>NZ_OZ244138.1:290000-5492500 GCF_965216085.1 Roseibium sp. | reverse complement strand
CGTAAGTTCGCGAGAAGGGAGACCTCTGATCGGGCAACCGGTTAGGGGTGGCACAGACCAGGGGGTGGCGACTGTTTATCAAAAACACAGGGCTCTGCGAAGTCGCAAGACGACGTATAGGGTCTGACGCCTGCCCGGTGCTGGAAGGTTAAGAGGAGGTGTGCAAGCACCGAATTGAAGCCCCAGTAAACGGCGGCCGTAACTATAACGGTCCTAAGGTAGCGAAATTCCTTGTCGGGTAAGTTCCGACCTGCACGAATGGCGTAACGACTTCCCCGCTGTCTCCAGCATAGACTCAGTGAAATTGAATTCCCCGTGAAGATGCGGGGTTCCTGCGGTCAGACGGAAAGACCCCGTGCACCTTTACTACAGCTTCACACTGGTATTCGTAATGACATGTGTAGGATAGGTGGTAGACGTTGAAGCATTTGCGCCAGCAGATGTGGAGTCACCCTTGAAATACCACCCTTGTCCTTATGGATATCTAACCGCGGCGCAACAACGTCCGGGACCGTGTGTGGCGGGTAGTTTGACTGGGGCGGTCGCCTCCCAAATGGTAACGGAGGCGCGCGAAGGTGGGCTCAGAGCGGTCGGAAATCGCTCGTTGAGTGCAATGGCATAAGCCTGCCTGACTGCGAGACTGACAAGTCGAGCAGAGACGAAAGTCGGCCATAGTGATCCGGTGGTCCCTCGTGGAAGGGCCATCGCTCAACGGATAAAAGGTACGCCGGGGATAACAGGCTGATGATGCCCAAGAGTCCATATCGACGGCATTGTTTGGCACCTCGATGTCGACTCATCACATCCTGGGGCTGGAGCAGGTCCCAAGGGTTTGGCTGTTCGCCAATTAAAGTGGTACGTGAGTTGGGTTCAGAACGTCGCGAGACAGTTCGGTCCCTATCTGCCGTGGGTGTAGGAGAATTGAGAGGATCTGTCCCTAGTACGAGAGGACCGGGATGGACGTACCTCTGGTGGACCTGTTGTGGCGCCAGCCGCATTGCAGGGTAGCTATGTACGGAAGGGATAACCGCTGAAAGCATCTAAGCGGGAAACCCACCTCAAAACCAGTTCTCCCTGAAGAGCCGTGGAAGACCACCACGTCGATAGGAAGCGTGTGGAAGTGCAGCAATGCATGAAGCTTAGCTTTACTAATAGCTCGTTCGGCTTGATCCTCTCATTAGTCAATGTTCATCTTGAATTGGTCCGCATAATGTCGAACCTTCGGTTCGACCTATCCGGACTATTCCAGATCATTTTAAGTGCACTACCGGCCTTCGGCCTACTTGAGTGCGTTTGAAATCATCTAAAAAAACAAAAAAGACCAGTTTTACAATTTATCTGCCCTTCGCCGGCCTGGTGGCTCTAGCGGGGAGCCCCCACCCGATCCCATCCCGAACTCGGCCGTGAAACTCCCCAGCGCTAATGGTACTGCATCTTAAGGTGTGGGAGAGTAGGTCGCTGCCAGGCCTGCAAAGCGCAGATAAATACCTCTTCAATTGAAACAAGACAAAATACCTATGACGCGGGATGGAGCAGTCCGGTAGCTCGTCAGGCTCATAACCTGAAGGTCGTAGGTTCAAATCCTACTCCCGCAACCAAATCCCCCAAAATAAACAAAACCGCGCATAAAAGCGGGGCTATTTGCCGCTTGAAACAGCCCAGATCAGGAACTCTCGTGCCGCACCAGCGCCCTCATAAGCACAACTCAAAACCAAGCGCATGTATATTCCCGCCCCCCGCAGCGTCAATAAATCCGAGAACTGGCGAGGAAAACGATATTCCAGGCAGGTCAATTGGCCTTGTTTCAGCTGCTCTTGGGAACCGACGCCCCAAACAGCACAATACACCAATTCCATGATGTATTGGCGCGTGTCAGCACGGATACCGAACGCCCTCTGGGAATCCAAAGGACATTCGCTGACAAACGGGACAGATTAATCGCCCATATACCGCTTTGGACCGACACAAAGTCATCGTTCGTCAAAAACCAACCGCTTGTCCATCTTTACGCGGGTCGGATCCGGCGACATACCCACCTTCGGGCAAGCGCTGAACAAGCTGGGCGCCACCGAAACCAAAGGCGTTATCGGGACTTTCGACCGAAATCTGATGACCCAATGCGCTTAAGCCGTCCCGCAATTGTTTTGACATGGTTGGTTCACAGGCGACCTGTACTCCATCAATCATTCGCCAACGCGGCGCGCAGGCAGCTGTCTGAACATCTTGTCCCCATACTTCCGTACGCAGCAAGAGCTGCACATGACCTTGGGCCTGGATCGGTCCTCCCATCATGCCGAAAGCCATCAACGGCTCGCCGTTCTTCATGGCAAATCCGGGAATGATCGTGTGCATGGGCCGCTTTCTACCTGCTACGCAGTTGGGATGCCCCCGGACCGTATCGAATCCCGCTCCCCGGTTTTGCAAGGAAATCCCGGTTCCCGGCACCACAACACCAGAGCCGAAACCAGCATAGTTCGATTGTATGAAACTCACCATCATGCCCGATGCATCACCGGTATTCAGCAGGACAGTTCCACCTCTTTTCGGCGCTCCAACGCCATGATCGATTGCGCGCGCCGGGTCGATCAGCGCGGCCCGGGCCTTAAGGTAATCGGGGTCGAGCAAGGCGCGCTCATCAATTTCTGTCATGTCATCACGATCAGCCACATAGGCGTGCAGATCGCGATAGGCCAATTTAATGGCTTCTATCTGCAAGTGCACAGCCATCACGTCATCTGGTCCGTGTTCACGTATTCCGGTGTGATCCAATATACCCAGCGCCATCAAGGCAGCGATGCCTTGGCCGTTTGGCGGGATTTCGTGCAAGTCGACATCATCAAAGCTGGTTTTAAGCGTCCCGCACCAATCGGGTTGGTGAGAGGCCATATCCTCAAGCGTCATTGCCCCGCCATGGTCTTTCAGAAACTTGACGATTTTTTCTGCCAGTGCGCCTTTGTAGAACGACGCGCCTTTGGTTCTCCCGATTTCCCGGAGCGTCTCGGCTGCGCCCGGATTATGGAACCGTTGACCAGCCTTCGGGGCGTGCCCTCCAGGCAGAAACGTTTGTGCAAAACCAGGCTGATCGGCGAGCAATTCAGCTGCAATTGCCCAAAGTTTCGCGATCACCGGCGAGACGATAAACCCTTCTTCTGCGTAGCGCGCAGCTGGAGCCAACGTTGTTGACAAATCCAGCTTTCCGAAGCGCTCCGATAAGCTGACCCAGGCACTCACCGCTCCGGGAACTGTGACACTGTCCACTCCGAGGTTTGGCATTCCGTCTTGGAAACGATTGAAGTCCCAGGCAGCCGGCGAGCGGCCCGACGCATTTAGGCCGTGCAACGCCTTGCCATCCCAAAGAATGCAAAAGGCATCCGAGCCAAGCCCGTTGCCCGACGGCTCAACCACCGTCAGAGCAGCGGCTGTAGCAATTGCGGCGTCAACCGCGTTGCCCCCTTGCTGGAGAATACTTAGTCCGGCCTGAGCTGCCAAAGGCTGGGATGTCGCTACGACATTGTCCGCAAGGATAGGCGAACGCCGGGATGGGTATACTGGATCATGACGCATCTTCAGCGCTGGCTCCATTCATTTTCATAGTTTTGAGATGGCTTCTAACAGCCCAGATAACGGCCAAGACCGCGGCGATCAGAAAAATCAGGCTGATTGGCCGGGTCAGAAACAAGGTGGGGTCGCCATCGGTCATCAATGCGCGGCGCAGATTGGTTTCCGCAATCGGCCCCAGGATGACCCCGAGCACCAGAGGAGCCAGAGAATACCCCAGTGAGCGGAGCACATATCCGACCAGTCCAATCACACCCAGCAGATACAAGTCCGTTACCCTGTTGTTCAGCGCAAAAGACCCGACCACGCAGCATACCAGCACTGTAGGCACGATCAGCCATTTCGGCACGGCTGCGACGCGGATGAACAGCCGCATCGAAAGCACAGATACGATCAACATCATAAAGGAAGCCACTGTCATGGCGATGAACATCCCATAGACGAGATCGCTGTGATCGAGAACCAGCCTTGGCCCAACTGAAATTCCGTGCACCATCAGTGATGCCATCAAGATAGCGTCGACCGCGGAACCGGGGATACCCAGTCCGATCAGCGGGATGAGCCCGCCGCCTGCAGTGGCGGAGTTGCCCGATTCCGAAGCGATGACTCCGTCAGGAGTGCCTGTCCCGAATTGCTCAGGGTTCTTTGAAGCCCTTTTGGCCTGATCATAGGCCACCAGATTTGAAATGGACCCTCCGGCGCCCGGCAACGCCCCAATCAGCACTCCAATCACAGATGACCGAAACAGGTTGACGGGGCTCATGAGGACTTCTTTCATGACCTTCAAAGTCTTGAAATCGATCGCCCCGGTGACCAGCGATGCGCCGGATCGTACAGTCCGGGCGTCCTCAACTTCGCTGAGTAGCTGTGAAATTGCGAAAATGCCGATCAATACCACCAGGAAGGGCAGACCGGTTTCTAGCATTTCGATACCGAAGTCGAACCTTGGGCGGCCAAGTATAGGATCTGCCCCGATCGTGGAAATGGCCAGTCCGATCAAACCCGCCAGTAATCCGCGAAGCACGGAATCTCCCACCAGGCTCGCTACGATCGTCAAGGCAAACACGATCAGAGAGAAATACTCCCAGGGCCCCAGCTTCACCGCAAACACTGCCAGTGGTGGTGCTGCAATCACCAAAATCATGGTTGAGATCAATGTGCCGAAAAAGGATGCCCAGACACCCAGCGACAACGCGCGCCCTGGATCACCTTTTCGGGCCATGGGAAACGCGTCAAATGTTGTCGCAACTGATGAGGGCGTTCCCGGAATACCTAGCAAAGCGGCTGAGATCAAACCGCCTGTCAGGCCTCCGACATAAACCGACAGCATGACGGCAACGCCCTGCAAGGGATCCATGTTGAAGGTTAATGGTAGCGTCAACACAATTGCCATCGTCACTGTGAAGCCGGGAATTGCCGCTGCGATAATTCCGGCGACCGTCCCAACCAACATGAAAATCAGCGTACTGAGCGCGAATATCTGCTCAAGCGCAGTCAGGATATCATCCATGGAAGAATTCACCGCGTGGCAGGAAGACGTTGAAGACGTCTGCAAATAGCAGGTTCAGTCCAAATGAAAATACCAGCGCAATCAGTAGAGCAATCACCAGCGTGACCGGAGAGCGCGGCATGAGGATGAATTGCATTGCAAACACAAATGCGAAACTGGCAATGGAGAAGCCAAGAACCGGCAAAAGCAGGAGATACGCAACAAATGAAGCGAAGCAGGTGACGACCAGATAACGCGATATGATGCAACGCCGAAGCTCGCCACCTAATCGCCCCCAGGCCGTGCGTGGAATTTTGCGAAGGCTATCAATAACCGCAACCAGCGCTACCAGGAAGATCGCCGCGAACACAAATCTGGGAAACGCTCCTGCTCCTAAGGTTTCGAACATCGAGCTTGGTATTTGCCCAGCGGCAATGAAAAGGGCAACCGACGCGACGAGCAAAACGATATAACTCAAGAAGCGGGCGATTTCGCCCGCTTCCAAGCTGTGTTGTTTGCCGACTTCGCTCACTGAACGATAACCGAAGCTAGAGATTTCACTGTGGCATCAAGATTTGCCAGGTAGGCACGGTAGTCTTCCTGACCCATGAACGTGACCTGAGACCCTACATTGTTGGTTTGCTTAATGTAGGTCTCATCCTGAGCCAGCTTTTGCAACGCAGCTTCCATGACATCGCGAACTTCCGCCGGAGTGCCTTTGGGCATCACGATCCCGCGGGTGACAGTCAGAAGCATATCTTCGCCCTTTTCGCGGAATGTCGGCACTTCAGGCACTGCCGGATGACGTTCGGCCGATCCGGCTGCCAAGAATTTCAGGTCGCCGTTTTTGGCAAACTCAAGGGAAGAAGCGACATCGCCAATGATCAAGTCCAGGTTGCCACCGACAGCGGCACGCACACGCTCGCCTGTGCCCTCATATCCCACGTATTTGAATTTCAAACCGTAGGCTTGCTCGATCATCGCCGCGAAGAGATGTGGCAGTCCGCCCAGTGTGACGCCCATTGTCAGTTCGTTCGGACGTTCCTTGGCATAGGCGACGAATTCGTCGAAGTTCGAGTAGTTGTCGGTCGTTTTTGTGATCAGAAACTGCGGCGATGCCGTCATCAGGGCGATTGGTTCGAAATCTTCCCAAGTCAATTCCGTCAGGCCGGTCAAGGTCGCCATTAGAAGACCTTCGTGAACTTGCGAAACTGTGTAGCCGTCCGCATCGCGCCGTGACGCTTCACGCAGTCCTACGGTTCCCCCAACGCCCGGCATGTTGATGATTGGCAATTCCACCCCAAGGTGCGGTTCTATGTTGGCAGAAACCAGACGCATCAATGTGTCGGATCCACCACCCGGCGACCAGGGCACAATAAACTCCACGGCGCGCGTGGGATAGTCTTCAGCAAGGGCGGGGGCCGCCAACATGGCGGCGGTAAAGAGGACAGCGAGCCCCTTAATGATTTTCATGATTTGGTTCCCTGAGTTGGTCGGCAATTCTGAATTTTTTTATATGCCCAAAACCGTATCATAAGTTTTTTGCATTCAAAGAGCATAATTATTGCTTTTAAATTCAGTTTTTCTTATTTTATGAATATGGATACACGGCAACTCGAGACATTTCTCGCGATAATTCAACGTGGTGGGTTTGCGGCCGCCGCGAAGGAAGTCAATCTCAGTGCATCGGCGGTAAGCCAGCAGATTTCAGCATTGGAAACCGATCTTGGCACTGCCTTGTTTGACCGGTCCCGCCGCCCTCCGGCTTTGACGGTAAAGGGGCGTGAAGTGCAGGCCGCGGCGCGGTCAATATTGCGTATCGTCGCTGACACCAAAGCGGCGATCGAAGGAGAAGATGTCGGCGGAACGCTGGCTCTCGGGGCACTGAGAACGTGCGGGACACACATCCTGCCCAATGCCCTGGCGCAGCTCAGTAACAACTATCCCGAATTGAGATTTAGACTTACAATAGGCCTGTCAGAGGACCTGATGGCGGACGTGATTTCGGGGCAATTGGATGCCGCGCTGGTCGCGGACCATGTAGCCGTGCCGCCGGGACTTCAATGGACGTTGGTTTTTACGGAACCCTTGGTGGTGCTCAAACCTTCAAGTGTGCCGGACAAAAGTTTTGAAGTTTTGGTGCGGGATCTACCCTTTATCCGATATGGAATTAGGGTGCCTCTGGCGCGCCAGATCGACACCGAAATTGCGCGTCTTGGACTGACAGTTCGGCAGATAGTATCAGTAAATACTATGTCGGCCGTGGTTGGTTGCGTGCAGGCAGGTCTGGGATTCGCGATCGTGCCCTACGCTGCTCTACGTGGGCTCCAAACCGAGGCACTCGATTGGTTCCCTTTCGGGCCGACGCCAATCCGTCGTGGCTTGGGCATCGTGCAGTCCCCGAACTCCCGCCGCGCGAAAGTCTTGGAGAAACTCTCGGAGTATTTGAGTTCCACGGGGAATGTTGAACCCGGTGAAGGTTGACGCGGTCTCTGGATTGGCGAGTAGGATAATCGGAAAACTTGTCGCCAGCCGGATACAGCCAGAAGCGCTTTGGCAGATGGTACGCGTGAGAATGCGACGCCAATAAAATAGCTTGAAAC
This sequence comes from Roseibium sp., assembly GCF_965216085.1. Taxonomy (GTDB): domain Bacteria; phylum Pseudomonadota; class Alphaproteobacteria; order Rhizobiales; family Stappiaceae; genus Roseibium. The sequence continues at coordinate 5,484,850 of NZ_OZ244138.1, read as the reverse complement.
AGACCGGGCCAAAAAGAACGGAGTTTTTTGACAAAAAACTCCGCCCAAAACCCTATTTTGTCCGTTGATTGAACCGACGGCCGACAAGCGCGCTGGCAATGTTGGTTTTTTGAATGTCAATGGACCCGCCCGCGATGCCCCAGCCCCAGCTATCGCGCATTTTCTGTTCCATCGGATACTCACGGGAATAGCCGTAGCCGCCCATGAGCTGCATGGCCTTACCGGTGACTTCGCGGGTCATTTCATTGGCAAAACACTTGGCGATTGAGCTTTCGCCGACCGACGGCAAACCGCTTTCGGCATTGACGACCGCCCGGTAGAGCAAGAGGCGCGCCGCATCCAACTTCATTTTCATTTCAGCAATCTGCAACTGGACGGCCTGGAAGTCGATGATCTGCTTGCCGAATTGTTCACGGTCCTGAACATAGTCCAAAACGTAGTCGAAGGCCGACTGGGCACAGGCGAGGCTCATGGTTGTGTTGCCACAGCGCTCCAGGTCGAAGGCTTCCATCAGTTTGCGGAAACCACCTGCCGGCACGATGATATTTTCCGCCGGAACACTGACGTCGTCAAAATACATGTCCGCGCTATGGACACCCCGGAACCCCATATGGTGCTCGCGCTTGCCGAAGGTGAACCCGTCCGCGCCCTTTTCGACCAGAACAGCGCCGATACCCTTGGCGCCCGGTTCCTCGGACAGACGGCAATACACCACATAGGCATCGGAATGCCCCGCACCTGAACACCAGCGTTTCTGACCGTTCACAATTACCCGATCTCCGTCGATGCGGCCCTTTGTGGTCAGATCGGTGAGCGCGGAGCCGGCCCCCGGCTCGGACATGGATACCGCCACGATCATGTCGCCGGAACAGACTTTCGGTAGAACTTTCTGGCGCATGGCTTCCGGCGCGAAATTGGCGATCGCCAGCGCCGGACCGAAACAGGATTCAAATATCGGGAAGGCCACGCCGATGGAGACCTTGGCAACTTCTTCGAGAACCAGAACCGCCTCGAAGTGGCTCATCCCGCCGCCGCCATAGGTTTCCGGCAGATTGACGCCGAGAAGGCCAAGCTCTGCGAACCGGTGCATAACCTCCTGGCTTGGGGATTCGTCGGTCTCTTCGACATGCCGGGCAATGTCCGGCAACTCGCTTTGCGCAAAGCGGCGCACCGTTTCCTGCAGGGCGGTTTGTTCTTCGGTGAGGGTAAAGTCCATGTGTGTTGCTTTCGATGGTCTATATGAACAGAAGCATGGCGGACCCTGCTTCGCGTTTGTTGAATAGAAAAGGTCAGCTGGCTGCTTTTGCCGGGACGGCCTGTTCCGCGGCCCAGTAGGGATCGCGGAGTTTGCGTTTGTAGATCTTGCCGGAATCATCGCGGGGCAGATCGATTCTGAACTCAATGCGCCGTGGCACTTTGAACCCAGCCAGCCGTTCTTTTAGGTAAGTCATGACCTGGTCTGCGGTGAGCGTGCCTTCTCTTGCCGGGTGGACAACCGCCATCAGCGCTTCGCCATAGTCGGGATCGGGTACACCGAAGACCGCGCAATCGGCAACGCCCGGCATGGCATGCAGCTCCGCTTCGATCTCGGCCGGATAGACATTGACGCCGCCAGAGATCACCATGTCCTTGGCCCGGTCGCACAAAAACAGATACCCGTCTTCATCTAGATAACCGATATCCCCGGTGGCGATCAGGCCGTCGACATCGAGGTCCTGGCGAGCCGCCGGATTGTTGGCATAGGTGAACTCCGGTGCGGTCTCGAGCCGTGACACGATTTCACCGGGCGTCCCAACGGGCAGGTCCTGACGAGCCTCATCGACGATCCGCATGGTTACACCATCCAGTGCCCGGCCAACCGTGCCCGGTTTCCGCAAGCTGTCTTCCGGTGTGCAGTAGGTGACGTAGTTCTGTTCGGTGCCGGCATAAAACTCATAGATGACCGGTCCGAACCAGGCCTGCATGGCGGCCTTAACCTCTGGCGGACAGTGCGCAGCCGCTGTGACGATATACTCCAGGGAGGATACGTCATAGCGGTCCCTGATGTCCGCTGGCAGTTTCAGGAGCCGGGCGAACATGGTCGGCACCATGAAAACTGTTGTGATCTGCTCCTGTTCCACCATCGCCAAAAAGTCTTCTGCGTCAAAGCGCGGCATGAGGAAAACCTTGTCGGCAACGGCATAGGTGCGCGTACCGAAGGAATTGGGGGCCCCATGATACAGCGGACCGCAAATTAGGGCCCGGATGCCCGGTTTGATGCCATAGAGCCGATCCCGCACGGCAAGGAATTCTTTTGCCAGATCCGGGGCTTGCGGTAGTTTCAAAACGCCTTTCGGCTTGCCCGTGGTGCCGGAGGTGTAGGTCATCGTGTCGGTGAAATCCCGGCACGGCTCGGTCAGCGGCGGGTGTGATCCGATGAAGTCATCCCAGGCGACTGCATCGATTGCCGCATCTTGCACAACCGGGGCCGGCCGGTAAGCCGCCAGCAATTCCGGCGGTGTTTCAACTTTCAGGACGAGAATGCCGGAGGGAATGGCGTTGCCCAGAAGCTGCAACAGATCCGAATGAGCAATCAGCACTTTTGCGCCCGAATCCTCCAGGACATACGCCACTTCCGGCGGCGCCAGGTGCCAATTGACTGCGACCGGGCTCGCACCGAGCAAAGTCGCAGCTCGGGTCGCCTCGAAGAAAGCAAAATCGTTGCGCAGCAAGAGCGCTATCCGGTCGCCGCGCTCAATGCCATAATCGCGCAATCCGGACGCAGCTTTCAGCGCGCGGGCCTCGCACTCTGAGCGTTTGCTTGTTCGCGCACCACTGAACAAAAGTGTGTCAGACATGGCTGGCCTCTTGTGATCCGTTGGCTCCATTTGCGGCTGTAACACCGGGAACGGCGGTGCCGCGGACCGGGTCCAGGACCGCTCCGGTGTGTTCGCCCACCGCCGGCACATGGGAGCCAACCGGTAGAGGGGCACCGGCAAACAGAAACGGCAGATTGGCAACCTTGAAGGCTTCTGGGCCAGTTCCAACGTCTGTCATCAATTCGCGGGCTGTGACTTGTTCGTCTTTGATCGCCTCGGCCACGGTTTGATAGCGGGCGCAAGGAATGCCAGCCCCCATGAGTGCGGTTTCGCACTCGGCGGCTGTGCGGACCTTGGTCCAGTCTTCCACCAGCGCCATCAGGACCGGCCAGTTCTTTTCCCGCTCCAATTGGGTGTTGAAGCGGACATCGTCCTTCCACTCCGGGTGGTCCAGAAGATCGGCAAGCCGCTCAAAAATCTTGGCCGTGATCGGAACGGCAATGACATGTCCATCCGACGCCTTGACCGGTGTAGCCAGCCAGCGGTCGAAGGAACTTGGTGTTTGCACTTCCTGCATTTCCAGAACCAGCAAGTTGATCATGCTGTCCATCAACGCAACGTCGATGTATTGCCCGGTTCCATGACGCAGCTGGCCGATGAGGGCTGTCTGGATTGCACTGAAGGCAAAGAGCCCGCCAATCAGATCAGCGTACCAGATCCCGGTGCGGAACGGTTTGTCGACATCCTCGGCGTAGGTCATGGCCGCCAGATCATGGCCGGACAGGGCATGCAGGATGGGCGCATAAGCGGGATGGCGCGAGCGCGGCCCGGTCTGGCCGAAACCGGAAATCGAGCAATAGACGAGATCCTTGCGGCCGGTAGACAGAGTTGGGAAATCCAGTCCCAAGTCCTGCACGACACCAGGGCGGAAATTCTCCACCACGACGTCGCAGGTCGCGGCCAGTTTGCGGATCGCACTGAGATCCTCTTCGGAGCGGAAGTCGATCTCGATGCTTTTCTTACCGGCATTGAAATGACCGAAATAGGTGCTTTTTCCTGCGCGCAGCGGCTCCTTGACGCGCATGTGTTCACCGCCGGCCGGTTCGATCTTCAAAACCTCCGCACCACAGTCGGCAAGCAGCCGCGTGCAATAAGGTCCAGAGATGATCCTGGTCAGATCAAGGACCCGGACGCCGTCGAGCGGTTTTGGTGTGGTTGATGTCATCTGCGGTGCTGTTCCAGTTGTTTATTATTCTGTTCGAAGGCCCGGCGGACAAATTGCCGCCAACCCAAGAAGCCGGGATGGTTGGTCTGATGCCTGCAAGGCTTTTCCATCAGGTCATCCCCGCCCATGAGCGGGGATCTACTCGCGGTTCCGCTTGCCGCACCATTGGGTAGGTTTCGGTAAGGCTCTGCAAACGAGTGGATCCCCGGTCTTCGCTTCGCTTTGCCGGGGATGACCGCTGTGCCTTCTTTGCCTTTGCGCCCAAATTTACTCTTACTGCGTCAGCACGTCGGTGGCGGTGTCGAGCGACACCGGTGCATCGGACAAAAGCAAGTCGGTGGCTGCTTTTTCGAAGCCGGATTCGCCGACTTTCAGCGGATCCTGCGCGCGCAGGCGATGATCGATCACCATCCGCGCCAGCAAGAGGCGCCGGGCATCGCGGCCGGCCGCGCCGAGTGCGCTGCCTTCTGTGGCCAGAAGCGTGGCCGTCGCCGAGTTGTAGACCGCGCTGGAGGCCTTGCGGGCCAGGGTCTGGTTGCCGCTCATGGCAACATCTTCGGCAAAGTCGATTGCCTGCTGGACGGTGCTGCGCAGCTCGCCCTTGAACTGGCCCGGCATGTCGGAACTGCCGTCGATCTGGTCCATCATTTCTTCTTTCAGATCCTTGTGGGCGCCGACCTTGGCAATCGCACGTGTCGTGATGTCGAGCGAATTGATGTTGGACGTGCCTTCCCACAGGACACCGAGGTGAGCATCACGCACCAGACGGGCGTTGACAAAGTCTTCGATGTAGCCGTTGCCGCCGCGCACTTCCATCGCGCCGGTCGCAACCCGGACGTTGTCACGGGCGGTCCGGTACTTGTGCGCCGGGGTCAGGATCCGGGTAATCATCTTCGCCCGCTCGTCGCCCGCTTCCGCCAGGCTGATCTGGTTGCCGAGGTAAAGCGTGATCGACAGCGCCTGTTCGGTCGGCAGCATCAGTTTCATCAGCTGACGGCGCAGAAGCGGCTTGTCGATGATTTTTTCCTGGAACGCATGGCGGTTGTTGGCCGTCACCATTGCCTCGTTGAAGCAGCGGCGCATCATGGCGGCAGCCCGGCAACCGTGGGACAGGCGCGACAGCGAGACCTGATCCATCATCAGTTTCAGGCCGCGGTTTTCGTGCGGGCCGACTTCACCCAGCGGATAGGCCACGGCGCCATTGAAGACGATTTCGCCGGAGGCCATGGACCGGCTGCCGAGTTTGTTTTTCAGGCGCACGATCCGGTAATCGTTGCGGCTGCCATCATCAAGGCGGCGCGGCAGGGCGAAGAGGCCAAGGCCTTTGTTCCCGGCTGGGGCCCCTTGCGGGCGGGCGAGCAGCAGCGCGACATCGCCGTCAGTGCAAGAGCAGAACCATTTTTCGCCATAGAGCTTCCAGTTTCCATCTTCGAAGCGGGCTTCCAGCTGGATGTTAGAGACGTCGGATCCGCCGGTGCGCTCGGTCATGAACTGAGCACCTTTGAGCATCGTTTTCGTGTCCTGACTGATCAGGCGGTCATAGAACCGGGCCTTGGTAGCCTCGTCTCCATAGTCCTTAATCAGGGTCGCGGTGGTTTCCGTTGCCGAAATTGGGCAGAGCTGACCGAATTCCGACTGGCCGAAAATGTATTGGAAGATGAACTTCACGGTGTGCGACATCGGCTTGTCCCAGCCGAACACACCCGGTTTGTGGATCATCGCCGCCAGGCCGTAGTCGCCAAGAGCCACATCCTCCATATTGCGGTAAGCCGGGTGGAACTCGATCCAGTCTTCGAACCGGCCGCGCGGGTCCCGATGATGCAGGACCGGCTGGTGTTTGTCGGCCATACGCGACCAATCGTCGACCTCATCGCCGACCAATGCGCCGAACTTTTCCAGGTGCGGCTGCAGGTGTTGCCGCAGATCATCCGGCAAATAGAGCGTCAACAGGTCCTGGAGGCCCTTGTCGAGGTCATAGAAGTTGAGGCCATGGCAGTCTGGGGCAACAAGATTGGCAAGTTCAGAAGTCGGTAAGGTGTGATGTTGTGGTTGAATATTCATGTTTGAATCCTTCCTATCGGATCTTGGCCGGTTCGAATGAGACCGGAAAACGGAGCAAGTCGTCAGAGATTGAGAACGTCAGAGGCGTGTTCGAGCGGCACGGCGTCGTCGTTTAAAAGGCAATCGGTTGCGGCTGTTTCAAAGGCGCAGTCACCGATGGACAGTGGGTCTTGCGGCGCCAGGCGATGGTCGATCACCATGCGGGCCATCAACAGGCGGCGGGCATCCCCGCCAGTAGCGCCTAGTTTGGCGCCCTCGCAGGCAAGCAAAACGGCGGTTGCAGAGTGATAGACAGCGCCGGCGGCCTTGCGGGCCAATGTTTCATCACCGCTCCGGGCGATTGCCTCTGCCATGTCAAGAGAGCGGGTGAGTGTGTCGCGAAGTGTCTTGCCGAAGGTTTCCGGCAGCGCATCGCACTCATCCATCATTTCCAGCAGGACGGATTTCAGGTCTAAATGGACTTCGGCTTTCGCGATCGCACGGGTGGTGATGTCGAGGGCGTTGATATTGGATGTACCCTCCCAGAGGAGGCCAACGTGTGCGTCGCGTACCAGGCGGGCGTTCACGAAATCTTCGATGTAGCCGTTGCCGCCCCGCACTTCCATGGCACCGGTCGCGACCTGGATGTTGTCCCGTGCCGTCCGGTATTTGTGCGCTGGGGTCAGGATCCGCGCGACCCGTTCTGCCTGTTTGTCGCCCTTGCCAGCCGCTGTCAGAACCGTACCGAGATAAAGCGTCATCGACAGCGCTTGTTCTGCCGGGATCATGAGCTTCATCAGCTGGCGGCGCAACAGTGGCTTGTCGATGATTTTTTCGCGAAAAGCTGTCCGGCTCTTGGCGACGGTCATTGCCTCATTGAGGCAGCGGCGCATCATGGAGGCCGCCCGGGCACCATGAGACAGGCGTGACAGCGACACCTGGTTCATCATCATTTTCAGGCCGGGATTTTCCTTGGCCCCGACATCGCCGAGTGGGTAGGCGATGGCGCCTTCGAAAACGACTTCGCCAGACGCCATGGAGAGCGTGCCGAGTTTGTCTTTCAGACGCACGATCCGGTAAGAGTTTCGGCTGCCGTCGTCCAATCTTTTGGGCAGGGCGAAAACGGCAAGGCCCTTGTTTCCGGCAGGAGCCCCTTCGGGCCGGGCCAAGACCAGAACCACATCCGCATCGGCTGCCGAACAGAACCATTTTTCGCCGTAGAGCCGCCAGGTGCCGTCTTCATGGCGGGCATCGACGGCGAGCTGGGATACGTCCGATCCGCCGTGGCGCTCGGTCATGAATTGCCCGCCAGCCATACGGGTCTTTGGGTCTTGGCTGATCAACCGGTCATAAAACCGTTCTAAGAGAGCCTCGTCGCCGAATTTGCAGATCATGGCGGCGGTGGTTTCGGTCATGGAAATCGGACACAGCTGACCAAATTCCGATTGCCCCAACAAGTATTGGAACAGGAACTTGACCGTATGCGGCATCGGTTCTGGCCAACCGAAGACGCCGGGTTTTCCGGTCATTCCGGCCATGGCGAAATCGCCGAACGTGATCTGTTCCATGCGCTTGTAGGCCGGGTGAAACTCGATCCAGTCTTCAAAGCGCCCGCGCGGATCCCGGTGGTGAAGGACCGGCACATGCCGGTCGGCAATCCTAGAGAGCGTGTCGATTTCATCGCCAACCAGCGCACCAAACTCCTGCAAATGAGGCCAGAGATGCACCCGTAAGTCATCAGGAAGGTAGAGGGTCAGAAGTCCCTTGAGGCTAGTGTCGGTGTCAAAGAAATTTGCCCCATGGCAATCCGGCGCGACCAGTTCTGCGAGGTCTGACAGCGGCAATTGGGTGGGCTGGCCGGTATGAATGTTCATGGGAAGAGTTCCAATCAAAAGAGACAAAATTCACGGGTGCTCAATAGGACTTGGGCAGCCCAAGAACCCGTTCAGCGATGTGGCAAAGGATGAGTTGCTGGCTGACCGGGGCGAGGCGCGGGATCATGGCTTCACGCATGTAACGCTCGACATGATATTCGCGGGCATAGCCAAAACCGCCATGGGTCATGACCGCTTGCTGGCAGGCTTCAAATCCCGCCTCAGAGCCAAGATATTTGGTGGCGTTGGCTGCCGGGCCACAGGGGAGACCTATGTCATATTGACGGGCGGCTTCCAGGGCCATGAGCCAGGCCGATTCCAGCATCATCCAATTGCGTGCCAAAGGATGCTGGATGCCCTGGTTCTGGCCGATGGGCCGGTCGAATACGACACGTTCCTTGGCATAACCGCAGGCCTTGCGCAGTGCCGCATGGCCAAGCCCGATAGCCTCGGAGCCGATCAGGATTCGCTCCGGGTTCATCCCGTGCAGGATAGCCCTGAACCCTTCTCCTTCTTCGCCGATCAGGTTCTCGGCGGGGATTTCGAAGTCTTCGAAGAAGAGTTCGTTACAGTCGACCGTTTTTCGGCCCATCTTGTCGATCTCGCGCACCGTGATCTGGTCACGGTCGAAGTCGGTGTAAAACAGGCTGAGGCCCTGGGTCGGCTTGGTCACCTCTTCCAGTGGTGTGGTGCGGGCGAGCAACAGAATTTTTTCCGCCACTTGAGCCGTTGAAATCCAGACCTTCTGGCCGTTGACCAGATAGCGGTCCCCCTGACGTTTGGCCGCTGTTTTCAGGTGCGTGGTGTTCAGTCCGGTATTCGGCTCAGTCACGGCAAAACACGTTCGTTCCCGCCCTTGAACCACAGGCGGCAGCATGCGTTTTTTTTGTTCATCGGTGCCAAAGACGACCACAGGCGACAGGCCGAAGATGTTCATATGGACGGCGGACGCGCCGGAAAGCCCCGCTCCGGATTCGGCAATCGTACGCATCATGATGGCGGCTTCGGTGATGCCGAGACCGGTTCCGCCGTAGGCTTCGGGAATGCAGATGCCGAGCCAGCCGGCTTGGGCCAGTGCCTGGAAAAACTCGTCCGGAAACCCGCCGGATTTATCCTTCTCCAACCAATAAGCATCGTCGAACTGGCTGCACAGGCTTGCAATGGCACTTTGGATTGCTGTGCGGTCGGGCGAGAGTTGGATATCCATGATTGACCTCACGCAGGGATTGGTTCAAGCGCAGGCGCCGATGCGGCCCCCGACTGCAGCAGTTCGTAGATGGTGTCGTCGCTGAGCCCTGTTTCTTTCAGAACCTCAACGGTGTGTTCTCCAATGACGGGTGGTGGCTGATGGTTTTCTGCCGGGGTTTGTGACCATGAGACTGGCACCTTGGTCCGCCGCATGCGGCCTTCGCTCGGATGGTCATAGGTTTCAAAAAAACCAACATCTTGAAGGTGTGGATCCTCCAGAAGTGTTTCGAGCGAATGCATTGGCATCACTGGAATGTCGGCCTTATCGAGGAGGGCCAGCCATTCGGCACTGGTTCGCATCTTGATAACGTCGCCAATGGCCCGGCACAGATCGTCAAAGTGCTCCTGCCGTCCAGCGAAACTGGAAAACCGGTTGTCTCCGGCAAGGCGTGTTGGGCGGTTTGTGACTTCCAGGAATTTGCTCCATTGGGCATCCGAGTAGAGCAGCAGGCAGATGTAGCCGTCTTTTGTGCGGAAGGGACGGCGGGCCTTGGAGGTCAGGCGGTGATAGCCGCCTTCATCAAGGGGAGGATCGAAAGACAGGCCACCGAGATGATCGCCGAGGACAAATTGCGCGACCGTCTCGAACATTGGAATGTCGATCTGCTGGCCTTCGCCGGTGCGTTCGCGGTGAACAAGGGCGGCGAGGATCGCGTTTGCGGCTGCCAATCCGAAGGCACGGTCCGCAATTGCATTGGGAAAATAGCGAGGGACACCGCCACTTGCTTTGGACTGTAGATAGGGCAGCCCGACTGCGCCTTGAATGAGGTCGTCATAAGCTGGTTTTCCGGCATACCGTCCGGTTTCGCCGAACCCGAGCAGGGCGGTGTAAATGATGTTCGGTTTTATGGCCTGGACGGTGTCATAGGACAGGCCAAGCCGCATCATGGCTTTGGGCCGGCTGTTGGTTACAAAAATATCGGCGGAGCGGATCAAGTCGATCAGAACCTCGCGCCCGTCGACCGATTTCAGATCCAGGCATACCGACCGCTTGTTGTAGTTGGCGTTCATGTAAAGCGGGCCCATCGCCGTTGACCGCATTGGCCCGACTTGGCGCAACAGATCTCCCTGAGGCGGTTCTATCTTGATGACGTCCGCACCGAAGTCACCCAGCATCTGGGTGGCAACCGGTCCGGCGAGCACTGCTGACATGTCGACGACACGTATGCCTTTCAAAGGGCCCATGTGAAAAACCTTGGCTTATGTCCACAAATATGAATAATAAGTCCATATATTGAAACAATGTCAAGCCACTCATGCAAGATTGCTCGCGTTTCCCGGCAAAGCGCGATAGAAGAACGGAAAATGTGATGATGATTCCAACCGGCGATCCGGCTGCGCCCAACCGCACCGGAATCAAGGCCTCACAACAAAAGACTGTGCCCCATGGCCGTTAAGCAGATACAGAACGCTCTCGACCTGATCGAATATTTTGCCCGCATTAAAAAGCCGGCCAGCCTGGCGGAAATCCAGCAGCATTTTGGCTGGCCACGCTCGAGTGCCTACAATATTTTGAACACGTTGGTGGAACGCGGCTACATGTATGAGCCGGCGCGGCGTGGGGGCTATTATCCGACACCGCGGCTGGCCAGCGTGTCGGAATCGATTGTGTCCGCGGATCCCTTGAATGAACGCTTGTCGGCTCTTCTAGAGAGACTAGCGGCCGAAACCGGGGAAACAGCCATTGTCGCCGCACCTGCGGGCCGTTTTTCAGTTTATCTCGATGTGATCGAGTCCACCTCGCCTATTCGCTATGCAGCTCATGTCGGCATGCGGATCCCGATCCATGCGGGCGCTTCCGGGCGGGCCTTGCTGTCGCTCTATACACCGACCGAGCGGGCTAATCTGCTGAGCAAGATCACCTTTGAGCCCTATGGTACAAATGCTTTGATGAATGCGGAAGATGTTGAAGCCGTTCTTGCCGCTTCCCAGAAACGCGGCTGGTATCAGAGTATTCGTGAATACAGCGCGGATCTTGCCGCGATTGCCATTCCGGTGGTGGCGGATGAACGCCGTTTTGCGATCGTCGTTGCCGGACCCCAGTTCCGTCTGGAAGACAAGTGCGCCGATGTAGCTGAAACAATGCAAAGGTTGACCGAAGAAGCTGGGATTATTGGCGCTTCTGCCACCATGGAGCAGCTTGCAGCAACGTCGTGAGCTGAATTCAGGCAACCTCTATTATCTGATTTTTCAAGACGACGACCACGGTTGTCCGGTCAAGGTCTTGCCAACCGTTTCGGTCATCAGCTCACTGTGGCGATTGCACCGCCGGATGACCGCCTTCATCAATACATCACCACTCAGAAACAATCTCTACTTGCCCTCCAGTTGGGAGATGTTTCAGCGCGGCTATCTAATTGGAAATTAGCCTGCTTAACCGCGCTTCCGTCGGGGTGTCATGTGTCACAGCGTCAAGGAAATGTTGTGACCGCTGGACATATGTCTCGATATATGATCAATTAGTCCACAAATAAGAACAAAATCGATTGTGAAGTCACCGGTTCTGGAGATCGAGCCAGCGGGATGATGAAGCAGACGGAGACGGAAAGGGCTTAGAGCCCGCGTGCCGGTAGACCGGCGGTCATCACTTGGGAGGAAGTAAAATGAAGCGTATCAAACACGCCGTGTGCAGCGCTGTCGCCGCAGGTTTATTGTCTGGATTGTTGGCTCAACCGGGTTTAGCGGCAAACGTCGAAGGACCTTCGGTCTTTTGGAAATTTTCCGTCTGGGGAAAATCGCGCGCTCTGACCGCCGGCCCAGAACATCTGGCCGCCCGGCTCGCGGAGGAAACCGGCGGGAAATTCCAGCTGAAAATCTTTTACGGAAACCAGCTCTCCAAGGCGAAAGAAAATCTCGATGGCATGAAGGTCAATGCCTTTGAAGCGGCGATCGTCTGCAACTTCTATCATCCGGCCAAAACACCAGCGCTGATGGTGATGAGCCTGCCGTTCCTGCCGATTAAGAATTTTGATACCTCGATCGCCGTTCGCGGGGCGCTCTACGATCATCCCGCCGTTGTCGCGGATCTGGAGCGCTGGAACGCGATCACCTACACTTCAACCCATCTGCCTCAATATGAGTTCATGGGAACCGGTGAACCGCCGCAGAAGCTGGATGACTGGAACGGTCTGCGTGTCCGTGCCGGTGGCGGTGTTGGCTTGGCAATGGAAAAACTAGGCGCAGTGCGCCAGTCCATGCCCGCAACCGAAGTTTATACGGCCCTGCAGCGCGGCATCGCGGATGCGGTTTCCTTCCCCTTCACCTACGCCCACGGCGCTTACAAGCTTCAGGAAGTGGCAAAATGGTTTACCGGCAATCTCCAACCGGGAACGGCGGATTGCCCGATCGTCTTGAACAAAACCGCCCACGAAAAATTGCCGCAGCAATATAAGGACCTTCTGCAGACCCTCCTGCCGGAAGTCGATAACGTTTACCGCACGGCCTATGGCAAAGCGGATGATAAATATCTGCCGATCTTCCGCGAGGCGCTGACTGAAGTCACCTACGACGCGGCAACCCGGGAGGAATTCCAGAAGGTTGCCGGAGAGCCGATCTGGCGCCAGTGGGTGGCTGACAATCAGGAAAAATTTGACGCCCAAGGTGTGTTCGACACCGTTATGTCGGCTGGCAGCGGCAGCTGATTAGTTCGTAAGGCACCGGCAAAGCCGGTGCCTTTTTCAAACTGCAGTTCGTTTCTGAAAAACACAGCCGACACTTTCAGGTCCGCTTCTAGCTGCGCTTCTATTTAAGAAAAATACGGAACTGACACCCGATATGACCGGACCACACGGCGACGGCGCCATTCTCTTCAATCTAAATCGCGGTTTGGGCGCCGTGGAAGATGCGCTCAACATCTTCGCCGCCTTGACGATCTTCGTTGTGATGCTGGTGACCACATTCCAAATCTTTTGCCGCCTTGCCGGTTATCCGATTCCTGGATTTCTGGAAGCTTCCGAACAAGCAATCGCAGTTTTTGCGTTTCTGGGCGTGGCCTACGCCCAGCGGTATGGCGCCCACATCCGGATGGACATGATCATTGGGGCAACTCATGGCCGGTTGCGCTGGCTTCTTGAGGCCATCGGAACACTGTTGGCCATGCTGCTGATTGCCGTTCTGATCCGCTACAGCTGGAACTTCTTTTATGACGCTTGGGAGGTCGGCGATACGACCTATGATTACGGTATTCCGACTTGGCCCTCTAAATTCCTGGTCCCCTTCGCTTTTTCCATTTGGTTTGTGCGCCTGACGTTGCAGCTTATTGGATTTCTAAGGCTGTTCCTTTGGCCAAAAGCGGACCCTGTGGCCGTACCGATCATCAAATCGGCGGCCGAACATGCCGAAGACGAAGCCTCTAGCGCGGGAGGCGGGAAATGAGTTTCTTTGAAACCCTGACCAGCGGGGCTCCTGCTGTTTTCTTTGGCATTGGCTACAGCAATCCGGCGCTCGTCGGGGTGATTTGCATGGGGCTTTTGCTGGTCTTTGTTGTAATGGGCGTCCGGGTGGTGTTCGCCGCCGGGCTCGTTGGGTTGATTGGCCTTGTTGAACTCATCGGCTGGACCGCGGCAGCCGGCAGCATTGGCTCCATTCCCCATTCCAAGTCGGTCAGCTTTGTGCTGGGGCTCATTCCGGTTTTTATCCTTATCGGCTATCTGGCGTTTCACGCCGGTATGACCTCCCAACTCTTTGCGGCGGCTAGGGCCTGGATCGGTTGGTTGCCGGGCGGCCTGGCCGTTGCCACTGTCTTTGCTACAGCTGGGTTCGCGGCGGTTTCCGGAGCGTCGGTCGCCACCACCGCAGTCTTTTCCCGGGTCGCAATCCCGGAAATGCTGAAAGAAGGCTATGACCGCAAGCTGGCCGCTGGTGTGGTGGCTGCGGGTGGCACCCTGGCCTCGTTGATCCCGCCATCAGCGATCTTGGTCATCTACGCCATCATCGTGGAAGAATCGGTTGGGGCTCTCTTGCTCGCAGGGTTTCTACCTGGACTCTTCTCGGCTGCGATCTATGCGGCAATCATTGTTTTATGGGCCAAATTCCGGCCCGAAGCCGGACCACCTGTGCGCGGAGTAAGCTGGTCGGAACGATTTCGGTCTTTGCCTGGTGTCCTGCCAATTGCCGCCGTTGTGGTGATCATTATCAGCGCGATCTACACCGGCTGGGCTGCGCCAACGGAGGCCGGTGCGCTGGGCGCGTTCATCGTGCTTGTCATGGCCTGGATCAACGGCATGCGCTGGCCAAGCCTCAAAGCCGCGCTGATGGAAACATCTAAATTGGTGGTGATGATCTTCTCGCTGATCTGGGGCGTGTTGATCTTCGGCCGTTTTCTTGGCTTTTCCGGTCTTCCGGAAACCTTCGCCAACTGGATTTTGTCCTGGAATGCCGATCCCTATTTGATCCTTGCCGCTATCCTCATGGGCTATGTGGTGCTCGGTATGTTTATGGACGCAATCGGGCTCTTGCTCCTGACCTTGCCGGTTGTCTATCCAGCGGTGATCGCGCTGAATGGTGGTCCGGATGTGAGTGCTGCCGACAGCGCCTTCGGCATGACCGGAACCCAGGCGAGCATCTGGTTCGGCATCATCGTTGTGAAAATGGCGGAAGTCTGCCTGATTACACCGCCGATCGGGATCAATTGTTTTGTCGTCAACGGAGTGCGGCCCGACATTGCCTTGTCCGACGTTTTCCGCGGCATTTTTCTGTTTTTCATTGCTGATGTTCTGACCATTGCGGGCCTGATTGCCTTCCCGCAGATCATCACGTGGCTGCCCAGCATGATGAACTGATCTGAGGAGATTGGACCTATATGTTACAGCGGTCAGTACCGCACACACGTGAAATGACCAGAGCCGCGATCGCGGTTCTGGTTTTTTGCGCAGCGATGAATTTCTTTTCCCGGGGCGTCAGCGAGACGTTTGCCGTATTTCTTCTGCCCGTGACGAGTGACCTCGGCTGGAGCCGCAGCACCTACGGGACGATCTATTTCGCCTACATGGCAACCATCGGCCTTTCCGCCCCTGTAATAGGCATGATCTTCGACCGGTTCGGTCCGCGGCCGGTCTATACCGCCGGCGTCTGTCTGTTCGGGGCAGGGTTTCTGCTGGCGAGTTCCATGGAGGCGCTTTGGCAGGCAATCCTGGGGCTCGGCATTATGACCGGGATCGGTATTTCGGCCACCGGCATGACGGTGGCCTCCGGCCTTGTCAGCCGCTGGTTTGAGCGCCGGATCACTCTCGCCAATGCGCTCGCCTACACCGGTATTCCAGCCGGCATGGTGGTCATTGTCCCGCTTACTCAAGTCCTCATCGAAGCAACGGATTGGCGCACGGCCTATGGCGTCTTGGGATATGCAAGTCTTGCCCTGGTTCCGGTGATCTGGCTGCTGCCCTGGCGGGCCATGGGAACAGGTGCCGTTCATATCCAAAGCCGCAAGACGCCCCGCAGTTTCGGTTTGAGTCCAGCTATTCTTCGCCATCCCGCATTCTGGGGCTTGTTTGCCACCTTGTTTTTGGCTTCCGTCACGGTTTGGTCCGTGATGCTTCAGGCCGTTGCCTATTTTGTTGCGGTGGGATTCAGCCCAATTGTGGCTGCCTCAGCTTATGGGGCTGTGGGTGCGATGTCGGTGGTCGGGCTGGTCAGCTTTGGCTGGGCCAGCGACCGGTTCGGCCAGCGGAATTCGGTGACCGTCGGCTACATCTTGTCGGCGCTGGGCGTTGCCATGTTGTGGCACCTTCAAGAAGAACGAAGCCTCGTTACCCTGGTTGGGTTCGTTGTGGTCTTTGGTGCCGCTATGGGCTCTCGTGGTCCGGCAGTATCTGCTCTGGTTGCAAGGCTTTATCCAGAAAATGTCGCTGCCATTTACGGCGCCACCACCATTGGTCTTGGTCTCGGAGGCGCCTTCGGCGGCTGGCTCTCTGGTGTGCTTTACGATCATACAGGTGATTATGGAGCAGGCTTCGCACTTTCAATTGCCACGTCCCTTATCGGCATCACGCTGTTCTGGTTCATCAAGCCCTTGTCAGTAGGACACTGGCCGGAGCGGGACCCGATTGGCGAAACACAATGAATTCAAAGCAAAAAAGATTGAAAGGAACATGCCATGGCAGATCAAATGACGGGATCGGACTGGACACCGGCGGACCATCGGCCAGGGCCATCGCTCTATTTTGAAGATCTTGAGGTTGGCCGGCGTTATGCGCTGCCCTCAAGGACCCAGACTGATGCCCTGTTTGCAGCTTTTCAACTCGCGTCAGGCGATAATGACCCGATCCACTATGACCGGCCATATTGCCAATCGATTGGCCACAAAGACATGCTCGCGCATGGCATGCAGGTTTTGATCCAGTCGGCTGCGGGTGCCGGGACCTTTCCAGAAGAGGTTGCCGATGCCCTCATTGGATTCATTGGGCTGGAGTGCAAGTTCTTAAAACCTGTCTACGTGGGCGACACGCTTTATTCGGATCTGGTGATTTCCGAACTGATTGAACAAAACACCACCGGTGTTGTCGTCATGACCGCAACCGTGCGCAATCAGGAGGGTGTGACCGTGCTTTCCGGCGAACACCGCTATTTGCTGCGCAAACGACCAGTTGCCTAAACGGCAACGTTAGGTTTCGGACGCAGTCATTGCGCTGTGCAGTGTTTCGGAGATCTCCCGGCAAAACCCGGCATAGGCCGTTGAAGTCCGAAACGCTTCATCGCGTGGGTAGGGCGCTTCGATGTTGAGGTCACTAAAAATCCGACCGGGCCGTGCGGCCATGACAACGATCCGGTTGGAGAGATAGACCGATTCAAACACTGAATGCGTCACGAACACAACGGTCAGGCCGAAGGACTGCCAAAGCTCAAGAAGATCGTTGTTGAGCTTAAAACGGGTGATTTCATCCAGCGCGGCAAACGGTTCGTCCATCAAGAGAATTTTGGGTTTGGTCACCAGCGCCCGCGCGATGGAAACGCGCATCTTCATGCCGCCTGAGAGTTCCCTTGGATAGCTGTCGGCCGCCTCCGCTAGGCCCACCATCTTCAAAGCGTCCATCACATCACCGCGCGCTGCCTTTTTTGAAAGTCCCTTGAGGCGCAGCGGCAAATAGACATTACCGAAGACCGTCGACCAGGGCATCAGGGTGGGTTCCTGAAACACAAAACTCAGCTCGTGATCGGTTTCTTGTGGTGCTTCAAGCGGCCAGGTCACTTTTCCCGACGAGGGGGCTGTAAGCCCGGTGATGATCCTCAAAGCGGTAGATTTTCCGCACCCGGATGGACCGAGCAGAGATACAAATTCTCCCTTGCAGATATCGAGTGAGAGATCGTTCAAGGCCGTGGTGCCATTCTCAAAAGACTTGGAAATCTCTTTTAAAGACACGATGGGAGCTGGCTGGTCCGCCATCATCTGAAAACTATATGCCGCTGCGCTGTGTGGAGTGCCCGTGTCCATAGGAAGGTTATTGCCTGGTTGGTGTCAGCCTGAATGGATCTATAGCTCCTCTTTAAATCATCTCTGCTGCCGCTGTTAGAAAAATTGCGTTCATCGCTTTGCTGAGCTGGGACGGTTTCGCCAGCTTGTGGTCAGGCGCTAAAGCGGCCAGCAATCTGGCCAACATCCCGTTTTTCAAAAAACAGAACGCGGTTTGATCAGTGTCATACCAGCGTAACGGACGCTGCTCTTAACTGAGATGAAGTTGAAACATCATTTGATCGATCCCCACTCCAACTTTCGCGGGTTGAAACTCGCTATAGATAATTAACCTTGCGAAAAGTGTCGTGCGTGGTTCAGATTATGTTTAACAGCTGGAATGTCCAGTTGGTCATAAAACGCGAGGGTACGCATGCTTGTCTCACATACCCGGATCGTTGACATCGTTGGAGATATCATCCGCATCAGGGTGTCCTCCACAAAAAGTGAGGCCGAAGGCCGCCCCTGCCTTGGTGACTTGGCTATTGTGGAAGCCGGTGATGGCACGGCGTCCCTCGCCCAGGTCATCAATATCGACCAAGACATGGTGTCGTTGCAGGTGAATTCCGGAACGAAGGGATTGGCCAACAACGCTTCCGTCCGGTTTTTAGGGGAAGCAGCGAAGGTTACCTACTCCGACAATATTCTCGGCCGGGTCTTCGACGGTGCTGGTCATCCAATTGATCAGGGACCGGACCTGTCGACCGACCCGACGGTGCCAATTGGCGGGCCATCGGCCAATCCGATGAAGCGGGTGCTCGCGTCACGCATGATCCGCACCGATGTTCCGATGATCGACATCTTCAACTGTTTGGTGGAAAGCCAGAAGATCCCGATCTTTTCGGTCTCGGGGGAACCCTACAACGCGTTCCTGGCCCGTATTGGCATTCAGGCAGATGCAGACATCGTGGTCTTTGGTGGCTTGGGCCTGATCTTTGATGACTATGCGTTCTTCCGCAAACAGTTTGAGGATGCCGGCGTCTTTCCGCGCACAGTGATGTTCATCAACCAGGCGTCCGATCCGGTTGTCGAACGTTTGCAAGTTCCCGACATGGCGCTGGCCGTGGCTGAAAAGTTTGCGGTTGAAGAAGGTAAGCGGGTCTTGGTCCTATTGACTGACATGACCGCCTTTGCGGACGCCATGAAGGAAGTTTCCATCGCCATGGAACGGGTTCCCGCAAACCGCGGGTATCCAGGAGATCTCTATTCCCAGCTGGCGCGCCGGTATGAAAAAGCCTGCGATTTCAAGGGATCCGGCTCGGTGACCATCCTCACCGTCACCACAATGCCCGGTAACGATGTCACCCATCCAGTACCTGATAACACCGGTTACATCACCGAGGGTCAGTTTTATCTGCACAGCGGTGTACTTGACCCGTTTGGTTCTCTGTCTCGCCTGAAACAACATGTCATCGGCAAGGTGACGCGTGAAGATCACAACCAGATCATGAACACCATGATCCGGTTTTATTCCGGCGCCCGGGACGCCGAACAAAAGCAGTCGATGGCCTTTGAACTCTCCGACTACGACCATCAGCTTCTGAAGTTCGGTGCGCTCTTCCGAGAACGGTTTATGGATATCGAGGTGTCCAAGCCACTCGAAGAAGCCCTGGATTTGTGCTGGCAGACGCTGGCTGAATGCTTCCAGCCCGAACAGCTTTTGATGAAACAGGCCTTGATCGACAAATATTTTCCTGGAGAAAAAGCTGTTCCGGCCACGTCAAAAAATGATGCGGATGGGGAGGCGGCCTGATGGCAAAGCTGGCGCTCAACAAATCGTCCCTGGCCAGGGAGAGCGCACATCTTTCTGAATACAAACGATTTTTACCGTCCCTTGAGTTGAAGCGTCTGCAGATCATGGCCGAGCGGGCCAAGGCAAAAGAAGCGGCAGCGCGGCTGGACGAGGCGTATGATCGCCGCTTCGAAGAAATTGCCAAGTCCCTGCCGATGCTCGCCAATACACAGGTTCCTGTCGAAGGCTTGGTGACCCTGAAGTCTGTGGAACGCGGCGAACAGAATCTCTCTGGAACCCGACTTCCAACGCTCGAATCCATTGATGTCGAGGTGAAACCCTATTCGCGTCTGGCACGGCCACATTGGGTCGATCCAGCCGTTAACGGCCTCAAAGAGTTGTTGCGGCTCAATTTGGAACGCGACGTCGCGCGAGAGCGGATCGCCAAGCTGATTGAAGCTGAGGCGGTGATATCGCGCCGGGTTAATCTGTTTGAAAAGGTGCTGATCCCACAGGCAGAACAAAACATCAAAAAAATCCGGATGGCACTCGCCGATGCGGAACGCGATGCTGTGGTCCGGGCTAAAATCTCCAAACGCAAAACCGCAGCCCGCAGCGCGGTGGAGGGGATGGCCGACCTATGAGTATTGTCCCCCTCACCAAAGTCAGCCTTGTTGGTGTTCTGGAAGACAAGGATGAAGTTCTGGAAGCCACACAAGCTTTCGGTGCGCTTCATCTCATCCCCTTGAGCGATGCGCAAAAGGAACTGGAGGCAGTTCCGCCCGGAACAGGCCGGGAAGCGGTTGAAGCTTTGCGCTGGCTGGTGGATGCTCCCGTGCAGCGATTACAAGTCACGGATCCGGAAGGCTTCGATCTCAATGAGATTGTGACGCAATCGGTTCAAAACCGGCAATCGGTCAAAGCGTGCGAAGACCGGCTCGCGAAACTCAAAAAGAGAATTCATGACGTCGAGCCGTGGGGGGAATTCAGTTTCAGCGACCTTGAGGAGCTGAAAGGCAACCGGCTCTGGTTCTATGTGGTTCCGACGGGAAAACTGCGTGACATAGACCTTAACGATAAAACCCTGCAGATCGTGCACCGAGACGCTTATCGCGCTTATGTGGTGCTGTTGGCGCAAGAAGAGCCGGATGCCAGCGCGATGCCTGTGCCGCGCATACACGTCGGCGCTGTTTCGTTGTCCACCCTCAAGCGCAAGCTCGAGGAAGCAGCAATCGAGCTGGAAGGCCTGCAGCTGCGCCGTCAGGTTTTGACCAAGTGGCGGTACCTTTTGGCACGCAATTTGGCATCTGCCCGCGATCAGGCTGCCCGCCGGCGCGCCGGTCTGGAAACTGGTGATATTGGCCGTGTGTTTGTCCTTCAGGCCTGGGCCCGTGAGGATCAGGTCCCTGAGATCGAAAATCTGGCTGTTGAATTGGGTGTGGCTGCTGTTTTTGACGAAGTTTCCGAAGACGATAAACCGCCAACCCTTTTGGAAAATAGACCCGGTCTTGCAGCCGGTGAGGATCTGGTCGAGTTCTACCAGACGCCCGGGTACCGGGATTGGGATCCGTCGGTCATCGTCTATATCTCCTTTGTGATCTTCTTCGGAATGATCATGACCGATGCCGGTTACGGTCTGTTGTTGCTCGCTGTCTTGTACCTTTACCGAAAACGGTTTGAAGGATCTGCCCAAAGCCGGCGTTTGCTGCGCATGTCCATGTGGCTGATGGCATCCGTCACAGCTTTTGGTGTGGCAACAGGCAGTTATTTCGGGCTGGTTCCTCCGGAAGGAAGCTTTCTCGCCAAGCTGAAATTCATGAACCTCAAAGACGTCGATACGATGATGAAACTCACGCTGACCATTGGCGTGGTTCACATCGTGCTGGCCAATGTGATGCGCAGTTTCAATGAAGCGGGTATGGCGGGACGTATGCAGCCGCTCGGCTGGTGCCTTGTGGCGCTGGGCGGGCTAGCGACATTCCTTGGTCAAGGAACAGTTTTTGCCACTCTTGGCCCAGGAGCCGTCATTTTAGGACTTTTGACCGTCGGATTCTTCGGCAGCGACCGGAAAGTGGACTCGCTGTCTACCGGTGGATTGCGCGTGTTTGACGGACTGGCGTCCCTCTTCCGTGTCGTCAATATCTTCTCCGATGTCCTCAGCTACATGCGCCTTTTTGCGCTCGGGCTGGCTGCCGCTTCTTTGGCTGAAACCATCAACAATCTGTCCAGCCAACTGAATGACTCGGTTCCGGGCATTGGCCTGTTAATTGCCATTTTTGTGCTGGTGATCGGCCACGCCATCAACATCGGACTTGGTTTAATCGCAGGCTGTGTCCATGGCCTGCGCCTGAATGTCATTGAATTTTTCAATTGGGGTTTGAAAGACGAGGGCACGCCCTTCCGTCCATTCAAAAAAGAGGAGACACGCCTGTGAACGAATTCGTTGTGGCGCTCGGTTGGTTTGGGCTTTATGCGCCGGTGGCTCTGGGCGCGATCGGCAGTGCCTGGGGCTGCGCCCTTGGCGGCAGCGCGGCGATCGGAGCGATGCTCGACAGCGATGGCGGTTATGGCCGGTTCATCGGTGTCTCCTTGATGCCGTCATCCCAGGTGATCTACGGCATCGTGATCATGTTCTCGCTTCAGGCGGCAACTGTTGATGCGGCCAATGGCGCCGCCATGTTCGGCATTGGTGTCTTGTCGGGCTTCACCATGCTGTTCACCGGCATTCGTCAAGGAGAAGTGCTGGCGTCGGCGATCCACGCGTCCAAGGCCAAGCCGGAAATCTTCGGTATTTCCTTGGCCCCAGCAGCTGTTCTGGAAGGCTTTTCCGTGTTTGCGCTGGTTTTTGCCCTGGTGCTCGCCGGATCGATGCCGAGTTAGGAGGCGGAGATGTCAGACACAAAATCAGCCGGGGATCTGGAAACCGCTGCTGGCGCCGGCGTCCAGGCGCTCATCGACAGGTTAAAAACCGAAGGCGTTGCTGCCGGCCAGTACGAAGCGGACACCATTTTGGAAAAGGCTAAAGCAAAAGCCGAAGCGCTGATTGTCGACGCAGAGAAAAAAGCCAATGCGCTGTTGACAACTGCCCGTGCTGAGGCCGCGCAGGAAAAAGCAGCGACCGAAGACGGTTTGAAAGTGGCTGCGCGCGATCTCGTTTTGAACATGCGCAATGAACTTGGCGAACGGATCCAGCAGGAAGCCAAACGGCTGGTCGCAACGACGCTTGCCGATGAAGCTTTTTTGCAAAAGCTCATCCTGGCCATGGCGGCGAACGCCAAAGAAAGCGCGTCTGTTGAAGACACCGAGCCGATGGAAATTGTGCTTCCGGAAAAAGTGGTGACCTTTGAGGAACTCAAACAGTCTCCTGAAGCGGTGAAACCTGGAACCTTGACGCATTTTGTCATTGCGCTGGCCGGAGACGTTCTGCGGGACGGCGTGACATTTTCATCCGCACCCGGATTTGATGGCATTAAAATTAAACTGACGGGCCGCGATGTCTCGATCGATTTGACGGAAGAAGCGGTGGCAACCCTTTTGAAACGGCATCTGCAACCGCGCCTGAGAGCCATTATGGAAGGGGTGTTGCGCTAAGCATGTCCAATCCTCACCAGTATATTGCCCTGGTGGCCAGCTTGCCGCATCTGGGCAAGCTCTTTTCGCGCAAAGACGTGCCGATTTCCCAATACCGGTTGCGCCAGCGCCTTGCCATGCTGACGCCTGATCACGGTGAACTGATCAAAGATGTCGTCGAGGTGACAGCCTGGGCTGGTGTTGCCAAATACGACGAAGATACGGACGTCATCAAGCGCGCAAAAGAGGTGGTGGGCGAGCTGAAGGAGTATCCGGATCTTCAGCATCTCGTTCAAAGCCGCATGGAAACGCGCACCCTAATTGCCGCCCTGCGCCGCCGCCGGGAGGGTCAGGAAACTGCTGGCAATATCGAGGCATGGGGATACGGCCGCTGGAATGGTGCTATCAGGTCCAACTGGACCGATCCTGCCTTTGGCCTAGGGCATTTCATGCCCTGGATTGGGGAAGCGCACCGGTTGATGCAGGCCGAAGATCACATCGCCATGGAACGCCTGGTTCTGACTGAGGTTTTCCGCCAACTCGCCCATTATGAGACCGTGCATGAGTTCGATTTTGAAGCGGTCTGTATCTACGTCCTGCGCTGGGTGATCGTGCAACGCTGGTCTGAATACAATGCAAGCGACGCCCGTGGCCGGCTCGAGAAGCTTGTAGCTGCTGCGCTATCTCCAGACACCGGCGAAACATCAGATGCCGTTGCAGACGGTATCTTCACAGAGATCTCTTCATCCCTTGAGGGAGTTCCTTCATGACCAGCCATGTACAGCTTCCCGAGCCAACCGCGGAAATTATCGCCGTTCAGGACGACCTTGTGACACTGGCACCGATTGGGGATGCGCCGCTCATCAAGAATGAGGTGGTCTACATCATCCCGCATGGACCAGAGCGGGAAGGCAAACCGCGGGAATATCTGAAGGCTGAAGTTCTACGCGTGCGCGGCAAATCTGCAGAAGCGCAGGTATTTGAAAACACTGCCGGAGTCCGGATTGGCGACAAGGTCATCCAAAGTGGGGACATGTTGTCCGTTGCTTTGGGGCCTGGTCTATTGAGCACCGTATTTGATGGACTTCAGAACCCGCTCGCCGATATCGCAGCAGAACATGGGTTTTTCCTTCCGCGTGGGGTTTTGACCAACGCGCTCGATCAGACCCGGAAATGGGCGTTTGAACCGAAAGTGAAATCCGGCGACGCAGTCACAGCCGGTGACACGTTGGGTCTGGTGCCGGAAGGCCGTTTTGAGCACAAAATCATGGTGCCGTTTGGCCTTAAAGGTGACTGGTCGGTGGAGCGGATCCGAGAGGGCACCTTCACCATTGATGAGGTGGTTGTCACCTTGAAGGACGACCGGGGACAGACCCGGGATCTCACCATGGTGCAGCATTGGCCAGTACGCCGGGCGATCCCGGAAGGCCTGGTAAAGGCCGGCCGGAGCGAGCGGCTTTATCCGAGCGAGCCACTGATCACCACCTTGCGCCTCATTGATACCTTCTTCCCGATTGCCCGCGGCGGTATGGGCTGTATTCCAGGACCCTTCGGCGCCGGAAAAACCGTGCTTCAATCGCTAATTTCCCGCTTCTCTGCCGTCAATATCGTGATCGTGGTCGCGTGTGGGGAACGCGCCGGGGAAGTGGTGGAAACAATCACCGAATTCCCGGATCAGCCGGACCCGTCCGGCGACGGGACGCTGATGGACCGGACGGTGATCATCTGCAACACCTCCTCCATGCCGGTCGCGGCCCGCGAAGCGTCGATCTACACCGGGATCACCCTTGGCGAATACTACCGGCAGATGGGCTACGACGTGCTCTTGATTGCCGACAGTACCTCGCGCTGGGCACAGGCGATGCGCGAAACCTCCGGCCGTCTGGAGGAAATCCCGGGTGAAGAAGCGTTCCCTGCTTATCTCGATTCCGCGATCAAGGGGATCTATGAGCGCGCCGGTGTGCTTAAGACCGTGACCGGGGACACCGGCAGTCTGACAATGATCGGAACCGTGTCTCCCGCCGGCGGCAATTTCGAAGAACCGGTCACCCAGTCGACTCTCGGTACGGTCAAGACCTTCCTCGGCCTCTCATCTGAACGCGCCTACAAACGCTTTTATCCTGCCGTTGACCCGCTTCTGTCCTGGTCCCGCTATCACACCCAGCTTGGTGATTGGTACGATAAAAACATCGGTCCGGATTGGGTGCCGCGTGTTGAGGAGATGATTGAGCTGTTGTCGAGAGGCGACGAAATCACCCGAATGATGCAGGTAACGGGTGAAGAAGGTGTCTCGACCGAAGATTTCGTCTTGCAGCAAAAGGCCTTGTTCTTGGATATGGTCTATCTGCAGCAAGATGCGTTTGACGACGTTGACGTTTCTGCGCCGCTTGCCCGCCAGCAGGAGACATTTGACCTGGTCTACCGGATTGCTCGTACGGATTTTGATTTTGCAGACAAAGATGCGGCTCGGCAATTCTTCACCGAGCAGACATCGCTCTTTAAAAATCTCAATTACGCGGCAGATGGCAGCCAGGAGCGCCAGCAACTGATCAAGAAGATCGAGGCCGGCGTGCAAGCCGCTCCACAGAGCTTGAAGGCCTGATAGTGGCGAATTGGGCTGGACGTTTGTCCAGTCTAATCCTCTACATCAAACACGCTCAAAACCTCCCCGAGCGGTTTTTTGATTTTCGCTGCCGCCGGAACCGTGGCGTCTTCCGCAGGATGGCCGACCGCTAGGATCATGACCGGTTTTTCAGCTTCTGGCCGGTCGAGAATGTCATTTAAAAACTTCATCGGGTTGGGCGTGTGGGTAAGTGTGCTGAGCCCGGCATGGTGCAAAGCCGTGATCAGGACACCGGTCGCAATCCCGACACTCTCGGGCACATAGTAGTGTTTATAGCGGCTACCGTCGTCGTAACTGCCCCAGCGCTGGGCAAAGATTACAATCAACCACGGGGCGATTTCCAGGTGCGGTTTGTCGGCATTGGTCCCTATGGGCTCCAAAGCCTTGATCCAGGCATCACCTGCGCCGCCGTCATAAAACTTGCGCTCTTCTTCTTCGGCTGCTTCCCTGATTTTTCGCTTTAGACCAGGATTGCGGATTGCCACAAAATGCCATGGCTGTTGATTGGCGCCGCTCGGGGCAGTCCCAGCTGCCCGGACGCAGGTTTCTATGACAGTGCGATCGACGGGCCGGTCAGAAAACTGGCGGATGGTGTGGCGGGTGCGGACGTCTTCGTAAAAAGCCTCTGCGCGGGAATGCATGTCCTCGTCCGAATAGTCGCGTCGGTCCGGCATTGGGAGCGCTTGATAGGCAAGTGACGATTTGTCGATCATGGAAATTGCTTGCTCGTGAATATGAAAGTCCGTCAGGATAGGAGGATCAGCTGTCAGATAGCTGCAGCCGATTTTGGAGCAGTGAAACTCGTATGGCAAATAGTGCAGGATTTATGGCCCTAATGGCAATCCATGATTGAACTGCGAGGCGGGAGCTGACCCAAATTGGGCCGTTTCTTCACTTTGGAGGGTGAAAATACCCCTTGATTAAAAATTAGCCTTGACCAGAGAGCCAGCAGCTTTCTAGATTTTCTTGACCAAATGGTCAGACTGGTCGCGAAGAAGGCAATAAGCCCATGCAGCCCGTCCAGATCATATTGCGGGGAATGTGCAAGAGTGTGAGGGAGATGCTCATTCCTATGTTCCCGGCAAGGTTTGAATTCCAGAGAAGGGCGAGACCGATCACGGTTTGCCCGTAACCAATAGGGGAATGGCAATGAAGGCACTCAAAAGTCTGGCACTGGCCACCGTCCTTGGCGCCGGTCTGTGCGCAAGTGCGGCACAGGCGGCCGACGAACTGACGCTTCAGCTGAAGTGGGTCACGCAAGGACAGTTTGCGGGCTACTATGTGGCCAAAGACAAGGGTTTTTATGACGAAGAAAACCTCGACGTCACCATCAAACCGGGGGGGCCGGACATCGCTCCGCCGCAAGTGATTGCCGGTGGTGGTGCTGATGTAATCATTGACTGGATGCCGTCCGCGCTAGCATCGCGCGAAAAAGGTGTTCCGCTCGTCAACATCGCTCAGCCGTTCAAGAAGTCCGGCATGATGCTGACGTGCCGCAAGGAAACCGGCATTGCAATCCCGCCGGATCTGAAAGGCAAGACTCTCGGCGTCTGGTTCTTCGGCAATGAATATCCGTTCCTGTCGTGGATGAGCCAACTCGGCATTCCGACGGATGGTGGTGACAACGGGGTCACCGTTCTCAAACAGGGCTTCAACGTGGATCCGCTTCTGCAGAAACAGGCAGATTGCATTTCTACGATGACCTACAACGAGTACTGGCAGGTCATTGATGCAGGCATTCCGGAAGATGAACTTGTTGTCTTCAAATACGAAGACCAGGGCGTAGCAACACTGGAAGACGGCCTTTATGTGCTGGAAGACAGCCTGAAGGACGACGCCATGGTTGACAAGCTGGCACGGTTTGTCCGCGCGTCCATGAAGGGTTGGGCATATGCTGCAGAGAACCCGGAAGAGGCCGCGGATATCGTGTTGGAAAACGATGCGACTGGTGCACAGACTGAAAAACACCAGATCCGGATGGTCGGTGAGATCGTCAAGCTGGTTGACGGCTCTGACGGCAAGTTGGACATGAAAGCCTATGACCGGACAGTACAGTCCTTGCTGAAGGGGGGATCAACACCGGTGATTTCCAAGTTGCCGGAAGGTGCAACCTCAACAGCTGTTACTGACAAACTCTAACTACCGGACCAAGTTCCAACCAAACTGCTTAAACCGGAGTGGACATCCACTCCGGTTTTTTGTGTGTCGCTACACGTATTGAGAGAAAATTAGAGATTTGTTTCTATAAATTGCTGCGAAAGCTGCGGCATATGGATTAGTCATGAGTAATATTCACAATAAATCCGATGTTTCTGATGGAGTAGATTTCGGCAAAAACCAGAAATACACTGGAAAAAGACGCATTGGCATAAATACTATGTTTGCTGCGCCTGCCGTTATTGTTCCTGTGTTGTTTTCTATTGTTCTAATTGTTTTTGGCGCTGTCTTTGCAAAAGTGTGGATTGCGGAAAGGGAGACGGCGCAGCGGGAAGTGACGGCTGTCGAGCGGATTTTTGACAGCCACCGCCAATCCTTGATCGACGAAATGGAGCGCTATGCCGCGTCGAACGCCGCCTACATTAACACTGTTTCTACCCCTGATAATCTCTGGATCGAAAACCGTTTCGGCGTCGACATGGTTGGTGATTTTTCGCCCGACTACTCGGCGGTCATTGATCAAAATGAAAAACTGATTTTTGCAAGCGATCACGCCGGGACATCAGGTAAGCCGGTGGCTGAAACTGTTTTGAAGGGGAGCTTTGAAGGTTCCATCCAAACAATTCGCAAGGCTTACCTCAACGGACTGGTTACGGATGAGGCCGGTCAAGTTTCCTTTACCGGGCAGTTCGCGGATCTGACAGCAATGGACATCCTATCGGTCAATGAGGCTCTCAGCTTGGTTGCAGCCTTCGCCATTGTTCCAGATCCCGGTGGAATTCCGATGGTGAGCCAGGCGCCTCATATTCTGATTTCGGTTTTTGAGCTCAATAAACAGCATTTGGAAGGACTCTTGTCTATTTTGCCGGTAGAACGGCTAGAGCTGGTTCGAGACGTTCCGGATAATATGATCGGGATTCCCCTGAAGAATTCCGCCGGAACTACATTGGGACATCTCGCTTGGCACCCGATTAGTCAGGCCACCGCGATCATTGTTTCATCAATCCCGGTCCTGTTTTTGTCGCTTGGTGCGATTTTGGTTTTGGTTCTGGCGGCACTGCGCCGAATTACAAAGGCCAAGCAGGATTTAGCGGTGCAGGAACAAGAAGCGCGTAAGGCCGCATGCCACGATTCCATGACCGGTTTTTCGTCGCGGGCGCATTTCTACAAGCAAGCAGGCCAGCACATTACGTCTGACTCGGCCCGTAAAAACGGCGCCAGCCTCATCTATCTCGATCTCGATAATCTGAAGGAAGTTAATGATATCCATGGCCATATGGCCGGCGATTGGTTGATCATGTCGCAGGCGCTGCGGATTCGCAAAGCCCTCGGCCCGGACGCTCTTGTCGGCCGGGTTGGCGGAGATGAATTTGTCATCCTGGTCGAAGGCCGGGTTTCCAACCAGCATTTTCCGGAACACTTACGCCAGTTGTTTGAGACATTGATCGAGCCAGTCGAATTCGAGGGGCGCTTGATAGATGCCTCCTGCAGCGCAGGTGTTGCCCGTTTTCCGGACCACGGACGAGAAATCCTTGATGTAATCCGATCGGCGGATGTTGCCCTTCAAAGATGTAAATCTGAAGGAAAACGGTCCTACCGGTTTTTCGACGACAAAATGGACCAGGCGCGCCGCGAGCGCCGGCAGATGCGTTGCGAGTTGGTTGCCGCGCTTGAGGAAAACCAGTTCGAATTGTTCTATCAGTCGATCGTGGCGTCTCAAACCGGCAGGGCGACCCATGCCGAAGCCCTTTTGCGCTGGCGGCATCCGGAGCGCGGCCTGGTTTCGCCGGCGGAATTTCTGCCAGTTGCTCAGGAAGCTGGCTTGATGCCCGAAATCGGGTCTTGGGTGTTGGAGCGCGCGATCCTGGACGCCAGCTCCTGGGAAAACGCTGGTGTTTCAGTGAATGTCAGCTCCAGTCAGCTGCAGAAAGAAGGATTTGCGGAACAGGTTGCGGACTTATTGATGCAATACGGCTTGCCAGCAGACCGTTTGCTTCTGGAGATCACGGAAGATCTGATGCTGGAGGAGGACCGGCGTACGCAGAAGATTTTTTCAGATCTGCAGGAGCTAAATGTCGGTCTGGCAATTGATGACTTCGGCACCGGTTATTCCAGCCTTAGTTATCTGCACAAGTACCGCTTCAACACGATGAAGATCGACCGGAGTTTCGTTGCGCGGATCGGTATCAGCAGCGAAGACGACATGCTGGTACACACGCTTTTAAGCATCGCCAAGGTGATGGGTATGCAAACCATCGGCGAAGGGGTAGAGACCGGCGAGCAGCGTGATTTTCTGGTATCTGCCGGATGTGAGTACCTTCAGGGTTACCTGTTCGACCGGCCAGCACCGTTGTCCATGATCGACTTGAAACGGGCCGGCTGACTCTGAATGGGGTCAGTCCCTGTTGTCCGGTGCTTTTCGAAGAGCGATCCAGGCGAGAAAACCGATAAAGGCAAAAGTGCCGAGATTCATCAGGGTGTCTGTCAGATCACCGATCAGCATGGCGTGCCTCCTTGCGATCATCCAATAAGAGTGCCCTTATCAGGCATACGAGCAAAAGTGCCGTAATAAAGACAAACGGCAAAGCGCCAAGCGCGATCAGGGTTCGGACTGCGGACATCGACCCGGACAGGATCATCGCTGCGCCGAGGATACCCAAAAGACCACCCCAAATAACCTTGATTTTTGCGCTGGGGTTCTGATCACCGCCAGTTGAGAACATCCCGAGGACAAAGGCCGCGCTGACGACACTGGTGACGATGAACAAAAACGCGGCGAGAATGGTGCCAAGTGTTGTGAATGTTGAAAGCGGGAGCTGATCCAAAAGCGCAAATGTCATGCGCTCAACGTTCGTTTGCGTCATGGCCAGCAGGTGACCTTTTCCATTCAGGGTTTCAAAAATGCCGACCCCTCCAAAGGCACCGAACCAGATGGTTGAAAACAGGGTGGGCCCAATCAGAACACCAAGGACAAACTCGCGGATTGTCCGCCCTCTGGAAATGCGGGCGACAAAGACCCCAACAAAAGGACCCCAAGCGATCCACCAGACCATATAGGTGAGCGTCCAGTCCTGAAACCAGCGGCCGATTTCATCACCGTAAAATGTGAAGGTTCGGAAGCCCGCGGGGATGACGTCGGCAATATACATGCCGATGCCGCCGATTACGGAATTCATCAAGAACTCGGTTGGTCCCAGTATGATCGTATAAGCAACAAGGCCGATCGCCAGGCTCATGGCGATGTTGGAGAGCTTCGCCATGCCGGTGCTTAAATCCACCATAAGCGGTGGGATATAGGACGCCACCATGACAACAAATACGACGCCGACGAGCCAAGGTGCGGCCGTCTGCGTACCAGCTAAGACCGACACGCCATCTGCGACTTGAAAGACGCCCATGGCCACCGACCCTCCGACGCCAATCGCAATTGCGGCGATCGCCATAAAGTCGGAAAACCAGCCGATAACCGACGCCCAGGTTTCACCAGGAAACAGGTTCTTGATAGGGGCGCTGACCAGCATAGGGGTGCCACGCCGGAAACTGAAATAGGCAATTGCCAGAGCAGTTGTTCCATAAATCGCCCAGGCATGGATACCCCAGTTGACGTTTGTCGCCAGCAGCGCAAAGTCAGCGGCTTCGGGAACCGAAGTTTTCTCCTTCAGGAAGGCAAAATGGGTGAGTGGTTCGGCGACAGCCCAAAACAGCAGTCCAACACCCATACCGGCCGCAAACAGCATCGCGATCCACGTCGGGGTGGAATACTCCGGCCTATCATCATCTGCTCCTAGCCGGATGTCCCCATAGTGTGTGAACGTGATGCCGAGGCAGAACAGCAGCATGAGCGTAACTGACAGCATGACGAACCAGCCGCGGCTGACGAAATACTGATCCACAACGCTCTTTGCGATGACTTGAAGACCTTCCGGGTCGATGACACCCCACAAACCTATGATGGCGCACAGGCCGATAGAGGAGGCTAGAAGTAGGCGGTTCGAGTCCAAGAGTGTCTCCAATGCATGAGCGTTTGAACGCTAGCGCATCGGTTCAGTCTTGCCTAGGCGTGTTTACCTATACTCAGCTGCCGGGATTTGAAAATCGGGACCGGAGTTTGGTCCCGAAGTTTCTCGGTCGGTCCCTCTTGACGAAATCCAGTTTCCGACTGTCAGATAAAACACCTTGCTCGCAACTTTGCTGAAAAAGAACTCAGATTTCTCGGCAGAGATGTTTGGCAGGATGATTTTCTATACGTGCGTCTTGGGAGGGGAAGTGCGCAGTCAAAGTCAACCGATGGTGGATACGTCTCCGGCTGTCTCGGACGAAATCCGAAAAACCACCTGTTACATGTGTGCCTGCCGGTGCGGGATTAATGTCCATCTCAAAGACGGCAAGGTCGCTTACATTGAGGGCAACCGGGATCATCCGGTCAACAAAGGCGTTCTGTGCGCCAAGGGCGCATCGGGGATCATGCAGGTGACCGCGCCGTCTCGGCTGAGAAAACCACTCAAACGAACGGGGCCGCGCGGTTCGGGCGAATTTGAAGAAATCAGCTGGGAAGAAGCGCTGAAAACAGCCGTTTCCTGGCTTGAGCCGATCCGTAAGGACGCGCCGGACAAGTTGGCGTTTTTCACTGGCCGGGACCAGTCTCAGAGCTTTACCAGCTTTTGGGCACAGAACTTTGGCACTCCCAATTATGCTGCCCATGGCGGCTTTTGCTCGGTGAATATGGCCGCGGGCGGCATCTACACAATCGGGGGGGCGTTCTGGGAGTTTGGCCAACCCGACTGGGACCGGACAAAACTCTTCATGCTGTTCGGCGTGGCCGAGGATCACGACTCCAATCCAATCAAAATGGGCCTCGGAAAACTGAAGGCTCGAGGCGGTAAAGTCATCGGAGTGAACCCTGTCCGGTCCGGTTACAACGCCATTGCAGACGAGTGGGTCGGAATCACTCCGGGCACCGATGGCTTGTTCATTTTGTCCCTCTGCCATGTGCTTTTAAGAACTGGACATATCGATCTTTCCTATCTGGCCCAGTTCACAAATGCCCCCTGTTTGGTGATCAACAATCCCGGTTCTGACGACCACGGAATGCTGCTCAAAAACGATGATGGCAAACCGCTTGTCATCGATCGTAAGACCGAAAAACCGGCGCCATTTGACCAGAAAGGTGTGCGGCCGGATCTCTCCGCCAAATACGAGATGGATGGGAACACCCATAGGACCGTGTTCCAAGTATTGGCAGAGCGGTATTTGGATGATGCTTATGCTCCGGAAACGGTTGCCGAAACCTGCGGGGTGCCTGCCAAAAAGATCCGGGCGGTCGCCGCAGAACTGGCGAGAGTGGCCTTTGAAGAAGCGTTCGAGATCGACCAGCCCTGGACGGATTTCCGGGGCGAAACCCATCAGACCATGCCGGGTCGGCCGGTCAGTTTCCACGCAATGCGCGGCGTGTCAGCTCATTCCAACGGGTTCCAAACCTGCCGGGCTCTTCATGTCCTTCAGATCCTCCTTGGCACTGTCGAGGTTCCTGGCGGTTTCCGCTTTAAACCGCCTTACCCCAAACCGGTGACCGCCCATCCAACGCCCCATTGCAAGGCGAAACCCGATTGTCCGTTGGATGGTCCTCATTTGGGGTTTGTTCGCGGACCAGAAGATCTGGCGTTGAAGGATGACGGCACGCCGGCCCGGATCGACAAGGCGTTTTCCTGGGACAACCCCATGTCGGCCCATGGCCTGATGCACATGGTGATTTCCAACGCCCACGCGGGCGATCCTTATAAGATCGACACGCTGTTCCTTTATATGGCGAACATGTCGTGGAACTCGTCCATGAACACGCGCGGCGTCATGGAGATGCTGACGGACAAGGATGACGCCGGCGACTATGTGATCCCGCGGATCATCTATTCCGATGCCTATTCATCGGAGATGGTCGCTTATGCGGATCTGATTCTGCCTGATACCACCTATCTGGAGCGGCACGATTGTATCAGCTTGCTCGACCGGCCGATCTGTGAAGCCGATGCCGCCGCCGATGCAATCCGCTGGCCAGTGATCGAGCCTGACCGGGATGTGCGAGGGTTTCAGTCGGTCCTGGTGGACCTTGGTGTCCGGCTTGGCTTGCCCGGGTTTGTTAATGAAGACGGTAGCGCCAGATATGCCGACTATGCCGATTACATCGTCAATCACGAGCGCCGCCCGGGCATTGGCCCTCTGGCGGGTTTTCGAGGCAATGGCGATCAAGTTGGCCGTGGCGACGTCAATCCCAATCAGTTGGATCGCTACATCGAAAACGGCAGCTTCTTTGTCGAGCACGTCCCTGAAGAAGGGGCTTTTTACAAACCTTGGAATACAGCCTATCAGGATTGGGCGGTGAAGCTTGGCTTGTTCGATAAGCCCCAGCCCTATCTTTTTGAGATCTATTCAGAGCCGATGCGCCGTTTCCAACTTGCAGCAGAAGGTCATGGTGACCGCCAACCGCCGGATCATTTACGCGAACAGGTGCGGGACTCTTTTGATCCTCTGCCGATTTGGTATCCCCCATTAGGTGACAAATCGGCAGACACCGATGCCTATCCGGTCCATGCCCTCACTCAGCGTCCGATGGCGATGTATCACTCCTGGGGCAGTCAGAATGCCTGGTTGCGCCAGATCCACGGCCGCAATCCGCTCTATGTCCCAACCCGGATCTGGGAAGAAAATGGCTTTTCAGACGGCGATTGGGCCAAGGTGACCTCTCCGCATGGGGAGATCGTCGTGCCGGTGGCGCATATGGCTGCGCTGAATGAAAATACCGTTTGGACCTGGAACGCGATCGGCAAGCGCAAAGGGGCATGGGCTTTGGATCCATCGGCTCCGGAAGCCAACAAGGGGTTTCTGCTCAATCATCTCATCCATGAATTGCTTCCTGCCAAGGGGGATGGACTGAGGTGGTCAAACTCTGACCCCATTACCGGTCAGGCTGCCTGGTTCGATCTGCGGGTAAGGATCGAACGATCCGAAGCCCCGATGGAAAGCCAACCTGTTTTTGATCCCATCAAGTCCCCGGTTGGGCGTGGCCCTGACAACGTTCGGCAGAAGGTGCGCACATGACCCAGTTGCCGGAAACAACAGACAAGAAACTCGGCCTTGTCATCGACCTCGATACATGTGTCGGCTGTCATGCCTGTGTGACGGCCTGTAAAGGCTGGAACACGGAGAATTATGGTGCTCCGCTGAGCGACATGGATGCATACGGTAAGGACCCGGCCGGGTCCTTTTTGAACCGGATACATTCCTTCGAAGTCCAGCCAGACAAAGGTCCAGCCCAGACAATTCATTTCCCGAAATCCTGCTTGCATTGTGATGATGCACCTTGCGTCACCGTCTGCCCGACGGGCGCAAGCTACAAGCGCCGGGAAGACGGCATTGTGCTCGTCAATGAAGACGCTTGCATCGGCTGCGGGTTGTGTGCCTGGTCGTGTCCTTATGGGGCCCGGGAGCTCGATCAGGCCGAAGGCGTGATGAAAAAATGCACGCTTTGTGTCGACCGGATCTACAATGAAAATCTGCCGGAAGTCGATCGGGTCCCGGCCTGCGTCAGAACCTGCCCAGCGGGCGCCCGGCATTTTGGCGATCTCGGGGATCCGGACAGCGACGTATCCCGATTGGTGACCGAGCGCGGCGGCATGGATCTAATGCCGGAGCAGGGCACAAAACCAGTGAACAAATATCTGCCACCCCGCCCAAAAGACACGCTTATGGAACATTCGGGAAGACCTGAAGACATGCAGCCGGTTGCTGAAACGCCGACAGGTTTTTTACGGTGGCTCGACAAAGCCCTGGAGGCGATCTGATGCATCCAGCTCCCTCAGTGATCATCTTTACCGTTCTATCTGGGCTCGGCTTCGGGTTTTTGTTCTGGCTTGGCCTTGGTCTTCCAGCTGTGACCGGTTGGGGCGCTTTTTTTGCTTACCTCATTGGCTTTGTGGCCACCGTCGGCGGTTTGCTGTCCGCAACCTTCCACCTCGGCAATCCGCAACGCAGTCTTCTGGCTTTTACCCAGTGGCGGTCGAGCTGGCTGTCGCGCGAGGCCTGGCTTTCTGTGCTTGCGCTTGTCTTCATGGGGATCCACGCCTTTGCGGCGGTTTTCTTCGACATAACCCTTGCGCCAATTGGCGTGATCGGTGCTTTGCTCTGCCTTGCGACCGTATATGCCACCGCGATGATCTACGCGCAGCTGGCCACCGTGCCACGTTGGAACCACTGGCTGACACCCTTGCATCTTTTGTCATTGTCGCTGGCTGGCGGC
Source organism: Roseibium sp. (assembly GCF_965216085.1). Lineage (GTDB taxonomy): Bacteria > Pseudomonadota > Alphaproteobacteria > Rhizobiales > Stappiaceae > Roseibium. Next base: position 5,448,847 of record NZ_OZ244138.1, on the reverse strand, counting down.
GCGATCCTTGCGGGGCAGGGCCGAGGCGCCGTTTTGCTTCTCGGGGTTGCTGGGCTGGTTCAGAGCCTCTACTGGATTTTTGGTGACCGGCGCTTTGCCGAACGCGGCCATACCATGGAGACTGCGACCGGGCTTGGGGATCGGGGCACGGTTCGGCTGTTTGAAGCACCACACACCGGAACCAACTATCTCTTGAAAGAGATGGTGTTCACCGTCGGCCGCAAGCATGCGCAAAAACTCCGGGTTATTGCCTTTGTGCTGAACTGCGTCCTGCCGATCCTGCTGATCGCTTTCTTGCCGGCCAGCCTGCCGGTTGTCGCCGTTGCAGGAATCACTTTCCTGATCGGAACGTTTGCGTCGCGCTGGCTGTTCTTTGCCGAGGCGGAGCATGTTGTCGGGCTTTACTACGGCAAGCGGTAAACAAAAAACGCAGGCAAGGAGTGCCTTGCCTGCGTTTGTTTTCGGTTCTTAGCAGTCAGACTTATTCAGCTGCTTCCGTGACGGCCATCGGATTGTTCGGATGGGTCGTCCAGTTGGCGTATTTGTCTTCGACAACCTTTTTGGTGCGCGGATCGACTGTTCCAGGTGCCATCTGCTCCATGGTGATGCAGTTTTCGACCGGGCAGACGTTGACGCAAAGGTTACAGCCAACGCATTCCTCGTCGATCACCTCGAACTTGCGCACGCCATCGACCATGTTGGTGATCGCCTGGTGCGAGGTGTCTTCACACGCAATGTGGCAACGGCCGCATTCGATGCACAGATCCTGATTGATCTTCGCCTTGGCGATGTAGTTCAGGTTCAGATGCTGCCAGTCAGATGCATTTGGCACAGCCTTGCCAACGATCTGATCGACCGAGGTGTAGTCTTTCTGGTCCATCCAGTCGCTGAGGCCTTCGATCATGTCTTCAACCACCTTGAAGCCATAGGTCATGGCTGCGGTACAGACCTGAACGGAGCCGGCGCCAAGTGCCATGAACTCGGCCGCATCGCGCCAGGTGGTCACCCCGCCGATACCGGAGATCGGCAGACCATGGGTTTCCGGATCGCGAGCAATTTCCGCCACCATGTTGAGGGCAATCGGCTTCACCGCCGGACCGCAATAACCGCCATGGGCGCCTTTGCCGTCGACCATTGGAGCCGGTGACATTTCGTCGAGATCCACACTGACGATAGAGTTGATCGTATTGATCAGGGAAACCGCGTCGGCACCACCCGCTTTGGCGGCCTGAGCCGGTTTGCGGATGTCGGTGATGTTCGGTGTCAGCTTGACGATACAAGGCATGCGTGAGTGTTTTTTCACCCAGCGGGTCACCATCTCAATGTATTCCGGCACCTGGCCGACCGCAGAACCCATGCCGCGCTCGCTCATACCGTGCGGGCAACCGAAGTTGAGTTCCACGCCATCAGCTTCTGTATCTTCAACCGCCTTGAGGATGTCGATCCAGTTCTGTTCTTCACACGGAACCATCAAGGAGACAACCAGGGCCCGGTCCGGCCAGTCGCGTTTGACTTGCTTGATTTCGCGCAGGTTTACCTCTAGCGGGCGGTCGGTGATCAGCTCGATGTTGTTGAGCCCGAGCAGTTGGCGGTCCTTGCCGTGGATCGCACCATAGCGCGGACCATTGACGTTGACGACCGGGTCGCCATCGCCAAGCGTTTTCCAGACAACGCCGCCCCAGCCCGCCTTGAAGGCGCGAACAACGTTGTATTCCTTGTCAGTTGGCGGCGCGGACGCCAGCCAGAACGGGTTCGGCGATTTGATGCCGATAAAATTTGTCGTCAGATCAGCCATTTTTCTGTCTCCCTCTGACTTCTCAGGCGCTCAGCGCGGCGTTGATGGCTTCAGCGGCAACCTTGCCGTCTTCAACGGCTGCGACCGTCAGATCTTCGCCGCCGGCAACACAGTCGCCACCAGCCCACACATCGTCGAGGCTTGTCTTGCGATCCGCGTCGACCACAATGCGGCCCTTTTCGAGGGTCAATGCGCCGCCGAGATCGGTCTGAACCAATGTCTGGCCAACAGCCTTGAACACCATGTCGGCGGGCAGTGTGATGACTTCGCCGGTTCCCGTCAGAGACCCATTTTGATCTTCTGTCCGTTCCAGTTCAATCGCTGAAATTGACCCGTTTTCGGCAACCAGTGACTTGGGCTGTGCCCAGGTCAGGATCTTGACACCGTTGGTTTGAGCCAGTTGCTGCTCAAAGTCAGACGCATTCATGCGGTCCTGGCCGCGCCGGTAAGCTATGGTGACGTCTTCTGCACCAAGCAGTTTGGTTTGAACCGCGATATCAACCGCCGTCATGCCGCCGCCGATAACGACGACATTCCGCCCCACAGCAAGTTTGGACAGGTCATCGGCCTGGCGCAGATCAGCGATGTAATCGACAGCGTCGATCGAACCGCTCTTGTCTTCATTCTCTAGGCCCAGGGCGTTGACGCCGCCAAGGCCGATGGAAAGAAATACTGCGTCGTAGGAGGCGCGAAGTTCGGCAAGATCGAGATTGTCTCCGAGCCGCTGGCCGGACTTCAATTCAATGCCGCCGATGGACAGAACAAATTCAACTTCGCGTGCGGCGAAATTATCGACCGACTTATAGGACGCGATGCCGTATTCGTTCAGGCCGCCGGCTTTTTCCTTGGCGTCAAACAGCGTGACGTCATGGCCGTGAACCGACAAGCGGTGGGCACAGGCAAGACCCGCAGGGCCAGCACCAACAACGGCAATCTTTTTGCCGGTCGGAGCACCGCGGGTGAACGGTGTCGTGTCGTTTTCTGCCATGTAGTGGTCAGTGGCGTAACGCTGCAGCTGTCCGATCTGGACGGGTTTGCCCTCGGCGGTTTCGCGGACACACACTTGCTCGCACAGAGTTTCGGTCGGGCAGACGCGGGCGCACATGCCGCCGAGAATGTTCTGATCGAAGATGGTCTTCGCAGATCCGGTCGGGTTGCCAGTTGAGATCTGGCGGATGAATTGCGGGATATCGATGCTGGTCGGGCACGCTTGCATGCAAGGTGCGTCGTAACAGAAGTAGCACCGGTCTGCCTCGACCTGTGCCTCGTGCGGTTCCAGCAGCGGATGCAGATCGCTGAAGTTGTCAGCATATGCTTCCTGAGGCAAGCGCCCGGCGGCAATATCCGGGCTGGCTTTGGTCTGGGTCATTGGGATCTCCGGAAGGTTGGCGATCGATTTTAGGGACGGCGTCCTTCGTTTTTTGAGGTCGCTCGTCGGGGTATTGGGCAAAAATTTGAACAATTAGTCAAATATTTTTAGAACGATTAAAAACTGGAGTGCAATATTCAGCAATTATATTGCTTAAACATCAGTGGGTTAGTTTATATTTTGAGCGTGATTAAATTTGCATCACCAGACAATTTGATGCGAAAAAGAGTGCAATGGATTGGAAAGATTTGAACTTGCCTTCCAAGTCGGCCGCAATTTTCTAACTTTGACAAACAAGATTTCAGAAAGTTGAGGAACGCGTTTTTGGTGGGAGGTTGACGTCATTGAGCATGGATATCGAAACAGAACGATTACGGCTCGCAAGGCCGAGACTGACCGAGGTGCAAGAACTTTTTGCGTTTTTGGGCGATCCAGTGGCAATGCGCTACACGCAAAAGGATAAGAACCTGGCGGCGTGCCGGCGCCGGATTGCCATCCATGAGTGGCGGCGCCGGCGGGACGGGTTTGCTCCATGGACAGTCCGACTCAAGGGACATCCGCAGATCATTGGGTGGGGCGGTTTGTATGATGATCCGTTCGATCCGGGTTGGGGACCGGAGTTGGCATTTTTCTTTCATCCCAAAGCTTGGGGCCAAGGGTATGGTGCCGAGCTGTCGTCAGCAGCGCTTGCGGTCGCTGACACCGCCATCCACTTACCAATGGTGTCCGCCTTTGCTCATCCGGACAATAAAGGGTCCAACAGGCTGCTTCAGAAAGTCGGGTTTCAGCCAGAGCGCTACGTTGACCACATGGATCGCCTCCTTTATCGGCGGCACAATCCGGAGCAATTTTAGTTGTTCTTGGTTTACTCCGGATACCAGAAACGTGCTTTTTCAGCGCCCCGATCGATAATGACGTGAGAGTTGGCAAAAACCCGATACCCGTGGCTCCAGTCGCCATCGGGCCATTTGATACGCACGTTCGCGCGCTCGACGACACCGAGACCGAAGTGCACAAAGCCTAGCTGCCCGGACGCGTGTCCGGCGCCTATCTGAATATCCTTGACCACGGTCCGGTTGCCGGTTTTGACGCTGATTTTTGCGCCAACCGCGCGGCGGTTGGGTTTGCCGGGCTGGCGGACATCAATCGCCAGCCAGTTGCCGAGCGGCCGCGGTTTATCCGCAGTGCCATCGCCGATATTGCGGAAGAGGCTGACGGGGGCTGCCCGGTTGACGACGACCAAATCAAGCAATCCGTCTGAGTTGAAATCGGCCAATCCCGCACCCCGGCCGCGCCGGTCCAGCGCAATCCCGGCGTCCTTGCCCGTCTCAGTAAATCTGCCCGTCCATTGGCCGAGCAACAGATTGTCCGGGTCATATGCCGCAAAATCCGGCATGGCCTCCACATTGCCCTTGGCAATGAAGAGATCCCAAAGCCCATCGTTGTTGACGTCTTGAAATTCTGAATGCCAGCCGGTTGAGGGTTTGAGATCATCGCCTGTGTAGGGCCGGTGTGCGGTAACACCCAGATCAAAGGCGATATCCTGATAAACCGGGACTGTTTCATCGGCCTCGTCATCGAGTTTCTGCAGCTTGGTGTCGCCCATGCTTGTAAGCGCATATTCGGGAAAGCCGTCAACGTTGAGATCGATCGACGCGATGCCCATGCCCCAGATTTTAAGGTGCTGCCAGCCATCCGTTTTGCGGTAGGGACGGGGTGGCCGTCCCTTTGGAATGGCCCAGAGCTGTTCCTGGCCGCCGCGATAATAATGCCGGTCGTTGGAGATGCGTAAGGAGGCTTCGCCGGAGCGGTTCCAATCAGTAAATAGGATCGACAGACTGCAATATCCCGGAGACAAACGGGCCGCTTCCGGATAGCTGACCGATCCTTCCGCTGTTGTTTCCGGCCGGAACAGGAAATTGTCGTGGCAGGTGCCCCAGGGCGAGCCGGGCGCAGATCTGTCGACGTAGTTGCCGAAGGCGAGCGTCGGAAAGTCTAACCCTTCCTCATAGGTCGCGGAAAACGCTGTGGTCCACTCCCGGCCGCCGTCAAAGCTTAGCGCCCGGTTGGCAACGTCGAAGGTGCAATCGCCTTTGCCTTTCAAAAGCAGGTTTTCGCCCAGCCTTAAAAGAACAAGATCCAAGACATCATCGTTGTCGAAGTCGATCGGATAGGCACCAAGGACTTTGGCACTCTGTTTTTCGCTCAGTCCGTATTGAGAAATGGCCTCAAAGTTCAGGACCCCGCCGGCAAGGCTTTGGTTCCGGTAGAGTTGGGCTGGGTTTTTCCCACCGGCCAAAAACATGTCCGGCCGCCGGTCGCCATTGCAGTCGAAGATGGCAATTCCACCGCCAACGAAATACTCCCAGGCACCATCATAAGTGTGTTGGATTCCGGCTGTAGAAGCTTCTTCATTGAAACTCGGAACCGGAGCAAGAGATTTTTCCCCGTTAGCGATAGCGGGTGCGATAGCTACCGTAGTGAAGAGCGCGACATAGCAGGAAATCTTGCGAAAACTCATTCGGTGATCTCCAGGCTGCGCAGGAAAGCGATGATCGATTGGCGGCCCAATTCATCCAAGCCGGAATAGGCTTTGCGGCTGTCAGTTGCTTCGCCACCATGTGCCAGAATGACTTCATCTAACGTTGTCAGGTCGCCACGATGCCCATAGGGCGCCGTGCTGCCGATGCCCCAAAGCTCTGCGGTGATGAACACGTCCCGAGCCACGAAACGTTGGGCTAGGAGCTCGTTTCCGAGTGTGTCGTTGGCTGCGTCGGCTATTTTGTGCCGTTTCAAATCGCCAAAGAGCGGTACCAGCACACGCCCTTTGTCATCGCGTGGCAGAGTTTTGGCCCATTCCAGTGTTGCCAAATCGAGGGCCAAGGGTCGGTCGACATCGCTCTGGCGCAGGGTGCCCGCGGTATCAAATGGGCCAGGGTCTTGGAAGATAAGACTGTCGAGCGGAAGAGCCGGAACATGGCAGGAGGTACACCCGATCTCGTCGAAAATGAGTTCGCCGCGCGCTGCCGCTTTTTCCCAGACTTCCGGCAGATCAGTCTTGCGTCCCGGAGCCGGCAAGGTGGCTTGCCAGGTAACCAGTGCCGAAATCTGACCATCACTGAATTCACGGGAAAATCCATCGGCATCAAAATCGTCAGTGCCGGTCCAACGGGTGCCGAAGCGTTCATTGGCCTGAATGCCGTGATGATCGTTCATCGCATTCACGGTGAACTGTCTGAGCGATGCAAAAACACCCTTTTGCCCGAATGGGCGCAGGGTCAAATCGTCATCAATGCCATCCAGTTCAGAAACATCCAGGGTTCCATCCGGATGCGCGGTCAAGCTTCCGAAGGAGATCCCCTTTGTTTCAAGGCCGGTTGTTGCCGGTTTGCCGCTGGCCCGGGCGTCTTTCAGGACCGCGCTGCGCTGACCGCGTAAATCCGTGGTCATTTCCCGGGCAAGCAGTTCAATCAGACCGGCGCCTTGGATGGCATTGGTATTGCGTTCATTGGAAAACTGCGGGTCAATGGTATCGAAATCTGCGCTCTCGAAACCTTCGGAGACAAACACATTGGTCGTAAAAGACCCAGCGCCGCCCATGACCGGTTCATTGTGGCAAGACGCGCAGGCATTGGCGTCGGGGCCCGCTAAACGCTGGAAAGAGAGGTGGGATCGCCGGCGCACCTTGGTTGGCACGATTGCACCGGTCGCGTCCGGGCGGCCCGCACCATCCAAACTGGTGAATTTTGCTTCAAAGAGAGTTTCTCCGAATGGTTGAAGAACCTCAATTGGATCATCGCCCGAAGCCGCCAAGGCTTGAAGGTCAACGTCTTTTATGATGGTCCGTTCTGTCCACGGCGCCAGATTTTCATTGGCAAATGCAGATGTCGCTGCGAGCAAAACAGCAACGCTGAAACCTGGTTTGAGTGCAGAAGACAGGATCATGAAGCTTCCTGCCTTGGTGCTTTGACTTGTACTCCCAAAAAGTCTTTATCCAGTCTTTCCATAGACTGGGCAACAAGGCCGGTGCGGATAAAATCTTCATTCCAGGGCATGACATCGAGCGTGAAATTGTTGCGCAGATCTTCCACGAGTGCGTCTTTAAGCCCTTCCCAAACCCCCTTTTCCATGAAGGTGTAGGCGCGCATGGCAGCACCGGTCAGAACAATGCGCTTCGGGTCGATGAGCGCAATCACACGGGCTAGGCCATAGCCGAGCACACGCCCGGCCTGATGAAAGGCCTTACGTGCATTTTCGTCACCGACATCTGCACGCTCGATCAGTTTCTTTAATCCGGAAACCCCGGCTTCAATGGTTGCCGGGTCGGTGTTTTCGGGAAGCTGTGACGCCGAACGCACCAGTGCATAGTCGGACAAATAGGCTTCAAGGCAGCCCTCTTTGCCGCACCGGCACAAGGCCCCGCCGGGGATATGATTGGCGTGACCGAACTCCGCTGCAGTTCCACTGGCGCCGGAAAACAGGTGATTGTCGAGATAAAGCCCCATGCCAACACCATAATCGAGCATGACAACGGCGAATGTGCCGCTGTAACGCTCCGGATCAGACCAATGCAGAGCTTCGGTGATCATGTTGGTATCATTGGAGATATAGCAGTCAGCGCCAAAAGCTTGCTCAAGCGGAGCAATGATAGGTACTTTCCGGCCCGAGAAGGCTGGGCTCCAGGCAACCAGCCCCGTTTCCGTTTCAACCACACCCTGTGCTGCAACACCGATCTCTTGCAGTTGATCAATGCGGACACCTGCATCTGTCAAAAAGTCCTGAATGGCTGAAATCAAGGCCGGGGGAAAAGTGTTTGTGTCCGCCGAAGCGCTGTCGAAACTGGTTCTGCGATTTGCGGTGATTGTGCCGGCAAAGTCGACCAGAGACAGGTCGATCGTATTTACCGACAAACGGATGCACACGGTATAAGCCGCACCTGGGTTGAGCCGCAAAAGCGTCCGCGGCCGCCCTCTGGACTGATGCGATTTCGGCTCCTCGCTTTCAACGCTTACGACCAGTTTCTGATCCAGAAGATCAGACGTGATCGCCGTCACTGTCGCCGGGCTGAGCCGGGTGATTTTGCCCAAGTCAATCCGGGCTGTCGGGCCGTTTCGGCGAAGGGCCTGAAGAACAATACTTCTGTTCTGCCGCCGGATCTGATCCCTGTCCGCTTTGCGTGTCATGTTGCTAGCGCTCGCTCCCAAATTGTATATTTACGCCGCGTTTTCCGGGCTTTTATTGTCTTTTACGTCCGAAGTCCCCTCTTCGCACGGAAAGTTTTACAAAACCATGTTGACAGGAGCCGCGCTTTAGAGCAACTTTTTTTCGGGGTCCAAAAAAAATAACAACAAGGCTTACCCATCTACGGCTGGAAACGTTCCGGTCCAGACAAAATTGTATTTTCAGGCGGAGCTGAGGACACTCAGGCTTCGCCAACGGGAGGAAGTAACACGATGCGCAAGTTCACCACTCTGCTGGCGGGCGCCCTTATGTCCGCGACCGCTTTGACCGCGGCCAATGCTGCTGACATTGTTGTTGGCGTCAGCTGGTCAAACTTCCAGGAAGAGCGCTGGAAAACCGATGAGGCTGCAATCAAGGGCGCTCTGGAGGCCGCGGGCGCTTCCTACATCTCCGCCGATGCGCAAAGCTCTTCTGCAAAACAGCTGTCAGATGTTGAAGCCTTGATTGCACAGGGTGCCAACGCACTGATCATCCTGGCTCAAGACGCTCAAGCGATCGGTCCGGCTGTTCAGGCAGCTGCCGACGAAGGCATCCCAGTTGTCGGTTACGACCGTTTGATCGACGACAATCGTGCGTTTTATCTGACTTTTGACAACGTCGAAGTTGGCCGCATGCAGGCACGCGCTGTTCTGGCTGCTCAGCCGAAGGGCAACTATGTCATGATCAAAGGGTCCCCAACGGATCCGAACGCGGACTTCCTGCGTGGCGGTCAGCAGGAAATCCTGCAGGCTGCAATTGATGGCGGTGATATCAAGATTGTAGGTGAAGCCTACACCGATGGCTGGTTGCCAGCGAACGCTCAGCGCAACATGGAACAGATCCTGACCGCGAACGACAACAAGGTTGATGCTGTTGTGGCCTCCAACGACGGCACCGCCGGTGGTGTTGTTGCCGCTCTAACGGCCCAGGGCATGGAAGGAACACCTGTGTCCGGTCAGGACGGTGATCATGCCGCGTTGAACCGCGTTGCCCGTGGCACCCAGACCGTATCCGTCTGGAAAGACGCCCGCGATCTCGGCAAAGCAGCTGGTGAAATCGCTGTTGCGCTCGCCAAAGGCGGTGACATGTCCTCCGTGGACGGTGCAAACGCCTGGACCTCTCCAGGTGGCACAGAGCTAACCGCAAAGTTCCTGGCACCGCTTCCGGTTACGCAAGACAACCTGACGGCTGTCGTGGATGCGGGCTGGATTTCCAAGGAAGATCTCTGCCAGGGCGTCGAAAACGGCCCAGCTCCTTGTAACTAAACACCTTCAAAAACGCGCGGCCCGGGACCTTTTCCGGGCCGCCCGACAGGGACGCCGGAACGGCTGAATCCCCGGGGGCAGGCCACCCGGCTCGTAAAAGCAAATGGTCTCCAAGCAGGAGTAACCTCAATGTCCGATACGGCACTGTCCGGCTCAAAAAGCCCGGCAGCACGAAACTTCTTTACCGCGTTGCAACTCGACACCCGCCTTCTGGGCATGATCGGGGCGTTCATCGTCCTGTGTTTGGTCTTCAATGTGTTCACTGATGGCCGGTTTCTGACCCCGCGCAACATCTTCAATCTTACGATCCAAACCGTCTCCGTGGCCATCATGGCAACCGGCATGGTCTTCGTCATCGTCACCCGCCATATCGATCTGTCTGTGGGTTCGCTTCTGGCGACCGTGGCAGCTGTTATGGCAGTGATACAGACGGATGTTCTGCCCCAATTCATGGGCCTTGGTCACTCGGGGATCTGGGTTCTCGCGATCCTGTCTGGTGTTGTGGTTGGATGTATCATCGGTGCCTTCCAGGGCTGGATGATCGGGTATCTAGGAATCCCGGCCTTTATTGTCACCCTTGGTGGACTGCTGGTTTGGCGCAATGTCGCCTGGTTCATCACCAGCGGCCAGACAATTGGTCCGCTCGATGAAACCTTCACCATGATTGGTGGCATCGGCGGTACTATGGGTGAAACCGGGTCGTGGATCCTCGGCGTCCTCGCCGTTGGCGCAGTGCTTTGGCTGCAAGTTGCCTCGCGCCGGAGGAAATCCGCGCACGGCTTCCCGGTGAAGCCGATGTGGGCCGAGGTTGTTATGGCCGGTATCACAACGGTTTCCATTCTTGGCTTTGTTGCGATCCTGAACGCCTACGACATTCCGAAAGCCCGCTTAAAACGGATTTTCGAAGCCTCCGGAGAAACTCTGCCGGAAGGTCTGACCATGGGCTATGGCATTCCCTATTCAGTCCTGCTCTTGATTGTGATTGCCGTCATCATGACTGTCGTTGCACAACGGACCCGGCTGGGACGGTACATCTTCGCCACCGGCGGCAATCCGGACGCTGCAGAACTATCCGGCATCAACACTCGGTTTCTGACCGTGAAGGTGTTCGCCATCATGGGCGGCCTATGCGCGCTCGCTGCGGCCGTGGCCTCGGCCCGTCTTGGTTTTTCAACCAATGACATCGGCACACTCGATGAGCTTAGAGTAATCGCCGCCGCCGTGATTGGTGGCACCGCACTTGCCGGCGGTGTCGGCACCATTTATGGCGCGATCCTCGGGGCACTTATCATGCAATCCTTACAATCGGGCATGGCCATGGTCGGCGTTGATGCGCCGCTGCAAAACATCGTGGTTGGCGTTGTACTTGTACTCGCCGTCCTGGTTGACATCATCTACCGCAAACGTACGGGAGACTGAACATGACAACGCCTCTCGTTGAACTCAACGACATTTGCATTTCCTTCGGCGGGGTGCATGCTGTCGATCACGCCACGGTGGACCTGTTTCCAGGCGAAGTGGTCGGTTTGCTTGGCCACAACGGCGCCGGAAAGTCGACGTTGATCAAAATCCTCTCCGGCGCTTACAAAGCGGACAGCGGTGAAATCCGGATCGACGGCAAAACCGTCAACATCCATTCGCCGCGCGATGCCCGCGCGCTCAATATCGAGACGATCTACCAGACGCTCGCTCTGGCGGACAATCTCGATGCAGCCTCGAACCTGTTCCTTGGCCGGGAATTGACTACCCCGCTCGGGTTTGTCGACGACGACGCCATGGAAGCGGAAACCCGGAAGATCATGGGCCGGCTCAATCCGAACTTTAAAAAGTTCAAGGCGCCAGTAAAGGCTCTGTCGGGTGGCCAGCGCCAATCGGTGGCGATCGCCAGAGCGGTTTACTTCAATGCCCGGATCCTGATCATGGATGAGCCGACAGCAGCCCTCGGCGTTCATGAAACCCAGATGGTGACTGACCTGATCCAGGAGCTCAAAAAACAGGGCCTCGGCATCTTCCTGATCGACCATGACATTCACCAAGTGAAAGCCATGTGCGACCGGGCGGCCGTTATGAAAAACGGCCAAGTTGTCGGTATCGTAGAGGTCGACAAGGTCAGCGAAGATGATCTGCTTGGCATGATTATTCTCGGCAAATGCCCTCCGGGCGCCATCCCGGGGCCGGGTGCGATCAATCCGGAGATTGCTGCCGCTTAAGTATTGAGCTTCGGCCGGAGCGTGAACCGCCTCCGGCCGGGGCTAAAAAAATGCGTGCCAGCTCACCGCTGGCACATTCTTTTGAACTCAAATGAGGAACGCACCTCATGTACATTGGCCTTGATATCGGCACCAGCTCGGTCAAAGCGATCCTATTGGATGAAAATCAGGCATTGATTGCTTCTGCGGCTGCGGATCTGACGGTGGAACGCCCGCATCCTGGCTGGTCTGAACAAGATCCGGACAGTTGGTGGACGGCCTGCGAAACCGTTCTGGACAGTCTCAAAGGACAGGCGCCCAAGGAGCTTGCTGCCGTTAAGGGTATCGGTCTCTCCGGCCATATGCATGGGGCCACGTTGCTGGACGCGGCGGACAAGCCGCTCCGTCCCTGTATTCTCTGGAACGATGGCCGGTCGGCCCAACAATGTGCGGATCTGGAAAAAGCAGAACCGAAGTTTCTAAGCCTTGGCGGCAATCGGGTGATGCCAGGGTTTACAGCACCAAAACTGCAGTGGGTGCGCGAGAATGAACCAGATGTCTTCGCCCGGACCGAAATGGTCTTGCTGCCGAAGGACTATGTGCGTTTTCGGCTGACGGGCATCTATGCTGGCGATATGTCCGACAGCGCCGGTACGCTGTGGCTGGATGTTGCCAAGCGGGACTGGAGTGATGATCTTCTTGCCGCCACAGGCTTGACCCGCGGCAACATGCCAAAACTTGTTGAGGGGTCGGAAGTTTCCGGTCAGGTCAAATCAGACCTTTGTGCCCGTTGGGGGTTTGAAACCGCGCCTGTTGTCGCGGGCGGCGGCGGTGACAATGCGGCATCCGCTTGCGGTGTTGGTGCTGTCGAACCCGGTTCCGGTTTTGTGTCCCTGGGCACTTCGGGGGTGCTCTTTGTCACCAATGACCGGTTCTCGCCCAATGTAGACAACGCTGTTCATGCCTTTTGCCATGCTGTCCCAAAAACTTGGCATCAGATGGGGGTGATCCTGTCGGCGACCGATAGCCTGAATTGGCTTGCCGGCCGGCTGAAGGCGGCCCCTGGTGATCTGACAGCAGCTCTTGGTGCTGTATCCGGGCCTTCGACCGTATCGTTTTTGCCGTATCTTGGCGGTGAACGCACACCGCACAACGACGTTGCGATCCGCGCCGGTTTTGCCGGCATTTCGCATGAGACAGATGATGCAGAACTAACCCATGCGGTCTTGGATGGTGTTGCTTTTGCTTTGAAGGATTGCCTCATTGCCTTAAGCACCGCGGGAACCAAAGTCGACCGACTTCTGGCCGTCGGCGGCGGGTCTCGTTCACAAATCTGGCTGGAAATCATCGCCAGTCTTTTGGAAGTATCTATCGAGGTGCCGGTTGACGGTGACTTTGGCGCCTCGCTTGGTGCCGCCCGGCTGGGGCAGGCGGCGGCGCTTGGGTCAACGGACGGGATTTTTTCCAAACCCGCCCTCCAAACGACCATTGATCCGAACCCTAGCCTCATTCCCGCCTACGCCGATGCTTATCAGCGGTGGCGCAAGCTTTATCCGGCGCTCAAGCAAGCCGGTTTCTAAGGAGAAAATTCATGAGCACTGGTTTTTTCGGCGATTTGCAGCCGATCCAATTTGCCGGACCCGACAGCCGCGACCCGCTGACCTACCGCCACTACAACAAGGATGAAGTGGTCTTCGGCAAGCGCATGGAAGACCATCTGCGGTTTGCCGTTTGTTACTGGCATAACTTCTGCTGGCCGGGATCTGACCCCTTTGGCGGTGAGACCTTCAACCGCATTTGGATGGCGGCCGGCGGCGATCCGATGGAACAAGCAAAACTCAAAGCCGATGTTGCTTTCGAAATGTTCCAGATCCTCGGGATGCCGTTCTTCACGTTCCACGACCGCGATATTGCGCCGGAAGGCAAGACGCTGGCCGAAAGCAATGCGAATGTGAATGCAATTGCCGACATCTTTGAAAAGAAGATGGCAGACACCGGCGTGAAGCTTCTCTGGGGCACGGCCAACATGTTTTCAAACCGCCGTTACATGTCGGGAGCTGCCACCAATCCGAACCCAGATGTCTTCGCCTATGCGGCGGCCCAGGTGAAAAACGCCATGGACGTCACTTACCGCCTGGGCGGTGCCAACTATGTGCTGTGGGGCGGTCGCGAGGGTTATGAAACCCTGCTCAACACCAGCATCAAACAGGAGCTGGATCAGCTGGGCCGCTTCCTCAACATGGTGGTCGAATATAAACATAAAATAGGCTTTAAAGGCGCCATCTTGATCGAGCCGAAGCCGCAAGAACCATCCAAACACCAATATGACTATGATGTTGCGACCGTCTACGGTTTCCTAAAGGCTTATGGTCTGGAGAACGAAGTCAAGATGAACATCGAACAGGGCCATGCGATCCTCGCCGGTCACTCGTTCGAGCATGAACTGCATATGGCCCGCTCGCTCGGCATTTTCGGCTCCGTCGACATGAACCGCAACGATTATCAATGCGGTTGGGATACCGATCATTTTGGTATGAATGTCCCGGAACTGGCACTGGCTTATTACGAGATCCTGATGGCCGGCGGCTTTACCTCGGGCGGGACCAATTTCGATGCCAAACTGCGCCGGCAATCGCTCGATCCGGTCGATTTGATCCAAGCCCATGTCGGCTCGGCAGATGCTATTGCCCGCGGCCTGAAGGCAGCGGCGGAGATGATCGAAGATGGCCGCCTGAAAGGTTTTGTCGATGATCGCTATGCCGGTTGGCAAAAACCGGAGAACCAGGAAATCCTGAACGGTGGCGGTTCTTTGGAAGCCTTGGCCGAACGCGTTCACTCGAAAGATCTGGAACCGCAGCCGGTCTCAGGCAAACAGGAATATCTGGAGAGCCTGACAAACCTGTTTGTTTGACGTTTCGACCAACCCTCTCAGTCCCGGCCTCGAGCCGGGACTCGATAGACCCTGCCTCGGCTCAAGGTCGGGGCGGCGTTCTGGGGTTTATGGAAATAGGCCAACATCGACGTTGACCCTGTGTGGCCGTTTCACTGCAACCTTCCTTGATCCGTTCTTGAATAGGATCGCGGTGCTTAAAGGCCATCAAACAACCGGCGCCCGTCAGGGTCGAGAAGATCATGCAGCCGGTTGGCTGTGGCTTGAGCAAAGCGAAGGGTGACAGCCTTTCGTGTGGCGGCCGCGACTTTGTGCTCGGGTGCTTCCCGCAGAATTTCAGCGCCAAACCCGTCTGAGACGATCAGGCCTGCCTCCTCTGGAAAAATGTCCAAAGGCACATCTGGATGGGTGGCAAAATAAAACCGGTCACAATGCTGCCGGTAGTCTGGCCATTTATGGTCGGCCCGAAAATCAGCCACCGAGGATTTGACCTCGATGATCCAAAGCTCGTGTTTTGGACCAAGCGCCAGAAGGTCGGCGCGCCGGGCTGATGCGAGTGTAACTTCGGCCGCACAGGCGAATTGGCGCTGGCGCATGAGCCGGGCCGCCCCGCGCCAGACCTTGATCGCGGTCTCCGATTGGCGTCCATCTGCAAGCGGGTCATTCAGCTCAATTCGCCCGCCTGCCGAATGATTATCGGTTTTCATTCCTTTTTTGTTCCATTTTTGTTCGAAAAATGCAAGCTGGCATATCGCAGAAGTTGACGTCCGCCGAGAAATTGTCTCCATTTGGGTTTGCGGGACGCGTGAGGAACATGGGCGGTCCCACTGGAGGGGAATTTCTATGAACCGGTGCATCTTGGGTGTGGTTATTCTTGCGCTCACGGCGGCGTTCTCAGCACCAGCGGTCGCGGGAAAGGGTGACCGGAAACTGTCGGTTCCCCGATCGGCGCCGCTGCTAAAGGGCAAGACGCTGGATTTGCGGTTCGCAGAGTTTGCCCAAGGCATTTGGGTCAGGGATTTAAGCAACTGTCCGGCTCCCCGCATTGACCGCAATGCACCCGGATCAGCGATTGCGATCTATCGCGGCCTTTTGGAAACGCCAGGCCGGATTTGCCAGGTCTATGGTGCAGAGAAAGATAAGCTGAGAACCCAGCGTGCGGCGATCAATTGCCTGTTGAACGATGGTGGTGAGGCAATTGAATTGGTCACAGTGCAGCCGCGCGGGACGAACGGTCTGATGGTGCAGGAAGGCGAACGTCCGCCTGTGCATTTCCGTTTTTGTGAAGCGATCCAGCCGGTTCTGCAATCCGCGCAAAATACCCAGAACTAAGACGAAAAAGGTTTCCCTCTAAATTTCAGGGCCTGCCCAGATATCGGACCGGGCCGGTTTCTTCGGCGTGTGCGATTCCGATATATGGGCTGTCAGCGGATCCAGCGTCACCAGCGCCTCATATTGGCTCAGGAAGACCTGGCCGGTCAGATGGTCCAGGAAGTCCGTTCTCTTGAGCCGGTCCATCACTGGGCCTTTAACTTCTGACAAGTGAAAAGAGACGCCGGAATCCGATAGCCGGTGGTTGATTTCTTCCAGGCTCTCCAGTGCACTGGCGTCGATCTCGTTGACCGCCGGGCACATCAAAACGACATGCTCAATGTCCGGCCGGTCGGCAACCAACGCATAGATTTTATCTTCCAGGAACCTCGTGTTGGCGAAAAACAGGCTTTCATCGACCCGCAGGGTCAGGACACGGTCACCGGTCACCACCTTGTGCCGGTCGATGTTGCGGAAGTGTTCGGTGCCCGGAACCACGCCAACGATTGCCATATGCGGCCGGCTGTTGCGATAGAGGTATAGCGCTATGGAGAGGCCAACACCGGCAACAACTCCTTGTTCAACACCGAAGAAGAGCGTGATCAGGATGGTCGCCGCCATCGCCGAAAAGTCACTTTTTGAGTAGGCAAAAGTCCGTTTAACAGCGCCAAAATCAACCAGCGACAACACTGCAACGATGATCGTGGCGGCGAGCGTCGCCTGAGGTAAGTGAGTCAGCAGCGGCGTTAAAAACAAGGTGGCGAGCGCAATGCCGGCCGCCGTATAGGCTCCGGCCGCAGGGGTTGCCGCGCCAGCATCGAAATTCACCACGGAGCGGGCGAACCCGCCGGTGACCGGATAGCCGCCGGACAGCGCAGAGGCGATGTTGGAGGTGCCAAGGCCGATCAGTTCCTGATCCGGTTCAATCCGCTGGCGCTTTTTTGCCGCCAATGTTTGGGCAACGGATACAGATTCGACAAAACCGATCACGGAGATCAGCAGTGCCGGTCCGGCAAGGGCCAGCCAGAGCTCGCTGTCGAAACTCGGCAGTTGCGGGACGGGCAAGCCGGAGGGGATAGCGCCGACAATCCTCACGCCTTTCTCACCGAGTGAAAACACCGCCGAAGCCAGCGTCGTAACGGCAACAGCGGCCACGGGGCCGGCCTTGGTCAGGATGTCGGCCAGAAACGGTTTTAAACCCAGACCGAGCAGCAGTTTTTTCAGCCCTTTGCGCACCCAGAACAAAAAGCCGGTCGCGCCAGCGCCAATCACCAAAGTGATCCAGTTCACCGAATTCAAATTCGAAACGATGGATAACAATATCTCGTAAAGCGTATGACCGTTCGCCGGAACGCCGAGAATATGTTTCAGCTGGCTGGAGGCAATCAGCAAGCCGGATGCTGAGATGAAGCCGGAGATCACCGGATGGCTTAAGAGATTGGCCAGAAACCCGAGCCGGAAAAAGCCCATCACCACCAGCATGAGACCGGAGATGAAGGCGAGCGCAATGGCCGCGCCCAAATATTCTGGTGTTCCTTGCTCTGCGAACTGACCGACGGCGGAGGCCGTCATTAGAGAGACCACGGCAACGGGTCCAACCGCCAACGCCCGGCTGGTGCCAAAAATCGCATAGGCCACAAGCGGTGCAATCGACGCATAAAGGCCGACTTCCGGGGGCAGTCCCGCCAGCAAGGCATAAGCAAGCGACTGCGGAATGAGCATGATCGTTACAATGACAGCCGCAACGAGATCGCTGGTTGCGGTTTCTTTGTCATAGGTTTTTCCCCATTCAAGAATGGGGAAATAACGTTTCAGTCCGCTCATAAGGTTTGCCTGATGGTCGTGGGGGCTGCGCTTTGCAGCGTTGTTACAAGGGCGCAGTTATAAAAGAATCCGAGCCGGTTGCCCGGCTCGGAAGGGTGATGGGGCCACAGAACGCCGATCTGTGGTCCTATGGGGGCAAGGAGTCCCCCTAGGCTGCAGTGACTTTCTCCGGTTTCGCCATCCATTCTTTGCCGCGCAACATGGCGCGCCAATAAATGGGGGGCAGGATCCGTTCTTTTAAAAGCCATGCGGTCCGCGTTGGTTTGGTCCCGTCCACCAACCAACGTGGAAAGCTCGGCAACAGCGTTCCGCCATAGCCGAATTCTGCAAGGACGATTTTTCCGCGCTCCACAGTCAACGGGCAGGAGCCGTAACCGTCGTACTGCGCAGTCGCACTGTGCCCCTTGATATCGGACACAATATTTTCTGCCACCACTGGAGCTTGTTTGCGCGCGGCCGCCGCCGTTTTGGCATTGGGCGCGTTCATCACATCTCCGAGCGACCAGATGTTGTCATATGTCTTGTGCCGCAATGTTGCTTGATCTACGTCGACCCAGCCAGCCACATCGGCCAGCGGCGAGACGCGAATGAAGTCCGGTGCCGTTTGCGGCGGTGTTATGTGGATCATGTCGAACTCGACATCGACATGCAGCGGATCTTTATCCGGTTCCCGGATCTCGAACCGGGCCTTCTTGGCAGGTCCATCAATCGCGATGAGATTGTGGAAGTAGTTGAGGTTTGCACCATACCGGTCCACGTAATCCATCAGCGCGGGGACATAATCTTTGACGCCGAAAAGAACCCCGCCCGCATTCATGAACTGAATATCGATCTCACCGATCCGCCCGGTCCTGGTCCAATGATCTGCAGACAAATACATCGCCTTTTGCGGCGCCCCGGCGCATTTGATCGGCATAGGCGGCTGGGTGAAGAGCGCTCTGCCGGACGTCATCTCGCGTACGAGCTTCCAGGTATAGGGGGCAAGATCGTAGCGGTAATTGGAGGTGACACCGTTCTTGCCGAGCGTGTCGACCAGACCTTCAACCCCGTGCCAATCGAGTTTCAACCCCGGGCAAACCACCAAACGGTCATATTTCACCACCCGGCAGCCATCCAGAACCACCGCATTGTCCTTCGGCTCAAAAGCCGCGACCGCCGATTTCAGCCAATGGACTCCGGAGGGGATCAGAGATCCCATGGTCTTGGCCGTGTCAGACGCATCGAAGATACCGCCGCCGACCATGGTCCAGCCCGGCTGGTAATAATGGACGTCCGCAGGGTCAATGATCGCGATATTGAGATCTGACTTGCGGGACAAAAGGCTCGAGGCAACTGAAATTCCAGCTGCCCCTCCACCGACAATCACAACATCAAATCGCGCGTCTTCAGCGCTTTCAGTCGGCGTCCGGCCGCCGTTGGCGATACGGCGGACAACACCGGCCATGTCGTAGCCTGCTGATTTGGTTTTCGACAGGATCCCGGCAAGCGGAAGGGTTTCTGCTTGCGACAGCGACCAAAGCGTTGCGGACCGGGTTCCGGTCCGGCAATAGGCTAAAACTGGTTTTGGCAAGGCATTGAGAAGCGTGCCGAACGCGTCTGCATCTTTGTCGCGCACCTTGCCGGCCGTGATGGGCTGGTAACGGATTTCGAGGCCCAGTTTTTTGGCTGCAGTCTCGATTTCTTCAAAGGTCGGCTGGTCGGCGGCTTCACCATCGGGCCGGTTGCAGATCACCGACCGATAGCCCTGTTGCGCAATGTCGGGCAGGTCTTCCGGCTTAATCTGGGCGCTGACCGAGATATGCTTGTCGATTGCCGCAAGTTTCATCGCTGCCACCATCCTTGTCGTTTCAAGTCAGAGGCCGTTGACCGGCACTTTCAAGAAGGTTTTGCCGCTTTCATCGGCGGGCGGCAGCTTTCCGGCGCGCATGTTGACCTGCAAAGATGGGATGATCAGTTTAGGCATGTCGAGCTGCGCATCGCGTTCGGTGCGGAAGCGGACAAATTCGTCCCGCGTCTTGCCGCCGCCCACATGAATATTGTGGGCCTTCTCGTCACCGACACTGGTTTCCCAGGCAATGTCGCGGCCGTTGGGGCCATAGTCGTGGCACATGAAGAGGCGCATGTCGTCCGGCAGAGACAGAACCTTTTGGATGGAATCGTAAAGCGTTCCGGCATCGCCGCCCGGGAAATCCGCCCGTGCCGATCCGCCATCGGGCATAAACAAGGTGTCTCCGGCAAAGGCGGCATCCCCCATGACATGGACCATACAAGCCGGCGTGTGGCCCGGCGTATACATGGCAAAGGCCGTCATCTCGCCGATCTGATAGGTATCGCCGTCCTTGAACAGCTTGTCGAACTGGCTGCCGTCGCGTTGAAACTCTGTGCCTTCGTTGAAGACCTTGCCGAAGGTTTCTTGAATGACGGTGATTTTTTCGCCGATGCCAAGTTTGCCGCCGAGTTTTTCCTGAATATAAGGCGCGGCGGATAGATGGTCGGCGTGAACGTGGGTTTCAATCAACCACTCCAGTTCCAAACCGTTTTCCTGGATGTAGGAAATGATTTCATCGGCGGAATCGTACGTGATCCGGCCGGCTGCATAGTCGATGTCCATGACGCTGTCGACCACGGCACAGGCATCCGATGAGGGATCCTTGACCACATAGCTGATGGTGTTGGTAGCTGGATCAAAAAAGGGTTTGACGACTGGAACAATGGCCATATCGACCGGGTAATTCGAAGAGCTCATAAGGGTCTCCCTGTGTCTGGCAGGACCAAATGTACAGTTAGGCAGGGGCTGATGTGTGGCGTTGACCAATGCTGATGATCCAGCGCGCGGTCAATATTCCAACAACGATTGCACCTGCAGTCATCAATGGTTCACTCAGTCCAATGCCAAGGACAGGAACCAGCCCGCCCGGGCAAAATCCGCTCATGCCCCATCCAATGCCAAAGATAGCCGATCCACCGATCAGTTTCATGTCCAGTTCTGTCCGGGTAGGAAGCGAGAATTTGGCAGCGAATACCGGGGCACCCATCCGGAAAACAAGCCGGTAACCAATTGCAGCAACAGACAGGGCGCCGCCCATAACGAAGGCAAGGCTTGGATCCCAGGTTCCTGCAATATCAAAGAAGTTGAGAACTTTGGCGGGATTGCCCATGCCGGACACTAAAATACCGACACCAAATACGAGGCCAATGCCGAAGGCAGATATCAATCGCAACATAATTAGCCTCCAAACACGTGACGGATGAGGAAAACGGTAATCCCACCGGTCGCCATGAATGTCATGGTTGCGACGATAGACCGGGTGGACAGGCGGGACATGCCGCAAACGCCGTGACCACTGGTGCAGCCGGACCCGAGTGTTGTGCCGACACCGGTCAGGAAACCGCCGGCCAGCAAGAGAGCCGGTGAGGAGGGTATGCTGATTTGCGGCATTTGGCCGGTAATCCCGAGCAGAACCAGCGGGCTGGCCACCATGCCGGCGAGGAATGCCGCACGCCAGGCCCAATCGGAGTTGAACTGCAGGCTGAGCAGCCCGCCGACGATGCCGTTGATACCAGCGATGCGGCCATGCATCATCATCAGGGCCACAGCTGCAAGGCCGATCAGAAGGCCGCCACCAAAACTGAGAACAGGCGTAAATTCAGTCATTGAAATCCTCACAATGTTATTTTCGAATATATGAATATAAGGCTTGAAGCGCAAGGGGGATTTGCGCCCCATCTGTGAGAAAACTAATTTGTATTAAAAGTAGGTAGCCATACCGTTAAGCAGTACGCAGAAGAGTGCCAAAGACAAATTTAATCAGACACTTGAGTAGAAAGAAGTACAGTCCTGATTTGGCACTCATCCAAATTCGGGTTGTTAATGTGCAAAGGTTTTAGTTGCCAGTCTGTGACGCCAAACCAGGTTGTTCAGGCCTACGTGCCAGAACCACAGGGGGCCCGCCGGGCCGTTGCCGGGTAACAGCGCCAGGTACAAGCCGCGCAGGATTGTTGTCAGCGTCCGGAAGGTCGCGATCTGTCTTGGGCCCGGAAAACTCGCCCATAGGCCGCAGAATGTCTTCATGGACCACACTTCCAACATACAACGGCTCAAGTGTGCCACCTTCCATGATTTCGAACCGGCTCGGCCAGAGGCGCAAGACCCATCGCCCGCCTTTCGCAGTTTCCGGATCATTGCGGATCAGTACGAGTTCCGGCTGACGCCCGTTCTGGCTGCGCGGAAGGATCGGCAACGAGTCTGGTGGCGTTTCGCCTTCGACAAATCCGCCGGCGGTGGAAAGTGACCATTTCGGCGGACGCACCCAGCCGTCTTTCTCGACAAAGCTGGCAAAGTCCGTAAGCGGCCCGGCATATTGGATTACCAGCGGTTCTTCAGCATCGCCGTTCAACCCTATCCGCTGTGCAGGCAGGCTTTGCCAAGTGGTTTGACGCCAATCTGCTGCTTGCAGGATTTCTTTATGAACTTGGGGCGCGTAGGTCACCAGGGCCGCATCAAATGAACGATGGACGTGCCAGCCACCGAACCCGGCAAGCACGGCGCAAACGATCCCTGCAACAGTCAGCCGGCCGATCTTTTCGTTGTGGATGGGGCCGAACACAAAGGCGAAAGCGGAAACAATTGCGGTTCCGAACAAGAGGCCGGCCAGAACGTCCGACATCCAGTGGGCGCCAAGATAGATGCGGGAAAAGCCGATCGCGATGACATAGGTGACGGTGACCGAGAATATGGCCGCTTTAGCCCAGCGGCTCCGTTCATGGGCGATTAGAACCGCACAGATGCCAAAAAGCACCGCGTTCAATGTCGCGTGCCCACTCGGAAAGCTATAGGCATCGGCGCCAGTATAGAGTTCCATTGGCCGCGAGCGGTGCAGCATGAGCTTGAGAAGCGGAACGAAGATAGCGGTGCCTGCAATTGCAATGACAAATCCGATGCCCCGGCGCCAGGCTTTTTTGGCAAACAGATAAAGTGCAACAGCAACTGCGACCGCGGTGACGACGACGCCGTCCCCGAGCGTTGTCATGAAAACCATGATCTTGTCGCCAAGCGGTGTTCGCAAACTGTCGAATAGATTGAGGATCGCAAGATCGGCCCGCACCATCGGCTCGTTTGGTGCCACTTCGCCGATCAGCCAGAAAAAGGCTGGCATCGAGATCAGCAAAATGATCGTGGAGGCCAGCATACCAGTTGAGCGCGGATGGGCTGGGTCAAAATTATGCCCGATCCATTGTGAGATCCGATCCGACCGCCGTGAGAACCAGCGGGCGATTGCCGCATGCGCATTCGGAAACAAGGGAAGGATGATCAGGATCAGCCACCGGCCCAGCATGACGCTGAGAAAGACGATGAACAGCAGCGCACCCAGTACCAACGCAAGCCTGACGCTGATTTGGCTAATGGCATGAAGTGCCGATCCGGCAATAACTCCGGGCGCTATGTGAGCGATGCTCCAGGCGACGGCAGACGTCACATTCACCACTGAAAAGCGGGTGAAATTCATGCCGACCATGCCGGCGATACCTGGAACCACGGATTTTACACCGGGAACGAAACGGCCGATGAACACGCTCTTACCACCGTGCCGTTTGAAGAATTCTTCGCCGCTTTCGATCATGCTTCGGTATTTATAGAGCGGCCAGATATTTTTTATCGTGTCCTTGAACTTCCAGCCGATCCAATAAGAGACCGCGTCGCCCGCGGTTGCGCCCAGCGTTGTCCAAATGAGCAGTGGCATCAGCTCGAGTTTGCCGAGGCCGACAAGCGTACCTGCTCCGACGAGGACGACGGTAGTCGGCACAAACAAGCCTATGAGGAACAAAGCCTCGCCCATTGCCGCCAGGAAACAAATCAGTCCGGCCAAAGACGGATTGTCGGCGATGAAAGTCAGGACGGGATCAAGAAAGTCTGTCACGAAAGTCCATCGGTCTGAAAATGCTCAATGGCATAGATGCTCGAATAGGGCGAGGCCGCGAATTTGGCTTCGGCATGATTTCATATATGTGCTGTTTGGATCCTCCAACAGGGATTTTTCTTTTTCCGGCCACATAAGACGCTCTTGGACGCGTCGAAGTGTGGTTTTTTCGTGAATGCTGTTTCAAGATGTCCTCAGATTACCCGGAATTGGAGGGCTGGATGTTTGAATCAGCGCGCATGCCGCAAAAGATGACCAAAAAGTCCTTTAAGAAATTGGAACCGGAAATTCGCGAAGCTCTGCTGGCGGCTCAACTCCCAGTCATTGAAAAGAAACAATTTTCCACGCTCATCTTGGTCGACGGTCTCGATGGTGCGGGAAAGGGTGAAGCGGTGGCCCGGCTTTATGGCTGGATGGATGCGCGCCATCTGGTCTGTAACGCCTACGGTGACCCCATGGACGAAGCGCGGTTGCGCCCGCCGCTCTGGCGTTATTGGCGGGATCTGCCGGCAAAAGGGGATACAGCGATTGTCTTCGGCAGCTGGTATCAGTCGGTTTTGCGCGACAGAATCTACAAGAAGATCGATGAGGATGCGTTTGAAAAGGCACTTGTCCGGATACGTCGATTTGAAGAGATGCTGGCAAATGAAGATGTGTTGATCCTGAAATTTTGGTTTGTTCTACCCAAAGACGTTCAAAAAGACCGCTTGAAGAAAATTGAAAAGAAAAATGCTGCCCGGCATGTGCTTGCCGATTGGGCGGCGGTTAAGCACCACAAGAAAGCCAGTGAGACAGGTGAAAAAATCATCCTGGAAACCAGCATGGGGTTTGCGCCCTGGTTTGTGATCCCATCGCAAGATCCGGAATACCGGGATGCGGCGCTGGGGCAAACGGTCGCCCGGTCGATGACACTTAAGCTCGAAGATGGGGAGCCAACTTCTGTCGCCGCCCCGCCGGTCGTTGGGGGGCTTAAGCGGGAAACAGCGGTTGATGCGATCGATCTGACCGAGACGCTGGAAAAAAAGGAATACGAAGAGCTTCGGGATCGGTATCAGGCAAAACTCTCGGAGCTGTCTGACCGCAAATCCATGTCCAAAACGGGCGTTGTTTTGGTGTTTCAGGGAAACGATGCCGCCGGCAAGGGTGGAGCGATCCGGCGGGTGATCCGGCCGCTTGATCCGCGCATCTACAAGGTTCATCCAATTTCCGCCCCCACGGACGAAGAAAAGGCACGGCCTTATCTGTGGCGGTTTTGGCGGCGCTTACCGCGAAAGGGCCATTTCGCGATTTTCGACCGGTCCTGGTATGAGCGGGTGCTGGTTGAGCGGGTCGAGGGTTTTGCCGGACACGACGACTGGCTGCGCGCCTACAACGAAATCAATGAGTTCGAACAGGAACTTACCGACTTCGGTTACCTCGTCTGCAAATTCTGGCTGGCGATTTCCGAAGAAGAGCAGCTCAAGCGTTTCAAAGCGCGTGAGGAGACTGCATACAAGCAACACAAGATCACCGACGAAGATTGGCGCAACCGGCTGAAATGGGACCAATATGCCATTGCAGCCGGGGATATGGTTGACCGGACATCAACCCATTATGCGCCTTGGACGCTTGTTTCGTCAGAAAACAAAAAACATGCGCGGATCAAGGTGCTAAGGACGATTTGCGACCGGCTGGAAGAGCGGCTCTGACATCCGGCGGGCGGACGCTTTACAACGCGCCGCCGAGATAGTCGATTGCGGCTTGAACGCCGCCTTTGCCATGCGCAATGCCAAGCTTTGCCATCCCTAGTTCGATGGCAGACAGTGTGCCTAGTAGCATCACCGCGTTGACATGCCCCATATGGGCGATGCGGATGCCTTGATCTTCCAGTTCGCCAATCGTGCCACCAATGGTGACGCCGCAAACCTCTTGCGTGAAGGTTCTGAGCGGCTCCGGCTTGCTATCTGTTAATCGGACCACGGTCACGCTGTTCGACCGGTTGCGTGGATCTTCGATGTTGAACTCCAGGCCTCCGCCTTTAGCCCACTCGGTGACTGCAGCTCTGGTCGCATCTGCCAGCAGAGCATGGCGCTGCCAAACCTGTTCGAGCCCTTCTTCGAATACGATCTCCAATGCCTTCCGGAATGCAAAAAGCATATGTTCTGGAGGTGTGCCGCAATATTTCTGGTAGTGCACGGGTCCTTGGCGGAAAGTCCAGTCGAAATAATTTGTGCGAAGATCGGCCGTTTCATGGGCTTTGTCGGCTTTCGGGCCAGCGGCGACAAAAGAGAGCCCTGGCGGGGACATTAATCCCTTCTGCGACCCTGTCAGGGCGACATCAACGCCCCATTCATCCATCTCAAAAGGCATACAGCCCAGAGACGCGATGGTGTCGACCATGAAAAGGGCGGGGTGACCGGCAGCGTCGATCGCCTTGCGCAATGCGGCGATGTCATTCCAAACGCCGGAGGCCGTGTCCACCTGGACCACCAGAACAGCTTTGATTTCGTGGGCGGCGTCCTGCCGAAGACGCTCTTCCAGTTTTACCGGATCGACCGCGGCCTGCCAGCTTCCCGGCATCACTTCGACATTCAGATTTAACAGTTTGGATGCTTCGCCCCACCCTGCAGCAAACAGACCAGAGTGGAGAACAAGGATCTTGTCACCCCTGTTTAGTGTGTTGGTCAGTGCCGCATCCCAGGCACCGTGGCCGTTTGCTGCATAAATGTAAGTCTTGCCGTCTGTGCGAAACAGCTTCTTGAGGCCAGACAAACAATAGTCCGTCGTCTCCAGCAAGGGGCCTTCATAGATATCGATTGCTGGCCGGTGCATGGCCCGCAAAACTTCGTCCGGAACATTGGTAGGTCCCGGAATCATCAAAAATTCCTTGCCATAACGAAGCGGCATGGCGGTGTCCTCATGTGATTAGGGCCGAGCCCTTGCGAAGCTGAAAGTAATGCGGCCACACGGGCCGGGTGGGTTTCGTGCAACATTGCGCGCAGATCGGCACCGGTCAAGGAAACTTTGTCAGGCCGATGGATGTTTGCCCCGATCGTCGAGAATTGCCGCCTTTGTGATCGATTGGCCTGATTGTCAGTTGCGACGATATGTGCGTATTTTGTCGATAATGAATAATTTGTTGTATTTAATAGAAGATCCCCGATGACGCTTCTCATGAGAAAGTCTCAAGGGCGCAGCGAGTAGAAATTGTCTTGTTTCCGCTAAGGAAATTATCCAAGGTGATGACACGTCGGGATCGTCAATTGGGCGGTGCAGCATGATTTTGGTAGATAAGGGGCAGAGCCCACTTATTTTATGCCTGCCACACAGCGGGACGGAGATTCCTGCTGTTGTTGGACGCCGGTTAAACGCGACCGGGCGGCTGCAGACGGACGTCTCCTGGCGCCTTGAAGATGTGATGCGTTTCAGTGCGGACCTTGATGCAACCGTCGTCAGATCAACCGTGTCCCGGTATGTCATCGATCTCGATCGCGATCCGGAAACACCACTGAGTGTATCTGAAGATCCGGCCTCCGCATTATGTCCTGTCACGACGCTGGACGGTAAGCGGCTCTATCTAGAGGGTGAGGAGCCGGGAGAAACAGAAGTCGAACAACGTGTGTTGCTGTTTTCAACACCCTACCTGACGGCCTTGCGCCAACAGGTCGACAGGCTTCTCAAACGTCACAACAAGGTCATTGTGCTGGATTGTCAGTCGATGCGCTCAACGATCAAAGGGGTGACTGACAAAGGTTTGCCGGTGATCAGCGTTGGCAGCATGGACGGTGCCTCGTGCGATCCGGACCTGCGCAATTTGCTGGTCGGCTCCTTCAAAAGCCAAAAAGGCTATACGGTTGGCGTCGACGAGATGGTGAAGGGCGGTTTTCTGACACAGTCCTTTGGGCGACCGGACCTTGGTCTTCATGCAATGACATTGCTGTTTGCCCAGCGGGCCTATCTGCGGCACGAATCTCCGCCGTTTGAACCGGACAAAACCCGCATCCAGCGGCTGAGCACATTTCTTGAGGACTGTTTTTCCAGGGCTGTCGACTGGGCAGAGATGAAAGGTGAGGCTCTTCGATCGGCTGATGGGTCGCCGGTAGGTGAGGATTTAGAAACGGAAACGTCCCCAGCCGATGAAATGACTGTCGCCGAGCCGGAAAGTGACGGTTTTGATGAAGTATCAGATGGTGCTTCTGAAGAGGCGGAGAGTGATGATGGACAAGGCTCGAAGTCGACTCTGCAAGTAGCGGAATGAATTCGATTTCAAACAGATAAGTAAGAATATTCACGATCCTACTTTTTGCTTCTCCATATTCACCAATTCTTCCATAATTTCATTTAGCCGGTTTGTCCGCCGCCAATCTGTGACCTTGGTGTCAAAACTGTCTAGGACACGTTTTTGATCTTCGAACTTATTCGAAACCATCAATGGAAACCTATGGCCACCATCTACTATTAGATCAAGAATCTCCAATTCTATCTCCAAGTCAAGTTTAGCCCTGATGACTTCTAGTACTGGAAGTGCATGAATTACAATGTCGACACGATTCAAGTTAAGTTGTTGAATGCAATGGTCTATTGTTGGTGCGACTGAATACTCGATATCTCGTTTCCCGTAAAACTCTTTGGCCCATCCATTTCCGAGGACATCGCAAAAGCGGTAGTGTTTCAGGGCGCTCAGATTCTCATCAAATAGGCTTACGTCTGCCAGTTCGCTGTCCTGACGAACAATTGGCTGAAAAGGAATTTGGATCGCAATTTCGTCGCTTCGCGCAGAATGTGACAAACGCTTTGTGGTGGGAGTGGCCACCATCCCGTCGACTTTCCCCTGGTGAAACAAATGCTGCGCCCGTTCCCACGGAAGTCCATGGTGAACAACTTCAACGACATTGTTTCCGGTAAATATTTTGCCCATTAACCGTGGCAGAATCCCATCGACCGCTCCGCCAATTCCGTATGATATGGGTGGCCAATCGGCAGCATAAACAATTGTGAATTTACTCTTTTCTTGGGAATATGCATTTGATGGTAAAAGTACAGATGTCGCGATTCCAAACACAACGACGCCCAAAATTGCGTCAGTCAAATAGTGCGATCGCAATGTTGAATTAGTACTTAGCCAAAAAGACACCCAAGCTCTCCTCATTGCGAGAAATCTCAATGAACACAAAAATACTCTTAGGTGATTTCGGTTCGATAACCAGTCTGTCGAGACAGTTTCAACTGAATACTATCACGGAAACTGGCTTGCTGCCCAAAATCCGCTGAGCAAGACTCTCGCCAGATCTACTTCTGCCTTCTGCACCGGGCTAGAGTGCGAATATGGCTGGAGCAGCTAAGCATCGTCCATCTGAATAGACCTTTAAGGCCAGCCTGGCTTCAAAAAAGACCAAAACAATCCTGGATTTCAGTTGCCGATCTATTTCGCTATTGCGCGAAGCAAAAATGACCTTATTGTAAATTGTGCCTAGACCACGTTCTTCTCGATGATCGGCTGGTCAGCGGCCAATCGCTCGATAGACAACGGCGTCAGATCAAGGGTCTGATAGCTGCCGGTTGCGATCAGTTCGGCAAGGCCGCGGCCGACGGCGGGCGATTGTTGTAATCCGTGCCCTGAAAATCCGAGTGCCAGATAAAACCCGTCAACACCTGGAACAGCACCCAGGAAGGCGTTGTGGTCGAAAAGGTTCATGTCATAGGTGCCGGCCCAGGCCGCACCGGGCTTGATCGCCTCGAAGGCCGGGACCCTGTTGGCAAGCACCGGCCAGATGTGTTCTTCGAACAGGCCGTAGTCGACATCAAAGTCGGTACAGTCCGGATCCTGATCTTCCGGTGGTGCCGATCCGCAAATGTAGCCCGTGCCTTCGGGACGCACGTAGGTGCCAGTCGGGTCGATCAAGAGCGGGACCCGCTCAAGCTGGTCGCGGCATTCGAAGGTGAAGACACAGCGTTTTTTGGCCACGATGGGCACGTCGATCCCAGCCTGACGGCAAATTTCTGCGCCCCCAGACGCACCCGCACAATTGACCACAACAGGAGTGCTGATGGCGGACCCATCGGGCAAATGAACCGTCCAACCGCCGTTCACTTCGCGTTCGACCCTTGCCTTTCCTGACGCATAGTCAACACCAAGAGAACGGGCTTTTTTGCGGAAGGCCTGCATCAGGCCATAGCCATCGAACCAGCCCTCGCCCGTGATCCCGTGGCAGCCGGCGGCCAGATCGTTTGTGTTTAGCCAGGGGAATTTCTCAGATAGTCCGGCCGCATCAAAAAATCCGATATCCGCGCCAAGCTCCTGCTGAAGCTTATGATTTTCCTCAAGGATAGACAGTTTGTCCGGTGTTGCCAGAAACAGATAACCGCCTTCATGAAGATCGATGGCAGGCTGATCGCCATCAACGGCCAGGGCAGCGCCGATCTCGCGCAGAAATCGGATACCATAGAGCGAAATCTCGATGTTGATCGCGCTGGAAAACTGCTGGCGGATGGAGGCCGCAGACCGGGCGGAAGCACAGATCTCGTAGGTTGGGTCAGCTTCGACGACGACAATCCGTCTGGAATAATCATCGCGCTGAGCGAGATGGCACGCCACAGACGAACCCATTACGGCTCCGCCAACAATCACGGCATCCGCAGTTTGGTTTGCCATTTGGCCCCCGAGAAAGTGGAAGCGGGCCAAATGACCTGCTTCTCAAGGAAGAAAACTCTTAGAAAAATGCCTGCAAGCCGGTCTGAGCACGACCGAGGATCAGGGCATGAACATCATGCGTGCCCTCATATGTGTTGACCGTTTCCAGGTTCTGAGCATGGCGCATGACGTGGTATTCCTCGGAAATTCCGTTGCCGCCGTGCATGTCTCGGGCCTGACGGGCAATGTCCAGGGCCTTGCCGCAGTTGTTGCGTTTGATGATGGAGATCATTTCCGGGGCCATCTGGCCGGCGTCGAACAGCTGACCAACTCGCAGCGCTGCTTGAAGGCCAAGGGAAATTTCGGTCTGCATGTCGGCGAGTTTTTTCTGGAACAGCTGGGTCTGTGCCAGCGGGCGGCCGAACTGCTCGCGGTCGAGGCCGTATTGGCGGGCCCGGGTCCAGCAGTCTTCTGCAGCGCCCATGGAGCCCCAGGCGATGCCGTAGCGGGCGCGGTTGAGGCAGCCGAATGGACCTTTCAGGCCGGAGACATTTGGCAGCAGAGCATCCTCGCCGACTTCGACGTTGTCCATGACGATTTCGCCGGTGATCGAGGCACGCAAAGATAGTTTGCCGCCAACCTTTGGTGCGCTGAGGCCCTTCATGCCTTTTTCAAGGACAAAACCGCGGATGGCGCCATCATGGGCTTCGGATTTCGCCCAGACCACAAAGACATCTGCAATCGGGGAATTGGAGATCCACATTTTCGAGCCGGTCAGCTTGTAGCCGCCGTCGATTTTTTCTGCGCGAGTCCGCATGCCAGCCGGGTCAGATCCTGCGTCCGGTTCGGTCAGGCCGAAGCAGCCGACAAATTCGCCGCTGGCCAATTTTGGCAGGTACTTTTTGCGCTGTTCTTCTGAGCCATAGGCATAGATGGGATACATAACCAGCGAGGACTGGACACTCATCATGGAGCGGTAGCCGCTGTCGACACGCTCGACCTCGCGTGCCACCAGGCCATAGGCAACATAGGACGCGCCTGCACCGCCGTATTCTTCGGGAAGGGTAACGCCGAGCAAGCCCAGTTCGCCCATTTCGTTGAAGATTTCCCGGTCGGTCTTTTCTTCGCGGTAAGCTTCAATGACACGTGGCAGAAGCTTGTCCTGCGCATAGGCGTGCGCAGTGTCCATGATCAGCTGCTCGTCTTCCTTCAGCTGATCGCGCAGGCGGAACGGGTCCTGCCAATTGAAGGTGCCGCCGCCAGCGGGGGACGATTTTACATTTGCCGGTGCATTCATAATGGATCTCCCGGGCCGCGAATATACCGGCCGCTATCGTTCGAAGGGCACCCTTAGTTGGGCAGGTCATTCTATTTCCGGCAAAAATACCCAAAATTCATTTGCAGAAAAGCGAAACCTTCTCCATCATTCATGACGAAATGGAATGAAGTGAAGGAAAGAGAGATGAAGCGGGCTTTTGTGCCGCCGGCCGATACGCTGATCGCATTTGAATGTGCGGCCAGGCACTTGAGTTTTACCCGTGCGGCAGAAGAACTGCATCTGACGCAAGGCGCAGTCTCAAAACAGGTGCGCCATCTGGAAGACCGTCTTGGGGTCGAGTTGTTTCGCAGGGTGCGTCAGCGCATTGTCTTGACCGATGCGGGACGTCTTTATCTTCATGATATTCGGGGTGCTTTGGAGCAAATGACCGCGGCGACGCGCCAAGTCATGTCTTATGCCGGCAGCGCAGATGTGCTCAATCTTGCGGTTTTGCCGACCTTCGGTACGCGTTGGCTGGCGCCAAGGATTGCGGATTTTGCCCGGCGATATCCGGATGCTGGATTAAATCTCAGTGTGCGCTTGCAGCCATTTGATTTTGACGAAGAACCCTTCGATGGGGCTATTCACCATGGTGATCCGGTCTGGGCCGGCGCAATCGCAGAAAAGCTGTTTGATGAGGAAGTCATTCCTGTGGCTTCCCGGGCGTTCCGAGACCGGCACAATATCCGTACACCAAAAGACTTAACGCGTGTGCCGCGCCTGCAGCTGGCAACCCGGCCTTTGGCCTGGCGGCAATGGTTCGACAGCGCTGGCGTGGAAACGGACACAGCCTTTCAAGGTGCCCGGTTCGAACAATTCGTCATGATCACGGAAGCGGCGATCCACCATGCCGGTGCTGCCCTGATCCCGCGGTTTTTCATTGAACAGGAGATGGCGTCCGGCCGATTGGTGCGCCTGTTCGATATCGCACCCGGCCATGAGACAGCCTATTTCTTTGTCTATCCGGAAGGCCGGACCATGCGACCGGTTGTGGCCGCCTTCCGCAAATGGCTGGCGGAAGAGGCGAGATCGGCCCGAACGGACCGCGAATCCATGTTGCCCGGATAACATCCTTGAACCTTAGGAGATCAGTTTGAACAAACGTCACCTGCGCCTCATCCTCAACGGCAAATCCGCAGGCCGGGTTGATGTCCGCTCTGCGGTCCAAGCGGTTCGGGCCATGGGCCATGAAGTGTCTGTCAGGGTGACGTATGAGGCCGGAGACACAGAAAGGTTTGCAGCAGAGGCATTGCGGGAGCATCAAGAGGCAAAAATCGATGTCCTGGTGAGCGCGGGCGGAGACGGCACGATCCATGAAGTGGTCGATGGCGTTCTTGGGAAGCTGCCTGGCAATGAGGTTCCACCTTTTGCTTTTGCAGTTTTGCCGCTCGGAACGGCCAACGACTTTGCCCGCCACATCCGGTTAGACCCGGCCGACATCATATCGTGTTTGCGGTTCGCCGCCCGGGCGACGCCAAAGCCGACCGATATCGGCACTGTGAATGGCCGGGTGTTTGTAAATATGGCAACCGGCGGCTTTGGCACTAAGGTGACCTCACAAACCGATCCCAAACTAAAAAAAATGTTCGGCGGAGCAGCTTATCTCTTCACAGGGCTGCACCGGTTTTCTGAGCTCGCCGCCTCCGCTGGGCGCATTGAAGCCGAAGGGTTTCAATGGGAAGGCGCGTTTCTGGCGCTTGCGATCGGCAATGGCCGCCGCGCGGGAGGCGCGATCCGCTTGTGCCCCAAAGCCAAATTGGACGATGGGTTGCTGGACCTGACCATCTTGCCGATGCCCGACCGGGGAAAAGTCTCGGAATTGCTGGCGGTCTTGTTCGAGGGCGATCCAGCACGCCTTCAAGACATCGCGATCATGCGCCGGGTGCGGTCGGTGACGATTGAAACGCGCGACGAGATCCAGATGAACCTTGACGGTGAGCCGTTCCATGAAACCCGTCTTGCAATCGAAACTCATCCGGCCCGCATCAATCTCATTCGCTAAGCCGGCTTCAACCGCCGCTAGTGCAGTTGAACTGCATTTCAACTCGATCCTTAGTAGAATTATCAGGCACTTGAGATTGGCCGTAATGTGTCTGCTGGTGGCACCTCACCTTTCCAAGTGTGGCCAACTCAGCGATTGATTCGCTTGCGAACGGGTTCGTAACCTTAGAATGTGTGCCCAGCGATGGCCCGGCAAGTCAGGCCGACGTTGGGGCAGGGAGCAAGGTGCAGTTGCGGAAGGGCATTTTTCTCAAGGAGACGTTTGTCTCACCTTGAAAAACCTGCCTATGATCGCGTGATAATTACTTTGGTGTTTTTGGGAGGAAACACATGAAGGGACAGATGATGCATCGTCCGCTGAAGATTGCGGACCTCATCACATTTGCAGCCGACACGTTTCCAGACAGCGAAATTGTTTCTGTCCGGACCGAAGGCGACATCCACCGGACAACCTACAAGGAAACGGCCGGACGGATCGCGCAACTGGCGCATGGGCTTCAGGGCTTGGGGATCGGGCTTGGCGACCGGGTCGCAACCCTGGCCTGGAACGGCTACCGGCATTTTGAACTCTATTATGGCATCTCCGGGATCGGTGGCGTCTGCCACACGATCAACCCGCGTCTGTCGGCCGAGCAGATTATTTACATCATCAATCATGCAAAGGACCGGCTGCTGTTCACCGATCTGACGTTTGTGCCGATCATCGAAAAGCTGCGTGAGCATCTGCCAGCGGACCTCAGGGTCGTCATTATGACAGACCGGGCACATATGCCGGAGACCTCTCTGGATGGTGTTCTTTGTTATGAGGAAATCCTGGATGGCCAGCCCCAATCGATGGACTGGCCGGACTTCCCTGAAGATACGGCGGCGGGCCTGTGTTACACCTCCGGCACCACCGGAAACCCCAAGGGCACGCTCTATACGCACCGCTCCACAGTTCTGCATGCTTACAGTCTTTGTGTAACCCTTCCAAAAGTGCTTCAAGAAGGCAGCAAAATACTGCCGGTCGTGCCGCTCTTCCATGTGAATGCCTGGGGCTTGCCCTATTCCGCACCTTTGTCTGGTGCCAGCATGATTTTCCCGGGTGGTGCACTGGACGGTAAGAGCTTGTTTGATCTTTTGGACCGCGAAAAAGTTTTCTCAGCTTGGGGTGTACCGACAGTTTGGTTGGGGCTCATGAATGAGATCAATCAGCGGGGCCGCTTGCCGGAAGGTCTGGGAGACATTGTCGTTGGCGGATCCGCCGCACCACGCTCGCTGATCGAAGGTTTTGAAAGCCGAGATGTGAATGTCTGCCATGCTTGGGGCATGACGGAGATGAGCCCGTTGGGAACTCAGGGCAACCTACCGCCGAGCATGGATGACTGGAGCTTGAGCGACCGTATTGACCGCAAACAGTCCCAGGGCCGGCGGGTCTTCGGTGTGGACTTGAAGATTGTTGATGATGCCGGCAACCGCTTGCCGCATGACGGCAAGACGCCGGGTCATCTTTATGTGCGCGGCAACACGATCACCTCCGGTTATTTTGAGAACGCAGAAGCTTCTGAGCAGGTGTTTGATGCTGAGGGCTGGTTCTGCACCGGCGACATCGCTGCCATCACCGATGACGGCTTTTTGGTGATCACTGACCGCTCGAAAGATCTGATCAAGTCGGGTGGTGAATGGATCAGTTCGCTGGATTTGGAAAACATCGTCATGTCCCATCCGGAAGTGGCGAGTTGCGCAGTAATTGCGGTTCCGCATCCAAAATGGGACGAGCGCCCGCTTCTCATTGTGCAAGGCCGGGATGGGGCACAACCCAATAAGGACGAGCTCATCGATATGCTGGCAGAACATTTTGCCAAATGGCAGCTGCCCGATAACGTTGTTTACGTCGATGCCTTGCCACTGACCGCAACCGGCAAGGTGTCGAAACTGACCCTTCGCAAAGAATTCGCTGAGGGGACTGCATGACACCTGAAAAACTGTTTGGCCTTGCCGGCAAGACTGCCCTGGTCACCGGCGGAGCAACCGGTATTGGCCGTATGGCGGCCGAAGGTCTGGTTGCCGCTGGTGCCCGGGTCTTCATCGCCAGCCGCAAAGTAGAGGCCTGTTTGCGGGCGGCAGAGGACCTGAACGCGCTCGGCTATTCGGGCAAGGCGGAAGGATTCAGTGGCGATGTGGCAACCGAAGAAGGGATAGCTGCACTCACTGCAGAAATTGGCAAGCGCGCTGATCGGTTGGACATCTTGATGAACAACGCCGGCACCAGCTGGGGCATGCCGCTTGGCCAATTCCCCTATGAAGCTTGGGACCGGGTGATGCGTCTCAATGTCACCGGGCTTTTCCATCTGACCCAAAGTCTTCTGCCGATGCTCGATGCAGCCGCGTCAGATGACAATCCAGCGCGGGTGGTCAATGTCGGCTCTGTGATGGGCGAAACACCCCATGGTGACCGGGCCTACAGCTATGCAGCCTCCAAAGCGGCGGTCCATCACCTCACGAAAATTCTGGCAAAGGAGCTTGCCGGGCGGCGGGTTACGGTCAATGCCCTGGCTCCCGGACCTTTCGTCAGCAAGATGACTGCCTTTGCGACTGCGGATGAAAATGTCCGTGGCAAAGTTGGTGCCCAGGTTCCACTCGGCCGTGTCGGCTGCCCGGAAGATATTGCGGCCGCACTGCAGTACCTGTGCGGGGCTGGCGGCGGCTATGTCACAGGCGCGATCATCCCGGTCAGCGGCGGTATCAATGTCGAGACCGGCCCCGATCTCTTCCAGGAGGCCTATGGGTGATCCCGGACGTGCAAGAAAACGCCTTGCCGGTTGAGGCTCTCGAGAGCCTCGTCGGCCAGGAAGTGGGCGTCTCGTCCTGGCATCTTATTGATCAGCCTATGATCGATGGATTTGCAGATGTGACGAAGGATCATCAGTTTATTCATGTCGATCCTGATGCAGCCGCCAAAACATCGTTTGGCGGCACAATCGCGCATGGGTTTTTAACGCTTTCGCTGTTGTCTGCAATGGGGCTGGAAGCACAGCCAAAGATTGCCGGTGCTGTCATGGGCATCAACTACGGTTTTGACCGTGTGCGGTTCTTAAGTCCGGTCAAGGCGGGCGTGCGCATCCGCGGCCGCTTCATCTTGCAAAACCTCAAATCTCTGAAGCCGGGGGAACTCGATCTTACCTGGGCTGTGACTGTTGAGATTGAAGGCGAAAACCGGCCGGCCCTGTCCGCGGACTGGCTCAACCGCTTTTATCTGAAAGACGGCTCGACTTAAGGCCAAGAAAACGGATTTCGTTGGTGGGAGGACCAATGCTGCAAAAACGGGAGCTGCCCAAAGCTCTGCAAAACTTGAGGCTGCCGGCCGTCGCTGCGCCGCTCTTCATCGTCTCCTGCCCCAAGCTGGTGATTGCTCAGTGCAAGGCTGGTGTGATCGGTAGTTTTCCTGCGCTAAATGCACGGGACGAACCAGGCGGGCCCGTGGTACTCGAGGCGTGGTTGAAGGAAATCACCGAGGAGTTGGACCGCTACAATCAGGCCAATCCAGACAAGCCGGCCGCACCTTTTGCAGTGAACCAGATTGTACATCGATCCAATGAGCGGCTGGAACGTGATGTTGAGATCTGTGCGCGCTGGAAAGTGCCGATCTGGATCACTTCCATGGGGGCTCGTGTCGACGTCAATGAGGCGGCCCATTCCTGCGGCGGCATCGCTCTGCACGATGTGGTCAACAACACCTATGCCCGAAAGGCCATCGACAAAGGGGCGGACGGTCTGATTGCCGTCTGTTCGGGAGCTGGCGGGCATGCCGGACCTCTGTCACCCTTTGCTTTCGTTCGGGAAATTCGGGAATGGTTTGACGGACCGTTGTTGCTTGCGGGGTCGATTTCAACGGGCGAAGCCTTGTTGGCAGCTCGGGTTCTCGGGGCGGACCTCGGCTATATCGGATCGCCATTTGTGGCTACGGAAGAAGCCGATGCCAGCGATAATTACAAGCAGATGATGGTGGAGGGGACGTCGGAAGATGTTTTCCTTACTTCGCTCTTTACCGGCCACCCTGCGAGCTATCTGAAAGCGTCCATCAGTCAGCACGGCCTGGACCCAAACAACCTACCAGCCGAGTGGCAGCCGTCTGTGATGCCGGACGGGGGGAGCCAACCCAAAGCCTGGCGGGACATTTGGGGTTCAGGTCAGGGCATCGCTGCCATCAAGGCTGTGGAACCAGCCGGAAAACTGGTCGACCGGTTGGAACAAGAATACGAGGCCGCCATCGCCCGGATGCGCGCCGAAATCTGTTGAGGGAAAGAACATGGATCTTGGAGTAACGGACCGGGTGCGTCCGCTGATTGAGCAAGTCCGCCGGATGGTGGAAACCGAAATTGCCCCACTCGATACCGAATATCATGAAGAAATCGGCCGTCATCCCTCTGGGGACCGATTCTTGCACACAGACCGGCAGATCGAAATCCTAGAAAGCTTGAAAGCCAAGGCCAAGGAACGCGGGCTTTGGAATTTCTGGCTGACCGACAGCGAGCGCGGCTATGGCTTAACAACTGTGGAATACGCCTATCTCGCCGAGGAGATGGGTAAAGTCGGGATTGCGGCAGAGGTCTTTAACTGCAACGCACCGGACACCGGCAACATGGAGGTGCTGGAGCGGTACGGCACCGAGGCCCACAAGGAGCGTTGGCTGAAACCGCTCTTGAACGGTGACATCCGCTCGGCCTACCTGATGACAGAGCCGGATGAAGCGTCTTCCGACGCCACCAACATCGCGCTTTCGGCAGTCAAAGATGGTGATAATTGGATTCTGAATGGCGACAAATGGTGGGCGAGTGGCGCCGGCGACAGCCGCTGCCAGCTCTATATCGTCATGGCCTGCACAGATCCAGACGCGCACAAGCACAGCCGCCACTCCATGTTCCTGCTGTCAGCGGAAACGGAGGGGCTGGAAGTCCTGCGGCCGATGCATGTCTTCAACACCGATGATGCCCCACACGGTCATATGCACATCCGCTTCACCAACGTCCGTGTGCCGGAGGCTGATCTGGTGCTGGGCAGGGGACGCGGCTTTGAGGTGGCGCAGGGGCGCCTTGGTCCGGGCCGCATTCATCACTGCATGCGCGCCATCGGCCAGGCGGAACGGGCGTTGGAGCTTTTGTGCAAACGGGCGCTCAGTCGCGAAGCCTTTGGCAAGAAACTGGCAGATCTTGGAGCCAACCACGACATCATCGCCAATGCGCGTATGGAAATCGAAATGGCCCGGCTGCTCTGTCTGAAAGCCGCCTGGATGATGGACACCCAAGGTACTCGGGCAGCACAGCCCTGGATCAGCAAGATCAAGGTTGTAGCGCCTCTGATGGCGCTCAAGGTTGTCGATGAAGCGATGCAGGTGCATGGCGCTGCCGGAATCAGCCAGGACTTCCCGCTGGCTTCCATGTGGACGAACCTGAGGACCCTGCGGTTTGCCGATGGCCCGGATGCGGTGCACCGCCGGCAGGTTGCCCGTGTCGAACTGCGCAAATACTCCAACGCCGGGTGAGGTTCGTTTGATGACCACTGCGGCACTGGATATTGAGGGACTGGCATCCTGGCTGGAGCAAAACCTGCCGGGGTTCAAAGGGCCGTTGACGGCAGAAAAATTCAACCGGGGGCAGTCAAACCCGACGTTCCGGCTCTCCGCGCCCTCAGGTGCCTATGTTTTGCGGCGTAAGCCGCCGGGTGTGCTTTTGAAATCCGCCCACGCCGTTGACCGGGAGTTCCGGGTTCAAAAGGCCCTCGCAGCAACGGATGTTCCGGTCGCCCGGATGCATGTTCTATGTGAGGACGATGATGTGATTGGCTCGGCCTTTTACATCATGGATCTGGTCGAAGGGCGGAACTTTGATGATCCCCGGATCCAGGACGTTGATACTACTACCCGGTCGGCAATCTACGACGAAATGAACCGGGTGCTTGCTGCAATTCACTCGGTGGATCTGGAGGCGGCTGGCTTGGCCGATTATGGCCCGGCGGGGAACTACTATCGCCGCCAGATCGACCGCTGGACCAAACAGTACCGGGCGAGCGAAACCGGGACCATTCCGGAAATGGATGAGCTGATCGCCTGGCTGGATAAGAACATTCCTGAGGACGACGGCCGCAGAACCCTGGTTCATGGCGACTATCGGATCGACAACATGCTGTTTGCCGAAAACAGCTCCAAATGTGTTGCGGTGCTGGATTGGGAACTCTCGACCATCGGCCATCCCTTTGCCGATTTGGCGGCTTTGATCATGCAGTGGCAGTGCCCGACCGGCAAAGAGGGGCGCGGTCTTGCCGGGGTTGACCGGAAAGCGCTGGGCATCCCGGAAGATCAAGAGTTTGTCGAAGCCTACTGCGCCCGGATGAGGCTGTCCGGCATTCCAGATTTTGGCTTCTATCTGGCATTCTGTTTCTTCCGTATGGGCGCCATTCTGCAGGGCGTCAAAAAACGCGCGCTCGACGGCAATGCTTCCAATCCAGAACAAGGCTTGAGATTGGGGAAGGCCGTTCCAATGTTTGCAGCGGGCGGCCTGGAGGCAATCCAACATGGCTGAACAGAGATTTTCCGGTCAAACAGTGATGATCACCGGTGCCGCTGGTGGGTTCGGGGCAGAAGCTGCGCGGAAATTCGCTGAATCCGGCGCCCGGCTGGCTTTGTCGGACCGGGACGAAGCGGGTCTTGAGCGGATCAAGGCGGAGCTTCAGGAGACCGGAGCGGATGTCTGGATTGAAGCCTATGACGTCGGTGATGAGACGCAGATCAAAGCGCACATCGGGCAGATCATGGACCGGTTCGGATCGCTCGATGTTGCCTTCAACAACGCCGGGATTTGTCATGATCTCAAACCGTTGACCAGCCTGCCTGTCGAAGATCTCGACCGGATGTTTGCGGTCAATGTGCGCGGCGTGTTTCTGGGTATGAAGTATCAGATCCCGGTGATGCAGAAAGCAGGCCGGGGCGCCATCATCAACATGGCCTCTGCGGGCGGCCTGGTCGGTGCTGGCATGTTGTCAGCCTATGCGGCCTCAAAACACGCGGTCATCGGCCTGACCCGATCTGCTGCAGATGAGACCGGGCGAACCGGTGTGCGTATCAATGCGGTGTGTCCGTCTTTTGCACAAACCGCGATGTATCAGAATTTTTCAGAAGCCATGGCGGAAAGCCAGAACAGACCGGTCGGCGAGATTGATGCGGCTTTCACAAAACGCAGCCCCATGGGCCGGGTCATTCGGTCAGAAGAGGTTATCTCGGCAGTGCTCTGGCTTGCGGACCCCGACAACACAGCGGTCCACGGTCAGGCCATCTCGGTCGATGGCGGCCTGACTGCGGTTTGATTTTGCGACCAGCCTGTCCAAAACTGTCATCCCGGACTTGATCCGGGATCCATTCTCGTTTCTGCTGGCCGAAGTTTTTGAGTATCTTTCGGCGGCTCTGCGAGCGAGTAGATCCCGGGTCTCCGCTATCGCTGCGCCCGGGATGACAAACCTCATTGGTGACAGCCACTTCAAGCAGTTGTCAGACTAATAATCGTCAGACGTCGTTCTTTTCAGCAAAGCTTCCGCCGGTTTCCGCCATGTGACGGAGAAGACCTGGAACCTGCCAATAATACCCGTCTTCGCGGGCGAATTTTTCGATCCGTTTGACCAGTTCCGCCGCACCAATCTGGTCGGCTGTGTGCATCGGGCCGCCGCGGAAGCGCGGGAAGCCATAGCCAAAGAGATAGACCGCATCGATGTCGATTGGCCTCAGCGCGATGCCGTCTTCCAGCACCCGGATCGCTTCAGAAATCATTGCCGTCATGAACCGGCTGACGATTTCCTCCGGTGTGAATTTCTTCGGCGTGATACCGGCTTTTGCCCGTTCTTCATCGATGATCTTGAGCGCGTCCGGATTCGGGCGGATGCCGTCGTCATCATAGATGTAGAAACCGCGTCCGGTTTTGCGGCCGAACCAGCCCTCTTCGCAAATCCGGTCGAGGATCGGAATGTAGCGTTCAATTGCGGGGCGGGTCGCCGCGCGGCGTTTGTTGGTCGCCCAGCTGATGTCGAGCCCGGCAAGGTCATAGACCTGATAAGGCCCCATCGCGAAACCGAAGTCGGTTATGGCCGTGTCGATTTCTTCCGGCGAAGCGCCGTCCATCATCATGTAATCCGCGGCCTTCTTGTAGAAAGACAGAATGCGGTTGCCGATGAAACCGTCACAAACACCTGCGCGGACGGCAACTTTCTTCAATTTCTTTGCCAAGGCAAAGCCGGTCGCGACCACATCAGGAGCGGTTTTGTTGGCGGCGACGACCTCCAAGAGACGCATGACATGGGCCGGTGAGAAGAAGTGCAACCCGATCACATCTTGCGGCCGGTTGGTGACGGAGGCGATCTCGTCAATGTCGAGATAGGAGGTGTTGGACGCCAGCACCGCACCGTCTTTCGCCACTTTGTCGAGTTCGGTGAAGATGCTGCGCTTCACGTCCATTTCTTCAAAGACGGCCTCGATAATCAGGTCTGCTTGGGATAGGGCGCTGAGGTCTACGGCCGACGACAGTTTTCCAGACAGGATCAGGTCTTTTTTGTCGGCGGCCAGCTTGCCACGTTTAACCGCCCCCTCAAGGTTCTTGGTGATCGTTGCCAGGCCGCGGTCGAGTCCGGCCTGATCGCGTTCCGTCAAAGTGACGTCATAACCGGCCAGCAAACAGGCCGTTGCAATTCCGGAGCCCATGGTGCCGCCACCAATTACGCCGATACTGCCAATCTCGCGCGGTGTCTCTTTGGCTTCGGGGATTTTCGCAACGGCGCGTTCGGCGAAAAATGCATGGATAAGGCCAGCCCGCTGTGGGCTTTCCATACATTCCTGGAAGAAACTCCGTTCCTTCTTCAAACCTTCAGCAAGCGGCAGCGTGCTGGCTTCGACTGCATCGACACATTTGTGCGGCGAAAACAGCAGCGGCTGGGTTTTCTGAAGTTTTTGCCGAATGGCTGCAATGGCTTCCGGATCCGGGTTTGTTTCCAGATTTCCCGTCCGGCAATGGATCAAGGTGGCTGCCGCCAGCTCTTGAGTGGCTTGGAGCGCAATGTCGCGCGGCGATCCATCTTCAATTCTGTCGATTAGCCCGATCTCAAGCGCTTTGTCGGCTGAAATCGGTTTGCCGCTGGTGATCATGTCAAGCGATGCCGCAACACCGGCAAGGCGCGGTGCGCGCTGGGTGCCGCCGGCGCCCGGCAAAATGCCAAGCGTAACTTCCGGAAGGCCAACTTTGGTTCCCGGCAGCGCAATGCGGGCATGGCAGCTCATCGCGACTTCCAGCCCACCGCCAAGCGCGGTGCCGTGGATGACGCAGACGATTGGTGTTTCCGAGTTTTCCAGGAAGTTGCAGAGGTCCGGCAGCCAAGGGTCCTGGGGTGGTTTGCCGAACTCACGAATATCTGCGCCGGCAATGAAAGTTCGACCCTCGCCATAGAGGCCGATAGCTTCGACATCTGGATCTTTTTGGAGAGCTTCGACGGCCTGCTGAATGCCCTGGCGCAGGGCATGAGATGCCGCATTCACCGGCGGATTATTAAGTGCAATCAGCGCAATAGCGCCCCGGTTTTCGACGGAAACCACGTCATTCACTGTGCTGACCGGAGCCTGCGGTGCCGTTCCCATAAGAACCCTCCCAATTGATTGTGGCCCAAGGATTGGCAATCTTACGGAGCGTCTGTCAAGCCACCAAAAAGGTGTTTGTCCGTAGATCAGCCGTTGGACCGTGGTTTGTCGGTAAAGGCGCAGCGGTCGGGTTTCAAATCGACCAAGGATGTCCCGTTCAGGCAATCCAAGCCGCGGACTGTGAGTATCGGACCCTCAACCGAAATCAGTTTGACCATTGACGTTGCGATCGGGTTTGGCCGGTTCGGCGAGCGCAGGGCAAAAGTGCCGCGCACGTCGCCGGAATGCGCCGGATTTTGGATCACCAGATCCCGCCGTGCCTGATCCAGCCAGTATAACACTTCCATGCTGTCGAAGGTTTCCACGCCTTTGAGTGCGGGCACCCAAGGCTCAAACACCTCGATTTTGCAAAGAGGTCCCTCATCCGGATCGCCGCGGCGCGGGCACTCCTTGCGGTCGTTCCACGGTGTGTGGATCTTACCGATAAACCGCAATTGGGCATCGTCTGGTGGTGTTGTGGGGACAAAAACTTCGTGTGGACGGATATCTGTCATGGGTACCGGGTTTCAGTCGTTACGGAGAGAGCCAGCGGACGCGGCCGAGAGGGCTGAGATCATAACCGCCCATAGTCTCGGCCTTGCTTTGGAACTGCTCTGTCTGGGCAAAACTCAAGAGGCGCTGCACGGGATCGGTGAAGTAAGATTTTCTATCGATCAGCAGATCGAACGTTTCGTCCATCAGTGGCACAAATCCGAGTTTATATTGCCGCGCCATGGCCTCGACGCCCAAGGCGGCGTCCGCATCCCCGCTCGCAACCGACGCAGCCGCTTCGCCCTCTGTATGTGCATAACCGCCGGATGGTAGAGGATCGGTTTCGTCCAGCCCGGCATCTTGAAGAAGCTTTACAAAGAGCGCGGCGGCACCCGCACCGGGTTGGCGGCGGACCACACGTTTTCCCTTCAAATCCGCAATGGAGCTTACAGATTCCTGTGCTGCGTCAGACAACAACAGGCCGCGTTTGCGCACGGCCCAGCCGATTAGAACACAATTGCTTATGCCAAGCCCGGCAACCGATTTTTTGTTCCAGCCATCGTCTTCCGGGATGTG
Source organism: Roseibium sp. (assembly GCF_965216085.1). Taxonomy (GTDB): domain Bacteria; phylum Pseudomonadota; class Alphaproteobacteria; order Rhizobiales; family Stappiaceae; genus Roseibium. The sequence goes on along the minus strand of NZ_OZ244138.1, from coordinate 5,404,384 downwards.
TAGCCCGGAAAGGGCGGCGCCGTTTTCGGCAAAACAATCCAGGCCATCGCGGCTGCCGTTGAACAGGGTGGCCAGGCCGCAGGCCGAATCCCGAATGGCCCAGTCAAGCAGGGGGTCGTGGGATCCTGTGACAACTGCCGGGCGATCCTCTGGTACCAGTGAACCGGACCCTTCAATCCAGGCACGGATTTCTGATGCGGGGAACAACAGTTTTCCAGTGATCCGCCGATGCGGGATTTCATCTGCAGCCGCAAGATCATAAACTTTGCGCTCTTTGACTCGCAGGAGGTCGGCGACCTCGCGTGTCGTTAGATAATCCGGCTGCTGTCCGTCAGTGTGTGCCACATGTGTCCCCATAGATCGAAGCGGAACTTACCGGATCATCAAAGACTTGCACAGGGGACAGAGCGCCGCTCTACCTGATTGTCTTAGAGGCATTGGCTCGGTCTTTGAGGAAGAGGTACTCAAGGCGTTTGCACAAACCACCTGCCACGCCGCTAACCCCAATCAAGATGCCGTCATGTATTCTAGGCTCGGATCATCTTTTGGGGCCGGGCACGTAAAAAAGGATCGGCTGGGGTATCCGGAACGAGTGTTTTATCGCCGGTCGGCGCGTTTTGTGGATTTGCAGTTCGCTAATACGGTACAAGCTCTGTTTGCGGCGCCGAAGAGTGTTTTGCGTTGCGGGATGGCTGGGGGCTGAAATCACGCGCAGCAACTTATCCGAGAAAAACATCACATCTTGCCGCTAAGTGAGGCCAGTTCAGGGATTAAAAGGGCCTAATGCAGGGGCGAATATATTTTTCGATCAGGAACAAATTGACCAGTATTCTTTCCCTCAGTATGCCGCACTGCAAAATATTAAATCGGCATGTGATTAAAAAATATCCATTTTTTTTCCTCGACCCCTTTCAAAGGGATAGGAATTTTGTTTTTCTACGCGAACTGCTGAAACGATAACATCCGGTGAGGGGGCTTGTGGGATGGATATTGTCAAAGTGGATATAAAAACGAACAAACCAGATTTGGGGACACAATGGCGGATACTCGGGGCGCTGCTGTTAAGTATGACAGCGTTCAAAAAAGCTATGACGGCGAAAGCCTTGTCGTAAAGAATCTCAATCTGGATATTCCACCGGGCGAATTTTTGACCATGCTCGGTCCGTCCGGTTCCGGCAAAACCACCTGCTTGATGATGCTGGCGGGCTTTGAGCCTGCCACACATGGTGAGATTTACCTGAATGATCGCCCGATCAACAATGTTCCGCCGCACAAGCGGGGCATTGGCATGGTGTTCCAGAACTATGCGCTGTTTCCGCATATGACGGTGGCTGAAAACCTGGCGTTCCCGCTTCAAGTGCGGAATGTAGGCAAGGCTGAGCAGCAGGAAAAAGTGCAGCGGGCTTTGGACATGGTCGAGCTCGGCACATTCGGCAACCGCCGTCCAGCCCAGTTGTCTGGTGGTCAGCAGCAACGTGTCGCAGTGGCCCGTGCGCTGGTGTTCGATCCGGAGCTGGTTCTGATGGATGAGCCGCTCGGCGCACTCGACAAGCAGCTGCGCGAGCAGATGCAGTATGAGATCAAACACATCCACGAAAATCTGGGCGTGACTGTCGTTTATGTGACCCACGATCAGACTGAAGCCCTGACTATGTCGGACCGGGTCGCGGTCTTTAACGATGGCGTTATTCAACAATTGTCGACGCCAGATGATCTTTACGAAGATCCGCAGAATTCTTTCGTCGCCCAGTTTATCGGTGAAAACAACAAGCTAAACGGCAAGGTAAAAGAAATCCAGGGCGAGGAGTGCCTGGTCGAGCTGGATGATGGGACACAGCTGAAGGCCGACAAGGTCAACGTTTCAGCTGTCGGTGACAAAACCACCTTGTCTTTGCGTCCAGAACGCGTGGAGTTCGATACCCACGACGAAATGGACAACCTGGTCAATGGCCGGATCGAAGAACTGATCTACCTCGGCGATCATATTCGCGTTCGCATGAACGTCGCTGGAAATGATGAGTTCATCGTAAAAGTTCGCAACCGCGGAGAGAAGCGCAAGCTGCATGTCGGCGACACAGTCCCTGTGGGCTGGGCGTTGAATGACTGTAAAGCGCTCGACGCTGTTGTCTAAAGTCGCAAGGCGGCCGGACTTCGGCCGTCAGCGAAATCAACGGAGATAAATCCGTTAATTCCTAAAAGAGGGAGCTATTCAAAATGAAGCTCAAGACTTTGGTTCTTGCCGGTACCGCTATGGCCTTTGCCGGCACTGCGGCACTTGCGGCAGATATGACGATCGTATCTTGGGGTGGCGCATATTCTGCATCGCAGAATAATGCGTATCACAAGCCGTACATGGAAAAGAATCCGGACGTGAACATCATCAATGATGAATCGTCCGCTGAAGCTGTCGCCAAGCTGCGCGCCATGAACGAAGCCGGCAACATCACCTGGGACCTGGTTGACGTTGTAGCGTCTGATGCTATCCGTCTTTGTGACGAAGGCCTGGCTCTGGAAATCGACCCGGCAACTGATCTGGCCGCTGCACCGGATGGAACATCTGCTGCTGACGACTTCGGCGACCTGCTTGTCTCCGAGTGCTTCATTCCGCAGATCGTTTACTCCACCACCTTCGGCTACCGGTCTGACGTAGCAGAGTGGGGCGGTAAAGAGCCTAGCGATATTTGTGCGATCTTCGACACAGCCACTTTCCCGGGCAAGCGGTCCCTGGAAAAGCGTCCGATCAACAACGTTGAGTGGGCACTCTTGTGTGACGGCGTGCCGAAAGAAGACGTCTACAGCGTTCTGGAAACTGAAGAAGGTCTGGACCGCGCGCTTGCCAAACTCGGCACCATCAAAGACGACGTCATCTGGTGGTCTGCTGGTGCGGAAACTCCGCAGCTTTTGGCTGACAAAGAAGTCGTGATCGGTTCTACCTACAACGGCCGTTTGTTTGCTCTGATCGAAGAGCAGAAGCAGCCGGTTAAAATGCTCTGGGACGCTCAGGTGTTCGACCTTGATGGTTGGATCATCCCGGCCGGTCTGTCCGATGAGCGCCTTGCCGCTGTTAAGGACTATGTGAAGTTCGCAACCGACACGCAGCGTCTTGCTGACCAGGCCAAGTACATCTCCTACGGCCCGGCACGTAAGTCCTCTGCTCCGCTCGTCGGTAAGCACGCATCCCTCGGCATCGACATGGCTCCGCACATGCCGACAGACCCGAACAACGCCAAAAACACCTTCCTCTATAACTATGAGTGGTGGGCGGATTATCGCGACGACATCGACGCGAAATTCCAGGCGTGGCTTGCCCAGTAATATTGGTTAGCCCTTGTTCCAGGCGGGTCTTCTGCCTGGAACTTACCTTCGAGTTCGGAAGACATGTTTCATGAGCGATACCACTGCCGGTGAAGTTCTCACAACGCAAGACGGCAAACCGCTAAAGGCCGCGCTCGCGACTGCGTTGCGCCGCGAAAAGATGCGGTCCCTTGCACTGATTGCGCCTTTGCTGATTTTTGTTCTTATCACCTTCGTCGCGCCAATCGCCGACATGCTGTTCCGCTCAGTGGAAAACGGCATCATGGCGGACACGCTGCCGCGGACCGTGATTGCCTTGCAGGATTGGGATCCTGAAAGCGGCAACGTGCCCGATGAAGCTGTCTTTGCCGCGCTTTATGGCGACATGGTTGTTGCCGTTGAAGAAAAGACCCATACCCGTTTAGGATCCCGTCTGAACTATGAACAGAGCGGTATCTCCAGCTTGTTCCGTAAAACCGGCCGCCGGATCAAACGGATGGATGAAGCTGGTCCGTTCATGGAGCAGTTCGTCAAGGCAGACAAAAAATGGGGTCAGGTGGAAACCTGGCAGGTCTTGAAGCAGTTTTCGCCACGGTACACCGATGGCTATTTTCTGAATTCCGTTGATGCGCACCGCACCGCTGAGGGCATAGAGCTTAAACCGGCGGATGAACGCATTTACATGTTCCTGTTTGGGCGGACGCTGTTTCTGTCCATCATGATTACGATATCGTGTCTTCTGCTCGGATATCCGATTGCCTTCCTGTTGGCATCTTTGCCGCTAAGAACATCCAACCTCTTGATGATCCTGGTGCTTCTACCCTTCTGGACATCACTGCTTGTGCGGACCTCTGCCTGGAAGGTGCTGCTCCAGCAACAGGGGGTGATTAATGATTTCCTTGTCTGGATCGGGATCGTCGGCGATGCTAACCGGCTGGTGATGATCAACAACCAGACCGGTACGATCATCGCGATGACGCACATACTGCTGCCGTTTATGATCCTGCCGCTGTTCTCGGTGATGAAAACCATCTCACCGACCTATGTGCGGGCGGCTAAGAGCCTTGGTGCCAATGACTGGATCGCCTTCTGGCGGGTTTACTTCCCGCAGTCTGTGCCAGGTATCGGCGCGGGGGCTGTTCTCGTCTTCATCCTGTCGATTGGCTACTACATCACGCCGGAATTGGTGGGCGGTACCTCGGGCATCTTTATTTCCAACCGGATCGCGTACCACATCTCCTCGTCGTTGAACTGGGGATTGGCGGCCGCGCTTGGAACCTTGCTGCTCGTTGCGGTTCTTGTTCTCTTCGTCGTCTACGATCGCATCGTCGGCATCGACAACGTTAAACTGGGATAGGACGATATGAGTGCACTTCCTCCCTATGCGTCCCCCCTGCAACGGACGTGGTTCTATACCTTCCGGATCATCTGCGGACTGATCTTCTTTTTTCTGATCTTTCCGATCCTGGTGATCTTGCCCTTGAGCTTCAACGCCCAGGATTTCTTCACATTTACAAAGGAAATGCTGGCGCTCAGCCCTGACGGGTATTCCTTCAAACACTACAATGACTTCTTCACCAATCCGGACTGGCAGCAGGCGCTGACAAACTCGGTGCTGATTGCACCGGTGGCGACCATCCTGGCGACAGGCTTCGGCACACTGGCAGCGATCGGCCTGTCACAAAGCCATGTGCCCTACAAGCCGGCGATCATGGCGGTTCTTATCTCGCCGATGATCGTTCCGCTGATCATTTCTGCGGCCGGCATGTACTTCTTCTACTCCCGCATCGGCCTTCAGGGCACGTACTGGGGTGTGGTTCTGGCCCATGCGGCTCTTGGTACACCGTTTGTCATCATTACGGTGACGGCAACGCTGGTCGGCTTTGACCGCAGCCTCGTCCGGGCAGCGGCTTCCATGGGCGCAAATCCGGTGACCACCTTCTTCAAGGTGCAGATGCCGCTGATCGTTCCAGGTGTTGTGTCCGGCGCTCTATTTGCTTTCATCACCTCGTTCGATGAGGTCGTCGTGGTGCTCTTCCTCGGCTCAGCTGGTCAAAAGACCTTGCCATGGCAGATGTTCACCGGCTTGCGCGAACAGATCTCGCCAACCATTTTGGCCGTTGCCTCCCTTATGGTGGCCATCTCGATCGCGCTATTGACAGTTCTTGAACTGCTGCGGCGACGGTCGGAACGTTTGAGAGGTCTGTCACCGGGCTAATCTTATGGAGCAATTCGTCCGGAATTGCTCAAAGAATGACGGAATTGAGCGTGCCTTTGTAAGAAACATAAGGTATGGATCAGTTCAGCTGTTTCTTAAAGACCGGTGGCGGAACGCCAGTCACCGGGTGGACGGATCACCGTTCCGGCAGCACGACAATTGAATATTGGGCCTGGCGGGCCGGCTTCTGACAAGAAGCCGGCCCGCTTTTTTTGTTTCCAGGCTCAATTGAGAAACTGGCGCACAAAAGGAGACCGCCATGAGCGACGACATGATCCGCATTTATGAAATGAACAATGGCGAAAAAGCTTTTTCGCCGTTCTCGCCTGCGGAGATGGACAGCCGCCAGGCAAAGCTTAGAAAGCTGATGGCCGATCGTGATATCGACGCTTGCCTGTTCACCTCCTATCACAACATTTGTTACTACTCCGGCTTCCTGTATTGCTATTTCGGCCGGAAATACGGTTTTCTCGTCACCCAGGACAAGGCAACCACCATTGCTGCCGGGATCGACGGCGGACAGCCTTGGCGCCGCACCCATGGCGATACGCTGATCTACACCGACTGGCGCCGGGACAACTATTTCTACGCCATCCAGCAGTTGCTCGGCCTGCCGAACGCCAATGTCCGGCGCATTGGCATCGAGTTCGACCACGTCTCCCTGGATCTCCTCAAACTTCTCGAAGCCGCATTGCCGGGCGTTGAGCTCGTTGATGTTGCGGCCGATTCTATGGCGCAGCGAACAATCAAAAGCGCGGAAGAACACAAACTCATCCGAGAAAGCACGCGTATTGGTGATTTGGGCGGCGCAGCCTTGGTGGATGCGGTGCAGGCAGGCGTAACAGAACATGAAGTGGCGATCGCCTCCACCAATGCAATGATCCGGGAAATCGCCAAGTCCTTCCCATTTGTTGAACTGATGGACACTTGGACCTGGTTCCAGTCCGGCATCAACACCGATGGGGCGCACAATCCGGTCACCAACAAGGTGGTCGAAGCCGGTGAAATCCTCAGCCTCAACTGTTTCCCGATGATCTTCGGTTATTACACTGCCCTTGAACGCACCCTGTTTTGTGAACATGCGTCGGATGAACATTTGCGCCTTTGGGAGGTCAACTGTCATGTCCACAGAGAAGGCTTGAAGCTGATCAAGCCCGGCGCTAAATGCTCAGAGATCGCAGCAGAGCTCAACGACATCTACCGCAGTCACGACCTGCTACAATACCGGAGCTTCGGTTATGGCCACTCCTTTGGCGTGCTCAGCCACTATTATGGACGGGAAGCCTCGGTAGAACTGCGTGAAGACGTTGAAACGGTTCTGGAGCCAGGCATGGTCGTCTCCATGGAGCCGATGATCATGATCCCGGAAGGCACACCGGGTGCAGGTGGCTATCGCGAACATGACATCCTGATCGTTGGGGACGAAGGAGCGGAGAACATCACCGGCTTTCCTTTCGGTCCAGAGCACAACATTATTCCAAAGCGGTAAGGCTTTAGCCGCCGTCCTGTTGGCGGAGGAGAAGCTTTTATCCTCCGCCAACAGGTTGATCGGACGAATTGTGCAGCAATCCGAATTCTGGGATATTGGCGGATCGGACTTGAAACGCCATTATCCCGGCGACTGATTTTTCCTTGCCAGAATTCGGGAGCCTTTCTCAATGATCAAAATTCATGGACGCATCACCTCCGCCAATGTGCAGCCAGTCATCTGGTGTCTGGAAGAACTGGGTGTTGACTATGAGCGCCTGGATGTTGGCGGGCCTTTTGGCGGGACCGATACACCGGAGTTCCGCGCGATGAACCCGCTGGGACTGGTTCCCGTTCTTGAAGAGGATGGCCAGTCGATTGCGGAAGCTGCCACGATTCTTCGTTATTTGATGCGTAAGTTCGGCAATCATCCTGCCGATCCGATGGCAGCGGCCCAAATCGAGCGATGGGCGGACATGTCCCGCCAGCACATATATGTTCCCTTGATCCCGACAATTTTCCTGCAGAAAATCCGGGTGACGGTCGAAGACCGCAACAATGCTGCCGTTGCCCAGGCGGAAGCCGCCTTGAAGCAGGCTATGGCGATCTTTGAAGCGAATGTCAAAGGCCCATATTTTGGTGGTGAGGAGTTGAATCTGGTCGATTTCCAAATCGGTGGCCTGCTCTACCGCTATTTTGAACTCGATTTCGACCGGGCGGATCTGCCTGGACTGAAGGCCTATTACGACAATCTGTGCCTGCGCCCGGCCTATCGTGAAAACATCATGATTGATTTCTCAGCGATGAAAGTCCCGGGCGCATAACAGATCCTGAAACTATCGGCTGGAGGCTCCGGGATTTACCGGAGCCTTTTTTATTCTGAGTAGTCTTGGCGATTTCTCCGTAATTTTTTCAATAACTGTGGTTTCCGTTCGGCTTCGAACATGCGATCACATTGCCAGTGCAAGTGATGCTGGCCGACTGGGGGACCAAGACATGAAACTGCTGCGGCATGGAGCGCCAGGCGCTGAAAAACCAGGTCTTCTGGACGGTGATGGCAAGATCCGGGATCTGACTGGCATCGTGCCGGATATCAGCGGCGCGGTTCTGTCGGATGTTGGCCTGTCCGCATTGCGCGGCATCGACACGCAAAACCTGCCGGAGGTCACTCCAGGCACCCGCCTTGGACCGGCTGTTGCCGGGACTGGCAAGTTCATTTGCATTGGCCTCAACTATGCGGATCACGCAGAAGAAGCGGGCATGGATGTGCCACGGGAGCCGATCATCTTCATGAAGGCCACCAGCGCCATCTGCGGCCCCAACGATCCGACCTTGCTGCCGCGTGGCAGCGAGAAAACCGATTGGGAAGTTGAGCTGGCAGTAGTCATCGGTAAAACGGCTAAATACGTCACTGAAGACGACGCGTTGGCTCACATTGCTGGGTATGCTGTCGCCAATGATGTGTCCGAGCGCGCCTATCAAGCCGAGCGTGCCGGTCAATGGACCAAGGGGAAATCCTGTGACAGTTTTGGCCCGCTCGGCCCATGGCTGGTCACACGCGATGAAGTTGCCGATCCTCAGGATTTGAAACTCTGGCTGTCGGTGAACGGCGAAATGGTTCAGGACGGCTCAACGCGGACCATGGTCTATTCCGTCAAGCACCTCATCTCCTATCTGAGCCAGTTTATGACGCTCCATCCCGGAGATGTTATCTCCACCGGGACGCCTCCGGGTGTCGGCATGGGCATGAAACCGCCCCGTTATCTGAAAGCCGGAGATGTCGTTGAACTCGGCATCGATGGCCTTGGATCCCAACGCCAGGAAGTGATCGCGGATTAACGGGATTGAGCCGCAGATTCTGGACTATTCTATTCGGGCGCCTCTCGGACAGCGGAGCCTGCTTTTGCCGATATGGTCTTGCTCTTGAGAGAACCGGAATAGCGTCGGGGGAGCCAGTCAGTGCTCTCAAGATGCGTCATAGCGCTCATTCCTGCCAGTCTGTCGCCATCCCGGACATGATTTGACCATTTGGTCCCGTGTTGACACGAGTTGTTCCATCGGCAGTCCAATGCGTGTCCGGCGAGCCGTTCCGTGAGCGGTACAAGCTTGGCGAAATTGTTACGGTCCCATTTGTGGTTATATCACTGTCGATGTCGCCGGACATCACTAGTCCCCGCCATTGCCGACGCACAGGCACAAGGTTTCTTAACGGAATACCGTCCTGTCCATCCGGCCCGGCGCCCGGCTCATAGAGCTGACCGTTGTAAACCCGGCCCTCAATGCCGCACCGGCGAGTCAAGGAACCGTTTACGTTTTGGAATACCCAATTAGCCCAATCTGTCCAGCCTTCTTCTCGAATAAAGGCGAAAATCACTGAGCCGTCATCTTCTGGAATCCCCCGGAACCGCAGCACGGCGCCGCGGGTGTCGCTGTCGATAAACCATTCTGGCTGGCAGTACTGCCAAGCAAGATTAGTCCCGACGCTGTACATTGTCTGGGTGTCATAGCCGCCCCAGATGCCGAGACCAGTCGCAAGCGGCGTTGGCAACAAGTAGAACGCTCGCAGGCCGGCGTCCAACTCCAGATCGTTCATGATGTACTGGGATGCGCGTTTTGAAGTCTCGCTCTTGGCCCAGCGGGCCATACTTCGCGCGCCGACAGATGTTGCCGAACGGGCGCAGCGCAAAAGAACGTTGCCGGTTGTCGATATCGTATCTACTTTGCCGACCGGCAGGCTGACGCCCCAATCGACGCCGGACGATGTCAGGGTTTGAAAATCATCCCGGCTTCGTACACCGGTGAGCAGGCAAACAACGTGACCGTAATCGATATTTGCGCCAAGGCCCCATCTAGAACTGATGATCAAAGCGCGGATCGGTACATCACCGTGAGACTGGTTCCAAAGATTGATTTGATAGCAGCCCCTGCCATGGATTCCGGCAAACAGGCTTCCGCCACCGCCAAGAAGCCCAAGCCATTTATCCGACCAGTCAATAGGCATAACAACATCTCCTATAGCAAAAAGCCGAGTGATTAAACTCGTCGATCAATATTTGTTTGAAGAGAAGATGTTCGAATATTTAATTGGAAAATGTATTTTACATCACATTCATCTTTCGGGATGATGAATAGAATTTCACGACTGTGTTACTTGGAGTAATAGCCTTTGTTAATTCTGGGAAAATTTCAAGTGATGTGAATCATGTAAGGTATATTAAGGCTTCAGGATTTTGTTACCGCAAGTTTGTTCATTTGATCAGAAAGCTGTGAGGGCCGTCAAAATAAAAGCTAGTGTCACGCAGGTTTCGATTCGGCCAGGGGCAGGTGGCTTTCGCTACACAAATGCCCACCTCAGTCCGCAACGCGTCTCACTGCAAACAGAGCCCATAATAAACGAGGACAATCAGGGAAGCAGGGTACCGTCCATTCTTAAAATTCGGAGAAGAAGGCATCTGTTAGTCTATTCAAGATAATGTATGTAGCAGCTAGCTTAACTAGACCATTACTCTTTAGATATCTCCATTGAGCCTATTCCAGTACTCGCCAACCAGTCCATTTGCAAAGCCGTTGCCCTGTTTGAAAGCATTAACAATATCAGAATTGCGTGAGTGAACGACTGTTGCGTTGTGGTTAGAAAGGAAAATCCGGCGGCCCAACATCTCCGGTAGGAAGTTTGGTTGAACCCTGCCAGAAACAGAAACTGCGCCAAGCTCATTGGCGTAGGTTAAAACCGCATCTAGAACCTGTGCTTCCGCCTTTGGAATGGCAAGCATTTGCAGAATTCTCAATATGCCATCCTGGCCGCTGTGGCAGACGATTGCGCCTAATGACCGATCTCCTTTGCCACAAACTTTGCCAAGGGTCATTGGGCCAAGTTCGGCCTTTTGGCCAGCGTCTTCCAAAATATCCAACAGCTGAGATTTTTCGAATGCGGGCCGCGGCGAGAAAACGTGAGTACATTTTTCGAAGAGTTCAACGAACTCTTCCTGGCTGATCGACTCAACACTTGTGAAAGACCGGTTTTCGCCTTTCCCGAAAGCCAGCCAGCTTTTCCCGTCGTCTTTCTTGCGTTTTAAGACGGACCGGTCAACTAGTCTGGTGATTGGCTTGAAGATCGATTGAGCGTGCCTGAGCATTGGAGATCTCGCGGCCAATGTCGTTAGCAAAAAATCTGCAGGACGTAATGAGCGGTGCCAGGTCCAGCTATAATCTGGAAGGGTAATTCCGCCCAGTTTGGTCCACATTGTATGCGACACTTCGCTCGCTGTTTCACTCAGCGAAAGGTCTTGTGGCCCGTTTAGAAAGGCCTTCATCAACCGGGGCGCGGTCAACGGTTCGGCCTTTGGATCTTTAACCATGAAGGATCCGCAGATAGCCGCAAGTAAAGGGTTGTTTTCGTATATCATCGGCGCGGCATATCCGCCTAAAAAACCCGAAATGTCGCCCGAAGTTGTTTCATGCACGAGAGACCCAACACCGCCATTGTTTTCCGGATGAAGATATAACCTTTCCAGATAGGCACGCAGTTGATCCCCATCGGCTGAGGAACCGTTTCGAAAGACATCACAAAACAGCCGGGTAACAGCATCCGCGTCACTTGTGACTGCGGTTCTGATGTTACTCATTGACCGTGCCCTTTGCGGGCAATAGCAACTCTTGGAACACCATCATTGTTGTCAATGAGCTGAATATCGGCATAGCATTTGGCTCTTTTGAGAAGATGCAGTGCTTGCTTGTGCTGACCTTCTCCAAATTCAAAGGCGAGCCATCCTCCTTCTTTGAGATGGGCCGCGGCGTCGCGAACTAGGCGCTGGAGTATGGATATGCCGTATGGCCCACCGTCAAATGCTGCCCGCGGTTCGTTTTCCAGAAGATGAGCGCTCTCATTTTCCAGACGACCCGAAGAGATATATGGCGGATTGCAAACAATCAAATCCGCCTCTTCGCCGGAACCAGCGTGAGGCAAAGCAGAAAACAGATCACCCCTGAGCGTTGAGACGCGATCATGTAGCCCAAGCAGACGTGCGTTTTCCTCAGTGGTTGCGATACAGTCTTCGGTCAAATCACAGGCCTGCACCTTTGCATTTGGCAGATGGTGCGCAATGGCAAGTGCCAGATTGCCGGAACCGCAGCACATGTCGATGACCTCTAAGGGGCCATCCAATTCTTTAACAAGGCGGATAGCGGTTTCGCCAAGCAATTCAGTTTCTGCGCGCGGGACCAGTACGCTACCTGCAAGCTGAATTTCGATCCCCAGAAACGGTTGTGTGATGGGTGAAGCGTCAGATCCTGACATGTGAGAAGTCGCCTTAGGAATGAAATTGGAGCGGCTATTGCCGCAGTGATGGTTTTATTTCGGCCGCTTTAGATGTCCAGCTATCGATGTTCTAAACCACGCACCTTTACAGAGTAAACGCTCCGTTGGTTTGTGTTCGTTATGTGGTCAGGCCCCTAGGCAGTTTTCTGTAAATTGATCGTCAACGCTATTGGGATATTCATCAGCCAATACCGGTTGATCAATCATTGAATATCACCTTAGTGAATCTTTTTTGATGAGTATTGCACCTATGAAAATGCGCTTTCAGCAACTGGCGTCCTTCAAGATGGCGAGAACCTATGTCGCCTCCGGTGGAAGCCTCGTGTTGAGCGCTGGCGCACAGCTACTCACGTTCGCAATCCTGGCCAGGTGGTTTGGCGTTGACCAGTTTAGTCTCTTCGTCACCTTGATGGCGGTTGCCAACATCGCGGTACACCTCTGTGGTCTGGGGGCTATGGAAAGTCTTTTGCGGCGAACCGCCCAAGATCCATCGATGTACCCAAAGCTGTTGGGTCACAACATTCTGCTAACCCTTCCAAGTGCCTTCGCGATTATCGTCATTGGAAGTCTGGTTTTGCCGCATTACTTCAAGGTGTCCGATGACCCAATCGCAAATTTCTTTCTCATCACCTTGATGATGACAACAAACATTTTTTTGGTTCGTGTCATTGTACTCGTTGAGCAAATATTCATTGCACATGAGAAATTCGCAGGAGCGAATGCAACCGTTCTGTCGTTTGCCATCGCTCGTACAATCGCTGCAGTGATGGCTTGTATCGTTTTTGGTGTTACGACCGTTGCCAGTTTCATCTTCTGGCAGTTTGCCGCGCATGTCTTTGTTGCCCTCGGCGCAATATATGCCATTAGGCCCTATGGCCGGCCGGAGTTCAGCATCGTGCCTGAGGAAGTCAGACAAGGTCTTTACTTCAGCATTCCTTTCATCTTACGGGCTACGCGTCAAAACGTTGATGTTATGGTGCTTAACATTGTTTCTACAGCTGAAATTGTCGCCAGCTACAGTGTTGCGCGCCGGATTGTCGAAAGCAGCTATCTGTCAATCGATGCATTAAACCGGCTTGTCTATCCGGGTACTGCCAAGGTCGCGGTTAATGGCCTTCACTACGCTTGGGGAAGAGTGCAGAAAGTTTTCTGGATAACGATAGCAATCGCTTTTTCCGCCGCTCTAGTGGTGTTTCTGCTTGCGCCGCTTCTCCCAGTCATTTTCGGAAAAGGGTATACTTCTCTCGTCGATTTCACGCGAGTTTTGTGTTGGGTAATCATCCCAATGGCTGTTTGGGTTGTTGCAATTGAAGCATTAGGGGCTTCTGGTAATCAGAAGTACCGAGCCTGGATCTTGGGCGGCGGAAGTATTTTTGGTGCTATATTCATTGCCTTGGGGACTTGGTTTTACCCCCCAACAGGAACCATTGTTGCCTACTATAATGTTGAAATCCTGACGGCGCTGGTTGCGTGGGGGCTCTATTTTTATGTGATGAAGTTGTCGCGTGCGAGGAGCCCTGAGGTAACATGAAAGCCAAACAGAACCTTGAGGGTGCCAGATCTGCTGCCTATGGAAAGCAATCGGTCGAAGCGTTGCAAATGACTACCAACGAACTCGCTGAAGGAGGCCTCAAGCAAGGTGTAAACAAGAGCATTGGAACGCGCCAACTTGTCATCGAAGACATCCCGCAAGTCGCGGAGCTGTTCGTAAAGGTTTTCGGCGCCCCAGGGCAGAAAGTTGACCAGGACTTGATCGAATATTTTAAAGACCTTTCATTTGGCAATCCGATTTCATCAACGTCTCAAGGCGGGGTTGTGTTCTCTGATGAAAGTGGAAACATTACCAGCGCGGTTCTGGGAATTCCGGTCGGCTATCTGATCGATGGCGAGCAAATTAGAGGGCGGATGCTCTGTGCCTTTATGGCGTCCGGCAAGGGCAGTATTCGCGCTGCAGCCAGCGTTTCGACATCCGCTCGTCCTCAAGATCCCGCAGAATTCTGTTTTTCTGACAATGCGTCGCCTCGTAGCGCTGGTCACGGGCGAGCGGGCGGTGCAAAAGTCTTGCCACAGCAGAGCCTTGTCTGGGAGCGGCCATATCGACCAATATCAGCATTTATTCTGCGCTGGCAGAAGCGGCTTCCGGCTTCACTTGTTTCAACGCTCTGCTTCTTATCCCGCCCATTGGATGTTCTGATTCGCCGTTGGTTCCCAAGCTTCAGTGTCGCAGAGTCTTTCAGGCCGAAGTCGACAACGAAAATAGAGATTTGCTCGAGCGATCAATTTAGAGCAACTGCATTGGCACTGATAAAAAGTGTTCGATTGCGGCCTGAATGGTCGAAACAGGAATTTGAATGGCTCTATTTGATGGCCAGCCGGAACCACACTCTCGGGAAATTGAAAACGTATTTGGTGTCGTCTGAAAACGGGACGACTATCGGAGCTTTCATGGTCTATGAGAAAGCTCAGAGGACCGTTCGGCTCATGCATCTTTTCGCGCCTGATGCGGAACTGCAAAGGGTATATCGTGCGTTTTTCGACTTATACGATCAGAAAGGCTTTTGCACAGCAATTGGTGTTATGGAGCAGCGCGCATTTATGGCTCTAACCGAGCAGACACGTTTGTTTTTCAAGGCCAACAGCTATTTTTGTGTTTCAACTCAAAATGAGGCTGTTTTAGACGCTATTCAAAAAGGTGACGTGGTTTTTGGTGGTTTAGCATCTGAGACCTGGAGTCAGCTCACCACCGACTATTGAAGCGGTATCCATAGGTGTTGTATTTGAGTCTCCCTTTTGAAATAAGATCGAAATGTCGAGAAAAACGCAAGAAAACTATAGAATAAACACCAAATTGCGGGCCCTTTAGCACTAGAGTTGCCAGTGTATCCGGGGGCAAATCCGCAATATCTCGGACTTTAAAAGGCGCCGAGACACAGCCAGACCAATTCGTGCAATGATTTGATTGCGGCTAAACTGTTGACCCTCCAACCCTGTTGATCTGCTTCTGCTTCATGAATTGATTACTATATATGAATCAAACGAGCGGAAGCGCCAAAAATCTTAGTATTGCTGGAAGCTTTTCAGGGCTCAGCGCATCGCTTGAGGTAAGGTGACTTTGGCTTATAGAGATCGGTCTTTGCCTGCAATTAACCTTATTATGAAAAAGTCTGAGCCAAGCGCCGTCATTAGCTCTCGGGACAGTGGTTGAGGTAAAAATCATAAATGTATAGGCCGAAAGATGACAGGCGTTCGTCAACCGCCGGGAAAAAGGCCAAGACCGAGTCCGCCAATAAGCGTCGCTGGTTCTCAAGCCGAAAACACGAATTCCATGACGAAGTAGAGGACGATTTCGCAGCCGATGTTGAGTACGAGTCTTTCGATGACCCGTGGATGATCAACCGGCAGGAACGGACCTCTGTCAAAAGAAAATACACACGGGCAAGCACGCACTCGGAAGGTTCATTCCGGGAGAACGAAAACGTAAGCGGCGTTGAGCGGCTGTATTCGCTGGCTGATAAGGTCGCGGATGAGAAAGCTGATAGAGGCTCTAGTCGGCACTCAAGAGGAAATCAGTCAAAACGGTCTTACATTGTAGGCAGGTATAGAGAAGACCGCAGCGGTTCGCGCAGCAATAAGTCTGCCAACGGATTGCGTGATCGGAGTCAGCAGCAACCCGGCGCCACTGCTGTTCGCACTCAAAGCATAAGCTCTGATTTTTTTTCCCGCAGTATTCAACGTATGGGAGAAATTCGAGCCAGCGATGTTTTTTGGTGGGTATGGTCCGGCAAATGGATCGTTATCCTATTCGCCGTTCTTGGAATTCTTGCGGCTCTCACATTCGCATTGGCTACCCCGCCGCGATATACCGTCTATACGGATATTTTGATCGCTCCGATAAATTTGCAGGTCATTCGGGATGATCTTATACCCGCGAATCCGATAGGGGATGCACAGCTTCTTGAAGTTGAAAGCAAAATGCGGGTCCTTGTCTCGCGGAATGTATTACTTGCGGTCATTCGCAAACTTAATCTGACGAGTGACGTCGAGTTTGTTGGGAAACCCTCTTGGCTTTCCTTTTTGTCGAGTTCAGGTCGGGGAGAAGGTGATAAGGAACTGGTTGCGCTGAGAGCGCTGAGCGAGCGCGTTGAAGTGGATCGCGCTGCGCGTTCCTTTGTCGTTACCCTTGCTGTTTGGAGCGAAGATCCAAACAAAGCGGTCGAGATTGCCAACGCAACAGTGGAGATGTTTCAAGTCGAGCAATTCAACACAGCGTCCGCTAGCGCAGGGAAAGTTGCTACAGCGATTGCAGATCGGCTTGATGAACTTCGCAAAAACGTTTCGGATGCAGAGGAGCGCGTATCTTCCTATCTACGTCAAAATGGCTTGGCTTCGAGCCGAGAAGAAGGTGTCGAAGCGCAGCGAGTTGCAGAACTGAACAATCAACTTGTTGAAGCTCAAGCCGTGTTCCTTAGGGCGAAGTCTTTATATGAAGCAATGGTTGCGGCACAAAACAACGGATCCGTAATCCAGTCCTCCGTTTTCCAGTCTGAGGAACTGATAAATCTCAGGGCGGAAGCCAACACGATCGACCTGGAGCTCAGCTCGAGTTCCCAAGAACTTGGTCCTAAGCATCCACAGTTGACTATTTTGAACGCTCAACGACGGACAATTCAACGGGCGATCGATAGCGAAGCCAGGCGCCTTGTCGACGCTGCACGTTCTGAGATGAGCCAATCTCAGGCCACAGTAGAAGAATTACGCAAGGAGTTGTCCTCAGAGCGGACACGTGTCTATTCCCAGAAAGACGCCAGTGTTGGTTTGCGTGAATTGGAGCGAGATGCCGAGGCTAAAGCCAGTGTCTACGAAGCTTATTTGGCACGTGTTCAGCAAATCACTGAACAGCAGCAGGTTGACACTACAAACATTCGAGTGATCTCGTCTGCGTATCCTCCAAAGTCTAGGAGTTGGCCGCCAAGGACCGTACTGCTATTGATTTTCGGAGCTATGGTCGGAACCGCTGTGGGTGTGACTGTCGCAGCCATGTATGGAGGGTGGCGGTTTTTACGCCAGAGACCGTCAATTTGACTGTGGTGCCCTAATTAGGAACCCTTAATCCATGGTTTCCGGGAATGCAGACGTGAACTCCGCAAATCCTGTGTTTTTGGAAAACACGGTGTTCAGAACGCTTTTGTTCTGGGCCCTATTTTTGTTCATGTGGATTTCGATAAACCCATTCGTCGATCTGACGGGTGACCTTCCGACGGAGATTGCAGAGAATAATTCAAATAAGCTCAATCAATTAATAGCGCTTACTCTGTCGGGATTAATGATCCTGTTTGGCGTGACACATCCGCTTCGTAGTTTGTTGGTTCAGCCTCGAGTGTTGATCACAATTTTTACGGGATGGTTTTTCTTTACATCATTAATATCAGAGTACCCTATAGATGGGATAAAAGGAGTTATTCTATCGACGCTAATGATGATGAATGCAGCAGTTTTTTTGTTACTTCCTCAGTCGGAGTTACAATTTGCGAAATGGTTAGGCGTTGGAATTTTTATTGTATTATTCGTGTCGTATTTTGGGATCATTTTCATCCCGACACTTTCAATTCATCAGGCTTCTGAACTTCTCGAACCCATGAACGCAGGGTTTTGGCGGGGACATTTCCCTCATAAAAACACTGCCGCGACAGCTATGACATTTGCATGCTTTTTTGCGTTGTTTGTATCAAGAGTGTGGTCGAAAACTTTTGGACTATTACTATTTCTGATGTCAGCAGTATTTCTTTTTAATACTGGAGGGAAAACAGCAAGCATGTTGCTGCCATTTTCTCTGCTTATTGCTTGTATTTTTGAAAAAATCCGCTTCAGCCGAACGCCAATTATTTTGTTCGGTGTAGCAGCATTTAACTTTTTAGTTATCGGGGCAGCGGTCATTAGGCCCGTTAGAGAATTAGTTGTGAGCATGGGGATCGATGCGACTTTTACCAATCGGGCAGACATTTGGCGTTTTGCTATCGATAAGATTGTTGAGAGCCCAATCACTGGGCAAGGACTGCGCGCTTTTTGGCAAAAAGACGACTTAGTTTTTGGTGGCGGGGACCTGGAGACATGGGCAGTCGCAGCCGCAAATGGACACAACTCCTTCATTGACATTACATTGGCTACTGGCCTGGTCGGATTGGTTTTTGCTGTATTATGGATCTTAATCTGGCCGCTTCACAGTTACTCCAAAATACCAGATAGCCAAAAAAGTACACCGCTAACCCGCCTATATTTGCGGATTTGGCTATTTACTATGTTTACAGCGGGCCTCGAAACATTTTTCTTTGAAGGTGGAAACCCATCATGGTTCATGTGTATGGTCGCCATGTTCGGCCTGTATTTCCAAGCCAACGCCCATATGGTGAGTAGTTCAGAAAGCGTAAATTCAACAAGCGAATGCTGACTGACGGTTGCGCGTGTTTTAGTAGAGATTTCATTCATGCAACAAAGCACTGCAATACCAATACATTCTAAATACCGCGACTGGCTTTCAGCCAAAACAGATGCGATCGGCAATCGATTAATCTGGAAGTTTGCCAAACCCAATCTCCGCATGCGACTTCCGTTCCCTGTCGTGAGTTTTACTTTCGACGATTTTCCCGAAACCGCCGCCACAAATGGTGCAGGTGTTCTAGAGGAGGCCGGTGTACGCGGAACCTTTTATGTATCTGGAAGCAAAGCGGGTGGAATGCACGACGGTCTAAAGATGGCCTCCGCAGAAAACTGCAAAGAACTGGTCAAACGGGGGCATGAACTTGGCTGTCATACCTTTTCTCATCAAAAACTCAGGCGGCTCGGTAAACGTGAGCTTGAAGGTGAGTTGAACGCAAATCGGAAATTTTTAAAGGACGTTGGAGTAACCTCAAAGGAGGTGAATTTCGCTTATCCCTACAATGCTGCATGGCCCGGCTCCCGGTCTCTTCTTCGCCGACACTTTGCGACATGCAGGGCGGCGGGTGAAAATGTGAATACAGATTTGATCGATCCGATGATGCTGAAGGCCGTCGAAATCCATGCGAATCGCGATATCAAAATCCATCTGAATCCCTGGATAGATCGTGTTGTCAGCTCAAAAGGGTGGCTGATTTTCTTTTCTCACGACGTCCAGGATAATCCGTCACCATATGGGTGTAGTACAGCAGTTCTTCGTGAATTGGTTTCTAGCGCAATTGGTAAGGGGTGCCACATTCTCCCGGTGCGTGATGCGCTCAAGCTGATTTCCGAATAAGGCGATTTCCGAGAATGGTTTCAAAAAACCTTTTGTCGATTAACAACTATTTTTATCGGCGCGGGGGCGCCGAAGTTGTGTTTTTCGATCACAATACCCTCATGCAGGAAGAGGGTTGGGGCGTTGTGCCTTTTTCTATGCAGCATCCGGAAAATCTTCCGTCTGACTGGTCAGAATACTTCGTTGATGAAATCGAATATGGACGGAACTTGAGCCCGTTGGAAAAGGTTCAGCAGGCTGGAAAAATCATCTATTCCTTTGAAGCGCGGCAAAAACTGTCTTCTTTGCTCGATGCCGTGAAGCCGCAAATCGCGCATGCGCATAATGTTTATCATCACATTTCACCTGCGATTTTCCCGATTTTGAAGAAGCGGGGCATTCCGGTTGTTATGACCGTTCATGACCTTAAACTCGCCTGTCCGTCTTACAAAATGTTGCGCGGCGGCAAAGTGTGCGAAGAGTGCAGGGGTGGAGCAATACACAATGTTGTTCGGCACTCTTGTATTAAGGATTCAAAGCTTCTGAGTTCACTAGTTTATGCCGAAACCCTCATTCACCGCACTCTTGGCCTATATAGCCAACACGTCGACCGATTTATTGTCCCAAGCAAGTTCTATCTGGAAAAGCTTGTTGAATGGGGATGGCCTCGGCAAAAGCTTGTCCACATTCCCAATTTCGTGGAATTGGAAGGCGGTACACGTGAATGTTCCAAACAGGATTATGTCCTGTTTGCCGGTCGTCTGGCGCCTGAAAAAGGACTTGATACGCTGATCCGGGCTTCGGCGGCGTCGGGTGTAAAAACACTCATTGCTGGTTCAGGGCCGGAAGAGGCGGAATTGAAAAGTCTCGCGGTCAAACTGTCGGCACCGGTGGAATTTTTAGGTTTTATAGGAGGCGCAGCCTTATTCGACCTTATTGGATCGGCGCGAGCGTTGGTGTTGCCATCAGTTTGGTACGAGAATGCACCAATTTCCGTGCTTGAAGCTTATCAGTGTGGAACCCCGGTTATTGGGGCAGATATCGGCGGCATTCCTGAGATGATATTGGACGGTAGCTCCGGAACGGTTGTTCCTGCTGGTGATGTCAGCGCGTGGAGCGAAGCTCTGTCCCGCGTGAAGTTGGCTCCGGACAATGATCTGAAAGAAATGGGAAAGGCTGGGCTTGCGCTCGCTAAATCACAGTTTTCGCGCCAAGAGTACCGTCGGAAGGTATTGGATCTCTACGGGGAGCTAATGAACAATGCCGGCTGACAAATCAAAGTCAAAAGTTAATATTATGTTTCTGGGATTGCGCGGGATTCCGAAGGTGCAGGGAGGTATCGAAAAACACGTTGAGCACTTGGCGCCACTGATCGTGGACCGCGGCCTTTCCGTTGAGGTTGTCGGGCGCAGCGCATATCTGCCTGAGCAGGTTGGCAAGAAATGGCAGGGCGTTGCCTTGACTTGGTTGCCGTGTCCGAAAAACAAGTTTTTCGAAACAATTTTTCATACGTTCTTTGGGGTATGTCGAGCGGCATGGACACGTCCAGATGTATTGCATTTACATGCGGTCGGACCTGCACTGATGACTCCGGTCGCACGCCTTGCCGGGCTCAAGGTGGCTGTTACGCATCACGGCTACGACTACAATCGGGACAAATGGGGACCGGTCGCAAAAGCCATCCTCAAGGCCGGTGAGTATCTTGGGATGAAGTTCGCCAACCTGCGCATTGCGATTTCCAAGGACATCTCCACCACAATGAAAACGCGATATGGTGTTGACGTTCATTTTGTGCCCAATGGCATGCCAGGTTCAGGTGCATCAAAGGGCGCTGAACGAATTGAGGCTTTCGGCCTCAAGCCAGCAAACTACATAATGGTCGCAGCACGCCTCGTTCCTGAGAAACGCCAACTCGATCTCATTAAGGCGTATGCCCGCATGTCAAATCCAGGCGGTATTCAGCTTGCGGTCGTTGGTGGATCAGATCATCCGGATGAATATGAAAAGAAGGTCAGGATCGAAGCGGACAAGACTCCGGGCGTGGTCATGACCGGATTTCAGTCCGGCGAAGCGCTGTCAGAACTGTTTGCGAATGCTCGGCTGTTTGTCTTGCCATCAAGCCACGAGGGCATGCCGATCGCATTGCTGGAGGCCTTGGGGTACGGCTTACCGGTACTCGCGAGCGACATTGTACCGAACAAAGAAATTGGGCTTTGTCAGCGGGACTATTTTCCGGTCGGCGACATCAACGAATTGACCAAGGCTCTGGAACGGAAGTTGGCAGATCCAATGAACGCCGAAACCAAACGGGAACAAATCGAGCGGTTCCATCAAATGTACGGATGGGACACAGTAGCTGAAGAAACCTTCCGGCTATACCGGGGTATCTTGCATGAAAAGTGTCTTGGATCGGAGTAGTTTTTGAGCGTTTCGATCATCATCAAAACCCTGAACGAACAAGCTCGTATTGGTCAGACGTTAGTGACCGCTGTTCAAGGGCTGGCCCGGCTGAAGGATAAGTCCCAAGAAAACCCTCTTGGCGAAATCATCGTTGCTGATAGTGGATCGACCGACCGAACCTTAGAGATTGCAGCCGAACATGGAGCACGTATCGCACAGGTCAAACCGCCAGCCACTGGGAGCTGCGGCGTTGGTCCTCAATTGGGATTTCAGTATTCAAAGTATGAATTTTTGTGCCTCATGGATGGCGACATGGAACTTGACCCGGAGTTTCTTGTCGCGGCTGTCGCTTATTTGAACGATCACCCGGCCTGTGCAGGGGTGACCGGGCATGTAGTTGAATGCAATCTGGAAAATCTCGAATTTCAACGCCGCGTTCAAAGAAGTTCTCCGGAAAACCGGATCGGTGACATCGATCGGATGAATGGCGGGGGACTCTATCGCCGGCAAGCAGTAGAAGAGTTGGGTTACCTGTCCGATAGAAATCTAAATGGCTATGAAGAATTCGATTTGGGTGTGCGTCTCAGAAAAAGGGGATGGAAATTAAATCGCCTCGATCGACCTTTTGTTCAACATTATGGTCATACTGAAAACGCATATAAGTTGCTGATCCGGCGTTGGAGAAGCCGGTATCTCTTTGGGATCGGCCAGGCTCTGCGCGCCTCTCTCGCTGAAGGTCATTTTTCTATCTTTCTTCAAGAATTGCCGGAACTGCGCCTTTGGTTCGTAGTTTACGCCTGGTGGTTTACCGCAGCCATGTTGTTCTTCATCCTTCCAGGTCTGATTTACCCGTTGTTGGTCAACCTGTTGACCATTGCTCTTTTGATTTCCGTGATGAGTTTGCGAAAATCCAGTCTGCGAATGGGAGTCTACACCGTTGTCGCTTGGCTGTTTAATGCCGCCGGGCTGGCCGCGGGGTTTGCCAAACCGCGTCTCGACCCAAAGAGTTGGATCGAGAGCAAGAAATGGGAGCCGGGGGAATATGGGTAAACTCTTGCGCTGGGGCCAACAGGTCCTTGCCAGTGCTACTTTTGGGTTGTTGATCGCTTCACCGGTGTATGCAGAACAAGCGGTCTGGCTGCCGGTTCTGGAAGCCGACATGATCGTCCCTTCTGGAAGCCCACTCGACTTCTCAGCACTCCTGCCCAACACACCGATCAACGAGGCGGATCGGCTCGTCATTTCTCCGGGAGGTAAAATCGCGCCGGCGAATAGGGGCACTTCTGCAGACGGATCTTTCCAGGGCGAGAGATTGTTTTGCGCATCGCTTGCCTGGAGTCCGGCATCTGGCGGCTTTCCCGATCACAAAACGGCAGATGTCTACGCACGCCAACTGGCGATGCACGGCTATAACGCAGCGCGGCTTCACTTTGTTGACGCCAGCCTCATGATTGGGCGGCAGCGCGATTTCGATTTTGATCCTGCTGTGATGGATCGGATCCAATATCTCCTAGCGGCCTTGAAGAAGGAAGGCATTTATTGGGTCATCGATGGAATGACTTCATGGCGCGGCGCATATGGAGGATATGATGATCGCTGGGATCCAAATGGAAACCTTAAGCTGAGCCTATACTTCGACACCGAAGCCCTAAGCCATTGGAAGAGATTGATCCGCGAAGTTCTTGCGCGCGAAAACCCCTACACCGGCTTGAAGCCAGTCGATGATCCAGCGCTGGCTCTGGTTGTTTTAAACAATGAAAACGGTATCGAATTCGAAAGTGTTGTCCAAGAGCGTTTTTTGGGTGGGCATTACGACAAAGTGCTGCAAGAGCCATTCAACCAGTGGCTCGAAGAACGTTATGGACAGGACTATCATTTACAAAATGCGTGGGGAGGACTCGGTCTTTTTGAAAGCTTGAGCGCCAACACCATCTCTTTGCCACGCGATCGATATGCTGATTCCAAGAAGATGCGTGATTTTCAGGCGTTCTTGATCGATGCGGAACGTAAATCCTATTTGCAAATGTCCGGTTATCTCCGGTCTTTGGGATATGATGGGCTTATAAGCACCTATAACAATTGGCCCACAATCCAAACGGCGCAATCGCGTGTCAATTTGGATGTTGTTACCATGAACACCTATCATGACTGGGTGAGTGGTTATCATCCCGGTTCGAACCTGAAACAAACCAGTTCCATTGAAGATTTAGCAACTTACTACAGGATGATGGCGTCAAGCCGTTTTTTAGACAAACCATTTTTGGCGACAGAATGGGATCACCTGTTCTGGAACCGGTACCGATACGAAGCCGGATTGGTTATGGGGTCTTATGCCTCCCTGCAGGACTGGAGTGGAATATGCAGGCACGGCCACGGCCCGATTGTGCTTCGGTATGGCGAGGATGTTCCTCACAAAAGGGCGATGCTGCCCTATGCCATAGCGCTCGATCCGATTGCCAGAGCTGGCGAGAAACTGGCCGCCCTTTTATTTAGAAGACGAGACGTATCGCCTTCAGATTTTTCTGTTGCGCTCAGAATTGAAGGTGAAGACGACCTCACCGAAGACATGCAGGCGCATGTGCCGGAGTTTTTGACCCTGGTTTCACTGTTTTCACAATTCGGCTTGACGGAGAAACCGGAAACCTCGCGAGCAGATGTTGTCATGGGCCCACTCCGGGATCTCTCAAATGCGGGTCAATTCTGGCGAGATGTTAAAGCTTCCGGTGTCATGCCGGTTGGCAATCTGACGAACCCGGACAAAGGTATATTTCAAAGCAGCACCGGCCAGATTGTGCTTAATCATAGGCAGGGGACTTTTGTTGTCGATACCGACCGTACAGATGCTGTCGCATTCTCTGCGTTGCCGGGAAGCCTGTCTGCCGGTGATCTCACAGTCAGTGCGGCTACAACTGGTGCCCTGGTTTCCATTTCTGCAATCGATGACGCAGAGACGGTCGAAGAAAGTGAGCGCTTGCTGATGATATTTGCGACCGACGCGCACAACACGAACATGCGATTTCGCGACAGGGATCAAAAAATCATCGAGGATTTCGGAACGCTTCCCGTCCAGATCAAGGAGGGTGAAATCCAATTTTCGCTCAAGGGCAACATGAAGAGCTGGCGGATTTCACCAGTCTATTTGAATGGAGAGGTCGGAGAAGAAGTCTTGGCCGGTGCTGGAGAACTCAGCATCAGACTGCGAAACCATCATCTTGCGCGTCCGACAACCTATTTCCTGATCGAGCGCGAATTGTGAAGGTGCGTAGTGGCCAACGTCTTGATTGGATGAATGAATATCTAAGTTAATAATTTGTCATTATTTTCAAAAGCTTGATCTGATAAATAACAAGCAATTAGAGCAATCTTAATGCAACCTGTGTAAGCGACACCTTATGTGTGGAATTGTTGGATATTTTTGTGGCGGCAGACACGTTTCCGACCCAGCTGTCTTGATGGGGGAAATGACGAACGCGCTGCACCATAGAGGGCCTGACGGTTCTGACATCAAGGTATTCGAGAGTTGCGGTCTGGGACATACGCGATTGTCGATTGTTGGTCTGGAAGACGGACAACAACCCATGGAAGACGCCGGCGGGCGTTTTGTCATCACGTTCAATGGTGAGATATTCAATTACGTTGAGCTTCGGGAGTTTCTGCGCGGAAAAGGCGTCCGTTTTCGAACCGGCAGCGACACCGAAGTCCTTCTGGAGCTGTTTGCCTATGAGGGGGAGGCGGCACTTGACCGATTGAACGGAGACTTTGCTTTTGCAATCTGGGACAAGCGTGATCGCTGTCTGACATTGGCCCGGGACAGAGCAGGTGTCCGGCCGTTGTTTTACATGTGGCGGGATGAAGTTTTCTACTTTGCTTCGGAAATCAAAGCGCTGCTGAAAATTCCGGGCATCGAGGTCAGGATCGATCCTATTGCACTGGACCAGATTTTCACGCTTTGGAGTCCGATAGCGCCCCGAACCCCCTTTGTCGGTATTCAGGAACTGGAACCGGCTCGGGTCATGACCGTTTCCGGCTCAGGTGCTGAGACCCGCGCATACTGGACGCTCGATTTTCCGGACGCAGGGGAAGAGAGCCAGGACAACCCGCAGACCGTGACAGAGGAGCTGGAAGAGCTTTTCACTGACGCAACCCGGTTGCGGATGAGAGCCGATGTCCCTGTTGGGTCTTACCTTTCAGGCGGACTGGATTCTTCGATGGTTGCGGCTTCGGCAGTCACCATGTCCGGCGAAGGGCTTGAAACCTATTCAGTGACTTTTGAAAGCGCAGAACATGATGAAAGTGCGTTTCAAAAAATCATGGCCCGAGATTTGGGGACACGCCATCACACAGTGAATTGTGATCAGGACGAGATTGCCAGCGTGTTTCAAGACGTCATCCGCGCAACGGAACGCCCGATCCTCCGCACAGCACCTGCACCATTGTTCCGCCTCTCAAAACTTGTCCGCGAGAATGGAATGAAGGTAGTGCTAACTGGTGAAGGAGCCGATGAGGTCTTTGCCGGCTATGACATATTCAAGGAAGCACGCGTACGCCGGTTTTGCGCACGGCAACCGAACTCAAAGATCCGCCCGCACCTGTTCCGGAAACTTTATCCCTACCTGACGAACCTGTCCCGCCAGACACCTGAATATATGGCGGCGTATTTCGGTGTAAATCCCGAGACCCTTGCTGATCCGCTCTATTCTCACCACCCAAGGTTCAAAAGCACTTCAGCCACCAAGTTGTTTTATTCCAGCGATCTGAAATCCGAAGTCCGTGACTACGACGCGCTTGAGGAACTTCGCGACAAGTTACCTGAGCGCTTTCATCGCTGGCACCCTCTCAATCAGGCACAATATCTAGAAACCAGTTTTCTGCTTCCAGGATACATCCTGTCGAGCCAGGGAGACAGAATGGCGATGGCCAATTCGGTAGAAGGACGATTTCCGTTTTTGGATCATCGGCTGATCGATTTTGCTGCGAAATTGCATCCGGAACTGAAACTCAAAAGCCTGACGGAAAAGAACATCTTGCGGGAAGTGGCACGCGGCAAAGTGCCGGATACCATTCTTGATCGGCCGAAACAGCCTTACCGCGCTCCTGAAAGTCAATCTTTCGCCGGCAAACACCGCCCTGAATATGTTGACCGGTTGATGAGTGACACTGCCCTTGAACAATCCAACCTTTTCAACCCGAAATCTGTTTCGAAGCTTGTCCGGAAGTGTATGGACGGCACTGCGCACGGGTTTCGTGACAATGCGGCCTTCGTTGGTGTGCTTTCTACGCAAATCTGGATCGATGAATTCACGCGGTTAGCTGCGACCTCAACGCCCGACCGCCCATATCAAGCGTCAAAAGGAACTGAAGTATGTCTGTAGATATCCGTAAGCGGATTTTCGATTTTATCGTCGAAAATTTTCTCTTCGGGGACACTGAACACGATCTGACACCAGAATCGTCGTTGATCGAAAATGACGTCATTGATTCAACTGGTGTGCTGGAGCTGGTGGCATTCATCGAAGAGGATTTCGAGATCAGTGTCGATGATAGCGACATTGTTCCGGACAATCTGGATTCCGTTGCTGCGATCGAAGCATTCATCAAACGCAAACAGGTGGACGCGCAATCTGCGGCATGAGTTGGCGCAATGCCAATCAAATAAATTATGCTGAGGGCCCAATGCGGGTAGAGAACTTCCTGAGGGAAAGCACGAACCGTTTCGCTGACAAAGAAGCCATTGTCACGACCGGACGGCGGTTGACCTATGCTGAGCTAGATGACCTCTCGGACCGATTGGCTTTGGCTTTTATTGCCAAAGGTGTGGCAAGAAACGACCGTGTTTTTGTCTTTATGGACAATTGCTGGGAAGCAGCTGTCAGTTTGTTTGCTATTTGGAAGGCCGGTGCCACAGCGAGCCTGCTTAATCCATCGGTCAAAGCTGACAAACTCGCATATATGTTTGAGGACTGCGAAACACGCTGTGTTATTTGCCAACCGAAACAGGCCAAGGTTGTGGCCAGGGCCAGGGAAAACTTCCAAAGTCCCTTGCTGGTGGTGTCTACGGAAGATGCGAAGGGTGAGCGTCCGGAAGAGACCGAGAGTTTTTCGGCCTGTCTGGATCACCCGATATCGGCTCCTCCAGCAGCGCAAGGCGGCATCAGCACCGACCTGGCGCTATTGATATACACTTCTGGAACGACGGGGCGCCCCAAGGGGGTCATGATGACCCACCAGAATGTTGAGGCGGCAGCCAGATCGATCAGCACTTATCTAGAAAAAACATCGGAAGACATAATCCTCAACGCGTTGCCAATGGCTTTTGACTACGGGCTCTATCAACTGATTATGTCAGTTTTGGTCGGATCTACGCTGGTGCTAGAAAAGTCCTTTGCGTTTCCCCAGGCCATTTTGAACAGGATCGTGGAAGAGCGCGTGACCGGCTTTCCGATTGTGCCAACAGTTGCTGCCATGCTGCTGCAGATGAAATCCATAAAACCTGGCGATTATCCGAGCCTACGCTACATATCCAGCACAGCGGCCGCGTTGCCGGCCAGTCATATCAAGGATTTGCGTCAGCTATTTCCCGGAACAACCGTCTATTCCATGTACGGTTTGACCGAATGTAAGCGATGCACTTATTTGCCACCTGACCAGCTCGACTCACGGGCAGATTCAGTCGGCGTAGCTATCCCCAATACCGAAGCATTTGTTTTAGATGATGAAGGGCAAGATTGCGCTCCCGGCGAAGTTGGTGAGCTGGTCATTCGCGGCCCCCACGTCATGCAAGGCTATTGGAAAAAGCCTAAAGAGACGGACCAAATGCTCAAGACGGGTCGCAACCCTTGGGAAAAGTGGCTCTATACTGGAGATCTATTTCGTAAAGACGCGGACGGGTATCTTTATTTCGTCGGCCGGAAAGATGACATCATCAAAACCCGCGGTGAAAAGGTTGCGCCCAAAGAAATTGAAGAAGTCCTTCATGCGCATCCGGATATTGCGGAAGCTCTTATTGTGGGTGTCCCGGATGACATTCTCGGTCAAGCACTTCACGCCTTTGTGGTGCTGAGGCAGAGCGGCCTTGAAGGCCTCAATACCAAGCAGATCGCCAAATATTGCCGGGACCGACTGGAAGATTTCATGGTTCCTCAGAAGATTGAAATCAGGACAGATCTTCCGAAGACAGACAACGGAAAGCTTAGTCGGCGCCTGATTTCACAAAGCATGGACGCGGCCTCATGACAAACACAAATCCTGTTGACACAATTGATCCTTCCATCACCGGTCTGCAGTTAGATCCGGCAGCGGAAACAGAAAAAATTGTCGCTGCGATCCGCAAGCAATTGCGTGTCGACCTGAAGAAACGCGGGCTGGTTCTCGGTCTCTCTGGGG
Source organism: Roseibium sp. (assembly GCF_965216085.1). Classification (GTDB taxonomy): domain Bacteria; phylum Pseudomonadota; class Alphaproteobacteria; order Rhizobiales; family Stappiaceae; genus Roseibium. The sequence continues at coordinate 5,375,056 of NZ_OZ244138.1, read as the reverse complement.
GCGTGGATTCAAGTGTATGCGCAGCATTGGCGGTAAGGGCTGTCGGTGCGAAAAATGTTCATGCCCTCTTCATGCCGGAAGCGGATTCCGATCCGGAAAGTTTGTCTCTGGGAGACTTGGTCGCCAAGACGTTTGGGATCAACTCGGAAATTGAAGACATAAGCAGCACGCTAAGAGCGATGAAGTGCTATGAGCGGCGGGATGTCTGCATCCAGAACCTCGTGCCCGAATATGGTACGGATTGGAAATCCAAAATCGTGATTTCGAACTCGGTGGAAGGCAAAGGCTACAACATATTCTACCTTGTGGTCGAGGATCCGGATGGCAATCAGAAACGGCTCCGCATGCCGACGGACGTTTATCTGGGAATTGTCGCGGCGACAAACATGAAACAGCGCACACGCAAGCAGCTTGAGTATTACCACGCTGACCGTCTGAATTTCGCTGTGTTGGGGACGCCAAACCGGCTGGAGTACGATCAGGGATTTTTCGTAAAAAACGGCGATGGTGCGGCTGATATCAAACCAATTGCGCATCTTTATAAGACGCAAGTTTACCAGCTGGCCCGCTATCTCGGTGTGCCGGAAGAGATCTGCTCTCGTCCTCCGACAACCGACACTTTCTCCCTGCAACAAAGTCAGGAAGAGTTCTATTTCTCCCTTCCCTATAGAGAGATGGATATCTGCCTATTTGGACTGAACAACGGCGTTCCGTCCGACCAAGTTGCCGAAGAGGCCGGATTGACGGCGGAGCAGGTGGAAAATGCCTGGGCTGGGATTCAATCTAAAAGAAAGGGTACAGCGTATCTGCACAAAGAGCCGTGTCTCGTAACCCGAGTATCGGAAGTGTAGGTATTCTGTCTTTGCATTTGATCGACTTGGATCAATGCGCATAGAGTTCTCATAATTTTATAGAAATCTGCATCACCAAAGTGGCCCAATACGCTTTGAATATGGACCCCGGACGGTGCTCTACGGCCTATTGGCCGCTTTTGAAACAAAGACATTAAGTATACAATAACGAAGCCGCTAGGTCGTTTAGATAGCGCCAAAACCGAAAAAAACCGTAAGTCATTCTGAGATTCAGTACGATTTCAAGCGGTCCGGTGCAAGTGTTGCGCATAGGCAAACAGATAAGGTGACCGGCCAAGCTATCGAATGAAGTGTGATTATTGAAATACTCGCAATATTAGCTTCATTTTCTTGCGATAGTTCTGAGAGGCTATTTGCAAGAAATTGAAGGAAAACAAAATTGTATAATAGCGTTGCTAAAAAAATTGCTATCCACATACCTAGTCACTTTCACGCAGCGAAGGTAAACAATAGGTTAATAAGCTATTTCAGTTTGTTTGCATGGTCAAAGCCAAATTACTTCATCACGGTGGTTATTGCGCAGTTGAATAATTGGCGTCTTTCGCCTGGCCGATCAGGTTTCAAATTGTTCGCGGTATGCCAGGCCCTTTATGAAGCCTTTCCGTTTCACTGCCTATCAGATCTGAAATTTTATCCGATTTCGTATGGTGCAGGGTAGAACATAGCCTCTGTTGACTGTGACTTAGCCTCGATTGTTCAACGAGTTGACGTGCTTCATTGAGTGTTGAGGGTAGGCGCTTATTCACGTCTTGATCTGGTATTGTTCAGCAACTGCTTCAGTGTGATCTCCTTTGAGTCACGTGTCAGCAAGACTGACAACTACGCTGATTGCCAAAAGCTTGGAGCAATTGCGAAGTATTCTCGTTCAAGAACGACTTTTGACGGTCAGGCCAATACCCGGCATCGGCCCTTTAGATGAACGTCTTAACAATGGATGGGGCCCCTGACGGCGGATCTGCGCTTGCCCGTTTTATCCGCGCTTGCGAATGGACACCACAAAAGTCGCTTGTACTGTGACAGGTTGATCTCTGAGGAAAATGAGAACTTGGCGTCTTTTTCCAAATCTATGACAATTCTTGGAAAGTTATGGCGCACCCGAGAGGATTCGAACCTCTGGCCTCTGCCTTCGGAGGGCAGCGCTCTATCCAGCTGAGCTACGGGTGCTGGCGCAACGCATGAAAATCAACGCGTCGGATAGAGGGCTCTGATACTAGAGACTGCCGCGTGAGGCAACGGCTTTTTCAAAAAAGCAACAGCTTCCCGCAAAACCCTACTTTCGCCGGTATTAAAAAGCGAGGTGCGTGGAAGCCGATTTTCGAATGACAGTCCGTCTTTCGACACAGGTCGGCGACTATTCCCATCTGCTATCGGCCCGACAAGGTGATCTCTGATGAACAGCCCGAGCTTCTTAGTTAGAGGTGTCCGTTTCTGTCTGGATACGCGTATCATTTGCGCAATTTCCGCAAAACCTCCGCGTCAAATATGAGCCGCGGGTAGGTCTGTGTGTCCTATTCTGCTTTGAAAAAGCGCCAAAGATAGTGGCCGGATAGCGGGCCTTATATCCCGGGATTCTGCGAGCAAGCGGATCAAGAATTGGCAGAAATTACAAGGTTAAAACACTGTAAATGCAATCGATGACGCAGCGGTATCTGTGCGTTTCGGTGACCGGGATAAAAAAAACGCGCAGCCATTAAAGACTGCGCGAAACAAGTTACTGTGCACGTGGCCCCATCGACCACGGCCGCAACTCTAGCTGCATATAATGAGAATGTCATTACCGTAAAATATTTTATTTTTTGATTTACCGAGATGCGACTGATCGTTATTCATTCTTGATTGTGATGGATGAAAAAATAGAAAGGAAAATAATAATGTATTTCAAACACTTAAATTGATTAAAGAATGTGAACCAATTGTCATTAATTTTTTGGCTTTCGCCAAAAACGGGCGATTTATTGGCAATTCTGCTGAGATGTTTCGCTACTATTGAGGGTGTCAACGACAACTCTCACGCGGGCAATTCCTTGTTGAACAAACCCGAGTTCCACGGCGGCAGCCTGAGTAACATCAATTATCCGGCCTTTTGTGAAGGGGCCTCTGTCATTAATACGGACCGTGACAGACCGGCCATTCGCCAAATTTGTCACTGTTGCCATGGTTCCGAAAGGCAGTTTTCGGTGGGCAGCGGTTAGCCCCTTGGGATCAGCGGTCTCACCGCTGGCTGTTTTGCCACGTAATTTATACCAAGAGGCTTTGCCGCATTGGATAAATTCACTGGCAGATAGTTCTTGGGCGGATAACAAGACAGCGCATACCACGGCTGCACCAATGGCCCATTTTTGGAGCAAAGTCCTAGATATTTGGTTCATGGTAGTAGTCTCCAGAACGCGGTGAAGAGCCGGTACAAGCACCACAGCTCGATGTCTGTCTTAATCGTTGGCCGTGATAAAACTGTGGCAAATTATGGATCGACGTCTATTTGAATAAAATTTTAGTAAAATATTAGAACGGTATAGTAAAAACTGATTAACTATATTAATGCGAACATCTGTGGGTAGTTATTCGAACGCAAAAATCTGCACCATATTATGTTAGAGATGCTGCAACAAAGATGACGCGTAGGTGTTTTAGTTTCAGCGTCTTTTAAAGCAGCCTTTTGAAGAGGAATGTTCTGGTGCAGATCAGACATGGATTGGTGCGGGTCCCGCAATCGCGGTCCAATTCCCCAGATGATTTTGAAGCAGCGAAATTTTACGCGGACCTTCTGGAAGTTCTGCCGGCGCCGGCTGCCTACATTCGCCTGGATGGCCGGATACTGTTGCACAACACCAAATTTGCGGAAATCTGCAAATCATCCGGTTTTGAAGATGCGTCGCAAAATTTACGGGACATGCTTTCGGAGGCTGGCTGGAGCCATTGCCAGGCCGCCCTAACCATGTCGTTGAATGGTCTGCCGGCTTTGTCGAGCGGTACAATTGAATTCAACTGTGGCGCTGTCCTCTGCAATCATTTGGTCTGTACGTCCTTTGTATCCTTGGCGAAAGACCAGCCTGCGGTTCTGGTGCAATTCGAACAAAGAACAATTGGACAGACCAATACCGCAGCGGCCAGGCAGCGGACAAGTTCGCCTTTGTCGGGGATGGGCGGCAACAGCCTGGATGACGAAGGCGCTTTGTTGAAACATTTTCCAGATGACGTTCTGGTCTTTGATCCAGCAGCTTCTTCAAAGGAAAAGGCTGGACGGATCCTTCAGGCCATCGACAGCGCCTATGATGCTGCCGATTTGGCAACGCAATTGGGTGAGCATCCAGTCGGGGTGACGCAGACGCTTTACATTCCCGAAACAGGCTTGCTGCAAGGGACCGAAACCGACCGGCGGATGTGCGAGATCCGTCTTGTACCTCTTCCGGGCACCGGGGAGGAAATCGAATCTGGCACAATGGCGATTATCCGCAGGAATGTCGATTGTCCGCATGAGGTTGCCGAAAACCGGCGCCTTGCTTATCAGGATCCCTTGACGAGCCTTGCCAACCGCCGCGCCTTTACCAAATCGTTGGATACGGAATTGCTGCGTCTTGCCAAAGACGAGACCAGCGGGCTGGCGGTATTTTACATCGATCTGGATGAATTCAAGAAGGTCAATGATCTGGGCGGGCATGATGCTGGGGACAGTATGCTTCAGCGGGTGGCGTCCAGCTTAGCCTTGACGCTAGGCGAATTTGGCACTGCTGCCCGGATCGGTGGTGATGAATTTGCCGGTATGCTTCCGGCGGTTAATCAAGAAGCTGCAATGGCGGTGGCTGAGAACATTCTTGAAGCCTTTGCGCGAATCCGGCTGGAAGTGGCTGATAGGGTGTTCACCATTGGCGGATCCATCGGCGTTGCCTATGCAGCCGACTGGGCCTCGGCTGAAAACTGCGACGGGGCAGGGTTGTTGGCTTTGGCAGACAGAGCCTGTCTGCGCGGAAAACGGTTCGGCGGGCAATCCGTTCAGGTTCATTCGGTCCAGGCGCGGGATTGCCCATCTATTGGCGGCTGTGTCGGGACCTTGCCGGAGTTCGGAAACTTTCAAGCGAATGAATTGACGCTCTATTCCATGCCGATTGTTTGCTTGAAGAAACAAAAAAACTGCGGCGCAGAAATTTTATTGCGCCTTCAAGGCGACTTGTCACAGGGGCTCTCGTCGAAGGCGTGGATTTCTGCGGCAGAACGGTCTGGCTTTATCGCGCAGGTCGACTCCTGGACCCTCGACAAGGTGTTGGACGCCGCCGAACGGTCTCCAACACGCACCACACTGACAATGAATGTGTCTGCGGAATCGGCCAGAGATTCGAACTTCCGGGACAGTCTTTATCAGCGCTTATCGATCAATCCCCTGCTGGCGTCTCGTCTGTGTTTGGAGATTTCGGAAAAGGATTTTCTGCGGGAGCCAGCCGACATCAGTTATTTTATCAAGTTTGTTTCGGACCTGGGGTGTCAAACTGCGATCGATGATTTTGCTGGACACTGGCCGGTTCTGTCCCGGCTAACCGGCCTGCGGGTTGATTGGCTGAAGTTGGCTGCCGGTGTCCCGCAAGAGGCCATGAACGATCCGGCCAAGGCAAGCCTGCTCAAGGCGCTCGTTTCGGCAGCGCGGGAGCTTGGCCTGAAAACCATCGCCAAACATGTCGAGGCCAGAGACGAGGCTGAATTCCTAAGTTCTCTCGATATCGAAGCCGCGCAAGGGTTTTATTTCGGCCGCCCAGAACCTTGGCCGGAAGCCAGCTAACTGGAAGCCAATCAACTTCAACGAAAAAAAGCGGCCATGAGGCCGCTTTTTCTTTGTGCACGGTGGAGCTGATCAGATGTCCAGGTTGGCCACGGCGAGCGCGTTGTCCTGGATGAACTCGCGGCGCGGGTCGACTTCATCGCCCATCAGCTTGGTGAATATGTCATCGGCATCATCCGCCTCGCGCACTTTCACCTGAAGGAGCGAGCGCACGTTCGGATCGAGCGTCGTTTCCCAAAGCTGGTCCGGATTCATTTCGCCAAGACCCTTATAGCGCTGCAAGGAAATGCCTTTTTGGCCGTAGGAGAAGATGTGCTGCAGGAGGGCGCGCGGTCCACGGATTTCCGTCGGAATGTCCTTACGCTGTAGGACGGCGGCCTTGCCATAGACATCGTGCAGATGTTCGGCATGGGCGGCCAAGCGGCGGGCGTCGGCGGAGCCAAGCAGGGCAGCGTCAATGGTGGCAACTTCCTGAACACCGCGCACGGTGCGTTTGAACACCAGGCTGCCATCGTCTTGCGCTTCGCCTGTCCAGCCGCGCTCAAATTCGTCGGCCAGGATGTCCATCCGGCGGGCGATATAGGCGGCCGCTTCTTCGGCTTTGCCCTGATCTTCCAGGATCTCAGTGTTGAGTGCGCCAGCAATGGCAGCTTGTTCGACCACATCGCGGTTGTAGCGGGAATGCAGACCATCGAAAATGTCTGCGATAACGCGGGCGGTTTCCACCACCTGGCGCAGATCCTGGCCGGTGCGCACTTCGCCACTGGCAAGATTCAAGGACGTATCGTCAGACCCTTGTGCGATGAGGTAGTTTTCTAGCGCGTCCTGGTCTTTCAGGTATTGTTCGGATTGGCCGCGCTTGACCTTATAGAGTGGTGGCTGTGCGATGTAGACGTAGCCATTCTCAATCAACTCCGGCATCTGCCGGAAGAAGAAGGTCAAAAGCAGTGTCCGGATGTGAGCGCCATCGACGTCAGCATCGGTCATGATGATGATCTTGTGATAGCGCAGCTTCTCGATGTTGAATTCTTCCTTGCCGATCCCCGTGCCGAGCGCAGTGATCAAGGTGCCGATTTCGTTCGACGACAACATCTTGTCGAAGCGGGCCCGTTCCACATTGAGGATCTTACCGCGCAGCGGCAAAACAGCCTGATTTTCCCGGTGCCGGCCCTGTTTGGCCGAGCCGCCCGCGGAATCACCCTCCACCAGGAAGAGTTCGGCCTTGGAGGCATCGCGTTCCTGACAATCCGCCAGTTTGCCGGGCAGGGAGGCCACATCCAATGCGCCTTTGCGCCGGGTGAGTTCACGCGCCTTGCGGGCTGCTTCACGGGCAGAGGCTGCTTCAACCACCTTGGAAACGATTGTCTTGGCCGGTGCCGGATTTTCTTCCAGCCATTCGCCCAGGGTCTGGGAAATGAGGTTCTCCACCACTGGCCGGACTTCTGACGAGACGAGCTTGTCTTTGGTTTGGGACGAGAACTTTGGATCGGGCACCTTGACTGACAAGACGCAGGTCAGGCCCTCGCGGCAGTCATCCCCTGACAGGGAGACCTTTTCTTTTTTCATCAAGCCGGTCGCTTCGGCGTAGCCGGTGACCTGGCGGGTGAGCGCGCCACGGAAACCGGCCAAATGGGTGCCGCCATCGCGCTGCGGAATGTTGTTGGTGAAGCACAGCACCTGCTCGTGATAACTGTCGTTCCACCACATCGCGGCTTCCACCGTGATGCCGTCTTTTTCCGCGCGAACGGAGATTGGTGTTTCGATCAGTGGGTGCTTGGCTCGGTCCAGATATTGAACGAAGGCTTCAAGTCCCCCCTCATAGAAGAGTTCCTCGACTACATCTTCGACACCACGTTTGTCGGTCAGAATGATGCGGACGCCGGAATTCAGGAACGCCAGCTCGCGTAGGCGGTGTTCTAGCGTGCCGAAATCAAATTCGGTTTTGGTGAAGGTTTCCGGAGACGGCAAAAAGGTTACTTCCGTCCCCTTTTGGCCATTTGCCTGGCCAACCACTTCCAAAGGACCTTGGGCTTCGCCATGAGCAAAGACCATGAAGTGTTCTTGGTCATTCCGCCAGATGCGCAGTTCCAGTTTTGTGGAAAGCGCATTCACCACAGAAACACCAACGCCGTGAAGACCACCGGAGACTTTATAGGAATTCTGGTCGAATTTCCCGCCTGCGTGCAGCTGGGTCATGATGACTTCGGCTGCCGAAACACCTTCCTCCGGGTGCAGATCCGTCGGAATGCCGCGACCGTTGTCAGACACCGTCACTGAACCGTCAGGGTTCAAGGTTACGGTCACATGGTCCGCATGACCAGCCAGTGCCTCATCGATGGCGTTGTCGACAACCTCATAGACCATGTGGTGCAGGCCGGAACCATCATCGGTGTCGCCGATATACATGCCGGGGCGTTTGCGAACGGCATCCAGGCCTTTCAGGACCTTGATGGAGTCGGCGCCATATTCGGCTCCGTTTTCAGCTTCGGGAGTGGCGCCAGGCTCGGGCGTTGACATATCGCTCATGCGAATCATTCACCAATCGGTTTTTGTTTCTCGCCCACGTTATACGGTGTTCCAACGGGCGTTCAAACCACCCACGGGCTGCAAGCAGTTCCACAGTGGGAATATAGTGGAAAACCATATGATTCAGGCGGATTTATGGGGCTGTCACACGCCGCTCAGGTGCGCCTTGTCATTGCCAACTTCAAAGACCTCAGACTGAGCGGGAAGTGCATCGAACAAAGCTCTGTCTGTCCCGGTCATAAAGACCTGGCCTCCAAGCGACTCTAGCTTTGCAAAAAGGGCCGCGCGCCGGGCCGGATCGAGATGTGCCGCGACCTCGTCGAGCAACAGCACCGGGGTCAATCCAGAGACCTTTGCTGTGAGTTCGGCATGCGCCAAAACAAGGCCGATCAGAAGTGCCTTTTGTTCTCCGGTGGAGGATTGTGCGGCAGGCATGTCCTTGGCGGCGTGGCGGACTTTCAGGTCGCTTAAATGGGGGCCAGAGAGAGTGCGTCCAGCGGCCCTGTCGCGGGGCCGGCCCTGCTCCAAAAGGCGGCAGTAGTGGTCCTCTTGGTCCGACGCGCTCATTTCGAGCATTTCCGCTTCAAAGGCACCTTCTAGCGAGAGGCTGGCTTGTGGAAACGTTGAGCCTTCCAACGGCTGGTCAGAAATCATTTGCCGCAACAAGCCAACGGTTTCCTGGCGCGCGAGGGAAACGGCCGTTCCCAAACTTGCGACTTGTAATTCCAGTGCACTCAAATAAGCGTCCGAGCCGCCTTGATCCAAAAGCTTGTTTCTTTGCCGGAGCGCGCTTTCAAAATCACTGACCCGCCGTCCGTGCGCTGGGTCGATAGCAAGTGTCAGGCGGTCAAGAAAACGGCGGCGGTCGGAGCCTGGGCCGGTGAACAGGCCGTCCATTGCCGGAACCAGCCACAAAACCCGCATGTAATCCAAAAGACCTTCGGATGAACGCATATCCTCGCCGTCAATCCGAACTTTTCGGCCAGGTACACCCGTGGTGGCGCCGGTGCCGAGACTGGTTTCAATGTCATCAAGCAGGATTTTGGCTGCAACGCTCCAGCTGCCGTTGCCGCCTTTACGGGCTATGTCTGCGAGCGCCGCCCGCCGTAATCCGCGGCCGGCGGTCAAAAACGAAATAGCTTCGAGAATATTTGTTTTGCCCGCACCATTCGCGCCGACAAAGGCCGCCATCTTTGCCGACAGATCGATCGACAGGGCGGCATAGTTGCGGAAGCCGGTCAATGTCAGGCGGGTCAGGCGTGCCGACCGGTACTCAGTCATATCCAGCTTCCGTTGATGTTAACGCCGCAGCTTAAACCCGCATCGGCATCAGAACGAACAGGCAGTCGTCAACCGTGTTGTCCTGAATGAGGGTTGGGGAGCCGGAATCGGCCAGCCGGAACAGGGCGGTGTCGCTGCTGAGCTGGTTGGCGATATCGAGCAGATAGCGGGAGTTGAAGCCAATCTCGAGCGGGTCAGAATCGTATTCAACCGCCAGCTCTTCGGTCGCGCTGCCGGAATCAGGATTGTTGACAGTCAGCACCATACGGCCATCGCCGAGTGAAATTTTGACGGCGCGGCCGCGTTCAGAAGAGATTGTTGAGACACGGTCGACGGCTTCTTTGAACTCGTCCCGGTCAACGCGCATTTCCTTGTCGTTGCCTTGCGGGATCACACGGCCATAGTCCGGGAAAGTGCCATCGATCAGTTTGGATGTCAGAACAATGGTGTCGGTGGTAATCCGGATCTTGGTATCAGACAGCTCGACTTGAACATCGGCTTCCGGATCTTCCAGAAGTTTCTGGATTTCGCCAACCGTTTTACGCGGTACAATGATACCTGGCATGCCGGATGAACCGGATGGCGCAGTAACTTCGGCCTGGGCGAGCCGGTGACCGTCAGTCGCGACTGCCCGGAATTGCTGACCATTGGTCGCGTCGACCGTGTGCAGGTAAATACCATTCAGGTAATAACGGGTTTCTTCGGTCGAGATCGCAAACTGGGTCGTATCGATCAGCTTGCGAATGTCGGCAGCACTCAAGGTAAAGCCGTGGCTGAACTCGCCCGCAGTCAGGTCGGGGAAGTCCGTTTCCGGCAACATCTGAAGCGTGAACTTTGAGCGCCCAGCACGGATTTCCAAAGTGGTGTCGTCGCCGGTGGTTTCCAGAACAACCTGTGAGCCTTCCGGCAGTTTGCGCACGATGTCATAAAACATGTGGGCTGGAACGGTGGTGGCACCCGGCATTTCGATCATGGCCGGAACGGTTTCAACGATCTCTAGATCCAGATCGGTTGCTTTTAGGTTCAAGGCGCCGCCATCTGCGCGCAGCAACACGTTGGAGAGGATCGGAATTGTATTCCGGCGCTCGACCACCCGGTGAACATGGGTCAAGGACTTGAGGAGGTCGGTCCGCTCGAGGGTCGCTTTCATACGTTACATCCGTACTCGTGAAACGCCGGATAGAACACCCGGCAAACAAGGATTTTCTCAGGCTCCGGCAAGGGAGCGGGGGAAAGACACTGCCCTCAACGGGCTGTAAAAGCAAGGGGGCGTCCGCTTGGAACGCCCCCAATTTTTGCTGAAAAGGCAGTCTATTTGTCTTAGGCGTCCAGCATGCGCTTCAGAAGCTCGATTTCTTGCGCCAGCGCGTAGTCTGCACGGGCCATTTCTTCGATTTTGCGAACCGCATGCAACACTGTTGTGTGGTCACGGTTCCCAAAGCGGCGGCCGATTTCCGGCAGCGACCGCGGTGTCATAACCTTTGCCAAATACATTGCGATCTGCCGTGGGCGGACGATCGTGCGCGTACGGCGGGCGGACAGAAGATCTGCCTTGGTCACATTATAGTGCTTGGAGACAACCCGTTGGATGTCTTCGATTTTCACCCGGCGCGGTTCGCTGGAGCGGACCAGATCGCGCAGTGTCATTTCCGCCATTTCCTGCGTAATCGGCTGATTGGTCAGCTGATTGTGCGCAATCAGGCGGTTCAGCGCACCTTCCAGATCACGGCCAGAAGACGCGACGTGGCGGGCGATGTAATCCAGAACGGAATCTGGAACATCGAAGGCAGGGTAGGACTTGTGCGCGGCTTCAACCCGGGAGACCAGGATATTCCGGCGCAAGACGAAATCCGGTTCCTGGATGCCGACGACAAGACCGCCAGACAATCGCGAACGAACGCGGTCATCTAGGGTGTCGAGATCAGACGGTGCGCGGTCAGCTGCAACAATCACCTGGCGTGCGCCATCAATCAGGGCGTTCAGGGTGTGGCAGAATTCCTGCTGAACCTGCTTGCCATGAAGGAACTGCATGTCATCGATCAGGAGGAGGTCGATGGTGCGCAGGTTATCCTTAAACGCTAGGGCGGATTGAGATTTTAATGCGGCAACGAACTTGTACATAAAATGTTCAGCCGTCAGATAGAGAACCTTACGGCCGCTGTTGCGTACTTTTGCTGCAACGGCTTGCATCAGATGGGTTTTACCGAGGCCCACAGATGCATGCAGATAAAGCGGGTTAAACGTTACCGCGCCGCCTGCGGCCACCTGCCGGGCAGCAGCAAGGGCGAGATTGTTGGAGTCGCCCTCAACAAATGTCTCAAATGTGTATTTCGGATCGAGCGCCGCGCCCTGCAAAACATCGCGGGCGTTGTCCGGCACGGTGTCGCCGCGGCCGACAGCTGCTGTTGCAGCCTGGGCACGGGTGACCAAAGATGCATCCCCAAGTCCCTCAGAACGGGTTTCAATCGAAGCCGGTTGAGCGCTTGCCGGTCCGGCAGGAAGGCTCGGTTGAACCGCTGTGACCTGGCGCGGACGAATGGCGCCGCGAACTGTCAGTTCGATGCGGTGGACGTTGTCGCATTCGCGCTGCCAAAGCCCCATCAGCCGGTCATTGTAGTTATTCTGGATCCATTGTTTCAAAAAACGGGTCGGAACGGACAGACGGACTGTGCCGTCCTGATGTTCCTCAAGATCCACCCGCGCGAACCAGCTGGTGAACACGTCGTCCCCCAGTTCAGCGCGGAGCTGTTTCTTGACCCGCGACCAATGTTCGGAGCCGCCTGCCTCCTGAACCTGCATGTTATCTGCCTCCTGTATATGAAGAACAGTCCGCCACAGCCGTTCCTCGTTCATTTAACGCCTTGCCGCTTTTGCAGCTTATTGTCCCGGTTTTGGGACGGTTATATTAGTGATCGGGCAAAGCCCTTTCATGTGCCCCTGTTTCCAGGGGTATTTCTCAACTTTGTACCCAGGGCAGTCCGGCGGCCTTCCATCCAGACTGGGTCCCGCGATGGCCCTCGGGGTTGAGAGCGCCTTCGAAACCATCAGATATGTTGAAGCATTTCGTGTAGCCGGCCTGCGTCATCGCCTGAGCGGCTGATTGACTGCGCGCGCCGGAGCGGCACAGAAAATAGATCGGCGTGTCTGGGTCAAGTTCTTTTTTTGCCAAGAGGTCAGAAACCTCCTGAACAAATCCGGAATTCGGCCCACTGGGGGGGAAGCTCTGCCATTCGGCAAAAAGCGTTTCTTTGCTGAGTGGGCGCAAATCTGGCACCCCGACAAAGGTCCACTCTGCGTGTGTCCGCACGTCGATAAGCACCGCACCCGGCACTTCCGAAAGCGCCTGAAACGCGGCTTGTGCATCTACATCGCCAGCATACCCTAAGTCACTAAACACAACGCCCCCTTTCAACAGCTTTTGGGCTGTTGATCTAAAGTCTTTTTATGGAATGTTAAATGGAATTTTGTCTGGATAGTCCCTAAGAGTGAGGTATATTGAATACAATAATGTATTCACCCGCAGCTCTACTGGGTGAGTGCTCAGATATGTTAGGTTTTAACTTATTCATTTTTGGATCCAAGCACTGATTTTCGTTTTTCGCCGGTCTTTTGTCTGCCAGCAATGAGACAATATACAGACAGGGCTTCTGGTTCAACAGGCGCTTTCGCCGATTATCGATTCTGACGCCAAATGCGCCCAAAATGACACATCTGTGGCTCACTGTGGGTGATGCAGCAAACGCTTTTCCCAGCAATAACTTTTTGCCATTTCAGGGTGCGCAGTAGGGGTGTTTCGACTTTTTTTAAAAAAAATTTCGGATCAGATACCTTGACTCGTATCGAATCCGGTTTGATCGGGTTTCTGAGAGCCTACATGTATGTAAGATATTGAAAAAATTAAAAAACTTATGATATTGGCGTACCTGTAAAAATTTACAATCTTTCCGCGTGCGGGGGAGTTTGAAAGCAATCCACAAAATTACGCGGCTAAAAAAACCCGGCACAAAGGCCGGGTTCTTTCAGTTGGTCCATTTAAGGACTAAATTAAGCGCCGAGTGCCTTGATCCGGGCATTAAGGCGGGAAACTTTCCGCGATGCCGTGTTGGCATGCATGACGCCCTTGGTGGCAGCGCGCATGATTTCCGGCTGTGCCACTTTAAAGGCGTCGTTTGCAGCAGCCTGATCTCCAGAAGCGATGGCTTCTTCAACCTGGCGCAAGTATGTGCGTACGCGGCTCCGGCGAGCTTTGTTCGTGGCCGTCCGGCGGGCAATCTTGCGGGCCGCCTTCTTGGCCGATGGTGTGTTGGCCATGGGCTCAATCCTGATCGGTATAATGGGACTTGTGTCCGGTGGCGATCGGGGCTTGGGCGCCGTGGCGGTGAGACCCGATCAAAAAACAACGGCGGCAGAAAACCGCCACCGATTGGGCGCTGCTTATAATCGCGCGAAAGCCTTGCGTCAACGGCTTTGTCGCTGACACCTCAAGTTTATTTGTTATTAAACTGGGGCGACCGCTTCTCAGAAAAGGCCGACATACCTTCTTTTTGGTCTTCAAGAGCAAACATTGCATGGAAAACACGGCGTTCGAAACGCACACCTTCCGACAATGTCGTCTCGTAAGACCGGTCGACGCTCTCCTTGGCCATCATGACAACAGGAAGGGAGAAGTCCGCGATTTTCTCGGCAGCTTTCAGGGCTTCTTCCAGAAGATCATCCGCTGGAACCACACGGCTGACAAGCCCGCTGCGTTCTGCCTCTTCGGCATCCATCATCCGGCCGGTGAGAACCATGTCCATGGCTTTCGACTTGCCGACAAAGCGGGTCAGGCGCTGGGTGCCGCCGGCGCCCGGGATCACCCCAAGCGTGATTTCTGGCTGTCCAAACTTGGCTGTGTCGGCCGCAATGATGAAATCGCAGAGCATAGCGAGTTCGCAGCCGCCGCCGAGCGCATAACCGGCAACCGCTGCGATGATCGGTTTGCGGTTTTGTGACACCCGGTCAAACGGTGTGATCAGATCGGTTTGGTAGGCAGAGGAAAAGGTATGCGGCTGCATTTCCTTAATGTCAGCACCAGCGGCAAAGGCTTTCTCAGAGCCGGTGATTACCACACAGCCGATTTTTTCGTCTGCATCATATGCGTCCAGGGCCGCGCCAAGCTCACCAACCAGGGCTGAATTCAAAGCATTGAGCGCCTTGGGGCGGTCCAAGGTGATCAGCCCGACCTTGCCGCGTTTCTCAACCCGGATGTTCTCGTATCCCATCGTGTCTGCTCCCCATAGCAGGATATCTATAAAGTCTGGGCCATGGGTACCCGAGGGGGCAGGGTCTGGCAAGCGTCGCAGTAGTCCTTACGCCAGGTTCTACCCTTGGCAAAGAGGACAATAAAAGGTCGATCTGTTGGATTGGACTATCCGGGCAATGGTCCCCTTGCACGTTGGTGTGCGGCAGGATTCGCCCTCCCGGTCGTAGACCGCGAAAGAGTGCTGAAAATACCCGAGGGAGCCATCTGCCTGGGTGTGGTCTTTCAGAGATGAACCTCCCACCTTGATGGCATCTTCCAGGGTTTGGCGGATGTTTTCTGCAAGCAAATTGGCTTTTGCGGTGGGCCGGCCGGATTTTGTGACGAGCGTACCTGCAAGCCGTTTGGGACTCAGGCCGGATCGCCAGAGCGCCTCACACACATATATGTTGCCGAGGCCTGCTATCAGTTTTTGATTGAGTAGGGCGGCTTTTAAGGGAGATTTCCGGCCGGCAAACAGGCCCGCCAGCACGTCTCCGTTCAAAGCGTTGCCAAGGGGCTCAAGCCCGAGGTCCTTAAAATATGGATGGGCTTCTAATTCCGGCCTTGCAACGAGATCCATAAAACCAAACCGACGCGGGTCATTATAGATGACCCGGGCGGCGGCGCCGTCCTTCGATTTCAGATGAAATACCACGTGATCGTGTTTCGGATCCTTGCTGCGTTCGAGAGCAAAGCTGCCGGGCGTTGTGTTGTCTGCATCGTTTTCGATCCGGAACGATCCGGACATGCCCAGATGCATTATCAAAACATCACCGCAATCAATGTCGGCCAGAAGATATTTTGACCGCCGGGATAGGGATGTCACAACACGCCCAGTCAGCCGGTCAACAAAATCACTGGGGAATGGAAAGCGCAGGTCCGGGCGATTTTGGTCTACACGGATAAGCTGGCCACCCTCAAACGTTGGTGCCAATCCACGTTTCACCGTTTCCACTTCTGGCAATTCAGGCATTTATTCTCTGGTCTCCATTCGTCCGGCGCGATATAGGCCTGCGGCATATGGTGTTTCCGTGACCGGCAACGATAGCGCTCGGCAGAGGCTTGTACTATGGTCCGGCGCACTTTTTACAAAAGAATGACGCTTCGACCCGCCAGGAGCCGCGCAGATGACGCAACAGGCACAGAACCAGAACCGCACGCCAGAAGATATGCCGACCAGCTTCGGCTTCACAAAGGTTGGCGAAGGGCAGAAGCAAGCCCTCGTGGATGATGTCTTTCATAAGGTTGCTGACCGCTATGACCTGATGAATGACCTGATGTCTGGCGGCCTGCACCGGGTTTGGAAGGATGCGATGGTGTCCTATCTGGCACCGCCCAAATCACCTGCTTCCAATTGGCGGCTTTTAGACGTTGCTGGCGGGACTGGCGATATTTCCACCCGGGTGGTTGAGCGGTCCAATAGGAGCGCAAAAGCGGTTGTCTGCGACATTAACAATTCCATGCTGAACGTCGGGCGCGACCGGGCGGAGAAGGCAGGCCTGTCGGACCTCATCACTTTTTCGCAAGGAAATGCTGAAGACTTGCCGTTTCCAGATAAGAGTTTCGACGCTTATACGATCGCCTTCGGTATCCGTAATGTGCCCGATATTCCCAAGGCTCTCAGGGAAGCGCGCCGGGTTTTGAAGCGCGGTGGCCGGTTCATGTGCCTGGAGTTTTCCGAAGTGGATGTTCCTGGTCTCGACAAAGTGTACGACATGCTGTCGTTCAACGTGATCCCGCCACTTGGCAAATGGGTGACAGGTGACGCTGATCCGTATCAGTATCTGGTGGAATCAATCCGCAAATTCCCGAGTCAGGAGCGCTTCGCCGAGATGATCCGAGACGCTGGCTTTGAAAAGGTTAGCTATCGCAATTATTCCGGCGGGATCGCCGCGCTGCACTCTGGGTGGAAACTCTGATCCATGGCCTTTGCTGTGATGCCTTTTTTCCGTCTGGTGCGGGCTGGTTTTGTGATGGCCCGCGAGGGCGTGTTCGGCTTGGCGCATCTTCCGGACCTGCCGGCCGGTCCGCGCGTCGCAATTGCCGTTGCGCGCCTTATCGAACGCCGGTCAGTCAAAAGCAAAAGTGCGGAGCTTCGCCTGTCTGATGCGCTCAACAGGCTCGGACCATCTTACGTGAAGCTCGGTCAGTTTTTGGCAACTCGCGAGGATGTGGTTGGCAAGGAAGCTGCACGGGATCTGTCCGCGCTTCAGGATCAGTTGGCTCCCTTTGATCATGACGAAGCCCGCAAGGTGATTTCCGAGCAACTTGGTCAGCCGATTGAGGACCTGTTTGTGGATTTTGGCGAGGCAGTCGCTGCCGCGTCGATCGCACAGGTGCATCCTGCCACCGTTCGCGACAAGGGCGGCACTGAACGCAAGGTTGCCGTGAAAGTCTTGCGCCCGGGTGTCAGGCGGCGCTTCAAGCGCGATCTTGAGAGCTATTATTTGGTGGCGCGATTGGCGGAACGGTTTCATGAACCGTCGCGCCGGCTGCGGCCGGTCGCTGTCGTCGATACACTGGCTCAATCTGTCGCTATGGAGATGGACTTCCGCCTTGAGGCTGCCGGCCTGTCGGAAATGGCGGAAAACACGGCTGATGATCCGGGCTTCCGGGTGCCGGAAGTCGATTGGGTGCGCACATCTAAGAGCGTCCTCACCATGGAATGGATCGACGGCCGAAAAATGTCGGATGTCGAGGGATTGGCTGAAGATGGTCAGGATTTGGTGGCGCTGGGCGATGCCGTCATCCAAAGCTTCCTACGTCATACACTGCGCGATGGATTCTTTCATGCCGACATGCACCAGGGCAATTTGTTCGTGGAAGCTGATGGCACCTTGGTTGCGGTCGATTTTGGCATTGTCGGCCGGCTGAACAAACGTGAGCGCCGGTTCCTGGCAGAGATTTTGTTCGGCTTCATTACCCGCAACTACAAACGTGTTGCGGAAGTGCATTTTGAAGCGGGTTACGTTCCTGCCAACCAAGATGTTGATATGTTCGCGCAGGCCATCCGTGCGATCGGCGAACCGATCCATGGCCATGATGCCAGTGAAATCTCCATGGCGCGGCTGCTCACGCAGCTGTTCGAGGTCACCGAGCTCTTTGAGATGCGTACTCAGACTCAATTGATCATGCTGCAAAAGACCATGGTCGTGGTCGAAGGGGTTGCCCGCTCCCTCAATCCGCGCCTGGATATGTGGAAGACAGCCGAGCCTGTCGTCGGCAGTTGGATCGCCGAACATCTGGGGCCGGTTGGCAAAATGCGGGATGTCGGAGATGTCATCTCATCTCTGGCGCGGATTGCCAATGACATGCCGCTCTTTGCCGACCGCATTGGCCGTATGTCTGAAGAGATCGAAAAAATGACCACGCAAGGCCTGCGCTTCAGCGATGAGACCGCCGAGGCAATTGGCAAGGCCGAAGCCCGCCACACCCGCTCTGGCCGTGCGGCGCTTTGGGTGATTGCGGCGGCACTCAGCGCGATGGCGGTGAATTTCTGGATCTAAGGGAATGTTGCCGGGCCATTCAGCCCGGGTCGGGATTATTGCGATGTTGACCAGGTAAAAAGATCATTCTACCTGTGTGGGTGAGATGAATTTTGGCTGGAGAACTCGATGCCACATATTCCCGACCAAATGAGCGGTATGGTTCTAACCGGCCATGGCGGACTTGATTGCCTGGAATGGCGCGAAGATTTACCCGTGCCGCTGCCGGAACCGGGCCAAGTGTTGATTAAGGTCGGCGCAGCAGCCATCAACAACACAGACATCAACACACGGACTGGCTGGTATTCCAAAAGCGTGCGCGGTGATACCGCCGCTGCAGCGTCAGAGGGCTACGGCGGGCAGACGGATTCTGATGGTGCCTGGTCCGGAGCGCTGCAGTTTCCACGCATTCAGGGTGCGGATTGTTGCGGTGTGATCGTTGCTGTCGGCGGCGGCGTAGCGGATACGCGGATAGGTGAACGGGTGCTCGTCAGGCCGATGCAGGTGCCAAAGAGCGCGCATGCTGGTTTGCCGCTTGTCACATTCGGTTCTGAATATGACGGTGGATTTGCCGAGTATGCTGTCACGTATTCAGAAGACGCTCTCGCAGTCTCTTCGCGTATGAGCGATGTTGAGCTGGCGTCGTTTCCCTGCGCTTATTCGACCGCTGAAGGCATGATCCAACGATGTTCCCTAAAGGCCGAGCGGGTGCTGATTACTGGTGCTTCCGGCGGGGTTGGGTCTGCCGCGATCCAGCTGGCAAAGCGCTGGGGCGCTCATGTCACAGCAATTACGTCACCGGAAAAGGCCGAGGAACTCAAAGGTATCGGCGCCGATGAAACATTGGGCCGGAATGATGCGCTGCCGGAGCAGTCTTTTGATGTGGTCCTGGATCTTGTGGGCGGGCCAAAGTTTCCGCAGCTGATTGATGCGCTGAAGGGCGGCGGCCGCTACGCAGTGGCCGGAGCCATTGCTGGCCCAATTGTCGAACTGGACCTGAGAACCCTCTACCTCAAAGATTTGTCGTTCTTCGGCTGCACCAAGCAAGACCCGAAGGTGTTTGAGGATCTGGTGGGTTACATTGAACGGGGCGAAATCTCGCCAGTGGTGGCCAAAACGTATGCTTTGAGGGACATGCGGCAGGCGCAAGAGGCCTTTTTGTCAAAGCGGTATGCCGGAAAAATAGGTCTTGTGGTGGAAGAGGCATAGGTCCGCACGATCCACTGGCAGTGTCAGGGAAGGATACCATCGGACAGGGCGCCGGTAAGTGTCTGGCCGGCTGCTTCTATGTGGTGTTTCAGGATCGTAACCGCCTTTTCTGAAGCCCGGTTCGCACAGGCGTCGACCAAGTCTGCGTGATCTTGGAGCCAGTCGGATGTCCTGTCCGGCAAGAGGCCGTATCCGGCGATGTGAATCCGGCAAGTGCGCCGCAGGTCTTCGATCATCCTGAGTTGCCGCGGCTTTTTGGCGGGCCGGTAAAGGGTTTTGTGGAACTCCCAATCGCCGTCTGCCCAACGGGCCGTTTTGGCATCGATTGAGGAGTGTTCTAGGGCGGTGGATACAGTATTCAAATCGTCCTGATCCATCATAGCGATAGCTTGCTGGAGACAGTCGCACTCCAGCAAGATCCGCAAGTCGTAAATCTCGCAAATTTCGTCGACCGATAAAGAGATAACGCGGGCACGCCGGTTGGGAACAAGGTCGATCAAACCCCGGGCGGCAAGCAGCTGTAAGGCATCGCGAACCGGGATACGGCTGACATCAAACCGCTCCGCGATCTCGCCCTGTTTCAGCTCGGTACCAGGACGGTAGCTCCCCGCAACGATGTCAGCCTGAAGTCGATCGGCAATGCGCTCTGCGGACATTCTTCCTCCCTGGCTTCTGATGGCTTTTTTAAACCTTGGATAAGGCACTTGACAGTGGCACACAATATGAAATGTATAAATGTATACATTTGGAGTATTGAATGACCAAGAAACACGAATATCAGTCCAAAATAATTTGGACTGGCAACCGCGGCGAGGGGACACGGACCTACAAAGGCTACGACCGGACGTGGGAAATCCGGACGCCCGGCAAACCGCCAGTGCCTTGCTCAAATGACCCATTGCTGGGCGGTGATCCGGCCTTGCACAATCCGGAAGACCTGTTGGTGTCAGCATTGTCTAGCTGCCACATGCTCTGGTACCTGCATCTCGCCAACAACGCGGGCATTGCTGTCAGCGGTTACGAAGATGTGCCAGTTGCCGTTGGTGAAACGGAAGCAAGCGGTGCCGGCCGGTTTTTAAGTGCAACCCTCCGGCCCAAAATCACCGTGCCGTCCGGAACCGATCTTGGTGCGGCCGATGCCATTCATCATGAGATCCACAAGGTTTGTTACATCGCCCGGTCTGTAAACTTTCCAGTGAATTTCGAAGCCACATATGTAGAAGTGTGACGCAGCTTAAACCGGCCAATCCCTTTGATCAGCGGTCATCCAAAATCGCCAGGCCAACCAACATGAGGACTATCGCCGGTCCGGTCTTTACCAAAGCTCCGAGCGGTTCAATCCACATATCCGGTGTCAAAATGGCGGCGCCAATCATGTAAAAGATTGAAACGCCAATACCTGCCAACAAACCAATTGCGCAGGTTCTGCGCCAAACAATTGCCAGGCCAACAAGGATATCGATCAAGCTGCTAACAACGGTTATCGCATAGGCGGCCCAAAGCGGGAAGCCGTGGGATGTGAGAATGTTAGATGCAGCATCAAAGGCCACGGTCAGGGCGATCAATCCTGACAAAGTCCAAAAGACAAACAGCGTCGGAAGGATGAGGGCCTTGAGAAGATACAGGCGGGAAAACCAACGCTCTTGAATGGTTGCAGGCCTTATTTGAAGGGCATCGAGTAGGTGTGTCGGTTTTAAGCCAGTTGCCTCCAGCCATCGACTGGGATCGCCTTCGACACCACGTTCGAGCTCTTTAATAGCTGTGGTACGGAGCGGCGGACGCCACCCGAGTTTAGCTGCAAAATCTCCAGTTTTTGCAAGAGGTGCAATCAGCCACTTTGGAGACGACACCCGGAAGCCGGGCCCACCTAACCAGCGGCGCAGCGCATCCACCGTCGTTCCGACCGTCTGAGGTTCAGGGGACATAACGTCCCAGATTTCGCGATAGCTCTTCTTCTCGGATTTGCGGGCTTCGATGACAGTCAAAACTGTATCTGCGATATCCTGGACGGCCGTAAAACGAAACGGTTTTGCGCGGTATTCATCAGGCAGATCGATCGGCAGCGCAGCAACCGACCGAAGGAGCGCACTCCCGCCGAAAGCCCCGGGAGCATAAACAAATCCAGGCCTTAAAATTATATGGTCCAGGGAACTGGACGAGATAACGCCTTCAGCCTCCCGCTTGGTCGTCGCGAAGGGCGTTGTATCGTTTTCCTTTTGTCCGGGGATGGAGAGATGGATCAGTAAACGTTGCTTTTCATCCTGCGTCATTGCCGAAACAAGTCTGCTCACGAAGCCAGTGTGAACATCCTTTGTGTTGCCGGAGGGCGTGTCCTGGAGAATGCCGACGCAATTGATGATGACATCGAAGCTATCGATCAAGGTAAAAAGGTCGCTGTCATCCAATGATGTGAAATCAGTTTCGACGGCTGTCTCTAAAGAAAGGGTCTGACCGGTCGTAAATCGCCGGGCAATCGGTGTGACATCATGTCCCTGGATCCGAAGTGCATGCGTGATGGCTTCACCAATAAGGCCGGAGGCACCTAAAACGGCTATTTTCTGCATAATCCCTACCATAAATCGGGTTTGGCAATCATCAGCCAAAAAATGGCCATGACAGATCCGAAACCTGGAAAGCCAAACGCGAACCACCAGCGGAAGAATTTGTAATAGGCGACAGGCAAGGGGGTATCGTTCGCAGCAGCTTCTTTAGCCAAATCCCGCATCCTGATTTGGAACCAAACTACGGGGAGCCAGAATGCACCGGCGACCCCATAAAGCGCCAACGATGCAAGGATCCAACTGCTCGACATCGGATACCCAACTTCGCGGATCAGGAGATATCCACTGATCGGTTGGGCAATCACGGCTGTAGCGGTGAACAATGTGTCTGCGGAGACCACAACTGCTGATGTCTTGGCAATGAAAGCGGGATCTCTGCTCCTGTGCGCCATGAACATGAAAAACGCGATGCCGGTTCCAGTGCCCAGAAGAATGACCGCACCGATCACGTGAACATATTTCAAGAAAAAATAGGCCATCGGCTGCCGATGAAAGAATTGAATTTGGCGTCACTCTTACATGAGGTATGTGGCCGGTAAAGTCTTGAATTTCAGAAACAAAGAGCGTTAGGGCATAGGAGACACCCGCCGGAGAGTCAGATTGATCCGGCCGCCATTTTTCAAAAGAGTTGAGGTGCCTTTTAAGATCCGGTCAATGCCGTGAAAAGCGAGCCGGGCCTCACCGCCAAGCACCACGACATCACCTGAGTTTAGACGGAACGACCTGGTTGGGTCTTTGCGGCTGATGCCACCGACGCGGAAGGTGGCGGTATCGCCGAGGGAGACAGAGACGACGGGCGCGTCAAAAGTTTGTTCATCCCGATCCTGATGCAGCCCCATGCGCGCACCGGTTTCATAATAATTGATTAAACAAGCTTCTGGCTCTGGCGCAGCCGGAGCGACTTCTTTCCAAAGACCCAAAAGCGTTGCTGGAATTTCTGGCCAGGGTTCGTCGGTGATCGGGTGCTTCGGTTGATAGCGGTAGCCATTGATATCAGACACCCAGCCAAGCGGCCCGCAATTGCTCATCTTGACCGAAAACGGTTTGCCCGTTTTGGGCATGACCGGTTGAAACAGTGGTGCCGCCTCCACGATCTTGCGGATCTCGGCAAGGAGGTTCTCCTGCGCGGTGCGGTCAAAGTGATCCGGCGCATATTTGAGGCCTTTGAGGCCATGAATATCGACATCTTGCATGCAAAAAGACATACCCGAAATCATTAATCGCCGCAGCCACTGCATCCGGAGCTGCCGCCGTCGCCGCCTCCGCTATCGGCGCTGCAGCCACTGGTGCCGCAGCCAGAACCTTTTGTGGACTTTTGCAGAAGGGCGGCAAGGAGTAAATCCTCTCCGAAGACCGGGGCGTGAGATGGCCAAAATCATAAGGTTCGCGACTGAACAATTCGCGAAGGCCTGAAGAAAACTCAATGTGTCGCCATTCGCGTGGCGGCTGGACAAGATGCAACAGGTCCGCACAAGTTTTGCAATCTACCCTCATAGCTGAGCTCACAGCAGTTATTTGAGGTGGTTTTGTTGGTCCAGTGCCCAGGAACACCTCGTTCTCAGGGACCTAAGATGGTTGGGAATTCACAGCAACTAACCCAGCAGACGTTGCAGAAGGCTGTCGTTCTGCATCGGTCGGGCGACATCGCCAGCGCCCAAAAATTATACAAATCGATCTTAAAAACCGCACCAAAAGACGCAAATGCGCTCCATCTTCTTGGGATGACTTACAATCAAATTGGGAAGTCTCAAAAGGCCGTTGACTACTTAAAAAAGGCCGTAAAAATCGCGCCCAAAACGGCACAAATCCGGGCTAATCTTTCGCATTACATGCTGGACGCAGGCATGCCATTGGCATCCGTCATCAGTTCAGCTGACAAAGCCCTTCAATTGGAACCCGGAAATCCGGCCGCACGGAGCGTGAAAAGCCTCGCGCTGATTAGGGCCGGGCGCTACTCAGAAGCTGAAGAAATCCTTGTGCGGCTGGTGAAAGAGGTGCCTGAAGAGGTCAATTTTTTGCGAAATCTTGGCGCAGCAGTGTTTTTCCAGCGCCGTTATCCGGACGCGTTACAGTTTCTTGAAAAAGCAGTTCACCTGGATCCGGAAAATCTCGACAACGCTATTCGGTATGCTCAATGCCGTGTGCTGAATGATGAAACCGAGCACGCCGAAGACTTTTTTCGTCCAATTATGCAAAAACATCCAGAAAATGGGGACGTTCTTCATGAATACGCGCGGATCCTACTGCATTTGTCGCGGTACAAGGATGCGCTTCCCTATGCTGAAGTTGCGTTATCTGACAAGCCGTCGGATGTGACCCGCCAGCTCACAATATCCAGCGTGCTCTTAAAGCTTGGGCGTGTCACGGAGGCCCATGACATTCTTGTGCGGCTGGACCGTCAATGCCGGGGCCAGTCTGCAAGTGTGCAGTTAAATCTTGCGACAGCGAAGTTTGCACTCGGAGATCTGGAAAACGCTTGGAGCTGTTACAAGGCGCGGTTTGACGCAGAAGGCAGTTTGGTCGAACGTCGTATTTATAATGCTCCTGAATGGGATGGATCCGCTGTCGACCGGTTGCTGGTGTGGGCCGATCAAGGGCTGGGTGATATTTTGCAATGTGCTGCGATCCTGCCGGAATTATCCGATTGCGTTGGGCGGATCATTCTTGAAGTTGAAGAGCGGTTCGTTCCTTATTTTCAAGCCGCACTGCCGGATATTCACTGCCGGCCGTACAGTGTAAAGGCCGGAGACAAGCCGAAAACCACAAGCAATACGGACTATGATTGCGTCTATTGCCTGTCGGATATACCAGGATTGTTGCGCCCAAATATCGGAAGCTTTTCAACAGAGCGTCGCAGGGTCTATCAGATTGATCGTGAGCTTGTCCGTTCGTATCGCTCCCGGATCCCAGAAGCAGATCGAAAATCCGTGGTAGGATTAAGTTGGCGCTCCCGTCTTTTGGGAGCCCGCCGCGCGCGTTTCTATCTCACGGCCGAGCAGGTATTGCCCGTGTTGGAAACGAAAGAAGTGGTGTTTGTTAATCTCCAATATGGGGCGACGCAATCGGAACTAGACCTGCTAGGTGAAGCGGCACCAAACCGATTTCACTTCCTGAAGGACTTAGATCTTTTCAATGACATCTCAGGCGCTGCTGCGTTGACCGCGGCTTGCGACATTGTCGTTTCGCCAAATTCAAGCGTTGCAGACATGGCTGGTGTGTTGGGAGTCCCAACGCTGCGATTTGGTGGTCCCACACCCAAGCTTCAACTGGGCCAAAAGCGGCCGCCTTGGTTTCCCCATGTCAATTTTTTGCAGATGGATGCTGCCAATCCGGCTGCGGATATTGTGCCTCGAATAAAGACAGCTCTTGAAGAGGAGCTTAAACACACTTCCGCTGACCGGTACCTGGAACGGTTGCACGCGTAGCCGATGGTTTGCCTCCTATCGTTTGCGGTCTCGCTGGTAACCTTATGGGAAGTTTTTTGGCCGACATATCCAGAAGTCAGCAAAAGCCTGTGAAAAGGTCTCTTGCAGGCAAAGTTTCATCCACCTATATAGCGGTCAAGCGTCGCGCACCGAATTGTATATGACTTCGGGGGCGGCATCCGGACAGGTGTCCGGGACTTAAATTGAGAGGAGCCGGTACGACGCCTTTAAGGGTCCAGCCGGTTTGCTAGAAAGAGAGGCAGATATGGCAAAGGTCATTGGTATCGACCTCGGCACGACGAACTCGTGCGTGGCCGTTATGGACGGCAAAGATTCCAAAGTAATTGAAAACGCAGAAGGCGCCCGCACCACCCCATCCATGGTGGCATTTTCTGACGACGGCGAGCGTCTCGTTGGCCAGCCGGCAAAACGCCAGGCGGTCACAAACCCGACAAACACTCTTTTTGCAGTCAAGCGCCTGATCGGCCGCCGGTTCGATGATCCGACCGTTGCAAAAGACCAGAAGTTGGTTCCCTTCGAAATCGTCAAAGCCGACAATGGCGATGCTTGGGTCAAATCCAACGACGAAAAATATTCCCCGTCGCAGGTCTCCGCTTTCATCCTTCAGAAAATGAAGGAAACCGCAGAAAGCTACCTGGGCGAAAAAGTCGAACAGGCGGTTATTACTGTTCCGGCCTACTTCAACGATGCACAGCGTCAGGCAACCAAGGATGCCGGTAAAATTGCTGGCCTTGAAGTCCTGCGCATCATCAACGAGCCGACCGCAGCAGCTCTCGCCTACGGCCTTGATAAGAACGACGGCAAAACCATCGCGGTTTACGACCTTGGTGGTGGTACCTTCGACGTTTCCATCTTGGAAATCGGCGATGGCGTCTTTGAAGTGAAGTCCACCAACGGTGACACGTTCCTCGGTGGTGAAGACTTCGACATGGTTCTGGTCGACTATCTGGCTGCTGAGTTTAAGAAAGAACAAGGCATTGATCTCAAGAACGATAAGCTGGCTCTGCAGCGTCTGAAAGAAGCTGCTGAAAAAGCGAAGATCGAACTGTCTTCCGCATCTCAGACTGAGATCAACCTGCCGTTCATCACCGCAGATGCATCTGGTCCGAAGCACCTGACCTTGAAGCTTACCCGTGCGAAGTTTGAATCGCTCGTCGACAAACTGGTCAAGCGCACAGTTGATCCGATGAAAGCGGCGTTGAAAGACGCTGGTTTGACTGCTGGTGACATCGACGAAGTCGTTCTGGTTGGCGGCATGACTCGCATGCCGAAAGTTCAGGAAACCGTACAGAACTTCTTCGGTAAAGAACCGCACAAAGGCGTGAACCCGGACGAAGTCGTGGCCATGGGCGCTGCGATCCAGGCTGGTGTTCTGCAGGGCGATGTTAAAGATGTTCTCTTGCTCGACGTGACCCCGCTGTCGCTCGGCATTGAGACCCTTGGTGGTGTCTTTACCCGCCTGATCGACCGTAACACGACGATCCCGACCAAGAAGAGCCAGGTGTTCTCGACCGCTGAAGACAATCAGACGGCTGTGACCATCCGCGTCTTCCAGGGCGAGCGTGAAATGGCTGCGGACAACAAGATCCTCGGCCAGTTCGATCTGGTTGGCTTGCCGCCAGCACCGCGTGGTGTTCCGCAGATTGAAGTCACTTTCGACATCGATGCCAACGGCATCGTCAACGTGTCCGCAAAAGACAAGGGCACAGGCAAAGAGCAGCAGATCCGCATCCAGGCATCTGGTGGTCTTTCCGACGCCGACATTGATCAGATGGTCAAAGACGCGGAAGCCCACGCTGACGAAGACAAGAAGCGTAAGGAACTGGTTGAAGCCAAGAACCAGGGTGAGTCCCTTGTTCATTCGACCGAAAAGTCCCTTGCCGACTATGGCGACAAGGTATCTGAGGACGACAAGTCCGCGATCGAAAGCGCTCTGGAGGCTCTGAAGTCTTCGCTCGAAGGTGAAGATCTGGAAGACATCCAGGCTAAGACACAGGCTCTGGCCGAAGCGTCTATGAAACTTGGTGAAGCCATGTATCAGCAAGCGCAAGCAGATGCCGAAGCTGACGCTGAAGGCGGTGAAGCCGGCAGCGAGCAGGCCGAGGACGATGTCGTCGATGCGGACTTCGAAGAAGTCAAAGACGACGACGACAAAAAATCTGCTTAAACCAAAAACCATCAGCCAGCCGGAAAACCGGCTGGCTGATAAACTATTTGCACAGCGCCGTTTGCCTGGTTGTCCAAAAACAAAGGAGCCGCGAACGGCGCTTCGCCGTACTTGGCGCCAAACACTTTTCGGCAGCCAGCGGTGTAACAAGACCGAGAGATCTTGATGTCCAAACGTGATTTCTATGAGGTTCTGGGAGTTGCGCGCGATGCGGATGAAAAGGCCCTAAAAAGTGCCTACCGCAAGATGGCGATGCAATTTCATCCCGACCGCAATCCAGGTGATGCGGAAGCGGAAGCGAAGTTCAAGGAAGTCAATGAGGCGTATGACACGCTGAAGGACGGTCAAAAACGGGCCGCCTATGACCGGTTTGGTCACGCGGCCTTTGAAAATGGTGGGTTTGGCGGCGGTGGCGGCGGTGCTGGCGCCCATGACTTCTCGTCCACCATGTCTGATATTTTTGAAGAATTCTTCGGCATGGGCGGCGGCGGTGGCCGCCGGTCTAGTGGCCGCGAACGTGGCGCGGACCTCAGATACAATCTGGATATTTCGCTGGAAGATGCCTTTGCCGGCAAGACTGTCGAGATCGAAGTCCCGACCAGCATTACCTGTGACACCTGCTCTGGGTCAGGTGCAAAACCTGGCACAAGCCCGACGGCGTGCCGGACCTGTGGTGGTGCTGGCCGGGTCCGGGCAGCGCAAGGTTTTTTCACCTTGGAACGGACATGCCCGGCCTGTCAGGGCAAAGGGCAGGTAATTACTGATCCTTGTGGCGATTGCGGCGGGTCAGGCCGGAAAACCCAGGAACGGAACTTGTCGGTCAACATTCCGGCAGGCATCGAGGATGGCACAAGGATCCGGCTTGCTGGCGAAGGCGAAGCAGGCCTGCGCGGTGGACCGGCCGGGGATCTCTATATATTCCTCTCTATCAAGCCGCATGATCTATTCCAGAGGGATGGGGCAGATCTTTATTGCCGTGTGCCGATCTCCATGTCGACAGCAACCCTTGGTGGTCAGTTCGATGTGCCCACGGTAGATGGGGCAACCAGCCGGGTGAAGGTGCCGGAAGGTACACAGACCGGAAAACAGTTCCGGTTGCGCGGTAAGGGCATGCCGGTGATGCGCTCCAGCCAGCATGGCGACATGTATATTCAGGTGACTGTCGAAACACCGACCAATCTGACCAAACGCCAGCGCGAACTTTTGGCTGAGTTCGAAAAGGAATCCTCAGGTGAAAATCATCCCGAATCTGCGGGCTTTTTCTCCAAGGTGAAGGATTTTATCGACAATTTAAGTACATAATAGACGTGCCTCACCGGTAGAAACCGCGGCCGAACACGCCTATATGTTCTAAAAGGACAGGCGCGAGGTTGGGTTTTGAAGCGTATCGGGATCAAGCGGGAAACTATCCGGGAGAAACTGGAAAAGGCGGACGCTGTCCGTATGAAGGTCTTGGATGATGTTAAATTCATCCGCTCCTGGGCGCAAAATCCACTTAGAACCGGCGCTGTGGCACCCTCAGGACCAGAGCTGGCTGCGCGCATGGTGTCCTTCTTAACACCGCGGCCACACGCTAGGGTCGTTGAACTCGGTCCGGGGACTGGTGTTGTCACGAAAGCTCTGTTTGAGGCTGGATTTTCAAATCACCATTTGAACCTGATCGAATACAGCGCAGATTTTTGCGAACATTTGGAAGCAAGATACCCAGGTCTTCCTGTCTTGCAGGGCGATGCCTATGACCTGCGCGGGACGCTTTCCAATTGCGGAGGGTTTTTGGATGAAACTCACGAGCCGCAACATTCGCTTGACGGAATCGTGTCATCCTTGCCTTTGCTGACGCGTCCCGAAAAAGACCGTAAGGCGTTTTTGTCCGAAGCACTTGATCTATTGAAGCCTGGTGCCCCGCTGATCCAGTTTTCGTATGGGCTTGCTGCCCCGGTGAAACCCAAGACCCGGGCTGTCTCCATATTCAGTTCCGAATGGATCTGGAAAAACTTGCCGCCGGCCCGCGTCTGGGTCTATCGCAAGGCGAATTGATTGCCGCAAGAGACAGTCTTGCTGGCTGCGTAGTCTCTTGAAAGGGCCTTCATGCGCAATCCGAAAATCCTTGTTCTATCCGGTTCCGCCCGTGCTGGGTCTCACAACAGCAAATTGACGGCTCTAGCTGCAAAAAAACTGGCGATCCTGGACGCCCAAGTCACGCAAATATCGCTGAAGGACTATCCCCTTCCAATCTACGACGGTGATCTTGAAAGCGCCGACGGGGTTCCGGAAAATGCCAAGAAGCTAAAGAAGCTTTTTGTCGAACATGATGGCGTTTTTATCGCCTGTCCCGAATACAATGCCGGTATTACCCCGCTGCTTAAGAACACGCTTGACTGGATCAGCCGGGTCAAAGATCCCGGTGAAGCCTATCGATCGAAGATCTTTGCGATTGGCGCTGCATCTCCCGGAGGTTTTGGAGGCATGCGTGGCCTAATGGGCATGCGGACCATCCTTGAGGTCGGCCTAGGCGCGATGGTGCTGCCGCAAATGGTGTCGGTGGCCAAAGCCGGTTCAGCATTTGACGAGCGCGGAGATCTGGCGGACGAACGGGCGTCTGCAAACATGGACAAGCTGATCGACGCACTCCTACGTGCCACTCGGATTGAGCTGTCTCACTGACAAAGATGTCTTCTTGCGCCAGGAAATATCAGGGATTGCTTTTCAAGCCATGATTTGATCCCTACATAGGGCGGCGTTGCAGCAAAAACATGAGGATTAGATGAGCGATACGCGCGAGCCGGCAGTCTGGCATGGCACGACCATCATGATGGTGCGTAAGGGCGGAAAAGTGGTCATCGCAGGTGATGGCCAGGTGTCGCTTGGCCAAACCGTAATCAAACACACCGCACGCAAGGTCCGTCCCCTGGCCAAAGGGGATGTGATTGCCGGATTTGCTGGGGCAACAGCCGATGCCTTCACTTTATTCGAGCGGCTCGAAACCAAGCTGGAACAATATCCGGGCCAGTTGATGCGGGCCTGTGTAGAGCTTGCGAAAGACTGGCGGACCGACCGGTATCTGCGCCGGCTGGAAGCCATGATGCTGGTTGCCGATAAGACAACTTCGCTTGTTTTGACCGGCACCGGGGATGTTCTAGAGCCGGAAGGCGGGGTGATGGGCATCGGATCCGGCGGAAACTATGCGTTGGCCGCGGGCCGTGCGCTTGCTGATACCGATTATGATGCCGAAACAATCGCACGCAAAGCAATGGCAGTGGCTGCCGAAATCTGCGTCTACACCAATGAAAGCGTAACGGTCGAAGTTCTGGAAGCATCCGAGTAAGCTTGGACACTCGATTTGCCGTGTGAGAGCTGGCTGTTGCCGATGTGAGCCGACTTGTTGCCTCGGCTCCTTCTGCGGAGTTTTTTGAAACACCCGTGAGCGTGTGTGTCCAACTCACTGCGTGGGACGATCCAAGTCAATGCAAATCCGGCAA
Source organism: Roseibium sp. (assembly GCF_965216085.1). Classification (GTDB taxonomy): domain Bacteria; phylum Pseudomonadota; class Alphaproteobacteria; order Rhizobiales; family Stappiaceae; genus Roseibium. The sequence goes on along the minus strand of NZ_OZ244138.1, from coordinate 5,343,981 downwards.
AAGAGGGCTTATCAAAAGACACAGTTCCGTGCGAAGCGGGTATGATTGGATACTCTCGTGGCCTCCTGAGCGGCACACACCCTTCAATTGGAATGTCTTTGACGAGAAATGGAGAAACCATTGAGCGAGTCGGCCCAAAAAATGGATGGCCATGATGGAAGCCCACTGGATTCGGTGCGCTTAGCCGCCGCTGTGTCGGAAGGGATCCTCACCGAGGATCAGGCAGAACGCCTTACAGATTTCTGGACTAGCCGGGGAACCAGCAGCCCTTTAGCCGAAACTTTGCCGCATGCCGATATCGAAGAAGTCCGGTTTGTCCGCGGCTTCCACGATATTTTTATCAGCCTTGGGATCGTCATTTTGATGGTCGGCCTGATCTATGGTCTGAATGACATTTTGCCGGCCTGGGCGATTTCTGCAGCTGGGGCTTTGGCGATCTGGGGGCTGGCAGAAGTCTTTTCCCGCCAGATGCGTCTCGCGTTGCCGTCTTTCCTGCTCAGCTTGGCTTTCACCCCGTTTTTCTTCATTGCCTGTTTTGGGCTTGTCGTAGATCAGGATCTGACGAGTTTGAGCATGGGCGGATGGCGTCAAACGCATGAATCTGCGTTGGTCATACCGACGTCATTGGTGGCGCTGACCGGTGCAATTCTGTTTTATTGGCGGTTCAAGGTTCCCGTCGGGATCGCCGGAATTACTGGGGGCTGCCTGTATATAGCAGCCGTGCTGATCGAATTGGCCGTGCCGGGCTTGATTGAAACACACCATGTCTTGTTCTTCTTGATCCTCGGATTGGTGACCTTTTCGCTGGCAATGAGCTTTGACATCAAGGACCCGGCCCGGGTTACGCTCAATTCCGACAAGGCCTTCTGGCTGCACCTGCTGGCCGCACCGTTTATCGTTCATTCCATCCTGGCTCTGGTATCAGCAGATATGGGGCAAGGGTCTGTTGGGTATTCGGTGGCCGTTATTGGACTGTTTCTGGTGCTGGCAACCGTGGCGTTGGTCGTCGACCGCCGGGCGCTATTGGTGTCTGCGATGAGCTATCTTGGTTTTGCAATCGGATACCTGATCACCCAAGCAAATGTCTCCGAGGAAGCGGCCTTTGCCGTAACCCTTCTGGTACTCGGCAGTTTCATCCTGCTGATCGGGTCTGCCTGGAGCTTCCTGCGCCGGGTGTTGCTTGCACCATTGTCAGGCCAACCCTTGCTGCGTTACCTACCGGCGACCACATAGACCGAAACAACAATCTTCTTCTGTGCGAGTGATACCTGCGAATGACCGACTTTTCTCCACGTGAAATTGTCTCCGAACTCGACCGCTATATTGTTGGCCAGAAAGACGCCAAACGTGCGGTCGCCATCGCCCTGCGCAACCGTTGGCGCCGTCAGCAGCTGGAAGGCGAGATGCGCGAGGAGGTTCTGCCAAAGAACATTCTCATGATTGGCCCGACGGGTGTCGGCAAAACGGAAATCTCCCGCCGCCTGGCAAAACTGGCCCGTGCCCCCTTCACCAAGGTGGAAGCCACCAAATTTACCGAAGTCGGGTATGTCGGCCGGGACGTTGAGCAGATTGTCCGGGATCTTGTCGAGGCCGGGATTTCGCTCGTTCGTGAGGAAAAACGCGAAGCGGTGAAAGCCAAGGCGCATGTTCTAGCCGAAGAGCGCGTGCTTGATGCCTTGGTCGGGGCCAACGCAAGCCCGGCAACGCGTGATAGTTTCCGGGCTAAATTGCGCGACGGCGAGATGGACGACAAGGAAATCGAAATCGAGATCCGTGCCCAGGCACAAATGCCGAGCTTCGATCTGCCAGGCATGCCGGGAGCGAGCGTTGGTGTGATGAATGTCTCCGATATACTCGGCAAAGCCTTTGGCGGACAGACAAAAACCAAGCGCACCACCGTGCGCGATTCCCATCAGTTGCTGGTCAATGAAGAATCCGACAAGCTGCTCGATGAAGACAAGATCGTCGAAGAGGCGATTTCCCTGGTTGAAAACTCCGGCATCGTATTCCTGGACGAAATCGACAAGATATGCGCCCGTGAAGGCCGTGCTGGCGGGGATGTTTCCCGCGAAGGTGTGCAACGCGATCTTCTGCCTTTGATCGAGGGCACTGTCGTTGCCACCAAACACGGGCCTGTGCGCACGGACCATATTCTCTTCATAGCCTCCGGCGCCTTCCATGTCGCCAAGCCGTCGGACCTTTTGCCGGAATTACAAGGCCGTCTGCCGATCCGGGTGGAACTCCGCGCGCTGACGCAAGAAGACTTCCGCGCGATCCTGACAGAACCGGAAGCAAGCCTCATCAAGCAGTACATTGCCTTGATGCAGACTGAAGAGGTGACTCTGTCTTTCTCGGAAGATGCCATTGACGAAATCGCGTCCGTTGCGGTGGATCTCAACGGTTCTGTCGAAAACATCGGGGCCCGCCGCCTGCAAACCGTCATGGAACGGATTCTGGACGAGATCTCTTTCACCGCCCCGGATCGGGCTGGTGATACGGTTGAAATTACAGCGGAATTCGTCAAAGAGAATATTGGCGATTTGGCGAAAAACGTCGATTTGTCGAAGTTTATTCTCTAGCCGGGTTTAGAGCTGCACGCGGCAAATTCGCCGCTTGCAGCCGGCCGGGTCCGATGGCAGCATGCACAAATGGTAGCAATTCGAAAAAGCAACGAAGAAGGGCATCGCCGGAAGTTTCTGGTGGTGGTCGACGATACGCCAGAGTGTGACCGTGCCATTGTATATGCGGCCAAGCGCGCGGCGCGGACCAGTGGTGTCGTGACATTGTTGTTCATCATCGCACGCGGCGATTTTCAACATTGGCTCGGAGTAGAGGACATCATGCGTGCCGAGGCACATGAAGAAGCCGAAGCCACATTGGCCAAGGCGGCTCAGAGGGTCCGCTCAGTTGCCAGGACGGAGCCGGAAACGGTGATCCGCGAAGGCAGCATGAGTGAAGAAATCATTGAGCTGATTGAAGCCGATGCAGACATCGCGATCCTTGTCCTGGCGGCCAGCACGAATTCCGAGGGGCCTGGTCCGCTTGTTTCATCGATTGCAGGTAAATCTGCCGGAACTTTCCCGATTCCGGTCACGATCGTACCAGGCAATCTGGATGATGATTCGATTGCGGCGCTTGCCTAGAGCTTTGTTTGCAGGCGGAAGTTAAGCCGGCCGGGCTTGCGGCCCTTTGGCACAATTGTGTTTTCTTGATTTTGGTAGATAATCGCCTATCTAGTTTTTAATGGTTCCAAACTGGATCGGGATCAGTTACAAGGTCCCATCGGTGTTTTGCGATGATAGCGAGGGCGCATGACACCACCCATTAGGGCGCACAGTTGAAAGAGCGCGCTAGGCGCAAGGACGGAAGATATGTTCATTCAAACCGAAGCAACGCCGAATCCGGCCACCCTGAAGTTTCTTCCGGGCCGGGTTGTCCTGCCGGAAGGCACATATGATTTTCGCACCAAGGCGGATGCGGGCGCGTCGCCACTAGCCGAAAAGTTGTTCGAAGTTCCGGGCGTCTCTGCGGTTTTCTTTGGCCATGACTTTGTAACCGTCACCAAGGACGACACCGACTGGCAGCACATGAAACCGGCGATCCTCGGTGTCATCATGGAACAGTTCATGTCCGGTCAGCCGGTCATGGCAGCTGGCGAAAGTGAAAACATCGAAGAAGGCGAGTTCTTTGAAGAAAGTGACCAACAAACGGTCGACACCATCAAAGAATTGCTGGAAACACGTGTGCGGCCTGCTGTCGCACAAGACGGCGGTGACATCACATTTAAGGGCTTCAAGGAGGGAATTGTCTATCTCTCCATGCGCGGTGCCTGTGCCGGTTGCCCATCGTCCACGGCTACATTGCAGCACGGCATTCAGAACCTTCTGCGCCATTTTGTGCCGGAAGTTGAGGAAGTTCGCCCAATTTGAGGTGAGCTAACGACATGAATTTTTTGGAACCCGGCATGCGTGCCGGGTTTTCCATTTTTTCTTTTGAATTTCTCTGTGGGTTTCAAGCCCCCCATTGGATCTAGGTCCAAAGCCCGGCTCGACTCAGCGCGGTCTCCGCGATAGAGCGAATGTATTATGCGCGTACTGGCAATCGATACAGCACTGGCCAATTGTGCCGCCGCGGTACTGGACAACGGCGCCGCTTCGGCGTGCTTCGAAACCTGCGGCGAGGAAATCGGCCGCGGCCATGCTGAAAAACTCATGGATATGATCGGAACAGTGATGGCTGAAAGCTCCACTGCCTTTTCCGATTTGGACCGGGTTGCTGTCACGGTAGGGCCTGGGAGCTTTACCGGCCTTCGGGTTGGTCTGTCTGTCGCCCGCGGTTTTGGCCTTGTGCTCGAAAAGCCGGTTGTTGGGATAACGACCCTTGCGGCAATCGCCCGCTCTTGTGCGCCATTTGACAATGGCCCGCCCCTTTTGGTCGCTCTGACAGGGAAAGGCGAAGAGGTCTATTGCCAGCAATTCTCTGATGATGGCGCGCATTTGAGCGACGCAGGGGTGCAAACCCTGTCAGAACTTGCAAGAACCCTGCCTGAGGACATAAGGTTTGCCGGGTCAGCGGCAGACAACGTAGCGCAGGCAACAGGGGCAGACGCCAGCCGGGTAATTTCCAGATGCGCCTATCCGGGGATCCGGGCAGTGGCTGAACTCGGGTTGGTTACGGAACCGCTGTTGGCTTCACCATCTCCGCTTTATCTGCGGCCGCCCGATGCGACACCGCAGAAAAAGGGAAGGATTGAACGGCAATGAGTTTTTGGTGGTTCTGGGCCCAGCCGCCGGTTATCGAAGAGGCGCTGGACGAGGATCTGCCGAAGATCGCCGAAATCCACGCAGTATCCTTCAAACACGCATGGGATGAGGACGAACTTGCCCGTATGAAGGCGCAAGACAGCACCACCATCTTGGTCGCCCGGCGGTCCAGTCCCTATGGCACACGAAGCCCTCTTGGTTTCCTGATCCTGAGAACAGCTGCAGACGAAGCCGAGGTGATTACCATCGCAGTTCATCCACGTCAGCGCGGCCGTGGAATTGGCAAAAAGCTGATGGAAGATGGTTTGTTCCGGCTCTATAGCGACAGGTGCAAGAGCTTGTTTTTGGAAGTGGATTCGGCAAATGACTCTGCGATTTTGCTGTACAGGTCCTTAGGCTTTAAGGAAGTTGGCAAGCGCAAAGGTTATTACAGCGACAGTGGAGGAGACGGGACAGCGCTTGTCATGCGCGTTGATCTTGGCTAATCGCTGTATCCATCGATGAGACTTGAAGGCACTTATTTTTCATGACGGACGAGCGGACGACATCGCTGGCGGAACTTTGCGTGGCAAAGGGCATGCGCATGACAGAACAGCGCCGCGTGATCGCCTCCGTGATTGAAGAAGCCTCTGAAGAGCATCCGGACGTAGAGGAACTCTACCGCCGGTCCGTTGCCATCGACCCGAAAATCTCAATTTCCACTGTCTACCGGACCGTCAAGCTGTTCGAAGATGCCGGCATGATCGAACGTCACGATTTCAGGGATGGCCGTTCCCGTTATGAAACTGTGCCAGACGAGCATCATGATCATCTTATCGATTTGCGCAGTGGGCAGGTGATCGAATTCCGGAACGAGGAGATCGAGGCCTTGCAGGAATTCATTGCAAAAAAGCTGGGCTACAAGTTGGTCGATCACCGGCTGGAACTTTATGGGGTTCCGATTGATCCCAAGAAGGACACGGACAGCGATGGCTGAAATCAAGGCAATTCTGACGATCTTGCTTTTAACGCTCGTCTCTCTTGTCTTGATTCCGCTGCAGTGGATTGCAGTGAAGCTCAACCTTCCTATTCAGAAAAACCTTCCCCATATTTGGCACAAAATCGCGACCAGCCTGGTTGGAATCCGGATCCATCAGCAGGGCGCGCCTGCTCCGGACCGCCCGCTTCTGATCGCCGCCAATCATGCATCCTGGGTGGACATTACGGTCGTCGGCTCCCTAATGCCGTTGTCCTTCATTGCCAAGTCCGAGGTTTCCGGCTGGCCGGTGTTTGGCCTCTTTGCCAAGCTGCAGCGGACCGTGTTTGTCAACCGCACACGGAGAACAGAAACTGCTGCGGTCGCCGACACCATCGCTGTGCGGATGGCCGAAGGCGATGCGATGGTGCTGTTTGCCGAAGGCACATCGAACGATGGAAATTGTGTCTTGCCGTTCCGCTCCGCGCTGCTGGGTGCTGCAACCCGGGCAGCCGGTGGCGACCAGGAGGCGGGGGTTTGGGTGCAGCCGCTGTCAATCGCCTATCAGGGTCTCTTCGGTATGCCGATGGGCCGGGTGCACCGGCCGCATGTTGCCTGGTATGGCGACATGGAGCTTGCCGGGCATCTATGGGGCATCTTTAAACACGGGGCGCTCGATGTGGCTGTTTATTGGGGCGAGCCGGTTCGCGTCGAAGCCGCAACGGATCGGAAGACCCTCACGCGCCACTTGGAACGCGAAGTCCGGGCGCTCACCATGGCTGCTCTGCGTCAAAAACCGGTCGAACGGTTCGATTCCGATGAAATCGAGGCGTCTGAGTTCTTCTCAAACGCAGAAAAAACCGCTAAAGCAGGCGTTTGAATCTCGGTGCCGCCCGCTGTCAGAGTGACCAGCGGAGAGAAGACGGGTGTGGATCATGAGGATCCGGCCCCTAGGCACCACCACCCAATGACATGCCGCCCGCCCGGTGAGGGCCATGAGGAGCGAATGACAAGCCGCCCGGAAGCAGAACAGGATATCCCCGCCAAAGCGGACGCAAAGACCGGTGATGGCGCAAATACGCGCAAGGTGTTTGTGCGCACGTATGGCTGCCAGATGAATGTCTATGACAGCGAGCGTATGACCGATGTGCTGGCACCTGAGGGTTATCAGACCACCGAAGACATGGACGATGCCGATCTGGTGATCCTCAACACCTGTCACATCCGCGAAAAGGCTGCAGAAAAAGTTTATTCCGAACTTGGCCGGATCCGGAAGGTCAAAGAAGCGCGCGCCAAATCCGGCAAGGACATGATGGTGGGTGTTGCCGGTTGCGTCGCTCAGGCGGAAGGCGAAGAAATCTCCCGGCGTGCACCAATTGTCGACATGGTCGTGGGTCCGCAGAGCTACCATCAGCTGCCGTCTTTGTTGGATAAGGCCCGCCAGGGCAAGAAGGTCGTTGAGACCGAATTCGATATCGACGCCAAGTTCGATCACCTGTCGGAACGGGCCGAAAAGCCGGTCATGAAACGCCCGCCATCGGCTTTCCTGACGGTTCAGGAAGGCTGCGACAAGTTCTGCACCTTCTGTGTGGTGCCTTATACGCGCGGCGCAGAAGTTTCCCGTTCTGTCGAGCAGATTGTTACTGAAGCGCAAAATATGGCTGCATCCGGTGTCCGCGAAGTGACCCTGCTCGGCCAGAACGTGAATGCGTATCACGGTGAAGCCACTGACGGCACGACTTGGAGCCTGGGACGGTTGCTGCGCCGGCTCGCTGAAATCGACGGACTGGACCGTCTGCGATACACCACCAGTCATCCACGCGACATGGATGATGAGCTGATTGAGGCGCACCGGGATCTGAAGAGCCTGATGCCGTATTTACACCTTCCGGTTCAATCCGGATCGGACAAGATCCTGAAATCCATGAACCGGAAGCATACACGAGATGAGTATTTCCGGCTGATCGACCGGATTCGCCAGGCAGCACCGGATATTGCGCTGTCGGGCGACTTCATTGTCGGATTTCCGGGTGAAACGGATCAGGATTTTGAAGACACGATGGACCTGATCCGCCGTGTCGAATATGGCTCGGCTTTCTCGTTCAAATACAGCCAGCGTCCGGGCACTCCGGGCGCGACCATGGATGATCAGGTGCCGGAAGATGTTAAGTCTGCCCGCCTTCAGGAGCTTCAGGCTTTGTTGAGCGCGCAGCAAAAGGCCTTCAATGCTTCGCGTAAGGGCATGATCTGCGATGTCCTTTTGGAAAAGAAAGGCCGCAATCCAGGTCAGCTGGTTGGAAAATCTCCGTGGCTGCAGCCGGTTGCACTGGATGCCCCAGAGACGTTGATTGGCAGCATACAAGCGGTGGAAATCGTTGACATCGGAAGCAATTCGCTGTTCGGACAGCTAATTGCGGGGCAAGATGCTGGTGATGGAACCGGTGCCATACCGGCCCCGGCGGCCTAAGGAGACGTCATTTGACGCGCGACAGCCAATCTTCGTCCCAAAAACTGCCCGAATCCGCGGCTTCGGCCTCTGACATGACCCACATCGTCCTTGCCTTTGAAGATAACCGCTTGATCGGGGATCTCTTTGGGCAATTCGATCAGAACCTCGCCTTGATAGAACAGCGTCTTGGCGTAGACGCCATCGCTCGAGGCAATCAGGTGACGTTGAAGGGGTCAGAAGCAGGCTGCGCGCAAGCGCGCACGGCGCTGGAGGCGCTTTATCAACGGCTGCTTCAAGGGCAGGAGATCCATCCTGGCGATGTCGATGGGGCCTTGCGGATGGCGGCAGCGAGTGAAGCCCAGCTTCCGCTCCCGACCCTTGAACCGAAATCCCGCTTGGCCTTTGCCCAGATTGCGACCCGCCGCAAAACGATTGTGGCCCGCACACCCACCCAGGACGCCTATATCCGGTCTATGGACCGGGCCGATTTGATTTTTGGCACAGGCCCTGCGGGAACGGGTAAGACGTTTCTAGCGGTTGCCTATGCAGCCGCGCTTTTAGAGCGGGGGGATGTGGCAAGGCTGATTTTGTCACGTCCGGCTGTGGAAGCAGGCGAGCGGCTCGGCTTTCTGCCTGGCGAGATGAAAGACAAAGTCGATCCGTATCTGCGGCCGATTTACGATGCTCTGTATGAGATGATGCCGGCGGAAAAAGTCGATCGCGGCCTGCAATCCGGCATGATTGAAGTCGCACCGCTGGCGTTTATGCGCGGCCGGACCCTGTCAAATGCAGTTGTTCTGCTCGATGAAGCGCAGAACACTACGTCGATGCAGATGAAGATGTTTTTGACCCGTCTCGGTGAAGGATCAAAAATGATTGTCACGGGAGATCCAAGCCAGATCGACTTGCCCGCCGGCCAGAAGTCCGGCCTGCGTGAAGCGTTGGGGCTGCTAACAGATATCCCGGCGGTCGCGCACATCCGGTTCAATGAAACCGATGTTGTCCGGCATGAGCTGGTCGGCCGGATCGTGACAGCTTATGACAATGCTTCACGCGAGGAATCTGAAGCCCGTGAACGGCGCTTTGCAGCACGCCAGGACGGAGATGAACCGGATCGGTCCGGACGCCGTTCGCGCAGCAGTGCCGCGGCATCTTGAGGGCATAGCAGGAACGATGGCATCAGCTTTGCCAGACGGCTTTCAGATTGATATTGCGGTGGAGGCGGGAGACTGGCCCGCGGAAGCGCAGCTTCTTAAGCTGGTCCAAACTGCTGCCGCCGCGGCTTTTCGTGAAGCCGAGCTTGAAGTTTTGGACGGAACGGAAGTCTCGTTGCTCTTCACCAATGATGCCAGCATCCAAAAGCTGAATCATCAATGGCGGGAAAAAGACAAGCCGACCAACGTGTTGTCGTTTCCCGGCAGCGATCCGCAGGAAGATATTTATGGGCCCCTCTTAGGGGACATTGTCTATGCTTATGAGACAGTCGCCCGTGAGGCGAAAGACCTGGGAATTGAATTTAACAACCACCTTACCCATCTCACGGTTCATGGATTGCTTCATCTTTTTGATTATGACCATCAGGAGAATGATGAAGCCGAATTGATGGAAAGCCTTGAAACAGCCATTTTGGCTAAACTTGGTATTGATGATCCTTATGCTGACCGGCCCCTTGAAGCCGATGGCGATTAAGGGGACACTAGAGCACTTGGATCGAAAACTGATCGATGATGAACGCAGCTGAACCGCGAAGTCCTGAGGGCGAAACACATTCCGCCAATTCAGGGTCCGCACAAGACGGGGAAGACCCGCAACAGACGAAGCCGCAGAAACCTGCGGCGATCCTTGATACGCTCAAACGCTTTTTGCGATTGGGCCGTGCCTCTTCGAGCCTGCGTGAAAATCTTGAAGACGAACTCGCACGCGAAGTTTCTGGCGATACTGCATTTTCTCCCGAAGAGCGGATGCTGCTTGGCAATATCTTGCGGCTGCGGGAAAAGCGCGTCGATGATGTCATGATCCCGCGCGCCGACATTGATGCGGTTGATCTGGATACCAGCCTCAGCCGGGTGATGGAGTTGTTCCGAAGCAGCGGCCACTCGCGCATGCCGGTTTATGAGGATACGCTCGATGATCCACGCGGTATGGTCCATATCAAGGATTTGATGGCTTATATTGCCGAGCGTGGCTCTGGTTTGAGCGCAGAAGATGTGGAAGGCGCGGACAAGGATTCTGACGGTAACGAGGCAGATAATGTCACGCCGCTTCCAGGTCACAATCTTTCCAACCTGGATTTGTCATCGGTCGATTTGTCGGCAACGCTCAAAGAAACCAATCTTTTGCGCAACCTTCTGTTTGTGCCGCCGTCTATGCCGGCAACGGACCTCATGGCCAAAATGCAAGCAGGCCGAATTCAGATGGCGCTGGTGATCGACGAATATGGTGGCACCGATGGCCTGGTGTCCTTGGAAGATCTGGTCGAAGAAGTCGTCGGCGACATTGAAGACGAACACGACGAAGATGAAGAAGCCATGCTGACAGAAGCCGGCGAGGGCATCTGGATTGCTGATCCGCGTCTGCCTTTGGAAGAGCTTGATGAAGCGCTGGGCACACGATTGAATGGTGGCGAGATTTCCGAAGATGTCGATACGCTTGGAGGACTTCTCTACATTGCGGTCGGGCGGGTTCCGGTGCGCGGCGAACTGTTGGTCGTGCGGGATGTTCCGGGCTATGAATTTGAGATCATGGATGCTGACCCACGCCGCATCAAACGCCTGAAGATCCGTAAAGGACGGGGGGAAATCCGCCCGCAGGATCTGCGCCGGCGGGCGAAAAGGGCAGACGCAGAGACACCGGATGCTGAACAAGTCTCCTCGGATGCGCCCGAACAGCCACCAATAGCCTCCTAACGGCTGCTTTAAATCTCGAATAGCTGGAACAGTTGATGGCTGTAAGGGTTGACCCCGCCCTTGCAAGCAGACAAACCTGCCCTCAATTTTTCAGCGAATCGGATACGCATGCACCTGCTTATTGAGAAGCTCTCTCTCTTACCCAATGCATTTCTATTGGCCTGGGGGTGGCCCCGCCGGGGATTGTGTCTGCTGTTAGGAGCTGCTTCCGCCTTAGCGCTGCCCCCTTTTGGACTGTTCCCAATCCTGTTTCTGACTTTGCCAGCATTCGTCTGGCTGCTCGATGGCGCATTGGAAACCGGAAAAAGCGGTGCTTTCAAACAAGTTCGCACCGGATTTGTTCTCGGCTGGTTGTTTGGTTTTGGCTATTACTTATCTGGCCTCTGGTGGATCGGATCGGCGTTCCTGGTGGAGGCGGAACGGTTTGCTTGGCTGATGCCCTTTGCCATCGTGGCCATGCCGGCAGGGCTTGCCTTGTTTACTGGTCTTGGAGCTGCGTTGGCAGGTGTTTTCTGGGGAGATACGCGGTGGCGGATCTTGCTGCTTGCCGCAGCCATGACACTTGCTGATTGGCTGAAAGGAACGGTTTTAACTGGATTTCCCTGGAATGCCTTTGGCTACGCTTTTTCCGAAAGCCTGGTTCTTGCCCAAACGGCCAGCCTTGTTGGGTTGTATGGATTGAGCTTCTTGGCGTGGGGTGTTTTCGCGATGCCAGCTATGCTGGCTGATTCCCGGCCATTGAGTCAACGGTTGCTGCCGGTTGCTGCCGCTACGGCCGTTTTGATCTCAATGGCGGGTTATGGCGGCTATCGGTTGATGGCCTCAGTGACCGAGTACGAGGATCTGGATATCAGGATCGTGCAGCCTGCAGTCAGTCAGAAGGACAAGTGGCAGCCGGAGCTGCGTGATCAGATTTTCCAAACGTATTTGGACATGACAGAGGCGCCGCTTGGAGGCGGTGCACGGGTTGGTGTTCCGCGTTTGGTTGTATGGCCCGAGTCTTCAATCCCATTTCTCTTAACCCGCGAGCCTGGGGCCTTGAGGCGGATTTCAGCGGCACTTGGGACACACAATGAACTTGCCGTTGGGGCGGTTCGGGTGGAGCCAGGTGAAAATGGGCCGCTCTATTTCAATAGTATCTATACAATCACTGGCGACGGCGCCGTGAGCGGGCTCTATGACAAGGTGCGCTTGGTGCCGTTTGGCGAATACGTTCCTTTCAAACAGGTGCTGGACCAAGTTGGGATCAGCAATTTGGCCGGCCCAGGTGTGGGTTTTCAGGCCGGATTTCAGCGCCGGCCACTCACAGCCCTTAAAGATTTCAGTTTTCTTCCGCTCATTTGTTACGAAGCAATATTTCCGGCAATCACAGCAAGCGCGTCACCAAGACCAGCCTTTTTTCTGAATGTGACCAATGATGCTTGGTTTGGCCACACCCCGGGTCCCTACCAGCACTTTGCGCAAGCCCGGTTGCGATCGATCGAAACGGGTGTGCCCACGGTTCGCGCAGCCAACACGGGCATCTCCGGCATGATCGATGGTCATGGACGTATATTATCTAAACTTGCGATTTTCGACAAAGGGTTGATCGACGCCAAGCTTCCAAAACGAATTGATGAAACGTTTTATCGGAGATTTCAGGATGCTCCGGTGCTGATTATTTCGATTATTATTGTAATTTTCTCCAGTATTCGCAGGTACAACCGATTTTCGCGCTTAAATTGATATTTTTTGTTTGAGTTGAGTGAAAGAAGTGTGATACAACCGTGATATAGCTGATTGAAAGCTAACGTAGGCGTAAGCGAGAAGTTGCGGGCGGACTTTCTTCTTTTTGGGTTTGTGGGAACCTGGGAAGGCTTACGTAAAAAATAAAACGAGGCTGTTAGCGGCCCATTGGATATTAGAAAGAACAACGCCGATGCCCAGTAAGAAATCTCCGAATCCGATCGACATTCATGTTGGCAGCCGGGTCCGCTTGCGCCGTATGATGCTTGGTATGAGTCAGGAAAAGCTTGGCGAAGCTCTTGGCATTACGTTCCAGCAAATCCAAAAATATGAAAAAGGTACCAACCGGATTGGTGCCAGCCGGTTGCAGCACATTGCGACCATTTTGAAAGTTCCGGTTTCCTTCTTCTTTGAAGATGCACCGGGAACTCCGGAAGAGGCGGAAGGTTTTGGTGAAACTCAGCCAACGTCCTACGTCGTCGACTTCCTCTCCTCGTCGGAAGGTCTGTCCCTAAACAAGGCATTCGTGCGCATAGAAGACCCGAAGGTCCGGCGCCGGATCGTGGATCTGGTTAGATCGCTTGCCGGCGATGAATAATAAAAAATAACCATCTTCTTGACGTGGCCCCAAACTTCTTAGATTGATGGCAACTGAAGCGGCGGTAGTTATCGCCGCTTCTTTGTATTCATTCCCAGAAGGACGATCGCCAATGGCACGTCAGAATTACCTTTTTACCTCCGAATCCGTGTCTGAAGGACATCCGGACAAGGTTTGTGACCGCATCTCCGATGTGGTTGTGGACGCCTACCTTAGAGAAATGCCGGAAGCCCGTGTTGCTGCCGAAACGCTGGCGACAACCAATCGGATTGTAATTGCGGGAGAAACCCGCGGACCGGCAACCATCACCAATGAATATATCGCTCATTTAGCGCGCATGGCGGTGAAAGACATCGGCTATGAGCAGGATGGGTTTCATTGGGAAAATTGTGACATCGCAGTTCATCTGCATGCCCAGTCTGCCCACATCGCACAAGGCGTTGATGCTGGCGGCAACAAAGATGAAGGTGCGGGCGACCAAGGGATCATGTTCGGGTATGCGTGCCGCGAAACCGAAGAGCTGATGCCGGCGCCGATCTTGTATTCGCACAAAATCCTGCAACTGCTGGCCGATGCCCGCAAATCTGGCAAGGAACCTGTTCTGGGTCCCGATGCGAAGAGCCAGGTGACCGTTCGGTACGAAGACGGCAAGCCAGTTGGCGTAACCTCGATTGTCTTGTCGACCCAGCATCTCGACCCGGCGCTGACCTCCCGTGATGTTCAGGCGATTGTCGAACCTTACATCCGCACAGCATTGCCGGACGGCTGGATCTCAGGTGAGACCGTTTGGCATGTGAACCCGACCGGAGCCTTTGTTATCGGTGGTCCTGATGGCGATGCCGGTCTCACTGGCCGCAAGATCATTGTCGATACCTATGGCGGCGCTGCACCCCACGGCGGTGGAGCTTTCTCCGGAAAAGACCCGACTAAAGTGGACCGGTCCGCGGCCTATGCGGCCCGCTATCTTGCCAAGAACGTTGTTGCGGCAGATCTTGCAGACCGCTGCACGATCCAGCTGTCCTACGCGATTGGCGTTTCCGATCCACTGTCGGTCTATGTTGATCTGCATGGTACCGGCCGGTGCGATGAGGCCCGGCTGGAAGTGACATTGCGCGAAGTCATGGGTCTCAGCCCGCGTGGTATTCGTGAGCATCTGAAACTCAACAATCCGATCTACGAACGGACTGCTGCTTATGGTCATTTCGGCCGGCAGCCGGAAGCCGACGGTGGGTTCTCCTGGGAAAAAACTGATCTGGTTGACGAACTGCGTCCGCTTGCAGGATAAGCAGCGCCAAAGACGCGACACCAACAAGATGAAAATCGCCGGCCGTCTTGGCCGGCGATTTGGTTCAAGGCAATGACAGATCGTTACGAAGGTTCTTTTTTTGGCCGCCGCAAAGGCAAGCCGCTCAGTCCGCGCCGTGAGGCGCTCATGGCAGATGTGCTGCCGGAGCTGTCGCTTGACCTGACGGCGCCACCGCCCGCAGACTTGAAGAACCTCTTTAAAGCAGATGTCGAAACAGTCTGTCTGGAAGTAGGATTTGGCGGCGGCGAGCATTTATTACACAGGGCCCGTACCAATCCAAAAACCGGATTTATCGGTATTGAGCCATTTGTTGGTAGCATGGCAAAGGCCGTTGCAGCTGTGACCGATGAGGGGCTTCAGAATGTCCGGCTCTATGAGGATGATGCAGTCAATGTTCTGGATTGGCTGCCGGAAGCCTCTCTTGATCTGGCCTATCAGCTCTATCCCGATCCCTGGCCAAAAAAGCGCCATTGGAAACGCCGGTTTATCAATGAGCAGAACCTGGGCCGCTATGCTCGCGCGCTAAAGCCGGGCAGTCAGTTCCGGTTTGCCAGTGACATCGACACCTACATCGATTGGACGCTGCGCCATTGCCGCGCTCACCCTGCATTCGAATGGACCGCTGAAACAGCGGCTGATTGGAAAGCGCCCTGGGATGGCTGGCCAGGAACCCGCTATGAGGCCAAAGCAATCCGCGAAGGCCGGGTTGGCCGGTATCTGACGTTCCTGCGCGTCTGAAAATTAGATAGGCAGAAGTGGCTGCGGAAACGGCGGATAAATTTCTCGCAATGCGGCTGCTCAACTTCTTTTGGAGCAAAGTAGCCAAGACCCTTGCCTTTTGGGCTGGTTTGGAGTTATACAGCCCCAGTTTCATCTCAAACGGCTTATATGAGCTCTTGAGAGTGGGCCCGCCGGGGACCCGCTCTTTTTGGCTTACATAACCGGAAACAACGAATATATCAGCAGGCTGCTGCCCGAAACAACTCGAGACACCAAATGTTCTGCTGAAAACAATCGCCGCTATAAACGGTAATATGGAGCCAGGCGTTGAGCGCATACGAACCGAGAATTGTCACTGAACAGGGCCTTGATGCTCGGGTTGCGGCAATTGTTGAGCCGGTTATTGAAGACCTCGGCTATCGTCTTGTGCGCACACGTATTACCGCGGCAAACGGTTGCACGCTGCAAATCATGGCAGAGCGTCCGGATGGCACCATGACAGTTGAAGACTGTGAAACCATCAGCCGTGCTGTGTCTCCTGCTCTGGATGTGGAAGATCCGATAAACCGGGCGTATCATCTGGAAGTGTCCTCACCAGGCATCGACCGGCCGCTGGTGCGCGCTGGTGACTTTGAGCGCTGGGCCGGGCACGAGATGAAAGTCGAGATGGATGTCATGCAGGATGGCCGCAAGCGCTTCCGCGGAGCTTTGCTCGGCGTGGAAGGCGCCGCGGCCAAGCTGCGTTTACCTGATGCGCGCGAGAATGAGCCGGACACGGTTCTGCTGCCGCTTGAGGACATTGGCGAAGCAAAGCTGGTGTTGACCGACGATTTGATTACCGCAGCTCTTCAGGCCGAAAAGGCGGCACTGGCCGCACGCGGCGAAACTGAAGACGAGCTGTCACAGGATAACTCGCCCAACTGAGCGTAGCGCTCGCTGGCAATTGGATAAACGCGCCCGACCCGACCCTTGGCGCAAGAGGAGTGGACTATGGCAATCAGCGCTAACCGGCTGGAACTGTTGCAAATTGCAGATGCAGTTGCGCGGGAAAAGTCGATCGACCGGATGATCGTCATCAACGCTATGGAAGATGCGATCCAGAAGGCGGCCCGCTCCCGTTACGGTTCGGAGACCGAAGTTCGCGCAGAGATCAATCCGAAAACCGGAGATATCCGTCTGCAGCGCCTGCTTCAAGTCGTGGAAGCCGTTGAAAATGTCTCAACAGAAATTGCCCTGGAGGATGCGCAGGCGCGCAACCCTGAGGCCAATCTTGGTGATTTCATTGCCGAGCCGCTGCCGCCGCTGGATTTCGGACGGATTGCCGCTCAGTCTGCCAAGCAGGTGATTGTCCAGAAGGTGCGCGAAGCCGAGCGTGACCGTCAGTATGAAGAATTCAAAGACCGTGTTGGCGAGGTCATCAATGGCGTGGTCAAACGGGCCGAATACGGCAACGTTATTGTGGACCTGGGACGCGGCGAAGGCATTGTCCGCCGGGATGAGCTGATCCCGCGTGAGATCTTCCGCACCGGTGACCGCATTCGCGCCTTTATCTACGATGTACGACGCGAGCAGCGTGGGCCGCAAATCTTCCTGTCCCGGACCCATCCGCAGTTCATGGCCAAGCTGTTCGCGCAGGAAGTTCCGGAAATTTACGACGGCGTCATTGAGATTAAATCTGTTGCCCGTGACCCGGGGTCCCGCGCAAAAATTGCTGTGATCTCCAAGGACAGTTCGATCGACCCGGTCGGCGCCTGTGTCGGTATGCGCGGTAGCCGTGTCCAGGCTGTCGTTGGCGAACTTCAGGGCGAGAAGATCGATATCATTCCGTGGAACGACGAAGCTGCGACTTTCATCGTCAATGCGCTTCAGCCGGCTGAAGTTGCCAAAGTCGTTCTCGATGAAGATGCAGAACGTATTGAAGTTGTCGTTCCGGACGACCAATTGTCTCTTGCTATTGGCCGCCGTGGCCAGAATGTCCGCCTGGCATCCCAGCTGACCGGCTGGGCCATCGACATTATGACCGAGCAGGAAGAATCCGACCGACGCACCAAGGAATTCCAAGAGCGTTCGCAGCTCTTTATGGAAGCCCTCAACGTGGACGAGATGGTTGGTCAGCTTCTGGCAACCGAAGGCTTCACGTCGGTTGAAGAAGTTGCCTATGTGGAGATCGAAGAGATTTCCATGATTGAGGGCTTCGACGACGACACTGCCGTCGAAATTCAAGCGCGTGCCCGCGATTACCTGTCCGAGTTGGAAACCAAATTGGACGAAGAGCGGATCGAACTTGGTGTTTCCGACGAACTGCGCTCGATTGATGGCCTGACAACCGCTATGATGGTGGCCCTCGGCAAGGATGACGTCAAAACGATGGAAGACCTTGCAGGATGTGCAGCCGACGACCTTGTTGGCTGGGCCGAGCGCAAGGACGGCGAAACCAAGCGCTACGACGGTGCGCTGTCCGGCTATGATGTTTCCCGTGCTGATGCGGAAAACATGGTGATGGCGGCCCGTTTGGCGGCCGGCTGGATCACCGAAGAAGAACTCGCTGCCCAGATGGCAGAAGAGGAAGAAGTTCTGGAAGAGGCCGAGGCCGAAGAAGAGGTTGTTGAGGACACACCGACAGGCGTGATCCTGAACGGCTAATGGAGAGGGGCAAATAGCCTCCCGCAATATGGAAGTGATCAACTTATCTGCATTCTAAAGTAAGCGGCTTTGTTGCAGGTTGATCTAGAGGAGTGGCGGCGTGCCCAGGAAGAATGAGCCAACCGAACGGCAATGTGCCGTTACCAGGGAGGTTCAGCCCATCAGCTCGCTGATCCGGTTTGTACTTGACCCAGACAGTCAAGTGGTTCCGGATCTCAAAAGGGTTCTTCCAGGCCGCGGCGTTTGGGTAACAGCATCGAAAGACGTCGTAGCTGTTGCCGAAAAAGACCGGAAGAAAGTGTTCGGCAGAGGCTTCAAAACTGAAGCCCACGTTGAACCAGGATTGGCAGACCGAGTCGATTCGCTTATGGAACGTGCAGCGCTTCAAGCGCTCTCCATGACGCGCAAGGCCGGTGAGCTGATCACGGGCTATTCGAAAGTTGACGCAGCCTTGCGGCAGGACACTGTCGCGGGTCTGATCCACGCCTCGGATGCTGCAGAAGACGGGGTGCGGAAGCTGGCGGCGGTGTCCGCAGGCAGAACAGAACCAGCAAACGGGTGCCAAATCGTCCGTTTGTTCGATTCGGACCAATTGGATTTGGCATTGGGCCGGTCAAATGTGATACATGCTGCACTGCTTGCGGGGCAGGCCAGCGAAAATTTCTTGGCACGGGTACGTGACTTGGAGCAATTTCGCGGCTATTCCGTCGCAGACGACGAAAAGAGCAACGCATAGCAGGGCGGTTGCGCAGGACTGAAGGCAATATGAGCGATACGAAGAATCCAGACGACAAGACAATCAGCGTTGAGCGTGGCAAAACGCTTGGCCTCAAGCGTGGTGGTGGCGATTCAGGAACGGTTCGCCAGTCCTTCTCGCATGGCCGGTCGAAAAACGTCGTTGTGGAGAACAAAAAGAGACGCCGTGTCGTGTTGCCGGGCCAGGAGCCGAAACCTGAAGCTCCGGCACCGGTCACGCAGCGTCTTGAAAAGCCAGCCGAAGCGCCACGCAAGCCGGAAGCTCCGGCTGGCCGTCAGGGCCGCAAACCTGCAGGCGGGCAGCGCCAAAAAGGAAACGGCAACGTTCTGAGGACGCTGACGCCGAGCGAAGCGAAAGCACGCGCTGCAGCTCTCGAGATGGCCAAGGAGCGCGAGGTTGTAGAAGCCGCGCGCCGCGAAGAAGACGCCAAGCGCCGTGCTGCAGAAGAAGCTCAGCGCAAACAGGAAGAAGAAGTTCGCGCGAAAGCCGAAGCAGAAGAGCGTGCCAAGCGCGAAGCTGAAGAAGCAAAAACGGCTGCCGAACAGGCCAAACTTGATGAGGCTGCAAAAGCCCAAGAGGCTGCAGAAAAGCCGGCTGAGAAGCCTGCTCCCAAAACGGCCCAACAGGATCGGCCAGCTCAGCGGCGCGAAGTCCGGAAGGCTCCGGGGCGTGACGAAGGCAAGCCGCGCAACCTCAATGATATGGGTAAGCGCAAAGCATCGCCGGCTCCGGCCAGCCCGAAACCGGAAGAACGCCCGGCAGCAGGTGCTGACGACCGCAACAAGAACCTCCGTGCGGTTAAACGACCCAAAGCGGCTCCGGCTCCGGCTCCTGCCCGTCCGAAGGGCGGTGATGATCGGCGTCGTTCGAAGCTAACGATTTCGGCTGCGACCGGCGGCCACGACGGTCAGCGCACACGGTCACTCGCGTCCATGCGCCGCCGCCAGGAAAAGGCGAAACGCGGTCAGCAGCAAGTCGTTCGCGAAAAAGTCATGCGCGAAGTCACGCTTCCAGAAGCGATCACCATTCAGGAACTCGCCAACCGTATGTCGGAGCGGGCCGTTGACGTGATCAAGCTACTGATGAAGCAGGGCCAGATGCTCAAGATCAACGATGTGATCGATGCCGACACGGCTGAACTCATCGCTGAAGAAATGGGCCATACGGTCAAGCGTGTCTCTGAAGCGGATGTTGAAGAGGGTCTCTTCTCTTCTGATGATGACGAGGGTACCCTGCAGGCACGTCCGCCGGTCGTGACCATCATGGGCCACGTTGATCATGGTAAGACATCTCTGCTCGACGCTGTCCGCAAAGCGAAGGTGGCAACCGGCGAAGCGGGTGGCATCACCCAGCACATCGGCGCTTATCAGGTCGAGCAGGACGGCAACAAGATCACCTTCATCGATACTCCGGGCCACGCGGCGTTCAGCCAGATGCGTGCCCGCGGCGCCAAGTCGACTGATATCGTGATCCTGGTTGTGGCTGCTGACGATGGTGTCATGCCGCAGACCAAAGAAGCGATTGCGCACGCCAAAGCGGCCGATGTGCCGATCATTGTTGCCATCAACAAGATGGACAAGCCGGATGCCGATCCAAACCGGGTTCGCACGGAGCTTCTGAGCGAAGAGCTTGTGACCGAATCCATGGGCGGTGACGTCATTGACGTTGAAGTGTCTGCCAAGTCTGGCCAGAACCTCGACAAGCTTCTGGAAATGATCCTGTTGCAGTCCGAAGTTCTCGAACTTCAGGCCAACCCGGACCGGACCGCAGAAGGTATCGTCATTGAAGCACAGCTCGACCGTGGCCGTGGTCCGGTTGCAACTGTCCTCGTCCAGAAAGGGACACTCAAGCCGGGTGACATTCTCGTCGCTGGCGCTGAGTGGGGCCGCGTTCGCGCAATGCTGGATGAAAACGGCAAGCAGGTGAAAGAAGCAGGCCCGGCCAAACCGGTCGAAGTCCTCGGCTTCCAGGGAACACCGGCTGCTGGCGACATGGTCGCCGTGGTTGAAAACGAAGCACGCGCTCGTGAAATCACCGATTACCGCCAGCGTCAGATCCGTGAGAAAGCCTCTGTGGTTGCCTCTGGTGCCCGTGGCTCTCTTGAGCAGATGATGAACCGTCTGCAGGAAACTGGCCGCAAGGAATTCCCGCTGGTGCTCAAAGCAGACGTTCAAGGGTCTGCCGAAGCGATCGTTCACGCGTTGAACGAGCTTGGCACCGACGAAGTGGGTGCGCGCATCCTATTGTCAGGTGTTGGTGGCATCACAGAGAGCGACATCACTCTCGCCTCAGCCTCCAAGGCGCCGATCCTGGGCTTCAACGTTCGTGCCAACAAACAGGCGCGTGAAGCGGCTCAACGTGATGGCATCGAAGTTCGTTATTACAACGTGATCTATGATCTCGTCGATGACATCAAGGCAGCCATGTCTGGCCTACTGTCGCCGGAACGCCGCGAGACTTTCCTCGGCAACGCGGAGATCAAGGAAATCTTCCACATCTCCAAGGTTGGCAAGGTTGCTGGTTGTTTGGTCACCGAAGGTGTCGTGGAGCGCGGCGCGCAGGTTCGCCTCATCCGCGACGACGTGGTTATCCACGAAGGCGAATTGGGCACGCTCAAGCGCTTCAAGGACGAGGTCAAGTCTGTCGAATCCGGTCAGGAATGCGGCATGAACTTCACCAAGTACCAGGACATGCGTCCGGGCGACGTGATCGAGTGTTTCCGCGTCGAGCACATCAAACGCTCGCTCTAAACGCCGGAACCAATCGGAAGACATTCGCGCCGGCGGGACTTTAGAGGTCACGCCGGCGCCCTTGCATTTGGAGCCCCCTATCGGCTCTGGTTAGGACCATTCAAATGGCGAAACATTCTGGACAGGACAGCCGCGGACCATCGCAGCGCCAGCTCAAAGTTGGAGAAACGGTGCGCAAGGAATTGTCCGACATTCTAACCCGCGGCCGGATGTCAGACCCGGATCTGGATGGTGTCATCATCACCATTCCCGAAGTGCGGATGACGCCGGATCTACGGCTAGCGACGTGCCTTGTCATGCCTCTAGGCGGTGAGAACGCGGAAAAAGTCGAAAAGGCACTCAATCGCAGCGCCAAATACCTTCGTGGTCAGGTGTCGCGTCGGTTGACAATGAAATACATGCCGGACTTGCGTTTTGTGCTCGACACCCGGTTTGATGATGATGACCGGATCGAAACGCTGCTGCATTCGCCAGAAGTCTCCAGGGATCTGGCGAGTGATGAAGAGACCGATACCGAGAACTGATAATCTCATTTGCCGTGACTGGCTTTGAACGACAAAGACATTAGCTGTCCGGGGTCTGCCCGGGCATGACGACCGCGTCCGAATTTTGCCTGACAGAAAATCCAGATGGCCCGCAAACAGCAATTCAAAAGAAAAAAGAACACGATCAACGGCTGGCTGGTGCTGGATAAGCCCTATGGCATCACCTCCAACGAAGCTCTCGGCAAGATCAAGCGGATTTTTTCGCCGCAAAAGGTCGGCCATGCAGGCACGCTTGATCCACGGGCCTCCGGTCTACTGCCGGTCGCCTTTGGTGAGGCCACGAAAACGGTGCCCTTTGTGATGGACGGCCGAAAGGTTTACCGGTTCGAGGTGACCTGGGGCGCAGAAACCAACACCGACGATACTGAAGGCGAAGTCATCGCGACTTCGGATGTGCGTCCGGATACGGATGCCATTCGCTTGGTTCTGCCCGAGTTTGTTGGTGAGATCATGCAGGTTCCACCGAAGTTCTCGGCTATCAAGGTGGCCGGGGAACGTGCCTATGATCTCGCCCGTGACGGCGAAGAGGTTGAACTCGAAGCCCGGCCAATCGACATGCACCGGCTGGACCTCGTGGAATGCCCGGATGTAAACCGCGCTATCTTTGAAGCCGAGTGCGGCAAAGGCACTTATGTCCGGGCGCTTGCCCGTGATATCGGCCGCCGGCTGGGCACGCGCGGTCATGTCACCGAACTGCGCCGCCTGTTGGTGGGCCCGTTCGGCGAGGAGGATCTGATTGAACTCGATGAAATTCTTCAGATGGCCGAGGCACGGGAGGAAGGCGAGGGTGTTGAAGGCCTGGTCGAAGAATTTGTCCTGCCCGTGCGCGAAGCCATGGACGAGTTGGTCGAAGTCATTATTTCGGAAGACGATGCAGCAAAAATCAAAAAGGGCATGGCGGTGCTGCTCCGTGGCCGCGATGCGCCATTGAACTGCGAAACCGCCTTTGCAAGCCACGCCAGCATCCCGGTCGCCATCGGCTCCATCGAGAAGGGCCGTTTTCAGCCAAGCCGAGTTTTTCATTTGTAAAACCATAACCTTACACACTTTCGCCTCAATTTTATCTGCAGGTGTGCCGGGGTGAATTGCACTGATTCCGGGAGCTGCGCGATCATAAATCGAATGAGATGAGATCGGCGCTGCGCCGCGGAGTCATGCATATCGGGCCAAGGCAAAAGGAATTTAAGGTGAAATTTGGATGGATGAAGGGCACGCTATTATTGGCGGGCATGATGTTAGTTGTTCTCATGAAACCCGTCGCAGCGACCGAGACACTGGACCCGTTTTCCATACCCGCGACAGCAACGCACAAGATTACTTCTGAGCAGCTTCAGCGAAGTTACGATATTTATGTGAAAACCCCGGTTGGCTATGATGACAAGGCCAATGCAGGCAAGGTCTACCCGGTCATTTACCTGAATGATGGACCATATACGTTTCAGGTCGCCTCCGGGGTGACCCATTTGCCAATGGGCCGTTCGCATAAGTTTGACCGCGCGATCCTGGTGGGCATTTCCTATGCTCAAGGCGAAAACGGCATGGCGAGCCGCGTCAGGGATCTCACGCCCGTTGAAGACAAACGCTGGCGGAAATATCAGACAGGTGGCGGTGAAGCCTATCTCCGGTTTTTGGAAGAAGAAGTCATTCCGTTGGTTGAGAGTACATACCGGGTAGATCCGGCAAAACGGACACTCGTCGGGCACTCGCTCGGCGGATCATTTGGTGCCTGGGTGCTGCTGAAACGTCCGGAGCTGTTTGCAAATTACATTCTCACAAGTCCATCTCTTTGGTTCAAAGACAAGTTTATCTTTGACCTTGAACGCGAAACCGCTGCCAAGCGGCGTGATCTGAAAGCAAAAGTGTATTTTGCGATTGGCAGCAGGGAAACAAAGGCGGATAGTTCTAACTATCCAATGGTGTCCCAATTGAAGGACTTTGCGGCGATTTTGGAATCTCGTGACCTACCAGGGCTTGAGCTGAAGACCGAAATCATTCCGGACGCGCTGCATGAAACCACCTTCCCGCTAGCGTTCACGCGGGCCAGCCAATGGATCTTTGGCCGGAAGTAAAAAACTGCTTTCTATCCTGGCGTCTATGCCAGCAAAACCTGATAGCCTCGCAATAAGATGATTGGTTGAGAGGCTATCATGGCGCGGCTACGAACAACCCGAAAAGGGCTTTCAAGAGGAAATGTCACCCGGCGCAGGATCCTGAAAACGGCTTCTGCGGCGGTGGTATTCCCGTTTCTGGCAGCAAGGCCCGGTAAAGCGCAAAACGATGATTTTGACGTCATTGTCATAGGCGCTGGAATTTCAGGCCTTGCGGCGGCGCGGCGCCTCAAAGATCTCGGCTATTCCGTCGTAGTACTTGAGGCAACGTCAAATGTGGGCGGGCGGATCCGGACGGATTGGTCACTTAAGGCCCCTTTTGAAGTTGGCGCGGGCTGGATCCACCGGCCCGACGGTAATCCAATTTCAGAGCTGGCCGCTGCCATCAAGGCCCCGACAGAAAAAACGCTGGACGAAAGTTATCAGGTGTTTTCTGGCGGCGGTAAGCCGATCTCGAAAGCTGAAATCGATGCCAAATATGTGGAGCTCATACGCCTCTACAAAAAGATTGATGATACGTTTGATGATGATCAGCCACTGTCTGAGGCGATCCGCCGGGTTTCCAAGGATAGCCTGCAGGATCCGGTGCTGCGGTGGATGATGAGCGCCTATACGGAGTTCTCGACAGGCGGCCCGATCGACAAATTGTCGGCTTATTATTTCGATGAAGACAACGAGTTCGAGGGCGCCGATGTTATTTTGCCGCACGGTTACGACCAGATCCCCAAAAGTTTGGCCGCTGACCTCGACATTCGATTTGAGACAGTGGTTGAGGCCATCGAATATGAAAATGGCGATGGTGCAGAGGTTCATACATCCAACGGCACCTATGAATCCGATTATGTCGTTTGCACGGTACCGCTCGGTGTCCTGAAAAAGGGCGCACTTACTTTCGTCCCGCCGCTCCCGGCATCGCACCAAAATAGCATTGAGAAAATTGGTTTCGGCAGTGTCACCAAACTGGCCTTGAAATTTGATGCGCCGTTCTGGCCCACGGATGTTCAGTATTTCGGCTATATGAGTGACCCGAAAGGCCGCTGGAACTATTTTCTCAATTACCGGACATTCAGCCCGGAAAACATCCTTCTGGCGGTCAGCGTTGGTGAGTATCCGTTTGTCGCCGAAAAAATGACTGATCTGGAGATGGTTGCCGATTGTATGAGCGCCCTGCGCTCCATGTTTGGCACAGATATCCCGGCCCCTACCGGCCATCTGGCGACCCGTTGGTCAGTAGATCAGAATACTTTGGGTGCTTACTCCTATTCGGCTGTTGGCAATACACCTGAAGATTTTGACCGCTTTGCAAAGCCCGTCGAGAACACGATTCTATTTGCCGGCGAGCACACGACGTTCGAGTTTCACGGCACCACTCATGGCGCCTATTTGAGCGGACTGGCGGCAGCCAACCTGATCGAGGACGAACTTGCCGATGACTGAAGCAGCCATGCCCAAAACTTCGGGCATGGCATTCGCGAGAGGGGCTGCCTATTCAACCGGGTCTGCCGGCATATAGAGATCGCCGCCGGCGCGGTATTTGGCGGCCATCGCCTCCATACCTTCTTTCTGGGCTTCTGTCCGGATGTCATGCGAGATGCGCATGGAACAGAATTTCGGCCCGCACATGGAGCAGAAATGCGCCACCTTGTGGGCTTCCTTAGGCAAGGTCTGGTCATGGAACGAGCGTGCGGTGTCAGGATCCAGTGACAGATTGAATTGATCTTCCCAGCGGAATTCGAAGCGAGCCCGGGACAGCGCATCATCCCGGATTTTTGCCGCTGGATGCCCTTTAGCAAGATCGGCCGCATGAGCCGCAATCTTGTAGGTGATTACACCGGTTTTCACGTCGTCGCGGTCCGGCAGACCGAGATGTTCTTTCGGCGTCACGTAACACAGCATCGCCGTGCCATACCAGCCGATCTGCGCCGCTCCAATCGCTGATGTGATGTGGTCATAACCAGGTGCGATATCGGTGGTCAGAGGCCCAAGCGTGTAGAATGGGGCTTCGCCGCAGGTTTCGAGCTGCTTGTCCATATTGGCCTTGATCTTGTGCATCGGCACATGGCCTGGACCCTCGATCATCACCTGGCAGTCTTTGGCCCAGGCGATCTGTGTCAGTTCTCCCAGTGTCTCCAGTTCTGCAAATTGAGCCGCATCATTGGCATCGGCGATGGATCCCGGACGCAAACCATCGCCGAGCGAAAAGGACACATCATAGGCCCGCGCGATATCGCAGATTTCCTCAAAGTGCTCGTAGAGAAAACTCTCCTTGTGGTGATGCAGGCACCACTTGGCCATGATCGACCCGCCGCGTGAGACAATACCGGTCACCCGGCTGGCCGTCAGAGGCACATAGTGAAGGCGCACGCCCGCGTGGACCGTGAAATAGTCCACGCCCTGTTCGGCCTGTTCAATCAAAGCGTCGCGGTAAACCTCCCAGGAAAGGTCCTCGGCAATGCCGTTCACTTTTTCCAGCGCCTGATAAAGGGGAACGGTGCCGATCGGAACAGGCGAATTGCGAATGATCCAATCGCGGATGTTGTGAATGTTCCGGCCAGTGGAAAGGTCCATCACTGTATCGGCCCCCCAGCGGATTGCCCAGACCATTTTTTCAACTTCCTCGGCCATGGAGGAGGTGACAGCAGAGTTGCCGATGTTGGCATTGATTTTGACCAGGAAATTCCGCCCGATGATCATCGGTTCAGCTTCCGGATGGTTGATGTTTGCCGGAATGATCGCCCGCCCGCGGGCAATTTCGTCCCGTACGAACTCCGGCGTGATGAAATCCGGAATGTCTGCCCCAAAACTCTCGCCGTCCCGCTCCAGTTTTTCTGCCGCAGCCTGGCGGCCAAGGTTTTCCCGGATGGCAACAAACTCCATTTCCGGAGTAATGATCCCTGCGCGGGCGTAAGCCATCTGGGTGATCGCCTTGCCCCCAATGGCGCGGCGGGGAGGGAACAGCTTCGGGTATTCGGGCGTCAGCCGGTCGCCGGCCGCAAAGCCGTTGTCTTCCGGTTTGACCGTCCGGCCTTGATAAGCTTCCGTGTCGCCGCGGCTGGCAACCCAGGTCTCCCGCACCCGTGGCAAGCCACATTCAATGGAGATATCTGCGTTCGGATCAGTGTAAGGACCGGAGGCATCATAAACAATTACCGGCGGCTCACCCGCCGTCGGGTGGACCGAAATCTCGCGCATGGGCACGCGAATACCGGGATAGATCTCACCGGCTTGATGGGTCTTCTGGGACGCGGGTAGCGGGCTTGTGGTGACGGCTGGGACCGGTTTGGGACCAAATGACATCGTTTATGAGCTCCTCTCTTAGAAAAAGAGATCCAGCTCACAGGCGATGGCACGCAAAACAGATTATGATGTTCCGCAAGATACGGACAAGACAGCAGCATTTTTCAGACCATCCCTACGCCAGTATGAACTGGATCAGGTTCAACGGGTCACTGCGCCGCTCTTATGAGCACATCAGAATCTCAGCCCCTTGCCGGGACACCCCTGGTACGAGGCACATTGATCTGCAGATCTACGGTTGTCAATTCTTGCGGACCAACACTCTGTTGAAACGTGTCTGCTGCGGTGCGAAAAATTCCAGAAACAAAATCCAAGATTCCGCTTTCCTTTTTCGCGGTTTTCCGCCATATTCCGCCGCCATTGGGCACTAAGGCTCAATTCGTCCTTCAGAAACCTTTGCTGACCGACATCTCGGCTCTGGCGACTGATGGATCAGGCCGGTTTTCCGGCAGTTCAACGCGCCCGGTTAACGGGCCTATCTCTTGAAAGGAAGAGCGATGTCGATCACTGCAGAGCGCAAAGCTGAGCTCATGAAAGAATTCGCCACCAAAGAAGGCGACACCGGTTCTCCGGAAGTCCAGGTTGCGATCCTCACCGAGCGTATCAACAACCTGACCGAACACTTCAAAGAGCATGGCAAGGACAACCACTCCCGCCGCGGTCTTCTGAAGATGGTTGCCTCCCGCCGGTCCCTTCTGGACTACACGCGTGGCAAAAGCGAAGAGCGTTACAAGTCGCTGATCGAGCGTCTTGGCATTCGCCGCTAAGGCTTGTTTTAGACTTGATCAACGCGGTGGGCTTGCCCGCCGCGTTTTTCTTTATGGCAACGGGGCTGTATTCTTCCGTTCCTGCGGCCTTTGAGTGTTTCCCTTTTGGAAGCAAACACTCTATAGAAACCTCGTGACATGTCATGGGGCAGGATTGCCAGCGTCTTTTTAATTTCATTGAAAAGATACTTGCCGTCTTGCCCATGACCTGTCCGCCGGTAACCGGCCCATCCGGGGCCGACCGGGAATGTGTTTGCCCCAGATGGACCGCTGAGGAATAGCGGCGGGGCAGGCAGTCTATGTTAAGGACAGATGATGTTTGATATTCATCGTGTAGAAGTCGACTGGGGCGGACGTCCGCTCGTACTCGAAACGGGCAAGGTTGCCCGTCAAGCCGACGGCGCTGTTATGGCGACTTACGGCGAAACCAAGGTTCTGGCGACTGTTGTTTCCGCCAAAGAGCCGCGTGCCGGCCAGGACTTTTTCCCGCTCACTGTGAACTACCAGGAAAAGGCGTTTGCCGCTGGTAAGATCCCGGGTGGCTACTTCAAGCGTGAAGGCCGTCCGTCTGAGCACGAAACCCTGACGTCCCGTCTGATCGACCGTCCGATCCGTCCGCTGTTTGCCGATGGCTACAAGAACGACACTCAGGTCGTTATCACGGTTCTGTCGCACGACATGGAAAACGCGCCGGACATCCTGGCGATGGTTGCAGCCTCTGCTGCCCTGACGCTTTCCGGTGTGCCGTTCATGGGCCCGATCGGCGGCGCGCGCGTTGGTTACATCGACGGCGAATATGTTCTCAACCCGATGGTTGACGACATGCCGGAATCCGCTCTGGATCTGGTTGTTGCCGGTACCAATGATGCGGTTCTGATGGTTGAGTCCGAAGCCAAGGAACTCGACGAAGACATCATGCTCGGCGCCGTTATGTTCGGTCACAAGGGCTTCCAGACCGTCATCGACGCGATCATCAAGCTGGCGGAAGCCGGTGCAAAAGAGCCGCGTGAATTCGTTGCAGCAGATCATTCCGAGCTGTTCGGCAAAGTGAAGGGTATTGCAGCTGACGATCTGGCCGCTGCCTACAAGATCACGACAAAAACCGACCGCAAGAACGCTGTAGACGCTGCCAAGGCAAAAGTCGTCGAGGCGCTGATCACCAACGCTGCCGAAGGCGAAGCTGTTGAAGGCAACGTTCTCGGCGAACAGTTCAAGAAGCTGGAAGCTGAAATCGTTCGCGGAGGCATCCTGGACACCGGCACCCGTATCGACGGCCGTGACCTGTCTACCGTCCGCCAGATTTCGTCTGAAGTCGGCATCCTGCCGCGTGCACACGGGTCTTCTCTCTTCACCCGCGGTGAAACACAGGGCCTCGTTGTTGCGACCCTCGGCACCGGCGAAGACGAGCAGTTCATCGACCTTTTGGAAGGCACCGTGAAGTCCCACTTCATGCTGCACTACAATTTCCCGCCATACTCTGTTGGTGAAACTGGCCGCATGGGCTCCCCGGGGCGCCGCGAAATTGGTCACGGCAAGCTGGCTTGGCGTGCGATCAACCCGATGCTGCCGGCACACCACGAGTTCCCGTACACACTGCGTGTTGTTTCCGAGATCACCGAATCCAACGGTTCGTCCTCCATGGCAACCGTTTGCGGTACCTCTCTGGCGCTGATGGATGCGGGTGTGCCGCTGAAGTCGCCGGTTGCCGGTATCGCCATGGGCTTGATCAAGGAAGGCGAGCGCTTTGCAGTTCTGTCTGATATCCTGGGTGACGAAGATCACCTTGGTGACATGGACTTCAAGGTGGCTGGTTCTGAGAACGGCATCACCTCGCTGCAGATGGACATCAAGATCGACGGTATCACCGAAGAGATCATGAAGGTCGCACTGGAGCAGGCCAAAGGCGGCCGGATCCACATTCTCGGCGAAATGGCCAATGCCATTACCGAAGCCCGTGCAGAGCTTGGCGAGCACGCACCGCGCATCGAAATGATGAAAATTCCGGTCGACAAGATCCGTGAAGTCATCGGTTCGGGCGGCAAGGTCATCCGTGAAATCGTTGAAAAGACCGGCGCAAAGGTCAACATCGAAGACGACGGCACCGTCAAGATCGCTTCGTCCGATGGCAAGGCCATCAAAGCCGCTGTCAACTGGATCAACTCCATCGCGGCTGAGCCGGAAGTTGGCGTGATCTACGAAGGTACTGTTGTGAAGTGCGTTGACTTCGGCGCATTCGTCAACTTCTTCGGCGCGAAAGACGGCCTGGTTCACATCTCCCAGCTGGCTCCGAAGAAAGTCGGCAAGGTTACCGATGTGGTCAAGGAAGGTGACAAGGTCTGGGTCAAGCTCATGGGCTTTGATGAGCGTGGCAAAGTCCGCCTGTCCATGAAAGTCGTTGATCAGGAAACCGGCAAGGAAATCCCGAAAGACGAAGGCTAAGCCTTTCCAAAATAGACAAAAAGTAAACGCAGGTGCTTTGCGGCACCTGCGTTTTTTGTTGGCCACTCTGAGCCTTGTAGGCCCGACCCTAGCTGACTTTTAGCTGCAGTTCGGCCTTGAAGGGTTCTTCCACCAGGAACTCAAAGAATTCGTCCTGGGGCATCGGTTTGCCGAAGTAAAAACCTTGAATCTCACGGCATCCCATGTGCATCAAAATGGTGTTTTGCTTGCGGGTTTCGACCCCTTCGCAAATGACACCAATTGAGAGTGCATGTGCCATGGTGACAATGGCATTGACCAGCGCCTGGTCGTCCTTATCGGTTTCTATGTCCTTGATGAAAGACCGGTCAATCTTGAGCGTGTCGATCGGCAAGCGCTTTAAATAGCTCAAGGAAGAATAGCCGGTCCCGAAGTCGTCCAGGGATATCTTTACACCAAGGCTCTTAATGGCCGTCAACAGCGCGACAGGGTCGATCTGACTGTCATCGAACATCATGCTCTCGGTGATCTCTAATGTGAGGCTGCGCGGTGAGATGTCCGTTTCATCAAGGGTGGCTTTTACAAAATTGATAAACCCGTCTTCCCGGCATTGGCGTGGCGAGATATTGACCCCGATCCCGCCAAGGTCATAGCCGCGCTCAGTGCATTCCCGGTAGAACTCGCAAGCCTTTTTCAAGACCTGTTTTCCCAAGGGGACAATCAGCCCGGTGTCTTCTGCAATCGGAATAAATTCACCGGGCGAAACGATGCCAAGTTCTGGGTCGGTCCATCGGGCAAGAGCCTCACAGCCGGCCACGGTCCCCGATACGCACTCGATGATCGGCTGGATGTGGATTTCCAGCTGGTCGTTCTCAATGGCGCGGCGCAGCGCTGCTTCGAGCCGCAGGGCACGGGTCGCTCGTTCATTCATCTTTTTGGAGAAAAAACGGAACCGGTCGCCGCCGTCCGATTTGGCCTGGTTTCTAGCGGCCTCGGCTTGTTTCAGCAAAGCTGTCTCGGTTGTTCCATCAAATGGATAGACCGAAATCCCAGCGCTAGCGGTCAACACAATTTCTTTGCCTGCTTCGGCATTAATTTTTCTTGAGATGTTATGCAGAATATC
Source organism: Roseibium sp. (assembly GCF_965216085.1). Classification (GTDB taxonomy): domain Bacteria; phylum Pseudomonadota; class Alphaproteobacteria; order Rhizobiales; family Stappiaceae; genus Roseibium. The sequence goes on along the minus strand of NZ_OZ244138.1, from coordinate 5,312,151 downwards.
TTGAGCAATTCGTTCTATTTCCCAATCGTCTTCCGTATCAGTCAGCAGAACTGCAAATTCATCACCGCCGATCCTAGAAACCGTGTCGCTGCTGTCGACAATGGTTTCTATCCGTTTTGCGATAGTTTGCAGGATAGGGTCACCCATCTCATGTCCGTAAAGGTCGTTGACAGCTTTAAACCGGTCGATATCGATAATGAGCACAGCCCCGGTGGCGTCCGTTTTTTCTTGCTGAGCCAGGCTTTGACGTAAACGGTCGAGGAAGAGATTTCGGTTCGGCAAGCTGGTCAAGGCATCATAATTTGCATGCTGCTCAATGAGTTTTTCCTGCTCTTTCCGGTCTGAGATGTCGGTAATGGTGGTGTGAATAGCTGGAGCATCGTTCCAAGTTGTCATGCGAACGTGTTGCTCGATCCAAATCGGGTCACAGGATTTACTGTGCGCAATGACCTCATAAACAGTAGGTGCCACACCACCCACTTCACGAATCCTACGGTAATTGCGCATGCGTTCATGCTCTTCTGGGGCATAGATTTTCCAGATAGATTGGCCGACGAGTTGATCGATTTCGTCAGCGTCGTACCCCAGTATTTGCAGTAGTGCATCGTTCACATAGAGGATCTTCGAGTTTGAATGAATAACGATCCCTTGCAGTGACCCGTCGATCAGTTCCCGGAATTGCGCATTGGTTTTTTGAACAGACGCAAACGCTTTATCAAACAGTGAACCTAGCAAATTGTATTCAGCAATTCGTCCTTGTTCGAACTGCTCTGATTTGTTGTTGTCAGCGCGTGCACTGGCATAGCTAACCAGGGAGGCAAGGCTGGATGCTGTGATCTGGTTGACGAGGTAAGCTGCCGCGATCGACGCTATGCCGATGTAAAGGAGAAATGGAAAGAAGATGTCCAGATAGGTGTCTTCAATGTTGTTAAGTGTGTCGCTGGGCTCTTCGGCGATCACATAAATCGGACTGCCAGAATCTCCTGCTTCGAGGACGGACTTTGTAAAAAGTTTGGCTTCCCAGAGCACATTCGATTTGTCTCCAAGCAGTGCAAGTACATCCTGAACATGAGCAGGGTCGGTGAACACCCCATAAGACGCAAGCGTTTGATTGCGATGAACAATGGCAATGTCCTGAACGCTCAGGACATTGGAAAGACTATCCAAAAGAGTAAATGAGTCATTGATCAAACTGCCGCCGATCAGTCTGGCAATCACCCGGCCGTCGTCGGGGTTAATGACAGGAATTGCAATAACAGCCAGGTTTGTTGACTGGTCTGTCGATTGATCACTGTAAAACCGCCATACATCCGGTGGCATCGTTCGCAGCGTCTGCCCCGGCAAGACTGCGCCTACATCGACAAGGGCGAGACTGGCATTCAACCAGCCCATTTGCTTTTCATGATCCAGGATTAGAACGTCCGGCAATGCGCCTGATGAATTCTGTCCGGCCAACTCCAGGATGCGCGTCGCTTTTCCGGAATCGTATTCATTTACCGAGTCGATCAAATCCTGATCAACGGCCGTTGTCCGGAGTTGATTTTCGATGCTCTTAAGATGGGATTCAAATACGAGTCTGGCCAGCGACTGATCACGTTCGGCATAACGCTGGGCTTCCAGTTCAGCGATGGAAAGGCTGCCAAGAAAGGTAATTCCGAAAATTGCAATGCCGGTCGCCATCAAGCCGATAACAAACAGGCTTCCAATCAACCAGCTGAACTTCAGTCCTTTAGTCTTCATTTCGAATACCGGAACGCCCGCGCTTTTAGTTCATTGATATCTTCTTCTGAGTTTTCTTTCGATACAACAGCGAATTCTCCTGAGAATACGATCGGGATTTCAGCGCTCTTTCCAGATTGATCCAGAACAATGGCTTCCGCCATGGCAACACCGTTGTCATCGTTCATACGCATGACTGTTACTTCTAGCTCACCTTTGAGAATTGCAACGAGTTCATCACTGCCGCCGCCCCAGCCGTTGGTGATGACGTTTGCTTGGCGGTTGCGGCTTTCAATCGCGTCGATTGCACCAAGCGCAATATCGGTGGAGCAGGCGTAAATGAAGTCCAGGTTTGGGTTTTCATCAAGGATTCGCTCCGCTGCATCTCGCGACTTCTGCCGGTCGTAGCCGACATAATAAGAGGCTTTGAGATTCATGCTGTCCGGATCGGAGTAAGCCTGCAGAAATGTATTGCCCCGGGCCCGGCTAACGTATCCGCGTGGCCCGAACAGAATTGCGAAGTTCTTTTTCGTACCAAGGCGTTTTTTGTAGTAGTCGATCAAGAGCTCCGTCCCGGTCACGTGATCGAAGCCGACATATAGGAATGGCTGCCGGTCACGCCACGCTTTCAAGGGCGTCGTGATGTTTTGCAAGATTACTTTGGGTCGCCCACGGGCAATCAGACGTTGGACAATCGGTTTGTGGCGCAAGGCGTCGAGCGTGAAAACCAGATAATCCGGGTCGTTTTTTAAGGATTCGGTAATGAGCTGAGCTTGGTTGCCGACATATGACGATGAACCAGAGAAAAAGGATCCAATCTCGTACGGCAGACCAATTTCAGCCAAACGGGCTTCAAATGAACTCAAACTCCGCCGCCAATAGTCAGACGCTTGTTTTCCCGGGTAGATAACAGCGATCTTGACTGGCTTTAGCGCCCTATCGATTTTGATGGCATCGGCTGAAACGCGTTTGGCAAAATTATCTGATGTTTGTTTTTGTCTTTCGTTCAGTTCTGTGAATTCCGCCAATGACCAGAACTCATCCAAACTGCTGCCTTGAGCATGTGCGGTAAAGTTGCCGGTTGCCAAGAGCCAAAAAAACGCAAGACCAGCAATAAAAGTAATTTTGAAGGCATAGCCGTTCAAAGTATTTACTAGTTTCATTTCTGGCTTCCCTCCCTGGCAGTCGTTGACCCTAAAGCGCAACGTATTTTGTGCACAAGAACAAGCAATGCAACTAAAAGCTTTGTTGCGATGTTTCGCAACATTGGCCCAAATTCAAAAATATTCCAAACAGATACAAAAAATACTTAATGATGTTGAGTTGGTGTCGCTTCTTCTGTGTATAAGATCATCCCATCGCCGGAATGCTTTGATCCTTTGGATTTTTTTCTCTGATGTATTTCTTGAACGAGCTTGGATCCATCGGTGGGGCAACATAGTCTCCTTGAACAAAAGAGCAGCCGAGACTGCGTAGCAGCAAACATACTTCGCGAGTATCGGCTCCATTACAGATGACCTGGATGTTCATTGAGTTTGCCATCGTGGTGATCGCTTTAACGAGCTTTTGCCGGTTGAGGTCTTGGATGGCATCGTCAGTAAGAGCGCGATCGATCTTCAGCATATCGATGGGAAGACTTGTTAGCTCTTCCAGGGATGTTGCGCTGATCCCGAAGTTGCCCAAAGTCACTTTCACACCGAGGCCGGCCAGCCTTGAGAAGGTGTTCTGTAAATCGGGTATCTGCCCGCTTGTGAATCCATCAGATAGCTCCAGCCGCAGACCAGAAGGATCTATATCCGCTGATGTCAAGGCAGATTTTAAAGTCTGCGAAAACTCTGGATCACAGCATTGATGGCTTGAGACACTGATGCTGATGGCTGGCAGTCTGTACCCCTCATCGACTACGGACCGGTAAAAGGCACAGGTTTGTTGAAGGGTCCATCTCCCAAGAGCTTGCGTAAGACCTGCGTCCTCTGCTGCACTGGTGATCTCCGCTGCGGTGACCAATCCAAGTTGTTTATTCTGCCAGCAAACCGCCGCATCGCACACAATCAACTTGCCTGTGTCGACATTGATTACCGGTTGAAAACGGAGGTTCAGTTCTCCTTTATCGATTGCTTTGCCTAAGGTTGTTTCCAGCACCAATGCGCGGGTTGCTTTTTCATTCATCTGTTTGGAGAAAAAGCGGAATTGGTTGTGCCTCTCTGACTTAGCGTGGTCTTTAGCGGATTCTGCTTGTTTCAGCAGTGTTGTCTCGTTCGCGCTATCAAGTGGATAGACCGAAATCCCTATATTGGCCGTGAGTTCGATGCCTTTGTCTTTTCCAACATCAATCTCTTTTGAAAGGGTCTGCAGGATTTCTTGAGCAACCTGCTTTGGTTTCCAATCGTCATTTATGTCGGCTAGAAGAACGGTGAATTCATCGTATCCATGTCGTGAAACCGTATCGCGGCTACCAACAACCGTTTCGATCCGTTTGGCGAGTTCTTGCAGGATTAGATCCCTGGTTTCATGGTCAAAGCGATTGTCGGCCGATTTCAGTTGGTCGAGACTGATGAGGAATACGGCCCCGGATGAATTCGATTTTTCTTGCTGTACGAGGTTCCGGCGCAGTCGGTCTAAAAAGAGATTGCGGTTCGGCAGTCCTGTCAGAACGTCATAGTCTGCATACTGCTCGATCAATTTTTCCTGCGCTTTGCGTTTTTCTATATCTGTGACGGTAGCGTGGATAGCGGGCGACCCATTCCACGATGTCATTCGGACATGTTGTTCGACCCAGATTGGGTCGCCAGATTTTTTTAAAGCCTTCACGTCGTAGACCGATGGGACAACCCCGCCTTCTAAGCGGAGCTTCCTATATTTGCGCATACGCTCATGCTCTTCAGGAGCGTAGATCTTCCAGATGGACTGACCAACAAGCTGATCAGCGCCATAGTCCAAAATTTGGAGCAAGGCATTGTTTATATAAAGGATTTTTTCGTTTGCATGAATGACCATCCCTTGGATCGAATCGTCGATCAACTCACGGAACTGTGCATCGCGTTCAAGTGTGACCTCAAATGCGTGGTGGAAGTTCTTTGCGAGCTGATTGAATTCACGGATCAGTCCAGGTGGCGGTGGGTCCGGTACATTACTTCGGCTCAGGTCGCTAGTGTAAGTCAAAAGCGATCTGAGCCCGCCTGAAGTGATCTTATTGATCAGAAGGGCAATGCCGATGGTCAACAACAGTGTATAGAGCAAAAACGGAGGAAACAGGCGAAGGTATGTGTCATCCACCTTTTGAAGTGTATCCACTGGCTGCTGAATAACCGCAGAAAAAAGGTGACCATCAAATGTCTGCTTCAGTGGCGTGGCTATATAAAGCGTATCGCCGCGAAGCGCTGATGTCGTCTCGCCAAGCGTTTCTGGCCAGATATTCGGTAGGTCACCGGTGGTAATGTCTCCCATGCCTGCAACCATCTCATTTTCATGAAATAGGCCGAGACTGAATACACTAAGGGTGTCAGCTAGAAGGCCAGGCAAAATATAGGAGTCTGTAATAGCGATCCCGCCAACAATTTTGCCAATTAACTCGCCGGATTCTGGATGCAGAATAGAAACCGACAAAGCAGCAATCATATATTCCGGTTCAATGTCGTGATTGGTGAAGGCGACCCAGAGATCCGGTGGAAAGGAGTTTCTAATTTTTGCCGGAATGTGTTCGCGAATATCTACGAGACCTAAACTAACATCGAGCCAATCTGGTTCACTAGGAAGATCGATGAGCAAGAGGTCAAGGACTGCATTGTTTAGGCCAAGAGTGGCCTGTTCGGCGATCCTCAAGGCAGTGGGCAAATCCTTTTGCTCGATAGCTGCCCTTATGTCAGGGTCAGAGGCAATGCTTCTGATTTGTATCTCAAGCCGCTCAAAATACTGATCAACAACAAGGCGGGTAAGTGCAGCTTGTGACTTCGCGGTGCGGGTGATTTCATGCTCCGCGATCGATCTGCTGCCGAGCAAGGTAATCCAAAAGAGTGCAAAGCAAGTGGCAATCAGTCCAAATGCAAACAGCGCCACAATAAGGCGGTTGTACGATATGGATAAATTGGATTGCACATCCAGCTCCTGTGGCGGCACCTTACCAGTTTATTCGTGTTTTGTTTTGATCGCGCGGTTATCAAATGGACGGGCCAGTTTCTGCCCAGATTCATCAACGCTGGCTGATAACGTTTGCACGCAGTCCTGATTGTCAGCTAGCCGGAAGAGCACTGAGTGGATGACGTTTTTCATTCTAGGCCAGTTCCTCATAGCTTGAGCAATACTAAGAAACTTTATTGCGCGCCGAGTTTAGCAATCGTGAAGTGAATTTGTAATTCTGAAGCAGAAACTATGATTTGGCAAAATATGACTTCATATTGAAAGTAATGCTCTTGGTAATAATGCTGATAAATTCTATCTCGTATTGCCTGGTTCCACGAGATTCTGAGATTTGCTAGCCGTCGCGAAGCTGCTATACCGCTGCCGGAGTTACACGAGGACGGGGTATGGGTGTGATGCGCTTGGTAGTCGTTGGTGCTGGTGGTCGGATGGGGCGGGCTTTGATCCGCGCCGTGACCGAAGCCAATGGTGCAGATGTTGTTGCGGCTATTGAGCAGGAAGGGTCTAGCTTTCTAGGTCAGGATGCTGGTGAGCTCTCGGGTGTTGGTGCGCTGGACGTACCAATTACCGATGACCCTTTGACGGCCTTTGCAAAAGCAGATGGTGTTCTGGATTTCACGGCCCCAAAAGCGAGTCTCTGGTTTGCCGAATTGGCGGCTCAAGCCAGGATCGTTCATGTCATTGGGACAACTGGGTGGGGAGCCGATGAGGACGCTCCGCTAAAAGCTGCAGCCCGCCATGCCCGGATCATCAAATCTGGAAATATGAGCCTGGGTGTCAATCTACTCGCAAGTCTGGTTCGAAAAGCGGCAGCTGCTTTAGACGCGGATTTCGACATTGAAGTTCTTGAGATGCATCACAAGCACAAGGTTGATGCGCCCTCAGGCACCGCCCTTCTATTGGGAGAAGCTGCTGCTGAGGGGCGCGGAATCGATCTTGAGGCCCACTCTGTGCGCAGCCGAGACGGCATTATGGATCCGCGCAGGACGGGCGATATAGGATTTGCCACTCTGCGCGGCGGTTCTGTCATTGGTGAGCACTCGGTTATCCTTGCCGGTGAAGGCGAACGCATTGAGCTAACGCATCGGGCAGAAGACCGCCAGTTGTTCGCCCGCGGGGCTGTAAAGGCCGCGCTATGGGGATTTGACCAAAAACCCGGGTTCTACTCTATGGCCGATGTTCTCGGTCTAGATTCCTGAAATATTTAGAGATTATCCACCTGAGGAGATCGGAATGGAACGCCTGCTAGTGCTTGTCCGCCACGGACAGAGCGAATGGAACTTGAAGAACCTGTTCACCGGCTGGAAGGATCCGGGTCTGACGGAGCAAGGCGTCGCGGAAGCCCATAAAGCGGGCGAGCAACTGCGTGACCTGAAACTGACATTCGATTTGGCTTTCACGTCTGTTTTGTCCCGTGCTCAAAAAACGCTTGGCATCATTTTGCATGAATTGGATCAGGCCGGCCTGGAAACCATCAAGGACCAGGCACTAAACGAGCGCGATTACGGCGATCTGACCGGTATGAACAAGGACGAAGCGCGTGAGAAATTCGGTGAAGAGCAGGTTCACATTTGGCGTAGGTCCTACGACATTCCGCCTCCTGGCGGCGAAAGCCTGAAACTGACCGCTGAACGCGTCTTGCCGTATTACAAGGCCGAAATTCTACCCCGCGTGCTTGCTGGCAAGCGCACGATCGTGGCGGCCCATGGCAATTCCTTGCGTTCTTTGATCATGGAACTGGAAGGTCTCAGCCCGGAAGAGATCCTCAAGCGGGAATTAGGAACCGGGACGCCGGTTATCTACCGGCTGGACGAGGATGGAAAAGTTCTGAGTGTGCAGGACCTGGCTGCTTGACAGTTGTGACGCCGAATTACAAAGGGCGGCCGGTTGGCCGCCCTTTTTTGCTCAGACTTCAAAACCGCTTTGCGCCGCGAGGTTTTTTAGCGGGCGTTCCGGGCGGGCGCCGACGTGTTTGATGACGCTAGCTGCGCAAATGCAGCCAAGTTCAGCTGCAGTCGTCAAAGAGTAGTCTCTGGCCAGGCCGAAGAGGAAACCGGAGGCAAAGAGATCACCAGCGCCTGTGAGATCAGTGACATTGTCTACTTGCTGCGCGGGGACTTTAACGGTCTCGTCGCGAGTGACAATCATTGCGCCTTCTTTGCCGAGAGTGAGCGCAGTCATGGCGCCGCTGTTGCGCGCAGCTTCAATAGCGGTATCGAGATCTCCAGTTTGATAAAGCGCCTTTAGTTCATGCTCATTGGCAAACATCAGATCAACAACACCGTCGGACAGCAGGCCCTTGAACTCATCGCGGTACCGGTCGACACAGAAGGAGTCCGACAGGGTTATCGCAACCTTCCGGCTGTGTTTGTGCGCGATCTCTGCAGCAGCCAGAAAAGCTTTCTTGGCTTCTTCCGGGTCCCACAGATAACCTTCCATATAGGTGATCGCAGAGGCGGCAACGACGTCCTCGTCAACATCAGATGGGCTAAACTCTGTGCAGGCCCCAAGATAGGTGTTCATGGTCCGCTCGCCATCCGGCGTGATCAGGATCATCGACCGGGCGGTGGGTTTCCACTCGCGCAGTCGCGGCGTGTTGAAGTAAACACCGGTGCCGTTCATGTCGTGATAATAACTGTCGCCGAGCTCATCCTCAGCCACCTTGCCGAAGTAGGCTGGTTTGCCGCCAAGGGATGCGATGCCGGCAGCGGTGTTGCCAGCACTACCGCCCGAAACCCGCACAGTCTGTCCCATCTTGTTGAACAGCTCGACCGCTTCGTCGGTTTCGATCAGCCGCATAGAGCCTTTAACGAGATCTTCCTTTACAAGAAAATCCTCTTCTACATGGGCAAACACATCACAAATGGCATTCCCGATGCACAGGGCATCAAAACGGATCTCGGTCATTGGGTCCTCTGGGATTAGGGCGTTGCCCTTAAGATTGCGGATTGGGTCTTAAGGCTCGGTTAGCTTCCGGCTCACGGATCTTGTCGCGGAACGGACTTGCCCGGTAAACGCCGACAATTTTTAGCTCTGCGCAGAAGAACGCGAGTTCCTCAAGAGCCAGGGCGACATGCGGGTCGTTTGGATGACCCTCAATGTCGGCATAGAACATTGAAGCGAAAAACTGGCCTTCCAGCTGGTAGGATTCCAGCTTGGTCATATTGACGTTGTTCGTCGCAAAACCGCCGAGCGCCTTGTAAAGCGCCGCCGGCACGTTGCGGACCCGGAAAATGAAGGTGGTGATCACCGGTTGGCCATTATGAGCTGCTTCCATCTTGTCCCGGGACAAGATGACAAAACGTGTCGTGTTGTGCGCTTCGTCCTCGACATCGTGGCGCAGGATGTCCAGCCCGTAAATCTCGGCAGCCATCTTCGGAGCGAGAGCCGCGTGTGTGGGGTCTCCAAGCTCGGAAATCTGCCGCGCGGAGCCGGCCGTGTCGGCGCCAACCACTGCGGTCAAACCAAGTTCGCGTATGATATTGCGGCATTGGCCAAGCGCATGCACATGGCTTTGGACCGTTGTCAGGCTCTCAAGCTGCGTGCCTTTCGGTGCCATGAGTTGAAACCGGATCGGCATGAAGTATTCGCCGATGATATGCAGGTTTGAGCCCGGCAAAAGGTGGTGAATATCCGCCACACGGCCCGCCACAGAGTTTTCGATCGGGATCATCGCAAGATCCGACTTCCCCTCTGCCATTGCCGAAAAACAGTCTTCAAAGGTGGCGCAGGGAATGGCCTCGTAGTCAGGATAAACATCGCGGCACGCCATATGTGAGTTGGCGCCGGTCTCCCCCTGGAAGACGATTTTTTTCGGATTACTCATGGGTGTGTCCAGCTTCTGTGCGGCAGGGTCATAGGGTTCGGTAGGCCGCGCGGGCCCGTTCTAGATCATCGGGTGTATTGACGTCCATTGGGGCGGAGCCAATGATCGACACATCGATCCGCATCCCCGCTTCCAGCGCTCGAAGCTGTTCCAGCTTCTCGCGTTTTTCAAGTGGAGAAGGTGGTAAAGCAACAAATTGGTTCAAAGCAGCCCGCCGATAGGCATAGATGCCGATGTGGTGATAGAGCGGGCCTTCGCCGCCCGGAGCGGTGACGCGAGTGAAATAGAGCGCCCGATGATGGCCATGGCCGTTGGGACTTGTCACTGCTTTGACAAAGTTCGGATCGTCCCGGAAATCCGGATTGGTGAGCTCGGTCATTATGGTGCCAATATCGACGCCTGGAACAGAAAGCGGAGCAAATGCCGCACGAATCGCGGCTGGTTCAATCAAGGGAACATCCCCTTGCACATTCAGCACCGTGTCGAATTTTCCGTCAGGATCGGCGATATCGGCGGCTTCATGGATCCTGTCTGAGCCAGATTCGTGATCGGTGCGGGTCATAATGGCTTTGCCGCCATGGTCGTGAACGGCTTCAGCGATGCTGCTATCGTCAGTTGCCACTGCCACAGGTCCGATATCGGCATTCAAAGCCTGCTCTAGAACCCTCACAATCATAGGTTTTCCGCAGATGTCCGCCAATGGCTTGTTTGGCAGCCGTGTGGCAGATAGCCGGGCGGGAATAATGACAATGGCTGAACTCAAACCGGTCTCCTTGGGGGCGGCTGGAGGCACAAAAATGGCCAATTTCCAGGTCCGCGTCCGAATGTCGTACACGTTGTCCTTTTAAAGCTATGGACAGCAAGGTCAAAAAATTTGTAGGTTCCGGCGAAATTCGAAGAGCTGATAGGGTTCGTGACCATAAAGTTACGGGCCCGGACGCGTATGAGCTTGGAGCCGGAGAGAATGGATTCCTTTACGCTGAACAAGGCCGCAGGTGCGGTTCTTATGGTGTTGATATTGACTATGGGTGTTGGAATCGTTTCCGACATTATTTTTGAGCCGACGATTCCGGGCAAGCCGGGCTATGAAATTGTCGTCGCCTCAGCAGAAGATTCAACTTCTGAAGTAACACCTGAGCCGGATGCTGTTCCGATCGGCGAACTTATGGCGGCAGCTTCGGCATCTGCAGGTGAAAAAGTTGCGAAGAAATGCGCAGCTTGCCATACCTTCGATCAAGGTGGCGCCAACAAGGTCGGCCCGAACCTCTATGATATCATTGGCCGCAAGCCAGGTGGCGTGGACGGCGCAAAATACTCCACCTCCATGGTTGCCTACGGAGAAGAAAATCCAGAGTGGACCTATGAGGGGCTTAACAGCTTCTTGGAGTCTCCGAAAAACTACGTCTCTGGCACATCGATGGGTTTTGCCGGTCTGCGTAAACCGGAAGACCGGGCAAACATGATTGCGTACATGCGTGAGCAATCCGATGCGCCAAAACCGCTGCCTGGTGAGTAAAACGCAAGGCGTTTGCCTGAAGGTATAGGTAAATTTATTAGAAAGCCGGGCGAAAGTCCGGCTTTCTTCTTTTGTTTATGTAGAAAATTAATATTTATGACGCTACGTAGCAATTGAGTTATATTGTCACAAACGACGTTTGGATCGGGTCCAGCCGGCATGAGCGGGTTACGTCAGTACTTTGCATATACAAATGGAACCTGGGTTGCGTCCCTTGTCGCTGTCGTATGTTTTCTTGCCGGCGTCGCCTTAACAGCACATGTCGGAAACACGGTGCGCAGTGAGCTTGTTTCTCAAAACAAACGTGAAGCAGTCGCCAGACTGTCTGAAGTGCGCGCCCGCTTGGAAGGCGAACTCAGCCGGACAGTGGCCTATGGATTGGGCTTACGCGCCAATGTTATCCATTTTGCTGATCAACCCTTTGAAGCTGAGCATTATGAAATCGTTGCGGCGGAGCTGATCGACGGGAATCCAGTCATTCGGTCGATTGGCCTGGCACCAAACAATATATTGCGGGCCGTATATCCACACCAGCCAAATCAGGCGGCTATCGGCCTGAACTACCGGATGAATACGAGCCAATGGCCCGCGATCCGAAAGGCAATGCTTGAGCGTGATGTGGTCATTGCTGGCCCGCTGGAGCTGGTTCAGGGCGGGCGGGCTCTTTTGATTCGGATCCCGGTTTTTCCACCCGTCAGCCCGGGCCAGCCACTTGCAGAACGGTCTTATTGGGGGGTTGCGACCCTTGTTGTAGACGAAGCAGGTTTGATGAAGGCTGCGGGTGTATCTGATGCAGCCAACGATCTCAGGATTGAGATCATCGACAAGGGTGCGGCCAATCCGGACAATTCGCATATCTACGGTGGATTTGGCCTTTTGGCCGAGGATGGTGTTGGGCTGCCTCTGAATTTGCCGGGTGGGCTGAATTGGGAAGTGCTCGGCTATCCGAGAAATGGCTGGGTGGCCAACGAAAGAAATATCTGGATCACGCAGCTGGTTGGCAGCCTGATCTCATTGGTGTTCGGCGCCATGGCGTTCCTGTTGATCAGTGAAGTCTATAAAGTCCGGTCAATGGCTTTGCATGACCCGTTAACCGGGTTGGCCAACCGCCGCCTCCTTGAAGATCGCATGCTCCAATTTGCCGTGATGTCAGAGCGGACAGGAAATGGTTTTGAGATCTTTTATGTAGATCTGGATGCATTCAAACCTGTCAACGACAATTATGGGCATGCGGTCGGCGATCAGTTGTTGATAGAAGTCGGCCACCGTTTGCAGCAGCAAATCCGGCAAACCGATACAGTTGCCCGGGTAGGTGGGGATGAATTTATCATTTTAACACCGGGCAACATGCGCCGGGCGGAAAAGGATGCATTTCTGGAGCGTTTGGCCGACCGGGTCTCGCAAATGTTCGAATTCTCGGGCGTTCGAATTGAGGTTAAAGCCAGTATCGGAAGCGCAAGTTTTCCAAGTGATGCCGGAACCATAGATGATCTGCTGCGGGTCGCTGACAGTCGCATGTATGCCCAAAAGGCCAAAAACCGGCAAAAGACTGAAGTTGCCGCTGGCAGCGGAGTGCCTCAGACAGGTTAAATTTCTGTCATATCATGCCAAATAGCTGGCGTTTTGCCAGCCGCTCCCTACACTAACTGAAAATCAATTCAGACGGAGCAGGCGATGCGAGCCGCTTGGGATGCATGCAAATCACTAAACCTATCTGCACTCCTGACAGGGGCTACGGTTTTGGTTTCGGCCATGGCAAGTCCACTGGCGGCCCAGGAACCGGAGTGGCTCCATGCAGCTGCGTTGAACGGGACGCCGAAATACGGCCCAGACGTTACGCATTTTGATTATGTCAATCCGGATGCGCCGAAAACCGGTGTTGTTCGCATGGCTGCCCGGGGTGGCTTCGATTCTTTTAATTTTTTGCCGCCAAAAGGTCATGCCGCACCCGGTATATTCAATATTTATGAAAACCTGATGGAGCCATCGCTCGATGAAGACGACATCAGTGCGCAGTATGGTGTGCTTGCAGATGCCGTGCGTTTTCCGGATGACTACTCTTGGGTCGAGTATCGGCTAAACCCCAACGCCAAATGGCATGACGGTAAACCGGTGACAGTTGAAGACGTCATCTGGTCGTTTGAAAAAGCGATCGAACTCGATCCGCAGCGCAAGTTTTACTACAAAAACGTCACGGAGACTGAGGTTATCGACGGAAATGTTGTCCGCTTTTCGTTTGACACTGCGAACAATCGCGAACTTCCCAAGATCATGGGGCAACTGTTTGTTCTGCCAAAACACTGGTGGGAAGGCACGAATGCAAAGGGCGAAAAGCGCGATATATCCAAAAGCACCTTGGAACCGCCGCTCGGGTCCGGTCAGTATCGCATCAAGGATTTTTCAGCCAACCGCCAGGTGATCTACGAGCGTGTCGACGATTATTGGGGCAAGGACCTTCCGATCCGGATTGGCACTGGGAACTTCGAGGAGATCCGATATATTTCTTTTTTGGACGACGCCGTTCAATTCGAAGGATTTAAAGGCGACCAATACGACTATCACACTGAACGCAGCTCCAGTCAGTGGGCTAAACGGTATGATTTCCCGGCGATCAAGGATGGCCGGATCGTCAAGGAAATCTTTCCCGACCGCTCCACAGGGGTCATGCAGGGGTATTTCCTGAACCTGCGCCGCAAAAAGTTCCAGAACCCGGATGTTCGCCGGGCCCTCAATTACGCTTATGACTTTGAGACGACCAACGAGATCATCTCCGCCAATCTCCTAAAACGGGTCAACTCCTACTATTCGGGAACTGATTTGGCCTCTTCCGGCCTGCCGCAAGGCAAGGAACTTGAAATTCTGGAGGAGGTGCGGGACCAGGTGCCGCCGCAAGTCTTTACCGAAGAATTCAAAAACCCGGTTGGCGGTTCGCCGAAAAACGTGCGGGCAAATCTGCGCGAAGCGGTCAAATTGTTGCGGGGCGCCGGGTTCAAGCTCGAAGGGCGCAAGATGATTGATCCTGCGACCGGCGAACAGCTGAGCATTGAGTTTTTGTATCGGGATAAAGCCAGCGAGCGCTCGTTGCTGCCTTATGCGAAAAACTTGGAGAGTATCGGCATCAAGGCGATTTTGCGGCTGGTCGACACATCGCAGTTCATCAACCGGGTCCGTAGCCGTGACTTCGATGCAACTACACTTGCAATTGGGCAATCCTTGTCGCCGGGCAATGAACAGCGGGAGTATTGGGGCTCGGAAGCAGCCGACAACGCCAGCTCCGCCAATTACGGCGGGATCAAGAATCCTGCGATTGATCATCTCATCGAAAAGGTGATTTATGCCGAAGATCGCGAGACACTGGTGGCCGCCACACACGCGCTCGACCGGGTGCTTTTGTGGAACCACTATGTGGTGCCGCAGTTTTATGTCGATGAGACTCGCACGGCGCGTTGGGATCGTTTCTCCCATCCTGAAAACATGCCGGAATACAGCACAGGTTTCCCCACTATCTGGTGGTACGATGAGGCCAAAGCTGCAAAAACCGGAGCATTGAAATGACGAAGATGACGGGGCCGAGCCGGCGCCAGATCTTGAAATTGTCCGGTGCTGCGGCATTGACGTCAGGCGCTGGGCCTTTGTTGTCGGAGATGGCCGCTGCCGCCGGCCCGGGAAGTGATCCGCGCCATGGGTTGTCGGTGTTTGGAGATTTGAAGTACGGCCCGGATTTTTCTCACTTCGACTACGTCAATCCGGATGCGCCGAAGGGGGGAACTTTCAATTTTCAAGCCCCGTACTGGTCCTTCAATCAGAACGTTCTGACCTACAACACCTTCAATTCTTTTATTCTGAAGGGGGACGCGCCTCCGCGCATGGAGCTGTGTTTCGATACACTGATGGTACGGGCCTATGACGAACCGGATGCGGTCTATGGACTGGTCGCCGAAAGTGTTGAAGTGTCAGACGACGGCAACCGCTTTACCTTCAATTTAAGGCCGGAAGCACGGTTCCATGATGGATCGAAGCTGACAGCGGAAGATGTCGCGTTCTCGATGCTTCTTTTGAAGGAAAACGGTCACCCAAACATCAGCCAGCCGATGCGTGTTTTGAGCGGTGCGGAAGTTTTGGATGAGCACCGGGTGGCGTTGCAATTTGATGGCACTCAATCCCGAAACTATCCCCTTGGCGTCGCTTCTGGGTATCCGATTTTTTCAAAGCGCTACTACACAGCTTATGACTTTAAGCAAAGCACGCTGACCCCGCCCCTGTCGTCTGGCCCTTACAAGGTCGGGAAACACGCAGTCGGGCGGTTTGTCGAATACCACAAGATCAAGGATTATTGGGGCAAAGACCTACCGGTTGTCCGCGGACAGAAGAATTTTGACATCGTCCGGGTCGAATTCTTCCGGGAAAGGCAGGTAGCCTTCGAAGCTTTTAAGAAGGGCACCGTCCGCTACCGCGAAGAGTTTTCGTCTAAAAATTGGGCGACGGAATACAACTTCCCCGCCGTTGTCGATGGCCGTGTGGTGACGAAAGTGTTTCCAGACGGCCGCCCGTCCGGAGCTCAAGGGTGGTTCCTCAACACACGCCGCGACAAATTCAAAGATCCGAGAGTGCGCCAAGCACTCGGATATGCGTTCGATTTTGAATGGTCGAACAAGAACCTGTTTTATAGCCTTTATAAACGGACCGAGTCTTATTTCGAGAATTCCGATATGAAGGCTGAGGGCGTGCCTCAAGGTGCAGAACTTGCGCTTTTGGAGCCGTACCGGGAGCAACTGCCGGAGGTAGTGTTCGGAGACCCCGTAACCCCGCCGGTGAGCAATGGCACGGGCGCCGACCGGAGTCTGCTGCGCAAGGCAAACGAACTTCTAAAAGCAGCAGGATATACGCGCCAGGGCGCTGATCTGATTGGACCGGACGGCAAACAGCTCAGCATCGAGTTCCTGAACAACACAACCTCTTTCGAGCGGATTGCAAATCCATTTATCAAAAATCTCAAGAGGCTAGGTATTCAGGCAAACTTTAGAGTGGTGGACGGTGCGCAATACCAGGCCCGGCTCAACGAGTTTGATTTCGATATTGCCAACCGCCGCTTTGCTTTTTCGGCGACCCTATCCGATCCGATCCGGGAATATTGGACATCGCGTTCAGCTGATGTGCCTGGCAGCAGCAATCTGTCTGGGATCGCCGACCCGGTGATTGATGCCCTGACGGACAAAATTCTTGCGGCGCAGTCGAAAGACGAGATGAACACAGCCGCCCGGGCGCTCGACCGGGTCTTGAGGGCGGGTTACTATTGGATACCGCAGTGGCACAAGAATACCCATTCGGTCGCTATTTGGGACATGTTCGCTTATCCGCCAGAGCCGCCACGATACTTCTTCCCTGTGGAAGATCTGTGGTGGATAGATCCGGAAAAAGCCAAAATCATCGAAGAAGCAGGGTAAAGTTTTAAAGTTACCTGTGGCTTGCAGTTTTTGGCCGAAACTTAAAGGGACGATACGAACCCTATGGGCGCTTATATTCTCCGCCGTTTATTGCTGATGATCCCGACCCTGGTTGGGATTATGGCGATCAATTTTTTCATAATCCAGTTTGCGCCTGGCGGCCCGGTTGAGCGGGTGATCGCGCAGATTTCCGGTACCGATGTTGATGCCACGTCGCGCATCAGCGGCGGTGGCAGCGATATGGGGAATATCGGCAATGAATCGTCCGGATCCAGTGGCGGTGGGGGCGACAGTGTCACCTCCAAATACCGGGGCGCTCAGGGACTGGACCCGGAATTCATCAAGGAGCTGGAAGCGCAGTTTGGCTTTGACAAACCACCGCTCGAACGTTTCCTGACGATGTTATGGGACTATGCCCGCTTTGATTTCGGCGAGAGTTATTTCCGCGACATCCGCATTTTGGATCTGATTGCCGAAAAACTGCCCGTCTCGATCTCGCTCGGGCTTTGGATGACGCTGATTTCCTACGCGGTCTCGATCCCGCTTGGCATCCGCAAGGCGGTCAGTGATGGCTCGCGCTTTGATGTCTGGACGTCAGGTGTGATCGTGGTGGCTTATGCCATTCCAGGCTTCCTGTTTGCGGTTCTTTTGATCGTACTTTTTGCCGGCGGGTCATTCTGGGATATTTTCCCGCTTCGTGGGCTGGTTTCGGACAATTGGGAAGAGCTTTCCTGGCCGGCGCGGATTGCTGATTACTTTTGGCATCTGGCGTTGCCGCTGACCGCCATGGTCCTGTCAGCTTTTGCGACAACAACGCTTTTGACCAAGAATTCCTTCCTGGATGAAATCCGCAAGCAATATGTGATCACTGCGCGCGCCAAGGGGCTCACCGAAGGCCAAGTGCTTTATGGCCATGTGTTCCGAAATGCCATGCTGATCGTGGTGGCCGGTTTTCCGGGGGCCTTCATCTCGTCTTTCTTCGCAGGATCTCTGCTGATCGAGACAATCTTCTCGCTGGATGGCTTGGGACTGCTCGGCTTTGAATCGGTCATCAACCGCGACTATGCCGTGGTCTTTGCGACGCTCTATATCTTCTCGCTCATGGGCCTTCTGGTGAACCTGATTTCCGATCTCACCTACACCTGGATCGATCCCAGGATCGATTTTGAAAGTAGGGAGGTGTAGTCATGGACACGCGCCTTACCAAAGATCTGGAAAACGCTGGTTATAGCGCTCAAGCACCCGTCGCTGAAGAAAACACCCCGCCGCCCAGAAAAATGCGCCTGTCGCCGATCAATCAGCGGCGTCTGGCCAACTTCAAGGCCAACCGCCGCGGCTACTGGTCCTTGTGGATTTTTCTGGTTCTGTTTGTTTTGGCGATGGGAGCCGAGTTCCTGACCAATGACAAGCCGGTCCTGGTGTCCTATCAGGGCGAGCTGCTTATGCCCGTCTTTGTTGATTATCCGGAAGAAAAATTCGGCGGATTTCTGGCAATCACAGACTACCGCGACCCCTTCATTCAGGAAGAAATCGCAAACAATGGCTGGATGCTCTGGCCTCTGGTCCGTTATTCCTACCGGACCGTGAACCACGAGATTCCAGTCCCTGCGCCCGCGCCACCGTCTTGGATGATGGATAAGCAAGAGCGCTGCCAACGCTACCCGCTAGGTGCGGACGACCCGAACTGCGTCATGGGCAACTGGAACTGGCTGGGCACCGACGACCAAGGCCGCGATGTGCTGGCGCGTCTTGTTTATGGCTTCCGGATATCCGTTCTTTTTGGCCTGGCTCTGACTTTGGCCTCCTCGGTGATCGGCATCGCGGCCGGTGCCGTTCAGGGATATTACGGCGGTTGGGTCGATCTCATCTTCCAGCGGTTTATCGAGATCTGGACCGCCATTCCGACGCTATATCTGATTTTGATTGTCTCTTCGGTTTTGATCCCCGGATTTTGGACACTGTTTACGATCCTCTTGGCCTTCTCCTGGGTGGCGCTGGTTGGCGTCGTTCGGGCCGAATTCCTACGCGGGCGGAACTTTGAATATATCTCGGCAGCTCGGGCGCTGGGCGTATCCAACCGTGTCATCATGTGGCGGCACCTGCTGCCGAACGCGATGGTCGCGACGCTCACGTTCATGCCATTTATCCTGAATGGTTCGATCTCCACGCTGACCGCTTTGGATTTCCTCGGCTTTGGCCTACCTCCGGGCTCTGCGTCGCTGGGTGAATTGCTGGCACAAGGCAAGAACAACCTTCAAGCACCCTGGCTTGGCATAACCGGCTTTATGGTGATCTCGCTGATGCTCAGCCTACTGATCTTCATTGGTGAAGCGGTGCGCGACGCCTTTGATCCGCGCAAGAGCCTGGCGTGAGGAGAGGCCAATGACCAAAGAAACTCTCGTCTCCATTCAGGACCTTTCGGTGGCCTTTACCCAAGGTGGCAAAGAAACGCTCGCTGTTGATCAGATTTCCTTCGACATCAACAAGGGTGAAACCGTCGCGCTTGTTGGGGAAAGTGGTTCAGGAAAATCGGTCTCGGCTTTGTCGATCCTGAAACTTCTGCCTTATCCGGCGGCCTCCCATCCAACGGGCAAGATCCTTAAGGACGGTGTCGACCTGCTGCACGCCTCGGCAAGCGAGATGCGGAAAGTGCGCGGCAATGAAGTCTCGATGATTTTTCAGGAGCCGATGACCTCGCTCAATCCGCTGCACACTGTGGAACGGCAGATTTCCGAGATCCTCAAAATCCACCGGGGGATGAGCGACACCAAGGCTCGCGAACGGGTTCTGGAGCTGATGAACCAGGTGGGGATCCGCGATCCGGAAACCCGATTAGGGTCTTATCCGCATCAGTTGTCCGGCGGTCAGCGCCAGCGCGTGATGATCGCCATGGCGCTCGCGAATGAACCGGATCTTCTGATTGCCGACGAGCCGACGACTGCCCTTGATGTGACCGTCCAGGCGCAGATCCTCGAGTTGTTGAAGGAGCTGCAGAAACAGCAGGGCATGGCCATGCTGTTTATCACCCATGATCTCGGCATCGTGCGCAAATTTGCCGACCGTGTCTGTGTCATGACCGGTGGCAAAATTGTTGAACAGGGGCCGGTTGCCGAGATTTTCGACAACCCGCAGCACGACTACACCAAACATTTGCTGGCCGCCGAGCCGAAAGGCAATCCGCCGGAAACCGATACGGACAAGCCGATCGTTGTTCAGGCAGACGACTTAAAAGTCTGGTTTCCGATCAAACGCGGTTTCCTACGCCGGACGGTGGATCATGTGAAGGCGGTCGACGGGATAGATGTCACCGTCCGGAAAGGTCAGACCCTTGGCATCGTCGGCGAAAGTGGATCTGGAAAGACCACACTTGGCCTTGCCATCCTGCGGATGATTTCTTCCACCGGCCGGATTGCGTTCAACGGTCAGGATATTCAGGAAAACTCCTGGAAGGAAATGCGTCCCTTGCGCCGCGATATGCAAATTGTCTTCCAGGATCCCTATGGCGCACTTTCACCGCGCATGTCGGTCGCCGACATCGTTGGAGAAGGCCTGCAGGTGCATTTTCCAGGCATTTCGGCTGAGGAACGGGACCGCAAGGTTGCCGGTGCGCTGGAAGAGGTTGGCCTTGATGCATCGACCCGGCACCGCTATCCGCACGAATTCTCGGGCGGCCAGCGCCAGCGCATTTCCATCGCCCGGGCGATGGTTCTGGAGCCGAAATTCGTCATGCTCGATGAGCCGACATCGGCGCTCGACATGAGTGTCCAAGCCCAGGTGGTCGATCTCCTGCGGGATCTGCAGAAGGCCCACGGCCTTGCCTACCTCTTCATTTCCCACGATCTGAAGGTCGTTCGGGCGCTGGCCAATGAAGTGGTCGTCATGCGCCAGGGCAAGGTGGTGGAATCAGGCCCGGCCGAAAAGATATTCGATTCCCCGGAAACCGATTATACGAAAGCCCTAATGGCGGCTGCCTTCCGTCTGGAGACTGCTCCGGAAGGTGTGGTGAGTGTTTAACCAAGCCATCGGGGATTGCTCTAAATAGCGAACGAGAGGCGTTCGTGTTGAGGGAGGATCGGGTGTTTCAGGATCGGTACGACAACAGCCTTTCAACGTCGTCTGCATTGGCTCGTGATGCCTATATTGATGCGGTCGACCGGTTTCTGTCTGCCGAAGAGGGCGCGCTAGAGGGTTTTCAGAAGGCGATCGAAGCGGATCCGGACTTTGCTCTTGCATATGCCGGCCTTGCCCGGTGCCATCAGATTTTGGGCAATGTCCAGGAGGCGCGGACCATTGTGCAGCACGCCGAAGCGTGTGGGCAGCCCGAGACGACCCGCGAGCAAAGCCATTTGAATGCTCTGGGCCTATTGGTGCGGGGCAAAGTACCTGCTGCCTATGCGGCCATCAGGGCACATTGTGCCGAGTATCCACGCGATGCGATGGTGGCTCAGACTTGTACCGGTGTATTTGGATTGATCGGATTTTCCGGCCAGCCCGGCCGCGAAGCGGAGCAGCTGGCGTTCACGTCGGCACTGTTGCCGCATTACGGCGATGACTGGTGGTTCCTCGGGCAGCATGCATTTTCACAGGCCGAAGCAGGACAAATCGGTCCAGCGGCTGAAACCATCGAACGATCGCTCAACAGCAATCCACGCAATGCGAACGGCGCTCACATCAAGGCCCACATTCACTACGAAACCGGAGAAACGGCCGCTGGCATTGCCTATATGAACGACTGGCGCAAGGACTACAGCAAAGCCGGAATATTGCATTGCCACATCTCCTGGCATGTCGCGCTTTGGGCGCTGGAAACCGGAGACGAGGAGACGATGTGGCAAGTCGTCGATACTGACGTGGCGCCCGGAGGGGCCTGGGGACCAGCCTTGAATGTGCTGACCGATACGGCCGCGATCCTCTACAGGGCCGAACTGGCCGGGGTGCCTGTTTCTCCGGACCGTTGGCAGGCGGTCAGCGCATATGCAACGCAGTTCTTTCCAAAGACGGGGCTTGCATTTGCCGATGTTCATGCCGCCTTGGCACACGCAATGGCTGGCAATCAGGAAGACCTGCAGCGGATCGCGGTTGAAGCACGCGGGCCGGCTGCCGACATGGTGCAATATCTCGCGAATGGTTTTGCGGCCATTGGAGCAGAAAACTGGACGGAAGCGCAAAACCATTTGAGCCGGACAATGGCGGATCATGCCAGGATTGGAGGAAGCCGGGCGCAGCGTGATCTGATTGAATATGCCTATTTGGGGACCCTGCTGAAACAGGGTTTTTCCAGCGAAGCCCGGCGGTTTTTGGCTACGCGCCGCCCGGTGAACATTGGGACGCGCTCGCTCAACGGGCTCAACTGAGATATGTCCAATCGCCTCGCCGCCTTGACGCTGAACGTCACGAACCCGGATACACTCGCAGAGTTTTATTGCCGGATCCTCGGCATGCGGCGATTTGAGAGGGATGGATACATTGCCGTTGGCTACGGGAACGATGGTGCGGTTCTGGTTTTAAAGCCGGTAGACGACCGGGCGCCCTATCAGCACAGCACCACCGACCGGTACTGGAAAATCGGGCTGACGCTGCCTGACATCGACTGTGCACATGCTCAGCTCAAGGCCCATGGTATCAGCGCTTCGGAACCGCATCAGTTCCGAGATATTGGCTATTTAAGCCATTTTGCTGATCCTGAAGGCCACATCATCGAGCTGGTTCAACATACGTTTGAGGGCGAAACCAAAATCACAGCCGGTGACCCCGTACTTCCCTTGGGGGGCAGTGCTGAAATTGGTTTGGTTACCCTGCGCACCGATAACATTGAAAAGGAAATTGACCGCTGCGAAGCAGCGCTCGGTCTCAAGTCACTTGTCCGGGAACAAGTCTCTGATCTTGGGTTCGACCTGTATTTTCTGGGACGACCCGGGGACACGCCGCCCGATCCTGATCCGGATGCGCTCATCAACCGGTCCTGGCTCTATCAGCGGCCGTATACCGTTCTAGAGTTTCAGCATATCAAACGAAAAACAGAGATCCTTGCCCCTATGCCGGGGCAAAAGGGGTACTCAGGAATTACCGTCGAGCGCACCGGCACAGACAAAGAAAACTTCGTCTGATTGTGCGTATAGATGAAAGGGTTTCTTTCGACACTGAGGATCGAGGTGCTTACGCCGCATCGGGGCACCGGTCCAAGCCGTTTTCTCCACCCAGCTCTGTCATCTGTTCTTCCAAATCGAAATTGCGCAAGAGCGTCACGTAGCCACCAAGTTCAGCTGCCTTTAGAAATGTGCTGACCCGAATTTCAGAAGGTTTTTCGGCGGTAAGAAGACATCCACTAACGCCAATGTTCAAGGTTCCCTCAACCTTCTCCCGTTCGCTTTTGGACATGGACGCCATGTGCTTTTGGAAGCTCCGGAAAAACGGCAGGTTTTCCTCTGGTAACCGGTAAATCTCCAAGCGCCAACCGTCCTGTAGCTCTTGGGAAAGTCCGGCCTTTTCAGCTTTGGAGGCGACCTCTTCAAAGGCAAGCTCTTCTTCCATCAAGACAACGCCGTCTTCCTTACGCTCAAGCTTGAGGGCCATTGTTGCTCCGCCCTGAGGAATTTGGATGCCCTCCGGGTATTTGACGGCGAGGCGCAACGCATCTGGGTTTGTTTCCAGCATATCAAACTGGCTGAGCTTCGCGATTGTTGTCAGCGGAACGTGGCCACACGCAGATAAAAAGGCTCCAAGAACCAGAAAAAGAAAGGCCCGTGTTGAGCTACTGAGTGAAGAAGGCAATAGGCGTTTTGTCATTTCATTCTCCCGAAACGGGCTGATTATTATCGTAAAACAATAAGAATTAAAATCAAAAAAATAACAAGAATGAAATTTGCCGACGGCTTCCTTTCCAGTCAGTGGCGAATAACCCTTTGTTCTGAGGCATCGGCGATGGAAACCGTTTTTTTGATCAGTAGAGGGGCCAGTTTGGCGGGCATTGAACTGTCCCCTTCAAAAGCATGCTGATGGCAATGGCCCCGGCGCTGTCCGCAAGAGTCACGGTTTCCAGAAATAATCGAGCTGCAGTTGCCAGTCGTCATCGGGGACCGGGTATTTTTCTAGGTAATCCCTTCGGCCTTTGTCATCCAGGCTGTGCCAGAACGGGAGCCAGACCTCGCAAAGCCAGTCTTCGCCAGCCCCCTGGCGCCAACCGGCCCAGGAGGCATCAACATCCGGGACCTTGATCCAAGGCGGTTCAGGTTGAATTGACGAAAGATTTGGCACGCAACGGTTCCCGGAAAGCAGTAGGTATCAGTTTTTATGGATCATATCGGCAACCCAATCAGATCCCCAATACCCCAAACCGCCGATGATGATTGCACCGATCGCACCGGTCACGATTGCGCCGGGACCGGTCTCGATTCCCAGCGCAGCACCTGTGACAAACCCGATTTTCATTCCGGCGACACCGCTCCCCCAGCCGCCAACCTGCCGGATGGTTTCTGCGCCGATCGGTTTGAAAGATTGTTGTTCAATGGATTGGGACGTTGCTTTGGTCACATCATAGGCGGTGAACACCAAACCAACACCGCTGACAAACCGGCCTGCGCGTCCAAGGTTTCTGGCCCTGCGGAAGCTGTCGTCTAGCTGATCCAGATTGTTTTTCATGGCATCGCGGGTGATGTTGCCGTCCACCATCTCCTGCCACTGGAATTCGGCCCCGCGGATATAGGGCTTATGCGCCATTTTCAGTTTGGATCCGCTGCCGGGAGGCGTGCCGCCTTCGATCAGCACTTCCCCTTCGATGTTGCTGACGGCGTCAATCAGCGTGTTGATCCGCTTTTGCATGTTTGGATTTTTCGCTGCGATCTGCCGCAGATCACGGACAATATCATCAGGCGAAAGGATCTTCCCCCCAGCGGCTTCGATCTTGGCAATGTCGACGAGAACGGGTGTCGCTGGCATGCCTTGGCGCGGAAAAATGGACGGTGCGCCGATAGCCCGGTTGCTCGCCGATAAATATTGGCTGAGGTTTGGTGTATTGCCAAGCGCATGCTGACCCGGGGTGAGTGTTCCCTTCCAATTGCGGGGCGAAAAGGCAAAGTTGTTTGGAATGACAGCAACTTTCCGGATCAAATGGGTTCTGCCGACATCGGGCAGCTGTTCAAACACGACAAACAAAAAACCGCGGGCCGGCACGAACATGGATGATTGGGCGACGGTGATTGGTGTTTGTGCCAATTCGCTCCGGGTTTCCAATTGATCAAAGGGAGATCCGGGTCTCCTAAGAATGATGGGATCCTTGTTGTCGAACAGTTTGTTCCCGAGTGGTTTGGACTGCCCCCAGTCGATTTTCAGCTCCATGGTCCGCGTCAGCGGTTCCATCTTTGCCCAAGTGGTCTTGCCGATGATGCCATCGATGGGCTTGATTCCGTTTTTCTCCTGCCAATTGGCGACCGCTTGCGCAAACCCGAATTCATCGTTGGGCAAACCAGTCATATCCAAGAGTTTGCTGATACCGACGAGCCGGCTGCCCCATCCCGATTTTTGAACGCCGCCCTCGCTCCAAATCAGGGTGTCTGCATATATCCGGTTAAGGCGCCGCGCCTTTGTAAGTTCGCTTTCGGTGAGCATGACATGTCCTCGCAGCGCTCGGAGAGACAAGGCCTAGAGCATCCTGCGTTCAGGTGAACGCAGATAAGATGCTCTACCACCCTAAAATCGATCAGCTTTCGGCTGTTCAAGCGGTTCCACCTGAACAGCCGCTGATCTAGTGGCCTGTGCCGTTGCCAGGCCAAAGCCCAGTAAGGGCTGAAAATATCTTAGGTAGCGCTTTGAGGAGATGCTATCACTGATGGTGACGCAAGGGCAAGTTTGCGAAAGTGTTTCCGGTTCCGGAGTAGACTGCTCAGGAGCCATGGAAGTTGTCGGCATCGTCGTTTGAGACGAAAGCGGTTGGAGCGTCAGGTAAACCAGTTGCTCGGAACAGGTGAGACACCGATCGACGGCGGACATCGGAGCGGCAGGCCACCGAAAGTATTCTATCGAATTTGCAAATCTCAGAAGTTTTTGAACAAATAGTCGGTCTCGCCTTTGGTGTCGCTGAGTTCTTCCGACAATGTAAGCCCCAGCCCCTCAAGCACCGGAACTGTCAACGCATAGTTTTCCGGATGGATTTCGACCATCAGGATGACTTTGTTGTTCGAGATCAATTCTTTCATTCCTGATAGAGCCTTGGCTTCGGCACCTTCGACGTCAACTTTGATGGCAATTTCACGGTTTTTATAATCAAAATGGTCGTCGAGCGGTTCTGATTGTACCGTTACAATCTGCTGGCCGCTTGCGGCGTCTTCCACGATCCTCGACACACCTCTGTTGCCTGGCCGCGCCATGAGAAAAGACAGTTCGCCTGCGGTGTCGGAAACTGCATACGGGTGGACCGTGATCCTGTCCTCAAGCGCATTCAAAAAGAGATTTCCATAGAGCTGTGCACGATTGCGTTTGTCAGGCTCAAATGCATGAATTTCATCGAAACTCGGCAACAGCGATACGCGTATGGCGTAAAGGCCCCAATGGGCACCGACATCTAGGAAGACGATCTGATCGCCAAAACAGTCTTGGGTCCGGGCAATGAACTTCTCAAACTTTTCACCTTCCCAGCCAAA
This sequence comes from Roseibium sp., assembly GCF_965216085.1. GTDB lineage: Bacteria > Pseudomonadota > Alphaproteobacteria > Rhizobiales > Stappiaceae > Roseibium. The sequence continues at coordinate 5,285,874 of NZ_OZ244138.1, read as the reverse complement.
GCGGTACTTCATCGACCGGTCGACCAGATTGGTCTTGTCCAAAAGAAACTGAAGACCATACCGCGTTTTTATGGAATGCCGGCGCAATCCCAGGCCGTCGAGGCGGCGGTAGAGACTCGGAATGAGCCTGCGGAAAGGCGATTTGCTCAGAGCATGATCATCAAAAACGGTCACAGGCATTCCCCCAGAGATTTCTGGCATTACTCCTGAAAATCGGAAAAAAGTCACCCCACCCAACATGTGGCAAAAAAACCGTTTTTCTCTTGATCTTTGCCGATAGACCGGCGGGTCTTGAATCCAATCAGACCGTCGGCGCCGCCGACATCATGGCCAAGATCTTCCAAACGCAGCTGAAGATTGCGGACCGCGCCTCGGGTTGTGTCTTTCATCGGCTTCCAACTGCCGCGAAACGCCTTGTTAGAGCCGTAACGGTCGGCCAGATGCCCGACAAACAGCGCGTAGGTGTCGCTCTCGTTGTACTCCTTGATCACGTAGAAATTCTCCGTCGCAATGAACGCCGGGCCATAGCGGCCGGCAGGCATCAGGATGTTGCCCGGCTGATTGACTTCATGCGCCGGAAACGGGCGTCCACTGACGCGCTGGACACCTTCTTGAACAAAAGCAGAGATCGGCTGGCGGTTGTCCGGGCCTTCCCGCGTGCAGGAGACGGTGTTGGGCAGGGTGACCTCGTAGCCCCAATCGCGCCCGGACACCCAGCCGTGCTTGGCCAAGTAATTGGCAATGGACGCCATGGTGTCCACTTGTGACGTCCAGATATTGCGTTTGCCGTCGCCATCGAAGTCGACCGCATACTTCAAAAAGGACGAGGGCAGGAACTGCGGCTGCCCCATAGCGCCGCCCCAGGAGCTTTTCATAACCTTTCGGGACACATCGCCCCGTTGAAGAATTTTCAGGGCCGCGATCAGCTCAGCCTTAAAAAGGTCTGGGCGTTGGCCCATGAAGGCGCGGGTCGCAAGGACCCGAACCGCATCATGCGGGATCTTAGCGCCGCCATAACCGGACTCGCGCGCCCAGATGGCCAAAATAATCCGCTTGGGCACACCGTAGCGGGCTTCAATCTTCTTGAGTGTGCCGGCATGTTTCTTCATCAACCGCTGTCCGCCGGGCACCAATGCATTGAATTGGCTGTCGCGGAAATAGCGTTGGGGTGACCGGAATTCAGCCTGGAAATTGACTTTCGGTGGCGTGCCTTTGCCGCCTGGCCCAACGAGGCCGGGCAGGGACGTATCCGGTTTGAGGCCCTTCAATTGCCGGTCGAGGGTTGCCTGGGAGACACCAGCTTTCCGGGCAGCAGGTACTACATCCGATGCCAGAAATTGCCGGAACGCCTGATCATATTGGCCGGCGAAGGCCGGGACATCATTGAGGCTATAAAAGCCCAGAACACACAAGGCAAGCTTCAGGAGTTTCAATGTCACGAGGCAGTCTCCACATCGATATCAGGGAGAGCGTACCATGAATGTGAAAGCGAGCGGACACCCGTTACAGTTCTGTCCAAGCCAAATCCGGTGCCGACTGTGACGCGAGCCAGGTTTTATCGAACCGGTACCAGCTGCCGCCGCGCTTTTGGTCGTGAATGCGCGAGATTGGCGCTCCCATCAAATGGCACATCAACAGAGTGCCGACACCACCATGGCCGGTGAAAAGGACGGGAACCTCGTCATCTATCGTGCGTAAAGCTGCCTGAATTCCGGTGACAATGCGCATTTGGGCGTCAATGGCGCGCTCCCAGCCCCGGATCGACGTATCCAGGTGGGCAAAAAACAAGTCTGCAGTTTTCTCAAATTCTTCCGGCGGCAGAAAGCCGGTCGCCGACCGGTCATTTTCATGCAGCGCCTTGAGGGCAAGGGGTTTCAGTCCAAACGGTTCGCAAAATACTTCCGCCGTCTCGACCGCTTTCACTTCACCGCTGGAAACCACACGTTTAATGTCTTTTGCAAACGGCAACACTGCAGCCTTTGCAGCCCGTTCTCGGCCAAGATCCGACAGGCTCCATTCGGGAATGGGAATGTCCTTGTCGATAATAACCTCCGGATGGGTGAGATAGACGCACCAGGTCATTGAGTTGTTCCTTCGAGCCAGCCGGTAATCAGCTCATACGCGATCGAAATGGACGGTGGGATCATGTGTCCTTCCGGGTGGGTGCCGGCAATCATTTGACGGACTTCATTTCTATCACACCATTTGCAGGCTTCCAGTTCATCATCTTCGATGGCGATCTCACTCGAAAGCGCCGTGCCGACGCAGCCGAGCATCAGGTTCGCCGGGAAGGGCCAGGGCTGGTTGGAAATCAGCTGGACATCGCCAACTTTGATGCCGGATTCTTCCAGGGTTTCCCGGCGCACCGCTTGTTCTATTGTTTCGCCCGGTTCCATAAAACCGGCCAATGTGGTGAAGATGCCTTCGGCCAAGCGGGCTGGCCGTCCCAACAACGCGCGGTCGCCGTCTGTGATCAGCATGATCACGCAAGGATCGGTCCGCGGAAAGTGCTGGCTCTCGCAGGCAGGGCAGTCGCGCCGGTAGCCAGCTTCCGCCATCTTCGTTTTTTCGCCGCAACGCGAACAATGCCGGTGGGTCCGGTGCCAATGGATCAACGCGCGGGCTTGCGCCAGCGCGCCCAAGTCTTCCGGTGAGAAGGTATTTTGCAGGGCCAATGTGCGTAGGTCCTGAAGTTGCAGGTCGGGGTTTCCGGCAAGGTCTTCGTCGTGCTGTTTCAGTGTGGTCGCAAAGACTGCCACACCGTTTTCCGGTCGAAGTCCTAGGAATACCATCTCTTCGCGAATGGCTCCAAGATCCAGGGCGGCATCAAGTGAGTGGCCAACCTTCAACGGAGAGCCGGCTGGAAACACCAATGTCCGGGGTGTGGACAACACAACCTCTGTATCGGGTCGGTCCAAAAGGCTTGCGAGATAGGTTGTGTCGCCACGCCGGGTTGATTGGCGGTCGAGCGAATTGCCGAGAAAACTCATTTCCATGGCGGGCAGGGCGGCATCAACAGCGCGCATTGATAATTCCTTGGATTGGGCGATGACCGGAACGAGGCGGGGATTAGTTTTCCAATTCGGCCAGGGCTGAAAAGGAAGAACGTAGCCGGTCAATCAAATGTTGATCCGCGTCGTTTTCATAAGACCGCGGTGGCACAACGCCCCAAATTGGGCCGGGCCAGGCCGCATCGTCACGGAACCGCGCCACAATATGGACATGCAGCTGCGAAACTTGGTTTCCGAGTGCGCCGACATTGAGCTTTTCACATTCTGTCACTTCGCGCAGAACTCGGCTGACCATGGCGATTTCCCGCATCAACTGCAGCTGATCGTTTTCGTCCAGGTCAATGATTTCCACCAAATCCGGTTTGCGAGGCACTACAAGTAACCAGGGATAATTGGCGTCTTTCATCAGGCGGATCGAGGACAAGGCAAGGTCCAGCACTGGGAGGCTATCGCCTTCAAGGCGCGGGTTGAGATCGAAAAAAGTCATAAGTTCAAACCGGTCATTGGGTCGGCAGGTGTCTGAGCGTGCGTACGGCTTCAGATTGCTTTTCATCACCATATGTCTAGATTGGTGCGGAAGTGAAATCCTTTTCATCGGCAACGGCAACTTTGCTATTTAAATGATAGCTGATGTTGTCATGGGAAATTGTCAATGTCCTATGAACTTATTTTGAGTTTTGCGTTTGTCGCAGCCCTGTTGGTGATGTCGCCTGGACCAAACGGTGTATTGATCGCCAAAACTGTTCCGACGTCCGGTCGGACGGCGGCGTTTGCGAATGTCTCCGGTTTTATCGCAGCCTTCTTTCTGCACGGTACGCTCTCTATTCTCGGAATTTCCATCATCCTGGTGCATTCGGCAGAAGCGTTTTTTGTCGTGAAGATGCTTGGCGCAGCCTATCTTTTCTGGATCGGACTGAAAGCGCTGCGATCCGCATTCTCCAAAAATGTCCTGGCTACTAAGGTGGCCCCGGCCCGGCGCAAAAGAACCTTAGTTAAGGCCTTTGGCGAAGGCTTTCTAACCAATGCGCTCAATCCGAAAGTCTCCATGTTTTATCTGGCGGCGTTTCCGCAGTTCATTCCGGCTGCAGAGGGCGCGCTTGCCGGGGCAACGCTGCTCGTGGTCATTCACTCGGCTATCAATGCTCTGTGGTTTGGCGCCATGATCCTACTGTTGTCCCGGGTGTCGGAAGCAGCACAAAAGCCGACGTTCCAGCGGTGGCTCAAAGGTATCACCGGTGTGGTTTTCATGGGATTTGGGCTGAAACTGGCGACCTTGCGTCCTTAGGGGCAGGTCCCACTAATACGGGGCGCTGTTGGCAAAGATACCCAGGGTTTTCCAGGCTGCAGTTCGTTGGCGAAGAAAAACCGGCTTTTACCTCTTGCCAAGCACCCAGTATGTTCTGATATAAGGTGCTCGGGAGGTTGGTGGTGGACGAGCCACTCGCCAACCGGGTCAGGTCCGGAAGGAAGCAGCCCTAACGAGCCTCGGCACGGGTCGCCGTGCCAGCCTCCCACCCTATTCGTTGGATTGATGAGCAAGGCACCGCCGGTTTCCGCGGTGCTTTTTTATTTTTGGCCGATGCGATCAACACCACAGTCCACCTTTCACAGAAAACAGATAAAAGCCTGTCCACCTTTTCGAAAAAATCGTTATGGTGCGGCTCATGGATGAGACTGGCTTTCCACAAGACGATAATGAGACCGGCCTGGAGTTGACAGGCGGCACTGGAACGGCACCCGGCGCGGCCGAAGGCGGTGCCTACAGGGTGCTGGCCCGCAAATACCGCCCGAAGACGTTCGAGGATCTGGTTGGCCAGGAGCCGATGGTGCAAACGCTGGAGAACGCGTTTGATACCGGACGGATCGCACAGGCCTGGATGCTGACCGGGGTGCGTGGGGTCGGCAAAACCACAACAGCCCGCATTTTGGCGCGCGGCCTGAATTATGAGGTGCCCGGCGAGGCAGACAAACCGACGGTCAAGCTGACCCAGGAAGGCTCGCACTGCAAGGCCATCATGGAAGGCCGCCATGTCGATGTCATCGAGATGGATGCGGCCTCGCACACCGGCATCAACGATATCCGGGAGATCATCGATGCGGCCCGCTACCGACCGGCGACGGCGCGATACAAGGTCTACATCATCGATGAGGTCCACATGCTCTCCAACGCGGCCTTCAACGGGTTGCTGAAGACGCTCGAAGAGCCGCCTGAGCATGTGAAGTTCATCTTTGCGACCACTGAAATCCGCAAAGTCCCGATCACCGTGCTGTCGCGCTGTCAGCGCTTTGACCTGCGCCGGATCGAGCAGTCGAAACTGATCGGCTTGCTGCGCCGGATTTCTGACGCCGAAGGCATTCAAATCTCCGATGAAGCCCTGATGCTGATCGCACGGGCGGGCGAGGGTTCGGCTCGCGACTCGCTGTCCTTGCTCGATCAGGCAATGGCTCATCGCTCGGGCGCAATTGAAGCAAATGACCTGCGCCAGATGCTCGGTCTTGCAGACCGTGCCCGGGTGATCGACCTTTTCGGGCATATCATGGCCGGGCGGATCGAAGACGCGCTGGGCGAACTTCAAGCTCAGTATGAAATTGGTGCCGATCCTGCGATCGTGCTGACGGATCTTGCCGACTTCACCCACCTTGTCACCCGCATGAAGGTGGCTCCGAAATCCGCCGACGAAGCTTCGGTGACGGAGGCAGAGCGCGCCCGGGGGCAGGAGTTTGCCGAAATGATTTCCGTGCGGCTTCTTTCCCGCGCCTGGCAGATCCTTTTGAAAGGTGTTCAGGAGGTGCAAGCCGCTTCCAAGCCGCTGTCTGCGGCCGATATGGTTCTGGTGCGCTTGGCCTACGCTGCCGATCTGCCGGATCCGGGCGAGTTGATGGCGCAGATCCAAAACGGACAAATGCCGGTTTCTGGTGGTGCGCCAGCAGGCGGATCTAGTGGAGCGCCCGCTGGTCCTGCCGGAGGCGGCGGCCAGGCGATGGCCGTTGGTGCCCCCTCCATGCCGCAGGGCAGCCCTCGGGGAGGGCCTGTTATGCAAGCCTCTGCCCGGCCGCAGTTGTCGGCGATCCAGGGTGGCGCTCCGCAGGCAGCCCCCCAACAGCAATCGGCACCACAGGCCGAACAGGCACCGCAGCAATCGGCCTACAATCTAAAAAACCTGCATGACTGTGTCGCCCTGGCGTCTGAAAAGCGCGACATTCCGATGAAGGTTGCCATCCAGCGGCAGATGCGGCTGGTGAAGTTCGAGCCCGGCAAGATCGAGATTCAACCGACCGAGGATGCACCGGCCGACATTGCCGGGGAATTCGGCCGCAAGCTGACCGAATGGACCGGGCAGCGTTGGTTCGTTGTCGTCTCGCGCGCGCAAGGGCGCCCGACAATTTATGAAGAGCAGGAAGCCAACCAGCAGCAGCTTCTGTCAGACGCCAAATCCCACCCGACGGTGGCCGCGTTGCTGGCTCAGTTCCCGGGCGCCAAAGTGATCGATGTCAAGGTACAGGCCTCCGAAGAGGACGAAGCTGCGATGGCCGATCCGCTGGTCAACGATCCTTTGCTCAACGAAGCGCTGGGCACGGATGACGATGACGACTAAGACCGCCGCAACCAAAGGCCGGACGCCGTGAGCGATAAAAAAATCAAAAATAACATCATCATGTTTTTCGTGACTGGCGCCGTTTGCCTGCTGTCCATGTTGTTCGTCTCAAAGGCGGATATGGATGAATATGTGAAACTGGTGACGGTCGTCTCCCTGGTTTGCGCATTTTTCTTCATTGGATTGTATTTCGCAGGCCGGATTTTCTACCTGTGTTTTAAAAAACAATGAGCCTATGGCCCGAATCCAAAGGGCTTCAAGCCAAAGCCGCTCCAGATTGGTGTTTTGGGGTGGCAATTCCGCTATTGTTCTTCTAAACGCAGGTCCCAGATAAGAAGCGCCGCAGGTGGCGAAGCAGACTTTCAAGGAGAGATCCAATGGACTTCCTCAAGATGATGAAGCAGGCCAAGGAAATGCAGGAGCAGATGGGCTCTCTGCAGGGCCAGATCGAAGACATTGAGGCAGAAGGGTCCTCCGGCGCCGGTCTGGTTACCGTCCGCCTCAATGGCAAGGGCGAGCTGAAAAGTCTCACCATTGATCCGTCGCTGATGAAAGAGGGCGAAGGCGAGATCCTTGAAGACCTGATCATTGCCGCGCACACCGATGGCCGGGTAAAAATCGATCAGGCGATCCAGGAAAAAACCCAAGAAATGATGGGCGGTCTCGGCCTTCCGGCCGGCATGAAACTGCCGTTTTAAGTTTTCTGGTTCGAGGTCGGGATAGACCAACGGGTGTCTTATGCTCGATGTCATCCCGGCCCTGAGCCGGGATCCACTCGCGTTCCCACTTGTTGCAGAGGTAGAGTTTCCTATCAGTCTCTCTGCAAATGATTGGATCCCCGCTCAAGGCGGGGATGACGTCAGAGTTGGATATGACTGATAGCGTCGATGCACACTATCCCCCAGAGCGTTCATCGAACATACAAGTGCACAGTGAGAAAACATGGCGCAGAAGCAGGTTGCGGGACCGGAAATTGAGCGGTTGATCCAGTTGCTGGCCAAGCTGCCGGGTTTGGGTCCACGCTCCGCCCGCCGCGCCGCACTGCATCTGATCAAGAAAAAAGACCAGCTTCTGGTGCCGCTGTCAGAGGCCATGGGCATTGCCGTGCGCGACATCGGCATTTGTTCGACCTGCGGCACGGTCGACACTTCTGATCCTTGCACCATCTGTTCCGATGAAAAACGGGACCCCAGCGTTCTCGTTGTCGTCGAGGATGTTTCCGACCTTTGGGCGCTGGAGCGGGCGGGCGCGGTCAATGCCCGCTATCATGTGCTCGGCGGCACCTTGTCACCCCTTGATGGGGTTGGTCCGGACGATCTCAACCTGGCAACCCTGATCGATCGCTGCGGTGCGCCCGAAATCAGTGAAGTCATCCTGGCAATCAGCGCGACGGTCGAGGGGCAAACAACGGCCCATTACATCATGGATCAGCTCAGCCACTTGGATGTACACGTCACCAAACTGGCGCATGGCGTTCCTGTCGGGGGTGAACTCGACTATCTCGACGAGGGAACCCTCGCCCAGGCGCTGAAAGCGCGGACGCGGTTTTAGGCTCCCAACGTCAGCTTGCCGAAAAAACCTACTTTTCAAACCGGAATAACTGGCAATAGCCCTTGCCGGGCATGGCAAACAGGATCTCGGCGGATTGGAAGCCGGCCTCAAGTCCGGCGCGCTGCCAGCCGGTTTTGGTTTCCGGAAAATCGCAAGTTTCGATGTGGTCCATCATCCGCATGAAGTCCGCGCCGGAGAGCGGCGGGCTCCATTGCTGGCGGAAATATTGCCGGTTGTTGCGATTGAACGCATCGAGCGTCACGCCATCGGGCAACACGGGCTCGAATGTCAAAAGCACACCGCCGGGGTTCAATGCCCTGTAGATGGCAGTCAAAACCTCTGCCTTTTCGTCCCAACTGGCAAAATGATGCAGGCTGAGGCCGCACCAGACGACGTCAAACTCCTGCGGATTTTCCAGAAGGACACGCCGGATGTCCTTTTCTTCAAGCCGGGCGTCAAAAGGGGCTGCAACGAGGTTTTTCCAGGCAAGGTCCAGCGCTTGGGGCGACAGATCAACACCGTGGTAGCGATGAACGTTTAGCGGCCGCAGAGCCCGAGAGATGACCTCGGCATCTCCGCACGCCAGATCTAAAAATTTGAAACCATCAGGAAAACGGTCTGTGATTTCTTTGCTCAGAATGCTTGCAATTTCGCGGTGACAAAACAGATTGTAGTCGACCAGAGTTCTGTAGATACGCCAGTCGGTTTCAAAAATGGAATGGGGGTCTGTTTGGCCGGATGCCGAGCTGTTTTCTTGAATGGAAACTTCGGTCATAATCGCCTCGAAAGCAATTAAAAGATGCATAATAGACTAGCGCAATCAGTTATCGGGTCAATCGGATTGCTGGGGCACCACCGCCAGCCTTGAGCCTTTTTGTTGCACTCAGAGGCCTTGATTACCTTTGGCTTTCCATAGAATGATGGGCGGAAGCCCAATGATCCAGAAGCTGCCGTCCTTAGGTCCATACCTTTATGATTCCAAATACAAAATCGAATGCGCCCGCCAGCATCATAACCCGCCGATTGTGTCTGCGAGCCCCGGTCTTGGAAGACGCTTTTGCGATCGATCCGATCTACAACGACTTTGAGGTGGCCCGGTGGGTGAATGTTCCCCATCCCTGTCCGACAGGCTTTGCGCTGGAGCGATTTCAGCGGTTTTTGACTTTCCCGCCCCATGAGCGCTGCTTCATCCTGTCTAAGAAATCCGACCGCAAACAAAAGGCAATCGGCTTGATCCTTGCAAACTGGATGGACACGGAAAAACCGCCCATCACCGGCTTTTTCCTGGCGTCCAAATTCCACGGTAAGGGCTTCATGAACGAAGCCTTGGATGCTGCGTTTGAGGAGATCTTTCGCTTGACGGACGCTGACGCCATTCGCGCGTCCCATTATCTGGGCAACATTGCCTCGGAAAAGCTTCTGGCCAAAAAGGGGTTTGAAGCGGTTGGAACCAGCAGCGATTTCAACCGCACCACCGGGAAAACGGAAGAGCAAATCGACTTGATCCTGCCGAGAGCGGTTTTTGAGGGGGCTTGACCAGTCTCACACCGCCTCTTGCACCTTCTCCTATCCGCACTTATGTCGAGGCCGTCGATCACAAACCGTTGAAGGTCATATGTTCCAAGCTGCCAGCCGCGCCATGTCCCAGGTGTTTGAGCGCCCGTTCAGGGCCGTTTTCTGGAAAATGCTCGGCTTTACCTTGGCCGTGCTTGTGGTGATCTGGATCGCGCTACAGGGCCTCATCGCCGGTTTTGTCGCGCTGCCTTATCCTTGGCTGGAAACAGCGCTCTCCATTTTGACCGGTATTGGCGCCATTTTCGCGCTTGGGTTTCTGATCGCGCCAATTTCGGCGCTGTTTGCTGGTCTGTTTCAAGACGAAATCGCCGATATTGTGGAAGGGCGGGATTATCCGGGCGACCGGCCGGGGACAGCTTTGCCTATCTCGCAGTCGATCATTCAGACCATCAAATTCACCGGAGTGGTCATCCTGGGCAATCTCTTCGCCCTGCTGCTGCTTTTGGTGCCGGGCGTGAATATGGTGGCTTTCTTCTTGGTCAACGGTTATCTGCTCGGCCGCGAGTTTTTCGAGTTCGCCGCAATGCGGTTTATGCCGCCGGCCGAGGCGCGGGCCTTCCGTAAGGCACGGGGCGGGACAGTCTTTCTCGGCGGACTGGTCATCGCCGGACTGCTTGCCGTGCCGATCCTCAACTTGGTGACACCCATCTTTGCCACCATTTTCATGATGCATGTTTATAAACGTCTTGCCTCCAATGCTCAGATCTGACCATGTATGCGCCCGCATTGGAGGGGTGAATGCAGGATTTGCTGACAAGAATTGCAGAGGTTGCCAAGAACAGCCCGGACAAAGGCCAGGTCGCGACTTACATTCCCGAACTTGCCAATACTGATCCGGAGCAATTCGGAATTTGCGTAGCAACTTCCGAAGGCAACGTTTATTCCGCAGGGGATGCTGAGACACCTTTCTCGATCCAGTCCGTCTCCAAGGTGTTTGCGCTTGCATTGGCTTTGGGCAAAGTCGGAGATCAGTTGTGGCGCCGGGTGGGGCGGGAACCGTCTGGGCTTTCTTTCGACTCGATCCTGTTGTTGGAGCGGGAAAACGGGGTGCCGCGAAATCCGTTTATCAATGCCGGCGCTCTGGTGACCACTGATACGTATCTGTCTGGATACAGCCCTAAAGAAGCTCTTGGAGAATTGCTCCGGTTCGTCCGCTCAGCTGCCGACGATGACAGTATCCATATCAATGAAGCCGTGGCACGGTCTGAAATTGCAACCGGTCATCGCAACTTTTCGCTGGCACATTATCTCGCGTCTTGCGGAAACATGAATGCCGGTGTCGACAAGGTCCTGGGCACCTATTGCCATCAGTGTGCTGTTGAGATGTCGTGCCGCCAATTGGCGCTCGCCGGACGGTTTCTGGTCGAGCGTGACGATATGCCGGGCCTTGTGTCCAAAGAGCGCCGCCGCCGGATCAATGCGCTCATGATGACATGTGGCCATTATGATGGGTCTGGCGACTTTGCCTTCCGTGTCGGTTTGCCGGGAAAAAGTGGTGTGGGCGGCGGAATTCTTGCAATTGTGCCGGGGCGGGCATCAATAGCGGTCTGGTCGCCGGGCCTCAACCAGTATGGCAACTCCAAGCTCGGTACGGAAGCCATGGAGATGTTTGCCCAGAAAACCGGTTGGTCCGTTTTTGGTGCGCCGCAGTTCTAAATGCGCGTGTTCGGTTTCTAACAAATTTGTCGCTCAGCAGCGTGCAAGTCTGATGGGAATGCAGGATTACGTGAACGTAAATCTCGTTCGGAATAGATTCGTTTTGTCTCCTCTCGCGGACTATTTTTGTGATGACTGCTCACATTGCGGCGCCAAGTCGCGGCATTCCGGCGCAGAATATCTGTTTTTACGCCTAACCAAATGCGTTTAAACCGATTCACAAGTCGTTTTTCTCGAATTAGACCTATAGGATATTTTGACGTATCGCGGCGTTGGCGCTAGAACCCTCTAGACAACGTCTTGAAATGTTTACGTTTGCGTAAACGTAAGCTTGCGTCGCACGGGAGAGGAAATCCATGTCGAACGCCGATTTGCGGGGCAACCGCCCGCTGTCGCCCCATCTTCAGATCTATAAACCGATCCTGACGATGGTTATGTCGATCTTGCACCGCATCACCGGAGCGGCGCTCTATTTCGGCACCATTCTATTGGCCTGGTGGCTGATTGCTGCTGCCGCGGGCCCGGCCTACTTCGATTTCGTCAACGATCTCTATGGGTCGATCCTCGGCCGGTTGATTCTGTTCGGTTTCACCTGGGCCCTGGTGCATCACATGCTCGGCGGCATCCGCCACTTCATTTGGGACATGGGCGCTGGTTTCGGTAAAGAAGCGCGCGAATGGCTCGCCAAGGCGACCATTGTCGGTTCCGTTTCCCTCACCTTGATCCTCTGGATCATCGGCTACGCGGTTCGCTAAGGAGACTGTCATGAGCGATATGCGCACTCCGCTCGGCAAAGTTCTTGGCCTGGGCTCCGCCAAGGATGGCACCGATCATTTCTGGAAGCAGCGTCTGACGGCTGTTGCCAATGTATTCCTGATTTCCTTCTTCGTGATTCTGGTGATCTCGATGCAAGGCTCCTCCCACGCAGATGTTGTTGAGACCCTGAAGAACCCTCTGGTCTCCATCATCCTGCTCTTGGTGATCCTCTCCGGCGTCTATCACATGAAGCTCGGCATGCAGGTCATCATTGAAGACTACGTGCATGGCGAAGGCCTGAAGGTCCTGACCGTCATGGCCAACACGTTCTTCTGCGTCTTTATCGGTTTCGGCTGCATCTTTGCAGTGCTCAAGATTGGCTTTGGAGGTTAACCCGGATGGCCAAGACCTATGAATTTGTCGACCACACCTATGATGTGGTTGTCGTTGGCGCCGGTGGCGCGGGCTTGCGGGCAACGCTCGGCATGGCCGAGCAGGGCCTGCGCACAGCTTGCATCACCAAGGTGTTTCCGACGCGCTCCCACACCGTGGCAGCTCAGGGCGGCATCGCGGCATCTTTGACCAACATGACGCCGGACTGTTGGGAATGGCACATGTACGATACGGTCAAGGGGTCTGATTGGCTCGGCGACACCGATGCCATGGAATACCTTGCCCGCGAAGCGCCTAAGGCCGTGTATGAACTGGAGCACTACGGCGTCCCGTTCTCCCGGACAGAAGATGGCCGCATCTATCAGCGTCCGTTCGGCGGTCACATGCAGAACTACGGTGAAGGTCCTCCCGTGCAGCGCACCTGTGCAGCGGCTGACCGGACTGGCCATGCCATCCTGCACACGCTTTACGGCCAGTCACTGCGCCACAATGCGGAGTTCTACATTGAGTATTTCGCGCTCGACCTAATCATGTCTGACGACGGCGTCTGTCAGGGTGTGATTGCGTGGAACCTTGATGACGGCACCATTCACCGCTTTTCTGCAAAGATGGTTGTTCTGGCGACCGGCGGTTATGGACGTGCCTATTTCTCCGCAACGTCCGCCCACACCTGTACTGGTGACGGTGGCGGCATGGTGGCCCGTGCGGGTCTGCCGATGCAGGACATGGAATTTGTTCAGTTCCACCCGACCGGGATCTACGGCTCCGGCTGCCTGATCACGGAAGGGGCCCGCGGTGAAGGTGGCTATCTGGTCAACTCGGAAGGCGAGCGTTTCATGGAACGCTATGCGCCGTCGGCGAAAGACCTGGCTTCTCGTGACGTCGTCTCACGCTGCATGACCATGGAGATCCGCGAAGGCCGCGGTGTCGGCAAGGATAAAGATCACATCTTCCTGCATCTGGATCACCTGGATCCGGCGATCCTGGCCGAGCGCCTACCGGGCATTTCGGAGAGCGCCAAGATCTTTGCAGGCGTCGATGTCACCAAGGAACCGATCCCGGTGATCCCGACCGTGCACTACAACATGGGCGGCATTCCGACCAACTACTGGGGCGAAGTGCTGAACGCGGACGCCAACAATCCGGACCGCATTCAGCCGGGTCTGATGGCTGTCGGTGAAGCCGGCTGTGCGTCCGTTCACGGCGCCAACCGTCTTGGCTCCAACTCGCTGATCGACCTGGTGGTCTTCGGCCGTGCCGCTGCCATTAAGGCCGGTGAGGTTGTTGATCCGAAAGAAGCTGTGCCGACCCCGAACGAAGCGTCCTGCGAAAAGATCATGGATCGCTTCGATCGTTTGCGCAACGCCAATGGCTCCACGACGACGGCAGTTCTCCGCGACAAGATGCAACGCACCATGCAGGCAGACGCAGCCGTCTTCCGGACCCAGGAAAGCCTTGAGCAGGGCTGCAAAGGCATGAGCGCAATCTGGGGCGAAATGAAGGACATCAAGGTCTCCGACCGCTCGATGATCTGGAACTCCGATCTGGTGGAAACACTGGAGCTGGAAAACTTGATGGCGAACGCGATCACCACCGTCTATGGCGCCGAAGCGCGCAAAGAGTCCCGCGGCGCCCATGCCCGTGAAGACTACAAGGACGGTCCGCTCGGTGGCCGGAACGACGACGACTGGCGCAAGCACACCCTGTCCTGGGTTGATGACGAAACCGGTGACGTCAAGCTGGAGTACCGCCCGGTCGTCACCGATCCGCTGACCAAACACGAAGACGGCGGCATCGATCCGAAGAAGATCGCGCCGAAAGCGCGCGTCTACTAAGCGGAGGCGGGGTTGGATCAGATGGCGGCCATCCTGGATACCAGAAGCCCGTTCGGCACCTATCGTGCCGAGCGTCTGGTCCGGGCTGCCTGGCGTCTGGCCGACCGTCACGATCTGTCTAAAAGCCTGCGCCGGCGCATCCGGGCTCTGGTCTCTTGGGTGTTCTCCGGGCCGTATGACCTGGAAGCCGAAGGCCTGAAGTTCCGGATCTACCCCGGTGAGAACTACGATGATCGCAAGATCCTCGCCAAGGGACGGTTGCCGGAGCGGGACGAACACAAGCTGCTCGAACCATATCTGGGCAATGGCAAAGTGTTCGTCGATATCGGGGCCAACATCGGCTCCTATTCGATCTTTGCCGCCCAAAAAGGTGCTGAGGTTTTGGCCGTTGAAGCCAATCCGCACACGGCGGCCAAGTTGAAGTTCAACATCCGGGCGAATGGTCTTGAAAACGTCAAGGTGGTCGAAACGGCAGTGGGCCCGAAAGAGGACACGCTGCCGCTGTGGCTGGAGCCGTCCAACTACGGCTTTGCTACCCTCGTCAAGGATCTGACCACCGGCGAATGGGCGGGCAATTGGTCGCCGACCTTTGTCGATGTCAAACCGCTGACGGCGATCACCGACGACGAAATGCTGACCCGGATCGATGTTCTGAAAGTGGATGTCGAAGGGTTCGAGGACCGGGTGCTTTTGCCCTTCCTCCGGCACGCGGAGCGCTCCTTGTGGCCCCGCGTGATCCTGCTTGAAACAAATTGCCGGCCCTATTGGACCGAGGATTGCCTGTCTGAATTGGCAAACCGGGCCTACAAGGTCACCGGCCAGACGAATGATAACATGGTCTTTGAACTCACGGCGTGAGGCTTAGACTTTTTGGCCCGGACGCGAACTTGGGCCCAACGCGGAGCATTGAGAAATGGTTCAGCTGACGCTTCCCCGGAACTCTCAGGTGACGGAAGGCAAGGTGTGGGACAAGCCGGAGGGCGCAACCAACCTCACCGAATACCGGATTTACCGCTGGAATCCGGATGACGGCCGCAACCCGCGTGTCGACACGTATTTTGTCGACAAGGACGATTGCGGCCCGATGGTGCTGGACGGTCTTATCTACATCAAGAACAAGATCGACCCGACACTGACCTTCCGCCGCTCCTGCCGCGAAGGCATCTGCGGTTCCTGCGCCATGAACATTGATGGCACCAACACGCTCGCCTGTACAAAAGGTACGGATGAGGTCGCTGGTGATGTGGTCAAGATCTATCCGCTGCCGCATATGCCAGTGGTTAAAGACCTCGTGCCGGACATGACCCGTTTTTATGCCCAGCACCGCTCCATTGAGCCGTGGCTTAAAACCGTGTCACCGGCCCCGGAAAAGGAATGGCGCCAGTCCCATGAAGACCGCCAGAAACTAGACGGCCTCTACGAGTGCATTCTGTGTGCCTGCTGCTCCACTTCCTGCCCGAGCTACTGGTGGAACGGCGACCGTTACCTCGGCCCGGCCATCTTGCTTCAGGCTTACCGCTGGCTGATCGACAGCCGGGACGAGGCAACTGGCGAGCGTCTGGACGATCTGGAAGATCCGTTCCGCCTCTACCGCTGCCACACCATCATGAATTGCTCGCAAGCCTGTCCGAAAGGCCTTAACCCGGCCAAGGCAATCGCCGAGATCAAGAAAATGCTGGTCGAACGCCGGGTGTGATTTTTACGAGGCTTTTGCCTTGGAAATCTAAAGAACAAAAAACCGCTCCGGGGAAACTCGGGGCGGTTTTTTGTTTGTGCTCAGCCGTCACCGGATATCGGTCAGGGAAGGGCAAGGATCCTCCGAAAGGCGCAGTTTCAAACCACTTCCGTCATCCCCGCCACTGTGCGGGGATCTACTCGTTTCCAGAGAGCTGGTTTCTACCTCGATCACCGGCCATTCTTTTTGTAATGATACCCTGGGATCCTGCGCCTTGAATTGGTTTACCGAACCATGGCGTGGATAAGTTTTCTTTCTGCCAGGAGCGCTTCAGGCGGCCTCGGTCGCTGGAACCGGGAACACCAAATCGTAGACCCAGTTGTAGACGAAAGCGTAAACCAGAAAGAACACTGCAAAGCCGATATCAAGCAGCAAGGCCTGAACGAAATCCAGCTGCAACCACCACATGATCGCGATGATGCCGATCGCCAGCAGGCACGTCTCAAACAGGATCGCGTGGACAACACGCAAGGGGACGGTTCTTGGCTTGGTGCCACGGTTGGCCACATACCATTTGTCGAACAGCCAGTTGTAAACAAAGTTCCAGCCCATGGCGATCAACGACATGATCAGCCCGAGAACACCAATCTCTGAAATGGAATGACCGGTAATCCAGCTTCCGAACACTGCGACGATTGAAAGGGCGATCCCCTCAAACAGCACGGAGTGCCGAACCCGATCCCAGAAACTTCTCATAACACACCTAACTATCCAAAAAGCTTTCCAGATAGATATATTCAAACTATCTTTCTAGCAAGGTATAATTTAGAAAACGGGTAGGCATTTTACGAGGATCTCATGACGAAAGCCTATCCCTTGGACAAAGCCCTTGAGCAGATGCGCCAGAACTGGCCGGAAGCTGTTTCTGTTGAAACCGAGCTGTTTCTCAGCATGAGCCGGTTCAGCGAAGTCCTCGACCAGAGTTGCACCAAAGAATTGGAAGCTTACGGCCTGACCAATGGCGCCTTTGAGGTCCTGGTTGCTCTGCGCGGCTGTCCTGAGCCGAGGGAAATGTCTCCGAGCGATCTGTATCGTGCTCTGCTGATGACATCCGGCGGCATGACCAAAATTCTCAAACAATTGGAAACAGATGGCCTTGTGACCCGGATAGATCACGACACAGACAAACGCAGCAAGATCGTGCGATTGACTGAGGCCGGCACATCGATTGTCGAAAGAGCCATGGAAAGTGTCATGGCCGGTGATCGCCGTGTTATCTACCAGAACCTTACCAAAGAGGAAGTCCAATCCCTCCGCGACACGCTTCTCAATGTGGTGGTGAAGCTCGGGGTGTAGTTATTTCAGTTTCTTCCTGTTCACCGGTTCGATACAGGAGCCCAGTTGGGCGAGTACGGCATCAGCTTATACCAAGTGTGAGGGGCAGGTGCGGGATCGTACAAAAGTGTCAAAAGCTATGTCATAGTTTGCCGGCTCGTTCTTTTAGCTAGTTTTTATGGAGCCAATTGCGATGACATCTCTGGTCGATACAGATTGGATTGCGGAAAACATCAATAATTCAAAGGTTCGCCTTATTGAGATCGATTGGGATGGTCTAACCGATTACGAGGCGGGTCATATTCCCGGGGCGATCGGCTGGAACTGGAAAGCGGCACTTTGGGACCCGTTTGTGCGCGAGTTTCCGACAAAAGAAGAGTTTGCGGCCCGCTTGGGAGCAGCGGGAATTTCACCAGACACAATTGTGGTGTTTTATGGGGCACCGGTTCAGTTTGGCACCTACGCGTGGTGGGTGTTCAAACTGTTCGGCCACAAGGATGTCCGCATCCTGGATGGCGGCAAGGTGAAATGGCAACGCGATGGGCGGTCCTTGGTTGGAGACGTTCCTGTCGTGGCATCAACTGACTACAACACGGCTCTTATGGCGCAAAACATACGGGCGGGTAGAGACCAGGTCTTGGACGCTATTGACCGGCCAGATACCGTCATTCTTGATCACAGATCTTCCGAAGAATACTCCGGGCAACGGGTTGGCCTACCCGGCAAGCCCGATGTTGGAGCGGAACGTTATGGCCGGATTCCTGGTGCCAAACATGTGCCGTTCGACAGCCTGTTGAATGAGGATACAACGTTCAAAAACAAGGCTGAGCTTCTAAAAATCATTGGCCAATATGTAGATCGGCCGAGTGCTCCGGTCATATCCTATTGCCGCCTGGCCCACCGGGCCACGCTTGCAAGTTTTGCCATGACGGAACTTTTGGAATTTGAAAACGTGCGGGTCTATGACGGGTCATGGACCGAATGGGGGAGCATGGTTGGCATGCCAATTGAGCGCTAGAGCCTGTCGCACCTAATTGGATCCATTTGATGCTGAAAAACGGCTTCTTCGGCTAGGCGCGATCGCGATACGCGATCTGGTTGATCGTGTGAGCGGCGCAACGCTGCCGATGGATCGTTTTTCAGCACCCTTCTATATGAAAAGACAGGAGAAATAGGGCAGGAAACCTTTGCTCACTCGCGTCGTTGTTTTGCGCTTATGGTGATCACACCATCGCACGCAAACCGCCTAGCCAGAGAGCAAATGTGCCCCGGTCAAATGGAACCAATTATGTGCGACAGGCTCTAGCTTGCAGACCGCATCACAGATGGATGCCGTATTCGGGAATCGGATCAAGTTCGATTTCGGCCAGAAGGGAACCTTCGACGATCGCTTGTATGGAGATGTTTTCGCCCATGATCGGGTAGAATTTTGATCCGGCCTCCAGGCCAGTGCTTTCGCTGAAGTCCGCGTCCGTGGTTGCGAAGTCTGATCCGGTCGTGAGCATGGTCCCTGTCCCCAAATGTTCTTTTTGGCTCCAAGTGGAGCGCTTAAAAGCCACCATAGGGAAGAGGTGCAAAAACGGCGCTAAGGCTTTTCAGCAAATTGTTTCCGGTTTTCGGGCATTTTGTTAACGTTTCAAAGATGGGCCGCAAACCGCAGCGTTGTGTCTGGCTGAAGCACAGTCATTGTTCAAAGACTGCGATTGCGGAGCTTGCGCGCATAGCTGTCGAGTTTGCGCACCATTCCGTTCATCGTGTGAGCGCTATCGCGCTGATGTCTCCAAAGTCTCCTTTAAAAACTTGAGAACCTCTTGCTGGACGTCGGCAAATTCCAGCAGGGCGTGGTTGGAGCCTAACCGGTCATCGCTATCGACGATTGAGCGGTTGCCGGTGATCAGATGCCGCATTGTGTCAACTATCCTGTTGCTTGGAGGCCTTTTGAGACCAAGAGCTATTCGGTTTTTTCTTGGCGGAAACAGTCGTATTTTTCCCGCAGCAGTTTGACAGCACTCTCGCCGCCGCGAATGAGCTGGGACGCAGAAAACTCTAACGACGGCTGCCCGGGCGGATCGTCCTTTTCATAGACGACGAGATACGCTGAAAGCGCCGTTTGGTCTCCACACCGGCGGTCGCCGCCCTTCTCGGCGCCAGCTTCCAAGGCTTTCAGCAATCTGTCTGCAAAAGTATTTTCAGGATCATTTTCGGCGGCTTCAAATGCCTCAAGCCCGGCCGTCAATACATCCAGGCCAGTGAGAATATTGCCTTGGACGGAGACATGTGTTCCCTGGAGGTCGCCCGTATAAGCAGCCGTCCGCCGTCCAGTGAACCCGGCTGTTCTACCGCCTGCAACTAGGGATGCGATGCCATGTTGTTGGCGATTGTAATTCGGGTCAAACTCCGGGTGGGTGATTGCGGCAATGATGGCGCTCGGCGGCATGTCCTCCTGGAGCAGTTTTTCACCAAGACGCCGGGCTGTCTTGTTCGACTGCGCTTGGGTGACGATCACACCTTTTCCGGGCACGACGCCGATGATTGCCGCCGCCCAGGGTGTGCAGGTGGCCGCAGCACCGCCTGCTTCGCCAGTTACCGGATCCACCGCCACGACAGACCACGTTGCCGACGCTGTGCCGGACCAGCTGATCATCGCAAGAACAACAACACCGAAACAACACCGCCGCATGAACCCCACCCTTCTGTTGCACGTATAGAGTGTAGTTCGGAATCAGTTTTCGTGCATTCTCAAATAAGGCCATTGATCAACGGCCTCGAACCACGCACCGCACTCCAATAGAAAAGGCACTCAGCCGCTCTTGTTCACGCATCCGTCAATGTCAGTTGATGAAGGTCCGCGACATAGTGAGACCCACAAACGTAAGGGGGCGGCAATGGTTCGGGTGATTACAATCTTTTCAGTGCTGTTTCTTAGCATCGTGCCTGCGGCCGCGACGGTGATAAATGGCGAAGTACTCCGCCAGAATGGCAATGGCGAGTTTAAACTGCTCGATACATCCAAGCCTTTTTCGGTTGGCCATGACAATTTCAACACGGATCATCTTTATGCATTTGACGAGGATCAGAATATTCTCTTGAGCGAACCGCTCAGGGTCGACATCGGCGGTGATCGGGGCATCATTCCGCAAGGCAAAGTCGTTGCAAGCCACTACGTCTTTTTCGACAGTTTGGCGGGTATTCACGAAGGGTATGTCGATTTTGATGCACCGATCCTCGGGATCGCAGCGCTGCCCGCGACACTGGACGCTACAGACTTTCTCGCCAACACTTCTGTGAATTACATCAGCACAGACCTCCGGGGGCTGGAGCCAGGAGATTATGTCTGGGTTGATCCGAAAGACCCCTTCCGCCTTTGGGTCTTTTGGGCAGGCTCTTCACCCGGGGATTACATCCGCGTCTTCACAGAAAGGTCGCCCGGAGCAATGATGTAACCGCCGTGGAGAAGTCCGGTTTCGGACGCACGGCAGATGTAAGTCAACAGAGCTGCCGTCCCGCGTCGCTTCTTGTTTTCTAATACAAAAATATCCCGCCTGTAGAACACACCGGAATCGCTTCAGTTATCGATTGCTGCAACCAAAACAAGATGGACGTTGCGGAAATTCGCTTGACGATACCCTGTTTGAGTTTCGTAGTATCGAGATTGTCTCAATGCGAAATTGACGGACTGGGTGGCTGATCATGTCTTTCTTGAAAGAAAACGGGAAACGGCTCAGCGCCGTTCTTGCCCTTGGTGGCGCGGCTTTTGTTACCGGTTGTCAGGATGACAGCGGTGCGCCGGAGGTGGCTGAAATAGTGCGCCCTGTCCGGACAATGTTGGTGTCAGATGCCAGTGACCTTCACGGCCGGTACTTCATAGGGACAGCGCGGGCGGCTCGGGAAGTTTCTTTGGCGTTTCCGGTTTCTGGAACACTGACCACTATTTCTGTCGCAGTTGGCGATCAGGTGGAAAAGGATCAGGTTGTCGCCACTCTCGATCCGGCTCCCTACCAGGCAGAAGTGGATCGCTTGTCTGCGGATCTGGAAAGCGCGATCGCAACTTATGAAAACGCCAGAGAACAGACCGAACGACAGCGGCAGCTCTTTGAAAAGGGCCATGTCTCCCAATCCTTGTTAGACCGGGCCACAGCAACCGAACGCTCGACCAAAGCGTCGATTGCTTCCGTGCAAGGGGCATTAGACAAGGCCATGCTGAACCTGTCCTACACCGAGCTTGGTGCTCCTTTTGACGGGATGGTGGTTGCCAAATATGTCGAGGATTTCGAGGAAATCCGGGCACAAACCCAGGTGCTTCGTGTGCTGGACAGCGAGCACATCGAAATGGTGATCGACATCCCGGAGCGCTACATTGGGCTGACGAAATACGTTTCGGATGTCAAAGTGACCTTCGATGCGGTCGGTAATGACGAAATCCCGGCCAAAGTCACTGAAATCGGGACTGAAGCGTCGGCGACAACGCGCACGTTCCCGGTCACATTGTTGATGGATCAACCCAAAAACGTTCAGGTTCTTCCAGGCATGACTGGGCGCGCCAAGGGTCAGGTTGCGGAAGAATATATGCCCTTCAGCAACATCGTGGTTCCGCCAGCGGCTGTGTTTACGCCGGAAGGAAAAACTGAACCACATGTCTGGATTGTTGATTCAGGGTCAAATGTTGTCACCGCAAGGGCGGTTGAAGTCGGAGCGCCGCGAACTCAAGGCCTGGCCATCAACGAGGGTCTTGAACCAGGTGAGATCATAGTCACTGCCGGAGCGAATTCGCTGCGCGAGGGCCAAAAAGTTGCCCTGATGAACGACAACGGTGGCAACTGATCATGGCTCGTTTTGCAGTAGAAAACGCCAAGTTCGTCTGGTTTGCCGTCGTCATGCTGGTGTTGGGTGGGATCGGCGCTTACACCCAGCTCGGCCAGTTGGAAGATCCTGAATTCACGATCAAAACCGCTGTAATCGCAACGCCATATCCCGGTGCCAGTGCGGAAGAAGTGGAGCAAGAAGTTACCGAACGGATTGAACTCAAGCTTCAGGAAATTAAGGAAATCAAATACATCGAGAGCACAAGCCGGCCTGGAATTTCGAGCATCAAGGTCGAGATCCAGCCCAGGTTTTGGTCCGATGAACTGCCTCAAATCTGGGATACGCTCCGCCGCAAGATCCGCGATGTGGAGAGCTCCTTGCCGCCGGGTGCCGGCCGGCCAGCGGTCAATGATGACTTTGGAGATGTCTTTGGCTTATTGATGGCCGTGACATCTGACGGGTTTTCCTATCGGGACTTGAAAGACTACTCCGATTTCCTGCAGCGGGAATTGTCTCTCGTTGATGGAGTTGGCAGGGTTGATCTTTGGGGAGACCGTGACAGGGTTCTCTATTTTGATGTGCGCGAGGAAAATCTCGTCGAACTTGGAATTTCTGAAGTCACCCTGGAACAAACCATCCAGAACCAGAATGCGGTGGTCGATTCCGGTTCGGTCAACATCAATGAGTACCGGATGCGGATCGCGCCGACCGGAGCGTTTCTCTCACCGCGCGACATTGAAGATCTGGTCATCCGGCCGACGGCAACAGATGCAGCCCAGGCTGGTCGCAGCGATCGGCAGAATTCCATCAGGCTTGGTCAGATCGGCACGATCCGTGAAGGGTATGCGGAACCGCCGCAAGCGCTCATGCGTTACGATGGCAAACAAGCAATTGGCCTGGCGATCTCCTTCCAGCCGGGTGTGAATGTGGTCAAGGTTGGCCAAACCGTTGATGCCCGAATTGCCGAACTGATACCGCGGCTGCCAATTGGTATTGAGGTCGACAAGGTTCATTGGCAGTCGGATGACGTGGATCTCGCCGTCAAGAGTTTTCTAATCAGCTTGGCTCAGGCCGTCGTGATTGTTCTGGTGGTTCTGACGCTGACCATGGGCTTGCGCATGGGGATCATTATCGGCACCGGTCTTTTGCTAACGATCCTTGCCACTTTCATCGTTCTGGCGATGCTTGAAATCGACCTGCAGCGCATGTCACTTGGGGCGCTCATCATCGCGCTTGGCATGATGGTGGACAATTCGATTGTGGTTGCCGATGGCGCGACCGTGCGCATGGCGCAAGGGATGAACCGGAAACAAGCCGCGATCGAGTCGGCCAGCCGGCCATCCATTTCGCTGCTTGGGGCGACCATCATCGCTGTCATGGCATTTTACCCCATCTTTGCCTCGCTTGAGAGTGCCGGTGAGTATTGCCGGACGCTGTTTTCTGTTGTCGGCATCGCTTTGATTGCCAGCTGGGTCATCTCCATGACCGTGACGCCGCTGCAATGTGTTGCCATGCTTCCCGAGCCGAAAGAAGGCGCTGGGGGAGCTGCGTTCGATACAGGACTTTTTGCCGTCTACCGGCGGGTTCTCCGGATGGCGATCCGCGCGCGGTATCTGACGATCGGTGTTGCCGTTGCAGCACTGGTTGCAGCAGGCATTTCGTTTGGCTCCGTACAGCAGCTCTTCTTCCCAACCTCGGCCATGACGAAATTCATGGTCGATTATTATGCCCCGGAAGGCACCCGGATCGAGGCGGTTTCGGCCGCCGTTGGCAACATTGAAGCGAAACTGGAAACCGATGAGCGGATCACCGGGATCGCCAGCTTCATTGGAGCCGGGCCGCCGCGCTTTTATCTGCCGGTTGATCCGGAGCCAACCAATCCGGCCTATGCACAGTTGATCGTCAATGTGGAGGATTATCGCGAAATCCCGGATATCGCCAAAGCTTTGCAAGTCTGGATGCGGGAAAACCATCCGGAAGCAAAAGCCTTTGTGCGCCAGTTCGGTGTGGGACCAAGTTATTCGTGGCCGTTCGAAGTTCGGTTTATCGGCCCGGCGGATGCAAATCCGACCGAATTGCGGGCGATCGGCGATCGGGCGGTTGCAATCCTCGACAATCATCCCTGGACGAAGGTCGCCTACACCGATTGGCGGGAAAAGGTCTGGAAAGCCGTACCGGAATATGATCAGGACCGTGCCCGCTGGACCGGCATCGTGCCCGAGGACCTCGCCCGTACCACCAAGCGGGCCTATGACGGCCGCCAGATCGGTTTGTACCGCGAAGGCGACGAGCTCATCCCGATCATGTTGAGGCATATCGAAGAAGACACGGCAGCTGTCGATAACTTCGAGTTTCTGCAGATCCAATCGCAGATCTCAACCAAGCCCGTGCCTTTGGCGCAAGTGGTCAGTGGTGTCGAAACAAGAAGCGAAAATCCCATGGTCAACCGGCGGGATCGCCGGCGCACCTTGATGGTTCAGGCCAATCAGATCGATGCTGTTACATTCGCCACTTACCGGGCCGCAGTGCTGGCCGATTTCGAAGCTTTGGCGGACGACCTGCCGCCAGGCTATGTAATGGAATGGGGCGGTGAACACGAAGGCACGGTGGATGCTCAAGCATCGCTCATTCCAGGGATGTTGCCAGCTGTGGCAGTCATGGCGCTGATCGTGGTTGCGCTCTTTAATGCTTACCGGGTGCCGCTGGTTATCTTTCTGGTGATCCCCTTTGCGATCATCGGGATCACACCCAGCTTGTTGTTCACCGGGACGCCCTTCGGGTTTGTGGCATTGCTCGGCGCGATGAGTCTCTCCGGCATGATGATCAAGAACTCCATCGTTTTGATTGATGAGATCAATGACAATCTGGGGCGGGGGCAACCTGCTTATGATGCGGTTTTGAATGCGGGTGCCTCGCGCTTACGGCCGGTGGCCTTGGCAGCGGCAACAACCGTGCTGGGCGTCATTCCTCTGTTGCCGGATGTGTTCTGGATCGGATTGGCGATCACCCTCATGGGCGGGCTGACGGTTGGCACCATTCTCACCATGGTCATGGTGCCGGTCTTTTATGCAACGCTTCATGGGATCAAGGTGCCGGGCGGCGATGACAACCGGGAGGCCTCTCCACCGCTGGAAGACGCTTCAACTGCATAAAGATGTAAGGGTCAGTTTTTGCTGCTGCCGGATGCTTTGACTTGGCGGGGCTTTTCAGTCTCATCACTGCATTGGGTCTGCCACAAAAAAGCAGTAAGGTCTGCGCCCTGAGATTAACAGTGATTCTGGAGCGGCCATGAGCGGTCTTCTTGCCCTACTTGATGATGTGGCAGCCATTGCCAAAGTGGCGGCAGCCTCCGTCGATGACGTTGTGGCCCAAGCTGCAAAGGCGGGCTCCAAGGCCGCCGGTGCGGTGATCGACGATGCAGCGGTGACCCCGAAATACGTTGCCGGATTTTCTCCTGCCCGCGAATTGCCCATTGTCTGGCGGATAGCCAAGGGATCGCTCAAAAACAAGCTGATCTTCCTGCTGCCTGTCGGCCTTTTGCTCAACACCTTTTTACCGGGCATCATCACACCGCTTCTGATGCTTGGGGGCGCTTATCTTTGTTTTGAGGGCGCAGAAAAGGTGGTGCACATCTACTCGCCGCACCATATCGACGCTGACCAGCCAAAGGATATGGTTCAGGATCCGACCCATTTGGAGGAACAAAAGGTTTCCGGGGCGATCAAGACCGACTTCATCCTATCGGCGGAAATCATGACCATTGCGCTGGCCGAAATTCCGGACAGCAATATCTGGATGGAAGCCTCCACCCTGGCCGTCGTTGCCATCGGCATCACAGTGATGGTTTATGGCTCGGTGGCGCTGATCGTTAAGGCCGACGACATTGGTCTGCATCTGTCGCGTGAAGGCAGCTTTGGTATCACCCGCGCATTTGGCCGGGGCATCGTCAAGGCAATGCCGGGCGTCATGAAAATCCTGATGACCGTCGGCACGGCTGCCATGCTTTGGGTTGGCGGTTCAATCGTCATTCATGGGATGAAAGAATTGGGCCTGAAAGGGCTTTACACCACCATCCACGACATCGCCCACGGCTTTGCCCACACCATCGGCACTGCCGAAGGGTTTCTGGCCTGGTTCGCCACGGCGTCGATGGATGGTGTCTTTGGACTGATCCTGGGCCTCATTCTGATCCCGATCGTTGCCAAGGTGATTGAGCCGATCTGGCATATGATCAAAGGTAAAGGGCAAGAAGCCAAGGGGCATTGAGGGGGCATTGTAGTTGATGGTTATTGGGGGCAAAATGTTCCTCCAAATAAGTGAATATTGAACCATCCAGGACTTGCCCTTGAGTGCACTTCGGCTTTCTAAGACTTTTCTGGTAGGTCTTTATATTTGGTTGGCTCTAGCCATCGCGCCGCCGCCTGTCTTGGCTCAGGACGAAAGCGACGTGGTGAGATCTGCACAGACCACAAGTCCGCGCGCGACGCTGTTTTCTTTTATCAGCACATTGAACCGGGCCTATCGGATTGGGCAGAGCGACAATCCCGAACGGTCGGTTGTCTTGGTCAATGCGGCGGTCAGGCATTTGGACTTGTCAGAAATGTCCAAGCGCTCACAAGACTACCTAGCCCCGGAAGCTGCGCTTTATCTGAAAGAGGTTCTTGACCGCATGAACCTCCCCGATCGCAACGCGGTTCCAGGCCGGGAATTGGCCACGGGTCAATCAAGTGACACCGGAATCCTGCAAGGCGGTGAGACCGAGGCTGGCAATCCGATCACGATCTGGCAAATTCCAGGAACGAATATCCGCATACATCGGATATCGGAAGGGGCGCGGGAAGGGGAGTACCTGTTTACTCCGGAAACGGTCACCCGCGCCGAACACTGGTACAACCGCACAAAACATTTGCCGTATTCAGAAAATGCCACTCCGGGTATTTTCGATGCCTATGCTTTGACGCCGGGGCGCGGAATTCATGTGGCCCGCAGTGAGCGGATGCCAGAATGGATGCAGTTTCAGTTTTTCGGGCAAACCATTTGGCAATGGGTCGCGGCGATCGGAACGTTTCTTCTCTTCGGCGCGACAGTCAGGATCTTCATAACGGCGGGTTTCCGTCTGGATGACCGGCTGGAAGAGAAAACGGAGCGGCCGTGGCGGCCCGGGTTATTGCTTGCGCTGGGCCTATCAATCGCCGTCGCCAGTTACGCCGAAGTCCTGATTGAGGATTATTTCAATCTCACCGGGACAGCACTCCTTTGGACTGCCGGATTGTTTTCGCTCATCAGTCATGTTTTTCAAGCCTGGTTCGGTTTTGTCATTGTGTCCCAGCTGGCAGAGGTGATTGCTCTGCGTATCGGGGCAGATGCCAAATCCGCAAGAACGCAGCTGATCCGGTTGATCGGATATTTTGTCGGCGCCTTCATCGTCATCTTCGTTGCAGTCAAACTGGCCGAAGAGTTTGGCCTTCCTGCCCTTTCAATTGTGACGGGTCTTGGTGTTGGAGGCCTGGCGGTTTCCCTCGCAGCCAGGGAAACGCTTTCGGATATTCTCGGCTCTTTTGTTGTTCTGATTGAGCGGCCCTATCAGATTGGCGATTACATTGAGATCGGATCTGATGCCGGAACAGTCGAGGAAATCGGTATCCGGAGCACCAAAATTCGGACCTTATCCGAGTTGGTTGTGTCCATCCCAAATTCCAAACTTTCCGGTGGCCGTATCGTCAACTACGGCTATCGGCGGTATCGGCTGAGCAACAACACGCTGCGGATCAGTGACCTGACATCACCGGCAAAGGTGTCGGAATTTGTCGCGCGGACCAGAGAAATCTTGACCGGCAATCCTCAAGTTAGGCAGGAAGGCTGGCATGTTTACTTACAAAAGCTCGGCCCAGGGTATCTGGAGATTTTCCTCTATTACTATTTGAGCGTAACCGGCTGGGCGGACTTCTTGGAAGGGCAGGAAAAGGTTCTCATGGACATCATGACCCTTGCGGAAGAGCTGGGTGTTGAAATCGCCCCGACGCAAACGCTCGAAACGCGTCCGGCGGGATCCTTGGAGACGGTCAACTCACCTTTGGTGGCGCCTTCTCAAGTCCAGTAAGGCCGAACCTCAAGTCAAATGATAGCCGTTTGTTCCTACCCACAAAAGCTCCTCATGAAGGATGATCGGCCGATAGTGAGCGGTCGGCGCTCACTAGCCGAAACAGAAAAACTGCCCTAGGGTCAGATGGGTATGGATCGTCCTGATCACCCTGAGGGAGCTTGGGCATGGATATTGACGACCGTCTGGCCGCGGGTATCAAGGCGCATCAGTCCGGAGATGGCGAGACAGCGCTGGAAGCTTACAAAGCTGTGCTGGCAGAGAACCCGGAGCATCCGGATGGGTTGCATTACCTCGGGTTGCTGATCTTCAACAAAGACGATCCGGATAATGCGATCGCCTTGATCGAACATGCGCTTGAGCTCAATCCGATGAATGCCGCCGCGCACAACAATCTCGCCAATATTTTCAAGCTGCTCGGACGGCGCGAGGACGCCTTGAAAGGGTATATCCGGGCGGTTGATGCCGATGCCGGCCATGAAGAAGCCTGGCGCAACTTGTCAATGCTTGCAGGCGATTCGGCGAATGCGGGTGATGTTCTGTCCGTGCTGGGTGCGATCACTGAAAAATTTCCGAAACACCCGGAAGCCTGGTGCAGTTACGGACAGGCACTCCGGCGGGCCGAGCGCCCCCAAGAGGCGGTCGAGGCATTGGAAACCGCGCTGGAATTGGGAATTGAGCCTTCTGGTGTCGCGGTCCGTTGTGCTCGTTTTCTGGCTCAACTCGGCCAGGAAGACAGAGCAATTGCTCAATTGGAACGGCTGGTCGAAAAATACCCGGAAGATGCCGACGCGCAGTTTTATTTGGCGGCGGCCAAAGGGGAGCAACCGTCACAAGCTCCAGAAGATTACGTCAAAGCCCATTTCGACAGTTTTGCGCCGACGTTCGATGAGGTTTTGACCGCACTCAACTACGAAACACCGCGGTTGATTGCTGATAAGGTCAAGGCGTTGGCCGCAAAAACGGGACATCCATTTGAAGATGTTGTCGATCTTGGCTGTGGCAGCGGTTTGTGCGGGCCCTTGATCAGGGAGGTTAGTGGAAAGCTGTCCGGGATCGATTTGTCAGCCGGCATGCTCAAGAAGGCGGCCAGCCGCAATGTCTATGATTTTCTGATTGAAGGTGAGCTTGTCGCCTTTTTGAACGCCGATTTGCCGACCCAGTTCGACATCTGCGTTTGTGCCGACACGCTTGTTTATCTCGGCGATCTAAAACCCTTTTTTGAAGGCATCGAAAAAGCGCTGAAACCGTGCGGGGTGCTTCTGGCAAGTGTTGAAACGTTGGATCAGCCGGACGGGACGTATCACCTGCATGATGCCGGCCGCTACAGCCATGCGCCCTTATACCTGCGGAAGACTGCCGAAGCTGCTGGACTGAATTACGGGCCTGAAGAGAGCGTTATGCTGCGCAAAGAGCTCGGCAAGGACGTCATGGGATTGATCTTTCAGGTTCAAAAACCGGCTAATCTCGGCGTTAGCTGAGTCCGTTCGTCAGTTCAAGCTCACCAGCGAGTGTCTCGAACTCACCCAGAAGACTGATCAAATGCCCCCCGACCGCTGCTGGTATCGGGCGTTTCAGGAGAGCGCCGCACAATAGAATGCGGCGCTAAGACACTTTGTTTCCGGCTAGAGAGCTTTTGGTTGCTCTCTGGCCAACAGCTCAATCTCTGTTTTCTTCTATTTTAACCCAGCCCGGCTTTTTCAGCGCGTGGATCAAGATTGGCAGGCCGATAAAGACAACAAATCCGGCGGCAACCACGCCAACATAAGTTGCTGGACTGCCGACCGGCAGCTGGCTGGGAGGGAAGAAGGACGTGACGAACGCAAAGGCCACACCGCCAAATCCAAGACCAGAAATTGCCAGCATGCCGGGTAACCCGCCCGGGACCTGGTAGCTGCGCTCAGCATCTGGCCGTGTGATGCGCAGCCGCACGGCAGCGGCATACATCATCATGTACATAACCAGGTATAGCGTGATGGTCATGGCCGAGAGCAGGAAGAAGGCAACCGAAACGTTTTTCAAGACGAAATAGAGCAACGCCAGCAAAGTGACGATGGTGCCCTGAATGAGCAGGATCATGACTTGCACACCGTTTTTGTTGGTTCGCGCCAGGATCGGAGGCAGCTCGCCGTCTTTCGCGGTTCTCAAAAGACCGCGGCTAGGGCCGGTGATCCAGGACATGACGCCTGCAAGTGCACCAAGAGCGATCAGCAGTGCCAGAACCGGCACCAGCCAGCCAAGGCCATAATCCGTCAAGGCAATGTCGAAAGCTTGCATTGGGCCTTGATCAAGGGCGATTTTGTCCGCCGGTACGATTGATGCCAGTGCCAGTGATCCAAGCAGGAAAAGGGCCACAATGATCAGCACCGACAGGAGAATGGCTTTTGGAAAATCACGGGAAGGGTTTTTCAGTTCATTGGCGTGGACGGCATGAACTTCCACTCCGGCAAAAAGCAGAACAATGCCGCCCAAAAAGGCCAGAGAAGAAAGCCCCGTGATGTGAGGAAAAAACCGCAAATGCGATGCGCTTGTTGTTGATCCGTCAGCTCCAGTCAGGAATGCCATTGTATGGCCGTCAGCAATCCAGGCAGCTCCAAGAGCTATGATTAACAAGCCCGGAACAACTGTTCCCAGAAGGAAGCCGGCCGAAGTAAAGCGGGCTGCGGCACTGGTGCCGGTCAGCGCAATTGCAGTGGCAAACCAGTAAGCTGCGATTATCACTGTTCCGGTGTAAATGCCATTGTCAGCGAGTGACGGCCTTCCAATGACATACGCCAATGAAGCGGCTGCGAACGCAAGGACCGTCGGATACCAGACAACATTCTGGATCCACTGCAGCCAGATGGCAACGAAGCCAGCCCTCGCCCCAAAAGGTGCCTTGACCCAGTCATAGATACCGCCTGTGGAATGGGCGAACATACCACCAAGCTCGGCCGCCACGAGAGCAGCTGGGATCAGGAAGATGAAGGCTGCAAAACCGATGTAAAACAACAAAGTCGTGCCCTCTACCGCCATGAGGGGCAAACCGCGCAGGCTGACCACAGCAGCGACCGTCATCATCGCGAGCCCGAGTACTGAGATTTGGCCAGCTGCGGCTGACTTTTGAGGTTTACGCTCTGTGGCTACAGAAGAGGCGTCAGTCATCGGCTTACTTCCCGTGATGGAAGGAAGCCTTGGCTTCCGAGTTGGTCATTGGATTGCGGTCGAGGAAGGCGATTGTCCGCTTTATGTCCTCAACCAGGAGGGCCATCAGATCCCGGCCCATGCCATGGCGGACCATGACCCGCTGGACGATGGTATCATGCCGGTTCGACGGCAATGGATAGGATGCAATCTGCCAGCCGCGCATGCGAAGGCGCTCCGACACATCATAAAGTGTATAGCTCCGATCAGAGCTGTTTTTTAATGTGTAACAGACTGCAGGAAGACCGCCGTCCCCGTCGTAAAGCATGTTGAAATGGCCGGTCTTCTCCAACTCGCGGCCAAGGTACTGGGCGGTTTCGGCGCAGGCTCCTTGCACATTTGTGTAACCCTCCCGGCCAAGGCGGAGGAACTGGTAATACTGCGCTACGATTTCGCCAGCTGGGCGCGAAAAGTTAAGCGCAAAGGTTGGCACTTCACCGCCGAGGTAATCGACGTTGAAGATCAGTTCTTCCGGCAAATCTTCCGGCTCGCGCCAAATCGCCCAGCCCACCCCAAGCGGCGAAAGCCCGTATTTATGACCAGATGCGTTGATGGACTTCACCCGCGGCAACCGGAAATCCCAAACAACATCCGGATGAAGGAAGGGGGCAATGAACCCACCAGAAGCGGCGTCGACATGAATGGGGATATCCAGCCCGCGCTCGGCTTGGATCTTGTCGAGGGCCTTAGAAATCTCTTCGACCGGTTCGTAGACGCAGGTGAAGGTCACACCGAGTGTTGGCACCACCCCAATGGTGTTTTCGTCGACAGCTTCGGAGAGCTGAGCAGGCGTCATACCAAGTTCGCCTTCAAGGATCGGCAGCTCGCGCAATTCAACATCAAAATAGCGGGCGAATTTATGCCAGCAGATCTGTACAGGGCCGCAGATGAGATTGGGTTTGTCCGTCGGTTTACCGGCTGCCTCCTGGCGTTTGCGCCATTTCCATTTGAGTGCCAACCCGCCGAGCATGGCCGCCTCGGAGGAGCCGGTTGTTGAACATCCGAGCGTTGATTGGGCTTCTGGAGCGTTCCAAAGGTCGGCGAGAATATGAACGCAGCGGTGTTCAATCTCCGCGGTTTGCGGATATTCATCCTGGTCGATCATGTTCTTATCGACACAGTCTTGCATCAACTGCTGCGCCTGGGGAGAGACAAAGGTGGTGCAGAAGGTGGCAAGGTTTTGCCGGGAGTTGCCGTCAAGCAGCAACTCGTCGTGGATCAGATTGTATACGGTGTCTGGAAGGGATGCTCTGTCCGGCATCTTGAACTTCGGCAAGGATTGTTCGGCCAAATCGCGAGAATAGATGTCGAAGACCTCATCGCGGCGGCTTGAATTCGATTTATGCAATGACATTGAAGAGCTCCCTGTGACCACAGGTTTTTGCTGAAAGACAGCGACACCTTAGGAAGCGGATTCGGGGAGCGCAATTGAGAAGGCGATGAAACTTGAAAACCTGTGTTTCAGGTCACTTTTTAATAATAACGCCCCGGCTTCCAAAAAGTGCCGGAGCGTCTAGTCATTTAGAGGATTTATGTCTTGGCTCGACACACCAGCAGTGTGCTGTTGCACCAGCCACGCAGTCCTGGCAGACGGCCGAGAGCCCGGGTGAGGCCGATTTCAGCTGGTTTCAGAGGGCCCCATTCAAAGGTTTTCGACCTCAGGTGATGGAACAGTTTGCCGTGCCGGTTGTGCTCTTTGTACCAGGGGCTGAACATCGGCGTGTAGGGCAGGACGCTCAAATAACCAATACCGTGCACTTCTTCGATGTGGGCTGCCCGGTCAACGATGTCCATCCATTCCTTCAAGGTAAAACGGACTTGGTGTTCAGGATAGTGCAGATGGTCAAACTTCAACCGGTCCAACCGGTAAAGTTGCGGCACGACAGCCAGAACCAGCCCACCCGGCTTCACCACTTCGCAGCACTGGCGCATGGTGGATTCTATGTCATTGGCCTTTCCGGGCAGATGTTCCAGAACATCGAGCAGGGTAATGACGTCCGGACGCCAAGGCAGATCCTCACGGTGCTCGCTCAGCTTCGTAGCATCAAGCACGATATCCGGCTGGAAAGCAGCTTCATAGTCGGCGCCGCAATATTCAAAATTGAGGCCGGTTGCAGCCAGGTATTCTTTTGAAATCGATGTGGAACAGCCGATATCGAGGATTTTTGGAACGTCAGTGCGCCCTTTTGCCCAGGACCGGATTTTCCGGGAAACGACGTCGAATTTGACGGTGCCGTATAGGTTCTGCTTGGAGTTGGACAGTTTCTTCACGAGGTACTGTGAGTGAACCGTCAACTCGTTGGTCACGTCTGTCATAGTTGGTCCCTTTGCTCAATCCACAGCTGCGTACAAAGCGCCTCGCTGGCAGGCGCAATCCGATGAATGCCCGGTTCGAAGGGGTAGAGCGTGATGTCAGACATCAGCACGATCAGTTCGCCGAGGATAAGTTCCACGATCTCATCGGCGACACTGCCCGATCCGGGAATAAAATTGGCGGGATAGCCATCGTTCACCAGGCAAATCTGGCGGTCTCCGTGACCATCGTCTTTAGGAAAATGAAAAGCTTTGATCGACGGGTGGACGTCTGCGCTCGGCATCGTTTCCAGATAGTCGACGTCGATCTCGATTCTCCTTGAGCTGGCGCTGGCGACAATGCAGCCGTCGCGCAGTTGGCGCAGCACTGGTTCGGTGATCGACAGGCGGCCGGTCGCTCCGACCACCAGGTCGCATTTGTCGAGATCTTTTGGTGATAAAACAGCGTGCAGACCGGAGAGGCGGGCTTCCGCAATCTTCAGCGGATCGGTATCGATCACCATCGGAATAACGTCGAGCCGCCGGAAAGCCTGGGCAACACCGGAACCGATCCAGCCCGCGCCAAACACAGCCGCATGCCGGCCGGCCAGGGAGTTGCCGAGGTCGCGTGACAGGCCATCCAGGCAGCGCACGATGGTCTCGCCGCACCGCTTGGCTTCCAGCCGTTTCAGCTCGCTGTCGGCGCAATGCAGAACAGGCACCTGCAGATCCAGCTGCTGGGCGCGCCACACGCCTTGTTTGGTGATTTCAACGACACCTTCGACAAGATCGAGCTGGTCGGCGAAACGTTCATGCAGAAGCTCAACCACGTAGCCACCGACTTCCTGAATGACCAGTTTCTGGCCGGAAGACCGGCACAGCAGAAAACTCTTCTGAATGGCTGCGGCCAGCGTGTCTTTGAATTCGTCTTCGCTCTTCGGACAATGAACAATGGTGCCGTAGCGGGACTGCCACTTGATGCGAATCGCGTCACTTCCCGATGAATATGGAATACCGACGATGGAGTCGAAATCCATGATGCCAGAAAGGGCATCGATCATGCGCATAGTGTCGTCAAACAAATGCGCCACAAGCATGAAGCGATGCGCTTCGGCCTTGAACAGATCCAACCGCTCGACCAGAGCCGGAAGATAATTGGCGCGGCGCACAAAATCAGCATTGGCTCGAAGAGCCATGGTGTTCAACGGGGTCATCCACACAGTGTCCTTCTATTTACGAAATATTAAGAACCAGCCACCCGAGTGATGACAAGTCACGGTTGTCGAAAAACTCGGTATAAACCCATTTCACAGTTAACGGCCGTTTGGCGTGCTGCGGCGAAAACAGTTTGAGTTGCAGGTTAGGTTGTTGAGATCAAAAGTTGAATCGAGTTGAGTTTCAGCCAGCGCCAAGGATTCTTCCGTATTTTGTTCACAACAGATTCCGTCAGGTTTTCACGTTGATTGGAGGCCTTTTGAGTAAAAGACACTGGAATTATATTAAGAATCTATATAATTATCACAAGGTTAAATTTACCGCTTATTGTCGAATTTGGCGAACCAGAGATCGAATATTTCCATTGCTAGAAGTAACGTTAATGCAGCCGCTGCCTGCCTAAATTGACAAGTCTGCGGGCAAACAAACACCACAGTTTCACCTCGGAAAATCCTTCAAGGCTTCGAATTATCCTCTGATTGTATCGTTTTGATGATGCTTGTGGGCGCCCTATAGGCAGAGGATTGCGCAACATGACAAACCCTTCGGCAGGTTCGCCAAGGCCGCGAAACGGCTCATCGGAAACAGAATTATCGCCAAGATTGCCGGCTGTTCTGAAATCACCGGCTGTGAAATGTGTTTTGATTGGGCTTTTGACCATCGTTCTTCTCATACCAAGTACGCTTGTCTGGATACTGGTAGAAGAGCGATCTGACCGCGCCCGCGATGTGGCCACAGATAT
This sequence comes from Roseibium sp., assembly GCF_965216085.1. GTDB lineage: Bacteria > Pseudomonadota > Alphaproteobacteria > Rhizobiales > Stappiaceae > Roseibium. The sequence continues at coordinate 5,250,156 of NZ_OZ244138.1, read as the reverse complement.
CGCCCGCTCCTGGGGAGGAACGCAGACCGTCAATGGCCCTTACTTGGTCATCCCGTTCACCGAGACCGTGCACGTCGGAGAGGGCGAAAAACGTAAAAAAGAGGTTCGGCATCGGACCGCGGTTTTGTTCCCGGAGCGCCTTGAGGTGACCGGAGACGTCGATGTGGAAGAGCGCCGGAAATCCATCTACAAATTGCCAGTCTATCAAGGGAAATTTGCTCTCACCGGCCGGTTTACGGCACCACCGCCCGGTATGTTTGAACCCGTACATGGAGGAACCATAGCCATTGCCGCCGGTAAGGCGGCTGTTGTGTTGGGCATATCGGATGTTCGGGCCTTACGCAGTGAAGTAGCTCTCAGTGTCAGTAAATCGGCCACTGTCCAATTTGAACCGGGGCTTGGACCGCTTGCCAAACACGGCGGTTCCGGCATCAATGCTGCTATCTTGCCTGCGGTCTGGCAGAAGGGTTTTTCTTTTGACATGACCCTGCAACTGAATGGCTCCAGGTCCATCTATGTGGCGCCAGCCGGGCAAACTACATTAGTTAAGCTGCAGTCGGATTGGCCGCACCCCGGCTTTACCGGCGCTTTCCTTCCGGAAAACCGGGAAATCACCGAAACGGGTTTCAAAGCGGCCTGGACGATCCCCTATCTGGCGCGCGGAATTCCTAAAATGCTGGAAACCAGCACGCTGCCGCTGTCTGACAAATTGATGGGAGTTAAATTCGTCGAACCAGTGAATTTCTACCAAACAATTTCCAGATCGCTGAAATACGCCATCGGCTTTATCAGCCTGACGTTTTTGGCGGTCTTTGTTTTGGAGATGCGGTCGACCTGGCAATTTCATTGGATTCAGTATGGGCTGGTCGGCATTGCCCTGATCATCTTTTATCTGATGCTGTTGGCCCTTTCGGAACATATCGGATACGGGCCGGCCTATTTAGTAGCGGCCTCTGCAGCAACGGTTCTGAATACGGTCTACGTCGGCACGTCTTTAAAAAGCCGGAGTGCCGGTGTGATTATGGCCTTAGTGCTTGGCGGGGTATTCGGAGCGCTCTATGCCCTTATGCGCGAACAGGACTATGCGCTCTTGATCGGCGCCATAATCGCCTTCGCGGCGCTTGCCGTTACGATGTTCGCAACACAAAGGATCGACTGGTCCGGGGCGAGGCCGCTTCAGCCCTCAACCAGCAGCTAGAAAGCTTAAAGCAAAGGATTGTTCGTGCAGGAAGGATGGGCCTTAGGCCAAGTTCATACCTGCACGCGCACTAGATGGGACTTGCCTGCAAGGGGGCTGAAACCCTTGGCTTGATGAAGCGGTCACATCGGCCTCACACGCTTGTGCGGGAATGCCATCGGAGTTGAGTTGCCTTCATCAACAGATGCGTTAGCTCTGGTGGCAACTGATGGAGGATTTCTATGAAACGCTTAGTCCCGTTTGCACTTGCGGCCCTTATAAGCGGAGCTGCATCAACAGCCCCCGCCCTTGCCGAAACAGCCGTCTTTGCCGGTGGGTGTTTCTGGTGTGTGGAATCGGATCTTGAAAAGCTGCCTGGTGTTCGCGACGTCGTATCCGGATATGGCGGCGGAACGTCTGAAAACCCCACCTACAAGACCTATGAGCGCGGCGGCCATCGAGAAGTCGTGAAGGTCGATTTTGATGAAAGCAAAATAAGCTACGGTGAATTGCTTGGGATTTTCCTGCGCACGGTTGATGTGACCGACAGCGGGGGCCAGTTCTGCGACCGCGGTTTTGGCTATTCGACCGCCATTCATCCCCTAACGGATGCACAAGCAAAAGCAGCCAAACAGGAAATTGCCAAAGCCGAGAAAGTGCTGGGCCAAAAGGTGGTCACACCGATTGAGGGCGCTGCTGTTTTCTGGCCGGCAGAAGAGTATCACCAGGCTTATTATAAGAGCCAGAAACGAACGCTGACCCGTTTTGGCTATGTCACACGAGCCGATGCCTACAAGGGGTATCGCAAAGCCTGTGGCCGGGATGCCCGTGTCAAAGCCGTTTGGGGCAAAGAAGCCTTCAAAGGTCTGCCGAAAGCTGGGTCTTAAGGGCCCAGTTTTCGGCTGCTGCTCTAGACACCGGCTTCAAAGGCCTCAACAAGATCAAGGACGGCGTCGCCGTATTTCTCAAGTTTTGACTGACCTATGCCGGAAACGGCCAGGAGCGCGTCCGGGGTTACTGGGCGGGCGGCGGCGATACCGGCAAGCGTTGCATCTGGAAAGACAACATAGGGTGGGACGTTCTGGTCCCGGGCGATCTGAGTCCGCAAGCGGCGCAATCGGTCGAACAGCAGCCGGTCTTCCTGGTCGAGTTCGTCGGCAAGGGAAGCCGCGCGAGACGTCCGTGTGTTTTTTAGCCCGGCAGCGTTGCGGTCCTTGCGCAGATCGATTGTTTCTTCGCCGCGCAAAACCGGCCTTGCCTTTTCGGTCAGCACAAGCGCGCCGTATTGCGCATGGTCAACGTCGATAAAACCGGCGGCCACCAGCTGGCGGGCCGTTGATTGCCAGGTTTTCTGCGACTGATCCTGGCCAATGCCAAAGACGGATAGGCCGTCATGGCCAAACCGGGCTGTTTTTTCGCTCGACTTTCCAAGCAGGACATCGATGACATGGCCGGTACCGAACCGCTGGCCAGTGCGATAAATCGCCGACATCAGTTTTTGGGCAACTTCGGTGCCATCCCAGGTTTCCACCGGGGAGAGACACGTGTCGCAATTGCCGCAAGGCTTCGGATAAGTCTCGCCGAAATGGGCCAGGAGCGCTTGGCGGCGGCATCCTGCCGTTTCGCAAATACCCAAAAGCGCATTCAGCTTGGCGTTTTCCGCCCGTTTGACCTCATCGGGCGCATCACCTTCAGCAATCATGCGCCGGCGCTGCACCAGGTCGGCCATGCCGTAAGCCATGAAGGCCTCTGAGGGCGCACCATCCCGTCCAGCACGACCGGTTTCCTGATAATAGGCTTCGACGGAAGAGGGCAGATCGAGATGCGCCACATACCGCACATCCGGTTTGTCGATCCCCATGCCGAATGCGACGGTCGCGACAAGGCACAGGTCTTCTTCCAGCAAAAAAGCATCCTGATTTGCTGCGCGTTGCTCGGCCGGAAGTCCTGCGTGATAAGGCAGCGCACGAATCCCTTTGGAACACAACCACTCGGCAATGTCCTCAACCTTGGCGCGGGAGAGGCAATAGACGATGCCGCATTCGCCTTTATGTTTCTTCAGAAAATCGAGAAGCTGCTGGCGCTGGTTGGTACGCTCGACAATTTCGTAGCGGATGTTCGGCCGGTCGAAGCTGGTAGAAAAAACCTCCGCGTCATCCAGTTTCAGCCGGGCCTGGATGTCCTGTTGTGTGTGCGCATCGGCCGTAGCCGTCAGAGCTACCCTTGGAACACCTGGATAGCGTTCAGCAAGAGCGGACAGGCTGAGATACTCTGGGCGGAAATCGTGCCCCCATTGGCTGACGCAGTGGGCCTCATCAATCGCAAAGAGCGCAATTTCCAGCGTATCCAGAAGCCGCCGGAAGTTTTCGTTGCTGAGGCGTTCTGGCGTCACATAGAGCAGATCGAGTTCGCCGCGTTGCAGCTGTGCTCTCAGGTCCGCCTGCTCCTCTGGGCTGAGTGTGGAATTGAATGCGGCTGCCTTAACCCCGGCGGCCGTTAGCGCGCCCACCTGGTCCTTCATCAAGGCGATCAGCGGCGAAACAACAATACCGATGCCGCGTCGGCACAGGGCAGGAATCTGGTAGCAAAGCGATTTTCCTGCGCCGGTCGGGAACAGCACAACTGCATCGTGGCCATCGACCAGGGTTTGGATGACTGCCTGCTGTTTGCCGCGGAATTCGCTGAAGCCGAAGATTTTCTGAAGCACAGCCAAAGGCTTGGCCTCGCCGGTGACCGGCGGTGCTGTTGAAACTTGAATCGGAGGAATTTCCTCTGCGGCCTGCGCAGGTGAAGCGGACATGTGCGATTGTTTCTCCTGAACTCAGCGCACAATGTCTTATTCGCAGTCTTTGGGCAATTGCACGGCCTGTGGATGACTGTGCTTTGCGGCGCTTTTATTTAAAATTCCGCATCCGGATCGCTCGCCAGCGTCTCAGCACAGTGGACCCGCATCTGGTCGGTCAGTTCACTCAGGTCGCCCGCAAGCCGGTCCGGCCGGATCGGTTTGCCGAAATGCACACGGAACTCGGCATTCTTTTTGTTGAGCAGTTCGTTGAACACGGTCATGTCCCGCAGCTCAGTGGAAACGCGGGCAAGAAAATAAAATAGGCCGGAATTCCGTCCGCCCATGTGCATCGGAATGATCGGGGCCTTGTTTTTGCGGGCAAGAGCCAAGGCGGACGTCATCCACGGGCGTTCGGTCAATTTGCCCTGGTGCCAATACGCCAGCCGGCCGGATGGAAACAGCACTACGACCCGTTCTTGAGAAAAGGCCGAAGACGCGAGTTTTAGCGTTTCTTTCGACTTCTCCCGGCTTTTGAAATCGGCGCGCCATTCAACGGGGATGATCATATCGGCAAGCTGTGGATTGATGCGGATGGCATCGCGGTTTGCGAAGATCGCCAGGTCTGAACGGCGTTCTTTGATGGCGTCGAACAATACGACACCATCGGCAATGCCTGTTGGGTGGTTGGAAACAAGAACGACGGGCCCGTCCGTCGGCACGCGCTCCAGGCCAAGGGTGTTTACTCTGAGTTCTAGCAGATTGCTCAAATGGCGGAACACATCGAGTGCGCTCATCTGGTCAATGGTGTTGGCCATGTCCACGGCAGAGCGGTACCGCAATATTTTGAGTGCAAAGGGCCGGATGAAAGGCCACCAAGGGCTGGCCATGACCTTCTTGCCGCGCTCGGCAATAAGAACATCCACGATGTGTTCATCGGCCGGAGGGCGGGAAGCCACCGAATCATTGCGAGTGGGCAGTGTTGTGGTCGTCTGGTCTGTCGTCCGCACTCTATACCCCTGACGGTTGCGCTGCTCGATCCACACGAGCATCGTTAACCAATGCTGGCCCGCCATGCAAATGTTACGGGTAAAACAAAGTTTTAAAATTCCTCGCTGTTGCCGATTAGCTCCATAGCGGACTGGTGAAAATTCCGACGCAGCTCAGGAAGGCGGCGCCCCAGGCGATCGACCGTGGCGTGGCACGATTGGTCCAATAACAAAAAACGTAGATAAGCCGCAGAAGGATAAAAAGCACAGCCAATTGGTCGATCCAGTGCGGCGCACCGCCCTGACCGATGGCGATGATTATTGAAACAGCAAACAGCGGAAAGGCTTCAAATCCATTGGCCTGGGCTGCTTGTGCCCGTCTCCGAAACCCCTCGCGCCAGTAGTTGGGATCGCGTGGGTTGGAATTGTCAAACTCCTTACTGAGCTTGGCAGGGTAGGCCGACAGAATGGGAAGGATCGCCGCAACAAGAATGCACCAGATGGAAATGGGCATGAACGCCTCCAAATATGTGTGTCCGTACCGTAGGTCATTGGCACGCAAATTGAGTGATATCAACGCCAACCGCCGTGCAGCGGTCTTAAGTGATTGCCTAATTTACCGGCAATCAGGAGACAAAAATGTCCGTCAGCGATTGGCAAGCGTTTATTTCCCAGACCGACAAGAGAATGGCGGATCTGAGAACGGGAATACCGGGTGTAACCAAAGGCTTTCATGAGGTTGCCAGATCCGCGATCAAACCGGGGGTGCTCGATTCAAAAACTAAGGAGCTGATTGCATTGGCTATCGGCATTGCAGCCCGATGCGATGGCTGCCTGGCTTATCACTCCAAGGCCGCTGCCAAATACGGTGCGAGCCGGGAGGAAATTATGGAGACCATTGGTGTTGCGGTCTATATGGGCGGTGGTCCCTCCATGATCTACGGTGCCGAAGCTTTGGCGGCCTATGATACCTTCTCCGAAAAGCGCCAGGAGGAAACGTAACCAGCTTGGATGTGTTTTGGGGCGGCTTAGACCAGGTGGTGCTGAAAGCTGGGCAAAACCTAGAGGTGTCACAATAGAGTCCAGACCATTGGATATGGGATGCGCGACGTCGGGGAAACCCCGGCACGATGTCGCTAGAGGATGGCCCCGTGGCAAAAACCACTGTGTTGTTTGTATGTCCCGATAACAGTTTGCTTGGTCCAATGGCCGAGGCATGTCTCAATGCAAGGAGCGGCGGGCTAATTCGGGCGTTTTCTGCAGGCCTTCAGCCTGCCGCTCAGATCAGCAAACATGCAACCCGCCTGTTAACAGCCCATGGTATCAGCGCAAAGGGTTTGGCCCCCAAACCGCTTGATGTATTCCTTATGCCGCATGCGGAGGTGCCGGACCGCATCATCTACCTTTCCGATATGAAAGCGATTTGCCAGCCACCAGCTTGGAAAGGAACCACATCCAGCCATTGGTGGAGTGTTGCGGAAAGTGGTGCACCGAAAGACGATTTCTCTGCGTGTTCTGAATATCTGCGGCGCATCTGCTTGGCGATCGACGGTCTGATAGATCCATCTGTTCCGTTTGAGGCTCGAGCGTGAACTGTGGAAGGCTCTAACTGGCCACGCGTTTTGCCTGCTGGCTTTGGTTGTACAGTTCTTTTTATCGCCAGCCTCACTACGCGTATCTCACACTGTGAGCCATTAAATGTAACAGGTGAAAAGCCTGCAGGTTTTCGCTGATGGCCTCAGACCTATCCACCGGGAATAAGCTCGCCTAACGGAAATTTGTAGAGTTTCTGTGCTGCCTTTGGATTTTCGACAAATTGTAGGCTAAGAGTGGCGGCACAGTGGGGACGCCATCAAGGGACTGATTCGGTATGAAACGTGCGGCAAAAATGGGCTTGGTTGTAGGACTGGTAATACTGGCTGCCGGTTGTCAACGGCTATCCAGCGGTCCGAAATATGCTGAGCCGCTTCCTGCGACGCCAACCACTCCGGTTGATTCTGGTGCGTTGCAGCCACTGGATCCCAATGCCCCCGGCGCAGGAACCACTGTTGCTGCCATAGATGGTGATGGCGCCGGAACGAACGGTGCCGCTGGTACTCTCACGGCACCGGCCAATGCACAACAAGTGGGCCGGACAGACCTGTTGGGCGGCTGGAAACTGGCTTCTGGCGCTGATAATTGTATGGCATTCATGACTTTGACGACCTGGTCTGGCGGCTATAGAGCAAATACCAGAGGTTGTAACGAGCCGGTCCTATCGGGAATCTCAGCCTGGGATTTAAACGGCAACCAAGTGGTCTTGAAAGACGGAAGCGGGCAGACCGTTGCGCAGCTTTATTCCAGTGAATCCGGGCGTTTCGACGGCCAGACAGCGACCGGGGCGCCGGTTTCTCTTTACCGTTAACAACCCTCGGTATTTTATCTAGACAGCGCTCGTAAAACGTGTATATTTGCGTAGTCAACTAAGGACTGTGCAAATGTCAAAATATGAACCTCTGCGAGAACATCTCGCTCGGATGGATGATGTTGTCTGGGCAGCGAAGCTGGATGAAGTCGAAAGCATTATCGGGTCGAACTTACCCCGCAGTGCCCGCGAGCACCGTACCTGGTGGGCAAATTCGGGCGGTAGCCTCGTCCATCAAAATTCCTGGCTTGATGCCGGCTGGCGGGTTGAGCGCACAGACCTCAATCGAGATGTAATTGTTTTCCGCCGCTTGCGGATTGGCGGCACATCTATTGCAAACCAAAGCCAACGATCAAGCCGGGCAGACCGCAATCCGCAAAAGGCGGCCGAGAAGCGGCTTGGCCGGGAAATGGTGTCTTTACGGCAACCAGCAACTGTTACCCTTCGCGCGGAGTGGACAACGCTTGGTGATGTGCAGAAAACACCCTGTTCGCATTCGACAATTCCGGCAGAGGCAGGTGTTCTCCGGTTTGCCGCCATGGATGGCGACGACGTGAAGACGGTGATGGTCGCAACTCATTCTGTGCAGCAATTGTACCGGGCCCTACGTATGGAAATGAAGGGCATGGAAGTCGGCGCAGAAAGCCGCTCTGGCCATCTCTTGATCAAGAAATCCGGTTTTGATCCAGATAAACCAATCGAATGTGATGTGGTAAAACCCGGAAACGCCTGGCTTTTAACCGATGGCCGTGGCCGGAAAGCAAACCTAGATGACAAGACTGAATGTCACTTGGTCGCGCAGCTGCTCTATGTGCAAGAGCTTCAATCCGGACGGAAATCAAAGCTTCTACAGCTTTGACGGACCATGCTCATCAGTCTGTGTTCCTCCATCGACCGATGAGGCCCCCTCTCCGGCATTAGCCGGAGAGGTTTTTTGCATGTAATGTCAAAGTTGAAAGCTCTTGCGGCAGAGCCAAAGATGGTTTCAGCTAACACAGCGCCTTTGGGTCTGGGCTGTGTGGACGGACTGGAGCGGCATGCGAGGCAAGTTGCCATTATTGCAAATAAAGGGTCGCCGGCCGGCTCGACCGCATGCCAGATGGGGCTTGCATGTCGCTCCATGGTAGGGATTCGGAGGGGACTGGCTTACCGGTGAAGTATCCCTGCATTGTGAAGCAACCGCGGCTCTGCAGGTATTCCAGTTGGTGTTCCGTCTCAACACCTTCGGCAATCAAACCAATATGGTAGCCATTGCCGAGCGCCATGATGGCTTCAAGAACGGGTGACTCATAGTCGGGACCGTCTACATTGTTGATAAAACTCTTGTCGATCTTAAGCTCATCTACAGGCAGATCCTGAATGTAACTGAGGCAGGAAAAACCTGTGCCGAAATCGTCAATTGCGATTTTGATCCCCATCTGGCGCAGGAGGTCGAGGGTGAACTTCGTGTCCTGGGAATAGTTCAAGAACGTTCCCTCTGTAATCTCAAAACAGAAATAATCGGCGCTCACGTGATTGTTTTTGCATAGGCCTTCGATTTTCTTGCACAAATTCCCCATGCGTAAGTAATTCGCATCCAGGTTGATCGATATCACCGGCACCGTCCGGCCCATGGCCCGCCAGTCCGCACATTGGCGGAAAACGCGGGTGAGCACATAATCGTTGATCATGTGCATGAGGCTGTTTTTTTCAGCGAAGGGTAAAAAAGCAGCTGGGTTTAAGGTGCCGCGTTCGGGGTGGGACCAGCGCAGCAAAGCTTCCAGGCCGATAACCCGGTTGGTACGCGTATCAACTTTCGGCTGAAAGGCGAGATAAAATTGTTCGCTGGTCAGCCCTTCTTTTATTTCCCGTTCTAGACTGAGATTCTGCTCCATCGAGGTGGTCAAATCCTCAGAGTAATAAGCTTTTTTGCCCTTTCCTTGAGCCTTCGCCCGGTAGAGCGCAGCATCAGCATTGCGCATCAGCAAGGAGGGGTCTCCGCCGTCCTTGGGGCCGAGGGCTATTCCAATGCTCAGGTGGACCAACAGCGAGTGTCCGGCAATTTCGAAGGGCTGTTCGACAGCCGTTAAAATTTTTTCGGCGACACTTGCAGTCTGAGCTTCCGCTCTAATTGGGTCTAACCCTTCAAGAACTATGGCGAACTCATCGCCGCCGAGGCGTGCGAGGCAATCTGTCCCCCGCACCACCCGAGACAGCCGGTTGGCCAGTACTTTTAACAATTCATCGCCCGCCGGATGACCGAGTGTGTCATTGATCAATTTGAAATCATCCAGGTCCAGCATCAAAATCGCGATATGGCGATTGTTCTCCTCCAGTTGATTGGTCGACAAGTTCAGCCGGCGCGAAAAAAACAAACGGTTCGGTAAACGGGTCAGGTGATCGTGGGTCGCGTCGACCTCGAGCTGATGCCACGATTCTTTCAAGGACATCAGCAGCCAGGAGAGTTCGGTGACGGCCAGCCTGCTGCCCGTTTGCAGCTGAGCGACTTGATTGGCGCGGATATGTTTTGCGGACTGAATGATCGGCCGGAACAAGACCTTGTGAAAGAGTACATGGCTCCCAGTGAGGACTGCCATTAGAATCACACAAAGAATGCCGGTCAACGTCATGAAAAACAGGGTTCTGTTGGCCTGCTGTTCATAAAGAATGCGCGAAAGCTTGCCATTTTCTTCCAGGATCAAACTGAGATGCATCATCGACTGAACATGCAAGTGGTCGAGATATTCTTCTGAATGATTGGTTTTGACGGCCTGATTGTAGCTCTCGATGCCGCTGAGGGCATTGGCAAAGCGGTTCTGCAGCTGTTGCCACTTGTCTAGAGGAATGCTGTCGCTTCGTTCCTGCAAAGCCGGAACGATTTTGCTGATCAGCTGCTGCCGGTAGATGAGCGGCATGGAAGGAGAGAGTCCAAGTGATGTGCTTGTCCTGCCAATGGTTTCGCTGATTTCCTGGAGGATACTGCGGTCTTGGTTGTAGGTCCAATAGACTGTTACCATTAGGTAAAGTGTGACAGTCAGGCAAATGAAACTGGTTGCAACAAGTACGAAGACGGTTCGGCCTATTGTGGTTGCTGAGAGGGTCATTGCAGTAGCATCACACTTTCCGGTGTGATCTTTTTGAGCGGCTCGGCATCCATATAAACGCTAAAATCTGGAATGGTTTGGTTGACATACCCCTTTCTGATGGCCCAGTCGCCTTGCCGTGTGAGGTTAATTAGTAGGGACTCCGTTAGGCCAAGGTGGTAGGTCGCTCTCGTATAAAACCTTAAAAGCTCTTCCGGACTGGCATCCACATATTGGCTCTGAACCAAGGCGATCGTCATTGGATCTTCGATCATCAGATTTTGAGCGCGCAACAGTACACGGAGAAATCCTTCAATAATTTCAGGATTGTCCGCGATGAACTGTGGTTGAGCCACAGTCAGCCAGCTCGTGGTGAAAAACTGATCGCCGTTGTAGATTTTTGCAGGTGTTCGGGCCTTCTGGGCCAGCTCTTGCTCATAGGGGATCCAGACAATGGCAGCGTCAAATTGGTCTTTGCCCACATTTTGCGGAATTTCAGGCGTGCGCATATTCACGATTTCGACCGTGTCTGGATCCAGATGGTGCGCGATTGCCATTTGATGCCAGAAGAATTCGGATGCAGTTCCTTGTTGAAGGGCAATGCGGTTGCCCTTTAGGGATTTAACATCCTGGATTTTCCGGGAATCGAGCACAACCAGATTGCTCATCCGCGTAGAGCGCATAATACTGCCGAATATTCTGAAATTCGGGTCCAAGCCACTCCGGCCCATGGCGGTATAGACAATCGGTGTCGGTGCTACCGTTCCAATATCCAGATCGCCTTTTAGAACTTGCCGCAAATTGATCGCACCTGCGGAGTTTTGAACCAACTCGACATCCAGCCCTTCTTCGGCAAACCAGCCTTGATGCCACGCGTAAATTGTTGTGGCGTCACCGACGACGGATGCGACGCCGAGGCGAATTTTTTTAAGACCTGCGTCTTGGGCCAACGCGGATAGCGGCAAAAACGATAAGATTAAAAGAACCGGGATCCCGCAAAGCAAATCGCGCAAGAGAAATCTTGCAGATCGGGATATAAAAAAATTCGAGTAGTCGGTGCACCGGCGGAAGAGACTAGGCATTATAACCACTCCGTGCATGCTAGTGAAGCATATATCATAAGGTGTATTGCGGATGGGTTTCAACACTGCAAAAAATGCGGAGGTTGCTAGAGGTTTTTGGGGAAAATGAAATTCAAAATATTCATCAAAAACAGCAGTTTATATTGAACCTACCAGCCAGTAGTCACGAGGTCGCCAGACGGCAGGGCATATGATGTTCGCCTTTTGGTGGCTTGCATCAACGGCCGATTGACTTTATTTCGCCGGGCAATAGGTTCCGTCTAATTCTCCATGACCAGTCATGAATGGAGCGCTGCCCTTGAAGCTGGAATTGCCGGTCAACCGCGCCTTGGGCGCCCGTTATGATGCACTTGTCGCATCCGGCGAGATTTCTGAAGACCCTGTTCAGCGCGAAGCCGTCCGGCATCTTGATGTGCTCAACACACGTTTGGGTGAGACCCGTCTGGCGTCCAAAAAGAGTTCTTTGGGTTGGTTGTTTGCCAAAAAGAAGAACCAGCTGTGGGCCTCGGTTGAGGGGCTTTACATGTGGGGCGGCGTTGGCCGTGGGAAAACCATGTTGATGGACCTCTTTTATGAGGTCACGGTCATCCAGCGCAAACGCCGCGTTCACTTCCATGAGTTCATGGCGGATGTACATGAGCGTATTCACGCACACCGGCAAGCGCACAAACGCGGTGAAGTGAAGGGTGATGATCCTATCCCGCCAGTGGCGGCTCAAATTGCCGAAGAAACCCGGCTCCTTCTGTTCGATGAGTTTTCCGTTACCGACATTGCCGATGCGATGATCCTTGGACGGCTCTTTACCCAATTGTTTGAGCTTGGTGTGATCGTGGTCGCCACCTCGAATGTCGATCCAGATCTTCTCTATAAGGACGGTTTGAACCGGCAGTTGTTTGAACCCTTTATCGGCCTTCTAAAATCCAAAGTCAGTGTGCTGCATCTGGATTCGCCAACGGATTACCGTCTGGAAAAACTGGCAGGTGCACCGATTTATCTGACGCCGCTCGGCGATGATGCAAACGCACAAATGGACCGTCTTTGGCAGAAGCTGACGCATGGTATGAAACCGCATGCCGAGGAGCTGGAAAACAAGGGCCGGAAAATCCCGATCCGCTGTACGGCCGCAGGCGCGGCGCGCTTTACGTTTACGGAACTTTGCATGCAGCCACTTGGCGCAAGTGATTATCTGCGCATTGCCCATGCCTATGGCACGGTGTTCCTTGAAGACGTTCCCGTGATGTCGAAAGCCCGGCGCAATGAAGCCAAGCGATTTATCACGCTCATCGACACGTTGTACGACAACGGTATCAAACTGATCATCTCCGCTGAGGCCGAACCGACCGACCTTTATGTTGCCGCAGACGGGACGGAAGCGTTTGAATTTGACCGCACGGCGTCGCGTTTGATCGAAATGCGTTCTGAAGCCTATCTGGCGGGTGATCGGCGCGAGGCGCACGCATAGGTACGCATTCCCTATAGGTTAGGAATGTGTGCGGGAAGAAATGAAAAAATTTGATTTCGCCAGCGCAATATTCTTTTGGCGAGGTTGCGCAGGCGAAGCAAAGGGAGTAGTGCCATCGTCAGTCATCGGCGGATGGCATAGAGTTCCATCTTACGTAAAGGGAAACTTTCGATATGGCGCGGAACAAGATTGCCTTGATCGGCTCAGGTCAGATTGGCGGCACACTCGCTCATCTAGCAGGTTTGAAGGAACTGGGAGACATCGTCCTCTTCGACATCAGCGAAGGGATGCCACAAGGCAAGGCACTTGATCTTGCAGAATCGTCCCCGGTCGACGGATTTGATGCCAAACTCGCTGGCGCAAACAGCTACGAAGCGATCGAAGGCTCTGACGTTGTCATCGTCACCGCCGGCGTTCCGCGCAAACCGGGCATGAGCCGCGACGATCTTCTGGAAATCAACCTGAAGGTCATGGAGCAGGTCGGTGCAGGCATTGCCAAATACGCACCGAACGCTTTTGTCATCTGCATCACTAACCCGCTCGACGCCATGGTCTGGGCGCTGCAGAAGTTTTCTGGTCTGCCGAAGAACAAAGTCGTCGGTATGGCTGGCGTTCTCGACAGTGCGCGCTTCCGCTACTTCCTGGCAGACGAATTCAATGTTTCCGTTGAAGACGTCACCGCGTTCGTTCTGGGCGGCCATGGCGACACCATGGTGCCGCTGACACGCTACTCCACCGTTGCCGGTATCCCTCTGCCGGATCTGGTCAAGATGGGCTGGTGCACAGCCGAGCGTCTGGAAGAAATCGTTCAGCGCACCCGTGATGGCGGCGCGGAGATCGTTGGCCTCCTGAAAACCGGTTCTGCCTTCTACGCACCGGCGGCTTCCGCGATCCAGATGGCTGAAAGCTACCTGAAAGACAAAAAACGCGTCCTGCCGTGTGCGGCAGCACTCGACGGTCAGTACGGCCTGAAAGACACCTACGTCGGGGTTCCGGTCGTGATTGGTTCCGAAGGTGTCGAGCGCATCATCGAGATCGACCTGCAAGGCGACGAAAAAGCTGGCTTTGAAAAGTCGGTCGCGTCCGTCGATGGTCTGGTTGACGCCTGCAAGAAGATCCAGCCGGCGCTGGCTTAATAAGTGCCTGCCAAAAGTTTTAGCGGCCGCCCTGTGTTGGGGCGGTCCTCCGACAACGGGGGAAACACATGAACATTCATGAATACCAGGCCAAGGCCGTGCTGAAGGAATTCGGTGCTCCAGTGGCCGAGGGCGTTGCGATCTTTTCTGCCGATGAAGCAGAAGCCGCCGCCAAAAGCCTGCCGGGCCCGCTTTGGGTTGTGAAATCGCAGATCCACGCTGGTGGCCGCGGCAAGGGCAAGTTCAAAGAACTTAATGCCGACGCCAAGGGTGGTGTCCGCCTCGCCTTCTCTCTGGACGAAGTCAAAGCGCATGCGGCAGAAATGCTCGGCAACACGCTGGTGACCGCCCAGACCGGTGACGCAGGCAAAGTCGTCAATCGTCTCTACATTGAAGACGGTGCCGACATCGAGCGCGAGCTTTACCTCTCGATCCTGGTAGACCGCACCGTTGGCCGTCCGGCATTTGTTGTCTCGACTGAAGGCGGCATGGACATTGAAGCTGTCGCCGAAGAGACACCGGAAAAAATCATCACGCTGCCGATCGATCCGGACACTGGCGTAACCGAAGCGGACGCTGCCAAGCTGTGCGACGCTCTGGAGCTGACCGGTGCGGCACGTGAAGATGGCTTCAAGCTGTTCCCGATCCTCCACAAAGCCTTCGTTGAAAAAGACATGGCGCTTCTGGAAGTGAACCCGCTGATCGTCATGAAAGACGGCCACCTGCGTGTCCTCGATGCCAAAGTGTCCTTTGACGGCAACGCCCTGTTCCGCCACGACGACATCATGGCTCTGCGTGATGAGACCGAAGAAGACGCCAAGGAAATCGAAGCGTCCAAATACGATCTCGCTTACGTTGCGCTGGATGGCGACATCGGCTGCATGGTCAATGGCGCCGGCCTTGCCATGGCAACCATGGACATCATCAAGCTCTACGGTGCTGAACCAGCCAACTTCCTCGACGTTGGTGGCGGTGCGACCAAGGAGAAGGTGACGGCTGCGTTCAAGATCATCACCTCTGATCCGAACGTCAAAGGCATCCTGGTCAACATTTTCGGCGGCATCATGCGCTGCGACATCATCGCAGAAGGCGTTCTGGCCGCTGTGACCGAAGTTGGTCTGAAGGTTCCGCTTGTTGTGCGCCTCGAAGGTACCAACGTTGAGCTCGGCAAGAAGATCATTTCCGACAGCGGAATGAATGTGATCGCCGCTGACGATCTCGACGACGCCGCCCAGAAAATCGTGAAAGCCGTTAAG
Source organism: Roseibium sp. (assembly GCF_965216085.1). Lineage (GTDB taxonomy): Bacteria > Pseudomonadota > Alphaproteobacteria > Rhizobiales > Stappiaceae > Roseibium. The sequence continues at coordinate 5,234,806 of NZ_OZ244138.1, read as the reverse complement.
GGGGGCGCGTAAATGTCGATCCTCGTCAATAAAGACACGAAAGTCATCGTTCAGGGCCTGACCGGTAAAACCGGCACCTTCCACACGGAACAGGCACTGGAATATTACGGCACCAAGATGGTCGCTGGTGTGCACCCGAAAAAAGGCGGCGAGAGCTGGTCTTCCGGTCTGGAAAGCGCTGCTGAGCTGCCGATTTTTGCCACTGTTGGTGAAGCCAAGGAAGCAACCGGCGCAGACGCCTCCGTGATCTACGTCCCGCCGGCAGGCGCGGGCGCAGCGATCATCGAAGCGATCGATGCGGAAGTCCCGTTCATCGTCTGCATCACCGAGGGCATCCCGGTGGCCGACATGGTCAAGGTCAAGCGCCGGTTGGAAAAATCCAACTCCCGTCTGCTTGGACCGAACTGCCCGGGCATCCTGACCCCTGAAGAGTGCAAGATCGGCATCATGCCGGGCTCCATCTTCAAGAAGGGCTCCGTTGGTGTGGTTTCCCGTTCCGGCACGCTGACCTACGAAGCTGTGTTCCAGACATCCAACGCTGGTCTCGGCCAGACAACGGCTGTCGGCATCGGCGGTGACCCGGTCAAGGGCACTGAGTTCATCGACGTGTTGGAAATGTTCCTGGCCGATGATGAAACAGAATCCATCATCATGATCGGTGAAATCGGCGGGTCTGCTGAAGAAGAAGCCGCTCAGTTCATCAAGGACGAAGCCAAGAAGGGTCGCTCCAAGCCGATGGCTGGTTTCATTGCTGGCCGCACAGCCCCTCCGGGCCGCACCATGGGTCACGCGGGCGCTGTGATTTCCGGCGGCAAAGGCGGCGCGGAAGACAAGATTGCAGCCATGGAAGCAGCTGGCATCAAAGTGTCACCGTCCCCGGCGAAGCTCGGCGAAACACTTCTCGAAGTGTTGAAGGGCTAATTCTTGCAAAAAAACTGCAGCAGGTAGCGGAAACTGTTTACGTTTCCTGCTGCATGGTCCAAAGGATAGGTTACGGCGCGGCAACGTGCCGCAATCTGGGGCTTTGCTCCAACTTTTCGAGGGACCGGTGATGTGCGCCGGTCTTTGTAGGGAACCGGCCGCGGGCCAGTTTTTGGCCCGCCAAAGAATAAGGGCGGAGAAGCCCTCCGCTGAGTGAACATGGCACGGCAGGAAGCGAACAACGTATTCGCACTGACGTCGTTGCTTTACGGCGCCAACGCAGCCTATATCGAAGACCTCTACGCAAGCTACAAGACTGATCCCCATTCGGTTGATCCGGAGTGGCAAGATTTCTTCGCGGCTTTCCAGGATGAAAAAGAAGCGGTCCTAAAAGAAGCCCGCGGCGCGCCCTGGAAGCGCAAGGATTGGCCGGTTGAGGCCAGCGGCGATCTCGTCAATGCCTTTGACGGCAATTGGGCGCCGATTGAGAAAAAGCTTGAAGACAAGCTAAAGAAAAAAGCGGAAACAAAAGGTGCGCCGATATCGGACGCCGAGGTTCATCAGGCGACACGCGATTCTGTCCGCGCCCTGATGATGATCCGCGCGTATCGCATGCGTGGTCACCTTCACGCAGATCTCGACCCGCTGGGGCTGGCCGGCAAGGGCGATCATGAAGAATTGCACCCGTCGTCCTATGGCTTCGTCGAAGCTGATTGGGACCGCAAGATCTTCATCGATCATGTTCTCGGACTGGAATACGCCACCATCCGTGAGATGTTGGATATCCTGAAGCGGACCTATTGCTCGACGCTCGGCGTTGAATTCATGCACATCTCCGACCCGGCGGCAAAAGCCTGGCTTCAGGAGCGCATCGAAGGTCCGGACAAGCAGGTTGCCTTTACCTCTGAAGGTAAGAAAGCAATCCTCAACAAGCTGGTTGAGGCTGAAGGCTTCGAAAAATTCCTTGATGTGAAATACACCGGCACCAAGCGCTTCGGCCTGGATGGCGGTGAAGCCTTGATCCCGGCGCTTGAACAGATCATCAAGCGCGGCGGCCAGATGGGCCTTAAGGACATCGTGCTTGGCATGGCCCACCGAGGCCGCTTGAACGTGCTGACCCAGGTGATGGGCAAACCACATCGCGCTGTCTTCCACGAATTCAAGGGCGGGTCTTACGCGCCGGACGATGTTGAAGGCTCCGGTGACGTGAAATATCACCTTGGTGCATCCTCCGACCGCTCCTTTGACGGCAACGACGTCCACCTATCGCTGACGGCGAACCCGTCGCATCTGGAAATCGTCAATCCAGTCGTCCTCGGCAAGGCGCGCGCCAAGCAGGACCAACTTGCTGCTGCTGATAACGGCACATTTATCACGACGACCGAAGTTGACCGCACCACTGTGCTGCCGCTGCTTCTGCATGGCGATGCAGCTTTTGCTGGTCAGGGTGTTGTCGCTGAGTGTTTCGGCCTGTCCGCACTGCGCGGCCACCGGACCGGCGGTTCGATCCATGTGATCATCAACAACCAGATCGGCTTCACCACCAACCCGCGTTTCTCGCGGTCCTCGCCCTATCCGTCGGATATGGCAAAGGTGATCGAATCTCCAATCTTCCACGTCAATGCGGATGATCCGGAAGCCGTCACTTTTGCCGCAAAGATCGCGATCGAATACCGCCAGACGTTCGGCCGTCCGGTGGTCATTGACATGATCTGCTACCGCCGCTTTGGCCACAACGAAGGTGACGAGCCGGCATTCACCCAGCCGATCATGTACCGCAAGATCCGCAAGCATCAGACCACTTTGCAGCTCTATTCCGACCGGCTGATCAATGAAGGTGTGATGAAGCAGGAAGACGTCGACCGGATGAAGGCCGATTGGCGCAAACATCTGGATACGGAGTTTGATTCCGGCCAGGCGTTTAAGCCGAACAAGGCTGATTGGCTTGACGGCAAATGGGCTGGTTTGAAACGCGCGGATGACGAAGAAGATCCGCGCCGTGGGGAAACCGGCTTGCCGCTTGATGAGCTGAAAGAACTCGGGCGGGGGCTCACTCGGATCCCGGACGACTTCAATGCGCACCGCACGATTGCGCGTTTCATGAACAACCGTGAACGCATGATCGAAACTGGGGAAGGCATTGACTGGGCGACTGCCGAGGCTCTTGCCTTTGGTTCGCTTTTGAAGGAAGGCCATCCGGTGCGCCTCTCCGGTCAGGACTGTGAGCGTGGCACGTTCTCCCAGCGCCACTCTGTGCTCTACGATCAGGAAAATGAAAGCCGCTACATTCCGCTGAACCACGTGGACGAAAACCAGCAGCGCTATGAGGTCATCAACTCGATGCTCTCAGAAGAAGCGGTGCTTGGTTTTGAGTATGGCTATTCGCTGGCCGAGCCGACGGCCCTAACCATGTGGGAAGCCCAATTCGGTGATTTTGCCAACGGGGCGCAGGTCCTGTTCGACCAGTTCATTTCCTCCGGTGAGCGGAAATGGTTACGCATGTCTGGTCTGGTCTGTCTTCTGCCGCATGGCTATGAAGGTCAGGGACCCGAACACTCGTCTGCCCGCCTGGAGCGGTATCTTCAGCTCTGTGCGGAAGACAACATGCAGGTCGCGAACTGTTCGACTCCGGCCAACTACTTCCACATCCTGCGCCGTCAGTTGCGCCGCGATATTCGTAAGCCACTCATTCTGATGACGCCGAAATCGCTCTTGCGTCACAAGAAGGCAGTGTCGAAGATCGAGGAACTCGGCCCGGACAGCACGTTCCACCGTCTGCTGTGGGATGATGCGGAATCTAATCCGGCGGCTGAAACAAAGCTGGTTTCCGACGACAAGATTAAGCGCGTCGTCATGTGCTCCGGCAAGGTCTACTATGACCTTTACGAAGAGCGCGAGAAGCGCGGCCTCAACGACATCTACCTGATGCGTGTTGAGCAGCTGTACCCATTCCCGAAAAAGGCTCTGATGATGGAGCTGGCCCGTTTCCCGCATGCGGAGATGGTCTGGTGCCAGGAAGAGCCGAAGAACATGGGCAGCTGGTTCTTTGTCGAACCGTATATTGAGTGGGTCCTGGGACAGATCGACGCCAAGCACAAGCGTCCGCGCTACGCCGGACGGGCTGCCATGGCATCGACTGCAACAGGCTTGATGTCTGCGCATTTGGCTCAGATGCAGGCGTTCCTCGAAGAGGCACTCGGAAACTGATCACGGAAGGGGGCAGGGGCCCCCTCCATCGAAATTGGCCTGGGAAATTTAAGAGAAGGCAACCATGGCAACCGAAATTCGCGTCCCGACGCTAGGTGAATCTGTATCCGAGGCAACCATTGCTCAGTGGTTCAAGAAACCAGGCGATGCCATCAACCAGGATGAACCGCTGGTCGAACTGGAAACCGACAAGGTGACCGTTGAAGTTCCGGCACCGGCATCCGGAACATTGGAATCCATCGTGGTCAAGGAAGGCGACACTGTTGAAGTCGGCGCCCTGCTTGGTCAGATCGCAGAAGGGGCTGGCGCTACTGCTGCTCCTGCAGCGGCCGCTCCGGCCAAAAAAGAAGAAGCACCGGCTGCGGCTAAGGCTGAGCTGGTCGATGTCGTGACGCCGAGTGCAGGTGAGAGCGTCACCGAAGCTGAGGTCGGCGAGTGGAGCGTCAAAGTTGGTGATGTCGTCAAGGCGGATGACACGCTGGTCGAACTGGAAACCGATAAGGCCGCTCAGGAAGTTCCGGCCCCAGTCGGTGGCACTGTTGTCGCGATTGCCGCTGAAACCGGTGCAACTGTGGAGCCGGGTGTTCTGCTCTGCCAGATCGATCCGTCTGGTGCAGGTGCCGCAGCTGCTCCGGCTGCAAGTGCTCCCGCTCCTACCGCTGCTCCGGCGGCGAGTGCAGGCACATCCATGCCGCCGGCACCGTCTGCGGCCAAGATGATGGCTGAAAAGAATATTTCTGCCGATCAGGTTGCTGGCTCCGGCAAACGCGGCCAGGTTCTGAAGGGCGATGTCATCAACGCTATTGCGTCTGGTGCAACAGCAACGGCTGCTCCGGCTTCGACGCCAGTTGCCCGTGGCCCGGTCGCAGCGGAAGATGAAGTGCGTGAAGAGCGCGTGCGCATGACCAAGCTGCGTCAGACCATCGCGCGCCGCCTGAAAGATGCTCAGAACACAGCGGCCATGCTGACCACTTACAACGAAGTGGACATGGGTCCGGTCATGGAGCTGCGTAAGCAGTACAAGGACCTGTTTGAGAAGAAACATGGCGTCAAGCTCGGCTTCATGGGTTTCTTCACCAAAGCCGTGACCCACGCGCTGAAAGAAATCCCGGCCGTAAACGCCGAGATCGATGGCACTGACATCATCTACAAAAACTTCTGCCACGTCGGCGTTGCTGTTGGCACCGACAAGGGTCTGGTGGTTCCGGTTGTCCGCGACGCTGACCAGATGTCGATTGCGGAAATCGAGCAGGAGATCGGTAATCTCGGCCGCAAGGCGCGCGACGGCAAACTCGGCATGGCCGACATGACCGGCGGCACCTTCACCATCTCCAATGGTGGTGTTTACGGCTCGCTGATGTCCTCTCCGATCCTGAACGCGCCGCAGTCCGGCATTCTGGGCATGCACAAGATCCAGGAACGCCCGATGGCCGTGAACGGTCAGGTCGTCATCCGCCCGATGATGTATTTGGCGCTCAGCTACGATCACCGCATCGTTGACGGCAAGGAAGCCGTGACCTTCCTGGTCCGCGTCAAGGAAAGCCTGGAAGACCCGCAGCGTTTGGTTCTGGATCTCTGATCCAGGCCTTTCCCCCTCCGACGCTCAGAGGAGCCGGAATATGAGTCTGGAGTTTTTGATCACCGCCCTGATCGTGGTGTTGGTCCCCGGTACTGGTGTGGTCTACACCGTGGCGGTTGGACTTGGAAAAGGTCGGCAGGCAGCAATCGCTGCTGCCTTCGGCTGCACTCTTGGAATAATTCCGGCGATTCTCGCCTCCGTTGTTGGACTGGCCGCGCTGATGCACACCAGCGCGCTGATCTTCCAATTGGTGAAATACGCTGGTGTTGCCTATCTGCTCTATCTGGCGTGGCAGACGTTGAAAGATAGTGGGCCGCTGGAATTGAAGGCGGATAAATCCAGCCGCAAGAGCCTTCTGGCAACAGCGCGCACCGCATTCCTAATCAACATCTTGAACCCGAAATTGACGGTGTTCTTCTTGGCGTTTCTGCCGCAATTTGTTGATCCGGTCGCCGCCAATCCAACGTTGGATATGCTGCTGCTCGGTGGTGTCTTTATGGCCATGACCTTTGCCGTCTTCATCATCTACGGTCTTTTTGCCGCGTTGGTCGGTGAGAAAGTGCTGAAGAGCGATAAGGTGATGTTGTGGATGCGCCGGACCATTGCGGCCACCTTTGCCGGCTTTGGCCTGCGCCTCGCGTTGGCGGAGCAGTAACGGATGGCGGCGGGCATTGTTCTGGTCACTGGCGGCAGCCGCGGCATTGGCGCTGCGGCCTGTCTTGCCGCAGCAGATCTTGGCCACACGGTCGCGGTCAACTACGTGCACAACAAGACGGCAGCCGATGCGGTCGTCGCTGATATTGAAGCGCGTGGCGGGTCGGCCTTTGCGATCCAAGGCGATGTGCAATCGGAAGCTGACGTTCTGGCGATTTTTTCCGCCTGCGATGACCAGGGCACGCTTGTTGGCCTCGTCAACAACGCTGGAGTGGTCGACAACCCACAGCGGGTTGATGAAATGTCGCTCGACCGGCTAATTCGGATGTTCTCGATCAACTTGATCGGATCGTTCCTGTGTGCCCGCGAAGCGGTCAAACGCATGTCCACCAAACATGGCGGCACAGGCGGGGCAATCGTCAACCTGGGCTCTGCCGGCTCCAAGCTCGGTTCGCCGAACCAATATGTCGACTATGCTGCCTCCAAGGGAGCGATCGACACGATGACCGTTGGATTGGCTCTGGAAGTTGCCGACGAGGGCATTCGTGTGAATGCGGTGCGGCCCGGCATCATTGACACGGAAATTCATGCCTCCGGCGGCCTGCCCGACCGGGTGGCGCAACTGGAATCCAAGCTTCCCATGAAACGCGCAGGCAGCGCCGAAGAAGTGGCCAAGGCCATCAAGTGGCTGCTGTCTGACGAAGCAAGTTACACAACCGGCGCGATCCTGGATGTTTCCGGCGGCCGCGCGATACTACCCTGATCCGCATTATATAGCGGAAAAAGAACTGAAGAAGGCAAAGGCGACCCACAATGTCCCAATATGATCTTGTCGTCATCGGAACCGGCCCTGGCGGCTATGTCTGTGCGATCAAGGCGGCTCAGCTCGGTCTGAAGACCGCGGTTGTCGAAAAACGCGCGACCCTTGGCGGCACCTGCCTGAACATCGGCTGTATTCCGTCGAAGGCGCTGTTGCATGCCTCTGAAATGTTCGAAGAAGCCGGTCATGGTTTTGAAAAGCTGGGCATCAAGGTCTCCAAGCCGAAGCTCGACTTGCCGGAAATGATGAAACACCGCCAGGATGTGGTGGATGCCAATGTCAGTGGCATCTCCTTCCTGATGAAGAAAAACAAGATTGACGTTCATACCGGCACTGGCAAGATCCTGGGACAAGGCAAGGTTGAAGTCATCGCCGACGATGGCAAGGCCACCGTACTGGACACCAAGAACATCGTCATTGCCACCGGCTCCGATGTTATGCCGCTGCCGGGTGTTGAAATCGACGAAAAGCAGGTCGTGTCGTCCACCGGCGCGCTGGAACTGGACAAGGTTCCTGGCAAACTGATCGTTGTTGGCGGCGGTGTTATCGGCCTGGAGCTTGGCTCCGTATGGAACCGCCTTGGCTCGGAAGTCACCGTTGTTGAATTCTTGCCGAAGATTCTTGGCCCGATGGACGGCGATGTCTCGAAGAACTTCAATCGGATGCTGAAGAAGCAGGGTATGAAGTTCAAGCTCTCCTCCAAAGTCACTGGCGTTGAGAAAAAGGGCAAGGGCTTGGCGGTTTCGATTGAACCGGCAGCAGGCGGCGATGCGGAAGTTCTTGAGGCCGACATCGTTCTGGTGGCCATCGGGCGGCGCCCCTACACCGAAGGCCTCGGCCTGGAGACCGCTGGTGTTGCGCTCGATGACCGCGGCCGGGTTGCCATCGACACCCATTACAAGACAAACGTCGACGGCATTTATGCCATCGGCGATGTGGTTGTTGGTCCGATGCTGGCTCACAAGGCGGAAGATGAAGGGGTTGCGGTTGCCGAGATCCTGGCAGGTCAGGCTGGTCACGTGAATTACGATGTCATTCCGGGCGTTGTTTACACCCAGCCGGAAGTCGCCTCCGTCGGCAAGACCGAAGAAGAGCTGAAAGCTGCCGGCATTGAGTACAAGACTGGCAAATTCAACTTCTCAGCCAACGGCCGGGCACGTGCGATGAACCACACCGATGGTTTTGCCAAAGTTCTGTCTGATGCCAAGACCGATCAGGTGCTGGGCGTTCACATCGTCGGGTTCGGCGCGGGCGAAATGATCCACGAAGCCGCTGTCCTGATGGAATTCGGCGGCTCAGCCGAAGACCTCGGCCGCACCTGCCACGCCCACCCGACCATGTCGGAAGCCGTCAAGGAAGCCGCCATGGGCGCCTTCGCCAAGCCGATCCATTCATAAGAATTTTTTGGCAGCTAAAGAATTGGAAAAGCCCGGGGTCTTGCCCGGGCTTTTTTGTTTTGGGAGCCAACGCCAGTTACTGTTGTCACTGCGGAGGAGAACCAGGGGCGCTCCTCAAACTGAAACGCTGACCTGAACGAAATCGTCTCGGATTAGGGTTGGGAAGGGTCAAAAATCAGTCAGGATGCGCCTTGTCGTATTCCATTCGGGCGGTTTTGACCTGGTTCATTTGTTCGGCAGACCAGAAGACCAGCGGTTTCAGGTTCGCCAGCAATTCATGGCCCAACGGTGTCAATTCATAAGAAACGGCCACTGGCGGGCCCGGGTCGACCGTGCGGGTAAGATAACCGTCGCGCTGAAGGCCACGCAGGTTTTCCGTTAAGACGCGCTGAGTAACATCTCCGATGCAGCGTTTGATCGCGCCGAAGCGTTTCGGGCCGTCTTCAAGCGCGAGAATGATGATCATCCGCCATTTGCCGGTGACATTTGACAGGACGGAGCGGATGGAACAGTTCGACGCTTCCGCTTTGTTTGCAACGCCAATCGGTAACATTGGTCTTCCGTGGTGCGGAATGGATACCAAAGCTGAATATCATACTAAAATGGGTTCCTGCAAGGTCCTGGAATAAAGGCGGTATCCTAGGGCATACCACATACCTTTAAAGTGCGTAATTGCAATCTAGTGCGTTTTGAATACTTACTAGTGCAATGACAAACGAAAGGATGTTCCCATGTCGCCGAAAGAACTGGTTGTTGCGCTTTTGACCGCTGCCTTTGCAGATCATGACCCCGAGGCAGCCAAGCCCCTGTTGGCCCCAGATTACATTCAACACAATCCGGCAATTGCGACCGGTGCGGACGGGCTGCTGTCGGTTATCCCGGCGATTAAGGCCTCCGGTATGACCACAACGACCCACCGGATTATTTCCGAGGGGAACTACGTTGTCCTGCACAACACTTACGACAACGCGGACGCGTTTGGTGCGCCAAGCCTGATTGCCTTCGATGTGTTCCGGGTTGAGGACGGAGTGGTTGCAGAACATTGGGACAACCTTCAGCCCAAGCCCGAAACGACTGTTTCCGGGCGATCCATGACGGACGGTCCGGCGGAAATCACCGACCTCGGCAAGACCCAGGAAAACAAAGAGCTGGTTGTTGGATTTGTCCGCGATGTGCTTGGCGGCGCTGCGCCGGAGAAGGTGACCAACTACATGGATCCGGCCGTCTACATGCAGCACAACCCGATGATTGATGACGGCCTGGACGGTTTGATGGCCGCGATTAAATCCTTTGCCGAGCAGGGGCAGGTCATCACCAAATTCGAACCGCAAATTGTCGTTGCGGAAGGCAATTTTGTCTTTGTTGCCTCAGACGCCATCATGGGCGGAAAGCCTTGGGCATTTTTTGATCTCTGGCGTGTTGAAGATGGCAAGATCGTCGAACATTGGGACGTGGTTTCTCCCATACCCGCCGAAATGGCCCACAACAACGGCAAATTCTAGAAATGGTTGGGAGGCTGGCCACCTGAGAAAGGTTCAGCTTGAACAACATCTGATTATACCCGGGTTTGCCACCCGGGTATTTATTTTAACTGCCCGAAATCATTGTTTGAAGAAGTGAGTTTAGAAGAATCATCCGCTAATGCTCTCCCAAACAAAGCTCATGATCGCCGAAGGCTTTCAAGATATTGCAATCGGCGGCTGGGTGTTCACCAGTGCAGCTGGCAGAAATGCGGGCGAGTTCTTTTTCCAGTTTTTTCAAGTGTTTGATCCGTGCGCGGACGGCGGCCAGCTGTTCCGCTGCAATACGATTGGCGTTGCTGCATGGTTTTTCCGGGTGCTGGCTGAGGTCAATCAGTTCCCGGATCGCCTCCATGGGCAGGCCAAGATCCCGGCAGTGTTTTAAGAATCGCAACCGCTCCAGATCGGTCTTGCGGTAACGCCGTTGATTGCCTTCAGTCCGGATTGGGGCATCCAAAAGCCCTTCTTTTTCATAGTAGCGGATCGTCGGCACTTTCACGCTGGTTGCCTTGGACAGCTCGCCGATTGAAAAATCCATCAAAATACCTCTTGAACCTCTAGTCGCTATAGGGATTACACAGATGCTAGAGACAAAAATCAAGGAGCAAAGCGCGATGGGCGCCTGTTGCGGGTCAAACACCAAATTCGACGGTGTATCAAAGGATTACAAACGCCGGCTGTGGCTGGTGATCGCGTTGAATGCCACAATGTTTGTGGTCGAGATGGCAGCCGGCCATGCGGCGCGCTCGCAGGCCTTGCAAGCCGACGCCCTGGATTTTTTTGGCGATGCGGTTACCTACGGCATTTCGCTGGCGGTTATTGGCGCGTCGCTCAAAACCCGTGCGGTTGCAGCGCTCTTTAAGGGAGCGAGCCTGTTGCTGATGGGCCTGTGGGTGGGCGGCTCAACGGCTTACCAGTTCCTTGTTTTAGGGGTTCCGAAAGCCGAAATCATGGGGTCCATCGGGTTTCTGGCACTGGCTGTCAATCTGGCCAGCGTGATGCTGCTGGTGCGCTACAAGGATGGCGACGCCAATGTCCGCTCTGTTTGGCTGTGTTCGCGCAATGATGCCATCGGCAATGTTGCTGTGATGCTGGCCGCCCTTGGGGTCTGGGGCACCGCAACTGCCTGGCCTGATTTGATCGTTGCCGGCTTGATGGCAACGCTCTTCATCAACTCTGCGGTCCAAATCCTACGCCAGGCGCTTGAGGAGTACCGGCACACCGACGAGGTGGACCCGAGCGACCCACAACACAGCCATCCTCACTGAGTGAGAATAAAAAAGCCCGCTGCCGGGGCAGCGGGTTTGGATTGGAGCAACAAAGAGTGGTCGATTAGTCCGCCGGTGTTTCCGGAGTTTCTGTCGGGACGATCACTTCCTTGAGCGTTTCTTCGCTGAGGTCGTTTGTCGCGATAGAAACATCCGTTTCTGGAACGGTGCTTGTTTCGGCAACCGTCATTTTTCCAGAGCTGGCAGTTTTGCCCCAGGAGCACGCATGGGCCGGGGCAACGGCAAAGGCGCACACCGCAAGGGCGGCAAGACCACTGGTCAATAGACGCATATTCTCATCCCTCTCATTGCACTTGCGAACGCTTTACGTTCCCTAAGGTAATCCAGATCTCCCAATTGGCCAAGGAAAACCGGAAAAACAGGGCACATTGTGAACGATAGGGTTACTTTCGTTGAAGGTTGTAGACCTTCGTGACATTCGGTTCGGACAGGTCGTTGATAATGTTGATAACTCGGACATCCAGCAGATCGCCAAAAGCTTTCAATGTGATCTGCTTGCTGCGCAGAAAACCGATCAGCAGAACCTTCACCACCCCATCTGACCGCATTTCAGCTTTGGTCCAGCCCCATTTGCAGTCGCGCGGAATGCAGGAGGTAAAGGCGCGGGCGCGCACGAAAACCTGTTCGTCCTCGCAACGGCTTTCCACCTCAACCCGTGTGATTTCTTTCGGTTTAGCATCTGGATTGACCCAGATGCCGTCTTCTGGAATGGGGCAATAGATGCGATCTGATTGCGGTTGAGATTGAGCTTGCGACGGGTCTTGAAAGATCGCCAGTGAGGCCAGGAGGCCAACTGTAATAGGCGCAATACGCATCCCCGTCCTCCGCGGTTGTTTCTTTCTATCTGCTTGCTTCAAAGTAGAACGCCCTATACCACAGGTGCCTTGTGTGAAGCGTTCCAGTCGAAGGGTTCACCTTTTTTGCCTGCATGATGCCTGTTCTGGGCCATCAATCAAGAGTATTGCCATGCATAGTTTGGACAGCCCGCACTTTTTGCTGCGGCCACCGTCTGCTGATGATTTCACAATCTACAGACAGTTTTTCTCAGACGGCGAGGCATCCCATTTTTATGGCGGCCCCTTGCGGGAAGATCAGGCCTGGCGGACATTGGCAGGTCACCTGGGACATTGGCAACTGCGCGGATACGGGATGTGGATGATCGTGCCGAAAGAAGGTGGCGCTCCTCTCGGCGGCTGTGGTCTCGTGTGGCCGGAAGGCTGGCCCCGGCGGGAGCTGACCTGGTGGCTTTTGCCGGAGGCGCGCGGCAATGGCGTTGCCGTTGAAGCCTCGCAAGCCGCGATCCGGCACGCTTATGACAGCTATGGCTGGCCCATGGTCGAAACCCATATGGACGACGCCAATATAGCGGCCCAAAAACTGGTTTTGAAACTGGGCGGCGAACAGATCGCCCGGGAAGATTTTCCGGATGGCAAGATGCGATCTGTTTATAGACTGCCGCATCCTGGCAATACCAGCTGATCTAACGCCGGGGATGAGCCTTGTCATAGGCCGCCAACAAATGGGCGCTGTCGATCTCTGTATATATTTGTGTCGATGCCAGGCTCGCGTGACCCAGCAACTCCTGAATGGTGCGAAGGTCGCCGCCGCCTGCAAGCAAATGGGTTGCAAAGGAATGGCGTAGCGCATGCGGCGTGGCGGTGTCGGGCAGGCCCAAGGCACTTCGCAGCTTGGCCATTGCGAGTTGAACCATCCGTGGATTGAGCGGCCCGCCGCGCGCGCCCAGAAACAGCGGACCGTCGGCGGAAATCGCATAGGGACAGAGTTTCAAATATTGCGCGACGGCTTCGCAGACGGCTGGCAGGATCGGCACAATCCGTTCCTTGCGGCCCTTGCCGACAATGCGCATGGTTTTGGTGCCTGGCTTCGGCGCCATTTTGCCGGTGAGGGACAGGGCCTCTGATATTCGAAGACCGCAGCCATATAAAAGCGTCAGAACGGCTGCGTTGCGCGCTTCGATCCAGGCTTCCGCCTCCATTGCCAGATCGCCGCTTGTGATGTCGATAGCATCCTTGGCTGAGACCGGTTTGGGCAACGACCGCGCTTGCCGCGGCGGGCGCACGGCATCGGAGGCGGCTGCATTGATTTCGCCTCTGCGTTCCAGAAATTTTAGAAAGGACCGGATCCCCGCAAGGCCACGGGCCAGCGACCGGCTTTGAACTTTTTGCCGCCGCCTTTGAGCCAGAAACCCGCGAAAATCTGCGGGACGGAGTGTTGCGATGTCTTTGAGGCCTGGGGCTCCGCCCAGATGATTGGTCAAGAACCGCAGGAACTGACGCAGATCCCGTTCATAGGCGATCAGCGTTTTGTCAGAAAGACGCCGTTCATCCGCAAGGTGATCTAGCCATTTTGTAATCCGGTCGTTGAGGTCCGGTTTGGCGGTCACCAGCAGGGTATTGGGATCAGCAGAAGACATAAGGACAAATTTACGAAGAACTCCCAAGCGTTTCGTTAATTCACGGAGCCTTTTCCAGAGCGGTCATAGCCAGTCCCCGAACCGTTTTAATTGACCGAGTTCCTTGATGAAGGCCTGAACTTTTGCTGTTCGATGCAAATCCATATGTGTGACCATCCACATATGGGAAACCCATTCTGGCTGAGGAGGAATGACCTCACTGAGATCAGGTTGATTGTTCGCAGAATGGCGCGGCAGAAACCCGATGCCGATTCCACATTGAATGGCTTCTGCCATGGCTTGAATAGTGTTGGCCCGGCAAACAAAGTTTTCTGCTGCAATGGTTTTGTGAAGCCACACCAAAAAGGGCGCACGATGGGTGCCGCTATCTGAACCCACAAACCGGTGGTTTTTCAGATCTTCCAGTCCTGCTGGCAGACCATAGCGGCTGACATAGCTGGCGTGGGCAAAAAGCCCCATCTCGATGTGTTCTATTTCGCGCACAACATTGTCTGGATTATCCGGTTTGCTCCCAGCGCGAAAGGCGACATGCGCTTCGCCGTATTCCAGGCGCAATAAACTGTCGCTCACCAGATAGCGGATGATCAGGTCGGGGTGTTTGTCTCCAAAAGTTTTCAGGATCGGCATTAAGGCCGAAGCGTAGGTCGCTATTGATGTGACGATGAAATCGCCTTGCAACGTATCCGAACCGCCTTTGGCTTTGCGGTGGAGTTCTTCAAACTGATCGTCGGCCGTATCGGCGATCCGCAGAAGCTCGCGGCCGAGATCGGTTGGCGTGAATCCTTTTGCATGACGTTGAAACAACTTGCCGCCCAAAGCGGCTTCCAGCGTATCGATGTGCCGGTTGATGGTTGCCCGGTGAACGCCAAGCGCATCTGCAGCTGCGGTGACCGTTCCGAGGCGGGCGACACGCGCGGCGGTTCTGATTTCTGTCCAATGTTCCATATCGATATGTCACATTTTCGCGCATATGATGTCAAATTCGATCACTTTAAAACAAATATGCAGCATACTAAATCTGGTTCAACACGATGACAGTTCGAATTCACCAATGAGGTTGAGCCATGAAAGTTCTCGCATTTGCCGCCACAAACAGCCGCCAGTCCATCAACAAGCAGCTGGTACAAGCTGCCGGCGACATCATTAAGTCCGATCTGGATCCGTCAGCGGACATAGAGGTGATCGATCTCAATGATTATGAGATGCCGATCTACAGCATCGATCGGGAGAATGAGGGTGGTATTCCGGAGGAAGCCAAGCGGTTCTTCGACAAGATCGGGTCCGCCGACGCCGTGATCGTCTCCTATGCCGAGCATAATGGTACCTATACCGCCGCCTTCAAAAACGTGTTCGATTGGGCTTCGCGCATCAATATGAAGGTTTTCCAGGATAAGCCACAGGTCGCACTATCCGCGTCCATGGGGCCTGGTGGCGCTGCGAGCGTTCTGAATTCCGCAACAGGATCCGCCGGTTTCTTTGGCGCCGACATCCGCGGCAGTCTGTCGGTTGGTCCCTTTGGTGAAAAATTCGATACCGAAGCAGGCAAGCTAGTAGACGAGACCTTGAACCAGTCCCTTCGCGAAGCTCTGGCCGCGCTGGTCGAAGACCGGACAAGTTCAGAAAAAGCAGCCTGATCATCGCGGGCTTCATATTGGTGGGATTTCCAGCAAAAAAGCCCCGCAGTTTTCTGCGGGGCTTTTTCTGTTTCGAGATTGAAATCTCTTAGAGAATGCTCTGGCCAGTTTTGGCCCAGTCATTCATGAATGCGTCCAGACCCTTGTCGGTCAGCGGGTGCTTGACCAGGGATTTGAGCGTTGACGGCGGAACCGTTGCCACGTCTGCGCCGATGATCGCACAGTCTTTCACGTGGTTTGCGGTGCGGATGGACGCGGCCAAGATTTCTGTCTCAAAGCCGTAGTTGTCGTAGATCACCCGGATTTCGCGGATCAGCTCAAGGCCATCCATGTGGATGTCGTCCAAACGGCCGATGAACGGTGAAATGTAAGTTGCGCCGGCTTTTGCAGCGAGCAGAGCCTGATTGGCAGAAAAGCACAGCGTCACGTTCGTTTTGGTGCCTTCGTTGGTCAGCTGCTTACAGGCTTTCAGTCCGTCGAAGGTCAGCGGCAGTTTGATAACGACATTGTCGGCAATAGCGCGCAGGACATGCGCTTCCTTGATCATGGTGTCAAAGTCGGTTGCGGCAACTTCGGCAGAAACATCGCCGTTGGTGATCTTGCAGATCTCGGCGATCACCTCTTTGAAATCCTTGCCGGACTTTGCGATCAGGGACGGATTGGTGGTGACGCCGTCGAGAAGGCCGGTTGCTTCCAGCTCTTGGATTTCCGCGGTATCCGCGGTGTCGACGAAAAACTTCATGGATGATGTCTCCCAGTAGGCGCTGAGTGTCTGCGCCAGATGGCCCGCGCAGACTGGCGGGCGAACGAATGAATGGTCAGCTGCGCTTTCTTTAGCCTAGGATGAGACGCAACTGAAGCCCTGATTCTCTAGTGATAGAATTTTTGTGGTACGTACCTCAAAATTCTGTTGGCTTGCGCTGGAGCCAGATCCGGGCGATCTCCGGGCACAACATTGGTTCGTCGTTTGAAACGGCTGGCCGTTTGAAAACTTGTGTCTGATCACATGGGAAAGACTGCGAAGCGCCGTGCTGTTTGACGATTTGGAACCAAAAGAGACGATCGCGAGCGTTCTGGTGCCGGTCGCGGTGCCGGTGGCCTATACATATAAAGTGGCGACCGGCCAGACGGTCGTTCCTGGCACCATCGTCAAGGTTCCACTTGGACCCCGCGAAGTGATTGGCGCTGTCTGGGATGGGGAGCCGGATGCAGCGATCAACCCGAAAAAACTAAAATCCATTTCCCATATCTATGAGACCACACCGCCGCTGGATAAAGATCTGCGCCGGTTTGTCGATTGGGTGGCCAGCTGGACCCTGGGCGCACCGGGCATGGTGGTGCGCATGGTGCTCAGATCAGAAGAGGCGTTGGAGCCGGAAGCGCCGGTGCCTGGCGTCAGGCGCATCGAAGGCGCTGAACCAGAGCGCATGACCCCGGCTCGGCGCCGGGTTCTGGAAACAATGGAAGATGGCTTCGTCTGGACCAAGAGCGGGCTGGCTCATGCGGCTGGTGTCAGCGCGTCGGTGATCGACGGGCTGATCCATCAGGAAGTTCTGGAAGTTGTTTTCATGCCGGCTGCACCGCCTCCGCCGAAACCCCAGTTAGACTATGCGCAAAAGGAACTGACGCCAGCTCAGCAAGCCGCTGCAGAAACTCTGCAAGACAGTTTCGACAAGGGCGCTGCAGTCACTCTGATCGACGGCGTCACGGGATCAGGAAAGACCGAAGTCTATTTCGAGGCGATTGCTGAAGCACTCAAACGGAATAAACAGGCGCTGGTTCTCTTGCCGGAAATCGCGCTGACCGAACAATTTCTGCGCCGGTTCGAACAAAGATTCGGCGTTTATCCTGCTGAATGGCACTCCGAAATCACGCCAAAGAACCGGGCCCGGGTCTGGCGTGGGGTCGCCTCTGGCGATGTCCGGGTGGTAATCGGCGCGCGCTCGTCTTTGTTTCTGCCGTTCAAGGAACTCGGGCTGATCATTGTTGACGAAGAGCACGATGCCGCCTTCAAACAGGATGACCGTGTGCCCTACAGCGCCCGGGACATGGCAGTGGTGCGGGGTCATATCTCAAGATTTCCTGTTGTGCTGGCGTCCGCCACGCCGTCGATCGAAAGCCGGGTGAACGCTGAACAAGGACGGTATGGTCTCGTAGAACTGCCCGATCGAGCCTCGGGCGCGGCGTTGCCGGACCTGGCCGCCATCGACATGCGTCTGGATGGACCGGAGCAGGGGCGCTGGCTGGCGCCGAGTTTGGTGGGCGCAATCAAAGAATCATATGCCAATGGCGATCAGTCGCTTTTGTTCCTAAACCGCCGCGGATATGCGCCCCTGACATTATGTCGCACCTGTGGCCATCGGTTCCAATGTCCGCACTGCAGCACCTGGCTGGTCGAGCACAGGTTTCAGAAGAAACTGGTGTGTCACCACTGCGGGCATAATGAGCGTGTCCCTGAAAGCTGCCCATCGTGCCAAAGCACCAATACGCTCGTTGCGTGTGGTCCAGGCGTTGAACGGATTGCAGAAGAAGTGAGCGACCTGTTTCCCCAAGCACGAACGTTGGTGTTGTCGTCCGATCTGCCCGGCGGGCCAGAACGCCTGAAGCGGGAAATGAAGATCGTCGAAGAAGGCGGCGCCGATATCATTATCGGTACGCAGCTGGTCGCCAAAGGCCACAACTTCCCGAAACTGAAGCTGGTTGGAGTGGTCGATGCGGATCTCGGCCTGGCGCATGGAGATCCGCGCGCTGCGGAAAAAACCTTCCAGTTGCTGGCGCAGGTGACCGGCCGCGCTGGCCGGGTCACTGGCGGAGGTCGGGGTTTTCTCCAGACCTACAGCGCGGACCACCCTGTGATCAGAGCGCTTTTGTCCAATGACAAACATGCCTTCTACCAAGCAGAGATCGAAGCCCGCCGTGCAGCCGGATTGCCTCCGTTTGGCCGCCTTGCTGCCGTGGTGATATCGGGGCCGGACAAGGTATTTGCCGAAGGTTACGCCCGGCAGCTTGTCCGCGCTGCGCCGCAGGATTCCGCAGTTACCCTGCTTGGGCCTGCCGAGGCGGCTCTTGCCATGGTCCGCGGCCGTTACCGGTTCCGCCTGCTCGCCATGGCGCCGCGCCAATATGACCTGCAGTCCTATCTTAGGGGCTGGCTCGCGGCCGGACACAAGCCGAGCAAGGGCCTTCGGGTGCAGGTCGACATTGATCCTCAACACTTCCTTTGACGGCAGATTTCGTCCTGCATTTGCCCGCAAATCTACCTCCCGCCGTTTGAAATCATTCGGCATCATGAGAAACTCAACCGTTTCAATTAGGGAGGTTTTGGAAATGACATATGTTCAAGGATTTCTGGCTCCTGTTAAATCGGCCAAACAGCAAGAGTACAAAGAGATCGCAGAAAAATCCTGGATGCTGTTAAAGGAATATGGTGCGGTCGGTTGCTGTGAAGCCTGGGGCATGGATGTTCCGGACGGAGAAGTCACCTCAATGCCCATGGCGGTGAAAAAGGAAGACGACGAAACAGTCGTCTTTGCCTGGGTCACCTGGCCCGACAAAGAAACGGCCGATACCGCGATGGGGAAGATGGAGCAGGATCCACGCTGGGGCGAGTTCATGCCGAGTGCCGGTGAGGTTTTTAATTTGAAGCGGACGATCTTCGGCGGGTTTGAGCCGCTGTTAGAGGTCTAACGGTAATTGCATTATTATTCTTTGGTGGCACAGACACCGTAAATAGAGTTGCCTGTTTGCGCGGCGGATTCCGGCAGTCGTCTAAAGGTTTATAGGGTGCGCGAGGTATTGGTCCTCGCCGTTTTTTATGACGATAGGGCAAAAAACAGCTCTGAATCAGCAAATACAGCCTTTCGGCGGCGTTGCACACTGGGAAACCCTGTGCTAATTGAGGCGCGGCTTTGGGGGAACGGTTTAACCGTCATACCTTCTGACCTTGAAATCATTCATTTTTTCAATGTCTTGCGGACGCTAGCCGTTTTGCGGGCATGAAAAACGTCAGAGAGCACGGACCTGGTGACTGACAACGTATCTCTCGTATCCGGCGTGGCACAGCGTTATGCGTCCGCCCTTCTCGATCTCGCAGAGGGTGACGGCGTAACGGCGGACGTGGAACGGGATCTGACAGCTTTTGAAGGCATGCTTGCCGAAAGCGACGATCTCGACCGTCTTGTGAAAAGCCCGGCATTCAGTGCTGAGGAGCAGCTTGCAGCGCTCACCGCACTTCTGGACAAGGCTGGCATCAAAGGCCTGGCCGCAAACTTTGTGAAGCTGGCAGCCCGTAACCGGCGCCTCTTCGTTCTTCCCGGCATGATCAAGGCGTTCCGCGCTCTGCTTGCAGAAAAGCGTGGCGAGGAAACAGCTGAGGTAACATCCGCAGCTGAGCTGTCTGACGAACATGTCGCTGCCCTGAAAGAAGCGCTTTCTGCTTCCACGGGCAAATCCGTAAACATCGCAGCGAAAGTTGATCCTGCTCTGATCGGTGGCCTGGTGGTCAAGGTCGGATCCCGCATGATCGACACGTCACTGCGTACTAAGCTCAATTCACTCAAGTTCGCGATGAAAGAGGTCGGCTGATGGATATTCGGGCCGCGGAAATTTCCGCAATCCTCAAGGACCAGATCAAGAGCTTTGGCCAGGAAGCCGAAGTTTCTGAAGTTGGTCAGGTGCTCTCCGTCGGTGACGGTATCGCCCGTGTTTATGGTCTGGACAAAGTCCAGGCTGGTGAAATGGTCGAATTCCCAGGTGGTATCAAGGGCATGGCCCTGAACCTGGAATCCGACAACGTCGGTGTCGTTATCTTCGGTTCTGACCGTGACATTAAAGAAGGCGACACCGTTAAGCGGACCGGCGCCATCGTTGAAGTCCCGGTTGGTAAAGGTCTTCTGGGCCGCGTTGTCGATCCGCTCGGCAACCCGATCGACGGCAAAGGCCCGATCGAGGCAACTGAAAAACGCCGTGTGGACGTTAAAGCGCCGGGCATCCTGCCGCGTAAGTCCGTGCATGAGCCGATGTCTACCGGCCTCAAGTCTATTGACGCCCTGATCCCGGTTGGCCGTGGTCAGCGCGAGCTTGTCATTGGTGACCGTCAGACTGGTAAGACTGCGATCATCCTCGACACCTTCCTCAACCAGAAGCCGCTGCATGCTGGCGACGACGAAGATGCAAAACTCTACTGCATCTACGTTGCGGTTGGTCAGAAGCGCTCCACCGTTGCCCAGTTCGTTAAGACACTGGAAGACAACGGCGCTCTGGAATACTCCATCGTTATCGCTGCGACCGCGTCCGAAGCTGCTCCGCTGCAGTTCCTGGCACCATTCGCTGGCTGCGCAATGGGCGAGTTCTTCCGTGACAACGGCATGCACGCCGTGATCGGTTACGACGATCTGACCAAACAGGCTGTTGCTTACCGTCAGATGTCTCTGCTTCTTCGCCGCCCGCCGGGACGTGAAGCTTTCCCGGGCGACGTTTTCTACCTGCACTCCCGTCTGCTGGAACGTGCTGCGAAGCTGAACGAAGACCATGGCAAGGGCTCCCTGACCGCTCTACCGGTCATTGAAACCCAGGGCAACGACGTTTCCGCGTTTATTCCGACCAACGTGATCTCGATCACCGACGGTCAGATCTTCCTGGAAACCGACCTGTTCTACCAGGGTATCCGCCCAGCTGTGAACGTCGGTCTGTCGGTGTCCCGCGTGGGCTCTTCCGCTCAGATCAAGGCGATGAAACAGGTTGCTGGCCCGATTAAGGGTGAACTGGCTCAGTACCGTGAAATGGCTGCGTTCGCGCAGTTCGGTTCTGACCTGGATGCCACCACCCAGCGCCTGCTGAACCGCGGTGCACGCCTGACCGAACTTCTGAAACAACCGCAGTTCTCGCCGCTGAAAACCGAAGAGCAGGTCGCCGTGATCTACGCTGGTGTGAACGGCTACCTCGACAACCATCCGGTCGACCGTGTGAAGGAATTTGAAGAAGGTCTTCTTCTGTTCTTGCGCGGTGAGCACAAAGAGCTGCTCGACGCCATTTGGGAGAAGAAGGCACTTGACGACGATCTGACGGGCAAGCTGAAAGCTGCGCTCGACACGTTCGCCAAGAACTTCGCTTAAGACCACACGCTGGGATAAGGAGCAGGGGCGGCCATGCCGAGCCTGAAGGACTTACGAAACCGCATCGCTTCTGTTAAGGCGACGCAGAAAATCACCAAGGCCATGCAAATGGTGGCCGCGGCGAAACTGCGTCGTGCACAGGAAGCTGCGGAGGCCGCGCGTCCCTATGCGGAACGCATGGAAAGCGTGCTGGCCAACCTCGCCGTGGCTTTTGAAGGTCGCGACGACGCTCCGAAGCTGATGTCCGGTACGGGCAATGACCAGGTTCATCTCCTGGTCGTTGCTACCGCCGAACGCGGTCTTTGCGGCGGCTTCAACACAAACATCGCCAAGCTGGCACGCGAAAAGGCCAAAAGCCTGATCGGGCAGGGCAAGACGGTTAAGATCCTCTGTGTGGGCAAGAAAGGGTTTGACGCAATCAAGCGTGACCTCGGCCAGCACGTGATCGAAACTATCGAGCTGCGCGGCGTCAAGAACGTCGGTTTCTCCAACGCGGATGAAATCGGCCGGAAAATCCTCTCCATGTACGACAATGGTGAGTTTGACGTCTGCACGCTGTTCTACGCGACCTTCCAATCTGTCATTGCCCAGATCCCAACTGCACAGCAGTTGATTCCTGCTCACTTCGAAGCAAGTGAAGGCAACGACGAAGAAGGCGCCAGCGCGGTCTACGAGTATGAGCCGGATGAGGCCGAGATCCTCGCAGATCTCCTGCCGCGGAACATCTCCATTCAGGTTTTCCGGGCTCTTCTGGAAAACGCTGCATCTGAGCAAGGCGCCCGTATGTCCGCAATGGACAACGCGACGCGCAACGCAGGCGACATGATCGACAAGCTGACGATCAACTACAACCGCCAGCGTCAGGCTCAGATTACGACCGAATTGATTGAAATTATCTCAGGCGCGGAAGCGCTGTAACGGGATCGAGACGAGGATTAGGGAAATGGCTGACAAAAAAGTCGGACGGGTCACCCAGGTCATCGGCGCCGTTGTCGACGTCAAGTTCGATGACCATCTGCCGTTGATCCTGAACGCTCTTGAAGCAGACAACCAGGGCAACCGCTTGGTGCTCGAAGTTGCTCAGCACTTAGGCGAAAACACAGTACGTACCATCGCGATGGACTCCACAGAGGGTCTGGTTCGCGGTCAAGAAGTTGTCGATACCGGTTCTGCCATCATGGTTCCGGTTGGTGACGGCACACTCGGCCGCATCATGAACGTGATTGGTGAGCCGGTTGATGATGCTGGCGAAATCAAGCACGAAGCCAAGCGCGGCATTCACCAGGAAGCTCCGGAATTCATCGAGCAGTCCACCGAAGCTGAAATCCTTGTAACGGGCATCAAGGTCGTTGACCTTCTCGCACCGTACGCAAAGGGCGGTAAGATCGGTCTGTTCGGCGGCGCCGGCGTTGGTAAAACCGTTCTCATCATGGAACTGATCAACAACATCGCTAAGGCGCACGGTGGTTACTCCGTTTTCGCCGGTGTTGGTGAGCGGACCCGTGAAGGCAACGACCTTTACTGGGAAATGATCGAATCCAACGTGAACAAGGAAGGCGGCGGAGAAGGCTCCAAAGCGGCTCTCGTTTACGGTCAGATGAACGAGCCTCCCGGAGCCCGTGCACGTGTTGCTTTGACCGGTCTGACCGTTGCGGAACATTTCCGTGATGAAGGCCAGGACGTTCTGTTCTTCGTGGACAACATCTTCCGCTTCACCCAGGCTGGTTCTGAG
This sequence comes from Roseibium sp., assembly GCF_965216085.1. Lineage (GTDB taxonomy): Bacteria > Pseudomonadota > Alphaproteobacteria > Rhizobiales > Stappiaceae > Roseibium. Next base: position 5,211,506 of record NZ_OZ244138.1, on the reverse strand, counting down.
GTGTCCGCGCTTCTCGGCCGTATCCCGTCTGCTGTGGGTTACCAGCCGACACTTGCCACCGACATGGGCGGCATGCAGGAGCGGATCACCACCACGAACAAGGGTTCGATCACCTCGGTTCAGGCCGTTTACGTTCCTGCCGATGACTTGACCGACCCGGCACCGGCTTCGACCTTTGCTCACTTGGATGCGACCACGGTTCTGAACCGCGCCATCGCTGAAAAAGGCATCTACCCGGCTGTGGATCCGCTGGATTCCTCATCCCGGATGCTGGATGCCCGTATCATCGGTGAAGAGCACTACGAAACAGCCCGTGCTGTTCAGGGTACTCTGCAGCGCTACAAGGCTCTTCAGGATATCATCGCCATCCTCGGCATGGACGAACTGTCTGAAGAAGACAAACTCACTGTGGCACGTGCTCGTAAGATCGAGCGCTTCCTGTCCCAGCCGTTCTTCGTGGCTGAGGTCTTCACCGGTTCTCCAGGCAAGCTCGTTGCTCTGGAAGACACCATCAAGGGCTTCAAAGGCCTTGTTGAAGGTGAATACGACCACCTGCCGGAAGCAGCTTTCTACATGGTTGGCTCCATTGACGAAGCCATCGAGAAAGCTCAGAAGCTGGCTGCAGAAGCTGCTTAATAAGAATTTCCGGACGCCTTTCTGGCGTCCGGTTTTCTCAATGTTTGATGACCGGAGCACTTGCTGGGTCATCTAAACCGAAGACTGACAAGGAAGACGCCAAATGGCTGAACTTTTCCAGTTTGAGTTGGTCTCGCCGGAGCGCCAGCTCCTGTCCGATGAAGTTGCCGAGGTTGTGATCCCTGGCACTGAAGGCGAGTTTGGCGTTCTGAAGAACCACAGCCCATTCATGTCCACCATCAAGCCGGGCATCTTGAAAGTCCGCAATGGCGGTGGCGCGTGGGACGAATACTTCGTCCGCGGCGGTTTTGCTGATGTGGCGCCAGGCGGCCTGACTGTTCTGGCAGAACAGGCAATCCCGGTGTCCGAAATCAGCGCTGACCAACTGGCTCAGGCGATCAAAAACGCTGAGGAAGATGTTGCTGACGCCAAGGATGACGACACCAAACAAAAGGCCGAGATGACTTTGTCTCAGCTGAAGGACGTCGCAGAAGCGTTGAAAGCTGCCTAATCCGGCTTCAATTTGCTGATGATTTTAGAAACGCGGTCCTAACGGGCCGCGTTTTTTTGTAGTTGAGCAACCCAAAAATGCTAAAAGCATCAGAGGTGCTTTTAGGGAGCAATGATGTTTGGTGCTGCAAGAAATCGTATTGTTAAGAGATTTGGCAAGAAGCCATCTAATTTGCCAATCTTAGAAATTGTATGGAATAACGCAAAGCTACATGTGGGCAAAAAACTACAACTCCAAGATTCTGGTTACCTCGATTTAGTGGAAATAGATCAGCAGTTAGTTGATTGGGTAAATGTTCTATTTCACGATGCGAAATTTAGTAGAGAAGAAGTACCAGCAAAATTTCGGGCGGCGTACTATTTTAGCTTTTATGACACTCAAGTAAAAAACGGTGGTCACTCGCAGTTCATTGCCAACTCAGGTCCACGCCGATTGTTGTTCTTAGAAGACGCGATGGAAGCGACTAAATCATTTAGTGAATTGCAGCACTATGAAATACTAGAAGAACTAATCGGCTGGATAAAAGAGAATCCCAGTGAAGTGGATATCCAAACTGGCTTCCAGGGAGGAAGGTCGCCTTTCTTGGATATTCTTGACGACAGATATTTTTCCCAGTCAAAGGAAAAAGATTCTTTAGTCACCAACTGTAATTGGATTTTGGGTTGGCAAGATGTGGATATTCTATCCGAAGAAGAATATGATCGAAGAATGAATTTATATAAATAATATAGGAATTAGGAAAATATAAAATATATTACCCGAAAAGAATTTAAGTAAAAGTTATAGAATTTTGATTTTCGATCCGCTTGATTTGATTTGTTATTAGTCAACCGAGCTTTTCCCAGCTTTATGCAGTGTCTTGATCGGCCGCAACGTGCTGTTCTCATCATAAAAACGGAAATTATTGCGGCCCTGATTTTTGACTTCATATAGGGCGATGTCGGCTTTCTTGATGATCGTACTTGTATCTGCATCACCAACGCGAATCGGCGCTATTCCGACGCTAATCCCGATTTCGATTTTCTCAGCATAGATCTTAAACGGACGGCGGATGCTTTCGACTATCCTTGAGGCGATCTCTGCTGTTCCCGCGGAGTTGGGGCCAGTCCCGGGTAAAATGATGGCAAACTCATCACCGCCCAGTCGCGCAACCAGATCGGACGAGCGGACACAGTCCCTAAAACGGATCGCAACCTGTTTTAGAAGTTCGTCGCCGACGTCATGCCCATAGGTGTCGTTGACTGGTTTGAACTTGTCCAAGTCCATGAGCAGAAGGTTGCCAGTGGTCCCCTGAATTCGTGCGTTCGCCAATGTATCGTTTAACGTCGCGTTAAAGAGCGTTCTGTTTGCCAAACCGGTTAAGCTGTCGTGGTGGGCCGCATAGGTGATTTTAGCAGCAGCTTGTTCACGAAGCGTGATGTCTTCATGCGTGCCGATCCAACCGCCCCCGGGCAGAGGGGCGTGAATGACGGAAACGATTTTGCCATTCTTGTGGGCGAACTTTGATCGAACGACTTCACCGGCGCTCATTCGCATCATCAAATCATGGATGTGTTCTTGTACATCCCCCTCAAAATCGCCACGGGCTTTTTCAGCATCGATCAATTCCCTCAATGTCTTGCCCTTGACGACTTCACCGTCAGGCTTGCCGAAGATGTCGATGTATTGCCGATTCCAAAGGGTGATCCGGCCACGTTCATCAAAGACGCTGACGCCCTGGCGCATGTTGGCAAGGACGGTTTCCAATTCTTCAAAGCGGTGCCGGGCCAGCTGCTCGCTTTCAGCGAGTTCTTTCTCCATATTTTTTCGGTCTGTGACGTCAAAGAAATTTAAGATGGCTCCGCCAGCCGGTAGCGGTGTCCCGCGCACTTCCAAAAACTTGCCGTCCGCTGTGCTCCGATCAAAATTGTACGGTTCCGGAGATTTCAATTGACCAAATTTCTCTAAGGCAAGCTGTTCGGGGTCACCCGGTCCAAAATTCCCTTTTTCCGCAGTGAATTTCAGATAATCCAAAATATGGAGTTTGCGATCGACAAGCTCCTGCGGATATCCAAGCAACTCGCCATAGGCGGAGTTGCAGGATGCCAATTGGAAGTGTTCGTCATAATGGACGACACCGCCGGGAAAGTTGTCAAAGATGACTTGAAGCGTATCAGCCTGCACCTTGGTTTCGGTTATGTTGGTCAGTGACACAACCACACCATCAAAACCAGATCGAGAATCATCTTCGATCGAACGTGCATTGAGTCTCAGCCAACTCGTCGAATAACCGAAAGCTGGCGTAAACTCTACCAGGATGTCTGTCATGACATGCGGATCGCGGACAGACATCGACAATGGTTCGCTGCTATGCCCTATCCCGTCAATGTCGCAGGTCATGTCGAGATCAAGCTGATCAACGTTGCGGCCTATCAATTCTTCCAAGGGGTATTTTAGGAGATCGACGACCGCGGGGTTCGCGGACTGGATATTCCCGTTACGGTCAATCAGCAGGACACCTTCGCTCAGCGCTTCCAGTGTTGTTCTTTGGATCGCTTCTGCCTGCAGGATTTTCTGCTCAGTTTGCTTCCGCTCTGTAATGTCAAATACGTTAAATACGACGCCGCCGTCAGGGAGTGCGGTTGAGTGGATATCAAGAACCTGTCCATTGGCTTGCATTCGCTCTTCATGGGTTGGAACAGAAAGATCCCAGTTATTGTACCTTTCTTGAGCAAGCTGCTCGGGGTCGCCTTGACCGTAATCTCCTCGAGTCGCCTGATATCGCATAAAGTCCAGTTTGTGAGCTTTTCGCTCGATCAGTTCTTCAGGAAAACTCAACATCTGTTGGAAGGAGTTGTTGCACGCTGAAAAGTGCATATCCTTGTCAAAGCAAGCAATGCCGGCGGCAACATTATCAAATACAGCCTTGAGTGTTTCCTCTTGCCACCGTTGCTCGGTGATGTCTTTTAGAGATACGACGACACCATCCAATCCAAACTCGTTTTCTGCTTCAACCGGAGACGCGTTGACGCGTAGCCAATAGGAATCAGATGTTCCTTTACGAGCAACACACGCGACGATGTCGTTTACCCGTTCCGGATGGGATGAAATCGTTCGTAGGATCGCCGCCGACTTGGTTTTATCGTTGCCTTCGAAACGCAACTCAATATCGAGGTCCTGGATCCGAGATCCGGTAAGGTCTTCGGGAGAATAGCCAAGAAAATCGGCACCGGCAGCATTGATCGACTGGATGTTTCCGGATCTGCTAATGAGTAAAATACCTTCGCTCAGGCTCTCTAATGTCGTCCGCTGTATCGCTTCTGCCGCCCGGATCGATGTTTCCGTCTTCTTTTGGTCTGTGATGTCCTGAAAGCCGCCAATCAGCCGCGTGACTTCGCCATCTTCAAATATCGGCCGCCCGACCGCCCGGACCCAGATATTCCGGCCGGTTGCTGTTGTGAACGGAACGTCTACGTCCCACCCAATTTTTTGTTCAATTGCTTGCTCTATGGCGAGGGAGATTTTGCTGCGGCTATCGGGAGGATAGAAGGCAAGCGCGAGTTCAACAGTCGGCTGGAAATCTTCGGGAACTTCGTGGATTTCGCGCGTTTTTTTGGTCCAGGTCAGGTTGTTGGACTTGAGGCATAATTCCCAAGCGCCCACACCTGAAACACTGGCCACTTCTTCAAGGAGTTCGCCTTTGAGCAGCGCAGAATTCCGCTCGGCATCCGCCTGCTTAACAGCTTGTTCTGTTTCGACCGTTGCCTGGTGGGTTTTGATCAAACCTTCGACGACGGTGCCAAGGTGGCGTAGCTGTTTGAGCTGTGATGCGGTTGGCGTGTGCGGTCTGGTATCGATAACACAAAGAGTGCCAAGCCGGTGTTTCCCGTCAAGTGAGATTGGGCAGCCAGCATAAAACCGGATCTTTGGATCGCCAACAACCAAGGGATTGTCTTTAAATCGATCATCCTCGAGAGCATTGGGGACGACGAAGAGATCGGGAGACAAGATTGCATGCTGGCAGAAGGAGATCTCACGGGGACTGCTCACCAATTCCATGCCGCAGCAAGCTTTGAACCACTGGTCCTTTTCTTCGATGAAGGAAATCAGGGAAAATGGGCAATCGAACACAGCTGCCGCGAGCTCAACGATAGCATCATACTCCGGAAGGCGTCCGGAGTTTATAAGCTGCAGCGTTCGAAGGGCCTTCAGACGCTCGGTTTCATTTTCCGACTGGACGATCATTTTTGATTCCAGCGCTTTCGTTGCACAGTGTCATAGTTTTTTACAAAATCTATCGCCAGAATAAAAATAAAGAATTAAATTGTATGTATCTATACGCAGTAACTTCAGTGAGAAGATTAGCATATTGTAAATACAATTTACGACATTGTTAAAAGTATTAAGATTACCTAGGGTAACTTGCGATATTTCGGTGTGTAATAGACCTTAAGGGCGATCAGAATGCTAAAAAACAAAAAACCCGGTCAAAAGACCGGGTTCTAAAGTCTCGTGGAGTTCCACGGGAATATGTGCCTTTTGGATCAGGCAGCTGTTTTTAAGCCGCGCGGCGGAAGGACAGGCTCATGCCACCACCAGAACGGTTGCGGCGGCGCTCTTCCGGCGGAATGTAGACGATGGAGCGGTGCTCGTCACAATAAGAAACGCCTGGCTCGACGCGGTTGTTGCACGGGAAGGTGTAGTTACCAGCATCACCTTCTGCCCATTTGCAGCAGCCTGGACGCGGAAGAGACAAGTCAGCCATGACAGTTTCCTTTATTTGGTCACGCACACAACAAAGGCGCTCGAGCATCCTCCCCATGTGAGGATCCGAACAGCCTTCGAAAGAAATCGGATGTAATCAGCGTTCAGGACATTTTTCATAGTCCCCCCTGCAAGCAGGGCGCTCTTCAGCAAACGCAGCGCTTACATAAGGCCAATGTCACAAAATTGCAATAGAATAGCCAGCATGACCGCTTTGCATTTGTTGCATAGCCGGTTAAAGCTTCTTTACCAATTATCTATTTTGGAAATACTTTAGAAGCAAAAACAATCATTTGGTGTGTTTATCTGGCAGGTGCCCGCCGGCTGCTTGAAGGGCTTCGGGAGTATCGAGATCTAGCCTGGCAGCTTCGCCGATGTCCACTTCGGCAACAAATCCGGGATTGTCGGCGATGACATGCCGCGCGCCAACATCGCCGCTCAAGGACTTCAGTGCTTCGAAAAAACGTCGATCCCAAAGAACCGGATTGCCGCGTTTTCCGCCGGCTGTGGCTGTGACGATCAAGTCATTGGTGTTTTGGCTATAAGCGGTAATCATTTGTCCCAGAACATCTGAAGTGATCCGGGGCATATCGCCTAGAAGGATCAAGACGGCGTCAATGTCGGACCTCAAAGCATTCATACCGGTCCGGATAGAACCGGACATGCCATCGGCGTAATCAGGGTTGTGCACGTTGGTCAGGTTAAGATCGGATATTTCGTCCTGGATTTTGTCGGCCAGATGTCCCGTTACCAGAATGGTCTGTGTGAGGTTAGTCCCACAGGCAGCTTCCGCCGCATGGCGGATTAGGGTTTTGCCGTCGAGTTTTGCAAGAAGCTTGTTTGGGCCACCCATACGCGAGGATTTGCCAGCGCCAAGGATAATGGCCGCAATTTTGGGCGAAGGCCTTGTGTGTTTGGGCGCGCGCGGCTGCGGCCGTGTTCCAATTTCCATGAGCAGGCCGCCGACCCCCATAGCAGTGATGTCGTTTCCAGAAACATCCAGCCCGGCTAGCAGCCGGTCTAAGATCCAGTCGAAGCCGTTTTCCTTGGGGCTTCGGGCACAACCTGGTGCGCCCAGCACCGGTTTGCCATCAAGCTCTCCAAGCATCAGCAAATTGCCTGGATCAACGGGCATACCAAGATGGCGAACAGTTCCACCAGCCATTTCTAAGGCCGCGGGTAGAACATCCGCGCGATCGACGACAGCAGATGCCCCAAACAAGATCAGAAACTCCGCGCCGTCTGCCGACAATGTGCTGATCGCGTCCGAAACGGCGGTTTCCGTATGATCGATGCGCAGTTCTCTCAAGATTATGCTTCCGCTTGGACGCAGGCGATCCTCCAGAACACGGCGGGTCTTATCCATGGTTGCCGTTTTTAGATGAGGCAGTTTGGTTGCGACCAAGCCAATCTTCTTGGGCGAAAAACTGGCGATGCGAACGGCCCCTTTGATCGCCGTTTCGGCCCGTTCGATCAGGGTCTCTGGTACGGCAAAGGGAATAATCTTAGATGTCGCGACCATCCGGCCAGGGGTTACCCGCGTGTAATTGGCGAGGGTCGCAAATGTGATTGCTGGATCTATCCGGTTGGCTGCTGTGACGGAGGCCGTGTCGACGACCAGGACGCCGTTGGTTTCGGCAAAAAGGTTCATTCGGCCTGTAAACGGGGCGTCTTGATAGAGGTCCCCACCCATGGCGGCTTTGCCGAGCCGGGCGGCAGCGGTGTCTTCATTCAGGTCGCCATCTTCGAAGGAGGCAACGACAACCGACTTCAGGCTGCTCTCGGCAAGGGCCCTACAATCGTCCGTCGTTAGCTTGTGGCCTTTTTTAAGTGTCCTGTCCGCAAGCTTTGTCGAATGCGCAAGGACACTGCCTTCCGCATTGTCTGGTGCGACTGGACCGAATTTCATGCTGCTTTATCCAGCGGTTTCCGGAGTGTCTTGATGATCGAGCCCAAGACAGCAACGGCAATTTCTTCTGGGGAGGCAGAACCAATATCAAGGCCAATTGGCGCTTCGATCCGGTTCAAGAGATCCTTGGAAATTCCGGCCTCACGAAAGCGGTCGAGACGTTTGCCGTGGGTCTTCCGGCTGCCGAGCGCGCCAACGTAGAAGCACCCTGTCTTGAGCGCTTCCCTCAGTGGAAAGTCATCGATTTTTGGATCGTGTGTGACAGCCGCTACGGCCGTGTAGGGATCGAGCGGCCTGTCTTTCAAAACGTCTTCCGGCCAATCAGCGATCAAACTGCTGCCGGGGAACCTGTCTTCTGTTGCAAAAGCTGTGCGCGGATCGATCACCGTCACATCAAAACCGGCGATCTCAGCCATGGGAACCAAAGCCTGGCTGATATGAACTGCTCCGATGATCACCAGGCGGGGAGCCGGCACGGAGACTGTGAGAAACGCTTCGCCTAAGTCTGTTTCAACAATTCCGGACTTCCCAGATCGGAAACGTTTGCTGAATTCTTCAGCCAGAGGGTCATCGCTATAGGGCGTGTCCTTTTGTACCAGCCGTTGTCGGCCATCGGCCATCTCGGTGACTAGGATCGCCGCACGCCGTGCTGCCCTCTCGGCGTTCAGCTGGCAGAGGAGAGAAAAATCCATGTTTTACCCGCGGTCCGTTGCAAGCTTGAGCCCAAGGCCCGCGAGCACGGATCCGCCGGCCCAACGGGTCAGGGTTTGGAATTTGGAAGAGCGGCCAAGCCGTTTCGTGACTTCAGATGCAAAGAAGACCGTGACCAAATCCGCAGAAGTGAAGAAGAAATTGACCACGGTACCCAGGATCAGGAATTGAGCCCAAATTGGCAAAGCTGCTTCCGGGCTGACGAACTGTGGCAGGAAGGCAATGAAAAAGACAGCCACTTTGGGGTTGAGCACCTCAACCAGAACACTGTCGACGAAAGCCCGCCGGCTGGTCTTCTGTGACAGTGACAGGATTGGTCCGGTTTCAGCGGGGGTACGGATCATTTGGATGCCGAGAAACACCAAATACGCACCACCGATCAATTTTAGGGCGAAATAGAGCGTTGGCACAGCAGCGAAAATGGCTGACAGGCCAAAAGCTGCCGCGGCAACATGGGCATAACACCCGATGTGAATGCCAAGTGCTGCAAGAAGACCGGCCTTTCTGCCCCGCGATATTGTTTGCGCAGCTGTGTAGAGCAAAGCGGGTCCGGGCATATAGGCAAAGAGAGCAGCCGCCGCTGCAAAGGCCAAAAGCGTTTCAAATGAAGCCATATGGGAAGCTCAATCAGGTAACAGGTTCAACATAAACACGAATGCGGCCGCCGCAGGAGAGGCCAACGCGCCAGGCGGTTTCATCGGCAACACCAAATTCTAGCGTCGTGGGGGTGCCGGTGTCGATCACATCGACAGCCTCGGCGACAACAGCGCCTTCGACGCAGCCGCCTGACACGGATCCTTCAAAATTGCCGTCAGAATCGATGACGAGATGGGAGCCTACCGGGCGCGGCGCGGAGCCCCAGGTTTCGATTACAGTCGCCAGCGCCACAGATCGTCCAGCCTGTTTCCAGGCTTCTGTGGTCGCCAGAATATCGGGGGCGGAGCGGCTGTCGCCATCCTGCATGGTTCAATCTCCTCACATCCATTTTGAATATAGCGGGTCCGCAAAAGGATGAAAGGAGGAGTTGCAATAGAAAAAGCACCTGCCGGCTGGCAGGTGCTCCTCAATTAGTCCACTTGTCAGACGGAATTTATTCCGCCGCAAGCCGAACCGCTGGGGCAGCGCTGCGCACAGTGCTGTCGACATGCGGCTCGAAGGTTTCGAAGTTGCCTACGAACATATCCACCAATTTGGCAGCTTGCGCATCGTAGGCATCCTTGTCCGTCCAAGTTGCGCGCGGGGTCAGGATTGTGCTGTCAACGCCTTCAACGGCAACCGGAACCTCAAAGCCGAAATTCGCGTCCGTGCGGAATTCAGCATTTGCCAGGCTACCGGAAAGAGCCGCTTGCAGCAATGTCCGGGTCGCCTTGATCGGCATGCGGTGGCCAACACCGTGGGCGCCACCGGTCCAGCCAGTGTTCACCAGCCAGCAGTCGACATTGTGCTTGGCGATCAGATCTTTCAGCAAATTGCCGTATTCAGATGGATGCCGCGGCAGGAATGGGGCGCCGAAGCAAGTCGAGAAAGTCGCCTGCGGCTCAGTAACGCCTTTTTCGGTACCAGCCACTTTCGCAGTGTAACCTGACAGGAAGTGGTACATTGCCTGTGCCGGAGTGAGGCGGGCAATTGGCGGCATGACGCCAAAAGCATCAGCGGTCAGCATGATGATGGTTTTTGGAACCGGTGCACAGCCCGTGTCGCTGGCGTTGGAAATGAAGTGGATCGGGTAGGCGGCACGGGTGTTTTCTGTTTTCGAGCCGTCGTCGAAATCCGGAACCCGGTTTTCATCCAGAACCACATTTTCCAGAACCGTTCCGAACCGCTGTGTGGTCGAATAGATTTCTGGTTCTGCATCGGCGGACAATTTGATTGTCTTGGCGTAGCAGCCGCCTTCGAAATTGAAGACACCGTTCTCGCTCCAGCCGTGCTCGTCATCGCCGATCAACGTGCGGGACGGGTCAGCGGAGAGAGTGGTCTTTCCGGTGCCAGACAGGCCAAAGAACACTGCGGTGTCACCGTCTTCACCGACATTGGCCGAGCAGTGCATCGGCATGATGCCTTTTTCCGGCAGCAGGTGATTGAGAACGGTGAAGACCGATTTCTTCATTTCGCCGGCGTATGACGTGCCGCCGATCAGGACGATCTTGCGGGTCAGATCAACTGCAATCACGGTCTCTGTGCGGCAACCGTGCCGGGCGGGATCGGCCTTAAAACTCGGCAGATCGACAATGGTCATTTCTGGAGCAAAAGCCGCCAGCTCGCTGCGCTTGGGGCGAAGGAGCAGATTGCGGATGAAGAGCGAATGCCAAGCATATTCGGTGTAAACACGCACCGGCAGCCGGTTTTCGGCGTCTGCTCCGCCGTAAAGGTCTTGCGCAAACAGTTCCATGCCATCTGCATGTGCGAGGAAATCCCCTAGGAGCACATCAAATTGCGCCTGGCTCATCTGCGCATTGTTGTCCCACCACACAGAATCTTTGGTCTGGTCGTCAAGAACAACAAATTTGTCTTTGGGGGAGCGGCCAGTGTGGACGCCGGTTTCGGCGACCAGCGCGCCGCCTGCTGCCATCCGGCTCTCGCCGCGGGACAGTGAATACTCATAAAGCGCAGGCTCGTTCTGGTTCCAATAGAGCGCTTTCAGGCCTTTGAAACCGAAAGTCTCGCTGCCAATGGCTGAATTCCTGTCGCCTACTTCCTGCATGATCCCGAGATCCTTGTGATGGGAGCTATTCAGTCGCCACCGGGCGAGTGTTAACAAATACTGAACCCGGTCGTGAGGGGTGCGAACCTAGTGGATGCGCAGTTGTGCAGCAAGACAGCCAAAGGGCTATGTGTTTGTTTAATCGATTAAAAAAAGGGAATAAATGACAGTTAATTAATTTGGTTGGCAAACTAAAAAACGAAACTTTCGAATTCTTCGATTTGCTTGTTGAGATGAAAGTATTTGCGTTTAAATCGCGCCATTGCCGGGCCGCAAGCAGTCAGCAATTGGCTAGAAAGCCACGTGACCGGAAGCTGAATGCCAGAGTAAGTGATAACCACCAATCGGCGACTGTCGACGGCCCCAGAGGAATGCTCCAAGAGACAGATCCTGCATGCGTCCTATATTGAAATGTGTCAACTGGCTTGAAAGCCACTTTGGTTGGGTCAGTCTTTCGAAAGGGGCCAGCTGGGCTTGAAACCAGGCCGCGGACCAGCCATCTGGACGAAGATCACGGCTCCGCGCGCAAGGCACCCAATTCCCAACAGAGGCATGCTTGCGCAGGGTAATCGCGATGTTCGCCTTAATTTTTGCGCATTTAGCAGGCCAAAGGCAATGTGTTACTGTTTTGCCGATGCGTGCCATCGGTGCGTTGCCGGAAATGGAAATAGACAAAAATGCCGACAATTGCCCTGGTTGATGACGACCGCAACATTTTGACCTCAGTTTCGATTGCGCTAGAGGCGGAAGGCTACCGGGTTCAGACCTATACGGATGGAACCTCCGCACTGGATGGACTGCAGAGCGATCCGCCGGAACTCGCGATCTTCGACATCAAGATGCCGCGCATGGATGGCATGGAGCTCCTGCGCCGTTTGCGTCAGACGTCAGATATTCCGGTGATTTTCCTGACCTCCAAGGACGATGAAATCGACGAGCTGTTTGGCTTGAAAATGGGCGCCGATGACTTTATCCGTAAACCCTTCTCACAGCGTTTGCTGGTCGAGCGGGTCCGCGCGGTATTGCGGCGGGCACAGCCACGGGACGCCTCAGCGCCGCGGGACGATGCGGATAAGCTGCTCGAGCGTGGACAGCTTTTGATGGATCAGGAGCGGCACACGTGCACCTGGAACAACAAGCCGGTTACCCTGACGGTCACCGAATTTCTGATCTTGTCGGCCCTTGCTCAGCGGCCAGGCGTGGTCAAAAGCCGGAACGCTTTGATGGACGCGGCTTATGACGATCAGGTCTATGTTGATGACCGCACCATCGACAGCCACATCAAACGTCTGCGTAAGAAGTTTAAAGTGGTTGACGATGATTTCGACATGATCGAAACCCTTTATGGTGTCGGTTACCGGTTCAGAGAGGTCTGAGCCGGAAAAGCCCCTAAAGGCAGGCCTGAATGGCGGTTGAAAGCGAGCATCTGGACGTTGATCCGTCCTCTGAACCGGAAACCGGTTCGGAGCGCTCGCGCTTGCGCCGTCTTGGCAAAAAACGGCTTCGCCGTCGCATCCTTAGCCGGTTCGGCCAGATTTTTGGCACTTACGTTCTCTCTTCGCTGACCCGGCGGATCATCGCCATCAACTTGGTTGGCCTGATCGCTCTGGTGATCGGGATCTTGTACCTCAATCAGTTCCGGGCCGGTCTGATCGATGCACGGGTACAAAGCCTTTTGACCCAAGGCGAAATCATTGCAGGCGCAATTGCGGCCTCCGCGACGGTCGACACCGGGGCTATCACGGTAGATCCGGAGCGACTGCTACAGCTGCAAGCCGGCGAAAGCATCACACCCACAACAGGCGATGATTTGGAAAGCCTCGACTTTCCGATCAATCCGGAGCGGGTCGGGCCCGTGTTGCGGCGCCTGATATCGCCAACTAAGACCCGCGCCCGGATTTACGACCCGGAAGGGATCCTCATTTTGGATTCGCGCCACCTTTATTCCGGCGCGCAAATTCTGCGATTTGATCTGCCGCCACCAAATGCGGAAGAAGACGGTTTTTGGGACACGCTTTGGCAGTGGACCAAACGGTGGTTCCGTCAGGGCGATCTGCCGCTGTATCAGGAGGTCGGTGCCGGGGACGGACGGGCCTATCCGGAAGTGGAGGCAGCCCTCGCCGGGTCACCGGCCAGTGTGACCCGGATCTCGCAACGTGGCGAACTGATCGTCTCAGTTGCGGTTCCGATCCAACGGTTCCGGGCTGTTTTGGGCACACTTCTGCTTTCCACCCAAGGCGGCGATATTGATGCCATCGTGCGGGCAGAACGCATCGCCATTATCCGCGTCTTCATGTTTGCCGCGACCGTCACAATTTTGTTGTCGATCCTGTTGGCGGGGACTATCGCAGGTCCTGTCCGCCGCTTGGCCGCAGCCGCCGATCGGGTGCGCAAAGGGTCAACGACATCTCGCGAGGAAATTCCGGAATTTTCCGACCGGCAGGATGAGATTGGCCATCTGGCGCGCTCATTCCGCGAGATGACCAATGCGCTCTACGATAAGATCGATGCCATCGAGCGGTTCGCGGCAGATGTGGCTCATGAACTTAAAAACCCATTGACTTCCTTGCGTAGTGCCGTCGAAACCCTGCCGCTTGCCCGCAATGAAGACTCTCGCAACCGGTTGATGGATGTCATCCAGCATGATGTGCGCCGCCTCGACCGTTTGATCAGCGATATTTCCGATGCATCCCGACTGGATGCCGAATTGGCCCGAACGCAGTCAGAGACGATCAACATGGCTGAACTATTGCGCAACATGGCCGATGCCGCCAATGAGCGAGCCGATGACGGCGCAGCACGGGTTAAGCTGACGGTTGCTGATGCACCGGGCGCGAAACCTTATGATGTTCAAGGCCATGATATCCGCCTGGGCCAGGTAATCAGCAATCTTCTCGACAATGCGCGGTCGTTCTCGCCTGAAAACGGGATTGTCCGCGTCGATCTCAGCCGTGACAGCCACCAGATCAAGATTACGGTTGATGATGACGGTCCGGGGATCCGGGCGGAAAACACCGAGCGGATTTTCGAGCGGTTTTACACCGACCGGCCGGACGGCGAAGGCTTCGGTAATAATTCCGGTCTCGGCCTGTCAATCTCCCGCCAGATCATTGATGCACACGGCGGGTCGATTTCGGCGACAAACCGGATTGAAGCAGATGAAGATGGCGACGATGCGGTTGCCGGAGCGCGGTTCACCATCTTGTTGCCCGCAGGCCGCACCAAGTGAACAGGCCAACGATCCATGCAAACTGTTTGGTCGTCGGGACAAAGGGTATTTTGATCCGGGGCCAATCTGGAAGCGGCAAGTCCAGTCTTTCTGAAGCGCTCATCGAATCTGCTCAAGTGCGGGGCCAATTCGCTGCGCTCGTATCCGATGATCGGGTGCAATTGAGAGTGGATTCGGGCCGACTGACCGCCGAACCGCCATCCACCCTCCAAGGTCTGATGGAAATACGCGGGTTCGGAATTGTTCAAGTCCGTCATTTGCCAAAGGCGCAAGTGCATTTGATTGTTGATCTAATCGGCTTGGAGGAAATGGAGCGGATCCCCGAGCATGCTGTGGCAAATGTGATGTTGGAAGGTGCCCAACTTTCTGGCATCAAATGCCCCGCTGTAGCACCACAATCCGCACTTCGACTGATCCGTTGGGCGTTCAGGCACCTTTTTCCGGGAAGTCCTGACTATTTTTAGGGCGCACTGCTTCTTTTTTACTTGCAACTGGCGAACCGGTTGTCGAGAGTGCAGCAGACTGATAAACGCCCGGCTCCAAAATGAGCCAAGCGGACCTCGATAATCGGGTTTTTATACATATGATCGGACTAGTCCTTGTCACTCACGGACGTCTCGCAGAGGAATTCAAGGCTGCCCTTGAACATGTCGTTGGACCGCAGGAGCAGGTGGAGACAATCTCCATCGGCCCAGACGATGACATGGAACAACGCCGGCAGGACATTCTTGCGGCTGTAGATGCAGCAAACTCCGGCAAAGGGGTGGTTCTTCTAACCGATATGTTTGGCGGGACCCCTTCCAATTTGGCGATTTCCGTTATGGACAGCAAATCCGTGGAGGTTGTGGCCGGGGTCAATCTGCCGATGCTGATTAAACTTGCCAGTGTCCGCGCTGACCGTGACCTGGCGCAGGCCGTTGACGAGGCACGTCAGGCCGGACAAAAGTACATTTCCGTCGCAAGCCAGGTGCTGTCGGGACAGAACTAAGAAGAACAGGACGCAAAAAAGCGTGTTGGAAAAAGACCTGACGATTGTGAACCGGCGCGGACTGCATGCCCGGGCATCTGCGAAACTGGTGAAGCTGGTTGAAACTTTCGACGCCGATGTCGAAGTTTCCAGAGACGGCCAAACCGTGGGCGGAACGTCGATTATGGGACTGATGATGCTTGCAGCGAGCACGGGCAGCAGCATCCGGGTTCGCATTAGCGGTGAACAAGCAGAACCGGCGCTGGAGGCGATCACCGATCTGGTTGAAAGCGGTTTCGGCGAAGAAGACTGACCTCGCTCTGCGATTCCGGAATCGCTAAATCAATAACATTCCGCCGCAAATTGAGCTTGCCTTCCACAAAGGTATCCGCGACCTTTTGCTCCGGCCAAAGGGGGCGCGTAATGATCAGACCATCTCAAGACAAACTATTGGATACTGCACGCAAGGCATTGGAGCACATTTACCGGGCCTTAGAATTGCAGTTCGGTTTTGAGCTATGGGACGGATCGACAGTTCCTGCAGATGCCCCAGCAAATGCAATGCGAATTGCCTTGTCTGAAACAGCTTTAACACGCCTGCTGCGCAAACCGAACCTGAAGACAGTTGTAGACCTTTATTCGCAAGGACAAATTGATCCGCGGGGTGGTTCCATTTTTGACTTTGCCGAGAAACGCCCAAATATCAAAGGCCGGGAAGTCCGTAAACGTTTGAACAAAGCGTTGCTGGCGCGGAGTGCATTGTCACTTGCCATGGGCCCTGCCGGTCCAGGGATGACCGAAGCCAATGGAAACGATGCTGGCCGAACTGCTGATCGCAGTTCCGGGAGCCGTAAAGACGATATTGCGTTTCACTACGATGTGTCCAATGACTTCTACCGGCTCTTTCTGGATCCGGAAATGGTTTATACATGCGCCTATTTCAAAGACTGGTCGAATGATTTGGCGACCGCCCAAAAAGATAAGCTGGACATGATCTGCCGGAAACTTAGGCTTCAGCCTGGAGATAGATTGCTGGACATCGGCTGTGGCTGGGGGGCGTTGATCTGCCATGCCGCAGAGCATTATGGTGTCACGGCACTCGGTGTCACACTGGCCGAAGAACAGTTGAAACTGGCTGAAGAGCGCATTGCAGAACGGGGCTTGGGCGACAAAGTTTCCGTTCAACTTGTTGACTACCGGGACTTGCCGGCTGGGCAGTTCGACAAAATCTCTTCGATTGGCATGTTCGAGGCAGTCGGCCTTGATAATTATGATAATTATTTCGAGGCCGTTCGCCGGCTGTTGCGTCCACGCGGGATTTATCTGCATCACGCCATCACTCGGCGCGGCAAGAAGGATCTCAAAACTTTCCGCCGCAAGCGGGCGGAATATAAAGCACTTGTCCGATATATCTTCCCAGGCGGCGAGGTCGACCACATCGGTTGGACATTGACCAATCTGGAAGCGCATGGCTTTGAGGTGCACGACGTCGAGGGCTGGCGGGAGCACTATGCCCGCACCACCCGGCTCTGGGCGAACAATCTAATGAATGCCAAAGACGAGGCTATCGCCGAAGTTGGAGAAGAGAAATACCGGCTCTGGCTCGCGTATCTCACGGGCGTTTCGCTGGGCTTTGAGCGTGGCACAATCAACATCTTCCAGACCGTCGCAACCAAACGGACCAAAGGCCCGTCCAACATGCCGCCGAGTCGCGAAGATCTTTACAAAGCACGATAGAAGCGCGGCGATTTTTAAAAAGGCTGCCGCATGATCTGGCGACCCGGAGATTTTTACAATCAGCCATCTTATGTAGGGGGCGGGGTTGGTGCGATCGCCTTGGGACAAGCTCGACGTTGGCCAATGATGGAATCCCATCTTATACCGGCATCCTAACGATGACTTAATCATATAAAGAAGTCTTTATATCTTTATTGCATGGTGCAGCCTGGAAGGGTATAACCCCGGCAACGGATGATGGATTTGCCATCAGTCCGGCCGGTTGCCGCGCGCGATCACCCAATTGGCTCCGGCCAATCGAAAAGCAGACGGCGGTTTCATAGAGCCGGCCCAGCAACAGGGGCCGGGATCAACAGCAGGAACATTTCATGGCTGATTATATCGTCAAAGACATCGGGCTCGCAGAGTGGGGCCGGACCGAAATTGAAATCGCAGAACACGAAATGCCGGGCCTGATGGCTTGCCGTGAAGAGTTTGGCGAGAGCAAACCACTCAAAGGCGCCCGCATTGCCGGCTCCTTGCACATGACCATTCAGACCGCTGTTCTGATTGAAACACTTGTCGCGCTCGGCGCGGAAGTTCGCTGGGCATCGTGCAACATCTATTCCACGCAGGATCAGGCAGCTGCCGCGATTGCTGCATCTGGTGTTCCGGTCTTTGCCATCAAGGGTGAGACGCTGGAAGAGTACTGGGATTACGCCGACAAGATCTTCGATTTCGAAGATGGTGCGAACATGATTCTCGATGATGGCGGCGATGCGACCCTTTACATCCTTATGGGCGCGCGCGTTGAAGCCGGTGAAACATCTCTGATCGAAAACCCAGGTTCTGAAGAAGAAGAAGCTCTTTTCGCTCAGATCAAGAAGCGTGCAGCGGCCAACCCAGGCTGGTTCACCAAACAGCGCGACATGCTTCAGGGCGTCACTGAAGAGACCACCACCGGTGTTCTGCGTCTTTATGAAATGCAGAAAAACGGCAAGCTGCCGTTCCCGGCGATCAACGTCAACGACAGTGTCACCAAGTCCAAGTTCGACAATCGGTATGGCTGCCGCGAATCTCTCGTCGACGGCATTCGCCGCGGTACAGACGTCATGATGTCTGGTAAGGTCGCCGTTGTCTGTGGTTACGGCGATGTGGGCAAAGGCTCCGCACAGTCTCTGGCTGGTGCAGGTGCCCGCGTGATCGTCACCGAGATCGATCCGATCTGTGCGCTGCAGGCGTCTATGGATGGCTTTGAAGTCAAGACCATGGAACAGGCGCTGCCGGAAGGCGATATCTATGTCACCGCGACCGGTAACAAGGACATCATCACCTTCGACCACATGCGTGGCATGAAAGACATGGCGATCGTCTGTAACATCGGCCACTTTGACAATGAGATCCAGGTTGCAGCTCTGAAGAACACCAAACTGCGCCCGGTCAAAGATCAGGTCGACATGTATGAGTTCCCGGATGGCAAGCGTATGATCCTGCTGTCTCAGGGCCGTCTGGTAAACCTCGGCAATGCGACCGGTCATCCGAGCTTTGTAATGTCGGCCAGCTTCACCAACCAGGTACTGGCGCAGATCGAACTCTTCACCAAAGGCGATCAGTATAAAAACGAAGTCTATGTGCTTCCGAAGCACCTGGATGAGAAGGTGGCTCGGCTGCATCTGGCCAAGCTCGGTGTCACGTTAACCGAATTAACTGACGGACAAGCCGATTATCTGGGGATTAACAAGGCCGGCCCGTTCAAGGCTGAACACTACAAATACTGATTCACTTGGCTCTCGCCACTACATGTAGTGAGTGCCGTGATTCGGCTCTGTGAACAAAAAAATGCAGGACCCTTCAATTTAAAGGGTCCTGTTAACTTTTCAGCAAGGGACTCTTCTGCGCGATTCTCAAAAAGGTTATTGTTTAACGAATCAGAGGCCAGAAGGCGGATGTCTTTGATTTGCTCCCAATAACCGGGAGCTGCAGCCCGCAAAATGCGGGTGAAGGCGGCGTAAGGGGATCATGGAATGCCGGAAGGCAGCAGAAACGGCGTGCGAGGCCGCGCGGCGTGGCAGGATTGGAGTCTGAAGACGGTCAAACTCGGCTGCATGTCGGGTGTGGCGCTGTCCCTGTCAGCAGGGTCTGCGGCCGCTGATCTGTTGTCTGGCACAATGGCTGCGATAAACCCCGACAACATGGTTCTGTTTGGCGCTCTTGGCGGCATGTGCGCTTTTGCCGTGACCGCCGCGATCGCCCTTGTTCATCACCGACGTCAATCTGGACAGCTAACCGATTCCCTTGAAAAGGAAAAGCGGGATCTGAAGTTCCGTGTCGACCGTCTGGAAGCCATGCTCAACACCGATGAGCAGCGGGTCATAGTCTGGACCGGTAATGGAGCCATGCCGCAGATTTGGGGCATCTTGCCGGAAAAATCCGGCGTTCCGCGACCTCCGGCACAGCTTTTGGCCTTCGGCAGCTGGCTGTCGGCAAAATGCGCCGGCGATCTTGAACGGTATCTGGATCTGTTGTTCCGCACAGGAGAAACATTCACCACCACTTTAAAAACCCGGACGGGCAGTTATGTCGAAGCGCTCGGGCGCACGACCGGTGGTGCTGTGGTGCTGCGCCTGCGCGATTTGACTGGTGAACGACAGATGCAGGCCGAACTTCAGGCCCGCAACGCCAAAATTTCCGGCGAACTTCACATGCTGCATGCGCTGCTCGACGCCATGCCCGCGCCTGCCTGGCAGCGGGATGCGGAAGGCAATGTCATCTGGGCCAATGATGCTTATGCCGAAGCGGTCGAAATGCCAGATGCAGAAGCAGCAGTGAAAGAAGGCGCTACCTTCCTCGATGCGGCTGCCCGAACGGCAATGGCCGTTCAGCGCAATGAAGACGGCTGTTTCAGCGCCCGGATTCCGATTGTCGCTTCCGGTCAGCGCCGGGTGTTCGAAATCACCGATGTCAACGCGAATGTCGGTGGGGCCGGCATTGCCGTGGACATCAGCGAATTGGAACAGGCGCAAAAAGAACTGGGCCGTGCGGAAGAGTTCCATGGCCGGACCCTGGATCAGCTCGCAGCAGCTGTGGCGATCTACAGCGGCGATAAGAAGCTTCAGTTCTACAATGCCGCATTCCGTCAAATGTGGGACCTGGATCCGGCTTTCTTGGAGAGCCGCCCGGAGGACGGCGTTGTTCTCGATACCCTACGCGCGGGCCGGAAAATTCCGGAACAGGCAGACTACCGTGGCTGGCGCAACAAGATGCTGGAGAGCTACCAGTCCTTGGAAGCCAAGGAAAACTGGTGGCACCTGCCAGATGGCCGCACGGTGCGTGTAATCGCCAATCCGCATCCGCAGGGCGGCGTCACGTACATTTATGAGAACGTCACCGAGCAGCTCGATCTGGAAAGCCGCTACAACGCACTGTCTCGGGTTCAGGGTGAAACGCTCGACAACTTGTCAGAAGCCGTTGCTGTGTTCGGTTCTGATGGCAAGCTGCGGCTCTGGAACCCGGCATTCGGCCGGATCTGGAATCTAGAAGAAGAGCAGCTTGCAACGCTGCCGCATGTCAATGAAGTGGTCACGTCCTGCGCCTTGAACGAGACCGAGCAGCAGGCTTGGGAACAGCTGGCTGGAAGTGTCACCGGATTGGTCGACAATCGCACTCAGAATATCAGCCGCTTGGAGCGTCACAACGGTGAAGTGCTCGACTATGCCACGGTGCCGCTGCCGGATGGTGGCACGCTGGTCACCTTTGTTGATGTCACTGACAGCGTGAATGTAGAGCGGGCACTTCTGGAAAAGAACGACGCACTTCAACAGGCCGACCAGATCAAGAACGCGTTCATTCAGCACGTGTCCTACGAGCTGCGGTCGCCGCTGACCAATATCATCGGCTTTGCTCAATTGCTTGCCGATCCGAAGTTTGGCGATTTGAGCGAAAAACAGGGCGAATACGCGGACTACATTCAGTCGTCCTCTTCTGCACTGCTTGCCATTATCAATGATATCCTGGACCTGGCCACGCTTGACGCCGGCATCATGGAATTGGATCTTGGCGAAGTTGATGTCGCCTCCACGGTTGAAGCGGCGGTCGAGGGCCTTAAGGACAGAATTGCGGAAGCCCGGATCAACCTCAGAACTCAAGTTCCAGATGACATTGGCAATATGGTTGCCGATGAAAAACGACTGCGCCAGGTGCTGTTCAATTTGATTTCAAACGCCGTGCGTTATTCTGAGCCCGATGGTGTTGTCGACATCAGCTGCGACCGCGATGATGACAAAGTAACCTTTGTGGTCAAGGATCACGGCCTCGGCATACCTGCGGAAATCCTGACGCAAGTGTTCAACCGTTTTGTCGGTCATGACACGGGCGCACGCCGCCAGGGCGCCGGACTTGGCCTGGCGATTGTGAAGAGTTTTGTCGAGTTGCACGGTGGAACGGTTGATATTGACAGCGCCGAAGGCAAAGGCACGACCGTGACATGTGTCTTCCCGGCGCATCCGGAACTGGCAGACCAGGCCGCGGCCGAATAAGGCCCGGACACCATGGCGTCCCATCAGCTCCGCGAACTTTCCACTTCCTTCCTGACTCTCACACTTTCCTCTGAAGCCGAAACGCGCCAGCTGGCAGAAGACATCGCATTGATCCTGAAGCCGGGCGATGTGCTGTGCCTGTCCGGTGATCTCGGCGCTGGCAAATCCACTTTCAGTCGCGCGTTGATCCGCAATGTTGCCGCTGATTATGATCTGGAAGTGCCCAGTCCGACCTTTACACTCGTTCAGTCGTACGACCTTGCCCGGCTCAATCTCTCCCATTTTGACCTCTACCGGCTCGAAGAGCCAGAAGAGCTGGAAGAGCTCGGGCTTGAAGAGCTGCTGGACGACGGTGCGGCTCTGATCGAGTGGCCGGAAAAAGCGGAAGAGCTGCTTCCTGACACGGCGCTGTGGCTGCAGTTCCAGCATGGTGACGATGAAGATACCCGCCAGGCTGTATTCTTTTCGGAAGACCCTGTGTGGCAGGAGCGGTTGGAAGCAACCCTTGAAATTCGCGCTTTTCTAGAGGGAGCGCTCGGCACGGCCTGGGAGCGCTATCATCTGGCAGGCGATGCGTCTTTGCGCACGTTCGAGAGGATCGAAAAGGGCGGCGAATCTCTGGTATTGATGCGCTGGCCATTTTCCGGTTCTGCGCTGCCGGAGCTTGTCAGGGCCTATATGGACAAAGTGCATTTGGCCAAGGATTGCCGCTCGGTTGCGGCGGTCGGGCAAGAGCTCCGCAAGATCGGAATTCATGCCCCGGCCGTCCGGGCGGCAGATTATGAAAAAGGTCTGGTACTGTCGGAATATCTGGGCAGCGAGACCATTGTTATTGATGGCAAGGCGGTCCCGGAGCGGTATTTCGCGGCTGTTGATGTTCTGGCAGCTATGCACGCGCATGATTTTCCAGAAACTGTGCAGCTTGATACCGGTGACACCTATCAAGTCCCGCTCTATTCCATCGACGCACTGATCGCCGAGGCGTCGCTGTTTCTGGAGTGGTATGTCCCGGAAATGAACGGTGAACCGGCAAGTGAGCACAGCAAGGCTGAATTCGAAGCCCTGTGGCGTCAAGCGCTGGACGCTTGCTCAACGGCACAAACTGGCTGGGTTTTGCGGGATTTTCATTCGCCAAATCTGTTGTGGCAAGAGCAGGCGGACGGCACGGACCGGATCGGGATCATCGATTTTCAAGATACGGTCATTGGTCCGGTGGCCTATGATGTGGCATCGCTTCTTTTGGATGCACGCACAGATATAGATGCCAGTTCGGAAAACGCGTTGTATGATGCTTATGTCAAGGCGCGGACTGAGCAATCAGACAGCTTTGACAGTCAAGCGTTTTCAAATGCTTATTCAATCATGGCCGCGCAACGGATTACCAAGATATTGGGGATTTTTGTGCGGTTGGCCCGGCGCGATGGCAAATCGGCGTACCTTGGTCATCTGCCCC
The DNA here is from genome assembly GCF_965216085.1 of Roseibium sp. Lineage (GTDB taxonomy): Bacteria > Pseudomonadota > Alphaproteobacteria > Rhizobiales > Stappiaceae > Roseibium. The sequence continues at coordinate 5,188,395 of NZ_OZ244138.1, read as the reverse complement.
GAATGGAGGCATATCTGGACCGGGTATTGGCGTCGCCAGTGTTGTCGGAACTAAAAAAATGGTATCAGCAGTATCGGGTTTGACGGCGATTTTCGTGCCAGAGAGCTCCTGCCACAACTGAGAAAAACGATGACACAAGCGCGGTTTCGTCCCACCAATGCCATGATTCTTGCCGCCGGTCTCGGCAAGCGCATGCGGCCGTTGACGGCGACGACGCCCAAACCGTTGATTGAGGTGAATGGTCAGGCGCTGATTGATCACGGCATGGACCGGCTATCCGCTGCGGGCGTGAAGAACTGCGTTGTCAATGTGCATTATCTGGCCGATCTCGTTGAGGTGCATGTGCGCCGGCGGCAGGACATGGACATCACGATCTCCGATGAGCGTGACCTGCTTCTGGAAACTGGCGGCGGCATCAAAAACGCACTGCCGCTTCTTGGCCCGGATCCGTTCTTTCAGCTGAACTCCGACACCTGTTACTGGGTGGAGGGGGTCAAGCCGAACCTGGAGCATATGGTCGAAGCCTGGGACGACGACCGCATGGATGCACTGCTTCTGGTTGCTGAAACAGTTAAGGCGGTCGCCTACAATGGCCGTGGTGACTTTGACATGGCGCGCGATGGTGCGTTGAGCCGCCGTCCGGAAAAAGGCGTGACACCTTTTGCCTATGCGGGGGCAGCAATCTTGCATCCGCGCCTTTTTGAAGGGGCACCGAACGGACCGTTTTCCATGAATGTTCTGTTCGACAAGGCGATTGAAGCCGGCCGCCTGTTCGGTGTTCAGATGGAAGGGGTCTGGCTGCATATCGGCACGCCGGAAGCAATCCGAGCGGCAGAATACGCGGTGCGCGAGAGTGCCGCCTAAAAATGCCGGATCAGCCCCGTCTTTTCACGATCCCGCCGTCCGTTTCCTTTCTTGAAACCTTTGTCGACAGTCTCGTTGAGGGACATCTGGTGCCTGGGTTCCGGCCACTGAACGACCCGCTGTTGTTGTCATCGGCAACGCTCTATCTGCCAACCCGCCGGGCGGCTCGTCTGTTGCCCGATCTGTTTCAGAAAAAGTTTGGCGGTAAACCGGTTCTTTTACCTGTTATCCGGCCGGTCGGCGACGCCGACGAAGACGCGCAATCTCTAAGCGCTGCCCCGGGCCTGGAACCCTTGCCCCAGGCCATGCCGTTGATCGATCGGCATCTGGCCATGACCCGGCTGGTGATGGCTTGGAAGGGCGCGCTGCGCCGCGAAGCATTAAGTCTGCGTTCAGATGAGCCGTTGGGTTTGCCAGCTTCGACAGCCGATGCCGCTTGGTTGGCGGGCGATCTGCTGACCTTGATGGACGAGGTGGAAACGGAAGAGGCCGATTGGAGTGAATTGGCGGGTCTCGTACCCGACGACCATGCCCGCTATTGGCAAATCACGCTGGACTTCCTGAAAATTGTCCAAGAAGCTTGGCCAGCGTATTTGGCGGAACTTGGCAAAATGGACCCAAAAGCCCGCCGATCGGCCCTGATCCGCCGGGAAGCACAGCGCCTTGCCGCCAATCCTCCGAAAGGCCCGGTGATTGTCGCCGGTGTCACCGGTTCGGTGCCGGCAACTGCAGAGCTCTTGAAGGCCGTTGCCGGACTGGACCAGGGCATGATTGTTTTGCCCGGTTTGGATCTTGATCTGGACGACTTGTCCTGGCAGGCACTTGGCCAGCGGCCGCTACCCGGCCGCGTGTCCCTTGCAGCCGGCAAAAATTATCCGCCACTGTCCGCGCATCCGCAATACTCTTTGAAGCAGCTTCTGGAGCGGCTTGGTGTCACAAGGGATGCTGTTAATCCGCTCGGTCAATCAGATCCAACCCTGGCGCATCGGCAAAAGCTGGTGTCCGAGGCGCTGCGCCCGGCGGATACGTCAGACGGCTGGACATCTTACCTTGAAGAGACAGCGGTCGAGACCAGGGAAACGGCGCTTGCGAAGGTCGCGCTGATGACGGCCCGCAATGAAGCAGACGAAGCCTTGAGTCTTGCCATTGCTTTGCGCGAAGCCATTGAGCTTGGAGAAACGGCAGCGCTGATCTCACCTGACAGGATGCTGACCCGCCGCGTTGCAGCCGAACTTGCACGCTGGAATATCGTGGCCGACGACAGTGCCGGCCGGCCGCTTGATCAGACAGCCCCGGCGATCTTGGCCATTTTGGCTGCCAAACTGGCGCTCAACGGCTGTGAGCCGATTGATCTTTTGGCCCTTCTGAAACATCCACTGGCGCGGCTTGGTCTACCGGTGAAGGACATCCGCTCGGCTGCCCGTGCACTAGAACGTGGTGTCATCCGTGGGGAGCGGCCAAGACCGGGCACGGATGGTTTGATTCATGCGGTTGAGGTTTGCCGTGCAGCTGCTGAAGATGCTCATACGCCGCGCTGGAAGAAAATTCACGAAGGCGATTGGGACGTCATTGCAGACCTGGTGGACCGGCTGAAGCAGGCACTTGCTCCGCTTGAGGATATGGCTGGCACAAAGGAACCGGTGCCCGTCGAGGTTCTTGTCCAGGCGCATGTCGATGTGATGCAGGCGGTTTCTGCCGATGAAACAGGGTCGGCAGATGAACTTTATGCCGCGGAAGCGGGAGAGGCGTTAGCCAGTTTTTGGGCGGGACTTTTGGAAGCCGAGGCCAGTGGTCTGGCTCTACCGCCGCATGAGTGGCCGGCTGTCCTGTCTGCGTTGATGTCCGGGGAAGCTGTCCGGCGCCGACTTCCGGGAGATCCGCGCGTGCAGATCCTCGGGCCGATGGAAGCGCGACTGCAGTCTTTTGACTTTGTCATTCTCGGTAGCCTCAACGAGGGCACTTGGCCACAGCGCACCCGCAACGATCCCTGGCTGAACCGGCCGATGAAGCGCGATATGGGGCTGGAACCGCCTGAACGCCGGCTTGGATCTGCCGCGCACGACTTTGCCCAAGGGATGGGCGCCAAGCGTGTTCTGTTATCGCGGGCGGCACGGGCCGATGGGGCGCCAACGGTTGCCTCTCGCTGGTTGCAACGGCTGACGACACTGGCAGGCCCGGAAACAACATCTGACATGGAAGGGCGGGGCAACCGGTACACAAAACTTGCGGCCCTTTTGGACCGGCAAGCAGGGGAGGTCCGCCCGGCAGTACGGCCTTCTCCCAAACCACCGTTAGCAGCGCGGCCAAAGTCGCTTTCTATTACGGAAATCGAACGCCTTGTGCGCGATCCCTACGCCATTTTTGCCCGCCATTCGCTTGAACTTCAGCCAGTCGACCCGGTTGGAGGTGAGCCGGGCGCGGCCGATAAGGGCAATCTCATTCATGATGCGCTGGCCGAGTTCTTGTCCACTTGGACAGGGCCGTTTGACGATACGGCGGTGCAGGCTCTGTTGGAAATTGGCGAGGAACTGTTTAAGCCGCTGGACGCTTTTCCTGCGATTAGGGCTCTTTGGTGGCCGCGTTTCCAGCGGATTGCAGCTGGGTTTGTCGCCTATGAGGCAAACAGGGCGCCACAGATCGACAAGCGCTTTCTGGAAATCGGCGGAGGGGTCGAATTGAAGCTTCCGGGGCTTGATTTCCGTCTGCGCGGGCGGGCTGACCGGATCGATCTGATGACCTCCGGGTCTTTGGCCGTGATTGACTACAAGACCGGGCAGGTGCCGTCGCAGAAGCAAGTGGATGCTCTGCTATCGCCCCAGCTGCCGCTGGAAGCTGCCATGATCCAGCGCGGAGGTTTCAAGGATGTTCCTGCTGGAGAGCCAATAGGCGATCTTCTCTATCTGCAGCTCAAAGGTGGAACGGAGCCGCTTCTGGAAGTCGGCCGGAACCCGAAGGATACCTCCCTCGAAGATCTCATAGAGGATGCCTGGCAGCGTCTGGAGCAGCTCATCGCCCATTATGCCAAGGAAGAAACTGGGTATCTCTCCCGCGCCCGGGTGATGCAGGGCCGGCAAATGGACGGGCCCTATGATCACTTAGCACGTGCCCAGGAATGGGCGCTTGGCGGGGAGGATCCGGCATGAGCGGATTTCAGATCCCGGATTTGACGCGCCAGCGGCAAGACCTCGCCTCCCGCCCGCGCGCCTCGGCCTGGGTGAGCGCAAATGCGGGTTCCGGCAAAACCTTCGTTCTGTCGCGCCGGGTAGTGCGATTGTTGCTGGATGGCACAGATCCCTCGCGCATTCTGGCCCTGACCTTCACCAAGGCGGCGGCCGCTGAAATGGCGACCCGTGTCTTCAAGATCCTCGGTACCTGGGTGACCATGGACGACGTGGATCTTGCCAAGGAGCTTTTCGAGATCGAAGGCCGGCAACCGGACACCGCCCGGATCGCAATGACCCGGCGCCTGTTTGCCCGGGCGCTCGAAACACCTGGCGGCCTTAAAATCCAGACCATCCACGGTTTTTGTGAAGCGCTGCTGCATCAGTTTCCGCTGGAGGCTAATGTCGCCGGCCACTTCAATGTGCTCGATGACCGCATTGCTGCCGAGCTAATGGCCGAAGCGCGCGCCAGCGTCTTGCATAAGGCCGAAATGGAGCCGGATAGCCTCTTCGGCGCGGCGCTTGCTGCTGTCATTGATCTGATGAGTGATGGCGGGGCGCAGAAGGCTCTTGATGAACTCATTCAAAACCGGGATGCGTTCCGCCGCTGGACGGTGGATGCCGGAGGTTTGGAGCCAGCCCTTGCCGAGCTCGCGGAGGATCTCAACGTTGATCCCAAACTGCAGCTCTCTGATTTTGATCACCGGTTCCGGGCCGAATGCCCGTTCGATCTGAACATCTGCCTGAGTTACGCCGAAGCGTTGAACACCGGCACCAAGACCGATCAGGGCAGAGCGGATGCGTTGGTGGCCGCAAACCGGCAAACTGATCCAGATGTTTTCCGGGAGGCCTGGCTACCGGTGTTCCTGACCGGAAAATTGGAGCCGCGCAAATCGCTGGCGACCAAGAAAGTGGCTGAAGCCTTCCCTGAGATGGTGGAGGCGTTGATTGCCGAACAGGGCCGTCTGCTCGATCTTCTGGACGGCCGCCGCAAGGTGCTGACTTATGAAGGAACGGCTTCGCTACTAAGGCTCGCCGACGCCGTCATCACCGATTACGAGCGAGCAAAGACAGCCAAGGGTTATCTTGATTTTGAAGACTTGGTGGTCAAGACGGCAACACTGCTGGCCAAGTCCGATGCCGCGCAATGGGTGCAGTACAAGCTTGATCAGGGGCTTGATCATATTCTTGTTGATGAGGCGCAGGACACCAGCCCACGCCAATGGGAGGTGGTCAACGCGCTGGCCTCCGAGTTCTTCGTCGGCGACAGCGGACGGGAGAAAGTGCGCACTCTCTTTGCCGTCGGCGACGAAAAACAGTCGATCTATTCATTCCAGGGCGCAGTTCCGGCCTATTTCGATGCCATGCGGCGGGCGTTTTCCGGGCAGGCAGAACGGGCGGAACAGGAATTCCATTCGGTCAACCTGCAGCTTTCTTTTCGCTCCACGCCGGATGTTCTTGGCGCGGTTGATGAGGTCTTCAAAGACGCGAACGCCTATCAAGGGCTGTCTCAGGAGGGCGTGGCGCCGGTGCACGAGGCTATCCGCCGGGATCCTGGCATTGTCGACATTTGGCCACTGGAAGCTGAAGCCGAGATAACCGAGCCGGACGATTGGCGGTTACCGGTGGATCATGTCGGCTCCGGCAGTCCGATGTTGAAGGTTGCCAAGCGGATCGCGTCAACCATCGCCGGATGGATGCGGGAGGGAACCGCAGATCCCGGCGATGTAATGATCCTGGTGCGCAAGCGGGGCCCTTTTGTCGAAGCGCTGAACCGGGAGCTGAAAAACCTCAACATTCCGGCGGCAGGCTCTGACCGTCTCATCTTGACCGATCACATCGCAGTTCAGGATCTTGCCGCACTCGGCCGGTTTTTATTGCTGCCGGAGGACGATCTGTCCCTTGCTGCGGTTCTGAAAAGCCCTCTGTTTGACCTCAACGATACCGATCTTCTGGAAGTTGCCCGCGAGACAGACGAGAAAATCCGGCTGGGCACGCTGTGGCAGATGCTGGTCAAACGGTCCGAGACGTCACTGAAGTGGCAAACCGTGCGCGGTCAGTTGGAAGACTGGCGCGCCCGGGCCGACTTTGTGCCGCCTTATGAGTTTTATGCCCGGCTACTGGGCGCAGATGATGGACGCCAGGCGTTTCGGCGCAGACTTGGCGTCGAAGTCGACGACGTGCTGGATGAATTTCTTGCGCTGACCATTGCCTACGAACAAGCCGGGACACCAGGACTGGAAGGGTTCCTAGCCTGGATGGCGGCAGCGCCAACGGAGATCAAGCGCGAGCTGACCAACACCAAGGGCATGGTCCGGATCATGACCGTGCATGGGTCAAAAGGCCTGGAGGCGCGGATTGTTATATTGGTGGACCCTGGGGCAGCGCCAGTCAGTGCAATCCACGATCCAGCGTTTTTACCGCGAGCGCGTCTTCAAAATGATCTGCTGCCGCCAGCGCTTGTCTGGCTGCCGCCAAAAACCGGGCGGATCGCCTGGCACGATGAAGCGGTCGATACGCTCCGGCAAGGGCAGGAAGAAGAATACCGGCGCCTCCTTTATGTCGCCCTGACTCGGGCTGAGGACCGGCTGGTCGTCTGCGGCTGGGAACCGAAACGCGGGGCCCATGACGACTGCTGGTATTCTCTTGTTTCCAGTGCTTTGAAACCGCAGGCCCGTGAATTGACGAATGCAGCAGGCGAAGTCACCGGATGGCGCTGGCAAAAGGATCCTGACAGCGCCGGTGCACCCCAAGGGCGCGGAGCACACGGCACTGAAAATAATGACGGTTCAGACGAGGATCTGAACTTGCCGGATTGGGCGCATCAACCGGTCAAACCTGTGCCAAAGAAGACCCGTCTCCAGCCGTCCCGCGCCTTTGAGACGATGGAAGACAAAGAAGGTGTTGAACCTGTATCTGCACTTGCTCGGCTTTCCGCAGGCCGTCAGCCAGACTCCTGGCCGCTGGAGCGTGGCCGTTTGGTGCACCGTCTCTTGGAGCTGTTGCCAAATCTGCCGGATGGTGAGCGCATGACAGCCGCCAGACAGTTCCTCGATCAGTCCCTCAAACCAGAATTTATCTCCTTCAAGGAGCCGTTGCTGACGGAGCTGAAGGAGGTTCTGGAAAATCCGTCCTTCGTGTCTGTGTTTTCACAAAACGCGCGCGCCGAAGTGTCATTGACGGGAACGATTCGCGCGCATGACGGCACAGAAGTCGAAGTTTCTGGACAAATCGACCGGCTGATTGTGGATGAAAACGAAGTTGTGATTGTGGATTACAAGACCAACCTCCGTCCGCCGGAGACTGCAGCTGAAATCCCTTTGGAGTACCGGGCGCAGCTCTGTGTTTACAGGCAGTTGCTGAAACAGATTTATCCTGAAAAGCGCATCAGCGCGTATCTGCTTTGGACCTCAGCTCCGAGCTTGATGGAGATTCCGGAAAATTTGCTTGAGGAAACATTCGCAGGTTTGTCACCTGATGGCCGATCCGCTTGACGCAGGCGCTCCGGCTACCTACGTTCCTCCCAACTGGCATACCTTCATTGGGTATGTGTGAAGCAACCAACCACGAGATGTTGTAATGGCTACCACCCAAGTCACCGATGCTTCCTTCGAAGCTGATGTTCTGAACTCCGATGAGCCTGTTGTTGTCGACTTCTGGGCTGAGTGGTGCGGTCCATGTAAAATGATCGCCCCGGCTCTGGAAGAAATCTCCGAAGAGATGAACGGCCAGGTGAAAATCACCAAGTTGAACATTGATGAGAACCAGGACATGGCCATGAAATATGGCGTTCGGTCCATTCCGATGCTGATCCTCTTTAAAGGTGGCGAGCCGATGGCAACCCAGGTTGGTGCCGCGCCGAAAGGCAAGCTCTCTGATTGGATCAAAAGCGCCCTTTAAGGCCGAAGACGCGATTGCCGCTGAGCGCAGTAGGTGAAGAAAATGCGGAACCGGCGGATTTGCGTGATGCGATCCGCCGGTTCCTCTTTGAATTCGCCGGGCGCGCACGTATAAGCATCCGCAAGAAGTGTCTCAGTCAGACGGAACACCTATGAGCGACGAAAACAAATCCCCGGAAGAACAGCCGGAAGCACAGACCGCGGAACCGGAAGGCGCCAATGACGCTGGCGCGGCTCCAGAAGAAAATGCGGCTGATCCGGTAGAGGCCCTGATGGCCGAAAACGCAGACTTGAAGGACCGGGCGCTGCGTACCATGGCGGAAATGGAAAACCTGCGCCGCCGGACAGAAAAAGAAGTCAAAGATGCACGCCAATATGCTGTCTCCAGCTTTGCGCGGGACATGCTGACCGTTTCCGACAATCTCCGCCGGGCTCTGGAAGCCCTTCCGGAAGACGATCGGAAGAACGCCGATGCGGGGATTGCCGCATTGATCGATGGCGTTGAGATGATCGAACGAGATCTCTTGAAACAGCTTGAGAAGAACGGCGTCAGCAAGCTGGACCCGGAAGGCAGCAAGTTCGACCCGAACTTCCACCAGGCCATGTTTGAAGTGCCGAACACTGAGGTTCCGAACAACACAGTCGTTCAGGTCGTACAAGCTGGCTACGTCATTGGCGAGCGGGTTTTGCGTCCGGCCATGGTCGGCGTCTCCAAGGGCGGGCCGAAGGAAGCTCCAAAACCCGATGCTCCGGCAGATGCGGGCCAGACGGTCGACAAGAGCGCTTAATAGCGTCTTGTACTAGATTGAATTGAGCCGCCCTTCCGGAAATGAGGGGCGGTTCTTTGTTTTGGAAAAGGCTCTATCCATGTTGCTGCAGCTGCTGGACTATCTCGGTGTTGCTGTTTTTGCGGTGACCGGCGGAATCATGGCATCCCGCAAGCAGCTGGATATTATTGCTTTTTTGTTTTTTGCAACGTTGACCGGGATTGGCGGGGGCACCCTTCGTGATTTGCTTCTGGGCGTGCCAGTTTTTTGGGTGGTCAACGAAACATACCTCGTTGTCTGTCTGATCGTCAGCGTGCTGGTCTGGTTCTTCGCCAACAAGATCGAAAAACTCAGCAAACCACTGCGCTGGGCAGATGCAGTCGGGATTTCAGCCTATTCTGTAATGGGGGCGGCCAAGGCGATCAGTGTGGGTGATGCGGTGCTGGTTGCGGTCTTAATGGGCGTGGCGACAGCCACATTTGGCGGCGTGTTGCGGGATACTATCGCCAGAGAGCCGTCTTCGATCGTCAAATCGGAGATTTATGTCAGCGCAGCGTTTGCTGGCGCCGGGAGTTATGTCCTTTTTACGCAGTTTGGAATTGCGCCCTGGGCGGCCGCAGTCCTCGCCGGAGGCATAGCATTTATCCTGAGAGGTGGTGCGATCCATTATGGCTGGACGTTGCCCGGTTATGGGCAGGGCAAAGCTTAGTAACTGCGTGTGCTGCACATGTAAACACACTCAAAAGATGCTAAGGTTGTGGTGTTTAAAGCATAAGCGTTTGTGGAAGGGAATGTTATGTGGAAACATGGGTATTTTTGGTGGAATGAATTGATGACCCGGGACGTCGAAAAGGCCAAGGAATTTTATGGCAAGTCGCTCGGTTGGACTTTTGCCGAAATGCCGATGGACAGCGGCGGGACATATTTTATCGCCAAACCAGGTGAAAAACCGGCGTGTGGATTTTTGAGATGAATGGGCCGGATTACGAAGGTCTTCCCGACCATTGGTTTTCTTATATTGCCGTCGACAACATTGACGGCCGTCTTGCTCTGGCAAAGGAAAATGGCGCCGAAATTGTCCGTCCGCCGTTTGATGTCCCAGGTATTGGCCGGATCGCCTTGTTAAAGGATTCCAGCGGCGCTGCACAGGGCTGGATGACACCAGCTTAAGAAATTGGTTCTGGGTAACGAAAAAGCCGGTTCCTTAAGAACCGGCTTTTGAAACACTTAAAAAACAAGCCCGTATGTCAAAGACACGAAAACAATCAAGCTGATTGCGATCGCTGGAAGGCTTGCTGAATAGGCAAGTGTCGTCAGCATGTCCTGCTCCTTTGCGAAACGACAATTTGCTGCAGCATCAGCCCAAATGCGCATGTGTAAGCACCTGGGCGGCGGTTTTATTAAAACGCTCCCGGGTACGACTTTAGGTGGGTAATCGGCTCTTCGAAGTCCAGATGTCAGCTTTTCAAGAAAACGTGTGCAGCAAGCGCGAAGTCGGCGAGTCCGGTCTCATTGCCTGGAACATAGAGCGTTCTTTGACCGTAATAACGGCGTCCCGCCCGCTCCCCCATTGCAAGCTCGGTTAACCCTGCCGTCCATTCGCAGTCTTCACGGGGAACACTCCCCAGGTTGGTCGTAAACAGCCGTGCATCCTGCCAAATCATCTCGGGCAGCGGAGGGTCAGCGAAAAGGGTGTCGATATGACAGCCCGCTGGTGGATCAAATCTCGAAAGGTCCGCCCATTCGTTCGTACCTGCATTTTTTCCCGCAAGGCAAACGATGTCCGCTCCTTCAAGAGCACTGTCAACATCGTCTGTTGTGCGGGCCGTGATCTGCGCAAGGTCCGGCATGCCAGCAATCCGCCGGCGAATTTCTTTGTCTGTCCCGGCAAACAGGACCGACGTGATATTGCGGACGGCAGAGTAGGCGGCCAGAAGCCGGGGGAGGCGGGGATCGCTGCCAACAATCAAAAGGCGCTGCGCATCCTCCCGCGACAGATAGGCAGCCGCAAGCGCATGAAGGCCGGCATCGCGCCAAGCGGCGAGCCGGACGCCGTCCAGCAGCGCAATCGGCTGTCCGCCCTTGCCGGAAAACAGAACATAGAGATTTGACGAGCCGCCTTCTTGTTCGGGAAGGGCAAGCGACAGGGAACAACCGATATACCCGCGGTCGGTGTGTCCTTGACCGGCAAAATCGGACCAAGCCGGCTGCACGAGAAACCGGCCCGCTAGGTTCTGCGGCCGGGGAATGTTTAAGTTTATGGGGTCTGGAGCCTTCACCGGTGACCGATAGGCCTGCCGCAGGATTTCGACCGCGTCCCGGTCGGTCAGGCTGGTATCTATGTCACCGCTGGAAATTATCCGCATAAAGCCGTGACCTTAGATCACGCAGCGTTGCGGTTGCTCGGTCCAGGTAATCCCTTGGCGGTCGAGGCGGATTGTCCAGCTGTATTCATTTCCCGAAGCTGGTCTGCTTCCTTGTGCCATTTGTCGGCTTCCCGGCGTTTGGACCGGGCTTCCTTGCGCCAGCGCCCCTGTTTGGCCCAGGCGCCGATGCCACCGACAATAATACCGCAGCCGAGGCTGGCGAAAATGATCCAGAAAAGCGGAATATCGGGGACTGTCAGGCGTGGATCCTGCGGGTCGAACGGATTGAGCGACAACGACACCGTATGCCGGTTCGCGACCGACAATGGTACGAGGACAACCGCGATGGCAAGCAAGATCAAGTTCTTGATAAAGCGGGTCACGGCAGTCTCCCAGGAGTTATCTGCAAAAATGCAAAGTCAGTTGATCGGACAGACCTTATGGGAATCAATCATCCCCGTGGTCAACACCATCGTTCAACCGTATACGCATTTCCTTACCCGTTTTAAAGAACGGGACATGTTTTTCGTCCACTTCCACTTTTTGTCCAGTGCGTGGATTGCGGCCGATCCGGGCTGGGCGGTTCTTAACCGAAAAGGCTCCAAAGCCTCGGAGTTCGACCCGGTCGCCGCGCATGAGCGCTTCAGTGATCTCATCAAGAATTGCATTGACGATATTTTCGACATCCCGCTGATAGAGATGTGGATTTTGTTCGGCAATATGCTGAACAAGCTCTGATTTGATCATGAAGAGCCCCCTCGACTTACGGTTTGTTATCTGCCGCCACAGGAGCCTGCCAAACCGACACGAGCCCGTCAAGCATAAGACCTCGAGAAATCAGCCCTTTAGCGTCATTTAGTGGTTCTACTATAGCTGTACCGAGCCCTTTTCCGACTTCTCGGGAGACACGGGCAGCGAATGGCAGTTCCTCAATGCTCTCTTTTGAGGTCCACGTCACAACGGGAAGATCCTTGGCAACGCCTTTTTCGGTTTCCAGCCATTCCACGGCTTTTTCTTCACCGCCGATCGCGTCCACCAGTTTCTCCTGAAGCGCCCGATTTCCCAAAAGTACCCGCCCATCTGCGAGCTCGCGGGCCTTGTTTGGCGCCAGATTCCGGCGGTCTGCAAGGATTTCGACGAACCAGTCATAAGAGTCCGTCACCATCGCCTGCAGCATGGCCCGGGCTTCTGGCGTGGTCGGTGAATAAAAATCGGGCTCAGCCTTTAGCGGAGCACTTTTGACGGCCTCCATAGAGACACCAACAGTGTCGAGCAGCCTTTCGATGTTGCCGAATTGGAAGAGTACCCCAATCGAACCGGTGATCGTATTGTAGCGTGCGACAATATGATCCGCTGACATGGCGATCAGATAACCGGCGGATGTGCCGATTGTCCGCATCTCGGTGACCAAAGGTTTCTTTTCGGAAAGTTTGCGCAGGGCGCCGTAGATGGCTTCTCCGCCGGTTGTGCTGCCGCCAGGGGAGTTGATTGATACGATCACACCCTTAACGGCATCGGATTTGCCAATCTTTTCGAGCATTTCCAGAGTTTTGCGATTCTCAAGGATCATGCCCTCAATAGGGATCCTTGCAATATGGGCCTTACGTTTTGATAGGTTGGACGCTCCGGCGAAATAAGCGATCCCGCCAATGAGCGCCGCCGCGATCACGATAAACGTTGCAACCCGCCAAAAGGTGAGTTTCCGCCGCAACCGCCGGCGGTCAATCATTGCGTCAACATCCATCGCCATCGCGTATGAAACTCCAAGTTTGCCATCTGCCATTGATTAGGCTTGGCAATTGAAAATTGCAAATCCTGGTTTGGAATCTACAGATGGAATAGGGCGGTTTTAAAACCAAGCCCCTTTGCCAAAGAGATCAGTTGATGCCGGTGATTTGAATCTCGAAGGTGAGGTCTTTTCCGGCAAGCGGATGATTTGCGTCCAGAACAACGTCTTCGTCGCTGAAAGACACCACAACCACACTCATCACCTGACCGTCGGCGGTCTGGCCCTGCAACTGCATGCCAACTTCCAGCGGAACACTGTCAGGGATTTGAGTTCGCGGAACAGTCTGCTGCGCATCCGGATCATGCGGTCCGTAGGCGTCCTCGGCAGCAATTTTAACGGTTTTCTCGTCTCCGACCTTCATGCCCGGAATGGCGCGATCGAGGCCGACGATGATCTGACCCGAGCCAACGGTAAATTCCAGAGGGTCCCGGCCTTCGGAACTGTCAAAGACAGACCCGTCATCCAGCGTACCTTTGTAATGGAGGCGTACCGTGTCACCCTGCTTGGCTTCGGTCATAATGGTTGTCGCAATTCTGTCTGGAGGAGCGGTGCGCGGCTGCAGAAATCTGCAGGCATTCAAATGTGTTAGAAGCTTATAGGACGGTGCCGGAAAGCGAAACCCGGCATCTCTACCTATGTCGAAGACCAGAGAGATCTCCTGAAACGCGTTGTTTATCAGGCTATTCATTTTGCTGTCACCCGTCCGTGAAAGACGACATCCGTTCTTTTCCTGTCAGTCGGCCGAGCGCCAAGGAGGTTATGATGTCGAACCCAGCTAATACTGGGCTTTCGCGCCGTTCGTTTTTGAAAACAGGTGCACTCGTTGCTGGAGCCACAATTGTACCATCAATTATTTCTTTCCGAGCCCACGCAACAGCTGGCCTTGGCGAGCTGGCAATGGTTCCGGCGCAGCCGAATGCAAATGGTGTCTTTGGACGGCTTTTCCTACTAAAGGGTGATCCGCTCTCCGGTCCGATCCAGACGATCGTAACCGAAGAAGGCAACCCTGTTCCGATGCCAACGCTTGACGATGGTGAGCGTCGCGTGCTTCGGGTTCTGCATTTCAATGACATGCACAACCACTTGACAGAAATGCATGGCAAACGGGGCGACACGCACCGGTTCTCACAAATCGTGAAAATGGTCAAAGACATCCGCGGTGCTGCAAAGGACGACGAGATCGTTCTTTTCGTATCTGCCGGCGACGATCACACCGGTTCCATCTTTGATGAATTGATGGGCTGGGCGCCGGAAGAGTTTGTGGCTGACGCAGGCTACCGGGCGAACTCCGCAGCTGGTGTTGACATTGCCGTTCTTGGCAACCACGAATTTGATCGGGGCGCGGAACTCCTGAAAATGGGCATCGACAGGGACGCTGACTTCCCAGTCCTGTCCGCCAACGTTCATGGGTCAAAACACCTGGCGCGCAATGAAGACTATGTCGCAGCGGCTATTGCCGAAGTGAAGGGTCTCCGGATCGGTTTCATTGGTCTGACGACCGCTGTTGATACCCGCGTTGGTCAGTCGGACGATCCGTCTCTTGCTGTTGCCAGCCCTGTTGAAGCCGCCCGCAACCTGACCCCGGCACTGTCCGAAGTCTGTGATGTCATTGTTGTCCTGTCACACTGTGGTTATGGCGGCGACCAGCACAAGAGTGGCAAGGCGGCAACGTCCCGCACCATCGGCGAAGGTGACTTTGCAATCGCGGATGCCGTTGGCCCGTTGACCGACAAACCGGTGGTTCTGATCGGCGGCCATTCCCACACGACGCTGAACGAAAACGGCATCAACATGGACAACGTTGTCAGCGGTGTGCTGATCACTCAGGCGAATGCCCACGGCAAGTTCCTGGGTGATGTTGCCATGTCGATTGCCGCCGACAAGGGCCGCAAAGGCTGGTTCACGTCCGTTGGTCTGCATGCCACCAAAAAACGCGACAAACGCGTAGCCTCCGACGATCCAAAGTTCGCCTCTCTCGAACAGCCGGAAGACTACGATCAAGCTTTCGAGGAAGCGCATATCGCGCCGATGATCAAGGCGCTCGATACCAAGCTCGCAGAAGTGATAGGGCAGGTTTCCGGCGATAAGGGGCTAACCTCGGAAGAGACCTTTGCCGATCGCTATGTCGGTGAAGTCGCGCTTGCAAACTACATGAATGATGCGCTGGTTGAGGCGTCTAAGGCCTTCCCCGGTGGTCCGGTGGATCTCGCGATCTTCAATGCGACCGGTTTGTCAGCCGGCATTGCGAAAGGTGATCTGACTTTCCGCGGCTGGTATGACGTCATGCCTTATGCCGATGCGGTTCATGTTGCGACCATGACCGGGGCTGAGCTGAAGGAAATGCTCGACAACAACGCCAAGCGTCTTCTGCGCCCAGAAGAAGCGGAAAGCGTTGACATGAAAGGTTTTGTCTCACGCGGTTTCCTTCATTTTTCCAAGGAGCTGCGTTACAAAATCGCATTGGGTGCCGCAGCTTCGGACGCCAAAGCGATTGAAATCATGCTCAAGGGAAAGCCGCTTGACGAGCAACTGGACAAAACCTTCCGCGTTGCCTTCAACACCTACATCGCGCTGGGAGCGTTCGGGGAAACCTGGAACGGCAAGCCGATCGGTGCGGACGTCCCAGGTAACATTGCCAGCTATGACGTGCGCCAGTTGCCGTTTGAGCACACCGGCCTCGTTTACCGCAACGAAGTGATTTCCCATATTCGTGCGACCGGAACCGTTGGTCCGGAAACAGGTGCCAAAAAAGATGGCCGTCTGACGATCGTTCAGTAGTCCGAGCTGGTCAGGTGTTAAAACGTCTGGCCACACGGCCTAAACAAAAAGCCCGGCATTGCTGCCGGGCTTTCGCGTCTCATAGCTTCGAATAAGAAGCTGAAACTTAGTCGTCGTTCTGCTGCTTCAGCGCAGCACCCAGGATGTCGCCGAGGGACGCGCCGGAGTCGGAAGAACCGTACTGTGCGACAGCTTCCTTCTCTTCTGCGATTTCCAGCGCCTTGATGGAGGCAGAAACGCGGCGGGTCTTCTTGTCGAACTGAGTGATGCGGGCATCGAACTTGTCGCCGACGGAGAACTTCTCCGGACGCTGCTCATCCCGGTCACGGGACAGGTCAGCGCGGCGGATGAAGGCAGTCAGATCGCTGTCTGCGATCTTGACGTCCAGACCACCGTCTTTGATTTCGATGACTTCACAGGTCACAACAGAGTTCTTGCGGATCTCGCCAGCAGCACCGGTTTCCATCGGATCGCCGGAGAGCTGCTTGATGCCGAGAGAGATGCGCTCTTTCTCAACGTCAACATCCAGGACGATGGCCTTGACCATGTTGCCCTTCTGATACTCTTCGATGACCTGCTCGCCCGGACGGTTCCAGTCGAGGTCAGACAGGTGAACCATGCCGTCAACGTCGCCGTCGAGGCCGATGAAGAGACCGAATTCGGTCTTGTTCTTCACTTCACCTTCAACTTCGGTGTTGATCGGGAACTGCTCAGCAAACGCATCCCACGGGTTCTGCAGGGTCTGCTTGAGGCCCAGAGAAATGCGGCGCTTGACCGGGTCGACTTCCAGGATCATCACTTCGACTTCCTGAGAAGTGGAAACGATCTTGCCCGGATGGACGTTCTTCTTGGTCCAGGACATTTCGGAAACGTGGATCAGGCCTTCGATGCCCGGCTCCAGTTCGACGAAAGCACCGTAGTCGGTGATGTTGGTCACGCGGCCGTTGAACTTGGCTTCGATCGGGTACTTGGCTTCGATGCCATCCCACGGATCAGCTTCAAGCTGCTTCATGCCAAGGCTGATGCGATGTGTGTCCTGGTTGACGCGGATGATCTGAACCTTGACGGTCTGACCGATCGTGAGAACTTCGGACGGATGGTTGATGCGGCGCCACGCGATGTCGGTGACGTGCAGCAGGCCATCGATGCCGCCGAGATCGACGAATGCACCGTAGTCGGTGATGTTCTTGACGACACCCTCGACAGTGTGACCCTCTTCCAGGCTCTGGACCAGTTCCGAACGCTGCTCGGCACGGGTTTCTTCCAGAACAACACGGCGGGACACAACGATGTTGCCGCGGCGCTTGTCCATTTTCAGGATCTGGAACGGCTGCGGTGTGTGCATCAGCGGAGTGACGTCGCGCACCGGACGGATGTCCACTTGAGAGCGCGGCAGGAAGGCAACAGCGCCATCCAGATCGACGGTGAAGCCGCCCTTGACCTGGTTGAAGATCTGGCCGTTGACTTTTTCGTTGGCTTCGAAAGCCACTTCCAGACGAACCCAGCTCTCTTCGCGGCGTGCTTTTTCGCGCGACAGAACGGCTTCGCCGAGGGCGTTTTCGACACGCTCCAGGTAAACTTCGACTTCGTCGCCGACACCCATTTCGCCGTCGCGGCCTTTTGCGCCGAATTCCTTCAGCGGCACGCGACCTTCAACTTTCAGACCAACGTCGATAACAGCCAGGTCTTTTTCGATGGCGACGACGGTGCCTTTGACAACAGCACCTTCGTAGAGGTCGTTTTGGACGAAGGACTCTTCAAGAAGAGCCGCAAAGTCTTCCATGGAGGGATTAAAATCAGTCATAGATACTCCTAGCGCCTTTTGGCGCGCCGCCGGCGGGTTGGTGTTGCACTCCGGATGTCCTACCTCCCGGAACCGACGTTTCGTCTGGTTCTGCCGCTTAAAAGCGGGCCGGCGGGGCGAGAAACAGAAAATCCGGTCTCGTCACAGGCCACAAAACGTGTCCTGCCGAAAAAATAATGTCCATTTCTGAACAAAAGGCCCTGAGGGCGGGTTCCCTGTCAGATGCACGAAAAGGGGCGCACTCTGGAGTGAGCCCCGGGTCATCTGATGCCTATGCAGCCTTGGAAACGATGTCTACAGCTGCTTGGAACGCTGCTTCTATATCCATTTCTGTCGTATCAAGCAAGACCGCATCGTCCGCTTGTTTCATCGGAGCCACGGTTCTTTGGCTGTCGCGCTCGTCCCGGCGTTTCAGATCATCCAAAACGGAGGCATAAGTCGCCTCGTTGCCCTTGGAGATCATTTCGTCTGTACGCCGCTTTGCCCGGGCTTCCGGACTGGCGGTGACGAACAATTTGACCGTCGCGTTCGGGCAAACAACTGTGCCGATGTCACGGCCGTCGAGAACAGCACCTGGTGGTGTTTCTGCAAACTTGCGCTGCAGGTTTACCAGCTCTTCCCGCAAGCCGCCCAAAATCGCGATCCGAGATGCCGCTTCACCGATTTCGTGGGCCGACAGAACCGACTTGTCCATCTGGGCCAGATCCAAGTGCTGGGCGATCTCAATGGCAACGCCTTCATCACCGAGCGGCAGGCCCTTGGCAAGAAGGGCGGCGGCGACGGCGCGGTATGTGAGACCGGTGTCCAGATGGCGCAGGCCGAAATGGTCAGCCAGCCTGCGAGCAAGTGTGCCTTTTCCCGAAGCAGCCGGACCGTCAATGGCGATAATCATGCGGCCTCGCTGGAGTTTGCGGTGATCTTGGCGCCGAGCCCCTCAAACAAAGAGGTGAACGTCGGGAAGCTGGTCGCAATAACCGCACCATCGTCTACCGTCACAGGATTATGGGCCGCCATGCCTAGGATGAGGAACGACATGGCAATCCGGTGATCCAGATGCGTCACGACAGTGCCTCCGCCTATGTTGGATGCACCGCCAGTCACGGTCAGTGTGTCTTCTGTCTCAACACATGGAATGCCATTGGCTTCCAGTCCGCGGGCAACAGCTGCGAGACGGTCAGATTCTTTGACGCGCAGCTCGTCCAAGCCAGGCATATAAGTGTCGCCTTCAGCAAAGGCGGCCGCGATTGCCAGCACTGGGTATTCGTCGATCATAGACGGTGCACGTTTCGCAGGGACGGTAATGCCTTTGAGCTTGCTGGCCTTCACACGCAGATCGCCGACTTCCTCGCCGCCGGTTTCGCGGCGGTTGACGATCTCAATGTCGCCGCCCATTTCGATCAACGTGCTGATCAGGCCGGTACGGTGTTCATTCAAAAGAACATTCTCAATCGTCAGATCGGACCCTGGAACAATCAGGGCCGCAACGAGCGGGAAACCGGCAGAGGACGGGTCACCTGGAACGTCAATATCCTGAGGTTTCAGTTCCGGCTGGCCGGTGAGCTTGATCACCCGCTCTCCTGCTTCGTTCAGCGAAACTGAAATATCTGCGCCAAAGCCCTTCAGCATCTTTTCGGTATGATCGCGCGTTGCGATTGGTTCAATCACGGTGGTGATGCCCGGTGCATTCAGGCCGGCGAGCAGAACGGCGGACTTGACCTGTGCCGACGGCATCGGCACCCGGTAGGTGATCGGAAGAGCCTGTTCCGCGCCGCGGATGGAGGCGGGCAAACGGTCGCCGTCCCGAGCAATCACGTTGGTGCCCATCTCGCGCAAGGGATCGAGAACCCGGCCCATCGGCCGTTTGGACAGCGAGGCATCGCCGACAAAGGTAGCTGCAATGTTGTGGCTACCGAAAATGCCCATGGTCAGGCGCACACCGGTTCCGGCATTGCCAAAATCAATCACACCTTCTGGTTCCAAAAGACTGCCGAGGCCAATGCCGTCGACGGTATAGGAGCCATCGTCCAGTTTTTCGATTTTTGCACCAACGGCGCGCATGGCATCGCCGGTTGCCAATACGTCTTCAGATTCTAGAAGACCTTTGACCGTTGTTTGGCCGACGGCGAGGGCACCGAACATTAAGGACCGGTGAGAGATGGATTTGTCGCCCGGCACACGAATGGTGCCTTTCAGCGGGCTGCCGGCCGCTGAAGTGAGCGGAACAGGCGCGGAAGAATGTGACATTTTTTATGTCCGCAAGCTTGTTAGGGTCAGGATCTATTAGATTTGATGAAATGGTAGGGATGAACTTGTTCGGATACGAGGCGCAAATCTGCGGGAAACCGTCAGGTTTTCAAAGATTTGCAACGATGTTGCCGAGCAAATGCACCCTATCCCAAAGGGGCGCAAAAACGGCTACAATCTGCTGCGTCAAACCGCCCGACCGGGCAATCAGCCCGCTTTTCGCGCCTTTCCTTACAGCTCATTGCCGTTGTTCCGCCAGTTCATCAAATTTAATAGATCCCGACCCTTGATTGTCAAAAGGTGACACGTCCTATCATGCAAGGGCGGCGGCGTCATCCATTAAGGGATAGGTGTCTCAAACATGCTTTATGTGAATGAAGACCTTGAGCCTGCTTGAAATTTGCGACACATCGTGCAGAAAAGTGGGGCGACACAGAAAAAACGGTGATTTGCCTTTGACAGCGCACCGCTCTTAGGGCTAAGGGCGGCGAACTCAAATTTTCAAATCGACCATGCAAGCTATGAAGGGTGAGCACAGTGGCAAAACCTGAACTTGGCACAAAGCGGCTGTGCCCGGGCTGCGGCGCCAAATATTACGATCTCAACCGCGACCCGATTACCTGCCCGAAATGCGGTACCATCTTTGAAGCGGTGATGACCTCCCGCGCGGCGAAAGCGGCTAAGGCGGCAGAAAAACCGGAAGACGATGACGAAGAGGACGACGCAGCGGCGCCGGAAATCGTAACGCTGGAAGAAGCGGATGCGGAAGCTGAAGGCGGCGATGATGTGCCGGACCTCGACGGTGATGACGTTGAGATCGACGATGACAGTTCCGATGATGACGTCTTTATCGATGAAGACGACGAAGACGACGATGCCGTTCCGGGCATCCGGGTCGCGGTCGACGACGACGGCGATCAGTAAGGCGTTGGAGAAACAGGTGTTTTTACCTGTTTCTCCTTTTCCACAAGGCTTGCAGAAATTCCTGTAAATTTCTGCTTGATCTTGTTCGGAGGTGTGACTATGTTCCGCCTCCATCAGCCGACGGTGACCCAGCCGTTGGAAATTAAATGGGGCCTTAGCTCAGCTGGGAGAGCGCTTCGCTGGCAGCGAAGAGGTCAGGGGTTCGATTCCCCTAGGCTCCACCATACCGCACTTTAGCAAGTTAAAATCCGCTAACACCTTGAATGGAAAGGCTGTTTTAGCGGTTCGATAACCGTTTTCCCGGCTATATCTTAGAGGCTCTGCAAAGGCCAATTTCAACACCGTTATCTTGAGTGCAAAACTGCCTTTTTTGTATAAATCCCAAGGACTTGCCAGGAACATTAGAGCGTGTTCGATAAATTCCTACAGGTGTCCTCTGGGAGGGATACAGCGATCGGCTTGTTCTGTGAGGCGAATCTTGTCTCGTTCCAGCTTTTCGATCTTGGCTTCATACGTGTTGATTAATGTGGAGCTTGTAGCGTCCAAAATGCGCCCAAGCAGCTTGTCGATTTCCTTCTGGGCGTCATTTGCTTGTTTTTTCAGGGCCTTCTGAGCGTTTTCAGCCTCGACATGGCGCATTTCCCATATGTCGATAAACATGGTTCTCGCCAGCTCAAACAGCTTTTTGCCTGGTTGAAGGCCTTTCAGAATATCTTCAGCCCCTTGCTCGATCTTGGCACGTGGAACCGATTTGCGTTTTGAAGGGCAGTTAGGCGTGTCGCACAGATAATAGGGATAGCGCTTGTTGCGTCCCTTACTCCAACAGGACGTCAGTGGCTCGCCGCAATCATCACACAGCACAAAGCCGCGCAGTGGAAAGTCCTGATTAATGTCCTTTCACGCAGGTGCGGTTGTCACGCCTTTAAGTCGCTTTTGAATGCGTTCATGGGTATCGAAGCTGATCAACGGCTCATGGTGGCCCTTTCGAAGCGAGACTTCCCACTTGGCAGCCTCGACATAGCCTGCGTAAGTGGGCCACTCCAGCATCTCAGTGACTTTTGTGATCCGCATCTTGCCGTTAGCGGTTCCAGTCGGAAAGTCCGGCTTTGATTCCAGATAACGGCCAATCTCAGTCTGAGAACTAAAGAGGCCGTTGGCGTACCCTTCCAGGACTTCAGTCACGTAAGTTGCAGCCGGCTCGTCGCGGATCAGAATTTTACCGTGAAGCCGGTCTTTGCCGTACTTGTAGCCAACTGGCGGACAAAAGACGTAGTAGCCCTTCTCAAGGCGTGCTTTCATTTTTTGAATAACCTGGCGGCGGTTTTGTTCGCGTTCCAACTGCCCTTGTGCCGCGATAACGGTCTCGATAAAGCGACCCTCGGGTGTGTCTTCAAAATTGAAGTTCAAACACTCAATAGACGCCCCGCGTGCATCAAACTCCCGTCGAAGCCTTATGTGGAACTCCGTATCGCGGGCAAACCTCTTTAGATCATCGAAGATGACGACATAGGACTTGTCTTTTTGCGCATCGAGATAGGCCAGCATTGCCCGCATTCCCGGGCGTTGCATAAAGTCTCCACCACCGCTTACGTCGTCTGGAAACACCATTTCGACATGATAGTTCTTTTCTTGCGCATATTGACGGCAGCGGTGTTCCTGGCTTTCCAGGCCTGAGCCGCTTGTTTTCTGCTTTGTTGAAGATACGCGGCAGTAAATTAACGCCGATTGAACCTCGCTTTCCTTCTTTGTGTTTGTGTTCATTTATCAAATTCCTTGTGAGTATCGTTAAGCTGAAGGCAAATTTCGCCTTCTGATCTAGTTATCTAGTTGTAATTCTACCTCAGTCGAATCTGTTTTTCTTTCTAAATCAAGTTTAGAGTCCGATTGTCCACATGCCTGCTGAATTGGATGAACTTCATACCCTAGGTGAACAAAGGCGGTCAGGATTGACCAGAGGGCCATAATGATTTGCTGCTGCTGATCCGATGATATATTTGGATCATCCAGGATTTCTTGATAGCGGTCATAATCGATGCCAACGGAGCTGGACCGCGGAGCCTGGCGCTCTTTCTCAAACGCAGCAGAGACATCTGGAAAACCTGAGCGGCTCATATCGTTCATTGACCTTTCTCCTTTGCGACGAGATCAAAAAGTTTCTCTTGGTCTGCTTTGGACAGACTCCACCTGCGTCATGACGGTCACCCGCCCCGAGCGTTTGATCTAATTTTCTGGTTATGGCCTGACCTTGGACATAAAGATGTCTCGAAGATCTGGTTGGTATCCAAAATAATAGCAACCATAAGTATATTGTACCTGGAATTTGATCGGGAACGCAAATTCCCGATCAACTCCAGTTTCTTTACTAAAGGCTACAAGGTTGAGTTGGGATCGGTGAATACACTTGTCTTCACGGTGCCATCCCCCGATCTTGTGACTGAGCACGCCGCGCGCGCCGCGTTTGCGCCCGCTCTTTGTACTTGTCCGGTTGCTCGCTTTCAGATTGCTGGGGAGCTTGCCTTTGCTCTTGCTCCCAGGATTGCATCCGCTCGATCGCCTGTGGGACAAGGCTGTTGAGTTTGACAAGATCATTGCGGCTGAAGTTGTTGGTCCGCTTGTAGTCTTCCCCATCCTTGTAGATCTTGCTGACCTTTGCATTCAGCCAGGAGCCGTTTTCACCCTCTTGCTCAAAGAGTGAGATCTCTGCGGGATACTCGTGGAACCTTGCGATAGGATCATTGGTCATGATGCGTTCTCCTTAACAGGGGTGTCGGAAAGGTCGAGCAGCAAAAGCCGATAGCTTTGCGCAGGATCTTCAGGGTGATCGGCCTCTTTGGTGAGACTGTCGTCCTGGTAGACGCCGATCTTCCAAATAACAGGGAGGATCCTGTCCTTGCTCCGGTAATGGAAAGCGCCGTGATCATGGAGTGGGAACTCTTCAAATCCCGAATAAGCCTGGACCTTTTTCTTGATCGCTGCCTTGGTCGGGCCAGGAAGTTCCTCTATATCATCCCCTAAGATCCATCGACCTTTGATTTCGTCATCAGCGGTTGTTTGGTTCTGATGGAAACGGTCATTCAGGCTTGCGATCTTGCCGGATACATCGCCTGTTTGATCGTTTCTTTTGACTTTTTCGTCGTAATCCAGATCTGCCACGATCTCATGTTCAGGGATTGCGTCAGCGCTGGCTTCACCAACATTGTGCTTGTTTTCAACTTTGCTCAGATCTTCGCTGAGCCGGTCAAAAACGGCATATAGAACGTCTTTCATGATTGTTCTCCTCACCATGCCTCAATCGATACTTCCGGCAACTCAGGCAAGATCATGACCCGCTTGGTGCCTTTCGCTTTACGTGCAGCTTCCTCAGCCGCACGATCTTTGCGGTGTTTTTCGATTTCTGCCTGTGTGGGTTTACGGGCGGGTTCGCCGGGCTTTTTGTAGCCCATGATCTCGTAGTATCGATCCTCACCCAACTCCTTCACTCTTTCTGGACGCACAAAGCAATTGCATGAGATGTGGCTTGCCCCACATCGGTCGAACAACTCGTCAATGTACTTCCGCAAGACGACCATTGTGTCGGTGGTCGATTCCAAGGTGCCGTATTGGTCGATCTTATCTTCCGAAACGTCCTCACCATGCTTTTCCAGCATGGCTCGATTGGTGTTCCAATCAAACTTCATCCGAAGTCCGGCTATTCGTTCGTCATCCGCATAAACTGAGAGCCAAACTTCTCTGATAAGCTTCATTCCAAACAGGACATCCAGCTTCTCAAGCTGGTAGCGCATTCCGAATGGATTGCGGTCTGCGAGCTGAATAAATCTCTCAGCCGAGTCCTGCATCAATTCCACTCGCGTCATTGCACCAACACCGACGCTGGTCTTGAGCTTCGTTTTTGCTGTCGCCATGTCTAACCTCCTTTGTTAGGGCTTTGATGCCGGGATATCTTGTGATCCGGGCAGGAAACGCGGAAACCAGGCTCCATTTTTCTGGCTGTGTTCCATTGGATTATGAGGTTGGTGTTGTTGCGGAGCCGGATCGTCTGGAGCTGCTACAAAGTTTGAGCTTCTTGATTGCGCGGCCAAGACTTCAGCGGCGTCTGCCAATTGGTGATAGGTCGCGCCGTTTGACGACGTTTCGATGCTCGCTGCCATGGCAGCCCAGTCCATGGACTTGAAGTTCAAACCGGCTCGTTGTGCGAACCTAAGGGCGGATTTTTTGGTGATGTAGGCACCGATATCGGAGAATAAGGCGACTGATCTGCCCGGGTGTCTTTTGATCAGCTGTCCGGCTTGGCGAACAGACAATTTGGGATACATCCCAGCGAGCACTCTTTGTAGATCGATACCTCTTGGATCGAGGGTGCAAATAGAAGCGCGACCTTCCCGCACCATAGGGCTGTGTAGGGCAGAGATGTTGTTGACCGTAAGGATCAAAGCAGGCGGGCGCTTGAGGTGAAGCGTTCGCGGTGGTGCTTTTTCCGGCCTTATGTTCAGCTTGTGAGGATTGTCAGCGTAGCTCATCAGCCATGCGGAACACGCCTTACTGTTGACCGTTCCCGTAAAATTGGCATCGACGGAGAAGCCGCTCATTTCGATGTCATCAACCAGAACGACGGGCTGGAATGGGCTTGGATCATTGGCGGCGTCCAAAACCTGTTTTTCTAGTGGTGCTGTTGCCTGTCCTTCCCATTCAGAGACAAGTTCCTTGCCATGGACTTCATACAACGGCGCAGAAATCACATTGCAGATATGACGAATGGATGTCGTTTTTCCTGAACCAGCAGGACCTTGGACGATCAGCATAGTAAGGGATCGAATGGCTGGATTCTCAGCCTTCGCCCTGTTCAACATCAGGTGACATGTCACCTCTCGAATGAACTCCGGAGGGATGTAGCGACTAGATTGGACCTTCATAGACTGATCTCCTTGGTTTCAGTGTTTGGAGGATGATGGCCGGGTGGACAAATGCAGTGCGTCCAGCTTGCTTTCATCACTCGGCAGCAGTCGGGGAGTAGAGGTGGCAACCAGTTTGCCCTGTTCGTTCCTTCGGGATGTCCAGTCTTCCCAAACAGAGCGGAACCACGCGCGGGCTCTTGTCTCGCCGTGGTCTTTGGATGGGTTGATCAGCCAAACAGGCAGCACCTGATAACTCTTGGCGATCTTCACGAACATCGAGCGCTTGCCATTGCGCATCACTATCGCTGAGCCCTTCTTGGCCTCAAGGAAACGGCGCACCTGGTCAGGTGTCATGACGGGCTTTTCAAAACTTGAGACCGTCCAAAGAAAAGGGATGTGCCATTTCTTTCGTTTGACCGTCTTCATTCCGAGCGATTTGTCAGAAACATACTCGTAGGTCTCATGATCATTGCAGGCCATAAAGATGACGTGCTGGGCATTGCCAATGATGGAAAGCCAGTCTTGTGGGAAGCTCTTTTTGAAACCAGCACAATCCTGGGTGACGACGATAAGGGACACGCCCATCCCCGCCATAAGAGCAGCCTTGTCACCCATTCCAGGCAGCGCTGTTTGACCAATTGCCTGAGCTTCTTCGATGACGAACCGGGTTTTGGTCTTCAGGTCTCCGGGTATCCACTCCATGATTGCCAAGGACAGCGAGACAATGGCACTCACCCAGGGGCGTAAGGTCGTCTTCATGTCGCCGACCGTCACGGGGATGGAGATAATGAGGTTGCTATCCGGGTTCTTCAGATCGCAAAGATTGACGTCATTGCCACAAGAAACGTCTTTGACCTGCTGGTGGTCAAGAAAAGCGGTTTTGCTTCGGATAGTTGAAAGAACGTTGGCGCGTGTGCGCTCATCCATACTGAGGAGGTCAGCCGCAAACGAAGACACATAGCCATCGTAGATATTGCAATCGAGCATTTCCTCCCAAAGCATCCCAAAGGCCAATTCGGGATCATCAGGGGCATCCTCATTATAACCGCGGGCGAACAGACGGCGCACATCCAGCAACGTTCCAGTGGGGTATTTGTGCAAGACAAAGCACATCATGCGCGCCCAGCCCTCACGCCCGGTGTCGTCAAAGTATGGGTTCTTGGCTTGCGGATTGTGCGGGAAAAACAGGCTGGCGATCCGATCGCACATCATCGTTGTGCGATCCTCGCCCAGACGTTTATTGACGAGCTGGATCTGCATCAACAGGCAGATCTTGTTCCTGCGTTCCGTAATCCGAAGGGGATCGAGCACACAGAGCTCGTGACCGTTTTCTTCAGCTTTAAAAAGGATGTCGCGCGTGTGGTCGCCTTTTGGGTCGATGACCAGTGCCCTGGCATCGTCAGGCATCAAAGCAAGTTCGGTTTGCAGCTGAAGGCTTTTCCCAGAACGAGCGCTTGCAACAAAGACTTTGTGGCGCTCGGACTTCTCACCTACCAGACTGTAGTGCCTGATACCGAGAGGAAGCCGCGCTTGCCCGATGAGGCTTTGGTTTGGTTCAAACGTAAGCGCTATTTGCGTGACAGACCCCGTCAGTCCACCCGTGGCTTTGCCGCTTTTGAAATTCTCCTCGATCCATTCCCCGAACCTGATCCAGACATTGAGCCAGACCCAGCGCCACGGGAAACGGGGCCATTTGAGATCCCACCGAGGGTCATACGCCCCGAAGAATTTTAGGGTCGAGAAGGTGAGCGTCCTCGCAACGAAGTTGAAGACGATGAGTGTCACCGCGAACTGACAAACTTCCGAGACAACCAACAGGATCATTTCTGTTGCTCCCTTTCCTTTTCGCTCCTTGACCCTTCCGCTGAAATTCCTTCTTCCCTGACCGTGTTCTTCCCAACATCGGGAAACCAAATTGAAAACAGCTTTAGCCTCCGGGTGTTTGAACGTTGGTCGTTCAAACACTCGGTGAACCCTGGCTCATGCCCCGGCTCTGTTGATTTTTGCCCGCGCCGCCATTCAGCGCATCGCACCGCGCGTGCGGTGCAGAGGTCTTTCACCTCCAAGAATGGACAGCATACCTGTCCTTATGGCTTTTACTTAGCTTTCTATGACGAATGCCAAGTATTGGAATCTTGCTCTTGGGAGAGCTAGTTGGATGATCCCATTAACTATAAGCGTGAGAGAAAAGTCTCACGTTTGTCAAACATATTTTTTGTGACAGCCCTTAAAGGTTAACTTCAAGGTGTGCTTTACAGCCAAGTTTACACAATATTTTCAATGGGCTATCTAAATTTGCTTTTTGATTTGTGATCCGTTGAATGTCGCTTTGATCGACCCCCGCGGCCGTCGCTACTTTTCTGAATTAGAGTTTCTTTTCTTTCATCGCAGCCCACATGGCTCGCGCCATTGCAGCGCGATCTAGGCCACCGTCAAACACCGAAGTAAGATCTAGGTATGAATTGTTTTACTTTTATGCTTTTATTCCTATAATTGATATTCTATTTAAATTTACGATATTGATATTTACAAAATATAAAATGTATTTCATAGTGTTATACTTAAAATATTTAAGGATCCGCCTCAGGCAATGGTTGAAAATAGTCATAATTTGAACTTTGCCTCCGAAACAAAATTCGACAGTAAGCGTTTCCCTTATCTATCGTTTCGTAAAGCTCTCAAAACACCCATATTCAACTCCCGCAATATGACCAAAAAGCTGCGTTGAACCGCAGCAGGTTTGCCGGAGGCCATTTGGTTTAAGTTATGCAGCCACGGCCGTTTGATCCAGCGTGGCGTAGTATTGTCCCTCTGCTTCAGCCGGAGGGATGTTTCCTATTGGCTCCAGAAGACGGCGGTGGTTGAACCAGTCGACCCATTCCAGGGTAGCAAACTCAATGGCTTCGAAGCTGCGCCACGGCCCACGCCGATGAATGACCTCGATCTTGTAAAGACCGTTGATCGTTTCTGCGAGAGCATTGTCGTAGCTGTCTCCGACACTCCCGACTGAGGGTTCAATTCCCGCCTCGGCCAGTCGCTCCGAATACCTGATCGACACGTATTGAACACCCCTGTCGGAGTGATGCACCAGGCCGCCACCCCGAGCGGGCCGCCGATCATGAAGCGCCTGTTCCGGGGCGTCGAGGACAACGGCCGCATGCGCCGTCCGGCTGACGCGCCATCCGACAATGCGCCGCACAAACGCGTCGATCACGAAGGCGACATAGACGAAACCCTGCCAGGTGGCGACATAGGTGAAATCCGAAACCCAGAGCGTGTTCGGCGCTGGTGCCCTGAACTGGCGGTTCACACGGTCGATTGGACTGGGTGCCGACTTGTCCGGAAACGTCGTCTTCACCGGCTTGCCACGGATGAACCCCTGAAGCCCTATGGACCTCATGAGCCGGGACACGGTGCAACGAGCAACATCAAAACCCTCTCGCTGCAATTGCCGCCAGATCTTGCACATGCCATAGACCCGGAAGTTCTCCTCGAACACACGACGTATCTCGATCTTCAGGGCGATATCGCGGCGAGCGCGGACCGACAGGCGATCCATGCCCACCCGTTTGGCAATACTCTCGTAAAAAGTCGACGGGGCAATAGGCAAAACTCTGCAAATCGGCTCGACCCCGAACACCGGACGAAGCTCATCGATGAAAGGAATCATCGCTTCAGTGGGCGGTTGAGCTCCGCCTGCGCAAAATATGCAGACGCCTTGCGCAGGATCTCGTTAGCCTAACGAAGCTCACGGTTCTCCCGCTCCAAGGCCTTCATCTTCTCGGTCACATCGCTCGGCAGGCCGGCTCGTTTGCCGCTGTCGACCTCTGCTTTCTTGACCCACTCATGCAACGTCGCTGGTGCGCAGCCGATCTTGGCTGCGATAGAAGATACTGCGGCCCACCGGGACGGATATTCGCCTTCATGGTCGATCACCATGCGGATGGCACGTTCACGGATTTCAGCTGAAAACTTGTTTGTTGTCTTGTTCATATCGGCTCCACTTTCTCAGAAGTTGGAGCCTCCGGCAAACCCGCGGCGGTTCAGCGTAGACTATCAACCCCGACCCGATCACAACCAGTGCTAAGACCACATAGGGTTACTATGCTTCAGCATCGATCCGTTCCAGAACGGGCTGGATCCTAAGAACAGCCATTATCATATCCGGAAAGCTAAAGGTTGCTGCAATCATGATGGGCTTCTTTTTGTTCACGGATAGGATTATCTTTCAACCTGCAAACAATAGTGATTCATACTTTCGATCTGTTGCCTATTCGATGCGGATAGGTATTCGACGACTGTGATGCTGAAAGCTCAAAAAGCCTTTTAGTACCTACCTGTCTGCCCAATCGAATAAATTCAGATACGAGGGCCAAATTGAGCAAACGATTACTTCCTGATTGCAGCGACTGCACGAAGCCTTAGCAAACTCGCAAAGCTATTTACGATTGGTCACCCGCCGAAACCAAAGTGACAGATGCCTCTAGTATGCGAAAAAATCGTTCGCACTTGCGCTACAGTTGAAGTTTGTCAAAGCCTCAGCCTGACCCAACCACATAAGAAATGCTTGACAAGTCCCTGACACACGTTCTGAATTAGTGCGCAGAAGGTTCAACTTTACATTGCTGGGAAGCGAGGGAGCTCGACGCCGCAGCAGGCCGCTCAATAGCTGAGAAGCCTAGTTTAATGCGTCGAGTTCGATTGAAAAAAGAAATGCGTTCAACAGAAGTGACAACACTGACCGAGTTGACCATTGATGGACGTATATCGCTCGGTCCAGGGTTCAACAGCAAACAGCTCTTCGAATTCTATGGATCGGATCTAAAGTCTTGGTTCCACAAAGTGAGAGCGGAACATGATGCAATCTTGGTTGGCGCTGGAACGATAAGGTCTGATAACCCGCTTCTGACCACCCGTCACTTTGAGGGCAAGAGCCCAGTTAGAGTAATCCTATCTTCTGACGGCAATTTGCCGAGACAGTGCAATGTCCTGACCGACGGACTTCCGACAATAGTTGCAACTTCTCGGAAAGCATCAGCGAACCAGATCGAAGTTCTTCAATCGAACCCGGCGGTTACAGTCCTTGTTGCCGGAGGCGATACAGTCAATTTTGGCGAGTTAGCTGAGCAATTACGGAGATTCGATGTTTTCAAGATTCTTGTTGAGGGAGGATCCAGAGTTTTGAACACAGTATTCTCTTCTAAACTATTGAGAAGGGTAATAATAAAACATATTCCAGTTGTCTGCGGAAACACTGATGCACCAACGTATTTTGGCCCGAATGTATATTCGGAGGACTGCGGAGTATCTAAGTGGACCCTTACCGAACTCTACCAGGTTTCTGGCGTGCCTATTACTGTTTATGAGCGGTCATCCTAAATGAAGTTCAAAAAAGAAATTGACACGATCAGTAAACTGATTTCTCGACACTCCGGTCAAACCGTTTTGCCTGAATATGACTTACGAATTGATTCAATTCCGTCAGAGCAATCCGACAATATAGAGCTTTATCACCTTGTTCTGCATCAAGTACTTTTTCGATGTTACCAAGGACGCTACGTCTTACTTCCAAAGGTGCAGGAAACAAGTATGGAAGAATTTAACGCCTATCACGATCTGAGGGAACGATGCGGCTTTTCTAACTTGCAGTCATCAATAGAGAAGAAACTGATAACACCTGAAATCGGAACTGCTTACGAGCTCGTTGAGCGGTTGAGTTTTTTGGAGTTCTTGTCGGATGTGAGTTCGGAACTCGATATGAACGCAGAGAATGAATTCATTACATTTCTTGAAAATAATGAAAGACGCAAGGATTACTATCGTAATTTTCTGCTCCAATCATCAAGCGATCTGCTTGCTGAAGCATCGGCTTCGGCCTTGGGAGTTGTGGGCGACTATGGCCCAGCCCAATCAGTTCTTTTTCGCGTGTTAATCGACGAATTCGGGTACGGCTCCTTTGAAAAGAAACACAGCTCGCTCTTCCGTTCAACGCTCGAGGGATTCCACTTGAGTACGAATTACAATCATTATTGGTATTTATTCGATATTAACACCTTTAAATTGCATAATTTTATTCACCACTTATTCCAGAACCCGCGAAACTTTTTTCTTCAGCTTGGCTTCTTAATTTATGCAGAAAGTTCCTATCAGAAGTCTACGAAACAGAATTATTTGTATTTGAAGAGACACCATCCAGAAGTTGATTCGACTTACTTCGCAGAACATGCGCACATCGATATTCATCATTCGTCGATGGTTTTGGATGAGGTGGCAATCCCACTGGCTGAAAAATTTGGAAGGCAGGCAGAGATAGACATTATGGCGGGAATATCAGCCACTCAACAGACGTTTAAAGAGTTTGGTAATCAGTTGCTCAATGTGAGTAAGGTTTTTAATATATTAGCGGATAGTGGAGCAGTGAGCTACGGATTGGATGAAAGTATTTCTGCAAGTGAAAATTGTTTTACGCCAAGCATGATGGCACAGACTATTCAGTCTTGTAACGCTTGTAGTTTGCAAGTTGGTGGAATTGGAGCTCTCCGAGATCCGTCGGACTTTTGTCAGTTTCCTCCGGGCACTTTAGGACGGGAAACGAGACAGTGAATACCCTCTCGTCGAATTGGTTAGGAAACTCATTACCGCGGATAGTCCAAGGAGATATTGAATACGTGATTTTGTGCTATAACGGAGATTTATTTTTGGTTGAAAATGCTTGCCCCCATCGTTCGGGGTCGCTTAAGCACGGGTTGTATTTAACCGGTGATAGGATTGAATGCCCTATGCATCATAAGATTTTTCATGTTGAACAATTAATCGCCCGTCCGACGACGCTTCGTCTAATTCCGCAGCCTATCTGCGATAACAAAGCTGAGGATCAATCGAATGAGGTTGAAAATTGAGGCAGGGTCGAACCCCGGGTGAACTTAATTGGAACGCGCCCACAGCAGTTGAAAGGGGACCGATAATACTGTTCCCTAATACGGATTACAACGCAATTGGGCAATACGGCGGGCCTCATGCGGTTTTTCAGACAATTGCTCGTCGGGGCCAAACAAAGAAACTAGGCTTTCGTCCAGATTTCCAAGGGACGGAACCTCGAGTTCAAATTGGTCCGTTTCCGCAATGGTGCCGCAATAACACTATCGTGTCTTTCGATCCCTGGGGCCATTTGTCAATAGACAAATTTGGAAGAACCTATCCGTCAGACCATTACCATAGACCAACAATTGCTATTACTCGGGGCGTAGTTTGGTTTCCAGAAGTTCGCATAGCGATAGAGCGAGGTTTACTCAGTGCAGACGAATTGATACTTAGCAAAACGGGTCATGCGAAGGTGACTAAAATAGCGATTGAGCAGGTTTGGTACTTACCTGGAGTGGCAGCCCGGTTGGGCCTCGAAGTGCAGGAGCTCAGAGAAGAACTTTCATTATTTTCCCCCGCGCTCAAAGATAATCCGGAAGTTAATGTTTTTCTTCCGCCAGTTGGTAATATTAGTCTATATATTTTCGGAAATATTGAATCTAAATCGAAAATAGATCGCGGAGTTGCTTGTCGTATTCATGATGAGTGCACTTCTTCGGACGTATTTGGGTCCGATTTTTGTTCTTGTCGTCCTTATCTTCTGTTTTCTGTCGAGGAGTGTATAAAATTTTCTCAGTCCGGCGGCATTGGAATCATTGCGTATTTCAGAAACGAGGGGCGGGCTCTCGGTGAAGTAATAAAGTACTTAGTATACAACTTACGCATGTCATCTGGTCTCAAAGACAGCGAAGATCGATATTTTGAATGGACGGGCGCTATTTCAGATTGTTCGGATTGCAGAGAACACAGTTTAGCAATAGACGTCCTTCATTGGCTCGGGGTTAAAGAAATTAGAAAGTGGTATTCAATGAGTCCGAGTAAGACAAAGTCAGTTTTAGATAGTGGTATTGAGATTGATGAACGAGTTGCTTTACCGATTGATCGAATTGACGACGCGTCGCGGACTGAGTTTCTAGCGAAGTCGCGAGCAGACCCTTTCATTGTTTAGTTTTGGCGATCAAAGAGGTCTGCGAAATTGCCTTAGTGAATGCATAAACGATCTGTACAAAAAGAGGAGCTAAGTGTTGAAGAAAGGGTTCTCGAGTTTTTTAAGTTACCCTTTGATGCTCGCTTTATCAGGGCGAAGGTCTCGTAGAGTTTCGCGGGGAATTCAGGCCAACTCAGGACGGTCTGGTGATCAAAGAGGAACGAACGACGATGCCTTGACCGCGTTTGAGACAAAAATCGTTTTGTCTTGCGTTGCTGGATCGACCTCGTGGATTCATTTCGTTGAAATGAATCCCGACTATCCTTTAAAAGCTGAGCACATACCTTCAGATTTAATGGGTCGTACCTACCCTTCAGCAGGTGGGTGGTATCCGACCACATTCTTCTTCACCGACGACACCGGGGTACACGTGCTATCGAGGTCAGTTGAAGCTCCACTTCCAGATACTGTGGAAGAAGTAAATGGGCCAAATATTGATCTCGCTGGATTTACAACCAAGTTAACGAGCAATCGTCTCCGAATAGCGCCCGAGTATATTTCAGCGCACAATTTGAAATATGCAAACGTGGAAGGTAGCTTGTTGATACTTCCAGTTTGTGACATGTCGCAAATTGTTTTAGAAATGATCGCCCTCCTCGTTGTGAATGGAGGGACAGTCGTCGACGATATTGCACAGCAGCGGCTGCCAAACATACACGACCTCGAGGTTAAGTTGGATCTACAGCGCGCAATGCCAGTTAGCGCGATTGAGAGGAACGCACTAACGCTTGCGGCTTCAGAGATGGCAATCGCCTGCCACAATGGTATGTTGGTTTTACAAGCAATGGGGCTTGGCGGTTGGATGTTCTCCGGTTTTGACAGTGCCGGAGTGCTTTGCGGAAGTCGGCGTGGTCGAAAGAATGGGCTCGGGTTTCGTTCGATGAAACATTCCGGAAACTCGACTCCAAACATTGTTGGATTAGATGGCATACTCGAAGGATACTGCCCTCCATACTACGAGGAAATGGATTGTGCGTTTGACAGCCTTTTAAATAACAAGAAAGCGTTCATTGAAGCTCACCTTCAGCGTGAAGGACATCTCCGAAAAGACTACGATAATATCACTACGTCCGGCTTCGGTCTAAGTGAAGCACAGACTGAAGTGGTCAAAGGAATTGCAACATATATGCATTCAAAATATGGTAGATTTCCTGTTACGGTACCTACGATGTTTTTACACAACATGTTACAGGCGCACCATATCGACCTCGACTATTATTTGAACAGCACAAATGATCGTTGGCTTGAACCTCACGTTTTGCGAGCTGAAAACTGGTAAGACTAGTTTTGTCTAAAAGGAGCTGACCCGCTCCGATGAAACTTCCGGCTCAGAGCACTCCGAAAAACTGGTGGTTGGCCACATCTCGCGCCACTAGTTGGCTCTGCATTCATACGTAATGAACTCCGCCTCTAATTCACTAAACGTCATGGCGTAGAGGTTTTTTTGAATTCCAAGTTGAGCCTGAAGCGAATCGAGATAATAGCGTAAATGCGTTCTTAAAGAATAATCCGCGTATCTCCATTCCTCTGCCATCTGGTAGACAACAGGGACGATAAATCGAAGTGGTGCGTAGCGTGAAATACAGCCTTTAGCTTGCAATAGAAAGCTGTTGACGTTGTCGTCGGTAGGAACAGAGTGAACAATACGAGTATCGCCAAAAATATGAACTGGAGCAGAGGTAACATCCTCTATACGCTTTGTTCCTCGAATGTCTTCAAAAAATTGCAAATCTATAGCTCTTGCTACCGCGTCACAGCGTAACAGGGAGTCAAGGTGTTGAACCGCCAGCTCGTTCGGAACGAACTCCGCTAATAGTTGCTGAAAGCGACCGATCACTTCTTCGATCAGTAGATTTCCAATAATCACATACTTGAGCAAACCAATATATGCGTATGCAAGACCTCTTAGCGCTTTCATTTGTGCTGTGACACTTGTATTGCGAGAAATTTCGGCCGCTCGCACCAATTCACTCGTCCGGCAATACTCAATCATCCTGGACTCGACAGCACTGTAGAACTTTGATGGATTCTTAATGAAGAAATCGACCAGCTGTGGGGCGAGAAGATCTTTGGGTAGCCATACGAGACCGGTTTCATCTGTGTGAATAAACGCTTTCCGCCCAAGAATTTGTTCGCCTGCGTTGTCGAATGATCGCCGGGTGAGGTCAGATTGCAAAACTGAAAGAGTGTATTGCGGACGGTTGCAATAAAGAATTTGCTCTTTTACTCGTTTTGAGAGCACAGTCTTATTCTCCCTTCTGTCGCATCAAGAAACACTTCTTTTCCTAAGTGTTCTAACACGCTTTCATTACTGCAAATTACCGTTGGTAGGCCAATCTCTCGGCAAATCGCTGCGCCATGTCCAAGAGCGTCACCCGTTAAGGCAATCAATCCTCCAAAACGCTGGGCAGAAAGAGCTGCCGCAGTAGTCAACTTTTCCGTGAGGATAATCGCATTAACCTGCTTTTTGTCAGTAGTCTTCAAGTTTAGTAGTGGACCGCGTGCCAGCCCGGGCACAACTAGATCACACTCATACCAATCTGCTTCCTCTTGAAAAACGAAGCTTCTGGCTTTGGCAGCTATCACTCGCTCTTCCGCCTCCTTACAAACTGCGATAACGCATCCACTTCTGGTGTCGAGTCTGCAGGGAAGAAGAATTGGATCGGTGTTTGGAACCCGAAGTCCCATGTGTTTCAGAAAGTCTACAATCATCCTTACGATTTTTGGTCCCGAACGCGCTACACCTCCAGAAAAAACTATAACGTCACAACCGCTTAATTCTGAATATGCTGATACAATCTCACGAATAAAGGAAGCTATATATACATTAAATGGCGAATCATAGATGTCCGCTATTGTATCTTTCACCATGGTTCTGTCTTCTAGTTCTTGGTTCGCAAGCGCGAAAATACCTGAATGGGAATGTAAAAGATCGGAGACAGTGCGTAATGAGGCGCCCTTCGACATCATTTTAAGCACGGCGCCAGCTGAGTATGATCCGGATCGACTGTTCATTATTGGTCCGTCGATAGAAGCGTGGACCATACTGCTGAATTGCGGTTCTTTCCCAACGAACCCAGAAACGCTTGCGCCAGAACCAATATGGACGCATATAGATTTTAGCCCGACCGGTGGGTCGAGTGAGTTGATTACGTCTTCCAATGCCAGTCCATGATGACCAGTTGAACGCAGTTCATACCTATTTCTTATTCGTTGGGGTAGGAGGGGGCAACTATCGCTCAATCCATCATTAAAGAATATACCGCTGTCCAAGATTGCGAGCTGCGTCGCATCTGGAAAAGCCCTCTCCGTAATGTTGTACAATTCCAGCGTGATCGGGTTGTGCAATCGAGCCAAATTTGAATTTAAGAGAACTGAGTTGTAGATTCTCCGATCGAATTCGCATACCGGAGACCTTTCTCTCGCAAACTTCACCCGGTGCGCGATAACTTCTGGCCTAATATCCGGGCGAGAATTGACGATGGAACATACTGCGGAAACGAGATCGTGGCAGGACCAGCTTTCTGTGCCATAAACCGTTTCCTCGCGGATTGTTTCGCTTCCAGATCGAATAGTTACTCTTCGACTCAAAATGTCCATCTGTGCAATTGAGGCACTCGCTTCGGGAAGCTTTCCACGACCGAAGAGATGGACTTTAACCGACGAACCGCCGGCATTTACAGTCATTACTGCTGCGCTACCCATCTCGTATCAGTAGCCAACTACTAGCGAGTGATTTTTAGTAGCTAAGAAGTCCTGTGAAACTCTGCCAATGCTCTCTGTCATACCAAACAGAGCAAGGTCCTCTGAGCTGTCAAAGGAAACGTCTACGTCATTAATCATGGGTTGTATGCTGCCAATGTTGCGGTTTGAGAAGTTCTGCTTTAAGTCCTCAGGCGAAATTATTCCTTGAGATCGAAGAATCGACGCAGCACCGCCCACAATTACTATTTTCTGGAGATTTTGGCTGAGTATAGGTGCGAGTACCGACCAACGAAAATGATCCAAAAAATCGGGATCAGTGTTTCTTTCCTGCCAATAGTCGTCGACGGTTGTAATGCTGCCATCAATGCATGTTTGCTCATTTATGCTCGATTTAGTGAGTACTGATGCCGCATTTATTGCGCGTCCAGAAACTACGTCTCGTATGCGAGTCGTTTTGCTAGGACTGACTGGGAGAAAACCCAACTCTGAGCTTAGGATAAGAAACTGGGTTTCTGAAATGCGATGAATTGATGAGACACCAAATCCGGTACCAATGCCTACGATACCTATTGGACATGATACTTCTGAACAACCAACTCGAGCTACTTCCCTAGCTAACCATCCATTAGAAGTAGCAATCATATCGTTCATTATGAATAGCAAGCGAAAACCAAGTTTCTGAGTTTCGTCCGCTAACTCCTCGTGGCTTCGATTCAACCACTTAATGTCGTCAGAAAGGAAACGCCCATTATGAAGGCAGCCGGCTGCAGCCACTTTGATATTGATTTCGCTACTGAGACTATTTGGTAGACGAAACAAGTTTTTGAATCTGTTAATCACTTGCCAAAGGGATTTGAAAGAATTGGTCTTCGCTATAACCATCTCAGACTTTAGGTCTTTGCCTTGCAGCTTGGCTCGTATGTTTGTTCCCCCAATTTCAATAAGCAATGCCTCCACTACGTTATCCATGTCACCTCACTCTCATGATGGACCGTCTCGCAATGGCTGCAAAATCCCCAATTTCTTGGCCATTTCAGCTACAGCGGGTGTTGAACGGACGGCGTGCGTCCCACCGTCATAGTAGCACAATAAGCCGACGTCCTTGGGAGAGAGCTTGTGGAGATACGGCTCTTTGTGTCTTAGATTGAAGCCGATGAAGGTTTCTTCCTGATAATAAAAGAAAATCGAACTATCAAGAACAGGAAACGTTTCTAATGCACCTGTTTCGCCACGATACCAACGAAGATCAGTATCATTTTTATCGTTTGAAGTGCGCCAACTGCCTAAAGCTAAAACTTTCCGCATAAACGAGCAGATCTTATTACAATAAATTTGTGCACTCTCTGTATCGATGGTTGTGGGTGAACGCAGTAGGTCATAATAGACTGTGATAGCGCTCCTTTTTGAGAACGCTCCAGGTAAACGATCTTCCCAGTTTTGCGGGATCTTTCCCAGCAGTCTCGCTCGCCACTTAGCGCTTGGATTAGTTAACTGAAATGATGCAAGTAAGCATTCAATGGAGTAATCTAAGATTAACTGAGCGACCATTATGCAACTCTGCCAATCCCGTTCCTCTTCGAACCCGACGAGATCAACCACCAAGCACTTGAGTTCGTGAAACGCGTTTGAGAACCGCTGTCTAATTAGATGGGAGAAGGCGATTTGAGCCCTCAACTGGCTCGCGGAATCGTGCCCGGCAAGTACCATACAGTTACACACGCGGTGAAGGAACTGTATTTCTTGCCTTGAGAATTCACCTGCGTTTCGAGGGTCAGTGTAGTTATCTCCAAAGCTCTTTATTTTGTTTATCGTCTGCGTTGCCCAACTATTTTGAACAACAGCGATATCAACTGTGATGTCCGCGATTGTGGCCACGATGACGTTTGGATAGGTAAATGTGAAGTTCGTGCGTGAGGTGACGAGCATGATGTCGAAGTCGGATCGCTCGTTTCCCAGTTCTTCTGCGAGCGATCCAACAGCAATCAGGATATCACCATATTCAAAGCCCAAAGCAGCACAAAGCCCCTCCGTTATCGCATCAATCGATAAGTGTCGTTTGAGGAGAAATTGAGATAAGTTCAGCGGCATTGTTTTTCGGCTCTAATGCGAGATTTGGTGAGTGTTGTTTCTTTTGCTCAACAGCGGAGATTATTTTCTTTATTCGCGGTAAAAAGAACTCAGAAAAGGTTTCGCGTGACACTTCTGCCATTTGTTCACGATTAAGCGCGCCATAGTCAGGCGTTGGTTCTTTAGCGCTGGCCGGCCAGTTCGACATGCTCGCTTCCGTTAATTCGTCCAGCGAAAGTTCCAAAAACCGAGTCAACTCATCGACTAGCGTCGGCTCGAGCTCGAGGCCCCACTCAATAAAATGCCAAGCTACTTCCGCATGCCGCAATTCGTCGCTTGAAATCTTTTGCATCGTCTTCTTTATTTCCGGGTCTTTGCATGTTTCCGCTGCCTTTCGAGCGGCGAGAGCCCCAATCGTTTCGCTAATGCAGCCTTCAAAGAGCGCTTCCCTAACAGACGTCCGCAGAGCTGGCTTTCGCGTCAACACATTGGAAACATCAAGAGTGCCCGCTCCTGTGTTTTCTCCTTTTAGGCGGC
This sequence comes from Roseibium sp., assembly GCF_965216085.1. GTDB lineage: Bacteria > Pseudomonadota > Alphaproteobacteria > Rhizobiales > Stappiaceae > Roseibium. The sequence goes on along the minus strand of NZ_OZ244138.1, from coordinate 5,148,530 downwards.
TGGAAATCTTTAACGCATCGCGAGCATGGTCGGTTTCGTCGGCCATTGCGGCAATTGTTTCGTCCACCAGGCTGGCTGGTACACCGAAGTGCATGAATTCGAGGAGTAGCCGTGCAAACGAGGCGATTGATGAATGCTCCTCCATTGCAATAGCGTCCCAGTGCTCGGCGACGTCTCGCGGCAAAGCATGACTTGAAGCGGGAGTTGATGATGCACCCCAATCCGTTTCAGTATTCACCGTGGCTCTCACGCGAGAGCCATCCACCGACAAGGGCCTACCAACGGCGGATGAAGCAGTTCCAGCAAGTTCTTGGATCGTCTCAATCTTTAGGAACGGTACGGTTGAGCTGTTTCGCGAAGCCAATGTTGCCATTGCTCGCAACTGCTTAAACCGAGGAGAATCACCAGTTTTGGCTGCGAGTTCGATGGCGGACTCAATCTCCCCATCCGAGAGGCTAATCTGGGCCATTCTGCCAGCAGATAGGGAATCCTCAGGATTTATTTTCAGTGCTTCGTTAAACGAAGCCCGAGCTTCATCGATCATATCGTTTAACAGCAGTGACTCCGCAAGAAGTGTATGCGAACTGTACAGTTCTCCCTGGCACAATGAAACGACCGCAAAAGCCGGGTCCTTTGCGGTAAGCTGGTATGAGTGGTTGAGAGCATCTTGAAATTTTCCGCAGTGAATGAGAGCGACAATCAAGCGCGCCAACGGTTCAAGGTTCGTAGAATCGAGGCTGTAAGCAAGTTCGTAAGATCTGGCTGCCCACTCGCTATGCTTTGTGAGTTCGAAGATTTTGCCGCGGGCCAACGCACCGACCGCCCCCTCTTTCCCCAGGTCCTCGTTGATTTGAGCCAGGGCTGCATTGACGTTCCCTGTCACAATCTCCGCTTCCCTTGATAGGTCTTCATTCGCCGCGCGGGTGATTTCAGTTTCATTCGATTTGGGGTTGTCTGACATGATACCTCCAGCTTTCCGTGCTCAATTAGTCCTTCTGGTAGATTGCTACCGCTCAAAACACGCGATAGTAGTGTGGTGCAAGGAAACTGTTACGTCAACTATTGAACCTAGCAGTTTCACTTCCTTGCTTTGTTTGTTCCAACGGTAGCAAACTTGAATAATTGTGTTGCTTCGCCTCAACGAATGAGCACTCGGAAATCTAGCCAATCGATGGTGCTAGTCCCAAAGCTACCGTAACGTTTCAAGTGACGAGAAGAGATCTCAAGCCAACCACTATTGGCAAATTCAAGTTTCTTGGAACAAGTCAAAAACTAAAGGGCCCCGATTTGATGGGCACTTTTTGGTTAGTGATTGAGAGTGTTTTTCATGCCAAGAACTAGGTTCCCGTACCTCGCGGAACACAGGGAATAGTTCATCGCGTTCGCCAAGGCTGGGTGGAGTGTTGAGAAGCAACAACCACAGAGCTTGTTTGCAGAGTTGTTGCGTGAACCGGAAAACGTCTGAAGTGAACGTGCAAGCGGACACGCTATTTAAAACTCCTATTTCTAGCATCTGCTAATTTTGAATTCTCTCACCCGCAAGATGTGCGGGGTAGTACCCCCGCTGATCTTGCCAGGGAGACGCTACGCTCTCCCGTGGACCCTCTAGCCTTGGCTCTTTCAGGGCATTGAGCCCGTTTCAGAGCCATCCAACCCGTATTGCCGGATTGAGCCACTCGCGGGAGATTTCACTCTCCCTGCACCCATCGACTTGGGCGGCGTTCCTGCCCCCATGACCCCAGACCATTTCATGGAGACGATTTCATCGAGAGCAAAGGGCGTTCCTGCCCTTGTGCAATCCTGACCAAGAAGGGAGCTTTCGCGCCTCCCTTCCTTGGAACCATCCCATCGACCAAGAGCCTTCGTGCCCCTTGGAACCCAGACCAACCTTGCGCAGATTGGATGCCGTCAGCGTATCGACGCTGAACCCGATCAAAGGGCTATCGCGCCCCTTGAAACCACTCGCAGGGCTTTGAAATGTGACTCTGCACATGTGCCGAACCGCTGTAATTGGAGGAATGGAACAACCTCACAATTCCTGATAGTACGAAATTACTTGGAACGAACGTGACGCATCCTTAATATGTTCCTGGAATCATTAACGCAAAAGCCATGTCGAGACTTGAGAACTTATCGCACATCGATTTCGAGGAACTTTGCCGCGACATCGCCAAAGCGGACACCGGCAAAAGATTTTCAGCGTTCGGTCCAGGGCCGGACGGTGGAATAGACGGTCGTCATTCAAGGGGTGCGGACGCGACCATCCTGCAATGCAAGCATTACATTGGCTCGACTTTTACGGCGCTGAAATCGTCTCTCAAAAAGGAAGTTCTGAAGGTCTCCGATCTCAAGCCGAAACGTTATCTGTTTTTTACATCACAGTCGCTGACGCAAAAAAAGAGCAATACTCTTGCGGAGATCGCCAGCGGCATTCTCCAGCAGCCGGAGGATATCTGGGGGCGAGAAGATATTGAAGGAGCCCTCACACGATATCCGGAAATCGAAAAATCCCACATCAAGCTCTGGCTATCCAGCACTGCTGTCTTGGAGCGCATTCTCAATTCCGGTCTTGAGGCTTTCACGCAGGCAACGAAAGAAGAGATTCTGGACGACCTTCGTGTGTATGTCCGAAATCCGAGCTTCGAAGAAGCCACAAAACGACTCGAAGACCAGAAAATCCTGATCGTTTCAGGGCCTCCTGGTGTCGGCAAAACGACCCTAGCAAAAATGATATCCTATCAATATCTTGAAGAAGGGTGGAAATTCTATGCCATTACTTCGCTAGAAGAAGGATTTGCCAAGGTCGATGACGGAAAACCAACGGTATTCTTCTTCGATGATTTTTTGGGGCGGATTGAATTAGACCGCCAATCGCTTCTTCAACGCGATACCGCACTTGCGACATTCGTAAACAGAATTCGACGTTCGAAGAATTCACGGTTCGTCCTCACCACGAGGGCGCATATTTTCGAAGAAGCCAGAAGATTATCAGATCACGTTGACGACAAGAAATTACAGCTCGCCAAATATATTCTAGATGTCGGCGCTTACACCAGAAAAATCAGATCGCAAATCTTGTTCAATCACTTATCGGCATCCGAACTAAAACAGGAGCATTTTGAGGCTTTGTTGGTTGGCGATTGGCTGAAAAAGATCGTGGACCATAAAAACTACAATCCCCGAATTATCGCGTCCGTGTCGAGTGACAGCATCGATGTAATGAAGCCTTCGGATTATCCTGGCTACATCTATCATGCCCTTGAAAATCCCGAACTTGTTTGGAGTAAGCCATATCGCGCATTGGATATGAAGTCGCAAAACCTTCTGGTCGCACTGTTCTTTGGCTCGGAATATGGACAAGAAGTCGATGAATTGAGTGAAAATTTTTCGAAACTGCATCGGATTGTTTGCGGTCACTATGGACAGCCGACAAAGCCAGGGGATTTTGAAGACGCATTAAAATCTTTGGAATCCGGTTTTGTCTCTATTTCCGGCCAAACTGTTAGCTTTGTTAATCCCTCCGTCCGGGATTTCCTGAAGTCGTACCTTATCGAGAAAGAATTTCTGGAGCTTTTGCCCGCAACCGCCAGGAGAGCAGATTGGGCAAAACACCTATGGCGGCACGTCTGCGAAGTTTTTAAGTCTCACCCTGAAATCCAAAAGAAATTCGCCAGCGCGTTTGGCTCATATTCCCAGATGATTGATGCCACGCCATCAATGAAAAAATCCATGCGGTACGGATATGCAAGCTATTCGGCTGACGACCTTTCGCTAGCAGATCGGGCGGAAATGCTGCTTCAATGGTGGGAAGCTTGCGGTGAAGAGCAGTATATCGAAAAGGCTTTATCTATGCTCGCCACCAGTAAATTGCGTTTGAATTCGTGGCGGGATGGGCGAGACCTTCCACAACTTCACTGGTGGGTGAGTAATTTTGTCGATGACGACGTTTCACAAAAACAGACGCTTTTGGAAGCTATTGAAGCACGTTTGACAAACGTGATTGAAGACGGACTTCCGCCCGATGAGCTTGTCAGCGTTACTGAGAGTGTTCAGGAGTATATGTCCGATACATTTCTTACGCCTTTTACGCCTGCCGGACACGCCCTTGGAAATGCCATAGAGTATGAATTTTCAAACACTGGAGAAGCCATATCCCATCTGGATACCGAAGACAGTCTTACCGAGCATCTAGACTATCTGGATTCACTCGCAAAACTCACCGGTCGCGATCCTGAAGAGGCGAAATCAGTGGTGTTTGACCGAATATCGGAAATTGAGGAGTCCGATCACGAGGAACGCAGCACCGGATTTTCACCATCGAGGCGGCAAGGCAACGAAAAGTTTGATGACGACGATTTGATAAGCCTGTTCTCAAATTTACTACGAACTTAAACGTTGCTCGATCATCAAAATTTGTTCGTATCGTTATATTTGCAATTATTAGCTGCATACGCAATCGTAAATACAAATAAAACAACCCAGAGACACAGATGGCAAAAGCAAAGTCGCAATCTCCCGTCGTAGAGCAGGTAATAAGCGCGTATACCGATGCGCTTGCTCAAAAAGACGTCGGAAGCGAGGAGCTAAGAGACCGCCTTATGGCAGTCATGCTTGACGATGCGGCGCCTACTGCCAAACGAATTGACGACGCGTTGTTTCCTCCGCCCCAAGAGGAAACTGAGCTATGATTCAGATCGAAAGTATCAATATCGAACAATTTCGAGGCATCAAACAGCTAGAGCTTATGCCTGCGGGCAAGCGTTTTGGCATATTCGGTCCAAACGGGACCGGTAAGAGCGGCGTTGTCGATGCCATTGAATTTGCACTAACCGGATCCATCAGTCGCCTCACCGGGGCTGGATCCGATGAGCTGACTGTTGGCAAGCACGGTCCCCACGTAGATGCCGGTGCGAACTCGGACAAAGCCTGCGTTACAATCAAAGGTATACTGACGGCAAGCGGACAAAAGCTGACCATCCAAAGAAGCGTTGCAAAGCCGCGCCAACCGAAAATCGAACCTGCAAACGATGAAACCCGCGCCGCCGTTCAGGAACTTGAGCGGCATCCGGAATTTGCCCTCTCCCGGCGCGACATTGTCAAATACATCATAACACCTGCTGGTAAACGCGATGAAGACGTGAAGACCCTTCTGCGCCTTGATCGCCTCGATGCAATTCGAAAATCCCTGACGACAGTTAGTAATCGCGCAAACTCTGAAAAAGACGCAACGGCTACGAAGGCCCAGAATGCCCGCAATCATTTTGCTAGCGGACTTGGCATTGAAAATACGAAAGCCAAAACGATCCTCGCAGCCGTGAATAAGCACCGTAAAACGCTCGAATTGAAAGAAATCGCGGAGTTGAAAGGTGATACCAATTTCAAGGAAGGGATGAAGGAAGGCTCGGCTAAAACGCACGCTATTCCCAAAGATCTAGCTTTGAAGGAATCGCAGCTCTTGCTCGACGCGATGCGTTCTGAACTGGGTGCTCTCTTAGAGGCTCGCACCAATGCGGCGACATCCCTTAAAGACCTGCAATCGGATGCAGAAGCATGGCGCGCGGTTCGTCAAGATGTTCTGGTAAGGACTGGTTTACCCCTAATTGATGATGACGGTTGCCCCTTGTGCGATAAACATTGGGACCAACAAGAGCTGCGCGATCATCTAGAGGCAAAACTAAAGTCGGCTGAAGCCGCAAACGAAGCAATCAAAAATATTTCGCAAGCAGTCCTGATCGTCCGCCAGCAAATACAGAGTCAAATCGCAGCTTTGAGCGTTGCCGCAGACCGTGCCGGCCAGCTCAAATGTACAGACATACAGAATGCGCTTCGCAATGAGGTGGAGCGTCTAGAACAGATAAACACAACTCTGGGAACAGCGACGAATTCCGATGAGGAAATGATATCTGCAATCGAGGTGCTGCAGAACTGCTGGATAGAGGATTCCGAGGAAGCGATTTCTGCGTGTGAGACCTTGGTTCAGGCAATCGAAAAACTGCCTGACATATCCGAAGCAGACAAAGCTGAAGAATTACTTATTCTGGCCCAAGAACGCTATGAACTTTGGGTTCAAGCCGTCACAGATGCTCGGAATGCCGCAAGCCACGCCGACATTGCCGGAGCTGCAAAAGCGACATTCGATGAAGTCAGCTTGAAAGAGCTGAATGGTATTTACGAGTCTGTGCAAAACAATTTCGCCTCTTACTACAAACAGCTCAACAAAGGCGACGAAGAGAATTTCGAAGGTGCGTTGACGCCCGGGCCTGCCAAGCTCAACCTTGATGTCGACTTTTACGGTAGAGGAAAGTTCCCCCCCGGGGCATTCCATTCCGAGGGTCACCAAGACGGAATGGGTTTGTGCCTATATCTCGCACTTATGCGGCAGATTTTGGGTGACGATTTTCGTTTTTGCGTCCTTGATGATGTGTTGATGTCGGTGGATACAGGCCACCGTCGGCAGGTTTGTCATCTGCTACAAAAGGAATTCCCAAACACGCAGTTTGTTATGACGACGCATGACCGCGTTTGGCTCAATTTCATGCGGTCTGAGAATTTGATCGTAAACGCAGTAACCTTCGGCGGATGGACCGTCGATACTGGCCCTTTAATTTACAATGACGCTGACATGATGGCGCGTGTGCGTGAAGCTTTGGAACAAGGGGATGTGCAAACTGCAGCAGGCAGGCTGCGTCACTATCTTGAGCATGTCGGCTATCTGTTGTGCGATAATCTCAGAGCATCGGTTCCCTTTCGGGCAGATGGTCAGTTCACCTTGAACGACACGCTCCCTCCTGCCTTGTCTGCTATTCGAAAAAGGCTGAAGGAGGCAAAAGCTGCAGCAAACAGTTGGGGGAAAGCCGAATTGGAAGAGGCAATTGGGCAGACGCTTTCTGAATTCGAGAAGGCGCACGCGCAATGCAATGTCGAAGCGTGGGGCGTCAATCCAGCGGTCCATTTCAATGCCTGGGAAAATTTCGAGCCGAAGGAGTTTAAGACAATTGTGGATGCGTTTGACGAAGTCCTTGCTCAAGTCAGGTGTAAGACATGTGGGAGCTTACTGCGATTAACTTATGCAGGCCCAGCACCTCAATCGTTGAACTGCGTCTGCGGCGATCTCCGCTATGACTTGATAAAGAAAAAGGTAGGAAGCTAGCTCTTTTAGCGAAGCTTCAGAAATATGAATATAAAAAAATCGCTAAATTTTCTTACTGGCTCATTTGGAAAGAACTTTCTCCTAGTCTTTTCAATAAATTAATCGGTATTGATTTACCTTATTTGCCGTCCATTTCCACTCTTGCCAAAGGGCAGGGCTTCAGCAAAGCTAAAACCCATTCCCATTTCAGCTTGGCGAACTCGATGCAACGGCCACGATCCCCGGCATCTTTGAGTACAACTTGACGGGCTTTGATGAATCCGGCACGGTCGAATTGGCCTTTGGTGCATGCCTGTGTGTCCGCCACGCGAAGCTACGCAGCACTTTTATCGATACTTTAAAACTCCAGTCCAATTTCGGGATCTGGTTAGTAGCGGGCACCTAGTCGGATCCCATTTCGGAGTGGATCATGACAAAAGATACTCAAATCAAACAACTTAAACTGCTGGCAAAGCGTTACGCGCACGCCTGCCGACTCCCCAAATACGAAGCGCTCAACGCCGTTGCTGCCCAATTGGAATTCCCGAGCTGGACGTCTTTGGCGACCAAGGCCAAAAACGGTTGGACACCTAGTAACGACGACCTTGCTACCGCTAAGGCCTTTGTCCGGCGGTCTCATCCAAGCCTAGATCAGGAGGAAATGTTCATTGAAAAAATGATGACTCGTCCCGCCGATGAGCCGATCAGGCATGGCAAGATCGGAGATCACGAATACCATGTCTTTGAGTCACTAGGCGACATTCGGTTGGAAGGCACCGGATGGAGCATTCTGATGGGAGAAGCTGATCTTTCGCAGCCCATTGTCGAAATCGAGGCAACGCACAGCAAAGATAATCCGGCCAATGGCCGCGAGTTCATAGACGCTGCGCTGGCGATTGCAGATGAAGAGGTCGCAAAAGTTCGGGCCGGCATCGCATCTGATTGGCCAAGACGATCAACCATGCCCGATGCTGAAGGAACCGTGGAGCACCCCCTGACAGGCGATCGATCTAAGGTTTGGTTTTGCCTTCATTGTGATGGCGAAATCACCGGGGCCCAAGTTGCCGGCAATCTTTGGCACTGTCCGGGATGCGGCGCTTCGCCGACAGACATCTTCGCTTCACCGTGGTGGCTGGAAGGCAGTAGTGAAGAACCGCACCTCGTTGATTGTTCGGCTGTAAAGCAGCGGCCGGAGCCCAAGGTCGAAGTCGTAGATTCTCGGCCAACGCTAAAGCTGGATGAGGAAAGCATTTCTTTGCTGTTACGAACAGCGTTGCTCGAAGATGCGACTAATCCCGGAGAAAGGTTTGGTGCGCTGTTGGCAGAGATAAACGTCGATGACGAGAACGACGCCTGGATAACCCTGGATGAAGACCTATGGCCTGAAGATAAGGAGCCCGAGGAGGCTATTGCAGTCGCAGACAAGCTTGGCGTGGAACTGGAACTGGCAGTAACCTGCATGACCTTTCCGTTCGCCTGGCCGGCGCTGGGGCATGTCACCGGCAGTTCGCGAGAGTATGTGCAACTGTTGTTGGATGCCTATACTAAGCATGGTGTTGTTTATCGCGGGCGCGATGGCGACTAGTCTTTGAGCTCGGCGAGCGCTTTTTCAAGTGTCTCGCATCCGATCTTTCGGAGAATTTCCGCTACGTAAGCTGGTGAGAGGGATGTCACAATGCCGTTCTCTTTTGCTGCCATCAGGTAACTAATGCCATCGCGTGTGGGATCGGCTTTGGACACGCTCGCGATGGCTAGCTCAGCCAGCTTCTCCGTCGTGAGAGGCTCAATGGTGGCCGCTATCTTTGTGTAGAGAACAACGTTCAGTCCGGCGAAATTAGTTAAGCGTTCAACAAGCACACTGTTTTTTGTGACCGTCGCCGGGCGCTTGTAGGTTTTGTGCCCTCCGACATCATCGATTTCTCTGCGGTAGAGCACGTCGGCTGCTTCTGCTTCGGGCAAATCCATCACGAATACCTGGCCTGTGACGTGAACGCCGCCGTTTGTAACGGGGACCAGCGTCGGTGCTCCGCCGCGCCCTCTGCTTTGGCGCGCGAACTCAATATGGAAAGGCGTTATCACATCTCTGATAGTGTCGGTGCGGTGTTTCTCAATCTCAGCGCGCGGATCGGAAATCAATGAACCATAAGCCAAAATACCGACTGTTGGTTTTTCGTTGGAGCTGTTTGGCATCTTGAGTGCTTCTTCCTTTCGTAAACCGAGTTTCAGTAGATCAGGATTCATTCATTGCATTCAACTGTTATGGCGCATCCCTTACAGGACCGGGCTGTCGTGAACCGAGCCTGGTGTCTCGGCCTGTCGGCTTTCATCCCTTGCGCGATTTTGGGTAGGTCGGTGTTTTGCACCGTCTTTGTTGGGCGTGTTGCACACGCTCTTGGAACCCTGTTTTCAGCTTAAACCGTCTCATCCCGCCTGATCCAATAGCCCTGATCCCGACTGCCCGCTCCCTTCGATACGGCTGAGCCGCATCTCCCGTGTTGTCGGAACCGCCTTTGGCGTCGCAAGCGACAGGACTTTGGGGCGCTTTGTTGACGGTACTCCCGTCCTTTTATGTGTCGCCGCCCGCATACGGATCGGCGGCTTTTCTTCTTAGTTCAATTCGGACGCTCGCCGCTGGGCAAGGGTTCAAGCGCGGGGTGAAAGGTTTCTCGCGCTGCTCCAACCCTAACCAGTGAGGCAGCTATGATCCTTCTTCATGCACAACCCTACGATATCTCAGCCTGCGACTTTTGTTTTGAGAGTGCCGAGGACTATGAGGCGAAAGCAAAATACAACGAAAATGATTGCGGTCAGATCGTCGAGGAATACGAAATCCAATTCATCGACGGGGAAGACATTGACTGCGCATTGGCGCGAGCCTGGGGCATCAATCAAGCGAATTTCAGAGCCTATTTCGACGCCGTTGAAGATTGGGATGAAGACGAGAAACACCGCTACATTATCGCAGTCGGCGAGTGCGGGTATTCCCATGAACAAGTTGCAGATGATCCGAGCAGCATCGATCTAACGCTTTATGAGCTATCATCCATGCGGGAGCTGGCAGAGCAATTTGTTGAGGAAGGGCTTTACGGCGACATCCCCGAAAGCCTGCAATTTTACATCGATTATGACGCTATCGCCCGCGATCTGTCGGTCGATTATTCCGAAGCCACCATAGCGGGTGTGCATTTCATTTTTCATTGCGCGTGATTGCGACCTGACCAACCAACAACAAGAAAGGAAAAGACATGGTCGATTATGTGAGAATTTACGAAGCCCTATCCGTTGAATGTATGAAATGCGGCATGTGGGAAGAAACAGGGATTGATGACCCGCGCGGTCACCTTGAGATGTTCGATTACGACTATCAACGAGACCATTATACCTGCAACAAATGCGGTTCTAACCGCATCTGCGCAGCCGAGTTGCGCGAGTATCGCGATGAGGAATAATCCGAGCGTTTTCAAGATCAGTCCTGCATGCCCAAGAAAAACGGCCGACTGAAAAATCGGCCGCTTTACGAACTTAAAACCCGTGCGGGCGCATGGCTAATTCAGCTTCGATATTGTGAAGCGAGCTCAAAGCATTGCGGCGAGCTTCCGATCCGCGTGCTGCATGCGCAAAGGCGACAACAGCCTCGCTATGCAATGCATGAAGTTCGCGTGTGCTGCGAGACGCAGCTTCAAAACGGGTGATGAGTTTCATCGTTTCCTCCTGTTTTCAAGGAGACCCCGAACCGTTCAGGGCCTTTCGGCCCGCGTCCACATCATCGTCAGCTCAGAGAAGGCCTGATGGTTTGGAGGGAATTACTGAAAACTGGAGAGAGGAAAAAGCAATCCAGATTGGCGCTATGGTTCAAGCTCAGGTCCGCGATCTTGCCGCTGCTTGCGCTCACGCGCTCGTTTAAGCCGCTCACCTGGAGATCTGGGTTGTCGTTCAAATTCGGAGTGTCTGATTGCTGTCTGCCGAGTCTTTGGCTGCTTGGCTTTTTCGCGCAAGTCGTCCAAACGATCGAAGGAGGATTTTGCTTTCGGCCTTGGCTCTTCACCGCGTTTCATCAAACGGTAATTGGCAGTGTCAGAATGAAGATCGAGCAGAGCCTGTGCATGCTTGCTGCGAGTGACCTTGATTTCGGCTTGCAAGTCTCGCCTCTCCTGCATCTGGGACGCAAGGATCGCGTGCCGTTGTTCCCGATCGCGTTGGAGTGCCCACATAGTTTCTATTTCATTTTGCTTTTGGATCTTGGCGTGTTTGCCCGTCAGTTTGTCCCACAGTCCTAAAACGCCTTTGCGCAAGCGATCCGCTCGTTGGCGTGCCTCATCCTCGAACCGTTGTTTCTGACCCGCATCAAGCCTTGCCCGTTCTTCAACGTGCTTATTGAGCATCAAAGAACGCCGAGCATTCAGAGCGCCAGTTTCCACCCTGGCTTTGCCCCGAGCCTCATCAAGGTGTGATTTCACGCGTGGCAGGATTTCTTGGGCGATCCGTTGTCGGGTTTCCTCAACGCTACACAATTCCTCAGATTTGCCGAGACGCTCTTTGACGTCTTTTGTTTTCTTGCCGACGGCACGGGGAATCGCAATCACTTCACCTTCGAAGGTTACGGCGACGTGACCGCGACGATTGCCACGGGCAAGGTAAAAACCCCGCTCCTCCAGCGCGTGCGAGAAGGTCTGGCGCGTGTCGGAGATTGCCCAGGCTTCCTGGATCAACCCTTTTATCTCGCCAGCATGCCGCCCGACCCTTTTTGCCTGTTGCCATTCAGCGAGGGTAAAATTCCGAGGATCACGGTTCTGCTTGTCAACCAAGCCGCGTGGCATTTGCCAGCCGTTCTCGAGATAGAGCTGTTTTGAGACTTCCTGTAGCTTGTTTTTGAAAAAGGGAAGAGGCTTTGCCGTCATGGTTTCGGCATCAACCCGACTCCAGACTGCGTGACAATGCCGCCGTCCTTCTTTTTCATGGAAGACGATTACTCGTGGCTGGTCAACGAGCCCGTGCATTTCTTCTATCGCCTCAAGTGCCTTTTCAAAGGTCTCAATCCGTACCGTTTCACTTTCAGGTGGGTTCAATGACACAGAGAACAGGTACTGACGACATTTGGTGCCTTTGGAAATCGCCTCGGCTTCACGAAGCGCGCCGACGATGTCTTCAGACATGAAGCCTCGGATGTCGTGAACTTCGACATGTTCATTTTCCTGGGTTTTGAGAAGATGAAGACCAAGCTGTTTTGCGCCACCGCGCTGGGAGCCCTTTAAAATCATGACGGCTCCGTATCTGTTCTATAACCGAGAGCGCGCATCAATTCGCGCCGCATGAACGCAATATCCGCGCAGGCACGGCGGATATCCCGTTCGGTGTCAGGCAACACGGGTAGAGTGCCCATGTGAGAGGCTTTTGCGAGCTGATTGAGATTGTTTGCAAGACGGGACTGACCAAGCATACCGAGGACGTAGGCCAGCTTTTTCTCGTCTTTGATAGGCCTTCTAGTGCGTGAACGCGCCCTTTTCGTTCCCGTACCTTTTCCGTCGAACACTTTTCGCTTGATATATGAACCGAGTGGTTCATCGCCTGCCAGCTCTTCAAGCCTTGCGCGCTCTTCAAACGTCAGCCGCAGGGAGAACGGTGGGTCCTTCTTTGTCTTCTTGTTTTTGGATATCTTATTGTAATCGTTATCTATACTTCTCATCACCGCACCTCAGATCATTAAGATCATGTTGTGCGAGATGGGATTCCCATTCTTCCAAAACCTGGAAGAAGCGGTTCAATTCTTCTCCCCTTAGGTCCACCATTTTCTTCCTTCGATATCATATTGAATCTGGCTATTTCCGTTAAGCCTCAAAAATCTTGTATTCTTTTTTTGCGGTAATATTTGCAGTGACTGGCTTCAGAATAAAAAAATGGGTTATTATATTTTTGGGTTTTGCCTTGAATGTAATAGTGTCATTTTTGGGAAACTTTTTGATATTTGGGAGTAATTATTCTCTATATTTGGTTTCTATAATTATTTTTTGCTTTTATGCCTATTTTGAAGTGAGTTTTTCTGGGTATATGGTTACTGAAGTTGCTGAATGGATATTGTTTTTTGGCTTTTATGTTTTGATTTTTTACTCAACCTATCTGGTTGTTAAGACAGAGAAAAAGGCCTCATTTGAACTAAAAAGAATTGGTGAAGCTGCAATCCCGTTTCTGGCAATGGCGTACTTTTTGTCGATGATTGATTATTAATATTGATACAGTGCTGTGTTTGTCATTATCGAAACTAGATCACCGCCCAAGCACATACTGATCCAGTGCGACCTTGAGTGAGCTGACGGCTTCCGCTTCATCATATGTGAAAATGTCGTCAATCACCGGCTGTCCGCCTTCTTCAATGATAATGAAGTCGGTCTTGGACAAGACGGGGTTCCCCCAACACGCCTGATATTGATAGGTGACGGAGATATCCCAGGACGACTCAAACGGCTTTTCCGTTTTGAGTGAGATGTTTTCCAAAGGGCAGGCATCTTGGGTGCCCGTGAAAATATCAAAATCAGGCGCGCGTCCGCCCATTTGCTGAGCCGCCTCGGTTTTGATGGCCCGCTTATAAAAACCGATCAGGTCCTTGCTGTAGATACGTTCCAACCGCCCTTCGGCAAAATAATCGAGCATTACGCCTGGGAACGGAACGGAAAAATTGCTTGCGGCTATGGAGATGATTTCTCTGACAGGGTCTTCGGGATCAAATGCTGCCGAAGGTGCCGAGGCAGCCGCCTTCGATGCCGGTGCGTTGGCGACCTGCCAGACTTGGCTGGCGCTCTCGGCGCATGTGGCTTGGACGGCTTTGGACCGAGCTTTTTTGCCTTTGTTCTGGATGTCCAGGCATAAACCACCTCCTGAGCGCACTTTGACGACGGCATCGCCAACATACTCTGGTTGCCACAGCCGGTGTTTTTTGTTGTTGCAATCTGCCTGATAAACACCTGCCCTCTGCTTCAACTTCTTTGCAGGAACGCTCAGGCAGAGGCCGGACTTGGCATTCACGATCCGGCCATCGGGATAAAACTCCCAAAGCTGATTGGGATTCCCATTACATGGCACAACAACAAGACGTGTCGCTGGTTCCATGCTGCCTTTAGGATTGGCTAGACAACTGCCGTTGGCTGCGGAGATAAGCTGCTGAGCAGCATTGGCGGTGCCCATACCAGAAATGCAAACAGTCAAGCAGAAGAACGGGAGCAGAAAGCGTTTCATGATGGCCTCTTCATCAATGACATCCGAGTAAACGCCAATTCCGGCACCCTGTCCAACGCATTGCAGGTGTTGATGAAGCGGGCCAGGGTCTCTTAAATGCGGCTGTTTCAGAATGACAGCGGCCAGCGCCTTGTGATATCGCAGCGCGCCATGATCGCTTTGTTCACTGCCGCCTTTCTTGCTGCGACGTTGCTGCCGGCCCAATCGGAATTGGGCCTTGCTTATCTGGTGGCTGCCAACCCGCAAGACATCTTCGTACTGATCGCTGTTGCCAGCCTCGGGAATACGCTTGGTTCAGTGGTGAACTGGGCTATTGGGCTGGGCGCCATCCGCTTTGCCCGTCCGGCCGGCAATTCAGGGCAGGTTTCCAAATGGTATCAAACGGCTCAGGGCTGGTACGAGCGTTACGGTTACTGGAGTTTGCTGGCAAGCTGGATGCCGCTGATCGGCGATCCGGTAACGCTTGTGGCCGGTGTCTTTAAAGAACCGTGGTGGCGGTTCTTGATGCTGGTCGGGCTGGCAAAGACAGTCCGATATATCGTGGTGGCGCTTCTGGCGCTACAAATGGTGTGATCATGTCATTGTGATGCCAGGCCGGTGGCAGATGTCTTCGCAGTTTTTGTAAGCTGGAGCGCAGAAGATACTTTTGTGCTTCGAGGTTTGGTGATGGTCTTGTGGATTGGCAGACTGTTTGCGGCCGACTTTTTGGTTTTCTGGCTTTAGCTGCCGCGCTGCACGGGTCTGGTAACTCCTTATTTTCAAGACTGAATTGCTCAGTTTTCTACGCTACGGCAAAGACAAGTGTATCTGGTTACTGAGTTCGTATTCCTAAAAGTAGAGATCTGAAAAAATGCAACCAGATACTCAGTTAGCTAAACAAAAGTCATTTTTGAAAACTTCTCTCTTGCAGCCGCGGGAAAGGCGTCGTTTAATGTTCATATGAGCGTCATATAACGTTCATATGAAAACAATACGAAACGCAGGCGTTATCGTTTCAGGCGTTGAAGAAGCCGTCAGCGTCATGATGAACCAACTGCTGATCGGGGCAACCGCCCTTCTAGATGGGAGCAAACACTATGGCTTACCGTAAGACCGTCGCCAGCTTTGTAGCTGCAGCGGCCCTTTTGGGTACATCTTCCGCGTCCTACGCGGCGACCGACATTTCCTGGTGGCACGCAATGGGTGGCCGTCTTGGTGAAGTCGTTGTCGACATCGCAAACGGTTACAATGAATCTCAAGATGCTTGTCAGATCACGCCGGTCTACAAAGGCACCTATGAAGAAACATTGACCGCTGGTATCGCAGCTTTCCGCGCTGGCGAACAGCCGAACATCCTGCAGGTGTTTGATGCGGGTGCCGCAACAATCATCGGCGCAAAAGGCGCAACGATCCCAGCACAAGAAATTCTTGAAAACGCTGGCGTCGCTTTCGACATCAATGATTACATCGAAGGTGTTCGTAACTTCTATGCGGACAGCGAAGGCAAGATGATCGGCATGCCGTTCAACTCGTCCACGCCGATTCTCTACTACAATGAAGACGCGCTGAAAAAAGCAGGTGTTGATGCTCCGAAGACCTGGGAAGAATTCCAGACCATCGCGCCGAAGCTGAAAGAAGCTGGTTATGTGCCACTCGCTCAGTCTCACCTGCCGTGGATCTTCACAGAGAACTTCAAGTCCCGTCATAACCAGCAGTTCGCAACCAACAACAACGGTTACGACGGTGCGAAGGACACCAAACTGATTTTCGGTGAGCCGATCAAGAACCACTTCACCGCCGTCAAAGGCTGGCTGGACGATGGCCTGTTCGGTTATTATGGCACCGGCTGGGGCGACAACCAGACCCCGTTCAACGAAGGCAAGGTCGCCATGTGGCTCGGTTCTTCGGGTTCCTTCGGTGGCATCTCCAAGACCGTTGAGTTCCCATTCTCTGCAACATACCTACCTTACTGGGATGCTGTTGACGGCGCCGGCACGGGCACCTTCATCGGCGGTGCGGCTCTGTTCTCCATGGCTGGTAAGCCGGATGGCGAAAACAAGTGTGTTGCTTCTTTCTTTGAGTACCTGACCTCTCCGGAAGTCCAGTACATGTGGCACAAAGAGACCGGTTATGTGCCGATCACAAATGCTGCTTATGAGCTGGCTAAGAAAGACGGCCACTATGACCGCGCTCCGGCTGCCGAAATCGGCATCAAGCAGCTGACGCTGCCGGGCGGCGAGTGGACCAAGGGTTACCGCATGGGCTTCTACGTCCAGATCCGCGACATCATGAACCGCGAATACGGTAAGATCCTGTCCGGCGAGACCTCTGTTGAAGACGCTTTCAAAACCATCGAAGCCGATGGCAACAAGCTTCTGGAGCGGTTCTCCAAGACCACCGGCAACTAATAAGTTGACCATTTGGGAGCGCCATGGTGCGCTTCCATATCTTTGACTAGAAGGCGGGTCCGTTTGTGGCCCGCTTTCCCCGTTGCGGTGACGTGATGAAAAAAGTTCAATTCCAGTCCCGGTGGGTGCCCTACATGCTGCTTTTGCCGCAGCTTGCCATCGTGACGATCTTCTTCTTGTGGCCGGCAGCTGAAGCCGTTCAGTCGTCTTTCTATCTCGAGGACCCGTTCGGGTTCGGTTCGACATTTGTCGGGATGGACAACTTCGTCGACACAGTGACCTCCACAGACTATGGCCGCGTCGCCCGCTTCACGGCTGTCTTTACCTTCTTCGTGACCTTCCTGTCCCTTGGCATTGCCCTTCTTTTGGCGGTCAAGGCGGACAAGGTTTTGCGCGGATCGTCGTCCTATAAAACACTGCTTATGTGGGTTTATGCGGTCGCACCTCCGGTTGCCGGCCTGATCGGCGTTATGCTGTTCGATCAGCACGTTGGCCCGATCGTTGATTTCTTTGCCTTGTTCGGCTGGAACCTGCAGATCGGCGTGAGTTACTTCGACACGGCCTTTGCCATGACCACCACGGCGGTCTGGAAGCAAATCCCGGTCAACTTCATCTTCTTTCTGTCTGGCCTTCAGGGAATTTCCAAATCGGTCCAGGAAGCGGCCAGCATTGACTGCCGCTCAGGTTTCCGCCGGTTCTGGACTGTGACGTTCCCGCTCCTGGCCCCGACAGGCTTTTTCTTGCTGATCATCAACATCACTTACGCGTTCTTCGACACGTTCGGTATCGTCGATGTTCTTGTGAAGCAGGAGCCGGGCAACAACCCGGTGACACTCGTCTACAAGGTCTTCCTTGATGGGTTCCGTGGCAATGACCTTGGTGGGTCGTCTGCACAGTCGGTCATCTTGATGGCTCTGGTGTTCATCCTAACCGTTGTTCAGTTCCGGCTGATCGAGCGGCGCGTGCATTACACATAAGGAGCGTGAGATGAGAAAACTTCAAATTCTGGACCACGTTGTCTTGCTCTTGGGTGTGTTCTTCATGGTCACACCGGTCGCGTTGGCCTTCCTGACCAGCACGCATGATGCCATTACGATCTATAAAGAAGGCATCCAGTTTGTTCCGGGCAGCAAGTTCCTGGAAAACTATGAAACTGTGCTCTTCCGGGCTGGTGGCTTCACCAAGGAAGTTGATGGCTTTGTCATGCTGAAGAACTCGATGATCCTCGGGTTCGGATTTGCGATCGGCAAGATCATCATCTCTATGCTGGCGGCTTATGCGATCGTTTACTTCCGTTTTCCCATGGCAACCCTGTGTTTCTGGGTGATCTTTGCAACGCTGTTGCTGCCGCTGGAAGTCCGCATCCTGCCGTCATATGAGATCGTCCAGTCGCTCGGGATGGTGAACACCTATTCCGGCCTGATCGTTCCCCTGATTGCATCTGCAACAGGAACTTTCTTCTTCCGCCAGTTCTTCATGTCAGTTCCAGATGAACTTCTGGAAGCTGCGCGGATCGATGGAGCCGGCCCCTGGAAATTCTTCAAAGATATCCTCGTGCCGCTGTCGCAAACCATGATCGCGGCTATCTTCATCATCATGTTCGTCTATGGCTGGAACCAGTATCTCTGGCCGACCCTGATCACCACCGAAGAATCCCTGTTTACCTTGGTCCGCGGGATCAAGCAGATCATGCAGGTCTGGGTGGGGGCGCAGATCCCGGCACTGAATGAGGCTATGGCGCTCGCCATTCTGGCCATCGTACCGCCGGTCCTGATCGTTGTGGTCTTCCAAAGCTGGTTCGTCAAAGGGCTCGTCGAGAGCGATAAGTGAGGTTTTAAATGTCAACAATTACTCTCGACACTGTCCGCAAGGTATACGGCGGTGCGGTGGAAGCAGTTAAGGGCGTTTCCATCGATATTGACGAAGGGGAGTTCATTGTCCTGGTTGGTCCGTCCGGCTGCGGCAAATCCACTTTGCTGCGCATGATTGCGGGCCTTGAAGATATCACCACTGGGGAAATCAAAATTGGCGACCGGCTGGTCAACAAGGTCGACCCGGCAGACCGTGATATCGCGATGGTGTTCCAGAACTACGCGCTTTACCCGCATATGTCGGTTTACAACAACCTTGCCTATGGCCTGAAAAACCGGGGCATGGACAAGGCCGAGATCGACCGCCGGGTGAAGGAAGCGGCCCGCATTCTGGAGATCGGTGAATATCTCGACCGCAAACCACGGGCACTTTCCGGCGGTCAGCGCCAGCGCGTGGCCATGGGCCGGGCGATTGTCCGAGAGCCTGCGGCCTTCCTGTTCGATGAACCGCTATCCAATCTGGATGCCAAGCTTCGGGTTCAGATGCGCGTTGAAATCAAGCGTCTGCAGCAGTCACTTGGCACCACCAGCGTTTATGTGACCCACGATCAGCTGGAAGCCATGACCCTGGCAGATCGCCTGGTGGTTTTGAACGGCGGCAGCATCGAACAGATTGGCGCGCCGATCGATGTTTATGACAAGCCGGCGTCCACGTTTGTGGCTAGTTTCATCGGGTCACCGGCAATGAACCTTCTGGATCTGAAGTCGACTGGGGACGGTTTGGCCCTTGCCAAGGGCAAAGGCCTGTCTGGGGCCAACACCAAAGGCAAGGATGCATATAAAGTTGGGATCCGCCCGGAGCACCTGGAAGTGGTCGATAGCCCAGCCTCCGGTGACGGGCTAGCGCTCGAGGTGACCGTCACCGTCCTCGAGCCAGTTGGTGCGGAAAGCTATGTCTATGCCAGCTTTGAAGAAGGCGGCCCTGAGATTGTCATCCGGGTTTCCAGTCATGCTCATCATGAGCCGGGCGAAAAAATGTACCTCAAAGCGCTGCCGCAAGATGTGCATTTCTTTGATGCTGATACGGGCAAACGCATCGACTGATGCTGATTTGAACTTTCGAGGCAGGTGGCAGTAACGAGGGGCTGCCTGTTTCGCTTCAACCACCCCGGCGAGCCGGGGTGGTTTTTTTGTTCCAAAATAGCTTTAGAAAGAAAGCCACTAGGCCGGGTTGGCCGCGATCCGCCCAACCTGATTTAAGCCCTTATGATCACGAACATATTGACCAAATCATTCAACCGTCAGAATTTGGTTTGGCGGTAGGTTTTACGTCCGATGTGATTGGAGCCTGCCGCAAATATGCATTGACGGCGTCAATCAGCTGCAAGGACTTTGGTCCCTTGCAGGCAATGCCGATCGGCACACTCTTGACGGGGGCCTTTGCGTTGTACTTCGGCACCGGAATGTTGTTGGCCCTAAAATAGACAAGGGTTTCCGGAATCCAGCCCAGAAACACATCGAGTCTGCCAAGATTGAGCATATTGGCAGCGGCGCGTGGGGTCTCAAGGCGTCGGATTTCTGTCAGGTTCTTTTCAACCTGTGCTCCCAAAGGCATGCCCTGGATGGCCCCCACCCGGAGGTTCTTGAAGTTTTCAATCGACACATCGAGTTCCCCTGGGGTGACATTAAAAGCATGCAGCTCCACTCGATCCCAGACATCAGATAAAGTCGCTCCAGGGCAGTGCGTAATATCAGGGGCGCTGTTGCAGGGGCTAACGCAACAGTCTTCGCAGCGCGAGAACTGAAGGATCGCACGCGCGGGAGGTAGAAACTGGAAATCGACATTGAGCTTCTTGCCGGAGGCCGCTGACAAAACAATCTGATCGTATTTGCCACGCAGGTCCGGCTGGTGGTGCCCATCCAGTTCCGTGGTGTAGATTTTTATGGGCTCGGCCGCTGAGGTTCCAGAGATCAGCAACACCAGTCCGAGGCACTGAAGCGCCATGAAGAAATACTGGAGGGCCTTAAAGCCCAAACTGGGGGCATGTGATCGCATATCTTCTCGTAAGGCGAAGCCTGTCCCTAAATCTCGGTTTATGAAACGGACTGTAGCGCAATTTCGAATGTAGCTACCGTAGTTCTAAATATATTAAAGGGGCGTGGAGGTTGTTATTGTGTAAATAAGCAATTGCTCGAAATATATTTGTTTCAAGAGGTCGTTGTATCTACAGATTTATTGATAAATATACCTAACTCAAAATTATGGGTGCAATCTGTATGTCCGTGCTTGTGTGAACGCCTGCGTCAAATCAGGAAACTCTGCTGAAGACGGTTGTCAGGGTCACTAGCAAAAAAACAAAGCCGCTACACTTCAACGAAAACTGGCTTGGACGGCCAGTTTATGAGCCGAGTGAATTGGATTTAAAACACAGTAGCTTCTGTTCAGCATGTCCAACCCTAAAAACCAGAATAACCTTTTCACGGCGCGATAATATCAAGGTCCTGAAGCGCTTGATCGAAACGCTCATTGGCAAGCAACTTGAATGTGTCGTCGGTGATGTTTGCGTTCGCGATGCGGTCACACCGAAAAGTGCGAATATCGTCCCGCAGTCGATCGAACGCGAGCACGTACCAAACCGGGCTATGCAGCAGCAGGTAGTGGGGTTCTATCTCCCGCGCTGTTCTGTCACCAGATATCGCTTCATAAGAAATCTCCAGAGTTTGCCGTGAAACGAACGCTTGGTGCAGCGTATCAATCACCGGCTGCCGTGGCGGGTTAAACCCGGACAAGACAAAGTGGGATGCGGTTTCGCCTATCAGTATTCTCGATTTCAGATCGGAAATTTCGTTCTTTAAGCGAGGCGATAAGGAGGCAAGTAGCTTGCGCCGAATGGGGGCGAGTTCGGCCATAAAAAACGGAGATTTCATTTGTTCAGCAATCGCCAGGCTCACCAGCAGGTCGATCGCTTCTGAATAGCTGAACTTGACTCGTCCCACGCCCCAGGTTCGATGCAGTCTGATTCCGCCGCCACGGCCCCGGTCGGCTTCAATAGGAAGGCCCTGGTCGCGAAGAAGCTGAATATCCCGGGATAATGTCCGGCTGCTGATACCGAGTTCTTCGGACAGACTTGATACGGTCAAGGCGTCGTCGGCCTTGAGCCGCGCACTTATCCAATCCAGCCGCTTCATGCGTTCAATGGTCGATGTTTTGGTCATTTGTTAAATAGGACACAAAATGGCGTATTTATCCATATGGTGCCAGCATCACTCAATACATGGAGAAAAAAATGTCTGCGCCGATCACTGTTCTAGCGCCGATTAAACTGGCACCTGGGAAAACCGAAGAAGACTTGCTCAAGGCTTCAGATTTGTTTGAGAAGAACTTTGTCAGCCATCAGCCAGGTGTCTTGCGCCGTGAGCTCATTCGTAAGTCCGAAGGTGAATACCTCGATATTGTCCAGTTCAAAAGTGCGGAAGACGCACAGGCTGTCATGGAGGCAGAACGGACCTCTCCAGATTGTCTGGAGTTTTTCTCGCTTATGGATCTGACCGGTGTTGATATGGAGGCAGAAATGCCGCTGTATCAGTCACTTGCGACTTACAAGCGTTAACTTGCCGGTCAACTCAATCCTCACATCTGGCCCTGCCTCGAATAAGAGGTAGGGCCGTGCCCCGGATATCTGAAATCTCCTGACAAATGGTGTCAGGATGCTTGCCGTAAGCCATTGCCAAGTTTGCATATTCTCTGGCAATTCTGACAAGTTATTGTTGAAAGTAAGGTGTTGGTATTGGAACCGTTTAAAAACAAATTTTCCCCTGAGCTGGTCCGGTGTTTTGCTTTTCATCTAAACCGGCAGATTACGGATTTCTCGAAAGAAGCTTATGAAGCTGAAATTCTCGCGGAATTGGAGCCGCTTGAATTGAAGCAAAGAGCACGCCTGATTGCCGATGTGACCGCTCGCCATTTGCCTGAGGACTTAGATGCCCGTTTCGCAATTCTGCGCGCCGTTCTCCATCCCGACACCGGAGAATCGTTTGATTGGTCGAGTGATGACAAAGGCATCTGCGGATGGGGTGTGATGCCGCTTTCGATGATTGTGTCAGATTGTGGTATGGACGATTTTGAAAAATCATTTGACCTCCTCAAGGACATGACAAAACGCGCGACGGCCGAGTTTGACGTCCGGCCGTTTCTTGCAGCTGATCAGGAGCGAGCGCTTAACATCATGGCACCTTGGACTTCTGATCCAAATGTCCATGTGCGCCGTTTGGTGTCGGAAGGCACCCGTCCCCGTCTTCCTTGGGGCATGCGGTTGCAGCGTCTCGTCGAAGACCCGGCACCGGCGCTTCCATTACTGGAGGCTCTGAAAGATGATCCGGAAGAGTATGTTCGCCGGTCTGTTGCCAATCATTTGAATGACATTGCCAAAGATCACCCGGATCTTGTTGCCGACATTGCAGCCAGATGGCTCGAAAACGGTGATAAAAACCGCCAAAAACTTGTGCGTCACGCCTGCCGGTCGCTGATCAAACAGGGGCATAGGGCGACGTTGGATGCGTTTGGTTTGGGGGCGCCGGAAATTGAGTTGGATGGTCCAACCATAGACAATCGCAATGTCCAATACGGGGAGACTGTTTCTTTCTCGGTTGATCTTAAGTCAACGAGCAAGAAACCACAGGACTTGGTGATCGACTATGTGGTGCATTTCAAAAAGGCCAACGGCACTCTTGCTCCTAAAGTGTTCAAATGGACAAAAACGAACCTTAAGGCTGGTGAGTCGCTCACTCTTGAGAGAGCCCATGCCATCAAGCCCATCACCACTCGGGTCTATTACGGTGGCACCCAAGCGATCAGTCTGCGCATTAACGGACAAGATTTTGGGTATTGCGAGTTTGAATTGCAGATGGTGGTGAAGTAAATTGTAAATAGTTTTAATTGATATAATTGCTAATGAGTTTAGTAACTAAGTAGTTCGTTATAATAAATTTCAGATTTATCTTAAATAATGACGTTGAGGAAATTTTCGCCCAGGGGGCTATGAGATGTCAACGTCAAATTCATTGGTTTGGAAGCTGGTAATCCCTATTCCAATAATCGTTCTTGCTGGATTGGCAATTGCTTGGTGGTTGATACCAAGCGCTGTCATCGAAAATGCGCGCCAAAGTGCAACGCGGAACGGCGTGCAGGCCGCCAACCAGTTCAAGACAATCCGCGGATATTATACCAGCAATATCATCCGGAAAGCCAAAGCCAGCGGAGCCTTAAAGCCATCGATCAATCACAAGGCTTCGGATGATACAATTCCACTTCCGGCGACCATGATTCACGATCTGAGCAAGCTGCTTGAAAACAACAGCACTAGTATTGCTCTTTACAGCGCCTATCCGTTTCCAAATAGGAAGAGCCGGAAGCTCGACGAATTTCAAAAAGAAGCCTGGGATTATCTGGTCAAAAATCCAGATTCGACATTCGCCCGGGAAGAGGTCCGCAATGGCGCAACGGTTATGCGGGTTGCAATCGCTGACACAATGAGCGCCAAAGGATGTGTTGGGTGCCACAATGCCCACCCTGACACGCCGAAGAATGATTGGAAACTCGGCGATGTCCGGGGAATCTTAGAGGTTGATACGGATATCGGTGAAGCTCTCGCTGAAGCGCAATCGGTCACAATGAGCATCATTGTTGGGCTTGTAGTCGGTGGTGGTTTGATCCTGGCTGTCGTGTTGTTCAGCGCCAGAAAAATGTCTCTGCCGATCTCCGATATCACCCAAAGCATGAAGAAAATGGCCGACGGGGATTTGACCGCCGACATCCCCGGAAGCGGGCGCTCTGACGAGATCGGACAAATGGCGAGTGCCTTGACCGTGTTCAGAGATGGTTTGCAGCAAGCCAAAGACCTGGAAGCAGAGAAGGATGCGAAACACGCGCAACAGGAAACCGAGCGCCGCAAAATGGACGAAGTGATCAGCGCCTTTACCGGTAAGGTTCGCGATGTCGTGAGATCCTTTGTGTCGTCGTCTCAGGAGCAAGATGAAACTGCCCGCTCCATGTCGGCAATGTCAGAACAATCCTCTCAAAAAGCGGCTTTCGTTTCAGAAGCTTCTGATGACGCGCTGAACAATGTGCAGACTGTCGCCGCGGCAACGGAGGAGATGTCGAAAACAATCGATGAAATTACGCAGCAGGTTGCAAATGCGACAGAGGCGTCCGAAAAAGCTGTGGCTGAAGTGGAGAACTCAAACTCGCAAATGGGGGTCCTGGCCGATACCGCGAATAAGATTGGCGAAGTCATCGGTATGATTTCTGGGATTGCGGAACAGACCAACCTCCTGGCTCTGAACGCGACGATCGAATCGGCTCGAGCTGGTGAGGCTGGTCGAGGCTTTGCTGTCGTGGCGAGTGAGGTCAAGGAACTTGCCGGCCAAACCACGCGAGCTGCAGAGGAAATTGTTCAGCAGATTGAGGACATTCAATTGGCCACGAAAGAGGCATCGGGGTCTTTGGAAAACCTGAGCCAAGTGATCAGAACCGTGAATGAAATCTCAAGCGCGATATCCAGTGTAATGGCTGAACAAGGAGACGCGACGCGTGAAATTGCAAGCAGTGTGCATTCTGCCGCTGACGGCACGCGCAAAGTGAACGAAAACATCGCCTCCGTAACCGATGCCAATCAGCAAGTTGGAGAAATATCGGGCAACTTGATGGCATCTGCCTCGATCCTTGCTGGACAAGCCGAGCAACTGAATGAAGAAGTGGAAGTCTTCATTCAACAAGTTCGGCAAGCTTGACCCGGTCGAACGATCAGAACAGGAAGCCGGGATGCCGGACAGACTGGCGATTACCATTCGGCAATGTGGTCCGCACAGACTCTTTTCTTAGCTTGGGAAGCGGTTCTTAAAACCAGTTCAGTTTCGGCTCTTGGACGCTTTGGGCGTCAACACTCGGATTGTTCCGGTCAAGATCAACGTCGCCTGTGATGCCATCGACCTGGCCACCTTCTGAAAACTGCCAGATGGCATAGCCTTTCCAAGGGTCGGGAATTTCCGGTTCGCTTGCGGAGGTGTAGTTGGCAATCCAAAGAGGATACTCGGTGAAGTCGGGATTGCCGAGACCCTGCCAGAAGGCCGGGGACACATAGATCATCGGTGTGCACTTGATTTGCCGCTGCAGAGTTTCCAGCAGTTCTTTGAGCGCATAAACGTAGACCGAGGCAGAGGCACGTTCCATGTCTTCGCAGTCGATCGCTGGCGGCAGATCTGTTTCAGGATCGAAGCTAACGGCCTGTAACTGCTTGATGAGTAAGTCAGACTGTTTGAGAAAACAATCTGTTGGCAGGAAGTAATGATAGGCGCCGCAAGAGATGCCGTTGTTTTTGCAGCCCGCCCAATTCGCTGTGAACATGGGGTCGGTGTAACTTTCGCCCTCGCTTGCCTTAATCATCGCAAACGCGGTTCCGTCCGCTGCAACCTTGTTCCAGTTGACGACACCCTGATAGTGGGAAACGTCGATCCCCTTGTCACCCATTGCCGTCATCGATCTCACCTTGATTTGGTGTTGCCAACAAAAAGACGCGTAGGATGTTCGGGCGTGACAATTTGGCGTTATGGTTCAGCGGTAAGCTTGTCGCAGCCGGGTACGGGTTAACTCGGTTTGTGAGAGACAAAGGCGTGCAGCAGAAGTAGCTGGAGAACCACGGTTGGTCTGTCAAAACCGGCCTCCGACAATAGCTCGCTGACAGCTTCTGCAGGAAGTACCGAAACATCTCGGCCGAATGCTGCCGGGTCGGAGGGCAGTCCCGCTTTTTTCGTTTCTGAAAACCACATCTCAGAAAGTGTTTCAAAACCGGGAGCGGACATATCCGATACAATGTCCACTGAGAAAAGATGGCCGCCGGGCACAAGGCGCAGATAAATGTCCCGGAAGAATTGGGTGCGCTCCTGGCGGTCCATCAGGAAATGAGACACAAGAATGCTGGTCGCACCATCAAAAACAGCGTCTTCCGGTAGAGAGGAAACGTAACCTTCGTGAAAGGTACAGCGCTCAGAAAAACCTGCCTTATCAATATTCTGTTTGCATTGTGACATCATCGCGGAAGCTGGTTCAACAACTTCAAATCGCCAATTTGGATGTGCCGCCGCCATTTTGATGATTTCTGTTCCGGTGCCAGCGCCAACGCATAGAATATTAGAACTGGCTGGCAGTACGTCTTGCGCGGCGTTCATGACAAAATAGATCGCGTCTTTCATCACGCTCAGTTTGGAGCGTTTGCGGTCGTACGACTCCGCTTCCCTTTCGCCAAAATGCTCTTCAGCAATTTGTGACATGAAGCACTCCTGCCATTTGGTGGTGGTTTTTTTGACTTGAAGCTTTTGCGTGCGGAGTTATGGACGTAAACCGAGTCTGGAATGTGTCAAACTAAAGTTGTTTCAAACGCAGCATGCCGGCGATACCGGCAGCTGGTCCAATGGCCATCAGAACAAAGACACCCGGCCAGCCGATCAGACCGGCAAGCATGGGCGTGACCTGTACCGTCAGGAAGGTGAGCGCAAATCCGAGGGCGGTCTGAAAGGTCATCAGGCTGCCCGCTTGTTCTGGGGACGCATAATCGGCGACCAGGGCAGAAAACTGCGCGGAATCCGGCAAGATCGCCGCCCCCCAGACCAGAACGCAGAGCACCGTCAGCCAAACCGGCCCGCCAAAAGTCAGCGCACTCAAGAGCGCGGCAGTTCCACTGATCACCATCGCCAGAATTGCGATGTTGGCCTTGCCGATCCGGTCAGCCAGAAGTCCGGCACCGATGCAGGCGACACCTCCAGCTGCAATCGCGAGAAACGCTATAATACGGGCTAATGGAATGGCATCGGAGTCCGGCATATGAGCGGTAAACGAAACGGTCAAAGCAACCCCGATCCAGGCCCACATGGCATAGAGTTCCCACATATGCCCAAGATAGCCGACGTAGGCGTAGCGGATTTTCTTGTTTGTCCAGGCGGTGAAGATGGCGGTGATGTCCATCTTGGGGGCTGTGCCGTGGAACGGACCCAACTTCGTTGCCAGGCACAGGAGCCCGCCGAGCCCTGAAGCAAGAGACGCGACGGTGAGGCTCCAGCGCCAATCGGTTCCGCCCAACAGCGCCAACAGATGGGGGGCTGCGGAGCCAAACGTCAGCGCGCCGACAAGTGTTCCAACCAGAAACCCGCGATCTTTCTGGCCCCAGCCAACAACGATTTTCATGCCAACCGGATAAACCCCGGCCAGTAGTGCGCCGGTGGCGAAGCGGGCAAAAATGGAGAAAGCTCCTCCCGGTTCGACAACCAAAAGGCTCGCATTAAAGAGTGCAGCGGAAATGGCGCTAAACGCGAACAGCCGGCGTGGATCGATCCGGTCTGCCAATCCAAGCAAGGCCGAGGCGAGTGCGCCTGCAACAAATCCGATTTGCACGGCGCTCGACAGCGCAGCTTGACGAAACTCTGAAATCTGAATTTCCCGCGTCAGATCCGGCAAGATCGCTGCCGACATGAACCACAGGCTCATGCCTGCGATCTCGGCAATCATCAAAAACCCAAGTGAGCGCCATTTGGCGGCGGCATCAATCTGCAAGGCCGAGATCTTTCCGAAGTTTTTTGGTCAATTTGGCAGCGATGATTTTATGTGCGGCTTCGATATAGGCTTTCAGGTCATCGTCCGACATGCTGGTAT
Organism: Roseibium sp.; assembly: GCF_965216085.1. Lineage (GTDB taxonomy): Bacteria > Pseudomonadota > Alphaproteobacteria > Rhizobiales > Stappiaceae > Roseibium. The sequence continues at coordinate 5,120,276 of NZ_OZ244138.1, read as the reverse complement.
CGGCTTCCCGTTGAACCCATTTGGCCCGAGCCAAATAGGGAGCCGGAATGACACCGTCCTGTTGGATCAAAAGGGAATAGGACAAGTCGGAGCACTTGAAGCTGAATTTCTCGTGTGAGCCTTCCCCCCAACCGGAGCAGATGGCAAAGATCTTGCCGCCAACCTTCCAGACGGACGCATTGCCCCATTGAACGACATTGGTCGTGGCCGGCAGGCTTTTACAATAGGCGTCGAATTCGTCCCGGGTCATAGTCTTGATTGGTCTTTGGATTTGAAAAAGGATAAGCGCATCAACAGTTAAGCCACACCGTGAAGCTGCGCAAATGGGGATGCAAGAAAAAAGTTCTCATTTGCGGTCACACATTCGGCAGCCGGGCCCTCTAACCTTATAGTGACCATTAAGGGAGACCGGCACATGGCAGCCATTAGGATTGCGCAAGAGACAGTGGACGCGGCGCAAGGCGGAGACCGGCAAGCGCTGGAAAGCGTGCTTGCAGGGGTTCAGGATCAGGTTCATGCGCTGGCGCGGCGCATCTTGGTCGACGTGGAAGATGTCCGCGAAGCAACCCAGGAAATCCTGATTCTCGTCTTGACGAAACTTTCTACCTTTCGCGGCGAAAGCGCCTTTTCCACCTGGGTATACCAAATCGCCGTACGATATTTGATCAATGCCAGAAAACTGCGAGCCCGCGACCCTGGATTGACTTTTGAGATGTTTGCAGCGGACCTGGAAAACGGGCTTGTGGCCGATCCACCAAAAGCGCCGGATCAGGATCTGTTGCTGAACGAACTGCGAACCTCCTGCACCATGGCCATGTTGTTGTGTCTGACACTGGATCTGCGTTTAGCTTACGTGCTCGGTGATGTTTTCGAACTGGATCACTCAGAAGCAGCAACCATTCTGGAAATCACACCGGCTGCATTCCGAAAACGCCTCTCGCGGGCAAGAAGCGCGGTCCATGAGTTTACGGCCCAAAACTGCGGCTTGGTGAATCAATCAGCGCCGTGTTCGTGTCCCCGCCGTTTGCCGGCAGCTATGGCGAGTGGACGCATTAAGCTGAACGATTATCCAAACTCGGGCGAGGGTGCAGACAGCTTTCAGGCTGTCAAACGCAGGATAGGTTCCGTGGTGGATGCGCTGAAGAGTTATGAGTTGTTCAGCGCCGTGCCGGATTACCGCTGTCCTGACGATATTCGGCATCAGCTGACCGAAATCCTGTCGCCGAACATTTAGACCGGCTTCAGAACCGCCAGACATTTTTCTCATTTAACCAGCTTGGCAGCAAGCGGGACTGGCGCCGCTGTGTCTGCCGAAACCACAGGAGTGAACTTGTGAGAATTCCAAAATTCTGGCGCGCCGGATCTGTCGTGGCCGCCGTTCTCATTTCAAATATCTCAATTCCCGCTCAATCAGCAGAGGCTCAAACAATGACCAAAGACCAGCAAACTGTTCTCAGTGTGATCAAGCATATGACGAGTTCTTTTCAAGCCGGGGATATTGATGCGGTCATGAAAACGTATGAAGCAAGCCAATCAATTGCGTTTGAACCGGGCAGCCCGGTTTCCGATGCAGCCATCGCCCGTCAGGCCTTTCAGCAGTTTTCTGAGATGGCGCCGGAGTTCACATATCAGGGTCACGACGTCATTGTTGAGGGGGATTTGGCCGTCCATATTGCGCCGTGGCGCATGACCGCCAAGGGCGCGGATGGGACAGATATGTCGGCTGACGGTCTGTCGGTCGCGGTTTTGAGGAGGCAGTCCGATGGGACCTGGAAAATGGTGATCGACAATCCATATGGTAACCGTCTTCTTGCTGAGACTGCTCAATAATCACCGGTTGGCCGCACGAATTGTTCACAGTGCGGCCATTCTGTGGACTATCGTTGGAAAACGCCGCAAAAATCCAAGAATTTTCGGGCGTCCTTGAATCAATTTTAACAAGTCTCCATATTTAATAAGAACGGGAGCACGCAGCTCCTGTCCGGGTGCCTTAAAAAAGGGCCTGGAAGCAAGGTCGCTTCGACAAGGACTTTGAGGATGTCGCGCATGTCAGCGTTTTCCAGCCCGTTTATGCTCGGGTTTGATGATATCGAGCGAGTGCTCGATCGAGTTTCCAAGGCAGCCAACGATGGCTACCCGCCCTATAACATTGAACGGTTGCCGAAAACCGACAGTCAGGGCGATGTTATCCGGATCACATTGGCTGTGGCTGGGTTTACCAGGGACCAGCTTGATGTGTCGGTGGAAGAAAGCCAGCTCGTAATCCGGGGCCGGCAGGTGGACGACAAGAGCCGCCAGTATCTCCACCGCGGAATTGCTGCCCGCCAATTTCAGCGGGCATTTGTCCTCGCCGAGGGGATCGAAATCCTCGGTGCGGATTTGAAGGATGGGCTGTTGTCCATCGACCTGGCACGTCCCGAACCGGAACGTGTCATTCGAAAAATAGAAATCTCCAGCGGTGAATGACCTTCGCTGCAAAAACAAAATGGAGAATCACTGATGCACAACACGAATTCGCCCGTCTGGGCAAACGCCAATGAGCTTGCCGAAGTCATGACAGTCGATGAACTGAGTGAACTCGGCACTGGAGATGTTGCCTACATCAAACCGGTGAAGGCTTGGGAGCTTCGGGAAATGTTTCCAGATGTTCCACCGCTTCAGGACGACATGACCCTTTATGCTCTCCTGAATGCCGATGGCACACCGATCCTTCTTGCTGACAGCCGGGCTGCCGCCGTGGCCAATGCATTTGAACAAGAATTGGAGATGGTCTCTCTGAACTGAGGGATCTGTGGACGTCACGTCCTGATCAAGAAAAACCCGGGACTTTGCTCCCGGGTTTTTCTTGTTTTGGAAGACCTAGGTCAGAGCTTTGTCTTTTTCCTTGGTGCCGGAAACGTCTCCGGTTGCGGCCGGTGGATTGGGCCGGCGTGTGAACTCCGGCTGCAGCGTTGCTTTGCCAGGTGGTTTGCGCCAGGGGTCGCTCTTGATCCAGGACACCAGGTAAGCGACCGCAATCAAGGCCGCAAACCCAAGCAGGTTGGACAAGATTTGCGGCATCCATTCGCCGCGGCCCCAGACCATGTCGCGCAAGATGGCAGCCGCTTGAGCGATCACCAGACTGGCCATGAAAACAGCGAGTGACTGCTGGCCAACCTTCTGAACGACCCGGACAAATCCGCCCCACACTTTGCCATGGCCAAGCAGGTATTTGCCGTGTTCACCGGCCGCAGCCCAAGCAAGATAGGCAAGTGCCAGGAAGTGGATGTAGCGCAGGATACCGAATTCGGTCTTGATCCACAGCGGCTTTATGCTTGTTCGAATGTCCCGGGCCCAGGCCCAATCGAGGTAGTTTTCGCCGTAAACCCGGAAGTAAGCGAAAGGAACGGTTGCCAACACAATGACTGCGCAGGCAGCGATCAGCTTTGCATTCACCGGCGGTGCCGGGATCCAGCCGCGCATAAAGGCAAATCCTGTGAAAAACAGCAATTGCCAGGCGAAGGGGTTGAAGAACCACTCCCGATCCGACCAAGGTTCGGCAGGCAAGCTGAGCAGATCAAATTGCGAGGCCAACCATAGAGCAATCGACAGAACAAAAGCTGCGATGACAGACACGCGGGCTGCCAGCATGATCGCCGGAATCAGCGCCAGAATGACGATATACATCGGCAGGATGTCGAAATAATTCGGCACCCAAGTCAGGGTCATGATGCCAGGAAGGGCAACGGTCGTCTTGTTGAAGAGGTGCCACAAGTTCAACGACACAACGTAGTCCTGGGTCAGATCGCAGCAGCTTTTCAGATAACCGCTTTCATGGACCATAACGAGACCAACAGCGATCACCAGAAATTGTCCGATATGGGCCCAGTAGACCTGCCACATCCGGTGAAGAATACGGGCGGCACCCATGCCCCAGCCGTGCAGGTCAAAGATCTTGCCGAAGGCAAGCGCTGAGGCCATCCCGGAGCAGAATACAAAGATCTCGGTTGCATCGGAAAAGCCGAAACGGGCCGGGATCCAAAGGGTCCACCAGTTCGAAGGAACATGGGCGATATAGATGATGAACATGCCGATCCCGCGGAAAAAATCGAGCCGCGGGTCACGAGGGCGTTTGATATGAGGCTGGTGGTTCACGTTCGTCACATGGCAAGTGTAGTCGATAAATCGGGATTATTCAGCGGCGGTTTCTAAACAGAACCCGCAGCTCTCAAGCGTTCGTCCTGCATGACTTGTTCCGCACGGCGCATTTTTTCGCAAGTCTCGAGCCTTTGTTCCGCGAAACGGTCAAGCGCGCCGCGTTTGCGGGAGCGGTCCTTGATCAGGGTTTCCGCTTCAATCGACAGTCCGGCTCTAAGGGCTGCATCAATGGTAATGCGCTCAAACACATCGCGTTGCGCATGCGATCCGCCGATCATCGTCAAATTGCTGCGCGCAGACGTCAACAGAGTGAATGCGGATGCATAATTGCCTTTGCGGTACTGCTCCAGACCCAATCCGGTCGGTAGGCCAGCTTCTGCGGAGATATGGCCGATATCGGTTTCCAGTTCTGCGCGTTTTTTGAGGCCGGTTAGCAGACGGTCCGCTCCCATCCTCCGGCCGCCATTCAAAAGCGCCAGGAGATAGTGAAGGTCGGCAAAGACATTACAGCCATCTTCGGCGCGTTTGTCCGAAAGGAGAGCCAGTTCGTCCCACCGGCTGCCGATATCGACGCCTTCCAGTTCGAGGCGCACCAAGAGGGATGCCGCGTTGGAAATGTCCCGGTAGTCGTCGGTCTTGTCTTTTCGAATGTCCCGGTCATAAAGCATCAGGGCTTTGTCGGCCTGGCCTTGATCCAGATACATCAGTGCCAGATGCCACCAGACGTGATAGCCAAAATTGTTGCAATGGGCCCAGCCGTCCGGGTGATTTTCCAACCAACCTGCACCTTCTTCGGTGCGGCCCGTCATGTCATGCACATGGGCAACCGCATGAAGCCCCCAGGCATCATCGCGAGCAAACTCAAGGCCTTTGCGTCCGGCAGCTTCGGCAAGCCGGTAGTCACTGGTCTCCTCAAGCGAAAAGGCGCGGCACCCAAGCACATACCCATAGGCGGGATGATGTTCGTCATAGTCTTCGAAGACCCCATCGATGGAGGTGCGCATTCCGGCTGCATCCCCCAAAACGAATCGGATTGCGTGAACCAGCTTCAATAGGAACGCATCGCGGGGGGTTTTTTGAAGGGCGGAATCCAGAAGGTCGGCCGAGCGGCTTGGAAATCCATTTAACCAGGCGGCTAAAGCTTCGATAATCGCTCTTTCCCGCTCTGTAACGGGTGTGTTCTCGGCAGATGTCCGGGCAATGGACAGGCACTCTTGTGCGATCGTCACCAATTCCCTGCGGCCCAGCAGAAGACAAAACAAACCGCGCGCCGCATGCCCCAATGCGAAGTTCGGCGAATCTGACAAACAGCGCTCCAGATGTTCGGGCGTTGTTTTGCCATGCGCCAAAAACGCTGTGACGGTCTTGTTCCAGTCATCAGCGGCAGCGGGGCTTGTGAGTGTGATATCGTATCCGAATTGATCGCTAAGACGCATGGTGAGCCTTTGTGGCTGTCCGGTTGGTGGCGCTGCTTCCAGGAGTAAGAACGAGGTGGCAGCCAGCCTCAACGGAGGATCTATATTCAGTCCAAAATCCGCAGCTACCGCATGAACTGCAAAACACAAATTGGTGTTGGCGTCGTGTTGATTGGAAATTCCTTTGACTGCGCGCAGAGGATCGCTACTGAAGGAACGCTATCGATTCCGGAATAGTGACAATGGGGATGGATTAAGAACAATGGCTGTGCCGCTCAAAAGCCCGCAGACAGCAATTGCGGCAATCGCGCTCGGCATTCTTGGGCTAATCGCGATCGGCGCCTATGCAGCCGTTGGGCCGCGCCAGGGCATGGCTGTTCTGATTGGTGGGATTGCCGGCATTGCGCTCTACCATGCAAGCTTTGGCTTCACGGCGGCGTGGCGCCGGATTGTCACGGAAAAACGCGGCGGAGGTCTGCGCGCGCAATTTGTCCTGATACTCCTAACCAGTGCCGTTTCATTTCCCCTAATTGCCTGGGGAGCCAGTCTTGGCTGGCCGGCTGGCGGTTTTGTTTTTCCATTTGGTGTGGCTGCCGCCCTTGGCGCCTTCATGTTCGGTGCAGGCATGCAGCTTGGCGGCGGCTGTGGATCGGGTACTTTGTTTACTGCGGGCGGCGGCTCGACCCGCATGATGATCACACTGGCTGCCTTCATTCTGGGATCAGTATTGGCAACCGCACATGTGCATCTTTGGGGGCGTTTGCCAAAGATGCAGCCAGTGTCGCTGATCAAGGAATTTGGTCCCCATGGCGCCTTTTTGCTGACAGCTGCTGTGCTCGGTACCATTGCGCTGGCAACGGTTTGGATCGAGCGCCGCGCTCACGGTGATCTTGCGCCGGCCCGCAAAACAGAATCTGTGTTGCAAGGTCCATGGTCGCCGATGTTCGGCGCCGTCATGCTGGCCGTGGTTGGGATCGCAACTTTTGTCGTCGTCGGCCGCCCGTGGGGCATTACGTCAGCCTTTGCGCTTTGGGGCGCTAAGACGTTTCAGTTTTTCGGGATCCCGGTCGAAACCTGGCCCTATTGGAGCTGGCAGCAAGGCGCACTTGAAAACACAGTCCTGCGCGATACGACCTCTGTCATGAACTTCGGCATCATCTTCGGTGCCATGGCCGCTGCGGCTCTGGCCGGAAAATATGCCCCAATCTGGAAACTGACCCAACGGGATGTTCTGACCGCGATTGCAGGCGGCCTTTTGATGGGGTACGGCGCGCGGCTCGCCTATGGCTGCAACATCGGCGCTTATCTTGGCGGCCTTGTATCTGGGTCGTTACACGGCTGGCTGTGGTTGCTCTTCGGCTTTCTCGGATCACTTGCTGGCGTTCGGCTCCGGTTGAAACTCGGCATGGATTAACGAAACACCGCAGCGGCAAACACCTGATTGTGACGTGGTTGTGAGATCGCTCAAGCTACGGTGCTCCTCCGAAAAACTATTTTTTTGTTGGAGGTGCGCCTGATGCGCTGGGCTTTACTTTCTCTATTCGCTTGCTTCCTTAGCGTGGGATCTGCATTTGCAGACAGTCTGGCACCGCGCGAAGGATTGCAGGTCATGCCGACCACGTACGCTTATCCGGATCTGGTTGATCGCGTGAAAACGGCGGTAAAGGCAGAAGGTATGCTGGTGGTGACGCAGGCCAGTGCGTCTGCCGGCGCCAAGGGGCGGGGACTTAGCATCCCAGGCAATCGGATCATCGGCGTCTACCGGAACGACTATGCGATCCGCATGTTAGAGGCATCCGTTGCCGCTGGGATCGAGGCTCCGATCCGGTTCTATGTCACTGAAAACCCGGATCAAACGGCGACCTTGTCCTGGAAAACACCAAGTTTCGTGTTTGCACCGTATATGGCGGAAGGCGGAGAGGCGCTGTCCGAGTTGGCACAAGAACTCGATGGTGTGTTTCAGACCATCGCGGCCAAGGCTGTTGCTAATTAGGCGCGACATGCTCTCCAAGTAACAGCTAAAGAAATTGCCTGTTTAGAAGGCAGGTAAGACCAGCTTTTGAGCTTGTTTTGCAGCTGATTCTCACCAACACTCAGTAGTGTCTTCAACGTGAGAAAGGAGGTGCCCATGTCTAGTGAGTATCGGAATTTGGCCCAGTGTCTGGGTGAAATGGAACGGTGCTGGAGCAGCCTCTGGTATTGAACGGTTTCACTGGGATTTGATCCGGACCAAAGGTCAAACGATCTCATGAGAGGGCCGCTCAGCGGCCCTCTTTTCGTATGTTGGATCAGATGAGACCCACTGATTTGCGCACGTCCTCATCGCGCAAAGAACAATCAATGCCCCGATAGGTGTCGCCGGCATCCGTACACAGCCAGCAAATTGTCTCGCCGACCCATTCGGCTGGAATATGGACCGAGGGATCAAGCTGGCTGACCGGATTGATGCCGGAGGCCTTGATGTCGACTTGCATTTTTGTGGCCACTGTTCCCGGGCTGAGGCCCACAACCCGGATGCCCTTGTCGCCGAATTCCTTGTCACTGCAACGGGTCAGGGACAATGCAGCAGCTTTTGAAGAGCAATATTGGCTCCAGCCTTCCAAGGCGCTAACGGCTGCGCCCGAGCTGATGTTGACGATAGTACCGGCACCTTTTTCAAGCATATGCGGGGCAACCGCCCGGATGCCGTGATAAACACCCTTCACATTGATATCGATGACCTGTCCCCAAGCTTCGGGATCAGACTCTTCGATCCGGCTGATCGGCTCGATGACACCGGCGTTGTTTACCAGGATATCGATCCCGCCAAATGTATCGATCGCAGTTTGCACCGCCTTGGCGACAGCTTCGTAGTTGGCCACATCGCAAGTGATCGCGATTGCCTCGCCGCCCTCGGCTCGAATGTCTTCCGCGATTTTGGTGATGTTGCCGCTGGAGCGCGCCGCCAGAACGACTTTTGCGCCGTATTTGGCAAGGCTTCTCGCACCAGCTTCACCGATGCCCCGGCTGGCTCCGGTCACTAGGGCAACGCGGCCTTTCAGGTCAAACATTCAAGATCCTCTTCGTCTTGGCCCGCGAGGGCCGGTCCATGTTTGTGATGAACCTAATGCGGACAGCATCTGGAATAAACAGCCTAACTTCACGGTTGTCGTGCAAATCGGTCACGAATTGTGCATGGCGAGGGTGGGCCGCAGCCTTGTGATTGACTTTTTGGTGCCGCTCTTGTCGGTTGGAGAAGCGAAAGATCACGCAACGGGGCTTCATGAATGGCGGCAGAAAAAACGGATCTGCAAACGCGTTTGCGGCAATTGTACTTCGGTCATTCAGCCAGCGCCCGGACCTTTCGTTATCTCCTTCTTGCGTTTGATCTGATCACGATCGGCTATTTCATAGTCTCGGCAATCATCGATCCGGACCGGCACCACCACGAACTTGATTATGCGATCGCTGTTGTTTTGGCTCTGGATTATGTTGCCCGGCTGATCGCCTCAGGAACGCGGTGGAGATATGTTGTCAGCTTCACGTCCCTTGCAGATGTGGTGGTCGTCATATCGCTCATCATTCCGGCGTTTTTGGAGAACTTCGCATTCTTGCGTGTGATCCGCATGCTCCGCCTGCTGCGCTCCTATCATCTGCTTAAGGAGCTCAGGGACACATCAAAATGGTTCCGGCGGAATGAGGAAATTCTTCATTCTGCGGTCAACCTGTTTGTTTTCATTTTTGTCGTGACTGCGATCGTTTTTGTGGTTGAACATGACAGCAATGAAAACATCAACAATTACCTGGATGCACTCTATTTCACTGTGACCACGCTGACGACAACTGGCTTCGGCGACATCACCATGACCGATACGACCGGACGGTTGTTGACGGTCCTGATCATGATTTTTGGGGTCGCGTTGTTCCTACGGTTGGTGCAAACGATATTCAGGCCGGCAAAAGTCAATCTGCCCTGTCCGGATTGCGGGCTGAACCGGCATGATCCGGATGCGATTCATTGCAAGCACTGCGGACGGACCCTCAATATCCCAACCCATGGTGCGTGGGACTGACGAAGGCGGTGCTTGAACCAATGATCGCGGGCTTGTGATCTCACTCCATCTGGATTTTTCCCGGGTTTGGGACAACCTCTCCAGTGCATCTGGCAATCAAAAGGCCGGCTGTCAGATTGGAAAAGCGCGAAGGGTTTTCTGGACCGCGATCGGGGAGGGGCGTGTGAAACCGAAACAGCTTTGGGCACTGGGACTTGTAGCCACAGTGGCGATCGGGGGAATGGCAGCAAACGCAGAGTCAGCGCCATGTGGCGAAGAAATGCCCTGCACAGTATCCGGCGGCACCTATTACATCCATCTGCCTGCGGGCCACGATCCGTCTCAACCGCTTGGCGCGGTCCTCTATCTTCATGGCCACCGGGGGAAAGCAATCAATGCGCTGAAGAACAAAAGCTTTCAGCGCATGGCGGATGAGTTGGGTGTGGCCTTTGTTGCGGTTCAAGGCGTCAACGGGACCTGGTCTTTCCCCACCGCACCCCGGAACTTGCGGGATGAGCCTGTTTTCTTCGACAGCGTGCTTGAGGATTTGGCGAAGCGCTTCGGCGTTGATCAGGACCGCACCCTTTTGACAGGGTTTTCATCCGGTGGATTCATGACCTGGTACCTGGCCTGCGAACAATCGGACCGGTTTTCTGGATATGCACCAATTGCCGGAGCGTTTTGGGAACCGCTGCCACAAAACTGTCCAACGGAACCGCCCTATCTGTTCCACGTTCATGGAACCAGTGACACGGTCGTTCCGCTTAAAGGCCGCTGGCTCGGTGGCGGGCAATGGAAACAAGGTGACGTTTTTGAGAGTTTCGAGATCTGGCGCCGCCAGACGGGGCTGACTGAGACGGCTCCTGAGACACTGACAGACGGTGAGTTGTCATGTGAACGCTGGCAGCCCGAACAAGGGCTATTGGAACTTTGTTTGCACGACGGCGGTCATAGTGTCCGCGCAGAATGGATCAGCCGCGCCTGGACACTGTTATCGGACATAAAAGGTTGGACAGGCTGACGGATCACCGAAGGCTGACACGAAAGTGAGCCAATGCGATCTCATGTAGCGGCCACTACTGTTGACGGACACCCGGCTCTCATGTCCTTTTCCCGAACCATCAGCGACAGGATGATCCGTGCAGCAAACCGCTACTTCTCCGGGGGCCTTATCCGGCCTTCTAGTACTTGATCTTTCCCGTATTCTGGCAGGTCCGACCTGTACTCAGATCTTGGGTGATCTTGGCGCGGAGGTGATCAAGATCGAGCGCCCGGGCCGCGGCGATGACACCCGAGGCTGGGGACCTCCATTCTTAAAAGACGCAGAAGGCAACGACACCGCCGAAAGCGCCTATTACCTTTCCTCCAACCGCAACAAGGTCTCTGTCGCGATCGATTTGGCGAGCGAAGACGGGCAGCAATTGGTCCGGGATCTTGCAGCCAAGGCCGACATTCTGGTCGAAAACTTCAAGGTGGGAGACTTGAGCCGGCGCGGGCTTGATTACGAAACGCTCAAAACTCTCAATCCGAAGCTGATCTATTGCTCGATTTCTGGATTTGGCCAGACAGGTCCGTATGCTCATCGTGCAGGGTATGACTTTCTTATTCAGGGCATGGGTGGGATCATGTCGCTAACCGGCTTTGACGATGAAGACGGCGGCACCCAGACCAAATGCGGTGTCGGCATTGCCGATGTCATGTGCGGCATGTACGCCTGTGTGTCGATCCTGGCGGCCGTTAATCACCGGCGCAATTCGGGAGAAGGGCAGCACATCGACATCTCCCTGCTCGATGCCCAAGTGTCCTGGCTGATCAACCAAGGTGTTGCCCATCTGGTGTCCGGAGACGTGCCCGGTCGGCTCGGCAATGAGCACCCGACCATCGTGCCCTACGAGACCTTTCCTGCGGCTGACGGACCCTTCATTCTGGCGGTTGGTAACGACACTCAGTTTCAGAAGTTTTGCATGATTGCAGGCGCTCCGGAGTTAGCGGAAGATCCGCTGTTTTCGACGAATGCCGACCGGGTCCGCAACCGGAAAACACTCATCCCCAGAATCCGCCGGATTACGATTGAACGGGACGCTGCGGACTGGATTAAAACCTTGGAAGACGCCGGTGTGCCCTGTGGTCCGGTCAACGATTTGGGACAAGTCTTCACCGACCCTCAGATCTTGGCTCGGGATATGAAAATCAATTTGCCGCACCCGGTCAGCGGGTCTGTTGATCTGATCGGCTCGCCGATCAAGATGGATAAGACACCAGTTGCCTACCGTTCCGCTCCACCAACACTTGGGGCCAATACGGCCGATGTTTTGAAGCGGCATCTGGAATTGAACGATGATGAAATCGCAGGACTGGCCGAGAAGGGCGTTCTGGATCTTGGGCACTGTGTTTCTAAAATAGGACAAGAAAAAGCATGACCACCGGCGCGGATATCATTGCCCAGAAGCTTCATGGTGCTGGCTGCCGTCATGCCTTCGGGATCCCGGGCGGCGAAGTGTTGGCGCTCATGCAGGCTCTCGATCAGGCCGGACTGAAATTCGTGCTGGTCAAACACGAAAATGCCGGCGGCTTCATGGCCGAAGGCGGCTGGCATGCGGATGGTGCACCGGGCGTTCTGCTGGCAACGCTGGGCCCGGGAGCGGCCAACGCCATCAATGTGGTCGCCAATGCCTGGCAGGACCGGGTTCCCCTAATTTTCTTGACCGGCTGTGTCGATCACGGGGAAGCGGAAAGCTATACCCATCAGGTCTTTGATCATCAACAATTGCTGCGCCCGATCGTTAAGGCCAGCTTTTCCGCCCGCCTCAGCGCGCTTGACGTGATGATGGAAAAAGCTCTGGCGATCACCCTCGACGGTCAGCCCGGTCCGGTGCACATCGATGTGCCGATCAAGGTTGCAGAAACGGAGACGGCTGAAACCTGGTCACCATCCTTCCGGTCGAAACCGGGAGCCTCTGCACCGCTAGCCGGCCCGGACCTGAACACTGCACTTGAGCTTTTCAAAAAGGCCGAGCGGCCCATCGCGATTGCCGGAGTGGATGCAGTCAATGAAGAGGCTTCGCAGGCCATCACAGAGTTTTGCCGGAAATTCCGGATCCCGCTGGTGACCAGCTACAAGGGCAAAGGCCTTCTGGATGAAAATGATCCGCTGGCGCTGGGGGGAGCTGGGTTGTCGCCAAAAGCTGATGGCCACCTACTGCCGCTGATCAATCAAAGTGATTGCATCCTGTCGCTCGGGTACGATCCGATTGAGATGCGTATCAATTGGCGCAATCCATGGCCGGCCGATGCACCGGTGATTGACGTGACGCCGGTGCTTCGGACCCATGGCATGCATGAAGCTGCGGTCACCTTGCGAAGCATCGTTGGCCCAGCGTTAGACGCTTTGTCTAAGGCCCGCGATGCGGCAAGCCCTTCCTGGCCGGACGGCGAACCGGAGGCTGTCCGGAAGAACCTTAGCAAAGCCTTCGCACCGGAACCCGCAGGCTGGGGACCAGGCACGGTCTTCCATGTGCTGCGTGACGTCATGCCGGCAGACACCGTTGCAACGGCGGACAGTGGTGCGCACCGGATTCTCGTCAGCCAGATCTGGCGCTGCTCAGGCCCAAGGCAAATGCTGCAGTCCTCCGCGCTCTGCACGATGGGCTGCGCTGTACCGCTGGCCATGGGGCACAGGCTTGTCGATCAGACTGCGCCAGTGATCGCTTTTGTTGGCGATGCTGGGCTTGAAATGTGCCTCGGTGAACTCTCCACGTTGCGGGATCTGAAGATCCCGGTGATCATTTGTGTTCTGGTGGATACCAGCCTGGCGCTGATCGAACTCAAACAACGCAACAGCCAGCGTCCGAATGTCGGCGTTGATTTCGGCGAGACTGATTTCCCTGCAGTCGCCCGAGCTTATGGGGGGCACGGAGTTTGGGTAGACAACGCCGGGGAGTTGAAAAAAGAAGCCGCCGATGCCCTTGTCCGGGATGGGTTTACCTTGCTTGCCTGCCGCATTGCGCAACGATCTTACGACGGCGCCTTTTGACCATTTGGCCAAAGATATTAGACAACTAACGAATACTGGACCTTCCAATTTCAGGTAGCTATGCTGCACCTGCGAAAACGAAAAATCCCGGGAGGGGATTGGGAGGAGAGCTGATGGAGATCTGCCGGACCAAGGCGGATATGCGGTTGATCGTGCGCGGTTGGCGGCGCGAAGGGGAAACCGTCGCCGTCGTGCCCACGATGGGATATCTGCACGAAGGGCACCTGTCGTTGGTTCGCAAGGCCAAGGCAGAAGCCGACCGCGTGGTGACCACCATCTTTGTCAATCCCACCCAATTTGGCCCGAACGAGGATCTCGACACATACCCGCGTGATGAAGCGCGCGATCAGGCGCTCTTAGAGCAAGAGGCGGTTGATGCTGTCTTCATGCCGAGCGTGGAAGAAATGTATGGCGCCGGCGGAGATACCTATGTCGAGGTGCCGGGCCTCTCGGCAATCCTGCAGGGCGCTCTTCGGCCCGGCCACTTCCAAGGTGTTTCGACGGTTGTCACCAAGCTCTTCAACATCGTCACACCGGATATCGCTGTCTTCGGCGAGAAGGATTACCAGCAGTTGGTGCTGATTAAACAGATGGTGCGCGATCTGGATGCGCCACTGAAAATTATAGGCCACTCGACAGTGCGCGAAGCCGATGGCCTCGCCATGTCCTCGCGCAATGTCCGCCTCAGTTCTGAACAGCGCAAAGAGGCGCTCACACTGAGCCAATCCTTGAACGAAGCCGAACAGCTCGCCAAAGGCGCGCCACAGATCAATGACTTGGAAGCTGCTGTACGCGGCATTCTTAGTGAAGCGTCGTCCGGAAAAGTGGAAAGTGTCGACATTCGCGATGCGGAAACGCTTGCCGAATTGGGCGGTCCACTTGACCGGCCAGCTGTCATCCTTCTTGCCGTCCGGTTTGGAACGGTTCTGCTGATCGATCAGCGGGTTGTGTCACCCGCTGCCTGAGCATTGGCCACCAACAATCTAAATTGAAAGGGCCTGATATGAGCGCTCAAAAACCCGTCCGCCGCATCACCGCGCCGCAAATTGCCAAGCGCAAGGGCGCTGAACCGATCGTCTCGCTGACGTCCTACCATGCCCACACGGCGGCCATTGTCGACAAATACGCAGACTTCATTCTGGTCGGCGACAGTCTCGGCATGGTGATGCACGGCATGGAATCCACCGTCGGCGTTTCGCTTGATCTCATGATCATGCACGGCAAGGCCGTGGTGCGCGGAACCCAGCGCGCGCTTGTGGTGGTCGATATGCCCTTCGGCACCTACGAAGAAAGCCCGTCGGAAGCGTTCCGCAATGCCGCCCGGGTGATGAAAGAAACCCAATGCGGTGCGGTCAAACTGGAAGGCGGGGCGCGCATGGCGGAGACCATCCGCTTCCTGACCGAGCGCGGCATTCCTGTGATGGCGCATATTGGCCTCACCCCGCAATCGGTGAATGTGATGGGTGGTTTCAAGACGCAAGGGCGTGAAGAGGAAACCTGGTCCATTCACGAAGAAGACGCCAAAGCCGTTGCCGAAGCTGGGGCCTTTGCGCTGGTGCTGGAAGGCATGGTCGAGCCGCTAGCAGCCAGGATCACCAAACAGATTGCCATTCCGACCATCGGCATTGGCGCCTCGGCAGAATGTGATGGCCAGATCCTGGTTCTGGAAGACATGCTCGGTCTCAATCCCACGCCGCCGAAATTCGTCAAGGTCTATGGAAACCTCGGTGGCCAGATCGAAGCGGCGGTGAAATCTTATGCAGATGAGGTCAAGGACCGGAGTTTTCCGACAGAGGATCAGGTTTACCGGTGATCCGGTTGACGTTTTGAATGTTTCGCTCTCCGCTGAGGCCATTTCGCTGCTCAACGTGTTGAAACCTAGATTTCGATCCGCGTTCAGAGCTCCAGATGAGATGGAAAATACCCCGAACGAACATTCAGCTTAAGAGTTAAGTCGTGACGGGTGCGATAGAGAAATAATCGTTATTGTATTTCTTGTATAGGCAGAAGTGCCAAGTACCATTTGAGTGAATTCTATTTTGTTATTGCGATGTTTGTTTAAGTGTTGAGATTCGACGCTGAAGTGCAGAGTTTATTCACTGAGTGCGTGGTTTAAACGAGACAAAATATTTGTGGCCGTGATGCGGACGAGATCCTGTCGGCCTGAGATTTTGAGAAATGCCAGTTTGATCTTCTGAGTTTTGGTGCCGTTGAGGGTGTTGGACATGAAGGTGATACAGCAATTGGCCGTGTGGGCCGGGATCGGTTGGCTGTTATGCACGGGTACACACGCGGAAACCTACAAACTGGTTACTCTCAACTATCCGCCTTATGAATATCAAAAAGGAGATCAGGTCGACGGCATTGTTGTCCGGGTGTTGCGCCGGGCGTTTGCCAAGCTTGGCCACGAAATCGAAATCGAAGTCTTGCCTTGGAAACGGGCCTTGTTGATGGCGCGAACAGGGGCAGCTGACGGTATTTTCACGGTCTATAAAACCCAAGAACGTTTGAGTTTCCTGGACTACTCCAAAACCATCGTCATGCCGCAGGTCGTATCTTTATGGGCGCTCACGAACGTTGAAGTGCCCTACAATGGTGATCTGGCAAGTTTAAGCGATGTTTCGATCGGTCTCGTGGACGGCGTGAGTTACGGCGCCGCTGCCGATGAAGTGATTCACTCCGGATTGCTTAAACACTTGGAATATGCGCCAGATAGTCAGCACAATATTATGAAATTACTTGCCGGGCGGACGGCGGTGATCATGATGAACCGTTACGGTGCCATGTATCATCTGAAGAAGTTTCGATCCCTGAAGGATGTTAGGGAACTGCAGCCAGTAGTTTCTTCGGTACCGAGCTACATTGCCTTCTCAAAAAAACGCAAGCTGACTGCCCTCAGAGATCAGCTGGATACGGTATTGCAATCAATGTTGAAAGGTGGGGAGTTCGAAACAATCTACGATTCCTACTTTGGGCAATGAAAATAAGTTTTTTATTCGAGGTGTGGGTCAAAAAATAACGATAAATCATGAATTAATGTTCTAAATACTATTGGTATTTGTATTAACGTAAGTATTTTTGAAGTTTATTGTAATGAGTTTATTTTGAAGAAACCAATTAAGGATAGGTTGGCTTGTCTCTTTTTAATGGAGCTGATCATGATTAAAATCCTGAAAACTGTCATATTAGCGAGCGTGCTGGCCTTATCCGTTACCAGTGCAAAGTCAGAAGCCGTGAAATTGGTGACATTGGAATACCCGCCCTATGAATACAAGGACGGCTCCTCTGCTGACGGGATTGTTGTCCGGATCCTTCAAGCGGCCTTCGGAAAACTAGGGAAAGACATAACGATCGAGGTTCTACCTTGGAAACGTGCGTTGCATATGGTCAAGGAAGGCGATGCTGACGCCATTTTTACAGCTTACAAGAACGATGAACGGGTGAAGTTTCTTGATTATTCGGAAACCGTTTTGATGCCGCAAGTGCTCTCTGTCTGGGTTCAGAAAGGCAGTGATGTTGGTTTTGACGGATCCATGGATAGTATTGCTGACCACAAAATCGGGCTGGTTGATGGAATCAGTTACGGCACAATGGTCGATGAGGCAATTAAGGTTGGTACATTGAAGTCCGTTGACTATGCGCCGCAGAGCGAAAACAACATCAAGAAATTGATGGGTGGCCGGATTGATGCGATCATTATGAACAAATACGGCGCCATGCATCACCTGAAGAACCACAAAGGTCTCGACAAGGTGGTTGAACTACAGCCGGAGATATCATCTATACCGTCCTACATTGCCTTTTCTAAAAAGAACAATCTGGCAGGTCTTCGGGATCAACTGGATGGTGTTCTCCAAGAAATGATTGCATCTGGTGAATATCAAAAAATTATCGACACCTACTTCGCCGGCTAGAGCAGCTGGCGGTTGTCGCTTTGGCGCGGCAGGGTACCTGCAAAATTCCATGCCCGAATTTCGGCTGCACCTGCCGAGGTTCGGGCGTATGTTTGTTGCATGCTTATGATCCGACCAAATTTCGACACGCTCTATGATGCGCTCTTGAACCGCGACCCGGCTTACGACGGGCGGGCGTTTGTCGGCGTTGCCTCCACCGGGATCTTCTGTCGGTTGACCTGTCCGGCGCGCAAGCCCAAACGCGAGAACTGTACCTTCTATGAGACTGTATCGGAGTGTTTTGACGCTGGATTCCGGCCGTGCAAACGCTGCAAGCCGACAGCTCCGGAAGCGAGTGCAGATCCTGTGATCAGGACCTTGGTTGCTGAACTGGAGAGACGTCCCGGTTATCGCTGGGGCGAGCCGGATCTCCGCCGGATGGGTTTTGATCCCTCCACTGTGCGCCGGACGTTCAAACGCCACTTCGGGATGACATTTTTGGAAATGGCCCGCCAGCGCCGGCTGCAGGAAGGTTTCTCGGCCCTGGCAGAGGGGGGCAAGGTGATTGAAGCGCAGATCTCTGCCGGCTTTGAATCTCCAAGCGCATTTCGCGACGCTTTTGCCAAGATCCTGGGACAGGCGCCGGGGGCCTTTTCGTCCAATCCTCTGCTCAAGGCGGATTGGGTGTCGAGTCCACTCGGACCGATGATCGCCATCGCCGATCAGTCCCAGTTGCACCTTCTGGAATTCCTGGACCGCAAAGCGTTGCCAACAGAAGTCAAAAAACTACAACGCAATGCCAGTGGGAGCCTCGGCTTTGGCCGGACAGAAATCACGGATCAAATCCAGGAAGAATTGACCGGATTTTTTGATGGCAACCGGGGCGCCTTCGAGACACCCTTGGCGCTACATGGCACACCCTTCACACGTGACGTTTGGCGCGAGCTTATCAAAATTCCGGCCGGCAGCATCCGCAGCTATTCAGATGTTGCAAAAGCGCTCGGACGGCCAGAAGCCGTGCGCGCGGTAGCCCGCGCCAACGGCGCCAATCAGATTGCGGTTGTCATCCCTTGCCACAGGGTCATGGGCGCCGATGGGTCTTTGACCGGCTACGGCGGCGGCCTGTGGCGCAAACAAAAACTGATCGAACTTGAGCGGGGATACCGGGCCGGGGCCGTCTGAATTTCTTACACTTCCAGTCCAACGGTTGTTTTCGTGTGTCCAAAACGATCTTAACCGCCGCGAGCCCTTTGCCGTGCTGCGTTCAGTTGAGCGGTTGAAAACGATTTCTTGTCTGGAATCTTGAACGTCATACCCGGCTGAATGATGTTCCAGTTTGATCCGATTTGATCCGCGTTGGCATCGTAGATGAGCGGAAACAGCAGGAAGTCCTCGTAGTACTGATAGGAAATCATCGAAAGGCTTTCGCCGGAAACAACCGTGTGGCGCCGGATCATGGCGGGCTGGTTGCCGTTGGCGGGGCCTGTGTGGGGATCGGATGAACCAGGTCCGGCAGGGGCTGGGCTATGGTCTGAATTCCGATGCATCACCTTTGCGATCGCTTGAACAAGCCTGGGCCAAAACCAGCCAAGGGTCATGGCGGTTCCGATCTGTTCCTGGGCCAGGGTGACTTGTGTGGGGAGCGTTTGCCCGACAACAACCCCACCGAGACCGGGGACCAGGTGGCTCAACACTTGTCCGGCCCGGGACTGTGCGTCTGTATACTCGTCGATATAGCCCAGTGTGGTGTATTTTTCTTCCGTCCAGGGTGTCCCGCCAACACCGCCGTGCGTACAGAAGAAATACTTCTCAGTGTATTGGGTCGCAGGGCTTTTCGGGGTGGCGTGGCAATAGCCGAAATTTGTCCGTGACCGGGCTGACGGGTCTCGCCGCGCATGGAGGCAGGTGCGGACATTTGGCGGAACATAGGTGTCGTCATCGCCAATGGTTGTTGTGCGGTCGACAGCATCGAACAGGACGAGGCATTCAACCGGGACGTTGGCCTTGTTCAGCATGTTCGCGGTTTTCAAGATGGCAGCGCCTCCGCGGCTGTATCCTGCCAGAAACACGGCCGGAACCTTGTTCGGCGACATCGCCTTGCGGCGGGTGTAATTGGCCATTGTCACGGCAAAGGTATTGATCGCGAGCCCACCGGTTTCGGTTCCAGCCATCGTGGGGCCCCGCGTGTAGTAAGAATATCCCTGCCAGTGCCCGATCCGGCCCATCTGATTGACGAAACTGTTCTTGAAGTCATTTTTATACTGGGTATCGTCGTCCGGCCCCGTGCCATCCACACCGGCGAATATAAACATGCTTTCCCCGCAAAATTGTTGTTGGCGTCGAGCAAAGTGAAATTAAGTATTTTGAGAGATTGGCATAAATACGCGGCTTTTCCCAAGGCCTAAATTTTTTGAATAGAAATGCCGTGGACTCTCAAATTCTTACAAAAATTATCGATGTGCCGTAGGGGAGGTTTTCGGCTTGGCGCTCTCAAGCATTTCGGCCAGCTCAAGGGCCGCTGTTTCGATTGGTTCGCCGCTCCGTTCGATCCGCGCCTGGATCAAGGCACCTTGCAACGCCGAAGTGCAAAGTTGTGCCAAGCGCTGCGCGCGGTCGTGGGTATAGCCGTCAGCGATCAACTTCTCCCTCAAGATCCCAATACGCGCTGAATAAGCTTTGCGGCCGGCCTGGGAAATCAAGCGCTCATTTGGTGCCAGCTCCAGCAAAACAGTGGTGATCGGGCAGCCGTCCCGGAAGCCGGACTGTTTCATCCAGCTGGCCAATAGGCGGGCATGGGCTTTCAAAAGGTCGCCGGTTGTCCCGGTTTTTCGGGCAAGATCTTCAAGCGTTTCTGCAACCCGTCTCCCTGCTTCTTCAACAGCGGCGATCGCAATAGACACCTTTCCCTCTGGAAAATAGTGATAGAGCGATCCTTTCGGCGCACCTGACCGGTCGACAATGTCATTGAGACCTGTGCTGGCATAACCCTGCCGCCGGAACAATGTAACAGCGGTGTCGATAATTGGTTTGCGGTGTTTTTGAACCCTCGCCATGTGTCACCAGATTTCAAAACTATATTGACTGGTCTAATTAAAAACAAATCTCCTATTCAGGCAACACTTGAAAGGAGGATGCCATGAACATCGAAATGAAACGGCTCGAAATCGGATCGCCCGGTGACACACAGTCCAATCCGGCCCTGGAGCTGGCAGCAGGGCTGATCGGCGCGCTGGGCAAGGCAAAGGTTTTGCCATTGCGGCCACAGGATGCAGCGCTGCTGGAGGGGTTGGAGACCTTTCGTTTTGAGGCAAATAACAGCAGATTGGCCTGGTCGGTCGGTTCGGGGCCAGTCGTCATTCTGGTTCATGGATATTCCGGGCGGGGCGTGCAAATGGCTGCGCTCGCCAGAACGCTTGCGGAAAAAGGGTTCCGGTGCGTGTTCTTTGACGCAGGTGGACATGGTGCGTCTGAAACTGAGAAGATCGGCTTTTCAACATTCATGACCGATACGCGGGATATCATTGCCCATCTCGGCGAACCGGTTCACGCCCTTATCGGGCATTCGGCCGGAGCCTTGGCCTTCATGCGCGCCCGGGCACTCTTTGGTATTCGCGCGCGGAAATATGCCGTGATCAGCGCTCCCCTATTTCCCTATGTCCCGCTCGCAACCATGCGCGGGAAGGGAGCGCCGGAACAATCCCTGGACTATGTCAAAGCGGTGCTCAGCGACCAGTTTCAAATGAGCTGGGCGTCTTTGGTCAAAGGAGAGAGTTTTGCATGGGAAGAAGGCAAAGAAATTCTGGCGATCTACGATACGGAAGACCCGCGGGTCCGGCATACAGACGCCGATGAGATCGGCAGATTGTGGCCAGGCACGAATATCTTCAAAACCAGCGGTTACGGCCACAACCGCATTCTGAAAGCACCCGAGGTTCTGGAGGCCGTAGCTGAATTTCGTGAAACGGTAACCGTGAGGGTTGGGTAGAAAAATGGCGGAGAGAGGGGGATTCGAACCCCCGGAACGCTTGCGCGCTCAACGGTTTTCGAGACCGCCCCGTTCAGCCACTCCGGCACCTCTCCGCAGGACTTGACAACAAACGGGTGTTCAAGTGGCGCGGAACATACTGAAGCAGTTGTGCCTTCGCAAGGCCCAGTTTGTCCGGCGCTTGATTTATCCCAGATGAATGATACCCATCTGGGACAACGCCAGTTGTCACGGCCGTTTGGCGTAGCGGTTTTGTGCCAGCAGGCGGGTAAAGCCCGTCTTTTGCGCGATTAAACGTTGACTCCAAGGCCAAGCTCAGTATATTCCGCCTCGCTCGAAAAGGTCCGCTTTCCGGGCTGATTTGTCGTTCAAGGCCTGCCGGGCTGTTCGCTATCCAAGCAAACCCAGCACAAAAGACCTTGTCCCTCCAGGTAAAAACCTGACAGGACAGGCGCCTCAGTTCGACCTTAAAAGACAGTCCCAGCTTTACTGCCGGGGCATGTTCAAAAATGAAAAGAAGGACGTGCGAGACATGTTCGCAGTGATCAAAACTGGTGGCAAACAGTATAAAGTTGCCGCTGACGACCTCCTGAAGGTCGAAAAACTCGATGCCGAAGCTGGCAGCACCGTCACCTTTGACGAAGTGCTGATGGTTGGCAACGACACAGACACCACCGTTGGTGCGCCGACCGTTGAAGGTGCCAGCGTTGTTGCGGAAGTGGTCGATCAGGGCCGTAACCGCAAGGTTATCATTTTCAAAAAGCGCCGGCGTCAGAATTCCCGCCGCCGCAACGGCCACCGTCAGGCCTTCACCCTTGTTAAGGTGACCGACATCCTGACTGGTGGTGCAAAACCGGCCAAGAAGGCTGCGCCGAAAAAGGCAGCGCCGAAGGCTGAAGAGAAAAAGGACGACGCACCGGCGGCTGATGCAGGCGCGGACGACCTGAAGAAACTGGATGGCGCCGGTCCGGCTGCTGTGAAAAAACTGAACGAAGCTGGCATCACCACGTTCGCTCAGATCGCAGCAATGGGCGCTGACGACATCGCCCGCGTTGAAGAAGAAACTGGCCTGAAGGGCAAGTTCGAGCGCGGTAACTGGGTTGAGCAGGCGAAAGAACTGGCTGGCAACTAAGCCGCTGTTTCGAAACCTGACGAGTAAGAATTCGAAGAACGAGGAGTTCTAACGATGGCACATAAAAAGGCAGGCGGTTCATCCCGCAACGGCCGCGACTCAGCTGGCCGCCGTCTTGGCATCAAAAAATATGGTGGTGAAGCCGTGATTCCAGGCAACATCATCGCACGTCAACGTGGCACCACATGGCACCCGGGCACCGGTGTGGGCATGGGTAAAGACCACACAATTTTTGCGACCGTTGAAGGCAAAGTTGAGTTTCAGGCGAAAGCCAACAAACGAACTTTCATCAATGTGGTCCCAGTGGCGGAAGCTGCGGAGTAAAGCCGACGTGAAGTTTCGAAGCGCCGGCGTCCCATCAAGACCCCGGCAATTCGAGACAGGTCAGCAACCAAGACCAGTCAAAGATCCAAGGGGAAGATGGGCCGCCATCTTTCCCTTGATTTGTTTTGGCTGGAGGAAGTTATGGTTGTTGAAAGTGATGGACTGTTAGACGAAAGCAGTTTGGCCGCGGCCCCGTTGCCGCAGGAAGCGGTTCATGTGCGGCTCGACAAACCGCGCATGGACGATTTGGCGGATCTTGTGTTCCTGGCGAACAACAAACAAGTGGCAGCGAATCTGTCCACTATGCCGCATCCTTTTACGGCGGAGGACGGCCGCGCGCTGATCACCAAGGCGAATCTCAATTTGCATCGCTCAGAGGGTTTTGCCATCCGGCTGAAAAGCACTGGCCGGCTGATCGGTTTGACCCGCTATGCCAATGTTGAGCCGGGTGGTCCGGTCCATATCGGCTACTGGCTGGGCGAGCCGTTCTGGGGCCAGGGATTTGCCACCGAAGCGGTGCATGCGCTGGTCGATCATGCCTTCATGTACACCGACATCGAAGAGCTGCAGGGCTCCTGCCGCGTGACCAATCCGGCATCGCGCCGGGTGCTGGTGAAGTCCGGGTTCCAATACCGCGACCAGTCCATGATCCGCTCTGTTGGTGCAGGCGGGTCGGTGCCGATTGAGCGCTATACGCTTGAGCGGACTATCTGGAAGTCTTTGAAAGGTTGGGGGCAGGGCCGATGATCACGTTGCCGGAGTTAAAAACCCGCCGTTTGATCCTGCGGCCGGTCCAGCTGTCCGATGCTTCTGCGATTGAAGAACTGGCCGGCAAGGATTTCAACGTGGCGCGCTGGCTCACATCCTTTTCCTGGCCGTACGAAGACGGCAGTGCCGAGGAATTTCTTGGATCGGTTATTGGAACGGATCCGCAGGAAACCGAAGCCATTTTCGCCATCACACTGGGTGGTGTGTTCATCGGCATCGTGGCGGTAGAAGCGCCGGGCGATCTGACCGAATTGCCGGACGATCCGACCTTGGGATATTGGATTGGCCGGGCGTTCCAGGGCCATGGTTATGCGAGCGAGGCCGTGGAAGCGGTGTTGGCCTGGGCATTCGAGGTCTATGGAGCAAATGCCTTGGCCGCGCGCGCATATGAAGAAAATACACGGTCGCGGGCGTTGTTGCGCAAAGCCGGCTTCAAGCCGTATGCGCTCACCGAACGCCACGCCAAGGCATTGGACCGGAAAGTGTCGAATGTCGTTGTGCGTTTGGAGCGCAACGAGTTCGAAGCCCGGAGGCAGGTGGCATGATGCCGACGGAGATCCAGGCGCAACGGCTGGTTCTTCGGCCTTTGGCAATGAGCGATGTAGCGCGGATTGTCGAATTGGCTGGTAATTTCGAAGTTGCCAAAATGCTTGGAGTTGTTCCGCATCCTTATTCGGCAAAGGATGCGGAAGACTGGATCCGGCAGACCTTTTCCTTTGTTGAGGGCGGCGAACGTGCCTTTGCGATTGACGATGGTTCCGGATTGATCGGTTCGATCTCGCTTGGCAAGCCGGGAAAAACAGCTTCGCTTGGATATTGGCTGGGAGAGCCCTACTGGGGCAACGGTTATATGGGCGAAGCGGTGAAAGCTGTGTTGGAGTGGTTTTTCAGTACGACCGATGAGGAACTTGTCGTGTCGGGCGCACTGGATGAAAACACGGGCTCCCAGAAGATTTTGGAAAAAGCCGGCTTTGGCCAAAACGAACTCCGACTTCTGCATATCCCGTCGCGTGGTGTGGAATTGCCAGCAAGCCGCGTTTTTCTAACGCGCAACGAGTTCGAAGCCCGGAGGCAGGTGGCATGATGCCGGCGGAAATCCGGACGCAGCGGCTGGTGCTTAGGTCTCCGCAAATGAAGGATTTGGACACCTGCGCGGAGCTCTTGGGCGACTACGACGTCGCCAAGATGCTCTCGCGGGTGCCATATCCGTATGAGCTTGAGTCCGGCAGGGCGTATCTCACGAAGGTCGCCGAAAATTGGCAGAAACCTGAAAACGCGGATGAGTTGGCCTTCCATATTGACCATGACGGTCAAATGATTGGCTGCGTCTCCTTCAAAAAGTTGCGGGCGACCCCGGAATTCGGCTATTGGCTAGGCAAGCCTTTCTGGGGCAAGGGATACATGAGCGAAGCGGTTCATGCAGCAACCTGCTGGTTGTTTGAAAACACCGCTCACATGGTCCTGGCCGGAGAAGCCATGGAAGAGAATCCGGCTTCCCTGAAAGTATTGGAAAATATCGGTTTCCGTGTCGTCGGCGAGGTGGGCTGTAACAGCGTGTCCCGCGGGGGTAGTGTTCCTGCCGTACGCGCCGAATTGCACCGTAGCGAGTTTATGACCGGCCATTGATTGGCAATAAGATCAAGGCCTGAACCAGGACGAAAAGAGAAAAACAATGAAATTCCTCGATCAGGCCAAGGTCTATGTGCGTTCCGGCAATGGCGGTGCGGGCTGCGTCTCTTTCCGAAGAGAGAAGTATATTGAGTATGGTGGCCCCGATGGCGGCGACGGTGGCAAAGGCGGTGACGTCGTGGTGGAATGTGTCGATGGTCTCAATACGCTCATCGACTACCGCTACAAGCAGCATTTCAAAGCTGGCACTGGTATTCACGGCATGGGTAAGAACCGGACGGGCGCGCATGGTGACGATACCGTTTTGAAAGTCCCGGTGGGAACCCAGATCCTCGAAGAGGACAACGAAACCATTATCGCCGACCTGACAGAGATTGGTCAGAAAGTGCATCTGCTACGCGGCGGTAACGGTGGTTTCGGCAATGCCCACTTTAAATCTTCGGTCAACCAGGCGCCGCGCCGGGCCAACCCAGGACTTGAAGGTGAGGAAAAATGGATCTGGCTGCGTTTGAAACTGATTGCTGATGCCGGGCTTGTGGGATTGCCCAATGCCGGCAAGTCGACCTTCTTGTCGACCGTATCTGCGGCCAAACCGAAAATTGCCGACTATCCTTTCACGACGCTGCACCCGAACCTCGGCATTGTCCAGATCGACGGCAACAGCTTTGCCATGGCTGATATTCCCGGCTTGATCGAAGGTGCCCATGAGGGCACCGGTCTCGGCGACCGCTTCTTAGGTCATGTTGAGCGCACCCGTGTTCTTCTTCATCTAGTAGATGGCTCGGGTGAGGAAGATCCCGGCGAAGCTTACAAGGTGGTGCGCGGTGAGCTGGAAGCCTATGGCGCGGGCCTGACCGACAAGCCTGAGATCGTCGCCTTGTCCAAATGTGATGCCTTGAACGAAGAGCTGATTGCGGATCAAGCAGCCAGTCTGGAAGCCGCTTGCGGCCAAAAGCCCCTCATTTTATCTTCGGCGAGTGGTCTGAATGTCGACCGGGCGCTGCGCATGATCGTGCGCGCGATCGACCGGGACAAAGAAGAAGCTGCCAATCAGGTGCCTGCGCCTGAGCAGGAGGGATGGCATCCGTAATGTCGGATCTGCGGACCCTGAAGACCCACAGCCGGATTGTGGTCAAAATCGGCTCGGCGCTGCTTGTCGAGGACGGTGCGCTGAAACGCGACTGGCTGGAAGCGCTGATTTCAGATGTCGTCGGTCTTCTTGAGGCTGGGGCGGAAGTTCTGCTGGTGTCCTCCGGCTCGATTGCGCTCGGTCGTGGCGTTTTGGGATTGCCCAAGGGACCGCTGAAACTGGAAGAGAGCCAGGCAGCAGCGGCTGCTGGTCAAATTGCGCTTGCCAAAGCCTATGCGGATGCGCTGGACGCCCATGGACGCAAGGCTGGACAGATTCTGTTGACCCTTGGCGATACAGAAGAGCGGCGGCGGTATCTCAATGCCCGCGCCACGATCGGCACGTTGTTGAAGCTTGGCGCGGTGCCGATCATCAACGAAAACGATTCCGTTGCGACCTCCGAAATCCGGTACGGCGACAATGACCGTCTGGCAGCCCGCGTGGCGACCATGGCGAGTGCTGATTGCCTGGTGCTCTTATCCGATATTGATGGCCTTTACACAGCGCCGCCGCAGCAGGACCCGTCCGCGGTCTTCCTGCCGGAAGTTCCCAGAATTACGGGCGAAATCGAAGCGATGGCCGGCAGTGCCGGCTCAGAACTGTCGCGCGGCGGCATGAAAACAAAGATCGACGCCGGCAAGATTGCGACCGCTGCTGGCACCTCTATGGTGATTACGTCCGGCAAGGAGCTTAATCCGCTCAAACGCCTGGATGAGGGCGCGCGGGCCACTTGGTTCCCGGCACTTGCGACACCGGCCAGTGCCCGAAAGGCCTGGATCGGTGGCACATTGGAGCCGCGCGGTCAGATCGGTCTGGATGCTGGTGCAGTGAAAGCACTGAAATCCGGCAAGAGCCTTCTCCCTGCCGGTGTGACGACTGTAAAAGGTGCCTTTAGCCGCGGGGATGCGGTGAAGGTTCTGGGACCTGAAGGCGCCGTGATCGGTCGTGGATTGATTGCCTATGACATGGAAGAAGCGCAATTGATTGCCGGGCGCAACAGCCGGGAAATTGAGGCCATCGTCGGTTATCCGGGGCGCGCGGAAATGATCCACCGGGACGATCTGGTCCTGGAAGATGGCTTTTTGAACGGAACAAGTTAAAAACACCACATAAGGCGGTGAATGAGAAAATCGCCAAACAGGAGTTGAAGGAATGTTGGATAAGGTTGAGGCATTGTCGACGGAAGCTTTGATGGCGGAGATCGGCACACGCGCGCGGGCTGCTGGCCGGGTGCTTGCCAATGCCCCAACCGAAGCCAAGAACACGGCTTTGCTTTCAATGGCAAAGGCTGTTCGGGCAGCGATCCCAGCTATCCTTGAAGGCAACGCCAAAGACGTTGAGGCGATGAAGGCCAATGGCCAGACCGCTGCGTTCTTGGATCGTGGCACCTTGAATGAAGAGCGCATCGAAGCGATAGCCAAGGCACTGGAAGACATTGTTGCGCTCGAAGATCCCGTCGGCAGCGTGATGGCAGCTTGGGACCGCCCGAACGGCCTCAAGATCGAACGGGTTCGCACACCGCTTGGCGTAATCGGGGTGATCTACGAGAGCCGGCCGAATGTGACCGCCGATGCCGGAGCGTTGTGCCTCAAGGCAGGCAATGCGGTTGTTTTGCGTGGCGGTTCCGACACCATCCACTCCAACAAGGTGATCCACGCAGCGCTGCAAAAGGGCCTTGCGGAGGCAGGCCTGCCGGAAGATGCGATCCAGATCGTGCCGGTGACTGATCGAGCAGCCGTCGGTGAAATGCTGCGCGGGCTGAATGGCAATCTGGATGTGATCGTTCCGCGTGGTGGCCGCAGTCTTGTCGAGCGCGTTCAGACCGAAGCGCGTGTGCCTGTCTTTGCGCACCTCGAAGGTCTGGTGCATATCTTTGTCGATAAAGCCGCAGACTTGGAAAAGGCCGTCGCAATCGTGAAGAATTCCAAGCTCCGCCGGACGGGTATCTGTGGTGCACTGGAAACGCTGCTTGTGCACGAAGATATTGTTGAAAGCCATCTGCCGGCCATCCTGAATGCCCTCAACGAAGGCGACTGCGAAATCCGCGGCGATGCCGAAGTTCAGAAGATTGGCTCAGGCGTATTGGAAGCGAGCGAAGAGGATTGGTCGACGGAGTATCTGGACAAGATTCTCTCCGCGATGATCGTGCCGGATCTTGATGCAGCGATTGCGCATATCGCTAAATACGGGTCCAATCACACCGATTGCATCATCACTGAAGATCAGGCTGCCGCTGACCGGTTCCAGGCAGAAGTTGATTCCGCGATTGTATTGCACAACGCCTCGACTCAGTTCGCCGATGGTGGCGAATTCGGCATGGGCGCAGAAATCGGCATTGCCACCGGGCGGATGCATGCCCGCGGGCCGGTTGGAGTCGAACAGCTCACCAGCTTCAAATACAAAGTGCATGGGACGGGCCAAATTCGTCCATGAGCAAGTCTTCCTCCAGCCAGGCCCGAAGTCGGGACTGGCTGAAACTGCCACATTGTGAAGCGGGCAATCGTATCGGGATTTTCGGTGGGTCGTTCAATCCACCGCATTCCGGTCACAAGATGGTGGCGGACACGGTTTTGAAACGGTTGGGCCTGGATCAGGTCTGGTGGTTCGTCACTCCTGGCAATCCGCTCAAGAGCCACTCAGATCTTGCGCCGCTGGAAAACCGGTTGCAACAGACACAGTCACTGGCCAACCATCCGCGGATGAAGGTGACCGCGCACGAAAAAGTGCTCGGCACGCCCTATACGGCCAAAACGCTTCAGGCGCTGCGCTCCCGGAACCCGGCTGTGCGATTCGTTTGGGTCATGGGTGCTGACAATTTGGCCGATTTCCACCGCTGGCAGGATTGGCGGGGGATATTGGGGGCAGTGCCAGTTGCCGTGGTCGACAGGCCCGGCGCATCTTTATCTGTCATGTCCTCGCCAATGGCAAAAGCCTTTGAAAAGCATCGCCTTCCGGAAGAAGACGCCGCATTGTTGCCAGAAATGGAACCGCCGGTTTGGACATTTTTGCACACGGCGCTCGACCAATCTTCGTCAACAGATTTGCGGCAACGTTCGAGCCGTTAACGCTAAACATCCTTGTGAAAACTCTGTTGTCTTGAAATTGCCCAGTGGGACGCGGTATTATGTTAATTGATCGCCGGAGGAAGCGATCGTGTACCGATGAACCGGTCCTGGCGCCAAAACGGGTGACGTACAAAGCCGAACCATCAAGTTCGTGACGACGTTGGACGCAGGACAGAAACCAAAGTGAAAGGCACTCCACCTGACTATGTCCATTGAAAGTGGGCGGACAGATATGTCCACTCCTCTGAAGGCTTCCGTAGGCGCAGACCTTGCGGCAGGCCTCCTCGATACGGTTCTTGCGAGCTTAGAAGATTCCAAAGCCGAGGACCTCGTTACTCTCGACATCGCAGGAAAAAGTTCCCTGGCAGATCACATGGTGATTGTGTCCGGACGCTCCCATCGTCATGTTGGGGCGATTGCGGACCATGTGCAGCGCGATCTGAAATCTGCAGGGCACGGCAATCCAACTGTGGAAGGCCAGACCACTTGCGACTGGGTACTGATTGATGCAGGCGATGTGATCATTCACATCTTCCGTCCTGAAGTTCGTGGCTTTTACAATCTGGAAAAGATGTGGGCCCCGGAAACGGATGAAGCTCCGCAATTCATCGGCTAATCCCGGATCGAGGTTCTAAACCAAGAATCTCGTGACATTGTCGACGCAGCCGTAACACCGGAATTTATCCGGCGGGGATTTTATGCGCTTCTCACTCATCTGCATTGGCCGCATGAAAGCGGGTGCAGATAAAGATCTTTTCGACCGTTATCTGGACAGAGCGCGTAAGGCTGGACGCGCGCTCGGCGTCACTGATGTTACGATCACCGAATTGCCAGAAAGCCGTGACCAGCGGGCAGAAGACCGCAAAGCCGAAGAGGCAAAGGCGATCCTTCAGGCGGTGCCGTCAGGTGCCAAGCTTGTGGTATTAGATGAAAACGGGAAGAACCTAACCAGTCCAGCGTTCTCAGGGCGTCTGGAAACCTGGAAGGATGATGGCATCCCAGACATCGTTTTTGCGATCGGTGGAGCCGATGGGCACGGGCAGGAGATGCTTGCGCGCGCAGATCTAAAGCTCGCTCTGGGCGCGATGACCTGGCCGCACCAAATTGCCCGGATACTGCTGGCCGAACAGATCTATAGGGCGATCACTATTCAGTCTGGGCATCCATATCATCGAGTATGACACCGCATTATCAACGGATGAATCTCACGGTTTTCCCAAACACAAAAGTTTGCCAGCATATCGCCGCATTCCCAGCGTAGAGAAAAAACGGCTGCAATTGGTGGACAAATATTGCTGCATTAACGAATTGGATACCAGGGTAAACGGTTCGTTAACACGATGACGGTATCGCAAATTGTAGGCCGAATGGGAGTTAGAGGCACGTTGATAACAGATCCGGGCAGGGGTGTGCTATTCGCGCTGAAGGAGCTTGGCAGAGCCAAGTTGTTCCTTGGCGGTATCGTGATGTGCGCAGCTTTAGGCCCGTCGACTGCAGTTGCAACGGAGCAAACAGATCCGGAAACGGTCGAAGTTAAGGCCAATTCACCTGAAATTGAAGCGGCCATCGCCAAAAGAGATCTGCGGGAAAAGGAACTTGCAGCCCTCACGTCCGACATTACCGTTTCAGCCGACAGGCAGGCCGCAATTGCCCGGGAAATCCAAACTTTGGACCGGGATCGGGATACGCTGAACGCCAAAATTATCAATACGGCCGATACCATCCGCGGGCTGGAAACGGAGTTGACCGACACCGAACGGCGCCTGCGCAGCCTCGGTGAAAATGAAGATGCGGTCCGCCTGTCCTTGATTGCGCGCCGGGATGTCCTCGCTGAAGTGCTCGCGGCACTTCAAAGAATCGGCCGTCGGCCGCCGCCAGCGCTCGCTGTCCGGCCAAGCGATGCATTGTCGGCAGTTCGCAGCGCGATTCTGTTAAATGCGGTGATGCCGGAACTGAGGGTAGAAACCGAGGCGCTTGCGGCCGATCTTGAAGAATTACAACGGCTTAAGGCTGTCATTGCTAAGGAAGAACGCCGTCTTCGCGGCGATGCAATGCGATTGGCTGAGGAAAAGTCGCGGCTTGAACTTCTCCTGAGCGCCAAAAGGCTGGAACATACTAAAACAGTTCGAGTCCTTGCAGATGAGAAACGCCGGGCTGAAGAATTAGCCGCCAGGGCAGGTTCACTCAAGGAACTGATTGCAGATTTGGAAGCTGAAATCGACAGCGCACGCGAGGCGGCGGAAAAATCCAGACAGGCGGCCTTGAAAACTGGCCGGACAAGATCGCGTGAATTTGATCCGTTCTCCGATCCAGGCCGTTTGGCTCCGGCAATTGCGTTTCAAGACGCCCTCGGCCGATTGCCGCAACCTGTCTCGGGAACGGTGCTCAAGGATTTTGGGCAGGAAGACGAATTCGGCGGCGTAACGGAAGGCCAGTCGATTGCAACACGTCCGGGGTCGAATGTGACCTCGCCAGCGGATGGCTGGGTGGTTTATTCAGGGCCGTTTCGGTCTTATGGTCAGCTCTTGATCCTGAACACCGGAGACGGATACCATGTTCTCCTGGCCGGCATGGACCGGATAGATGCAGAGCTGGGGCAATTTGTTTTGGCCGGGGAACCGGTTGGCGTTATGGGGGCAACGCAATGGGCTAGCGCCTCCACATTCGGTTTGGGCTCGACCCAGCCGATATTATATGTTGAATTTCGGAAGGACGGCCGTGCGGTCGATCCCACCCCGTGGTGGGCGCGCACAGAAGAAGAAAAGGCTCGCGGATGATACGGAAAGCTTCCTTGCTGCTGGCAGGTGCCCTGATGGGGGCAGCAGCTGTGACCACCTTGTCCCAAATGCCGTTCCATGTTTCGGCGGAGGCCAATGCCGCTGCAACGGATACGTACCGGCAATTGAATCTGTTTGGAGATGTCTTTGAACGGGTACGGTCGGATTATGTGGAAGTTCCTGATGATGCTCAGTTGATTGAGAGCGCCATAAACGGGATGCTGACCTCCCTTGATCCGCATTCCAGCTATATGTCGCCAAAGAGCTTCCGCGACATGCAAGTTCAAACCCGTGGCGAGTTCGGCGGTCTCGGCATCGAGGTGACCATGGAAGATGGTCTGGTGAAGGTGGTGTCGCCGATTGACGATACGCCTGCAGCCAAAGCAGGTGTTCTGGCGGGTGATCTGATCACACATATCGATGGCGAACAGGTTCAGGGCCTTACCTTGAACGAAGCCGTGGAAAAAATGCGTGGTCCGGTTAACACCGATATCGTGGTCAGCATCCGCCGTGATGGCCGCGTTGAACCGCTTGAAATCACGATCACGCGCGACATTATCCGGATCCGTTCGGTACGCTGGCGCGAAGAGGATGATATTGGGTATGTCCGCGTAACCCAGTTCAACGAACAGACCTTCGATGGCCTGAAAAAGGGCTTGGAAACAACTGCAGAGAAGATCGGTAAGGACAAGCTGAAGGGCTTTGTCATCGACCTGCGCAACAACCCAGGTGGATTGCTGGATCAGGCCATCGCGGTATCCGATGCGTTCTTGGATCGCGGTGAGATTGTTTCGACCCGTGGCCGTGAAGCTGAAGAAACTCAGCGTTACAATGCCCGCGCTGGTGACTTGACCGGTGGCAAGCCTGTGATTGTTCTGGTCAATGGCGGGTCTGCGTCTGCTTCTGAAATTGTTGCAGGTGCTCTGCAGGATCACCGCCGGGCCACCATCCTTGGGACGCGGTCCTTCGGTAAAGGGTCTGTCCAGACGATTATCCCCCTTGGGGCCAATGGCGCGATCCGTCTGACAACCGCGCGGTATTACACACCCGCTGGAACGTCCATTCAGGCTAAGGGCATCGTGCCGGACATTGAAGCGCTGCAGGAACTGCCTGAAGAACTCGTCGGCCGGGTCAACACAAAGGGCGAAGCGGGCCTGCGTGGCCACTTGGAAGCTGACGGCGAAGAAAAATCCGGCAGCCAGGCTTATGTCCCGCCGGATCCGAAAGACGACACTCAGTTGAACCTTGCGTTGGATCTCCTCCGTGGCGTTCAGGTCAACAGCGCGTTCCCGCCGATTGCGGACACGGCAGCGGTTCCGAACTAAAATTTCAAGGCGCGCCGGTTACGGCGCGCTTTTCCATTCGTTCTGCGTATCAAATAACAACGATCGAGCCGGCAACCCGCCGGCCAAAAGGCTCCGGACGGTATGGCGAGCGAAGATCTCACAGCTCCCTTAGGAATGGGAAAACGGCGGCTGGTCAGGCTACCGTTTGGTTTGATTGGTGCGGGTTTGATAAGTGTCGTTTTCACAACGGCGCTTATTTGGATTCTAGTGGTTGACGATCCTCTGGGCGGCGAACCGGTCGCGGTTCTGCCTCTGGACGAAGTTGTTGAAGGGATCACCTCGCAAGATATTGAAGTTGTTGAGATCCGGCCAACAGTCGGAGGGGAACTTGGCCCGAATTTACGCCCACAGAACGGCGGAGATTTCCTTGGACCGCGCTATGAAATGATCATCCGTCCGGATGGGCTGAAATATGACGCGCCAATCACGGGACTGGCGATCAATCCAGACACCAGAGTGAGTGAACGGTCCGATTACGGCTTCTTGCCAATGATCAGTGACGCCGGTGTGCGCCCGCTTGATGCTTATTCGCGGCCAATCGCGACGGAATTTACGTCCATTCCAAAAATTGCGGTCGTTATCACGGGGCTCGGCTTGAGCGAAGCTGGAACACAAAACGCGATCGACCGTTTGCCGCCCGATGTGACATTTGCATTGGCGCCCTATGGTTCGGACCTTGATCTTTGGATGCAGCAGGCCCGGATGAAAGGCCATGAACTGTTGTTGCAAATCCCGTTGGAACCCTTTGATTTCCCGGACAATGATCCAGGGCCACATACGCTGCTTGTCAGTTTAAAGCCGGCAGAACTTCTCGACAGACTGGCGTTTTTGCTGACACGGGTCACCAACTATGTCGGTGTCATTGGTGAGATGGGCGCACGGTATACATCGATAAAACCATCCATGCAGTTTCTGCTCGAAAAATTGAAATCCCGCGGGTTGATGTTCGTTGACAATGGGACGACATCGCGCAGCATCGCAGGCGAAGTGTCCGCTGACGTTCGCATGCCCTTCAGCGGGGTTGATGTGGTGCTTGATGAAGTCCCGCGTGAGAGCAATATCGATGCAAAGCTGCTTCAGCTGGAGAGTGTGGCCCGGGCGCGCGGATTTGCGGTTGCTGCCGGTTCAGCACTACCGGTCACAGTACGTCAACTGGAAGAATGGGTTCAGGATCTGGAGCAGCGTGGCCTGCAGCTTGTCCCAGTCAGTGCAACGATTGACCGGGAAAACAAATAGCATCCGGTATTTCGAACGAGGTTTTTCGTGACAAAATTGGATTTTGGACCAGGGTATCCTGAAGCTGTGGATGGCCTGCCGTACCGGCCGTGTGTCGGCATTATGCTGATTAACCGCCAGGGCAAAATCTGGGTCGGCAGCCGGTCTCAAGAAGCGAACAAAAACGGTTACGATTACAAGTGGCAGATGCCGCAAGGCGGCATTGATGCCGGCGAAACGCCAGAAAAAGCAGCACGCCGCGAACTTTATGAAGAAACATCAATCCATTCGGTGACACTTTTGGAAGAGGCGCCAGAGTGGTTTGCCTATGATTATCCGGATGAAATCCTGCGCAACACGCGCAAAGGAAAACACCGTGGACAAGCCCAAAGGTGGCTGGCCTACCGGTTCGATGGGTCTGATGACGAAATCAATATTTTGACGCCGCCAGATGGCCATTCGGCTGAGTTTGATGACTGGCGTTGGGAAGATGTCTCCCGTGTTCCTGATCTTATCGTGCCATTCAAACGGCCAGTTTATGAAAAGGTCGTCGCAGCTTTTGCGCACTTGACGATCTGACCTGAAAAAATATCTGCAATGTGAACAGCTTGTCTTAGGGTCTGTTGAGTATCAGGTTTCGGGCATGGCGCGACGTGTATTCGGCCGCTGAAAAGGAAGAGGGACCGCTGTGGAGTAACCTCCTCAAGGGCCCACTGACGCTTTCAGTGGCCGAATACACTGCGTCCTGAAAGGGATATGGCGAAAATCGCCCGGCTCCATGGCGCAAAGCCTTGAAAAGGCGCAGCCTTTCCGGCGGCATTGCTTCTCAATCCGAACGATTTTCGCTCATACCATGCTCCAAATCCTGATACTCAACAGACCCTAAAGCGTCAGCTTTAGAGCGGCAATTGTCGTTTTTCAAACAGAAAGGCCTGGTCCCGGCGAATAACATCCGGCCAACGAAATCATTCCGGGAGTAAACGCCAATGTCTTTCGGCAAGGGGCTTTCACGCAAGCCGTCCCAGCCAAAAGGGCGTCAATTAGAAGATGCGGCTTTGGCCGAGGTTCGGAACCTGTTGGGGGATGAGCCGCGCCGCCGCGATCTGTTGATCGAGCATTTGCATAAATTTCAAGACGCCTATGGCTGTCTGGAGGCCCGGCACATGCGGGCACTCGCAGCAGAAATGCGTCTGTCTCAAGCCGAGATCTACGAAGTCGCGAGCTTCTATCATCATTTCGATATCGTTCGTGAGGATGAGACCAAACCAGCGCCTGTGACCGTGCGGGTATGCGACAGCATTGCTTGTTCCCTGAAGGGGGCTGATGAACTGGCTGCAGCGTTGGAAAGTGGCGTTGACCCCAAAAACGTTCGCATCCAGAAAGTGCCGTGCATCGGCCGCTGTGCCAGTGCACCGGCTGTTCAGGTTGGCAAACGGGCTGTCGACAACGCCAGTGAAATGTCCGTTCGCGCGACGTTGTTTGAAGGCTCTGTTGACCCTGTCATTCCGGAATACACAAAACTCGATGCTTACAAGTCTGCCGGTGGCTACAATGTGCTTGAGCGCATACGATCCGGTGAGTTGGCTGCGGCAGATATAGCGGACATGGCGCTCGCAGCCGGTTTGCGCGGCCTGGGTGGCGCGGGCTTTCCGACCGGTACCAAGTGGAAAATCGTCAATGATTTGCCAGGCCCGAAATATCTGACCATCAATGGCGATGAGGGCGAGCCGGGTACGTTCAAAGACCGCTATCATCTGGAAAGTGACCCGCACCGGCTCTTGGAAGGAGCGCTGGTTGCGGCCCATGCGATTTCAGCTGATCGCGTTTATCTTTATATGCGTGATGAATATCCAGCGGTTCTTGAAATCCTGAAGACCGAAATCGCCGCTTTACGGGCTGCAGGAATCATCACCTCAATCGATATCGAATTGCGCCGTGGCGCTGGTGCCTATATCTGCGGTGAAGAAAGCGCGATGATCGAATCGATCGAAGGCAAACGTGGCCTGCCGCGCCATCGCCCGCCGTTCATTGCCCAGGTTGGGCTCTTTGGCCGTCCAACCCTCAATCACAATGTTGAGACCCTCTTTTGGATCCGAGACATTGTTGAAAAAGGGCCTGAATGGTTCGCCGAACAAGGCCGCCGGGGCCACAAGGGCTTTCGGTCGTTTTCGGTGTCCGGACGGGTCAAGGAACCGGGTGTAAAACTGGCACCTGCCGGGATCACCATGAATGAGCTGCTCAACGAATTCTGCGGCGGCATGGAAGAGGGGCACAGCTTCAAGGGCTATCTGCCTGGCGGGGCGTCTGGCGGTATACTGCCTGCGTCCCTCGCTGATGAGCCGCTCGATTTCGGTACGCTCGACAAACACGGTTGTTTCATTGGGAGCCACGCGATCGTTGTTTTTTCCGATCAAGACGATATGCGCGATGCCGCGCTCAATCTGATGCGTTTCTTCAAGCACGAAAGCTGCGGTCAGTGCACGCCATGCCGGTCGGGCACGGACAAGATGGAACAGCTTCTGGCGAATGGCGATTGGGACAAGAACAAGATCGCCGACCTGGATGCGGTCATGCGGTCCGCCTCAATTTGCGGTCTGGGACAAGCGGCGAGCAACCCAGTGGCCTCCGTGCTAAAATTCTTTTCCGAGGAGTTTTAGCAGAATGATCATTCGTCCTGTCGTTGCCGATGACTTGGACCGTTTTGCTGGCTTGATTACCCAGATGGAACACCACTACGGCGGAGATATTGACCCCTTGGTGGTGTCCGAGCGCCTGAACAGACGATTTCAGGAGTATGCGGATCTGGTGTTTCTGATTGCCGAAGACGGGGACGCCCTCTTGGGGCACGCGACTATGTCGCCGTTGTTTCCGGCTGGCCAGACCAATCCGGCCTATTTCATCAAAGACATTTTCGTCACAGAAGCCGCACGTGGGCGCGGGGTTGGCGAAGCCTTGTTGAGGGCCTGCGCAAAAGAGGCCAGAAAACGTGGTGCACCGAGACTGGATTTGACGGTGGATGCGAACAACCCGGATGCGGCCCGGCTTTATGAGCGCCTTGGTGCGGTGGATACACAAAAGCGGTATTTGAGGTGGGGCGAAGACACCCTTGATGCGCTGGCAGGAGAGACCCTGAATGACTGAGCAGATTACCTTCTCTCTCGACGGCAAAACCGTAACAGCTGAAGATGGTGAGACCATCTGGCAAGTGGCCAAACGCGTAGGCGTTGCCATTCCGCATCTGTGCCACAAGGATGCAACGGGTTATCGTTCTGACGGCAATTGCCGCGCCTGTATGGTCGATGTTGAGGGCGAGCGTACTTTGGCCGCCTCCTGTATCCGGACACCCGCGGAAGGCATGGTGGTTCAAACCGCCACTGAGCGGGCGTCCAAAGCGCGCGAGATGGTCTTCGAATTGCTGGCGTCCGATCAGCCGAGCCGCGATCAACACCCTGATCCGGAAAGTGATTTCTGGAAGTGGTCTGATGCGGTTGGTGTCACATCCAGCCGCTTTGCGCCTTGTGAAAAGCCAGCGCAGGACATCTCCCATCCGGCAATCGCGGTCAATCTCGACGCCTGTATCGCTTGTAATCTGTGTGAACGGGCCTGCCGGGAAGTCCAGGTCAACGATGTCATCGGCATGGCCGACCGCGGTTCGCATGTTGCGCCTGTCTTCGATCTGGCAGATCCGATGGGGATCTCCACCTGCGTGGCCTGCGGGGAATGCGTTTCTGCCTGCCCGACCGGGGCGCTGATGGAAAAGAGCCTGTTGGACGCTACCGCGACGACCAGAGAAGTCTATCCGGAAGAAACCATCGACAGCGTTTGCCCGTTCTGCGGGGTCGGTTGTTTGACTTCTGTCTCGGTCAAAGACGGCAAGATCGTCAGTGTTGAAGGCCGCGATGGCCCGGCAAATGAAAACCGCCTCTGTGTGAAGGGCCGTTTCGGTTTTGACTATGTGTCCAGTCCGGAGCGGCTGACCAAACCACTCATCCGCCGGGATGATGCGCCCAAACGCGGCGATATCTCCATGACCCTCGACAACTACCTGGACGTCTTCCGGGAGGCGACTTGGGAAGAGGCGCTCGATCGGGCGGCAAATGGTCTGAAAACGTCTTTCGACGCCAAAGGTGGTGCAGGCATTGCGGGTTTTGGCTCTGCCAAGGGCTCAAACGAAGAGGCTTATCTTTTCCAGAAGCTGATCCGGCAGGGGTTCCAAACCAATAACGTCGATCACTGCACGCGGCTTTGCCATGCTTCGTCTGTGGCTGCGCTGATGGAAGGCATTGGTTCTGGGGCAACGACAGCACCATTTAATGCCGCAGAAGACGCCGATTGCATGATTGTGATCGGTGCGCGGCCGGAACAGAACCATCCGGTGGCCGCGACCTACATCAAGCAGGCAGCGAAAAACGGCACCAAGCTGATTGTCATGGATCCGCGTGGTCAAGGCCTGATGCGTCATGCCGATTACAGCCTGGTTTTCAAGCCGGGGACGGACGTTGCCATGCTCAACGCCATCCTCAATGTGATTGTGACTGAAAAGCTCTATGACGAGCAGTATATCGCGGCTCATGTTGATGGTTTTGAAGCGCTAAAGGAGAAAATCCAGGACTTCACTCCGGAAGCCATGGAGCCGGTCTGCGGCATTGAGGCCGGCACTCTGCGCGAGGTGGCCCGGATTTACGCCACAAGCCCGCGTTCGATCATTTACTGGGGCATGGGTGTTTCCCAGCATGTGCACGGCACGGACAATGTCCGCTGTCTGATTGCTATGGCGCTGACCACCGGTCAGATTGGCCGTCCGGGAACCGGCCTGCACCCGCTGCGCGGTCAAAACAACGTGCAGGGCGCATCTGATGCCGGCCTGATCCCGATGGTGTTTCCGGATTACCGCTCGGTTGAGAACGCCGATATCCGCGCGGAATATGAAGATGCCTGGGGACGGACGCTCGATCCAGTGCGAGGGCTGACGGTCGTTGAGATCATGGACGACATTCTGGCCGGCGGCATCGAGGCGATGTACATTCAGGGTGAAAACCCGGCAATGTCAGACCCGGATCAGAACCACGCCCGCAAGGCACTGGCCAGCCTGAAGCATCTGGTTGTCCAGGATATTTTCCTGACTGAAACCGCCTGGCATGCGGATGTGATCCTGCCGGCGTCCGCTCATGCGGAAAAGCTCGGCACCTACACAAATACTAACCGCCAGGTTCAGATTGGTCAGCCATGTGTGCCTATGCCAGGTGAGGTTCGGGCGGACTGGGAGCTGATCATCGAGATTGCCAACCGCCTCGGCTTGAACTGGTCCTACGATGGTGTTCCGGCAATCTACGAAGAAATGCGGTCCCATATGGCATCGATCCAGAACATCTCGTGGGAGCGTCTGGAGCGGGAAGGCACAGTAACCTACCCGGCGGACAGTCCGGACACGCCAGGTAACGAAATCTTGTTTGGTCAATCGTTCCCGACTTCCGATGGCCGCGGCAAAATCGTCCCGACGGATCTTGTGCCGCCGGATGAAACTCCGGATGAGGACTTCCCGCTGGTTTTGACCACGGGCCGGATGCTGGAACATTGGCACACTGGAGCAATGACCCGCCGGGCGGCCGTCCTGGATGCCATAGAGCCGGAACCCGTTGTTTCGATGAACCCGCGTGACATCAAGCTTCAGGGGCTGGAAATCGGCCAGCAGGTGACGGTTGAAACGCGCCGTGGCGCGATCACACTCACGCTCCGGGCTGATCGGGATGTTTCGGCGGGCATGCTGTTCATTCCGTTCTGCTTCTTTGAAGCCCCAGCGAATTTCTTGACAAATCCGCAGCTGGATCCCTTTGGCAAGATCCCAGAGTTCAAGTTCTGCGCCGCACGGATATCCGCGGCAGAACATCAGCAAGCGGCCGAATAGGCTGGAGCAAAGACTGAAAAGGCGGCCAGTGGCCGCCTTTTTTGTTATTAGACTCTGGTCACTTGTTCAGTTCGCTTTGACCTTCACGTTCAACAGATCCGGAAGTGTTTGTGGAGCTGCCAGGCTGCCCACGATTTGCGCCACTGGAACCGGCGCTGACGGGGTCAGAGTGAGCGAGATTTCTCCAGGGTTTTTCAAGAAATCAGAGACGGCCGTGCGGACCATATCCGTAAACGCTGCATTCTGAATTGGCGCTGTTGCTTCTGCTGCCTGTTCTGCCAGCGCTTCACGGAAAACGTTGACCGGGATGTTTTCTTGTCCAGCAATATGGGCTAACCCGTTTTCAGTAACACCATCATCGGTGAAACTGATCTTGGCCTCAACAAACTGGGCCACAACCAGCGCCATTTGGCCTTGTCCTTCCGGGTCTTCAAACAACGCTTTTGGTACATTGGCAAAACGGACCGACGCCTCCGCCCTTCCAACACCTTCCATTTCGAAGGTCAAACGCTCCAAATTGAGTTCCTTGGTGGCTTCATCCCAGTAAAGCCGGGTCTCATCAGACCAAACAATTTCTGTGATCCCAAGGGCCTCCAAGAACTTTTCCATGTCCTCGTCGTCAAGAGTAGCGACCGGAACCTGGATACCCTCATTTTTGGCATAATAGCTGGTCGGGATCGGCGGAACCGTGGTGGAAACCTTCATTTCGGCGCGCCCGATATGAGACAGTCCGTAATCTGGAACAACCACTTTAAGTCCTGCAAGCTCATATCCGAACGAATGAGGCATGAAAGCGCGAACGACTTCTAAGGGGTTGTCGTCGCCGTAGTCCGGATTTTCGATCAAAGTGGAAATCATGGCTTCCATCGGATCGAAGTCAGCAAACTCAATGCCTCCAATGGCAGCCCAATCAAGGGATACAGCGGCGCCTTCGGGAAGGTCAGGAGCGCTAAGGCCGACGACCATCATTTCACCAATGCCATTGGAATTGAAATCGGTAACAGCCACTTCCTTGATCGTGGCGTTCACTGTCATGTCCTCTTCAGGGTTGGTGACCTCAAGCCCAATACCGGAGACACGGGCATCGGCAATCCCAAATGACCGATAGATCTGGAAAAGGCTGGTGATCAGTTTCTGCGGTTCCGGCGTTTCGCCGGTGAAGACACCATCAAGGAGACCCAGAATATCACTTTCACGCTTTTGGATGGTGAAATCACTGAGTGAATTGCGGTCTACAGTGATCTTCAGTGCAATACCGTCACCAAGTTCCTGACTGCTGACATAATCAACCGCGGACCCTTGGCGAATGACTGTCAGTTTTTCATCTTTTTCCGGAACCGATGGATCAAACAGCGCGATCAACGGATTGGCGTCCACGCCCTCATAAACGGTTTTGCCTTGCGTGGTCGTTTGCACAAGCATCTGGCCGGAGGCCGCATCCAGCGTCTGTAGTGTCTGGGACAGCTTGTCGAGTGAATAAAGTTCAATTCGGCCATTGTCCGCACCAGCCATTTTGTAGCCGTCCAGCTGCATCGTCCCGGAAGCAACAAGAAGTTCACGATCGCCCTCTTCGGCATAAGCTTCAAGGGTGAGCGCAGTGGAATCGACGCGGACCTCATCGTAAGACGCCAACAGGGTGGTTTTCATAAAGGGCAGCCAGCGGCTTGCCGGGCGCTTCGCATCTTCAGCCGGAAGCTCGGGCATCGTGAACCTGTAATTTTCTGCCATTGTTCCGGCCAGGCGGCCGTCTACTTTGAACCGGCCTTCACCTTTGACCTTTGCAGAAATCGATAGGCTGCTGTCATCGGAGTATGTCCAGCTTTCGGCGGCAAAGACGTTGTTGTCTTCCGATAAACCGACAATGGTCATTGTCCCCGACGAAAAAGACATTTCATAGGTCAGGTCTGTTTTTTTCGGCGGATCCAACTTCGGAGTGGTGTCGTTACCACTCATATCAGCTTTGTCAGCGGGGATGTCGGCTATCGTGCCGCGAAACCCGAGCGTGGTATCTGAGATCGCCAACGTGTCCGTTGTGCCGTCATAATCGATGGCGCCGTTTTCAACTGTAAGACCAAGGTTTTTTAAGCCGCTGACATAGGCGTTGAAAGCGTCCAGCCCTTTTGATTGTGCAGCTGCATTGCCGGCATAAAGCGCGATCGCAGCACTGACCGTTAGCAATCCGGCACTGCGCAATGGAGTTCTATAGGAGTTCGAGCAATTTGAGCGGACATTAAATAAATACATTTTTGAGGCTCCTGAGGAACAGAAGGAAAGCCAGCCGGTGGGGACTGTCTATGGGAAGAAGCTTTCGGCCTTGTCATGACTATAGACCAATCTCACGATGAGGTGGCCTAAAGCTGGAGATCACTTTTTTGGATACCGGCCTGCCATTCGCGGCGGACCAGATCGCTGGTTTCTGATTGAAGTGCTTGTTGGCACTGTTTGTTGAATTCATCCGGTTCCACCAGCTGACTTAGCGCCCAAACAGCAGTGCTGCGGACCGTGTCATCTGGATCTTCCAAATGTGTCGTGATCATGTCTTGTAGGCTGGTATCGTCAGAATTCCCTGCAGCAATCAAGACGTTGCGCAAAAACCGGTTCCGGCCAATCCGCTTGACCGGAGACCCGGAAAAAAGCTTCCGGAAGGTGGGATCATCAAGAGTTAGGAGATCGGCCAATCGCGGAGATATTAGATCGTCTCGGGCGATCAGTTTTGCTTCATTGGCCGCCTGTGCAAACTTGTTCCAGGGACACGCAGCTAGGCAATCGTCACAGCCGTAGATCCGGTTGCCTATAGCTTTCCGGAATTCCATTGGAATAGGTCCCGGATGCTCGATCGTCAGATAGGAAATACAGCGGCGCGCATCGAGCTGATACGGCGCGGGAAAGGCGTCAGTCGGACAGGCGTCGAGGCAGGATCTGCAGGAGCCGCAATGGTCCGCCTCCGCACCGCTCGCTGGCAGGTCAAGCGTCGTGAAAATAGATCCAAGAAAAAACCAGGACCCGAGTTCGCGGGAGACCAAATTGGTGTGTTTACCCTGCCAGCCAAGGCCTGCGGCCTGGCCAAGGGGCTTTTCCATCACTGGAGCCGTGTCGACAAACACCTTCACATCGCCGCCCGCCCGGGAAATCAGAAAACTGGCCAGTTCTTTTAGCCGGCCCTTGATGATGTCGTGATAGTCCCGGTGGCGGGCATACACCGAAATCCCGCCAGTTCCTTTGTCATTAAGGTGCGCGAGCGGGTGGTTTTCCGGTGCATTGTCCGGACCGTAGTTCATTGCCAGCATGATGACCGACGCCACCTCTGGCCAGAGCGCTTGCGGTGAAGACCTGCGTTCGGCAGTCTCAGCCATCCAGGCCATGGTACCGTGGTAATCTTGAGCGAGAAATTTCTGCAGCCGGGCTTTCGCTTCCGGAATGCTGTCGGCCGGCGCGATCTTTAGGCTATCAAATCCGAGCGCGGTCGCCTTGGCTGTAAAGGTCGTCAGAAGTTTTTCGGTCTTGGCGTCCAACGGGGTTTCCAACACACATCAAAAATCGAGATCCGCGTAGGCCGGGGCAGGTGGCATGCCCAGAACCTTTTCGCCCAAGAGCGGTCTCATACTGGGCCGGGATTTTACCCGCGCATACCAGTTTTTGATATCCTCTTCCGTGTTCCACTTCACTTCGCCGAGATAATCGGCGCAGGACAGGCCAGCTGCCAATGCAAAATCGGCGAAGGAAAGCCGGTCGCCCGCAATCCAGCGGCGTGAAGCAACCAGATAGCCGAAATACTTCAGGTGATGATTGATGTTGGCCCTCGCGACCCGCAGGGCTGCTGAATCCGGCTCACCGCCGCCAGCCGATTTCGGCATGATTTGCTTGTAGATCCGCTCGCGCACCAAATGGCCAATGACTTCAACATCGAATTTGCCAAGTGCCCACTCCACGAGCCGGCGGGTCTCT
This sequence comes from Roseibium sp., assembly GCF_965216085.1. GTDB lineage: Bacteria > Pseudomonadota > Alphaproteobacteria > Rhizobiales > Stappiaceae > Roseibium. Next base: position 5,075,547 of record NZ_OZ244138.1, on the reverse strand, counting down.
GCACGCGCATCGGGATGATCGGGCATCAAACGCCGTTCTCCCACAGCATAACCGCGGGTTTCATCGAGATATTCCATGATTGGGCCAGGGCCACAGATGGCCGGCCCTTCGTTTTCCACGATGACCGGGATCGTGCCCGCGGCATTGCGCATCAACAAATCCTGAGGACGTTCCCAAGGATTGACATGTTGTTCTTCAAACGCAGCGCCATATTCGCTCAAGATCAGTCGAACGAACCGGGAGGAGGGAGAAAACGGGTGATGATAAAGGGTCAGCATGAAAGCGTTTAAGAGCCTGAACTGTGGCAAGACTATGCCGGAAAGCCGTCATGGCAGGGCAGTTTGCCTCAGATATGGTTATCAAGGGTTTGACGGAGGTCTTTGGGTCCGGCAAATAGGCGGTCGAAATTCGTCGCGAGACTTAGCGGACCTTCCCGCATTCCATCAAGGCTTTTGGAGACCTGATACACAATGGATGGCCAAACGATTGTAAATGCTCTCATTTTGGGAGTGGTTGAGGGGTTGACCGAGTTCATCCCGGTATCCTCGACCGGGCATTTGCTGCTCATCGGCCACTTTCTTGGATTTGAAAGCACTGGAAAAACTTTTGAAGTGCTGATTCAGCTGGGGGCTATCCTGGCGATTCTCTCGGTGTATTCCGCCCGGCTTTGGACATTGGCGACTGCGCTGCCAAGCGATCCGGCCAGCCGGCGGTTTGTTTTGGGGATCTTGATTGCTTTTCTGCCAGCGGCTGTGATCGGTGTGATGGCCCATGGTTTCATCAAAGGTGTCTTGTTCGAAACACCAGCTTTGGTTTGCACCACCTTGTTGCTTGGCGGCATTATCTTGCTTTGGATCGACCGGCTGCCGCTAAAGCCGGTCTATACCAATGTCATGGATTACCCACTGTCGCTGTGCCTCAAGATCGGGTTTTGCCAATGTCTTGCCATGGTGCCCGGTGTCTCGCGGTCCGGGGCCACCATCGCCGGGTCTCTTTTGATGGGGACAGACAAACGGTCAGCGGCTGAATTCTCGTTCTTCCTGGCAATGCCCACTATGGCCGGTGCCTTCACCTATGATCTTTTCAAAAACCGCAATGTCATCTCTATGGATGATGTAATGCTGATCGGCATCGGATTTGTTGCCTCTTTCATAGCCGGTGTCTTTGTGGTCAAAGGCCTCCTGGACTTTGTCTCCCGCCATGGCTTTGCCGCCTTTGCCTGGTGGCGGATCATTGTCGGCCTGGCGGGCTTTGCGGGCCTTTATTTCCTAGGCTGATCGATCAAAAGTTTGTGCCGGGGCGTAGCAGGCTGTGAGCGATGAAAGTTCCTCCGCCAGCTCTTGCCTCAAATGAGCCGGTTCCAAAAGCTCTGCTCCGGGGCCCAACCAGCGGACCAGAGGTAGGATCCGGGCGCGGTTGGTGCTCGGGATGCTGATCAGAACATCTCCGTCCGCCATAGAGGTGAACACCGCGTGGCGGTAGTACCAGTCCGCGCTGAGTTTTTTTGCTTGTGCTGCTGTGATCCTGATTTTCGCAATGTCTTCTTCGCGCTCCCAGCGGCGCATGGCCTCTGATAACCAGGTGCCGCCAAGCAAGGACTGAATGGAAAACTCTTTTGGCGGCCGGAAGCGGAAACCACTGATTTCAAGGTCGTGGACCCGGTCAGCGCGGTAGACTTTGAGTGTATCGGTGTCGACGCAGCGGCCGGCAAGATACCAAAGATCCCGGTCGAACATGACGCCGAGCGGTTCCACATCATGTCCCTTGCGGGCATTCCGGGACGGATTGAAATGCTCAAACCGGACGCGGCGTGTTTCCAGAATTCCGGTCATGAAACCGTCGAGAGCATTTTGCCAGGCATCGTTTGGCTCGGCTTTTGTTCCGGAGTGAAAAATGTCTGGTGGGATCGGTTCGATACCAACAATCCGGTCTGCGTCTTTCAACAAGCCATGGACGGTCTTTGGCAGGGTTGCCAAGAGCTTTTTCTCCGCAGAGCCGAGGTCATCGGCGAGCGGGACGGTGCGGCTGGAGCGCACTAGGGCCATAGCAGTCAAAAGTGCTGCAGTCTCGTTGCGAGTGAGCGCGACTGGGGGCTGCAGGTAGCCCTGTGCCAGCCGGTAGCCGCCTTCGGCCCCCCGTTCGGCATCGATGGGAACGCCGAGCGCAATCAGCCGGTCGATGTCCCGATAAACGGTTCGCAAGGAGACTTGAAACCGGTCCGCAAGGACAGTCGCAGGGACGAGTTTACCGCCGGTCAGAAGCAGCAAGATGCCGAGCGCACGCTCAATCGGATTCATGGAACAAAGCTCTTTTAGGTTGTGGCGAAAAAAATCTTAGCTCGAGAACAGAACGAGATCAAACATGACTCACAGCTGTCAGGATTGCCCTGTCATGGTGTCCACATCCCCGGAGAAACCGGGGTGAAGGAAGTTCAGGAGAAGTGAGATGAGCCTTGAGATCGATACTGTATTCCGCCGCCGTGCCAACAATCGCAGTCTTGTCTTCATTGCCTTTCGTGCTCTGGCCGCAGGCGTCCAGCTTTATCGGCGCCGTCGGGCTACCGAACGGGCTCTGGCCAATTTGAACGCGCAGGAGCTCCAGGACATTGGTTTGGTGCGGACACATGATGGCTACCGGAAACTGCATCATGACCGATTGGGAGCAGGGTACTGGAATGTGTAACTGGCTGTGCGAAACCAGTTGGCGGCCAACCGATATGGCCAGGAAAACGAAAAAGGCGGGCCTTGCCCGCCTTTTAACATCATCACGTGACTGACGTGTCCAGACTAGACGGCTCTATGCGCGTCATATTGGCCGTGTTCACGGAACCGGTCGAGGTAGGACGGCAGGATCGCTGCGGTGGTGGCCGGGGTGATGCCTATGCCGGCGAGTGTCCGGTTGTCGGCAGTTGCAGTTTCGGAAACCACATTGTCGGTCTTTAAAAGTTCCACCTGATCGGCTGTCAGCGGTGCACCCGGCAGGAGTTGCATCACCTTGCCCATGGCAGAGGAAATCTCGAACGGGATCGGCAAAAGCACACGGGAGCGCCGGGTAACGTCCAGCATTTCCGCCAGGCACTCTTTGAAGCTTTTAACTTCTGGGCCACCGAGTTCATAGACAGCGCCCGCTTTCAAATCGACATCGACAGCGCGGGCGACCGCTTCGGCAACATCTCCGACATAAACCGGCTGGAATTTGGTGGCTCCGCCGCCGATCAGTGGCAGCACAGGCGAAAACCGGGCCATCCCGGCAAACTGATTGAAGAAATCGTCTTCTGGCCCGAAGACGATGGACGGCCGCAGAATGACACTCTCCGGCAACGTCTCAAGCACTCCGGCTTCGCCGGCAGCTTTTGTCTGGGCGTAGGCTGAAGAGCTTTCCGCGTCCGCTCCAATAGCGGAAATATGCGTGATCGCGTTGATACCGGCCGCCCGCGCAGCTTCGGCAATGGCGCGTGGACCGAACGCCTGAACGGCATCGAAGCTTTGCTTGCCGGTTGGTGCCAGAATGCCGACGGCATTGACGACCGCATCTGATCCCTGCAGCGCCCGGTCGACAGACCAGCGGTAACGCAGGTTGGCCTGGATGGCCATAATCTGACCTGGAGCACCAAGCGGTTGAAGATGGCTGGCCAGATCCGGGCGGCGGACGGCCGCGCGCACACGGTAACCGCGCCGTGCCAGAGCCTGAACGATGTGCCGGCCCAAAAATCCAGAGCCGCCAAATACTGTGACGAGTTTACCGTTGAGGGGTGTGGACATCTTGAAAATGCCTTTTGTCGCGTCCAAAAGCTGTTTCCCGCAAACATTATGCCGGAATTTTCCCCCCGTCTCTTAGACCTTTGCGCGCAGTGTGTGAAGGGCTGGGCGGGAATGAACAAAAAAAGTATCGGCCAGTGATTGACAAGGACAGGGCAGCCCCTTAGAAGCCTCCCTCACAGCCCAGGTGGCGGAACTGGTAGACGCGCTAGCTTCAGGTGCTAGTGCCCTTATGGGCGTGGAGGTTCGAGTCCTCTCCTGGGCACCAAACATACGTTTCAGATCATCCAGTTCGATCCGAAACACTTCGAAAAAGCTCCGGTTTCCGGGGCTTTTTTCGTATCTGTCGAGATAACGTTCCCGTGCACGATTGCCGCATATATGCAGCCCATTCCTGGTCCCTTTCCGGCAAGGCAAATCTTTGAAAGTCCTGTCACAGGTATGCGGCAGGATTACGCACCTATGGACATCTTATTAATTGTGGGCCAGATGCTTGGGGGAAATGGCGGTCGCGCTGAGATCGTTGCATCTAAGATGCTTTCTGCAACACGCCGTCCGTCTATCCAGTTGAGAGGACTGCCGTCATGCGGCTTGTAAAACTTTTGGGTGGTGCCGCTCTCGCGGTTTGTCTGGCAAGTGCGATCGTGTTTGCCCATAGCAGTGCAACCGGTATCGTCAAAGAGCGGATGGACGCTATGGAAGCTATCGGCGGCAATATGAAACTCGCCGGTCAGATGCTGCGTGGCCAGAAACCCTATGATGCTGTTGAGTTGAGCCGAGCCGCACAAGCGATTGCCGAGAATTCCGGTGATAAAATTACGCGCTTGTTTCCGGAGGGCAGCTTGATGCCACCAACGGAAGCACGGCCGGAAATCTGGCAGGATTGGGATAAGTTTGCTGGCTTTTCTAACGATATGAAGGCGGCGGCTAGCGAATTGGCAATAAAAGCTGGAGAAGGTGCGGAAAAAGGGGCTGTCGCGGCGGTCTTCGGCAAACTTGCACAGACCTGCAAGGCGTGCCACGAAGCTTTCCGGATCGAAAAATAGACTGTTGAGCCGCTCTTAAGGGTTCAGTGCGCATTGTTTTCAAGCCGCCAACGCGCGGCAGGAACCCTTGCGCCAGGCGGTGTCATGCTCTACCTGACACTCCGTTCGGCGAATACGTTCATTGAATTTTGCATCGGCCCTGAGCAAGAAAACCGGAAGGACAAGGCAACATGACAATCCGCTACCACAAAGGCGATTTGCCGGATTTGAGTGCCTATAAATCTGCATCCGCGGTCGCGGTGGATTCAGAAACCCTTGGCCTTAATCCGCATCGCGACCGGCTATGTGTGGTTCAATTGTCACCCGGCGATGGGTCGGCTGATGTTGTGAAAATCGCCAAAGGGCAAAAGGAAGCGCCAAATCTGGCTGCGCTCATGACAGATCCGTCGAAACCGAAAATTTTTCATTTCGCACGGTTTGACGTTGCCATATTGCGTCACTATCTGGACATCCAAGTCGCACCAGTCTGGTGTACCAAGATCGCTTCCAAGCTGGTGCGGACCTACACCGACCGGCACGGATTGAAGGATATCACCCGTGAGTTGCTCGGGGTCGAATTGTCGAAACAGCAACAGAGCTCAGATTGGGCCGCAGAAACGCTTTCAGATGCGCAATTGGCCTATGCAGCTTCAGATGTTTTGCATTTGCATGCGCTGAAACAAAAACTGGATATGATGTTGGCGCGTGAGGAGCGGACACATATTGCCGATGCGTGTTTTGACTTTTTGCCGACACGTGCCGAACTCGACCTGAAGGGTTGGGAAGAGACTGATATTTTTGCCCATTCCTGATCGCGGGACCCATCCGTTGGTTGGCGGCCTTAGGAAATGGATTTTCGGAGCTGCTTTTGAGCACTGTGAGCCAAGAGTTCGGAGGGTTGATTCCTCGTGACATGGAAAGCCGTGTGCAACGCTCGGCACGCCGGCACAGCGTGCTCGTGCGGACGTTGCGGTTTTTGTTTCCGGCGATCGGTCTATTAATCCTGGTCGGGATGATCGGGGCGGTGGTTCTTTTTAATGTGCTCGGCTCTTTTGGTGCCGCTAACCTTGTTCTGACCAGCGACGGGATCGTAATGGATCATCCAAAGCTTTCCGGCCATGATGGTGACCGCTCCTATCAGGTGACGGCACGCAAGGCGGTGCAACGGCTGACTGATCCCCGAATAATAGATTTGGAACAAATACAGGCCGATATAGTTCTTGGGCCTGATGAAGGCGCCAAGATACTGTCACTGAAGGGCATTTATAATAATGCTGCTGAATCCTTGCGCCTTTATGAGGGGGTGCAGCTGGAATGGAGCCAAGGTTATAGTGTTGAAGTCGACAAGGTTGAAGTGGATTTGAAGACGGGGGCCATGTCTTCAGATCAACCCATTACGATCACATCTGACAAAGGCCGGTTGGCCGCTGGCAAGATTGATTACGACAAGGATAGAGGGATCGTAGTGTTCAAAGAGGGCGTAAAAATCACTCTATATCCGGAGACCGAGGACAATAAGCAATGATGAAACCGGTCTTAAAAGGCAGCCTGATCGTGTTTTCGGCGCTGTTGTTGGTTGGCGCGCCTGCTCTGGCTCAGACATTTTCCGACTCTTTTGCCGGATTTGGCTCCAGCAACGGAGAGCCTATCGAGATCGAATCCAACGAATTGCAAGTGGAAGACAAAACCAAGGTTGCGACTTTTATCGGCAACGTTGTTGTTGTCCAGGGCGATACCCGGCTTGAGACCGCGCGCCTGAAAGTGTTTTACGATGGCGGCGGCAACAGTGGCTCACAGCCGGCCACCGCCCAGCAGGAAATTTCCCGGCTGGAAGCAGCTGGCGGTGTTCATATCTCTTCAAAAGATCAAACCGCGACCGGCGATGCCGCGAATTTCGATATGAAGCGTGAAGTCATGGTGATGACTGGCCGGGAAGTTGTTTTGAGCCAAGGCGCCAATGTGGTTGTTGGCAACCGTTTGACGGTCAACCTGAAGACTGGACAAGCAAACCTGAAGGCAGCTCCTGCACCGGCCACCGCAAACCAGGGCGGCGGGTCTGGCCGGGTGAAGGTTCGGATTTTGCCGAATTCCGTTCCAAGTGCGCAGCAATAGCCTATGCAGAAGTTCTGCTAGGAAACAAACAATCAATACATTATCTGTGTTTCGACGACAGACTTGACGGACAGCGCATCAGTGAATCGGCCTCCAATGGACAATCAGGAATTTCAGCAAGGTTACTCAGGCTATGAGCAACCTGCCGAAGATTTGTCGAATGCGCTTGTTGTCGAAGGGATCGGCAAGACTTATGGGCGGCGTCAGGTTGTCAAACATGTAGGTTTGATGGTCCGGCCGGGTGAAGCCGTTGGTTTGCTAGGACCGAACGGGGCCGGCAAGACCACGACTTTCTATATGATCACCGGTCTGATCCGGCCTGATCAGGGCAAGATCTATCTGGAAGGGTTTGATATCACGCGCATGCCGATGTATCGGCGCGCCCGACTCGGCATCGGTTACCTGCCCCAGGAAGCCTCCATTTTTCGCGGGCTGACGGTGGAAGAAAACATCCGCGCGGTCCTTGAGGTTATCGAACCGAACCGGAAAAGGCGTCGAGAGGATCTGGATTCTCTGCTTGCCGAATTCGGACTGACCCATCTGCGTAAGTCGCCAAGTATTGCGTTGTCTGGTGGTGAGCGGCGGCGTGTAGAGATCGCGCGGGCTCTAGCGAGCAGGCCATCGTTTATGCTGCTCGACGAGCCGTTTGCCGGCATTGATCCGATTGCAGTTGGCGATATTCAGCAGCTGGTGCGCCATCTGACCAAGCGGGGGATCGGCGTTCTGATCACGGACCACAATGTCCGAGAAACCCTTGGGTTGATTGACCGGGCCTATATTATTGCAGCCGGCGAAGTGCTGACCGAAGGGCTGCCACAAGATATCGTGGCCAACCCGGACGTCCGGCGGCTTTATCTTGGTGAGCAGTTTACCCTTTGATGACAAGGCGCGTGCAAGTTTGTATCTTGTGGTAACAAGCAAGAAACAGACCAAGAGAATCTGACGAGCGCCTGGGACATTAATGGCTATTTCAACCAAATTGGAGATGCGACAAAGCCAGTCGCTGATCATGACGCCGCAGTTGATGCAGGCGATCAAGCTGCTGCAAATGTCCAATCTCGATCTGGTGTCTTATGTGGAGGCCGAACTTGAGCGCAATCCGCTCCTAGAAAAAGGCGAAGCCGACCCGGCAGAAAACTCGCCGTCCGATGTCAATACACAAGCAGAAGCTCCGGCAGGTGATCGGGCAGATGCGCAGGAGGTCATGGCCACAGCTGACGGTGAGCCGGGAACGGGCGACTGGATGCAGAGCGATCTGGAAACGGGTGCAGAAGCTATTGCCTCGCGGATGGACACTGATCTCGGCAATGTGTTTCCGGACGAACCCGGCGTTCCAGCATCACCGGATCCTGCACAATTGAAAGGCGGTGACAGCTACAAGAACGCAAGCTCTAGCGCGGCTTCGGAAGACTATAATCTGGAAGCCTTTGTTGCGGATGAGGAGTCTCTCGTAACTTCGCTGGAAGAGCAGATGAATCTGGCCTTTGCCAGTGAAGCCGACAAGCTGATCGCGGGCCATCTGATCAATTCACTCGATGAAAATGGATATCTGTATCTGGATCTTGCCGAGGCAGCTGAGCAGTTGGGCGTTGATTTGGTTCGAGTTGAAAGCGTGCTAGCTGTCTTGCAGACATTTGAACCGGCTGGGGTATTTGCCCGGAACCTCGCGGAATGCTTGAAACTGCAGCTCATTGAGAAGAACCGCTACGATCCGGCGATGGAAGCCTTGATCGCGAATATCGAGTTGCTTGCCAAACGGGATCTTGCCGCATTGAAAAAACTGTGCGGTGTGGATGATGAAGATCTCGTGGAAATGGTCCAGGAGATCCGGGCGCTCGATCCAAAGCCAGGATCGGTGTTTGGTGGCGCCCTTGTTCAGCCGATGGTGCCCGATGTGTTCGTTCGGCCTGCCAGCGATGGAACGTGGAACGTCGAGCTCAACTCAGATACATTGCCGAAAGTGCTGGTGAACCAGACTTACTATGCCAGAGTGGTGAAAACCGCTCGCGATGAAACTGAAAAAGAGTATTTAACTGAATCGCTTCAAACAGCGAACTGGCTGGCCAAGAGCCTGGACCAGCGCGCCAAAACGATACTGAAAGTCTCTACAGAGATAGTCCGCCAGCAGGACGGATTTCTGACCCACGGAATCGAACATCTGCGTCCGCTCAATCTCAAAATCATCGCGGAAGCCATTGAAATGCACGAATCGACTGTCAGCCGGGTGACGTCGAACAAATATATGGCGACTCCCAGAGGTATATTTGAGCTGAAGTATTTCTTCTCCTCTGCAATTGCCGCAACAGTTGGTGGAGACGCACATTCTGCTGAGTCCGTGCGCCACAAAATCAAGCAAATGATTGACGCCGAAGACCCCAAAGCCATTTTATCCGATGACACCATCGTTAAGGTTTTGAAGGGAGAGGGAGTGGATATTGCGCGGCGAACGGTCGCAAAATACAGAGAAGCTATGAAAATCGGCTCATCTGTTCAGCGGCGTCGGGAGAAGAACGCAAAGCTGTAAGCGTCGCATAACTGTCGAGGCTTGCTTGTGAATTCGTAACGAAACCCGGAAGAAATGTAGAGTTTCCGCGCGTTTTTTGAAATTTCAGTTCGATTGCTCGATCCGATTTATCGGATTGTTTCCCTTTTGATGAGACAATTGACTCTCATGCAGGCGCCAATTATAGGACCGCCCTTGTGACAATGAGGGGATGGCACTTTAGCGCTGACTGGTCCATTGTGTAGGCGTGAAACGTTTCTCGTTTCCCCACCGGCAGAAACGCCGGTGACCTGTCGGTCAAGAGAAGAAGAAGAGGTCCCCATGGCTTTGCGGATTTCGGGTAAAAATGTTGATGTAGGCGACGCACTGCGTGTCCATATCACCGACCGAATCGAAGACGCCCTTTCGAAGTATTTTACGGGCGGTTTCACTGGCCACGTAACGCTCAGCAGGGAGGGCACGGGTTTTAAATCCGAGTGTACCGTGCATCTGAATACAGGAATCGTATTGCAGGTGTCCGCGCAGGACCAAGATCCGCGCAACAGTTTTGATCTGGCTGCTGACAAGATCGAAAAACGCCTGCGGCGTTACAAACGCAAACTGAAGGATCATCATAGCCACAATGGCAATGGCCGCGAGGCGGTCGAAGCGGCTTACTCTGTTCTGGCGTCTCCGGACGAGGACGAGGAAGTACCGGCGGATTTCAATCCGCTCGTCATTGCAGAAACGTCTGCGAAGGTGAAAACCATGACTGTCGGTATGGCAGTGATGGAACTTGATTTGACGGAAGCGCCCGTTGTCATGTTTAAGAATGCGGCAAATGGTGGTGTTAACGTTGTCTACCGCCGCGCAGATGGCAATATAGGGTGGATAGACCCGGCACTGGTGGTAAACGCAGCCGCCGAATAACACTCATGCGCAAGGGTCCGGCTTCCTGAAAGCGGGAAGCCGGCGCCCAAAACGAATAGGCGAAGGAATGGATCTTAGTGATCTTCTGAGCAAAGACGCGGTTATCGCCAGATTGAAAGCCAAAAGCAAAAAGCAGGCGATTCAAGAACTGGCGGCCAAAGCCGCGGAACTGACTGGTCTTTCAGAGCGGGAAATCTTCGATACGCTGCTGCAGCGGGAGCGCCTAGGGTCGACTGGCGTCGGTCATGGCATCGCGATTCCGCATGGTAAGCTGACGCGTTTGGAACGTTTGGTCGGTGTTTTTGCCAAGTTGGACAGGCCTGTCGACTTTGATGCACTCGACGAAGAACCAGTCGATCTTGTTTTTCTCCTGCTCGCGCCTGAAGGCGCTGGAGCGGACCATTTGAAGGCGCTGGCCCGCATTGCACGCCAGCTGCGCGATTCAGTCGTAACAGAAGGAATCCGGTCGGCACCGGATGCCGACGGCATCTACGACCTTCTCATCCAGCCGATTGCATCCTCTAACGCGGCTTAGCTTCTCTTTGTAGAATAGAGCTTGCCGCACCTAATTGGCTTCATTTGATCTCTGGCTAGGCGGTTTGCGTGCAATGGTGTGATCACCATAAGCGCAAAACAACGACGCAAGTGAGCAAATATGTCCGGCCCTTATTCTTTGCCTTTTTATACGGAAGGGTGCTGAAAAACGGCCCATCGGCAGCGTTGCGCCGCTCACCCGATCAACCAGATCGCGTTTCGCGAACGCGCCTAGCCGAAGGAGCCGTTTTTCAGCATCAAATGGATCCAATTAGGTGCGACAGGCTCTAAAACAACCACCCTCGCAATATGGACGAGGGTGTAGGGCGTTTTGACCCTCAGCCCGCTTCCGCCGGTTCCGGTTCTGATTGACCAGCAGATATCTCTTGCGGCTGAGTGGGCGCGATCGTGCCTTTTCGAAGAGAAGGCAAGTGGAGATCAAGCAACTCTGCGGGCGGGGCCGTTTCTTCCGGAATGCGCCAAAGGGTCGAGCGGATAGCCAAGCTCCCCAGTGTCGCGGTGGATGTTGCTACCGCAAGGACAGTTGCCAGCAGCGGACCGATAGCCACCGGGATTACGGGCCAAACAAGATCTAAAGGCTGATGGGCAAGCCAAAACAAACCGGCCAATCCAAAGAGTGTTTGAGGCCAAAGTTTCTGGAGAACCAGAACAACCGGCAACCTTGCAACGTCTCTTGCTTGGGCTCCCCAGCCAATCGACTTGCCGACTGCTAACCCGCCCATGAAGATGGTGTGGGCTACCGCCATTATTGGTGCGAGCATGGCTGAGTACAGAATTTCGGTCGCGACACTGAGCAGGATCCTAAAGGAACCGCCGAAGGCTTTGCGCAAATCCGCTCGCGCAAGAATATCTGCTACCGTGGCCAGCTTTGGTGCAAAAACCATTGTAAGAACGCTGAAAAACAACGCGGCGCCTGTATCAGCACGATAGGGTGCATAATCCGTGGTCATGCCTAGTGTCGCAGCGCCAACCATGAAACCGATCCAGGCAGGTGAGCCCAAGAACATCAAGATCGCCAACACCAGTTGTGCCCGGCTAACTGGCTTCAAACCCTTCAGGCCCAGCAAGCGGCGGTATTGCAGATTGCCCTGGCACCAGCGTAGATCCCGGCGGATGAACTCCAGGAGATGGGGTGGGTTGGCCTCATAGCTGCCTGTCTCCAACGGCAGCACACGGACTTCATATCCCGCCCGGCGCATCAACACCGCTTCTACCTGATCGTGTGACAGGATTGGGCCGCTCAGCGGACCTTTGCCAGGCAGTTGCGGCAGCCGGCAATGTTCAGTGAAAGGCTTTAGGCGCAGGATCGCATTGTGCCCCCAATAAGGTCCGCAATCCCCTTGCCACCATGCGCTGCCAATCGTGTAAGAGCGCATCCCGAGGCGCATACCAAACTGAAAGATACGGGCGAAAGCACTGTCTGTTGGAAGACCGACTACGAGGCTTTGCAGGATTCCGACCTGGGGATTGGCATCCATTCGCCGGACCAGGCCGGTGAGCGCGTCAACGGACATATAACTGTCTGCATCCAAAACAATGGCATAATCGTGCTGGCTGCCCCAAGTCTTGCAGAAGTCTTCTATATTACCGGCTTTGAAGCCAGTGTTCACGGCTCTCCGCCGGTAGACAACGTCCATGTGACCGGCGAGCCGGTCTGAGAGCCGTGCCACCATGTGTTTTTCTTGGCGTGCAATGTCTTCCTGAGATGTGTCACTCAGCACGTAGAGCGTGAAGTTCTGGTTTTCCCGGGCCCGAACAAGATTGCTGGCCATGGCGTTGAGATTGGTCTCCAAAGCGTCGACGTCTTCATCTCGGATACAGGACAGCAGGGCTGTGGAAGTGGTGACCGGAGCTTCTGGGTCCGCCTTGGCAATCGGGCAGACCGTAGCTATCGGGTCTTTCGCCATCCGCATGATGATGAGCCCGATCACAGCGTTCCAAAAACCGATGATGGTCCAGGGCAGTGTGATCAAAAAGCAGGCGAAAATGAACAGATCAAGTGCCGAATTACCACCCGGCGATAAGGTCACAAACATCAGCGCGGCCAAAGCAAGGAAGCTTGTCGCTAACAACAATGAAAAGATGATCCGGCGGACGGTCAATGTCTTGTTACCCTGAAATGAAGTGATTTTATCAATGGCTTGCAGCATATTTGGGGCTTCCAATCCTCGCAAACATAGCAATAGTGGCCTTAGCGGTATGATGGGGTCGTGGCAAAAACGTGACAGAATTCGGAGACCTTGGTGAATGGTGAGTAGCGCGACGGCTACAAACGGATGCGCAGCCCGAGCGCTCTGGTACATGGGCTCTGAAACTGTTGCTTTGAAGGATGTACGTATCCCGGATTTGCAGCCGGGCCATGTTCTCGTCAAAACGTTTTACAGCTGCGTCAGCCGGGGTACTGAAGGGCTTATTTTCCGTGGCGCTGTTCCGGAAAGCGAATGGCAGCGCATGCGCGCACCTTTTCAGGAGGGCGACTTTCCATTCCCCGTCAAGTACGGTTACGCCAGCGTCGGCGAGGTGATCGGCGGCGATGCCGATCTTATTGGTCAGACCGTTTTTTCGCTTTATCCGCATCAAAATCTTTTCACTCTCCCATCCGATGCTTGTGTTCCCGTACCCGCGTCGGTTCCGCCTCATAAGGCCGTGCTCGCGGCCAATATGGAAACGGCACTCAATGCTTTATGGGATGGAAAACCATCACCTGGGGATCACATCTGCGTGGTTGGCGGCGGCGTTGTCGGGCTTTTGACCGCTTACGTATGCGGACAGCTTCCTGGATCAACTGTGACACTGGTCGATGTAAATCCTGCACGCGCGCAGATTGCTGGCGAATTGGGATTGCAGTTTTGCCATCCAGACAATGTCCCTCTTGATCAAGATATTGTGTTTCACACCAGTGCGACGGCTGCTGGTCTAACCACTGCGCTGTCCTGTGCGGGCAATGGCGCCAGCGTCGTAGAAATGAGTTGGTATGGCGATCAGGCGGTTGAAGTGCCGCTCGGGGCAGACTTTCACAGCCGCCGGATCAGACTGATCTCCAGTCAAGTGGGAACCATTCCACCCGAACGGCAAGCACGGTGGACGTATCGTCGGCGGTTGCAAACAGCTTTGTCTCTTCTCGAAGATCCCCGGCTAGATCAGTTGATCAGCCACCGGGTTCCGTTCGAGGACACCCCAGTAAGACTTCCCGAAGTGTTGAACAAGGCGTCAGATGTCTTGGCGGCGCTCATCGTTTATGACCAACCGGCTGAGGCGCCAGCCTCGTCTGGCCAGACTTAATAAATTCAGGATTACAGGAATGTTTGCAGTTGAAGTTCGCGATCATGTGATGATTGCTCACTCGTTCAAGGGAGACTTGTTTGGCCCGGCCCAGGCACTTCATGGCGCGACATTTGTGGTTGATGCGGCATTCCTCGCCGAAGCTCTGGATGAAAACGGAGTGGTGATCGACATTGGCCGGGCTCATGAGGCGCTAAAGGAAGTTCTGGAACCGCTGAACTACAAAAACCTGGACGATCTGCCTCAATTCAAAGGGATCAACACGACCACAGAGTTTTTGACCAAACATGTGCATGATCATTTGGCGGAAGCGGCCCGGCAGGGCCGGCTTGGCCGTAAAGGCGATGAGCTGACATCGATCCGCATCACGATTTCAGAATCCCATGTTGCCCGGGCCTGGTACGAGGCCAAGGTTTAGAATGGTCCTGCCGGTGTTCTATTTTGCTTATCCTGGTGATCTCAACACTTTGACCGGCGGTTATGGGTATGACCGCCAAATCCTTGCGGGCCTCAATTCAAATGGCTGGGATGTTCATCCCATTTCACTTGGTTCTGGGTTTCCTTTCCCGAACGAAAAAACGCTCCAGTATGCCGAGGGCTCTTTAGCGTCGTTGCCCACCAGAAGTGTGGTGATCATCGACGGACTTGCCTTTGGTGTATTGGGTGATGTTGCGCAACGGCTCGCAGAAAAATTGACCATCTTGGCGTTGGTCCACCATCCGTTGTGTAAGGAAAATGGCCTGTCGGAGGACGAGGTGCAAAACCTGCACGCCAGTGAAGCCTCTGCCTTGAGCCAAGCCCGGCATATAATCGTTACGAGCCCGGCCACTGCCGATCAGCTGAAAGACCTGTTTGACGTTCCGTCCGAGAAAATCAGCGTGGCGCTTCCTGGAACCGAGCGGCCAAAGGCAAAAGATCGCGCGCCGTCTAAAACGGTGCGGTTGCTGTCCATTGGCACGGTGACACAGCGTAAGGGCTACGATCTTCTGTTTTCCGCCTTAGCTGGCCTTAAAGAGCATGATTGGCATCTCGATATCATCGGTGGCCTCGAAGCTGATCCGGAGTGTGTCCGAGCGCTCAATGCACAGGCAGATGATCTGCGGCTGGCTGACCGTCTAACCTTCCATGGAGCTGTTCCCTACGATCGGTTGTCTGACTTTTATCAGGCGGCAGATGTGTTCGTGCTCGCCAGCCGTTATGAGGGCTACGGAATGGCGTACACCGAGGCAATTGCACATGGCCTGCCTGTGATCGGAAGTGGTGCGGGGGCCGTCGTAGACACACTTTCCGACGGCGGTGCGCTCTATTGTGGTGTTGAGGATGTGCCGGCGCTTAAGGCCGCCTTAGAGCGGCTGCTCACAGATCCAGGGGCGCGGCAGAAACTGGCTCAAGAGGCGCAGGTTGCGGCCCAGTCCTTGCCAACTTGGGGGGATGCGGTGACCGTATTTGAAACTGTCGTTGAAAAGGTGCGGTCATGAGTGGGTTTTCAGCTGAGTGGCTGGCTCTGCGGGAACCTTTGGATCTTGCCTCTCGCAACAAACAGGTCGAAGACGCATTCTTTGCTGCTCTTCCGGATCGTGAATTGAAGGTCCTCGATTTGGCAAGCGGTGCCGGATCCACGGTTGCCGCCTTATCACGACCGGATACTCCGGCCATCAGCTGGACCTTGGCAGATTATGACGCTGAACTTCTGACCATTGCTGCCTCGCGCAGGTATGATAAAACGCCTGCCAATCTCGCAACTGTGGAGGCAGATTTGGCCGAAGGGTTGGATCGCCTTCCGCTTTCCGAAGTCGATGCCGTAACCACATCAGCTTTTTTGGATTTGGCTTCTGAGGACTTTTTGCAACGTTTGGTCGATGCTGTGACCAGCGCTGGAAAGCCCTTTCTAGCCAGTCTCACTTACGATGGCCGGGCAACGTTTGAACCAGCTGACCCCTTGGATGTGTCACTGCGGGAAGCCTTGAACATAGACCAGCAAACCGACAAGGGATTTGGTCCGGCGCTCGGCCCGCAGGCAGCTCGGCGCGCAATCGACCTCTTCACCGCGAAGGGGTATTTTGTGCAAGACGGTGCTTCCGATTGGCAGATTGAGCCCGGTGCCGCTAATTTCTTGAAAGAGTTTCTGTCCGGCTGGGCTCGTGTTGGCTGCAAACAAGGCCTCGATCCAGCAAAGGTGGATAGATGGCTGGAGTTCCGGAGCCAGCAAATTGCCGAAAAAAGACTGTCCATGATGGTCGGGCATTTGGACTTTGTCGCACTGCCAAAGTTGCAAGGCAACAACAAAAACGACCTCTAGAGGAAGACGTGCAGATAGCCTGTTTCTGGCTATGCGTATTTATTCGCGGGATCGTGGTGACCGAGTTTCGATACCTCTGCGACCGTGAATTTGGGTAATCAGCCTGAGCACCGTGATGCCGGCAGGGTCAAACCTTAGTTGGCGGGAGTCCCGCACACGGGTGCCGTGCCATTCGTTGTTGGAATATGGGCTTCAAGCACGTCCATCTGTGGTTTATCGACGCCATTGTTGGGTTGAAGCGACAAGGGATAATTGCCCCACCAGTCACCGGCGGCCCAAGCCGCCCAACCAAGCCAGATATCGTCCTCTTCGTTGATGAATGCGGCCACTTCCGAAATCCCTTCTAGGCAATCTGGCAAACTTGTACCGCCAAATTCACCAAGATATCCCTGAAATCCATGAAGGCGCATCCAATCGGTCACGGCTTTTAAAGCAGAAATGGCGTCACCGGTGCGCGGACAAGTCGCGTTTGTTCCGGAAAAATCGGCGTCGAGATACTGATGGATTTCGAAGGCGAAATTGTCCATCGGATCTGAAATGTCTTTGAACAGTTCAGCATTTGAGCCGCCCGGTTGACCCTCGAACCAGTGAGATGCCCCGGTCCAGATTGTTCCCGGCACTAGGATTAGATTGTCTGCACCTGTACGCCTTATAGCATTTATCGCCGCCTGAGCCGCTTCAAACCAGGTGGCGGCCGTGACACCTTCTGGCTCGTTCATCAAGAGATAAATGACATGGGTGTCGTCCGAAAACTCAGGTGCGAGTTTCTGCCAGAAATCAGCGAACGCACCGGTGGTGAAGTCACCCCTGCCCAGTTTGACACCCCGGTATTCGGCAAAATTGTGCGGGTCTAGGACAACAGATAATCCTAATTCTGTGGCGCGTGAGACGGTATCATGTAATCGGGACAATTCCGCTTGATCAAATGGGCCAAAAAGCTCGGGCTGGAGCCGCTCCCAACGAAAGGGAAGCCGAATAGCCGTCATCTTTTTTGAGGCCGCCCATGCCAACGTGGCATCTGAGGGATAGATATACGCCTTGCCGTATTCGCCTTCATAACCGCCGAATTCGGCGCCTGCGATGTTGACGCCTCTAAGGCAAATACGCTCTTTAGCCGAAGCATCAGAAAGAAACAGAGGCATTACCAAGAACAATGCTGCAAAGATGATGTTTTGAATTGTCTTTGGATAGTTCGCAAAACGATTGATCATACAATGGCCTGTAAAGACACTTGAACAAGTAGAGCCTATTAGAAGCTACAATCATAAAAGAAGGACTAGCGGACTTGCGCAAGAGGAAAACTGCCGCAGGGAGTAATCCTGAGCCCTAATCAGGAGTTAGGTTAATATGAGATGGCGTGGAACTCGAGTATGAAGTCTGAATTTTTGATAGCAAATTCTTTCATGTGACATGGCAATATGACCAAAATGACTTTACCTTTTAAGACTAGATAAGACGGAAGCCAGGATACTTTGCAGAGCTAAATCCGGCGCAAGAATCCGTAAAGTAATACACGATCCGCTCAAGCAAACTTAAGTAGCCTAGTTTGCTCAGCACCGGTGTCTGCGCTGAATGAAAAGCGGATATCTGAGCTTTATGGCTCTATCGGTAACTGAGGGAACCGCGGCGCCTTATTGGCCGTTATGTCCTTGGCGGGCCAAGATTTCTCTATCAAATTCTTCGACCAAAATTTGGTAGTTGAGAAATCAGTTGTCGACGAAGTTCGCCAATCTATCCAGCGTCTCCGGAACACCTGCTACCGTTTCCGCGTTGGGTAACTTGGGCCGTTCAATGATGATGACCGGCAGCTGAAGGCGCCGGGCGGCTTTTATCTTAGCAAAGGCGCGTGTCCCGCCGCTGTTTTTCGTCACCACATGACTGATGTTATGATGTTCGAAGAGCACAACCTCCTCGTCAGCGTCCTGTGGTGGGCGCGATAAAAGTAAGGACCAGCCATCCGGCAGAGGGTTTTCGGGCGGTTCAATCATGCGCGCCAAACCATAAAT
Organism: Roseibium sp.; assembly: GCF_965216085.1. GTDB lineage: Bacteria > Pseudomonadota > Alphaproteobacteria > Rhizobiales > Stappiaceae > Roseibium. The sequence continues at coordinate 5,057,098 of NZ_OZ244138.1, read as the reverse complement.
GTCGGTGCGATGATAGAACGCCGACACTTCCTTGCGCCCGACAGCAAGAAAGGCCCGGGCACCGGCAGGAAGTGCTATCGCCGCTTCCTCAATTGTTGAAACGGCTTGCCATTGGTCACCGGGACCGGCGAACCAAGCCGGCCGCTCAAGCCGGATCAAGGGCACGCCAAGCTGGTTTGCTACGTCGGAGGCATTCCGGCTCATTTGCGCCGCAAAGGGATGGGTGGCATCCACAATTGCCGAAACATTTTCAGCTCTAACAAAGGCCGCCAGCCCTTCGGTGCCGCCAAATCCACCCACCCGCGTTGTGATGCCAAGCTCAGGCAAGTCTTTGACAACACCTGCAAAAGAAGCGGTCAGGCGTACACCGGGAAAGCGTTCCGGCAATTGCTTGGCCAAAAGCCGGGCTTCATGAGTTCCGGCAAGCAGGAGGATGTGCGGATTGTCAGTCGTCAAAACCGCACTCTCCGAGAACGTTGCCCTGCCGGTCGACAATAAAGACTTCGACTGAGATGGGGGCGTCCCGCAAGATGGTCTTGATGGCCTGTTTGGCCCGCCGCGCCAGATAAGGGCTCAGGTCAATGCCGCTGTCTGCTGAAAAATCCAGAACTTCCTTGGCCGTGTTTGCTTTGTCCGTACGCTCAATCAGGCTGGAAGTCGCTCCCGCCTCGGCCAAAAGGCCTTGAAGAAATTCAAAGTCGACCGAACTGCGGGCGGAGTGCAAATCCAGGGCCCCTTGGGCGAGCTTGGTGAATTTGGCAAAGCCGCCCGCCATTGTCAGCTTTGGAACCGGATGGCTTCTGAGATACTTCAACAGTCCACCGGCAAAATCACCCATGTCCAGATAGGCACCGTCCTCAAGCTGATAGCGGCCTTGAACAGCTTTTTCGGACATTGCGCCCGTTGCCCCGACCACATGGTCCAGACCGGTTGCCCGGGCAACATCAATGCCGCGGTGGATCGATGCAATCCAGGCGGCGCAAGAGAAGGGCCGTACGATGCCAGTTGTTCCGAGAACGGACAGTCCACCGACGATGCCAAGACGCGGGTTCATGGTCTTTAGTGCAAGCTGTTCGCCGCCCTTGATCGACACTTTGATTTCGACGTCGCCAGAACCATCAAAGGTACTGCTGATCTCGTTGATCGCGGTTTGCAGCATCTGACGGGGGACCGGGTTGATGGCCGGTTCGCCAGGGGGAATCGGCAGACCGGGGCGGGTTACTGTGCCGACCCCTTGTCCGGCCTTGAAAGAGATCCCGGCGCCCTTCGGCATGAGGCGCACTGTCGATGTGATCTCCGCGCCGTGAGTAACATCGGGATCGTCACCGGCATCCTTTGTTACCGTGGCAAAGGCTTCACCTTGCAAAAGACCATGGTGGGTCAGAACAAAATCGGCAGTACCGCTCCGAGGCAAAGTGATCTCGACGATCTCCGGAAAACGTCCCGTCAGAAGTGCTTGATAGGCCGCTTTTGCGGCCGCGGTAGCACAGGCGCCTGTGGTCCAGCCCCGCCGCAGTTCTTTTCCCTCAGGTTCGTTCATGGATGTTCTATACCTGAACTTTGCACAAGGTGCGTAGCGCAAGAAATGAAATGTCGCTTTCGCATAGCTTTATACCGGGAAAGGCTTGGCGCTCGCAGGGCAAAACGATAAACAGAAGTAATGCACGATGATCCCCAAATGACCTTGTCCGCTCAGTCTTTGCCCAAATTCGAAGCCGGATGGGTCTGGCTTGCCGGCGCGGGGCCGGGCGATCCAGGCCTTTTGACGCTGCATGCGGTCAACGGGCTGCGCCAGGCTGATGTGGTTGTTTATGATGCACTTGTAGACAAGAGCATCCTCGAATGGGCGAAACAAGACGCTGTGCTCGATTATGCGGGCAAACGCGGCGGAAAACCGAGCCCCAATCAACGCGACATTACCCTCAAACTCATTGAGTACGCTCGGGCCGGAAAACGGGTTCTGCGCCTGAAAGGTGGCGATCCCTTTGTGTTTGGCCGGGGCGGTGAAGAAGCGCTTGGTTTGGTTGAAGCGGGGGTTCCGTTCCGGATTATACCGGGCATAACGGCGGGGATCGGCGGCCTTGCCTATGCCGGTATTCCAGCCACGCACAGAGATTGCAATCAGGCGGTCACCTTCCTGACCGGCCACGATCAGCTGGGCCTTGCTCCGGATGCAATCAACTGGGACGGAATTGCCAAGGGATCGCAAGTCATCGTCATGTATATGGCGATGAAACACCTGGAAACGATTGCCGGCAAACTGATTGCCGGAGGACGGTCTGTGGATGAGCCTGTGGGTATCGTGTGCAACGGATCTTTGGATACCCAAGACGTTCTTGAAACAACGCTGGGCAGATGCGCTCAGGATGTCGCCGAAGCAGGACTAAACCCCCCGGCTATCGTTTGTGTTGGTGAGGTGGTGCGGCTCAGGTCCGGTCTCGATTGGCTCGGAGCCATGTCTGGCAAGGTTCTTCAATCCGATCCGCTCGGACTGCGCTCCAAGTCCCGTCAGTCCGATGCCGGTTGAACAGCCTTTGCCAAACACAAAAGGCCTGTTGATCGCGGCACCGTCATCCGGCGCTGGTAAAACGACAGTGACGCTCGCGCTGCTACGGGCTTTGAAGAACGCCGGACAATCTGTGGTCTCGGCAAAATCCGGACCGGACTATATCGATCCCAAATTCCATGAAGCAGCAAGCGGCCGTCCCAGCATCAATCTGGACGCTTGGGCGATGGAGGTCCGATCGCTTCAAGCTTTGGCAAAAGGACATGCCAGCGGTCATGACTTGTTGATTGCCGAAGGAGCGATGGGGCTTTTTGACGGCGCAGCGAACAGTGTGGGATCGGCGGCCGATCTTGCAAATTGTCTGAATGTGCCTGTCATTCTGGTGGTCGATTGCGCAAAACAGGCCCAGTCGGTGGCAGCGCTTGTTCGCGGGTTTCAAACCTTCCGGTCCGATATCTCGGTCAGGGGTGTCATTTTGAACCGGGTGGGCAGTGCGCGGCACGAACAGATGTTGCGCAAAGCCTTGGCTGGTCTCGATATCGAGATCCTTGGGGCATTGCCGCGAACGGAAGAACTGGTATTGCCCGAACGCCATCTCGGTCTTGTCCAGGCGGTTGAACATGCCGGGTTGGAAGCGTTTCTTGAGACGGCCGCAGACATCTGTTCCAAGAATGTGGATCTGACTGCAGTGATGGGTCTGGCCGGGGACATTGTCCCCGCTCAGAAGTCATCAAACGTTCAACTTCCAACTCCTCTTGGCCAGCGGATCGCCGTTGCAAAGGATGTTGCCTTTGCGTTTTCTTATGTGCATTTGCTGGACCACTGGCGCCGGAGGGGCGCGGAGATCTCCTTCTTTTCGCCGTTGGCAGATGAGGGGCCTGATCCCGGCGTTGACGCCGTCTATCTGCCGGGTGGGTATCCTGAGCTACATGCGGACCGGTTGGCAAATGCTCAGGTGTTTAAGTCCGGATTACGGTTTGCCGCTGACAAAAACGCTCTGATCTATGGGGAATGTGGCGGCTATATGGTGCTTGGCGACGGCTTGATCGATGCAAACGGCCAATGCCACGAGATGCTGGGCTTGTTGCCGCTTGAGACAAGCTTTCAGACGCGCAAACGGCATTTAGGGTACCGTTGTTTGCAGTCGTTCGCTGGCGTTCCTTGGGATTCGCCGTTGTCGGCACATGAATTTCACTACGCCAGCATAGTCTGCGAAGGTGATGCCGACCGGCTCTTTGCAGCCAAGGATGCTGAAGGCCAGGACCTAGCCGACATGGGGTTGCGCACCGGGAATGTCATGGGGTCTTTCGCGCATATCATTGCCCTCGACCCGGCGACCCAGATAGATCGCAGCTGAAAACAATAGGCTCCCAGCTGCAATCTTGCCTGTATTCGAAGCGCTCAGGTTTAACCCTTCGCTTTTTTCTTCGGCCTTAAAACATGGACATGATCTGCGTCATAAAGGGCGCTCTCGCGGAAGTCCTCGCCTGGTTTCAAGGCGTGACCAACAAAGATCAGTGCGGTGCGGGTGATTTTGGAAGCCCGGACCTTTTCCGCGATGGTTGAGAGCGTACCGTGAATGAAGGATTCATCCGGCCAGCCGACACGGTAAGCCACGATAACTGGGCAGTCAGCACCGTAGTGTGGAGTCAATTGCCGTTCGACTTCACGCAAGTTCCGGATCGACAAGTGAATGGCCAACGTTGCTCCACTTTTGCCGAGCGTATCGAGGTCCTCATTGTTTGGCATGGCCGAGGACTGCATGGCCGTGCGGGTGACAATGATGGTCTGTGCAACTTCCGGAACTGTCAGTTCGGTTTTTAGAGCAGCAGCTGCGGCAGCAAACGCCGGAACACCGGGCGTGATGTCATAGTCAATACCGAGCGCATCCAGGCGGCGCATTTGTTCGGCGGTGGCACCATAGATCGACGGATCTCCGGAGTGAACGCGGGCGACGTCTTGGCCGTTTGCATGAGCGGTCTCGATTTCCGCGATGATCTCATCAAGGGTCATCGGGGCGGTGTCGATCACTCGCGCGTCTTCCGGAGCGGCCGCAACGATCTGCTCCGGCACCAGGGAGCCGGCATAAAGGCAGACCGGACAGGATTGGATCAGCTTCAAACCGCGAACGGTGATCAGATCCGGATCGCCGGGACCGGCGCCAATGAAGTGTACGGTCATTTGCTGTTTTCCGTTTTTTGGCCTTTGGGGGCGTCGATGCGTTTGGCGTAGCCGCGCGGTGTGTAGACAAAAGGTTTGCCGTCGCCGCGTGTTACCGCTTTGGAATTGGACGAGCCGACCATAACGGTGGTCAGCATGTCGACATCATCAACCTCAAGCTCTGACAATGTGAGCACGCGCAAGGTCTCTTCCGGGCGGCCAAGATTGACACCGAGCACCACCGGCGTGTCGGCCGGACGGTGCTTTAGAAGAATTTCCTTGGCCGCCGTCAACTGCGTCCGGCGGCGCTTCGAGACGGGATTATAAAAGGCGATGACAAAATCGCCTTCCGCCGCTGCGTTCAGCCGTTTTTCAATGGAGTCCCACGGTGTCAGGAGATCAGAAAGGGAAATCGCACAGAAATCATGGCCAAGCGGCGCTCCGATCTGAGCTGAACAGGCTTGCAAAGCCGATATTCCCGGCGCGTTGGTGACGCTGACGCGTTTGGCCGCATCAGATACCCCGCCATTATCAGTGTCTCGATCCAGCAATTCATAGACAAGCGCACCCATGGCGTAGATGCCGGCATCTCCGGATGAAATCAGCGCAACGTTCTTGCCTTTGCCGGCTTCTTCCAGTGCAAAGCGCACGCGATCTTCTTCCGCACCAAGTGGAAAGTTATGGTGTGTTTTGCCGGTGATGTGGGCGGACACTATATCCAGATAGAGCGAATAGCCGACTACATCCGTTGCCTCAGCCAGAAGCTTGGTTGCCTGAGGTGTTCGCCAGTCGTCTTTGCCAGGGCCAATGCCAATAACTGACAGATGACCACGCGGCCGGCCGACGGTTTGCGCGTCGATTGGCTCGAGCGCGCGGGTGATGGCGCAGGTGGCATTGGCGGTCTTTTGTTTTTCGACCGCCAGGCGGCCGTCAGGGCCAACGGCAGCAAGGGAGGCGCCTTCAGCAACTCCGTGGCAACGGACTTCCGAATAGACAACTTCCGACGGGTTTTTCAGCCGCGGTGTTTCCAGTTCCAGCTGTTCTGCCGAGAAAAGCCGGAGCGGCGCTCCGAGATGGGCAGCGAGAGCATTCATGGCCGCTTCGTCGGCCTTTAAGTCAATGGTCGCAACGCAGGCAATTGCGCCCTTGGCAATGCTGTGGATCGCCAGATGTGTATCAACGAGATCGATCAGTTCCTGGGGAGCGCAGCCGCGGGCACAGCCGACCCCAACGACATAGCGCTGCGGGTGATATACCAGCCGTGTTGGTGAGCCATCTACCGGCTCATCGGTCGCGAGCAAAGTGAGATCCGCATCTTCCGAAATCGTCAGCTTGTCCTGTTTCAGCCAGTCTGCCTGACCAAGAATTTGAACGGCCGCACCGGAGAGGAGTTCGGCCATCACCGGTTTTGCATCGTCCGGATTTGCGAGTTTCCAGCCTTTTGGCGGAGCATCCAGCGCTATACCGAGTGCGGTGTCTCCAGCCGTTGTAATCGCGGCATGCCCGCCAAGGCCTTTTGCGAGTAGACGGGCCAATTCGTTAGCGCCGCGATGGCCGCCGAGAAGCGGGACAATGCTGGACCCGTCTTCGGACACAGCGACCACAGGCGGCTCGTTGCGCTTGTCCGACAAGACCGGCGCCAGCGCCCGGATCAAAATGCCGCTGGCACAAAATCCAATGATCGGATGGCCTGCCTTAAACAGCATCTGAAGGTGTTCAATGGTTTCATTGAACTGAGTATCGGCTGTCGGCACACGACCGGCTAGTCCGTGGATGCGTGCGGTCGAAAACCGTTTGGCGATGTCCTCGGCGGTGTCGAGACCAGCCTGGTTCAGGACGAGAAGGATGGGGGAAGCGTCCACGCTTCGTCTCCCTTGTAAATGAGGATCATAGAGAAATAGGGGGCGGTTTCCGCATTGAGGTCAATCAGGCGGTGAACCTTTTGTTCCGGCAGGCTGGCCCGTTCGACGTACCCGGCTCGTTCCAAAAGACCCATGTCGTCAAGGAGTGCCTTCAAACGCGCCAAGTGCCGGCCAACTTTCATGATGGCGATCGCCTGCGCTTCGTTGATTTTGGCACGGATATCGACATCGGGTAGCGGGCCCGGAATGACTGTCAGCACATCGTTGCGCGATGTTAGCGGCCGCATCAATTGAGCTGCGCAAGTTGTCATGGAGGTAACGCCGGGCACCACTTCGCAGTCAAAACGGCCCGACAGGCGCTCGAACAGATACATGAAGGAGCCGAAGAAAAACGGGTCGCCTTCACACAACACGACGACATCGTCGCCGGCCTCAAGGACTGCGCCAATTTCTTTTGCGGCCCGATCATAGATTTCTTGTGCCGGGAACCGATCCACGCGCATAGGCACAACAATCGGGATTTCCCGAGTTCCTTCAGGGATTGCCGCTGCTGCGATCGACCGGGCAAAACTCTCGCCTGTGTCGGGAGCCGGATAGGCGATCACCTTGGCTGAGGAGATCAACCGGTGCGCCTTCATGGTCATCAGCTCCGGATCGCCCGGGCCAAGTCCAATGCCAAAGAGCTTGCCGCTCATGTTTTTGTAATACTCCATTGAGTCACCGGCATGGCCGGACGCCAGCCGGTGAGGCCGCCAACCGCGCTCGCGCGCTGGACGGACAGACGTTTTAGATCGCCGCCGTGCTGCCGGTAAGCATCCAAAAGAACTGCTTCGCTTTCCAGGGTCACAGCATTGGCAACCAGCGTGCCACCAGTCCTTAAAGCTTCAAGGCACGTTTCGATCATGCCATCGGCTGTCAGGCCACCGCCGATAAAAATCGCATCGGGTTCTGGAAGTTGCCGCAACCCATCCGGCGCATTTGCATCGCGAAGGTCCAGATGCGGGACGCCGAGGGCTACCGCATTTTCCGCGGCCATCTGGCGGCGGTCGGCATGGGGTTCCAGCGCAATCGCCTGTGTCCGGTTTGCCGCGCGCAACCATTCAATGGCAACCGAGCCGCAACCTGCCCCAACATCCCAAAGAAGGGCACCGGGATAGGGCTTGAGGGCGGCCAACGTGACCGCACGGACTTCTTGTTTTGTCATTTTGCCGTCATGACGGAAAAAGTCGTCGGCAAGACCAGGGACACGGGAACGGACCTTGGTACCCGGATCGGCGATCACTTCAACAGCAAGCGTGTGAAAATCAGCAACGTCGCCCGTCCAAGCGGCTGCAGTTCCGGATGCGGTGCGTTCTTTGTTGCCGCCAAGATGCTCAAGAACCGTCAGTCTGCTTTTGGAATAGCCTTCTTCGGTGAGGATTTTGGCGACTTGGGTTGGTGCTTTGCCGTTGCTGGTTAGAACCAGAAACCGGGCGCCTGGATAAAGCTGTGCACGCAGCAGGTCGACAGGGCGGCCATGGATGGAGAGGCACTCCGTCTCCTGAACTGCCCAGCCAAGCCGCGCGGCCGCAAGCTGAAACGCGGACGGGGCTGGAAAGACCGCCATTTCTTCTGAAGGAAAATACCGCGCCAAGCTTGAACCGATGCCATACCACTGCGGATCGCCGGTTGCGAGTACGGCGACGGACCGGCCTTTCAGTTCCGCCAGATCATCAAATACCTTGGAAAACGGCGACGGCCACAAGCGTTTTTCGCCTGAAAGCGCCGGCACGAGCTCAAAATGCCGCGCGCTACCATAGATGATGTCCGCAGTCTCAAGTGTGGTGTGGGCGGCTGTCGAAAATGATCCATCCTCGCCAAGCCCGATCAAAGTCAGCCAGGAGGTAGTCATTTGTCCTCCAGCTTGTATCGCCGGATTGATGCTTTGGTGGCCAAGGTTTCGGGTGTTCCGGTCCCGGTCACAATCGGTTGCCGTTGTCCGCGGGACTTGTTGGGTTTGCCGGCTTCCGTGCATTCTGTGCCGTTGTCTGCTCCGGGTTGTTGGCCACCTGGTTGAGATAGAAAGCCGCGTGAGCGCAGTGGCTTTTCAGCCGGGACGGATTTCAGCCCCCTTTTCGAAACCAAGCGTTTCATCTCAGGCCTCCTCCGGCAGCCCGGCGGCCAGCGCATTGACAGCAGCAGCAGCCATGGCTGATCCGCCGCGGCGGCCCTTGATTGCCAAAAACGGAATGCCGAATGGATTTTCAGCAAGCGCATCCTTGGATTCCGCTGCGCCCACAAAACCCACCGGAAACCCCAAGACTACAGCCGGTTTTGGTCCTCCTGCAGCAACCATCTCCAGAAGATGAAACAGCGCTGTTGGCGCATTGCCAATCGCGACGATGGCGCCTTCCAGCTGATCGCGCCACAACTCAACCGCGGCGGCTGACCTGGTGGTGCTGAAGTTTGCTGCCAGATCCGGAACAGATGGATCGTTCAAGGTGCAAACAACCTTGGAGGCTTCAGGCAGCCGGTTTTTGATGATGCCGTGCGCCACCATCTCAACATCGCAGAAAACCGGCGCCCCTTTTGCGAAGGCGGATTGAGCTGCACTCAAGACATCTTCGGACCAGACCAGGTCCTGTGGCAGGTCGGTCATGCCGCAGGAATGAATCAGGCGGATAGCCACTGGATGCAGCATCTCCGGCAGATGAGACAAATCAGCTTCTTGCCGCACTATGGAGAAGGACTGGCGGTAAATCTCCGCAGGCTCCGTCTCATAGGCATAGTGTGGCTTCTCGGTGGTCGGCACGAAAACTACTCAGTTATTCTGTCAGACAGCTTCTTCAGCTGTTTCGCCGTGATCCTGATCTGCGGCTTCTTCCTCGCCGTCGGCTTGATCGGTTTTACGGCCTGCCCATGCTGCTACACCGGCAATCGCGGCGGCGCCAGCAAGAGCTGCAATACCGACCCAATGGGCATGACCCGCAAGTTCACCGATATGGCCTGCATGCGCAAAAGCAGCGGTAGGTGCGGATATGGTGAGCAGTCCGGACAGGACGATCCTGGTGGTCATGGTCTTCCCTTATCTTAATGCCGTTTCGGCGAACAAATACGGCAAGTTGCGAAAGGGAGAAAGAAAGACAGATCTCTTCGGCGCGGTCTGTCAACCGCGCTCGGGTCACTTGCCTTTAACAGCTCCGGCCTTGGCCCCCGGACTGGGTCAGCCGCATCCAGAATCGCTTTCAGTCCCTGTCAGGACGCCGTCAGGTGGCGGCACCTTAGGGGAGCACCTTTGCCGGATCAAGCATCAATCCGACAAGAATTGAGCCACTGGCGTCATGCAGCCGTCCACAATGATTTCTAGAGCGAACACTCTTCGACCAAGCAACAATTTACACTGCGGACCAAACCATATAGGGGGTTGTACGTAGAGAGTTGAGGGGCTCAGGCCGGTGCAATTTATCGGACGGACAAAAAAGCAGCTACGGCAGAGGATAGGAGCGTTCCTTCTTCTGCCGTTTCTGCTTGTCTCGGCTCTACCAAAAGGTGTCATGCCGGCTTCGACCGGTGATGGCTGGTTTACCGTTACGATCTGTACCACGGACGGACTTCGGACCGTTGTTTTTGATGAGACCGGTCAAGAGGTTCCCACAGATCAAAACGAAGACACGTCTACAAGTAACCACTGTGTTTTCAGCTTTTTCGGTTCTGATATCGTTGCGCCGGATATTGCAAGCGGTAGAGAGTTCGGTGTTCCTGCAATTCTCCCCTGGCCGGTCAGCACGGCCCAGCAGATCCGGCGCAAAATCACAAGCCGTCTTGGGGCCCGTGCTCCGCCTTTTCTCGCATAAGTCCAATCCATCCTTTTGAACTTAATAACTGGCCGACAAACCACAGGTTTGTGCTGCGGCCTTTGCGAGAACACTCATGACACAAAACACACAGGCGGCGGACAGCACGCCATCCCAATCGCATTTCTATTTGGCAGCTTGGCGCTGGCATTTCTACGCCGGCATCTTTGTGGTGCCGTTCCTGATCATCTTGGCGGTTACCGGCATGATGATGATGTATATCGGCCTGTTCGATGGCCGCGACGGAGAAAAGATAACTGTACCGGTCCCAGCAAACGCCGAGGTGCTGAGCGTATCGGACCAGGCGTCGGCCGCCGCCGCTCAAATACCAGGCAGCCAGGTTATTGAGTGGCTGAAGGGCCGGGGCGCTGAAAGCGTTTCGGTTTTCAGGCTTCAAGGCGAAACCGGCCAGACCATGGTAGCAGTCAATCCGTACACCGGAGACGTCGTTGAAACTTGGGTGCGCCGGCAAGGCTGGTACGACTTTGCCGACAGCATTCACAGCGATTTGTTGTTGGGCGTCACGGGTGACCGTTTGCTCGAAATTGCAGCTGGCCTGTCGATTGTTCTGATCGTAACCGGGATTTATCTCTGGTGGCCGCGTGGTGGTGGCGTTTCCAAAGTGCTGTTTCCTGATGTGCGTCAGAAGGGCCGGGCACTCTGGCGGTCGCTTCACTCCAGCATCGGGATCTGGTTGTCTGCCATATTACTGTTGTTCCTGATCACAGGGATGGCCTGGACCGGGATCTGGGGCAGCAAGCTGATGCAAGCCTGGAACACGTTTCCGGCCGAAAAGTGGAACAATGTTCCGCTGTCAGATGACACCCACGCATCCATGAACCACGACGCTGCCTCGGATGTCCCTTGGGCATTGGAACAAACGCCTATGCCGGCCTCTGGTTCAAATCAAGGTGTGACCGGAACGGTGGACGAGGCGCCCGTCAACATTGATAGCATTTCGAACCTAGCAGCAGCCATCGGGTTCAATGCCCGTTACCGGATTGCCTATCCCAAAGGCACGGCAGGTGTTTGGACCATCAACCAGGATACGATGAGTTCCGACGCCGAAGATCCGTTCTCAGATCGAACGGTTCATGTGGATCAATTTACCGGCAAGATTTTGGCTTCGGTGGGGTTCGCCGATTATTCGCTGGCAGCGAAGGCTATGGCAGTCGGTATCCCGCTTCATATGGGATTGGTTGGACTGTGGAACCTGATCCTCAACACGATTGCCTGCTTGTCGGTGATTTTCCTGTGCATCAGTGGCGTCGTGATGTGGTGGATCCGCAGACCCAAAGGTGCAGCCTTGCGGATTGTTGCACCGAAAACGCCGGAGGATCTTCCGCATTGGCGTGGAGCCATGATCCTCATGCTGTTCTTGTCGTTGGCATTTCCGCTGGTCGGCATCACATTGCTTAGCGTTCTGGCGCTTGACTATCTGCTGGTCAAACGTATCCCGGTCTTGCGTAAAGCAATCGGTTGATGATCAGCGCACTCGGCCTCGCCTCTTGCGAGGCCGAGTGCGCTCTCTCAAGGACAGTTCGCATCAGATGGGCAACGATAAATTTGACAGGCTTGCCAGTAAGTCTGATGCCGGTTGAGCCCAACGATGCGCGTCAGGAAACCGTAGCCGGACCTGATGGCGAAGATCGGCCTTTTAGAGTATGGCTGAAATCTAAGCTGCGATCGCCCATTCTGCCGCATCCTCACGGGCACCGATCAAAGCGAGACCGTTGGCAACGGATGTTAATTCGTTGCCGCCTGAAATCCGGTCTTGCCCGAACCGGTCAGCAAACATCTTGCGGACGGCTGGTACAAAGGATGTTCCGCCCGTCATGAACACGCGGTCGATTTCCGTTTCCGCCAGATTGGCGCGTTCAAGTGTGTCATCAAGCGCCCGGTTCATCTTTGCTAGATCCGAGGCGATCCAGTCCTCAAAATCCGTGCGGGCAACTATGGCCTTGAAATTAGCTCCGAGGGGGGCAAACACCAATTCGGCCGCGTCTTCGGATGACAGGCGGGCCTTGGTCTCGGAAACGGATTTGTAAAGCGGATACCCCTGGTCTTCTTCGACCAGTTCAATGAAGAGCTCGATCTTCTCCGGCTCCAAGCACCAGCGCAGCAGCTTTTTCATTTCCTTGAAATCGTCTGACGTCTTGAAGATCGACAGCATGTGCCAGCGGGCAAAATTTGAAAAAAGGTTTGGCGGAATATCGAGGGTTTTACCCATGCTTTTGTATTGTGACCCTTTGCCGAGTTTCGGCAGTACGACCTGATCGATGATCCGGTAGTCGAACGTGTCTCCAGCAATGCCAATTCCGCCGCGCCCAAGCGGGTGTGCCTGCATGTGGCCGGCAGCCGTTTCAAACCGCATGAGGGAATAATCGGTGGTGCCACCGCCAAGATCTGCCACCAGAATGGTGGTGTCCTGTTTAAGCGATTGAGCATAAGAAAACGCAGCCCCGACTGGCTCCATGACGAACAAAACGTCTTCATAGCCAAGCTTGCGGAAGGCGGTCCGGTAACGGGCCATTGCGAGTGCTTCATCGGGGTTGTGGCCCGCGAACTCAACCGGACGGCCGACTACAAGCTTGGTTGCGGCGGGATCGATTTGCGGATTGGCGCGTTCAAAAGCGGACGCAAGAAATGTTGCCATCAGGCTTTCAAAATCGAAAGGAACACCAAAAAATCCGGTCCCTTTAAACGCTGAACTTGCAGCGAAGGTTTTCAGGGACTGGATAAAGCGGACATCACCAAAGCTTTCTAAGAACTGACGGATAGCCCAGGGACCGACTTCGGGGTGCGGTGCTTTGGCGGCGCCCTTGTCCAAAAAGCTGAGAACAGAGGGCAGGGACGCCACAGTGTCTTCGTCACGGCAGAAGTCGACAGCCGTGGCAGAGCTTGCGCCAGTTGCGGCCATCGCAACGGTGTTGGAAGTTCCAAAGTCGAGCCCGATGGTGTGTTTCATGCCGGTGCCTTTGTTCCGCAACAGCTCAACGTCCGGCACCGCATGGCAGGGTCAGTCAAACGATGTCTGGTTCATTGAAAGGAGCCGAGGCGATTACGCCTGTTTTGGAGAAAAAGCAAGGGATTGGAGATGGGGCAATACCGGTATCTCAGTGATGATTGGCCTCATGGCTTCTCTGTAACGGAAGTATTGAAGTGTTCTTGTATTTAACAAGCGCTGGATTAATGCGCAGATGCCAACTGGACTTCTGAAACATCGGAGTGGTGAGGTGCAAAAGTCGGGAGAATTTGATGTATCAAGTGGAAATTGTGTGGAATCAGTCTTCAGTCTGAGTTTAATTTCATTGTTATGAATTTATATTTCCTGAAATTAAGGTTAATTGTGGCAATATTTTGGTTAATATTTGAATGACGGGTGAAGAATTTGATCAATACATTGATTTAATCTAAAAATAGTTGATCTTAATAATTCGTTAGGTATATCTGGCGGGTCTATTGCGCCGCAAAAACAGTGCGGTTCTCTTAATTCGTGATGGTGGTTTGCCCGTCACAGCAGCTGTATCCTTGTTAGGGAAATTATGTCATTTGCGTTCAATGAAACCTTTTATCTGGCCAACAACCCAGATGTTGCAGAAGCGGTTGCCGCCGGAACAGTTGCCTCGGCAGAAGAACATTACAATCTGTTTGGATGGTCGGAAGGCCGCGATCCAAACGAACACTTTGATACCTCCTTTTACCTTTCGGAAAACCCGGATGTTGCCGCTGCCGGCGTGAACCCGTTTCATCATTTTTTGACGTATGGTGCAGCAGAAGGTCGTGTGCCTAATCCGACCATCGACGCTTTACTCGGTCACCCGGCAATTGGCGAAGGCGACGATGTCTTTGATTCGGCAACCTATCTTGCCGCCAATCCCGATGTGCAGGCCGCTGTAGATGCCGGGCAGATGACCGCATATCAGCACTGGATTATGCACGGCCAGTTTGAGAACCGTCCAGGTGCACAGACTCTATCGGGTACAGATTTGTCTGGCGGAAACTCCGATACGCCACTCGGCATCGGGGATGGCGATGATGGTGACGCCGGGGCCGGCGGAGGCGGTGGTGGCGGAGGCGGTGCCAGCCCAACCGGAAACACTATTCTGCTGGAAGCTGGAGCCTCACAGGTTTTGGTTGGCGGCGTTGCTGTTAACGCGACCAATTCAGCAACCGACTTGGGTGACACTATCTACAGTACGTTCGACAACGCAGACTTGAGTGTCATCGACGCCGGAGATGGTGACGATACACTCATCATTACTGGCTTCAATACTTTCGCAATTGACGATGTCCGGACGAACGACGCATCCGACGTGTCCGACCAGCTTGATATGGATCTGACGTCCGTCGAAAACATTATTTTTGAAGATGCGATTGGTGAAGTCGACATCGAGGATAAACACAACGGTGAAAACATAGAAGTCCAGGGCGCTTCTGGCGCCTTGGAAGCAGTTACGAAAGCCGATGGCCAGACTTTGCTTGTTGGGAACACAAGCGGAAGTTTTTATTCGGAAATTACACTGTCAAATCACACTGGCCTGTCGGTAACGCTCGGTGCCAGCGACGACTTGATTGATGAACTTCAAACAAGCGATGCTTACATCGACGCAGGCGGCGGAGACGACTTGATCGTCGTGACTGCTGAGGCTGCAGAAAACGCCACCATTTTGGGCGGTGATGGGAACGAGGATGCCTTGATCATCGATGCTGATATCACGGCAGATACCCACTATGTCTTCACCAATGTCAGCGGGGTCGAATACCTAGACATTTATGAAGATGATACTCATACAACAACGGTTGATCTCTTTGATGGTGTCAGGTTTCTTGGAGTCTTTGATGGAAGTGGACCGCAAGACACCTGGGTCAACGGTACCGCAGACCGGTGGAACAGCATCTACGAGACCAACTTCGAAGACACTGGGGCAGCTAAAACGCTCGTCCTGACGGCCGCCGGGGACATCGACTTCTCAAGATACGACGTGGATCTGTCAAATCTGGGTAACGGCGGTGCCGGAGGTGTCCTTTTGTCTTCCGGAAACGACTCGCTGAAGCTTGATGCGGACAACGCCTGCGCCGTCAGGTCCGACGACGGTTTGATCGACGGCGGTGATGGCACGGACACGCTCATTATGGCGGACGCACTTAAGGGCTTTGACGATCTTGATGCTGTCCGAAACTTCGAAACAATCGAGTTGGCGGGTGGTGCCCAAACCTTTGTGATTGCAGATGAGACAACAGCTTCAGGAGCTGCCACCAGCATTGATGCATCTGCTCTTACCGATGGCCTGATGTTCGTCGGAATTCATGAAACTGATGGCACTCTTAACCTGACAGGTTCAGACTTCGGAGATGACATATCCTTGGGAGCTGGCGCAGACACCGCGGCACTTGGCAGTGGCGACGATGTGCTCCGTATATTCGAAGTCGAAAATGGCACGTTGTTCTTTGGCGGTGACGCGATAAGTGGCTTTACTGTCGGTGTCGATGCGAGTTCGGGCGATTCAATACTGTTCTCGATTGACGATGTGGATGCCGATGACACCGCTTCCCTGTCGTTCTCAACCATTCATGGAGATGGGGCGAACAGTGATATCGGTGCGGCGGTCGATCGCGGATTGGTCTCAGTGCTGGAGGTTGCAGCTGATGCGGGGGCCGTCGCTGACGCTGCAGAGCACCAGATTATCAATTTCACAGATACGAGCGCGACGAGCTTCAGTGAGGCGATTGGTACCGGTACGGTCAATGTGAACAATGGGGCAGCTTTGAGTGCGGACACCAGTGTATTGGTTTCCTATTTTGATACGGATCTGGAAACAGGGAGCGCGGTCATCGGTTATGTCGATGATCTTGGCGTGAATAACCTTCTGGATTCCACTGATACGGTCAACATCATTGGCTCCATAGAGATGTCTGCTGGGGACTATGCGAATTTCGCGGCGAATTCGTTGATGTTCGATTCCTTCTAACGGCTGTATTCGGAGCGCACGCCAGGCATTGTTTTCTGCGTGCGCCCCAATTCCGCTAGACGACAGCCAAAAAGGGAGTTCTGGCATTTTCGTACAGTTGTGGCGTGCATGCGGGAAGAAGCACAATGCCGGTACACAGCCAGCTACACTCAAAGCCGATTATTGGTGCCTAAGTAGAGACCTTCGGAAAGCGAAATTGCCGCTTGTTTCCGAAAACCTGACGCGAGCGCGGGAATG
Source organism: Roseibium sp. (assembly GCF_965216085.1). Classification (GTDB taxonomy): domain Bacteria; phylum Pseudomonadota; class Alphaproteobacteria; order Rhizobiales; family Stappiaceae; genus Roseibium. Next base: position 5,040,528 of record NZ_OZ244138.1, on the reverse strand, counting down.
GAGTCATCCGCTCCATCCCATAGCATTTCTGTCATGCGTAAAATTGCCAGATTAAGACTTTTTTCCAGAAGTGGATGTACAACATCTACGGTCGTGTAAGGACACGTCAAATCGGGCAGAACTGTTTTTATTTAGGGTATTTCGCATGGGTGAGTTGGCAACTCAGAAGCGTCGAAGTTTTGAACCTACCAATCCTGCAGGCGAAAAAGAGTATTCAAACCAAAAATTAACAAACGAAGAGCGCCATCTTAACAAGCCGGAAAAATTTGATGCTGAGCTGGTTCCGTTGTCGGAAGCCAACCACTTCATGGGAGATTGGCTGCGATTGGCAGAGCGGGCCGTTGATCCCACCCCCTATTATAGTCCGGCTTATTTGCTGGCCAGCGCCAAACATCTTTGTCCCGAAACCTCTTGCCAGCTTGTGCTCGTATGGCAAGGCGACGGACCCAAGAAGCTGGTAGGTCTATTTCCAATTTCGGTGAAGGGGATCCGGTACGGGTATCTTCATCCGGTTTGCGAGTTATGGCGGGACTGCGTGACTGGGAACACCGTGCCGCTAATTTCAGGTGAAACGATCGAAACTGTAGAAACCGTGTGGTCGTGCTTCTTGGAATTTCTGGCACGCCATCCCAATCTCCCAGATGTACTACATTGCCGTGAATTGGGGGCAGACACCCAGAGTGGGCTTGCCCTTCAGAATCTCGTTTCGGGCAAAGGTATCATTCGAAACGTTGAAAACAGCCACGAGCGTGCTGTCGCAAAACCTGTTTCTTCTTACGCTGACTACACTAAGAAATGGTCGAAAAAGCGCTCGAGAAACTTAAGAGCGGCGCATCGCAAGCTGGCCGAAAAGGGCACGGTAACGTTTGAAAACATTTCTCAATCAGATCCGGAATTCTCGGATGCTTTGGAGGAGTTGCTCAAACTTGAGGCGTCTGGCTGGAAAGGGCAAATGGGAACTGCTTTCAACAGCCAGAAAGATTCGCGCGATTTTGCCCTCAACGCTTTCAATCCGGAGATCTTGCCGAGCGCGGCACTCTTAACGGTAATCCGGCTGGATGGGCGCATCATAGCCGGCTTGTTCAATCTGGTTTCGCAAGGTCATGTGTTCGGCGTGAGGTCTGGAATTGATGTTTCTCTGGCGCAATGCAGCCCGGGCATTCTTGCATACACCTGGTTGCTGGAAAATCTTCTGGAAACTGGGGACTATCAGCTGCTGGATTCGTGCACTGACGGAAATCACTTGCTGAACAAGTATTGGCTTGAGCGTAAGACAATCGAAGCGGTTTATGTTACCGCCAGCCAGCGGTCAGGAGTTAAGAGGATAGATCGTATTATCAACTCGCGGCGCGTAGCGAAAACCCTCCGGGACAGCTGTAACGGGCTCATTGGCCGCATACGCTAAAAAAGGTAACTTAATTGCGGACGAGCGGAGATAAGCGTCTTCGAAAGCTGAAGAACCTAATTTCACAGCGGTTCGGATTGATCGGAGCATCCGTTGAGCTGCATTATGCCGCACTGACAGCGCTTGCCGTGAAAATCGCCGCCGCAGCGCTTGGTTTTGGCAGCCAAATCCTGCTCGCCCAGCTTCTTGGCGCTGAGCAGTATGGTCTTTACTCCTATTTTTGGGTCTGGATCATGGTCGGCGGGCTGGTCACCAGCTTTGGTCTGAGTGAAGCGGCCACCCGCTTCATCGCTGAATATCGGGACACCGGAAAGTATGATCTTGCCTGGGGATTTATTTGGAACGCCCTGTCGCTCACGCTTATCACCTCCGTAGGATTGGCGGTCATCGGCATGTCCTGGGCGTTCGTATCTGAGCAAACTCTTCCCGCGGGATATTTAACCCTCATTGTCCTGGCCCTGTTATGCTTGCCGCTGATGGCTTTACAGGAGCTGATGGAGGGATACGCGCTCTCCTTTTCCTGGACCGGTCTTGGCCACATTCCACCTTATGTCTTGCGTCAGGCTCTGATTATGGTTCTGGTTTTGGCTTTTGTCCTTGCCGGGAACACTGTAACTGCGGCCACGGCTTTGCTTTGTGTTCTGCTGGCATTGTTTTTATCAGCCGGTGGCCAACTGGTGATTTTTCTACGTAGAACCGCGAAAATTCTGCCGAAAACACCTTTGAAGACAGATCGCAGGCACTGGATGAAAACAGCATTGCCGATGCTTCTAGCCAGTGGGTTTCAGCTCTGCCTGACCTTCAGCGACATTATCATCTTGGGGATGTTCCTAGACAGTGCCACCGTTGCTCTATATTTCGCGGCAACACGGATCACGTCCCAAATCGCAGCTGTGCAGTTTTCGGTCTTAAGCGCAGTGGCGCAAAAAATGTCGTCCTTCAAAGCGACAGACAATCTGGCTGCTTTGCGCGAACTTGTGCACAATTCGGTGCGGTGGATCTTTTGGCCAACACTTGCAATCACGGTTGGAATTCTTGTGGCGGGGTGGCCCTTGTTGTGGCTGTTCGGAGCAGAGTTTACTGCGGCCTATTCTCTGCTGCCGATCTTGGCGCTCGGGCTTCTGGTGCGCGCCAGCACGGGCGGGGCAGAAGATGCGCTGAAAATGGTTGGCTATGAATACGCAGAATTCAAAGCAAAGGCGGCGTCCACGGGCCTGAATTTGGTTCTGAATTTTTCGCTGATTCCGTGGCTTGGTATGCACGGCGCGGCTATCGCGACCACCGTTTCGCTGATCGTCTACTCCATCATGATCGAACTGATGGTCCGGCGGTATCTTGGGACTTCGTCTTTTATCGGCTCATTGAAACGCGTTTGAACCGGACATAGCTATATCAACAGCCCCGAGCAGACACGCGGGCATGCATAGAGCTGTTTTCGATATCTTCAGAAGAAAATGGCGGACAGAGAGGGATTCGAACCCTCGATACGGTTGCCCGTATACACGCGTTCCAGGCGTGCGCCTTCAGCCACTCGGCCACCTGTCCGTCGCAAGCAGTGTCCCGCTTGAGTGGGCGCAATATACTGATGCGGCGGTTGAAGGCAAGCGCTCGAAGAAGTTTTTTTTCATCTATTTCCTCAGGGCTGGGGATAGTGCGTTTTTGGGACTAAAGCTGCATCTGAAAAACGGGGGGCAGTGTGCATTCTTCGGCCGGGGGAAGACCAGTTAAACAAAGAGATCAAGGCGTTGAGGTACGCCGGAAATTTATGAGTGCTGCTTGTCTCATACCTCCTTGGTGCATCAGTTCGAAAGCAGCAGAATTGATCGTCTCAGGCTGATCCGGTCTTATCTGCGAAAATTGCAAGCGCCTTTTGTTGGCGCGGTGAACACAAAAGTGTTAAACGGGAATACTTGATCAAGATTTTGAAGTTAATATTTATGGGTGGCGCGGAGTTGCCGCTGGTTATGTTTTTGAAGCCGGTAAAAAACACTCCCCGCTTGGTTCAACATTTATTGGGATTACAAGCCCTACGGTACGGCAATGGTAAGTATTTTGAAATTTGTATTACGAGTATTAGGCGCGGTCTTACTTGCGCTAGCAATCATATCGGGAATTTCGGACGCCAGCCGGTCAATTGCAGAATCGGGCGTGACGCTCAAACCGCTTGGCCAGCTTTGGTTTGAAATGTCTCCGGAAACTTTGAACCTGTCTCAGGCAGTCATTCAACGGTACGTACATCCGACGGTCTGGGATCCGATGATTCAAACTATGCTGACTTGGCCGGCGTGGGTGGTTTTTGCAGGTTTTGGCTTGATGTTCCTCTGGTTGGGTGCCCGGCGGCAGAAACAACGCTTCCGCTACGCTTGAATTGGCAGTTCCTGTTCTGGCCAAAGGTCATGGACAAGCTGGATAAAAGTTCCACATAATGTGGCAGAGCCTGCCGTTTTGCCTATCGGTGGGCCAAAGGTGGCGGTGTCCGCTGGTTTTCATTAATGATCCGGGAATCGATCATGTCTTTCATGACCATGTTGAGTAAAAAGTTCTCTTTACCGAACGCGTCAGAGGCGCTTCCCGGGCGCCAAGACGCGATCCATCCTGAGGCCCCCCACTTTGTAAATGGGAAATCGATGACCGGGCCCTATCCAGACGGACTGGAAACAGTGCTGTTGGGCATGGGCTGCTTTTGGGGGGCAGAACGTCTGTTCTGGTCTTTGCCGGGCGTTCATGTGACGGCGGTTGGTTATGCTGGCGGGATTACGCCCAATCCGACCTATCATGAGACCTGTACTGGCCGGACTGGGCACACGGAAGCCGTACTTGTTGTCTATGATCCGGAACAGATTGGAATAGGCGATCTGTTAAAAGTGTTCTGGGAAAACCATGACCCAACGCAAGGGATGCGTCAGGGTAATGATACGGGCACTCAATACCGGTCCGCCATCTATGTTCCGACCGACACTCTTCTAAAGTACGCTGAAGCATCCAAAGAATCTTATCAGTCGGCGCTACGCAGCGGTGGGATTAGCAACACAATCACCACTGAAATACGCAAGCTGGACGAATTCTATTTCGCCGAGGACTATCACCAGCAGTATCTGGCGAAAAACCCAGATGGATACTGCGGAATTGGCGGGACTGGCGTAGCGTGTCCGGTCGGCCTTGGCCAGGATATCTAGTTTTCATCTCTAGCTAATGGCGTAGGTTTTCAGGTTCCATAGATCGATGAAACCTGGCCGCGAATCAGTGTGCTTTGGTTCCACTGTTCCGAGGCAAGAATGCGTTTGCGCATAAGTGGCGCGAAGGGGTTTGAACTTCAGAAAAAGCGGATGCGCAGCAAGTGCTTACCCGTAAAAATTGTATAATGACGGTTTGCTTTAGAGTTTATTAAATTGCCCTAAGGATAATCGCTTACCAAATGCTCCGCGCATCTGGGGGAGGCGATTGACGAAATCCGTGAAACGCTTTGCGGCTATTTATTTCTTGGGAAGTTGTTTGATCATGCTTCTTGGGAGTCTCGTGCCGTCTGGCAATGGACCAGTTGTCGTTTTCGCAAAACCCTGGGGTACATCTGCCTTAGAGGTGGTTGCCAAGGCCGAAGGCCGGCTGATGTCCGCGCCTTCTACGTCTTGGATTGCGCTTACCGAAGCATCGGATAGTGGATTTGTCACCCGCCTCTATCGGGCGGGAGCAGGATTTGTCGCGTCGTCTACGGTTGCATACGCCTGCGCGCGATTGACCGGATTATCTATGGAGAGCCAGGAATGAGCGAAACAGTAACCGAATTGTCGGGCCTGGATATGCTGCGGGAGAAGTTCTCCCGGATCGTCATCTTCTTCACATGGTTTAACGTGTTTCTGGTCATCGGCACGGCCTGGTGGGTTGGCAACGTGTCGTTTGTCACGATTTGTGGCGGTGCTCTGCTGTTAGGTGTTGCAGCGACTGCAAGCTGGGTCCGCTTTGGAATTGGCATTGAAACCCGGCTCGCGACAGCAATGTCTCAGGCTGGATTGGTCGCACTTTTTGTGGCCTCGCTTCACACGCCAGATGTTCAAGCCTCCTTCCAGCTCGATGGCCATATGTATTTCTTTGCCGTATTGGCGATCCTGGCCGGTTGGGTGGACTGGCGGGCGCTGGTTGGATATGCAGCAGTTGTTGCGGTTCATCACTTGGTTTTGAACTTCGCCATGCCATGGGCAGTATTTCCCGCCGGGGCTGACTTCGGCCGGGTGGTGTTTCATGCTTTGATCGTTGTTGCGGAAGTGGCCGCACTTTGGTGGACGACGGACTGTGTGGCGAAAGCCTTTGCGGACTCTGATGAGGCACGTGAGCAGGCCGAAGCGGCTCAAGCCGAAGCGAGCGTTCTCCAAAATCAGGATGAGCACCGTGCAGAAGAAGAGCGTGAGAAACAAAATGCGGTCGCAGATCGGATCGCGCGTTTCCAGTCGGAAATTACGGCGAAACTCGACGGTGTGACTGCAAAAGTGGACGAAATGCGGGGTTCTGCCCAGGATCTAGGTCAAATTGCGGATGACACCTCCAGCAGGGCAGCATCTGTTTCCGATGCGTCGGAAAACGCTTCGTCCAACGTTCAGACTGTTGCTTCTGCGGCAGAAGAACTCAGCAGCTCGATTTCTGAGATTTCCCGGCAAGTAGAACAGACGACCGGTATTGTTATGAAGGCGACCGAGAATGCGCAGACCAGCAACCAGAAAGTCGCGGGACTAGCGGAAGCAGCGAACCGCATTGGCGAAGTGGTGACACTCATTCAAGCGATTGCCGAGCAAACGAATCTTCTGGCCCTGAACGCGACGATCGAAGCCGCCCGTGCCGGCGAGGCTGGCAAAGGTTTTGCCGTTGTTGCAGCTGAAGTGAAAGAACTGGCGACCCAAACCTCCAAGGCGACTGAAGAAATTGGCGCGCAGATCTCGGCCATTCAGGCAGAGACCAAGGATGCGGTTGAGTCCATCGGGGCGATCGCCTCCACCATGGATGAAGTCAACAGCTATACCTCGGCGATTGCTGCCGCTGTTGAAGAACAAGGCGGTGCGACCCAGGAGATTTCCCGCAATGTGGCGGAGGCTGCCGATGGCACCGGACGGGTCGCTGCAAACATTGGGGATGTACGCGAATCAGCCGAGCGCACCGGAACCTCCGCTCTGTCGATGGTCGATGCCACGCAAATGTTGAATGACGAAGCTGCGGATATGCGGCGTTCGATCGACAATTTCTTGAAGGATGTTGCGGCAGCATAGGGTCTCCATTGACCCCTCGAAATATTGACCGGCAGGGACACCTGCTGGTCATTTTTCTTTTCAGAACGATGAAATACTTGACCGCGTGACGCATGGATGCAATCTGCCGCCTTTTACAGACGGCTGATGTCCCATAAAACCTGTACGGAATGGGAATAGATCAGTCTTCTTAGGAAATCAGCGTCAACGGATGTCTCAACGTACGTTAAAAACCGGGTCTGTTCTGCTTCTGGACGTTTTGAAACGCCGGACGGCTCTGTTGTTTGATGCGCCAAAGGAGATCGTGTCCTGCACCCGGCTCGGTGATGTAGAAGCTGGGTTGCTGCGTCTTGAGGCAGCGCAAAAACACGGCCTTTATGCGGCTGGGTTCCTTGCCTATGAACTCGGCTTTGCTTTTGAGGAAAAGCTCCGCGGCCGGTTTGAGGAGACCGGCGAACCACTCATGTGGTTTGGTCTTTATGATAAGGCGCAAGAACTCTCGCTTTCTGAAGCTATTGATATTCTGCAAGCCGGTGGCGAAGACACCGCGTCTTCATTTTCCAAACCGGCCTTCGACATGGGGCAGGAAGCTTATGGGACGGCTTTTTCACAAGTTCAGGATCATCTCGCGAAAGGCGATATCTACCAGGTTAATCTGACGCTGCGGGCCTGCTTCCAGCATCAAGGGGCACCGGAACGCTTGTTCCAGGATTTGCTACGGCGGCAACCGGTCGAATTTGCAAGTTTCTTAAAGCTTGAGGACCGGACCGTTTTGTCGCTGTCACCAGAGTTGTTTTTGGAGCGTCAAGGCGAGACCTTGCGAACCCGGCCGATGAAGGGAACAGAGCCGCGCGGCCGGTTTGCATCTGAAGATGCGCGCATTGCGCGGGATCTGGCGAAGGATGCGAAGCAGCGGTCTGAAAACATCATGATCGTCGATCTGATGCGCAATGACCTTTCGCGGATTGCTGAAACTGGGTCGGTCAAAGTCAAAAAACTGTGCGATGTCGAGCGCTACCAGAGTGTTCAGCAAATGACGTCTACCGTGGAGGCATCGGTTCCGGAGACGACCGGGTTTTCAGAGATCATCCAGCATCTTTTTCCCTGCGGGTCGATTACCGGCGCCCCAAAACTGAGCGCCATGCAAATTGCGCATAATCTGGAGACCGGGCCGCGCGGGGTCTACACTGGATCCATTGGCTATTTGGCGCCAAGTGGGGATTTCCGCTTCAATGTGGCTATCCGGACGCTGGTGTTGCGTAACGATGGAACCGGGGAAGCTGGCACTGGTTCGGGTGTCATCTTTGATTCCAAGGCGGCTCAGGAATACGACGAATGTGCGCTCAAGCTGAAATTCATGACGGATGATGTGCCGGATTTCGATTTGATCGAGACAATGGCTTATGATCCGGATGCAGGCTTCATGCTGTTGGATCGCCACATGCAGCGGCTGCAAAAGTCTGCGGCCTATTTTGGATTTGAGTTTGACCGGTCGGCCTTGAACGATCGCCTCGCACGTGAAGCGGCAAACTACAAAGGTTCGCAGCGTGTCCGGCTCCTGCTTGGCCGGAATGGAGACATTTCCATTTCAGCGACGGAGTTGCCACCGGTCGACCGGGGGACTGTATTCAATTTGGTGCTCGCCTCCGAAACCACCCGATCTGATGACAGATTTCTCTTTCACAAGACAACCAACCGGGCTTTTTACGATGAAACCCGTGCGCGGTATCAAGCGGAAACCGGCTGCCAGGAAGTCTTGTTTGAAAATGAGAGGGGCAATTTGACTGAAGGCTCCTTTACCACGCTTTTTCTGAAAATCGGCGGCCGTTTGCTGACGCCTGCGCTTAAGCATGGTGTATTGCCAGGCACGTTCCGGGAAGGACTGTTGGAGCGCGGTTTAGCTGTGGAAGCCGATTTGACTCGAAAAGATCTTGAAAGCGCGGACGCGGTTTTTGTCGGGAATTCGGTGCGTGGTTTGGTGCGAGGGCGTATGATCGCCACCGAAAAGACCGAACCGGCGAGCACATTGCAAAACGCAGGCGCTTTGGGAGCAAACCGGCTGTCTGGCTGACCCCGACAAGGTCAGGCGGGCATTTGGCTGTCGTCCCATGGCAAAATCTCCAGCTCCGGCCAGAGAGCTTTCATCCGGGCGGCCTTTTCTGTGTAGGTTTCAGGATTGGGCTGGATGTAGTTTGGCACCAGGCGCATCGCAAAGATGTTTGCAAGTCCGAAGGGCGCGTGAATGATCATTTGACCATCATCGCCGATCCGTGCGGCGACCGCGTGGGTTCGTGATGCGTAAGTGGTCAAGGAATCCATTGCACAGTCCAGCGCGCGGTATGGCCGGCCAAAACGCTGCTCGTACCAAAGGTGGACGCGTGCTTGGTTCCGCACTTCCACAAGCTCGCCGAGCTTTGGCAATGCAGATTGAATCTGCTGAATGACCGCATCTTCTGCTTCATAGGACAAGTCGCGGCCGTCATAATAAATGACGTCATAATCCTTGATGCCATGCGTAAGTGGCCGATCGGTTATTACGTTCCAGACAGTCTGATAGATGCCGCCAGACACCAGCCAGCCATCCCTTAGATCAAGATCCTTGATGCACGTGAGGATGTCCATGATATGCGGAATTTCCTGAAGAAGAGCCGCCAGGTGCTTCAAGCGCGTTGTTTCTTTGGTCAAGGCTGTATCTGCAAGAATGTTGTAATCGAAATTGGAAACGGCTGAAGGCAACATTTGAAATCCAGAAAACTCGAACGCTCATAAACCGGTAAACGATTCTTGATGGGGTGTCTTGAAGCCAGGATAATATAACATCAGACTGAAATCGTATTTGTGAAGGACAGCCTGCGGCTATAATCAAAACTGGTTTTCAACTTGATCTAGCAATCTACAGAACCAAATTTCATTTGGTGTTTATCAGGAGGCGCCTATGGCACGGCAAGGATTTAATGCGGCACAAACGGGATGGTCCCGTGTCATAGCTGCAAGTGCAATATTTGGAATGACAGTGATTGTAAGTATGCCGGCTGAGGCTCAGTCCCGGCGGGCTAACACAACGACTATGAGCTGCGGTCAGGTGCAGTCATTCATTGCGCAACGCGGTGCTGCCGTCATGAGCACCGGCCAGCACACATTTGACCGGTATGTTGAGCACAGAGGTTTCTGCCAGCACAATGAATTCGCAAAGGTGGATTATGTGCCCACTAAAGATGTTGGACGGTGTGCGGTGCGCCGCTGCGTCAGCGTCACGCCAAAGCGGTTCACCCGCTAAGGTGTTCTCTGAAATCATTTTTGTTAGGCGCTAAGCCTGATTGATCGCCGCGCCAAATGTCTGCGCGGCGATCATTGGAACTAGTTAGCCGCGAAGCGTGCCGCCGGTCGCTTTCTCGACGTTCGCGATAATCTTCTTGGCCACGGCATCGATTTCTTCGTCTGTGAGTGTTTTCTTGCGCGGTTGAAGAACGACATCGATCGCGACGGATTTTTGTCCTTCCGGGACACCGGCACCTTCATAGATATCGAACAGCGTCACGTCCGCGATCAGATTTTTCTCCGCACCACGGGCCGCACGCAGAAGCTTGTCTGCTGTAACGTCCTTGGCAATCAGGAACGCAAAATCACGACGAACTGGCATCAGATCGGAAGCATTCAGCGAACCTTTAGACCGGCCGGCTTTTGCTTTTGGCTGCGGCAGGGCATCCAGGTTGATTTCAAAGGCCACCAGCGGGCCTTCAATATCCATCTTCTGCAAGATGCGCGGATGAACCTCGCCAAAGACTGCAAGCGTATTCTTCGGGCCAAGTTTCAGGCAGCCGGAGCGGCCGGGGTGGAATGTGTTCGGTGCATCGGCCACCACCTGCAGTTTGTCGACCGGAGCACCGATTGCTGCAAGCGCGGCTTCCGCGTCCGCTTTTGCATCAAAAACATCGACAGCCTCAGAAGCGCCAGACCAGTGGCGGCCACTGCCGGCCATCTTTGCTGTTCCGCGGCGAACACCTGCAGCAACCGTTTTCTGACCGTCTGGTGTATCCGATTCAAAGACCTGGCCGATCTCGAACAAGGTCACGTCACCATAGCCACGATCCGCATTGCGTTGAGCTGCCATAAACAGACCCGGCAGAAGGCTTGGCCGCATGTCAGACATGTCTGGTGAAATCGGGTTGGCAAGCGACAGTACCGCGTCACCACCGCCGAACAATTCTGCATGCTCCTTTGCAATGAAGGACCAAGTGACCGATTCGTTGAAACCCCGGGCCGCCAGTGCCCGGCGCGCTTTGCTGCGGCGGATTTGGCCGGACGTCAGCACCGTTTGCGCGACCGTTCCAATGCGCGGCAGCGGTGTAGATGGAACCCGGTCCAGCCCCACGATCCGTGTAACCTCTTCAACCAGGTCTGCCTTGCCTTCAATGTCCGGGCGCCAGCTTGGCGCGGCAACTTTAACGGTGTCACCGGTTCCGGAAATCCAGAACCCAAGCGCTTTCAGCGTGACATTGGCTTCAGCTGGAGTGGTTTCGATTCCAGACAGGCGTTTGATTTCAGAATATGGGAAATCGATGATGTTGGTGCTGTCCGGAATATCGCCGGCCCGGATGGTTTCAGATGGCTCACCGCCACACAGATCCAGAACCATGCGAGTTGCATACTCGAGGCCGGGCATCATGTAGTCCGGGTCAACGCCACGCTCGAACCGGTAGCGGGCGTCCGTGTTGATACCGAGTTTCCGGCCAGTGGCGGCGATATCGTCTTCGTCCCAAAGCGCGGATTCGATCAGTACATTGACGGTGCCTTCGGTACAGCCGGACGGTACGCCGCCTAGGATGCCGCCGAGGCTCTCAACGCCATTGTCATCAGAGATGACGCAAATCGTATCGTCAACGTCGTAGGACTTATCATTCAGTCCATCGATCTTCTCGCCTTGCTTGCCGCGCCGGACGACCAGATTGCCATGGACCTTATCCGCGTCGAAGACGTGCAGCGGGCGGCCTTGGTCAAAAGTGATGTAGTTGGTGATGTCGACCAGCGTGTTGATCGGACGCAGGCCGATAGCGGTCAGGCGATCCTGCAGCCACTGAGGCGACGGGCCGTTCTTGATGCCTTTGACCATTCGAAGACCGAAGGCCTTACACATTGGTTTTGTGTCGCCAAAATCAAGCGTCACATCGACCGGGCAGGGATAGGAGCCGCGGATCTGTTCGTGCGAACGTTCTTTGAGCTTTCCAAGACCTGCAGCCGCGAGATCGCGGGCAATGCCATAAACACCAGTGCAATCTGGACGGTTCGGTGTAAGGCCGATTTCAATGACCGGCTCATCCAGTCCGGCCCATTCCGCATAGTTGACACCCACTGGAGCGTCTGCCGGCAGATCGATGATGCCATCGTGCTCGTCAGACATCTCAAGTTCACGTTCGGAACACATCATGCCGAAACTTTCAACGTCGCGGATCTTGCCGACGGAAAGCGTGACATCGAGGCCTGGAACATAATCACCCGGCTTGCCGAGGACGCCGACCAAGCCCGCCCGCGCGTTTGGTGCGCCGCAGACGACTTGAACCGGGTCACCTTCGCCAGTGTCTACTTTCAAAACCCGCAAGCGGTCGGCATTCGGGTGCTGTTCGGCTTCCAGAACTTTTGCGATTTTGAACGGCTTCAGCCGATCAGCCCGATTGGTGACCTCTTCCACCTCCAGGCCGATCATGTTCAGGCGATCCAAAATCTCCTCAAGGCTGGCGTCGGTCTCCAGATGGTCCTTGAGCCAGGACAGAGTGAATTTCATAACTAGATCTCTTTATCGGTCGTGCGGCTTGGCCGCGAATTTTTATTCAACAGGTGCGTTACTGGCCAAACCGGTCCACTTCGGGCAGGACTGTCGCTTCACCATAGTTTTCAGCAAATCGACGTCCGATCATGGATAGTTCCTGGGTCCAGCCGCCCACCATCTGCGGCGTGATCTGTTGTTTGGTCGCAATCGCTTGGGCAGCTTCTGTCTCAATGCGGTCGCGAAGGATGCCTAGTTCGACCTGAGCGGCATATTCCGCCCGGTATTTGCCAAGCCAACCCATTGCAACAATGATCACCATAACGAGAAGGGCGGCCGTGCTGGCAAGGCTTGCCCATTTGGCCGTGCCGGAAATCCGGCGCTCGCTGGCAACCAGCACAATCGAAGCAATTGTCAGAAACGCAACAATGTAGATCGCCTGAAGAAAGCTCTGGTATTTCTCAGCCGAGCTGGCCTCATGCGAGGCGCGCAGACGGGTAATCCGGTCCCGGAGATAGAGCAACGCATCGGCTTCCGTACCAAGTTTTTCCCTGAAATAGCTGCCGCAAAAACGCAGCCGGCCGCGTTCTTCTATCTTTTCAGCACAAGCTTCCAAAAACGACGTTGGCGATGCGACACGGGCATCGCGGTCGGTCGTTTGCGCTGCAGCCGGAACGAGTGCCGACGCGATCAGAACGAAAGCCACAAATAGTCGGGTCAAGAATGACATGAGAATGCCCCTTTGAAGGTCCCAATTAGCTGGTCAGCCCGCCAAACAATGTTGGCAAATCGAGCGGCCGGAAGCCGTAATGCTGGATCCAGCGGACATCGGCGTCGAAAAAGGCACGCAGATCCGGCATGCCGTACTTCAGCATTGCAATCCGGTCGATCCCCATTCCCCAGGCAAACCCCTGATAGACATCTGGGTCGAGGCCGCAGTTGCGGATCACATTCGGATGCACCATGCCGCAGCCAAGGATTTCCAGCCAGTCGTCACCTTGGCCGATTTTCACTTCTCCGCCGGAACGGTCACACTGAATGTCCACTTCCATGGACGGTTCGGTGAACGGGAAGAAGCTCGGCCGCAAACGCATCTTGATGTCGTCGACTTCGAAGAACGCCTTGCAGAACTCTTCCAGGATCCATTTCAGATGGCCAAGGTGGCTTTCTTTGTCGATCACCAGTCCTTCGACTTGGTGGAACATCGGAGTGTGGGTCTGGTCGCTGTCACAGCGATAGGTGCGGCCCGGAATGATGACCCGGATCGGTGGTTCTTGAGTTCGCATGGTGCGGATCTGAACCGGCGACGTATGGGTTCTCAAAAGCAGCCGTTCGCCGTCTTCCTTCTCGTTGAAGAAGAAAGTGTCGTGCATTTCGCGTGCCGGGTGGCCCTCAGGAAAGTTGAGAGCGGTAAAGTTCAGCTCGTCGGTTTCGATGTCCGGGCCTTCAGCGATCGAAAAGCCCATATCGGCGAAAATTGCGGTGAGCTCGTCAATCACCTGGCTGACCGGATGGATGCGTCCGGTGTCCGTTGGTGATGGCCGCATCGGCAGGGTCACATCAACGGTTTCGCTGGCTAGCCGCGCTTCCAAGGCGGCTTCCGCCAGAACCTGTTTGCGAACAGCGACGGCGTCGGTGATTTTTGCTTTTAGGCCATTGAGGGCCGGGCCCATTACCTGGCGCTCTTCTGGGGTCATTTTTCCAAGCGTTTTCATTTGCTCGGAGATGCTGCCCTTCTTGCCCAGTGCGGCAACACGAACCTCTTCGAGAGCGGATTCGTCACCTGCATTTTCAATGGCGGAAAGAAGGTCGGATTCAAGAGTATCGAGATTGGACATGCGTGCTCAGGTCAGTTCGCGCGCGGTGCGCGGTGTCATCGAAACGGAAAGTCGGGGTCTTTTAGCGAATAATGGCGCACATTGCCACGGCTTCGAACGCATTATTACGTGAACCCCGGTGAAGAGATTTGCGCTGGAGAAAATCAGGCGCGTCAGCCCATAAATCGCCCGCAAGCCGGTCCTTGCCGCTTGGAAAAGCGCTGCTGACCTGCCCGTAAAGCATTCGAGCAACCACTTGCGCTGGCAGAAGCCATATGGAGCGTTGGGTAAACCATATGCGGCAGAATAAGCACTGCGCGTGGGAAGGCAAGGTGAAACGCCCAAATTTGGGGGTTAGGGAGATGGCCGTTGCTCTGGTGCCACATCCGCGCCTTTGGGCCGCCCAATTGAACGCTGCAATTCATCCTTGAGCCAGGAGCCAAAGGCATCTTTGGCTCTGGTCCGGGGCACATCTTTCCCGCTGATGAGCCAATACCCCAAGCCTGTTGCGGGCCGTTCGGGGAACGGTGCGATAACTTGTCCGGATTGCACGGCATAAACGGCGAGGGTTTCCCAGGCCAGAAAGACGCCTTGCCCAGCGATTGCTGCATCCAGGCACAAGGATCCATCAGAAAAACTTGGACCGTCCTGGAGAATGCTTTCATCAAGACCAAAGAGATCGAGCCATGTTTTCCAGGTAAACATTTGCCCGGGATCATGAATGATCGGCAGTTTGCCGATGTCTTCCGGGCATTTGATTTCTTTTGCAAGCGCCGGGCTGCACACGGGAAAAACCCGCTGGTTCAGCAGTTTTTCTGCATTCATGCCTGGATAAGGGCCGTGGCCGACACGGATGCACAAATCTACATCACTGGTGTTCGGATCCACCAGGTCAACAGTTGCTTCCACACGGACTCGGATTCCCGGGTTCAATCTGTTGAATTCTTTTAGGTGCCAAACCAGCCACTTTCCAGCAAACACAGGTGCGACTGAGATCGTGAGTGCATCTTCGCGGCCGCGCACTGTCGTCGCCACCGCCGTTGCTAGGGAAGACATGGCTGACGTTAAGTGCGGCTGCATGGCGAGTAGCTGTGGTGTTGGAAGCAGCAGCCGATTTTTTCTCTCAAACAACTGAACACCAAGCTGGGCTTCCGTTTTTTGCACCTGCTGACTGACGGCGCCGACTGTCACCCCAAGACTGTCAGCGGCTGCTTTAACGGACCCCAAACGGCCGACAGCTTCAACTGCGCGCAAGCCGGACAGATGAATTTGATTGAGAGTTTTCATATTAGAAAAACTAAACTGAAAATCAGAAGAAGTCGATTTTTATCGGGGTAAATCGAGTCTATTTATAGACATGCTAAATTCAAGATAAGGAATTTGGCCATGAGACAAACAACAAGAAGGAAAATAATGATCATGTTGAAACTGTTCAAACGCCGCCAGCTGACCGCTCAATCCGCAAATGCTTTTGACCGCCGCGATCCGCTGTCGCATCCGGAAGTCCAGCGCATGAACCCGCGTGAACTCGCGGATCTACCGTTTAACCGGCGGTAATCCAGTCGGCCAGCATTCGAGCTGGCCATAAAGTTTCCTGATCGGCCATGGCCGATCGGTTATACCTTTGGAAACAGAAAACGGCGCCGAGCTAAGACCCGGCGCCGTTTCTGTTTTTTGAATGCACTTGAACGGCTCATTCGTCCATTTTGAGGGCCTGAATGAAGGCTTCTTGTGGAATCTCCACTTTGCCGAATTGGCGCATCTTTTTCTTACCGGCCTTCTGCTTCTCAAGCAGCTTCCGCTTACGGGTCGCATCGCCGCCGTAACATTTCGCGGTCACGTCTTTACGCAGAGCAGATAGGGTTTCACGGGCAATCACCTTGCCGCCAATGGCCGCTTGGATCGGGATCTTGAACATGTGCCGGGGGATCAGCTCTTTCAGCTTTTCCACCATCGCCCGGCCGCGGCGCTCAGCCTGTGAGCGGTGCACGAGAACGGACAGGGCATCCACCGGTTCTTCATTGACCAGGATCGACATCTTGACCAAGTCTCCGGCGCGGTAGTCGGAAATCTGATAGTCAAAGGATGCATAGCCCTTTGAGATCGATTTCAGCCGGTCATAGAAATCGAAGACGACTTCGTTGAGCGGCAGGTCATAAGCGACCAGTGCCCGGCTGCCGACATAAGACAAATCAACCTGAATGCCGCGCCGTTCCTGGCAGAGTTTTAAAATGCCGCCGAGATACTCATCCGGGGTCATGATAGAGGCCCGGATCCATGGTTCACGGATCTCGGAAATCTTGACCACATCCGGCATGTCGGCCGGATTGTGCAGATCGAATTCCGTGCCGTCGGTCATGGACATTTGATAGACCACGGACGGAGCCGTTGCGATCAGGTCGAGATTGAATTCACGCGACAGGCGCTCCTGGATGATTTCCAGATGCAGAAGCCCAAGGAAACCACAGCGGAAACCAAATCCGAGCGCGGCTGACGTCTCCATCTCAAAAGAGAAGCTGGCATCGTTCAGCCGCAGCTTGCCCATGGCAGCGCGCAGGTCTTCAAAATCGTTGGCATCGACCGGGAAAAGGCCGCAGAAAACGACTGGCTGCGCCGGTTTGAAGCCGGGCAGGGCCTCATCGCAGGGCTTTTTGTCGAGGGTAATAGTATCCCCGACGCGGGTATCCGCCACTTCCTTGATGGAGCCGGTGATGACGCCAATTTCTCCAGCTTTCAATTCCTCGACTTGCAGGAATTTCGGTGTCATGACGCCCACGCGGTCGACGTCATAGGCTGCACCCGTGCCCATCATCTTGATCTTCTGGCCTTTTTTCAAAGACCCATTGATGACGCGGACAAGGACCATCACGCCGAGATAAGTGTCGTACCAGCTGTCGACGAGCATGGCTTTCAGCGTATCGTCCGGATCGCCTACTGGCGCCGGCAGTTTTTCGACAATGGCTTCCAGAACCGTGTCGACGCCGAGGCCGGTTTTGGCGGAGATCATGCAGGCTTCGGACGCGTCGATGCCGATAACATCTTCGATCTGCTCCTGGATCCGCTCGGGCTCAGCGGCCGGCAGGTCAACTTTGTTCAGGACAGGGACGATCTCATGATCGTTGTCGATGGCCTGATAGACGTTGGCCAGGGTCTGCGCTTCCACGCCTTGCGAGGCATCGACCACCAAAAGGGAGCCTTCACATGCAGCGAGCGACCGGGAGACTTCATAAGCAAAGTCCACGTGCCCTGGGGTGTCGATCAGGTTCAAGATATATTGCTGACCGTCCTTGGCATTGTAGACCAGCCGCACGGTTTGCGCCTTGATCGTGATGCCGCGCTCGCGCTCGATGTCCATGGAATCGAGCACTTGCTCGGTCATCTCACGGTCGGTCATCGTTCCCGTCATCTGGATCAGGCGGTCGGCGAGCGTCGACTTGCCGTGATCGATGTGCGCCACGATGGAGAAATTGCGGATGTTGGAAAGCGTCTTCGTCGTCATGGCGCCCGTTTACCACCGCAATTCCATTTCGACTAGAGGATTGCGGC
Organism: Roseibium sp.; assembly: GCF_965216085.1. Lineage (GTDB taxonomy): Bacteria > Pseudomonadota > Alphaproteobacteria > Rhizobiales > Stappiaceae > Roseibium. The sequence goes on along the minus strand of NZ_OZ244138.1, from coordinate 5,022,768 downwards.
CCGATACTGCGGAAAAGCCGAGGATTTTTGAAGTTCCTGAATTGCTGAGGCTCGCTGCCGATCCTGGATATCTGCACTTGCTTCTTGGAAACTTGACAAGGCTGCCAAAGTGCGGACGGATAATAGCAATCAGTTCAATATGTTAATTGGTGTGGTGGAAGAGTTTGCACCCAATGCGGAAGAATGTACACGCCATGGCGCTCCGAGACGCAGAACCGCGCGATATTCCAGCGATCCTGGCGCTTTATAATCTGGCGGTGCGTGAAACCACCGCAGCTTGGACGAGCCAGGAAGAGACACTCGATGAGCGCATCACCTGGTTTGAAAATCGCCGTAACGGCGGCTGGCCGGTGATTGTTGCTGTCGATAAAGACGATCAGGTGATAGGTTTTGCCAGCTACGGTCCGTTCCGCCCGCGTGAGGGGTATCGCAAAACCGTTGAACACACGGTTTATGTAGATCCTGGATTTCAAGGACAGGGAATTGGCGTCAAGCTGCTGGAGTGTTTGATCGACGCAGCGCGCGACCAAGATGTGCATGTGATTGTTGGTGTCGTGGATGGCGACAACACAGCTTCAATCGCGCTCCATAAGAAGCTGGGTTTCGAAATTTCCGGCCGGTTGCCCGAAGCTGGCACCAAATTCGGGCGTTGGCTCGATCTCGTGTTTTTGTCCAAGGTCATTACGCCGGATATGGTGAGCCCGCCGATGTGAAGGTCTTTCTGATCAAAGGTGTTCAGTTTGCCTTCAAAACCGTCTGACACGCTTGCGGCAGAGCTGCCAAAGCCATCGGGCGTTTTTTGACCACCTTAGGCTTTTTGCCTTTCTTTGGCGGAGTTTTTGGCACCCAGGGTTTGTCGGACAGCCAATAGGTCAGATTTTTCCCGCAGCCATCGCCAGGAGGTGGAGGATTTTGATTTTTGCAGCCGCCGCTTCCCGATGGACAGGCCAGCCGCACATGGAAGTGATAGTGGTGTCCCCACCAAGGGCGCACTTTCCGGAGCCATGCCCGGTCGCGGCTTTTTTCAAACTCACACAGGGCTTTTTTGATGGTCGGGTTCACAAAGATCCGGGCCACCCGTTTGTCAGATGCAGCTCTCCGGATGAGCCTTGCATGGGTGTTGGACCATTTTTTGGGATCAACCCGCCGGTCTGCACCTTTGACATCCAGCCGGCCTTTCAGCATGGAAATCGCGGAGATTTGTTCCCTTTCTTCGGGCGTTAGGCGGCGTTGCGGCATTTCCGTTAGCCAGATATCCGCGTCAAGCCCGATCTGGTGGCTGGCGTGGCCGGACACCATTGGCCCGCCGCGCGGCTGTGCCAGATCGCCGACCAGAAGGCCGTTCCAGCCAAGGCCGGGTGCATCTGCTGCCAAGGCTTTCAGAAAACTGATGAGCTCTGGATGACCCCAGTTGCGGTTTCGTGACAGCCGCATGGCTTGCCAGGTCGGTCCATCGGTCGGCAGCATAGCGCCGCCCGCTAGGCAGCCCTTCGCGTAAGAACCGATCGCCCGAGCCTTCAGCGGGGCCGGGCCGTCAACATAGCCGAAATAGTCTTTGGCCGGTTGGTTGCCACGTAAAACAAGGCGGGGTTTTGCTGCCTGATAGCCTTCCGGCACCGCTCGTTTTTGCACCGGAACAGGAACTCCGGCAACTTTCTGAATGGTGAGGCCTGGATCTGTCAACGACAGCTGGCCTGGTTTTGCAGAAGGGATGGGCGCGGCAGCCGCCGCCGGGACAAAAGTCACCAGCGCTAATGCGCCAATTGCTGCTTGAACGAACCTGGTCTTGCCAAAAAACAAAGTGCCGTATGTCACGATGGACCTCGCGCCTGTCCGCCGGAACCATGTGCACCAGAAAACCGATTCCTATGTATCCGGCAACCTATCAAGCAGCATGCCCTAAAACGGCAGAGGAGGCATCTCTTTCCCGCGTTTCAACATGATCCGTCAACAGATCTGCGAGCTGATCCAGAAGCACCGTGTTGTCGCGGATCATTCGATCGGCGGCGCCATTGAGCGTAATAATGTTGCCCGGCCGGGCGTTCGCGAAATCCTCGGCGTGCGGTTCCAGCTCTCCATCGATCCGGTGATAAGACACATTCGGCATCTCGTTGAACAGATGCGTCGCCTGATAAGACGCTGTCTGGGTCTGGCCGTCGGAGAAGATCGACAGGATTGGCACGCCCTTGGACGGTTGCATCCAGCCCAAAGCACCCCAGCCAACAGCATCCTCGTAGCGGAACGGGTGTTCTTTGGCCCGGCCGGTGCCAAGTGAAATGATTACAATTTCGTCTTCGTCCCAGCCAAGCTTGCGCGCTTCCAGATAAGCGGCAATTGCCGGGTCATTCATAAAGACACCGCCATCCACCATGGCTTCTTGGCTCTTACGGGTCAGATTGTCGATCCGGGCCGGTTCGAAATAGGACGGCGCTGCAGTTGTTGCGCGCACGGCCTGCCAGAAATAGTAGTCGTCCGGCCGGCTGCCGTTTTCCTCCAGGCCATTGGTCATGAACACCGCCTTGCGCTGCTCAATGTCGTAGGCTGTCAGCACCAGTTTGCACAATCCGCTGGCCATGGATGTCCAGCCGAAGCGCTCCTTCAAAAGTTTCTCAAGCGGGCGGGCGTCATAAGTCTCGTCAAAGAGGCCGAGCGGATTGGTAAAGGCGCGCGCCAAGCGGGCGCTGATAGAATAAGAGAATATCTCCCGGGCTTCGCATTCATAAAAAGACCGGAGCTCGGATATCGTTGCGGCCGCGTCGCCATTGGTGCCGCCGGGCCGCGGTGCGCTCAGGCCAGCTGCGATTAAGCCACCAGTCGATGTTCCCGCCATTAGGTCAAACAGCTCATGCATCGGCTGTTCAATCCCCCGGTGCATCAGGCGGCTTTCCAATGATTCCAGGATGCGCAAGGGGATCAATCCGCGGACACCACCACCGTCAATGGAGAGAATGAAGCGTTTCTTCTGGGTCATCGGAATTCCCCCTGCAGAGTGATTTAGATTATGGCGCAGCGACGTCCGGCCCGCGCGGCCGGTGGCCCAAGTGTTGAAATCCAATATTTGCCATGAAATGCGTCACAGCAATGGCAAACGCCAGAAACTTGTTCCGAAAACCGTATATGACCGATTTATCGTAAACCGTTGCCTCACAATTCTAATAAATAGCTGACACAAAGGAAGTAAGGGGGGGCTCATTCCATCTTTGTAGAGCGCGGCAAATCGGATTAGGATCGAGCCGATTTTTTAACAAACGGGATGTTCCATGAATATCGATCTTCTTCGACGCCTTTGCGAAACACCGGGCGTACCGGGTCACGAGCACCGCGTGCGGGACTTGATTCAAAAAGAAATCGAAGGCCTCTTCGATGAGGTCACCACCGATCCGATGGGATCGCTTTTGTGCCGCCGCAATTCGCGCAAGAAACCGAAGAACGGTGATCCAAAGAAGGTCATGCTGCTCTGTCATATGGACGAGATCGGATTTCTTGTCTCTCATGTGACCGACAAAGGCTTTGTGCATGTTCAGCCTGTTGGTGGATTTGATGCCCGCAATCTGTTCTCCCGCCGGGTTTTGGTTTCCACCGACGAGGGTGACTACAAAGGTGTCATGAACCCCGGCGGCAAGCCGATCCACATTTCCTCGCCCGAGGAACGCAAGAAGATTCCAGAACCAAAAGAATTTGTGATTGACCTTGGTTTGGGCGAAGGCACAAAAGATGTCATCAGGGTTGGTGACATGGTGACCATGGACGAACCACTGATCGAGATCGGCGAAAAGGTCGTCTCAAAGGCCTTGGACAACCGTATCGCCTGCTGGCTCGGCATTGAAGCAATCCGGGCGCTGGGCAAGGCCAAACACGAGTGCGAAATCCACGTCGGTTTCACGTGCCAGGAAGAAGTCGGACTGCGCGGTGCACGTACAGCGTCCTTCGCGATCAAACCGGATATTGGACTTGGCGTCGACACCACTTTGGCCTGTGACACCCCAGGTGTTCCCGAACAAGATCGGACTACGGTTCAAGGTGAAGGGTTCGGCTTGCATGTGAAGGATTCCAGCTTCATTGCCGACCGGGACCTGGTCAAGGAAATCGAGGCCATTGCTGAAAAGGAAAAAATCCCGTTCCAGCGGACGATGCTGGCAGCCGGTGGCCAGGACGGAGCGGCAGCTCAACAAGCTGCAGCTGGTGCCAAGGCGGTCGGGATTGTTGTCGGGACCCGTTACATCCATACGGTCACCGAAATGATCCATAAATCAGATCTTCAGGCTGCGCTCGACATCCTGGCAGCTTATCTGAAAAAGGCTTGATAGCCTAAACTCAGGGAGACCAACGGTTTCCCTGAGTTCAATTTCAAGCTCTGAGTTGGTTTTAAGGCCGAGGCTCTAAGCGGTGAGGCCTGCCAAATTGGATACCTGGTTGCCTGTTCCGGTGTAGAGTTCACTGACAGACGCGCTTTGGTAGCTGAAGGATCCGTTATTAAAGTCGCCTTCGATGGTCGATGCGCTGGCTGAGCGGGCTGAAAGACCGGTTTCGCTGTTGTAGGAAACCCGCTCAAAGGACACAAACTGTGCCGTGAGTGTTTCCCCGCCGATTTCCGCTTCAATGGTTGTCGTGGAAATCGTTGCGCTTTCATAGGCAAGTGATGCGGTAGAACCTGGCGCGTCTTCACCAAGCGCAGCGGCTATTTGGCCGGCCGTTTTTTGATAGTCCTCAACGGTCGCAAGCGCGCCATCCTCATCATCGTCTTCATCGCCCTTGCCTTCTTCAACAGCTTCGCGAAGGGCAGCGATCACAACGGCATCTTCTTCGGCTTTTTGGGAGGCTGCTTCTAACAGGCTGACTGCGGTGTCTTTCGGTGCAGCACCCGGTTTGCCATCCTCGTTTTCCGGTTTCAGCGACGGGTTGCCAGATCCTTGAAACGACGCGGACATCAAGCTGGTGCTCTGCGTGGTGGTTTCAATTGAGATCTGCATGGCGCTCTCCGGAGAAACCATCCCTTTCTGGGACGGCGAATCCGAAAAAGCATGACGCAAAACCGTTAAGAAGCCATTAACCAATTAGGTTGCGATCGCAACGCCTTACTAAAAGGCCTTTTCCAGAAACCGGCCGCCGAGCACCATGCCGCGTTCGTCAATGGAATGGCCAAGACCGGCAAGGCAATGGGTGTCCACGGAAACACCAGCTTGAGTCAGCGCGGTTCTAGCTGCGCCCAAATGATAGGCGGGGACAACATCATCGTCTTCACCGTGAACAATCAAAACAGGAGTGGTCGTCTGGATGGTTTTTAGCTGGGCAGCGCCTGGCAGCAATCCGGAATAGGCGAGTAGAGCAGCCGGTGGCTTTTTGCGGCGAAGGCCCGCCTGGAACGTCATCATTGCACCTTGGCTGAAACCGGCCAATGCCAGTGATGAATCATCAAGCGCCAACCTTGACAATTCGGCATCCAGAAAACGGTCAAGCGAAGCCTGGGCAGCCTCCGCGCCGATCACGTATTCCTGAGGGGAACGCTCGGAGAGCGGAAACCATTGCCGGCCGCCAAAGGCTTCAAAAGGGAGGGGGTCTGGTGCATTGGGCGCAACAAATGCGGCATCGGGCAGTTGTCCTTGCCAGGCTCGTCCCAAATCGATCAGGTCGAAACCATCAGCGCCATAGCCATGCAGGATGACAACAAGCTGCCGGGCTGGACCGCCGGAGCGTGGCGAAAGGCGGGGTCCATCAAGCGGGGGTGGAGAAAAGGCGGGCGTCATTACTCGGCTGGTGTTTTCTGGCTCTTTGGACTGTTTTCTGCGGTGGCCTTGGCCTGTTTCTTCAAGAACGGCAAGGCAATCATTGCAGCTAAGATTATGAGGACTGCAGAAATTGCGAAAGGAGCTCCCGGGAAATAGACTGTGCTTGAGCTTGTGAAATAAGAAAAGCTTTGTGTCATCACAAACGGGCTGATGATCATGGATAGCCCGGCCGCGCTGGCAATCAGGCCTTGAAGTTCACCTTGCGCATCGTCCGCGACCAGGTTGGACATCAGGCCGGTGAATGCCGGGGTGGCCAAAGCGCCCATGATCGCAAATCCGATAAAAGCATAGGCCAGCCAGCCGTCTCTGATAAAGGCGAGTGCTGCAAATGCGATCAGATTGCAGGTCAGGCCAATCATCAAAATGGCACCGGTTCCGATGCGATGGTCGAGAACCCGGATCAAATACCCTTGAACAAAAGCATAGCCAAATCCGACGACGGCAAGGGACAAGCCGATATCACTTGGTGTCCAGGCAAACACCTCCGTTGTGAAATAGCTCCAGACTGATGGGTAGACGAAGTGTGCGATGTCGAACAACAACAACGCCAGCAAAAGGACTTGAACATCCTTGTTCGCCGAAACGTGTTTTAGGGCGCCGAATGGATTGGCGCGCTTCCAGTCAAAGGAGCGTCTGTTTTCGGGCTTAAGTGTTTCGGGAAGAATGAAATAGCCGAAGACGAAGTTGAGAAACGATAGCGCCGCACCTGCATAAAACGGCGCCCGGGATCCAAACTCGCCCAGCAGCCCGCCGATAACAGGCCCAAGAACAAATCCGACGCCAAAGGCGGCACCCAGCAGACCGAAGTTTTTTGCCCGGTCTTTTTTGTCGGAAATATCCGCGATATACGCAGAAGCTGCGGAGTGTGTTGCCCCGGCGATCCCGGAAATCATACGGGCAATGAAGAGCAGCGCGAGGTTCCAGGAGAGCGCAATGAGAAGATAATCCGCCGCAACGGTCAACATGGATATCAGCAGAACCGGGCGCCGGCCAAAACGGTCGGACAAATTGCCGAGTGTTGGACCGCAGAGGAACTGCATCAATGCAAAGATAACACTGAGCGCGCCGCCCCAGCGGGCTGCCTCACCAACCGGCAAGCTGGTCAGTTCGGTCAAGAGGTTGGGGAGCACAGGCATCATCAAACCAATGCCCATCGCATTGATGGTCAGCGTGATGAAAATGAACACAAATGCGCTGGATCTGTTCAGGCTGGATGACAAGGGGCTTTCCTTAGATTTGGCGGAAAGGGAAGCCTAATTTTGGTGCACACGCAACCTTTGAGGCATCTACAGTGTAAACCCCAGATATTAAAAAAGGGCGGTGAAACCGCCCTCCAAAATCCGCAGTATCTTTGAGGCCGTTACAGAACCTTGAGATCCTCTGCGACCATCTGGCCACGACGCCACTCCAGATCAAAAGCCACGAGCTGGCCTTCTTTTAAAGTGTCGATGCCGGACCGGCGCAATGCGGTGATTTCGACGAGAACATCATCCCCATCTTCGGGTTCGATGGTGCCGACACCGCGGCCCATATCAAACCATTTTACGTTTCCATGCAGCATGGAGCCTACTTTCCAATTCTTTGCATCAAAGCAACAGCGCGATCATTTATCGCTAGAGTTCAAAGCTTTGATGACAGTCATTTATTGTAATACTAAAAAACAGGTCTGCAGCGGAAGGCTTGCCTGGCGCTGGTTCCTCCGGGGAACAATACAATCGCGCCAGTAGCTATGGCACTGCAGCCGGTCTGAGCAGTTGTGATTGCTTCAGACTGCTCAGACTCAGAGAATATGGTTTCTAAATTGTTAATTTCAAGATCGGCCGATTAACGAAGGCCGCTTCTTAGAGTTCGCCGCGGATCGCGTACTTCAGGATACGCACGATCTGATCCGGTGTTTCAGCAACCGCAAGAGCTGCAGCATCGACTTCTTTCAGGGGATGCGTCAGAGACGGATCATGCAGAACAATCAGGGACTTGCCTAACGCTGATGCATAACCGGCATCAAATGCGGCGTTCCATTGTTTATATTTGTCGCCAAAGCGGACAACGACGATGTCGGCCTTCTCGATCAGCGTCCGGGTGCGCACGGCATTCACCTTGGCGCCTTTGTGGTCGTACCAGAACTTGTTGTCTTCACCGCCAAGAATCGCAGCACCGCAATCGTCGCTGGAATCGTGATCTGTAACCGGGGCGGAGAAACTGACTGGCAAACCAGCTTCCTTTGTTGCGGTTATGATCTGCTCGCGCCAATCCGTGTGAATTTCACCGGACAGGTAGACACGCCATTCACTCATCGTTTTGCCTTTCCAATATTGAAGGTGCGATTGGGTCACCGCATCATTGGCGCAGAAACTGGAAAAACAGCTGCCTGGTGTCAAGCGTAGTTCTGAATGAGAGTGTTTAAGGCAATCCGATAATCTGGAAAGCGGAACGTATAGCCGAGTTCATCTTTGACACGTTGGTTTGAGACCCGTTTGTTTTCGCCATAAAACGACCGGGCCATTGGGGTAAGATCGGCGGTTTCGAATGCAATTTCTGGCGGCGGAGCAACACCCAAAAGCTCAGCGGCATAGGCAACCACATCCTGCGGCGGGGCTGGCTCGTTGTCCGTGACGTTGAATATCCGTGTGCTGGGCTTTTGCATCGCGTTAGCGACAGCACCGGCTATATCGGCCACATGGATGCGGTTGAACACCTGACCCGGTTTTACAAGACGGCGGGCCCGGCCTTTTTTGAAATTCTCGAACGCATTGCGGCCGGGTCCATAAATCCCAGAAAGGCGGAAAACCTGAACAGCAAACTGATGCTCTTCGGCAAAGTCCAGCCACGCTTTTTCAGCGGCAACTCGTTGAACCGAGCGTTTGGACACAGGTTTGCAATCAGTCGTCTCGTCGACCCAGGCGCCATCGTGGTTGCCATAAACGCCGACGGTCGAAAGGTAGCCGATCCATTTTGGATTGGCGGCGGCGATGTCTTTGGCGTGGTGGTTCAAGACCGGATCGCCGGTGTCGTTCGGAGCGATGGAGATAAGGACGTGTGTTGCCTTGGACAAGGCATCGGCTATTCCTGTGCCGGGGGATTCGCCATCAAAGAGGAATGCTTCAAACCCCGATGCCTTGAGTTCATCAACTTTATCTGCCGCGCGGGTCGTACCACCAATCCATTCAAACTGGTCCCGGACTTCTTCCATGATGGCTTTGCCGGAGTATCCAGCACCAAAAACAAACAAACGCATCAAGAAAGCTCCAGGTGATTGCGGCGGATTTCATAAAGGGAAATGCCGGTGGCAACGGCAAGATTGAGGCTGTCGGCCTCGCCGACCTGCGGAATACGGATCAAGGTCGAGCAAGCATCCGCCATGTCGTCCTCCAGTCCCTTTTGTTCATTCCCCATAACCAGAAGCGAAGGGACCTGGTAATCCGGTGTCCGGTAATCAACCGAGCCTTTCAAGTGGGTCGCGGCAACGGTTCCGGGCCAGTTCTTGGCGAGGGATTTGAACTCGTCCTTGGAGAGTTTCGCCAGCGGTACGTGAAACAGCGATCCCATCGTGGCACGGACAGCTTCCACCGCGAAAGGGTCGGTGCAGTCGCCGACCAGCATGACGCCGCTGCCGCCAACAGCGTCGACGGTGCGGATAATTGTTCCAAGATTGCCGGGATCTCGAACCCGGTCGAGCGCGACCCAGACAGTCGCACCGGCCGGATCAATATCCTTGGCGCCAAGTAGTTTTTGCTCATAGACACCGACAACCATTTGCGGATTGTCTTTTCGGGTCATGGCGCTCAAGACTGCGGTCGAGACTTCCAAGATCAGAGCGCCTCTGGCCTTAGCAGTGGCGGCCGCCTTCTGCGCGATGGGATTGTCGCGGGCGTCCGGGCCAAGGGCCAGATAACGCACGCCCCAATCGGCTGCAATGGCATCCGTCGCAAGTTTCAGTCCTTCGGCCACAAACAATCCGGACTGGCTCCGGTGCTTGCGCTGGGCGACCAGCCCCTTGATTTCCTTGACGATGGGATTGGAATGGCTTGTGATCTGTTTGACGGCGCCTTGGCGTTTGGGGGTCATCGGCTGCTCCACCTGGAAAACAGGGATGTTGACAGGGCGCGCGCACCGTTTTCTTCGCGAATGACCAATTCGCCGGACTCCAGCCGCCCGCCTTGGCTGGCCAGGGTCTCCGCCATCAACTCGTGGATCGACACAAAGCTGGACCGGATCGCATAGGCTGTCAGGATCATAAACAGGGCATCCTTGGCAAGAAGCTGCTGCAGATCGCTCAACATCCCTGGAAGGCTGGTATAGAGGTCCCAGACTTCGCCTTTTGGGCCTCGGCCGTATTTGGGTGGATCCAAGATAATGCCGTCGTAAGTGTTGCCGCGCCGGACTTCCCGGGCAACAAACTTGGACGCATCCTCACAGATCCAGCGGATCGGGAGGTCTTCAAGACCAGACAACGCCTGGTTTTCGCGTGCATAGCCGATGGCTTTTTTAGAGGCATCGACATGAGTGACTTGCGCGCCTTCCGTTGCCGGAAGCAGGGACGCCAGGCCGGTGTAACCAAACAGATTGAGGATCTTCAGCGGTTTGTCAGGTGATTTTTGCTTCTCTGCCCGGATCTTTGAATTCACCCAATCCCAATGGGCCGCTTGTTCGGGAAAGACCCCGACATGGCGGAACGACATGAACCGGCCATTGTAGGTCACCGGACCATAGGACATGGGCCAGGTTTCGGAGACATTGCCGGAGTATTTCCAACGACCGGGGCCTTCTTCATCCGTGTCGCCGGAAAAGACCGCATTTGCGCGCTCCCAGACGGAGTTTTTCAGCAAACGCTTGCCCATTGCTTGCGGCTCAGGCCGCACAATGGTGTAGCGCCCGTAGCGTTCCAGCTTTTGGCCGGCACCCATATCGAGGAGCCGGTAATCCTTCCAGCCACCAGTTTCCAGGACAACGGGCCAAGCCTGTACGGGAGACTGGCCGGTTGGGGCAAAGGTTGGCGCGTCGGTTTTCTCCGCCACGATTCTCTCTCAATTCTTGCGCAAAGGGTCTTGTCCACGCCTTAGTCGTCTGACGTTGCAACGTCAACGCTGCGGCATTGGCTCGGCAACAAAAAAGGCGGGGTGCCTGGCACGCCCGCCTACTTTTTAAGTGATGAATATCCGTTTACGCAGCTGCGACTTCAGACAGGAAGCTCTCGACCTCAGTCTTCAGCTCATCGGTCTTCTCGGTCAATTCACCTGACGCAGATAAAACCATGTCTGCAGAGGAGGCGGTCTGATCGACGGCTTGAGACAACTGAGTCATATTGTTGGAAACCGTCCCAGTGGCTTCTGCCGCGCGCTGGACATTCTGCGAGATTTCCGCAGTTGCCGCGCCCTGCTGTTCGACAGCTGAAGCGATTGCGGATGTGTAGTTGTTGACCTCGTCCATGGTCTCAGCGATTTGACCAATCGCAACAACCGAATCTTTGGTTGCTGTTTGAATGGCGGTAATTTGCGAACTGATTTCCTCTGTTGCCTTGGAGGTCTGCGTCGCCAATTCTTTCACCTCGGCGGCGACAACAGCAAAGCCTTTGCCTGCTTCACCAGCCCGTGCCGCCTCAATCGTTGCGTTGAGTGCCAAGAGGTTGGTTTGCTCGGCAATAGCCTGGATGAGCGTGACAACTTCGCCGATCTTCGTGGCAGCTTCGGCAAGGCCTTCGACCTTGTCGTTGGTTTCCCGTGTGCCAATTGTTGCCCGTTCCACGATCTCGGTCGTTTGGGACACCTGCCGCGAGATTTCACCAATGGATGCCGCCAGTTCTTCCGCCGCACTTGCAACGGTCTGAACATTGTTGGTGGTTTCATTGGAGGAATCTTGTGTTTCGCTGGCGTGTCCCGCGCTGTCGCGGGCAATATCGGTCAATGCCTGCGCGGTCGTGTCCAAGCTGCCGGCGGTTGTTGCAACAGACCCAATCGCATCTTCTGCAGTTGCGCGGAAGTTGTTGATCAAACTGTCGATCCGCTGCTGCCGTTCCTGGCGTGAGGCTTCTTCCTGTGCGTTTTGCGCCTGTAGATTTGCGCGCTCGATTGCATTGTCCCGGAAGACCTGAACTGTTCGGCTCATGTCGCCAATCTCGTCACCGCGGTCAAGTCCAGGAATGGTGACTTCATTGTCGCCGCCAGCCAGGCTGTTCATCACATTTGTGATGGTGCGGATTGGACGTGTAATTGCCAGATTGAGAACAATCGCCAGACCGATGCCGCCAAGGATCGAAAGGAGAACAGTCATTGCGATCTGCACTTCTGCAGCAGTGGCCGCTGATTTGGCTGCTGCAGATTGTGCCTGCGAGATTCCGGCAATATCCGCGCTGACTTGTTTGGTCAGCGTATCAAGCTGAGTTCTCTTCGCTTGAAGATCTGCTTTTGTCGTCAGCATTTCTTTAAATGCACGATCAAAAGTCGCGACGGAAACCGCGATACCATTGATAGCATCAGCAGCAGCGGGCAGAGCATCTGCGTAGGTGACGAGTTTTTCGTCCAGTTTGACCAGTCCGGCGATCTGCTCCTGCACACCAGCAGGGTCTGTGACACCGAAGTTGCCGAACAAATTATACGTTTCTGCTTCGGCCTTTAGAGCATACTGGTCCAGCTCGGCCGCTTGTTCCATGATGGCTTTGATGGTCGCAAGCCGGGTATTGGCAGTCAGGACCGTTGCTTTTGATTTGCTGACTGCGGAAATTGCCTGCTCACGAATGCTTTCGGCCAGAGCGGTGATGGCATCGAGATGTGTGCCGACGGCAGTCCGTGCTTCATAAGCCTCGGCAAAGCCCAAGTCTTCCCCAAGACGAGCAATTGCCTTGTCAAGTTTCTTGGCTGCACCGGCCAGTTTGCTTACGGTCTTGCGCTCAATACCTTCAATTTGCCGGTATCGCATTTCCTTTGTACGGTCGACGAGCGCATAGCTGATTTCCATGCCTTGCTTCAGATCATCGCCGTCCAGATTGCCGCTACCTTTCAGATAGGCAAACTGAATGGTAGAGACCTCACCCTGCAAATCGAACACGCTGCGCAACATTAAGTTGGCATCTTCCAAAGTGCCGTTTGCAGAAAACACCTCAGCACTGACTTTCTTTTCTTCAGTCAGAACGGCTTCGGTAATAGAGGCGGCCAGTTTTTCCAGATCGTGGACGCTGCTGCGCACGGTCGACAGGCGCTCCGCTTGCTGGTTGGTTTGCTCCACCACCTCATCAAATGTAGAAGCAAATTGTCCGACAGCTGCTTTTGCAGTGTTTACCTGTTCCGCCGCCTCGGTATCTCCGGCAACACTTTGTGCCAGAGTATCTAAGGCGCCATTCAATCCAGAGATTTCCTGACGCGTTGTATCGGCTAGCTCAGAGGAAGGAGAATTCAGATAATTCTCGCGAACCAGAGAGGTTGATTGAACCATTCTGCTGACATCTGCGGATTGATCCGCAACTTCAAAACGTCCGGAGAGAGTGGATATCGCAAAGTAACCGACACCACCAACTACCGCTGTCAGCAAAAGAATTGCTGCGAACCCGCCGCTGACCTTGTAACCAAATTTCAGATCAACCAACCATTTCAATGCGCGTCTCATCGAAAACCCCGTGCTACCGGTAAACCTCGTCCATTAGGCTTAAATTCGATGAGAGCTGTGAAGATTAGGTAAAAATGCGGAAAATTACTATGCGGTATTTTAGTGTTCCGGCAGGCAGCATCAATAATTTTATCAAGGAACATTATCCAATACTATTTCTGGTTGACTGAATTTCCTTCCTATTAAACATGTTGGCCGCCATTGATGTGTATTTCAGATCCGGTGACGTAGGACGAGGTTTCGCTGCACAAATAGAAAATCGTATCCGCGACTTCGTTTGTTTGGCCAAGACGCCGCAGAGGGATTTCCTCAACCAGTTTTTCTGTTCCAGGTGAGAGGATTGACGTATCAATTTCCCCTGGGGCAATTGCGTTGACTCGCACCCCATGTGGTCCGAAGTCTGCAGCCATTTCGCGGGTAAGGGACGCAAGGGCGGCCTTGGAGGTCGCATAGGCGGTTCCGGCAAAGGGATGAACCCTGACACCGGCAATCGAAGTAACATTCACCACTGAACCTGATGCGGCTTTGAGTTCTTCGAAGAGACCGCGGGCTAAAAGGATCGGGGCAAAAAAGTTCACCTGGAAAACATTGCGCCACTCATGCATTGGCGTGTTCAGAGACATGAGGCGTTCACCGTCACTCCCTTTAGGGCTGATGCCAGCATTATTGACTAGGGCGTGGAGGCGGGAGCCGTGGGCCTCAAGGCGTTTCCTGATTTCCTGAACGGCAAACCCCAGGTTTTCCGGGTCCGCCAAGTCGACCTGAATGTGATCTTCCGGGCCCATCGGCCAGGGGCACTTTTCTGAAAAGGCTTGCCGGGAGCAGGAAATAACACGCCAGTTTTCCGCGGAGAATTTTTTGACCGTTGCGTGGCCAATGCCCCGGCTTGCTCCTGTTAAAACTAACGTACGCCGTTCGTCAGAAGGGTTTTCAATGTTCATTCGTTCGCCTACCAAAACAAGACCGTGGACATAAAAGTTGACTCTTATAGTATGGTTTCTGTATTGCGCTGCAATCAGTCAACCACAATATGCTCTCAAGACCCGGTGACGGCCAGACCCTAGAATGCTCATTTGTTCTTGTAATGTATTGACTGACAAGCAGCTGCGCGAAGCGGCGGCCGAAATGCGTGCAGATCCAAACGGCAAAATTCCGACACCGGGTGCGGTCTTCCGACATCTGGGATGCCGGCCGCGCTGTGGTGGATGTTTTCCGAGCGTTATTGACATCATTCATGAAGATGCTCCAGAGAATGAAGTGAAAAATGCCAAGCCTGCTCGGCGCAGGCGCTCGGCAGCGGCTGGTTGAGCATTGAGAGGGACTGATGAAGGGTGAAGCGCGGGTCATTGACTATTTGAACAAGGCTCTCCGGCACGAATTGACTGCGGTCAATCAATACTGGATGCACGCACGGCTTCTGTCTGACTGGGGCTTCGGCAAGCTTGCCGATAAGGAGCTGGAGGAAGCTGAAGAAGAGCGCCAGCATGCGCAGGATCTGATGGATCGGATCCTGTTTCTGGAAGGCTTTCCAAATCTGCAGACCCTCGATCCGCTGCGCATTGGTCAATCTGTGAAAGAATGCCTGGAGGGCGATCTTGCGGCCGAATATGTTGCACGGTCTCTTTATCACGAAGCCCGCGAAGTGTGCCGGGAAGAGGGCGACTATGTATCGATGGCGCTGTTTGAACAGCTGCTGAGCGATGAAGAAGGCCATATCGACTTCCTCGAAACTCAGCTTGGCCTCATTGAACGGATCGGGATCGACAATTACTCCCTGCTTCAGGCGAAGTCTGCAGACTCAGCTGAATAATGGATTGCAGTCAGGTTGAGTGACCGGCCTTATTGTTTTCCAGCCGGAAAACTTGCCCGCCAGCGACCTCTGCATCCTCTTCGTCATGGGTAACCAGTAAAACGGGGAGATTCTTGTTGCGCGCAACGGAAAAGACCAGCTCGCGGACGGTTGCGCGCCGCGACTGATCAAGGCTGGAAAAAGGTTCGTCCAACAAAAGCGCTTTAGGCTCGGCCAGAAGTGTGCGCATCAAGGCTATCCGGGTTTGCTGTCCGCCGGACAGTTTTGCCGGGTCTTTTAGACCCGAACCTGAAAGACCGACGGCTTGCAAAGCCTCTTCTGCCAAACTCCTGCGCTTGTTTTTGTCTTTGATGTGTTGCGGAATTGCGAACATCAGGTTCTGCAAAACGGACATATGCGGAAACAGGAGCGGTGTTTGAAACATCAACCCAATGTGCCGGTTTTGAGGGGGCAGGCTGGTGATATCTTTCCCGTCCAACAGGATCTGCCCTGAGGCCGTGAAGTCCGGCTTTAGGAAGCCGGCGATAAAGTCGAGCAAAGTAGATTTGCCGCTGCCACTTTCACCCATCACAGTGAGCACGGTTCCTGGGCGGATGGCATGATCGAGTGTCAGCAACAGCCGGTCATCAAGGCGCAGCGATACCTTCTTAAAGACAAGGCCCGCTGTTGAGCTGGAAGTCGGGGCAATCATGACGTCATAGCTCCAGGCGCATTGCGCTGCGATGTCTGTAGACAATGGCCGGGATCAAGGCGGCCAGTGCAAACCCGGCCAGCGGAATTAAGAGTTGCAACAGGGCGTAGAGCGCCGCGAATTGCCGATTGCCACCGCTGGCCAAGGCAACACTTTCGGTCGTGACAGTTATCACCCGGCCCGCGCCAATCAAAAGGGTTGGCAGATATTGGCCGATGGAGACAGCCAGTGCGACTGCACAAGTCACCAGGATCGGTCTTAGAAGCATTGGTATGTGTACCTTGAAAAAGATCCTAAGCCGGGAAGCGCCCATGGACGCTGCGAGTCGTGCATAACGCGGATCGAGCCGCTGCCAGGGGTCATTGAGGGCAAGAAAGGCATACGGAAGGACAAAAACCAAATGGGCGAGCAACACGGCAAGATAACCGCCATCTAGTCCGAGCGTTAGAAACAGGATCTGAAGTCCGAATAGGAATGCGACCTGAGGCAGCACAAGCGGCACAAAGATGAAGGTTCGTAGCCATATCCCTGTCTGTTTGCTTTGATTGGTATTGCTTTCCAAAAGCCACAACGTCAGGCCCGTGCTGAGCACGGCTGCGAGGATCCCCAATATAAGCGATGTTGCGAAAATCCCCCTTGTCTCAGGAAGTGCTTTTGTAAATGCCGTGAAGTCCCAGCTTTGTGGCAAGACTGCCGGATACCACCAGGATTTGGCAATCGCCCAAAGGCACAGCGCCAGAAATGCCAGTAACATTGCGCCGATGATTGCAGCCATCATTCCGAGGGCAATCCCTCTTGTGTACTGATCCGCGGGCCTCCGCCGTCCGAATGACAGCCGGTGTTTGGCCAGTTGTGTGACTGAGATTTCCAGAACCAGGTAGACCGAGATTGCGTAAATGCTGACAGCCAATTGAACAAGCGCGCCTGCCGAAGCAGTTAACCGCATTGAAAGATCCGGGTCATTCATCCAGCCGATTAGGCGTGGGGCTAGCGGGGCCGGAGTGGTTGGCCCAAGAATGAGCGCTACATCAACGACAGACGTCGCGTAGGCAATCACTGCAAGTATCGGTAAGCGGATTAAGGGATAGATTTGCGGCAGAACCACTTTAAAGAAAGTTGCCATCCGGCCGTAGCCCAGGCTGGTGCCTGCTTTGGCAAAGTCCTTGATGCCCGGCTTGTTCAATGCCGCAAGTGTCATAAGAAATAAAAAAGGAACCTCTTTGGCCACCAGACCAAGGGTCATGGCTATCCCAAGCGGGTCATTGATCAACAACAGGTCCGGCGGCCGGTCCCAACCCGTGGCCCAGGGAGAACTCAGCCTGACCAAAAAACCGGATGGCGCGATCAGGAGAGCAAGGCCGATCGCCGCCGCTGCATGAGGGACTGATAGAAGCGGAGATAAGAACCAGCTGATGGCTTGAAAGGTGCGCGTTCCGCTCCATCCGGCTGCGAACAGGAACACGATTGAAAGAGATAAAAGCGAAGCATTCAGTCCTGTGGCGAAACTCAAAGCAATGGAATGCCCTAGGCCCGGCATAGCGAACAGCTGCTTAAAAGGAGCTAGCGACCAGTGGGTTTCACCAAGTACCGGTAGAAACCCAAAAGCTGGTAAGATGGTTCCGGCGAGGCCTGCAATGACCGGTCCAGCGAGCAACAATGTCACGACCAATGTTGGAGCTTTGGAGACTGGCAGGGCCACAGCCAAAGGCTTACTCCCCTCCAGCACCGTAGCGTGTTGCCCAGGCTTGCTCCAGTTCCGTCACCCAGCTTGGGTGAGGTTCGGGCAGCACCGGACCAAGGTCTTCAGGTGAAAGTGTCGCGGGGCCAAGATCCAAAGTGTCAAACAGCGCTTTTTCATTTGCCGGCAGATCCGCAACATTGAGAACTGTGGGATCACCCCAGATCTGTGGATCTTGTTTGCGCATTTGTGCCATGGGCGACAACAGATAGTTGGCAAAAACCTTGGCACCTTCTTGCGCGGAGCTGTTAAAAGGAATGGCAACAAAATGCGTGTTGCCGACTGTGCCGCCATTCAGCACAAATGTGCGCACCGTTGGCGGCAGTTCGCCGTTGGCGATTGCACCGGACGCATCTCCAGGATTGAAGGAAAACGCGATGTCCAGTTCGCTGTCAGCAAGCAGTTGGCGCATGTGCGCTGCGTTCTTTGGAAAAGCTTGGCCTTTCCGCCAAAGATGCGGGTGCAAGGCGTCGAGGTAATCAAATAGTGGGGCTGTGTGTTCGTCAAACTGCGCCGGGTCAACGGGTTTGCTTAGCAAGGATGGGTCCTTAATTGTGCTGATCAGGATCTGTTTCAAGAACGTGGTGCCATAGAAGTTTGGCGGCTGCGGATAGGCAAACCGGCCGGGATCGGCTTTTGCGAAATTCAGGAGGTCCTCAAGAGTTTTCGGAGGTGTTTTGAGCCGGCCGCTATCATGCATAAAAACCAACTTGGCCATGCCCCAGGGGCTTTCCAAACCGTCTGTCGGAACAGTGAAGTCTGTCAGGACAGTTGGCTTGTTTTCTGTGTCGACATAGGTCCAATTGGGCAGGCTTTGAGCCCATCCGGGTTCGGCAAGTAGATCATGCTTTTTCATAGCGGCGAAGTTCTCGCCGTTGATCCAGACGAGGTCCACCGCGCCGCCACTTGCTTTTCCGACGGATTTTTCCGCCAGAACTTGCGATACAACACTGGCTGTGTCGCTGACTTTCACATGAACAACGCGCACACCATACCGGTCTTTGACTTCTCTTGCCGCCCACTGAATGTAAGCATTGATCCGTGGCTCTCCGCCCCACGCATGAAAGTAGACGGTCTGGCCATTCGCTTCAGTCTCGGTCGCTTGCCAATCTCGATCCTGCGCAGAAGCCTGCAGTATTGAGACAAAGAGAGCTAGCAGGGCAGTCCAGGCTGTAAACAAGCGTTTCATATGAGACCTCACGAGAATGGTGCGTTCTCTCTCCTGCAGGCCGACGGACACGGTCAAGACAAGGCTTTGTGATCGATGCTCCGATCCCGGGGCGGCCTTAGACAGGGAGAATATGTGTGTCCTTTATCTCTTCCATGACCGCATACGTATGTGTTTCTCGAACACCAGGTAGCGCGAGAACCACATCGGACAGGAATGCCCTGTAGGCCTCCATGTCCCTGACCCGGCTTTTCATCAAGTAATCGAAACCGCCGGCCACCATGTGGCATTCCAAAATGTCGGGTGACCGTTCAACAGCCCGCTTGAACGCATCAAATATCTCCGGTGAAGTTCGTTCCAGTCTGATTTCAACAAAGACCAGCAGTCCGCGATCCACCTTCTTCGGATCAAGGCTGGCAGAGAACCGCTCAATGTATTTTTCGCGGGTCAAACGCTTCACCCGTTCAGCCGTTGCGGTGGCCGAAAGGCTAACCCGTTCCGACAGCTCAGTGTTGGTGATGCGGCCATCTTCCTGAAGCACCTTCAGAATACGCCGGTCTGTGGCATCCAGCATAGTGAATATTCTCCGAAATTTTGATTTTAACCGGGAAATAGTCGGGTAATTAGGTGAAAAATAGAGAAAAACGCGAGAAATAAAAAGTTATTTTAGGGAAATATTTTGTTTTGGCTTTAGGGCCTGAAGGGAGGTGCCTATGTCTGTGACAGCTGCTGTCTTGCCGGGAGGCGAAGAAAATAGCTTGGAGCCGTTCCGTGCTGCTTATGCGCCGGACGACAAACCGCTTGTCGAAGCGCTTCTAAAGGAAGCTACCGGAGATCCGGTGGTCGAAAAACTGATCGATCAACGGGCCCGCGGTTACATCGACGACATGCGATCTGTCCAAGTCGGCCTTGGCGGTGTCGAAGATTTCATGCGTGAGTTTGGGCTGACGACCCGTGAAGGCCTGGCGATGATGGTCTTGGCCGAAGCTTTGTTGCGCGTGCCGGATGCCGAAACCGCAGACAAGTTGATTGAAGACAAACTGGCGGCCGCTAAGTTCGATGATCCGAGCGGGCCAAAATCCGACACCTGGCTTGTTTCGGCATCCTCCTGGGCGTTGGGCATCACCTCCCGCCTGCTACACCCTGGTGATACGCCGCAGAACATTCTTTCCAGCCTTGTTAAGCGCATGGGCATGCCGACGGTCCGTGTTGCGACCCGGAAAGCCATGCAGTTGCTCGGCCATCAATTTGTGCTTGGCGAAACCATCGGCAAGGCGCTGGAGCGGGCAAAGTCGCAAGAAGCCAAAGGCTATCGTTATTCCTACGACATGTTGGGCGAGGGCGCCCGCACCCAGAAGGACGCCGAGCGCTATTTCAAATCCTATGCTGATGCCATTGAAGCCATCGGCAAATCAGCTGGCGACAAGACTTTGCCGGACCGTCCGGGAATCTCCGTCAAACTCTCCGCCCTGCACCCGCGTTATGAAGCGATCAAAGGCGGCCGGGTCCGCGAAGAACTGCTGCCACGCTTGAAGGAACTGGCGCAGATGGCGCGCGACCGGGACTTGAATTTCACCGTTGATGCGGAAGAAGCCGACCGGCTTGAGATTTCACTCGATGTGATTGCCGCCCTGCTATCTGATCCGGTTACAGAAGGTTGGGATGGCTTCGGCCTGGCCGTTCAGGCGTATCAAAAGCGGGGCGTCGACGTGATCGATTGGCTGATCAAGGCGGCACGTAAAACCAACCGCAAACTCATGGTGCGTCTGGTTAAGGGCGCTTATTGGGACACGGAAATCAAACATGCTCAGGAAAATGGGGCGGAAGGTTATCCAGTGTTTTCCCGCAAGGCGGCAACAGACCTATCTTATCTGTGCTGTGCCAAACGGATGCTGGCGGCTCGCGATGTCTTGTATCCGCAGTTTGCGACCCACAACGCGCTGACTGTTGCACAAATCATCGAATTGGCCGGAGGCAGCTCCGAAGGCTATGAATTCCAACGCCTCCACGGCATGGGCGAAAGCCTGTTCAAATCAGTCTGCGAAAGGGATGGGTTCCCGACCCGTATCTACGCGCCGGTGGGCGGTCATAAGGATCTGCTGGCCTATCTTGTCCGCCGCCTTCTGGAAAATGGCGCTAACTCGTCTTTTGTCACGATTGTGGGCGATATGTCCGTGCCGGTCGAAAGCATGCTGCAGCGGCCAAAGGAAATTCTGGACAACGGCCATCACGCAGTGAACCGGTCGATCCCGATGCCTGACGGCCTTTATGGCGACAGCCGCAAGAATTCCGACGGCATAGAGTTCGGCTGGGCAGAAGAACGCACGACGCTTGTTACCGGGATGGCAAAGACGACAGCACCGTTCACGGCTGCAACACCTCTTGGCAAGGGCCTAACAACCTCCGGCGAGGTAAATCCGGTGTTTGCTCCGATGGATGGAACGACCAAGGCTGGCAGCGTCTGTTTTGCAGACAAGGCCATGGCCGAAACGGCCATCGAGATAGCCCAGGCCGGATTTGAAAGCTGGTCGCGGCGCCCGGTCGAAGAGCGGGCTGCGATCTTGTCGAAAGCCGGGGATCTTCTGGAGGAAAACCGGGATCGTCTCATGTCGATCCTGTCGATCGAAGCGGGCAAGTGCCTGCCGGATGGCATTGCCGAGATACGGGAAGCAGTAGATTTCTGCAGGTACTATGCCAATGAAGCCCGCACGCAATTTGGTGACGGACGCCTGATGCCTGGGCCAACGGGTGAGGAGAACCGCTACCGCCACCGCGGCCGCGGCGTGTTTGTCTGTATCTCGCCCTGGAACTTCCCATTGGCGATTTTCCTCGGCCAGATCAGTGCCGCTCTGTTGGCCGGCAATGCGGTTGTCGCGAAACCTGCTGAACAAACACCGCTGATCGCTTATGAAACCGCGAAGCTTCTTTATGAAGCCGGTGTGCCAGAAGATGTTTTCCTTCTGGTGCCGGGGGATGGTGCTGTTGGTGCAGCTTTGACTGCGCATCCAAAGGTCGCCGGTGTTGCTTTTACCGGATCAACCGAGACGGCCTGGGCGATCAACAAAACGCTGGCAATGAAACGCGGTCCTATTGTGCCGCTGATTGCGGAAACCGGCGGTATCAACGCCATGCTGGTGGATGCAACGGCTCTGCCGGAGCAGGTATGCGACGACGTCATGATGTCGGCCTTCCGCTCTGCCGGGCAGAGATGTTCAGCGCTGCGGCTGCTCTATGTGCAGGATGATGTGGCCGACAGCCTGCTGGCTATGCTGGAAGGGGCAGCCAAGGAACTTGAACTTGGAGACCCGCGCTTGCCGTCCACCGACATTGGACCGGTGATCGATGATGAAGCCAAGTCCAACATCCAATCTCACATCGATGAAATGCGCGAGAGCCAGACATTGCGCTTTGCCGGAGAAACGCCAGCTGGAAAACTGGCCAATGGATCTTGGATTGCGCCGCACATCATCGAGTTGGACAAAGCCGAAGCTCTGACCCGGGAAGTTTTTGGACCGGTACTGCATGTGGTGCGTTATAAGTCCAAGGACATCGATGCAGTTCTCGATCAGATAGCGGCATCGGGGTATGGCTTGACATTGGGTGTTCACAGCCGGATCGATGCAACGGTCAAGAAAGTTGTCGACCGGCTGTCGGTCGGGAATGTCTACGTCAACCGCAACACGATTGGCGCTGTTGTCGGAACCCAGCCCTTTGGCGGCTCGGGCCTGTCGGGCACCGGACCCAAAGCCGGCGGGCCGGCCTATCTGACCCGCTTTGCGCTTGAACAAGTTGTGTCGATCAACACGGCTGCGGCCGGAGGCAATGCAAGCCTGGTGGCCGCATCAGACGATTAGAGCAAATGCGGCGGCTGGGGTGCATTCAGGAAACAATCGCCCCAGTCACGCTCCCCTTTTCCAAAGGGAACGTAACCGCGCTTTTCAAGCCAAGCTGAAAGGTCTGTGGCCGATATTGTTTCTTGCAACGCAGTCTTAAAGCCCGCGACGTCATTTTCTGCTCGGCCGCCATCCTCAGCAAGGATACGGCCTGTTTCAATTGCCCGCACTGCGATTGGTTCCAGTTCTGAATGTCCCAAATCTGCAATGGCGATCAGCCAGCCACTCCAAATTGGATCGTCAGGCTCAGGCGCATCGTCCTCGTCTAGGTAGGCCCGAAGTGCCTGCGTTACGGCAACAGCACTCATGCGGTCGTTCAAAGCTTCATATGTCCAGGCTCGTAAGCACGCATCGCGGATCAGGAAGTCGAGCTCATGGCGCTTCACCACCTGCCACAAGGCATCGCCCCGTCCGTCTGCCAGGCACATCAGAATACGCGGGAGCGTCGTTGCAATTCCGACTTCCCCAAGGATCTGAAAAAGCAGTTGCGGCTGTTTGGTCGCCAGATCCAGTAAGGGCGAAAGGGCGGCAGAAATCCTAAGAGCAGCGAGGATATGTATCCCGAGATAGAGCGATTTTTCTTCTGTCGGCTCCAATGTGCTCCCAGAAGCCGCTTTGCCCAGAAGCGGCAGGAAAATGGCTGCGGACCTCTGGGGATTGTCGAGACAATATGGAATTGTCTCTACCGGGAAGGCGTTTCGGCTCGCCAAATCTTCAAGAATGTTCCTACGGTCCATAAGAATCTCCTAGTAACATTCTATCACAGGTAGAGTTCGGAGTTTTAGGTGCCTCGAGGTTTTGCGCGTCTTGTTGCCTCTGCTAAAGTCGGGTCGTCCGGCCAAGGATGTTTAGGATACCGGCCTTTCATGTCTGCCTTAACGTCCGCCCAAGACCCAGCCCAGAAGCCAGGCAAGTCCTTGGTTATCTGGATCGGGCGTTGGGCCGGCGACAACAGCTCCAGAAGAAGTGGCAGCTGTCCATTGCAGACGGACGGATGGTCTTTCAAGCCAAAAAGTTCTTGAACCCGGATCGACAGTGTGGGGCCAGCCGCCGCGCCATAATCGATCGGAACTTTGCTGCCGGTCGGGGCGGTGAAATGGGAGGGCGCAATGGCGTTAAGCTTCTCCGAAGCGTCATAGGGGAGCCGGGCGGCCAGTGCAGTTCCAAGCACCTGAGCGTCGATGGCGGACAAGTTTGGCATGCCTGCCAGAAACGGGCCCAGCCAAGTGTCCAGATCCTCGCTCAAGGCGACATCCGACAGGTCTGGCAAGTCCTCGGCGCCATTGGCGCGGGCATATGCGAGGCGCTTGCGCAAGCGCTCTTGATCCTTGCTCCAGGGAAGCCGGGAAACACCGCGGCGCTTTATTTCTGCCAATAATGCTCTTTCAATCGCGGCCGGATCCGGAGCAGCGATCGTGACGGCTTGCAGTTCAACTGCTTTATAGCGTGTCACGCGGCGGGCTTTAAGATTGCCATCTTTGGTGAGCTGAACCTCGTCCTCTTCGATGATGTCATCAGCGAACAGGTCTTCGATGTCCGTCCGAGTGATTGGTGCGCATAGCTGGATCCGCCCGCTAGCCGCTTTGCCCTGGATTTCAGCAACGGTGAGAAATTGGGCTGCGGAAAGCGCGTGTTCTGCGGGCAGTTCCGCGCCACGGCCGTTTGCCAGCCGGAACCGGCCGGTTTGCCCGCGTGCCTGCGCGACCCGGTCCGGATAGGCAAGGGCCAGAAGCATCCCGGCGCTTTCAACGTCGATTGCGCCGGCGTTACTACCCGCTTGTTTCAACCACCTGGATGCAAGGGCCCGACCATCCTTTGCTCTTTGGCTCTTGTCGTTCTTTATGGCTTGAAGGCGTGCCCGCAAATCCGGATCCCGCCCGCCAAGGCCAGGTTCTGACAGCAGGAGTGCGATCAGCGCGGCTGTATATCCGAGGTCTCGCGCAACGCCATCCATCAACATATGCGCCAGTCGCGGGTGTAGGGGCAGTTTGGCGAGATCTTTGCCTGCAGATGTTAGCCGGCCTGCGCTATCAAGTGCATGAAGATCGGCCAGTAGTGTTGTTGCTTCGCGCCAAGCCGCAGTTGGAGGTGGATCTGGAAAGGTCAGCGAACTGGGATCGGCTGTACCCCAAGCCGCCAGATCCAATGCCAAACCGGTCAGATCCGCTTCCAAGATTTCCGGGGTTTCGGCGGCAGGCAATGAGATGGTTTGCGCTTCATCCCATAGCCGGTAGCAAACACCGGGCTCGGTCCGCCCGGCCCGGCCGCGGCGCTGATCGGCTGAGGCGCGGGATACCCGGACCGTCTCCAGCCGTGTCAGGCCGGTTTGCGGTTCATATTTCGGTACCCGGGCCAAGCCGCAGTCGATAACGACCCGGACGCCTTCAATGGTGAGCGATGTTTGTGCGATCGCGCTGGAAAGCACGACTTTCCGGGTGCCTTCGGATGTGGGCCGGATGGCAGCATCCTGCGCCTTGCTGTCGAGGCCGCCATAGAGCGGCGTGATCTGGCAATTTCCGGGAACCTTGCCGGACAAAAGGTCTGCCGTCCGTTTGATCTCACCTTGGCCAGGGAGAAATACGAGGATGGAGCCGGTTTCTTCGCGAAGCGCCTGCTGGACGGCCCGGGTAATCTGCGGTTCGATCCGCTCTTGTTGGGATCGTCCGAGATAACGGGTTTCGACTGGAAAGCTTCTGCCCCTGCTTTCAATCACCGGTGCTTCGCCGAGAAGTTTCGAAACCCCGGCCGCATCAATGGTGGCCGACATCGGCATGAGGCGCAGGTCTTCCCGCAAGGCGGATTGCACTTCCAGGCTCAGAGCTAGACCAAGATCGCCATCAAGGGACCGTTCATGGAATTCGTCGAACAGAATGACGGCAATGCCAGTCAGTTCCGGGTCATCCAGGATCATGCGGGTGAAAACACCCTCCGTTACCACCTCGATCCGTGTTTTTAAACTGACCTTACTTTCCATGCGGACGCGGTAACCGACGGTCTCGCCAGCTCTTTCGCCAAGCTCGCTTGCCATGCGGCGGGCGGCGGCCCGGGCGGCCAGACGGCGTGGCTCCAAAACCAGGATTTTGCCGTCCTGCCGCCAGTCAGCATCGAGAAGTGCCAAGGGAACACGGGTAGTCTTGCCCGCTCCCGGTTCTGCCACAAGAACAGCATTCACAGTCGTTTCGAGGGCTTCCAGAACTTCTGGAAGCACATCATCAATCGGAAGGGCGGTCGTGAAAGTCTTTGCTTTGACCACGTTTATTGACCTTAGGCAGGTTGTTGAGCCGGGTTGGTGGTCCATTCACGGCCGCGCCGGTCGACAGCGAATTGCTCCGGCGCTCTGGCATAGGAAGCAAGACCTTCAAGCGCCGGATCAGGGTGGCGTACAATAAAGGTCGGAATTTTGTTCATTAAGGCTTCATGAGGTGCCTTCGCCTCAAAGGCCGCTCTGAAATTTCCATCTGTTAGAAACCGCGGTATCCGCGGTGTGATGCCGCCGGTTAAATATACTCCACCGCGCGCGAGAGTGGTCAGGGCAAAATCACCTGCGACTCTGCCGAGTGCCCGGGCGAACACTTCCAGTGTTTTCACAGCAACAGCGTCGTTTTCGTCTGCAGCCTTAGTGATGCTGGCCGGTGTTCCAAAGTCGCGGTCAGCGTCCATCCAAGCTGACACAGCTTGAGCGAGTTTTGGCAGGCCAGTGCCGCTCAAAATCTCTTCGGCGCCAATCCGGCCATTGCGGTGCGCTATATGCGGCCAGATTTCAAAGTCCTCAGGTGTGACTGGGCCGAGTTCTACATGACCACCTTCCCCTGGAACCGGTATCCAAGTGTCGGCTGCAAAGATCATCGCTGCAGCGCCAAGGCCTGTGCCCGGCCCGAGCACAAATTTGGTGGCATCTACGCGTAGTGACCCTTGGCCGACCTGCTCGACATCGGAACCTTGATAACCAGGAAGTGCGAGGGCTTGCGCCTCAAAGTCGTTCAGCACGATGACCTGTTCGACGCCGAGTTCCGCAATCATTTTCAAGGGTTCGATTATCCAGGCGGCATTAGTCAGCGGAATCGCATTGCCAGTGACCGGGCCTGCAACGGCAATGATTGCTGTTCTTGGTTTCTTTTCGGCTTCCGCCAAAACCGTTTCCCGAATGGCCGCGGAGATATCCGCATGATCTGCAGTCGCCGTTTTTGCACACATGCGGGTCGGGGCCGTTGCGTTGTCCACCATCGCAAAACGCGCATTGGTACCGCCAATATCGGCCACCAGAACTGGATAGGAGAACGGGTTTTGGTCTTGGAGAGTCATTAAGAAGCAACGCTCACTTCAGGCGTATCGGATGTCGTTGTCAGTCCGGTGAGCCGGGATGAACGCAACAAGATCGCCGCAGTCGATGGATTGAGGGCCATGGGCATATCGTAGACGACCGCAAGGCGCATCAGAGCTTTGACATCAACGTCATGAGGCATCGGCGACAGAGGATCGACAAAAAAGATAAGGCCATGTAATCGGCCCTCGGCAATCATAGCGCCAATTTGCTGATCGCCGCCCAGAGGTCCGCTCTTAAATCGATTGATATT
Source organism: Roseibium sp. (assembly GCF_965216085.1). GTDB lineage: Bacteria > Pseudomonadota > Alphaproteobacteria > Rhizobiales > Stappiaceae > Roseibium. The sequence goes on along the minus strand of NZ_OZ244138.1, from coordinate 4,995,512 downwards.
CAGATCAGGACACGCCTTTAGGATCCGGCCTCCTGTTGTGCCGGTCGCGACCAGATCGAACCCACGTAGCTTTTCCTCATGGTGCTTGGCAAACTCGACCATGGCGTCTTTTTTAGCATCGTGTGCGACCAGGGCAAGCGTTGGGGTTGCGGGCATGAGGCTCGTCCTTTGAGCAAGGAAATGGGAGAATGTCCCAGTGTTTACCGCCAAATCGGCCCGGGCGCAAAGGGAGATGCGCTTTGGAGAGCTGAGGTTTTATTCAACTATCAAAAAAAATGGAAGATTGAAGGGTTTGCGCCAACAAAAAAGAGCTGCGCCTTTTGCAAGGCGCAGCCTGAGGAACCGCGATGGAGACGTGGAATTTAATCAAACAGGTTGCAGCGGACCGGTTCGCGCATGGCGACTTTTTGGAAGTAGTTATCCGGTTCCGGCATAGAGATCCCGGCAATTTCCATGACCAGTTTCATGCGAATGGCATCGGCGAAACCTTCCTTTGACCGGACAGGGATCGCGAAAGAACCAGGACCGCCAATCACACAATCTTCGTAGTAGTGATCAAGGTTCAGCATGGCTTGCCAGGTGTTCTTGTTCGACTTCATCATCAGCGGCAGGCCGTTGATCGTGACACCGGCTTGCACCATACGGTCACGCATTTCTGTCACGGAGCCACCTTGGTTGTTCGGGCCGTCGCCAGAGATATCGATCACCTGGCGCAGGCCTTGGTATTCGTTGTGCTGAACCATCCAAACGGATTTCTCCAGAGCGGAGGCGATTGAGGTTCTTTGAACTTGGCGAAGGGGGGCTTCAGATATCTTAGAAGCAAAATGAGATGCCGACGTGGCATCCTGGACGATGGTCCAGTCGGCGACGACAAAGTGTTCGTCCACACCGCCCCATTCCATATAGGTGATGGCTATCTTGCCAATCGGCCCTACCTGGATCGCATCTAGAAACTCTTGGGACGTGAGTGCAGAGACATAGCCCGCACGTTGGATCTCCTGCTCTTCGGTGTCCATGGATTGGGAAATATCAACAGCAAGCACCAATTCCACATCAACCTCGTTAGCGGGATTATAGGTGTACTGTTTCGCAAACAGCTTCGACGGGATGTAGTCCCGGGCTTGAGCTGGCATGGCTAGAGCGAAAGCCACGCAAAGGAAGGGCAGTATTCTGCCGATGTTATGTGCACAGTGTCTAGTTTTTTCGAGACGCATTGGTTTCTCCATCATTAGGTCTTTTTGACCTTTGCCACGTCTCCCCTTTTTGTTATTTTCTATTCTAATTTATTAGCTTTTCGTTTCTCGCGATTCCTACTTAGGGTCTTATCCTGATCTGCTGGTTATTAGAGTTTTACTCAGCAAGTGATGTGCCAATTGTACTAGGTTTCTGTTTAACCGGCAAAATCAGACGCGCACAGAGTGCATTTATTCCACAGATGGGAATTAAGTGCCGGATTGCTAGGCATAATTTTCCGGCCTGGTTGCAACTGTTGGGTGGTGGTGGGCAATATTTGCCTATCGAGAATCCGGCTGGCCTGACTCTGAATTGCCTAAAAAGGCGGCTGTTTGCCGCATTTTTGTGAACTTTTCTTATTGACGCTGCCGCTTCGTCAGACCATGATCTGAAGAAATTCTCATTTGGTGAAGAATTTTTCAAGCTGGATGGGTGCCGATGATTCGAGGCCGTGGAGAGGCTGTGAAGCTGATTGCGGATTTGAAATAGCGGAAGGGCCAGGCTGAAAAATTTGGGGGAGCGTAAATATCAATGACGGTGCGGGACGACGATTGGGCCTCCTATATGGCGATCCGGGCTGCCTGGCTGTCATTTGTCGGCGGGCGCACCCAAGGAGAGATCGCGGTCCAGCTCGGTGTGTCGCCAGCCAAAGTCCACCGCCTGATTGCGCATGCCCAAAAAGCCGGTCACGTAAAATTTCAAATTGATGGCCGGCCGCTTGAGTGTTTGCAGTTGGAGAAAGAGCTGACTGCACACTTTAATCTGTCCAATTGCATCATCGCGCCGGAGCTTGGCGGCCATGATGAAGACAGTGCCCTGCGCGCTGTATCTGTCTCTGCGTCTCAATTCCTCACCGGGCTGTTGAGTGGCTCAGGCGTCAAGCGTCTTGGCGTTGGTATGGGCCGTACATTGACCGCTTCCGTAGAGGCGTTGCCCAAAATCCAGCGCAGCGATCTGGAGATCATGTCGATCTGTGGATCCTTGACCCGCACCCTGGCGGCGAACCCTTACGACATCATTCAGAAGATGCAGGCCCGGACTGGCGGTGTCGGTTATTACCTTCCTGTGCCGTATTTCGCCGAAAACCTAGACGAAAAGGCCATGTTTCTCACGCAGCGCAGTGTCCAGGATCTGATGAATCGCGCGCGCCAGTCGGATGCTTTCCTGATCGGCATCGGCTCGGTCGAAAATGAAGGGCACTTGGTTCAGCGTGGAATGATCTCAAAGCAGGAACAAGAAAATCTAATGTCGGGTGGCGCCGTTTGTGATTTGATGGGGCGCTTTTTGACGATTGACGGAGAATTGGCTCCCGACCCGCTCGGGGATTGCGCGGTCGGCCTTCATTTCGATGAAGTGCGCGGGAGCCGGGTGATTGCGCTGGTGGGCGGCGAAAGCAAGGTGGATGCAACACTTGCTGCGCTGCGTACCGGTGTCATTACCGATCTAGTGGCGGATGAGACCCTTGCTAAGGCTCTCAGCGCCAAGGTCGGCTTAAACTTGGCACAGTCTGCATAAAGCAGCTGAGTCTCGAGGGGAAACGGGTCGGCAAAACGCAGGCCCCCGCACATGTCGGAGGACATATAAGTGAAAAAGTTTCTTACCATTGGAACGGCTTTGGCCGGTCTGGCTATTTCGGCAGTTGCAGCTTCTGCGGCAGACATCAAACCGGCAGTGCTCTATGATCTGGGTGGCCGTTTCGATAAGTCTTTCAATGAAGCCGCCTACACCGGCGCGGAACAATTCAAGACTGACTACAACATTGAATACCGCGACTTTGAAATCCAGAACGACAGCCAGCGTGAGCAGGCTCTGCGGAACTTTGCAAAGCGCGGCATGAACCCGATCGTTGCGATCGGTTTCTCGCAGGCGAATGCCGTAGAAAAAGTTGCCAAGGAATTCCCGGACCTTCAGTTCGCCATCGTTGACATGGTTGTCGATCTGCCGAACGTTCGCTCCATTCTCTTTAAAGAGCACGAAGGTTCCTACATCGTCGGCATGCTGGCTGCTATGGCATCGGAAGCTGACAAGGTCGGTTTTGTTGGCGGCATGGACATCCCGCTGATCCGCCGTTTTGCTTGTGGTTACAAGCAGGGCGTCCTGGCAGCTGCACCCAACGCAGAAGTTTTCGAAAACATGACCGGTACTACTGGCGCTGCATGGAACGACCCGGTTAAGGGCGGTGAGCTTGCGAAATCTCAGTTCGATCGCGGCGCAGACGTTGTTTATCACGCTGCGGGCGGCACCGGCATTGGTGTTCTCCAGGCGGCAGCTGACGCTGGCAAACTCGGCATCGGCGTGGACAGCAACCAGAATGGTCTTCATCCAGGATCTGTTCTGACCTCCATGCTCAAGCGCGTCGACATTGCTGTTTATCAGGCGTTTGAAGATGCTTCAAACGATGCCTGGTCTTCTGGTTTTGAGGTTCTTGGCCTGAAAGAAGGCGGTGTTGATTGGGCGCTCGACGACAACAATGCCGAACTCATCAACGATGAGATGAAAGCGGCAGTTGAGCAGGCATCCGCTAAGATCAAATCCGGCGAAATCGTGGTTCACGATTACATGTCCGATCAGAAATGCCCCTCTTAATTATATAATCAATCGGGCCTCGCGCGTGGTTTCGCGCGGGGTCTACTTTGCTTGAATTTCTCCCGGATAATACTAGCGGGGATCTCATGATCCGTTTTCGTTCAGGACTATTGGCGGCAGTGGTCGGCTGCTTGACGGTTTTACCGGCACAGGCAGATCCGGCAATCGTCTATTCTGTTGGCGGCAAGTTTGACGGCTCTTTTAATGAAAGCGCCTATACCGGGGTTTCACGCTATGCCAGCGAAACCGGTCAAACAGTGAGCGAATTTGAGCTGGAGCGCGATGCACAAAGCCTTCAGGCCTTGCGCAATTTCGCCAGCCGTGGACATGCACCTGTTGTTGCCATTGGTTTTAACCAGGCAAATGCGCTCGGCCAAGTGGCTCAAGACTTTCCTGAAACGGATTTTGCGATCGTCGATATGGTCGTCGACCAGCCCAATGTCCGGTCCTACGTGTTCAAGGAACATGAAGGCTCGTACATTGGCGGCTTGCTGGCTGCGATGGCATCCAAGTCAGGCACAATTGGTTTTGTTGGCGGAATGGACATTCCGATCATCCAGCGGTTTTTGTGCGGCTACAAACAGGGCGCTCTTGCGGCCAATCCGCAAACAAAAGTTCTCTCCAATATGACCGGCGATACGCCGGCCGCCTTTGCCGATCCGGTGCGTGGAGCTGAACTGGCTCGCGGTCAGATCAACCAAGGTGCCGATGTGATCATTCAAGCTGCCGGTGGTACAGGAATTGGTGTTCTACAGGCTGCAGCGGATGCGAATATCTTGGGAGTTGGAACTGACAGCAACCAAAATGGTCTGCATCCGGGAAAGGTGCTGACATCCATCCGGAAGCGTGTCGACAATGCGGTCTATGACAGTTTTTCAGCTGCAAAAGACGGAAAGTTCGTTCCGGGCATCCAGGTTCTGGGTCTCAAGGAGGGCGGCATGGACTGGGTGCTGGACGACAATAACGAAGTCCTGATTACGGAAGATATGAAAACCGCGGCAGAAGCTGCGGTCCAAGCGATCTCAAATGGCGAGATCGAAGTCCATGATGTGGTGACGGGCGGACCTTGCCCTTTCTAAGGGCAGCCTGGACAACCAAACGGGGCACAACAATGACAAAAAACAATCGTCACGCCTGGGGGATGGCATGAGCGAAACGCCAGCAATTGAACTGCGCAACATTAACAAGAGCTTTGGAGCGGTTCACGCCAACAAGGACATTGACCTTGTGGTGAAAAAAGGATCGATCCACGGCATTATCGGCGAAAATGGCGCTGGTAAGTCCACTTTGATGTCCATTCTCTACGGCTTCTATCAAGCCGACAGTGGCGACATTCTAGTCAATGGTAAAAAGGTTACGATCGCCGATTCAAAGGCTGCGATCGGTATGGGGATCGGGATGGTTCACCAGCACTTCATGCTGGTCGACAATTTCACGGTTTTGGAAAATGTCGTGCTGGGCGCCGAAGACAGCGCGCTTCTGGCCGGTGGGCTGACCCGAGCCAGAACCGAACTTCAACGGCTGGAAATGGAGTATGAACTGCGCGTCGATCCGGAGGCCATCACCGGTGAACTCCCGGTTGGCTTGCAGCAGCGTGTGGAAATTCTGAAGGCGCTTTATCGCAGCGCTGAGGTTTTGATTCTGGATGAACCGACTGGCGTGCTGACACCGGCGGAAGCCGATCACCTCTTTAAGATCCTCAATGTTTTGAAAAACGAAGGCAAAACGATCCTGCTGATCACGCACAAACTGCGTGAAATTATGGCGGCGACCGATGAGGTGTCTGTGATGCGCCGCGGTGAAATGGTCGCGACCCGGGAAACAAAAAACACCTCGATGGAAGAGCTGGCCGAACTGATGGTCGGCCGCAGTGTTTTGTTGCGAGTCGATAAGAAACCGGCCGAACCCGAAGCGCCAGTGCTTGAGGTGGAGAACCTCACGGTCACTGACAGCCGCGGTGTTGAAGTCGTTAAGGACGTGTCGTTCAAAGTGCACGCCGGGGAAATTGTCGGCGTTGCCGGCGTCTCGGGCAATGGCCAGTCGGAACTTCTGGAAACCCTGTCCGGCATCCGGAGGGCCACACGGGGCACGATCAAGATCAATGGCGAGACCATCGACTTGGCGGCGAGTGCTCCGGATGCGGCGGATATGCGAGCCAAGAACATGGGCCATGTTCCGGAAGACCGGCACCGCATGGGCCTGATCAACAGTTTTGCCGAATACGAGAATTCCATTCTTGGCTATCACCGCGATCCAGCCTATTCCAAAGGCATGTTGCTGGACTTGGCAGAGATTAAGAAAGCCGCGGTCAACGAGATCGAGAAGTACGACATCCGTCCGCCCAACCCGATGTTGAAGACGGCCAATTTCTCAGGCGGCAACCAGCAAAAAATCGTCCTGGCTCGTGAGATTGAACGCGACCCTGAGGTTCTCCTTGTAGGACAGCCGACCCGCGGCGTCGACATCGGTGCAATCGAGTTCATTCATAAGCGTCTGATTGAACTGCGCGATGCCGGTAAAGGCATCCTGCTCGTCTCCGTGGAACTCGATGAAATCCGAGGCATGTCAGACCGTGTTCTGGTGATGTTCGATGGCAGGATCGTCGGAGAACGTGGCGCCAACGCGGAAGAAAGTGACCTTGGTCTGCTCATGGCCGGGATTGAAGACAATAAGACCACCGGTCAAGGAGGCATCCAATGAGTGGGGGGCAGCTGCCGCGCTGGGTCGATTACGGCCTGATTCCATTTCTCAATCTAGCCGCCGCCTTTTTGGTGTCCGGTCTCGTCGTGATCCTGATTGGCGAGAACCCGCTGGATGCGGTGAAGATCCTTGTCTGGGGCTCACTCGGGTACACTGAAGGCTTCGGCTATACGCTCTTTTACGCGACCAATTTCATTTTCACCGGACTGGCTGTAGCCGTCGCGTTCCACGCCGGGCTGTTCAACATCGGTGGTGAAGGCCAGGCCTACATTGGCGGTCTCGGCGTTGCCTTTGCATGCCTTGCCTTGGACCAATATGTACCTTGGTATGTGACGCTGCCCTTTGCGATCCTCGGATCTGCTGCGATGGGCGCTGCCTGGGCGTTTATTCCGGCATGGCTGCAGGCGACACGTGGCAGCCACGTGGTGATCACCACCATCATGTTCAACTTCATTGCGTCCTCTTTGATGGTCTATCTGCTGAATGGTTTTTTGAAGAAACCAGGGTCTATGCAGAATGAGACACGCACATTCGAAGACGGCGGACGCCTGCCGTTCTTGAACGATCTGTTCCCGTCTTTCGGTTTTGGTTATGCGCCGGTGAACTTGTCTCTGTTTGTGGCGCTGGGTGCTTGTGTTCTGGTTTGGTTGTTGATCTGGCGGACCAAACTTGGTTTTGAGATCCGGTCATTTGGCGCCAACGCGACCGCTGCCGTCTATGCCGGGATTTCACCTGTTCGCACGATTGTCATCACGATGCTGATTTCGGGTGGCCTCGCCGGGATGATGGCCATCAATGAAATCATGGGATCTCAGCACCGGCTGCTGATCGACTTTGTCACCGGATACGGTTTTGTCGGCATCGCGGTTGCGTTGATGGGACGGGCTCATCCGGTTGGTATTGTGCTGGCTTCGATCCTGTTCGGCATGCTCTATCAGGGCGGTGCCGAACTCTCCTTTGAAATGCCGAACATCACCCGCGACATGATCATTGTGATCCAGGGTCTGGTGATCCTCTTTGCCGGTGCGCTTGAACATATGTTCCGGCCGGCGATTGCCAGCTTCTTCATGCCCTCCCGGGCCAAAACGGCGAAGGAGGCTTGATCATGTTTGAGACTTTAATCCTGACGCTCGATTCCACCGTCCGCCTGTCCACACCGTTGCTGTTGGCCTGTCTGGCGGGGCTGTACTCCGAACGGTCCGGCATTGTTGACATTGGCCTTGAAGGCAAAATGCTTGGCGCTGCTTTTGGTGCTGGTGCGGTGGCCTACATCACGGGAAATGCCTGGATTGGTATGCTGGCCGGGATCGGCGTATCGATCGGCTTGGCCCTGATCCATGGCTTTGCATCGATCACAAACCGCGGCAACCAGATCGTTTCTGGTGTGGCGATCAACTTTCTTGCAGCTGGTTTGACGGCACTGCTTGGCCAAACCTGGTTCAGGCAAGGGGGGCGAACACCTTCGCTACCAGATGGCGGCCGGTTCCGCGATGTTGTCTGGCCTGGTGCTGAACAGATGCGGGACACGCCTATCATCGGCCCGATCTATTCCGAACTTTTATCCGGCCACAACATCCTCGTTTATGCCGCTTTCATCGCCGTTCCGGTCACCTGGTGGATATTATTCCGCACGCGCTTCGGTTTGCGCCTGCGCGCTGTTGGTGAAAACCCAGCTGCGGTGGATACGGCAGGGATTTCGGTCACCTGGCTGCGCTACCGGGCGGTCATTGCTTGCGGGATCCTGTGTGGTCTCGCGGGGAGCTATTTGTCGATCGCGCAATCGTCCGGCTTCATCAAGGATATGACCGCTGGTAAGGGCTTTATCGCTCTGGCCGCACTTATCTTTGCCAAATGGCGGCCGGCAAGTGCGATGTTTGCCTGCTTGCTGTTTGGTTTCCTGGATGCAACAGCGATCCGGATGCAAGGCCAGGAATTGCCAGGAATTGGTGAAATTCCGGTCCAGTTCTTCCAGGCGCTGCCTTACATTCTGACGGTCATTCTTCTGGCTGGTTTTATTGGTAAAGCCATCCCGCCAAAAGCAGCCGGCATTCCTTACCTGAAGGAGCGGTCATGAGCGATCTGGATAGGCTTTTTGAAGCCGCCAAGGCGGTGCGTGAAAAGGCTTATGCCCCGTATTCCAATTTTCTGGTCGGGGCGGCCTTCCGCACTCCGGACGGCACTATCTTTACCGGATGCAACGTCGAGAACGCGTCTTATCCAGTGAGTGTCTGCGCTGAAGGTGGTGCCGCCAGCGCGATGATTGCAGCTGGTTATCGGGAAATCGAAGAAGCAGTGGTCATTGGCGACGCCGCACTCTGTACACCGTGCGGCATGTGCCGCCAACGGTTCGCGGAATTCGGAACAAGAAATCTTGTGGTCCATGTTGCGGACCTCAATGGCATTCGCCGCAGTTTTACCCTGGATGAGTTACTGCCGGCGGCATTTGAACTTGAAGACAAAAAGGACTGATCACTATGAGTGGTTATGGCCGTGAGTGTGCGGATATTGTCCGCGCCGCCCGTGAGGGTTCGTACAAAGTTGGCATGATCCTTGGCTCCGGACTTGGGTCCTTGGCAGAGGAAGTGGAGGATGCAGTTCGTGTCCCTTATGGCCATCTGACTGAATTTCCTGTGTCCACTGTAACCTCCCATTCCAGTGAACTGGTCGCCGGAACACTCGCTGGTGTTCCCGTCGTGATCCTGTCTGGACGGGCGCACTATTATGAGGGCGGTGATCCGACAGTAATGCGCACGCCGGTTGAGACCTTGAAGGAACTAGGGTGCGAGATCCTGCTGGCCACCAATGCTGCTGGCTCTTTGCGTGAAGACGTCGCCCCGGGCAATCCGATGCTGATTTCTGATCACATCAACTGGTCCGGAAAAAATCCGCTGATCGGAGAGGAAGACGAAAAGCGTTTTTTGGATATGAGCACCGCTTATGATCCGGAGTTGCGCGCCGTCATGAAAAAGGTCGCCGAGGAAACCGGAGATGCGGTTGCCGAAGGCGTCTACATGTGGTTCTCCGGCCCGTCTTTTGAGACCCCGGCCGAAATCCGCATGGCCAAGATGCTCGGTGCCGATGCTGTTGGTATGTCGACTGTACCGGAAGTCATCATGGCACGGTTCCTTGGTATGCGTGTCGCTGCTATGTCGATCATTACCAACTACGGCGCTGGTATGCAGACTCATGCCTTGTCTCACGATGAAACCAAGTCTGTGGCCCTCAAAGGCATGGAGCGGATGAAACAGCTCGTGCGCGCATTTGTGAAAGAGGTCGGACAATGACCGATATGATTGAAGTGGCCAAACGCGCATTGGGTCTGGTGGATCTCACCAACCTGAATGACGATTGCACAGCGGAAGACATAACCAAGCTGACCGGACGGACTGTGACACAACACGGCGCAGTCGCTGCTGTTTGCGTGTGGCCGCGTTTTGTAGCGCAAGCAGTTAAAGAGCTGGCTGGAACCGGCGTGAAAGTTGCGACGGTGGTCAACTTCCCAGCAGGTGGTGAGGACAATGAGGCTGTCGTTGCCGAGACCCGGCAGGCGATCGCCGACGGCGCGGATGAGATCGATCTCGTCATGCCCTATAAAGCCTTTGTTGAAGGCCGAAAGGGGTTCGCCGAGGAACAGATCATCCAGGTAAAGGATGCCATTCCGGCACCTGCGATCCTGAAGGTCATTCTGGAAACGGGTGAGATCGAAGATCCGCTTTTAATTCACGCAGCGTCCAATGTTGCGATCGCCGCTGGTGCTGATTTCATCAAAACTTCGACAGGCAAGGTCGCTGTGAACGCGACTTTGGAAGCAGCAGAAATCATGCTCACCGCGATTGAAGAGGCGCGCCGGGACGATGCCGAGCGTGTGATCGGTTTCAAGCCAGCTGGCGGGATCAAGACGTCGGCAGATGCGGCTGCCTATCTCGCGCTTGCCGATAAGATCATGGGCCACAATTGGGTGGCAGCGTCCACCTTCCGCTTTGGTGCAAGTGGCCTGCTCGATGCTTTGATTGCGACGATAGAAGGCCAAGAAGCCTCTGCAAGTGAAGGGTACTGAGCATGCTTGCGCAAGAACTCATTCGCACAAAACGCGATGGCGGTGCATTGAGCGCTGAGGAAATCGCTTTCTTCGTCAAGGGCCTTGCCGATGGATCCGTCAGCGAAGGGCAGGTCTCCGCGCTCGCCATGGCGGTCTTTTTCAAGGGACTGACCATAGACGAACGGGTTGCCCTGACGCTTGCCATGCGGGACAGCGGCGATGTGCTGGACTGGTCCGATATTGAAGCGCCTGTCCTCGACAAGCACTCTACGGGTGGTGTGGGCGACAATGTGTCGTTGATGTTGGCGCCCGCGCTTGCGGCCTGCGGTGCGGCTGTGCCGATGATTTCCGGACGTGGCCTTGGTCACACCGGCGGTACGCTCGATAAGTTCGATAGTATTCCAGGCTACCAAACCCAGCCGGACAACGCGCTCTTCAAGAAAGTGGTCAAGGAAGTCGGCTGTGCAGTTATCGGCCAGACCGGCAATTTGGCCCCTGCCGACAAACGTTTTTACGGCATCCGGGACGTGACCGCGACGGTCGAAAGCATCGATCTGATCACGGCATCGATCCTGTCCAAAAAGCTGGCGGCCGGCCTTCAGGGCCTGGTTCTCGATGTGAAATGGGGAACCGGTGCCTTCATGGCGTCGCTGGACGAAGCGCGCGGTCTTGCTGAAAGCCTGGTTCTGGTCGCCAATGGGGCCGGTTTGAAGACAACGGCACTTTTGACAGACATGAATGAGCCGTTGGCATCAGCAGCCGGCAACGCGATCGAAATGCAGAATGCGGTCGATTTTCTAAAAGGCACCGCCGTCGACAACCGGCTGTGGGACATCACCGTCGCCCAAGGTGGTGAGCTGCTGGCCACCGGCAACCTTGCGCCATCCGCAGAAGCGGGCTGTGACATGATGCGGGCTGCATTTGAGAGCGGTCAAGCCGCCGAGAAATTCGCCCAGATGGTCCATGCCCTTGGCGGTCCGGCAGACTTTATGGACAAGAGCGAAGTCTATCTTGCCAAGGCGCCGGTTCAAGCTCCGATCTATGCCAGACATGAGGGCGTAGTGACCGGCATTGACGCTCGCGCTGTCGGGGTTGCCGTTGTCGAACTGGGCGGCGGCCGGAAGGTAGCGGCAGATGTCATCGACCCGTCCGTTGGTCTGGTAGAGCTCGCCGGCATTGGCAATTCGGTGGATGCAGATGCTCCGCTGGCGATTGTTCATGCAAAGAGTGAAGCAGATGCAGAGCAAGCTGCAATTGCGGTGCGCAATGCCTACACAGTTGGCGCAGCTGCCGATGTGATTGACCGGCCGTGTGTCGTGGAGCGCATCGCGCCCTGACCGCGGCCCGGCCGAGGAAAAATCCCGGCCATCTCCGGCGCAAGCTGCCGGCAACAAAAAATGAGGAGATGCTCATGCCCCGTGCGATCTTGTGCGTGCTGGACAGTTTCGGGATTGGCGGCGCAGCGGATGCGGACGCCTTTGGCGACGCGGGCTCCGACACGCTGGGCCACATTGCGCAGCATTGTGCCGCTGACAAAGGCGACCGCGAGGATCTTCGATCCGGGCTTCTGTCGGTTCCAAACATGGACCGGCTGGGTCTTGGTGCGGCCGGTCGTTTATCGACCGGTGAACACATTCCGGGCCTAACTTTTTCCGGTGAGCCGGAAGGTCTTTGGGGCTATGCCGCTGAAGTTTCCAACGGCAAGGACACCCCCTCGGGTCATTGGGAAATTGCCGGTGTCCCGGTCCGGTTCGATTGGGGCTATTTCCCGGAAACCATCCCAACGTTTCCGGCTGACCTGATTGCCAAGGTTAGTGAGAAGGCAGGCCTGAGCGGTATTCTGGGTGACAAACATGCCTCGGGGACGGAAATCATTGCCGAACTCGGCGAAGAGCATGTCAAAACCGGAAAGCCGATCTTTTATACCTCCGCGGATTCGGTCATTCAAATCGCCGCCCACGAACAGCATTTCGGGCTGGAGAAACTCTATAAGCTTTGTGAAATCACACGCGAATTTGCTGATCCTTACAATATCGGCCGGGTCATTGCCCGCCCATTCTTAGGCGAAAACGCCGATACGTTTGAGCGTACGGCAAACCGCAGGGATTATTCCGTCCTCCCGCCAGAACCGACCCTTCTCGACAGGTTGACGGCGGAAGGCCGGACCGTTTACGGGATTGGTAAGATCTCTGATATTTTTGCCCATCAAGGGGTTGCCAAAGTCTTGAAAGGCGCGGGTAACGATCAGCTTTTCGACAAAACATTGGAAGCGATGGATTTGGCGGAAGATGGGGATCTTATCTTTGCCAACTTCATCGATTTCGACTCGCTCTATGGCCACCGGCGCGACGTTCCTGGTTATGCGGCCGCTCTTGAACACTTTGACCGGCGTTTGCCTGAGATGATCGACAAAATGCGGGATGGTGATCTATTGATCTTAACTGCTGACCATGGCTGCGATCCAACGTGGCCAGGAACGGATCACACGCGGGAACATGTTCCGGTGATCGCAACCGGGCCAGGGATCGCAGGCAAAAAAATCGGCGGACGCAATACCTATGCCGATATAGGCGAAAGCGTTGCAGATCACCTCGGTATTGCTCTGGGGCCGCACGGAACCAGTTTTCTGTAACGGCAAAGACGAAGGACGAAAGTGGCAGGACCAGCTATGAACGAGACCGTCGGCGTTCCCAAGGCCGAACTGCATTGTCACATTGAGGGCGCCGCACCGCCGCGTCTCGTTCTGCAGCTTGCAGATCAGCACGGAGTTGATGTCTCGGGGATCATCGACGGTAATGGGCAATATGTCTGGTCCGATTTCACGACCTTCTTGAAGGCCTATGACGTTGCCAGTTCGGTCTTCAAAACTCCGGCCGACTATTCGCTGCTTTCCGAAACTTATTTTCGCATGCTGGCAGCTGAAGGAGCGATTTATGGCGAGATTTTTATCTCTCCAGACCATGCGCAGGCCGCTGGCTTATCGTACCGGTCTTATGTCGAGGGCTTGGCGGCTGGGATAGAACGGGCCAAGACCGACACGGCCATTGAGGGGCGGATGATCGCCATTGGTGTACGCCACTTTGGTGCTGCGTCCGTGGAGCGGGTCGCAAAGGAAGTCATCGGAAATCCGCATCCGCTGGTAACTGGATTTGGTCTTGCTGGGGATGAGCGGTCCGGGCATCCGGCCAATTTCGCAAAAGCGTTCCGGATGGCCGAGGAAGCTGGACTTGGAACGACGGCTCATGCGGGCGAATTCGGCGGGCCGGAGAGCATCACCGCTGCCTTGGAGTTTTTGCGGGTCAAGCGGCTCGGTCACGGTGTCCGTGCCATTGAAGACAAAGATCTTGTCAAACGCCTTGCGGACGAGAAGATCGTGCTCGAGGTCTGTCCCGGGTCGAACACAGCGCTTGGCGTCTATACGGTCCTGCGGTTCCATCCGGTTAACATCCTGCGCCGGGAAGGCGTCAAGATAACTCTGAACTCCGATGATCCACCGTTCTTTGGAACCACCTTGGGCAAGGAGTACTCTTCGGTGGCCGAGACGTTCAGCTGGACACTCGACGACCAGTTGGATGTAACCCGAACGGCGATCGATGCTGCCTTTTGTGACGAGACTACGAGGAACAGGCTGCTGGTTCGCCTCGACAGTGCAAAAAATGGCGGATAGATACACCGGCCATGACAACAGAAGCGCAAAATGACAACGGCCTTTTGGAAATCTTTAAGGCCGAATACGTCCGCAAACTCTCGAAAGAGTTTTTAAGCCGAGCGACATGCGGTGACCTCCAATATGTAACGGTTGATTCCAGCAAGTTGGGTCAGGCCCTGATCAAAACCCTGGAGATCACCAAACAAACGTATCCCGATTTCCAGATTCCTCCCTACGGGGTCTGGCGCTTGTTTGAAGCTGGCGGTGTTGACCGCTGGAGTGCTCTGGCCTCTGCAAGAGAGTTCCAGACTGCTGATGATTTGCTGGCCGCAGCTGCCGACCTCGCGATTCTTGCAGTCTATATGGATGTTTCGACACCGCCTGGCTGGTCCTATGAAGACACGATGGCCGGAACAGTTGCAACTGGCCGGCAAGCCACGGCGCTGGCCACCATCAATATGTTCGCTGCTGGCTCGTTTTCTTCGGATCCTGTCGATCCGTTCCGGGTCGATGCCGACGCTTTGATCCGCCTGGAAACCGCAGAATTGGCATCTGGACTTCAATGGAATGCTGAAGGAGATGCAGCGCTTCTGCAAAATCTCCAGCGCCATCTCAAGCGGTTTGGCGAAGCTTTGGCTTTGCGCGCGGATTTGTTCGGTGAAGGGGAAACAACCCGGCCTGGAAATCTTCTCGTGAAACTTGGAAGCGAAGGTTGGGGATCGGTTGATGCGACTGCCATTCTCGATCGGTTGCTTCAAAGTCTTGCTCCTCTTTGGGAAGGCGGAGCGGCGAAAGGCGATGTTTCTTTTGGCGACAGCTTTGACTATTGCGCCAACAACGGGGCAGATGGTTCTCAAACGGTCCCGTTCCATTTGACGGCGCAGGTAATGGTGTATTCGCTCGTCGAACCGCTGGCCTGGGCCGGATATGAAGTTGATGAGCTCGACACATTGACTGGTCCAGCAGACGCCGAACATGCGGCTTTGTTTGTGGAAGCGGGAGTTTTGAGGGTCACGAGTGATGAGACGGATCTGACCTCTGAACAGGCAAACGATCAGATGATCGAACTGCGCGCAATTACCTGTGCCTTGATCGATCAATTGGCTGATATGTTGCGCAAGGAACTGGAAGTCGAGGCCGAGCAATTGCCGTTGTCGTGTATCCTTGAAGGCGGAACAAACCGGGCCGGAGCAGAGATACTTCGGGAAAACGGAGCCTTGCGCGAAAAACTCGCAAAATTCCTGAACCCCAGCACTATTTTTTGGTTGCCGTTCGGGGCATAGGTCCCGAACAATAGAAATTCCTAAGACGGCCCTCAGTTTCAGGCGGCCCACATCAAGAGAGGCAGATATGTCCGGAGCAAATGTCATCAGCCATCCGCTGGTCCAGCACAAACTGACCATCATGCGCGACAAGGGGACATCCACCCAGGGGTTCCGCCGGTTGCTGCGCGAAATCTCGACCCTTCTGTGTTACGAAGTCACTCGGGATCTGCCGCTGGTTCGCCAGACCATTGAAACGCCACTTGCCGAAATGCAGGCGCCAATGCTGGCCGGCAAGAAACTTGTTTTTGCATCCGTGCTGCGTGCAGGGAATGGACTGCTGGAAGGCATGCTGGAGCTGGTGCCATCGGCCCGTGTTGCACACGTTGGCCTTTACCGGGATCCAGAAACACTGCAGCCGGTCGAATATTACTTCAAAGCGCCGGAAGATCTAAACGAGCGGCTTGTAATTGTTGTTGATCCCATGCTGGCCACCGCCAATTCGGCGATTGCGGCCGTTCAGAAACTGAAAGAGCGGGGAGCCAACAACATTCGCTTCCTGTGTCTGCTGGCAGCACCGGAAGGCGTTGCGAAATTTAACGAAATGCACCCGGATGTGCCGATCTACACGGCTGCTGTTGACGAGAAACTGAACGAAAAAGGCTACATCGTTCCTGGTCTTGGTGATGCCGGCGATCGGATGTACGGCACAAAGTAAGGTCTTCGGACTTGGTCTTTGTCTACGCGGCGCCATTGGTGCCGCGTTTTTTTTGTTTTGCTCATAAACCATTGAATCATTAATCGAACCCGGAAATGGTTCAATTGGTCAGTGGTACTTTTACGGCCCGATAAGGAAGATTTGCTACGTATTCGGCATCGTCAGCCGGAGCGGCCATGTTTCGTTTTGTAATCATTTTGCTGGTTTTTGTGGGATTGGTTCCTCTGGTTCCGCTGTTGCTGGACTATCAGGCAGACCAGACAAGTGGTTCGGTAGCCACGGTCTTGGAAACCGATGATGTCTCCGGCGCGAGACGGCATCGCATTTCGGCAAATCGCAGCGGGCAATTTGTTGCCGATGTTCATCTCAATGGACAGATGCATGAAATGCTGGTCGACACCGGCGCATCGACAACCGTCCTTCCATTGTCAGTCGCCGAGGATGTCGGCATCTTTCCGAAAAGAGAAGATTTCAAATACCGCGTGAGCACCGCAAACGGCACGACCTATGGTGCGAGCGCCATCATAGACAGGCTAAAGATTGGCCGTATCAGCCTTAGAAATATTGATGCGCTTGTTCTGCGGGATGAAAGCCTATCAACGCCGCTTCTGGGAATGACGGCGCTGAACGAACTGGATCGGTTTGACATTTCAAACGGCACCCTTGTACTCATCCAGTAAATTTGTCTTTGTTGTCACAAAGGCCTCCTATAAAGACCTTAGATGCGAAAGTTTTTCGAGGATTTTATGTTTCCAAAGCCGAAACCTGCTCTCACGCCGAATACCTACGAATATGAGACGCTGCCGCTGGTGAAACCGACCGGGTTTCGCGAATATGATGCGCGTTGGCTCTTTGAAAAAGAAATCAACCTTATGGGTATGCAAGCACTCGGGATGGGGATTGGCACCCTGATCCATGAGCGTGGCGTGCGCCCTGATATTGTTGTTGGACATGATTTCCGCGGTTATTCGGCCTCTATCAAGATGGCTGTTGTGAATGGCCTCCTAGCAGCCGGAATTAACGTGCATGACATCGGACTTGCACTGTCCCCAATGGCTTATTTCGCGCAGTTTGCATTAGATGTACCGGCAGTCGCGATGGTCACAGCCTCGCACAATGACAACGGCTGGACGGGTGTGAAGATGGGCATCGACCGGCCGCTTACGTTCGGTCCGGATGAAATGGGCCGGCTTAAAGATATTGTCCTGGATGCCACGTTCGATCTGAAAGGCGGCGGCAGCTACCGTTTTGTAGACGGGTTTGCCGATGTCTATTTCAAGGACCTGACGGAACGCGAGAAACTCAAGCGCCCGATTAAGGTTGTTGCGGCCTGTGGCAATGGCACCGCCGGTGCTTTTGCGCCGAAGATTCTAGAAGCACTGGGCGCGGAAGTCATTCCGCTTGATGCGGAGCTTGACCACACGTTCCCGCGTTACAACCCGAACCCGGAAGACATGAAGATGCTTCATGCCTTGCGCGACAAGGTGCTGGAAGTTGGCGCCGATGTCGGGCTTGGGTTTGACGGCGATGGAGACCGCTGCGGTGTTGTCGACAATGAGGGGGAAGAGATCTTTGCCGACAAGGTTGGGGTGATGCTGGCCCGGGATATCTCCGCGCTTCATCCGAACAGCCAATTTGTTGTCGACGTTAAATCGACAGGCCTCTTCAAGACAGATCCCGTTCTTCAGGCCAATGGCGCCAAGACCGACTACTTCAAAACCGGGCACTCCTACATCAAGCGCCGCGTTACCGATCTCAAAGCCATCGTTGGCTTTGAAAAGTCTGGCCACTATTTCTTCAACGCACCCATCGGCCGCGGTTATGACGATGGTCTGGTTTCGGCCATTGCCATTTTGGATATGCTGGATCGCAATCCAGACAAGACGATGGCTGATCTTCGCCGGGATTTACCGAAGACCTGGGGCTCGCCCACCATGGCGCCAAAATGCGCCGATGAAATCAAATATGACGTTGTCGACCGGGTTGTTAGCCGGTTTAAGGAAATGCATAGCGCTGGTGATCAGTTTGCCGGTCAGGCAATTTCGGACCTCATCACCGTGAACGGCGTCCGGGTTGTCAGCGAAGATGGAACCTGGGGCTTGGTGAGGGCATCCTCCAATAAGCCTGAGCTTGTTGTTGTTGTTGAAAGCCCGGTTTCGGAAGCTCGTCTCCATGAAATGTTCAAATCGGTAGACGCGGTTCTGCGGGAAAACCCGGAAGTCGGCGAATACAATCAAACCCTTTAAGGGCTTGACCACGCTTGATTTAGGCGGCGAAACTCTCGCCGCCTTTTTTGTTATTTTCAGGAGATTTCATCCATGATCCAGGATTTTGGCACACTTCCAGACGGATCGCGCGTTGAAGAAATCACGCTCAAAAAAGGCGGTTTGGAAGCATCAATCCTGAGTTATGGAGCGATTGTCCGGGACCTGAAGGTCAATGGAAGATCAGTTGTTCTTGGGTTTGAACGGCTGCAAGATTATCTAGACTATTCACCCTATTTTGGGGCTGTTGTTGGTCGCTGCGCGAACCGCATTGCCAATGGCAGGATGGTGCTTGGCGGACAAGAGTATCAGCTCGACCAAAACGACAGCGGTCATCATTTGCATGGCGGTTCAGCTGGCTTTTCCAATCGTCTTTGGCAGATCGAACAAAGTGACAAGGCGAGCGTTCTGCTCAAGCTTATCTCCGAAGATGGCGACATGGGGTATCCGGGGACCGTCGAAGTGCTGGTTCGCTACACTTTGACCGGATCTGGCGCTCTCCGGGTGAAGATGTCAGCCACGACAGACCAACTGACCCCAGTCAACTTAACTCAGCACAGCTATTTCAATTTGGATGGCAGCGATACGATCCTCGATCATCAGCTGGAAATTGCCGCAGAAACCTATCTACCGGTAAACAGCGACCTTATTCCAAACGGCGAGGTTCGCAATGTTGCCTGGACACCCTACGACTTTCAAGATGGCCGCCGTCTGCGCCGGAGATCCGGCGAACAGGATGTCATCTTCGATCATAATTTTTGCCTGGCAGACAGGCCGCGGGAAAAGGTTGAGTTCGCAGCAGCTTTGGAGGACGCAGCAGGTGATATGCGGATGGAAGTCTGGACAACGGAACCAGGACTCCAATTGTATGATGGCGGAAAGTTAGACGTCCCGGTTTCCGGATTGGCAGGCAGAGACTATGGTGCTCATGCGGGGGTGTGTCTGGAAACACAGCGCTGGCCGGACAGCGTCAACCACAAAGAGTTTACAGACGTCTTGTTACAGCCCTCGGAGAATTATAATCACGTTACGGAATTCCGTTTCTCGTAAGATCGGTTAGAGTATTCTCAAAGAACGGAAATTCATCAGGACTGGTGGCAAATTGTGAAGACGGTATTTTCATCTACCCAGCTTGCCCATGCGCCGAAACAGGAGATTTCTGATGGCAGTCTCCAGCCGGCGGTCGAAACCCCAAGCCGGGCGGAAATGGTCTTATCCGCTGTCAAAGAGCGCGGTGTCGGGGATGTAATTGAGCCGATGGAATTTCCGATTCGGCCGATCCATCGGGTGCACTCCCCTGAATATGTCTCCTTCCTTGAGACGTTTTGGTCTATGTGGACGGCAATTGGACGGACGTCGGAAGCATTTCCGTTTGTTTGGCCAATCAGAAGTCTGCGCCAAGACACTCAGGTGGAACATGTGGATGGGCTTTTAGGCCGGTATTCGATGGATGCTGGCACACCACTCGGCGAACACACTTTCCGGGCGGCGCACGCGTCTGCCGCTTCTGCACTAACAGCCGCAAAGCTCATCCAGGACGGAGAAAAGTCTGCCTTTGCTCTTTGCCGTCCGCCAGGACACCATGCCGGTCACGACTTTTTTGGCGGGTATTGCTTTTTCAACAACGCAGCGATCGCAGCTCAGTACTTGAGGGACTATGGTCTTCACCGGGTTGCGATCCTGGATGTAGATTATCATCATGGGAATGGCACACAGGCACTGTTCTATGACCGGCCCGACGTTCTATTCCTTTCCCTACATGCAGACCCCAAACAGGAATATCCCTATTTCCTGGGATATGCAGATGAAACGGGTGAACATGCCGGAACCGGGTTTACACGGAACTGGCCGCTGCCGCTCGGAACCGACTGGGATACCTATATCACTGCGTTGGATGAGGCTTGCCGGTGGCTTCTGGTTTACAAACCGGAAGCCTTGATCGTGTCTTTGGGGTTGGATTGTTATGAAAACGATCCGATCTCCGGTTTTAAGTTCAAATCCGAAGATTACATTCGTCTTGGCCAAAGGCTTGCGCGGGTTGGGGTTCCAACAATCTTCCTTTTGGAAGGCGGCTATGCGGTGGACGCACTTGGAACCAATTGTGTCAATGTTCTAGAGGGCTTCGCCGGTTAAGGCGAGAGCCCCTAATCTAGGCAGAGAGCTCGGCAAACTTAACGCACGAGCAAGCCAAGGTCGGTCAGATCCCTTTCAAGTGTCTGAGCGCTGGTGAAGTGATGTCCGGCCATCCCGAGTGCCCGCGCGGCTTCAACATTCGCCAGGGAATCGTCGATAAAGATACACTTCGTTGGATCAAGATTGTTCCGCTCAAACAGCACTTTATAGATTTGCGGATCTGGTTTGAGCAAACGTTCCTCGGCTGAGACAACGATGTCAAGAAAGCTGGATTTCAGGAACGGAAACCGCTCTTGCGCTTCTACAAACTTTTCGGACGAGAAATTGGTTATTGCATAAAGCGGGACCCCTTTCTCCTTCAGTTCAGCGAGCAAAGCTGGCGTTCCAAAAATTTCGCCGGGCACCATGTCATGCCAACGTTCAGAGTATGCGCGGATCAGCCCGGCTTTGTCTGGATGTTGCGCTGACAGCAGCTGGATGGCTTCATCCCAGGACCGCCCCAGGTCTTGTTGCAAGTTCCAATCCGGCGTGCAGACGGTGTCGAGGAATTTCCGCCGTTCTTCATTATTCGGTATAAGGTCGCAGTAGAGATATTCCGGATTCCATTCAATCAGGACATTTCCTATATCGAAGACGACGTGGGTAATTGATTTGCTCATGAGTTTTTCCGGCAAGGCTGGTTCGCAAACAGTAGTGGTGCTGTTCAGGTGTCTATTCTACGTGGATATGTGACTGTGATGAAAAAGCTTTTTGTGCTTTTGGTGTTGGTTGTGAGTTTCGCATTCCCTCAATCAGTCATAGCCGTGCAAGGTGGCCAAGTTCAACCCGATCGATTGCGTTTAGGCGTGGTGGTTGCCGCAGATGACACAGCGCGTGATCGGGTTGAACCTTTCCGCCAGGCGCTGGAGGACATTGCCGATCTTCCGGTAGATCTCTTTTTGATGCAGACCATGGCCGATGGAATTGAAGCCCTGGCGTCCGGCAAGATCGATTACATCCGTTTGTCTCCATCTGGTTATGCGGCCACTTTTCAATTGTGTGAATGTGTTGAGCCTTTGGTGACTGCCGGGCCGGATGATTTTCCAGCACGATTTTACGCCATTATGATTGGCCGGCGCGGCGAAACGCCGGCAAATCTTGAGAGTTTGCGGCATCAACGGCTTGCAGTCGGGGGCAAATACGCAGTGGCGGGATACCGGGTTCCGGTCGCAAATCTTGCAGCAGACGGCATTGATGTGCGGGAGTATTTTGAAGCACTGGTGGAAGTCCGCAATCCGGTAGAAGGCATTCGTGCCATTCTAGATGGCCGGGTTCAGGCGTCCCTTGGTTGGTCCTCTCTGGCCGGGGAAGCGAAAAACGGTTTCACGTCCGGAACTTTAAACGACTATTATTTGTCCGGTGGCAGCGGATTTGAAGATCTGGAAATCATCTGGCGGTCACCTCCAATCCCATACTCCGCACACACCATCCGCTCCGACTTGCCTGATGCGCTGAAGCGGACCCTACGTGCTGGGCTGATGGACCTTAGGCGTGAACAACCAGCTGCTTATCTTGCGATCGAACCAGATTTACCAGGTGGTTTTGAGCCGGTCGGACACGCCGACTACCGTCCCGTATTGAGGACTTATGAAATTCCATCTTCCGGAGGGGGGGCTGAAGGCGTCCAATAATTGTTTGGCGGCTAAATGACGAGATTTCAAGTCAGGCCGGTGTTGTCTCAGCCGACAGCAACGCGGACGTATGCCGGCGGATCATTTCTTCTTCGTTTGTCGGGATCACCAAAACGGAAATCTTTGACTTTTCCGTTGAAATTCTCAACGCTCCAGCATCGTTCAGCTCTGGATCGATCTCCAAACCGAGCCATTCCTGACTGTCGCAAACCCGCTGGCGGATGAGCGCAGAATTCTCGCCAATTCCTCCTGTAAAGACGATCGTATCAATGCCCCCCAGAACGGCGGCCATTGCGCCTAACTCGCGGCGGATGCGGAAGACATAATAGTCAATGGCTTCTTTTGCTTTTGGATCGTCACTCTGGGTGAGGGTGCGCATATCTTGACTGACACCGGACAATCCTTTCAAACCTGATTGTTTATAAAGAAGGTCTGAAACGTCATCCGGGCTCATGCCCTTTGTCGTGAGCAGATAGAGGACAACACCAGGGTCCAGCTGGCCGCACCGGGTGCCCATAGGTAACCCATCAAGGGCTGTGAACCCCATCGTTGATCCAATGCTTTGCCCGCCGCGGATGGCGCACATGGACGCGCCATTTCCCAGATGCGCAACGATGACACGGCCACTATAGGCGGACGGATCGTTCTGCTTCAGGTGTTCGCAGATATATTCATAGGACAGTCCATGAAACCCGTACCGGCGAACCCCTTCATCATAGAGTGAGCGGGGCAGGGCGAATGTGTCGTTGACCCATGGATGTTTGCGGTGGAAAGCCGTGTCGAAACAAGCCGTCTGGATGGCTTCGGGAAAGGCCGCGCGTGCGGCTTCAATTCCTGCGAGATTGTGTGGCTGATGGAGCGGCGCCAGCGGTTCGAGTGCACGCAACTCGTCCATAATTTCGTCTGTGATCTTTAAAGGGAGATCGTGATCCGTGCCGCCATGGACTACCCGGTGTCCGACCGCTGTGACCGGTCTTCCGCCAAGCTCTTCATCAATGACTGGCAATAACGCCTGAAGAGCAGTGTTGTGGGACCGCGCTTCGCTGGAGTTTAGTGCCCGATCAATTGCCTTTCCGGAAATTCGAGACAAAAGATCGAGGCGCGGTTCGGCACCGAGCCCGGAGATTTGCCCCGCTATTTGTTCGACCTCATCCTGATACAGTGAAAACTTGATCGAAGACGATCCTGAGTTCAGGACCAGAATTACCGGTGCCATGATCACTCCCCATCACGATCCAGAATGCCGACGGGGACCTCGTTGGTTTGCCAATGGGTGTAAAGGAGAGCCAGGGCGCAAGAGGTAAGGCGGGCCCGGCTGTCATCTGCCCGGCTGGTCAGCATGACCGGCACCTTGGCCCCAAGAACAAGTCCTGCAGCCTCTGCATGGGCAATGAAGGTCAGTTCCTTGGCCAGCATATTGCCGGATTCCAGATTGGGAACGATCAGGACTTCCGCATGCCCGGCCACAAGGGAGGTGATGCCCTTGGTCCGGGCTGCTTGAACATCAATGGCGTTGTCCATGGCCAGCGGACCATCAACGATACCACCCTTTATCTGACCCCGTTCGGCCATTTTCGAAAGTACCGCAGCATCCAGGCTCGACGGGATCGCAGGATTGACGGTTTCAATAGCCGACAATACGCCGACCCTTGGTGACTGAAGTCCAAGGGACCGGGCTGCATCGATGGCATTTTGGGTGATATCGACCTTAGTGTTCAGGTCTGGCGAGATATTTATAGCCGCATCCGAAATGAGAACCGGGGTTTTTCGGCCCGGGATATCCATGACAAACACATGGCTAATCCGGCGTTTGGTTCTGAGGCCACCATCCTTTTTCACCACATGTTGCAGCAGGTGGTCGGTATGAAGGTGACCTTTCATAACCGCTTTGACAGTTCCTTCGTGAACCATTTGAACGGCCCGGCCAGCCGCTTCTGATTCATCTTCAATGTCGATGATTTCAAACCCGGCTAGGCTCTCATTTAACTCTTGTGCAGCACCTTCAATGCGGGATTTTGCGCCAATAAGGATCGGATGAATAAGACCTTCCCGGGCTGCAATCAGCGCGCCTTCCAATGAATTCGGATCATCAGGCGCGACCACAGCCGTTGTTAATGCCGGAAGCGATTTTGCCAACTCGATCATGCGGTTGAAGTGGCGGTGCCGCTGTACCAAAAGGGCCGGGATATCGCTGGAATCAAACTCGATTGTTTCCGTTGGTGCGATGACTTCCGCCACCCCCTCAACCAGCCGCATACCGTCCTGGCGCAAGACCGCCATATCCATGATCAGAATATTGTCCGGTTTCTTTTCGGTGACGGTCACCCGGACTGTCAATTTGTCACCAACGGCCGCCCGTCCGAGGAACCGGAAGGACTGGGCTTTGTACATTGTGCCGGGACCGGGAAGGATGTTGCCGAGAACCGCGGAGGCCAGTCCCCCAACCCACATAGCGGGTGCGACCGGTTTGTCGACTACGCCGTCGCCGGTCCAATCGGTATCGGGTAAGTGAATCGGATTGCGATTGCCGGACGCGTGCGCAAATACGAGCAGATCGTTGGAGGAGCATTCCCGGACGATTTCCGCTGTGTCTCCGACTTTGATTTGGTCATAAGTCCGGTTCGTAGCCATTGGCCGCCTGTCTCCTGGAAAAACCTAAACCGCCGCAATGCGGCATTAGGCGGATACCTAGCAGCGCAATGCAACGTAAAAAATACGGCAAAGCCATTATGTAACAGGAAAAGCTTATTAGCAGTTGCTGCAGGGTACTTGGCCAGTCAGCCGAGGGCGAAGATAGTAAGTGTCGCTAAGCGTAATGGAGGAAGATCTTGAAAAATACTGGTTGAGTACGCCCGCAAATGGCGGCGTATAACCAAGTGTGGCTTGGCCTAAAACAATTGAAGTGTTTGCGGCAGCGACTGTGCCGGGGAGCGTTATTGGCGGTGCGGAACCAGAGGGCCAAGGGTTATTTCCAGCATCGTCATAACTCCAGTCAACACTGGCATCGCCGTCTTCATCAAATGAGACACTGGCAACAATGATGTTCAGATTGGTGGTCGAGTAGGGTTGCAAAATGGTTGCACCAAGAGCTAGCACATTGTCGAGCTCACCGGTCGTGACAGTTTCAGCCTGTGCCACAAGGTCGGTAATGGCGTTGGCCATCCTGCTGACTTTTCTATCCTGATTAAGCGCGTCCGTAACTTCAGCCATGCCAAGCAATAGGACCAACATAAACGGCAGAATCATTGCAAATTCAATGGCCGAAACGCCGCGCTTGTCCGTCCAAAAGCGGGAAAGGGCAGCGGGAAGATTTCGGCGATGGCCGCCAAAGGACCGCAAGTTTTTAAGACCACGGTTCATTTCGAAACACCATGGTTGAGGATAAGTGACGTTCTGAGCCGTGATCCAAAGCACTGAGATTCATAAAGGATGAGAACATCGGCCATCTGTAGACCACATTTACGACGACGATTTCACTTTCGTTCGACGATGCATAGGCATTGTCGTCGACGATGTTTCCTTCACTGTCATAGAGCGAATCTAAAGACGTAATGTTGGTAAAATCGTTTGCTTTGCTTACGTTGACCCGTATCCGATCGGATTGACACAAAAAACCGGGCAATGAATTGCAGACTTGGTCGGCAAAATCGTTAGCAGAAAAGCTTGAACTTGTGGCTTGCCCGGTGCGGATCAAGCGCGAAGCTTCAATCACCGCGTTGTCCACCATGCGATTGACGAGAAAAGCCAATCCCAACTCAAGAATTCCGAACACAACGGTAAAAAATGGCAGCGCGACGAATGCAAATTCAATTGCTGTCACGCCATCTTTGTCCCGTGCGAAAGAACGCAATCTGCGCCGCAACCAAATGCGGACCGGACTGTTTCTCATGCGATGGAACGTGTTTACTTGCATCTATTCGCTCATCTATCCGCCGGTTGCTGCATCTTCAGCCATTTTGTTTCGGGACTCTGCTTGGGTCGCCATCATTTCAAAGGACTCTGCTGCATCACCAAGACGTAATGTTGGCTCGCATTCAGGGCTGCATGACAAGGTCGCTCGTGCTGCGTTTCTGTACACGGACACCACACCGTCTTCCGACGCCCGTACAGTAACGATTTCATCGACGATTGGTTTGTTGTCTTGATCCAGGATGACCAGATTGGTTGTCCCATAGCTCTTTCCGGTGATGACGACGGTGTTCTGATCGAACATCGAAACATCTGCGATAAATGGATTGCCAACAATCACTGCTGAGGCTCCGTCTTCGACCCGGAAAATCTTAGCGCGGTCAACCGTAACCAGCACAGGGCCGTCATCAGCAACGGCCGTCGTTGCAAACGTTCCGCTCAAAAGCACAAAGGCAAGTCTGATCAGGTTTCTGCGCATCTCGAATTATCCCTACTCTTTCCATGCGAGCGAGACTTTAACTCGAACATGGTGAATGTTCTGCTAACAACGCGACGAAAGAAGTGTGAAGATAGACCCACAATGGCGGCAGGAATGACCATTTTATATATTTATAGACTTAGGTAAAAGCTGAAATTTCTCGACCTGAGGCATGATTTAATTGATGGTTTCTTTGCCTGGGAGCGAGAAATGCAGCAATATAGACAGAGATATCGCGTGATATTATAATGGGTTTTTGTTTGAATGTTCTAGTTTTGATAAAATTTTAACTGATATTTATGTAGATTTAATGTACACCTGTTGTTAACCATATGTATTTTTATCAAGTGTATTTCAATTCGAGATGGTAAATTTAACTCCTTAGAAATGACTCTGACCTAGAGTGAATTCATCTCGAACGGACCGCAAAAAGATCCGTCGGATTTGAAGCTGTCAACAAAGTGGTACTTGGAGCAGAATTATGAAATCTCTTATCTCCCGTTTCGTAAAAGACGAATCCGGTGCAACCGCGATCGAATATGGTTTGATTGCTGGTCTGCTGTCTGTGGTTATTATTGGTATTCTGACTACTATGAGCGGTAGCCTGACAGGTATCTTTACTACCATCAACACCGCACTGTCTTCCGGCGCAGCTACTGCTGGCGGTTAATCGTTTTCGACTCTACCAAGCTTAGAGTTTTAGAACGGGCGGGTTACCGCCCGTTTTTCGTTTCCCGGTTATTAATCAAATAACAATACGATTCTTTGGTCACATTGCAGATCTCCCACTAATGGGTATGTCATGATTGAAGCGTTAGTTATTGTGTTTTTTCCGATGCTAGTTGCATTTGCCGGCGCGTCAGACCTTCTGACGATGAAAATCGGAAACCGGGTGTCAATCCTGCTTATTTTCGGATTTGGGCTTTTGGCATTGGCGCTTGAGTTGCCTCTGGCGGCTTGGGGGATGCATGGCCTTGGGCTTCTCGTTCTCTTTCTTCCATGTTTTGCCTTTTTTGCTGCCGGTTGGATGGGTGGCGGAGATGTAAAGCTCATTAGTTCGATAGGGCTGTGGTTTGGATTTTCGCCGCTGCTCGTCGAGTTCCTGTTTTTCGTTGCGGTTTTCGGCTGCGTTCTGACGGTCTCCATTTTGATGGTGAGACGGTATTTTGTTGTGTTGCCAGAACCGTTGACGAACCAGGAGTGGTTGCTCCGCTTGCATGACGAAAAGAGCGGTATTCCCTATGGGATCGCAATTGCTGCCGCGGCATTGCTTATGTATCCGATGTCCGATTGGTTCGGTTACATCGGACATTGATTCCAATCGCCAGCGAGCAACAGTTTTAGCGAATTCCGGATGTGGTTTTCTTAGATTTTATGCAAATTGCAGCAAATTAATTGATTGGTAAGTAACGTAAACAAATATTTACCAAAATTATCTACATCCGATTAACCATGTTTTGACCAATTCCAGTCAAATTAGCTGATATCGGCGCATTTGCGCTCTGCATTATTGGATGGTTGGTCATGAAATTAGCACGCCTTCTTGTCTTGGCTGTAGCCGTGGCTGCCGGAATCTTGGCATTCCGGATGGTGATGATGTCTGGCGGGCCTTCTGAACAGGTCGCCGAGGCGCCGCAACCGGTTAAACAGGCTCAAGAGCAAGTGCTTACTGCGGCAAATGATATCCTGCTGGGTGGAAAATTGTCTGCTGAGGATATGGTCTGGACGGATTGGCCGGAAGAAGCAGTTCCGATCGGTGCAGTCACCAAAAAGGCAAAACCGGAAGCCAATGAAGAGCTTCTTGGACAAATCGCCAAGACACGAATCTACAAGGGCGAGCCTATCCGGCCTGAGCGCCTTATTAACACCGACAAGGGGTTCATGTCTGCGCTTTTGCCAAAAGGGAAGCGTGCAATAGCCGTTGCAGTCGAAGCGGAAACCACTGCAGGCGGGTTCATCTTACCAGGTGACAAAGTCGATCTGATCCTGACTCGTCGTTCCGACGAGGGAGCGATGAGCGAAACCATTCTCGAAAACATTCGGGTTCTGGCTATCGATACGACCACCGCAGGCGAGCAAGATCAAAAGAACCTTTCACCGAAACGGACAGCGACCCTTGAGCTCACACTTGGGCAGTCGGAGATTGTCGCGCAATCACAACAGGTCGGAACAATAGCGTTGGCACTACGCAGCGCTCAAGATTCTGCAGATGACGCCGAACCGACGGAAACCCGTCGGGGTGTCAGTTTTGTAAAATACGGCATTACCAGCCAGGCAGGCGTGAAATGACAAAATTCATTCCAAAAATCCGCTTTCGCCAGAACGGCAATACACTCAAGCAGGGAATACTGTTCCTAGGGGCGCTCGCAGCGACGACCCTCCTCGCTGAACCGCAACACGCCCAGGCTCAAGAGGTATTTCCAAGCCAAGTGCACATTGCGGCTGGAGAACGAGCCAGTGGACGGATACTGAATGTTGGCATTGGCCGCTCAGTCGTCATCAACTTGGCTGAAGATGCGGCAGATGTATTGATTTCCAATCCAGAGATTGCGGACGCTGTCTTAAGAACACCGCGCCGGATTTTCGTCCTCGGCAATACAGCCGGCCAATCCCGGTTGGTTCTTTTTGGCCGCAGTGGTCGTGAATTGGCCAGTTTTAGCATTCGTGTTGAAAAAGATACATCCGATATCACTCGGATCATTCGAAGACTGGTTCCAGGAGCGAATGTTTCGGCTGAGTCCATAAACGGCAATATCGTATTGTCTGGAACTGCCAAAAGCACGATCGAAGCACAGCAAGCGGCCGATATTGCGGCGAAATTTCAGGGGGCAGAGGGCGCCGCGGGGATCGTTAATCTGATATCCGTATCCGGTTCCGATCAGGTGCACTTGAAGGTCACTGTCGCCGAAGTCGAGCGCTCCATTATCAAGCAGCTGGGTGTCCGATTTAGTGGAAGCATATCGGCTGGCAACTACAATCCGTTCGGCGATAGCTTACCATCATTCAATGTGAACCCGTCTATCGTCAATCAGGCGACAGCAGGTGTCACTTTCGCAACCGGTGCAACGTCGCTCACTGCACAGGTCGACGCTCTACAGCGGGACGGTGTTATCCGGACACTTGCTGAACCCACTTTGACGGCAATATCGGGCGAAAACGCTAGCTTCCTGGCCGGTGGTGAGTTTCCAATTCCGATAGCCCAAGAAGACAACAAGATCTCGGTCGAGTTTAAGAAGTTTGGTGTTGGGTTGGACTTTACACCTGTGGTCTTGTCCGGCGGCCGGATTAGCCTGCGCGTTAAGACCGAAGTCAGCGAATTGTCCAATGAAGGGGCCGTATCGGCAGGTGGTATTACAATTTCAGCTTTGAAAGTTCGGCGGGCCGAATCGACTATGGAGCTGCCCTCTGGAGGGACGCTTGTTATGGCCGGTTTGTTGAAAGAATCCTACCAGCAGGCAATCGAAGGGGTTCCTGGGCTGATGCAGTTACCAGTCATTGGTGCATTGTTTAAGAGCCGGGATTTCTTGAAACAGCAAACAGAACTGGCGGTCTTTGTCACTCCATATGCTGTCCGCCCAGTTGCGGCACAGAAGATGGTTCGGCCGGACAAAAACCTGTTTGCCCCATCAGATGCGGAAACCGTGTTCTTGAACCGGTTGAACAAGATATTCAACCCAGCCGGACAGCAGGCGGAAGGCACTTACCATGGCCAAGTTGGCTTCATCTACAAGTGAGGGCAGTCGGATGAAAATGACACTACATTCCCGGTTTAAGCTGCCCGCCTCCACTGGCGTGGTACTATTGACAGGTCTTCTGGTCGCCGGCTGTCAATCCCAAAAGCAGTCAAATGCAGAATTGCTGGCGTCGCATGACTATCGATACCAACATCCAATTGTGGTGAGTGAAGCGCCTGAAACATTGGATCTTCCGATTGGCAGGAATACCCGCCGGCTAGGTGGACCGGTGACCGATTCAATTGCCTCCTTTGCAATGGATTCCAGGCGGCAAGGCAATGGAAGAGTTGAAATCCTTGTTCCGACTGGTGCAGCCAATGAAGCGGCGGTTCACGCGGTTACCCGGGACATCCGTGGTGCCTTGAAACGGGGAGGTCTCAGCGGCTCTCAGATCTCGACGCGGACCTATCCATCATCAGACCCGTCCGCAGACGCGCCAATTCGCTTGTCGTACGCCCGCATGAAGGCAACAACCGGCGAATGCGGTTCCTGGCCGAAGAACATCGGTGGCGGTATCACCCAGAATACAAACTACCAAAATTTTGGCTGTGCAACTCAGTCTAATCTTGCGGCGATGGTGGAGAACCCTTCCGACCTGATCACTCCGCGGTCGAGCACACCTGGTGATCAGAACCGCAGAGCAGTCGTATTCGAAAAGTATAGGAAGGGTGAAACAACTGCTTCCCAATATACCGAAGGTGTTGGTGCAGAAGTTTCGGAGTGATGATCCAATGAATGTTGATTCAGATGCTATGGGAATGTCCGGTAATCCTGATCCGTCAACGAATCACGGTGGCAACGGCTACTCAGGTTCGGTGGACGCAAAGGACGTTGCAATGATTCCGCGGATAACCGTCCATAGCTTTTGCCTAAGTGACAGCACGATGCATACGGTTGAGGCGGCAACTGAAGATCGCCGGATGTTGAAGGCTCACATGAAGATTGAGATGGGAGGAATTCCCGTTGCAATCAGTACCTTCGAACAGGCACCGACACCCAATCTAATTATCGTAGAAACATCTGGCGCACGCGAAGACCTTCTTCAAAGCCTCGACCGGCTTGCGGAGTACTGCGATGCCGGAACGAAAGTGATTGTGATCGGTGATGTGAATGACGTCACCCTCTACAGGGAACTGATCACGCGCGGGGTGAGCGAGTATCTCATTGCCCCGGTGTCGATCTTTCAGCTGATTGGAGCAATCAGCAACCTATACAATGACCCGGAAGCCGAGCCGCTGGGCCGCACCGTTGCGTTTTACGGTGTAAAGGGCGGCTGCGGCGCATCAACCGTTGCGCACAATGGTGCTTGGTGTTTGGCGCGGAAATTCGACAGCGAAGTTTTGGTTGCAGATCTCGATCTGCCCTTTGGAACGGCCGGTCTGGACTACAATCAAGATCCTTTGCAAGGTGTATTTGAGGCGATTTCTTCTCCTGAAAGGCTAGACGAAACCTACCTGGATCGTATCCTTGCTAAATGCAACGAGCATTTGAGTCTATTGGCAGCGCCAGCCACGCTGGAGCGAACTTACGATCATAACGAAAAAACGTTTGATCAGTTGATCGATACGATGCGGCTCAGCACTCCGCATGTCGTTTTGGATGTTCCACATACTTGGAACTCTTGGGTTAAGAACACTTTGCTCAATGCCGATGAGATTGTTTTGGTGGCAGAACCCGATCTCGCGAATCTGCGGAACGCGAAGAATATGGTGGATCTGCTCAAGCAGCTGCGCCCGAACGACCGGCCACCGCATTTGGTAATGAACAAAGTGAACGTACCAAAGCGTCCGGAGATTAAACCGGATGAATTTGCAAGTGCCCTAGGATTGGATGTTCAGGCCGCAATCGCGTTCGAACCTCAATTGTTCGGAACGGCGGCCAATAATGGCCAAATGATAGGTGAACTTGATGGCAAACATGCGATAGCGCGCATGTTTGAGGATCTGGCGCAATCGGTTTCCGGGAAGGCACAGCCAACTAAATCTTCTCGCTCTCCTTTGGGAGAACTGTTTTCAAAACTGAAACGGAAAGCCGGCTAAGTGACCAGGCCAACGGAGCAGTAATATAATGTTTGGTAGACGCGGCAGTTCATCGTCTGGAATGCCTCACATGAAGCCTGGGGGCGCTCCGGAAGTTTCCGAGGCGCCGGCTCAGCCTGTGGCTGATAAACTGCCGGAACCTCCACCTCCGAGCCCTAGCCAAGTTCCCCGCAAACCGGCAAGTCCTCCTGTAGCAGCGGCAAATCCGCAGACCGAGGGCGAGCAGGGGACAACAGCCAGAAAAAAAAATAACGAATACTACGAAACAAAAGCGCAGATCTTTAATGCCCTCGTCGAGGCGATCGACCTGTCACAACTTGCCCGCCTTGATGCCGAAGACGCCCGGGATGAAATACGTGACGTAGTAAACGACATTATCGCCTTGAAAAATGTGGTGATGTCGATCTCCGAGCAGGAAGATCTGCTAGAGGATATTTGTAACGACGTCCTCGGGTATGGTCCTCTCGAACCATTGCTGGCCCGGGACGACATTGCAGATATCATGGTCAATGGCGCCCACACGGTTTACATCGAAACCCAGGGCAAGGTTGAGCAGACCGGTGTTGCCTTCAGAGACAACGCGCAGCTGATGAATATCTGTCAGCGAATCGTGAGTCAGGTGGGTCGCCGTGTCGACGATGCAAGCCCAATTTGTGATGCGCGTCTTCCCGACGGGTCTCGTGTGAACGTGATTGCACCGCCGCTCGCTATTGACGGGCCTGCGCTGACCATTCGTAAATTTAAACGCGACAAACTCACCCTGGATCAGCTGGTCAAGTTCAACTCAATTACCCCGGAAGGCGCGACGATCCTTCAGGTTATCGGCCGGTCTCGCTGTAACGTCCTGATTTCCGGCGGTACAGGTTCGGGTAAAACGACTCTTTTGAACTGTTTGACAGCTTATATTGAAAACACCGAACGTATCATCACCTGCGAAGACTCTGCAGAATTGCAGCTGCAGCAGCCGCATGTTGTCCGTCTAGAAACACGCCCTCCGAACCTTGAAGGTGAGGGGGAAATTACCATGCGCGATCTGGTCAAGAACTGTCTGCGTATGCGCCCGGAACGCATTATCGTCGGCGAGGTGCGTGGACCCGAAGCATTCGATCTGTTGCAGGCAATGAACACGGGTCACGACGGATCCATGGGGACGTTGCACGCCAACTCGCCTCGTGAAGCACTGTCTCGTCTGGAATCAATGATTACGATGGGCGGTTTTTCCCTGCCCTCCCGTACTTTGCGCGAAATGATTGTGTCGTCGATTGATGTCGTGGTCCAGGCCGCACGTCTGCGCGACGGATCCCGCCGGATTACCCATGTGACGGAAGTCATGGGTATGGAGGGAGACATCATCACGACCCAGGATATCTTCCTCTACGACATTGTTGGTGAAGATCCCAACGGCAAGATCATTGGACGCCACCGCTCAACCGGGATCGGCCGTCCGAAGTTTTGGGAGCGTGCGCGTTACTTTAATGATGAGACGCGTTTGGCTGAAGCGCTTGATGCTTCTGAAATGCCTGAATATATGGCGGAATAGGTGAACTTATGTCCGGATTTGAACAATTTATGACACCGGCCGTCACTGGTACCGCAGTTGCTATTCTAGTGATGTTGAGTGTTGGCGGCATCATATTTGGGCTGTTTTTGCCGTCATTGTCCGGAACCAAGCGGCGTGACGAGCGTATGACCG
This sequence comes from Roseibium sp., assembly GCF_965216085.1. Classification (GTDB taxonomy): domain Bacteria; phylum Pseudomonadota; class Alphaproteobacteria; order Rhizobiales; family Stappiaceae; genus Roseibium. The sequence continues at coordinate 4,961,405 of NZ_OZ244138.1, read as the reverse complement.
CTGTTTCTGCCCGTCCCCAGAATGAAAACCAACGCAAACAAGTTCGCGACACCAACCGACGCAAAAAGTCGATCCAGGATCAGTTGAAGGACTTCGAAGAACGCCAAAAGGCCAAACAGGAACGCCAGCAGAATATTTCACTGAAAGTCAAAATGGAGCAGGCCGGCCTTACGTGGGAAATGCGCCATTTTGTAATCTTTAGTGTCGTCAGCGCGATAATTTTTATGGCGATTTCGTTTGTGGCCAGCGGGAATATCTTGATTGCGGTTGCTTTCGCCTTTGCGGGTGGTTTCGGATTTCCACGTTGGTATGTTGGCAGCAAAAGAAAGCGTCGGTTTAACGCCTTTCTTGAAGAATTGCCTAATGGAGTGGACATCATCGTCCGTGGCGTTAAGGCAGGACTTCCACTTGGTGATTGCGTGAAGGTTGTTGCCAGGGAGGCTCGTGAACCGGTTGCGACGGAATTCAGGAAAATCACCGAAACGCAGGTTATGGGCATTTCCCTAGCCGAGGCGATTTCAAAAATGCCTGAACGGGTGCCTTTGCCTGAAACGAATTTCCTGGCGATCGTCGTCAGTATTCAACAAAAAGCTGGTGGTGGATTGGCTGAAGCTTTGGGCAACTTGTCTAAAGTCCTGCGTGAGCGGAAGGCTATGAAAGCCAAGATTAAGGCTTTGAGTTCTGAGGCAAAATCGTCTGCAGGGATTATCGGTTCTCTACCGTTTGCTGTTGGCGGAATACTGTTCCTGATCGCTCCGGACTACATGATGATCCTTTTCACATCGAGCTCCGGAAAACTCATAATTGCGGGATGCTTATTCTGGATGTTCTGCGGTATTATGGTCATGCGCGCCATGATTAACTTCGACTTCTAGGAGCTATCATGGATTTTCAAGCACTTGCTTCCGGTCAGGTTCTTGCCGCTTTTCTAGCGATGATCGCTGTCACTGGAACGATATTTTCTCTCGTCATGCCGCTGTTGTCGCGCGACACGCTGAAAGCGCGCATGAAGAATGTTGCGTTGGAGCGCGATCGGATTAGAGCGCAAGAGCGTGCGCGTTTACAGGCAAATCAAGGAGATGCCAAAGCCTCGCTGCGCAATCAGCCCAAAGCGAAAATGAAGAGGTTCGTTGATCGGCTGAACCTCAGAGAGATGCTTGCCGATGATTCTACGCAAGAGCGTCTTCGGATGGCTGGTTACCGCGGGACTGCACCTATTTATTACTTCTTGACTGCAAGGATCGCTGTCCCGGGTGTCCTCTTTGTTATTTCAATTGTCTATGCATTTCTGTTTCTGCCGGCCACGTTGCCTGCCTTCTCAAAGATTTGTTTTTGCCTCGCAATTTCCGGGTGTGGCGCGTTTCTGCCAAATGTCTACATCAAAAACAAAATCGATAAGCGTAAGCTGGCCATTCAAAGGGCTTGGCCGGATGCTTTGGATTTGATGTTGATTTGTGTGGAGTCGGGAATGTCGATCGAAGCTGCCTTTCAAAGGGTAGCTGAGGAAATTGGGGCACAATCGGTAGATCTTGCAGAAGAACTTACACTCACGACAGCCGAACTATCCTATTTGAGTGAACGGCGAACCGCCTATGAAAATCTCGCAGCCCGGACAGGCGTGGACGGCGTGAAAAACGTCATGATGGCGTTGATCCAGGCGGAGCGATACGGAACGCCCGTCGGAACGGCGATCCGCAATATGGCTGATGATACGCGTGCGGAACGAATGCAGCTGGCTGAACAAAAAGCGGCTTCATTGCCACCGAAACTAACCGTCCCCATGATTGTTTTCTTTCTTCCGGTGTTGTTTTTCGTGATCCTGACGCCGGCAGTCATTCAGGTCATGGACACATTCAAATAAACAACGACTGTTACTTCGTCTCTTGGAATGAAGAAACTTGACGTTCTGTTTTTTCCAATGATGCCAGTCAACTGGAGGGGCTTGTCCTTCGGAAACCCGCGAGCATGAAGTGCTACAGCAACTGACATTCTCAATTGCCTTCAGTGTGAAGAGCGGAAGCGTTTCAAGCATACTTTGAAGCGCCCTTAGCTCTTTGTTTCACCTTTCTCCAAATGGTTCAAGCGGCCAATATTGCACCCTAAATCTACCGGGTCTTCTTGCAATCCGGTGTTGCCTGCAAAGCGCAGCAAGCGTCCTACCCATTAAGGCACATGAATAGGAACAAATGCTTTTTTGATCATTCCGAGTTTTTCGGAATTCGGGGAAAAGGGACGGGAGATTGTGCACACTAATGCGCCGACCTGCCTGCTAGAGCCGGAAAATCCTATAAACCGCTAACGCCTAGCCGGCGGACAAAACGGTCATTCTTGCCAGGTTCAGCTCTGACGTTTCTTCATCATGGATTGAAGGTAGGCGATATTGGCTTCGGCTTGACGGGGATCCAGTTCCGCCTGAGCGACCTGAATGGCTTCGTCGTATTTGCCTTGAATACCAAGTACGAGCGCCAAGTTCTGCCGGACCCGGCTGTCTGATCCGGGCAGAGCCGCCGCTTTGCGGAGTGTATACTCCGCGTCGGGCAGTTCATTCGACAGGAGATAAGAAAGGCCAAGATTGTTCAGAAGGCTCGGATCGTCCGGTGCAATTTTCAGAGCCTGCTTGTAAAGGCTGCGTGCTTTTTTATGCTGACCCATCTGGTCATAGATTGCCGCTTGCGCTGACATCAGTTTCCAGTCCGGTGTATCCGGTTGCTGGGCGCGTTTCAGAACGTTCATGGCTTCGTCAAACCGACCATTCATGGCCAAAACTTTGCCGTAGGCTGATGCGATCTCGCGGTCTTTCGGATAGGAAATCACACCGCCGCGCAAGACAGCCATTGCTTGTGGTGTCTGGCCGTTTTGGCTGAGAGCGTCCGAGTAGCCAAGAATTGCTGCCCGGTTCTTTCTATCCTTTTCATAGGCTTGAGCCCATTTGGAGACAGCGGCACGAGCTTGGGCCGATCCTGGTGCGGAGTAATAGCCGCCGGAAGCCGGAGAATGGGTTCCGGTGTTGGATTTGTTGGATGCGCACCCCGCGACCAGCACAAGAGCAGTCATTGCCATCAACGTTTTTGTGAGGCCAAAACGTTTTGCTGTGAAACGGGTGTAGGGCGCTTGCATTTCTCAAATCCTTGCTGTCCGCACCATGTAAGTCCTCTATAGACATAGATAATTAACCCTAATGGTTGGTTAAGCGGTTCGCAGTTTGCAATGTCAGTGACGAACCGGAACGCTTGCTTCTGACGGTTCCGGAGATTACGTCTTGGACAATCGATCCGGTCTTCAGTTGGAGCAAACCCGTGCGCAATACGCTTGTTCGTCAAAGTGATGTTCAAACTTCCATACCCGTGATGGCGGTCACCGGAGGGAGTTTGCAGGAAGTTCTGACCGGTTTGGGTGAACCTGCAAATGAGTGGTGCAAGGCCAACAACTTTTCGGCAAAACCTTCGTCCTTCCAGCTTGTGCCAGGCTTGAGTGGTCAGCTCGCGGCCGTCTTATTCGGAGTAGAAGAAAATGGCCCCGCTCATGCGTTCGCCCTCGGCAGCTTAGCAAAGGCTCTGCCCGCAGGAGACTATCATTTGGCAGAGGGCTTTCCTCAACCCGAGGAAGCGGCTCTCGGATTTGCGCTATCAGGTTACAAGTTTGACCGTTATCGGAAAGCTTCTGAGAAAACGGTGCGTCTGGCGGTTTCCGATAGCATCGATCTTGGTCGAATCGGCGCCATTCTGGACGGAGTCCAACTCGCAAGAGACTTGATCAACACACCGGCCAACGACCTCGGCCCGGAAGAGTTGGCGCAAGCGATCGACACTTTGTTTGCCGCACATGGTGGAGCGGGACGCTGTATTGTAGGCGAAGATTTGCTGACAGAAGAGTTTCCGATGGTTCATGCGGTCGGACGGGCGAGTTCCCGTCAACCGCGATTGGCAGATTACACGTGGGGCAAAGATGATGCCCCCAAAGTGACGCTCGTCGGCAAAGGCGTGATTTTTGATACAGGCGGGCTGAACATCAAACCAGGCGGATCCATGTCCTTGATGAAAAAGGATATGGGGGGGGCGGCCAACGTCCTCGGACTGGCATCTATGATCATGGCCGCCGAATTGCCGCTCAGATTGCGGGTCATCGTGCCGTGCGTCGAAAACGCGATTGCAGGTGATGCCTTCCGACCGGGAGATGTGTTGCCAAGCCGCAAGGGTTTAACCGTTGAAATCGGAAATACGGATGCCGAAGGGCGCCTTGTCTTGGCCGATGCTTTAGCACTTGCAGATGAGGAAAAACCAGACCTCTTGATCGATATGGCAACCTTGACTGGAGCTGCCCGTGTGGCACTTGGCCCGGACCTGCCGCCGTTCTACACTGATGACGATGCGCTTGCCGAAGATATTGCTGTGATGTCCGAAGCGGCCACCGATCCTTTGTGGCGGATGCCGCTTTGGCAACCGTATATGAAATATCTCGACAGCAAGGTCGCCGATATCAATCACATAAACACTTCTGGAACCGGTTTCGCGGGATCCATCACAGCGGCGCTCTTCTTGTCCCGCTTTGTTGAAAAGACTCAGAGCTGGGTGCACTTCGATATCTTCGGCTGGACACCAGCCGAAAAACCCGGAAAACCGATGGGGGGAGAAGCGCAGGGCATCCGGGCCTTGTTCGATCTCATCAGTGAGCGATATTCGGACGGAAAATAACGGCTCCGAAACGTTTTTATGTTTCAATGGTCATGATTGGGGTAGGGAACACGTCATTCATGGCCATAGAAATGCGCGCCGCACAGGCGCTAAGGCTCATGCACGAAGTCAATTTGACGCTGGTACGGGGCAGCGAACAGGATCTGTCCGCGCGCCAGCTAACTATTCTATTGACTGTTTATCTCGAGCCACCGCCCCATACTGTTCGCGGGCTCGCTTCCAAACTGAATGTCACCAAACCGGCGATCACCCGGGCGCTGGATACGTTGGGCAGCATGCGATTGTTATCGCGAAAACGCGATGATGCCGACAAACGCAACGTGATTATCACCCGCACAGTCGAAGGGGCGCTTTACTTGGAGCAGCTCGGAGATCTTATTGCGGAAAAAGCAGCTGAACTGCCGCGTTAGCGGTTGAGCCTTATTTGCCCCGTTCATTCCTTCAGATAGATTGTTACCTATGCAGAAGTCTTTTGATCGCCGCCGTCACCCTGTCCGCGAGGACCTTGCTGCCAAGTCCTATGAAGGTCAGGTTTCTGCTGAAAGGTTTCTGGATGGGCAGGTATTTCAAGTCTGTGCTGACCGGATGGCGTTGCGGCGGCAACCCAGACCGGATCTCTCGATTGATACCGAAGCCCTGTTTGGAGAAGAGATCACGGTCTATGAGCAAACCCCGGAAGGCTGGGCCTGGGGGCAATTGGCAACAGACGGATATGTCGGATGGTTTTCATCCGATGCAATTGAAAAACGGCAGACACCGACGCATCGCGTCAGAGCATTACGCACTTACCGCTATCCGGCCGCCGAACTGAAGATGCCGCCCGTGGGTCTCCTGTCCATAGGAGCGACTGTTTCAGTCACGGGTGACGCTGAAACGCGGGGATGCCGATACGCTTTGTTGAGTGACGGCTCGGCTGTAGTGGCAAAACATCTGGTGGCTCTGGATCATACAGAAAACGACTGGGTTGCGACTGCCGAGGAGTTTTTGGGAACACCTTATCTATGGGGCGGCCGCAGCAGTCTTGGATTGGATTGCTCGGCGCTGGTCCAGCTTTCGGCGCAAACCGGCGGGATTTCTTTGCCGCGGGATAGCGACATGCTGGAAGCTGAAGCGGGTGAGGAGATTCCGTTCAGCGACTTGTCCGCGCTGAGGAGGGGCGATCTACTGTTTTGGAAGGGGCACGTCGGGATTATAAGTGGTCCGAACCAGCTGCTTCACGCCAATGGCCACACCATGACTGTGGCCTATGAAGCATTGGATGAAGCCGTTGCCCGGATTGCTGCAACAGAATGGGGCGCTATTACCAAAGCCCGCCGTCTAGCCTGATCTTTCCAAACACCGATTAACGGTCAGGCGTTAAAGCCAGTTGCGGTGCATCGCTTTGTTGAGCCTCCCCACCGGACGTCACTTCGCCCAATTCCAGGTCCTCGATCTTGCGGCTGCGCTTGCCGATCTTTTCCGAAGAAATCAGGATCTGATCGATGTCCTTATTGGCCTGCGCAAAGTGGGACTGCAGTTTTCCGACGCGGTCATTAAGACGGCTGACATCGGCGATCAGATGGCCGACTTCGGCCTGAATAAGGTGCGCCTGTTCTCTCATCTTCGCGTCCCGCAAGACTGCCTGGATCACTTGGATGGAGAGCATGAGCAAGGACGGTGAGACGATCACCACCCGCGCACAGTGCGCTTTCTGAATCAGATCCTCAAAACGTTCATTCAGCTCGGCAAATACGCTTTCTGACGGCACGAACAAAAAAGCCGTGTCCTGGGTCTCGCCAGGAAGCAGATATTTGTCACCGATGTCCTGAATGTGTTTGGTGAAGTCCTTGCGGAACTGCGCTTGCGCATATTTGAGCTGCTCGTCTGTTTCCGCCTTCTTTAAGAGATTGAACGCTTCAAGCGGAAACTTCGCATCGATCGCCAAAGGCGGCGCACCGTTGGGCATATGGATCAAGCAATCCGGCCGGCTGTTGTTCGACAACGTCGCTTGGAAAGAATAACCGCTTGGTGCGAGCTGATCCTGAATGATCGCTTCCATGCGGCCCTGGCCGAAAGCTCCACGGGTCTGTTTGTTGGACAGGATTGCCTGTAACTGACCCACCTGCCCGGAAAGATCTGTAATCGTAGCTTGCGCCCGGTCGATGACGGCGAGCCGTTCATGCAGATGCCGGAGGCCGTCTTGGGTGCGTTTGCTGGTGTCAGCCATAGACAGGCCGAGTTTGTGGCCCATCCCGTCGAGCCGCTCGTTGACCGCCCGCATCATGTCCGACTGCCGAGACCCAAACACCTCTGCCATGGTCTGCATCCGGCCGGTCATTTCGCCTTGGGATTTCAGCAACTGAGAGAGATGGCTTTCCAGTTCGTGTATGCGTTCGGTAGCCGCAGAATCAGCTTCAGCCCGCCAGCGAATTTCCCGCATGGTCTTCATCACCAGCCAGACAATAAGTGCAAGCAAAAGCAGCCCGCCAGCAACAGCGGTTTCCAAAATCGTGACGGGCCGGCCACTAAACACAAACAGGATCTCATTCATGAAACAAACATAGAACGATTCGGTGCAAAGAACAGCGGAGAAGCTGCTTTCCCCGCCTAAGATTCGGTCCGAACTTGTCGGAATTGCGCGTTGACCGGAAAGCTGGGATTGCCTATGTCAGGCCCATGACAAAACGTTCGATTATTACGATTCCGGATCCGGTTCTCCGTGAAGTGTGCGCACCGATTGAAACGGTGGATGCAGAAACTGTTGCCCTGGCCGATGACATGCTGGAAACCATGTATGACGCCCCGGGCATAGGCCTTGCTGCCAGCCAGGTCGGCATATTGAAGCGCATTTTCGTTTTGGATGTTGCCAAGGAAGATGCACCCAAAGAACCGATGGTGTTCATCAATCCGGAAATCGTCTGGTCGAGTGAAGACTTGTCCGTCTATCAGGAAGGCTGTTTGTCCATCCCTGACTACTATGAGGATGTGGAACGCCCATCGGAAGTGGCGGTCAAGTTTCTCAACCGAGAGGGCGCGGAACAGGAAATTAAGGCGGATGGTTTGCTGGCGACCTGCATTCAGCATGAGCTTGACCATCTCAATGGCAAGCTGTTCATTGACTATCTGTCAAAACTGAAACGCGACCGCGTTGTCAAGAAATTCACCAAACAGGCAAAGCTGGCTGGTAAGTTGTAAGACCTGTGTCCGGCTGATGGAAAGACGGACATTATGGATCAAGCATTGTTCTTGAAGCTTTTTGCCGCGCTGTTCGCGATTATGAACCCGATCGCGAACTTGCCGGTGTTTTTGTCGCTGACGGCCGACCGCGGACCGGCTTTTGAACGCAACACAGCCTTTACTCTTCTGATCAGCCTGTCGGTTGGCGCCGCGGCTATTGCAGTGACCGGAAATGCGCTCCTGAACATGTTCGGCATCAGCCTGGATGCATTCCGGCTTGCAGGCGGTTTTCTGATCCTTCTGATCGCCTTGAACCTGATTTCCGGTGAGCAAAGCAAAGCGCATCATGGAACCGAACAAGAAAAAGAACACCATGCGGCACAGGATAATCCGGCGATCTATCCGCTAACAGTTCCAATTCTGCTCGGCCCTGGGTCGATTTCGACGATGATCATCTATCGGGGTGAGGTGACTGGCCTTGCCAGTGAGATCGCTTATGTGGCTGCGATCGCGGCAGCGATTGGGGCGCTGATCGCGACTTTTTTCGCTGCGCCGCTGCTGTCTCGTTTTCTTGGTCAGACCGCGACAAGCGTGATGAGCCGGCTCATGGGCATGATTTTGGCGGCAATTGCGATGGAAATGATGGTCGGTAGCCTCAAAGCCCTGTTGCCTGGACTGGCCTAATCGCGCCATAAGGCACGTAGACCCTCACACTTCGCCTAGGAAGCCTATGTCCCTCCGTGTTGTTTTTATGGGCACGCCCGATTTCTCCGTGCCGACCCTGATGGAAATCGTCGGCCAGGGCCATGATGTTGTTGCCTGCTATTCCCAGCCGCCGCGCCCGGCCGGCCGTGGAATGGATCTGAAAAAGTCCCCGGTGCACGAGGCCGCTGAATCCTTCGGGATCCCAGTCTTTACGCCAACCAGCTTGAAAGATCCGGAAGAACAGGACCAGTTCGAAGCCCTAAATGCGGATGTTGCCGTTGTGGTCGCCTATGGCCTTTTGCTGCCAAAGGCGATTCTGGATGCGCCAGAACAGGGCTGCCTGAACCTGCATGCTTCGATCTTGCCGCGCTGGCGGGGAGCTGCACCGATCAATCGGGCCATTATGGCAGGCGATACGGAAACCGCGGTTCAAGTCATGCGTATGGAAGAGGGGCTCGATACGGGCCCGGTCTGTATGTCCGAAACAGTTGCGATTGGCCCGAACATGACCGCGGGCGAACTGCACGACCAGCTGTCAGGCCTCGGTGGAGACTTGATGGTGCGTGCCCTGGCTGCTTTGTCCCGTGGTGCGCTGGGCGAACAGGTGCAAGCAGAAGAGGGGGTGACCTACGCGGCCAAACTTTCCAAACAGGAAACGCAAATCGACTGGTCAGCGTCTTCAAAAAACGTGCACAATCATATTCGCGGCCTGTCGCCGTTTCCTGGTGCTTGGTGCGAGATGTCGCTGGGCGGAAAGACTGAACGGGTCAAAATCCTACGCAGCAGTCTTGCAGACGGAAATGGGGCTGCTGGAACCGTAGTGGCTGTAGACGAAGCCCCGGTTATTGCATGCGGTTCGGGTGCTGTGCGGCTGGAACAAGTCCAACGTGCCGGCAAAAAGCCGATGAGTGGAACCGATTTCCTGCGCGGAGCTGCCCTTACTGTTGGTGCATCCGTCAGTTAACATGCGCCAGGAGCGTATCATGAGCGAACAGATGACAGCGCCGAGTTTGACAATCCGGCAACTTACACCTGCTGATGAAGCCGCCGTGCGGGAATTGTTGCTGGCGGTTTATCCTTCTGATGGCGAAGCAAGGCTGGTCCACAAATTGCGCCATTGTGGCGCTCTGGTTCTGGAACAGGTGGCTGTTGATGAGAGTGGTGCGATTGTCGGACACGTTGCCTACAGCCGGGTCACCAATGCAGCTATTGGTCCGGGCCAAGCAATTCAAGTCGTATGCCTTTCTCCGGTCTCTGTCTTGCCAAAGGTCCAGCGCCAAGGTGTCGGAGATCGCCTAATCCGGTCTTCCTTGAAAAGCCTTTCAGAACTGGAGGAAGACCTCGTTCTGGTTCTCGGACCTCCGGCGTATTTTCCGCGGTTTGGCTTTGATCCCGAATTGGCAAAAAAGATCCACGGTCCTTATGCCGGCGGTGCATTTATGGCGCTGGCCTTGACCGAGGCTGGAACTAAGAATCTGCCGATCGAGGTGGCGTTTGCCACGCCGTTTGAAGAATTCGAATAAGACAAGAGCATGCCGCGATACAAACTGACGGTGGAATATGATGGTCGGCCCTTTTGTGGCTGGCAGCGCCAGGCAAATGCGCCTTCTGTGCAGGCGGTGATTGAGAGAGCCATCAAAGCCTTTTCAGGAGAAGACGTCACGATTGGCGGTGCAGGGCGGACGGACACCGGCGTACATGCGACCGGCCAAGTGTGCCATGTTGATCTGTCAAAGACATGGCCAGTCAAAACCATCATGGGGGCGATGAATTTTCATTGCCAGCCAGATCCAGTTGTCATTCTGGATTGTGAGGAAATGCATGAAGGGTTCGATGCCCGCTTTTCCGCGATCCGTCGGGCGTACCGGTACCGTATTCACAATCGCTTACCACCGCTGACCCATCAGCTGGGCCTTGCTTGGCATGTCAAACACGAGTTGGATGCTGATGCGATGCATGCGGCGGCTCAGGAGTTTGTCGGCCATCACGACTTCACCACCTTCCGGCATTCCCGCTGCCAGGCGAAAAGCCCGGAAAAAACGCTGGAGCACTTTTCCGTGTACCGGGATGGGGAATTCGTCATTGCCGAGTGTTCCAGCCGGTCCTTCCTGCACAACCAGGTTCGGTCCATGGTCGGGACATTGCGACTGGTCGGCGAAGGCAGATGGGGGGCAGGTGACATCACAAAGGCCTTGCAGGCGAAGGACCGCAAGGCTTGTGGTCCGGTTGCACCTGCTGATGGTCTTTATCTCACCCGCGTCGACTACCGGCCGGCCCAGGTGGATATAGAAGCACTTGCCGATTGGCAGGCGCGCAAGGCAGCAATGGAGGCTGTGGCTGATAAAGAAACAGCCGGAAGCAGCGCTTAAGCGCTGCCGGGTTCTTCAGGGATCGTCACGCACTTCTTGTAGAGATGCCATGTCGTATGCCCGAGGATTGGCAAAGTGATGATCAGGCCAATGAAGGCGGGCGCCATTGAAACAATCAAAACGGCAGTGACTACAAATGCCCAGCCGATCATTGGTACTGGGGATGTCGCGACTGCCCGAACGCTGGAAATCATCGCTGTGATGAAATCCCGGTCTTCTTCCAAAAGCATTGGAAAGGAAATGACCGTCAGAGAGAACAAGATCAGCGATAAGACCGCACCGACGACGTGACCAACTGCGAGAAACATCAAGCCTTCGGGGCTGCCAATAACGGCGTTCAGAAATTCCTCGAACGAGGCAAATGAGCGGAAGCCCAAGAACAGCGCCAAAAGCAAACGGACTTGGTACATCCACATGATTTGGATGAACAAGACAACGAAGGCCATCCAAGAGAGTTCACGGCCCTTTTGCGCCCACATGGCGCCGAGAACCTTCGACCAAGACAGCTCCTCGCCGGTCTTCAGGCGCCGGCTCACTTCATAAAGGCCGACTGCAGCAAATGGGCCGATCAACACGAAACCAGCGGCGGCTGGGTACGATAGGTAGCTCAAGTTAAGAGCGGCAGCACTGAGAATAACGAACAGGCCGCCGACAGCAAAAAAAGCCCCGATTGCCAAACCGTATACCGGAGCTGCCCGAAAATCGTTTAATCCGGCGGCAAGGGCATCAATGACGTCATTTACGGTAATCTTGTTGATCTGCGGCATCGGCCGCACACCCGCATTCAGCGTCTCCTGATCATTCATATGGCCGCTTCCTCCCAAAAGCTTAATTCATTTCCTCTTGTGCGGAGATGATAAGCCTGCAGGTGTGCTGCCGCCAATGCGCAGAAGGGCGTATTTTTTCAAAACAGTCAAACAGCCGGTTTCGGAGTCGCAGCCTCAGCAGCGGCAGCTGCAATTGCATCCTTTTGCGGCTCGTCCAATTTGGCAGTCTCCGGAAGCTGTACACGGACTTCTTTCCGCGCAAATTGAATGCCGTTTTCTTCAAACGCCTTTTGGACCCGTTTGTAGATCTCTCTACGGACACCAAACTGCTTGCCTGGTTTTGTGGTGAACTTTCCGCGGACCACGATGCCAACATCGTCGACGTCGGCAACACCCTGGCCTTTGAATGGGGCGAGAAGGTCGTCCTTGTATTCGTCCATCTCCATGATCTCTTGGCCGATTTTCTTGAAGATCTTGCGGACCTTCTCCTGATCGGTGTCGAACGGGATGGTGAACTTCAGCTTCATGATCACCCAGTCGCGCGACAGATTGGTGAGGTTGGAAATCTGACCATAAGGCACGACATGAACAGCTCCCTTGGTGCCGCGCAGTTGCATCGACCGGATCGAGATTTTTTCAATCGTGCCCTGAGCACCTCCGGTATTGATGAATTCGCCCATGCGGAAGGCATCGTCCATGAGGAAGAAAATGCCCGCAACAACATCACTGACAAGCGTCTGTGCGCCAAAGCCGACCGCCAAGCCGACAACGCCGGCGCCAGCGAGAAGTGGCGTGATATTGACGCCGAGTTGGCTCAAACCAAGTAGGACAGTGAGGGTAACAATGGTGACCTGTAGAACGATCCGGACGAGAGGCAAAATCGTCGCAAGGCGGGATTTACCGGCACCGCCCATTTCCGATTCCTCGTCTTGTGTTTCCTGCGGAGGCGAATCTTTCGCCAGCTGCTGACTAACCCAGAGATTGGTGATTTCCCAGGCCAGATATCCGGCCGCGAGGATGAGGAGGAATATGACACTGTTGCGGGCAACACCGGATCCCCCGTCACCTCCAAGGGCCAACAGGTTCAGACCGTAGATGCGGCCTACGGTAAGGATAAGAAATGCGAGCAATGCCACACGGGCAATCCGCACATAGCTGTATCGGGTCTGCAAATGTGCTGCTTCCGCGACGGGGCCTTCGCCTTGCATTGGCGGAACAATATGCGACACGATCCCGCGCACCATGGTGTCGAGAAACGGCGCAAAGACCACCAAAGCGATGACCGCAAGTGAGCGGCCAGCCGTTAGTGAATCAATACCTATGCTGGAGGTTACCTGAACCAAAAGCCAATTGAAGGCAATGAAGGCCATGGAAAAGTAGGGCCAGAACTGCGCCATGCGTTCCAGCCCGCTGGTCGGATCATCATCATCGCCCAGAATAATGCTGGTTAATCCATGCCGGGCTTGCCAAATGATTGCGATAATCCACGCATTGACGCCAAAACCGACAAAAAAGCGGTAAGCCTCTCCGACATCAGCGCCAGCACCTTGCGTCACATTGCGCAGGAAAAAGGCAACGCCGACAAAGGCGAACAAAGTTGTAAAACTTCTATAGAGAGATTTGGCCGTCGCATCATTGGCTGTTACCAGCCGAAGTTCACTTCGATGCGGGGCAAGTGCAAAGCGCAACAGGGCTGCGACAGCGCGCGGCAGCAGTACGATCCAGAAAACGCCCTGAAGGGCATAAGACCGCATGACCGGGTCGAATACGGCTACTCTCGCAACAATGAGAACGATAAGGGCAAAGATGATGAGGCCGCCAAGATCGAGGCCTGCCCGGCTCGAAACGATTTTGACAGTCTCATAAAGGGACGTTGGCTTTAACGATTGAATTGTCTCTCGTCGCGACGCCACAATCCGGTTGAAAAGAAATTCGGCGCCAAACCCGGCCACGAGCAATAGGCCAATTGCGCCAAAAAGTATGTGGACCGGTCCTGCAATATCCCCGGCAAACAAGGCGCCGATGCCACCAATGATCCCCGTAGCAAGGGCTGGTAGATTTTGAAAATTGCTGACAACCATGGCTCCGAACGCATTGAGGCCGGATTGTAGGCGTTCCAACAGATCTGGTCCTCCGTCGGTTAGTGCGCCTGCAGTCTTCTTGGCGTCCGCCCCTTGTTGTAGCAGCGTCACCAAGTCAGCTAAGGCTCCGACCTGTTGAGGGTCTAGGTCGGAAGCAAGTTTTTCCATCGCTTCTTGTTGGAGTGCCGGAGGGAGAGCAGAAGCGGTTTCCTGGGCTTGCGTGGCGGATATCAATGGGAAGAGCAGAAGGAAAGTCGAGAGAAGCACACAGATGAGGTTTCTATTACTTGAAGCGCGGATCATGGATGCCCTCTCAGAATTCGATTCCAGAAAATATTGGCGTGATTTGCACGAACCGCGAAATCAGCAATAAAATTACGTTAGGGTATTATTGGCGCGATATCGTCAGAAAAGCCAGAGGGCGTACCGACGTGCGTTTTCCTGGTGAACAGCGCTTGATCCCAATCTCTTAAGCGACTAACTCCTTTTCAGAACTTTCATTCACAAGTGGAACCTATGACCAACGCTCGCGGCGCCAACATTGCCCCCGGTCCAATTTGGGCCCTGCTCAGTCCGATCGGGCGAATGGGGCGTGAACCCTATTGGCTTTGTTTTGCTCTCGTCTGGACCGTAATTGCGATCTCAGTGAACATGTGGTGGGGATCGGCAGAGATCGAATTTGTTGATGAAACCATCGCAATTTCGCAGTTTATGGAATCCAACCCTCTTTTCCCGTTCCTGTTCTTCATATTGCAGTGGTTTGAACTGGCGCTGGTGATCAAGCGTCTTCAGGATATGGGTTTCAGTGGCTTTTTTGCCTTGCTGATTTTTGTCCCCGGGTTGAATATCCTCATGGTCCTCATCGTCGGCTTTGTGCCCAGCCAAGCTGAACCCAATCGGCACGGTCCACTGCCAAACAGCTACTGGCGCAAAAGCTGACCTTCCTGAAACGCAATCCCAAGTCGAACGAAGTCCCCCTCTTATGTCCTTGTCACCTGCCTCCGCCATCGCCCGTGATTTGATCCGCTGCCCGTCTGTCACACCTTTGGAAGGCGGCGCTTTGACGGAGCTTGAAAGCCTTTTGACAAATGCCGGATTTCGGGTAGACCGGGTGACATTCCAGGATGAGGATACGCCGGACGTTGAAAACCTGTTTGCGTCCATTGGATCTGGTGCGCCGCATTTTGTTTTTGCAGGCCATACCGATGTTGTCCCCGCTGGCGCGGACGCCGATTGGCGACACGGTCCCTTTGAAGGTGCGATAGAGGAGGGGGTGCTATTCGGCCGCGGTGCAGTCGATATGAAAGGCGGTATAGCGTCTTTTGCGGCAGCCGCTCTGGACTTCGTAAAAGCGCAAGGACCAGGTTTTGGCGGAACCATATCCTTCCTGATCACCGGCGATGAAGAAGGACCGGCGGTCAATGGTACAGTTAAGCTGCTTGAATGGGCCGAAGCGCAGGGACATAAGTTTGACGCTTGCATTGTCGGCGAGCCAACCAATCCAAACATTCTTGGTGATGCCATTAAAGTCGGCCGCCGCGGCTCGCTCTCGGGGATCGTGACGGTAACCGGCGTCCAGGGGCACGCTGCCTATCCGCATCTGGCAGACAATCCGATCCCGGGCTTAACCCGCTTGATGACGGCTCTGAACGGATTAAAACTGGATGACGGCAATGAGCGTTTCCAGCCGTCCAACCTAGAGATCGTTACAGTTGATGTCGGCAATCCGGCCTTCAACGTTATCCCGGCCCGCGCAGAGTGCCGTTTCAACATTCGCTACAATGACACTTGGACGCTGGGCAGTCTGAAGGCCAAGATTACCGAGACACTGGAAGCCGTCGACCTCGGCGGCCTTCAGATGGATCTCACGTTCAAGCGTGACGCGAGCGAGTCTTTCCTGACAAAGGACGAGACTCTGATCGCGGCCTTAAGTGATGCGATTAAAAAAGAAACCGGCCGGACACCAGAACTCTCCACCGGAGGCGGTACGTCGGATGCCCGCTTTATCAAGAACTATTGTCCTGTCGTCGAGTTTGGCCTTGTTGGACAGACGATGCACAAGGTTGATGAATGTGTCGCAGTGGACGATCTTGACTGCCTGGCGGCAATCTATCGGCGGTTTCTAACCAGTTATTTCTCATAAGTTTGCGGGAGCGGACTGAATTTGATCAGCACCAGTGAGATACGCGCAGCATTAGACGGATCCTGGCTTCTTTTGCGCAACCAGCCGCAAGGAATGAATTACTTCGACCAATCGACCCAAGGGTTCTGGCGGTCGTTTCTGGTTATCTTTTTGCTGGCACCGGTGTTTCTGGTGAGCGCACTGGCAGAAAAGAAACTGCTGATTTCTGAGAACGTTATTCTTTCTGAGGTATTTCCAGAAAACACTTATTGGCTAGCTCAATTCTTGAGCCTTGGCATCGAGTGGGTGATGCTGCCATTAGTGCTTGCGGTGCTGGCAGGGCCGATCGGAATTTCGCGCCAATACGTGCCTTTCATTGTGGTGCGCAACTGGACCAGCCTTCTGGCGTACGTGCCGTACCTTGTGACCGGGCTTTTGTATTTGATGGGCATTATCCCGTCGGGCATCATGGTGCTGTTGTCCTTCACTTGCTTGATCGTGGTGCTTTGGTACAGGTTTTTGATTGCCCGGATCGCGCTGCAAGCGTCGGCAAGTCTGGCGATCGGGATTGTTTTCCTGGATATTCTTATTCTTCTGATTATCCGCGAGCTGGCTGGACGCCTTTGGGCGGTCTAAGACTTCGCTGCGGTCAAAAGAAAACCCGCCTTTGGGGCGGGGTTTCAAATGTTTTCGCGTTGGCGAGAATTTGATTAGTCGCGCAGAAGATCGTTGATTGCAGTTTTCGACCGGGTCTGCTCATCAACGGTCTTCACGATGACAGCGCAGTAAAGGTTCGGGGCCGCTTGACCATTGCCCATAACATTGGCGCTCGGCATGGAACCGGCAACAACCACTGAATACGGCGGGACCTCTCCATAGGTCACTTCACCGGTCATCCGGTTGACGATCTTGGTGGACTTGCCGATGTAGACCCCCATCCCGAGGACCGAACCTTCGCGCACGATGCAGCCTTCAACAACTTCGGATCGTGCACCGATAAAACAGTTGTCTTCAATGATTGTCGGCCCTGCTTGGAGGGGCTCCAGAACGCCGCCGATGCCGACGCCACCGGACAGGTGCACATTTTTGCCGATTTGCGCGCAAGAGCCAACGGTTGCCCAGCCATCAACCATTGTGCCTTCATCGACATAAGCACCCAGATTGACGAACGAAGGCATCAGAACCACATTTTTGCCGATGAATGAGCCGCTCCGTACAATTGAACCGGGGACTGCACGAAAACCGGCTTTTTCGAAATCAACACCGCGCCAGCCGTCAAACTTAGATGGAACCTTGTCCCACCAAGTTGCGTCGCCCGGACCGCCTTTGATCACGTCCATCGGATTAAGGCGGAAGGACAAGAGGACGGCCTTTTTGGCCCACTGATTGACGACCCAATCGCCATCTTTCTTTTCTGCGACCCTCAGGTGTCCCTGATCAAGAAGGTTCAGCGTGGTCTCAACAGCATCGCGCACTTCACCAGTCGTGGTCGTGTCGATCGAAGCGCTGTCTTCGAACGCTGCGTCAATGGTCTTGGAAAGGGCAGCAAGGTCGTGTGTCATCTGGAAGCAT
Source organism: Roseibium sp. (assembly GCF_965216085.1). GTDB lineage: Bacteria > Pseudomonadota > Alphaproteobacteria > Rhizobiales > Stappiaceae > Roseibium. The sequence continues at coordinate 4,943,942 of NZ_OZ244138.1, read as the reverse complement.
GTCTCCGGAACTTAAGGAAATCTGCGCGGAACTAAGCGTCCGGACCGGCAAGTGTCAAGCACGGCAGCGACCGGATCCGACCAGCAAACGTCAATTCCCTGCCATTGGCCAATCTGCTGACAGGCCAAATGTGCGCTCTGGCATCGCATAAACTTGAGAATGACTCATCGATAAATGGAAAAAGAAGATATTTTGTAATGAGTGTTAGATGGGTAGTGTGAGCAGAAATCAAGAATAGCTATGGAACTCCAATGGAACTCTGGATCCCAATCACTCTGTTTGCCGCTTTTTGCCAGAATTTGCGATCTGCGGTCCAGAAGCATCTGAAAGGCCAGTTGGGCAGCACGGGCGCGACTTTTGTCCGGTTCGGTTATGGATTTCCGTTTGCTTGCCTCTATGTGGCCGTCTTGCACTTGGCATTCGAATATCCCATCCCAGAAATCAACTCAGTGTTTTTGATTGCTGGTGCGCTGGGTGGTTTGGCTCAGATTTTCGGGACTTTCTTGCTCGTATACTTGTTCTCTTTCAGAAATTTTGCAGTTGGAACCGCCTATTCCAAAACCGAACCCATCCAGGCAGCCTTGTTCGGGTTTCTGCTACTGGGCGAAAGCGTTTCCCTGGTTGTCGGGCTGTGCATTCTAATCGGCATTTTGGGGGTGATTGTCATTTCGTTGGCGCATACTACCTTGTCAGCATCCGTAGTCCGGCAATCTTTGTTCGGCCGTCCTGCTCTGATTGGGCTTGGCTCGGCCGCTATGTTCGGAGCTTCGGCTGCAGCTTATCGCGTGGCGTCCTTATCGCTTGAGGGGACAGGTATTCCGATGCAGGCAGGCTTTGCGCTTGCTTATGCGACGCTGTTTCAGACTGGGGTAATGGTTGTTTGGATGCTGCTGCGTGAACCAGATCAACTGCGGGCCAGTTTGGCTGCGTGGCGTGTCGCAGTTTGGGCCGGCGCAACCGGTGTGGCCGGGTCTATCGGCTGGTTCACAGCGATGACCTTGCAAAATGTTGCCTATGTCCGGGCTCTGGCCCAGGTCGAGCTGGTGTTCACCTTTATTGTGTCCTGGTTGGTGTTTAAGGAAACGATTGCCCGGTCTGAGATTGCGGGCTGTTTTTTAATCGTTGTTGCCGTTCTAGGGATCATCTTATGGGGCTGATCCCTGGCCGATGCGTTTAAGGGTTGAGGATGATCAGCTTGGTGTGGCCGCCGTTGCAGGTGTAACAACAGTCTGAGCAGGATTGACTGTATTTAAAGCCGATACCCCAATAAATGCCAGTCCTGTTCCGGACCCAAGCACCGTAACAAATCAGCTCTCCGTGGTGGCAGGATATGTTCACGGTTTTGGTGGAGTAGTCGTCCAGAAGATAAATCTCATTGTTGCCCGGCCAACTGTGACCGCGGCGGGTGTCGGAATAAAACTCGATCTCAAGAATGTTGGGGTGGTTGCTTTTGACCTGCCAGAGCAGAGAGCTGGCCGAACTGGGCGACGTCTGCACGCAGAAAGTAAGTGCCGCCAGTACCGCAATGAAAGCATATTTGATTGCGGTTCCCATTTCAGTCTCCCAGATAATTCAGAGCGTTGGATAGTACCGTTACATCCGGTTTGCCCGGCGTCAAATGTGTCGCCTTTTCCAGGAATGACGCATTTTGGGGAAGTGCATCGAGCAATTAGGCAGTATCCTGTAACCAATCGCGGAAAGCGGCAACAGGCCTGGTCAATGTGCGGGCAGGAGAACGGACAAACCAATAACCCGTTTCCAGTTCCAGAATGGCCCAGTCCGGGCAAACCAGGTGTCCGGCGTCAAGTTCCTGGGAGACAAACCGGCGGTCGATAACGATGGCGCCCATACCGGCAATTGCCGCCTGAATGGCCAGATCCCGGCTCTGGAGTACGGTGCCAGAACTTGTGTCAGTATGTTCAAGACCTGCTGCGGCAAGCCATTGGCTCCAGTCGCTGCGCCTAGAAGCGCTATGGAGCAGGGGTAAATCGGCCAGAATTGCCGGATCGTTAGGGTCCTTTCCTGCCAGCAAGCCCGGTGCCAAAGCGACCGCGAGATGCTCCTTCCAAAGAAGATGGCTTTCAACGCTCGGCCAGTTGCCGGTGCCAAGACGAATGGCGCAATCGTAATTCTCGCGGTCCAGATCAACCATCCGGGTCGAGGTTGACAGCAGCAGCTCAACGTCCGGCTGGCTCGCCTGAAATTGGGGCAACCGGGGGATCAGCCAACGGGTAGCAAAGGTGGAGACCGTACTGATGCGCAGTTCCGTCCGCCCGCGCCGCTTAAAACTGTCGACGGCTTCTTCGATCCGGTCGAAGGCATCACCAAGGCTGAGCGCCAGGCGCTGGCCTTCTTCGGTCAAGGTCAACCCACGCCCGTCCCGATTGACGAGCGTTGCGCCCAGTTCGCTTTCCAGCTTGCGCATGAGATGCGACAGGGCCGAAGGGGAAACGCCGAGTTTTTCGGCTGCAAGAGCTGCCCGGCCATGACGGGCCAGAAGGGCAAAAGCATTGAGTGCGCGTAACGACGCCATGAAGCAATCAGATCCAAAATTGAGTTTTGCTCAATCTAGAAGATCTGCGCTTAGGAGGCCAGCGATGTTCTGTCTTAGATTAATGAGCCTTTGACTGCGCGCAAGAAACCCGTCAGATCCTCGGTCACGAAGTCGACATGCGGGTAGGGATCACCTTCCAGGTCCAGGTTGTCCTGAAGAACTTCTCTGGAACCCTTGGGAACAATCAACGCCGTGCGCATGCCAAGGTGGTGCGGAACTTTCAGGTTTTTCGCCAGGTCCTCGAACATGGCTGCCCGGGCTGGCGCAATACCCGTCCGGTCCAGAAACATGTCGTAGGTTTCTTTGTTGGGTTTGGGAATCAGATCTGCCGAGACAATATCGAAAATATCTTCAAAGTGATCCGAGATCCCTAGCGCGGCAGCGGTACGTTCGGCATGCGGCCGGTCACCGTTGGTAAAGATGAACTTCTTTCCAGGAAGCGCTTCGATGGCATGGCCAAGATCCGGATCTGGTGCCAGCGACGAATAATCGATGTCGTGCACGAAGGCGAGATAATCGTCCGGATCGATCTTGTGGGTGGTCATCAACCCGCGCAAGGTGGTGCCGTATTCGTGATAAAGCGCCTTCTGGTGCGCCATCGCTTCGTCGCGGCCCAAATCGAGAACCTTTTGCACGTAGCGTGCAATCTGTTCGTTGATTTGTGGGAACAAACTGGCTTCATGCGGATAAAGCGTGTTGTCCAGATCAAACACCCACGCCTCGACACCGCGGAAAACCCGCATGTCTTGCCGGTGGGCATGCCGGCCTTCCTTAGGCAAAATGCGTTTTCCGGTCACGGGTGGATCAACGTCCCTGCGCCGCCGTCGGTGAAGAGCTCCAGCAGAACCGCATGGGGTACTTTGCCGTTGAGGATCACAACGCCTTCCACACCGCGTTCCAGCGCATCAATGCATGTTTCAACTTTTGGAATCATACCACCAGATATAGTGCCGTCGGCCATCAGGTCACGGGCCTTGGCCACGGTCAGCGATTTGATGAGCTTGCCGTCCTTGTCCAAAACACCGGGAACATCCGTCAGGAACAGCAAGCGTTTGGCGTTGAGTGATCCTGCAATGGCGCCTGCTGCCGTATCAGCGTTGATGTTGTAGGTTTCGCCATCACTGCCGGGAGCCACCGGGGCAACCACGGGAATGATGTCTTCCTTCAAGACCAATTTGAGGACGGTCGGGTCGACTTTTTCCGGCTCGCCGACAAAACCGAGGTCTATAACGCTCTCGATCTTGCTGTCTGGATCAACAACGGTGCGTTTGAGTTTGCGCGCCGTCACCATGTTGCCGTCCTTGCCGCACAGGCCAACGGCTCGGCCGCCTTCGGCATCGATCAGCTGGACAATCTCTTTGTTGATGGAGCCGGCCAGAACCATCTCGACCACTTCAACGGTTGCCTTGTCGGTCACGCGCAAGCCGCCTTTGAACTCGCTGACAATATTGAGCCGGTCCAGCATTTTGCCGATTTGCGGGCCGCCGCCATGGACAACCACGGGATTGACGCCGGATTGGCGCAGCAAGGTGATGTCCCGGGCAAAAGCCTGGCCTAGGGCCGGATCTCCCATGGCATTGCCGCCATATTTCACGACGACGGTCTTGCCGTCATAGCGCTGCATATAGGGAAGCGCATGAGCAATGATATGGGCGCGGCTTTCGGACTCAACTGTTGTCATTTCTAGGAATTCTCAATCAATTCGGAGCGTTTGGCGCGAAGGGTCAATGCTATAGCCGGTTTGATGGCTTCAAACAATCTGGGACACTCTGCCGGCTATTGGTTCGCAAGCATGCATAGCTCGGCCCGCAACTCATCAACGCCTCTGTTTTTTTCAGACGACGTTGCAATGATCTCCGGGTGAGCGGCAACGCGTTTGGCCAGGGCTGTTTTTGTGTCCCCTATCAGCTTTGTAAGGGCTGGCGGCTTGATCTTGTCCGCCTTGGTTAGAACCACTTGATAGACAACAGCTGCTTTATCAAGCAGATCCATCGTCTCAAGATCGTTCTTTTTGATGCCATGGCGGCTGTCGATCAGAAGAATGACCCGGCGCAGGTTTGGCCGGCCGCGCAGATAGGAAAACACCAGTTTCGTCCAGGCGTCGACCAGGTCTTTGGGCGCTTGCGCGTAGCCATAACCCGGCATGTCCACGATTGTCAGTGGTGTTTCGGGCGCGACAAAAAAGTTCAACATCTGCGTCCGTCCGGGCGTCGAGGACGTCCGCGCCAGTCCCTTGCGTCCGGTGAGCGCGTTGATCAGGCTCGACTTGCCGACATTGGAACGGCCGGCAAAGGCAATTTCGGTGCCTGCGGTCGCTGGCAGGTTGGCCATGTCGGTGACGCTGGTCAGAAAATCCCACTGCCGGGCGAACATAAGCCGCCCAGCTTCCAGGTTTTCTTCAGAATAGGTTTGATCTTCACTCATGGAGAGCCTTCTAACCCGCCTTTGCCTTGGCGTCGAGAACGCAGTCTGGTTCTGCGGCTGCCTTTTCCAAGTCGGCCAAGTCTGCTTTACGAATCGCGCTGAGGTGCCGGGAGATCTTTTCGGCAGGCCAATCCCACCAAGCGATCTCTAAAAGGCGCTCAATGGTTCTTTCATCAAAGCGCAGACGGACAACACGGGCCGGATTGCCAACCGCGACCGCAAAGGGCGGGATATCTGAGGCAACAACTGCGTGCGCGCCAATGAAGGCGCCTGAACAAATGGTCACACCAGGCATGACAACGGAGTTGGTGCCGAACCAGACATCGTTTTCTACAAGCGTGTCACCGCGCAGATGGTCAAAGATCGTTGCCGGCTCGAACCCGTCTTCCCAGCCATTGCCAAAGATGTTGAAGGGGTACGTTGAAAATCCGGTCATGGCATGATTAGCGCCATTCATGATGAATGTGGTTCCGGATGCAAGTGCACAAAAACGGCCAATCTTGAGTTTGTCGCCTACAAAATCGAAATGATAGCGGACGTTTCGATTTTCGAAGTCAGCTGCGTGTTGCTCATCGTTGTAATAGGAATAGTCGCCCACTTCGATGTTCGGGCGGGTGACAACATTTTTCAGAAAAACAGTGTGTGGTTCACCGTTGAACGGGTGACGGACGTCAGGGTTTGGACCGTGCATAGGGCCTCCAAGAAGCAAAGAAACAAGGCAAGAAAGCGCGCTAATCATGCGCGGTCGACCAACCGGCCGGCGGTATCGCCTTGGGATATCGGTCTTTGCTTTAGTGGATCATTGTCCGGGCACTCCTGAAATATCTTTGGTCATGAAAAAGGCCCCGCCGGGTGGCGAGGCCTTGCCTGTTATCAGCTAGACACTTGTTTGTCAGCTCTTTTTATCTGTCGCGGCCGGTTTCTTGCGTTTGAACAGGGCCCCCAAATTGTCCCAAAGCTCCACCTTGGCGCCTTGGCGACGCATGATCACGTATTGCTGAGCGACTGACAATGTGTTGTTCCATGCCCAGTAGATCACGAGACCAGCTGGGAAGGACGCCAGCATGAAGGTGAAGACGATCGGCATCCAAGTGAAGATCATCTGCTGTGTCGGATCGGGCGGAGCCGGGTTCATCTTCATCTGGATGAACATGGTGATACCCATGATCAACGGCCAGACGCCGAGCATCAACAACTGCGGCGGATCCCAGGGGATCAGACCGAACAGGTTGAAGAGGGAGGTCGGGTCCGGTGCAGACAGATCCTGAATCCAGCCGAAGAAAGGTGCGTGGCGCATTTCGATCGTGACGAACAGAACCTTATAGAGGGAGAAGAAGACCGGGATCTGGATCAGGATTGGCAGACAGCCGGCCAATGGATTGATCTTCTCTTTCTTATAAAGCTCCATCAGAGCTTGCTGCTGCTTCTGTTTGTCGTCCGCGTATTTTTCGCGGATTTCCGTCATCTGCGGCTGCACCAGTTTCATCTTGCTCATGCTGACATAGGATTTGTTTGCCAGCGGGAAGAAGACAAGTTTGACCAAAACGGTGACCAGAAGGATCGCAACGCCGAAATTGCCAGAGAAATTGAAGAACCAGTCAATGGCAAAGAACATTGGCTTGGTCAGGAAGTAGAACCAACCCCAGTCGATCAAAAGCTCAAACCGTTCAATGCCGAGGGCCTCTTCATAGGCATCCAGAAGAGCTGTTTCCTTGGCGCCGGCAAACAGATAAGAACTGGTTTCACCCGTGCTGCCTGCAGGAACGGTAATCGCATTTCCAAGATAATCGGCTTGGAAGTTGCCGCTCTGGGCCGCGTAGCTGAAGCCCGGCTGGAATTCCTGACCCGGGGTCGGGATGAGAGTTGCCGCCCAATACTTGTCGGTGATTCCGAGCCATCCGCGGTCTACGGCTGCCGGCCGGACAGGTCCGTCCTCTTCCAGGTCGGAATAGTCGACTTCAACCAGTCCTTCTTCGCCAAAGACCCCAAGCAGACCTTCGTGAAGAATATAAATGCCGCTCATTTCCGGGATGCCGTTCCGGGAGATGAGGCCATACGGATAAAGCGTAACGGCGTCTCCGGAATTGTTGGTAACCGATTGCCCAACCGTGAACATGTAGTTTTCGTCGACAGAGAACACACGCTTGAAGATGAGCCCTTCGCCATTGTCCCACGTCAAGGTTAGCGGGGTCGTTGGCGTCAGGTCAGCAGAGCCCTCAATAGTCCATACGGCATCCCGTCCCGGGACCTGGACATTGGAGTTGGCATCCTTGGTCCAGCCGTGTTCTGCGAAATAGGCCGAAGGGGAGTTTGTCGGTGAGAACAGAACAATCGTTGGACTGCTCTTATCGACTGTCTCATGATAGTCCTTCAGGCGCAGATCATCGAGGCGGCCGCCGGCCAGGTTGACAGAGCCTTCCAGTCGCGGGGTGTTAATCTTTACACGTTTTGAGGACGCCAACGCCTGATCCCGGGAGGCAAATGCTTGTGCGCCACCGGTCGAGGGGGCTACGGCCGTCCCGGAGGTGGATGGTTTCGGAGCATCTGGATTGACGCCGCCATTTTCAGCCTGGCGAGCTGCCTCTGCTTCCTGTTGGGCCTGAAGAGCTGCCTGTTGGCGTTCCAGTTGTGGTCCGGCATAAAAATATTGCCAGCCCAGCAAAACGACCAGGGACAGAACGATCGCGAGAATCGTATTGCGGTTTTCAGAAATCAACTGGATTTACCCCTGTTACCTGCGCGGTGATGTGTTTGTTTGGGTCTATTGCCCTTGCGCGGTTTGCCGCGGCCGCGCGGTGTTGCCGGATCTAGCACCTGGTGTAGCCCAGACTTAAGGTCTGTGACCAGATTTTGGAAGGGCTGAGTTAGCGCGCCATCGCGTGCAACCAGCACAAAATCGGCATTATTTGGTATGTCGGCCTGCGTCAGCTCAGCCACAGCCGCCCGCAGACGCCGTTTGATGCGGCTCCGCACGACCGAATTGCCGGTTTTTTTGGTGACCGTATAGCCGATCCGCGAACACGCGCCGCTGGTCCGTTGAAGACCTTGAACAACAAAAGCGCGCCGACCCAAACGGCCGCCTTTGGCAACCGCGAGGAACTCGGAGCGCTTTTTGAGTGTGTTCATAGCAGCGGTTTGGCTGTTGGCAGACACCGTCTAGCTGGTGCGCTGCAAGCAGACGCCGCTTAGGCGCTGAGGCTCTTACGGCCTTTGGCACGACGGCGAGCAAGCACCTGACGGCCGCTCTTTGTGGCCATACGTGCGCGGAAGCCGTGGCGGCGCTTGCGGACAAGACGGCTCGGTTGATACGTACGCTTCATTGTTCTTCCCCGCGCGGCTTAAGCGCGGCCCTTGTTCATTTTAAATTCTTTGGAGGAAGCACCCGAAGCGCTCAGCCAGCGCAGCTTTAAACAGCCATGGGTCCGAATGCATGTCCCGATCGAGCGCGCTTATAAGCGTCATGCCGGTTGAAGTCAACGTTTGCCGCAGAGATTCTCGCACCCGTTTTTGATCACGCACAGGTGAATGCTTGACCGCGCTGTCTCACTTATCAGTGAAATCAGCTTCTTTTTACAAGCTTTAAGGTACACCTGACGTAAGACATCGGCACTGTTGCCGCCCAAACGCGGCAGAATTAAGGATAATGGAGTGGCCAATGCGGGGAAGTGAGGCGGAGGCGATGAACGGATCTGATGAGCCCAACGGGGTTCAAAAGCCGGAAGCTGAAAAGTCGTCAGGCGCACTGATACGCAAGTGGGCTCCTTTGGCAGTGCTTCTTGCGCTGATGATCCTGGCGTTCTCCCAAGGCCTTCACAATCATCTGACACTCTCCGCATTGATCATGGAGCGCCAGCATTTGGCCAGTCTCGTGACAGACAATCTGATGATGACTGTTGTTGGTTATGTCGCGCTCTATTCTGTAGCGGTTGCCTTATCTTTCCCGGGCGCTTCGCTTTTCACGATTGCAGGCGGTTTTCTCTTTGGGTGGGTCATCGGCGGTTTTGCGACAGTTTTCGGGGCGACAGTCGGAGCTGCCGTGGTTTTTCTGATCGCAAAATCTTCTTTTGGCGACATGCTCACCAAGCGGGCGGGGCCCTTTCTCATACGGCTAACTGAAGGATTCCGGCGGGATGCCTTCAATTATCTTCTCTTTTTGCGCCTCACTCCAATCTTTCCGTTTTGGCTGGTCAACATTGCTCCGGCAGTGTTTCAAATGCCGCTGGGGTCTTATGTTCTGGCAACCTTTGTTGGTATTATTCCCGGAACATTTGCCTTTGCCTTTATCGGATCCGGTCTTGATAGCGTGATCGAAGCACAAGAAGCCGCCAACCCCGGATGTGCGGCCGCTGGCACCTGTGCGGTCGAAGTCTCCGCCTTGGTCACGCCGCAATTGGTTGTTGCCTTTTTTGCGCTTGGCATCGCCAGCTTGATCCCGGTTGTGCTCAAACGGCTCCGCACCCGCTGAAGTGCCTAACCCCGCGGGAAATCCATCAAATAATTGGACTTTTATATGTCGAAGCTGCTGACCCCGGATATTTGTGTCATTGGTGCTGGATCAGGTGGACTATCTGTCGCTGCCGCTGCGGCTGCATTTGGCGTTGAAGTTGTCCTGATTGAAAAGGGAAAAATGGGTGGCGACTGCCTGAACTATGGGTGTGTCCCGTCCAAAGCGCTGCTGGCGGCAGGCAAAGCCGTCCAGAATGTTCAAAAAGCCGCCAGGTTTGGTGTTCCATTTGAAGAACCGGATGTGGATTTCGCCAAAGCCAATGATCATGTGCAGAAAGTCATCGCGGCGATTGAGCCACATGATTCTCAAGAACGTTTTGAAGGGCTTGGCGTTACCGTGCTTCGGGAGGCTGCCGAATTCACCGCACCTGACGTGGTGGTGGCGGGGAATCATGAGATTCGCGCCCGGCGATTTGTGATCGCGACTGGGTCAACGGCGCTCGTTCCACCAATTCCGGGTCTTGATCAGGTTCCCTACCTAACTAACGAAACACTGTTCACCTTGCGGGAGACACCAGAACATCTCGGGATCGTAGGTGGTGGACCAATCGGATTGGAAATGGCGCAGGCGCATCGGCGCCTAGGCGCAAAAGTGACCGTATTCGAAGCGCAAACTGCACTCGGCAAGGATGATCCGGAACTGGCAGGCATCGTGCTGGACACTTTGAAAGGCGAAGGTGTCGAGATTTTTGAAAAAACAGCGGTTGAGAAGGTCGAATGTTTAGATGACGGGATTGTTGTAACGGCCCGGTCAGAGGACGGCGAGCCGGTCACCAGAGCTGTCAGCCACGTGCTTGTAGCAGCCGGACGCGCGCCCAATGTTGAGGGGCTGGGTCTTGAGGCTGCCCATGTTTCCTATTCCCACAAGGGCATCACCGTTGATCATGGCCTGCGCACGTCCAACAAGAAGATCTATGCCATCGGTGATGTTGCGGGCGGGCTTCAATTCACCCATGTCGCAGGTCATCAGGCGGGCCTTGTTATTCGTTCGATCCTGTTCCGGCTGCCGGTCAAAATGCAAACGGAAATCGTGCCCTGGGTGACGTATACCTCACCCGAATTGGGCCACATTGGGCTGACTGAAGCCGAAGCTAGGGCGCGGCATGGCAAAAAGGTCAATGTCCTGAGCGCAGCCTATGCGGGAAATGACCGGGCGCAAGCGGAAGGTGAGACCATCGGCAAACTCAAGCTGATCGCCGGACCGGGAGGACGGCTATTGGGAGCAGATATTGTCGGGGCTCAAGCCGGTGAAGTCATCAATCTTCTGTCTCTGGCGATTTCAAAAAAGATGACAATGAAAGACCTTGCCGGGTTTATTGCACCTTACCCGACGCTGGGCGAACTGGTGCGCCGGGCTGCAATTTCATACTATGCGGATGCGCCGAAAAATGCTTGGCTACGCCGTGGAATCGGTTTGTTGCGTAAGTTTGGATAAGATGAATTGGGCTGATACGGTTCTGGCTGCTGTGTTGGGACGGAGCTGTCATGAAGCATGAGGGCATGCCGGAAGGAGCCATCGCTCCAAACGAGAATGGTATTGGCGCCAGCGGGAAGCCGGAAACAGGCAACCAGTTTGGCCGGCACCGGTTTGGTGGTTTGTCCGGAAAACTTCTGCTTCTGACAATCCTGTTTGTCATGGTTGCCGAAGTTTTCATTTACGTGCCGTCGATCGCGAATTTCCGCAATACGTGGCTGATGGACCGCTTGACCACTGCCGGTGTGGCCGCGTCAGTGCTGGCGGAAACGAACACTATCGCGCCGCGGCTGCAGGAAGAACTGCTCAAGACAACGGGAGCAATTGCTATTGCGCTCGACCAAGGTTCTCAGCGCCGATTGATTGCCATGAGCGACGTGCCGGCTCAAATCGACTTTGTTGTCGATATGGCGAAGGTCACGCCCTGGACGTCCGTTCTGGACAGTTTCGCTGTGCTGACGTACCGGGGAAATGGCGTCATGCGGGCGGTGGCAGCTGGGCAGATGGGCCATACGGAACGGGTCGACGTGGTGTTCCCCATTGCATTGCTTCAGCAGGATATGCTGGCTTTTTCCGGCCGGATTTTGGCGCTGTCACTGGTGATATCCGGCATCACGGCAACGCTTGTCTATATCACATTGCAGGCCCTATTTATCCGGCCCTTGCGGCGGTTGACACGCTCGATGGAGCAGTTTGCCGACAATCCCGAAGACGTCTCCCGGATCATCACGGTCTCGCCGCGCCGGGATGAGTTGGGGGATGCGGAAATCCGTTTGGCGGCGATGGAAGAAGCCCTGTCGCGTGCGCTTCACCAAAAACAACGCTTGGCCGATCTTGGTTTGGCCGTGTCGAAGATCAACCATGACCTGCGCAATCTTCTGGCCTCCGCGCAGTTGTTTTTGGAACGCCTTGAGCATGTGCCGGATCCCACAGTCAACCGGCTGGCGCCGAAGATCCTGGCAACGCTTGATCGCGCTGTCAGCTACACCCAGGCGGTTATGGCGTATGGCAAGGCGCAGGAGCGGACGCCGCAGCGCCGGTTGATTGCTTTAAAGCGTGTCGGCGATGATGTAGCGGATGTCCTGGGTCTTGCCGATCACGAGACTGTCCAGTTTGAAAACAAGATTGCTGAGACTTTGGAGGTGGATGCAGATCCAGAGCAAATCTTCCGGGTCTTGCTCAATCTGACACGCAACGCTCTGCAAGCATTGGAAGCGGAGAAAGATACCACTTTGGTGCGCCGGATTTGCCTGTCAGCGGAACGGCGCGGAAGTTGTGTACATATTGAGGTGTCTGATACCGGCCCGGGGATCCCGGAAAACACGCAAAGAGGGCTGTTCAAAGCGTTTCACAGCGGGGCCAAGGCCGGCGGCATTGGTCTTGGGCTGGCAATCGTTGCAGAACTCCTGAAAGCCCACGGCGGCACCATTCAATTAGATTGCAGCCAGCCGGGCACCTGTTTCCGGATCGAGTTGCCGGACCGCAATTCCTGACGATAGATTATGTCTTGTGAATGGCCCGCATAGGCCGGGAGTTGTGGGTGTGCCGCAGCTTGGCCTGTGTACAAATAAGTCAAGAGAACTTGCGGAATTCTGAGGTTGGTGGTCGTTGAGCGAAGAACTTTCAAAAAAAGTTCAAAAAGGCGCTTGCATCCCCCGCCGGTCCGCAGTAGATAAGCGCCCTGTCCGGGGCGGACCAACGCCTCGCAGACCGAACGGCCATCGAAGATGAAAACATCCTTCTCTTAAACGGACCGTTCTTGATGCACCGGTAGCTCAGCTGGATAGAGCACCAGACTACGAATCTGGGGGTCGGGGGTTCGAATCCTCCCCGGTGCGCCATCTCGCTTTTACATGTTGAAATTTATGCTAAAGCCATGAAAGGCATAGTTAATTTGGGGGTTCGAACACCCAGTCTTCTAGTGTAAGAAACTGGTTCCAAAAACGCCAATCTAAGCACTGTTCTCTTCAGCGTAAGATCGCCACTTTTCCAAATATTCCAAGGCTTTGAGAGGAAGTCGAAGGGGAGTTCGAACAACTCTTCCCGGGTATGCCGTGGCTTATAGGAATTCTCGATGCGTTCTTCTGTCAGAAGTTTTTCCAGCTCAAGTTTCGAGATTCGCTTCTCATAGGCCGAAATCACCGACGCATTGCTCGCATCAACAATACGGTCAAGCAGTTGCTCAATCTGCTTGTCGATCTTTTTCACATTGTTTTCGAGCGACTTATTCATCTCATAGGCCTGCGACATGCGCATGTTCCAAAGGTCAATAAACATCGCCTTGGCAAGATCAAACAAGCCCTTCGGAGGCTGAGCAAGAACGCAATAGCCATTCATCACCCTGGCACGCATCCGGTTTTGTTTGTTCGGCATTTTTTTGCCACTGATGCTGAGAAACCGACGCGAGCATGTTCTCAACGAGGATTGAATCCGAATCCTCTCCAAACTCAATGGAGGGCTTTGCAAAATACCTCCGGCTTCGGTAATCGCGGTACGCAGCGCAAGGTGTGCATCCAGTCCACACGCAAGACGTGAAACATCATCGATGATTACGACATGCGGGTCGTGCGAGCGTTTACGGATAAAGCGAAGCATTGCCTGAATGCCGGGCGGTCAATGAGGCCGCCAGAAGCATCGTCCTGGAAAATTTCAACGACTTCTAGTCCCTTGTACCGGGCAAATTCCCGGCACCGGGATTCCTGTGACCCGAGCCCATCGCCGACCTTCTTTTGTTTCGAGCTGGAAACCCGGCAGTAAATTACTGCCTTGGTTCCGGCTTGAGGTGATGGGGACATCGTATTCATAGTACCTACCTTTCCGCAGAGCGGTTGTTGTGATCGTCTGCTGATTTATCAAATTCATCATGAAACTCTTTATCTGAATGATCTTTATCTTCGGTTATTTCTGCATTTTCATCAATGTAATTCGCTTCAAGGCCATCAATAACTTGTGGCATTGGGTGAATTACGAAACCAAGGTCGACAAAATCAAGCAAGGTAGACCAGATCGTCTCGATGAACTCCTGCTTCTGCTCACTGCTCAGTGTTTCATCTTCCAGGAAATACATGTATTTCTCGTAGTCAACATGCAGGACGATACGGTGTTCTTCCGCAGCGGCATTCGAATTCTCGAAAGCCTTGCGGATGGAGCCTTGACCTTTGATCGTCTTGTCTTTCATCAGTTCGTCCTTTCTTAAATGCGAGAGTTGCTTCCCTCGGGCTCTGCTCAGCGCGCAAAAAAACCATTCCTTTTCGGTTGCCCGAAATGGTTACTTTCCCTATCCGGAAGGTTGGGAATAGCATTTTCTAATATGCTGCTGAAGGTAGTCTTATTTTTACATATATATAAATTGAGTTTAGAAAAACTATTCTTTTGAGTGCAAAACATTCTTATCTGAGTGCTTGAAATGAGGGCGGCGATCATCTGTTTTTTTCTTCTATTTGCGCCAAAGGACATAGGGGCAGTTCCAATTGCCGCGCCAATCGATGGGAGAAGTGATCACCGGAACGATGAGATGCCGGCAACCGCCGCGCGGCCCGGTTTGCGTTACCAGCAGATAAGGCCAGCCAAAGAGCTGGATAATGAGGAACAAAATGAGCGCCAGAGTGATCGCTCTTCCTGGTCTGAAGTAGGAGGCTGCGCCAAACAGCGGCAGTAGCAGTGGGCGCTTTACGCGCTCAATCATGCGTCGACCGGCACTAGTTGCGAGTGCGCGGCCAGCCTTCATCCGCATCTTGATCTTGCCAAGGAACAGTTTGCCGCCGTGGAGGGGGGGGACCTGTTTCCGCCATGGATCAATCTCGTGATATCCGACTTTGAGGGCACGGATCGGCGGCAGGTTCTTGATGAAGATGATTTGCTCATCATTCGGCAGGCGGCGCAGTTCGTCAGGCGTCAGAAGTGGCTTATTGCGCTCCGCTAGGCTCAGGCTGGGAGCCGACAGCACCTCGTGGCCGAGATTAAAGCTTTCCCCATGTATGTCCTGATTGCCCAGAAGATTGCTGACAAGCTGAGCTGTTTCTGATGTGGAAATGCCAAGAACATTTTCACATCGCTTTGGCTCAAAATGGTCGCCAGTGCTTCCCGGCCATAGACCCTGACGATTTCTTGAAGCTCCTGAACCAACAACCAGATATGGATGCCATTGCCCCTAAGCGCCGTCAGATCATTAGCGAGTCCCACCAGACGGAAATTCGTAAACTCGTCCAGAATGAAGTGGACCGGGATTCTGTTGTCTTCACGTATTAGTTCCCTTTTAGCTGCCCAGACTATCAATTCGGCCCAGGGTGCAAAATCATCCATGCGCGAATAATCGCAAACAAGGAACAGAGTGGCTTTCTTGCGCTTCAAGTCCCGAAACCGGAAGCCGCAACTCTGCATGGAAGCGGCAAGATGCCCGCTGAGACCGAACGGTATTAAGCTTTGAACGGCCCCTTCACGGAAGGATTCAAAGTGTTTGGGATTTTCAGACCACGTTGCGCTGATATTGGCAGCAAGCGCCTTCACCTCGCCGCCCAGGGCACCGGATTCCAATCCTTCCAGCACAAGGCTTTCAATTTCACTGTTGTCAGCAAGGGCTTCTAGCCCGGCGATTACCTCGCCAATTGCCGCATAGGAAAACCGCACCGCCCGCATCCGGTCGGTGGCCTGCAGCCCATCCAGCAAAGCTTCGAGCTTCCGCCCTCCTTGGATAAACGCAGTTTCCCGCTCCGGCAGGCTCAGCACCTTATTCATGATCATCAGATCAAGATTGAGGCTGATGTCCCGCGCATCACGGATCAGCGGGGTGGCCGCGGCCAAAGTCTGTTCGAGCGCGTTGACCAGCTCTTTCTTGCGGGTGCAAAGCGTGTGCAGAGTACTGGCAATCGGCCCCGTACCGGCAGAGCCGCTGATCAAACCGCCGCTGGTTTCCGCCTAGCTCTTCTGGCAGGCAGTTTCAGCTCCCGGGCGGATGAACGTTGCCGCGTTTTCCATTTCCAGGGTGCGCCCGCCGAGCTGGCGCGTCTGATCCGCATACTCGGTAGCTTCATCGCTCAGGTACATCGTACGGGGGCTTTGATGCGTCAGGCCGATATCGGATGTGTAAGTCGAGGAGAGCGCTGTCATGCCGGTCATGTAAATCAGCACGCCTAGGCCAATCGCCGTGGCCTTTCCGGTCACATAGCTCTGCAGATAACTGATGGACATGCCCCACAGGCTGAAGCTGACACCGGCGCTGAACAGCGTGACCAGCAACGCGACATAAGGCGGTGTGCCCGACACCCCGGCCAGCCAGTCCGTAATGATCACCACGTCGTTATACGTGGTGACAAAGCTCGCGGTCGCTGCCGCCAACAGCGGCGGAACCGTGAACGTCAATACGTTCCGGTTCAACGCATCGAGCTTCTGCTCCGGCGTGGGCTGGCGGGATTTGCGGAAGTAACGGGGGGACTTCATTGCATCATTCTCCTCGCTACGGAGAATGCACAACCCTACAAGCGGCCAGCTTTCCCCGTTGACCGCCAACGGTTGGTAGGCGATCTCAGCAAAAAACAAAGCTGTAGCGCGCAGAAATGGCATCTGCGCCGTATCAGCACGATAATTAGGGTTAAAAACCAGCCCTGCCGGAGCTGCTCCGCTCAGGACAACATGACCTGACTAGATCGTTAATATGGGTACATAATTGTACCTGGCCAATCTAATCGTAAGAATTTTTGGGAACGACTTGAATTTGCACATCAAATCCTAGTGCATTCAAGACCTCGGTTGACTTGTCTAACGACGAAGTTCCATTTTCAATGCGTTTGATGTCGGTGTGGCTAACCTCGGCAAGGTCCGCCGCCGCCCGCTGCGACAAGCCATTCAAATCTCGCACTTGCTTTAAAGCCTTCGCAAGTGCCGACCTATTGAGATTGGCATTAAACACCGAAGTAATCGACTTGAGGCTATCGTCTTTGTTTCGTAAATCCAATTCCTGTGACGCTGTTGATCGCGCTACATCTTTTTCATCAATAATTCCCCAAGCCGGTAATAAGTTTTCCGGTTTGTGGCTGCTGACTTCATTATACATTATTTCTGCGTCTTTGCAAGACGAATTAGAAGTAAAATTATCTACGAGTGAAATAAATATTCTCGAACCCAAACGCATTAGACGCATTTTTATTAGTATTTTAGCGCGTAAATAGGAAAATTATTCTTCTCTAAGCGCATTCAAAATTCGAATTTTGTTTGAATAACTAGGGTCCAATTTTATAAGTTCTGCGGCCTCTTCTTCTGTAAGAGGAACGGTTTTAAACAGAGGTTTGACGCTTTCACTACGTTTTGCAGATTTCCCGTCTTGCGGAGTGCGTTCCCATCATTGTTGGGCTGGGCCGTCGGTGGGGCTAGTTTTGACTTTTTACCCTTTGGGCCGCGCTCGGTATTTGGGGCTTTGCTTCCCATGGACATGACTACTCACGGTAGTTTTCTGCTTGATTAGCATCATAGCAGCTTTGACATATGGAGATACAATGTTGATTGTCGGTACTGATTCCTATTGCGCGCACAAATTTACTCTTAACGTCACCCCCAGAGAGCAGCCGCTAACGGGCGCGAAATGCGACGTAACGCCGAACGCAAGGTGTGTATTGTAGTACAAATTTTAAAAAAATTGTGCACTGCTACACCGCTTGTCAAAGGAGCGCTGCACCCCCGTTTGAAATCCCCTGCTATTGGCTTTTCCAGGGTATCGAACCCATTCCAAAGCCAGCAGAACGTATCGCCGTTCCATCACTCGCCAGACGTTTGGCTGCTGCACCACCACTTGGAAATGAGCCTCCAAGCTCCCGCAAGACCACCATGGCAATTTCATTGAGACTAACCCTGCGCGGATTTGATGACGCCACTGTCTTGTCGGTGGATCACGCGCAGGAGAACTCGCTCTCCCTGCGCCCCTTCGATCAGGAGGCTATCGCGCCGCCCTGAACCCACTCGCAGAACTTGGGGATATGCTTCTCCACCTGCACCGAACCATGCACAATCGACTGGCTGATTGAGCGCCATTCAAGGAAGCCTTCAGGACCCACCCTGAAAATGTCGCGCTAGTCATCTTTGCTCATTGGTGAATTGTCTTGAAACCTTAAGTCGTCTCAAGAGTTTCTTCCAAAATGGTGGCTGCCGTTTCTGCCTGTTCTATCGTGGAAAACCGGCCAAAGCTGAAACGGACACACTCTGAGGCAATCTGTTTATCGTATCCCATCGCTAGCAAAACATGCGACGGTTCGATCGTGCCCGATGAACAAGCCGATTGGGTAGATGCGGCTATCCGAGGTTGCATTCGTCCGAGAAGTTCAGATGCATCTTGCCCAGGAAAGCGCAAAAGGGCATTGCCGGGATGTCGGCCATTTCGGGAGCCGATCAAGTTGGCAATCTGTTTTATTTGAAGAATCGCAACAAATCGGTCGCGTATCGCGGCCACTCTATCACGTTCATATTGCCCGGCTTCTGCGACGAGTCGGCTCGCTTCACCAAATCCAACAATAAGTTCTGTTGGCAT
Organism: Roseibium sp.; assembly: GCF_965216085.1. GTDB lineage: Bacteria > Pseudomonadota > Alphaproteobacteria > Rhizobiales > Stappiaceae > Roseibium. Next base: position 4,925,471 of record NZ_OZ244138.1, on the reverse strand, counting down.
CGTACCGCCACGCCGACCGGCTTGTTGGCCTGCGCCTACGATGACCGGTTTCACTAGATCGGATACGACAGGTCCAGTCAGCAGCGCGCCGATGCCTTTTGGACCGTAGATTTTGTGAGCCGAAACGGTTGCCAAATCGACCCCAAGTTCGAGCAGATCAACATCCATGGCAAGAGGCGCTTGGGCAAGGTCGACGTGAAAGAGCGCGCCATTCGATCTGCAGATCGCCGCAATCTCTTTAAGATCGGCGATCGCACCGTTTTCATTGTTAACGCCGATGATCGATACGAGCGCGGTAACGTCGCTAATCATTTCATCCAGGCGTCGAGAATCAGGCGCGCCACTTGCGTCCAAAGGGATTTTTTGAACGTTCAAACTACAATGCGTGGCTTCATTGAGAATTGACCCGTGATCAGCCGCGCCGACGAAAATGTCAGTTCTTTCTGAGACCCTGGCACTCGTCTCAGCAGTGCGTATTGCCATCGCATTCGCCTCGCTTGCACCCGACGTGAATATTACGTCATCTTGTTGAAATCCAAAGAGATTTGAAACCTGAAGCGCTGCCGTCTCTATTGCCGCGCTCGCGCGCCATCCGAGTACATGATCTGCGGAGTGGGGATTGGCAAACAAGGTTGCTGACGCTCGTTGCATTGCCTGTAGCACCCGCTCATCCATAGGCGTCGATGCTTGATAGTCGAGATAGATCGTTTCGCCAACTTGCATTATGCCCTCGATACTGGACGTAGTCTCCAGTTCCTAGTATGACTGAGTCATATACTGGATGATACCCCCAGGAGATCAAGTGCGCGCGCTCGGCCTAAAATCTGACGACTATCGGCCCTGTTTTTCGGGTCATGAAACCTTTCCACTTCGCTATGGATGGCTGCAGAAGGCTTATGAGGCCGTGAGCCGAGAAAAATCTCCAAAGGATGCGGTTCATATTTTCCGGGATCCGGCTTCGATTGCACAATTTGGCGTCGGCCGGAACATGGTTGGCGCCATCCGGTATTGGGCAACAGGCGCTGGTATTCTTGAAGAAACACGTGAGGGGCTCGAGGTAACATGGCTCGGCGATATGCTCTTTGGGGCTTCCGCCATAGATCCTTATCTCGAAGAAGATGCTTCATTGTGGCTCCTGCATTGGCATCTTGTTGGCCGTACGCGTCTGACATCTGCTTATTGGCTGTTCAACGAGTTCCGAGGCGGCAGTTTCATCAAACAGGATATAGTTGACTCGTTGTTGAAGCTTGCCCAAGAACGTGCATGGAGCCGGGTTGCTTCAACAACCGTCGACCGGGATCTTCAGTGTCTTCTCAGAACCTATATCGGCGGCCGTGGATCGAGTGAAGCCGGGGAATCCATTCTCGCTGAGTTAGGCTTAATCCGGCCAATGGATAAGCACCGCTCACGGCTTTCCCGCGGGCGCAAGCCGAATCTTCCAGACTCGGTTTTTCTCTATTGTCTCAATGAATTCTGGGATGATTTTACCGAAAGCCAAAATACAATGTCGTTTGAAAAAACGTCATATGCGCCGGGCTCACCCGGACGTGTATTTCTTTTAGACGAAGACGACATCACTAAACGGCTCGAGCGGCTTGAACAGACTTCTTCGGGAGACTTTGTATGGTCTGAAACCGCCGGCTTACGTCAGATCATTCGCACCCACACGCGCTCGAAAAACGAGCAGCGCACCATTCTTCGTGAGGCGCTGTCTATGGACGACAGGAGCGTAGTCGCATGACCGATCCCATTTCCATCACACCAAGATTTCGACGCTCCGTCCGGATCGATAGTGACTATGCTTCACCTGTCGCGCTTGAGGGATTTCAATGCCCAGCGTCTTTTCAGGCCGCGGTCACATTCATGGCCACCCACATCGCCGATACCGACCAAGGTGCTTTCACATGGACCGGGCCATATGGCGGCGGAAAATCGAGTCTTGCTGTTGCACTCGCTTGCCTATTCGGAGCGCCAAAGCCGGTTAGAGAGCAAGCTGCCACAATCTTCGGAGACAATGTTGTAAGTGAGTTGAAAAATGCCCTGCCTTATTTCCCTTCGCGCTGGAATGTGCTGCCGCTTGTAGCAGAGAGGCGATCCATAACGGCGCAATTGATTGAGCTGCTCGACCTGCCAACCACTGCAACACCTTCAGACGTTCTTGCTGAACTTGAAACCAGAACGAGCGATCGCGGTCTGCTTTTAGTCATAGATGAATTGGGGCGCGGGCTTGAGGCTGCCGCTGATGGCGAAGGCGACCTGCATCTACTCCAAGATATCGCAGAACTCGCTTCACGCAGCCAACGCAAGTTAGTTTTTGTTGGAGTGTTGCATCAGTCGTTCGAAGAATATGCAGAGCGTCTTGGACGCAAGGCGCGGGATTCTTGGGCCAAGATTCAGGGGCGTTTTGTCGATATATCGATATCTGTCTCACTAGAGGAGACCGTCGAGCTGATAGGTGAAGCGCTCGGTCATCAGCGTGCGGTGCGCAAAGCAATCCCACTGGCGGAAAATTGTGTCGACCATTTGCGTCCGGCGCGTACAAAAAGCGACGCAAAACGGATGGCGGGCAAGCTTGCAAGAACAGCTCCACTCCATCCACTGACTGCTTGCCTAGTCGGGCCGCTGTCCCGCCGACGTTTTGGACAGAACCAACGGAGTGTCTTCTCATTTTTAAGTTCGGCCGAGCCCTATGGACTACAGGACGCGCTTGCGAGCCAACTTAATGACGCTTTCTATCCGCCACACCTGCTTTGGAATTATCTCGCCGCGAATTTTGAAGCGGCCATTCTATCTTCGCCTGACGGTCGCCGTTGGGCTTTGGCACATGATGTTCTTGAACGCAACATGGCACGTGGGGCAAGCGAGGTCGAGCAACAGGTACTGAAGACGATTGCTATCCTTGAGTTGCTCAAAGATCGGTCGGGACTGGCAGCTGACTTGAATACACTCGCTCTAGCATTGCATGAAACTGATCGCTCCGATGTTGAGGCCGCACTGGGGCGCCTTGAACAACAATCAGAGATCGTGTTCAGGAAACATTCTGGTATTTATGTTCTTTACGCGGGTTCCGATTTCGACGTCCAAGCGCGACTTGCTGAAGTCCTCTCCGAAAACGCGGAAATCGATCTCAACTTGGTTCGTAACCTCGCCGACTTTCAGCCAATGTTGGCAAAACGGCATCATGAAGAAACCGGTGCTATGCGGTGGTTTGAGATGTCAATTGAGCCAATTTCCGCTTTGGAAAACCTGACACTCACTAAATGCGGGCGAGATGTCATCGGCAGGATCGTCTTTGTCTTGCCGATGGATGGTGAAAACACTCTTGCTATAGAGCGCGCCTACAAGCAGGCAGAACAAACGCCCGAAGCAATTCCATTGATGATCGGCCATCATTCAGATGCGATCGCATTGCTTGAGTTGGCGCGGGAACTGGAAGCACTGAACAGCCTTGAGACCCGGTATCCGGAACTAAGCGGAGATCCAATCGCCAGGAGAGAAATCGATGCGCGCAGTACCGAAGTCCGCCAGAAGCTCGAGGAAATGTTGCACGGGCTCATCGGCGAGTGTCTCTGGTACGAAAACTGCCAAAAGCCAGAGAAACTAACAAAGGGGAAGCTCAACGATAGGCTCTCGGCTCTGGCTGACGCGATCTACGTTGATACACCGCACATTCGCAACGAATTGCTGAATTGCTCCGAGCCTTCATCGAATGCGGTGAGCGCACGAACGAAGCTGATGAAACGAATGGCGATGCGGGCGGTCGATGACGATTTGGGGTTTGAAGGAAAGAACTACCCGGCGGAACGCGGACTCTACATCTCCCTTCTTCAGGAAACCGGCATCCATATTGGCGGGCAGTATCGCGTTCCTACAGAGGGCGACACGCTCTTTCCGCTTTGGCGTGAGGCCGATCGGCTTCTTGAGGCGTCAGAACACGGTTTCGTTACGGCCGATGAGATAATCCGCACTTGGGGTAAGAGACCTATCGGACTAAAGGCCGGGCTCGGCCCAGTCTTTATCGTCGCCTATGTGCTCTCCCGTCGCGATCGCGTCGCGGTTTATGGCGAAGGCGTCTTTCAAAGCAGCCTCAACGAGCTGTGTGTCGAGTTCCTCGCGCGCGACCCCCGAGATATCGGATTGCGGCGGGTTGAAATGGAAGGTTTTATTGGTGAGACCCTCGAAGCGCTTGGCGGTCTGTTGAAGCTGAGGGGCAAAGCCGAGCCTCTTGCCGTCGCGCGCAAGATCATCGGTGAATTCGATGCGCTTGTTCCTTGGACAGCTAGAACGCAATCGTTGTCTCCCCAAACACTGCAGGTGCGCGAGATCCTCAAACGCGCGAGCGATCCGAACAAACTCCTGTTCGATGACCTACCGCGGCTGACGGAACCCATGCCAGATGGCAGTTTCGACGCAAACGTGACCGCCATGCTGCTGCGTGACGCTCTCGCCGAAATGCGGGCGGCTTATCCCAAAGTGCTGGACGAGCTAAAGAACTTGATGCTGAAGGAACTTGATGTGCGCGGCCAGGGCGATGCAGCATTGAAAGAATTGCGTGATCGTGCAGATAACATCCGCCAAATTGGTGGCGATCTGCGTATGGAAGCATTTGTTGGGCGCCTTACGCAGTTTCATGGCACCCGCGAGGACATGGAAGGGATCGCCGGTGTGGCGGTTAATAAACTCCCGCGAGACTGGAACGATGGCGACAGGGAACGCGCGGTCGTCGGTTTAGTGGACTTGGCGAAATCCTTCCTGAAGACAGAGACAGTCGCACGGGTAAAGGGACGCAAAGACCGGCGGCATGCTCTGGCCGTCGTCCTCGGCATGGATGACATGCCTCATTCGCTGTTCAGAGAGTTCGAGGTTTCAGATGTCGACCGGGAAGACGTCGCACATCTAGTTGCGACGCTGGATCGCGCCTTGAGCAAGGCCGACCATCAGAGCCGGGAGATCATTCTCGCGGCGCTTATAGAAGTGACCTCAAAATACCTCAATGCGAGCGACGATCGCCTCGTGGGAGAACAAGTATGAGCGCCTATCGGCACGTTCTAGGATTGTCTGGAGGACGAGACAGCGCGGCGCTCGCGATCTTTATGCGGCAACGGCATCCAGAAATCGATATAGAGTACTTCTTCACCGATACAGGGAAGGAGCTTCCGGAGGTATATGATTACCTGACGCGGTTGGAAGGCTATCTCGGCAAACCCGTACGGCGCCTTAACCCTGATCGTGATTTTGATTTCTGGTTGAAGAGCTACAAGAACTATTTGCCGTCTGCGCAGTCACGCTGGTGTACGAAGCAGTTGAAACTAAAACCATTTGAAAAGTGGGCGCGTGAATACCTCGAAGCGGGAGACACCGTGATTTCCTATGTGGCCATTCGCGGTGACGAGGAATACCGCGAGGGATATCAATCGAAAAAAGACAAGCTTCTCATAAGGCTCCCGTTCAAAGAGGCGGGCATCGATAAGGCCGGTGTCATCGAAATCCTCGAAGGCTCGGGCTTAGGTCTCCCTGCCTACTATGATTGGCGGACTCGAAGCGGCTGCACGTTTTGCTTTTTTCAGCAGAAGATCGAATGGGTACGGCTACGCGAACGCCACCCGGAGGCATTTGAAGAAGCCAAGAAATACGAAAAGACTGCGATTGAAAACGGCTCTCCTTTTACCTGGAGCCAAGGCGAGTCCCTTACCGAACTCGAGAACCCAAAGCGACAAGCGCAAATTCGAGAAGAACACGAACGGCGATTGGAGCGTGCAAAGGCGCGTCTGCAGTCGAACCCATTGCGACCACGACAAGTCGTTGATTTAGATGACGTTTATGGGGGCGCGGCAAAAGCTTGTCTAACTTGCCACAAGTGACGTACTTGCGATGCACACGAAAGGGTTGAATTTTCCCTTGGCCGCATCTAAAACCTAAATGTGAAGTTTTTTGAGTATTTTCAAAATCATAGGCTGCTCAGAGAACCATACCCACTAAGGGAGCTAACGGAGCTGAGACTGTGGTAGCCGACTTAAGCGAATTAGAAGACTTCGCAGCGACCGCCGCCGCAAATATTGCTAGGTTCGAAGTGCGATTTGTTTTATCGCCCGAACTCATGTCGAAGGATCCGTTCTGTATTGAAAGCCTCGAATGGGATCATATCCCGTATGGGCATGATCAGCTTGAAAAAGTGCCTGATGACAGCAGAGGCGTGTACGCATTCTGCATCTGCCAAGAGAGCCAAGTGCTTCCGTGCCATAGATATGTCATGTACGTCGGTATCGCAGGTCACGATTCAGACAGATCTATCCGAGCGCGTTACCGAGACTACCTCAATGCCAAGAAGCTGATGAAACGCTCCGCAAGAGTCCGGCGACTCTTCGGTGAATGGCACTCGATGCTCCACTTTTACTTTGCACCTGTCGGAAATGAAGTATCCTCGGAGCAACTTAAGAAAATAGAGAAGGAGTTGAATGGTGCTCTTCTTCCCCCAATGTCAAAAGCTGATCTTGAAGCTGACATAAAGCAACAAAGGGATGCCTTTCAGTGACCCAAACGAGTGAACTGATCTTACCGGCACTCCGTGGCATCATGGGGGATTGGGTATACTACTCTTGCTTGATGAGTATTGCGGATATTGGAACCAGAGTGTCATTTGCTGAAGACATTCATAAGAACAAAAAGCTGTCAGAGATGATTCAGAGGCAGCTCAAGAAAGGGCGGAGTGATCAAATTGCTTCTTACCTTAGAGAACAGGAGGAGCGCTTTTTCAACTCACTCGTCATAGCAACTTACGGCGGTGCGCCGAACTGGAGCGGCCTTGATGATCTTAAGAGTGAAACTCGCAAAGACTTTGTTGGTAAGTTGGACGAAGAAACAATAAGTTCGGTAGGCTTTCTGACCCTCACTGGAAAAGAAGTTTTGTTTGCTATCGACGGACAACACCGTTTGGCAGGAATTAAAAAAGTAATTAGTTCCGGGCTCGAACAAGATCCTCCCGATGATATATCCGTGATTTTTGTAGCTCACAGAAAAACAACCAAGGGCCTACAGCGAACTAGGCGTCTGTTCACGACACTGAACAAAACAGCAAAACCAGTCTCAAAAGGAGACATAATCGCACTGGACGAAGATGACGTCATGGCAATAACTGTACGCCGTCTTATTGAGGAATCTAATCTCTTTGGAAGTGACAGGATCGCATTCGTCGCGTCTAATAACATGCCTGCCACAAACTTCGCCAGCCTAACAACGATCGGCAACCTTTACGATGTTTTGACTTCCCTTTTTTCCAGGCATAAATCACCAGTTAAGCAAAACCCAAAATCGCTTCAAGACCGCCGGCCATCTGAGGAAGAGCTGAAGATTTTTTTCGATTTCGCGCAAGATTATTTCGAAGATTTGAGTAAAAATTTTTCAGAGCTCGGAGAGTTCTTTAATTCAAATGAAACAGAAAGCGTCGTTCGAAAGTATCGCGGTAATCATGGAGGCAGCGCGGTTTTCAGGCCAATTGGAATTGAAATATTCGCTGAAATTATTGCTCGCCTCTCTCAGAAAAATACTATATCGAAATCAATCGAAATCGCAGCCAAATTACCTCGTGAGCTGCGGTCCAAGCCTTATGCAGGTTTAATGTGGGACAATAACACGAAGACCATACTAAATAACCATAAGATAACTTTACGTGAAGTGTTAGGTCATATGGTAAATTGTTCAAAATTTTCTGAAAAAGATTTGATAGAACGATACTCAAAAGCTCTTGGACAGGAAGACGCGAAGCTTCCGGAACGTGTCATCTGAGACGTTGCATGGAGGCGACTTTTGAACGCAAAGGATTTGTTTTGGAGCTTATTTCGTTGTCCTGTTGAGGCCGATGTTCATGCCGTCCTTGAAGACGCCAGCCTGCTTGAGTCTCCGCCAAACTGGAAACCCTATGGCGGGCACGAAAACAACTATGGTGTTGTCGAAAACCAGCAAGCTTCGCCGATCCCGGCTCTGGTCGAAAAAATTACGAACGGAATAGACGCCATCTTGGAGCGGCGGTGTCGCGAAGAAGGGATCGACCCTAAATCTTCCACGGCGCCTAAGTCTATTCCGGAAGGCGTGGCTCAGTTTTTCCCCGACCATAAAAACTGGGATCTCTCCGCACACCGAAAGCAACAATCGGAAATGTTGCAGATAGTGGCTGACGGTCCACGGATGGAAACTTCCTTGGTCATATACGATGACGGGATTGGGCAGGCGCCAGAGGATTTTGCGGATACATTCCTATCGCTTCTTCGTGGCAACAAGAACGAAATCCACTTCGTACAGGGCAAGTACAATATGGGTGGTGCAGGCGCGGTCGCATTCTGTGGGAAGCACCGGTACCAGCTCATTGCCTCGAAGCGCTTCGATAACGATTCCGAATTTGGATTCACGCTTGTCCGCCGGCATCCACTGACTTCATCTGAGGAAATCACCCGCAAGAATACGTGGTATGAGTATCTGGTTATCGATAACCGTATCCCCTCCTTTAAAATCGGCGAGATCGATCTGGGACTGGCAAGCCGAAAATTTCGAACCGGCAGCATCATCAAACTCTATTCCTACGATCTTCCATCCGGCTCGCGATCCGTCATATCCCGCGACCTTAATCAGAGCTTGAACGAGTACCTTTTTCGTCCGGCTTTGCCGATCCTGACGGTCGACACCAAAGCAAGGTATCCGGACGATCGGAACCTAGAGCGGGATCTCTTCGGTCTCCAAAGGCGGCTGGAAGAAGACGACAGCAATTACGTGCAGACCTATTTTTCGGACGAAATCAACGACGCCGAGATCGGAGCGGTCAGGGTAACTTCCTATGTCTTCAATGCTCGGGCGGAAGGTAGGTCTTCGAAGGATACCCGGAGCACGATCCAACGAGAGTTCTTCAAGAACAATATGGCGGTCATTTTCTCGATAAATGGCCAAGTACACGGCCATTTCACATCGGAGTTTATTACCCGATCCTTGAAGTTTCCCTTGTTGAAGGATCATCTGCTGATCCATGTCGATTGCACTGGGATCAGGACTAGTGTGAGAAACGAGCTGTTCATGGCGTCGCGTGATCGTCTGAAAGGTGGTGAAGAGTCGCGCAATTTACGCAAGCGTCTCGCAGCGTTGCTCACTGGTGGACGGCTGAAGGAAATCAATGCTTCACGTAAAGCGTCCTTGAACATCGAAGGCAATGACGCGAAAGACCTTCTGCGCAATATGACCAGGCACTTGCCTCTCAAGCAGGATTTGGCGAAGCTGCTCAATCAAACTTTTCGGCTCGAAGACCCACGCGAAGGCAAACGCCAGAAAGGGGAGACGAAAAAGAAAACTGAGACTCCAAAACCAGATAAACCAGAATTTAACCCTCAACGGTTTCCGTCAACTTTCCAGATCGATGTGAAGGCGAAGGATGAGTCCGGGTTGCCCTTGGTAATGCTCCCTGCCGGCAGCTCCAAGACCATACGGTTCTCAACTGATGTCGAGGATCACTATTTCGATCGCGTGTCGGAGCCCGGCGAGTTGCGTATCGCGGTCTTGGGGCCGGAACCATCGGATAATAATGGTGGCGACAAGCCAGGTAGACTAACAGATATCAAGTCAGTCCTTAATGTCGTCAAATCGAGCCCGTCATCGGGAACTATTCGCGTGCACATCAACGCCACCGAAGAACTCACAGTCGGGGATGCCGTCACCCTGCGCGCAGAGTTATCCCAGCCGGCCGGCGCGTTGCAACAGGTGTTCGTGGTGAAGGTCACGGACCCTGAAAATAGGAAGCCATCGAAAGATCCCGGCGGGGATACCCCTGATGACCGCCTTGGCCTGCCAGAACCTGTAATGGTCTACAAAGAGCCTCGGGAGGCAGACCAAACCAATGTGATGACGTGGGAAAAGCTGGATGAAAACGGTATCGACATGTCGCACGAAACAGTTGTTCATCCACTTGCCGATGAAAACGGCTTGAGCGTGGTTTATGTCAACATGGATAGCACAGCGCTTTTGAATTATCGCAGCGGTTTGAAAACCGCAGAAGCAATATCAGTTGCGGAAAAGCGATATTTTTCGGCAGTGTACTTCCACACTCTGTTTTTGTATGCGATCACTAGCAATCGAAAATACGTTATTCAGCGTGAGGACGAAGGTTCCGACAACGCGTCAATCGAGATCACTGAGTACATCTCTGATCTCTTTACCAATGCTTACGCTCAGTTTCTCCTTAGCTTCGACACTCAAGAATTGATCAGCGCATTGGAGGCCTGAAACAACTAGGTTTTGTGTCTATTGGAGCAATAGCGTTTCTAAGTAACCTTGAAATGATTTTGTATTCAATCTTCCTAGCTTAGCAGTTTAATCAGCATTCAGTTTTTGATTGCGAGAGTGTAGGTAAACGATGCGATTCAAAAACTTTTACCTCTAGTTTCGCATCATTCCTCAATTGTATTCGTTGCAATGATCAGCCGCCACATTCCAAGATTTTGTTTGGGAGTTTAGCCAATGTCACTTCATAGCGAAGCCTACCAACAGAACTATCTGCATTTCCGATCGCTCAACCAAATCATGTGGCAAATTCCCGTACTCGCAATGACTTTGACTGGAGGTCTATGGTTTGGTGTATCGCGTATTACTGAGAACCCACTCCTTGTCACTGCATTGCTGAGCACAGCAACATTGGGAAACTTAATTTTTTTGGCGGTTCTTTTTCGATTTCGCCATGTCATGGGATGCTATCTTGCTTGGCTAAAAGAAGCTGATGAATCTTCCTTCGTCGACGCAAGTGCAAACTCGAATGCCACAGGAAGGTTAGAAAAGTTCTGCAACAAAGACAAAACTGTTCGATCTTTGTTCTCGATTATGCTTTTTTGGGCCTCCGCATGCAGTGCAATCTTACTGGTAGGCTATTGGTATGATCGTCTTGGATCGAATGATATGAGGCAAACGCCGACCGCTATCGAGTTCTACGAACGTCATGCCGCTACACTTGCTGATCGCTATGAGGCCGTGGCTTTCGAGAAAGCATATCCCTTTCTGGTTAATCAGCTGTCGAAAGGTGACCTTAAAATCGCGGACATAGGGGCCGGAACAGGCCGCGATGCCGCTTGGTTAGCTAAGCATGGTCATTCGGTCACCGCTGTTGAACCCTCAGAAGCGATGCGCAAAATCGCGAAGGAGCTGCATCCGAGCGATAAAATTGCATGGGTGGCAGCGGGTCTTCCGCGACTAGACCATCCAATGATCCAGAAGGATCAGTTTGATTTTGTGCTTGTGAATGCTGTTTGGATGCACATCGCGCCAACGGATCGTGCGGCGTCGCTGCAGCGCTTAAAGGAAATCATATCACCTACCGGAGCGGTAATAGTCTCCCTACGTTTGGGACCAGCAGACCCTGAACGTGACATGCACCGAGTTGATCCAAGTGAATTTGCCCTATTGGCAAAAGATGCTGGTTTTAATGTAATCCCGCGCGGAGACTTTGACGATATTTTGGGCCGACCCGAAGTAAGCTGGAAGGTGTTCGAGTTAAGCGCTAATAAATAAAAGGTATGGTGTGCCTTTATATAGCGTGAAGTTGAGTTTTTCGAGGTAGTGTTCGATGTTGCTCCAAAACGAGATAAAGTCATCCTAAAAAACGATGGCAATAAGCGAACAGTTCAGTGTGATTGAACTCGCAGACATTTATGTTTTTTGGTTGATAATCCAAATTTCCTCAATCCTCTGGAAACAAGCCAGGCATCCATCGCCCAGCAAGTTTCGCCGGGAAGGCGAGCAGGAGTGGGGCGCGGCTGCTTTCTGATTTTAGAGCGCCGGACTTGATTAGCTCAGATGTGATGCGGCGGGCGGTGCGATCACTAGCTCCCAACATTTCGGCCACCTCGCTGCGGCTCAATTCACCCTGAAAGAGTATGGCCTTGAGCACCAAATCGGATTTGGCCGGCAAGCTTCCTGCCCGAATTTCTTCCTCCGCCCAAATCATAATCCGGTCACGCAGACGATCCGGCTTCATCAATCCTTCCATGAATTCGATCTGATCGATGCAGATTTTCAGAAAGAATTCGGTGAAGTTGGCAAGGGCACTTTCGCTCAAGCTGCCCCGCCCATCACGATCACCACGGCGCGGCTCATCACAAGCCTGTAAGTATTTTTTGTAGGCAGTTTCATTGCGTGCCAGCCCTCGTGCAATCGACCACAAGCCGCCCGTGTTGAGTGTCTGGCGCAGCATGGCATAGGACATCAAACGCGCAACGCGGCCATTGCCATCAAGGAAAGGGTGCACCCATAGCATACGATGATGTGCGCAAGCTGCTGCCAATATCGCTTCAATCTTGCCCGCTCTGCGATACGCATCATGCAGGCGATCCAGGAAACGCGGAACCGAGCCGGGGCTGTTTGCAAAATGTCGACCAACCCGCACGTCGCTTTCTCGCAGCGCCCCTGGCACTACACGCAGCCGCTCGCCTGTGTCCGGATTTTCAACAAGAAGCAGATCTTCGGGCAAAAGTTCGCAAAAGCGGCGATGGATTTCTAAAAGGCTTGCCGGTGCAGTTGGAGGGTCTTCAAGGCCGTTTTCATCAATCCATTTCTGGACCTCGATATGAGCCTTGGCTTCAAGCTGTAAATCCCGCTTTTGAGGATCGGCACTGTAATCGTCCTGCAATGCACGCTCGATGTCGACAGGATGTGTATTATGCCCTTCAATCAGATTGCTGTAATAGCAATTCATCGAGCGGATCAGATCGGCCAGGGCAGAAGCTGTGGAAGCAGGAAGGCTGCTGCGAAAGGCAGCGGTGCGTTCAGCCAGTTCGAGAGCAAGATCGTTGAGCTTTGATCGGTGACCCGATCCCTCGCTCACCATCAATGGCTCGAATAATCCTATTGTCTCCCCATCATCTCTTATTGTCATCACTTCCTCAATTTTGGCCGCTTTATTGGCCGCTTATTCTTTTTAATTTCACTATATAATGCATATATTTATAGAACTTGTCACGAAATATGAGCCGATATTTTGTCCGCTATTTTGGCCGGTTTAATGACCGCTATTTAGGTGAAGCGTCCGGGCGAGCTGTCGTAAACCGAGCCTGTAGTCTCGGCCATTCGGTTTCCATCCCTGACGCATGATCCTTGAGCAGCTTGGCAGCGCTTTCCTTTATATCGGGGAAGCCAAAAAGCTTTGCCTCTTTCTCCCCACAAGGAAAATAGACACTGGTCGTGGCTCAGTGCCTTGCGCCCGCACCACCCAGCATCGATTTTCCTTGTCCCCTCGCATCACCATCCTCGGCCGGAAGCAGGGTTGCATGAACAACCCACTTCTAATTTGGAGGAATCATTGATGACCTATCTCTTTGCTCAGCCCTACGACATTTCAGCGAATGGCTTTTGTTTTGAAGATTTTGAGAGCTATCAGAAACAAGCAGCCAAGGCCGCAAACAGCTACGGGCAGCCCGTTGAAGAATTCGAAATTCAATTCATCGATTGCGAACTCGCCAAGGCCTACGGGATCAATCAGGCCAATCTGAAAAGCTATTTCAGCGCCGTTGATGAACTGGAAGAAGACGAAAAGAAAACGGTGATCTTGGCCGTGGGTGAATGCGGCTACGACATCGAGCGTGTTCTTAGCCATATAGGCGCCGTGGATCTTGACATCTACTATGTGTCTAGCATGCGCGAGCTGGCCGAGCAGTTTGTCGAAGAAGGTCTGTTCGGTGAGATCCCCGAACGCCTGCAATACTACCTCTATTATGATGCTATCGCCCGTGATCTTTCGGCGGACTACATCGAAACGGTGATCACTGGTGAAACCCTCATCTATCGCTGCGCGTAAAGGGAGGGGATCATGACACAGACAGAAACCTTGGAAACTGAATTGGAGTGCGGTGGCTATTGCGCAGGACATCCTTGATATTATCTGCTCAGCGGTAAACGACTCACTTTGAAGCAAATCAGTGCTTATGCAGAGCATTTCGGAATGCGCGGATACAGGGCAGCAGAAATCGACGCAGCGCACAGATTGCCCGAACCAAAACGCACAGCAGCGCTATCGAAAATTCGCGCTGTCATCGTGGAAGATCTGCGCAGGGACATCAGCGGTTATCGCAGGGCGGTAAGGAACCTATTGGCCTACAGAAAAACCATCAACCTGAGGCCAGTCCCAGAATTTGCGATGGCGTGCACGTCGCCATGCGCTTGAATTTCGCCCACCTGCTGAATGACTTCATCCATCTGCAGGAACTGGATTTCTTGCCGTCGCAGCTCAGCCTGCTTTGAGATTGGTTTTGAACAATGCCATTTGCCGGCTCCGCTAGAAACACGGAACTAGGTGACAAGAGCGCCGCGCCAACTCAGCCTCGATGACAGCGAGTGTGGCGCGGATCGCAGGTAGTTCTGAGCCCCTCGTTTCAGGGCAGTTCAGCGCTCGAAACAGCAGTTTTTGCAATCCAATAAGCTCATAGTCGCGCAGCCGTTGAAGGGCGTTTGTTCCAATTAAATTTCTCATGAAAACCTCCGTTTTGCTTCTGACCCGGACCACTCGGGTCGTCTTGCGCATCGGGAGGCGCATGAGCGCGCGGCGAAAACACCCATCAGGGGCGCAACATCAAAAGTGGAGCAGGAAGGCGGTTAGCCATCCTTGTTATCAAGCCGGGCAGCCATGCCAGACCTGAAATGCCATAGACCCGCGTGAAGTGCGGCTCAGTGCAGCGATGCGGGAGCGTTTTTAAATGGATTGGAAAGGGCGGTATCTAAAGAGCCAGTGATGTGCCTTTGGATACGGCTGAAGCTTGTCTTTTACGGTTATTCGCCCTGATCCAAACGTGGGCTGCCGTTAAGTGCCTGCCCGCGCCAGTTCGCTTTGCCGCTCACCCGTGTTGGACATGACCGCAAGCCCTCATCCGTTCGGATCGATAGGAGCGGCGTAGACAAGCCAAAGCGAACCAAAGGAGGTAATCATGGCAAACAATCAAAGTGATGTCAGCAGATCCTACATCATGGTCAGTCCCTGTACTTAGTATGTATAACATGAACAATAATGCTGACATTTTTGGGGGCTGAGCTCGCGGAAGAAGCATCTGATCGGAGATCCACCAAATTTGCGAAAAGTAGGCCGGGTCTATCGCAGCTCCAAAAAACGCATAATGTACGTTGTGGAATGCCTTTTTTTGCCGGAGCGTACAGCAATCGAGTTGTCTGCCTAGGCCGCTTATCTCAGAGGCACAAATGGCCGCTTTGAGCCCATCTGCAGACAACTCAAGCTCTGAGAAACTCGCCGACAGCCTCTGGGTTCAATGCATATAGTTCCTCAATAAATTCCAATGGTACTTCACGGCCTTTCAGAACTGGTGTCTGGTTCACTCCAACCATCCTAAGAAGTCGTTTAATCTTCTCCTGCTTTTTACTTGGGTGACCCATGTTTTCCGAATTGTGACGGCCTAAGTCGTGCTATCTTCGCCGAAAAAACGCAGCAACGAAGATTTCAATTAAGCTTCAATATCGATTTGCTTCAAAAGATACCCATCGTAGTGCTCAACCGCTTCATGGCAAAGGCGAACTACAGCGGCAGCTTCCTTGAAGGTTGGAGCTTCACCTGATTCAAATCGTGAGAGCATTTCCTTAATATCAAGCCCACTGTATCCAGCCGAAAAATGTTCTTCCTGGGTTCGCAAGAATTTTTTGGTAGGTTCATCTACCTTGTCTTTTGCAAGCGAGTGCACACGCCGATTCCGCCACTCAATTGCGATATCGAGTGCAGATTTTGTTCGCGAATCCAGAGACTCAAGATGTGCGTCAAAGACTGCGAGTCTTTTGGCTACGCTTCGACCGGTTCCGTTCATTGCAGAGATAAAGTGTTCACTTGTAAGCGCGCGAGGCTTTCTCACTGAGAGCATCATATAGGTGTCCAAAGCATCTACCGAACGAACAAGCGCAAGGTCTTATACAAAAACTCTGCTTCTATCTGCAGATCGGGTTACGTCTCTTGGATTCTATGACGTTCGAAATTCGTCTCTAAGTTCGGTATTGCCAGATCGAACACCTTCTAGTCCCACAAGCACTGTTATGAGAAAGTGGTTTGCTTGCCCTAGCAGTTGCTAAAATGCCCAGCGGGCCCGAGTTCTATTGAGTTCAAAATACAAAACTGTACACCGCGCGCGAATCGAACGCGCCCGTCCGCTTTTATGGAGCATTTAGAGCTCTTTGAAGGTGGAGCTCCCATGAGCTACGGCGCAGTATAACGATATCAATTAGACACATTACCAACAAGTATGAACTTTGATACTAGGTCCGCTTTGTCCGCTCAGCTGCCATTCATCCTCATCTTGGGAAATCTAGTTCAGGTGATGGATTCGCATAACGTATCATATGGAATGTTTGGTTCCCTGTGTTCCCACCTCAGCTGAAGGGAAGGGGAGGTGAACATCTTACTATCGGCAGAAGTTAGTCATTCTTTGCCAGGTGTGAACGCGCAGAACATGGTTGATAAACGTTCCCTCCTTGAAGTTGCGCTGCTTTTGTTTTGATTAGGTAATTTCAAATGGCACAAACTACGCAACAGGCCTTCCTGCGATTTCGTGCCAAATGAAGTTGCGCGGCGGTACTCATAAAATGCCAGTGTAAACGCCAGAATTCCGCCAAATACCGATCAATCCCACTTATTCCCGGATAAGCCCTAAGTGCCAAGTGTTCTTGTGCGTTACAACTGTTGCCGTTCCGGGCTTTTCCTTTCCTATCCCAGAAAAGAAAAATGCCCGTCAGAGCCGTCTGAAGCCGTCTTTGATTGGCAAATTCAAAGGCATTTATCAGAGCCAAAACTGTTAGCGCTCGTAATGGCCTGTCATCTTCCCTGCTATCGTCTCAGCGAAACATGATAATAGACATGAAGATGACACGTTTTCAAAAACACCGCGTGTCATTGAGACCCGGGGGGGCGAATAAACCCGCAGGACAATAAATGCTCCGACAGGACCCGCGCCTGAGCAGAGTTTCTCGGAGTCAAGGAATAGCTCTTTCAAGAGACGCTGTTACGGACGCTAGTTCGCACTAAGAATTGTCTGCTTTTCTGATAACTGGTGGTACGTTTTGCGCCGCCATATCGGACGTGTTTAGGGTTTTCGTTGCTCCCGAAAGCCGTCATTCACCGCAGACGGATTGAATTCACAAGTTGGGCCCGGAATAGCCGTTCATTGTGGGCCGGATGAAGGTCGGATGCGTTGGACCCTCCAATCCTCTTCAGAGGCGCTTTTTTGAAAGCAGGGCGTTTCTGACAATGCGCAGATGACATATATTGGATTGGTAGAATAAGTGACCAAACAGAGACCGGAGACTGATGTGTCACCAAGCAAGGGCCGTGTTGAAAGACTGATTGATACGATAGGCGCAGAGTTCCAGTCTCATCTCATCGACTTGCGGAACACCTCGACAATTTTTGATATTCAAGACGGCGCCGTGCAAAAAATGATCTCACGCGAAGCGCCATTTGGCGTCATTGGGATCAAGATCCTAATGCGCAATCCGGGAGACTTAAATCGTCTTTTTGAGCACCAATGGAATTTCAGCATCGGGATCACCGGATGTGAATTCACGCTTTTGGACGTTGATTACCAGAACGACGTTTGGGTCGGTGATGCCAATTCCGCTGAATTCGCTGGGCACGAACATATTGCCTTCAAATCAGTTGAACACATGATTGCCTTTCTTGGCGACGATTTCGGCGTCGGAAAAATCTTCGTTGAAAAAATTGGTGCACTCTGCCCCCGCCTGCTTGAAAAGCCACCATTGTTCTTTCGATTGCCGCGCAGGGCGCCACCCGCTTACAGATACACAGCTGCACCCGAAGCCATTTGCGAGGAGGTAGGCCTTTCATCTGATGACGGCATGGTTCTAATTGAGGCGATGATCAAGGAACACGGGATTGAACCATATACGATCCTTCTGTCTTTCCATTCTGATGAAAACTTCTGGCTGGTTGATCTCCCTGAATCGCTTGTCGACCGTTACCAACATGGCTTGATTGATCCAAGTCTTGGTGAACACCATTCAAATCTTGAGGTTGGGGTCTCCATTACAGCAGAGGCTCTGAGGAACAGAGCCCGGAAGCCGTCAAACAGCAGAGAGCGCGATAACGGCGTCTCTTTCTCCATGTCCGGAACCGGTTCTGCATCAGGTTACTTGAACGGATTGAACTGATTTTGCGGAGGCTAGGGTTATCTTTTTTGCTGCGAGAAGGCCCGCATTTCCGACGGTCTTCGCTGTGCTTGTTCTGAACGGCAACAATGCGCCTCCATTCTGGCCGTTCGCCGTGCTAGAGCCAAAGCTTCAAAGGGGACATTCTTCTAAGATGGAACGAATTCCCTGATTAGGCGGGAAGCAGACCTTCGCTGCACGCTACACAATGATCAGTTGCGAGGAACGTTCAGACCTTAAAGTTTAACATTATACACGGCTTAAAGCAGGTGCTGATGTTGTCGCCGAGTAGCGTTCCCTCTTCACTTTGAAGACACGCGTTAAAACACCCTAGGCGTGGTCCAGGCGCCACTTGCAGTCCGCTGCGTCCAGAACAAGTCAGCGCCAACTGGATGTCGTTGAACGCCTTTCGCGTGATGGATTGGGTTCCATTGTCGAACCCGAAGAATTACGGCGCCACACTTGTATAGGCCATGCGTTCGCTCTAGCCATAATGGAGCGAGTTTGTAAATGGTGTTGGTCGGATCGAAGCTACTCTTCCTGCGCTGCAAGATAGAAGAAGCAACTAACCCTTCAAGACGAGGTCATAGGGCAGGACTATATTCCGGCCGGTTTCACCGCCCTGAACGATTTCCATCTGGTCAAGCGCGGATAAGGCGAGCTGGACGTGAGGAACACGCACCGTATTGAGCCATGGGGCCAGCCATTGGTTCATGGGATTATCATCGAACCCGAAAATCGCAACGTCTTCGGGGACGGACAGCCCCAGTTCTCTGCACCTGCGGTAAACGCCGTAGGCAATCTGATCATTGCCGCAAACGATTGCAGAGTACCGCTTCTGGGACAGCATCTCGACGGCGGTTTCGTATCCACTTTCCATAGAGAGGCTCGCTTCGCGAACATCGTTGGCATCGATGGTTTTGCCATGATCTGCGCATGCGTCCATCATGCCTTTCAAGCGCCTGGAACTCGTATCCGACGATTGCGGGCCATGGATGAAAGCTGCACTGTGTCCATACATGCGCAGCATAGATGAAGTAATTTCCCGCGCTGCAGAATAATCGTCGATCCCGACGAATGGCACATCCGGCATGGATGTCACACGGCGGTTAATGAAGATCACTGGAAAGTCATCATTGGCTTCTGTGAGCTTGTCGCTCTCCAGCGCGCAGAGCATAAAAATCCCGGCAACTTGACGGGAGCGCATGTCTTCCAATGCCCTGTCTTGCAAGGCTACATCCTCATTGGAATTGAACATGAGCAAGGCCTGGCCCCGGTCATTCAGGATCCGTTCAATTTCCCAAGCAACGGCAGCGTAGAAGTTGTTGTGAATGTTTGAGATTACCAACGCGTAGGTGTCATTGGCTTGTCCTCGAAGCGCGCGTCCCGCCCGGTTGGGCCGATAGCCGAGCTCGTCAATTGCCTCTTGAACCCGCCGGCGTGTTTCGCTGGATACCGTTCCGGAGCGATCATTGATGACCCTCGAAACGCTGGAAATCGATACACCGGCGTGTTTGGCAACATCCTTGATTGATGGAGAGGCGTGACCTTTTTTCATTTTGGATCGATCCCGAGGTTTACTCGACTAAATCATATAATGTCTGAACGGCTTCAATTCTTAGTCCGTGTTTAAACATCCTCCAACACCAGCTCCAGGTCATATTTTCTGGTTTCACCGGCAGAAAGAGGGGCATCTGCTTGTAAACTTGTTTGAGGTTCCAGGCCCAAAGCAAAAACACCGGATTGAAAGGCCCTCCACAAAGCGGTGACAGGAAGCTGGGCGGCATCGAATTTCAGCAGCAACCGGGTCTTTATTAGTTCATTTTCAATACCAATGACTGACAGGCCGTTTTCGGTTGGATCTGGCGAGACCCCGGCATTAACGATCTCCACGTGATCGTCTGAGGGAACAGCGGATCCATTGTCCAGAAAATGCTGAAAATCCCAAGTCTCCCCTACAAGTTTTGCACTCCGGTCCAGAAGCGGATAGCCGATGTTAAAGTGGTACAGAATGCCGTGCCGAGTAGGTCTATATCCTCTATTGGTGACCCGATCCGAGATTGATATTTCTGGCCGGGACAGGCCAACTGAGATTTTCCGTTCCAGTTCCAATACTTCGCCGAAAACGGAGGTTTGCCTGACCACAAGGACAACCTCAATCAGGTCGTCGTCCCACTTGATGTGTTTTGTAATGAGTTCGGCCTTGCAGGCCATGATGCGGCCATGCAGGGGGTGGGCATTCACTTTTCGAAGCGGATACAGCGCATCGGCCGCTGAGGTCTCCGTTGCAACGCCATGGTGATCCAAGCCGCAAGTCACTAGAAAACCGTCAAATCCGCGCAGGAAGCCGAGGCCCTTCTCAGTGTCAAGTTGCGGCCAGGGTGCCGGGGCAGAGTTTGCGCTGTGCCAACCCAGTTCCTGCCCGCGAAAGGACAGGCGGAGGATATCGCCGCCCCGGTCCAGCGCGATATCCATGGCAACGCCGGACGGACTGCGCAGTTCCAAAAGGCGTCCGCCGGCAGCTGGGCCGTCGTTTACGGTTACCAGGCGGATGTCGGCAAGACCGCGGAGCAAAACACTGCGCCGCCGCAATTGAATTTGACTTTGCTGGTCCATCCCAAAATCCTGCTCTCAATAAAGCGGTTTCGCGGCGGCTGTAGGATGTGCGTTACCTAAAGGCCAGCCGCCGCGATTTGGGGTTATGCGCCCCAGCTCACTTTTTCCCAGCTCGCTCCGTTTTGGCTGGAGCGAACGCATGCTTCGATGAAGGCGAGCCCTCTAGCTCCATCCTCGACCGTTGGCAGATCTGTGGCAAAACGGTCCGGCTCGCGGCCTTCCCGCTGGGCCCAAATCATCTCGGCCGCATTGGAATAAAGATTGCCGAAACCTTCAATGTAGCCTTCCGGATGGCGGGGGGGCATCCGGGTCGCCGCATTGGCGACGTCCATTGCGCCCGGGCCACCGCGCGTGATGCACCGGGTCGGCTCTCCAAGGGGTGTATAGTAGAGGTTGTCGTTATCCTCACCAACCCATTGAATGCCGCCCTTCGTACCGTAGACCTCGATAGACAGTCTGTTGTAGTTGCCTGGAGCGACCTGGCTGGTCCAAAGGGTGCCACTGGCACCGCCCTGGTAGCGCAGAAGCACGTTGGCATTGTCGTCCAGCTGTCGGTTGGGGACATAGGACCGCAAGTCGGCGCACACTTCATCCAGTTCCAGGCCCGTTATAAAGGAGGCCAGATTGAAGGCGTGAACGCCGATGTCACCGATTGAACCGCCGGCACCTGCCTGTTTAGGATCGGTCCGCCAGGCTGCCTGCTTCTGTCCTTCCTGGTCCAGAGCAGTCGTTAGCCAATCCTGTACATAAGAGGTACGGACAACTTGAATGGTTCCCAAGGTGCCGTCCGCGACCATCGCCCGGGCCTGCCGGACAAGCGGATAGCCGGTGTTGTTCTGGGTCAGTACGAACTGGCACTCCGACGCCCGGGCGATCTTCACCAGCTCCTTGGCCTCTTCCAGATCAAGCGTCATCGGCTTGTCGCAGATCACATTAATGCCGCGCTCTAAAAATGCTTTTGCAGGGCCAAAGTGCAATTGGTTGGGGGTGACGATCGAGACGGCGTCGATCCCGTTTTCCCGGGCCGCTTCCTTTTCGGCCATGTCTTCCCAACTGGTGTAGATCCGGTCGTCACTCAGGCCGAGATCCTGACCGGACAGTTTGGCATTGTCCGGATTTGCGGAAAGCGCGCCTGCCACGATGTCCCATTTGTCATCAAGGCGTGCAGCCATGCGGTGAACGGCGCCGATAAACGCGCCGCGGCCGCCGCCGACCATGCCCAGGCGGAGCTTGCGCGCCGCCCGTTCTGTTCCAAAGGATTCAATTGCCATCTTGATTACTCCAGACCAAGAATGGCACGCGCGCCGCTGGTGTCGCCCTTGCCGCCGGCAAAGTCATCGAACGTTTTGTCTGTAACACGGCGGATGTGATCGCGAATGAACTGGGCGCCCTTCGGAGCGGCATCTTCCGGGTGCTCGATGCAGTCTTCCCATTCGTAGACGCACCAGCCTTCAAAGCCGTATTCAGTGAACTTGGAGAAGATTTGGCCGAAATCGGTCTGCCCATCTCCGAGGCTGCGGTCCCGGGCGGCCCGTTTCAGCCATGGCTGATAGCCGGAAAGGAAACCCTGTTTGCCAGTCGGATTGAACTCACTGTCCTTGACGTGGAACATCTTGATCCGCTCGTGATAGAAATCGATGAACTGGACATAATCCAGACCCTGTTTCACGAAGTGGCTGGCGTCATAGTTGATCGCACAGCGTGGGTGGCTACCAGTGCGCTCGTAGAACATCTCAAATGTCACGCCGTCATAAAGGTCTTCTGTCGGGTGCAATTCGAAGCAGAGATCGACGCCGCACTCGTCGAACGTGTTGAGGATCGGAGTCCAGATCCGCGCCAATTCGTCGAAGGCTTCGTTGATCAAGGATTCGTCGCGCTGCGGGAACGGGTACCAGAACGGCCATGCGAGTGCGCCGGAAAAGGTTGCGTGTTCGGTCAGGCCCAGATTCTTGGAAGCCTGCGCACATTTCACCAGCTGGTCCATTGCCCATTCCTGGCGTGCTTTCCGGTTGCCGCGAACGTTTTCCGGGCACAAGCCGTCCATCCAAACATCATATGCCGGGTGGACCGCACATAATTGTCCTTGAATGTGACTGGCGGTGTCGCAGATGACCACCCCATTTTCTTTTGCGATGCCGTTCAACTCATCTGCATAGTCTTTGCTTTCAGCCGCTTTTGTCAGGTCGATAAACCTGCCATCCCACATCGGCAGCTGGATCGCTTCGAAACCACCGTCTGCGCACCATTTTGCAATGGCGCTCAATGAGTTGAACGGTGGTTTGTCGTCTGCGAATTGCCCGAGAAACAGTCCTGGGCCTTTGAGTGTTTGCATAGTCTCCTCCCGACTCTCCAAAATGTGTCTTTCAGCATATTGCCATCACACCTGCGTGAGTTGGCAAACTGAAAAACTGATAACGTTTTCACTCAGAAATATGTTCTTGATCGCATCTGTGTGTCAAGTCTTGATGCTGGTGAAATTTATGACGTTGGCTGGAAGGTGGTTCGTACAAGTTGAAATAACAATAAAAAACAATACAGTAATAGAGAGTTATTGATTGTTTCGGGGTGTGGTCTCTTGCATGGTTAATCTTGCTATTGAATGGGTAATTTTCAAAAATATCAAAATCGGCCTTGACTACTGAAAACGTTTTCTGACATTTTGCAGCCCTCACGGCGCAGCAAAATGACGGTGTAATTGCATCCGATGAAGTTGCTGCGGCGATCTCTAGGGAGGAGATGAGATGATTAGAGGATCGAGTACACGCAGAAGTCTGCTTAAGGGCAGTGCCGCCTTTATGGCCACTGCCGCGGTCGGAATTAATCCAAAGTTTTTGGTGGCAGCGCATGCCTCCGAATTGGCACCTGGAATGACAGGCGGGCCTTCTGGTTTTCCAGGTGCCGAGCGGTTTCAGTACAATGAGACCCATTCTGAGGGCCGGGCCATCGAAGCCATGAAGAAGATGGTGGCGGACGGCACGGCGCCGAAAAAGATTACGATGCTGCTCGCCGATGGGGCGATCGGCCAAATCACAAAGCCCTTTCCGTCGGGGCCGTCAGTCAAGGAGGTTTGGGAGGCCGAGACTGGTGTAGAACTTGATATTGTGGGCGCGCCTGCTGGAGATATCTGGGCCCGCGTGCTTCAGGATGTCACCACCCGGTCCGGTACCTTCGACATTTATACCCATCCCTGGAACAGTTTGGGAGACCTGGTCGAGGCTGGCGGTGCCATGAACCTGGATGAACTGGTCGAAAAGCACCGCCCGGACTGGGCGGACGGTGAACGTGGGACGCCGACTGCTCAAACCGCTGAGCTGCTCTACAAATATGGCGGCAGTTACTACGGTGCTTCGCTGGACGGCGATTTCCAGACTTGGGTCTACAACAAAGCCTATTTTGAAGATCCGAAGAACATGGCGGATTTCCAGGCCGAACATGGCCGTGATCTCGCTGTGCCGAACACTTGGGTGGAGAGTGATCAGGTCAGTGCGTTCTTTACCGGACGGACCGGTTTGGGCGGTACTAAGATCTACGGCAACGGTAATGATATGGCGCCGTTCTGGGGTTTGCCGCGTTTCTATGCACGTTTCGCAGCCCAGGCGGTGCCGAACATGTATTGGTTCGACGAGAATGGCCGGCCGAATCTCGATACCGATGAAGGCATCAAGGCGGCGACTGAGTACGTCAAAACCAAGGATTGGTCGCATCCGGACGTGATGTCCTGGACCTATGCGGAAGGCTACAACGGCATCGGATCCGGGCAGACCGCTCATCTGACCACTTACACGAATGTGTCGAAGTTCGTTGACCGCAAGAACGCCGACGGATCTCCTGCAAGTCCTGCGACGGGCATGTTGAGCGCCTATATGCCGCCAGGTGTCCAGCATGGTGATGACCTAGTTCGTCGGTCCGTGATCTACTACAACATTACCGGGACAGTCAGTTCCAGAAGCCAGAACCCGGAAGCTGCTTACCTCTTCCTGCAATGGTTGAGTTCTACCAGAACCTACTCCTGGATGGCGGGTAACCCTGCTGGCTACTTCGATCCGTTCCAAAAAGCGAACTTCGAAGAGCAATTTGTTTCCGAAACCTATCATCCGTACATGATGGACGCCATTCGGGAGACCATCGCCCGGTCGGCACCAACCATTAACTTCGCGGGTCAAACAGCGTTGGATGCGGCGCTGGACGAGGAACTGCAGGCCGCGTTGATCGGGGTGAAATCGCCGGAAGATGCGATGCAGTCAGCGACGAAGCGCTGGGAGCGCGTCATACGGCGGAAAGGCGAGGACAAGATGATCCCGATCATCCAGCAGAGCCGGGCTGCCTGGCCGACGATCGTCGACAAAGCGTGATCCAAACAACATCCGATTGAACTGTAACCGGGCGCGGAAGCGCCGCGCCCGGCAGGATTCCTGCTTACTACAAGGAGAGCTGCATCGTGGGCAGTCTCATACTCAGAACCATGGTCGTGGCCGTTGTTGCGGTTATCGCGCTTTTACCGGTGTCCTGGATGATTTCTATGGCTTTTAAACCGCCGGCGGAATGGACTTCGGCGTCTGGTGCGATCACTTTCCTGCCGCAGAATCCGACGCTGTCGAATTTCCAGTACATCCTGACCGGCGAAGCTATGAACCAGCCTGTGTCGCTGGACAGGACCGTTTGGTGGCCGATGTTTGCCAGCTTGTTGACCTCGGTCATCGGGACACTGATTGCGGTGATCTGCGGGACAGCGTCAGCCTATGCGGTGAGCCGTCAAAAGGTTGGTGAAAGCATTGGCCTTTCCCTTTTGCAATTGCGGATATTCCCGCCTCTTGCCGTGATGATCCCGGTCATGATCATGTGGGCATTCCTTGGCATGATCGACACCTGGTGGGGACTGTCGCTCATCTATGGCATTGTGACGATGCCGTTTTCCTTCTGGTTGATGAAAACCTATTTCGATGACTTGCCGCGCGAGATTGAAGAAGCGGCGATCGTTGAAGGCTGCTCGGCTTTTGAAGCTTTTTACCAGATCACCTTGCCGATCGTCGCGCCCGCCGTCGCGTCGACCGCGCTGTTTATCTTCATTCTCAACTGGTCGGACTATCTGATCGCTCTCCTTTTGACGCGCAAGGATTGGACCACCGTGCCGGTCTACATGAATGCGCTCGCAACCGCAGCCAGCGGCCAGCTGTTTGGCGCTAAGGCTGCTCTTGGCCTCATCGCCGCCATTCCCCCTGTCATTCTCGGGATCTCTATCCAGAAGTTTTTGGTGCGCGGTCTCACTTTCGGAGCTCTGAAACAATGACCATGGCCGATACAATCCCTGTTGAAGCAGACGCTCCCAAGCCAGCCACCCGCGACCAGCTCGCTGTAGAGAAGGTAACTCTCGCGCGCCGCCTGATTTTGCCGACCCAGCTGTTGCTGGTGTTCATCGTGGCCTTTCCATTGGTTATGCAGATCTACATCAGTCTGACCTGGTGGACGCCGCTGGACGGAGATCCTTGGTACCTGGCCTATCTGAGTTGGGCCTGGTTCGACAACTATCTGTATCTGTTGTCGGATTCCGACCTTTGGGCAGCGGTCTGGCGGACTGTTCTGTTCGTGGCCATTGCCGTTCCCATCGAGTTCTTCCTTGGACTTTTGCTGGCCGTTTTGTTTTACGAAGGCATTATGGCGCGATCCGTGTTCTACAGCCTGATCCTGATGCCTATGATGGTTGTTCCGGCTGTTGCCGGCTACATCTTCCATCTGATCTTTCAGCAAACCGGCCCGTTGAATGCGTTTTTAGGTCTGTTCTGGTCTGGTGCCAGCGAGATCAATTGGCTTTCCGACGTGACCAACGCCTTCATTGCGATCATCATTGCAGAAGTTTGGCATTGGACGCCGCTGATGTTCTTGATCCTGTTCGCCGGGCTGATGAGCGTGCCGGAAGATCAAATGCGCGCATCCGTAATTCTGGGTGCCAACTGGTGGGTCCGCTTCCGCTATATCGCGTTGCCGCGGATCAAGGCTGTCATCTTCATTGCGATTGGTTTGCGGGTGATCGAAAGCCTGAAAATCTTCGATGAGATCTTTGTCATGACGAGTGGCGGCCCTGGCGTCGCGACCCAAAGCCTCTCGCTCTACCTCTACAAGCTGACCTTTCAAGGGCTCGAATGGTCCTATGTCGCGGCCATCGGCATCACCGTCCTGGTCGCCCTTAGTGTCCTTACCGCACTCATTCTGTCCCGCGTTCAAAAGGCTGGGCAGGCAAAACCGGAGGCGAACTGATGTCCGGAATTTCGCTGGAAAACGTTAGCAAGAAATACGGCAACTTTACCGCGGTCAACAGCGTGTCATTGGAGATACAGAACGCCGAGTTTGTTGCAATTCTGGGGCCGTCGGGCTGCGGCAAGACCACGACCATGAACATGATCGCAGGTCTTGAGGATATCACGTCCGGGACCATCCGGTTTGATAAGCAGGACGTAACGAACCTCAAGGTGCAGCAGCGCGGCGTGGGGTTTGTCTTTCAGAACTACGCGATTTTCACGCACATGAGTGTGCGTGACAACCTGGCGTTCGGTTTGCGCATCAAGAACCTTCCGCAGGCCGATATCGATCGCAAGGTTGGTGAGATGGCAGAGTTTATGGCCTTGTCGCACCGGTTGGAGGAAAAGTCGTCTTCGCTCAGTGTGAACGAATTGCAAAAGCTTGCCATCGGACGGTCCGCAATTGTCGAGCCAAGCATCTTCCTGCTTGATGAGCCGCTTTCCAACCTTGATGCCGCTTTCCGCGAACGGATGCGATCCGATCTTCGGGAGCTGCAGCGGGAACTGAAACAAACCATGGTCTATGTCACCCATGACCAGATTGAGGCTATGGGGCTGGCCGACAAGATCGCGGTTATGAACCAGGCTCATCTCCAGCAGTTCGCCACGCCGGAGGAAATCTACGCCCAGCCAGCCAACGTGTTTGTTGCCCGGTTCATTGGCGCTCCGAGCATGAACATCGTGAGCGGCACGCTTCACCACATGGGTAATAATCTGGAACTGCATATCGGCGGCCGGGCTGCGGACAGTTTGAGGCTGCCGCTACCCTTGGCCAATGCTGCTAAAGTACTGGGTTACCAGGGATTGCTGTTTGGGTTCCGTCCGGAAACGCTGTCGGTAAGCAACACACCTGGTCCGGACTGCATCGCAGCGGATGTGGCTTTGGTGGAAACCGTTGGCCGGCGGCGCATCGTGCACTTCCAATCGGGCGGAACCAAGTTTTTGGGCGTGTTTGATCGCAGTTTTTCGCTTCGTTCTGGGGACGCAACCTACGTGCGTTTCGACCTTTCACGTTGCCATCTTTTTGATCCTGAAACGGAACTTCGCCTGAAACCCTGCGATGCGCCCAGCATGAATGTTGAAAAGGAGCGGGCCTATGGCTGAAATCCGTCTGGAAGGCGTTACCAAACGCTACGGTGCGGTCACCGCGCTCGATGATGTCAATTTGACCATTGATACAGCCGCGTTTACGTCGGTTTTTGGTCCTCCGGGTTCCGGGAAATCCGTATTGCTCAGGATCCTGTTGGGATTGGAGCAGGTGGATGAAGGGAAGATCCTGATCAATGGTCAGGATATGACGTTTGCCTCGCCGCGGGAGCGGAACCTGGCGATGGTCTTCCAAAATCTGGCTCTGTTTCCTCATCTGACAGCAAGGAACAATATCGCGTTTCCAATGCGCAGGCGCGGAACGGCGGAAACGGAAATCGAGGCCAAAATCGATGAACTCGCCAATGTGCTCAGCATTGGCCATATCCTTCATAAGAAGCCGGCGGCCTTGTCCGGGGGAGAACGTCAGCGTGTGGCAATAGCCCGTGCGCTGATCCGGGAGGCTGCTGTCTATCTCATGGACGAACCGATTGCTGCGCTTGATGCACGCCTGCGCGATGCCATGCGGGTCGAATTGAAGCGGCTGCAGTCCGAGCTCGGAAAAACCTTTATCTACGTCACCCATGACTGTGATGAAGCAATGAGCGTAGCCGACAAAATGGCCATCCTGGAAAACGGCCATGTCGCTCAAGTCGATCGCCCGGACGGCATCTATGCAGCGCCGGCTTCTGTCTATGTTGCAGAGCTCATGGGATCGCCCCGGATCAATGTGCTGAGCGGCAGTCAATTCGCCGACATTATCGTTGAATCGCTCAAGTCGCTTTCCGAAAGCCGGGTGCCGCAGATCCAGAGTGGGTACCCCGATTGCCGCATTGCGCTGCGCCCGGAAGCTGTCCGCTTGCACCAGGTCTCCGAACAAGGAGCCAATACGGCGTGTGTGAGCGACATTGAACGGCTGGGCGCGTTTGCGATCGTCACTGTCTCAAAGGGCGGTGAGAGTTTGCGCTCCGTTAGCCCGGGCGACATCCCCCTGGCCGTTGGAGACGATGTCTGTCTGACGGCTGACCCTGACGGAATACTGCTTTTCGATCCGGACAACGGATCCCGGTTAATTTGAGGAATTCTGCGCTATGCCGCAAAGAGATGAAACTGTCGCGATTATCGGGTTCGGTATAATCGGCCAATCCTGGAGCATTTCCTTTGCCAGGGCTGGATTTAAGGTGCGGGTCTTTGACCCAGACCTTCCGGAGGATTGGTACCAGTTCCTAAAAGCAGCTCTCGATGATTTGAAAGAACTGGGGCTGCTGGAGGGACAGGAGCCGCAAGCGGTTTTAAGCCGGGTTTCCAGCGTACCGAGCATGCAGGATGCGGTTTGTGAGGCGATCTATGTCCAGGAGAACACACCGGAAGTCGCCTCAGTGAAATCCCGGGTGTTTGACGAACTGGATGCGCTCTGCCAGCCGGATGCGATCATTGCCAGCTCTACTTCTGCGCTGCTTCCTTCGCAATTCACAGAGAACCTGAAAGGAGCGGAGCGATGTCTGGTTGCCCACCCGCTCAATCCGCCCCATCTGATCCCGGCTGTTGAAATCGTACCCAACCCAGGAACAAGCGACCGCTCCATAAAGAAGACATGCGAGCTCATGCAGGCTATCGGGCAAAAACCGATCGTGGCGAAAGATGAGGTTCCGGGCTTCATTATGAACCGTCTTCAGGGGGCCATCCTGGATGAGGCTTTCTCACTCGTTGGCGATGGAGTGTGTACGGTGGATGATGTCGACCGGGCAGTTCGGGATGGTCTGGCGCGCCGGTGGGCTTTCATGGGGCCGTTCGAAACGATTGACCTGAATGCGCCGGGCGGCGTCGCCGGTTTCATGGACCGTTACGGCGAAGCCTATGCGAACATCGGGGAGGGGCGGCCCAACCGGAAAACATGGGACGGCCCGCTTCGGGATCAGGTCGTCCGCGCACGGCGCAACGCAATTTCGGAAGCGGACCTTATCAGCCGTCAGGAATGGCGGGACCGTCAGCTTGCGAACATCTCAGCTTTCTTCAACACAGACAGAACTTGATAGCCCATGACGCAGAAACGCAAAACAATCATCACCTGTGCTTTGACCGGCGCCATCCATACGCCGTCCATGTCACCGTACCTGCCAGTGACACCGGAAGAGATCATTGAAGAAGGCGTTCGGGCAGCCAAGGCTGGTGCCGCGATCTTGCATGTTCATGCCAGAAACCCTGTTACCGGACAGCCGGACCAGACAGTTGAAGGGTTTTCCAAGATCCTTCCTGAGCTGAAGCGGCGATCAGGTGCCGTCATCAATATTACGACCGGCGGCAGCCCGTTCATGTCGGTTGATGAACGGGTTCAGCCAGCAGCTGTTTTTAAACCGGAACTGGCCTCTTTGAATATGGGGTCGATCAATTTCGGCCTCTACCCAATGCTGGAAAGGTTCAAGGAATTTGACCACCAATGGGAGCGCGAGCACCTTGAAAACTCAAGAGACCTGGTCTTCCGCAACACCTATAAGGATATTGAGTTCGTCTTGAATACGTGCCGGGAAAACGGCACCCGGTTTGAGTTCGAATGCTATGATATCGGCCATCTTTATAACCTAACCCACATGGTGGCCCAGGGGCATGCCAGTGCTCCGCTGTTCGTCCAGTCCGTTTTTGGCCTTCTTGGCGGAATTGGAGCGCATCCGGAAGATGTGATGATGATGCGCCGGACCGCAGACCGTCTGCTGGGAGACCGCTATGTATGGTCTGTTCTAGGGGCAGGTGCCAACCAGATGAAGATCGGTGCCATGTCCGCAGCAATGGGTGGGCATATCCGTGTCGGGCTTGAAGACAGTCTTTGGGCCGGGCCGGGCCAGATGGCAAAGTCCAGCGCGGATCAGGTCGATAAGGCACGCCATCTGCTGGAGGGGTTGAGCCTGGAGCCGGCAACTCCGGACGAGGCCAGGGAGCTCCTTGACCTCAAAGGAGAAGACAAGGTGGAATTCTGATGGAAGTCTCAGTTGTTGCGGACATGAAACCGCTGCTCGGTGAAGGCCCGGTTTGGGACCCGGATACCGAACGCCTGTATTTCATCGACAGCTTGGGCAAGCGTATTTTTCGGTGCGCCGCTGACGGCAGGGACATGCAGACTTGGTCCGTCCCCTCTGAGATCGGGTCCATGGCCTTGAAACAGTCGGGTGGGGCTATCTTGGCTCTTCGTGACGGGTTCCATGATATGGACTTTGTGACGGGTGAAACCCGGCACATCGTCGATCCGGAGCCGGAGAGACCTGCGAACCGTTTGAATGACGGAAAGGTCGATCTAAAAGGCCGGTTCATCTGCGGGTCCATGGATACCGGCGAAGCTGCTCCCACCGGTTCCTTGTGGCGTCTGGATCCGGATCACACGCTGACCGAGCTTGACACCGGCATCATCTGTTCAAACGGACCTTGCTGGTCGCCGGATTGGAGTACGCTTTATTTCAGCGACAGTTTTTCCGGCAGCATCAGCGCTTATGACTATGAGGCCGAAACCGGTCAGGTTTCCAACAAACGTGAATTTGCCGCAGTTGATGGCTCACGCGGCGGGGCGCCGGATGGGGCGACGGTTGATGACGAAGGATATCTTTGGGGAGCAACGGTGTTTGATGGCCGAATTTTCCGGTATTCGCCGGACGGACAGGTGGATTGGGCGATTGAAATGCCCGTGGTGAAAATCACGAGCGTCGCGTTTGGTGGCCCCAATCTGGATCAGCTTTTTGTAACGTCTATGGCGGAGCCGCCACTGCCCAAATATCCTGGAGATGGCCCGTTGCGGGGATCTTTGTTCCGCATCGACGGGCTCGGGGTAAGGGGCCTTCCAGAACCAAAATTTGCAGGCTGACAAGGGGCACGCCATGTCTGATACACCAAAAACAGCAGTTATCACCGGCGCGGCTCAAGGAATCGGGGAAGCGGTCGCTTTGCGTCTTGCCGACGAGGGATTTCGAAAGTTTATCCTGATCGACCGCCAGGCGGACAAACTGACCGAAGTGAGTGATGCCCTTAAAAACAAGGGAGCGGAAGCAAAAAACCTCGTTCTGGACCTGACGGACATGTCCGCCCTGGATCAAGAGGTGACACGAGCGGTGCAAGAGGCCGGTCCGATCAATCTTCTGGTGAACGCTGCAGGCACCACGGCGCGAGGGGGATTGACGGACACCAGCCCGGAGACGTTTGACTTCATCTACAACCTGAATGTCCGGGCACCGTTTTTCATGATGCAGAAGGTCGCGCCGGCAATCGTCCAAGGCGGTGCAATCGTCAACATCACCTCCATGCTGGCTTACGGTGGGCCGCCGTTCCTCTTGGGATATTCTTCCAGCAAAGCCGCGCTGGTGGCTTTAACCCGCGGAGCGGCCAACACCCTGAAACGGGATCGCGTTCGTGTCTTTGGTATCAACCTCGGATGGACTCTGACACCAGCTGAACAGCAGGTCCAAACCAAGGTTCACGGCCTTGGAGACGACTGGGGCGATACCATCGGAGCCAAGCAGCCTTTTGGCCGCTTGCTGCTGCCAAGCGATCCGGCGGGCGTAATCGCGTTTCTGGCGTCCAAGGATGCGGCCATGATGACCGGTGCAATCATTGACCTGGACCAGTTTGTAGCCGGGACCGTTGATGACAATCCGGGTGCTGGGGCGTAACAATTCAAATTGCTATGCGAAACTACAACTTAGAAATCAACCACATCTGATATGAAACACATCTACTTACAATGAATTCTGGAGCCTTTTGACAAAGTCGCGTAGCCAGAAGCTTTGCTTCAATCACCATCGAAACCGGACATAGACCGAGCTTCGTTTCCCGTAGTGCTCACACATGTCACGCCAAGGCCGGTCGGCACATAGGACACGCAGATGCCGTCCGAATGAAGACGATAGTCTTGGGACCGGCGGGACGTTCAGCTTCGCTCTGAGGGAGGCAACGTTTAAATCAATTTGCTTTCTGCGTCTGAGAAATCACCGCGTGCCAAGATTGACTTGAATCTCAACTCAACTGATCTTGGAATCCACCTTGTCAGCAGATCCTAGGCAAATTGCCAATTCTGCTCAAAGGTTCCGATGCAATCCGTTGGTTTTCACTATGGCGCGGGGCGACGTCTTGGGAATTGAACGACGTTGCCGGTGGGTTCTTGCGGGCTCGGTTCGGGCTCTGGCCGTTTCGACAATCGGTCAAGGAGCCGTTGACCGATGACACCGGAAAGAACGCGCTTGGGAACGCTGTAGATCGGGCCGTGCCGTTGTTAAGGCATCTCAGCTGCCCCATCCTACCTTGAGAAGGCAGGCAAATTGGATACGCCAACAGACTTATCGGCACATCGATGCGTTGCCTTCAGCCGGATGAGATCCGCCCAAACCTGGCACTTCTCGAAAGGAGAAGAAGTTGAGGAAGTGACGATCACCGCCAGCTTGTTGGCCGACCAAGGCGACACCCTTGTGGAATATGCTGCTGCCGGAGCAGGCGTGGTTATGATGCCGGAATGGATCATGTCGGACCACCTGAAGTCCGGGCGACTGATCAAACTATTGCCGGACTGGTCACCGCCGAGCATCCCCTTGCACATCGTCTATGCTGCCAGCACGGCTGTTCCGCTGCGCATTCGACTGCTCACCGACTTCCTTCGCCGCACCATCCGCAGCCGGAACTTGCTGCCCCGCTAGTTGCATTTCCTGAAAAAGTATCCAACCTCACCGGCGCGGGAACTGGTCTTTAAGCGCCAGAAGTTCAGGTGTGCCTGGATTGGCTGAGAGAGCCTTTTGAAGGGTTGTCTGCGCCGAAGCAAAATCCTGCAAGCCAAGCTGAAGCCGAACAATAAACACCCAGGCCTGAACCAGCTGAGGATCAAGGATCGTGACTTCCTTGAATGCAGCGATTGCAGCTTGCCAGTTTCTCATCGTCAGGCTGGCTCCGCCGATGGCCATGTGTGTTTCTGGAAAGTCTGCCTTGGCGGCGAGTGATGACTGCCATTCCTTGGAAGCTCTTTGCGCATTTGCAACAGCTGTTTCTGGAAGGCGGATCCCTTGCAATCCAAGCAGCTGGCGTGCGGCCTCGATTCTGACGGCTTTCCGGGGATCTTCCAAAGCCGTGACTACCCGGTCCAGCCTTTGCGGCTCTGGGACACTTTCCTGAAGTTTGAGCGCGGCGGCCCGGACAATCGGATTGTCATCGCTTAAGAGGCTGGCGGCCGCTTCGGCCAGGCCCGGATCGCGGTAGTTGGACAACAAATCCAGTGCGGACGCCCGGACAATGGTCGGAAACGCCTCATGCTTCGCGATCTCCAAAAGATCATTCCGGGCAGCAGGTGTGCCGTTTCTAGCCGCATAAAACGTCTCACCGAAATGACGGCCTCTGTGAGGGCTGTCCGGGAACCGAACCTCCATTTCTTTTACCGCCCATTCAGCTGTTTGGTCTTCATGGCAATCCGTACAGGCGTTCGGTGTTCCGATTCTGGCGGAAAGGTCTGGCCTTGGAATCCGATAGGAGTGGTCCCGGCGATCGTCGATGCCCATGTAGGTGCGATCGATCATGTGACAGGAAACACATTGTGCGCCGTCTGTGTCCTGTGCGTGGAAATGATGGGTTGGGTTGTCGTAGTCCTTGAGGGCAAGCGTCGGAAAATCAGCATTGCCAGCAAGCGAGTGGCACTGGGTGCAAATCGCGTTGCCTTCAGCCTTTAGTGTTCCGCTATGGACATCGTGGCAATTGGAACAGCGCACGCCCTTTTGGTACATCTTGGACTGAAGGAAAGAGCCGTAGACATAGACCTCATCAAGGATCTGCCCGTCCGCGTGATAAAGGCCTTGTCGTAAAAGAGCCAGCCTATAGGCATCATGATAGGGTGTTCCGGGAAGCGGGTTGCCGTCCTCATAAGGCTCTCGTCTGGAATGACAGCCCGCGCATTGCTGGATTTCTGTTTCTGCGCTGTCCTTCGAGAAACCGACCAAAAGCCCGGTCTCGGTCATACCTGGAAACGGACTTTCGGATTTTGCAGTTCCGCCATTTGCCCAGGCGACATGCGCGTCTCCCGGCCCATGACAGGCTTCGCACCCAACGCCGACCTCGACTTGAGTACTGTGATATTGGCGATCCCGAATATCGTAGTTCTTTTCAAATCCTGTTGCATGGCACTCGGCGCACCGGCCGTTCCAGTTTTTGTACGACCTGCTCCAGTGAAATCCGTCTTCAGGCTTGAGCTCCTGATCTTCATAGATGTGGTACCAGGTCTTTTTTTTCTGATCCCAGGCGACATCAAGCGATTGCATTCGACCCGGTTCGGTCTCGATCAGGTATTGCTGAAGCGGATAAATGCCGCCTACCCCGACGACTTTCAGAACCTTGGGTGCATCTGAAATGTCCGTTGTTTCAATGAAATAGGTGCCATCTTCCTGAAAGAACTTGGTCGTGCGTCCCTTGTGGGTGAATTCCGCATCGTCGAAATCTCCATCTACCGTGACTTCGCTCGGTTCCATCCAGGCCTTTGCGTGGTGAGACTTTTGCCACGCGGCCGCTTCTGCCTCATGGCAACCGATGCATGTTTCGCTGCCTACATAGTCCGGATGTGCTGTGGTTTGCGCCGTGGCTGAAAACGCACCTGCCAGAAGAAACGAAAAACACAGACACAAACGTAAGATTTCATTCATGCAGGGTGATCCAACTGGCTGGCCGTCAAAGGGTAAAGTGGCTGTTCAAGATCGTGAATTCAGATGACGGTAGCATTTGAGGGCGCATAACTGAAAGTCCGGTTTGCATGGCTCCGCGGGAAATTTGATATTCGTTTGTCGCTGGTAATGAGCAACTTCCAGCCCAAAACGGCCGGTCAATCGGAGCATAACGGAAGTTCGCTTAGCGCCCAATTGGACGGATACTTCGTTCTCACGAGAGAGGAAAATAAGTTCATAAATTCAATGCCTTATCGGAATTCTGCGCATTATTCGTTGCTAAAGCCCCGGGAGCCACAGAGCGATTTCAGGAAACAGCACCAGCAGGGCAACCAACAGAAGCGAGCAGCCGATGAATGGGAAGGCCGACGTATAAATCGTGCGCATGGTTGTCCCGGGTGGAGAAACCCCCTTCATGACAAAAAGCAGGAGCCCAAAAGGCGGCGTGGTGAAGCTGATTTCCAGTGCCAATAGCATGATTAGGCCGAACCAAATCGGATCGTAACCAAGGTTCATGGCGAGCGGAAAGAAGATCGGCACAGTGAGAAGCATCATGGAGATTTGCTCCATGAACATACCGAGAAGCAACAAGACCGCGAACATCACCATCAACATAGCGATCGGAGCAAGCTCGAAGGAAATGGCCCAATTGACCAGCCCCCTGGAGGCGCCGGAAAAGGCCAGGAGCTGACTGAAAGTCGCCGATCCGAAGACGATCAGATAGGCCATCAGCGTAACTTTAAGCGCTCCGGTCACGGATTTGCGCATAGCTTCCCAAGTCAGGCAGCGGAAAATCGCTGCTAGAATCAAGACACCCAAGGCGCCGAAAGCAGCAGCTTCTGATGGCGTGACGAAGCCATTGATCATCAGGATGATAATCACCACCATCACACCGACCATCGGCACGACCTCCCGCAGGAGCAGGGAAATCTTGCTTAAAAAGGAGAGCGGCTCCACGTCATAGGCAGGCGCAGCGCTCGGGTCCAGCTTGGTTTGCAGCCAGATGGTCCCAATGTAAAAGCCGGCCAGGATAAGGCCGGGAACGACCCCGGCAATCAAGAGAGCGCCGACATCGATCTGAGCCAATGTGGCCAGGAGCACCGCCAGCGCTGAAGGCGGAATGATGATGGCAAGACCGCCCGTGCCCAGGATCGGGCCGATGCTCATGTGCGGCTTGTAGCCCCTCTGGTTCATTTCCGGCACCATGAGCGATCCGAGCAACGCCGTTGACCCCATCGAGGAGCCGGAGAGGGTCGAAAAGGCCGTGCCCCCCAAAACGGTGACATAACTCAACCGGCCGGAAAGCCGGCCGAGCAGCTTGTCGATCGCATTGAACATGCGTCCGCCAAGACCCGTGTGAAAGAAAATCTCACCCATCAAGAGAAACAGTGGGATCGGTACGAGCGCGAATTTGGTGAGCGACCCAAGTCCGTTGTTAAGCAGTTGACCAATACCGCGTTCGCCGCCCATGAAAACCCAAGCGCCAACAATGTTGGCCGCCAAAAACGCCAGGGCTACCGGCATGCCCATGGCCATGAGGAACACAATCACGCCCAACAGCAGGGCGAGAGCTTCGTACCATTCCATTACTCGTGTATCCCCGCTTCACCGGTATGCATCAGCTCCGAGCCGACGACAAAGCGCATAAATTCAGCTGCCATAAGGCCGAAGCTCAGCGGAAAGGTGATCGTAAGCAGCCAGCGGGGGTAGTAGTAGGCACGCGTGTCATAGTCGCCGCGCTCGATGTTCTTCAATAACAGCTCCAGCCCTTTCCAGGCTAGAATGACGCAGACAAGCACACAGGCAAGTGCCACCAATCGGCTGACAATGCGCCTTGGGCCGTCCGGTATGGCGGAAGTCACCAACTCGATGTGAACATGCCCCTTTTCGCGAACCAGCCACGGCGCTCCGAGCATGGTCATATACAAAAGCCCGTACTCGGAAGACGTAAACAGCCAGGCAAATGGCTGCAGACCCAGATTGCGCATCACGACCGAAATCACGACGGATACCATCAGCCACACGAGTGTGGCGCCTGCTACGATCGCCATGGCATCAATCAGAAATTTGTAAAACTTGGAAACAGCCGTCATGCATACGCCCCGGATCGGCAAATCAGGCCCGCCTGCCGGCGGGCCTGACTGTCTTGTTATTTTGCGGCATTCAGATCGTAAAAGAGTTCGATCAGCTTGTCATAGTTCCCAGTTCCGCCCGGTTGCTCAGCCATCAGGCCTTTCATCCGCTCCCAGGTCTTTTCGCGTGCCGCTGCCAGGTAGTTTGCCTTGGCTTCGCTTTCAAGCGAAATGGCGGTCATGCCGGCAGCATCCAGCGCAGCAAAATCCTCATCCCGCTTCGCGCGTAGCGCCGCCACGCTGTCCTTTTCGTGCTGAATGGCAACGTCCTGCAGGATTTTCTTGGATTCGTCAGACAGAGAATTCCATTTCTCAAGGTTGACGATGACACCCAGGTCCGTCGAGAAAAAGCAGGGTTCGATCCGGTAGTTCAGGAATTCGTTCCATTTCAGATCGATCAGACCGATTTGCGTCCAGCCGGTGGCATCAACAACTCCGCGCTGCAGGGCTGAGTAGACTTCCCCCGTCGGAAGGTCGATCACTTGAGCGCCAAGGTAGTTGGTGAAGAACGCGTTGTAGACGTTGTTGCCGCGCAGTTTCAGGCCTTCAACTTCCAGATTGCCGTTTGCGTCAAAGGTGGGCTCGTTGCGCGTCCAAAGATTGTAGCAAACACCGCTGTCAAACCAGCCGAGATACTTAAGCCCCATCTTTTCCTGATGGATCTGATCGATCAGCTCAGTACCGCCATTTCCGCGCGTTTCAACCGCCGTGAGGTTGGAGGCGACCATAGCATCTTTTTCCGGGAGAGCGCCGCCATAAAAAGAGCCCGGCGTATAGACCATGTCGACAATGCCGTCACGCACCGCGTCCGGCTGCTGGAACATGCCGATTGCTTCAGGACCACCGCGCACATCGATCTGCACCACGCCTTTGCCAGCCTCATTCACTTTATCGACGAAGGACAGGAAGCTCTTCGTGTAGATCAAAGTTTCAGGGAAAGCATGAACGGCAGACAGAGTATCTTCCGCCTGCGCCGATACGTTGAGCAGTGTTGATCCGGCAAGCAGGCCGGCCAGTATTAACCTCTTCATAGTCTCACTCCACTTTTCTGGCGGCCCTTGCCGCTCCCCTCCGGTTTCAGGAATTGTCCTGAGGCTTGCTGCTCCTGTTGGATCAAGAGCTCTTTGTCATTTGCGCGGGCAGCGCCCACGGTGCGCGTTGCATTAGGTTCTGCTTGTGTCGGTCTATGTCGGACTTATGGGCAAGGGTCAGATCGATGTCGTCCCAGCCGTTGATCAATTTGGTGCGCCAGCCTGAATCGAGATCAAATCCGATCAGCTGGTCACCAATCAGCAAGCTGCTCTTTTCAAGGCAAATCTCCGCAGAGAGCGCCTCATAAGCGAGAGCCTGAAACAACAGGTTCAACTCTTCTTCGCGGATCCGGGCAGGTAGAAGGCCATTGTTGATGGCATTGCTGGCAAATATGTCGCCAAAACTCGGCGCAAACACGGCCCTGATACCGGCATCAACCAGAGCATAGACAGCAGCTTCGCGCGACGAGCCGCTGCCGAAGTTTCGGCCCGCCACTAGGATGCTGGCATGATCATGACGGTTCAAAGGAAAGTCGGGACGGATTTCACGGGCTGTATCCCGGCGCAGATCATGCAGCAGAAACCGGCCGTAACCTTCACTTCTTGGCGTCGACATAAACCGCGAGGGGATCAATTGATCCGTATCGACATTGTGGATCGGCAGGGCCACGGCGTGCCCCTTATGCTGGCTCCAGCCGCTCATACCTTGCGTCCTTTCAAGAGCGGACGCACATCCGTGATCGCCCCAGTGACAGCCGCTGCGGCTACCATCGCCGGAGACATCAGGTGAGTGAGCGCGCCGGGACCCTGTCTGCCTCGGAAGTTGCGGTTGGTGGACGAAGCGCAGCGTTTGCCGGGCGAAACCAGATCACCATTCATGCCCACGCACATTGAACAACCGGAAGCGGCCCACTCCAGGCCTGCATCGAGAAAGATCCTGTCGAGCCCCTCTTCTTCAGCCTGCGCCTTGACGAGCGCCGAGCCGGGAGAAACCAGTCCGGAGACCTTTGCTTTGCGGCCGGAAAGGACTGCCGCCGCATGGCGCAAATCTTCAATCCGTCCGTTCGTACATGAGCCGATAAAAACCTGATCGACTGGCGTTCCCTCAATCCTGTGGCCGGCGGAAAGTCCCATGTATTCGAGTGCATCCCGCACCCCTTGCGCCTTGCCGTTTGCCAGCTGATTTGGATCAGGAATATCAGCGGTGACCGGGATCGCCTGTTCGGGGCTGGTGCCCCAAGTTACGGTCGGTGCGATATCCTCGGCACTTAAGAGAATGTCTTCGTCAAACGAAGCCGTTTCGTCGGTTTTCAGCTCCGCCCAGTGCTCCAGAGCAGCTTCCCAGTCGACCCCTTTTGGAGCGTATGGGCGGCCTTTCAAGTAGGCGTAGGTCGTTTCATCCGGCGCAATCAGACCGAAGCGTGCACCGCCCTCAATCGAGAGATTGCACAAGGTCATCCGGCCTTCCATGGAAAGGCTGCGAACTGTGCTGCCTGCATATTCAAGGGCATGTCCCTGGGCACCATCAGCACCAAGGCGCGCGATCCAATTGAGCGCAATGTCTTTGGCGCTGACACCCGGACCAAGTGTTCCCTCGATCCGTATGCGCATTGCGGTTGGCATCTTTTGCCAAATGGTCTGGGTCGCCAGAACATGCGCAACTTCAGTTGCACCAATACCGAACGCAAGTGCCCCGAATGCACCGTGGGTAGAAGTGTGGCTGTCACCGCAATTAACAAGGAGACCAGGCAGTGTCAGCCCCTGTTCGGGCCCAACAACATGGACAATGCCTTGGCCGGGATCTTGAAGGTCAAACAACCGCAAGCCATGCGCTTGGGCATTCTTGCGCAGAGTCTCAACCATGTATTTGATCTGCGGATCGGAAATTCGGTCGCGCCCCCGCGTCGGGGCATAATGGTCAACCACAGCAAAGGTCAGGTCGGGTTCGGCGACTGGTGCGCCTCTTGCCGCTATTTTCCCGAAAGCGTGGTGCGAGCCCTCGTGCACGAGATGCCGGTCTACCCACAAAAGGGATGCACCGTCCTCACGCCGCACGATTTCATGTGCGGACCAGAGCTTGTCAAGGAGGGTGCGCGGGGCCGTCATGCCGGCTCACCCGGCGGTTTGCCGATGGCCGGCTGCCAATGGCGTGCGCTGCCGTCGCCGACCCGTGTCAACGGCATTTCAAGACGGAACATATCCGGTCTGTAAAGCGCGGAGAGGTATTCTACGCCGTTGTCATTGACGTCGCGCACGACGCGGCGCAGGGAAAGCAAGGCTGAACCAACAGCCACGTCAAGAGCTTCTGCAACATCGGGTCCGGCAAGCGTGGCTGAAACGGACTGATGTGCATCCTTGATCTGGACACCGCTTAATTCCAAGAGCTTGAAAAGTGGCGTCGTCGCCAGATCGTTTTCTGAATAGTTTGCGGCAATGCCGGCAGGGACATAGGTGGTCAGATGCGAGAAAGGTGTTGCATCGGTGCTGCGGACCCGGGTTGCGATCTGGACTTGTTCTTTCGGTTCCAGCTGCAGGGCACTGGTAACGAACTCCGGCGCCGCACCATAAGAAAAGGACAACAGACGCGCTGTAGTGGTCTGCCCCATCTCGACGAGCTGCGGCATCAAGGTGGCCAGGTTCATGGCCATTGGTTGTCCGGCTTGGCCGGAGGTGCGGACTGTTGTGCCGCTACCTGCGCGCCGCACGACAAGATTGGCGGCAGCCAATGCATCCAGTGCCCGTCGGATCGTGACGCGGGAGACACCGAAAATTTCCGCCAGCTTTTGCTCCGGCGGCAGGCTGTCCCCGTCTTCCAGGCGGCCATCAGAAATCTGATCGCGCAGAGAAAGATAAACCTGTCTTGCCTTCGCACCTTCCGGAAGCAGCGATTTTTCGGGCTTGCTCACGCTGGAAATACCTCCCTATTCCGCACTCAATGTTATCGCCGTCGTCAAAAAGATCAAGCATCTGTACAAAAAATTTGTCTTTTTTGGTATTACCAACATATAAAAAGCTGTATTATAGAAAATACAATTTTGGGAGGGCGGTATGCCAATCGTCGAACTGCATCTACTGCAGGGATATGGGGCCGAGGACAAACGCCGACTGCATGAAGGCCTGACAAATGCCGTCCGCCTGGTGGTACCTGCTGCGCCTGAGGCCATCACTGTCATGATCCACGAAATGGAGCCGGCGAACTATTCCCGTGGCGGCATTCACCGGACAGGTGCCGCTGCGCATACAAATCCGGCAGAGATCGTGAAAGATTTCTTGGGCACCATGGAAGCGCGGGATCTTGAGAGCGCGCGTGCGTTCTTGAGTGAGGACTTTTTCATGCAGTTTCCCGGCGCGCCGCCGATGTACACACTGGAGGAATTGATTGCCTGGGCAGGCCCTCGCTACCGGTTTGTCAAAAAGGCGTATCAAGGCTTTGACGTCCTGCAAGACACCGGCCCCGCGGCGCTGGTTTATTGCCGTGGCACCCTATCTGGAGAATGGCCCGACGGTACCCCGTTTGATGGCATTCGATTTATCGACCGCTTCGAAATCGAGACTGGCAAGATCACGCGCCAAGACGTGTGGAACGATCTTGCGGAGGTGAAGGCAATAGTATGAGCGAGATAGATCCCATTACCCTGTCGGTCCTGTCTGGCCGCATGGAGCAGATTGCCGATGAAATGGACGCTACGCTGTTTCGCGCGGCCTTCAATCCGATCATCGCCGAAGCCCACGACGCCAGCCATGGGCTCTACCATGCCGGCAGCGGTGATACGCTGGTTCAAGGCAAATCCGGATTGCCGATTTTTGTCGGTGTGATGTCTTTTGCCGTCAAGGCGGTGATTGAAAAGGTTGCAGCTGACGGAGATTTGGCCGACGGAGACAT
Source organism: Roseibium sp. (assembly GCF_965216085.1). Lineage (GTDB taxonomy): Bacteria > Pseudomonadota > Alphaproteobacteria > Rhizobiales > Stappiaceae > Roseibium. Next base: position 4,882,601 of record NZ_OZ244138.1, on the reverse strand, counting down.
CTTCATCTTCAACGATGCGCACATTGGCGGCACCCATCTTTCCGACATGCGTCTCGTCCGGCCCTATTTTCGGGATGGAAAGCTATTTTGTTATCTTGCTTCCGTTGGCCATTGGCATGATGTTGGCGGCGCCGTGCCTGGGAACTACAACCCTGCAGCCACGGAAGTCTTTCAGGAAGCTTTTGTGCTACCGCCGGTCCGGCTGGCCCGTGCAGGCACCATCAACCAGGATATTATCGACATTCTCTTGCGCAATACGCGCCTGCCACAATCTGCCAGGGGCGATCTAAACGGCCAGCTGGGAGCCCTCGATCTCGGCGTCCGGCGCATGGATGAACTGCTGGATGAATATGGTGCACCGACAGTGCGCTCCGCCCTCGATGCGCTGGGACATCGGGCGGAAGCATTAATGCGGGCCGAGCTATCTGATCTGCCGGATGGACGCTGGGAAGCGGAAGATTTTCTCGACAATGATGGCATTACGGATGAACCGCTCGCCATTCGGGTGGCGCTTGAAATCAAGGGCGACCGCATGACCCTCGACTTCACAGGATCTGCTCCCCAATGCGCCGGACCCGTGAACATTGCGCTGCCGACAACAGTCGCAACGGCCTATGTCGCCATCAAACATATCTTTCCAGATTTGCCGGCCAATGCCGGTGTCATGCGCCCAATCGCTGTCGAGGTGCCGGAAGGGTCTCTCTTGTCGGCAGAGTTTCCAAGTCCCACGGGCGGCTACACGGAGACAATCCTGCGCATGATCGATGTCATCTTCTCAGCCTTTGCAAAGGCGGCGCCGGACCGCGTCGTCGCCAACGCTTACGGCACCATCAACGCGCTGTCGATCGCAGGCAAACGCAGTGACGGCAAACCCTGGGTGATGTTCAGTTTCTACGGCGGGGGGCATGGTGGCTCTCCCGAAAGCGATGGTCTCAACCATGGCAATGCACCGATTTCGACGGCGACCATCCCTCCGATGGAGATCCTTGAAGCCGCTTATCCGGTGATGTTCCGCAAATGGGCACTGCGCCCGGACAGCGCTGGAGCAGGCAAACATCGCGGCGGCATGGGCGCGGTCTACGAGATCGAAGTTCTGGAAGAAAACGGCGCGGAGGCATTTTTGTTTGGTGAACGCGGACGCTTTGCTCCCAAGGGGATTGCGAACGGCCAGGACGGTGCGCTCAACCGGTTTTCCTTCGAGCAGGATGACGGCTGGCAGACGCCACCCCTCGCATCCAAAATGCGCGGCATTAAATTGCAGCAGGGTCAGGCGGTTCGTCTGGAAACGCCTGGAGGCGGCGGTTACGGCAATGCGGAGGAGCGCTCAGCTACTGACATTGCCCGGGACGTGGCCCGCGGGCTTGTTGAAGCGGAGGCGGCCGACCGGATCTATGGACGCACATGGCGGGAGGCCTCCTCATGAGCAGGCGCATGGTTGGCGTTGATGTCGGCGGCACATTTACCGACATATTCGTACTCAACGAGGAAGACGGAACTGCATCTGTCGCCAAGGTGCCGACAACGCGTCCGGACCAATCGGGCGGATTTCTGGACGGGATTTCGCAACGGGTTCCAGATCTTTCGGAAATCTCCGTTGTGGTACATGGCACGACCGCCGGCACCAACGCGCTGTTGGAGCGAAAAGGTGCAATAACTGGGGTTATCTGCACTGAAGGCCTGCGCGATGTCCTGGAAATGCGCCGCAGGGACCGGCCGCGCACTTGGGGCCTCAGGGGCGATTTCGAGCCGGTAGTTGACCGGCGCAACCGGTTGGAAGTGCCTGAACGTACATTGGCCGACGGCACAATCCGTACACCCGTTGATCTTGAAGCTGTGCGCGCGGCGGCCAGGCAGCTCCAGGCACAGGGCTGTGATGCGATCGCGATCCTTTTTGCCAACGCTTACGCCAATCCGGAAAACGAAGCTGCAGCCGTCACAGCCGTACGCGAGATCTGGCATAACCCGCATGTGTCGGCATCTTCGGAGATTCTGCCTGAAATCCGCGAGTTTGAACGGTTTTCAACGACTGCACTCAACGCCTATCTTCAGCCGGAGGTCTCCGGATACCTGGACCGGCTCGAGCGTGCGCTGACCTCAGGCGGTTTTGACGGCGAGTTCATGATTGTGCAGTCCAATGGCGGTGTCATGGCGGTCGACACGGCCTGCCGTCTCCCGGTCCGCACAGCACTGTCAGGCCCGGCTGCAGGCGTGATCGCGGCCGGTTACATTGCGTCTTCGGCAGGCTTTGACAATGTGATCACCGGTGACATGGGCGGGACGAGTTTCGATGTCTCGCTCATTTCGGACGGCCACTCGATGCTGTCGCCGCAAACCGCTATCGATTTCGGCATGGTGGTGCGCACGCCAATGATCGAAATCACCACAATTGGTGCAGGTGGTGGGTCCATCGCCTGGGTTGATAAGGGTGGGCTTTTGAACATTGGCCCGGAAAGCGCCGGATCGAACCCCGGGCCAGTCGCTTATGGATTGGGGAACACCCGCCCGACTGTGACGGATGCCAATGTCGTCCTCGGCCGCATCGATCCGGACAATCCGATCGGCGGAAAACTTGAAAGGCTCGATGTGGAGGCTGCTTCTGAGGCGATCGATCAGCATGTCGGCCAACCTCTCGGCCTGAACACCATCCAGGCGGCTGAGGCCATTCTGCGGGTGGCCAATTCCCGAATGGCCGGAGCGATCCGCCTTGTCAGTATTGAGCGAGGTTTTGATCCAAAACGCTTTGCCTTCATGCCGTTTGGCGGTGGTGGCGCGCTGCATGCAGGTGCCATGCTCAAGGATGTCGGCATCGCCCGCGCCATTGTTCCCCGTTATCCCGGTGTTACCTCAGCGATGGGCTGTGTCATTGCGGACATGCGCCAGGATTTTGTCCAGACCATCAATTCATTGGTAGACCAACTGGATGTTGTCGCGCTCACAGCTTTCATGCAGATCCATGTCGACCAAGGGCTGGCAATGCTCGATGCGGCTCGGACCCGCTTCGACAGCCGCACGCTTAGTTTTGAACTGGACATGGCCTATGTCGGCCAGACGCATACAGTCTCTGTGCCGCTAACAATCCGAACGGAAAAAGACAAAGTTCTTCCGCCAACCACAGCGGAGATTGAAGCGGCCTTCGATGCAGCCTACGAAGCGGCTTTCGGACGGCTACTGGAAAACGGTGTCCGGCGTGTCTTGAACCTGCGCAGCGCGGTGACAGGACTTCGGCCAAAATTCGATCTGCGAGCCCTTGCGCCAACTGGCACGGAAGACCCGCAGCCCCGAACAAAACGAAACGTCCATTTTGGAGACGAATGGCACGAGACCGCGATTTACGACCGGCTCGCGCTGCCTGTGGGAACCGTCGTTCAGGGACCCGCAATCTTGGAACAACCGGATACGACCGTGCTCGTTGAACCAGACCTGCAAGCGCGTGTCGACGCCTTTGGCAATACCATCATCGAACCTTCGGAGGGCGCGTCATGAGCGAGCCGAACACGTGGGACTTGTCCAGGACGGCGCTCCTGACGATCGATCTTCAAAACGACTTCATTCATCCAGAAGGTGCTTATGGCCGGGCCGGACAGCGTGCAGATAGCATTGCCGCATTGCCGGAGCGTATAGCGCCGTTGGTCGCTGCCATTCGGCAACGCGGCGGACACTATGTTTCAGCCCAATTTACGCTGGTTCCCGACGCCGGCGGCGAGCCGCTGATTGCGCCGCATCTGAAAAAGCTGCGTCCCTTTCTGGGTAAAGGAGATTTCGCACCGGGCAGTTTCGGCAACACTCTGGTCGACGTTCTGTATCCGGCCGATTTTGTGGTCGAGAAAGTGGCCTATTCCGCCTTCTATCAGACGCGTCTTGAATACATCATGCGCGCTGTCGGCATCGACAATCTGATCGTCGGCGGTATCGTGACCAATGGCGGCGTGGCTTCCACATTGCGCGATGCCCATTTACGCAACATTGACACGGTCCTCCTGACAGACGGCACTGCGGCCTTCAATCAGGATGTCCACGACGCAACATTGGTGTCGCTGGCAACGGTTACCCGTGAGATGAGTTGCCAGGACGTACTGGCCTGGCTGGAGGCAACATTATGAGCCTGAAACAACGCCTTCAAAAGAAAGACATTCTGATCGCCCCAGGGGTCTATGATGGATTGACCGCGTCCTTGGCGACCGCGGCAGGCTTCGAAGCTCTTTATCTAAGCGGTGCAGCGGTTGCCTATACACGTCTTGGACGGCCCGACATCGGCCTGACCTCGGTGACGGAAATGACTGACACCATGGCGCTGATCGCTGACCGCTCCGAATTGCCGGTCATCATTGATGCGGACACCGGTTTCGGCAATGCACTCAACGCGCAGCGCACCATGCGCCTTTATGAGCGGGCCGGAGCTTCAGCGCTTCAGGTCGAGGATCAAACCTACCCTAAGCGTTGCGGACACCTGTCGGACAAATCGCTAATCCCTGCAGAGGAAATGGCGGGCAAGGTTCGGGCGATGGCCGATGCGCGCCGTTCGGGCGAAACTCTGATCATTGCTCGAACGGATGCTATTGCCGTTGAAGGATTTCAGGCAGCTATTGACCGTGCCGAAACCTACCTGGAAGCGGGCGCTGACGTCCTTTTCATCGAAGCTCCGCAATCGCGGGAGCAGCTTTCGGATATCGCCGGGCGTTTTGAGGGGCGCGTTCCGCTTCTGGCCAATATGGTCGAAGGGGGTGCAACACCGATTACGGGCGCGGACGACCTGGAAGAGCAGGGCTATTCCATCGTCATTTTCCCAGGCGGCATCGTACGCGCCCTGGCCCGTACCGCTCAAGATTATTATCAGAGCCTGCACCAGCATGGCAGCAACCGGCCCTTTGCCGACAGGATGTTCGACTTCAATGGTTTGAATGGCGTGATCGGAACGGCGGACATGCTTGCCAAGGGCGTTGCCTATGACCGCAATGAAACCTGACGTTGTTCCTGCGCCTGACGCCTTCGACCTAACCTGTGAAACCCTGATTATCGGTGCGGGAGCCGGCGGTTTGGTGGCGGCGCTTGCGGCCCATGAAGCCGGTCAGTCGGTGCTGGTGATTGAGGCCGACCCAGTGCCGCAAGGATCGACCGCCCTTTCCGCCGGGTTGATCCCGGCCGCGGGAACAAAAGCTCAGGCTGTTGCCGGAATTGACGATGAAGCGGTGCTGTTCGCAGCTGACATTCAGACCAAGGCTGACAACGAAAACGAGCAAGCGTTGGTCGACCGTTTGGCCAATGCGTCAGGTCCGGTCATTGACTGGCTGACGGAAACTTTCGGAATGCCGTTTTCGGTGGTGTCCAATTTTGATTATCCTGGCCACAGCCGCAGGCGCATGCACGGCCTGCCGACACGGTCGGGAGCGGAGTTGATCGACAGGTTGCGGGCAACATGCGAAAGCACCGGGATAGACATCATTTGTGAGCGCCGAGCCCATCGTTTGTTTTTGGAAGGTGACCGCGTTTCCGGTGTTGCTGTTACGCGACCAGATGGCGGCGTTGAGACAATCGGCTGTCACAAGCTCGTTCTGGCTTGCAACGGTTTTGGCGGAAACAGGGACCTGGTACATCAATTCATGCCGGAGATCGAAAACGGTGTTTGGTTCGGGCATGACGGCAACCGAGGTGAAGCACTGCTTTGGGGGCATGAGATCGGTGCCGATCTTCAACACCTGAACGCCTATCAGGGACACGGAAACGTCGCACATCCCCATGGCATCCTGATCACCTGGGCGGTCATCATGGAGGGGGGAGTCCAGGTCAACTGTGAGGGCCGGCGTTTCTGGAATGAGACCAAAGGGTATTCTGAAGCCGCACGTGCGGTCCTTTCCCAGCCGAGGGGCGAGGCCTATGCCATTTTCGATGGCCGTATCGCCGAAATTGCCCGGCAGTTTGAGGATTTCAAACAGGCCGAAACTGCCACTGCCATCAAGGTATCGGCAACACTCGAAGGTCTGGCAGGAGAGCTCGGCTTGCCGGTTGGCCCGTTCGTGGAGACCATGAACACCATTCCAGAAGACGGCCCAGATGCTTTCGGCCGCACCTTCAAAAGCCCAGCCTTGAAAACACCTTACTTTGGTGTCCGCGTAACCGGCGCGTTGTTTCACACGCAAGGTGGACTTCGAACGGGCAAAGATGCTCGTGTTTATCGCACCGACAGTACGGTGTTCCCCAACCTCTACGCCTGCGGCGGGGCTGCGTGCGGTGTTTCAGGCAGCGGAGACAGCGGCTATCTCTCCGGCAATGGCCTTCTGAGCGCGGTCGTCTTGGGCAAGCTCGCCGGAGAAGCGCCGTTGGACTAGCGCAACTTGCCTCCGTCAAGTAGCGAACTCTTTATCAAACGCTGTGGGTCGTGGCCTAGCGTGTGCTCGAATTGGCGGAAAGTCTACTTATAAAACTTCAATCAGGAAGCTTGTCTGCCAATACGCTGTTTACGCCGGGCAGGTCTCCTGTGAACCGCAAGTCGGCTTCACGACCTAATAGCATAAACTTCGGATCCCACCACTACATCAAAATCGGTCGTATTTGTTCCAGAGCATTCTTTTCAATGCATGAAACGATCTCATCACTGGCGCCAAGAAATCGTTACTTCGTTTGGTCTTGCTCGGGCGTTAATTAATCGCCTCAATTAGATGGCATCTAGAGTTTCCGGGCGCCAACGATTGTAGCGTAGTCGGATTAAAAGGGATTGTTAGCGTGGAAGTCATGCATCCATTTTCCGGAGAGCGACAATCACGACCTGTCGCCTCGGGCGTCAGACAAAGCCAAGGCTAACTTCGAGGGGCTCATGCCTGAAACCGCCGAGTGTGGTACTCGAGCCTGAAACTACAATGATCTGGGCATAATAGTAATCATGCAAGCCAACAGATAGTTGCGGTGCGGCGAATAGATTCAATATCGCCCCCACATGGAATTCCGTACCACTTCGATGGGGCAGGTTTTTCGTGTTGATCATGATGCCCGGAGCAATGAAAGCCTATGTTTTCATTCCCCGTTTGATGCCAGAGCGTGTTGGCGAGCAGAAATCCAGGAGCCGGGGAGCTGCAAGGGTGATGTCATATGTGACCCTCGAAGGTAGTGGCTGAACCTATCCTGGGGGATCAGGCTCTCGTAAATAAGGAACGATACCAAATTGAGGAGAGGATCTTATAGATTTTTCAATCGGTAACATGCGCGCGATCCAGATCCTGCCTAGTTACCAAGATTGAGAAAACGGTCAGGTATTTAGGCATAGACATCGAGGAAGCCGTAGGCCTGGTAGAGCATACTTAAATCTAACACTCTATGCTTCGCATTGAGCGGGACCGTGCGTATCAGAACGGGCGGTATCGCGCCTCAAATCAGATTTTCTTCCTCAAGAACCTTCTTGGCCACCCGGAAGCATTCGAGGGCCTGCGGGACGCCGCAATAGATGCCGATCACATGAATGATGGCGCGGATCTCCTCCTTGGAAACGCCATTCGTGACGGCACCGCGGCAATGGGTTTCCCACTCGGTCATCTTGCCGAGCGCCCCGATCATGGCGAGGTTCATCATGGAGCGGGTCTTGGCGTCTATGACATCATCGCCCCAGCCAAAACCCCAGCACCAGGCCGTCATTGCCTCCTGAAACGGCCGTGTAAAATCATCGGCGGCCGCAAGGTTCTTCTCCACATACTCCGCACCAAGGGTTGCCTTGCGTTGAGCAAGTCCTTTTTCAAATAGATCCTGGTCCATCAGCCTATCCTGATTGCAATGTTTTTGGTTTGAACGTAGTTGAGCAGGGCCTCGCGGCCCTTTTCCCGGCCATAGCCGGATTTGCCAAAACCGCCGAACGGCGTTTCAACCCCACCAGCATACCATTCATTGACGAACACCTGACCTGCCCGGAGTTGCCGGGAGGCGCGCATGGCCCGATCGACATTGGCGGTGAAGACCCCAGCCACGAGGCCGTAGGGTGTGCCGTTAGCGATCTCGAGCGCTTCACTTTCATCCCGTGCCTTCAGAACCGACAGCACTGGCCCGAAAACTTCATCGCTTGCAATCGCCATATCAGGGGCGACGCCGGTCAAAACTGTTGGTTCGAGAAAGTAACCTGGGCGGTTCATGCGGCGGCCGCCGGTCGCAACCCGGGCTCCTTCGCGTTCAGCTTGAGAGACCATGCCAGCAGCGCGTTGACATTGGCCTTCAGAGATCATCGGGCCCATGTTGGGGCCAAAGTCCGGAAACTCGAGACCCGGGCCGACCTTGAGGCCTTCCGCCATACCGACAATGCCGTCCACCAACTTGTCATGGATGGCTTCATGGGCGATGACGCGGGACATGGCCGAACACACCTGCCCAGCGTTAAAGTAGATCCCCCAGCGGACATCCGAGAGAAAGGCATCGAGGTCGGCATCATCATAGACGAGCGCAGCCGATTTCCCTCCAAGTTCAAGTACACAGGGCACAATGTTCCGGGCCGCAGCCGTCGCAATGGCTGAGCCTGTTGCCACGGACCCGGTAAAGACGATCTGATTGACGTCAGCATGGGCGGACAAGGCCGCTCCGGCCTCCTTGCCAAGACCGCAGAGGATATTCAAGACGCCTGCCGGCAGACCGCAGGCGAGGGCCGCATCTGCAAAATACCGGTTCGTGAGCGGATCGAGTTCCGGTGTCTTGACCACCACAGCGGATCCAACAGCGAGCGCCGCGGAAACAGACCGTGCCGTCATCTCCATCGGATAGTTCCACGGAATGATCTGGGCGGAAACGGCAAAGGGTTCGTGGACCGTAAAGTCGAAGTACCCGCCGCCCAACGGGATCGACCGGCCTTCCATGGTTTCGGCCTGATTGCCGTAATATTCGAAGTACCGCGCTGCGCCCTCGACTTCGAGTTTGGCTTCCCAAAGTGGCTTTCCGGCTTCCCGGGTCAGGATCGGGGCAATTTCATCGATACGTTCCAGAAGGTAATCGCCCATCTTGCGGACGATCCGGCCGCGCTCAACAGGGCGAAGATCCATCCACGTGCGGCTATCGCTGACCCGTTTGGCGGCCCGAACCGCGCGATCGACGTCAGCGGCATCCGCCAGCGCCTGCTCGGCAAGTTTCTCTCCGGTGCCCGGATTGAGTACTTCGAGACGTCCGGCACCGCCATCCACAAATTCGCCATCGATGAAGTTTTGCCAGTGAGCTTGAATTCTGCCAATCATGCGTCGCGCATCCAGCTTTGCAGCGCCTGTACCGAATGTTCGGAATGCACACCGCAGGCTGGATCCAGAACCAGCGGACCGGGTTTGTAGCCCCGGCTTTTCAGCCCACGTTGAACGGATTCCACCAGGTAGATGTCTTCTTCCACCGTGGTGGAGCGATCCTGCACGGCAAGGCGGCGCACCACCTCACTGTCGACGCCGTCAATCGTGTACCAGCCGCGCCAGACGACGACGTGATCCACATCGACCGCCCGCCAATGATAGGTGTTCAGGATGTTGCCTGGATAGACCTGGAAGGAGAACAGCGGCCACAAGAACCAGGATGAATAGTCTCCTGCATGTTCGTTGGAATTGAGGTCAATCTCATAGGTCATGCGCTCCAGATTTTGACATTCTGTTGTATGGCGCAGGCAAAACCCTTGAGGCTGGATGTCATAGGTTTCGGGCTTGATGACACCGGTTGCGAAAGTCGGGTGGTTGATGGGGCAGTGATAACACTCGGAATAGTTCTCGACCGAGACTTTCCAATTGCAGTTTTCTTCTATTTCCACCCACTCGAGCGGCTGTAGCCGGTCGATATGCGGCACAAAGGATCTCAGCTCTTCCTGGACGTTGGGAAACCACGCGTCCATTGGCTTGGCATCGGGATCTAAGTTCACAAACAGGAAGCCGCAGAAGTCTTCAATTCGGACAGACGTCAGGCAGATCTCATTGCGGTCAAAGCCAGGTACTGATCTCACATTCGGACCGGAGCGCAGTCCGCCTGTGAGCTCATAGGTCCAACTGTGATAGGGGCACACCAGAAGCTTGGTGTTGCCTTCGCCCTGGACCAGTTGATGGGCTCGATGCTGGCAAACGTTGTAATAGGCGCGCAACACGCCGTCGCGGTCCTTGAGGCAAACGATGCTTTCGTCGGCGATCTCAACCGTGAAATAGTCTCCTGGCTTTTGCAGAAGGGACGCATGTCCGGCAAACTGCCACGTTCGCGCCAGCAGACCGCCTTTTTCCTGCTCAAAATGAGCCGGATCGGTATAATACCGGGCTTCAAGCGAATGGATCAGCTGACTGTGAACGTTCATGAGCGGTCCTTCCATTCTTGCATGTAGAGCCCCATGGCATGGCGGCGGGTGTGAAAACGCTCGATACTGGCAACCACATCCGGCGGCGCATCGGCAATGACAAAGGCGAGCAGAGTTTCCAAGAGCGCGATTGTCGATACGGACGAGGGAAAAAACTGCGGTGTTTCAGCATCGATGATGAAGGCGTGATCGCTGCCGACCACGATGGGGGACGCTGGGCTGTCGGAGATTGCGATGATGGTTAGGCACTGTTCGCGAGCGACTTCTACCGCTTCAATGACATCGGTGCGATACGGCTTGCAGGTCATGGCGACAAGGACATCTCGGGTATCTGCTCGTGCCAAGTCATCCGTTGCGATCGAGCCCAAGCGCGGGATCGTCCAGATTGTATCGACGGCCATATCCGCGAGGTAAGTGAAGTTGCGGGCGTTGGAATTGTTGACACCAACCCCGAGCACATAGGTGTGCCGTGCGTTGACGATCGCATCGGCCGCCGCCTTCATTGCATCAGCGTCGGTCGCCGCAAATGTGTTTTCGATGTTGGAGATCGCACAGGCCGCCATTTCGGCAAAGAGTTCACCGAGCTGACCACCCTTTGACAGAGATTGCAGCCAGCGGGCCCTATCCGGGAAATCCGTGCCCCGGCTGCGGATCGCTTCACGGAACGGCTGCCGGAAATCCTCGTAGCCTTCGAATCCCACCGACCGCGCCATCCGGACGAAGGTGTTGGGTTTCACGCCTGCTGCATCTGCAATTTCGCGGATCGAGCTGACACCGACATCATTCGGGTTTTCAAGCACATAGCTGGCCGCCTTGCGCAGCTCGGGAGTGAGTTCCTCAAGCTCGGAAGCCAGGTCGTCCAGCACTGTTTGCGGCGCCTTCAAATCAGATTTTGGTACATTCATATCATTCATGATTGACGAGAGTACATTTGTACAATTACGCTGTCCATCGAAAAATTACGGTCCATGGAGATGCGACGTGTCGGAACTTGGAGCTACGAAATTGCCGTCTTCGGCGCGTGTCGTCGTCGTTGGCGGCGGTATTATGGGATGTGGTCTTGCCTATCATCTGGCGCATGAAGGTTGGTCCGATGTTGTGCTTTTGGAAAAGGCAGAATTGACATCCGGTTCGACTTGGCATGCTGCAGGCCAGATTACCCATTCCACCTCCAGCTTTGGCCTTGGAAAATGCGTCGGTTACAACATCGATCTTTATTCCGGGCAACTGGAAGAAGAGACCGGGCAGTCCGTCACCTGGCATGGCTGCGGGTCTTTCCGTCTCGCCTATACTGAAGACGAAATGGATTGGCTGAGCCACACCATGAGCGTTGGCCGTGCGCTTCAATTTCCGATGGAACTTGTGGGTCCGGACCGGATCCGGGAGTTGCATCCCTATTACAATCTCGACGGCGTTCTCGGCGCGCTTCACACACCTGACGATGGGCATGCAGATCCATCCGGCGTGACACAGGCGCTTGCTATCGGTGCCCGGAAACTCGGTGTCAAAATTATCCGGCGCTGTCGCGCAAAAGACATCAAGCAGCTGCCGACTGGCGAATGGAAGGTGTTCACGGAACTTGCCGACATTACCTGCGAACACGTGGTCAATGCGGGTGGCACCTATGCGCGCCAAATGGGCGAATGGAGCGGCTTGCAACTGCCGATGACTTCCATGACCCACCATTACATCGTCACGGACACGGTTCCTGAGTTCCTTGATTTGGATAAAGAACTTCCAGTCATTCGCGACGACAAGCTGGTCTCCGGCTATATCCGCATGGAGCAGAAATCCGGGTTGATAGGGATCTACGAAAAGGAAAACCCAAACACGGTTTGGGAAGACCATTGCCCCTGGGAAGCGGAAAACGAACTGTTTGAGGCCGACTATGACCGGATCATGCCCTGGCTGGAAAACGCCATGGACCGGATGCCAATTTTCGCAGAACTCGGCATCAAGCGGGAAGTTCACGGTGCGATTTCACACCCACCGGACGGCAACCCCCTCATTGGCCCAGCTCCCGGCGTCAAGAATTACTGGTGCTGCTGCGGCACCCAAATCGGCATCGGTTGGGGTCCGGGCCTTACCCGCGAGCTGGCCAGATGGATGGTGCATGGCGCTGCCGACATTTCCATGCGCGAATTCGATCCGCGCCGGTTCGGTGACTATGCCGACAAGGATTGGCAGGTGATCAAGGCCAAGGAAGACTATTGCCTGCGCCACGAAATTCCGTTCCCGCACTTCAACCGCCTGGAAGGTCGGCCGATCAAACCCAGCCCGCTTTATGAGCGTTTGAAAGACAAGGGTGCGGTTTACGAAGAAGTCTATGGCCATGAACGGCCGCGCTGGTTCGCAAAGGACGGCTTGGAGCAGCGCGATTATTATTCCTTCAACCGGCCTGAGTGGCATGGCGTGGTCGCTGAGGAAATGAGGGCTGTGCGGGACACTGCCGGCATCATGGATATCTCGGCTTTCACCAAGATCGAAGTGTCCGGTCCGGACGCAGAACCCTACCTTGATCGTCTCGTTGCCAACAAGCTTCCCAAAAAGGTTGGCGGCATCGCCTTGACCCATATGCTCAACCGGCGTGGCCGGATTGAGCTGGAGCTGACCGTGGTGCGGCTTGGCCCGGACCGGTTCTATCTCGTCTGCGCGGCGTTCTTCGAACAGCGTCTCCTTGATCACTTGGCCCAGCACCTTGACGGTGAATCTGTAATGGTCCGAAACCTCTCGACCGACTGGGGGGCGATGGCGCTGAACGGGCCGCGGGCCCGCGATATTCTGGCTCCCAATACCCCGGCCGCTCTGGACAATGCGTCGTTCCGGTGGTTGACGGCACAAGAAATCGAAGTGGCAGGCCGCAAACTGTGGGCCTTCCGCATGTCCTATGCAGGCGAGCTTGGTTGGGAGTTCCACGTTCCCCGGGAAGACATGCTGGCGGTGTATGAGGCACTTTGGGCGACCGGGGAGCCTCTCGGCCTCGCGGACTACGGGTCATTTGCAATGAATGCCCTGCGGCTCGAAAAAGGCTTCAAAGGCGCTGGTGAACTGACAAACGAAGTCACTTTGCCGGAAGCGGATGTGATGCGCTTCGTCAAACTCGACAAGGGTGACTTCCTCGGCCGTGAAGAAACCGCAAAGAGCGCGGAAAGCGCACTCCCTTGGGTCTGTGTCTATCTTGAAGTGGAACCGGATGGCGTCGCCGATGGTCATGGCGGGGAAGCCGTCCTGATGAACGGGAAGGTTGTCGGAGCAACAAGCTCGATTGCCTACGGTCATTCAGTCGGCAAGATCCTGGCCTTCGCCTACGTCAAACCGGAAGCTGCGCAAGCAGGAACACAGTTGGAAGTCGTCGTCATGAACGGGGCGAGGGCTGCAAGAGTTCTCGATGTCCCGGCGTACGATCCGGACAGCATTTTGCCGCGTACAGATGCACCGGTCGGGGTGGCCGCGGAATGAGCATTCCCGCCACAATGAAAGCGATGGTTCTTGAGGGACATGGTGATCTGGACAAGATCGTCTGGCACGAACACTGGCCGACACCCGAACCGGGAGCCGGTGAAGTTCTGATCAGGGTTGGAGCTTGCGGCCTCAACAACACCGACGTGAACACCCGTTCCGGCTGGTATTCTAAAACGGTCTCCGAGGCGACCACCGGCGGAGCCTATCGAGAAGTCGCAGAGGAAGACCCGACCTGGGGCGGACGCCCCATTACCTTCCCGCGGATTCAGGGCGCCGATACGATCGGCACGATCGTCGCGTTGGGAGATGGAGTTTCTGAAGACCTCCTGAACAGGCGCGTCATGGTCGATTGCTGGCTGCGCGATTGGTCCGATCCGGACAACATGGACAAGACCGGCTATTTTGGCTCCGAGTGCAACGGTGGCTTTGCCGAATATACGGTTGTTGATGCCCGGAATGTCGGACCCATCGTCAGCACACTATCTGATGCAGAACTGGCAACTTTTTCCTGTTCCTACACAACCGCAGAAGGGATGCTCAGCCGCGCCAATGTCGGTGCAAAAGATACGGTTCTGGTGACTGGTGCCTCGGGCGGTGTCGGATCGGCCTTGGTCCAACTCGCCAAACGCCGGGGCGCGACTGTTATTGCTCTGGCGTCGCCCGCCAAACATGCAGACGTTAAGGCACTCGGCGCGGATCACGTTCTTCAGCGCGCACCGGCGGATCTCAAAGCCGCCTTGAATGCAGCAACCGGCAAAGACACGGTTTCTGTTGTGGCTGATGTTGTTGGCGGGCCCTATTGGGGCACCTTGATCAATGTCTTGAAACGTGGCGGCCGGTACACGTGCTCCGGTGCCATTGCGGGCCCGATCGTGGAACTCGATCTGAGGACCTTCTACCTGCGCGACCTGACATTTACCGGCTCGACCGTCATTGCTCCCCATATTTTCCCGGATGTCGTCGGGTACATTGAACGCGGTGAAATCAGACCCGCGCTGGCCGCAACCTATCCGCTTAAGGACTTTCATGCGGCACAAACAGCATTCATCGAGAAGAAGCACACGGGCAACATTGTGGTGACCCCATGAAGATCACCCGCATCCGTGTCTACAAGACAGATCTTCCCTATGTCGATGGCGCATACGGCTGGGGAGCGGGCAACGCCATCACGGTGGCGAAGGCCTCGGTTGTCGTGATTGACACGGATGCGGGTGTGCAAGGCTGCGGTGAGTTCACGCCATGCGGCGAGAACTACATGGTCGCCCATTCTGAAGGGGTTGAAGCGCTCGCGCGGCTCGTCGCGCCGGTTCTGATCGGAGAAGATCCGAGACAGGTGGCCCGGATCGAGCAGATCCTCGATCACACCATTCAGGGCCACGGCTATGCCAAGGCCCCATTCGATGCCGCGTGCTGGGATATTTTTGGAAAGTCTCTCGATGCGCCGGTTTGGCTTCTCCTCGGCGGCAAGCTCACGGACGGTGCGCCCATGTACCGTGTTGCGCCGCATAGAGGAACCGAAGAGACGATCGCCGAGCTGGAGCGGCACCGGGCTGCAGGATACCGGCAATTCCAGATCAAGGTCGGTGCGGACTGGTCCAGCGACATAGACCGCATTCGCGCAACCGTTCCGCTTCTGAAACCCGGTGAAAAAGCAATAGCCGATGCCAATCAGGGCTGGCGCGTTGACAATGCCCTCCGGGTGGCCCGGGCAACACGGGATCTTGACTTCATCTTCGAACAACCCTGCCGGACTTATGAGGAGTGCCTTCAAGTCCGCCGGCGGATCGATCTGCCAATGAAGCTCGACGAATGCGTGACCAGTATGCGGGCCGCACAACGGATTGTTACCGATCAGGGCGCGGATCTGGTGTGTTTGAAAATCTCGAATCTCGGCGGGTTATCGAAGGCACGGAGGGTGCGGGACTTTTTCCTGGACAACCGGATACCGGTCGTCGCCGAAGACACATGGGGCGGCGAAATCGCAACCGCAACGCTTGCCCATTTCGCAGCGTCCACACCAGCGGAATATCTGCAAAACACAACGGACCTTTGCAATTACAACACCCGCTCGACAGGGACACCGGCCCCAAAGACGGAGGGTGGAAAGCTCTTTGCCCCCGACACACCGGGGCTCGGCATCGCTCCGGATTTTACCTCTCTTGGAGAACCTGTGGCCACCTATGGAGAGGCCGCATGAAGATCACAAAGATCTCGGTTTGGCAGATCGATCTGCCGCTCTCCAAACCCTACTGGCTTTCCGGTGGGCGGCTGAAATTTGAGATGCTCGACAGCACCTTTGTACGCATTGAAACCGACGAAGGTCTCACCGGGTGGGGGGAAGGGTGCCCGTGGGGTCATACTTACCTGCCGGCCCATGGTTCAGGTTTGCGTGCGGCTATAGAGCTCCTGGCACCGGCCTTGATCGGCAAGGACCCGCGGGCTCTGGAGACGGTCAATCGGGCGATGGATCTGCAATTGCCCGGACACCCGTACGCGAAAGCACCTTTGGACATTGCCTGCTGGGACATCCTTCGCAAATCAAGCGGTTCCCCTCTTTGGCGGCTCTTCGGAGCGGAAACCCCTGCAGAGGTCGCGATCAACTCTTCAATTTCAACCGGTACGCCAGATGAAATGATCGCGGATATTCAGGCCGCCAGTGCCAAGGGTTACAAGACCCACTCTGCCAAGGTCGGCGGGAGCAATTTCAAGGCAGACATTGATCGGATCGAAGCAATTTCTGCGGCCTTGGCGCCGGATGAACAGGTGACCTTCGATGTGAACCGGGCCTGGACACCAGGTGTTGCACTGCAGGTTTTGAACTCGGTTGCTGCCAGGGACTGGGTCGAGCAGCCATGTGAAACGCTTGCCGAGTGTGCGCTTGTGGCCGCCAAAGTGCCTCAGCCAATCATGCTGGATGAATGTCTGCATTCTTTTACAGATCATCTTGATGCCTGGAAAGCCGGGACTTGTCAGGGCGTCAAGGTCAAGCCGAACCGAGTCGGCGGACTGACCAAGGCGAAACAGATCCGGGATTTCGGCATCTCGGTCGGTTGGCAGATGCACATTGAAGACACGGGCGGAACCGCGTTTGCAGACACCGCCGCCTTGCATCTGGCAGCTGCAACGCCAGAGGTCAATAGACTGGCAAGCTGGCTGTGCCATGCGCATCTTGCTGTTGATCCAGTTCCCGGCCAAGGCGCTCGCAATGTCAAAGGCTTTGTTCATTTCGATCAGAACCCAGGCATCGGTGTCGAACCTGATCCTGAAATTCTTGGTGACCCGATCGCGGTATATGGAGACGCCGCATGAGAAACGTGCCTGATCTAGAAATCTCGGGTCTGTCCCTGTGGCGGGTTCCACTGACAAGCCATGAGACCTACTACATGGCATCCGGCAAGGCCTGTGCCACCGTGGACAGCATGGTTGTGCGGATCGAGACCAAACAAGGGGTCTCCGGTTGGGGCGAAGTCTGCCCAATCCCTCATTATTTGCCCGCCTATGCCAACGGTGTTGCTCCGGCTCTCGAAGAACTCGCGCCCGTTCTGATCGGCCGGAGCCCGATTGGCGCGGAGGCTGCGATGGCGGCCTGCAACAAGCACCTGATCGGTCATGTCTATGCAAAATCTGCCATCGACATTGCGCTTTGGGATTTGACCGGAAAGGCTTGCGGGCTGCCGATCTACACCCTGCTTGGCGGGCTGCAGACAGATCAACTCCCGCTCTATCACTCCATCACATGCATCGCGCCGGAGGACATGGTCCGGATCGCCAAAGACGCGATTTCGGCGGGCATGAGCCAGATTCAGGTCAAGCTCGGTGCGGACGATGATTGGCAGGCAGACGTTGCTCGCTTGCGTCTTGTTCGCGAGGCGGTTGGTCCCGGCCCGATCGTCTATGGCGACTGGAATTGCGGTGCAACGCGCATGGATGCCACGCGCGTCGGGCGGGCTGTTGCCGATCTCGACATCATGCTGGAACAGCCGTGCCAGACGCTGGAAGAGTGCGCTGCCGTCAGGGCTGCCACCGGCTTGCCGATGAAGCTCGACGAAAACGCCCATGACACAACCAGTCTTTTGAAGGCCTATGAGCTTGGCTGCATGGATGCGGTGGCTCTGAAATTGTCCAAATTCGGTGGCATTACCGAACTTCGAAAAGCCCGGGACTTTTGCCTCTATGCCGGCGCGCGCATGTGTGTTGAGGATACTTGGGGTTCGGATATCGCAACAGCTGCAGCGCTTCATGTCGCCGCCGCGACACCGCGCCAGGGCATCATGAATGTCTGTGATTTGTCCGGATATGTTGCACCCAGAATTGATCCCGCTGCGCCCTCGCGGACCGGTGGTTTCATTTCTCCTCCAAGTGGTCCGGGATTGGGTGTATCGCCCGATCCGGATGTGCTCGGAGATCCCATTCTCGACCTAGTGGCATAAGGCCAGCCTGAGAGGCACGCCCATGAAAACGAATATCTCGCAATCCGATTGGAAAGACCGTGCAGGCGAAGTCCTGCCTGCGGCCGGGTTTGGAAATTTCGATCCGTCTTTGATCTTGCGTGAAGGCAAGGGATCAAGGGTCTGGGACGAAGATTGCAAAGAATACATCGACTATCTGATCGGGTCCGGCCCCATGATCCTGGGCCATGGTCATCCGGAAGTGCTGGACGCGGTGCACGAGCAGCTCGGCAAGGGCATGACGTTCTTCACCAACAATGCGGCCGGCATTGAGCTTGCAGAAGCCCTGGTCGAGGCCATGGCCTGCGCTGAGCAAGTCCGGTACGTGTCCACTGGCGGAGAAGCGGACATGTACGCCATGCGGCTGGCCCGCGCCTTTACGGGGAAAGACAAAATCCTCAAATTCGAGGGCGGCTACCACGGCATGTCCGGCGAAGCCTTGATGAGCCTTTCGCCGAAAACGCTCGTCAATTTCCCGCAAGCCGTTCCAGATTCCGCCGGTATCCCGGAAAGCGTGCGTGACAACATGCTGATTGCGCCGTTCAACGATGCGGATTTCGTCACGTCTCTGGTTGAGGAATACGCCGGCGAAATTGCCTGTATCATTGTGGAACCCTTGCAGCGGCTGATCCCGCCCGCACCGGGGTTTCTCCAGACCTTGCGGGATCTGGCAACCAAGCATGAAATTGTCCTGATCTTTGATGAAGTGGTCACCGGTTTCCGCTTCGCTTATGGCGGTGCGCAGGAGTACTACGGCGTCGTGCCGGATCTGTGCACGCTTGGAAAGATTATCGGCGGCGGCTTCCCGCTCGCAGCCATTGCTGGCCGGTCCGAGATCATGGCGCATTTCGACAAGGCGATTGTCGGCGACCGGAGTTTCACCTTTCAGGTCGGGACATTGAGCGGCAACCCGGTTGCGAGTGTTGCGGGCTTGAAGACGCTGGAAGTCCTGCGCCGTCCGGGCGCCTATGAAAAGCTCACAGCACACGGTGAGCAGTTGATGCAAAGCTACACCACGCATCTGTCAGCTGCGGGCGTGCCTCACCAGATCGTTGGCGAGCCCATGCTCTTTGATGTCGTCTTCACCGGCGAGCCGGTGCGCGATTACCGCGATACGCTCAAGAACAATGCAGCGCAGGCCAAGGCGTTCAACGCATCGCTGCGCAAAAGTGGCATCCTGAAACCCGACAGCAAGCTTTACGCACACCTAGCCTTGTCGGCAGAGGATCTGCTGCAAACCGATGCGGCAATCGCCAAGGCAACAGGCCAGTTATAAGGATGTGAAGCCAGATGGAAGCTACATGTCAGAAGCGCACCATAAGCCGCAGCCGTGCCGGTCAAGGTCTCGGAGTTTGTGTCATACCCAACGGACACGAGCCCACCGAGTTCCTGTCCCTTTTTGAGCAAGTCCGTTGCATTGACCGTTTCAAATCTTGCGCTACCACCTAAGGCACCGGGGCCATGATCGGCCGGGGCGACACCTGCGTTGATATCCACCGCCTTCAAAAACATCGGATTGATTCCGATGTTGCCATTGTGGTGCCAAACGTTGTTTTTCTGGCGTGCGCCGTCAATGGTCACATTCAGTTTCGACTGGTCGACGCCATGAACATAAAACTTCTGGGAAGCGGTGCTTCCACCAGCGGTCGTCACTGATGGAGTTGTTTGGAATAATTGTTTCAGGTCAACCGGCTGGCGGTTCTGAATGTCGTCTTGTGTGATTTGAGTGGACGTTTCCAGCGTCTCAAATGTTTCAGCAAACCTGTTCTGAACAACGATGACATCGAGCTCTTGAACATCCTCAGCGAGCGCCGATCCAGTTGTAAGAGCGAGTGTGCTGACGGATGCCAAAATGGCCGTCCGCATAAAAATTCCACCTGACATCATGTTCCCCAAAACCCAGCCGGCCTGTCTGCCACGCCTTTGAACGTGTGGGCCAGTATAACTTGACTGTAAAATTCAGGTATTTAATAAAGGGAGGACTGCGACCGGACAATTCGGAAAGCGTTTGCGGACCACCCAAACTTCTTTGCGAAATGATGCCTGAAGCCAAATGGTGCTTTTTCAAAAAGCTTCTTCAGCCAAACAGGACCCACTGCAGCATCGATCCACTCAAGCATGGTTCCTGGCATGTTCATACCAACAGATCATCATCGCCATTTCGTCACCAAAGAAGACCTGATGGGCCAAAAGGAGTCGCGCCCAAAACGCTGGCTTGGGCCAAGCCTGGAGACAGATGATCAAGTGCTGCGCGGCGCCATCGGCTTTGTAAAACTTGAAGACGGCCTGACGGTTCATTTTTCGAATGCGGAAGATCTGCACGATCTGACGTTGGAAGCCGAATGTGGGCCGCGCATATGTGTATCGCTTTTTCTTGAAGGCCAGATCGACGCATTCATCGGTGACTTCAAGATGCCTATGCCGGGCTATGATCCAGAAGCCCACCATTGGATCCCTGAGGCCATGGTGTTTTCCCAGAGCAAACCGGAAAAATTTATCCGCATAGCCCGCAAAGGAGCCCGGATAAAAAAGGTGATCCTATCAATTTCGCACGAGTGGCTGTTTGGGCATCTCGACTTGTCCGACCAGGATTTTGCTGTGTTCAAGGATTTCGCAGAACGTCATTTCGCAACGTTGAAATGGACACCCAGTGCACATGCGATCAGCCTGGCGGAGCAAATCATCGCCGCGCCAAACCGCTCGCCGTTCCAATATAAACTTTACATCGCAACCCGTGCCTATGGGTTGCTGGAAGAAGCCTTCCAGAAGTTTTCCTCACAGCACACACCCGCATTCATAAATTCGGTCGATGGTAAGGACCGGCAGAAGCTGGAATCCGTCGAGCGGTTTTTGACTGAACAGCAAGGGCACTGGATTACAGCTGATGAACTGGCAGCCACTGCCGGAATGAGCCCCAACTCCTTGCAGCGCCTGTTGAACCGCACCTATGGCCTGTCGACATCGCGCTTTATCCGGAGGTTCATGCTGGAGAAAGCACGGGAAGCGCTAGAGCGCGACGGCCTGACAATTGCTGAGGCTGCGCATATCTCAGGCTATTCATCGCCTGCCAATTTTTCGACCGCCTTCAAACGAGAATTCGGACTGTCTCCGAAACAAGTTACCTAATCGGTGCTTCTACCTGCATGGAAATACCGGCCGCATCCTCCAATTAAAACACCAATCAGCCTTTCTAGACGAGGAACCCATGTCCCAGACAGTTCGTACCGAAACCGACTCGTTCGGTAGCCTCGAAATTCCTTCAGACAAGTATTATGGCGCCCAGACCGCCCGCTCGCTGATCAATTTCCCGATTGGTGGCGAGACAATGCCTCGCCCACTGGTGCACGCACTTGGTGTTATCAAACAGGCGGCGGCGCGGGTGAACAAAGCGCAAGGCAAACTTGATCCAAAACTTGCCGGGGCGATTGAACAGGCAGCTTCTGAAGTGGCATTGGGAAAGCTGGATGAGCACTTCCCGCTGGTCGTTTGGCAGACCGGTTCGGGCACTCAATCGAACATGAACTCCAATGAAGTCGTTGCCAATCGTGCGATTGAAATCCTCGGCGGTGTCGTTGGCTCCAAGGATCCCGTTCATCCGAACGATCACTGCAATATGAGCCAGTCCTCGAACGATACTTTCCCGACGGCCATGCATATTGCTGCAGCCCGCGAAATCAAGGAAACGCTCCTGCCTGCGCTGGCTCATCTGAAAACGGCTCTCGATAAGAAGGTCGAAGAATGGGCGCATATCGTAAAGATTGGCCGCACCCATACGCAGGATGCCACCCCTTTGACCCTGGCGCAGGAGTTCGGCGGGTATGCTGCCCAGCTGGAGCTAGGTATCCGGCGCGTCACGGAAGCGCTCGACGGCCTTTATGACCTGGCCCAAGGTGGTACGGCCGTTGGCACAGGGCTGAACACCAAAAAGGGTTTCGACAGTTCGTTTGCAGCGGAAGTGGCCGCCATTACCGGCTTGCCCTTCCGGACCGCAGAGAACAAGTTCGAGGCGCTTGCTGCCCACGATGCCTATGTCTACGCGCACGGAGCCCTGAACACTGTGGCAGTCTCGCTTTTCAAGATTGCGAATGACATTCGTTTTCTTGGGTCCGGCCCGCGCTCCGGTCTTGGTGAACTCTCCTTGCCGGAAAATGAGCCGGGTTCATCGATTATGCCGGGCAAAGTCAATCCGACCCAGTGCGAGGCGATGACCATGGTCTGCACCCAGGTGCACGGCAATCATGCGACCATCTCAATGGCGGGCAGCCAGGGACATTTTGAACTCAACGTCTACAAACCGGTCATGGGCTATGCCATGCTGCAGTCTATCAAGCTGCTGGCCGATGCATCTATCAGCTTCGCAGACCGCTGCGTGTCTGGCATCACAGCCAATGAAGACAACATCACTGCGCTTATGGAACGCTCCCTTATGCTTGTGACCGCCCTTGCGCCGGCCATCGGCTACGATAAGGCGACTGAAATCGCCAAGACGGCCCACAAGAACGAAACGTCCTTGCGCGAAGAAGCATTGAGCCTTGGATATGTCTCGGAAGTCGACTTTGATGCGCTCGTGCGTCCTGAGAAAATGATTGGACCGAGTGACTGACGGCCGGTTTGAGCATATTCAGTTTGCAAAACATCCTGCTACTTCCGGTCTCCAAGCATCCTTGGAAACCGGCATCGTTTCCAGCTTTGGACACCATCCACTCCTCAACAGGCATTCTGAAGGCCTTAAGAATTTCACCTGCTTGACCTTTGTCAAACAGCAGTTGGTTAGCTCAGTCTAAAATATGATTTAAATACTCCAGATTAGAGTTCTCTCGTGAAGCGCGTTCTTAAAACTCTCAAACCCCATGCAGAAGATACCTTTTGGCATTTTATCGGGTTTTGTGCCCTAGGCCTCGGTTTTTTGGGAGTTGCCCTTCCGGTCTTGCCAACGACTCCTTTTGTAATCCTGGCCGCTTTTGCTTTCGGAAAGAGCTCTCCGCGTCTTCAGGCGTATTTGGAAAACAACAAGGTTTTCGGACCCATCATTGCTGATTGGCAAGAGAACGGTGCGATCGCCACACGTTTCAAATTTGTCTCGATCATGATGATGGCCGGAGCATTCGCATTGAGCGTCGGGCTTTCCGCGCCTGTGCCCGTCTTATTTGTGCAAGCAGCGTGCATGACGCTCGCCGCAGCATTCATTCTTTCCAGGCCGGCCCGGCCAATTCCATCCAAGAACCAGGCAACAGCTAGCCAGTAACTTTACCGCTTTTTCGCGGTTCAAAACAAAAGGACTTGAAAGATGAGATTCTTTCTGGCGACCGCACTGTCGTTGACGCTTTCCGCTTCAGCGTTGGCCGGTACGAGTTCGATTGACACAGGCAAATTGCCGTCGAAGTAAGTCTATAGGGCTGCGCAGTTGACACCTCTTGGTATGTCAGCACGAAGGCGGCCCGGCGGTTGTCCTTCTCGATATCAAAGACGGCGAAGTCGTGCCTCCACATGCAACGAAAAGCCATCTGCGCCTTCAAGGCCGCCTTGATTGGGTTTTTAACAACGGCGGCGCCGGAATGGACGGCTAGTCCACCACTTCAGGGGAGGGCGCTCTGGTCTCTTGCTGCCGTTTGGGGTGCCGGCCGCATCATCGGTTTGTTCGGCTGGGATGATTTGGGACTTCTGTGCGCCGTTGCCGATGTGGCATGGCTATCGGTGCTCCTATTCTGTGTGCTCCGCCTTTCTTGGCAGAGAAAACAGAGAGATTGCTGGCATTTGCCTTTTGTCTTTCCGTAATGCTGGCGCATGCCTTCATGGACCGGGTGGCGGAAGCCTACATTGGCAAGGCGGTTTTCCAATCTGAAATCCTGATGCTTGCAGGATCGTCGTTTCTAGCCGGGACCGGATTGATGCTTGCCGGTGCTCCCCGGGTGGGAGCGCCATGGACAGAAGGTTCTGGATGGCATGTGGCGCTCATGGGCGGGTTGGGACTCGGCGTTTACGCGATTTTGTGCATTGCCGGAAAACTTCATACCAGCCAGCCTATCGGACAGAGTATTTCTATTCGCATCGGAGCACGTTTGCTCGTCCTGGCCGTCGGTTTCCGGATCGCGCCAGACTTTGGTTTCGAATACCCGGCCCCTATCTCGGTCTGTCAGTCGTCTGTTGGTCTTGCACATTTTTGATCTGGATCGGCGGATTTTGGCCATCTTTGATAAAAAAGTAGACAAAGCTGTGTGCCTTTGACGGAAGCGGTTTCGCGTAAGTTATGCGCGAGCGGCTTACCCGTAAGCGTCCCGAAGTTAGGTTCTAATGCAGATGATAAACGCGTCATTAGGGCACGTATCATCGGCACAAACGCTGAGGTATTTATAACTATAGCGGCATTCGACATTGAGATGGGTTGCAGTGCGGCAGAATTAAGGCATAGTATCCGGCCAAATCCCGCCTGGCCCGAAACTGCGACTTCGCAGCAGAGATGTTTGAAGGGACTATCACCGATTTGATGCCGCCCAAGAAGAAAAAGGCGTAATTGTATGGGACAAAAGATAGGAACGCCTCGGGAAGTATTTCCCGGTGAGGCGCGTGTAGCGCTGACTCCGGAAAGCACCGAGAAGCTGATCAAGCTTGGCTTTGAGCCGCTGATTGAAACCGGGGCAGGGGCTGCTGCGGGTTTTTCCGATGAAGATTACCGCTCTGCTGGCGCGGAAGTGGTCGAGACTGCAAAAGACTTGTGGTCCAAATCGGACATCGTCACAAAAGTACGTCAGCCGAACGAAGATGAGCTGGAACAGTTGAGCGACGGCAAAACGCTGATTTCCTTCTTCAATCCCGGTGGCAATGAAGCTGGCATGGAAGCTGCCAAGGCCAAGGGCGCCAACGTGATCGCCATGGAAATGGTGCCACGAATCAGCCGGGCCCAGAAAATGGATGCTCTGTCATCCATGGCCAACATTGCCGGTTACCGGGCCGTTATTGAGGCGGGTAACAATTTCGGCCGGTTCTTTACCGGTCAGATTACAGCTGCCGGCAAGGTACCACCTGCTAAGGTTCTTGTTGTTGGTGCCGGTGTCGCAGGTCTTGCCGCAATTGGCACGTCAACGAGCTTAGGTGCAATCACCTACGCGTTTGATGTGCGTCCGGAAGTGGCCGAGCAAGTTGAGAGCATGGGCGCAGAATTCGTCTATCTCGACTTTGAAGAACAGCAGCAAGATGGGGCCGCGACGGGCGGTTATGCTGCAGTCTCCAGCCCAGAGTTCCGCGAAGCGCAGTTGGCCAAGTTCCGTGAACTTGCTCCTGATATCGACATCGTCATTACGACCGCTCTGGTTCCAAACCGTGAAGCGCCGAAGCTTTGGCTGGAAGACATGGTCAAGGCCATGAAGCCGGGCTCGGTCATCGTCGACCTAGCTGCTGAAAAAGGCGGCAATGTCGAAGGGACGGTGATGGACGAGAAAGTTGTCACCGACAACGGTGTGACGATCATCGGCTATACGGACTTCCCGAGCCGGATGGCGGCTCAGTCCTCTACTCTTTACGCGACGAACATCCGCCACATGATGACCGACCTGACGCCTGAAAAGGATGGGCAGATCGTTCACGACATGGAAGATGATGTCATCCGCGGTGCAACGGTCACGTTCAAGAAGGAGATTACATTCCCGCCGCCACCGCCCAAGGTGCAGGCGATTGCTGCCAAGCCTCAGGAAAAGCCAAAGGAACTAACGCCGGAAGAAAAACGCGCCAAGGAATTGGCGGAGTTCAAGGCGCAGACCAAACGGCAGGTCACGCTTTTGGCAGTAGGTGGAGCCTTGATCCTCGGTGTGGGCCTCGTGGCTCCGGCAAGCTTCATGCAGCACTTCATCGTGTTCGTTCTGGCTGTCTTCGTCGGTTTCCAGGTGATTTGGGGCGTGGCACACAGCCTTCACACCCCGCTGATGGCGATTACCAACGCGATCTCCTCCATCATCATTTTGGGCGCGCTGATGCAGATCGGCTCGGGCAGCTTCCTTGTGATCCTGCTAGCGGCGGTCTCGGTCTTCATGGCCGGCATCAACATATTCGGTGGCTTCCTCGTGACGCGCCGGATGCTCGCCATGTTCCAAAAGTCCTGAATTGAGAGAGTAGTCAGATGGATTTCGGTTTTACGACAGCGGCCTATGTGGTCGCGGCTGTTCTCTTCATCCTCTCGCTTGGGGGACTTTCGGGACAGGAAAGCGCTAAACGCGCCGTTTGGTATGGCATTGTCGGCATGGCCCTCGCGGTTTTTGCCACGCTGATTGGCCCAGGTTCCGGCTTGTGGCTCTTGTCGCTCGTCTTGATCAGTGCAGGCGGCGTCATCGGGTTCTTTTTGGCCAATCGGGTGCAAATGACCCAAATGCCGGAGCTGGTCGCCGCGATGCACTCGCTGGTCGGTCTTGCTGCTGTGTTTGTTGGTTTCAACGCTCATTTTGAACTTGGCCGTGTGCTGGCCATGGACGACTCAGCGAAGAAAGCTCTCGAGGGTTTTGCAGCGATCCTGGCGAAGAAAGATGCCGTGGAAGTTTCGATCCTTCGGGTCGAACTTTTCCTTGGCGTGTTTATCGGTGCGATCACCTTCACCGGCTCGGTTGTCGCTTATGGCAAACTGGCGGGTAAAGTGACGTCTGCAGCAACAAAACTGCCTGGTGGACATGTGCTGAATGCCAGCGCCGCGGCAATCTCTGTTCTGTCGCTGATCTGGTACTTCAACACCGGTGGCTTGTTGCCTTTGATCCTTATGACGATCATGGCGCTGTTCATCGGATATCACCTGATCATGGGCATCGGCGGCGCTGACATGCCGGTT
Organism: Roseibium sp.; assembly: GCF_965216085.1. Lineage (GTDB taxonomy): Bacteria > Pseudomonadota > Alphaproteobacteria > Rhizobiales > Stappiaceae > Roseibium. The sequence continues at coordinate 4,855,615 of NZ_OZ244138.1, read as the reverse complement.
GTGGTGTCCATGCTGAACAGTTACTCGGGCTGGGCGGCTGCGGCCATTGGTTTCTCCCTCGGGAACGATTTGCTGATTGTTGTCGGTGCCTTGGTTGGTTCCTCCGGTGCGATCCTCAGTTACATCATGTGTAAAGCAATGAACCGGTCGTTTATCTCGGTCATTCTCGGTGGCTTTGGTGGCGACGCAGGTCCGCAAATGGAAGTCGAAGGCGAGCAAATCGCCATTGACGCCGATGGTGTTTCCGCAGCGTTGGAAGATGCTGACAATGTCATCATCATTCCGGGTTACGGCATGGCCGTTGCGCAGGCTCAGCAGAATGTTGCCGAACTGACCCGCCGTCTGCGGGCGAAGGGCAAGTCCGTGCGGTTTGCGATCCACCCGGTTGCTGGACGTCTGCCAGGTCACATGAACGTGCTGCTGGCCGAGGCCAAGGTTCCTTATGACATCGTTCTGGATATGGACGAGATCAACGATGACTTCCCGGAAACGGATGTGGCCATCGTCATTGGATCCAACGACATCGTCAATCCGGCAGCTCAGGAAGATCCAAACTCACCGATCGCCGGTATGCCGGTTCTAGAGTGTTGGAAATCCAAGCAGGTGTTTGTTTCCAAACGTGGGCAAGGCACGGGTTATTCCGGCATTGAAAACCCGCTGTTCTACAAAGAAAACACCCGGATGTTCTATGGCGATGCAAAAGCCTCGCTTGATAAGCTGCTCACGCTTATCACGTAGAACGTAGGCGGTTCTGGCCCTCAGACCGGCAGTGCAGCCTGGTCTCACAAAGTCCTTTGGACGAGCCGGTCAGACAAGCTCAAAAAAGGCAGGAGATTCCAAGGGAAACTCCTGCCTTTTGTTTTGTGCACTTGAGGCGGCGAACGCGTCCGAGTTTTGGCAAATCTAGAGCGTATTGCGGCGGCAGATGGATGTCGGCAATTCAACACTCTCAGGTTTCAAGCCGTTAAGTGTGTTTATGAGGGCTTGAGCGGCAAGCTGGCCCATGCGGCGATGTGGTACGTGAACGGTTGTCAGAGGGATTGGGGCAACGCTGGCAAGTTCTATATCGTCGAAGCCGGTAATCGCGACATCTTCTGGAACGCGCAGATTTTGAGCCGTTGCAGCTCGCAGGGCACCGACAGCCAGAACGTCGTTGCCGCACATCACGGCTGTCGGCGGGTTGTCGGCGGCCATTAGCTTTTCAAAGGCGGCTTCGCCGTTTTCGATCGAATAAGTGGTTTCGGTAAGGCGAAGCGATGCAGGGTCAATGTCTGCGTCCCGCATTGCATCCCAAACGCCTTCAACGCGTTCCCTTGCCCGGTCGTTTGTTGCCATTTCTGCAGAGATGTACCCGATCGTCCGGTGGCCTTTGGCAATCACTTCGTTTGCGAGGACTTTGATGGCGTTCCGGTTGTCAAACCCAATCGACAGGTGTTTTCCAGTCCGATCCGCAGCCCAAGTCAGGACAGTGGGAATTCTTCGCTTTTCCAGAAATTCGTAAATTTGCGGATCCCGGTCGTAACCGATCAGCAACAAGGCGTCGGCTCCGCGGGCGGTAAGCGTCCGTATCTGATCTTCTTCAAGGTCCGGCCGGTAGGATGAGCTTGCAACTAAGAGAGTGCAGCCATTGTTTTGCAGTTCTTCCTGGAAGGCCTGGATGCCGCGGGCAAAAATCGCATTTTCCATCGTTGGAATGATTGCGCCGATGGTATTCGTCCGTCCGGCCGCCAATGCGCGAGCACTGTAGTTGGGCGAATATCCGAGCTCGTCAATGGCATCCATGACAGATTTAAGCGTCTTCTTTGAGACACGATCCGGCATGTTCAGGCATCTGGAAACCGTCGCGGTCGATACCCCTGCCAAGGTGGCAACATCTGAAAGTTTCGGCACTTCAGAAGTGGGGGGATTGGAGATTTCTTCCATTGGACTATGCGCTCGGTGAACCGGGAGTTCTGTTGATCTTTGAAACTGCAATACAGACAGGGCGCAATCAAGAAAACAATTTTCTGCTTGCAAACGGAAATGTAAGCGCTTACATTTTGCTCAGCCGGGTGAAATGGTCGTTGGGAGGTGATCATGTTTTTGGCATTGGCGGGCGGCCTGTTCGCTGTGTTCGTAATCAATGTTTCGATGGGATCAATCACCGGCACAGCACTGTTGGGGATTGTCGGAGAAATGCTGCTGTTGCTTGCAGCATCTGTGTCGTTTGTGGTGGCGATCTTAAAGCGGGAAGCAAACGAAAAGCTTGGCAACCAGTAACATCAACATCCAGAGTTCTGGGAGGAATTCATGAAAAAGCAGGACGGACTTACGTCGCATGAGCGTCGGAATTTTCTAAAATTAGCTGGTGCAGGCGGCTTCACGGCAGCCGTTGTTGCAGGAGCTGCAGGGACCTTATGGTCAGATGAAGCAGTCGCGCAAACTGCACAGGAAGAACGGGAGCGCGAAAAGGCAGCAGCTCACACAATGACGCTGGCGACCGCATATGTACTTGGTGCTTCCCGCAGTTATCCTATCATGCAGCTGGACCTAAAAGAAAACATCCAGAACGCCACCAATGGCAAGGTCTATGTCAAGCTCGCTCCGGGTGGTCAGCTCGGTGCAGGTGGTGCGCTTGCTCAAGCCGTTCAAGGTGGGACGATCCAAGCCGCGCAACACTCACTGTCGAACTTCGCTCCGTTCGCTTCGGCGGTTGATCTCATCAATATGCCGTATTTCTGCGGGTCTAATCAGCGGTTCACCAACCTCGTCACATCGGACGCTTGGAAAAAGGAAGTGCATCCGAAGGTCGAGGCCTCCGGCTTCAAGGCGCTCTTTTATGTCGTGATCGATCCGCGCGTTGTGGCAGTCCGCAAGGGTGGCAACAAGGTGATTACACCAGGCGATCTGGATGGTGTGAAGTTCCGCGTACCGGGATCCGCCATGTTGCAGCAATATTACCGTATGGTCGGCGCCAATCCGACGCCGGTAGCCTGGGGCGAAACGCCATCGGCGATCAAACAAGGCGTGGCCGATGCACTCGACCCGTCCGTTGGGGCTCTTTACGTATTTGGCTTCAAGGACATCCTCAGCCACGTGACCTTTACCCAGGCTGTCCCGGACAGTCAGGTCTATTCCATGAATCTGGAGTGGTTCAATTCTCTGCCGGCTGATGTTCAGGAAGGGATTGAGTTCGCTGGTGAAATTACCGCGCAGCAAAACCTCGCTAAGGTACCGGCAGCACGATCCTATGCCATGGCCGAGCTTGCGAAATCCGGCGTGGAGTTCCATTCGCTGAGCGAAGACCAACTGGGTGAGTGGCAAGACGCAGGTGGCTATCAGCGTTCTGAGTGGGATCAATTCAAGAAAGATCTCGCCGGATCAATGGACGCGTTTGGCCGCCTCGAGGAGGCTGCCAATACACAAAGCCGTCTATACGTCCACGACGCATAAACATTAATCTTACCTGCCGGCGCGCCAACAGAAAGCGCCGGCAGTTCTCACGGTGCCTTCACTTTCCCTATTCGCGCGACCACCGCATCAGGCTCGTTGTCTGATGGGACCGGTAGAGGAGTGCCCATGTCGAAAGTTCTACAAGCTCTGGATCAGAACGCCGAACGCTGGCTGCTTCTGGTGTTCTACGTCATGCTTGTCCTGACCATGTTTGTTGAAGTGGTCCGGCGTGAAGTGTTTGCTTATTCGTCCATTTGGGGCGAAGAGATTGTCCGGTATTCCTTCATTTACCTGGCTTGGATCGGCGCTGCCGCTGCAGTCAAGGAGCGTGGGCACATCCGCATCGACGTACTGATGCAATATGTCCGCCCTCGAGTGAAGGCAATCCTCTACATCTTCGGCGACATCGTTATGGCCGCAGTCGCTTTGGTTGCGTTCTATTGGTCTTTTGAAACCGTCCTTGTGTCAGCCAAGTTCGGCTCGGTCACTCACGGCCTACGGATTTCTCAAGTCTGGTTCCTGATGGCTGTTCCCTTCGGTTTTGGTCTTGTGCTCTTCCGCCTTGCCCAATCCTTCCTGCGTGACATTCGCGATCTTCGTGACGGCAAGCCCGTTTACGAAGGCGACAAGTTGTTCGACTGAGGGGGACGACGATGCTCTGGCAACATATGCAACAACAGACCATTGAACTTGGTTGGGATTTCTATGGCCCGGTTCTGATTTTCGTCGCCCTTGTCGCACTCGCAGTGCCTGTTTGGGCTGCTATCGGTTCGGCCGCCATCGCCATGCTGGTGATATCGGGCGCTCTACCGCTGTCGCTGGTCGGTGAAAGTTTGTTTCACGGGATCGATCACTTTGCGCTCACCGCGGTCCCGCTGTTCATCCTGACTGGCGACGTCCTGGTGCGGACTGGCCTCAGCCGAAAATTTCTCGATGTCGCGGAAGCTCTCACATGCTGGGCCAAAGGTGGCTTTGGCTCGGCGACGGTTCTCGTCTGCGGCATGTTCGCGGCCATTTCCGGGTCTGATGCGGCGGGTGCGGCGGCGGTTGGCCGTATGACAATTGATCGGCTGGTGGAAAGCGGATATCCGCGGCCCTATGCCTGCGCTCTGGTCGCGGCCGGTGCCTGCACAGGGATCCTGATCCCGCCGTCGATCGCCTATATCATCATCGGTCTTGTGCTCGGCATTTCCGCCTCAACTTTGTTTTTGGCTGCCGTCATTCCCGGTATCGCGATCCTCGTGTCGATCCTGGTCACCAACATCGTGATGAACCGCATCTATGCCTATGAGGGCGGTGGTCTGATGACGTTCTCTGAGTGGGCGGCAAATTTCGGCCAGGCGCTGAAATCCGGCTGGTATGCCTTCATTGTGCCGGGAATCATCTTCTACGGCATCTTCTCAGGCCGCTTGACCCCAACAGAGGCGGGTGCCATTGCCGTGGTTGTTACCATCGTCATGGGCTTCATCCTCGGCACCCTTAAGCTGTCGGACTTCCCGGCAATGCTGGTGAGCTCGGCCAAGGTCAATGGTGTGATCATTCCGATCATTGCGTTTTCGTTGCCGCTGGCTCAAGCGCTGGCCATTCTGGGTGTGCCGCAGGGCTTTGTTTACGCGCTGACCTCGATTTCCAATGAACCGGCTGTTCTGATTGCGATGATGATCCTCATCCTGATCGCCGCAGGCTGCGTCATGGAAACAACACCCAACATCGTGATCCTGGCACCGATCCTGAAGCCGCTCGCCGACAATATCGGTATGAACGAGATCCAGTTCTGCATCATGATGATTACAGCGTTGGGTGTTGGCTTCATCACACCGCCGCTTGGTCTCAATCTCTTCGTGGTGTCCGGCCTGACCGGTGAATCGATCCTCAAGATCGCCGCCCGTGCCGTACCCTTCGTCCTTTTCATGCTCGGCGTGACACTGCTGATTGCCTATGTCCCGGCAATCTCCACAACGCTGCTGCCTGAAATTTACCAATAGGTTTTGAAATGACTGTTGAATATCTCAAGAAAGCGGACCTGACATCCACGACGGATGCCTCCGAGACGACGAAGATCGTTCAGGAGATCCTCGACACAATCGAAAAGGGCGGCGATGCCGCCGCGATGGAGTACGCCGCCAAGTTCGATAAGTATGACGGTGCCATCATCCTGACCGATGTGGAAATCGAGGCTGCAAGCGCTAAGGTTCCGGACAAGCTGAAGCGGGACATCGAGTTCGCTCATGCCAATGTCGAGCGCTTTGCGCAGACCCAGAAGGAGACCTGTCAGAACGTCGAGGTCGAGATTGTTCCAGGCCTGATAGCAGGACAGAAAAGCATTCCGGTTAACACAGCGGGCTGCTACATTCCGGGTGGCCGTTACAGCCACATTGCCAGCGCGATCATGACTGTGACCACGGCCAAGGTAGCCGGCTGCCAAAATATCGTCGCCTGCTCGCCGCCTCGGCCGGGCGTTGGCATCAATCCGGCGATTATCTATGCAGCGCATGTTTGCGGTGCCGACAAGATCGTCGCCATGGGCGGTGTCCAGGGCGTCGCCGCCATGACCTTCGGCCTGTTCGGTCTGCCCAAGGCCAACATTTTGGTCGGGCCGGGCAACCAGTTTGTTGCCGAAGCCAAGCGGATTTTGTTCGGACGTGTCGGCATCGACATGTTCGCCGGCCCCACCGACAGTCTGATCCTTGCAGACAAGACTGCGGACGCCGAAGTGGTTGCCGCCGATCTCGTCGGTCAGGCCGAACACGGCTACAACTCTCCGGTCTGGCTGGTCACGGATGATCGGCTGCTCGCTGAAGAGGTGATGGCCTTGGTGCCGAAGTTGATTGACGATCTGCCGGAGGTCAACAGCAACAACGCCGCCGCTGCATGGCGGGATTATGCAGAGGTGATCCTGTGCGACACCCGAGAAGAAATGGCAGCTACCTCGGACGCCTATGCGCCCGAACATTTGACCGTTCAGGCCGAGGATCTCGATTGGTGGCTGGAGCGGCTGTCCTGCTACGGTTCGCTGTTCCTGGGCGAGGAAACCACCGTTGCATTCGGCGACAAGGCGTCTGGCACCAATCACGTGTTGCCGACCTCGGGTGCAGCTTCCTACACAGGCGGCCTGTCGGTGCACAAGTTTATGAAAATCGTGACTTGGCAACGGGCAACCCGGGAAGGTGCCAAGCCAGTCGCCGAAGCGACAGCGCGCATTTCCCGCCTGGAGGGCATGGAGGGTCACGCCCGCACGGCCGATATCCGGCTCAAGAAGTATTTCCCGAGTGAAAACTTTGACCTGACCGCAGAGGCGGCTGAGTAAGGTCATGACTGGTTTGTTTGATGTTTCAGGCAAAGTCGCCTGTGTCACCGGTGCAAGTTCCGGTCTTGGCCGGCGCGCGGCAACGGTACTGGCCCACGCCGGGGCCTCGGTGGTTGGAGTGGCCCGCCGGGAAGCTGACCTTGAGGCCTGGCGGTCAGAGGTCGCCGGTACGACTGCGGTTGTCCCGGCCGATCTGAGCAACAGGGCGTCTCTGGAACAGATTAGCCGGAATATCTCTGCGCCATTTGGTCCGCCGCAGATCATGGTTCATGCGGCCGGTATCAACACACGTGAAGCTGCCGACGATGTGACAGATGCTGGTTGGGACATCACAATGATGCTCAACCTGACAGTGCCGTTCTTTTTAAGCAAAGCCTTTGTTCCGGCGATGCGGGAGAAGGGCTGGGGCCGGATCGTCAATTTCGCGTCGCTACAAACCACCCGTGCTTTCCCAGGTGGCATTGCCTATGGCGCCTCCAAAGGTGGCATCGGACAACTGACCCGCGCCATGGCGGAAGCCTGGTCAAAGGACGGGATAAACGCCAATGCCATCGGCCCAGGCTTTTTCCCAACAGAACTGACTGCGGCTGTCTTTGGAGATGAGGAGCGGGCCAAGCGTAATGCCGATCAAACCTGCGTCGGCCGCAATGGCGCGCTGGAAGACCTCGACGGCCCGCTCCTGTTTCTTTGTTCGGACGCATCCAGTTTTGTTACAGGGCAGGTGCTGATGGTCGACGGAGGGTTCACTGCAAAATGAAGGCTCTTGTCTACACAGGCCCGGAAAGCCAAGCTTACTTGGAAGTTGCCGATCCGGTGCAAGCCGAAGGGGAAGCGCTTATCAAGGTGGCTCACACCGGAATATGCGGCTCGGACATGCATGCCTTTTTGGGGCACGACGAACGCCGCCCGGCGCCGCTCATCCTTGGCCATGAAGTGGCTGGAACAGTGATTTCTGGAAGGCTTGAGGGCGAGAGGGTCACAGTTAATCCGCTGGTCACCTGCGGTACCTGCGAAGCGTGCCGGTCTGGCAGGGACAATTTGTGCCCCGACCGTCAGATCATCTCCATGCCGCCCCGCGAGGGCGGGTTCGCAGAATACCTCACCATGCCTGTGTCCAACCTGGTGGCAGTGCCGGACCATGTTACGGATGCGCAAGCTGCTTTGGCCGAACCGATCGCCTGTGGCTGGCACGGCGTGCGCCTTGCAAAAAGAGTTCTGGCTACAGATCCGAGTGAAGCAAAGGCGCTTGTGATCGGCGGTGGTGCCATCGGTCTCGGCGCAGCATTATCTCTTAAGGCCCAAGGCGTCCCGAATGTCAGGCTAGTCGAACCGAATGTTGAGCGTGCTGCGTATCTCAAGTCTATGTGTGGAATCGAGGTTTTGACGCCAGAGGCAGCCGATGCCAGCGGGCTTTACGACCTGATCATTGACGGGGTTGGATATGCCGCAACACGCGCAAGTGCCTCGAAGCTGGCAAAGCCGGGGGCTGTGATTGTCCATATCGGGCTCGGCTCTGCTGACGGCGGCCTCGATATCCGCCGAATGACGCTTCAGGAAATCACCTTCATCGGCACCTACACCTACACCGCCGAAGACTTCCGCGAGACCGCACAGGCCATGTTTGATGGGCGGCTCGGTGAGCTCAATTGGGTTGAGACACGGCCATTGTCAGACGGCCAAAGGGCCTTCGCCGACCTGCGTGCGGGCCAGGTGATGGTCCCCAAAATTCTACTTACTCCAGTCTCTTGAGGAGCTAAATGATGTCAGAGATACCGCATTTGCTTGTCCACGAGCATGCCGACAATGTCGGTGTTGTTGTTGTGGAAGGCTTGAGTGCCGGCACGGATATGCTGTGCTGCGTCACCCATGACAATTCCACGTTCCGGTTAACGGCCGGCGCGGATGTGCCGATCGGTCACAAGATCGCGCTGAAGGACCTGAAGGACGGCGACACGGCGATCAAATACGGCGAGGACATCGGCAAGATCATCGCCGATATCGAAAAGGGCGGCCACGTTCACACCCACAATTGCAAAACCAAGCGCTGGTAAGGAGCCGTTTCATGTCGTCCAAATATTCGAATATCACGGTGAAGGCCTACCGGCGCGAAAACGGCCGCGTCGGCGTGCGCAATCACGTTCTCATCCTGCCCGTCGATGATATCTCCAACGCCGCTTGTGAAGCTGTTGCCAACAACGTCAAGGGCACGCTCGCCATTCCGCATGCCTATGGCCGGTTGCAGTTCGGGGAAGATCTGGAACTGCATTTCCGCACCATCATCGGCACCGGCGCCAACCCGAATGTTGCCGCGGTCGTTGTCATCGGCATCGAGCCGGGCTGGACCAAACGCATCGCCGACGGCATCCGGAAAACCGGCAAGCCGGTCGCTGAGTTTTCCATCGAGCAGAAAGGCGACTTCGAGACGATCCGTCAGGCGTCCTGGGCTGCGAAGGATTTCGTCCATATGGCGTCGGAATACCAGCGCGAGGAATGCTCGATCTCCGATCTATGGGTGTCAACCAAATGCGGCGAGAGCGACACCACCACCGGCCTTGGCTCCTGTCCGACCGTCGGCAACATGTATGACAAGCTCTTGCCTGAGGGCATCACGGGTTTCTTTGGTGAAACGTCCGAAATCACGGGCGCCGAACACATCTGTCAGAAGCGGGCCATCAACGAAGAGGTTGGCGAACGCTGGTACAAGATGTGGAAAGCCTATTCGGACGACGTCATCTTTGCCCACCAGACAGATGACCTCTCTGACAGTCAGCCGACCAAGGGCAACATTGAGGGCGGCCTGACCACCATTGAAGAAAAGGCGCTCGGCAATCTGGAAAAGATCGGCCGCACGTCGCAGTACATCGACATTCTGGAACCGGCCGAAGCGCCGAACTCCGGCAATGGTCTTTACTTCATGGACAGTTCGTCTGCGGCGGCCGAGTGTGTGACGCTGATGGCCGCGGGCGGGGCTGTCATTCACACCTTCCCGACCGGCCAGGGCAATGTGGTTGGCAACCCAATCGTGCCGGTGATCAAGATCACCGCCAACCCGCGCACGGTGCGCACCATGAGCGAACACGTAGATGTGGATGTTTCCGGCATCCTGCGCCGCGAGATGACCATTGATGAGGCCGGCGATGCGCTGATCGAGATGATCCGCCGCACCGCCAATGGTCGCAATACCGCAGCCGAAGCCCTCGGACACCGCGAGTTCTCAATGACAAAACTCTACAGAAGCGCGTGAGTTGACTGTCAGGTGGCCGGTTTTCCGGCCGCCTGACCAAAGGATTTCTTGATGGAACAAACTGCAGAACTGCGGCTTTCCGAAAAAGTTCGGGCGTTGAAGGAAAAGGGGCAACTGCTCCTGCCAGGTCTTTTGGTAGCTGCAGTCATCGCGCTCGCCAGCCAGTTTATTGCCGAGCACTACGGCGCACCAGCTATGTTGCTGGCACTTCTGATCGGGATTGCCCTGAACTTTCTGTCCGAAGATGCGCAGTGCAAAGCCGGCATTGCTTTTGGGGCGAAGAAGATGCTCCGGTTCGGCGTTGCGCTGATGGGGCTCCGGATCAGTTTCGATATGGTTGCCGCTTTAGGCCTTCCTGTCGTTGCCCTTGTTGTGAGTGGCACTTTTCTGACCATTGGATTTGGCTTGGTATTCGCTCGGTTTTTTGGATTTAGAATGCGTTTTGCGTTTTTGTCGGCGGGTTCTGTCGCCATATGCGGAGCGTCTGCTGCCATGGCGATCGCGGCCATATTGCCGAAGGACGAAAGGTCGGAAGACCGGTTGGTTTTCACCGTTGTTGGTGTCACCATCCTGTCGACCGTCGCCATGATCCTTTACCCGATTCTTAGTCAGAGCCTAGGTTTCACTGACCGAATGGCCGGGATCTATCTTGGAGCAACAATCCACGATGTCGCCCAGGTGGTTGGCGCTGGGTTCTCCGTGTCTGAAGAAGCTGGTGAAACTGCAACCTTGGTCAAGTTGCTAAGGGTTGCCATGTTGGCGCCGATTGTTCTGTTCGCGCTGCTTGTACTCCGGCTTTCCAATGTCAAAGCGGACGGAGGCTCGGACTCTCCGCCACTCATTCCGTTTTTTGTTGTCGGTTTTGTCGGTTTGGCGACATTGAATTCCTTCGTCAACTTGCCGTCCATTATCACTGAGTCATCTGCTTCCATATCGCGATGGCTCCTCCTGCTCGCAATTGCAGCGGTAGGCCTGAAAACCGTCCCGAAAGATCTCATGAAGGTGGGTAAGAGCGCAGCTGCGTTTTTGATCGCGCAAACCGTTTTTCTGGCAGCCGTGATTGGAATCGGTTTGCTGGTTGTCTTACCGCCTTTGACGGGGACTCCTTGATGCAGACCAAATGAGAAGAGGCACCGATCCCATGTACTCACATATCCTCATTCCCGTTGCGCTGGACCATGAAACCCTGATTGCGCAAAAAATGGAGGTCGCCCGGCACTTATTGTCAGACGATGGCAAGATCACCTTGCTCACCGTTCTGGAAAACATTCCGGGATTTGTGTCTGAATTTGTCGATCTGGACATCGACAATCATCTGACTCAAAAAGTCGAAGCCAAATTGGGACAGGCCGCTGGCGATGACGATCAAATTGGCTGTAAGGTCGTGACCGGAAAACCCGGCGTGCAGATCGCTCTTTATGCGGAAGACAATGGAGTTGATCTGATTGTGGTGGGCTCACATCATCCGTCCGCTCAGGACTACTTTTTGGGATCGACCGCGTCCCGGGTTGTGCGTCGGGCGGGCTGTTCCGTGTTTGTAGTCCGGGATTAAACCAAGCCTAATGTGGGCGGGAATAGGCGCGAACTGTCGAAAAATAATCCGGAACCTTGTCGAAGCTGGACAAACATCATTGGCAAGGTGGTCAGGCTGCCATGTCCAGAAGCTCCCGCGCAATCGATGTGCTGGTGGCCAGATGGGTAACGTAACCGCCCAATATGGCTGCACGGGCGGACGTCGCCCGGCCAGAACCCGCGGCGACCAGCAAAGACATTTCCTTGCCGCGCATTTGCTCTAAAGAAACGCCAATCATGCGGTCTTCGATGGCCGCAACAATTGGTTCACCGTCTGTGTCAATCAGTCTGCCGCAAATGACACCGGCAGCACCTTGCTCGCGATATTTTGCAACATTGCTGACATTCAAGATCCCGGTTCGGACGACATGCGCATCTTCGCTACATTTGCCGCAAGCCAGAATGGTCTTGTTGCACGTCGCCAAAGCCTTGAGCTGAGCAGCAATAACCGGCTCTTCGCAAAGGGTATCGCGGATTGTTTTGTTGGAAAGCAACAGAGGTACATGCAGGTTGATGCATTGTCCGCCCAGTTTTTGCGCCAGCATCGATGTACAAGCTTCGGCAGCAAATCCGAGCGCAGCCGGCCGTGATCCCAAAAGCTGAATAACGGTCAAATCGTCGATCGGCACATGGGCAACATTCTGCGCGACTTGATAAATGGTTTCGCCCCAGGATACGCCCAACCGGTCTCCCGGAACCAGTAAGCGCGGCAACCAGTCCGCGGCCGCACGAACAGCCCGGGCTCCGGAGGACACCGGGTCATGAGGATCATCCGGTGCAATCAACGCTTCTTTGAGGCCGTAGGCCTTGCACAGTTCGTCGGCGAGCTGATGTTCCAGAAAGACATTGCTGTCCAGATAGACACGCACCCAATCCCGCTTACGCACCTCGTTGAGGTAATTGACCACTGTTGCCCGGCTGACCTTCATCCGGTCTGCAATTTCGTTCTGATTGAGGCCGTCATGGTAATAAAGCCAAGCCGCCTCGACAAAAGGTGCGTCGTCCCGTGAGGCTATCCGGTCTATTTCGGAATGTCCTTTTGGTTTTTTAGGCGGTGTGCTTCCGGCCATTTTTATCCTATTCAGCAGCTTGCGCCATTTCCGGGAACAAGCTCGCCAATCCTTCTGGTGAAGCTTCGCATATCCCCCGTTCCGTGATCAAACCGGTTACGAGCCTGTTTGGCGTCACATCGAACGCTGGATTGCCGCCGGCCGTGCCATCCGGTGTTACCTGAACGACGCCAAACTCTCCGCTTTCAGCTTTGCCTTGAATATGCGTTGTTTCGCGTTCAGACCGTTCCTCAATCGGGATTTCGGCCACGCCATCGTCGACTGTCCAATCAATGGTCGGGGACGGCAGGGCAACATAAAACGGCACATTATTATCCCGTGCAGCAAGCGCCTTCAGATAGGTGCCAATCTTGTTGCAAACGTCGCCGCGCCGTGTTGTGCGATCGGTTCCAACGATCACCATATCCACCTGGCCATGCTGCATCAGATGGCCGCCGGCATTATCTGTGATGTAGGTGTGCGGCACGCCGTGGCTACCCAGCTCCCAGGACGTTAAGGCACCTTGATTTCTTGGGCGGGTTTCATCGACCCAGACATGAAGCGGGATGCCGGCATTATGCGCCTGGTACATGGGACTCGTCGCTGTCCCCCAGTCCACAGTTGCGATCCAACCGGCGTTGCAGTGAGTCAACAGGCGAACCGGCTCTCCGTTCGGCTTTTTAGCAGCAATCTCCTCAATCAGCTTGAGACCGTTCTCGCCGATACGGCGGTTGATTTCGACATCTTCATCTGAAATGGCGTGGGCAAGTTTCAGCGCGGCTTCGGCGCGCTCTACTACTGGTAAAGGTTTCAGAGCGGTCCGGCATCGGTCGAGCGCCCACCGCAAATTGATTGCCGTTGGACGGGTTTTTTCCAAGAATGTCCAAGCTGCATCCAGATTTTCGTCAGACGCGTCAATCGCCATCGCCAGTGCCATCCCATAGGCGGCGGTTGCACCGATTAAAGGGGCGCCGCGAACGCGCATCTCGACAATAGCGTCAGAGAATTCTTCCATTGTCCGTACAGGCTGAATACGAAAGTCATGCGGCAACCAGCGCTGGTCGATGATCTGCAGACAGTTCTGCTCCGAGTCCCACCAAAGCGACCGATAGTGTTTTCCGTTGACCTTCATAGGAAGTTCCTTTTGTTGAAATCGCGCGCCAGGTCCGTCAAAGTTTTTGCATCTGGTATTGTTTCGGATTTCTGGATCAGCTCAGCGCCGAGCATGAGATTGCGGGCCTCAAGAGGCGCGCGGACAGTTGTGTCTTCGATCTCTTCAAAGTCTGCATTGTGCGCCAATGACAAGGTACGGCGGTGCATTTCAATTCCGCAGATCGCAAGTGCATCTGTCCAGATATCGGCCAGCAACGCGGTGCAGGCAGATCCGGAACTCTGGCCCTGATCTTCGAAGAGGGCTGAGGGATACAACATCCCGTTCCGCTCACTGGCCCAAAGACTGCGGAACTCATCAACAAATGCAGTGTGACAGTCTTCCACCACGGTCAGGATCCATGCCTGATAGCTGTCCAGATCATCTCCGCGGTGCGCCGGTTGACTGAAATAGGCCATCAGAAAGTTTGCGATCATCATTCCAAGGTCAAACCCAAACGGACCATATTGGACAAACTCTGGATCAATCACTCTGGCTTCGGTTTCGGTGGCCATGATCGAGCCAGAATGCAGGTCGCCATGAACCATCGTTTCGGTGTTCGCCGAAAACTTCAAAAGCATGCGCTGAACCCGCGCCTTCATGTCTGCGTTGCGTCTGATTTCAGCGACCACGGGATCAAGACCATCAGTGTGATGGTTCATCTCAGCATCGAAATAGGGATCGGTGAAAACGAGCGCTTCCGTGATTGCTGGGATTTCTATATTGCCGGAAAACAACCCGACATCTGCCTTTTTGTCCGCGCTTTTCATGGAGAGTTCTGACCCGCGGAACGCTGTGCGTGCGCAAAACTTTCCTAAGGTTTCAGCTAGGCCCTCAACCCTTTCGCCGTTGATTAACTTGCGGCGTAAAATCACATGCGGTGCAAGAAACTCCATAACGATCAGGGCTTGTGTCTCATCGAAATGAAAAATCTCCGGCACGCTGCCCGGATCTCTTTCTGCCTGTCGAACCAGTGCATGGTACTCGTAATAGGCGCGGTACAGCGGCAGCGGCCAGCTGTCGCCAACCAACCGGACATAGGGAAGGGCTTGTTTGACAATGACCTTTCCCAAGGGGCCGGTGACGATGAAGACCAGGTTCAAATTGCCGTCGCCGACCTCCTCCACTTGCCAGGACGACGGGTCTCCGCCGACCTTTTCTGTCACTGCATCCAATGACCCCAAACGTTTGGGGAGGTTTTCAACGGTGAGGGCCTGATAGCTGTCTGACGCGTCCATTTGGATGTGTTCTCCCAAGTTTGATTGCAGGTTAGGCTTCGTTTCTGTCAAATGTCAATCGCATTGACTATTGTTTATTTTTGGGTGTAGGCTTCCCCTCGAAGATAACGAGAACAGCCTATCTGGGAGGGTTAGTTGACTGATTTCGTTTTAGAAATCGAAGGACTTCACAAATCCTTCGGACGAAATCATGTATTACGAGGCGTGGACCTGCAGCTCAAAGCAGGTTCCGTGACTGTGCTTATGGGCGCAAATGGCGCTGGAAAATCAACACTCGTCAAAGTCATTAGCGGATTTCATTCGGCCGACGGCGGACAAGTGTTGGTTTCCGGAAAACTCTTTGCCCCGCGCGACGCTGCTGAGGCCATTGCGCAAGGCGTTGTTACAGTCCACCAATCGATTGATGACGGTGTCATCCCGGATCTCGATGTTGCCAGCAACTTGATGCTGGACCGGTTGACGGAAAAAGGCGCAGGGCTCTTTGTTCAGGAACGGCAGCTGCGCCGGCAAGCCAAAGAAATCGCTCAGTCTATGGGGATTGAAGTGGATGTCCGCGCCCGCGTCTCAGACCTGTCCGTTGCCGACCGGCAAATGATCGCTATTGCCCGTGCGATGGCAAGAACCCCAAAGATCCTGATTCTGGACGAACCCACCTCATCCTTGTCAGCTTCAGAGGCCGAGCGTTTGTTCGCTCTGGTTGACCGGCTTCGGGCACAGGGTGTGGCAATTCTTTACATCTCGCATCGCATGTCGGACATCCGCCGGATAGCCGATCGTATCGTTTGCCTTCGTGATGGCGAGATTTCGGGCGTTTTCGAACAAGAGCCGCTTGATCTGGAGGCGGCCGTTACCGCGATGCTCGGACACAAGATGACCGACGTCGATGTTGTTCCTGTTTCTGGTAACAAACCGGTTCTGGGACTCGATGGTCTGGAAATCCAGGAAGGCTGTGATCCGATTGATCTTTCTGCCCGGCAGGGTGAAGTGATTGCAATCACGGGCTTGCTGGGAAGCGGTAAAAGCCGCTTGGCGGAAATCATTTTCGGGATAACCCCGCCGCACGCCGGTGGCATGCGATTGGACGGATCCGGCTACAAGCCGCGTTCGGTTCGCGATGCCATTTCCCGCGGCGTATTCATGTCTCCAAAGGACCGCGGAACGAATGCGGTCATTCCCGCCTTCGACATCGCCAACAACATGACACTTCCATTCTTGGGAGCATTCAGCAGATTTTCGTTTCTTGCTGGGATCAATCAGCGGCGGTCAACCAATGAAATGATCGATCAGATCGGGATTGTCTGCCAATCAAGCGGCGATGGCATTGGGACACTGTCGGGTGGCAACCAGCAAAAGGTGATGATCGGTCGCTGGCTGTTGAAAGCTTCCCGTGTGCTTCTTTTGGACGAACCCTTCCAAGGCGTGGACATTGGTGCCCGGCGGGATATCGGCGCACATATCCGTCAGACGGCAGGGAGCCGGACAACCTTGGTTTTCATGGCCGAGATTGATGAAGCGCTTGAGATCGCGGATCGGATCATCGTCATGAACGAAGGAAGTATTTCCGGAGAGCACATCAATGCAAATGTCGATCTTGGTGCGCTTGTCGCACAAATTTCAGGGACAACTTCTGGGCAGGTAAATGCAGGATAACTTGTTGAAATTCGCCATACGGTACGGTTTTTTGATCCTGCTGGCCGGTCTTATTATCTATTTCAGCTTGGCGGCATCCGGCTTTGCGAGCCCGCGTTCGGCTGTATTTGTTCTTCAGTCGGTTGCCATCACCGGTATTCTGGCACTTGGAGTAACCTGCACTTTGGTGGTCGGCGGGTTTGATCTGTCCATCGGAGCCGTTGCCACGTCGGCTTTGATGCTCTCCGCCTATTCCATGGTTATTTTGGAGCAGCCCGCCTATGTCGCGGTTCTCTTATGTCTATTGATGGGCGCAGCAGTTGGTTTCATCAATGGCGTATTGATAGTGAAGTTCCGGGTGCCGGATCTTCTGGCAACGCTCGGTATGATGTTCTTGCTGATCGGATTGCAGCGCATTCCAACACAAGGTAATTCCATCGCCACGGGCATGGCATTGCCAAATGGGTCTGTGGCTGAAGGCAGCTTCTCGCAGGCTTTTCTCTGGCTTGGACGTCACCGGTTTGATCTGGTTCTGGATCGATTGGTGCCGGTGCCCGTAGTCATATTCATTTTGATTGCCATCCTGATCTGGCTGTACCTTGGCTTCACCCGCCACGGCCGCCTCAAGTATGCCATTGGCTCCAATGAACGGGCGGCAGCATTGGTGGGAACACCGGTCAACACCTACAAAATCACCGCTTATATGATTTCCGGTGTCACCGCTTCGATCGGCGGAATCCTGCTTGCCGCGCGGCTTGGGCGCGGGGATATCGCCAGCGGGAACAATCTTCTTTTGGACAGCGTCGCGGCGGCTTTGATTGGATTTGCCGTGTTGGGCGCTGCCCGTCCAAATGCCTTTGGAACTGCGATCGGCGCCCTCTTTGTCGGCATCCTTCTTCAAGGAATGACGATGATGAATGCCCCTTACTACACCCAGGACTTTGTCAAAGGCGCGGTCCTTGTTCTGGCGCTGGTCTTCACTTTTTACCTGTCTGCGCGGCGCGCCGGCAGCGGACATTCATGAAAGACGTAGATAACTGGGAGGAAAAACAATGTTGAGACGCAGTTTATTGAAATTGGCCGGAGCGACCGCAATTGCTCTTGGAGCCGGACAGGCCCTGGCAGCAGATATGCCCGCTCCGTTTGACAAACCGGAAGACGTGACCATTGCTCTGGTGCGCTATCTGTCAACGGGAGACTTCTTCCAAGCTTATTTGTCGGGCGTTGAGACCCAATCGGAAGCGCTTGGTGTCGACTTGAGAGTATTTGACAGCCGCCAGGATGCTGCCTTGCAGGCGGATATGGTCGACCAGGCAATTGCGCTCGGTGTAGACGGTATCATCATCCAGCACGGTTTGACCGAGTCTATGAAGGAAGCGGCC
This sequence comes from Roseibium sp., assembly GCF_965216085.1. Taxonomy (GTDB): domain Bacteria; phylum Pseudomonadota; class Alphaproteobacteria; order Rhizobiales; family Stappiaceae; genus Roseibium. The sequence continues at coordinate 4,837,612 of NZ_OZ244138.1, read as the reverse complement.
CAGAGGGCAGTTGATGCCGGCATCAAAGTTGTCGCATTCGATGTGAACGTCGAAAATGAAGCTATTCCGCAGATCGAACAATCCGATTACATGCTCGGAAAGCTCGCACTTGAGCAAGCCGTCAAGGACAATGGTACCGACTTCACAGCCGGTTATGTTTATGTCCCGGGCATTGCACCGCTGGATCGCCGCCACGTTGCCTGGGAAGAAACCAAGAAGGCCAATCCGGGCATCACAGAAGCAGCCATGTTTGGCACGCTGGACAACCCAATCGCGAACTCCGTGGCCAATCAGGCTCGTGCGGTCCTTCAGGCCAATCCGACCATCAATGTGGTCTTCGCGCCTTATGATGAATTTGCGAAAGGCGTCAAAATTGCAGTCGACGAAGCCGGTCTGACAGACGACATCGACATCTATTCCGCCGATGTTTCGACAGCTGATATTTCGGCAATGCGGGAGCCGGGGTCAGCCTGGGTCGCAACAGTTGCGACCAATCCTGCCGTGGTTGGCGAAGTCTCGGTACGGGCGCTCGCGATGATGCTGGCTGGAGAAAATCCTGGTGCTTCCGTGATTGTTCCACCGACTCTGATCACGCAGGATTTCCTCAATGAGAAAGACATCAAGAATATGGATGACCTGAGCGCCAGCATGCCTCAATTCGCCCACGCCGATGTTGCTATGACCGAGTGGATCCAGCTTCCCAAACGCTAAGAGACTTATGATTTCCCGGCGGTGTCACTGCCGGGAAATTGCCTGCCAGACACCAGTACGCACCAATAACCGCGCCTGTTTGACCAAGGTCAAGCCTTGGCTGCGGAGACGCTGTAATCATCTCATTGGACGAAACTGTTCAAAGGTGCTGTCACCAATGTTCACCATTGCAGGGTCTTCCATCGTTTTGATGAAGGTAGGGTCATGGTTGAAGCTGCGATGTCAAAAGACGGTAAGAGCCAAATTCAGTTTCCGGTAGTCTTTACCGCAGGTTTCCGTTTTTTCTTCTTGTTTGCCGGTCTTTATGCCGTCTTTGCAATGGTGGCGTGGGTGTTTTGGCTCGGTGTGCATGCAGCAGGCGGCGCGTTTCTGGCACTTCCTATAAACACAGCGCCACACCTTTGGCATGCCCACGAGATGATGTTTGGCTACACTGTTGCGGTGATGGCCGGTTTTTTTGTGACGGCTGTCCCAAATTGGACAGGCAGCAATGAAGCAGGGCCTGCTTTTGTCATGATTGCCGGTCTGGTCTGGCTGTCAGGCCGGATTGCAGTCGGCATGTCCTCGGTGCTGGATCCGCTTCTGGTCGCCGCAATCGATTTGGCCTTTGTTCCGGTGCTTTCGATCGCGATTTTTGGGCGGCTTGCACAATTGTCTCAACTCAGAAATGTCATTTTTCTGTTTCTTTTGGCCGCGCTTTTTATCGGCAATCTGTTCATGCATCTTGAGTGGCTTGGTTGGGCCGGAGGCAATACCGAAGCTGGCGTCCGGCTGGGTATTTTTGCCAGCGCCGCGATGATTGCGATCATCGGAGGCCGGGTCGTTCCAGCTTTTACTCGAAATGCCCTGAACCGGGCAGGTCATACTGGCAAATTGCCTGCGTCCCACAAATGGCTGGACCGTGTTGGCATCCTATCAGCGTTGCTTGCCGTCTTGGCATGCTTGCCGTTCGTACCAGAGCAGGTTTTGGGACTGATTTGTTTGGTGGCAGGTGGCGTGAACTTGGCCCGTCTTTTCGGATGGGTAGGGTTGAAAACTCTAAACAATCCGATTTTGTGGGTTCTTCACGTAGCTTATCTGCTGCTCGGGGCAGGGTATATCGTCTACGGCAGTTCTATCTTGTTTGCTGTGTTGCCAGAAACGGCAGCCCTTCATCTTCTGGCTGTAGGCGCTGTCGGATGTATGACCATGGCAATGATGACCCGTGCGTCTCTTGGCCACAGTGGTCGGCCGCTTATCGCTCCAACTCCGATTTCTATTGCTTATGTATTGATCATCGCCGGCGCCTTGGTCCGGACGTTCGGAACGCAATTTGTTGAGTACTACACAGTCATGTTCCTGTCTGGCGGGCTCTGGATCGCAGCATTTTCGCTCTATCTCGGTGTCTATTTCCCGATCCTGACAACGCCTCGCAAACAGAAATAACTCCAATCAGAGCGCTTCTTGTTTTCGACGGCGGAAGCGCTTTCTGTCGTAACGCGCCAAGCGGAAGTTTGTATAAGATTGCAATTCGTTACGTGTCTTCTTGACTATCGTCAAAGAAAACAGATCGGCGAAGGCGCAAAACAAATCTTGAAAATATTATGCATGATTTGTTGGAGCGTGTCCCGTGGGGCGTCCCGGTAAAATAATTCAGATACTGTGCTTGAGCCTGGCCATGCTAGCTGCATTGGTATTGGCCCCGACGGCCAACGCTTCTGACGCGCTGGTTTCAAGGTTTCTGGATAAAGTTCAACCATCTGAAATGGTTCCCGGTGCCGATAGTTTCGGTGCTGTGCGGGACGATGTTCCGGTTGTTCCTGCCCTAAAAGGCGGTGAAACAGTTGGGTGGGTCTTCCTGACATCTGACTTTGTTTCAACAACTGGATATTCGGGCAAACCGATCCACACGATGGTTGGCGTTGACCCTGATGCCGTTGTCACAGGTGTGCGGCTGGTCAAACACTCAGAACCGATTGTTTTGATTGGTATTCCAGATTCGCAAATTCAGGCGGTGACAGAAGGTTATGCCGGTCTGGATCTCAAAATCGAAGCGCAGCAAGGCGGCTCCGCGCACGAACTGGACATCATTTCGGGTGCGACCGTCACCATCATGGTGATTGATGATTCGATCGTCCGCGCCGGCATTAAAGTGGCCCGTATTCTTGGTTTGGGCGGTTTGGTACCAGCCGTAGCGGACACTGGCCCGAAGAAGATCATCGATTACGATAAAGTGGCTGTCAGTGACTGGATGACAATGACCGGTGACGGGTCTGTCCGGCGCCTGTCCCTAGATGTTGCCCAAGTGAATGAAGCTTTTGTCACTCAGGGTGACCCACGTGCGATCAAGCGCCCGGAAGATGGTCCGGATACAGATACGTTCATCGACATGTACATGGGCCTGGCCAATGTGCCGTCCATCGGTCTGTCGCTTCTCGGTCAACGGGAATATGACAATCTCAAGAACCGTTTGAAAGAAGGTGAGCATGCAATCCTGGTCATGGGGCGCGGGCGGTATTCCTTCAAAGGCTCTGGGTATGTCCGAGGCGGTATTTTCGACCGGATCCAGCTGATCCAGGACGATATCTCCGTCCGCTTCTTCGACAAGCAGCAAGTCCGCGTTGGTGAAATAGCGGCAGATGGGTCTCCAGCCTTTGTCGAGATGGATCTGTTCATCATACCAGCCGACGCCGGGTTTGATCCTTCCAAAGATTTCCGTCTGCAGCTGCTTGTTCAGCGCGCGGTTGGTCCAATTGAAAAGGTCTTCCTGACATTCGATCTCGGATATCAACTGCCGGATGCCTATCTGAAGGCCGAAGAAGTCGCGCTCGCCGCTGGCGACCCAGTCTCCGCACAGGCTCTTGTCAACGGCGATGATGAAGCGCCGAAACTTTGGGTGCGTATCTGGGAAGACCGCAAGGCCGACATCATTATCTTGGCCAGTGCGATCGGTATTCTGACGATCGTCTTCTTCTTCCAGATGCAGGTCACCCGCAATGAGCGCTTCACGTTCTGGTTCCGGATTGCCTTCCTGACCTTCACGCTGGTTTGGTTGGGCTGGATGCAAAATGCGCAGCTCTCGGTCGTCAACGTCATGGCGTTCTTCTCGTCATTGACCAGCAGTTTCAGCTGGGACGCCTTCCTGATGGATCCACTGGTCTTCCTATTGTGGTTCTCCGTTGCAGCTGCCTTGTTGTTCTGGGGGCGGGGCGCCTATTGCGGCTGGCTGTGTCCGTTCGGTGCCATGCAGGAGCTGACCAACCGGCTGGCCAAGTTTGCCCGTATTCCTCAGATCGAAGTGCCCTGGGCTCTCCACGAACGCCTGTGGCCACTCAAGTATATGATTTTCCTCGGATTGTTCGGCCTGTCCCTCTACTCTCTTGACGTTGCCGAACACTATGCGGAAGTGGAGCCGTTCAAGACAGCGATTATCCTGAAATTCCAGCGGGCGTGGCCCTTCGTCCTCTTTGCGGTCGCGTTGCTGGTAGCTGGTCTCTTCATTGAACGGTTCTACTGCCGCTACCTTTGCCCGCTGGGCGCTGCCCTGGCGATCCCTGCGCGCCTGCGCATGTTTGACTGGCTGAAACGCTACCGCGACTGCGGCGATCCATGCCAGCGCTGCGGCAAGGAATGCATGGTCCAAGCCATCCATCCGGAAGGCAACATCAATCCGAACGAGTGCCTGAACTGCCTGCATTGCCAGGTCCTGTATCAGCACGATCAGAAATGTCCCGTCTGCATCAAGAAACTCGCCAAGCGGCGGAAATTTGAAAAGCAGACAGCGATGACGAAACCGGCACAGGCAGGCGGGGTGACTACCGCTAACCCAGCTGGGTGAACTCCCACACGAGGAGACACAACAAGGAATGCCCCGTCTGGGCTCAGAAACGCGCCGATCGGCAGAAACTTGAAACTCAGACAGGGAACACGAAACCGGCACCGGACGGCGGGGTGACTACCGCCAACTCAGCTGGATGAACTCCGACACCGACACAAGGAGAAAAGTCATGACGGAGAGTTTAAAAGAAAGAGCAATGTCACGCCGGGCATTGCTTGGAGGAACTGCAAAAACGGCTGTTGTCGCCGGCATGGGCGCCGCTGCTCTTGGAAGCGCGACACCGGCAACTGCCGCTGAAGGCGGCCAGAGCGCACATTTGGCGCCGGGCGAGCTGGACGAATACTACGGTTTCTGGTCTTCAGGCCAAACAGGCGAAGTCCGCATTCTCGGTGTTCCTTCTATGCGCGAACTGATGCGCATTCCGGTCTTTAACCGTTGTTCCGCTACGGGTTGGGGTCAGACCAACGAGTCTCTGAAAATCCTGACCGAAGGTCTGCTGCCGGAAACCAAAGCCTTCTTGAAGGCTCAGGGCAAAGTGACCTACGACAATGGTGACCTTCACCATCCGCACATGTCCTTCACCGACGGCACATACGACGGTCGCTACATCTTCGCCAACGACAAGGCGAACACCCGCGTTGCGCGTATCGACCTGAAAATGATGAAGACGGACAAGATCATCGAGATCCCGAATGCCCATGACATTCATGGCATGCGTCCGCAGAAATATCCGCGCACGGGCTACGTCTTCGCAAACGGCGAACATGAAGCGCCGCTGGTCAACGACGGCAGCATCCTGGATGAGCCGGATAAATACGCCTGCATCTTCACCGCGATCGACGGTGACACCATGAAGGTCGCATGGCAGGTGATTGTTTCCGGTAACCTCGATAACACCGACTGTGATTATCAGGGTAAATACGCCTTCTCAACTTCCTATAACTCGGAAATGGGCACGAACCTTGCCGAAATGACCGAGAGCGAACTCGACCATGTTGTTGTCTTCAACATCAAGGCCATCGAGGAAGCTGTTGCTTCCGGCAATTATACGGAAATGAAAGGCGTTCCGGTTGTTGATGGCCGCAAGGATGCCAACTCCAACTTCACACGCTATATCCCGATTCCGAACAGCCCGCATGGTGTCAACGCGGCTCCGGACAAGAAGCACATCGTGATCAACGGCAAACTGTCTCCGACAGTTTCTGTGATCGACGTGACCAAAGTGGATGCACTGTTCTCTGACAATGCAGATCCGCGTTCCGCCATCGTTGCAGAACCGCAACTTGGCCTTGGCCCGCTCCACACTGCTTTCGACAACAACGGTAACGGCTACACCACACTCTTCCTGGACAGCCAGGTTGCCAAGTGGAACATCCAAAAGGCGATTGATGCCTACGGTGGTGCGGACGTTGATCCAATTCTGGATAAAGTCGACGTCCATTACCAGCCGGGTCACAACTCGACATCAATGGGTGAGACCGCAGAAGCAGACGGCAAGTGGCTCATTTCGATGAACAAGTTCTCGAAAGACCGCTTCTTGAACGTTGGTCCGTTGAAGCCGGAAAACGAGCAGCTGATCGATATCTCCGGCGACAAAATGAAGGTTGTCCATGACGGCCCGACTTTTGCCGAGCCGCATGACAGCATCGTCGTTCACCGTTCAAAAGTGAACCCGGCGATTGTTTGGGATCGGAATGACCCGAGCTTTGCCGATGCGATTGAGCAAGCCAAAGCCGATGGTGTTGATCTTGAAGACGCAGCGGATGTTATCCGCGACGGCAACAAGGTCCGAGTCTACATGTCTTCGGTTGCTCCGAACTTCTCCATGGAGAAATTCACGGTTAAGCAGGGCGATGAAGTCACCGTATATGTCACCAACATTGATGACATCGACGACCTGACCCACGGCTTCTGCCTGGCAAACTACGGCGTTGCTATGGAAGTTGGACCGCAGGCCACGGCTTCTGTGACCTTCATCGCGGAACGTCCGGGTGTACACTGGTTCTACTGTCAGTGGTTCTGTCACGCACTTCACATGGAAATGCGCGGCCGGATGTTTGTTGAGCCAAGAGGCGCCTAACAATGAATAGCGCTCTGCACTTACTCTCCGGCGGGATATCCCTTCTCGCTGCGGCGCTTGCTGGCCTGGGCCCGCTGGCCGCAGAAGAATGGACTGTTCCAGCCGAGCAGGGCGCCTTGCAACAAGTCCTCACAAAAGCGCAGGCCGGGGATATCCTCCGGCTTGCCTCTGGCAATCATCAAGGTCCGATCACGATTGAAGTTCCGCTTCAAATAGTTGGGGATGATGGTGCCCGTGTCACAGGCACCGGTACGGGCAGTGTGATCACGGTCGATGCGCCGGATGTCACGGTCTCCAATCTGATCATCACCGGATCAGGTCTGTCTCACCAGACATTGGATGCCGGTGTCAAACTGACCAAGAAGGCTGACCGTGCGACCGTCCGGGACAACAAGATCCTGAACAACCTGACCGGTGTTGATGTTCATGGTCCTGATGATGCTGTGGTCTCCAACAACTTGATTGAGGGTCGACAGGATCTACGCCCCAATGAACGTGGCAACGGTATCTACGTTTGGAATTCGCCGCATTTGTTGGCCGAGTTCAACACGATCCGCTATGGTCGGGACGGCGTGTTCGTCAATACCAGCCACAAGGATACGTTCCGCAACAACCACTTCTCGCAATTGCGGTTTGCGGTTCACTACATGCATGGCAACAGCGGTGTCATCGAAGGCAATGTCTCTGAAGGAAATGACATTGGCTATGCCTTGATGTTTTCGGACCGGCTTAAGGTTCGCGACAATGTCTCCAAAGGCGATAAGCATCACGGTCTGATGTTGAATTATGCCAACCGGGCGAAAATCGAAGGCAACCAAGTCTTCGGTGGCGGTGAGAAATGCCTGTTCATGTACAATGCGAATAAGAACACAGTGATGGACAACCGCTTCGAAAGGTGTCCGATTGGTGTTCATTTCACAGCGGGATCCGCAAGAAACAAGTTCCAAGGCAACGCGTTCATTCGCAACAAGACGCAGGTCAAATATGTCGGCAGCCGCTCCCTTGATTGGAGCACAGATGGCCGCGGCAATTTCTGGAGTGACCACGCGGCTTTCGATATGAATGGCGATGGCCTCGCCGATACCGCTTACCGTCCGAATGATATGGTCGACCAGGTGTTGTGGACCCAGCCGTCCGCCAAGATCCTGATCGGCAGTCCAGCTGTGCAGTTGCTGCGCTGGACGCAATCCCAATTTCCGGCCCTGCTGCCGGGTGGTATCGTAGACAATGCACCTTTGATGCATCCACCCGCCGGGTCCGTACCCAATTCCGGAGTTCAAGGATGACAAAGACGAGCTTAGAAGTTCAGAATGTCACCAAACGGTTTTCGAGCCACACTGCGGTCAACGATGTCTCCTTTTCGCTGGCCGCCGGCGAACGTGTTGCCCTTTTGGGCCATAATGGCGCCGGCAAGACAACGCTCTTCAAGATGGTCCTTGGTTTTTTGAACCGGGACGGTGGCGATATCTCCGTTCTGGAGTCACAACCAGGCAGCCAGGAGGCCCGATCAAATACGGCGTATTTGCCGGAGTCTGTGGCGTTTCCAGCAGCCCTGACGGGGCGGGAAGTTCTTAGCTACTATGCGCGGCTCAAAGGTGAAAAACCGAAAGATGTCATGCACCTGCTTGACCGGGTCGGTTTGGCAGACGCTGCCAAACGGCGGGTCGGCACTTATTCAAAGGGCATGCGTCAGCGCCTTGGCCTTGCACAAGCCTTGATTGGACATCCGAGACTGGTGCTGCTCGATGAGCCGACCACAGGTCTTGATCCGATATCCCGCCAGAATGTCTATGAACTGATTGGCGAGATTGCCGATCAGGGCGCAACCGTACTCTTGTCGTCACATGCCTTGACCGAATTGGAAGCCCGTACTGACCGGATCCTGATCCTGTCCAAGGGCAATTTGGTGGCCGACGATCAACTTTCGAACTTACGAGCTCAGGCTGGCCTGCCGATCAGGCTGAAAATCTGGACCCGGCCGGGTGCTGCAGAAGAGGTGGCGGACCAACTCGGAAACATCGACCGTAGCCGTATGAATGGTCGGTCGGTGGAACTCGACTGCGGCATGGATGAGAAGGTCAGGACACTGTCTGCGATCAGTGCACTTGGCCATCTCGTTGAAGATGTGGACGTTCATGCACCAAGTTTGGACGATGTCTACAAATACTTTTCGCAAGCGGCTCAAGAGGAGGCTCAGCAATGATCTCCAGAATATTGACTATTGCTGCTCAAGAGGTCCGGATCGGGATCCGTAACCGCTGGATCCTGCTGGCAACAATTATCCTCGCGGCGTTTTCTCTCGCTTTGGCTTTGCTCGGCTCCGCTCCTGCCGGCACGCTCGGCGTGGACCGCCTGACGATCACTGTTGCCTCATTGGCCAGCCTGTCTGTTTACCTCGTGCCGCTTATCGCGCTGCTGCTGGCATTTGATGCTGTGTGCGGTGAAATCGAACGCGGCACGTTGTTAATGACCTTCTCCTGCCCGGTTTCCCGGCCCGAGTTCTTGATCGGGAAAGCGATTGGCCATTCCCTGGTTTTGACCTTCGCGCTTGTGGTCGGCTATGGAACGACTGCGGCCTTCCTGGTGCTAACCGGCTCAGGATCCACCAGTGGATTGATGGACTTTGCCCGTTTGATCGCAACATCGCTTCTCCTGGGCCAGTGTTTCGTCGCCATCGGCTATGTCTTGAGTTGCATGACACGCCAAGTCGGCACGGCGGCAGCGGCCGCCATTGCGGTCTGGCTGGTGTTTGTTGTTCTTTACGATCTGGCTCTTTTGGGCGCTTTGGTCGCCAATCCGGGCGGTGTCTTTGCAGCCAAGGTCTTTCCCTATGCGGTTTTGTTGAACCCGGCAGATGCGTTCCGGCTGTTCAATCTGGCTGCACTTGAAGCCAGCAGCCTTGTTGGCGGAATGGCCGGTGTTGCCGAAACCCTGCCGTTCGATCCAGCACTTGCCCTCGCGTCGCTCATCTTGTTTGCCTGCGCAGCCTTGCTGGCAGCAACGGTCCTTATCCGGAGGATTACACCATGATCCGCCTTGGTTTTGTTTTCCTAGCCGCCAGCCTCTTGGTGGGCTGCCAGGAAGAGATTGAAATTGCCAAACCGGCCGCTATCGAGCTGACGCCGGAAGCAGCCGGCCATTACTGCCAGATGACAGTCCTGGAGCACGATGGCCCCAAAGCCCAGATCCATCTGGCGGGAAATCCGTTCCCGGTCTGGTTTACCCAGGTGCGGGATGCGGTTGCGTTCAAGCTGTCTCCGGAAGAAACCGATGAGATCGCCGCGATTTACGTCAACGACATGGACAAAGCGGTCAGCTGGACCCAGCCAGGTAACGACAATTGGATCGATGCCGATGAAGCCTGGTTCGTGACAGGCAGCAAACAAGCCGGCGGGATGGGCGCCCCGGAAACCATTCCTTTTGGAACGGAAAAAGGCGCCCAAGAGTTCGCCGACAAAAATGGCGGTGATGTCGTCCGGCTTGCAGAAATTTCGGCAGACTATGTTCTGGCACCGGTCGATGTGTCTTCAGCTCTGCAGCTTTTAGAGCCCGGATCGGACGGGGTGCACTAATGACTGGAATTGAAATGCCGGAAAGCAAACTAAGTCGGCGCCGTTTCTTGAAAATCAGTGCAGCAAGTGCTTCGGCAGTCGCTCTTTTCCCGGGGGCTGCAGCCGCTGCGCCTACCATCCATCGATGGACAGGTATCGCTCTGGGGGCAGGTGCTGAAATCAACCTCGTGCATAATGATGCGCATGAAGCAAAAAGCTTGTTTGGCGAGATCGAGTTGGAGATCGCCAGGCTGGAAAATATCTTCAGCCTTTACAAATCCGAGAGTGAACTGTCCCGGTTGAACCGCCAAGGTCTACTGGAGGGACCATCCCTCGACTTGCTAAAGTTGTTGTCACTTGCAAAACAGCTTCATCAGGCGACTGGCGGTGCTTTTGATCCGACCATTCAACCCCTCTGGGCCTATTATGCAGCTGGCGACTACGACAGCCGCTTGCACAAACAAGCGCTGAGTCGGACCGGGTTCTCCAAGGTTCAGATTGAGAGCGGAAAAGTCGGTTTTCGATCACCTGACATGGCGTTGACCCTCAATGGGATCGCGCAAGGGTTCATCACCGACCGTGTGTCGGAGCTTCTAAAGTCGAAGGGGTTTGACAACGTTGCTGTGGATCTTGGAGAGCTGCGCTTGAACGGCGGAGCGCCTGTTACTGGTGAAAGCGAAAAGGGCTGGCCAGTCACCCTCCGGCCAGATCCAAAACGGGAAGAGCTTTCCGAAAGAACAGCCTTGTCCAATATGGCAGTCGCGAGTTCGGCACAAACCGGCACAACCTTCGATGAAGCTGGGAAAAATTCTCACATTCTAGACCCGAGAACGGGCGCGCCAGTTCGCACTGACTTGAGTGCTATCAGTGTGTTGTCCCGGTCTGCTGCAGTCGCTGACGGTTTGTCGACAGCCGCGTTGGTGCTTGGCGAAAAGGGACTGAAAGAAGTCCTTGCTCTTTATGCGGACACTACCGCATTTGCCGTTCGTCAAAACGGTGAAACCGCTTGGTTAAATGGGTAAATCAGGTTCTGCGTAATTCTCGTTGAAGCCGGGGAAAGCCGCCGCTAGTCAATCAGCTGGCGGTTTTCGTCCATCTGCTTCATCCATCAGGCCGCGCACCCATTTTGCAAACAACCAGGTCGCAGGTACACCCAATGGGATACTTGCTACAAGCGCCACTTCCGGCGAGATCGCTGGCAGACCAACAGCAATGCCCATCAGGCCCAGCATAAACAGATTGATGGCGACAGCGCCGGCGGCGAACGGATAGAGGACGACGGCAAGTTTCTTCACTGACCAGGGTTTTTCGGTGGCGGTCATGGTGGAAATGCCTCTTCAATCTTGGAACGTACCACGTCGCGCATGTTTCGCGCTTTGTTACTATATGCCGGCCTGCAGCTGGGCGCTAAGTCCGTTAGCTAGCTTTAAGCCGGTTCGAATGAGTGCCGGACGGAAAACTCCGAAATCCCTGAAGCAGTTTCAACAATTTCGCCGCAGCCGACTGGGTACGTCCTTTTGATCCAGAAGGTCTGTGCGAAACCTTATTGGCTTCAATAGGATCGGCTGGATTAGGGTCCGGAGCGGAGGCCGCTGCCGGCGGAGCAAAACTCACAACCAGTCTTTCTTTGTTCATCGGATCAAAGTTAAGGGCCTTTTGCTCCGCTGATTTCAAGCTGTGGGCAATGAGTTTGGGGACAAACGGCGCCTCGCCGACAGGTGGAAGCAGAACTCCACGGAATTTGCCTTTTTCCAGTTCCTCCGGAATATCATCCGTCAGGTGAGATCCGACTCCGGCCAAAAAAGGCAGCAAAAGGGTTCTTGCTGTGCTGAACCGTGCGACCTGGGAAAGGAACGGTTCTTCCGCGAGAAAACCAGTCCGGACCTTTTGTTTGAACGTCATCAGGGTTTGCACACGCCGGGCAAAATAGTTCGCGCATTCGGCCGCAGCGGGGCCGGTGACCGACCCGTGAGCGGCAATCATGACATCGCAGGAGTTCCACGACCAGTTCCGCCGTTTTGCCTCTGCTTTGAGGTATTTGACCGTTTGATGCGGTAAGCCTGGCAACACCCCAAGCGGAGACAGCTGATGAACTTCCCGGTCCCCAAGGCGTTTGGGCAGAGCGGTGTTAATGAACCAGCCATCTGCCATGAACATTGGAAAGAGGAAGGGTTTACCGGAAAAAGCATCCAGTTCTTGTTCGAGCGCACCCGGCGCAGCAAGGGTCGCCGACCGGATATGCCAGCCGGGAAGCAAGGCCTGTATTTTTTCAGCCTGCATTCGCAGCTGATCTTCACCAGCTTGCGGATCCGAAGGCTGACCGTGCGAAACGATCAGCGCTTCAGTGGCTGGTGCCCTCTGAGAAGGTAATCTTGTTCCAGACATTATATTTTCCTGAAGGCTTACGCATCGGTAGACGTTTCACCTCCTCAAGCGTTTCCGCATCGTAGACAATCACAGCACCATCGTCCTCCCAAACGGAGACAAGGGCGTGGCTGCCGTCGCGGGTAAATTCGACATGGGCCACCGTCGCACCGTCGACTGGGCGGAGCGTCTTGACGATTTCAAGGCTCTGCTTGTCGATTACGTGCATGGCATCCTTGTTGGGTCCGAAGAAGACATCAGCCCATACATAGGGCGAATTTTCATGACTGCGCATAAAAAAACCAGGACCAAGCGTTTCGATGCGTTTCACGGTCTTCCAGGTCTTCATATCGATGACCGAAACAGTCCCATCTTTCAGATGCGGTGTCGCCATTACGGTGGTGTCACCGTATTTCCAGGTGATACCGGAACCAAGATGCGGCATGCCTGGCAGGTCCAAATCAGCCGTCTTCTGACCAATCACCAGATCAATCACCAGACCGCCTTCACCGCTGCGCGAGGCGCCCATGACGTATTCATAGGATTGGTCAAAGAAGAAATCGTCCAGGTAATCCGGCGTTGTGATTTTCCGGATTGGGAAAGGTGAGGGATGTTTCACAGGGCCTTCGATGCGCCAATCGTGAGCAAAACCCATCTGCGGCGGATTGGGGCCATAAAACACTTCCCAGATTTCCGGCACATCTTTCAGGGCCAGCACGAAGCTCTCCCGTGGTGGGGCCTGATAAACCGCAGAGACGCGGCTGGGTGTCCCGTCCTTGCCTTTGACTTCGTGGACTTCCGCAACGCTGAGGTCTTCTGTCGACAAGATGGTGAGCGTGTTGGGTAGATAGTTGGCGACTGCCAGCCATTTGCCGTCATGGCTCATCGCAATGTTACGGCTGTTGAGGCCGGCGCGGACACGGCCGACTTCCTGAAGTGCATAAAGGTCGTATTTCTGCACCCAGCCGTCGCGCGACATGATGAACACATACCGGCCTTTGGGATCAAACTTCGGACCGCCGTGCACGGCAAAGGGCGTCGGGAACCGGTCGAGCCGTTCGAACGTGTCGCCATCCAGAACGCTGACGTGATGATCTCCAGTCTCAACGGCCAGAGTTATGTTCATCGGATCAGACGACCAAACCGGTTTTTCGACCGGTTTATAATCTTCGTTTAAGTGGCGGCTGGCTTCAATTTGCTCTTCGCCCCAAGGCGGGACTTCATCAAGCGGTGTTTTGATGTACTCAGCAAGCGATTTGATTTCTTCGTCGCTGAGGCTGTCGCTGAATGCCGGCATTTGCGACGCGACACGGCCGTCCCGGATAACTTTTTCAAGTTTCGGTCCGCGCATGCGTTTCAACGTTTGCGGGATCAGAGCAGGACCAAGCCCGCCAAGACGGTTGGCGCCGTGGCAGTCCTGACAGGCTTCCTGGTAGACTTTTGCCGGCTCCGCCAGCGCCGTGGACGCACAAATAACTGCGGCACTAAGTGAAGCGATGAACCGGATCATGGCTCTTTCCTTTGAAAGGAGTAACGGTCAGACGCTCATGCAGGCTGTCTTCAAGACCGATTTCCTGGTCACTCAAATAACAGGCCGGATCTTCCGCCCAAGGGTCGCCAGTCAGCTGCAAGGCGCGGATGCGGGTGTTGCCACCACAGACATCCTTGAACGCACAGGCCCCACAGCGGCCCTTCAGCGGACGCGGACGAGTACGCAGCTGCGCCAGCATTGGATCGCTGCCGGTCCAAAGTTCTGAGAACGGCGTGTCTTTTACGCTGCCGATTGTGTAATCGGACCAATAAGTGTCGGGGTGGACATTGCCCTGGGTGTCGATATTAGCCACACCAAGCCCGGAGGAATTGCCGCCCCAGGCGACCAGATGCGTGCGCACATGTTCGGCTGTGTCGTCGCCGAATTTACGGCGGACCCAATTCAGGAAATAGACGGCATCGGCATCGTTGTTGCCGGTCACGATGTCCAGCGGACGGCTCCCATTGACGCCGGCCCAGGCACGGTCGATCAGAAGATCCATCCCCTTGCGGGAGCGTTCATGCACGGCATCTTCGCCGCGGTGTTTGTCGCCGCGGCCTGCATAGACCAGATGGGACAGGTAGAACTTGTCGACACCTTCGTCGTCGCAAAGCTTCAAAAGATCCGGCAAATGGGTGTGATTGCCTTCAGTGATGGTGAAGCGAAGACCAACCTTGATGCCGCGGGCCTTGCACTCGCGGACCCCTTTGACAGCATCGCGGTAAGCGCCTTCCACACCACGGAACCAGTCGTTGGTTGCCCCGATACCGTCGATGGAAATCCCGACATAATCGAAGCCAACGTCTGCGACCCGGTCAGCCATTTCGCCGTGCAGTTTGGTGCCGTTGGTGGACAGCGCGAGCATACGGACCATCGGGCGGGCCTTCACCGCAATCTCAAAGAGATCTTTGCGGTCGATCGGTTCTCCGCCGGACAGGATCAGAGCTGGGATCTTGAACTGCCCCAGATCATCCAAAGTTGTCATTGCCTGTTCGTGGGTCAGTTCACCCGGAAAATCGACATCGGCAGAGACGGTATAACAATGACGGCAGCGCAAGTTGCAGCGGCGGGTCAAATTCCAGATCACAACCGGTTTGACAGGGCCGGGGCTTTTACGGACGCGAACCGGCGTCGGTGCCACGATCTGGTGCATATACTCTGACAGGCGAAACATGTTTTAGCTTTCCTTCCTGCGCAGCCGCATACCGGTCTTTTTCAAGATCCGGGTGGAAAAGAGTACGTCCCGTGCCTTCACGGCGTCTCCAAGCAAGTCCGCGACTTGCTCGCGTTTGGCCATGACCTCGTCGCGGCTTTCTCCATGCACCATGGCAAAAAGATTATAAGGCCAGTCCGGCAAGGCGCGCGGGCGTCGGTAACAATGGGTGACGAAGGGCAGAGCGCCGACTTTCTCGCCGAGTGTATCCACAACTGCATCTTCAACGTCCCAAACAGTCATGCCATTGGCTGTCATGCCCAGACGGTAATGGTTCGGAGCAGCTCCGATCCGGCGGACGATGCCTTGCTCCTTGAGCTGCCGGAAGCGTTCAATTAGGTCGTCTTCCGCCATGCCCAACGTATCGGCAACCACCTTGAAGGGGTTTGGGACCAGCGGCAAACCGGCCTGGGTTGCTTCAACAATCGCTCTGTCTTTCGGATCCAATTTCATGCTTTCACTCGAAACCCGATGAAGAATTCCTGTTCCTTGGGAAACAGAAGAACCTTGAGACCGGTGTCGCGCTCAATGGCTTTTGCGGTTTGTTCGATGCCGACCTGATTTTCAGTCGCCAGCACAAACCACATGTTCAGTTTGTGGTCCCGCTGATAGTTATGCGCGACCTCTTCGAAAGCATTGACTTTCGTTAAGACCTCTTCGAAGCGCTCTTCGGGAACCGCAATTGCACACAAGCAAAAGGCGCCTCCCAAAGCTTCGGCATCAAAAAAAGGACCAAAACGAGTTAGGACGCCCGCATCGCGGAGATGAAGCAGACGATCGACGACATCCTTTTCCCCGATACCAAGCTGGCGTGCAGCCTCTTCGAATGGATGGGATGTCAGCGGCAGGTCTTCCTGCATCAAGTTGATAAGGTCGCGGTCTTGCTGGGTCAGTTCATAGGTCATGCTGCAGCTCCCCGCCGGCTGATGAGGGCACCGGTTTGTTTGAAGCAGCGGCTCGAGAAGAGAACTTTGCAGTCGATACCGGCCAGCTCCGGCAGATGTTTCGCAGCTTCGAGAACTTCAAGCGCGTCGTTGCGGCTTTGCGCATGGATCATGCAGTAGAGCCGGTAAGGCCAGACACCTGGAACAGGTCTGCGCTCATAACACAGTGTCACACCTGGCAGATTGCACAGGGCCGGTCCGGCGGCATCGATCCGCTCGGAGGAGATGTCCCAGACAACCATGGCATTGGAACTCCAGCCAAGTGCTCTGTGGCGGACAATGACCCCAAGGCGCGAGATGATTCCACCGTCTACCAGATCTGACACCCGATCAAGAACATGGGACTCGGGAACGCCTAACTCATCAGCGATGTGTTTGTAGGGACGGGAGACAATCGGCATACCTTTGGTAAGCGCCTGCAGAAGGTGATCGTCGTCCCCCTGCAGGCGCTCTATCAAGACCGGCCGGGGCACTGGTGGCCGGTCCATTCCGCCGTTGAGTTTGAACCCGAGGTCGACATTGAACGGCCGTACTAGGCGCAGATCCAGCACGTCCAGTCCCGTTTGTGACTGAATATTTTGCAAGCTGGCGTCGACAAAATCCCGATCCGGTCCAGTTGCTACGAACCAGAGGTTCCAGTCGTTTTCGCGAAGATATGAGTGGTTTACGCCCGGCTGACTGCCGACGATCTCGGCAACCTCTTCGATTGCCTCCGGCGGCGCGGCAAGTGCAGCGAGCGTGCTTGCGGATACTGTGTTCGGCGCACAGGTCGCCCCAACCCGGGTTATCCGGCCAGTTGTATGCAGGTTTTCCAGCCGCCCAAGGACGGTCTCCTCGCTGCAATCCAGCTCCTCCGCGATCTGCAGGAACGGTTGTTGGGTTACAGGAAAGTCGCGCTGCCAGTCATTCAGGAGCCGGCGGTCAAGGGGATCTCCAATCCGGTCCATGGTTTACAGTCCCGTCTTGTGAGCGCGGGAAGTAAAGAAAATCCCGGATGGGCTTTCAGCGTCGATTTCACCAAGCTTTTCGAAGGTTTGCGTATCATAGATCATGACCTTTCCAGCATCACGAACCGATACCCAAACTTCATGTCCGCGCGGTGTGAATTCCATATGAAGCACCGCTTTGCCCGGTTTGAATTCATGAACAACTTCCTTGCTCACGGTATCAACCACTTGAATGGTGTCGTTCAGTGGATGAGCAAAATTCACCCAGACCTGCCGGCCGTCGGGCCGTGACATGGCAAACACCGGCTGGCCATAAGTGTCTGTACGCCCGGTCTCTTCCAAGCTTTCACCGTCGACCCAAAGAATTTGATGGTGGCCCACCGCCGGCAAGACGAATTCCCGTCCGGCCCGAGCCCAACCTTCCAGATGCGGCATCTTGTAAACCGGGAGATCTTTCTGGCCGCGGCCATAGTTCGGCAGCACGCGAATTGGTTCTGGTTTCGGGTCCCACAGATCAATCGCTGTCAGACCGTCCTCGCCAAAAAGCCCGGTAATATACAGGCGTCCGTCTCCGGTGATGAGCGCGTCATAGGGGTTAACGCCGATATCGGTAATCTTGGTGATTTGCGGCTCACCTGAAGACATATCGGCAATCCAGGTTTCACCTTCATCCCACAAGGTGAACACAAACCGGCGTCCAGGTGCATCAACGAGACCGATGGTTTTGGAATCGGTCGGCAGGTCAGCGACCATTTCGAGCGTGTCGGCATCGAAAATCCGGACACCACCCGGCTCGTAATTCGAAACGGCAACCAATTTGCCATCATCGGAAATCGCACCACCGATCGCATTGCCGGATTGCACGACCCGGTTGACGATTTTCTTTTCGGTGATGTCTATCTTGGTCAGTCCGCCATCACGGCCAAAGACATAGGCAAACCGTTGGTCCGGAGAGTAGACAAGGCTTGCATGCGAGAGATCACCAAGCCCGGTGATTTGCCCAATCGATGATCTTTCCGATTGATCAACAAGAAGAAGAGAGCCGGTTGCCCGCTCGACCACCAGCCCCAAATCGCCTGTTGCAACAATCGTGTCGGAGTGAGCTGAGGTTCCAAGCATCAGGGCCAGAAGCGCGCCTGAAATCCATTTCATTTCAACTCTCCTTGCAACAAATATTCGGCGATGCGCTTGGCATCACCCTCGCTGATCAACGGCCGCCAGGGCGGCATGGCGGTTCCAGGGATTCCGTCAAGAACCACTGTCGTGAGCGTTTCAGCGTCGTAGTGAGAAAGCGTATCTGGCCGGATATCTGGCCCGAGACCGCCCTTTAGAGTGAGCCCATGGCATGACCCGCAATCCTGATGGACGAGGTTTTTAAGTTCGTCAGAGGAGGCGAACTCTTCAGCTTGGACGGTCGAAATCATAAACAGGCCAGCAGCCAATATCCTAAGCATTGGCCCGCTGCCTTGCCGGTATTGCCTCCACCATTTCAAGGGTTTCAGCGGCCGACGGCCATTCGGCGCTTAGCGTGACAACCTTGCCGATGACGAACAAAACCGGCGCTTTGAGACCAGCTTCGCGAGCGTCGATGGCAATATCGCCAAGCCGGGAAAAATGTCGGGTTTCACGCGGAGTGGTGGCTTGTGCAATGGCCATAACAGGCGTCTGATCGCTCAAACCTTCAGCCATCAAGCGCAGGGCGATCTGTCCGATATTGGCGACCCCCATATAGACCACCAACGTAGTCTCTTCACTTGCCAGGCTTTTCCAGTCGAGATCAAGCGACCCGTTGGCTTGCCGGTGGCCGGTGACATAGCGGACACCGGTCGCCAATCCTCGGTGTGTCAGAGGAACGCCGCTGGAGGCAGCTGCACCCTGAGCAGCGGTGATCCCTGGTGCGTATTCCACCGGAACTCCGTGTTCAACCAAGACAGCAGCTTCTTCGGATCCTCGCCCGAAAATCAGCGGATCGCCACCTTTCAAGCGGGCAACTGTTTTGCCGGCCGTTGCCAGTTCAACGAGGATTTCGTTGATCCGTTCTTGCGGCACAGGATGATTATCCGGGGATTTGCCGACAGACACCATCTCGGCATTGCTCGGTGCGAGTGCCAGAATCTCCGGTGAGACGAGCCGGTCATAAACCACCACATCGGCTGTGCCGATCATGCGGGTGGCTTTTACTGTCAGCAGTTCAGGGTCGCCGGGACCAGCTCCAATGAGATAGACTTTACCAGTCATTCGGGACCTCGTTTTTCCTGAAATCTTCGGGACTATGATCGCCCGTTTAACGAGGAACCGGATTGACTATCGTCAAGCTCAAGTCATTTTTTGCCAAGCCGCAATGTTTCGTTAATTCAATCGGTTACTGTAACCATGCCGATCATTTCCTGGGTCTCCCAATGTGGGCCACAAAGATATTGCTGGCTTCCTGCGGAAAGGAACGTGAACTCAAATGCTTCTTCGGGGAAAAGCCGGTCTGATTCTGGTTCGCCCGCTTCTTTTAAATGAACGCTGTGACTGGTTCTTTTATCCACATTCACCCAGCGAACTGTGGTGCCGACAGGAACCGTAAGCTGTTCAGGACAGAACCGGTATTTGTACATCGTGACGACAGTCACGCCTTCGGCCTGGGATGACGGTTGACCAACAATGTCGACGTAACGCTCCTCGGCTTCGGCGCAAAGTTCAGCGGCTTCATCAGCCAAGGAAATTGCCGGGACACTCAAGACTGCCAAGAGGGCGAGGGGAAGCTGGCGAATTCCTGGAAACATGAAAATTCTCCCACGCAGAATAGAAAAAGGGCGGCCAGATTATCTGGCCGCCCCTCTTTTGCATATTATTGTTTTGCGACGTTAATCTGTGCGCTGTCATCATCCAATGCGAGGCTGGTGTTCAGCGTCACATGGTGGAAACGGGCGGACGAGAAATCGTCGTGGATAGCAAAGCCGACTGTATAGGTTTTGCCAGCTTCGAGCGGCACATCACCCGGTGCACCCGAGGCCAACGGCCGCGAGAAGACAACGGTCCACATGCCTCCAGCCAGATTGGCTTCGGCTGCAATTTCACCGTCGTTTTTTACCCGGCGGTCGAGTAGGTAGCCGTTGGTTGCCGAACCGTCCGCATAGACACGGAGCAGATCGAGGTAAGTGCCATCGTCGAACAGGGCTGCAACCTCATCTGCAGGCTTCAGCTTATCCCAACCACCTTGCGCCTTGCCGCGGCGGCCTTTGATTTCCACCTTGGTCCGGCTCTCGGTCAGATACTTTGTGATCGTATCCTTGGCTTCCAGCTGCGCTGCCACATCGGCATTGCCGGAAATGGCGTCGGCACCCGGATCAAACGGCATGTAGGTGTTGTCTGCATGACACGATGCCCAGCAGCCGGCTTGATCCCCATATTCGATCCCGTCACCGGTGATCATCATGGCAACCTTGATCTGGTTGTCCGGATCCATCTTGCCGCCATCTACGAACGGTGCCGGATTGTGTCCAGCATCGGCCCATTGCAGGCGGACATAGAGATTTTCATCATCATGTGCCGCTTGAACGGTCGCATCGATCGTGCCGCGTTTGCCAGGGATTGGGGTTGGTTCCAATTCGCCGCCAGCGACAAGTTTGTTGCCGATGGTTTCCAGCTCTTTGGCGTGACATGTGGTGCAAGCATCACCGCCCTTTGTGAACGGACGTGCGCCGCCATGGGTCTTGCCGTTTTGCACCCATTCAAAGGACGCTTGACCTGGGTAGAACAGGGTCATGTCACTGACAGGAACCGCGTTCCAGTCGACATTCGAAGCGACGTTTCCGCCGCCTGAACCACCTGCATCAGATGCTCCAGAAGCACCATCCTGCGCAGCCGTGGCCTCGGCAACGGCTGTTTCGACGGCAGCTGCAATTTGAGCCTGAACAGCTTCGCGCTGGGCTTTTTGAGCAGCTTTAGCGGCTGCTGCTTCTTCAGCTTCCTTGGCTTCGATCCGGGCCAGACTATCCAGATACTCTTGCGGGATTTCCCGAACGAACTTCGGGTTCGGCGCTTCCAGTTTTTCCAGATAAGCCTCGTCGGCACGGCTTCGGGCGTCAGAGTGCGCAATCCCCTTGTGGCAGTCGATACATGTCTGGCCATTGGTCATGGCGTTCATATGCTGCTGGCGGGCGCGCGGCTTTTGGAATTCTGGCATCATCGATTCGAAGTCGTGACAGTTCCGGCATTCAACGGAATCGGTCGCTTTCATGCGTTCCCACTCGTTCTTTGCCAGATATAGCCGCTTGTTTTCGAATTTCTCGCGGGTGTTGATAGTGCCAACCATCTTGCCCCAGAGTTCCCTAGACGCCTTGATCTTCCGGATTACTTTGTGGGTCCAGTCTTTTGGAACGTGGCAATCCGAACAGACCGCGCCGACACCGGAGCGGTTCACGTCATGGATGGTGCCTTTGTATTCTTCATAGACGAAGTCGCGCATCTCGTGACAGGAGACGCAGAATTGTTTGGTGTTGGTGGCTTCCATTGCGGTGTTGAAACCGCCCCAGAAGATAATGCCGGCCACAAAAGCAGCTGCAACGCCCCCGATGGGCATTCCCCAAAGAAGGTAGCGCCGCCAGATCGGCTTTTTTTGTTGACCTTGACTGCTCTCGCTCATGTCCAGGCTCCGTTTTGAGTGTCTTTTCGGGCCTATTTCCTGTGGCCGTCGAAAATCGGAATGCAGGACGCTGGGAAAGATCGGTAATTTCCGGCTGGCAGTGCCAATAAAGCCCCGGCATCGCTTGCAAAAAAGGAGGGCGGGCGATTGCCCGCCCTCCTCTGTGAGCTAAGTCGTTTTATGTGACGTGGTTCGAACGGTTGTAGACGTTGAACTTGCCGGTTGGAGCATAGAGGCCCTTGACCCGTGCTTTTTCTTCCAGAGTTTCGGCGTCAAAGATGACCATTTCGCCGTTTGGCTCTTTCGAAGTGGCGCGGTTCCATTTGGAGACCCAAACTTCCGAACCATCCTGGTTGAATTCGAAGTGAACTGCGACGTTCCCTTCTTCATCAGTGATCTGGATAGTCTTCACAATCTCGCCGGTCTCTTTCGAGATGACTTGAACAGATTGCTGAACTTCCGGCTCCGGATGTTTCGTCTGGTCAGCCCAGATGTACTTGGAGTTCGGGTGTGTCCGGATGAAGAGGCCTGCACCGTCTGTTTCGACTTCGTAGCAAGTCTTCCAAGCTTTGTCCGGATTACCTTCAGGGTCGTTACCCCAAACCGTCACAGTACCTTCACCAAGGTGGGTGGTACCGGCAACCGGTCCGCAGTTCGGGTCGTTCCAGTTGGCGCCCGGTCCCGGGTGCGGAAGCGGAGCTGTGTCGATCATGGCTTCAAGTTTGTGGGTTTTGGTATCCACAACGACCATTTTGTTCGACGCGTTCGCCGCAATCTGGAAGTACCGGCCTGTTGGATCAAAGAAACCGTCGTGCAGGAACTTAGCAGAATTGATCTTGTCGATCCGGAGGTTATCCAGGTCGGTGTAATCAACTTGCCACAGCTGACCGAGTTCTTTAACCGCTACGATCCATGTAGGCTCGTTCGGAGTGGTGTAGATAGCTGCCACGCGGCTTTCTTCTACATAGTCACCGTCGACGTTAACGCCGCGGGTAGAGACAACCTTGACCGGCTCCATTGTGTGCGCATCAACGATGGCAAAGTGTGGAGGCCAATAGGCACCGCCGATGACGTATTTGCCATCGCCAGACACGGCAACGTCACGAGCGTCATAACCGATAGAGACCTCGGATACCAACATCTTGTCTGGCGTCTGCCAAAGATCGATCTTGGTCATCTTGCCATCACGGCCCATGGTGTACCAGAAGCGGCCCGGATTTTCCGGTTCGTCCAGCTTGTGATGCTCAGACGCTTTCAGCACGTGCACGGCGTAGCCGGTCGGGATGTGGGCTAGGACTTCCTTGGTGTCGCCGTCGATGACAGCAACCTTACCTACGTCACGCTCGATAACGACGAAGAAGTTTTCCCAGTTCCGGCCATGAAGCGGCTCGGTCGGGTAGTCCTTGGGTTCGACATAGACCTTGCGGGTTTCTTTCATCTGCGCAAGGGACATTTCAGGCGGCTTCGGCGGCTCCATCATGATGTAGGTCGCCATGTCCTTGATTTCTTGCTCGGTCATGATGTCCGAGAAGTTGTTCATGCCGCCTTCGGTACCCCAGGAGATGATTTTCTCAAGACGTTCCTGGCCAAGCTTCAAGGTACCGGTTTCTGTGACAGTGCCATCAGCATTCTTTTTCTTCACGATCGGCTCGAGGCTTTTGCCTGTGGCGCCTTTGCGAAGAACACCGTGACAACCGGCGCATCTTTCAAAATAGAGCTGCTTGGAACTTTCGAAGGCCTCCTCGCTCAAAGTGGGGCCTTCAGCTAAAGCGGGCGTTGCCACGCCGCCCAGCATCAGAGCAAAGCTGGCGGCTAACGCGCGGCCGGCCCGCTTATAATTTCTTGGATGTGACATATTCATCTCCAAATCCAGGTGAGGCAGGTGCAAGTTGCGTCGGACTGGAGAGTCGTTCCTTGACTTTTGCTAAGAGTGCCGGTGGTCAGGGGCTAAAGATGGCAAAAATGTGTACGGCACTTGGGAACTGCAGATAATAGACCGGCCCCGGATTGGCGCGTTTCTGCGGTTGGTGGCGGCTCATCTGTGAAAGGTAAGGAGTATTACGTCTAAGCCATTGGAAAAAAATGGCGGAAACAATTCGCGAAATTCACGATTCGCAATCTAGCCGAAACCAAACTTGACTTTGGTTAAGGAAAAAAGGCGCCGCGCTGCCACTCTTTCGCCACTATCAACACGGGGAAAGGAGCGCGTAATGCGCGAAGTCATGACTAAAAGCATGGCCCGAAATATATTCTATGGCGGGTCACTGTTCTTCATCCTCATCTTCCTAGGGCTGTCGGTGCACAGCCACTTCTACATCACCGGGACGTCGACCGACCACGCGGGTATCACCGAAAGTGTCGCCTCAGGTAAGCATGTTTGGGAAAAGCACGCTTGCATCAACTGTCATTCGATTCTCGGCGAGGGCGCCTACTACGCTCCGGAAGTCGGCAACGTAATGACACGCTGGGGCGTGCTGGATGACCCTGAAGGGGCTTTCGAAACGCTCAAAGCCTGGATGGAAGCCATGCCGACCGGCATCGAAGGCCGCCGGCAGATGCCGAATTTCAATCTCACCGATAAGGAAATCCGCGACTTGGCGAACTTCCTGATCTGGACCGACAAGATCGACGCCCAGGACTGGCCGCCGAACGACGCCGGCTGATTGGAACGCAAAAGGAACTTAAGATGAAATACGAATCTCAGAAAGTTGCCCTGGCGTATTTCGCCGTCGCTATGGGCCTCTTTGCCATCCAGGTGATCGGCGGTTTGCTGGCGGGCTTTGTCTATGTCCAGCCCAACTTCCTATCAGAGTTGCTGCCCTTCAACATCATCCGGATGTTGCACACCAACAGCCTGATTGTCTGGCTTCTGCTCGGCTTCTTTGGCGCCGCCTATTTCCTCGTACCGGAAGAAGCGGAGCGGGAGCTGCATTCACCGAAGCTGGCGTATCTGCAGCTGCTGATTCTGGTGGTCGGCACACTGGGCGTGGTTGTGACTTACGTCTTCAACCTGTTTGAAGGCAATTTCCTGCTCGGTAAGGAAGGCCGCGAATTCATCGAGCAACCCAAATGGGTCAAGGTCGGTATCGTGGTTGCTGCATTGATGTTCTTGTACAACATCACGATGACCGTGCTGAAAGGCAAGAAGACAGCCATCTCCAACATCCTGCTGCTCGGTCTGTGGGGTCTGGCACTGCTGTTCCTCTTCGCTTTCTACAATCCCGACAACCTGGCACTCGACAAGCAGTACTGGTGGTACATTGTCCACCTTTGGGTTGAAGGTGTTTGGGAACTGATCATGGCCTCGATCCTTGCTTACCTGATGCTGAAGCTGACGGGTGTTGACCGCGAGATCGTTGAAAAATGGCTCTACGTCATCGTTGCCGCAGCTCTGTTCTCCGGTATCCTTGGAACGGGTCACCACTACTACTGGATCGGGACTCCGGCTTACTGGCAGTGGATAGGATCTATCTTCTCATCCCTGGAAGTCATTCCGTTCTTCGCAATGATGGCCTTTGCCTTCGTCATGGTCTGGAAAGGCCGCCGGGATCATCCGAACAAGGCTGCGCTTCTGTGGTCGCTCGGCTGTGCCACACTCGCCTTCTTCGGCGCTGGCGTATGGGGCTTCCTGCACACTCTGCATGGCGTGAACTACTACACTCACGGTACGCAGATCACAGCGGCCCACGGTCACCTGGCCTTCTTCGGTGCCTATGTTTCGCTGAACCTGGCGATCATCTCCTACGCGATGCCTATCTTGCGCGGTCGTGATCCGTACAACCAGGTTCTGAACATGGCGTCCTTCTGGCTGATGACCGGTGGTATGACCTTCATGACCTTCGTCCTGACATTTGCAGGTACAATCCAAACGCACCTGCAGCGCGTTTCTGGCGAATACTTCATGGACGTTCAAGACCAGTTGGCGCTGTTCTACTGGATGCGCTTCGGCTCCGGTATCGCGGTTGTCATCGGAGCGTTGCTCTTCATCTACGCGGTCGCAGTTCCGCGGAAGGAAATCATCGAGCGTGGCGACACCGCCGCAGCTCCTGCGGAGTAATTCCAATGGAAGGAAGTGTATCCTTGGCAAAGGGGGCGGCATCTGCCCCCTTCTATCTGCCGCAAGGCGATGAGTGTACGGTTTTTGAAGCCGCTCACGCCAACGGTTTGCCGGTCCTTTTGAAAGGCCCGACTGGCTGCGGTAAGACCCGCTTTGTGGCACACATGGCCGCTAAACTCGGCCGCAAGCTTTATACCGTCGCATGTCATGATGACTTGTCGGCAGCCGACCTGATCGGCAGATATCTTCTAAAGGGCGGTGAAACCGTCTGGGTTGACGGGCCGTTGACCCGTGCAGTTCGCGAAGGGGCGATCTGTTACCTCGATGAGGTGGTGGAAGCGCGCAAGGACGTGACCGTCGTGCTCCATCCGCTGACCGACGACCGACGCACATTGCCGATCGACCGGACCAGTGAAGAATTGGCGGCAGCGCCAGGCTTTATGCTGGTTGCGTCCTATAACCCTGGTTATCAGAACATTCTCAAGACACTGAAACCCTCAACACGCCAGCGTTTTGTCTCAATGGAATTCGATTTCCCGGCAGCTGATCTCGAAGCTGAGGTTGTTGCAGAGGAAAGCGGGCTGGACGCAGCGCGGGTAAAATCCCTGGTCCGTCTCGCCAACAAACTCAGGGCGCTCAAAGGGCAGGATCTGGAGGAGGGGGTTTCCACCCGCCTTGTCGTCTATGCCGCAACTTTGATTGCCCAAGGCATGCCAGTTGAACGAGCCATTCTGGCGGCCATGATTGAGCCTCTCACTGATGATGAGGACGTGAAACGCGGGCTCCTAGATCTTGTCACGGCCGTGTTTGGGTGAGGCCAGACCGATGGGCAAGATCGATTTTGAACCATGGGAACCCGAAGAAACGGTCGGGAAACTATGGCATTCATTTGCAAGTCGCCTGGATGCGCCTGAGGTGCATCATGGAGCCGCGGTCGGCCTCAATGAGGTCGGCGGGCGACTTGCAGTCTTCTTTCGGGGACTGGGAGGGCTTCACAGTGTTGAAATCCGCCCGGTCTCCGAAGAAGTATCCCGTCACCGCCTCAGTTTTCTGAGGCGGCTCGGGACCGAAGCAGAATTGCTTCCAAGAGCAAGTTTTGATGGCGAAGTGTTACGGCTGCCAGCGCAATTGGCGGTGTTTCCGTTCCGCGAAGCCAATGCTGCGCTGTATCTCTGGCTGACGGGGATGACCGCGCATGCGATCCCGCTGCCGGCCGAAGAAGATCCGTTGCGGGCAGATTTGAGAGCTCTCAAACTCGCTTTGGATATGACGTATGCCACCATTGAAGCCGCTCCGGGATTGAAGGGCCTTTACAGCGAACTTTGCAATGGCACGCTCCGCCAGCGGCCAGAAATGAAGCTGCCGGACCGCGAGAAAGATATCGAGGCTTTGATCCGCCACATGCTTGGCGATCCCGCCGACTTATCTCCCGATGTTCGCGACTTGAAAGCCTTGGTCGCCAAGGGAGATTTCAGTGCTATTAACGCCCCGCGCGGGTACCATCCGTTCCGCCCCGTGCCTTTGTGGCCAGATCTCCGCGAGTTGGTCTTTTCGGCTGGCGATGAAGTTGAAAACCGCGAGACCGAAGGAGAGACGGAAGAGGCTGGAAGTAACAAGACAATTCGCGCCCGGCGGCGGAAAGCCGATCAGGCCGAACGCCAAGACAGTCTTATCCTCCACAAGTTCGAAGCGATCCTGAGTTGGGCGGAGTTTCTCAATCTGAACCGCCGGGTTGATGACGACGAAAACGACGATGCGAAAAAGGCTGCCGACGATCAGGATGAAATCGGCCTTGGCCAGGTGTCCAAAGCGCCTGCAACACGGTTGAAACTTCATCTGGACCTGGCACCGGAAGATGTTGACCGGGAAAGACTGTCCGGCAAAACGCTTTATCCGGAATGGGATGTGCGCAGTGGGGCATACCTGCCGGATCATGTCTGTGTCTTTTCAAGTGTTGCTACACCGGATCCGGATCATCTGATCGCCAAAACGGACCCACGTGCCGCGCGGCGTATCCGCTCCGTGAAAAAGCAGTTTGAAGCGCTCCGTCCAGGGCGTGTGACAACACGCGGGCACCTTGAAGGCGACAATCTTGATATGGAAGCCGCCGTCCGCTCCCAAGTTGAGAGGCTGGCGACCGGCACCGGGAACGACCGGATCTGGATGCAAACGCGGCCGGAAGCCCGCGATCTTGCCGTGTCCATTTTATTGGATGTGTCCCGGTCAACGGAAAGCGCCGTTGGTGAGCGGGCTGTCATCGACATCGAACGCGAAGCGTTAACGGCCTTGGCGTGGGGTTTGAACGCTTGCGGTGATGATTTTTCGATCAATGCGTTCTCATCCCTCAAGCGCCACCGGGTTTATCTGCAATCCTGTAAACGCTTCGATGAGCCGATGTCACAGCTGGTTGAACAACGCATCAGTGGACTAAAACCGGGATTTTATACCCGGCTTGGTGCTGCCATGCGGCACTCGTCTTCGGAGCTTGCGGAACAAAGCAGAAAACGGAAACTTCTGCTGGTCATCACGGACGGCAAACCCAATGATCTGGATCATTATGAGGGACGTCACGGTATTGAAGACACTCGGATGGCGGTGCGCGAAGCCCGTAGGGCCGGTCAATCTGTGTTCGGCGTGACGATCGACAAATCCGGCCAGTCCTGGTTCCCGAGGCTGTTCGGCCAAGGTGGGTTTGCGGTGATCCCGCATCCAGACCGGCTGACCCAGGCCTTGCCGCAGATCTACCGCCAGCTTGTCGGTGGCTGAGACCCAGATGGCCACCGGCGCTCAGAAACCAGGGCTTTTGGATCAGCTCCCGGGCGAATTGCTCATGTGGGTGCTGATCATCAGTGAACTCCTGGTTTTTGGTGCTGGGCTGGCGGCTTTCCTAAGTGTTCGGATTACCGATCCAGCCGGCTTTGCTGAAGCGCAGGATCACTTGCACCGCGTTTCAGCAGGTATCAACACAATCGTATTGATCACCAGCGGGTATTTCGCAGCGCTGGCTTACCGGCTGTGTTCAACTGGTCGAAAGAAACAGAGCCGGTTTGCCCTTTTTTCGGCCATGGCGCTGGGCTGCGTTTTCCTTGTGATCAAGACCTGGGAATATGTCGAGAAGGCCGGGCAAGGTATAACGACGGAAACGCATCCGTTTTTCACCTTCTATTACCTGCTCACCGGTTTCCATGCGGCCCATGTGCTCGCAGGCATCGTCATCCTAGGGCTGGTTTCTTTTTTCGCAACACCCCGGAATATCGAAACCGGCGCTGCCTTCTGGCATATGGTTGATCTCGTTTGGGTATTGCTGTTCCCCGTCATCTACCTGTTGAGGTGACAGATTGTTAAGCGATCCAATCTTCCGGGCCTGGGGAATCTTACTGGCACTAAGTGCAGCCTCAGTGTTTGCGTCGGCCTTGCTTGGCACCGGCGTACCGCAAGCCGTCATCGGCGCAGCTGTCTTCTTTTTGGCCTGGCTTAAGGCCCGGGTCATCTTGCTGCGTTATCTGGGCCTATGGGAAGCTCCCGCCTGGGCGGCGGGGTTCACCTGGGTTCTTGGCCTTTATGGGCTTTTGATGCTGGGGCTATATCTGATCCCGGCGTTTATAGCTTAACGACGTCGGCCAAAGGCGCCGGAAGGTCAAATTCCTTCAGCACCCGCTCGCGCGCCTGATCTGACATTTTTCGCGCCGTTTTTTGCACGATATCAAGGACTTTGCTTTCTTCGTGTTTGGCGGCAAACGGCGCAAAATACCATTTGAGGAATACGAAACAAATCACGTCTTCAAGCGCCTGCACGTCGTCATGCCGTTTGATGCCTTCTTTGCGCAGCATGCGCTCAGCGGCTTGGACGTCATCTACCGCATACCCCGCGTCAGTCATCATGGTGCCAACCCGGCTTGCATGATGTTTTGCAAGATCCCGGCGCCAGGCATGATAACCAGCCCGGCCTTCAGGGTAGGTGCTACGGGCGACGGTCCAGCGCTCGATGTGCTGGCCCCGGGCCGCAATTTTCAGGCTGTCAGACGCCTCCGGGAACAACCGGTCCACTTCGGAGGTCATTCGGTGGCCATAAAGCAGGGCGGCCGGCTGGCCGTCTTCCTGATTTGGATCGGCACGGTTGGCGTCGTCGATCGCATTCAGGACGGTTTCTAGTTTTGTCATTATGATTTGTGCCAGGCTTCCACAGGGTCGGTTTCAGAAAAGTCGCGCAGCCGTTCGATGTCTTCAATATCTGCGTGGTTCCGGTTGATGTGGACACCAACCGGCTTCAATTTCGCAAACGACCGGGAGAGGCTCTCCGGCTTCATTCCAAGCCGGCCAGCGATCAGGAACTTGTCGTAAGGCAGGGTAACGACACAGCTGCCATGGTCCTTTTCACAGAGTTCCAAAATGAATTCTGCAACCCTCTGTGGGCCCGTCTGCGCCTTTAATTGTTCGAGCTGAGACACAAGCGAATGCAAGTGGGCAAATGTAGAGGCCAGCACTGAAACTGCAATATCTGGATCTTTGCGCATGGCTTCCAGAATCGCGCTGCTTGGGATGCGCATCACTTCGCAGGATGTGACGGCTTCTGCAGACACCGGATAGGCTTGGCCACGGAAGGCGACTGCTTCACCAAAGCTTTCGCCCTTGGCAAATACGCTCACAACGGCTTCGCCGCCATTGGGCGCGATCCGGTAGAGCTTCACCCATCCGTCCGTCACAATATGGACAGCTTGTGCGGTTTCACCTTGAAGAAACAAGGTTTCACCCCGTTCATACTCCCGCCAGCTCGACATCCTGAGGACTGCCTCCTGGATTTCGGGCGAAAAGCTTTTGAGCAATAAGGAGTTTTCCGCAATCTTCCTGCGGCGTTCATTCGGCATATTTCGAGTTCCCCTCCAAGAGCCAAAGACGTGTTTGGCCCTCTCTCTCTGGCCGCCACCCTACACAATGTTCCCGCTGTTTGCATGCGGTGAATTGCGGATCTTTCAACGGAAGGCCGCCGGAAACTTGACTATTGTCATGTACCAATAATCCCCCTTCAAATAGCTTTTGTCCACGATAGAAAGCGGGGACATTATGGACTACCAAGCTTTTTTCAAAACCCGGCTCGCAGCTCTCAAAGATGAGGGCAATTATCGGGTTTTTATCGACCTTCAACGCAAACGCGGTCAATTTCCAGAAGCGGTCTGGACCCATGACAAAGGGCCTGACGACGTCTCGATCTGGTGTTCAAATGACTATCTTGGTATGGGCCAGCATCCCAAAGTGATTGCCGCAATGCATGATGCGATCGACCGCTGCGGGGTTGGTGCCGGCGGCACACGCAATATTTCCGGAACCACGCATGATCATGTGATTCTAGAAGAAGAGCTCGCCGACCTGCACGGTAAAGAAGCCGCGCTTGTATTTACATCCGGCTATGTTTCCAACTGGGCCGCTCTCGGCACGCTTGCATCGCAAATTCCGGACATGATCGTGTTTTCGGACAGTCTCAATCATGCGTCGATGATTGAAGGTATTCGCCACTCGCGGGCAAAAAAAGTCATCTGGAAACACAATGATCTGGAAGACCTTGAAGCCAAGCTGGCTGCAGCCGATCCTTCCAAGCCAAAGATGATCGCTTTTGAGAGCGTTTATTCAATGGATGGTGACATTGCTCCGATATCGGAGATTTGCGACCTGGCCGACAAATATGGCGCGATGACCTACCTCGATGAGGTGCACGCTGTTGGTCTTTATGGACCACGCGGTGGCGGTATTGCAGAACGCGAAGGGGTGATGGACCGGCTCACCGTCATTGAAGGCACGCTTGGCAAGGCGATCGGTGTTGTTGGCGGTTACATCGCAGCGACCAAGGAGCTCTGCGACTTTGTCCGCAGCTTTGCCAGCGGCTTCATCTTTACAACAGCCCTTCCGCCTGCTGTTGCTGCAGCGGCAACGGCGTCCATCCGGCATTTGAAAGAATGTTCGGTGGAACGGGAACAGCAAAAGGCGATTGTTGCGACAGTGCGCAAGCGTCTCGACAATCACGGCATTCCGCACACGCCGAACCCGAGCCACATCATCCCGGTGATTGTCGGCAACCCGGCAAAGTGCAAGTTCCTGTCAGATACGCTGCTGACAGAATTCGGCATTTACATCCAGCCGTTCAACTATCCGACGGTCCCTAAAGGGACCGAGCGGCTGAGGATCACGCCATCTCCGGTTCACTCCTCCGCAGATGTGGACCGGTTGATCTTCGCGCTGCATTCGCTGTGGAGCCAGTGCCAACTCGCACGGCAGCCGATTGCAGCGGAATAGCTAGAGCGCCGGGCGAAAACGTGGAAGCGCTTGACCCGTCTCATGTGTCTGCTGGCAAGGCGGGGCGCCCGCAGTGGTGCTGGCACCATAAGGGCGGGCCAACGCAGGCCAGCGGGCTCAAGAGACGAGGCCCTTTGGGTGACTTTGGCCGGCCCACCGGCTGCGTTGCACCTCTTGCCCGATGCCCCGCATCGCGCCGCGTGCTGCGCCTAACCGGATAGACCGGCCAAAGCCATCAAACCGTTCCACGTTTACGCCCGGTGCTCTGGTTGCGGCAAAGCGGGCGGGGCCGGTCTTCCGGACCTGCCCTGCCTTGCTGGGTTTGGCCCGATTGACGGCCTATACCTTCAGTGCAGTGGATTGCGTATGCTGCGCCGCAATATTTGAATTGCATAAAAAATAGTCCTGCGCATAATGCGGGCATGAGCGACGCGCTTTCCATCCTTGTCATCGACGACAATAAGATCAGGGCCTCCATCATCGAGCAGGGTTTGCGTGATGCGGGCCATGACAAGGTTATTCTGGTTCATCAAATGGATGGACTGGTTCGGCAAATCGCGGACATCAATCCAGATGTGATTGTTATTGACCTGGAAAACCCAAACCGGGACCGGCTGGAGCACATGTTTCAGGTCTCGCGGGCTGTACAGCGTCCAATTGCCATGTTCGTCGACAAGGCCGACAGCCATTCTATTGAAGCGGCTGTCGATGCCGGTGTGTCTGCCTATGTTGTTGATGGTCTGAAGCGGGAGCGCGTCAAGCCAATCCTCGATATGGCGATCAGCCGGTTCCGTGCGTTTTCAAAACTTACCCAGGATCTGGAAGATGCCCGCACAGAGCTGGCGGACCGCAAGACCATTGACCGGGCGAAGGGCATTCTCATGAAGTCGAAAGGTCTGACCGAGCAAGAGTCTTATGATCTTTTGCGAAAGACTGCGATGAACCAGAGCCGCAAGATCATCGATGTGGCGCAAAGCTTGGTGATCGCCAGCGGATTGCTCGGGGACTAAAAGATGCAGTTGGTAAAAACAGGCCGGGGAGGGGCCGTCTATACGGAGGCCGGAGGATCATGGATCCGCAGCTAAAACCAGTAATCGCAGGATTTATCCCGCTTCTCGACAGCGCTGTTTTGGTCGCTGCAGCTGAAAAGGGTTTTGCCGAAGAAGAAGGAATTGCATTGAAATTGGTCCGGGAAACTTCTTGGGCCAACATTCGAGACCGGATTGCCGTCGGGCATTTTGATGTGGCGCACATGCTGGCACCGATGCCGATTGCTGCCAGTTTGAACCTCACAAGCTTGGCAGTGCCAATGCTTGCTCCAATGGTCCTTGGGCTCGGCGGCAACGCGATAACTGCATCGGCCGCACTCTGGCAGGTGATGGCAGGTCACGGCGCAGACCCGGAAGGGGATCCGGTCAGTACCGGCAAGGCGCTTGCTGCGGTCATGATGGATCGAATGGCAGAAGGTGCAGCCAAACTGCGCTTTGGTGTCGTTCATCCGTTCTCGGGACACGCGTATGAGCTGCGCTACTGGCTGTCTGTAGCTGGTATTGTGCCTGACCGCGATATAGAAATCTCGGTTTTGCCGCCGCAACTGATGGCGGATGCGCTCGCAGCCGGTCAGTTAGATGGCTATTGCGTAGGAGAACCTTGGAACACGGCTGCGATCCTGGCAGGCACTGGCCGGATGGTGACCTACAAACAGGCAATTTGGCCTGATAGTCCGGAAAAGGTTCTAGGAGTGACCCAGAGCTGGGCTGAGTCTCATCCCGAAACCCTTGCCGCACTGCTGAAAGCAATTGCAAGAGCCGCTGATTGGTGTGCCGCGCAAGAGAATACGGAGGCTCTGGGGGAACTTCTGTCACAGCCTGAGTATCTGTCCTGCCCGGTATCCTTATGTTTGCCCGCTCTAACTGGGAAGGTTCATTTCAGCCGCACGGAAGCCTTACAAATTGCGGACTTTCTGTCGTTCTCGGGCGGTGTAAAGGCTGCACCAGTTCCAGAACACGGCAGGTGGTTTTACGAGCAAATGGTGCGCTGGGGCCAGGCGTCAGTCTCCCCAAAAGACACTGAGGTCGCCGAGAAAATCTTTTCGCCAAGACCGTTTCTTCAGGCGCTAGGACTGAGCGGAGCGAGTCAGGACAATTCCATCCGGTTGTTTGATCAGCGCTAGATCGGAAACGTGCCATGTCTGTGGCAATCTTTTGTTCAGTTAAAGTTCGTTGCAGTGCACAAAAATAAGTCAGCTGCCCGCATAATGGGCTTAGGAAACACCAGTTGAATTTCATCTGGGATTTTGCAGAATGGAATTAAGTATTTGAAATAAATAAGTAAAATGGAAAATTTATGAATTGGCACGCTTAGTGCTTAGATAACCACGCAGGCCAACGATGGCCTAATCGATATTGCGCCCATTGGCGGGCGTTCAGGCAAAGCCGCCGCACTGACTTGCAGGTCACTCCTCCCAGACCCGCAGGCTCAGTCGGCGGCTTTTTGTTTGGTTCCCATTGCCGGAAGGCAGAGGGACAATCTACGAGGGGACAGGACGTGAAACTGATGGAAACACTGAAATTCACAAGACGGACCGCGCTGGCAACACTGATGGCGGCAACCGCTATCGTTCCGGCAACACCTGCGCTGGCGGAAATGCTGGACGTCGAAAAGGACGAACTGACATTCGGCTTCATCAAACTGACCGACATGGCCCCGCTCGCTGTTGCTTATGAACTGGGCTACTTCGAGGAAGAAGGGCTGTTCGTAACGTTAGAGCCTCAAGCGAACTGGAAAGTCCTGCTTGATCGCGTCATCACCGGCGAACTGGACGGCGCGCATATGCTGGCGGGCCAGCCGATTGCAGCGACCATCGGTTTTGGTACCAAAGCCCACATTGTCACACCGTTTTCCATGGATCTGAACGGCAACGGCATCACCGTTTCCAACGAAATCTGGGAAATGATGAAGCCGCACATCGAATATCAGGACGACGGCAAACCGGCACACCCGATCAAGGCCTCAGCTCTGAAGCCGGTCGTCGACCAGTTTATCGACGAAGGCAAGCCGTTCAACATGGGGATGGTCTTCCCAGTCTCCACCCATAACTACGAGCTGCGTTACTGGCTCGCATCTGGCGATATTCATCCCGGTTTTTATTCAGAAACAGACATTTCCGGCCAAATCCAGGCGGATGCGCTTCTGTCAGTGACCCCGCCGCCGCAAATGCCGGCAACTCTCGAAGCCGGCACCATCTACGGCTACTGCGTAGGCGAGCCTTGGAACCAGGCAGCTGTTTTCAAAGGCATCGGTGTCCCGGTCGTGACCGACTACGAAATCTGGAAAAACAACCCTGAAAAAGTCTTCGGCCTGACCAAGGAGTTCACCGAGGAATATCCGAACACCACGCTGGCTCTGACCAAGGCTTTGATCCGCGCCGCCAAGTGGCTGGATGAAAACAACAACGCCAACCGCATGGAAGCCGTTGAGATCCTATCACGCTCGGAATATGTCGGCGCAGATGCGGAAGTGATCGCAAACTCCATGACCGGCACCTTCGAATATGAGAAGGGCGACAAGCGCGATGTTCCGGACTTCAACGTCTTCTACCGTTATTTCGCGACATACCCGTATTACTCCGACGCTGTCTGGTATCTGACACAGATGCGCCGCTGGGGGCAGATCGGCGAACATAAGCCGGACAGCTGGTACGACGAAGTCGCAAAATCCGTCTATCAGCCGGATATCTACCTGAAAGCCGCGCGCATGCTGGTGGAAGAAGGTCATGTGGCGGAAGCCGACTTCCCTTGGGATACCGACGGTTACCGCGCACCAACCCCGGCCGGCGACATCATTGACGGCATTCCTTACGACGGAAAACAGCCGAATGCCTACATCGACAGCCTGCCGATCGGCCTGAAAGGCAAGCAGGTCGTGGACGGCAACGAAGTGGTTGGCGGCTAACGCTCCCCAAACTGGGGCGGCGGTTATGCAGCGCCGCCGCTCCCCTTTTCAAAGACGATAACAAAGACACAAGGGACTGTTTCCATGGCGAATGCCGATACCGCCGGCACTCCGGATCTCGCCCGGGCCGCACGCAAAGAAAAACTTTTTACTTGGATCAACAAGGCTGGCGGCTGGCTGGATGCACTTGGCTTTTCCTGGCTGGTCCCGCTCTTAAAAATTGCTGCTGGCGACAGCCCGAAGGAGCAGATGAGCGAACTCAAGCGCGTGCTTGTGATCCCGTTGCTCGGAATTTTCGCCTTCCTCGCACTATGGGCGTTCTTTGCGCCCCAAGTTCAAACCTCACTTGGTGTTGTTCCAGGACCGGCTCAGGTCTGGGAGCAAACCATCAATCTTTGGAACGATCACGTTCGCGAACGCGAAAAGGCCGCCGCTTTCTATGAGCGTCAGGACAAACGCAACGCGAAATACGAAGCCGAAGGTAAAACCGACAAGATCAAGCACCGCACGTATACAGGAAAGCCGACATATATCGATCAGATCGGTACGTCTCTGAAGACCGTCGGTCTTGGCTTCCTGATTGCGACAGTCATTGCAGTGCCAATCGGCATAGCCTCCGGACTTTCCCGGTCTTTCAACGGTGCGATCAATCCGCTAATTCAAATCTTCAAACCGGTGTCACCGCTCGCCTGGCTGCCGATCGTAACGATGATCGTCTCGGCCACCTATGCTGATCCCTATAGCTGGCTCTCCAAATCGTTGCTGGTTTCGGCCGTCACCGTGACGCTCTGTTCCATGTGGCCGACATTGATCAACACCGCGCTGGGTGTTGCCTCTGTCGACAAGGATCTGATGAACGTTGGCCGCGTCTTGCAACTGCCGACCTGGAAGACTGTAACCAAACTGGTTCTGCCATCGTCCCTGCCGCTGATCTTCACTGGTCTCCGCCTGTCGCTGGGTGTGGGCTGGATGGTCCTGATCGCCGCGGAAATGCTGGCGCAGAACCCGGGCCTCGGCAAATTCGTCTGGGACGAATTCCAGAACGGTTCTTCCCAATCGCTCGCCAAAATCATGGTTGCTGTTCTGACCATCGGCGTCATCGGCTTTGCCCTTGACCGCCTGATGTTTGCCCTGCAGCGCGCCTTCACATTCTCCGCGAACCGGTAAGGAGTTTCTGAATGTCCTTTTTGGAAATCTCCAGCGTCTCCAAGTCTTACGGTGAAGGGGCCGCGCGGACCGACGTTCTGGAAAACATTAACCTGAAGGTCGAGGACGGTGAATTCATCGCCATCGTCGGTTTCTCGGGAACCGGCAAGACCACGTTGATCTCCCTGCTGGCCGGCTTGATTGAGCCGGATCAGGGCGGCGTGATCTTCAAAGGCAAAGAAATCGACGGTCCAAGCCCGGATCGAGGTGTCGTGTTCCAGTCCTATTCCCTGATGCCATGGCTGACGGTTGCCGGAAACGTCGGTCTTGCCGTCGATAGCGTTTTCAAGAAAGAGAGCGCAGCTGAACGCAAGGCGATCGCCGACAAATACATTGAAATGGTCGGCCTTGGTCACGCAATGGATCGCAAACCGTCCGAGCTTTCTGGCGGTATGCGCCAGCGCGTTGCCGTTGCCCGGGCGCTTGCCATGCAGCCGGAACTTCTACTGCTCGATGAGCCGCTTTCGGCGCTGGATGCGTTGACCAGGTCTAAACTTCAGGATGAGTTCGCTGCGATTTGTGAGCAGGAAAAGAAGACCATCATCCTCATCACCAACGATGTGGATGAGGCAATCCTTCTCGCAGACCGTATCATTCCGTTGAAACCAAGTTCTCCGGCCACGCTTGGCCCTGAGTTCAAGGTTCCCTTCGGCCGGCCGCGGGATCGCGGTGAACTCAACCACAATGATGAGTTCATCAAGCTTAGGGCAGAAGTCACCGAATACCTAATGGAAGAAGGGGCCGCGCGAGGTTCCGACTTGGAGCGGGATATCATCCTGCCCAACATTGTTCCGATCACTCAGCGGAAAAAGGGCAAGGATGCACTGCCGGTTGCGTATGAGCGGGCGTCAGAATCCATCAACGACAACCGCTATCTGGAGTTTTCTCAGCTCAAGAAGGTCTATCCGACGCCAAAAGGGCCGCTGACCGTCGTCGATGGGTTTGAGCTGAAAATGAAAAAGGGTGAGTTCATCACCCTGATCGGGCACTCCGGCTGCGGCAAGTCGACGGTTCTGTCCATGGTGGCGGGGCTCAACCCGATCACCGAAGGCGCGATCGTTCTGGACGGCACCCACGTCACTCAGGCCGGACCAGATCGCGCTGTTGTGTTTCAAGCACCCAGCCTGATGCCGTGGTTGACGGCTTATGAGAATGTCGAACTCGGTGTCGACAAGGTCTATCCGGATGCTTCCAAGGCCGAGAAACGGGACGTTATCGAATACTACCTGAGCAAGGTTGGCCTGGCCGATGCGATGGGCAAGGCGGCAGCGGACCTCTCCAACGGCATGAAGCAGCGTGTCGGCATTGCACGGGCTTTCGCGCTCTCACCGAAGCTTCTTTTGCTCGATGAGCCGTTCGGCATGCTCGACAGCTTGACCCGCTGGGAGCTACAGGACGTTCTGATGGACGTCTGGAAACGTACCCAGGTGACCGCGGTCTGTGTCACCCATGATGTCGATGAAGCCATTCTGCTCGCTGACCGAGTCGTGATGATGTCCAACGGACCGAACGCGCGGATCGGCAACATCATGGACGTCGACTTGCCGCGCCCGCGTTCCCGCAAAGAACTGCTGGATCACCCTGACTATTACGCCTACCGCGAAGAGCTTCTGGACTTCCTGGAAGCTTATGAGGGCGGCGCCGATCCAAGCGAAGACCAACTGAAATCCATCCAGGAAAAACGTGCAGCCCGCATGGCCCGCCAAAAGGCAGCCATCGAAGCCGCTGAATGAAACCGGGGAGGGAGAGAATGACAAAACAAAAACTCGTCATCGTCGGCAACGGTATGGCACCCGGCAGAATGCTGGAATACCTGTTCGACAAGGATAAAGACGCCTACGACGTCACCATTTTCAACGCCGAGCCTCGGGTCAATTACAACCGCTTGATGCTGTCGCCGGTGCTATCTGGCGAAAAGACCTATGAAGACATCATCACCCATGGCGATGACTGGTACGCAGAAAATGGCGTT
Organism: Roseibium sp.; assembly: GCF_965216085.1. Lineage (GTDB taxonomy): Bacteria > Pseudomonadota > Alphaproteobacteria > Rhizobiales > Stappiaceae > Roseibium. The sequence continues at coordinate 4,798,347 of NZ_OZ244138.1, read as the reverse complement.
ACCCTTCATAAAAGCGCCCGGGTGTCCGAAATCGACCGGGGCGCCAAAACCGTCTCGTCCGAAAACGGCATTACCGAGAGCTACGACAAGCTTGTGATTGCAACCGGGTCCAGCCCGTTCATCATTCCTTTGCCGGGTAAGGATCTGGAAGGGGTCCTGACTTACCGGGATCTCGATGATGTCGACAAGATGCTGGACGCAGCCAAAGGCGGCGGGCGCGCCGTTGTTATCGGCGGCGGTCTGCTGGGTCTCGAAGCTGCAGCCGGTCTCAAGATGCAAGGGATGGAGGTCACTGTCCTGCACCTGATGCCGACCCTGATGGAACGCCAGCTCGATCCGGCTGCCGGTTATCTTCTCGAAGAGGAATTCAAGAGCCGTGGCATTGACGTCCTGACCAAGGCAAACAGCCAGGAAATCGTCGATGATGGCACTGGCAAGGTCAAGGCGATCCGCCTGGACGACGGTACAGAAATCGACGCCAGCATTATTGTGATGGCGGTTGGCATCCGTCCATCTGCTGATCTGGCAAAGTCTGTTGGTCTTGAAACCAATCGCGGCATTCTGGTTGGCGACGATATGCGCACCAGCGATCCGGACGTCTTCTCGCTCGGGGAATGCGTCGAGCACCGCGGCATGTGTTACGGGCTTGTGGCACCGCTCTACGAAATGGCCGAGGTGATTGCCGGCAACTTGCTCGGCGGAAGCGCCGAATACACTGGCTCTGTCACGGCAACGAAGCTGAAGGTCACCGGTGTTGACCTTTATTCCGCCGGCGATTTTGCTGAGGGCGAGGACCGGGAAGAGATCGTTCTGCGCGATGCCTCTTCTGGTGTCTACAAACGCCTCGTCCTGAAAGACAACACGATCATCGGGGCCGTTCTTTACGGCGAAACCTCCGATGGTCCTTGGTTCTTTGATCTCTTGAAAAAGAAAACAGATGTTTCCGAAATGCGCGAAACACTGATATTCGGCCAGGCGTATCAGGGGGGCGCCCCCCTGGACCCTACGGCGGCCGTTGCAGCCTTGCCGGATGATGCAGAAATCTGCGGCTGCAACGGCGTTTGTAAAGGAAAGATCGTTGGCGCGATCAAGGATCAAGGTCTGACGACCCTCGATGACGTCCGCGCCCACACTAAGGCCTCCGCATCCTGCGGCACCTGTACCGGGCTTGTTGAACAGTTGATGCAGGTCACACTGGGCGATGCCTATAATCCGGCTGCAGTAACACCAATGTGCGGCTGTACGCATCTCGGTCATGACGAAGTTCGCCGGTTGATCAAGTCGAAGGAACTGAAAACCATCCCAGCTGTCATTCAGGAGCTGGAATGGACCTCGTCCGGCGGCTGCGCAAAATGCCGTCCGGCCCTGAATTACTATCTCGTCTCGGACTGGCCGGATGAATATGCGGATGACTATCAGTCCCGATTCATCAACGAACGGGTCCACGCGAACATCCAGAAGGACGGCACCTACTCTGTCGTTCCGCGCATGTGGGGCGGCATGACGACGTCGTCTGAACTGAGGGCCATTGCCGATGTTGTCGACAAATTCGACATCCCGGCGGTCAAATGCACCGGCGGTCAGCGGATCGATATGCTGGGTGTGAAAAAGGAAGATCTTCCAGCTGTGTGGGAGGACCTTGGCAAGGCCGGTTTCGTATCTGGTCAGGCCTACGCCAAGGGACTGCGCACGGTGAAAACGTGCGTCGGCTCCGAGTGGTGCCGCTTTGGCACCCAAGATTCCACCGGCCTCGGCATCAAGCTGGAAAAATTCATGTGGGGTTCCTGGACACCGGCCAAGCTCAAACTCGCTGTTTCCGGGTGTCCGCGGAATTGCGCCGAAGCGACCTGCAAGGACATCGGCGTCATCTGTGTCGACAGCGGGTATGAAATCCATTTTGCAGGCGCAGCCGGTCTCGACATCAAGGGGACCGAAGTTCTCGGACTGGTGAAAACAGAAGAGGATGTTCTGGAGCACGTCTGTGCGCTGACACAGATGTACCGCGAACAGGGGCATTATCTGGAGCGGATCTACAAGTGGGCCAAGCGGATCGGCGTCGACGAAATCCGGACCCAGATCATGGACGATGCGGACAAACGCAAGGCGTATTACGACCGCTTTGTCTTCTCCCAGAAGTTCGCGCAGGTCGACCCGTGGTCAGAACGTGTCTCCGGCAAGGACAAGCATGAATTCAAGCCCATGGCGACGTTGATGGCGGAGGCTGCGGAATGAACGCGGAAACAAGAAGCTGGGTTGAAATCGGCGAATTGGCCGACATTCCCAAAGAAGGCGCCCGTGTCGTCAAAACCAGTGCCGGCTGCATAGCTGTCTTCCGCACCGCGGACGATAAAGTTTTCGCTATGGACGACCGCTGTCCGCACAAAGGCGGCCCCTTAAGCCAGGGTATCGTGCATGGCACTTCGGTAACATGCCCGCTGCACAACTGGGTCTTTGATTTGACGACCGGCTTGGCCAAAGGCGCCGATGAGGGCTCGGTCGCGGTCACGGCCACCCGCGTTGAGAACGGCAAGGTACTGCTCGCTGCAGACGATCTTGCCCGTAGGCAGGCCCGCTAAGGCGGGCCACCAAATCCAACGACACTAAGGAAATACTGGGGAGAGACACCGCATGGCCGCGCATCTGGAAGAAACAACGGTCAAAACCACCTGCCCCTACTGCGGGGTTGGCTGCGGTGTCCTGGCAACCCGGAAAAAGGACGGGTCGGTTTTAATCGCTGGCGACCCGGATCATCCGTCCAATTTCGGAAGATTGTGTTCAAAAGGGTCGGCGCTGGGAGAAACGCTCTCCCTCGACGACCGGCTGCTGGTTCCTGAAGTCGCTGGAGAACCGGCAGGTTGGGACGCCGCGCTCGACTTGGTTGCGGAAAAGTTTTCCGAGGCTGTCAAAGAACATGGTCCGGACAGCGTCGCTTTCTATGTCTCCGGCCAGATCCTGACGGAAGACTATTACGTCGCGAACAAGTTGATGAAGGGCTACATCGGCTCGGCCAACATCGATACAAACTCGCGACTTTGCATGGCGTCGTCTGTTGCCGGGCACCGGCGCGCCTTCGGCTCAGACACAGTTCCAGGAACCTATGAGGATCTGGAGACTTGTGACCTTTTGGTGCTGGTTGGGTCAAACTTGGCCTGGTGCCATCCAGTCTTGTTCCAGCGGGTGGAAGTGGCCAAGGCCGCCAACCCGGAGATGCGGGTTGTGGTCATTGACCCGCGTGAAACAGCAACCTGCGCCATTGCCGACCTGCACCTTGCCTTGAAGCCCGACAAGGATGTGGCGCTTTTCAACGGGTTACTTGCATTCTTGTCCGAAAACCGAGCGCTCAATACCGGCTACATTGAACGGCACACACAAGGTTTCGACACAGCACTCGCAATTGCAGGAAAATGCGAGATCAACCGGATTGCGGATGAAACCGGGCTGCCGCCGCAGGATATTGCCCTGTTCTACACAATGGTTGCCCGGACCGAAAAAACGGTGACTGTTTACAGTCAGGGCGTAAACCAATCGGTTGTCGGCACCGACAAGGTCAACGCGATTATCAATACGCATCTGGCAACTGGCCGGATCGGCAAATCGGGCATGGGACCGTTCTCTGTCACAGGTCAGCCGAATGCTATGGGCGGACGGGAAGTTGGCGGCCTCGCCAATATGCTGGCCAGTCATATGGCTCTAGAAAATGCCGATCACCGGAAACTGGTTCAGGACTTCTGGCAAAGCCCAGTGATCGCAGACAGACAAGGCCTGAAAGCGGTTGAACTCTTCAAGGCCGTCAAGAATGGCACGATCAAAGCGCTCTGGGTGATGGCCACCAGCCCGGTCGACAGTCTGCCGGATGCCGATGAAGTCGCCGAAGCCTTAGAAGAATGCCCCTTTGTCGTCGTCTCTGAAGTAACGCGAAATGCGGACATGGTTGCCTATGCTGATGTGCTGCTGCCTGCGGCAGCGTGGGGTGAAAAGGACGGAACGGTCACCAACTCAGAACGCCGTATTTCGCGGCAAAAAAGCTTCCTGGATTTGCCGGGAGAGGTCAAGCCTGACTGGTGGCAGCTGACGGAAGTCGCCAAACGCATGGGTTTTGACGCCGGGTTTTCCTATTCTAAGCCCTCGGAAATTTTGCGTGAGCACGCCGCGCTTTCCGCTTATCAGAATAATGGTAGCCGCGACTTTGATATCGGCGCATTGAAGACGTTATCGGATGAGGCCTATGAGGAGATGGCACCTGTTCAATGGCCACTGCCATATGACCGTTCCCAGGCAAAAGACCGGTTCTTTGCAAATGGCGGTTTTTACACGCCAAACAAATTGGCTCAGTTTGTTGCAGTTGAAGCACAGCCGATCCGGCAAACGGAACGCAGGTATCCGCTGACCTTGAACACGGGCCGCATCCGCGATCAGTGGCATACGATGACACGGACCGGAAAAACCGGCCGTCTGACGTCGCACATCGCTGAGCCGTTTGCCGAAATCCACCCGGAAGACGCCGAAGCTTATGGCATAGCAGCGGCCGATATCGTGGAGGTTCGTAGCCTTTACGGTAAAGTTCTGGTGCGCGCGCAAATCACAGATCGCGGTCAAAAGGGGGTCGTCTTTGTTCCCATGCATTGGACCGACCAATTGTCCTCCAGAGGGCGGGTGGATGCAGTGATTGCACCGGAAACGGATCCTGTGTCAGGTCAGCCGGGTTTGAAGTTTACGCCAGTTGCGATCCGCAAAGTCGAAATGGCTTGGTACGGCTTCGCGGTTTTGTCGGAAAAACCGAACGACATTCCAGCGGACTATTGGGCTCTGGCGCCGGTCGACGGGGGTTGGCGGCTGGAAATGGCTGCTACGCGCGAAATGGACTTGAAAGAGCTTTCCATCCACCTTGCAGGAAATTCAGGCGGTCAGCCGGAAGGACTGTCGGTCGTTGGGTCTCAAGCGCATTCGCAACGCTTTGCCTATTGGAAAGATCGGCATTTGCAGGCGGCTTTTTACTTCAGTCCAGAACCGGTTGAGGTTTCGCGCCAATGGGCCTGTGGACTCTTGAAAGATCAAGACTTTAGCAGCGTACATCGGGTCCAGGTATTGGCCGGACGGCCGGCAGGGGATCGACCGGATCCGGGGGCACTGGTCTGTGCCTGTTTCGGAGTTGGCCGTAGTGAAATTCTGGCATCCGCAGAGGCTGGTGCGCAATCAGTGCAAGCCATTGGTTCGTGCATTAAAGCCGGGACAAATTGTGGCTCCTGCCGGTCAGAAATACAGACAATTGTTGATGAAGCTCTGCAAGAAACACGGTCCACGCCTGACCTTGCCAAAACCGGTTAAGTCAGAGCGCCTTAAGAAATCGAGTATCTTGAATTTTTAACTCGGCACTTTGCCAAAAGATTGGCGATACCGCTTCGGCGTCATACCCGTGCGCCGTTTGAAGGCGCGTTCGAACGCTGTCTGATCTGAGTAGTCGAGTTCGCATGCGATTTGAGCGAGCGGTTGCCGTGTATCCACCAATGCGTGGCGGGCAACTCGGAACCGGCAATCATCCAGAAGCGTCGAAAATCTTGCACCTTCATCCTTGAGATGCCGGTGTAAACTGCGGCGGGAAAGACCGAGTTGCCGTGCTACAGTTTCCTGATCTGCCGTTCCGGAGCCAAGACCTTCGTAAATTGCTGTCCGCGTCCGGGCCGTCAACGATTGCGCCCAAGCCTTGGTCGTCAGACTTTGTGTCAGATTTTTCAAGGCTTGCTGATGGCGGTTCAGGTCATCCTGAGGCATTGGTGCGCTGAGAACGCTTTCCGGGAAACTTAGCGCGTTGGTTTCACAGTCGAAAAGACAAAAGCTGCCAGCAGTATCAATACAGTTTCCGATTGGACGGATGGCCGTGTGTTCGAAGCAGATCAGATCCGGCTGCCAGGCCCTCCCGGCTCCTCGCCGGATGAGTTCGATCAGGACAGATAAAGTGAACTCCGCATCCTGCCGGCGTGGCCAGATGTCAGGATTGAGAATTCTATAAGTTAGCGTGGCAACACCGTCCTCTACACTCAGCTGCATATCCGATTCACTTTGGACAAACCGCAAAAAACGCTCGAAGGTGCGCAGCGCGGAGCCAACAGTTGATGCCGACAAAATGGCGCTTCCAAGATCGCCCAACTGTTGAAAATCAAAGTAAGTTCCTGATCTCCAGCCAATGTTGGGCTGGCTGAGCATTGATGCCCCTTGTTCGAACACTTCAACAAATGAAAAGAGTGGAATTTCGCACTGCGCATTTCGCCAGGCATCGCTCGGCACACCACTTTGTTGTCCAAGGGCAGCCGGATCCCGGCCGTTTTGGACAAGCAGATCTTCGAGGCCATTCAAGGCGCCGGAGATTATGGTGGCATTCCTCGGCATTTGGCGCGTCCTGCGTCTGGCTCCCCTCAGATTGTCTTGCGTCAATAGGCCGCAAGCTCAAAAAATAGACCAAATAATTTCAAATGGCGCAATCGAAGAACTGAGCTTTTCTGCCAACATTCAAAGATTGGCCAAAATTGTCGAGAAAGCACTCAAGCATGCTCCCTCTAATGGCAGGCAGAGAGAGATCCGAAATCGCACCATGAATACATGGGCGTTTGGATGAGGGAACAGTATTGGTGGCCTGCTTCGATGTGGCAGTCGCCGGCGGCGGACCCGCTGGCGCCTTCGCAGCGCGTGAGCTGGCGCGTGCCGGATTACGCGTCATTCTCATAGATCCTGCAACAAGCCGTCCGCGCCTTGAGGGCATGGGCGAGCGTGTCGCGCGTCTGCTTGCCGCCAAGGGCCTTGAAATTTCTCTGAATGCCGTGAGCAAACCTGCCCCTCGACATGTTGTCTGGGCCGGATTGCAGGGTACGGAGAATGGTGAACGTCTTGTTCGCCGTCATAAGTTTGATGCTTTCCTCAGAACAGCGGCGGTCGAGGCCGGGGCGGAACTCAAAACCGCCCGGTTGCGCCGGGTCGAGACCGTCGATCCGGTTGGTGGTGTCGAGCTGCAATTGTCGAGCGGGCAAGTTGTGACTGCCAAGCTGATGATCGATGCACGCGGCCGGCAGGCAACCACACCGGTACGTCTCAAAGGGCCGCAAACCCTAGCCATTTCCGGGCATGTAAAGGCCAGCATCCAGCATCCAGGAACTCATGTTGTTGCAACACCACAAGGTTGGTGCTGGTTCGCATGCGATCCGGAATTCGGCCAGTGGCTGCAGGTAAGTATTGCGCAGGCCGATTTAGCTGGGTCCGGCCAGACCGGACTTCAGGAGCGCGTTCGAGTGTTTCTAAAGCAGCCGGAGTTTCAAAACCATTTCGGAGAGGTGTCATTCCAAGGAGATCTACTGGCAAGGGGAGCTGGACTGGTTCTTGCAGCACCAGAATTGACGCTTCCGATTATTCCGATTGGTGACGCAGCGGTCGCAATTGACCCCTTGTCCGGCCACGGCCTCTTTTGGGCGTTGTCGTCCGCACTCTCAGCAGTTTCGATTGTTCGAACGGTTCTCGATCAGCCGATAGAGGGCGCTTGCCTGGCGCGGCGATTTTACCGTGATCGTGTGGTTGGGACCTTTTGGCGGCAGGCCCGGATCGGTCGGGATTTTTATCGTCTTGAGAAGAATTTAGCGGCAAAGCCGTTTTGGGCGGAGCGGGCCGCTTGGCCGGATAATGAGCCGGCTCACAAGGAAGCCGCCGAAGCGTCGTTGGAACAGCACGTGGTTGTTGAAGACAACCAGCTCAAAGAACGGGACGTGCTGATAACACCGCAAAATCCGGAAGGTGTGGCCTTTGTTGCAGGGCTGTCAGTTCGGCAACTGTTCAGCCTTTTCAACCGCATACAAACAACCGGGGAGCGCCCGTCGGCAGCCGCAGTAGCCGCATTCCGCTGGCTGGCTGGTCAAGGCTTGTCGGTCAACGCCCTGAACAATCTTTCAAACAAACACAGCAAAATGAGGGAAACAGCATGATCAAACGTTTGCGAAAGGGGACGCTGGCCGGGGTAACCGGTTTGCTGCTCTTCTTGCCGGGTGGGGCAGTCGCTCTGGATGGCGCGGCACTGCTTGAAGACAATTGTGCCGGCTGTCACGAAACGGATAACTCAGGTGCACTGAGCCGGGTCAAAGAACAACGCAAATCGCCTGAAGGCTGGTTGATGACTATCGTTCGCATGCGTTTGTTCTACGGGATGAAAATCGAAGCGGATGCTCAGCGGCAACTGGTTCAGTATCTGTCCGACACTCAAGGTCTGGCACCGGCTGAGACCGCCGGGTTCCGGTACATTCTGGAACAGGAGCCGTCCGTGATCGAGGAACCTGAAGGTCTTTTGGGCGAAATGTGTTCTCGCTGCCATTCCGCAGCCCGTGTTGCCTTGCAGCGCCGGACGGAAGACGAGTGGAACTATCACATCGACTTTCATGTCGGGCAGTGGCCAACGCTGGAATATCAAGCCCTTGCACGGGATCGCGAATGGCTGAAGATCGCCCGTGAAGAAGTCGTCCCGTTCCTTGCCGAACAATATCCGCTGGAAACGGACGCCTGGGCGTCTTGGGCAAAGGCTGAAAAACCTGACGCTGCCGGATCCTGGGTGTTTGCGACAAAACTGCCGGAAAAAGGCGAAGCCTATGGCACTCTGGACGTCTCTGGCGATGCCTCGCCTTACACCGTGTCCGGAACGCTTCTGACTGCCAGCGGTGAAGAACTGGCAATGTCCGGTCAGATGAACCTCTACACCGGTTATGAGTGGCGTGCCAATCTCAACATTGGTGGTGAGAAATACCGCCAGGTACTTGCGATATCCGAAGATGGTGCAAGCCTGACAGGCCGCCAGTTCCTGCATGCGGAAGATAGCCTCGGCGGAGCCTTCAAGGCCGCTCGGTCTGACGGCAAAGCTTCTATCGTGGCCGTCGTGCCGTCAACGGTACCTGCAGGAAAAACAGCAACTGTTCAAGTCGTTGGGACAGGTTTGGGTGCCGTCAATTTGTCCGGCGTACTGGACGGATCTGGTGGCACAGAAAATGACTTCGGGACCGCACTGGACGTAACACCGGCTGCTGATGCTGATGGGCTTGTGTCGGTGACTGCGCGCGGCGCTTCGGCCGGAGATGCACTCGCGGTCTACAGCCATGTCGACAGCCTTAAGATAGAACCAGCCTTTGCGGTTGCCCGTGTTGGCGGCGGCGGTGGATCGGCCGGCAAGGTTCCTGCCCGGTTTGAGGCGATCGGCTATTGGAATGGGGCTGATGGTCAGCCTGGAACAGACGATGATGTGCGGATTGGTGCGGTTCCCGCATCCTGGTCGGTCGCCCCGTTCAATGAAGAAGCCGAACATCTGGAAGATGTGAAATACGCCGGTGAAATGGATGGTGTGCTTGGCATCTTCAACCCCGCCGTCGCGGGTCCAAATCCGGAGCGGCCATTTTCGACCAACAATGCTGGCAATCTGAAAGTTCTGGCTGAAAGCGGTGGTGTATCAGGCGAAGGGCAGCTGATTGTGACTGTCCAACGCTGGAACAACCCGCCGATCCGCTGAGGAGGAAGACTATGGGATACCTGTTTTTTCAGCCTCAGAACGCGCACCGGGTGGAAGTCGACGGACGGCACTTGTTGTTCCACGTGCCGACCACCTCGCTGTTCGAGATCGACCGGCTGGACAATGATGTCATCGATCTCTTCGCCGGCCGGGAACGGATCAGCGAAGGGGACGTGCGGGAGCGGTTTGAAGGCCGGGTTGATCCGGACCTTCTGACCGAACGCATCCGCGCCCTGTTGGATCTGGATATTGTCACCGATGGCCGTCCGCCTAGAGCGGAACGCCCGCCGGTGCACATCGAGAATTTTCCACTGACAACGATCGTGCTCAACGTCAACACCGGCTGCAATTTGTCTTGCACTTATTGTTACAAGGAGGATCTCGACACGCCGTCGAAAGGCCGGCGGATGGCGTTCGAGACGGCCAAACGCTCGATCGAGCTTCTGTTGCAAGAAAGCCCGGACCGCGACAGCTACAATGTTGTTTTCTTTGGCGGCGAACCCTTGAGCAATCTGGGCCTTATCAAGGACGTGGTCGCTTATTCTGAGGAGCGTTTCGGGAATCTCGGCAAAAAGGTCGATTTTACCCTGACCACCAATGCAACTCTTCTGAACGAAGAGATTGTAGACTGGCTGAATGCCCATCGATTTGGCCTAACCGTTTCGATGGACGGGCCGAAAGCGCTTCACGATAAGAACCGCAAAACGGTCGGCGGCAAGGGTACGTATGATGTTGTTGCGGCCAAGACCAAGATGCTCCTGGAGCGGTACACCTCCCGCCCGGTCGGCGGGCGAATAACGCTGACCCGGGGAGTGACGGCGGTCTACGACATATGGGATCATCTCAAAAACGAGATCGGCTTTCACGAAGTGGGCTTTTCTCCGGTGACTTCTGGGCCGGTCGCGCCGTTCAATCTGACCGGCGATGAGCTCGAGACGGTGTTTTCGGAAATGAAGCGGCTCGGCCGGCGTTACCGGGACGAAGCGCTAAAGGGCACCAACATCGGCTTTTCCAATATGCACCAGCTGATGACGGACCTTTATGAGGGCCGGTCGAAGGCGCTGCCTTGCGGCGCCGGGCTTGGCATGCTGGCGGTCGATCATGAAGGCGGTCTCAATCTGTGCCACCGATTCACCGGCTCGGATATGGAGACCTTCGGGACCATCGACGGCGGCATCGAGAAACAAAAACTTGCCCGCTTCATCGAGGACCGTGCCGACCGGACGGAGAAAGGCTGTGCGACTTGCCGCATCCGCAACATCTGCGCCGGTGGCTGTTACCATGAAAGCTACGCGCATTTCTCCGATCCCATGAAACCGACCTACCACTACTGCGATCTCATGCGCGACTGGGTCGACTTCGGCATCGGCGTCTACGGCGACCTGATCGCCGGCGCACCCGCCTATTTCACAGATCACATCATGCCGCGGAGGGCCTTCGGCAAATGAAACATTTAAAACCGCTCAATCAAAAAGCCGACCGCGTCGTAGATGCCGTCAAAACCGACAAGATGGATGAAGTCAGGGCGATGCAGACCGTCGTGACCGGCTGTACATCGACGCTCGATCCGGGCTGGGAAGTCGATCCTTTCGGTGGCGTCGCCGCTTTGTGCCAGCCGATGGAAGCCGATCTCTATGGTTGTTCCGATCCCTGCTGGTGGCCAGCTCAGGTGCCTGACACCATCAATTCGTACAAGGACTGGAACGCCAACGCCGACAATGCCGGCAAGGACTGGCGTTCTCTGGGCACGGTCTTTCCGACCGACAGCGAAACCTGATTTGGCGCAAGCCACGAGAATTTGGAGACATCCAATGCGGAACTTTATCGCAACAACGGCGGCTTTGTGTCTGGGGCTGACAGCCCTGCCGGCGCTCGCCAAGGATCTTATCGTCACGGTCGCCAAACCCGACCGCCTTTATGTCATCGACGCAAAGGCGCGGACGGTTGAAACTGACTGCAAACTTGAATTCAACATCATTCCCGGCGTCATCGCCATGTCACCGGACAATTCCATCGCCTATATTCTCGGCAACCGCTGGGAAGATGTGTACGGCGTGGAGCTGCAGACCTGTAATACCGTCTTTTCGGCGCATCAATCGGAAGGCGATGTGCGGCGCAAGACCATTGCGTCTCTCGCGGTGTCTAAGGACGGATCAGAAGTGTACACCGTCCGCAATCCCGTTCGCCTGCATCCCGACCGCTTCGAAGTTTTGGAGCCGGAATTTGCCGTCTATGAAACGTCAGCCGGCTTGGATGCGCAGCCGGCGCGCGTGTTCCCGGCGCCACGCCGCGTAACCGTAATGGCTGCCGGCCGCAACGGCGAGGTCTATGCGGGCGGGCATGACATTTATGCCTTCGATCCGAAGACAGGAGATATGTCGGTAAAAATCGCCAATGCCTCCTGGGACCGGCCAACCTATTCGCCGCCGGATGTCTTGGCCTTCTGGCCGATTGGCACCCAAGCCGACGAGTTCATGTTGCTTTATTCGGCAGCCAAATTCACCGATGAAACGCAAAGCGAACTTGCGGACTTCGTTTGGGGTTATCAGTCGGTCGACTTGACTACCGGCGAGTCTGAAATTGCGGATTTCGCCAGTTTCGAGGTGATCATGTTCTCCGCCGTGCGTGATCCGAACAACAAGAAAAACCTCTATGGCGTGTACACCCAGCTCTCCAAGCATGATCTTGAAACCAAGGAACTGGTGAAACGGGTGGACCTGCCGCACACCTACTACTGCATCAACATCTCGTCCGACGGCAAAGAACTCTATGTCGGCGGCACCAATGACGACATCGGTGTCTACGATGCAGAAACCCTGGAGCGAGTCGGTGAGATCCTGTTGCCGTCCGGTGGCGACATGGCTGCCAGCACGATGCATGTGATCAGCACCGGCAGCTGACCAAAATCTCCTGCACAAAGCTGTTTTGTGCAGGAACACCTCAACTCTCCTTTGGGAGAGATCGGAGCGTGCTCAAAGTGAGGGGGAGGCAAGGCAATTAGCTATTGTGGTCGAGCCAGTTCGTTTTTGCTGTACCTAATTGGCTGCACGCACGGTTGTCATCCCGGACGACGCGTTAGCGGAGGTCCGGGATCCACTCGTTTGCAGAGCTTCGGCAAAAACGCACTTTTTCTGCGGCAAGCGGAAATGCGAGTGGATTCCCGCTTAGGGGCGGGGATGACACATGTAATAGCACCTTACCTCCGCCCGCTCCCAATGAGAGAGGGGTTGTGTTTATGAGACCAAGCCGCAGTGAGGCGGATAGGATTTGATGGCGCTGGTGACAAACATTGCGACTACGGAAAAGACAGCTGCACCTGAGAAGGCGCAGCAGCCATTTTTTCTTAGGTTTCTGGTTCGCGTCTTTGGCGCACGTGAAGCTGGATGGCTTGCACCCTTGGTCCTGTCCTATCGCAAACCGCTTCTGGGTCTGTTTGTCTTATCCATGGCGTCGGCCGCCGCTGCCTTGGTTCCACCATGGCTGACAAAACTGGTCATTGATCAAGGCTTGATGGCTGGTGACAAGCAGGCTTTGCTCGCCTTTGTTCTATTATTGTTTGGGTTTGGATTGGCAGCTCTTGGCCTGGGTGCGCTCAATTCCCTTCTGCACCTACGTTTTTCCGCAAGGCTATTGGCCGATCTGCGGCGAGAGGCAGTTGCCCGTATTTTAGGTCAATCCCCGCGCTGGCAGGCAAAACAAAAAATCGGCGAATTGATGAGCCGCTTGGATGGGGATGCTGGAGAAGTTCAGCAGTTTACATTTGCTGTTCTGGTTTCGGGAGCAGGCAGTGTGCTCCGTTTGATCGGCGGCGTGGTTATGCTTTTCGTACTGTCTCCGCTGTTGGCACTGATGGCGCTCGCCCTAGCGCCGATTGAACTGTTTTTCTTTGCCAAAGCGCGGCCCGTGACGCATGCCCGTGCCCGCGATGTCCGCACTGCACGTGGATATCTGGCATCCGGTTTGGCGGAAACCATAACTGGATTGTCGGCACTGCGGGCGCTCAATGCTTCGCAAAGCGCTGCAAACGATATTGAACAGCGCCAGCAAGGGCTGATCGGCGCTTTGATGACGGCGCAAAAGTGGAGCGAAATCACCCGAGCCGTTCCGCTCGTGTTGACGGCTGTTTTGCGCGGTGCTGTTTTTCTCGTCGGTGGCATCGCGGTTATCGATGGCACCATGCCTCTCGGCTCGCTGATTGCCTTTACCGCCTATCTTGGCTTCTTGATTGGCCCGATGCAGTCCTTGATATCCCTCTGGCATGGGCAGGCGCGCATGCGTGCCGCCCTTGACCGGCTGGACCAGATCATGAGCGCTGACCAAAAGGTTCTGGAGCCTGGCAGTCCAATTGCTCTTCCCAAAATCGGCGGCAGGTTTGAAATCGAAAATATTGCCTACGCGCCTTGTGATGGTCGGCCACTGTTCCAAGGATTGAGTGCGCGTGTTCCTGCTGGAAGCAAAACACGTCTTTTGGGAGCCTCAGGAACCGGAAAATCTTCTTTGCTCGGATTGCTGCAGAGGCATGACGACCCGAGTGAAGGCTCTATTGTTATCAACGGTGTAGATCTGCGGCATGTGAGCCTCCAAGAGGTGCGGTCCGCTGTCGCGCTGGTCCCGCAAAAGGGGCATGTTTTTTCCGGCACACTTGCAAGAAATCTGCTTATGGGAAGCCCACAAGCTACAGATGCGCAAATGTGGAATGTCATCTTGCTCGTTGAGCTGGCGGACAGGTTTGAAGCAGACGGGCTTGAGACCCCTTTGGGAGAAGGGGGGCTTGATCTGTCCGGCGGCGAACGCCAGCGCTTGTGTTTGGCCAGGGCGCTCCTGCAACCGTTCAGAGTTCTGATCCTAGATGAAAGCCTGTCAGAGGTGGATGGCGCTTGCGTTCAAAGGATTGTTGAACAGATCGACAGTGTGTTTTCAGATAGAACGCGGATCATCGTGACACATGGAAATCTCGCCCACTATGGCGCCTTCGACGCCGAGATCGATCTGACTGATTTTTATCTGAGGGAAGGCGAAGGTGCATGATCCGGATCGGATTGATTGACGGGGCATTGCCTGCGGATTGGCCGGGGCTGGCAAAACAGCGGCGCTTCTGCGAGCCAGATGGTGCTCCTCTGGCCGAAACCCATGCAAGGGCGATGGCCGAAACGATCCGGAGTTACTGCGAAAAATCAGAGTTCATCAATGCCGCCGTGTTTTCAGGTCGGCTATCCACCTCCATTGAACACGTATGCCAGGCGTTGAACTGGTTCTCAGAAGATCCCCCGGACATCGTCCTATGTTCTTTCGGGACAGCAAAAACATCTCTGGACCTCAGTCTTCTAACGGCCCGCCTCCTGTTGGCGAATTGTTTGGTGGTTGCCTCATCTCCTGCACGCGGTGAAACGGTTTATCCGGCGGGAACCCCCGGCGTTGTCTCCGTGCAAGGAGACGCCCGTTGTGCGCCGTTTGAGTTTTCCAAACTCGATTTACCGCACGCGGAATTTGGAGCTTGCCCGTTTGTGCAAGGCTACCCGGACATTCGTGGAGCCAGCGCCGCCGCGGCCCATGTGGTTGGCCAAATGGCTGCTGATTTGTGCGTGAAAAGTGAACTAGGAAAAGAACCGCTCAAAACAGCGATCAAGTATTTCGGCCGGGAATGCCGGAGTGCTGCCGAGTAGATCTCGCGCCTGCAATCCAAAACCAAACTCTTTGCTTTCCGTTTTTTGAAAAAGGTTCTAGCTTGCCTCAATGGCTTGTGCAGACACTGGATTTGCGCAGGGCTCCCATCTATTGATCACCACCAAAATTTAGAGGCGTTTCATGGCGCAGCTCCCCAATTCCCTCGAAGCCCGCGACATCGCGGCCCAACTGCACTCCTACGCGGATGCCCGCAAACAGGAGGAAACTGGAGCGCTTGTCATCGACAAGGGTGAGGGGATCTATGTTACGGACATCAATGGCAAACGCTATATCGAAGGCCTCGCTGGCCTCTGGAGCGTGGCTGTCGGCTTTGGCGAAAAGCGCCTGGTGGAGGCCGCCACTCGCCAAATGGAAAAGCTGCCCTATTACCATACCTTCACCTACAAGACGCACGGGCCCTCGATCGAACTTGCAGAAAAGCTGATCGAGATGGCGCCGGTACCGATGTCCAAGGTCTATTTCACCAACTCCGGGTCAGAGGCAAATGACACGGCGCTCAAGCTGATCTGGTACCGCTCCAACGCGCTAGGTCAGCCACAGCGCAAGAAGGTGATTTCACGGGTGCGTGGGTATCACGGTGTGACGATCGCGTCCGCCAGCCTCACAGGCCTGCCGAACAACCACCGGTCTTTTGACTTGCCGTTGCCCCAAGTCCTGCACACGACGTGTCCGCACTACCGCAGTCAAAAGAAGGATGGCGAAAGCGAAGCTGATTTCGCGAAGCGCTGCGCACAAGATCTGGAAGACCTTATCCTGGCGGAAGGCCCCGAAACAATCGCCGCGTTTTTTGCCGAGCCGGTTATGGGCGCTGGCGGTGTTATTGTGCCGCCAGACGGATATTGGGAAGCGGTTCAGCCGGTCCTGAAAAAATACGGTATTTTATTTGTGGCAGACGAAGTCATCTGCGGTTTCGGCCGGACCGGCAATATGTTCGGCACGGAAACCTATAAGCTTCAGCCGGACATCATGACGCTCTCCAAGGCGCTGTCGTCCTCTTACCAGCCAATCTCCGCGCTGTTGATCAACGATGATGTCTATCAGCCGATCGCCGACGAATCCCACAAGATTGGGGTTTTGGGACATGGGTACACCGGCAGTGGCCACCCGGTGGCAGCAGCGGTTGCTTTGGAGAATCTGAAGATCATCGAAGAACGGGATCTTGTCGGCAATGTCCGTTCAGTTGCGCCAACATTCCAGAAGCGATTGGCGCAATTGGGCGAAAACCCACTGGTTATTGAAACCAGAGGTGTCGGCCTGATCGGGGCCGCGGAACTTCATCATGAAGCCTTGGCCGACACGCCCGGGGCCTTGGGCGCGCGAACCAATGCGATGTTCCATGAAAGAGGGTTGATCTCCCGCAACATGCTGGATGCAATGGCCTTCTGTCCGCCGCTGATCATCACGGAAGCCCAGGTCAACGAAATGTTCGATATAGCCGAAGACGGCCTTCGGGCGGCCGCAAACTTATGACGGCCTGGTCCATCGTCGGTACCATCAGCGGGACCTCCGCCGATGGTATCGACCTGGCGCAAATTTCTACAGATGGCCAGCAAGTCTTAGGTTTTGGCGCGGCGGACACGGTTAGTTACCGGCCTGACACCCGGACACGTGTCCTTGAGGCAGCGGCGAAAAAGGGAACCGGCCGCGAGCAATGGCCGGATCTGGCACGCGCCGTTACTGAAGATCATATCTCAGCGATAAAAAACTTCCTCAGTAGGGAAAACCTGTCGCCGGATGCCATCGTCTTTCATGGCCAAACCGTGTGGCATGATCCAGCTGCCGGAGAAACCGTGCAGCTCGGTGATCCGCACATGCTTGCCAATGCTTTGGGTATCCAGGTCATTGGCGATGTCCGGCTGGCGGACATGGCCGAAGGCGGCCAGGGCGCTCCGCTTGTCCCCGTTTATCATCAGGCGTTGGCCCGATCGCTGGTTGGTCCGGACAAGGAGCCGATGTGCTTCTTAAACATCGGTGGTGTGTCCAACCTAACTTACATCGATGGCGACCACATTCTGGCATTCGACATTGGTCCTGGGAACGCGCTTCTGGACGATTGGGTACGCCAGCACGGCAAAGGCAATTTTGATCCCGGTGGTGAGATCTCTGCTAAGGGGCAGGTGGCGGAAAACCGGTTGGCGGAAGCGCTCAAACACCCGTATTTATCCGAGCCGGGTCCAAAATCCCTGGATCGCTACAGTTTTTCCGGCGATTTTGTTGGAGGGCTAAGTCTGGAGGACGGTGCGGCCACCTTACTTGCCTTCACTGTGCGGGCTGTTTCTCACGCAGAAACACTTTTGCCTCAACGGCCAAAATCGTGGCTGATCTGTGGTGGCGGGAGGCATAATCCTGTGTTACTGCGCAAATTGCAGGAAGAGCTGTCCGGTGACGTTGTCTCCGCCGATGTTTTCAAGATTGATGGCGATGCGCTTGAGGCTCAGGCGATGGCCTTCATAGGCGGACGGCTCTTGGCCGGACTGCCGGCAACCTTCCCTGAAACGACTGGGGCAAAACGCCCGGTTATTTGCGGCAAGATCTACCAGCCGGGCACATAATCCGTGCGGTAGTTTGGAAAGTTGTTTTGGAGGAAGCGTGAAAACGATCACGGAACCCGCGCGCGAAATCAATGTCATTCACGAGACCGATGTTCTTGTCGTCGGGTCGGGCCCCGGCGGTTTGGCTGCGGCTCTTGGCGCGGCCCGCGCCGGCGTTGATGTCACCTTGGTGGAGCGGTTCGGTTGTTTGGGTGGCAACATCACAGCCGTCGGCGTGGAAGGCTTTGCCTGGTACCGGCACGAAAAGACCATAGATACTGAAGGTGTCGGCCGCGAGTTTGAAAGCCGGGCCCGCGAAGCTGGCGCGACCACGCCAGAACCACAGTCCGACAGTGATGCGATCGACGCGGAAGGCTTCAAGCTGGTTGCCGATAATCTCGTTGAAGAAGCCGGTATCCGGCCAATGATGCATCGGGCCTTTGCCGCGCCGATCATGGACGGCAACGAAATCAAGGGCATCATTACCGAGAGCAAGGCAGGGCGCGAAGCGATCCTGGCCAAACGCGTGATCGATGCAACCGGTGATGCGGACATTGCCTACCGGGCAGGCGCCGAAACCTACAAGACGCCGATTGAGGAAATGCAGGCGGCCTCCGTCATGTTCTCCATGAACGGCGTTGACAAGAAGAAATTCATGGATGCGGTCAGAGCAGATCCGCACACTTACAAGGACTGGGAAACAGGCGAGTGGACGGTGGAAACCACCGGCAAAGAAGATGCAATGTTCTCGCCGTTCCTGAAAAAGCCGTTCAAACAGGCTTTGGAAGCCGGCATCATTCCGGCCCATTTGCAGACCATTTCCGGCACTTGGGGCGCGGTCTATGACAGTGGTGATCTCACCTACCTGAATTTGGTGCATTTGCCGGAATGTGACGGCACCGATCCCGATTCCATGACGAAAAATGAAATCAAGGGCCGCCGGCAAGCCATGCTCGCAGTTGAGGCGCTGAAGCGCTATCAGCCAGGCTGTGATACCGCAAAACTGCGCAATTTCGGCTTGACCATCGGTATCCGCGATACCCGGAAGATCCTGGCCGCCTATGACATGACCGGGCACGATGTGCGCGAGCAGGGCCGGTTTGACGACAGTGTCGGCATCTTCCCGGAATTTATCGACGGCTATGGCATTTTGATCCTTCCGACCACCGGCCGCTATTTCCAGCTGCCGTACCGGACCATGCTGCCGAAGGGCGTGAAAAACCTTCTCGTCGCTGGCCGGGCGACGGGCGGTGACAAGGTCAGCCACGCGGCGACCCGCAACATGATGTGCTGCACGGTAACGGGGCAGGGCGCAGGTGTTGCAGCGGCCATTTCGGTCAAACACGGCATTGATCTCAACGCCATGGATATCTCTTTGTTGCAGGATGAACTGAAACGCCAAGGCGTGCGTCTGCATTAAGACTGTAGCTTAAGTCGCAAATATATCGAGCTGTCCCGGACTGGTTCCGGGACCTCAAACATTGGCCCCGGATCAAGTCCGGGGCGGCAAAGAAGGTGAAATGCGCTACCAGCTTGCGCATAAGTACCGAGACAGGCTATCAGATTTGGCATGAACGGATCTGAAATCTACCACCGGCTGATTGGCCTCATCGAAGAGCGCACATTAAAGCCGGGAGACCGCCTGCGCGAAGCGGACCTTGCAGAAACATTTGGCGTATCGCGTACACCCATCCGCGAAGGGTTGAAGCGGCTAGAAGCGCAAGGCTTGGCGGTCCACGAGCCGAACCGCGGCATGGTGGTTCCAACGCTTGACCACAATCAGATCAACGAAGTTTATTTTATGCGTGAGGTTCTAGAAGGGACCGCCGCGGGTCTTGCAGCAAAACATGCGTCGAAGCCGGAAATCGAGATCCTTCAGGATCTTGTGGTGGCAGACCGCCAAAGGATCGCTGACAAGGACAGCCTTGTCCGCTCAAACCGCGAATTCCACCGCCGTTTGTGCTTAGCCTCTCACAACAGGTATCTGGTCGATCAAATAGAGCATCTGCGGTTGTCGCTGATCCTGATGGCCGGAACGACGCTGGACACGCCGGAGCGGCGGGAAACGGCGGTTGAAGAACATGCGGCTATTGTCAACGCAATTGCCGATGGAAATCCCGACACGGCCGAAGCGGCGGCCCGTTTGCATATTGCTCATGCCCATAAGACGCGGTTGCAGCAAATTTAACTGGCAGGCAATTTGTTTTTAGCTGCACGGTCCGGATTTAAGGCAATTTTCCGGTCCGAATATCTTCTTCAAAGCCTTGCTTATTGGTTCGAACCTTTTCGAGTGTGTCTGTCATGGCATGCGGAGCGGTGTTGTATTTGCCGCTCCATAAGATGATCTCAGCGATCACCGGGGCGAGATCCCGGCCTTTTTGGGTGAGCTCATAGACAAAACTGCGCCAGTTTTCCGGATCCCGGTGTTTGGTCACCAGGCCATTTTCTTCAAGGTGTTTTAGGCGCTGTGCAAGAATGTTGGTTGAGATCCCCTCCCAGCCTTCAAGCAACTGCCCATAAGTTGTCGCCCCTTTGATGGCCATGTCGCGGATGACAAGCAGTGTCCACTGATCCCCAAAAGTGTTCAGCCCAAAAGCGATAGGGCATCCGGAATCATATTTGTCTGATTTTTTGGTCATACAGAAAATTTAGGCAATCAGCTTGCAAAATACAATTGGATAACGTAACTCAAATTAACTTGCATAATGCAAGTTGATAGAAAGGTACGGAATGACAAACAGAAAACTGCCAGGTGTATCCGCTGCGGATCTCCAGATTTCGAGGCGGAAACTAATTGCCGGGGCTGCAGCCGCCACAGCGGTTGCCGGCCTTCAGCCGACCCTACTTTATGCGCAGGAGAAATTGAAAATGACGCCACAAGCCTTTGTCTACACGGAAGTCGCAATCTCGGTTCCTTTTGAAAATGCCCCATGGGAAAAAATCAATGAAGCCATCCGCCAACAACCGGGATTTTTGAACAAGACTTGGCTGCATGGGCATTCCACTCAAACCGTTGGAGGCTTCTATGCCTTCGACAGTATCGACAACGCTCGAAAGTTTGTGACCGAGTATTTCCCGACCGAACCGCGCTCATTTGGTGTGGCTCACAATACAAGGGTCTTTGACGCAGCTGTTGTGAAAGATGCGAGCGTAGACCTGGGAGCGGTGCATTTTGGAGGGGCTGCGGATCGGAAACCGGGCGCGTTTGTTTACACCGAACTACAGTTCTCCAAACCGTTCAAAGAGTTCAACTGGCAAGAGCGGAACAAAGACCTGAAGCAGGTTTCCGGATTGCAGAATAAGGTCTGGTTGAGCGGCCTTCAAACCAACACGCTTGGCGGCTTTGACGCCTTTGAAACCGTGGAGCAGGCGCTCGATTTTGCCATCAATCAGTTTCCTGAGACCGCGGCAAATGTTGGCTGTGCTTTTTATACGAGAGTGTTCGATGCCGGCGTTACAGCGCGGGCCAGCCGGGAAATGAATTCGCCGTATTACATCGCCTAACTATCTGAAGATGGAGCGCGTGCCCTGAAGTAGGGCCGCGCTCCGGTCAAAATGGCAAGGCCCATCGGAGAGCAACTGAATTCAAAGAGATAACAGAGGGATCAGAAGTGTAGCAAATGCCGCTGTCCCCAAAACACCGAATGTTATGGCCGTGCCGGTTGTTCGAAACTTTAAAGGTTCTGGATCCTGGCTGACACCATAGGCATGCAAGCATCGCCCAATCAGAAGGAACAGGCCGAGGCCGGCAGTGAGCCATGTCCAAGCGCCCTGAAGTTCAAGGATTAATATCAGCAACAAGGCAAATGGTGTGTATTCGGCAAAGTTGCTGTGCACCCGTATCCGGCGTTGTAAAGCTCTGTTGCCTTTGTCACCCAATGCAATTTGTTCTGCGTGGCGGGAATTGATGACCCGCACACTCAAAGCCAGGTAAAGAAGTGCCAAAAGACCGGCGAAAATGGGCGTCACAACAACCGGCATGGAAGTGCCTTCCTCAGATGCGAGTCAAAAGCGTTTCGATTGATCTCACTACGCCAGATCTTTGCTTGCAGATCAGCACTCCACGATGTTGACCGCGAGCCCTCCTTGAGAGGTTTCCTTGTACTGTTCCATCATGTCCATCCCGGTTTGACGCATGGTTTCGATGCAACCATCAAGCGGAACGAAATGGGTGCCGTCCCCTCGCAGGGCCAGTGACGCAGCAGTAACGGCTTTTACTGCACCGAGGGCATTGCGTTCAATGCAAGGGACTTGCACAAGGCCGGCGATTGGGTCGCACGTCATGCCCAAATGATGCTCCAAGGCAATTTCAGCGGCATTTTCGATTTGTTCATTGGTACCGCCGAGAGCTGCACATAGGCCTGCGGCCGCCATGGCCGAAGCAGAGCCGACTTCCCCCTGACAGCCAACTTCGGCACCAGAGATGGAGGCATTTGCCTTGATGATACCGCCGATGGCAGCCGCAGTTAATAGAAACGTGCGGATGCCATTCGTGTCGGCGCCTGGGCAATGATCGAGGTAATATCGTGTCACTGCGGGAATAACACCTGCTGCACCGTTGGTCGGCGCGGTTACCACCCGCCCGCCGGCTGCATTTTCTTCATTCACCGCCATGGCATAGACGCCCAGCCAGTCCAAAACATTATGTTCAAACAGCGGGTTGCTACGGCCTTCTTTGATTAGCTTCTGGTAGATGTCAGAGGCGCGTCGTTTGACGTTCAATCCCCCTGGAAGTATTCCGGATTGCGTGATGCCCCTATTGATGCAGGAATCCATCGCGGACCAAACTTTGTCGATCCCTGCCTCAACCTGGTCGCGCTCTTTGTCCGCGCACTCGTTCCGCAGCTTCATGTCGGCGATCGTGAGGCCAGCTTCCTGACCCATTTCCAACATTTGTTTGGCCGAAGCAAAAGGGAATGGAACGTTCTGAACGGCAAGTTCATTGACTGGCTCGTTGGTCGTCTTGCGCAATTCCTGTTCGCTGACCACAAAACCACCACCGATGGAATAATAGACAAAGCTATCAAGGAGCGAGCCATCCTGGCTGATGAGATGGAATGTCATTCCGTTCGCATGCAGAGGCAAGGCCGGGCCATAGTCGAAAATGACGTCTTTCTCCGGAGTAAAAGGAACATCAAGCAGCCCTTCAATGCGCAGACGGCGTTTCGTTTCCAACGCCTCCAGCATTGGTTCAACCTGATCCGGATCAAGCGTATCTGGAGTGGCACCAAGCAGCCCGAGGCAAACTGCTTTATCAGTGGCATGGCCCTTGCCGGTGAACGCCAGTGATCCGTGCAGCGTAACTGTCAGCCGTGCCGCCTGGCCACAAATTCCCGGATTGGCTCTCAGGCGGTCGAGGTATCTGTGCACGGCGACCATTGGGCCGACAGTATGCGAACTGGAGGGACCGATCCCGATCTTGAAAATATCAAAAACACTGATGAACATCGTTGCGGAGTGCTCTTCTTTTGCCGGATACTTGAGGTTTGATTGATGAAGCCCAAGCTACCAGACTGCTTTTTGCAAACGTGTTGTTAAGCGAGCAAAACTGTGTTGATTGCGACATTTTGGTCAGAGCAGATTTTCCCATTGTGCATGGGTATTCGGAAACAGTTGTTCCGCTGGTCTGCCTTTGATAGCGTGCGGCTCCCGATAATTAACTAGACCTGGAACAAGAGACCTCCATGCAATCCCAACACCCTTCTGACAAGAACGATGTCCTGCGTACAAAAAAGGATGCGTTCAAAATACCGGAAGGGGTGATTTATCTGGATGGAAATTCCCTCGGCGTTCTGCCAAAAAACGTTCCAGCCCGCATTGCTGAAGTGGTGGAAAAGGAATGGGGCGCCAGTCTGATCAAATCCTGGAACGAGCACAGCTGGATTGATTTACCGGTTCGTGTCGGCAATAGGATTGGCCGGTTGATTGGGGCGCCCGAAGGCTCGGTCGTTGCCTGTGACAGCACATCCGTAAATGTCTTCAAGGTTCTTGCCGCCGCTTTGTCGCTGCGGCCGGACCGTAAAGTCATCTTGTCAGACAATGGCAATTTCCCGACCGATCTTTATGTCGCCTCCGGTTTGAAAGATTTGCTCAATAGCGGGCATGAACTGAAGATTGTCGATCCAGAAGATGTTGAAGCGGCGATCTCGGAAGATGTCGCAGCAGTTCTGATTACCCAGGTGGATTACCGAACTGGCCGTGTGCATGACATGGCTGGAATAACGGAAAAGGCACATGCGGCTGGCGCCTTGGCCATTTGGGACTTGGCGCATTCAGCTGGCGCCATTCCCGTCGATCTTGAAGGGGCCAAGGCGGACTTTGCTATCGGATGCGGCTACAAGTATCTCAATGGTGGACCTGGTGCGCCGGCCTTTCTCTATGTTGCACCTGACCATCAGGACAAAGTAACTTCACCTATTACCGGTTGGATGGGGCATGAAGCGCCATTTGCCTTTGATCTGGATTACCGGCCTGTGCACGGCATTAACCGGATGACGGTCGGCACGCCGGCGATTTTGTCTCTGTCGAGTCTTTATGCCGCTTTGGAAGTGTTTGAAGATGTCGATATGGCCGATATACGGCGCAAATCCGTATCCTTGAGTGAATTGTTCATTGCGGAAGTTGAAGCAAAATGCCCACAGCTGACATTGGCAAGTCCGCGTGACCCGGAGGCTCGGGGAAGCCAAGTATCTTTCCGTTTTGAAGAAGGATACGCGGTGATGCAGGCGCTGATCACTCGTGGTGTTATTGGAGATTTCCGGGCGCCAGACGTGATGCGTTTTGGTTTCACACCGCTGTATCTTTCACATCAAGACATTGTCGATGCGGTTAGCGTACTTGCGGATATCCTGGCGACTGAGAGCTGGAATAGACCAGAGTACAAAACGCGCGCGAAGGTTACATAGCTTCTAGAGCCTGTCGCATCTAATTGTTTTCATTTGACCGCGACACATTTGATCTCTGGCTAGGTGGTTTGCGCGCGATGGTGTGATCACCATAAGCGCAAAACAACGTCGCAAGTGAGCAAATGTGTCCGGCCCTTTTCTTATGTCTTTTCATACAGAAGCGTGCAGAAAAACGGCCCATCGGCAGCGTTACACCGCTCACACGATCAACCAGATCGCGTTTCGCGATCGCGCCTAGCCGAAGGAGCCGTTTCTATGCATCAAATGGAATCAATTAGATGCGACAGGCTCTAGGTGGGACTGTTCTTCTAAGAAACCGATAAACCGATCCTCCGGGATCGGTTTGGAATAGAGATATCCCTGGAACTGGTGGCATCCGTTTTCGGACAACCAATTGCGTTGCTCGACCGTCTCGACACCCTCTGCGACCACACTGGCGCCCAATGCATCAGCAAGCGACAGGATCAACTTGACGATAGCGCCCCCGGTCGAAATGTCGTTCATGAACACCCTGTCGATTTTGATGCCGTCAATCGGATAGTTGTACAAATATGCGAGATTGGAATAACCCGTTCCAAAATCGTCGATGACAATACTGTAGCCGACGTTCTTTAGCTCCTTGAGCGCCGTCAAAGCATCCGGGATTTCGCCCAGAACCACATTCTCTGTGATTTCCAGCGAGATCTGGCTGGGATCACAGCCGTAAACATCGGGCAGATCCATCATGAGTGCCGTGAACTCTGGGTCAGATAACTGCCAGGGCGAGACATTCATCGCAATCGCGATCCTCAATCCGCGCTGTTGGAACCTGGCCTGCGCCTGAGCAACACTCCGGCAGACCCAAGCCCCAATCTCGTTGATCAAACCTGTGTCTTCAGCAAGCGGAATGAATTGGTCTGGCGCGATGAGACCCTTTTCAGGATGTAGCCAGCGGATCAAAGCTTCGGCAGACACCGTTCGGTTGGTTTTCGTGAAGGCGATCGGTTGGAAGTAGAGAACAAACTCATCTTCCCGGATCGCCCGCTCGAGGTCTTTTTTTAGCGCGAGGTTTTCATCGCGGCGTTTCCGCATCGTATCCTTGAAGCGGACACATTTTTCCTTGGGCTCACGTTTGGCTTGATAGAGTGCCAAATCCGCATTGCGGATGAGATTGTCGATGGACCGGCCATCGTCCGGATAATGCGAATATCCGATGCTAAGACTGATATTACGTGGACGCCCGTCAATGATCTGCTGGTAGCTGAAGGTGCCAAGCAGTGATTTTCCGAACCAGCCCGGACCTTCTGCTTCCGGGTCTTCCAGATGGCAAATCAAAAACTCGTCGCCGCCCAAGCGGGCAACGATGTCGTTAGGGCCGGCTATTTCCTTCAATCGGTTAGCCACCAGCTGCAGTAGGGAATCACCAGCAGCATGCCCCATAGTGTCGTTGATGAGTTTAAAGTCATCGAGATCGACCAAATACAGTGTAGCCGTTAGCCCCTTGGCTGCTGCGGCGGCCAGGACCTTGGACAAACGTTCGGTCAGGAAAGTCCGGTTGGACAAACCGGTCAGGGCATCATGGCTTGCGAGATATTGTGCCCGTTCTTTGGTTTCATGCAGTTCAGTCACATCGATTTCACTGACCAGATAGGCCGGTTGGCTCGTGACGACGTCGCTGCAAGGGCGGACCGTCAATTCATGCCAGCGATCGCCGTCGTTTGTCCGAACTTTGGCAACCATCCGAGCATGCCGATCTCGTTCGATGCGTTCTTTGAGATGTTGAATATCTGCCGGATTTTGAAACTGGCTGAAGAAATTTGTGTCTGGATCGACGCAGGCCGCTCGTGCAGCCGTATTCCGGTAGAGCGGTGATCCGCCCATAGCAAACAGCGAAATCATCACTGTTGTGTGCATTAGGGCTTCGGCGCTTCTCAACGTCTCAGGCTGTTGCTCGTGATGGTCGCGTGCTTCAGCAAGCATGGCCATTCGGCCATCATTCAATCGAATGCCGCTCAAAGTGACTTGCAGGACCCGGGCTTTGCCTTTGGGATAAAGCGTCCAGATTTCGGAAAAGCTGACGTCCCGCTGATTAAAGTCCTGCCGGTATTGATTGAGACGTTGCTCAACAGAATGAGACATGTCGGCGCCCATGTCACGGGACCGTAATTCTGTCAGGTTAGGAGCACCGGTTATCTCAAGCGCTTTGTTGTTGGCCCAGATTATACGTTTTTCGTCGAAATCAAAAATCCACACACCGGTATCCAACCGGTCGTAAATACTGTTAATCAACCGGGCATCAAATCTGGAATCGGACAACGCTTTAGCCAAAAAATCGGACTCATCTGTGTCGTCTTGCACCAATTTTCTTAGGTTTAGATGATCAGACAGTGTCATTCTCCAAGCCATGCGTGTGCAGGCAATTTAGTTCAATGCAGAAGTGTAGGCTTCTGCAAGCAAGAGTTTCAAGTTGGCGATATTCGCAAGATTCACAGTACCTGACACCTGTGGTTCTTGTTGTTTGAAAGAAAACCGTCGCACCCTATCTACGTCGCGGATGATAGGCATGAGTGATGAAAATTCCCCTAACTCCATGATGTTGAATTACAAAACTTTAGATAAAATGGTGCAAAAATTCGCACTTACTTGAAAAGGATATTCCGGCTCCTAAGAGTAAGCAAGGGTTGTATTGTTTCGGAACTAATTCACAGATTGTTGTTGTGCGCGGTGCAGCAAGACGACTCAATCGCATATTTCTCGTTTAAATTGTATTTGTTGTCTAAGCCGTTGACGCACTTTAGATCTGCTGTCGGTTGCTTTCTGCCTTCAGCTCGGGCGCTAAATCACCGGTTCAAAAACTATGGTCTCCTGCAAGTCACCAGGATCGCGTATACCAATTCTATCGCGTTTCAGGAAAATCTTGCCTTTTCTGGTGCGCAGGGCGGTGATTATGAGTTGATTGATCTGTCAATGAAGCTAGAAGGATGGGAGCTGCGGTAAACACCTATAAAGCTCGAGCCTTTCGTGGGCCTGAAGCACAAATGCGCGGCCAAAGGAAATAAGAAAGACCGCTTCCGGGGGGCGGCGAGGAGCTTTGATGCTGGAGCTAAATCAGCTCGTAATGAATTTTGGTGGGTTTCGGGCAGTAAATGGCTGCTCATTCCAAGTGGAAGAGGGCAGTATCACCGGACTGATCGGCCCGAATGGAGCAGGAAAAACAACGCTCTTCAACTTAATAGCAGGAGCGTTAGTACCCAGCAGCGGAACGATCCGGTTTTTGGGGGAGGATGTCACCAGTTTGGCCAGCCATCAGCTGTTCCATAAAGGACTGGTGCGTACATTTCAGATCCCGCATGAATTCCACAAACTCACGGCGCTTGAAAACCTGATGATGGTTCCGCCGTCACAGCCGGGAGAAAGCCTGTTTTCGAATTGGTTTTCCTGGGGGCAGGTGAAGTCGGCGGAAATTGACGTCGAGAAAAAGGCCTACGAAACGCTAGAGTTTCTGGAGCTGAGCCACATTGCCCATGAACGTGCCGGCAATTTGTCCGGTGGCCAGAAGAAGCTTCTGGAGCTGGGCCGGACAATGATGACGGATGCCAAGCTTGTATTGCTTGATGAACCGGCGGCAGGTGTGAACCGGACACTTTTGCGCAAGCTGGAGAGTAAGATCGAACTCTTGAACAAAGAGCGTGGATACACCTTCATCTTGATCGAGCACGACATGGAAATGATTGAAAAGCTGTGTGATCCGGTCGTCTGCATGGCTGAGGGTAAAGTGTTGGTTGAAGGCGATTTTCATACAGTGCGTTCTAATCCGCAGGTGCTGGAAGCCTATCTTGGCGAGACCACAGGGGATGCCGCATGACTGCTCTCCTCTCTCTGGACAAGATTACTGGCGGTTATGGCGATGCCGACATCCTGCAGGATGTTTCGATGCATGTGCAGCCCGATGAGATTGTCGTCATTGTTGGCCCGAATGGTGCCGGCAAATCGACAGCCATGAAATCCGTCTTTGGCTTGTTGAACATTCGTGGCGGCAAAATGCTGTTTGACGGTGACGATATCACTGGATGGGCGCCGAACCGCATCGTTCAACGTGGTATCTGCTACGTACCGCAGGTCGACAACATCTTTAGGGAAATGTCCATCCACGAGAATCTGGAGATGGGCGGTTTCTTGAAAAAGGGTGATTTGTCTGCCGCCTATGATCGGATTTACGGATTGTTTCCGGACTTAAAAGAACGCCGCAAAACAATGGCAGGCAGTTTATCGGGCGGTCAGCGCCAAATGGTCGCTATGGGGCGCGCCATGATGCTGGATCCGAAACTGTTGCTATTGGACGAACCGACGGCTGGACTGTCGCCCAAGTATATGGAGCAGATATTTCAGATCTGCCGCGATGTCCGGGATAGCGGCATCGCAATTATGCTGGTCGAACAGCATGCGAAACAAGCGCTTGCATTTGCCGATCGGGGCTATGTGCTGGCTGCAGGAAAGAACCGTCATGAAGGCTCAGGAGCCGATTTGCTGGCGGACCGTGAAGTCGCCGAAATGTTCCTGGGGGGCTGAGCGGTATGGATTTGCTTGAACTTCTAAATTTCTACGTCATCCCAGGCATCGTTCTAGGATCAATCTACGCCCTTGGCGCCGTCGGGATCACATTGATCTTTGCGATCTTACGGTATGCCCATTTGGCTCACGGAGATTTGGCGACACTCGGGGCGTTTATTGCGCTCGCTGTCGTTACCACATTCGGGGTTTCGCCGTTGGCGGCTCTGCCGATTGCGATCATTGCAACGGCGGCAGTGGCAGTCGGTATCGACAAGGTGTTTTATGATCACTTGCGGGAACGACCCAAGATCGTGACCGTCATGGCCTCCTTGGGCATCGCATTGATGGTCCGGGCGGTCGTTCAGGTTGTCTGGGGGGTCGACACCGAAACTTATTCGCGCGGAATTGTGCGGCCCGAAAACTATTTCGGACTGAGAATACGTGACCGTGAGATTTACACAGTTGTCGCAATGCTGGCACTTGTGGGTGTGTTGCAGCTGTTCTTGACCCAATCTAAGTGGGGCAAGGCGATGCGGGCCATGTCCGACAACCCGAACCTGGCGCTGCTTTCCGGCATCGACAACAAGAAGGTCATCATCCTGACTTGGGTGATCGCTGGTGGACTGTGCGCAGGATCCGGTTTCTTCCTAGGACTCAACACCGAGCTAAAGTCGATGATGGGCTGGCACATGCTTCTGCCGATGTTCGCGGCAGCAATTCTCGGCGGTGTTGGCCGTGTCGAAGGTGCCGTTCTTGGTGGATTGATTGTTGGGATTGCCGAAGAGCTGTCGGTGCTTGTTATTCCAAGTGAATACAAAGCCGCGATGGCCTTTGCCATCCTGTTGTTCATGCTTCTTGTGCGCCCGACTGGGCTGCTCAAGGGCAAGGTTCTTTAAGGAGGGAGGACAAGATGGAATTTCTGGGTCTTGTAAACTATGCCCTCTTTATGGCGATCTTCATCGCGATCTACGCACTGTTGGCGCTGGGGCTGAACATTCAGTGGGGTTTTGCCGGCCTCTTTAATGCTGGTATCGCAGGGTTCTTTGCCGTTGGGGCCTATACATCGGCGATCTTAACGACTGAGGCGGTAGACGGCCGGATTGGCGGCTTCGATCTGCATTTCATCATCGGCTGGATCGGAGCAATGATTGCCGCGGCTGTTGTCGCATGGCCGATCGGCAAGATCTGTTTGCGCTTCCGCTCCGATTATCTGGCGATTGCTTCCATTGGTATTGCAGAGATCATTCGTCTGGTGATCAAGTCGGAACCAGTGCTTACCAACGGTGCACGCGGTATTCCGGGCATTCCGCGGCCGATGAGCGATATCGGCTACATGGAATCGCAGATTGCTTATCTGATCATCGTTCTAGCGGTGTTGATCGCTGCATATGTTCTGGTCGAGCGTCAGTTTAACGCTCCTTGGGGGCGCATGATGCGGGCCATCCGGGACAATGAAGACGCCGCTAAAGCAATGGGCAAGGACGTTGAATTCCGGCGGTTGGAAGCTTTTATCTTCGGAGCTGCCCTAATGGGGCTGGGCGGAGCGCTGTTTGCGCACTTCAACCGGTCTATCACTCCAGAAGCCATCGATCCGATGGTTGCCACCTTCCTTGTCTGGATCATGCTGATCCTTGGCGGGTCCGGCAACAACCGGGGCGCAATCTTGGGCGCCGCGGTGGTTTGGATCATTTGGTCCGTCTCGGAGATTGCAACAGATCGTCTGCCGCATGAATATGCGATCCAGGCAAAATACATCCGCTTGTTCCTGATTGGTTTGATGCTGCAGCTTGTCCTGCGCTTCCGGCCGGAAGGGCTTCTTCCAGAGCCTTTGAGAGGAGATCAGCGGAGTACAAAAACCGGTGCGGACCACTAGGCCCGCGTTGGGGTGGTATGCGCTGAATGCGTGTGCTACTCAAAATATTCAAAGACCCGGCAAAGACCGGATAATTGAGGAGGTACTTCTATGAAAACCAAGCTTCTAACGCTTGCAGCCGGCCTGATGACGGCCACAGCGCTGGCCACAGTTCCGGCAAAAGCCGACGTCAAAATCGGCCTGATCGGTGGCATTTCCGGCCCGATCGCTGCGATGGCTCCGGCCATGGTCGATGCAGCTCAACTGGCGGTACAACAGGTCAATGAGCAGGGCGGTATCGGTTCTGGCGAAAAGCTGGTCGGCGTTGTTGGCGATAGTGCCTGTAACCCGCAAGGCGGCACCGATGCAGCGACCAAAGCTGTGAACATCGAGAGCGTATCCGGCATCGTCGGTCCGCATTGCTCGGGTGCAGTTCTGGCAGCCGCTGGCTCCGTTACCATCCCGGCAGGTATCACCTTGATCACACCGTCTGGCACGTCTCCGGAAATCACCAATCTGGAAGACAATGGCACTGTGTTCCGGACTGTTCCGTCTGACGACTATCAGGGCCGTGCTCTGGCACGCACTATGAAAGAGATGGGTTACGGCAAGGTTGCCGTTGCGCACCTTAACAACGACTACGGCACAGGCCTCGCAAATGCGTTCAAGGCTGAGTATGTCGATGCGCTTGGCGGTGAAATCACCCAGTTCGCAGCCCATGAAGAAGGCAAAGCTTCTTACCGCTCAAACCTGGCAGAGCTTGCCAAAGGCGGCGCTGACACGCTGGTGATCTTCGATTACGGCGATGGCACTGGCCTCACCATCCTGCGTCAGGCTCTGGAAAACGGCTTCTTTGAGAAGTTCGTTGGCGGTGACGGCATGAAGTCTGATGCTGTGATCAATGAACTCGGCGCTGAAAACCTGGCCACATTCGTGTCCTCGTCTCCGGTTGGTGAAAAGTCCGACTCTCTGGACATGTTCAACGAAGCCTTCAAAGGCGTTGGTGGCGATCCGGATGCGATCTTCGCAAACACGTCCTATGATGCGGCTTTCCTTCTGGCCCTGGCTCTTGAAAAAGCTGGCGGTAAAAAAGAAGGCGTTGCAGCTGCTCTGATGGAAGTCTCCAACGGCGAAGGCGAAGCTATCCGTCCGGGTGAGTGGAAGAAGGCCAAAGAGCTGATCGCAGCTGGGACAGCCATCGACTATAAGGGCGCTGCTGGCGACCATAACTTCGATGCCAAAGGTGACGTTCCGGGCACTTACGCCCTGTTTGAAGTCGGCGCTGACGGCTTCGAAGTTGTCTCTGAAATGAAGTAATCTTTCGCTTTCTTAGCGAGATTGTCTGAGACCGGCGGATCGGAAGAACCGCCGGTTTTCTTTTGGCTTTAATCTGCAAAGTGAAGGCGCCGGATCAGCTTTTCAATTGTTGGGCGCCGGTGTGCATAAGCCTCGATGTTATGTGTAGCAGAGGTATCTTCGCCCCCCATCTTTTCAGCAATTGTCTGAGCATCTCCGTCCAGGGCGAACACCGAGAGGTAACCTTCCGTTTGTCCCCTTGGAGGCCAAACAAGCTGTCCTTCTGTAGCTCCTTCTTCGGCGATTGCTGACCCACAGGGTAAAGCGACAGCGATCGCTGTCACATACCGTGCAGGACTGGATGAAATGCCTCTCCCTTGAAGCATGTCACCGATGCGATTTAGGGCTGGGGTGTGATCTCCATCCGGTCCCGCCCAGTCTAAAGCCGCCGCGCCAGGCAAATCGTCTAGAGCCGTAATGCAAAAACCGCTGTCGTCGCTGATTGCAGCGTGTCCGGTTTCGTCCGCAACCGCACGGGCTTTGATTAATGCGTTCTCCAAAACCGTTGTCCCAGTCTCGTCCGGGCTTCTTATGCCGAGCTCTCGTGCTGTGAGGATCTGAACAGGGCACTCTAACAAGGCTTCTTTAAGCGCTGCCAATTTGTTCGCATTGTGAGAAGCAAGGACCAAGGGGCCGGAAATCTCGAGTATGTCTGAAGAAGTCATGGTCATTTGGTAACTTACCTGGCTGGTAGCGAAGGCAGCAAGTTCTACACCAAAAGATGTAGTGATTTCCCTGCGACCCAGGTTGTCGCTCAGAAAACATCCTGCACCGAGTCTTCTGATGGCAAGGTCCTGTTCTCTGATAAAAATCCTTGTATAAGCGCAGGTATGCGAGATCAGGATGTTGTTGTGTTCGGCGGCGGGGCTGCCGGTTTGATGTGTGGCATTGAAGCAGCCAAACGCGGCCGCAAAGTTTTGGTCATCGACCATGCCAAACGCCCGGCGGAGAAGATTCGAATTTCCGGTGGCGGGCGATGCAATTTCACCAACCTTCACTGCACACCAACAAATTTTTTGTCCCAGAATCCACGCTTCTGCGTGTCTGCTTTGAAACGCTACACCCAGCAGGATTTTCTCAATCTCGTCGAAAAGCATCGCATCGCCTGGCACGAAAAAACACTGGGTCAGCTGTTTTGCGACACTTCGGCGAAAGACATCATCCAGATGTTGCTGTCGGAACTGGAAGCGGCCGGAGGGGCCTTGCAGCTGGAGACGTCGATCACAGCGGTCAGCAAGCCAGACGACAAGTTCTCGATCGCAACATCCAAGGGACCACTGCGCGCCTCGTCTTTGGTCGTGGCCACAGGCGGTCCGTCCATTCCGAAAATGGGCGCAACTGGATTTGGCTATGAGCTTGCCAAACAATTTGGCCACGACGTAATTGCACCACGTGCTGCGCTGGTGCCATTGACCTTTTCCGATGCCAACAAGGATCTGTGTGCACGGCTCTCGGGCGTCTCTGTTGATGCGGAAGTGAGTTTTAAGAAAACAACCTTCCGGGAAGGATTGTTATTTACTCACCGTGGCCTGTCCGGGCCATCTATCCTACAGATCTCCTCCTATTGGGAAGAAGGCAAGCCGATCTCTGTTAATCTGGCGCCGGGCGCGGATGTTTTTGAAGTCCTGAAACAAGCCCGTTTGGACACGCCAAAACAGGACTTGAAAACGGGCCTAACTCAGATCTTGCCGAAGCGCTTGGCTGAAGAACTGTCGCAAGCCTTCCAACTAAAAGGCCGGATGGCGGATCTTTCCGACAAGGTTCTGCGCGGGTGTGCAGAGCAGCTCAACCGCTGGCAGCTGACACCGGTTGGTACCGAAGGCTACCGGACGGCGGAGGTCACACTGGGCGGTGTCAACACCAAGGAACTCTCTTCCAAGACGATGGAAAGCAACAAGGTTCCAGGGCTGTATTTCATTGGCGAAGTGATGGACGTCACCGGCCATCTCGGCGGCTTTAATTTCCAATGGGCGTGGTCGTCTGGCCACGCAGCTGGACAGGTCGTTTAACCCCAGCGAGAGCTAACATAGCTAATAATACTGCATTGCAGCATTTTTTGATGACCGTGCCTCATTTGCTGGTATAGTGCCGGCAAAGGGAGGCGGTTTTGAAGCGTGTGACCATTCATGATGTGGCCGAAGCTGCCGGCGTCAGTCTGGCGACGGTGGACCGGGTTTTGAACACACGGCCAGGTGTGCGCAAAGCGACTATCGAAAAGGTCCGGCAAGCGGTTGAAAGCTTGAACTATCAGCCAGATGTCTTTGCTGCAGGTCTTGCCAAAAAAAGCGCTTACCGGCTGCACTTCCTCATTCCAAATGGTCCGAATGCCTTCATGGAAGACCTGACCCGCGAAGCGAAAGCGCATGCGGTGTCCATGAGCGGCGCCCGCATGCAGGTGCATGTTGAGCCAATCGATGCCTTCGACGGTCATCGTGTGACTGGAACGCTTGCAGTTTTGGACAAGTCGGTTTGTGATGGTGTCGCAGTGGTTGCGCCGGCCTTTCCGGAAGTGCGGGCGGCTATTGACCGGCTGCAGGACAGAGGTGTGCCGGTAGTCACCCTTGTCTCCGATCATCCAGCCTCAGAGCGGCAGCATTTTGTCGGTATCGACAATATGGCCGCGGGCCGCACCGCCGGGCGGCTTCTTGGACGGTTTTTGCCCAAACATTCGGCCAAGATTGGCTTGATCGCCGGATCGCTCGGCTTGCGCGATCATGCAGACCGGTTTGCAGGCCTGCGCGAAGTGATTGAGACGGAATATCCGCATTTACAGCTTTTAAAGGTCCGCGAGGGCCGGGACGACAATGGACGGAATGAAGATCTGATCCGCAAATTGCTGGCCGAGCATCCGGATTTGGCTGGCGTTTACAACATCGGGGCGGGCAACCGGGGGGCGATTTCGGCGCTGACGGAAAGTGGACGCGCAAAGGATATCGTTTTTGTCGGCCACGAATTGACCCCCTACACCCGGCAGGCACTTCAATCTGAAATCATGGATGCTGTCATTGCGCAGGATCCTGGACATGAAATCCGCAGCGCCATTCGAATCTTGAAAGCGCTTTGTGATGGAGTGCCAATAATTGATGATCAAGAGCGCATCGGTATCGATATCTTCCTGAAAGATAATCTGCCGGCAGAGGCGTGAGACTCGGCAATTCAGGGATGATTGATTGAGGCCGAACATAGATTTTCGGATATGGTTGCCGCAAAACTTGGTCAAAATACTCCAAATTTATGATTGACCTTTTTAGCCCGCACCCGCATATCTATGCCATGCGCTTAACTCAACAGACCAATTATGCTGTCCGCGCCCTGATGTATTGCGCGGTCAATCCAGACAAGCCGAGCCGGGTTGCGGAAATCGCAGCCAGCTTCGAGATGTCTGAAACCCATCTTTTCAAGATCATGAAGGTTTTGGTCGATGCCAATCTGATCAAAACTATCAGAGGCCGCAACGGCGGTGTCATGCTGGCGCGCCCAGCCGATCAGATCTCGGTTGGGGAAGTGGTACGTGCCGCTGAAGGCAGTTTCTTGCTGGCTGAGTGTTTTGATTCAGGAAGCAAAGACTGTCCCTTGATCATGTCCTGTGGGTTCAACGGATTGCTGCATGAGGCTTTGGAAGCTTTCATGGAAGTCCTGGATGGTAGGTCTATCGCAGATTTGTCTGAAGACCGGTTTGGTATGCGCACGCTGCTCAATATTGACCCGGGTGAACAACCGGTTGCTGCCAACGCCTGATCTGAAAAACCGGATCTGAAACAAATAAAGCCGCCCATTGGGCGGCTTTATTTGTTTGTTCTTTGGGATTTGCCAATCGAACAAAGGCCGAGCTGGCTGACCGCTGAGGGAGAGGAGAGGGCGGTTGGCTTGCCGGCATTTGGCACCTTGCCGAAACAAGGGGCCTGTCTTCCAAGAACCAGAGGACGCGATTTCCAGTTCCTTTCCGATCAGGCATTGCTTTAATAGAAAAACATGAGTATGAGTGTCAAGTATAAAGTTGAGCAAATTACTCACCTTAGAAACATTCTATAGAACAAGCCGTTAGCTTGTTCTCCGCCTTGGGGAAACCCCGTATATCAAGAGATGGATTGAAGCCATGACACCTTCGACGAACAGCCGTAAGCAACGACTGTCTCTCACTGTATCCAATGCACGCCCAGCATACTTCAAGGCCCCATCAGTTGCCGGAAAACCCGAGCTCAAATCGGACGATTTGTTCAGCGGGACGCGGGAGATTCACATCCTGCACAACGACGACACCTACCGGCTGTCGATCACAAAACAGGGCAAATTGATTCTGACCAAATAAACTGGCTGTTCCTATTTCGCGCCTGACGGAGATGATTACGCGGAAAAAATGGCAACCGGATTGCCAACTCCGCGCAAGACATGGTCTCCCATAGGATCCAGGCCGGACTTCAAGCCGTCCGGCAAAGCAGAACGGACTGGCTCGGTCAGCAGCAATGTCTGGCCGAGCGGCTTGCAAAGCGCCTCCACCCGGCTGGTCTCATTAACTGCACGGCCAATCACCGTGAAATCAAGGCGTTCTTCTCCCCCAACGTTGCCAAAAAATACTTCACCCATATGCAATCCGATGCCGATCTTAAGTGGGTGCCAAAGAGCTGGATCAGGCAGAGTATCGGAAGGAGCATCATTTAACTCGTCAATGGACGACAGGACTGCACGGGCAGCATTCACCGCGGCATCCGCTGCAGCTTGCCGGCCAAGTGTCTTTTGATCAAACACAGCCAGGACACCGTCGCCCATAAATTTTAAGATGTCGCCTCCGTGGTTCAGAACAGCCGTTGAGACCCGGTCAAAATAGGCGTTGAGGATGGCCGTGACTTCTGCTCCGCTTAATCGGTCAGCAAGACCGGTGAAGCCGCGCATATCGCTCATGAAGACAACGGCATCAATAGCCTCGCCGTCGCCGCGTTTGATTTCGCCGTCAAGCACACGTTGACCGGCGATCGGGCCGAGATAGGTATCAGCAACGTTCCGGGCGATCCGTTTTACGATGTGGCGTTCTACATGCAGGGCGAACAGCTCGATCAAAGATCGGATTTCTTCTTTCTGCTCTGGTGATATGCCGCCTTTTCGAGTGGTCGCCAGCGTCATGGCATTGTTCATGGTGCCTGAGGCGCTCAGCGGTATGGCAACGTAATTCGTATATCCTTGCTCGGCGAGGTCCCGCATGATCGGGAAGGCGTTGAGGCCTTCTTTAGTTTCCAGGTCAACTTTGACAAACTCGCCCTCGGCCATGACCTTGTAGAGGGGATTTTTCGTGAAGGCTTCGTGCTGAAGCGCGTTGGCATCAGCGGCCAGTTCATCGCAAAAACTGTCTTGTGCACTCCAGAACCAAGAAAAACCGATCACACGCGGGTGCAACGTCCCGATATGAAGTGTCGACCGGTCAATGTCCAAATGGGCCGCCTGGCACCGCCACATGAATTCCTCGAACATCAGCATGACGTCGTCAATCTCTGTGGCATCGTTGAGCAGCCAGTTTTTGACGTCTTCCAGGGTCTGAGCATCAGGTGCACAAGCTGGACCGCGCTGTGAGCGGGCCAGCAGTTGCACATTTGCAGCGTAAGTTCTCGGGGAGGGATCAAGCGGTTGACGGGTCATATGGATCCGTTCGGTTTTTAAGGTCATGACCCTAATCTGGGCGTCTTTGCTGAAAGATCAATCGATGAATTGATTGAACGATGCCTTCAATAAAAAAGCTCCCCGGATTGGATAATCCGGGGAGCCTGGAACTGAGATTGTTTTCAGCGATCAGAAGGCGGCTTCAACACCGCCCATTTCCACGTAGATGCTCTTTATCTGACTGTAGTACTCAATCCCGGCATGACCGTTTTCTCGGCCCATACCAGACTTCTTGTACCCGCCAAACGGCATTTCGATCGGCGTCAGGTTGTAGGTGTTGATCCAGCAAGTACCCGCCTGCAGCTGATCGATCACCCGGTGAGCGCGTTGAATGTCCTTTGTAAAGACACCTGCGGCCAGGCCGAAGTCGGTGTCATTGGCGCGGGCGATAACATCGTCTTCATCCTCAAAATCGAGAACACTCAGCACAGGCCCGAAGATCTCTTCCTGAGCGATACGCATCTCGTCCTTGACGTCGGCAAAAACGGTCGGCTGAACGAAATAGCCATCCGGCAGGTTGTCGACAATGGCTGCGCCGCCGCCGCAAACTAGCCGGGCGCCTTCATCCTGTCCGATCTGCATATAGGACAGAACCTTGTCGAGCTGCGGCTTGGAGACGAGTGGTCCGATGCTGGTTGCTTCATCCAGCGGGTCGCCGAGAACCGCATCGGCTGTGCGTTCTGCAAGCCGCTTCAGGAATTGTTCTTTGATGGCGGTGTGTACAAAAACACGCGTGCCATTGGAGCAGATCTGGCCAGTGGAATAGAAATTCGCATTGATCGCTGCGGAAATTGCGTTTTCGATATCCGCATCATCAAAGATGATCAGCGGAGATTTTCCACCAAGCTCCAAAGTCGTCTTTTTCAGATGTTCACCTGCAAGGGCGGCGACCTTAGCGCCGGTCGGCACAGAGCCGGTCAATGAAACCTTGGCAATGTCAGGGTGCGCAACCATTTTGGCGCCAACATCGCCAAAGCCTTGAATGACATTGAAGACACCGGCCGGAAGGCCCGCTTCCGTCAAGGCCTCCGCCAGTTTCAAAGCGCTGAGTGGGGTGACTTCCGACGGTTTGAAAATCATCGCGTTGCCGCAGACAAGCGCCGGTGCAGCCTTCCAGCAGGCTATCTGGATTGGGTAGTTCCAGGCGCCAATGCCGAAACAGATCCCAAGCGGTTCGCGCTTGGTGTACGCAAATGAGCCGCCAAGATCGATGTGTTCGCCGGTCAGGGTTGCTGCCAAGCCGCCATAAAACTCCAGGCAATCCGCGCCGGAAGCGGCGTCCGCGATCAATGTTTCCTGAAGCGGCTTGCCGGTGTCGAGCGTCTCAAGAACCGAGAGTTCGTGGTTTTTCTCGCGCAGAATTTCGGCAGCCCGGCGCAGGACCCGGCCCCGTTCTACAGGCGCAGTTGCGGCCCAGGCCTTTTGGCCCTCTTTGGCGGCTGAGATAGCAGCTTCGATAATTGCATCATCGGCCGGGTGGATCTTGGCAATCACTTCGCCTGTTGCCGGATAAACCGACTCAAACGGAGTGCCGCTTTGGCTTTCAGAATAGGCGCCGCCAATATAGTGGGAGGCTTGCGGTTGCGCGCGCATGAGAGGCTCCTGCTTGTCGTGTTTTTGCCGGCTGCTGCCGGATGAAAATTAGCGCTGGCTGGTTTCCCAAGCCGGATTGATCCAAGGTTCCTGGTTGGACGCCGGCAGTGGCGTTTTGCCAAGGATATGATCGGACGCTTTTTCGCCGACCATCAGAGACGGACCATTGAGATTTCCGTTTGTAATCTGCGGGAAGATGGAGCTGTCGGCGACCCGCAACCCTTCCACTCCGATCACTTTACACTCCGGATCGACAACTGCCATCGGATCATCCTTGGCGCCCATCTTACAGGTGCAGCTCGGATGATAGGCGCTTTCGACATGCTCCATGATGAAGGCGTTGAGCTCGTCATCGGTTTGGACGTTGTCACCCGGCTGGATTTCCTTGCCACGGTACGGCGTAAATGCATCCTGACCGAAGATTTCCCGGGTGAGGCGGATGCAGGTGCGGAAATCTTCCCAATCGTCCTCATGGGACATGTAGTTGAAGAGGATTGACGGTTTGGAGCGCGGATCACTGGATGTCAGGCGGACATGGCCACGCGATTTGGAACGCATAGGCCCGACATGCGCCTGGAAGCCGTGGCCTTCGGCGGCCGCTTTGCCATCGTAGCGAACGGCAAACGGTAAGAAGTGATACTGAATGTCCGGGTACTTTACGCCTGCCTTGGAGCGGATAAAGGCGCAGCTTTCAAACTGGTTGGACGCGCCGAGACCTTTTTTGAAGAACAGCCACTGCGCGCCGATGACCGCTTTGGAAATCAGGTTCCAGTGCTTGTAGAGCGTGATGGGCTGTGTACAGGCCTGCTGCAGATACAGTTCCAAATGATCTTGAAGATTGGCGCCGACACCAGGACGATCTGCGACAACATCAATCCCTAGCTCAGAAAGGTGGTCTGCCGGTCCAATGCCCGACTGCATCAGGATTTTCGGAGAGTTGATTGCCGAGGCGGACAACACGACTTCGCGGGCCGCATACGCAGTCTGGATTTCGCCGCCGACTTCAAACTCGACACCGGTCGCGCGGCCGTTCTCTATGATGACCTTGCGCACAAGTGCGCCCTTGATCAGGTCAAGATTGCCGCGTTTGAGAGCTGGCTTCAAATAAGCATTGGCTGCGGACCAGCGCCGTCCGTTGAAGACAGTCATTTCCATGTCGGCGAAGCCTTCCTGACGTTCGCCATTGTAATCGCTGGTGACGCCATAGCCTGCCTGTTGGCCGGCATCTTTGAAGGCTTCGAATAAGGGATTCCATTTGGTGCCGCGCTGGATGTGCATCGGGCCATCTGTGCCGCGCCAGCCATCTTGGCCGCCTTGACTGGTTTCCATCCGCTTGTAATACGGAAGGACGTGCCGGTAACCCCAACCGCTGGCGCCCATCTCTTCCCAAGTGTCGAAGTCACAGGCATGACCACGCACATAAACCATGCCGTTGATGGAAGACGAGCCGCCAACGACCTTGCCGCGCGGAGTGGCCAGGCGCCTGCCATTAAGATGCGGCTCCGGTTCGGTTTCATAACCCCAGTCATAGAGCGGCATGTTCATCGGATAAGAAAGCGCGGCAGGCATCTGGATGAATGGTCCAACGTCCGTGCCACCGAATTCCAGAACCAGAACGCGGTTCTGCTGGTCTTCCGAGAGGCGGCTGGCGATTGCGCAACCGGCTGATCCAGCCCCAACGATGATGAAGTCAAACTGGTTCGTCATGAGTTACTCCGGGCCCGTCAGTGTGACGGGCGCTGTGCGGACAAGGCCGCGATCTGTGTTTCGACGTAGTCTTCGACCATGGCAATGGCGGCCTGGCGGTCGGTTTTGCTGTCGCTGAGGGCCTGGCGGATCCAGACGCCGTCAATCATTGAGGCCGTTCCTTCAGCCAAGCGG
Organism: Roseibium sp.; assembly: GCF_965216085.1. Classification (GTDB taxonomy): domain Bacteria; phylum Pseudomonadota; class Alphaproteobacteria; order Rhizobiales; family Stappiaceae; genus Roseibium. Next base: position 4,756,842 of record NZ_OZ244138.1, on the reverse strand, counting down.
CGTGCTTCTTCTTGTGGTAAAAACGCCCGTAGATTGTAAGTCAGGTTGGATGCAAGCCGTGCCGCATATATTTTTAGAAGCCGCCGGTTGCTCATTGTGGTCCGGGACTGGACATAAAAAGCCAGCCAGGCAGCAATGACCGCAGGTTGAAATTGATCGACAGCGAAGTTACCTGCGATGATGGCGGAGATGCGTGCGCGGGGCGTGGTTGCCGCTGCAAGACCGGACCGGATCTCCCGGTTTAGTTCGGTCAACAAATGTCGCATTGTCGCTGCAAGTAATTGATCTTTAGAGCCAAAATAGTGATGAACTAGGCCGCCGGACACACCTGCGCGTTTGGCGATTTGAGCCATTGTCACATCGCTGTAGCCGCGCTCGTGGATTGCATCCACGGTTGCATTGATAAGGCTTCGGCGGCGCTCTTCTTCCATCCCGACTTTAGGCATTTTGATCTCCAAAATTTCCTAATTCCTATTTTTAATTGATCAATCAATCAATGAAAACTTGCAAAATTATCTCTAGAGTGTTTCCATTTCGAACATAACGGCTGCTAAGAGGGTTAAGGCAGATTGAAAAGCTGGAACTTGAGAACAAAAATCAAGCGGCCGAGAACGAATTCACTTTTACAAGGGGAACACTAGAAATGAAAACAACAGCAAAAATCGTGGGCGGTCTCGTTCTCGGAATGATGCTCTCCGGAACGGCCCTGGCGGGTGAGCCGGACAGCTGCAAAACAGTTACCTTCTCCGATGTTGGCTGGACCGATATCACTGCAACGACTGCTGCGACCACTGTTGTTCTGGATGCGCTCGGATACGACACAGATATCAAAATTCTGTCCGTTCCGGTGACCTATGCATCACTGAAGAACAAGGATATCGACATCTTCCTCGGCAATTGGATGCCGACCATGGAGGGCGATATCAAGGCGTACCGTGAAGACGGATCCGTTGAAACCGTCCGTGCAAATCTCGAAGGCGCCAAATACACATTGGCCGTGCCAAAATCCACCTATGACAAAGGTCTGCAGAGCTTCCAGGATATTGCCAAGTTTAAGGACGAACTGGACGGTAAGATTTACGGCATCGAAGCTGGCAATGATGGCAACCGTCTGATCATTGGAATGATTGATGAGGATCTTTTTGGCCTGAAAGGCTTTGAAGTCGTAGAATCCTCTGAGCAAGGCATGCTGGCCCAGGTTGCCCGTGCAACCAAACGTGACAAGGACATCGTGTTCCTGGGTTGGGAACCGCATCCGATGAACGCCAACTTCGAAATGGCGTACCTGAACGGTGGTGATGAAATCTTCGGTCCAAACTACGGTGGTGCGACTGTCTACACCAACGTACGTGCCGGCTACACCAGCGAATGTGCAAATGTTGGTAAGCTGCTCAACAATCTCGAGTTCTCCCTTGCTATGGAAAACGAGATCATGGGCGCGATCCTGAACGATGGTGAAGACCCGCAGAAAGCTGCCAAGGCATGGCTCAAAGCGCATCCGGCGACATTTGAAGCATGGCTTGATGGTGTGACCACCTTCGATGGCGGCGAATCCATCGCTGCAGTCAAGGGCTCCCTGGGTCTCTAAGGATCCAATGATATGGCGCCGGATCAACCGATCCGGCGCCTTTTCATTTCCAGCATCTAATATCGGAGAGTCAGGTTGAACTGGCTGACAGATTATAAATTGCCAATTGGTCCATGGGCACGGTCCATGGTTGATTGGCTGACCGACAATGCCTATTGGGTATTTGACGGGATCTCCTTGTTTCTGGAGACGCTCATCGATGGGATCCTTTGGCTGCTGCAAGCGCCGCATCCGCTCGTCATCGTAGCGTTGGCGACCGCTGCCGGTTACGCCGTGCATCGGAAGACGTCTCTGGCAGCCTTCATCGCCATTGCCCTGCTTTTGATTATTAATCAGGGCTATTGGGAAGAAACCACTGAAACCCTGGCGCTGGTTATTGCCGCGTCTGTTGTTTGTATGGCGGTTGGTATTCCCATCGGAGTTTATGGGGCACATCATCCGCGCTTTTTTGCAGGTCTGCGGCCGGTGCTTGATCTCATGCAGACGATCCCAACGTTTGTGTATCTGATCCCAGCCTTGATCCTGTTTGGGCTTGGTATGGTTCCAGGTCTCATCGCCACGGTGATCTTTGCCATTCCCGCTCCGATCCGGCTCACCCAGCTAGGGGTCTCCTCAACACCGACGGCTCTTTTGGAGGCCGGTGAGGCCTTTGGTGCAACCAAGTCGCAGTTGCTCTGGAAAATCGAGCTGCCCTACGCTCTGCCTCAGATCATGGCCGGATTGACACAGACAATCATGTTGTCGTTGTCGATGGTGGTGATTGCAGCTCTCGTGGGTGCCGATGGTCTAGGGGTTCCAACGCTTAGAGCGTTGAACACTGTTAACATCGCCCAGGGGTTCGAAGTTGGTGTCTGTATCGTTCTGATCGCCATCGTTCTGGACCGGTTCTTCCGCAAGGATGAAGGAGGCAAATCATGAGTTCTGTAGAGAACACGCCGGTTGTTTCCTTCAAGGAAGTGGACATTGTCTTTGGTGATGATCCGCAGTCTGCCCTGCCGTTGATTGATGCAGGCAAGACCCGCCAAGAGATTCAGACTGAAACAGGTCAGATCCTTGGCGTCGCCGGTGCAACTTTCGACATCTACGAAGGGGAGGTCATCGTTCTGATGGGCCTGTCCGGTTCCGGCAAGTCAACGCTTCTGCGAGGTGTTAACGGTCTGAACCCAGTGATCCGTGGGGAGGTCCAGGTTCACGACGGTCAACGATACGTTAATCCAGAGACCTGCTCGGCGACCGACTTGCGGCAGTTGCGCCGCAGCCGGATTGGCATGGTGTTTCAGCAGTTTGGTTTGCTACCCTGGCGGACGGTCACCGAGAATGTCGGTTTTGGCCTGGAGCTGGCCGGTGTCTCTGTCAAGGACCGGGCGGCGAAGGTCGAAGAGCAGCTCAAGCTTGTTGGTCTGGCAGGCTGGGGCGAGAAATATGTCCATGAGTTGTCCGGTGGCATGCAACAGCGTGTCGGCCTGGCCCGCGCCTTCGCGACCGATGCACCGATCCTGTTGATGGATGAACCGTTCTCCGCTTTGGATCCGCTCATTCGCGACAAGTTGCAGGACGAACTTCTGGATCTGCAGAAAGAGCTCAACCGCACGATCATTTTCGTCAGCCACGATCTGGATGAAGCCGCAAAAATCGGTTCCCGCATTGCCATTATGGAAGGCGGGCGGGTCATCCAACTGGGGACACCGCAAGAAATCGTCAAGAAACCGGCAAACGAATATGTGGCGGACTTTGTCAGCCATATGAACCCGCTCAACGTTCTGCGTGCCCGGGACATCATGGTGCCGCCTGGAAGCCTCGCCGGGTCTTTGGCGAGCGCCGTAACCTGTATGGCGGACACGCCGATCCGGGAAGTGGCGCGGCTGAAGAAAGAAAGCGCAGAGCCGGTTGTTGTTCAGCGTGATGGCGCGGTTGTCGGCGTGATCGGCGAAAATGAACTTCTGGAATGCATGCTCTGACAAACAAAAACGGGGCCGGCGGGCCCCGTTTTCAAATCTGATTGGCGGCAAGGTCTTTTCGCCGCGCAAAACCTGCGAACAAGCTTAGAGAAGCTCGAGTTGTGCGGCTTGTTTGCCGCGTCCGCGGCGGTCATCTTCTGCGACGAACGAAATCTTCGCACCTTCTACAGGCGTTCCAATACCGGCCTGTTCGAAAGCGGTGACGTGAACGAAAACGTCTTTGCCACCATTTTCCGGAGTGATGAAACCAAAACCACGGTCATGGTTGAAAAACTTGATGGTGCCATTCTCACGCATGGAGAAGCCTTTCCGTATGTTTGCGCACGGTCCCGTTTCTGGCAGACCGTGCCGATAAACGAGAAGTCAATAAGAAACGGAAAGCTTGGCAATTCAGAGCAGCACGCAATGAAGCAGCTGCCGAAGTCAGTCTTACCGGGTCTAGTGTCGTGTCCCGTACAGTGCAACTTGCACTGATGCGATCAAATGTAAGCGCGTCCTGCGCGGCCGACAAGGGTTGAAACAATTTAATCGCAAACACGCCGGTTTTGCTTCTCTTGAACCGCTTCCAAATCGCGCCGAAGAGCGCATCTCGCGGACCGCAAAACATCAAAATTTTGAAAACATACGCCTTGTGATCGCGGTCACAGAGTGAAACCGGTGCCAGCGGTACTGTTGTTTCATGAACTGGGGCGGGAGCTGTTGGCCTCAGGAGCACGAAGGAACAAGACCATGTTTAAGACCCTTGCTACGACGACCGCCGCATTGACCATTGTCGCAGGCACGCTTGTTGCCACCAGTTCGAATACAGCCCATGCCGGTAATGGCTGGGGCGTAGCTGCCGGTGTTGCCGGCGGATTGGCTGCTGGCGCGATCATCGGGTCCGCGTTGTCAGGTCCAAGGTATTATGCCCCGGGGACATATTATGCGCCGCGGTACTATCGTCCGGCTCCTGTCGTCACCTACCGGCCCGCGCCTTGGAGCAACGCCTGGTACAATTACTGCAGCAGAAAATACCGCTCGTTCAATCCGCGCACTGGGTATTATCTCGCTTATTCCGGCAACTACCGTTTTTGCCGTTAACTCATAAAAAGCTGGGCGCAATCACCAGCGGCCCCACAAAATGGACCGTCATTTTGTGGGGTCTATAATTTTGGAAACATTCAGCTGCTTGCTTGGCGTTTGGCCGCGCGCATGGTTGTTTCCAGCTGATTGAGAAACCGCGACCGGTCCTGTTTGGTGAAAGCTGGTCCGCTCTCCCTTATTTCGCCGATTTCCCTCAGATGTGTATTCAGATCCCGCATGGCGAGCCGCATACCGATGGCTTCTTCGCGGAACGGTTTGCCGTTTGGTGAAAGAACAAGAGCGCCGGTATTCACACAGCGAGATGCCAGCGGCACGTCGGCTGTTATTACCACGTCGCTTTTGCCTGCCCGTTCTGCGATCCAATTGTCGGCTTCATCCGGCCCGTCCGGCACTACGACCCGTTCAATCAGATCTCCTTCAGGAAGCCGCATCCAACTGTTGGAGACGAAAATGATCTGCACCTTGTGGCGTTCACCAACCCGAATACACTCGTCTTTGACAGGACAGGCATCTGCATCGACATAAAGGACGGTCATAGCGACGGGCTTTCGTTGTTTTGCGTTGTCAAATACGCATGGATTCCTTTTGCCGCAGCGAGCCCAGTCGCGAAACACGCCTGAAGGAGATAGCCGCCGGTGGGGGCCTCCCAGTCAAGCATTTCTCCGGCAGCAAAGACGCCAGGAAGTTTCTTCAGCATCAAGTTGTCATCAACCTCCGTCAACGCGATACCGCCGGCAGATGAAATTGCGCGGTCAATGGAATAGGGAGCCTGGCAAAGGATCGGGACAGCCTTGATCCGTTGCGCCAAATCTTCCGGAGAAGCTGGCAGTGCACCGGCTTCGCGCAACAGGGCAAGCTCCGCCGCGCGGAGGCCAACTGCCTTTTTCAAAAACGTTGATATGGACTGTTTGCCTTTTGGCCGCTTCAGTTTTTCTGTGAGCTTAGCAATTGACAATTGCGGCCGGAGATCAATGGCGATTTCGGCTGTTTCTTGTTGGTTTAGACGATCTCTTATCTCAGCCGACAGTGCATAGATCACGCTGCCTTCCAGCCCCTTATCTGAAAGAACAGCTTCCCCAAGAACGGAAGCCTTTCCGCAGGAAATGCGAATGCGTTTCAGTGGATGTCCGGCGAAGCGGTCTTTGATGAAGTCGCTCCAAGCAACTAGGAATCCGCAGTTTGACGGCTGGAAATCGTGAACCTCGATATCGTTTTCTCGAAGTGACGGAACCCATGCGGCGTTAGAGCCCAGCTTCGGCCAGCTTGCTCCACCAAGGGCCAGCAAGACAGCACGTGCGGGAATGGGGTGTGGTGCTGAATTGTCCTCCTGGATGAGGGGCAAACCCTCAGAGTTAAAACCGCAAAAAGTTCTGCGGGTAAGGAGCTTGACACCCTGTTGGTCCAACCGGCGGAGCCAGGCCCGCAGAAGGGGAGAGGCTTTCATCGCTTTTGGAAAAACACGTCCGCTGGTGCCAATAAACGTTTCTTCCCCAAGTCCATTGCACCATTCAACAAGGGCTGAGGGAGGAAACACTGAGATCATCGGCTGCAGGAAGGGCTCAGCTTCGCGGTAGCGGCCCAGGAATGTCTCCAACGGCTCGCTGTGGGTGATGTTCAAGCCACCGCGGCCCGCCATCAAAAACTTGCGCGCAGGCGACGGCATCCGATCAATGATCGTGACACCAAGCCCCGCTGCCGACAGGTGTTCAGCAGCAAAAAGCCCGGCAGGACCAGCGCCTATGATCAGTACATCATGCATCCGGGCCTTATAGTCCAAATGCTTTTGCAAATACCACTGCGGATTGCTTGCCTGGTGCGAAAACCGGCTGAAGTTTGGCCGCGTTTCTCAAGGGTTTATTATTATACTTATGAAATCTTAGATGATGGGGAAGGGGTTTGTTGATCTGTTAGTTTGCCTCTGCGGTAGTTGGGAGGATCTTGTTTTGGCCGAAAAAGGAAATGAGATAATTCTTGTTGCCGACCCGGATCTATCCGTGCAATCCGTATTGACCAAGTTGTTTTCTGATGATCACGCCGTGACGTGTTTTTCTGACTCAGGTACTGCTACCCAATTTCTAAAAGACTATCCGAATACAGCCATCGTTTTCTCTTGTTATCATCTTCCAGGGGGCGGCGGCGTCGCTTTCTTAAAAGAGTGCGAGGCTCTGGCGCCGCAAGCTGCCCGGATCATGTTGACGGGTGAAAGTTCCAAAAATGCAGTCAAAGAAGCCCTGAATTTGGGGCATGCCTTTATGTATTTGGAGAAATCGTGCCAACGAAATGAAATCCTGGCAGCGTTCGAGGCTGCACTTTCTCATCATCGCCATCTGGCCAAGGAACGGGCAATTCTGGAACGTACACTTGCCGGTTCCGTGAAAATGCTGATTGAGATGCTGTCGCTGTTCCATCCGGAAGCATTCCGAAGAACCAGCGCCATTCGTCAACAGGCGCTCAAAATAGCAAAACAGTTGGGTTTGAAAAAAACTTGGGAACTGGAAATGGCGGTCATGTTGTCCCCTCTCGGGGAGGCGATGTTGCCAACGCAGATCTTGTCCAAGTTCCGGGCGGCGCGTAGCCTTGGTGAGCAGGAACGGGAAATTCTTGCAAGAGCACCGCAGCAGACACGGGATCTGTTACAAAACATCCCGCAATTGAATCGTGTTTCGGAATATCTGTTCCTATCGGGCCGTGGCTATGATGGCTCTGGTTTTCCCGAAAATGGCCCCATTGGGCAAGACATTCCGCTGATATCCCGGATCATCAAGCTGCTGACGGATCTCTGGTATGCCAGTCCAGAAAACGGGCCAGATGCAGCTGCTTTTGAGGCACTGTTGATCAACCGGCGCCAATATGATCCCCGCTTGCTGGAAATAACCAAAGCGGTTTTGCTGAAAGAGCTGCCTCATGATCCAAAATCGAAGTTTATTCAATGCCATATACGGTCTCTGAAACCGGGAGATGTTCTGGTTGATGATGTGCGAACCGAGACATCGTTCGAATTGGTCTTGTCCGGCGGCCATCTACTCACACCTACAACAATCCGAAGGCTCGAAAACTTCAACAAGACGGCAGGTGTGCGTCAGCCGCTTCGGGTACGGCGAAGCAAAACTGCAGGCAGCCCATTAGAAAAATCTGCTTGAATTTAGTGTTTGGCGCGTGTGTCCAAGAGTTCAGCTTCATAGGCTTTGGCTATGCGTAAGAAGCGGCCATGTGCATAGTTGATCGCAAGGATCACACCCCACCAGCCATATTTCCAGTACCGGCGGGCAAAGTATCCCTTGAAGAAGCTGACCGGAAATTCGGTCAACAGCCGCAGGCGGGATAGTTTGCGGCCACGCGCGCGCATATCCGCCACTTGCATATCGGAATAACGATTGTATTTGCCGACTTGAAACTCAAGAGACCGGTCGGACCGGTGTGCCATGACGCCATTCAGGTTGGAAAGTCTTGCGCCGTCCGCCGGGCGCACTGTGTCATGCACAGTGGACGCAGAAAACCGGCCTTTGCGCCGGTCATAAAGGCGGATTTGATGATAGCCATAGGCCCAAGGTGCCGGGGAGGTTTCATGGGCAAACACATCGCGGATCATGATCCGCCAGGCATCCGCGCTCTGGTAACTGTTGTCTGCGAACTTGGCTTTGATCTCTTCGGCAAGTTCCGGAGTGATCTCCTCGTCCGCATCCAGGTTGAGCAGCCAATCATTGCGGCATTGGTCTTCGCCACACCGCTTTTGCGGACCATAACCTGGCCAATCGTTGTGGATGACCTTGGCACCCAATGTTTCAGAAACAGCGACGGTTTCATCTGTTGAACCACTGTCGATGACAATGACTTCGTCGACCCAATCAATGACGCTCTTGATTGCCGATGGGATCCGGTCGGCTTCATTCTTGGCAATAATAAATACCGATAGAGGAAGGCGTTGTGTCATTGGAGTTCCGGATCAGTGCGTTTGCTCGCCGGAATGGCCCGGCGCGCTGTTTTAGCTGCGCCGGATCCTGTTTTGAAGAGGCAATCAGGAATTCACAACGCCAAAGAAGGCGTCAAAGCTGTTCAAAGTGAGTTCCGCGTCAACAAGAGATCCTTCGAAACCTGGCGCCTTTAAGTCCTGAAGGCGAAGCTCAGGGAGCGAAATTGTTTCAGGCGCATCTCCCAGATTGAATGCACACAGGATCGTCTGACCTTGATAGCTGCGGGTAAACGCCAGTGTTTCTCCTGGGCTATCGATGAAACTCATGTCGCCTTTCAGCAAAGGTGCTTTGTTTTTCCGCCAGACGTAGAACGACCGGAGCCGGTTTAACACGGAGCCCTCATCCTGGTCTTGTTCAAGAACTGCGCGCTCAAGATGCTCAGCTGCAACAGGAAGCCACGGTTCGGCATCTGAGAACCCGGCGCTGGGTGCCGCTTTGGACCAGGGCATCGGAGTGCGGCAGCCATCGCGGCCTTGATAGTCCGGCCAGAACCGAATGCCATAGGGGTCTTGTAGCTTTTCAAACGGCACATCTGCTTGCGTGAGACCCAGTTCTTCACCTTGATAAAGACACGGAGTACCACGAAGGCTGGCGCAGAGCGCGGCTGTGAGCGGCGCGTATTTTTCTATATCCAGGCCGGCGCCCCAGCGGGTCGCAACCCGTTTGACATCGTGATTGGACAGAGCCCAGCTGGCCCAACCGGTGCCGACACCCGCATTCATGGCTTCCACAATCTGGCGGATGTAACTAGCTGAATGATCCGGTGTCAGCAGGTCAAAACTGTAAGCCATGTGGATACGTTTATCCGCTTCCGTATAGGAGGCGGTCAGTTCCACGGCTTGGCCATCGGCGCCGATTTCACCAACCGAAGTCGTCCCGGGATATTTGTCGAGCAAATCTCTGAGTTTTTCTAGAAATAGCAGATTTTCCGGCCGGCTCTTGTCGTAGATATGCTTCTGGAAACCATAAGGATTGGTCGCCTCGACTGTTGACGGGGCTTCTTCAGCGCTGAGCGGCGGGTTATCCCGCAAGTCTTTGTCGTGAAAGTAAAAATTCACGGTATCAAGGCGAAACCCATCCACACCACGATCGAGCCAAAACTTGGCTGCCGTCAACACGGCTTCATGGACCTCGTCATTGTGAAAATTTAGATCTGGCTGGCTGGTCAGAAAGTTGTGCATGTAGTACTGGCGCCGGCGGCTGTCCCATTCCCAAGCGGAGCCACCAAAGATCGATAACCAGTTTGTTGGCGGAGTGCCGTCGGGTTTTGCATCGGCCCACACAAACCAGTCCGCCTTAGCATTGTCTCTTGAAGACCGACTTTCTTTAAACCAAGGGTGCTGGTCCGACGTATGGGAGATCACCAGATCGATGATGATCTTCAATCCGCGCTCATGCGCGAGGGTGGTCATCCGGTCGAAATCGGTAAGTGTTCCGAACATCGGATCGACATCTTCGAAATTCGAGATGTCGTACCCAAAGTCCTTCATAGGGGAAGTGAAGAAGGGGGACAGCCAAATCGCGTCGACACCCAGCGAGGCGATGTAATCCATCCGCTCGGTGACACCGTTTAGGTCGCCGATGCCGTCACCATTGGTGTCATTAAAAGACCGCGGATAGACTTGGTAAATTACCGCGCCTTTCCACCAATCAGGATCGGTCTTCTGATTTTCTGGCATAGCAACCTCCAGGCCCAATTCGGCATTTTCAAACATGAACGTCTCCATAGAACCATGTTTGGAGTGGAATCCAAAGCGCTTTGAATGGCTATATTGTGCGGTTCTTGTGGTCAAGTCCTGGAGTTCAGGAAATGTGATCAAAGGAGATCATTGTAAGGCTGGCCGCCTAGTTGTGTGAGCTGGGTGAGGTTCGGCAAAATAAAAACCGGCCCTACAGAGCAGGACCGGTTGAATTTCTGAAAAGTATCGAAAAAGTCATTTGTCCGGAACAGATCCCTGATAGCAGGCGATCATGACAGTGGGACGAATTTTTCTTATCAAAGGTCTCCAGCGACTATTTTGTGTTCCAGGAGTACTCAAAACGCTGAATCAATTTCAAATAAGATATTGAAAATAATAGAATTAAAAAAATTGAATGACGTTTAGGTCAATTTCTTCTTGCAAAGCAGCATGGAAGCTGGGACTGTTGTGCGAATTTCGAATAGCACGGCCTCATTTTTGCGCTTGGGCTTTTCCATGAGCGCCAAGATGAAGCCGTGCACGGTGCCGCATTTGGAGGAAACATCATGACTGCAGCGATGGTTGGCTGGGCGCATCTGCCCTTCGGAAAGCATACGGACGAGACGGTCGAGAGTATGATCGTCAATGCGGCCAGCGAAGCGATCAAGGACGCTGGTATCTCCCCAGAAGATGTTGATGAAATTGTTCTGGGCCATTTCAACGCCGGTTTCTCCCAGCAAGACTTCACGGCTGCATTGGTGTTGCAGGCCAATCCAGCGCTAAGGTTTACACCGGCAACCCGTGTTGAAAACGCCTGTGCCACGGGCTCAGCAGCTGTTCATCAAGGTGTTCGCGCCGTTTCTTCAGGTGCAGCGCGGTTTGTGCTTGTTGTCGGCGTCGAGCAGATGACAACCACACCAGGCCCGGAAATTGGAAAGAACCTGCTGAAGGCGTCATATCTGAAGGAAGACGGGGATACGCCGGCAGGTTTTGCTGGGGTTTTCGGCAAAATCGCCGATGCATACTTCCAAAAATATGGCGATCAGTCTGATGCTTTGGCGAAGATTGCCGCCAAGAACCACAAGAATGGTGTCGGCAATCCTTACGCTCAGATGCGCAAGGATCTCGGCTATGACTTCTGCCGTGATGAGAGCGAGAAAAACCCGTTTGTGGCTGGTCCCTTGAAGCGGACTGATTGTTCCCTGGTCTCCGATGGCGCAGCAGCCATGGTTCTAACCGACCCGGCAACGGCACTTGGTATGAAAAAGGCTGTTGCCTTCCGGGGCATGGCGCACGTTCAGGACTTCCTGCCGATGTCCAAGCGCGACATCCTGAAATTCGAAGGCTGCTCCAAAGCTTGGGGTGCTGCGCTTGGCGATGCCAGCCTTGCAATTGAAGACTTGTCGTTCGTGGAAACCCACGACTGTTTCACCATTGCCGAACTGATCGAATATGAAGCGATGGGCCTGACCAAAGAAGGTGAGGGCGCAAAAGCAGTGCTCGAAGGTTGGACAGAAATGGACGGCAAGCTGCCGGTCAATCCATCTGGTGGCTTGAAGGCCAAAGGCCATCCGATTGGCGCGACCGGTGTTTCTATGCATGTGCTGACCGCCATGCAGCTGACCGGCACGGCTGGTGATATTCAGGTGAAAAACGCCGAGCTCGGCGGGATCTTCAACATGGGTGGTGCGGCCGTCGCCAACTATGTTTCGATCCTTCAGGCAATGAAGTAGGTCGCATATTACCTTACGAGCAAAAAGCCGGCTTTGGAGCCGGCTTTTCTATTTGAAGATCCAAAGTTGCTTACTCAGTTTCGGCGTAGCCAATCCGAAAGACCTTTGCCGATCACATGCGGCTGATCCTCTTGGAGATAGTGAACGCCAGCGCCGACGAAACGCGTTTCCAAATTTGGAAGTGTCTTCTTAAAATAGTCAACGACAGGTGCTGGATTAAGCGCACCAGGTTCGGCGTAGAAATAGAGTTTTGGCAACTCAGTTTTTGCTAGCCATTCGCCGTTCGCAGTTGTGATGGCTGTTACATCTGCGGGTTCGCCGCCAATCGGCAACATCCTTGGGAAGGTCAGGGTTGGCAAGCGGCTTTGTTCTGTTTCAAAAGGCTCTCGGTAGACCGCCCGGACGTTTTCCGATAGCGGTTTGGCAACACCCATTTCGGATAGAATGACCTCAACAAACATATTGTCTTTCAAGATCATTTGTTCGCCGACACCTTCGGTGCGGACACCTTTGAAAAACTCACCACCCGCACCTAGCGATTCATAATCAGGAATTGGAACCGCGGGAGCGACGATGGCTTCCATGAAAGCTAAACCGCGGACATTGGTTTCATTCTCGCGGGCGTAGTGCATGCCGAGTGCTGAGCCCCAGTCATGGATCACGAGCGTGATGTTCTGAAGATCCAGAGTGTCAATGAACCCAGTCAAGTATTTGTAGTGATCCTGATACGTATAGCCGATGTCTGGTTTGTCTGACTTGCCCAACCCAATGAGATCAAGCGCAATGAGCCGGCCCTGATCCTCCACATGGGGCATGATATTGCGCCACAGGTAAGAGGAGGTCGGATTACCGTGAATGAATAGGATAGGGTCGCCTTGCCCTTCGTCGACATAGGCGATTTTGGACCCATGAACGTCAATGAATTTGTAGTCGTAGGGCATGACGTCTGCGGTGCCCAGCGAGCCGGGGGCCGCGTGCGCGCCCGGTGCACCTTCTAAAGCTGCGGCCAGCACGATTGGTATCAGTGTTTTCGTGAAGGAATTCATCGGTAAGCCTTTCTGGTTTTGAACGCGCAGGTCACCACCTAAATCTACAAATATTTGAGATGACCGGTCGTCTCATTTCTGAATAAAATTGAGTAAGCTAAATGGGATCTCCTTTCTTTTGCCTGGTGTAGGAAAGTTAGTTGGACGGCTTCAGCATCTGGTCAAAAACGATGCCTATGAACACTCTCATAGGTTCTGAGCTGTCTGACGATTTGGCGCGCAGGATCGCGCCTTGCCACCCGTTGTAAATGAATTGCCCAAGAACGCTTGGATCTTGCGATGGAGGCAAGGACCCGTCGGCTTGTGCGGCTTCCAGGCAGTCGATGTATCGCCGCTGCAGGGAAGTGAAGACCTGAAACAAAGCTTGCCGAATTGGCGGGTTCTCGAGAGCCAATTCCTGCGTAAGATTCCCGGCAAAACACCCCGGTTTTCCCTCATCCTGATCGAAGAGGTTGGCCCAATCTTCAAAAAGCGTCCGAAGCCGTTGCAAAGGTGGCTCTTCAGAATTGGCCAGCTGAGCGTCGAGATGTTCCAGGAGGTTTTTCTCATACAGCTTCAATGCTTCAATCACAAAAGCGTCCTTGCTGTCGAAATAGTTATAGAAGGAGCCTTTGGGGACACCGGCAGCATTGGTGATCTCTTTGACACCCGTTGCGGCTACACCTTGCGTGTAAAGCAGGTGAAAGCCTCTTTCCAACAAGATGTCTCTATTCGCAGTTGCTTTCGGCATAATATGACCAGTCATCTCAACTGCGTTCAGATATGCCCTAGGCTTGTCGCTGTTTCAAGACGGGTCGCGGTTTTGTGATCGGCAGCGTTGCGTTTGATGTTTTGTTGATTTGGTGAAAAATCGCTCAGCTCCATGATTATCTTGTGTTTTTCAGATCCATGTGGTTTGACCGAAACATGGGAAAGTCACAAAAAGGCGCCGTTGCCGCTGGCCATATGCTGACTGCCGAAGCAGGTGCTGCCATGCTGCGGGAAGGGGGCAGCGCGGTTGACGCTGCGATAGCAGCTCTGGCCATGGCGTGCGTTTGTGAACCGGTCTTGGCATCCCCTGGCGGTGGCGGTTTTGCCATGATCCGGGACGGCGCGAGCGGCAAGACAACTCTGCTGGACTTTTTTCCGCAAACTCCCCGGCAAAAGCGGGGCGATATCGGGGACGGGTATCGAACCATTGAAGCTGACTTCGGTACCACCACACAGATCTTCCATATTGGTCCGGCAACGGTCGCAACACCTGGTTTTCTGGATGGACTGGAAGCTTTGTCGGAGCGCGGCGCGCGCCTTTCGCATCAGGATCATTTCGCGCCCGCGATTTCAGCCGCAACTGGTGGCGTCGAAATCACCAGCTATCAGGCGTATCTGTCGACCGTTGTAGAACCGATTTTGATGGCGACGGAAGCCGCCCGCTCCGTGTTTGCGCCAGGCGGCACCCTTCAACGCGCTGGTGAGAATTTTCTTAATCCAGCCCTGGCGGAAACTTTCAAGAAATTGGGCCAGACAAGCTGGCGGCAGACTGAGATTCCCGAAGCCCTTCTGAAGGAACAGGGTGAAGGCGGACACATCACGGAGGCAGATCTTCAGCAGTACGGCGTTGAAGAGCGGTCACCGCTGTCGTTATCAGTCGGCAATGCCAAGTTGTTTCTAAACCCGCTCCCGGCCGCCAGCGGGACATTAATCCAATATGCGCTGAGGCACTTGGAGATGTGTGCCCCGCTGTCACTTGCCAAGGCTCTGGACACGGCCGACCAGGCCAGGCTGTCGGCACGTGGTGATCTCAGTGTGTTATTAGATCATCCTTTGCGTCAGAAGGGCACAACGCACATCTCGACCGTGGATGCGGACGGCAATGCTTGTTCCGTCACCGTATCCAACGGCACAGGCAGCGGTGAAATGGTCGACGGATGCGGTTTTATGCTCAACAACATCCTGGGCGAAGACGACGTCAATCCAGATGGAGCTTTGGGCTGGCCAGTGAACACCCGCCCGGCCTCCATGATGTGTCCGACCCTTCTCGATATGCCGGATGGCCGGTTGATCGTACTTGGATCTGGCGGGTCCAGCCGGATCCGCTCAGCGATTTTTCAAGCAGTCGCCCACTTGGGTCTGAATGGCGCCGACATTCATAAAGCTGTTGAGGCGCCGCGCCTTCATGTTGAAGAAAGCCATCTTGATGCCGAAGCGCAGCTTGAAGAGAGAGACCTGACTCTGCTTGCTGACACCTTTGCAGACCATCGGTTTTGGCCTCAAAAGAACATGTTTTTTGGGGGCGTGCATGCCGTCCAGTTTGATCCGGTCAGCGGTTTTGACGGGGTTGGTGATGCCCGGCGTGAAGGGGCGGCAATCGTCGTCAACTGAGTTTTTATGTTCGCAGGTTCAAGATCAAAGACAGAGGCCGCATGAGTGCTGCCTCCGTCTGTCAATTTCACAACATTACTGAATGGCTGCCATTGCACGGCTGAACCCGGTCAGTGGAACCTCGATTTTCTGGCGCTGGCTGGCAGAGGCAGCAAAGTCGATTTCCATTTTTGCGCCGGCCTTCATCGCGTTGATCATAGTATCCGTTGCTGGTGCGCTGATGTAGCAACCGCGCTGGTCGCAGGTCGCGATTTCCAATTCGCCAATGGCTGTTCCGTCGACGGAGAGTTTGACCTTGCCGGGCAGATAAAAGCCAAGCGGTGCTTGGAGCTGAAAGACCGGTTGGCCGCTGTTGCCCGGGTAAATGATGTCGACCTTGAAGAGAAGCTGGCCGTTTTCCTTGACCCGCAGGCTTTGGGTTGCTTCGCAGATCAATGCTTCGGCCGACCTGGTTTCCCCAGCACAGCGCGTTTGCCATAACACGGTTTTTTCGGCCTGCTGGGCTTGGGCTGGCACAAATGGAAGGGCTGAGAAGAACAGCGCAATAGCGGCAGGAAGGTAAAGCGGAAAACGCATGTTTGAGCTCGCATGTGGTTTGGAGAGGCAGTTTCTAGAAACTTAAGTCAAAAGCAAGGCGGGCTGAAGCTGGCAACTTGGCTTTTGTGCGCGGGTTCTATGTTTAAGCAATTGGAACCGGCTGCAGCCCGCGTGATATCGCAGGTTCGGTTCTGATTGCAACCGCCTGGTAAATCCGATCAGACGTACCGGTAGAGCGGGCTCCACCAAACTTGGGGCGTTTTCTCTGTTGGTCAGAAAAGTGCCTCCGGATGAACACAGCAGTCGTCATCTTGCCGATTCAGGAAAATCTTTTTCGCGAACTCAATCGGCTTTGAAATCCAGTACCCGGCGATGACCGGCAGCACCGCTTACATTTAAGCCATCAAATTGGGATTGGAGACCCTTGCTGATGGCAAGCCGCCAAACAGACACGGAAAAAGCACAGAAAAAGCCGGAAGACCGGCTGGATGTGTTTCCCGCCTTCATGAAGGTGGCGGGAAAGCGTGTTGTTGTGGTTGGTCATGGCGGCGAAGCCGCCGCCAAGGTGCGTCTGCTTGGTGAAACCAATGCGGAAATCGTTGTTATCGGCGCTGAGATCGATGCTGAGCTGCAAAAGGCTGTTGATCAGTTCTCTGCCACGCACATTACCGAAGACTTCAAACCGAAACATCTGACCGGCGTTGCCTTGGTCTTTTCCGCCCGCGAAGACCTGGCACTGGACAAGGCGGTCATTGACGCTGCGCGAATCCAAGGTGTTCCAGCGAATGCTGTCGACAAACCCGAGCTTTGTGACTTTTACACCGGGGCTCTTGTGAACCGCGCACCGATTGCTGTTGCGATCACGTCAACCGGTGTTGGTCCAGTTCTGGCGCGCCACATCCGCGCCCGGGTAGAAGCCATGTTGCCGCGTTCGACCGGTGCTTTGGCCCGGTTGGCCGAAGGGTTTCGGGACACGGCGGCTCAGATCATCTCTGATGGAAACGCGCGCCGGAATTTCTGGGCGCGGTTTTTCTCTGGGTCTGTTGCGGCCAATGTTTATGCCGGCAATGGCGATGCCGCCCGGTCTGAAGCGCAGCGCCTCCTGAATGGTATGGCCGAAGAACCGGGATTTGTTTGGTTGGTGGGTGCCGGGCCTGGGGCTGAGGATCTCCTCACGCTCCGGGCTCAGCGCCTCCTTCAGGAAGCCGATGTGATTGTCCATGATGCGCTTGTCCCGGCCGATGTTGTGGCCATGGGGCGCCGGGATGCCGAGCGGATTTCTGTCGGCAAGCGTAAAGGCGCCCATTCTGTACCGCAGTCTGAGATTTGTGAGCTGCTTGTGAAGCTCGGCGGACAAGGCCTGAAAGTGGTTCGTTTGAAAGCGGGCGATCCGATGATTTTCGGCCGGGCCGCAGAAGAAATGGAGGCGCTCCGCGCCGGGGGTATCGGTTTTGAAGTCGTGCCCGGCGTTACAGCAGCCTTTGCCGCGGCCGCTTCGGCGCAGATCCCGCTCACCCTTCGTGGTGTCGCCTCCAACCTTGTTTTTGCAACCGGCCACAATGCCCAATCCGAAACTTTGCCGGATTGGGCCGGGTTGGCGCTGAAAGGCGCAACCGTTGCTGTCTATATGGGCCGCTCGGTCGCAGCGGCAGTGGCGGAGAAAATGATCGGGGCGGGCCTGTCTGCCACCACCCCGGTCGCGGTGATTGAAAACGCCGCGCATCCGGACGAACGCCAATTCTCCGGATCCTTGTCCGATCTTGCGGTTCTTGAAAACCGTTCAGAGATCGATGGTCCGGTCCTGATTGTAATCGGCGAGGCCGTTGGCCATGCCGCTTTGGAAACTGCCGAACCGCTGGCACAGGGTGTTTCTGCCCGTGTCGCCGCGGCTTGAGGAGAGAGAAATGAAAGTGATCACCGCCAACCGCCTGCTCAACGGCGATGTTGTCTGGCTCGGCGAGAACAACACCTGGGTCGAGCGCATCACCTTGTCAAAAACGCTTGAGGGCAAGGACGCTGTTGCTGAAGGCCTGGCAACTGGTGCAGCTGCAGAGAAGAACCAGGAAGTCGTTGGTGTCTATGAGATGGATGTCACCGTTGAAGACGGCGTGATCGTCCCGGTCCGCTTCCGCGAAAAAATCCGGGCCGAGGGCCCAACCACACACCCGCAATACGGCAAACAAGCACAGGCCGTATCGGCCTAACAAAAAGGTTCAAGGGCAGCGCTTGAGATAGCCGCGCCCTTCAAGGAGCAAAGACATGTACCGTTACGACGAATTTGACGCGAGTTTCGTCAATCAGCGCACTGAACAGTTCAAGGATCAGGTCCGCCGCCGCCTGGCGGGTGAGCTGTCTGAAGACGAGTTCAAGCCGCTGCGCCTGATGAACGGCCTGTACCTTCAGCTTCATGCCTACATGCTGCGTGTTGCCATTCCTTACGGCACTCTGAATGGCCGCCAGATGCGCAAACTGGCGCACATCGCCCGGACCTACGACAAGGGTTATGGCCACTTCACGACACGCCAGAACATTCAGTTCAACTGGCCGAAACTGGAAGACACGCCGAAGATTCTGGAAGAGCTGGCGGAAGTCGAAATGCACGCCATCCAGACGTCCGGCAACTGCATCCGGAACGTCACGGCGGACCATTTTGCCGGTGCTGCAGCTGATGAAATTGCTGATCCGCGTCCCTACGCTGAAATCCTGCGCCAGTGGTCGTCGCTTCATCCGGAATTTTCGTTCCTGCCGCGTAAATTCAAGATCGCCATTACAGGTGCTCCGAACGACCGTGCTGCGGTTCAGGTCCATGACATCGGCCTGCAGCTGACCCGCAATGATGCCGGTGAAATCGGCTTTGAAGTCTTCGTGGGCGGCGGCCTTGGCCGGACACCGATGATCGGCCGCAAAGTCCGTGACTTCCTGCCGGAAGAAGACTTGCTTGCGTACTCTGAGGCCATTCTGCGCGTCTATAACCGCTACGGCCGGCGCGACAACAAATACAAAGCCCGGATCAAAATTCTTGTGCACGAAACCGGCCTTGAAGATCTGAAGGCAGACATCGAAGGCGAATTCGAAAAAATCCGCTTTGGTGTTCTGCGCTTGCCGGATGAAGAGGTCCGCCGCATTGAAGCTTATTTCACCCCGCCTCCGCTCGAGGTCGGGTCCGATATCTCAGCAAGCGTTGAAGTGCGCCGTGAAGCGGATGCAGCATTTGCGCAGTTCTTGGCACATAACCTGAACCCGCATCGGGTGCCGGGCTATACCTCTGTGACCGTGTCCATGAAGCCGGTTGGCGGCATTCCGGGCGACGCGTCTGATGCGCAGATGGATGTCATCGCGGATCTGGCTGAAGAATACGGCCATGACGAACTGCGCATTTCGCATGAGCAGAACGTGATCCTGCCGCATGTCAAACTCGATGATCTTCCGGCGCTGTTTGACAAGCTGGTCGCGGCCGGGATTGCCGAAGGCAACGCTGGCCTGATCACCGACATCATTGCTTGCCCAGGCATGGACTACTGCGCTCTGGCGACCGCCCGCTCCATTCCGGTTGCTCAGCGGATTTCCGAACGCTTCGGCACAACGGAGCGCCAGGCGGAAATTGGTGAACTCAAGATCAAGATTTCCGGCTGCATCAATGCCTGTGGCCACCACCATGTCGGCCACATCGGCATTCTCGGTCTGGAGAAAAAGGGCGAGGAATTCTATCAGGTGACGCTCGGTGGCTCGGCCAACGAAAACGCGTCGATCGGTGAAATCATCGGCCGAGGTTTTTCGTCCGAAGAAGTTGTCGATGCCATTGAAAACCTCGTTGATACCTATCTCGGCCTGCGGTCGGACAAGGACGAAACCTTCCTGGAGGCTTATCGCCGGGTTGGGGAGGCACCGTTCAAGGAGGCCCTTTATGGCGCTGCATGAAACCTTCAGTCTCGGTGTTGATCCGGAGCTGGGCCTGCAGGCGGAAGTCGCCGCGCTGAATGCCCAGTTCGAGGATGCAACGGCCGATGACATCTTGCGGGCCGCAATCCGGCACCAGTTTGCCGGCGGCATCGCCATGGTCTCCAGTTTCGGCGCAGATTCGTCTGTTCTGTTGCACATGGTTGCGCAGGTCGATCCGTCGACGCCGGTCCTGTTCATAGATACAGTGAAGCTGTTTCCGGCAACAATTCTTTACCGGGACACGCTGATTGAAAAGCTCGGCCTCACTGATGTGCGCACCTTCAAGCCGTCCAAGGACGATCTGGAGAAAACGGATCCGGCCGGCATGCTCTGGATGAGCGACACCGATACCTGCTGCCATGTGCGCAAGGTTGTGCCGCTCGAGCGTGCCCTGAACGGCTTCGAAGCCTGGATTTCCGGCCGCAAACGCCACCAAAGTTCCACGCGGACGAGCCTGGAGCATTTCGAGATCGATGCCGGGCGCGTGAAGGTCAATCCGCTCGCCGATTGGAGTGCGGCGGAGGTTCTGGATTACGCCAAGAGCCACGATCTGCCGCCGCATCCGCTGGTCGCGGAAGGCTATCCTTCGATCGGCTGTTTGCCGTGCACCAGCAAAGTCGCGCCGGGTGAAGACCCACGGTCCGGCCGCTGGCGCGGGCAGGACAAGACGGAGTGCGGCATCCACTGGCCGACCCATGGCAAAGAAATTGACGGCAGCGGCATCTGAGCCGCTGCTCAGACGAGTTTTTGAGGACGCGAAATATGGCAACGATTTATCAAAACGGCGAGTTCGTCGAGGAAACCTGGGTCCGGGCAGACGCTGAAACAGAAGCATCCGCTGACACGGATCTGCTGGTTCCATTGGCTCTGTTTCTGGAAGACGCGGACGCCTACGTTTCCCGCACCGGCAAAACCGCCTTACTGGTCGAACCCGGCGATGAAGTTGAAAAGGCAGCCACCTATCTGGACCAGTTGGCACATGTGGCGGTGTCCTTCCCGAGCTTTGTCGATGGCCGCGGTTTTTCAACGGCGCGCGATTTGCGCGAACACCTGAACTATCAGGGCGATATCCGTGCGGTTGGCAACTATATTCTCGACCAGGTGCCACTCGCCCGCCGCTGTGGTGTTTCCAGTTTTGAGATCTCCAAGCCGGAGGTCTTGAAAGCCTTGAAAGCTGGCGAATGGCCGGAAGTTACCAAGTATCTGCAGCCGGCCTTTGGTGCGATCGAAGAAATTCCGGAAGGCACCCGCCCCTGGGCGCGCCGCTCTTTCCGTGATCTTGCAGTCGCTGCAGAATAAGGCCTGACACAAGGTCTGTAAAAAGGGGCCTAGAGCCCCTTTTTGTGAGACCCTAGGCGCGCCGGGCAGTGCTTTCACGCGGTATCAGTTCGAAGCCGAGATCAATACTCTTTTCTTCCGGCGCATCCCCTTGCAGCGTCCCGATCATCATCTCCATGGCGCGCTGACCCATGTCCAGCCGGTGGGTGCGAATGCTGGTAATCGCAGGT
This sequence comes from Roseibium sp., assembly GCF_965216085.1. Classification (GTDB taxonomy): domain Bacteria; phylum Pseudomonadota; class Alphaproteobacteria; order Rhizobiales; family Stappiaceae; genus Roseibium. Next base: position 4,735,439 of record NZ_OZ244138.1, on the reverse strand, counting down.
GTGGCCGCTGCCATCATCTCCAGATCATTGAAGCCGCAAATGCCGATCTGTTCCGGAACGGCGATATTGCGGCGCTGGCATTCGAACAAGGCGCCCAAGGCAAGGTCATCGTTGTTGCAAAGGATTGCGTCAGTGTCTGGAGCCTTGGACAAAAGATCAGCGACCAGTTCACATCCGAGCGAAACATTGGATGGTTTGGGTGTTGTGACCACCCGGTTCGGATTGTAGAGCCCCGCTTTCTCGGCTTCCTCACGAAACCCTTGTAAACGGCGTTGGCTGCGTGGATCCAGCCGAGCGGCAATATAGCCGGGGCGCTGGTAGCCCATGTCGATGAGATGCTGTGTGGCTACCTTGGAGGCTTCGATATGCGAGAAGCCGATCATCATGTCGTACGGAGAAGGGCCGACCTCCATGACCTGGACAATTGGGCAGTCGGCGTTTTTGAGAAGCGAATCCGTTGTTTCTGATTGGTCTTGACCGGAGATGATCAACCCGGCTGGACGCTGGCTCAAGAAGGTCTGGACCAGCCGTTCTTCTTCCAACGGAGAATACCTGGAATTGCCGAGCTGGAGCTGCCACTTGCTGCCTTCGGCAACCTCATACACTCCGCGCAGAACATCAGCGAAAACATTGTTGGTGACCGACGGGACAATGACACCAATGACGTTGGTTTTGCCGGCGGCAAGGGCGCTGGCGTTGGGGTCCGGAATGTATCCCAGCCGGTTAACAACGGCAGTGATCCGCTGCCGCGTCTTTTCAGACACCTTCTCCGGTGACCGCAGGGCACGGGACACTGTCATGGCGCTGACGCCAGCCTCTTGTGCCACATCGGTGATCGATGGTTTTGATTTGTCCCGCAATACCAGGTCTTTAGTGCTCAATTGATGGTGGTGGGAGACTAGTTCAAAAAAATTGCGTTGACAAATGTTATCGCTAACATAATGATGCGACTACCGATGAGATTGATGTTGGGGAAATTTGTTGCAGTCTTTCGAGAACCGTCTGTTGATTGTTATGGGCGTTTGCGGCGTCGGAAAAAGTGCGCTGGCGGACCATCTGTCCTTGGCCTTAGGCGCAGAAATGGTAGAAGCAGATGATTATCACGATGCCGGAAGCCGCGAGAAAATGGCTGCGGGCATCCCATTGACCGACGAAGAGCGGAAGCCTTGGCTGGTTAATGTCGCAAAGGCCGCCAAACAGATATCTGATCGCGGAGATAGCGCTATCATTGCATGTTCCAGTTTGAAGAGATCCTATCGGGATATCTTGAGGACAGAACTTGGCCGCTGCACCTTCATTCACTTGACCGGTGAGCGGAACCAGATCGCCGAAAGGTTGGCTGGAAGGACCGGACACTTCGTTGGTGAAGCCCTTCTCGACAGCCAAATTGCGACCTTGGAACCGCTGGAAACAGATGAAGATGGGGTGACTGTGGACGTCTCTTATCCGATTGCGCGGGTCGCTGACCGCGCCTTGCAAGAATTGCAGCTTTCAAAAGCTGCTCAGAACCATCGCCGTAACCCGGCGGTGAAAACACTCTAGGGAGGAAGTCATGTTGAAATTATTGTCTCATACCGCCATTGCCGCCCTCGCGGCTGGCACGCTCATGTCATCTGCTATCGCTGCGGATTTCTCCTTCCGGTTCCAGTCATCGGATCCGGCAGGCAACCCGAATTTCGAGTTGCAACAGGGTTGGGCGGAAAGTGTCAAGGAAAAGACCGGTGGCCGTGTTGAAATCGAGCTGTTGCCAGTGGAATCCATCGTTGCCCACAATGAGACTCAGGATGCCGTCGCTGCTGGCATCCTTGATGGCCACGTAACAGACACGTCGTATTTCTCGGGCAAAGATCCGGCATTCGGCTTGATCGCCAATCCGGTCGGCGCCTGGTCGTCTCCGGATGAGATGTTTGCCTTCATGGCCAACGGCGGAGGCAAGGAGCTGATGAACGAGCTCTTGGAGCCCTACGGTCTGCGTTTCATCGGTGCGACAACACCGGGTCTGGAAGCGTTCATCTCCAAAAAACAGCTGAACGGCGTCGATGACCTGAAAGGTCTGAAGATGCGGGCTCCGGAAGGCCTCGTGCAACAGGTGTTTGCCGCAGCGGGTGCTGCTCCGGTAAATCTGCCAGGCTCTGAAGTCTTCACTGCCCTCGACAAAGGTGTGATTGATGCCGCTGATTATACAGTGTTTTCAACCAATCACGCGCAAGGCATGCACGGCGTTGCAGCGTTCCCAGTCTACCCAGGTTTCCATTCCATGCCGCTCGTTGAAATCTCGCTGAGCAAGGCAAAGTGGGATGCGCTGCCGGCAGACCTTCAGGCTGCGCTGGAAGAAAGCGTGACCGAATTCGCTTCCAGCCAAGTCGCGGCGTTGGCAGCACGTGACCTTGAAGCCGTTGAAGAAGCAAAGGCAAGCGGCAAAGTCACCGTCACAGACTGGCCGGCTGAAGAGCGCGCCAAGTTCCGCACGATTGCAAAAGGCGAGTGGGCCAAGGTTGCCGAGCGCTCAGACAATGCAAAACGTGTCTATGATGTGCTGACTGGCTACCTCAAGGAAAATGGGTTGATGCAATAACACCCATTTTGGGAACTCAAGAGCGGGCGCAGTTTGCGCCCGTTTTCTATCGGGCAGTTTAGGGGGAAAATGTGACCGGCAGAGAAGATCAAACAAAAGAAGATGAGGATTCCGGTGCAATTGCCGAAGCCGGGCTACTTGGACGCTGGATTGACAAGGGTGGGATCCTGTTTGCAGGCGGCATTGTTGTGTCGATGCTGGTTCTATTGAACGAGGTGTTCCTCCGCTACGTCTTCAATGCGCCAACGATTTGGGCACATGAAACCACGATTTTTCTATGTGGTGCCGCATTCATCTATGGCGGGCTCTATTGCACGGTTCGAGACCGGCATATCCGAGTGGTTCTTATCTATGATGCATTGCCTGACCGGGTGCACCGCATATTCAACGTCATCATTTCGCTGATCTGTGCCGTTTCCAGCGCCTTTTTCGCCTGGGCAGCCTATTTGATGGTTCTGCGCGCAGCTTTCCGGCCGGACGGTAGCTTCCGGCTCGAACGGTCAGGCAGCGCCTGGGATCCTGTTTTTCCAGGGGCGATCAAGGTCTTTCTTCTTGGTGTCCTCGTGGCAATGGCGCTCCAGTTTCTGGTGCTGGCCGTCAATTACGCGCGGGGCAAACGGTAATGGAATTCTTCGGATCTTTGCAGCCGCTCGGAATTGAGAGCGGCACCTTGCTCATGTTCGTTATGCTGTTGGCGCTGCTCGTGTCCGGCATTCCGCTGGCATTTGTGACTTTGCTTGTGGCGCTGGTGTTTGCGCTGGGCTGGTTCGGGCCGATGGTTGTGCCGCTGATCACCAGCCGCGTTTATTCCTTTGTCTCCTCCTTCGTCTTTGTCTCTGTTCCGATGTTCGTCCTGATGGCGGCTATTTTGGACCGCTCCGGGATCGCGCGGGATCTGTTTGATGCCATGAAGCTGCTCGGCGGGCGGTTACGCGGCGGTGTCGCCATTCAGACGATTGTCGTGGCAGTGATCCTGGCCGCGATGAGCGGCATCATTGGCGGTGAAGTTGTTTTGCTTGGGCTGGTTGCCCTGCCGCAAATGCTGCGTCTTGGCTACGACAAACATCTCGCCATCGGGGTGGTCTGCGCAGGTGGTGCGCTTGGCACCATGGTACCTCCGTCCATCGTGCTGATCATCTATGGCCTGACCGCAAATGTGTCTGTTGGCGATCTCTTCACCGCAGCCTTCATTCCAGGTTTGATGCTGGCCGGATTTTATGTCGCCTATGTTCTCATTCGGGCCTATCTCAATCCGTCCATCGCGCCGATCCCGGAAGACGAAGACACGCCGCTTTCTGAAAAGCTGCGGCTGTTGAAAGGTCTGATCTTGCCACTTGCCGTCGTTGCGGGCGTTCTGGGGTCCATATATGGCGGGATTGCCAGTGTGACTGAGGCGTCCGCTGTCGGCGTTGCCGGAGTGCTCCTGTCAACAGTCGTACGGGGTGAATTCACGCTTGGATTGTTGAAGGGCGCGGCGCTGCAAACCCTTCAAACTGTTGGCATGATCGTCTGGATAGGCATTGGCGCATCCGCGCTTGTCGGTGTCTTTAATCTGATGGGCGGCATCAAGTTCGTGTCTGCCTTGATCTCCGGTGTCTCGGATAATCCCACCATCATCTTGCTCTTCATGATGTTGATCTTGTTCGTGCTTGGCATGTTTCTGGATTGGGTTGGCATCGCCTTGCTAACCATGCCGATCTTTGTGCCGATCATCAAAACCCTTGGGTATGACCCGGTCTGGTTTGGGGTTCTGTTCTGCATGAACATGCAGGTGTCGTTCCTGTCTCCACCGTTTGGGCCAGCGGCGTTTTATCTGAAGAGTGTTGCGCCACCGGACATATCGCTGGCAACGATCTTCAGATCACTCCTGCCTTTCATTGCGCTGCAGGTTCTGGCGGTTGCTCTTCTGATTGCCTTTCCGGGCATTACGGGCAGATGACAAGAAAAGACCGGGGTAAGTCCCCGGTCTTTTTTATTTCTGGCTATCAGACGGCATTGGTGAGCCGCAAAACCACAAAAAGCGGGAATACAGCCATTGGGGCCATTGTAAAAAGCATGCCGACGGCCCGGCCGTTTCCCCAACCGACAGTCACGATCGTGGTGTAGTGGATCAGACGGCCCAGCAGAAGCGAAGTGCCGCCTGCCCAGATCAGCCAGACGGGCGCACCTGCAATTTCAGCCGCCGCCATGGCGATCAAGACGATCGGGACGGTTTCTGTGAAATTGCAGTGGGCGCGCATCCGTTTTTGCAGTGTTTCATCGCCATCGTCCCAAAAAGAAATGTTGGTTTGCACCCGGCGGAGACCAACTGCGATGGTCATTGGAATTTGAATAAGGGCAAATACGGCGGCAAACAAAAGTGTGACGGAAAGCGAATTTAGAAGGTCCATAGCGGTCATCCTTAGGGGCATGGAAGCGGCAAGTGCTCATTGCCGGCTTCCTGGATCGCAAATTGATCAAGAGGCTTGGGATTCATAAGTGATCAGCGCGATCACACCACCGACCGGATCGGAAATCGTTGCCATCCGTCCTACCGTTGGAACCGAAAAGGGTTCTGCAAGAACAGTCGCCCCCAAAGCCTTCGCTTTGGCGACGCGCGCATCGACATCATCGACAGTCACATAAGGGAGCCAATGTGCTTTGTCTGCGGCCATGGGCGGAAACCCGCCGACCTTGTCTTCTCCATTTTTGATGACGGTATAGGTGGCGTCCGGCATTTCCATATCCTCGGTGCCCCAATCAAGAAGATCGGTGTAAAACGCCCTGGCCTTTGCGCCATCACCGCTGTGAAGTTCCATCCAGCTGAAAGTGCCATGTGTCTGCATCGGATTGCTCATGTCTCGTCCTCTCAATTTATGATCCTGGTTGTTCCAGGTGGTCAGAGGACGGCGGCGATTTTGCAAATCCGACAGGGCCGAGAAAATTATTTGAGATTTTTTAGTTGCTTCAGAAGGTGAGCGCGTTCGGTTTCTGTGCCCGCCAATTTGATCGCCTCTTCGAAGGCTGATTTGGCAGCTTCACTATTTCCGGTTTCTGCGAGCAGGGTCGCTTTGGCTGCATGAAAGCTGGCATAGCGCGAGAGCGAACCGGCAAGGGGGTCCAGCTGCGCTAAAGCGGCTTTAGGTCCCTTGATTTTGGCGAGAACGACTGCCCTGTTCAGTTTGACGACCGGGGAGGGGCGAATGTGGTCAAGCGCCCGGTAAAGGCGTTCGATTTCCGCCCAGTCGGTTTCCTTATAGGTTTTTGCCCGGGCATGAGTTGCCGCAATGGCCGCCTCGATTTGAAGCGGGCCGGGAGCGCGTTTCAAAAGCGCTGTTTCGAGAAGAACAGTCCCCTCAGCAATCCGGTTTTTGTCCCAAAGGCTGCGGTCCTGCTCGTCCAATGTGATTGGCATGCCGTCTTCGCTCACACGGGCAGTGCTTCGGGAGTGCTGGATCAGGCAGAGGGACAGCAACCCCTTGAGTTCCGGTTCTTCTGGAAACAGGCGCACCAGCAACCGCGCCAATCGTATGGCTTCATCGCAGAGCGTTTCCCGGATGATAGCTTCACCCTGAGACGCCGAATACCCTTCGTTGAACACCAAATAGATGGCATTTGCCACCGATTGCAGTCTTTCGGCGCGCTGGGCCGCATCGGGTTCCTCATAGCTTAGTTTTGCGGCCTGTATCTTCTTCTTCGCCCGGGTAATTCGTTGTTCCATCGTTTTGGGTTGGACCAGGAACGCCCGTGCAATTTCATCGACTGACAGACCGGCGACGATCTTGAGCGCCAAAGCAATTTGCTGGTCCTTGCGCAAAATCGGGTGGCAACAGGTAAAGAGGAGCCGGACAACATCGTCCCGGAAATGGGCTTGATCGAGTGCGCCAGGCATGTCGTCCGAGAGATATGTCTCATCGGGAATTGGTTCGAACTTTTCAGGAGATGTCAGGGCCTCGCGCTTTCGCTTTCGGATCTGGTCAATGCCGTAATTGCGTCCAGCGACAATCAGCCATGCAACGGGGTCCTTGGGGAGCGTTTCATCGCTCCAAGTCTTGACCGCGCGGATAGAGGCTTCCTGAAAGGCATCTTCAGCGAGATCAATGTCTTGAAAATAGCGGTTGAGCGCGGCCAACACCCGTGGCCGGGCTGCTTTGACATGTGTGGAGAGCCAGGCTCCGTGCATGTGCGGCAACTGCCCGCGACCCCTTAAACCTGCTCGGGCATGGAATCGACATCTTCCAGAAAGGCCTCGTTCACGACCATTCGCTCGCCATTTTTGTAGTCAGCGCCTTCAAAAAACTCGACCGGCCTGACTTCAATTCTGCCATATTCAATCGGCAACAACTTCACCGCTTCCATAGCCTCATTGAGGGTCGGGTAATCGACCAGATAAAAACCAAGAAACTGTTCCTTGGTCTCCGCAAATGGGCCGTCAGTCACCAGCACATCGTCGTTCTCTCGATGCATCGTCACGGCAGTTCCGGTCGACATCAATTTGACCGCTGCGCCAAAACTTTTGTCGGTTTTGGTGTGACGGTGAAAATCGCCGTGTTTGCTCATCAGCTCATCCATTTCGGCCTTGCTGAGAGCATCTGCGAAGCTCTCATCATTGTAAATCAGGATCGAAAAAAGCATTGGGTCATCCTCCGTTTAGGTGACCAAGGAACGAATGGCTTGAACCTTATCCGACAGCAGGGATGAGAAAAACTGAAAACAATCGGAAATTTGCCTGATTGGATTGTCGAAACCTTGCTCCAGATTGGGCAAGCCGGAGCAAGGTTATCATGTCCTCCGCGTTTTAGTGTGTAGCCTCCAGTGACCGGGCAAAGGCGGCACCAACCTCGGCAATGGCTTCGTTGCGGACCTTAAAGGTAGCCTTGCTTTCCGTCAGATACACCACGAGCGCGAGAGGCTTGCGGTTTGGCGGCCAGATGATCGCGATGTTGCCGCGCGATCCATAGGCACCGGCGCCGGTCTTGTCGCCAATCCTCCACCCTTCCGGAAGGCCGGCGCGCAGTGTGGAATCGCCGACCAAATTGCCTTCAAGCCAACCGGCGAGTTTGTTGCGGGACGCACCTGACAAGGCATTTGAAAAGACCAGTTTGTACAGTGAGGCCGCAGCCGCGCGCGGAGTGGTCGTGTCCCGTGGGTCACCCGGTTTGCCTTCATTGAGCGTCGGTTCATAACGGTCGAGCCGGGTTATCTGATCGCCGATCGACCGCATGAAGGCCGTCAATCCGGCAGGTCCGCCGAGTTCCTCAAGAACAAGATTCGCGGCCGTGTTGTCGCTGGTCGTGACGGTGGCTTCGCACAGATCCGCATAGGTTAGATTTGAAGAGCCAATGTGGTCCTTCGTCACCGGCGAATGTTTGACGATCATGGCCTCATCGATCGCAACCGGCTGACCAAGATCGCTTTTTCCGGTGTCGACTTGGTGAAGGAGAGTAGCACAAGCAAACGCCTTCATGGTGCTGTTCATGGGAAAGCGCTGGTCGCCATTATAGTCCCATTCTATCGCATTTTCCGGATCATAGACTGCGACCCCGATGCGGGTTTTCAACCTGCTTTCGATTTCCTTTGCGGCCTTTTGGAGGGGGGCGGGGTTGAACTCGGCAGCAAGGGCTGGCGGCACCCCGATCAGGGCAAGCAGAAGCGCTGCTGCGCCAAGTGAGAGCGGTTTTCGAAACATCATAAGAAGTGTCCAATCATCTCAAGTTTGGGAGGCTTCAGCCGCGGTTCTGAAGCAAATCCGATCGGTGGGCGGACTATGCGGAGAACTTGAGGGATCGACAAATGATGGTTTCTCGGATTAGGCATGAGAAAAACTTGGGCAATAGGCCCGCCGGAAATTTAAGTGACAAGGCCCGGTGAATTCAGATGAACGTATCGCAACTGCCGCTCAATGCTCTGCGTGCTTTTGAGGCGTCTGCCCGGCTTGGCAGCTTCACCAAGGCGGGCCTGGAACTCAGGGTGTCTCAGACTGCCGTCAGCCATCAGGTCAAATCGCTGGAAGCCGTCCTTGGGATTTCATTGTTCGATCGGCTGCCGCGCGGTGTGGTGCTGACTGATGAAGGACAGACGCTGCTGCCGGTTTTAAACGATGCGTTCAACCGGATGAGCGCAGCGTTGAGCCGGTTTGAACACGGAAACTTCCAAGAGGTTTTGACAATCGGCGTTGTTTCAACCTTTGCCAACGGCTGGCTAATCGCCCGGCTGAAAGAGTTCTCACAATCTTGTCCGGACGTGGATGTCCGCTTGAAAACAAACAACAATCGCGCAGACTTTTTGGAAGACGGTCTCGACTATTTCATCCGTTTCGGTGATGGCGCTTGGCACAGCACCAATGCCATACCGCTCATCGAAGCGCCCCTGTCTCCAATTTGTGCACCTGACCTGGCGCGGGATCTGAAGGAACCTTCGGACCTGAAGTCCTTACCACTGCTTCGGTCTTACCGTCATGACGAGTGGAGCCGATGGTTTCAGGCCGCCGGTGTTGAGCCTCCGGCCCCGAGAGGATGGGTGTTTGATTCTTCAATCGCGATGGCAGGGGCTGCCGCCCAAGGGGTGGGTGTTGCTTTAGTACCAATGGCCATGTTTCAGCAAGAACTGAGTTCAGGTCAATTGGTGCAGCCGTTTCCGCAGTCGGTATCTCTGGGGCGCTATTGGCTTACCTGGCTCAAGTCCCGGAAAGAGACAGGAGCGATGCGGCAGTTCAGAGACTGGATTGTAGTCAGTACATCTATAGATTGAAATTATTAAGTATCAACCTGATATGCCTAAGGTCTTTCAATAGGATGAGTTGACAACAATAATGATTGAAACGATCGAAAAACTATTGGCTATTCCTGTTCCGGTTTGGATTGGCCTGACCATATTCCTAGTCGGATTTGCAGTCTATGTGAGGGCCACAAATCCGGGAAAAGCACACGGCGATTTCAAAGTATCCAAACCAGCCCAGCCATTGCAAAACGGGTCTCCTTATCGAGCCTCTAGGCAGGCGGGTAGCTCACATGCAAGCGTCGAAGACGAAAATTCCGAACACCATCTAACAAGCGGCAATCACAAGCACTTCTGAAACCAACGCATTTCTATGGAAGTTCGAGGTTAGGTGGCGGCTGACTAAAAAGCCGCCACTCCGAGCTTAGCTCATCCAACCGTCCCGTTTCAAAATCCTATATGTGTCGTTCAGGGTTTTCTCAGCTGTTGCCACCAGGTGATCGGCTTCCTCGTGTGACAGAACCAGCGGCGGGGAGATGATCATGCTGTCGCGGACCGCGCGCATGACCATGCCGTGTTCGAAGGAAATGTCGCGGCAGAGGTTTCCGGGCACACCAACGTCGGAGAATTTCTTGGTGAGGTTCTTCTTGTCGGGAACCAGCTCCAGTGCGCCGACCAAACCGGTCATGCGGGCTTCGCCGACGAGTTCGTGCTCGCCCAACTTCAACCAGCGCTCTTTGAGGTAGGGGCCAATGTCATTCTTGACCCGGTCGACAAGGCCTTCGCGTTCGATGATTTCAAGATTGGCAAGGGCGGCAGCCGCACAAACCGGGTGACCGGAATAGGTGTAGCCATGGTTGAAATCGTCACCGGCGTTCATCAGACCTTCGGCGACCCTGTCAGACACCATGACACCGCCCATCGGCAGATAGCCTGAGGTCAGGCCTTTGGCGATCGGCATCAGGTCCGGTTTCATGCCGTAGTAGGTGGAGCCGAACCATTCCCCCAAACGGCCAAAACCGCAGATGACTTCGTCAGAGACAAGCAGGATACCGCGTTCATCCAAAATGCGTTTGATTTCCGGCCAGTAGGTGTCGGGTGGAATAATGACGCCACCAGCACCCTGGATCGGTTCGGCGATAAAGGCGGCTACCTTGTCTTCGCCGATTTCATCAATGGCCTGTTCCAGCTTGCGGGCGATGTGAATGCCGAACTCATCCGGGTCCATGTCCTGGCCTTCACCGAACCAGTAGGGCTGATCGATGTGATGAACACCGGATACCGGCAAATCGCCTTGCGCGTGCATGGCCTTCATGCCGCCGAGGCTGGTACCGGCAAGGGTGGAGCCGTGATAGCCGTTCCAGCGGCCGATGATTACCTTTTTGTCCGGCTTACCCATCTTATCCCAATAAGTGCGGACCATCCGGAAGACCGTATCATTGGCTTCCGAGCCGGACGAGCAATAAAACACCGTGTTGATGTGATCTGGCGCCAGCTTCGCCAGCTTTTCAGAAAGCGCGATGGCCGGCGGGTGGGTCGTTTTGAAGAACGTGTTGTAATAGGCCAACTCGTTCATCTGCTTGGTGACCGCATCGGTTATTTCCGAGCGGCCATGCCCCACCTGAACACACCAAAGACCCGCCATACCGTCGAGTATCTTCTTGCCATCGGAATCTTGTAGCCAGACACCATTTGCACTGGTGATGATCCGGCTGCCTTCCGCGTTCAAGGACTTCATGTCGGAAAACGGGTGCCAATGATGGGCCGCGTCCAGTTCCTGAAGGGCCTTGGTCGGGTAGATGTTGGAATGGGCCGTCATGGCAAAGACTCCAAGGGAAAATAAGCTGTGATCAGACGTTGAGCAGGAGGTATTCCCGCTCCCAAGGGCTGATCACCGACATGAAGGTTTCGAACTCTTCGTATTTGATGGCCCGGTAAGTGGCGACGAACTTTTCGCCAAATAATTCGACCATGTCATCGGAGTTCTCGAATTTGGTGAGTGCTTCCGGCAGGCCGCGCGGCAGCGATTTTGCCAGTTCCGTGCAATCGTCCATCCGCGGTGCATCAGGCTTCAGCCCTTTGACGATGCCGAGATAACCACACGCCAGGGACGCCGCGATGGCCAGATATGGATTGGCGTCGGAGCCGGGGATCCGGTTTTCCAGGCGCCGGGCATCCGGGCTGGAGTGCGGGACACGCAAACCGACGGTCCGGTTATCATACCCCCAATAGACATTCACCGGAGAGGTCGAGGTTTTCGAAAACCGCCGGTAGGAATTCACAAAGGGAGCCATGATCGGCGTGACCAGCGGCAGATAGGTCTGGTGACCGGCAATGAAGGACAGGAAGGCTTCCGTCTCCATTCCGTTGTCGCCGGCAAAAATGTTCTGGCCGGATTTCTTGTCGAGCACTGACTGGTGGATGTGCATGGCAGATCCGGGCTGGTTCGACATCGGTTTGGACATGAACGTGGCATACATGCCGTGGCGCAGGGCAGCTTCGCGGATCGTGCGTTTGAACAAGAAAACCTGATCGGCCAGCGCAAGCGGTTCGCCGTGGCGCAGATTAATTTCCATCTGCGCGGCACCTTCTTCGTGGATCAAGGTGTCGATTTCCAGACCCTGCTTTTCCGACAGGTCATAGATGTCGTCGATGAGATCGTCGAATTCATTGAGAGCAGAAATGGAATAGGACTGCCGGCCAACTTCCGGCCGCCCGGACCGTCCTGTCGGCGGCTCTAACGGATCATCTGGATCCGTGTTCGGGCGGACCAGATAAAACTCAATTTCCGGCGCGATGACCGGCTTCCAGCCCTTGTCGTCATAGAGTTTCAAGATGCGCTTAAGGACGTTCCGCGGTGCGGTTTCAACTGGGGCACCTTCGCGTGTGTAGGCATCGTGAATAAGCTGCGCTGTCGGATCACTTTCCCAAGGAACGGATGTCAGCGTGCTGTAATCGGCGCGGAAGAAGAGGTCGCCGTCGATGGGGTTGTGCTGGAAGCGATCGTCGTCTTCCGGATAGTCACCGGAGATTGTCTGCGCGAAGATCGACGCCGGCATGGTCATGACTGGACCAGAAAAAAACTTTTCTGTCGGCATCATCTTGCCGCGGGCCACGCCCGCCAGGTCCGGAACGATGCACTCGATATCCTCAATGTTTCTGACCTTCAGCCAGTCCCGAGCGGTGTCGACGTCTTTTACGCCGCGCAGGTTCGACAAAGGATCGAGAGTTTCAGATTCTGTTTTTTCATCCGTCACGGGTTGGCTCCGGCGGTTGGGGATATGGTCTGTAGGCGGGTGCAGGTTCCATACCAACGCTGCCTTGCCAAAAACCAAAGGTCCCGGATTTTCTCAATCAAGAGATTTTTGTGATCACAAAATGACACAGTCAGGAAATGTGTTCAAGCGGGGCCGCTAGCATCCAATATCGCTTTTCCCAACAAACCCATTCCGTCCTCAATGTCGGCTGAGATCGCAGATTTAAGGGCCGTTGCGTCCTGGGTCTTCATTGCTTGAATTGCTTCTTTGTGCCGGTCTTCCAGGCTCGCAGTCCCGACCCGGCCGTAGACGGTGCGCATAAAGGGGGCGAATTGCAGCCATAGACTGTCGACCAATGGAAGCAACACCTGAGACCTGGACGCTTGGTAGATCAGGAAATGAAAAGCGTGGTTGAGCCGCATATAGGATTCCGCGTCCCCTGAAACCAGGCAGGCATCGATATCATCATCGATTTTCTGAAGGTCTCTGATGTCTTTGCTTCTCAAAAAGGGGAGGGCGCGTTCGGCCAGCTCCGGTTCCAGTAGCAGGCGGGCCTTTAGAACTTCATCAAATCGGGCCGGTGTCATGTCCGGCACTTGCACCCGGCCATTGGCTTTGACTTCAAGGGCGTTTTCGGCTGCCAGCCGTTGCAAAACCTCGCGAACCGGCATTGGACTGACGCCAAGATCAGCGGCAAGTCCCCGCAAAGTCACGGCTTTGCCTGGAATGAAGCGGCCGGTCAAAAGACCAGTGCGAACGGCAGCCTCGACATGACCGCGCGCCGCGCCGCGTAGGGACGTCGGGGGTGTGGGAGTGTCTTTTGCCAAGTCTGCGGACAATGCAGTCCTCCTTGCCTAGGCAGATCAGGTCAAGCGCCAGAGTAACTTGACAGGCTCGCCGGAAAGTGATCACATTTTTTTAAAGAGCGCAATGGCTGGCGCAGTCTGCCCCATCGACACAGCCGTGAACTGGAAAAGCTGAGGCCCTATGAACGAACTTCCGCACCAGATACTGGAACACCCGGCAGATCCCGGTTGGAAGTCGGCTTTCGACGCCTTTCTGGAAGAACATTCCGACCTGGACACCCTGGAAGTTGTTTTGCCGGACACAAACGGAGTTCTGCGTGGCAAATGGTTGCCTGGCAAAGCGCTGGCAAAGGTGTTTGAAGGCGGCGTTGCCTTTCCCTATTCGCTCTTCGGCCTGGATGTCTGGGGCCGGGAGGTGGAAGCCACCGGCATGCACCTGGAAACCGGTGACAAGGACGGTGTGTGCTGGCCAATCCCGGAAACTTTAAAATTGGTTCCCTGGACCGAGCGCAAAACGGCCCAGGTGCTGCTTTCCATGTATGATCGGGATGGCGAACCGTTTCCGGCTGATCCGCGTCATGTACTTGAAAACACCGTCCTGCAAATGAAGCAGGAGTTTGGCGTCTCAGCCACATGTGCCTTCGAATTGGAATTCTATCTGTTTGAGGAAAGTGACGGCGACTGGACGGAGCAGCCCAAACCGTTGTTCTCAACCCATCTGGGCCCGGCGCGGCAAAACATGTACGCGTTGTCGGACCTGGAAGCGTTGCTGCCCGTGGTCGACGATCTGCGTAAGGCCTGTGAAGCGCAGGGGATACCAGCTGATGCCGCTGTTTCAGAAGCAGCACCCGGCCAATTCGAGCTGAACCTGCATCATCGCCGTGATCCGCTTCTTGCTGCCGATGATGTGGTGCTTCTGCGCCGGCTTGTTGCTGGGGTTGCCCGAAAGCACGAACTGAAAGCGTCTTTTATGGCCAAACCGTTTGTGGAATGGCCGGGCAATGGCATGCATGTTCATGTCTCTATGGAAGATGACAACGGCAATCTGTTTGCCGACCCGGATGAAGGCCCAACCCGCCTTGGCTATGCCATTAATGGTTTGCTGAAGACAATGCCGGAAGCGCTCCTTCTCTTCATATCGACCTTCAACGGGTTCCGCCGTATGCAGCCGGGGTCTTATGCCCCGGCATCGATTTGCTGGGGTTATGACAACCGCTCGGTCGCGTTGCGTGTGCCAGCCTCTTCTCCAGAAGCCGCACGAGTGGAACACCGGATCGCTGGTGCAGACGCCAATCCGTATCTGGTTCTCACCGGGATCCTGTCCGGGATGATGGAAGGACTGCGACTAAAGAAAGACCCGCCGGCGCCTGTGACCGGAAATGCATATGAAAAACGGAAAAAACGGCTGACGCCTTGGATGGACGAGGCCATCGATGCATTTGAAGCGTCAAAACTAATGAAACGGGCCGTTGGTGCAGAAATGCATAAAGTTCTGACAGAGATAAAGCGGGAAGAATTGAACGAATTCGGGCGGGAAATCTCGTCCCTGGAGCGGCAGACCTATCTGTGACGCCACCGATGCACATTTGTGTGCCGAGATTGCTTAAAATCCGTTCTGGACAAAAATGCTGGTGCGGGGCCAAAGTTCAAAACAGAGGAAGTGAGATCAGCAAGCGGTTGTATCCGTTTGGAAAAGGGGCAGAGAAAAAGCCCATCCGTTGCAGGGGAGTGCCAACATGAAACTGAAAAACATGCTCATTGCCGTGACCTCGCTCAGCATTCTGAGCGGCGGGGCCATGGCTCAAGACCGGACTGTGAATGTCTTCAACTGGTCTGATTATATCGATGAATCCATTCTGGAGGATTTCACCAAGGAAACCGGTATCAAGGTCGTCTACGACGTCTTTGACTCTAACGAGGTTCTGGAAACCAAACTCTTGGCTGGCGGCACCGGCTATGATGTGGTTGTTCCGACGGGGTCTTTCTTATCCCGTCAGATCCAGGCTGGTGTATTCTCCAAATTGGACCGCTCTAAGCTATCGAACCTTTCCAACATGTGGAAGGACATTGAAGCACGGGTCGAGAAATACGATCCTGGCAATGCCTATTCGATCAACTACATGTGGGGCACCACCGGCATTGGCTACAATGTTGAAAAAGTGAAAGCAGCTCTTGGGGATGATGCTCCGGTTGACAGCTGGGATCTTCTTTTCAAAACGGAAAACCTGGAAAAGCTGAAAGATTGCGGTGTCTTCATGCTGGATGCTCCGGCCGAAATGGTGCCGGCGGCGCTGAAGTATCTCGGCATTGATCCGGACAGCAAGGACCGCGGTGATATTGAAAAAGCGGGCGAGCTATTGAAATCGATCCGCCCTTATATTCAGAAATATCATTCATCAGAATACATCAACGCGCTGGCCAATGGTGACATCTGCCTGGCTGTTGGCTGGTCTGGAGATGTCTTGCAGGCCCGTGACCGGGCTGCGGAAGCCGACAATGGTGTGGCCGTGGAATACTCCATTCCAAAAGAAGGCGCACAGATGTGGTTCGACCAGATGGCGATCCCGGCGGACGCACCGAACATGGATGAGGCGCACGAGTTCCTCAACTACATCATGCGGCCGGACGTCATGGCGAAGGCATCGAATTATGTCTACTACGCCAACGGCAACAAAGCCTCTCAAGCGCTATTGAATGATGATGTGATTGGCGATCCGGCCATTTATCCATCCGAGGAAGCTGTTGCGAACTTGTACACTGTGACGGCCTATCCGCCGAAAGCGCAGCGTATCTTGACCCGCACCTGGACCGCCGTGAAGAGCGGCCAATAAGGCAGAGTGACCTGCCGGGCCGGAGTTCCGGCCCGGCAGAAAACACGTGTCGATGTTTCTCTTGGGGTGGGGGCAGTCTTGGCTAAAAAAACGATCGGGCCGGTGCGGCGGGATTTTGTTCCCTGGGAAAACCCCGATCATGCGCCGTTCATCGAATTCCGCAATGTGACCAAACGGTTTGGTTCTTTTACCGCGGTCAATGATCTGTCTCTGAAAATCTATGAGAAAGAGTTTTTTGCGCTGCTCGGCGGATCCGGGTGCGGAAAGACAACATTGATGCGGATGCTTGCCGGCTTCGAAACGCCGACGTCGGGGCAGATATTTCTCGACGGGCAGGACCTTGCTGGTATTCCGCCGCACCGCCGCCCTTCCAACATGATGTTTCAGTCTTATGCGCTTTTCCCGCATATGTCGGTGGAAAAGAATATCGCGTTTGGATTGAAACAGGACAATTTGCCCAAGGACGAGATTGAGGGGCGGGTCGCGGAAATGCTCCGCCTGACCAAACTTGAACCTTTTGCCAAACGCAAGCCGCACCAGCTCTCTGGCGGTCAGCGCCAGCGGGTTGCGTTGGCCCGATCTCTCGCCAAACGTCCAAAGGTGCTATTGCTCGACGAACCTTTGGGGGCGCTCGACCGGAAGCTGAGGGAAGAAACCCAGTTCGAATTGATGGCCTTGCAGGAAGATCTTGCAATGACCTTCCTGATTGTGACGCACGATCAGGAAGAAGCTATGACAGTCGCTGACCGGATTGCGGTGATGGACCACGGCGAACTTGTTCAGGTTGCGACACCTGCAGAAATCTATGAGGCGCCGAATTCCAAATTTGTCGCTGATTTCATTGGTGACGTAAATCTGATCGAGGCAAAGGTCGTTGAGACCAACGAAAATGGTTCGCGGCTGAAAGCAGTCATCGGGGACTTTTTGATCGAGACCGATCAATCCAGCAAAGCAAGCGCCGGCGACACAGTTTGGTACGCAATCCGCCCGGAAAAGGTTCGGGTGACAAAGGGCAATACCGAACCTGGAAGCGTCAATGCAATCACCGGTCCTGTTTGGGACATCGCGTATCTTGGCGACGTTTCGATTTTTCACGCGAAAATCGGAGCTGGAGACCACGACATCCTGCGCTCCACTGTCGCCAACGTGTCACGACTGGTCGAAAATCCGATCACTTGGGATGACGACGTCGTTTTGTCATTCGACCGGGATGCCGGCGTGATTTTGGAAAGATAGGGGGATACGATGAGCGGACCGGTTCCTCCCCCACGCAAACGCTCGCTCGGCAGCCGGGTTCTGATTGCAGTTCCTTATCTTTGGTTGCTGATTTTCTTTTTGGCGCCGTTTCTGATCGTTTTCAAAATCTCGTTGTCGCAGGTGGCGATTGCCATCCCACCCTATTTCCCAACATTTGATCTGGCTGAAGGCCTTCAGGGGATTTGGGAAAACGCCGCCGAGTTTTCCTTTGAAAATTATGTTTGGCTGACCGAGGACGCTTTGTATTGGAAGTCCTATGTGTCGTCAGTGGTGATCGCGGCTGTGTCTACCGTTCTGACGCTGTTGATCGGTTACCCGATTGCCTATGGTATGGCGCGCAGTCCACAATCCTGGCGGCCGACGCTGCTGATGCTGGTGATCCTGCCGTTCTGGACCAGCTTTCTGATCCGGGTCTATGCCTGGATTGGCATTCTGAAGAATGAGGGGCTGCTGAACCAGTTCCTGATGATGCTTGGTTTAATTGATGAACCTTTGGTGATCCTCAACACCAACATCGCAGTCTATATCGGCATCGTTTACTCCTATCTGCCGTTCCTTGTGCTGCCGCTGTATGCGAGCCTTGAAAGACTGGATGGCAGCCTGTTGGAGGCCGCTGAAGATCTGGGCTGTCCGCCCTGGCAGGCGTTTTGGAAAATTACGGTGCCTTTGTCGCTTCCGGGGATTATTGCGGGCTGTTTCCTGGTGTTCATTCCAGCAGTCGGTGAGTTCGTGATCCCGGATCTTCTCGGTGGGTCAGACACGCTGATGATTGGCAAGACGCTCTGGGTCGAGTTCTTCTCCAACCGGGATTGGCCGGTATCCTCGGCGGTCGCTGTGATCTTGCTGATGATCCTGGTGATCCCAATCGTTCTTTTCCAAAATCAGCAACAGAAAATGGCGGAGAAGGACGGATGACACGCGGCCCCACTTGGTTCAACATCACGTCGCTCGTTCTGGGGTTTTCGTTCCTCTACCTGCCCATCGTGCTTTTGGTGATCTATTCCTTCAACGAGAGCCGGTTGGTGACCGTCTGGGGTGGCTTTTCGGTGAAGTGGTATGTTTCGCTGTTGGACAACAAACAACTGTTGGATGCCGCGTGGGTCACGCTTCGGGTCGCCTTTGTCTCAGCTACGATTGCCACCGTGTTCGGCACCATGGCCGCACTTGTTCTTGTCCGGTCCGGCCGCTTCATGGGCCGGTCCCTGTTTTCCGGGATGATCTTTGCGCCGCTCGTGATGCCGGAAGTGATCCTCGGTTTGTCCCTATTGCTCCTGTTCGTCGCTATGGATCAGGCCCGCGGGTTCTGGACAGTGATATTGGCGCACACGACCTTTGCCATGTGTTATGTCGCGGTTGTCGTGCAATCCCGGCTGGTTGGCTTCGATAAGTCGATTGAAGAAGCGGCAGAAGATCTCGGCTGCCCGCCCTTCAAAACCTTTTTTTTGATCACTCTGCCGATCATCTTGCCCGGTGTGATCGCGGGCTGGATGTTGGCCTTCACCCTGTCGCTAGATGATCTGGTGATCGCCAGCTTCACGACCGGGCCGGGGGCCACCACGCTGCCGATGAAGATCTATTCGCAGGTGCGTCTCGGCGTGACACCGGAAATCAATGCGGTCTGTACGATCCTGGTGGCTCTTGTGACCGTTGGTGTGATCGCAGCGTCCATCGTGACCAAGCGCCAGCATCTCCAGCGGGAGCGGGACGAGCGCGCAGCGTTTGGCGCAGAGGGTTAAGCCCGTGGTGGCCTGAACAGATAAATCACCAGCCAGACCGGCACCACGATGAAGGCACCGAGGATCATGTTCGGGATCGCCCAGTCGATGAACAGGTGCAGGTAAATCCAGAGCTCCATCGGGCTGAGGCCGACTGAACCCAGAATGTCTTCGGCGGAAATGTTGACGAACGACAGGCCCGCGCCGACCAGCAGGGAAATCACTGCAATCTTAAAAAGGGTCGACAGGAATTGGTACAAGGTGCCCCGCGTCTTTCGTCGATATGTTGTTTTGACCGTTAAGGTTTTACATACCATATCCAGGGCTGCACAAAACCATGTCCATGAGCCAAGATGCTGTTCGCGTACGACAATCGGCAAACAGGGTAAACCGTGGGAGCTGACTATTGGTTCATGTTTTTCGCTGCAATGCATCAATTCCGCTTGACCGAAGGAAAATGAGCGGCGAATGTGCCGCCCATGTGCGTTACGACACCAAACGGGAGTGAAAAATGAACAAAGTCTACCCGGACGCAAAGGCTGCCCTGGAAGGACTGACCTTTGACGGTATGACTGTGATGGCCGGTGGTTTCGGCCTGTGCGGCATTCCGGAAAACCTGATCGTGGCTCTGCGCGACTCTGGCGCTCAAAATGTGACCGCGATTTCCAACAACGCTGGTGTGGATGATTTTGGTCTTGGCCTGCTGTTGCAGACCCGCCAGATCAAAAAGATGGTGTCGTCCTATGTGGGCGAGAATGCGACCTTCGAAAAGCAGTACCTGAACGGCGAACTAGAACTGGAGTTCAATCCGCAAGGCACGCTCGCTGAGCGGATCCGCGCTGGTGGGGCCGGCATTCCAGGCTTCTACACCAAGACGGGCGTCGGAACGTTGATTGCGGAAGGCAAAGAGCACAAAGACTTTGACGGTGCGACCTACATCATGGAAACGGGCCTTGTTGCTGACGTTTCCCTGGTCAAAGCCTGGAAAGCCGACAAGGAAGGCAACCTGATCTACCGCAAGACCGCCCGGAACTTCAATCCGATGATGGCAACTGCCGGTAAGACGACTGTAGTGGAAGTGGAAGAGCTGGTTGAGGTCGGTGAACTTGACCCGGACAACATCCACACCGCCGGTATCTTTGTCGACCGCATCATTGTCGGCAGCCATGAAAAGCGCATTGAAAAGCGCACCATCCGCGAAGCCTGATCGAGTTGAGGAGATAAAAACATGGCCTGGACACGTGACGATATGGCCGCGCGCGCGGCAAAAGAACTTCACGACGGCTTTTACGTCAATCTCGGTATCGGCATCCCGACACTGGTTTCCAATTACATCCCGGACGGCATGCATGTGACGCTGCAGTCGGAAAACGGCATGCTCGGCATGGGCCCGTTCCCGACCGATGATGAAGTCGATGCCGATCTGATCAACGCCGGCAAACAGACCATCACTGAACTGCCGCAGACCAGCTATTTTTCATCCGCTGACAGCTTCGGCATGATCCGCGGTGGTCACATCGACTTGTCGATTCTGGGCGCGATGGAAGTCAGCCAGAACGGCGATCTTGCCAACTGGATGATCCCGGGCAAGATGGTCAAGGGCATGGGCGGCGCAATGGATCTCGTCGCCGGCGTTAAGCGCGTCGTTGTCATCATGGACCACACCTCAAAGGCAGGCGATCCGAAGCTTTTGAAACAGTGTTCCCTGCCGCTGACCGGCGTCCGCTGTGTCGACCGGGTGATCACCGGTCTCGGCGTCTTCGACATCACGCCACACGGCCTGACGGTTGTCGAACTTGCTCCGGATGTTTCCCTGGACGAAGTCAAAGCCAAGACCGAAGCGAACGTCGTCTGAGTATCGGAAACTGTTGGTTTCCAATCTGCCGTCCCGGCCTCCGAGCCGGGACGGCGAGCCGAGAAGACCATTTGACATCAAAACGCCCGCGAATTTCGCGGGCGTTTTTTGTTAGCAGTGATGTGAGCCCACCTACGCGTCTCCCGGTTTCTGTGATGAGAAACTTCCATCGTCTGCGAGGCTAACGTACCAAGACTGATTGGCGTTAGTGTTTGGTGTGCCGGAGGTCAATTCCCAAATATTTTCGAAGTTTGCTTCTTCACTAACTCCCGCAAAAATACTGGCTGATCCCAGGTTTATCTGGAGTGTTCCTGTCTCCAGAATATCCGCTGAAGTAACCTTTTCACCGATCAGCATGTAGCTTTTTCCAAGCATCAAAGCGCGACGCTGAAAAAAATCGTTTTTAGAGCTGTATGGCAAAGAAAAGTTGGAACCAGTAACCGCGAAATCGCCGGAAAGAGACAGCCAGGCCTCGATTGGTAAAGGCGCAGATCTACCAACGCATATGAAACCCAACTGAATGACGAGACTGTGGATGCGGATCGTATCTAGCTGACACCCATTCAAAAGTATCGATGCAATGTCCGCACATTCTTGTCGGCTTGATATTCTCATTCCGGTGTCAGCAGCAGTCATTACGCGCGCCATGTATCAACATCGTTTCGAAGTGGGAAGCGATTGTGGCACTACTCCGCTGCTGCTGCCTCCTTGCGTTCGGCGATAGGTCTGATCGCCGGAAAGTCCTGATCGGTCAGGGTTTCTCTGGTTAGCAGCAATTCGGCGCCTTTATCCAATTCGCCGCGGTGATCGTTCAGGATCGTCTTGGCGCGCGCAAAGGCGGCCTCTACGCGGGCGCGGATTGCCAAGTCAATCTCCCGCTGGGTTTCCTCTGACACGTCTGCCCTGTCCGGGCCCGGTTGGCCAAGAAAATTCTGTTGCGGGCTGGCGTAGACGCGATTGCCTAAAGCATCTTCCATGCCGTAGCGCATCACCATATCGCGGGCGACTTCGGTGACCTTTTGAAGGTCATCTGACGCTCCGGTAGAGATCTCGTTGAAGATGATTTCTTCGGCGGCACGGCCGCCCATCAAAACAGCCATCCGGTTTTCAAGGTCTTGTGTGGACAGGAGAAACCGGTCTTCGGTGGGCCGCTGCATAGTGTAGCCGAGCGCTCCGATGCCGCGCGGTATGATCGAAATCTTGTGCACCGGATCGCAGCCTTCAAGATTGGCGGCAACAAGCGCATGGCCCATTTCGTGAAAGGCGACGGTCTTGCGCTCTTTGTCGGACAGCACACGGCTTCGCTTCTCAAGGCCGGCAATCACCCGTTCAATGGCCTCGTTGAAGTCCTTGAGGGTTACAGCATCCGCATTTCGGCGGGTCGCGAGCAACGCGGCCTCGTTGATCAAGGTTGCAAGATCGGCTCCGGAGAACCCGGCTGTCAGCTGGGCAACCTGATCCAGGTCCGTATCCTCTGCGAGTGTGATCTTCTTGACGTGCACATCCAGGATCGCCCGGCGGCCGATCTTGTCTGGACGATCTACCAGAACCTGACGGTCGAACCGGCCAGCGCGCAAGAGAGCTTGATCAAGAATTTCCGGACGGTTGGTTGCCGCCAGAAGAATGATGCCGCTGGAGGGGTCAAACCCATCCAGCTCGGTCAAGAGCTGGTTGAGTGTCTGTTCCTTCTCGTCATTGGTGCCCATTGGTCCGCTGGAGCGGGCGCGGCCAAGTGCATCCAGTTCATCGATGAAAATGATTGCGGGTGCTTCCTTGCGCGCCTGGTCGAATAGATCGCGCACTCGGGCAGCGCCGACCCCGACAAACATCTCGACAAATTCGGAACCAGAAATTGAGAAAAAGGGCACGCCAGCTTCACCGGCGACAGCACGGGCCAAAAGCGTTTTGCCGGTTCCCGGAGGGCCGACCAACAAGATTCCTTTGGGCACATGCGCGCCCAGCCGGCCATAGGATTTCGGGTCTTTCAAGAAGTCGACGACTTCTTTCAGTTCGCGTTTGGCTTCATCGACACCGGCGACATTTTCAAAGCTGACCTCAACATCGGTTTCGACATAGACCTTGGCCTTGGATTTGCCAACGGTCATCATGCCGCCAAGACCTTGTTTTTCAGCGAATTTGCGGATGAAGAACATCCAGAGACCGAAGAGAAGAAGAACCGGCAAGACCCAGGACAGGATATCGCGGATGATGGTGTTCTGGACGACGCCGGTGAATTTCACATCATATTTGCTGAACTCTTCCGCAAGCGGCTGATCCACCCGGGTTGTGATGAAATACTGCTTGCCGTCCTTCAAAGGCTCTTTGAACTTGCCCTCGATGGTGTTTTCCTTGATGGCGATTTCTTCGATCTTCTTGTCTTTCAGATAGATCTCGAATTCGCTGTAGGGGATCTGTTCGACGTTTTTGTAGGTCGTCCACCAGCTTTGGAACAACAGCACCATCATCATGGCGATGAAGGCGTACCAAAGATTGATTTGGTGTTTTTTCTCCATGGAGTCCCTGTCCTACATCAACGCGTTTTTCTGCCGTCATTGGCGCGTGTTCGCTGCGATCTGTCAAGACACGTAGCCGGTGATCAAACAGCTGGGCCAGCTTGACGTTTGGACATTTTGGTCCGGAAGGAATCTGCGCTGGAGCGGGCGAGCAGAATGACAGGAATAAGTCCGACAAGGACGATCGCCAGGGATGGCAACGCAGCTTCTTCGAAGGCTTCGCGGGAGGCTGCTTCAAAGACCGTTGTTGCCAGCGTTTCGAAATTGAAGGGGCGCAAGAGGATCGTCGCTGGCAGTTCTTTCATGCAATCAACGAAGCTGAGCAGGGCGGCTGATAGAAGAACCGGTTTTAAGATCGGCAAATGAATCTGACCGAGGGTCTGTCCTGTGTTCCGGCCCAAAGTGCGGGCGGCCATATCAAGGTGCGGCGAGATTTTACCGAAACCGCCTTCGACTTGGCCGTAGGACACCGCCAGGAAACGCACACAATAGGCGTAAATCAGCCCGGTTCCGCTGCCGAGCAGCAGCAGGCCGGTGTTGATGCCGAACCAGTTTTCCATCCGGGCATCAACGAAATTGTCGAAATTGGCGAGCGGGATCAAGATGCCAATGGCAAGCACTGTTCCCGGAATAGCATAGCCAATGGACGCAAGCCGGACGCCAAGCTTCAACGGCCCTTTGGGATTGAGCCGCAGCGCATAGGCGAGCGCAACCGACACCACGACGGTGATCAATGCGGCAACGGCTGCCAGGCTGAAACTGTTCCAGCTCGTGGTTAAAAAGTTTGGCGACAGAAGATCGTCGAGACGCCGGCTGGCCCGATCGGCGAGCAGTAGCCCTGGCACAATGAAGCCGAGCAATATGGGCAAAGAACACAGGCCAAACGCCGCCGCAGCCTTTGCTCCAGTCAGATCGAAACGGGTTGGTGGGCGGTGTTTGGAGCCTCCACCGCTGTCGAAACGCTGCTTGCGGCGGCCAAACCGTTCCAGCCACAACAACAGAAACACCATGGCGAGCATCGCGAGAGCAAGCTGCGCGGCGCCGCCCAAGCTGGAGCGGTTGAGCCAGGTGTCATAAACGGAAAAGGTCAGTGTTTTAACACCGAAGAACGTCACCGCGCCAATGTCGTTGAGGCATTCCATCAGAGCTAGCGATACACCGATCACGATGGCCGGACGGGCCAGCGGCAAGGCAATGCGGAAAAACAACCCGTAAGGGGATGCGCCAAGAGTACGGGAGACATCCAGCGTGGACGCCGATTGGATCAGAAAACTCGCCCTGGTGGTCAGATAGACATAGGGATAGAGCACCAGCCCCATAACGAAGATCGCGCCGCCCAGCGAGCGGATCTCCGGAAACCAATAGTCCCGCGATGTCTTAAAGCCAAAGATAGACCGGATCGTGCTTTGAACAATGCCTGTATAATCAAGCACTTCGACATAAGAAAACGCAACGATATAGGTCGGGACAGCAAGCGGAATGAGCAAAGCCCAATCCATGATTTTTCGTCCCGGAAATTCGCACATGGTGACCAGCCAGGCCGCAACAACCCCGGTGATACAGGTCGATAAACCGACGCCGAGCATCAACAGCAGTGTTGTCATCAGCGAACCGGGCAATACCGTCCTGAGGAGGTGCCCCCAGACTTCACCGGTTGGTGTGAAGGCGATCCAGACAATCGCGGCCAGTGGCAACAGCACAAGAAGCGCTATGATGAGCGCTGAAAACTGCCAAAACCGGTCTGTAAACGAGTGTGAAGGGGTGCGGAGCACGAGCTGTCTTTGTCGTTGGTAATGCTTCGCAAAAGCTCTAGCGGCTCTTGCCGCAAAAAGCAAAGGACGAGCGAAGTCTCAAAGGGCTGTCCGCATCGAATTTCAATACAAAAAGCAAAAGCGCCGCTCATCGCGGCGCTCCATGTTTGTTGACGAGAGTTTCTAATCTAGCTGATGTCTGCTGATATCAGATCCGCATACGTGGCACGTCGTGCGGATCAAGGCGCAGATCAATCAACACTGGTCCCTTGCGGTTTTTGACCGCTTCAAGCGCGGTTTCCAGCTCTTCATCAGACCGCACCTCGATCCCTAGTCCGCCCAGCGAGGTGGCCACCTCCGCGAAGGACGGCCAATGGAAGACCGTCAAGCTCGGGTCCATTTGCCGGTCGAGAAACTGAATGTGTTCTGCGCCATACGCTGAGTCATTGGCGACGATCACGATGAGGTCGAGGCCGAGGCGCACAGCGGTGTTGAACTCGTTGATACCGCCCATCATGAAGCCGCCGTCGCCGCTGAAAAGCACAACAGGCCGGTCCGGAGCCGCCACACCGGCACCAATGGCTTCCTGAAGACCAAGGCCGATGGAACCGAAATTCGCTGTATTCACGAAACTTTTCGGATCGGGGGCGGAGATCCGGCACCAAACTTCGGTCATGAAGCGACCGCCATCGGTTACCAGAACACGATCTTTGGGAAGAGCTTCCTCGAACCGCTGCAGTGCGGCGACATAGTTGACATACCCATCGGCGGTCTTCTTGGCGTCTACCGGATGTGCCGTGAGCGTTTCGGTATCCAGCTCCCGGGTAAAACCACTGGCCGGGATTTCGGCTTCATCCAGCCAATAGAGGATCGTTTCAGCTGTCAGACCCGCATCGGCGATGAGGGCGGCATCTGGGTGCAGACCGCCGCCAATGGCGGTCGGTTCAACATCGACCTGTACGATCCGCTTGTTTTGCATCAGTTTGCCGCGATCGGTGGTGAAGTCGTGCAAACCGGTGCCGAAGCAGACAATACAATCGGTCTGAGCAATCAGATCGTAAGCAGCGGGAGTTGAGAGAGTTCCAAATATATCGATGTTGTAGGGGTGATCGCTGAAGAGGCCTTTGGCTTTCAAGGTCGTTGCCAGCGGTGCTTCCAGGCGGTCGGCGAGTTTGATCAGCTGATCCCGCGCGTGTGTTGCGCCACCGCCGGCCAGGATCATTGGCCGGCGTGCGGAGGCGATCATGCCGATGGCTTCATCCAAAATACCACCTTCTGCGACGCCGCCTGGTGCAGTGAATACATCCAGCATCTGAGGCTCATAAGGAGCTTCCTGCCACATGAAGTCGGCGGGCATGTTTAGGACAATCGGTCGGCGTTCGACTTGAGCCCGGTAAAACGCGCGCGCGACATCCATTCCGACTGTATCGGGTGTCCGCAGCTGCTCAAACCCGGCTCCGGTCGCCTTGGCCAGTTCGCGTTGGTCAATTCCCTGTAGGTGGCGCGGATTGGCGACAGGCGTGTCTCCGGCTAGGAGAACGATTGGGATATGGCCACGCGCGCCTTCTGTGAGTGCGGTCATACAATTGGTCAATGCGGGACCGTGTGTAACCGTGGCAACGCCGACTTTTCCCGAAACATGCGTATAAGCCAACGCCATGAGCACCGAGCTGCCTTCGTGAGCCGCTGGGACAAAACGTCCGTCGCACTCGCGCACAAAACTGTCCACCATGAACAGGTTGGCATCGCCCATTAGGCCGAACATAGTGTTGATGCCATGATCGCTCACGGCCCGGGCAATGGATTGATAGACATGCATTTTGCTGCTCAACGGTGCTCACTCCTGTCGCAATTCCCTCACTGATAGCTGAAAATCGCCGCGCATGCCGTGCAATTCTGGTGAGTTTTTGTCCATTTACGCAAGAAAAAGGTAGGAAACACGCAATTGATGCATGCTTTGTGTGCCGCTTGGGTTTCTGAGGGCGCGCGGGAGCCATCTGATTTCGCAAATTGTAACCTGGACTTTGATAAGCCTACCAAATCCAGAAACTCAATGTTTCCGGCGCAAGGCAAATTTCATCGCTGCAAGCTTGCAAGTTCAGAGAGATTTGCTGCGGTGTCTTTGGCGCTTTTTGCGTGTCGAACTCAGCCGTGATGTCAAAGTCACCTTCAAGCAAAGCCAGTTTTTGGGCGTTGAAAGACAGTGCTTTGACGATGGGGGCCGGATATTGGACGTTCGAGGGAGCAATGCCATCAGCCGACAGTTCAGTTGCGATGAAGTAGTCTTCCAATGGCTTGTGTGCGTTGATGTGCCAGCCGTCGGCGACCGAAATAGACAGCAAGATATCGCTGGATGAGGGCGCGGATTTCAGTTCCACACGCACCTTACCGCCGCCGACATGCCTTAAGGTTCCAGTTTCTCCTTGGTCCAGGTCTTGGAGGGCTTTGATCAGAAATCCGCGTTGCGTGGGAAATGAGATGGCATGGCCTGAAACCGCACTTGCCAGGAGATAGGCTTGTTGTTCTAGCTCCGGAGCCGCCGAGCGGTTCGCCAGTTTGGAAAACAGCGACAAGGCCAGGGCATTGCCTGATGGCACATCAGAATCGTTGACTGGCAGGATGCGGGTTAAACCATCAACAGACTGCGCCATGAAGAAGCCGTCTTCGGCAGCGCCAAACTTGGTCTGGATTTCAGCTGCCAACGCGGCTGCGTCTTTAAGCCATCGGGTCTTATCGTTTGTGTTCTTAGAAAAATCGTGCAGGGCAACGAATGCCAATCCGAGTGCGCCATAATCTTCCAATTGACCTGCAATATCGGCCTTACCGTCAAAGCTGATCCGGTTAAGTCCGTCGGAACCGGTGAGGTTCGATTTGATGAACTCGGCTGCATCTTCGGCTGCGTGGGAATACTCCGGCCGGCCCAAACGGTATCCGGCTTCCGCCAGGGCCTGGATCATCATGCTGTTCCAGGAGACGACGATTTTCCGGTCCAAAGCTGGGGTTGGCCGCGCGAGGCGCATCTCTTGCAGCTTGGCTAGAAGGTTATTGAAGCGGGTTTGAAGTTCCCCTTCGTCTACACCACGGTTCGCAGCCAATTCACTTACAGGTCCAGCAAGATGAAGGACATTGCTGCCGTCCAGCTCACCATCTTCCGTGATCTGGAAGATGTCCTTGGCGAAGGTCGCTTCATTGCCAAGAGGCGCGAGTTGCTCCGGTGTCCATGTGTAATAGGAGCCTTCGGTCTTGTCGCCGGTGGCGTCTTGGCTGTCTGCGTCTTGAGCGGAATAAAAACCGCCACTCGTATCGCGCAAATCCCGCAAAACATAATCAAAGAGCCGCTCTGCAGCGTGTCGATAGGCCTGTTTTCCGGTAACAGCGTAGGTCCGGACCAGCAATTGCCCAGTCATAGCTTGGGTATAGAGCATTTTTTCGAAATGCGGGATGTGCCACTCCGGATCGATGGCATAGCGGTGGAAGCCGCCGCCAACATGATCATGGATGCCGCCTCGGATCATGCCGTCCAGCATATCTGTTACGGCGGCAAGTGCCTGTGTGTCCCCTGTGCGTTCTGCATGATCCAGCAAAAACAGGAACATGGTCTCGCGCGGAAATTTCGGCGCTTCGCCATAACCGCCATTGAACGGATCGAGGCCGTCAAAAAAACCTGCCGCAACTGACGCGATGACATCCGGCGTAAGGTCTTGGGCTTCAGCCTTCTTGGTGAGATAGCCACTAACCGCTGTGGTCACTTTTTTCGCTTCTTGTGCCACCACATGCGGTTCTTCCGACCATGTCCTGGTGACTAAGGAAAGCATTTCCGTCAATTGGTCCGGAGGCAGATAGGTCGTGGCGTAAAAAGCTTCGCCATCGGGTGTCAGAAAGACAGTATTGGGCCAGCCGCCGCCGCCAGTAATCAGCTGCGTTACCGTCATGAACTGCTCATCCAGGTTCGGACGGCTTTCCCGGTCGATCTTGATAGAGATGAAATCACGGTTCAAAAGCGCCGCAATCTCCTCGTTCATGAAGCTTTCTTCCTCCATCACATGACACCAATGACAAGAGGCGTAACCGACGGAAACCAGGATGACCTTGTTTTCGGCTTTTGCTTTCTCCAGTGCTTCCGGCGCCCAAGGATACCAATCAACCGGATTGTCCAAATGTTGCAGCAGATAGGGAGAGGCGCTGCCGGCCAAATGGTTTGCTTTCTGCGCTTCAGCCAAAGTTGGCACAGACAGCAGAACCAGGAGTGCAGATAAGCTCGAAATGATGCGGTTCATGAAGGACCTCCCTATGGTGGGTTACCATAGGTTCGGCGCATGGCTGGTCACATTGGCGTCAATCCACCGGTTAGCATTATGGGGGCTTGGCTGAAACGAAAAAAGCGCCGTCGGGGACGGCGCTTTTCTCTGGAGATGACTGGTACGATCTTTAGGAAGACGGACCGTTGTCGAAGCCGACTTTGTCGACCAGCTCACTGGCGGTCTTACGGTTCTTGGCGATGTCGTCGAGAGACAGGGCGTCTTTCTTCAGATCGCCCCAAGCTTTGACGCGGTCGGAGACCTCAACACCAGGGGTAACCGGATATTCGAAGTTGGTTTCCGCATAAATCTTCTGAGCGTCTGCAGAGGTCAGGAATTCGATCAGTTTGACAGCGTTGTCTTTGTTCGGCGCGTGTTTGACCAAAACAACACCGGCAAGGTTCACATGGCTGCCGCGGTCTTCAACGTTCGGGAACAGGATGCGGACGGACGCGGCCCACTCTTTCTGCTCCGGCTCTTTCTCGTTGGTTTCCATCTTGCCCATGTAATAGGTGTTGCCGATGGAGATGTCGCACTCGCCAGCGAAGATGGATTTGACCTGCGCGCGGTCGTTGCCGGCTGGCTTGCGGGCCAGGTTGTCACGGACACCTGCGAGCCACTCTTCAGTTTTTTCTGCGCCATGGTGTGCAACCATGGAAGCGATCAGGCCGACAGAATAAACGTGCTGGCCGGAGCGGGTGCAGATTTTGCCCTTCCACTTCGGATCCGCCAGCTCTTCATATGTGATGCTGTCCTGAGAAACACGATCCTTGGATGCATAGATGATGCGGGCACGGTTGGTCAGGCCAATCCAATGACCTTCCGGGTCGCGGAATTCAGCCGGAATGTTGCCGTTTACAACGTCGGAGACGACCGGCTGTGTAATGCCGAGTTGCTTGGCGCCATCCAGACGGCCGATGTCAACGGTCAGAAGAATGTCAGCCGGAGAGTTCGCGCCTTCCGCGGAAATCCGCTCACCGAGGCCTTTTTTGGCATAGATCACGTTGGCTTTGACGCCGGTCTCTGCTGTGAACGCATCCAGCAGCGGCTGGATCAGGAACGGCTGACGGTAGGAATAGATGTTGACGTCACCGTCGGCGAAGGCCGGTGCAGCAGTGAACGTGGTTGCTGCGAGTGCAGCGGCACCGGTCAGGGCACGAAGCGTAGAACGCATGGAATTCTCCCAGATATCTGGTTGTTGGTGCTTCAGGAATTTAAGCTGAAGGCTACGCTCAGGTTTATGTCGTTTAGTCACTCGAATGTCAATAAGCTATTTAAATTCAATAATTTAGAATGATTCCAAACTAACTGGAGTGGAAAACTCAACAAAAAATCCGGAAAAGTCATTGTTGCCAATCATTTGCAGGAAGCCTTGAGCGCCCAAAGAGGCCTTGCAGATGTAGGCAGTGAAGCTAAGTGCGATTACTGATCACACCCACTCGAGCGATTTTTCGAGGAATTTGCGGCCATCGGCCTTTTGCCACTCACCATGCGCCATAATCACGGCGGTGGGATCCCAGTTCAACAAGATGTCCCGGGATGCGCGGGCCTTGGCCCGGTTGAAAAACGTCAGCCGCCATTCCAGCGGCGCATAACCTTTGCCAACAACTATGCCCCAGGTCCGCGCGATCCAGCGTTGCCAGAGCTTCCAGTGCTTGTTGAGAAATTCTTCTGAAAAATTTTCGCTCAGATCGGCGAGAATTGCCGTTTGCGATGGCCGGTGAAAAAAGACGACTTCGTCCATCACGGGTGAGCCGGCAAAGCGGACAAGGTCTATTGCACCTTCCCAGGTATCCGGTGCGGATTGATCGAGCGGGGCCTCAAAGGATAGGTCGCGCCGCTTGTCAATTGTGCTTTGAGGTCCCCATAAACGGGCCTCGGGCCAAGCGTCTTTCCAGTCTTTCAGGAACAAGTGGTGGATCTTGTTTGGGCTCACCAGATGCGCCGGAGTTCCAAGGGTTTCGACCTGGTCTTTCAGCGCTGGCGTCAACTCAATCGGCGACCACACCCACAAGGCACCGGAGGGCAGACGGACAATGACGGCGCGGGTGGGATAGGCGCAGCCGAAAAACGGCACAATGCCGCCTTCCGCAATCCAGATATTTTCGGCAACTTCAACCAGCTCTGGCGGTTGGCCGTCCGACATTATTCTGACAGGACGCGTTCTGTCGGAAAGGTGATTTCCACCAGCGTGCCTTGATCCGGTGTGGAGTCGATGTGGAATTGCGCCCTGTTGGCTTCTGCTAGTGCCTTGGTCAACGGCAAGCCCAGACCGGTTCCTCCGCCGCGCCGCGCCGTATGCACCTGGCGGAAAGGCTCAAGCGCAGCTGCCAATTGTTTGGGCGTCATACCAGAACCGGTGTCGCGCACGCGAAGAGCAACTTCGCCATTTGCCTCTAAGGTGGTGGATAGGATCACCTGGCCACCGGACTTGTTGTATTTGATGCCGTTGGACAGAAGATTGAGGACGATCTGACGCAAGGACCGCTGATCGGCAACGATATTGGGAACGGTGTCTGGCACACTGGCTCTGATGATCACCCGTTCGCGGTTCGCCTGCGGCTGCATGAGAGCCACGCATTCGTTGATGATTTCGTTCGCCGAGACAGACGCAAATTGCAGTTCTTGTTTGCCTGCTTCAATCTTGGACAGATCAAGAAGGTCATTGACCAGGCTCATGATGTGCGAGCCGGAGGTGCGAATGTCCTTCAGATAATCTTTATAGCGCTCATTGCCGATCGAACCGAACCGCTCTTCCATCATAACCTCGGAGAACCCGATGATCGCGTTCAACGGCGTTCGGATCTCGTGACTAATCTTGGCCAGGAAATCGGATTTCTGCGAGCTGGCATTTTCGGCCTGGCGTTTGGCTTGGGTGAGTTCTTCTTCCGCGGTTTTCCATTGGGTGATGTCCCGCAGAACCACGCAGAACTTTGTATCCTCCGCACCGCTGATCCGGCCCATAGTCATGAACAACGGGATCAAACCGCCAGATGGAACTTTGCCCAAAACTTCCCGGCCGTCGTTCAGGATACTGGCAACCCCGTTGCGGGAAAGCCCGTCGAGATAATCTTTAGCCAGGCTGTGGCTTTCAGGCGCAAGGAAATCAATGAAAGGTGTTCCGATCATTTCACCTCTGTTGGCGCTGAATAAAGCTTCTGCCGATCCGTTGACCTTCAAGATGGTGCCGTTTTCATCCAGGACCAAGACACCATCGGTCGCCGTTTCAAGGATGGTGTCCATTTCGGAGATTTGATCACGAGCCCGGTCGAGTTCACCGCGGACTTCGGCAAAAAAGTTCGGCGAAGCCGGAGCCCCCCCCGCGGCAGCGGGTTTGGCCGTACGTTCTGTGATCGAAATCATCAAGCCGCGGCTGCCATTCCAGGGGACCGAATGCATGTGTGCATCAACAGACCGGACGCCGCCATCTGCGAGGCGAACCTTCATGGTCTCATCAAGTTCGCCGACCATACCTTCTGCATCCGGAAGGTCTTCAGCTTCGTCGATAAACAGAGCTTCCAGCCCGCCGGCTTCACTCAACGCCGCAATCGATTGATAGCCCAGCAAGCTCAGCAGTGCCTTGTTGGCGTAAAGCACATCCCGATCATGGGCAATGGCAATTCCGATCGGCAACCGATCCAAAAGGGTCGGATCGATGGGGCCAGCTTCCGGCACTTCCGGGGGAAGTTCAGGAAGATCCGGTTCTTCGGTATCCGGTTCATCCCAGCCTTCCAGGTCACCTTCCAGGCGGGCGCCCAAGGCTTCTGCAATCTTGCGGAAAGCTTGCCGTTCCGGACGCGACAGACCGGAGGTGTCTACGGGAACGACACGTGGTTTGACGGTCGCAAGCGGGATGACGTTGTCGCCATGCGCCGGAGGTAAGGTCTCAACATTGTCGGAGGCCGCGAGATCTTCTTCAAACTCTTTCGCAAGTTCTTCGGCTTCAAAGGCAGCCGTTTCTTCAAAGAACTCGCGTTCTTCGTCTGCAGCCTTGTCGCTGTGCTTAGGCTCTTCGTCGGTAGTGTCAACTGACAGGTCTTCGTGTTGACTGTCATCTTCCTCGGAGTTTGTTTCTGAAACCTCGGTTTCGGCCTCATCAGCTGCCGTATCATCTGTCCCGGCTAGTGTCTCTTCGCTCTCACTGGCTGAGACAGCAGCTCGGTCAACTGGTGCTTCTGAGCTTTCCGCATCATTGCCTTCAAACAGATCCGGTTCTGGCTCGGTGCTTTTCTTGTAGGACTTTTGCAAAGACTTGACCGCCGATTCAATTTCAGCGGCATCAAGAGAAGCTGTTCCAGAGATTCCCGCGGGTTCATCTTCGGAGCTTTCGAGATCTGCCAATGATGTTTCGGTCTCCGCAGAGGCTGAGCTGTCTGCTGGCGTTTCGATCTCAGCATCGGCCGGTAGATCCGCAGCAGATGGTTCTACATCGCCGGTTTCATAGTCGGCGTTTTCGGTGCTCAATCCGCTATCATCAGTAGGCGGTGTCTCTTCAAACGCTTCTGACGCGCCCTCGTCAGCCAATTCATTTTCGACCTTTTCGGCAGGCTCAACTGGTTCAGACGCGGGTGTTTCTTCTGTAGTTGAAGGCGCAGCCGCCTGCTCCAGAACTTCGTCCATAGCAACGGCAGCCGTCAGCGGTTCCTCAATCGCGGTGTCGGCATCGTTTAGAGCCGATTCCTCGGAAACGTCATCCGGATCTGGATTGGCTGTGTCCGCATCATCTTGAGAGGGATTGAGTGACGGTGCCGCCGGAGAGGTTTGTTCTGTTTTTGGTGGTGGTGTCGCTCCAGTAAAGCGGGCAAGGGATCCCACCAAGGCCGCCGCGCTGGCGCCGATAAATGTTTTGCCGGCCAACGCATCCGGTTGTTTTGGCTTAAGTTCTTCGGCAGCCGGGGCAGGGGGGGAGACAGCCTCAACCGTTTCTGGTGTTGCTATCTCATTGGCAGAAGCTTCGGTTTCTACCTCCGCTTCCGCAATTTCTGATGCAGTTTCAGCTACAGGTTTGTCGGGTTCTGCTGAAGTATCAGCGTCATCTACCGCGAGACCCTCATCAAAGGCCGCCATGGCCGGGCTGAGGACTGCGATCCGGCCACCAGGTTTGGCATCGGCTGCCCGGCAAACACCAAATCCACGGTAACCTTCAAATTTCCGGTTGCGGTCAAACGCTGGTAGCGCCGCCATATCGACGGGGACGCGGAGCGCGGCATCTGTGACCGGCCAATCGACGGTTTTGCCGCTCCAGGTGTCGCGGCGGTCGAGTGCCCTCGCAATGCTGCCGCGTGGATCGAGGTCGAACCGGTCGGCAACTTCAGCCCAGGTCAAGCCAACAATGTCGGCGCTCGCCGGTCCCACCACCTCAGAAAACTCATCAGACAGGAACGTGAAGCGCTGGGTGATATCCATTTTCCAGGCAAAGCGGACCGGCCGCCGGCCTGGCTGGAAGACAAACGCTTCGGTCTCGATGTCTTCATCATCGTCCGGAACAAGTTCAGCTGTTGTTTCGGAGTCAGCTGTTTCCTCTACCGCTTCGGTGTCTTCGGTTGCTTCCGGAGTATCATTTAAGGAAGTGGCTGCCTCCACTGCCTCACCGTCTCCGGCAGCATCGTCTGCTTCGGACCACTCTTCAGCATCCAAATCAGCAGCAGGAAGTTCTTCACCTGTCGCGCTGTTTTCTGGAGCCGTGTTTACCAGTACATCGTCGGCCGTTTCTGATGCTGAGGTTTGTAGTTCGTCGCCTGATTCCGGTGCCGTGTCTTGCTGCGCGCTGGGCTGCTGTTCCGTGTCCAGAGCATCGGCCCGGGCCCAGGCAGAGGGTTCTTCGCCAGTTCCTTTCGTCAGGTGATTGGGGAGTTCTTCAGCCGTAACGGCAGCGGGCAGAGGCGTATCTTGCGGACCGGCTTCAATCTCTTGATTGTCCAGCACGACGAGTTTTTGCGCGTCTGGCAATTTAAAAACCGCGCCGTTGTGCAAGGCGCCAGCCAGGTCAAGAGGTCCATAAAGCGCCATTTGGCCCCTGGGCAATTCCAGGTCTTCCGGAGTGCCAGTCAATGCTCCAATGGTTTCTTTGACAGCACCGTTGTCTGTAAGAAACACAGACGTCCCAGCCCCGGCCACCAAATGTGCAAACGTCGCGACCGGATCTTTGGTCGTCGTAAATCCCTTGTCGGCGCAGACGATCAGAGCAGCGGTTTCGCCATCTGCGAGGTCTACCTTTTTGCACTGGCAAGTCAGCAACATAACTCTGAGACCGCGGTAGAACCGCAGGCGGTCGATACTGAAGCGGTCGGTAAACCCAGACGCGGCTATACGTGCAATATGTGGACGGGCAGGCGAGCGCTCCAACGCAGCCAGGCTTGCTAAATCATTGATGGATTGCGCAGAAAAGAAAGCAGCGCCAGCCGCGTTTGCCCAAAGCACACGTCCACCATCAGAGGACCACAACCATGCCGCCCGCCGATCTGGCACAAGCTCGACCAAATCGGTCGTGCCAGTCAGGTCCAGAAAGGTTTGGGTCTGATGGTCCATGCTCTGCTCCAAATGGTCATTCGGCAAGGGAGGCGTAACGCGCTCGCCGGGCTTTCATCAGCAATGTTAACACTCTGTTAATACCGGGAAACAGCCGTATCGTCCACGATAAGCACGGTTGCTAAAGGACTTACATGAAGGCGTGGTTAATCGGGGGGCATGTATTTGCCGCGCTGCCATATGCATGTTACGAATTTTTGGCATGGAAAGTTCTTGCAAGTACGAATTCCAATTCTTCTCCCAAACCGAGGAATGCCAGAATGACAGCTGATAAGACCGGTTTTGAAGTGCCTGATCAAATGCGTGATTTTGCTGAAAAGAGCGTAGATCAAGCACGTAAGGCTTTTGACGATTTAATGGGTGCGACCCACAAGGCCGTCAGCAATGTGGAAGAAAGCGCCCATGCCGTGCAGGCCGGTGCTGCAGACGCCAACAAAAAAGCCCTGAGCTATGCCGAAGAACACGTCAATTCTGCATTTAAGTTCGCTCAGGATCTCGCACGGGCGGGCAGTGTCGAAGATATGATGAAGCTGCAGCAGGACTATATGCGGTCCCAGATGGAAGCCCTTGGAGAACAGGCACGCGAGTTCTCCAATTCGGCCACAAAGACTGTTTCCGAAGCGACCAAAGCGGCGTCTCAAAAAGACTGACCCCAATCAGAAGAGTATCAAGGAGTTTGGCGCAGATCCCTGCGCCAAACCATTATGAGCAAGGAACTTACCGCCCAGCGGCAAGCGCTAGGCCTTTGCTACAGCGGCATTCCCATCCACCTGCTGGCGCCTGCGAGAACATCCGGAAAATCAATTCTTGGTCGTGTGCCCGGCATTTGCATCCCAGGAAAACCGCATGAACGCGACGGAAAGTTAATTGTGCAATGCAAAAAAATATTGCAATGCAGCAAGAGATGTCCTATGTAGGGGATGCGGATGACGACAGGGTCCGCCGGGAGACGACCGGCGGAGATGATTTTCACCAATGATCGCATCCGGACTCTAGGAGATGAGATCATGACTGAGACAACTGCTGCAAAACCGGCTACCAAAGCCCGTGCTTCCAAAGCCAAAGCTGCTCCGGCCGCTGCCGCTGCATTCCCGGACTTTGAAGCTTTCGCAATGCCGAAAATGGAAGTTCCGGCTGCTTTCCGTGAAGTAACCGAAAAAGGCATCGAAAACGCACGTGAAGCCTACGCCAAGGTGAAAACCGCTGCTGAAGATGCGACTGATCTGATGGAAGACACTTTTGAAACTTCCCGCCAGGGCGTGGTTGAGTTCAATCACAAGGCTGTTGATGCGGCCAAAGCTAACGTTGATGCGACTTTCAGCTTCATGAAAGACATCATGTCTGTAAAGACTGTTGCCGAAGCCATCGAACTTCAGTCCACGTTTGCGCGTCAGCAATTTGACACGCTGAGCGCTCAGACCAAGGAAATGCAGGAACTGGCCACCAAGCTCGGCACCGACGTTTCTGCTCCGGTCAAGGAAGCGGTCGAAAAGTCCTTCAAGGATTTGAAGGTCAACTAAGTCTGCAGGCATCTATGCCG
This sequence comes from Roseibium sp., assembly GCF_965216085.1. Taxonomy (GTDB): domain Bacteria; phylum Pseudomonadota; class Alphaproteobacteria; order Rhizobiales; family Stappiaceae; genus Roseibium. The sequence goes on along the minus strand of NZ_OZ244138.1, from coordinate 4,697,817 downwards.
TGACGAGTTTTTATGCCCGGAGCCACCGCTTCGGGCATTTGCTTTTCAACAAGCTGTATTTTTCTAAAAATTGGCGCTTGCCGGACGGAAAAAACGGCGTTAGAAGTCGCCCTTGAAATCGGCGGTCCGGGTGAATATACCCCGCGCCAATTCAGGCCTTATGCAGACGTAGCTCAGTTGGTTAGAGCGTCGGATTGTGGCTCCGAAGGTCGGTGGTTCGAATCCACTCGTCTGTACCACTCCCCCACAAATAATAATTTTCGCGCAACAGGTACGTTGGGAACTCCCTTAACGGAACCGTGTTAGCTTGCCGTGTTTCTTGATTAGACTTCAATCTGACAGCGCCGACTATTTTCCGGCGGCAGGTACGAGGGAGATACGGCAATGGCGAAAGAGCGGCTGGGACTTTGGGGCAGATTGATCCGGCTGCCAGGACAGTTGCTGCTGGCCCTGATCAATGCAACGGCTTTACTGGTGATCGCAGCAAGTGTTTTGGCCCTGTTGGTGCTTCACCAGGTTGAAGAAGCCGGCACCCGTGTCGCCGGCGCGGTAACGGGAGCAACGCTTGCTCGACTGCAAGTCACGCCTGCGGAATTCAAGGACAATTTGGAAAACCTGGATGACCGGGTTCAAGAGATATCAGAGTGGTTGCAAAGCCCAAGCCTGACAGCAGATCCGGAGCTGAAACGTCAATTGACCGAACTGAATGACAATCTGGTTGGTTTACGCGAGGCGGCAGACGGTATCCGATCCGCAGGGCCGGATATCACCGACGCCGCATTTGAGCAGGCCGGAGAACTCCTGACCGACGCTCTTCAGACACTGCGCGGCTGCGGTGTTCCGACCAGCGTTGTCATCCAGGAGGGCATAACCGTCTCTTCGGCGCGAGTGATCCAACAGCGTTAGTTCTGGAAAACGTCGGCCCATTCTGGGTGTTTTTGTCGCTGCGCATTCACATAGGGGCATAGCGGCATGATCTTGAACTGTTTTTCCCGTGCGTCAGAGACCAGTCGCTCCACCAGTGCCTTGCCGACACCAAGCCCGCGCATCGAGTCCGGCACGCCAGTGTGATCGGCAATAATCAGGCGATCGTTGGCGATCGAGTAAGTCAATTCGGCTGGATCCGGGATGCCGTTGACGATGGCAACATAGCGGCCCTTGGCTCCCTCGACTTCCAGGCTGATTGTGGGAAGGACGGTTTCGGTCATGATGCTTCCTTTACATAGGACGCGCAGGGAATGCCCTGCGCGCTTCCAGGATTTGGCGCTGTTAGGCGGCCAGGTCGAATAACAGGAATTCTGAGTCTTCTTGGGCGCTCAATGAAAGCGCACCTTGCTCAAGGACCCCGAGCCCATCGCCAGCGGTCAACTGCTGGCCATTGACATTCAATTTGCCTCTGACGATCTGGACCCAAACCTTGCGGCTGGGACGAACATCAAACGCAAGGCTGCGGTCCGCAGTCAGGAGCGAGCCGTAAAGGTCGACATCCTGATTGATCGTAACCGACCCGTTGCGGCCGTCGCGGGAACCAATCAGCCGCAGAGCGTCCTGGCGCTCCTCGGTTGGAAACGCCTTCTGCTCGTAGCTCGGAGCAAGTCCGTCTTCTTCCGGCACAATCCAGATCTGCAGGAAGTGCACCGGATCTGTGCTGGAGGCATTGTATTCGCTGTGCCGGACACCCGTGCCAGCGGTCATGCGCTGCAGTTCACCCGGACGTATGATCGATCCTGTGCCGAGGCTGTCCTTATGTTCCAGCCCACCGGAGACCACATAGGAGATGATCTCCATGTTCTCATGCGGATGCGTCGGAAAACCTGCTGTCGGTGCGACACGGTCTTCGTTGATGACCCTAAGCGCGCCGAAACCAATGTGGTTCGGGTCAAAATACGAGCCAAACGAAAACGTGTGTTTGCTTTTCAGCCAGCCGAAATCAGCATCGCCGCGTGCATCGGATGCCCGGAAAATTTGAGACATAACAACAATCCTTTCAAGAGCTTGGCGGAACAGTCCGCGCTGTTGGTCTTAAGATTGTCGTGTCGGTCGTGATTTACAATTGCGCCATCATTTGACGATTAGTCGTCTATTCTTGAACAATCAGAGTCGTCAGATCCGATCAAGCAGAGGTGTTTAAAGTTCGGTTGAGCGCAGCGAACTCCTTCATCCGTGCGGTGTCCGGTTTGATCCGCTGACCATTGGGTGCAAAGGCTTGTTTGAAGGAAAAAGCCTGCGCATTTGGACCGGCCGCAATGAGGTTTTCGAACCGGGCGACCGCTTCGGACCAGTCCGGGCGGTGGCCCTCCGGCACCCACCACAACACATATTCAGGAATCTCATTGGCCTTTATGTGCCACTTGTGGCCTTGCCGGTAAGCATCACCGTGGTCGCCGTGATAGGTCGCGGCCATCAAGGCTTCCATGGAGTCCCAAAGGGACAGGGTGGACGGCGCCCAGCCGTCACCATTCAGATTCTTCCAGCACTTTGGGAAGACCTGAAGGCCCCAACTCTCCGGTCCTTCTTCACCGTCATAACCAGACCGGGCGATAAAACCGTTTGCATTTTCGATGGCGGCGAAAGCGCCAGGTTCGGCATCCCGGAACCCCTTGATTGCATCCGATTGGAAGGGGGCAACAAACTGGTTGAATGTATAAACGGCAATACGATGTGCTGGCATAGGCTCTCCTGTGATGGCGCGCATCACATGGATTGATTGTCTGATATGCAAGTATAAAGTGTGTGGCGTTCCGGTTTTTGATTGTGGTGTGGCGGAACTGCATCGAAGCTTGCTTTGGAAACCAGCCGGATTTGTGCAAACGGGGAAAGAATGTTGTGGGCTGGCGTTTTTGTCTGGCGTCACTATTGTGTACGCCGGTATGCAGTTGGCGCTCCTGTCTTTTCGTTAAGGAACGGGCAGCTTGTAATAAATGCGCCTGAAAAATGATGAGGACGTCTGGTGGAAGATCTCAGTCTCGTATCGCTTGGTCTATTGGCTGCGGCTCTCTTGGCAACCGGCCTAGTGGCTGGGATCATTGCTGGTCTACTGGGTGTCGGCGGCGGCATCGTGATCGTGCCGGTTCTCTATTACATGTTCACTGCGTTGAAGATCGATCCTTCTGTTCTGATGCATGTTGCGGTCGGAACATCTCTTGCAACTATTTTGGCAACTGGTACGTCCTCGGCGAGGGCGCATCATCAGCGCGGCAGCGTGGATATGGATCTTCTAAAACGCTGGTGGTGGGCGATTGCGATCGGCGTTGTTGCTGGTGCGACCTTGGCCGGCAATATCTCCGGCGGCGCGTTGACATTGGTCTTTGGCGTGGTCGCGCTTGCGGTCTCTGCTAACATGATGTTTCGGAAAAACGGCTCGGCGCTGGCTGACACTCTTCCAGGTTCCCCCGTTAAGGAAGTGCTCGGATTTCTGATCGGAGGTATCTCTGTGATGATGGGCATCGGCGGTGGAACACTGGGCGTTCCTACATTGACTTTGTTCAACTATCCGATCCGCAAGGCGGTTGGAACGGCGGCCGCCATAGGCCTGATTATTGCCGTGCCGGGAACCCTTATGTCGGTCTATTTCGGCTGGGATGCGGAAGGCCGGCCTCCCTTCTCACTCGGGTATGTCAATCTGATCGGCTTCTTCCTGATCATCCCGGCCTCCACCTATGCAGCGCCCTTGGGCGCGAAGATCGCCCATGCAATTGACCCGTCAAAACTGAAGCTGATATTTGCGCTGTTCCTCGGGTTTACGGGCCTTCGCATGATCTATGACGTGATGATGTAAGGCCGGTGTTCCACCACGATTATTGATAGACCGGATGAAAAGGTTTCATTGGTCCTATTGGCGCGGATCAGGAACAATGATGGTTAGAATTTCATCGATGACCGGCTAAGCCGACTACAGGACAAATATGTTGGAACGTAATGTCACCCTCAGCTTCAAAGGCTGTGTTCAGGGGGCTCTTTTGTGTGTTCCCGTGTTTCCAGGAATTATCGCGCTGGGCGCGGTCTTCGGCACGGTTGCAGCTCAAAAAGGCCTGACCTTTCTGGAGACCATATTGATGAATTCCCTGGTGTTTGCCGGGGCGAGCCAGTTTGTGGCTATGGAAGTTTACAGCGATCCACTGACCTGGGGAACGCTTGTGGCAATGGTTGGTGTAACGGCAGCGGTCAATATGCGCATGCTGCTGATTGGAGCAAGCCTGCGGCCTTGGTTAGGTCAGGTTCCGGCCTATAAGACCTATCCGGCTCTTTACTTCCTGACAGACCTCAATTGGCTGATATCCCTGTCCGAGTATGACAAAGGCACGCGGGATTGGGGGATTTACCTGGGCAGCGGTTTGATCACTTGGACCGTCTGGTCCTTGTCTGTGATCCCAGGATACTTTGCTGGCAGCCTTATCTCTGATCCGAAGGCTTTTGGTCTCGATGTTATTCTACCGGCCTTCTTTGCGGCCCTGCTGGTTCCATTGTGGAAGGGCAAACGGCAGACTGTGAGCTGGCTGGTTGCCGGCGTCGTGGCAACAGCCACCTGGGCCTTGGTGGGCGGTTACTGGAGCATCTTTACCGGCGCGATAGCCGGTGCATTTGCGGGGGCGTATCTCGATGACTGATGGTGCTTTTTCCGCAGACATGATGTTTGTACTTGCCGTTTTGGGGATGACAGCGGCCACCTATGCCTTACGTGCCGGCGGCTATTGGGTCATGGGGCGTATGCCGTTGACACCCCGCGTGCGCCGGGGGCTGGAAGCACTCCCGGGGGCGATCATCGTCTCGACCATCCTGCCGATCATCTTGAAGGGCGGTCTGGCCGTTGGATTGTGTCTGATCGTTGCCGCGGCCGCGCAGATTAAGTTGCGCAAGGAATATGTGGCCGTTTTCTGCGCCGCCGCCGCCGCGGCGGCGATGCGCGCAGCTGGCCTCTAGAGCTCCGGGCAAAAGATTATAAAGCTGCCTTTGCTTGACGCAGAACAGTGTCGGCGTCGGCACCGGCATCCACCTGCGGCCAGGTCATCCGGCCGAGATCGTAGGTGAGTTGCTGATCAACAATCTCAGCTGTTGCGTCAGAAGCATCGCCGTCACGTGCTTTGATCCGCTGCTTCAGTGTGTCAGCATCGGCGCTAAGCCAAAGACCGTGAAATCCGGCCTCAACCCGGGCGCTCACGGCCTCAATGGCCGTGCGCTCAGCTTCCGCCGCAAAAACAGCATCATAAATCGCCGAATGGCCTGCAGCTAACACAGCCTGCATTTCGGCATCTACAGCATGATAAATTTTGTCGGAAGCGTCTTTGGTATAGGCGCTTTTCGGGGCTTTTTCAGTTTCTGATAGGCCAAGTAGTTTTTTGCGTTTGACATCAGTTCGTAACACCCGAGCGCCCGGTGCCCGGCCAATCTCCGGGGCCAGTCCATAGGCCAGTGTTGTCTTGCCGGTGCCGGAAAGCCCGCCGATCGCCAAGAGCTCCGGCTGTGAGGGCTCTAAAAAGCCCAAGGCATACTTGAAATAGGTTTTCGCCTGCGCTTGTTGGGCCGCTTTCAAGGCCGGGTCAGATTGGTTGAGCGCTGAAGCGGCTGCGATTTTGGAGCGGATTGCCGCGCGCATCATCAAGTAAAACGGCAAGGCCGCGAGGCCTTCCGGATTTTCCGTCAGTGGGCTGAGGTCCAGATAACGATTGAAGACCCTGTTGGCGGCCCTCGGTTGGCCTCGCTCCCAAAGATCCATCAGCAAAAAGGCGAGATCATAAAGAATGTCATTGGTGGCAATGGCGTCAGAAAACTCCACGGCATCGAAAAGCACCAGTTTGCCATCTATCAGGACAATGTTGCGCAGGTGCGCATCGCCATGGCACCGCCGGATCAAGCCCAATTCACCGCGCTTGAGGATCAGATCGTGAATGGACGCAAGGGCTGCTCTTGAAGCGCGTGTTAAATGATGGACCTCATCGGAAGCAAACAGCTCTGGATGCTCGTGAAAGGCCGCATCATTTTGATCCACATAGGTCGCGAGTTCGGCATAAAAATCCGGCCCCTTTCTCAGCGGAGCATGCGCGTGCGCGGACACCATCATCTGGGCAAGCTGGTCGGACAAATGATCGGAAAAAGCGCTGTTGGCAGCGACAGAGTCCAGTTCATTGCGGCGATCGAAACGATTCATCTCAACCGCCCATTCTATTGGAGTGCCGCCCCCGTCCAGGGCAAAGGAGCCATCTTCTTGACGGGTAACAGGCAGCGCCCGGAGGTAGATCTCGGGTGCATTTGCCCGGTTGAAGGTGATTTCAGCTTTACAGGCGTCTTCACGCAGCGCCAATGTAGAATAATCGAGAAAGGGGAATTGGACGGCGCGCTTGATCTTGTAAGCTTTTGACCCAACCAGAAACACCACATTCGCGTGGGTGTCGATGCGGACCACATCCGGCCGCGACGGGTCGTTGGACGCGAGGCCTTCGAAATAGGAGAGTGCCTCGTTCTGTGTGTCTGTGCGATCCATGATCCGTCCTTCGTCTGTTAACGGGCAGTTTGCCCCACAGGTGCGCTAACAGGTTTGATTCTTCTCAATGTAAGGTCACAGCGATGTGGCACATATAAGAGTACTTGTCAGCACTAGGAGGGCTCCATGAACGACTTTCCAGCTTTGAAAAAGATCAGGCTGAACCTGGCCCGGACCAAAGAGTTTCCGCAAGGCTCGGCGCGTCATGGGTATGAATTTACAGCACCACTGGATGAGACCGGCCATATTGACGCCGGTCTTTGGAAAAAAGAACGCGATCATTGCCGCGTGCGCCGGTTTTGGGGCGACGAGGTAGAGGAAATTGGCCATTTGATTCACCGTCCAGGCGGTTCATGGGCGTTCCACTACGACATTGACGGTGACGATGACGATGAAGCGGGCTACCGGTTCGGAGCGCACGCGTTCACACCGGGTGAATATGTCTCGATCAAGGATGAAGACGGTGACCTACACACCTTCCAGGTGGTGACCGTTCAGTCTGTTTAATAACGTTAGCCTCGGGCTACTGTGCGCTGTTGCGGATAGGCGGCAGCGCGCATCACGTCCGCGAGCAATTGATAAGCTGCAATCCAGGCTTCTCTCACTTCAGGTGTAAAGTCGTTTCCAAGCCCCTTTTTCAGGGTTCGAAGAAGTGCATTACCAACAAACGTGTAGTGCCGGGCAGTCACACCGTAATCGAGATGTTTGACTGCAAGCTTTTCGGCGGCGGGCACGATCACATCAGTGTTTTCCAGATTTCGGACAATCATGGTCAAGGCGGACAGTAGCTTCTTGCCCTGGTCTTTCATATCGTTCTTGAACATGGATTTCAGCGCAGGATCGATTGCATATAGTTCTTGATAAAAGATCTCTGCAACCTTCTCTCCTAAGGGGGCTGCCTTCGCGAAGCTGTCTTGAACCAACTTGATTTCGTGCTTATTCACAATGCTCTCCTTAAGAATACTTAATTTCGACATTGTGATAACTTTCAAGAATCACAAGCTGCAGCCGATGTCAAAGTAATGCACTTAAAAATTTCAATAATGTAAATTGAATTCACTGTGATTGAATCGCGCATTTCCTATCTTTGATCGCGGCCTAATCTTGCTGCGTTTTGTCGAGGTCCCGCAGCATTTCGTTGTTAGACGCATGATCGTCTGTTCAGTCCAAAAGGGAATGATATCATTTCAAATTAATGTGACGGGTCACACTGCCGGAGCCGCAAATATTGGACTATGTTTAGAGCACCTGCCATAGGTCAAACCTAATATCATGAGGGATGGGAATGAATAGCGGACCGAAATCCGGTGGCCAGTTGTTGGTAGATGCGCTTGAGCGCCATGGAGCGGAGCGCGTTTATTGTGTTCCAGGTGAAAGCTATCTGGCAGTCCTCGATGCTCTGCATGATGCATCCATCCCGGTGACCGTCTGCCGTCAGGAAGGCGGCGCTGCGATGATGGCCGACGCCCATGGCAAGCTGACCGGCAAACCGGGGATCTGCATGGTGACCCGTGGACCCGGAGCAACCAATGCGTCTGCCGGGGTGCATGTGGCTGCCCAGGATTCCACACCGATGATCCTGTTTATTGGACAGATAGAGCGGGGTATGCGCGAGCGCGAAGCCTTCCAGGAAGTCGACTACCGCCAGATGTTCGGCGGCATTGCCAAATGGGTGGCGGAGATCGATCACGCAGACCGGGTTCCAGAGTTCATCTCCCGCGCCTATCATGTCGCGACTTCCGGCCGCCCGGGGCCTGTGGTGCTGGCTCTTCCGGAAGACACGCTTGTGGAACTTGCCGATGTTGCTCAACCGCCAGCTTGGCAGCAAGTGGAGACCTATCCTGGCCTGCCGCAAATGGCGGACTTGCAAAAGCGGCTTTGGGCAGCGGAACGGCCGATCGCCATTCTCGGCGGCAGCCGCTGGTCCGAAGAAGCTGTTGCCGCATTCACCCGCTTTGCGGAACGGTTTGATCTACCGGTTGCCTGTTCCTTCCGCCGGCAGATGCTGTTTGACAATCTGCATCCGAACTATGCTGGCGATGTTGGCATTGGCATCAATCCGAAACTGCTCGCTCGCGTCAAAGCTTCCGACTTGATTCTGCTGGTTGGTGGTCGCCTGTCGGAAATGCCGAGCCAGTCTTATTCCCTGCTGGATATCCCGGCCCCGAGCCAGCAGCTGGTACATGTTCATGCCGATGCTGAAGAGCTCGGTCGGGTGTACCGGGCGGATTTGTCGATCAACGCCAGCCCGACAGCCTTCTGTAAGGCGGTTGAAGGCCTGCAACCACCAGCAGAACTAAAGGGCGCCGGTGAAGCGGAAAAAGCTCATCAAGATTATCTGGATTGGTCCGGAGCGCGACCGGAAATCCCGGGCAGTTTGCAGATGTCCGGCGTCATGGAGTGGCTGGAGAACAACCTGCCGGAAGATGTAGTTTGCACCAACGGAGCCGGCAACTACGCCACATGGCTGCACAGGTTTCACCGGTTCCGCCGGTTTGCCACACAAGCTGCCCCAACCTCCGGCTCGATGGGCTACGGTCTTCCAGCGGCGGTCGCTGCCAAGCTTACTTTCCCAGACCGTGAGGTCGTGTGTTTTGCCGGGGACGGCTGTCTGCAGATGACCATGCAAGAGTTTGGCACCGCCTGTCAGGAAGGCGCCAAAATCATCGTGCTGGTCATCGACAACGGCATGTATGGCACCATCCGGATGCACCAAGAACGGACGTATCCCGGCCGTCCGTCGGCGACCAAGCTGGTCAATCCGGATTTTGCCGAATTGGCGAAATGTTACGGCGCCTTTGGTGAAACGGTCGAGACGACCGAAGAGTTCGGTCCGGCTTATGAGCGGGCGCGTGCTTCAGGCAAACCGGCTATCTTGCATTTGAAGCTGGATCCGGAAGCCATCACCCCGGCTGCCAGCCTTAGTCAGATCCGGGCGGCTGCCGAAAAGGGTTGAGCCAACAGATCAGGCGCTGTCCTCGGGCAAATCTGTAACGGGCAAGGTCACATCTGAAATTCCGGCATCGTCGGGGGATGTTGTGATCTTGAACCCGAGCGCCTGACACATCGAGATCATTGAGGTGTTTTCTTTCAGAACTTCGCCCTTGATGGTCTCGATACCGTCCGCTTTCGCGTAACGGATGATCAGTTTCATCAGCGCCCAGCCAAGGCCATAGCCTTTCAGGTCCGAGCGCACCATGACGGCGTATTCGCCGGTGTGGTGGTCGGGGTCCGCATGCAAACGGACAACTCCCAAAAGTGAGCCATCTTCCGGGTCGAGTGCGGTAAAAGCCATGGCTCTTGCATAATCGAGCTGTGTCAGTCGGGCGAGAAACCGGTGGCTGAATTCCCTGACGGGCGCAAAAAACCGGAGGCGCAAATCTTCCGGAGAGATCTGTTCAAAGAACGCCTTGAACATGTCTTCGTCTTCCGGGCGCACCGGCCGGACAAAGACTTGCCGCCCGCCCTTCACTGTCAGCGTTTGCTCCCATTCTTTTGGATAGGGCGCAATTGCCAAACGGCTGCCACCGGTTCGCCCGGGGCGTTTTTGCGGATGGCAGAGTGTCATCCGCGCATCCAGTGCGACCAGGCCGGAGGGCAATGACACCATCGGATTGATGTCCAGCTCCTGGATCTCGGGGACATCGATGGTGATCTGCGAGAGTTTGACCAAGGCTTCCGCAAGGGCTGCCTTATCAAGGGCTGGCCGGGAGTGCCCGCCATCAAGCAGGCGTGCGATCCGGGTTCGGTTGATTTGCGCTTCTGCCAAATTCAGATCAAGTGGCGGCAGCTCCAAAGCGATATCTTCGCTCTCCTCGATCGCCGTCCCGCCCTGGCCGAACACCAGAACCGGCCCGAATTCCGGTGTTTCCGCAAGGCCAAGATAGAGCTCCAGACCGTGCCGGTCTTCCAGCATGGGGTGAACCGAAATTCCGGATATCCGGGCGTCCGGATAGTCCCGGCGGGTGTTATCGATGAGCTCTTTGGCGGCCTGTTCGACCGCAGCCGGATTTTCCAGGCCAAGCCGGACACCGTCGATTTTGGACTTAAATGGTAGATCCGGAGAGATCAGCTTGGCGACACAATGCTTGACCGTCTTGAAAAAGGGTTCGGACAGCTTGCCGGCGGCCTCAGGTGTGTTTGCCATGTCCGTCGCCATGATCGGCAAATCATAGGCTCGGAGAATGTCGCAGACTTCTTTTGGTGTCAGCCAGATCCGGTCTTCGGCCAAAGCCGTTTCGACTATGGAACGTGCGGTTTTGCTATCGGGAGTAAAACTCGCAGGCAGGCTGGGTGGCGCTGCCATCAGGAATTCACGTGCCTGGGCATCATGTGCCAGATGCATCAGGCTGCGTGCCGCTTCCGCCGGACTGGCGTAATTGGGCACCTTTGCGTCCGTTAGGACTTTACGTGTTGCGCTGTCGCCGCCGATCAGTCCGGCAACCAGGGCTTTTCGGCGTCCCGGCCGCTTACGATCTTGGTTGGCAGTATCCGCGATGGCAGAGGCCAAGGCCGGCAAAGGTTGAAAGGCGCTGGCGGCTTGCAATACGACAGCACCATCCACGTTTTTGTCTTTAAGAACTGAGGTGATCGTTGAGGTCAATTCCTCAGCAGAGGTATCTTCCGGAAGAATAATCGAGGCTTGCCTAGCAGATGTGTCATCGAGATCGCGCGACTTGCCAATGAAGTGTTGCAGTTCGGATTGGGTCTCTTCGCTTAAGGACGCAAAATTGGCGCCGAGCGCGGCAAGCCGGTCATAGGCGAGGCTTGCGAGGCTGTGACCATTCGCGATCACAGCCAGGTTGCGGCACTGCGGCACCCGGACATGAGAAAGGGTTTCCAGCGCTTCGAACATTTCGTCGAGATCGTAGACCCGTAAGAGACCAGCGCGCCGGAACGCGGTTTCGTAGACAAGGTCGGATTTTGCCAGCCGTCCGGCATGGGTGCGCCCGGTTCCGCCGGTGTCCCGGCTCCGGCCGGACCTGAGGACAATAACAGGTTTACTGCGCGCCGCCGCCCGGGCCGCAGACATGAATTTCCGCGGAACGGCTATGCCTTCCAGGTGCAGAACGATGGCACGCGTGCGGTAGTCTTGCGCGAAGTAATCAATCAGGTCGCTGACATCGACATCGATCCGCGCGCCAAGGGACACCACGGATGAAAAACCTGTGTTGTGGGTCTTAGCCCAGGAAAGGGTCGCGTTTAAGACAGCGCCGGAGCGGGAGAAGAAAGCGATGTCACCTTTTGTAGGCTGTTCTGCACTCAGCAGCGCATTGAGACCTTTGGCCGGGACAGAAACGCCCAGACTGCCGGGGCCGATCAGGCGCAGATTGGTTTTCCGGGCCGCTTCCCGGCAAGCCTGCATGACCGGCTCCGGCCAGGTTTCATAACCGGGCGAGGGGATCAGCACTGCCCTTGTGCCGCGGGCGCCGAGATCTTCGATGATCTCAGAAAGAGCCTCTGCCTTTGCAAGATAGATTATAAGATCCGGTGTCTGTTTGAGATCGGACAGTGTTCGCACGCTTTGTCCGCTGAAGGGGACGGAGTAATCTATCCCGACCAGTGTGACCTTGTGGCTTTCTTCAATCGCGTGAAGGCACGCAATCAACTTATCCGTCAAAACGCCTGGATGGCGGCAGGGACCGAGGACGGCAATGGAGCTTGGTGCAAAAAAACCATCGAGATTGCGGATGGTCACAACGGGATCCTTTCCCGGACTATTGCAGGCTGATCGGAGATTAGCGACTTTTTAAGACAAAAAAACACCCGCGCTCAAAAAAGTTGGGCGCGGGCGTGCGGCAATTTATCAGGCCTTAGTGGGCCATCAGAACCGGAACAGTCATGGATTCTAAAATCTCGCGGGTGGCCCCGCCAAAGAGGAACTCGCGCATCCGGCTGTGGCCGTAGCCGCCCATGACGACCAGATCGTTGCCGTTGTCTGAAACGTGGTTCAGCACAGTGTCTGCAACGCCTGTCTGCGGATTGTTCACCACCTCAATCGTGACATTCATGTTGTGCCGGGCAAGGTAATTGGCAACTTCCGCGCCAGGTTGGCCATTGTCGGTATTGGCACTCTTTTCGATGACCAGGATTGTGACCTTGTCGGCCTTTTCCAAAACCGGCAGCGCCGAATGGATTGCGCGGGTGGCCGTTGTGCTGCCATCCCAGCCGATAAGCACATTGTTGGGTTCAAAAGCCTTGCTGCCGATATAGGGAACCAGGAGAACCGGCACACCGCTCTCAAACAGAACCGTCTCGATCAGCAATTCACGCATGGGCTCCGGCGTATCCGGATTGCTCTGCCCGATCACGACGAGATCTGTTGCCCGGCAATGCACGAGAACATTGTCCAGTGGGCCCCCGGTCAAAATCTCCGCCAAGCGGCTTTCGTTGTTTACGCCGGCCAGCCGGGCGAATTCGTCAAATTGACTTTGGGCGTCCTTGGCGGCCGCAACAGCCTGGTCATGGGCCGCCTGAAGATAGTCAACCGGCATTGGGGCGGCTGCGAATGCCGGGACAACAGGCTCAAACGACACGGCCAGCCCCGTGACGTGGGCGTCGTGTACGCGTCCGAACTCCAAGGCGTATTTTGCAGCTGGCTGCTCGCCCGCCAAATCCAGAATCGTCAGAATATCTTTGATCGGCATCATACCCTCCTATGGCCGGTTTCAGACTAGTCCAGCCCTGTCAAAAATCTATAGGGTTCTGGAATTTGACGTCTTTGACCCTTATCAAAAGATGACGCCTTATCGCCCCTGCAGTGGCGGCAGATAAAAAAATCGGCAATAAGGGGCCATGTCGACCCGTTGGCTCATATTGGCTCTGCCGCCGCTTCTTCTGATCATGGCGGCCTTGGCGCTGGCTTACGTCTTTCAGGAGCTGGATGAGGCCGGTGTCGACCGGAAGGCCGCCGAACGTTTGACGCTCTACCGGCAAACGATCATCGGCGAATACCAGAAATACCGGTATCTGCCTTATATGATTGCCCGCGACCCGAGGGCCACCGCGTCTATTGGATTGGGCCAGCCGGCCGAAAGCGCAAATCGCTTTTTGGAAGAGATGGCGGCAAATTCCGGCGCGGATCTGCTGTATGTCATGAATGCGGACGGAACGACGGTTGCCGCCAGCAACTGGCAAAAGCCCTTGTCGCTCGTTGGCCGGAACTATGGTTTCAGACCCTATTTCAAAGCGGCCATGCGGGGTGAAGAAGGTCAATTTTTTGCAATTGGATTGACCACGGGGCGGCCGGGACTTTTTCTCGCCCGCCCAACGCCTGTGGAAGGCGAACCGGTAGGTGTTGCCGTCGTCAAGGTTGATACACGGGACCTTGAAACGGCCTGGGCGGAAGGTGGCGAACTCGTTTTTGCCACTGACGCGGATGGGGTAATTTTTCTCTCCAGCCGTCCGGATTGGCGTTACCGGACACTTGCGGACCTGCCGGCAGAAACACGCGCGGCCATTGCAAGCAGTCAAAAATATGCCAAGGAGACGTTGAAACCGGTGAGCGGCCAGCCCGTCACCGGTCAAAAACAGTTGACCATCGACCGCCAAACCTTCCGGCACAATTCAACGGATGTCGGTCTGCTCGGATGGAAATTACATTTTTTGGTGCCGGTTGAAGAAACACATAACAGTGCCTTACCCATCTGGGCTGTGACGCTGACGTTGTGTTTGTTTTATGCGGTGATCGTTCTTGGCCTGCGTGGCCGGCGCCTTCGCAAGGCATCTGCCTTGCTGCGTCAGGAATCGGCTGACCTTAAAGATCTCAACCAGCGGCTTGTGGGCGAAATCAAAGAACGCCGCCGGGTCGAACATGCTCTGCTTGAGGCGCAGCGCGGACTTGCCCGTTCAAACCGTTTGGCTGCGGTCGGGGAAATGTCGGCAGCTGTCGTCCATGAACTCAGCCAACCTCTGTCCGCACTCCGCATGTTCGTTGCCGGAACCCGGAAGTTCTTAGAAAAAGGGGACACCCAGACGGCAGCGGAAAACTTGCAGGAAATAGACTCTCTGCAGATGCGCATGACCAGTCTCACCCAGGAACTAAAGCGATTTGCGCGTCCGGGCGAAAGCCGGATCGAAGACGTGGATCTTCGAGACAGCATTCAGGCGGCTGAAAAAATCGCGCGCCCACGGTTTGAAGAAACTGGGGTTCTATTGAAAATTGACATGCCAGATACGCCGTTGATCGTGGAAACCGCGCCATTGCGCATAGAACAGATCCTTGTGAATCTCTTGCGGAATGCGGCAGATGCAGCGGCAGATGAAGATGATGGTGTCGTTCAGCTCCAGGTCCAAGAAACGGGCACCAGCGTTCTGGTCAGAGTGCTCGACAATGGTCCGGGAATACCCGTCGGTTTGAGAGAGCGTATCTTTGATCCGTTTTTCTCAACCAAAACCAATTCGGAAGGGATGGGCTTGGGGCTTGCCATTTCCATGCGAATTGCAGAAGACCTGGGCGGGGAACTGTCTGTCTCAGGAAACAGGCCCAAGGGGGCTGTGTTCGAGCTTAAAGTGCCGGCGTTAAAGTCCGGCGATACCGCGGATGACCCGTCCGAATATCTGGAGCCTGCGATCGCCGAATGACTTCGATCCCGCCGAAAAGCCAAGCATCGACGAATACACCTGTTTTGATTGTTGATGATGACCCATCAATGCGGGCCGCCCTGCGGCAATGGATCCGTTTGGCGGACTTCGAAACCATCGAGGTGGAAACAACGGACCAGGCCATGGCCAATCTCGGGCCGGATTTTAAAGGCTGCGTTGTGTCCGATGTTATGCTGGATGGTGAAGATGGCATGACCCTGTTGCGCAGGGTGAATGAGCTGGACAATGATCTTCCGGTCATCCTGATTACCGGTCACGGCGATGTACCGATGGCCGTGGAAGCGATGCGCGCTGGTGCTTATGATTTTGTCGAAAAACCCTTCGATCCGGATTTGATCGCCGAAGTTGTCCGGCGTGCCTGCAACAGGCGGGCCTTGGTTTTGGAAAACAGGGCCCTGAAAACACAGATTGCCGACAGCTCGAGCCTGGAAAGCCGCCTCATCGGCAACAGTCCCGCAATGCAGGCTCTACGGCACCAGATTTTGCATTTTGCGCAAACGGATGCGGCCGTTTTGATCACCGGCGAAACGGGAACCGGCAAGGAAGTGATTGCTCAGGCGCTGCATGATTTCAGCGCGCGGAAAAGCGGGCCATTCATGGCTATTAATGCGGCAGCGCTTCCCGAAACCATGGTGGAAGCAGAATTGTTCGGCCATGAGGCCGGTGCTTTTACCGGTGCAGACCGTCAGCGCATTGGCCGCATCGAAGCGGCAAATGGCGGTGTTTTGTTTCTCGATGAGATTGTCTCGATGCCGATGGCGCTGCAAGCCAAGTTGCTCAGGGTTTTGCAGGAGAGAAAAGTTGATCGGATTGGCGGACACAAACCGATCAACGTCGATATCCGCTTGGTGAGTGCGGCCAATGTTGATCCGAGGGAAGCGGTTGCATCTGGCCGTTTACGGGAGGATTTATTGTTCCGCCTGAACGCAATTGAGCTGACCATTCCGCCATTGCGCGAACGCGGACGCGACAGCATGTTGCTGTTCGACACCTTTTTGAACCGGTTTGCGGTTCAATATGGCATGGAAGCTCCGGCGCCTAGCGCTCAGGACGAAGCTTTCTTGCAGACGTACGAGTGGCCTGGAAATGTCCGCGAACTGCGAAATGCTGCTGAACGGTTTGTCTTGAACGCACAGGTCAATCCGCAGCCGTTGGAAATTTTGGTCACCGGGCGGCGGGATGCGGTTTCGCCAATTGCTGCCGGCGGCCTCAAAGAGCTGATGGATGCCTACGAACGGTCCTTGATCGAGGGCGCATTGCGCCGGCATGACAGCAAGATCGCAGATGTCATGCGCGAGCTGAATGTGCCGCGCCGGACCCTCAACGAAAAGATGGCGCGTCTTGGCCTAAGCCGGGAGAAGACAGGCGGCTCGGACGTGCCAGAGAACTCTTAAAGCCCCTAATCGGCGGAAAACCGCCGACACAAAAAGAGGTTCGGCAAGATCTTGCCTAGGTGCATTGCAGCAAGTTGAAAAAGCACCCAAAAAAAGCCCCCGAATCCCTCAAATTTCTGTTGTCATTCCAAGCTGGCACGGGTCATGCTTTATGAGATCTCGACTTGGTCCGTACATCCTGTGCTGGCCGAGTGGTCAAGAGATTGAGCCATAAATCTGGGAGGATTGCATGCTCACGTCACTCAAATCCGCGACTGCGGTTTCCGCAGCTGCGCTTGGACTTATTTTCGCAACTGAAACCTTCGCCGCCGACGTCACCTGGAATGTATCCCTTTGGGGCAAACGCCGGGCGTTCACCGAGCACGTTGAAAAACTGGCCGAAGAAGTTGCCGCAAAGACCGACGGCAAGTTTGAAATCAAACTGCACTACGGCGGCGCACTGTCCAAGTCGCGTGAAAACCTCGATGGGATCTCCTTTGGCGCGTTTGAGATGGCTCAGTTCTGTGCCTCTTATCATGCCGACAAAAACCCGACCCTGACCGTTCTGGAGCTGCCGTTCCTGGGCGTTGCCGACCTGGAAACCGAAGTGAAGGTGTCCAAGGCGCTTTACGAGCATCCGGCCGTTCAAAAGGATCTGGGCCGCTGGAACGCCAAGCTGCTGATGCCGTCGCCAATGCCGCAGTACAACTTTGCTGGTAAAGGTGATGTGCCGTCGTCGGTTTCAAACTTTGAAGGCATGCGCGTTCGGGCACTAGGTGGCCTCGGCAAGCTGATGGAAGCAGCCGGTGCTGTTCCGACATCCGTTACCGCTTCTGAAACCTATCAGGCGATCGATTCCGGTACGGTTCAGGCCGCTGGTTTTGCTCCGCACGCCCACTTGGCGTTCAAGGTGATCGAAGTTGCTGACTGGTGGACCAAAAACCTCAACCCGGGAACAGTACATTGCCCGGTTGTGGTGAACACCGACGCCTATGCAGCGCTCTCCGACGAGTTCAAGGCAGCCCTCGACGCATCTGTCGATCCGGCACTTGACCACTACCTAGCAACCTACGCCAAGGTCTATGACAAGTGGTGGCCGGAACTGGAAAGCCGCGGCATCCAGCAGATCGAGTATTCTGATGCAGAACTGGCTGCCTTTGCAGAAAAAGCTGGCCCAATCCAGGCGGCTTGGATCGAAGAGCAAACCGCTAATGGTCTGCCGGCACAAGAACTGCTCGACATGGTCAAAAAGACCATCGCTGAATAACGTCAGCCTCACTCAACAACGACAATGTCTTTCCGGCACTCTGTGCCGGAGAGGCTTTCCATAGGGCTGATTTTATGAACATACCTCACCCCTCCGGCGGGTCCGGTCCGGAGCGCCCCGCCACCTATATCCGTTTTGACGGTTGGCTCGGCCATGTTGAAAACGGCTTCAACCTGATTGCTGCATTTTCCATTCTGGCTTTGATGCTTCTGGCGGTTGCCCAGGTTATGGGCCGACTCATGTTCAATGCGCCGATTCCCGGATTCATCGACATCACCGAGCAGGCCATGGCGATCTTCGCTTTCGCTGGCGTTGCCTATTGCCAGCGTGTTGGCGGTCATATCCGCATGGAAATCGTGCTTGGCAAACTCAGTGGCCGGGCACTCTACGTGTGTGAGATGATCGGGGTCATTATCATCGCCTTTACCGTGGCGCTGCTTATCTGGGGCTCCCTGTTTCATTTCGACCGGTCCTGGTCGATTGGCGACAGCACGATGGACATTCGTTTGCCGACATGGCCATCGAAACTCGTCATTCCGGTGGCGCTCAGCCTCCTTTTCCTGCGCCTGATGATGCAGATTTACGGATATGCCCGGTTGGTCCGCGATCCGAATCAGGCCCCGATCGCTGTTCCGGTGATCGAAGATGTCGAAAAGGTCGCCCAGCATGAAATTGAAGAAGCCTTCGGCGACGAAGCTGTTGCAGGAGACGCCAAATGACACCGTTTGAAGTAGGTCTCTTGATGACCGGCGTCTTGCTGGTCCTCGTCATCCTTGGGGTTCGGGTTGCTTTTGCCGCAGCCTTTGTCGGGCTTGTCGGACTGATCATCCATTTCTCGATGAAAATGGGTTTTGAGCGCGGGTTTTTCGTTGCGCTGAAAATGGCTGGCACTATCCCGCATTCGAAATCCGTCACATACGCTCTTTCGGTTTTGCCGACGTTCATTCTGATCGGCTTCCTAGCCTTTTATGCCGGCTTCACCAAACAACTGTTTGAAGCGGCCAAACGCTGGCTGGGCTGGCTGCCAGGCGGTATGGCAGTTGGTACGGTGTTTTCAACGGCCGGCTTTGCGGCTGTGTCCGGAGCGTCCGTTGCCACTGCTGCCGTCTTTGCCCGCGTCGCAATCCCGGAAATGCTGGCCGAAGGATATTCCAAGCGGCTGTCGTCGGCAGTTGTTGCTGCCGGTGGTACGCTGGCCTCGCTGATCCCGCCATCGGCCATTCTGGTGATCTACGCGATCCTGGTCGAACAATCCGTCGGTAAATTGCTGATTGCGGGTTTCTTGCCGGGGGTGTTCTCGGCGCTGATTTACGTCGGCATCATCGTTGGGGTATCTGCTTGGCGCGGGGATGCGCCAGCCATTAAGGGTTTTACCTGGAAGCAACGCTTTGAAAGCGTTCCGGGTACGCTGCCGATTATTGCCGTTGTCGCGATCATCTTCTGTTCGTTCTTCTTCGGCTTGGCAACGCCGACAGAGGCTGGGTCTCTCGGGGCCTTTGTTGTCTTGATGGTCGCCTTTGCCAAGGGCATGAAGACCCGGCAATTGGGGCAAGCCCTCCATGAAACTGCCAAGCTAACGGTGATGATCTTCACCCTTATCTGGGGGGTTCTAGTTTATGTCCGGTTCTTAGGATTTGCGGGGCTTCCAGATGCTTTTCGGGACTTCATCGTCGGGCTGGAATACTCGCCATGGATCGTGATGATCTGCATCCTGCTCGCTTATGCGGTGCTTGGCATGTTCATGGATGCCATCGGGATGTTGATCTTGACGCTCCCGGTTGTCTATCCGGCGGTTATTGCGCTGAATGGCGGTGAAGGGGTCTCGGCTGCTGACAGTGCCTTTGGCATGTCCGGTGAGGCCTGCGCGATCTGGTTCGGCATCCTGGTCGTCAAAATGGCGGAGCTTTGTCTGATCACACCGCCGATAGGACTGAACTGCTTTGTCGTGTCGGGGGTGCGGCCTGACATTCCGGTACAAGAAGTCTTCCGCGGCTGTATCCCGTTCTTCATCGCCGACGTTCTGACGATCGGCGGGTTGCTGGCCTTCCCGTCGATCATCACGCTACTGCCGTCCTTGATGGGATAGGCTGGCTCAAGCACACCACTCAAAGAGCCGCCGGTGTTTCCGGCGGCTTTTTTATTAGATTCCAAATCTGTTACGGCCCGGCGTGCCCGCAAAAAACATGTTCTTAAAGGTTTGCACCAGGCAAATAGGGATGCCGACAAATGGAATGCCCCAGCTTAATATCCAGTAGGCCGAAACGCCTCGGTCGTGCATACGGCGCGCTGTGACCGATAGACCAAAAACAAAGAGCGCGATGTATAAAGGCAGCACCCATACAAAACCTGTTGGTAGAGTACTATCCGGGTTTCCGTTGATGTTTTCGTTTAGAAACAGCGGAAAGGAAATGCCGAAGGACAGCACGAACTGCAAGAGGTACATGTACCAATACATCCTGCGACTAATTCGTCCTTGAAAAGAGAACATGAAAGCCAGACTCGTTATAACAAGCTGTCCGGCAGAAATTTCTTCGTTTTCCCGAAACTGGACCGGACCACTTGAAGCGAGCGCTGAGGCGTTTTGTGTTGGGTTGATGAAAACCGGGTTTCGTTTTGTTTGAGTTTCATCAAGACCACGTCTGCCAAATGACTTTCGACTATTCATATTAAATCTGCCTCGCAACAATTATAGCGAGAGTTTTAAATCATATCCCGCAAAGAGAGTATTAAGATAATAGGTGGAATTGTAGGAAAATCTTTATTGGCCTAACTGGCACGCGCGTTGAAAAAACGCTGATCGTCAAGTGGTTATAAGAATGTGTGGCAGTTGATCAAATATCGTATCGATTGGCCCCTTGCGTCCCCGGGAATATGCTGTTGGCGACCAACAGAAAAACGTTCAGCCCCGGAACGAGATAGCCGAAGTACCAATAGCCGGACAATCCGCGGTCCTGAAACCGGCGCGCTTCAAGTGAAAAGCGCAGCATCATCATGACAAAACAAAAGGTTAAGAAACGGAGCACAAAGCCTGGGTCTTGCGTGGCGGCTGTAATGTCGCTCCAGTTGAGGGAGCCGACCGCCTGCGCAAAGGCAAAATATCCGACGATGGATGTGAACGTGTAGGCCGTGCCGATGATCCAATAGTCGAGGCGGCCCACGCGTCCCCGGAAACCGAACAGAGTGCCGCAAACGAAACAGATCATTGACCACAAACCCGTGCGGTGAGCGGATCTGTGCCGGTCTGTTGAGGCATCGTAGGCCCGTTGGGTAAAGGTGGTCGATGAAACCGGCGGCACGGAGAATGCGCCGGCGGAGTTAAAGTCCATACCGCTGTTTCGAGAGTTTTCAGGCGTAGCGCGCATAGACTCTATACCTTTGCTCGGCACCCAAGGAATATCAACATTGAGCGTAGAGCGGATGCGTTAAGCCTCCGGTAAGAGATTACGTAAAAACTTTCTTACTTTGATTGAACAGCGAAGTTGCCGGATGCCTTTTTAAA
Source organism: Roseibium sp. (assembly GCF_965216085.1). Taxonomy (GTDB): domain Bacteria; phylum Pseudomonadota; class Alphaproteobacteria; order Rhizobiales; family Stappiaceae; genus Roseibium. The sequence goes on along the minus strand of NZ_OZ244138.1, from coordinate 4,676,596 downwards.
ACAAGCTGCCTTGATCCGCTGGCGCTTCTTTGGCGCCAGATTTCTTCTTCGCTGCAGGCTTGGTTTTTTTCGGACTTGCATCGCCGCTCATGGCCACAGCATCGATTGTGCCGTCCGCCAATTCCACCGATAGCGCTTCGCCAGAGGTCACAGATGCAGCCGAACGGACAGGTAGGCCGTCGGCATCACGCACCACCGCATACCCACGGGCCAGGACATCTTTATATGACAGGGACTTCAGGAGTTTTTGTAAGCCATCCAGGTGGATCGCGTTGTCTTTGATCCGTGCCAGATAGGCCCTGTCCAACCGCTCGCCAAGGCCTGTAATCCGTTCCTTAGAAAGCTCTGTTTGCTGATTAAACCGAGCCGGAGTCAGGCGGGCTTCAAGAGCTGTAAAGGCCTGACGTTTCTGGGCGACGCCGACCTGCAGAGCCCGTTGTTGGCGGTCTGCAATGACCGACAGATCCTGGCGTGCTTTGGTGCTCAGGCGCGTCAGCACGATCGGTGACAGGCGCGCTGAGGTGTTTTGATAGGCTGAGCGATGATGTTTGGTGTTGACGATCAGACCGCGTTCCAAGCTGTTGGCGGCTGTATCAAAACGTTGACGCGGCAGAGCCAGCAAGTCCCGCGGCGCGGGCAGGGCGGCACTGGCCGCGCGAAGTTCAGTCCGCCGGGAGCTAACAAACCGCTGCAAACCGGTCGACAAGCGGCGTGCCCGGTCATCGACCAACGCCATCAGTTCGGCTTTGACCGGTACTGCGATTTCGGCAGCCCCGGTGGGAGTTGGGGCGCGTAGGTCTGCTGCGAGATCAATCAAAGTCCAGTCGGTCTCGTGGCCTACAGCCGATATCAGCGGAATGTCACTATCGGCCGCAGCTCTTACGACGGCTTCTTCGTTGAACCCCCAAAGGTCCTCAATGCTGCCACCGCCGCGCGCGACGATGAGAAGATCCGGGCGGGGAATTGGGCCGCCAGGTTCAAGCGCATTAAAACCGCGAATGCCGTTGGCGACCTCCGCACCGCTTGTTTCGCCCTGCACCCGGACCGGCCAGACCAGGACATGCAGCGGAAAGCGATCTGATATCCGATGCAGGATATCGCGGATCACTGCGCCGGTTGGAGAGGTCACCACGCCAACGACTTTTGGTAGAGACGGCAAGGAGCGCTTGCGCTCATCGGCAAACAAGCCTTCGGCGGCGAGTTTCTTTTTGCGTTCTTCCAAAAGCGCCATCAACGCCCCGGCTCCGGCCGGTTCCAGCGCATCAATGACCATCTGGTATTTCGATTGGCCAGGGAAGGTTGTGATCTTGCCGGTGGCGATCACTTCCAATCCTTGTTCGGGCTGGATTTTCAGCTTGGAGGCAACTCCCCGCCAGATCACTCCGGACAGGACCGCCCGGTCATCTTTCAAGTCCAGATAGATATGCCCCGATCCGGGCCGGGAAATTCGGCCGAGTTCCCCGCGTACCCGCACGTACCCAAAGGAATCTTCCATCGTGCGTTTAATGGAAAACGAGAGTTCTGAGACAGAAAACTCTGCAACATTCGATTGGGTATCGGCCAAAGTCATGATTCCTGTTTATGGTCCGAAATTGGCCGGTCCTGTTGAGGCGGTCAAGAGGCAGAAACTGAATGCTCAGATCACAAAATTTGCGATTGCTTCATTGTCAGTGATGTCCTCCCAGCGGATGTCTGAGCGGTCGAAACTGTCGTGAAGCGTTTGAAAGTTTTCCGGCCGTTTTGTTTCAATGCCAAGAAGCACCGAACCGAAATTGCGGGCCGATTTTTTCAAGTATTCAAAACGGGCAATGTCGTCTTCCGGGCCGAGCAACGAAAGGAAATCCTTCAGAGCACCCGGTCGCTGCGGCAGCTGGATGACATAGTATTTCTTCAAACCTGAGAATTTTAGAGCCCGCTCTTTGACCTCTGGCAAACGTTCGAAATCGAAGTTGCCACCTGAGACAACACAGACTATTTTTTTGCCTTGCACCTGGTCCTTTGGCAGCCGGTTCAGAGCGTCGATGGCGAGCGCCCCGGCGGGTTCCAGAACAATCCCCTCAATGTTGAGCATGTCGATCATGGTGGAACAGACGCCGTCGGTGGGGGCAAGAATCACATCTTCCGGCGTGAATTTGGAAAGTTGCTTGAAGTTCTCCGCTCCGATCTGGGCAACTGCAGCCCCGTCGACAAAGTTGTCGACCCGGTCGAGCCGCAGACGGTCTCGAGCTTCAAGGCTTTTGTAAAGGCTAGGGGCATTTTCCGGCTCAACCAGACTGAACTCTGTCTTGAGGCCTTCCTCGGCAAAATACTTTGTGATGCCTGCCGACAGACCGCCGCCGCCCACCGGGAGGATCAGCCTGTCCCATTCGAGACCAGCTGGTGTCTGTTCGACGATCTCTTTGCCCACGGTCGCCTGACCCAAGATGATCGTTGGATGATCGAACGGCGGCACCATTAAGCCGTTGTTGGTCGCGCAATACTCCATCGCGGCTTTGTTAGCATCGTCAAACCCATCACCGATCAGTTTGATGTCCACCAGCGGGGCGCCGAACGATTTGGTTTTTAAGATCTTCTGCTGGGGTGTGGTCAGAGGCATAAAGACAACGCCCGGCTTGCCAAAATGACGGCACGCATACGCAAAGCCCTGAGCGTGGTTGCCTGCCGATGAGCAAACGAACAAAGGGCAATCAGGATCAGCTGCAAGCGCCTCATGAATGAAGGCGTAAGCGCCCCGTACTTTGTAGCTGCGGACCGGTGTTAAGTCCTCACGTTTCAGCCAAATGTCGGCCTGATGAAGGTCCGAAAGATATTGGCTGTGTTGAAGCGGTGTCGGCTTCAGCACCTTGGACAAGAGGTCATGGATTCGGGAGACGTCGTCTACAAACTGGCCCACGGGAACTTACTCTTCTGAAATCTGTCGTCTCAGCCACTTCTCGTCCCATTGAGGAGTAAAAACAAGGCTGGTGAAGGAGAATTGAGACCCATTCGGTTTGAATAAGAGGGGGAGTGGATCGCCTACTTGTGGATAGAGGCCATTGTCAGCTGGAATGGCGAATGCTGTGCAGGAGCCATTGTTTTGTGAATTCCGCCTTGAATCGAGCACATTCCAGCGCCTACCTAATTCGTATGGCGAAATACGAGTTCAACATGCAGCGTCTTTTTCTACGTCACATATTGGCCGATGGGGCCCGGATTGAAACGGATCGGGGCCAGGCGAATTACCTCTTGAACGTCCTGCGATTGAAAGACGGCGACTATGTGCTGGTGTTCAATGGCAGCGATGGCGAATGGCTCGCCAAGATCCACAGTGGTGGGCGGCGGGAGTGTGTGCTGCAATTGATGGAACGGACGCGGGAGCAAACCGCGCCGAACGACCTGATCTATATGTTTGCGCCGCTCAAACACGCGCGCCTCGATTACATGGTGCAAAAGGCTGTTGAAATGGGAGCTGGCAGCCTGATGCCCGTGATGACCCAGCACACGCAAGCCAGCCGTGTGAATGTCGAGCGCATGGAAGCCAATGTGACCGAAGCGGCTGAGCAATGCGGTGTGCTGTCGGTGCCCAAGGTCTTGCCGCCGCAGGCTCTCAAAGATGCCCTGACCGTTTGGCCGGAAGCGCATCCCGGCCGGAAACTGCTGTTTTGCGATGAAGGCGAAGAAACGGACAATCCGTTGCTCACTCTTGTTCAGCTCAAGGAAAGCGGTCCGCCACCGTTGGCGATCCTGATTGGTCCCGAAGGTGGTTTTTCTGAAGATGAGCGCACCCTTCTAAAGGGCCTGGATTTTGTTACTGCTATCCCGCTGGGGCCGCGTATCCTACGGGCAGACACTGCCGCTGTCGCCGCTCTGGCGATTGTGCAGGCTACCGCCGGGGACTGGAAATAGTCATGGACCAGGAGAACTTTCCATCGCCGCGTGTTCAGCAATCTGGCAAAGTTTCTCCGGTTCAGAACAAAGACAGCAAACAACTATCTGAAACAACTGGCCGGAAAAAAATCCGCATCCCGGTTGGAGTGGCGCTCGGACTGATCTTTTCCGTGTCGTTGGTGGTGATTTGCGGCTTGATCATCGCCTTCATGGCGGCTTCGGACCGGCGGATAGCCCTCCAATTGCTTGATCAACAAGCGGTTGCCATCCTGAATGCCAACCAGGCGATCCTGGACAAGTTTTTCCAAAAACAAGACACCTTGCTGCGCACAATTGCGGTTCATGCAAAAAACAGCCAGGAAAAGCTGACCGAAGCAGATATTGCGGCCTACAAGAAACTGCTCCCCGAAGGCGCTACGTTTATGCTTGGGCGTACCGTTATGGACGATGCGCCGGAAGGAGACGTGCCGGACGTGGCCTGGTCCGCGTTTGAATGGCGCGATGATTACCTGTCTGCCGTCAAAACAGCGGAACTCGATCTGGGCAACGGCCAGCGATTGTTCGCCCACTACCCGCGCTCTGTTTTTGCGAAAATCGGGCAAGAGATGACTTGGGACGACAGGCAGCAGGTCTTTTTGCTATCTGGCCGCGATAAGGCGATTGTGGTGAACGGCCTTCCAGCTGCGGCTTTCGCAGGAACTCCTGAAGCGCCGCTCCGGGACCTTTCAGTTTTGACTGAAACGCCCTTGCACAACATGTGGGACGACGGCCAGTTGGCCCATGTCATGGGCGGTGAAATCAGCGGTCGTCTGTTTCGGGATTCCGGTCGCATGTATACCGCGATCTTCTTTGATGTGGAGACCGGGCCTGCGAACGGATGGATCGTTGGAGCTCTGTATGAAGCCCATCAATTTGGGGCAACACTCGATCAAACCCGTTTTGTTTTATATGCAGCTCTTGCCGCCTTGATCGCCGGGGCGGCCTTGTCCTTTTTTATCGGCCGGAGCCTTGGCCGGCCGCTTAGCCGTTTGGCCACTACCGCGGCTGATCTCCGGAAGTTAGAGTTCAATGCCGCCCATAGACTGCCGTCGTCACGCCTGACAGAACTCAACGATGTCAATCAGGCGTTCAACGGATCGATTGGCGCACTCAATGCGTTCGCCAAATATGTGCCCCGCCAACTGGTGTCACGGCTGATTGATGAAGGCATGACTGAAAGCCGGAACATCGAGCTGCGGGAGATGACAATCGTCTTCACCGACCTGGCCGGTTTTACCAATTTGGCATCTCACTTGAGCGCCGAAGAAACGGCTGCTTATCTCAATGGCTATTTTGAAACGGTAACCAATGTGATCGCCGAGCGGGATGGAACAATCGACAAGTTCTTGGGCGACGGCGTGATGGCATTTTGGGGTGCACCTTCTGATCAACCTGATCATGCCGCACAAGCAATTGCCGCTGTCAAAGCACTCGCCGACCAGATTCAAAAAGATCCAGCTCTAAACATGCGGCTCAGAATCGGCATTCATACCGGAAAGGTTGTCGTTGGAGATATCGGGTCGGAGTCACGGATGAACTACACCGTGATAGGTGATGCGGTGAATGTGGCGGCACGCTTGCAAGAGTATGGCAAAGAGGTTGACCCTGAGGCCAAAGTTATCGCTCTTGCCAGCAGCGAAACCATGGCGCAACTTCCAGAAGGGACCAGTGCAACCAGCCTTGGTCCGGTCAAACTACGTGGCCGTGATGAAGCGCTGTCCGTGTTCAGGATTGCGTGAGACGCGCGCTGATGTCGCTTCTGCGCTTGCAATCTAGTTTCAGGACTCCTAAATCACCGACACTCACAAGCGCCCGAAGAGGCATCCGATCATCGCGGCTTTTTTAAGGGGGCTGGGCTCCTTATGATTTGGTCCGCAAACTACTGAGGACGGTTGTATGGCCCGCGATACGGTCGATGCCACCCCGATTGAAACGGTCGCAGATCTGGCGGCAACGCTGGAAGCTGGCTGTAAACCGGCTAGTGAATTCCGGATCGGTACCGAGCACGAGAAATTCGGTTTCAATCTGAAAGATCTTTCACCGATCCCGTATGAGGGAGCAAACGGCGTCGAAGCTGTTCTGGAAGGCATGCAGCGCCTTTTGGGGTGGGAGCGGATTGAAGACGCCGGAAAGATCATCGGGCTTGCCGATGACCATGGCGGTGGAGCGATTTCCATCGAGCCAGGCGGGCAGTTTGAACTCTCCGGCGCACCGCTCGACAACCTCCATCAGACCTGCCGGGAAGCCAATCAGCACCTGGCACACGTGCGTGACGTGGCGGGCCCATTGGAAATTGGTTTTCTTGGGATCGGAATGGCTCCGACTTGGGAGCGGTCGGACATGCCGCGCATGCCAAAGTCGCGCTATGACATCATGACCGCCTACATGCCGAAGGTCGGCACTCTTGGTCTTGATATGATGTACCGCACTTCAACAATTCAGGTGAATCTGGATTTTGCGAGCGAAGCGGACATGGTCAAAAAAATGCGGGTCGGGCTGGCTCTGCAACCAATCGCAACGGCGATTTTTGCGAATTCTCCGTTCACCGACGGAAAGCCGAATGGCTTCAAATCATTCCGTGCGCAGATTTGGACGGATACCGATGCCGACCGGACCGGCGATATGCCTTTTGCCTTTGACGATGATTTCGGCTTTGAAGGTTATGTCGAATGGGCTCTCGATGTGCCGATGTATTTCGTCAAACGAGGCGACACCTATCATGATGTGACCGGGACAACATTCCGCGCGTTCATGAATGGGGCATTGGAAGGAAAGATCCCTGACGCGCGTCCAAGCATGGGCGACTGGAACAACCACTTATCGACCTTGTTTCCGGATGTCCGGCTCAAAAAATACATCGAAATGCGCGGCGCTGACGGCGGGCCGTGGCGGCGGATTTGTGCGCTCCCGGCATTGTGGGTCGGCCTTCTTTATGACACCGGTGTTCTGGATCAAGCCTATGATCTTGTGAAAGACTGGACGGCGGAAGAGCGCGCTGCGCTTCGCCGGGATGTGCCGAAGTCCGCGTTGCAAACACCGTTCCGGTACGGCACAGTTTTGGATGTTGCCAAACAGGTTTTGGCGTTGTCCCAGGAAGGCCTGAAACGCCGGGCGCGCATGAGCGACGGCGATCTGGATGAACGGGTACATTTGGCACCCGTTGAAGAAGCCTTGGCAGCTGGGATGTGTCCGGCAGATGTTCTTCTTCAGCGTTACAATGGATCTTGGGACGGGGATCTTACCCAGATCTTCCGGGACTACGCCTATTGATCTGCAATAGTGGGTGCACTTCACTGCAAAACTGGAAGGTCATGAATTGACCTTCCACGCGGTTCAGGTCACTCTTGTGAAGACAGCCTTGTTTCTCAGGGCTTTGCGCAAGACATCCGGGACCGCGTGATGACAGAGAACGATTCGGCGCCACCGCCATTCAATATTTTCTCCCTCTCTGAAGACGTGCAGGAACGCTTTGGCTGGTCCACTGACGATCTTAATCGTGTGATGGAACAACTGATGCCGGCTGCCTTGACCGGTTTCCAGCATTTTGGCGGTCCGATGTCCGGCCTTCCGGATTGGTTCAATCAGGCCACACAAATGGCCAGTGGCGCCGCAAATCCGATGTCTGCTTACGCAAATTTCTTCCAAACGCCGACGCAGCAATCTTTGATTCCATTCTTTGGGCCGGAAGCGGTCCAGCAGGCACTCGCAGCACAAATCTCCGGTGTCACCGGTTTGCAGAGCGATGCCGTTCAAGAGATGATGCCCGTTGCAGCAACCTTAGCCTTTGGCCAGATCGCGCGGCCGTTCCTTCAAGGCGAAGCTCAGGTGCTTCTCGATGCCTATATGCGGGGATTTGCGCGCGGCCGGCCGAAACGCGCTCCGGCGCCGATCGATTATCTGCACAACTATACCGATGCCATGAATGCGTTTTGGGGCTCCTTCCTGAGACCATCTAGGGAGGCCGCATCGGACGAGGCTCCGGAACCAGAAGCTGAAGACGAACCGGTTGAAGATGAGGCCCTGGAAGAGGCCGGTTCCGAGGAAGAAAGTTCGGAGTTTGAGGAAATGGTGTCCGGATGGATGTCTGCTGGCCGCGACCTGCAGTCCAGCCAGCTGAAGGCATTTGACAATTTCTTTGCAACGGCGACCCGGAACCTCGGCAAATAAGAACAAAAAAAGACCCGCCAAAAAGGCGGGTCAGTTTACGTCAGCAAGGCTTGCCGACAGGGGCTGCTATGAAGGTCAATAAATCAGGCAGCTATCTCTGGCCGGGGATGAACCAAAGATACTGATGGCTTCTGTGTGTGCGGCGCTGTGTTGGCTGCAATTGGGAGGATTTGCAGCGCGAGCGGGTTGTGGCCATCGGCCATCTGCCTCAGAAACGGTGCTGGGTCTGAGTAAAACGGAAGTGCAATGGCCCGTCGAACATCGCTCCGGGTCAAACCAATGTCCTTCAATGCCTCATCGCTCAACGTCGAAAGTTGGGTGACCTGACGACGATTTGTGAAAACGCGCAGGGCACGGGCAACCAGCTGCCCGGAAAGAGCGAAAATCGGGTGGTGTGCGATGTGTGTCATGGCGTAATTCTCCTGTGAGCGGCCGAAGGAATTTCCGGCAGCTTGTTCCGCGCCTCAAAGGCGGTCCTGTGTTTGGAACAATGCTTAAATGCTATAGTTCGATACATAATTCCAACGAATGTTTTTGATGAGAATAATCAGATATTGTGATATGAATTTCTGAGGGCGCGTTTGCCTGGGAAACCCGCCATTTGGAGCGGTTCTTTCTCGGCAAGGCCCGAGCTACAAACTTTTTGCGAGGCAGAATGCTTGATCTGGATCAGCTGCGAACCTTCGTGGCGATTGCCGAAACCGGCAGTTTCACCAAGGCGGCGGACAGCGTTCACAAGACGCAGTCGGCGGTATCGATGCAGATGCGGCGTTTGGAAGAACGCATTGACAAACCGCTGTTTGTCCGCGTCGGGCGTCAGTCCAAGCTGACAGAGCATGGCGAACGGCTGCTGCACTACGCACGTCGCCTTGTGCAGTTGAACGATGAAACCCTGGCTGCCTTTGACGATACGGAGCTCGCGGGCTTGGTCCGCCTCGGGACGCCTGACGATTACGCAGACCGGTTCCTGCCAGAGATTCTAGCGCGCTTTTCAAGGTCAAACCCGAAGGCTGAGGTCAGTGTTGTTTGCGCGCCAACCCCCAATCTTGCGGACATGATTGTGGAAGGTGAGTTGGATGTCGCCATCATCACGCACGTCCAGAAAAAGGGCCGGAAGAATGTCGAAATTCTAAGACGCGAACCTTTGCTATGGGTCGCATCTGCCCGGCACGCCACCGAAAACGAAACAGTCTTACCGCTGGCGTTGGGCCGCGCGACATGCGATTGGCGCAAGGCCGCCCTAAGTGCCTTGGAAGATCAATTGCGTGAGTACCGGTTGCTTTATTCAAGCTGGAACTCAACGGCGGTTGGCGCTGCTGTCTTGGCGGGGCTGGCGATTTCGGTTCTACCGGAGTCCGCCCTGCGCTCCGGCATGCGTGTCCTAACCGAAGCGGAAGGCTTCCCGCGGTTGCCGGAATGCGAGATCGGGATCATGAAATCCTGGCACAACAGCTCGCGGGTCACAGATGCTTTGGTAGAGCACATCATGTCCTCACTTGATAACCTGTCCGTTCCTCATGCAGCTGAATGATCAATGTTTGAGTCGTCAGCAATTTTGATGTAATAAGGTATTACTGATCGAATTTGATGATGTTGTTCTGAGTTTTTTGCGCCGTGCTTGGAGAGTTCCATGAGCCATGCCCTTGATATTGACCAGCTACGGACATTTCTGGCGATCGCCGAACTCGGCAGTTTCACAAAGGCGGGTGAAGCGGTTCACAAAACACAATCGGCTGTTTCCATGCAAATGCGCCGCTTGGAAGAGCGGGTTGGTCAGCCGATTTTTATAAAGGATGGGCGCCAATCCCGGTTGACCGAGCAGGGGCTGCGGCTGGTTGAATATGCCCGGCGGATGATTCAGCTGAACGATGAGACCCTTTCGGCTTTTAATGGCAAAAAAGAAATCGGTTTCGTCAAACTCGGTGTACCGGACGACTACGCTGACCGGCTGTTGCCGCAAGTTCTTGCCGCCTTCAACCGGCTCAATCCGTCTATCGAAGTGCAGGTTGAATGCACCAGCAGCGCGCGTTTGACCGATGCCATTCGGAACGGTGAGCTGGATGTGGCGATTACCACGTCCGGAGATACCAGCGAGTTGCACGGAGAGATCATCCGGCGGGAACCCCTCTATTGGGTGACATCGGAACAGCACTGTGCGCACACCCAAGACGTCATCCGTCTGGCGCTCGGCCCAACCAGCTGCAGCTGGCGGCGTCTGTCCATGGATGCGCTCGATCGTGTCGGAAAGCGGTATCGTGTGTCTTATACCAGTGCCAGTGCATCAGCCTTGGTTGGCGCTGTGCATGCCGGATTGGCCGTGACCGTGTTTCCGGAAAGCGCAATACGAGATGGCATGCGCATTCTGGACGAGAAGGACGGTTTTCCAGCTCTGACCCATTGTGACATTGCGCTGTTGCGGTCTGACAATGCCCGCCAGCCCATGCACGACCGGTTGTGCAACCATCTGATTGCTGCAATTGGCAACGTCGGTACGATGACCAATCAAGAGGCCGCAGAATAGCGGTTCAATTCAATTGATGCAGTTTATGGAAGGCGCGCTGCGTTAGCGGGCACGCAACATCATGATATTGCCAGCCAGAACACAGCCAAGGCCGGTGATTGCCAGCGGCGTCCACTGATACCCTTCGAATATGGTTGAGACCGCGAGGGCCACGATCGGGAACAGCACGGTCGCATAACCGGCGCGCGCTGACCCTATCCGCCCAAGCAGAGTCAAATAGGAGGCAAAGGCTATCACCGAGGCGACCAAAGCCAGATAGACAAGGCTGCCGAGGTAAGGAAGGGTCCATTCAACGGCAAAGCTTCGGCCACGGATGGCTGCGAAGAGGCCCAGAAAAATCATGCCGTAGACCATGCCCCAGGCAGTGGCGGGCATCACCCCGATCCCTCGGCGCTGGGTATCAGCCGATAGCATGTTGCCGAGGCAAAACGACAGAGTTCCGCAGATACAAAAGCCTAGACCGATCGCAACACCGGTATCTATCTGCGCTCCAGCCATGTTCGGCCAGAACATCAAAGCAATTCCGGAAAATCCGAGAAGGCCGGCAGCAAGCGCAAGGAGGCTCGGGCGCTGGCGGAACAAAAGTAGCCCCAGGAAGATGTTGAAGACTGATGCCGTGGAGAAAACAACGGCTAGCAAGCCCGACGGCAGATAGGCCGCACCATAATAAAATAGGGTGAAGTTCGTCGAAAACAGCAGGGCACCAAGGCCGGCAAAGCGAATGTGATCTTTTGCTGGAAAGCTCAAGGGATAACCTTTTGCCCGGACCCAGGCCATCATCATGGCTGCGGCGACAACAAACCGCCAAAACACTGAAACTTCGGGGGAAACGCTGGAAATCTGCCCTTTCATTGCGATCCAGCTGAAACCCCATGCAAACACGGTGGCCGCGTACAGGCCGAGATCGGTTGTGTTCAGATCGGATCGGTTTAGGGCTGGCTGGGCAAGGCTCATCACATCAACTCATCTTGGCAGGAAGACCACCAATCTGGTCGTCTTGATAGTTCAACGCAAATGATTGTTTTTGATGAAAGGATCAGCGGTGTCGATGAATTGCCGCCTTAGAAGATCCGGCCAGCGCACTTTAGATCGCTGACCGGCCAGAACTACTATTTTGAACAGCCTATAACTCTAGGCTGTTAAAGGACCAGATTGTGCCGTCCGACGTTCTTGATGTCGGTTTCGCCGCAGAGGCCCATGGTGACGTCGAGTTCCTTGTGCATGATATCTAGCACTTCACGGACGCCGGTTTTTCCACGGGCACCGAGACCGTATATAAAGGCCCGGCCGATATAGGTGCTGTGGGCACCCATCGCGACGGCTTTGAAGACATCCTGGCCAGAGCGGATGCCGCCATCGACATGCACTTCGATCTTGTCGCCGACCGCGTCGACGATGTCACCGAGGATGTCATAAGACGCTAGCGCGCCATCCAGTTGCCGGCCGCCGTGATTGGAGACAACGATCGCATCAGCCCCGAGGTCTGCAGCGATCTTGGCATCCTCGACGTCATTGATCCCTTTCAGGATCAGCTTGCGGTCCCAATGCTTTTTGACCCACTCAACAGACGACCAATCGAGTGTCGGATCAAACTGGCTCGCAGTCCATTCTGCAAGGGATGTCATGTCTTCGACACCGGACACATGTCCGACGATATTGCCGAACTCATGGCGCTTGGTTTGTGCCATTTTCCAGCACCAGCGCAGTTTGGTCGCCAGGTCTATCAAGACATGCGGTTTGGGTTTCGGCGGGGTGCTGAGGCCGTTTTTAATATCGCGGTGGCGCTGCCCTAGAACCTGCAGGTCGAGAGTTAGGACAAGCGTGGAACAATTCGCCGCCAGCGCGCGCTGCATCAAGCTTTCGGAAAACCCGCGGTCCCGCATGACATAAAGCTGGAACCAGAACGGGTTTTTGGTGTTTTCAGCAACGTCCTCGATAGAACAGACGCTCATCGTGGAAAGGGTGAAGGGAACACCGAACTCTTCCGCTGCCTGTGCTGCCAGAATTTCCCCATCCGCGTGCTGCATCCCGGTCAATCCGACCGGAGCAAGGGCAACCGGCATAGAGACCTCTTCGCCGATCATTGTGGTTTTCACAGATCGGTTATCGATGTTGCGGGCAACCCGCTGGCGCAGTTTTTGCCGTTGAAAAGCGGCTTCATTGTCCCAATAGGTGCTCTGGGTCCAGGAGCCGGTGTCGGCGTAGTCATAAAACATTTTGGGCACCCGCCGTTTGGCGAGGGCCTGCATATCAGCGACGTCGGTTACGATGGGCATCGGGTCTCTCCCTCGAACTATTTCTTGGCTGTACGGGCAGTTGTTTCAAATCGTCTGAGGCCAGCAAGTTGTTCGCGCTGGTCCAGCTGTTCGGTTGCGGCGAGTGTGGCGCGGACATAATCGATATGTTCTTCGGCAGCCTGCCGGGCCAGGTTCGGATCACCTGCCGATATCGCCTGGTAGATTGTCTTGTGGTGATTGAGCACTTCCGTGCGTGCAGACGGGTGATGGTAGAGACGCCCGCGATTATAGAAAACGCCGTTTTCCAAGAGGCGGTAACACGAACGCAAGGTGTGCAGCATGACGACGTTGTGTGCCGCTTCACCGACCGCATTGTGAAAGGCGACGTCCAGTTGGCTTTCCAGTGTTACATCCTGGTTTTCATGTGCGGCATCCATCTGTTCGATGATGTCTTTGAGCCTGCTGATATCGGAGGGTGCAGCGCGGACGGCGGCCATCGCCGAAGCCTGGCCCTCAATGCCGCGTCGGAAATCGAAATAATCGCTGACAGCGGACGGGTGGCGGGAAATCAATTGCACTATCGCTTCGGAAAAGATCGATCCAATGAGATCGCAGACGAAGGTTCCGCCACCTTGCCGGGCTTCAATCAGGTTCCGCTCTTCCAAGGTCTTGAGCGCATCGCGCAACACCGGGCGGGACACCTGCATTTGTTCCGACAAAACCCGTTCGGCAGGCAGGCGGTCGCCAGACTTGAGAACTCCTTTGAGGATGAGTTCTTCAATCTGGTCTACCGCCGCATCTGCGGTTTTGTGATGATTTATTGGCTGAAACATGCGGCCTCGATCACTAGAATTCTCGGGAAAATAGCGCAGAATTCAAAATTGGTCAAATTATTTATCCAATTTTAGGCGCGCTTGTGCCGCAATCAAGCTGATTGCAAACGCGCGCATATGTCATCTTTCCCAAACGTGAAAAACCCAGTGGTCTTTTGTAAGCGCAGCCGCCATGTTGTTTTGGCTGCCGGAGGCAAGGAGGGGCAACAGTTTGGGAAGTCATCAGGATATAGGCGGTGTGCTGCCATCTTTTCGGACCTCACCTTTGCGGGAGCGGGTTTTAGGCGAAGTTCATGCGCGTCCTTTCCGGCCGTTGTCGACACCGCGGGTCGTCCTTCACTACGCGTTTTTGACGAACTCCCAAGAAGCGGCTGAGGACAAGGTTTGGCTTGGGGAATTCTGTAGGTCGCGCGGTGCGGCCGGTCCCGCACAAGGAACCCGGTACCACCGGGTTGAATTCGGTGAAGGCACGCTGAATTGGGAGCAGCATGCCGAATTCACCACCTACACCTGGGATGGAGCGGCGACTTCGGGCCGCATTTTTAACTCCATTCCAACGGGCCATCCATTTGGAGCCGCCTTCCGGGCTCCTGGCGACTTACTGGTTGCCGTGCGCCTTGAATTGCACAACGAGCTGGCGGACGACACGTGGCGCACCGCTTTCGACATCGGCAGTATGGCCGTCTCATCTCTGGAAAATGGACAAGCGACCGTTGCGACGGATTTCCGTCAGGACGGCGATGGTTTGTCGCGGTTTTTGGTTTTTAATCACACTATGAGTGATGTGCAGTCCGGGACGGTCGTCCAGAGGCTTCTGGAACTGGAAACCTATCGAACACTTGCCATGCTTGGGCTGTTTGAAGCGAACGATCTTCAGCCGGATATTCGGCGGTTTGAAATCGAACTCGCCAGTTTGACTGAACAGATGAAAGAAGCCTCGGGTCTGGATTCCAACCGGGAGCTGCTCGATAAGTTCACCGGCCTTGCCGCGGCTTTGGAAGCTGGAGCCACCGCCAGCACGTTCCGGTTTGGCGCCAGCAGGGCCTATTATGAGATCGTCAATGTCCGTCTGACGGCCTTGCAGGAAGAAGCCAATCCCGGGGATTTGTCGATGTCGTCATTTCTGGCCAGGCGGTTATCACCTGCCATGCGCACCTGCCAAGCGATTGAGGACCGGCAGGCCATGCTGTCGCGCAAACTAGCCCGAGCCACGACGCTGCTCAGAACCCGGGTTGATGTGGATCTGGAGCAGCAGAACCGATCCCTGCTTCAATCCATGAACCGGCGGGCGCGGCTGCAGTTGCGGTTGCAGCAGACCGTTGAAGGCCTCTCGGTTGCAGCGATCAGCTACTATGTCGTGGGATTATTGTCTTATCTTGCCAAGGGCAGCAAGGATGCAGGCTTGCCGGTTCCAAGTGCCACGGTGACAACCGCAGTGGCAGTTCCAGCTGTTATATTTGTCATTTGGTGGATCGTGAACAGGATCCGGGCGCATCATTCCAAAGAGGATATGGATGACGCCTAAATAGCCAATATGGGCCAGGAAACCCTGGCCCATATTAGAAATTGGAGCGGCTTATTTGGTAGAACCGTCTTCGTTGAACTGAGCCATATAGGCAATCACATTGGCGCGGTCTGCTTCTTTTTTCAGGCCGGCAAATGCCATCTTACCTTTCGGGATCAGGTCCTTCGGTTTGGTAAGGTATGCGTCAAGGTTCGCCGCGTCCCAAACCTTGCCGTCTGCCATTTCAAGCAGGGCTTTTGAGTATTTATAGCCTTCGACGGAACCCCAAGCCCGGTCGACAACGCCGTTCAGCTGCGGGCCAACCTTGTTCTTGGCCTTTTCACCAACGGCATGACACGCCTTGCACTTCCTAAAGACCTTTTCGCCTTTAGCCGGATCGCCTTCGGCGCTGGCCTGGGCAGTAAGAGCCAGAAGCGCGGTTCCGGCAATCATCAGCAGTCGCTTCATGTGTTTCTCCCTCAATCTGGGTGTGGTGACCCAGGGTCAAATCAACAGGAAGTTACGGCAGGATGCAAGCGGTGTGAGGTGTGTGCTGTTTCGAGATCTGGCGTGTCTTACGGATCCGCCTAAGAAAAGTGGCCCAGCCGTCATCCGATTTTGAAACACGGGCTAATAAAAAAGGGCCGGGAGAACCCGGCCCTTATCTAAAACAAAAGTGGCTTACTTTTTAGAGCCATCTTCGTTGAATTGAGCCATGTAGGCAATCACGTTGGCGCGGTCTGCTTCTTTCTTCAGACCGGCAAATGCCATTTTAGTTTTTGGAATGACATCTTTCGGCTTGGTCAGATACGCATCAAGTGTTGCTGTATCCCACACTTTGCCATCAGCCATTTCAAGCAGACCTTTGGAATACTTATAGCCTTCGATGGAACCCCAAGCCCGGTCGATTACACCGTTCAGCTGCGGCCCAACCTTGTTCTTGGCTTTTTCACCAACGGCATGGCACGCCTTGCATTTCCTAAAGACTTTTTCACCTTTGGCCGGATCGCCTTCGGCGCTGGCCTGGGCTGTAAGTGCCAGGAGCGCAGTTCCGGCAATCATCAGCAGTCGCTTCATGTGTATCTCCCTCGATATGAGCGGTTAAAAACCCGCGCCAAATCAATAGGAAGTCAAGCCAACTTGCAAGCGACGTGCCGTCGCATACGTATTCTACCGCTTGTCAGGGACTATTATCTCGCCAAAACCGATACTAGCTTGCCCGAGCAGGACGTAGCTGATTGAGCCATTCATCCAACCCGGTGTCCCAGTAGGGCGCGGAGCCATAGAGACCAGCCAGGAAATCAATAAATACCCGAACTTTCGCCGGGAGAAATTGCCGGCTTGGATAAACGGCATAAAGTCCGACGTCTTTGGATGCCCTGTACTCTGGCAGGAGGACATGTAGTTTTCCCTCCCGAAGCTCCGGTCCAATATCCCAGGTCGATCTGAGGGCAATACCGATACCGGAGAGGAGGCATTCCCGCACCACTTCGCTGGAGTTCGTTTTGACCGGTGACTGCGTACGCACCGTTTCAATGCCGTTTGGGCCAGCAAGGCGCCAAGGGTCCTGATTCGCTGCTGCAAGCGTCACATGGTTCGCCAAAAGATCTTCAATCGAGTGTGGTGTGCCATACTTCTCAATGTAGTCTGGGCTGGCGCACAGTATCCGATGCACCGGAGCTAGTCTCCGGGCGACAAGACTGGAATCGGAGAGTTCAGCAATGCGGATTGCCAAATCATAACCTTCGCCGACGATATCGACGAAATCATCCGACAGGTCGAGATTGATTGAAAGATCAGGGTTTTTGGTCAGAAAGTCGCCGATGTGAGGTGCAATGTGCAGGCGACCAAAGGAGGTGGGCACTGCAACCTTTAAATTGCCCCGGGCTTTCGCCGAGCCTCGGGACACAAAAGATTCGGCCTCTTCCACCGATGCCAGGATCGCAATCACGCGCTCATAAAACCCTTGTCCGGCTTCAGTCATGGCAATTTGGCGCGTCGTGCGTTGAAGCAGCCGGCTGCCGAGTTTCTCTTCTAGCCTGCGGATTCGCTTGGAAACCACGGCAGGAGACAGGTTCATTTCCCGGCCGGCGGCCGACATGCTACCCGCGCCCACGACCCGGGCAAAAATCTCCATGTCCGTCAGATTGCTCATTTTCAAACTCTCAGAAAGACATTTAGTTTGTCTTCGGCCATTTTTCTGGCGTCTGATTTCTGCCAGACTTCAGAAAACTTTTTGATGCTCACGTCTAAATACGCAAGAGCTACTTAAGTGGATCATCAATGGTCTGCAAACGGGGAGGACCAAGTCCGTGACCGCGATCGCAATGCCCGCTCCTGACGAGGATGTCCTCAGGCGGCGGCAGGAAATTGTCAAGGCTTTACAGGCAATTGTTCCCGGAGAAGGGGTGATTGACGACGAAAGTGAAATGCGGGCCTATGAAACAGATGCCCTGACAGCCTACCGCCAATTGCCTTTGATCGTCGTGCTGCCGGAAACTGTGGAACAGGTGTCTCGCGTTCTCAAATACTGTCACGACAACGATGTGAAAGTGGTTCCGCGCGGGGCAGGAACGTCCCTTTCCGGTGGTGCATTGCCCTTGGCGGATGGCGTTCTTCTTTCAATGATGAAGTTCAACCAGGTCCTTGATATCGATTTTGAAAACCGTGCGGTGGTGGTCCAGCCTGGTGTGACCAATCTTGGAATTACCAGGGCCGTGGAACATGAGGGTTTTTATTATGCTCCGGACCCGTCCTCGCAGATCGCCTGTTCTATCGGCGGCAACATCGCGGAAAACTCCGGCGGTGTGCACTGTCTCAAGTACGGGCTGACAACCAACAATGTGTTAGGCCTGCAAATGGTCCTGATCACCGGAGAAGTGATCCGCCTTGGCGGCAAGCATCTGGACAGCGAAGGTTATGACCTGCTGGCACTGATGACGGGATCAGAAGGCCTTTTGGGAGTTGTCACCGAAGTAACCGTCCGAATCCTGCAGAAACCGGAAACGGCCCGTGCGCTCCTAATCGGCTTTCCGACCAGTGAAGATGGGGGCCGCTGTGTTGCGGATATTATTGGGGCGGGCATCATTCCCGGTGGCATGGAAATGATGGACAAACCGGCCATTCACGCTGCCGAGGACTTTGTTCATGCTGGCTACCCGCTGGATGTTGAAGCGCTTTTAATCGTGGAACTGGACGGCCCGGAAGCCGAAGTCGATTATCTTATCGGCCAGGTCGAAGACATTGCGAAGTCCAATGCAGCGAGCCATGTGCGGATTTCGGAAAGTGAAGAAGAGCGCATGACGTTCTGGGCGGGCCGGAAGGCGGCTTTCCCGGCGGTCGGCCGGATTTCGCCAGATTATCTTTGCATGGACGGCACCATCCCGCGCCGGGAACTGCCAAAGGTGCTCGCCCGGATGCGGGAATTGTCCGAAAAGCACGGCCTTGGCGTGGCCAACGTTTTCCATGCCGGAGACGGCAACCTTCATCCGCTCATTCTTTATGATGCCAATAAACCCGGTGAGCTGGACGCCGCTGAGGAATTTGGTGCGGATATTCTGAGGCTCTGTGTGGAAGTTGGCGGCGTGCTCACCGGTGAGCACGGTGTCGGCATCGAAAAGCGGGATCTGATGACGGATATGTTCTCAGAAGAGGACTTGAAGCAGCAGCAACGGGTCAAATGCGCCTTTGATGACAAGCATCTGCTCAATCCAGGCAAGGTGTTCCCCGTGCTGCATCGTTGCGCGGAACTCGGCAAAATGCATGTTCACAAGGGCCAGCTTCCCTTCCCTGATATTCCGCGGTTCTGAGGTAGGTCATGAGTTCGGCATTAAAACCGCGCAACACGCGGGAGGCGGAAGACGCCATCAAATGGGCTGCAGCAGAAGAGCAGCCGATCGAAATCATTGGACAGGGATCAAAACGCTCCTTGGGCCGGCCTGTGCAAACGGCGCATATACTCGACCTTTCCGATCTGAATGGTATTGTCAGCTACGAACCTGCGGAATTGGTTTTGACAGTTCTCGCGGGGACTCCGATTGCTGACGTTGAAAAGCTCGTCGACGAAAACGGCCAGGAACTCTCTTTCGAACCGCTAGATTACGGTCCGTTGTTCGGCCAGCCGGCGGGGCAGGGGACAATCGGCGGTGTTCTGGCGGCAAATCTGTCAGGGCCCCGCCGCGTCAAAGCTGGCGCAGCAAGAGATCACATCCTTGGTATGGAAGCTGTGTCCGGACGCGGTGAGATTTTCAACTCCGGCGGTAAGGTGGTGAAGAACGTCACCGGTTATGACCTGCCACGTGCGCTTTGCGGGTCTTTTGGGACGCTGGCTGTTGCAACAACCGTTACGCTCAAGGTCAATCCCAAACCGGAGACCTCAGCGACGTTTCAGCTGGAGGGATTGGACGATGCAACAGCCATAAAGGCGCTTTGTGCTGCGCTGGGGTCTTCAGCGGAAGTCTCTGGTGCTGCCCATTTACCATCCGACTTGAATGGTGCTGCCAGCCGGACTGTTCTTCGTCTGGAAGGGTTCTCAACGTCCGTCGACTACCGGTTCAAGACACTTGAAAAGCTTTTGGGCGCTTATGGCTCTGTGTCTCGGCTGGTTGAAGCTCAATCGGTGGAGCTGTGGCGCTCGATCCGGGATGTCTTCTCCATTACCGATGGCACGGCACCGGTTTGGAAAGTCTCCGTCGCGCCAACAAGCGGGCCCGAGCTTGTGAGGCTCTTAAAAGAGCAGCTGAACATCAGGGCTTTTTATGACTGGAGTGGCGGTTTGGTTTGGATCTCCTGCGACGATGGGGCCGACCATTCTGAAGCAATCAGAAAAGCGGTGAAGCAATCAGGTGGCGGCCATGCCACTTTGGTGCGCGGTGAACCATCGGTGCGCAGTAGCGTTGACGTTTTTCAGCCGCAGCCAAAACCACTGGAAGCTCTATCGCGGCGGCTGAAAGAACAATTTGATCCTAAGGGAATCCTGAACCCCGGACGGATGCTGGCTGGAGGCTAACCGCACGGACCGACTGCGGAAGCGGGCAGCAGCGAGCTGTTCGTGACATGAAAACTGTTGTGCCTGTAGGGCACCTTGTGCACCCGAACCGCGGTCCTTACGGTTTGGCACTATTGAGGGAGATGGCTTTGGTATTGATCACACCAGAGCTCATGAGGGAAACAACCGCATCATGCAGACCAACTTTACCGCCGAGCAGTTGAAAGACAGCCACGTAGCGGAAGCAGAAAAGATCCTGCGCAAATGCGTGCATTGCGGCTTCTGTACGGCGACCTGTCCGACCTTCACCTTGCTCGGCGATGAATTGGACAGTCCCCGCGGGCGGATTTACCTGATCAAGGATATGCTGGAAAACGACCGTCCGGCGGATGAAAAGATCGTCAAACACATTGATCGCTGCCTCTCATGTCTGGCCTGCATGACGACGTGTCCGTCCGGTGTGCATTACATGCACCTGGTCGATCATGCCCGGGCACACATCGAAAAGACATATAAGCGCCCCTTCAGCGACCGCCTCCTGCGCGCAATCCTGGCGTTCGTTCTACCGTATCCGAAGCGGTTCCGCTTTGCTTTGATCGGCGCCTTCTTTGGCCGGCCCTTTGCCGGTTTTCTGAAGAAAATGGGTGGCCCGATCGCCAAGATGGGCGCCATGCTGGAGCTGGCACCTCCACGTGCACCAATGCGCGGGGAACTTGAAGGCCCGGGAACTTTTGACGCCGAAACGCCAGCTAAAAAGGGCCGGGTCGCGCTCCTCTCCGGCTGTGCTCAGCCGGTCTTGAACCCGGGCATCAATGACGCCACGATCCGGCTTTTGAAGCGCAAAGGATATGACGTTGTTCTGCCGGAAGGGGAAGTCTGCTGCGGTGCGCTCGTCCATCATATGGGCAAGGAAGATGCGTCTTTAGACAATGCCCGCCAGAACGTCGATGTCTGGACCCGCGAGCTAGAGACCAAAGGCTTGGACGCAGTGCTGATCACGGCATCCGGATGCGGCACAACCATCAAGGATTACGGTTTCATGCTGCGCGAAGACCCGGCCTATGCGGACAAGGCAGCGAAAGTTTCCGCGCTCGCCAAAGACATTACCGAATTCTTGGCCGAGGCGGATCTGGGCACTCCATCCCTGCAACCGGGTTTGACCGTTGCCTATCATTCAGCCTGCTCGATGCAGCACGGCCAGAAAATAACGCAGCAACCAAAACAACTTTTGAAAGCCGCCGGGTTCACAGTCAAAGAGGTTCCGGAAGGCCATTTATGCTGCGGGTCGGCAGGCACCTACAACATCCTTCAGCCGGAGATCGCTGAAAAACTGCGCGACCGGAAAGTTGCGAATATTGAGAAGACCCAGCCGGATCTGATCGCGACCGGTAATATAGGCTGCATGACCCAGATTGGCCTCGGAACGGACATTCCGATTGTGCATACGGCGGAACTGCTGGATTGGGCCTATGGCGGGCCACAACCGGAACCACTTACGTCGCTTACGAAAAATCTCGAGGCTGCAGAATAACGTCAAGACTTGCGTGTGCCGAGTTGCACCGGTGTTTTGTCCGCGTCCGCATCAGGAGTTTGACCGGCCAGTCTTAATGTGCGGGCAAGCAACTGCTCATAGATAGGACGGCCGCCAAGTTGGTGTGCTGTCAACGCCGCAGCGGTGCAGGTGATGAGCACGGGCATGATCAAGGAATAGGCACCGGTCAGCTCCATGACAAGGACCACACCGACGAGCGGCGCGCGGATTGAGGCAGCAAAAAAACCGCCCATCGCTGCGATCGCACACGCCGCCCGGAAATCGCTGTCCACGTTGACCAGCAGCTCTGAAGAGATTGCCCCAAAGGCAAGACCGGCGCAGGTCGCAATCGACAGCATCGGGGCGAATATCCCGCCAGGCACGCCAGACGCATAGGAAAACAAAACGCCGGCAAAGCGGAACACGGTCAGCAGCAACAAAGCAGCTATGCCGAAGTTGGTGTGAATGAGGTCTCGAATGAGATCCTCTCCGCCGCCAGTCGCTTCGGGAAAGGCGGCGAGCAGGAGGCCGGTTGCCGCGCCAACAACCATCGCCGGAATCCATTTGGCTTGTCTGGGGATTGCTTGAAAGAAATCCATAACAGTCAGCAAAGCCCAATTGAAAAAGACACCCAGCATGCCAAGCAAGACTCCCAAGATGGCCAGCAAAGGAAATGTCCAGACGGGCAAATAAGCGACATCGAACTGCAGTGGCGGTCCCGTGCGTGTCAATTGCTCGGTGATAGCCGCGCTTAAGATCGAGGCGATGATAACCGCCATATATGTCCGGTACCCGAACGGGAATTGCCGCCTGGTTTCTTCAACAATGAACAAAATTGCGGCCAGTGGTGCGTTAAACGCTGCTGCCAATCCGGCTGCCGCTCCTGCGGCAAGCAGTCCTTTGTGATCTGAAGGTGTCAGTCCTTGTGACTTTGAGAGCGCCTCGGCGGTCATCGCGCCCATGTGGATCGTTGGTCCTTCCCGGCCCAGCACAAGCCCGGAACCTAACGCGAGAAGACCACCAAAAAACTTTACGACAAGAACCCGCATCCAATTGAGCGGGCGTTTGTCTTCCATTGCTCCTTCAATTTCCTGGATGCCGCTGCCTGCGGCTTCCGGTGCGAACCTTGCCACTAAAAAATAGGCACCAGTTACACAGGCCGCCGACAGGCCTGCGGCAACTGCATAAGACAGCAACCCAGGTCCCAGGTTGGCGCGCAGGCTTGCGTAATGGGAAATCAGAATTTCGACTCCAGAGTGAAATCCGGTCGCAAGACCGGCCACCACAACACCGACGAGGGCGGCTTTCAGGAAATAGTGTGCATCTGATTTTTCAAACAATGTGAATGCCGTTGAGAAGAAACGAAGGATAGGTCTGCGAAGCAATCAGTTTCGCATTCTACAAGCCGAACCGGCAAGTGAGTGTCTGTTGTGTCGGTGCAAAAGAAAACGCGCGGCTGAGAGCCGCGCGTTTGACATGGGATTCTGATGTTTGAAATCAGATAACGTGGACCCTGGTGCCGACACCGACCCGATTATAAAGGTCCATGACGTCTTCGTTGCGCATGCGGATGCAGCCTGAGGAAACCGCGTGACCGATAGTCCAAGGCTGATTGGAGCCGTGGATGCGGTAAAGCGTTGAGCCGAGATAAAGCGCGCGTGCGCCAAGCGGATTGTCCGGGCCGCCTGCCATGAAGACTGGCAGGTCCGGACGGCGTTTGCGCATGGCAGCCGGCGGGCGCCAATCCGGCCATTCAGCTTTGCGGGTGATTTTATGTGTTCCGGCCCATTCAAAACCCGGTTTGCCGACACCAACACCATAGCGACGTGCGGTACCATCATTTTGAACAAGATAGAGATAGCGGGCATTGGTATCGATGACGATTGTACCCGGCTTATGTTTGCCATCGTACTGCACAATCGTTGGCAGGAATTGTGGCTGCACTTGCCGCGTTTTGGTTTTCTGCGGCTGAGTTTGCCGGCGAACCGGTTGTTGGCGAGGAGACCACCAATTGGCACGGCGGACGTTCGGCTGTTGCATCTGACGGCGGACCGGCGCGGTTGCTCGGCCTCTGACGCGCGGCTGAAGCTGCAGCATCCAGGGTTCGGTGAGATTTGGGCTTAAAACCAGCGGCGGCGGCGCGACTTGGCCAGCTGTTGCCGGACCAGCTGATAAGCTTCCGATGATGGCGATACTGCCCGCGGCGACGCATGCGGCCGTCGCATATTTTATGAAAGAGAACATGGTACAACTCGTTACTAATGAAAAACCACGTTCAGCGGCACTTTCGCACCACCGGTTAACGGATTGGCAACGATGATAGGACGTGGAGCTGTGCCAAAAGTGAATTGCGGGCCATTCTCACAGTCATTTCGAATCTATGGTTAGCCCTTGGTTGAGGAACTGGCTAAATAAAACCTTAAGGAAATCTTTCGTGTGCAAAACCGTGGCTACGGAGCATTGAACACGTTGTTTTTTCCGCGATTTTTTAGTTAACGCACCCGCCGGCGGGCATCCCGGGCGATCAACGGCAAAAAGTCCTTGGTCTGCTTGATCGACATCCCCGGCTTGATCCGTGGATCATAAAGCATGTTCAAAATGATCTGGTCGAAGACCGTAAACCGGCTGTGGCGCGAGGAATCGTTAAAAACCGAATGGGGCAGTTTCTCATTGTCATTCATAGGTCCGAGGCCCTGAAGGACTTCTTCCACCAGACAGCGCCGGAATAAAAACTCGCCCTCATCAGATACAATGACCGCTGACGAATGCTTGATGCCATTGCGCCCTGAAACAACACGCACAAGACACCGGCCGGGAACCCTTGCCTTGGGGTTCTTATAAACGTCTGTGCGAACGACAGGCTTATATTGTTTGCGGTCGACGACATAAATCTCGAAATTTGCATCCGCGGGCCGGTTCACGATCGAGGCTGTCAAACCGGTCACCCGCCGGTTGATTTCACCAATGAACCGGCGAACAGTGCGGGTCCGGTCCCGCCGGGAGAGATTATGAATATAGAAGCGGACTGGACTTGTGAATTTTTTAACCAAGTAAGGACGCCACCCCCAATTCCGGTATTCCAGTCCAAACACTGTCTTCTCGAAGCCAAACAGAATTTCGTCCGTTGTGAAGGAATCGCTGGATCCACGCGCTGGAAAACTTGCCGAAATCGCCATTACCATGAAGAAAATCAGGATCCTGCGCATGATATCCGGTCTGAGGTTCGTTATTTTGCCCGTCTTTGAAAGTCAGATCATGCGGGAGCAAGATTGTCCAGCCAATTACTTTTTGCAAACCAATATGAGGCGCTGACGCCCTGGGGCAATACCCTTTTGAGGTTGTTTTCTAATACTGATTCGACTGTTGCGGGTAGAGGCTAGCCGATGTTGTTAGTATCGCAAAAACAATTCCTTAAGCTTCCGCAGCTATAACGTTACGGAGCGTGATTAGAAGAAGCCTTCAGGGGCGGGGGACGGGAGTAGGTATGACCGCGGTGAAACGATCCTTCCGAGCGGAAACCTTAATACGCATGGAGTCCAGTGCAAACCAGGACCCTGCTTTCGCTGAAGAACGCCGCCATGAAGAGGTTTTGGCGGAAATCTCTACTCTGAAGGCAATGATTCAGAGCGGCGCGGGTCAGCAGCAGCAAGCTCAGATCGACCCGGAAGCAATGAGCGAAAAGTTCATCACCGAATTCCGGAAAGAACTGTCTGAAGCGGCAAAGCTCAAAGTTGAGCTGGATGCGATGTACGAAGCGATCGCCCAGACCAAAAAAGAAATCGCCAGCCTTCACCAGAAAACCGACGCCGACGGCGAGGATATGGCTCGTGTAACCAATGAATTGGATGCGGTTGTTTTAGGAACTGAAGGGGCGACCGAAAGTATTCTGACTGCTGCTGAATTCATTGATGAAACGGCAAACACGCTGTCGGCTCGTTTGAAAGATCAGGACGCGGAACTTGCAGGTGATATTCAGGACAAAGTCGTGCAAATCTTTGAAGCCTGTAACTTCCAGGATTTGACCGGTCAGCGCATCACAAAAGTTGTCGGGACCTTGCGCTTTGTTGAAGACCGTATCATTCAGATGATGGACATCTGGGGCGGTATTGAAAGCTTCAAAGATATTGAACTTGAACAGGAAGAGTTGCCCGAGGGCGATGCAGCACTGCTTAATGGTCCTGCGAATGCCACGGATGTTGATGTGGCCACGCAAGACGATATCGACGCGCTGTTTGCCTAACTCAAATAACAATCACAAAAAGGCCCGGTCTTCGAGCCGGGTTTTTTATTGACCGCATCACCCTCAAAAATACATGCATTGTGCGCAAGCCTGTTCTGGTGTAGCCCTAAGTGAAATTGAGAACAAAACATGAATTTTGAGGCTTGTGGCTATGGCAGAAACCGGATCATCTAACCGGCCTGAACGCGATCCGGAAACCGGACTTTTGGAAGGCAGCGACGGAAAGCTCCGGTGCTGGTGGCATGGCGGTTTGAGCGATTATCAGCTCTATCATGATACGGAGTGGGGCTGGCCGGTCGACGAGGATCGCCGTCTCTTTGAAAAGATCTGTCTTGAAGGGTTTCAGTCGGGCCTGTCCTGGCTCACCATCTTGCGCAAGCGGGAGGCTTTTCGCGCAGCCTTTGCCAATTTTGAATTTGAAAAAGTCGCCAAATTCACCGAAGCCGATGTCGAGCGCTGCCTGAACGATGCGGGGATCGTCCGTCATCGCAAGAAAATCGAATCCACTATCAACAACGCCGAGCGGGCATTGGAGTTACGGGAAGAGTTTGGATCCTTGGCGGCCTATTTCTGGTCCTGGGAGCCGAAACCGGAAGACCGCCCAGAAAAGTTGACGTTCGCAGTGGCCAGAACCCTCGGCAAAACGGCGGAAAGTACGGCGCTCTCCAAGGACTTGAAAAAACGCGGCTGGAGTTTTGTCGGACCAACCACCGTTTATGCCTTCATGCAGTCCATGGGCATGGTCAACGATCATTTGGAAGGCTGCTGCTGCCGCGGGCCCGTGGAAGAGGCGCGAACTAATTTCGTTCGTCCGAAAAGACCTTGAAGAGCCTCCAAGCGCTCATTTGTCGTCCCAGCGAATGCTGGGACCCAGCAACCTCATGAAGAAACTATCTTTATTAGTCGCCAGCGCCGATGGATATTGGATCCCGGTCTTGCTCGGTTCGGCAAACTGGGATGCCAATAAACAGAGTTCGTCGTGGTTGGCAACTACCCGCCGACCTTGTCCATCAGCGGGGCAAACAGCGGATTTTCCTTGGAGAAGACATAGTCCAGCGTTTCAACGGTCACGGTGTCCGCACCTTCGGCAATCAGCAGCTTGGCGCACTCCGCAACGGCGTCTTTCGGACACAGCACATTGACCCGCGAGGTCTCGGCCGCTTCCGGAAACCGCTGCACAGCACCGACATTGGCAACTGACCGCAACGCTTGAGTGCGGTCGTCAACCACGGCTTTTACGAGCTTGATATCCCGTGCGGCTTCTTCCGCAGCGACCCGGTCCAGGATTTCACGCGCGCCGTTAAGGGCTGTGTCTGACCAGTCGGCGTTGAGGGAGGCCACCAGATTGGCCTGGCTTCTTAGCATCACGCCGTCGGTGAGGACTTTGAGGTTGTTGGCCTCAAGGGTCGAGCCGGTGCTGGTGATGTCAACGATCAGTTCTGCAGACCCTGCGGCTGGCGCCCCTTCGGTCGCTCCTGCGCTTTCGACAATCCGGTAATCGGCGATGCCGTGTTTGGCAAAATAGGCCCGGGTCAGGTTGACGTATTTGGTCGCAACCCGCATCCGTCGGCCATGGCGATTGCGGAAGTCGGAGGCGACATCGCTGAGGTCCGCCATGCTTTCTACATCGATCCAGGCTTTTGGTACGGCAATCACCACATCGGCATGGCCAAAGCCAAGCGGCGTGACGATGTGCACTGTGCTGGCCGGATCGGCGATGTTTTCATCGACCAGATCAAGGCCGGTGATGCCGAAGTGAACTGCACCGTCCGACAGCGCCCGGGCAATTTCGGACGCGGATAGAAAGGCGATTTCAACAGACACCAAGCCCTTGATGGCACCCCGGTAATTCCGCGCTCCGCCTGGCCGCGTGACTTTCAAGCCGGCCCGGCCGAAAAACGCGTGGGTGTTTTCCTGAAGGCGGCCCTTGGAGGGGATTGCAATAACGAGTTTGCTCATGGGTCAGCCTCCAATCCGCGCTGCAATCCGGTCGAGCCACATGGAAAAGCCAATGGCCGGAACTTGGCTGTCGGCGCCCAACAGTGTGACCAGCTTGTCATAGCGCCCGCCGCCAACCAGCGGCCCGTCTTCGGACTGGGTGTCCGCATGAACTTCAAACACAAAACCAGAATAATAATCGAGACGCCGACCAAACTCTGCGGCAAAGGACAGCCGCGCCGGATCGATACCCTTTGCAGCCAGTGCCGCTAGTCTTTGTTCAAACGCGGCCAAAGGGGCATTTAGGTCGAGACCATATTTGCCTGCAAAATCTTTGAGGGCCGAAACGGCGTTTGCGCCATCTGACTTGATTTCAAGGTAGGCTTTCAAGGCCTCTGCCGCCTTGCCGTGACCACCAGCGCCCCGGGTGAGGGCAGCCTGTTCCAAAAACCGGTCTGCGATTTCCGCCGGAGACCGGCCGCCAACGGCTGAAATACCTGCGATCGACAAAAGATCCTCGACAACAGCGTGAGCAGCTTCCGGGTCGGCGCCCTCAAGGGCTGCCAGGAACCCGAGCCGGACATCCCGGCTGTCGTCATCGGCGGTGTTGCCGCCGGCCATACGCTTGACCGCGGCTGCAAGCTTGTCTGTCTCACCGAAGAGATCCCGCAGCCGCCGCTGCCAGACTGTGGGCAGTCCCAGCCCGGTCAGAACTGCAGCAAAGAGGGTTTCATCACCAATGCGGATGGAGATGTCCTGAAGCCCGAAAATCTCGAGCGCCTTTATGGACAGTGCCAAGAGATCGGCATCGGCTTCAGCAATGTCGGTGCGGCCCAGGCTTTCCGCACCCATTTGCGGAATTTCGCCGAGCCCGTCCGCTCGCTGGCGGAAAACCGGTCCGTGGTAGCAGTAGCCGGTTGGCAGGGCACTATCGCCATAGGCAACGTGATGGCGGCACACCGGAATTGTGAAATCCGGTCTGAGGCACAGGTCGGCACCATCCGTGCCGTTGGTCAGAAAGAGACGGCGGCGGATGTCTTCGCCGATCAGATCCAGAAGAACATTGGCCGGCTGCAGGATTGGCGGAGAAACCGGCGCATGCCCGGCTGCCTGGAACAAGGTCAGAACCGCATCGATTTTCGCCGGATCGAGAGCCGGAGTTTCAGCCGCCGTTGCCATATCAGTTTCCGTTTGCCTGTCTGCGATCTTCGGCCTGGGCATCCAAGATACCGCGTACGGTTTCAATCAGATCGGCTTCCTTGGCCGTGATCTGCGCCGGACGGCTTTCCCGCCAGGTGACATTATCGACGTCGGTCGCTTCACTGGCGAGCCGCGCACCTTCGATCAGGTCCTTGATCTGGATCTCACCGGCGTCGCGCTCGTCCGAGCCTTGGATGATTGCAACTGGGCAGCCGCGCCGGTCGGCATATTTCAGCTGGTTGCCAAACTTCTTCCAGTTGCCTTGGTACATTTCGGCCCGGATGCCTGCCTGGCGCAGGTCCTGAACCATTTTCTGATAGCGGCCGAGGGCTTCAGTGTCGCCGTCCATCACGGTGACCAGCACTGGTGCAACCACATCAGATGTCTGCAGCTTGCCGAGGTTTTTCAAGGCGGTCATCAGGCGGGAAACGCCGATGGAAAAACCGGTTGCCGGTACATCACGGCCGGTGAACCGCTTGACCAAACCGTCATACCGTCCGCCGCCGCCAACAGAGCCGAATTGGACCACTTCGCCCTTTTCATTGGTGACGTCGAACAGGAGCTCAGCTTCATAGACCGGGCCGGTGTAATATTCGAGGCCGCGGACTACGGATGGGTCGACCGAGATACGGTCGGATTGGTAGCCAGCAGAGGTCACGAGATCTGAAATCAGTTTCAGCTCGCGGAACCCAGCTTCGAAGTTCTCGTTGATCGCAAACCGCGACAGGGCTGCCGTCTTGAAGGTCAGGTTGTTGGTGTAGTCGATCAGATCGTCAATGGCCGAGGCTTCCAGGATCTCGACGATGGCATCGATGGCAGCCTCTGACAGTTTGGCGCCATCGGTGTAGTCGCCGCTCTCATCTTTGCGGCCGTCTCCGAGAAGCAGGCGCACACCTTCGGTGCCGAACTTGTCGAACTTGTCCATCGCCCGCAGAACAGTCAGGCGGCGCTCTGCATCGTCATCGCCGCCCAGGCCGACGGCTTCCAGAACACCGTCCAGAACCTTGCGGTTGTTGACACGGATGACATATTGGCCGCGCGGAATGCCGAGCGCTTCCATCGTATCGGCCATCATCATGCACATTTCAGCATCCGCCTGGACGCCCGGTGCACCGACGGTGTCGGCGTCAAACTGCATGAATTGGCGGAAGCGGCCGGGGCCCGGTTTTTCGTTTCTAAACACCCAGCCGTTCCGGTAGGTGCGGTAGGGCAGCTGGATCTCGTTGATGTTTTCCGAGACATGACGGGCCAGCGGCGCGGTCAGGTCATAACGCAGGCTCATCCACTGCT
Source organism: Roseibium sp. (assembly GCF_965216085.1). Lineage (GTDB taxonomy): Bacteria > Pseudomonadota > Alphaproteobacteria > Rhizobiales > Stappiaceae > Roseibium. The sequence continues at coordinate 4,646,242 of NZ_OZ244138.1, read as the reverse complement.
CATCGTCATCCTGCACGGAAAAGACACCGGCATTGGGCCGGTCCGTGTCTGGCAGGAATTTGCCGAGGCAATCGGTGTATTCGAACGCCGGGGTTTCTACCGGGTCGAAACCGTAGCTTTCGTAAACGGTGCGGATTTTTTGCAGCATTTCGTCGGTTGCGCGGATGTCGCTGGCAGACCGGTCGACAAAGCCGCGCGGAAGGCGGGCCTTCAATTTGTTTGGTTTTTTGGCCATGAGATCGTTGTGTCCTGGCGGGTGTCGCAGGCGGCGGTCTATTCAAGCCCTGCCGCACAGAAAAACTCTGATGGTGTTGCCGGTTGTCCTAGACGAAAGCGGTTCTAAGGGCAAGCTTGAGAGGGGCTTGGTGTGTCTCATGAAACACATTCGTTTTAACTGTGATGAAAAAAGCTCGGCTGATGCCTTGTTTAGGGCGCAGTCCCAGCTAAAAGGGCAGCAACAACAGACGTACCGGGCCAGGGCCACAGCTTTGGCAGAAGCGGCAGACGTCTTTTCTTGTAAATTATCTTCGCCGGGCTATGGTCCGGGCGAATTGGCAAGCGGCAAACCCGGCTTTGAATTGGGCGGCCGGGCAGAGAAGTGAAGAACCATGGATGGTGTCGTGGATTTGGTTGGGGACATGGCCGGAGCAGCGGCCGCGGTACAGCCGCTAGAAAGCAGCCTGCTGCCTGCCGAGTTGAGCGTCATCCTGCCCAGTTTCAACGAGGCGGACAACATTCCGATCCTCATTGGTCTGCTGGATAAGGCGCTGGCCGGGATTGCCTGGGAAGCGATTGTTGTCGACGACAATTCTCCGGACGGCACTACGGAAGTTGCCCGCAAAATCGCACACGGCGATCCGCGCGTCCGGGTGATCCGGCGGATTGGCCGCCGCGGCCTGTCCGGAGCTTGCATTGAAGGCATGCTGGCGTCCTCCGCGCCCTTTGTAGCCGTCATGGATGCCGATTTGCAGCACGACGAAACGCTGCTTCCAAAAATGCTCGCCGCACTCAAGGCCGATGACACGGACCTGGTTGTCGCCAGCCGTAAAGTTGAGGGCGGCACCGTGGGCGAGGGGCTATCGAAAATCCGTGCCTGGGGCTCAAACATCGCCAATGGCCTGGCGCAGAAACTTCTGAACGTCACGCTGACCGATCCAATGAGCGGGTTTTTCATGGTCCGGCGCGAAAAGGCTGAAGAGCTGGCGCCAAGATTGTCCCCTCAGGGGTTCAAGATCCTTTTGGATTTGGTGTCTTCTGCCAATGGAACGCTGAAGATCAAGGAACTGCCGTTCACTTTCCGCGAGCGCCAGCACGGCGAAAGCAAACTCGATACGCTGGTGACGCTGGATTATTTTGGCCTGCTGCTGGCGAAGTATTTCGGCGACATCGTCTCTGTCCGCTTCCTGATGTTCGGCCTTGTCGGCGCAAGCGGCCTTCTGGTGCATCTGGTGGCGCTGCGTGTGTTCCTGCTCAGCGACATGAGTTTTAACCTGTCTCAGACGGCCGCCTCTTTTGTGGCGATGACGTCGAACTTCTTCCTCAACAACCAGCTGACTTACCGCGACCGGCGCTTGCGCGGATTTGGAGCCCTGATCGGCCTTCTGACTTTCTATGCGGTCTGTTCCGTTGGCGTTCTAGCGAATGTCGGTGTGGCCAACCTGATCTATGCCGATCCTTCCTTCTGGTTGTTTGCTGGTGCTGCAGGCGCGGTCATGGGTGCGGTCTGGAACTATGCAGCCAGCTCTGCGCTCACTTGGCGGAAGAACTGAGGCCCTTTGTGACCACGGATCCTCAGACGGACGATTTGCCGTTTTACCTACGACCAATAGGCTTGGTCCTGATCGTTGCCGCGTTCACGGCCCTGAAAATCTTTGCCGCCAGCAATGCGCATTTCGTTGAGGACGAGGCCTATTACCGGATCTGGGGTCTTTTCCCGGCGATGAGCTATTACGATCATCCCCCGATGATCGGCTGGTGGATTGCCGCAGGGCAGGCCCTCTTTGGCGACACGGTTTTTGCCGCGCGGGCGGTGGTGATTTTTTCAGGACTGATTGGATCGCTGGCGCTTTGGCGGACGGCCTTCATCCTGTTCGATGCCCGCACGGCAGGATGGGCTGTTCTGTTTCTAAACACCAGTCTTTTGGTTGGGATCGGAGGCATTCTGGCGACACCGGATGCACCATCGGTCCTCTTTTGGGGTTTGAGTTTTTGGGCGCTTGCGGAATTGGTAACGTCCAAGAATGCCAATTGGTGGCTGGTGATCGGTTTTATGGCCGGCTGCGGGCTCTTGTCGAAATACTCGGTTCTGTTTCTCGGGGCCGGTATTGTCTTTTGGCTGCTCTGGGTGCCGGAGGCGCGCCGCTGGCTTTTGTCTTGGCAATTGTGGGCCGGCGGGCTGATCGCGGTGCTGTTGTTTACACCGGTGCTTTACTGGAACCATCTGCACGACTGGGTCAGCTTCTATAAGCAATTCGGCCGGGCGGGCAGTAAAGACTTTACCGCCAAATACATCTTTGAATTTCTCGGCGCTCTCATCGGCCTGCTCAATCCGCTGATAGCGGTGTTGGCTGCTATAGGAGCGGCAGGTCTGTTCAAGCGGTTCCTGGCCAAAGATGCCATCGCCTCGCTGATTATACTGACCGTGCTGCCGTTCCTGGTTTATCTGATTTATCACTCGCTGCATTCCAGGGTTCAGGCCAATTGGCCGGCTCCCCTGTTTCCGGTCTTTGCGCTTATGGCTGCTGTATTCGTGGCCGATCTGCGTGGTCGTTCAAAGAACTGGATCAGAATAGCCAAGGCAGGCGCGGTGCTAGGCGCGGTGGTCGCCCTTGTTGTCCAGGTGCACGCCGTCGCACCGGTTACCGGGCAGCTGGCCCGCAAAGACCCGACTTTCCAATTGCGTGGGTGGCCCGCAATCGGTTCGGACTTGCGCAAGATCGCGGCGGAGACAAATGCAGACTTCGTTTTGACCTCAGGCTATGGCCTCAATGGTCAGATCGATTTTCTTTTAAAAGACGATTTTCCGGTGCATCAGTTCACCCAGCGGATCCGCTACATTATGGCACCATCGCCACAAGACGCGGTATTCGATGGTACTGGCCTCTACATCACAGAAGCGCGCCGGGACCAGTCGGATAAGTTAAACGCCGCCTTTTCCTCGGTGCAAAAATTGGCGGTTCTCCAGCGTTTGGTCAAAGGCGTCATGCTTGAAGAGCTGCTGGTTTATGAGCTTTCGGGCCGCCAGGGAGCAGTTCTGGAGCCGGTTGCAACAAAATGATATCGCCCGGCTTTCGGGTGTAATCTTTAAATAGGCTTGCAAAACCCTACGAAATCCCGCAGGGAAGGGCGAATTGTTATTCCCGCGCATTTCGCATCGTTGCATGAAAAGAATTACACTTGGAGCACTTGATTACGGCCTGGCTTTCGGGGTCGACCGCGCCCTGCGGGATCTTGCCGAGCAAGGCCGGATCAGTGCGCTTGGCGCGATGGTCGCGACCGACCTTTGGCCGCGTGAGTTCCGGCCACTCATGGATACGATCCAAAACTCCAGTGCTCGCACGCTGTTCGGGATCACGCTTGCCTTTTCCGGTGACCGGGTCGCACCGGTAAGCAGCCGCATGCATCAGACCTATGGCGACAGGATGTTCTCCCGTTCAAAGCTGAACCGGCGGGCGTTGCTGCGAATGCTGCCGGATGAGCTGCTTCTGGAAGAAGCACAAGCGCAATTGGCCCGATATTCGGTTCTAATGAAGCGCCAGCCGGATTTTGTTGCCGTCAGAGAAGGTATGCTGGAACGCAGCGCAATCGCGCGCCTTGTTTTCAAGGCGATCGGTCAAGCCGGGTTCGACCGGCCGCCCTACATCATCTCGCCGGTCAGCTCGGGTCTGAAAACCTTGCGCCTGCAACGTATGGCAAAGCGGTATAACCTGAAGCTCTTGCCCAAAGCGGACCCGCTGCCTCCGGTCAGCGACCGGGAGGAGTTACAGACTTTGCTGCACAATCATTTCGACGGCATGACCGATATGAGTTTTGTCGCCGCCATTCCGGGACGTGCCGATGACCGCCTGCGGCGTGATGAACCCAAAGCAAAGATTGCTGTCCGCGAGTGCCAATATGATGTTCTGGCCAGTGACCGGTTTTTTCATACGCTTGAAAAGAAAGATGTCTTTTTGAACTGACTTTGGCTTTAGAAACGAAAAAACGGCTCTGGGGGGGACAGAGCCGTTTTTCGTGGAGGTCTGAAAGGGGGGAGGGGCGGCCCCGCTTCCATGTTTATGAATATAGGGGTAGTTTGCGTTTGGGCACGTGATGAAGATCACAAGAATGCGCAAATGCGCGGCTAAGATTGTTTTGCTTTGGCGGCTGCAGGGGGTAAATGTGGCGGAAATCAAGGATTTTCTTAAAAATAGCTTTTCCCTTCAAGGGCTTGCTCCTGATCTCGCGCGTGATCTATCGCGCCTTGCCCGGCCGATGAAATTGGCGGCTGGTGCGATTTTGTTTGAAAATGGCGCGCCAGGAAACGGCTGTTACGCTGTTCTGGAAGGCTCTCTTAAGGTTTCGATCCTGTCGATTGACGGGGATGAACAGTTGCTGGCTGTCCTGGGGCCAGGTGATTTGGTAGGTGAGTTGGCTCTCCTCGATGGCCGGCCTCGGTCCGCAACGGTCAGTGCACTGAAAGACGCGCAGCTGGCGTTTATCGAAAAGGCTGGGTTTGAACGGTTCGCCGACGAAAATCCCGCTGTGTACCGCCACATGTTGTCCATTGTCGGCAAGCGACTCCGCCAGGCCAATGATGTACTTGCGGCAAGGTCGTTCCTTCCTTTGCCGGGCCGCGTGGCGCAGACTTTGCTGCAGCTTTCCGAAACCTTCGGCAAACCGCTCGACAATGGCCGCGTTCTGATTCACTACAAACTCAGCCAGGCCGACATTGCCAATATGGCTGGTGCCGCGCGTGAGAATGTCAGCCGTGTGTTGAACGACTGGAAACGGGCGGGCACGATCAGCCGGATTTCCGGCTACTACTGTCTGGAACAGGTCGAATTCCTGGAGCAAGCCTCGACGCTTTAAAAGCCGCAGTTCGTCCACACGGCCTGGATCTAGATTTTTTTGGTTCCGGCCAGAATTGTATCGAGGGTTTGTACGTTTAAGCTGTCGAGAAAAGCTTCGGCAGCGTTCGCCATGGCGCCTTTGAGGGCGCAGCGCGGCAAAAACGGACAAGAGGTTGGCTCGTCTTTCAAACAGGCGACCACCCCCAAATCTGGTTCGATCAACCGGACGACCTCTCCGATCCGGATTTCTTCGGGGCTTTTGGCAATTCGGATCCCGCCGCCACGGCCGCGAGTCGTTTCCAGGTAGCCAGCTTTCGCGAGCTGGGCGACGATCTTCATGACATGTGATTTGGCCAGGCCGAGCTGAAGGGTCAATTTATCGACGGTTTGCGGGGCGTCTGACTGGCAGATTGCCATCAAAATTCTCAAGGCAAAATCGCTGGCTTGGCTCAAGCGCATGGGGGGTCTCTTTAAAACATTCATTTTAGATGTTGATTTTAGCGTGAAGATCTGTCATTTAAAAGATGCATTTGAAATGAATGTTATGAGGACGCGATGCAGACGGACAATATTAGCCGTGATTGGGATGGCGATGTCTTTCGCGCAGACGATGCGCCAAGCCGTCAATACACTGAAGTGGATCCCGAGACGATCCACATCCTCGTGCATTCATTTTATGGAACAATCCGGTCTCACGCCCGGCTCGGCAAGATTTTCGAAACTCGGCTCGACGGACGTTGGCCGGAACATCTGGCCAAGATGGAGACCTTTTGGCAGTCGGTGCTTTTGAAGAACGGGACTTACAAGGGCAAGCCTGTTCCGGCGCATTTGAAGCTGAAGGAAGTTGTTAGCTCAGACTATGCGCAGTGGCTGAGTGTTTTCAGGCCGGTGACCCGGTCGGTCTTCATTCCGGAGCTTGCCGACGAGATCATCATCATCGCAGAGCGGATCGCGCAGAGCCTTTGGCTTGCCACCTTCGGCATAGCCGGCAGCGAACCGCCTGCGGACCTTTTTTCCAACAAAGCCTGATAGGAGGGGCTCATGTTACCGGCAATCGTATTGGCTGCTGAAGCCATGGTTGTTGTCTGGTTCACTGTCTTCATCACGATGATGGTGTCCATGTATCTCGATTCCAGATCTTTGCCCTTGCCGAGACTGGACATTGCCGGGCGTACGTTTTTGGGCAGCGCCAAACTGGCGTTTGCGGTGGGCATGCTCGCACTTGCCGGTCTTACGATTTTCGAATTGCCGGTTTCCTGAGCGAGAGGAGTAAAACGATGAACCGTTCGAATTGGATCCATCGGGTATTGCCGGTGTTGCTGATCTGGGTTGCAGCGCCGATGCCGCTCTGGATTATGGCAATCCTGATGCTGATTATCTAAACGGAAACATTGTCTTTCGAAGTGGTTGGTCTAGTCTTTCGGACGGAAATGACGAGGAGTGACCGCATTGAGTGAAGAACAGCCGTACGGCGAACTAACCCTGCGCACCATGGCTATGCCAGCAGATACCAACGCCAATGGCGATATTTTTGGCGGCTGGGTTCTGTCGCAAATGGACTTGGCGGGCGGGATTGCGGCCGGGCAGCGGGCGTCAAGCCGTGTGGTGACCATTGCGGTCGACAAGATGAAATTCATCCGGCCGGTGCATGTCGGAGACGTTTTGTGCATCTACACCAGCGTTGGCCGGGTCGGCACCAGCTCCATGGAAATCAAGCTGGAGGCTTGGGCGCTCCGGCATCGCTTCGGCGGACGTGAGAAGGTAACGGAAGCCATCTTCACCATGGTTGCCGTCGACGAAAACGGCAAACCGCGCCCTGTCCCCAAAGAGGGTTGATTAGACCGCTTGATCATCCCGGCGGTACAAGAGGTCCGCAAACAGCTCCTCGTCAACCGCACATATGCAGCCGTTCGCCCAGAGCCGCAGCAGCGCTTGCAAGCGGTTGACGCGTTCGGGCTGGGAGAGCGGTTGTTTGTGACGCGGTAGGCCGCCATAAATCCGAATGGTTTTTAAGCGCGCCAGAACACAGTCTTCTGCCGTTTGTTGCCAGATACGCGACGCTGAACGTTCGGCGTCGCCAACAGTGTCAGATTCGATCAATTCAGCCACTTGTCCGGCCAAAGCATCTTGAAACAATTAATCCTCCATCGGTTGCCCGAGGAGGACTGGCGCAAGAAAACAACCGCTTCGTTGCTGAGGAGCCCCTTTTTGAGTGTCTCTCCAGCCGCATCCCTGTTGCGGAAACCACCTTGCCCGGTCTGGCAGGTTGGCGAGGGCGCCAGCCCTTCTCTTGATGATGGCGCGCTTATGCCATGAGTTTTGTCCTTTGGCAACCGGGCGGGAGACGTCCACCTTCCCTTTGGGCATGTCATAGCCTTTGCAGACGGGTCTATTGGTCGCGGTCATAATCGATTTTGCCGTCGACGAGATGGATCCGGCGCTGCATCCGTCCGGCGATATCCATGTCATGGGTGACGGCAACGACAGTGGTCTGTTGTTCTTCAACGATCGTCTGCAGAGAGGCAAACACCTGTTCGGTGGCAGCGGAATCCAGACTGCCGGTTGGCTCATCCGCAAGGATTAGATCCGGAGCATTGGCGAGTGCCCGGGCAACAGCCACCCTCTGACGCTGCCCGCCCGATAACTGCGCGGGCCGCCTGTGTAGGAAATCCGCCAGTCCAAGCGCTTCCAAAAGTCCAGCAGCCCGATCCTTCTGGTTGGATGCGGAGAGGGCGCCAAGCTTCTGCATCGGGATCATCACATTCTCCAGAGCAGTAAATTCCGGCAAGAGAAAATGAAACTGGAAGACAAAACCGATTTTCTCTAGCCGCAATTGGGCGTGGTCGGATTTTGAAAGATCGTGAGTTTTGCGGCCGCCAATCAGCACTTCGCCGGATGTCGGCCGGTCCAGAAGGCCAAGTAGATAGAGCAGTGACGATTTTCCGGAACCCGACGGCCCGGTGATCGCGACAAACTCGGCAGCGCCAACAGACATCGAAATATCTTCGACCAGCGTCACGGGAACAACTGCCGGCAGGATGCGCGTCAGGTTCCTCGTTTCCAGAAGCGGGGGAGGCGCAATCTCGGATTTCAGGTCGCCGCTCATCTCACGTCGCACCCCGGATGATGTCGACCGGATTGAGCGCCGCTGCTTTCCGCGCAGGCACAAATCCAGCTACCCCGGCAGACACCAGCGCCAAGGCGCTGGCGATCAGATAATGCAGATAAGAAAAATGGATCGGCAGGCGGGTCATCTCAATATCGGTGGTGACTTCGAATTTCACCGTTGCAAGATAACTCGACAGACCAAAGCCAAGCGCCGAACCTGCAAGCGCGCCAAGAATGCCGATCACCAGCCCTTCAAGCACGAAAATCTGCTGAATGTCAGTTTCCGGAAATCCGAGGGACTTTAAGATGGCAATGTCTTTGGCCTTCTCATGAACGATTGTGGAAATGATGTTGTAAATCCCGAATCCGGCTACCAGCAGAATACCGCCGACCGCGGTGTACATGATGATGTTGCGAATGAAGAACGCCTCCATCAGGCCCTCGTTGGCTTCCTCCCAGGAGATTGCCTTGAAGCCGAGTTGACGTTCCGCCCGGGCCGCGACCTCGACAGATTGTTTGATGTTGTCCAACCGGATGGTGATGCTGTTGATGATGTCGGGTTTTTCCAAAAGGATCTGAACTGCTTTCAGTGGGGCATACGCGAGCCCTTCATCGCTGGTCGTGATGCCCGTGTGAAACAGGCCGACGATCTTGAAACGTTTCGCGACCCCATTTGCCGAGGTCAGTGTGACCGTGTCCCCGAGATCTGCGCCCAGACGGTTTGCAGCCTTGTCGCCAAGCACCAGTCCATTTGACGTCGTGCCAAGATCCTGAAAGGAGCCTTGCCGGATATCTTCACCGATATTGGAAACCATCAATTCCTTTTCCGGACGGACACCAATCAGCGACAAGCCAATGTCCTGACCGCTATAGCGCAGGACTGCCTGACCGGTGAGCCGCTGGGCGATGTGTCCATCAACCCAATCCCGGAGCGAGGCGAGCGCTTCCGTCGGATTACGTATGCCGCGTAAATCTTCCAGCGGGCGCAATCCGTGAAAGGCAACAGCGTCATAGACTTTGCTGGCCGGCTGTTTTGTTGGCGTCCGCTTTTCGTCTTTGATCTCCACATGCGGAATGGCGTTGATCAAGGTTTCCATGAAGTCGCGTTGGGATCCTTGCATCAAGGATGCCATGGCAATGGAAAAGCCGACGCCAAGCGCAACGCCGAGCGTGGAGACAACTGTCTGCCGCAACCGGTTGCGCACATGTGTGGCTGCGATGCGGAGCTGAAGGATCATTGCCCACCCTCAGGGACCGGGGTGATTTTCTGGCCGACTGTGAGGTCATCCCGGTAGGGCAGGATGACTTTGTCGCCATGAGACAGTCCACTCAGGATTTCGACGGTGCGCGTCCCGGTAATCCCGGTCTCAACTTCCGTCGTTTCAACAGTGTTGTCTTTGGAGAGTATTTGAACCGTACGATCATCAAGAGTGGCGACCGGAACCAGCAGTGTTTCCTGTTTTTCCCGCGTTACAATGTTGATCTCCGCCGTCATTCCAATGTGCAGAGGTGTGTCGGCGGGGAGATTTAGGTAGACACGATAGTTTTTCAGGACGGGATCGCCTTTTGGGGTAATTCTGGCGACTTTTGCGGAAAGATCCTTGTCGGGAAAAGCATCGGCCCGCACGAGAGCCGTCTGACCGACTTGGACTTTCGGAATGTCTTCTTCATTGACTTCCGCTACCAGCTGCAAGGGTTCCGGCTGCCCGATCCAGAACAGGATTTCCCCCGGCTGGGCCACTTCCCCCACAGCGCCGTCCTGCCGCAGCACAACACCGTCCATGGGCGCAATGATCGTATAATCGCGCAGCCGTTCCGTCTGTGCTGCCATCATGGCATTGACCCGGATGAGTTCGCTTTGAGCGCGGTCATAAAGATGTTGGCTGATCACCCGGCGCTCCAAGAGCTGCAGAGCCCGCTCGCTTTCCGATTGCGCAAGCGATTGGCGGGCTTCCAGTTCGGCAAGCGTCGCCCGGGCATCGCCGCTGTCTAACTCGGCGAGCTCATCGCCCTTCTTGACGACCATGCCTTCACAGCCGCACAGAGAGACGATCCGTTCGCGCAGGATGCTGGTTACCTTCGCCCAGTTGACTGGTTCAACCACGGCTGTTGCATAGACAACGTCAGCCGCAGATCCCAGATAAGCTTCCGTGACTGTGATCTTTGGAGGGCGCGCTGACCACCAACTCCACCCGAAGAAAAGGGCTGCAAGCAATGCGATGAAAAACAGATAGCGGACGTATCTCATGGCGGACCTTATCTTGTGTCCGATCTAACCTACGCCGTGATTTTGCCAACGCCATGCTTTGGATCAAGTGAAACATTGTCATTTATCGGAAGGGAAGGATAGCGGTGCTGGGTATTCCGATCGAAGACGCGCTTATCATCAAACAGGAAACCTGTTCTGGAAGCGCCTGATTAAGGTCCTGGCTCAATGACCGATCCATCGGTAAAACGGTCAAACCGGAACCTGGTCAAATCATAGCCAGTCTCCCGGTTCTGCATGAGATTTGCCAGGACTTCGCCGACTGCCGGGCCAATTCCAAATCCATGACCGCTAAACCCCGAGGCTACCCAAAGACCCTCCATGTCGGGGACACTATCAATCGTTGGCACACTGTCAGGCATTGTGTCGATCATCCCGGCCCAAGCTTCTGCGATTTCAACATCCTTCAAAGCGGGAAACCGTTCAGCGATCCTTTTCTGAAGTTGGGGCACGAGCCCTGACCAGGGGGCGGGCGATAGAACGCGGTTTTTTTCAAACGGTGAAGTCTGATCGTCCCGCCAGGTTCTGCGCGTCGTCCACGCGTCGGGAAATCCGGAGGGCGCCGCTGGTTTGAGATATAGACTGCCGCGCGAGCCCCAGGCGGATTTGGCAAAAAGACGTGTATTTTTGAAAGCGCTTGGACCCAAAAAGAAATCTGAGTGATCGGTTAGGGCAACCACATAACCGCCGTTTTCCTCGCGGCGGAAGGCAAGGGCTGGATCGCTTGCACAGCCAGCATAGACACTGGGCAACGGATGTGTTCTTGCCACGCTTGCCCGCACACTCAGCTGCGGAAACCGGATCCCATAGCGCTCCAGGAATAATCCCGTCCAAGATCCGCCAGCGAGCAAGACTGCGCCCGCGCGAACCGTTCCGGCTTCGCAAATGACACCGCTAATTTTGCCGGCCGATTTTTCCAGACCCCGGACAGCGCAATTCTCCCGAATAACGATGCCAGCGGATTTGGCATGCCGCGCTATGGCCGGCATCGCCAGGAGCGGTTCGACGCGAGCGTCTGTTGGGCTCTTGATGCCTTCTCTCCAGTAGCCCGGTATTCCCTGGATCTGTTGCTCTACATGCGCTGCGGACAGGCGTTCGACTGGAACCCCAAACTGCAGTGCCGTTTCGAAATGCCGATAGCGTGCAGCTTGTTCTTTGTCGTTACGGCTCAGGTAGATAATGCCTACTTCCCGGTAACCAATCGAGGCGCCGACACGTGTTTCCATATCCTGCCAGAGCTGACCCGCCCGGATCATGAGTGGAATCTCAGCCGCGTCACGGCCGAGTTTTCTGATCCAACCCCAATTGCGGCTGGATTGTTCTCCGCCAACCCGGCCTTTTTCAAGGACGGCCACACTGAAGCCGCACTCCTTGAGTGCGAGCGCGGCGGACAGACCGATAATGCCACCGCCAATCATTGCAAAATCGACCGCTGAGGGAAGGGCATCCTCATATGTCGCCGGCGTATGGGCGGATATCATATTCATCCAGTTAAATTCCAAGGATCTTTGTGGCTGGCTTGCCAGACGTTTGAAACCCGGAACTTAACTGTGTTGCCTGAAACACTCCAAGAGAGAGTTCAGGTTGCGTCCAAAAGACACAGAATTTTGCGTCTTCTGGACGAAAATCATGCAAAGGGTGGGCTCTTAAAGCTCAGAAACCTTGATCACCAACTTGCCTGTGTTGCTGCCGTCAAACAGCTTGTTGAAGGCAACCGGCGCGTTTTCAAGCCCTTCTTCTATATCCAGGCGGTATTTCAGTTTGCCTGCCATCAACAGCTTGCCAAGTTCCTGAAACATCATGGGATAGGCAGCATAGTGATCGGGCATCGTGAAGCCTTTTAGGCTCAGGCGGCGCCGGATAATGGTGGTCATATCAACAGGATCGGGATCCTTTTCGCCATTGTAGGCAGATATGAAACCGCAAAATATCATCCGTCCATGCGCTGCCATGTTGCGGAAGGCAGCTTTGAAGGGTGCGCCGCCGACATTCTCGAAATGAACATCAATGCCATCCGGGGCAAACTCTGCAAGTCCCTTGCTGAGGTCGTCGGTCTTGTAATTGAGTGCGGCATCGAAACCGAGCTCATTGACCAGCCAATCGCATTTCTCCTGGGTGCCGGCGATGCCGATGACCCGCATCCCATGAGCCTTGCCGATCTGTCCGACCAATGAGCCGACGGAGCCTGCTGCACCGGTGACGCACAGCGTTTCACCGTCCTTCGGCTGACCTTCGGTGACGAGGCCGTGATAGGCGGTAACACCTGGCAGCCCGAGAACACCCATATAATGTTCTATCCGGTCAAGTTGCGGCACAACGCTGATGTCACCAGGAGCGACGTCGATGTATTTGGTCCAGCCAGGTGTCCCGGAAACCCAATCGCCAACCTTATAGGCGTCGGTCTTGCTTTCTTCCACGATGCCCACGCCAAGAGACCGCATGGTATCGCCAATCTGCACCGGCGGGATGTAGCTTTTGGTGTCGTCGGACACCCAGCCACGCATGGCCGGATCAAGAGAAACGTAGACAACCCGCACCCGGGCTTTGCCATCTTCCAAAGGCCCCAGGTCTTCTTCAACCCGGTCGAAGTGTTCCGGGCCTAGGCGCCCAACAGGACGGGATTTCAATGTTAAGCGCAGGTTTTGCATCATATGTCCTCTGGCAGAAACGCATTGTGTATATGCACAGCATTATACGTATGCGAACTAATGCGATTGAAGCCGCGGTTCAAGGTTCTGGGAGAATTTTCTCAAATCTTTTTCGGGGGCCAGAAAGCCCTGCCTAGGCGCGATTGCCTGTGCCCTCAATAATGCGGCGGCTTCTCGACATGGTGGCCTGGAAGAACATTGTCGATCAACTCTTCCACCTGATCCGTCATGTTAATGAGTTTTCGCGTCAACCGGTCTATCTGCTTGCCTTGCTCGACAACAACACTGTTCATCTCGTCGATCGTATGATTTGCGTGAGCCAGGTCGATTTCAAGTTGCTCGATCCTGCTCTCAAGCTCTTTGCTCATTGTGGGCCGCAATCTTCGTTTGGTGGTTGGATACAGCTTCGCCGTTACCTCGTCTTATGCCGGAAAACAGAATCGGTGCCCAGTTCGTTGTCCCGATTCGGGCGTCTAGAGAAATATTTTTGAGTTTTTCTCATACCTTCGTCGTCAAATTGGAGCCGGTTAGCTTGGGTTTCGATATGCAAATCGAGTGAACTGGCGCGCGCGCGTTCTATGTGGAAAAGGGTGGTTTATGGAGAGCTACCCGATGACGTTCCGGTTGTGTGTCAAATTTGGCCAGGTGCCACCTGAGGCTGAAGCTGAAAATCAGGCGTGCGTTTTGGAAACATATAAAAAGGCAAGAGGGGAGATTTGTCATTTTGTTTCAGGATCATTCCTGGGCTGATACACTGAGCATGTTCCACATTGCTTATTTTTGTATCGATACAAAAGATACACGTCAGAATTGTTTCACTTGGAGGCCATTTAAAAAACGCTGCAATATGGATGTGTAATATGGGCTTCGCGATGCACGTGATGCGATTGATTGTATGACTGAGTTGTTAAACTGATAGGATGTAAGTCGTTATTTTTCTTAATTTCTTACTGAATGTTCCATTATCCGAATATTAGCAATTCCGACCGAGCTTTAGATCATTGAACAAATTCTCGAAAGGAGAATAGGGAATGATCAAGTCAACTGTCGCAGCGGTTTTGGTGGCTGGAATGTCCGTGGTTGGTGGAAGTGTTGCATCCGCCAGCGATCGCGGAACTGCCGATGAAGCGACCGCTATGCTCGATAAGGCTGTCGCCCATTATGCATCGGCTGGTGCTGACCAGGCACTTAAAGATTTCACCGCCTCAGACAAAGGCTGGCAAGACCGGGACCTTTATGTCTTCTGTTTTGATGAAGCAGGTACAACGGTTGCCCATGGTGCAAACGGCAAGCTGATTGGCAAAAACCTGTCCAAGCTGAAAGACGCCGACGGCAAAGCATTTGTTATGGACCTTGTGTCAGCCGGCAAGAGTGGTGGCGGTTGGGTCGACTACCGCTGGCCGAACCCGGTTTCCAAAAAGATCGAGCAAAAGTCTTCGGTGGTGAAACCGGCTGGTGACCATATCTGCGGCGTCGGTATCTACAAGTAAGACGCAGCTTCCCACTGTGGGACCCTTCCAAGATACCCCGGTGGCCGTTCCGGCCACCGGCTGTGACAACATTTACTGGATGGAAAAATGAACTGGTTTGCCAATCTTGCCCTTGCCACGAAGATGTTCGTGACCCCGGTTATTCTATTGGTCGGGCTGGGGATTGTTTCTATCATCTCGTTTTTTGCGATCGACCAACAGCGCTCTGCGATCGAAAACCTGAGCCATGTCCAGATCAAGGCTTTTGCCGACATGAGCCAAGTGAAAGAAGCGCTCTCTGGTGCTCAGCTGTCGCTCTATGATCTGATGACCACGGCACAAAATGAATCGGACATGGACAAGGTCAATGCCAAGCTTGAGGAATCGACAGCAAAGCTGAATGCCATTGTCACCGACTTTGAAACGCTCGACCTTTCCAAGCTGAACAACGCTGATTTGGCGCCACTTCAGGAAGTTGCGGTCAAACATGCCCGCGAGTATCAGGAAGCAGCACTTGGAACGGCAGATATGGCGACCCTTGATGTCGCAACAGCCAGCATCTTCATGAACGAAGCGACCTCGCTGCATGCCACGTTGGTGTCGGATGTAAATAAGCTGAATGAGGTCGTTGATAGCTTACGTATGAGTGCAACCGAAGCGACATTGAACGGCGCCCGGGAGGCTCTGCAACTATTCCTGTTTACGGTTGCCGCAGTCGCGTTTGTTGGATTGGTGCTGAACTGGTTTATCTCCCGGATGATCTCCCGGCCGATTACCAAAATCATTGGGTCGATGACCGCGCTCGCAGACGGTAATTCGGAAGTGGAGCTGCAGGTGTCCGGACGCCGCGATGAAATCGGCCAGATGGAAAAAGCGCTTGAGGTGTTCAAAGAGAACGCGCTGGAAGTTGAGCGCATGGAGCAGGAAAAACACGAGCGGGAGCGTTTGGCTGCCGAAGAAAAGCGGGCCAGCATGAATGCGCTCGCCGATCAGTTCGAAACAGCGCTCATGGGCATTGTTGATACGGTCACGGACTCGTCAAACCGGATGCAGTCGACTGCGCAGTCCATGTCGTCGGTTGCGGAACAAACCCAGCAGCAAGCCTCTACTGTGGCAACGTCAGCAGAAAGTGCATCTCAAAACGTTCAGACAGCTGCGTCGGCTGCAGAGGAAATGTCGGCATCCATCAGTGAGATCAACCGTCAGGTCAGCGAGTCGGCCGAAATCTCCAACCAGGCCAATGCAGAAGCGGAACGCTCCAATGACTCCGTCCGTGGACTGGCGGATGCGGCCAGCAAGATTGGTGAAGTGATTGAATTGATCAGCGGCATTGCCGAGCAGACAAACCTGTTGGCGCTGAACGCGACCATTGAAGCGGCTCGTGCTGGTGAAGCTGGTAAAGGCTTTGCCGTCGTGGCATCGGAAGTGAAAAATCTGGCAACCCAGACCGCCAGGGCAACCGAGGAAATTGGCTCACAGATCTCCGGAATGCAGTCGGCCACTGGGGAAGCTGTGGAGGCGATCCAGTCCATCAGTCAAACCATTGGCCAGATCAAGGATATTTCCGACACCATTTCCGGCGCTATGAGCGAACAGGGCATTGCCACCCGTGAAATCGCCGATAGCACCCAACAGGCTGCTTCCGGGACGGCGGAAGTTGGCCACACCATCAACGATGTGGCAACCGCTGCTTCCGATACCGGCAATGCCGCTAAGGAGGTTCTGGAGGTTGCTGTTGACTTGTCCGAACATGCCAAGACCTTGCGGACACAGGTTGAAACCTTCCTTGGAGAAGTGCGGGCTGCATAACCCCCAAGGCTTCAACGATCACACTGAGCAGGCGCATTCGGCGCCTGTTTTGCTATGAAGCAATTGTTATCGCTGACGTGTTGGAGTTGGGGATTAGAGCTTTATAGTGGGGCGCACAGCTGCTGCATTTCTTCCGTCCTCACAAGCTATGGCATTTCATGATCAGCCTTACAGATTTCCCGATTACGAAAAAGTGGCCAGCTCAGTTTCCTGACCGCATTCAGTTATATTCCCTGCCGACACCGAATGGGATCAAAGTCTCTGCAATGCTGGAAGAAACGGGCCTCTCCTATGAAGCCCATAAGGTTGATTTTGGCACCAGCGACCAGCTGACACCTGAGTTTTTGTCACTCAATCCGAACAACAAGATCCCGGCAATCCTCGATCCGAATGGGCCTGGGGGAGCACCGCTCCCGCTCTGGGAATCTGGGGCAATCCTGATTTATTTGGCGGAGAAGACCGCAAAGTTCATTCCAGCAGATGCAGCAGGAAAATACGAAGCAATCCAGTGGGTGATGTGGCAAATGGGTAGCCTTGGCCCGATGTCCGGCCAGGTTGGGTTCTTCAACAAGTTTGCCGGAAAAGACTATGAAGACCGCCGCCCGTTTGAGCGCTACCGCGATGAGGTCAAACGGCTTTTGGGGGTTTTGGATCAGCGCCTTGAGGGTCGGGACTTTATTATGGGCGACGATTACACCATTGCCGACATCACCTCCTGGCCGTGGATTCGGAACCTGAACGGCTTCTATGAAGCTGGAGAGCACGTCGAGCTGGAAAGCCGCAAGAATGTCATGCGCTGGGCTGAAACCTGCATGGCCCGGCCGGCAAGCCAAGCGGCGATCAACATTCGGCCAAGCGGGTGACGGCACCAAAAGAGATAGATTAGATGCAAAAAGAGCGGCCCGAGAGCCGCCCTTTCCGTAAAGCTTTTGAGCTTCAGACTTCTTAGAAGCCCATACCGCCTCCCGTGCCGCACAGCGGCACATACAAAAATGATGGGCGGTTTTAGAAACAAAAAGGGCGGCCCGAGAGCCGCCCTTTCCGCAAAGCTTTTTGAGCTGAGACTTCTTAGAAGCCCATACCGCCCATGCCGCCCATGTCGCCGCCCGGCATTGCCGGTGCGCCAGCGTCTTTCTTCGGCAGCTCAGCGACCATGGCTTCGGTGGTGATCAGCAGACCAGCGACAGAAGCTGCGTCCTGCAGAGCAGTCCGGACAACTTTAGTCGGGTCAATGATACCAGCGTCGATCATGTTGACGAATTCTTCGGTCTGAGCGTTGAAGCCGAAGGTGTCGTCGCCGTTTTCTTGGATCTTGCCAACAACGATGGAACCTTCAACACCAGCGTTTTCAGCGATCTGACGGATCGGAGCTTCCAAAGAACGCAGAACGATCTTGATGCCAGCAGCAATGTCAGCGTTGTCGGAAGACAGAGCTTCTACAGCTTTCTTGGCACGCAGGAGAGCGGTACCGCCACCCGGTACGATGCCTTCTTCAACGGCAGCGCGGGTTGCGTTCAGAGCATCGTCGACGCGGTCTTTTTTCTCTTTCACTTCGATTTCAGTTGCACCGCCAACGCGGATAACTGCAACACCGCCAGCGAGTTTAGCCAGGCGCTCCTGGAGTTTCTCACGGTCGTAATCGGAAGTGGTTTCTTCGATCTGAGCTTTGATCTGACCAACGCGACCGTTGATGTCGTCCTTGGAGCCAGCACCGTCAACGATGGTGGTGGTTTCTTTGGTGATCGCAACTTTCTCAGCAGTGCCGAGCATGTCGAGAGTGACGTTTTCCAGCTTGATGCCCAGATCTTCGGAGATCACGGTACCACCAGTCAGGATAGCGATGTCTTCCAGCATGGCCTTACGGCGGTCGCCGAAGCCAGGTGCCTTAACAGCAGCAATTTTCAGGCCGCCGCGGAGCTTGTTGACAACGAGAGTTGCCAAAGCTTCACCTTCAACGTCTTCTGCAATGATGAGCAGCGGACGGGAAGACTGAACAACGCTTTCCAGGATCGGCAGCATCGCCTGCAGGTTGGAGAGCTTTTTCTCGTGCAGCAGGATGTACGGCTTCTCAAGGTCAGCCAGCATCTTGTCAGCATTGGTGACGAAGTAAGGAGACAGGTAGCCACGGTCGAACTGCATGCCTTCAACGACTTCCAGCTCGGTTTCCAGAGACTTGGCTTCTTCGACGGTGATCACACCTTCGTTGCCAACTTTCTGCATGGCTTCAGCAATGTCGGTGCCGACCTGCTCGTCGCCGTTTGCAGAGATGGTACTAACCTGAGCAACTTCTTCAGAAGTGGTGATGGTCTTGGAAGCAGCTTCCAGGGACTTCACAGCTTCAGCAGCAGCAAGGTCTACGCCGCGCTTCAGGTCCATCGGGTTCATGCCGGCAGCAACAGCCTTAGCGCCTTCTTTGACGATAGCCTGCGCCAGAACGGTTGCAGTTGTTGTGCCGTCACCAGCGATGTCGTTGGTTTTGGAAGCAACTTCACGCACCATCTGTGCGCCCATGTTTTCGAACTTGTCTTCCAGTTCGATTTCCTTGGCAACGGAAACGCCGTCTTTGGTGATGCGCGGAGCACCAAAAGCCTTGTCGAGAACAACGTTACGGCCTTTCGGGCCAAGGGTCACCTTCACAGCGTTTGCGAGGGTGTCAACGCCTTTGAGCATGCGCTCACGTGCGTCGGAGGAGAACTTTACTTCTTTAGCAGACATAGGGTCGTCTCACCTAAAATTGGAATTGAAGTCGGACAAAAGCGGTTCGCTGATTAAGCGATCACGCCCATGATGTCGGATTCCTTCATGATCAGGAGGTCTTCACCGTCGATCTTGACTTCGGTGCCGGACCACTTGCCGAACAGAACGCGGTCGCCAGCTTTGACGTCCAGGGCAACAATGTTGCCGGAGTCGTCACGGGCGCCGTTGCCAACAGCAACGATTTCGCCTTCTTGCGGCTTTTCCTTAGCGGTATCTGGGATGATGATGCCACCAGCGGTCTTCTCTTCGGAGTCGACGCGGCGAACTACGACACGGTCGTGCAGTGGACGAAATGCCATAAAACTGTTTCCTCTCATGAGCGCGCCCCACGCAATAGGCAGCGCGCGAGACATGATTATTGGGTTACATGAAACGGAAGAGCATCTGCCTCCCGTCCGCCACTAGCACTCCCTCAAGGCGAGTGCTAACAGCGCAACAGGATTTATGTATCGGGGGGGCTGTTGTCAATGCCGGGCTGCAGATTTTCTGCAACCACCAAGCGTCGGTTTTGATTGAGGTTAACCAGCCCTGCAGCAGGGAAAACCTCTATGCCGTTAGCCGAGACGGTAGGCGGCATACTTCATCTAGATAATATCTAAACTCAATTTGTACCGATAACAGCAAAAGGCAGTGTGAAACTGGCGGATTTTCCACCAATTGCATCTGAGAAAGTTGCCAGAAGCTGATAGTCCCCGGCGGGCAATCCGTCGAACTGGAAGGTGAGGGCGGCGGACAGCTGCCGTTGTTTGGAGCGGCCCGTGCCGGTGAAAGCCGCAAAATCGTCTTGCTCGCTCAAAACCTGACCAGATTGGTTCAGAAGCTTGTAACTGGCACTCAGCCTGTAGCTGTAGCCTTCGCTTGATTGGTCAAAGGCATAGCCAACCAGTTCAGCATAGAGCGCGATTGGTTCGCCTGCGGCAAACGAAGCTCCGTCTTTGGCAGTGTATTGGCCATATCCGGTGCTGGTGCCATCGGTAAAGGTGACCGTAGAAAAGGCAAGGCCATTGGCAGACCAGGCCGAGTCATAACCGTTCAAGGCGTCTATAAAGGCAGCAGCTGGCGTCTGGATTTCGGGCGATTGCGCCGCTGCGGTGCCGGGGATTGCAAAGGTCCCAAGCGCCAAAGCAAGAGAAGGTGCTATCCACCCAAGTTTAAATCGGCCAACTTGCTTCGTCATATAATTCCCCGCCCGCCCTTAGATCTTGTCTTTTCTTAGCGATTTGGCCGATATAGACCGACTTTCCCTTTGAGACAAGGAAATGTGTGCGATGCGGTAAACGCTTGAACTTTTGTCGGATAGGAGAGGCGCGATAAGTGACCCGGCTAAACGCAGCGGGCTACCCAAGATTGCTTTTTCCGATAGATGGTCGAGGGACTGATTTCCAATGCAGCCGCTGCCATCGCAATATTGCCGTTAAAAGCATCAAGCGCGTCTTCAATAATCCGCCGCTCTTGGGCCCATAGCGGCTCGATCGCACCAAACGGACGGCTTTCCGGTTGAGCTCGGGACCGCTCCCGTGACAAATCGATTACACCACTCGGCCGTGCCGAAGCATCTCGAATTATCATCGGCAGCATATCGTGCGTAACAGCAGCACCATCGTTCATCACGACAATTTGCCGGATGGTGTTTTCGAGCTGCCGGACATTGCCTGGCCAGGAATAAGAAAGGATGCGCGTTTCCGCATCAGCATCAAAACCCCGGAACTTCCGCCGTTCTTCGACCGAATACCGGGTCAGGAAGGCCTCTGCGAGCGGTAAAATGTCGTCCCGGCGGTCGCGTAGCGGTGGCAAATGGACTGGCAGCACATGCAAACGGTAATAAAGATCCTCACGGAAGCGGCCCGCGGTAATTTCTGCAAGCGGATCCCGGTTTGTGGCACAGATGATCCGAGCATCGACTTTGCGTGTTTCGGTGTCGCCAAGCCGCTGGAACATACCTGTTTGTAAGAACCTTAGCAGTTTGCTTTGCAGCAGCAGGTCCATTTCCCCAATTTCGTCGAGAAACAATGTGCCGCCATCTGCCTGCTCCGCAGCGCCAATGCGGTTGTCGGTGGCGCCCGTAAAGGCTCCGCGTACATAACCAAAAATCTCACTTTCGATGAGATCCCGCGGGATTGCTGCGCAGTTCAAGGTTACAAAACGGGCTGACCGGCGGTGGGACAAATCATGGACGGCAGCTGCACACAACTCCTTGCCAGTGCCGGATTCACCAGTGATGAATACCGGCGCTTGCGATGGCGCCATGCGGCGGATTTGGTCATGGATGTCATGCATGGATGCAGACATACCGATGAGGCGGCCGAGACCAGCAGGCTGTTTAGGCTCTGGCGCAACACGTGGCGTCGAAGGAGCCGCTGCATGCAGATTATCGGCAAGCGGCATCTCTGCAGCAGGAGCGGCAGCCTGTTTCACTGAAGGCCGGCGCTGCTGAAGTTGGAAGCTGATTTTTGAAGCCAGGGCGTCCAGAGAAAAAGGCTTTGTCAGGAAGTCATGAGCACCGGCGCGCATGGCGCTGACCGCCCGCGATACGGAGCCTTTTGCGGATACGGCGAGGATGACGGCTTTTGGACAACGCACAGCATAAGCTTCGAGAGCCTCGTCGCCCCCTATCGTTTCCAGGTCAACAATGAGAATGTCGGTTGTTTTGTCTGCCAAGTCTTGCAGGCAGGCAGCAGACTCTGTGTAGAGGATCGGCTCTGAACAGGCCGCGGGTAGTTTCGCGCAGACAGCCGATGTGCGGGCTGCTTCAGATGCAGAGGCATCTAAAACTCGTACAATCACAGGCAAAACTTTGCCCTCATTACTCCCCATCGCAGGGCAACTCCCATCGCTCGATCTGGGTCAATCGGGTGCCGAAAGTCCGGCTAAAGGGATAATTCGCCAAACAGGGTAAACAAAGCGTTGTCAGATGAAGCAATTTGCATTTTTTACCCGAAAAGAGCGCAATTACCGTGGAGTTATCCCCGGCCAGCCAAATATCCGGCCAGAAAACACACCATGCCAGCAATGAGTACCCAAAGCAGCGCGTAACGCGGCTGCGTCAATATTTTGCGAAGTTCGTCTAAATACGAAGTGGTGCTGTCTTCCCGGAGAATGGGGCCTTCCCGCGCTGCGGGCATTTCTTGTTGCCGAAAATCACCGGCGGTTGGCCGATCTTGAAAACCAGACGAGCTTTTTAGCTGAGATTGGGGCACTGACGGACGGCTGCCAGCTGGCGACGTGTCTGATGTCATTTGGCGTTGAATTTGTTGACTCCGGTCCGGCTCGGTCTCAGTTATGTCAACCGGGTCATCAGTAGCCGCAGGATCAGCTACTTCAAGAAAGACCGGCGCATAGCCTCCCTTTGGTACAGTGATCTGAACAGGATCATCAGATCCAGAACCCGAGTAATAGTCGCTAAGGCGGGACCGCAGCCGGGCGGCTTCCACTCTGACAATGGGATCTGAATTTGGATCAAAGCCGGGCCCGCGACCGAGTGCCTCAACCGCAATTATATGGCCTTTTAGGTCCTGTTTCCGGCCCTTCAGCGCTGCATCGACGATAAATTGTAAAAATGCCCGAAGTTGCGGTGTTGTTTTAAATTCAGAGCTATTCAGCACCTTATCAAGGCAGTCTTCGATAAGCCGTGCTTGATGCGGATTGGTTTGCTTTGCGTTCCCGGCCGGTGTCTTCCGGTCATCCAAAGCGCTGCCTTGATCGCTTTTTGAAGGCGACGAGAATTTGGGAGCAGGTTGTCTGTTACCGGAACCGCTTTTCCTGTCTTCCCACCTCGATGATTGCCCGGAAGCGGGCATAGCTTTAGCCTCGTTGCTAGAACAGGTGCATTCAAATAATGAAAAAATTACGTAGCGTAATATTGCGCAGGGTTTGTTGAATTTCAATCCCCAATAGGTCAAAATCCTGATCTGGGACTTTGCTTTTCAAACAGCTCATTCACTTAATTATGTCGCAACTGATAGCCAAAACAGGTCGTTTTGAAGTTGGAAAGCGCGCATAGTCGGGGACAAGTCGCCAAAAGCAGGCTGGAAAGTGGCTTGCGGATTCGGAGCCAGCGCGCTCTTAAGGCATGATTAACCAGTCTTTTTTGATTCGCATCGGGTAGATTCAGTACCAAATGGGCCGGACCGCGACGATATTTGTAGCAATATGCATGGCGATCATCGCGCTGTCATCGGCAGCCGTGATGGTGTTCCAGTTCGGCCGTCCTTTCGGCGAAGCTGTATCGTTGTCCCTTGCCCTGATGTGCACCATGATATTGGTCCATCTCCTGATCGGCAGGTCCCGGGACAGAAGCGCAGTGAGCGACGCCGTCGAGCGTCTGGAAGAGCGCATGACGGATCTGGACGAGGATGTCGGCAATCTCGAAGGCCGCCTGACTGGCATGGAGCACAGCATGCCGCGCCGGACACGGGCCGAAATCGATCCACTGTTCGCCGAAGTTGAAGTTCTGGGCACGCTGGTCAAGCAAATGGCCGAAGCGATGTCTGATCTGGAAACCAAGGTTGAGGACCAGCAGGCCATCGCGCCGCCACCGCCGGTACAAAGCCTGCCGCAATATCCGCAAGCGCCGCAACCGGCACCTGGCTATGTTCCCGCGAACGGTCAAAATCAGCACTATCAGGAGCCCTATCCGCAAGCGCCGGCACCAGCCGTGCCGCCACACCAGCCATTTGCGCCCCCGCCGCCGCCGCAACCTGGACCTTATAACAATGGTGCCGCCCCGACGCATCGGGACATGTCGGAGCTGGACCGCCGCTATGGTGTGCACGTCCAGCGGGATGGTCAGCCGCCGATGCCGTCGGCCGGCCTTCCTCAGTCCGCAGAGGAATTCGCTGAGTTGCCGGCAGATCCGCATGCCGCCCAAGTGGAAACGCCGGGGCCGGATTCCGCGATGAACGAGCTGATCACGTCAGCTCTCAATGCCAACCGGGTTGAACTCTACCTTCAACCGATCGTCAGCCTGCCGCAGCGCCAGGTCAAGCACTACGAAGCGTTCACACGGCTGCGCAACGCCAATGGCGATTCCATCGAGGCCCGGTCCTTCCTGCCGGAGGCTGTCCGGTCCGGTCAAATCGCGCGCATCGACAATTTGCTGCTGTTCCGCTCGGTCCAGGTCATTCGCAGGCTGATGTCACGGAACAAGAACGCCATCCTGTTCTGCAACATTTCCTCCCAATCGCTGTCGGATGAGACCTTCTTCCCGGGCTTCCTGGAGTTTGTCCGGTCCAACAAGGAGTTTTCCGGCGCGCTGGTGTTTGAGTTCTCCCAAGCCGATATTGCCGGCATGAGCACCGTCGAGTTTGACAGGCTGTCTGCGCTTTATGACGCCGGTTTCCGTTTCTCCGTCGATCAGATCGACGATATGAAGATGGACTTCAACAGTCTTGCAGGCCATGGCTTCAAGTATGGCAAGCTGAACGCGGACTACCTGATCGGCCGCCGGGAAACCAATCACGGGCACATTCATCCGGCTGATTTCGGCGATCTTCTGCATCGCTATGGAATGGAACTGATCACCGACCACGTGGAAACGGAATCCCAGGTGCTGGAACTGCTCGATTTCGATGTCAAGCTGGCGCAGGGCAACTTGTTCTCACCACCAAGGCCGGTTCGAGCCGAAGTGCTTCAGGGGACACCAGCTCCTCGCAAAAAAGCGGCGGGCTAGGCCCGCCGCTTTTTTTGTTCCACCCAAAGATCGTCAGTCTGTCGCCTGACCGTTGGGACCAACCTGAATGATGGTGGGTTCAACCCCGGCAAAAAGACGCTGGGCCACTCGGTTGACATCTTCTAGTGTCACGGCCTCGATCTCGCTGTTGCGCCGGTCGAAGTAATCCATGCCGAGGTCTGCATTTTGCAGGGCCACCAACTGGCTGGCAATCTTGCCTGAGCTGTCGAACCGCAGGGGATAGGACCCAGTTATGTAGCGTTTGGCGCTCTCAAGTTCGGCTTGTGTCGGACCTTGTTCGGCCATCCGTTTGAGCTGTGCGCGGATAACTTCGACTGTTTCGTCAGACCGCTCCGCTTTTGTTGCGGCTGAGCCGATCAGAAGTCCCGTATGTTTATACGGTGAAAGCGAGGTGCCGGCGCCATAAGACAGACCGCGCTTTTCCCGGACTTCTTGATACATCCAAGAAGTGAAAGATCCGCCACCAAGAATATGGTTCATCACGTAAGCGGCCTGATAATCTGGATCGTCCCGCTTGAGGCCAGGTAAAGAGACCAGCACCGTGGTTTGTGGCACCTCGAGAAACGCGTGAACATCATCGCCTGTTTCCGGTGTCAGATCAGAGATCGACTGTAGGTCAGCGTTGTCCGGCAGTCCCCCAAACACCTGATCCAGCAACGGCTTTAAGGTTTCTGCATCAATGGCCCCAACCACGCCGACTTTCAGTCCGCTTTTCGCAATCAGCTTTGATTTCTGAGCTCCCAGATCTTCAGAGCTCAGCGTTTCAAGCGTTTCTTCAGTTCCCAAGGTTGGGCGGGCATAAGGATGGTCTCCAAAAACCGCCTCAGCGAGTGTGCGCCCTGCAATTGCATCTGGACTGGTTTCATTGCGCCGGGCCTGGGTGATAAGGCTGGTTTTCATGCGTTCGACTGGGGCAGCATCAAAACGGGGGGCATTCAAAGCTGTCGCAAGCATTTCTGCCGCTTCGGGCAAGGTCCGGGTCAGAGTTCTCAAGTTGCCATAAAACCGGTCTTTTCCGGTGCTGAAACCTACGCTGATCGCAAGTTCTTCAAGCCGTGCCTGATAGTCTTCGGAACTTAAGTCACCGGAGCCCTCATCAAGGGTGGCTGCCAGAAGGCGTGTAAGCCCGGCTTTGCCCACAGGGTCCTGCGAGGAACCACCATCAAAGGAGAAATTCAGAGCCACCAGCGGAACGGTGTGATCTTCCACCAGCCAAGCTTCGATGCCTTCAGAACTAACCACTTTCTGGATTTCGACGGCCCAAGATGTGCGGCTACCGAGCAGCAGGATAAAGGCAAGGAGAGCGGATGCGGCCAGTGTCTTGGAAGGAGTGCGCAGAAAATTCATGATCAAGACTCCTTGCCGGAGTTATCCGGGCCGCTTGCTTCGGTGTCAGGCTGCGGGATCCTCAATTCCCCGGTCACAGGAACACCCGATAAGTAGGTTCGGGCAGCTTCCAGAACATCGTCTTTTGTTACGGCTTGGACCTGACTGGGCCAGGTTTGTACATTTTCAACCGCCAGGCCGGTGGTGAGTGCCGAGCCAAACAGACGGGCAAGGCCGGACTGGCTGTCTTGCGCATAAATTGAGCTTGCTATCATGCTGTGTTTGGCGCGTTCCACCTCTTCGTCGGTGACACCCGTTTCCAAGAGCTTGTGCAGTTCTTCTGCTGCCAACGCTTCAACTTCTTCCAAGGTATGGCCAGGCCGCGGCGAGACATAGACATAAAACCGGCCGTGGTTTAGCGCACCACCCTGATAATAGGCGCCCGAGCTAATGGCGGTTTCCGTCTCAAGAACCAGTTTTTTATGCAAGCGGCTCGTCGGTCCCTCTCCGAGGATATAGGCGAGGATATCCAGGGCTTCGGGTGTTCTGCCTTCACCGGTTGTTTGGCTGGGGACGATCCAGGTGTGCGAAACAGATTCCTGCCGGACCCGCGGATCAGTAACCGCAATTCGGCGTTCACCTGACAGCGGCGGTTCTGCAGGACGCACACGGTTACCAGGTTCGGCCCGCCGGGAGACTTTCCCATAAGTGGCCTTCGCCAACTCTTTCACATTGTCTGGGTCAACGTCGCCAGCAACGATCAGAACCGCATTGTTGGGGGTGTAGAAACGATCATAAAATGCGATCGCAGCCTCTGCATTTAATGCCTCAATCTCGCTTTCCCAACCGATTACGGGAGAGCCATAGGGGTGATTAACGAAGGTGATCGCGTTCATTGCTTCCCGGAGCCGCGACCTGGGCTGGCTGTCGACCCGGTCCCGTCGTTCTTCCAACACAACATCCCGTTCCGGCGCAACGACCTCATCGCTCAGAACAAGGTTTTCCATCCGGTCTGCTTCAAGCTCCATCATTAGGGGCAAGTGTTCTTTGGCAACCCGCTGGAAGTAGGCGGTATAATCCAGGCTCGTGAAGGCGTTTTCCTGTCCGCCACGGTCTGCGACCATCTTGGAGAAGGCACCATCCGGATTGTTTGTCGTTCCCTTGAACATCAGGTGTTCAAGGAAATGCGCGACTCCGGACTGACCGTCCGGTTCATCGGCGGAACCGACTTTGTACCAGAGCATATGAGTGACGACGGGTGCGCGGCGATCCGGGATGACCACCACTTCCAGTCCGTTGTCGAGAACGAAACGTTCCAAATTGGGCGCAATGACGATGTCCTCCTGCGCCGTTTCAGCCGCGAATGCGTGCCCGGTGATTGGAACCGTAGCCGACGCGGCGAGAATGGTTGTTGTCAACAAACCCGCGCAAAGCACCCGGGGTGCGATCCAGCAGCGGCATGTCGATTGAAATAATCGATGCAATTCAGTCACAAGGGGCTCCTGTTTCCTGCCCATATAAAAAAGCCTCCGGCCTTCAGACCCATATAGGGCTAAGAAGTCCGGAGGCTGCATTAAATATTTGTTATTTTCGCCTGAACGCCAGCCAGGCCGATGTCATCAACAGTACTTCGCGTTTCCTTCCAAGCAACGTGGATCCAAGCGGTTGGATTCATGGTCACGTTGGAGCGGTGCGTATGTTTTTTTGACCTCAATATTCGCAGATGGCATCGGGGCATCCGCCGACGGCGTGCTGTATGCTGCAGGTGGCTCTATAAGATAGTTTCTTTTCAGAGCGAATTCTGCGCTTTTTGATCCGTCTTTCTGCTGCTTCAGCTCATCGAAGCGTTTTGAACCTGTTTTCATCTCTTCTACTGAGATGCGGTTGGTCGAACCATCTGGACGCTGAACATCCAGTTTGCCGGGCTTAAATTCCTTCTTCTCTGATCCAACAATCTCGAAGCCTGCCATCTGTTCAGGTGTCAACCGCTTAAGGTCGCCATTATAGTCATATGACTCTTTATAACGATCGCGTAACGCATTCAGTTCTTCGTTGTTTCGCTCTTGTGGCCAGTTCGCAGCATTGGTCCCAGCAACTTGTGTTTCCGGCTCCGGCAAGTTGCTGCCTTCAGCTGGCATTGCTAGAGGGGCACGAGGCTTGTAGTCGATCTCTTTCTTATTAGGATCGACTGCCCCAAGACCAGCCATGATGTTGTTCACAAGGGCGGTGTCTGGGGCAACGGTCGTCCCATCCGCCGCTTGACAGGCTGCTAGAGCTGTCACCGCAGCCAAAACAAAACCCTTGGAGATGAAATCGCCCAGCGTCCACACCACAGCATATCCTCATAATGACCCGGGATTATCGACCGGGGTCATGCTCATCACGATCGTATTTGGTCTTTTAAGCGCTAATTTGCGGCTGAATTAGGACCATTTGTGAAACTGTCATACAGGAGACCCGCCATGCCTGCAACGATCCACACATCGGCGAGGTTAAAGACGTACCAGGAAAAGCTGCCAACGTGGAAATAGACGAAATCGACAACCGCGCCATAGACGACACGGTCGATGCCATTTCCGATGGCGCCGCCGATAATCAGAGCCAGCGCAAGGGCAGGGAGTTTCGACGGTACTCTGGTGGACCAGATCCACAAGGCGATCGTTGCTGCGATCGTAAATAGAGCAAGCAGCCAGCGGCCAAAATCACTGTCCTGTTGAAATAACCCGTAGGAAATTCCCCGGTTCCAGATCAGGATCAGGTCCAGGATAGGCAGAAGTTTGATTGGCCCATTCGTTGCCACGTCGGCACCGTGGACAATCCAGACTTTTGTTACTTGGTCAAGGATGAGGCAAATGGCGGCTATAGCAAACACAAACCCGCTGAAACGCCCCCAGATATAGGGGCGTTTTAGTGGTTCACTGGGCTGGTTGCCGTCGGTTGTCATATACGCATGCTGCTCTGGCAATTATGCGGCCGCGTGGGCCGCATCCCACTCGCGCAAGGCGCCTGCATCCCGAACCGTCACGTCCGGATAGTCGGCGTCAGAACCAACTTCCGGAAGGATTTTCCAGGAGCGGGCGCATTTTTGGCCTTCTGCCATGGCTGGCACCACGGCAACACCTTTGGTGTCGTCCAAAGCAAAAGCGTTCTCGGGCGCTGCGTCAGCCGACAGGGTCAACTGGCTGGTGATCGCAATGTCGGCCATATCCTGGCCTTCCAGTGCGGTCATCAGATCCGGATTGGTCACATGAACGACCGGATGCGCTTCCAAAGAAGACCCGATCCGCTTTTCGCGGCGTTCGATCTCCAATGCGCCGGTGATTACGCGGCGGACCGTCTTGATCTTCGCCCATTTGGCCGCCAACGCGTCGTCTTTCCAGTCGGACGGAACCGCCGGGAACTGCTCAAGATGAACGGACGTGTCTTCGCCGTAGCGGGAGACCCAAGTCTCGTCCATCGTGAAGGGCAGCATTGGAGCCATCCAGGTCACCAGGCAGTTGAACAGCTTGTCGATGACATAAAGCGAAGCCTTGCGGCGCACAGAAGACGCCGGATCGCAGTAAAGCGCATCCTTACGGATGTCGAAGTAGAACGCCGACAGCTCCACCGTCATGAAGGTGAACAGCTGATGGAAGATCTTCTTGTAGTCGTACTCCCAATACGCTTCGCGCACCATTTCATCGAGTTCTGCGAGCCGGTGCAGCATCAGGCGTTCCAGCTCCGGCATGTCTTCAACGGCGACCTCTTCGCCCGTTGCATGGGCAAGAGAACCGAGCATCCAGCGCAGTGTGTTGCGCAGTTTGCGGTAGCTGTCGACACTGGTCTTGATGATCTCCGGGCCGATCCGCTGATCTTCGGAATAATCACAAGAGGCCGCCCAAAGGCGCAGGATATCGGCGCCGTACTGCTTGATGATGTCCTGCGGGAACACCTGGTTGCCCAGCGACTTGGACATCTTGCGGCCGTCTTCGGCCATGGTGAAGCCGTGGGTCAGAACCGCGTCGTATGGCGCATGGCCGCGGGTGCCGCAACTTTCCAGAAGGGACGAATGGAACCAGCCGCGATGCTGATCCGATCCTTCCAGATAAAGGACATAATCCTTGCCGCCCTGCGGTTTACGCTTCGGGTTGAGGTCGGCGCGTTTTTCCATGCAGAAGGCATGGGTAGACCCTGAGTCGAACCAGACATCCAGGATGTCCATGACCATATCCCACTCGTCCGCAGCGAAATCATTGCCAAGGAACCTTTCCTTGGCGCCCTCTGCGAACCATGCATCGGCGCCTTCGGCGACAAACGCGTCGTAGATCCGCTGATTGACCGTCTCGTCTTTAAGAACTTCGGCTGTGTCCTTGTTGATGAAGACCGTGATCGGAACACCCCAGGCGCGCTGGCGGGAGAGAACCCAGTCCGGGCGGTTTTCGATCATCGAACGCAGACGGTTCTGGCCGGAGCCCGGTACAAAGCGAGTTTCGTCAATCGCGTTGAGAGCCCGGGTGCGCAGTGTGTCGCTTTCGCCGGACAGTTTCTTGTCCATATAGACGAACCATTGCGGCGTGTTGCGGAAAATGATCGGCTTTTTGGACCGCCAGGAATGCGGGTACTGGTGCTTCATGCGGCCGAGACCGATCAGAGCGCCCGCGTCCTTCAAGAACTCGATGTTGGCTTTGTTGGCTTTACCCTTTTCACCCTTGTGAGTGATCACTTGGTTGCCTTCAAGGCCCGGCGCGTCCTTGGTATAGAAGCCATCGTCGGCGACGGTAAACGGAATAGAGGTATCGATGCCGCGCTCATCCAGGTCACGGGCGTTGGCCATCCAGATCTCAAAGTCATCGGCACCATGGCCTGGGGCTGTGTGCACAAAACCGGTACCAGCATCGTCAGTGACGTGGTCCCCGTCCAGAAGCGGAACATCAAACTGATAGCCGCCGAGATCCATGTCGCGGTATGGGTGCGCTAGTGTAAGAGACCCGAGTTCTTCCGGCGACACGGCGCGAACCAGAGAGAAATCTTCTATGCGGGCGTTTTTGAACACATCCGCAGCCAAAGCGTCTGCGAGGATCAGAAGGTCACCCTTTTGCACCCAGTTGTCGTCTGGCAGACCGTCCTGGGTCACCTCATAAAGACCGTAGTTGATCCGCGTGGAGTAACAAACGGCCCGGTTGCCCGGAATGGTCCAAGGCGTCGTCGTCCAGATGACGACAGAAGCATCGAGCAGTTGTTCGGCGGCCGCTTCATCGGTGCCACCGGCTTCTACAATCGGGAACTTCACCCAGATCTGGTCGGACTGGTAGTCATGATATTCGATTTCTGCTTCCGCCAGCGCCGTTTTTTCGACGACCGACCACATCACCGGCTTGGAGCCGCGGTAGAGCTGGCCGGACATGGCGAACTTCATCAGCTCTTGGGCAATGACCGCTTCGCTCTCAAAGCGCATGGTCAGATACGGATTGTCCCAGTCACCCTCAATGCCGAGGCGCTTGAATTCTTCGCGCTGGACACCGATCCAGTGATCGGCGAATTCGCGGCATTCCTTGCGGAACTCGTTGATCGGAACTTCGTCTTTGTTTTTGCCCTTGGAGCGGTATTGTTCTTCGATCTTCCATTCGATCGGCAGACCGTGACAATCCCAGCCCGGAACGTAGTTGCTGTCATAACCGGTCATCTGCATTGACCGGGCAACGATGTCCTTGAGGGTCTTATTGAGTGCGTGACCAATGTGGATGTTGCCGTTCGCGTAGGGAGGACCGTCATGCAGGATGAACTTGTCCCGGCCTTCAGACTGATTGCGCAGGGTCTTGTAGATATCCAGCTTTTGCCAGCGAGCTAGGATTTCCGGCTCTTTTTTCGGAAGACCCGCCCGCATGGGGAACTCGGTTTTCGGCAGATTGAGAGTTTCTGAATAGTCGCGTTTTGGTGCTTCGGTCATCGCTTGGTGGATCCGGTCAGTCGGGCCAATGCCCATAATCATAGAACATGAGTACGCAGCGGCCTTTTGCCTGGCCGCAGAATAAGGAGGCTTCTCCCGGTCCCTGGCGCCGCGTGTGCGTCAGCCGAGGGCCGGGCCGGTAATTCGCTTAATTTCCGCCACCTTTATCCAGGGGCTTAAGACAACCAGTTTTTGCATGGCATGGGACATAGCAGCAGTTCGGCAAGGAATAAAGAGGGACAACAAGAAATGCCTCCGCGCTTTATTATGGCTGCTGAACCGAAACAAATTCCAAAATGTTTGGACGTTTAAGCAATTGTGCAGGGTTTCCATTGCATTTTTTCGGTGAGGCGCAGGACCGGAATACCTGCCCCGGTTTCGACCGGAAACTTGAGTGATCTCTGGCGATGGATACGTTGCGACATCTGGAAAAAATCCTGACTGCCGATCGCATTCAGGTCTTTTTGCATCTTGCCCCGCCGATCTATCTGATTGGCGTGCTCTTTTTCTATGTCGACCGTGGTCTCATTCAGGATCCGGATCACGGCTTGGTCCTGCTCGCCGATTACTTCTGCTATTGGTTGGCATCGGTCGTCGCGCTTTCCGGCGCACCGCTTGATGTCTACAACAACGATGTCTTCTTCAGCTTCGCGCCCGCATTTTTTGAGGCAGAGGGGTTTCTGCCATTTATGTATCCGCCGACATACTTGTTGGCGGTTCTCCCTTTTGGACTGTTTTCAGCCTGGGTGTCTCACATTCTGTTTTTTGTCCTGTCCCTTGCATTGTTTGCCTATGTAGGGCGCCTGATTTGGGGTTCATGGACGGGCGCGCTGATTGTCTGCGCGTTTCCAGCTGTTATCGGAGTTTTGATCCATGGGCAGAACAGCTTTCTAACCACGGCCTTGTTGGGTGGGGCGTTGGTGGCCTTGAGAGCGGAAAAACCAGTGCTGGCTGGGATCTTGATCGGCTGCTTGACCTTCAAACCGCAAATCGGCTTTCTCATTCCCTTTGTTTTACTGGCAGGGCGCTACTGGACGACTTTCGGAACTGCCGTGATCACGACCCTGGTGCTTGCTGCCCTTCCTGTTGCAGCGTTCGGGCCGGAAATCTGGCCCGCGTTCCTGGAGCAGAGCAAATTCGCTGCAACTCTTATGAATGACGAGTTGGTTGAATACTGGAAGTACCTGTCTCCTTTTGCTGCTTTTCGTATGCTGGGTGTGCCGCATGGGATTGCGATGGCTGCACAGGTTTTGGTGGGCTGCGCTTGTCTGGCTTGGACCGTTCGGATTTGGTGGAGCGATGCACCGTTTGATCTCAAAGCCGCAGCGCTGGTATCTGCAAGTGTGCTGACATCCCCCTATATGCTCACCTACGAGTATGTCTTGCTGGCTGTACCGATGCTGTTTTTGTGGCGCTTCGTAGCCGACAAAGAGCTGCTCGCTTATGACACCCTACTGTATGTTCTGGTGATGGCGTTCATCTTGTCAGCGCGGGCTACTGCCGATCATACCGGCATTCCTGTTGGCGCTCTGCCAGCTCTGATATTGCTCGCTCAAACCCACCGGTATTGGCAGCAGTGGCGCCGAGATAGTGCCGGAGAGCGATTGGCTGTCACGCCTTCTGCCGCGTCACCCGCTCCCGGTGGGTGATATAGAGCCCGCTACCGACAATCAGACTAATGCCCGCCCAAGTCAGTCCATCCGGGAAATCTGAAAACACCAGATAGCCGAACAACGTGGCGCTGACGATTTCCAGATATTGCAAAGGCGCGAGCAAGCTGGCGCTGCCGCGTTGAAAGGCGGCGACCACCAGCCCGTGGGTCGCAAAGGAAATCAGGCCGATCAGGGCCAGCAGCCCGGTTTGCCAAGTGTTTGGCCAGACAAAGGTGACGTCCCCGATGTCGAAGGATGTGCTGATCGCCATTGCAGTGGACAGAAACAGCGTCCCAGCCAGCCCGGCTGTGAGCTGTATCGTTAGAAGATCGTCTTTGACCGGATAAAGCCGGTTGAGCAGAAGGTAGAATGCAAACAGGACGGCCGTTCCGACCGGCAACAGGCTCACCAGGCCGAATTCGGCAACATTGGGCCGCAGGATGATCAGTGCACCGGCAAGTCCAACGGCAACAGCAGCGATCCGGCGCGGCCCGACCTTTTCTTTCAAGATGAGAGCGGCCAGCACCGTCAGGATCATCGGTTCGACAAAAAAGATCGAAATCGCGGTTGCGACCGACATGTATTTGATCGCGATGAAAAAACACAAGGACGCGCACGCGAGCAGGATACCGCGCAGATAATTGATGGCGGGTTGGCTCCCGCCGACCTTCGGCAGCCGCGCCAAAACCAGAGCCAAAAACAGACAGACCAGAAACTGAAAGAAAAACCGGCCGAGCGTAACTTCCAGCGGATGTAGGCTGGCCGACAGATACTTGGCGATGATGTCCATCACCGGCACGATCAGCATGGCGCAGCTCATCAGCAGCAGGGCCTGCAGCGGGTTCTGTTCGATGTGGCCGGTGCCGGCCTCAGCGGTCATGGAGCAAGGTCCAGTAGCTTCAGGTCGATTTCAGACAGTGGCTGGAGAGAGGCAAGGGCTGCCCGGGCTTCTTCGCTATCCCGATCCATCTGCGCAACCAGGGCTTCTGGGCTATCGAATTTCTCTTCGCCGCGCAGATAGGACACCACATGTACGCGCAGGCTCTTGCCGTAAAGATCTCCGTCAAAATCAAACAGGAAGACTTCAAACAAGGCTGCGCCATTGTCGAAAGTTGGGCGGCGGCCGTAGCTGGCGACACCGTCATGCCAGGTCTCACCCAGTTTCACTTTGACCGCATAGATACCCTGAAGCAGCGGACAGTCTTCCGGCATGCGCAGATTTGCGGTCGGATAACCGAGATCCCGGCCGCGTTTGTCGCCGTGTTGTACCTCGGCGTCGAAAAACCAGCGATAGCCCAAGAGGGCGTTGGCTTCGGCAATGTCGCCTGTGCCGAGATTTTCGCGGATGCGGGAGGATGAAATCACTTCAGCGCTCTCGTCTTCTTCGCGGTGTACGATGGTCACGCCGAAACCGTGCGTGGCCCCGGCTGTGCGCAAGTAGTCGGGCGTGCCTTGGCGCGCCCGGCCGAAATGAAAGTCGTAGCCGGTCACGGCATGGGAAATTTCGAGCGTATCGATGAGGATATCCTGGACGAAGGCATTGGCCTCCATCGCGGCGAACTCTTTGGTGAACGGCAGGATCAACGCACCATCCAGGCCACACACGCGCAACATGTCCGTTTTTTGAACCGCCGGTGTCAGGCGGAACACAGGCTTGCTCGGATTAAAGACCGTGCGCGGATGCGGTTCGAAGCTCATCGCAAACACCGGGTGATGGGTGCCGTGGCCCAATCCAAGGGCTGCGTCCAGAACCGCCCGGTGGCCCCGGTGCACGCCATCAAAATTGCCGATCGCAACAATCCCGCCTTTTAGAGCGCTCGGAAAAGCCTCGAGCGACTCGGCGATTTTGAACTCAGGTGATGATGTGCGGCTCATACGGCTGACCTTCGCGCAAGGTGGCATTTTAAAAGCTGGCGTTCCGGAACGGACAGAATGAAACCCGGAGAAGGTTTCCGGGCCGCGTGGAACGTGCCGCCAACGCTCAAAAAGGTCAAGCAGATCTAATGAGGATTTCTTTTAGAGCCTGGAACGGTCCTCAGACCGGCTTGGCACCTTGACCAGGGCTTCGCCTTCCAGGACGACCGTATCTTCAACGCTGCAGATGCAAGAGAGCCGGGCCCGATTACCGCGGTCCATCAGTTCTTCCACCTTGACGGTGACTGTAACATCGTCGCCGATCTTAACGGGGGCTTTGAAATTCAAGGTCTGAGACAAATAAATAGCCCCAGGTCCTGGCAGGCGCGTTCCCAAAACCGCGGAAATCAGGCTTGCCGTATAGAGCCCGTGCGCGATCCGGGTCTTGAATGGGGTGCGAGCGGCAAAGTGTTCCGACAGATGGATCGGGTTCCGGTCACCGGACACTTCGGCAAAGCCAACAACATCTGAAGAACTGACATGTTTTACGAGTTCTTCCGTCATACCGACCGTCAAGTCTTCGAAACAGAGTTTTTGCAGTTCCAACATGGTTTTTCGCGCCTTATGTTTCCGGTTTTTTGGCAAGCCGGACGCTAAGCGGGGCGGGGTTTTCTGACAATTAGGCTTTCGGTGAAGAAAAAAAGTCTCTGTTATTAACGGTCTTTTCAGTTGCTCCCCTTAAATTGCCTTGAGTGTGGGGAGGTGAGGACACAGAGAAATGTGTTGCTCTCCTTCAAAGTCATAACGCGTCCATCGGCCCACGGCCAGGGGCCGCGCAAACTGACAGTATGGAGTAGACAATGGCCCTTGATCTTCAGATGCCGGTCCTCGTGGTCGATGACTACAAGACGATGATTCGCATCATTCGCAACCTTCTGAAACAGCTCGGTTTCGAAGACATTGACGATGCTGCGGACGGCACCGAAGCCCTGGAAAAAATGAAGCAGCGCCGGTACGGTCTTGTGATTTCGGACTGGAACATGGAACCGATGACCGGTTACGAACTGCTCAAGCAGGTTCGTGCGGATGGCTCTTTGAGCAAAACACCGTTCATTATGGTGACCGCTGAATCCAAAACGGAAAACGTGATCGCTGCGAAGAAAGCTGGCGTGAACAACTACATCGTGAAACCCTTCAATGCGCAGACGTTGAAAGGCAAGATCGAGGCTGTCTTCTCCGACTAAGAATGGCAAGGCGGAGGCAGGCATTTGTCTCTTTCTCCGCCAGTGCCGGTATCCGATTTACGCGGAGCAGTTCTGCTGGGCAGGCAGGCTGCGGCCGGCAATCGTGCCAAGAGTGTTATACCGCCGGTCTTAAGAGCGGGACAACACTTGCTGCTTGGAGGCGGCGGTAGGAATGGACACCACTGAAAGGCTCGATCTCATGGCCAAAATAAAACAAGAAAATGTCGCGCGGATCATTGATTTCCTGGAACAAAACAAGACTCGGGAAGGGGAGGTCTCTCTAACAGATGTGATGCATCTGGCAGAGGTGATGTCCGGGTCGATGCACGACTTCCTGTCGACGGTTCAGCCGGCGGTGACGGAAGAGCTGACCTTGATCGCCAAGGAAATCACCCGCATGAAGACGGAGATTTCCGCGCTTCGTGCCAATGATATGACCGGCAACAAAATTCCCGATGCAGGACGCGAGCTGGATGCCATCGTTGAGGCAACCGAAAACGCGACCAACACCATCATGGAAGCGGCCGAAGAAATCATGGCGGCGGATCCGAGCGACACAGACGCCTATCAGGATCTCGTCAGCAACAAGATGATCGGCATTTTTGAGGCCTGCACCTTCCAGGACATCACCGGTCAGCGGATTTCAAAGGTCGTCAGCACGCTGCGCTACATCGATGAGCGGGTGTCCTCCTTCATCGAACACTTGCGCATTCCGGCCGATTTTGAAGCCGAGATGAACGAAAGCGACGAAGACCGCCGCAAGCGCGAATTGATCCTTCACGGTCCGCAGCACAGCGGCGAAGGTGTGTCGCAGAACGATATCGATGCTCTTCTGGGAGATTCCCAGGCCGATATCGACAAGCTGTTCGACTGATCGTCTTCAAACACAGAATTTGAAAAGGCCGCTCACATGGGCGGTCTTTTTGTTGTTCGATCAGAAATTTGCCAGAGGGAAAGCGAGTTTGCTACTCGGATGAGAGCGTTAAGCCAATTAAAAGTGCCAGGAACCGCGCAATGGCTTTACCAACAAATGCCAATAGCCAGCTTGGGTAACGGTAATTTCCGGCCCCTAGCTGCCATAGACAGTGGTCTAGATCAACGTCCGCTTCGCGCCCCCAATTCGGTCGTTCGCCGCGATGGAGCCTCTGCCCGAAAGCTGGCATTCATTTGAGACGCAACAATTTTCTAGGATGAGCTGGGAATGGGCATTTGTTGCGGTCAAAACGAGTTACGGGATTGCGGACGAACAGAACGTTGATTGGAAAAGGTTGAATGGCAGCAGATCGGCACCAACCGGTAAAGACTATATTCTAGACAATCCGCAGAACGGTGCGTGCCGGGGATACATGGGGCGAGAGCAGGCTTTGTTTGGCCGCGAAACTAAGAGCTTGCCGTATGAAGGTCGCAAGTGTGTGCCCCTCTGTCAAAGTCCAGTCATACACTAACAATCAAAACGGACCACTCAAGTGGGGCTGATCGCGCCGAACCGAATACAGGATTGGTTGTGGCGAGCAAAATTTCATTAAAACGGAATAAGAAAGCCCGCCGGGTAATCGCAACCAAAGCGTTTAAGCGGCCCCTGCGCGACTCCCCCGAATACGGCTGAGCGATACTGGCGTGATCCCGAGATAGGCTGCAATCTCGATTTGCGTGAGGCGCTGTGCGAGGCCGGGTGAGTTGTTCAGGAATTTCTCGTATCTCTCCACCGCGCTCAAGCAGAGAAAATCATATTCTCGCTCCTCGTTTCTTAACGCAAGCCGGCGAAACATCTGG
The DNA here is from genome assembly GCF_965216085.1 of Roseibium sp. GTDB lineage: Bacteria > Pseudomonadota > Alphaproteobacteria > Rhizobiales > Stappiaceae > Roseibium. The sequence continues at coordinate 4,607,673 of NZ_OZ244138.1, read as the reverse complement.
TTCGAAAACCGGAGCATTTCGGGATCATTCTCCGTAAGCTCCCTAAACTTGAAACTCGGCAGAAACTCAACGGTGACCGGTGTTAGACAGACAGCCGAGAAGCGCGCTGGCTCGCCTGCCAGGGTGCACGTCATAGAGGCGAAAATCCCGCCGGTATCAATAAAAGATTTTGTATAGGTTGCGCCGGCGCTGGTGAGATACACCAGCTTGATCAAGCCTTCGGTGAGTTTGTAAATATTCTTATTGAACTCGGCCTGTCGGATTATGTAGTCGCCGGCCTGAAAACTTCTTGTTTCAATAGAACCTTCAATTGAGCTTATGTCCACGCCTGCAGATGACAGAGTTTGCTGAAAGCTCATTCGTTCTTATCCTATGATAATTTGTTTGGCGCCTGACCGTGTTAGACCCGTTTTACTTAAGTAGGCGAAGTCAATTTTCCAACTGGCCGGATAGAATCCCGTATTTTGATGCGGAGCACAAGTTCGCCTGCAGTTGCGCATGCTCGGCACATTTTCGGGCATTCGCGGTGATTGGGATTGGACGGGAAACCACAGATTTCCCTCTCGTATTTAATGGAGGTGGTAATCCAAATGCAGCTCAGAGTGAACGGATCCCTGTACGACGTTCCGGACAACTGGCAGGAGGAGACTCTTCTTACAGTGTTACGGGAACAACTGGGTCTTGTCGGCACCAAGTTCGGTTGCGGCGACGGTGGTTGTGGAGCCTGCACGGTCCACGTCGACGGGATTGTCGCCCGAAGCTGCCAAATGCGTGCGTCAGATGCCGAAACCCTCGACATACTGACCATCGAAGGTCTGACCGGTGCCAGCGTCGATTTGCATCCGGTACAACAGGCATGGCTCGATGAGCGTGTCGCCCAATGTGGTTACTGCCAAGCCGGGCAGATCATGCAGGCTGTGGCGCTGCTGAAGGAAAATCGGGCGCCGGACGAACAGACGATTGTCGATCACATGAACAGGAATCTGTGCCGTTGCGGTACGCAGTCCCGAGTTCAAAAGGCAATTCTACGTGCTGCCCGTGAACTGCGGGGGCAATCATGAAAGCCGTCAAAGCGAAACGCCGTTTCACCCGCCGGAGCTTGCTGAAAGGGGCTGGGTTTGCGGCAGCAGGCCTGACAGTCACCTATTTGGTAGGTCGTCGGCTCGTTCCGATCCTGCCTTCACTCGCCACTCCAGACATCGACGGCGTTGCCTGGATATCAGTCGGTCGGGATGGTCAGATTTCGATGCTGAGTCCGGTCCATGAAATGGGGCAGGGATCTTCACTGGGGCTTGCCCAGATTGTGGCGGAAGAGCTCAATGTCAAAAGCTCAGACATAAAGGTAAGCTTCCCCTCCACACAGGATGTGCCCCATATGCGCTTTACAACAGGCAGTCAGGCGATCACCTTGCATGCGCGGCCCATTGCAGACGCGGCGGCGCGACTGCGTGAAGAGCTCAGACGGAGAGCAGCAGCAATCGCCGGTGTGAAACCGACAGCACTTGTGGACGCCGACGGTGGGTTTTACGGGCCTAACAAGCGTTTCGTGTCCTATTCGAATGCGGTTGCCGGTAGTGAGCTGACGCTTGCCTCAGATAATTTGCCTGAGGGCACCAGTTACACATTTGACGCAAAGCGCGAAAAACGGCAGATCGGTCATGAAGCACTTCAAATTCAGGCCCGCGAAATCGTGACAGGTGCTCCTGCTTTTGCTGCCGACATTATTCGACCGCATATGGCTTTCGGGAGAGTGTTTCAGGCACCCGCACCAGATGCGAAGATCATAGACGTTTCCGACAGAGGTGCCGGGAAAGTGCCAGGAGTGATCAAGGTGGTCATCGACAAGCCACGGCGGCTCGTTGGTGTGGTCGCTGAAACGCCCCGCAGCCTCGAAGAAGCTCTGAAACGCCTGAACGTAAAATGGGACCGGCCGGACCGGTTTACGGCTGAGGAAGTCGCAGCGCGGGTTGATGTCGACAGGGCGCTTGCAAAGGGTGATCTTGAACATTCCATCGTGGACGAGGATGTTGATTTGTCGACTGACTGGACAGTTGACATGCGCTTTGACCAGCCAATCCTGCATCACGCAGCGCAAGAACCAAGAACGGCTGTCGCGGAATTCAGCCAGCGTGACGGACAAGAGGTTGTCGACATCTGGACTGGCACCCAGGATATTTTCGTCAACCAGAAGAAGGCAGCAGCCGATCTTGGCTGGTCAACCGATCGCGTAACTGTTCATGCGATGCGTGTCGGTGGCGGATTTGGTGGTCGTGTCCTTTACGATGTTGTGCGCGAGGCAGTGCTCCTTGCACAAGAGGTCAAACGGCCGGTCAAGGTGACTTGGTCTCGGCGGGACGAGTTTCTCGCCGATCGGACACGTCCCCCTTCTACTCACCGCGTCCAAATCAGGGTGGACGCTCAGGGTCAGATTTCGGATTGGCGGCACGCGTGTGTCAGCGGTTATGTTTTGTTGACAGAGCTCATGGCCCCGCAGCCGCTTTTGTCCGGTATGCGCTTGGTGATGCATGACTTCGGGGCTGCACGCGAACTCATGGCCCCCTATTCAGCTAAGGCTCGGCGGATCGAAATGAGCGATGTGGAACTCCCCTTTCATGTGGGCGAATGGCGTTCGCTTGGTGCAGCACCAAACAATTTTGCAATTGAAAGTGCGATGGACGAGCTTGCGCGGATTCTGAAGCGGGATCCGCTGGAGTTTCGCATGCAAAACCTGGGTAAGGAGAGGACAAAATTAAAAAACTGCCTGACCCGCCTCAAGGAGATCTGTGATGGGCACCCGAGGTCGTTAGAGAAAGGAAAAGGGCGGGGATATGCTTGCGGCATTTATCAGGAACATAGCTATGTGGCGGCAGCCTTTGATGTTGCAGTGGACCATGAACGAAGAAGCATTCGCGCGGAGCGCTGCACGTTCGTAATGGATGTTGGTCTTGCCATCAGTCCAGATCAGATCAAGGCGCAGATTGAGGGATGTGCAATGATGGCCATTGGCCAGCTTTTGATGGAGGAGGCACCGATCTCTGATGGTGGGTTGTCAGCTCAAAGTTTTGATAACTATCCCACACCAACCATGGTGAATGTTCCGCAATTTGAAATCGACATCGTGGAACAAGGCTCGAGCCCGCCAGCGGGTGTTGGACAGGCCCCGATCATCGCCTTGGTGCCGGCTCTTGCCAATGCCCTGCGGGACGCCACAGGGTATCGAGCGCTGACATTGCCGGTCAACTTCGACGACATTCCGCCTGTCTTGGACAGTTGACACGGGTAAGCCAGCCTTCAATTGAAGGACAGCGTAGTGGACCTTGGAGCTGCCACCTAATTGAAGCTAGAGCCGGGCTGGACGCTCCGGTCAAAAGTCGCTCACAAGGTCTCCTGGCATGTTCTGGTAACTTACCGGACGCAGGAACCCGCGGATCGAGAGCGTCCCCACAGAGGTCGCCCCGAAATTGGTCAACGCCGGGTATGGTCCGCCATGTACTAACAATCAAAACGGACCACTAAAGTGAGGCTGATCAACCAAGTTGGCTTCACTCTCGAAGAGGAGGAAACTCTAGCGGCGCATTTGCTATTGGCCGGTCTGGGGAATTCCGCCATTGCAGATAAGAGTGCTCCTAAAGTGCGCGCGCGATCTGTTACCACAACGTTGAAATACATCGAACTGCATCCTGCGGATGCCGTAACTATCAGTGAAATCTGTGCCGCAACTGGTGTCTCCTGGAGAACACTTGACCGTGCTTTTATGGAGCGTTTCGGCATTGGCCCTAAGACTTACCTGCAACGTGCGCGGCTCTCCCGAGTACGCGAGCAGCCAGTCAGAAGGGAGAACTGCGGGTTTCGGAAACTGCAAACAACTGGGGGGTTTGGCATATGGGTCAGTCTGCTCACGACTATCGAACAGTCTACGGAGAGTTGCCTTCGGAGACACTGGACCAGAATTGGAATTGATGACCTTGCGCTCTTAGAGTCCGCTCCGCTAATCGCTGAGGCAGAAACCTGCCAGACCGCTTTCGGCCCCATTCCGGTCATTTGACCGGACCGCAGCAGACGGCAGCCTCCCGCCCTTTTCAACCCCTCACCACCACAGCCGCGGAATGGCAGCCCTTGCCCGCAGGCCCTCTTCAACAAGCCGCTTGCGGATGAGGTGTTCTTCCGGGGCTTCACTCGGGCCGAAATCAGAAACGTGAATGCCGGCGGTGATGAATAGGACATCGATGTCCTGGGAGACGGCACCGCGGATATCCGTCGGCAGGCCGTCGCCGATCGCCAGAACGTCCTGCTTTTCGACCGGATGTCCGGCAAGCTCTGCCAGCCGTTTCAAACCGGCGTCATAAATCGGCGCATGCGGTTTGCCGAGGATGGCGACCTCGCCGCCGAGATCTTCGTAAAGCCGCGCCAGCGCGCCGGCGCACCAGACCAGTTTATCGCCCCGTTCCACAACGATATCCGGATTGGCGCAGATCATCAGAAGCTTGCGCGCCGCGAGTTTTTGCAAGCGCTCCCGGTAGTCGTCCGGCGTTTCGGTCTCGTCGTCCCGGAACCCGGTGCAGCTGATCGCCTCAGCATCCTCGTCCACGCTGGTGAAGGTGGCTTCCAGATTGTGGTAGAGCGGCTGGTCCCGGTCCGGACCGATGTGGAGAAGGGTTTTGGAGCCTTGGGCGACCAGCACGTCCCGGGTGACATCACCTGAGGTGACAATGCTGTCGTAGGCCTCATTCGGAACACCCAAGTTTTGCAGCATCTCGGCGACCTGTTTCGCCGGCCGCGGCGCGTTGGTGATTAGAACCACATGTCCGCCGGTCTCTTCCCGGTAGCGCTGCAACGCTTTGTGGGCCTCTTCAAAGGCTGCAATGCCGTTGTGCAGAACCCCCCAGACATCGCACAAAATGCCCTTGTATTGCGGGGCAAGGGCATGAAGCCCGTCAACAAGAAGCGGTGCAGAAACGGTCATGGCGGGTCACTCGGATGGTATATAGTCTGATAGGATTGCGCGGAATCGATGTAAATCCGGCGCGGACCATATCCGAAGAGCGCAGCAAACGGAACCAATCAAAGGGTATTTCATGCAAGTCAGGCAACTTGGCGAACAGGTGATCAACCAGATTGCCGCCGGTGAGGTGATTGAACGGCCTGCCAGCGTGATCAAGGAACTGGTTGAAAACGCTGTGGACGCCGGGGCAACGCAGATCGATATCGTCACGGCCGCTGGCGGCAAGACCCTGATGCGGGTGGCAGATGATGGCGCGGGCATGCGCCAGGCGGATCTGAAGCTGGCGATCCGCCGTCACTGCACCTCCAAGATTTCCGATGACGACCTGTTCGATATCCGCACGCTTGGCTTTCGCGGTGAGGCGTTGCCGTCAATCGGTTCGGTCGCCCGACTGGTCATTCAGACCCGCCACTGCGAAGAAGATCATGCCTGGGCAATCGCGGTTGAAGGCGGCAAAGAACAGCCGGTTGCCCCGGCCGCCCGCTCCAAAGGCACGCAGGTTGAGGTTCGGGATCTCTTTTTCGCAACGCCGGCCCGGCTAAAGTTCTTGAAGTCCGACCGGGCGGAAGCGGCGGCAATCACAGAAATTGTCAAGCGCATCGCGCTTGCCTATCCGGAAATTGGGTTCTCTCTGTCAGGAGCTGACCGGCAACCGCAAAATTGGCCGGCAGCGCGCGGCGACGAGCCGCATCTGGCACGGATTGCGCAAATCCTGGGGCAGGAGTTCACCGACAATGCCATGGAGATCGACGCGGCCCGCGAAGGCGTGCGCCTGACCGGCTTTGCCGGTCTGCCAACCCACCACCGGGGCAATGCCCAGCATCAGTTTTTCTTCGTCAACGGGCGCCCGGTGAAAGACAAATTGCTCTTGTCCGGTCTGCGCGGGGCCTATGCGGATGTGCTGGCGCGGGACCGTCATCCGGTGGTGGTTCTGTTTATTGATCTCGATCCGGCCTTGGTGGATGTGAATGTGCATCCGGCCAAATCCGATGTCCGGTTCCGGGACGGGCAATTGGTGCGGGGGCTCTTGGTTGGGGCGATCAAACATGCGCAGGTCCAGGCCGGACATCGATCTTCGACCTCGAATGCCGCTGTCGCGCTCGATGCTATCCGGGCGCAGGCGGCGGGCGGGGAGCGTCCTTTCGCAGCAGCCGGGTCGTCTTACGGATCAACCGGTCCTGGACCTCAGCCCGCAGGCGGATATTCTTCGGTTGCGACAGCGGAACGCTGGGCGCCCGATGTTTTCCGGCCGTTAGAGCAGGCTATGCCTCCGGCCCATGGGTTTGCCGAGGCTCCGGCGACAGAGATCCAGGCCGGCCTTTCCGGTCTGGCAACGCCCTCAGCCGATGCAAGAGCGCATGATGTGCCGGTTGAAGCGGAAAAAACCGACCTCCCGCTTGGCGCTGCGCGGGCTCAGGTGCATGAAACCTACATCATCTCGCAGACCCAAGATGGCGTTGTCATCGTCGATCAGCACGCGGCGCACGAGCGGCTTGTCTATGAGCGGTTGAAAGAAGCCTTGGCAAAAAAAGACGTTGCGCGGCAGATCCTGTTGATCCCGGAGATCGTAGACTTGCCGGAAGAAGATGCAGCCCGGTTGGTGGAACGGGCGGAAGATTTGGAGAAAGTTGGTCTGTCCTTGGAAGCCTTTGGTCCAGGTGCGATCGCGGTGCGCGAGACACCGGCTATGCTTGGCGACATGGATATTCAGGGCATGGTCCGCACGCTGGCGGATGAATTGGCCGAATGGGAGACGGCCGAGAGCTTGCGGGAAAAATTGGACCATGTTGCAGCCACGATGGCGTGCCATGGATCGGTCAGGGCCGGACGGCGGATGCGGCCGGAAGAGATGGATGCGCTTTTGCGCGATATGGAAGCGACGCCCCTGTCAGGCCAGTGCAATCACGGCCGGCCAACTTGGGTTGAGCTGAAGCTGACTGACATTGAAAAACTATTTGGCCGTAAATAGTCCGGTTCTGGTCTTTCAGACCGATGCGGCACTGGAAAATGGCGTATGGAGATCTGAATGAGCGCAGAAGACGGCAATTCTTCTATATCGTCGGCAACGGATAGCGTGAGTGCTTGGCGCAAGGGCGGACGGTTTTTGCGCAAAGTTCTGGTGGCCGGTGTGATCGCCTACGGCATTGCAGCTGGTTACATGTATTTCAATCAGCGCAACTTCGTCTTTGTTCCAACCGGTGAACTTGAAACCCCGGAATCCAAAGGACTGGACGGTGTTGCTGTCGAGACCGTCACGATGGCCGATGGCACAAATGTCACGGTGTGGACCGCGGAGCCGCGGCCTGGAGCGCCGACGGTCATGTATTTTCACGGAAACTCCAGCAATTTGTCGGCACGCCACAAGCGGTTCAAACATGTTTTAAACAGCGGCTACGGTCTATACGCGCCAACCTATAGAGGCTATTCGGGCAGTGAAGGGTCACCATCCGAGGCCGCGTTTATCTCAGACGCTTTGGAGCACTATGATCGGCTGACCGCGACTGGCGCGCCGGTAATCCTGCACGGCGAAAGCCTTGGCACAGGTGTGGCAACGGCGGTTGCCGAACAACGACCCGATGCCAAACTGCTGGTTTTGGAGGCGCCCTATACAGCGCTGGTCGATATCGCGTCCGAACAATATCCCTGGCTGCCGGTTACGGCCCTAATGAAGGATCCCATGCCGACGCGGGAGCGGATCAAGAAGGTTCAAAGCCCAATCCTGATCCTGCACGGCACCAAGGACCGGATCATCCCGGTTGAGCATGGCAAACGCCTCTATGACCTCGCCCCGGAACCCAAGAGCTTGGAAATTGTCGACGGAGTAAGCCACAGCGATTTGTGGAAGAATGGTCTGTGGGAAACAGTGCAACGCACCTACTGCGCTCTGGAGACGGTTAGAAAGGCCTGCTGAACCGGACAGCGGGATTTCCCAAACAAAAAAACAGCGCTCGGTTTCACCAAGCGCTGTTTTCTTTTTCTGGGTCGGCAATACCGGCTTTGTCAGAACGTTCTTTGTACACGCAAAGTGGTGTAGATCTCGTCCCTGTCGGCCAGTCCGGAGGCTGCCTTGTAATCCACATTGCGGTATTGCATCTCAGCGCCTATGACGAGGCCTGACACCGGGGTCCAAGCGACGTTGCCCGTGGCGGTCCACTGGCTGAAATCATAGGCATCCGTTGCTGCATCGGCAACGTGATAGCCACCTTCCAGATTGGCCTGCCAGGCATCGGAGAAGGCGTGGTGCCAACCACCACCGATATTCCACGTTTTGGTGGTCTTGGTGTCGCCAGCAACATTGATTGCATCCGTTATGCGGCTATCCCAGCTGTCGAGCGGGAACCGGCTGGCGCCGTCGGAATACGCAACTTGGATCGCGATTTTGTCTTTGCTTCCAAGAAAGGGGACATTGATCTGCGCGCCGGCGCCAATAGCCCAGCCGAGTTTGCCTTCTGCGGCAACGTCAGCAAACCGGACATGGTGCAGGACACCCATCAGCTGAGCAGATCCCCATCCTTGTTCGATCCGGATGTTGGCAATGGCATCCGGGAGTTTGTCACCGCCGTATCCGTTGCCGCCAGCAGAGATCAGCTGAACCTGCCTGGACGCGGCGTTTTCAAGCGATACGCTTGCTGAGATACCGTTCCCGAATGAGCCGGTATAGGCAATCACGTTGGACTTGGTATCCGAATAGGATGTGACCTGAGCACCCCAGGAATAGCCGGTCCAATAATCCCAGAATGATTGGGTGCGGCCAAAGGTGAAACCACCGAACTGGACGAAGCTGAATTCGAGCTCCGGTGTTACTGCGCCAAATGCGCTGCTGTCACTGGTGTGGAAAATCGAGGTGAATGTGCGCAACAGCCCATATTCAGTTGCCGTGCGCGAATCCAAATAGATGTATCCACGGGACCGGAAGACCGTGGATGTTTGCGCTTTGTCTGACCAGTTGTTTGGCCCATCGCCGTAATTGTTGAACCTATATTCAACACGAATACGGCCACCGACCCGAAGGCAGGTGTCTGTGCCTGGCAGGTAAAAGAACCGGGTTCCGTAAGCGTCGCAGATCCGAACGTAATCGACCGGTTCCGGCGCCAGCGGCAAATCGGCAGCATGCACGGTCGATGTCAATCCGGACAGTGCAAGTGCGGCGCCAAAAAGAACAAGTTTTTTCATCTGATTTTCTCCAGGAGAACGCAAGCGGCGATTCTGTGGATGTCTGGAGATCAGTTAACCAACAGCCGGTTGCACGAGCAACTAAATCTGAGCGTTAGATGAAGGAATAGAAGGGACCTGTGGCAATTGTGCAACCGCGATTTAGTCAGCGCCGCCCTTGAAAAAACGACTTTAAAAGCGTGGCTGATTGACGTTCACCTATCCCAGCGTAAATTTCAGGCCCGTGATGACATGTCGGCTGGCAAAAGAACCGCGGGCCATGGTCAACGGCACCGCCTTTTTCATCGCCAGCGCCATAATAGAGCCGGCGGATCCGCGCAAAGGAAATGGCAGCCGCGCACATGGCACAGGGTTCCAGCGTGACATAGAGATCACACTCCGGCAGCCGCTGGGACTGCAAGTGTTCGCAAGCGCTGCGGATGACCAGTACTTCAGCGTGTGCTGTCGGATCGTTCAGTTCCAGGGTCCGGTTGCCATCGCGAGCCAAAATCTGACCGTCCCGAACAAGAACCGCGCCAACTGGAACTTCTCCCCGGGCAGCAGCTTTTTCCGCCTCTTCCAAAGCGAGATCCATATAGGTTTTTTCGAGTGTTTGGGCGGGATCGGCGGTCATATTCTTCTCTCAACGTGCGTTGATATTTAGAGGGAATTTGCCGATCCGTCAGCCGCAAATGCGGGTTGCCCGGTATCAAAACCTGCTGCAGAACCGCAATCGAAGCGAAAATGGTGAAAACAAGCGATTCCCGAATGCGCCCGGCTCTGCTATGACGCCCCCATGACGACAAAAAAATTCTCTTCGAAACGGTCTGGCCCGCAAGACGGCCGGAACCGTCCTAAACGTGCAGCGGAAAAACGCGGATCTGGCAAACCTGCGAAACCAGCCAACCGAAAACCGGCAGCGAAAGTGGACACGCCGACCGCCAGCCCGGTTGATGGTGACCGCGGTGACCGTATCGCAAAGGTTATGGCCCGTGCCGGGCTGTGTTCGCGCCGCGAGGCGGAAACCTGGATCACGAACGGCCGCGTAGAGCTCAACGGCAAGGTGCTGACCACACCGGCGGTCACGGTGACTGGCAATGACAAAGTCCTTGTCGATGGCGAGCCGCTGCCCCTGCGCGAACGCACGAGATTGTGGCTCTATCACAAGCCGCGCGGCCTGGTGACCACCAATAAGGATCCGGAAGGCCGGCCGACCGTGTTTGACCGCCTGCCTGACGATCTGCCGCGGGTTTTGACTGTTGGCCGTCTCGACATCAACACCGAAGGCCTGTTGCTCCTGACCAACGACGGCGGTTTGGCGCGGGTTTTGGAATTGCCGTCTACGGGATGGCTGCGCCGCTACCGCGTGCGGGCGTTTGGCAAGATTACTCAGGCGGACCTTGATACCCTGCAAGATGGTGTTGCCATCGACGGTGTGCTTTACGGGGCAATCGAAGCCACACTCGACAAGGAACAGGGCGGCAACGTCTGGATGACGGTCGGATTGCGCGAAGGCAAAAACAGGGAAGTCAAACGGGTCCTTGAACATCTTGGCATGTCCGTGAACCGCTTGATCCGCCTGTCTTATGGTCCGTTTCAGCTGATGGACCTGGCGGACGGTGATGTCCGGGAAATCCGCGGCCGTGTCCTGCGCGATCAGCTCGGCGAAACGCTGGCAGAAGAAGCAGGCGCGGATTTTGATGCGCCGATTTTCCATATGCCAAAACAGGAGCCGGAGAAAAAACGCACCGGTTCCAAATCCGGTGGCCGTGACAGTGGGGCAGGCCGGGTGCAATCCCAAGGCAAATGGCTGACTGCGAAAGAAGGCAAGTCAGTCACGGACCGGAAGAAAGCTTCCAAAAGTGACAAGCCAGACCAAAAGCAGGGCAAGCGCAAGAACGAAGGCCCGCGCCGCGAAAAGGTCTCGCCGCGCTCCCGCTTCCGCATGACTTCCGAACCCAAACTGCGCCGGGATCAAACGGAAGAACGCCGGGAACCACCAAAACGGCGGATTTGGGGGGACGACGGTCTTGTCGATGACAAGCAGCAGGAGCGCCGCTCGAATGAGGATAAGGGCAACCGGCGCGGCCCGTCGCGCGGTGGCCGTCCGCCGCGGCGCGGAGATCGCTCGTGAGGATTGTTGCCGGACGGTTCAAGGGGGCGGCATTAGCGGCTCCCAAATCTTCAGCAACCCGGCCAACCAGCGACCGTCTGCGGGAAACCGTATTCAACATTCTGGCTCACGGGCTGGACTTTGACTTGGACGGTTGCCGGGTGCTTGACCTGTTCGCTGGAACAGGTGCACTCGGCTTTGAAGCGATCAGCCGGGGCGCGCGCCATTGCACCTTTATTGAAGAAGCAAGTGACGCGCGAGGCGTGATCCGCCGCAACATGGAAAGTTTTGGTCTCAATGGGGCGGCCAAGATCTTCCGGCGGGATGCCACGCGGTTAGGTGAAACCGGTACGATCGAGCCGTTTGACCTGGTTTTTGCCGATCCGCCTTACGACAAGGTGCTGGGTGAGAAGGCCCTTGCATCAGCGGCGGCCGGAGGCTGGCTAAAATCCGGTGCGCTGTGTGTTTTGGAAGAACGCGCGTCGGCCAGTGTAGAGATACCGGAAGGGTTCACCGAACTCGATCGGCGTCAAGCAGGTGACAGCCAGGTGTTGTTTTTGCAGTTTGGCTCAACCGAGTTGGCCTAAATTTAAGCGCCGCCCGGCATCATGATGTAGACGGTCTTTTGAGTGGGCAGTGTTTTCCGGCTGACCGTGAGGCTCGGTGTCTCTGCCCGGACGATCTGATAGCCTTGTTCCGTTGCTCTGCCAATAAAGGCCGGCAAGGCGCCAGCAAAATGAAAATGCATCGGGATCACCATCGACGGCCCGATACTGACCAAAACATCCATCAGGCTGTCCAGGCGCAGTGTCGATGAATTGTCGATCGCCGCGAAAATGACGTCAATCTGGCCAAGGCGTTTCAGGTCTTCCTGCGTCAGCCGGTGATGCAGGTGCCCAAGATGGGCAACACAAAGATCGGCAACCTCAAAAATGAAGATCGAATTCCCGAGCCGCCGGGTTTCTCCATCCCAGCCCCGGATGTTTGTTTGAATGTTGCGGATACGGACGTCATCGACAGTCAGATCATGATCCATCGGTCCGCCGTTGCGGTTCCAGCCGTAAAGCAGGTGTTCGATATTGGGATCAGGATTGATTGAATAATGCGTGCTATGGGCGCCGTTCATCGTTGCGACTGTCGGCGGCAAAAATGGCCGGACACTGTCGTTGTAGTCTGTGGCGATGCGGACACCTCTTGGGGTTTCCAGCTCAAATGTGGAGTGGCCGATGTAGCGGATCTGGATTTCATCCGGTTGCAATGCCGCTTTCCAGATGCGGATTTCGCCAGGGTTGGGGGCTTGATAGGGCGCGTTGGCGACGAGTTGGCAAATCGCAAAGGCCGGTGCTGCGGCACAGATCCAAAACAAGATGGTGAGCAAGGCGGCCGCCGCGGAACCATGATGGAACCTCGTCGATAAAAATGAGCGAGCACAATAGACCTGATGCGACATGGCAATTGATCCCGGACCGTCCGTTGTCACAACAATAGAGTAGGCATTTGGTCAGGTCCGGCAAGGCTGAAATTCAAAAGCACGTGTCGTCTGCCGGCAGGAAGCTGTTGGGAAGGGCAAACAACCGGACATCTGTTGGCACAAAAAGAATGGCAACCGGCCATACGGACGGTTGCCAGGTGGGGGCGGGTGGGAGGAAGAACCTGCCCCGGGAACAAATGTTAAACGCTATGAAGGCTGACCGGTGGTCTGGTGCCGCGTGACCTGGTTTTCATATCCTCTGTTGCAGCGCCCGCGTTGCGGGATTGCATGAAGATCAACTCGCCGGCCGTTCCAGCTTCCCTGACCAAATCGGCCCGTTCGCATTGCGCAGCCAGTTGCAGTCCGATACGGCGGAGATGAGAGCGGCGGTAACAATAAATCGCCATGGCTGCGCGCTGTTCATCCGGCAGCTGGCCGGCAATTTCCGACGTTGCATTCAGCGCTGAGTCCAAGAGTTTCTTTAAGATCTCATCCCGGACCGGGCAGGTCTCCAAATCGGCTGATCCCTTGGCCAGCTGCATGGCTTTTTCTCCTTCGTTCACCAAGAAGGATCTCGGAATTAGATTAATGGATTGTTAAATATCCACATTCGCCAAATTAAGTCAGTGGCAACCTCTAGTGAAGGCGAGTGTCGTTTAAGTAATTTCCATTGAAGTATTTAACAGTTCTGTCAGTTTTGTACGTGTCAAAGCTCTCAATGACTCTGAGCTATCCAAGATAGACTCTGCTTTTAAAAAATCGAGGATCCGGATATTGCCGTTCTGCGGTCGAATCAGGATATCGGGTTGATCCATCTTGATTTTCTGACTGGTGATTGTCTGCATCAGGATTTGCGATGAGCCAAATAGTGAGTCCAGCGTGCTGATATCGGCCGGGTTTGTGCGGGCGACCGGAGCGCCGACGACATCAACCGCGACGACGATGTCGCACTGAGAGCGCAAACCATCAAACGGCAGCGGATTGACGACACCGCCATCAATGAGGAAACGGCCTTGGTGGCGGACCGGGCGGAAGACGGCTGGGATCGAGATCGAGGCTGCAATTGCCGGCAGCAAAGGGCCGGTTTCAAAGTCAACTTCTTCGCAGCCATAAAAGTCGGTTGCCAGAACTCGCAAGGGAATTTGCAGATCGTCAAATGTGTCGGGCAGATACTCTGAGACGAAAACGTTTAGGACTTTGAGAGGATCAAATTGAACTGGACCAGCGCGAAAGACATCCTTGAACCGTTTTGGTCTGAGTTGCCACAACCGGTTCAGGACTTTGTTATTGTCGGCAAACAGATCCAGGACAATTCTTCGTAAATCCTCTCCGGACTGGCCGCTTGCATAGCCAGCACCAATGATGGAACCGATGGATGTGCCAGCTATTTTGTACGGCTTGATCCCCAAATCATCGAACGCTTCCAGCACCGGAATGTGGGCAAGCCCGCGGGCGCCGCCGCCGCCGAGTGCCAGGCCGATTTTTTTTGGAAAAGCGGCTTGTCCGGTCATGTTTCACCTGTGTCTATAAATTCTTTTCAGAACAGGTAGGCGTCAGGCGGTTTCTGTGCAAGGAAGCAGTTTGACCCAGGTCGGATCAAAAGCCCTCCATCAAGATCCGGGTCAATTGGTAGATCGGTCCGTTAGAAAACGAAATAGAGGTCTTCTGCTGTGTCTGCCATCCAGTTGGTGGCCTCTTCAAACGGCAAGGGCTTGGCGATCAGGAACCCCTGAACAGCGAAGTCGCCCATCATGCGCAGGCGGTCATATTGTTCTTCCGTTTCAACCCCTTCACAAATGACCGCGATGTCCAGGGACCGGGCCAGATGGATAAGCTGGTTGATGACGATTTCCTTCCGATGGTCTTCCAGCAGCTGCTGGGTGAAGGAACGATCGATTTTGAGACCATTGATCGGCAGATCAACGACATGCGTCAGAGAAGCATAGCCTGTGCCGAAATCATCGAGTTCGACGTGAACGCCCATCTCGTAAAGGTCTCTCAAAGTGGTCATGTGGCAGGAGCTGTCGTCATCCAGGAAGACAGACTCCAAGACCTCGGCCGTGATCCGCTCTGGGGCTAGATCATGGCGCGCCATAGCGTCTTTAAACTGATCGAGCAGCACGCCCGAAGACAAATGGGCAGGGGATATGTTGACCGAAATCCGGCCGAAATCCAAGCCGGCATCCTGCCAGGACCGGGCCGCGGCAAACGCTTTGTCGAGCACGATTTCACCCAAGACGGAGGCAAACCCGGTTTTCTCAACAACTGGAAGGAACTCTCCTGGCGACACTATTCCACGTTTTGGATGTCGCCAGCGCACCAGAGCTTCCATGCCGATGACCTTATGGCTGCGCATGTTCACTTGCGGCTGAAACACCAGGAAGAACTCATCGCGCTGGGCCGCCATGTGCAGCTCGCGCTCGAGCTGGGCTTCGGTATCGCTCAGTGTCTGCATATCCAACGAGAAGAACGTGAAGCGATCTTTTCCGTTGTGTTTGGAGCGGTAAAGCGCCAGATCGGCATTGACCAGAAGCGAGTCGAATTCCATGCCATGATCGGGACAAAGAGCAATACCCATGCTCACAGTCGGCCAGAATGTCGTGCCGTTAAATTCCATCGGTGAACGCATCAGTCGCCGGGCGCGTTCACACAGCTCGTTCGGATCGGCGGATGCGGAATTGGCGAGAATGACGAACTCATCTCCGCCCCAGCGGTACGGTGTCCCCAGCCCGCGGCTGACTTCTCTGAGGCGACGTCCGGTCTCTGCCAGACAGTAATCGCCGGCGAGGTGGCCGAGCGTGTCATTGACACGTTTGAAGTTGTCCATATCCACATGGATCAGGAATGCCGGTTTGTCTTCTTCAGCGAACAGTTTTCGGGCATCGCGTTGGCAGCCTGCGCGATTGGAGAGTTTGGTTAGCGGATCAAAATACGCCAGCCGTTCGGCGCGTTCCTTGGCATCCCGGGTTTCATTCTCGCGCTGGACACGTTCAGAAATATCGTTTGCCATGGCCACAAACCGGTGCCGGCCCTGATCGTGAACAAGCTGGATCTGGA
This sequence comes from Roseibium sp., assembly GCF_965216085.1. Lineage (GTDB taxonomy): Bacteria > Pseudomonadota > Alphaproteobacteria > Rhizobiales > Stappiaceae > Roseibium. The sequence goes on along the minus strand of NZ_OZ244138.1, from coordinate 4,591,878 downwards.
AATCGACAGGGTACTCGCTGCCATCTTGGCGGCGCTGATAAGTTTCGGCGGTGTAGTTGGCTTGTGTTTGTGTGGTCAACGGTGCCAGTTTTCGCGCAATGGTGTCCTTTTTGAATTCCTGGCTGATGTCCCAGAGTTTGAGCTGCTCTATGTCTTCGTTGGCATAGCCGAGGTTCTGTAATGCGACTGCGTTGGCATATTCGATTTCGAACGTCTCGGCATTCAGCAGGTAGATCTCGTTGAGCGAGGTCTCCATTATTTTTGCCATCAGCTTGTTTTGGCGCTCGGTGTTTGACCTCTCGGTAATATCGTGAACGGTTCCAATGCCACTGATTGCCTGGCCATTCTCATCGGCAATAATATGGCCCTGAGTATGGATGCGGGCTTTGGTTCCATCGGAGCGTACGATGGTATGCTCAAAGTCGAACGTACCGCACTGTTCGATGGCGGTTTTGACGGCCAATTTGACGTGGTAGAGCTCTGGTTCAGAGATCTGTTCAAAGAAACATTTTTGAATATTTGCAGGCGGCGTATCGGATGGAATGTCCAGAATTCGGAAGAACTCCTGCGAGCCTGAGATTTCCTTTGTGATCAGGTTGCCATCCCAACTGCCGATGGAGGCGATGGTTTGGGCCTCCAAAAGCTGTGCCTGGCTGCGCTCCAGCTCCCGGGTGTTTGATAAGACTTCGGCTTCCAGATTTGACCGCGTTCTTATGATCGTTTGCTGGAACTTGTTGAGGAGACGGGTCAGAATCCGCCATGCAACGATGGCGAACAACAAGCTGATGAGCACCGAGATGCCCATGGATTTCAGAAATGCCATCGCATTGTCGGTAACGTCACGGATTAGGATCAGTTTGGATCCGGCCTCTCCGTTGACGATATCGATAGGCAAATCCTGCGCAATCAATACCCGGTCGCCATCAATAAGAACGGGATGGAACCATGATGGTGCGCTGCGCGTTTGCAGAATTTTTTGAACCGTGGCGGATGAAGTGGTCTGAGTGCCCAGTAACCTGTAGGAAAGTGCAGACGGTGATTTTGCTTGTCCAGCAGGCGCTAAAGTACGCAAAGGCCCTAGAGGGCCGCCCGCCTTCAGGATTTCCCCATTCACTGCAGAGCTCAGCAACGCCATTGATTTTTCGACGTCAGCGGTGAGTTTCAAATAGGCCAACAACCGCCCTTCGGCGACCAAAGGTTGGAGAGCACTTACACCGATACCGCCCTTTGCGTCGAACTCCAAACTGTTCGTAGTGCGGAAAAGGGAACCTGCGAGGTCAGTCTCGAAGAAGGGGGACGAAGGCGTGAAATCTGCCGGAGAATTTTCGCTATTGTATAGGATGGAACGGTTGGCCGAGTAGATCGTTAAGTCAAAAACACCCGTATCTCCGTTGAAATGAGAGAAGATGTGATCGGCTATGCGGGAGACTTCGTCTGTATCATCGCGGCTTATTGCGGCTTCGAAGGCTGGGTCGGAGGCCAGTTCATCTGCAACTCCAGTTAACGCGCTGGATACCTGAGCCCGCTGGTTTTGTATGAGCTCATGAGATGCGGTTTCTATGCGGTCGTAGGGGGCTTGCAAGATGGTGAGTTCGGTCGTGATGTTCTGGAACGCGAGCGCGGTAATAACCAGCGCCAGAAATCCGGCAAACACAACTTTAAGCGGCCGTCCGTTGCGAGAGCCGTCTTCACTCCACTGGGAAACAATATGGTCTAGGTGGAATTTCTCTGAATCAAGAAAATGATACCCGGACCGTGTCGTCTCCTTGTCCAGTGTTATTCGTTCACGCACGTTCTGCACCCAACCCCTACGCGCGGCTTCTGCCGCAACTTTTCAGGAGCATTCCATCGTTTCCGCACGCGCCAAGAGTGGTTCCGACGGTTAGGAATACTCACTGCCAGAATTATCGATAACGGCTATTCGTTAAATTGCTTTGAATAAAAATGTTAAGAAAATTAAGGAACGTAAGTGCAAGATCCTGCAAATAATATGTTTTTCTAAGCGGTTGTATTTTCATGATTTGGCTTTACTTGAACGAAATCGTCAAATCGGCCAATTCGCAGATTTTACAGGGCAAAGAAGTTCTTTATCTCTGTGCAGGTTTCTCTAGGGGCTTCCTCAGGTAGAAAATGTCCGCTGGCGATTGCCTTGCCTTGTACATGCGGGCACCAGTCGCGCCAGACGGCCAGCGGGTCTTCAACACTTCCCGCGATCCCTTGAGTGCCCCATAGTGCCAAGAGGGGCGGTTGAATGGTTTTGCCAGACTGCCGGTCCGCAGCGTCATGCAGATAATCAATGTGTGCGCCGGCCCGGTAATCTTCGCAGGTCGCCGCGATCCGCTGAGGATCCTGAAACCAAGCCCGGGTGTGCTCAAGAGCGCCGTCTGAATAGGCACTAAGATCCTTGGCTGCGCTCCAGCTTGCCAATTTGTGTTCAAGGAAGGCAATCGGATCAGCCGCGATCATGTTTTCCGGGAGTGGAGCTGGTTGCGCCAGAAACGCCCAGTGATAGATCTTCAGCGCAAACTCCCGGTCCAATTTGTTCCAGTAGTCAAAAGTCGGGAGAATATCGAGGACGGCTGCGCCAAGGATCCGCTCCGGCATGTCCAATGCCATGCGGTAAACTACCCGCCCGCCGCGGTCATGCCCCGCCGTTCGGAAGTGTGTGTGACCCAGGCTTTCCATCAGGCTGGCCATCGTACTGGCCATTACGCGTTTCGAATAAGCCGCGTGATCTGCGCTTAGCGGTGGGATGGAGGATTGGCCATAACCGGGCAAATCCGGCATGACGAGGGTAAAATGCTCAGCCAGTTCCGGGGCGATCTTATGCCAAATGACATGGGACTGGGGATACCCGTGCAGCAGCAAGAGCGCCGGACCGGAACCTCCGGTGCGGAAGAATATTGATCCTTGTTCGGTTTCTGCCAAACGGCTTTCAAAACCGGGAAACAGGTCTGGTAACGCGCGGTCCATGGCGTCCTCCCCAAATTGGTGGAATTGGGGAGGAGGGTAAGCGCCAAGAGCGCTTATGGCCATGATTCGATTGAATGATGAGGATCAGTTGCCGTTTTCGCGCGTCACGGCACGCCAGCCGATGTCCGTCCGGCAAAATCCGTCTGGCCAGTCGATTTTCTGAACCGCCTCATAAGCGGCCTGTTGAGCTGCTTTCACCGATGTCCGCAAAGCGGTGACATTGAGTACCCGGCCACCGTTGGCCAGCACTTTATCACCGTCTGCCTTTGTGCCGGCGTGAAAGACCTCCACTCCGGCCGAGACCGCATTGTTGATGCCTTTGATCTCGGTGCCCTTGTCATAAGAGCCCGGATAGCCTTTTGCGGCCATGACGACCGTCAGAGCAACATCGTCGCTCCAGTCTGCCGAACATTGATCGAGCGTGCCTTCGGCGCTGGCCAGCATCAGCTCCAAAAGATCACTCTGAAGACGCATCATCAGTACCTGGCACTCCGGATCGCCGAAGCGGGTGTTGTATTCGATCAGCTTGGGACCGTCGGCGGTGATCATCAGGCCGGCATACAAAACACCCTTGAAAGGCGTGCCGCGTTTGGCCAGTGTTACAATTGTCGGCTCGATGATCCGTTTCATCACATCAGCAATCAGATCATCGGTCAGAACCGGAGCTGGGGAATAGGCACCCATGCCGCCAGTATTAGGGCCTTCATCGCCATCATAGGCGCGTTTGTGATCCTGGGCCGTTGCCAGAGGTAAGGCGTTGGTGCCATCCGACAAAACGAAGAAGCTGGCTTCCTCACCTTCCAGGAACTCTTCGATGACGACCTCGGAGCCCGCCGCCCCGAAAGACCCTTCGAAACAAGCTGTGACGGCAGCCTCGGCTTCGGCCAGTGTCATTGCAACAACAACACCTTTGCCCGCCGCCAGACCATCGGCCTTGATGACGATTGGGGCGCCTTTTTCGCGGACGTAAGCGAGTGCACCGGCCTCATTGTCGAAGCGGCCATACCCTGCAGTCGGAATATCTGCGTCGTCACAAACGGCTTTTGTGAAAGCCTTGGATCCTTCCAGCTGAGCAGGGACCTTCGCGGGTCCGAAAGCCTTGATCCCGGCAGCGTTCAAGTCATCAACAAGCCCTGCGACCAATGGGGCTTCCGGGCCAACAACCACAAACTCGATCTGCTTGTCCTGGCAAAAGGCAATCACAGCATCATGGTTGGAAACGTCCAGATCAGAAAGCTCTGCATGAGCTGCAATACCGGCATTACCAGGAGCCGCATAAAGCTTGGTCAACTTCGGCGATTTGGCCAGGGCCCAGGCAAGAGAATGTTCGCGGCCACCGGATCCGATCAGGAGAACTTTCATGAAATGCCAATCTCTCGTGCATCAACAGGAAGGAAAGCTGTCGCACGATCAAACTGACCGGCCACCGCCGTTGGAGCGCGGTCTATCACGGCAACGGCAGGGCTGCAATTGGCCGATGTTCTGCATGTGCAGTCCGAGATTCAGGCGCGGCCGGGGCCCGGTTCTGTGAGCCGGTCCTGGCAGATCGTACTCGGATCCCCCGCCAACCGGCGCGACATCCTAAAAATCTTCCGTAAATGCCGGGAGGACTGCGGCGAAGCTTGCGAGAAGGAGCATGAAGCGGCCATCAGCCGGATGCTGGTTGATGCCTCCGCCGGGCGGATCTATCTGGTCGAAGTGCGCGGCGAACCGGCTGGCTTTGCCTGCGTGGCTTTCCGGCAATCGGTCATTTGGGCGGGACGATTGGCAATCCTGGAGAAAATCTATCTTCTGAACGGGTACAAAGGCCGGGGTCTCGCTCAGCGGATCTTGCGGGCCATCATTGGAGACCTGGAAAATTTTGGTCCTGCTATTGTCACAGCCTACTTGAGGGAGGGCGATCCTCTGTCTCAAATATTTGAACTTGAAAGCTTTTCCGCAGTTCCGCTTGTGCGGTTCACCGACCAGGAGATTTCCGAAAACGTCGGCCCGGTGTTTTGAAGACATTTTGAGTAAAGCCGGCCTGCCTCGCCCACTGCGAGCCGAAGGCATTTTCCATTTCTTTTTTGCCGAACTCGGCTCGGGGATGATTTTCGACGAGAGAGCCGGTAAAGCTGCACATGAGATTCGAAAACCACGTATCAGTCAGAGCTCGTTGGATTTCAAACAGGAACCACACGAATGTTTTTCTCCACCAAGGATACCGGACCGGTTGCCGATGCGGTTAAGAAGCATTGGGTCGATACACGGCTGCCGGCCGGGCTGCGCGCCTACGCGCGGTTGGCCCGTTGGGAGCGTCCCATCGGCTGGTGGCTGCTGTTGTGGCCATGTTGGTGGTCCGCTGCATTGGCCGCGATTGCAGCTGGAAATGGCTGGCCGAATCCGTGGCATATGCTGTTGTTTTTTGTTGGCGCCGTTGCCATGCGCGGGGCGGGCTGCACCTACAATGATATTGTCGATGTGGACATCGACGAACAGGTGGAACGCACCCGGTCCCGGCCGATCCCAGCAGGTCAGGTCACAAAGTCCCAGGCCAAGATTTTTCTTGTTCTTCAGGCTCTCGTTGGCCTGATCGTGCTGCTGCAGTTCAACACGTTCTCAATCGCACTAGGCGTTGTCTCGCTAGTGCCGGTTGCCGTTTATCCGTTTATGAAGCGGATCACCAATTGGCCGCAGCTGTTTTTGGGCTTTGCCTTTTCATGGGGCGCCTTGATGGGCTGGGCGGCTGTTTTTGGTGAACTCTCCTTGGCTCCTGTTCTGCTTTACATTGGCGGCATTTGCTGGACGATCGGCTATGACACCATCTATGCCCATCAGGATAAGGAAGATGACGCGCTGGTGGGTGTGAAGTCGACAGCGCGGCTCTTTGGTGACAAGACACGTCCGGCGCTCATCGCGCTCTATGCCCTTGCATCCGTCCTATTTGCATTGGCAGCGACACTCGCCGATGCAGGGCCTGCTGCGTTTGCGGGCATTCTTCTCGGTGCCCTTCATCTGGGTTGGCAGATCGTAGTGATTGATATTGATGACGGCGAACAGTGCCTAGAACTGTTCCGTTCGAACAAGATCTATGGCTGGATCTTGTTTGCCGGTTTCACCGTTGATGCCCTGATTTCCTGGATGTTTGCCTGATTAGAGGCGCTTAAGGAGACGCAAAGAGTTAGAGCCCGCACTTGCGAGCTCTTCAAACATATCAACTGTGCTTAGGATCAATCCCGGGCGATGATTTCCCGCTCTTGCGAAAAATTGGCCGGGGATGATTTGTAGCCACCGACTTGGCGCCGGTTCAAAAACCGCGGACGGCGGCCGGTAAGAAGGCGCAGTTTGCGGCGCGGCGCTGGGGCTGATGCCGGCATTGCCTGGAAAGCTTCGATCGGCTTGACGGCACCGCCAAGATCACAGACCAGCATTGGCAGCTTGAGAACTTGGGCCCAGCGGCTCCAGAGGGTCGCCAGATCATCCGAAGACTGGGTTTCCGCCAGTGTAATTGAGAGGGCGCTGTCCGGATGTTTCAGGATCAGGCTTGCAGTGATTTCACCTGGCACATCTCCGGGAACGATCCGCACCATGACACCATCAAAGGCATTTGCAGGCACAACAATAGTGACTGGAACACCACCGACACGACGTTTGATGATTGCCTTATCACGATCAAGAAGGATATCGGCCGGCAGGGATTGGGTTCCCGGGCGCGTTTCCAATCTTTGCTGGAATTGAACCGGGAGGCACCCAGGATGAAGCGCTGGTTCAGCGCTTGTCCCGGGTGCAATTGTCATCTGGTTTTCTGTTTGACGTCTCACTATGACTCTCCACCGGGCCTTTTGGCCTCTTGATAGGATCAACCTAGCATTCAGTGAGTCGTCATCTGCTTAAGAGATAAGGTTAAAAAACTCTGATTTTAAAGAGGGTTACCGGAGTGTAAGCAGACTGCTAACGTTCTGTTGACGATACGGGGTTGGCAAACCGAACCGGCCGACCCAATTTGCACTTAACCGGTTTTCGACCTATGGCAGGTGGACAAGACGATTCCCACAGTTGCAGCCCATTCGCCCCGGGGCGTAAACAACAGCCGAACACCTAGGCGGTATCCATGTCTGAATTGATTGATCAAACAGAACTTCAATCTCGTGCGGAGCGTTTGGTCGCTGCAGCCCGCAAGGCCGGAGCTGATGCCTGCGACGCCATTGCGGTGACCGGCGTTTCCCTCGGCGTTGAAGTGCGCGACGGCAAGGTTGAGGAAACCGAACGCGCGGAAGGTGACGACGTCACTTTAAGGGTGTTTGTTGGAAAACGAACTGCGGCGGTCTCTGCCAACCAGCTCGATGATCCAGATAACCTTGCAGAGCGCGCAGTGGCCATGGCCAAGGTGGCGCCGGAGGATCCTTTCGCGGGGCTTGCCGATCCGGAATTGCTCGTCAAGGACATGTCGGAACTGGAACTCCTAGATTCAACGCAGATGTCGGCAGGTCAGCTAACAGACATTGCACTCGAGGCAGAAGCCGCTGGCCTCGATGTGGAGGACGTCAGCAAATCTGGTGGCGCATCAGCTTCCTGGCGCCTGTCCGGCGTGGTCCTGGCGACCAGTCACGGCTTTCAAGGGGCCTATCTTTCGTCCCGTTTCGGCATGTCCATGACAGCCGTGGCCGGAGATGGCACCGCCATGGAACGGGACTATGATTTCGACAGCCGCACATTCTTCGAAGATCTGGACGCGCCGGCCGACGTTGGCCGCCGGGCTGGAGAGCGGGCTGTCCGCCGGTTGAATCCGGACAAGATTTCGACGCGCACAGCCAATGTTATTTATGAAGCCCGAGCCGCAAAAAGCATCCTTGGCCATTTGGTCAGCGCCATTAACGGAGCCTCGATTGCCCGGAAGACAAGCTTCTTGATGGATCAAATGGGCGAAGCTGTCCTGGCGCCGGGGCTGATGGTTGTCGACGATCCTTTTAAACGCCGGGGCGCAGCCACCCGTCCATTTGATGGTGAGGGGACGGCTGCCAGCGTGCTCAATATGGTCGAAGACGGTGTCCTTAAACATTGGTACCTGGATGGTGCGTCAGCCCGTGAACTTGGATTGACGCCAAACGGCCGGGCCCGGCGTGCCGGCAGTGGAACTTCCCCTGGGTCGACGAATGTCACATTGATGCCGGGTGAGAGGTCATTGGAAGACCTGATGGCAGACGCCGGAGAAGGGCTGCTGGTCACGGATCTTATTGGTCATGGTGTGAATGGCCTGACCGGTGATTATTCGCGCGGTGCGGCCGGGTTCTGGTTCGAAAATGGAAAGATCGTCAAACCGGTCAGCGAAATCACCATCGCCGGAAACCTGAAAGATATGTTCAAACGGCTGGTACCAGGCAGTGATCTGGACAACCGTTATGCTGCTGCTGCACCGTCGATCATGATTGAAGGATTGGCTCTTGCCGGAAATTGATGGAACGGTGCTGGATGCGGATCTGAAGATCCTGGAAGAAGCCGCTCTGGAAGCTGGTGAGCTTGCGCTGACGTATTTTGGCCGCGACCCGGAGACGTGGTTCAAGGGCAACAAGTCTCCGGTGTCGGAAGCTGACATTGCTGTCGATCACTTCCTGGCTGACAAACTGTGCTCTGCACGGCCAGACTATGGCTGGCTGTCGGAAGAAACCGCCGATGATCCGGTGCGGCTGAAACACGAGCGGGTGTTTATCGTCGACCCCATTGACGGCACACGGGCGTTTCTCGCTGGAGGCGACGAATGGACTGTGTCTATTGCCGTTGTTGAAAACGGACGGCCGACCGCAGGTGCGGTTTATTGTCCCCGGCGAAAGGAAATGTTCCTGGCGCGGAAAGGTGGCGGGACGCGGCTGAACCAGACAGAGATTTCGGTTTCGTCCAAAGGCGAGACTGCAGGTGCGCGTCTTACCGGTCCTTATTCAATCGTGGCGAACAAAGGTGTTCAGGCTGCTGGTTTCGAGGCCCAGGATGTGTTGCGCTCCCTGGCCTACCGCTTGGCCATGGTAGCTTGCGGGCACGCTGATGTTGGGGCTGCGCGCGGCGGCCCGAGTGATTGGGACCTTGCAGCAGCGGACCTTTTGGTGCAGGAAGCAGGCGGGAAATTGACCGACTTGTCCGGCCGCGGTCTGAAATACAATCAGCCGAAGACGCGCCACCCTGCGCTTGTCGCAGCGCCTGAGCAGCTTGTCGGACCGGTCTGTACGGTACTAGGAAAGCTGGTTGGCTAACGGCCGGCAGCGTTCCGACTTGCGAGGAAAGCTCATGAGCGAAGCAGAAGCATCAAAACAACTCTTGCATCTGGTATTTGGCGGCGAATTGGAAAATCCGGACGGTCTGACGTTCCGGGATTTGGATGATCTGGATATCGTCGGCATTTATCCGAACTACGCCGAAGCCTACACGGCCTGGAAAGCCAAGGCTCAGGCGACCGTCGACAATGCACACATGCGCTATTTTATCGTGCACATGCACCGTCTGCTTGACCCGGATACTGCCGGCTAACGTTGGCACTTCACTCTTAGGCGAAAAGAAAAATGCTAAAAAGCCTTGGCCGCCATCCGTTGGTCCTGTCGGCGATCGGATCGTTCCTCGCTGGTTATCTGAAGCTTGTCTATCACACCAACCGGTTCGTGCTGGAACCGGCGGATATGCACGACGACACGGAGAAAGACCTCCCCGTGATTGTGGCCATGTGGCATGGCCAGCATTTCATGGTGCCGTTTGCCAAGCCAAAACATTGGCCGGCGAAAGTGATGATTTCCAAGTCAGCCGATGGCGAAATCAACGCCATCGCAGCCCGCAAACTTGGCTTGGGGCTGATCCGTGCCTCGGGTGGCCGGACGGCACATCAGATCAAGAAGCGTGGCGGTATGCGTGGGTTTATTGAGGCTGTGAGAGCTTTGAAGGACGGCGACAGCATCGCCATGACCGCCGATGTTCCCAAGGGACCGGCCCGGAAATCCGGTACAGGGATTGTGCAGCTGGCCAAACACTCCGGGCGTCCGATCTTGCCGGTGGCGGTCGCAACCAGCCGCAGCATCGAGTTGAACAGCTGGGACAAAGCCAGCGTCAATCTCCCCTTCGGCAATGGCAGCATCGCCAGCAGTGACTTGATTTGGGTGCCGTCGGATCTGGAAGACGATGATCTGGAGACGTACCGGCAGCAAGTCGAAGACGGCCTCAATGCGGCGACCCGCCGGGCTTATGAACTGGTTGGCAGGCCGAATGGCTGAGCGGCGCCCTGTCCTGCTTTCCATCTACCGGGCCTTTGGATGGGCGCTGACACCACTCCTGCATCTATTGTTCAGCCGCCGTAGCAAAGGCGGCAAGGAAATTTCCCACCGGAAGGGGGAGCGCTTCGGAGTTGCCCAGAAGCCGCGTCCACAGGGCTCGCTGGTTTGGATCCACGCCGCCAGTGTCGGTGAAACAATGTCGATCCTGCCGCTTATTCAAAAGCTGGCGGAAGATGGTCATTCCGTTCTTTTGACAAGTGTGACCGTCACGGCGGCGGAACTTGCAGACAAACGTTTGCCGGACGGCTGTTTCCACCAGTTTACACCGTATGACACGCCTGCTTGCGTGTCCGGGTTCCTGGATCACTGGCGTCCGGATCTGGCGATGGTCGTGGAATCTGAAATCTGGCCTTGCATGTTCGATGAGATCCATCAAAGAGCCATCCCTTTTGCACTTCTGAATGCACGTATGTCGGAAGGGTCTTGCAGGAATTGGATGCGGGCGCCGCGAATTTCCAAGTACATTTTCGGCTGCCTGGACTTGGTGCTGGCCCAAAGTTCCGCAGACCAAGACCGGTTTATCAAACTCGGCTGCCGCCAGGTTGAAACACCGGGCAACTTGAAATTTGATGCCGCAGAACCTGCGGCAGATGGCGCTGCTCTCAACGGGCTTAAAACACAGATTGCAGACCGCCCCGTTTGGCTGGCCGCTTTGACCCATCCCGGCGAAGACGAGATTGCATTGGCAGCTCATGCAAGGCTTCGGCAGATGGTTCCGGATTTGCTGCTGGTTTTGGTCCCCCGCCACCCGGCCCGGGCTGACGAGGTCGCCGAATTGGTCGGAGCGCGAGGCCACACGCTTGCCCGGCGAAGTAAGGCCGAGCTGGTGGCACCGCAAACGGACGTTTATCTGGGCGATACCCTCGGTGAAATGGGACTTTTCTATCGGCTTGCACCCGTGACGTTTCTTGGCGGGTCTTTCAATGACGCCGGCGGCCACAACCCGGTGGAAGCTGTTTTGCTGGGCTCTGCGCTGATTACAGGTCCCAAGGTTGCCAATGCGCGTGCTGTGTACAAAGATCTGTGGGACGAAAAAGCCGGTGTTCAGGTCATGCAACCCGAGAAACTCACCGAAGCGGTGATTGATCTCTTACAGAATTCCGAGGTCCGGGCGGAGCAGGCGGACCGGGCAATGCAGTTGATCATCAAAGGAAGAGGGGCATTGCAGCGCAGTGCCGATTTGCTGAAACCGCTGCTGGCCGGACAGAAATTGTCATCCGCCCCGGAGAACAACAATGGGCAAGGCGCCTGACTTCTGGTGGAAACCGCATGTGAGTGTTGCGGCGCTGGCCTTGGCGCCGGTCTCATGGGTTTATGGTCTGATTGCTGGCCGCCGGATGCTACAACGTCCCAAAGCCAAAAGTACCTTGCCGGTGATTTGCATCGGTAACTTCGTAGTCGGCGGTACCGGCAAAACCCCCTTTGCCCTGCAGCTTGCCGACCGTCTCAAAACCGAAGGCCACAAACCCGCATTCTTACTGCGGGGGTACGGCGGGCGCCTGAAAGGCCCGATCGCGGTTGATCCGTCGAAACACACAGCAGCGGATGTTGGCGATGAAGCGCTCTTGCTTGCCAAGTTCGCACCGACCGTGATTGCCGCTGACCGTCCGGCGGGCGCGGCTTTCCTGGAAAAACTGCCGGTCGATCTCATCCTGATGGACGATGGTTTTCAAAATCCATCCCTTCATAAAGACCTGAGCCTGGTGCTGATTGATTGTGCCGTTGGCTTCGGCAACGGGCTGTGCCTTCCGGCCGGCCCCTTACGCGCACCAGCTCAAAAACAAATCCTGAAAACGGATTGCCTGGTGCTGATCGGGGAGGGGGACCGGGCGGAGGCTGCTGCCCATTTGGCCGGCCGGCGGGCCTTGCCGATCCTGCACGCTCAGATCACGGTCGAAGAAAACCCGGCGCTCGAGGGTGTCAAACTGCTGGCCTATGCCGGGATTGGCCGGCCGCAGAAGTTTTTTAAATCACTCAAGGACAAGGGTTATAAGGTGGCAGCGACCCGAAGTTTTGCCGATCACCATGAATTTAGCGAGGCTGATGCCCGCGCCTTGATCACACAGGCAGAACGCGACGGGCTTCAACTGGTGACCACGGCAAAAGATATGGCCCGGCTTGAAACTCAGAAGGGCGAGATTTTCCACTGGCTCGCCGCCAGAAGTGAAGTCCTGCATGTGCGCATGGATATCCCGGACGAAGACCGGCTGATCGGTCTCATCAAGGATTGTCTGCGCAACCGGACATTCAAAACTTAGTTGGAAGCGGCTTACTTTTTCCGGGTTTCCAGATAGCGTTTCATCGACGCATGGGCATCCACATAAGGCTCCTGCAGATCGACGGACCAGTATTTCAGTTCATCCAGCGGGATCGCCGTTCCGGTTACGGCACAGCGCACAAAAGTACCCGGAGACTCCACCTGATAATCTCCGTCGAGATAGCGGATGCGGGCTTCGCTTGGAATGCGCGGGTTTTCGTAACGGTTCATGATGACCTGATGGGTTCGCGTTCGGACGTCATGCGTCCACCTGCGGTCTTTTATGGCACAATCGGGCTGTTCGGCAAGCCCGCGCAGAAATCCTGAGGCGCGGGATACTTAGAAAATCTGCAGCGAGCGCCGGTCCCGGCCAATCCTATAGCGGCAACGGGACATCACGACGGCGTCTTCGGGAAGCAAGGCTTTTGCTTGTTGCATCTCTGTTTCGCGCGCAGCCTCGCAGTCTCCCATGTCATGCCATTGCTCCTTTGAGGCAGATAGATCCTGACAGATCAAGAGGTCCGGCTGGCAAGCGACCAGATGGAGAGCAACCAGAACTGCAGTCATGCGCTTCTGAGCCCCCTTTTATAGGCCGCCTTGTTGGTGTCGGAAAAAGTGACCTTGATGACATTGTTTGGCAGCTCGGACGGCCGTGCTGGTGGACCGGAGACGGTCCCGGTCTTAGCCAGGGCCGCTGCGAGTTTTGGGTGGAGGCCATCACCGCGGGCAGCGGTCGCTTCATGAAAGGAAATCAAAGTGGACGGGAGCGGGGGCTGTGATGGTTTGGACATTGGACACACGTCTCCTGTTCTGCGGAGTGGAACCCGCAGCTCGGTGAAATTGGGGGAATTGGAGGTCTGGCGTAGGCTCGAACAAGGCGGCCCTGCTGGATCAACCGGAGTTTCCATCCGGTAATTAAAATGGAGTGTAATATTCAACTTAAAAATCTGGCAAGTGGATTTCTTACCTTTTGGGGTGATTTGTCGCAGCAAACCCCTATGTTGGATTTAAAGAATTTTTTTTGTCCACCGGCATCCGGCGATTGGCGCCAGAGTGCCAGTAGAGGCGGATCAACAAGGAAACTCCGATGTCCCTCTCCAGTTCTGATCTGATCGAAACATCCGGCCTTGGATTGGAAACCGCCAAGCGCATCACTCAAGACGCCTTGTCCGGAGCGGATGATGGCGAGCTCTATGTTGAATATCGCCAGACCGAGGGCCTGGTTTTCGACAATGGCCGCTTAAAAGGTGCCAACTACGATACGGCTCAAGGCTTCGGCCTGCGTGCCGTTGCAGGCGAAGCGGCTGGCTATGCTCATGCCGGAGATATTTCCGAAGCGGCTCTGAAACGGGCGGCCGATGCGGTCAGCGCGGTCTCAAGAGGCTATTCGGGCACTTATGCTGCTGCACCGGCGCGCACAAACCTGTCGCTTTATACCGATGCCAATCCGCTCGGCGGCCCAAGCTTTGAAGACAAGGTGAAGCTGCTTCAGGAAATTGATGCTTACGCGCGTGATAAGGATCCCCGCGTCCGTCAAGTCTCAGCGTCCCTCGCCGGATCGTGGCAGGTCGTGGAAATCTTGCGGGCCGACGGTCATCTGGTGCGCGATGTCCGTCCCATGGTCCGTTTGAGCATCTCGGTTGTCGCCGGAAATGATGAGCGCCAGGAAAGCGGCTCATTCGGCTGTGGTGGCCGGGAAGGGTTTGAGCGGTTCATCACGGAAGAAAACTGGCAAGGCGGTGTTGACGAGGCGCTTCGCCAGGCGCTGGTCAATCTGGAGGCTATTCCAGCACCTGCAGGAACCATGGATGTGGTGCTTGGCTCCGGTTGGCCGGGCATCTTGCTGCACGAAGCCGTTGGTCATGGCCTGGAAGGCGATTTCAACCGCAAGAAAACCTCTGCCTTCGCCGGTCTGATGGGCGAGCGCGTGGCCTCGCCCGGTGTCACCATCGTGGATGACGGCACCATTCCCGACCGGCGAGGATCCCTGTCGGTTGATGATGAAGGAACACCGGCAGCCAAAACAGTCTTGATCGAAGACGGCATTCTGGCCGGCTACATGCAGGACCGGCAAAACGCCCGGCTGATGGGCATGGAGCCAACCGGCAACGGCCGCCGGCAATCCTATGCGCATATCCCGATGCCGCGCATGACCAATACAGTCATGATGAACGGCGACAAGGACCCAGAAGAAATCCTGGAATCCGTCAAGGACGGCATTTACGCTGTTTCCTTCGGTGGCGGCCAAGTGGACATCACCTCTGGGAAATTCGTCTTCTCCTGCACTGAAGCTTATAAGGTTGAAAACGGCAAGGTCGGGGCGCCGGTCAAGGGGGCGATGCTGATCGGCAATGGTCCTGATGCGCTGACGCGCGTCGAAATGATTGGCAACGACATGAAACTCGACCCGGGCATGGGCACCTGCGGCAAGCAGGGCCAAGGTGTTCCGGTCGGTGTCGGCCAGCCGTCCATGCGCATCAACGAAATGACCGTCGGCGGCACGGCGTTCTGAGCACTATTGGAACCTTGTAGTTGCCAAAACCGCTTTTCCCTTGGAGGGAGAAGTCGAATCAAAACCCTGGGTGAGGGGTTCTATATCTATTTGCTGCCAAAGCGCGGCCCCTCATTCGAAAAAGCAAGTCCGTCCCTCCGAAAGGGATTGGGATGGGCAAAGTCTTCAAAAAAGATGGATCAGCAAATGACCGCGGACATTAAGATCTGGGGGCGGATCAACTCGTCCAATGTGCGCAAAGTGTTGTGGTGCGCGGAAGAGCTGAACCTGGATTATCAGCAAATCGACGCCGGCGGAGCCTTTGGTGTTGTCGAGACGCCGGAGTTTCTGGCGCTCAACCCGAATGGCCGTATCCCCTGCCTGCAGGACGGGGAGTTCACAATCTTTGAATCAAACGCGATCTGCCGGTATCTGGCCAAAAAATACGGCACAGCGCCGTTTGTGTCCGAAAGTCTCGAAGACTGGGCGCTTGCCGATCAATGGATGGATTGGACGACGTTCTCCTTCGGCATGCCGTTTCGCAATCTGTTTTGGAATATGGTCCGCACTGCGCCGGAAGACCGGGACCAGGCTGCGATCACGCTCGGGATTGAGCATTGTTCGCAGCAATTTGCTGTCGCCGATGCTGTGCTGAAAAACCAACCGTTCCTCTCAGGTGAGGCCTGCGGTGTGGGGGATATCCCGCTCGGCAGTCTGGCCTATGCCTGGTTCAACATGGATATTCCGCGTCCGGATCTGCCACATCTCGCAGCCTGGTATCAGCGTTTGACAGAACGTCCTGCCTATCAAAAAGGCGTCATGAGTCCGCTCACCTGAGGCATTTAACGCATTTCGTATTTTGGGGTCCGGCAACAGTATCTATGCTGGAGATTTCATAAATTGAGGCAGTGCAAGATGGCGGACGCTGCTGAAGGTTACCTGAACAATTGGCGGCCTTATGATCTATTTCAATGAAAAAGATTTTCAGACCGGCGAATTTCTTTAGAAATCCTTTGAGATTTCCGTTGTTTGATCGGATAGGGTATGATCGGAGCTGGGATCTGGAGACGGTATGGCAGCGGAAAGCGCGCCTCCACTATTTGCTGAAGCAATCATCTTTCTGTCGGCGACTGTTGTCGCGGTGCCGATAGCCAAACGGCTTGGCTTAGGGTCCGTCGTTGGCTATCTCGCTGCGGGCGCTGCAATTGGCCCGCACGGACTGCAGCTTCTTGGGTCCGGTGAGGATGTTCTGCACGTCGCTGAGCTTGGCGTGGTACTGCTGCTGTTTGTGATCGGGCTGGAGCTCGATCCACAAAAATTGTGGCGAATGAAACGGGACATTTTTGGTCTTGGAACGGCC
The DNA here is from genome assembly GCF_965216085.1 of Roseibium sp. Taxonomy (GTDB): domain Bacteria; phylum Pseudomonadota; class Alphaproteobacteria; order Rhizobiales; family Stappiaceae; genus Roseibium. The sequence continues at coordinate 4,575,511 of NZ_OZ244138.1, read as the reverse complement.
CAGGTCGTGTTGACCGGATTCTGTTTGTTTGCCGTCGCGACACTCTCCGGCATGGGGCAATCAGCAGCTCTCGTCGCCGGGTTTGGTTTGGCGTTGTCTTCGACCGCCTTTGCCCTGCAGATCCTGCAAGAGCGCGGCCAGCTGTCGTCAGATTACGGTCAACGAGCTTTCGGTATTCTGCTTTTGCAAGATATCGCTATTGTTCCATTGCTGGCTATGGTCGCGATCCTGGCGCCGGGCGAAGGGCCGTCGACCACGGCCGAGATCTTTCGCGAAGTTATGATGGTTCTGTCTGCGGTTGCAGCGGTGATCCTGGCTGGGCGTTATCTGATATCGCCGGTGTTTTTGATGCTCGCTGCCACGCGGGCGCGCGAAGTCATGCTGTCGGCTGCTCTTCTGGTTGCTCTGGGCAGTGCCGGGATCATGCACACGGCTGGCCTGTCCATGGCCCTGGGCGCGTTCCTGGCTGGTGTGCTCCTGGCGGAGTCGAGTTTCCGTCACACATTGGAAGCCGATATTGAGCCGTTCCGCTCACTTTTGATGGGGCTGTTTTTCGTCGCTGTCGGCATGTCGCTGAACTTCTCGCTGGTCATGGCGAATTGGCTATATATCGCTGCCGGCGTGATTTTGGTGATGTTCATCAAAGGGGTCTTTCTCTGGGGGCTTTCCAGGAGCACCGGATCGAGCAACTCCGACGCCATGCGTATTGCGGTGACCTTGCCGCAAGGCGGGGAGTTTGCCTTCGTTCTCTTCACTGCTGCCGTCAGCACCGGCATTTTCAACTATGAAACTGTCAATCTGCTAAATGCCATTGTCATTCTGACGATGCTGCTCACCCCAGTGGCCTGTTTGGGGCTGGATATGTTGGCAACACGTGCCAAGGCACGGGGCGTCGAGAATCCCTCCATCGAGACGTTTGAAGAGGCGACCCCGACTGTCTTGGTCGTCGGATTTGGCCGTTTCGGGTTGGTCGTTGCTCAGATTTTGACGTCGGAAGGCCTGGAAATTACGGCAATCGATAACCGGCCGGACCGGATCGCTTATGCGCGCAAGCAGGGTTACAAGGTCTATTATGGGGATGCCACCCGTGCTGATGTCATGGAGGCGGCCGGGGCCAAGAAGGCTGCGCTGATTGCCATGTGCATTGAAAATGACAAGGTTATGGCCAAAGCAATCAACATGATCCGGGGAGATTTTCCGAGTAGCCTGATTTTCTGCCGGGCAACGGATCGGGCGCATGCGATGGATCTGACCAAGCTCGGCGTTGATTTCCAGATCCGCGAGACGTTCGAATCCAGCGTGGTGTTTGGCCGGGCTGCCCTGGAGGCGCTGGGGACGCCGCTCGACCGGATCGATCAGATCGAAGAAGATGTTCGCTCTCGCGATGAAGAGCGTTTGGCCGAACAGCTCTCCGGCGGCATGTATGCCGGTGCCGATAAGCTGCACCAGGTTACACCACGCAGCGCTGCCAAACCGGACAATCAAGACGCGCCAGCGCAATAAAAAAGGCGCCGGAGCGGCGCCTAATTTGAAGCAGTTGGTGAAAACTACGGTAGGGCATCAAAACCAGCGGAAAACCCGTTCAGGGATATCGGTATGCCGATGCCTTCTTCCGGCGTTTGGAAAATGATAAAGGTTGCCTGCGATCCGGCTCTCAGCTTTTTGAGCTGCTCATCTTCCAAAATCACTTCTGCAAAACAGCCGATTGGCAAACAGCGCACGAAGGCAGCTCGACCGAAATCCTCATTCCCCACCCGAAGGCCCAGGCCGAACGGCAGCAGGACACCCAATGGCGCTTGAACACGCAAGATCCGGTCCTGCTTTTCGGCGGTCCACATCACATAGATCGATAGGCCGACATTTTCCCGGTCGGCAGCTGTGACGTGTTGAACAAGAGCGCACTGTTCGCTCGGTGCGCCCGGAGGGGTGTCGCAGCGCATCTGCCAATCCCCGTGGTTCGCGCGCACTTCGCCTTGCGCAGCGGCCGGTTGCAGGGTTTGGGCAAAAGCAGACAAGCCAATCGCGGCGGCGGCCACGAGTTTCGGCAAGGTCGACAGGAACGAGCGGCTACGGCGCGGTTGCGGCAACTGGGTCGACAAGAATTCCTCCAGTCAGATTTGGTCTGATCCGCCGGCATGCCGGTTTTTGGTATGCCGTATTTTGAGCGAATCATGCTTGTATTCCGGCCAGACATTGCCGCATGACTGCGGCCGATTCCAGTCAGAGTGGATGTAAAGCTGTTGGATAGGCCGCTTTTTTGTCAAAAATCAGTTGTCCTTGATCTTTCTCAAGCTGGGTTTTTCCGCCCCAGGCTGTGAAAATGCGGAAATTCCGTTGCAGCCTGAGGCGTCTTGTGGTTTTTGTGCGGCACAAAGGTGCAGGTGGAGATGTGCGGCAGATCGCCGCGCTAGCCTTTTGGAACCATCGCCCTTTAAACGTGAGTATGGTTATATTCCGGCAATCCTGATCAGGGAGCCCGGGACCGGAACGGGCAGTTTTTGGCTTGCGGAGTTCCGGCAAGCCCATTACTGCGGCAAAAGATTTCGACCGGGCACGGTCCGGAAAGTAAGCATGTGCCGTCATCTGGACGGTTGAGGGAAGGGAGCGCGGACGTGAAGGCAGTCTTCAAGCGTCTCATGAATATGGTCACAACTGTGGCCGCATTTGCCAGTGTGTCCACAGCGGCACTGGCAGCTGAACCAGGATTTAGCGACTGGCAGCTCGGGTTTCAGGCGTCGACATCAGATGTGATGGACGACATCACTTGGTTCAACAATTTCACTTTGCTGATCATCACAGTCATCACGCTGTTCGTTCTGGCATTGCTGATTGTCTGCATGGTCAAGTTCAGCGCCAAGAACAACCCGGTGCCGTCCCGCACCTCGCACAACACGATGATCGAGATCGTCTGGACCGTTGTTCCGATCCTGATCCTGGTTGTGATCGCGATCCCGTCGTTCCGCCTGCTCTTCAAGCAGCTGGACATTCCGGAATACGAAATGACCATCAAAGCCACGGGTTATCAGTGGTACTGGGGTTATGAGTACACCGACGAGAACATGGGTGAGCTCTACTTCGATTCCATCATGGTTCAGGATGATGAGCGTCAGGCCGTTGCCGATGCACGCGGTGTCTCGCTGGCCGAAGTGCCCCGCCTGCTGGCTGTTGACTACGATTTGGTCATCCCGGTCGACACCACGGTTCGCCTCCAGGTCACCTCTGAAGATGTGATCCACGCTTTCGCCATGCCGACATGGGGTGTGAAGATCGATGCGATCCCGGGCCGTTTGAATGAGACCTGGTTCAATGCCCGCGAAGAAGGTGTCTATTACGGCCAGTGTTCGGAGCTGTGCGGTAAGGATCACGCCTTCATGCCGATCGCGGTCCGTGTGGTTTCCAAAGACCAATTCCAGACTTGGGCAACTGCTGCACAGGACGATCTGGACACGGCCAATGAACAGCTGATGGCTTCCATCGCCGACGCCAAAAAGCTCGCCGCCAACGGTGAGCTGAATGAGATCTCTGTCGCCGCGAAATAACGCGGCGATAAGCCTATTTGGCGATTGCGCGCGATTTGACACGCAGCGCCGCTGAAAACGACGAAAGAGGGAGCCCAAAATGGCTGCGACCGAAGCACATGCGGCACACGACCATCCTTATGGATGGCGCCGCTGGGTCTATTCGACCAACCACAAAGACATCGGTCTTTTGTACCTGTTCTTTGCAATCTTTGCCGGCATCGTCGGCGGACTTCTGTCCGTTGGCATGCGCATGGAATTGCAGGAGCCGGGCATGCAGATCTTTGCAAACGCCCACCTGTTCAACGTGTTCACCACCGCACACGGTCTGATCATGATTTTCTTCATGGTCATGCCGGCCATGATTGGTGGTTACGCCAACTATTTCGTGCCGATCATGATCGGTGCGCCGGATATGGCGTTCCCGCGGATGAACAACATCTCTTTCTGGCTGCTTCCGCCGGCCTTCCTGCTGTTGCTTCTGTCGCTCTTCGTTGAAGGCCCTCCAGGCGCAAACGGTGTTGGCGGTGGCTGGACCATCTACCCGCCGCTGTCCACCTCGGGTCAGCCAGGCCCGGCGATGGATCTCGCGATCCTGGCTCTGCACGTTGCTGGTGCGTCCTCGATCCTGGGTGCGATCAACTTCATCACGACCATCTTCAACATGCGTGCGCCGGGAATGACCCTGCACAAAATGCCGCTGTTTGCCTGGTCCGTGCTGATCACCGCATTCCTGCTGCTGCTGTCGCTGCCGGTTCTGGCTGGCGCCATCACCATGCTGCTGACGGACCGCAACTTCGGTACCACCTTCTTCACGCCATCTGGCGGCGGTGACCCGCTTCTCTTCCAGCATCTGTTCTGGTTCTTCGGTCACCCGGAAGTGTACATTCTGATTTTGCCGGGCTTCGGCATCATCAGCCACATCATCTCCACCTTTGCCCGTAAGCCTATCTTCGGTTACCTCGGCATGGCTTACGCCATGGTTGCTATCGGTGTTGTCGGCTTCATCGTGTGGGCACACCACATGTACACCGTCGGCATGTCCACCGAGACCCAAGCTTACTTCGTGGCGGCCACCATGGTCATCGCGGTGCCGACCGGGGTTAAGATCTTCTCGTGGATCGCGACTATGTGGGGCGGCTCCATCGAGTTCAAAACACCTATGGTCTGGGCAATCGGCTTCATCTTCCTGTTCACCGTTGGCGGTGTGACAGGAGTGCAGCTGGCGAACGCTGGTCTCGACCGCGCCTTCCACGACACCTACTACGTTGTGGCTCACTTCCACTACGTTCTGTCACTCGGCGCTGTGTTCGCGATCTTCGCGGCCTGGTACTACTGGTTCCCGAAAATGTTCGGCTACATGTACAGTGAGTTCATTGGCAAGCTGCATTTCTGGATCACCTTCGTTGGTGTGAACCTGGTCTTCTTCCCGCAGCACTTCCTCGGTCTGAACGGCATGCCGCGCCGCTATGTCGACTACCCGGATGCGCTGGCTGGCTGGAACGCCATTTCTTCCTACGGCTCTTACATCTCTGCCTTTGCGGTCGTGGTGTTCATCTACGGCATCGTGGAAGCCTTTGCGAAGAAGCGCGCGGTTGGCAACAACCCGTGGGGTGAAGGGGCAACGACCCTTGAGTGGACTTTGACGTCTCCTCCGCCGTTCCACCAGTTCGAAACTCTGCCGCGCATCAAGTAATCCGCGGCTGGAAGGGTCCGTCCTTCCAATATCAAACACTGCACCGCGCCGGGATCTGGCGCGGTGCCGCCTTGGAAACACTCTGCCAGGCTGAATTCCACCAGATGCGGCTCGCCGGGTAAGGCAGAAACGAGATTTAAGGATGCGCCCATGTCGCTCGTAGAGCGCCAGGATATGTTGGATCAGGACAGCGCCGTATGGAGCGGCGGCGAAGGATCAGTGAGCGACTATGTGGCGCTCCTGAAACCACGCGTTATGTCACTTGTGATCTTCACGGCATTTGTCGGCATGATGATGGCACCGGGGTCCATCCATCCGGTGCTTGGCGCGGTTGCCATCCTCTGCATTGCTATTGGTGCCGGTGCGTCCGGTGCTTTGAACATGTGGTACGACGCCGACATTGACAAAGTCATGTCGCGCACTAAGAAACGGCCTATTCCTGCCGGCAAAATCACGCCGAATGAAGCCTTTGCCTTCGGCATGATGTTGTCAGTCGGCTCTGTGCTGACCCTTGGCCTCCTGGTCAATTGGTTCGCCGGCGCGTTCCTGGCCTTCACCATTTTCTTCTACGTCGTCGTTTATACGATGTGGCTGAAACGCTCGACGCCGCAAAATATCGTCATTGGTGGGGCCGCTGGCGCTTTCCCGCCGATGGTGGGCTGGGCCGCGGTGACAGGTGGTGTCAGCTTGGAAAGCTTCGCGCTCTTCCTGATTATCTTCATGTGGACGCCGCCACACTTCTGGGCACTCGCCTTGGTCAAGAACGCCGACTACACGGCGGCCAAGGTTCCGATGATGCCGGTGGTTGCCGGGGAAACGTCGACGCGGCATCAGATCCTGTTGTATTCGATCCTGCTTGCACCGGTTGGAATGGCACCGTACTTCCTTGGCTTTGCGAGCCCAATTTATGGGGTCGTTGCAGCAGTGTTTGGCGCTGCCTTCATCGGCTTTGCTGCTGATCTGTGGCGCAAGCGTGAGGGTGATGCCGCTCGCAAAGCCTGCATGAACCTGTTTAAGTTCTCTATTCTTTACCTGTTCTCGCTGTTCGCCCTTTTGCTGGGTGAAAGCCTGGTTGCGGGGATTTGATGCAAGATCCGGAACAGGACAAGGGCGTCATGCTCTCCGAAGAACAGAAAAAGAAGCGCCGGTCACGCTCGATCGCCATCGCGATTGTACTGGCCGCACTCGTGGTCCTTTTCTACATCGTTACCATCGTCAAGATGGGCCCCGGTGTGATGAACCGGCCGCTATAGAGGAGGTTTCGTGAGCGAACCGACACACATGGATGGTCTATCCCGGCGCAATCGCAAAGTCGCGATTGCTTGTGCGGGAACGTTCGCCTTCATGGTTGGCGCGGCCTATGCGGCTGTTCCGCTCTATGACCTGTTTTGCCGTGTCACTGGCTTTGGCGGGACAACCCAGGTTGCCGAGCAAGAAAGCGAAGTTGTGATCAACCGCATGATCACAATTCGTTTTGACGGAAATGTCAGCGGCAAGCTGTCCTGGGATTTCAAGCCGGTCGAGCGGTCTGTGACCCTGAAAATGGGTGAAACCGCTCAATTGCCGTACATCGCGGTTAACAACGGCGCCAACCGCACGGTCGGGACGTCGACATTCAATGTGACGCCTGTTTCCGCTGGCGCGTACTTCAACAAATTGGACTGTTTTTGCTTTACCGAGCAGCCGCTCGAACCGGGTGAAACAGTCGAAATGCCGGTCGTCTTTTTTGTCGATCCGGAAATGGACAAAGATCCTGAGCTGAAACATGTGAAGGAAATCACTTTGTCCTACACCTTCTTCCCGGTAGAACAACCGGAACAACCTGTTGCAGCGCGGACGGTGACGTCTGTGACTGAAACGAACTTATAAGCGATCGGCGCGCTGCGCCGGAACTGAATGTGTTTGGGGAGCTTGCCGATGGCTGAGGCACATACCAAGAACCACGATTACCACCTGGTTGATCCCAGCCCGTGGCCGTTTATTGCGTCTATCGGCGCTTTCATCATGATGCTGGGGGCTGTCGGCTTCATGCGTTACGGCCAGGGTGATGAATTCATCCTGTTCGGCATCAACCTGACCGGTTGGGGTGTCTTTGCAGTCGGCCTTCTCATTATTCTGTATGTGATGTTCGCTTGGTGGCGCGACACCATCAAGGAAGCGCATGAAGGCCATCACACCCGCGTTGTATCCTTGCATCTGCGGTATGGCATGCTGCTGTTTATCGCCTCTGAAGTGATGTTCTTCGTGGCTTGGTTCTGGGCCTACTTTGATGCGGCCCTGTTTGCTGGTGAAGCGATCCAGTTTGCCCGTGTCGAGGCAACTGGTGGTCACTGGCCGCCGGATGGCATTGCGACCTTCGACCCGTGGCACCTGCCGCTGTTGAACACGCTGATCCTTCTGTGTTCCGGCACCACCGTCACCTGGGCGCACCATGCTCTGCTGCATGACGATCGCGAAGGCCTGAAGTGGGGTTTGACCCTGACCGTTTTCCTTGGCGTGATCTTCACCATCTGCCAGGCTTACGAGTATGGCCATGCCGCCTTCACGTTCGACGGCAACATTTATGGTGCGACGTTCTTCATGGCGACGGGCTTCCACGGGTTCCACGTGATCGTAGGAACCATCTTCCTTGCAGTCTGCCTGTTCCGTGCCCTTGCTGGCCACTTCACCAAAGAACAGCATTTCGGCTTTGAGGCAGCAGCCTGGTACTGGCACTTCGTTGACGTTGTTTGGCTGTTCCTGTTTGTCGCCATCTACATCTGGGGCGAATGAGCCGGAAGACGTTTTCTAGGAACATAATAAATAAGCGCCCGGCGGTTATCCGACCGGGCGTTTTCTTTGTCCGCCGGGCAGGAGTTGAAGGAATGGAAGACAAAGCGCATTTTCCGCCGGTCAATCCGGTCTCCGCAGGCCTTGCGGGCAATTGCCCACGGTGCGGGCAGGGAAAATTGTTTTCCGGTTTCCTGGGTTTGAAGAAAAACTGCTCGGCTTGCGGCCTGAATTACTCCTTTGCGGACAGCGGGGATGGCCCGGCCGTCTTCGTCATCATGATCGTCGGGTTCATCATCGTTGCCTTGGTGTTGATCGTCGAACTGTCATATCAGCCACCGATTTGGCTGCACCTGGTACTGTGGTTGCCTTTGACTGCGGCTCTTGCCCTTGGCACGCTGCGACCTTTAAAGGGTGTGATGATTGCGCTGCAGTTCCGCCACAGCGCCGAAGAAGGCCGGTTGGCAGATACAGATAATGGCGAAAACCAAGATTAAGTGAGACACGCCCAATGGGCCGCTTCGGAAAGCTCGTAATCCCGTCCTTAGCCGCGATTGTCGGCCTGACGATCCTTCTTAATCTCGGTTTCTGGCAAGTCCGCCGTCTTGCGGAAAAAGAAGTCCTGATCGAGCAAGTCGAAGCCGGGCTGCTAGCGGCCCCTGTGGCTGCTCCGGCACCGGCCGATTGGGGCAGATTGTCGGATGTGGATGACTATCGGCGGGTAACTGTCACCGGGCAGTTTAAGGACGACCACGTCCTTTATTACATCTCACTGTCCGACCCCGTGGGCACTTTCGGTGGTCCCGGCGAGATGGTCTATAGCCCGTTTGAAACCGATGCCGGTTGGACTGTGCTCGTCAATCGTGGGTTCTTGCCATATGGGTTGCCGGAAGATCGGAAGAAAATCGCGCTGACACCGCCTGCAGGTGATCAAACTCTGACCGGCCTGTTACGGTTGAGCGAAGCGCCGGTGTGGACGACCCCGGAACCGGATCTGAACGCCCGTATGTGGTTTGCGCGCGATACTGACGCGATGGCCAAAAGCATGGGTGTGGATTTGAAAGGCCTAGCGCCTTTCAGCATCGATGCGGAACAACAGTTCACGCCGCCGGGCGGTTTACCGCAAGCCGGGGAAACGCTGGTGCGTTTTAAAAACGATCATCTAGGCTATGCCCTGACCTGGTTTGGCCTGGCCGCGACCTTGATCGGAGTATTCCTCGCTTACGCGGCAACACTTCTGTGGCCGCGTAAGAAAGAGCATTCGGCGGAAGCGGATTAAAGTGCTTCCAGAATGGCCGCTGCACCAGTTTTGGTGGCATCGCCCGGGCTGTCTTCGATCGCGAGGAAGGTGACTTCGCCGTCTTTGGCAACAAGCGCGAACCGCTGCGAGCGCAGATGTCCAAAGATCGGTGCGGGGCCAAGTCCGAGACCTGCAGCTTCTACGAACTCGGCAGCTGTATCGGCAAGGAACGTAATAGCACCGGCATTGGAGGACTTTTGCCAAGCATCCATGACAAAAACATCATTCACTGAAACCACAGCAATTGTATCGACACCTTTGCTTTTCAGCGTGTCAGCGTGTTCCACAAAACCGGGCAGATGGTTCATGTGACAGGTTGGGGTAAACGCACCTGGAACCCCAAACAGGACGACGGTCTTGCCACCGAAAAGGTCTTTGGACGTCATTTCGCCAGGACCGTCTGCGGTCATGACTTTGAATGTTGCATCGGGTAGGCGATCGCCAGCCTTGAGTGTCATGAAATTCTTCCCTCCTGAAAACTGCTACCGGACCATTGGCAGCCCGCTGCTGAGATAGGGCGAATATCGGCACAGGTCGAGGGGATTGGCAAAACATTTTCTATTGAAGCTGCGCCTAGAGTATCCGGCTTGACCAAAACGGATACTCTAGCCCTATTGAACCCAATCTGGCTGGATCGGGGCCAGGTACTCAAGGGCATTGCCATTTGCGGTGAGAACAAGCCGCAAGTTGTTGTCACTGTCAGTTGTTGTCAGTCCCTTGGTTGAAAGATGCCACTGAGCGGTGCCGTTACCGGCTTCTTTCAAGACAGGAAGCCCGATATAGGAGCCCAAAGGTCCTGCGGCAAAAAGCTCAGGGGCGTCACTGCTGCCCACAGCCGCATCTATTTTCAATACACCTTTGTCCGGGTTCGCGAAGGTGACATTGCGTATTGCCAGCTGGCCAATCGGTGCGATCCCTGGAACCGCAGCAAGGTCCCGATTGATCAGTTTGGAAGCGAGCGTGTCCGGCTCCGTATCAGGAGCAAGATCCAGGGTGAGTTCTGCATCCCCGGGAACGCAGATTTCTTTGCAAATCCCGAAGAACAACTCGATGGAAACGCGCACCGGTTCCGCCGGATCTTCGGGGAAAATGCGGATCGGGAGGACGATCCCATCGTGATAGACAATGGAATTGGAAAACCCGTCATTGTAGCGTTCCGGAACCGGATAGAGCACCTGATAGGAGCTCAGATTGTCTTTTTCGGTCAGCGTGATCTGCGGGGGAATACCGGCTTCGCCTGGATAACGCCAATAGGTATGCCATCCCGGTTCAAGGCTGAATTCCAGCCCGGCCAGATAATGGCCGTCTTCAAGAGGCCCAGTTGAAATCAGACGAACCGCTCCCCCTTGAACAGTTGTCCAGTTGGTCGTGGCGGCTTGTGCGGGCACAACGCCCAGGACCATCACCAGCAGCAGAAAAAAGATTTTCATCATGAAACAACAGCTACACCAAGTCTGTCCGCCCGTCATGAGGTCTAGCGATGCTTAGCGGTCATTTCCTCGTGACGCCATTGTGACCCTCAATTGTGGTGTTCTCCCATACAGTCGTTAACATCAGGACTTAATGAGGCTATGCTGACAATGCACAAGGCGGTGGGCGTCAATCATGCAAAGAGGTGCGTATGTCCGAAACCGAAGCGACAGACACCCTGGAAGGCCAATTTTTGATTGCCATGCCAAGCATGGGCGACAGCCGCTTCGAGCATTCTGTCATTTATGTCTGCTCCCACTCCGAGCAGGGCGCAATGGGCCTGATCGTCAATCAGGTTGCCAAACATCTGTCCTTGGAAGAGCTGCTCATTCAACTCGACATTGTTGACGACGACAACGCCATCCGTTTGCCGGCGCAAGTGCGTGGCATGAATGTTTATAAAGGTGGCCCAGTTGAAGTGGAGCGTGGCTTTGTCCTTCACAGCGATGACTTCCAGCTGAATCAGTCAACGCTTGCGATCGATAATGGTATTTGTCTGACTGCGACCCTTGAGATCCTGCGCGCGCTTGCGGAAGGAACCGGCCCGCGTCAAGCTATGCTGGCACTTGGATATGCTGGATGGGCACCGGGGCAGCTGGAAGATGAAATTCAGGCCAATGGCTGGCTGACTGCCCCGGCAGATCCGGACATCTTGTTTGACCCGGATTCGGAGCACAAATGGCACAAAGCCCTTGGCAGTCTTGGCATCGATCCGGCGCTTCTAATGTCGGAAGCCGGCCACGCTTAGGCCCTAGAGCATCCTGCGTTCAGGTGAACGCAGACAAGATGCTCTACCACTTTAAAATCGATCAGCTTTTGGCTGTTCAAGCGATTCCACCTGAACAGCAGCTGATCTAGACACTCTCAAAGCCTGAAATCCAGCGGCACGCAGCGTCTGGTAACCGACAGCTTTGCCGGAATTCGGACATTTTTACCTGTCTGCGGCTTGCGTCCAATCCGGATGACGCGTAAGTCGCTTGGTTGGCTTGGTTTGTTTAAAACCGGACGAAATTCGGGTAGGGTGAGGCTTTGCAATCCGCAAGAGGACCTGAAAAGTCTGGCGCCTAGCAGGAAATACAAAGGGAAGTGACGCGGTGAAATACAGCAGTACGCGCGGTGATGCACCGGTATTGGAATTCTCGGACGTTTTGCTTCAGGGACTGGCTCGTGATGGCGGTCTCTATCTTCCGGAAACCTGGCCGCAGTTCGATGCAGACACCATCGCGTCGTTTGCTGGAAAACCTTACGAAGACGTCGCGTTTCAGGTGATCAGCCCGTTTGTCGCCGGCGCAATTCCCGATGCCGACCTCAAAGCGATGATCGCAGACTCCTATGCGAGCTTCCGGCATCCTGCGGTCACACCGCTGGTGCAGACTGGGTCCAACACCTACGTCCTTGAGCTGTTCCATGGCCCGACCTTGGCGTTCAAGGACGTCGCCATGCAGTTGCTCGGACGCATGATGGACTATGTCCTGACAGAGCGCGGTCTTAGGGCAACAATCGTTGGAGCAACCTCCGGCGACACGGGCGGGGCGGCGATTGAAGCCTTCCGCGGGCGCGAGCGAACGGACATCTTTATTCTCTTCCCAGATGGCCGGGTGTCCAACGTTCAGCGCCGGCAGATGACCACGCCGACGGAGGACAATGTTCATGCGCTTGCCCTGACCGGCAATTTTGACGACTGCCAGGCCATCGTCAAAGGTATGTTCAACAATTTCCCGTTCCGGGATCGGGTCGCGCTGTCCGGCGTCAATTCGATCAACTGGGCTCGGATCCTGGCGCAAATCGTCTATTATTTCGTGGCGGGGGCTGCCCTTGGCGCACCGCACCGGAAAATCTCCTTCACGGTTCCAACCGGAAACTTCGGTGACATCTTCGCCGGATATGCCGCCATGAAAATGGGCCTGCCGGTTGAGAAGCTGGTGGTAGCCACCAATGTGAACGATATTCTGGCGCGTACCCTGGAAACCGGCCGGTATGAGAAACGCGGTGTCCAGCCGACGATCTCGCCGTCCATGGACATTCAGGTGTCCTCGAATTTCGAGCGGCTGCTGTCGGAAGTCTGCGGCCGCGACGGCGAGACCGTCCGCCGGATGATGAACCAACTCAATCAGTCTGGCAGCTTCACCATTGAAGACGGACCGCTTGCCGAAATGCGTCAGGTGTTCGCGGCAGGGCGGTGCGATGAGGCTGAAACCTCAGCAACGATTGCTGAACTCTGGAAAGAAGCAGGGTACTTGCTCGATCCGCATACGGCCATTGGTGTGCATGTGGCCAAGTCTCATGACGATGGCCAAACACCAATGGTGGTCTTGGGTACGGCTCATCCGGCCAAATTCCCGGATGCGGTTGAAAAAGCCAGCGGTGTACGGCCAGACTTGCCGGAGAATTTGAAAGACATGATGTTCGCCGAAGAGCGCCAGCAGGTTCTGGCAGCGGAGCAGGGCGCGGTGGAACAACATATTGAAAAACATGCCCGTGCCGTCGGGGCGGGGGTGTAACTGAATGAAGGTAGAAACAACAGTTCTCGACAATGGATTGACGATCGTCACCGATCAGATGCCGCATTTGAAAACTGCGGCATTGGGCGTATGGATTCGAACCGGGTCACGTGCGGAGGCTGCCGATCAGAACGGCATAACGCACCTTCTAGAGCACATGGCGTTCAAGGGCACCAACACTCGGTCCGCCCGCGGGATCGCTGAAGAAATCGAAGCCGTGGGCGGCGAGTTGAACGCCTCAACCAGCATCGAACACACCAATTATTATGCGCGCATTCTGGCCGAAGATATGCCGCTTGCCGTTGATATTCTGGCCGACATTCTGCAGAACTCCACCTTTGAAGCCGAAGAACTGGTGCGGGAACAGCACGTCATCTTGCAGGAAATTGGCGCTGCTAATGATGCCCCGGAAGATCAGGCCTTTGATCTCTTCCAGGCAACGGCCTGGCCCGATCAGGCCATTGGCCGTCCGATCCTCGGGACGCCCCAGATTGTGAGCGGTTTTGGTCGTGACAGCCTGAACAATTACCTCGCTGACCGCTACCGGGCACCGGACATGGTTCTAGCTGCCGCCGGTGCCGTAGACCACGCTGAGTTGGTCGCGCTTGCAAATGAGAAATTTGCCGGCATCAACAGCGAACCAGCGGCTCCAGATCCGGAAGCCCGCTACTCTGGCGGTGAGAAGCTGCTCAACAAAGACCTGATGGAAGCGCAGGTTCTGATTGGTTTTGAAGGCCGCCCCTACAAGGCCAAGGACTATTACGCCATCCAGATCCTAGCCTCTGTCCTAGGCGGGGGTATGTCTTCCCGCCTGTTCCAGGAGATCCGCGAAAAACACGGCCTGTGTTATGCGATCTACAGCTTCCATTGGGCGTTCTCTGACACCGGATTGTTTGGCATTCACGCGGCGACCAGTCATGAGGACCTTGGGGCGTTGATGCCGATGATCGCCGATGAGCTTGTGTCCGCCGCCCACACGATCACCGATGACGAAATCGCCCGCTCACGGGCACAGATCCGCGCCGGACTGATGATGGCGTTGGAAAGCCCGGCCGCTCGGGCTGGCCAGATCGCCCGGCAGATCCTGGTTCATGGCCGGGTGCTGGCTCCGGATGAGATTTCGGCGAAGATTGAAGCTGTATCGGCGGCTGATGTCCGGCGCGTCGCTTATGACACCTTTGTCGGCACCACACCGACGCTTACAGCGATTGGTCCCGTGGACGGCATTATGACAGCCGATGAACTGGCAGTGCGTCTGCAGCAAGCGCCGGTTCAGCAGGCAGCGTCTATGTAAGGCGGAGAGGGGGACCGGCATGTCACTGCTCCGCCCAGGTCCACCCCCAGACGCCGAGCTTCTGATCGAAGCAGGTGGCCTTTACCTTCGTCCGCCCATCATGGGGGACTACAAAGCCTGGTCGGTACTTCGCAGCGACAGCCGAGCCTTCTTGACGCCTTGGGAACCCCTCTGGCCGTCCGATGATCTGACCAAATCCGGATTCCGGCGCCGGCTGCGGCGTTATGCCCGAGACCGCAAAGAAGGGCGCAGCCTGTCGTTCCTCTTGTTCAATGCCCGAAATGACGAATTGCTCGGCGGTCTGACGCTGAGCAACATCCGGCGCGGGGTCAGTCAGTCGGCTACCCTTGGCTACTGGATGGGCGAGCGCCATGCGGGCAAAGGGCACATGTCGGCCGCTGTTGCCATGATCTTGCCGTTTTGTTTCGACGTTTTAAACCTTCACCGGATCGAGGCGGCGTGTATTCCAACCAACACACCGTCCATCCGGCTACTCGAAAACGTCGGGTTCAGCCGCGAAGGGTATGCCCGCAACTATTTGTTAATCAACGGTTCTTGGCAGGATCACTTGCTTTTGGCTTGTTTGTCTGAAGATTTTGCGGCGCGCCCCAGAACGCTGACTCCGGTAGTTGAGGGAATTTTGAAAGATTTCTTGTGACATGTGCTTCAAACCGGTAGTTCTTCGCACCATGTCGATATCACTACCGGTCCATCTTTTTAATCTCCTTCGAAGCGCCGCCGTCTTTGCCGTTGTTCTGGCAGCGGTTCTTGTGCCTGGCGCAGCGGTTGCGCTCGAGCCGATCCCGGTGCCGCTCGATGTGGAAGCGCTTGATATCACCAAGGCCATCGACATTCATCGGGACGCTGGAACACGTCTCCAGGTGTCGACCGCGCCAGGTGCCGATGGCATTGTCCGGCGAATCGAGGTGCCTTCACGCAGTGGCCAAAATACCAATTGGGCGGTCTTTGCACTCGCTAACACCAGCGATGAACAGATCGACCGGCTGATTGTTGCCCCCAATTACAAGCTGGTGAAATCGGAATTGTTCTGGCCGGACCTCGGTTCATCGCGGATCGCTAGTATCACGCCAAGCCAGGGTATTGCGCCGACACGTCAGAAGAGCCTTGAGGCCGATGTCTTCCTGGTCACGCTCGATCCGGGCTCTGTGGTGACGTTTGTCGCCGAACTGACCACGCCGAATTTGCCGGAAGTCCGTCTTTGGGAGCCGGATGTCTACAAAGAAACAGTCAACGCCTATTCGCTGTACCGGGGTATCATTCTTGGCATCTCGGGGCTTCTGGCTCTGTTCCTGACCATTCTGTTTGTGGTCAAGGGAACCGTCATGTTCCCGGCAACAGCCGCACTGGCCTGGTCTGTGCTGGCCTATTTGTGCATCGACTTCGGTTTCTGGGGCATGGTGTTCAACCTCGAAGGCGGCGGCAGCCAGCTGGCCCGTGCCTCGGCGGAGGTGATGCTCGCGGCCAGCTTGATCATCTTCCTTTATGCCTATTTGAACCTCAATCGCTGGAACATCCATTACTCCCACTTGGCCCTGACAACGCTGATCCTGCTTTTGGGGCTTTTGGGGGTCGCTGTCTGGGATCCATCGATTGCGGCTGGCATTGCCCGTTTGTCGCTGGCAATCATTGGTCTTCTCGGCTTTGTTACCATCGCAGTGCTCGCCTTTCAGGCCTACGACCGGGCGATCTTGCTGATCCCGACCTGGTGTCTCTTGATCGCCTGGCTGGTCGGGGCGGCAATGACCGTAACCGGACGCCTGTCCAATGACATTGTCCAGCCGGCTCTCGGCGGCGGTCTGGTTCTCATCGTGCTCTTGATCGGCTTTACAGTGATGCAGCATGCCTTTGCCGGCGGTGCCATTGCGCAGGGCCTTATCTCCGATGTTGAACGCAAAGCGCTCGCTTTGACAGGATCCGGAGACATCATTTGGGACTGGGATATCGACCGTGACCGGATCTTCACCGGCAATGAGGTCGAGAATCTGTTAAATCTGAAACGCGGAATGCTCGAAGGTCCGGCGCGGGATTGGCTGGAAATTCTCCATCCACAAGATCGCGATCGGTTCCGGGCAACGCTTGATGCGGTCATCGACCAGCGCCGCGGCAAGATCCAGCAAACGTTCCGCCTGCGCTCTGAAGATGGCCATTTCCGCTGGTTCCGCCTGCGTGCGCGGCCAATCGTCGGTGCCGACGGTGAAGTGATCCGTTGTGTCGGCACGCTGCTCGATGTGACCGAAGAGCGGACGGCTGAAGAGCGGCTTCTTCATGATGCCGTCCATGACAATCTCACCGGTTTGCCGAATCGGGAGCTGTTTGTCGACCGTTTGAAAACCAGCGTGGTCCTATCCCAGGCAGAAAAAACGGCAAAGCCAACGGTTCTTGTCATCAACCTGGACCGCTTCAAACAGGTCAACGACAGCATTGGCCTGTCGGCCGGCGACAGCATTCTCTTGACTGTTGCGCGCCGCCTTGGCCGCCTGATCGGCCAACAGGACACATTGGGCCGTTTGTCGAGCGACCAATATGGCCTGATGCTTTTGTCCGAGCAGGAACCCGACCGGATTGTTGCGCTGGCCGATGCTCTGCGTAAGGCGGTACGTGCTCCCATTACTTTCAGCGATCGGGAGATTTTCCTGACCTGTTCGGTCGGTATCTCCTTCTTTGAGGGCGGTAAGCAGGCGGTTGAAGACATGCTCACCAATGCCGAGATTGCCCTCAATCATGCCAAGCGCCTCGGCGGCGACCGTCAGGAAGTCTACCGGCCTATCCTAAGACCGCTCGGCAAGAATGTGGTTGATCTGGAAACGGATCTGCGGGACGCCATCAAGAAGGAAACACTCGGAGTCTTCTTCCAGCCGATTATCCGTTTGGAAGATCAGTCGGTTGCCGGGTTTGAAGTGCTGGCCCGCTGGAACCACCCCAAGCGCGGGAAGATTTCTCCGGCGGAATTTATCCCGATTGCAGAACAATCTGGGCTGATCAACGACCTTGGCATGTATATGCTCGACAAGGGCGCCACTCAGCTGGCTCACTGGCAGCGGGAGTTCCCCATGCCGCATCCATTGTTTGCTTCGGTTAATCTTTCGTCCCGCCAGCTTCTGAAGCAGGATCTGATCAACGACGTGAAGGCGATTTTGTCGCGGAACTCGCTGGAGGTCGGAACCTTGAAACTGGAATTGACCGAATCTCTGGTCATGTCCAATCCGGAGTATTCGGCCAAAGTCCTGGAGCGTCTGCGCAGCCTGGGTGCCGGCCTGTCGCTGGACGATTTTGGAACCGGGCATTCCTCCTTGTCTTATTTGCAGCGGTTCCCGTTCGACACGATCAAGATTGACCAGACTTTCGTCAAACCGGACGGATCTGCTGCACGGCCAGTGCTTTTGCGCACGATGGTGGCCATGGGGCATGATTTGGGCATGTCGGTCGTCGCAGAAGGCGCGGAAAGCGAAAATGACGCGTTGGAGCTCTATCAGCTTGGCTGTGAATTCGCGCAAGGTTTCTTCTTTGGCGAAGCCGTGTCCGCAGCTGAAGCCACAAAAATCCTGCGTAAGATGCCCACTGCAGAAGCCGTATCCGCTTAACAGGTTTATGGTGCCAGAATTGGCACCGTTTTATCGGCTAACCGGATTTCCAGCGGCGTGACCCCAAACGGGTCTCCATCGACTTGGGCGGCCACCGGAGCCTGGCTTGAGATAACCGCTTTATTGAAAGGGCGGACAGTTGCCCCCTTCGCCTTGTGGATGCGGCCGAGCATCAATGCGATGCTGTAACGGACAGACGACCACGGATCATCCCGTTTCAGAATGAGCATATGCAGCCCCGGATCGGTCACCCCGCCCGGGCAGATTACAAATGGTCCACCATAATGGCGGGCGTTGCTGGCAACCGCGAACTTTCCATCAATCGGATCTGCGCCATCAAGGGAGACCGTTACCGGCGTCCCATTCCGCTTCAATCCGATTTTGAACGCCGTGATAACGTAAGCGAGTTTTTTCAGCTTTCGTTTTAGGGCGAGTGGCACGGCATGAACGACTTCGGCGTCAAAGCCTGCAGACGCCATCAGTACAAAGGGGCGGCCATTGGCGAGGCCATAGTGCAAGGGTCTGGTTTTTTGGTTCAGAATGGTCGCTGCGATATCATTCGCCTTGCGGGGCAAGCCAAGTTCCAAGGCCAGGACATTGGCCGTTCCAGAGGGGACGACCGCGAGGTTCGGTACGAAGTCCTTGCCATGAAGCCCGGTAAGGGCTTCATTCACGGACCCATCGCCGCCGGCAATGATCAGTGTTCCAGCCGTTAAATCTGCACTGGCGCAGACTTCACCGATTTCCCCGGCGTGGGTTGTGAGCCGCAGCTCCACGTGGCGCCCTGCGGCTTCAAGCTGCTTTTTAAGATCCTGGAGTTTAGGCCCGTTGTAGCCACCGGATGTAGGGTTGGCCATAATGAGCACAGTTCCGGCAGCACCGGGTTGCCCTGACCGTGTTGTATCGGGTGTTGTTTGCTGCAAATCGTTCACCAGTGATCCTCGCCTCGTGAATTAGTGCTGCAGCTTTAGCTGTATTTGTAGGGTTCCATACCGCCGCGGGCGAGTTCGTCCGCGCGTTCATTGTCCGGATGCCCTGCATGACCCTTCACCCAGTGCCAGGTGACATCATGGCGCTCCCTGGCCGCATCCAGCGCCTGCCAAAGGTCAGCGTTTTTGACCGGCTTGTTGGCTGCTGTACGCCAGTTCTTCCGTTTCCAGCCGTACATCCACTCGCTGATGCCGCTGCGCACATAGGTGCTGTCGGTGTAAAGATCGACCGCGCAAGGGCGCTTCAAGGCGTTGAGTGCTTCGATGGCCGCGGTGAGCTCCATCCGGTTGTTGGTGGTTTCCGCTTCGCCGCCGTTCAATTCCCGTTCGTGCTCACCAAAACGCATGATGACACCCCAGCCGCCTGGTCCCGGATTTCCCGAGCAGGCGCCGTCGGTATAGATCGTGACCCGGTTTTCCTGGCTCATTCTTCAAGTCCGTAAGCTTTGGCGCTGTCGACGGTTTGATGAAAGCGCAGTTTCTTGACGTATTCCATCGGATCTTTCGGCGTCACAAGGGCCCCTTCCGGCACGCTCAACCAGTCGTAAAGACGGGTCAGCAGGAACCGGAGAGCGGCACCGCGGCACAGGATTGGCAAGGCATCGAACTCCGCATCTGTCAGCGGGCGCACAGAGGTGTAGCCTTTCAACAGTGCGCGCGCCTTGGTGACATTGAACGAGAGGTCGGCTTCAAAACACCAGGCATTGAGACAGATAGCGATGTCGTAAGCAAGGGCATCGTTGCAGGCGAAATAAAAGTCGATCAGGCCGGACAATTCATTGTTCAAGAAAAAGACATTGTCCGGAAAAAGGTCGGCGTGAATAACACCGGACGGCAGATCCTGCGGCCAGATGGCTTCAAGCTGATCAAGCTCTTTGGTGATTTCGGTGCCCAAACCCGGATGAACCGTGTCGCAGCGCTCCGCACTTTGTTCAAACAACGGCCGCCAGCCGGAAAGATCCAGCGCATTCTTGCGGGTTAGTTCATAATCGGCCCCGGCAAGATGAAATGCTGCCATGGCTTTGCCGAGTTCTGCGCAATGCTCCGGACGTGGCCGTTTGACCGACATGCCCTGCAAGAACGTTACAAGCGCCGCTGGCCGCCCAGCCAGCGTTCCCAGCAATTCGCCATCCTTGCAAGCCACCGGTGTCGGGCAGGACAAGCCTTTGCCGGCCAGATGCTCTTTCAGTTTCAGGAAAAACGGCAGGTCGTCCGGGTTGACCCGTTTTTCGTAGAGCGTGAGGATGAAATAGGCCTTGTCAGTCTGAACGAGGTAATTGCTGTTCTCGACGCCTTCTGCAATTCCTTTATAGGATAGAAGTTGTCCGACATCATATTTCCCGATGAAGGCATTGAGCTCTTCATCGCTGACTTCCGTGTAAACGGCCATGTTGTTATCCGGTGGCTTATTGCGGCTGCGCGGGAATATCACGCAATTCGCGTGGCAGGTTAAAGGCGATGGTTTCTTCCGCGGTTCGATGGATCTCCACGGTGACATCAAAGCGTTTTTCAAAAGCGCTGATGATCTCTTCCACCAAGGTTTCAGGGGCAGAGGCTCCGGCGGTTAGGCCCAGGCTGCTGACGCCATCGAAATCGGACCACTTAATCTCACTGGCCCGCTGCAGAAGGACAGCGATCCGGCATCCCTCACGTTCAGCGACCTCTCTTAGGCGTTGCGAATTTGAGGAATTTGGTGCGCCGACCACAATCATCGCTTCAACATCTGGCGCCACATGTTTGACCGCTTCCTGGCGGTTCGTGGTGGCGTAGCAGATGTCTTCCTTGTGAGGTGCTACAATATTTGGAAACCGGTCTTTGAGGGCAGCAACGATGCCTGCGGTGTCGTCAACAGACAGTGTCGTCTGGGTGATGAACGCCAGTTCCTTATCCGTTTTCGGGGAAAAGTTTCGCGCATCGTCTTCGGTTTCGATCAAAGTTACCGTGCCTTCCGGCAATTGGCCCATTGTGCCAATCACTTCCGGATGACCTGCATGGCCGATCAGAAGAATTTCCCGCTCGCGCCGGAAATGAATCTCGGCTTCTTTATGCACTTTGGAGACCAGCGGACAGGTCGCATCCAGATAGAACATTTTGCGCGCCTGGGCATCGGCTGGCACGGATTTCGGTACGCCATGAGCGGAAAAGATCACAGGCCGGTCAGCATCTTCTGCTGGGATCTCTTCCAGTTCCTCGACAAAAACGGCGCCTTTGGCTTTCAGCCCATCCACGACAAACTTGTTGTGCACGATCTCGTGGCGCACATAGACCGGGCGGCCGTATTTCTGAAGCGCCAGTTCAACGATTTGGATCGCGCGGTCAACGCCGGCGCAAAAGCCCCGAGGCGCACACAGCTTGATCGTTAAAGAAGGTTTGTTGGTCATGATGCCCGTTTATAAGCCTTGTTTGGCGCAATAAGGGCTTGGCAGGGTGTTCTGTCAAGCCGCTTCCCACCCTTTCCATATATGTCACTGAGTAACAAATGCCCGTGCCAGTCTCGCCAAGCCGCTGGCCACCTGCTATGAAGCTGCGCCTAGTGCTTAGTTTCCAACGGGTCGATGATGATCAAGGCTTTCCTTTCGCTGTCTAACGTCAACTATAAAGCGGGTCTTTCTGCAGGGCTTTGTGCTGCATTTCTTGCAGGCTGTGGGTCCGCTGGTGATCTTGCGGAGAATGTAATTTCCGGTGGTGCGGAACCGGTTCAGGTCTCCTCGCAAACGTTCGCGCCGCCCGTTCCGTGCCCGCCGCTACAGCTGAAGAATGGAGCCTATTTGATCCGCAAGTTCCAGCGGGGCAAAGAAGGTGAACGGGATGCGTTGATCTATCAGGCGCTTGTTGAAGATTGGGCAGCAAGCTGTTCGCGGGCCGATGATGGTCAGCGGCGTGTGAAACTCGGATTCTCCGGCGATGTTACGCCAGGACCGGCCTGGTCTGGCGGCGATATCGTCTTGCCCATGCGTGTGAACATCCCGGTCTCCACAGACCCTAAAGAAAAGCCTCTTGTGTCTGAAGTCCTGCAAATTCCGGTGTCAATTGAGACAGGCGGGCGCGGTCAGCGCTGGACCATGGTGGATGAGAGATTCGTTATTCCGATGGACCAGGGCCGGAAAATCGAATTCGGCTTTACCGACAAAACAAAACGCTGACGCCTAACCCAATTACTCTATAGCCAAAAGGCTAAGCCAAGGGTCAATGCGGGGTCACTGACTCATATTGACAAGGTTGAGTCGGCCAACCACAATTGCCGCAACTGCCGGGGTCGTTCCCCGGTAATCGTGTATTGCGCACGGCAACGCCACTGCGGGAGAGGCCAGGTGAAAAGTTCCTGGCGCCGAAGGAGCAACCGCCCCGGAAACTCTCAGGCAAAAGGACCGCATGGGCTCAAACGCTCTGGAAAGCAGTGATCTGCGCCGACAACTGCGTGGACTGCTCACCGAAGGAGTAACCGCCAGGTTTTTTGGGATCTGACGGGAAATCTCTCAGGTACTCGGACAGAGGGGGTGCAAACGAACCGGATCCGTTCGCGGTATGGTTCGCGAGTGCGCAATCCCTAACGCGAGGGCTGTTCATGGCGGACACCGTTGCAGATACCGATCTGAAACAAACGCCCCTTCATGACCTTCATATTGAGCTCGGCGGCAAAATGGTGCCGTTCGCCAGCTATTCCATGCCCGTTCAATATAAGCTGGGCATCATGGGCGAGCATCTGCAGACCCGTGAAAAAGCGGGATTGTTTGATGTTTCACACATGGGGCAGGCATTTCTGGTCGGCCCAGATCATGAGACAACGGCCCGTGCCCTTGAGGCTCTGACCCCGTCCAACTTCGTTGAACTTGGACTTGGCCGGCAACGCTACACTGTTCTTTTGAACGACGAGGGCGGTATCCTTGATGACCTGATGGTCACACGCTCGATTTCCGAGGACGAGGATGGGCGCTTGTTCCTGGTTGTCAATGCGGCACGCAAGGATGCCGACTATGCGCATTTCCGCGCCAAATTGCCGGATAATGTGAAACTGGAGATCGTTGAGGACCGGGCCCTGATCGCTGTCCAGGGTCCCGAAGCGGTTGCGGCTGTGGCAGCGCATGCACCTGCTGCTGCGGACCTTGGCTTTATGTCCGCTGCCCCAATGGAATTTGATGGCATTGCCTGCCACATCGCGCGCGCCGGTTACACCGGCGAAGACGGTGTGGAAATGTCGGTCCCGGCAGGGGCTGCCGAGGCAATCGCCCGCGCACTTTTGGCCGATGACCGGGTTGAAGCCATCGGTCTTGGCGCTCGTGACAGTCTGCGCCTTGAAGCCGGACTTTGTCTTTATGGTCATGACATTGATGACAGCACGTCACCGGTCGAAGGCAACATTACTTTCTGTATGCAAAAACGCCGCCGCGAAAACGGAGGGTTTCCCGGTGATGCGCGAATTCAAAAGCAACTTGCGGACGGCACGGCGCGCCTGCGCGTTGGCCTGCGCCTCGACGGCAAGGCCCCAGCCCGTGAAGGCGCTGAGATTGCTCTGCCAGAGGATGGCCCGGTGATCGGTGTTCTGACCTCCGGCGGATTCGCGCCGACCGTCGGTGCGCCAATCGCTATGGGGTACGTTCCAGCTGAGCATGCGGCCACCGGTACCAAACTGGACCTGATCGTACGGGGGCGCCGCTTGCCGGCAACTGTTGCGGACATGCCGTTTGTGCCGAACCGCTACTACCGAAAACCGAAATCTTAAAAACACTCCAGAGAACGGAAAACACAATGACGACATATTTTTCAAAAGACCATGAATGGATTGCAGTAGAAGGTGACACAGCCACCATCGGGATCACCGGATATGCTCAAGAACAGCTGGGTGACGTTGTGTTTGTTGAGCTGCCGGAAGCCGGCAAGGAACTGTCCCAGGGTGATGAAGCGGCTGTGGTTGAATCCGTCAAGGCGGCAAGCGAACTCTACGCGCCAATTGATGGTGAAGTGACTGAAGCCAATGAAGTGCTTGCCGACGAGCCGGCGAAGGTCAACGAAGACCCGGAAGGTGCTGCTTGGTTTATCAAAATGAAAGTTAGCAATGAAAGCCAGCTGTCTGAGTTGATGGACGAAGCGGCCTACAAAGCCTACGTCGAGACACTCTGAACTATGGCGGGGCATTTTTATACAGCGGTGATCGAGTGGGCGTGTGATGGCGACTATGCCGCCAACGCCTATTCTCGAGGTCACATCTGGCAGTTTGACGGTGGGTTGAAAATCCCAGCAAGCGCATCGCCGACGGTGGTGCCTTTGCCCCATTCGATTGAAGCAGCGGTTGACCCGGAAGAAGCACTGGTTGCAGCGATTTCTTCCTGTCACATGATGTCGTTTTTGGATCTTGCCCGGCGGGCTGGTTACAATATCGCCAGCTACCGGGACAACGCCACGGGCGAAATGAGCCGGATTGCCCGGGGTAAAATGGCGATCACCAAAGTGGTCTTAAAACCCGAAATCACCCTTGTTGCAGACAGCGAACCTGACCCGACCTGGATTACAGATCTGCATGAAAAGGCACACGATGTCTGCTTCATCGCGAATTCAGTGAAGTGCGAGATTGTGGTGGACGAGCAACCGGTTCGCCTGGTTGCCCCGTAGTTTCTGTAAACAATGAGCGGCGCATTGCGCCGCTCAGACTGCTGACATCGTCCTTTTTTCGTCGTCCCAGACGAGGGCAAAGCGGAGATCCGGGACCGGTGGATCCGAGCTTGTCAGTATGTATCTTGCTAGAAACACCAGATCTTTGGCTCTCCGATCCCGGCTCGGGCTCCGCTTGACCGGGAAGACGACGTAGAGATTTTGGGGGGCAGCCACCCCGGCAGCGCATTGTGCCGCTGATTGTGCGTTTTCCATTCATCCGCGTGGAAGCCCTTGCCCTAATCCTGAGAAGCGAAGGCGGCTATGCCAACCTTCCACTGCATCTATTGGCATCTCGACGAGGGAGAGAGGCTGGACTGTAGGTTCGAGCGCTGGGGCTTGTTTAGATTTATTGCACTTAATGGTTGTGTTATCTTGGTGTCGCGCTGGCCGGCGCCGACTGGGTTCCTTGTGGCGCTAGAGGCCGCGCTGTGACACCGGCAGGGAGGTTGAGCCATGGCTGGTACACCCCGCAACATCATCTACTACAACCGCAACAATGTGCCCCTCGACGGGATCGTTGGAAGTGCGTTTACCCATGTCATTCTGGCGTTCATCGTGCCGACGGTCAGCGGCGGCATCGATACGGCTGTCATTGACAAATTCCTGTCTGAACCCGGGCTCGTGCCGAAGCTCAAGGAAAACGGCAAACGGAAGGTTCTGTTCGCTTTGGGCGGTGATGAAGATTACATTCCGGCCGGGGCTTGGAAGAGCGCTTCACTAAATGTCAGCTCATTCGCCAAATCTTTGGTTGAGTATGCCGTGAAACATGACTTCGACGGCATTGATATTGACTTTGAAGATACAGCGTCACTTCAAAATCCGGCAGCGGCATCTTATGACGCCAAAAAGTTCCTGATTGCGCTGTCCAAGGAGCTCAAGGCGGCCGTGCCCGCAGACAAGACCCTGATCGTGACCCACGCGCCGCAGGCGCCTTATTTTGATCCGGCCTGGAAAGAAGCGCCGTATTCGCAGATCGCTTCGGCGGCAGGCGATGCCATCGACTGGTTCAACATCCAATATTACAACAACGGCACCTGGTACAACGGCAACACCAATGACGGTCCGGCGCAAAAGGAAAAGATCACAGGTCTTTCCGGCAGCACGCCGCCGGGCTGGTCGATCCTGGCTTTGTCGGAGCAAGCAGCAACACCGGTGGAAAAATTGGTTTTGGGGCGTGTCACCAGCCTGGATAATGCCGGCCTTAACAAAACCATGGCCGGATACTTGAGTGCCGCCGACACGGTTACGTATCTGGTTCAGCCTCTGATGAGCCACTTTGGCGCCAAATTCGGCGGTGTGATGGCGTGGCAGTATTCATTGCATGTGAGCTCGACCGAAACCGCCAACAGTTGGGGCAAGACGATACAGGGGGCGCTCGAACAAGCTTTGGCCGACGCATGATTTCCGGCTGCTAAGGGATTTAGCCAGCCCCATCGATCCATTCAGCCACAGCTCTATAATATATTGACAATATATTTGTCATTATGACATATATATTGTCATGATAAAATCAAGCAAACCAAAATCCGCTGAGCTCTATGAACTGGTGCGGCTGATCCGGCCCGTGCACCGCCGTCTTGCGCGGGCGGTGGAGGCGAATCTGGACGGGTCTGGCATCTCTGTTGGCATGCGCGCCGTCATGGAAGTGCTGGAGGAACTCGGCCCGATGTCTGTGCCGGATATTGGCCGGGTGCTGTTTTTGGCGCGCCAGCAGATCCAGTTGTTGGTGAACCAGCTGGAAGGTTTGCATCTTGTGGAGCGGCGCCCAAACCCTGCCCACAAACGCTCACCGCTTTTTGGTCTCTCCGAGACGGGGCACACCGTTTTTGGCGGCATCCGGGCCAAAGAAAACGATGCCATGGATGCGGTCAGTGAACTCTTTTCCAAAGACGAGCTGCAGGCTTCCCAGCGTGTCTTATGTGCCATGCTCGATCATTTTGCCGAATTTGAAGACGATCCGGACCGCCCGCGCGGCCTGGAATGAATCTCTTGAAATCAGGAGCGGAAAATGTCGCTTTTAACGCTTGTTTTAATTGCCCTTTCAGCGCCGGTTTTGGCGGCGGTAGGTTATTTTTTCTGGGTCGTTAAAATCTCCAGCGCCCCCACAAAGGGCCAACCGATCGACCGGAATGCCCGGCCAAAGACAGCACTCCTTGTGATCGATGTGCAGGAGGACTTTACCCGCAACGGCCCAAAACCCTATCCCGATGAGAAACGGGCCCAAGCGATTGACCGGATCAACAGGGACATTGAAGCGGCCCGGCAAAACGGCGAGGATGTTATCTTCATCAAGCAGGTTTTCCGCCATTGGCCCGTCATTTTGGCAATGAAGCTTTTGATGGGCGGCATCGGCACACCAGGGCGCAAAGGGCTGGCCTTTGATAGGGATCTCAAGGTCGGCGACGCGCCGGTTTTTGAAAAGCCGATTGGCGATGCGTTTTATAATCCCGAGCTTGAGGCTTACTTGGCACAGCGGACTATCGGTCACCTCCGCCTAACTGGGTTGGACGCCTGTCAATGTGTCCAGTTCACCGCCAGAGGGGCGATGAACCGGGGGTATTCGGTCGACATTGTTGAACCGGCACTTCTAACGGTCACACCGGAAAAATGGCCGTCTGTCAAAACGGCGTTGAAGGACCTTGGGGCTGTTATCCAGACAGCATAACAGGCCTATTCGGCAGCCGCTGTCGCCGTTTCGTGAGCTCTCAACAGTTCCGACATCCAGCTGTCACGTTTGTGTAGGAAATGCTTCAGGTCCTCAGCATAGGTGTCCTTCACTGCACGCTGAACGGAGGGACGGCTGGACAGTTTGGCGCGCCAGTTTTTGGTGGTCTTCAGGTCATCCAAAACGGTCAGATGTGTGAGGCTTTCAAAAACATCGAAATACCTGAACACGGGTGCAAAGGCACAATCGACCAGTGAAAAATCCTTGCCCGAGAAGAAGGGGGCATCTGGCGAAAGTGCCGTTTCAAGGTGTTCGAATTTCGATCTGAGATTTGCTTCCGCTGACCGGAAAGCCTCTTGATCTTTCGCGTTGTAGAGCGTGCCAATCGCATTCAGGATCTGCGACGCATATTCAATATAGGCCCGGTGCCGGGCGCGTTCCGCCGGATCTTGCGGATGAAACGGCACTCCGATGGTTTCGTCCAGATATTCCAGAATGGGCGCGGATTCAAACAGGTAGCTACCGTCCGCAATCTTGAGCAGTGGAACCTTGCCAAGCGGCGAGACGCGTTTGAACCACGCGGGTTTGTTCGCCAAATCAATGTAGATGCGCTCAAAAGCCTGGTTCTTTTCGTCCAGCAGGATCGCAGCACGCTGAACATAGGGGCAAAGTGTGTGGCTGACGAGGGTGAGGGGTGTGGTCATGAGAGACTCCAGTTTCATGCAGATGCATGAATATATAAATGCAGCTGCATTAAAATCAAGATTGATGCATCTGCATTAAACGCCTATGAGGGTGCATGGATGAAAAGACAGCCCACGAAACACCAGATTTCATGGACGCTTGGGCCCGCCTGCAACGGGCAAGCACAGTTGTTCTTGATCGTGTCGAAACACAGCTGAAGGCGGACGGGTTTCCGCCTTTGAGCTGGTACGACGTCCTCCTGGAGCTGCGCCGGGGACCTGAAAAAGCTCTGAGACCAATCGAGATCGAAAAACGGGTGCTGCTGGCTCAATACAACGTGTCCCGCCTGATCGACCGGCTGGCCGCCGCCGGCCTGGTCGGAAAACAGGCAGCCCCAGACGATGGCCGGGGCAAGGTCATCTGTTTGACCTCCAAGGGCGCAGATTTGCTCGACAAAATGTGGCCCGCCTATGAGGCCGCTGTCCGGCGTGAGTTTTCCGATCACCTATCGCTGGAAGACGCAGCGGATCTCTGGAGAATTCTGGGCAAGGTCCTGCCGAAGTAGGAGCCGGTAGCATCTGAAATGCGGCCTGGTCTTGAACGCCCAAAAAAAATTGTTTTGGCAGGGCGGCTTGACTCTGAGCGCTCCTTCGCGCATCTAAACTGGCATGACCAAGATGACCGCATCCTTCGTGTATTTTTATTACGTCACCGACATACCGGCGGCTGCGTAGGATCTTGCTCTGACAAATCAAACCTAAAAAGCCGCCGCGTCAGGCGGCTTTTTGGTTTTTAGATACCGGCCCCTGGCGGGAACTCCCGAAAGACCCAGGAAGCCGAAAATGACCAAACACATGATCGAAGCCGGAAAACCGGCGACCAAACTCAAATCCGAAGCCCTATCGGTGCTGCTGGAGCGCGGGCTAGTGCACCAGGCAACGGATCTGGAAGCCCTCGACAAGCGCCTCACCGACGGATCGATCACCGCCTACGCCGGGTTCGATGCCACGGCCGCCAGCCTGCACGTCGGCCATTTAATGCCGCTGATGACCCTGCGGTGGCTGCAAAAACTCGGGCACCGGCCGATTGTTGTTTTGGGCGGTGGCACCAGCCAGGTCGGCGATCCGAGTTTTAGAAATGAGGCCCGCCCGCTTCTGGAAGAGCGCCAGATCGCAGCGAACATCGCCACCATCCGCCGGTCGGTGGAACGGCTCGTCGACATGGACGGCCCAGACGGCGCGCTGCTTGTCGACAATGCAGAGTGGCTCAACGAGTTCCGCTTCCTTGAATTCCTGCGCGACTACGGGTCTCAGTTCACCGTCAACCGCATGATGACCTTCGACAGTGTGAAATCCCGGCTGGAAGCGCAGATGCCGCTGACGGTTTTGGAATTCTGCTACATGATGCTGCAGGCGGTTGATTTTCTGGAACTCGCCAAACGCCACGACTGCGTTCTACAGGTCGGCGGATCGGACCAATGGGGCAACATCGTCAACGGGGTCGAGCTTGGCCGCCGCGACGGGCGCAAGCTGCATGGCTTGACTGTGCCGCTTCTAACCACGGCCAGCGGATCCAAGATGGGCAAAACAGCTGCTGGGGCCGTCTGGCTGCATCCCGAACACCTGTCGCCCTTCGGTTTCTGGCAGTTCTGGCGCAACACGGCTGATGCTGATGTTGCCAAATTCCTGCGGCTCTTCACCGAACTGCCGATGCGCGAAGTTGAGCGCCTGTCAGAATTGCAGGGCGCAGAGCTGAACGAAGCCAAGAAAATCCTGGCAACGCAGGTGACAGCCATTGTGCATGGCCCGGAAGAAGCAAGGGCGGCACTTGAGCAGGGCGATGCACTGTTTTCCGGAGATGCGGAGCTGACCGAACCAACCCACACCATGGCTCTGCCAACCTTGGCTGAAGGGTTGGGCCTTCTGGAACTGGTGGTGGCAGCCGGTTTTGCCGCCTCCAACGGCGAAGCCCGGCGCCTGGTGGAAGGCGGCGGTGTCCGGCTCAACAACCGGGTGGTCGACGATGCCCGCCGCCGCATTTCTTCCGGCGATCTCGGTGCCAACGACCGGCTGTCACTGTCCGTCGGCAAACGCCGTAAAGCGCTGATTGGGTTTGAATAACTTAAGTTTGGTGGGTCACAGCAGGATGAGTGGCCCGCCATCACCCCAGAATGCAATTTGGCCACGACAACTTGTCGACACAGCATTTTGAACCCGCTGATTTTCTGAAGGAAACGGCAAGCGACTGCGATTTTCTGAAAATCTTTGGCACATAACGAACGTGCGGTTCAATCAGATGTCTTTCAATTACAATGAGTAAAGTTATAACATTACAGATGTGAGGTTTTCGATCTGGAGTAAAGAATGTCATTGGTTGAAGCCATTGAAGGTGCATCGTCGGCAAACACGCACCACAAAAGCAACAGCGCGCACCGCCGGCCGAAGCGGGAGGATGCCGAAGCGGCGGTCCGGGTGATGATCGAGTGGGCAGGGGATAATCCGGACCGGGAAGGTCTTGTTGATACGCCATCCCGGGTTGTGCGGGCCTATGAAGAGTTTTTCGAAGGGTATCAGACTGACCCAGTCGAAATGTTGCAGCGGACCTTTGAAGAAACAGATGGATATGATGACCTGATTGTTTTGAAAAACATGCGGTTCGAATCCCACTGCGAACACCACATTGTGCCGATCATCGGCAAGGTGCACATCGCTTATCTTCCGGCCGGACGGGTCGTCGGTATCAGCAAGTTGGCGCGCGTCGTCGAGGTCTTTGCCAAGCGCCTGCAAATTCAGGAAACGCTAACAGCCCAGATCGCAGACGCCATCGACACGGCTCTGCAGCCACGCGGCGTTGCCGTTGTTATGGAGGCCGCGCACATGTGCATGACCACTCGCGGCATCAAAAAGCCGGGTGTTTCCATGATGACGCGCCGCATGCTCGGTGCGTTTTCGACGGACAAAGACCTTCGGCGGGATTTTCTGAGCTCGATTGCTGGATCACAGGAAACATTTGGCTGAACAGCAGGTTGAGGGCTCGGGTTTGTCCCGGAGCCCTCAAAGGCTATTTTGGAAGGGTTTCAGGAGCGCGTCAATTGTGCCCGGTACTCTTGAACCGGAAGGCCGCCGACGCCCCAGTCTTCCATTTTGACTTCTTCGATCACGACAAACGTGGTGGCTGGATCCTTGTTTAGAACATCGACCAGCAGATCCGTTGCGCCTTTGATGAGGTCGGCCTTTTGCTCTTTGCTGACCCCTTCGTCGGTCACTTGAATATGGACATAGGGCATGGGTCAAGCGCTCCTTGCTTGACGTGGGATGATCTGAAAAATCTTCGACATGATCTGCCAGCGGCCGTCTGTGCGCACAAAGGTCAAGAAGTCGACAAAGTCGCTCTGGCCGATTGAGCAGCGCACGCGCGCGAACGCGGTGTTCCCACCGGCAAATTGGATCTCCTCAATGGCATCTGTGCGGGTTTCTCCGCGCGAGGCCGGTGACTGGCGGGCTGCGACCACCGGGACATAGTCTTCCATGGTCCGGTGCAGCAGGGGGGCTTCATCGGCAGTTGCATAGACCGCCTTTGGATGAAACACTTTTTGCAGCAGCTCCGTATCGCAGTGATAAAGCGCGTCGAAATAGTCGGAAATCACCGGCTGTAGCTCATTGAATGCGCTGCTCATACGGCCAGCCCTTCTTCTTGAATCGCACGCTGGGTCGCTGGGCGGTCCTTGATGCGCGCGACGTACCGCTCGGTCCGCGGCCAATCGGTCAAGGGAATGTTGAGAAAACCCGCCCAATTCAGAATGACGAAGGCGTAGGCATCTGCCACCGAAAACGAACCGCCCAGAAGATATTCGCCGTCTTTTGGCAGCATCGCTTCGAATTGAGAGATTTTCGCCTTCAACGCTTTGAGGTTCTGGGCAGTCTGCTCGTCTGAGAATGTCTTGCCGGAGAAATACGGCCCAAAGGCCTTGTGCAATTCAGAGGTCAGGAAGCTGAGCGCCTCCAGCATCCGGAACTTTTGCAGCGGATCGTTGGCATTGGCGGCGGACAATTCCGGATAGGTTTCAGACAGCCAGGTCAGGATAGCGACATTTTCGGTGAGGATAGACCCGTTGTCGAACTTCAGGGCTGGCACATAACCGCGCGGATTGATCCGTGCGTACGCCCCGCCGCTTTCTATTTCACCTTTGTCCGTATCCACTTTCTCAAGAGCATAAGTGGCATTGACCTCATTCAAGAGGATGTGTGCAGCCATGGAACAGGCGCCTGATTTGTAAAAGAGTTTCATGGATTGGCTCCGTCGCTTTGTGATGACGGGAAGATGCGGACTAAAGTTTCCATTGACAAGTAGGTAACTAATGGTAACTAAGAATATCGAGTTACCGCGGAGAAACCTCTGCTTGTTTGACGTGCTGCCGGAGCGAGACCTATGGCGTTGAAAATGCGTAAGAATCAAAGCCCGAAGCCGCCAGCGCCCTGCCTTTTGACGGAATGCATGCAGGTGATTTCGGGGGCCTGGGCGCCGAACGTCATCTGGTGCCTCAGAGCCGGCCCGCGCCGCTTTAGTGAACTCAGAGCAGATATTCCGCCGGTCTCGGCCAAGGTTCTGTCGGCCCGCCTGAAAGAACTGGAAGACAGGCAGGTTATTCAACGTCATGTCCGCCCAACCTCGCCGCCCTCGGTCGAATATGAACTGACAGCAATTGGCGAAGAACTCATTCCGGCGCTCGAAGGAATTGTCCGTGTCGGCCATAAACTCAAGCAGCGCAGCGGCTATTATGAAAGCGAACAGGCAGCCGAGGACTATCTGGCGCAGGCGCTTGAGCCTGCGTGAGAGGCGCAGGAACTTTAGGCGGGAAACGTATAACACTTCAGCCATCCCCGACGCAGTAAAGCGGAGACCGGGGATCCACGCGTTTGCAGAGCCTTGAGTTCTGAGAATTTGGGCTGCGGCAAGTTGCGCGGAGAGTAGATCCCCGGACGAGCCGGGGATGACAGTCCTCACTGTTCCACCTGACACAGGTGAAACTTATCCACGCTCGGAAATCCGCCCGTATGCTGTGTCCCGTTCCTGTCCCACGGGGCCGAGAGTGGACCGTCCGTTCGCGGCGGCAGAAGCCGGAGGTTTGGCGCGTTTCTGAGGTAACGGATCAGACGGAGCGCCACCAGCAGTCAGCCGGTTATTAGGCTTGCATCCGGGTTCCAGACGGAGGCGGCTTAGGCCGGAAGGTTTTCTCTGATGTGCCAGTGCCCGTTGTGGCACAGTGCCAAATTTCCGAGAAAAGACAAGACAGCTGGCCGGGAAAAGCCTTCGGGCAGGCGCGGCGCCTTGCCACTTATCTCACTACCCACCGATCGCCCGGCAAGTCCGGCGCGCCTGCCATCCCGTTCGATTGAGCGGATTTCTGACGTAAAACGCCGGGGCAAGTGCCTGCGGCGGGTTCTGTGCTGCTAAATGAAATGCTTTTCGAACGAGTAGGCCCCAGCTTTCCGCTCCGCTGCGACCGGGGTGACATTTCTTGGGGGGAAATGTCAGTGTCAATGATCTAGGCCTACTTGCAAAAAAGGCAGCCAAAACGGCCGCCTCCTTTATTCATGAAATGAAAAAATCTTAGAAGAAACCGAGCTTGTTCGGGTTGTAACTCATCAGGATGTTTTTGGTTTGCTGGTAGTGTTCCAGCATCATCTTGTGGGTTTCCCGGCCAATGCCCGACTGCTTGTAGCCCCCGAAGGCCGCATGAGCCGGATAGGCGTGATAGTTGTTCACCCAGACACGGCCGGCTTCAATTGCCCGGCCAAAGCGGTAGCAGGTGTTGGCATCGCGCGACCAGACACCGGCGCCCAGGCCGTACATGGTGTCATTGGCAATGGCGAGCGCTTCTGCCTCGTCCTTGAAGGTGGTCACGGAAACGACCGGGCCAAAGATTTCCTCCTGGAAGACCCGCATCTTGTTGTGGCCCTTCAGGATAGTCGGCTGGATGTAATAGCCACCGGAGAGATCACCGTCGAACTTGGCCTCCTGACCGCCGACCAGAACTTCCGCGCCTTCTTCAACACCGATGGTCAGATAGGAGAGGATCTTGTCCTGCTGCTCGCGGCTCGCTTGCGCGCCAACCATGGTGTCGGCCAGGCGCGGATCGCCCTGTTTGATGGCTTTCACCCGGGCAATCGCCTTTTCAATAAAGGCCTCATAGATGTCTTCCTGAATGAGCGCTCGGCTCGGGCAGGTGCAGACTTCGCCCTGGTTGAAGGCAAACAGCACAAACCCTTCGACGGCCTTGTCGAGGAAGGCATCGTCTTCGCGCATGACGTCGGAGAAGAAGATGTTCGGCGATTTGCCGCCCAGCTCCAGAGTGACCGGGATCAGGTTTTCCGTGGCATACTGCATGATCATGCGGCCGGTCTGGGTGGACCCGGTGAAGGCGATCTTGGCAATGCGGCCGGATTTGGCCAAAGGTGCGCCGACTTCCGCGCCATAGCCGTTGACGATGTTCAAGACACCGGCTGGCAGCAAATCACCGAGCAGCTCGGCCAGAACCATGATGGCGGCTGGCGTTTGTTCGGCCGGTTTCAGGACGATGCAGTTGCCTGCAGCCAGCGCTGGTGCGAGTTTCCAAGCGGCCATCAGGATCGAAAAATTCCACGGGATGATCTGACCGACGACGCCGAGCGGCTCATGGAAGTGGTAGGCAACCGTATCGGCATCGATCTCCGACATGGAGCCTTCCTGGCCGCGCAGAACACCCGCGAAATAGCGAAAGTGATCAATGGCCAGCGGAATGTCGGCGTTGGTCGTCTCGCGGATCGGTTTGCCGTTGTCCCAGGTTTCGGCTTGCGCCAGAAGATCCAGGTTGGCCTCCATGACATCGGCGATTTTCAAAAGGATGTTGGAGCGTTCCGCAGCCGGTGTCTTGCCCCAGGCGTCCTTGGCGGCGTGGGCCGCATCCAGAGCGAGCTCTACGTCGGCGGCATCAGAGCGGGCGATCTCGCCGACGGGCGCACCGGTGATCGGCGTGGTGTTGGTGAAATAACGGCCGTTGACCGGGGCAACGAATTTGCCACCGATGTAGTTGTCATAGCGTGTCTTGAAAGGCGCGCCGCTTTCTTGCGTGAATTTCGGCATCTCGTTCATAAAATTTTCCTCCGTTCGTCCGGTCCTCCACCGGAGCTGAGAGGAAATTGCAAGTCGGGAGTGTCGCTGTCAGCAGCCTGGAAAACGAAGCCCGCGGGAAGTGTTTCAGGATTGAGACAGGTTGCTCGAAAATTCACCGATGGAAAGCCGTTTCATCCGGCGGTAGAGCGTTGCCCGGCCAATTCCAAGAGCCCGGGCCGCTTTCGACACATTGCCATTCGCCCGGGTCAAAGCACGGTTAATTGCGGCCCGCTCGGCTTTTTCAAAACCGGTGGGGCCATCCTCCTGGCCCAGCAGGTCGGATGCGGGTAGGGGAGAGACCGGCCCGGAAACATCCAGGCCGAAAACCTCCCGAGCACCTCTGGTCGCGCCGATGACGATGTCGTCCTCATCGACCGCCAGCAAAAGGGCTGTTTCCGCACTGTCGTTGTCGGCGCAAATGATCCGCGCTTTCGGGAACGCTGCCCGGAAGGTCTCGGCTTCAATGTGGCGGGCGGTCTGTACGGCCATGGCCGCAATCAACCGGTTGAACGCTTCGGTCTGATCGGCCCTTGCCGAAGACACATCAAGGGCGCCTGCCAAAGTCCCGTCCGCACCGTATATCGGAGCGTCCATGCAGCTCATACCGACGTTTCTGGCCAGAAAGTGCTCATGCCGGTGGATGATCAACTGGCGCTGTTCGGCGAGGCAGGTGCCGATCCCGTTGGTGCCTTCCGCGCCCTCGCTCCAATCGCTGCCCTGGGCCAGACCCCAGCTGTCAAAAGCGTCGGCATCGGCCGCGGAATAGTGTTGTTCAATGACGATGCCCTGGGCATCGGTGAGCGCCACAGTGCAGCCGGAATGGCCGACAAGGCCAAACAGCTGGTCGAGTTTCGGAGCTGCGATTTTGAGCAAAGGCGCCGCTCGTTCTTTCCGCCGGCGAAGATCGTCCGCCGGGATCCGGTCCCGGGTGCGGCCTGCTGCTGGGTCCAGGCCATGCTTATCCAGCGACCGCCGCCAGGAGGCTGCGATCCGCGACAAGGCAGGGGCCGACCCTGATTGAACGGTCCTCAGAACCGTTTCAACGTGTTCCTGTGCGCCGGAAATAGCGCTCCTCCCATGAAATGTAAGGCGTTGCCGGTCCTCATCCGGCAACTGAGCGGCAGGTTATCAACGAAGCGGATATTTTGCTAGCTGGCCTAAGGTACAGGGTCTTAAGTCGAGGGATAGTGGCCGCTTTCCTCTCCGCAGTCCTGGCCTTTGAGCCGGAACCGGCCGGATATGACAAGGTCCCGGTTCAAGTCCGGGACGGCAGCTGATAAACCCCAAAAACCTGTCACCCCGGGCGAACGTAAGTGACGACCCGGGGCCTACTCTCAGACCCGCTTGCCGCAACTTTGGGGCTTAGAAACAGGATCTCTGTAGACGAGTAGGCCCCGGCTCTCCGCTTTGCTACGGCCGAGGCGAAAATAGAGGGTGCTGCGCTCGCATTCTCCAAAACAAAAAACCCGCCTTCCATTTTGGAAGACGGGGTTTCAAGGTATTCGCGGGGAACGCGAAGGTCGCTTTTGCTTGGTTTCCTGCTTATGCCTGCAGGCGGGACCTGATTTCCTTGCGCAGTTCGTCGATCGGCGACTTTTTTGATCCTTCGTTCGTGTGCCAGAAGGTCCAGCCGTTGCAGGCTTCCTGACCTTGAACCAAAGCACCCACCTTGTGGATCGACCCGGTGTGATCGCCTGACTTCAGCGATCCATCTGCCCGGACAATCGCCAGGTGTTTGCCTTTAGAACACGTCAGCTCGGTACCTGCTTCCAAAAGGCCGTTTTCTAAAAGCGTGCCAAACGGAATACGCTTCTGGGCCCGTTTGCCCTGTTGCATCTCCAGCGCTTTTTCGTCGCCCGGCTGGATATCCGCGATCCGCGCCGTTGCTGCATCGATATAGTCTTGCTCGCGCTCCACACCGACATAGTTCCGGCCGAGTTTTTTCGCGACAGCCCCAGTGGTGCCGGTGCCGAAGAACGGGTCGAGCACCACGTCGCCCGGTTTGGACGAGGCTGTCAGTACCCGGTAAAGCAGCGCTTCCGGTTTTTGGGTTGGATGCACCTTCTGGCCATCTTTTCCCTTCAGCCGTTCAGACCCCGTGCACAGCGGCAGGTGCCAGTCGGAGCGCATCTGGAGATCTTCATTGAAGGTCTTCAGAGCATCGTAGTTAAAGGTCGGTTTGGCGTCCTTCGACTTGGTCGCCCAGATCATCGTCTCATGGGCATTGGTGAACCGTTTGCCGCGGAAGTTCGGCATTGGGTTCGACTTCAGCCAGACGATGTCGTTCATGATCCAGAAGCCGAGATCTTGAAGGATCGCGCCGACCCGGAAGATATTATGATAAGAGCCGATGACATACAGCGAGCCGTCCGGCTTCATCACCCGGCGGGTGGCGAGCAGCCAAGCGCGGGTGAAGGCGTCGTAGGCCTCAAAGCTCTCAAACTGGTCCCAGTGATCGTCGCAGGCATCCACCTTGGACTGATCCGGCCGGTGCAGGTCGCCGCCCAGCTGAAGATTGTAGGGCGGATCCGCGAAAACCAGGTCGACAGACCGGGACGGCAGCTTCTCAAGGGCGGCTACGCAGTCGCCCTTCAAGATTGTGTTCAACCAGGAAGCGTTGGCTTCCGTTGAAGATGTTGGGTGGGGTGCCACAGGGGACACCCCGGTACGCAGTACTCTCATTGCGACGCAATACCTCACGCAATTTCGAGTGTCATGGTTACCGCTTTTGGTAAATCAGGCGTTAAGCGGTCAAAACAAAAATTCTCTTTGAATCAATGCTTTGTTTACAATGGTAAAAGTTAAATGAGAAGTTAATGAGAGGGTCCGACCGAAAACGCCAGAATTCTGCTGATTTCATTCATCGAGCGGCCGGAAGTTGACCGCCAATGGTTAAAAGCGGCCTGAATCGCGTTCAGATTTTTTTTCGACATGGACTCATTGCCAATGACATTTTCACGGATAAGAGCGTTAACCACGTCGCGTGAGAGGATGAAACTCTCCTTTCCCATGAAGCGAAGCGCATACTGGCCGGAGTTGCCGCCAAGCCGGCTGCCGCGCTTTTTCAAAAGCTCCATCAGGCCGATTTGATCTTCGACCGGATACTCAGCAAAGAACTTTGACGCGCTGCCATGTTCTTGCGCCAGATCCCGCAGGAAGACCGCGTTCGCCTGCACGGATTTGATCTTCATGGCGTTGCGGACAATGTTCTTGTTGTGAAGCAGGTCCTCGAAAGCCTCGTCCGGCAAAAAGGCGAGGCGGGCAGTGTCAAACCCTTCGAAGGCCTCTTCAAAACCCGGCCACTTCTTCTCAATCACCTTCCAGGAAAACCCGGCTTGGAAAATCGTCTTGGTGAACATCGCCAGCCAGCGGTCATCTCCGATTTTTTCCAGCTCCTCCGGCGACTTCATGTAGTCGTTGTCCGCAAGCAGGGCGGCAAGCTGGTCCGCGCCGCCTTTTTTCTCGATGGCCAGGTTTTCAATTTCTTCAAATGATTTCATCCCGAAAATCCACGAACTGTTTTTACGGTGATGAGATCATCAGGGTAAGCATCAGAAAGCAATAGGCTTGAACAATCAACTGTTTGCGACTTGCTGTTTGTTGAACCTGAAATAGGCTTCTTCAACGATATCGCGTCTGACATGGTATTCGGTGAGCGCATCGAGCACATCGGGGACATTATAACCAGCCAATGCCAAGACTTCCCCGACCCTTGCACCTGACATTTGCAGATAGTCAGGATCTCCAACGGCGAAGTAATTGAACAAGCGGCCTCCCAACCAGCTGGATCGTTTTTTTGCCTTCCATACCGTGTCGAGCCGGAACGAAAGAAACTGCTTCATCTCCTCCGGTGACAAAGGTACCCGTTCCATATGGTTGTTGAACCGGATCATGGTTTGAGCAAAAGGGCCTCGGATCTTTGGCAGATCCCCCTCGCGCAGGAGCTCGCGCCCGGCTTGTTTAACTAGGGGGCCTTTCATGTCTTTTTCCATAAAAAGCTACCCCGCCTTGGTATCCCTTGTCCGCTCAAACTTTCGCAAGGCGAGGGACAGCGAGATGGTCATCATCAGATAAATGAGCGCCACCACATTATAAGTTTCCAGATACCGGAAGGATCCGGCGGCATAGACCTTGCCGAGTTGGGTGATATCGGTGACGCCCAGAACAGACACCAGCGAACTGTCTTTGACCATTGCGACAAAGTCATTGCCGAGGGGCGGCAGGATGGTTTTGAGCGCTTGCGGGAAGATGATCAGTCGGAAACGCAGCCAGCGGCCAAGGCCGAGAGCCTTGGCTGCTTCGATCTGCCCCGTATCCACCGCTTGAATGCCGGCCCGGAAGACTTCGGCGATGAAGGCCGAATAGCCGATCGTCAGCGCTGTGATGGCCCGCCACAACAGCGGAAAGTCGCGGGTGCGGAGGGTGTCTATTCCGAGTGGCTCCAGAACCGCATTAAACCCCATGACGATCAGCGGGGTGCCGACAAAGGCTATGTAAAGAAGCAGCACGATAATGGGCAGACCGCGCACGATCTCGATGTAAAAGCGGGCCGTTTGGCGCAGGAGAAGTGATCCGGACAAGGAGGCAACCGCCAATAGCAGGCCCAGCATTGAGGCGAACAAAAAGGCCGTCAGCGTAACAAAGATGGTAATGCCGATCCCCCGGGACACGGTCGCCATGACCTTTGAATAGATGTCGTCGGTGGCGATCTGAAACAGGAAAAAAACCGCAATCAGACAGGCCGCCAGCAGCCAATAGGGAAAGTCTTGTTGCTGAGCATTCGCCTTGGACTTTTTTGAAAGCATGAGGTGTGCCCGTGATTGGCGTTCCGGAGAGGGGATTGAGTGCACTAAAGTCAGAAAGGATAGCTGAGTTTTAGGTCGTGGCTATCGGAAACTCCGCTTGCGGACAGGGCAATTGCATATTCAAATTGTCCTGCTTTAACGCTCTGTTTTGCGGGATTAGGAAACAAGATTTTTGCCGTATGTCATCCCCGCCCCCGAAACCGGATATGTGCGGGGATCTACTCTCATTGCCGCTTGCTGCAGGCATTGAGCTTTGGCCGGAAAGTCTCTGCAAACGAGTAGATCCCCGGTCTACGCTCCGCTGCGCCGGGGAGGACTGTCGTGCCTGTGGCGACCGCGTATCCTTTGCCGCCTGAGTGAGTGTTCCTACGATCGGACCTATTGCGCTGCCTTATATTCAAAGAACCACTTCTTGTTCAGCGCTTCCAAAGTGCCGTCGGCCCGCAGGCTGGCGATGGCCGCATTGATGGGCGCGATCAAGTCCGAGCCTTTTGGAAAGATAAAACCGAAGTCTTCAGAGCCCATCGGGTCACCAATGAGTTTGAACGTGTCCGGGTTGGCGGTCACATACCCCTGTCCGCCGGTGCTGTCGGTCAGGACCAGATCAACATCGCCGGTTTTGAGTGCCTGGACAGCCGCGCCGAAGGTTTCGAACAGTTTGATGCGTGGATTGGTTTCATCGCCATCCAGGACTTCATAGACGGTGACATAAAAGGGCGTGGTGCCTGGCTGTGCGCCTGCCAGAAAATCGGCGTTGGCGGCGAACTCTTCCGGTTTCGAAAACCGGTCTTCATCGGCGCGCACCAGCATGAACATTTCAGAGCGGATGTAAGGTTCAGAGAAGTCGACCTTTTCCGCCCGGTCGGCGCGGATGGTGATGCCGTTCATGGCCATGTCGTATTCACCGGCTGAAATGGCTGGGATCATGGCGTCCCAGCTGAGGTTTTCGTACGTAATCGTCGCGTTCAGCCGCTTGGCGATTTCTGCAACGGCATCATATTCCCAGCCTGCTGGCTGGCCCGTTGCCGGATCGATGAATTGCATCGGCGGGTAGGTGTTTTCAGAGGCGACGACGATCTCCCGGCCCTTCAGGTCCGGAAGGCTTTCTGCCTGGGCGCTGCCAACTGCCAGAAGAGCGAATGTGCCAAGAAGGAGAGACTGCATCGAGCGGAACATAATAAACCTCAAGTGGTGGATGCCCCGAGCTTATCGGCTCGCCCGAAACTGCGAAAGTCCACCTCGCGATGTTTTACAATGCTTGCTGCGAAAATATTTTCTTCGCCTGAAAAAATATTCAAAAATTATCACTCCGCTATTGACCGCAGAGGCATCTGGCGAGAGGGTTGAAGGATAACAACAATAAGGATGATTTTTATGACCAACCCGATCCATAGGGCTTTTCAGCAAACCGCCCGGCCAACGCGGCTGGCACCCGCGCACCCTCTTGAAGTTTTCAGCGATGCCAAGGCAGCCGTTGAACGGCTCATTGAGATTTTCGAAGCCAACACAGCCTTTTTGAGAAGACATTTCCAGGATCTTCTGGACGGGAAAAAGCTCGATCATCGGGTGCGGGCGTTTTACCCGCAGGTTCAAATCGTCACCGACAGCCATATCCGCCATGACAGCCGCTTGTCCTATGGGTTTGTTTCTGGTCCCGGGAGCCATGCGTCGACCATTACGCGGCCGGATCTTTACCGGCACTATCTTGAAGACCAGTTGTCACTGTTGATGAAGAACCATGAGGTTCCGGTCTTGATCGGTGACAGCGACATGCCGATCCCGCTGCATTTCGCCTTTTATGACGGCACTCATGTGGAAGGCGGTGCGGCAGCCGCGCACCTGGACCGGCCGCTGGCGGATATGTTCGACCTGCCGGATCTGACGGTGATGGACGATTCCATTGCCAATGGCACCTATGAGCCGGCCGATGGTGTGATGCCGCTGGCCTCATTCACCGCACCGCGCGTCGACTATTCCTTGCACCGGTTGCAACACTATACGGCGACCGCCGCAGAGCATTTTCAGAACTATGTGCTTTTCACGAACTATCAGTTCTATATCGACGAATTCTGCCGCATGTCCCAGGAGTTCCTGGCAGATCCGGACAGCGGTTATGAGGCCTTTGTCTCACCCGGCAATGTGCTGACCAAGGCAGGAGACACCGCGCCGTGCAGCGGTGTGGAACCGGCCAAACTGCCGCAAATGCCTGCCTATCACTTAAAGCGCGCCGATGGTGGCGGCATCACCATGGTCAACATTGGCGTCGGACCATCCAACGCCAAGACAATCACCGACCATGTTGCCGTTTTGCGCCCCCATGTCTGGCTGATGCTGGGACACTGCGCGGGCCTTCGAAACAGCCAGACGCTGGGTGATTATGTGCTTGCCCATGGCTATGTGCGTGATGACAACGTTTTGGATCAGGATTTGCCGACCTGGGTGCCAATTCCGCCATTGGCCGAGGTGCAAGTCGCGTTGGAAGATGCGGTTGCGGAAATCACCGGCTATGACGGCTATGATCTAAAGCGTGTCATGCGCACTGGCACGGTTGTCTCGCTGGACAACCGGAACTGGGAGCTTTGGGATCAGCCGGAACTGGTCAAACGGTTCTCCCAGTCCCGCGCGATTGCGCTCGATATGGAATCGGCGACCATTGCCGCCAATGGTTTCCGCTTCCGCGTGCCCTATGGAACGCTGCTCTGCATCTCCGACAAGCCGCTGCACGGCGAATTGAAGCTGCCGGGCATGGCGACAGATTTTTACAAGCGCCAGGTTGCCCAGCATCTGGAGATCGGCATTCGGTCGCTGGAAAAAATGCGCGACATGCCCGCCGACCGCCTGCATTCCCGCAAACTCAGAAGCTTTGCCGAAACCGCGTTTCAGTAACGGCCCAAGCAAACAAGAAAACGCGGCCTTTGCGGGGCCGCGTTTCGATTTCAGACCGGCGAAGTCTAGTTACGCATATAGCGTTTCAGAGCTGGGCCGGATTGCACCATTGTGGTTGCTTCTTCCTCTTGAACGGATTGCGGCAGAGGAGACGCCTGGATGCACTTTGAACAGCCACATGCCGAGTATCCCGGCCAGGCTGGGGGCGATTGGTTGGTCCAAGAGCCAACCCAGCCGCCTGCCGACTGGCAAAGCGGCGAACAGATTGAAGGGGCTTGAGAATTGTCCCCTGGGAACGTTGTGCTTTCCAGATCGCAGTGCCCGCTAAAGGTTCCTAGAACTGCCGATTGAACATTGCCGCCGAAACTGTGAAACGCGGTCCGGTCGGTCGTCGGCATGCTGACGAGCTGTGTGGTTTTTGCGTTCAAGATGTCCGACATCTGTCCATAGAGCGGATCAACCGAGCTCAGTGCATTCAGGACACTGGTCCGGGCCGGAAAGAGATAGGAGAGGTCACCACCCGACGGTGCGATGGCGTTTTGCACAGTTGCCTGCTCGGTCATAATGTTCGCCAGCACAAACGGTAGCGTTCCGTTGTTTGCAAGGAACGGCGAATTGCGGTTCACACCCGCAACATCGGCATAAAACATATTCGGTGACGCGGTGTTGTCCGTCCACGGGAAGGCGCGGAGCCGCAAATTCTGGCGTGTGGAG
Organism: Roseibium sp.; assembly: GCF_965216085.1. Classification (GTDB taxonomy): domain Bacteria; phylum Pseudomonadota; class Alphaproteobacteria; order Rhizobiales; family Stappiaceae; genus Roseibium. The sequence continues at coordinate 4,531,817 of NZ_OZ244138.1, read as the reverse complement.
GCCGACATCTGAGACATACTCTCAGAAAATCCGATGGATGTGCGGCCATAGCCAGCACTGAAATATCCCGCCCGGACATATTGGTCTTCCACACCTTGTAAAGGCGGGATGGCTCCGGTCAATGCATTGTAATAGCTTGCTGTTTCAGAAATATCCGCAAGAGATTGGATGATCGATTGATCGAGCTGGCTCATTGATGGCCAAGTGCCGGTGTCCAGATAGCCTTTGACCATATAGTTGACACCGATGGTCGTTTTACCGGCCATATTCATCATCGTGCCTGTCATACCGAAAGGCACCGGGCTGATGTAAATGCCATCAGGATTGACCTGCTCGAACTCCGACAGCGTCGTCACGCCGCCCATGCCAGTATCGCCGTTGCGGTAGAACATGATGTTGGTGCAGCCCAACATGGGCAGCGCATACATATCATTGTTGGGCAATTTGAGTGCGGTTTCTGCATAAGGCACGAAATCCGACTGATTGGTGATCTGCGCTGCCGGAATTTGCGCAGTTTGCGTTTTCCAGTACTCCAGATACATCGCGTCATAGACAAAGACATCGATCGGAACCTGGCTGCCGCTGCCGTTTGTATAAACCGGATTGGAATCGTACCCACCGTCCCAGACAGTCTCATCTGCGATCAGATAGAGCTTTTCGGTTTGGCCTGCCGACTGCCATGCCGAGCAGATGGCGGAGGTAAAGGCGCCCATATCAGGCACATAGGGATATACGGCAGCCGAGATGCAGCTTTCGCCGTTGGTGCAGATCGCATCGCAGTTCTGGGCTGAGACGTCTGTCGAAATCAAAACGCCGAGGACTACGGCGCTTTTCATGATCGCGATGTTCCGGAAATGCTCTGGCATTGCTCACCCTTTCGAATGTCATCGACCGGATTGAGTGTGGCATGCTGCCGCAACGTTATGCAATCAAAAATATAAGAAAAATATATTACAATTTATAGGGGCTTCGATGGTGCCGGGTGGCCTGACCGCAGCGTGGCTAAAAGTAATCACAGCAATATAATAACGGCTCAAGGAGCTGGGCTTACTTGAGGTCCAGCTACGGATGCCTCTGCAGCCTCACAGGTTCAAAAGTTTCGCGGACATGGCGGTACAGTCACCTAATTAGGCTACCTGCTTCCGACCATCCGCTCGGCAATGCTGCGGTCTCGGGGCGAAAAGCTTGTCCGCCAGGCTTCTTGGACCGCATTTATCATTTGGTCCCGGTCCTGGTCGCTCAATTGGGTTAATGTCGCCCCTTTTTGAGACACGGACTTTAGAAGGTTTTGCTGAGAGGCGTGCAGGTCTGTTCCAAGGCGCAGCATCGCCTCACCAAGCACCTTCTTGACCTGAGAGGCTGTAAAGTCGTCCAGTTTTTCCTGCCAATTGTTGCGGGCCACCAGCCACGCGACTTGGCCACCGACCGGGTCGCTGATCAGGGTGTTGCCGTGGCCAGTTAGCTTGGCACTGGTGTCCCAGTAGGCTGTCCAGTACGAACCAGAAGCCGTCAGAACAGCGGCATCGACCATACCCCGTTCCATGGCCAGAAAAGTTTCGTGCAACCCAATGGTGACCGGTTCCATACCGAGCATTTTATAAAGGCCTGAAGACATTGTTTCGGGTGGTGTCCGCACAATGAGGCCTTGAAGGTCCGACAAATCATCGACATTGGTTTGTGTAACCAGATAGTCCGACGAAAGCCATGCCGCGCCCAGAAAGTCGAGATCGCTTTCCGCAAAAAGCTCTTTGACGGCGTCTTCGCCTGAGCTGTCGGGAAGGTTTTTCCACGTGGAGAAATCTATGAAGAGATCGCTCCGTCCTAACGGGCCGATATCGATGCCATTGGCTGAGAGAAGGTCGGCGCGGCTCAGGACAAAGTCGTATCGCCCCCCATCCAGCCCCCGGACCACTTGGCGCCAACCGCCAACTTCCTCGGCCGAATAGAGCTCAAATCGGACCGTATAATCGGACTCTTCCTGAAGATCAGGCAGCATGTCCGTGAGGCGTTGATGAACTGGATGGTTCGCCGGAAAGGTGTGAACGATCCGCAAACTTTCACCGCCAAACCCGGCAAATGTTGCCGAAGAATACATACTGGAAGAAAGCGTGAGACAAAGGACAATTGCCCATCTGACTAGTCGCATGCCGCATTCTCCAATGCTGATGTCAACCGCGCATGATCCTGCATAGTCAACTGGCCAACCATCACATGAAGGCTTTGGAGATGCGCGTTCCCAAAAAGCTTTCCGGAGGCAATGACCTGTTTGAACTTGGGCTCTTCGCACAAGATGGTCCGCACTTTGCCAGCTTCCTGAAACTCCCTGGCATCGCTGGACAGGACGTCAACGACCTGATGCGTAAAATTGACCGCCTTATGATATGGCCCCAGCCGGCCGCGCACCGGACTCAAGAGCTCGATTGCTTTGTCGTAATCTGACTGCATTGCGCGGGCGAGGGCCGCAAAATAGACAACCGGGGTGCCGCCAATTTGATCCGCAAGGAGCGGTTCTAACTGCTCAATCGCTTTGTCCCCTCTGCCAATCAAAAGATAATGTGTCGCCATTTCGACCTTGTAGAACACATCATCGGGGTGCAGGCTTACTGCGATTTTCATTGCCGAAACGCCATGGTCAAACTCACCGCGATTGCGATGGGCTTCGGCGGCTAGCCGATGAATTTTGGCGCATTCCTGAGGGGGAACCCGGGTGCCGCAGGCATAACGGACAGGGTTGGCGATATCGATCGCGCCAACAAAATCACCGAGCTCAATCCGGTCTTCAATACCGTCGACAGTTTGGAGAAATGAGTTCCGGTCAAACGCTTCTTTGACTTCAATTACCCTTGCTGTCGTGGCGGTTAGGTTGGCCGTATCCTGGACATTCACATTGACTGCGTATCTGCCCGGTTCGTTGAACGTGTGTTCTATGACAGGGTCCGATGCGTTCATGCTGTCGGAATTGATCTTCCAGGCAAAGCGCAAATCTCCCCCCTCGGGATCGGATGACCCGGATGCGATCAAGAGGGCACGATGCGGCGCCTCACCGCTGCCGGGATAAACTTCCAGACTTGCGGTTGGCGATTTGTTTTCCGGAAATATCCGGTCATAAAAGCCGAGCGCCATTCCGCCGGAGCCGCCCAAGACGCCAAGCACCAGACCAGCCAGCCCTAAAAATAAGTTCTGTCCGCTGGATTGTGATCCAGAAGACGTTTCAGAGGTGTCTTCAGCCACGAGAAATAACCTAATTCGAAATTGATGTTATTTGCCGCAACTTATTATAGCAAAAAAGGGATAAGCATCCAATGGTGTTGGTTGTGGTGTTACGGCAAAATAGCCGGTTCACTTTAGCCTTGCCGAGCGCCGGACAGTGAAAACCATCCGGCTACTGCTGGTTTTAGACGGTCTCAAAAACGACTTTTAAGTAATGCCAATTGGGTTTGAGTTTGCCATATCGAAGAAACAAAAAAACGCGGCCCGAGGAGCCGCGCTTTTGTTTAAGCACAATGCCGTAGAAGCTGCTTATTCGGCTTCGTCCGCAGAGGCCGCATTGAGCATGCCGTAACGCTCGACGCCGATCTTCTCCAGAAGGTCTAACTGGGTTTCGAGGAAGTCAATGTGGCCTTCCTCGTCTTTCAGCAGCTCTTCAAACAGCGCCATGGAGACATAGTCGCCTTCTTCCTTGCAGACATCGCGGGACTTCTTGTAGGACGTGCGGGCGTCATATTCGCCAGCCAGATCGGCTTCCAGAACTTCCTTGATGTCCTGGCCGATGCGCAGCGGACCGACCTTCTGCATGTTCGGCAGACCTTCGAGGAAGATGATGCGGTCGACCAGCTTATCCGCATGTTCCATCTCTTCGATGGACTCTTCGCGTTCTTTTTTCGCCAGCTTTGCATAGCCCCAATCCGCCAGCATCCGGTAGTGCAGCCAGTATTGATTGATAGCGCCGAGCTCGAGGAAAAGTGCCTCGTTCAAACAGGCAATAACTTTCTCATTCCCTTTCATGGCCATCTCTCCTTCTAGCCGAAATTTTCCGTACTTTAGAATAGTTCTACATTAGAAGTCTAGGGGCGATTTGTTGTTTTTTTTCAGAAATTTGTTGAATCAGAGTGTCAGTTATTTTCTTCAGATTTTCGAAAATTATCACATTAAGCCGGATGTAATCTGCAAAAAAGCAACAGGCGCAGTTCAGAGTGAACTGCGCCTGCACTTTGCCTGAGGAGATGGCAGGAATTACCGTCTTAGGAGGACGGAAGGATCACGCTGTCGATGACGTGAATGACGCCGTTAGAGGTCTCAATGTCGGCGGTGACCACACTCGCACCATCAACCTTCACACCATCGGTCGCATCAACTGCGATAGTGTCGCCCTGAACAGAGGCGACGTCGGCTTTTTTGCCGGCGATGTCAGAAGACATGACCTTGCCCGGCACCACATGATAGGTCAGGACAGCGATCAACTTGTCTTTGTTTTCCGGCTTCAACAGGTCTTCAACCGTACCAGCTGGCAGTTTTGCGAAGGCTTCATCGGTCGGCGCGAAGACAGTGAACGGACCATCGCCTTTCAGCGTGTCGACCAGTTCGGCGGCCTGAACAGCAGCAACCAAGGTGTTGAACGTTCCTGCACCAACGGCAGTGTCAACGATGTCTTTGTTCCCTGCCTGTGCAGCAGAGAAGGGCAAAACGAGGAGCAGTGCGACTGCGAGTTTCTGGATCAGCTTCATGAGGAGGACTCCCTTACTTAGAATTCAGCCAAAGAAACTCCGCTCCGGAAATTGATTTTCCAGAAACAAAACTTGCAGAGTTCTTTGCTTGCAACGGGAAGATCTACGGACAGCTTTTCGAATTGGATGAGGAAAAAGTATTTCTCCATTTATTCGCGAAATGAAGTGATCTGGCGGCTATCGGTCTGCGTGGGCGGGTTATGCAGCCGTGAATGCCGGTTCAGTTCCAAGCAACCCATTCTGTCGCCCCGGCCGAAACGCCGGGGCCTACTCATTTGCAGAGCGTCCAGAAAACGCAATGGCATGCTACGGCAAGATGATTTGCGAGTGGGCCCCGGGTCTTCACTGTGTTTGCCCGGGGTGACAAGTTGCTTCGGATGGATTCAATCCAAAGCCGCGCCGAGCACCTTGCGCATGACGGTTGGCAGGGCTTCGCCGGGAACAGCCTCCGGTAACGACCACCAGCAGTCCTCTAGACCGGCTGTGGCCGCAGCAACTTCAGCCTGGTAGACCGTCAGCATCAGGTGAAAATGAGTGAATGTGTGTTTCACTTCAGCCATGCATTTTCTCCAGTCTGCAGGAAAGGGAGCCAGCGTTAGACTGGTCTCAAGATCAAAATCCTCTGCCCAGTGGGTGCCTGGAACTTCGCTCATACCGCCAAGCAGGCCTTCCGGTGGACGCCGGCGCAACAGAACAGCGCCGCTTGTCCGATCAACTGCGACAAAGGCGGCGCCATAGCGGGTCGGTTTTTTTGTTTTTGGCGCTTTGCGGGGCAGGGTCTCCGCCAGACCAGAGGCATGACCCTGACAGTCCTCCCACCAAGGACAGAGCGCACACGCTGGTTTCTTCGGGGTGCAGAGGGTGGCGCCGAGATCCATCACGGCCTGGGCAAAATCACCAGGCCGGTCTTCCGGTGTCAGTTCTGCCATCACGGCTTTGATCTCGGGCTTGGCACCGGGGAGTGGTGTTTCGATTGTTTTTAGGCGCGAGAGAACCCGCTCAACATTGCCGTCGACCACGGCGGCATGCCGGTCAAAGGCGATCGTGGCGATAGCAGCGGCCGTGTAAGGGCCGATACCAGGCAGTTTCAGGAGAGCGTCTTCCGTGTCCGGGAATTGGCCGCCATAGTCTTGCGCAACGAGATCTGCGCATTTCTTCAGGTTCCGGGCCCTGGAATAATAGCCAAGTCCGGCCCAGGCCTTCATCACGTCCTCTTCGTCTGCAGCGGCCAAGTCGTTTACCGTCGGCCAAGTCCGGGTGAAGATCTCAAAGTAGGATTTGACAGCTGCGACAGTTGTTTGCTGCAGCATGACTTCCGACAGCCAGATGCGGTAGGGGTCGGGAACTTCGCCAAGACGGCGGTTTTCCGGGCTCACGCGCCAGGGCAGGGAGCGGGCGTGGCGGTCGTACCAATCAAGCAAACTTGAAGAAAGTGGAGTGTTGCTCATCGTCTTACAGACATATGGTCCGCCGGAGCCTGCGGCTGCTTTGGATAGTCTGGGGACAATTACGGTGATAAGCTTGGCGCAAGACGGGAGTTAAAGTATTCGTCTTCATTTTGTCTTATTCTATTGAAACACATAGGCTAAGGGACCGGTGTCTGCATCTGGCTCAAGGCAAGACTGGCAGACAAAAGGAGGTAGGTCATAACCGCGAAGAAGGCAAATCCAAAGGGCGCGAAAGTGCTTGCCGATTTGGTCGGCAAAGCGATGACCCCTGCCTGCAAGAAACGCGGTTTTGCCTCCGTCGATATCATTGCCTCCTGGGCTGACATTGTCGGCGAGCGGTATGGAACCAGAGTGCAGCCGGACCGGCTCGTCTGGCCACGGCAGCCGGAGTTGAGTGATCCGGAGCGCCCACCGCAGCCGGCAACCCTTGTGGTGCACACAGATGGACCAACCGCTTTGATGCTGTCCCATGACAGCCCTCAAGTGATTGAACGCATCAACACCTTCTATGGCTGGGCGGCGATCGGCCGCATCAAGATCCAGCAAAAGCCGGTGGCTGTGAAACAGGCCCGGCCGCGAAAAGCCCTTCGACCTCTGACACGGTCAGAAGAACAAAGGCTCGATGCGAGCCTGGAAACCGTTGAAAATGACCGCTTGCGTGCGGCCCTGAAGAAACTGGGTGCGCAAGTGATTGCCCGCGGCACGGACACTGCTGCCTGAAGCATCCAAGCTTTCACGGACCAATAACAACACTGTGAATTTGGAAGTTTTTCCGTCCTCGCTCCTGCCACAATTACCAAGCTGTGTTGACCTGCCGTGCCCGAAAGGGCACATGAAGGAACAACAGGCACCCTAGAGTGCGGCTAATTCATTTGTGACAGGACGATCTTCGTGACCCAGACCCGCAGACAGTTTCTCAAAACCACCGCATTGGCAACGGCCGCGCTTGGGCTCGCCTCTGCAGCGCCCGCATGGGCCCAGTCAGTCGACGAAGACGAACTCCTGAAACCGGGTCCGCTTGGCGACAAAATCTTGGGCGATGAGAACGCACCGGTTACGATTGTCGAATATGCGTCCATGACCTGTGGACATTGTGCCAATTTCCACAGCCGCACCTATCCGGATCTCAAGAAGGATTACATTGAAACCGGCAAGGTTCGCTTTATTTTCCGCGAGTTTCCGCTGGATCCGGTTGCGTCTGCTGCCTTCATGCTGGCACGCTGCGCGCCGCAGGAAAAATACTTCGACATTGTGGACATCATGTTCGAACAGCAGCGTGCCTGGGCGTTCACCGACAATCCGTACCAATCCCTGCTCGACTTTTCCAAGCAGATCGGATTTACACAAGAGTCGTTTGAGGAATGCTTGACAAACCAGGGATTGCTTGACGCAGTTAACGCGGTGAGAGAGCGCGGGGCAAATGAGTTTGGGGTGAACTCAACGCCGACCTTCTTCATCAACGGCGAAAAGCATTCGGGGGCGCTGTCGATTGACGAAATGGGCAAGATCATCGAGGAAAACCTCTGATCCTGCAGCTCAGCTGCAGGCAGCTTGCCTGCGCCTTGAACAAATGACTTATCTATCGGCGTCCGGACCGGGGAGGTGCGGGCGCCGATGAAGTTTTCAAAGCTCCGCATTGCCGGGTTCAAATCCTTTGTCGAGCCGATGGAGTTCATCATCGGCAATGGCCTGACTGGCGTGGTCGGTCCCAATGGCTGCGGCAAATCCAATCTCGTCGAAGCCTTGCGCTGGGTCATGGGCGAGAACTCTTATAAGAACATGCGTGCCTCCGGCATGGATGACGTGATTTTCTCCGGCAGCCTCAACCGACCCGCCCGCAACACGGCCGAGGTGACCCTGTTTCTGGAGAACAACGACCGGACCGCGCCGTCGGCCTTCAATGATGCCGATCTTCTGGAAGTCAGCCGCCGGATCGAGCGCGAGCAGGGGTCGAACTACAAGATCAATGCCAAGGATGTGCGCGCCCGCGATGTCCAGCTGTTGTTCGCCGACGCCTCCACGGGCGCCCGCTCACCGGCGATGGTCCGCCAGGGCCAAATCGGCGAGCTGATTGCCGCCAAGCCGACGTCCCGCCGGAAAATCCTGGAAGAAGCCGCTGGTATTTCCGGTCTGCACTCGCGCCGCCATGAAGCGGAAATCCGTTTGCGGGCCGCTGAACAGAACCTTGAGCGGTTGGAAGATGTGCTGGTTCAAATTGACAGCCAGCTCGACAATCTGAAACGGCAATCCCGGCAGGCTTCGCGCTACCGGAACCTCTCGTCAGAAATCCGCGGTGCGGAAGCTTCCATCCTTTATATCCGCTGGACGGAAGCTCGGGATGCCCTGGCCGGGGCGGAAAGCCAGTTTTCCGATGCCCAGAAACAGGTAAACGAAGCAACAGGCTTGCAAGCGGAAAGCGCCCGTATTCAGGCCATTGCCGCGCATAAACTGCCAGAGCTCCGCGAGGATGCGGCCAAGGCTGGTGCAGCCTTGCAGCGGCTTGTCATCGCCCGCAATGATCTCGATGCCGAAGAACGCCGGATCAAGGAGCGGCTGCAGGATCTGGAACGCCGCCTTGTGCAGCTTGCCGAGGACATCCGGCGCGAGCAGTCCATGGTCTCGGAAAATGACGAAGTGTTGGAGCGGCTGTCCGAAGAGCGCGCCGAGCTTCTGGAAGAAAACGAGATGGTCCACGACCGCACCGAAGCGGCCCGGGAAAAGGTTGCTGAGGCCGAAGAGGTGGTGCGGGGCAAGGAAGGTATGCTGTCGGAGTTGACGGCAGCTGAAGCGCGGGCCTCAGCCGAACGCCGTCAGTTGGAGCGGGCGGTTGCCGAAAGCCGTCAGCGCGCAGACCGGCTCGTGTCTCAGGCGCAAGAGGCTCAGCAAGCGTTGGCGGATCTGACAGCGCGCATGGACGCCCAAGACGGCGTTGCGGAACACCGTGAGGAGTTGGAGGTCGCGAGCGAGGCTTTGGCCGAGGCCGAAGCCGCAGTGGAAGAAGCCGAAGCTGCGACTGCTGAAGCCCGGGATAAGGAACAGGCGGCCCGAGCACCTTTAAGTGATGCCCGCGCGCTGCTTCAGGGCCTGCAAACCGAAGCCAGAACTTTGGAGCAGGTGCTCAATGTTCATAGCGAGGCGGATCACACACCGGTTGTTGAGCAGATCTCTGTTGAAACCGGATATGAAACCGCATTGGGGGCGGCGCTGGGCGAAGACCTGGATGCATCGCTCGATGATGCCGCTGCGGTCAAATGGGGCAGTGCCTTGTCGGGGGCGGCGGATCCCAGCCTGCCTGACGGCGCAAGACCTCTTCTTGAGGTCGTGGGTGCGCCAGTAGAACTGCATCGGCGCTTGTCACAGATTGGTTTGGTGTCTCAGGGCGATGGACCGCGTCTACGGGGAAGCTTGAAACCCGGCCAACGACTGGTGAGCCGGGAAGGGGACCTATGGCGCTGGGATGGTTTTGTGGTGGCGGCCAATGCCCCCACACCGGCAGCCCAAAGACTGGCCCAGAAAAACCGCCTGGCGGAACTCGACGATGAAACTGAAACTGCGCGGCAATCGGTAGAAGTGCAGCAACTGGCTTTAGAAGAAGCTGCTGCCCGCGTTCAGCAATCGGTGGAGTTCGAGCAATCTGCCCGCGGCAAAGTTCGTGACGGCCAGCGTCAGGTAACAGCGGCGCGCGAAGCTTTAGCATCTGCAGAACGCGCTGTCGCTCAGCTCGCTTCGCAAAAAGCGGCTGCCGAAGACAAAGCGCAGCGCTTATCCGAAGAAGCCGCCGAGGCTCGCGAATATATGGAAGAAGCGCAGGAGCAGCTGGAAGCTGCGCCTGACGCCACCAGCTATCAGGACCAGATTGCTGAGCTGCAGGGCGAGGTCGCGACGGCCCGTGCCGCGCTCGCCGAAGCCCGGGCTGTGTCGGAAGGCCTTTCCCGCGAACAGCAGATGCGCGACCGCCGTCTCGAGTCCATTGCCCGTGAATATGACAGCTGGAAAACCCGCGCGGCGAACGCCGCCCAGCAGATCGCTGTCTTGAGCGAGCGCCGGGAAGAAGCGGAAGAAGAGCGCGCGGAACTGATCGAGGCACCGGAAGACATTGAGATCAAGCGCCGGGAGCTTTTTTCCGCCATCGCCAAGGCTGAAGAAGCCAAGAAGGAAAAGGATGATCAGCTGAGCCAGGCCGAGCGGGATCTTTCCGACGTCGACCGGGCTGCCAAATTGGCCATGGAAGGCCTGGCGGGCGCACGCGAGCAAAAAATTCGCGCCGAAGAACGGCTAGAGGCTGCGCGTGAGCGCAAACAGACGCTGGAGCGGCGGATTGACGAAGATCTTGAAGTCTCCGTCGCGGCTCTACCGGAAATCGCTGGCCTGAAAGACGGGGCGCCGCTGCCGGATCCGGACGCTATGGAGAAAAAGCTCGATCGCCTCAAGGCCGAGCGTGAACGCCTGGGCGGTGTCAACCTGCGCGCAGAAGAAGAACTGCGCGAGGTGGACGAGCAGAAAACCACGCTGACATCGGAGCGCGACGATCTGATTGAGGCAATTCGCCGCTTGCGCACCGGCATCTCGAACCTGAACCGGGAAGCGCGTGAACGCCTGCTCGCTTCCTTCGAAGTGGTCAACGGTCACTTCCAGCGTCTGTTCACGCATCTGTTCGGCGGTGGAACGGCAGAATTGCAGCTGGTCGATTCGGATGATCCGCTGGACGCAGGCCTGGAAATCATCGCCCGCCCTCCCGGCAAAAAGCCGCAGACAATGACGCTGCTCTCTGGCGGTGAACAGGCACTGACGGCTATGTCGTTGATATTTGCGGTCTTTTTGACCAATCCAGCACCGATCTGCGTGCTCGATGAGGTTGATGCGCCACTGGATGACGCCAATGTGGAGCGCTACTGCGATCTTCTGGACGAAATGTGCCGGAACACCGACACCCGTTTTGTGGTGATCACCCACAATCCAATCACCATGGCGCGCATGAACCGGCTGTTTGGGGTAACCATGGCCGAACGCGGTGTTTCCCAGCTCGTTTCGGTGGATTTGGAGACCGCGGAACGATTCCGTGAAAGTGCCTAAACTGTGGTCGATTTCTGCTCCTTCGTAAGTTTCCCGTAAGACTTAGGTCATGGAAAATGTCTGAAAGGCGTAATTATTCAAAAATTTCAATGATTTAATTGAAATGTCAGTGTTCTTGACAGGTCCAAGGCCCCCGACTATGGTGCGCGCGGCTTAAGGGGGCGTCCTGAGGCTGGGTCTCACGGCTTGACGGGGGCGGGGAACAACATGAGTGGCTCTTCGCAAAACGGCAATTCTGATGACCTGGACAAGGTGGCCTCTGAGGCGGATCTGTCGGAACGGCGGGACCGTCTGAACCGGATGCTGGATGGCCAGCGCAAAGCTGAAGAAGCGGAGCAAAAGGCCAAGAAAAGCGATTCATCCGGCTATGGTCAGGCAATGAAACTCTCATCTGAGTTCATTTCCGGGATTGTGGTTGGTGGCGGTTTGGGCTGGTTCGTTGATCAGTGGCTGGGGACGACACCCTTCGGGTTGATTGTTTTCCTGCTCATTGGTTTCGCGGCGGGCGTATTGAACGTTATGAGGGCTGCCGGGCGTATTGCCGAGCCGGAACAACGGGTCAAACGTGACGATGCTGGCGACGGCGGATCAAACTGAGAGATTTGCGCTTTATTTCCTTAAAGCGCGCCCTTGAAATGTTTTGAGCGAAGAAGGCTGACCGGTGGCGAACGATCCGATCCATCAGTTCCAAATCCAGACCCTGTTCCCGATTGAAGTCGGCGGTATGGATTTCTCATTCACCAACTCTTCGCTGTTTATGGTTTTGACCGTAGCAGCAGCATCTGCCTTCCTGATCTTCACGACCAGCGGCCGCGGCTTGGTGCCGAGCCGGATGCAGTCGATCTCCGAAATGGCTTATGAGTTTGTCGCCGGAATGTTACGAAGTTCGGCGGGAACCGAAGGGATGAAGTTTTTCCCGATGGTGTTCTCGCTGTTTATGTTCGTTCTGGTTGCCAACCTTCTCGGCATGTTCCCGTACTTCTTTACGGTAACCAGCCACATCATCGTGACGTTCTGTCTCGCCATGCTTGTGATCGGAACGGTCACGATCTACGGCCTGATGAAGCACGGCATGAAGTTCTTCCACTTGTTCGCACCCTCAGGAGTTCCGCCGGTTCTCTTGTTGATCGTTGCACCGATCGAAGTGGTTTCCTTCCTGTCCCGCCCGATCAGCTTGTCCGTTCGTTTGTTCGCGAACATGCTGGCCGGTCACATCACCCTCAAAGTTTTCGCCGGCTTTATTGTTTCGATGGGCGCCGCTGGTGGCCTGTCTGCAGCCGGTGCAATCCTTCCGCTCGGTATGACGGTCGCATTGACCGCACTGGAGTTCCTCGTTGCTTTCTTGCAGGCCTATGTCTTCACGGTCCTGACCTGCATGTATCTCAACGACGCACTTCATCCGTCACACTAAGCAAAACTTGTCTTGCGGCGGCATGAAGGCCGCTGCTTGGTGAAATCTGAAATCTGCAAAACACTACGTAGGAGCACGTGTCATGGAAGCAGAAGCAGCAAAATACATCGGCGCTGGTATCGCATGCCTCGGCATGGGCGGTGCAGCTATCGCACTCGGCACCATTTTCGGTAACTACCTGAACGGCGCTCTGCGCAACCCGACAGCAGCTGACGGCCAGTTCGGTCGCCTGGTTTTTGGCTTCGCCGTTACCGAAGCTCTGGGCATCTTCTCCCTGCTGATCGCTCTTCTCCTGCTCTTCGCTGTCTAATTCTCTAATCCTTAGAGAGTTATGACGCGTTTCCGGGGGCGGCGTCTGCGCCGCCCGATCGGATTTTGGAGATAGGATATGGCAGGCAACGCCGAAACTAATACGGAAGTTCACATTCCGGCTGAAGAGCACGGTGCTGGCTTCCCGCCGTTCGATGCAACGACCTATTCTTCGCAGATCCTGTGGCTGGCCATTACCTTTGGCTTTTTCTACTGGATGATGAAGAACGTGGCTGTGCCTCGGATTGCAGGTATCCTGGAAGATCGCAGGGACCGCATTGCCGGTGATCTCGGCGAGGCCAACCGCCTCAAGGAAGAAACCGACGCTGCGATTGCAGCTTACGAGCAGGCTTTGAGCGAAGCCCGCAGCAAGGCGCATGGCATCGCCCATGACACGCGCGCCAAGCTGAAGGCTGATCAGGAAGCCCGTCGTGAGAAGGCGGAAACCGAACTCGCCGACAAACTGAGCGCGGCTGAAGCGCACATTGCCGGGATCAAGACCGAAGCCCTGTCCCAGATCGGGGACATTGCCGGAGAAACAACCACAGCGCTCGTTGAGCAGCTGATGGGCAAAGCTCCGACCAAGACCGATCTGACCAAGGCGCTGAAGTCGGCAATGAACTGAGGAGACCATCATGGATGCTACTTTTTGGGCCCTGGTCGGTCTCGTTCTGTTCCTTGCACTGATCGCTTATTTGAAGGTTCCGGGCAAAATGGGCTCGGCGCTGGACAAACGCGCTGACGATATTCAGAAGGAATTGGACGAAGCGCGCAAGATGCGTGAAGAAGCCCAGGAACTTCTGTCGGAATATCAGCGCAAGCGTCATGAGGCCGAAGGTGAGGCGGAAGCCATCATCGCGGAAGCCAATTCCGAAGCTGAGCGCCTGACCCTGGAAACCAACCAGGCACTTGACGAGATGATCGCGCGCCGCACCAAAGCTGCGGAAGACAAGATCGCTCAGGCCGAGACCCAGGCGATCGCCGAAGTCCGCGCCAAGGCTGCCGACGTTGCTGTCGCTGCTGCTGAAACGATCCTGACCTCCAAGGTCAAGGACAAAGTGGCCGACGGCATACTCACCAAGAGCATCGCTCAGGTGAAGGAGCAGCTGAACTAAGTTTCAGCGTTCCGGCATAAAGATCAGAAAAGCGGCCTTTGCGGGCCGCTTTTTTTGTTTCTGTAAGCTTACTCCACACTAATCGGTAACCGCTGCCCAATTTCCTCTTCCTGAGGAAGAAGGTGCCCGATGTGCAAAGGAGAGATGTTGGGCGTGAGGAAATGTTTGGCCTTCGACCCAACCACTTTCAATGGGAGAGGTGTTTTAGTGAAGGTGCAGGCGCCTGGAAACAATTGGAATTAGCCTTGTTGTTTCTCCATGACCACCAGCGGTGTTTTGCCGTTGTCCATTGCCTCTCCGGTCACCTGGTAGCCGAGGCTCTCATAAAGCCGGATGTTGCCGGCGCTTTTGCCGCCGGTGATCAGTTTGAACTTACCGCTTTTCGTAAATTGCTCTTCTGCAGCCTGCATCAGGCGGCGGCCAATGCCGCGCCCTTGATGCCCGGGCGCAACGAACAGACGGCCGATATGGCACGTGTTGCCATCTGAGCGGATCCGAACTGAGCCAAGGATTTCCGGCCCGTCCTTCGCGACCAGAAACAGGTGGGTCGAAAAGGCTTCCGTCAGCTGGTCCAGCGTTTCCACCATCGGCGTAATCAGCATGTCGCCATTCAGCTTTGCTTCCTGGTGAAAGGCGATTTTTTGCAAGCTAAGGATCGCGTCGGCATCGCCCTTTTCTGCTGTTTCGATGGTGATGTTCATTTTGTCTTCCGGTTGTGTTCGATTGTTCTGACTTGCAAGTTTGGTGTTTCGTGCCGGTTTTTCCATGATCACCATTTCGATTTTTGCTGTCATCTGATCACGGCCGGTGATTTCATACCCATGCCGGCGGTAGAGGCTGATGTTGCCGTGACTGGCGCTGCCGGTGAACAGCGCGAACGTGTCAACGGTTTGGAATGCGTCTTCCGCTGCACGAAGCAGGGAAGATCCAATGCCCTTTCCTTGATAGCCTGGAGCTGTAAACAACCGTCCAATCCGGCAGACACCGCCATCAAGTTTTGCCCGCACCGAGCCAACCAGATGCTCGTTGAGAAGGGCAACCAAAATGGTGTGGGTTTCGAGCGCTGATAAAAACGCCTCTTCCGTTTCATTAAGAACGGGCAAAGACCAATCCTGATAACGTTCAGCTTCGCTGACGTAAGCGTCCTTTTGACGTTTCAACAATTCAGCACTATCGGCCGGAGTGGCTTGACGTATTTCCAAGGGATAACTCATCGGCTCTTCACTGTTCTGCCGCCAGCCGCACGGGTTTGAAACTCATCCGATGATGCTCCGTCGGCCCCAAATGACTGAGCGTTGCCTGATGGGCCGGAACGCCATAGCCCTTGTGCTGGGCAAAGCCGTAGTCCGGAAACTCCTCGTCAAGCGCGACCATCATTCTGTCCCGTAAAACCTTGGCAACAATGGAGGCTGC
This sequence comes from Roseibium sp., assembly GCF_965216085.1. Taxonomy (GTDB): domain Bacteria; phylum Pseudomonadota; class Alphaproteobacteria; order Rhizobiales; family Stappiaceae; genus Roseibium. The sequence continues at coordinate 4,516,324 of NZ_OZ244138.1, read as the reverse complement.
AGCGACGCATAGGCAACGCCCGTCTCCCTTGATCAGCGCTTGTCCTGGCTGTTTTAAACCGGGAGGGACGTCACGGCCATCGACCAACACATAGTTGGGTACCACCGGCAGGCCGTTGACTGCCCGTACCATTGCCGACAGGGTCGCAGTGCGGATGTTCTGCCGGTCGATCGTGGCAGGTGAGGCGCTGGCCGCACAGACCAACGAAGAGGCCAGAATCTCTCCAAACAGTTCTTCCCGCTTGGCCTCGGACAGCTTTTTGGAATCATTCAGACCCACTGGGACATTGTTGTAGTCGAGCATCACAGCAGCCGTCACAACAGGGCCGGCCCAGGGTCCACGTCCGGCTTCATCCACACCACAGATCAGGCCGTCAAACGACCTGGCATGTGTTGTTTCAAGTTTGAGATCCGGGCCGTCCGGAAAGGCGAGGTCGAAGAGGGAAAGGTTTTCGGTCATTGGCGGAGATGGAACGGAAGCCGGTTCTGGAGTTTTAGGATGTCTAAAAGTGGTGTGCGTCAGCAGTAAACCATCGGCAGAAAACCGATGGCAAGACCCTTCGTCCATCCCTTATATCTGGACAGAAATCACAATTTGCTGCGGCCGCCTATCCCATTAGACTCATCTTCGTCAAAGAGACATATGGTATGAAGATGTATCGCAGACGGATTTGCCTCTTTTTGCCGGTGATTATGGTTTTCACGCTGGCGGTGAAAGCCTACGCGGAGGACGTGCGTCCCGTTTTTGTGATCATGCAGCAGGAGCCTTATGCCTACCTTGATGGCAAGGGCGAGACTGCCGGTTATCTCTTCACGATTGCAAATATGATCCTGAAAGAGGCCGGTTATCCTGAAAATGCCCGAATAGCTCCGATCAAACGCATGATTAGCGATGTTTCAAGCGGTGCGGCGGATTGCACAATCGCAGCAAGTTCTCCTTTTGCCCGCAAGACCTTCACCCAAGTGGAGCCGATTGGCCACATGCTGAATGTCGGAATCATGCCGCGCAAGGGAATCATTCTGAGCTCGTATGAAGATTTGAAGGGCTTGAGAATTGGTGTTCCGAGTGGAATGAGCATCGGCGATCCGTTTGACAGTGATGCTACGCTTAACAAGGTCCCCACACCTGACTATGAAAAAAGTTCCTTGATGCTGGCGTACGGCCGGATCGACGCGATCATGGGGGCCACTGAAAGCATTCGCTTCAGCGCCTATAAGAAGGCGGGTATTTTGCGGCCGATCTTTGGGGAGCCGCTTGTTACCCAGAAATATCCAAAAATGCTCATGTGCAACAAGGATTTGCCCGGCGACGGGTATGTGCTTCGTTTGAAGGAAGCGACGCAGAGGCTAAAGGCTCGCGGAGAAATCCAGGATGTCATCCGCGACTTTTTCTCTTTCAAAATCAGCGACCGCACCCAGCTCCAGTGATGTCTTACCGGTCATTCAAAGAGGCTCAATTGAACCCCGCCCTTTTGCGGCTGGATGAAATGGTCTGTTGAGAGTTTCTTCTTGCGCAAGTTCAGGCCAAACCGTTTGGCGGCCAACGAAAAGCGTTTTGAAATCTGATCGGCGTAGGGTCCGCGTCCGCGCATGCGTTCCCCCCATTTGGCATCATAATCCTTGCCGCCGCGCATGGAGCGGATCAGGTTCATGACATGGCGGTAGCGGTCCGGACGGTTGCGGAGCAGCCAGTCGCGAAAGAGTTCGGACACTTCCAGCGGAAGGCGCAGCAGGATGAAGGCCGCTTCACTGGCGCCGTGATCTGCCGCGGCCTCCAGTAGGCCTTCAATTTCGCTGTCGGTCAGCGCCGGTATGATTGGGGCCATCATCACTGACGTAGGAATACCGGCTTCGCTCAAGGCTTTGACTGCGGCAAGACGTTTGTGGGGTGCAGATGCCCGTGGCTCCATCGTCCGGCAGAGTTTTTTGTCCAGCGTGGTCACCGACAGGGCGACCTTGACCAGATTGCGTTCGGCCAGCCGCGCCAGCACCTCAATGTCCCGCGTGACCAGAGCCGATTTGGTGACAATCGCCACCGGATGCCCGCAAGCCTCCAGAACGTCCAGGATCTCGGGCATCAGTTTGTAGCGGCGTTCCATCGGCTGATAAGGATCGGTGTTAGTGCCAATCGCAATCACCTTCGGCTGATACCCCGGCTTGGAAAGCTCCCGCTCTAAAAGCTGGGCTGCGTTTGGTTTGGCGAACAGCCGGGTTTCAAAATCGAGCCCCGGCGACAGGCCCATAAAGGCGTGGCTGGGTCTTGCAAAACAATAGATGCAGCCATGTTCGCACCCCCGGTAGGGGTTGATGGATCGGTCGAAGGAAATATCCGGCGATTCATTGCGGGTGATGATCGTTCGGGCGCGTTCTTCTTGCACTTCCGTTTTGAGAGGGGGGAGTTCATCGAGACTGTCCCAGCCATCATCAAAAGCCTCGCGGGAGAGCTTCTCAAACCGGCCGGACCGGTTGGTTGCCGCAGCCCGTCCCCGGCGCCGGTCTGCAGCAAGGTGGCTGGTATCGGTCACGTCACCACCGCTTGAGGTGGAAAGTGGGTCGCTAGGCTGTGCGAGGGTCATAAACTGCCGACTCTTTATGAGAACATAGAGAGAACATTAGTCAGTTTCAGCGCCGGAACAAGCCCCTTGCTCGCACTTTCAAAAGTTTCGTGGCATAAAAAGGGTCATGATTAGTGTCATAATTCCGACCGAGAATTCCGAGGTGGACCTAGTTCACGCTTTAGCCGCGCTGGTACCAGCTGCTGCTGAAGGCGTGGTCCGCGAAGTCATCATTGTGGATGGCGGCTCGACCGATAACACCGATAAGGTCGCCGATGCCGCTGGCTGCACCTTCGTGACCCATGAAGGCCCGCGCAGCGCACGTCTTGCCTATGGAGCCAAAATCGCCAAACGCGGTGACTGGCTGTTGTTCCTTCAGCCTGAAACCCTGCTGGAAAGCGGCTGGCATCATGAGGTTCAGGCGTTCATCGAACGGGCATCGCGAACACCAAAAGGCCCCAAGACAGCGGCTGCGTTCCGCTTGCGGTATGAAGCTTTCGGCATGGGCGCACGGCTTTCTGAGAAGATTGCCTCCGTCCGCAGCCAGCTGCTCGGCATGCCCTATGGCAACCAGGGGCTTTTGATTTCGCGCCAGTTTTACCAAACGCTCGGCGGCCACCGGCCCTTGCCGGATCTGGAAGACTTGGACATTGCCAAACGCATCGGCCGTGGCCGTATGGTTTTTTTAAGGGCAGCAGCGGTCTTGTCCGGCGAACCGGGAGACGAGGCGGCGTCTTCCGGTCTGCGTCCTGCTCTTGCCCGGTTTGCCATCGGGGCCCTGCGTTTACCGGCCAGCGTGGCGGTCAAACTGCACGGGTAATGGATTAACTCGCGCGCGTATTCTCCTGGAAGGTGGTATCGATAGGAAATACCACTTGGAGGCAACTGTGCAGACTGTTTTGATCATTGGTGCAGGTGCTGGAATTTCTGGCGCGGTTGCCAGGCGTTTCGGGCGAGAAGGGTACAAAATCGGTTTGGTGGCCCGGTCGGCCTCTGCTCTTGAACTGCAAAGCAATAAGCTGACAGCGGCTGGCATGGCGGCGTGTTTCGAGACGGCAGATGCAGGTGACCTTCCCAGGCTGCAATACGCGATTGAGCGATTGACAGAACAGCTCGGGCCTATCGATGTTTTGATCTACAATGCATCCGTGATGCGGCCCGCGTCTCCACTTGAACTGTCCACAGAGCAGCTAAGCCACGAGTTTTCAGTCAACCTTCTCGGTGCTTTTCAAGCAGCTCAGCAGGTCGCCCCTTCAATGATCAAGCGTGGATTTGGCGCAATTCTCTTTACTGGAGGCGGACTGGCGCTTGAACCCTATCCGGAATGGACCTCTCTTGCTCTTGGTAAGGCGGCTTTGCGAAGCCTGTCCCTATCTCTTTATAAGGAGTTATCTCCAAAAGGGGTGCATGTCTCGGTCCTGGCAGTCTGTGGGATCGTGGAACCGGGCGGGCCCTTCGATCCGGATATCATCGCTGCCGAGTATTATCGGGTCGCGACGGCCCCCAAAGGAATAGAAGACCGGGAAGTCATTATTCAGCCCGACGGGACGGATGTTTTCTACAACGATCCAGACCGGCGACATGCGGGTACGACGTTGCCACCTTCCCATGTCCGGGAGACGGTGAAGCCTTAGAAAAATCTCGCAAGGCGATCATGGCGCGACACTGGGTTTTCGCATGCAGCCTTATGAAGGAACAGCGCAAATTGGTCGCCGAATACCCATATAGGCTGAGGTAACCCGGAGATTGGGACACTTAGGATTTTGGATCTTCAATCAAAACGCAGGATTCTAACAGATGATCAAACTCGACCACATCACTGTTGTCCCGCCAACGCTGACTGAAGGGGTGCGGCACGTTCAAGACTGCCTCGACATAGAGGTGCCATTCGGAACGCGTCACGAATACATGGGCACCCACAATCACCGTCTCCAGCTCGGCGATGGGATTTACCTGGAAATCGTCGCGTTTGACCCGGATGGGATCTCACCCAGACATTCGCGTTGGTTTGGCCTCGACGATCCGAAAACCGTGAGATCTAGTTGGGACGCGGGCCGGCGGCTCAGGGGCTGGGTTGCGAGTACAAATGACCTGCGATCTGTCCTTGCAAAACATGGCGCGATTTTCGGAAACGAGGTTCCTCTTCCACCGGAAAACCCCGTGTTCGCTTTTGCGATCCCGGAGGGCGGGTCCCTGCCTCTCGATGGTGCAGCGCCATCCTTGATTGATCATCGCGGCGCACCGACCTCAAAAGCGGAAATTCCGGATAGGGGCGCGGTTCTCCGGTCGATGACGCTGGAACATCCCGAGCCTGAGGCAATTGAAAGGCTGTACAATGAACTGGAGATTGATCGCCCACCGCGGATCGTCACCGGAACCGAGGTCCGCTATCGGGCGGAAATCGAGACACCGAGGGGATTGAAAGAACTGACTTAATCCACTCAGTATCTCGGTAGCAAAAACTCTTTGGCCGATGCGTGTTGCACCGGCCAATAATACCAAAAATCACGCTGCGTAGAGTGATCCAGTCCGCGTCTTCAAGAACGCATTGAGCGGAATGTCTTCCTGTTTCAGGAACCCGTTTTTCGGTAGGGCACCGTCACGGACCATTTCGATGACCGCAACGACAGAGGCGGATGTGGTCCAGGCGATTGCGGTGCGCATCTTGCCTCCGATCTCGATCGGCTTATAGGCACGGACAAATTCTTCCCGGCGCGGGCGGCCGTCGATCGTGCCTTCGGACGCCACATGCACATAGACCACATCATTGTCGGTCGGCGGTTTGGCATGAACGAGAATTTCGCCGGCTTCATGCCGCCGTTCGCGCATCAAAAGCTCGTGGAAGAAGAAGTTCATCAGATCCGCATGGCCGGGATAGCGCATGGTCTTGTAGTCAATGTTCGCGACCTTTCCGAGATAGGTTTCGCACATGGTGCCGAGCCCGCCGGACGTTGTAAAAGCTTCCAGCTTCATGCCGTCGATATAGATGGTTTCCAGCCACTCCATCGGTGAGACCCATTTGCGCACGCCGTCTTCGATCACCTCGCAGTCGTTGAGGTATTCATTGACGACACCGTCCGGCGACCAATTGAAGGCATAGCCCATCAGGCCGGTCGGGTTCTGCGGCAGGGCGCCAACGCGCATTCGGCAGGACCGGCACTCGTCGAAATCGGAAATCTGGCTGGCGCCGACAATGCCGACGAACCCGGGCGCAAGACCGCATTGCGGCGCCATCAGGCCCTTGGCGGTTTCGCTCATCTCAATGATCGCCTTGGTGGTCGGCACATCTTCTGTGAGGTCGAAGTAGTGGATGCCGGCGGCATGGGCGGCCGTCGCGACACCGACGTTCAACTGGTAAGGCAGACAGGAGAGAACCGCGTCCACCCCCTGAAACATTTTTAGAAGTCCATCGTAAGCCTTCAGATCCGCCGAATGAACCGCAAACGGCAGGTCTTCGCGCGGCGTATGCTGGTCATAAGCGTGAACTTCAAACCCGCTGTCGTGCAAAAGACGGGCGGCGAGCGCTCCGACCTTGCCGAGGCCCAAAACGGCGATCTTTTTCATATGTCCTCCTTGGCGGACCGCATCTCCCGTCAGAGAAACCCGCGTCCCGATCCGCCGCGTATCAAAAACCTGGCTTCCCTCTGGCCGGAAGCCCATAATGTCTCATTAGGTCCTGAGTCCGCGTCAATCAAAATGGCAATAATTCTTGCAAATCGGGATTTTTTTATCAAAATGTGAGAATCAAAATTTGGTATGTCGTTGGGCCTGTCTAGCCAGGTGAAGCCGAAATGGTTTTGAAGAGTTTCCGCAGGTATTTGTCATCCCAGCGCAGGCTGGGATCCAGTACGCTTAAGCGTGTCATCTCTTTTCCAAAACCAAGTCAATAGGATACTGGGCCCCAGCCTGCGCTGGGGCGACAAATTGAGTCGGGAAAAGCTGATAACTAAGCTCTGGCGAAAGTAGAAAACTTAATGGACGATCTGGACCATCGGCTATTACATCTTCTGACACGCGATGCGCGGGCTTCGGTGACCGATCTCGCCGAAACGCTCGCTGTCTCCAGAGGAACGGTGCAGAACCGCATCGACAAGCTGTTGCACCAGAAGGTGATCCACCGGTTCACGGTTGAGTTGGGGCAAACGGAAGAAGATCATCAGATCAGTGCCTTTACCCTGATCCGGCTGAAAGCCGATGACGGCCGGGCAACCCAGGCCGCGCTGCGGCGGATCGATGCGATCACCGATATTCACACGCTCAGCGGCAATTTTGATCTGGTCGCTGAACTGCGCGTCCGGTCGCTGAAGCTTCTCGACAAGACCTTGGACCAAATCCGGGCCCTTCCAGAGGTGGCAGAAACCCAAAGCCATATTCGTTTGGCCTCTGCCTCAAAGCCGTAAACTAAGATATTTGTCAAAGGTTAGGTTCGGCACTATGAACACCACGAGTGTCGGTGAGGACCAAAAATGGCGCGCTTAAAAACGGGCGACAAGCCCGCAGATATCCGCAGAGCAGCAGTCAACGTTGTTGTTGAGGTTGGATCCTCGGCAGCCTCGATCAACACAATCGCAAAGCGGGCCGGACTGTCAGTTGGAACAGTTTACCGTTACCACGACAGCAAGGATGCCGTCCTCAGGTCGGTGTTCTTGGAGATCAAACGCGACGTCCATCGACTTTTGATGTCCGCAGCAAAGGCGCAGAGCACATCCCAAGACAAGCTTCGTGCGATGTGGTTTGCCCTGTTGGACTTTGCCCACAATCATCCTCAAGATTTCGCTTTTGCCGAGGTGATCCTCAATACATCCGTCCTGCTGCCGGAAGAAGATGCGGTAATCCAGGAAATGGCTCAGGATATCGGACAGATCATCGAGGCTGCGATCACCGACGGCACTTTGCGGCCAGCAAATGTCCGGGCGATTAATACCGTTCTTTCCGCGCCGGCTTTACGGTTAGGCCGGCAGACCGCCATGAGCGGGGTGGCACCAGACCCAGATTTCGCAGAAGAAATTTTTGATTTGTGCTGGCGGGGTGTTGCGGCTTGATCTATATAATGAGCAATCGCTCATTAATTTAAGACTGGCCGTGACCCATGACATATCTCTCAAAATTTCTCGCGGGTGTGGTTCTGTTATGCACCTCAGCGCAGGGACATGCCCACATGACCGAAAACGACATTCGCAACGGTTACATGGAGCATGCCGCCAAGGTGCAGTTTTACCGCTGGTTTCAGATATACGAACGCCCTGAAGGTGGCATAGGGAATGCGTTGGATATCCTGAGCAAAGATGTCCAGGTATCTTCTTCCCTTGGAACCGCAAACGGACATGAGGAATATGAAACTCGCGTCGACCAGTTGCCTAAAACCTGGCGCAATTCACACCAGGTGACATCTTCCAAAATCACGCATATGGCCGACGGTTCGATGAACCTGACCGCTACAATCATCTATCAAAACCTGGGCATGCTGGATGAGGACGCTGTCCGCCAGGCGGAGCTCGCCTATTCTGTTTCATTTGCGCCGCAGAACAGCGGATTGCCACTCATCACAAGTGTTGAGATCAAGCCTGTCAAAGAAGTGCCGGGCGATGACTATGCGGATGCCTATCCGGAAAACCGGATGCGCAGCCTGGTTCACGCCTGGTTGAGTTTCATCGAGGATCCAGATCGCGATCCAAAACCGATGCGTGAAATCCTGGCCGATGAATTTCAGCTGAACTTTTCCAGCGGCCCGATCCGGTCTTTTGAGGAGTTTAAGGCCTGGCTGGCAGGTCCGGCATCCCAGGTTGAGGCCAGCACCCATGTCCTTGAGAATTTCTCTGTGAATGGCAAGGACGGCCTCTACACAGTGGCAGTCGATTTCGATTGGGCTGGTCTCTTGCCAAATGGCGGCGAACTGGTTGCCAAAACTCGGCACACATGGGCCGTGACCAACGATGTCAACGAACGCTTTGCCCGCATCAAAACGATGGACGTGGAAATCCTGGAGCCGTTCCGGCCCAAGGAAAAGTGAGGTTTTGAGACCTCATTTCATTGAAGAGCGAAACCGCCCAGGCGGTAACCGGACCAATAGTAATGCCGAAAATAAAGAGGGCCCCGGTTCTGCGCTACGCAGCGGTCCGGGAAGCGGGAGGTGGCTGAAGCGGAAAGCCCTATCCGTTGGCCTCGGCCGGGAAACCTTAGGGCGGGAGCCAATTGCCTAGAGAGTGATTTCCATGCGGACTGACGGAAACTGTACCCCGCCGGGCAATTCGATCATACAAGTCTCTTTCGTGATGAAACCGCACGACTTGTAAAACGCTTCGGCGTTGAGGGTCGAGTAACAGTTCAGTTCCTGGAGCCCAGCACGACGTGCCGCTTCAAAGCATCTATCCATCAGCGCTCGCGCCACGCCTTTACCCGTGTACTCCGGGTCCGTTCCAAAGTGCCGGATGTTGCCATTCGCCGGTGTTTCGTCTCGTGCCGTCGGTGAGTGTTTGGTCCAACCGCCGGCACCAATGAGTTTCCCGCTGTTTGTTTCGGCAACATAATAGGTGCCAGACGTGAGCAGCTTCGGTTGCGCCTTTGTGATCAGAGGCAAAGCGGCACTGAGCAGTTCGGCGCCATAGACCTGAGGCAACAGCGCTCTGTAGCTCCGGCTAAGTAGGCCAGAGACAGAAGTCTCGTCCGAAGGGTCCGCAATGCGGGTTTGGAATGTCACCTGCGTTATGCGCTTTGCAGTTTGCCGCGCTTCAGATGTTCATCCAGACGGGGCATGATTTCCACGAAGTTGCAGGGCATGTGGCGGTAGTCGAGCTGCCACTTCAAGATGCCGTCCCAGGCGTCCTTGCAGGCGCCTGGCGAGCCGGGCAGAGCGAAGATGTAGGTGGCTCCGGCCACACCGCCGGTTGCCCGGGATTGAATGGTTGATGTGCCGATCTTGTCATAGGAGATCCGGTGAAAGACTTCCGAAAACCCGTCCATTTTCTTTTCAAACAGAGGTTCCATCGCTTCCGGCGTCACATCCCGGCCGGTAAAGCCAGTGCCGCCGGTGGAGATGATCACGTCCACACCGCTGTTGGATATCCAGTCCTTCACCACCGCCTGAATAGCCGGCACGTCGTCCGTGACGATCTTGCGGTCGGCCAACTTGTGGCCGGCCTTTTCTAAACGGTCCACCAGCGTGTTGCCCGACCGGTCTTCTTCCAGTTTCCTTGTGTCGGAGACCGTCAGAACGGCAATGTTGAGCGATACGAATGGACGGCTTTCATCGATACGGGACATGGGCGGCTCTTCTTTGCATTTGGTCGCCTCACCCTGATCTCACGAGTGATGCGCAATCTAGACATAGGCGATTGAGGAAGCTGGTGCCAGAGAAAGGGGCAGGATGCGTCATGCCGCCACGGTGAGCGGTATATAAGGGGCCTAGCCGCTGCGGGTACTATAACCATCAACTCCTCCGTCATGCCATGACTTGATCATGGCATCCATTCCGTTTCCTTGCCCCAAGTAAGGCTGACCGAAGGGAGACAGAACGGCATGGATCACCGGATCAAGTCCGGTGATGACGGTGTCGCGCGTTGCGAGCGTTTCGATCCCCTTCACCCGCCAGATCTTACATAAAAATGAAATAAAATTACAAAAAATAACAATATTGAGACACTTGCATTCAAATTAGGTCAGTATTATTGACTTAAATATAGAGCGTCACAAAACACAATCGAGCCAAACATGATGACCTGGGATGCCGTACTGGCAACACGCGCTAAGCGGATGAGCGCTTCGGAAATCCGAGAACTTTTGAAACTGCTTGATCAGCCAGACATCATTTCCTTTGCTGGCGGCATTCCAGATCCTGCATTGTTTCCTTCAGAGGCTTTCAAAGAAGCTTATGGCACGGTGCTCAGCGGCGAGGGGGCATCAAGCGGCCTGCAGTATTCGGTCAGCGAGGGCAATGTTCGGCTGCGCACCTGGCTGGCGGGTGAAATGGCCAAGCTCGGCATTGACTGTACTCCAGACAACATCCTGATCACCTCCGGGTCCCAGCAGGCGCTCGATTTCATCGGCAAACTGTTTTTATCGGCCGGAGATACGGCGCTTGTCGGCTGGCCGACCTATCTTGGGGCGCTCCAAGCCTTTAACGCCTATGAGCCGAATTACGACCGCCTGGATCCGATGACCAACCGGTCTGCCGGCGATTACCGGACGGCGGCTGCAGCAGCAGGCGGATCGGTCAAGTTTGCTTATCTGTCTCCGGACTTTGCCAATCCGACAGGGGAAACCCTGGATGAAGCGGGCAGAACGCGCCTGCTCAGTCTGGCGGACGAGCTGGAGTGTGCTGTGATTGAAGACGGCGCTTATCAAAGCCTTCGATATGACGGTGAGCCGGTGCCGCCGGTTTTAGCGCTCGATTGCAAACGGTCCGGCGGTATTGAAAACACCCGTACGCTGTATTGTGGCAGTTTCTCCAAGACCCTGTCACCAGGTTTACGGCTCGGCTGGGTTTGCGGCGCAAAGGACGTGATTTCCCGCTTGGTTCTTTTGAAACAGGCCGGGGATTTGCACTCGTCCAGCCTCAATCAGGAAGCCATGGCCCATGTGGCCGAAACGGTCTTTGAGGCGCAGGTCGGCAAAATCCGGAAAACCTACCGCGAGCGGCGGGACGCCATGCTAACGGCCTTGGAAAACCATATGCCCTTCGGTACCCGTTGGACCCGTCCGGAAGGCGGCATGTTTGTCTGGGTGGAGCTGCCCGAAGGGATTGATGCAGCCGCCCTTTTGAAAACGGCGGTGGAAGAGGCGAAAGTGGCCTTTGTACCCGGAAAGGCGTTTTTTGCAGATGGCAGCGGCACCAACACCTTGCGCCTAAGCTTTTCGGCAACACCTCCTGAAAAAATAACCGAAGGTATCTCTCGCCTCGGTGAAATGCTTGCGAAAACTGACAGGTGCGGGGTGTAATCGGCTGAATACCGGCCGACACCAATTAGGAGGCAGTTATGGCTCTGACGGACCCGATGGACATTTATTGTGAACGGATCGGTCCTGAATTCTGGTCTGAGCCTATTAATGCAGTCACCAACGCTGCTTTTTTCCTTGCGGCCGGTGCAGCGTTTTTGCTTTGGCAGCGCAACACCCCAAGGGATTGGCCCGTTCTCTTCCTGATCGGTGTCGTCATGGCAATCGGAACTGGGTCATTCCTGTTTCACACCGTCGCGACCCGATGGGCAGTGTACACGGACACCATTCCGATAACGGTTTTCATCCATGTATATATGCTGTTGGCCCTGCGCCGGCTTCTACAATTACATTGGGTCATCTGTTTCGCAGTCGTCATTGGGTTTTTCATGCTCGCACCGGTCGCTGGGCAAATCTGGGCGCCTTACTTTGGCGGTTCAGCGGCCTATGTCCCCGCCGCGTTGGCAATCTTCTTGATCGGCGGACTGCTCTTTCGCTTGGATCGGAGGCTGGGAAGCCAAGTCCTCCAAATCGGGATACTGTTTACCGTTTCGCTAACTATTCGCGCGCTTGACGGGCCGTTATGTAATCAATGGCCGCTGGGAACACATTTCCTGTGGCATATCCTGAATGGCGTCGTGCTCTTTGGTTTATTACGGGTTCTCATTTGGCATCGCGCCGGGTAAAGGTCAGATATTAATCATAAAGTCTAACAGGTCATGGCCGGGGGCATCCGGTTCAGATACCGGTATCTGACGAGTGACCTAAGGGAATGTCAGGAAGACAGGGAAAAGGCATGAGCGATAATATAAAAACAGAAAGCGATTTGACCGAAGCAGCCCTTTTCTTTCACGAACACCCCAAACCCGGAAAACTGGAAATTCAGGCAACCAAACCGCTCGGCAACCAGCGCGACTTGGCGCTGGCCTATTCGCCGGGTGTTGCCGCCCCATGTCTCGAAATCGCTGAAGACGAGACGAAGGCGGCCAATTACACCGCCCGAGGCAATCTGGTTGCAGTAATTTCCAACGGTACCGCCGTTCTGGGGCTTGGCAACATCGGCCCGCTCGCCTCCAAGCCGGTGATGGAAGGCAAGGCGGTCCTGTTCAAGAAATTTGCCGGGATTGATGTCTTCGACATTGAGGTTGACGAAACCGACGTAGACAAATTCGTAAACGCAGTGTCCGTGCTGGAGCCGACGTTTGGCGGTATCAATCTGGAAGACATCAAGGCGCCTGAGTGCTTCATGATCGAAGATGCCTTGCGTGAAAAGATGAACATTCCGGTGTTCCATGACGACCAGCATGGCACAGCAATTATTGCAGGTGCTGCGGTTCGCAACGGCCTTCAACTGGCCGGCAAGAAGATCGAGGAGGCCAAGATTGTTGCCTCCGGTGCAGGTGCTGCGGCGCTTGCGTGTCTGAACATGCTGGTCACGCTTGGCGCAAAACGCGAAAACATCTGGGTCACCGACATCGAAGGCGTCGTCTACAAGGGCCGTGAGGCCTTGATGGATCAGTGGAAAGAAGTCTTTGCCCAAGACACCGACAAGCGGACCTTGAACGACGTTATCGACGGCGCGGATGTGTTCTTGGGACTGTCTGCCGCCGGCGTTCTAAAGCCGGACATGGTCAAGAAGATGGGCAAGGGGCCGCTGATCCTGGCGCTTGCCAATCCCAACCCGGAAATCATGCCGGAAGACGCCAAAGCTGTGCGCGACGACGTGGTCATGTGTACCGGGCGCTCCGATTATCCCAACCAGGTCAATAACGTCCTGTGTTTCCCATACATCTTCCGCGGCGCACTCGATGTCGGGGCGACGACCATCAACGAGGAAATGAAACGCGCGGCCGTTGAAGCGATTGCGGGTCTTGCTCAAGAGGAGCCCTCGGACGTTGCCGCCCGCGCCTATGGCGGTAAGACCGAAACCTTCGGCCCGAATTACCTGATCCCGTCGCCTTTTGATCAGCGTCTCATCCTGCGCATCGCGCCGGCAGTGGCCAAGGCTGCCATGGATACCGGTGTTGCCACCCGGCCGATTGAAGACTTCGACGCCTATCATGACCGGCTGAACCGGTTTGTCTTCCGATCCGGCCTGATCATGAAACCGATCATCCAGAACGCAGCCCGGGATCCGAAGAAGATCATCTATGCGGAAGGCGAGGACGAGCGGGTGCTGCGCGCGGCCCAGGTGCTTCTTGAAGATGGCATTGCTCAGCCGATCCTGGTTGGCCGGCCGGACGTGTTGACCGCACGCTGCGAACGCTTCGGCTTGAAGATCCGTCCGGATGTCGACTTTGAATTCGTCAACCCGCAGGACGATCCGCGCTACCGCGACTATGCCGATGAATATCTGGAGTGTGTTGGCCGCAAGGGCATGCCGCCAGATGCGGCGAGAACTGTGGTGCGGACCAACCAGACGGTCATTTCGGCGATTGCGGTGCGCCGCGGTGACGCCGATGCTCTGATCTGCGGTCTGGAAGGCCGGTTCACCAAACATCTGCGTGACATCCGCCAGGTGATCGGCGTGTGCGACACAGCACGGGATCTTTCCGCCATGTCGCTGTTGATCAACAGTCGGGGCGCTATGTTCCTGTCCGATACTTTTGTGACCGAAGATCCGACTGCAGAAGAAATCTCGGAAATGGCCGAGCTGGCGGCTCAGGAAATCCGCCGCTTCGGCATTGAGCCGAAAGTGGCACTGCTATCCATGTCGAACTTTGGCTCCCGGGACACAGCCTCGTCGCGGAAAATGCGCGAAGCCTTGGACATGATCTGGGAACGCAACCCGGAGCTGGAAGCTGATGGCGAAATGCACGGCGATTCAGCCTTGAGTGTCGCTCTGCGCGAGCGGGTCATGCCGAACAGCAAATTGACTGGCGAGGCCAACCTGTTGTTGTTCCCGAACCTCGATGCGGCCAACATCGCGCACAACCTTTTGAAGGTGGCGACCCAGGCGCTTCACGTCGGGCCGATTCTCTTGGGCGCAGCAAAACCGGCGCATATCCTGACCCCGTCGGTCACTTCGCGCGGCGTGGTCAATATGTCGGCGCTGGCCAGTGTCGAGGCGCAAACAAAGGCTCCGGAATAAGCCAAGGCTGACAGCGTTCTCTGACCCATCGAACGTCATCCTCGGCCCAATGCCGGGGATGATGTTTTTTTGAGTCCGTGCTGACAACAGCCGAGTTCGTCCGGCCTGAACAGAGCGGCAATTTGCACCTTGTCAGCCCGATGATCCGGGAATAACCAGAGCCTTATCTTGAACATACAGCCAGCGGACCCTTCCTCTTCGCTGATGTTTTTCAAAGCCAACTGCAAGCGATGGCGCATGACAGACCTAAAAGCCCCCGCCGACTGCCAGACCAAGGCAGACATCCGCACGTCAATTGATGCGCTTGACCATGAGCTTTTAAAAATCTTTGCACAAAGGCAGGGGTATGTCCGGCGGATGGCCCAGCTGAAACAGCACCCGGACGAGGCTTTTGACCACGACCGCATCGAAACCATGGTCGAGGCGATCAAACAGCGGGCGGAAGATCTTGGCCTGGAAGGCGATCAGGTGGAACAAGTCTGGCGCACGCTGATCGACTGGAATGTGGCCTACGAAAAGCGGACGATCGCGGCACGGCTGGAGGTGAAGGAAAACGTCTGAAATTGGCAGTGGTGCAGATGTCTTTCTCCGTTTTTGTCGCCCCAACACCCGCCTTCGCGGGCACTGGCTCCGGCTGGGGCCCGGTAACCTCTTGGAGAAGAAATTTCTCCCATCACTCACTACATGGAATACTAGGTCCCAGCCTGAGTTTATGCCCGCGAAGGCGGGGGCTGGGACGACAATTCAAACTCAGCAAGCAAATCCCCCTGTTCCTTCCAAAAACACTTCCTATCTCTAAAGCTGGACTGCGGCTGTGGAGCCAATGGGCTTTGCGGCGCGCTAATCGCTTGGGGAGGATGGTGTGCAACACGCATATTGGCGGCAGGAAGCCCGGCACGGTTTTATCAGCCATATCTGGACGCTGGTTCTGGCAGTTGTTGCTCTGTTGGGATTTGTGTCAGCACCCGGACAGAACGCGCAGGCGCAATCTGCCGTGACGCTGGAGACCGTTGCCTCAGGACTGTCTTATCCCTGGAGCGTCGCATTTCTCCCCAGCGGCGGCTATCTCATCACCGAGCGGGATGGCGTTTTGAAAGTCGTCAAGGAAGACGGTGACCAGCAAATTGTCCGGGGGACGCCGGAAGTCTTTGCGCAAGGGCAGGGCGGTCTGCTGGATGTTGCGGTCAGCCCCACCTTCGATGCCGATCAAACAATCTTCATGAGTTTTTCCCAAGGATCACCGGAAGGCGCCGGGACATCGCTTTATAGGGCCATTCTTGGACAAGCTGGTCCGGAGTTTGAGCTTGTTGAAGGCGAAACGATCTTCAGAGGCAACAATCGCGGATATGGCGGCCGCCACTTCGGCTCCCGCCTTGTTTTTGATGCCGATGGCAACTTGTTTATGACCCTGGGCGACCGGGGGGAGGCGCCGCGAGCGCAGGACACGCGAGATCATTCCGGTTCTGTGCTGCGTTTGACGTCAGACGGTGCTCCAGCACCTGGAAACCCATTTGCCGGAAACTCCGACTACCAGCCGGAGGTCTGGTCGATCGGGCACCGCAATCCGCAAAGCGCGGCGATCCACCCGGAGACGGGCGTTTTATGGACCGTCGAGCACGGTGCGCGGGGCGGCGATGAGATCAACATTCCGGAGGCTGGTAAGAACTACGGCTGGCCGATCATTTCTTATGGCCGCCATTATTCCGGCGGCAAGATCGGCGAAGGCACGGAAAAGGCCGGATTGGAACAGCCGATCCATTATTGGGATCCGTCGATTGCGCCCTCAGGCATGGCTTTTGTCACCAGCGACAAATACCCGGATTGGAACGGGGCTCTTCTGGTTGGCGCACTCCGCGGCCAGCATCTGGCGAAACTGACGCTTGATGGCGCCCGTGTGGTGAACGAAGAGCAGTTGCTTCAGGATCTTGGCGAGCGCATCCGGGATGTCCGCCAGGGGCCGGACGGCTTTCTCTATGTGCTCACCGACAGCGATGATGGCAAGCTGATCCGGCTCCAGCCCAAGTGACGTTTTGATGGGTCAGTCCAGCGGTATTGGAGAAGGCTCACCATTGAGACTGGTGTCTTGATGCCCGGAGCTTTCTGTTTGAAGGCGGGTCTTCAAAACCGCTGATATGTCCGCTTCCGAAACCGCTGGCGAGAACAGATGGCCTTGCCCGAATTGGCATCCCAGTTTCTGTGCGAGCTGCTTTTGTGCATCTGTTTCTATGCCAATCGCGACGATCGGTTTTTCCAGTCCCTTGATCACTTTGACATAGCTTTCAAAGACCGACGTTCCGATGTCTTCTTGAACCGCATCAGCGAGCAAAAGCCGGTCCAGCTTGATGATATCAAATGGCATCCTGGCCAGTTCCCTGAGGTTGCTGTGACCGGCGCCGTAACCGTCGAGGGCAATCCTGATCCCAAGTGCGGAAAGCTTCGGCAGCGTTATGCTGGCGGTGTTGTAGTGCAAATGCAACGCTGCTTCAGAGACTTCGATGATCAGCCGCGATGGGGCAAATCCAGTCTCGCTAAGGATGCTCTCGATGCGTTCTGCAAGCCGTTTGTCGGACAGCATGGCCGGGCCAAGATTAAAAGACAGCCCGAGCTCTTGCGGCCATTCTTTTGAATTGGCGATCGAGAGGCGCAGGAGGTGTTCGGAAAAGGGCAGTATGAGGCCGAGCTCTTCAGCAAAACCGATAATTTCTTGGGTTGAAAACGGGGAGCCGGTGTTTTCTGGCCAACGGGTCAGGACTTCCACACCCACCACCATTCCGGTTTCCAGATCAAGGATTGGCTGAAAATAGGGAACGAGTTTGTTTTCTTCCAAGGCCGTTCTGACACTCGCCTGCCGCGCTGCCCGTTTGGACACATCTTCGCGCATGAACGATTCAAAGCACGCGACGTTGTTCCGGCCAGCCCGTTTTGCGTAATAAAGCGCTGCATCTGCTGAAAACAGAAGATCTTCCAATTTGGCCGTTTCGTTTGAGTTGGTCGCAATTCCAATGCTGGCACCGACTTCTGCACTGACGCCAAACAGGTCGACCGGTTTGTTCAACAGCCGGACCAGCGCCTCGGCCGCGTCCCGCTGGTCTGTGTTTGGCGTTTCAGATTTCAGTGCAACGATTAGAAACTCATCGCCGCCAAGGCGAAAGACGGTGCTGTTAGAATAGGATTGCCGCAACCTGTCTGCAGTCGCTTCCAGCAGTTTGTCACCTGCGTCATGGCCAAGCAGGTCATTGACCTTCTTGAAGCCATCGAGATCGACCGCCAAAACGGAAATTGTTCCGGCCGGATGGTTCGAAACGTGAAGTGTTTTTGAATACTCAGAGAGATAACGCCGGTTTGGTAAACGCGTCAGTGGATCGTGTTGGGCGAGCCAAGTTGATCGGCGCTCCGCTTTTTTCCGGAGTTTCAGTTCGCGGCCGAGTTCCTGTAGCCGCCGTGCGCCAAATATGAAACCACCTAGTCCGGCAATACTAAACGCCAAAAAAATTTCATCGAGTTCCAAGTCTTCATGGTCTTCCATGAACTCGACGACAATCTCGAATAGATCAACCTCCGCCGCCATCAACCATAAGGCGAGAGCTGTGGCGGAAATTACGATCGCTTCCAATTGAGCTTTAGATAATCTGCCATATAATCTAGTTACTTTTGACAGTAATTCACTCAATATACAGGCCCTTAGCTGGCTGATTGCCAATCAACATCCAGTAAAAAAGCAATTTTGCATACAATGTGTTAAACCGATACCACACATTTCAGCGATGGTTCTTCTATCGCTTGACTTTTCCAGAGCCGGACAGATATACGGAGCGCGGTTTCGAAAGGTCCGAGTCGGGCTTTCGGCCAAAATCGGGCGCTCGCCTCATCCTGGACACCGGTCCAGGAGGAAACTGAGTGGAAATGCACGCTTTTTGAGAAAGCGGTGCGGAAGTCTTCTCACATATGATGCCAGCGCAATCACACGGAGCAACCATGTTTCTGAGCCGGAATGTACTCCAGGCCGGTTGCACCTCCATTGCGGGCGTGGCCCTTGGCCACAAAGGATAAGAATTGACAAAATTTGATGAGCTCGGGCTGTCCGAACACCTCCTGAAGGCTGTTGCGGAGAACGGCTACGATGCGCCGACGCCGATCCAGCAAAAAGCCATACCGCTTGTGCTCGATGGCAGGGACCTGATGGGACTTGCCCAAACAGGCACAGGAAAAACTGCGGCTTTTGGCTTGCCGCTGATCGAGCGTCTTCTCGCGGAGCCGCAAAAGCCAATGGCCAAAGGCACGCGCGCGCTTATCCTGGCGCCGACCCGCGAGCTGGTCAACCAGATCGCCAAGAACCTGATCTCGTTCTTGAAGACCACACCGCTGCGGGTCACATCCGTTGTCGGCGGTGTTTCGATCAATGGCCAAATCAAGCGTCTGTCCAGAGGCACCGATATTCTGGTGGCAACACCGGGCCGCTTGCTGGATCTGGTCGACCGCAAGGCGGTGGATCTTGGGTCTGCGTCTTATCTCGTCCTCGACGAAGCCGATCAGATGCTGGATCTCGGCTTTATTCATGCCCTGCGGCGCATTGCCAGCCTGGTTGCCAAGGAACGCCAGACGCTTCTGTTCTCCGCCACCATGCCCAAGCAGATCAACGAATTGGCGCAGTCTTATCTGACAGATCCGGCGCGTGTTGAAGTGTCTCCGGCTGGCCGTACAGCTGACAAGATCCGCCAGGCGGTGCATTTCATGGATGCCAAGGCCAAGACCGGGTTTTTGGTCGATGTTCTGGCGGGCCAGCCAGACGACATGTCTCTGGTGTTCTGCCGCACCAAACACGGTGCCGAGCGGCTGATGCGCAAGCTCAGCCAGGCGGGGATTGCCGCTGGCTCCATTCACGGCAACAAAAGCCAGAACCAGCGGGACCGAGCCATCAAAGAGTTGCGGGCCGGTGACATCAACGTTCTGGTGGCAACCGATGTTGCAGCCCGCGGGATCGACATCCCGGGCGTCAGCCATGTCTACAACTTCGAACTCCCGGAAGTCGCGGAAGCTTATGTACACCGGATTGGCCGCACAGCCCGGGCAGGGGCCGATGGCGATGCCATTGCCCTGTGCGCACCGGAAGAGATTGGCCTGTTCCGCCAGATCGAAAAACTGATCGGAATTGATATCGCCGTTGCGAGCGGCGAGGTGCCGCCAATGTCGGCTGCCAAAAGCGCAAAACGGGGTAAAAACGGCAAGTCCGGCGGTTCTGGAAGGCCCAGGTTCAACAAGACCGCTGGAGCAGGCGACAACGACAATGGCCGCCGGTTTAATAAAAACCGCCGCCGCCGTCCTCAGTCGCGGAAAACCGCCGCGTAACGCGCCAACCGTCGGCAAAATCATCTGAATGAGTGCTGAAATGAAATGCACCGGGAAGTGGCCTTCCCGGTGCGATGCCTTGCGGTCGATGGGGTCAGTGCAGGTTAGTCCCGCGCTGATGTTTCAAAAGGAACTACCGGGCTCTGAAAACAAGACCGCCGCGTCTCATTTTCGTTGCTGGCAAATCCAGTTCCACAAGGCATCAAAGCCGTTTGGCTCCGTTTAACCGAAGCGCTTTGAGCCATCGGCAGGGACGAAAGCTTCCATTCGCATTGCGTTGTTTTTTGTCTTGGAGTGCCCCGCTAGAGGTAAGCTAAATTAATCAATTGCAATGTGCAAATACAACCAATCGTACTAATGGCAGTGTGTAAATTCCAGAATAATTGTATAAAAACAACATTATAAATAGAGTGCATGGTGTTTTTGTTTGGTTGTATAGGGGCAATTACTAATTGTGGTGAAAGTTGTTGGAGTGCAAGAAGCTCTTTAAATTCAATGAATTGTATTTTGTATTTTCTTTATCTATTGATGTATAGATAATGCTTATAGGGTGAATAACCCTTACACAACTTTGCGTAATTTTCACGATGCAAACGCAAAATTCCGCCGCAGAGCGGTAAGTTATTCAGCAACCGTATAATTTTGATTTGCAGAATATTGCAGCAATTACGCAATTTCAGACGAATCACTGTCAGTAATGACAATTGACTAATTACGCTGCAAAACTATCGAGCCATAAAATATGCTTATGCAGCAGGCGATTGGATCGAATTCTCCAAATAGCGCTTGCCGGACACTTTTATTCCTTGCCTGGGGGGCAGAGGAGCGGCCAGATTGCCCGCTCCCCAGCTGTTGTTGCGCAGGCGATTGTCATCACCTCCGCCAACGTCATTTCAAGTTTATGCCAGCGCTTAAGGGGTCACAATGACAAATACATTCGCGCCTTGGTGGACGACCGGCTGGTAATAGACCGTGCCACAGCGATGATAGGCAATACCGTTGACAATGATGCGGGTGCAGTTTGCCGGAAGGCTTGGGTAATAGCGCGCATGCCGGGTTGAAACGCGGCGGGCCGTGCGCCGTGCGGTTCGCCGGGCAGCGCCAGTGTCAGCCTGTGCCTGGCTGACCGAGAGTGGTCCTGAAATGGAGGATGATGGAAGGACTGCAGAGCCCAGGGTCATCGCGGCGGCAAGGGTACAGGTCATCAACACAGAATGGGTCAATTGCTTCCTCTTAATAAACAATCTGCGGCAAGGCCGCGGGAGGAAGCCCTCTTGATCCCAAAGGGTGACGGATATTTGAATGAAATGCGGCGGCAAAGGGAAATAGTAGAGAAAAAGCAGCCACATATCTAAACATGCGGCTGCTTTTCCAAGATCTGTTAACTGTTACGCGGGCCGTTACATGTTCGGATAGTTCGGGCCGCCAGCGCCTTCCGGCACCGTCCAAGTGATATTGCCGTTCGGGTCCTTGATGTCACAGGTCTTGCAATGGACGCAGTTCTGAGAGTTGATCTGGAACTTCGGCGCGCTGCCGTCTTCTTCCACCCACTCATACACACCAGCCGGGCAATAGCGGTTCGACGGGCCAGCAAAAACGTCGTGTTCTGACATCTTCTGTAGGGTCTCATCGGCCACCTTCAGGTGGATCGGCTGATCTTCCTCATGGTTGGTGTTGGACAGGAAGACCGACGACAACTTGTCGAAGGAAATCACACCATCCGGCTTCGGATAATCGATCTTCTTGCAGTCCTTGGCCGGTTTCAGCGTCTCTGAATCCTTTTTGCCGTGTTTCATTGTGCCAAAGAAGGAGAAGCCGAACAGCTCGTTGGTCCACATGTCCAGGCCGCCCATGGCAACGCCCAGCGCCAAGCCGAACTTGGACCAGAGCGGCTTCACGTTGCGAACCTTCCAAAGATCCTTACCGATCGAGCTTTCGCGCCAAGCGGTGTCGTAATTGGTCAGTTCGCTGTTCGCTTCGCCGCGGCCAAGAGCTGCCATAACTTCTTCGGCGGCCAGCATGCCGGACAGCATAGCGTTGTGAGAGCCTTTAATGCGCGGGACGTTCAAGAGACCGGCCGAACAGCCCATCAAGAGACCGCCCGGGAAAGACAGTTTCGGGACGGACTGATAGCCGCCTTCGGTGATAGCTCTGGCGCCATAAGCTATGCGTTTACCGCCTTCAAATGTTTCCCGGACTGCCGGGTGGGTTTTGAAGCGCTGGAATTCGTCGAAAGGTGACAGCCAAGGGTTTTCATAGTTGAGGTGAACCACGAAGCCGACAGCAACCTGGTTGTCTTCCAGGTGGTAGAGGAAAGAGCCGCCACCGGTCTTGCGGTCCAAGGGCCAGCCGAAGGAATGTTGAACGAGACCCTGTTTGTGTTTGGCCGGGTCAATTTGCCACAGCTCTTTGATGCCGATCCCGAACTTGGGAACGTCGCTGTCCTGGTCGAGATCATATTTCTCGATCAGCTCTTTGGCGAGCGAACCACGGGCCCCTTCACCGATCAATGTGTATTTGCCGCGCAGTTCCATGCCGCGGGTGAACATGGCGTTGGGCTTGCCGTCCCGGCCAATCCCCATATCGCCGGTGGCCACGCCAACGACCTTTCCGTCATCGTCATAAAGCACTTCGGCTGCGGCAAAGCCTGGATAGATTTCAACACCAAGCGCTTCGGCCTTTTCAGCAAGCCAGCGGCAGACATTGCCCAAGGAGACGATGTAATTGCCATGGTTGTTCATCAGCTTAGGCATAAACAGGTTTGGCAGCCGCATGGAACCTGCCGGCCCCAGCAGAATGAACTGGTCGTCCGTTACCGCGGTTTTGAGCGGGCTGTCTTCTTCACGCCATTCAGGCAGCAGTTGGTCTAGAGCAATCGGATCGACGACGGCGCCCGAGAGAATATGCGCACCGACTTCAGACCCCTTCTCCAAAACGACAATGCTGATGTCTTCGCCTTTTTCAGCAGATATCTGCTTCAAACGGATCGCGGCTGCAAGGCCAGCGGGGCCAGCCCCAACAATGACCACATCCACATCCATGCTTTCGCGTTCGCCCAGCGCGTCCTGTTCGCTCATCTTGTCTCCCTCCGCCCAATGTCGCTGTGCAGGTTTCGCTCGGTTTGCCGTCAAGTGATGGGCAAATCCCGACATTTTCCATATGAAAATGCGAAACCTGTAGCCGAATGATCGTATTTGGGGCCAGATAGACCAAAGCAAGAGCCGGGCGTCAAGCCCAAAAGTTACGTTTACGTAAACGTAAATTGTCGCAGGGTGGATAATGTGACGTAACGTTGTGCCGATGGGGCTGAGTTGTGGAGCACTTGTGGTTAGCCTATGCCTGCGCAGCTCACCATCTTGGCACGCTTTCGGGAATGACATAGTTTGACGGCCACTTAACTGCTCATTGGGTGGTGCTAGGACGTCAGCACCGCTGATTGCGCTTTACACCGATCGCGAGGGCCGTTGCCGGCAACGCAGGAGACACCGTTTGCAACAAAGCCCACCGCAATCTCGGCATCTAGAAGCTCTGCTGGATTTTTATCTGGCATCGGGCGTGGATGCAGCTTTGGGCGATGATCCGGTCGACTGGGTTAAATTGACCCAAATCCATGCCGAACAGCGGCAACAGAAGACTCCTATGCCGCCCGCTGGGCCCGCTGGATCAGGGTCGGGCAACTTGGGCCAGAGGCCCCCCACAACGGGACACCTGCCAGCCGCTGCGGCGCCGTCAGTTCTTGCAGGGGCCACTGCAGCCGGTCAAGCAGGCCAAAGGGGCAGTGCCAGCTTAACCGACCACGGGGCCATTCCCGACCAGGCGGCCATTGCGGCGGCACGGGATTTGGCCGCTGGGGCAGCAAACCTCGAAGACTTGCGCGCCTGCTTGGATAGTTTCGATGGCTGCAACTTGAAGCGGACGGCCAAAAAGCTTGTCTTTGCAGATGGCAGCCCAGATGCGCGTGTCATGTTGATTGGCGAAGCGCCGGGCCGCGACGAGGATCTCCAAGGAAAACCGTTTGTCGGCCGGTCGGGCCAGCTTCTTGATCGGATGCTTCAGGCAATCCACCTCGACCGTTCATCCGTTTACATCGCCAATACAGTACCTTGGCGTCCACCGGGAAACCGGACGCCCACGCCACAGGAAACCGAAATCTGCCGTCCATTCATTCAAAGACAGATCGAATTGGTCAATCCGGACGTGCTTGTGTTTTTAGGAGCAGCTTCTGCCAAGACGCTGCTCGGTGTTCAAGACGGAATCCGCAAGATGCGCGGCCGTTGGATGTCTTACTCGATAAACGGGCGGGATATTGCGGCTGTGGCGACATATCATCCAGCTTACCTTTTGCGCAGCCCTTTGGAAAAACGCCTCTCCTGGCGGGATTTTTTGAGTATACACGCAAAAATTGCGATTTAGAAATTCGCTCTTTTAAGCTTCTAATTTCTTCCGTCCGGAACACAGGTGCAGCTTGGTAGGAAAAAATAGAAGGAGCTCTCAATTCCGCAATGTAAATTTCTAAAAAACTTCCGCGTCTCATGGAAGTTAAAAGCAAATTGCTGATTTCTTAAGAGAAAACGCAGTTTCTTCCTAAGAAGTAATGTCTCGAATTGTAAAGAAATTTGCAGATAAGTTGCAATTTATTTCCAGTGTTAAATCTGTATTTGTAATTATAACCCTAGAATATCTGACGATAGGTACGGAGGGATTTGCGGCGAGATAGTTGGAGATCTGATTTGAAGGAAATCGTGGAAAAATACTCTGGGGACTCTAACATCCTGGTTCTGGTCCTCGATTTTGAGACACTGGACTGCGAGGAAGCCGTTGCAACCAATATCAATGGTTCCGGTTGCCGGGTCTTATCCACGACACATTCCGAATTGGACAAACTGATCGGTCTCCGTTTGGCCGGGGTCGACAAGATGATCAAGGGCCGGATCCGCGAAGTTCGACCTGAGGAAGTTCGAGTTGCCTTTGAATTTCAAGACGACGTTGCCTGCGAAAAGCGTAAAGAGCGGCGCCGGCCGGTTTCAATTGCGGCAAATGTGTCGGCGAGCGAGAAAACGAAATTCCTGAAGTGCAAGATCGTCGATGCCAGCCTCTCAGGGTGCCGACTTCATTGTGAGCATCTGGAATTCCTGTCAGATTCAATCATTCTAAAAATTCCGGGCATGGATTTACCGGTTCGCGGGCGCATAATGTGGCGGTCCGGCAACTATGCCGGGGTGAAGATGATGTGGCAGTTCAGTCGGAAAACTGAATTTATGGCTGCAGAGAAAATCAAACCGCCAGGACTTCATAAAAAGGGTCAGCTCGAGAACGGCCAACGGGTCATGAAGGCCCAAAAGAGCTCCCCCTTTGGCCTGAAAAGAGGGCACTGAGCCACACAGGCGCATGAGCGGCATTGGCATATCCCTAGGTACCCCCTATATCTCGGAGACCATTCAGAATTCTTGGGAAAATCCTACGTGCTGTCTTTCTTGCGCCGCCTTCTGCCCGGTTTTTTAAAAAATGATGCTCCGGTCATCCCAGTTGTCCGCCTTCAGGGGGCCATTGGCATGTCCAGCCCGCTGCGGCCTGGCCTGACGTTGGCAACGGCCGCGTTGCCGCTGGAAAAGGCCTTTTCTATGAAAAAGGCGCCGGCCGTGGCGCTGATTGTGAATTCTCCGGGCGGCTCTCCGGTCCAGTCGCGGTTGATCTTTCAGCGGATCCGGGATCTTGCCAAGGAAAACGAAAAAGACGTCCTTGTTTTCGTGGAAGATGTGGCCGCCAGCGGCGGTTACATGATCGCGCTTGCAGGCGATGAGATCATTGTCGATCCATCTTCTGTGGTGGGCTCCATTGGTGTTGTTGCAGCCGGCTTCGGGTTCACCGAAATGATCAAGAAGATCGGCGTCGAGCGCCGGGTTTATACGGCGGGCGAGAAAAAGGTCACACTAGACCCCTTCCAGCCGGAAGTGGCTGAAGACATTGAGTATTTGAAAACTCTGCAGCAAGAGATCCACGACACGTTTATAGACATGGTCAAATCCCGGCGTGCCGATGTTCTGTCGGATGATCCGGATCTGTTTACTGGAAAGTTCTGGACCGGCACCAGTGCGATGAACCTTGGTCTTGTGGATTCCATCGGGGATCTGCGCGGTGTCTTGAAAAAGCGCTACGGCGAAAAGGCGGAAGCAAAACTGATTTCAGCGCCGCGGGGTATGTTTGGACGCAAGGCAGCTGTGGGTGTTGGTATCGAACCGTCAGCATTGACCGCCGGGCTTGGCAATGAACTTATTTCCGCGGCCGAAGAACGGCTGATGTGGCAGCGCTTCGGTCTTTAAAAAGACGTATTGCGGGGTTTGTGTGAAAACAGGAACAGGGGACGTCAAATGACAGAGTTGATAGGGGCCGCCGCCCTTGCCGTTGGCGGGTATTGGATCGTGCAGCGGATCAAGCGGAAAATGGCCGAAGTGGAAAATCACATTTCAAATGCGGCCGCCAAGGCCGATCCGGCGGGCCGCGGCGAGAAGCTTGTTTTTGATCCTACGAGCGGCAAATACCGGCCCCAATCCTGAGGCCGGTTTTTTTATATTAGCCGAGTGTTTTCTGCTCAGCTTTGAGCGGGTTGATATTGCCGGGATGTAAAGAGCCCATATCTCAAGTCGTTTTTCCGCGCAGTGATCGCAAGCACGACCACTGTCATCACGAGGAGCATCAGCTCAGAGGCTGGTCCTGCCAGCCAGATACCCGGTTCTCCGGCAACAGCAGCCAATCCAAAGATCAAAGGGATCAGGAACAGATACGGCTTGATCAAGCTGAGGATTGCCGCGCGGCTGGCATCGCCGATTGCCTGAAAATAGGCTGCGATGATCATCAAGGGCCCCGCTGCAAAGAACAAAGCCGTCATGACCGGCAGAATGCGCGTGATTTCACTTTGAACAAGGGCGTCAGTGGTGAACAGCTCTGCGATCCAGACCCCAAAAAAATTCACAAAGGCCTGAGTTCCGAGGCAATAGACCAGAGACACGATCATACCGAGTCGCAGACTGTCATCTGACCGGGCCCAGAGCCGGGCACCGTAATTGTTGCCAATGATCGATTGCAGGGCCATCGACAATCCAAGGTGCGGCAGGATGATGAAGGTCATGATCCGGGTCAAAATGCCGTAAGCCGCAATGGTCGCCTCGTAGTTGGCCGCCTGCACCCATTGCAGGGCCGCAATGGTGGCGGCGGTCCCAAGAGAAATTCCTAGGAAATTCAGGCTTTGCGGAGCCCCAAGCGCCAGGATGTCCCGCCAGCCGTAGATCATGCGATTGTGAAACAGCACGCGCGGCGGCAGATGTGTTTGTTTTACCACTCTGTAGCCCAGCATGATGACCAGAGCGAGTACCTGCGCACACACGGTTCCATAGGCCGAACCCGTGACACCCAGCCCCAACAGAACAATCAGGACATAGTTGAACCCGATATTCGACAAGGATACCAGCAGGCTCGATGCGGCCATGAAACCGACCATGCCCTCGTTGCGAAGTGCGTCGGAATTGACGGCGAGCACAAAGAAGACCGGGGCCCACACAATACTGATCTGCATGTAGGTGTGGCCCATCTCGGCGATCGTTACTGCACCGTTTGCAGCAATCAGCGTCAGCGGCTGGCCGAAACTGAAAAAGAGAATAATAAGCAGCAAACTGATGGCCAGGGCGAGGCCATGGGCGCCAGTGTAGATCGCCTGCGCATCGGCAAACCGGCCGGCCCCCAGATGACGGGCCAGCACACTCGACATGCCGTTTGAGACAAGGGTCGCTAAAGCGATGATCAGCATGCTGGCAGGAAACATCAAGGTCACGGCGCTCAGCGCATCAGGCCCGACGTAAATCCCAAGAAAGATCGCATCCACGACTGTCAGGAGGCCGTTCATGCTCATGACAAAGATGATCGGCAGGGCGGTTTTGGCCAGTAGCGGCCCAAGGGGACTTTTGACAAAAAAATTGTCTTGAACAGTGCCGGTCGACATTCTGCTCTCCATATCAATCATTTCGAATTAAGAGCAGTTCAAACGAACAGTGACCGGCTCTCAGGAAGGACCCGCATTGCTTCCGTCACGAAATGTGTGGCGGAACAGATGATCGAAAAACTCCAGATCTTCACCAGGACAAGTGTCTGCGGGAGGCGGGGGCTGGACCCGCGCGAAAAGGTATCGCCATTTGCTGTTATTGTCAAAGCTGCAAGACACTGCCTCGAGCCGATAGGGTCGGAAGTCTCCTGAAAAGAAACAAAACCCCGGAAGTCAAACAGGCTTCCGGGGCTTATCATGTCAGGCAGAAAGGCCCAGGCCGCTCAAGGCTCTCCAGAAACGCGCGGATGAATGTAATCCGGTTCCATGCCTGCCTTTTTCATTGCTATGCCGGTGAGGAATTGGAACATCGTCCGGCGGACCAACCTGGCAGTCTGCTGGCCCTTGTTGTCATAAAACGGATTGAACTCCACAAAGTCGACGCCGACGATCGTTTTGGTCGCTGCAAATTGGCGCAGCATTGGGAACAGGTCTTCCGGATGCGATCCGATGGGTGAAGATGATCCGGTCCCTGGAGCATAACTCATATCAAATGTATCGATATCGAAGGACACATAGACAAGATCGATGTCTTTCAAGTCATTGTAGATTTTGTTGAAAGTCTCCTCGACGCCATCCCGGCGGATTTCGTGAATGTGATAGACTTTACCGCCTTCTGCAGCCACTTGATCCCATTCTTCTGGACCAAAAACCGGCGTCGCCATCCCGTATTGGATGACATGCTTGCCTTCGACCATGCCTTCAGAGACAGCCCGGTTCATGAAGCTGCCGGAATGATAATAGGCGCCGAATTTGCCCATGCCGGAATCACGATCGAGATGAACGTCAAAGTGAACAAAGGCGACGTTGTTTTTACCGTAAACATCGACAATGCCGCGGAATGTGCCGTTGGGAACCGAGTGGTCGCCGCCAACAATGAATGGGATGGCCCCGACCGAAGCGACATCCCGTGTCATTCGGCGGATTTCCTTGAGCGTTTCAGCCTGATTGTAGGCGTTCAGCCCGGCATCGCCGTAATCGACCGCATTGAGGATCGTAAACGGCGCCAGCAAGGTTTCATATTCCACCCAGCTCAGCGGGAATTTCGGGTCACCATAACCGCCATAATCGCGAGTCGTGCGAACTTCGGCAGGCGCCCACATGTTGCCGGCCGAATGGGGCAACGCCCCAGTTGGTGCGCCAAAAATCGCAACGTCAATCTCTCCGACCTTGAGATCCTCCGGGGTGAGAGCCACAGGCAGTTTGAAAAATGTCTGGATACCAACCGGCTCCATTTGCAATTGATAACGCTGGACGTCCATCGGGCCGGCTGGCCGTCCTGACGGCTTGCGTTCTTCTCGCCAGATGTTGGTCGACTTGTCCTGCTTGATGTTCATTTTGGTCGGATCGCCTGGGACTTCGTGCGGCATTGGCCCGATGTTCTCGTTTGGCCCAGCTTCGGCGATGTCTTTGAGCATTTGGGCATGACCGGCCGTCGCCAATGTTGTCATCAGGCCGCCCGCGAGCAACGCCGGCAGTCCCCATTTCCTGAAATTCATTTCTAGCCTCCCAAAAACAACGAGCTCTGACGCAAGGGCACAGGTCCTTGACCGGAGATGAAACACTGCCATTATTCAAAACGAGGGGCTGTTCAGATCGTGCAAGATTTATCAATTTTCTTATTGCGGACGGGGCAATGAATTCAGACTGCGTGCGTTTCGAAACCTTTGATGAAATCGAAATGTTCTGGTTTGAAACCATGGGCATTAGCCCTTCCCTTACACAGCTTACAGCCGGACCTCTTAACTTCGAACTGCGTGCGGAGGATTTTGAAGGAGTCACCTTGAACTGGGTACGCAGCGAGGGGCGCCAGCTTTGGCGCGATGTTCTGGAAGGAGATGGCCTTCATATCGGTTATATGATCGAGAGCGAGGGAACCGTTCTGAGTTCCGGCCTCGAAGTCGGGTCGAAAGACGCGCTTGTCTGGCACCCGGGACAAGAGACCGACTACCTGTTGCATGGCCCGCTTCTGAGCCTTGAGATTTCCGTGTCAGAAGATCTCGTTGACGTGCTTGGATGGACCCCACGCGGGGCGCCGTTAAGGCGGATTCCAGGTGAACGTTTGAACCGGCTAACGGAAGTCTGCCGGACAGCAAGCCGGTGGTTGCGGTTGCAGGAGGTCTCAGACAGTCCCGAATTCCGCAATCAAAAACGCATGTGGCGGGACCATGTCCTGGAGGTTCTGTCAGAAGTCTTGATGCCGTGGATGGAAGCTCAATCTGTGAGCGTGTCCGCAATTCCAGCCTCCCGGCAGCACAAAATCGTCCGATCCGCCGAAACAGTTTTCGAACTGGGTGAAGACGATGTACAGGGCGATATCGAGACCCTGGCCGGACAGCTGGGGATGTCTAAGCGCAAGCTTTATTATGCTTTTCAGTCAACTCTGGGGATTGGGCCACGCCGGTACTTCGAGCTGCGCCGTCTTCATGCGCTGCGGCGCGAGCTGAAGCGATTGCATAAGGACGACTGTACCGTGACCGAGCTGGCCCACGCCCATGGGTTCACTCAGCTGGGCCGTGTGGCGGGTCTTTACAAGACCCATTTCGGCGAAACGCCAAGTGAAACTTTGAGACGGTCTGTCTGACACCGAACGCTATCACCAAATTCATCCGCTGCTTTTTCCATGACCTGGACGCAGATGCGCTTGGCAAGGCTTGTCTAGCGTTGGCGTATCCGCACGATAGTCAACCCGACAATTTCGGCCAAAAAGTATTACGGTGGTGAATGAGCTTAACAGCAACTTCAAATTGTGATATCGTAATATTTAATAATAAAAATAATCACTTAGTTAACTTGTGAACGACGTTGGAGGAATTGATGAAACAGAATTCCCTCACATGTGCTGCTGTTGCCGGCGTGAGCCTGGCCCTTCTCGGCAGCGGCGTGGCCCTAGCGAAAGACTGCCCACCGGTCGACCGCCAGCCGGCGACCCAGGCCTTGATCAATCTGGTTGAGGAAGACAAGAACCTGCGCAATTCACTGGTGCAATCGATTGAGCTTGGCCAACGGGTCAATGATGACCCGAACACCAATCCAGTGGCGAGCCTCAATGACTATTATGACTTTGTTGATGCGCTGGTGACCTATAATCCGCAGAACATCGATACGAATGTCCATAACGGTGCTATCCGCGTCAGCATGGACGGCAAAAACTACTGCAACTGGAACATCCTGGACATGCTGTCGTACAGCTATTTCCTGGTCGACCGGCAATTAACAACAGATCCGCGTGGTCAGCTGCAGTTCGAAAATGAGACCTTTTCCAACTGGATGCGCACCATCGCCCAATCCTGGGGTGACTATCTGGAAACGCCAGCATCGGCGGCGCATGTGCCGGACTTCACGTCCGACCCCAATTTCGGCGATTGGTATTGCCCACCGTCTGGGGGCTACACCACCTTCCAGGATTTCTTTGTGCGCGAGCTCTGCGCTACGCAGTTTCCAACCGGGTCTCGGCCCGTGCAGGGCTACAAAGACCCCAATACAGTGGTCTCCATCGGCGATTCCAACTCTGCCGGTTGGTGGGCAATCAGCAACAACGGCAAACTGATCACCGATTATGACACGGTCAGCCAGGCCGGCCAGCTGATCAAAGGCAAGCTTTACAGCGATGTGCACACCTTCATCACCGGCGAGCCGGACGAAAAGGTGATTGCCGAATTTGGCTCCATTGATCCCAGTATCTTTGATGGCGGCACCTGGACCCATCAGTTCCTCAACGTGAACAATTATCACCGTCTGCATGTGCCAGTGGCTGGCAAGCTGATCTATATGAAGCATCTGCAGTCTGCGGTGCGGCTGAAATCTGGTTGGAAAGAAGCCGTGGAGCCGGGCGGGATTGCCTATTATGACCCGCAGGACACCGCTGACTGGCAATTCGGTCAGACCCGCATGGTGATCGGCATTGAAACCGAAGATCATGGTGTGGTGGTAATTTCGCCGATGGGCATGGCCCAAGTGAGTGCCATCCAGCCGCGCGATTGGGTTCAGGAAGGGGCTATGGCCGAAAAGGGCTGGGAGTTTGCCAATTTCGCCTTCGGCGGCTCGGACTTCGTGGTGATTTTCCAGGAAAAAGCGGATTTTCAGCTGACCGTTCCGCATATGCGTGAACCGGCGCCGGGGGCAGGCGTCAATTATGTGCCATCGCTTCAGGGTGAACGGTATGGCTGCTTTGGTGGCGGAATTGATTGCAGCGTCGAGCCGGTACTTCCGCCACCATCCCCACCCGATGGCCAGTAAGCGGGCAAGTCAGAGCATTAGATAAAGAAGCGTCAGGCCTTTCCCCGGTGAACCGGGGAGGGGCCACAGTGTCGTTGTGGCCCCAGCTGTCCGTGGTTTAGATGAAAGGGGCTTGTTCTTTGGTGGAGGTTACTTTCAGTGCCGTGAAATTACGTGCTATACTTGTCAAAAGCGTCGTTCTGAATCTGAATTGGAAGAAAAACAGTGTTACAGGATAAACGCAGTGAATTGGATGCTGAAAAACGCAGGAAGCTGATCACGCGGCTTCTGGACGATTTGAGCAAGGAAAATCCTGATCTTTATTATCAGCCGACCAGTGAAGTCGCGGTGCAAATCATGGCGCATCTTGAAAGCGATCCCAATTTGCATGTCGAGGAAAAGGCCCTTCTAGCCCCGCTCTCCCAACACGATATCGAAGTGCTCTTGAGCATGCATTGAAGGGCGGCAGCCACGGGCAAACCTCCGCCGCCATCACCGGACATGATCGAGGTGCTTGCCCTGGACATCGATCCGGGAGCCTGCCCCGGACACCGATCCGGGGATATATGCCGTTTCATGTCCTTCCGAGCGGCTGTGCTTTCGGCACACTTTACATCGTAAGGTCAAGTTGTCGGTCAGAATGCATGATGACTGGATTAGCCCAATGCCTCGAACGGTACTCCCAGATGGGGGCGGAGACCGGTCAATCGTCACTGTTGGCGCAAAGAGCCGCTGAGCGGACGAAGTTACCCTTCGCTTTCACGAGTCAAACATCCGGCTTGTAGTAACTTAAGAACATCGCTACGCAATCCTCCATCACACCATCTGTGGCAGGGTTATCGCCAAGCAGAAACTCTGGCCAGAAGAAAAAGGTCTTCACCAGACCCAGCAACTGGTTCGTTGCATAGGCCGGGTCGGCCTTTCGCAAGACACCCGCTTCCATAGCCTCTGCAATCAGATTGGTAATGGGATAGTCATGGGTAGCAAACTCGACAAAAAAGGCCCGCGAGCGATCCAGATCGCGAAGTAATTCCGCGATTACCATGCGATTGAGTCCAATTGCCTCCGGTTCGGTGATCACGCCCACATAACGTTCAAGCGCTGTCACGAGCTGTCGGTCCAATGGTAGATCGAGATCATACCCAACCGGCAGCATGGCTGAATTGCGCTCGATCATGATTTTGGAGATTTCCTGGAAGAGCGCCTCCTTGTTTTCGAAATGCTTGTAGAGCGTGCGGCTGGAAACATCGGCACGTTTGGCAATTCGCATGATGTTAGCACCGAGAAAACCCTGTTCGCGGAATTCTTCAACGGCCGCTTCGATAATATTTTTTCTTTTGATTTCAGTTAGTTTCACAGAATTAGCCCCTAAACGATCGAAAAAAAGTAAAAACATCACTTTACTTTTTGTAGGTCATGCATAAATGTAAAATGCAGATTTTACATTGCAAGCCAAAACGCTTCTCGATCGGAAAGAACCGAAAAATGACGAACCAAACTCTCACTGCAGGCAAGAACGCAGTCACTTTCAAATCCTTTGGCGTGGATCTGGCGGGCGATCTCTACCTTCCGGAAGGGTTCGACCCGAGCCAAAAATACAAGACAATCGTGGGCGCCAGCCCGTTCCCTCAAGTCAAGGATCAGATCCCGGCAACCTATGGACCTGAAATGGCTGCGCGTGGCTTCATCTACCTGGGCTTTGATTACCTCGGCATGGGCGACTCCCCGGCGCTGCCAGGCGAGTTCAAGCAGTCTCGCTACATGTTCCGGCTGATTGAAAACACCTGGGATGCCGTTTCATACCTCGGCACACTTCCATTCGTGGACGAGATATATGGCCTGGGCGTGTGCCAGGGCGGCTCAATTATCGCATCGGCTGCGGTGACCGACCATCGGATCAAGAAGATTGCGATGGTTTCAGGAATGATGGCGGCTGATGCGTTCCAATGGACCGACCGCAACGTGGCCAATCAATTGATTACAGCTTCGAATGCCTCAATGCAGAAGATGTATGAAACTGGAGAGCCGGATTACGTCGCTCCCTTTGGCCTGAACGACGAGATGTCCCGGCAGGATTTCATTGACCTCAGTGTCAACCCAATGGCTGGCGAATCCTATGACTATTACGGTCGTGATGGCGCCAAGGGGCCGCTTGCGGTTCCCAATTATACCAATATGCATATCGGCGATCAGGCCATGCAGTCACTGATCTCCATCGGCGAAGCCTATGCCGACAAGATTGTGCAACCCTCGCTGACCATCTACAGCAAGTCAGCATTTACAGCGCCCTGCTCGACCCAGTTTGTCGAAAAACTGACGAATGACCATGAAGAACTCGCCTTTGACGAGTTCAGCCACGTGGACTTCTACTACAAGCCGGAGGCCGTAAAAGCCTCAACGGACGCGGTCGCCGAGTTCTTCAATAAATGAGCAAATGAGGTAGAGGTCATTTCTTGACCTTTACCATTTTCCTGCAAAGTCCGGACATTGGTGAGGTGTACAGCATTGTTCAAGTTGGGCCCGATCCGGACATTTGCCGCAATCGGCACGGATGTTGATTTAGGGCCTAAAGAAGATCAGAACCGGTCGTTCAATTCCCTGGGTTTTGTCCTTGGCCCGCCCTCATGGCACCTGGCGTGCCAACAGGTGAGGCGAGGCCTCACCTTTTGGCGCAAATAGCCGCTGAGCCGACGACTTGTGACTCTGCAGTGGCCGCTCTAATGGCTGCCGTTGCAGCTCAAAGAGTGAAGCTGCCCGTCGCTCCAAACGGCCAAATTCCTGCGCGCAGCGAAACGGCGAGGCAATCTAATCTTGGGCCGCGCCGAACGCCATAAGCAATGATTAGTCTGCACCGCCAAAATAAACGAAACTCATCTTGTTGCCATCAAGGTCGCGGACATAGGCTCCGTAAAAATCAGGCCCATATTGTGGACGCGGACCTGGCTCGCCCTCATCGGTGCCACCCGCAGAAAGTGCCGCTGCATGAGCTGCCTGCACTTCGGCCTCATTCTCGCAGAGCAACCCGACCATGTTTCCATTTCCTGGCGTTGCCGCTTCCTTATTAAACGGCGGTGTTACCCAAATCCGCCCGCCGCCACGCAGACCATAGCAAAACCCATTCGGCATGAATTCCATAACCACCGTTCCACCAATGAGCGGTAGGACGGCATCAAAATAGGTCCTCGCCTTCGTTACATCATTAGAACCGATCATTACATAATTTAAGGACATTGCACGCCTCGCCTAAATAGGGAACATATAAGAAACATATAAAGAACATTACATGTTGTTGGCCATTGTGCAACCCTTGATATTCCCGGTCTGTTTATAAGCCTACGCCTAATCAGCTCATCTTTGGATGAAGTGGGCGTGACCCGAGAATCCATAGGGCTTGCACGTAACTTCAACGGCCGTGCGATGGGTATGGCGACGGCCGGGATGCCTCGATCAAGCCAAGTCATGACGGAGGTGAGGACAGGGCGTGCTGCAGTCCACCCGATCGAGGTCAGTCAGAAATCCATTGGTATTGAACGTCGACATCATCTCTGCCGACAGCCTCAAATCCGTTCGAGAGATAAAAGGCGTTTGCTGCACTGCCGGCCAACGCAATCAGGCGGATTGGAAAGCGAGACCTTTGGGCTCTGGTTTTGAGTTCACTCAGGACCTGCCGGCCGATCCCCCGCCCCTGGACCTCTTGGCGGATGTAAAAATGATCCAGGTAAAGGTGATCCGGGTTCTCTCGGACAACAAAAAATCCCGCAAGTTCGCCGTGAAACAGGATCTTTTGAGTGTCGGATGGCGAATAGTTTGACAGGAAACGCGTTCTGGCCCGGATAGGATCAAACCTGCCGATTGCTTCCAAGCTTGGCCTCATCGCTCTGAGACGAAGGTCTGCAAGCTGATCGCCATCAGACAGTACAGCCGGGGCAAGGGTGATACTGATTGGGGCTAGCGGCATTGGGAAGTGAGATATCGGGAGGGGCCAGAGTAAATCGGATTTGTCATCAGTTAGACAGTTTTTCTTTCCTGCGTCCACACTGACAGGGGATTGCGGATGGTGTTTCGAAACCTGTGACCATTTTTGGACGCCTTCGCTTGGCCGCGTGGATCCTGCGATGTCGTTTGATGATACCAAAACAGCCGGAGATCATCTGGTGCCGATGATCCGGTCCCGCTCTTCTCGTCTTAAATAAAGCTAGGAGCAGTTTGGCAAATGCCTTGCCTATGGTTTGGTGCCACAGCTCTTTAAAAAAGGCATTCTGAACGGAGTGTGTTCAATCTTCCTCCTAGTGAGATTGGTAGAATTAACAATAGTATTTCGCGCATGAATGATAATGTATTGTGAGAATTTGCATATTTAAACTTTTATATTATTGATTAGCGAGGTTGAATTACATTTGCGCCAATATCGACATTAAGTTTCTCGATCGCCTGTTCCGAGTTTTAGGGCGGGCGAAGTCTGAGGGGGGCAAATGCGACGGACTTTCCAGTTTTCCAGATTTCGTTGGCTCGCCGCGGCCGGACTTTGGTCAGCCTTGTTGTTGTCTTCGCCGAATACCGGGAATGCGGAACCGTCTGAAACACTGATCTCCGGAGGAACCGGGTCTGGCCTGGAGATTATCCGGCTGCTGGCTGAGGCCTATAGCCAACAGGTCCCTAGTGAGAAGATAAAGGTTGTGCCCAGCCTGGGGTCCGGTGGTGGAATTAAGGCGGTCCTTAAAGGCAAACTCAGTTTTTCTGTCAGCGCACGGGCTCTAAAGGACAAAGAAATCGCCGCCGGAGCAATCTCATATGAGATTGCCAAAACCCCTATGGTGTTTCTGACACACGCAGAAAACCCGGTTGACGCGATAAATCTTGAGCTTTTGACAAAGGTGTATTCCGGTCAATCGGCAACGTGGCCCGATGGAATGCCGGTTCGTGTCGTGATGCGGCCACTCAAGGAATCCGACACCAAATTCTTAAGGGGCTTGTCCGCTGAAATCGATCAGGGGATCGTTGATATGGTCAGCCAGGATAAGGCGTTTGTGGCAACAAACGACCAGCAGAACGCCGAAGCCCTTGAAAATGTGTCCGGGTCACTTGGATTTGCTTCGTACGGTCAGGTCCTGTCTGAAAAACGCAATTTGAAGCACCTAACATTTCAGGGCCGGAACGACGTTTTGGCCGACCTGAAAGCAGGCGACTATCCTTACGTTAAAACACTGCGTCTCGTCTTGATGGGGCAGGCTGATCCGGCAGTAACTGCTTTTTGCGACTTCGTACGCTCTGCCAAGGGAGCCGAAGTGTTGGAGAAAAATGGTTTTCTTGCTGTTCTTTCTGAGGCCAACCAATAGGCGCGGAGTGCTTCCTGCATGCAAAAGGAATGGTCGGTTTTCATATCTCTAGCGAGGTGGGTTTCGATCGCCTTCACACTCATTGTGGCGGTCCTTCCGCCTGCGGGTGTGTTTTATGCAGGGTATACGCGTCTGGAAGCCGAGCTGCTCGGTGAGTTGGAACTCAAAGGCAGTTTCGTCCGGGAAATCATCAATCTGGATCCGGAATACTGGACGTTTAACGACATCCGAATTTCCGAAATTCTCTCCAGAACCAAAAAGCGAGATCAATTCCATTGCTTAAGTGTGACAGAAACGTCGGGCAGCGTGGTGGCGCAATATCCCGAAACCGAACCGGTGTTTGTCTGGCCTGTGCTGATGGTGGAGAAATCCCTCGATGACTACGCACATGAAGTTGGCAAGCTGTCGATTACGCACTCTTTGAAATTCGTCTATTTGAAGGCGATCCTGACGGCTGCGTTGTCGTCGGTATTGGCACTCATACTGTTCTGGTTCTTGAAAGTCCTGCCGCTCCGATTGATGAAAGAATCGCTGAACGAGATCGCGTATCTGGCAACTCATGACAGCCTCACAGGGCTTGCCAACCGGACCCAATTTGATGACCGGCTGACATCGACATTGGAGAAAAGCCGAGCAAGGAAGTCGCCTGTTGCGGTGTTCACGCTCGACCTTGACCGGTTCAAAGACGTGAACGACACCCTGGGCCATGCAGCTGGAGATCACCTGCTCATCGAAGTTGCGAACCGGTTGAAGGCCAACATTCCAAAATCGGATCTTCCGGCGCGCATTGGCGGAGATGAGTTTGTGGTTCTTGTGCAAAGGCCGGTGGACGAAACTGCGCTCATCGAACGGGCCAAACATCTTATTGAGGAAATTTCCAAACCTTATCTCGTGTCCGGTCAGGTTGCGAGCATCGGCGCGAGCATCGGCATATCTGTCGCGCGCGAGCCGGAGGAGTTCGATCCGATCCGGATTATGCGGGGGGCCGATTTGGCCCTTTACCGCGCCAAGAACGAGGGCCGCGGCATCTGCCGGATGTTCCGCGAGGAAATGGAATTTCAACAAAAACAAACCCGCTCGGTGGAATGCGCTTTGCGCAGCGCACTGACCGACGACAGGTTCCAGCTTTATTACCAGCCGCAATTTGATGCCAAATCCAGGCGGCTGGTCGGTGCCGAAGCGTTGCTGCGCTTTGATGACACCTTCCTCACGAACATCGGCACACAGCAGTGTATTTCGATTGCGGAAAGTACGGATCTGATCATTCCAGTCAGCAAATGGGTGCTGGAGACCGCCTGCCGTCATGCCACGCTGCTAGACCAATTGCAGATCGCGGTGAATGTGTCCCCAAATCTGTTCCGCTGGCAGGGGCTCACAGACTTTGTCCAGGAAAGATTGACTGCCTACAAGTTGGACGGCAGCCGTCTGGAATTTGAGATTACAGAAAAAGTCTTGATCGACGATGTCGACACGGCCGTCCAGACTTTGTGTGACCTGCAAAGACTGGGCGTTGGCATTGCCATGGATGATTTCGGAACCGGCTACTCCAGCCTGGGCTACTTGCGGCAATTCCCTTTTGACAAGATCAAGATAGACCGAGCCTTTATCAAAGATATCGGCGCTTCGCGGGAAGCCGATGCAATCGTGAAGGCGATCATTGCAATGAGCGATGCGTTGGGTATGAAAATTGTCGCTGAAGGTGTGGAAACGGAACAGCAACTGCAGCTCATCCAGAGGGAAGGCAATGTTGATGTTCAAGGATATTATTTTGGCCGGCCCATGTTGTTCGGGCAAATCCTTCAAGTAATGGCAAACGACCAAACATCAGACGAGGTCGAAAAATGGGCGGCTAGCGCGGTGTCCTAGTTCGGTTGCCCCTGTGTGTTGAAAAGTGAGCCAAAAGCAAATGCGGTCCGCAATTGCTTACAGGCAGTGCTGTCATCCCGGCAAGGCGCAGCCGCCTCAACCGATATCCGGGCCTTGACCTTCTGCCGCCCTCATGGCACCTGTCGCGCCAACAGGTGAGGCAGGGCCTCACTGCATTTGAAATGATCCCGGTTCCCAGGAACAAAATCCATGTCGAGCGACGTTCCGGCGCATATGCGCCCTGAAAACTCCTTCCAAGGTCTGATCCTGACGCTGCAGCGCTATTGGGCCGACCAGGGC
The DNA here is from genome assembly GCF_965216085.1 of Roseibium sp. Classification (GTDB taxonomy): domain Bacteria; phylum Pseudomonadota; class Alphaproteobacteria; order Rhizobiales; family Stappiaceae; genus Roseibium. The sequence goes on along the minus strand of NZ_OZ244138.1, from coordinate 4,476,590 downwards.
TGCGTGGTTCTGCAGCCCTATGACATGGAAGTCGGCGCGGGTACGTTCCACCCGGCAACGACATTGCGTTCCCTTGGGCCGCGCCCATGGAAAGCTGCTTACGTTCAGCCATCCCGCCGTCCGACCGATGGCCGCTATGGTGAAAACCCGAACCGTCTGCAACACTATTACCAGTTCCAGGTGCTGTTGAAGCCGTCTCCGTCGAACCTGCAGGAACTGTACCTGAATTCGCTTTATGCGATCGGCCTGGATCCGAAGGTGCACGACATCCGTTTTGTGGAAGACGACTGGGAAAGCCCGACCCTCGGCGCTTGGGGGCTTGGCTGGGAGTGCTGGTGCGATGGCATGGAAGTGTCCCAGTTCACCTACTTTCAGCAGGTGGCCGGTTTTGAATGTTCGCCAGTCTCCGGTGAGCTGACCTATGGCTTGGAGCGCCTCGCGATGTACATTCAGGGCGTCGATAACGTCTATGACCTGAACTACAACGGCCAGGAAGGCGCTGAGAAAATCACCTATGGCGATGTTTTCCTGCAGGCCGAACAGGAATACTCCCGCTACAATTTCGAGCACGCCAACACAGAGACCCTGTTCCAGCATTTTAAGGACGCGGAAGAAGAGTGCCGCGCCATTTTGGACGCGGGTGCCAAAGCGCGTGATGACAACGGCTATGCTGTCCACCAGGTGGTTCTGCCGGCCTATGATCAGTGCATCAAGGCCAGCCACGCCTTCAACTTGCTAGATGCCCGCGGTGTGATCTCTGTGACCGAGCGTCAGAGCTACATTCTGCGTGTGCGCGAACTGGCCAAAGCCTGCGGGGCAGCCTTCCTGGAAACGGAAGCTGGCGGTGTCGGCTATCACAATCAAGCAGCTGAATGAGCCAGCAACAGAGTAGCTCTCTGGGATCAGTAACAATCCTGGTTTAGTCACCCCGGACGAGCGTAAGCGAAGAGCCGGGGCCTACTCTCGGCGCTGCTGACCGAAGTCCTTGAATTGAAATAACGGCCCCTCTGCAAACGAGTAGATCCCGGGTCTGCACCTCGCTTCGCCCGGGAGGACGGCCGGTCGAACGACGGCTCTGAAAAAAGAAATTTCAAAGACTTAACCCCGGCAAACGTGTTTTCGAACGCCCAAAATGTGGTCTGGAACACAGTTTGCCGGTTTTGCCGCCGTTTGCGGGCTCTTACCGATGACAATTGGCAGAAGTCCGGATAGCCTCCGTTTCATTGGTTTCGGAGGGTTTCATGGCCACGTGGTTTATTCTTGCCGTTCTGATCGCGCTCTCGGTTTTCGCGATCCTGCTTTACAACGCGCTGGTGAAAAAGCGGCAGATGGTCGAGGAAGGCTGGAGCGGCATTGATGTGCAGCTCAAGCGCCGCTCCAACCTCATTCCAAACCTTGTTGAAACCGTGAAAGCCTATGCGTCTCATGAAAAGGACGCGCTGGAAACCGTCACTCGGCTGCGCACGGATGCAGCCTCCGTTTCTGGAAGCGACATTGTTGGCCGGGCGCGGGTGGAAGGCGAACTGAGCCAGGCGCTGGGCCGGCTGTTTGCGGTTGCTGAAAGCTATCCAGACCTGAAAGCCAGCCAGAACTTCTCCGACCTGCACAATTCCCTCGATGAAATCGAAAATGCCATTCAGATGGCCCGGCGCTATTACAACGGTGCGGTGCGCGGGTTGAATGTCGCGGTTGAAAGCTTCCCGTCCAATCTGATTGCGGGTCAATTCGGTTTCACCAAAGCAGAGTATTTCGAGATCGAGGATGCGGCCGAACGCGCCGTTCCTGAGGTTAAGTTTTAAGTTTAGGCCGGAGAACAGATCATGAGATTGAACCAGATCCTGATCGCGGCTCTGGCCGCTATCCTGTGGGTGGTCACCGTCAGCGGCGCGGTGTCGGACGAGCGCATCTTGAAGTTCGTTTCCGACATCGATGTTCAGCAAGATGGATCGCTGATCGTGACGGAAACCATCACGATGCGGGCCGAGGGCCAGGAGATCAAACGCGGCATTTTCCGGGACATCCCGCTGCGCGCCAAAAGCGCAGGCGGCTGGGAGCATGACGTTCCCTTTGAACTGCTTGACGTCTTGAGGGACGGTCAGCGGGAGAACAAGTTTACCCGCCAGAATGGGCGCGGTGTGCGCATCTATATTGGCCGCGAGGATGTTTTCTTACCCTCTGGCATATACACCTACACGATCACCTATCGTATGGGCCGGCAGGTCCGGTTCTTCGATGGGTATGACGAGGTTTATTGGAATGTCACCGGCAACGAGTGGATTTTTCCGATTGATGAGGCGGTCGCCCGGGTCACATTGCCGATTGGCGCCAGAGCAACCCAAAGCGCAGCCTATACCGGTCTGTTTGGTGACAGTGGCAGCGACCATAACATTCAAACCAGCGAGGACGGGCGAGAGGTCACTGTCACGATAACCAGGCCGCTGTTCGCCGGGGAAGGTCTGACCGTCGCGACCGGATTCACTAAAGGGTATGTGGCCGAACCCAGTTCTGCGGAAAAATGGCAGCAGTGGTTTCAAGACCAGCGGATCTTTGTTGTTGGAAGCGCTGGTGTTCTGGTCCTTGCCCTCTATTATTTGATCACCTGGTTTCTCGTTGGCCGGGATCCAAAGAAAGGCGTCATTTTTCCACGCTTCAAAGCCCCCGATGGGATTTCACCAGCTCTTGCCAATTACATCCTTTATCGTGGCCTGTCTGGCATGGGGTGGATTGCCCTTTCGGCCGCGTGTCTCAGTCTGGCCAATAAGGGGCGCTTGACCCTCGATAAGGACGGAAAAAAGCTTGTTCTGGCGGCAAATGACGTATCCGGCGCGGACGAAACGCTGCCGAAGGGCGAAGCTGTGCTTGATCAGTATTTGCGCGGTCGCGGCAGCTCTTTGAAACTCAGCAAAAGCAACGGAGAAACGATCCGGATGCTGGGTGAGAATTTCCGTGCGGCCATTAATGACGAATACAAAGGCGTCTATTTCCGGGCGAACGGTTTCTACATCTTGATTGGTTTTGTCTTGAGCGTATTGGCCGGCATAGCTTTGTTCTATTTCGGTGAGTTGAGCGATCAGCAATATCTGCTGTCATTTCTGTTTGGCTTTTTTGCCATCTTCTCAACCGCAATTTCCTGCGGTTTGGCATATGTAGTCTATGTAATGGTCAAAGACGATCATGATGGTTTGTTAGGGAAGGTCGTCTTTTGGATCGCGTTTGCGCTGATCGGCGGCGCAGGTCTTTATGGCTCCGCTTGGCTCATGGCCCTGATTGAAGATACGCCAGTCTTCATTCCGATGCTGCCGTTGTTCCTGGGCGCGCTTCTGGTCATGTTCATTTTCTATGCGATGTACATCGACATCCCGACGGTCCATGGCCGGGAAGTCATGGATGAAATCGAAGGTTTGAAGCTTTATCTGTCTGTCGCGGAAAAGGAACGGCTGAACATGTCCGGCGTGCCGGAAATGAGCGTCGTTCATTTTGAAAAACTGCTTCCCTATGCGGTCTCCCTGGGTGTTGAGAAGCCTTGGGCGGAAAGCTTTGAGAATTGGCTTACGACCGCCACCCGCGCGGAGAGGGAGTATCATCCGCACTGGTATCGCGGCCGGGATTTCGACAGCCGCGACATCAGCCGCAGCGTTCGCTCGACCGCCAGCGCCATGGCAGGCTCGTTCCAGTCTTCGCTCCCCGTTTCCGACAGCTCCAGCTCCGGTTCCTCCGGTGGAGGTTCCTCTGGCGGCGGCGGCGGCGGCGGTGGCGGTGGCGGCTGGTGACGCGCTGCCCACACTTGGAGTGAGAAAAAGAGAGACACCAGACGACCGTGTGGAGGGCAGTAATCTGTATTTGGGTGTCACAGTAGGAGCGCGCAGGGATGAGCTCGTCCCCCTCTCTCTTGTCATCCCAGCGAAGGCTGGGATCCAGTACTCCCTGACTGGTTGATGCCTCTAGAGGCGGAAAACACGAGCTTCTTCCAGAGGTTGCTGGGCCCCAACCTGCGCTGGGGCGACAACAAGAGAGCGTGGTGACTGCGGCGGCGTTTCACCAGAGGTCCTCTGTAAGACCGTCAACTGGTTCAAATCGGGTTGTTCTGTTGTTACTCGCGAGTTTGGTCCCGCCCGCTGCGCTTGCTGGCAATCCTAAGTATTCTTCGCTAGGGTCTCTCTTGGGCAAACAGGGGACTCTTCAAACATGAATGGCGACGTGCTTACGCTGGATGAATTTGTCAGCTTTAATATGGCAATTCTCGTTTATTTTCTGGGCGTTCGCCTCAACAAGAAAATCGCGTTCCTGCGCCACTACAACATCCCGGAGCCGGTGTCCGGCGGCCTGATGGTCGCCACGCTGGCACTCATCGCCTACGGCGTTTTCGACAAGGAAATCAGCTTCTCCCTCGGCGCCCGGGATTATCTTCTCTACTGTTTCTTCACGGCCATCGGCCTCAATGCGCGTTTTTCTGATCTGGCCAAAGGCGGCAAGCCCTTGGCGATCCTGCTGGTGCTCACCGTTGGTTACATGATCTTTCAGAACCTCATTGGCACGGGCATTGCCGTCGCCATGGGGTTGCCCGTTGGATTTGGGCTTCTGGGCGGCACGATTTCCCTGGTCGGCGGACACGGCACGGCGATCGCCTGGGGCCCGCGGCTGGTTGAGCAATACAATGTTATCGGCGCTGTTGAGATCGGCGCGGCCACCGCAACCCTTGGTCTGATCGCCGCCAGTTTGCTGGGCGGTCCGATCGGCAACTATCTGATCCAGGTGAAAGGCGCCAAGCCGGATCCGGACCGGCCGGATGAAGGTCCGGTGATCGGGATCGAAACGGCAGAAGAAGACGACACCAACGTGACACACACAGGATTGATGCGCTCGCTTCTGGTCTTGAATATCGCCATCGCCTTGGGAGTGGCTCTGCAAGAAGCTCTTGTTTACGGCTTTGAATTGGACCTGCCGGTCTTTGTGTGTTGCCTGTTCTGCGGCATTATCTTGTCCAACACTGTTCCGGTGATTTTCAAGAAGATGACCTGGCCCGCCCGCTCCCGGTCCTTGGCGGTTTTGTCTGATCTGGCGCTTGGTATTTTCCTGACCATGTCCTTGATGAGCCTGCAGCTTTGGACAATTGCCGGTCTCGCCGGGCCGATGATGCTGATCCTGGCAGCTCAGATTGTCGGTGCCGGGCTGTTCATTATCTTTGTGCTCTTCCCCGTGATGGGACGCGACTATAATGCTGCCGTTCTGGGCGCTGGTTTTGCAGGCTTTTCGCTGGGCGCCACGCCAACGGCAATCGCCAACATGACGGCGGTGACCAAGCAATACGGTCCGGCCATGCAGGCCTTCCTGATCTTGCCGCTGGTCTCGGCCTTCTTCGTCGATTTGGCCAACGCGGTGATCATCACTTTCTTCTTGGGCGGCTAAAAGGCCGTCTCAGCTGTTGTTTCTTTGCGCATGGCTGCGAATGACTTTTGAGCTCGGTATCGCCAACTCCACTGTCATCCCGGCCGCAGCGCTAGCGGAGAGCCGGGATCCACTCGTTTGCAGAGCCTTCGGAAAAGGGTTTAAAATCTCCGGCAAGCGGACATGAGAGTAGATCCCGGCTCTCCTTACAGTCGTCCGGGATGACAGTGAGGAGGTGCGGCGGCCCCTGGTGCCAACCCGAGCTTTTTTTAAAACACCTTGAGCCTTCTCCTTTGAGGTTGGCCAGTCTTGTCAGCGCAGCACTCCCTCTCCCGTTGGGAGAGGGCTGGGGTGAGGGGACAAAAGTCAAAAATCCTTTGGAAGATCTGATCCCTCACCCGGCGCACGCGCTGGCCTCTCCCAATGGAAGAGGTTACTTGACGCTCTTTGGCAAGCCGTTCGGCTCATATGTGATAGTCCTGCGGTATCAGGGGGTGACAAGTCGCGGCTGACTTGCTAACCGACGCACAACTGATTTCTGGTGGCTCTTCGCCGCCTTGACCGAAGGCTTTTGACCCTATGCCCGATCTTCTGCTTGAGCTGTTCAGCGAAGAAATTCCGGCCCGCATGCAGCGCAAAGCGGCCGAGGACCTGAAAACGCTTGTGACCAATGCCCTGGTGGATGCCGGTTTGCCCTATGAAGGCGCCAAAGCCTTTGCAACGCCGCGCCGTCTGGCTTTGCATGTCGCCGGTGTGCCTGCTGGCTCTGCCGCGACCCGAGAAGAGCGGAAAGGTCCGCGCGTTGGCGCGCCGGAAAAGGCAGTCGAAGGGTTTTTACGTGGGGCAGGGCTCTCCTCCATCGACGATGCCACGATCCAGACCGACCCGAAAAAGGGTGACTTCTATGTTGCCGTGATCGAAAAGCCGGGCCGGTCCGCCATCGATATCATTGGTGAGTTCATGCCGGGTATCCTGCGCAACTTCCCGTGGCCGAAATCCATGCGCTGGGGCACAACGTCGACCCGCTGGGTGCGGCCGCTGCATTCGATCATCGCAACCTTCGGACCGGAAACCGAAGAGCCCGACGTTGTGCCGTTCGAGTTTGACGGCATTCAATCCGGTAAAACCACACGCGGCCACCGCTTCCTGGCTGACACAGCCTTCGAGGTCCGCCGCTTCGACGACTACGCGACCGGGCTTGAAAAGCATAAAGTGGTGCTCGACGCGGATCGGCGCAAGGAGATCATCCTGGCCGACGCAAAAGACCGGGCGCTGGCGCTCGGCCTGGAGCTGGTCGAAGATCCGGGCCTTCTGGAAGAAGTCGCCGGGCTTGTCGAATGGCCGGTGGTGCTGACGGGCTCTTTTGACGAAGCGTTTCTGGAAATTCCGGATGAGTGCATTCAGCTGACCATCAAGGTCAACCAGAAGTGCTTCGTGCTGAAGGACCCGAATACCGGAAAACTTGCCAACAAGTTCGTCCTGATCTCCAACATCGTGGCTCCGGACGATGGCAAGCTGATCATCGCAGGCAATGAGAAGGTGATCCGCGCGCGCCTTTCGGACGCGCAGTTCTTCTGGCAGAGCGATCTGAAGACCAAACTCACCGACAATTTGCCGAAGCTGTCGGATGTGAAATTCCACGAAAAGCTCGGCAGCGTTGGCGAACGGGTACAGCGTCTGATCGCGCTCTCCGCCGAATTGGCGCCGCTGGTTGGGGCAGACGCAGAAAAAGCCAAACGCGGGGCAGAACTTGCCAAGGCCGATCTTGTTTCCGCGATGGTCTTCGAATTCCCGGAACTCCAGGGCTTGATGGGCCGGTATTATGCAACGGCACAGGGCGAAGATGCGTCCGTCGCAATAGCGGTCGAAGAGCACTACAAGCCGCAGGGGCCATCAGACAGCGTGCCGGCCGATCCGGTCGCGGTTTCTGTTGCCCTGGCGGAAAAGCTCGATCTGCTCGCCGGGTTCTGGGCGATTGACGAAAAACCGACCGGCTCCAAGGATCCTTATGCGCTGCGCCGTGCCGCGCTTGGTGTGATCCGGATCGTTCTGGAGAACAATCTGCGCCTGAAACTGGGTGAGCTGATCCTGTCGGCACTGAACGCTCAGTCAGCAAAGACAGACAATGCTGAGGCTCTTGTTGCCGATCTCTTGTCGTTCCTTGCGGACCGCCTGAAGGTCCATCTGAAGGACGAAGGCGCGCGCCACGATTTGATCGACGCGGTCTTTGCATTGGACGACCAGGACGATCTTCTGATGGTGGTCAAGCGGGTCGAAGCCCTCGGCGCCTTTGTTTCCTCAGACGATGGCACCAACCTGCTCGCCGGCTACAAGCGCGCTGTCAACATCCTGAAAGCAGAAGAGAAGAAGGACGGCAAACCGGTTTCCGGCAAGCCGCATGCGGATCATCTGCAAGAGCAAGCCGAGATCGATCTGGCTTCCGCCATCGATACAGCCCGGGCGGACGCCGCCGACGCGATTAGGGAAGAAAACTTTGAAGGCGCGATGGAAGCACTTTCCAAACTGCGCGCACCGGTCGACACGTTCTTTGGGGACATTCTGGTCAACGCCGACGACCCGGTGCTGCGCATGAACCGCCTGCAGCTCCTCTCCGAAATCCGCGACGCGACCCATGTGGTCGCCGATTTCTCAAAAGTGGCCGGTTAAGCCTTCTCATCGGGCCACAATAGATGGCCCATACAAATTCGTTGCCCAAAGGAAACTGACGTGACTGCAACACCGACCCGCTACGCCTTTATCAAGGCCAACTGGCATTCCGAAATTGTCGACCGCGCGCTGGACGGGTTTTGTGAAACCGTCCCGGCTGATCAGGTCGATGTCTTTACAGTGCCGGGCGCCTTCGAAATGCCGCTTCTGGCCCGTGACCTTGCCAACAGCGGCAAATATGCTGCCGTCGTGGCGGCTGCATTGGTGGTCGACGGCGGCATCTACCGGCACGATTTCGTGGCTCAAGCCGTTGTCAGTGGTCTGATGCAGGCTGGCATGGACAGCAATGTTCCGGTGCTGTCGGTGTCCCTGACGCCGCACCATTTCCAGCCGACCGAGCACCACATCGGGATCTATAAGGACCACTTCGTTGAAAAAGGTCGAGAAGCAGCCGAAGCGGCGCTGATGATCGGCAAAACCCGGGCGAGCCTAGAGGGCTGAGGCGCAGGGCAGTCCGAAAACGTTCAGCGGTCATCCCCGCCACTGTGCGGGGATCCAATGCCATCCCCACTTGTCGCGACCTCTGAATTTATTTGAGAGGCTCTGCAACCGAGTGGATCCCCGCTCGCAGCCGGGCTGCGTCGGGGATGAGCTGGGTGAACGATTGGATTGGTGGCTCAAGCAAAGGTCATAACCAGCTCATGCAGGTTATGACCTTTTGTGTTTCCAGAAACACTGTGGCAAATCTATTCTGCAGCCGCCTCGGCCAGTCTTGGAACCGGCTTTTCCTGGATCGGCCAATGGAGGAATGCGGCGACAACGCCAAGCGTGATGATCGGGCATGGATCAGCTTTCGCAAACGGAAAACCCAACTCTTTTCAAAAAATGGCTTGAATTACGTCACAACCGCCAGTTCAACTGCCGCTTTTAAGGCGGTTGAAAGAACAAACATATGCGGATCGCAATAGGGCTATTGATAGTTGCAGGCCTTCTTTATTCATGCTTCGGCCCAACAAGATCTCATTCGGTGACAATACCGTTGAAGGGAACTGAATACGAGATCACCTACAGCATGTCCTGGGGGCGGAGTATGCATCAAAAGTTTAAAGTCCTACCAGCTGAAGCATGGTCCATAGGGATGCTAACAACTGTTGGGTACGAACTCTATGATAAACCTTACAATTCTGGTGTGTCGATATACCGAACAGCAGATAGCAAAGAATTCTACTTCGGACTTGGATACGGAGCATACAAGTTCAACGAAGCAGACGGGACTATGGAAGGTGGTTGTTATAAAATTGACCTTCCAGCACACAACGAGTTTGGTGAAAAGCTCATAAAACTCAGCGGCTTTAAGGAACGAGAGGCATTTGACCCAAGTGGGCGGGGTCTTTGGAACTATATTGAACCGTCTCAACTTGGTGAAAACATCACATCGATGCCTGCGTCTAAGTATTACAAGAACCTAATATATCTGGGCAGATTTGGGTTGGTACGTTCTGTCAAGCCGAGGCGGGGCAATCGGGTTGGATTTGTCCCTGCTAGCAAAGGCGCAGAACCCCGGTTTGGTCTGGATCACTGGTGCGGATAGTTGCTCAACTGCGGAAGTTGGCGGGCCGAAGCCCGCCCTTTCTTATTCCGCTGCCTCAGCGAGCCGGGGAACCGGTTTTTCCTGGATAGGCCAGTGGATAATCGCGGCGGCGATGCCGAGGGCGATGCCCATCCACCAGATGGCGTCATAAGAGCCGGTTTCATCGTAGAGCTTGCCACCGAGCCAGACGCCGAGGAACGAGCCGACCTGGTGGGACAAGAAAACGAAACCGAAGAGGGTCGCCATGTAGCGCGGGCCGAACATGACTGCGACCAGACCGGAGGTCGGCGGGACGGTTGACAGCCACAAGAGGCCCATCAGCCCGGAGAAAACCAGCACCGTAAGTGGTGTCACCGGCAGCATGATGAAACCGAAAATAACGACCGCACGCGCCAAATAAATCAGCGACAGGAAAATCGGCTTGGAGTAGCGCCCGCCGATGTAACCGGAGGCCAAAGAGCCGATGATGTTGCACAGGCCGATCAATGCGATGGCCGTCGCGCCCCAGGCTGGATCAAGTCCAAGATCGGCGATGTAAGGCGGCAGATGCACCGTGATGAAGGCCACATGGAAGCCGCAGACAAAAAAACCGATGGTGAGCAAAATGAATCCGCGGGTGCCAAAGGCTTCCGCCATGGCAGCCGTCAAACTCTGATCAGCGGCAGGCTGTGCGGCAGAAGCGGTCTGGTCAGCTTTGCCCTTCAAGGCGATCGCCAACAACGGAATCACCGCGGCCAGACCAGCAAAGACGATCAGGGTTTGCTGCCAGCCGATCCCGGCGATCAATGCGCCGCCGAGCGGGGCAAACAGGAACTGGCCGAGGGATCCGGACGCCGTGCCGATGCCGAAGGCGAGCGAGCGCTGTTCCGGAGAAACCGTACGGCCGAATGAGGCCAACACCAGCGAAAATGATGAAAAGGCGATGCCCAATCCGATCAGAAGACCAGCCGAAACATGAAGCGCAACAGCGCTTTCCGCGTCGACCATCATCAGCAGCCCGGCCACATAAAGGGCTGTGCCCAATGCCATCGTCTTCCAGGTTCCGAAGCGGTCGGCCATCATGCCGGCGATTGGCTGGCCAATGCCCCAGACGAGGTTCTGGATCGCAATGGCGAGAGCGAAAATCTCCCGGCTCCAGTCGCGGGCTTCCGTCATCGGCTGGAAGAACAGGCCCATCGCAGAGCGCGGCCCGAAGGAAATCAGCGCAATCAGGCAGCCGCAGGCAATTACCAAAGGAATGTTGGGGCCGGTGCGGGCCTGAGAAGATGCTGACGACATCAAAACCTCGTATCGTGAATTTACGATAGAATAGTCCGCCAGCTTCGATCAGCCAAACGTGTTATTTTGATCAATACATCAATCTTAGGAATGGATCATGATGCCGACTGTTTTCGAACGTAGTCCTCGCCAGAAAACGTGAGCGTGAACGAGTGGTGTGAGACGTTTCCATCAGTCTTTAGCCAGCTTGATTTTCTGCTGAATTCGGCGAGAGAACTCAGTCGTTTGTGGGGTGAAGTGTCGCATTTTGGCAGAAAGTGATGGATTTCGACGGCAAAACTCCCTATATAAACTCCGAACGAGCAAAAGAGATGGGCGTAAGCCCGTTTTCTTTTGACCTTAATATGCTCAAGTTGAGTATAAGTGAGTGCCGGCAGGAAAACCCGGCGTTTGCAAAGATTTAGAGGGAGGTCGCCATGACCATCGCCCAAACATCTGCCCCGGTTGGCGCACCGATCCAGACTGGCCTGTCGGCCCTTGAGCGGTATGGCAAGTTGCCCCGGCCAGATCTCAGCTACACGCCTGAGGTCGCCAAGGCGACCGCGCCGATCTACGAGAAGGTCAAGCACATCATCCCGGCGATCGAGTGGCCGGCGCTGGCGCCGACGATCCACGCGATCAACCAGCTGAAGAAAGAGCGCAACGCGGTCATTCTGGCGCACAATTATATGACGCCGGATATCTATCACGGCGTTTCCGACATTGTCGGCGACAGCCTGCAGTTGGCCATCGAGGCGACCCGGACGGACGCTGAGGTGATCATTCAGTGCGGCGTGCACTTCATGGCGGAAACCTCCAAGATCCTCAGCCCGGAAAAGACCGTGTTGATCCCGGACATGAAAGCTGGCTGTTCGCTGGCAGAATCCATCACCGGTGCGGATGTGCGCGGACTGCGCGAACGCAACCCGGGTATTCCGATTATCACTTATGTAAACACGTCCGCGGACGTGAAGGCGGAGTGCGACATCTGCTGCACCTCTTCCAATGCGCTGCAGGTGGTGGAAAGCTTCGGCACCGACAAGGTGTTCCTGATCCCGGACAAATACCTGGCGGCCAACGTTGGCAACAAGACCGATGTGGAAGTCTTGATCTGGGATGGCGCCTGTGAAGTCCACGAGCGTTTCACCGCTCAAGAGCTACGCGACTACCGTAAGATCGAGCCAGACGTAAAAATCATTGCCCACCCGGAATGCCCGCCGGAAGTTGTGGCGGAAGCCGACTTTGCCGGGTCTACTGCGCATATGATCGATTGGGTGAAAACCAAGCAGCCGGAAAAAGTGATGATGATCACCGAGTGTTCCATGGCGGATAATGTCGCCAGCGAAACACCGGAGGTGAACTTCATCCGGCCGTGCAACCTGTGCCCGCACATGAAGCGCATCACGCTCGACAAGATCCTCGACAGCCTTCTGGAGATGAAAGAAGAGGTTGTTGTTGATCCGGTCATCGCCGACAAAGCGCGCGTTGCTGTCGAGCGCATGATCAACTTGAAAATCTGACCGTCCGGGTATAGGTCAGCCACAAATGAAACGACATCTTCCGGGCTTCGGCCCGGAAGCTATTTCTGGGCCTGACCCAGACACATCCAGGATGTTTCCATGGCCATCTCGATCGATGATTTTGTACCTGCCTATCCCGGTAAGGATGTTGATGACGTCGTTATTCTGGGTGGTGGCCTGGCGGGGCTTTTCTGTGCACTGAAACTAAGCCCGAGACCGGTCACGATCATCTCCAATGCGCCGATCGGGCAGGGGGCGTCGTCCGCTTGGGCGCAAGGCGGCATTGCTGCGGCAATTTCCGAACAGGATTCGGTCGAAAAACACCGCGATGACACCTTGGCCGCTGGCTGCGGCATTTGCGAAGAAAAGATTGTCGATCAGATGACCCGCGAAAGCGGCGAACGGGTGCGGGATCTGTTGTCTTACGGGGTTCCATTCGACCAGGATCTGGAAGGCCGGTTACAGCTGTCTCGTGAAGCAGCCCACTCTCATAGCAGGGTGGTCCGTGTGCGCGGCGACATGGCCGGCAAGGCGATCATGGATGCGTTGATCACGGCCGTGCGCAACACGCCGTCGATCAGGGTTCTCGAAGGCTACATCGGCGAGAGCTTTATCGGTGAAGGTCGTTATGTGACGGGTGTTTTGGCCCGCCGCCGGGGGGGGCTGGAGCGGATGGCGTTTCCGGCAAAGGCCGTTGTTCTGGCCTCTGGGGGCATCGGTCATCTCTACGGCATGACCACCAATCCGCCCGAAGCAAATGGCCACGGATTGGCGATGGCCGCACGGGCCGGTGCCGTGATTGCGGATGCCGAATTTGTGCAGTTTCACCCGACCGCGCTTGACGTTGGCTCGGATCCAGCGCCGCTGGCCACAGAAGCCCTGCGCGGTGAAGGCGCGATCCTGGTCAACAAGGCCGGAGAGCGGTTCATGGACGGCCAGCATGCCGATTTGGAGCTGGCACCGCGCGATGTTGTTGCAAGGGCCATTCACAACGAACTTGCCGAAGGCCGAGGCGCGTACCTGGATTGCCGGGAGACCATCGGCACGCGCTTCCAAGATGATTTCCCGACCGTGTTTGCCGCGGCTCAAAGCGCCGGCCTGGATCCAGTCAAAGATCTGCTGCCGGTTGCGCCTGCCGAGCATTATCACATGGGCGGTGTTTTGACGGATGCCAACGGGCGGACATCGCTCGACAATCTTTGGGCGGCCGGCGAAGTCGCCAGCACCGGTGCCCATGGCGCCAATCGGCTGGCCTCCAATTCCCTTCTTGAGGCGGTTGTGTTTGCGGCCCGTATTGCCGAAGACATTCAGGGCCTTATGCCAACGCCGCGCAGCGCCTTCTGGGATGAGATGGACGCAGCACCAGGCCTTCCAAGCCAGCGAAACATTGAAGAACGTGAGGCGATCACGGTTCTGCGCAAGACGTTGTCTGAAAACGTTGGTGTCCTGCGGAACCGGGAGGGGCTCGCCAAAGCGCTGGCCGACATCCAGAAGGCTGAGCAGGTTTGCATCCGCCAATCCATCCAAAACATGATGGTGACCGGCAAAATCATCGCCGCCGCGGCCTTGAAACGCGAAGAAAGCCGGGGCGGTCATTTCCGCACAGATTATCCGGATGAAAACACGACGATGGCGAAACGGTCCTACACGACTTTGAAAGAAGTCAACGCACTTGTGGCCGACACCCTCGAAACGGCCGCTTGATCAGGAGCGTTTGAATGCCAAACAATTTGCCCGTCCTGCCACGTCTGATGGTGGATGACGCCGTCAAAGCTGCGCTCTTGGAAGATTGGGGCCGGGCCGGGGACATCACCAGCCAGGCAACCATTCCGGCAACGGCAACCGCCAATGCGGTCATCGCCGCACGCAAACCCGGTGTACTGGCGGGCATAGCTCTTGCTGAAAGCGCATTCCGTCAAACGGATGGAGACCTCTCGGTTGATGTCGTCAAACAGGACGGTGACAGATTGGAGCCCGGCGACGTTGTTGCCCGGATCGAAGGTCCCGCCAGGGCTCTTTTGTCAGCAGAACGTGTCGCGCTGAATTTCCTGGGCCATTTGTCCGGAATTGCCAGCGCAACAGCGCTATTTGCCGATCAGATCGCCCACACCAAGGCGTCGATTGTTTGCACTCGTAAGACGACACCAGGCCTGCGGGCGTTTGAAAAATACGCGGTCAAATGCGGCGGCGGCTCCAATCACCGTTTTGGCCTGGATGATGCGATCCTGATCAAGGACAACCATATCGCGGTAGCGGGCGGTGTTGTTGAAGCTGTGGAAGCTGCAAAAGCCTATGCTGGGCACCTGGTCAAGATCGAGGTCGAGGTCGACACGCTCGATCAGCTTAAGCAGGCATTGGGCGCCGGACCGGATGTTGTGATGCTGGACAATATGGCGCCGGACATGTTGCGCGACGCCGTCGCGATTGCCGGTGGCAAGGCACTGTTGGAGGCCTCTGGCGGGATCGAGTTGGATACGGTGAAAGCCGTGGCCGAGGCCGGGGTGGACCTGATTTCATCAGGCTGGATCACCCATTCGGCCCCGGTTCTCGATCTTGGTCTTGATATCGAAATCAGCTAACGGCGAGTAGAACGCCGCCCGCCGCTGTTGCCGCGCCCAAGGCACGAATAATTGTGCGGGCTGCCGAAGCTTGGCGGCCGGCCGAAACATGCGCGCCGTAACCAATCAGAATGCCGGCTGCGTGCAAAATAGCTGTGGCAAGGACAAAACCGGCCGCATAGCCAAACAGCCCCGCACTGCCCATTTCACCGCCATGGGCATGACCATGGCAGGTTCCAAACACGGCGATCAGAACGACACTGAGCCAGGTGGGCAAGCGCAGCGCAAGCGCCACGACAAGGCCGAGAACCACGACCGAGGCAAGAATGGTCGGCTCGACATAGGGCAAGGGCAGGCCCGCCATGGACACGGCAAAGCCAATCAACATTGCACCGACAAATGTGCTCGGCAATAGCCAGACACTGCGTCCGCCAAGCAGGGCCGCCCACAGGCCGACAGCAATCATTGCAAGAACATGGTCCAAGCCAAAAATCGGATGCGTGAAACCGGCGGCAAAGGAGCCGTGAGCCGCAGGGTCAAGATGCGCAAAAGCGGGCGAGGCAGTAAGCGCGGCGAACGCCGCGGCAAGGGAAATCCGTTTGGTCATGTGTGATCCTTTGTTTGGTCTTTCAGGTGCCCCGGAGTGGGTCGCACCTTACATGCGGGCATTGAGAGCCCATGGGGTTATGACTGATTCCAAGGTCTTTGGAAATTCAAATGAAATCGGGTTACCAAGGCATAAGCGCGCTACTTTTCAGATTGAACGGAGCGCTCGCCATGATTAGGGTTCTGGCAGTTAGGAATTGGAAATCAGGTCATGAGTGAGACCCAGAACAGCACTGACACCGATAAAACCATGGATGTGGTCACCCGTCTAACACGGGCGGCACAGATCCCCCTGTTGATCGGTTTGGCGATTGGTATGGTGCTGTTTCTGATCACCTTCTTTGTCGACATTTATGAAGCGATTGCGACGTATGAATTCATGGATCGGAAGAAGACCATTCTTTTGATCCTCAACATGCTGGATATGGTGTTTATCGCGAACCTCGTGATCATGGTGGCGACAAACACCTACAATACCTTCCGGATCAAGGCGTCGGCCCACGGTGAGGACTATGTGCAACGGGGACAGAAGGCCTACCGCCGCATGAAGCACCGGATCGTGTCGACGATCATCATCATTTCGTCGATCCATGTACTGGGGGAGCTATTGGAGTTCTCAAAAACGACCCCGCTTCAGGTTGCCGCTCTGTTTGGCTTCCACCTGGTCTTGCTGGCGACTTACATCGTTACGAATGTGCTCGAAACGAACGAAAGATAGTTTGAGGCCAATTCGTCAGAAAAAAGCATTCGGGGGCCAAATGCCTCAATATCCCATTGATGGTCCAGACGATTTGGCCCGGTCACAAGCTCCAGGCCATAGCGCTATAAAAGAAGGCGAGCAGCCGGCCGTCACTGAAATCTGCTTTTTGTTGCTCGACAATTTTTCACTGTTGTCTTTCTCCTCCGCAATTGAGCCCTTGCGGATTGCCAACAAGATCATGAAGCGCAAGGCGTTCAACTACATCTGCTGCACCATCGATGGCCGGGATGCGCTGGCCAGCTCCGGCGGCGTGGTTCGGGCGGATTGTGCCTTAAGAGATGTTGCGGATGTCGATCTGCTGGCGGTTTGCAGCAGTGACGATGTTGAACAAAATGTCTTGGAGCCGTCCCATAAAAACATGATCCGCCAATTCGCGCAGCGGCAAACCCGCATTGCCGGTATCTGTACCGGCGCCTATGTGCTGGCCGGCCTTGGGCTCCTTAATGGGCGGCAATGCACGATCCACTGGGAGTATGCTGATCTCTTCAAAGAACAGTTTCCAGAAGCCGGACTGGTGGACAGCCTGATCCAGGCGGATGGCCGGTTCTTAACATGTGCTGGCGGGACCACAGCCCTGGATCTGATGATCGGTTACATCGCGGAATTGCACGGCGGGGCGATTGCCAGCGACGTTGCCAGTATTGCTCTCCACCAGGACATGAGGTCCGGCAGCGAGCGGCAAAACACGCTCATGCGGGACGAACTGAACTTGATCCCGCGCCGCCTGCGCCGGTGTATCGAGTTGATGACGGAAAATGTCGGAGAAACCCTGTCGCAACAACAGCTGGCGGACAAACTGAATGTCAGCCCGCGTCAGCTTCAAAGGGATTTCCAGCAGTATCTCGGATGTGCGCCCTTAAGCTACTACAGCAAACTCCGCCTGGATATCGCCCAACGGCTGGTGTGCCGGACAACGATGCCGATGGTTGAGATTGCGGTCGCTTGCGGGTTCGCAAATGCATCCCATTTCGCAAAGCGCTACCGGGCCCTGCATGGCAAGAGCCCGATTGAAGACCGGCAGGCCACGGGCCGGATCCGCAGCCGGAAAGGATGATCCTTAGCTTTGCTGGGCGGCTGGTGTATTTTGATTGGACCGCAAATTCTCAAGATACTTCCGCATCACTATGTAAGTCGGCTCAGAAAACCCATCGTGCCGGCCTTCGGCAATCTTGGCAAAACCTAACCTTTGAAATGCTTGGTGGTTTTCAACCAGCTCAATCCGTGTGTTGAGCTCCAGGGCCGGCAGCCCTTTGCAGCGGGCGCGGCCGGCAGCAAGCTCGATCAGTTTTTTCGCATATCCCTGTCCGCGCATGTCTTCGCGAACCGCCAGCTTGCCGATGTAAAGGCAGTCTTCCTTATCGGTTAGAAAAATGCATGCATCTGGCCGTTCTCCGATTGTCCAGACTTCACCCGACATACACTGCTCCTTAATTGAGGCCGCGGTCAGCCGGGACATGGATGAGGGTGGGTTAATCCGCGGTTCCATATAGGCAAAGGACCGCTGCACCAGATCCAGAATACCTGGAATAATGGGAGCGTCTGAGGCGGCTTGGACCGGGCTGACAGGGGGCACAATTGATCTCCGATGGGAACAGTACTGTCAACTTTATCAATGATTACATATTCAATGAAGGAGTTTTTGGCAGAAATGCCTAACATCTGGCGCGTGAATACAGATTGCCGCAATTGCGCTCTTCGAGCATCCTGCAGTTGGGCTAGAACAAGTTTAGACACCGCTCATTGCAGGTTTTGTGTTTTTCCATTGGCTGGAATAAGGCTGAGACAGCCTCAAGCGGAAAACATCTGGCAGTGATGGAAAACCAGTGCGGCTGGATCAGTTCCAGCCGCCGGCATAGGTCTTATAGAAAATGTGCAGGCCGATCTTGCCGCGTTTGGCCATGGACTTTGCCCACCGCGGGTTGACGTAATCCGCATGGTAGTGGGTCGAAGCGTCAACCATCTTCAAATAGCGCTTGCCGTCGAGCACTTCTTTGGACAGGCGCTGCGCGGTTTTCCAGGCGCCCGGGCTAGCGATCCGGTCGCGAATGCCATCGCAGGCAAAGGAGAACTGGCAGCGGTTACGCTTATGTTTGTTTTGATAAACCACACCGCAGATAGAGTTCGGGTAGGACGGATTTTTCACCCGGTTCAGAACAACCTGGGCCACTGCGACCTGACCTTCTTCCTCTTCACCACGAGCCTCGAAATAAATGGCTTCTGCAAGGCACTTCTGCTCCTTGCGGGTGCCAACAGACAGGGGCAATGGTTTTTGCGCCCACCAATGCGGATTGTCCGGATCCTCTGCCGGCGGCGGGTCTTGTTCGTATTTTGCTGCGCCGAACAGCGCGTCAAATGGGTCTTTGGTTTCTTTAACCGAGTCTGGGGCGTAAGCGGACACCAGAGAGAAGCTCGCAGCCGCCGCGTTTCTTGCCATCAAGGCTTGCAGGTCGATCGGGGCGCCAGGCGAGGTGCCGTCAGCACCAGACTTGTCGTTCACCAGCTCAGGCTTCACGAAGGCAACGCGCGGCAGGTCTTCGTGTTTCTTTTCGGTCAAGACCAGATTGGACATGGTGTAGAGATTGCCAGCTGCCCGGTCGACCATATGCCGGTCAGGCGCCATTGTTATTTTGCGATCGCCTTTTGCGGAGGTGTTCGTTTTGATGCCTTCTGGAACAGTGTCGGGGCGGACGCTGCGGGCAATATCTTCCAACCCAAGAATGGGTTTGGCATCGAAGTCCTTGTCGGCGGACGTCAAAGTCAACAATGGAGCTGTGGTGTGGTCGGGCACAGGCGGTGTGGCCAGATCCAGTTTCGCTGCGATCCGCGATGTATAGCGCGCAGGTTCCAGAGCCATCATCCAGCGCGGCGTTTCATTGTGTTTGGCGTTGATCAGGGCAAAAATGTCCTGTTCACCGACCGATCCTTGGAGACCGAAAAACACAAACGGGCTTGCAAGCAATGCTCGGGATAACACACGGGCACGCTTACGCGTGCTTTGAGATCTTCGCATTTGACGAGAAGAAAACCGCTTTACTTCGCGGGACTTAAGGCCAGACATACGCAGCCAACTCCAACTCAATACACGCCGTCCGAATACGCCGGATCGGATTTTGCTAACGCTGTGTAAACGTCAGCTCTGAAAGAGAAGATGTCTGCTTAACCTTGAAAGACCGTTAATAAGCTTGAAATTGGCAGAATTTCTTTGTTCGAGGCTCAGTAATCCGGAAAATATAGTTAATCAGCGTCCGCCGACTCGCAGTCCGGGCGCGGGACGTTCGCTCAAGAGTTGATGTTTAAAACGGAACAAGGCTGCGGGCCGTCCGCCGGTTGCCGTAGAGGTCGCACCGGTCGGTTCCACAAGATCCGCGTTTTCCACCAGGCGGCGGAAATTCTGCTTGTGCAGGTGCCGTCCTGAAATGGCTTCCACCGAGTTCTGCAGATCCGTTAATGTGAAAGTGGCCGGCATCAATTCGAAGATCACGGGCCGGTATTTCAGTTTGCCACGCAGTCTTGAGATTGCTGTGGCAAGAACCCTGCGGTGATCAAAACCCATGACCGCGCCAAAGGCCGGTATTTCAGCCCGTTTCAAGGCTGTTGGACGTCCATCGCGCTTGGCTTCGGCGACGAGCCCTGCTTCATAAAGAAGTTCAAATCGCTCCAGGGCGCGTTCTTCATCCCAATCCGCACCGCCCGTGCCAAATGCCAGCATGATGCGTTCATTTCGGTCCAGAGGCCGCGGCGGTTCGCCGTCTTCCGGGGGCTCATCGGCCCAGGCTTCAAGTGCCGGCAGCATGTCCGTGTCCAGCAGCTCAGGCCGGCCGGCGCGCCAATCTTCCCACGGGAAATAGTCGTACCAGGAACGCCAGGCGGAGTGATGTTTCGCAAGCGTGTCTTCAGATCCTGGTGTTTGCCGGGTGAGTGCCAAATACCCGACAGACACCACATGCGGGCCTTCGTCCCCGGTCACCCGGTGCCGGCCGCGGTCACCGAAGGTGTAGAGCTGTTCTATGTATCCCAAACGAAGAGCCGTCTGGTTTTCCACCCAGGCTCTGAGGCCGATTTCAAATGTCCGGTGATGCAGCGGATCAAACGGGCCGAAAGGCAAGCTGTCGGCCGTGCTTTTTTCAGGTGCTTCCACATGCACGATTTGCGGCATGCCTCCGCCCACCGAAACAATGACGGCATTCAGTCCGATTTCGATGCTGGCGTGCCGGTGCGGCATAAAGGCTCCTGGGTCGGTCAAATCGGCATGATAAAGGGGGCGCCTTCAAAGGCATTTGCACCGCGCCCGATTCCGCGAATAGCGTCAATCATCCGGCCGTCACGATCTAGGATTTTGTCCGCCATGGCAACAATTCTGGGATTGGGCGTTGCTGACGGCGATTGCCGGCGCAAAGTGCTGGCGGTTTCATATTCATCTGCTTCCGGATTAAGCGCGCAAGCGGTGACATAGGCCCCAGCGGTGGAGCGGCTGATGCCAGCCCAGCAATGGATCACCATTGGCGATGCCTGGTCCCAAGCCCTGACGAACTCCAGCAACTGCCGGACATGCGCTTCCCCCGGCGGGATAAGCCCTTGCACGGGAGCGGGAATATCATTGAACGACAGGTTCAAATGCCGGCCTGGCGAAATACCGGGAGGGGTGGGCACCTCCATTTCGGCGTTGATCAGGGTGACGAGAGACTTTGCTCCGGTTTCTTCAACCGTGTCGCTCAATCTTGAGAGGGAACACACATGCAGCATTCAAGTACCTGGCGGATAGACAGTGCCAAATAGGGTAGGCTTATTTATGAGAAAGTCACCTGCCGGGCCGGCGGTTCTTTTCTTTTTTCCCCGCTTCACGAAGGGCTTCGATGGCGTCAAAACGCTCCATAAACAGCGTTTCGGCCTTGGCCACCGGCAAGGGTGTCAAACCATAACGCATCACGCCATCTTCATTGAGCGGATATCCCCGCGGGCGGCCGAAGATCTTCGCAGCTTCCTTGTCGTCAAATCCGGCCAGTTCCACCGCCTCGAAAAACGCGCAGATGATGTCAGCCCGTTTGCACAGCTTCTTGATGGTTTGCGGCATTTCCGCGGGCAACCCAAAGCGCAGATGTATGGCACCCTGAAGCCGGCTCTCGACGGCCTTATAGGCTTCGCCGATCACCGTTTTAAACGGGGAAATCATGTCACCGATGACATACTCTGGTGCATCGTGCAAAAGGATCGCCAGCCGCCAGTCGGGCGACAGATCCGGCTTTATGCTCAGCGCGATATCTTCAACGATCAGCGAGTGTTCGGCGACCGAAAACGCATGATCGCCATATGTCTGTCCGTTCCACCGCGCCACACGGGCAAGGCCGTGAGCGATGTCGGAGATCTCGACGTCGAGCGGAGAGGGATCAAGCAGATTGAGGCGGCGTCCGGACAGCATACGTTGCCAGGCGCGGGGCGGCTCATCGGAACGGGAGGGGGACATTGAACCTCTGTTTGATGGCGTAACGTTTAATCCGCCGCACTGGGCTCCGGCCAACCGAAATCCGCCCAATCGGGCAAGCTCACGGATACAGCCACGTCACCGCAGGTCAGTGGGAGGCCGTTTTCGATTGCCTGATGGACCTTGTCAAGACGCACGATGGCAAGTGCCCGGCCTTCACCGGCGATCGTTGTGGACGAGCCGATTTCGCCAACGCTTTTGCCGCCTGCCATCACGGCTGTACCTTTTTCAGGCAGGGCGCTTGCGCTTTTGATCTGGATGAACCGTTTGCGGGCCGTGCCTCGGTGCTGGACCCGGGAGACGACTTCCTGACCGACATAACAGCCTTTTTTGAAAGACACGCCGCCGAGCTGGTCCAAATCCGCGTCATGCGGGAAGATGTCGGAATAGTCGAAGTCCTTTAAACCCTCCGGCACGCCAAGGGAAATCCGGTGTGCATCACAGGCGCTCAGATCTGTCGTGACGGCTCCGCTGCTCTCAATTAGGTTTGCACCGCCGACCAGCCGTTGGCCAAGCGCCGCAACGCGGGGATCGGTGACGAGGAAATCTGCTTCTTCAGGTGCTTTGATTTCACCGCCCCATATGGCAAAGACACTGGTTTCCGGATCAACAACTACAAGATCCACCTTGGCGCGCAGCCGGTAGAAGGTCAGGCGCTTCAAGAGGTCGGCAGATGTCTCCTTGGGCGTATCGATCAAATAGCCGTCTTCTGTTTTGTAAATCAGGAAATCAAACAGGATCTTGCCCTGGGGTGTCAGAAGCGCGGAGAGGGTCGCTCCGGGCGCCTCCAGCTCATCAATGTCCGCGGTGACCAGGTTCTGCAGAAAATGCTGCGCCTCCGGACCGGAAACCCGGATCAGGCTGCGATCGTCGAGACGGGCAATAAAAGGGGCTGTCACGGGCGAAGCGCTCCTAGGATTTTTGAATAGCAAAATGTCTTTCAGCGGCAGATAGGCGTTTTCACGCATGGGGGCAAGGTGCGCCAATAAAAAGCAGCTCTGGCCCTTTGGGAAATTGCAACGTATAAGCGCCGCAGATCCTAAAATTTCTATCCCAAATCTGGAGGTGCCCGATGAGCGCGGCGTTCGATCTGATCCTGAAAGGCGGAACAGTAGTCAATCAGGACGGGGAGGGTCTTCGTGATGTCGGGATCCGCGATGGTCGGATCATTGAGATAGGGTCGCTGGACGCCAGCCGGGCAGGCGAAGTGATCGATTGTACCGGTCTTCATGTTCTGCCGGGTGTGATGGACACCCAGGTCCACTTCCGCGAGCCGGGACTTGACCACAAAGAAGATCTGGAAAGCGGCTCCCGTGCAGCGGTCATGGGCGGTGTCACTTCGGTGTTTGAAATGCCGAACACCAATCCGCTGACCACGTCCGAAACTGCACTGGCCGATAAGGTGAAACGCGGCCATCACCGGATGCACTGCGACTTCGCCTTCTGGGTTGGCGGCACACGCGAAAACGTCAAGGACATTCCGGACCTTGAGCGCCTACCGGCGGCCGCTGGCATCAAGGTGTTCATGGGCTCGTCCACTGGTGATCTGCTGGTTGAAGACGATCAGGGCGTGCGGGACATTCTGTCAGCCACCCGCCGCCGGGCAGCCTTCCACTCAGAAGATGAATTCCGCCTGCGCGACCGCCAGGGCGAGCGTGTTGAAAACGATCCGAGCTCGCACCCGATCTGGCGTGATGAAATCGCCGCGCTTCAGTGTACCGAGCGTCTTGTTCGTATTGCCCGCGAAGTCAGCGCCAAGATCCACATTCTGCATTTGTCTACCGCGGAAGAAGTTGATTTTCTGATCCCGCACAAGGATGTCGCCTCAATTGAGGTCACCCCGCACCACCTGACCCTGACCGATGAGGCCTATCACCGTCTTGGAACTCTGGTGCAGATGAACCCACCGGTGCGCGCACCGCGCCACTCCGAGCGCCTGTGGTGGGGTTTGGAGCAGGGTATTCTAGATATCTTCGGCTCTGACCATGCGCCGCATCTTCTGGAAGAAAAGCAGCAGCCCTATCCGAAGTCGCCATCCGGCATGACCGGGGTTCAAACCCTGGTGCCGATTATGCTCGACCATATCAACGCCGGCCGTTTGAGCCTGGCCCGGTTTGTCGACATGACCAGCGCAGGACCCGCACGCCTGTTCCAAACTGCGCGCAAGGGACGGATTGCGGTTGGCTATGATGCAGACTTCACCGTAGTTGACTTGAAGCGCAAGGAAACGATCCGCAATGAGTGGATCGCGTCGAAATGCGGTTGGACGCCGTATGATGGCAAAGAGGTCACCGGTTGGCCGGTAGGCACGATTGTGCGCGGTAAGCAGGTCATGTGGGACGGTGATCTTGCGACCCCATCTCAGGGGGAAGCTGTTGTCTTTCAGGACGGCTTGAAGCGCTAAAGGCCTCGGTTGTTGGGCGCTGTGCCGAATGCGCAGTGCCCCAGCTCACCCGGCTCCAAAGCCGCTCATGCACAAAGAATGTTATAAAGCCCAATGCACAAGAACTGGTCGCAACGGTTATCGCCGCCGCCAATGATCCGGTGTGCGGCAAGGCCAGCAGTGTCATCGTCAAAACACCCAGCGACTGCCAAGTGACCGCTTTGAGAAGCGTACGCTTTTGTGTCTCCATATGAAGGGAGCCGTCTGAACTTAATGAAGAAATTTCCTTCGTCTTACGCTCACTCTGAACGTTTGAGAATTCCGTATCTTCGCTGCAAATTTTAAAGTTTGCAGAAAAAAAATAAGTTTGTTGACTAAACGCACCTGCTTGAAAATCGTTCTTGGGATGAAACCGGCGCACAACTCAAAACCGCGCCGTCGGGACTTGAACCGGGGAAATGCCGAAACAGAGGAGGCTCTGGTACGGACAGGCTCTAGACCGCGTACCTCATGCGGGAACTCGAGACTGAGAGGTCTTGCGACTGCTGTCGTCCCGGCCATCGAGCCGGGACCCACTCGCCCCTCCGCTTGCCGCAGCAATAGAGGGTTCTTTTCCGAGGCTCTGCGAACGAGCGGTTCCCGGATCTCCACTTGCGTTTCGTCCGGGATGACGGTCCATTATTGCGGGCAAGGTTTCTCCTCCCACGACGTCATCCTCGGGCTTGACCCGAGGATCCATCCCGTTGCGTCTCCAAACAGCACGGCCCTGTTTGCGGCTCCCTCACGGCATGGATTACCCGGTCAAGCCGGGCAATGACGACGGTGCGTGTGGCAGAGGCTTGCCATCCCTATAGCCGTCATCAAAGCAGTGAGTTGATGACAAACGTGTCTGCGGCCGCCACTTATCAGGTTCAGTGATTGCAAACTGTCCAACTCTAAATGAGATGGCCAGCTGACACGAAACCAGGACGGCTGCGAAGAACGTGTACAATTTGTGATGTGAATAACAGTTTGAAACTGCCTAAAATGTCAGAATTCAGAACAATGAGGTTAGGCAACCAATTGGTAACCCTATGTCCTAACCTAAAATACACGGCTCAACTGTAAGGTTTCCGAAGGGCTGGATGGTATTGCGTTGGGGAGCTCAAGAATGTTTTTGTCCTATTTTCATAGTAAAACTGCGTCTGCACGTCAGGCAGCGACCGGTATTTCGCGGCTGGCTGGCGCTGCACTCTTAACTGCAACGGCTTGCTCGGTCTCTTTTGCAAATGACACAGAGAAAACCGCGCCTGCTGAGCTCGAACCCGAACATCCGCTGCATTTTCTGGTGTCGCTCGACGAGCAGCGGATCGATGTCTATCGCGGTACGGACCTTGTCGAAACGTCTCCGATTTCCTCTGGTAAACGTGGCAACAGCACACCGACCGGCGTGTTCTCCATTTTGGAAAAGCGGCGCAAGCACTTTTCCAACCTCTATGACAATGCGCCGATGCCGTTCATGCAGCGGTTGACCTGGTCGGGCATCGCCTTGCACCAAGGCAAGCTGCCCGGTTATCCGGCGTCCCACGGCTGCATTCGTCTGCCGCGCAGTTTTGCCAAATCGATCTTTGGGATGACCGCCCGCGGCAATCATGTGGTTGTCACCCGTGCACTGGCGACGCCTGCACTCGTCAACCACGATGTGCTGCCGCAGCCGCTCCTGCCGACGACGGAAGTTGCCAGCCTGTCGGCACAGAATATCGCCATGGACCCGGCTCTGCGCGGCGCGATCCAGCCGGCTATTCTGGAGACGCCGCTGCCGAATGCCCTGCCGGAAAACCCGCATTTCGACCAGCCGCTGCGGATGATCATCACGCCGCAAAAGGCCCCGAACAAAATCAAGACTCTGCAACGCCTCTTGAATGAAATGGGCTATAACGCAGGTCCGGTGGACGGGATCATTGGCCGCATGACACGGACGGCTATCAGCATTTATCAAGAAGACTTGGAACTACCGCTGACTGGTGAGATCACTGACAGTCTGGAGGTAAAGATTTACCGCGATGCCGGATACGAAAAACCACGCAATGCCATGCTGCGCGTACGCCGGAAATTCCGTGACATCTACAAGGCTCCGGTGTCTGTGAGCGGTTCTTTGAAAGATATCGGCACTCATGTGTTCACCGCGCTCGATTTCGAGCAAGGTGATCCTAAGGTGGCATGGATGGCAGTCTCCGCAGAAGGCGAACGCGGTGGCGCGTCCCGCGATATCCTGGACCGTTTGGATATTCCGCAAAAGGTGGCCGCTGACATTTCCAAGTTGCTGACGCCGGGCACGTCCCTGATGGTGACCGACCGCAGTTTCAAGCGAAACACCGGTCTGGGCACGGACTTCGTTGTCATCACGCGGTAAAAAACACAGCAATCGCAAAAGATTGTCGCGAAAACACGCTCGTACCGGTCATCCCCGCCTTGTGCGGGGATCCATTCGTTCGCAGAGCAGCGGTTAAAAAACGCGAGACCTTCAACATGCAGAAATGAGAGTGGTTCCCCGCTCGGAGGCACTGCGGTCCGGTTTGGATCTGGTGAAGCCCTTCAAGCGACTGAATTCATGTCAGTATTTCGACTTTTGAAAGACCCTAGAAACGCAGTAAACACTCTCAATTGTCGTCCCAGCGCAGGCTGGGACCCAGTACTCCGTGCCGTGAGCTATCGAAAAACAAAGCTATTTCATGAGGTTACTAGACCCCAGCCTTCGCTGGGGTAAAAAAACAGCTCCCGAATTCTGCGCTCCCTTCCGTCAAGAGCTTAACCGGACAGCTATGGCTCGGGGGGGGGCGATCGGTTTCCATTTCGTGGGCGACATTCCGGTCTGTTAAAGCTGCCTATGCTCTTAATCTTCTTCTAGTCGATAGTCCGGCGCAAAAAGACGGGTGCCCTAATTCCACGTATTCGGCCGCAAAACGATTATCCGGATAACCCGACAAATCTGCCGAGAACGTCACCAAACTGTCGTCACTATCCCGTATCGCAAGGGAACTTTCCAACTGCGATCCGGGAGAGCAAGATGGCTCAAAGCGCGTTGACTGCATCCAAGAAGCGGCTGAAAAATGCGGTTCACCGCTCCGAAGCGTCCTCTCGGGACGGCATCTTGGAGCGCCTCTTCACTTTTGCCTTCAAAGGCCTGGTCTATCCGCAGATCTGGGAAGATCCGGATGTCGACATGAAGGCTTTGCGCTTGACCCCGGACAGCCGGATGGTGGCCATCGCCTCTGGCGGCTGCAATGTCATGTCCTATTTGACAGCCAATCCGGCGGAGATCACAGCCGTTGATCTCAACCGTGCCCATGTGGCGCTCGGCCGGTTGAAACTGGCGGCGGCCAAGTATTTTCCGAACTACGAAACGTTCTATCGCTTTTTCGGCGAGGCCGACGAAAAGGCAAACATCGCCGCCTACGAGCGCTTTTTGAAAGCCAATCTCGATCCGGAAACGGTGCACTATTGGGAAGGCCGGGATCTTGCCAACTGGGGCCGCAAGCGCATCACCCTGTTCTCCCGCGACCTCTATCATCATGGTCTCCTGGGCTATTGCATCGGCGCCGGTCACCTTGTCGCCCGCCTTTATGGCATTGATCCGAAACGTATGGTCCGGGCGAAGTCGTTGGAAGAGCAGCGCAGTTTCTTTGACACGGCTCTTGCGCCTTTGTTCGACAAACGTTTGGTGCGCTGGGCAACCTCCAAAAAAATGTCACTCTATGGCCTCGGTATTCCGCCTGCGCAATATGATGCATTGGTGTCTGGCAATGCTGACGGCAACATGTCTGCGGTCTTGAAGGAACGTCTTGAGAAACTCGCCTGCGATTTCTCCATGTCGGATAACTACTTCGCCTGGCAGGCCTTCGGCCGCGGTTATGCCCCGCAGAGCGGTGAGAGCAGTGGCAAATCCGGACCGCTGCCGCCCTATCTAAAGCGAGACCATTTCGACGACATCCGCGAGCGCGCTGGCCGGGTGCGTGTGTTGAACCGGAATTTCACCGAGCATCTGCAGAGCGTCGAGGAAGATACACTCGATGCTTATGTGCTGCTTGATGCGCAGGATTGGATGACCGATCACCAGCTCAACGCGCTGTGGAGCGAAATCACCCGGACGGCGCGTCCCGGTGCCCGGGTTGTCTTCCGCACAGCCGCCGAGCCGAGTTTGCTGCCCGGCCGCGTTGCGGATGCGATCCTGGACCGCTGGACCTATCAGGCCGAAGAGAGCCTGGAGCTAGGCCGGCAGGACCGCTCGTCCATCTATGGCGGTTTCCACCTCTACGTTTACAACGGATAGAGCGGTTCGGGCGAGCCATGAGCGATACAGCTGAAACCGCGCATCTGATGGATGCGGTTTACCGCCATCAGCGCCATTTTTATGATCTGACCCGCAAGTATTATCTGCTCGGCCGGGATCTTCTGATCCGGGATCTGGCACCACCGGACGATGGTGTTGTCCTGGAGCTCGGATGCGGGACAGGTCGCAATCTGATTGCAGCAGCCAAATGCTATCCGACCGTCCAATTTTATGGTCTCGATATCTCGAACCACATGCTGCAGACAGCCCGGACAAACATTGAAAAGGCGGGACTGGAAGATCGCATTACCTTGATCCAGGGCGATGCGTCCGATCCGGATGCCATCAACCCCTTGGGCATTACTGAATTTGACCGGGTGTTTTTCTCTTACACCTTGTCGATGATGCCGATCTGGCGGGAGGCTTTGTCCGCCGGATTAACCCATCTGGCGCCAGGCGGGCGAATTCACATCGTCGACTTTGGTCTGCAGGAACGTCTGCCCGGCTGGTTTAAAAGTCTTTTGTTGAAGTGGCTGGCGTCATTCCACGTGACACCGCGCGCAGATCTAAAAAGCGAACTGGAAAGCCTAGCAGAAAATTCAGGAGCCACTTACCGCTATGCACCCTTGTACCGTGGCTATGCAGTGACGGCGGAAATTCGAAAAGACGGATGAAATTGCTGTCAGTCGCCGGCAACAAAATAATGCAAGGTGCCGTCCGGCCCGATGCCCACCCGATAAAACGTCCAGGCACCGAATTGCTCCATTTCGTCAAAATCGGCGGAAGTCACAATGCGGAACAATTCGACCTTTTCATCCGGTGTCAGCTGATGCAGCGGGTAGCGGGCAAAATACGGCCAAACATACATTTCCTGCGGCGTGCCGACATCCACATGCACAAAACCAGCGTCCAATGTATCGGCAAGGATTGCTAGGACTTCAAAACCTTCGCCGTCACCGGAGCTTTCTTTTAAAAAATCGATCGGGTCTTCGATTTCGCCAAACGACAAGGTCGGCATGACCTCGTTGCTCTCCAGAATAATACGCATTCGGTTGATATCGCCGGATAGGGCGGTTTCCATCATCTGGGAGTGCATGCGGGCAACAGGTTTTGGCAGGTAGGATGTGTCGTAGAGAACTTGCGGTTTCTCAACAAGGTCTGCCGGTGGCTCATCGGAAGCTTCTGCCTCGGTTTCGAGCGGGGCATCGCTGCCGCCAGGCAGTTCCGGCAGCGGCAAAATATCAGGCGTCGCTGCGGTGTTGTCCTGCGCCGGTGAGATCTCGATCGTTTCGACATTCACTGTCTTTGCCACTGCGTTGCCAGCGGCCAATAGGACTATCATGCAAGTTCCAACGGTTGACCATTTCATTGCATGACCTCCTCTGCATCCGCGCTATCGCATATTCCGTCTTTCCATAATCAATTCATGACAGGGTGAAAACAGTAAGGTACGAGAAACATACGCTTGTGGTGTTCCAGCCACAGCGGTATCGAACTTCAACTTTCCCAATCCGGGCGACGATAAATAGATCAAGGATAGCCTGTGGCGTTTCTGGAATATGTGCTGATCGGCTTTTTTATTGGCATCATCACCACCGCCCCGGTCGGGCCGGTGAACGTGATGGCGATCCAGCACGCCATTAAGAGCGGTTTTCGGCACGGAGTGTATGTCGGCCTCGGGGCCGTTGTGGCTGACACGCTTTACGCTATCGCAGCGATTTTCGGGGTTTCGACAGTCACCGGCTTCATTGAAGGCCAAATTGATCTGATCGAGGTCGTCGGTGGGGCTCTGTTGTTCATCTTCGGTTTGAAGATCTGGAATACCCATCCGCATCTAAATGGCGGTGATGACGGCAAAGAACACGGGTTTTTGGGAGATGCTACGGCCGCGTTTTTGATGGCCATTACAAACCCGGGAACGATCCTGGCATTCATAGCGATCTTTGGTGGATTGGGGCATTTCAGGCCCGCACATGGCGATTACATCGGAGCGTTGTTGATGGTTGCAGGTGTCGCTGCAGGTGCCTGCACTTGGTGGGTGACAATCTCAGCCCTTGTAACCCGATACAAGTCGCGCATTGATGACGCATGGTTAGATCGCGCCAATCACATTGCCGGAGCAATTTTGATGCTGTTCGGCAGCCTGATTTACCTGAAACTGGCGTTTGATCTGCTGGCTTGAAAATCACCTGTTCAGCCGAGGTGAAAACCAAAGACTCAAAAAGGCCGGATGATCCGGCCTTCTTCTGACTTCAACTTGGCGCCGGTCCTATTGAAGGATGCGGTTCACAGTGTAGTCGCCGCGCTGAATGCGGTCCGGCAGGCCTTCCGCCAGTTTGGCAACGGCATCTTCGCCATAGGCTGCGACCAGGTCTGCGAGCGCTGTAAACATGGCAGCATGTGCAACGGCGTCGGCATCAACACCATTGGCAATTGCCTCAGACCAAGCTTCCGAAATAAACCCGAGCGCAGCGCGCCGGATATCCTCATCTTCGGCAAATTCGGCTTCCATTGCCGCTTCGGCATAATCGTCGTTGATCATTCGTTCCCTTACCGGTTTTTCCCAGCATGCAAGAGGGAGGCCCCTACATGCTCCTTTCCCGAATCTCTTGAACTGATCCTAGCACGGCGAACCGGGCTGATAAGCAACCGTGAACACAAACTTAACGGCCACCCACAAATTTGATGCAAAAAGTTTACGAATAGATAACGAATAGGAAAAAAGTGCCGGACCTAACGGCCGTACCGGCTGGTAACGTCGGTGATGATGACCTCACCTTGGTCCAAATACTGTGCCATGGCGAGACGCGCGGCCTCAGTACAGTCTTGATACGCAACGGAAAATCCGCGGTAACCTTGATTAAAACGCTCAATGAACCTGCGGCGTCTATTTTCATCCCGCGTTTCTGCGTCCAGAAAGTCTTCCATTCTGTCGCGCCAGGTCGGTGTATCACTTTCCCCGCACAGCGGGCGCAAGTAATGCAAGGCTCCGAATATCTCGGAAAGGCGCATCAACTGCGGTTCATAGGGTGGCGCTTCCACGCCGGTCGCCTCTTGCGCAGGGGCTGCATTTGCAGATGACAGAACAACACACGCCGCCAGAACGGCGGCGGACAAGATGCCGAATTGTGGTGTTTTTGTAATCATGCGGCGATCATGCGCCGGGCCGCTGTGCCCTGCAAGCGCTATGGTTGATTGACCCCAAGAATTGGCAAGTCCGGATAAAACGCATGAACAACAAAGGCAAAGGTCACGTCATGAACCAGCGGCTGCTCTGTGCCGTCTGAGAGCGTGACAGCCTCGACAGCGCCAATACGCCGGCCGTCCTTGGTTGAGCGTGCATCCAAAATAGAGGCTTGTTCTCCGCTCCATCGGATAAGAGCCGTCTCGGAGAGTTTGAGGCTTCCCACCTCTCGGATGTGGGACAAGGTTGCAGCATACCGGCCATCCGGGCCGTTGATGACAACCACCCGTTCCATCGGATTGATGTGTTCGGGCAGCTCTCCTTGAAAAAGCGGATAGGGCGCCGACCGGCTATCATACCCTTCATACGGATTGCGCCCATAAGGGCGGATTGCAGGATCTGGACGCGCCAGGACATCGGCGTCCGGATGCCGTTTTTTAAAGTCAGCGTACGGGACGACCCGCGATGGCAGCATTTTCAAAGATTTACCGGCGTGGGCGCCGACAATGCCTTCTCCTGTGAACTGCTGCCACCAGGTTTCGCTCTGGCGGTCATACATGACCAAATCCGAATTCCGTAAAAGGCCCGTGGTGCCGAAGTCCAGAACAGCGCCATCATGCCGACGGTCAAACACAATCGATGAATTGCACAAGGGGCAGTAGGTGACCGAGACCGGTCGGGTACCGATTACATCATTGACGATCTCGTGCCAGATCAGGATTTGCAGCGGGTAAGCGCGTGTAATGCCGTCCAACTCTAAAAGGATCACTGGCTCGGCATCCTCCAGCCAATCGATATCCTCGGCCTTCTGAAAGTCTGGTGTGTCGATTGACGGAATGCCGTCTTTTGGAGGACCGCCCGACAGTATCTCGGAAAGGGCTATGGTGTGTTTGGAAAAGTCGGTGGTAAAGCCTGCCCGCTTCCATTGATCCGGAGATGCATTGACAGGCAGTGCTGAGACCATCACCATCAGAAAGCCGAAAACAAGTGCGGTGAGGAAGTTCTGGGAGTTAGACACCCCGCCATGACCATGTACGGCAGTCATTGGTACCAACCATATAGAATGAGCTTCTGCTGATTGTCGGCGCGGACCCTTCAATTCGAAAGTCACATCAGCGCACACATGCGTGAGGCAAGTCGCTTACTTTAGAAGACGGCGGATCCGCTCGGCCGTACCCGGTGTGGATGGCCGTTGTTCGAGCTGATCCAGCCGGACCCATTCTGCGGCTGTTGCATCATCGCTGGCGGATAAGACACCCTCTGGCCGTTCTGCGACAAAAACGGCGAGCACGAAGTGCGTTTCGACCCGGCCGGCTTCATCCCGTTGAATGGAATCGAAAATCTCGACCGGCCCGTTTAGGTTGCCGGTTAGGCCGGTTTCCTCCTTAAGCTCCCGGGTCGCGGCCTCAGCTAGGGTTTCGCCCAGCTCGACTTTGCCGCCGGGCAGGCTCCAATGGTCCTTGTAGGGCGGTTTACCACGTTTGATCAGGAGCGCTTTTTCATCCGCATGGCACAAAACGCTCACGCTGATGATCGGGGCGGACGGGTAATGGCGGGACATCAGATGCGACAGGCTCCAAGCTGCATTCCTGGAACAAGTAGGTCAGGCAAACAGAGCGTCGATCTCGGCCTGAGCGGCATCGCCTTCGGGCTGTTCGGCTTCCGGTTCAACATGGCCATGAATAACACCACTGGCTGTCGAAATCAGCGGCTTGATCTGGTGAGTCGCAAAATCGGCAACTTCCATGGCAACGAGCGCGGGTTCCGGTGCTTCGCGCAGCTGGGATTGGACCTGTGCGACAAGTTCGTTTATGTCTGCAACCCGTGCTTCGAGGGTTTCGCGCAAAAATGCCGGGGCAGCGTGATAGGCAAGAATAGCGAGTTTCTTGTCCTTGAACGTCGAATTCTCGAAGTGTCCCTCATAGTCGAGCGGCTCCCATGCCAGGACATCTTCGGCGCAGTCCGGCATGGCTGGCAACATCTCAAGCAGCATCATGACTTCATTGAAGTGGTTGAGATAATCGGTTGCCAATCCGGTTTGGGGATTGATATTGGCCTGCTCCAGCCGTTCGGAGGCCAGATCACCGGCGCCCAAAACTGGATCCAAACACTCCATACCCGACCCCCAATTATGATACTTTCCTCAGATGATAGTTCTTTATCGTTTCAAATTGCCTAACTCCACGTCATTTAATGACAATTCACAAGCCGACCGTGGAAAGGAGGGCCTGCCATGTGTGGCCGCTACAGCTTAACTGCCACTCCAGAGGATGTGCGGGCGCTCTTTGGATATATCGACCATCCGAATTTTCCGGCCCGGTACAACATTGCTCCGACACAGCCAATCGCCACAGTGCTTCAAAGCCATGGTAAGCGGCGGTTCCAACTGATCCGCTGGGGTTTGATCCCCTCCTGGGTGAAAGATCCGGCAAGTTTTACGTTGCTCATCAACGCCCGGTCGGAAACCGCAGCCGCGAAACCCTCCTTCCGCACGGCAATGAAACATCATCGTTGTCTGATCCCGGCTTCCGGATTTTACGAGTGGCGCCGGACACCGGAGGGAAAACAACCATTTTATATCAAACCGGCCGATGGCGGCGTAATGGCGTTTGCGGGGCTCTGGGAAACCTGGTCAGATCCGGATGGCGGCGATATGGATTCCGGTGCGATGCTGACCACGCAGTCAAACCGGATGATGTCCGAAATCCATCATCGAATGCCAGTGATTTTGAAACCCGAGAGTTACGAAACATGGTTGGATACGGGCAATGTGCCGGTCCGTGATGTGAAACAGCTGATGTTGCCGATCGAAGACGACTATCTAACCGCAGTGCCAGTGTCTTCGCGCGTCAATAAAGTGTCCAATGACGATGCAGAATTGCAAATCCCGGTTCCCTTGGATGCCGGAGAAGCGCCGGCTGTGACGAAAAAGAAAAAAGCGCCTGAAAAGGCAGCCGCTGGTGGTGGCGGTCAATTGGACCTGTTTTGAGCGCGGTCTCGGTTGGAATTACCGTGCAAATTCTGTTTTTGCGCGATAGGAGGGGCCATCAATTGGCAGCTGGATCTCAATGACCGACGAAGAACACAACAACTCCGCCCCGGACACAACGGCGTCTGTCATCGAAGATGATGCTTTGGCCGAGGCCTATAACAGGGGGCTGGCGTTGGAAAAAGCCGGAGACCTCAAGGCGGCAGCCGCAGCGTACCGCGAGGCCTTGGCATTGGAGCCGAGCGATCCGGGCGGTGTCAGTGTCCGTCTTGCCGCAATGGGGGCTGGCGAAGCGCCGGAAAAAATGCCTGATGCCTATGTCGCGACCCTGTTTGATCAGCATGCCGATGTCTTTGATGAAATTCTGGTCGATGAACTCGGCTACTGCGTTCCGCTTTTGCTTCAGGAACTTGCCGCCAAGTTGAAACTCGGTCCTTTTGGCCGATTGCTGGATTTGGGGTGTGGAACCGGACTAACCGGGATGGCTTTTTTCGATCAGGCGGATCATCTGACCGGTGTCGACCTGTCCGAACGGATTGTCGAGCTCGCGTATGACCGCGGGGTCTACGATGACCTCTATGTCGGCGAGGCAGTCGAGTTCTTACAAGACTTTGAAGAAGAGGACGGCAGCCGGCCAACCTGGGATTTCATCGCTGCGACGGACGTCTTCCCCTATCTCGGTGCCGTTGAGCCGTTTTTAAAAGGCGCGGCAGAACGACTGACGTCCGGTGGTCATCTGGCATTTTCAACTGAGACACTGCCAGAGGCTGTCTTGAACGGCCGGAACTACATGGTCGGACCGAAGAGCCGGTTTGCGCAAGGAGCGGCTTATATCCGGTCCGCACTTGACCTTTTTGGGTTCGACATCTTGGCGATGGACCCAATTACGGTGCGGTTGGAAGAGGGCGATCCGGTCCCGGGCCATCTGGTGATGACCCGGAAACGGTAATCATTATTGCTTAAGCAGCGTAATCCATGATCAAGTGCGGGCGTCCGTCGGATGTCCGATTGATCGCCACACCATTTTCACGGATCGTACAGGTGACCCGTCTGCGGTAGGACGAGAAACTGTCGAATGTCACCACGTCCACGGGGGCATCGAATTGGATGGTCACCTGGTAAGTTCCAGATTTTCCTGTTTTCGAAAACCCAAGGATTTCGCCTTCAAAAGCTTGACCAAGGTATTGGCCGTTCACACGGTCGCCCACTGTAAAGAGCCGGAAGCCATTGTTTTGCGCAGCCGCATGCAGAGTGTTCCAGTCGCGGTAGCCGTATTGCTTGGCGATCAGCTCCAAAGACTTGCTGTGGCTGACAGCTGTGTCATTGGATTTGGTAATTGCAAGCCGCAACCGTTTGGCCTGGGCTTTGAGGTCAATAAGTGTCGGTAAAGTCATCGTGTACCTTTCCAAGAAAGGCAGGCATGTCTCATGGGGTCCGCATTACCATCGGCCTGCATATCTCAGTCAGGAACGATAAAGTCAGCCTGTTAAGGCCGACAAAGGAGTTCACCAAGGCTTACGCCCGCGGACGGCAGGTCCCTTCAAACCAGCGACAGATGTAGGTGGCCTGTGCGAAGAAATCAATAGGGCAAAAAGAAAGCCGCACAATGCGGCTTCAAGGGAGGGAGGAGAGATGAAACTCAGGTACACAACGCTACACATTGAGGTGGCTGAACAGATACGCCTGCCACTATGCATCGAAGATACTTGATGAAGCTGGCCTGAAGCTGGTGTGCCGCAGGCCAGCAACCTGTTAGGCGTGGACAAGACGCTTCAAAAGTTCAACTTCTTGTGCCAGCGCAGCGTCGCCTTTGACCATACCTTCGATCTTACGCACAGCGTGCAGAACAGTGGTATGGTCGCGGTTGCCGAAGCGGCGGCCGATTTCCGGCAGCGAGCGCCCAGTCATCACCTTGGCAATGTACATGGCGATCTGACGGGGGCGAACCAAAGTCCGGGCCCGGCAGGAGGACAAAAGATCCGCCTTGGTGACACTGAAATGCTTGCAGACCACGTTTTGGATGTCTTCCACTTTGATGGAGCGCGGTTCGCCGATGCGGACCAGGTCATGCAAAGTTTTTTCAGCAAGTTCCATAGTAACCGGCTGTTTGGTCAGCTGGTTGTGTGCGAACAGGCGATTCAGAGCACCTTCCAGATCCCGGGCCGAGGAAATCACGTAACGGGCGATGTAGTCGACGACTTCATCCGGCACGGTGAAGCTCGGATGTGTCCGGCGTGCAGCAAAAATGCGTTTCTTCAGGACGTCGTGGCGCAGGGCATAATCGGTGGCCTGAATGGTAACCACTTCACCGGTTTGGATGCGTTGGCGCAGATTTGTGCCCAGAGTGCTCATTTCGTCTGGTGCGCGGTCCGCTGCCATGATGATCTTCGTCGGCGATTCCATCAGCATTTCAAGGGTCTTGGCGAATTCTTCCTGACCTTGCTTGCCATGCAGGAACTGCAGATCGTCAACCAGCAACAGATCAATGGACTTCATGGCCTGACGCAGAACCGGGAACGCTGGGGTCCGCAGCGCTGGTACCAAGTGGTACATAAAGAACTCGGCCGAAAGATAGGCGACCCGGCGGCCTGCCCGGCGGGCTTCGCTTGCAGCTGCCTGCAGCAAATGCGTTTTGCCGATGCCTGTGGTCGAATGGATATATAGCAGCCCCAGAGTTCCGTCGTGACCGGCTGCCATTTGACGGACAGCGGCGCAAGCAAGGCTGTTCGACGTGCCTTCAGCGAAGGATTCAAACGTCAGTTTCGGATTGAGCGCAGCACCGTTCAAGAAATCGGCTGCGGCTTCTTCACCGGTATCCGCCAGGCAAGGAATAGCAGCGGCGGTGCTGACAGCACCAAACTGCGGGGTTGCGGCGAATGGGGCAGCGCGACCGCTGATGCGGCGTGCTTTAATGGCTTTTGGAGGCTGCGCCCCTGCAGGACGTGGGCGAAGGGCCCCGCGCACAGTAAGTTCCACACGGTTGATGTCGTCCTGTTCCCGTTTCCAAAGAGCAACAAGTTGCTTTTCGTAATTGCTCAGGATCCAATTCTTTAAGAAGGGGGTCGGAACGGATAGGCGAACCGCGTCCCCATTGATTTCTTCGTGTTTTACTCGGCCGAACCAGTTGGAAAAGATGTCTTCCCCTAGTTCATTTCTCAGTTCTTTTTTAACACGATCCCATTGATCTGTTTTTTGTAAAGTCTGAACCTGCATTGTGGCCTCCATCCAAAGAAGCGGGGCATACGCTTCCTCACGTGCACTGTCTTGCCTGGCTGCGAATTCTTATTGGTGCAGCCTTTAGGCTTTTGTTTTGGTCTGTTTTGACCGTCGGCTTATCTCTGCCTATGAACAAAGTTAACCATTTACTTACCATATTTTCAAATAGCTTATTTTTATGAGTTCATAGACGTTTCGTATTGTAATTTTTGTAGATGTCGAGTTTTCGTTTCCTATCATTAAGACAGCGATCTTTCCCTATTACTCTGCTTGGAAAATAGGGGTAGTTCCGCCTCAGTATTCTCTCTTGGTCTGCTTCCGCATTCCGTCGATGTGAGGATAGAGTTTAGGAATTTTTTAACTAATTCGACCGTTTTGGACGAGTTTTCAAAAGGTGGTCTAAAAAACTGGAAATTGTTCTCAGGTGAAATCTGCGATCTGTCTGAGAATCAATGGGAATTTTCCCGAGGCGAGGCATATTGAGTTTCTGAAGAAAAAGGGCGATTTTTTTTGAAAACACCCATTGCGTTCGCATTTGCAGTGGATTTTGGGCAAAAGATTCGGTGGATCAAAAACCGCCGTATACCCGAACCTAGATCGCCGCACGATTTGCACAATTCTAAAACGCAAGGGAAACAGGTTTTTAGTCAGCGTCGTGAATTTAAAAAGTCAAGATCTCTGCGGCTCAGAACGGGTGCTCAAAATCGGGTGTAGCGGAAAAAGTTGGCAACCTGTTAGTTTTTGCTATTGCCTTCAGTGTGCAAATTAACCTTAGCGGTGGAGCTGATTCTTGACCGGTTACCGGAGCGGTTCCACCGCAGTACTGCCAACTGGCAGGCAAGTAGTTTCCATCGTCTACTTAAACGGCCTTACGAAGCCCTTCCCGATGGCAGGTAGCTCTCTGCTGGAACTGTTGTGGTCGGTGTATGAACCGATGCCAGAAGCGCTCGTCCGCGATCCTATGACCTGCTAATGAGGAAGAGTAAACGAAAGCGCGGGGTCATTGGTTCGCAATGCCCCGCGCACTCACACGCATATATATGGTCTGAGTACTATAGAATGCGGCCTGGGTTCATCAGGCCCTTGGGGTCGAGCGCGGATTTGATCCGGTGCATCAGATCCAGTTCAGTTTCTGATTTCACGTCTTTCAACAGCGGCATCTTCAAGCGGCCAATGCCATGTTCCGCCGAAATGCTGCCGTTAAACGCCTCGACAATTCCGTGAACGATGGCATTCATCTCATCCCACTTGGCAAGATAGGCTTCCTTATCAGCCTCTTTGGGCTGGCTGACATTGAAGTGGATGTTGCCGTCTCCCAGGTGGCCGAATGGCACCGGCCGGCAGCCGGGAACAAATGCTTCGACCGCTGCGATAGCCTGATCGAGGAATTCTGGGATTGAGGCGACTGGCACTGAAATATCGTGTTTGATCGAGCCGCCCTCTGCCTTTTGAACTTCGGACATGCCGTGACGGATATGCCAAAAATCCTGCACCTGTGTCAGGTTCTGTGCAAAGGCGGCGTCCTCAACCAGCTCTGCCTCAAAGGCTTCACCTAGGATTCCCTCCATCAGATCGCGAACTGGAAAGACGTCCGAACCACTGGACAGTTCCATGAGGATATACCAGGCGTGTTCGCCTTCCAGCGGATCGCGCGCGCCTTCCAGATGATCAAGGCAAAACTGTACGCCTACGCGCGGCATGATCTCGAAGCCTGTGAGCAACGGTCCGGCTTGTGCTTTTGCCATTGAAAACAGCTTAAGTGCATCATGTGGGCTGGCCAGTCCGATAAAGGCCGCTTCCAGCTTCTTCGGCTTAGGAAACAGCTTCAAAGAAGCGGCTGTAATAATCCCCAGGGTGCCCTCGCCACCGATAAACAATTGTTTCAAATCATAACCGGTATTGTCCTTGCGGAGGGTTCTGAGGCCGTTCCAAATGTCGCCATTTGGCATCACGACTTCGAGGCCTAAAACCAGGTCTCGGGTGTTGCCATAAGCAAGAACAGCTGTGCCGCCGGCGTTGGTCGAAATGTTGCCGCCGATCTGGCAGGAGCCTTGCGCACCGAGTGACAAGGGGAACAGTCGATCGACTTTGTCGGCCTCATTTTGGAGTGCTTCCAGCACCACACCGGACTCCACCGTGATGGTGAAACCGTCTGGATCAACGGCACGTACCTTGTTCATCCGGGACAGAGATAAGACGATCTCGTCCCCGGTTTCCTGCGGAATTTGGCCGCCGACCAGACCCGTATTGCCGCCCTGAGGAACCACCTTCAAGTCGTGCTCATAGGCATAACGCATCACCGCGCTGACTTCGTCTGTGGACCCTGGTCGCAACACCATAGGAGTGACGCCTTGGTAGAGGTCACGCCATTCGGTCAGGTAGGGGGCTTTGTCGTCAGTGGAGGTCAGAACATTCGTTTCGCCGATCATCTCGGCGAAGCGCTCGGCGTGGGGGGAGGGCTCCATGAGCGGGATCCTCGTAAAGTTTAGTGATCAAATTTCGGCGCCAACATAGTGGCTGAAACCGCCCTCGTCGACGCTTCATTCGTCGCTGGCCTCACTTGAAGGAAAAAATCCCCTGTGCCATAGGAAGCCAGCCCGGACGGGTGGTGACTGGAATCCTAATCGGAGAAGACGATGGCGGAAACGCGCGGACTGATGAACGGCAAACGTGGTTTGATCATGGGCTTGGCGAACAAAAAGTCGATTGCCTGGGGGATCGCCAAATCGCTTGCCGATGCCGGTGCCGAGCTGGCGCTGACCTATCAGGGGGAAGCGCTGAAAAAACGGGTCGAGCCTCTTGGTGAGGAACTTGGTGCGTTTGTCGCCGGTCATTGTGATGTCACCGACACCCAGTCCATCGATGATGTCTTCAAGGCGATTGAAGACAAATGGGGCAAGATCGATTTCGTGGTCCATGCGGTGGCCTTCTCCGACAAGAACGAGCTGACTGGCCGCTTTGTCGACACCACAGCCGACAATTTCGCCCGGACCATGGACATCTCCTGTTACTCCCTGACGGCCGTCACTCAGCGCGCTGAAAAGCTGATGACGGATGGCGGATCGATCCTGACCATGACTTATTACGGCGCCGAGAAGGTCATGCCGCATTATAATGTCATGGGTGTAGCCAAGGCGGCTTTGGAAACCAGCGTCAAATATCTGGCGATGGACCTTGGTCCGCAGAACATCCGGGTTAACGCGATTTCTGCAGGCCCAATCAAGACTCTCGCAGCTTCCGGGATCGGTGATTTCCGCTATATCCTGAAGTGGAACGAATACAATTCGCCGCTGCGCCGCTCGGTAACCATTGAGGAAGTTGGCGACAGTGCGCTGTTCTTGTTGTCAGATCTTGGCCGCGGTGTGACCGGGGAAATCCAGCATGTCGATTGCGGCTACAACATCGTCGGCATGAAGGCAGTCGATGCACCGGACATTTCGGTTGTTAAAGACTAATAAGTTCCAGTGGCCGGTTTCGAACCGGCCATTTTTTTGTTAAGGCGCTCTGGCCCGCGAATGCCGGAGCGTTTTCCTGTTTGGACGTACAAATGACTGCTTTGTTTCCTCAAAATGCCGAAACGCTGCCGAAGCTCCATGATCCGGAGTTTCTCGTATTTATCCGTCACGGGCAGACGGACTGGAATGCAGAAGGCCGGATGCAGGGGCAAAAGGATATTCCGCTGAATACGACCGGTGAAGGTCAGGCAACGCAAAATGGTGCGCTCTTAAAGTGTTATCTGGACAGCGAGGGGATTGACCCGTCGTCTCTGGACTTTGTCGCCTCTCCACTTGGCCGGACGCGGGCAACCATGGAGCGGGCGCGCAAACAGATGGGTCTGGCACCGGACACTTACCGGCTCGATGCCCAGCTCATGGAAATCACGTTTGGCGGTTGGGAAGGCGCAACGCTGGAGGAGCTTGCAGAAGTGGATCCAGATCGCGTTGCTCAACGGCGTGCGGATAAATGGGGTTTTGTCCCGCCGGACGGAGAAAGTTATGAAATGCTCGCTGAACGCATCGGCCGCTGGTTGCTGACAGTGGGCCGGCCATCGGTTGTGGTGTCGCATGGGGGTGTCTTTCGCGTATTGCGCGGACTTCTGGAAGGCGGGCACACAGCCAAAGTACCGAAATATGACGTGCCGCAGGACAAGGTGTTTGTCTGGCGGGACAGTAAGATGACGGTCCTTGCTAATAGTTGACGCAACTTGTCTCTGGTTGATTGGCTCTAACTGACAAATACGTGATCGTGCGCCCTCCAAAACGGGTCATCGGATACACATTTAGAACCGTATGAAGGGAAATTTGTCAGGGACTGCGCCCATGTCTGCTGAAGACTTTTATTCCGGCCTGCCAAGCTGTCAGAACTTCAATACAGATAATCTCGACGGAGATTTCCGGCCTGTTCCAGAAGATTGGGTCGTGATAGCCGCTGATATTGTGCGCTCCCGCGATGCCATCGAGGAGGGGCGTTATAAGCAGGTCAATATGGTCGGCGCTGCAGTAATTGCCGCTGTCCTGAATGTGCTTGACCGGGACCATATTCCATTTGTGTTTGGCGGAGACGGTGCCGTGCTAGTGGTGCCGGAGTGCCAGGTTGCAGCCGCTGCTGAAGCTGTTGCAGGTGTGGTTGCCCTTTCAAGGGACGTTGTCGGCTTGGAGCTCCGGGCCGCGGCTATTCCGGTCACTGACATCCGCCAGCACGGCGGGGATATTCGGGTGCGGAAGTATCGTCTCAGCCCTGGCAATCATCTGGCGATGATCATCGGTGATGGCTTATTGATTGCAGACCGGATTTTGAAGGATCCGGTCGCCGTTAAGCCTTACACGTTAGACAAAACGTCTAGTGAACCTGTCTTGGACGGTCTGTCCTGCCGATGGGAGCCGTTGCCCGCGCAAAATGGTCACATCGTTTCGGTGATTATCAAACCAGTACATGACGAGGCCTTACCAGGCATCCTGGAGCAAGTGACCGCGCAGCTTGGATTTAATCCATTGACCGATGACGAGGCGGTGCGCCTTGCCGAAGGGAAGCGGTTGCGGTTACGGTTTCCGCCAAGCGGACTCAAGCTGGAGGCTCGCTTCGGGGCAGGACGGCGTTGGCTCAAAGGCTATCTCATCGGGCTTATAGAAAGCGTTTTGTTTCTCTATAGCTACTATACTGGGTGGCGCGTCGGCCCTCTCGAACCGGCAAAATATATGAAAGAGCTGAGCCTGAACACGGACCACCGGAAACTCGGCGACAGCTTGCAACTTGTTCTGGATCTCTCGCCTCAGCAACTCAGCGGTCTGAAAGCGCAGTTGCAGGAACTCTCGGATAAAGGACAGGCCGCGTACGGCCTGCACGTATCCGACACTGCCTTGATGACCTGTTTCCTGCAGGATATGGCGAGCAATCAACATATCCATTTTGTCGATGGGGCAGATGGCGGCTTGGCGATGGCGGCAACGGATTTCAAGGCCAGGATTTCTGCACTTAGCGGCGAAACTCCTGATTATGCGCCGACTGCCTGAGCTGCAGTACCGGACCGTAACTGCGATTGGCGCAGGACCATCTCGATGATTTGGTCTTCGGGAACTGCTTTCGATATCAGGAAACCTTGAATGACATCGCAGCCATTGGCTTTAAGCCAGAGGCGCTCCCCTTCCGTTTCAACACCCTCGGCCAACACGCTGATATCGAGGCTCTTGGCCAAGTTGATGAGAGCGCTGGTGAATTTTTGGAGTGCTGGATTCGTGTCGACACCGGAGACAAAACTGCGGTCGATTTTCACCCGGTCGACTTTCAGATCCCGCAGGCTGGAGATGCTGGAATGGCCCGTGCCAAAATCATCCAGCTCTATATAAAAGCCGAGCTCCGATAACCGGGCGATATTTTTCTTCACTGGCAAGGCGCCAGCTTCGTCAAGCATGACAGCTTCTAAGATCTCAAGACTGAAATTTGCCGGTTTCAAGCCGAGGCTGACAATCTTGTTGTAAATCTCATCTGCAACATTTTCCTGGCCGAGAATGCTTGCGGACAGGTTCAGACCCAGATGTATGTTTGCGGCGCTCATTTCATTGAGCGTCGTGGCGAGTGCCAGAACTTTTTCCCGGATTGCGGTCTCAACTAGGTCCATATAACCCGCATCTTCCGCTGCAGGGAGAAAGGCACCCGGAAAACGAACTTGATCCTTCTCTACCCAGCGGGCCAGAGCTTCAGCGCCCACAATTGCACCATTGTGAATGTCGACTTGGGGCTGAAACCACGGCAGGATTTCACCGTTCTGCAAGGCCGGAAGCAACTCTTTTGCTGTGTCGGCATTGCTTTCAAACAAAGCCCTCATTGCTGACGTAAATGTTGCCAGCTCCTTCGGGCCTTTTTGTTTTGCGGCTCTGAGTGCCAATGTTGCATCGGTCAGGGTTTCTTCAGTTAATGGCCGACCGGATTTGTTCAGGCAAAGGCCCGCATGGACGTCGATAATCGTGTCTTGATCGTCAATACGCCGCTCTTTACTGAGCATTTTCAGGGCTTTTTGTACGTAGCTCTCAAACTGCTGCGTGTTTTTGACGACCGGGCGCACAAGCACAAATTCGCTCCCGCCTGTCCGGCTGATGAAATCGTCTGGTTCGGTGAGCATCGTTAGATCGCCGGCAAACGCACGCAGAATTGCATCCCCTGACTGATCGCCGTGACGATGGTTGATCTTCCGGAACTGGCGGATGTCGAAAACAATTAGGGCCGCAGCTTGCTTGGCGCCCGCTTGAGGCATGTT
Organism: Roseibium sp.; assembly: GCF_965216085.1. Lineage (GTDB taxonomy): Bacteria > Pseudomonadota > Alphaproteobacteria > Rhizobiales > Stappiaceae > Roseibium. The sequence goes on along the minus strand of NZ_OZ244138.1, from coordinate 4,431,935 downwards.
TCTAAGCGCCTTTAGCAGTCCTCTGCGATTTGGCAGACCGGTCAACGGGTCGTGAAAACCAAGTTCTTCGAATTCTCTTTGCGTTCTATCTGCAAGGGCCCGGACGAGCGCGATGCCAATGCCAAAGGCAATCAGGATGATGGCGCCGCCAGTCATGCCGGCTAAGGCTACAGCCTTCAGGGTGAAGGTGCGCTGGCTTTCGAGGGTTTCATCCAAGTAGATCAAAACCTCGCGCCAAAGCGAGATCGTTGCCGCGACCAGTTTGGGCTGGGCGGCGATAACTGGCGCAGACACTATGTCCGCGCCCGTGTTCGCGTTGATCGTCGAAGTGAGAAACTTGGCGCCCTGGGATTGAAAAGCAACATTTGCTTTCCGGTAGTTCTGGGCTTCTTGCCGCAGTGTTTCGGCGGTTGGCCCGCTCAATGCGTCAAGATGGTCTACCGTATCGCGGGAGGCACCGTCCGCAGCGACTTTGAACTGCCCACCCTGGACGGGCACCATCATCTTGTCCCAAACATTGATGGTTTCCCGTTCGGACAGAAGCATAGCGTTGTCGCGCATCTTTGATGATTCAATGATCACCAAAGGTAATACATCGGTCAAAAGATATGGGAGTGTTATAGCTTCTAAAGATGCCGAGGATGTCAGACGACCGAATTCACCAATCGCGAGGGTTAAATCCCGCGCTTTGCGAAGAGATTTTGGCGTGCTGTCTTCATTGATAAATTCATTAAATCTTTCTGCGAAGAGGTGTCCAATTTCAGGCCCGCCAAATGCGGCGAGGTCAGCTTCCAGATCCGCCGGAACATCGCCGGTATCTGCGCCAATGGATTTCTGTCCCATCAACGGCCCAAGCGCTCTTATGAGCCGCAGACCTTCCTGGCTGCGCTCTATCTGACGGACGCTTTCAAATTTCTCGTAGAACCACAGCGTTGCAAAGAGCAGGCAAGGAGCCAGCAAAAAAACAAACAGACCTGTGAGCCAGCCCCGGATGTGCACAGCAAGAACCCGATATTAATAACACTGGTTTGTGACGGTACTGGCTTCACCTTAAGGATTGGCAAACCGGAGCGTTGAAACGATTGAAAACAGCCCGATCACACGCAGGTGTGATTGGTACGTCATCTCGCAACTTACGTTGATTGCCGGTTCGAAGCGAAAGATCGGCTCTATTTACTTGAAAGATGACCGTTCCCATGAATTCCTGGGCTTGAGCTTCGCAGGCGGATAGCTTATCGCTCGGCCACCTACAATTTACGCCGTTTTTTGGAAAGCTTCGAATGTCGCACAACAGCTTTGGTCATATGTTCCGGGTCACCACTTGGGGAGAAAGCCACGGACCGGCGATCGGCTGTGTTGTTGACGGTTGCCCGCCACTGGTACCGCTCACCGAAGCCGACATTCAAGGTTTTATGGAAAAGCGCAAACCGGGGCAGTCGAAATATACCACCCAGCGGCGCGAGCCGGACGAAGTGCAGATTTTGTCCGGAGTGATGGTCGACGAGGATGGTGTCCAAAAAACCACCGGAACACCAATCTCGCTGATGGTTCAAAACACTGATCAGCGGTCCAAGGATTACTCCGAGATCAAGGACCGGTTCCGGCCGGGGCATGCTGATTTCACATATGATGCCAAATACGGCATCCGCGACTATCGTGGCGGCGGACGCTCATCGGCGCGCGAAACCGCTATGCGCGTGGCCGCCGGTGCCGTTGCCCGTAAAGTCTTGCAAGGTGTGACGATCCGTGGGGCCTTAGTTCAGGTCGGTCCGCATAAGATTGACCGCAGTAACTGGGACTGGAGTGAAGTCGACAACAATCCGTTTTTCTCACCTGATGCTGCGGCAGCTGCGCATTGGGCGGACTACCTGGACGACGTTCGTAAGGCCGGGTCTTCCGTCGGGGCTGTGATCGAGGTTGTTGCCGAAGGCGTGCCGGTCGGCTGGGGTGCACCCATCTACGGCAAGTTGGACACAGATCTCACTGCCGCGATGATGTCGATCAACGCGGTCAAAGGTGTTGAAGTTGGCAACGGTTTTGAGGCGGCTACTTTGACCGGTGAAGAAAACGCCGATGAAATCCGTATTGATGATGTCGGGCAGCCGGTGTTCTTGACCAACAACGCCGGTGGTGTATTGGGCGGCATTTCCAATGGTGATCCGCTGGTGGTGCGGTTCGCGGTCAAACCGACCTCTTCGATCCTGACCGAACGTAAGTCGATCACCCGCCAAGGCGAGGAAGTGAACGTCATGACCAAGGGCCGCCATGATCCGTGTGTCGGCATCCGCGCTGTTCCGGTGGGAGAGGCCATGATGGCCTGCGTGTTGGCCGATCATTTTGTCCGTCATCGTGGCCAAGTTGGCTGATTTTAGCGCGGTTTTCGGTAATTCTCTTCGAGTCTCCTGTGCGCGGGTATAGATCCACACGCTAAAGCCCCTAGTTGTTATGAGGGTGCCGACAGGCGTGCCAACAGGGAGGCTTTGATATGAATGAGATGACACCGGTCCGCCGGATGACAGCCAAGGATTTTCCGCAAGAGCTTCTGGACCTTTATGATTTTTATGCCCACGGGAAAATCACCAAGCGTGAGTTTTTGAACGGCGCCGCAAAGTTTGCGGTCGCCGGTCTCACAGCCTCAATGCTGCTCAATCAGCTGTCTCCGGACTATGCTCGGGCTCAGCAAGTGGATCCGAATGATCAGGATCTTGAAACGCAGCGGATCACCTATCCCTCGCCAAATGGCCATGGGGAGGTCAATGCCTATCTGGTGAAACCGGCCGGGGCATCCGGCAAACTGCCCGCAGTTCTGGTTATTCACGAAAACCGGGGTCTCAATCCCTATATCGAGGATGTTGCGCGTAGGCTCGGCAAAGCTGGATTTTTGGCGCTTGCGCCCGATGGTTTGACGTCAGTAGGCGGATATCCAGGCAATGACGATGAAGGCCGGACACTTCAATCATCCGTCGATCGGGAAAAGCTGCTGAACGACTTTTTTGCCGGATTTGAGTTTCTGCTCGGGCATAAAGGCAGCACCGGCAAAGTCGGCGCGGTCGGGTTCTGTTACGGTGGCGGTGTCGTCAATGCCATAGCCGTGGCCTATCCAGAACTCGCAGCTGGCGTGCCGTTTTATGGCCGCCAGCCACCGGTTGGCGATGTGGCAAAAATCCAGGCGCCGTTGATGCTGCAATATGCCGAGCTGGACAGGCGTATCAACACCGGCTGGCCGTCCTATGAACGGGCGCTCAAGGACAAGGGCAAAACCTACATCGCGCATATGTACAAGGGCGTGAACCACGGCTTTCACAACGATACGACACCGAGATACGACGCGGCAGCGGCGAAACTTGCTGAAGACCGGACCATCGCGTTCTTCAAGGAACATTTGAAGTAGATGCCGTTTCAAAGCCGGTTAGATCAGCGGTTGTTCAAGCAGAATCGCTTGAGCAGCCAAAGCTGATCGATCTTAAGTTGATAGAGCATCTTGCGTTCACTTGAACGCAAGATGCTCTGGGGTGACTTGGCCTGGCCTGATGATGGCAGGTGCCGATGTCACAGCAACCGGGATACGCCGACAGCGGACAGGCAAAGCAGCAAGGTGAGGCAGGCGCGCTTGTAGTAGGGGGCGAATTTGGGTGAGAACAGAATGGACCCGAAAAACACTCCCAGCAAAACAATTGGAACAAACACTGTTCCGCGCTGCAGGGCCTGCGCAGTCATCAGCTCATAATAGAGCAGCGAAATCAGTGTGGTGACCATTCCGGCCAGCAGGAAGATGATCAAGGAACTGCGCATCACCTGGGGCTCTGTCTTCCGGGACAGGACATAAAGCGCCACAACGAGCCCGCCGACAGACGCGAGGCCGGTAACAATACCGGCCAGAAGACCCGCGGCCGGTGTGCCGAACCGGCCGCCAAACCCAGGTGGCACCAGCTTGAGCAATTGAGCGCCGGTCAAGGTCAAGACCAGCAAAAGCGCGATCATCTTCGAGGTTTCAGGGGCGACATAGGTTGTGGCCGCAAGGCCGATCGGGACGCCTATTGCCGAGCCTAGCGCCAACTGCAAAACCAGGGTCCAGTCGGCCGATCGGATACTGCCGCGCAGGAGCGCGAGGCTGGCCGCCGCTTCCAGAACATAACAGACAGGAATGAGATCTACAGGCGGAATGATCGTCACAACTCCTGCCATGACAACAGCCGAGAGGCCAAACCCGGAAAATCCGCGCACCAGGCCAGCGGTGAACACAACAGCTGTGCAAATCCAGAATTGTGTGCCGGTCAAACCTGTGAGCGCGATGATGTCCATCAGCATGTGTCTCCTTGCCGACGCAAACACTACTGAATGCGAATATGCAGCGAAACAGATGAAATTGCAGATCAAAGCTGCAATATTGCAGATATGGACTGGGACGATCTGAAATGTGTGATTGCCTTCCGGCGCGCCGGTTCACTGGACGCGGCGGCCAAAAAGTTGGGCATCAATGCCACAACCATTGCACGCCGCATCCGTTCGCTTGAAAGCCACTTTGGGCAACGTCTGGTCGAGCGCGGCGGCGAGGGGCGGCTCGGTTTGACGGAAACGGGTTTGAAGGTGGCCGGGCAAGCCGAGGCGATTGAGCAAATTACGGGTGATTTGGAAGATGAGCTGAGCAATGCGAAAGATTCGATTGCCGGCTTGGTTCGGCTTTCATCAGTTCCAATGGTGATCAATCATCTGTTGATCCCGCGAGCGCACGCCTTTCTTCAGAGCCATCCCGAACTGCGCCTCAATCTGGATTCCGAAAACCGGACCGTCAGCCTGATCAACCGGGAGACCGATATTGCGCTTCGCTTGGCCCGTCCGGTAGAGGGCGGCCACAGCTTAAAAACGCAGCGCATCGGCAGCTTGGTGCACAGTCTTTACATGTCGTCGGACATTGATCTGGCAGCGTCGGATGGCATGAACTGGATTGGATATCAGGAAACCATGCACCATTTGCCACAGGCTGCTTGGCTGCAGAACAAGGTCACTCACGATGGTGGTGTCTTTTCGCCCGTTGCCGTCTGTGACTTTGCCGGTGCTACAGAGGCCGTTGCGGCTGGTCTGGGAAAATCGGTTCTACCCAGATTGATTGCAGACCAAGACCAGCGTTTACAGCGGTTGCCAGATCCAGTTTCTGATCTCAAACGTGAAGTCTGGCTGGTCTACCGGGCGGAAGACCACCGGTTGATGCGTATTCAAACGGTTTGTGATTGGCTCGCAGAACTGTTCGGGTCTTCCTAGATCATACTACTCTGGTGCCAGGTGGCATTTTAAGAAGAAGACTCTTCTGCGGCATCCTTCTTGGTCTTTGCAAATGCCCAGAGTGAAATGACCGCGGCCAGGAACACGACGGCAGCGCCCAGGTAATAGCCGGCCGCAATTGCTTTGGCAGTAATCTGTTTCAGGTCAGCCAGCGCCTCTGGCCAATGCTCCTTCAACTGCGCAGTGGCCTTGGCCTGAGATTGTTCGGATTGGAACAGCAACAGTTGCAGGTCCCGACGTTTGTCCGCGACTGGCTCAAGCTGCCGCGCGATTTCCTCAACGCGGGCTTTTTCGATCAGATTGATGACGGAGCCGATGCAGGCAATGCCGAAAACACCGCCGGTTTGCCGCAAGGTCTGCAGGATGGCAGAGGCCGTTGCCCGTTGTGTCATGGGAACCTGGGACAGCCCTTCTGTGGTCACCGTGCTGGCCAGCAGTCCAAGACCCAGTCCAATCAGCAGCATGCCGGGGATCATCCAGAGGATGTGGCCAAGTTCCAAAACCAGGGCTTGGGAGAAGAACCCCAGCGAAATGGCAAGGGTTCCGGAGACCGCAAGCAAACGGAAAGAGACCTTGTCGAACAGATAACCTGAGACCTGGGCCATCAAGATGATGGCAAGCACCACGGGCATCATCGCCAGGCCGGTCTGAAACGGACTGAAGGCGAGCACATTCTGGATAAAGACCGCCCCAAAGACGACCTGGCCAAGCATCGCAAACTGGATGCAGAACAGGACAATGCCGCAGCCGAGATAAATCTTGTTACGGAAATTACCGAAATCAATGATTGGCGTGCCGTGACCGGGTTTTCTAAATGGCAGGGCAATCAGGCAGCCAAGACCGATGGCGGCAAGCGCAAGCGATAAAAGGGAGGCTGCGCCACCGTCTCCCAGGCTCTGAATGGCCGATGTCAAAAAGAAGATGCCGCATACCAGAAGAGTTGCGCCAATAAAGTCGAAGGGCTTTTCAGTCCCTTTGGGGGCTTCCCGGCCGAGGCGCAGAGCCGCCAGCAGGGTGGCGCAGCCAATCGGTACGTTGACTAAAAACACCATGTGCCAGGAGAAGCGTTCAACCAGGATGCCGCCGAGCAACGGACCGGCCGCTAGAAACAGCAATCCGCTGCCGACATAGATCGACATGGCTTTGCCGCGTTCGTCCGGCGGAAAGGTGCCAAAGACGATGGCCGTGGCTGTCGGCTGCATTAAGGCGGCTCCAACCCCCTGTCCAATCCGCGCGAGAATGAAGATTTCGCCAATGGGTGCCAGGGCACACAAGAGTGAGGAGCCAGTGAAGAGCGCAACGCCGGCCGCAAAAGAGCGGTAATGGCCAAAGCGGTCTCCGGCCCAGCCGGCGCAGATCAACGAAGCGGCAAGGGCGAGCGTGTAGCCGTTCACCACCCATTGCAGAGCGAGCGGACCAAAATCAAAGCTGCGCTGAAGGGCAGGGATCGCAATCCCAATCACGGTCTGATCGATCATGATCATGCCGATGGCGCCGCTCATATTGATTAGAGTCAGCCCGGATCGTGTCATCGCTCGTGGCCTTGTTCCGTTAAAGATCACTCATGAATTGGACAATGGCCTGTTGAGAGGCTGGTTCGTCCAGGATTGGGCAATGCCCGCGGCCAGAAATCTCCGCAGCCTGCATCTTCGGTGCCATCGCCTGCATCTGTTCGATGGTTTTCTTGGCTGTCACATCGGATAAGACACCGCGGATGGAGAGGATCGGCAGATCCAACTCTGCGGCCTTCTTGTGGGCCGCCCACAGATCGCGCGGCGTTTCTTTGTTTTGAGCCAGCGCCCGGCCAAGATTGTCGTCATAGCGGTGGTGCCACTTGCCATCTTTCAGGCCATACATGGAAACAGCCATCCGCTCCCAATCGCCATCGTTCAGGCCTTCGAATTGTTCGCCGACATGATCTTTCAATGTCGCGACCACTTTGGCAAGATCCGATTCATCCGGCAATTTGCCGGCGTAGCCGAAAATACGCGCCATGCCCGCAGTCTCGATTGTCGCGCCCAGGTCGTTGAGAATGATCCCGGCCAGCATATCCGGATGATCTTCGACCATCAGCATCGCCAAGAGCGCGCCAAGGGATGACCCTGCCAGAACCACCGGCTCTTCTTCAAGGTGCTGCCAGAACTCATAGATGTCGCGGATGTAAACAACCGTGTTGTAGTTGCTGAAATCCGGATCGTTGTCGGAGGTATCGCGGCCGCGCAGGTTCAGTGTGTAGATCCGATAGTTTTCGGCAAGCTGGCTCGCTGCCGGATCCAGATCACGGACGTTCCGTGTGAGGCCGGGGAGGGCCAGAATTGCAGGTTTTCCGGCACTCTTGTCACCGTACACACGATAGGCTAGTGACAAGCCGTCAGATGTCTTGAAACTCTGCGCGGCGTATTTGCCGGAATCGTATTTGTCTTCAATTGAACGGGTCATATCAGACCTTTCCTCATAAATTGAGTTTCAGGACGTCAAGATGTCTTAGAGCTGGGTTTGGCTGCTTTGGTTCGCGGGCGGCTGGCCGTTTTGGGTTTGGTCGATGCTGCGCGCTTTTTCGCCGGTTCGTCAGACGACGGATTTCGTTCGCTTTTCAATCGGCTGTGGAGGATGTAGTTGATCCGGAATTCATCCTTGTCGAGCGCGTGGTTGGCGGCCTTGTAGCCAGCATCAATCCGCTTCTGGATCGTTGACGGGCTGAAGTCGATGACATTGCGCAGCGCTGCACGTTCGGCCGGAATGGTGAAAATGTGCGAGATTGCCCGCCGCCGCATCAGCTTGGTAAAGGCCTCCTGCTCCCGGATCGGGGAATCTTCTGGAACCACACCATCCAGTTCCCAAAGCATTTCGGCAAACTCATAGGCCTTTTCATGACCTTCATAGGTCTTCCAGAATTTGTCCTCATAAATGAGTTCCGTCATGCGGTCGATCGACTGATTGAGATCTTTTGGTACATCCCCAAGCGCGCCGAAGAGCTCGATGACGAAGATCGGCAAGTGCTCGACTTCATGTTCGTTCAAAATGCGCACCAGGGATTGGATCGGCGTGTTGTCGTAAATCCCGCCATCCCAATAGAACTGGCCATCAATTTCGATGGGCGGGAAGCTAGGCGGCAACGCACCGCTGGCCATGATGTGCTCTGGCGTTAGCGTGTCTTTGCGATTGGAAAAGCGTTCGATTTCGCCGGAAACGATGTTCGTGGCAGTCACAACCACCGTCGGCGCTTCTGGGGAGTTCAGAAAATCAAAATCAATGAAGCGGCGCATGGTGTCGAGCGCCGGTGATACATCGTAGATGCTCGGACGTTGGGCGCCAAACATACTGCCGTGAAGCTTGAAAAATCGCGGATGCCCTAGGCTGGTGTAGGCTGTGTTGTACCGCTGGAACAAGGGGAAGGGGTGTTCGTGGCCAAGGTAGTCCCAAAGGTCCTGCAGGGTTTCGTTGGCTTCACCGTATTTCGGCGCCGCAAGAACGGCAGCGTTCAAGGCGCCGATTGAGGTTCCCGTCAGAATCTCAGGACGATAACCCTTTTCATAGATCCGTTGAATGGCCCCGGTTTCATAGGCCCCCAAGGCGCCGCCGCCCTGCAGAACGAGGCCGACGTTCTTGGTTGTCTGTGACATGACATATCCACCTGGCTAAATTGGCTTACGCAACGAGAGTGCTGCAGCGCATCATTTTTGCCAGTTTTATCAAGTTTTATGGACGGTGTCTTAATGGGGCAGAAAAAACACGTGTTAATGGGTAAATTTTGATGACCAAAGTCAGACGAACTTAAACGACCGGATGCGGCTGAGGACTTCGTCCGGGTCACCGACGAGTGTGTGCAGGTTGATGGCAATCAGTTCCCGGCCGTGCTCGCGTTTGCTGCGCTTCCAGTTGCGCATCGTGAACTTTTTCCAAAGGGGGGTGTGTTGACCTGTCGTGACCGCATTTTCCAAGGGGCGGTTCAGCAATATATTCAGTCTGATCAGACTGTTGCCACGAACGGTCGTCTTGCTCAGATCGATCATCCGGATCGCTGCCCAGTCAAGGAAGCCGATCCGGTCGACGAACAGGCCTTCCTCGTTAGCGCCAAGTTGTGGCCGGTGCCGTTCCAGCATCGGAAAGTGCCAATAGGCGATTGCCGCCGGGCCGAGCGCAGCAAGGAGCAGTAAATAAGTTCCGGTGACAAATCCGATCACCGCAAACATCAAAACCACAAAGACGCAGCCATATACGATGATTTCGCTGTTGCGGCGCTCATATCCGATGGTGAAGGGAGAGGGAGGTTGTTTTTCTTCTCCCTCAGTTTCAGCAGTTCCTTTGTTCTCCGCCAGCGCTGTCATGCGGCACTATCCTATCTGTTTGTCTCACAGGTCTAGGATCTCGGTGTCGTCGATTTTGATGTCAAATCCTTCCAACCCGACATAGTGTCGCTCTCTGGACGCTAGCAGGCGAATGGAGCTGACACCCAGATCCTTGAGGATCTGCGCACCCAGTCCAACCTCCCGCCATTGTTCCTGTCTAGCTTGCGCGGAGCTGTGGTCCTCGGTTTCGGCTGCTTCGAACTCAGTTCGAGGCCGTGTCGACTGGCGCGCAACACCAACAGACCCTTCGCGCAAGTACACCACAACACCGCGCCCGCGGTCGGCGAAGTGTTTCATGATTTCGTCAAGCGGCTGAGCGTTGCCAAAGACATCATCGAGCACCGATTCCAGCTGAAGGCGCACCGGCACACTGCGGCCATCGAGAATGTCGCCATAGACAATGGCGACATGGTGCATTGGATCATAGGGCGTCGAATAGGTCATCGCATAGGCCGGGCCGGCAATGGTCTCCACCGGCTGTTCATTGACCCGCTCCACAAGCCGCTCGGTGCGCTGGCGCCAGGCGATGAGGTCGGAAACTGAGACCATTTTCAGATCATGTTCGGCCGCAAATTCAGAGACTTGCGGGCCGCGTTTGACGGTGCCGTCGTCATTGACCAATTCACTGATGACGCCGACCTGTTCCAAACCAGCGAGGCGGCAAAGATCGACGGCGGCTTCCGTATGGCCGGAGCGGATCATGACGCCGCCTTCTTTGGCAACCAGCGGGAAGATATGGCCCGGCCGGACGAAGTCATCGGCACCGACGTTCGGATTGGCGAGCGCGCGGACGGTTGAGCAGCGTTCTTCGGCCGAGATACCGGTGGTCAAGCCTTGGCGGTAGTCCACCGAGATGGTGAAGGCTGTTGCGAGCGGTGCATCATTTTCGGCCACCATCGGATCCAGGCGCAGCCGCCGGGCGTGGGCCACGGTCATCGGCGCACAGATGATTCCGGACGTATGGCGCACCATGAAGGCCATCTGTTCAGGAGTAACTTTCGACGCGGCGACAATCAGATCGCCTTCGTTTTCGCGGTCGTCATCATCGGTCACGACCACCATTTCACCACGTTCAAATGCGCGGATTGCTTCTGCGACACGGGCCTGGGACACGGGATGCTCCTTGGTTGTAGACAGTCCGAGAAAGTCGTTTGGAGTCACTTCGCCGTTGGTGGCGATGGCTATTTTGCGCGCCATGTCCCGCGAGACCCAAACGTTCGGGTCGTTGCACAGGGCGGTGACGGAGGCAGGCGAGAGATTTGCCCGGCGCGCGAACGCGCTGCGGCTTTCCCCAGTCTGCAAGAGCCAATGATCCAATCTCATGAAATCGGATATACGCCCATCCGGTTTCAGTCACAAGATAGAAAGCACAAAAATTTCAGGGATACTGAAAGGCGCTAACTACCCTTCACAAATTCCACGGCACGGGAGACAAAGGCCGGGGTCATCCAGCGCTGCTCAAGGCCAGTCTCTGCGGCGAGGCTAGTAAAATCCTCTTTGAGATAAGACGTATAATAGGGCTCGTGGAACAGCTGCGGAAAAATCGACAGGAGACCGTCGTATTCCGGCACATCTCCGGTTTGCAGGCTGTCGACAAAGAGGAGTGATCCGCTTGGTTTCAAGACACGGGCAACTTCACGCAAGACTTGCCTGCGGATTTTGGGGGGCAGTTCGTGGAAGAGGAATACACAGGAAACAACATCCAGCGAATTGTCCGCAAACGGCAGCTCCTCAGCCATCGCGGTGACAAAACTTGCGCGCCGACTTTTGAACCGGTCTTGCGCAACGGTGAGATAGGGTTCTGAAAGATCCAGGCCAATCCCGGAAAGGCGGGGAAAGGCGGTGAGCGCCGGGCGCAAGAGACCACCAGTGCCACACGCAAGATCCAGATAGGCCAGCTTGCGCTGATCTTTGCGCTTCAAAATCCTTGCAAAAGGCACCAGGGCCCGGCGGCGCATGGCGGCGGTTGCACCGGAGAACAGGACATCGACCTGAAAATCGTAAATCCGAGCGCTGTCTTCTGACAGCCAGCCATCGGTTTGGAAATGAAAGTTCTGCCGGTAGTAGCGTGGCAAAGCTTCGGCGAAATCCGGGCCGTCTTCATTGATTTCCTGATGGGTTTGCTCCGCCCGGCGGCGGGCAACCTTGGGCACGTCTTTGAAAAAGGCCTGGCTGGTGCGCAGGAGTTCCAAAGGACTCATGGTGCCATCGGAGGGCAACGGATAAAGACCGTCTTCGGCCGCTTTGAGATCGTCAGCAAAAAGCTTGACGATATCAGCCAGCATGCGCCGTTGGCTTGGCACCGGGCCGTCCGGTTTTATTGCCGGTGTTTCGGGAAGCGTCTTCTTCAGCTGTATATTCATCCGCCGCATGGCTTCGGAATGCAGCGTATAGAGCGCGACCCGGCTGCCTTGATGGGCGGCGTAGCGGGCCCGGCGGACAAGCTTGGCAAGCGGCGGGCCGGAGGGAAAAGACCGTTGATCTTTGACCGTATCACGTTGTTTCGCCGCTTCCATGGGTCACTCCCGTTTCAAGACTGCCACCGCTTCAATATGGGTCGAGAACAGGAATTGGTCCACCGGTGTCACGGATTGCAGAGCATAACCGCCATCGATCAGAATGCGCAGGTCGCGGGCAAGGGTTGCCGGATTACAGGAGACGGCAACAATTGTCTTTACTTTGGATTTGGCGAGCATTTCCGCTTGAGTCTGAGCTCCGGCTCGGGGCGGATCGAAAACCACAGCGCCGAACGGTTCCAGCTCATCTGGAACCAGCGGACGGCGGAAAAGATCGCGTTTTTCGAAAGTAACTTTCTTTAACCCTTGCGGTTTGCGCAAGGCCCGGTCGAGGGAAGCGACAGCCGCCGCATCGCCTTCAACAGCATGAACATTGGACTGCCGGGCAAGGCGCAGGGCAAAGGTACCGACACCTGAGAAAAGGTCAGCGACGGTTTTGGTCTTGCCAACGCCGTCCAGCACAAGCTTGGAAAGGGTGTCTTCCGCGGTCAGGGTCGCCTGAGTAAAACCGCCCGGCGGGGGAAGCAGCCCAGCCCCCCCCATATCAAGGAGCGGCGGGCGCACTTCCAAGAGAATCTCGCCATTGATGGTCAACCGGGCCAGACCCAGCTCAACCGTCTTTTGGGACAAGGATGGGATCTTGCGCTCATAGGCCTTGTCCGCCTTGTCGAACGCAACGTCGAGACCGGATGTGGTGGAAAGAACCGTGATCCGGAGTTCGCCCTTTTTCGGGACGAGATCGGCGGCCAGCGATTTCAAACCTTTAAGGGCGCCTGTGATCGCCGGGTCCAGCACCGGGCATTCTGAAACATCAACCAGTTTGTGGCTGGATTTCTCGTGATACCCAAGCAGCACGGAACGTCCGGCCCGGGTGGCTGTGAAAACGGCTCGCCGCCGCCCACCATCTGTCGCTGCAATTGCCTCAGAAACGTGCGTTTCAAGGCCCCGGTCTTTCAGAGCTTTTTCGACAAGCGTCCGTTTCCAGGCAAGGTATGGTTTTTCGGCCAAATGCTGGACCGAGCAGCCGCCGCAGGCCGCATAATGCTTGCACACCGGGTCAATCCGGTCCGGGGATTTTTGGGTAAACTCAGGTTTGACCGCGCGGCCGTTCTGGATGCGGGCGGTAACACTCTCCCCCGGCAAGCCTCCGGCCACATATACGGGGCCATTTTCGGTCAAAGCAATGCCATCTCCCCGATGGCCCAGCTCGGTGATTTCCAATCGCGTCTCAGTCATGGGGCGAGCGATAACCCCGAATGCGGGTTGGGGCAAGAAGAGAGTTCCGGTAGCTGGTCCCGGATAGCCTAGGAAGACTTTGTCGTCTCTTGCTCATCGGCCAAAAGATTTTGTGCCGGCGTACCGTTCAAGACACCGCACATAACAACAAGCACAATGGTGGAGATGACATAGATGGTGCTGACAACCGAAAAGGGATTGAGTGTGCTCCAGTCTACCGGCCAGCCACCCTCAAGAAGCAGTTTGTAAGTAAAATTCGTTGCCGCAGTGATTAAATAGAGGCCCGACCACCATAGGCGCCTGCCGCTGTGGCGGACACGCTTCAATGTGGCGGCGAAGCCAATCCAGACCGCCAGAACTCCCAAAACAAGAGTGAGCGGATATGTCAGCAGATAAGCCTTGGTCGGGTATCCTGTGGGCGCAAGGACAGAATTCGCGGCCAGCTCCCCAGGCGGCGGTGTGATCCAGTAAAAGGCGTAGACAATTGCGTCGGTCAGCCACGGCAAAAGCAAAAACACCACAAGCGCTGACACAATCTGATGCTGCCACCAGGTTCGGCGTCCAATCGTCCCGTCAAAGGAAAGCATCTGCACCATGGCCCTGCCAATCTATGCAAAGAAGCTATGAAACCCCTGATTGGTGAGATTGGCAAGTGCCTGTGTTGTTTGGCTGGCCTAGACTACAGGTGAATGTCCGCTGTTGGGTCAGGCGCTTAGGGAGACGACAACAGCCGGATACCGGCCAGAGAAAAGAAAGTGCCCATAGCAGTTTGAAGCGCTCGTCGGCATTTCGCATAGCCGCGTTGCATGATCGGGGTTGAAAAGACGATGGCATAGATCAGGTGAATGAGGATGGAGAGCACTGTGATGCCAGCGCCAATGATTGCGCCAACCCACCAGGGCGCTCCATCCTGCATGCCGAGCGAGACGACGGCGATCCAAGCCATGATGGCTTTGGGATTTGTCATCATGATCAGATAGCCGGAGCGGGCACAATGAAACAAAGAGTGTGGCTTCTTCGCATCCTTCGGAATGGTCAGATCGGTTTTTGAAGCAGCTGACCGCAAGGATTTATATCCTAGCCAGAGGAGGTAAAGTCCGCCCAAGATCTTGATAGCGGTCAGCAAAGGCGCATAGGCGGCAATCAGGGCGGTAAGGCCAAAAATCGTCAGGATGGCCCAGCTAAAAGACCCTGCAGCGACACCAAGGCCGAGCGCCATTCCCGGCTTGCGCCCGTTGCTCATGGACATGCCCATGATGGCCAGAACATTCGGCCCTGGCGTGGCAATGGCCAGCAAAAACGCCGAATAAGACATCAGAATACCGGGCAAATAGTCCATGAAGTTTTCCATCGTCGATTCCTGTGTTGCTATTTTGTTCCGGCATACGCTAGATCCTGCACCGACGTTTGTCCAGCTACTGCCGTTTCCTCCCAAAAAGCAGCCACTCGGTGTTGCCGTCACCGCCTTTGACCGGGGAGGGGATCAGGTCACCAGCTGTCCAACCGGGATGATTGCTCAGCCAGGTTTGCAAGGCTTTTGCTGTTTCTTCAGCGACGTCCGGATCGACCAGGCCGCCCTTGCCGATCTTGTCCTTGCCGGCTTCAAACTGCGGCTTGACCAGAAAGATGCCTTCCGCATCGGGGGCTGCCAGTTCGAGAGCCGGGGGAAGGGCAAGTTTGAGAGAGATGAAACTGACGTCGGAGACGAGGATCTGCGGCTGATCACCGCCCAGATTTTTTGCCGTCAGATCGCGGGCATTGAGGCCATCTTGGGCAAGTATCTTTGGATGGGAGCGCAGGCTGTCATGTAGCTGGTCATGGCCGACATCGATGGCATGAACCTTTGCTGCGCCCTTCTCCAAAAGCACTTGGGTAAAACCACCTGTGGAGGCGCCGATGTCGAGACAGATTTTCTCAGATGGGGCGACACCAAAGACGGATAGTCCTTCAATTAGCTTCAGTGCGGCGCGCGAGACATATCCGGAGGCCGGATCATCCACCTTTATTACGACTGTGGCAGCCACCTTCTGCGATGGTTTGCCGGCCGGCTGCCCATCGAGGGTCACTGTGCCGCGCAAGACCGCATCGCGCGCCCGCGCACGGCTTGGAAAATGTCCGGTATCAACCAGGTGCTGATCCAGGCGCTGTTTGGACACGGCTTAGAAGCAGCCTGCAATGGCGGAAATCAGCCGGTCCACATACACCCGTTCACCTGCATAGAGCCACAGCATAGCGGACAGCGCGACGAGGCTTGTCGCGCCAAAGGCCAGTCCGAGATAGAGCGGCATCCGCATTCCGCTTTGGTCCTTTCAAACGGCCTTAAGAGGAGGCCGCTGTATTTTTAATCAGGCGCTTGAGTTTTGCCAGCGCTGTTTCTTCCGCTTCGCCATAAGCGATGGTGCCGACAAACTCGTTGTTCTCGTTCATCAGATAAACAGCAGCGGAATGGTCCATCGTATAATCGCCGTCGTCAAGCGGAACCCGTTTGGCGTAGACCCGGTAGGCCTTCAGCATGGCATCAACCTGTTCCTTGGAACCCGTGAGCGGTGTGATGCGCTTGTCGAAAGCCCAAACGTAATCACGCATGACGTCCGGCGTGTCGCGTTCTGGGTCTACACTGACAAACGCGTAGTTCAGCTTTTCCGCATCTGGTCCGAGTTCTGCCATCCAGCCCTGCAGTTCCGATAAGGTCGTCGGGCAGACATCCGGACAGTATGTAAAGCCAAAGAACATCACCGTCGGTTTTCCGGCAAATGTTTTATCCGTCACCGTTTCACCGGTGCCGCTGACCAGTTCAAACGGTCCGCCAATCGCTGCGAGCGGCTTGATCAAGGCGCCGGAATTTTCATTCGCCGTGGTTTGAAAGTAGACAAGTGCACCGGCCACGCAGGCGAGGACGGCGACTGCCGCCCACGCCACGTACCGGAAGAGCTTCAAGCCGGACATGGCTGTCTCTCCCTGTGTTGCTTAGTTGTGTTTCTTTTTGCCGTGATCATGACCGCCGTGATCGTGATCACCGTGTTTCATGGCCTTTGCGCCCATCTTGGCAACATCCAGCTCGACGGTAACGTCTCCAGCCTTTTCAAAGGTCAGGACAACCGGCACTTTGCTGCCCTCTTCAAAGGACTGGTTCAGTCCCATGAACATGATGTGCAGGCCGCCCGGCTTCAAGGTCACGGTTTCACCGGCAGGCACTTCGATGCCGCCTTCCATTTCCCGCATTTTCATGACGCCATCCGTGACGGCCATTTCATGCAGCTCGGTTTTCTTGGCAACGTCTGACTTTGCAGCCACCAAACGGTCGGCTTCTGAGCCCATGTTCATGATTTCAACGAAGCCGCCACCAGCTTTTGCCTTCGGCGGCGTGGCCCGGGTCCAGGCTTTGGAAAGCATGAGATCACCGGCCTTGTAGTCAGAAGCGATGGCGGTCAGGGAGACAAGCGAAAGGGCAGCGGCAGCTGCAAGGGAGGTCAGGAGTTTCATGTCAATAATTCCTCAAGTTCTGAATGTGGTTTGGGTGGTTCAGGCTTGAGGAAAGGGCGGGGCCCGGATGGAAAGCGCATTGGCCGCAAGTGGAAAGACGGTATTTTCCAAGGACCGGAATTGGTCGGGGGCTGAGACAAGCAGCGACAGTCTGGGTGTGTCATTGGCTGCCGAAAGACAGGGCCCGAAAGCACAGCCGTGCGGACATGTTGTGCCGCAATGACAGGCCGAGAGATCGTGCATCGCTTCAGATGGCACATTGGTCTCGGCCGATTGGCAGAGGCTTGTCAGGCCTTCCGCCGCGACGGCCCCGGAGGGCGCCAAAGCGGTGCCCAGCGTCATCAGGCCAAGGCGCAGCACAAAGGCGAGAACGGTCAGCGCCACCAGGGGTGAGCGCTCCCGCCGCAATGCCTCAACTATGCTCATACGCCGCTTCATACTGCGGCTATAAGCTTATTGGAGGCCTCTGTCGAGAGACGAAATGGCGCATGAGGCCCCGCGTAAGTTGCTTTACTTACAGCGCATTGAGAGTGCCTATGACGAGCTGGTGTCTTTGGCCGGAGGTTCTTTCGCCCCAGCGTTTTCGGCAGGTTCACCTGGCTCCGCCGGGTCTGATGTTGCCGTATCCTCGGTCGCGACAGAATCGGCCTCCGCCTCATCCTCGGTTTCTGTGTCTCCGCTCGTTGTGTCGAAGTTGTAGATGTCATCCTCATAAGCCGGGAATTCTTCCGGCGGAATGACATATTCTTCCGCTTCCGCATCCAGTTCTTCTGTGGAGATGACTGTACCGACCTGAGCCGTTGCAGCGTATTCGAAGTCGGTCTTTTCTTCTGCGGTCAGCGCCTGGCGAGTGAGGACGCGGGTGAAGATGAAGCCGGCCATGGCAACGTTGAAGGCGATGACCATGACATAGAGCCCAGATGGTCCCATGTGCCCCATCAACATGGAGGCAATCAAAGGACCGACAATTGAACCGATACCGAAGGACAACAGCATGCCGGACGAGGTTTCAACAAAATCCTCTTGGGCCGCGTGGTCGAAGGCATGCGCGACGGCAATCGCATAGAGCGGCTGGGAGAACATACCGACCAATACTGCCGTTCCAGTGGCGATCAGGAACACATTGGGCGAAAACACGACGATTGCGGTGGACGCGGCCGCGGTGGCCAGGCCTAGAACAATCAAGACAATACGCCGGTCGATGCTGTCTGATAGGCGGCCAACTGGCCATTGGGCAAGCAGGCCGCCACCGATGATGGCTGCAGCATAAAACGCGGACTGATTGGTCGAGAGCCCGATTTGAGATCCGTAAAGCGGTGTCAGCGTCAGGAGCGCGCCCTGCGAAATGCCGATAAAGAAGATACTGACAAATGCCGCTGGTGAGTTCTTGTAAAGCTGGACCGGTCGGAACCGCACAAGGGTAATCGGGGCCGGCTGCGCAGAGGTGGTCAGAGAAACTGGCATCACGGCAAGACTGACGCTGATTGACGCAATAACGAACGGAATGAACGACGAAATGCTCATGGTCGCAATCGACACCTGGCCGAGCATCAGGGCTCCGAACAGGATTACGATGTAAACCGACATAATGGTGCCGCGGTTTTGGTTGGTCGCGCTTTCGTTCAACCAGCTTTCCACGATCATATAAAACCCGGCGAGAGCGAAGCCGGAGATCACGCGGATCAAAACCCAGGCAATCGGATCGATGATCACCGGATGAAGGATCGCAGCTGCCGACATCATAGAGACGAGCGCGGCAAAGGCCCGGATGTGTCCGGCGCGCATGATCAGAAGAGGCGCGCCCAGGCAACCGATAACCATCCCGACAAAATAGGCGGAGGACATCGCACCGATTTCAAAATCGGAGAAGTAAAACCGGTCGGCCGCCAAAGGCAGCAATGTCGTCTGCAAGCCATGCCCAAAAATGAGCAGAGCGACCGACAACAAGAGTGCGGATACCGAAAGAAGCGTCTGTGCCATGGTTGCCTCCAGAGCGTTTCAAAATAGCAGTGAACGGCTCTAAAAAGGGCGGAAAACAAAAGCGCCGGCGGATGGCCGGCGCAACTGCAATTACCATTCAGCGTTAATCAGCTTACGGTAAGTCTGTCAATCTAATGACTGCGGCGTTTGATGGCTCAAAACCGGCATGCAATGATCCCGGATTGCCTTTGCTGTCAGGCGCGCTGTGTGCCAGTCAAAAACTCGGTGCCAAGTGCGCCAAACACGGTCTTCATGATGCCGTCCTGATCAAGCCCGGCATTGGCATACATTGCTGCCGGTTTGTCGTGGTCCTGATAGACATCAGGCAACGTCAAAGTACGCACTTTCAGACCATTGTCGAGCAGGCCTTCCTGCGCCAACTGTGTGAGGACATGGCTGCCGAAACCGCCAACAGACCCTTCTTCGACAGTCACCAGAACTTCGTGTTCGCGGGCTAGGCGCCGGATCAGGTCCATATCGAGGGGCTTGGCAAAACGGGCATCGGCAACCGTCGTCGACAGGCCGGCCGCGTCAAGCTCGTCGGCAGCCTTGAGGCACTCGGCCATGCGCCCGCCAAAGGAAAGCAGAGCCACTTTGGTGCCTTCCCGGCGGATGATGCCCTTACCGATCTCCAGAACACTGCCGCGTTCCGGCATGTCCAGACCGACACCTTCACCGCGCGGATAGCGAAATGAAATCGGCCCCTCATCATAGGCCACAGCCGTCGCCACCATATGGCGCAGCTCCACTTCGTCGGCGGCCGCCATCACGGTGAAGCCCGGCAGGCACGCGAGAAATGCAGTATCATAAGCGCCGGCATGTGTCGCCCCATCCGCGCCGACCAGACCAGCTCGGTCAATCGGGAAGCGAACTGGAAGACCTTGAAGCGCTACATCGTGGATCACCTGATCATAGGCGCGCTGAAGGAAGGTGGAATAGATGGCCGCAAAGGGTTTGTAGCCCTCTGTTGCCATCCCGGCAGCAAAGGTGACCGCATGCTGTTCGGCAATGCCGACATCATAGGTGCGTTCCGGAAAGGCTTCGCCAAAGAGATTGAGGCCGGTGCCATCCGGCATGGCCGCTGTGATCGCGACGACTTTGTCGTCGACTTCGGCTTCTTTGATCAGGGATGTTGCAAAGACATTGGTGTAGCTCGGCGCATTGGCCTTCGGCTTGGACTGTTTGCCGGTGACGACGTCGAATTTTGCAACACCGTGGTATTTGTCTTTTGCACCTTCCGCCGGCCCGTAGCCTTTGCCTTTTTGGGTCACGGCATGGATCAGGACCGGTCCGTGATGGGTGTCGCGGACATTTTTCAAGATCGGCAGCAAGTGTTCCAAATTGTGACCGTCGACTGGCCCAACGTAATAGAACCCGAGCTCCTCAAAGAGGGTGCCGCCTGTCCAGAAGCCACGTGCATACTCTTCCGCGCGTGCTGCTTTTTCTGCCAGCGGCTTGGGCAAGTTTTTGACGATGTTCTTTGCCGCATCGCGTAGCGATTGGTAGGTCGGGCCAGAGACCAGTTTTGCCAGATAAGCGGACATGGCACCGACAGGGGGCGCGATGGACATGTCATTGTCGTTCAGGATGACGATCAGCCGGGAGCCGAGGTGGCCGGCATTGTTCATGGCCTCATAGGCCATGCCAGCCGACATAGCGCCATCGCCAATCACGGCAATTACATTGTTGTCGCCGCCATCCAGATCCCGCGCCGCAGCCATGCCGAGGCCTGCTGAAATGGATGTTGAAGAGTGGGCGGTGCCAAACGGGTCATAGACACTTTCGGAGCGTTTTGTGAAGCCGGACAAACCGCCACCTTGACGCAAGGTCCGGATCCGGTCGCGCCGTTCGGTCAAAATCTTATGCGGATAACTCTGGTGGCCAACATCCCAGATGATCCGGTCGTCAGGGGTATTGAACACATAGTGGAGGGCAACAGTCAGCTCCACCACCCCAAGACCCGCGCCAAGATGACCGCCTGTAATGGATACCGCATCAACGGTTTCCATCCGCAGCTCATCGGCCAATTGGATCAAATCGGTTTCGTCCAACTGGCGCAGATCAGCAGGCGATGTCACCTGGTCAAGCAAAGGGGTTTTAGAGTTGGCAGTCACGCTCAGGAACGCTCCACAAATGAAAACATGGCGGGCAGGCATACACCAACCTTATGTATGGCGCAAACACTGTCCGGTTAGAGGTAAGGTGCAGAACCAGGTACAAAATGTCGCTCAGACGATGGCGAGACTCGGCAGATGGGCACGGGTGGTGCAATTTATACGCGAAATGCCTCGATTTTCTGTGCCAATCACCCAAATGGGTGATGCATGCATTAAATATTTGGTTTAAACCACTAGATGTGGTCGATGGGGCCACGTGCACAGTGATCAACTTGGGGTCGTGGAGCGACGACCCCAACTTTTTGCTGTACGTCTAGTTGCATACTGCGACGTTCTGAGTGGATCGGAATAACCAGCTTATGCGATCCATTTTATACAAGACCCGTTAGCTGATAAACGAGTTGGGTAAGCTCTAGCTGGGTGCGTGTGCCGGTTTTATCAAAGATCCGGCGCAAATGGGTTTTCATCGTATTTCTGGTAATATTCAGAAGATCGGTCGTGTTTGGAACCGATCCGGTCACGGCAAGTAGTCGGGCCAAATGCGCTTCTGAAAGCGACAGCCCAAACTCCTCCAAGAGAATTGTTTCCACTGTTTCTGGAACCGCTGCCGGCAGAAGAACTCGGACGAGGATCCAAGGCTGGTTGCCGGCATTTCTGTGATCAAGACGCTCCAGCGTAATCCGCGTGAGACTTCCCGCAGAATCCCGCAGGTACAGGTCCCGCTGATCTTGCACAGCCGGTTCTGATTTGGTTCGATTTGGTTTTTCTGCTGAAATGCCGAGATCGCGTTCAAGTTTTGCGCTGGCTAATAATTCCTGAAATCGGGTTTCCAGCGTCCGGTTCTTGAGCTGGAGTATTCCGTTTTTAGCAGACGCAGCTTCCAGCGAACCCAAAGCATCTAGCCCCGGTGGAAATTCCGCCAGAATGTCACGCTGGCCGTTGATCAGGACCGATGGTGAGCCGCAAATCTCAGCCATTGCTTTGTGCGCGTCGGCTGTATCAGAGGCCAAACGCAGGTTTTCAAGAGCGTTCAGCCTTAGTTCGGCAATCTGAATTACCTTTCGGAAACTTGTTATGATTTCGGGAGTGAGTGCAGCACGCCGATTCTGGTCAGGTACGAAAAGTCCGAAGAAAACAGCCGCATGCGAATTGGGCCGTAATACGCTGATCACTCCAGCTGGAGGATGTGTTGCACTTGATAATGGTGGCGGAGAAGGCGAGACCTTAACTAGTGGCGGGTCGTGCCCCAGATCGGTCAAATACCCGTCAGATAATTGGTAACAATGGCCGGGATGGGCGTGGTGAAGCATATAGTCGAATGCGGGCATCCCATGATCGGTTTTGGTCGCCTGAAGAAATTCAAACAGTTCGCTGACTTTTTCCTGATCAGAGAAGTGCCCGGTTGAGAGGCCGTTTTTGCAAAACTCAGCTGCGTAGGAGCTGCAAGTCAAATACGCATCAATCTTACGCAGAAAGGGTTGCCAGCCAGACGGATCGGAAAAACGCATGAAGGCGTCTTTAAGAAGGTCGATCTCTGCGTCTTTGCTTAGTGTTGGCATTGCAGGAAGCTCGATGCAATTTCCCTAGCTGTACTTGTTTATGGAAGGATAGCATTTGGGGATGATCAAGAAACTTAAAAAATAGATATATTTGAATGTTAATTCGTATTAGGAATAAAGGTCATTATCCGGTGGTGAATATTTAAGTTTCTTGATTTGGTTTGGGGGCGAGTGAAATTTCTACCTTAAGATGCATAAAATAATTTAATCTACCTGTGGCCTGTTGGTCAACGGCTCTTGATTTCCATCTCCGAATTTGGGCGCAGGTGTATAATCTGACAGACCAATTGGCTCAGACGCAGCAAAACAGCGGTGATTTCTTTGGAAGCAATTAGCCGCTTTGCGGCTCCAGCTCGGTCGTCCCGCTGGGGGCGCCGTTTTGGCCTAGCTGGATTTTTTCCACTTTGGCCTCAGCGGCCTTCAATAGTGTGTCGCAGTGCTGCCGCAGAGCGTCGCCGCGCTCGTACATCTCAATGCTGCGCTCCAAGGGGACATTGCCCTGCTCAAGTTCGCGCACAATGGTCTCGAGCTGCTTGAGCGCGTCTTCAAAAGACAGGCTGGCGATGTTGTTTGCAGCGTCGGTCATGTCGAGCGTCCTGAATTTCGGTCAATACAGTCCGGCACCCTCGCGAGCCTGCAGCGAAAGGTCAAGAGCTCAATGCCCGCTGATCCAAACGATCCACGATGAACTTCGGTGTTGCCGTCGATCAGCCGGTCATCAGGGTCATCATATGGGCGGCAACCGAGCGGGCGAGACCTTCCAGGTCATAGCCGCCCTCAAGGACGGACACGACGCGGCCATCGCTATGTTTGTCGGCAACATCCATCAAGGCTCGGGTTGCCCAGGCAAAATCCGCTTCAACCAAATTCAGGCCGCCCAAAGGATCGCGGGCATGAGCGTCAAATCCGGCCGAGATGATGACGAGCTCAGGTGCGAATGTGTCGAGGCGGGGCAGCAGGACAACTTCGAAGGCTTCCTTGAAACCGGCTCCGTTTTCTCCCGGAGGCAGAGGCACATTGACGATGGTGTTGGCCTCTCCTGTTTCTGAAGCATCGCCAGAGCCTGGATAAAGAGGCATCTGGTGGGTGGAGCAATACATGACGCTGGGGTCGTCCCAGAAGATATCCTGGGTGCCATTGCCATGATGGACATCGAAGTCGATGATCGCGACCCGGTCTAGACCGTATTTGCTTTGTGCGTATCGGGCCGCGACCGCCACATTGTTGAAAAAACAAAACCCCATGGCCCGGTCTTTTTCAGCGTGGTGGCCTGGTGGGCGGGACGCTGAAAAGGCGTTGTTGACTTTCTTGGTCGCCACTTCGTCAACGGCGCGGCAGGCGCCGCCAACGCCGCGCAGAGCTGCCTCCCAGGTGCCCGGCGACATTGTGGTGTCAGCATCTACACGGGCAACACCCTCGTCGGGGGCCAATCTATGCAGCTGGTCGACATAGGCCATCGGGTGCGCCCGGGCGATGTCTTCCAACGCTCCGATCGGGGCCAAATCCCGCTCCACGGCCTGAAATTTCTCGTGCTCGAGGATCCGGTCAATTGCCCGGATCCGGTCAGGACGTTCGGGGTGCCCGACGGGGGTTAAATGGTCGAGGTAAGAGGTGTGATGCAGCAGAAGCGTTGACACTTGGCGCGTTTCCAAACGGTGTGATTATCAAATTTATTGCCGCTATCTGATGCGTTGCGGTTGTTTGTGTCAATCGTACAAAAGGATCGTCATGAGGGGGCTCTTTCGGCGTTTCATTAATGAATTTAAGTATAGTTCTTTCATCTGTAAATAATTACAGTGATAATTATTATATTTATAATGTAATAATTTGTTAAAGTATGTGCAATTCAATCCTGCCTGAATTTAAAATTTTGGTGGGAGCTAATCAATGAAACTGTCTAAGGTAATATTCACAGGGGTATTTGTTGCTGTTTTTCCTTTTTCTGCGGTGGCGGATGAAATTACTGTGATGGCAGGCGATCTTGCGCCAATGTTTCTTAAAGGTGGTAAAGGCCGTGAAGCAGAAATCATTACGGCTGCCCTTGAAAAGTGCGGTCACACTGCAAAATTTAAGATCCAGCCATTTACCCGGCACTGGGAAAGCTACAAAGCCGGCAAAGGCGATGCGGTCGCCACGGTGCCAGTTGGTATGCCGATCGACGGCACAGCTACGGGTGAATACATTCGCTACCAAAACGGCGTATCCTTCCTTTCTGATGGTGGCGCGGACTTTGGCAAAATCGAGGACCTGAAAGGCAAAAAGGTCATTGGTTTCAAAGGAGCTGAAACCATCATTCCGGGGCTTTCAGACCACACAGGGGCATTTGCCGATTATCGGGAAGTGACCGATCAGATCACCCAGAGCCGGACGCTGTTCGGAAAACGGGTCGATGCCATTATCGGTGACGGCATGCTGTTTGCCGAATACAATCGGCAGCTCCGGTCGCAAAGCGGGCTTAAATTCGATCCTAACCAGCCGGTCACGTTCAAAGCTGTCTTTGATAGTTCTCCTTATGCCATGGCATTCCGGAATGCGGACCACGCCGCGGATTTCGACCGGTGCTTCAAGGAAATTGAAGCTGACGGCACGGTTGCTGCCATCAATAAAGCATGGGTCGACAAATACCGTGACAGCCTCGGCAGTTCCTATCTGGGATACTGACCAGACAAACGATTGACAAAGAAAGGGCCGGATAATCTTCCAGCCCTTTTTGTTTGCTGATTCCTATGAATGCGCCGGACTTTGCCGATACAACTCATTCGGACTTTTGGATTTCCACCTGATGCGGATAGGGGATGGAAATGCCTCCGGCATCGAATGCTTCCTTGACCGATTTGAGCATGTGGAATTTGAGTTCCCAGTAATCGCCCGCGTCGCACCAAAGCCGTACGCCGAGATCCACCGAACTGTCGCCGAGGTTCGTCAGCCGGACCCAGGGTTCCGGGTCTTTATGCACCCGCTCGTCCGCATTGGCCGTGTCGAAGATAATCTGGATCGCTTTGTCAGCATCGTCGCCGTAGTCGATGCCAAACGTCAGATCGAGACGGCGTTTTGGATGCGCAGAGAAATTGGTAATCACAGCGCCCCAGGCCTGGCCATTGGGCATGATGATCTGGACGTTGTCGCCGGTCACCAGCTCTGTCACGAAGATGTTGAGATCCTTGACCGTGCCGGACGTCCCGCCAATGGAAACAAACTGACCGACCTTGTACGGGCGGAAGATGATCAACATGACGCCCGCGGCAATATCACTCAGTGTGCCTTGAAGCGCCAAGCCAATCGCGAGCGTACCTGCGCCGAGAACAGCGACAAGACTGGTGGCTTCAATGCCAAACAGCTGCAAAACAGCGATCAGCGTGACAAGCAGCACCAGCCAGCGAACGATGGAAGCAGCAAAGCCGCCAATGGTGTCGTCGATCCGCTCATTGGCGAGGATGCGTTTTTTAATAAGAGCCGAAAGGGCTCCGGCCACGTACCAACCGATGATCAGAACGATTAGCGCTTTGGCTGCATTGACTGCTAAAGGTATGAAGATGCTCATTTGAACCGCCGTGCCGTCTTTCGACAGCCTCCCCAAAAAAGTGTTTCTGCAGTTGTAAAAATGTCGTAGCGGAATGGATTGCCACGGGCAAGCGGCCTGCGGCAATTCCGGTTTTGGATTGAGTGGGGATCAAGTGGGCAAGCTCTCAGGATGCGCTGCGATCCAATCTTCCAGAAATGCAACCATATCCTCGTTGCCGCACCCGCTGAGGAATTGCGGGTAAATCAGGCTGCCGGCTTCGAGCAGTAGGCGAGCGCATTCGATATGGTCGGTTTCTGCCCGTTTTGGGGCGAAGCTGGACCCGTGAAGGACTGTGTCCAAAGCATCGCCGCCAAACTTGTTTTTATGGGTCAGATCGGGTTTTAACGAGAGGAAGAAACCGAGTTCATCAACCAGGCCGTTCCATCCCGCAATTTGCATAGGCGACAGATCCATTTCGTCCATGTCATTCGGATCAAGCTCGGCTGCAATCAGTGCCTTGATGTGTGGAAGCCGTCCCGGTTCGGCGGTAAGGCGCGTCAGCAATCGCCGGTCTTCCTCGCCCAGCGTCTGGATCTCAAGGCGAGCCCGATTGGGGCGGCCATCTGCACAATCGGCCAGGATCTGTTCGATGGGAGACAGGGGAGCACTGTGCCCCAATTCTTCCAACTTCGTTGCGGCCCGCCGGTTTCCGAAAATGCGTGCCATGGCATAAGCCGTATGCCCCTGCCAAACCGCCTCGGGATCGGCTCCAAATTCCACAAGCAGCTCAATAACATCGGCCGTTCGGCCCCGGCGGGCTGCCTGGTGCAGCGCGGGGATCGTGTTCATCGGCTGGCCACTGGGGTGATCCGGAACAGTGAGGTTCGGATCTGCGCCGGCCTCCAGTAACAGCCGCACCTTTTCCTGGTCATTGAAATCGAGCGCGCGCGGCAGGGCATTTGTGCCGTCAGGTTTGGCACCATGTTTCAATAGACACTCGAGAGCCCTTGTATGGCCAAGCTCTGTGCTGTGGTAAAGGCTTTCGTCATCATTTGGGTTCGCGCCGTTTTCCAGGAGCCAGCTTCCTAACTCGAAATTGTCGGCATGGCACAGGGCGCCATAGAGCGCCGACAGCTTGTGATCCTCTCCCGGAGTTGCCAGATAGCCGTCATCGACATCGGCGCCATGCGCTACGAGTAACTTGACGATCTCGATCATGTGATTGCGTTTGGACGGGGTGCGGTGAATTTCCTTCGAAAAGGCAAGATGCAGGATCGGTGAACGGATCCCGACCATCCGGACTGCAGCATCCGGGTCTGATTTCAGGATCTGGCGGACAGCCTCCAGATCATAAAGGGCAACCTGGAGACCAAAGTTGGCGTGCTTTAGGCTTGGGTCATCTTTCAAAAGCCTGTCCGTCATCCAATCTTGCCCCTCGTAAAGAGCAACCTTGAGTCGGTCTGCGCGTTGCTCAAAGGACATGGCAGCGCTTTCGAGCGCGAACTTTAGCTGGGGCCAGCTCTTCTGCCCGGCCTCCTTAGCAATCACGTGCAGAAAATCAGCGTGTTTGAGCGGTTTGTCGGCGGAGATCTGTGCGCTGACACGAGCCAAGGCAATGGTGTCGCCGTTGGCATACGCCTTTTTCAGCCGTTTTGCTGCTTTGCGCAAATCATCAAGGGAAGCATTTGTCTGTGTTGACAAGGCTTTTCTCCTGGTTACATGCCCGGACGATCCGCTTGTGTCGGGCGCAGGTGAAAAACCGGCATTCGTTTATGCTGTCAGGGTGCTTTCGCTGTCCGCGGATCCGGTTGCCGCCCTCATCGGCACTGGAAAGATGCAGGGGCGGGTCGCAAATTGCAAGCCCGCGCCCAACAACTTTGCTCAGCTGGAAACCGGCTTCAGGCTGGCCGGTGCCTTGCTGTCGTCCGGAACAAAGAAATCCGGGGTCAGCGATTGTGTCGGATCGACCCGGTATTGGTCGAAGTCCGTAACGCCCCGGCTTTCGAGGAACGTGTCGTCGATCAGGAACTGACCACTCAGTTCTTTTGAGGGTGTGTTGAAGATTTCATAGGCTGCATCGGCCAGAATGTCCGGGGTCCGGCTGGTCTGCATCATCTTGTCGCCGCCGATGATGTTTTTGATCGCTGCGGTGGCGATAGTCGTGCGCGGCCATAGAGCGTTGACCGCAATGCCCTTTGAGCGCAGTTCACCCGACAGTCCTAGAACGACCTGGCTCATGCCGTATTTGGCAATCGCGTACGGCACAAATGGAGCGAACCACTTTTCCTGCATGTCGAGCGGCGGCGACAGCATCAAGATGTGCGGGTTTTCAGACTTTTTCAGATGCGGGATCGCATGTTTGGAACAGGCAAGCGTGCCGCGTGTGTTGATCTGATGCATCAGATCAAACTTCTTCATATCTGTCTGCTGCAGCGGCGTCAGCTGAATGGCACTGGCGTTGTTGACCAGAATATCCAAGCCGCCAAAGTGCTCTGCAGTTTTGTCCATTGCCGCTTTCACGGCTTCATCGTCGCGGACATCGAGTACGATCGGCAGTGCCTTACCGCCAGCTGCTTCAATCTCTTCGGCTGCCGAAAAAATGGTGCCTTCCAGCTTGGGATGCGGCTCTGCCGTTTTGGCGGCAACGGCGACATTGGCGCCGTCTTTGGCCGCGCGCAAAGCAATGGCTTTGCCGATCCCGCGAGAGGCGCCGGTGATGAATAGGGTTTTGCCTTTCAAGGACATGCTCTTCTCCTCTAGAAGTGAGTGCTGACCGGTCAGGCCTTTGATTTTTGGGCCATGAAGGCTTGGAAGGCTGAGATCGCTTCCGGCGATGTCAGGCGATTGGCGAAGACTTTTGCTTCCGCATCGACCCGCTCGCTCAGGTTTGCGGATTCCTCCCACAAGAACTTCCGAGACAAAGCCATGGCTTCCGGCGGTTTGGCAGCAATTTCTTCTGCGCAGGCCTTGGCAACAGCGTCGACGCCATCTTCGACGATTTCGTTGACCAGCCCAGCTTGATACGCCTTTTGGGCGCTAAACGGCCGGCCAAGGCACAACAATTCAAATGCGCGGGCGTGGCCCATGATTTTGGGTCCTAAGAGGCTGGAACCGGCCTCCGGCACGAGGCCCAGATCGATGAATGGCGTATGGATGACAGCGCGTGGGCTGGCGAACACCATGTCACAATGCATTAAGAGCGTCGCGCCGACACCAACTGCAATGCCGTCGATGGCCGCAACCATCGGCTTCTGATTACCAACCAAAGCCCGCAGGAACCGGTAAACCGGGGTTTCCGACATCTGCATTTTTCCGGCAAACTGCAGGAAGTCGCCGATATCATTGCCGGAGGTGAAGGCTTCCGGCTGGCCGCAAATGAACTGGCAGCGGACCTTGTCGTCCGTATTGCCTTGTTCCAGCGCTTCTGAAAGATCGGTGTACATTTGCCCCGTCAGGGCATTCTTCTTCTCCGGCCGGTCCAGACACAGGGTCTGGACGCCGTTTTCCAGGCTAATGCGGATCATGGATGTCTCCTCTCAGAGCGCCCTTAGGACGCCAGCGCCTCAGCATCGAAGGCTTGAATGGCTTCGGCGGATAACAGCACGTCGGATTTGAGGCCGGCTGTTTCGCCAAGTGTGGTTTCGCAGAAATTGCGGGCCAGCAGCGTGCGTTCACTTTGCTTGACGGCCGGTTCTTCTGCAGACCGTAAGGCCCCTTTGGTGAGCAACGCGCCGCCGAGCGCCAAGCCTGCGATCCGCAAGTACGGTGTGGCACCAGACAAAGCATCTGCAACACGGCCGTCAGCCTGTGCGTTGAGCATATAGTCTGTGGCCTCTTGCAGGTCAGCAATGCTGGCGGTCAGCCGGTGGGCCAAAGCGCCAAAGTCCGGCTGGTTGGTGGCAGCCGCCTCATCGGCGATCGCCTGCAATTCAGCAATGAAGCCTTTGATGTGCTCGCCACCGGAAAGCGGCAACTTGCGCATCACCAAGTCGATCGACTGAATGCCATTGGTGCCTTCGTAGATGGGCGCAATGCGGGCATCGCGTAGGTGCTGGGCCGCGCCTGTTTCTTCAATGAAGCCCATACCGCCATGGATCTGAATCCCGAGCGAGGCAACTTCGACCCCAAAATCGGTGGACAGCGCTTTGGCGATTGGCGTCAGCAAGCTGGCGCGCTCACTCCAGTGTTTCTGAGCTTCAGCGTCTTCGGCGACATGCGCCATGTCGATTGCGTGTGCACAGGAATAACAGATAGCGCGGGCAACCTGTGTCCGGGCCTTCATGGCCAGAAGTGTGCGCTTGATGTCCGGGTGGCGGGCAATCGGGCTCATGCCGTCTTCTTTGTCACCCGGCGCCTTGCCCTGCTTCCGGTCGATGGCGTAGCTCAAAGCATGTTGGAAGGCGCGTTCCGCAACCCCAAGCCCCTGGATGCCGACTGCTAAACGGGCGTTGTTCATCATGGTGAACATGCAGGCAAGGCCACGGTTTTCTTCGCCGATCAGCCAGCCAGTCGCGCCGCCTTCATCACCAAATACCATGGTACAGGTGGGCGACCCATGAATGCCGAGCTTGTGCTCAACCCCAGCGCAATGAACGTCATTGCGGTCTCCAAGAGAACCATCTTCATTGACGAAGAATTTCGGAACCAGGAACAACGAGATACCGCGTGTGCCAGCCGGCGCATCCGGCAGGCGTGCCAGCACCAAGTGAATGATGTTGTCGGTGAGATCGTGCTCACCATAGGTGATGAAGATCTTCTGACCGAAAACACGGTAGGTGCCATCGTCGTTGCGTTCCGCGCGGGCTTTCAGCGCATTGAGATCAGAGCCGGCCTGCGGTTCCGTCAGGTTCATGGTGCCCATCCATTCGCCGGACACCAGTTTTTCCAGATAGGTCGCTTTCAGCTCGTCGGTCGCGTGTTTTTCCAGCGCTTCGACGGCGCCCATGGTCAGGGTCGGACCGATGGCAAAGGCCATGGAGCCGGAGTTCCACATTTCCAAGGCCGCGGCCGACATCATCTGCGGCAGGCCCTGGCCGCCGGCTTCTTCACTTGCCGAAAGACCATTCCAGCCGCCTTCGATCCAGCCATGGTACAGGTCACGCCAGCCAGGTGGTGTGGTGACTTCACGGTTTTCAAGAGGCGTCCCATGCTGGTCTGCGACGCTGTTAAGCGGCGCGATTTCCTCAGCGGCAAACCGGCCGGCCTCATTGATGATCGCATCCACCAGATCGTCGCCGAGCTCGCTATGGCGCTCGGTTTTTTGCAGATCTGACAGGCCACAAACGTGTTTTAAGGTAAAAGCAATCTCGTCAACCGGGGCACGGTACATTCAGTTCCTCCCACGAACTGGTGGCCACTTGCGGCCAAAAATCTTGTTTCGGGCTGTCAAGAACTTGACGGGACGTTGGCTTGCCCGCAAAAGGCGCTTGAGACAGCGGATTGATAGGAAAGTAGTCAAGTTGACGTAAACGTCAACCCGTATCGCAGCGGCAGGTACTTATCTTTTTGGTCAATTCCGGGAATTGCCGAACTACGGAAGAGGCGTATGCAGCGCTGGACAGTCGATCTGAGCACAAAGGCTTGGCAGCAGGAGCCAAAAGCAAAGGAGATCTGCCAGGCTCTCGTCGGTGGTGGCCTCGTCGCTGTGCCGACCGAGACGGTTTATGGGCTGGCTGCCGATGCGACCAGCGGAACCGCCTGTGCCAAGATCTTTGCCGCCAAGGGCCGTCCGAGTTTCAACCCTTTGATCTCCCATCTGCCGAGCCTGGACGCCGCTTTGCATCATGGTGTGTTCGATGAACGCGCTTTGAAACTCGCTGAAGCTTTTTGGCCGGGACCACTGACGCTTGTTGTACCAAAAACATCAGCATCGGAAATATCGGACTTGGCGACAGCGGGTCTTTCGACTGTCGCCTTGAGAGTGCCATCCGGTCCGGTTATGCGGTATCTGGCAGAAACCACCGGTCGTCCGCTGGCTGCCCCGAGTGCCAACAGATCCGGGAAAATCAGCCCGACGCGCGCCGATGATGTAATTGCGGATCTGGGCGATGCGCTGGATTTTGTGATTGATGCAGGTCCGTGTGAAGTTGGAATTGAATCGACGATTGTGGGGCTGACCGGGGAGGATGTTCAATTGCTCCGCCCGGGTGGTGTCTCCCGCGAGGCGATCGAGCAGGTTCTGCAAATTCCTGTCACCAGCCGGGTAGCGGAGAAGCAGCCAGAAGCGCCGGCTGCACCCGGCATGCTGACCTCACATTATGCGCCGGAGGCGCAAATGACGCTGGAGGCATTGGAAGTTTTGCCAGGGGAAGCCTTGCTTTCTTTTGGTCCTGAGTCCTTGCCGGGCAAGGAAAAAGCCCTTTCAGAGGTCAATTTGAGTCCTTCGGGAGACCTCGTTGAGGCCGCTTCGAACCTATTTCAGGCCATGAGAAGCCTAGATTCCACAGGTGCAAAATTGATTCGCGTGCAAACTATCCCCAGATTTGGGCTTGGTGAGGCGATTAACGACCGCTTGCGCCGGGCAGCAGCTCCGCGCGGCTAAGCTCAGTAGTGCTACCTACCGAGACAGGCGGCTTCTGGTGCGCCTACCTGTGTTTGCTAAGGTGCTGATGCAAAAAATAAATTCTTGAAAAATCAGAGAGTTCGAAATCACTTCTAAGATTTTGATTCAAGAAATAATCACCTAAAGTTAATCGTTGTATGGCGATGTTCTTCGTGAATATTCATACGTAATAATGCAAATCATTTCATGCGTTCAGTTAAGAAACTCATACAACATTTTCAGAAAAACGGACCTACATCTAAAACTTATCAACACCATAGAGGTGCTTATTCCAACAAATAGCTGGAAAAAACCGGTTTACGTCAGGTAATATGTAATTAGATTTTGGATGCGATGAACCTCCCCTCGAGCATACCATGCTCGCACCTCAGACCGGACCGGCCCAAACGCCGGTCCATTTTTTTGCCAAACAAACTGGTTGCCAAATAATCGCTTCGTAACAGCTACCCGGACGTTGTTGGTGCATCGGAAGTACCGGATGGATCTGATCCGTTTTGGCGGGTGGGTTCCGCTTTCTCCTGGCCATCATTTCTGACTTGAGTTTCTTCGTCAGAAGGTGAGGACTTCGGCACCACAATGTTGTCAGCGGACTTACCGTCCTCTTCCGGCGTCGCCTTGAACTGAGGGACCACCGGATCCTCGGTCTCAGACGTCATTGTCTCCGAGTTCATTTTCAACCGCTCTGCCGAAAGCATGGCAACATGTGCTTTCAAGTCCGGGTATTTGTCGAGCAGGAGTTTAAAATCTTGAGCATTCAGGCTGAGCAAGTGGCAATAGCCTAGGGCAACTACGTCGGCGCTGCGCCGGCCACCTGTCATGAGAGCGATTTCGCCAAAAACATCGCCGCGGCCAAGCCGGACAGTATCGCCGGCTGTACGCACCTCAACCGCGCCGGATGCAATGAAATAGGCTGCGTCGCCGCGTTCCCCGACGCGGATCAAGGTTTCACTAGGCGTTGCGAACTGCGGCCGCATCATTTTCATGATCGCCTTTTGCTGTTCTTTGGGCAGGCCTTCGAAAAGCGGGTGAGCGCGCACAAGCTCTTTGGTCTTCATGCCCAGGTCTAGTTTTGGCCGGATCCCACATGCCCGCCGGACCCGTTCCACATCCCGCAACAAATCGGAGTGCAGTTCAGGACCGATCAGCATCTGGTCCCGGGCCTCTTCATAGGCGGTTTCTTCCAGGCGGACACCGGCCATGCGCAGGAACTTGTTCTCCAATGCGTCCGCATAATCGGGATATTGAAGGCGAAGCGCTTCGATTGCCGTCAGTGTCTCTGATTGGCGGTTTGCGAGGGTTTCTTTCAAGATGTCAGCCACCCGTTCCCCAAGAAGCGGGCGGATTTCCTGCTCATTGAACGTTTCCAGCGCATCGCCCAGAATCCGGTAAACCATAAGGAACTCGAACCTGTCGGCAAGCCGCAGTGCCAGGGGCTTGTTGATCCGGAGCCGGCGCTGAAGAAATTGGGCAAAGCGGAAGCCGGCGCTAAACTTCAGCGGCTGCCGGGTTGCTTTCTTATATCCGCTGCGCCCATCGCTTCGCGTCAAATCGCCAATCTGGCCGGTGATCGTTAAAAACTGGGAGACGGCCCGTCCGGACAGGGTCTTGCTGTGAAAGAGATCAAGAACCAGTTGCTGTTCCCGGTCCGCCAGCGCAATCAGGCCCATGTTCACCCGGTCTTTGTCCTTCAGCTCCTCCAACATGTTGGTCTCAGCTGTCGCGGCTGCGGCACGGTCTTCATACTCGTTCATAACGCCTTCGGCGACACGCGGGGCGATATGGTAGGCCTTCGCAGTGGTTTCGATTTCCTGGCGGATATCGGACAAGGACAAGGCGAGATATTGTGTCCGCAACGCTTCATCCCGGGCACTCAGCCGGTCAAGGCCGAGCAGCTTGATCAATTGCTTCAAGCTGGTGCCATAAACCAAAAGCGTGAACAGCACGAAACCGGTGGCCAGTTTGGTAACGAAGGCCGAAATCTCGTCGGACAATGCAGGATTTTCCAGGACGCTGAGCGCCAGCGTCAATGTCACAGCACCGCGCATGCCGCCCCATAGCATCACGATCTTGTACTTGTTGTTGACCGCTTGTCCGGCGCGCAAAATGCTCAAGACCGGAAGCAAACCGTAGATCACAACGGCGCGGGCAGCGAGCGCGGCTATGATCACGATGATCAAAAGCAGGATGTCGAGCGGGTTAAAACCGGCGACCAGCCGCGGGATGAGGATGGCGGCCAGCATGAAGATCAGCGACGCCGCCCAAAAGGACACCTGTTCCCAAACCGCATGCAAAAACCGCCAATGTGCCGGCTGGACCCGCGCCGGACCATACAGGTTGAAGACGATGCCTGCAGCAACGACCGCGACAACCGCCGAAACACCTGCAAATTGATCACTGAGGACATAAATTCCATATGGGAGGGCTACACTCAAGGTGACCTGTGCGAGTGGCAGATCTCGCATCAATGGCAAGAGGCTGACGGCAACGCGGGCCAACAGGCCGCCAAGGATGACGCCGCCAACAAATGATTGGACAAAAGCGATAGCGGCGTGGCTGTAGGACAGGGATTGCTGGCCTGTCAGAATTCCAACCAGAATGACGAAAAGAACGATGGCCGCTGCATCGTTCAAGAGGCTCTCGCCTTCAACAATCCGTCCAAGCCGGGCCGGAGCGCCGATATCCCGGAAAATAGCGACAACAGCAACCGGGTCGGTCGTGGCCACGATAGCGCCCAGGAGCAGACAGGCAATGAGCGGCACACCTGCAAGCGGATAAAGTGCAAGGCCGATAAAGCCGGTGGCAACGAAGACGGCAACGACCGCCATCATCAGGACTGGCGCCCAATCCTCGAACAATCTACGGACATCCAGAGTGAGAGAGGTCTGGAACAAGAGCAGTGGCAGGAAAATGTAAAGGATCCTCTCTGAATCCAGAGGCGGATAGACAAAGATATTGGCGATTGAATTGAAGTAGTCCGTCTCGGCTGTGTAGAGCACGTATGTCGCGCCGATACCGATCAGCGTGCCGACCATGGCCAAAAGAACGCTGGGGGCCAATCCTAAGCGCCGGGCGAGAGGCTGAAGAAGTGAAATCGTCAGCATCAAAAGCGCGAAGGCGGCGGTAATCATTGGTGTTTCCATGACGCCAATCTGCCCCGTGAATATGGCAAATTCAAATACTGGAGACCGAATTTGGCCTCCATGTCTCAAAAGAGGGGTTCAGTGACCGCTTAACTGGTGGCTTTTCGTTCCGACAACCAGATGCCGCCGAGCACCAAGGCCAGCGCCAAGCCGTGATGCCATTCGAAGGCTTCGCCAAGAATGCTCACCGCCAGAATGGCAGCGAAGACCGGTACCAGATTGATAAATACGCCGGCGCGGGCCGGTCCGATCAATTCCACGCCGCGCATAAAAAAGATCTGGCTGAGGCAAGACGGGCCGAGCGCAATATAAAGCACAACCAGCCAGCCTTTCATTTCTGGCCACTGAGCCGTGTTGGTGGTCATCTCATAGGCAAGGCCCGGCAGAGAGGCAAACACCGAAATGCCGGACAAGACAGCAAAGAACACCAGGCCGGACACTTGTGGCCGGTTGCGCAGCGCCAGCGTATAGCCTGAATACAAGATACACGCGGCCAGCATGACGCTATCGCCCGGATTGACAGCAAGGCTGAGCAACACCTCCAGGCTGCCTTGCGCCGCAATAAGCGTGACACCGATCAAGGTCGCCAGAATGCCAACCACCTGCAAAAGCCGGACTTTTGTTCCAAACGCGACGACCGACCCGATCAAAACCACGATCGGCATCGATCCTTGAATGATACCGAGATTCACCGCTGTTGTTTGAGTCGCCGCGATGTAAAACAATGTGTTGAAACCGACAAAACCGAAAGCTGCCATGAGGACCATGCGTAGGAAAGCACCCCGCATGACTGGCCACTCGCCCTGGATCCTCGACCAGAGGAGGGGCACAAGAATTCCAGCAACAATGATCCAGCGCAGAAAAACCACGACCATTGGCGACACTTCGCCTGCTGCAAGGCGCCCGGCAACGGTGTTGCCGCCCCACAAAAGGGTGGTCGCCATCAAAAGCAGGATAGCATTTCCATAGGCACGGGATCCCAAGCGGGCGGCAATTGAACTCATAGGTGACCTTCTATTCTGCTAAAAGCAGATGTAGGGGAAGACGGGTCAAACCGGTAGCCGATTGGACGCGGTTCGGAAAGCCCCCTTGAACGGCTAATTGTTCGATGGCGAACGGTTGTTTTCCGGATTATTTCGGAAAAGGAAAAAGTCATGAAGGTCTGCTGGCGATTGACCCAGAGCGTTTGACGGCTAAAACACCCATCAAGTTTAGTAGAGAATGCCCCAAGAGCGTTTTGGAGAATATGATGACGGAACGGGTCGACGCCCACGGTTTGCAAGTGGCGAAAGAACTCTATGAGTTTATGAATGGCAAGGCATTGCCGGAGACCGGAGTTGATCAGGACCACTTCTGGAAAAGCCTGTCCGCACTGGTCCATGACCTGGCTCCAAAAAACCGCGCCCTATTGGAAAAACGCCACGCGCTCCAGGATCAAATCAACGCCTGGCACAAGGCCAATCCGGGCACACCGGACATGGCCGGTTACAAAACGTTCTTGAGCGACATTGGCTATTTGGTGCCGGAAGGGGCTGACTTCGACGTCGGCACCGCCAACATTGATCCGGAGATCGGCTCTGTTGCCGGACCGCAGCTCGTCGTGCCTGTGATGAATGCCCGTTACGCACTGAACGCCGCCAATGCCCGCTGGGGCTCTCTTTATGATGCGCTTTACGGCACCGATGCCATGGGCTCCAAACCGCAGGCCGGTGGCTATGACGAAGCTCGCGGTGCGGAGGTGATCGCATACGCCCGCAAGGTGCTCGACGATGCCGCACCGCTTGCCAGCGGCAGCTGGGCCGATGTCACCGGATTTGCGATTGAAAACGAAGCCCTGACAATTGCAACGGAATCCGGCAGCACGTCTCTGGCTGATGCGTCTCAGTTTGCTGGGTATTCCGGCGACATTGCTGCGCCTTACAAGATTTTACTTTCCAAAAACGGTCTCCATCTGGAAATCAACATCGACGGCAAGCACCCGATCGGTCAAACCGACAAGGCGCATATCTCCGATGTTGTTCTGGAGTCGGCGATGTCCACGATCATGGACTGCGAAGATTCTGTCGCAGCAGTCGATGCGGAAGACAAAATTGTTGTCTACACCAATTGGCTCGGCCTAATGAAGGGAGACCTTCAGGAGACGTTTGAAAAGGGCGGCGAGACCGTCACCCGTCAAATGCATGGCGACCGTCACTTCACCGCACCGGATGGATCTGCTCTCAGCCTGCACGGCCGTTCGCTTTTGCTGGTGCGCAACGTCGGTCACTTGATGACCATCGATGCTGTGTTGGACAAGGATGGTAATGAAGTGCCAGAAGGTCTTCTGGACGGCATGATTACGGCGCTGATTGGTCTCCATGACATCGGCGCCAATGGCCGCAACACCAACAGCCGTGCCGGGTCGGTCTACATTGTTAAGCCGAAGATGCACGGTCCGGAAGAAGTTGCCTTTGCCTGCGAAATTTTCGACCGGGTCGAAGACGCGCTGGGCATGGACCGCAACACTCTGAAAATGGGCATTATGGACGAGGAACGCCGCACCACGGTGAACCTGAAAGAGTGCATTCGCCAGGCCAAGGACCGGGTGTTCTTCATCAACACCGGTTTCCTGGACCGGACTGGCGATGAAATGCACACTTCCATGGAAGCCGGCCCGATGATCCGCAAGGGTGACATGAAGGCCGCGACTTGGATCGGAGCTTACGAAAACAACAATGTCGATGTCGGCCTTGCGTGCGGCCTTCCAGGGCACGCGCAAATCGGCAAAGGCATGTGGGCCATGCCGGACCTGATGAACGCGATGCTGGATCAAAAATCCGGCCATCCGATGTCTGGTGCCAACACGGCCTGGGTTCCCTCGCCGACAGCAGCGACCCTGCATGCGCTGCACTACCACAAGATTTCCGTTTCCGGCCGTCAGGCTGAACTGAAAACCCGGGATGCAGCCAAACTGGATGACATTCTGTCGATCCCGGTGGCCGAGCGGCCGAACTGGGCTCCGGACGATATCCAGGCAGAACTCGACAACAACGCACAAGGCATCCTGGGCTACGTCGTGCGCTGGGTTGAGCAAGGCGTCGGTTGTTCCAAGGTTCCGGACATCAACAACGTCGGCCTGATGGAAGACCGCGCAACCCTGCGCATTTCCTCCCAGCACATGGCCAACTGGTTGCATCACGGCGTTTGTTCAGAAGAGCAGATTGTTGAGACCATGAAGAAAATGGCCAAAGTCGTTGATGGTCAAAACGCCGGCGATCCGCTGTATCGGCCAATGGCAGATGACTTTGACGGGTCTGTTGCGTTCCAGGCTGCCTGTGAACTGGTTCTGGAAGGCACCAAACAGCCGAACGGTTATACTGAGCCGGTGCTGCACCGCCGCCGGATCGAGTTTAAGGCCAAGACTGCGGCATAAAGCTGCTGTTGGACTAGCTGATCAAAACCCTGCATGGCTTCCATGCGGGGTTTTTTATTGGTTCAGTGGCTTTGCGTGTGATGGGGTGTTGCATTTAATGGGCGATACTATGGCTGGCAATTTCCCGTAGTTTGAGGTACGGCGGAAGCATGCGTTCATTCTTGACCGTCCTTTTGATGATTGTCTTTACAGCCGTGCATGGCCTTCCTGCTGCGGCTGAAACCGCGCAGGCTGCGCCGGTCAAGATGGATGCCCTGACACTGGACATGACTGCGCATGGTGCTGGGCAACTTTTTGCAAAAACCAAAAGTGTGCATGACCTGGCGCAGATTATGAACTGCTGCGGTTCCGACATCGCGGACGCAAACACGCATACCAGCTCAAAGTGCGCGAGCGACTGTGTGACCTTGATGCCGATGGCTCAAAAAGTGACCCTGCCAAGGGTTCTACGAGAGCACGCAGACGCAAACACGACGGTGAAATCTGCTGCACCGCCTGTTGCCGATCACCCTCCGCAAACAGTCTGAAACGAGCGGGATACCTGTCCCGCAAAAGGCCGGATTCTAACGTCCGGCAGAATTTCTCTCTGACTGTAAAAGGGGTATCCAATGCCCAATTTATTCGCGCGATCCCACTCCGGATGGGACCGTTTTTCAGGTTATGAAAAGTCAAGGCGCTCCTGGCAGGCGGCATTTATGCTGATTTGTTGTCTGGCAATGGTTGGCGGCACCATGATTGTGGTTGCCAGTGCACCGGCAGGAAGTTCCTTTGCGGACCGGTTTTGGCTCGTGCTGCCATTGATTGGCTGTGCCGCGCTGCATTTGATCATGCACAAAATGATGGGCGGATGTGCCCTTACCGCCCTCGGCAAAAACAACAAGAACGGAGAAAGATCCGATGTTTAACCTGAAAACTCTGTATGCCGGTGCGGTGGTGGCTGCACTGACATTGACACCCGTTCTTGCGGATGAAGAAAAGTCTGTCACCGTCTACAAAACGCCGTGGTGCGGCTGTTGTCATGTATGGGCTGAAGAGGTTGCTAAAGCTGGCTATTCGGTCAAGGTGCATGACATGGAAGATCTGACCAGCATCAAAAAACAAGCTGATGTTCCCGATGATATGCAAGCGTGCCATACGGCCGTCGTCGGCAAGACGCACAAATATGTACTGGAAGGTCATGTGCCGCTTCAGGCGATGGACAAACTGATGAGCGAGCGACCGGATATCCACGGCCTCGCGGTTGCCGGAATGCCAATGGGATCACTTGGTATGGATTACGATCCGGGCGCCGAGTATCTGGTGCATGCCTTGCCGCAAAAGCGCGGCGACGCACCGACCGTTTATATGCGCATGGGTGAGCCTGAATAGTCTGCCTGTACGAAGACCTGGTCTTGATGGAAACGGCGGGCTCGAGTGGGGGCGCCGTTTCCGACTGCTGGGGTTCGGTCCCAAGTGTCTCAATATGCATCTCCGGTTACGCAAAAACGCAACTGCAAAAATCCGGACGAGCAAAGCGGCAGTTTTCTGCAGTTGAGTCCGATTGATTAACCCGGACGTGATAAGCTTGTTTGATCGAG
This sequence comes from Roseibium sp., assembly GCF_965216085.1. Classification (GTDB taxonomy): domain Bacteria; phylum Pseudomonadota; class Alphaproteobacteria; order Rhizobiales; family Stappiaceae; genus Roseibium. Next base: position 4,391,222 of record NZ_OZ244138.1, on the reverse strand, counting down.
TACCAGTTGGATCATAAATCGATGTGATTTGATATGACCTGGACGCATGTATCAGTCATTACCTTAGCGATTGGTGGCGGGCTGGCCTTTGCCGCGGTCAGCGGATACGGCCCTGGGTGGATGGGGTCGTCGGATCGTGCCATATTAAAGCCGGAAAACCTGGAAATTGTTTCGGCCGGTGAGCAAATATATCGCGACAATTGTGCGAGTTGCCACGGCCAAAACCTTGAAGGCGAGGCCAATTGGGGGGTGTCCAATCCAGATGGTACGATGCCTGCCCCGCCGCACAATGAAACTGGTCATACCTGGCACCATGGATCGCAGTTGCTGTTTGATCTGACCAAACACGGGCTTGACGAAGTCGCTGGCGGCGATGGTTATTCAACGAACATGCCCGCCTTCAAGGACGTGTTGACCGATCAGGAGATCATCGCTGTCTTATCCTTCATCAAATCCACCTGGCCGAAGGAAATTCAGGTCCGTCATGACGAGCTTGACGCGGCTTTGGCGCGGGGAGGGTAGATGCTGGAGTATTTGCGGGTGCGGGCTCAAAACTGACACGATTTTGGCTGGTGTTTTAGCGTAAGTTCGAGCGGAGAACGTTCGAGGCAGGGCCGGAATCTGGTTAAGGGTCTTAACGCTGCACGGCGATGCCAATGACCGGTTTTCGTGTTTGATTTAGCGAGCCCTAGGCGGGTGTTGCAGAAGAAGGCTATGTGTCCCGTGTTTCCTTCCCTTTTAGTTCTCATTATCGGTCTTTTTTGATCAGCCAGATCAAGTTGATTTGAACCTTCGCGTTTAAACTCAATGCGCCATCTGGACGCGTCCGGATAGTCGCAAGGTGAGGAAGGCTTGATTCAACTGAATTCAATTTAGGCGGTCTGGTTGTTGGGTTGCTTGTGAACCCAGATTTCAGTCGTGCTGTCAGTTGCGTTAAAAAATTGCCTCAAATGGAATTGGAAGTGAAAGAAATACGTATAGTCAAAAGAGCAACATGAATAAGTAGAAATGTCTAATGTTTAGTGCTAATGAAAATAAATATAAATAGAAAATTAATTCTCTCTACGGAATTTTGATAAATATCAAGCGCAATTTAAACAAAAAATGTGAAAAATACACAATCGTGAAGTGAGGTTTGTTGCGTCGATAGGTAAAATATTGGACGCCCGAATTACGGACCTGAGGCATTGCTGGCCGAGCAAATGTCGGTCTGACTAGTCAGGTGTAAGTAAGGAAGGCAGCCGCCGTTTGAGGTAATTGGGAGTTTTTAAGTAATAAATTGTGAGTGCAATTCATGTGCAAGGTAGATTTATGGAATAGGTGGCGGTGATGGTGCGGAGCTTTCATACACGTGCGCGGATAGGCCTCATTATTCATCTTGCCTGGGCGTTCGGGTTTGTTGCACTTGTTTTCTTCTATCTCACGTTTTCCATGTTACTTCATGGCATTTCTGAACTTCGGCAAGATGAAAAAGTCATTGGTGAGTTATACTTCAATTTTCCGAGCCAAGACGTCTTGGTTGGTGCGGAGGTGGAAAACGCCTCCCAAGACATTTCAAGTATATGGCTGATTACCTTTTATCATCTAAATAAAAATCATGAAAAACTTTATGGAATAATTGGCGGTTCTGGTTTTGTTGAAATATCAATGGAAATCAACGAGATAGAGCAAAGAATAAAAAATGTTTTCAACGAAGTTGATAACGAAATTAACATAGAAACATTTGCTAGAGATGTAAGGATGTCCCTTGTGCGAGTAAGGGAAGTCTTAAGAAAAGGGTATCTCGACATTCAAAGGGAAATTGAAGGGCTCGAGGACCATGTCCATGCCCTTTTCAATATCTTGATCGGATCCTTCTGTATTTGGACTATTGCAGGAGGTTTGCTTGCGAAAGAACTAATCCTGCGGCCGCTGAAAGAAATAGGCGGAGACATAAAGCAGCTGGGTGTGGACTTGTCGCGCCGTTTGCCAAACAAGGGCAACGGTGAGTTGGGTCGGTTCTGTTTAGAAGTCAATCGCATGGCTTCTGATCTGGAACGAACGCACGCTTCAAGAACAGAACTTGAGAAAGAAATTCTGCTCCGTATGTCTTTGGAAGAGAAGGTGAGTGCCTTTTTCGACCAAGACATCAGCTTTCACATGATAATTAAGTCTGATGGACAGGTTGTCCGTGTAAACAAAGCCTTGCAGCAACTGTTGTTTGATGAAGAGGCGGGAAGTAGCGGACTCGATATATATGATTATGTCCACCGAAATGACACGGAAAAGCTTCGAGACGCCCTTATAGAGATTGGCAAAAAGCCAGGAGGTCTGCGAGTAGACATCCGGTTCCGTGCAAGCAATGGACTGTTCCGGCTTCTGTCCTGTGCGCTAAACCTGAGCGCTGACGCAAACACCGTCTACTTCGCTGCACTTGATATCACCGATCGTGAAGAGGTTGAGGAAAATCTGCGCCTCAGCGCCAGTGTATTCACGTCTGCCATGGAAGGGATCGTGATTACGGACAGGTCGGGCACCATCATCAATGTGAACAACGCGTTCTCAGTGATCACCGGTTATTCCCCTGACGAGATTATCGGCAAAAACCCAAGGGTTTTGCAGTCCGGACTACAGGACAAAAACTTTTATAAAGAGATGTGGAACTGTATCGCTGAGCAGGGCTTCTGGCGCGGCGAAATGTGGAACAAGCGGAAGAATGGTGAGGTATATCCGGAGCTGCTGACCATCAGTGCGGTCCGGGATGAACGCGGAGAACCGTCGCATTACATCGGAATGTTTTCCGATATCTCCCGGTTAAAGCAACATGAAACAAAATTGCAGCAACTGGCTCATTTTGATGCGCTGACGGGTTTACCCAATCGGGTGCTTCTCACTGAGCGTATCCGGGAAAAACTGCGGTGGGCAAAGCGCACCGGTGCCAGAGTCGCTGTCGGTTTTATTGATTTGGATGATTTCAAAGGCATAAATGAAATTCACGGTCACGAAACAGGTGACCAGTTGCTGGTTGCTGTTGCCGAACGGTTGGCGGGCGACCTTCGCGACAATGACGTTCTGGCACGTATAGGGGGCGATGAATTTGTCGTTGTTCTGGGAGAAGTAGATGATGAGGATGAGGTCGATATCGTTTTTGATCGCCTGCTGAATAAATTTCAGGAGCCTTTCAAATTAATTGATGCGGTGGTTTCGACAACGGCAAGTATCGGGATCGCCAATTTTGACCGCAGCAATGAAGTGGACTCTGGCCTACTCCTAAGACGGGCGGACATGGCGATGTACCGGGCGAAGTTGTACGGTCGGAACTGCTGTTTCCACTTCGATCCGCAAGAGGATACGGAAATTCAGCGAAACTCCGCCATGATCCGGGAAGTTGGAAACGCCCTCATAAATGATGAATTCATACTAAATTACCAGCCAAAAATAGATTTGCGGACAGGTGAAATAATCGATGTAGAGGCGCTCATTCGCTGGCAGAAACCGGATGGGAAAATCATCATGCCAGGGGATTTCCTGCCGTTGATTGAAGATGACGACGTCATCATCAAGATCGGGGAACGCGTCATCGAGTTGGCATTCAAGCAGCTTGCGTCCTGGGACAAGCAGGAAATTCCCTATGGTGTCAGCGTCAATATTGCTGCCCGGCAACTGCAAAGCCCGGACTTTGCAAGACAATTCGAAAAGCTCGTTGCGAACCAGCCGGCAGAACTGATCGAAAAACTCGAGATTGAGATACTCGAAACAACGGCGATCAATGCCCCAGACGTGGTTATCCAGCAAATGCAGAGATTGATTGATCTCGGTGTGACTTTTTCGCTCGATGATTTCGGAACAGGCTATTCATCGCTCACGTATTTGCGGGAGCTGCCGGTCTCCAAAATCAAGATCGACCAAGGGTTTATTCAACGGATCTTGAAAGACCAGTCAGACCAAAAGATCCTGCATGGCACCATTTCTCTCGGCAAGTCGTTTGGATTGGACGTTGTTGCCGAGGGCATGGAAACGGACGCGCACGGGTATTGGCTCTTGGAGCATGGCTGCTATTTGGCGCAAGGTTATGGGATCACCAAACCGCTTCCTGAAGCAGAGTTTATGCGGTGGCGTGCGGCCTGGATGTCCGACAACCCTTGGAAAACACCTTACAAACAAGCTTCGGCCAGTTGATCGAGAAAGCTATGCCCAGTCTACGCCGGTGGGCTCAAAGCGGTGCCGCCGGAGTTTCTTGCAAGCCGAGGTGGAGCTCGGCGCCGGTGTAGGGATGAGTGCGAGCGACGTCTTCGTTGAGGTCGTGGCCAAGCCCCGGTTCAGGTGAAGGAATGATGTATCCGTTTTCCCAGCGGATCGGAGTTTTCAAAAGGTCGGCATAAAACCCATCGAATGTGCGGATCGATTCCAGCACCAGGAAATTCGGGCTGCAGGTGGCCAGCTGAATGTTGGCAAGCGCTACCAAAGGTCCGCAATAAAGATGCGGGGCGATCTGCGCGGAATGGCATTCGGCCATCGCCGCGATCTTTTTGGCCTCCAGAAGGCCGCCAACCCGGCCAAGGTTCATTTGCAGGATGCTGGCTGCACCCGTCTCCAGGACACGCGAAAACTCATATTTTGTGCAGAGGCGCTCGCCGGTCGCCACCGGAATGGAGGTGTAGCGGGCCACTTCCGCCATATCTTCGGGTTTTTCCGGCGGGATTGGCTCTTCAAACCAAAGCGGATCATAAGCTTCCAGGCGCCGCGCCATGCGCTTGGCGCCGGAAACGGTGAATTGCCCGTGGGTGCCGAACAGGAGATCTGCCTTCGTGCCGACCGCCTCGCGGATCTTGCGGCAAAAGGCCTCGGAACGCTCCAGATCTTCCAGGCTCGGCTGATGGCCGTCATAGATGGTGTAGGCGCCGGCCGGATCGAATTTGACGGCTGTAAATCCCTGTTCAACCGCTTTCGCTGCGGCCTTTGCCGCCATATCCGGATCATTGTAGACGTTGGGTTTGTCCGGATCGGGATAAACATCGCCGCTAGCTGGATAAAGGTAGGTGTAGGACCGCAGCCGCTCATGCACCTTGCCGCCCAAAAGCTCATAGGCAGGTTTATCCGCCGCCTTGCCGATGATGTCCCAGCAAGCCATTTCAAGACCTGACAGAACACCCATGACGGTGACGTCGGGGCGCAAGGTGTAGCCGGCGCCGTAGGTCTTGTGCCACAGCTTTTCGATGTGGTGCGGATCTTCGCCTTCAAACTGGCGGGCAAACACATCCTCGGCCATCTGCGCCACCAGATGAGGACCGAAGGTGGCGTTATAAATCTCGCCATAACCGGTGATGCCGCAGGCCGTCACCAGCTTGACGAAGATGAAGTATCGCCCTCCGTGGCGGGGCGGCGGATTGCCGACGACGAAGGTTTCAATGGTGCTGAGTTTCACTGTCCTGCGTCCTAGCTCTGATTGCTGATGGTGATGGCTTTCACCTTGGTATAGGCGTCCAATCCTTCCCAGCCCTTTTCGCGGCCATAACCGGATTTTTTGTTGCCTCCGAACGGCAATTCCAGACCGCCGGCCCAATAGTCGTTTACCGAAACCTGGCCGCTGTCGAGCGCATGGGCAACCCGCATGGCCCGGCCGGTGTCGCGGGTGTAGACGCTGGCCATGAGGCCGAACTCGGTGCCATTGGCAAGCTCGATCGCTTCGTCTTCGGTTTCGAAATTCTGAACCGACAAGACGGGTCCAAAAATCTCATCCTGAACGGCCGGGTCATTGGCACGAAGATCGGCAATGATGGTCGGCTCAAAGAACCAACCCTTGCCGGTTTCCGGATCGGTGGTGATATCGCCGCCGGTCAGGATGTTGGCGCCGCGTGCTTTGGCGGCATCAACATGGGCCTTAATCCGGTCAAGATGCAGATCGGAATTGATCGCCCCCATGCCTGGGTTTTTCAGGCCATGGCCGACTTTCAATTTACTGGCGCGCTCCGTCAGGATCGCCAGCACCTCGTCGCGCAGGGATGTGTGCAAGACAAGGCGGGAGCCGGCAGAACAAATCTGGCCGGAATTGGAGAAGATCGCCCAATAAGCGCCGTCGGCGACCTTTTCAGGATCGGCATCTTCAAAGGCAATCAGCGGCGACTTACCGCCAAGTTCCAGGGTCAGACGGGTGACATTGGGGGCGGCTATTTGCGCTACATTGATACCGGTGGTCACGGAGCCGGTGAAGGTCAGTTGCTTGATGCGCGGATCTTGCGCCAATTTGGCGCCGACATCAGACCCAAGCCCGGTTACCACATTCACCAGCCCGTCCGGAACACCGGCTTCGGATAGGAGTTCAGCCATCACAAGGGCTGTGAAGGGTGTCGTCTCTGCAGGCTTGGCAACAACAGAGCAGCCTGCCGCGAGCGCCGGGGCAACACCGCGTGCAAACGTCGAGGTGGGATAGTTCCAGGGAATGATGTGCCCTGTCACGCCGACCGGTTCGCGCACGGTGAAGGCTGTGTAGGCCGGGCCGAGGTTGACGGACCGACCATCGAGTTTGTCGGCCGCGCCTGCGTAATACTCAAACAGCCGGGCCGAGCCCTGAACATCGCCTTCAGCCTCAGCCAACGTCTTGCCGCTGTCGATCACTTCTAGAACTGCCAGGCGAGCAGCGTTTTCGCGGAAGACGCGGGCCACATTGTTGAGGATGCGGCAGCGTTCGCCCGGCGTGACCTGGCGCCAGTGTTTAGCGGCAAGTTCCGTGGTCTCTATTGCGCGGTCCATGTCGCTTTCAGTGCCAAGGGAAAACTCGGCAAAAGCCTCAGCTCGGGCCGGGTCAAAGCTTTCCATTTTCCGTGCTGAGGCGCCGGTGAACTTACCGCCGATGAAATGGCCGTCAGGAAGGTCCGGCAAGGAGCCTGTGTCGAGATAGGAATTTGCGAGGTCTTGAACTGTCATACGGTAGCTCTTTTTTGGTCTTCCAGAATGATGTCGGCGCCCCTTAGCGCGAGCATCATGGTCGGGGCATTTGTATTGCCAGAGGTGATATTGGGAAAGGCGGACGCATCGACAACACGCAAACGGTCAATGCCGTGAACTTTCAGCCGGGGATCCACCACTGAATTGGTTTGGTCTTTGCCCATCCGGCAGGTGGAAACCGGGTGATAGACGGTTCCGGCCCGCTCGCGGAAGTCGGCAAGCAGGGCGTCTTCATTCATCGTCAGAAGCTCGGGGCCTTGAGGCCGTTCAACAATGGCCTGAAGCGCTTTGGCCATCATGATTTTCTGGCAGAGTTTACCGCCGGCGATCACAGACTGCTGGTCCTCTTCCGTGGCCAAAGAATTGGGCTGGATGGCCGGAGCGGTGCTGCTGTAAGCGCTTTTGATTTCAATCCTGCCCCGGCTGGTCGGGCGGGCCGGCTGGGCGCAGATGATGAACCCATTGAAGGGGTCAAGCGCGAACCGGGACGAGTTTCCGGTCCGTTTCATTTGGTAGCTGATCGGATTGAAATAGATTTGCTGATCCGGTTGAGGCAACCAGGAGCGGGAGCGTAAGAACCCACCGCATTGATTGACCGACAGCGATAGCGGTCCCTTGCGGGAAAGCGCATATTGTAGTGCTGCCCGGGCTTGACCGAGAAGCGGCCGCAAGACCGCATTGAGAGTTGGTTCCTTGGCCCGGAACGTATAGGTCGCTGCCAGATGATCCTGCAGGTGGGCACCGACATTGCCGTTGTCTTGAACAACCGAAATGCCATGCGATTGCAGCAGGTTTCCAGGGCCAACACCGGATACTTGAAGCAGTTGCGGCGAGGCGATCGCACCGGCTGACAGGATAACCTCTTTGGCAGCAAAGAGTTTTTCGCCCGAAAGAAGTTCAACGCCTACAGCACAGGTGCCTTGAAACAGGATCTGCTTGACTTGAGTGTTGGTGCGCACGGACAAATTGGGCCGTTTGAGAGCCGGGCGCAGGAAGGCATAGGCTGAGGAACAGCGCCGGCCGTGACGGGTGTTGATGTGATAGGTCCCGGCGCCTTCCGGCTGACTGCCGTTGAAATCATCCGTCAGCGGCAATCCAGTCTCTTTGATGGCCGCAAAAAAATGCCGGTTTAACGCGTGTATCTGGCTGGACGTGTCTTGAACGTTGATTGGTCCGTCGCCTTGGGCCGCTCCATTTGTGCCGGTCTTGGTTTCCAGCCGCTCAAAGACTTTCCTGACTGAGTCCCAGCCCCAGCCGGCAGCTCCCGCATTTTCCCAATCCTTATAGTCCTGCGGCAATCCCCGGCAATAGACCATGGCATTGATCGATCCAGAGCCGCCAAGCAGCTTGCCGCGCGGCCAAAAGATGGTGCGTCCGTTCAGGCCATCATCCGCCTCCGTCATATACTGCCAGGTCTTGGACGGATCGGTATAGAGTTTGCTGTAACCGAGAGGAAGCGACACCCAGGGCGACCGGTCCGAGCCACCGGCTTCCAAGAGCAGCACAGTTATGTCTGGATCCGAGCTCAGCCGTTCGGCGAGGATACAGCCAGCCGATCCGGCGCCTATGATGATGTAATCGGCCTTTTGCACGTCTTACGAACTCCGCAAATCGAAAAGTCTTACAACTGTGCGCAAATTTGCCAGAAGCCTATAACGAAAAATTATTTGGCAGAACTTCGAAAAAATTTGAAGGACAGCGCTGAACTGAATAGGGTTTTGACTAGGCCGTGTGGTCGAATTTGAGATGCCTTTCGCTGGGATTTGCTGCGTTCAAGATCAAGAAAATCTGGCGCAGGTGATGCTGGTGCATCATCTAGGCGGATTTGCGCAGAGGATTGGGCGCAGCAGACCCAGCCCTTTGGGTGAGACAAAGGGCTGCAATCTGACGTGGACTGCCCTTTGACCGTATAACCGATACGCTCTTCAGGTCATTCCACGCCATCTTTCGCCCTTAATCTCACGAAAGGCGTCTCAAATTCGTCCACACGGCCTAGTGTCGCCGCTCCGTTCACCGTTAAACCGGAACATCGATGGCTTACAATTTACCGCCACTGCCTTGGCTTCGTGCTTTCGAAGCATCGGCCCGGTTAGGGAATTTCACCCGCGCAGCCGAGGAGCTTCTCATCACGCCTGCCGCGGTGAGTTACCAGGTTCGCCAGCTTGAACAGCATCTGGGCTACCCGTTGTTCGACCGGGTGCACCGGGAGCTGAAATTGACACGTCTCGGACAGACGTATCTGCCGTCGGTCGAGAAAGCCTTTTCAGATCTTTCGATTGCAACGGTGTCGGTTTTTGGTGGCCGGGAGCGCAAACCTGTGCGCTTCCGCTGCCTGAACAGTTTTGGCCATCTCTGGATGATCCCGAGGATTAGCGCCTTTGAAACGGAGTTTCCGGGGATTGATTTGCAGATGATTTCCGCTGCTTGGGCCGAAAGCCTTAATCCGGATCTTTTTGAAATCGATGTGCGCTTCGGCGACGGAACCTGGCGCGATGGCGCCGTCGAGCTCTTGGCTAATGATCCGGTTATCACTGTCTGCCATCCGGATCTTGCCCTGACAGGCAAAGACAGCGATGTCGTCCAGCTCAGCAAAGCCAAACGCCTGGATATCATGGGCGTGGCCGACACCTGGGAGAGTTTTTTCCGCCTTTTTGGTGAAACTGTTCCGGACCGCACGGGCCTACAGGTTGATCAGACGCTTTCGGCGCTCGAATTGGCAGCCCTTGGGCACGGCCACGCCCTGGTGCTGGAAACCCTGGCACGGCCTTATCTGGACACCGGTCGTTTGGTCCGCTCGACTAAAAAGAACATTGTCAGCCGCCACAGCTATTATCTCGTGACCTCAGGTCCGCGCCAGGCGTTAAGTCCGGAAGCGCAAACTTTTTGTGAATGGCTCATTCGGGAAATGAGGGCCTGACGTTACTTTCTATGGTCGTCAGGATCTTTTGTATCGTCGGTGTTCGTAACTTTGTACGCGACCAGATAGCCCCAAGCGGCATAGGCAGTGATTGCGCCGATGATAAAGCCCCATGTCTGGTCTTGATTGAAAAACTCCAGACCGGTCCACCCGGCGCAGAACAGGACAATAAGGACGCGCCGCCAAAGCGGATCGAGCCAGGGATGTTCAAACCCGCCAAACACAACTTTACCTTTCTACCAGATGCCGTTCCCATCAGCTGCTATGGCAGGCTTTCCTAGGGGAAGGTGGCAAGATATTGCGAAATATAGGAAAACGCGCCTGTTTTCCTAAGTTTTCGTCTTGCATCATTGTTCTTAAAATAACAAGGTAGCCGCGCTGCCTGATGCTGAAAAGGCTGCCATCGTCATGAATACCGGCGTGAGGATATGCTGACACCGCTCGACCTTCTGACAGCCAACGACACACCTGGCCAGCACCCGCCGTCCTATTATGCGGCGACTGCACGCTGGCAGACATCTTATCCGCCGCTTGATGGGGCTTCCCAGGCAGACGTTGTTGTGGTTGGTGGAGGGTACACTGGACTGTCAGCGGCTCTGCATCTGGCCGAAAGCGGGTTGAATGTTGTTCTGCTGGAAGCCAACCGGGTTGGCTGGGGCGCTTCCGGGCGTAACGGTGGACAAGTCGGATCGGGCCAACGCGTCGAACAGGACGTTCTGGAAGAGCGCCATGGAAAATCGCATGCCAGGCTGCTCTGGGAACTGGCTGAAGACTCCAAGGCGCTGGTCAAACATCTGATCGACAAACATCAGATTGCCTGCGACTACACCCCCGGCATCCTTCATGCAGACCATCGCGAGGGCTATGTCGAGGAGAGCCGCGACTACGTCGAGCATCTCCGTCTCACATATGGATATGATCAGATCCGATTTGTCGACGGCGATGAGATTGGTGATCTGGTCGGCAGCCCGAAGTACTTTGGCGGATCCCTGGATATGGGATCGGGGCACCTGCATCCGCTCAATTATGCCCTCGGCCTTGCGCGTGCGGCCGAAAAGGCGGGGGCCAAGATCTTTGAGGAAACTAAGGTCACCGAAACTGCCGAACAAAGCGACGGGACCGTGACTGTTTCAACGGACCACGGAATTGTCCGGGCCCGGCACCTTGTTCTCGCGTGCAATGGTTATCTCGGCAAGCTGGAAGCGGAAACGGCCGCACATGTCATGCCGATCAACAATTTCATCGTTGCGACAGAGCCGTTCTCCGAAGAGGACGCTAAGGCTTTGATCCGGGACAATGTTGCGGTGGCAGACAGCAAGTTTGTCATCAATTATTTCCGCCTGTCCGCCGACCGGCGGCTTTTGTTTGGTGGCGGTGAAAATTACGGCTACCGGTTCCCGGACGACATAAAATCATTTGTTCGCCGGCCCATGCTGGAAATCTTCCCGCAGCTTAAAGACGCGAAAATCGACTATGGCTGGGGCGGGACCCTGGCAATCACCCCCAAACGCATGCCGTATTTTGCCCGCTTGAAGCCCAATATTCTGACAGCAACTGGATATTCCGGACATGGGGTTGCTATGGCAACACTGGGCGGACAGTTGATGGCCGAGGCAATTATGGGCACCGCAGGCCGGTTCGACGTCTTCGAAAGGCTCAACATCCCGGCTTTCCCAGGTGGCGACAAGCTGCGCTTTCCGCTTCTGGTGCTGGCCATGACCTGGTTCTCCCTTAGGGACCGGCTCGGGATCTAGCACAGTGCAGAAGAGGCAAGATCAACGCCAATTGGCCGGCAGTTATTGGGAGGCCAGCAGGCCGCCGCCCCGGGCAGACCGGCAATTGATCGGCAATGCGCAGTTTGATGTTGCCGTGATAGGCGCCGGATTTGCCGGCTTAAGCGCGGCAATGAAACTTGCCGAAGCTGGCGTATCTGTCTGCGTGCTCGAAGCAGAACATGTCGGTTATGGCGCTTCGGGTCGGAACGGCGGATTTTGTTGCCTTGGCGGAACCAAACTGAGCATTCACCAGCTTATCCAGCGCTACGGCCTGGATGGAGCGCGCAATTTCCTCGCCTATCAGGTGGCCGGGATCAATCAGGTTGCACAGCGTTTAAAGGCCTGGGGAGTTGATGCCGATTGCCACTCACAAGGGGAAATTACCCTGGCGCACCGGCCCCGTGATTTTGACGCGTTTAAAGCTGAAGCGGCATTCCTGAAGGACAAGTTCGGCATCAAGTCGCGGATCTTGGACAAGAGTGCGTTGACTGCAGAAGGATACGGCGGATCAGGCTTTTATGGCGGTCTGCACATGCCCTATGGCTTTGCGCTCAATCCGATGGCCTATCTTTATGGATTGGCGGACCAAGTCCGCAAGAAAGGTGGTCGGATTTTTGGCAAATCTGCCGTAACCGGTGTTGGCCGTGACGGGGACCGCTGGCGGCTGGACACGGAGCACGGTTTTGTCCGCGCCAAACGGGTCATCCTAGCTGGAAACGGTTATTCCAAAGAAACCGTGCCGAAATGGATTCATGGCCGGACCTTGCCGGTGATGTCGTCCATTCACGTGACGCGGCCTATGACTGATGAGGAACTGGCCGCCCAGGGCTGGACCTCGGACACAATGGCGTCCGACTCCCGGATCCTGTTGCACTATTTCCGGCTGATGCCCGATAAACGGTTCCTGTTCGGCACACGCGGCGGTATTTTTGAAAACGAGCCGGCGCTCAAAGCCATGCACAAACGGGCCCGGCACGATTTCAATACAATGTTTCCGGCCTGGAAAGGTGTTGAAAGCGAGTATCACTGGTATGGCAAAGTGTGCCTGTCCCGCAATCTGACACCGTTTGTTGGCCAAATTCCCGGTATGGACGGTCTGTATGCTGCGATGGGTTGGCACGGCAGCGGGGTGGCAATGGCGTCTCTTTCCGGTGAAAAAGTCGCGGGTTTGATTATGGGATCAGTTCGGCAGGAAGATTTGCCTGAACCGCTGCAACACCCCTTCAAACGATTTCCCTTTCCATCTCTTCGCAAACTCTATCTGCAAGGTGCCTATTGGTGGTACGGCTACCAGGATATGTGATGGTTTAGAGAACCGTTGCGAGAGGAAAGGGGAGGCCGATGCCGGCAACATCCAAGCAAGAACTGCTTGAGGTCACTCAGAAAGAATGGGTGAAATTGTTGGATGTGCTCGCCGAGTTACCTGCCATCCTGCGTCTTGAAAAGGATGCCGATGGAATTTCCGCCAAGGATATTGTTGGCCACCGCGCCCATTGGATCGAACTCTTCCTCGGTTGGTATCGCGACGGGCAAGCGGGAAACCCGGTCCACATTCCAGCGGAGGGGTACAAATGGTCTGAGACGGCGCGGTACAATGCGGATTTAAGAGACAGGCAGGCCGGGTTTTCCTGGGTTTCCGTTACTGCGATGCTCGAAGCCAATCACAGCGAACTCTTGGCACTCATCGAGAATCTCTCTGACAAAGACCTCTATGGTAGTCCTATGAAAGGCAGCCGTAGCAAGTGGACGGCGGGGCGCTTTGCCGAAGCCGCCGGGCCAAGCCACTATCGTTCAGCAGCGAAGTATTTGAAAAAACGGATGCGCGCTGCCAAAGCAGAGCGGCCGTGATCCTCAATCGGTCCGCTTGACGACCGCAACGTTGATCTGCCGCCAGAGTTCGAAGCCGAGTTTTTCATAAAGTGTGATGGCCGCTGTGTTGTTCGCAAACGCGTGCAGGATCGGCGTGTCCCCCCGTTGGCGGATTTGATCTGCTACAAAGAGCGACAGCTCGGATGCCAGACCGCGCCCGCGAAAATCTGGGTGCGTGCAGACACCGCTGACTTCTGTATACCCGTCGAAATCGAGACGTGTCCCGGCCATTGCTGCCAATTTGCCATCGATCCTGATGCCCCAATAGGAGCCGAGTTCGGGCGTGCGTTTGGTAAAGGGGCCCGGTTTGGTAAGGTCTGCCAGAGCAACCATCTCGGCTACGTCAGAGGAGCCTAGTGGCGTGATTTCGAGCTCTGATGATGGCGAAATCGGGTGGTTTTGGGTCATCAAGACACCAAAAGTGGTCATTTCCGCTTCGAGCGCGCCCGGAAGCGCAATCTCGGCCGCTTGCATCAGATACACCCGGTCATCACCCGGTGCGATCAGATCCGCCAACGCAGACAGCGCTTCCGGAGAATTGTCTTTGCTGGCAGCAAAGGGGGAGATCTCCGGATCGAAACGCCGGGCCAATCCATTCCCGAGTGACAGATGGGATTGACGGGAGGACAGGGCGGACCAGACGGTTTTTTGAAAGAGCGGGGTCATGCGTTTTGTTCTCCGTTGGTCTGTATGGCATCCCAATCAGGAAGGGTTTCAGCGTTGGTTCGTACCTTTAGCGGCTTGACTGAGAGCGCGTTCTCCAATTGGGTAAGCTGATCAAGCAAGGGGCCTGAAAGGTCTTGGCATGCATCTGTGACAGCCTGTGCGATGGCCGGCCAGAGACTTGTTTTCAGTTCCTGTACCAGTTGATTTCCCCGGTTAGTCAGCGCGACTTTCCGGACGCGCTGGTCGTGCGTGTCGGCCGCAGCGTGAACGAGACCGTCCTTTTTCATTTGATTGATCATGCGGGTGACACCTGGCTGGCTTTGCCCCAAAGCCTTGGCCAGATCGCCGATGCTCATGGGACCGTTTGTGTCCAGCGCTGCCAGGACAGGGTTCTGCGGTACTGGCAATTGGGCTTGAGAGCCGTCCAGTGCCAGCTCCGCTGTCTGGGCCTGCAGCAATTCGCCGAGGCGCTTGAGCCGGGATCCCAAGGTGGCGTAGCCAAGCGTTCTGACGATGTCTTTTGGCATATCAAATCCGATAACATAACAAGTTATATAACAATACATATTTAAGCTAGAAAAGGCAAATTTGAGCTTGAAGGTCTTCAGATGGGCAGCGCAAGAAACGAAATATCGGCATTAAAACAGCATGTTACTCAATTTCCTTGTCTTGGGAGTAAGCCGAAGTTCGATTGCTTGAAGGGATTATCCTCACGTCAAAACAACGGCCTTGACGGAGAAAGGAAAATATATAACCATAAAGTTATGGAACAAGTTGGTTATATACCTGCGGCGCCTAACCTGGATGCGGTGTTTGCCGCGCTCGCTGATCCGACGCGCCGGGCAATCCTGACAAAGCTGGCGCAAGGCGAAGCGTCTGTCACAGAGCTCGCTGAGCCTTTCGAAATCAGCCAGCCAGCGGTTTCAAAACACTTGAAAGTTTTGGAGCGGGCCGGGCTGATTGAACGGGGAATGGACAAGCAAAAGCGACCGGCGCAGCTCAAGGCCGAGCCGATGAAAGCTGCCATTGCCTGGTTAGAAGAGTTCAAGCGATTTTGGACAGGAAGTTTCGATCAACTGGATGATTTGTTGGAAGATTTGAAGGCCGCTCAAGGCCAAAAGGGAGAAGTGAATGACTGAATTGCCTGAATATGTCCTGACCCGGAAATTTAATGCACCTCGCGATCTTGTTTGGAAGACATGGACCGATCCGGACTTGCTAGCCCGCTGGTACGGGCCGGGTGTTGAAACAGTCATTCACCAGCTTGATGTGAAACCCGGTGGCCTGTGGCTTAACGAAATGCGCATGGGCGGTGGATCGCATTATCAGCGGGTCGAATATCTGGAGGTCAGTGAGCCGGATAGGCTGGTGTGGCTGCATTGCGTTTCTGACGCGGATTGGAATGTCTCGGCGAACCCAATGATGCCGGATTGGCCGCGCACCTTGATGACGACGGTAACCTTCAGTGACGATGGTGAAAACACCGAGCTCCAGCTCACCTGGGTGCCCCATGAGGCGACCGACGCGGAAATCGCCTGCTTTGCCAAAGCCATTTCAAGCCTTGATCAAGGCTGGGGCAAAGGCATGGAAATGCTCACAGAATTGCTTGCAGAACTGCAAAAGGAACCGGCTTGATACCAAAGGGACTTATGTTTTCAGCCTGCTGCAGCCCAATTCAGGAACCGCGTCCCAACGGGTTCCTGCATCGAAAACAGCTCACTGAGACGTCTCTAGGGTAGGGAGCACTTTTGTGTAATCGACCTCTTGCTATTTATTGTGTAGCAAACTAGATGCTACCAATAACATAGCATGAGGTTTGAGTGATGTTCACGGTCATTCCGGCGCTGGCCGCCGTTTCCGCGTCTTTCGGCTGGGCGTCCGGCATAGTTCTGGCGCAATGGCCGGCACGGGAACTGGGCGCCTTTGAGTTTACCCGCATTCAGCTCATCGCCTGTGCGGCGTTAATGTCAGGGCTTGCAAGTGCGCTGGGGCTTTGGCCGGGCCTTCATTCGATTGACGTGCCAGCTTACGCCGTCAGCGTGATTGCAGGCGTTTTGCTCGGAAATCTAGCCATGATCGCCTGTCTGCGCCAGGGCGGTCCCAG
Source organism: Roseibium sp. (assembly GCF_965216085.1). Taxonomy (GTDB): domain Bacteria; phylum Pseudomonadota; class Alphaproteobacteria; order Rhizobiales; family Stappiaceae; genus Roseibium. Next base: position 4,374,967 of record NZ_OZ244138.1, on the reverse strand, counting down.
GCTGACCGAACTGCTGCTGTGCCTGAAGGCCCCTTTGGTGGCGATGATGGCTTATCTCTGGCTCGGCGAAACCTTGGCCTTGTCCGATATGGTTGGAGGCGCAGTTGTCATCGGCGGTATTATCCTGGCAATCCAAGCAACCACGCCTGAAGAAAACCAACAACACCGGTCCGCAAAGACCATGTGGAAGGTCGTTCTCCTTGGAACGGCCGCCGCAGCTTGTCAGGGCGGCGGGTTTCTCGCGGTCAAACCCATGCTGGAACAAGGCGCCGAACCAATTGCTGTAGCCGCCATCCGGTTGATCGGCGCTGCGGTCTTGATTTCGCTGATCGGTTTGTGGCCGGCAGGGATTATGCGCTCACAAGCGGAAGGCAGCCCGTATCTTCTTTTCCGGACGGTTTTGCCCGGTATCATCGGTTACGGCGTATCGTCGTCTCTGCTGCTATATGCCTTTGCTTACATGGAAGCCGGCCTTGCTGCCGTCCTCGGGTCTTTGTCGCCGATCTTTGTATTGCCGATCCTGTGGCGAACAACAAAACAGCGCCCGACACCAAAAGCGGTCTCGGGCGCTGTTTTGGCGGTGGTCGGCACCGCCATCATTGTTTTGACTTGAAGGCCGGCGGGACGCTTAGTCGAATTCCGCGCCCCGGACCCGGTAGGGGGTTATTTCCTTCCAGGCTTTCATCAAGGTGTCGAGCTCATCGTCGCCATGTGGCGGCAGCATAATCTGCAGCTTGACCAGAAGGTCGCCATGCCCACCGTTTTTGGTCGGCAGGCCTTTGCCTTTCAGCCGCATGGTTTTACCGCTGGAAGAGTTCGCTGGGATTGTCAGGTTGACCGCGCCGGAAAGTGTTGGCGTGCGGATCTTGGCACCCAGAATAGCTTCATAAAGGGCTACCGGCAGGTCAAGGTGCAGATCGGATCCTTTCACCTCGAACAGTTTGTGCGTCCGGAACCGGACTTCAATCATGGCATCGCCTGCCGCACCGCCCTGTTCGCCCGGATGTCCCTGGCCCTTCAGCCGGATCTTTTCGCCTTCCACAACGCCTTTTGGAAGAGTGACATTCACTGTCTTGCCGCTGGGCAGTGTAACTTGGGCCTTTCCCGAATTGATGATGTCTTCAAGAGAGACAGCCGCGATCAGGTCGGCGTTTTTCCCTTTGACAGCAGACGGCCTGCGCGCATGGGCTCCGCCAGCACCAGCAAATCCGCTAGCGCCCTGTCCTGGGCCTCCGCGTTTGCCCCGGCCACCGAAACCACCCAGAATATCGTTCAGGATATCGTCAAAACCGCCTGCTCCAGCTCCGGCTCCTGCACCGCCGGATGACCGGAAGCCCCGGTTTCCTCCAGCTGCGCCAAAGTCCTCGAAACCGGAAAAGCCTTCAAAGCCCCGCGATTGGAACTTCGGTTTGCCTTCCGCATCGATTTCGCCTCGGTCGAACTGGCCGCGTTTGTCCTTGTCGCCGATGATTTCATAGGCCTGATTGACTTCAGCAAAGCGTTGCTGTGCGCCGGGATCATCCTTGTTCTGATCCGGGTGGTATTTTTTGGCCAGCTTTCGAAAGGCCTTTTTGATGTCGCCCTCGTTGGCGGATTTCGCCACTCCGAGAACGCTGTAGGGATCACGCATTCATCTTACCAGTGTTCACTAGTTATGCCGGTCCGGACCGCTTCCTGCGCGGGTCCCAAAGCCCGGTAGGGCTTGGCCTGCACACCTCAGTCCGGCCTTCGTTATCCTGAATATCGTTACGGATAGGAAAAAATTCCAGTAGGCTGGAGCCGGACCAAGGTTCTTTTACAGTGAATTTCGGGTGGATCAAGCGTCGGCAACCGCCAAGGCAGTCACTGCGAATTTCTGCGTGATGTCGCGGCAAGCTGTTCCGGAATAAAGTTTGATCCCTGCAATGGTGTTGGCGGTGGTCTTAAACGTCAGGCATCCGGTCTGTGTGAAGGCCGAGGAGCTGACTTCAGAAACCGTTCCAGAATTGCCGCTGATTGCATTGAGCCATGGCAGGCTCAACCCATCGAGATTGGAACCGCGTTCAAGGTCCGCGTTCAGCGCGTCGAGATTTGCGGCAATGGCCAGCCGGTCTTCCGGGCTGAGGTCTGAGTAAGCAACATCTGCGGCAGATGGGATGGACCCGGTCAGAACCGTCGGTGTTTTGAGGTCATCGGTGCCGACCTGCATGCCCATCTGGCCGCAGCCGGCAAGTGCTCCCCCCAAAAGAACAGCAAAAACCATCACAGAACGGTTTTTCAAGGGGTAGATCTTGTTATGTCTGGCAGTATATGAACGCATATGGCGCATCACCAGATAGCCTTTCTTGGTGCGGCATTTTCTTGCCGATCCTCCGGCCATCGAATCCTTCGATAGGGTAGCAATGACAGACCTTAAGAATCCGCACGAAGAGTTAACAAAGGGTAACTTTGTTGACGCAGAGAAACCGTTTGACCTGTTTGATGAATGGCTTGAAGACGCAAAGGGTTCAGAGATGAACGATCCGAATGCGCTGGCGCTGTCGACGGTCGATCCGGACGGCCTGCCAAACGTCCGCATGGTTCTTCTAAAGGGTTTCGATGAAACAGGTTTTGTCTTTTACACAAATCTGGAAAGTGCCAAAGGGCATGAACTCTTGTCGGCACAAAAAGCTGCCATGTGTTTTCATTGGAAAAGTCTGAGACGGCAGGTTCGCATCCGCGGAGAGATTGTTCAGGTCTCTGATCAAGAGGCCGATGAATACTACCAGTCTCGGCCACGTGGCAGCCGCATTGGCGCCTGGGCATCCAAGCAATCCCGTCCGCTGGAAAGCCGGTTTGCTCTGGAAAAGGAAGTTGCAAAGTTCACGGCTAAGTTCGGTATCAGTGATATTCCACGCCCGGATCACTGGTCCGGCCTGCGCTTGGTCCCCAGCGAAATCGAGTTCTGGGCCGACCGGCCGTTCCGCCTGCATGACCGGGTCCAATTTACGCGCAGCGCGCCATCTGAACCTTGGAGCAAGCAACGGCTCTATCCGTAATAAGCTGTAGCGTTCAAAGAAGCCGCATCCAGCGGAAGGCGAAGAACGTTACCGCGACAGAGGTAAGCATGAGACCAATGGAGAACAGGAACCCCTGTTCCCAGTGCAGTTCCGGCATATTGACGAAATTCATGCCGTAGACCGAGGCAATCAGGGTCGGCGGCAGGAAGATCAGCCCCAGAACGGTGAAGATCTTGGAAATCTGGTTCTGTTCCAGGGAGACCAGGCCAACTGTGGCGTCGAGCAAAAAAGTGAGTTTGTTGTCCAGCGCATCACCGTGCTCTTTGATCGAGTGAATATCGCGGCCAAACATCTTGCAGTCCTCGATCTGCTTTTCGCTTAGGTTCAGGCGCGTGGCATGGGTGGCCATGTAAAGGAGCAAGCGGGACAAGCTGGCACAAACGTCATGCATTTTTGCGACCTTCAAGCCGATTCTGCCAAGCTGTTTGATCGCGATCTTATAGCTGGATGTCTTTCGGGTGTTGAGCCCGTCCCCGAAAACTTTCATTGCCAAGCCATCATAGCTTGCTGATGCCGTTTCCATTTCATCGGCGCAGCGGTCGACGATGATGTCGAGGAAGGCAAACATTATCGCTGGACCCAAATGAGCGATGCTCGTGTCGGACTGAACTTTGCGCGCGAGGAAAGTTAGGGAGCCCGGTTCGCCATAACGGACCGTGATGAGCCGTTTCGCGTTCAGCACAAAGGTTACTGAAGATTCCACCGGATCCAAGGTTTGGACGGCCCCAGGCATTTGGGCGGTCATGACAACGGCGCCAGGTTCCAAATAGAGCCGTTCTGACGTTTCAATTGATGTGATGTCTTCCTGTGTTGGAATAACCGCGCCCATCAGCTTTTCTGCTTCGGCACGTTCTTCTGGTGTCGGGCTTAGAAGATCGATCCAGATCGATGTGGCCGGCAGGGGGGCGCCATCGGTCAGTTCGATGCGCTCAAGTCCGTCGACAGAAGGGCAATAGGCAATAATCATTTGGGCAGGCTCCACCTCGGATTGCAAAAGCAATCATCAGGTGGCAGCTTGCCCAAATTCAAAACGGTCTTGCAACTGCTTTAACAGATATGGCGGTACATAGCTTGAGCTGCCGCCCTAATAAACTCGGGCGAGCTTAGTCATAGCTATGCTGCAGCTGTTTAAGCAGCAAACCTTAGACGACCAGGGTCGAAATATGTCTTGAGAAAGGTGTGGCCGATCAACAGCCAGCCAGCTTATTTTCCGGCTGTCTTTTTTGCGAACGGACGCAAGCACAATGCAGCTGCGTTCAAAGCAGCGATACCAACAGGCTTATAGAGACTTTCAAGTTTTGCTCCAGCCGGTGCAGAAGGCGCAGGGCGGGCAGTTTGTTCAGACATTTTTCCGGTCCGTCTTGTTTTACTGTTTCTAGGTCTTGCGCGTTCCTAATATTCCAAGCTCTCAACGCGCGCTCTTCATGTGGTCTCCAAATAAGGCGCTGGAGTGGCAAATAAGGTCCGTCCGGCATTCTTTATTCAGATAAGTCTAGAATGCCCCTGCGTTTTCTGCTCGGCTACTCAAAAACAATGTCAAGTTGTTACTGTTTCAGCTCAAATGTGAACGAACCCGGTAAGGCTTTGTTAACGAAGGCCGCGTTTTTTGGCCTCTGAGAGTCGGCCAGCCCTTCCGTGATGTCTGCCGATTGTCAGAAGCCCGTGGCAAAGCTGCTGATGCTGCTATGCCGACTCGTAGTCTGATGCTAGACAGGTGGCGAGGAAATCAAACTCTAAAGTCAGATGAAGCGGTATCCAGATCACAAGTCGAGAGCGGCACCGGCAAGCCGGTCCTTTGGTGCGGTCGCGTTTGCGCTTGCCTTGATCACAGTCCTGGGCATGCGGTTCGGCTTGGTAACGCCGGACATCTTTGTCTTGTCGTTGGCAGCCGCAGCCGTCCTTGCTGTTCTCGCTCTTATATGCGCCCTGACAGCATTTTTGCGAATTTGGAGCCTCGGTGGAAGCGGTATTGGCTCTTCTATTCTTGGAGGGTTTCTGGGCTTGCTGGCCCTTTCAGCACCGGTGGCCGTACTGGGGATGTTGGTTGTAAAGCCGGAGTTGACAGATGTTTCAACAGATCCGGATGATCCTCCGTTTTTAATTGAGTTTGCTCCAAAAACTGAGCAAGCAGTCCTTGTTTGGGCGATGGCTATTGTTCAGGAAACTGGATGGGTGTCGATCAAGATGCCGGTCGAACAAACCAGGTCCCTGGCGGAAATGCAGTTTGGACTTTATCCGGATATCGTTCCGCGGCGGTACCGGATCTCTCCGGGAGAACTCCATGCGGCCTCAAAAAAGGCAGTTGAAACCCTGCGATGGCGGATAATTGATGAACTTCCGCCGGATCTGTTGGATGCGCCGACGGCTTTGTGGGCCGAAGAAACCACTCAGGTACTTGGTTTGAAACACGACGTTGCATTGCGGGTTCGGCCGGACCCTGTTGGAGCACTTCTAGATGTTCGTGCCCGCTCACAATCCCCTTTGCGGGAACTTTCCAGCAATGCAGATGTTATTCGTAGCGTGTTATCTGAAGTCGACAAGGTTCTGCTTGAGACTTACGGCAATTTGGAGCGTCTGGCGGTCGAAGAAGCGGATTTGGAAGATGAAATTCCGCTGGAAACCTATGAGCCTGAGCGGAAAACAGTGCCGCTTCCTGGTTTCAAGCCGTTTTTCGAAACTGAAGAAGGTCTGTCGGCAGATGCCTTCGAGCTCGATGACCTCGAAGGCTGACAGCAGTCATTCAATCCGATAGCCGAAAACTTGCATCGAGTGCCAAGCCGGGATCGGCTTGTGTACAGCCGCGCTCTGTCAGGTCCTCCAAATGGGCAAAAACCGAGAGACCGGCTGCGCCGTGAAGCATGGGGTCCACATCTGCGTAGAGTTTTGCGACAATCTCCGGAATGCTGCGGGGGGTGTCTCCAAGTTCGCTCAAGATCGAACTTTCCCGGTTGAGCCGGTGCTGTTTCAACTGTTCTACATAAGCCGGTGCATCCCGAACGATGCCGCCATGCCCAGGCAGGTATGTTGTTTCGGACCGGGCAAGCATTTTGTCAATCGACGCCATATAATCGCGCATCGACCCGTCGGGTGCGGCGACGATAGACGTTGACCAAGCCATAACATGGTCACCACTGATCAAGATGTCTTCCCCCTCCAGGGCAAAACACAGATGGTTGGCCGTGTGGCCAGGCGTTGCGATTGCTTGAAAGGTGATGCCAGCCACTTCGAAGGTTTCACCGTCTGCAGTTTCCTGATCGGGCGCGTAGTCTTTGTCGCCGCTGGCATCCAGGGGATTGACTTCACCTTCCATAAGAGGGCGGGCGGCACGGTGCGGGGCGCAACCGATGATGGGAGCCCCTGTCCTTTCCTGAAGAAGCCGGGCAGCGGGGGAATGATCCACATGAGTGTGTGTGATCAAAATGGCTTCGACGCGCGCGCCTTCGGTTACCGACAGGATCGTGTCCACATGTGCGGGATCTGCTGGTCCGGGGTCGACCACCACGAGGTCCTTTTGGCCCAGGATATAAGTGTTGGTCCCGTGAAATGTGAACGGGCCCGGGTTGTTTGCCGTCAAACGGCAAAGGCCAGGCAAAATTTCAACGCGTTCCCCATAGCGGGGATCAAAAGTCCGGTCGTGTTTCATGATTTGCGGTTCATTCCTGGCAAAGTCTCTATCCGATTTATGTGTCACCAGCAGCTGGTGCAAGGCGTCATGTGATTGACGTTTGAATCAGATAACGGCCAAATAATTCGCCAATCGAGCCCAAAACATGGGATCTTGTCAAACAAGATGAACTGGAAATCGAAAGCAATGTTGCAATGACCGAACAAACCGCAACTGAATATGAGTGCCGGTTTGAAAGCGTGATCGCATTGCCGCGGCCAAAAGCGTTCAAGCTGGTTGTTGATCATCCGGAACTTTGGTGGACATCACCGTTTAAAAAGACGCGCGGTGAACGCCTTGACGTCAGCATCGATCCATTTATCGGTGGTGCCTGTTATCAGCTTGATGGCAACGGCCAGCAACAGGTGTGGGGCACGGTCCTTTCGATTGAGGAACCGCTTTATCTCAGGATCGCCTGGCAGGTGTCGCAAGCGGGTGAACAGATTGCTGACCCTGCAGCGGCGAGCCGGGTGATGATCAATTTCCGGGAGGCAAGCGAGGTTACGCGCCTGGAAGTCGTTCACAGCAAGTTTCTGCGCCACGGAGAAAGCGGCGGTGACTATATGCGGGAGATGATGCAGCCGGACGGCTGGCCACGTATTTTGAAGAATATGTCTGACGCTGCAAAAGCAATGCGTTAGCTTCAGTGGTTCTTTTGATCGGACAATTCGAAACGCTGTCCGCTGTCGTTTTGCTGACATGAATTCTATGTTAGGCGATGTGTCCGCTGTTGTAGGTCCATGTCTTCATACTTCTACTTGTAAGATGAGGCGTCGAAATACTCAGCGTCGGTTTTGTCCCTGTCTGCCCAAACTCCAGAAGCAATATGACTGTGTCCCAGCCCCCCTTCGAAGGAAGCGCAAATTTGCAAAGCACTGAGACTCCCAAGCGCCGGCTCAGGGATGCACGCTGGACGCTTTTGGCAGGCGGAGCTGTCCTCTTGGGGCTTGTTATGTTTTACGGAATACCGCATTGGGTGGGGCTTTTCGGATTTGCCGCCATGACAATGGCTACTATCATGGTGCCACGCAATGCCGCCAGCCGCCGGGTCAAGGTCAAGGCGCAGCGGGAAATGCGGCGCATGTGGCCAGGAACGGGCATGAAGGTAACCGTGGATGCCTTGCCGTCACCCTGTTTTGTTGCCGATGCCCGCGGTATTACCCGCTATGTCAATTCCGAGGCGATGACGGTCTATCCCGGCGCAAAACCAGGTGATCCGTTGTCCTTTTCCTTGCGGGCGCCGTCACTCTTGGAAGCATTTGACCGAGTGTGCTCTTCGGGAGAGGCTGAGCGGATCAGCTGGATCGAAAAAGTCCCGACAGAAACCTGGCTGGAAGCGCATATCGCACCAATGTATATGCCCGGCACCGCAGAAACCACCCGGCCACAGGAATTGCCGGACTTTGTGCTTGTGGTGGTTCAAGATCTAACGGAAAATAGGCGCCTCGAGCGGATGCGGACAGATTTTGTTGCCAATGCAAGTCACGAATTGCGCACGCCTCTTGCGTCCTTAACGGGATTTGTTGAAACCTTGCAAGGTCCGGCCCGCGATGACACTGAAGCCCGGGACCGGTTTTTGGCTATCATGTTGGATCAAGCCAGCCGGATGCGCCGGTTGATCGACGATATCCTATCGTTGTCACGAATTGAGTTAAGGGCGCATGTCCGGCCGCAAACGAGGGTCGACTTCTGCGAGATCATCCGACACACCAATGACGCGCTAAGCCCCTTGGCCCAGGACATGAACGTAGAAATCCGGCTAGATTTGCCGGAAACACCGGTGCTGATTGCGGGCGAACGGGATGAGCTCATCCAAGTGACGGAAAACCTTGTCGAGAACGCGCTCAAATACGGCAGCACAGGCAAAGTCGTCGATGTCACTTTGACACCAGGTGAAGCCTGTGAGGACGGTACGGAGTGGCAATTGGCGGTCCGCGACTATGGCGAAGGAATTGCGCCAGAGCACTTGCCGCGGCTAACGGAACGGTTTTACCGGGTCGATGTGGATTCGAGCCGGGCAATGAAAGGCACCGGATTGGGGCTTGCCATCGTCAAACACATTTTGACCCGCCACAGGGCCCGCCTTGATGTGGACAGCGAGCCCGGCAAGGGCGCAACTTTCAAAGTGACAATTTCCGAATAGGCTGGACTACGCCCAATTATCTTATGTTGGGCTTACCTATTCCGGACGCGGAATCACGAGGTCCGGGTCATATTCAAAGATCTGAACTTGAACCTCTTTTGACATGTTTGGCGCAAAGGAGCTGACAAAATCCGTTGACTCCCAGCGCATGACCCGGGCTGTTTCTGGATCAATGTAGACAGTGTGCCGTGCGCCGAACCACATGTCGTTCATTTTCGGGTTCGGGTCCGTTTTGGTGACATATGACACCACGTCATAATTGGAACCATCCAGGTCTACGGTGCCCAGGCATTTTCCGTCGGTTAGATTCGCTTTTTCCTGGTTATGCTGCGCTTTTCGAACGTCGTTGTGGTCTGCCGGCAGGCTGTTCGGCGATTTGGTCCAAGGACCATCGAGGGACGGTCCAGTCCAACTGTCAGCATCGATCACCAGAGCAAATAGCCCGCCGCCCTCAACGCCTGAGACGCTGCGGAAAGGTGTTTGCCATCGGGTCAAGTATCTGCGGACAAAATTGCCTTCTGCGTCGGTCACAGTGTTTGTCAGCCGGTGCGGCGGGCGGACAAACGGATCCAAGGCACCGCCCTCGAACATTCCGGCGATTGTCTCATGGCAGGTTTCAGCAGAAGCCGTTTGGGGTGTTGCAATAATAAGAAGTGCCAAAAGCATTTTTTTCATGGAAACAAACTCTCTCATTCTTTGACTGTATTTGTGAGACGTTCAGAACAGGCCTGGCACGACCGATCGATTGTAGTCAGCCAGTCCCACGGTCAAAATCTTCCGAATTTCAGCGGCCTCAGGATGGGTTGCGGATATGGCGACATATTCAAACTCAGGCTCGAAACACCCTGCATTTTTTAAGCTATCGGCCGCAATTCCCTTCTGTTCCAAATAGTGCGCCAAAACAGTTTGTTCCGCGGTGAAGGATTGGATGCGGCTAAGCTTCAGCATGCGCAATTGCCGAAACAGGATGTCGTTTCCCGATAAATGTGTGACATTTTTCCTGTTCTGCACGTAGTCGAAGAACTCCGGAGTATGGACGATCCCCTTTTCAACCGCGATCAACCTATCTTTCAACGATGCCACACCGCGCCATTCCCAAGAGTCACCGGAGTCTGAGAAAAAACACATGCGGGTGAAGTACAGCCAGCTATTAGGAAAAACGGCGCCGTCTATCCCGTCTTTCAAAACGCCCGGTAATATGTCGAGATGTCCGGTCTGAAGATCTGTAACAGCCCGCGCGAATGGTATTTGTTTAAACTGCAGTTCATATCCAGCCCCTGCAAATGCCGCTTTTAATCCATCGACAAACGGTCCACTTTCATCCAGGCAAATAAAAGGACAGCCATCAAACAGGGCTACGCTCAAGACCTTTTTCCGATCTTCCGCTTTGCCGTCAGAAGTCATTGTCAAAAATGCAATAAAAACGAGTGCGCAGATGGTGGCGCAAAAGATCAGAAGATGAAAAGTATCCCGTTTTTTCGCGTCTCTCTGCACAGCAATACCAATCTTTGATACGCAGCGTCTTGTGTCAATTTCATGAGTAGCGCTACGTCAAGCGGTGTTAAATTGCTCTATTTATTTGACTAAGAGCATAATGCGAAGGTGGATGGACTGCAATCTAATCGAACCGTTAAGTGGGAGCTCGATTATCGGTTGGTTGGATGTAGTGTCCTGCAAATCAAGGGTATCGGCAGAGCCGTTTAGGGTGTGGGCTCGTGAGACTGAAACCTCCGACAACGGCGATGCGCCGTTTTTGTCAGCATGGGGCTGTTACTGAAAGAAATTGATGTTGGTTCCCGGGAGAGCCGGTCTGTTCGAGATGCTCGGGATTCTGTGTCATAGAATAATGCTCTTTGACACAATGAAATGAGGTTTTGTAAAAATAGATATAAAAATCAATAATTTATACTGTCATAAAACTGAATAAAAACTGTCATAGAACTCTCATCCATCGAGCCTAGTTTCCCGGCAGCGCTTGGACGAAATCGCGTCCGGCGTGGATAGACAAACCTTGACATTCAAAGGGAGTGGTCAAGTGAAATTTACGACCCTCGTTAGCGCAACAGCAGTTGCAGTTGCTTCCACCGCATTCGTTGGCGCCGCTCAGGCTCGCGACCAGGTTCAGATCGCTGGTTCCTCCACCGTTCTGCCTTACGCTTCCATCGTCGCTGAAGCTTTTGGCGAAAACACCGACTTCCCGACACCGGTTGTTGAGTCCGGCGGTTCTTCTGCTGGCCTGAAGCGTTTCTGTGAAGGTGTTGGCGAAAACACCATCGACGTTGCCAACGCTTCTCGCAAAATCCGCGCGAAAGAAATCAAGGCCTGCGCCGAAGCTGGTGTGAAAGACATCATCGAAGTCCGCATCGGTTACGACGGAATCGTTTTCGCTTCCCAGAAGTCTGGTCCTGCTTTCACCGCGTTCCAGCCGGCTGACATCTTCAACGCTCTGGGCTCCAAGGTCCTCAAGGACGGCGAACTGGTCGCTAACCCATACAACAACTGGTCTGATTTCAACGCTGACCTGCCGAACGTTGAAATCGCTGCTTTCATCCCGGGCACCAAGCACGGCACTCGTGAAGTTTTCGAAGACAAGGTTCTTCTGGCTGGCTGTGAGGCAACCGGCGCTTTCGAAAAGTTCCTCGAAGCTGCTGAAGGCGACAGCGACAAAGCGAAGAAAAAAGCTGCTGAAAAGGCGTGTATCGACGTTCGCGCCGACGGCAAGTCTGTCGACATCGACGGTGACTACACCGAAACACTTGCCCGCATCGACTCCAATGCAAACGGCATCGGCATCTTCGGTCTTGCTTTCTATGAAAACAACACCGACAAGCTGAAAGTTGCGACCATGGGTGATGTGGCTCCGTCCACTGAAACCATTGCTTCCGGCACCTACCCGGTTTCCCGCCCGCTGTACTTTTACGTCAAGAAGGCGCACATCGGCGTGATCCCGGGCCTGAAAGAATACGCTCAGTTCTTCATCGCTGACGAAATCGCAGGCGGCGACGGCCCTCTGGCCCAGTACGGCCTGGTTGCCGATCCTGAGCTGGCTGCCACTCAGGCATCTATTGCTGCTGAAGAAACAATGAAGTAATTCGGCATCTGCCGAATAAGAGGGGCGGCTGCACCGCCGCTCCTCATTTTGTTTTGTGACTATTAAACATCTCGGGGAAGCAGATGCCTTTGTTTTGGCTTGTCTTGATCGTGCTTGCCATTGCGTCCGTTGGGTACGTTGTGGGCCGGTCAAGAGCTTTGGCAAGCGCCGGAGGGGTGCCCAGCCAGCTGCACTCCCTGCCATCTTATTATGGGTCCAACGTTGCCATGAAGGCGGCTGTCCCAGCGTTCTTGATCCTTGTGATCTGGCTTTTGGCGCAGCCGTTTTATGTCAACGGCTCGGTGTCGGGCATGATCCCGGAGAGCGAGATTGCAGAAGGCTCTTCCCGGAGCCTGGTTCTTGCTGAAGTCCGCAGAGCAGCCACGGGCATGGATAATGCCATTGCTCAGAAGCTGATGACGGAAGAGTTTGCCCGCAGCGCCCGCGCCGATGTCACAGATATCACGGCGCGCCTCAAAGAAGCCGGCCAGATTGTAACGTCCGATATCACCCAGCCGATCATGCGCGCGGCCCAGCATTACCGGGTTCTGAGTTCTTCTGGCCGGTTCTACATGTCGATCGTTGTCATTCTGGCGGCGATTGCCGGGGCTCTATGGGGGCTCAAAGAGTCCCATGCCGACTTCCGTGCCCGCAACACCGTTGAACGGGGCGTTCGCAGCCTGCTGATTGCGGCCGCCTCCATCGCCGTTCTCACCACAATCGGGATTGTGCTGTCGCTGGTGTTCAACACGATCGAGTTCTTTAAACTTTACCCGGCGTTCGACTTCTTTTTCGGTCTCACTTGGGCACCAAGTTTCTCCGGCCGCGGCGGGGATTCCGAACTCGGCATCATTCCACTGCTCTGGGGCACCTTTTATATTTCCTTCGTCGCCTTGGCCGTGGCGGTACCAATTGGCCTCTTTGCAGCGGTTTATCTCTCCGAATATGCCGGGCCGAAAGTCCGCGCAGTTGCCAAGCCAATGCTGGAAGTTCTGGCCGGTATCCCGACCATCGTTTATGGCCTGTTCGCGCTGCTGACTGTCGGTCCGATGCTGGTTTCGGTCTTCGGTGACAACGGTCTTGGCATCATGAAGGCCGGAACCGCCGTCATGACCGCGGGTCTGGTCATGGGCATCATGCTGATCCCATTTGTCAGCTCCTTGTCGGACGACATCATCAATGCCGTGCCGCAGGCCATGCGCGATGGCTCTTACGGTTTGGGTGCAACGAAATCGGAAACCGTCAAACAAGTGATCTTACCAGCCGCGCTGCCGGGGATCGTCGGTGCCATCCTGCTCGCAGCCTCGCGGGCCATCGGTGAAACCATGATCGTCGTGCTTGGGGCAGGGGCGGCCGCACGGCTCAGCCTCAACCCGTTCGAAGCCATGACGACTGTGACCGCGAAAATTGTCAGTCAGCTAACAGGAGATGCGGACTTCGCGTCCCCAGTGGCGCTGGTCGCGTTTGCTCTAGGGATGACACTTTTCGTCGTGACCCTGGGTCTCAACATCATTGCGCTCTACATCGTGCGCAAATACCGGGAGCAGTATGACTGATGACCGACGCAACACTTTCTCCGGACGGTGCTAAGATGCCGGAAAAAGCAGCTGCAAAACCGCGCTCGCTCTATGCAACGGACGATCTGACCCGGAAACGCAATGCGGCTGAAAAGCGCTTCAAGGCCTATGGGATGGGAGCAGTCGGGATCGGCTTGTTTTTCCTGGTGGTCCTCGCGTTTTCGATCGTATCTGAGGGCATTCCAGCCTTCACCCGGACAGTGGTGAAAGTGGAATTCACTATCACCCAGGAACAGTTCAACGCGGCTGAAAAAGAACTTTTCAAGACAAAAGCCTATGAAAAGTTCTTCATTGGAGCTCTTGAACAACAACTCAATGACCGCGGCCTGGAAGTTCCGTTCGACGGTGCTGCCATTGGGCGGATCGTTGGCAAGACCGGCGGCACTATCCGGGAGTATTTTCGTGCCAATCAGGATCAGCTCGGTGAGCCGGTTCGTTTTGAATTGGCCGCAGCCTCCCGTGTTGACGGCTACATCAACGGCCGTGTCACACGCGACAACATGACGGACAGCCGGTTCCTGCAAAAGACTGACCTCGATATCGTAGACGGTCTGGTAAAGGCGGACATTATTGAATCTGTTTTCAACTGGAACTTCATCACCGGTGCCGACTCCGGCGTGGACAATCCTGGTGGTGCGGGCATCGGCGCCTCAGTCGTTGGTTCGTTCTTCATGATGCTGGTGGTGCTGTTCCTCTCCCTGCCGATTGGCGTCGCCGCGTCGATCTACTTGGAAGAGTTTGCCCCGCAAAACCGGATCACGGACCTGATTGAAGTCAACATCTCCAATCTGGCCGCTGTTCCGTCCATCGTGTTCGGTATCTTGGGTCTGGCCGTGTTCATTCAGTTCATGCACCTACCGCAGTCGGCGCCGCTGGTTGGCGGGCTGGTGCTGACCCTCATGACCCTGCCCACAATCATCATCTCGACCCGGGCGTCTTTGAAGGCGGTGCCGCCGAGCATTCGCGATGCAGCGCTCGGCGTTGGGGCTTCTAAAATGCAGGCGATTTTCCATCACGTGCTGCCCTTGGCAATGCCCGGCATCCTGACTGGAACAATCATTGGTCTGGCTCAGGCACTAGGTGAAACCGCACCGCTGCTGCTGATCGGTATGGTCGGCTTTGTGGCCCGTGGATATCCCGACAGCTTCGTTGGCGGTTTTGTTGAGCCCAATTCTGCGATGCCGGCACAGATCTATACCTGGGCGGCTCGTGCTGACTTTGCATTCTACGAAAAAGCCTGGGGCGGCATTATCGTCTTGCTGCTGTTCCTTCTGACAATGAACTTTATTGCCATTATCCTGCGCCGCAGGTTTGAGCGCCGCTGGTAAGGAGGCGAGACCTATGAATGATATGCCGCAAATCGAACAGGCAGCCGACATGACCGACAGCAAGATTTCAGCGAAAAAGGTCCAGGTCTATTATGGCGACACCCACGCCATCAAAGATGTGGACCTGGAAATTCAGCCTCGGTCAGTGACCGCCTTTATTGGACCGTCAGGCTGTGGCAAGTCGACCTTCTTGCGCACCATCAACCGGATGAACGATACGATCGACATCTGCCGTGTCGAAGGCTCCATCAAGATCGATGGCGAAGACATCTACGATCCAAAAGTCGATCCGGTGCAGCTGCGCGCCAAGGTTGGAATGGTGTTTCAGAAGCCGAACCCGTTCCCAAAATCGATCTACGACAACATCGCCTATGGGCCGCGGATCCATGGACTGGCTCGCAACCGGGATGAGCTTGATGAGATCGTCAGCTCAAGCCTGCAGAAGGCTGGACTTTGGAATGAGGTCAAGGACCGTTTGAACGAGCCGGGCACTGGCATGTCCGGCGGTCAGCAGCAGCGGCTGTGCATTGCGCGCGCGATTGCGGTGAGCCCGGAAGTCATCCTGATGGATGAGCCCTGCTCGGCACTTGATCCGATCGCGACGGCGAAGGTTGAGGAGCTGATCGATGAGCTGCGGGAAAACTATACGATTGTTATCGTGACCCACTCCATGCAGCAGGCCGCCCGCGTATCCCAGCGCACTGCGTTTTTCCATCTCGGCGTTCTGGTTGAGGAAGGTCCAACACAGGACATCTTCACCAATCCGTCGGACAAACGCACTCAAGATTACATCACCGGCCGCTTCGGCTGACCGGGTTGCACAAGTTTCGAAAGGGCACAGGATGTCTGAACACATAGTCACGGCCTATGATGACGAATTGAACGCCATGGCCGGCCGGATTGCCGAAATGGGCGGGCTTGCAGAAAAAGCGTTTGCCGATGCAGTCTCAGCCTTGGTTTCTGGAGATACCGACTTGGCCCGGAAAGTGGTTTCCGAAGATGCCCGGTTGGATTCCCTGCATCAGGACGTTGAAGAAGATCTGATTGCCATGATCGTGCGGCGCCAGCCGATGGGGCAAGACTTGCGCGAAATTACTGCAGCAAGCCGGATCGCCCATGATCTGGAACGCGTTGGCGATCTTGCCAAAAACGTCGCAAAACGTGCAATCGCCATTGATAACGATCTTCAGAGTAAGAAGTTGGCAATCGGCGTTGAGCACATGACGGAATTGGCGCTGAGCCAACTGAAGAAGGTGCTCGATGCCTACACCCGGCGCGACGCTGAGGCGGCGCGTCAGGTTCAGGAAGCCGATGCCGAAGTCGATGCGATCTATACGTCGCTGTTTCGCGAACTGCTTACCTACATGATGGAAGACCCGCGGGTCATCACCGAATGCGTCCATCTCCTGTTCTGCGCAAAGAACATTGAGCGCATCGGTGATCATGCCACCAACATTGCCGAAAACGTCTACTTCATGGTGACAGGCGAGCGTCTGCCGGAAGAGCGGGCCAAGGTGGACGAAACTGGTGCCGTTTAACGGGTAAAGCAGAGTGGCCTTTGGGGACTGCACTGCTGAAGTTGAGGTCGGCGTAAAGCGCCGGCTGGTGGAATTGGAGCGAGAATTCATGCCGAAGGTGCTCATCGTCGAAGACGAAGAACCGCTAAGCCTTCTGTTGCGATACAATCTGGAAGCTGAAGGTTATGCCGTAGAGACTTGTGTCCGCGGTGATGAAGCAGAAATCCGTCTGCGCGAAAGCCAGCCCGATCTCCTGCTGTTGGATTGGATGCTGCCGGGCCTTTCCGGCATCGAGCTGTGCCGACGCCTACGCGCCCGTGAAGACACCGAACGTCTGCCGGTCATCATGCTGACCGCGCGGGGGGAAGAAGCCGAGCGCATCCGCGGGCTTTCAACAGGCGCTGATGACTACGTCGTCAAACCGTTTTCCGTTCCCGAGCTGATGGCCCGTGTCCGGGCGATCTTGCGCCGGGCGAGCCCGGAAGTGGTCTCTACGATGCTTCGGTCCGGCGATATTGAGCTTGACCGCGAAACACACCGGGTCCGGCGCAGCACCAAGGAAATTCGCCTTGGGCCGACCGAATTCCGCCTTTTGGAGTTTTTGATGACGTCCCCCGGGCGGGTGTTCTCGCGCGAGCAGCTGCTTGATGGCGTTTGGGGCCACGATGTCTATGTGGATGAGCGGACTGTCGATGTTCATGTCGGCCGGTTGCGCAAGGCCCTGAACAAGGGCAAAGCCAAGGACCCGATCCGCACCGTGCGCGGTGCGGGTTATTCCTTCAACGACCAATTTGCAGCTGCCTAAGACAATTGTAGAGGCCTGCCGGAAACTGCGGCAGGCCTTCTTCCTTTGCAGGCAATGAAACTTACTGAAGTTTCAGGACAAGCCGTTTGCCTTCGATCAGTGTCACCGGTACTTCTTGTCCGCTGACATCGAGCCTGTATTTTCCAGGCGGAAAGGGAATGTCGTTGGTGCTCTCGGTTAGCATTATGACTTCCGTCCCGGCTTCATCGAAAACCTTGATGTAAAACTTCTTGCCATCGATTTTGATGCGGCCTGGATTGATCCGCAGATCATCACCAGCTTCAACCGAGAAGTCTTTCCAGGCAGCTTTGCCGAACATGACAGTGTAGGTGCCTGGCGCTAATGGGATCGTGGTCCGGTCCCGGGTGAATTTCTCCACTTCTTCGCCTGTGTCTTGGTCCAAAATGCGGTTGAAATAGGGCTCTGCCATACGAACCAGGACCGGGTTCAATGTCACGGTCTCGCCTTCGGTCAATTTGATGCCGCGCCAGAGTTTTTTGCCAAACCGCACGTCATAGGTACCAGGCGGGAGGGGAAGTTCGTCATTTGACTTCGTCAGCTTCAGCAAAGCCTGACCAGTCGCCGGATCCAGAACATCATGGAAGTAGGGGTTTCTGATTTTCAGGCGGCCCGGATTCAGAACAGTCGTCTCTCCTTCATTGACAACAACATTCTTCCAAAGGGCTTTGCCGAAAGTCACATCATAGCGTCCGGCCAGAAGGGGGAACTCAGCGTGGTGAGAAGTGGCCTTTTCAATGATCTCACCGGTTTCAGGATCCAGGACGTCATTGAAATAGGGGCCTTCGACCTTGAGCCGGCCCGGTTCGATGGTCGTGGTTTCATCCGCGCGGACGGCGACACTCTTCAACCATTGGGTCTTGCCGAATTTGATGTTGTAGATCCCGGCCGGGAGAACTTTGGACGGGGTGTTATCGGTCAGGACGGCGACTTGCTCGCCGGTTTCTGCATCAACGACTTCGTTGAAGTAGGGGGCTATAATTTCCAATGTCCCTTCCTGAGCTTTCGGAAGGGTGATTGTGATCACCTCGTCCTGAATTTCAGGCTCAGCGGTAGCCTCCACCGCCTCTTCCATGGTTTTCGCAAGGTCCACGGCAGAGTTGGCGTCATAGTAGGTGCCACGGGCGGCATCCGCGATACATTGCAATTGCAGCCGGGCTTGCGGGTCGACACCAAAGCCAACCGTGTGGATGGTCAGATCCGCATCCGCTTCCGCTAGTTTCTTGGCAAGCAGGCAGGGATCACCTTCGCAGGTTTCCTTGCCGTCGGAGACGAGAACTATGGACCGCTTGCCGTTTTCCGGCTTCAGGTCGTCCGCGGCCAATCCAAGAACATAGGTAATGGGCGTATAGCCTTGGGCTTTTAGACCATCCGATGTGTTCACCACACCGCCGCGAACATCTGGCGCGCGGCCGAAAGGAACCAGCATCTGTGTGTCAGTACAATTGTGTTTGCTGCGGTGGTGCTGGTGTCCATAGGCGCGAAAGGACAGCCGCACGCTGTCAGGGATCTGAGCGACGAGGTTTCGCACGGCATTCTTGGCAGCATTGATTTTGACAGTACCGTCTGCAAGGCGGCCGTTCATACTGCCGGAGGCATCCAGGATAAGGGCAACACTTCGATCTTCCGCAAGCGCTGCGGAGGCGGAGAGGGCAAGTGTGGCGGCAAGGCCTAATTTCCAAATGGATTTCATCTTAAGTCTCCAGGCAAAACAGTTTGGGCTGACCTCCGTTCCCAAGTCGGGTCCACAAATACATTTGAAGCGGCGTAGTATAAGCCGCATGGGGGGCGATCGGCGCCAGGCTTTCATGAGTAACCGCAAAATCGCGCAAAGACTGTAATTCACATCACAAATTTAAAGTAAAACATTGAGAATAATTATATAGTTAATAGAGTGAATTTGTTTTTGATTGAATTTTATTAAGTTTAAAGGCTGGTGATTTGATGAGGTTTTCGGAATATATTTAGTTGAATTGATGATTCTCATCTGGTGGGAGAGTTATTTGTTTTGCGGTTTGAAGTAATATTTTGAATGCGACCTAACAAAAACAAAAAAGCCCGCAGGTGAAGCGGGCTTTAAAGTCGGTGTTCCGTGCAGGTGGAGTTTTAGGATGCTTGAGCAACAGCCTTGTTTGCGCCTCGGCGGCGGTCGGCAATCGGCTGATAGGCGATCTTGCAGTGATGCGCGCAATAAGGAACACCCGCATCGGACTGGCGTCCGCAGAAGTAGAAGTCGTCTGTTGCCGGGTCACCGATTGGCCATTTGCAGGTCCGCTCGGTGAGCGTCAGGATGGTTGCGCGTTTGGAAATCGGCACCAACTCGGCAATCGGCTCAGCTTCCGGGCGGATCTCGGCAACAGGTGCTGGTGTCGGATCCATCTTCAGAGCGGCCGACCCATGGGTCTGCGGCTGGGCCTGTGGTTTCTTCGGGGTCGCCTGAGCTGCCGGGCTTGCAGTCCGCGCGCGGCGCGGTTTCGTGCTTGGCGTTGATGACTTCGCCCGGCCGGACAGACCAAGACGGTGCACCTTACCAATAACTGCGTTCCGGGTTACACCGCCGAGCTCGCCAGCGATCTGACTGGCGCTCAATCCTTCGCCCCAGAGCTTTTTCAAAAGCTCAACCCGTTCGTTCGTCCAACTCATAACCGCACCCCTTGCCAAGGCCAATGTTTGGCCAAAATCTCGAATGTGGACACGCGCTCGCATGTCCGCTATGGCATATCTTGTGCCTCTAGTTGATACGCCAGACGAGATGTCGTGTCTGATTAGCTAAAGGTTACAATAACGTTAATTTGTGAAGCAACACTCAGGCTGCAGTCAGTTGGGGATGAACGGACTTTTCCCCAAAAGATGCGAGGTCATTGAGACTTTTACATAATCTGATCCGGGCCCCGGTTTCAGCCATTTCCATTGACACGCCATAGGCCTGCCGGTGTATAAGGTTCCGGCAACGTGCCGCCTTTTGGGCGGCATGTTGCGTTTTTAGCCCATTGTGGTTGCGCCCTGTCATTGGCGATTGAGCGGAAATCAACGCGCCGTGCACAGGCTAGAGGAGAAGTAAGAGGTTATGTCCGCGTCCGCGCTTTTTGGAAACTACGCAAGATCGAACTTGTCTTTCGATCACGGGGAAGGTGTCTGGCTGATTGCGAGTGACGGCCGACGATTTCTCGACTGCGGGTCCGGAATTGCGGTGAATTCGCTCGGACACGGCCATCCTCATTTGGTCAAGACACTGCAGGACCAAGCATCCAAGCTTTGGCACATTTCCAATCTGCATCAGATGCCAGATGGTGCGCGCCTCGCGCAGCGGCTTGCAGACGCGACCTTTGCTGACAAGGTTCTGTTTGTGAATTCCGGGGCGGAGGCCATGGAAGCGGCGATCAAATGCGCCCGCCGCTACCACTATGACCGGAACGAGCCAGACCGTTATCAGATCATCACCTTTGAAGGCGCATTCCACGGTCGGACACTTGGTACGATCGCGGCCGGTGGCCAAGAAAAATACCTGGAAGGGTTCGGACCCAAGGCGCCGGGTTTTGATCAGGTGCCGAATGGCGACCTTGAGGCGTTGAAGGCGGTCGTTGGCCCGCAGACCGCTGCCATTGCGATTGAACCTATTCAAGGCGAAGGCGGTATCCGCGAGATCGATTTCGAATTCCTGCGTGCCCTGCGCAAGCTGTGTGACGAAACCGGCGCCCTTTTGATCTTTGATGAGATCCAGACAGGTGTGGGCCGGACAGGCAAGCTCTTTGCGCATCAATGGACCGGTGTGGAGCCGGACTTGATGGCAGTTGCTAAGGGAATTGGCAGCGGCTTTCCAATGGGGGCCTGTTTGGCAACGGAAGAAGCTGCATCCGCGCTGGCGCCGGGAACGCATGGCACAACGTTCGGCGGCAATCCGTTGGCGATGGCCGTTGGCAATGCGGTTTTGGATGTTGTCTTGTCAGAAGGCTTTCTGGAAGAAGTTCAGCAAAAAGGGCTGTCCTTCAAGCAGAAACTCTCCGGATTGGTCGACAGCCATCCCAAGGTGTTTGACTCTGTTCGCGGCAGCGGCTTGATGCTTGGCATCAAATGCGTGGCCCCGGTCGGCGAATATGTTGGGGCTGCCCGCAACGCAGGTCTTCTGGCCGTGCCAGCTGGCGACAACGTCGTGCGCATTCTCCCGCCTTTGACCATCACTGAAGACGAGATTGCGGTGGCTGTTGAACGCCTGGAAGAGGCGGCCGTTGCCCTGGAGAAGAAGCTTTTTGAAGGAGCGGCCGAATGACCGCGAGTGGAGCATTCAGAAACTTTCTGGATTTGACCGAGTTTGATGGCAGCGAACTGCGCACCATCCTCGAGGCTGGCAAAAAGATCAAAGCCGAGCGCAACGGCATCCGCCGTGGCGAGGGCCCGCTTGCGGGCAAGGTCCTGGCAATGATCTTCGAACAGCCGTCGACCCGGACCCGTATTTCGTTCGATGTTGGTATGCGCGAGCTCGGCGGTGAGACCTTGATGCTGACCGGCGCTGAAATGCAGCTTGGACGCGGCGAGACGATCGCTGATACCGCGCGTGTCCTGTCCCGCTTCGTCGACGGCATTATGATCCGGATCTTGGACCACAATGATTTGAACGAACTGGCTGAAAACGCGACCGTTCCCGTGATCAACGGTTTGACCAAAATATCGCATCCTTGCCAGATCATGGCCGACATCATGACGTTCGAAGAACATCGTGGCGGCATTTCCGGTAAAAGCATTGCCTGGACCGGCGACAGCAACAACGTTCTGGCGTCTTGGGTTCATGCAGCCCCGCGCCTGGACTTTGAAATGCGTATCGCAACTCCGAGCGAATTGGCCCCGTCGCAAGACCTGATTGAGGCAGCCCGTCAAAAGGGTGGTTCCATTGTGGTGACCGACGACCCATATGAGGCTGTCAAAGGGACCGACTGTGTCATCACCGACTGCTGGGTGTCCATGGGCGATGATGATGCGGAAAGCCGTCACAACCTGCTCAGCGCCTACCAGGTCAACGAGCGGCTGATGGCGGAGGCAAATGGAGATGCGCTCTTCATGCATTGCCTGCCGGCGCACCGGGGTGAAGAAGTCACCAACGAGGTCATGGACGGTCCAAACTCTGTCGTGTTTGACGAAGCCGAAAACCGGCTCCATGCTCAAAAGGGCATTCTGGCCTGGTGTTTCGGCGCAGCTTAAGGCGAAGCCAAAGTGGCACTAAATCTTGAAGAACTGGGCATCAAGCCCGCAGGGCTGGACGCTGTCCGGCCCTTTGCCGTGGAAGAACTGGATGTGCGCGGGCGCAGCGTTGCGCTTGGGCCGATCTTGCAGAAGATCCTGGACCGGCATGATTACCCGGAGCCGGTTTCCCGCCTTCTGGCCGAAGCTATTGTTCTGACGAGCCTGCTTGGAACGTCTCTCAAGTTCGATGGCCGTTTCACACTGCAAACCCAGACCGAAGGTCCGGTGTCGATGCTCGTTGTCGACTTCGAAACGCCCGATGCTATCCGAGCTTGCGCGACGTTTGATGCAGAGCGTGTCGCAGCTCTGATGGAGGCCGGTAAAGCGTCCCCAGAAACCCTTCTGGGGCAAGGCCATTTGGCCATGACGATCGATCAAGGCAAGCACATGCAGCGCTATCAGGGGCTCGTTGAGCTGGATGGTGTATCGCTTGAAGAGGTCGCCCGGCGGTATTTTGAGCGCTCTGAACAGATCCCAACGGAAGTCCGTCTGGGTGTCGGTGAGCTCTACACCCGTCAGGATGGCGAAGCGCCGATCAAGTCCTGGACCGGCGGCGGTATCCTGGTGCAATTTTTGCCCGAGTCTCCTGAGCGGATGAAACAGGCCGACATTGATCCCGGTGATGCGCCGGAAGGGGTGCTACGCCATGAGGTCGACGAAGACGACGCCTGGGTGGAAGCCAAGGCGCTGGTCGACACGGTCAAGGATGTCGAACTGACCGATCCGGAAGTGAGCGTCGAGACGCTGCTTTACCGGTTGTTCCATGAACGCGGTGTCCGCCTATTCGATGCTCAGCCGATTGCGGACAAATGCCGCTGCTCGCGCGACAAAGTTGCCAATGTTTTGGCAAACTTTACTGCCGAGGAAGTCGAGCATGTAACGGTCAATGGGAAGATCGTTGTGACCTGCGAATTCTGCAGCACGGCTTATGAATTCGACAAATGACATGACTTGCGGACTGGCAAATGCCAGTCCGCAATTTGTAATCATTGATACATTTGGTTACACGATTTCTGCCTGTGCTAGCGTGATTTAGCTGCCAGAAATCTTGATTTTTCGCAATGCAAAGTAATCTTATGCGCAGGGTTCACGTATATAGTCGCGTGAGCCATCTTTAATGCGTTGTGGGATAACTGAGTATGTTGCAATCCGTCGACCCGGAAACCGGCAAGGCACCGAGTGCGGAAGTCCTTCCCCCCGTAGGACGGCAACCGACCACGTTTGATCGGACGAAGTTGGTCCTGAAAGCCGTGCTTCAGGCGCTCATCGCCTTTGCCATCCTGTTCGGCGCATTCCAAGGCATGAATCACTTGATTGCCACTCGGCCGGAGGTTCCCAAGCGGCCAGTTCAAGAGAAGAGTTACGCGGTCAAAACTGTTGAGGTTGAACAAGGCGACCATGCGCCGATGATTTCGGTCTACGGTGAGACGCTGGCAGGCCGGGAAGTAGATCTGAGAGCGCTCGTTGGCGGGGAGATTGTCGAGGTTCACCCAAACCTGAAAGCCGGCGGCAAGGTCGAAAAAGGCGAAACCCTCATCTCGATTGACCGGTTTGATTATGAAGGCGCCGTGACTGAAGCCCGCGCCAATCTAGCTGAAGGGCGGGCGGCTCTGGTGGAGAACGAGGGCCGGGTGGCGTTGGAAAAGGCCAATCTTGTGCGCGCGGGCGAGCAGCTGGCCTTTGCCGAGCGCGATCTTGTGCGGGCCGAAGAGCTGCTTGGGCGGGGTGCGGCAACCGAGCGGACGGTGGATGACCGCAAGTTGCTTGTCTCCCAACGTCAGCAGAACCTTGAGCGATCTGAAAACACACTTGCCTTGGAAGAGGCAAAGGTCATTCAGCAGCGCGCTTCAGTTGAGCGCTTGGAATGGCGTCTGGAGAACGCTCAGCGCCAATTGGAAAACACAGTCCTAACAGCGCCCTTTGACGCGATTGTCAGGTCTTCGGCAGCCGAGCCAGGACGGTTGGTCAGTGTCAACGATGCGATTGTTTCGCTTTATGACAGCGGTGAATTCGAGGCGCGGTTCATATTGTCGGACAATCAATACGGCCGATTGATTGCAGAAACTGGCTCGGTCGTTGGCCGTCCGGTCGACGTGACCTGGTATCTCGGTGATCAGCCCGTGATCTATCCGGCAACAGTTGGCCGGATTGGCGCAGATGTTGCCAGCAACCGCGGTGGTGTCGACCTCATCGCAACGATTGATATGAGCGCGGTTTCAGTGCCCCTTCGTCCGGGCGCTTTTGTTGAAATTTCCATTCCAGATCAAACTTATGCAGACAGTTTCCGGGTCCCAGAAGCCGCTTACTATGGCGAAGGAACGGTTTATGTCATCGAAAATAGCCGGCTCACAGCGAGAGATGTCAGAGCCCTTGCGATAGACGATGGCTTTATTCTTGTCGAAGGTGATCTTCAGCCCGGTGAAACTCTGCTGGTAACGCGAATTCCGGAAGCCGGTGACGGCCTTCTTGTGAAGGACGTTGATGCGGTCCAGCCGGTGGCAAGCCACTCGGCCGGGGCCTCTGATCAATCAGCAACTCAAACCGCTCAATAACGGAGGCAGTCATGGTTCGACACCTGAAGCCTCACGGGTTTTTGGAGATGCTGGTCCGGCATTCTAATGCCGCCAACTTGATTATGGCCGTTATGGTGCTGTTTGGCGCTTATGGTCTCGCCAAGCTCAACACCCAGTTTTTTCCAACAGTCAAGATCGATACCATTGCCGTGGCAATTACCTGGCCAGGTGCCAGTGCTGAGGATGTCACGTCCAACATTCTAGAGGTCCTCGAACCGGAACTCCGGTTTTTTGAAGGGTTGGAAGAGTTCGAATCCTATGGTCGTGAAGGCAGTGCATCAATCCGCATGGAATTTGTGGAAGGGACTGATCTGCAAAAAGCGCTGTCGGATGTAGAGCAGGCCGTTTCCGGTATAACGACTTTACCGTTGGATTCTGAAACGCCCATCATTTCCGCGGCAACCTTTACCGACGGTGTCGCAACATTGGCCCTACGTGGTCCATTTCCGGAAGAATCCCTCAAAGTTTTTGCACGCCAGATGCGCGATGATCTTCTGGCACGCGGGATCGATAAGGTAGAGCTGAAGGGGTACCGCGCACCAGAATATCTGGTTGAAATTCCAGAACGAGAATTGCGCAGACTTGATATCACTATTTCCGATGTCGCCCAGCAAATCGCCGGCAATACAGTCGACCTTCCGGCCGGCAGTTTGGATGGTGCGGTCGAACGTCAAATCCGGGCGCTATCGGAAGAGCGGTCTCCGCAAGCAGTCGGCCGGGTGGAGGTCAAATCGTTTGCTTCCGGTGAAAAGACCCAAGTCGATGATATCGGAACGGTTCTGCGTGATTTCGATGACAGCGAAAACCAGGGATTTTCGAAGAGATCTCGCGCAATTGAACTGGAAATCTTGAGGGTCGAAACCACCGATACACTCAAGGCTGCGCAAATCGTTGACGATTACCTCGCTGAGATTAGGCCGCAGCTGCCGCAAAGCCTTGAAGTTTTAAAGTATGATGTGCGCGCAGATGCTGTGAAAGGGCGGATTACGCTCCTCCTGGAAAATGGCCTCACCGGATTGGTGCTCGTTGTTGGAATCCTGTTTTTATTCTTGAATGCGCGGATTGCCCTCTGGGTGGCAGCAGGGATCCCCGTTGCCATGATGGCGACGCTAGGGATCCTGTGGTTGATGGGTGAAAGCATCAACATGATTTCGATGTTCGCCCTGATCATGATGCTCGGGGTTATTGTCGATGACGCGATTGTTGTTGGCGAACATACGGCGACGCGTCAGGCCATGGGCGATGACCCCGACGAAGCAGCGATCAATGGCGCAACGACCATGCTTGCTCCGATATTCGCGGCCAGCCTGACCACAATCGCTGCTTTTGTGCCGATTTTGCTTATTGGCGGGGTGCTCGGCCAGATTATGGGCACACTTCCCGTGGTCGTCGTCGCCGTTGTGATCGCGTCTCTAATCGAGTGTTTTCTGGTCCTGCCAGGCCATTTGTCTCACGCACTTGCCACGCGCCGAGGCTGGAACTGGTGGCGGGTTGTTTTGATTGCTGGGGCACCAGCGTTTTTCTTAAGTGCTCTTGTCAGCCAGCCGGACATCTCGGTTCCGCCATTCCTTGATGTCATTGATGATCCGTTGCGCGCTCTGAGGGATTCGGTCGGGCTGGTTCCATTCGAAATTATCATCGTTGCAGTTGCATTCGTAGTAGCGCTCGGTTTTGAAGCCTTCTTGATGATGTTGCGGCAGTCGCGCCGACGGGCGGGGCGACGGGGTCAACCGAGCTGGTTCCGGCGTGGATTTGATACGGGTTTCAACTGGATACGGGACTATCCGTTCCATGCATTCGTGACGGCAGCGGTTCACTGGCGATATGTCACATTGTCGGTCGCGATCGCAGCAATGGTTCTGGCAGTGGGGCTCCTCCAGGGGGGGCGGGTCGGATTTACATTCTTTCCGTCGCCAGAAGCGGAGAACTTAACCGCCTCCATCTTTTTCCATGCCGGTATTCCCGAGGAAGAAGCGATTGAAGGGATCAACCGCATTGAGGACGCCTTGAAAAAGGCAGAGGCTACCATTTCCGGCGACAGCGGTGAGCAGTTGGTCGTTGCGACCTACGCAACGCTTGGACGTGCAGGAAACAACAGAGGCGACAATGTCGCCAACATTGCTGTCCAGCTCAGCCGGTCGGAAGAACGAACTGTGCGTACGCCTGCGATTGTGCGCGCATGGCGTGACGCAGTGCCAGACATTCCTGGTATCGCCCGGGTTGCGATCGCTGAGCGCCGGGGCGGGCCTCCGGGCCGGGACCTGGATATCCGGCTGACTGGCGCTGACCTGCAGGACCTAAAGGCTGCTGCGCAGGAATTGCAGCAGGAGCTCTCGGCCTTCCCCGGAACCAGCGCGGTGGAAGACGATCTGCCGTACGGAAAACCGGAGCTGCTTGTTGAATTGACACCACGCGGCCGGGCGCTTGGCTTCACGGTAGAAAGTGCTGCCCGCCAGATCCGCAATGCTTTTGAAGGCAACATTGCCCGGCGGTTCGCAGAAGGTGACGAAGAAGTTACGGTCCGGGTGCGTCAGCAGATCGACGTGGCGGGTACTGCGGCTCTACGGCAATTGTCTCTTCGCACTCCCGCTGGCGACTTCGTTCCGATGACAGAAGTTGTCAATCTAACGGATTCCCAAGGTTTCTCCGTGATTTTGCGCCGGGAAGGCAAGACAGTTGTTTCGGTGGTCGCTGATATCGACAGCACGGTGACCTCGAACAACCAAATCATTGCCGAGCTTGAACAACAGTTTCTGCCAGATCTCGTGCAGAAATATGGTTTGGAGTACTCTTTCGCCGGGCGCGCGGAAGAACAGGCGAATGCGTTTTCTGAGCTGATGACCGGAGTTCTGATGGCCGTTGCCGGGATCTACATTATCCTGGCTGCGATCTTCGGCAGTTATTCGCGTCCCATCATCGTGATGTCGATTATCCCGTTTGGTATCGTTGGCGCGATTGTCGGCCACTACCTGATGGGCTTTAAACTGACCATCCTGAGCATGATTGGTTTGCTTGGGCTGGCCGGCATTCTGGTGAACAACTCCATCATTCTGGTGGCGCGGTTTGAAGAACGCCGGGCCAGCGGAGAAGATCTTGATATAGCTGCCATCAGCTCAAGCTGCGACCGCTTGCGGGCTGTGCTTTTAACGTCGATGACGACCATCGGTGGTTTGCTGCCGCTGATGTTTGAAACCAGTCTTCAAGCGCAGTTCCTGCTGCCAATGGCGATCACAATTGTCTTTGGCTTGGCAACCGCAACGGCTCTTGTTCTCGTACTGGTCCCAGCCTTGCTGCAGATTGGTGATGATATCGCCGGGTTAATTCAGCTGCGCCACAAAAAGCGTTTGCACGGAGCGGGCAGCGGCGGGCGGGATCTGACGCCAGCTGGGTGACATCAAAGCCCGGAAGTGAAGGCTGCAACGGCCTCGGCGGCGGCTGTTATGTTGCCGTCGAGCGTGGCTGGCGATTTGCCACGAGGCCCAAAGTCGTGATTGCCATCTTCAAGGTACGTCAATGACACAGAGCCGGGCAGCGTGATTTCATCAATTTCAGCCTTGTTGCCGAATGGATCCCGGTCACCTTGCAGGACCAGAACCGGGCGTTTGGCATCCTCAAGCGGTGAAAGGCGCCAGTCAGCGTCCGGTTTTCCAGTAGGATGGAACGGATATCCAAAGCAACACACACCTTTGACGCGGCCAGGGAGAGACCCGCCGCCGGCAAGCATTGCCGCAACCCGGCCGCCCATGGACTTCCCGCCTAGCAGAATTGGGCCTTCAGATTGGCTCAACAAGCTTTGTAATGCGGTCTGAAACTCTCCAATCAGCTTGTCGGCTTTTGGCGGCGGCCTTTTGGAACCACCAGTCCGGCGTCCTGCCATATAGGCGAATTCAAACCGGGCACTTGCAATTCCGTTTGACGCCAGAGCGGCAGCCAATTTGTCCATGAAAGTCGAATCCATAGGAGCGCCGGCTCCATGTGCCAGAAGCAGCGTAGCGGATGGATCGGTTTCCGGCCGGGTCCAAAGGAAGTCTGTCATGATGTTTATCTGGCCGCGTCAGTTTGTGAATTGCTGGAAAGTGTTCCCGTGCACTACATATGCAACAACGGGAAAGCAAGTCACAGACAAGAGGTTGGCGTGGAGAGTGCTGGAAATTGGATTGGACTGGAGACCAACACGGTCCGGATGCTTTGTTTTGCCGGCATATTTGCTCTGATGGCAGCTTTGGAGTTTGCGTTGCCCAAACGGGGGCAACCGCTAGGGCGGGTTAAGCGCTGGCCAACCAATTGGGCGCTTGTTGTAATCGATGCGGCACTGGTCCGGTTGATTTTTCCGATCGGTGGTGTCGGACTGGCGCTGTTGGCCGAGGATCGTGGGTGGGGGCTTTTCGGATGGCTCGATTGGGCCGGTGTCGTGCCTTGGCTTCTCACGTTTATCATCCTGGATTTTGCCGTCTGGCTGCAACATCTGGCCTCCCATAAGATCCCGGTTTTTTGGCGCATTCACCGGATGCATCATGCGGATTCTGAGGTGGACGTCTCGACCGCTTTACGCTTTCATCCGATTGAGATTTTGCTGTCCTTTATCTGGAAGGGCGCAATAATTATCGCGCTGGGCGGACCGGCTGAAGCGGTGCTGGTTTTTGAGGTCGTTTTGAATGGTGCTGCGCTCTTTAATCATGCGAATGCGTCGCTTCCACTTTGGCTCGACAGGGTGCTGAGGCTGGCCATTGTGACACCGGACATGCACCGGGTTCATCATTCGATCCGCCGAAGTGAAACGGATTCAAATTATGGATTTAACCTGTCAGTATGGGACCGTTTGTTCGGAACTTACGTAGCGCAACCGAAGCTGGGACACGATGGTATGGAGCTCGGTCTCGGGCCAGAGCTCACACCCAAGGCGCATCAGCTGCCGTTCAGTCTGGCCATACCTTTTCTCAAAGTCGAACGCGGGGACGAGCGCCCGGAAAACTAGTAAAAACTCAGCGGGAAGTATCGCAAGTAAAGCTCTTGATACATGCCTTTTTGGTGCAATTGGCGCAGCGCATAATTCAACGCCGCCGCACGCTCGGGGTCGTTGCTGCGGGTCGCAATAGCCATACCTTCGCCGAAGTAGCCTGGCTCCAGCCATGGGCCGCCGGTAAAGCGGCAACATCCATCAGCTGCTGGACTGCGCAACCAAAACGACAGGCTTAAACCATCTCCAAGATGGGCATCGGCTGTTCCATCTTTCACCGCCTGACGGGCTTCAGCCGGTGTCCGGACCGGCTGGATATCTGCAGCCGGCCAAAACTTACGGGCAAAGGCTTCATATCGGGTTCCAGATTCTACGGCCAGCTTTTGTCCGGCTAGCGACTGTTCATCGAAGTCTGTGTTCGCTTCATTCAAAATGATCAAGCGCGCCGGCAATTTGAGATAATCGTCAGTAAACAGGAGGTCCTGTGCGCCAGACGTATAGCGGGACAGGCCGGAAATGATGGCGTCGCCTTCCTCTTCAGCCAACGCAGGAATCAGAACTTCAAAATCCTTTATTTTCAAGGCGCAGGAGATGTTTAGCTCCTGACATAACGCCCGCGACAGATCAATATTGAACCCGGTTAGACGTCCTTGCGGATCGCGGAAAACAAAAGGCGGATAATTGTCTGTTGCGAGGAACTGGATCTTGTCTGGTATTACGGTGGGCCGGTCATAAACAGCCTTGTGATCCCAGAAATTCGGGATTGTGATGTCCGCCTCTTCTGCGTGTGTAAGATCAGAAGTTGCAACCATTGCGAATATGGTAAATAGTAGCGCAACTATAAATAACAAGAATTCAGCACTTACCCGTCTGCTGGGGGAAATGTCTCTACCTGAGTTACTTGATGTAACCCTTAGGCAGAATTGTGTGCCTTGAGTGTAAGGGGAGCGTTGACATGCAGGATAGTTTGCCAGGTGTACTTGAGGTCCTGTTATCACGTGGTGTTCCCCGGTCGGTGTTGAAAACGGCGCATGACACGGCCGAAGCTCAAAAGATCCAACCCGAAGAGTACCTGCTTCGCCATGCCCTTGTCACTACAGAGTGCCTTTATAGCGCATTTGCCGAGCTCTGCGATGTGCCTTTTCTACCGGAAAATGGCTTTCGTTTCAGGACATTGAACGATAAGCCTTTGAATATCGGAGAAGCTGAATTCGGTCCGGTGTTATTGTCGCTTTATCACAATCAAGCACTCTATGCGATTGCCCCCGAACCAAGGCAATTTGAAGCCGTATACCGGCATCTACGGTCCTATCCGGAACTGGCTAAACAGGTTCGGATCGCAACCCCAGAAGCCATTCGTTATGCATCATCTGTGACAAATTCGCCGGCTGGTGAGCTAGAAATCCGGTTCCCGGCCTATTCCGCCCGGAACATCCGGTTTTCGGTTGTGTTTGTGATGATCGGAACCGCCACCGTTCTTCTATTTGGTCTAAGCCATGCGCTGTCCGATGTGTTTCTTTTTTTACTAACGGGCATTGTCTCCTTGGCGTGTTTGGGTGCCGGAGGTGTTCGTATCGCCAGTGCGTTTGCAACGCAGAACGA
The DNA here is from genome assembly GCF_965216085.1 of Roseibium sp. Taxonomy (GTDB): domain Bacteria; phylum Pseudomonadota; class Alphaproteobacteria; order Rhizobiales; family Stappiaceae; genus Roseibium. The sequence continues at coordinate 4,343,419 of NZ_OZ244138.1, read as the reverse complement.
TGATTTGAACTACCGATTGCCGGAACCATTAAGTTCTGGGCTTATCAAATGGCCGCGATACACTGTGCTTGTCCCTCTTTACAGGGAAGCTCGAGTTATTCCTGAATTGCTTTCTGCCTTAAAGAACCTGAATTACCCACGGCACAAACTGCAGATCCTATTGCTGATCGAAAAAGATGATGTGGAAACGGCTGCGGCTATACCTGGAAACTTGCCAGCTTGTTTTGATGTTCTAAGCGTACCTGACGGACACCCAAGGACCAAACCTAGGGCATTGGACTACGGCTTGGCTGCTGCGACAGGTGAATTCGTAACCGTTTATGATGCTGAAGACCGGCCTGATCCGGATCAACTAAAAAAAGCAGCGTTTTTCTTTGCTCAATTGCCGAAAGAATTTGCCTGCCTACAGGCAAGGCTCGTTGTCGACAATGGCGGCGAAACCTTCATTTCCCGGCATTTTGCGCTCGAATATGCTTGCCTATTCGATCAGCTGTTGCCCTGGCTGTTCCGCAATCGGTGGCCCTTTCCGCTTGGTGGAACTTCCAATCATTTCAGGATCAGTGCTCTGCATGCCGTTGGCGGGTGGGACAGATACAATGTGACCGAAGATGCTGATCTTGGCGTGCGGCTTGAGCGCCTTGGATTTCGTCTTGGCATGTTGCCGTGCAGTACTCTTGAGGAGGCTCCTGTCTCTGTAAAGGCCTGGCTTGCACAACGCGCCCGATGGCACAAGGGATGGCTGCAGACAGTATTTGTCCATGCCCGGTTCCCGAAACGATTGCTGCTTGATTTGGGGGCTACTCGGACTGTCGTCTTAGCGATGCTTTTTCTCGGTACCTTTCTGTTGGTTGCCTTACATCCGTTTTTCTTTGCGCTCGTTCTATCCTACCTATCTGGATATTATGACCAGAGTTACTTTTTTGAGAATGTCGCTCTGACGATTATGTTCGTTACAGGAGCAACAATTGGATATGCAGGCACATTGTTCGCCATATGGATGGGAGCTCGGCGGCGAGATCATGGCGTTCATGTCATTGATGCGTTGGGAGTCCTGGTCTACTGGTCCCTGGCAGGAGTTGCCTTCTACCGGGCCGTTTGGGAGCTGGCATCGGCACCCTATCATTGGAACAAGACTGAACACGGTTTGTCGCGCCACCGTACGAAAGTTCCCTCCTGGGACATGAAGCAGGAGACACCCCTCAAATGAGCCATTGTCTGCTGGAAGCGGTCTAATGATCTGATTATCTTGAAAAACCAAAAGCTGCTGATCTTAAACATCACTGGCATGCTGGCGTATTGAAGGCCATAGTCCGTCTGCAAACAGTTTAAGGGAATATTGGCAGTGCCAAAGTCGTATTACGCACCCACTGGTGGACATCCGGGCCAGGAAACACTTCTGACCGATCGAGCGGTCTTTACAGATGCTTATGCAGTCATCCCGCGCCGGACCATGCGGGACATTGTGACCAGTTTCCTGCCGTTCTGGGATGACACCCGTTTGTGGGTTTTGTCGCGTCCTCTGTCAGGTTTTGCCGAGACCTTTTCCCAGTACATCATGGAAGTTGCTCCTGGCGGCGGCTCGGACCGGCCCGAAACCGACCCTGAAGCGGAAGGGGTCTTATTTGTGGTGGAGGGGGAGGCAGTTCTCACCGTCGAGGGCACCAGTCATAACTTGAGATCCGGGAGTTATGCATTCATTCCGCCAGAGACGGATTGGACATTTAAGAACGAGAGTGATGCGCCGGTGCGCTTTCATTGGGTGCGTAAGGCTTACGAGGCGGTCGGCGGATTGGATACACCGGAGTTTTTCGTAACCCATGAAGACGACGTTGAACCAGTGGAAATGCCTGGTACGGATGGCAAATGGGCAACAACACGCTTTGTCGATCCGAAGGATGTGCGGCACGACATGCACGTCAATATCGTCACTTTTCAGCCAGGGGCGGTGATCCCGTTTGCAGAAACCCACGTCATGGAGCATGGACTCTATGTACTGGAAGGAAAGGCTGTCTACCGGCTCAATCAAGACTGGGTGGAAGTTGAAGCTGGCGACTATATGTGGCTGCGCGCGTTCTGCCCGCAAGCTTGTTATGCTGGTGGGCCGGGTCCGTTCCGGTATCTGCTTTATAAGGACGTTAACCGGCACATGGCGCTTTAGCCAACGGTCCAAGTGGCGACCGAAAAACGGCCGCTCGCATCTGGTTTTTGCGATTTAGGGTTTGGTCGCGGCAGGACGACCGGAGGAATTTCTGCGGATTTCTGCCAAGAAGGAAAACTTTTTAGAAGCGGCTGATCCCGATCAAAGAGGGCGGTCGCTTTTTTTCCTGTGGGATTTCAACAGGCAAGCACACCAATAGAATATTGCTGGCTTCAGTGTTTCACGAGGGAATATTTTGTTACCGCAGCTTTTCTTGATTGACGCGGCGGCATTGGGCAGAATTGCCGATGACGCCGCAAAAAATGCAGTTTGAAAAAGTCTTGAAGCACCGGTCCGGTGACTTCACACCATTGTCCTGCCATGCGGCCAGTCGCGGGGGGAATGATGGCCGCACAGAAAAAGTTTGCAATCGTCCTGATCAAGCCGTCCCACTATGATGATGACGGCTATGTCATTCAGTGGTGGAAGAACGCAATCCCGTCCAATTCCCTAGCCTCCGTTTATGGGCTCATTCGCGATGCCGCGGAGAAAAATGCTCTTGGGCCCGATGTCGAAATCGAATTGGTCGCGCATGATGAAACCAATACCGTCCTGGACATCGAGAAGATCATTCGCCGGGTCAAGGCCGCCGATAACGGCTTTGTTGGGCTGGTCGGCGTGCAGTCCAATCAGTTTCCAAGGGCACTTGATCTGACACGGCAACTGCGGGCTGGCGATGTCCCGGTTGTCATAGGCGGTTTTCATGCTGCTGGATGTCTCGCAATGTTGCCGGAGATACCGCCGGAAATTGCTGAAGCCCAGGAGTTGGGTGCAACGATCTATGCAGGCGAAACCGAAGGGCGCATGGCCGAACTGTTGCAGGACCTTTGGAACGGTGACCAAAAACCGCTCTACAATGTCATGCATGACATGCCGGGAATGGACGGAACATCCCTGCCGTATTTGCCGAGCGAAAACCTCCAAGATACGGCCGGACACTATACCAGCTTCGATTCCGGTCGCGGCTGCCCGTATCAGTGCTCGTTCTGCACCATCATCAACGTGCAAGGGCGCAAGTCCCGCTTTCGCTCACCGGACGACATCGAAGCGATCATTCGCCAGAACCACACGCAGGGCATCAAGCGGTTTTTCATTACCGATGATAACTTCGCCCGGAATAAAAACTGGAAAGCAATCCTGGAGCGCCTGATCTACCTCAGAGAAGCGGTGGGGCTCCGTTTCAAGTTCATCATTCAGGTGGATACGCTGTGCCACCGCCTCGATGGTTTTATTGAGATGGCAGCTAGAGCCGGATGTAACCGTGTGTTCATCGGACTGGAGAACATCGATCCGGATGCTTTGATGGCCGCCAAAAAACGCCAGAACAAGATATGGGAATACCGCAAGATGTTGCAGGCCTGGAAAGAGGTCGGCGTGGTCACCTACGCCGGCTATATTCTGGGTTTTCCAGACGATACGCCGGAAAAAATCCACCGGAACATCGAGATCATCAAGAAAGAGCTGCCGCTGGATCTGATCGAGTTCTTCTTCCTGACACCCCTGCCGGGATCGGAAGATCATCAAAAGATGGCCGCCAAGGATGTCTGGATGGACCCGGATATCAACAAATACGACCTCAACCACCGGGTTTCACACCATCCGGTCATGAGCGATGCGGAGTGGGAAAAGGTCTATTTGGATTGCTGGAGACAGTTCTATACGCCAGAGCATATGGAAACCGTGTTGCGGCGCGGCGCGGCGCGCGGACTGAAAACCCATCAGCTGATGCTGGGCCTAGGCGCCTTTTATGGATCGATCTTTTATGAAAAGGTCCATCCGCTGGAGGCTGGTTTTTTGCGCCGGAAGGCCAGGAAGCAGCGGCGCTCGGGAATGAAGATTGAAAACCCGCTGATTTTCTATCCAAGACGACTTTTGGGGGTCATCGTCACCATGTCGTCTTTTGGTGCGCTCTATTTGAAGCTGTCCCGTATCCACCGGCGAGTTGTGAAGGATCCCAACCGTCTCAGCTATTCTGATTTGTCTCTCGAGCCGGTGACCGAGGAAAATGAGAACGAACTAGATCTCATGAAAACTTTTGGCGAGGCGATCCCCAACACCTATGGAGCACCAAAAAGGAAGCGGGAAACCGCAGCTTCCGATAAATTGTCTGCCTAACGGGTTTCATACCCTTCGAACGAAGTGTAGGCCTGTTTTCAAGAAACGGGCCTGTACTTTTTTGTGATTTAAGAAACTGCTTTTTGTTTTCTTTAGGGTAAGTCAGTATCCTCTTGTGTTTTTTAGGGAAATTGTCTCTAGGGACAATATTTTCCTTCAGAAATTACAGTGCAGTGATAAAACTAGACTAGTGTTCATCGGGTTTTCAAATGTGTTGGCGGACGCTGGCATATCCCGGTTTCACGCAGCTGATCATCTTTCAAAACCGGAAACGATATATGCGGATCGTTATCAACGGGTTCGGCCGTATTGGCCGCACTGTCTTACGCCAAGTTCTGACGTTGCAGCCGGAAGAAGCAATTGAAGTGGTGCAGATCAACGACATCGCACCGCTGGAAACCTGCGCCTATCTCTTCAAATATGACAGTGTTTTTGGTCCATATCCCGGAACGGTTGAGCATACCGATGATCAGCTGACTGTTGATGGCAAAGAAATCCGGTTCTCATGTGAAGCTGATCTTTCCGCATTGGATCTATCCGGTGTTGATGTGGTTCTGGAATGCACGGGAAAAGCCGATACCAAAGACGTTGCCAGCCGAGGTCTTGAGGCTGGCGCAAGAAATGTTCTGATCTCCGGCCCCTCAGCTGCTGCTGACATCACGCTGGTCTTGGGCGCAAACGAAGAAGAACTTGAAGACCGGACCCTCGTCTCCAACGGTTCCTGCACAACCAATGCTCTGGCGCCGCTGCTGCGCGGAATCGACGATGAACTTGGAATTGAAGCCGGGCATATGACCACGATCCACTGTTACACCGGCAGCCAGCCGATGGTGGATGCGCCACGCGGGCCCCTGGAGCGCAGCCGAGCCGGCGGCGTTTCCATGGTGCCGACAACAACGAGTGCCACAAAGTTGGTCGGTCAGGTCTTACCCAAGCTGAATGGCATTGTGAGCGGCGCAGCGGTCCGGGTACCGGCAATCAGCGTGTCTGCGGTCGATGTAACCCTGACACTTAAAAATCGGCCTGGGGAAGACATCAACGAATGTCTGCAGAAAATCTTTTCCGATAGTGCGGTGATTGGGTTCACAAAAGACCGGGTCGTCTCAACAGACATGCGCGCCCGGCCGGAATCTCTTGTGGTAGCCTTGCCAGAAACCTTGTCTGTCGGTGAACGTCAAGTACGGATCTTCGGCTGGTACGACAATGAATGGGGCTTTTCGGCCCGCATGATCGATATGGCAAAACTGATGGCAGCGCGCTGAGAAGCGCCGGTATGGGTCCCGACGCCCTCAGTCTTTAACTCCTAAACCGCCTCAACGGTGTAGGGCGAATTGAACCAGTGTTCTTCCAGATTCGGTCCATCGCCAATCCGGTCGACAACGATGTAGCGGCCGGGTTGTTCGATTGGCGCCAGAACACCGTGCCAGGTGCCCCGGTGGAGGTTGATTGACTGGCCTGGCTGGCTGACGAAAGCTTTCAAGTTCACCGGCGTGCCGTCTTGATCTTCCGCGACAATCACCAGCATGGGCACGCCATCGAGCGGCACGAACGCCTGGCTTCCTTCAGGATGCCGTTCAACCATATCGACGCTGTAGGGAAACGATCGGGCTTTGGCATTGAACAGGCTGATTCCAGCCTGTCCCGATCCAAAATCGAGCGTTGCCAGATCGTGATGGCGGCCGCACATGCCCTGATTGATGATCTTGTCCGGCTCTCCGAAAACTTCAATCACATCACCGTAAGATGCAAAGGCATCTGCGGTCAGCGGGGCAGGGATCAATTTAGTGCTCATGGCAGAACATCCATCAGCCGGAATTCGGCGATCCGCTCTACCTGACGGCAGGCTTCGGCAAATTCAGTTGCCCGGTCGTTGCCGATCCGCTCATGGAACGCAGCCATAATGGAGGCCTTGGTGTGATTTCGTACGGCGATGATGAAGGGAAAGCCGTGTTTGGCGACATAGTCGGCGTTGAGTTTGGTGAAGGTTTCCCGTTCTTCATCTGTCAAAAGATCGAGACCAGCCCCGGCCTGTTCGCTGGTGCTTTCGGCAGTCAAGCGGCCTGCGGCGGCCAGTTTTCCAGCCAAATCCGGGTGCGCTGTCAGAACACCAAGGCGTTCGTCTTCGGTTGCTGTCCGGAACATGCGGCACAGAGCATTGTGAACGCCAGCAGCACAATCATGGGCCGGTCCAAGTTCTAGATCATGTGCTCGTTCCGCGATCCACGGAGAGTGCTCAAAAATGCTGCCGTAATTTGCAACAAAGGTCTCGCGGTCCATCTCGCTTGGCCGGTCAAAATGCTGCGGCGGATGGGTGTCGGCCCAATGCTTGGCGATTTCGATGCGGCGCGGACACCAGACGTTCGAGTGCCCCTGGATGTAATCGATAAATTTCTTCAAGGCTGCGAGCTTACCCGGACGGCCGATCAGACGGCAGTGCAGGCCGATCGACATCATTTTCGGTGAACCGGCTTCGCCTTCGGCATAAAGAACGTCAAAAGCATTCTTCAGATAGTCAAAGAAGTCTTCGCCGCTGCTCCAACCCGGAGACACGGAGAAGCGCATGTCGTTGGCTTCGAGCGTATAGGGAATGATCAGCTGATCCCGGCCGTCAACTTGCAGCCAGTAGGGCAGGTCGTCATCGTAAGTATCGGAGATGTAGTCAAAGCCGCCTTCTTCGGCGACTAGCCGGACAGTATTTTCCGAGCAGCGGCCCGTGTACCAGCCGCGCGGACGCTCGCCGGTGACTTCCGTGTGCAGGCGGATCGCCTCGGCAATTGCCGCGCGCTCCGTCTCCGGGTCCATGTCCTTGTGCTCAATCCACTTCAAACCGTGGCTGGCGATCTCCCAGCCTGCGCTTTTCATCGCCGCGAGCTGTTCCGGGCTGCGGGCCAGCGCTGAGGCGACGCCATAGATTGTAACCGGGATATTCGCGCTAGTGAACAGCCTGTGCAGTCGCCAGAAACCGGCACGTGCGCCGTATTCATACATGGATTCCATGTTCCAATGGCGTTGACCTGGCCACTGGGCGGCACCTGGAATATCGGACAGGAAAGCCTCGGAAGCGGCATCGCCATGAAGCACGCAGTTTTCGCCGCCTTCCTCGTAGTTCAGCACAAATTGCACAGCGACCTTGGCGCCGTTGGGCCAGTTGGCATGCGGCGGATTGGGACCATAACCACGAAGATTGCGGGGATAGCGTTTCAAGACAGACCTCCAGATTTTTCCGTCTTATAGATCAGAGTACGCGCATGCGGTTTTCGATAATTCTTGAAAGTGCTCCGCTGACGCGTCTGCATATGCATTTAGAGTGAGGTTGTTCGCGCAAGCTCTTCCTGAATATGGGCAACCATGAACTCGATAAAGAGCCGCACTTTCGGATCCTGCCGGCGCCGGTGCGTATAGAGGCAGGCCATTTGAACCGGGATCGGCGGTTCGTTTTGCAGAACTTGCACCAATCGGCCGCTCTTCAAATGATCAGCTATTTCAAAGACAGGTTTCAAAATGATGCCGTGACCTTCTAGTGCCCAGCCCGTGAGGACATCGCCATGATCGGATTCAAACGGACCTTTGATCGGAACACGTTTGACGCCATCGGAAGTTTGCAAGGGCCATTGGAATTCAGGCGCACCTGGATACCGCATGTTCAGGCAGTCGAATTTACCACTTGATAGGTCTGCGCTTGTTTCTGGTTGCCCAGCTCGGGCGATATAGTCCGGAGAGGCACACAGGATCCGCTGACAGTCGGCGATCTTCCGGATTTTAAGGTTGGAATCCTCAGGAACACCAAGGAAGAAGGCCGCATCGAGGCCTTCACCGGTCAGATCAACCTTGCGATCCGAGAGGCGCAGGCGAATGTCGATAAGCGGATGATCTGCCTTGAATTGCGGGATCGCCGGTGCAATGAGGCTCTGGCCCATGCCGATCGGGGCCGCCACAAACAATGTACCGCGGGGAGATCGGGTCATATTGGTGATTTCGGCTTCCGCTTCTTCCACAGCCTCCATGATTTTTGTGGCGCCGCGATAAAAAATGTTGCCCTGTTCAGTTGGGCTGAGAGCACGGGTCGTCCGCTGAAACAGCCGTACATTTAAATGTTCTTCAAGCTGCGATATGCGAGAGGAGGCGACGGCTGAGGAGATTCTCAAGTCCCGGGCGGCTGCCGACATATTGCCCAACTCATAGACACGTAAGAAGGTGCGGATGTTTTCCAGATAGGCCATGAGGCGATTGTTCCGGATTTTTTGAAACTGCTTGGATTATGTCGGGATACCAGAAAATTCATGGATCGACTAGGTTGATGCGAAAGAATTTGGAGGGAGTGCAATGTTAGACATTGCGATCATTTGGGACTGGCTCGCATTTGCCGTCCGCTGGTTACACGTCATCACAGCCATCGCCTGGATTGGCTCGTCGTTTTATTTTGTCGCGCTGGATCTTGGCTTGAAGAAGGTTCCGCATCTTCCCGTGGGTGCTCATGGCGAGGAATGGCAGGTTCATGGCGGTGGTTTTTACCACATCCAGAAATACCTGGTGGCGCCAGAAAACATGCCGGAGCATCTGGTCTGGTTCAAATGGGAGAGCTACGCCACCTGGCTGTCGGGGGCCGGTCTCCTGATGATCGTCTATTGGGTGAGTGGTGAACTCTATCTGATTGACCCCAGCAAAGCTGATCTTGCCTTGTGGCAGGGGATCCTGATTTCCGCTGGTTCGCTCAGCATTGGCTGGCTTGTGTATGATTACCTCTGCAAATCCAAGCTGGGAGACAGTCCGACGCTTTTAATGGTTCTGTTGTTCGCCCTGCTCGTCGCGATGGGGTACGGCTACAATGAGATCTTCACTGGCCGTGCGACCATGCTGCATCTGGGAGCCTTCACGGCAACCATCATGTCGGCGAACGTCTTCTTCATTATCATTCCGAACCAAAAGATCGTTGTCGCTGACCTGAAAGCGGGCCGGACGCCAGATGCAAAATACGGCAAAATCGCCAAGCTGCGCTCCACCCATAACAATTACTTGACCCTGCCGGTCGTGTTCTTGATGCTGTCCAACCATTACCCATTGGCCTTTGCATCCGAATACAACTGGCTGATTGCTGCACTTGTCTTCTTGATGGGCGTGTCCATCCGGCACTATTTCAATTCAAACCATGCCGGAACCAGCAATCCAACCTGGACCTGGCTTGTTACGGCGATCCTGTTTGTTGCGATTATTCAGTTGTCGATGGCACCGCTTCAGCAAGACAGTTTTGACGCCTCTGATGCGCGCCCGCTCACCAAGACCGAACAGGTCTTTGCCAGCGCCGAGGGTTTTGACGACGTCATGGCCATTGTGCCCGGCCGTTGCGCCATGTGCCACGCCAGGGAGCCCTTTTACGAGGGCATCCACTGGGCGCCAAAAAACCTTCTTCTGGAAACCGAGGCCGATGTGGCGCGCGCAGCCAAGCAGATTTATCTGCAGGCTGGCGTGACCGACGCAATGCCGCCGGCGAATGTCTCCTTCATGGAAGAAGACGAGCGGCGGCAGATCATTGCCTGGTACCGCAATGCCACGAAAGATCAGCCGTTTTGGCTTAGTGCGCGATGAAATAAATTTGCCAATACAGCTCGGCCGCCGATTGGCGGCTAACTTTTTTGCGAGACGAAATAAAGTAAGGTCGCAAACCCGATTTCCCGAACCGGAAACAAATTATCGAGCATTCGCAAGTAGTTACCTAGTTTGCTGCGGTGCAACTTAAAATTTCTTCCCATATGCCCTAGCGTTACGGGGTTTTGCTAAAGCTCTCAGACAACTATGGTTGATCAACAGCTTCTATTGCCTGGGAAAGCAATCAGAGGTTGTTCATGTGGCGGTGGCGAAAAAGCCGGGGGGAAACAATGACTTCAAGTGAACGTCCGTGGACAGCGTTCTATAGCCCTGACATGCGGCCGGAGATCGAGGCGGCATCTTATCGGACTATTAGTGATTTGATCCGGTCCGCCTCCGATACTTTTGGCGATACGACAGCTTTTACCGCCTGCATGCCGAACGGCATGAACGGATCGCTGACATTCGCGCAGGTCGACGAGATGTCGGATGCGTTTGCCGTTTACTTGCGGGAAGTGGCTGGGCTGGCGCAAGGCGACCGCGTGGCACTGCAGATGCCCAACGGACTGGCCTTTCCGGTCGCGGCCTTTGGGATCCTCAAAGCAGGCTGCGTTTTGGTGAACGTCAATCCGCTTTACACCGCGGATGAAATGGCAAAACAATTCCAGGATGCCGAACCGCATGCGCTGGTGATCATCGACATGTTCGCCGACAAGATCCCGGAAGCGACTCGCGGCCATCCGATCCCAAATATCATTGTCACCCGCGTGGCTGAATTCCTGCCCTGGCTGCCGCGGACCCTCATTGGTCTGGTACAGAAATACAAGGACAAGACCGTCAAGCCGATTGAAGTCCCCCATACCCGTTTTCCGGATGCGCTGGCCGCCGGCCGGACCCGCCGGTCACGCGAAAACATCGAAGTGGATGTCTACCACCAGAGCGTTGAACCGGGAGACACGGCCTGTCTGCAATATACCGGCGGCACAACGGGTGTTGCCAAGGGCGCGATGCTCACCCACGAAAATCTCATTATGAACATGGAGCAGTCGCTGGAGATGATCCCGGCGATCAAACGCGGCGAAGAGACTATTCTCACCGCACTGCCGATGTATCACATTTTTGCGTTCACATTGAATTTGCTCGCCTTCTATTGGTTGGGTGGGCGCAATATTTTGATCCCCAGTCCACGCCCCATCAGCAATTTGAAGAAGGCGTTCGAGAACTACAAAATCACCTGGTTGAGCGGTGTGAATACCCTCTTCAATGCCTTGAACAATGAGCAGTGGTTCCGGGACAATCCGCCCAAACATCTGAAAATGGCCTCAGCCGGTGGTATGGCTCTGCTGGCGGACGTTGCAAAACGCTGGGAAGAAATCACTGGTAAACCGGTTCTGCAGGGGTATGGCCTCACAGAAACCTCTCCTGTGCTCAGTTTCAACCCCTTGGGTCAGGTAAGGGATGGGTCCATTGGAGTGCCCATTCCTTCAACCCTGATGCGCTGTGTCGATGATGATGGCAATACAGTTCCGGTTGGTGAGCGCGGCGAAATCGCGGCGAAAGGGCCACAGGTCATGGCAGGGTACTGGAATAAGCCCGAAGAGACAGCCAAAGTCATGCGCGACGGCTGGTTCCTGACCGGTGACATCGGCGTGATGGATGCTGACGGCTATTTCTCGGTCGTCGACCGCAAGAAGGATATGATCCTGGTGTCCGGCTTCAACGTCTATCCGAACGAGGTCGAGGATTGTTTGGCGTCTCATCCAGGGATTTTTGAATCCGCCGTCATTGGCGTACCGGATGAGGACACAGGAGAAGCGGTGAAAGCCTTTGTTATTCTTGATAATTCAAGCCTGACACCGGAAGAAATCCGGGCGCACTGCAAGAAACATCTGACCGGCTACAAGGTGCCCAAAATTATCGAATACCGGGAAGACTTGCCGAAATCGAACGTCGGTAAGATTTTGAGGAAGGATCTGCGCGCCGAAGCGTAACTCACGCCGAAAAAGAATATCCGCTGGCTGGATTTCATGACGCTGGAAAACCACTTCGGAACACCCACCGCCGTCTTTTAAGACCGGCGGTGGATTTGTTCTAGAGCCAGTTTTTAGATGATCTGAATGTCATTCAAATCCAGTTGTGCGACCGAAACACCAAGCAACGTGATCGACAAGTCGTCCGAGAACTGAAGTACCGTGCCAGCTTGTGTTTCAGCCGCGAGTGCGAGTACGGCTTCCGCCGTCGCAAACCCATCGACGCTGACCTGCAAGAGGTCATCGCCGCCGCGGTCACCCGTACCAAAGCGCTCAACGATGTCGGACCCGAAGTCTCCTTCAAAGACGAACGTATCGTTGCCGCGGCCGCCATCAAGCTCGTCGTTGCCGGCTCCGCCGACCAGCGTATCCGCACCATCGCCGCCGTAAAGCACATCGTTCCCGGCCTGGCCAAACAAGGTGTCATTGCCATCTTGCCCTTCCAGCTGATCGTCGCCACCGGCGCCGTCCAGCACGTCATTGCCGCGATTGCCCAGTATCAGGTCCCGGCCATCCGCACCTGTCAGTGCATCATCACCGTTTGTTCCGCCGATCCGGTCATACGCCAGCATGACATCGTCCTGGAGGGAGCGGATATCGGAGTTCCGTTCAATGACATCGGCAAGTGAGGTCGACCAGAGCGCATCGATCTGAGCTTGCGGCAAATCGAGACCTTGGCTCCAAAATGGATCACCGTCCCTCAAGCGCAGGAATTGATCCAGCAAGATGGTGGCAAACAACTCCCCGACGATCCCGCTGCCTGCTGGGTCTTCTGCCAATCCGCCAATCCAGGCATCCACTTGATCGACGGAGGTGTAAACGCTTGCCAATTGTGCGGCGACGGTGGCGTCGGATGTGATGTCGGAAAAGCTAGTTGCCCGTGTAAGACCGAGGGCTTCGCGAAGATCGTTGTAGCTGGCAACTCCGAGATCCCGCCCGCGTTCTATGTTGAGCGCGGCCAAGTCGAGACCTCCGGAGCCCGGAGCGCCGAACAGGAAAGAGCGGACATCTTCGACAACCTGTGTGTCCAATTCCTGAGCCGTGTTGTCGGCCAATCCGCGCAGCAAAGGATCAATGCCGCCGTTCTCGGATATTTCCGACGGATTGAAAAAGGCTTCGCTTAAAGAAAGATCGCCCGCTGCAATGGTGTTGCCGTCGCTGTCGAGCCGCTGGATGTTGGACGACAACAGGCTGTGCCCGAAACGGAAAGCTGCGGTGGCAAACTCCACGGATATTCCGGGGTTCACATTCGGATCATATCCCTCATATGCGGTGATTGCGTCTTCACCGAGCAGAAGTGGCAAAAACTCATTGAAAGTGATGGCCTGAATTTCAGCCTCAACCACAATGCGGGCGGCGTCATAAAGCTCATCATCACTCATGCCCGGGTCCTGGCGCGCAAATCGCTCGACCCAGAGATTGTGCTCGCGGGCAAACACCGTGTGCATTGAAGTCAGCGCAACATTTTCTGCCGCCCTGACATCACCGGCCAGAACTCCGCCTTCAGTTTCAACGAGCAGATTGTCTTCGGTCAACAGAAGCTTGCCGCCGTCACCGCGCAACGCGGCGGCGGTGTCAGCATCCGAGCCGTAGACCATGGACGCATCGAGGAAGGACGTGATGCCGTTAGAGTATTGCCGGGCGGAATCCGTCCCGGTTCCTTCGACAACGCCGGTCCGTGTGAATGGAATGATTGCTTCACCGGTCCCGGCCGGATCAAAATCACTGTCTCCGGCCGGGACAGTGATGGGCGAAAACTCGAAGCCTTCTTCGCCGGTCAAGGTGATGTCGTGGTCAATGAACTGTCCCCAAACCCAGAACATGTCGCTAAGGCCAAACGAGTTGGGCTCGTCTTCGGTCTGTTCAGCAACCGCATTGCTGATCGCCCGAGCGTTAGGCAGATCGGTGGCAACTGTACCGATCCCATCGGTGTAATTGGCGGCTGTCAGGCGCAGCAATTGCTGGCCGGTCGCACCCCAATCAATATTGGTTTCATGGCTGTTTGATCCGTCAACGGACCTGTTGGCGAGATTGTCGATCAGGTTTGCCTGGATTCGCGCCAGGCCAGCCCCGTCTGCTCCTCTGGGTCCATTGGGACCTTGATTTTGTTCTGGAGCCGGGTCTTGATTTGGTTGGTTTTGCAGAGGCGTTTGATCTGAGCGTCTCATGACGGACTCCTAATTCTCATTGGATGGGGCTGGAACAGTGAAGCAAGGTGTTGAGGCCAGAAATTCTGGGGGCCACATGCTTCGGTTTTTTTGAGATTTTCGATTGCGGTAGATATGACGGGAAGTCTGCGGAGCAGTCCCCGGAGAAGATTGAAGTTTGCCCTTGGTATTTGTGTATTTCCCTGACTTCGGAGGACACCAGTCGCGGGCGGAAAGGGCTGTTTTTAACCGCCTGAGCCAGTTCACTTTGTAGGTATCGCGGTTTAGCCGGAACATCGGCAGGAGCGGTTCCCGGTCATTTGCAGGGGTACAAAAATGACGCCCCAAAAGCGCAAAACTGTCCGCGGCGGCAAGGCAATTGCCATATAAACGGATCTGGCACGTGACACTCGGTCCGGCGCAAAAGTGCATATCCTTCAGCTTCCCTCGAAGCGGATCTCCCCCCAGATCCTGATGTTTCTGCTGCCCTGTGATCACTACCCGTGGCGCGGGAAAAACATCCGGCTAGATCAGAAAAAGAGGAAGAAACTTCAAAGAATCGAAGAAAACTCACGCCATTTTGGTGCGCGTGAGCTGATGTAAATCTAAGGATAAAGGCCAGTGCCAGACATTAGAGTCTGTCGGGGTTTATGAAACTAAGATCGAAGAACACCGGCAGCGGTCAAGCGCCTTATGGGCAAGCGCGGGTTTGCAGCATTGGGAAAATACGTCTGATGTCGAGCTTAGGGGCTTCCACCGAGGCGGACGACAAGCCAAAAGCATCGACCAAATTCATCAATGCTATTTTGGATTTTCTTCCTCAAGAACCTTCTTGGCCACCCGGAAGCATTCGAGGGCCTGCGGGACGCCGCAATAGATGCCGATCACATGAATGATGGCGCGGATCTCCTCCTTGGATGCGCCATTCGTGATAGCGCCGCGGCAATGGCTTCGTCACGCCATCAGAAGCTGCTGCTTTCGGCGCTTTGGGTGTCTTGATTCTAGCAGCGATTTTCCGCTGCCTGACTTGGGAAGCTACGCGCAAATCCGTGACCGGAGCGCTCAAGGTTACGCTAATGGCCTATCTGATCGTCTTCGGATCGGCGACTTTCAGTCAGCTCCTGGCCTTTTCCGGCGCCTCTAGGGGGCTGGTCAATTGGGCCATTTCCTTCGAGCTTGCTCCGATCGCCATGTTGATGGTGATGTTCGCGGTCTTGTTGCTTCTCGGTATGTTCATGGAGCAAATCTCCATGATGCTTCTCACTGTGCCGATCTTCTTTCCGCTCGCCATGAACCTTGGTTACGATCCGATTTGGTTCGGCCTAATCATGCTATTGGCACTGGAAATCAGCTTCACCACGCCGCCTTTTGGGCTCCTGCTTTTTGTCATGAAGGGGGGCTCTCCACCCGGGACAACCATGCGCACGATTTATACGTCGGCCTTCCCATTCATCGGCTGCTCGCTTCTGCTGGTGGCCCTGCTGGTGCTGTTTCCTGAAATCGCTCTGTGGCTCCCAGGCCTATAGATTCGGCGAAGGCTTTGACCAAATACATTTTAGCGCATTGCTGAGGAATTGGCTTACGCCGAACGGAACATTTGCCCTGCTTAAGAAGACGATGGAAGCCACAACAGCGGCCCGTCAAACTGGTTGAACGGATTCTAATCGGGTTTTTGCGTGCTATCCTGTACAAGAGCTTCGGTTTCGATCTCCACTTTGTGGTCGCCAATCAGTCCGGCAACCACAACTAATGTGTTGGCGGGCTTGATCTCCGAAAAGACACGTCCGTGGGCGCGGGAGATGTCGAACACATCGTTCTCGTCTGTGATGAAGATCCGTGTCCGCACGACATCGTTGGCAGTCGCGCCAAGAGCTGAAAGCGCGGCCAGGATCTTGTCGAGAATGAAGGTGGTCTGGGCAGCCGCATCGTCGGGAGCGACAGCCCGGGACGCGCCGGCCACCGCGGTCGTGCCCGAGACAAGAATACGGTTGCCGATCCGATGGGCCCGGCAATAGCCGGCGATCTCCTCCCAATCCGACCCTGTCAGCACATGTGTTGCGTCTGGCCGGTGTGGAGCAGGACCAGCGTCATGGGCGCGGGGCATTCCAGACAAGTGATGGCTGAGGTCGCCGGACGCGGTCAGGAAAGGTGGGCGGCGGTATTCATCGCCGCAATCGCCAGGGACAGGCGTCGTCTCCGAAAAAGCCGCATCCAACTGCGCGGTGTCTTCCTCATCGAGGGCAAAAGAGAATAGCTTTGCATTGTCTGCCATATGCTCGCTTTCACCGAGCCGGGCACCGACAATCACACCAGCGACGGCCGGTTGCTCCAGAACCCAGCGCGTTGCCACGTTCGCAAGTGAGACGTCGTGTTTTTGCGCTATTGAACTGGCTGCTTTCAAGATCGCCTGAAATCCGTCCCAGCCACCGGCAGCGTCGATGAAGCGCTTGTACTTCATTTTTGACCAGTCGGTGATGTCTGCGGGTTCAGGTTTGCCGAGCCAGCGATCCGACAGGAAGCCGCCACAAAGCGTGCCGTAACCAAGCAACCGGACGTCTCTTTCCGCACACAGATCAGACAAAGGGCCAAGTGCGCGGCGGTCGATCATGGAAAACGATACCTGGTTGGTGACCAGAGGAATGCCGTCAGAAAGGGCCAGGCGCAGGTGCGCAGCATCAAAATTGGTGACGCCGAGGGCCTTGATCAGCCCTTCGTCCTTCAGTTTCGTCATTTCGTGAAGTGCGTCCAGCCAGGCCGGATGTTCAAAACTCCACCAGTGAAACTGTAAAAGATCAATGCAGTCTGTGCCCAGCCTGTCCAACCGTTCCTGAACACCTGCGCGCACGACGTCGGCTGTCATCGGGCCCGGTTCCGGACACCATTTGGTGAAAATCTGGGGACGGTCATGTCCTTCATGCCGAGCGAGCAACCGCCCGGAGATGACCTCCGCGCTGCCATAATGATCAGCCATATCGAAGGTGGAAAATCCGGCCTTCAAATAAGCTTCAAGATGATCCGCCCCCTTTTCTGGATCAAGCTGCGCACCATCCTTTTCGATGTCGGCCACCTGCCAGAGGCCTGTTAAAATACGGCTGATTTCCAGACCGTCAGCTAGGGTCTGGCGCGGCGGTTGGAGGGGCATCTGTAGATCCTTCAGGTTTCGGGCAGGAGCAGCTTGAAACTGCGTTCAATATCTTGGGCAAGAGCCTTTTGGGCGGCCGCACGGTCTTTCAAACGCAAGGCAGTAATGATTTCCTCGTGGTGAATGTGTTCGGGGATTTCAGAGGCTGCTTTTTCCTGAACGACGAGGTTCAAAAATGCGCCGTACTGAAGCCACAACGCCTCAACGAGCGGCAGTATGACCCTGGATCGCGAACGTCGGTAAAGGGTGAAGTGAAACTCGTAGTTTTGCGTCAGATCCGGCAGCTCACCTTCGGGCCGTGGCCGGGAAATGATCGCCGCGAGTGCATCGATTGCAGCATCATCCATGTGGTCCATGGCCTCATCCAGCAAAATGGCTTCCAGGGCCAGGCGTGCGGACTTCAGCTCACGCATACGATCGGCATCGAAAGGCGGCACCTCCAGGGTCCGGCTCGGCGTGTCGACCAGCGCTCCCTCGGCAACAAGACGGCGCACGGCTTCCCGCACCGGCGTCATTGAGGTGCCGAGCTGATCGGCCAGTGTGCGCAGGCTTACACTTTCGCCCGGCGCAAAAGCGCCGCGCGTGAAAGCTTCACGCAGCGCTTCATAGACGCTTTCTCTCAGTTTCGACTGATCGATCTTGGCAATCTTTGGCTCGTTCATCCCTCAGCCTTTGGCCACGTTGGCTTCTTGTCTTGACAATCTGGTTTTGAGATATGGTATAAAATATCACAGATCACAATCAAGGCGCCAAAACAAAAAAGTGGGGAGCGCGGTGGCGGAAGATTCAAACGGGATGGACCGTGATGCAGCGGCCGAAGCCGGCGATGGATTCTGGCTGTATGACTTGAAAGTCGAAACGGTTCTGGACGGCCGCACGCCGGTTTGCAGGCATGTCGAAGGCGAGAGTTTCGCCGTTGAGGGGGAGGCGCTGGTTTTCCAAGAAGACCAGCGGGTGTCCATGTACGCCCTTGCTGCCGTCTTGCCACTCCTTCCCGCCAAGCAACGCCCGACAAGCCCAAACGATTGGATGAGCACAGACGCCGAAGTTGCCTGTCCAGATCCGCATTGCGGCGGGCGGTTCCGGATCACTCGGACAAAAAAACGCTGGTTCAGCCATTCCGAGACCACGGGTCTCCCGGAACAGCGCAGCACACCTTACTGGCAGAAGGACGAGGTGGAATGAACGCTGAGACCGCAGAACTCCGGCCCGGCTACGCCATCTCCCGCGTCATCAAGGGCGGATGGCAGCTTGCAGGAGATCATGGTCCGGTAGATCCGGCCGCCGCAATTGCGGATATGGAAGCATTCCTCGACGCCGGGATTACCTCTTTCGATTGCGCCGACATTTACACCGGTGTTGAGGAGATGATCGGTGCCTTCATTGGCGATGTCCGCAAACGGCGCGGATCGGATGTGGCCGACCGGGTTCAGGTGCACACCAAACTGGTGCCGGATCTGGAAAGGCTTCAAGACCTCTCGGCAGACGAGGTGGAAGCGATTGTCGACCGCTCGCTCCAGCGCCTGCAAATCGACCGTCTGCATCTGGTGCAGTTCTACTGGTGGGATACGTCGATTGGTGCGCCGGTAAAGGCGATGGAGACGCTCCAGCGCTGTCAGGAAAAGGGCAAGATCGCCCATCTGGGGGTCACCAACTGGGACGTCAAGGAAACAGCGCCTTATCTGGATGCGGGGATCGATCTGGTCTCGACACAGGTGCAGTATTCCGTTCTGGACCGCCGAGCTGCCAAGGTCCTGGCACCATGGGGAGCGGCTCATGATGTCCAGCTTCAATGTTATGGCACGTTGGCCGGCGGGTTCTTGACCGAGAACTGGCTTGGAAAACCGGACCCAGGTTTTCAATTCGAAAACCGCTCCCTGATCAAATACCGTTTGATCATCGATGAATTCGGTTCCTGGGACCGGTTTCAAACACTGCTTCTTTTGCTGAATGACATTGGGCGCCGTCACAACGTGACTTTGAGCTCAGTTGCGACCCGCTGGGTGTTGCAGCAGCCCCAGGTCGCAGCGGCCATTGTCGGCGCGCGATATGCTCGCCATTTGCCGAAAACCCTGGAGGTTTTCCAGTTTGAGCTCGACGCAGAGGATCTGTCGCGCATTGATGCTCTGCTGCAGACGGCGCCGGGCCCGCAAGGCGATGTGTTTGGGCTGGAACGCGACCGGAACGGGCGCCATGGGCGGATCATGAAATACAATCTCAACACCCGCCCGGACGATGCCGTTCTAGGAGCGGCCAATGGCTGAGCCGATCCTCAAGCTGACCAATGTTTCCCGGTCCTTCGGCGATTTTCTTGCCGTGGATGGGGTGTCGCTGGATATCCGGAGCGGGTCGATCACCGGTCTCATCGGGCCAAATGGGGCCGGTAAGTCGACACTTTTCAACGTCGTTGCCGGAGACTTGGCGCCGAGCGCTGGCCGGGTGGTTTTTGATGGTCAGGATATTTCCAGCCTAGCGCCGGAACGTCGGTTCGCAGCAGGCCTTGGCCGCACCTTTCAGATCCCGCGGCCATTCAAGCGCATGAGCGTTTTGGAAAACGTCATGCTGGCGCCGCTGGATCAGAGCGGTGAAGGGCTGCTGGCTCCGGTTTTTGGTCGTGCAAGGATCCGCGACGAGGAAGCCGTCATTCGAAAACGTGCCCTCGAGGTGCTGGATTTTGTGACCCTTCGTCCGCTCGCAGACCAGCCGGCCGGCAAGATATCGGGCGGTCAGATGAAGCTGCTGGAGTTGGCCCGTGTCCTGATGGGCGATCCCAAACTGATCCTCTTGGACGAACCGGCCGCTGGTGTGAACCCGGCGCTTACCGAAGTGCTGATCGGCAAGATAGAAGAGCTCAATCGGTCCGGAAAAACCTTTCTCATCATTGAACACGATATGGATTTTGTGATGCGCCACTGCGATCCGGTGATCGCCCTTGCCGAGGGACGCGTCGTCTTTGAAGGCTCAGCTGAAGAAGCTCAGTCCAATCCTGTTCTTTTGGATGCATATCTCGGAGCACCAGTCGATGCCTGATGCTGTGCTCTCCGTTGACAACGTGACCGCCGGCTATGTTCCGGATTTGCCGATCCTGCGCGATGTATCTTTGATGGCCGAACGGGAAAAACTGACGGTCATCATTGGTCCGAACGGGGCGGGGAAGTCGACCTTGATCAAGGCTGTTATCGGTCTCTTGCCGGTTTCCAATGGAAGCGTCACAGCAAACGGTCAAGACATCACGGGCCTGTCCCCTGATCGTATAACGAGCGTCGGCATTGCTTATGTTCCGCAAACGGACAATGTCTTCAGGACGCTGACAATCCGCCAGAACCTTGATCTGGCTTTGCAAAAACACTCGCACGCTTCTCAAAGGCTCTCAGAACTCTACGAGCGGTTTCCGGTACTCGCAGACAAACAGCGCGACAAGGCAGGGTCCCTGTCCGGCGGGCAGCGGCAGTTTCTGGCCGTTGCGATGGCCCTTGCCGCCGATCCGAGCCTCATCCTAATGGATGAACCGTCGGCAGGCCTGTCGCCAAAGGCCGCCGAAGAGGTGCTTGATCACGCCAAGCAATTGACCGGGCAGGGGGTAAGCATCCTTTTGGTCGAACAGAATGTCAAACAGGCACTCAAACGGGCCGATCATTGTTATGTGCTTGCCGAAGGCCGCAACCAGATCGATGGCCCGGCCTCAGATCTGCTTCAGGATCCGGCTCTTGGCCGGATCTATCTGGGCGGGGAAAGGCGGGTGCCGGCATGATCCAGCATCTCGTCGACGGTATCCTGGTCGGGTCGTTCTTGTCGCTCGGCGCGATTGGTTTGACGATGGCCATGCACATCCTGCGGTTTGCGAATTTCTCGCATGCCGAGCTGTTGTCGATAGGCGCCTATTGTGCACTGGTTTTTGACAAGGTGTTCGAGAGCGTGTTGCCCGTTCTCGCGGAAAAAATCGGCCCGCTCTCGATGACGGGTGCGCTCGCCATTTCAATCGTCCTGTCCATGGCTTTGACCGGCCTCTCCGCCGTTTTGATCGACCGGTTCGTCTTTCAAAGGGTGCGGCAAAAAGGCGAAGAACTCTCCATGGTGTTTGCATCCTTCGGCATGGCACTCATCATCCGCAATGTGATCGGGTTGATCTTTGGTCTGTCCGGCGAGCTTTATTCCAGCGACATCGCCTTTGCGATGGTGCTGTCGCGGGATCCGTTGCTCTTAGTAAAACCGGATCAGGTGTTTGTCTTGATCGCCGCGCTTGTTTTGATGCTCGCACTTCACCTGGTCTTGTCACGGACCACTTTTGGATTTTCCCTTCGGGCGGTTGCTGAAAATCCAGGCCTTGCGCAAGTCCACGGCGTCAACCTCAAGCGGATGATTGCCGCCGTCTGGATCATCGGCGGCGGGCTCGGCGCGGTTGCCGGGATCTTCTATGGCCTCAGTTATCAGATCACCCCGGTTATGGGCCGGGATCTGGTCCTGCCGATCTTTGCCGCGACCATCGTTGGCGGCATCGGCAGCGTTTATGGGGCCGTGCTCGGCGGGTTCATTGTCGGCATTGCGTCTAACCTCGCGCTGGTGATCCTGCCCTCCGGTTATAGCCCATCGGTGCCCTTCCTCATGATTTTGGCTGTCCTTCTGGTGCGTCCCAACGGTTTGTTTGGGGAGGCACGGGCATGATTGGTGTCATCTCCTATCTGGTGTTCTTTTCGACCGTTGCCGCGATCCTCGCGATTGCCGTTTTGGGACTGAACCTTCAGTGGGGCAACACAGGGCTTTTCAATGGCGGGGTCGTCGCCTCTTTCGGCGCAGGCGCCTACGGAACACTGATCCTCGGCGGTACGCCGCAGGACGGGCACCTTGGTGGTTTCGAGCTGTTTTATCCTCTGGCGCTCATTGGAGGCATGGCCTTTGCCGGTGCGCTGGCTTGGGTGGTCGGCAAGCTCACTCTTCGCCTCAGGCATGACTATTTGGCGATTGCAACGTTCGGGGTTGCCGTTGCCTTTGAAAATGTGATGCGGAATGCAACCGCAGTCACAGGCGGTGCCCAAGGGATCAGAGGGTTCGAACGCCCGCTCCAAAACCTTCTTGGCAGCGGCTTTGGCTACAATCTGCTGTTCTTGGTCGCGGTTCTGATTTTTCTTCTCCTTGTCTATGGTTTCCTGGAACGCCTGACCGTCTCACCCTTCGGCCGCTTGTTACGGGCAATCCGCGAGGATGAGACAGCCGCCCGCTCGCTCGGAAAATCCCCCGACAAGGTACGCTTGGCCGCCTTTGTCACCGGGTCGGTGATCATCGGTCTCGCAGGCGGGCTTTACGGCACTTTCTACGCCTTTGTCAGTCCGCAGGATGTTCTGCCAATCCTGACATTCCAGATCTGGGCGATGCTGATTGTTGGTGGTGCTGGCAACAACAAGGGCGCTATGGCGGGCGCCTTTCTGATCTGGGGCGCCTGGACGTTTTCCGGCTGGGCCCTGTCCCGCTTCGCACCTGTTGAGGCTCAACTTTACACCGGCTCGATCCAGTTCGTTCTGATCGGCATGGTGATCGTCGGCATGCTGCTCTGGAGACCCCAAGGTCTGTTCCCCGAGCGGCTAGTCGTTTCGCAACCCGGAGGAGGACACCGGGAAAAGACACAAGCAGAGGGACTAACATGAGAAAAGCACTTGTTTTTGCGGCCGTCGCCGCGGGCCTGACGGCTCTGAGCAGCGGTGTTCAAGCCCAGGATTGTACGACCAAGATTGGAGCGGCATTGCCGACCTCTGTGGACTGGGGCCGGCCGATTGCGGAAGTTGCCCAGTTCGCTGTTGACCAGGTCAATGAAGCGGGTGGCGCTGGGGGCTGTTCTATCGAGATGATCTTGAGGGACACTCAGGTCGATCCGAAAGTTGGTGTCGATGCGGCCAAGGCGCTGGTCGATCTGGAAGGGGTGAAAGTGCTCCTGGGCGCAGTGTCTTCCGGTGTCTCCATGCCGATTCTGTCATCAGTGACCGTGCCGAGCGGTGTCATGCAGATGTCCTGCTGTTCCTCGTCAACGGCCTTCACCAGGCTGGCGGAAGAGGGCAAAACCAAGGGCCTTTGGTTCCGCACCTTTGCCACGACCGGAGTTCAGTCCGCGATGGGTGCCAAAGTTGCTGCAGACAAGAGCTTCAAATCGGTCGCCATCCTCTACAAGAACGATGACTGGGGTCAGGACATGGCCAAACTGATCGCGGCGGACTTTGCCGCGGCCGGGGTTAAGGTCACGGCCTCTGTTGCGATCAACGATGCCCAGCCATCCTATCGTGCCGAAGTCACCGAGGCGCTCGGCAGCCAGCCGGAAGCGCTTTATTTGGCGCTTTACCCGACTGAAGGCACGTCCGCTGTGCGCGAATGGCTGTCACTTGGCGGCACACAGAACATGATCTTGGCAAACTCCCTGAAGTCCGATGAGTTCCGGGACAATGTCGGTCTCCAATATCTGGGCGGTGCCTTGGGGACGGACACGGCTTCGCCGCGCGTTGAGAGCGCGGACGCTTTCAAGGCGGCTTACAAGGCGAAATTCGGCTCCGAGCCGAATGGTCCGGGACTGGCGAACAGCTATGATGCAGCCATGATCGCACTGCTCGCCATGGAAGCAGCCGGCAAGGATGCCTCTGGTGCCGATATCGCAGCGGCCGTTTCCAAAGTGACCGATCCAAAAGGCAAAGCAATAACTGCGGATGCGGCCGGGTTCACAGCTGCAAAAGCCACTTTGTCCGAGGGCGGCACCGTGATGTACCAGGGCGCGACCGGTAATGTCCGTTTTGACGTCAATGGCGATGTTTCCGCACCGGCTGTTGTTTGGAAGTTCACAGACAGCGGCACGGAAGAAGTGGAATACCTGTCGCTGACGGAAGTGGATGCGTTTATTGCGTCGCTAAAGTAGGCCCGGATTTGCAAATGGAACGGCCGGGGCATTTTGTCCCGGTCTTCCTGCACGACTAGCAAGCGGTCTCATCGCTGTGCTGTACTTAGTCGATTTGATATCTGACTAATGGAAAACAACGTTTGCGAAGCTAGGGCGTCGAATTCATCAAGGGCTGAGGCTAGATCAGGATCTGTGTTTTCGCACAAGGCCATGATCTTACGGCAACAATCCGAGAGTGCGATGAAGCCGAACGAGTATGCAGCAGAAGCAAGTGCATGAACCTGTCGAGAGAGTTCTGCAGGGTTCTCGCGTTCCGCCTGAACAACTTCCAGGCGGGTTTTCAATTCTTCCTCGAAGACTTTAGCCAGGCGCAAGGTTTCTTCAGCGCCAACCAGATCCAGCATCTCTTTCAATTGCGGGTTATTGTCGGCTTCGGTCTCCTGTGTCAAAGAAGCTGACCCGTTTTCTTCAGTTTGTTTTTCGCGATTTATCGAGTCATTGCCGGTCGCATTTGGTGTTTCATCATGCTGTCCACTGCCGCGAAGTTTGGCGATTGAAGAGATCAGTAAAGACCAGTCCACTGGCTTGGTGAGCCAGGCATCTATTGGAATGCCATCTTTTGTGGCTTTCTTTTGGGCATAGACATTCGCCGTCAGCGCCAGGATGGGACAATCTGGTTGAACTGCGTCCTGCTTGATGGCTTGACTAGCCTCCATTCCATCCATGATGGGCATCTGGATATCCATTAGGATGACATCAAACGTTTCGTTCGTAGCTGCGTCAACCGCAGCCAACCCGTTGGACACGGCGTGAACCGTAGCCCCCGATTTTTCAAGGCGTGATTTTATCAGAGCCTGGTTGACCTCATTGTCTTCGGCAAGAAGGACGCGAATACCGTCAAGCTTTTCCTCACAAGGTATGGTTGGAACAGTATCTTGCGATGGCGCTGTTGCAGGTTCTGCCACTGCTAGGGGGATTTCAAACGTAAACACTGACCCTTCATTTGGGGTACTTTCGACATCGATGTGGCCGCCCATCAGTTCGACGAGCCGGTGGGATATGGCAAGGCCAAGGCCCGAGCCGCCGTATTGGCGTGTGGTGGATGTGTCTGCCTGTGTAAACCGCTTAAACAAGTTCGGAATGACATCCGGTGCGATCCCGATCCCGGTGTCCGCGACCTGAAACTCGACTATACCTTCCGGCTTTTGCCGGATACTGACAGTAACCAGTCCTCCGGACGGCGTGAATTTGATCGCATTTGACACGAGATTGATGAGGACTTGCCGGGTTCGAAAAGGGTCTCCGGTGACATGATCCGGACTACTGTCTGCGATCTTGAGGTGAACCGAAACGCCTTTGTTTTCCGCGATTTTTTCAACCAAGTCCAGGACGGTCGCGACCTGCTCTGGCAAACAAAAGGGTGTATTTTCGATCGGCAGATCGCCGGCTTCGATTTTAGTAAAGTCAAGGATGTCATTTACAATGGCCAGCAATCCGGATCCTGCTTCCTTTTGCATGGTGAGGGCGGAAATGTATTGATCCGCCAGAATCCCGCGCAACTCTTCCAAGAGTAAATCCGAAACACCGAGAATGCTGGTTAAGGGGGTGCGGAGCTCGTGGCTCATGTTGGACAAAAAATCAGACTTTGCCTGGGCTGCCTGTTCGGCTTTTTTCTGAGACGCTTCCAAGGCCGCATGGGTTTCAACCCGCTGAGTGATGTCCGCATGGGTGCCGATCATTCGGAGAGGGTTTCCCTGGCCATCCCGTTCCACCACCTGCGCCCGATCCAAGATCCATACCCAATGGCCGTCTTTGTGGCGCATTCGAAATTCCTGCCGAAAACTTTCCGTCTGACCGTTAAGATGGGCTCGGTCTGCGGCAAGTACACCTGGCAGGTCATCCGGGTGCATCAGTGTCTGCCACATATTCGGATCGTCGGTGATGTACTCGGGCCGATACCCCAACATTTCAGACCAAGCCCGAGAGTAAAAGGTTGTGCCGGTTCTGAAATCCCGGTCCCAGACGGCTTGCCCTGCGTTATTCAAAGCATGGGCAAGTTGAGAGCTTTGATCCTTCAGCATAATCTCGGCTCGCTTTTCGGCAGTGATGTCCTGAAAAAGGATCAGTCCGAAGGGCCTGTCGTGTTTTGCAGGATTTTGCACCTTCTTTATTCGAGTTTTGAACCATTGCCACTCGCCTCCGGGGCCCCAAAACCGGATTTGTAGTGTTTTTTCCTCAAAGCAGTCTTTTCGAAGACTTTTAAGAGCGTTGTTAAGTTCTTCAAGGTTTTGCGGATGAACATAAGGCTGCCAAGCATTAGGCTCTGTCTTTAAAGTGTCGCGCTGTACACCAATTTGTCGGCAGAAACACTGCGAATACTTCACTGTCCGATATGCGATATCCACCCACCAATAGATTAGCGCATCGGGTTCGGAAAGGGCGCTGATCAACGCGGCCGGATGCTCCATAACGTCGGGGCCCGCAGCGTTATCCAGTGTGTTTGGCAACTGCAATTCTTTGTGAGGCATCAAGTGATTCTACCAGATCGTGTCACTTTTGGATTTTACGCACGCATTAGTAGCGCGAAGTCAGGATAATAAATTTAATTTTCCAAAATATTAAATAATCGAGATTTTGCATGCGGTTGTGGTCATGTGATTACATTTATTCTGATTGAGTTAACCATATGGTAATAGGCGAGCATTCTATTATTACGTAGAGTAAGTCTAGAATTAATTACACTGATTTTCTTTCAGTGGTAAAAATTACTAAATCGGTGATCCTGATGACAAGCGACGCGAACAGTCCATTCCAGCTTCCGAGTTGTGTTGATTTCTCTCGCGTCCAGCAATTGGCCGAAGATTTGCGGGCTGCGCAGTTGGAAAACTCCAACTTGCAAATAGACGCCGGCGAAGTTGATCAGATCGGTACGCCTGCCGCTCAGGTGCTGGTTGCTGCTGCACTGCAAGCTGGAAGTGATGGACAGCAATTCGAGGTTATCAGCCAAACCGAAAGTTTCCAGCAAGTCTTCGAAGATTTGGGCCTCTCCGATCAGATGGAACAGTGGAGCAAAGATTGATGAGTAAGCGCGTCCTGACAGTAGATGATTCAAAAACCATGCGAGACATGGTTCGCTTCACGTTGAAAGGTGCTGGTTTTGATGTCGTCGAAGCAGAAGACGGTGTTCAGGCTCTGTCTGTCCTTGAGAAGGACAAGGTCGACCTCATTATTACAGACATCAACATGCCGAATATGGATGGCGTAACGCTCGTAAAACGGGTCCGGGGTGGGGGCGGTAGCCACCGTGCTGTCCCCATTCTCGTCCTGACCACCGAGGGAGGCGACGCCAAGAAGGCTGATGGCAAAGCTGCCGGAGCTACCGGCTGGATCGTCAAGCCTTTCACGCCGGACAAACTCGTTCAGGTTGTCAACAAAGTCTGCCCCTAAAACTCACGGATAAGGTTTCATGTCTGGCCAATCTTTCGGCAATGACGAACTTGCGCAATTCAAGAGGACGTTCTTTGAAGAATGTACCGAGTTGCTTGCAGATCTGGATGAGCGACTTGCACTCATGCAGGAAGAGGTGGCCGACAGTGAGGCTCTGAATGCCATCTTTCGTGCGGTTCATTCCATAAAGGCCGGGGCCGGTGCATTTGGTTTCATGCAACTGGTCGAATTCGCACATAGATATGAAGCTTTACTGGACCATCTGCGTGATGGCGCAATTTCGCAAACCAAACATGTAGTAGATGTTCTGATCCGGGCTGGCGACATCCTCGCCGCTATGGTTGAGGCCGCGCAGGGGGAGGTGGCTCTGGATGCCAGCTACGGTGCGGACGTTCGAGCGGATCTCGATCAGATCCTTTCCGAAATTGAAAGTGGCGGCAACGCCGAAACAAACGCGCATCAGGAAGCAGCGCCCGACCAATCGGGAGGTTCTGGGTCACGCCAGACATTCTCAATCGAGTTTCGTCCGCATTCTGTGCTGTTTCGCCATGGAAATGACCCGCTTTTGTTGATCCGCGAGTTGAAGCGGTTAGGCGATGCGGTGGTGACATGCGACTATTCCCGGTTACCGAACCTGACGTCACTGGAGCCGGAAGATTCCTATCTCTCTTGGTCAATTCTGCTTGCCACCGATCATGGTGAGGCGGAAATCCGAGAGGTCTTTGAATTCGTCGAAGACGACTGTGATTTGAAGATCACTGTTGTGGCGCAAGCTGAAGCGGTTGACGCAGATGTTGAAACTACGCCGGTTCAGGAACAGAGCGGGCAAGAGGCAGAGGTGCTACAGAAACCGGAAACGCTGGCGCCTGTCGAACCCGCTGCAATTCCACAACAGTCTAGTTCTGCTCCAAAGGCTCCAGCAGAAGCAGGGTCCAAACAAGCTTCTGCTCAAGGCGGCATGTCATCAATTCGGGTGGACTTGGAACGTGTCGACCGGCTGGTGAATGTCGTTGGAGAGCTGGTGATTATGCAATCCATGCAAGCCCAGCAAGCCAGTGACGGTCGGCCGGGCACAACTGGGATGAGCCTTCAGGGTCACGAGGAGATGGCCCGTGTCATTCGTGAGCTTCAAGAATGCGTCATGGCGATCCGAATGCAGCCAGTTAAATCGGTGTTCGCCCGCATGCCACGGCTGGTCAGGGAAGTTTCCGGCAAGCTGGGGAAACAGGTTCGCCTGATCACGGAGGGAGAGCAAACCGAAGTCGACAAGACGGTTATCGAGGAACTGGCCGATCCGCTCACGCACATGATCCGCAATGCGATTGATCATGGGATTGAAGATCCGGACGTGCGGACAGAAAACGGCAAGAAACCTCTGGGGACGATCAAGCTCTCCGCCCGTCACGCTGGTGGCAACATCATCATTCAAGTGACCGACAACGGGCAAGGGATCAACCGGGAAACTCTGCTCAAGAAGGCGGTCGAGAAGGGGATTGTCCCGTCAGACGCAAAGCTGTCAGACGAAGAGATCGACGACCTTATTTTTGCACCCGGTTTTTCAACGGCGCAATCTGTCACCGATGTCTCTGGACGTGGTGTCGGGATGGATGTTGTCCGCCGGAATATCAACAATCTCGGTGGCCGTATTTCGGTGCAGTCTTCTTACGGCAAGGGGACTCGATTTACGCTTACCATTCCTCTGACGCTTGCCGTTCTGGACGGAATGCTGGTTGCATTGGGTGCCGAGACTTACATCTTGCCACTAACAAGTATCGTAGAAAGTTTCAGGCCAACCACAGAGCAGTTCCGTGCGTTGGCAGGTGGTGGTGAAGTGGTTGCCATGCGCGGCGAATACATTCGCCTGATCCGTATCCATCAGCTGTTTAATGTACCCGATGCCATTAGTGACCCATGCAAAGGGTTGGTGGTCGTCACGGAGACCGCAAATGGCGGCAAGGTTGCCTTGCTGATTGATGAGCTGATCGGTCAGCAGCAGGTTGTGATCAAAAGTATCCAGGAGAATTTTGATCCGGTGCCCGGGGTGTCGGGCGCCACAATTCTGGGCAATGGACGGGTCGCACTGATCCTCGACATTGAACAGTTGAAGATGCTGCAGGTTCCTGCGCATCGGGAGTTGGTGGCAGCTCGGACAAAACTATCGGAAGACCTCGGCGCATCGCCGTCTTCTCCGGCAGTACCGATGACTAAAGCGGACGGCTCTCAATCGCCGGCAACAGTGTGACAATACACGGGGGAAAAAGGATGAGCGAACAGGCAAGCAATGTCCCCATGAATGATGCGGCGGGGGATGCCGCGCCGGTACACCAAGGGGAGTTGCATCAGTTTATCAGCTTCCGGGTCGGTGATGAGGAATTCGCCATCGACATAATGGCTGTTCGGGAAATTAAGGGGTGGACTCAAACAGCACCTTTGCCCAATCAGCCGGACTACAATCTCGGGGTGCTGAACCTGCGTGGTACGATTGTACCCACCTTCGATCTGCGGTGCCGGTTCGGCCTGGGGCGCACCGAGACAACACCTTTTCACGTAGTCATTATCGTCACAGTTAAAGAGCGCACCATGGGACTGCTCGTCGATGCTGTCTCCGACATTTTGACCGTGAACGAAGATCAGATCCGTCCTGTCCCGGACATGGATCGTATCGCTGCGGCTGAGTTTCTTTCCGGCATCATCCCAGTGGAAGAAAACATGGTCGTTCTTTTATCGCTCGAGAAGTTGTTTCAGCGTGGGGATTTTGGGTCGAGCACAGAGGTCGCTGCCTGATTGGGTGGGTGGCGAATAGGGGGATTGGACAATGTCCATTAAGCTTTCGAATTTGAGCATTAACAAGCGCCTGGCATTGGGTTTTGGTGCTGTAGGATTGTTGCTGCCTGTTGCGGTTGTTTTCTCCATTGTGCAAAGCAAGACGATTGAACATGACGTTGGGGATATTGCGCAGGTCAGGGCACCAGTTACCCTTTCCAGTGCGCAGCTTTCTGAGGATGTTCAGGGAACTGTATCCGCGCTACGTGGCCTCATCCTGGA
Source organism: Roseibium sp. (assembly GCF_965216085.1). Taxonomy (GTDB): domain Bacteria; phylum Pseudomonadota; class Alphaproteobacteria; order Rhizobiales; family Stappiaceae; genus Roseibium. Next base: position 4,312,842 of record NZ_OZ244138.1, on the reverse strand, counting down.
TCCGAGTGATGAAACACGGGACGAGCATGACGCCGCTTTGACTGGCCTGGAACACCATCTGGAAAAGTTTCACAAGAAGGCCGAAATGCTATCCGCTGACAATCTGCAGCGATGGACAGAACTTGAAGCCACGTTTGAGGAATTCACTGCGGCACAGCGTCAAATCAAGACAGTGATCGGGACACCGGAAGCGTTTCCGGCACTCAAGATGCTGAGTGAAAAGGCGACGCCGCTAGCCGACGAGTTGTTTTCGCAGATTACGGCAATGATTGACGACGAGCAGAAGCTCAGCGCGACACCTGAACGCAAAGCCTTGCTAAAGACCATGGCCGATGTTCGTGGAAACCTGGCCAACTCAGTCGCTAATCTGCGTTTGTATCTGATTTCCGGAGATGTGGCTGCGAAAGCAGCATTCGAGAAGCGCTGGGCCATTCTGGATGATCGTTTGGGGTCGCTACGCAACCAATCCAGGATTTTGAGCATTTCCCAAGCAAGCGCATTTTCAAAATTTGAAAGCGCCTATGACGACTTCGAACCGGTTCCCGGTGAATTGTTTGCACTAAGGGAGGCCCCATCCTGGAACATGGCTGCGTTTCGCGTCAGCGAAGAAGTCATTCCGTTGCAGAACCAGATCCTTGATTTCATCGATGGTGAGGTTGGTGCCGATGGTGAGCGGGCTGGTGGTTTCAAACAGCAACAGGCTGAGAAGCTGATTTATGAGGCAAATCACGCCTATGCTGCTTTGGAGAACATGATCTTCTTGATGGTCGGCCTATTGGTTGTCGGCCTTGCGATTGGAGCCGGTCTGGCGATTGTCATCGGTCGCGGTATTTCCGGTCCACTCATCCGTTTGAGTGAACAGATCGGCAAGGTTGCTGACGGGGAGCTGGATGTCACGGTAACGGATACCGAGAGCGGTGGCGAAATCGGAGAGATGGCCAACAGTCTCGAAAGGCTCCGCGACGAACTGCAGAAAGCAGATCAAGGCGCGCGCGAGAACATGCGAATTCGTGTGGCGCTTGACAATTGTACGACCAACGTGATGGTCGCCGACAATGACTATGACATTGTTTATATGAACGAATCCCTCTCAGAAATGATGAACGACGCTGAAGCTGATCTTCGCGAAGCGTTGCCGCAGTTTGATGCGAAAAAACTGATGGGAGCCAACATGGATCAGTTCCATAAAAATCCGGCTCACCAACGGGGGATGCTGGAGGCCCTGACGTCGCCGTTTGAGACAACCCTTACGATTGGTAATCGTATCTTTGATCTTATTGCGACCCCTGTTGTGGATGATCAGGGGAAACGGCTGGGTACTGTTGTTGAATGGACCGACAAGACCAAAGCAGTGGCTCTTGAGCGTGAAGCCAAAACGGCCTTCCAAGACAACATGCGGATACGTGTTGCGCTGGACAACTGCTCAACAAACGTCATGGTGGCGGATAACGACTTCAACATCGTCTATATGAACGACAGTGTGACGTCGATGATGCAGAATGCTGAAGCCGATCTGCGCAAGGAATTGTCTCAGTTTGACGTCAACAAATTGGTCGGGTCCAACATTGATGTCTTCCACAAGAACCCGGCGCATCAGAGGGGAATGCTTGAGCGGCTTTCGTCCACTTATGAGACAAGCATCAACGTCGCCGGTCGTGTCTTTGATTTGATTGCAAATCCGGTCCTCGATGCTGAAGGAAACCGTTTGGGATCGGTTGTTGAGTGGAAAGACGTCACTCAAGAACGGGCGGTCGAAAACGAGATTAACTCCGTTGTCAACGCGGTGGTGAACGGCAACTTCGCAGAGCGTGTGCCGTTAGAAGGCAAGTCTGGGTTCATGCTCAGCTTGGCGGAAGCGATGAACCGCCTTTGCGATACAACCGGCTCGGCCTTGGATGATGTCAGTGTTAACCTCGGAGCGCTTGCTGAGGGCGACTTGAACAGCCGCATCACCAAGACATACAGCGGCAGCTTCGAGGATCTTAAGAACAAGCTCAATGACACGGCTTCGCGCCTTGGCGAGATTGTTACGGAAGTGGTTGTCGGTGCAAATGAGGTTACCAACGCATCGGCCGAAATTACCACTGGCACAAACGATTTGTCGCAGCGGACAGAGCAGCAAGCGTCCAATCTGGAAGAGACCGCTGCTTCTATGGAAGAAATTGCTTCGACCATCAAGCAGAACGCGGACAATGCACAGCAGGCCAATCAATTGGCGATCAATGCTCGCAGCGTGGCATCGGACGGCGGAGAAGTCGTTGGTAAAGCGGTTACCGCAATGTCTGCGATCGAGGATTCATCCCAGAAGATTTCCGACATCATTGGCGTGATCGACGAGATTGCCTTTCAGACAAACCTTTTAGCGCTGAATGCGGCCGTGGAAGCGGCCAGAGCAGGAGACGCGGGTAAAGGGTTTGCGGTTGTCGCATCCGAGGTTCGGTCTCTGGCGCAGCGATCATCTGAGGCCGCGAAAGATATCAAACAGCTGATCATCGAAAGCGGATCGCAGGTGAAAGATGGTGTTGATCTGGTCAACAATGCGGGCAGCTCGCTGACGGAAATTGTCGACTCAGTCAAACGGGTTACCGACATCGTCTCGGAAATCGCAGCGGCGAGCACTGAGCAGGCAACAGGTGTTGAGGAAATCAATAAGGCCATCAGCCAGATGGACGAGATGACCCAGCAAAACTCTGCGCTTGTTGAAGAAAATGCAGCCGCCTGCCGGATGTTACAAGAGCAGGCCGAAGGTATGCACCAGCGTATGTCCTACTTCTCGGTTGATGCGGCTTCAACAGCAGCTGCAGCACCGGTGCGGCAAACAAGGCCTCAGCCAGTGGCAATGCCTGCAGCCCGGGTGGCCTCTGGCGGTGGCGGAGGAGCCGTGGCGGCCATGCAGTCAAATATTGAAACGGCCTTTGACGCGGATGACGATTGGAAAGAATTCTAAGTCACTCGAGTGATCTTCTAGAAGTTGTGCAGCGGCTTGGTCTGCTGCACAGATTGTTAATCAGGTGGGAGAGTCATGGCGTCAATTGATGTCGCCGAACAAAGAGAGTTTCCATTCTCATTTAAGGATTTCAAGTACTTGGCGTCGCTCGTTCACGAGCAAACCGGAATTGTACTGAAAGACCACAAAATGAATATGGTCTATTCCCGTCTCGCGCGACGTTTACGGGAATTGGAGCTGTCTTCGTTCAGGGAGTATTGCCGTCTTCTTCAAGACCCTGGCGGGGATGACGAGCTGGGGACGCTGATCAATGCGATCACGACCAATCTGACCCGTTTCTTCCGTGAATCCCACCATTTCGATCACTTGAAGGAAGTGGTCTTTCAGCAGGTTCAGGAAGAAGCACACAAGACCGGAAACAACCGGCTGCGAATCTGGTCGGCAGGCTGTTCTTCCGGGGAGGAGCCCTATTCGATCGCCATGTCGCTTTCAGCGGCCTTTCCGAGGCTTGGATCGTGGGACGCGCGTATCCTGGCGACGGATCTCGACACGTCGATGGTGGCCCGTGGTAAATCGGGTAAGTATTCAGCCAGTGATTTGGAAACCATTCCGGCTAGTCTGCGGAAGCGATATTTCAGTCTGAGTGCTGACAAGCAATTCGTCACTGCATCAGACCAGCTAAGAAATCTGATAACGTTCAAGCAGTTAAACCTTCTGGGGGCGTGGCCGATGAAGGGGCCTTTTGATGCCATATTTTGCCGAAACGTCATGATCTATTTCGATGAGCCGACCAAATCGAAGTTGATCCGCCGTTACTCCGAAATGCTCAAACCCGGAGGATGGCTCTATATCGGCCACTCCGAAACCCTTCTTGATAGTCAGCACATTTTCCAGCTAATGGGCCGGACAATTTACAGGAGAACCGAATAGTGGGGGCTGCCGGTACATCTCTGGCTCTGGCCGGAACGCCGAAACCAGCAAGCCCTGAAATTGTCCGCACATTCAATGTTAAGTTGCAAAAATACGCCGTGCGCGTATTGCCGGGTGTCTCATATACTACTGGAGCATCGAATGAGATCATTATCACTGTGCTTGGTTCCTGCGTTGCAGCTTGTATTCGCAATCCGCATACCGGTTTCGGTGGAATGAACCATTTTATGCTTCCTGAAAGTGAAGGGCATGAATGGAACGGTGTGACAGCTGCCCTGCGATACGGCAATCACGCGATGGAAGCGTTGATCAATGATGTTTTGGCATCAGGATGCTCGCGATCAGATTTGGAGATCAAGCTGTTTGGCGGGGCGACTTTGTATCAGGGGATAACAATGGTCGGACAGAAAAACGCGGAGTTTGCGCTATCTTACCTAAAGCGCGAGGGGTTGCGGATCGTTGCGAGAGACCTCGGTGGCGAACACGGCAGGCGCATTCATTACGACCCCACGACGGGGCGGGTACAGCGACTGTTTCTGAAAGACAGCGCGGATCGCAAAGTGGTGCAAACTGAACGCACCTATAAATCGCACCTCAATGAAACCCCCGTCGAATCCGGTGATGTTGAGTTGTTCAGCTGAGGAGGCACACGAAAATGTCTACAAATCCCGCACGCGTTCTCATTGTTGATGACTCTGCGCTCATTCGTCAGCTGCTGACCGAGTTGTTATCGGCAGACCCCGGAATTGAGGTTATTGGAACCGCACAGGATCCATATGTCGCTCGTGAGAAAATCAAACAGCTGAATCCGGATGTCATTACTCTGGATATAGAAATGCCGCGAATGGATGGCCTCGAATTTCTAAGGCGATTGATGGCGTTGCGGCCGATGCCCGTTGTCATGGTGTCCTCACTCACGCAGCAAGGGGCCGATGCGACACTGCAAGCCCTGGAAATGGGGGCTGTAGATTATGTTGCCAAACCAACACAGGACCTACAGCATGGCCTTGCAGAAAAGGGCAAGGAGCTTGCGGAGAAAGTAAAGGCTGCAGCGACTGCTAGGGTTCGGGTGAAACAGGCTCCTAAGGTCCGGCCGGCCAGTACGCTAACCCCCGCCGCGGGATTTTCATCCACGGAGATGATCGTTGCCATTGGTGCTTCAACCGGGGGTGTTGAAGCCTTGACAGAGGTACTTGCTTCTTTACCGGCAGCAAGCCCGGCCGTGGTTGTCACACAGCATATGCCCGCTTCCTTCACATCAACTTTTGCCCGGCGGCTCAACGGGATATGTGCAGTAAACGTTGTCGAGGCAACAAACGGGGCCCGCATTCTTCCTGGTCATGTTTATCTGGCCCCAGGCGATCAACATCTTCGTATTTCGCGCAGCGGGGCCAACTATGTGTGCTCGGTCGGCGGACAAGATAGAGTGACAGGGCATTGCCCCTCCGTGGACGTCCTATTGCATTCAGTTGCGAATGCTGCCGGAAAAAATGCAATCGGCATAATATTGACTGGCATGGGAAAAGACGGTGCTCAAGGACTTCTTCAAATGCGCACCGCGGGCGCAAAAACACTTGGTCAGGACGAAGGCACATCGGTGGTCTACGGAATGCCGAAAGTTGCCTTTGAAGCGGGGGGAGTGGAAACTCAATTGCCTCTAGGTAAGATTGCGGGAAAAATATTAGATATTTGTGTAAAAGAAAAAGGTGGGGCAATCAGAGTTTAAGTGAGGAATCGTATTGGGGAGGTTTTCAATATACAAAATCTCAACCTAAGCTTGGTATAAGTGGAGGGGTTGCAAGGGGATATTTTATGAAAAGCCATTCCGCAGACGGAAATACTGTTGGTTTTAACAATGCGGAGCTCGTGGCATCTGATAGCGAGTCTTCCCGCGCTCAGGACCTTCTAGCCGATTATTTAGGGTTGAGTGTGTCTCAGCGGCAGGCCCTCGATGGTTTGATGGCGGAAATAGACCGCACAAATTCTATACTTGATGAAAACATCGAAGCCGTCACTGATCGTTTTCACAACATTGCAGAAAAATCCGAAGAACAATTTGCCACGATTCAGAACCTTGCCGGTTTGGCTGAATCCGTTGAAGTTGACGGTGTGCCGCGCAAGTTGCCTGAACTGGCGGGCAGTCTAAAAGACATACTCTCCGATCTAATTGAAAAGATCCTGCAGTTGTCTTCGCGCGGCATGAAGATGGTCTACCGGCTGCAAGACATTACCCTTGAGTTAGAAAAAGTTGAAGAAAGTGTCGCGGGTATTGAGAGGATCAACAGTCAAACCAATCTTTTGGCGTTGAATGCGAAAATCGAAGCCGCGCGTGCTGGTGAAGCCGGAAAGGGCTTTGCGGTCGTGGCAAACGAAGTGCGCGAACTAGCCAAATCTGTTGACACGCTGGCAACCAGCTTGAAGACGCAAATTACATCCATTTCGGACGGTGTTCAGGGTGCGCAAGGGTTAGTCGAGGAAATCGCCACCATGGAGATTTCTGAGGAAAAACTTGAAGTGAATGCGGGCTTTGCGAAAATTATTGACCAGCTTGTGCTGCAAAACGAGCAGATTTCAGAAGTTCTCCAATCGACTGCAGGAACCACGCAGGAAATTACCCAGGATATCTCAGGCACAGTTGTCAGTTTGCAGTTTCATGACCGTTGTAAACAGGTCTTGCAGAATGTGAATGGCGCGCTTCAGGTCATTAACCAGGAAAACGAGAAGTTGAGATCACAGGCGATCGATGCAGTGGCGGTTCCCTGGCAGGACCGGCCCCCTGAAGACGTCATGAAAACAAATATAATACAGAGCTTTAGTCTGAACGAGCTCAGCATCCGGTTTCAGCAGATGTGGTATCCCGAAGCAGCTATGAAAGCGGAGAGTGCGGACGTGGTGAAGTTGCCTGTTTCCGAGAGTGCCGCAGCCGCTGAAGAGGCTGGGGATGATTACGGTGATGATGACATCGAGTTGTTCTAAGCCAACGAGCAGATGTTCACTCTGTGGCCAATGACACCGCCGATTTCATTTCATTTATGGGTCCAAACCCTAGGGCCGAAGCACAGGGAGCACTAAAGATGGATGCCAGTATCACGCCTTCCGATACAGCAACTTATGTTGCATTGGGCGGCCGTTTGACCTTTTCAGATCACACTGCCTTTCGAAAGATGCTGGACGAGATAACGCAGCTTGGAACCAGGAAATGCGTGTTCAACCTGGAAAAACTTGTTTCGATCGATTCCTCCGGACTTGGAATGTTTGTGGTCGCTCATGAGCAAGGCAAGCAGAATGGATGGGATCTCGCAATCGAGGGAGCGTCCGGCCATGTTAAGTCGCTTCTGGAACTCGGGAAATTCGACAAGATATTGGATATCCGGGAGGCCTGTTAGGTGACGGATCCTGCATCTGCATTGATGGCAGAAGAGGGTGTGGCGATTGAGCCTCTAACAACATCACGTATCCTGCTTGTTGATGACAGCGCGGTTATGTTGTCAGTGATCCGGAAGTACCTCGAAGTTCATGGTTTTAACAACATACAAGTTGCTGCAAACGGAGAGGAAGCGCTCCATGTTGCGCATGCTTGGCGCCCGGATTTGATCCTGACGGACATACAGATGCCGGTTATGGATGGCTACGAGCTTTGCCGGCAGATTCGAGCCGGCACCGAGATGCCAGATGTGCCTGTCTTGTTTATGACTGGCCTCACTAAACCGGAGGACCGGAATGGGGCTTTTTCCGCGGGCGCTTCCGATCTTATCTCCAAACCGGTTGATCATCTTGAACTGGTCGGACGATTGCGGGTTCATTTAGACCGGCGGCGTCTCATCAAACGTCTTTTCGAATACCATGACCGTATGGCGCAGGAGCTGGTTCAAGCTCGCCAAATGCAGGAAGCCATCCTTCCAGGTGTTGCGGTGCAGGAACAGGTGCAGGCCAAATATCCGGTCAGATTCGGAAGTTTTTATCGAGCGTCAATAGGTTTGGGGGGGGATCTTTGGAGCATCCACCAACTGGGTCCTGAAAGGCTGATGGTTTGTCTGGTAGACTTTTCCGGACATGGGGTTGGCGCGGCTTTGAATACATTTCGATTTCAGACGTTTTTGAACAACGCAGCGCCAAAATGTGCAAGTCCAAACCACTTGTTGGGTATGGCAAACACGTTTCTGTATACACAATTGCCGCGGGGTCAGTTTGCCACGATGTTTTGCGGCCTCATCGATTTTTCAAAAGAAACCCTCAGTTACGCTTCAGCAAGTGCCCCCCCGGTTGTGGTTGGGGATCAAAGCACAGACCGGAATTTGCAACTTCTGAAGACCGCAGGCCTCCCATTGGGGCTTGTTGAGGATGGCGATTATGAGGCTCTTGGCATTGATTTCAAGCCAGGGTCATTCCTGCTCATGTACAGCGATGCCCTGATAGAAACGCCTGAGCCTCCGCTCTCTATCTTCAGTCCCGACACGTTATGCGCGCTGATCTCGGCGTCTGAGGTTCTGGAGCCGGACCGTTTGGTGGAGGATGTTGTCAGTCATCTTTTGTCGAACTCCGCCAGCGGTCCTGACGATGATCTGACGCTTGTTTGTCTGAATTACTGTCCATAACACTTTTCAGTAGGTTATTTTATGACCCCAAAACCCAAACAAGAAAGCATCTCGGCGGGACCGTCGCTTGCGAAGGCAATTGATGCCTATCTCTCCGGGGATGAAATTCGCGAGTATGTCGCGGCCCATCACTCGTCATTTGGACGTTTGCTGGAGGGGTGTTTTGAATTCAAGACCCATGCTGAAGCAGAAAAACTATCCAGTATGCTCGCGCTTAACACACCAGATCCGGCGCGGGCTTCACTCGGCTTCTGGGAACTTTTCTCCAATGCGGTAGAGCATGGCAACCTTGGGATCGACATGGACGAAAAAGCCAGGTTGATGCTCAATGGGCGATTGATGGAAGAGATAGACCGGCGCCAGTTAGAAGAACCATATTGCGATCGTTGTGTGAGGGTTCATTTTTGTGCCCGGGCAGCAGAAGTCACGATTCGTGTGGTTGACCAAGGGGAGGGGTTTGACCATCTGAGGATGCTATCTTTCGACCCTTCGCCGGACCGGCCCAATGGCCGCGGGATCCAGATGGCGTTGCAAATGTGTTTCGATTCCTTGAGATACGAAGGAAATGGCAATGTTGTCGAAGGGCGAATGCAGTTTCCGAAAGAGTAGGGCCGAGTAGAGGCGGAGGCCCTTTCGGCTAACAGGTGCCGTGCGAATCCCTGAATCGGAGCAAATCCCGAAAAGTTGTTTAGTGAAAACAACCAGCGCCAATTTAACTTTACATGGGTGCGGATTGTTTACGGCGCCCCTCAGTGACTATATTCCGATAACGTCTGAGCGATGCCTCTTATAACGCTGTCGTTTGGTGTTTCAGCCGGGGATGCGGCTAGGGTATTTTTCGATCAGTTAAAACCATATGACCGGTGCAGGTTTGTTTTACAACAAGCCGGCTTTAGCACACTGGTGTTGCTTCCGATAAGTTGGAACCAATGCTGTCTGCGGACGAAAGAGTCCAGCCCTGCGGGTGAGTGCATTCGGTTCGTCCGCCTCGTAGTGCTATTTGCTCGACGCACCGTAAGTGCTTCTTGCCGAGGGGCAAAATGCAGTCTTCAAAATGGCAGAATTTGAAAGAAAACGCTTTGATCGTTAGGCCGCAATCAGCTCGTGTTCTTCCGGAAGGGGTTCCGCAAACTCGATTCCGTATCCGGCTCCGGTTTCGCGGACTACAGTTCCCTTTAGCTGAATACCGTTTTCAAAGTTGAGCACGATTCCTATGCCCATCTTGATGTCCGAGGTGTCCAGGATATGCGCGCCTGTGACGCTGATGTCCGCCAGTTGGACGGTGCGCGAGCCACCGTCTTCTAAACTAATGTTCACACCTGTTGAGACCGGTTTGCGAGTTGCGCGTCTGCGGTCTTCCACATCTTTGGAAACTCCCTCCAAGAAGTCTGCCACATCCTGACTAAGGGCATCGCTGCTCTGGGAAATGAACATTGAGGCCGTGTTGACCGAGCTTGCCTCACCGGATGTTTCCATCACTGCACTCGACACGAATTCCATTCGGCTTGCGGCGTCCTGAGTGCTGTCTGCAGCGGATTTGGCGGACCGGGCGATCTCTTGGTTTGCTGCTCTTTGCTCTTCGATGGCGCCGGCAACCGATGTAGTCAGGTCCTTGATTGTGGAAACTTTTTCCGTGATGCCTTCAATCGCAGAAGCTGCATCGCGAACGGAACCCTGAATTCCGGTGATTTGTCCGGATATCTCGTCAGTGGCTTTAGAAGTCTGTTCGGCGAGCTCTTTAACTTCGGAGGCAACAACAGCAAATCCACGTCCGGCTTCACCTGCACGGGCTGCCTCTATCGTTGCATTGAGAGCCAGCAGATTGGTCTGTTCTGCGATATCGCGAATTAGATTGACAACACTGCCAATATGTTCTGCCGCCTCTGACAAGGTCCGGACATTGCTGTTTGTGACTTCGGCCGCTTCGACTGTTTCCGTGACGATTTGACTGGTCGCTTCGGTTTGATTGGCAATTTCCTGAACTGTCGCGGTCATTTGTTCGGTTGCAGCCGCAACCGCTGAGACGTTCTCTGAGGCACTCTTTGATGCAGATCCAGCGGTGTCGGATTCAGAGCGCGCGTTGTTGGCCAGTTCATCTAGGGTTGCTGCAGCACCGCGCATCATCTCCATCTGTTCTCCGACCATCCCGAGCCGGTCTGACATGGAGGACTTGAAGTTCTGGATCAAAGTATCCAGCAAGACTTGGCGCTGGCGTTCCTTATCCAGGTCCGATTGGGCGCGGACTTCAAGGAACTCGCGTTGAACGGCGTTGTCCTTGAAGATGGTAACAGCTTGAGCCATGTCTCCAATCTCATCGGTGCGGTCCTCGCCGAGGATCTCGACTTTGGTGTCACCGGTTGCCAGCTGATTCATGGAGCGGACGATGTCCTTGATCGGGCGGGTGATCGCGCGCGCGGCGAAATAGCCGGCGGCGGCCACGATGCAGAGCAGAAGGAGGCCGATGGTCAACATCCGGTTGCGCAGGGCAATGGTCGGAGCTGTCGCTTCTTTATAGGACTGAATTGCCAACAGTGCGAAGTGATAGCCTTGATAATCGAACTTGATCGCCTCGATGTCCAGAAGTTCGCCGCGATGAAGCTCGCCGTACCCGAAGGCTTCGCCATCGGTAAAGGCTTTGTCGATAACAGGGTCATTCAATTCGGTCGTCAGGATGTCGTCGACGTCTGGAGTGTAATTGGTGTCATTGCGCATCAGCCGGTCTTCTCCGACAAGGGCAAGTTCTCCGCTTTCACCAAGCCCAAGGTCATGGCGCATTAACTCGTTGATCCGGTTGACCGGCATTTGGAAGGCAAGCACACCAACTATGGTGCCGTCATTCTCAACGACCGGATGGGCCATGAAGCTGGCCGGGGCATCATGGCTTGGCCCATAGGGCTTGAAATCGGTGAAGGCGACTGCGCTGTGTTCTGTAATCTTCAAAGCTTCCCGGTAGACGGTGCCGAGGTCTGTAGCAGCCCATTTTCCGCCGCCGGCTTTGAAATTCGTGGCGTAATCCAGTTCCTTGAAGACGGAGTAAACTAGATTGCCTTCTGTATCGAACAGGAAAACATCATAATATCCCTCATCCTTCTGCAATTTGTGGAACCAGGGATGGTATTTTGCATGGGCCGCATCGTAGCCGCTGCCGGTGCCGGCGTCATAAAGCTTTTCTTTTTCGCCCGTCGGATGCGGGTTGTCGGTGATGTAGGTTGCCTGGAGGCTGGCAACCGGGTCGTTGCCGGATTGTTTCAATTCGTTCCAGATCTTCGTGAAATCACGAACAGCAGTGACAGTTCCCGGATGCTCGGCCACCAGAACCAGCTGGTGTTCAATTGTTTCCAGATACGCGTGAATTTCGTCTGCGCCCGTGGTGGCTGCTGCTAGAAGCCGTTCCTTAGTTAGTTCTTCGAGGCTATAGACAGACGTGACATAGCTCGAAACCCCTATGCCGACACCGACGATTGCGGCTGCACCGACGACCAGCGCGGGAATTTTTTTTGACAAACGGAGACCTGAAAACATGTGCTGACCTTCTGTCGGGGATTTGCTTGAATTACCCTAGGGTCAGAATTTGAAATATTGCTTAATTATTTGAGATTTGATTTCGATTGTTTCAAAGAATGTGAATTGTATAATTGTAATTTATAATAGTGGTAATATTGCATAGCGTTAATACTTGGTGGGTATTTCGTTGGGGTGGTTCGCTCCGATTCGGCGAAAGTGATTTATTATTTCCGAATTCCTAACTTGGGAAACCACAGCGTGTTTCATGAAAAAGTACCTATAAATCAATGGTGGAATTTTCTAGATTGCAAAGCTTGAAATAGTTTTTTTGCGAAAATTTACATTGTTCAATGTAATTAAATAAAATTACTCTGCGTCAATTTACGTCAAGGTACGGGTTTTTACGTATATTAATGGTTGTGTCTGTAAATAAATATGTAACTCTCATTTACCCCTACTATAGCGCGTATTTAAAATCCTTGGTGGAGGCGAGCCGGTGCTTGTCGGAATTGTCACAAATTTGGGTTTGTTGTCTCTCGGGGCTTTGGTTTTACATTTCATTGCGATGAACAATGGAAGGTCTGAGTTTTCCAAGCGGCATAAGATAATCATCGGCGTATGTTTCGGTGTCCTGAGTATGGTGGTTGTAGAGTTTCCTGTTCAGGCACCTGGAGGGGCGACCTTTGACACTCGTGCGGCGCCGGCCGTTTTAGCCGGATTTTATGCTGGTCCCATTGGCGGCGTTATCTGTGCAGCTATCGCGGGAGCAGCCCGCTTTCATGTCGGAGGGCCGGTTGTCATTGGCGGTTCCTTGAGCCCGCTGGTCTATGCTTTAGTGGGCGTCTTTGCCGGTTACCTTTTTGACACACTCTTGAAACGCAGACCGGGTGTATTCGATTTCCTTGGGCTCTCGGCTATTGCGACGATTTGCGTCATGCCTCTTTTCTTTGTTGATCAGGGTTGGGCGTTTGGTTTTTCGATCCTGAGCAAGGCTTGGTACGTCTTTTTGTTGGGCAATGTTGCAGGAATCCTGGTCCTTGGGTTGGTGAGCGAACAGATCAGGAAAACACTGACCGGCTATGATGAGACCACGCGTGCATTGTTCACTTCGGATTTGGCTCGGGCTTCTGCGAAAATCGCGGTTTGGCGTTATGATTTCGCCACGGACCGGCTGCAGTGGGATCCCGCAATGTACGAGCTTTATGGATGCGCACCAGAGGAGTTCAAGGGGACCTATTCGGACTGGGCTGGCCGGGTGTATGAACATGACCTGGATCTTGCCAGTCACGCACTGGACGTTGCGCGGGAAACCAACTCGCCTTTTGAGTATCGTTTCCGGATCGTCCTGAAAGACGGCACCCAAAAGTGGGTTCAGGCACACGGGAAATTTCTTCCGGCAACTGAGGGCCAACCCACAGAAGTCATAGGCGTCAATTGGGACATCACCAAAGAGGTCCGGTTGAACGATGACCTGAAACGGCGGGAGCATGAAGCGCGGGAGCGGTCCCAAGAGCTCGAGATCACTTTCTCATCCATGAAGCAGGGAGTGTCCGTGTTCGGTGGGGACGGTACACTTTTCTACGCCAACCGCCGCGTGTCCGAAATACTTGGACTTTCAGATGAAGATTTGGCCTTTGGCACCTCGTTTGAAATCCTATTGGCGCAACATAAGGCGAACGGAAATTTCGCCGGTGATCCTGAGAGCGGTGCCGCGCGTGTCCAGAAAATCATGCAAGCCGGTAAAGTGATCCGAACCAAGGCAAAGCTGCAGACCGGGCGTGTCGTTGTTTACACTTTGACCCCAAAACCAAACGGTGGCTGAGTGGAAACAGTCGAGGACATCACAGAGAACGCAGCGGCAGAAGCCAGAATTATGAGTGCGGCCGAAACAGACGCCCTGACTGGCCTTGGCAATCGGCTGGCGTTCAACAAGATCCTTGACAGGGTTGTGCGCGGCGCGTCCTACGGCAGTCGTGGATTTTCCCTAATTTTGGTGGATTTGAACAACTTCAAAAGCCTCAATGATACATATGGCCATCACATTGGCGACAGGGTTCTGCAGGAAACAGCGCATGTTCTGAAGCAGACCTGCCGGGCAGAAGATTTCGCCGCCCGGCTGGGCGGAGATGAGTTCGCTGTCATCATTAAGTCGCCTCAACCCGGGTCCGTGGAATATTTGGCTCGCCGGCTCTCAAAACAGTTCGCACGCCCCATGTGTATTGGGGATCTCAACCTGCAATCAGGTGCTGCGATTGGCATTGCTCCGATTGAACCCGGTAGTTCAGCAGAAGAGGTGTTGGTGAATGCAGATGCGGCCATGTACAAGGCCAAGTCCGAAAATCTCAATCAATACAAGGTTTTTGACAATATCATTGCGGCTGAATTGCGGGGTATGAGACGCCTTCAGGCAGAACTTGCCACCGTCATTGGGGAAGAAAAACTGGAAACCCATTTTCAGCCGGTCATCGATCTAGGAAGCGGAGAGCTTAGTGGCGCGGAAGCCCTCGTTCGCTGGCGTAAAGATGATGGAAGTTTTGTTACGCCAGCGACTTTTGTTCCGCTGGCCGAAGATGTAGGCATGATCCGGGAGATCGGCAGCCAGGTTCTATGGGCCTCAATTAGAGCGGCAGCTGGCTGGCCGGATCACATGACAGTGTCGGTGAATGTGTCGCCAAAGCAACTGGGTACCGGTGAGTTCTTGAATCAGGTTTTGGAGTGCCTGAGAGAACATGACCTGGATGCGAAGCGCTTGGAGTTGGAGGTGACTGAGAATGTCCTGATGGACAAGGAATCAGCAGCGCTCGCAGAACTCCTGGAATTCAAAAAACACGGAGTCCGGATCGCATTGGACGACTTTGGAACCGGCTATTCGTCTCTAAGTTATCTGCATCACTTCAGTTTCGACAAGTTGAAGATTGACCGGGCCTTTGTCATGCCGATGGAGCGTGATCAGACCTGTGCCGCTTTGGTCTATACCATCTTGAATCTTTGCCAGAACCTGGGGCTGGATTGCACGGCTGAAGGAATTGAGACAGAGCATCAGCGTCGCCTTTTGACCGTTGCCGGCTGCAACTATGGGCAAGGGTATCAGTTTTACCGGCCAATGCCCGAAACTGAGTTTAATCAAATCATTTCCGAGGCCTACCCACTATTTGCGAAAGATGCCATTGCGGTGGGGCAAGTTTGACACTCCGGTCAGAGGCGGCGATGGCATTTTGCCGCCAGCCGTAAGTTTTCTGCTAAACCTTTTTGTATTTGGCCCACTGGGGAAACGCGTTTCCGCAGCAGCTGACGTTTGGAAGTTCACAGATAGCGGCGCGGAAGAAATGGGATGCCTGTCGCTGACGGGAGTGGATGCGTTTATTGCAGGGCTTAAGTGGTTCCAGATTTGCAAATGGGTCGGCCGGGGCATCTTGTCCCAGTATTCCCGAGCAGCTGTTAACGGGTGTTTGAAGCTGGCAAGCATTCGGAAACTTGCTGAACTGGTCGTAAGTGGCGGGCACCGAAGGCACACCTAACTGTTCTTTGCCGCCCGGCCATTGAGCTCTGTTGAATGGAATAAATGCAATGCCAGCCTCAGGACACGAGCATGTAGACTGCGATATTGGCGACAAAAAGCGAGTAGCGCGCTTTCGGAGTGCGCATTAAACGGCCCACCGTTTGGTTGGCTATCTTCTAGGTCATTGAAAAATATGGAGCGGGTGAGGGGAATCGAACCCCCGTCTTAAGCTTGGGAAGCTTCTGCTCTACCATTGAGCTACACCCGCGCAAGCCAAACCACTTCGGTTGGTGGTTTCTGCGCCGATCGATTTCATCTAACATATCAAATTCGAGAAGCAAATTCGCAAACGTTTGGGTTTGTTCAATTTGCTGGGTGTTGATTGTCCAGAACATCCCAAGAAACACCGGTGGTTGCGCGATAAAGTTCAGATAATTTGCCGTTTGCGGCCATGGTGGCAAGGTGTTGTTCGACCAGGTCTTTCAGGTCACGCCGCTGCTGCGCATATCCGGCATACCCGCGCACAACGGCCACTGCTGGGCGTAAGGCCTTGAGGTTCAGATCGTATGTTTCAATGACATATTCCGACCAATAAAGATCTTCAAGCAGCAGATCTGCGCGACCAGATTCAAGCATACGATAGGGCGTGATTGCCGCCTCCTCCTCCAAAACCGGTGTATAATCCACCTCTTCAATGTTCCAGCGCGGTTCGAAATCTTGAATGATGGCTGGATAATCATATCCAGCGATCTGCAAAGCCCGTTTTCCCTGATAGGCGTCCAAGCCAGAAAACTGCTTCTCTGGAGTATTTGCGGGAACAACTGCAGCAATAATCCAATAGGTCAGCGCTGTGTTGCCGAGCAATATTCCATCTTTGGGGGTGTCGGCAGTGAGCCCCATGTCCATTTTCCCACTGCGCAATTCGGCCTGGCAGCGGATGGGGGGCTTGTTGAAGAATTCTGCACGCAGCCCAGCACTGTTGAGAATGTTTTGAATGAGTTCAGTCACAACGCCTTCAGCCGCACCTGCTTCATTGATCGCGTAATATGGCGGCCAGTTTTCAAAACAAATCCTCACCTGATTATCTGCTTTGGGAGCGGTCGTTAGCGCGAAAACAAAAACTGCGCATAAAAGAGTGCGCCATCTAACCACTGTGTTTTCTCTTCCGCGTTGGTGAGTGTTCAAAGGGATTGTTCATGCGGAGTTATAACATTCAGAAAATGTCAAAAGAATGCAGTCTGCATTTAAACTAATAGTCTGAAAGACTAAATTCCTTCTACGGCAAATACGGCTCCCAGTGCAAAAATAGCGGCTTGAAACCTGGCAAATGTTGACGCTCACTCTTGCATCCAAGAGGAGAAGTCGCCATGTTCCGCGCGGCGCAAGCGCCACAAGGCGATTTCAGAACATTTAGGACGGACAATGCGGGATCTGGTCAAGGCCCTCGTAACCTCACGCAAATGGGAATACTGGATCATCGGCATAATCGTTGTGAATGCGGTGACCTTGGGTCTGGAAACAAGTCCGGCGGTCATGGCCGTTGCCGGTCCGCTTCTCCTGACACTCGATAAAATCATCCTGATGGTTTTTGTCGTTGAGCTGGCTCTGCGGCTCTATGCCCATGGTCTGCGCTTTTTCAAAGATCCATGGAGCTTGTTCGACTTTGCCATCGTGGTCATTGCCGTCATGCCAACGTCCGGTTCGCTATCGGTCTTGCGCTCCTTGCGGATCTTGCGCGCCTTGCGCTTGATTTCCGTGGTGCCATCACTGCGCCGGGTCATCGGTGGGCTGATTGCCGCTTTGCCTGGTATGGGCTCGATCATGGTGCTGATGGCACTGGTGTTTTATGTCTTTGCGGTGATGGCGACTAAGCTTTATGGCGCAACCTTTCCGGAATGGTTCGGCGACATCGGTCTGTCGCTCTATACCCTGTTCCAGGTGATGACTTTGGAAAGCTGGTCGATGGGCATTGTCCGGCCGGTGATGGAGGTTTACCCACTCTCTTGGCTGTTCTTCGTGCCATTCATTCTGTGCACCGCCTTTACGGTTTTGAACCTCTTCATCGGGATTATCGTTTCGGCCATGCAGGAAGAACATGAAGCCGAGGCTGATGCCAACCGGCAAGCGATCCACGATGAAACGGGTCAGATCCTGGAGGAAGTCAAAGCGCTCAGGGCTGAATTGAAAGAGCTGCGGCAGCAGGCCATGACCCCGTAAGGTGGGGGTGAAGCGCCTTCCCATGCGACATGTCCGTGCGGCTATCCAAAGTAGACCGCGGTCAGCTGGGTCATTTGAACGGATCAAATGTCAACCGGCCGGTTGCGGCTGGGGTGTGAGTTTTCGTTTCAGCGTTTTTATGCGTGTGACTGACCGGTTGATCTGATCCTCCTTAAGTCGACCGTCTTTGACCGCAGCGGCAATGGCTGCATTCAGCCGGTCTCCCAATCCCGGATCATAGCGCTCGAAACTGGAAAACAGGACAATGTCGTTGCCGGCCGCCAGCGCCTTGACCGCCGCCTCTTCAATCGGAAAATCTTTAGAGACAGCCGTCATCTCCAGATCATCGGTTATGAGGACGGTTTCGGGTCCAGCGGCCGTGCGCGCCGCTTGAATACCTTTTTGAGATAGGGACGCGGGCAGGGTACCGGCATCAGAAAACCTTTGGTGCACAAGATGACCCATCATGATCATGTCGGCATGCCCCATTTGAGCGAGCGCCTTGTAAGGGGTGAGTTCTTGCTTCCGCCAAGTGCTATCGATGACTGGCAGCCCGTGATGGCTGTCCACGGTTGTCGTGCCATGACCTGGGAAATGTTTGAGCGCTGTTGCGACGCCAAGCGCCTGGTGGGCTGCGATGAACCCCTCAGCGCAGCGGATCACTGTTTCCGGATCTGCGGAAAAACTTCGTTTTGATTTACCGATGACAGGATTATCAGGATTGAGGTTGAGATCGACAACAGGACCGAAATTCACATTGATATGATGGTCTGGCAGAATTTGAGCATGGCGGTCGTAGTAGGCGCGGACCGACCCTATGGTACAGTTATCCGTTTTGTGGGAGAGGTTTTCAGCGGAAAGCCAGGATGCGTTGCCGCCCAGACGGCTTAAGCGCTGAACACGCCCGCCTTCCTGATCGACCGCAATAAAAACCGGCATACTCTCGTTTTGCTGCGCCAAGTGCTGTGTAAGGACTTTAAGCTGTCGGCTTGTTGTGATGTTGCGCGATAGCAGCATAACACCGCCGATTTTGCCATCGGCGAGTTGCGCGGAGACGGCCTTGACGCCGAGGTCCGTAGGCTTGGTTCCGTTGAAGCCGACCATGATCAAGTGCCCGATTTTGCGCTCGAGGGCACTGGTCGCGGGTCTGTCCAAAAGGAGAGTTGCCGGCTGCTCACCTTCGTCCAATGTGAGCCAGAGACCGCCAAGAAGGGCAAAGATCAAAAACAGGCCACTGATCAGTGCGCCTGGGCGGGTCTGCATTGTGACGTCTCCCGGCGGGCGGATACGTTCGGACCAATGTCCGGATTACACATCAGCTTACTGTGAGTGGGGGCAATCAAGAAAGATTTGAATGCGGAATGAAGTGGTTTCCTGTCATTGCCCGGCAAGATAGGTCAGTGTTTTCAGGCTGGGTGCAAAAAAGACTGCCAGGCCCTTGTACCGGATGAAGTCGGAGAGCGGCAGTTTTAACGGCGCTACCCCGTTTTCTGAAGGGATGTAGCTGGTGGTTTCCGCCCTCGGTTTATCTCTTAGCCCGAACATCATGTCCTGCCGCCGGTTACCGCGCCGGATCGTGTCAAAATGATCGCTGAATTCCGTCCGCTGGATCCAGCGGAGCACGGTGTAGAACTGCTCGTTGATCCGGGCACAGGCAAACACCCCGATCAGGCCCCGGTCCTGACCGTCGTCTTCGGTGCCTTCCAGGGGTGGTCCATAGGAAAAGCCACGCCGGACAAGGCGGGGAGGGCCCGCGGCGAACCGGCTCTGATTGGCCGCGCTTAGAGCCTGATCCCTCGGATTGCACACCCGGATATGTGAATGCAGCGGCGTCGTTTCGCCATCACCATCATCGGCATATCCAAAGTCATTCGATAGATCCGCTTGATCAGGGCTCTCATTGGGATGTGTTGCGAGTGCCGACCCGTTGCGCCAGCGCCCCATCAGTTTTGCCGCAAGCCATTCCTCTGGATCGGCTGCACCGTTTTGAGTTTCGGCGGCGGCGCGGTTGTCCTTCAAGAACCGGTTAAAGGCTGCAACATCCTGATAAAGCCAGGCCAGGTTCAAATAGGTGCCATCACGGACAAAGTCGTTCCATGGTCCTGGGTTCACTGGGTTGGTCGGATAGGTTTCGTTGCTGTAGCCCAGCAGGACTTCCCGAAAGTTGACCTTGCCGGCTTCACCGATATCGTTCCAGTCAATGTCGACCTTTGAAATACCGTCACGAAAGCCGAAGTGCAGAATGCCCTTATGCGGAATTTTCCCGGAAAGCGCCTTGTCTTGAAATGATGAAAACTGCCATTCTGTAAGGCCGCTGTCCGCGGCGGCTGTGCGAATGGCGGCCAGCTGTTCCGTTTTTTGCGCCGCGTCATCGAAGTAACACAGCATGGCAATATGGAAAGCGGATTGATCAGTGTCAGCTGCCCACCAGTTTTCTGGCTTGTTGAGGCCGTTCAAGCTGAGGTCATCAACGGTTGATGGCGCATAAGGTGCGTTGTCTTCCTGGGTGAAGAAGGTTTCCAGGTCCGTGCCGACAGCATCGGGGTCAAGCCCCATGGTCTGGCTATTGCGGGCCTTTAACAGCAGAGATGTACCTTCCCAGTTGAAGGCGAAGTGGTAGACCGGAGCGAGCGAACCGCCGCTGGTATCGGCATAAGATCCTTTTGGCGCCTGCCCGCCATTCACGTTGGACGACCAATGGCTCAAGAAGGATTGAGCCGCAGAGGGGGAGCCGATGCGAAACAACAGAATAACTCTGTGTTCGTGCCGGTAGCGGGTAATGAACAGACTTTGCACATTTTCCGGTTCCGGTCGCATTTTTACCTCCCCCTCTGTTTGAGATTACTCGGCAGCTTCCGCGTGGAGTGCGCCGAGCACGTCTTTCACTTCGGCATGGTCATAGGCAGAAAACAGCCAGCCGGATTGGTCTCCGTTCATGTCCTTCGCACCATCCGTGGAGAGGCCTAATGTGCGGACATTGGCGTTTTTCGAAAATTCGAAGAAGGCGGCCGGATCGTTCACATCAGGCACGCCATCGGCCAGCGAAAAGATCTTGGCGAAAACCGGTGTCAGTTCGCGGCGGAAGAATTCAGTGTATTC
Source organism: Roseibium sp. (assembly GCF_965216085.1). GTDB lineage: Bacteria > Pseudomonadota > Alphaproteobacteria > Rhizobiales > Stappiaceae > Roseibium. The sequence continues at coordinate 4,292,051 of NZ_OZ244138.1, read as the reverse complement.
GCGGTGGCCACCATCATACTCGGTGATGACCTGGATATATTCATTGTCACCAATGACTGCGACACGTGCAAAATGCACCAACTTAGATTTTCTGAGCGCTGCCTCGATTAAAGGTTGAACGTGCTCAGCAAAACTATTTTTTAGGTCTTCGAGTGCCGCGAGAGTTTGCGGATCTTGCTTGATCTTCAGGGTCAGTGTCAAAGGATGTGTCATAATTCTCTCCCTTGTTGAACGCTGCTGTTTTGGGTGCCGGTTGCCTCACTGTATGGAAGGCGAAATGCGCAGCGGAATTCGGTCTTATGTCAGGCAACCACGTTGATCTCCTGGCGGAGACGTGGATCGGGTGCCGCCGGTCCTGGGACACGGGGCCATGGCAATGAAGTGTTTTTTGTTCGTTTCAGGCGTTCCATTTAGGAGCGCAGAGTATGAGTAATGCTATATTTTTCGAATTCTTCTCTGTCAGAGAAGAGGAGGCGGCAGTTCTGGGTTAAGTCTAAAAAATATCAGTATTGATAAGCTAAATGTTCGTGATAGGCGTTTGCGTTCTCACGGTTAGTTGTTGAAGTTATTCAATTAATAGCTTACCGCATCTCTACTATTTAATGCATTCCGTAAGGAGATGCAATTGAAGAGTGTGTTTGAGTGATGTCTGACAAAGAAGAGAGCGGATATGTGGCTGGTCCGGCAGATAATATTATATCAAATAGAAGTTTTGGCGCTTGGCCAACTCGCGAGCAGGGGCACGGGAGATAGGCAATTGGGCCAGGGAGCATTCCTGTAGGAGCAGTAGTTTTCCTAGCTCAAGCAGACTACATGGCCTGGTTCGCGCACAACGCGTGACGGTTTGTCGAACTATCTGCAGTGCAGGGCTTTTTCGCGGGCAACCAGTCGGGCCACTTCCCGCCTTTCAGCCGCGCTCAAGGGGATGTTGCCTGCAGAAACGCCCACCCGGCAGCCCGCATTGGAAAATGTCTGGCGGCCGCGGGCGCTTCGAAAACAATAGCCGTTGCGCGCAAATATGGCGTTCCTCTCATACCAGAGGCTGTCACAGCTCTCCAGCGGCAATGAGCCTCTGACGCCGACAAACCGGATCCAGTTGGAATGAGCCCAGCCGACCGCCCCGGAAGCTGTCCGCACATTAAACCAGACACCCGCCTGTCCCAGAACTTGCAAAGGTGTTCCTTCCGGCATCTTGAGGAGCCGTTGTGAAGACGACGTTGTGCCGCTGCGCAGGGCCAGAAATCCATCGCCGTTGGGGTTCAGACCGGCGACTTCATAAGGAAATGCTGTTTGATCAAATTGCTGGGGCTGCGGCATACGCTGCGGCTGCGGGGACGGTGCTGGAAGCTCGCCAATTGTGCTTGGCCGGGAAGACTGCGCTCCGAGATAAATCCGTTCAATCAGCGACGAATTCTCCCAGGGGATCTGGCTGCTGTTTGTGGCTTCGACGACACTGCGGCGGACCTTGCGCATCACCTCATGAAGGTCATCGTCCGCGGAGGGCAGGTATTTCAAGAGGGCTGTTGTGAACGGGCTGTTGCGGCCATCGCCATCGAGCGCAATGTTGCCGGGTTGAGTTGAAAAAGCGATGAATGAGCCAACTCCAGCGTCCACTTTGGCAAGTCCGCGGGCAAAACCGCCGATCGACCGCGAAGCCGCGGAAATGGCAAAGGGATTGTTGCGGCAGGCATCCAGAATGACAATGTTGCGGTCTGCCTTGCTTTCCATCTCCGCCAAAATGGTCTGAAGTTTGACCGAAGTTTGTTTGATGGTGTCCGCATCTTCACCATGCGCATCTACCGGAATAATGAAATTCTCAGCGCCAATCTGAACCGCATGTCCTGCAAAATAGAAAAGGGCGATGTCATCTGGCGCAAGGGATTTCCGCGTTTGTTGTGCAAGGCTGAGGATTTCAGACCGGCTGAGGTCGGTGCCATAGAGGACCCGGAAACCTAAGCGATTGAGCGTTTGTGCTATGTCGGTCGCATCCTGTGCAGCGTTGGGCAGTTGGGAGACGTGCTCATAGCGCGAGTTGCCGATGACCAGCGCCACCTTTTCGCCCGAGACTGCAGCCCCTCCGGAAAAGAGGGAAATGAGAACACATAAAACCAGATAGCCGAAACGTCCCACTTGGCCACTCCCACACACGTGACGGCGAGGAGATCTTAGCACCGCACCGCCGATACCTGCTTCGTGTTGTGACCCGAGTCTATCACACTGGTTGTAGGAATGGGTGTTTGTCACCGGAGAAGGTGATGATTAGATCGCCTGGGTGTTTCTACAGGCGTGCCAGATCATCTTCGGGCCCCTCAACCGTCAGCTTTACGCCGGCTTCGGTGTAGTCCCGCGAAACCACGGTCAGGCCGAGGCGGCTGATCTGCTGCTCCATTTCAGAACTCGATGCAAAATCGGCGCTAACTGTCTTTGTCGCAAATTTCTGGAACGGGATCAGCTCTGCATTGCTGATGGCGTCTTGTGCAGCGCCCGAATACGCGCGGGCCAGACCGCCGCCGCCAAGTTTGGTGCCGCCGAAATAGCGGACAATCAAGACCGCGCAGTTGATCAGGTCAGCACCCTGCAAAACCCGCAAGGTCGGCATACCGGAGGTGCCTGCCGGTTCGCCATCATCTTTGCCGCTTTCTTCAATCCGGCCATTGCCCAGGAGGCGCCGGTGGGCGGTGACGATGTGGTTGGCCTTCCGGTGTTCCTTACGCAGCTCCTCTAACCGAACCTCGAACTGGCCGACTGGCACAAGAAACGCCAGGAATCGGGATTTACGGTCCTCCAGAAAGCCTTCGTATTCGCGGGTGATGGTTTTGAAGGGCATATTTGGCGCGTCATTCCGCACACAGCGAAAGCGAAGATGCGGGATCGGAGAGTTGATTGGATTGTCTATGATTCGAGCTCATCCGACCGACAATTTGTGGCCTGCCGATCCCGGGTCGCGCTTCGCTTGCCCGAGAGGGCACTATGACGGTTAGGCATGATGGAAGGCTGATCACTCAACTGCCCGAAAATGTTTCGACAGCTTCAGTGCCTGGCCTTGGTAGTTTGAGCCGATGCCTTCGCCGTAGAGGGTTGCCGGGCGTTCGGCCATATGTTCGTAAACCAGGCGGCCGATGGTCTGGCCGTGTTCAACGATAAACGGCACATCGTGGGAGCGAACTTCCAGAACGGCCCGGGAACCGATGCCGCCTGCGCCCGCATGGCCGAAGCCCGGGTCGAAGAAACCGGCATAGTGAACGCGGAACTCGCCCACCAGCGGATCGAATGGCACCATTTCAGCCGCATAGTCCGGCGGCACATGAACCGCCTCCTGGCTGACGAGAATATAGAACGCATCCGGGTCGAGGATCAGTTCGGCGTTCTGGCGCCGGTAGATCGGTTCCCAGAAATCGAGCGGGTCCTGCGCGCCGACTTTGTCGACATCAATCAGGCCGGAGTGATGTTTGGCGCGATAACCGACCAGGCTGCCGGGGCCATTGCCTTCCAAATCAATCGACAGCTGCACCCCGCCGCCAATCCGCTCATTGCCGCCGCTCATCAGAGTTTCTGCCTGATGGATGCTCTCCAAATCGGCGTCCGGGATCAGGGATTGTCCACGCCGGAAGCGGATTTGGCTGAGCCGCGAACCGGAGCGCACCAGGATCGGAAACGTAAGCGGCGAGATTTCGGCATAAAGCGGGCCGGTATAGCCAGCTGGTATGGTGTCGAAGGCTTGACCGTTGTCGGTGATGACCCGTGTGAAAACATCCAGACGGCCGGTCGAGCTTTTCGGATTTGCGGTTGCAGAGATGTCGGCCTGGAGCGCCAGGCTTTCCTGCAAGGGAACGATGTAGACGCACCCCGTCTCAAGAACCGCACCCTCTTGCAGGTCTATTGTGTGCAATTTCAGCTGCTCCAGCCGGTCGGCCACTTTAATGTCCGGACCGGGAAGAAAACTTGCGCGCACCCGGTAGGCAACAGACCCGAGCCGCAGATCCAGGCTGGCCGGCTGAACCTGGCCAGCGACCGGCGGCAAATCGGAGGAAATTTCTTGTGCCGCGAACATGGCGTGAATGACGCGCTCGGGCAAAATCCCGCTGGCCTCAAGCAGCGCGCTTCCGGTGGTGGCTGGGTCCGCTGTAACGTTCATCAATTCATCCTGCACTCGTCGTCTACCGTCCTTAGCGGATGCTGCCGGTCAGGCCAACAGACTTTCTGCTTAGATGTAGGAAATCCTTAGCCCAAGATTGACCAATCTATCGTTTTCGCTTAAGTCAGGGCCAACTCGTGGTGATTTGGGCCGGCCGGCTTGCAGCCACGTTAAATAAGTCGCTAAATAGGCCGGAGGTGCGAACCCCGGTCTTGAGGCTGGGGTTTTTTCGTTTGGAGCGAACATCGACATGACTGACACAAAGAACACCGCCGGAACCAACTGGCGTCCGGCAACCGCGCTGGTTCATGGCGGCGCCGCCCGCTCGCCCTTCGGCGAAACGTCCGAGGCCATGTATCTGACCCAAGGGTTTGTCTATGGCGACGCGGAAGCCGCCGAAGCCCGGTTCAACGGTGAAGACCCAGGATTTGTCTATTCGCGCTACGCCAATCCGACTGTGGCCATGTTCGAAGATCGCATCAAGATGCTGGAAGGCGCCGAAGCGGCCCGGGCAACGGCCAGCGGCATGGCGGCTGTCAATCTGGCGCTGATGGCTTCGGTCAAGGCGGGCGATCATGTGGTCGCCGCCAAGGCGCTCTTTGGCTCCTGCCGCTACATCTGTGAGACTTTGTTGCCGCGCTTTGGTGTTGAAAGCACGCTTGTTGACGGCACCGATATTGAGCAGTGGAAAGCAGCAGTCAAGCCGAACACCAAGGCCTTGTTCCTGGAAAGCCCAACCAATCCGACTTTGGAAGTCATTGATATTGCAGCTGTCGCGGAGATTGCCAAGTCGGTCGGCGCGCGTTTGATTGTTGACAATGTCTTTGCCACTCCGATGTTCCAGTCACCACTTGAGCTGGGCGCGGATGTTGTCGTCTATTCCGCGACCAAACACATTGACGGGCAGGGGCGCTGTCTCGGCGGTGTTGTCTTGTCGGATGAAGAGTGGATCACCGAGGAGGTGATGCCCTTTGTCAAACACACTGGCCCGCATATGAGCCCGTTCAGCGCCTGGGTGCTCTTGAAAGGTCTTGAGACCTTGCCGCTACGAGTGGCTCAGCAGACAAGCAGCGCCGGTCAGATTGCCGATTTCCTGGCTGGCAAAGCGAAGGTCAAGCAGCTCATCTATCCTGGGCGGGACGATCATCCGCAGGCGGATGTTGCCAAGCGCCAAATGCGCGGTGGTTCGACCATGCTGGCTCTGGAAATTGAGGGCGGCAAGGAAGCGGCCTTCCGGTTTGTCAACGCACTGGACCTTATCAAGATTTCCAACAATCTGGGGGATGCCAAAAGCCTGATTACCCATCCGGCCACGACAACCCACCAGTCGATCGGGGAAGAGGCCCGCGCTGAGCTCGGCATCACCGATGGCATCTTGCGCCTGTCGGTCGGCCTGGAAGATCCGCAGGATCTCCTGGAAGACGTCGAGAAGGCCCTGGCGGCGATTTAAATCGCCGCTTCTCCGTCACTTTGCGGCAGACAACAGTCCGGCAGCGGCCATCAGCGTGCCGCCGCCCGCGTGGTTTAGCAGCTTTGGATGCTGCCGTAAAAAGCCAAGCAGCTGTTTGGCGCCAACGGCGTAGATCATGACAAACGAAAAATCGAGTGCGGCCATGGTCGGACACATGATCGACAGCTGAGGTGCAAATGGCGCGGACGGGTCGATAAACTGCGGAAAGAACGCTGTGAAGAAGACCAGTGCCTTGGGATTTCCGAAGGCGACCGCAAAACCGCTCGCATAAAGGCGCGCTGGGTGGGCGGACGGTTCCGGGGCACCAGGTACCGGCAAACTGGGCGCTGAGCGCCACATTTTTACCGCCATATAGATCAAGACGGCGACCCCGGCCCATTTGATCACCTGAAAGGCGAGCGCCGAGTTGGCGACGATCACGCCTAGCCCAATGGCGACCAGAAGCATCTGGATCATGTTTGCCGAGATATCACCAAGCGCGGTGAAAAGCGTTCTGCGTGTACCAAAACGCAGGGCATGCACCATACCGAGCAGGATGCTCGGGCCAGGTGTCATAGTCAGGATGAGGGAGGCAGCGACAAAGGCCAACCAGGTTTCCAAAGGCATAATGAAGATAGTCCAAGGAGATTGCTCTTTTTGATGATCTATGGGAATGGTTTAATATAGAAAAATAACTTGAAGTTATATTGAGGCGATGAACTCACAGGACATTCCCCTTGTTGTTGCGCGCGCGCTTCGGTTGATTGCGGAGACTGGGAGCGTATCGGACGCAGCGCGGGCGCTGGGCGTGACACAACCGGCCGTCAGCAAGAGCATCGCCCAATTGGAAAAACGATTTGGAGTTGCTTTTCTTGTTCGTGGATCGCGGCCTCTGACTTTGACGGATGAGGGAAGTGCGCTGGCGCAATATGCCCAGCAGGCCGACTTGTTACAGGACAAGGCGTTGCGTCATCTGGAGGATGTCCGCAAAAACCGGACCGGTACCGTCCGACTTGGGTCTTTCGGATCGTCCGCGTCCTTTCACATCCTGCCAAAACTTCTGGAAAGCTTCGCGCGCAAGTTTCCGGGCATTGCGGTCGAAATTCTGGAGTTTCCGGATGAAGAACTTCAGGCGGTTTTACGCGAAGGCGGTGTTGATGCTGCTATCCTGGCTGATCCAGACGTCGAAGATCTAGAAATTGTTCCACTGGCCGCAGATCAACTGGTTGCTTTGGTGCCAGACCATCACAAGCTGGCTGACAAGGTGGCAGTTCAGGCCGCAGATCTAGGCGTGGATCCTTTTATTCTCACCAAAGGCGGCAGTGCACCGCTGGTAGAAAAATGGTTTGCCGTGGCCGGAATAGCACTTCATATCAGTCATACGATCCTGCAAGTGAATTCCATTCTGGCATTGGTCAAAGCCGGCTTGGGCAACTCGATCATCGCTGAGCTGGCATTGCCGGAACATCCTGTCGGCGTGCGAGTCTTACCCCTGTCACCGTCCGCGCCGCGGTCGATTGTTTTGGCAAGGCGGGAAACGGCCCCCAGATCCAAGGCCGCTCAAAGTTTCTGGCAGTTTTGCGAAAGCCAAACGCTGGCTTCGCGCTGATTTTAGTCTTTCAGAGCGTGGTAGCTGATCAAGACACGGGCGCAGGCCGAGACGGTGCAAATGGCTGCGAACGTCCAGGCTAGAACCGGAAACCAGGCTGGAAAAAGAGCCATCAGCAAAAACAGCGCGATGGTTTCTGTGCCTTCTGCGAGGCCGCCCAGGTAGTAAAGCGATTTGACACCATGCCGGGAGGTCGAAAGCCGTCGTTTTTCCGCCATGATGGCGAATGCGAGAAAGGCCGATCCGTTGGCGTAAAAACTTGCTAGCAACGCGGCTGCTGGAAGTGCATTGGTCTCTGGAGACAGAAAGGCAAAGGCAATCGGGATGGCGCCATAGAAGAAAAAATCGAGTGTGATATCCAGATAACCGCCGAGATCTGTTTTTTTGTTTGCGCGCGCAACGGCCCCGTCGAGGCCATCAAAGAACCGGTTCAGCGCAATCAGGATAAATCCGGCAAATGTATATCCATAGGCGATTGCCACGGCGGCCAGAACACCAAAGCCGAATCCGGTGATGGTAATTGTATTCGCGCTGACGCCAACACGGGCCAAGTGCAACCCGAACATGGTCAAAGGTGGATTTATCAGTGGGCGAATTCGTGCGTCTAACATGTATCAAGCGTCTTAGAGAGAGATTGTTAGGGCGTTAATGCGGAATCCGGCCGCTTTTCACAAGCCACACTCTTTCACGGTTGCGTCAATCGCCCTATAAGCCAACTTAACACGGCCCTTGGGCCAGATTGTCAAAAGGATCAAACGTGTCTGGCAGTTATCGCGCCATCACTCACAGCATCGAAGTCTCCGTCGAGCCGTATTACCTGGATGACGAGTCGAAGCCGGAAGAGCAAGAGTACATTTGGGCCTATCTGGTTGAGATCCACAATGGCGGAGATCAGCCGGTGCAGCTTTTGAGCCGGTATTGGATGATTACGGACGGCTTAGGCCGGCTTGAGGAAGTTCGCGGCGAAGGGGTTGTCGGCGAGCAGCCGGTGATTGAACCTGGCGAGACCTACGAGTATTCGTCTTATTGCCCGCTGGCGACAGATTCCGGCATCATGGCAGGCTCCTATGAAATGGAGCGGTCAGATGGATCGACCTTTCAGGTCGAAGTACCGGCCTTTTCCCTGGATCTTCCAGACACGATCCGCAGCTTAAACTGAAGTTGCAGAGCCAGGTCTGGTCAAATGCTGACCAGGCCACCGGCAAAACCGATCAAAACCCACAAGATCCACTTGCGCCGGTTAAAAGCAGTGAGCAAAGCAACTGCCAGCGCAGCCATCAGCGCATAGATTGCGTGGCCAGCGAGCCCTGTTCCGATGACAATCGCGAAGAGGTCCGGATCCCGGTTCTTCGCAAGTGGATAGTGGTACTCGGCGAACATCACCAGAGACACTGCCGCAACACCGATCAACCATCCAGAAATGGCGATTAGCATCCGGACGCCCCAATTTGGTTTTTTGGGTAGCGGTTTTGCTGTGAGCCTGACCGGTCGGCCTGCGGAATTTGCTGCCTTACGGGAAACCTGCTGCTGATGGCGCCTTAAAGGGTAGCGCACAGTTGCTTGATAGCCCGGTGAAGGCTTGTTCATTCCCGTCTCCGCCCTGACTGTTTCCAGCTCCTGAGGCGTCATAGCGGGCCGCCGGTTAGGGGCGGGTAAAACCAATCATTCAATTTGGAGCAATCGGTGCGAAAGCACCGTCGGTTCTGATTTTAATAGTGAATACTGGAGCTTGAGCGAAGCTATTGCCGTTCAGGCTGGGTTTCCTCAGCACGATGATGGATCCAAGTGATAATGGTATCCAGCGTGCCGGGGGCATAGGCTTCCCGCCCCAAAGCGATAAACGCGAATTCGGTCCACCCCGGCATCTGATCGGGTCGTTGATAATTGAAAAGGCTGGCGCGCAGCAATCCGTGGGTGGCTCCGGAAACGACTTCGAACCGGTTCGCCGGATGGGTATTCTCTAACAACGCGCGATATTGGGCCGAGTTGAAGTTCGGGTCGACGTTTAGATCTTCGCTGCCGTGAACAGTGAGGAAAGGTTTGGTAGCTCTTGTGAGCGGGACAGTAGCGTTGGACCGCCAGTTTTTGCGAACAAAACGGTAGCGCTGTTCAGACATTGGTGACGGCGAGGTTTCGGATTGCTGGTAGGTCGCAAAATCTGCGCTTTCTCCTAAGACTGTCTGGTTATGGGCCGACTGTTTGCGGATTTCGGCATCAATATCTGCTGACGAAGTTCCGTCCGCCTCCAAGCGCTTGCGGGTGAAATACTGGCCCTGCCTCTGCCAATCAATGGCGCCGCCAACAAGCACCAGAAAATCAGCCCGTCCATTTGCTTGCCCAACGTGCGGCAAAACCCAGCCTGCCTGTGAAAAGCCCAAGAAACCAAAAGCGGAATTCTGGATTTCCAGAAGAGACGTCAAACGCTCAAGCGCTGCGTCGGCAAGGTTGGCGCGGTCTTGCATCGAAAAATCCAGCCAGTCGCCTTGGCTGGCGCCGACCCCCGGCTTGTCCCAGGAATAGACCGCGATTCCGCTGTCGAGTAGCACCCTTATCAGCGGCAGATATCCGCCACCGGAATACCGGTCTTGCGGTCCGTCACCGTGGACAATCAAGACAACGGGCGGATCTTTTCCTTCCGGCCGGTGCAAAGTGCCTGAAACATTGAAGCCATCGTATTCAAACGAGATCGGCTGCGTTTCGTACCCGGACAGATCAAAGTCGCCGAGGCCGGATAAAAATAGAAAGCCAAAAACCAAAAGTGCCCCTCCGACGAGGGACACGATGGACCAAAGTAACAGACGCCGGCGAGCAAAGCGCACGGCCCTCTGCCCCCTTAGGCTGTTCGGTGGCGGGCGATAGCGCCACGTTCTATTGCCGCAACGGTCAATTTGTCGAGGCCGAACCGGTCGCGCAGGAGCTGGAGTAGGCGCAGTTCCTCTTTTTCAACGTGCAAATCAGCTGCTGCGACTTCAACAGCCAGCGCATAGGCCGTGTCGTAGAGTTTCGGCGGCAGGATGTCGCCAACAAGTTCCAGCACCAGGAACAGGCCGTTGTCTTCCTGCAGGATGTCGCCACAGCGCTGCGCTGCTGGAATGACGTTGTTCGGATTGTAGTCCTTAAACACCGGCAGGGTTTTGATCATGTCGCCGATCGTTGCCAGCTCGTTGTCGGTCATGGAGTTATCGGAGGCCGATACAATCACCATGATGTAGATGAGGGCTTCCTCGATGCTGATCGGGTCTTGTCCTGACACTTCAAAAATCTCCTTCGCCGCTACCGGGCATTGTTTGCTGCCCCGATGTAGCGGCTCAAAGACGCCGCTTCAAGCATGTTGCGGCCGACAATTGATTGACGGCGGGCTTGCTCTTTTCTAGTGTCGCGCCGCAATATGCGGGACAAAGGCCTAAAGTTTGCCGGTTTCTCCCGCTTTTCTTTCAAAAACAACTGAAACGATCTGAAGAACATGACCGACCAATCCCTGTCTCCGCTTGACCTTTCGCAAGACTTTGTCGAGGCGGCCGCCAAATCCAAGGCCTGGCCATTCGAAGAAGCGCGAAAACTGGTCAAACGGATCGAAAAAAGGGATCCGCAGAAACCGGTCCTGTTTGAAACGGGTTATGGTCCGTCCGGTTTGCCGCACATCGGAACCTTCGGAGAGGTGGCCCGCACAACGATGGTGCGCACTGCATTCCGCGTTTTGACAGAAGACAAGATCCCGACCCGGTTAATCTGTTTTTCCGATGACATGGACGGGATGCGCAAGATTCCGGAAAATGTGCCGGACAAAGCGGCGTTGGAGCCTTACCTGCAAATGCCGCTCACCGTCGTGCCGAACCCGTTCGGCGGCGATTATGAGAGCTTTGGCCACCACAACAACGCCATGCTGCGCCGGTTCCTGGATACGTTTGGCTTTGATTACGAATTCGCCAGTGCGACCGAGTATTACAAATCCGGCAAGTTTGATGAGATCCTGCTGCGGGCGGCAGAACGCTATCAAAAGCTGATGGACGTAATGCTACCAACGCTTGGGGAAGAGCGCCGCGCGACCTATTCACCGTTCCTGCCAATTTCACCGACCTCCGGCCGGGTGCTTTATGTGCCTATGAAAGAGGTAAATGCCAAGGACGGCACGATCAGCTTCACCGATGAAGATGGTCAGGACATAACGCTGCCGGTCACAGGCGGCAATGTGAAGCTGCAGTGGAAGCCGGACTTTGGTGCGCGCTGGGCAGCGCTCGATGTCGACTTTGAAATGTTCGGCAAGGACCACGGTCCAAACATGGCCGTCTATGACAAGATCTGTAAGGTTCTCGGCGGCACAGCGCCGGAGCATTATGTCTACGAACTGTTCCTGGACGACAAGGGTGAGAAGATCTCCAAGTCGAAAGGCAACGGCCTGTCGATTGATGAGTGGCTGACCTACGCGCCGACCGAGAGCCTGTCGCTTTACATGTTCCAGAAGCCGCGCACGGCAAAACGGCTGTTCTTCGACGTGATCCCAAAGGCCGTCGACGAGTATTACACGTTTGCCCAGAAATACGCGCAGATGCCGGTGGAGCAGAAACTGCAAAACCCGGCTTGGCACATCCATTCGGGCAACATTCCCGAGATTGAATTGCCGGTGCCGTTTGCCATGCTGCTCAATCTGGTGTCGGCCTCCAACGCGCACAGCAAGGATGTGCTTTGGGCCTTTATCTCCCGCTATGCACCTGGTGTGACTGCAGACACCCATCCGGAACTGGATGCGCTTGTAGGCTACGCGATTCGTTATTTCGACGACTTCGTCAAACCGAACAAGTCCTTCAAAACACCGGATGATGTCGAGCGGCAGGCGCTCGAGCAGCTTGACGCCAAGCTTGCCGATCTTCCAGCAGATGCCGATGGTGCGGCGATCCAAGATGCGGTTCTGGATGTCGCCCGTGCGATTGAGCGTTACCAGGATCCGAAAAAGAAAGGTCCGGACGGCGGCCCAGGTGTGTCAGTGGCCTGGTTCTCTGCGCTGTACCAACTGTTGTTGGGCCAGGAAAAGGGACCGCGGTTTGGGTCGTTCGTTGCACTTTACGGTATTTCTGAAACCCGCGAGATGATTGCCAAGGCTCTGGCCGGAGAGCTGTCCGCTTAACGGCCAACTCTTTTTGAGATGAGAAGTGGTAAATAGTGACGGCTGATCTCTGATCGGCCGCCATTCTTTTTATGATGCGCCAGTAACTATTGCTCAGGCAATTCGTCAGTCAGCAGGTCTTCTTCAGGAACGGGGTCATCCAAAAGGGTCGTTGCATCGCCTTGGAACGTGCGAAGGCTCCAGTCGATGACATCAGGAGCAAGATCTTCGGCCGTGAGCGGTTCCTGACCGGTTTGATCGGCCCAGTTGCTCTCGGGAAGGTCGGAATACCAATCGGTCTGCCATTGTCCGATTTCTTCCGCCTTTGCTTCTTCGGCCAGTTCTTTCAGTCCCTCTGGCGCAGTGTCTAGCGGTTTTGCCCAGCCAAAACGGATGAGTTGTTTCCCTAGGTCTATTTTCCCCCGCAGGCATTCAGCCGTGATTTTCTGAGGGGACAAGTCTTCTTCCTTGGAGCAGGTCACTTTAAACCGCCGGACCAGCCCGCGTAAAAAGGTCCTTGCCCGTGTGCCACACGGCCACGATGCCCCCATCTCGGTCTTGCACGTCGCGTCCAGAGGCAACGGGTCGATATGTGCGAGCTTCACCGTCAAAGGTCCGGATTTCAGATGGCCACCGTCCAAAACTTCGACATGGACCAGGTTCAACGGCCCCTCTGGAACCGGTTCGACCGGCGGATTCATGAGTTCCAGGAAGCGCTCAGAAGGTTCAATCCGTGTCAGGTTTCCGGTGACTTCTGGCGCAGAAACGCCGTCCGGAGATACGTCCCGGATTTCATCTGGTGGCGGGACTGCTGACGTTGCCGTGCCCGCTTGAGCGGTCGCGGGTTCTGATTGCTCAGAGGAACGAGCTTCCACTTTGCTTTCAGCCGCTTGTGGCGCGTCAACCCGGCCTGATGTGTCTGGTGGAGGTGGCGGATCGGTAAAGACCAGCCAGGCGACCGTGCCTCCAAAAGCGCCGACAACGGCAAGGGGGATCAATAGCGGGCGGATCTTCATATCCGGGTCTCAACCCTGTTATTGGCTCGCCCAAATGATACGGGCAGTCCATTCAATTGCCGAGTGTTCAAATGCAATCTTCTCAGGCTTGTCCCCGATTGTCTGAACGTTCAATCTCTCCGGAGTTCGTTGAAGGAGAGTGTAGACAGCAAGGCAGTCTTTAGAAGGTTTTATGATAATCCGGTCGCCGCGGCTGACCGCAGAAGATGGCGCAACGATAATAACATCGCCTTGCCTATAAAGCGGCAACAGGTTGTCGCCGGAGACTTGCAATGCAAAAACGCTTTGGTTATCCGCTGCCGGAAACGTCACTGTCTCCCATAGCGTCCCCTGCGGTTGGCCGGTGGGATCGAAAGCAGCCTGCTCGGTAACATCCGAAAGTCCAGCGAAGGGTACCTTGGGAAGTGCCGGCGATGTTACTCTGTCCGGTGTTTCAACACGTGCCGCGAAGCTTTTCAATCCTTCGCCCGTTGCTTCCAGGATTTTTGCAAGGGACTCTGTGGACGGCCAGCGCGGGCGTCCATCTCCTGCAACTCGTTTGGAGCGGTTGAATGTGGTTGGGTCGAGGCCAGCTCGCCGCGCTAAGCCTGATGGCGACAAGCCATTGTGAGACGCCAAAGCGTCAATCGCCGCCCAAACTTTTTCATGCGACAGCATTCAGGCCATCTCCCACAATGCATCAAACAGGAATAAATCCCTTTTTCTGGAGTATGGAAGGTGATGTTTTTTTCGTCAAAATGCAAATACCGCGGCAAAGAGCGCTAAAGCCCGCTTGTCTGACCCTTCGGGGCTGAGTAGGTTGCGCGCGTTTACGAACGAGTTCGATGGAAACCCGATCGAGCAAGTCCTCAAAGTACATGGAGCAAGTGCTGCGGATGTCGGTGATTTTTAAAATCGTGCCAAAAACAATGTGGCAGGACGCCGAAACGGCGGGAGTTTTTAAAGGAGCTCCTGTAGATCTGGCCGACGGTTTCATTCATTTCTCCAGCGCTGAACAAGTCCGGGAGACCGCCGCCAAGCATTTTGCCGGACAAACGGATCTTCTGATCGCAGCCTTTGATGCTGCGGCTTTCGGAGAGGCTCTAAAATGGGAACCTTCCCGGGGCGGAGCCTTGTTTCCCCACCTTTACGAAGACCTCGATCCAACGTCGGCTTTGTGGGTTAAAGAGTTGCCGGTAGATGGCGATGGGGCCCATCAATTTCCGGAGTTGGATGCATGAGTGTGACTTGGTTGGAACAAGCGGCCCAAAAAGGTCTTCAGCTTTTGGACGCGGAAACCGCTCACCGCGTGACAGTACTGGGGTTAAAGAGTGGACTGGTTCCGGGCAGGAAAATCGCTTCAGATCCACGGCTTGCTGTGAACCTATGGGATCTCAAGTTTCCCAATCCGCTTGGTATGGCAGCCGGGTTCGATAAGAACGGCGAAGTGCCCGATGAGTTGCTCAAACTCGGCTTCGGCTTTGCCGAGGCCGGATCGGTGACCCCGCGGGCGCAAGCCGGCAATCCGAGACCGCGGGTGTTCCGTTTGCCGGGCGATCAGGGGGTGATCAACCGGTATGGTTTTAACAACGAGGGCCATGATGCACTGCGCGCCCGGCTCACTGTCCGGGCTGGCAAACCGGGGGTTCTTGGTATCAATGTCGGCGCGAACAAAGATGCCGATGACCGGATTGCAGACTATGTCGCCGGAATACATGCGTTTTCAGAATTCGCGTCGTATTTCGCGGTCAATATTTCCTCTCCCAACACTCCCGGATTGCGGGATTTGCAGGCGCGCTCGGCACTCGCAGATCTTTTGAGTGGCGTTATGGCCGCGAGAGACGAAAACACTGCCAAGTCCGGCCGGCAAGTGCCGGTTTTGCTGAAGATTGCACCCGATGTGGTCGATGAAGACCTTCAAGATATTGTCGATGAGGTTCTGGACAAGAAGGTCGACGGCTTGATTGTTTCCAACACCACCATTTCCCGGGAGGGTTTGAGTGGCACGGGACCTTATCAGGAGACCGGCGGACTGTCCGGCCGGCCACTGTTCCGCAAATCAACCATCATGCTGGCAAAGGCACGCAAACTCGCAGGCCCGGATTTGCCGATCATCGGCGTTGGCGGCATCGACAGCGCGGAGACGGCGTGGACGAAGATTGCGGCGGGTGCTGACCTGCTGCAGCTCTATTCTTCCCTCGTCTTCAAAGGCCCCGCTTTGATTGACGAAATCCTGACCGGTCTGATTGCCAAGCTCAATGAAACCGGTCTTGGGTCCTTGCGGGAAGCTCGGGACGCCAATGTTGATGCCTGGGCGTCCGAAAACGATTGATATTATGAACTGAAAGTTCTGGCGGCGCGCTTCGGGCAAGCCGCCAGCAATGTCAGGCCTCGCAATCCCAAAAACAGCGAAATCGCCAGCCATAAACCATGATTTCCGAGAACTGGGAAGAGGGCGTAGTAGGCCGCTATATAGGCCGCCAACGACACCAGCATCATGTTACGCATAGTACCGGACCAGGTTGCACCGATGTAAACACCGTCCATCTGATAAGCCAGCACACCGATGAGTGGGATCACAACGACCCAGATCAGATAGGACTTGGCGTAGTCTCGGACGTCGGCGTTGGTCGTCAGAAAGTCGATCATGTGCTGCCCAAGAAGCGCAAACACAATCGCCAGAATCGCGGCCATGGCAAAGCTCCAAAGCGCTGTCAGCTTCAGCGCCCGGTCGAAGGCGGGACGCAAACGCGCTCCAACCGCCCGGCCTGCCAGTTGTTCTGCAGCCGTTGCTAGCCCGTCGAGAAAATAGCTGGAAACCATGATGAATTTCTGGAGTACCGCGTTGCTGGCCAGCACGACATCTCCTTGATCAGCAGAGCGGGCCATGAAAAACGCGAAGGCGTAGAGAAGAGCGAAAGACCGGATCATGATGTCGCGGTTGAGCGCCATCATCCGTAGCAGCAAGCGCTTGTCGAACACGACGCGGGCCGCTGGCCAAGTGCCGTTTTGTGACTGCGTCAGGATGACGATGATCCCAAGGCCGGTCGTTGCAAGTTCACTCAAGAGCGTTGCTAGGGCGACACCTTCAACGCTCCAGCCGAGCCCCATAACGAACCAGATGCTCAAGGCAATGTTGAGCCCGTTCAAAAAGACCTGCAGGAGCAACCCAATTCCGGCGCGGCCCAGGCCGATAAACCAGCCGAGGATGGCGAAATTCGCGAGCAGGAAGGGGGCGCTGTAGATGCGGATGTCGAAGTAGCGCTTTGTGGCATCTTGTACCTCAGTACTGCCGCCAAGAAACCAGAGGCCTGCGTTCCGGATGGGAGAATGAAACGCGATCAGCAAAAGCCCACCCAAAGCTGCGATCACAAAGGCGCGCAGAAGCGTTGCCCGGATTTCGGTTTCATCGCGGGCACCAAGGGCCTGAGCCGTCAGACCGGTCGTCCCGGATCTCAGAAAATTGAAAGTGGTAAACACCAGATCGAAGATGATACCGCCGAGTGCAATTCCGCCAATCAGAGCGGCATCCCCCAACCGCCCGATAACCGCCATGTCGATGACACCCAACAGCGGCGTCGACAGATAGCCGAGCGTCATTGGGACGGCTATGGCAAGCACACCTTTGTGCGTGACGGTAAAGCGGGTGTCCGCAGCGTTTTCGGGAATGTTAGGCGATGGCATGAAAGGGCTTTCAGAAGATTATGCTGTCTTCGCCGTAGGGCGGCGCCGCGTCAAGGGTCAAATCCGCATTGGGGATATGTATCTTTTCAGAAGGCCGCAAAAGACTATATTGCGGCCAATGTTCGTTCCATTCGTTCATCATCCCGCCTATTGCGCCGATCTGCCGGCAAATCACCGCTTTCCAATGGACAAGTTCCGCGCTGTTGCCGAGTTGATCCGTTTGGAAGGCTTGTTGGGGGAGGGGGATTTTTTCCGTCCTCGGCCGGCGCCCTTCGAATGGGTCGCACTTGCCCATGATCCTGACTACGTCGATCAGGTGTTCAATGCTGAAGTTCCTGAGAAAATCGCCCGGGAAATCGGCTTCCCGATGCGGGCAGATATCGCCCTTAGAGCTCGTTGTGCAACAGGCGGAACGGTATTAACCGGTTATCTTGCGCTGGAACATGGGCTTGCATGCAACACGGCTGGCGGCAGCCACCATGCGCGTAGAGCTCATGGAGCGGGCTTTTGTGTCTTCAATGATGTGGCGGTTGCGATCAAAGTTTTGCAGGCGGACGGCGCCATCCGCAAGGCATTAGTGATTGACTTGGACGTGCATCAGGGAGATGGAACCGCGGACATCTTCAGCGGTGATCCGGATGTTTTTACGTTGTCGATGCATTCTGAAAAGAACTATCCGGTTAGGAAAGTACCCTCCCATTTAGATGTTGCCTTGCCCGACGGTCTTGAAGACATCGCCTACCTCCAAAAACTCCAGGACGTTTTGCCGGATTTGTTGAAACGAGAGCCCTGGGACATCGTGTTTTACAACGCCGGAGTGGATCCTTACGAAGGTGACAGGCTAGGTCGGCTGGCGCTCACCAGAGATGGGCTCCGTAACAGAGACCGCTATGTCATCGAGACAGTGCGCAGTGTTGGAATTCCACTGGCCGGTGTCTTGGGCGGAGGGTATTCGACCGATATTGATGAATTGGCAGACCGTCATGTCTTTTTGCATAGAGTGGCGTTAAGCGTTGCTGGCCAGGCGGGAGGAAAACTGGTTTCTGGAGCTGATGGCGTCTATTAAACGACGATATTCGACACTTTTATAGATACCGAAGTGTCAATGCTGATTGAGGATGTGGCTTGCCCGGTGCTGGTCTCAGCCAAGTCAGTTAGTCCGACCCCCAAGGTCTCTTGAAGTGCCGGATCATTGAGTTCTTCGTTTCCCGCCTTCAAGGCATCCTTAATTTTCTTCAGGTCGTCCTGCTGGTCTTCATCGTCTTTGTCAGCAAGTGCTTCCAGCCAGTTGGCAAGCATCTTAAGTTCTTGAGCGATCTTGCGTAGGTCCTCATGTTCTGCCCGCATTCCCTCAACCCGCTGATCATGATGAGTCTTATCAGCGAGGTATTGCTGATCAGCGTAGGCATAGATGGCAGCCTTGTAGTGTTCTTTCTGTTGTGTTCCGGAAAGTTCGTCCTCATTTGACTGATTAATATTGTTTTTATTGAGTGTTTCTGGCGAATTCGCCGTATTGGCGTCCGAGTTTGTCCTTTGGGTTGAAGAAGAGGCTTGAGGAGAGGCTTCTGAAGCGCTGGTGGCAACGCCTGTTGCAGGGACGGCGGCAGGGGCTGCTTGATTGCCGAGAGTGCTGTCTATAACGGAACTGAATGCATCGGCCGCAGCCGTGACGGCTGAATTCGGCTCGGTTGATCCCAGACTTTCTGCCGCTTTGTTCAAGTCCTTGGCGGCGGAACTGAACTCCTTGGAAATCTGTTTCAGTTCCTTGAGTAGGCGCTTGGCTTGTTCGGGCGTCGCGAAGCGCATCATCTCTTTCAGCTGTTTTATTCGTTGCTCAATGCGCTGCAGTTTCTCCTTCCGCATTGCGTCTTTGCTGTCCTTCACAGATTTGGCAAGCGTGCCGTTAATCCGCGTGGCTTCGGTAAAATCTTTCAGAAGAGACTGGGCGGTCTCGTTTTCTTTTTCAGTAAGCGGTGCACTGGTGCCGGTCAGATTTGTAACCAGCGCTTCGGCATTCGCCTGAGACTTGGGTTGAGGCTGAGCCCCGTTGTGCAGGCGCAAATTGAATTGCTGCTGGCTTGCTTTGTTGAGAATAGAAAAGACCGACATAGACAGCATCATCCGTTGGGAGGACGTTTACTCTCCATTAAAATTGGTAAATTTTTGGTTAAATTTCCCGCATAGGATGTGTCTTTGGTGGTGGTTATCGCCCGCGCCCAACGGAGAGCAATCGCAAAACAACCCAAACCGGCAGAACGATGATCGCGCCTGCGACAAGGTATCCGCCAAGGCGCCCAAGGGCATCAAAACCCAAGTTCCAAAGATGCTCAACAAAGTCCCAAGCCATATAAACGAGGTCGATTGGGTTCATATTGAGCGCGGCCAAAATAATACCGACCACAAAGGATAGAAACACGAGCCGCAGCAGTACCTGGCCGGGAGATCCTCCCAGAAAACGGTTCAAGCTGCTGTCTGTCATTTTCTACTCCGAGACGGGGCTCCAAATATTCCATGAACTTAGGAAGCCTCCCATCAGATTGCAACGCGGCATCAATTGGGCTGTTTGCTGGTACTGCGATATGTTGGATAAATGTTGGGGAAATCCGCTTGAATGATAGCTGATGTCGCAAAACGCTAACTTCCGATCATATCCGGCTAAAGACAAGCTGGAGAAACTGGCATATTGCTAGTTATTGGAAGAGTAACTTAGGCGTGTGCAATTCACCCACACCCGCATACGCTTGGCTTCCACGCCGTGTTGCGAACGACAATAACCGCAGTTGAGCTGTCTAGACTAGACTGCCAAACAACGCATGCAGCAAGGTGTAGTTGGGGATTGGCGATGCACTCCGGCCGTGTTTCGGTTGGCGTCAGTCCGCACCAGTGCCAGGCACGCCAGATGGGGTACCGGGTAAGGGATTGTTTAGCGCGGCACGCGGGAGCCCGACCTGCTGCCGCGCTTTATTCTTTTGTGCACTTCTAGTCTTTCAACAAGAACACTGATCGGTTTTCCGCCGTTTGTTACTCCAAATGGCTAGGAATGGCATTTTCCACTAGTTTAATTGCAAAACTTTGGTCTCAAAATCAGTTTTGAAGCCGAGGTGTTGTCTTGAATTCCGGCTCTGGCGGCAGTTGTAATTCCTCTGATGTTTCTGGGCGTTCATCGATCGAGCAATAGTTCTTTGCTGGTTCCGTCAACCGTTCACGAACTTTGCGAGGTGGGGCACCAAACCACAATTTTACGGCTCTGGAAAAAGTACTGAGTTCTGAGAAGCCAAGAAGGAATGCGATTTCCTTCATTGGCAGAGTTGTTGAGCGCAAGTACCGTTCAGCCGCCGATTTGCGAATCTCTTCACTGAGTTTGCGGTAGGTGATGCCTTCCTTTTCCAGGAGCCGCTGAATAGCCCTTTGTGACATACCCATTTTGGCCGCGATTTTTGGCAGTGCTGCACCACCTTCTGACAAGCTGGCCGCTATCTCATTGGCAAGTCGGGAAATTGGGGATTCCATCTGACCGAATTCATTCAGTTCCTGAAGAGCGGACTTTAGGATGATCTGGTACAAATGTGGATCGTTGCGCCGCAGAGGACGGCTCAGCAATGCTTTGGGAAACGAAATCCTGTTTGCCGGAGCGTGAAACTTTATCCGCCCTTGATACTTCTTTTGAAATGCTGACGTTTTTGCCGGAGGATTTGTGGCCAATTCGATAAGGATAGGCGGTACAGCCATATCGAGGGAATGTTCCAGCTGACGTGTCGCCCAGCCGATACGGGCAAACATGTTTTGCCGCCACTCGCCGCGTCCTTCCAAACTCGGCCACTCGATATAGGCGCCGGTTTCCGTTTCTTCGTATGTCAGGTGGTAGGCATTGGTCCTAATCTGAATAAATTTTATCCAAGCTTGGCAGGCATCCCTCAAGGAGGGAGCACAAGTGAACAGGTAATCAAAAACAGAAAAACTACCGATATCTATTTTATTGAATAGATCGAACATAGCTGAATCGTCGTCCAGAGCTTCAGCTACATACTCAAAAACGCCGTGCCACGCCGTAACTGACACGATGCCGTGCGGGTCATCGAGTGCTTCCAGATCGAAATTATAGACCTGGGCGATATGGGACCAGTCCAATCCAGCGTTTGGGCACATGTCCTTTAATACGCGAATAACATCCGCGCGGGCCCACTCTCCTTCCAGCGGCATTTCCCCTCCCAGTGAACCTTACGGCATCTTCTTACAGCATACTTTGCATGAGAGCGCATTTAGGATCAAGAAGCGTCGTAAATCGCCAAAATTTATTTGATGCGCAAAAAAAACGCCGCCTTATTTCAAGGCGGCGTTCAAACAGTGTGGCTGAGCCGTTACCTAAGCAGCGTCTTTGACCGCAACTTCAACTTTCGGCGGGAATTTGCCGTAGAAAGTCTCGTCGTTTTTCGCCATTTCACGCAGCAGTTTGTTCGGCTTGAAACGTGGGCCCCACTTGCGGGTGAACTTCTTGCAAAGATCCACAAAGGCTGCCGTTCCCATCATATCGATGTAGCTGAGCGTGCCGCCGGTGTACGGGGCAAAACCAAAGCCGAGAATGGAGCCGACATCCGCTTCACGAACGTCTGTAAGGCAGTTCTCCTCAAAGATCCGCGCAGATTCCAGAGCCTGCATGACGAGCAAGCGCTGCTTGAGTTCTTCGATGTTGAAACTGTCTGCGGACTTCGGCTGACCTACAACGTCTGGAATGCCCGGCCAGAGGCTCTTGTCCTTGCCGTTGTAATCGTAAAAGCCTTTGCCGTTCTTGCGGCCAAAGCGTTCCCGCTTGACCACCATCTCTTCCAGGATGTTGTCGAGCGGACCTTCAACGTATTTGACGCCAAGGTCCTTCCGGGTGGCCGAGACGATTTTCCAGGCCAGATCGAGGGCAACCTCGTCACCGAGCGACAGCGGTCCAACCGGCATGCCGGCCATCTTGCCCGCATTTTCGATCATCGGTGCCGGAATGCCGTCTGCCAGCATCATCAGGCCTTCGCGGATGTAGGTCATGACCACACGCGACGTGTAGAAGCCGCGGCTGTCGTTGACGACGATCGGGGTCTTTTTGATGGCCTTAATGTAATCGAGCGCCATGGCGAGTGCGCGGTCGGACGTCTTTTTACCCATGATCACTTCTACCAGCATCATCTTATCGACCGGCGAGAAGAAGTGGATGCCGATAAAGTTTTTCGGACGTTTGGACGCCTGGGCGAGAGATGTGATCGGCAACGTTGAGGTGTTGGAGGCGTAGATCGCCCGGGACTTCATGACTGCCTCGGCTTTTTCCGTCACCACCTTTTTGATGTCGCGGTCTTCGAAGACTGCTTCAATCACCAGGTCGCAATCGGCAAGAGCGTCATAGTCCGTGGTCGCTTCGATTTTGGAAAGGACCTTGGCCTTTTGCTCTTCGGTGGACCGGCCGCGCTTGACCGCCTTGGACAAAATGCCATCGGAATGGGCTTTGCCCTTGTCCGCAGCTTCCTGTGTCTGGTCGATAAGAACCACGTTGATGCCAGCCTGGGCAGTGACATAGGCAATGCCTGCGCCCATAAAGCCCGCGCCAAGAATGCCAACTTTCTTGATATTGTTCGGACGTTGGTCGACCGGACGGCGGGCGCCCTTGTTCAGCTCCTGCATCGAAACGAACAGGGAGCGGATCATGTTGGCCGCTTCCGGGGTCTGCAGAACCTTCGCGAAATAGCGGCTTTCCACCTGAAGAGCGAGATCCATCGGCAGCTGCAGGCCTTCCACGACTGCATGCAGCAAGTAGCGGGCACCCGGATAATTGTCGAACGTCTCGCGGCGGTAGATCGCATTGGCTGCCGGCCAGAACTGGAAGCCCGCTGGGGAGTAGACCTTACCGTTCGGCGCCTTGAAACCCTTCTTGTCCCAAGGTTTGACCGGATCGACACCGGCTTTCAGCATTTTCTTGGCAGCTGCGACCAGTTTCTTGGACGGGCTGACGTCGTCAATCAGCTTAAGTTGCTTGGCCTGCGGCGCGCGCAATGTCTTGCCCTGAAGCAGGAACTGCATGCCTTGCTGGCCGTCAGCCATACGCATGACACGCTGAGTACCGCCAGCGCCCGGGAAAAGGCCGACTTTCACTTCCGGCAGGCCCATTTTCAGGTCTTCGTCTGCAACGCGTGCATGACAGGCCAGAGCCAGTTCCGTGCCGCCGCCCATAGAGGTGCTGTTGACGGCCGCGACAAACGGTTTGCCGCATGTTTCCAGTTTGCGGTAGACCAGCGTCAGTTTTCGGGAGCCTTCAAACAGTGCTTTGGCAGCAGCTTCGGGATCTTTCGCGCGCTGCAGGTGGAAGTCCTTCAGCAGGCCTTCCAACATGGTTAGGTCCGCTCCGCCGGAAAAGGCGTTTTTGCCGGACGTGATAACAGCGCCATTGATGGCCTCATCGCCAACAACCTGATCAACAACCGCGTCCAGTTCATCCATGACGCTGAGGTCGATGACGTTCATCGATTTGCCTGGCATATCCCAGGTGACCAGGGCAATGCCATCTTCATCGGTTTCGATCGTGAAGTTCTTGTAAGTCATTTTTAGTCCTCCACTAAAGCCTTAAACGCGTTCGATGATGGTTGCCGTGCCCATGCCGGCGCCAATGCACAAGGTGACAAGCGCAGTGTTCAGATCACGGCGTTCCAACTCATCGAGAACTGTGCCGAGGATCATCGCGCCGGTTGCACCCAGAGGGTGGCCAAGGGCAATTGCACCACCGTTGACGTTGACCGTCTCGGGGTCGAGGTCGAAGGCTTGCTGGTAACGCAGAACGACAGAGGCGAAGGCTTCGTTGATCTCAAACAGATCAATGTCCTTCTGATCCATCTTGGCGTTTTTCAAGAGCTTCTCGGTGACATCCACCGGACCGGTCAGCATCAGGGCAGGCTCAGAGCCGATGTTGGCAAAGGCTTTGATGCGTGCGCGCGGCTTCTTGCCGATGGAGCGGCCAGCTGTGCTGGAACCGATCAGTATGGCAGCTGAGCCATCGACGATGCCCGAGGAGTTGCCTGCGTGGTGAACGTGTTTGACGTTTTCCACTTCCGGATGGGCCTGAATGCCGACGGCATCAAAACCGCCCATATTGCCCATCATTTCAAAAGACGGGTTGAGAGACGCCAGCGACTGCATGTCGGTTTCCGGACGCAGGTGTTCATCCTTGGCCAGGATTGTGATGCCGTTGATGTCCTTCACCGGTACCACTGACTTGTCGAACTTACCGTCGTCCCAGGACTTGCCCGCCCGCTTTTGGCTTTCCACCGCATAAGCATCGCAGTCGTCACGGGTAAAGCCGTATTTGGTCGCGATCAGGTCCGCGGACACGCCCTGCGGCATGAAGTAGGAGGGGATGGCAACCTGTGGTTCGATCGGCCAGGCACCGCCTGACGCGCCGAGGCCAACACGGCTCATGCTTTCAACACCGCCGGCAACAACCAGCTTGTGCTGACCGGACATGACCTGGGCCGACGCCATATTGACCGCATCAAGACCAGAGGCGCAGAAGCGGTTGATCTGCATGCCTGGAACCGACGTGTCATAATCGGCTGCGAACACTGCAGCGCGGGCAATGTCGCCACCAGCTTCACCGACCGGGTCGACACAGCCAAGAACCACATCGTCTATCTTTTTGGTGTCAAGACCGTTGCGGTCCCGGATGGCTTCCAAAGCTGTAGCGGCAAGGCGGACGGCCGGCACTTCGTGTAGAGAGCCGTCCTTCTTGCCCCGGCCGCGCGGTGTCCGCACGTGATCATAAATATAAGCTTCAGGCATCAGATCCTCCTCGAGATCAGGCAGGCCTCATGCGGCATCCGGCATCGGATGGCCGGGCATGAGGTCATAAGGATGTTTCCAGCCGGACACGGACTTGATCCGCGCTAGCCAGTTATTGACGTTCTGATATTGCTCCAGGCTGAAACCGAGTTCGCCCTCGTAGTACAGGTAGCTGCAGAGGGAAAAGTCGGCCATTGTCAGCTTGGTGCCGATGGCGAAATCATTGTCCGCCAGATGCTTGTCTAGAATGGCAAGCGCGCTCTTGGCCCGCCCTTCCAGGAATTTGGTGACGTCGTTTTCGTCAACCTTGATGAGTGTGCGCAGGAACCGGAGCGGCCCGATCATGCCGGAGACTTTTTGGTTGTCGAAAATCGTCCAGCGCAGGATTTCCCGGCGTTCTTCTTCGTTGTCCCAGCCGAATTTGCCGAACCGTTCGAAGAGATAATCCATGATGACCGCGGACTGGGTCAGAAGCTTATCCCCTTCCTCCAGCACAGGCACTTCGCCCATTTCGTTCAATGTGGACCGGAATTCTTCACTCCGTGTCTCTCCATTGAAGAAGTCGACCCATCTGGTATCCCAATCGGCACCGCACAGTTCGAGCATCAGCGCGACTTTATAGGAGTGGCCGGACTGGGCCATGCAGTGAAGAACGAATTCAGCCATAACGTTAAGAATCTCCCTGGCAAGAAAAGCTGGGGCGACACTACACCGCCCCGAACTGATTTGCGCGGGTGGAGTGAAGGTCCTGCGAATGCAGGACCTTAAGGCTTAAAATGCGTCGGTGCTCACCGACATCATGGTGTCGGAACCGGCCGAAATTTTCGCCAGTAGCGTTGCCGTTTCTGGGATCATACGCTCCATGTAGAACGTGCCGAACGACAATTTGTCGGTAAGCCATTGTTCCTTGCCATTTGCGCCGGACTTAATGCTCTCCTGGGCGGTTTTGGCGATTTTTGCCCACATGTAGCCCATGGCCGTCAGGCCAAACAGGTGCATATAGTCGGTGGAACCGGCTCCAGCATTGTCCGGATTTTTCATGGCGTTGTTCATGAACCACATGGTTGCTGCCTGCAGGTCGTCGACGGCTTTTTTCACCGGGCCCGTGAAGGCAGAAAGCTCTTCGTTGTCTTTGTTTTCTTTCAGGAACGTATTGACTTCGTTGAAGAAGCTCATCACAGCGCGGCCGCCGTTTGCCGGCAGTTTGCGGCCAACCAGATCGAGTGCCTGAACGCCATTGGCACCTTCATAGATCATGGCAATCCGGGCATCGCGGACAAACTGTTCCATGCCCCATTCTGCGATATATCCATGGCCGCCATACATCTGCTGTGCGTTGACGGCATTGGCAAATCCAAGATCGGTCAAGACACCTTTCAATACCGGCGTCAGCAGGCCCATCATATCGTCGGAGTACTGGCGGTCTTTTTCTTCTTCAGACCGGTGAGACACATCGCCATGGAGCGCTGTCCAGAGGATCAACGCCCGCGCAGCTTCGTTGAAGGCGCGGATAGACATCAGTGTGCGCCGGACATCCGGATGAACGATGATCGGATCAGCCGCTTTGTCCGGGCTCTTTGCCCCGGTGAGCGACCGGCCCTGGATGCGGTCTTTGGCGTAGGTTACCGCATTCTGGTAAGCAACTTCGGACTGGGAAAGACCTTGAACGGCAACACCGAGGCGGGCTTCGTTCATCATTACGAACATCGCCTTGAGGCCCTTGTGTTCCTCGCCAACCAGCCAGCCGGTCGCGTTGTCGTAGTTCATGACGCAGGTAGAGTTACCGTGGATGCCCATCTTGTGTTCGATCGAGCCGCAGGACACACCATTGCGCTCACCTGAGGTGCCGTCCTCAGCAATCTCATTGCGCGGGACGACAAACAGCGAGATGCCTTTAACGCCGTCCGGAGCCCCTTCGATCCGGGCAAGGACCAAGTGGATGATGTTGTCCGACATGCCGTGCTCGCCGGCCGAAATGAAAATCTTGGTGCCAGAGATCTTGTAGGAACCATCTGCCTGCGGAACAGCCCTTGTTCTGAGCAACCCCAGGTCGGTGCCGCAATGCGGTTCGGTCAGGTTCATGGTGCCGGTCCATTTTCCAGCAATCATGTTCGGCAGATACTTCTGCTTGATCTCATCAGAGCCATGGACCGTCAGCGCTGCAATCGCACCCGCCGTCAGGCCGGGGTACATGGAAAAGGCCATGTTGGCGGAAGAGGCGTACTCGTTGAAGATCGTTGCCAGAGTGTGCGGCAGGCCCTGGCCACCATATTCAGGGTCAGCAGACAAGGTGCCCCAGCCGCCTTCACAAAAGGCGTCATAGGCTTCTTGAAATCCCCTTGGAACAGAAACCGTGCCATCGTCGTGACGGGTACAGCCTTCCTGATCGCCCGACAGGTTCAGCGGCTGAAGGACTTCCTCGGTGAATTTTGCACCTTCCCGCAGAATCGCTTCGACAAGATCCAGCGGTGCATCGGAAAATCCGGGCAAGTTTGAATAGCGTTCGTACCCAAACACGTCTTTCAACAGAAAAAGGGTATCATCTACCGGTGCGGAATAACTCGGCATGGAAATCCTCCCAGATTTGCCGTCAGAATTGCGCATGACGTTTCCGTAAACGTCACCTTGGAGATCTATATACGCACCAAATCACAGTCCGGCAAGTGGTGTCGTAAGGGAAGTATAGTTCAAAAATGGACCGGAAAGCGGTCAAATGACGGAATTTTGAGGAGGTCAATCCTCAGAACTGATGCATGACGCTACGTTTTTTGCATTTTTTCAGATAGATGAGATTTGCGCTTTTTGCGCTAAAAAAATTTAGAAACAATCGTTTTACGTGCAAAAAAGCCCGGCAACCGTATGAGAGGCGCCGGGCTGATCTGATGAAAAATGTTGGGTTGCCGGAGGATCAGGCCTCTTCGGCTTCCTTCTGCTTCAGCATGCCGGAGACGATTTCGACGGTTCGGGACAGTTCTTCAATGGCCGTTTCGATATCCTGGCGCTGGTTCTGAAGAACAGCGATCTGTTCATTGAAGCGCGACAAAGCAACACGTAACTGAGTCACCTGACCGTCGCGAAGGTCATACAAATCAAGCATGTCGCGGATTTCGGACAGGGAA
The DNA here is from genome assembly GCF_965216085.1 of Roseibium sp. Taxonomy (GTDB): domain Bacteria; phylum Pseudomonadota; class Alphaproteobacteria; order Rhizobiales; family Stappiaceae; genus Roseibium. Next base: position 4,264,155 of record NZ_OZ244138.1, on the reverse strand, counting down.
AAACCGACCTGTTTGCCCATGAGTACCAGTTTCAAGCGGGCACGGTCACGCCGGTTATAGACCCGGTTCACGCCGTCACGCTTCGGATTGATCAGGCCTTTGTCTTCATAAAACCGCAGTGTCCGTAAGGTGCAGCCAAACTCCTTGGCGAGATCGCCGATGGAAAACTGGGTCTTTTTGCTGCCGTCATCAGATGCTGAAACCACGTCGACAAGTTCATCATTGTTGTTCAGAATTGAAAGCGCTTCGCTCATCTTGCCTTGTTCTCGTCTTGTGCACCGCTGCAAGCGGAGTATCGTTAAACCTTGAGAAGTCCCTGGGCAGGCTCAGGTTTAACTCTTCCTGAGGACTGCAGTGCCGGTATTCCGGCATGGGTTGTTTCCTATTTCTTGCTCACTGTTTAGCTTACGTTTGCGTCAAGGTCTAGTCTGTGACGTTGCGCTATTAAGTCTCAAACGGAGATTTGCAACAGACGATTCGGGCAAAACCTAAGCAGTTTTGACCTGGCGGACGCCCGCTAGAGGCCCAGAATCGCATTTGGCAACGCCAATTAACGCCCTGTTTACCCTAAGTCGACAAAGTCTTTGGAAATGCTGGCCCGCTTTCCGGCCCTCGTCGGAGACCGAAATTTGCCAGCTCCCATCAGCGGTCAGAAGACCATAAGCCCAGGGTCAGGATATGCCGGCTAGAAATAAACACGAGGCGGGACGCCGCGGCCGAGTAGTGTATGACAGTCTAGATCGGAACGATTTGCCTCATCGCGAAGCTCCGCGCGCGCGTATTGAACGGTTGACACGCACCGCCACAGCGCTCGGCGGGTATGACCGGGGTCATGATGCCGACATCGGTTCAGAAGAAGATTTGGATGCTGTCGCCGATGAACTCGACCGCCTGTTGTCAGAAAGGTCAGATCGGCCTGCTGCCCGTCCGCCGAAAAAGCGCCGGCCTCGCCATGCGCCACGCCGCGAGCGAGAGCCAGTTCGCGAGGCAGGTCTTGAGGATGTGATGGGCGCGCTCGACCGTCTTGACCGGCAGGTTCAAGGTCTGTCCGAGCATGAAGACTATGAGGACGAGTACGACCGCGCGCCTCGCGGTCATAGAGCGGGCCGATATGCAATCGACTCCTTGGACGATCATCATGATCATATGGGTGATGACGTCGGTTATTACGATGATCATGGTTATGAGGATCACCGTTACCAAGACGAAGAAGACTATGCCTACCGTCGTGAACCGCGCCGGACCGGGCCGTCTGCCCGCGACGCGTCTATGCACGTCTACAAGGATCTGGGGCGCCGTATTGATGCGTTAAGAAAACCCCAGGAAAAAGCCTTGGCCCATGTCCGTGAGGAACTTGGTTCCTTGCGCGATGCTTTGGGTGGCCTCGCCAACGGAACGAATGAAACCGTCAGCCGCCAGAATGCGGAACTGCGCCGCTTGACCGACATGGTCGAGCGTTTGCGTAACGATAAGCGGAACGATCAGCTCGCCAAGGACATTCGCAAGGAAGTTGCGGATCTGAAGTCCTTGGTTGGCCAGACGAATGTCGAAGGCACTTTGCAGACCCTGGAACACGGGTATGCTCACATCCTGCAGCGGCTTGATGAATTGTCGCGCGCCTCGGTCGATCCGCGGGTTTTGCGCGGCGTGACAATGCGCCTCAACGAGATCGAAGACGCCTTTGCAGCTTTGCCGCGCTCCGAACACATGATGGTTCTGGAAGATCGGGTGGTTTCGATCGCGGAGCGCATGGAGGAGCTGCTTCAGCGCAAAGACCATGAGGAAATCGAACCTCTGCGCACAGAGCTTCGGGAAGTACGCGGTTTCGTCCAGAAAATCGATATTAAAGGTCTGGTCGAAAGCATTGATGACCGGATGAAGTTCGTCTCCAGCCGTCTGGATGATCTGGAAACTCTGGCCAAGGAGCAGCGTGGTCTCGACAGCCGTCTTTCCGCTATGGAAGAACGGATGCCGGAGCCGGAGACCATCAATCGTCTTCAAGGACGTTTGGAAGACATCGTTGGCATGATGGCCGATGATCGCGCTGCACCTGCAGATCAGCAGCACTTGATCCAGGTCGATCAACGGCTCGATGACATCGTCGACCGTTTGGAGCGGATGGAGCAGACGCCGCCGTTGCCGTCGTCCGACAGCGGGGCATTTCAGGCTCTCGAAAAACGGCTGGAGGCCATTTCCGGCAAGATCGATGTCATTGAAAAACGTGCCGCCCGTCCGGTGCCAGTACTGGATGCGGCTGCCATGCGCTCCGGAAACGGCCCAGATGCCAAGTTTATGGCGCAAATTCAGGATCGCTTAAACGATTTGACCAACCGCCTGGATCAGCCGTCCGATTCAGTAACCACCTCTGATCTCGACAAGCTGCGCGCTGAAATTACCGCAATGCGGGAGCGGGTCGCCGAGCCAGCCTCGACCGATGCGCTCGAGCAGAGGATTTCTGATCTAGCAAACTTGGTCTCTAAAGGTGGTGGTGCAGCTGACGATAGAGGTCTGGAGATCCTTGGCTCCAAGGTCGCCGCTCTTGCGGAGCAGATCGAAAACACATCCAGCACTGCGCAGAACTCTGATCAGTTCGCATCCGTTTTGGAGCGGATTGAAAGTGGTTTAGCGCAAACGCGCTCTGATGTTGCCGGAATTGCCCGAAAGGCTGCCGAAGAAGCTGTCGCAAACACCCCTGCTAGCAAAAACCCGCAATACGATACGGCCATTTCGTCGCTGCAATCGGATCTTAAGCGATTGCTCGACGCCGCTGAGGGAAGCGATGAGCGGACCCGGAATACGTTTGATGGTGTAAAATCCGTTCTGGGGTCGATCACCGAACGTTTGGACACGCTGGAACGGGTTGAGCGGCCCGTAGCAGACAAGTCCGAACCTGCTGCAGATAGCGGCAACAACATGTTCTCGCCAATAAAAGTTGCCGAGCGCCCGCCACTCTTTGCAAAGGCGCAGCCAGACAAGGCCGATATCAGAGGTTCGGAAGAAACCAGCGCGCAGGAGCCCGCAGCTCCTGAAATGTCAGCTCGTGACCGCAAAGCAGACTTCATCGCGGCTGCCCGCCGGGCCGCGCAAGCTGCCTCGGCTGAAGCTGCTCAGTTGGAAAAGAACAAGCCTGAAACCACTGACGAAGCCGACGAGGAGCGCGGCAAAGCACGGGTTGGCTGGTTGCGTAATGTCTTGAAGCGGTCGCCGTCAGCTGACGACGAAGCGCAGCAGGACCGCGAATTCGAAGCCGGTGGAACAGATCAAGCTGGCCCCGAAACGGACGATGACCGTTCGCCAGTCCTGGCAGGTGACCGTGTCGCACCGGAGCCGGCTCAAGCTTCAGGCGGCCGCCGCCGTGCGATCCTCTATACAGCGGCTGCGGTTGTCCTCCTGATGGCTGGCTTTTATGTCACACGCGGTGCCCTCTTGCCGTCTGATACTACGCCGCAGATCGCTGCAGTTCCGCAGGAAAATGCAACGGAAGGCACAGCTGTGCCTGGCGTGGACATGAACGCGGCACCGGCCGCGACCGCTCCGGCCGATAATCCAGAAGTTTCGAGTGCGCCCATAGTGGGGGAAAGTCCGCCTGCACAAGTGGCTTCTGTTGCGGCTGAACCTGCAGCAGATGCGCCTGTGGCGACGCCGTCAAACATCGACCCGCCAGCGGTGGCTGCGACAGACCCGACAACTGCGCCGGTCCCGGCAGCAGCGTCTGCGCCGCTACAGCCTGAAACCGGTCTTGCCTTTGCGCCACCAAGCGGAGTTGAAAACAGCTTTAGCGCTGCGCCTGCCGGAGCAACACGGGGCTTTGCCCCTTCTCAGCCGGCTACGTCAACCGAGACACCAGCTGCCCCTGGATTACTGGCCAGCTTGCCGCCTGAGGAAGTCGGCTCAATGGCTTTGCGCAGTGCGGCAGCCAGCGGAAATTCGGCTGCTGAATTCCTCATTGGGGTAAAATATACCGAAGGTGACGGAGTGCAGGCGGATCTGGCAAAAGCCGCTGTCTGGTATCAAAAAGCCGCCGACAAGGGACTTGCTCCTGCACAATACCGGCTTGCCAGCCTTTATGAAAAGGGCCGGGGTGTTACCAAAGACCTGCCTAAAGCCAAGGCTTGGTACATGAAGTCGGCAGAAGCCGGCAACGCAAAAGCCATGCACAATCTTGCCGTCCTGTTTGCGGAAGGCGGGGGCGACCAGCCTGATTATGCAGCTGCCGCCAAGTGGTTTGAAGCTGCCGCCAACTACGGCGTGAAGGACAGCCTGTTTAATCTGGGCATTCTGTATGCCGGTGGTATCGGCGTCGATAAGAACCTCATCGCCAGCTACAAATGGTTCGCGATTGCAGCTGATCAGGGTGATCCGGAAGCTGCCAAACGGCGCGACGATGTCGCCAACATGATGGATCAGGAAACCTTGGCCAATGCCCGTCTGGCCGTTGAAAACTTCAAGCTGAAGACACCGGTCGCAGCCGCGAACAAGGTGACACTGCAGCCTGATTGGACAGACGGCCAGTCGCTGCCAGCCAGCAAAGCCTCCATCAAGGCAGTCGACAATTCAGCCATGATCCGCGAGGCACAGGATAAATTGAACTATCTCGGCTTCGATACCGGCACGCCGGACGGCCAGATGGGGCCGAGAACCCGCAGCGCGATCCGGGCCTTCCAGCGCAGCTTAGGACTTCCCGAAACCGGTGAAGTTGATGGCCGCCTCATCGATGAGCTGAAGAGCCAGGCGATCTAACGAAGTCGAGTGGAAGTCCCGGCTTAGGGAAAGATTTCCAAAGGGCCGATGGTACAATTTGAAAGACCAGAAGATGTTCGGCATTTTCTGGTCTTTTGCTGTCAGAAACGGGATATCTGGCATCATCTGCCAAGGGACATTTATGAGTCCAGATACACGCGATCAACATTGCTTAGTTGACAGATTGGCTGCCACGGGTTTTTAACCATTATACATGTAAATTTATGCAGTCTTCTGCAACTCTCCGGCGTAGCCCTGTGCAATTATACCTTCCAATAGCTGAAATTCCGGTCAATATCTTTGTGATATTTGCTATGGGTGGCGCTGTGGGGTTTCTGTCCGGTCTGTTTGGCATCGGTGGTGGTTTCTTGTTGACACCGCTGTTGATCTTCTCCGGAATTCCGCCTGCGGTCTCTGTTGCAACAGTGACGACCCAAGTTGTGGCGTCTTCGGCATCAGGGGTAGTCAGTTACTGGCGGCGCAAGGCCATAGACTTCAAACTCGCAGGTATCTTGCTCGCCGGAGGTGTTTTCGGGTCCCTAGTGGGCGTAATTCTTTTTGACATGCTTCAAGCGGTCGGCCAGCTCGATGTTGTGATTTCGCTATCGTATGTAACCTTTTTGGGCACCATCGGCGGCTTGATGCTATTTGAATCCGTCCGGGCGATCCGGCGACGCAAATCCGGCGCGCCTCCCAGCGCCCGTAAGCCTGGCCAGCACAATTGGATCCATGGCTTGCCGCTAAAAGTCAGGTTCCGCAGATCGAAACTCTATGTCAGCGTCATTCCGGTGGTGGGGCTCGGTGCGGCCATCGGTTTTCTGGGGACGGTTCTAGGTATTGGCGGCGGGTTTATGATGGTTCCGGCGCTGATCTATTTGCTGCGCGTCCCGACCGGCATTGTCATTGGTACCTCGCTATTCCAGATCCTGTTCACCATGGCGGCCGCGACCATCTTCCACTCTATGGGCACCAAAACCGTCGATATCGTCTTGGCGATGACCTTGATGATCGGCGGTGTGATTGGGGCACAATTTGGGGCCCGGATGGGTCAGAATCTGCGCGGCGATCAGCTGCGTTTGCTTCTTGCGCTGCTCGTGCTTGGCGTGGGAATGCGGTTTGCAGTCGATCTGCTGCTTGTTCCTGAAGACCTTTATTCCATCGTGATCCGCAAGGGGGCAGGGCTGTGATCCGCATTTGCCTCCTGTTTGCGCTTTTGTTGTTCTGGATAAGCCATCCGGCGGCAGCGAGAAGCGGCCGGGATCTGGTGACATCGCTGTCTTCGGACGTGGTGTCAATCCAGTCGAATTTCACCGGTACGGAGATCGTGATTTTCGGGCAGGCTCAACATATTCAACGGTTGGACAACGACCCTGAAGGATATGAACTTGCAATTGTCGTCGAAGGGCCGCCGCAAGATATCACCACCCGCCGGAAAGGTCGTTTCTTAGGGGTCTGGGTAAACCGGGAATCGGAAACATTCCAAAACGTTCCTTCTTTTTATGCCGTTGCCAGCACTGTGGACATTGGGGCAATGGCTGAAAGAAACATTCTCGATGACCTTGGGATCGGTCTCAATCATATAAATCTCGCCGTTTCGGGGGAGTCCAATGTGCCGCTGGCCGACAGGGATGACTTCCGGAAGGCCTTTGTGCGCTTGCGCCAGGAGATGGGGCTTTTTTCCGAGCAAGAAACATCAATTGAGTTCCTGACAGATACGATGTTCCGGACAAACATCCCCCTGCCTGCCAATATTCCGGTCGGCAACTACAGCGTCCAAAGTTTTCTGTTTCAAGATGGCGTGCTGGTGTCACAAACCGAAGAAGTGCTGCGCGTTGGCAAAATCGGCTTTGAGCAAGTGACCTTTGAACTCGCCCGTGAATACTCGCTGATCTATGGTTTGCTGGCCGTGGCCCTTGCCATCTTCACCGGTTGGCTGGCGGGCGTGATTTTCCGGAAAGACTGATCACGGCCTAAAGCGGTGGTTTTGTCTTAAAGTCTCGGGCACCTGACGGCCTCAAGGTATCTATTGATGATTTAGAAGACTGTCCCTGGATCGTCGTGTGCGCCTGAGGCGCAGAAATGTATGCGATGTTATCGCAATGCGTTGAGGCAAGAACTGGCTTCAAAACCGCCGAATGTCATGTAGGCTGCCAAAACGAGAGTTGGTGTCGTTCTCTAACTCGATCGCGACAGGGGCAACATGACCGATCAATCTACTCCAGAACCAACATCTAACTTGGGCAGCAAAACGGAGTCTTCCGTCGATGCCCGGGTGATCGATATCGCGATCCGGCTTGGTGTTCTGGGTGTGTTTGCCTATTTCTCCTTGCAGCTTGTCGCGCCGTTTTTTGCCTTTCTTCTCTGGGCGGTGGTTCTGACTGTCGCGCTTTATCCGGTCTATGCCTGGCTTGCGGAAAAACTTGGTGGCCGGAAGGCCGTCTCGGCCACGGTGATTACGTTGATCGGCCTCGCGATTATCATCGGACCAGTCGCTGTTCTCGTCGTGAGTCTCGTTGAAACGCTTCAAGGACTGTATCACGGCATTACATCCGGCGGCCTCGCTATTCCCCCCATTCCGCCAAAACTGGCAGACTTGCCCGTTGTCGGTGAAAAGATCGCCGAATTCTGGCAGCTGGCCGGCCGCAGTCTGGAGCAATTCTTGACCAAGATTGGTCCACTGCTGGCGCCCGCTGGTGGCAAGATCTTGTCGATCCTCGCATCCTTGACCGGCAGCGTCTTGTTTTTCGTTGTGTCGATCATATTGGCCGGATGCTTGTTCGTTCCAGGCCCGGTCTTGGCGTCAGGCGCCAAACGATTTGCCGATCGGATTATCGCTCCGCGCGGCGCTGAGTTTGTTGACCTGGCAGGCGCCACCATCCGCAATGTTTCCCGCGGCGTGATTGGCGTTGCCGTGATCCAGGGGCTTTTGACAGGTGTGCTGCTGATCCTGTTTGCCGTGCCGATGGCTGGGTTGTTGACCTTCGCCGCTCTGATCATGTGTATCGTCCAAATCGGACCGGCACTGATCATCTTGCCCACGATCATCTGGGCCTGGAGTTCCTGGGAGTTTCTGCCTGCGCTGCTGTTCACCGTGCTGATTGTTCCGGTGATGCTGGTCGACAATGTGTTAAGACCATTGTTGATGTCGCGCGGTCTTGAGGTGCCGATGCTGGTGATCTTAATCGGCGTACTGGGTGGCACACTTGCCTACGGCCTGATCGGCATGTTCCTCGGGCCGGTCATCCTGGCGGTTTTCTATGAGCTGGTGATTGCTTGGGTGAAGGCCGGGGAGGAAACTTAATCCCCAACCAGCCGGCTGGCGGTAAACGGGAACAGCCGGTCGTTACCGAGCATGAAGACTGAATACTTCCGGCGTTCGAAGATCTGCCCAAAAGCGTCGTGGGTCACATTCAGCCCGCCGGTGAGCGCACCGAAAGCGGGCAGGACGAGGCGGCTGCCGTCAGTGACAAAACAGGCACGGCGGATGGAGCGGCCGAAGCGGCGCACGCGGGCGGCCGGATGCAGGTGGCCACAGATTTCGCCGCGGGTGTCATTCGAGCCAATTGTCTCGATTGGTTCGTGGCGGAAGGACAGTGGACCGATCGTGATTTCATCGACCGTTTCGCCGCACAGGCGCACAGGTGCAATCGGATCGTGATTGCCGGTCACCCAGATCCACTCCCGGTTCAGCTGCAAGGTGGTCAACATGGCCCGGTAGGGCGCGGGCAGGCGGTCGGAGCCGTCGGCATCGTGAAAGCTGTCGCCCAGGCAAATGACCCGGGCCGGATCAAAGGCGTCCATGACAGCGGCCAGTTTTTCCAGCGTAGCCCCTGTGTCATACGGCGGCAGCATGATGCCGCGCTTTGCAAAGCTGGAGCCCTTTTCCATATGAAGGTCGGCGACAATAAGTGTCGATTCATCCGGCCACCACAGGACTCCGCTATCGTGCAGGCCGACCAGCTGACCGTTGATCTGGATGTCATGGCACACCGGCGCGGCTGTATATTTGCGCAAGTGTGACGAAAGGGCAGTCATTCCATGGCCTCCAGAAGCAGTTCCGACGCGGCCTCCTCCAATAGGGACTCTATCGCCTCGCCGTAAACAGGTTCCTTGCCAATTTCAAGAAGGACCGGCACGGCAAGAGGAGACACGTGCTCCAGGCTAGTATGCGTGATTCGACCGCGGATCCTGGAAAGAAGATCGCCCAATCGCGAGATATCCAAAAGTCCTTCCGCTGCGTCGTTCCAGGTTGCCTGCAAAAGGATGTGATCGGGCTCGTGGCTTCGTAAAACATCGTAGATCAGATCCGTAGACACCGTGACCTGCCGGCCAGATTTCTCTTGTCCCGGATGACGGCGTTCGATCAGTCCGGCGATGACAGCGCAGTTCCGGAAAGTTCGTTTCATCAGGCTGGATTCCGCCAACCAGGCATCCAGATCGTCACCCAGAATGTCCTGATCGAACAGTTCATTCAGCGGGATTTTGCCGGATGAAAACAGCAGAGACAGATCGCCAAGACCCCAGATTGCCAGAGCGTAATCATTAGCGACGAAGCCCATCGGACGGGCCCCCATGCGCTCCAACCGTTTGGTGAGCAGCATACCGAGGGTCTGGTGCGCGAGCCGGCCTTCGAACGGATAGCAGATCAGGTAGTGCTTGTTGGAACGGGGGAAGGTTTCCACCAAAAGGCCATCGCGGCTTGGCAGCAAAGATTTGTCTTGCTGGATTTCCAGCCAGTCCCGCACCTGGTCCGGTAAGGCTTTCCAGCTCTCAGGCGTTGCCAGCATTGTCCGGACGCTCTCGGCCAAATAGGTGGAGAGCGGAAACTTGCCGCCCATATAGGACGGGATCATCGGATTGTCGGTCTGGGCGCGGGAGACATAGGCTTCGTTTTCCCGCAGGCCCTCAAAGCGCAGCACTTCGCCGCCAAAAATGAAAGTATCGCCTGGCGCCAGTTGCTCGATGAAATACTCTTCGATTTCGCCAAGCACCCGGCCGCCCCGGCCGATCGGCGCGCGCCGCCCAGCCGCCTTTGATTTGACTAACCGCACCTTCAGCATCGGCGCTTCGACAATGGTGCCGACATTTAGGCGGTATTGTTGTGCGATCTTCGGATGGGCGATCCGCCAAAGTCCGTCCTTGCCTTTTCGAAGTTTTGCGTATTGCTCATACGTCTTGAGCGCGTAGCCGCCGGTTGCAACAAAATCGAGCACCTTTTCAAAGGTCTCCCAGTCCAACCAGCGGTAGGTTTCTGAAGATCGGATTTCATCAAAGGCTTGTGAAGGATCCAGCGGGTCGGCGCAGGCAAGGCCCAAGAGATGCTGGGCCAGCACATCCAGCGCGCCTTTGCGCAAAGACGGGGTGTCCTGCTCGCCCTTTTTCGATGCGGCCAAGGCCGCCTGACATTCCAGAACTTCAAAGCGGTTGGCCGGGATCAGGATTGCTTTGGACGGCTCGTCCATCCGGTGATTGGCGCGGCCGATCCGCTGGGCCAGACGGCTGGCGCCTTTGGGCGCGCCGATGTTGACCACCAGATCAATATCGCCCCAGTCGATGCCCATGTCGAGAGAGCTTGTGGCGACAACCGCGCGCAATTGCCCAGACGCCATTGCTGCTTCCACCTTGCGCCGCTGGCCGACGTCCAGTGAACCGTGGTGGAGGGCAATTGGCAGCGTGTCGTCGTTGATCCGCCACAGCTCCTGAAACACCATCTCGGCTTGACTGCGGGTGTTCACAAAAAGCAGAGAGACATTATGCTGTTTGATCAGCTGATAGATATCGCCGATCGCATAACGGGAGGAGTGCCCAGACCAGGGTAGCCGTTCTTCCGAATCCAGAATGGAAATGTTCGGTTCCGCTCCGCCGCTGACTTCAACGACGGAGGAAAGGGCGCGTTTATCCTCCTGTGGCTGGCCAACCAGATAAGCGCGCAGGTCATCCGGCTCGGCAACGGTGGCCGAAAGGCCAATCGTCCGCATCTCCGGCGCCAGCTGGCGCAAGCGCGCAAGGCCAAGAGAAAGCAGATCGCCGCGCTTGGAAGTGACCAAGGCATGGAGTTCATCCAGGATCACTGTTTTGAGTGATGAAAACAGTTTTACTGAGGCCGGATCGGACAGGAGCAGCGCGATCTGCTCCGGCGTCGTTAACAGAATGTCCGGTGGGTTGAGTTTCTGGCGCTGGCGTTTGTGGGAGGGCGTGTCGCCGGTCCGGGTTTCCAGTCGAATGTCCAGCCCCATCTCGGAGACAGGCGCTTCGAGGTTGCGCGCGATATCGACTGCCAGCGCCTTGAGCGGAGAAATATAGAGCGTGTGAATTCCACCCGCCTGACCCGGTTTACGTTTTCCCTGTGTTTCCAGTTCCACTAGGCTGGGCAAAAAACCGGCGAGGGTTTTCCCGGCGCCGGTCGGCGCGATCAAAAGTGTCGATTGTCCCGCACTGAGGTGATCCACCAGCTGCAATTGGTGCGCGCGCGGGCTCCAGCCCCGTGAGGCAAACCAGCTTTGAAATCGGTTGGGAAGAAGCACGGCATCCATAATCCTATTCATAAGTGTGTCCGCCTGCTTTTACGAGAGCTGGCCAATCAAATTACGTGGCCTATAGTCAGCGTAATGACTGAGCTTCTGACCCTGACCCCTGAAGGGCTTTATTGTCCTTTGGCCAAAGCGCACATCGATCCGGTGCGGCCTGTCGAGAAGGCCATCATCACCCACGGTCACGCAGATCATGCCCGGGCCGGGCATTGTGCCGTGCTGGCAACCCGGCAGACCCTCGATATCATGGCAATCCGCTATGGCACTGATTTTTGCGGTCAGGCACAGGTCGTCGGCTACGGCGAGACGCTGACAGTGGGCAGCGTGGAGGTGTCGCTCCATCCGGCCGGCCACGTCCTTGGATCCGCGCAGGTTCTCTTGTCGGCCGGCGGCGAACGTACGGTCATATCCGGCGACTACAAGCGTCAGGCCGATCCCACCTGCGCGCCGTTTGAGCTGGTGCCTTGTGATACTTTTGTGACCGAAGCGACGTTTGGTTTGCCGGTGTTCCGGCACCCGCCCGCACAGCAGGAAATCGCCAAGCTGCTCTCCTCATTGGATCTGTTCCCGGAACAAACCCATCTGGTTGGCGCTTATGCTTTGGGCAAGGCGCAGCGGGTGATCGCCGAAATCCGGGCGGCCAGTTACGAAAAAACCATCTACCTGCACGGCGCTTTGGAAAAACTTTGCGCCTACTATCAATCTCAGGGCGTGGATCTTGGGCGGTTGGAATTGGTCGGTGACCGCGGCAAGGAGCTTCAAGGGGAGATCGTGATGTGCCCGCCCGGTCAGCTCAGCGACCGATGGTCGCGGCGCTTTGGTGATCCGGTTGCTGCCATGGCGTCCGGCTGGATGCGCGTGCGCGCAAGGGCGCGCCAGCGCGGCGCTGAATTGCCGCTGATCCTCTCAGATCATGCTGATTGGGACGACCTTTGCCGGACAATTCTGGAAACCGGCGCAGAACAAATTTGGGTCACTCATGGCGCCGAAGAAGCTCTTGTGCATTGGTGCGATTTAAATGGACGAAAGGCCCGTCCGCTCAATATGATAGGCTATGATGACGGAGAGGGGGCTGACGCCAGTTTGCTGGATGTGAAAGGGCAGGCAGCTTCTTAAACCGGACAAAATTGAAACGCCGGATCGCAGGGGGCAGACATGGCAGACAATGGCGACTTCCAGCAAACCGGAAACGGCGGTGGCAATGGGGCGGACTTGAATGGCAATGATGAAGCGGAAGAAACCATCGCCCAGTTGTTCGATGATTATCAGGCCGGTTTCAACGACTATGACATGGAACGCATCTGCGACTGCTTTGCGCTGCCTGCAATCATCTGGCAGCATGAGAAAGGCCATGTCTTCAACGACGATGAAGAGCTGATCGAGAACATTGAAGCGCTCTTGAAAGCCTTAGAAAAAGAAGGTGTTAGTCATTCGGAGTTCCAAGTGGTCTCCAGCCATGTCAGTGGCACGACCGCTTTGGTCACCCTCGATTGGAGCCAGGAGAGCACCGATGGTGAAGCAGTCTTCGAGTTCACCTGCCATTATCAGCTGATTCAGGACGGCGAAGACTGGATGATTGCCGGGATCGTCAACGAGTAGCGGCTCAATGTGGCGGAACCGCTGTGGCGGGAGGCCTCAAACACCCCATGATGCTGTGAACCAAGTGGGCTTTGATAGCGTCAGGGTCGTCGACAATCTGTCCGCCTGATATTGCACCATGAAGCACGGAGCGGATGAGATTTCGGATAACAAACCCTGCTGCCTCAAGATCCTGTGTTGCGATTTCCCGGTGTCTGCTGCTTAAGAAAGTGCGGGCGGCGGAATCCATCTTCTGATGGAACATTTCCTGGTCGGACTGCACGGTGTTTGCCGGGAGCACTTCCTCGAACGCAGCATTCAACCGGGGCGCGTCCAAGTGCACCTGGAAATTAGCATCGACGATGCGCCGGATAGCATCAGGAAGCGGCAGATGTTCTGAGGACGCCATAGCTCCCTCCACGGCGTGAAGAATCTGCGCACGGTGCGCGATTTTCAGTTCCAGGATCAGAGCAGCCTTGTTTGGGAAGTACTGGTACAAGGATCCAATGCTGATGCCCGCCCGCTCGGCAATCAGATTGGTAGTCGACGCCTCATAACCATTTTGATCAAAGACTTGAGTTGCGGCTTCCAGAATGAACCCGACCATCTGCCGCGAGCGCTGCTGTTTCGGCCGCCGCCGGCGTACATTGTTCAACTCCATGTAAAAAACATCCTCCACCGCACTGGGCGCTCACATAGAGAGGCAGATGGGTCAAAAATGTGACCAGAACGCGAGTGTGTTCATTTCGAAGGAATGGATTTGTCCAAGTGTTCAAAAAATAACCCCAATATATCTGATGCTTATCTGGAGTTTATGTCCCTTTTCGGGAGTAGCCTCCAGTTCCAGAAACGCGAGTTTTGCATCCCTTAGCAGCGGTTCACTTTCCGTGTGCCGGTCGAATGAGAGACGGCCGGATACAGACGGAGGTTGTGACTGTGTTCATGAACAAGGGATGTTCCTTGGGGGCGTTGGCCTTATTTACTGTCGGAAGCTGCTCACATGTACCAGCACTTGCTGCGGATTTAGGCGACAGCAATTCGGTCGGCTGGGCCGACCTGGGCGGCCGTGCCGCGCAAGGTGTCCATGGGGTTGTGGTGTTAGGCGCAGCAGCTGAGCCGGAATACGAGGGGGCTAAAGAGTACATTCCAATACCTCAGTTCTACACCAACCTGAGAGCAATGGGGTTGGGCCTAGAAATCAAAGGACCGGAAGCAAGTCTGAACTTGCGGCCAGTTGCGCCCTTCCAATTTGGTCCCGCCGTGAAGTACCGGATGGGGCGGGACAATGTATCGAACACTGTAATCGACAGACTTGATGCAATTGATGGGGCCTTTGAGGCGGGTGGTTTTGTTGCTTATCAGTTCAACTCCCTTTTTTCGCAATCGGATGTTTTCGAGGTTTCTGCAGAGCTAATGACCGATCTTTCCGGCGTGCATGAAGGGACGAGCGGTAAAGTCCGGGCGGGATATCAGTTTTCCGCGACTGAGAGACTTGGTCTTGGGCTGGAAACAGAAGTTGGCTTTGCCAGTGATGGCTACATGAATACATATTTCGGCGTAACCGGGGCTGGTGCGATGACCTCAGGCCTGGCAGCCTACACAGCCAATGGCGGTGTGAAAGACGTCGGTGTCCAAGCAACCATGACATATAACATGACCGATCGCTGGGGGCTTGTTGGCCGGGCATCTTATACGCGTTTGTTGGGCGATGCGGCGGACAGTCCAATCGTCAAGGATGAGGGGTCTGCAGATCAGTTCAAAGCTGGCATGGGGCTGTCATTTGCCTTCTAGGCAAGGAGCAAGCCGAAGAAAAGAAAAGGCCCACGCTTAGGTGGGCCTTTGACTTACTTCGCGCGATCCGCCTTGCGCTGGGCGCGGGACGGTTTGTTTTTCTTCGGCGCCTTCTTTTTGGCCCCGGCCGGTTTGCCACCGGTTTTCGGTTTGCCCTTTCGAGGCGCGTCACCGTCGGTATCGCGTGGCTTACGGGCTTTGCGTGGAGCATCACCGTCCCGGTCGCCTGAGAGCGCCTTCATATCTAGCGGTTCATAGGCCGGATGATGTGGTGCGGCATCGCCGTCGTCCCGGCGGCGCTTTTTGCCGCGAGGCCCATCGAAGTCGCGCTTCGGGCCGCGTTTCGGCCGATCCGGTTTCAATGTGTCTTCCCGGCCCATCTCTTCATAGTCTGGGGCATCGCCTTTGCGCGGGCGCCGGTTTTGGTAGCCGCCCCGATCTCTGTCGCCGCGCTCACCGCGATCACCTCTGTCTCCGCGATCTCCCCGGAAGCGGTTGCCTCGATCCCGATTGCCACCGCCACGGAAGTTGTCTTCCTTCGGCGGTTGCGGGATTTTGCCGCCACGGGCATCCAAAAGCGTGATGTTGACGTTTTCCTCGCCCGTGCCCTCACGCTTCACCACCTCGTTGAAACGTTCGCCGTGTTTGCCTTCGATCTCGAAATAGAGCTGGTTCTGGAAGATCTTGATTGCGCCGACTTCACGTTTAGTTACGTGTCCGGCGCGGCAGATCAGCGGCAAGATCCAACGCGGTTCTGCCCGCTGGCGGTGTCCGAGAGACAATGAGAACCAGACACCGTCATCGAACTTGCCAGTGATTTCGGCGCTTCGGCCACCACGGGCGCCAGCATCACGGCCTTTGAGGGAGGATTCGTTCAGTTCGGCAACATCTTCCGGTGCTGGCAGGCGCGACTGGCGCAGCTTGACGAATGCAGCTGCCAATTGTTCGGCGCTGTGCAGCGCCAACAGTTCCGTGGCAACAGCCCGTTCTTCGTCTTCCAGCTCTGCGGACAGGACCGGATCTGCGAGCAGGCGTTCTTTGTCCTTGGCGCGGATTTCGTCCGCGGTCGGAGCGCCTTTCCAGGTGGCGGTGATATTGGCGAAATGCAGCGTGCGTTCTGCCTGGCGGCGGCGCGGGAACGGCACCATCAGCACGCAGGTGCCCTTGCGGCCTGCGCGGCCAGTTCGGCCGGAGCGGTGCAAAAGCGCAGCCTTGCCAGTTGGCAGGTCGGCGTGGATCACCAGATCCAAGTTCGGCAAGTCAATGCCGCGGGCAGCGACATCAGTCGCAACGCAGACCCTGGCTGTGCCGTTCTTCATAGCGGTGAGAGCGGCTGTACGCTGTTCCTGGCTCAGTTCACCGGATAGCGACACAATCGCAAAGCCCCGGTTGGCGAGGCGGGCGGTAAGACGGCTGACCCCTTCGCGGGTGGCGCAGAAGACAATTGCCTTTTCCGCTTCATGCAGGCGCAGAACGTTGATGATCGCGTTTTCACGTTCATTCGGAGCAACCGGATGCGCCACATAGTCGATGTCGACATGTTGCTCGCGGGCATTGATCGTCGACAGCCGGACGGCGTCCTTCTGGAAGCGTTTGGCAAGCTCGGCGATCGGCTTTGGCACCGTTGCGGAGAACATCAAGGTCCGGCGCTCTTGTGGCGCTGCGTCCAGAATGAACTCCAAATCTTCACGAAAGCCCATGTCGAGCATTTCGTCAGCTTCGTCGAGTACAACAGCGCGCAGCTCGGACAGATCCAGGGCACCGCGTTCGATGTGGTCGCGCAGCCGGCCAGGTGTGCCTACAACGATATGCGCGCCGCGGTCCAAAGTACGGCGTTCCGTGCGTGGGTCCATGCCGCCGACACAAGACGCGGTGACAGCGCCAGCTTCGCCATAAAGCCAGGTAAGTTCTTCTTTCACCTGTAGGGCAAGTTCACGTGTCGGCGCAATTGCGAGT
This sequence comes from Roseibium sp., assembly GCF_965216085.1. Lineage (GTDB taxonomy): Bacteria > Pseudomonadota > Alphaproteobacteria > Rhizobiales > Stappiaceae > Roseibium. Next base: position 4,247,560 of record NZ_OZ244138.1, on the reverse strand, counting down.
GCCACTGGAGCGCCTGGTTTGCCGAGCGTTTCTTCTTCACCGAGGATGGTCGGGGCTAATGCCAAGCCAAAGGCAACGGTTTTACCGGAACCGGTTTGCGCGGAGACAAGAAGATCTGCTTCGGCGGGGGCTTCGTTCAGGACACTTTCCTGAACCGGGGTGAGGCTTTCATAGCCACGTTTCGCCAGCGCGGCTTTCAGCGCCGGGGCGAGCGACATCAAATCAGTCATAGGAATCTTTCAACTGCTCCGGATCATCTGCATACCAGTCAGCAGTCTACCGGATCGGGCCATCACCATGCCGGCCCTTATGGAGCGCGGCTTATACAGGCTTTCATCTGCCACGTCTACTGGCAGGAATTGCCTCAATTATTTGCAGGGATGTAAAAACTAACAGTGTTGTTTAGTAGTGTTTCAGCTGTGCCTCGTAGATAATATCAATGGTATACGGTGCGACAATTTTTCATCCTCAGGTTTATATATTTTCTTAACTTTACCTTGCGTTATTTGAGCCGAGATTTCTGTTTGGGGATTGTCATGTTCAAATCAATTCGTGCTCAGATCGCGTTGCTTGCGATTGTTCCGCTGTTGGCTTTTTTGTTTCAAAGTTTCATCGCACTTTATGAAGCGCAAAATGAAAGCCGTATCGCATCTGATATCCTTCCAAAAGCAGTGATGGCAGAACGGTCGGAAGCAGTGATTCACGAGTTGCAGAAGGAGCGCGGCCGGACAGCGGTGATGATCGCCACCGGATATGCGGACAATCCCAAGAAACTCTTGGCGGAACAACGTAAAGCGACGGACAAGGCTGTTGAGGACTTTCAGACCGCTGTTGCTGGTTTCTCTGTCCATAACAAGGTGGTTTTGGAAAAGGCCCGGGAGATGGCCAATCACCTTAATGCCATCGGTCAACATCGCAGCGGGATTGATAATAAGAGCATCAATGGCGCGAAGAATCTTGCGTTTTATTCAGGCAACATTCGCCAACTGGTTGCTCTGATTTGGGCTGGCGTTCAAGCAAGCGCAGACAGTGAATACGCGCAGGATATGTCACCGTTTCTCCTATTGACGGAAGCGATTGAAGCAGGGGGTCTTGAACGTGCAATTGGTGGCCAACTGTTCACGATTGTCGGAAAAACAGGAGATGTGCCAAAAGAGCGATTTTTGGCATATTTCGACCGTTTGTCGGTTGAAAACGCATTTCTCAAAGACTTCAGAGAGATCGCCTTCCCACACCATATTGAGTTATTCGACCAGATGGTTTCAGGACCAGCGGTTTCTCAAGTCGTAGAATGGCGCAAGGTTCTTCGAACCTTACCGGAAACAAAAGATGGACAGGGTATTGATGGCTCGGTCTGGTTTGGTAAGGCAACCGAACGGCTTAATTTGATGCGCAATGCGTCTCTTGAGATGCTTTACGCAGGCGAAAAACGGGCCCAGGAACTTGCTGACAGCGCCAACCAGCACTTCATGATGGTGGTCTGGGAAACGGTTTTTGTTGTCCTGCTTACTCTTGGCCTTTGTGTCTGGCAGATCAGCAAAGTAAACAGCACTTTGGCTAAATTGGCCGGCAAGTTGGTGGACATTGCAGAAGGCGCTTTGGACTTTAAAATGCCGTTCTTGAACCGGGCCGATGTTATCGGCGATCTCGCTCGAGCTGGCGAAGTCTTTCAGGAAAACGCCCGAGTACGAGCTGCCCTAGAAATGGAGGCAGCCAAGGAACGTGATCGCGAACGGATGCGTCAAAACCACGTCGAGGAGCTGATAGAAAAGTTCCGAAATTTGATGGCGAGCGTTACCGGAGACGTTGATGATAAGACCAGTCAGATGACGGATATTGCTTCGCGCGTGCGGCATATCTCCCAGGATGCGTCTTCCGCAGCTAGTGAAGCGAAAGGGGCATCTGAATCGTCATCTAACAATGTGCAAACAGTTGCTGCAGCCGCTGAAGAAATGTCGGCAGCCATTCAAGAAATCCTCAATCAAGCCGGACGGGCAACTGATGTTATCAGCGATGCTACCGGAATAGCTAAACAAACGGATGGCAATGTTTCCAGTCTGGCGGACGCGGTTGAGAAGATCGGTACGGTTGTTGAGATGATCCGGGCAATTGCAGAACAAACCAATCTATTGGCGCTCAATGCCACTATCGAAGCCGCCCGCGCCGGCGATGCTGGTAAAGGGTTTGCAGTTGTCGCAGCAGAGGTGAAAGAACTGTCGACACAGACGGCAAAAGCGACAGAAGAGATATCCAATCAGATTTCATCGGTCCAAGGGCTGACCAGCGAAGCTGTGGACTCCATTCGCAAGATCTCTGGATCCATTGAGCTCATCAGTGAAGTCACAGGCGCCATCACAAGCGCTGTTGATGAGCAAAGCATTGCCACGCACGAGATTACGCAAAGTATTACAATGGCAGCCAGTGAGACCGCAAATGCGGTGACAAGCGCAGAAACCGTGGATCAAGCGATTCAGGCGACTGCAGGTGAAGCGCAAACGGTGGATGAAATTGCAGTGGCTGTGAAAAATGTCGCGGACCAGATGTCGACCGGTATCGAGGGGTTCCTTGAACAAATGGCTCACGATGTCGAAGAACGCCGCCGGGCGAGCCGCAAGCAGGAACAAGGGCAGAAAATCACGCTAATCTCTGAGGATGGGCGGGAGCATTCAACCCGACTGGTGAACAGCTCGGACGGTGGAGTTGGCGTAATAGCCTTCGCGGGGATCAAGGAAGGCATGCGCCTAACTTATGTAGATTTCTCAGGTATGCAGGTGCCGATGGTCGTGAAATGGATCCGCGAGGATGCGGCCGGCTTGCAACGCATTGCAGACGAGGTTGGCTTAAGTGATGCGGCCTGATCCCGGCACTTGATCTGGAGACCATCAAAAACATATAGCCGGTAGAGGTTTTGACCCAGGCCCTGATCCGGCTATGTGAATCTATGCGTGCTTTTTCTCAACTCATGGACCGACTGTCACTGGAACCAAGGCGCCTCGCAAAAGAAGCGCTTCTGGTCAGCTATTTCAAAAGTGTTCCCGATCCCGACAGAGGATATGCGCTTGCAGCGCTGACAGGCGATATGAAGTTTAAGCACGCCAAACCTGCAGTTCTGAAGGCGCTCATAGGGGAGCGCTCCGATCCCCAGCTCTTTGCGCTCTCTTATGATTTTGTCGGAGACTTGTCAGAAACCATCGCATTGATGTGGCCGTCTCCAACCGGTGTGGACACGGAAAAAAAGACAGACGCAGTAAAACTGGCTGACGTTGTTGATGCGTTGGAAAATGCGGGCAAGACCGACGTACCGCGCTTGCTGACCAATTGGCTGGATCAATTGGATGAAACCGGCCGGTGGGCTCTGCTGAAGCTGGTTACGGGCGGGCTTCGGGTCGGCGTGTCTGCGCGTCTTGCAAAAACCGCCGTGGCACGACTAGGCGATCTTAATGTTTCAGACATTGAGGAGGTTTGGTTCGGGCTGAAGCCGCCCTATGAAACCCTGTTTGCCTGGGCCGAGGGCAAAGGGGAGCGCCCGGACAATCTGGACCCAGCACCCTTCCGACCCGTCATGCTGGCCCACCCTCTTGATGCAGATCGGGACCCAGATCAGCTTGAAGCAACCGATTTTGCGGTGGAATGGAAATGGGATGGCATCCGCATTCAGGCTGCAGCCGGTGAAGCACGGGACGGACACACGGTCCGCCGTCTTTTCAGCCGCACCGGCGAGGATATTTCGCGCACATTCCCGGACGTTTTGGAGGCGCTGACTTTTGACGGCTGCATCGATGGTGAGTTGCTAGTCATCGCAGAGGGCAAAGTCCGACCTTTTGGTGACCTTCAAAAGCGCCTCAACAGAAAGACGGCGGGCCCGAAACTTCAGCGTGAATTTCCCGCGGCAATCCGTGCATACGATCTGCTGACGCTGAACGGTGAAGACCTGCGCGGGTTATCATTTGCGGACCGGCGGACAAGGTTGGAAGAGTTTGTTGAAGACATATCGCATCCCAAGATCGATATTTCGCCGCTGGTAGATGTCAAAACATGGGATGAAATTTCAGAAGCGCGCAGCAATCCTGACGCATTTCTGGACCCTGATGATGCCGCAGCAGTAGAAGGGCTGATGCTCAAGAAGCTTGATGCTCCATACACCGGTGGGCGGCCGAAAGGCCTCTGGTTTAAGTGGAAACAAGATCCGCATCTTATCGATGCGGTGTTGATGTATGCACAGCGGGGGCATGGCAAGCGGTCATCGTTTTATTCCGACTATACGTTTGGCGTCTGGCGGGATGGCCTGGAAGGTGAAGAGTTGGTGCCCGTTGGCAAAGCCTATTTTGGTTTTACAGACGAGGAGCTGCAGCAAATTGACCGGTTTGTACGTGCCAATACGACAAACCGTTTCGGCCCAGTTCGCGAAGTACGATTTGGTCACGATTTCGGGCTGGTTTTGGGAGTTGCGTTTGAAGGTTTGAATAAATCCAGCCGTCACAAGTCCGGCGTGGCGATGCGTTTTCCGCGAATTTCACGGATCCGCTGGGATAAGCCTGCTGGCGAAGCTGATCGTCTGGAAGCCCTTGAAAAGTTGCTCGATCACCGGTCTGATGTGGCAGGTTGATGTATGTTCCCGGTGACAAACGTCCAAACTGGCCGTGCTTTGGCCATGGAATTGTGGCAACGGTAGTTTGGCCGCGCCAAGCGGCGTGTATCTTCAAGCTGTTTTTAGGAGACTTGTAGTATGGCTCGCGCATATTTCTCGGCAGCCATTTTGGTTTTAGCTGGTGCCGGAGTTCTCGCAGCAGGACCTGTTCGGGCGGAAACAGAAGTTACGCCTGAAGCTGTTGAGGCGGTAACCGAGGGGGATAGCGACCGTTTTTCATTGGTCGCTGCCGATGGCGATATTCTCCGAGTGGACCGGCAAAATGGAACTGTCTCGATTTGCCGGCAAAAAAATGCCAATTGGAGGTGTAATCCGGTGCCGCTTGCGGAAGAGGCTTATCTTGCCGAAATCAACGCATTGGCTACTGAAGTGGAAAATCTGACAGCACGTTTGGAGACGCTTGAGGCTGGCAAAGAAGACGGCGGCATCCCATTGCCCCCTGGGTCTGCGGTCGACCGCCCCGAGGACAAAAAGATCCCAGAGGATGGACCGTCAAAACTGACTGCAGAAGACGAAGAAGAGCTTGATAAGGTTTTGAGTTTTACTGAAACGGCCATGCGGCGGTTCTTTGGTATGGTGCGTGAGCTGCAAAAGGATATGGACAGCAGCGGCAACTAATCAGTTGCCGCTTTCTCAACGTTTAGGTCAAATCAGAACATTAAGCCAATCGAAGGCGCCTATTTTAGTCTAGCTGTATTTTTGCAATCGCCTTGCGCGCTGCCTCAGGCAGTTCAATCGCTTTCCGGGCATTCAGATCCATTGCCAGGGCAACGACATCCAATGTTGCAGCTAACCGGCTTGTGCGGCTTTCATATATGTGGTGCCGCATGCCGAACGTCTTGGCCTGAGCGCCGGTAAAGCCGGAGGCGACAACGATAGCGTCGCCCGATTTAAGTGGCGTGTGCCAAATCAGCTTCATCTCCATTGCGACACGGCCGAGATTATGTTCGCTCAGATAGGCGTGGGTCAGTGGGCTGCGTTCCCATACATGAGGGACTGCATCTGTACAGCAGGCGAGCGCGAATTGATCATCTGCTTTACCGTCTGCATTGACGTGCCGTGGAAGCACTGTTCCGCGGAAGCACAAACCGCCACCGTTCTGCAAAAGCTTATCCAGAGCCGGTTTGTTGTTCGCCGGACTTGCAGGCAGACCGCGAGGTGAGGCCAGTTCGCTCATGGGACATTGGTGATCCTTGAACCTTTGGCGCAAAGATTTGACTGTGCTGGCGCTGGGCTCATAGCCGTCAATAGCCGTTGCGCTCAAGTCACCGGTTCCGGCATTTCGCAATTCGTGAACGACCGTCAGCATATGCGGCCCATCGAACGCGATGCCTGAATGAACGGTGATCAAATCACCTGTACGCAGCTCTTTGTGATAACGCACATGCCGAACCCTGCGGGCGCCTACCAGAGCATCGCTCAGGCCGGTGATCAGCCGGAACTGCTGATCAGCTTCATCGAACCGGCTGAAGTAGAACTGAACGTTTAGATGATCATTTTCATCGCATTCCCATCGGTTGGTGAAGGAATAAAGGGTTGGGTGCAGCGCCATGGTATCGAAGCTTTGATCTTTAAAAAGGAATTTCTGTGCTGAGAAGCTATTGTAGTTTCAATGGTTTTTGAAGTGTTTATTCGAGAGGCTCGTCTCCTGTGGAAAAATGAGTTGTATTCCGCAACGCTTATGTCAGTTTGCTTCTTGGTTAATCTGTGCCAATCGTAGGCTCCAGTTGCGTTTCGCAGGGAGCTTCCCGTATAAGGGGAAGTATAGTTGCGTTGAATTTTATATAACGCATAGCAACCCTTGGGTGTGGTGAATTGTGCGTCATGCGGTGTGGCTTAGATTCTAGGCCTATAGAGGGTTTGACTTTCAAGGTCTGAATGAGGCACATACTTTCAATAAATACAAACCACGCGGCCTACTAGACGGTATTGGAACGTTACCTGTTTGCGCCAGGAGGATGCGCAAGCTTCGGTTTGTTCAATACTGCCTTCGAATAGGCGGCTCTGGGAGGAATAGAACGTGTCGGCGCCAACATATCGCTTTGTTATTGCAGATGATCATCCATTGTTCCGCGGAGCTCTGCGCCAAACGCTCGAATCTCAATATCCGCAGGCTTCGATTGTTGAGGCGGGCGCGCTTGAAGATGTCACCGCACTGTTGGAAAAAGATGGCGATGTCGACCTGATCCTTTTGGATCTGACCATGCCGGGTATGCGTGGATTTTCAGGCCTTATGTATCTCCGGGCCCAATACTCCGGTGTGCCGGTTGTGGTGGTGTCCGCCAATGAAGATCCACAGGCGATCCGGCGGTCGATGGAGTTCGGTGCGTCCGGGTTTATTCCGAAATCGCATGGTATTGAAGTCATTCGTCAGGCGATTGCAGAGGTCATGTCCGGAAGCGTTTGGACACCTCCGGATGTCGATCTCACAGCTGATGATGGCGCAGGCGACTTGGTGCAAAGGCTTGCAACACTGACTCCGCAGCAAGTCCGTGTTCTGATGATGTTGTCAGAAGGGTTGCTGAACAAGCAAATCGCATATGAGCTGTCGGTGTCTGAAGCGACAGTTAAGGCACATGTGTCGGCTATCTTGCAAAAACTAGGTGTCGAAAGCCGCACCCAAGCCGTGATTGCCGCCTCCAAAATAGAAGCTGGTCAGTGGCAAATCGGCGGAGAAACCTCAGAAGCTGCCGATCTTTAAGCGAGAAATCAATTGTTGGCGGATTCAAGCCTGCAATTTGACGGCTCGTTCGCCGTTTAAGCACATGCTGTAGGCGTTTCGCCACTTGTGACTGCAGTCGTTGGCCTGCGGCAAGAGCCGCAGGGATGGTCATCTTATATACAATGCTCATACTTTCAACTTTTGGGTAAGGTATGGGTTTTTCTATTTTCTAAGTTGCTGCAACCGTGTTTCCGCAAAGGTCTCTTTCGGAACTATTTGTTGAATACTCAAAAATATTCTCCTGAGGTTGCTTTCCTTTACCGTAATTTCAGAGGCGGCCATTTAGGCTGTGTATGCGCCTGAGGAAGCGCAGGCATTTTGGGGTGTAGTAGCGGAGTAAACATGCGGTTGGCCGCACACTGGAAAACCATTCTCCAGGTGATTTTGCTGGCGATTTTGAACCCGGCAAGACAAATCTGGCGTTTGAGCCGCCGGAGTACGCGGCGCAAGGTGCTCCCTTATCGAAAAACACCAATTCGGCCGTTTCTCATGGCGTTCGGATATCCGGTCGTAGACGAAGCCGTGATGCGGCGGGTTCGTGCCGCTCAAGTCTCCAACGTCTTGCGTTTAACGCCACTGATGATTGCGGGCAATCTGATCAACGCAATGGCGTTGGTTGCCGTCGGATTTGCTGCGGTTCCAATCGGACTTGTTCTCGCTTGGTTCTTGGCCGTCGCTGGCATTTTGTTTCAGATGGCGCTCCAATGGCGCAAGTTTAATCGGCGGCCAATTGAACAAGCTTCAGCGAAAGTCATTGCCCGAGCCGTCCGGCATGCAACGATCCTCAGTGCAGTGTGGGCTGTCGTCCCGGTCGCCGCATTATCCTTTGGAGATGTTTTTGAGTTCTGGGTGTCGTCCATTGTGACGATCGGAATGATTTGTGGTGGTGGTTTTGCCCTAGCGACTGTGCCGCAAGCGGCCTTCCGTTGGCTTCTGGTTCTTTACAGTGTCGGTGTAGCGTGTCTCGTCACCGCTGACATACCGCAGCCTTGGGTGCTGATAACCCTTCTAACCAGTTTTGCACTGATTATCATCGGCAGCGTCGCATCGACGAGCTGGCTTTTCACATCAAATTTTCTTGCAGAAAGCGAACTCCGTCAGCGCGGAGATTTGATCTCGCTGATGATGAACGAGATTGAAGAAAAAGACAGCGATTGGCTTTGGGAAACCAATGCGCTGGGACGGATTAGCAACATCTCCATCCGGTTCTCAACAGTCGCCGGCCGAAGTTTCAAAGAACTTCGAGCCATGCAAATCACCGATCTGGCAAGTTCCTTAAATTTGCCGGAAGCGCACTGTGCTGCGGAAACTTTGTCGGCTGCAATTGAGAGCAAGTCCGCATTCCGAGCGCTGGAAATCGGTGTTGACGTAAAGGGTGAAGAGCGTTGGTGGTCTTTGGCAGGGGCGCCACTTTATGACGATCAAGGAACCTTCTGCGGGTTTCGGGGGGTCGGCTCCGATATCACTGACGTTCGCCGGGCAAATGCCTTGATTACCCAGTTGGCCGAACAAGATTCCCTGACCGGAATTGCCAATCGAAGCTGGTTCTTGAACCGGTCTGAAGAGATGCTCGCCGAACAAATGAAGAGCGGTGATAAATCGCTAACATTGTTTCTTATCGATCTCGATAACTTCAAAGTTGTGAACGATACAAGCGGACATCCCGCCGGCGATGAGCTGCTGAAACAGGTGGCCAAACGGTTCACATCCATTAGCGAAGGACGGACGGTTCTTGCCCGTTTTGGTGGCGATGAATTTGCAGCGCTCGGTAGTTTCGCCAACGATGAGGAAGCACAGGCTTTTGCCGATGAATTGGTTCAGATTGCCCGCAAACCTTTTTCCATTTGCCACCGGGAATTCGCTGTAGGCGCGACGGTTGGCTTTACCCGTCTCTGCAATGCAAACGGTACCGTCGACGATTTGATGCGTGAAGCGGATATTGCGCTTTATAAAGCAAAGGAAACTGGTCGAGGCCGGGCTTTGGCGTTTGCCGAGGAAATGGAACAGGAAGTGCGCGAGCGCCGGGAGCTGGAAACAGATCTGCGAGAGGCGTTTGAAAACGGCAAGCTCGATGTGGAATTCCAGCCGATTGTGGACGCCCGATCCGGCAAAGTTATCTCAAGCGAAGTTCTCGTCCGCTGGCAGCATCCACAACGAGGCGATGTCGGACCAGATGTATTCATACCGATTGCGGAACATGCAGGCTTAATTCTGCCATTAGGCACATGGGTTCTAGACAAAGCGTGTCGAATAGCGGCGCGCTGCCCGGATCTCGAAACTGTTGCGGTCAACCTGTCTGCGGTCCAGTTCATGGACCCAAATCTTGTTGAGACGATTTCTGACGTATTGATGGAAACCGGATTTCCTGGAGAGCGGCTGGTGCTTGAGATCACGGAATCCGTTTTTCTGAAAGATGTTGGTTCGGCATCCGACAAATTGCAGCAGTTGAAGGATATGGGGATCCGGATTGCATTGGATGATTTCGGCACGGGGTATTCGTCGCTCCTTTATTTGCGTCAATACAACTTTGACAAAATAAAGATCGACAAATCCTTCGTTGATGAAATTGGAGAGCAGAGTGAAGGGTTGGCGATTATCTCGGCGATTATTGCTTTGGCCCATAATATCGGCCTGGAAGTAACGGCCGAGGGCGTGGAACGCCAATTCCAGGTAGATGCATTGCGCACCCTCGGATGCGACAATTTACAGGGTTATTACTTCGGCAAACCGGATGCCAACCCGATGAAAATCACCGCCGTCAGAAAAGAAGACTGGGAAGACAGGGCACCTAGTACAGCGCCAGGCAATCGCAAAAGGGTGACGGCTAGTCAGGACTAGCCCCCAGCAATGTGCGAACAGGCGCCCAGACCGGGTATTTTTGACCGAGCTCCTTGAATAGAAACCTACTCAGCGGCTGTTTGATCAGCCTGGCAGCGGCCCAAATGGGCACGCAGGGCTGCCGGCTTCAGCGGCTTGTTGAAAAAGGCAATACCCTTATCTGAAGCCTCTGTGCGTACGGCCCGGCTTCGGTCTGCCGTAATCAGGATCGCTGGAATGTGGCTGCCAAACTTCCAGCGAAGTTTGACGATTGCCTCAATACCGGTGCCATTGTCGAGATGATAATCCGCCAGGATCACATCCGGCGTAAAACCGGCATGATTGAGCAGCGTTGCGGCCTGTGCATCATCACATGCCGTCACCACTTTACAATTCCAGTTGGTCAGCAAATGACGCATGCCTGAAAGGATGTCTGGTTCGTTGTCGATTGCAACTACGCAAAGACCGTCCAGCTGACTGACACTCGCAGCTGGTTGCGGAGCAGGTTGATGCTCGGGCACCGGCGCTGTGCGTGGCAACTCGACTGTGAAGCAGGAGCCTTTTCCCAGTTCCGACTTCAGATCTACGTTATGTTTGAGAACATGGCTGATGCGTTCAACAATGGATAGGCCCAAACCCAATCCTTTTGCTACGCGCATGCCGTCGTCAAGACGATGGAATTCCTGGAATATCGCTTTTTGTTTGGTTTCTGGAATGCCGAGGCCGGTATCATGCACCTCCACCAAAACCTGATTTTCCTTAACTCGGCAGCCGACAAGAACCCGGCCCTCTGCCGTATATTTGATGGCATTCGAAACTAGGTTTTGCAGAAGGCGGCGCAACAAGCGTCTGTCAGTCCTGATCGAGGCGCTGGTGTGCACGATCTTAAGGTCCAGTCCCTTTTCCGCGGCGATCGGTTTGAACTCCAGCTCCAAACCTTTCAGGAGGTCGTCAAGGCGGAAGACGGTTGGTTCCGGTTTTAAGGCACCTGTATCGAGGCGGGAAATATCCATCACCGCGCCGAGGATATCCTCGACCGACTCAAGTGCCGATTCCACGTTCTTAACCAAGGTGCCGTTGTCGCCGTCTGAAAGCTTGTCGACAAGGACCGAGGAGTAAAGCCGTGCGGCATTGAGTGGTTGCAGGATGTCATGGCCGGCAGCTGCAAGGAACCGTGTCTTGCCAATATTGGCTTCTTCCGCCGCCTGTGTTGCTTCAACAAGGCGGTCGTTCACATGCGTGAGTTCTTCAGTGCGTTCCCGGACGCGACGTTCCAAGGTTTCGTTGGCTTTGGCGAGCGCCTCTTCCGCCATCACCCGTTCGGTAATGTCAGTGTAGGTAGTCACAATCCCGCCATCAGGCATCGGGCTGATCCGGACTTCCAGAACTGTCCCACTCGCGTGCAGCCTTTCTTGATATGTTTCCTGGACAATGACGAGTTTCTGAATGCGGTCCTCAACGATCACTTCAACCGGTCCAGAGCCATGTTCTCCACGCTCGGCGTTGTAGCGCAAGATCTCATCGAGGGCGGTGCCAACCTGGCCATATTCCGCCGGTAGCCCTAACAGATCGCGGAATTGCCGGTTCCAGCAGATCAGTCGCAGATCGCGATCAAAAACCCCAATACCCTGGCGGACTTGATTGAGTGCAGTTTGCAGCAGATCCCGGTTGTGCTGGATCGCCATGGAAGCATCATCAAGCAGTTTGACCGCGCCTTTCGTCGACGGATCGTGCCGCTTGAGCATCAAAGTCAAGACCAGCCGTGCGGAGGCTGCACCGATGGCACTTGCCAGAAGTTGCTCAGAAAACCGCAACAGATTGGCATCTGCAAGCGTGTTGGGTTCGACGGATATGCCACGCTCTCTCGCAAATCGGCGGAAGGATCGGGCGGTGCGTTCCTCGCCAAGATAGCGGGCAACTGTGGCCTGGAGATCGCCGGCTGTGACAGATGTGCGCCAGTACCTGAGGTTAGGAGAGGGAGCTAATTCTGCCGGAACAAAGACATTTGCCTGCAATGTTTCTGAGGGCAGCGGTTTGCGCAGCAATGAACCTGTGACGAACAATAGGAGATTGATGCCAAGGCTCCAGAGGGTGCCGTGAATAAACGGGTCTGCCTCTATGCCGAACAGGGATTCCGGTCTCAACCCGCTGATACCAAAGGGACCAGTTAAAAGGATGGTGTCGGAGATGAGGCCGGACTGCGCGAATGTTGGCAGCAAAAGCGTGTAGCCCCACAGGAAAAAGCCGCCGCTTAGTCCTGCCAGCGCACCAGTGGCCGTTGCCCGGCGCCAGTAAAGCGCACCAACAAAGGCGGGCGCAAATTGTGCAATCGCGGCAAAGGATAAGAGGCCAATGGAGACAAGAGCCGCGGTGTCACCGGCAGCCCGGTAGTAGGCATACGCAAGGAGCAGAATCGCGAAAATCGCCAGCCGGCGGATGGTCATAAGGCGCTGGCTCAAATCACGGCCGCGCACGTTTACCAGTTCCTCTTCGCTATGGCCGCGCAGCATCAAGGGCACAACAATGTCATTGGAGATCATGATGGCGAGTGCGACGGCTGCCACGATCACCATAGCTGTTGCCGCGGAAAGGCCGCCGATGAAGGCGAAAAGAGCAAGCCATTGTTGGCCCGCATCCATTGGCAAAGCCAAGACGAAGGTGTCAGGATTGACGTCCTGACCAAAGCGCAGCAGTCCTGCTGCCGCGATGGGGATGACAAACAGGTTGATCAGAACCAGATAGACAGGAAACAGCCAAATCGCGCGGCGCAGTTCGCCATCTGAGTTGTTCTCCGTGACGGTCACATGAAACTGCCGGGGCAGCAGAAGGACTGCAAATGCGGAGAGTGTCGACATCACGACCCAATTGCTCATTTGGATGGGCTGGTCGAAGATAGCGGCAACTTCTGGTGCTTCAGTAATGGCGCGAACGAGATCGAACGGACCGCCAAACAGACCGTAGGTCACCCAAATACCAACAGCGAGGAAGGCGATCAGCTTGACAATGGCTTCTGCGGCAATCGCCAGCATCAACCCTTCCTGGTGTTCGGTTGCATCAATATGACGAGTGCCAAAAGCCCAACCGAAGATCGCCATTCCAAGCGCGATCAACAAGGTGATGTCATCAAATACCGGGATTAGAAAATCGGACGGTGAAATCAAGGGCCCGACCATCGTGGTGATCGAGAGTGACACTGCCTTAAGCTGCAAGGCGATGTAAGGAATAATGCCGATAACCGCTATCAGAGTGGCAAGCGCAGCTACGGATTGGCTTTTGCCATAACGCGCGCCGATGAAGTCAGCGATTGATGTGATGCTTTCAGCCTTGGAAATATGGATGATCCGGCGCAGCAAGGGATAGCCGAGCGCAAAAACCAGGATGGGACCAATATAAATCGTTAGAAATTCAATACCGTTTCGGCTGGCATTCCCGACCGATCCGAAAAACGTCCAGGATGTGCAATAGACGGACAGCGAAAGCGCATAAATCATAGGCCGCCCGCCTGCGCGCAAACGGGGCACCTTTCTTGCCATTCGGTCGCCATAACTTGCTATGGCAAACAGCAACAGGATGTAAACTCCTGCAGCCAGTATAACGAGCCATCCGTGCAACATAGTCTGGCGGTTTTCCTCCCGGGTGGCGTATGAGCGATTGTAACCTAGGAATTGCCGCAAACGGACAATTCAAGTTTTTTTTGCCACTTTCAGCGGGATCGGACCACAGCTTGATGGCGATGTCTATTCGCCATGCGGCGAAGGAGTCGTTGCGGTTGAAGTTTAGTTCTAGTTTTCTAGGAACAATCAGCCTTTGTGAAGTTTAGTTCAAAGCATTTCATGAGTTCTTTGCGCACATTGCGGCTAAGTTGGCATTGAAGCCCAAACCTGCAGAGGACCACAATTTGACTGCTCTATTCGACAAGTTGAGCCCTGAAAGCCGGCATGCGCCGGAAAGCGGTATTGTTGAAGTGTTCAATGCCGGATGGGGGCGGGAAGATTTGATACCGCTTTGGGCAGGTGAGGGGGATTTACCGACACCGGAGTTCATTTGCGCAGCAGCCAAACAATCGCTGGACGCTGGTGAGACCTTTTATACATATCAGCGCGGCCTCCCGGAGCTGCGCGAAGCTTTGGCCGACTATCATCAAGCACTCTACAGCCGCAAGTTTTCAGCCGAACGCTTCTTTGTGACCGGATCTGGTATGCAATCCATCCAGCTTGCTGTCCAGGCGTTGGCCTCGGCCGACGATGAGGTGCTCGTTCCAACTCCGGCCTGGCCCAATATTGAAGCAGCCGTAGGATTACGGGGCGCCGTGCCGGTATCAGTGCCGATGCAGCTGGAAGACAGTGGCTGGCGTCTGGATATTACTGACCTGGAAACGGCCATCACACCTAAGACGGTCGCGGTTTTCTTGAATTCCCCCTGCAATCCCTCTGGTTGGGTTGCCGATGAAGGGTCGCTTAAGGACGTCCTTAATCTTGCCCGTAAACACGGTTTGTGGATCATTGCTGATGAAATCTATGCGCTTTTTTATTATGGCGCAGGCCCTCGAGCACCGTCATTTTATGACATCGCCGAAGACGATGATCAGATCATCTACGTGAATTCTATGTCCAAGAACTGGGCGATGACTGGATGGCGGGTTGGCTGGATATCTGCGCCACCGGAACTCGGGCAAGTAATCGAGAATCTGATTCAATATTCAACTTCCGGTGTGCCTGCATTTTCCCAAAGAGCTGCCTTAACCGCTTTGCGTGATGGACAGCCGTTTTTGGATAAACAGGTGCAACTCGCGCGTGAGGGGCGGGATTGTGTTGTCAGAGGACTTGGTGCGTTGGATCGCATCAAGTTGACTGCACCAGAGGGTGCTTTTTACCTGTTTTTCTCCATTGATGGGATTACGGACACGCGTCAATTCGCGATGGATTGTGTACGCCAGACCGGTGTTGGGCTGGCGCCTGGTACAGCTTTTGGCGCAGGTGGCGAAAACCATATCCGCTTGTGTTTCGCCCGTAGCCGGGGTGACCTTGAGGAAGCTATTCAGAGAATTAGCGTTTGGTTGCCAGAGATTTAGATTAAAGACGGGTTGCTGGACTAAGTGAAAATCCGTAAAGCTTGATGGGATATGAATTCCATCGAGGTTTTGGAATGGCTGAAGACAGTGTGATCGACAGAGGTGATGTTGCCGCGGCAATATCAGAAGCACGCCTGGACAGCGTGTTTAATACCGCTGTCGACGGCATCATTGTCATCAACGCTAAATGTCAGATTTTGGCGTTTAACAAAGCGTGCGAGAAGCTGTTTGGGTATTGCGCTTCAGAGTTGCTCGGCAAAAACGTGGCCCAGGTAATGCCATTCGACTACGCTCAAGCGCATGACCGCTATGTGCAAAACTATCTTGATACCGGTCAGAAGAAGATCATCGGCATCGGCCGGGAAGTGCAGGGTCAACACAAAGACGGCACTGTATTTCCCGTGGAGTTGTCCGTCGGCGAGGCATCGACCCCTGAAGGCCGGCAGTTCATCGGCATTCTCAGAGATTTGCGTCCGCGAAAACAAATTGAGGATCGATTGCAAAAAGCGCAGGCCCAGCTGGTGCATATGACCCGGCTCAGCGCGCTGGATGAAATGGGCGCAGCAATCGCTCATGAACTCAATCAGCCGCTCACCGCCGTTATGCTCTATTTGCAGTCCGTCTCCCGGAAGGCATCGTCAGATGACAGTTTTCCGCCGCAAATCCTTGAAGTGATTTCGAAAGCCGTTCGGGAAGCGGAGCGGGCGAGCGAAATCATCCAAAGAATGCGTCAGCTCGTAGAACGTAAGGCGCCAGAGCGTAAAGCCATTGATGTCGCTGAACTGGTGACGGCTTGCTTGGAAATGGCAGAACTGGGCAGCGGAGAAGAGACTTCGGTCCTGGCGTCAGAGGTTGAAGACAACCTGCCGCCGCTTATGGCGGATCCGGTTCAAATTCGCCAGATCCTGATCAATCTCATCCGCAATGCGCGGGAAGCGATCGCGGATCAAGAAAATAAGAAAGTGACTTTGTCTGTCCGTTTGGGCAGTGAAGGATTGGAATTCCGCGTGAAGGACAACGGCCCAGGGGTCCCTGCAGAGGTTGCAGAAGTGCTGTTCCGGGCATTTAGCGGCGGCAAACACAAAGGTGTTGGCCTGGGATTGGCGATTTCCCGGTCCATTGCACAAAATCACGGTGGAGATTTGAGGCTTGAACAGACTGGTCCTGGCGGGGGGGCGTCCTTTCTCTTGACGCTGCCAGTCATGTCTGAAGAAACCTTGCAGGAATAAGTGCCGTCAGCCGGTGCGAAAGGCAACAAAAGGAATTTATTCGATGAAAGCGAACGCAGATGCCATTTACATTGTTGATGACGATGCTGCGGTGCGTGATGCCTTGTCAGTTCTCTTCAATATGGAAGGCTACATAGTCGAGACTTTCACGGATGGAGATGCATTTATCCAGTCGGCCAGCAAAACGGTGCCGGCGTGTGTCATGCTTGATGTTCATATGCCCGGCCGGTCCGGAATTGAAATTCTGAAGGCTTTGAACGCAGAAAACTATCCAGCCCCCATCTTCATTATTTCCGGGCAAGGCGACATTCCAATGGCTGTCGAAGCGATCCGAAATGGGGCTTTCGACTTTATTGAAAAGCCGTTCTCCGCCGATGCGGTTCTGGAAAGAGTACGCGACAGCATTGCAACCATGAAGCAGAGGCAGTCGGGTGAAGAAACATTCTCGTTCCAAGGGGCTGACCTTTTGACCCGACGGGAACAGGAAGTTTTGAAGGAAATTACCGGCGGCGCGTCCAACAAGGAAGCCGGGCGTTCCTTGAACATCAGCCCACGAACGGTTGAGGTTCACCGGGCACGAATCATGGAGAAACTTGGCGCCCGCAATGCTGCCGATCTCGTGCGCATAGTTTTGGGTCACGGCGCTGCCGGTTAACAGAAGTTCTAAAAAACTTGGCCGGTTAAGTGTACGTAGTGGTGCGATAGCGTATTACTGCGTACATCAGCTGAAGAGGAATTCGCGTATTTTTATATAGGGGATGGTAATAGGACTGGTCCCAAAGGAATTTGCTTTGTGATTGTACACATTGTTGAAGATGATGAAGCAGTCGCGGATGCGCTAGCGATAGTGCTCGGTGAACTCAACTATCATCCAGCAGTCTACAGTGATGGCGAAACGTTCTTAACCGAGGCAGAAGTGTCGGCGGATGACTTGGTCATTCTTGACCTTGGTTTGCCTGGTATGAGCGGTGTTGAAGTGGCCCGACAGCTTAATTCCCGCACCGTGCCTCCCCGTATTATAGCCATATCTGGGAAGCCGCAGGCCCGGTTAAACCGGCATATGCAAAACCTTCCTGGCATGACTGTGCTCCGCAAGCCGCTGTCAATAGAGACGCTGGCCGACGCTGTGTCATAGTAGCCTGCGTCGGAATTACTCATATGTAGTTCCTCTTACGCAGACACCCTAATTTCTCCTTCAAGATCTGATAGATAGAGTTCAACCTGCAAATGGCGGAACGTCGGACGGGACGTTTTGCAGAATGGTTGGGGGCTTCGGTCCGCTTGGCACTATCCGAGCAGGTCATTAACACCGGCCATTGTCATAGCCAGAATACGGCGCGCGGATCTGCGCGAAGGAGGGACAGATGGCATATACCGATGCAGGAACCTATGGACACGGCGCAGGCGCGGGCCGGACGGCTGCTGCGATGTGTGCAACAGAGCAGGCATCATTTGAGGATTTCGGCGCAAAGCGGGCTCATTTCGAGACGCATGCCGTAATCTACTATGAAGGCGACCCAGCCAAGCGCCTCTATGAGCTGGTGAGTGGTACGGTGATGCTCTACAAGCTTTTGCCGGATGGCCGCCGCCAGGTTGTCGAGGTGCTGCGCCCAGGTGACCTATTTGGTTTCTCCGGGACCGAGGAAAACGATTGTACCGCAGAAACGCTCACCGATGCGCAAGTTAACGAGATTTCTCTGAAACAAGTTGAGAAGTCTTCTGAATTGCAGCGTCTCTTGACCAAATGCCTCACCAATCAGATGCGGCTCTTACACGAACATGCCGTTTTGCTTGGGCGGAAATCCGCAGTGGAGCGGGTTGCCAGTTTCCTGATACACCTTGTTCCAGATCGCGGCGGACTTGGATGTGTTGGGCCGAATGATGATTCTGCAGATGGATTCGATCTTCAACTGCATATGACACGTCAGGAAATTGCCGATTACCTCGGATTGACCATTGAAACCGTCAGCCGGGTGGTGTCGGACATGAAGCGCCGCGGCATTATTCGTGTCGACCGTTCTGACAAGATCCACCTGAACAAAGTGTGCGGTCTGTGCCAAATGACTGGAATGCACTAAGTTCCGATTTCATTATTTGATTGAATCAAAAAGGCCGGTGTTTTCCACCGGCCCTTTTTTTGTTTGCCTGTCGGCTCACGATTTAGATTGCGGCTGAATGGCGCGCTGTACCGCTGGCTTGGCTGTCCGCCAAATAGGCGTCGAATGCGGCGGCTGCGAGCCGGACATAGGGCCGTCCCCGGTCAGTCACCCACACTTTTGTGCCATTGCCGAATTCTCGGTCGATTTGCACCAACCCGTCTGCTGCCAGTTCATTCAAGGATGTGAGCGACGATTCCAAATCCTGAAGCCCAGTGTCGAAGGTGGCGCAGACCTCGTCGAGATCACAGGCATAGCTTGTCATCAGTTCTTCGATGATTTTGCCGCGCAGACGGTCATCGGTGGAGAGCGCCAAACCTTTGGAAACCGGCAGATTGCCGGCTTCGATTGCCCGGTGCCAGCTGCCGACATCCGGCAGGTTTTGTACAAAGCCGCTGCTTAGCTTGCCAATAGAGGAGACACCGAAGCCGATAAGTTGTTCGCCCTGATCAGTTGTGTATCCCTGGAAGTTGCGTTTCAGAGAACCGTCGTTAAGGGCGATGGCCATGCTGTCGTCCGGCCGGGCGAAGTGATCCAGCCCAACTGCAACATAGCCAGCATCCAATAGTTTTGCGCGTGCCAAGTCGGCAAGTGCGATCCGCTCAGCGGCAGACGGCAGCGTCGCTTCATCGATCAACCGCTGATGCTTGCGCATCCAAGGGACATGGGCATAGCCGAACAACGCAATCCGGCCCGGCTTGAGAGACAACGTCTTTTCGACCGTATCAAGTATGGTCTCTTCGCTCTGGCCCGGCAGGCCGTACATCAGGTCGAAGTTGAGTGCATCCAGACCAGCATCTCGCAAGTAGCCGGTTGTTTTTGCGACCACTTCGTAGGGTTGAACCCGGCCAATCGCCTTTTGTACGTCTAGATCAAAGTCCTGAACGCCAAGGCTGGCCCGATTAACGCCCACCTGAACCAAAGTTTCTGCAAGTGGTTGGGTAACCAGGCGCGGATCCAGTTCAATAGCATGTTCAAGTTCTGGGTCGAACGTAAACAACTTCCGCATCAAGCCAGTCAACTCGACCAGACTTTCCCTGGGCAAAAGGCTTGGTGTGCCGCCGCCCCAGTGGATGTGTTTGACCGGTCCACTCTGCTCTAGATGCGCTGCAGTCAGCTCAATCTCCCGGCACAGCGTATCTGCATAGGCCTTGAGCGGGGCGTCCTGACGGGTCGCCTTGGTATGGCAGCCGCAATAATGACAAATCTCCCGGCAGTAGGGCACGTGCAAATAAAGGGACAGCGTATCTTGAGGTCCGATGGTTTGCAGCCAATCGGCATAGACATCGGCCGAAACCCCACCGTGAAAATGCGGTGCGGTTGGATAGCTGGTGTAGCGCGGTACATTGCGCATGGCGTAGGAGAGCGTATCTGTTGTCATGGCGCCACTATCGGATGATCTCTCAGGCTGCGCCTTGATATCCCTCAAGCGGCCGCGCTGCAGTTTTCCTCAAGTGAGTTTGGTGGACGCTGTCATTGAGTTGACCACTCGCTCAGGTCCTCATTCTATGGCGGATTGGAGCGCCGTGACATTAAGGTGCCGGTTTCTTTGAGGAAATATCACGCAATCAGTAAAATTATGCCTGGAAGAATGAGCGAGAGATAGTTTTAAAGTTATACAGCTCTATGTATTTATCGACAATATTTGCAATTAAAAATTGAATGATATCGCTCAGCTCGTCTTTTGATTTGATTCTCAATTGGAAGGGCTGAACATGGCATTAAATTCGGAAGATTTTCGCATCCAAACCGAACAGACCGAGACGGGTTTGGAGGCATTGATCGATATCGACAACCGCTTGGATTTGGCGAGTTTGTCTGCTGGTCTGGATGCGATGACTGGCAATGCCGCGGCGCTGCTCGAGGAGCGGGCGGCAGGGGCTTCGTATATACCTAGTGCAACTGCCACTGAGGGGGAGCTGGCTGAAGAAGAAGCCGCTTTTGAAATGATGGCGCCCATGGCAGCGATGTCTTCTGGGGGCAACAGTGCGCCGGTTGCACAGGCGACATGGGCTGTCGTCAGTGAAAATGGAGGAGATGTTGTTTTTACACCTCTTTTCACGGATTCAGATCCCGAGGACACGCACACCATCACGTTTGATCTCGGCTTTAGCCTGTCCGCGACACTGGTATTGGATAATGGCGATGGTACCTACACGTTCCAGGCAAATGATTCATACGATTATCTGACTGAGGGTCAATTCGCGTACGACAATTTCAATTTCACCGTCACTGACAGCTCAGGTGCCAGCTCAACGAATACGCTGACCATCGTTTACTCAGGCGAAAATGATGTGCCGGTTGCAGTGAGTGCATTTGGATCAGCCCTTGCCTCTGACGCGACAGCTTCCATACCGCTCCTGATCACCGATGCTGATCAATTCGATACCCACACTGTCGCTTTCTTCGATCTGGCGACCGGCCAGTCTGCCGATCAATACGTAACCGGCACGCCGGCAAACGGAGGGCCGTCCTTCTATACCTTCACCCCGCAGCAGGACTACAGCTTCCTAGCAGCAGGGCAGAGTGTAACGGAGGCCTATCGCTACGTCGTCACAGATTCAGCAGGCGGGACTTCAGAAGCGCTTGCAATGGTGACTTGGGACGGTGTCAATGATGCGCCGGTTGCGCAGGATATGACGGTGAATGTCAATGAAGGGGATAGTCAGATCACCTTTGCCCTGAATGGCATTGATCCGGATGCCGGGGATTTTTTGACCTATTGGGTGGACCCCTGGGCAGGTCCGGACGGGCCAATTGGTCCAGGCACTTTGACATCTCATCCGAATGGCACCGTCACCTACGATTTCGGCGATTTTTACGATTATCTGGGAGCCGGACAAACTGCGATCGAGACGTTTTTCTATTCGGTAACCGATAGTTTTGGTGAAAGCAGCATGGCGACTGGTACGATCGTCATTCAGGGAGAGGGCAGTGCGCCAGTTGCAGGCGATATCTATCTCTTGGCCTCCGAAAACGATACGTCTGCCAGTGCGCTGCTACCGAGTGCCGGTACTGGCGGCATCGACACGATCGAATTCTATAAGGTCGAAGGCGGTATGCGCGGCGCCCAAGTCTTCCCGTCCGAGACACCGAGCGGTGCAGAGACGCTCTATGGCTTCGATAGCCAGATGAACTACGACTACCTCCGGCTGGGAGAAACGGTTACTGAGATCTACGAATACGTGCCGATCGAAAATGGTGTGGAGGGTGCAAGCCAGCAGATTTATGTCACCTATGAAGGTGAGGACGATGCGCCTGTCGCCAATAACTTCGGCATTACGGTTTCAGAAGATGATCTGGCGTTCAATTTCACACCGGATTTCCTTGACCCGGATGCCAATGACTATCACACGGTGACGTTCATGCCGGGTGGTACGCATCCACCTTCCGGGTTGACCGATGTCTACGATAACTTTGACGGCACATTCAGATATGCCAATGATTTTGATGCTTTTGGCTATCTGAATGATGGAGAGACTGCAACGGAAACGTTCGAGTTCACCGTTACCGACAGCAATTGGCAGTCTTCAACAGCGATCATGACCGTCACGATTGTGGGCCAAGATGATCCCATCATCTAAGGTCAAGACTGGCTTCCTGCGATACTGAGAGAAGAACAGCCCGGCCGAAACGGCCGGGCTTTTTTGTTTCGGCTGGGGGACCCAGAGCCGAATTTCGACAAGAGGATATCTTGATCGATACAATCAATCATGAACGGCACGGTCTGGAGGTTTATAGTCGGTCACCGGACCAAAAGGGTGACAGCGAATGAAATCAACCACCGGAATAATGACAGCAGGGCGGTTTTGGGTGACGGTGGCCATCGCGGCCATCGGCGGATGGTTGTTTCATCTTGCCGGTCTTCCTGCGGCCTGGCTATCCGGGGGGATGGTTCTCGTTGCTGTCATGACACTTGCGGGTGTGCCCACGGTGATGCCGGTCAAAGTCCGGGACGGGTTGTTTGTGCTTCTGGGGATTTCCATGGGGGCCGGTGTACGCCCTGAGGTGGTCGACCGGATTGGTGAGTGGCCGTTGTCGATGGCGTTTTTGCTCGTTGCCGTCATTTGCATCACCGCGGCCGGATACACAGTTCTTCGCTACATTGCTCATTGGCCCAAGGAAACCGCCTTCTTTGGCGCGATACCAGGAACACTGTCTTATGTGATTGCCTTGGCGACCGAACGTGGCGCCGATTTGCCACGAATTGCGTCGACACAATCGGTTCGGCTTTTTGTGCTGGTTGCTCTGCTGCCATATGCACTCATGTCGACGAACGGAACACAATCGGCGTTGGCGGAAACAGTTTTGGAACCTGGCCTACAGGATTATCTGATCGGGGCACCGTTGTGCGTCCTGGCAAGTGTCCTGGCTGTCACTGCTCGTGTGCCAGGCGGTTGGATGACCGGGGCGTTTTTGATGAGCGCCGGGTTGAATGCGTCTGGTTTGGTGACCTTAGCTCTGCCCGGACCGCTCATGCTCGTCTGTTTTATGATGATGGGCGCTCTGATCGGATGCCGGTTCAATGAAATGACTTTCCGGGAATTCTTACGTGTTCTGATGGCGTCCATTGCTGCATTCACTGCAGCCTTTGCCACATCCGTTCTGTTTGCGACTGCAGTGTCGCACATGATGGAGATCCCCTTCGGTCAGGCCCTTCTTGCCTTTGCGCCTGGTGGATTGGAGGTCATGACGCTATTGGCCTTTATGCTGGACCTGGATCCAGCGTTTGTTGCAGCTCATCAAATCGTCAGATTCACAGGAATGGTACTGTTGCTGCCCTGGGTGACCAGCTTGTTTTTCTGGCGGACGTCACCGTCACAAAACTAGGTCTGGCTAAGGGCGGCCCGCGAGGGGGATTCAAGACCGGTAAAACTTTACCGCGAGCCCACTTGATCATAAGGCCATTTTCGGCGCTAATGACCAAACGTCATTCTTGAGGCTGATTGAGGGGTATGCTTCGAGTGAAGACAAGCTGCTTTGCGTCGATTTTGCTTGGAGCAGCCGCCTGGGTCGGGGGGGCGTGGCCCGGTTTTGCCCAATCAACGGTTTCAACTCCTGCACAACGTATTTCATCAACATGGGAGTTTGTAGTTGCTCCCTATTTTGTCGGTGTAAATATCACCGGCGAATCCCAAATTGGCCGTCTGCCAGCTACAGATCTGGATGTCGACACCGGGACCATCTTAGAAAACCTCCATTTCGGCGGCATGATCCGGCTTGAAGCGCTCTATCAGCAAAAAGTCGGTGCGATGGTCGACATCGCCTATATGAAACTTGGCGCTGCGAAGAACACACCCCTCACTTCCGGTGGACGAGTTCGTTTGGGGGCCCGGCAACTGATCGTCGAGGGCATGCTGACCTATCGGTTGTTCCAAAACGAAGCGACTTGGGTGGAAGCGATTGCCGGTGGGCGATACTGGGATGTATCTCTGGATATCAATGCCACAGGAACAATCGCTGGAAATTTTGTCCAGGATTGGGGTGATGATTGGCTGGACCCGATCATCGGAGCGCGGGCGATGCATCGCTTTAACGACCGCTGGTCCGCAAATTTGCGTGGAGATATCGGTGGCTTTGGGCTTGCGTCAGACTTCAGTTGGAATTTGCAAGGCGGGGTCGGATATCAATTCAACCCCACCTGGTCTGCTCACCTACAATACAAGGCGCTGAGCGTCGATTATGACAACGGGAAATCCGGCGCCACAAGTTTTGCCTACGATACCATCACACACGGGCCTTTGATTGGGGTTGTGGCTCGGTTTTAAGCAGAACCCGGGAGCTGGAAGTCACGTTTTCGGGGGCAAGCGAATGACCAAAAGAGAAAAACGGTCTGCAGCTTCGCCAAAGGAAGCATATGATTCTTGATATGGATCAACGCGGGTATTTTCACATCGTGCGCAATGTCGTGCCATCGTTGGCACCTTGTAACGATTTCTAAAACTGGGGCGCTAAAAATGGCACAAACTAAGACCAAATTGGTCTCGCTCGAGGAGGGCGGTTTCGCTTTCTTCCTCGTGCTGCTTGCATTCGCCTGCCTGATCGTGGCGGGCAAGACCTTTGATCAGGTCATGGCATTTCATGCTAGCGTTGGCGCATTGTTCGCCGCCGCTGGTGTGTTCTTCATCTTCAAGAACTACTTCGATGACGGCGGACAGGCGATTCCGCAGGAAATCGATGGCAAACCCAACTACAACATGGGACCGGTCAAGTTCGGCACCGTGGCTGCAATGTTCTGGGGGATCGCCGGTTTCACCGTCGGTCTGATCATTGCGCTTCAGCTGGCTTGGCCAGCGCTGAACTTCGATCTTCCATGGACCAATTTTGGCCGCCTGCGCCCCTTGCACACCTCCGCGGTGATTTTTGCTTTTGGCGGCAACGTGCTTCTGGCAACGTCCATGTATGTGGTTCAGCGTACCTGTCGCGCGCGTATGCCGGGCAAGATCCTGCCCTGGTTCGTGATCTTGGGCTACAACGCCTTCATCGTGATTGCCGGAACCGGCTATCTGCTAGGTGCGACGCAAAGTAAGGAATACGCCGAGCCGGAATGGTATGCCGATCTGTGGCTCACGATCGTTTGGGTGTTTTACCTGCTTCTGTTCATGGGCACGCTCTGGAAGCGGAAAGAGCCGCATATCTATGTGGCAAACTGGTTCTATCTGGCGTTCATCGTCACGATCGCCATGCTGCACATCACCAACAACCTAGCAGTCCCGATCTCCATCTACTCGACGAAGTCTTACATCGTTTGGTCTGGTGTTCAGGATGCAATGGTGCAGTGGTGGTATGGCCACAACGCGGTGGGCTTCTTCCTGACCGCTGGTTTCCTGGCTATCATGTATTACTTCATTCCGAAGCAGGCTGACCGGCCGGTATATTCCTACCGTCTGTCCATCGTTCACTTCTGGGCGATCATCTTCCTGTACATCTGGGCAGGTCCGCACCATCTGCACTACACGGCTCTGCCGCAGTGGGCATCGACGCTCGGCGCGACCTTCTCGATCATCCTGTGGATGCCGTCCTGGGGTGGCATGATCAACGGCCTTATGACCCTATCCGGGGCTTGGGACAAGCTGAGAACCGATCCGGTTCTACGCATGATGGTTGTGTCCGTTGCCTTCTACGGCATGTCCACCTTCGAAGGCCCGCTGATGAGCTTGCGCTCGGTCAACTCCTTGTCGCACTACACCGATTGGACCATTGGCCACGTGCATTCCGGTGCGCTCGGCTGGGTTGGCTACATCTCCTTCGGCGCCTTGTACTGCCTGGTTCCGTGGCTGTGGAACAAGAAGAGCCTCTATTCACTGAAGCTGGTGAACTGGCACTTCTGGCTGTCCACACTTGGTATCGTGCTTTATATCACCGCGATGTGGGTTTCCGGGATCATGCAAGGCCTGATGTGGCGTGCATATGACCAGCTTGGCTTCTTGGAATACTCCTTCGTGGAAACCGTTGAAGCGATGCATCCCTTCTACATCATCCGTGCTCTTGGCGGCGCACTCTTCGTGCTCGGCGCCCTGATCATGGCCTACAATCTCTGGATGACTGTCCGTCATGGCGAAGCTGAAGAAGCGGAAGCCACGCCGGCTGGCTCCCTGGCTGCGGCTGAATAAGGGGAGGGACAAGAATGTCTGCATGGAAAAAACACGAAATCTTCGAGAAGAACTCCATCGTCCTTGTGATCGGTATTCTCGTTGCAATCTCAATCGGCGGTTTGGTTGAAATCGCACCGCTCTTCTATCTGAAGAGCACGATTGAGAAGACAGAAGGCATGCGTCCTTATACGCCGCTGGAACTGGCTGGCCGGGACATCTACATCCGCGAAGGCTGTTATCTGTGTCACTCACAGATGATCCGCCCGATGCGCGATGAACTGGAACGGTATGGCCATTTCTCGCTGGCAGCGGAATCGATGTACGACCACCCGCACCAGTGGGGCTCCAAACGAACCGGTCCTGACCTGGCCCGTGTTGGCGGCAAGTATTCGGACGACTGGCATGTGGAACACCTGGTCAACCCGCGTTCGCTGGTGCCGGCCTCCATCATGCCGGGGTATCCGTTCCTGGCGGAAAACGAGCTCAGCACCCGGGATATCAAGAACCATCTGTCCGCAAATGCCATCGTCGGCGTGCCTTACACCGATGAGCAAGTGGACAATGCCGCGACGGACTTGATCGGTCAGGCGTCTCCGGACACCGACGCGGCATATGAGTTCGAGGAACGTTATCCCGGCGCCTTGATCCGTGATTTCGACGGCAATCCGAGCAAAGTCACTGAGATGGACGCTATGGTCGCCTATCTCCAGGTGCTCGGAACCATGGTCGACTTCTCGATCTATGATGACAAAGCAAACCTGAGGTAAGCGCTATGAATGAGACATATTCTGCGTTCGCGAGCTTCGCGCAAACTTGGGGCCTTCTCTACTTCATGATCCTGTTCGGTTTCGTCTTGGCCTACGCACTGTGGCCAAAGAACAGCAAAAAGTTCGACGATGCCGCTCAGATCCCGTTCCGCGAGGACTAATTCATGGCTGATATACACGACAAGGAAGTCGACCAAATTTCCGGGGTCGAAACCACCGGCCACGAGTGGGATGGCCTGAAGGAACTCAACAATCCATTGCCAAAATGGTGGCTGTACCTCTTTTATGTCACCATCGCCTGGGCTGTGATCTATTGGGTGCTGTATCCGTCCTGGCCGCTGATCTCCAGCTACACCACCGGTGTTCTGGGGTCCAATCAGCGAGCCGAGGCATTGGCCGCGCTTGAAGAAGGGATCGCGGGCCGGTCGGAGTTTGCGGACAAGATCGTTGCGACCTCTTTGGAAGATATCTCCAAGGATCAGCAGCTGCTGCAGTTCGCAATGGCCAATGGTAAAGCGGCTTTCGGCGACAACTGTGCACCATGCCACGGCAATGGTGGTACAGGTGCGGAAGGCTATCCGAACCTTCAGGACGATACCTGGATCTGGGGTGGTACGCTGGACGACATCCACACCACGCTCCTCTACGGTATCCGGTCTGACCATGAAGACACACGGATCGGCGACATGCCGTCCTTTGGCAAGGACGAACTTCTGGACAAGGAAGAGGTTGCTCAAGTGTCCAATTTTGTGGCCTCCCGTGCCGGTCTTGAAACCAAGGACGGTGTCGACCTGGCCGCAGGCGAAACGCTTTACGTGGACAACTGCGCGGCCTGTCATGGCGACAACCTGGAAGGCATCCAGGAGGTCGGCGCGCCGAGCCTGATGTCCGCCAGCTACCTCTATGGCAAAACTCTAGAGGACATCACGGCCCAGGTGCATACCGCCCGCAATGGCGTCATGCCGCCGTGGGTTGATCGTCTCGACGAGGCGACCGTGAAATCCCTGGCCGTTTATGTCCATGCCTTTGGTGGCGGCCAGTAAATTGTTCAGATTGGTGCGATAAATGTGCCTTAGACAGTGACAATTTGATCCGGCGCAAAGAGGAGATCTTTGTGCCGGATTAGTTTATGCCCATGGTGCAAACCACCATGGCATTTGGATTTACGATCCTATTGGGGCAGGGTCGGTCAAAGAGGACGGACGGTATGTCTACCGACACCCATACGCAGGGGGGCGGCCACGACGACGAGTGGTTCGCATCTGCTAAAAAGATCTACCCAATGGCGACGCATGGCTTGTTCCGCAGGATCAAGTGGACGCTGCTCTTCATTACCCTTGGGATCTACTATTTCCTGCCCTTTATCCGCTATGACCGCGGTCCCAATGCGCCAAGCCAAGCTGTGCTCATCGATATGGAAGGGCGCAGAGGTTACTTCTTCTTCATCGAGATCTGGCCGCAGGAAGTCTACTACCTGACCGGCCTCTTGATCATCGCGGCCGTTGCTCTGTTCTTGATGAATGCTGTCGCGGGCCGCCTTTGGTGCGGATATCTCTGCCCGCAAACAGTCTGGACCGACCTGTTTTTGTGGGTTGAGCGCAAGATTGAGGGTGACCGCCGCGAGCGGATCGCACTGGACAAAGAAAGCTGGACGTTCGGCAAGCTCGGCAAACGTGCCACAAAACACTTCTTCTGGTTGATGATCGCTTGGTGGACCGGCGGTGCGTGGGTGCTTTATTTCAACGATGCGCCGACCCTAGTTTGGCAATTGCTGACATTCCAGGCGCCGATGATTGCCTACATCTGGATCGGTATTCTTACGACCACGACGTATCTATTGGCTGGGTTTATGCGCGAACAGGTGTGCATTTACATGTGCCCGTGGCCACGGATCCAGGCGGCATTGACCGACGAAAAAGCGCTGAATGTTACTTACCGCTGGGACCGCGGTGAGCCTCGGGGATCACTAAAGCAGAACAAGAAACTGGAAGCTCAGGGCATGCCA
Organism: Roseibium sp.; assembly: GCF_965216085.1. Lineage (GTDB taxonomy): Bacteria > Pseudomonadota > Alphaproteobacteria > Rhizobiales > Stappiaceae > Roseibium. The sequence continues at coordinate 4,218,550 of NZ_OZ244138.1, read as the reverse complement.
GCTGGTGACTGCATTGATTGCTTTCAGTGTTTCCAGGTGTGCCCGACAGGTGTCGATATCCGCAAGGGCGCGCAGATTGACTGTATCCAGTGTGGCCTGTGTATCGATGCCTGCGATAACATCATGGCAAAGGTCGGTAAACCCTCTGGCCTGATCGGTTACGACACCGATGAAAACATCGAACGCCGCATTGAGGGCAAGGAACCGGTTTACGAAATCGTCCGTGTCCGCACCGTAATTTATGCGGCAATCATCGCGATCGTCGGCGTCATCATGCTGGCAACCCTATTGAATCGGGAATTTGCCGACATCAGCGTAATCCATGACCGTAACCCGGTTTTTGTAGAGCAATCCGATGGATCTGTCCGCAATGGCTATACAGTTCGCTTGTCCAACAAACGTCGTCATGACCGGCATTTCATGCTGCATGTCGAAGGTATGCCGGCTGAGACAAGAGTTGAGGCCGTTGGGGTAGAAGAAACCTTCGCCGGACGTCCGATCATTAACGTAGGGCCGGACACCACCCGTGAAGTGCGTGTGTTGGTGACATCTCCACCCGGATCGGAGTTGCCGCATTCCACTCCGGTGACTTTCCGGATCACCGAAAGTGTTATGGGCGAGGTGGTTACGACCCAAGATACCTTTAAGGCGCCGGAGCGGGACTAGGCCCGAGCTCGATCAATGATGAAAAAGTCCCGCTCTTGTGGTGAAATACCAAGCAAGAGCGGAACACCCAACCAGAGACAAAGATCTTGGCGGTCAATAGGACGGTTTGACCGGGTAACGCTCTAAGGAGATACGTATGGCCATGGCCGAAATGAACGCAAAAGAACCGAAACCCTTTACAGGCAAAACCGTTTTGGCTTGGCTGTTTGGCTTTTTTGGCGTGATCTTTGCCGCCAATGCGGTTTTTCTTTACTTGGCTTTTGGTTCTTTCCCCGGAGTTGTCGTCGAGAGTTCCTACAAAGCCGGGCAGTCCTACAATCAGGAGATCGCCGCTGCCAGAGCTCAAGAAGAGCTGAACTGGCAGATTTCCAGTGAAGTCGTCAGAAAAGACGGTGCTGGTGGTCAGCTTGTTGTGACAGCAGCAGATGCGGACAACAATCCGCTTTATGGTATTGACTTGCGGGCAACTCTGAAACACCCGGCTCAAGGCAATGCAGATATTGAGCTGTCGCTGACTGCGGACGGAGGCGGTCGCTATATCGCCGAAATGGAAGAACTCCCCGTTGGTAGCTGGAATCTGATTCTTGAAATTGATCAGGATGGAACACGCAAGTTCAAGTCCGAAAACCGTGTGTTTGTGAAAGACTGAGGCTGGCGCCGTGACGGTTCATCAGCGCGATTGGCAATCCTTTGTAACCCCCGCCGAGGACGGCGCGGTGCATATGGATCTTGCTGTAGACGGCATTACCTGTGCAGCTTGTATGGGTGAGATCGAACGTGGATTGAAGCGGCTACCTGGCATCCGCAAGGCGCGCGTCAACCTGACGTCCCAACGGCTGGCTGTCGATTGGGTAGAGGATCAGACAGGCGCTGACGAAATCGTTGCAGAACTGGAAAGACTAGGTTACGCCGCCCACCCGTTTGATCCGGCAAGCCAGAAGGAGCGTCAGGACAAGACTGGAAAGCAGCTACTTCGCTGTTTGGCCATCGCGGGTTTTGCCGGAATGAACATCATGTTGCTGTCGGTCTCGGTTTGGTCCGGCAATGTGAGTGACATAACGCCTGAAACGCGGGATTTCTTTCACTGGATTTCTGCATTGATCGCCTTGCCGACAGTGGCGTACTCCGGGCGGCCATTTATCAAAAGCGCATTTCGGGCTCTAAGTTCCGGCCGGTTGAACATGGACGTGCCGATCGTGATCGGAGTGGGGCTGGCGGTTGCGTTGTCATTGGTCCAGACAATCCAGCACCATCACCATGCCTATTTTGAATCGGCCGTAATGCTGTTGTTCTTCCTGTTGATCGGACGCTATCTCGATCACAATATGCGGGGCCGGACCCGCTCCTTTGCCGAGAATATTGCCGCGCTGAAAGCGGAAGTCGCTGCGCGGATCAATCTGGATGGAACGGTTCGGGAAGTCCCGGTATCCAAGATCGTTGCGGGCGACCTGGTACTTGTGGCCGGCGGAGAGCGTGTTTCGGTTGACGGTGTTGTTGAGACCGGTATCTCGGAAATCGACCAGAGTTTGGTGACCGGGGAAAGCGTTTTGGTGCCGGTCAATCCCGGACAACGAGTTTATGCAGGGACGCTCAACGGAGCGGGTGCCTTGCAGGTCCGCGTTGAGGCGGCGTCCGGCGCGACATTGCTGGATGAAGTAAATCGTCTTCTGGAAGCAGCTTCTCAGGCCAAATCAAAGTACGTACAGATCGCAGATCGAGCAGCCCAGCTATATGCACCGCTGGTTCATGGCGCTGCAGCTTTGACATTTTTGGGTTGGCTGGTTGCCGGGCTGGCGTGGCAGCCGGCTCTGGTGATCGCCATTTCCGTGCTGATCATCACCTGCCCATGCGCGCTTGGGCTTGCCGTTCCGGCCGTCCAGGTGGTCGTGTCAGGTCAGTTGTTCAAATCTGGCATTCTTTTAAATTCCGGTGATGCGATTGAACGCCTGGCCGCGATCGACACCATCCTGTTTGACAAAACCGGAACCCTGACACTTGCCGAGCCGGATCTTGTTGGCGCGATTGATCCGGAAGACGAAGTAGTGATCTTGGCTGGCCGGTTGGCTCTCGCAAGCCGTCATCCCCTGTCGATGGCTCTGGTAAAAGCAACGGGTGCATTGATCCCGCTGCCAGATGTCACCGAGACGTCCGGTGCTGGTCTTGAAACCCAGGTGAACGGCACAACACTGCGTCTTGGAAGCCCATTGTTCTGCGGGGCAGAAACAGCGAGTGTGGAAGCCCACCTTGCCGCTGTTCCCGGGGCAACGCTGCTAGCTGTGCGGTATGGAGATGAACCAGTGCGCTTGCTGGCGTTCCGCCAAAGCCTGCGCCCGGATGCAAAGGCGGTCATCAACGAGTTGACGAAACAGGGCTACGCTCTGGAAATCCTGTCCGGGGACACAGAACCTTCCGTTCGTTCCTGTGCTGAAGTTCTCGAGATCCAAAATTGGCAAGCCGGCATGACACCCTCTGCCAAAATCGCACGGTTGGAAGTCCTGCAAGCTGCAGGTCACAAGGTCCTGATGGTTGGCGATGGTCTTAATGACGCGCCGGCGCTGGCTGGTGCCCATGTCTCGCTGTCACCGGTCTCTGCTGTACATCTCAGCCAAGCGGCAGCAGATGCCGTCTTTTTGGGGCACAAACTCCAGCCTGTTGCTGATGCCTTGCGCCTGTCGATCAAAGCCCGGCGGGCCATCGAACAAAACCTCTGGATTTCGACGATTTACAACATCATCGCCGTGCCGATAGCCGTTGCCGGTTTTGTTACACCACTGATGGCGGCAGTTGCCATGTCGGCTTCCTCCCTCGCGGTGACTGCGAATGCCCTTCGCCTGCGGATTGGTGATGGAAAAAAGACTACCCGTGGCCAACTAGGCATTCACGATCAGGAAAAGGAGGTACTGGGATAGAAAATGGACGTCCTTGTATTCCTAATACCGATCGCACTGTTTCTTGGCGCCCTTGGACTGGTGGCGTTTCTTTGGTCTTTGAAAAGCGGTCAGTATGATGATCTGGAAGGGGCTAAATGGCGCATTCTGGATGATGACGACTTGCCCGAGAAATAATGGGTCCTAACCCCGGCAATCATATTTGGAACCTAAATCGGTCGAAAGCCTTAAGGGGCGATTTTGCCATATAAGCAGGACAATACTGTCACTGCGATAACCGCCTCGATAAGGTGCTTCGCCAGCAGCATGAAGTCCTCCGAGATGTTCGCTTCAAATGATTTCTCAGAATTTGCCCTGGTTAGAAATCGGCCTGAAAGACATCAAGACAAGATGCTGGATAGAACCATTCCGGTTGCAATCAACAGCAAGCCCAAACCTGATAACAATAGAAGATTGCCGCGGTACCGGCCGTTGTTGTTCAGAAAAATGCGTGGTTCTTCCGGCAGCTGATCATCATTCTGGTCGATGTTGTCATCTTCGGACATGTATCTGGTGGTCAAACGTGCGACCCCTCATTGCGACAATTAGATACTGAAAAGCATGAAGATGCAGTTTGAAGGTCTCGTTAAAGCAACTGCCGTAAAAAACTTAATTCCGCGCAACTTTACCAAGACGTAAAAGAAGAGCTCCGGAATTAACCAGTTCCCAAAGAAAATGATTCATTGATCCTTAGAGGCTCAAAACGGCGCGGGCGATCGTAACTAACGCATTGTTCAGATTTTCATGTCAGAAAAATACATTAACATAGGAGGATTTGGTGAGCCTGGATCTGGCCTCATTGACGTTTTTGCTGGTTGAAGACAGCGCTTACATGCGGACCATCCTGCGGACTATGCTTCAGGGGTTCGGAGCACGCCGTATTGTCGAAGCCGAAGACGGTGCATCCGGTCTGGAAGCCATGGACCGTGCCAATCCGGATATTCTGATCCTAGATTGGGTGATGCCGATCCTGGATGGTGCGGATATGGTGCGGATGATCCGCAGCCCAAACAATCCTTTTGCCTATATCCCGATTATTATGGTGACGGCGCACACCGAACGTAGCCGGATCGTCGAAGCCCGCCGCCTAGGTGTGCATGAACTGCTGTCAAAACCCATTTCAGCCAAAGCGCTGTATCAGCGGGTATCCAGCGTAATTCTACAACCTCGGGATTTCATCAAGACCGCGACCTACTTTGGTCCAGCGCCGCGGGAAATTCGCAATCGCCAGAAGATTTGGCAAGGCGCACCCGGTCAGCCCGGCGAGCAAGGCAATGAAGGCGAAGATCAGAATGTTACGGCTGTCGGTTAAGAATAGGATCCGCTAGGTCAGGCAGCAGATTGTGCCGAATCCGATGCCCCATTTCCACTCAAGGCATCTCCTTGAGAAGTTCCTCCTACAGCGTCTGCAAACTGCGCCAGCAAATCCAGATCCACCGTATAATTGTCCAATAAGAACTGCGAGAGGACGTCTATCGAAAGATGCTGGTAGCCCTCAATTGCCTCGTTGAGTGCTTCGAGAGTATCTAGTCTTTCACGAAGTTTTATCATGACATTCCAAGTCAATCTCGATTCGTAACCCAGCTTCAATAGCGTAGTTAATAATCCCTAAACTTTTCAAGGGCAATAGGGTGTTGTTAATCATTTTGCAATCAGAAAACGTATTCGATTGTTGTTCACAAGATACTTGCGAACTTGCTAAAACGGATGCACTCAAAATCGATGAATTTGCCTCCGGAAAAGGGAAACGGCCATGATGCCTGTCGCATATGTCCTCAACGGACCAAACCTCAATCTGTTGGGCAAAAGGCAGCCGGAGATTTATGGCTCTCAGACGCTGGATGATGTCCGTGACTTGTGTGTGCATACCGCCAAGGAATGCGCCCTTACCGTCGAATTTCGTCAAAGCAATGCAGAACATATGCTGATCGACTGGATCCAGGAAGCGCGGGAAACGGCCGCAGCGATCGTCATTAACCCAGCCGCCTATTCTCATACATCGGTTGCGATTTTTGATGCGTTGAACATGTGTGAGTGCCCTGTCGTGGAGGTCCACATCTCCAACATTCACAAACGGGAGGAATTCCGGCACCGCTCGTTTGTATCTTTAAGAGCCGATGCAGTGATCGCGGGATGCGGCATCCAAGGGTATGAGTTGGCACTCCGCCATGTTGCATCCAAGCTAGGTTTGGGACAATCCTAGTACGGCCTGCCTCTGCTTGATAGCAAGCATTTTGGTCAGGCGCCGCTGCCCTTGAAAAACTCTCGGATGACCGTCCGGGTGATGATTTTGATATCAAGCCACAAACCGGTGTTTTCGATGTAGGCCAGATCGAATTCCAGGCGTATGCGGGCTGCTTCCTCATCTGAAGCATCTCCGCGGTAGCCATTGACCTGAGCCAATCCGGTGATCCCGGGAAGAACGCGAAGCCGATCATAATAGCGGTAATCCAGGCACTCATAGGCAATACCGCCCGCCTGCATGCCCGGCACATAAGGCCTGGGTCCGACGAGAGACATTTGTCCGCGTAAGACATTGATTAACTGGGGGAGTTCATCAAAGCTGCTCCGCCGTAAAAAGCGTCCGACTGCGGTAACCCGGGGATCGCCAGCAACCGTATGTTTGAGGCCGGATGCATCACAGCAATCCACATACATCGTCCGGAATTTCAGGATCGAAAACGGCTGGCCATTCAAGCCCAGTCGGGTTTGCCGGAAAAGCACCGGCCCTTTGCTGGTCAGCTTAACTGCTGCTGCCACGCCAATCAGCAATGGAGCCAATAAGATGAGGCCGGCCAAGGAGGCCAATCCATCGAAGGCACGTTTCACTGCGATCTGAAGCGGCCGCTCCTGATACTGGGGCCGCGAATCCACAGAGTAAAAGGAAGCCGCTTTCCGCAGCCTACGGGCAGTACGGATCCTTTTTGCCGCTCCGCTTCGTGCTTTCCGAACTCTATTCGCAGTTTTCTGTCTGAGTGTCGCCGAGGACGGGACAGTAAGGCTGAAAGGTGTATGCTCCTGCTGTTCCTGTCGGTCGTCCGAGAGCGTCTCGTCTGCCATTGTACTCCAACACTCGCTTTGTGATGTTGCCCATCAACAAACCGGACCATAGATCAGATAATCGGTGCGTTCCAATTAAATATTAGTAAAGCGTTAACGATGTGATGAATGTCACTAAGTAGCTGGATATGAATTGTTTTTACCGTAAAATTACCTAATATTTTTCTTTCGCGGGGGGCATTTTTCCCCGAACTTTTGATCAACGTGGTTAAGCGCTGCAGCCCTACCGTTACGGTAGGATTGCGGTGCTAGAAAACGTATTGCAACTAGAGGTCAATAAGTGCGGCCAACGCTCACATATTCGAACCCGCGTTCAGCCATATAGTCGGGCTTATAGATGTTTCTGAGGTCGGCAACCTTTGGCGTTTTGGCGAGTGACTTGACCCGGTCGAGGTCGAGAGCCCGGAACTGATCCCACTCCGTTACGATGACTATGACATCGGCGCCTTCGATGGCATGATACGGCCCATCGCAGAACATCACACCCTGCATGATTTGAGCTGCTTCTTCCATGCTGGCCGGGTCATACGCACGGATTTTGGCACCGGCGGCCTGCAGCTTCTCAACGATATCGATGCTGGGTGCTTCGCGCATGTCATCCGTGTTTGGTTTGAAGGCCAGTCCGAGAAGAGCGATGGTTTTGCCGGCAACATCCCCGCCCATGAAGTCAATAACCTTGTCGGCCATCTTCTTCTTCCGCTCAGCGTTCACTTCAATCACAGAGTCGACGATTTTCAGCCCAGAGTCTGCTTCCGCTGCGATCTTCGACAGGGCGAGTGTGTCCTTAGGGAAGCAGGAGCCGCCATAACCCGGGCCTGCGTGCAGGAATTTAGCGCCGATCCGGTTGTCCAGGCCGATGCCACGGGACACTTCCTGGACATTGCCCCCCACCTTTTCGCAAAGGTCGGCGATTTCGTTGATGAACGTGATCTTCACAGCCAGAAACGCATTGGCCGCGTATTTGATCAATTCGGATGTGCGCCGCTTGGTTACCAGGATCGGCGTTTCATTGAGATACAGCGGGCGGTAGAGCTCGCGCATGACATCGACGGCCTGGGCGCTTTCCGTGCCAACCACCACGCGGTCCGGGCGCTTGAAGTCTTCAATGGCTGCGCCTTCACGCAGGAATTCCGGGTTGGAGACGACCGCAAAGTCCGCATCCGGACGCGTTTTGCGGATGATCGCTTCGACCTCGTCGCCAGTTCCGACCGGAACCGTGGATTTGGTAACCACCACAGTAAAGCCGTCGATCAGTCCGGCGATTTCTTCAGCAGCCGCATAAACGTAAGAGAGGTCTGCATGGCCATCGCCACGGCGGGTCGGTGTCCCGACGGCAATGAAAACTGCATCTGCGTCTTTGACAGCTTCCGCAGCATCGGTTGTGAAAAACAGGCGCTCTTCGGCAACGTTTTTTGCAACAAGCTCTTGAAGACCGGGCTCGTAGATCGGGATTTCGCCCTTGTTGAGAGCATCAATCTTGGAGGCATCTTTGTCGATGCAGGTCACTATGTGACCGAAGTCGGCAAAACAGGTTCCTGACACCAGACCGACATAGCCGGTCCCAATCATTGCAACGCGCATTGTTTTTCCCAGTTATTCCAGGCCGGGAGGTAGGTCCCGCCTCAGAAGTGGCCAGTGGCGGCAGTCCGCTTGGCCAAAGAAGAAATCTTAGCGCGTTGGTAATGGCTTTCTGGCGGGTGTCAATCCGGTGAAGGCTGCATCCGTGCCAATTGCGCTAGGCTGCGGCCCTTATGCCGCACCTTCCGGCACAATATTATGACGGCTTTGTTTCTTGCTTAACTTTGTTGAGGAGCTGAGCCAGGTCAAACTGTCAGATAGCGGCGAACCTCTGTTTCAGACAGATCCTTTCCAGCCCCTGACAGAACAATTTCACCGCGATCCATCACGGCATAGTCGTCCGCCAGATCACGGGCGAACTCGAAATATTGTTCGACCAAGACAATTGCCATTGTGCCTTGGTCCCGGAGCCAGGAGATCGCGCGGCCGATGTCCTTGATGATCGACGGCTGAATGCCTTCGGTCGGTTCGTCCAGAACCAGCAGCTTGGGCCGTGTAACCAGGGCACGCGCGATTGCCAGCTGTTGCTGCTGACCGCCGGACAGATCACCACCGCGCCGGTGAAGCATGTCTTTCAGGACCGGGAAGAGTTCGAAGATCGTCTCTGGAATGTAACGCTCCTTGCGCGGGATCGGCGCGTAGCCTGTTTCCAGGTTTTCTTTCACGCTGAGAAGCGGAAATACCTCTCGGCCTTGGGGGACGACAGCGATGCCTTTTTTTGCCCGGGCATATGGAGCGAGCGACGAAATGTCCTCGCCGTTCCAGATAATGCTGCCTGCGCTGATGCCCTGCTGGCCCGCAACAGCCCGCAAGGTCGAGGTCTTGCCGACCCCGTTGCGGCCCATGAGGCAGGTCACCTTGCCGGTTTCTGCTGTGAGTGACACACTTTTCAGAGCTTGGGCTGCCCCATAGTGCAGATCAATATTGTCGACTTTCAACATGGACCTATACCCAGTTTTCTGTGAATGGCCGGCACGTGAAGCCAGCGATAACCTCTTGCCCCATTACCGGGCTAGACCCGGTAATCCATGCCGTTACAACTCCGACGGCACGGCCGATCGTATGGAAAGGGAGCGGCTTGGATCCCCGGATCAAGTCCGGGGATGACGAATGGATGAGTAATCGCATAATTCACCGCCCCAAATAAACTTCAACAACCCGCTCGTCGGCGGAAACATGATCGAGAGATCCTTCAGCAAGGACCGAGCCTTCGTGGAGAACGGTGACTTTGACGCCGAGTGAACGGACGAAGTCCATGTCGTGTTCGACAACGACAACCGAATGGTCCTTGGCGATATTCTTTAAGAGCTCCGCTGTTTCAGCCGTTTCTGCGTCAGTCATCCCGGCGGCTGGTTCATCGACGAGAAGCAGCTTCGGGTCTTGAGCGAGCAGCATGCCGATCTCCAGCCATTGTTTCTGGCCGTGAGACAGATTGGCGGCTAGTTCGTCACGCTTATCGCCAAGCCGGATCAGGTCCAGGAGTTCTTCGATCCGCTTTTTCTCCCCGCCAGTGACAACGTGAAACAGGGTCGCGAACGGTCCGCGTGGAGCTTTCAGAGAAAGCTCCAGATTGTCCCAGACCGTATGGCTTTCAAACACGGTCGGTTTTTGAAACTTGCGGCCAATGCCAAGTTCGGCAATGGAAGCTTCATCCTCGGCGGTCAGATCGATGGTTCCATCAAAGAAGACCTCACCTTCATCCGGGCGGGTTTTTCCGGTGATGATGTCCATCATCGTGGTTTTGCCAGCACCGTTCGGGCCAATGATGGCGCGCATTTCACCCGGGTCGATGGTCAGCGACAGGTCGTTGATTGCTTTGAAACCGTCAAAGGAGACCGAAACGCCGTCGAGATAGAGTTGGCTTGTTGCTCTGGCCATGACTTACTCCGCAGGCTGGGGTTCGGCAGAAAGCGGCACGCTTTTCGATGGTGCCGAAATGTTGGCAGGTGCTGCCGGGCTCTGCGGTGGTGCTGACGGCGGTGTGCCCGACCCGCTTTCCGCCTCTGCGGAGACCTTGCGTTGCTTTAGGGCTGTCCAACCTTGACCGATGGTTCCGACGATGCCTTTCGGCAGGAAGAGGGTTACAACAACAAAGAGGCCACCGAGGGCAAACAGCCAGACATCGGGCAGGACGGCTGTGAACCAGGTCTTGGCGAAGTTGACGAGGACCGCGCCAAGGACTGCGCCGACAAGCGTGCCGCGTCCGCCAACAGCAACCCAAATCACAACTTCAATGGAGTTGGCAGGAGCAAATTCGCCCGGATTGATAATGCCGACCTGCGGCACATAGAGCGCCCCGGCAATCCCTGCCATCATAGCTGAAATGGTCCAGACAAATAGCTTGTAGTGTTCGACCCGGTAGCCAAGGAAGCGCGTCCGGCTTTCCGCATCGCGCACGGCAACCAGAACTTTGCCGAGTTTGGAGCGGGTGATTGCGCGGCAGATGAGGTAACACAGTCCCAGTGCGATCCCGGAGGTAGCGAAAAGTGCGGCCCGCGTCGTGTCCGCCTGAACGTCAAACCCCAGAATGTCCTTGAAGTCCGTCAGGCCATTGTTGCCGCCAAAGCCCATGTCATTGCGGAAGAATGCAAGGAGAAGGGCATAGGTCAGCGCCTGGGTGATGATCGAGAGATATACGCCTGTAACGCGGGAGCGGAAGGCGAACCAGCCGAAGATGAAGGCCAAGGCGCCGGGAACCAGAACCACCATCAGAGCGGCAAACCAGAACATGTCGAAGCCGTACCAGAACCAGGGCAGGGCATCCCAGTTTAGGAAAACCATGAAGTCCGGCAGGATCGGATCGCCATAGACACCACGCGTACCGATCTGGCGCATCAGGTACATGCCCATGGCATATCCGCCGAGCGCGAAGAAGGCCGCGTGTCCAAGTGACAGGATTCCGCAAAATCCCCAGACAAGATCGACCGACAACGCCAGGAGGGCATAGGTCAGATATTTGCCCATCAGCGCGACTGCATAGGTCGGCACATGGAATGGTGAGCTTTCCGGAACCAGCAGGTTTCCGGCCGGAACCAGGAGAATGATTGCCGCAAGGATGCCAAGGAAAATTCCGGCGCGGGCATCCATGGCGCGGAAGAGAAAGGAGGTCATCATGCTTCGACTGCCCGGCCCTTGAGGGCAAACAGACCCCGTGGACGCTTTTGGATGAATAGGATGATGAAGACGAGCACCAGGATCTTGGCGAGAACCGCTCCGGCATAAGGCTCAAGGAATTTGTTGACGACGCCGAGCGTCATTGCTCCGACGAGCGTCCCCCACAGATTGCCGACGCCGCCAAAGACCACGACCATAAAGCTGTCGATGATGTAGCCTTGGCCTAGGTTGGGCGAGACGTTGTCGATTTGGGAAAGGGCAACACCCGCGATCCCTGCAATGCCGGACCCAAGGCCAAAGGTCAGGGCATCAATCCAGGGCGTGCGGATGCCCATAGAAGCGGCCATGCGCCGGTTTTGGGTGACAGCTCGGGTGTAGAGGCCAAACGGCGTCTTTTTTAGAACCAGTAGCAGACCTGCAAAGACCAGGAATGCGAACAGGATGATCCACATCCGGTTATAGGTGATGGTCATCTGGCCCAGCTCAAACGCACCGGACATCCAGTCCGGGTTTCCGACTTCGCGGTTGGTCGGTCCGAAGATCGACCGGACCGCTTGCTGCAAGATCAGAGAGATGCCCCAGGTGGCGAGCAGGGTTTCCAGCGGACGGCCATAGAGCCAGCGGATGACGCCGCGCTCAATGGCGATGCCCACGCAGCCGGAGGCCAAGAAGGCGAGCGGCAAGGCGATAAAGAGGGAATACTCAAAGAGGCCCGGCGCTGAAGTCCGGATTAGCTCCTGAACCACAAAAGTCACATAGGCCCCGATCATCACCATTTCGCCGTGGGCCATGTTGATGACGCCCATCACACCGAAGGTGATGGCCAGGCCAATAGCGGCCAAAAGAAGAACAGATCCAAGAGACAGGCCATACCAGACGTTCTGCGCGGCATCCCAGGTGGCCATGGATTTCTGGATCTTTGTTACGCCCGAAGCTGCAGCCGTTTTTAGCGCGCCTTCTGAGCGGGCTTCAACATTGATCAGCAAGGACAGGGCGTCGCGATTGCCCATTTCTGTCAGCGTTTCAACGGCCGCCAGTTTGTCAGCATCATCAAGATCTGAATTCAGAATGGCCGCCGCCCGGGCCTGCTCCATGACAGTGCGGACCGTTTCGTCGGTTTCCGTATCAAGAGCAACATCCAGCGCTTCGATTTTTTCAGGATCTTGAGCTTTGAAAATGGATTGGGCGGCGGTCATGCGAACCGCTGGATCAACCGCTTGCAGTGTCAAGGAGCCAAGCGCAGCACGGATGACCCGGCGCAGCTTGTTATTCACCTTGATCTTCTTGACCTCGCGCTTGCCAGCGGTTCCGGTTGATTCCAGCGTCAAAGGGTCTGTCAGGTTGAAGGACTTGCCGTCCTTTTCCGCGATGAAGACCAGATTGTCCGATTTCCGGTAATAAAGGCTGCCAGCGCCGAGCGCCTCAAGGGCAGGAGCAACAGCAGGATCACCGGTCGCGGCGAGTGCGCCAATCTGCTGTTCGGTTTCCTTGTATTTTCCCTTGGCCAGTTCGTTGATCAAGGGGCGAAGCGTTTCCGCATCACTCTGTGCGGAAGCTGACGCAGAAAAACCAGTCAGCAGGCACAGAAGAACGAGAAAGGATTTCAATAAGGACATCGACCCACCGCGATTGAAAGGTATTTGCCCCTCATCCTGAGAGGCCGTGTAAGTGTTTTGGCTTTCAGATGCTCGCTAGGTCGGAGCCTTGCCTCACGCTCAGTCGTCATCACCGGATCTGATCCGGTGATCCATTCCGTTTCGGTTCCACAAGTTCAGTCGCGCAGCGTGCCAGGAAACGGAATGGATGATCCCCGATCAGGCCGAGGGCAGGCATTGTCAAGCCATGGCATGACGGTGTGAGCTAGAAGAAAATCGGGGCGGCCCCCCATCAAAGCCCGCCCCAACTCCGTTTCCTCCCTTAGGAGCCGGAGCCGCCGCATTTGCCGGTTGCGGTGTTGAAGTTGCCGCAGGACATCGGAGCACGCCAATCGGCGATCAGATCCTTGGAGCCTTCCAGATAGTCGGACCAGGCGTCGCCAGCGACCAAGCCGGACGTTTCCCAGACGGTCTCAAACTGCCCGTCGTCCTGGATCTCGCCGATCAGCACTGGCTTGGTGATGTGGTGGTTCGGCATCATTGCAGAGTAGCCGCCGGTCAGGTTCGGCACAGACACACCGACGATCGCGTCGATCACCGCGTCAGAGTCCGTGGTGCCAGCCTTCTTGACGGCCTCGACCCACATGTTGAAGCCGATGTAGTGGGCTTCCATCGGGTCGTTGGTGACGCGGTCTTCGTCGCCAACAAACGCTTGCCATGTTTCGATGAACTCGGCGTTTGCGTCGGTGTCAGCGGACTGGAAGTAGTTCCAGGCAGCCAAGTGGCCAACAAGCGGCTCGGTGTCGAGGCCAGCGAGTTCTTCTTCACCGACGGAGAAGGCAACAACCGGGATGTCTTCAGCCTTGATGCCTGCGTTGCCGAGTTCTTTATAGAACGGAACGTTGGCGTCGCCATTGATAGTGGAAACCACGGCGGTTTTCTTGCCTGCGGAGCCGAAGGTCTTGATGTCTGAGACGATCGTCTGCCAATCGGAGTGACCGAACGGCGTGTAGTTGATCATGATGTCTTCTTCAGAAACACCCTTGGACTTCAGATAGGCTTCCAGGATCTTGTTGGTCGTGCGCGGATAAACATAGTCGGTACCGGCCAGAACCCAGCGCTCAACAGAACCGCCTTCTTCGCTCATCAGATAGTCAACAGCCGGGATGGCTTGCGTGTTTGGAGCCGCGCCTGTGTAGAAAACGTTGCGCTGAGACTCTTCGCCTTCGTACTGAACCGGATAGAACAGGAGAGAGTTCAGTTCTTCAAAGACCGGAAGAACAGACTTACGGGACACGGACGTCCAGCAGCCGAAGACAGCGTCAACGCCGTTCACTTCGATCAGCTCGCGGGCTTTTTCTGCAAACAGCGGCCAGTCGGAAGCCGGATCAACAACGACAGCTTCCAGTTTCTTACCGAGAAGGCCGCCTTTTTTGTTCTGCTCTTCGATGAGCATCAGCATGGCGTCTTTCAGCGTGGTTTCGGAAATCGCCATCGTGCCGGACAGCGAATGCAGGATGCCGACCTTGATGGTCTCTTCTGCGGCTGCGCCCCCGATCATCGTGGAGGCCATCAGGCCGGAAAGCGCGAGCTTCTTGAATGTGGATTTCATCGATTTTCCCCTCGTCTATGACGTCACCGGGCCCATGCCGGTGAGTGGCGGCTGGAAGGAGTGCCGCTGTCGGGAAAGGATCGTGCGTCGGATTGCTGCGCTGCGACATACGTCAATTGACGTAAGTCCGTTCCGCTTGGGACGAGGCAATCAGCAAAACGGTCGTATTTCAACCGCCTATTGTCGCATTGGTTTGCGGGGCCGTTGCAGCGGTGTGATTTCATAATTGCAGAAAAAGGCTGAGAGGTACGTGGTAAGCTCTGCGTGCTTTAAAACAGCTAAGAAGCTGAACTTGGAAGCGGGAGGATGCTTCAGTTAGCGGATGTGCACTGGCCCCAGTATTTTGGAAAAGCGACACACCCAAGGGGGAGTTATGTCTGTAGACAATGACACCGGCTACAGAGCCGGTCAGCATAATGTGAAATTTCTGGGACTGGATGTTCACAATCCGGTTTTCATCATCTCGGCAGCCGTCATCGTTTTGTTTGTGCTAGCCACGTCTCTTGCCCAGGAGGGGGCAACAGAGTTCTTCGGCTGGTTGCGCCCGACCGTGACCGAGTATTTCAACTGGCTGCTGATCATAGCAGGCAACGTATTTGTTCTGTTCTGTCTGTTTTTGATCGTATCTCCTTATGGCAAGATCCGCCTGGGCGGAGCAGATGCAAAGCCGGACTACAGCTACTCCGGCTGGTTCGCCATGCTGTTTGCCGCTGGTATGGGCATCGGTTTGATGTTCTTCGGCGTGTCGGAGCCTATTTCCCACTATTCATCCAGCGTAGCCGACAACGCGGGAACTGCGGAAAGCTGGGCACCGTTGGCAGGCGCTGCTGGTAATCAAGCCGAGGCGATGCGGCTTGGTATGGCCGCGACCATCTTCCACTGGGGTCTACACCCCTGGGCGATCTATGCGGTCGTTGGTCTGGCGCTTGCGTTCTTCTGCTATAATCGTGGCCTGCCGTTGACGGTCCGTTCGGCTTTCTATCCGATTTTCGGAAAAGCTGTTTGGGGACCGCTCGGTCACCTCATCGACACATTGGCTGTCTTTGCAACGCTCTTTGGTTTGGCTACCTCCCTTGGTTTTGGAGCAGAGCAAGCTATTGCCGGTCTGAATCATCTGTTTGGTGTGCCGGTTTCTGCAACAAGCAAAGTTGTCCTGATCGCTGCGATTACGGGAATTGCGCTGGTTTCGGTCATGGCAGGTCTTGATGCGGGGGTGAAGCGCCTCAGTGAGATCAACATGGTCCTTGCCGCGCTCTTGCTGCTGTTTGTCATCATTGTTGGTCCGACCGTTGCGATCCTCACTGGTTTCTTCACGAACCTGATCGCCTATGTCGAATATCTTCCGGCGCTCAGCAACTTTGTCGGCCGGGACGACACCAACTTCTACAACGGCTGGACGGCCTTTTACTGGGCCTGGTGGATCTCCTGGTCTCCGTTTGTCGGCATGTTCATCGCCCGTGTGTCCAGAGGGCGGACAGTGCGTGAGTTTGTGACCTGCGTGCTTTTGGTTCCGTCGCTCGCATGCGTGTTGTGGATGACCGCTTTTGGTGGAACAGCTTTGAGCCAGATCGTCAACGACGGCTATACTGCCGTGACTGAAGTCGATCTGCCTTTGAAATTGTTTGCCATGCTCGAAGTCCTGCCGCTGGCAGCCGTCTCATCCTTTATCGGGATTGTGCTGGTGATCGTGTTCTTCGTGACTTCATCTGATTCCGGCTCGTTGGTGATCGATACAATCACAGCTGGTGGTAAACTGGATGCGCCCGTGGTCCAGCGGATATTCTGGGCAGTCTTTGAAGGTCTGGTGGCGATTGTTCTGCTTCTTGCTGGCGGCCTGGCCGCGCTTCAGGCGGCAGCAATCACGACAGGGATACCCTTTGCAGTCGTGCTGCTGCTCATGTGTTTTGCCCTTTGGAGAGGGCTGCATCAGGAGCGGGCAAAGGTTGGCGCTTTGGCGCAAACATAAGAGCATGGATCTCAAGCTAAGTAATCGAGCTTTGCTGAGGTTTGACTAACAGATGATCGGCAGGAGAGCATGGCTCTCCTGCCGGTTCCGCTTCAAAGTCGTAACAGCAATCGGCTAAGCGATTTCTTGCAAGGGGGCTGGCGCGTTTGTCTGGCCTAGCATATCCTTCAATTCCGCCGACGTAATGATCCGGACATTGCGGTAGGAAAGGCGGTGATAGACCAGGTCGACCTGCTCATAAGTTCCCAGGGCCTTTCGGCTGCCGCCGGGAACTAGCGGGTCGGGTATCGTTAGAGAATCTTCCAATCCGACCCGGATACCGTCGAGGTTCAGCGCAAGGGCAACATCCACGATGAGAGCCTGCAACGGGCCGGGCAGCAAGATGGAGATCAATGCGTCCGGGAAGCGGCTGCGGATTTTTTGCACGACCGGTTTCAAACCATCAATGAGCAACTGGGCCGCCTGCTCGGCTTCAGGAACACTGCAGGTTTTCAGAAGCCGGATGGCTTCGTCCTTAATCGGACTTGGGATCAGGGAATCGTCGTAAAGACCGCCGTCTGCATGTTCGCCGACTTGGTCAACACCAGCAACCAGCATGAAAAGGATAGGTTCGCCGCAGGTTTTCAAAAGTCCGGCGCAAGACCCCGTCGCCCTCTCCAGGATTGTCTGGTTGAACACCTCGACTTCTGGCCGGATGCCAAACTCCTGCAAATGTGCTGCTTGATCAGCAAGGAAACCGGGATTGTTTTCATACCCGCCTCCGGCTTTGAACCGCACACTGCCGGGACTGAAGGTTGCGATATCAGGAACACGCTGGGCGACATCGTAGCGCTTAAGCGCCGAACGCCTCTTTGGGCTGTCAAAATCCGACCGGCTGCCACGCACACTGGTGGAGATGTTCAAAACCCCTTCCGGGAAATGTTTGGCGACCGCAGGAATGATCTGATCGTACTGCGGAACATCAATACAATTGGCTTGTTGGGATAGCCGCGCAGCTACCGAGCCGTCTGAAGATCGAAGGATGATTTCGTCTTGCATATCACGGGTGTGCAGATGGACGATGGCCGCTCCGGCCTGAAAGCAGGCTAGGGATTCCCGGATAATATCCTCCGGCGAAACGGGCAAGTACGGGGAGCAACCCCGGCCTGGCTGCCAAACGCCCGCATCGCAAACGGTCCATCCAGCCTTAAGCAATTCGGCCTCGGCATTTGAAATTGCGCGAATGTCGTTGGCGAGTGACGGCGGGATGTAAGAACTGCCGCCTGGGCGGCCCCATGGCCAGAAGAGTTTTCCCTGGCGGTCGGAGCGCCACCCTTGCGTGAACAGCAAAGAGGCGAGCTTAGATGCCGAAGGGTAGGGCATGTTTGCAAAGATGGAGTCAGGAAGGCCATTTGCCGGATGCATGGGGGTGAAGCAGATATGTAAACCACCAGAGCCGACCGTCTCCCAGCCATTGTGTGTCAAGAGATCTTGCAGAGAGGAATCCGCCTGCACTGCATCGACGGCCAGTTGCGCAAGGGTACCTTTGGAAAGGAATTTGGGATCTTCGGCGTTCAGGCGTTTCGGAACGGCGCCTACAGGGGCTGCGGTGATGAACATAGACTTCTGCATGTGTACCTCGGCTCTCTCTTTACTGCTTTAGTGTATTGGCGTTTGCTTCACCTCTAGGTTGATTGATTCCGTATTTTTGTTTCTTCCTTGTATAACGTTTGACATGTAAAATAATTTTTGTGATACAATTAGTATAAATATTCATCATGTGAAATTTTATAAGTATAATTATCACGCAGTTTAGATATACTTTTCATTTGATTCTTTCTTTCATATAATATGTTTCATGATTCAGTTTTAAAACATGAACAGGTAGCGTATGTGGATAATATAGAAGATAATTTTTGTTATTAATTGTGAATATTGTCAATGCAACTTGAGATAGTTAGCTCTTCCTCGGGCTGAACTTTAAAGTTTTAAATATGGCCCGCTACACCACTGGTATTTCGGCCGTGGCGCGGAAATTGCTTTGCTTCAGCCGACGAAACACAAAAGGGTTATTGTTGGTGTGATGGCGTCTGGTGACTGCCTGGCTAAGCGGCAGCTGAACAAAAAAGAGGCAGCTCAGTGACGGCGCGGCAACGCATCGTGCCGATCCGCCGTCAGTACAATAAGTGGGTCAACAATCAGACCCTTGAGGACTATGCACTCAGGTTTACTGCAAAAAGTGCCCGCAAGTTTTCGTCCAGAGCCATTTCCCAAACCGCGATCGGAGCCATTTCATTTCTGGCTCTGGAGGCGATTGGCGGCGCGATTACCTTGTCGCACGGAACGGCAAACGCGTTTCTCGCCATCTTTGTTGGCAGTTTTGTACTGCTGGTGGTTGGACTGCCGATCAGCCGTTATGCGGTGCGTTATGGCGTGGACATCGATCTGCTCACCCGCGGCGCGGGGTTCGGTTACATCGGGTCAACGGTTACGTCGCTGATCTACGCCAGTTTCACCTTCATCCTGTTTGCAATCGAAGCTTCGATCATGTCCGGGGCGCTGGAGTTCGCTTTCGGCGTGCCACTTTGGCTGGGGTACATCGTCAGCGCCGTGGCCGTCATTCCGCTTGTGACCCACGGCATCACCTGGATCAGCCGATTTCAATTGGCCACCCAGCCGTTCTGGATCATCTTGAACATCCTGCCGTTTGTATTCATCGTGTTGACCGACTGGCAGGCCATCGGAACCTGGCTGAGTTTTTCAGGTATTGATCCGGCAACAGGTGCCTTGAAAGCTCCGGACAGTGGCTGGGATAGTGTCAGCCTTGTCAGTTTCGGAGCGGCATCAGCCGTCATTCTCGCGTTGATGGCGCAAATCGGTGAACAGGTCGATTTCCTTCGGTTCCTTCCTCCTAAGGATTATGCGCGCCGTCGGCACAAACTTGCCGTGTTTCTGGCAGGGCCGGGTTGGGTGGTGCTTGGGGCGCCCAAAATGCTGGCTGGATCTTTCTTAGCCGTTCTGGTGCTCTCTCATGGCGTTCCAGTTGAGCATGCTGATGATCCTTCCCGGATGTACACTGTTGCCTTCGGGTACATGATCCCCAACGAGACTGTTGTTTTGTTGCTAATGGCCGCTTTTGTGGTGGTCGCGCAGCTGAAAATCAACGTCATGAACGCCTATGCCGGGTCGCTGGCGTGGTCGAATTTTTTCTCCCGTCTGACCCACTCTCATCCCGGACGCGTGGTGTGGCTGGTGTTCAATGTCGGCATTGCGCTCTTGTTGATGGAGCTTGGGATCTACCGGCTCTTGGAAGAGACACTAGGAGTCTTTTCCATCATCGCAATGGCGTGGTTGTCAGCCATTTCAGCGGATCTTTTCATCAACAAGCCACTTGGCTTGTCGCCTCCGGGGATCGAGTTCAAGCGTGCGCATCTTTATGACATCAACCCGGTCGGCACTGGTGCGATGTTGCTGGCGGCAGGGATCGCGCTTATTGCGCATTATGGTCATTTTGGAGAAACGGCCGCAGCTTTGTCGACCTTCCTAGCAATGTTTGTTGCCTTTGCCGCCGCGCCGGCGATTGCCTGGGCAACAAAGGGCAAGTTTTATTTGGCGCGAAAACCACGTCAAAGCTGGCAAAGCATGGACCAGATCGCCTGTTCGATTTGCGAAAACCCCTTTGAGCCGGAAGACATGGCCTATTGTCCGGCCTATCAGGCGCCGATCTGTTCTTTGTGCTGTTCGCTCGATGCCCGTTGTCATGATTCCTGCAAGCCCAAAGCCCGCCTGAACCACCAGCTTGGTACGGTGGCGGCGGCCGTATTCCCGGTGCCCGTGTTGGAAGTCTTTCGGACCCGTCTCGGCCGTTATGCGCTGACTGCAATGTTTGCGATTGCGGCAATTGGGGCTGTGCTTTGGATCATCTATTCCCAAGCTGCCAGCCGTCTTGGAGATCCAACCGGTATCCTTGCCGAAATCGTCGCGCTGATCTTCTTCGTTTTTGCAATTGCAGCCGGGATAGCCTCCTGGTTTCTTGTGCTCGCACATGATACCCGCCATGTAGCGGAGGAGGAATCCGCCCGCCAAAACGCTCTCCTGCAAAAGGAAATCAACGCCCATAGGGTGACCGACGCAGCTCTACAGACTGCCAAGGAAGAGGCAGAAGCCGCCAACTTGGCCAAAAGCCGGTACGTGGTTGGTCTTAGTCATGAACTGCGGACACCGCTCAATGCCGTTTTAGGATATGCGCAGGTTCTGGAACGTGATGACAGCCTGCCCCAAGCCCGTAAGCCTGCCGTTACCACGATCCGCCGCAGCGCAGAGCACTTGTCGGGGTTGATTGACGGCCTTCTGGACATTTCCCGGATCGAAGCCGGTCGGCTGCAGGTCTATTCTAATGAAATCAACTGTCATGACTTCCTCGACCAGATCGTCGATATGTTTCGGATGCAAGCGCGGGCCAAAGGGCTGGAGTTTCATTTTGAACGGTCAGACAGCCTGCCGGCGATTGTACGCACGGACGAGAAACGGCTCCGCCAGATCCTGGTCAATCTGTTATCGAATGCGATCAAGTTTACCGACAAGGGGAGTGTGTCCCTAAAGGTGTCCTACCGGTCCCAGGTGGCGAGTTTTGTGGTTGAAGACACCGGACCGGGCATTGCCTTGTGCGAGCAGACAAAAATCTTCGAGCCTTTCGGGCGCAGCGAAGACGCCAAGACAGACCGGACCCCGGGTCTTGGGCTTGGGTTGACCATCACGAAACTCCTGACCGAAACGCTGGGCGGTGCACTTGCATTGTCGAGCAGCGAAGGTGCGGGAGCGCGTTTTGAGGTGCGCCTGATGTTGGCTGCGGTCGACAAACCTGTTGACGCGGTGCGCCGGGAAAAACGGATCAGTGGTTATGCCGGAGCGCGCAGGCTGATTGCCGTGGTTGATGACAACCCCGATCACCGCGCGCTGGTGCGCGACATACTCGACCCGCTCGGGTTTGCCGTCCTGGAAGCTGCAAGCGGGCAGCAATGTCTGGAAGCGATCCTGCCCCTCCATCCAGATCTTTACCTGGTTGATATTCTGATGCCCGGGCTGAACGGTTGGGAGCTGGTGGCAAAGCTCCGGACCCAAAAAGAAACGGCGCCGGTGATCATGTTGTCGGCAAATATCGGCGATCAGGCGCTCCGGCCGGAGGGGCCTGACCATCACACAGCCACCTTGGCCAAGCCTTTCGACATTCACCAACTTCTAGATCTCATCCAGAAACACACTGGGGTGGAATGGTCGGAAAAGGTTCAAAGTGAGCCGGCAGTGTCAAAGCCGTCAAACGAAACAATCCAGTCGCCGGGGGGGCGCCATATTGCTGATCTGTTGAACCTGGCAGAGATCGGGTACGTCGAGGGCATTGAGGCCAAACTGACTGAACTTGCCGGTGATCCCGAAAACTCAACATTAGTCGATACGCTGCAAGAACATCTCAGCCGGTTTGATTTCGACGGATACAAGGACGTCTTGGGCGCATTGGAGGAGCAGGATGGATAACCGCCGAGACACGGTGCTTGTAGTGGACGACAGTCCAGACTCCCTCGGTTTCGTCACCGAAGCCCTGAAGAAAACCGGAATTGCCGTGTTGGTTGCGACCAGTGGGGAGGCGGCTTTGTCGGTTTGCGAAAGGGTGACACCGGACACCATCTTGATGGATGCGGTCATGCCGGGGCTGGACGGATTTGAAACCTGCCGAAAACTGAAAGACCACCCCGGCCTCAAGCACGTACCGGTGATCTTCATGACCGGCCTTTCTGAAACCGAACACATTGTCAAAGCGCTGGAATGCGGCGGTGTCGACTTTCTCACCAAGCCGATCGACGTTGACGAATTGAAGGCACGGATCAAGGTTCATTTGAAAAACGCACGCTCAGTGCAAAGCGCGCATGTTGCCATGGACGCTTCCGGGCGCCATCTGGTTGCGGTCTCTTCAGAGGGCGCAATTCTTTGGACAACTCCACAAATTCAGACACTCTTAGCGCGCACCGGAGATGCCGATGCGAGCCTGTTTCAGCTGGGCCGGGCATTGGGCGATTGGATGGACAGCGGCCAGGAGGCATCCCGGCGCACCAACTTCATGCTCGGATTGTCTGAGGATCTGGCTGTCCAGCTCCACCCGCTCGGCCGGGTTGGCCCGGATGAGAACCTCTTCCGGGTGACAGCGGATGATGAAGATGGGCAGGTAAACGCACTTCAGCAGGAATTCACGCTGACACAGCGGGAATCCGAAGTTCTCATCTGGATTGCGAAGGGCAAGTCGAACAAGGATATTGGTGAAATCCTGAGCCTGAGCCCACGCACGGTGAACAAGCATCTGGAGCAGATTTTCGTGAAACTCGGTGTTGAAAACCGGGCTTCGGCAGCCGTCAGAGCCGCCGAAGTGATGTTTGCATTGTGAGACAACCTGTCAGCGGGCTGGAATACCTTTTTGCTTGTCTGCTTTTGCATCTCGCTGGGTGACACCATCCACGAGAATGAACGCAATGGAGCAGGGCTCCGTTCCCCGGTTTGACCAAGCGTGATTGGTGCCGCGCTGGACCACAACGTCGCCCGCCTTCAAAAGCACTTCGTCCTCGTCGAGCAACATGTAGATTTCGCCAGTCATGATAACAGCGTAGTCGACGCTGTCGGTACGGTGCATGAACGGATGGCGCGCACCCTCGACGATGTTGGCGCCGGCGCCCATTTCCGCAAAAGCAGCCTTGCCATCCAGTTTGGCAAGAACCTCCGGGTCTTCCGGCATGAATTCGACCACCCGGAATACGCTGCCACCTTTCGGCGGGTGCAGGATAAAGGGCCCGTCACAGGTTTCCGTGGGTCCGTCGTATTCCGCAGGTGTGCTATCGGACAGCCAAAAATTGGTGAGTGTCACGCCGGGCCGGTTGGGCCGCTGCAGCCGATGGGTCGCAATGCTATCGCTTTCGACAACTGCCACTCCGTTCTCATCATGCCCGGTGACAACGCGTCTGAATTCTCTCGCCATGTTTATTCCGTGTATCGTCAGGATTTAAGTGAAACTTGTTTTTCAGACCGTTGCTGAAACAACAGCCAGCCAAGCAGAACGACGCCGACGGCTGCGGTCGGTATCGTTTGCATCAGTAAGCAAAGTCCGGCGGCGATCGCTATGGTCCGGTTGAGTGGGCTGAGTGGGGAAAGCAAACAACCAACGACACCTGCGGCTACACAGGCGACACCGGCAAAGCCAGTAACCACTGCGCTGATATTGTCTGCAAATCCACCTTGCATCAAAAGACCTGGGCCAAAGACAAAGGCAAACGGCAGGACGAAACTTGTTGTTGCGTAAGAGGCCGCTGTCCAGCCGACCTTATTGACATCCGCACCCGCGATACCGCCCGCAACATAGGAGGCAAGGGCGACGGGCGGTGTGATCGTCGAGATGCAGCCGTAATAAAAGACGAAGAAATGTGCTGTCAGCATCGGCACGCCGAACTTCACCAGAGCGGGCGCAACGACTGTTGCCAGAATGAGATAGGCCGCCGTCGTCGGCAGTCCCATGCCTAAGATGATTGAGGCAACCATCGTGAAGAGTAGTGCCAGGAACAATTGACCGTTGGCGGCAATGTCAATTAACAGCGCGATCTTCGATCCCAGGCCTGTGATGCCAAGCGTTCCGGAGATGATGCCCGCGGCAGCACAGGCCGCTGAAATCGTGATGACATTGCGTGCACCATCTGAAACGCTTTGAGCAATCTTTTTGACCAGCTCCAGATCAACCTTCCGGGATCGAACAATATCCAGTGCAATCAAAACACCCATCGCCCAAAGGGACGCTTTGAAGGGAGAAAACCCGAAAAGCATCAGCGCTAAGAGCATACCAAAAGCACCGATGAACGGTGCACCTTGCAGAAGCACTGCTGATATTGGGCGGCCATCGCTTTGATCGGTATCGGCCGGTTCGATGCCGGATTTGACCGCTTGCATGTGAACGACAAAAAACGCAGAGCCGAAGAACAACAACGCCGGTAGAATGGCGACTGCCATCACGGAGGTATAGGGAACACCGACAATCTCGGCCATGATGAATGCGGCGGCCCCCATGACCGGTGGCATCAGCTGTCCGCCGGTGGATGCGACGGCTTCGATAGCGCCTGCCTGATGCGGTGCGTAACCTTCGCGCTTCATGATGGGAATTGTGACTGTGCCCGTTACGGCAACATTTCCGGCGGCTGAGCCGGAGACCATACCTATAAGGGTTGAGAAGAGGACGGCCGACTTGGCACTGGCAGCACGCAAGCCTTGCGTCAAACGAATGGAAATCTCGAAGAAAAAGTCGCTGGCGCCCAAACGTGACAACATCGCGCCGAAGATCGTGAAGACAATGATGTAAGTGGCGGCAACCCCGATCGGAATGCCGTAGACGCCTTGGGTGTCCGTTGTCAGGAAAAGGACCATCCGTTCAAAGCTGTATCCACGTCCGTGAAGGAGCCCTGGAAGGTAGGGACTGAGGAAGGGATAACAGAAAAAGGTCAGAGTGATCAGAGCCAGAATGAGGCCAATGCCGCGCCGTGCGGCTTCAAAGACCAGAACAAGAATGACAGCTCCAGCATAAAAATCGCCGTCAGTCGTCAGGCCACCGCTGAAGGCAATCGCTTTCCAGCGGGAAATCAGCCACAGGCTTGCAGCTAAGACTGCCGCGATCAAACCGGCCGACAAAACCTGGTTTACGCGTGTGCCGCTCAAACGCTCGCTGACCGGTTTCAGCGCAAACAGAAGTGAAAACGCGAGGGCCACGTGAATGAGCCGCAAGGGCATGGTCGAAATAGAGATTAAACCCGAAACAGCGGCCAGATGGAACGCTCCAAGGCCGAAAGCCGCAGCTGCGATAAGATTGGTCCCATTCACTGCTGAGAGTCTGGAGAAAATACTCGGCACGAGATTGCCTTTGAAAAAAAGGAGCACGCCTCCCGCCAATTGGAGACGTGCTCAAGTGGTACCTGGGAGTTATTTTTTGAAGTAGCGTGCTGCGCCTTCATGCAGCGGGATGGCCAAATTCAACGAGTTGGCTGGATCGATCTGCTTTGCGTTGGCGTTCTCTTCTTGAAGCTCGCCAAGATTATCGAAGACGGCGGCGACGATCTTCTCGACGGTATCGGCAGGCAGGGAATTCGGCGCGATCAGCATGTTGTTGACGCCGATCATGTTGCCCGCTTGGGCCGTGCTATAAATGTCCGCGGGGATTTCGACAGCTTTGAAGGCTGCGTTTTTCTCAAGCGCCTTGTCCAGCATGCCGTTGGAGAAGGTAATGAAGCGCAGTTTGTTGCCCGCTGCTGCCTGCATGACCGCACCGGCTGGGTAGCCTGATAGGGCAAAAGCTGCATCAACATTTCCATCGCTCAGCTGACTGAAGCCATCCGAATAGGACAGGAAGCTGGGGACGATGTCGTCCGTTGACATGCCGTGCAGCGGCAGAACAAAGTTCATGAAACCAAGGGTCCCGCCACCCGCTGGACCAACAGCGACGCGTTTGCCCTTCAGGTCTTCGATTGTTTTGATGTCAGACCCATCCAAAACGATCATGTGCAGTACGCTAGGATGCAGCGCTGCAACAGCGCTCATATCGATAGCGCCGCTCTTGTAGGGGCCTTTGCCTTTGGTCGCCAAAACAGCCAGGTTGTTGTTGGTAATAGCGATTTCGACTTCACCGCTGTCGATCAGGCGTGGGTTTTGAACCGAACCGCCGGTGACCACCGGAACCATGGACAGATCGCCGCCAGCATATTTGTTGACCATGTTCGAGATGCTTTGGCCCATCGGATAAAAAGCGCCGCCCAAGCTCGCAGTACCGATCCGCAACTCTTCCGCCTGTGCAGCCGCCGCTACAACCAGCATGCCCATCGCAAGGGTTGTTGTTTTCAAAGTCTTGTACATGGTGTGTCCTCCCGCAAATTTTCTTCAGAATATGCGATATTTGATTTCAATCAACAATTATATCGATATTTTTAAGAATGAGAGAGGTTTGTCTAAATCTAAGCGGGGCGTGTTTGTTTGGACGGGTGGGGGTGATTACAGCTCGTTGCAAAAGGGAAGCGGGCGTTGTTCATCCGTCTTCCATCTAACAGTTGAGGAGGCAGGCGGGTCGACAGGTGAACGAAATCATGGCAAGCTCACTTCGAAAAAACAGACATAAACTAACAATCGTATATGACGTCACTTTACGCCGGTATGGTGTCCAATCTTATGAGCGGTTATCAGGAAGCCGGATTTGATTTGGCTGATGCTTTGCGCGCTGCAAAGTTTGATAGGATATCGCCGGAAGCAACAGTGCAGGATTTTGTCCGCCTGAGCCGCGCAGTATCTCTGCTGATGAATGATGAATACGCCGGCCAGATGGAACGGCCGCAAAGAGTTGGAACACTTGCACTTCTAGCTGCGCATGTCTCCCACGGACGAACTTTAGGTGACGGGTTTCAGCGTTTGTCCGACTTCATGAACATGTTGGACAACACATTCTCAGTCTCGTTCTATACAAACGGGGCCGAGTGCAGATTTCAGCTTAAACGCCTTAATCCGAGATTCCCCAGATCAGAGTTTGGAGTTGAAGCGGTTCTGATCTTGATGCACCGGCTTCTGGAGTGGATGTCAGCATCTTCGTTGCCGGTAAATTCTATCTGGTTCGACTATGGCAGGCCTGATTGGGCCGGGAGTTATTCGCTACTGTTTCCGAATGCGGAGCCAGCATTCGCAGCCTCTTCAAGCGGGTTTTCAATTCCACTGGATGAACTATCCAGGCCGCTTTGCAGAACCGAAATTGCGGCCAAGGCTTGGGCCCGGCGAACACCAATGGATGCGTTTTTTCCTGTCGAGCATTATTTAGGGACGTCTTTGGAAATCTCCAGCTTGCTAGAGAATGCGATCAAAGAAAGCCGAAAGCTGCCCTCCATGGAGGATTTGGCAGAACATCTGGAGATGCCCGTCTATACGTTGCGCCGGCGCCTGAAAAAGGAAGGCTGCGCACTTCCCGCTATTCGCCTTCAGGTCAAACGGGATCACGCTTGCCGTTTGTTGGCCGAAACGGATCAAAGTGTTGAGACCATTTCGGCTCAGTTGGGGTTTAGCGAAACAAGCGCTTTTGTCCGTGCATTTAAGGATTGGATCGGTGTCACCCCCCGAACCTATCGTCAGGCAGGCTTGCTGCAGATCAGCGTTTCGGCTCATCGAACTTTCAATTAGAAAATTGACAAAATATAACAGCTGGCCCTAGGTTGCCGCAAACGTCAGTTTCGACTTGGGAGGTTGTCTTGTCCGTTTTTTCCGCCACCGCATCCTGGCCTCAGGAAGAGCATCGCCTATTTTATGATGCAGCGTCCCGCATGCTGGACGATGAAATGGTGCCCAATATCGAAAGCTGGAACGATCAGGGCGTTGTCGACCGCTCTTTTTGGACCAAGACGGGCGAAGCGGGTATTCTGGGGGCGGCCCTTCCTGAAGAATTTGGTGGTGCCGGCGGTCCGGTCAGTTTCGATGCGGTGACCGCTTATTTGCAGGGCCGAAAGGGCGAAAGCAGCTGGGGGTTCTCGATCCAATCGATCGTCAATCATTATATTGCTGGATACGGTACTCCGAGCCAGAAAGAACGTTGGCTGCCGAAATTGGCGTCTGGAGAGTTTGTCGGTGCGATTGCCATGACGGAACCCGGCACCGGATCCGACCTTCAGAACGTCAAAACTGTAGCTGAACGGGTCGGCAACGATTACGTTCTCAATGGTTCGAAAATCTTCATCACCAATGGACAGACAGCTGATCTGATTATCGTTGTGGCCAAGACCGACAAGACCAAAGGCGCCAAGGGCGTGTCGCTGATGGTCCTTGAAACGGACGGGGCGGACGGCTTCACCCGTGGCCGCAATCTCAAAAAACTCGGCTGCAAAGCCAATGACACCTCGGAACTCTTCTTTGAAGATGTCCGTGTACCGCCGGAAAATCTCTTAGGCGGTGAAGAGGGGCAGGGATTCTATCAGCTGATGAAACAGCTGCCGTGGGAGCGCTTGATTATCGCTTGCCTCGCGCTCGGCGTGATCGACTTTGCCATCCATGAAACCGTCAAATACGTGCAAGATCGTAAGGCCTTTGGTCAACGGATCATGGATTTCCAGAACACACGTTTCAAACTGGCCGAATGCAAGACCAAGGCAGAGGTGCTGCGCAGCTTCGTCAATGACTGTATCGCGCGCATGGACGAAGGTACTTTGGATGCGGCAACCGCCTCCATGGCCAAATACTGGAGTACGCAAGTCCAAAACGAAATCGCCAATGAATGCCTGCAGCTGCATGGCGGCTACGGATATATGATGGAATATCCGATTGCCCGGATTTATGCCGATTCCCGGGTGCAGATGATTTACGGCGGGACCAACGAGATCATGAAGGAACTGATCGCCCGCTCGATCGACATCTAAGCCAGGTGGTTCTCTTGGCGCACGAAGAGCTGGCAGCAGGTGAAGCAAAGCCTGCTGCGAATGCAAGTTAGCTCAAGCACTTGAAAAGTGCAGCGGCCACGTCCTTTGGCCTTTGCAACATGGGATAGTGGCCGCAGTTCTCTAGCGAAACGATTTCGAGGTTCGCATAATAGGGTGCGAATTCTTTCTCGAGCGAGGGTTTCCGGTAAAACGGAAGATCTGCCTCTCCGCAGAAGATGTACGCCTTTTCCAATGCTGTTTTATGTGGCGGTGTCGAGAAGGGCGCAAGGAACATTTTCAAGTATGCGCGCTTGGTCTCCGGGCTCGAAGCCGTCCAGGCGATTTCTTCCTTGCGGTCCAGCCATTCGTTACTTTCCAGATGTCCGCCACGCGCCAAGATCGCCTGGCGAATTGCAGACCGGTCATTAGAGACCTCTTGCATTTTTTCCTGGTCGGCTGCGGACGCTTGGAAACCGCACGGCGGTACCGGGCAAAAGAAGATCAGGTTTTTCAGACGCTCCGGCGATGTCACGCCAAGCTGGTGACCGATCAAGCCGCTCATGGAGTGAACGACAAGAGAGAACGCCGCTAGGTCCCGGCTGTCTGCATATTTCAGGATTTCCTCCGCAATTGCGGCAGCTGACGGTTCGGGTGAATGAGGCCGTGAGTTGCCGTATCCGGGGAGGTCCAAACAGTGAAATTCAAATCCTTCAGAATTGCAGAACTCCAGCATGGGTTCCCAATTCCGGTGATCTCCGAGCCATTCATGCAATATAATGACCGGAGACCCTTTGCCGTAAATTGTTGCCTGCATATCGCTTCTTGATTAAATCCCTACCATCCGTAGCAGCACAACGCTGGCCAGCCCCGCGGAAACGCTGACGATAAGGGAAAAGCGGAGCGACAACAATCCAGTAACCGCAATCGCGATGGCTTCAGCCGGGCCTTTGGTCGTTGCTGCCGGAGCAATAAGCGCCGTCAGGACTGCCACAGGCACGGCGTTGAGCGCGGCTTCAGCGCGGTGGTGCAATGTGCCGAAATTGGAAAGCAGCAAATGCCCGCCGGTCCGTGTGAGATAAGTTGCCGCGGCACAAAGGCAGATAATCAGGACTGTGTTATCCATGGGAAGCTTCTCCTTTCGGGCGGCTGGTTGCGGCTGCTATGGCCAGTCCTGCAGCGCCGCCAAGCGTGATGTGCCACGGGCTGCCGACAGTGTAGTAAGCAAGGATTGAGGTCACAGCGCTGGTCAGCAAAATGACACTGAACCCGGGCCGTTTGTGAAAGCCTGCCACCAAGCCAGCAAAATAAAGCGGCAAGATATGGTCCAGCCCCAGAGCCTCCGGGTTGGTGATCAAGGATCCAAATGCTGCTCCAAGGCAATTCGAAGCAATCCAGGTTCCATAGACCGATCCGGCGAAGGCGAAGTAGTAAGCGGGCCTAAGGCCCTGATTGCCGGCACGGCGCTCAGCCGCAGCATATTGCGGGTCAATCAGTATGAAGAAAGCAAGGGCCTTTTGGAGCCGGGAAAACTTCCCCATGTGGCGGCCAATGGCAGCTGAATAAAGCATATGCCGGAAATTCACGGCGAAAACAGCCAGAACAATGGACCAAGCTGGAACTCCCTGGACCAGCAGGTCCACCATCACGTACTGGCTGGCGACTGCGTATATCGACATGGAGGCCAAAAGAAGTTCCGGGAAGGATAAGCCGTTTTCCAGTGCAATGGCTCCAAAGACGGCGGAAAATGGAACAAGGGCAAACAGGATCGGCAGGGAATCCTTTAAACCGTCGGTGATGTCAGTGCGGAAGGTGTCCACCTGTTTGCCGGTGATAAGATGGCCCCCATTTTCTTCGCAATCTGTGTTCATGATATCTGCTATTTGATCGTGGCGCGCTACCGTTACGGTTGACAAACGCGTCGAGGTGTTCGTTATAAGAAACGATGTTCATAGAAATGAACGATTTTCAAGCGTTTGTCAAATCGAACGATTGATCGATAAAATGAACGATTGTTGAAGAGAGCGGAGTGAGATGACGCCAATTGATCTGATTGCCAAGTCCATCCAGCGGGAACGGGCAAAGGCAAGCATGAGTCTGTCTGCCCTTGCCAAAGAGGCAGGACTGGCCAAATCGACCCTCTCTCAATTGGAGGCCGGGCAAGGCAATCCGAGCGTTGAAACGTTGTGGGCGATTGCCAATGCCCTGAACGTTCCTTTCAGTTTCCTGTTTGAGACGGCATCGCCGGATAAGACGCTCATTCGGTCCGGAGAAGGCGAGCCTGTCTCTTCAGAAAGCGCGAGTTTTTGCGCAACGCTCTTGTCAAATTGTCCGCCCGGACGTCGGCGGGATCTTTACCGGACAAATCTGTCCGGAGGCTCCATCCGGAAGGCGGAGGCACACCCCGCGGGAACCGTCGAACATGTCTTTGTGGCTCAGGGGCGAGTGCGGGTCGGACCTCTCAACGAACTAGAGACGCTGGACGCTGGCGACTATTACCGTTTTCCAGGCGATGTCGCGCACAGCTACGAAGCCTTGACGGACAAGGCAACGGTTCTGCTGGTGATGGAAAGTGTTATGTAGAATTCAGCTTTCGAGCCTCCTTTTCCGAACGAGGCTAGGCGAGGACAGGGAGCCGACGAGATGAAACATCACTGGTTCGGGACGAGCTGGCGCTGCATCCAGAAATCAGATGCAAGTTACCCCAAGATCCAGTCACGTCCTTCTGCAATGCCGAAACTGAGCCAGTGGCTTAAAGGATCAAGGCCGGCCAGGGCAACGTCAGTGTTTTTTTGAAGGTAAGCGGCGCCATCGAAATGCTCTGACGGGTTTCTGCCTTCACTCCAGCCGTGAGCCAGATAGTGCTCAAGCGGATTGAGATTTGCGGCCGCTACATCTGCATTTTGTTGCAAATACCAGTCTGTATCAAACCAGCCATTCGGATCGCGCCCTTCGCGCCACCCATGCGCCGCATAGTGGTTAGGGCCGTCCAGTCCAGCTGCTGCAAGGTCCGCATTTTCGCGAAGGTAGAAGACTTCATCAACGCCGTTGTCCAGAACCGCGGACGTGCGGATGCCAGCACCTTGCGTCAGGCCGGTTTCTTCACAATGGTTGGTACCTTCGGGATTGGTGAAATTGAAATTGGTGAACCCAAGGCATTTTAATTCCAGCTCGGCTTCTTCAAGAAATTGCAGAACCGGGTTGCCGTCTGTTGGACCGGTGGCGACATAATCGTAGACTTCACGGGCCGAGAGTAATGTTGCGCTTGATGACGTGGCAGCTGTTGTCTTGAGACCGTTGAGGGTCAAAACCGAGGTCAGAACCTCCCATTCAACGCGGGTGGTTTGCTCGTACTGATACAAGATGGCATCCCGGATCGGTGCCATGATCGCCAAGGTCCGGGCGTATTCAATTGTGTTGGTGTCGGTCAGCGGTGTCGTTAGCAGGACGAGTTGTTCTCCGCCGGAAAATGGCGCTGCTGCAGCGGCTTGCACGGTGCCATTGCTGTCGGTGACCTGGTTGAACCCATAAGAGATCAGGCTGGTATCAAGTTGGTGTTCGCCACCTTCAAAGATCAGCGGTTCACCCGTACGCGCGCTGATGAGGCCAAAGGCCCACAGGCCTGATAGGTCTGTGGTGCCGGGCGCCGGATCTGACAACGCCTGTGTAGCAGTCTGACGTTCTTCCATATCCTTCCGGCTCCGCTCTGCTGGTCTGAGTGGTGATCCTAGAGTACCCGGCTTGATCAAAACGGATACTCTAGCACCACACTCAGATCATACAGCCGGAGGAGAGCAAAGCCTACCGAAAGGCTTTTTTGCCAGAAGTGTTTGTCTAAAGCGGTGGAGCAGATGCGGGAAAGGCAAGGCGGTCTGCAACTGCGTCAGGCTAAGTGAGAGCGGTCAGGAAGTTGGTGTTGCTATGCCAGATCAACGTAGTAGGCCACGCCCTCGTAGTTGTAATGGCCTAGGGTGTTGATTGTATTGTCCCGTTCTGTCTCGGACGTTGTGTAGAAATGGCTGCCGTTCTGAGTGTTATAGAACCGGTAGAGCGCTGTGCCGCCGCTATCCGCAGACGTATGAGCGTAGTAAACAATGCCTTCGTCATTAAACTGAGGAAGATTGCTTCGGATGTTGGCCGCTTCATCTGCGCTCGCGGTGTAAAAATGCGTCCCAGTGCTGGTGTTGTAGAATCTGTAGACCGCGGTACCGCCGTTTGACGCCGTGGCATTGGAATCAAACGTATTGCCCTCATAGGACATGGTCGGCGAGTTGGTAATGAGTGAGTTGCGTTCTTCGATACTGGTCGTAAAGAAGTGCGACCCCGTCAAAGTGTTGTAGAACCGGTAGACCTGATAGGGGCTGCTGTCGGCATCAGGTGTATCCACCGGAAGCGTCACGTCCGGAGTGTCTGGTTCGTCCGGCACCTCTGGAATGGCCCCAACATGGGGATCAATGGCCAAGCGAAAATCAACCTCGCCAGGCAAGCCGTTGTTGGAGATGATTTGAGCAGTTGAGCCATCGTACTCATAACCGCTTACCTGAAGGATCACAGTTTCGCCGGTCAAATGCCAGATTGCTTCTGAATCAGGAAATTCGTCACGGGCGGTAGTCACCGCGGAGGTGTCAATCTGCGAATACTCGGACTGAAATATTCCTGCAAGCAGTTCGCTTAATTGGACAGTGGTTTGCCCGAAGGACGAATCTGTGTGTTCGCCGCCGGTCCATACGCCGCTGATGTCGCCCTCAATCCTTGAAACACCCTGAACAGGAAAGACGGACACAAAGTTTGCGTAATCCCCGACCGTTCTTCCATGAAAAGACACCCGGACAGAAGCAAGCTGATAAGGATTAAACGAGTAATAATCGTAGATGTCGTCGCTGATCGGCGGGGATGTAACCCCAAAGACACCGTCGGTCTCCCAGACATTTGTTTTTGCAATGACGTCTGTCGGCAGATTGCTGGCAAAAGCCAGTGTTCCAAGATCCGTAGCCGTTCCAGGCGTGTCATTCTTAAAAATTTCGACCATATTTTCCCCCACTGTTATACGTGTTCTATTTTCAGGGATGTGAATTTAGGTCCTTGATTTTTCTCAAGGTTATTGAGTTCACGAAATAAAAAAATGAAGGATTGATCTTTATACTTACCAGAACTTGCAGTTGGTTAGGGTTTCAATTCCGGCGAATTTGAGACGGTGGGCTGGTTACACGACTTTTTATGATGGCAAGAGAAGCGCTGCGATTGAGGCTCGAAAGAGCAATGCTTGAACAAACTGTGCCGGTTTCGTTCGAGTTTTGTCGCAAACGGAGTTTGTTCTCTGCATGGTCCTGCAAGCAGCTGCAAGGTAACGGCCATGCGAGAAGGAGGTTACGTTTGATAAGGCTTTGAATTGGAACGATTTTTGATGGTGCTGCCGGGGAGATTTGAACTCCCGACCTCTCCCTTACCAAGGGAGTTTGCACATTCAAAAAAATCAAACCCTCCCAAGACCTTAACCTACTTGCCAGATTTGGACTGTTTGGGTTTTGTAAATTCTGCCTCTCTTCCGCGTTGAAACGCATCGTGAACAGACGCCGCATCCTTGTCAGAATGAGTGTAGGTGTCAAGGGGAACGCGGGGGCTATGCCAGCGGCCATGTTTGGCCACGGTAGCCGGGTCCACACCCTGGCGAACGATCAACTCCGTACCGAACCCATGACGGCCCGCTGAGTGCGGCGGGATGTATTCGATGTTGGCGTTCTTGCAGGCCGTCTTCCAAGCTTTGTAGACACCCCACCTGTGCTGATACCCAAAAACCCGTTTGTTGCGTGGTGGCAGGTTGGCAAGCTCGACAACAACCTCTGTCGTCAGGTCCACCCACTGCGCAGGGTGACCCTTGGCTTCCGGTAGCCAGAGGCGGCCGTTTTGAAGGTCGAGATGCTTTGGTTCGATCAAGACGCTTTGCGTGATGCGAGCGCCTGTTGTGAACATGAACAAGGCAAGGGCTGACTGGTAACGGTTCGCCTCGGCACGGAAGGCGTTCAGCCATTCCCAAGAGCCCGGAGTTTTTTCGACCCGGCTTTGCTTTCCCCGTTCTCTGTCCTGTTCCTGGCGTTCCTTGGCGGTATAGGCCTTCACCCGGATTAGCGGTGTGCCTTTTTCGTGGTGTGCGTTGTTGATCACGGCACAGACCGGCGTCACGACCTGCCGGCGCCAGGTATCACAGGCGGCTTTCGGATAGAGCTTCTTCCCCAGATCACGGACAAGTTTTGGCTTGATGTCCTTGATCTTCATGTTTCCGATTTCAGGGATGACTTTTACGAGAAACTTCGCGTCTGCTGGCTTGGCGTCGTAGAGGACAGCGGCGCCGGAGAAGGTTAGCTCGTCTGCTTCTGTCGGCGCTTCGCTTCCAAGGATCGCACGTTGTTGCGCTTTCCTCTCGATTTCGATGCGCTTGGTTTTTGCGACTGCTTCATCAAGTGTGCCAAGGCTTCGGTTGATGTAACCGTCGATGCCGTCAGTTCTTCCCCTGATCCACCATTTTCGGCCTCGTTGATAGATTTCAAGTGGCATGACGATTCCTCAAATATTCGGTCGATGTGCTCCGGCTTCAAAAGCATGGCATTGCCAAGAGAACAGAAGGCATTCAGTTGACGCGCCTTTTCCCTGAGTGTGCGAGGGGACAATTCAACGCCACGTTCAGCGAAGATTGCAACCCATTCTTCAGGGGTTTTTCCGAGTTCTAAGATTTTTGGCAAGGCGGTCACCGGTGTTTCTCCTAGCGCGTCTTGTTTGGGTTCCTGACAGGCACAAGGGCGTTCGTCAGGTCCATGCTCGATCGCTTGGCAGCTGCATGGTCCTTGTTGCCGTTGCCGCCCTGTTGCTCTTTGGCAAGGCTGTCCTTGGCTATCGTGGCCAAGCGGATGAACCTCTGAGCCTCTGTGATCGCATTGCGCAGGGTTTCAATGCGTGGATCGGGGGTGAAAGCCTTGTTCATAAAACGGCCTTTCTTTCTCAAAAAATCCAAGCACCCAGGCCGAACGCTAAAACTGCGATTACAGCCGCGATGATGCCGAGTGCTGTTGGCAGTCCATCGAATGCGTTTGGGGACATTTCGGGCCTCTATTTTTGTTTCTGGGTCATGACAAAAATCGGCTCGCTGCAAACTACATATTCAATATCGTGGTCTACGCCGGGCGTGCCGAATGGGCTTTCATCGTTGTCCGAAAACTTGCTGTGCCGTTCGCCAGTTTCAAACGTAATCGTATGGCGCCAGCCGACCTGTTTAAACTTCAACTGCATCTTCCGGGCGTCCTTTCTCTCTCATTTTCTGCTATTCAACCTGTTGCGGCAAACAGCGGAAAACCGTTGATTTAACGAGCTTGTGACCTGTTTCAGAAACTCAATTTGCATTTTCAGAAATGGCCACGATCAGCCATTGATTACGTCTGCTATTTCCTGAGGCGTGACATCCCTGCCAGCCTCAAGGATGTATTTCGGGTCACTTGGATCTTCAGCTTGAAGCACTGACGCATGTTCGAAGCCTCTGGCCTTAACGTCATGCAACAGGGCTATGCAGCGTTTCCGGTTTTCTCCTACCATGACACGCACCTCCACCTTCAGAAGCCGGAAGGCTTCAACACAATGCTGTTTCATCACCGGCTGACCTGTTCCCAGGTCCACCAGAGGCCGGTAATCGTCGGCTATGGCCATCAAGAGCGCTTTCTGGTCTTTGGTCAGTGGAGCGCCAGTGCCGGCTGATTGGAGAACATCGATCTTTTTGGTGGCTTCAATGCAGGACAGGCCGAAAATCTTCATCAGATGTCCCTCGTTTTAGCGAATCCGCGGCTTTTGATTTGGGCTTTGGATTTGGGCCAAGTCCCCCGAAATTTCCGGCCCATCCGATCCGCCTTGCGCATCATTTTGACCTCTTCCGCAGTCTTCTCCTTGTGCGGCTCTTCCCGCAGGATCGGCGCTAGATTGGTTTCCCGGTTTTCGCCTCCAAGGCCGAGCGGTTTGACGTGGTCCACGTCCCACTTGTCACCGGCATGGATCTTGAGGCCTGAGCGGTGGCAGCGGCCCTTGTGGCGCAGAAACACCCGGTCTATGACCCTTTGCGGGGCAGGGGTGTTTGGTGTCTTTCCGATCCACTCCTGCACATCGCGGCCTCCAAGGGGATTGTCGATCATTGGCATAAGTTCGACCTCACCCAAGTTGTTGGATCGCCCTTGTAGT
The DNA here is from genome assembly GCF_965216085.1 of Roseibium sp. Classification (GTDB taxonomy): domain Bacteria; phylum Pseudomonadota; class Alphaproteobacteria; order Rhizobiales; family Stappiaceae; genus Roseibium. Next base: position 4,181,390 of record NZ_OZ244138.1, on the reverse strand, counting down.
AGAGCTCTTGCTGGCATGTGCCGCAGAGGGTGCATTCTCTTTCGATTTTTTGACTGGGAATGCCCATGTTGCTGAAGCCGTTGATGCGGATCGTGACCTCTGCCCATCCGCAAGGTACATGGTTACTCTCTATGGTCTTTTCCTCATCGCAGCCGTCGCATTTGAAGATGTATCGCCAAGCCATCAGGATTCCTCCCAGGCTTCGACCTGGCAGCAGGTGATGCCTTCAGCCCGCCACATGTCGACAAGACGTTGCCGGTCATCAAATGTCAGGTTTGGGAAGTGGCCACGGGCGCGCTCAGTCATGAGCCAGTGACGTTTCAGGTCCACGTCAGGCCGGTAGTCACCAAACGGGCGCATGAACCGCAGGTGCTTGCCAATTCCTGCATTCTTGTCCAGCCACTCAATTGTTTGTTCCCTGACGCGTTCGGCGCGACCGGACCAGATTTCGACCCTATGGCCGCCCGATACCAGCCCCTCAAGGACATGCAGGATTTCCCACTTCGGGGTGTCGTCAACACAGGCGTCAAAGAACGCATCGAAGTCCTTTTTCTTGCCTTTGATGAAGTGCAGCCGGTGCGTGATGTCGCAAAGGGTGCCGTCTAGATCGAAGATTACAAACATCAGGCTTCCTCCTCGACAGGTTTCATCGCGAAACAAGGGCGGCCGGTGGCAAACAAATCCAACCGTTCACTTGCAAACGAAAGTGACGCGAGCTGTTCGATCAGTTCGCCAAAGGTGAGTTTGCCGCTGGTCTTTCCATCCTGAATGACCTCGTATCCATCCCCAGCACCGTATTTGATGGTGACTTCTTTCATCAGGCCGCTGCCTCCATGTCGTGCAGGTGTCCGTTGCGCCAAAGCTCCATGAAGATGTCCCGGCAAGCCTCAGCGTCCCGCCCTGCATCGTGGAATTCCTTGTCCTGATAGAGCGGCTTGCCAAATAGGTATTCATAACCCTCTGACAGGCTCGGCCAGCACTGGCTGCCGTCTTCCTGCGTCTTGCCGACCATCGGCGTCATGATGTCCTGAAGGTCATGCTTCTGGATGCCTGGACGAATGATTTCGTCTGGATTCCGTCCGTAGCGGATCAGGGCCGAGCGGACGATATCGAGGTCAAATCCCAAGGACCAGCCGACCACATCCGTTGAATTTCGCAAGCTGTTGGTGATCCAGGCTAGGGCAACAGGCTCGGGTATGCCTTGGCTCCCAGCGAGCCGGTCACTGATGCCGTGGATCTTTTCGGCGGTCTTGGAAGTCCGTTTTCCTTCCTGACGCACATAGTTCACGATCCGGCCATGGGTTCTGTTGTCAGAGGTCCAGGTGACGCCGCCGATCTGGATCATGCGGGGGTAAGCCGGATCTTCTAAGGGCATGTCACGGGGAAGCCCGGTTGTCTCCAGATCAATGGCAGAAAGAATCCTCATGCCGCCACCTCGACAACATTCGGATACCCATCATGAAGAACACCATCGAGCAGGCGCCCCGCGGCCTTTTTTCCTACCCGTCTGACGAAGGCAGATTTGCAAATCGCATCTCCATCGGCTCCGTTGGGAAAGCAGTCAGGAAACCGATCCGGTTTGTGAAGGAAGGCCGATCCAATAGAAAGGTCTCCCACGAAACCACAGCTGCTGATGCATCTGAATCTTTCGCACTCTGGATCAGTGAAGCGGGCCGGCAGGTCTTCAATTGTAGCCGGAGCCCATTCCCCCCATTGTTTAAACAAGAAGGGGACACCTGCACTGGCGCATTCATCGCGGAGAGTGCGCACGATATCGGGGTGCATCGGCCGCGCGCTGGATCCGCTTTCGCCTCCCGCGATCAACCAGTCCAGTCTGCCAGGGCCGCGCAATACGATACGGCTGAGCAAAGGCTCTGCTGAGATAAATCGAACTGCTGCAGGAATGCTTGCCAAGATTGGCCAGCGCCGGTCCCATTCAGTTTGGTTTTCGGTACTTGTTCCCAGCCAGACGTTTGGCCAAGGCCATTTCATATTCCACGGTCGGTACCAGGGTTTTGAACTGTCGTTCGGCAGATACTTGGCAATGTTCTGCGGCCGTTTGGTCAGCAGCAGCCAATCGAGATTTGGGGTTTTTGCAATCAACTCCCAAAGATCTGCACGCCATTCCGGCAGGATCGATGAATGATTGTCGAAGACATCTGCCAGAGATGCGCAGAAGACCCGGCGCCGTTCGCCGGCGGCCTTAGCCTCCCGGTCCCATTTGAGCGGTTTCTTCCAGTTGGAATCGGATGTCCTTTTTCGTGCAGCTTTTGGACCCCAGCCTTCCTTGTTCCACTTACGAAACTCGTTTTGGGCTTCTGCATAGCAGTGATCACAGGCCGGACTGACCTTCGTGCATCCAATCCATGGATTGAACGTGTGATGACACCACTCAATGTTGCTGTTTTCAGCCATTGATTAAGGCCTCCGCGATTTCCTGGCGCCGCTTCTGACGGGCGGCCTCGGCCCGGTCCTGATCGGCTTTCGGCAGCTTCATGATGTCGTTCATAAATTCGTTCGTAAGCTCCTGCAGAGCGTCTGCATCGCCCATGGAACGCAGTTGCTCGATGTACTCATCTGCCGCGTTTTGTTCAGGAGCGCCGGGGGCGTCTTCGGAGGGCAAGCCGTCATCCCCCGGCGCGTCTTCGGCATTGGCGGAGGTCTGCCCCGCTGCGCCGAATGACTGGTCTGGTTGGTCTTCAATTTCGGTGTATTCAGCCGTTTCCGCCTCAACATGATCCTGGCTGAAGCCTTCGCCGGACTCTGCCGCGTTGGCAGCTGCAAGGCGTTCTGAAAGGGGAACCCTGGGGGTTATATCCTTTGCGCCGTCTGGACCTTGGAAGCCTTGCGCTTCCTCTCGGTCATAAACGCCAAGGATCACCTCGGGGGTGTGCCGCCGTGCCCATGCCCTAGCCGAGAAATAGCACTGTTGCTGGTCTGGATCGTTCATCCAAAGAGGCGAGTTCTTCGGTTTGATATCCTCAAAGCGGGGAGAGCGATATTCTAACTCATCGCCGTCAATCATGCCGGTGACGATGCAAACTCGATCCGGACCTTCGCCTTCGAACTTGTATTTCAGCCGCCCATCAATGCCCGACCGCGTGTTGACCACGGCGGTGATGAGTTGGGCCTCGTAGGCAATCACATCGTTGACCACGTAGGACTTGGAAGCCACAGCAAACGGGCTCATGTCCCATTCCAGGGCTTGCATAGCAACCGCCATACAGGCGCCGGGGTTGTCCCTGAGATGTTTTGGAATAGCGCTCTGGGCCCGGCTCATGATTTCGGCAAAGCGGACGACTTCACCGAGTGATTCCGGGGCCAGTTTTGCACCTTTGGCCGATGCAATACTGACAGCTTTTCCGTTCTGAACAGCGAGTTCAAGGGCGTTTTGTGGGGCGGTTTGCTGGTTCATGCGGCTTCCTCCTGCGGATAGCTCCGCTCTTCTCGGTCAAGGAACTCATCAAGGCGGTCGGCCGCCCATGGCTTCATGAAAATGGGCTGGTTGCCCTCGTTGAACGGGCGGGCTCCGGGCCACTCGCCGGCATCCAGGCACTGGCGGATTGTCTTCAGACACCAACGAACGGCTCGCTCTCCGCGTTCAATGGCGGTACCTGATATTGGAACGTGGGTGGTGTCCGGAACGTCGTCTTTCAGGACGTAGACCAGATAGAACTCTTCAAACGGCAGGCCGAGCGCTTCGCAGACCATTTTCGTTGATCCGCCTTGCAGGTAATACCCGGCATCAAAGAGCTGCCGTGACAGGAACTCTTCATCAAGGCTCGACGTGGTTTTGAGGTCTGAGTAAATCCCTGGCATCGGGCGGGCGTCAGGTCTCACCGTGACCCAGATCCCGGTTTCCGGATCTCGGACACACATTGTGCGTTCGATCTCGCCGTTCAGGATGCCTTGCTTCACAAGGTCATATTTGGCGGCATCGTCTGCGATTTTGCGGATCATCTTGAGCTGATCGGCCTTGATGACCGATAAGCCAGCGTCGGCTTGTGCCTTGTGCCAATCCTTACAAAAATTGGCGTTGTTCGACCACTTAACCTCTTTGCTTGTCTTTTCGTTGAGGTACTTCTCCGGCTCCACAATGAACTGCTCGGAAAAGACTTCATCGCCAAGCAGGAGGCAGTGAGCAGCCTTGCCAAAGACAAGGGCATCTGAACTGGTCGGCTCGACCCGATCCGGATTCCACTTCCACCGGCCAAAGAAGGCCTTGGGGCTGCCACCATGCAGGGGCAACAGCCATTTCAGGCTGCTCTTGCTGATAGATGGCCCATCAAACAGGTTCCGGTTGCCGTGGTATTCTTCGAGGGGAATGCCCTCATAAATACCGGGCTCGGTAATTTGCATTCCCTTTGTCCATTTGATCGCTTTCATAGTTATTCCTCCCGCGCTCTGAGCATCGCGTCAGCTTGGCGGTAGGCCCAATGAGCGCGTTGATTTAGCTCGGCCTCAGAGGCCAGCTTCCCGCTGGGATCATCGCCGACTATCCAAGTTCCAATGCCGGTCAACGCTTGACCCGCAAACCAGTCGCGAAGAGACATGCCTTTCTGAATATCCATGTCCGTTGCAGTCCCGGCTGCCGCTGCAAATGCCGCTCCGCCGTCCTTTTCCAGATCGCTCATTGGGCTGCCTCCTTCAGTTCAAACTCTCCAACCCTTTCCATCCGGTCGGCTTCAACTTCAGCGGAAGCGGCTGCCTTCAAAATTGTGAGGTGATTGCGTTGTTTGGCGTCCGCGATCTGCTCAAGGTTCCGGGCGTGAAAGGCTTTGCCGACCTGACGAAGGCCGCGGGCCTGTTTGCGGATCGTGTTGATTTCTTGCAAAAGCTTGTTCGCGCACTTCCGGCGCCGCGCTGCGAACTCGCGCAAGCTGTCCGGGCTGTGCCGTGTGATGTGAGGTTTAGTGGTCATGCTGGACGAACCTCAGCGGCTTTCGGTTCTTGATTGACCGGTTCACACACTGGCAGAGCGCCGGAACGATCCATGTTCTGGATCCCACGCATCAAACCGCAGTGTCGGCAAAACCGCCGTTTAAAGGCGTCTTTCCGCAGCTTTGTCTTTCCGCATTTCGGGCAACTTGCCATTTGGGTAGCCTTTCAAATCTGCACAACGGGCGGCCCAGCTTCGCCTTCTCAACCCCACGCTGGACCGCCGTTTGCAGTTTTCACGAAGTGAACTTGATTCAGTTCGTGAAGGATCCGCATGGATCCTTGGGCCGCTCCTGTGGGGTCAGGCGCCAGGTCACGGCCTAAGCTTGTTGATTATTCAGCAGGGAGTTGGGCTGCCCCGTAGTTGACGATGTCCAGGCCCTGAAGCTTTTCTTCGTGATCAGCGATAAGCTTTTTCCGAAGCTCATCGCGCTGCTTCTTCTTCTCAGCGGATTTGACGGCCTCGATCATCTTGTCTTCTTGAGCAAGAACCTCTTCGAAAGCGTCCAGATCGACTCGGCCCACGATCCATTTCATCTGGACGTGATCGTCAAAATCGATTTCAACGTCTTCCTCGGTCACCTTGCAAACGGTGAAGCCGTGCCGGGTATCGGTAGGAACGATAACCAGATCGTCCACTTCAATGCTCGGGTCCATCGTTTTGAACGGGTAGGACTTTTCCCCGTCGTTGTAACAAACGTTCATTGCTCGAACCTGCTCATTGAGCAGGAAGATTGACTTCGAGTAATTCATGGCAATTACCTTTCCTTCTGAGCTTGCCTTTCTGAAACCGCCTGTAGCGGCTTGAAAAAGGGGCCGGGCTGGATGTGCTGTGCCCGGCCAGTTGGGGGAGGTTCGGTTATGCGGCGTCCGCGATCTGGTCTTGGATTGGCCGCAGGGAGTCGATGGTTTCAGCAATCCGGAGCAGGCCTTGCTGGCCTTGGGTGTCCAAAGAGTTGAAGACTTGCAGAAGCTTCATTGCGCCGGGTGAACGTGTCGCCAGAGTGTTGATGTCTGCGACGGTTGTGTTCTCGCCTTCTGGAAGGTCTTCAAAGAAGAAGCTGACAGGGGCCTTCAGGACTGTTGCGATGTGCTGCAACCGGCTGGCGCCGATCCGGTTCGTGCCCTTTTCATACTTCTGAATTTGCTGGAACGTGATGCCGAGGGCTTCTCCCAGCTTTTCCTGGCTCATGCCGAGCATCATGCGGCGCAAACGGACACGGGAACCAACGTGAATATCTGTCGGGTTCGGGGCTTTCTTCGATGGCATTTCTATTTCCTCTTTCTCTGGTTTGCCTGTTGCGCATCTCCACCCGGGAGGTGCGGAAAAGACGGCCAGCGAACTGGCCTAGTTGGGGAGGAGGGTTAAGCGCGATCGCCAAGGATGCTGTTGATTTCGGTGACTTGCCGATCAATGATTTCCCGCATTGAAAACTGCTGATCGCCGTTCTTGGTTTTCATCGAGTAAGGCAAATCGACTTTGAACTGATCATTCGGTTGAAAAGCCCGGAGCAATTCGAAGCTCTGGCGGCACTTTTTGAGTTCACCTGCCAGTTTATTTGCTAAGGCATTGCCGTCGTTGAGCAGCTTCATGACCTGATCTGTTTGTTCGATTTGCTCTTTGACTGTCTTGCTCGTCATGTTCGTTCCTTCCGTCTGTCGTCCAACGGAACCCAACGCTCGGCTGGGCTCGGTGGGGCGGGCGGCAATTGTTACGAGTACCGAGCTTTAGCGATGTGCTCAGCGCCGCCTGTCTGCCCTTCCTTCACATCTCCGCCTCCTGCTTTGGGTCTCAGCTCTGTCTCTTCGGTTCGGTCTATGGGGCCAGCCGGGTTGTCCCGGTCTTGGTCTTTTTGAGAAGTCCCGGCAGGGCCTTCGGGTGGGTGGAAAAGACCCTGCCGGGGGCAATCGGGGATGTGGAACGCCGGACCTGAGGCCATCCCCGAAGCGTGTTCTAGATGCCGGTGAACCAAGCCCCGGCGCTGACCATCAGGAGCGCTGCAACCACGATGATTGCGCCTCTGAGAGCCTTCAGGAACGGGTCAGGCTCCGGTGTGGTCTGCTTGCCTGGAATGAAGGGATTGCCGGTCATGCTGCCCTCCCTGAGAAAGGACCGAACTGCCCGGTGCCAGCTTCAAAGTTGCTGATCCGGTGTTCGTGGTTGGGGTCTTTGCGGAGCGGCCGGTAATTGCGGCTCATGGTGCCGTTGAAGAAGTCTTCTGTGACATCGCGGCAATAACCCTCAACCGGGTTGCTCTCGATGATGAAGGCAATGTCTTCCTTGCGGTCATCAACTAGCTCTTGGATTTCATCGACGGATGCAAAGGCCTTTGTGTCGGCCAGCTCAACGTCACCGCCCCAATTCATGGCGACGGAAAAAATAGCGTGATCCAAGTTGAAGTTCGGTGTGGTGTTCATCGGTCTTGCCCTCCGTTGTACGCATATTAGGTATTATCAAAATGCGTACACGTCAAGCGGGTGAGGTAAAAAATGTTCCTAAAATGCGTATTGACGATCTTGAGGGGGTGCGTTTAGGGTCTGCATCCTACGTGAACAGCGTAGTTTTTTGCAGTGACGGGGGTGCAATTCCCCTTGCCGGAACAAACTGCAGGCGCGGGGGTTAGATCATCCTACGGTGCTACCGGAAACAGAGGACGGATTAGCTGAAAGGCGTCCTGGCTTATGTCCCATCCCGGCTCCGGCTGACAGGACGAGCCATAGATTCCCCGCTCTCAGGAAGATTTTTTCTTTCTGGGGGTAGGGGGGTCTGTGGCTTTAGAACCCTCCCTCACCACCTGACAAGACTTAAAAAAAGAAATAAATAATAACTACTTAGGTAGTTAGAGAGTCAGAGAGGTCTATAGGACATGATGATTTTCGCGCGGATCTGAACTTCGGTCGCTTCCGGATCGCCTTCCCGATAGGAAATCGGCTCCTGAAAACGCGGATCCGTTGACTTCGGCATCAGTTCAACCTGGCCGTTCTTGCGAACCAATTCCTTAGCCGTCCGTTCGATCGTCATCCCGCCGTCTTTGGATCGCTCAACGAGAACCAAGTCATCGGCTTTCGGCGTAATCATGGCCTTGAAGTAATCCACGCAGAGGATGAAATCTCCATTCGGCGCGACCATATTCATTGATTCCCCGCGTACCTTCAGGATGAACTGAGACTCCACGGGAAACCGCGGATCAAAGGGAATGTGCGAGTTTTCCTGGTTCTCGTTTTCAAAAAGCGAGGCTTCCATCCAGATGCCGGCCGCCACTTCGCCAAGGATCGGGACCGTTCCAGCAGGCTGGGGTTTTGGCGCAGGGGCTTTGATCTCAGCCGCTGCACCAGTCGGGAGCAGGACGCCATCTGACAGGGCAAGCACATCTTCCCGGGTAATCGCCGGGTTTCCTTTGCCTGGCAGCACCTCCAGAAGCTTTTTAATGAAGTTATCTGGCAGAGATTCGTGCGGGTAGTCTTGAGAAAAGTACCTTTGGATCGAAGAAGCTTGAGAATATCCCATTGCGCGTGCGATTGCCCGCAGGGACATTCCTGACTTTTCTTTCAAGTCTTGAAGCTTGTCGTACAAGGACTTTTCGCTTTGTGCGTTCATGAGGAACGTCATATCCGAAAAATATGTTCGTATTCCACGTTGACAATTGCTCGTGCGCAATTTACGCATTTGTGTACTCAAGTTGCTAACATTTGGTTCGAGTATGACTGACACAACAGGTTTCCTCATCAATCAGACGCGAGTTATCGCTGCTAAGTTTGGTGGCAAGTCGAAATTGGCAGACGCTCTGGGCCACAAGAGCCGGAGTACAGTCCAGCGGTGGGACGCGGCGGGATGGATACGCCCGGTCTACTATCGCGATATTCTGGAAGCTGCTGAAAAGCACGGCATCCCTCTGGAACACAGCGATTTTCACACAATTGACCCGCAGGTCTTTCCCAGAAAGGCCGCTTAATCATGGCGGGTCTCACTGTCCTCGGTCTCTGTCCTTGCAAGATCAAGCATTCGATCCCGGTCCCAGACCAGTCGCAGAGTTGGACGCAAAAGGACGCGGAGCGGGTGGTCTGCGAGGTCTGTCAAACCACCGTCGAGAACCTGAAACTTTTGGAGCCGGATAGTCATACCGGGATGAAAGCAGCCAGCTAATCAGCGGTAAAGGCTGCTTTCGAAAGGAAAAAGAACCCATGGGCAACCACCTTCACACCGATGTTTATTTGAGAGTTGCAGCCGCGACGAAGTCGGCAGTTAAGGCGATTGGCGGGGCCTACAGTGCTGGCGAGTTATTGAGCATTCCGCGCCAAAACATCGAGCGGTGGTATCGCAGAAGCGAAAACTGCGATGTGCGCTGGATCCCGTTGAACCGGATTGTCGAGGTTGAAAGCGAGATTGCCAGTGATGGTGAAGTACCACCAATCACGCGGGCGCTGGCCGACATATACGGTTTCGATCTTGTCCGTCGACCAGACGCGGCAAGCGGACGTAGCCCCATCTGTGCAGTCGGCTCCCTGATGAAACAGGCGGGCGCAGCCTGTGAAACGATCACCGAAGCTATTGCAGACGGTGAAATCGACGCCGACGAAAAACAGCAATGCATCGCAGATCTTCAAAAGGTCATCCATGCGGCTTCCGAAGCCCTTGGAAGCCTAGCCGGTGCTGAAGCCGAAAGCGACTAAGAGAACAAAGGCAGATCAAACATGAGCAATCCAGCCCACAACATTTCCCAAGACCAACAGTTCACCGCCTTTCAAATCACGCGGGCGGCCAATCTTCAAAAGCAGGCCGAAAGCGCAAAGGGCGCATTTGCCTCTGCTATGGGAAAATTGGAATCCAATGGCATGGACAAGTGGGCTGTCTCGGAAGCCCTGAAGATCAAGAAAAAGGGCCCGGCTGAAGTTACGGCCTACGTCGAGCGGATCAAGAAGCTGTTCAAGTATCTTTCCGCGATCAACCTGCCGATTGAAGACAATCAGCTCGACCTGTTTCCTTCTGTCTCCCACGAAGAGCCGCTTGAAGACCGTGCTTTCCGGATGGGTGTCCTAACCGGCGCCATGGGGCAGGGCATGGATGACAACCCGCATGCTCTTGGCACAGACGCCAGCAATTCATGGATCAAAGGTTTCCACGAAGGTTCGGCCAATTTCCAACAATTCAAGCAAGAAGCCGACGAGGAAGACGCCGAGGAACAGGCCGAAGTCATTCCAGGCGATGACGATACCCAGACGGACATCGAAGACGACACCTGATTGCCCGCGTTTTCCTGACGCAGCCGAGCTGGCAACGGGCGGTCAAAAGGCGGGGGATGCCGGAAACGGTCAAAGGCGGTGCGGGCAGGGGCTTCGGTCCTATTTGACAGCCGCCAACCCTTTGCAAGCCAGCGACCTAAACAGGGAGAGAAACCCATGAAAACCTGGAAGCTTCACAAACAGAATGTTCAGTACGGTGGTCGCTACGCGAACTTTGCCCCAAGCAAAGCAGAAAACCTCGCTTATCACCACAACAGCCGAACGGGGATGAAGCCTTCGGTGTTTGACCCGAACCAGATGGTCGAAGATCCAACAGATTCAGTAACAATCTGCCCCCGCTGCAAAAGCGAAGGTCCCGCGCTCGAGCATGGGGACTTGGCGCAGTGCACATGCGGCCTCGCAATGCAGTTGTTCGGAAACGGGTTGTCCTGCTGGATGGGCGTTTGGCCAAAGGCTCTCGCGTAAAATAGGGAGGCCATTTCGTGAAAATCGCAGGACTGGATATCGCCACCAACACAGGTTGGTGCATCGCTCAAGGCCAAAGCTTTGAAACCGGCGTGTTCCGAAGCAAGTCTAAGTCTGAGGCAGAGCGGAATTACAGGTTCCGTCAATGGCTCTGGACCTTCCTGAAGATCAAGGAAATCGAGTTCGTTGCGATCGAGGATCGCATCAAGGGTGAGATGACCCGGGTCGAGGTGGACAAGTTCGGCAAGAAAATACGGAAATCCGTTTCAAACGATCACGCCAAGGCCACAGCTGCCTACCTCAACGGATGCGCTCAAGAGGTCTGCCACAGCCTGTCTATCCCGTTTGTTCTTGTTCCTGTCCAGACATGGCGCGCGGCCTTCAACGGTGATCAGAAACCGGCTGAAGGCGAAGACCAGAAGGATGTGACCCGGCGCGTCTGCGGCATGATGAAAATCGCGGTGAAGTCGAAGGATGCGGCTGATGCGGCCGGCATTGCCTTCTGGGCTCAGATCCACACCAAAACCGAACGTTTGCAAGGCAGCGCCGGTCCTCTCTTTGAAGGAGAAGCCGCATGAAGTTCGAAGTCATCAAGATCACGCATCAAGATTCCGCACTGGTTGCTGACGGGAAGCAAATTGCCGTCCTCAAACACATTTCAGATCCGAAGGCTGTTGAAGAGCTGATCCGACGTTCTGAAGCGCCAAAGCAAGGCGCGGGCGCATGACCAAATCCCTCAAGCAATACACGGCCCGAGACCTGTTGCGGTTTGCCGAGGTCATCGGAAAAGCGGCAAGCCTTCGCAAACAGACAGCCGCAACCTTTGAAACGTTGGTGAAGTCCAAGCGTTTGGACATGCCGCACATGATCACGGCAAACACCTATCTGGCCGAAGCTCGGGTTTTGGAGGAAGCCGCCCAGCTCTTCGAAACTATTGCTTCGGCCAAAGGAAGGGCGGCGGCATGAGCGGCAATTCCTGGCCTTGGAAAGACATGCCGATGTTTGGCTATGACTTCATCATGGCGGACCCGCATTGGCGGTTTGAAACATGGTCCGAAAAGGGCCGCATGACCAAGGGGCCGGATCGCCACTACCAGACGGAATCCGTCAAGAAAATTATCGAAGACTTTCCGGTCGGGGATCTTGCCAGCGAGACATGTCTGCTTTGGCTCTGGGGAACGCACCCGATGATTGACCAGCAGATAGCGGTTGGCCGTGCTTGGGGCTTCAAGTTCGTGACCTCCGGTGTCTGGGTAAAGCGAACCAAAAACGGAAAACTGGCTTTCGGTACCGGCTACCGGCTGCGCTCTGCATCCGAGCCGTTCCTTCTTTTTACCATGGGCAATCCAAAGACTGTGCCGGTTGTCCGCACGGTCATTGAAGGGCCAATTAGAGAACATTCCAGAAAACCAGATGAAGCCTACGCTGAAGCGGAAAGGCTGATGCCGAACGCCAACCGGCGCGCGGATCTGTTCAGCCGTCAGGTCCGGCCCGGATGGGATGCCTTTGGAGACGAAACAGACAAATTCGAGGCCGCATGAAAAAGAAAAAAATGCTTGTCGCTGATCTTCTGTGTGGTGCTGGCGGTTCTTCTACCGGGTGCCAACGGGCGCTGGCCGAAATGGGCCTTGAGATGGAGCTGGTTTGTCTCAATCACTGGCCCACAGCCATTGAAACCCACCAGAAGAACCATCCAGAGGCCCGCCACTATGTTCAAGACATCTCCACCGTGCGTCCGCATCTGGTGGTACCAGAAGGTTACCTTGATCTGTTGATGGCCTCGCCAACATGCACCCATCATTCCGTGGCCAGAGGCGGCAAGCCGACCAGCGACCAGCAGCGCAGCGATCCCTGGCACATCGTAACCTGGCTGACCGAACTCCGGGTCAAACGGATCATCATTGAAAACGTCTGGGAGTTCACAAGCTGGGGGCCGGTCAACCGGCAGACAGGCAAGCCGGTTAAGTCCCGCAAGGGTGAATACTTCCATGCGTGGATCCAGACCATTAAGGGCCTTGGTTTCGATCTGGAATGGCGCAAGCTGAACGCCGCCGATTATGGGGACGCCACCACACGGCAGCGGTTCATTCTCATGGGCCGGTCGGACGGCAAGAAAGTGCATTGGCCAATGCCGACGCACCGCCGCCCCAAGGATCTGAAAGACGACATGTTCGCCACGGAAAAGCCCTGGCGGCCAGCCCGCGACATCATCGACTGGTCAATCAAGGGCAAGTCGATTTTTGGCCGTAGGAAAGATTTGGCACCCAAAACGATGGCCCGGATTTATGCGGGCGCGGTCAAGTTTAACTGGCCAGAACCTTATCTGGTCATCTTGCGCAATCACATGGCCGCCCGTGGCCTGGACCTTCCCTTACCGACCATAGCGGCCAATGGAACGCATATCGGGCTTGCTGAGCCGGTGGTGGTCAATATGAAGAAGGCCACAGCTCCAGCAACCCCTAAAGCGCCCCTCCCGACTCTGACTTCCGCTGCAAGCCACATAGGAATAGCTGAACCGGTCATTATGAACGGGCGCAAAGGGAACCAAGCCAAACCGGCATCACAAGAACCGGTACCGACCCTGGACACCAAAGGCGGTGTTTGGCTGGCCGAGCCGGTGGTTTTGTCTCAGCATTCCAGCGGGGCGCCACGTTCGGCAGAGGACCCGCTTCCAACGATCACAACAGGCGGGGCAGGCACCAATGAGCGGCCCGGGTGCGCTCGGCCAATGCTGGTCGAGCCCTTCATGCTCTCGCAAGCCTCTGGAGGCTCACCGCGCGGCGTTTCTGAACCAATGCCAACCCAGACAACCGGGGGCAACGGATCAGCTCATGCTCTGATCTCGCCCTATTACGGGTCTGGATCGGGTGAAACCTGCGACACCACCGACAACCCTCTCCCGACAGTCACATCAAAGGGCCGGTTCGGGATGGTGGTGCCTGTCACCAATTCGAACGGTGGCGCGCAAGCCCGCAACCTTGAAACCGATCCTTTGCCCACCATGACAACGGCGCGGGGCGGAGAGTTCGCCGCTGTCCTGCCAGTAACCCATGCAGGCGGTGAAGGCCGTATTCAAAACGTTTCCGATCCACTGCCGACGGTCACAGGGGCCAACCGTGGAGAGTTGGCAATGGTCGAGCCAGATGCCGAGTTCGACATTCTTTTCCGGATGCTGGAGCCCCACGAACTGGCCGCCGCAATGGGGTTCAACACTGAAGAAGCTCGATACGAATTTGCCGGAACCAAGACCGACAAAATCAAACAGATCGGCAACGCCGTTTCAGTCGCCAAGATGAAAGCATGTGTTTCGGCCCTCCTGGCTGATGCAGCGCCGAAAGCTGAGTTTTTGGAGGCCGCGGAGTAATGGGCCTGTCCAAACGCACTTTGTGTTGGTTCTCTTGTGGAGCTGCTAGCGCAGTCGCCGCCAAGTTCGAACCTACAGGGGAACTCGTCTATTGCGACACGGGATCAGAGCATACAGACAACGTTCGGTTTTTGGCTGACGTGGAGTTGTGGCTTAATCGGGAAGTAACAGTTCTCAAATCGGAAAAGTACGTCGACACTTGGGATGTGTGGCAGCGCGAGCGTTGGCTCGCCGGGATTGAAGGCGCTCACTGCACCGGCGTTCTCAAGGTGGAACAACGCCTCGTCTACCAAAAACCCGATGACATCCATGTTTTTGGGTACACCGCTGATGGACCCGACATTGCCAGGGCTAAACGGCTGCGCGCAAACTACCCTGAATTAGTTATAAAAACTCCGCTAATTGATCGTGGCATAAACAAAGCAGCCTGTTTAGCTCTGATAGAACGTGCCGGAATTAAGCTTCCAGCTATGTATTTGTTGGGATTTTGGAACAACAACTGCATCCCATGCCCTAAAGCAACTAGTCCCAATTATTGGGCTCTAGTGCGTAAGTGTTTCCCCGACCGGTTCTTTCGGATGGCCAAACTATCAAGGGACCTGAATGTCAAGCTCACCCGTTTACATGGCGAGCGTGTTTTCATCGATGAGATTCCAGAAGACTGGCCGACCACAGAACCGATCGCTCCGGCCTGTGACTTCCTTTGTCACATTGCTGAATCTGAGGCCGCAGAATGAACCCCAAGTCTCTGAAGCCCGAACCCGGTACCGCTGAACAGACCGCCCAAACCATGCGGGATCTGGTGAAACGGTATGGCTCAACGGCTGAGGTGGCCGAAATCATGAACGTACCGGAATCCTGGATCTGGAACCGGCTGCCGGCCGATGCGCGCGAGGTGAAGAAATGACCCGTCATGACGACACGGAATTGATTGTTGGTCAGCTCAAGGACCGGATTGAGCAGTTGCTTGATCAGTACAATCCCGGCTGGGTCAATCATAAGGGCAAAGCCTATTTGGCACCCAAATCGCCGAAGGCGCTCGGCAGTTTCCAAGTCCATCTTTCGGGTAGTCACCGGGGGGACTGGTACCGCCACAGTCAAGGCTTTGGCGGAGGGCCTGTCTCGCTGCTTGCTTATCTCCTGAACGGCTGTACCTCGGAGCCGTCGAAATCGGACCTTGCCAATGCCTTCAAAGAGGCGCGCGTGTTCCTCGGGATGGATCAAGGGCAAGTCGACCAGGACGCGGCCAGGCGTGCACAGGAGCGGCGCCAAAGAGAACAGGCACAGCACGCCGCCAAGGAAGCCAAAGCCCGCGTCTATCGCGAAGAGCTGGCCGCTGACCTTTGGCAGCATGCTACCCGGCCGGAAGAAACGCCTGCCGAGGTCTATTTCAAAAACCGGGTGAAGGGCTGGGACGGTTTCCACACTGATCAGATCCGGTTCCACCCAGAGGCCTTTTACACCAAGGATCTGAAACTGCCCTGCATCGTCTGTCAGGTCACCGGGCCGGACGGCAATCCTGTCGGCGTCTGGCGGATCTATCTGAACGAGGACGGCACCAATTACCGGGACGAAACAGGCAAGAAGGTCAAGAAGGGTCTCGGGCCTTGCATGGAGCTTGGAGGGGCAATCCGGCTTCAACCGGTCACAGATGGCACCATTGGCGCCTGTGAGGGCGTTGAAAGTGGATACGGGGCCTGGAACCTTGCAGCCCGTGAAATCCCGATCTGGCCGATGATGGCAACCTCGGGAATGGTCAATTTCCAGAAACCTTTTGGTGTCTCCCGCGTGGTCGGCTTTCCCGACGGCGACCGGGACTTTGACGCCAAGAAACAGACTTTTCGCGAACCTCCAGGTTTCAAGGCATGGCGCTCCTTAGAGGAACGCATGCGGGCTGAACAAGTCGCCACCGGCACCTTTCCCACGATGGCCAATGGAACCGATCCCCTGGAAGTCTGGAATGAACTTTATGAAAAGCATGGAGCAATCGCCGCATGATCAACGGGTTTCCGGCAAACGAATGTGAGTTCTTGGGGCTTATCCTTCAGGAACCTGCCAGCTTTCACGGCTACCGGTCCCGCGTGCCCCTGGATGCCTTCACCAATCTGACCACTCGGGCGGTTTGGGACGGCATGCTGCGGCTCGGCAAAGCGGGAACAGACATCTCCATTCCAGCCCTTCGGGAAGTGGTCAAACTGGACGTTGAACAAGCCGGTATTCCAAATGTGCCGTCGTTCCTCATGGCCTGTGTAAGTCAGGCAAACGGCGATCTTGGTTTGAAAGACCTGGCCGAAATCTTGTGTGAACGCGCCCTACAAGCCCACATCACAGCCTTTGCCAGCGATCTGATGAAAAAGGTCAATGAGGGCCGGTTAGGCGCTGAAGAAATTGCTCTGGAAGGGTCAAGCGCCCTTGCCAATCTGGCAGCTGCCCGGCGCCCTCAAGTTGGCAAATCCATCCATGAAGCCGGTCAAGCCTATATGGAACAGCTCAGGCAAGCGCAGGTGAGCGGGGAGCCAAGGGGGCATGATTGGGGCATCCGGACCTTGGATGATCTCATGGGCCGCATTGTCATGGGGGATTTTGGCCTGATCATCGGCCCGTCTGGCCACGGCAAGTCAGCCCTTGCCCGGAACCTTGCCAACCACATTGCCAAACGGGAACCGGTGCTGACGATCTCGGCAGAGGAAACCCCGGAGGATATCGCGGCAAAGGATCTGATTTCCCGAACCGGTGTTTCCAGTGAAGCGCTGGAGCAAAACACGGTGAACCTCTCGGAAATCGAAGCCCTAGCCGTTGCCAATCAGGCGCAGCACGGCCTGCCGTCCTTCTTTGAATACACCGATGACATGCGGATCTCGAACATCGAGGCCTGTATCCGGGCGTTCAAGCATACCAATGGCGGCTGCGGGGCGGTTTTTATTGATACGATCGATGACGTGGACCCGGAGGTCAAAGGCTCCCATTCCTCGGCCGAAACCGTGACGCTTGTTTGCCGGAAGCTCGACAAGCTGGCGACCAGGTTGCAAGTGCCCATAATCGGACTGGGGCAGGTCAAGACGATCTACAACGAGCGCCCGGACATCAGCTTGAGATTATCAGACTCCTACGGCGGGCAAGCCGTTCGGAATAAGGCAAACTGGGTGCTTTTAATGCACCGCCCTCAAAAGAAGCTTTCCGACGTTCTGTTCAAGATAGCGACCAGTGACAAGGAGCGCGATCAGCGGAAGGCCCAATACGAAGAATGGAAGGACAAGGCCGAAGTGACTTGCGCCAAGCGTCGCAGGGGCCGGGATGGTCGTGTCTTGAAAATCGGCTGGTCTGGCCCGCGGACAAGCTTCTTCGACCTGGACGATGACCCCCAAGGCGACTTTGACGAGGATTTCCGATGACCAAGCACCTTCAGGAAGCCGTTGAAGAGGCAGAGCGTGTTCTCGCGATCCGTATCCAGATCGCCAACAGGCCGGAATCTGGCCTTGAAGAAGATTTCGACCTGGAGCGCGCCCGCACCCGGTTGCTCAACGCCGAACTGAAACTCAGCAAAGCCGAAAACATGATCTTGCAGCGGAGATTGAGAGATGCCGGCCCAAGCGATCACCGACACCAGACAGGCCAAGGAACTGTGCGACAGCCTGGACATCGTCTGTCTGCCAGGGAACGTGCCGATCAGGACTTCGCCAACTTCTGGTGCCCAGACCAACGCGGAAGTGACCATTCAGAAGATGATCAATCTGCACGGGGAACAACACGCATGGGCGGTTCTCTATGCGCTGACACAGAGCGAAAACCATCTGTGCGATCTGACCAGCGCCATGATCGGGGCCATCAGCGACCTCTTCTTAGGCTTCCCGACATGGCGCGAAAGGCTGGGTGAGTTCTGTGATGCATTGGATCGTATGGACCTCTCAGGCCTTCGGGCCATGGCCAAGAAAGGGCCGGGGATTGATGGCAGTTCGCCGAAACAGCGGGTTCTGCTGGCCGGGTATCTTCAAGTGTTGTTGTGGGATCTGATGGAGATGGATGCGCAGAAGGAGTTGGTGGCGTGATTGATGACCTCGCTTACAAGGCAGCTGCGGGTATGGCCACAAAGAAAGACGGCATATTGGCAACCGCAATCCGGAAACATCTCGGGCTACTTGAGTTCGAATTGACTGCGCTCGCTGGCAGATGTGCAAGGCATCAGTTTCCAGGTGGCGCCGAGGTCTACCTGATAGATGGCCAGCCAATCGTTGAATTCTACCCGGTCGAGTTTGAGAACACGAAGGACGGAGACAACGCGATTTTCACAGTCAAACAGAATTACAGGTTTTTGGTGTGACAGGATACGGAGCCAGTGATGGGTATTCTTGGAGTTATCTTAGGCGCCTGGGTGTACGAAACGATGGGCTGGAAAGGCGTCTGGTTTTGCGTGGCTGTTTCAACGCCTCTTTTCATCTTGGACAAGTTATTCGGCGAAAAGATCGGCCGGAGTTTGGCCGTGTGGACTATGCAATTCGTTCAATGAAGGAGACGGGAATGAGGATTGAACAGTGCCGCCGCGAAGTCGGTGAAGAGAACAAGCATGAAGCGCCTGCTGAAATCTATCTTGGATTTTCAGTTATGGCAGACGGTTCAGATCCGTGCCTTGAATACGATTACATCGATCTGCCGGACAAACCGGATTGGAAAACTGTCCGATACGTACGAGCAGATCTTGTCGAAAAACAACAGTGACTCAGTAGGAGCCCCATCGATGAACCTTGCTGACCTTGAACTTCTTATCCTCGACCGGCTCCTAGAAGCGCAGGTCTGTATGAAGGCATTGCGGGTGACCGGTGTTCGTCCTGGCCTGCCGTCCACCTTCTGGCCGGAAACAGAAACCAACGAAAGCGAGCGCTGGCAGGTGGTGAAGGAACAGCTCATAGAGGGCATCAAGACCGATGACCCTCTAAAGCCGCGCCGAACCCCGCCACCGGCCGCCGCGATCACCCGCATGGAAGAAACATGGGAATGGCTCGCCGGGATCGACAACGAAAACGCCCGCAAAGCGGTGGCCATCAAAGTGTTTGCTTGGGTTCATAAAGTTTCAACAAGCACCCTTGCCAGGAACATGAGGATCAATAGAGTGACCCTAAACCGCAGATATAACGCGGGAATGGAAGAACTGATGGCAAGGTTCTGTAAAACAAGCGTTTTCCCCGAGCCTGCAGACGAAGATTTGGTGCATCAGTTTCGGCCAAATCAGGCTATACGTAGTGGCAACATCGCAGCAAGTGCAGCTTGAACGGAACGGCGCCATGAAGCGGTATCTGACTTTTGGGTTTTTCCGTTGTGAACCAAGTGGTGGCTGGGAAGATTTCCAGGGCGAATTCGAAAGCCTTGAAGAAGCCCGCGCGCACGTCGGCACGTTGTTAGAAACCAAAGGCAATTGGATAGACAGCGTTCAAGTCGTGGACCGGGAAACCAACGAGGTTGTCTTTAGTCAGGAACAGGGTTTCAAAGACAGCGACTATTGCGACGGAAGCAGCAAGGACAGCGTGTTTCGTCCGAAGAGAATGCCAGAAACCAGCGCTAAAACGATCAGGTTTGGACGCCCGACGCCGTTCCAAGCCCAAGGTTAAAGCAGAATAAACAGCGAGAGAGGCCCGGTGGATGGGGTCTGAGGTCGCCCCTCGGATTGCTATGAAGCCGGGCCAACAGTTTGGCCACCTCATGCCGGTGTGGAGAGGTGGGGCGTGCCGGAAGATCGCGAGATCGCCCAGCTCTTGGTAATTGCAAGAGGGGACGGGGTAACACGGACGGGGGTACGACCGGCATCAGATTAGAGCGGGGAGCACCGCGAGCGGCAGACGATGGCAACCCCATCAGCAAGCCCGAAGCCCCACTTCCACATAGAGGTTTCCGGTGGAAGAAACAGCGGTTTATTTCGGCAGGATGGCGCAGTCCGGTAGCGCGCTTGGCTCATAACCAAGAGGCCGCAGGTTCAAATCCTGCTCCTGCAACCAGTTCCACGCGTTGATCCGTGTGTCATTCCAGGCATGACCGCACGGGGAGCCGTAGACCTGGTCGGGGATCTGGCGCGCTAACGTGTTTGCGGCCACAAGCCCCGCAGTTTCCAAGCCCGTCACCTTCACTGGTGGCGGGTTTTTCTTTGAGACAGAGGTAAGACTGATGAACCCGACTGAACAGCAGATTGAAAAGGAAATCCAAGGCAAGGGGCTGAACGCTCCACGTCTTACGCCGGATCTGATCGATGCGGCAATTGCTTCGGAGCAGTATCACGTGTTCCCCGGTACCACGATGACGGTCTGCGCCCTGACACTGCGCAACGGCTACATCGTTACGGGCGAGAGCGCGGCTGCTTCTCCTGAAAACTTCGATGCAGCCATTGGCCGGAAGATTGCCCGGGAAAATGCCCGGAATAAGATCTGGATGCTTGAGGGCTATCTGCTCCGCGAGCGCCTGTCCCAG
Organism: Roseibium sp.; assembly: GCF_965216085.1. Taxonomy (GTDB): domain Bacteria; phylum Pseudomonadota; class Alphaproteobacteria; order Rhizobiales; family Stappiaceae; genus Roseibium. Next base: position 4,160,932 of record NZ_OZ244138.1, on the reverse strand, counting down.
TCGTAAGGGAGGCGATGCCAATGAAAACCTTTATCGTTTCACTGAAAAGCCCTGAAGATAGCGCTGTCCAGTTGGACGCCGATGGTTTTGAGATCTGCGGCGGCGAATTGCACTTCCATCGGAAGGGCGACGGAGCGAATGAAGTCGTTTCTGTTTTTACCGCTGGCAGTTGGAGCTATTTTACGCCGGTGGCGGCGTTGATTGACGCTTCGCAATACGTCGGTGACGACTTCAACCCGGCATCTGTTTTTGGGACTGACGCATACATCCAGGCCGCCCAAGAAAAATTGGTTCGCGAACATGAGAAGCTTGCCCAGAAAGAGGCAGCCATCGCGTCCCAGACAAGAGGAGCCTATCAAAAATCGGATCAGATCCGGTTTGCTGATGAGGCGTTGGCGCCGATGCCGCTAGAGTGTGAAGCACACCTTGACAAGCAGGCGACAGAAATCTTGCAAACGGGCTCGGGCGCCGGAGTGTCTTGGGCCGAAGCTTATGTGCGTAACCGGTGGTGGTTGTACAGGCTAGGTAAAGGATCGCTGCCGCCTTTCCTTGAGCCATCAACCGCTGATCAACAAACAGCCGGGACTTGCGGCCAGCAATCTCCGAACGACGATGTCGCTTGTGAAATGCGAGAGGCTTACCCCTTCAGTGAAAGGGAGTATCTGCTCCATGAGCCCGCATACATCAAGATCAGTTTTCGGCCGAAGGATGGGTCAGATCCACTGAGCATCTCAAGCTACATGCAGGCAAGCACCAGCTTCCCAGCGCGCCCTGGCGAAGATTGGCGCCGCGGCGATGATCTGCCGGACGGCCCGTTCAACGTAGATACATTCAATAGCATTATGGACCGGATTTGGAATGTCCTCCGCGAAAACGGCATGGAGAACTGAGCCGATGATCCGAGAAATCCGGAACTGGTTCTTCAATCGCTGGGTACGGTTCCACCTCCCGGCTGAAACCGAAACCTACATTCTCATGGCTGATGTCGAACAGGAGCACATGCGGCACTTCTATGTGGGTAAGACAATGCTGCGGCTGTGCTTTCCGAGGGTTGACCTCATCGAGATTGCCGACGGCGTTCTGACCATCGTCAAGGGTGACTGCACTGCACGCATTGAGGTGTGAGCAATACAACTCCACATCCGGTTGGAAAGGGAACGGCGCGAGTTGCAGATAGCTGGCGCCGCCCAGATCGTTTACTCAGCTTGGGTTAAATCAATATCGGCCGGGGCAAGGTCGATCCTATCAGGCCCAAGGGATTCAAAGATCTCTTCAGGTGTTTGGCTAACGGTATATCTCACTTGACCAGGGCCAGTATGCCCTGTGGCGATGCTGGTCGTTTCAACAATAGTGTTGGTTCCATGGTTAAAGACCGCGACGATGTGGGCGGTGTTGAGAACAATCGGGAAGTCTCTTGTCCCGCCAGTAACATTCAATCTGATGAACTTCATTTTGAGTACCTCATAGAACTATAGCAATCTGAGGTTACTGGTGCGGAGGGTGGTTCATCAACTTAAAATAGGTCCGTGATTTCCCGTATCAGTCTGTCAATCGTGACTAAATCCAACGGGCAATTCGTGACGTTTCTTAAGCGCCTTTAAAAGGCTCTGCCAACAATCCGAAATTCCCTGCCGACCGGGCGGGGGCCACGGTGCTGTAACACCGTGAACCGTGAGACTTGACCTCACATGACCGTCATTGGCCGGTAACGGCCATCCCGCCACCCTACGCAGGGCGGGATCGTTTCTATCGAATGGTCATGCAAGAGCACAATCTAAAAGTTGAAACCTGGTCAACAGACAAGGTAAAGCCGTACAAGAACAACCCGCGCCAGATCCCGCAGTCCGCGGTTGATAAGGTGGCCCTGAGCCTGAAGGAGTTCGGGTGGCGCCAGCCCATCGTTGTGGATAAGCAAGGCGTCATAGTCGTGGGGCATACCCGCTGGATGGGCGCCCAAGCGCTGGGAATGGAGTCGGTCCCGGTTCACGTTGCCAAGAACCTGACCGCCAAACAGATCAAGGCCTATCGGATCGCAGACAACCGGGTTGGTGAAGACTCGGCCTGGGATGCGGATCTGCTCAAGATCGAGCTGGAGGACCTGACAGAAGGCGGGTTTGAACCTGTCTCCATGGGCTTTGAAGAAGTTGAAGGCCTTCAGATGCTGGCCGGCGAAGGGGAAAACGACCCTGAGGCCGAGTGGCAGGGCATGCCGGAATTCAATCAGCCGGACGCCACGGCACATCGCCAGATCATTATCAACTTCAAGGATGATGAGGCCGTTGCGGACTTCGCCAAACTGATCGGCCAGGAGATCACGCCAAAGGCTCGATCGATCTGGCACCCTGAGGAAGAAATCGCCCGTTACGCGGATAAGCGTTATGTGGCCGAAGCCTGAGTTCCCGCTTTACATCCCTTCCAAGGGGCGGGCTCAGTACATGATGACATCCAAGGCGCTGACCAGAATAGGTGTGCGTCACTCAGTTGTTGTTGAGCCTCAGGAAGTGGATGACTATCGCAATGCGGCCAAGGATCTGCTCTGCGATATCGTTGTGCTCGACCTGTCTTATAAGGAACGGTACGAGCTGTGTGATGATCTGGGCCTAACCAAGAGCACAGGGCCGGGACCGGCGCGCAACTTCATATGGGAGCATTCCATAGCTCAGGGCCATGACTGGCATTGGGTGATGGATGACAACCTTGCCAACTTCTACCGGCTGAACCGGAACATGAAGATACCGGTGGGGGATGGAACGCTGTTCAAGGTGATGGAGGACTTCTGTCTCCGGTACCGCAACGTGGCCATGGCTGGCCCTGCCTATGAGAGTTTCGCGCCGAGGAAGCAGAAGGCGCCGCCCTTCATTCCGAACACCCGGATCTATTCTTGCAACCTGATCAGGAACGATGTCCCGTTCAGGTGGCGTGGCCGGTACAATGAAGACACGATCCTGTCCCTGGATATGCTGAAAGCGGGCTGGTGCACGGTTCAGTTCAACGCATTCCTGCAAGACAAGATCGAAACCCAGAAGATTGGGGGTGGCAACACAGCCGAGTTTTACCACGTCGAAGGTGACGTTCAGCCGGGGCAGAAATACGCCTCAGGCGGCACGACAGCCAAGTCAGAGATGCTTGTGAAGGTCCACCCGGATGTGTCGCGTCTGGCCTGGCGTTTTGGCCGTGTCCACCACCACGTTGATTACAGGCCTTTCCGAAAGAACCGGCTGATCAAGCGGGAAGGGGTCGAGGTGGGCCAAGGCGTGGACAACTACGGCATGAGCCTAAAGGTGATTGATGGGGCCGAATAGATACTGACAATGCTGTGTGCTTAGCCTCGCGTTTTTATCCAAGCTCTGTGACCATTGTCTATGTGTTTTACTAACGTAAGTTCAGCATCGTGCCGACGGCTGTGCCAGAGACTGGTAAACGTCTGTTCGGTCTCACACCAACCGCGATATTGTTTTCCTTCGGGGGCAGGTTCATCCGGGTCCTGGGTTTCGGGCTCTTTTGGGTCATCAGCCATCACAGTACTCCCTATTAGAAATGACAAGTGAAACACCTCGGGCTTTGCAACGCAAGGATGTCAGAGCGACGTCAGATCGTCATTGAAAAGGCCTGAGCCGGAAAGAGCAAATGGCAGATGTGAAGAACAAGGGCGGTCGCCCTCCGGCCCTTGAGGCCAATGAAAAGACGCTGAAGCAGATCAAGGGCCTCGGCCAGATCCAAGCCACCACCAAGGAATGCGCCGCTGTTCTTGGCGTGTCAGAACCAACCTTCATCAAGTTCAAGAAGGACAACCCGGAAGCCGCTGAAGCCCTCGACTTCGGTCAGCATGAGGGGCGGGCTTCCTTGCGCCGGTTGCAGTTCAAGGCCGCTGAAAAGGGCAACGCCGCCATGTTGATCTGGCTCGGCAAGCAATTGCTGGGACAGCGGGACACCAAGGAGATCAGCGGACCAAACGGCGGCCCCATCCCGACCATTGATCTTAGCGAAGCAACGGATGAACAGCTTGAAACCCTCGAAGCCTTCTTCGGTCCAATTGCAGGCGGATCCGGCGACGATGATGCGGGCGATCCGGGCGGAGAGGAAGCGGAGGGCTGAACAGGTCGAGCTTGACCGTGTTGCGCGGGAGTCCGAACGCATCCGGGCACGGTGCAGCACCCTGGCAGAGTTCATCAAGGAATTTTGGCCCATTCTGGAGCCAAAGAGGGAACTGAAATTCGGCTGGGCCCTGCTCGCCATGTGCAAGCACCTGGAAGCTGTCAGTGAGGGGCGTATTCAGTTCCTCCTGATGACTGTCCCACCGGGCATGATGAAATCGCTCCTGATGGTCTTTTGGACCGCTTGGGAGTGGGGGCCATGTGCACGGCCTGACATTCAGGTTTTGGCGACCTCCTACAGCCAGCCAAACGTTCTAAGGGATAACATCAAGCTTCGCCGTTTGGTGGAAAGTCCGAAGTTCCAGATGCTCTGGCCGATGCGCTTGCGAGCCGACCAGAACGCCAAGGGGAAGTTCGAGAACACCGGCAACGGTTTCAGTGAAGCCCGCCCGTTCAGCTCCATGACGGGTGGCCGTGGCGACCGGGTCAAGATCGATGACCCGCACTCAACAGAAACGGCGGAAAGCGACACGGAACGGGCAACAGCTGTCCGGATCTTCCGAGAGGGCATTTCTGACCGCCTGAATGACGTGGCAACGTCGGCAATCGTGATCATCATGCAGCGGCTTCATGCGCAGGATGTTGCGGCTGTCGCGCTCGAGCTTGATATCGGGTTCGTCCATCTGAACTTGCCGATGGAGTTTGAACCGGAAAGCCGTTGCCGGACTGTCGTTGACGGTGAGCTGTTCTTTGAAGACCCGAGAACCACGGACGGTGAATTGCTCTTTCCGGAGCGTTTCCCGGCAAGTGACGTTGACCGGTTGAAGAAGGCCAAAGGCTCTTACGCCTACGCCGGACAGTATCAGCAGCGCCCGTCGCCACGGGATGGAGGCTTGTTCCGCCGATCGGACTTTAAGACCATCCCGCAAGCGCCTGCGCTGGTCCAGTTCGTCAGGGGCTGGGACTTTGCGGCAGGCGAAGACATAACCGCGGCGCGAACTGCCGGGGTCAAGATTGGCATCGCAAGAGATGGCCGGGTGATCGTTGCTCATACGGTTGTTGAACGTGCCGGCCCATTAGGGGTGCGGAATCTGGTCAAGACCACTGCGCAGGCTGACGGTGTCGAAACACGGATTTCCTTGCCTCAAGATCCAGGGCAGGCAGGCAAAGACCAAGCCGAACAAATGGTCAAGATGCTGGTCGGCTACACGGTTAGGGCATCAAGGGAAACCGGCGACAAGGTGACAAGGGCCGAGCCCTTTGCAGCGCAGGTTGAAGCCGGAAACGTCTACCTGGTCGAAGGACCATGGAATGAGGCGTTTCTTGATGAAATGGAAGCGTTCCCGAGCGGGAAACTGAAAGACATTGTTGATGCAGCCTCTCGCGCCTTCTCGGAATGCGCGCTTGGCGCTGGCAGGGTGTTTGATCCGGACATGGCAGAACTTGAAATCCCTCCGATGGCTCTTCCAGGCCACTGGCCGAAATCCTATGCGCTGGCCGCCGACGCTGGCCGTGTCGTGGCCCTGTGGGGCGCTTGGGATGAATACGGGGCCTGCCACATCTATGCGGAATCGGAGTTCTCCAGTGGCGATCACGCCAACCTTGGGGCCGCGGTGAAAGCAAGAGGCGATTGGGTTCGGGGTGTTCTGGCCCAGACCAGCCAGATGAACCTTGCCGATCTAAAGGAATACAAGGCAGCTCTGCGCCGTCACAACATCTACGTGAAGCCTGACGACAAGAGCCCGGATGCCGGTATCGTTGAGGTCAAGTCCACCCTTGCCAAGGGGTTCGTCAAGATCTTCTCGAACCTGGAACGGCTCAAGGACGCTTACCGCACCTATTACATGGATGAGACCGGCCAGCCTGCAGAGCCGTCCCTTTACATGGACGCCATGCGCTCACTGGTCGCTTCCGGCCGCAAACGGGCACAGGTCAAGCCCAATAGTTTCAATACGTCCTCAGGGCGTTCTTCAGCAACACTTTCAGGGTTTTAAGAATGCAAGAACGTCCGGCATCGAAAGAGGCACTGAAGGCAAAGCTCGGCGCTATTGTGACGCGCCTGGAAGGCATTGCAAAGGACCGTGTGTCTAAGCGATCCACCATCGAGCAGCGCTGGCTGGACGATCTGCGCCGGTATCATGGCCAGTACACGGCCAAGGAGATTGCGGGCTTCAGCGAGCAGGACCAGTCCGAGATCTTTATCAACCTAACCGCTCCAAAAACGGACGCGATGGTTGCCAAGCTCCAGGACCTCCTGTTTCCAACTGATGATCGGAATTGGGGCATTCAACCAACACCAATCCCTGAGATGACAGAAGAGGCGAAGAAGGCCCGCGGCCACGTCTCAGAGCTCAAGGATAAGGTTGGAGAGCTGCGGGCAGCGGCAGAGGCGGGAGACCCACAAGCACGGGCCAAATTGCCAGCAATTGAGAAGCGTATCGAAAGCCTGGAATCGATCGATACTCAGTTACGGCAGCATGTGGAGGAAGCTAAGAGCCGGTCGGGTCGCATGGCAGATCTCATGCACGACCAGTTGAAAGAGTGCGGCTATCAGGCTGCCATGCGTGACAGTTTGGAGGATTCCGGCAAGATCGGGACTGGTGTCGCCAAAGGCCCAATTCAAACAGACAAAGCCCGCCGCCGTTGGATACTGAGCAATGGCAAATTCACGATGGGGGAAGAAGCACAAACGGCAGTGGGTTTCCAACACGTCAACCCGTGGGGGTTCTTTCCGCCCCTTGATGTCGCGCACCTGTCGGCTGGTGATGCCGTCCTTGAGCGGCACCTGATGAGCGAGGCCAAACTCCGTAATCTCCAGCATAAATCCGGCTTTGACAAAGACGCTTTGCGCCGGTTGTTGAACTCAGATGCCCGTGACAGCGTTCCGAGCTATTTCCAGGATCTGAGGTCCATCACCGGGGAAGGTTCTCAATCCACCGGCAAGTTGTATCAGGTTTGGGAATACTCCGGCCCGTTGACGGCCGAAGAAATGCGGGATCTCCATATTCATGGCGAAGACATAGAGTCTGCCGAGGAGCTGGAAACCGAATTTGATGCTCTGCAGGAGGTCCAGGCCCGTGTCTGGTTCTGCCAGGGCGAGGTTCTGAAGTTCGCTATCTACCCGTATGACAGTGGCGAGCCGATGTATTCGGTCTTCAACATCCGCAAGGATGAGGGCTGCGTATTTGGTTTTGGTGTCCCGCATATCTGCAAACATGCACAGGACATGTTGAATGCTGCGGCCCGGCAGATGATGAACAACGCGGGAGTGTCTTCAGGTCCTATTTTTGTGATCGACAAGAGCCAATTGGAAGTAGACGACAACGATTGGACGATCCGTCCTTTCAAACGTTTTTATTCCAAGGACGGCATTCCCAAAGATGAAGACCCGATCCGCGTCATTAACATCGATAATCATCAGGCCGAACTTGCGGCGATCATGGCGATTGCGCAAAAGCATATGGATGATGAAACCGGCCTGACAGCGCTTGCGCAAGGCGATCAGGGTTCGGGCGTCACCAAGACTGCCCAAGGAATGGCAATCCTGATCAACGCCACGAACGTGATCTTTCGGCGGATCGTCAAGAATTTTGACGACGACATGACTGTTCCAAACATGCGCCGTCTCTATGACTGGAATATGCAGTTCAGCGACCGGGAAGACATCAAGGGTGATTACGAGGTTGATGCCCGTGGTTCTAGCGTCCTCCTGGCGCGTGAAATGCAGGCCCAGAACCTGCGCTTGTTTGCTCTGGAGTTCGGTTCGCATCCGGAATACGGCCCAATGCTGAAAAAGCCGGAAATGCTCCGCAAGACCGTTCAGGCCTTGATGCTTCCGGCTGATGAGGTCGTTTTGGACAACGACACAATCCAGGCGAACGAAGACAAGCGGCGCAAAGAGGCCGAAGAGGCGATGAAAGCGGAGGCCGCTAGCCAGGGCATGAGCCCTGAAGAAATGCGGATCAAGCAGATGGAACTGCAATTGAAGCAGAACCAAATGGGCCTTGAAGCCGAAAAGGCCAACATGGACAACATGACAACACTACGGGTGGCACAGCTCAACCATCAGACCGCCATGATGACGCTTGCTGCGAACTCAAATGTGGCGATGGAAGAGATCGCCGCCAAACTTCAGGACAAGCGTGAAGAACGCCGATTTGAGGCACAGAAAATCAAGGTTGAGCAATATATGACGCTCACCACCGGCCAGACGGCAGGAGGTTTGGTCTGATGCCGATCGATGTGCACTCTCCAACCTGGAAGACCATCCTGGAGGCCGACGAGAAACACCGTGATCGCCCAATGAAAAAGCTGCGTAAGCACGGGACTGATCACCCGACAACAGAATACCAGCGTGGGTATTTGGATGCCTTGGACATGATCCAGGGCCTCGCAGAAGACCAGCGCTGATCACGGCACATTCCGTGCCCTGAACCCAACCGGGCCGCCTTATGGCCGCCCATCTCTCCGGAGCAAACATGACTGATGAAACCAGCGCACCCGCTGAAGCCGGTGCGGTAGAAGAATCTGTGTCCAAAATCTGGGCCGAACTTCAAGCTGAAGAGCTCGGTGAATCGCTCGCTGACGACGGTCAACCAGCCGCTACCGAGCCAGCTGAAGAGGTTGCTACAGAACCCCAAGACCAGCAGACAGCCGCAGACGCCACTGCCGCACCGTCTGCGCAAGAGGGTCAAGAGGCAGCCACCCAGACAACCGATCTGCAGACCGGCCAAGACGATGCCAATCCCGCATCTGAAACGCCCGTTGATGAGCGGATTGAGAAACTCGAACACAAAGTTGCATCAGATCAGGGTCGCATTGCTGCACATGAACGCGATGGCCGCCACCATGAGGCCGCTAAAGTCCGCGCTCGCGTTCAAACCCGCCTGAACGAACTCGCCGCTTTGAGAAAAGGCCGCGAAGATCTCAAGGTGAAAGATGACGGCACTCAGGGGGCCGAGTTCCGGGAAGAATACCCGCAGGTTGCCCAGCAGCTGGAGCAACAGCGTCAGAGCCAAGACGATGCTTTGGCGGCTCGCGAAAACTCTATCAACGAAGACCTCGGGCAACTTTTCAAAGAGCAGAAAGAGCTACTTGAAAAGAAACACCCCGATTACGCGGATGTCGTTGCAAAAAACAGCGCTGATATCGTGGAATTTGTTAATTCCCCCGGCATTTCACGCGCTGCCCTACAAGGTTTCCGAGAAAACTATTCCGCTGTCAGTAATGCTGCATCAGCCGAAATTTTCATGGACGCCTTTAAAGAATACAAGGCTGCAAAGGCGGCCAGCACCACACAAACGACCGAGATCCCCAATACGGGGAAGCCGGCCGATCCTCCAAGTGATCAGTCCGCTGTGACAAGCGCTCCGTCCGAGACTGTGGATCAAACCACTCAAGTCACACAACCCGACCCGGACGCCAAGCGCCGCCAGAAACAACTGGACGGCGCGACAAGCACGACTGGCAACACCCATCCTCCAATGTCTTCCATGCCGCCAGCAGATAGCGAAGATATCTCAACGCATTGGAAATATTGGCGCGACAAGGAACGTCAGGACGAAGCACAGCGAGGCTAACGGGCGGGTCTGAATAGGACCCAGATCCCATGACTACCATCCTTTCGACTGCGACTGGCATCAGCCAGCGCACGAACACTTGGGCTATGCGCAAAATGCTTCGGTATGCTGCGCATGTCTCCATTCTCGACAAGTTCGGCAAGCCGTACAAGATGCCCAAAAATAAGGGCGTCAACCTGACGTGGCGCCGTCCAGTACCGTTTGATGCGGCGACCACACCGCTGACAGAAGGCGTGACACCGACACCGCGCGCGATGGAATATGAAAATGTTCCTGCCACCCTGCGGCAGCACGGTGAAGTGACCAAGATCACAGATGTGATCGAAGACACCCATGAAGACCCGGTCCTTCAGGACATTGTCGAGCTGCTGGGTGATAACATCGGCCGCACGAAAGAAGCCCTTCTTTGGGCTGAGCTTCGTTCCGGCACCAACGTTATGTATGCCAATGGTGCCTCACGTGCTGAGGTTAACACACCGCTGAGCATCAACCTGCAAAGCAAAGTTATCCGCGCCCTGAAAAACCAGAAGGCTCGGAAGCTGCGCGAGGTGCTCAAACCAAGCCCGGATTATGAAACCTACGGTATCGAGGACTCCTTCATAGCCGTAGCTCATACAGACAACGAAGCTGATATCCGGAAGCTTGACGGCTTCACCCCAGTGGCTCGCTACGGCACCATGACGCGGATCTGCCCGCAGGAACTCGGCTCTGTTGAAGAAGTTCGCTACGTCTGTTCGCCTGATCTGGATCCATATCTGGATGCAGGTGGGGCTCCTGGCAGCACTGTAAAATCAAACGGTGGAACTCAGGCAGATGTGTATCCAATCATCTATCTCGCGAAAGACGCCTACTCTTTTGTGGCTCTGGCAGGAGAAGATGCGCTCGAACCGTCGATCATCCCGGTAAACAAGAAAGACAAGTCCGATCCGCTCGGCCAGGTTGGTTATGCGGGCTGGAAAACCTGGTTCGTAGCCAAAATTCTGAACGATGCCTGGATGGTGCGTTTGGAAGTGGCCGCGAGCGCCCTCTAAACCATCCCCAACTTTGAGGCGGTGGGCTTCGGCCTGCCGCCTTTCTTATGAGGTACCCCATGGCACAGATCGAACTCGATAAAGCCACTAAACCCCAGCTGTTAACCCAAGCAGGGCTGATGAACCTTGAAGTCCCGCAAGGTGCAACCGCAAAAGACATTCGGGAGTTGATCCGCGAACACAAAGGTCCGGAGACTTTCACCATTGCTCCAAGCATCCCCCTTATGACACCCGTGGATGCTGACGAAGAGCCGGAGGTGATTGCAGACAAAACGTTTCCTGACGATGAGGACCAGGACACCGAAGATGAAGAACAAAAGATCACAACGGTGACGTTGACAATTGCTCGACAGGAAGGCGAACGCGCAAATCTGGACCTGTATTGCAACGGCGAATGCATGCTCATCCCCCGCGGGAAACCGGTAACCATTCCCATCCGCTATTTCGAGGTTTTGGAGAACGCCAAAAAGATCTCCTACACCGTCGGCACTGAACCAGGCGAACCGGCCCTTAGCAACCCGATGGAAACGCCACGTTTCTCATACGTCGTTCATTCCAAGCAGTAATCCGGAGGCGTCCCCTTGAATTACCTCCAACTCTGCCGGCGCACGGCTCATGAAAGCGGCACCAGCTCCTTCCCGGGAACTGTATCCGGCTTGAATGGCCGACCCCTGGACATTGCCAATTGGGTTCAACAGGCCTGGATCGATATCCAGAACGACCGCGCAGAATGGCTGTGGTTGGAGGATAGGTTCGAGGGGACGCTTCTTGCCGGTATTTCGACTTATGAGGCCAGCGACTTTGGCCTGACCCGGTTCCGCGAATGGAAGCCCGGAAAAGACCCGGAAACAGGTATTGCAAACTTCACCGTTCAGGGCGCCAATGAAGACCGCGCTCAAGAAGCACCGATCTATGACATGACTTGGGGCCGGTTTTGGCGGACCTATGACAGAGGCGCAAACGCAGGCCGGACGGAAAAGCCACTCGTCTATACGGTCGACACTCAGGAACGTTTGCGGTTCTGGCCGGTCCCAGATGGGTCATACACAGTGCGCGGCCTCTGCCGGAGATCCGCGCAACGGTTGACGGCATCTGACGATGTGCCCGAGGTCCATGAAGATCATCACATGATCATTGTCTGGAAAGCGCTTCTGCTGCTGGCGGCCCATGACGAGTCTATCGATCAGCCGCAGTTCTGGCACACGAACTATACGAACATGCTTGGCGATCTGCAGCGTGTTGAGCTGCCCCGCATAAAAGTCGCTGGCCCGCTGGTCTGATCTGATGCCAAGAACCCAAACATCTTCGATCCTGCTTCGCGGCGGGCTGAACCTGGTCACGCCTGCTATGGCGATGCCACCGGGTATGGTGATCGCCTCTGAAGGCTATGAGGCCGATGTCAGTGGATATACGCGATTTGCGGGTTACGAGCGCCTGGACGGGCGCCCTAAGCCGTCTCAAGCCGCTTATTGGGTGTTGGCCTATGACGCAGGCACAACGGCTGTCACGGCTGGCCAGACGGTCACAGGAGCCACATCCGGGGCCCAAGGAATCGCGCTGATCGATGGCGTGTTGGAAAGTGGCGCCTATGGCTCGTCTGATGCGGCCGGTTATCTGGTTCTGATTGAAGTCGCCGGCACGTTCCAAAACGATGAAGCCTTGCAGGTTTCCGCAGCAACCGTTGCGACGGCGAACGGAGAATCGATCAAGAGCGGGGCAGGGAACGACACAGACGATGCCACATGGCGTCAGGCCGCTGTTGCTGAACGCCGGTCGGTCATCACCCAAGCGCCTGGATCAGGCCCAATTCGCGGGATCTGGACCTACAACGGTGATATCTACGCTGTTCGGGATGATGTTGCCGGAACGAACGGTTACATCCACAAGGCAACCTTGCTTGGTTGGGAAGCGCAGACGCTCGGCTTCGTTCTTGATTACACAGCTACCAACAAGCTGTTCCAGGAAGGTGAAGAGATCACTGGGACAACATCGGGGGCAAAGGCCACAGTCCGGCGCCAAGCGCTTACAGACGGCGGCACAACGACCGGTGACGGCTTTCTTGTCCTTACGGACATCACAGGTACATTCCAGGCCGAAACGATCACAGGGGCGGATTCTACCGCTTCAGCGACAGCCTCCGGGGCACCGGTTGAAACGATCCTGCCTGCTGGCGGGAACTACAAATCGCTGGTGCATAATTTCTACGGCAAATCGGACTGGAAGCGGGTCTATTTCGCCAACGGTGTTGGGCAGGCCCACGACTTCGACGGGGTTGTGGCCGCGCCCATGCGGACCGGTGTTGAGCTTGAGAAGGACAAACCGACCCATATTGCCGAGCATGCAGAGCATATCTTTCTCGGCTTCAGAGGTGGTTCCCTTCAGAACTCGGAAACCGGTAATCCTCTCCAATGGACAACAACCGGTGGAGCCGCTGAGAAAGGTTTTGGGAGCGATTTTGCAGATCTGATCCCGTCCTTTGCCACGGCCATGATCATCATCGGCACGTCCAAGATTGCTTATCTGACCGGGACCAGTAATCAGGACTTCAGCGTCAACGACCTGACGGACGAACCCGGTGGTCGGCCTGGAACGGCCCAGAACATCGGCGGTGTGATCTATCAGGACTTGCAAGGTGTTCGGCGGTTGTCAGCCACTCAGGCCTTCGGGAACTTCCGCACGGCCACCTTGACCGAGCTGATTGAACCGCTCTTTGAGGCCAAAAAGCGGAAGGGCGTCACGCCGGTCACATCTGTTCGGGTCAAGAGCCGGGATATCTATCGCCTGTTCTGGTCCGACAAAACCGTCACGTCCATTTACATGGGCCGGAAACAGCCGGAATGCATGCCGATGACCCTTCCGTTTCAGGTGTCTTGCGCCCACTCAGGCGTAGATGCTGACGGCAATGAGCTGATCTTGGTCGGGACCGAGGATGGCTGGGTGTACCAGTTGGATGTTGGGACATCCTTCGATGGTGCGGAAATCAACGCCTACACCCATCACCCGTTCAATTCGTTGGGCGCTCCGACGATCAACAAGCGGTTTCAAAAGGTGGTGTTGGAAGTCAAAGGCGATGAGCCGGCGACCCTCTCAATCATGGCGGATTACTCCTATGGAAACCCGGATCTGATCCCGACCGCAGAGCAAATTTTTGATGTCTCCATGGGCGGCGGCTTCTGGGATGTCGACAACTGGAACGAATTCTATTGGGGCGCTCAGTTCGTTGGTGAAGCGGTCGCCTACATCAAGGGTTTTGGTTCCAACATCTCAACTGCGATCCGCTCTGACGCCACTCACGAGAAGCCACACACGCTCTCGACCCTCACTCTGTACTTCAACCCGCGCAGGTTAAGGCACCCATGAGCAACGATTATTACGGCCGCACAGAGAACCTAACCCGAAATACCGGGGCAAGGCCTGATCAGATTAGCCGCGAGCTGGATGGCGTTGTTGCTGGGTTCGACAAGCTCCCGCCTCCTTCGGCCCTCAGCTCCGGCGCTGTTACCTACTTTGAAGATGTTGGAACAGCCAACGCCTATGTGGTCGAGGTCGAGAATGGCCCCACCACGCCAACCAAGGGCACGGCTGTTTCGTTCTATGCCGGCAATGGCAATACAGGCGCGGCAACCCTGAAATATGGCTCATGGGACCCCAAGGCGCTGCGCCGCCTGGATGGCACCGAGCTTTTTAGTGGTGACATCAAGGCCGGTCAGCAAGTCGAGGCAAGGTATCAAGGCTCTTACTGGACAGTTTCCGCGATGATTGTCGCTGATGTTCAGGCAGCGATCGACGCCGCCCAAACCATTGAAACCTTGCGAACCGAGATCGTGACCATTGGTTCCATCTCAACCGAGTTGGTCGAAGTGCATGCCAATTTGGCGGCCCTAGTCAGCCTTCACTCGAATATGGCGACCTTCACAACTGTCGCCAATAACCTCGAAAACATCAACGCAGCAGCCGAACAGATCCTTCCAGGATTGACTGCCGTCAACGCACGAATTGATGCGATCGACGTTTCTAATGACATCATCTGGTGGAGCCTGGCCCTATGAGCAGCGAAACGAAAATCTTCAACATTGGCGATACAGATACTGCTGTTGCGTCGGCTGCGGTCGGCAAGAAACTGGTGGTTCAAGACCTCAGCGTTTCCAACGTGGGTAGCTACCTGCCGAATGAATTTGCGCCGGTAACCGGCGAGCGCCCTAAGCACATCGGCACGATGTGGCAGGAAACGCACCAGAACAGCTTATTTTACCACGGCTGTGAAACGCTCAACATGAGCGACACGCTCAGCATCGTGAAGTTCTGTGACTTTAGCTCCAGCACAACCGGCGCGAGGATCTATGTGCAGGCCGTGGAGTATGATGCGGCGAATAAGTGCACCTACTCTGGACCGGCTGTGTACATCGGATCGTATCAGGCGAACTACCTGCCTGACGGCCTGCATATGGGAAAGGCTGGCGCGACCAAGTTTGTCATGACTAGCTGCCGCACCAGCTCCCGTATCTGCAGCTACAAGGTTGATCCGGTTACACTGATCATCACGCCGATTTCATCTACCGCAGGCCCTTCTGGCTATTCCGCTGGCTACGTTCCGGGCCGGTTCTCGGCTGCGTATGTGAGTGAGGGTAAGGTTCTGGCCCATATCTACGGCACCAGTTCTGGCCTGTATGAAGTTGGGGTTCCGGACAGCGGCGATCTGACCTTCACCCTTCTCCAGGATAAGGGGTCCAATAAACACGGCTACATGGTCAGAGCACACGATACTGACTTGTCTTTTGCCCATATGTACGCCGAGGGCAACGGCGATTTCCGGATGGCTCTGTTTGACTACACTGAAAATGATCAGTCGATGTCGAGCACGACTTACACGCAATATGTAGAGAGTAACGCCAACTCAAGTGGTCAGTTCTGGAACCTCGTTGAACTACGTGATGATGGTACCTACGGCTTTGCTTGGAACATTGTTTCCACTCAATCTTCCTACCCTGTCCGGCTGACTGTGTTCTCTGACAAAACCGGAAGCAATCTGACGCAAACGATTTTGGCCAGCGCAACGACAAACCTATTCCCCAGCATTAAGCGCTGCGGCCCAGGTATGTATATCTACACGTTGAGCGGCAGCAGTCCGGCAAGTTACGGCGTTGCACACCGGGTTAAGCGGAATGGCACTGCGGCTGACATTGATCAGGTTTCTGCCGGTCAATTCAACGCTCATAGAGTGAAAGTCGGCTTTAAGGATGTTGTCTTAGGCCAGCACAACAAGGGGGCCGCTGACTATCTGTGTACCAAAGATGCCAGCACTCTCGACCAGAACGGTGTGTTCTTGAACGTTGGCCGGTACAACGGGAGCCGCATTAGGTGGTCTGCCAGCCTTGGCCGGTACGTGGTCTGCAAAAACAACTGCATCTATGCACTTGATGCAGATTTGATCCCGCGCGGATCTGTGTTGGCAAAAAGCACGGGTTATGCTGGCCACAAAATTGATATCTGGCAAGACGATGACACTAATGTGCTCGTCACGTTTTACCAGAACCAGTATCTCTATACCGTAAGCCAAGAGAACAACACCTACTTCGATAAGTTCAAAGTCCCGACAAGCTTCAATGAGGCCTATAGTGCCGAATGGAGCCTGCAGGCCATGCATAACAATAACTACGGCGCGCAAGGGTCTAATATCCAGCCGATGTGCTTCCCCGGTGGATCTTGGGTCATTATTGGTTACTTCCGTTATTCAAGTAACTACTGGTATACGGCCTTTGGCGGAACTGGCGGGACGTGGACAAACTCTGGCTCAGACATGAGCAATATCAGGTACACCACCACGTCCGGCTATGGCCGACCGTGTGACCACGCCGCAATTCGGGTCGGCACAGACGCGATTATCGACGGCTACCTGCTTAGCGGGAACAACACCCGGATTGACCGGAATGACAATGTGTCACCGGCTCAAAACACGACAAGCGGGCGCAGCAACCTAAAGGGGAATGGTGCTGCAAACGGGGTTACTCATTATGACCAATTTACTCGCGATGGAATGGCGAGTCTTTGGCACGGTCACGGCGGCGCGCACTGCTTAAACATCAACGCCCCCAGTAACTATCACTTCTGGAACACGGCCACTGCAAATGACTACTACGGCAACGCCTTTTTCCTTCAAGGAACGACCCCGTACGTAGCCACCGCCGATCAAGCAAACGGTTACCGTCTATGGAAAGTCGGGGCGACGTTAGAGCAAGTAACGCAAGTCGCTTACGCAGCTGGTGATGACATTAAATACAGCCCAATGTTTGGCTGGCCGGATACGGGGGTGAACTACTTCAGTCCGGACGGCGTGACTGTAAACCGGGTTTTCGGCGTTGTGCCGGGCACTCGGACTGTTGAACTTTCAAAAACAGGCGATGGGCAAACCAAGTCATTCACGCTCGTGAATGGCCAGCAGATCGCGGTTGGCGAAGTCTTCAAGCTCGATGCAGGGACCGTCATCACACCCGGCGAACAGCTCAGACTGAAAGCGGATGCCGCTGGTGCAATCCAAGCGATGGCGACAACAATTGAGGCTTCCGACTAATGGTTAGCTTAACGAAGTACAGCAGCTCAGGCGGCGGGCTAGCCGCTGGCGCTGTCGGGGGCGGTGGACTGACTTTAGGTCAGCTCGCATCGTACCACAAAGACCAGCTCATTGCTCAGTACGACATCAACGAAACCGCGAACACGTTGGAATTTTCCGGCGTGTTTACTGAGGAAATGGCGGAAAGCGGGAATGAGTATTACGTCGAGTTTCAATTCGGCGGAATTCACACCTCAACGCAAAATCTCCATTTGGAATTGGAGATAGAGGGGCAATGGATCACTGGCGGCGGCGCGAGTAATTATTATTGGTGTTATGCGGATGGCTTCCAATCCAGCACCAGCGCTTGGAGCAACGGCTCTATCTCACTCAGCAACTTTACTTTGTGCAATGCCGCTGGATATGCGGTTTGGCGTGGGGAGTTGCTATTTCCGCAATTGGTGCAGGGGGCGGTTTCCAATCAGGCGGATTACCCTCACGCGCTGCATTGGTTTGCAAAGAACGTCTCATACAGTCGGACAGGTGGTGCAACCGTTTGGGGGACGGGCGGTTGCCGAGGCAGGGACGGTGAACGCGTCACAGGTTTCCGGTTCTATGAAAACACCCCAAGCAATGCCAGTTACCAGCTAGGCAAAACCCAACATATGGGTACCAGCGTTAAGGCCTTTGTGTCGATCTACGAGCGGACAAGGAGCCTCTAAATGAACCTTTCCGATATCTACACTATTCGAAATGGGAAGCGTGTCCGGCTAACCACTGTTGAGGTTGACGCACTCCCGCAAATCACGCTTGAGGATCTGAAGGCCAATCTAAAGGCGGAAGTAAACCAGCTTCGAGATACCAAACTTGAGGCCGGTTTTGCCCATGATTTTGGCGAACCGCACGGCGTCAAAGTGATGGATACCCGGAACGTTAATGACCGGGTTAATTGGATCGGTGGCATGCTGATCTATCAGGGCCATATTGCAGCAGGAAATGGGGATGTCGTCGGGGCGAAAATCCGGACTGCAGACAACATCAATATAAGCCTCTCATACAAGGCGGCTGCGGCTGCTATTTCGGCTGTTGGTGATTACGCAAACGCGATCCTCAACAACAGCTGGACCCTTAAGGACGCCATCAGTGCGGCGCCTGATGAAGCGGCGCTAGCAGCCATCGACATAACGACCGGCTGGCCTGGCTAACGCCTCTCAAAAACCGAACCGAATTCATGACCGTCCGCAAGGGCGGTTTTTTTATGCCCGGAGACATCTGAATGGCTTGGACACAACAGCAAACGGATCAATACCTGTCGGATAATCCGGATGTGGCGGCTGCTATCCGTGCTGGTACGATGGATAGCGCGTTGGGTCATTTCACCAGGCATGGATCAACTGAAGGCCGGTCTGCTCCAGGCACGACACCTGGAACCTCTGTTAGCGCTCCGCCGCAGCCAGCACCGCAACAGGTTGTCGATGATCCGCCGGCGCCTCGCTATCCATCGCTTTACAACGAAATGCGAGGAACTGGCCTTGGCGGTCCGGATGTTGACTATACGAACTCTCCGGTTTCAACGGCGCCTTTCCAGAATGCCCACCATTACATTGGTCCGGACGGTGACCCGAGCCGCTTGATTGATGCGATTAAGGCAGGTCAGGTCCGGTTCAACCCAGACAACTATGCATTTCGATATTCAGATCTTGCGGAAGCAGGGATTGATACGGCTGATGAGCTTGTTGAGCACTACGCTACCCACGGCTGGAGAGAAGGCCGTGCGCCGGGTGTTGATGCTCCGATCTACGTCAATGGCACGCAGACCCAAGAACAAGCAGCGGCAGGCGTTGATCCGATAGCCGACGCCCTGAGGGCCATGGGCCAGACACCCAATTGGGAATCGTCTGGGACCGGGCTTGGAAGCGGTTTGACTGGTGGCACTCAGAGCGCGTCAACTGCTGATGAGATCCGGAACGAAATCGACCAAATCCTGAACGACAACGTTCAAGACAACATTGCTCAAGTGTACGCGGAAGACAGCCCGCTTATGCGCTTGGCTGCTGGCCGTGCCCTGCAGGTTGCCAACTCCCGCGGCATGCTGAACAGCACCATGGCTGAAACCGCAGCCCAAGACGCTGTGCTTAACGTTGCGATGCCGATTGGCAGCCAGCAGGCATCGCAGAACTGGCAGACAAACGAGAACCAGCGCGCCTTTGACCACCAGACCGATTTGCTGACCCAAGAGCTGAATTGGCGTGGTGATCAGGCAGGCCTCGATCGACAACACCAAATTACGCAGCAGGACCGTGAAATTGGGTTCCGCTCAGCTGAAGCCAGCCTTGACCGGGAACTTCAGGAGCGCTTGCAGACCTGGAACCTGAACGCCACGGAAGCAGACAATGCAGCCCGTCAGGCTTACTCAGCCCAGACCCTTCTGCAAAACACCTTGGTCAACATCAACGCCAATACGAACCTGACCGCGCAGCAGCGTTCTGACCAGATCGCACAGGCCCGTGCTGATTTCGATATGGCGATGTTCCTGGTCGAACAGATTTACCGGGTCGACCTGAATTGGGCAGACGCTGCATGATCCGGCCAGCGAAAATGACGGACATCCCCCGTCTGCTTGAGATCCTGGCAGATGCCCATTCCCGGTCGATTTATGCGGATGTCTGCGGGATTGATCGCACCCGGGCCAAGACCTTGCTCATGGAGGTTATCAGAGCCTCTTTTGACGGGGAGGCCTATGCAGCCGTTGCAGAAGTGCAGGGGCAGGTTGAGGGCTTCATTCTCGGGGTTGAGGAACCGCTTTACCTGATCGGTGACAAATCGCTGGTGACTGACTTGTTTTGGGTCGCAACGTCTCGTGTCAATCCTCGCGATCCACGTCAATTGATGGCCGGAATGGTGGAATGGGGCCAAACCCGTCCGCATGCCGTTGAGATCCGCTGTGGAACCACCCCCGTTATTCAAGAGCCTGAAAAGGCGGCCCGGATGTTGAAGCGTTTGGGTTTCAAGCCCTATGGGCAGTTTTCTAGATTGGAGATCAAGCGATGAGCGCAATTGCGAGCGGAATCGGGACGGTCTTTAAGGCTGTTGGAAGCACAGCCGCGAAAATCTCATCTTCCGTTGTCGGGATTGGCAAGGCCGCTTTCACTGCCGGTGCAGCAACGTCTGCCGGTTCCATGGCGTCTGGTGGGCTCAATGGTGTCATTCAGTCGGTCACAGGCGGCGGTGTGCTTGGCAATGTTCTGACTGGCGCTGTCAAACAGGCCGTTGTTGGAGCTGGCCTTGGTGCTGTGACAGGGGCATTGACAGGCGCCGGAGCAGGCAAGGGGGCCTTGTTTGGCGCAGCTGGCGGGGCGCTGACCGGTGGTTTTGGGGAACTCCTGAACCAGGGCGCTCTCCCAACTGGCGGGAGCACCCCGGCAGTGACGCCGACCGGTTACGCGCCAACGGGTCAAACAGGCTGGAAAGATCCCACACAGCTTGCCATTGCAGACCCAGCCGTAGCGGCAGCGCCTGCAACACCAGCCACGGCTGCGCCAGCTTCAACGGGCCTTGGGGCCGGTCTGAAAGGCCTCATGGACAACGAGCTGCTAATGGGCGCGCTCGGCGGTCTTGGCGAAGGTATGATGAAGAAAATGGAAGTCGATGCCCTCCGTGAAGAACGGGGTGCTGAGCGGGCCTGGCACGATGCCAGAGATAGGCGCATCACGGATAGCTACAACGTCTCTCCTGATGCGCACCAGAGCCAGCACAAGGCAGCGAAATCCAATCCGCGGAAGCAGGGGGGCTTTCCGTTCTTCAATTACAACAGCCAGACAGGCGAGCTTGAGGCTATCGCATGATCAAGCTGTTGGGCGAAATCGTCACTTTGATGGGGCGCTCTGACCTTCACCAGAAATGGGCGATCGGGGACGTTCTCCGGCTGATGGGGCCGCCCCTACTGCATCGGCAATTTGTTGAATTGCGTGAAGGTGGGAAACTGGTCGGTTTTGGCACTTTCGGGTTCCTGACGAAGGAGGCCGGTCAGGGGTTTTCTGACCGGACACGCAAGCTCCAGCCGGATGATTGGAAGGCCGGCGATAACATCTGGATTGTTGACTCCCTGGCACCGCTTGGTCATGGAACCGAGCTCGCTCAATTACTGCGGGATACCCTGATTGAGAAGGGTTTCAAGGGGCGCCGGGTGACATTTGTCCGGGTGAAAGGGGATGAACGGCGCATTTCTGAGGTGGTTCTTTAAATGAGCAAAGATGGTGACTCTGACAGCGATAAGGACGGCCTCGGCGGCTTTGGCGGAATCGCAGACACGATTTCTGATGCCTTTTCTGGTGCGCTCGGGGCGGTCACAGATGTAGCTGCTGAAACGGGCCGCGCATCCCGTGAAGCGGCGGCCAGATCTGAAGCCGCAGCATCACTGACAGAGGCCGGGTTTTCCAACCTGTCGGGCACCGATACCTTCAGCCCGTCAACCGGCCGATCAACCGGCACAACCGCATCTGCGGCAGCGACCAGTACCGGCACGTCAGAGCGCAGTTCAGGTCTGGGTGTCAGCTCATCAGGGCGGGAAGCTTCGGGGCCAGGTGGCTTTTCTGAAGGTCTGGGGCCGGATCTCACTGCTGCGCTGAGCAGCACGGCCCTATCCACGCAGGGCAATCTCATGCAGCCCTATGACCCGAATGTAGCTGCAACCTATCCCGGTGCCCTCAGCCCTGACCGCATATCAACGTTGACAGACACGTTGACCTATACAGCGCCACCGGCTGCGCGTGAGGTCGAGGCACTGAACGCCTATGCGTCTCCAAGAGGGTTTGGGGCACAAGCACTCGAGCGGGCAGGGCGGTTTTCGAAGGAGGCTCTTTCTCCAACCGATCTGACGGAGTATGGGGCGATTCTAGGCCTAGTTCGAGCAGCAGAGGCCCATGCCATAGACCCCTATAATTCTCTCGCACCAGCCCAAAGAGGCAGAAAGACGCCTACCCACACGGATCTAACTTCCATGACCGTTGCCGAGGTTATGGCCTTTCAAAAAGACATGTTGAAGGCCGGGCATGAGACGACCGTTGTTGGCGGTTATCAGGTCAAGGCAGATACTTTGCGGGAGACGGTCGATAAGCTTGGCATAGACCCCAACACGACCGTTTTTGATGCAAACACGCAAGACCGGATCGGCGCGGCACTCGCGGATCGTCGTGGTTTCCCCGACTATAAAGCAGGTAGGATTTCTGCGGACCAATTTGCGGACAATCTTGCAAAAGAATGGGCAGGGTTCGCGAAAGCAAACGGCAAATCGCACTATGAAGGTGTCGGGAGCAACAAG
This sequence comes from Roseibium sp., assembly GCF_965216085.1. Classification (GTDB taxonomy): domain Bacteria; phylum Pseudomonadota; class Alphaproteobacteria; order Rhizobiales; family Stappiaceae; genus Roseibium. The sequence continues at coordinate 4,138,361 of NZ_OZ244138.1, read as the reverse complement.
GCGACGGTTTCCCGCGCGGACGTGATGGCAGCGGTGACGGCTGAACCAGAATTTGATCTGGACGTGGCCCTTGCTCCTGCCGGTGTCGAACTTGATCCGATTGATATGCCGGGCAGTGCATTTGCCTCTCATAACCCATCAACACCGACGGGCAAGGAACGGGCCGCGCCAGACGCTCAGCAAGTCACAACCTCAACCATTTCTGTCGAGCCAGAGCAAACCACACAAACCACAGCCCCAACGGTAAACCCACACCCGGAACAAACCGCTCTCGGACGGTTGGAAACCACCTATCTGGACCCTGAAGTAAATACGGTTGAGACGGTAACCGTCACCGGAACACCAAATCAGCCAAACCAAAGCGCCGCAGCCCCATCAACCACAACAACGGCGCAGCAGACCGGCCAACCGGAACAGGCAACTGAAGAAACAAATCAGGGCTTGGGACCAGTTGGCCGGGGAATTGTAACCACGGGCGTTGATGCCGCTGTCAGCATGGTCCCGGGTGTCGGGATTGTGAATGGCGTCATTGCCGGTGTTAATGCGCTTGGTGAAATTGTTGGTTTCGATACGGGTATCCCGTCAGTCGGTGAATTCGTTGCTGACAACATTGGCAATGTGTCTCCAGGGACCGATCCTGCGGCGCCGACGGAAACCGACCCGTCGGAATTCGTCAATGAAACAATTGAAGCACCAGAAGCAGCAGCCGTGGCGGCTGTGGCAGCCAGCCCATCAAACACAATTCAACGGTTGGAGAACACCTACATGTTCCCGACCCCGGCTGAGCGCTGGGGTGCTAACGCCCGGCAGTACCGAGGAGCTTAACCCATGGATCAACCGATGCAGTCCACTGGCCTTGCCCCGGCTCCGCAGGGGGCAGGCATCAGCCCACAACGGGCCACACCTGAAGAGCAGACCCTTCTGGAGAAGGTTGTCGCGAAGGCCTACAACCTGATTTATGACGATCAGGCGGTTGGCAGTTATCTGGAGATGCTAAAGGGCAGCGGGAACCCTGACAAAGGGCTCGCCAATGCTGTTGCTCATACAGTCGCAAGGGTTGCGCAAGCAGCCGAAAATGGCGGTCAGAAGTTGCCCGGCAATGTCCTGTTCCAGGCAGGCAAAGAAATCACAGAGGACTTGGCTGAGCTTTCGACCAAGGCCCGTATCAAGGACTATGAACAGGACCAGGATGCGCTCGATGGGGCCTTTTTCCAAGCAGTCGATGATTTTCGCCTGATGATGCAACAGAACGGCCGGATTAATCCGAAGGTCCACCAAGAAGATCTGGCGCGGCTTCAAAAGATGGATGGTTCCGGCCAGTTTGAACAAGTCTTGAGGGGGCTCGCTGCCTCGGACGATCAGGGAGGCCAGGCAGGGGAAGCCGGCGCCCCTTTTCCGGATCTTCTACCCGCGGGGGTGATGTTGAGCCGGTAGCCGAGTGGCGGAACCGGGATACGACATTGCATGAGCATGCAACTGACTTCGCCGCCAAGGGCCTTGAGTGGCTGGGCTTAAATGAGCGCGGCGCGCAAAGCATGAGCCGGAAAATTGTAGATCCGGCAGCAGCCATCCTACCGGGTTTCAGTGATGCTGTCGCTTTTGATGAAGCTGAAGGTTTCGGGGATTATCTGCTAGCGGCTGCAGGTTTGCTCCCGCCATTCAAGGGGATTAGCGCCCTCAAGAAGGCCGCAGGGCAGCTTGTTGAAGCTGGTGGGCGGAAGTTTCTTACAGCCTCAAACGGCACAATCGACTTTGGCTATCTGCGAAAAGGGATCGCAAAAACCGATGGATCTCCGCTCCCTCACAAGCCTATTCGGGTTGAAGAAGGGAAGGAAGGTAAAGAGGGTTTTGGCGCCGATCACTTAGCGCCTGAACGACACGAACGAGCGCGTGAACTTGGGTATCGGGACGCGATCCATATGATGGAAGATGTTTCCCGGAACTATGACACGATTGTTGAAATGACAAATGGCCGTCTGCTTTTGGTCAAACAGAACGGTTCAAACCGGTACGCGGTTGTTGAACTGCAAGAGGGCCCGGACGCCTTTTACGGGATGACGACAACCTTCCCGGAGCAACGTGGCAACGTCGGCAAATCCAAACGGATCTACCTAAATCGTGAAATCGACCGCAAGGGTGGGAAAGTGATCTGGTCGAAAGACTAGAAAAACGCCCTGAGATGGTCAGCTCTCCATCGGCCACTTCCGGCAAGCGGTCCCATTCAGAATGCAAGCCAATTCGCCGGGGCTCACAATCACACGCTGGGTTGGCAGGGCTGCCTGAAGATAAGCTCAGAAAGCGCCTAAATCAAGGACACACGATATGACTGGTTTTGGATATGCTTTGGCTGGATTGGCCAAGGGCGTCGGTTATGCTGGCCTGGAACAGGCAAAAGCGAAACGGTCCGCGACCCTGCAAGCTTTGCGTGACAAAGGCCTGATCGAGCGCATGGAGATGCAGCAGGACCGTCTTGATGAGCGTGCTGAGGCAAACCGGACGCATCAGACAGCCGAACGGGAAGCGGCGCAGGCGTTCCAGCTTGAGAACACGAAGCCCGCGAAGCCCATTATTCAGACCATCTATACTGAAGACGGCCGAGAACAGAAAGTCATCATAGACCCGAATGACCCAACCAAGTTTACGCCGATTGGCGGTTCAAAAGCTCCCTCTGGTCTGGAATTGGAATCTGATGGCAAAGGTGGCGTTCGCATTGCGACCGGTGGAAAGAGGTTAAGCGCCACAGGGGACAAGGCCGTTGAAGAGAAAATCCTGAATGTTCAGGAGGAACGACTGCGGCTCAACTCCATTCGAGATTCAGTCAAGGACGAGTATCTGACCTGGACGGGGGATCTCAAAAACGGGGCGAACTGGCTTCGGGCAAAGATCGATCCAAACAGCCTGTCTGATGAAGACAGGAAAAACTACACCGCTTACACCCAATGGAAGCAGAACACGCTTACCAACGTCAATCTGACCATCCAAAGCTTGACCGGCGCAGCGATGGGTGTCGATGAAGCCAAGCGCATCATGGCATCTCTGCCCGGTCTTGAAGATGACGCCATCGCCTTCAAGGCTAAACTCGACGGCGCCCTTGCCGAGATTGACAAGAAGCTTGATCTCTATGCCCGTCAGCGCGGGGAAACACCGCCGAGCGCGATTGAACAAGATGGTACGGCTGACACCTCCAAACCCCTGCCTGCTGACATCGTTCAGCGCAAGGTGGTTGGCGGGAAAACCTACATTCAGGACAAGCACGGTAACTGGTTTGAGGAATAACTCATGAAGGCCGTATCAGATCCAAACCTGCTGGCTCAGCTCAACGGAAGCGAGCAATCCAGCCGCGCTAAAGTGAGTGATCCAGAGATCCTGGCGCAATTGAATGCACCGGCTGAAGCGGATGCTTCCGAAGGTGGTGCCGTCTGGAACGCTGTCAAAGGCGGCGTGAACTGGCTGACCGGGAATGTGGATACTGAATATCCGGAGGCTGGTGAGTTTGACGACACCGGCAGCTTTGGCGGCAATCTGCGGGCGGCCGGTGGGTTTATCACCACACCGGATGATCAAGCCCGTGCAAACATTCTTCAGAAGATCAATCCGGATATTGAGGTTCAACAGGACCGGGACGGAAACGTCATGGCCAGACTGCCTGATGGGGAATGGGGCTATATCAACAAGCCCGGTCTATCCATGCAGGACTTTAACACAGTTGTGGCCGAGGTTTTGAAGTATCTTCCTGCAGCCAGGGGAGGCGCGTTGTTCACAGGGGGATTGGCCAAGGCTGGAGTTACCGGGGGTTTGAGCGGCCTCACAAGCGCAACTGAAGATGCGTTGTCCGATGCGATGGGCTCGGAAACAGGGGTTGATCCGGTCAAAGCCGCGTTTGCCACCGCATTTGGCGGCCTTTCAGAACCATTAGCTATTCTGGCAGGTAAAGCCTGGCGGGCCATGCCCTGGAAAAAAGGCCTCATCGATATCGGTAAAGGAAGTTTGAACCAGAAAGGGCGAGCGGCAGCACAGGCAGCCGGGCTTGATCCGGACCAGATCACCCCTGAAATCGCAACAACTCTGGATGATATGGCCCGCAAAGGACTTGATTTCACTGACGATGCTCAAGCCGCAGCAGCCGGGGAAATCATTGACCCGAAACGCATTCCGGCAACACTGGGCGAAAAGACTGGCGCCCGTGCTCAGATGGCCGCTGAAGCTGCTATGGAATCGGGCGGGCGCGGCACAGAAGCTCGGGCCATCATGGAAGAGTTCCGGCGCAAACAGGGGTCTTCCATGGTCACGGCTTCCGATGACCTGTCCCGCGGCGTTATGGAACCGGCAGATGCCGCTGGAACGGTCGGAAGTTCATTGAAAGAACGAGCTGGTGATGCCTGGCAGGCTGTCGATGAAGCCTATGAGCAGCTTCGACAGACACCCGGCGCTTTCCATGCGACTTCCTACAAGACCTTTGTAGACCGGACCTTGAAGAAGCGCTTCGCCTTCGAGGGCCTGGACGTTCAGAACAATCAGGCTGTCGCCCATGCTACCAAGATATTGGAGAAGGCCATTCCAGGGCATGTGTCAAAAAATCCTGCTCGCGGTGTTACCATCAAACGCATAGAAATCGCTCGACAGGAACTTCTAAAGGCGCAGAAAGCCGCCCGGCCCGAAGATCAAAGAGTCTTCGGATCTGCGATCGGCGCTGTCGATGCTTGGTACGACAAGGCACTGCGAACAGCCCTGGTTAAAGGGGATTATGACCAGATCAAGAAGGTCGTAACGTCAGCCCGGCAGGCCAGGAAGGACTACGGTCAGAAGTTTGGCAAGAACAACACAAAGAGAGCCCAAGGCCAAATGACAGATGATGCCGGCGCTTTCATCGAAAAAGTGGTCGTGGGTGACCTGACAAACACTGAGCTTGCGGCCAAACTGTTTGAAAAGGGAACGCGCAGCAGCGGAACCAGCACCCGCGTTGTCAAACGTCTTGAAACCATCTTCGGACGGGGATCTGAAGAGTGGGAACTTCTGGAAGGGGGGGCAATTCGAAATCTGCTATCGGGCAAGGGCGGGATGCTGCGCGGGGTCAGGTTGGATCAAAACGGGCAGCCGATGCTTTCAAATGATGCGATTGGCACCCTGGCACGGGATATCAAGACCTATCTCAAGACCGATTACGCCAAGACCCTTCATGGCGACAATCTCAAGCACCTTGCGGCCTATGCAGATGAACTGCAGAAGTTCACGAGAGACAAGACGATTGCCTCAATATCCGGTTCGGATCAGGGCAATTTGAGAGCAGTCTATGACCTGACACAAAGATTGCTTCGCGGGACAGGGGTTGTGGACATGTTGTCCGGAGGCGGAGTGACAACCTTTGCTGCAGGTGAAGCCATGAAGACCGCTTCGAAGGCCTCAAGCCGCAGGGCGGCAGAGAACGCGACCCGGTCACTGGTTCTGCGGATCCCTGTGAGCCCTATCGTCAGGGAAATGGTCACTGGATCATCTGCAGCAGCAGGCGCGCATGTTGGAAGTGAGATGCGTTAGTGCAGCTTGAGCATAATCCAAATGCTGGGCACAAGAATGAGCCCGGCAGTCGAGAGCCAAATCAAACGAAGTTTCTTAGGGTCCAGCGCGTCCGGAGTGCCTAAGAGGAAACGCAGCAGAAACAACACAACGAAAAACCAGGTGTTCGCGGCGACGATGAGCCAAAAGAGCTGAAACGCTGTCAGATCTGTGATTGGCGTGTCCATGCTGGTACTCTTTTATTGAGTTTTTTTCGGGACGGGAGCGGGGGTGCGGTCAGCTTCGAACGTTACGGTGCTGTGTGTCTCGGGCTCTTTTTGGCTTTGTTCATAGGCAGCTTTGTACAGTTCAGGGTAGTAGTATGCGCAATCCTTTTCGCAACGCCATTCACTCTTATCGGTGAACCTGAAGGATTCGCCATTTGTCAAAAGAAGTCTCATCGTGCCTGGGCTCTTCATAGCCACGGCACCTATGCCATTCGCAGTACCCGTGCCATCACAGCGAATGTAAATCCAGACTTCTCCGCTCGCCGGATAAGTAAGAATGAACCGCTCGCGGAAATCTCCGGGTTCGCAAGAACTCCGGCCAATAATTCCGGCATTGATTTCGCAGGGGCCGTTGTAGTCAATTTTGTCTTGGCCGTTTCTATAGGTGCATTGGCCTTCGTATTCCGAAGTGGAGCCAGCAGATACAGGGCTAGATGAAGCGAACGGCAGCGCCAAAACCACCGCGACTGCCAAGACCCATTTTGATTGCATCTGCCAAAGCTCCCAACTTTGGCACGCAGCCTAGCGGGCAATTTCTGATCTGAAAAGGGTGCCGTTGCACCTCAAAAGAACCCACACCGCCGAGAGGCGGTTTTTTTGTGCCTGAAAGGAAAGGCAAATGAGAGAGATTGACGAGATCATTGTTCATTGCACTGCGACCCCAGAGGGGCGGGATGTGGCCCGCAGTGAGATTGATGAATGGCATAAAGCTCGTGGCTGGTCAGGCATCGGTTACCACCGCGTCATAGGCCTCAATGGACAACGGTTCGCTGGTCGGGAGCTGTCGAAGGTTGGGGCACACTGCGCCAGCCGAAACAGTCGGACCATCGGCGTGGTCTATGTCGGGGGCGTGGAAGTCGACGGCCGGACACCAAAAGACACCCGCACAGCCGCACAGAAAGCTTCGCTGATAAACGAGCTCACAGAGCTTCGTGATCGGTTCGGAATCCAGAAGGTCAGCGGTCACAACGAGTATGCTGCGAAAGCCTGTCCCTGCTTTAATGCCTCAGAGGAATACGATCACCTGTTCCCTGAGGGTGGTTTTATGCAGACCGAAGAGGATTTGACCCTGGAACGTGGAGACATCGGGCCGATGGTTCGGAACTGGCGTCAGGACCTCGCCACATACCGGCGCATGATCAAGCACCCTTACCCAATCCCGATTGAAGGGCCATTCGATCACACCCTGGAACTGGTGACGATCTGGTTCCAGAAGCAGCGGGGCATCTTTGCCGATGGCAAGGTTGGACCGCAGACCCAAGATGAAATGGATCGGGCACTGAACGGCAAGCCGCCGTATCAGGCACTTGCCACCACGGAACCGGATCTTGATGAGGTTCGGCGCCACTTAAACGCAGCTCAGGCTGCACTTGGATCCGCTTAACCGCGGCCTTCGCCGGTCGAACCGGCACCTTTCCTAAAACCGGAGATCTCCCCATGATCCGCAATGTATTTGTGGCGCTGATAGCGCTTGTTCTTTTCCCGCTGCCTGCCTTCGCGCAAACCACAGTCGATTTTTCTCCTGTCATTGAACAGGTGATCGGCGGGGTCTTTTCCGTTGTTGGTGTTGCTGCCGTCTGGCTCCTGAACAAGGCCCTTGATGCGTTCAAGGAACGAACAGGTATCGAACTGGATGATCAGTACGCCCGGCGCCTTGATGGGGCTCTCTGGAACGCGATCAACTATGGGCAAGTGAAGGCCCAAGAAACCCTCGCGAAACACGGCAAGATCGATATTCGCAATGAGCTTCTGGCGAACGCAATCAACTATGCGATGGAATCGGTCCCCGATGCGTTGAAGCATTTCGATATCAGTCAGGATCGGCTTTTGGACATGCTTGAGGCCCGGCTTGGCATGGACCTGGACGGTGACGGCGCTATTGGCGGTGAGCCGGACAAAAACCCGAACGTCCAGTTGGTTTCGTGACTGCCTTCCTCGGCCTTCTGGCCACCATTGCGCAAAAGGTTCTCGCCGGTTTGGCCGGCGAGTTCCTTCGCCAGCGCCGTCATGACAAGGCGATAGGCGAAAACACCCTCCTGAAATCTCAAATCCGGTCCCGAAAGGCCATTGACCGTGCCAAGAAAACCTCTGAGCGCCGTGATCTTGGCGCTGTTCGTGACCGGCTGCGTGAGCGCGCCGGGAAGCGGTAACCCTTCACCTGAGGTCGGAGATGTCTGCGCTGCTCTCGCTCAGATCAAATGGCGAGCGGAAGACGCAGGCCATGTTTCCGATGATTTGGCCATGTCTCTCGATCGGGTTCTTGAGATCGAACAGGAGCACGGGTGTACATGAACGGGGCGATCACTTGGGAACAGATCACAGCCTTAACCGTCATTATCGGCGCTGTGGCCGGGGCATGGTGGTTTCTCTTTTCTTCAAACCTGGCTACCCGTCGCGAGTGCCAGAAGGAAACCCAACAACTTCGTCAGGATCTTGCCGCCTACAAGCTGGAAGTGGCTGAGCGCTACGCTTCAGTCGATCACTTGAAAGAGGTTGAAAACCGGCTTGTCAACGCGATCGACAAGTTGACTGACAAGCTCGACACCATGCCGGACCGTCTTAGCCGGATAATCCAGCAAGCGATATCTGACACTGATTAGGAGGTCGGCCATGCCGCCTTACACTTGGCCATACATCTGGGCAGCAATCGCTGTTTCCTGCCTGTTCAGCCTCGCACAAGCGTCAAATGATGAGATGACCGGCTACGCGGAATAACCGTCTGTCGTTTCCACGGCTTCAACATCCCCGTTGTCCTCAAAGTCTTCAAAGTGGGCGCTTTCTGCGCAAATCTCATCGAACTTTTCGGCAGACATCCGGGCCATAATTACGACGTCATTTCCGACGTGGGTGACGACAAATGGCACATCACCATTGGCAATGATGGAAGCTTTTAACGCTGCTAAATGTACCATTACAGCACCTAAGGAAATCTCGTTGACCTATGGTTGTTTGACAGGACGAAATATTCGTCGCAACCAATCTAGGGTCGTAAGCTTCCGCGTTCAATCCAAATACTAACGCTTGGTTAATAGTATAGGTAAAGAATGATATTTACACCGGAACAGCATCAAACAATGATGCGGGCTTTTTCTAAAGTCGATCTTGAAATTGCTGAAGCTGGGTTTAGTTGCCGGGTCGAAACGGACTTTGATCGGCTAAAGGAAGACATTACCAAAACGGGTAAGCCGCTCAGCCCATGGTTCTGGGCAGACAAATACGATTTCAACGGTCACAATGCGTTTTGCATGGTCTTGGAAAAAGACGGGCAGGGGCTTGCCTATATTTGTAGCCAGCGGATGGATCTCGGCGCCAGGACACTTGAGCAGGCCTATATCCAGCGTCTGAAGGCTCTTTATAGCCATGACAAGACCGCCAAGCTGGACGAATCCTGGACCTGTGAGCCGTTGCAGGACGTGACTGGGGTTGTCGCCTATTCCGGCGATGCTGTTACGCACCCGGATCTTCGCAGCTGCGGCTTCTCTCTGAGGACCCTCGGACTGGTGTCCCGAATGTCGCTCTTCTACACGTTGACCTATTGGGATGATGTCAATTGGATCGTCGGCACGATTCCGGACAAGAACATTAAGAGGGGCCTTGGCTGGGCCTATGGCGGCAACCGCTGCTATGCGATGTCCGAAGATTGGGAAGTGATGCCGGAGGACGGACGCGGCAAGCTTAATGCAGCCATCGTCCTTTCGTCCCGTAAGGATGTTCTATGGACAGCAAAAACTGTGATAGCCAATCGTCCGTCGGAGTGACGTAAACAGACGTTGCATAAACAGGTGTCCGGAGGCCGACAAAACCGATCTGGACCTTACGCATCAGCCGGTAGTATTCGACAAAAACCGGCTTAAGAGATCCTGGCGGGTGAACTTCTAGTTCCAGCTTTTCTGCCACCGTATAGCCACTGGACGCGATCGGATAACCCGCTGCAATTGTCCTGGCAAAACGCGGATCTTGAGCGACCACCGAAGCTGTATAGTCGGCTCCAAACTTTCCAGCCATAATTTGATGAAGGAAGGACTGAGATCCTTTGTAGATCATGTGGGGCGGTGTTTCGCCATCGCCACCGGTCCTGCACCACAGCTGCTGCTGCTTAAACGGCATCTCCCGGGTGAAGAGACCGTTCTTTTTTGTCCAGTATCCGTCTAAGGCTTTTATTCTATTGCCGGCTCTACCAGTCATATTCGCCGGGTCGATGGGCGTTATATGCATCAGTCTTTCAATCTATTCGTGAAATTCGCCAGAGATCTGCGCAATGGCCTGGATGACCTGAATTTTTTGCTCATCCGTTAGTTCATCGATGTTCTTGTCCTTGTGTTCCGGACCTAACAGCATTTCGATGAACATTTCGAAGAATTCATCTGTTGCATCACTGTCCAGATCAATTCCGCTGTCTGGCAGCTGGGTTTCTCCAAACCCTTTGTTTTTCATTAGGTTGCCTCTTGCCGCACGATACGAGCGCACCGGGTGACAGCCTTAAAAAACTGGACTGCATTCATCTTATCACCGTGTGCTTTCAACTTCTGTTGTGCTCTTGTGGAAATTAGGGTCAATAGCTCTTGTTCACTCATATCCGAAACTCGGTTTTTGAAACCTTCTTTACCTAGAGTCTCGGCGTGATATAGGCGTGAAAGATCGGCTTTGTTTTTGACTATTTCCTCGGCAATTCTACCAAAGATGTCATCTTCCGCAGATAAAAAATCATCCATAACAATGCCTACTGGTAATTTTTTACAGGTTCGCCTAGGTCTTCCTCTGGGTCAATAGGTCGCGTGCCAGTCAGATTGTCCCGTGGGCCGGGGGATACTTGGGGCGCATCTCTACCTTCCGAGATCCACATTTTGCGCACTTGAGCAGGTGACGCTCGTGCAGCTCGGGAACAGCTTCATGATCCTGAAATAGACGATCACCGGTCTTCGGGTGTTTGGTGTCCGGATCAACAACAACATCCCGCCCGCATCCAAAACAGCACATGATGAGGCGGTGGCCTTTTGCTCTGATCGTTCCGACTGTCACCGGGTCTGGGAAGGTTTTGCGATTGAGTGGCATGAGAACAAACCCTAGACAAAACTGTACGGGTTTTGTTCGAGAATTGTCACAAAATCAAGTCTGTTCTCTGCATGTTCCTGCAAGAAGCTGCAAGGTGACGGCCATGCGAAAAGCAGTGATGGTCGGTAAGGCTTTGAATTGTAATGATTTTTAATGGTGCTGCCGGGGAGATTTGAACTCCCGACCTCTCCCTTACCAAGGGAGTGCTCTACCCCTGAGCTACGGCAGCATCTGGTGGGTGCCTTTTCGGCGGACCCGCGTCTGCAAAACAGTTTGTTTTGGGACGTCAATGCTTGTCCCGAGCGGCGATGCCGTCCGGAATGAGGGGGCTTTTGCCATAACAGGTCTCAGGACGCAAGCGCCGTTTTGGTTTTTTTTGTTTCCCGCATTTCCGGTATTTGAGGTTGGGCACGAATTTGTCTTGAAGGTTCAAGAAATCCCGCCGTTTGCCGCACTCTGAAGGTTGTGGATAGTTCCTAAATGCAGCCATCAGGCCAGCTCAATTTGTCTCGTGGCCCGAACCAAGCAGAAAAGGCGGGCAATGTTTGCGGCTTGACCTCAAAAGCTCAAACTCTGGTGGGTTTCTCTTTGCCGGACCGGAGTTCAGTTGATAGGTTGCAGCTCAAATTGAATGGTTCAGATACGGTCATGAGCGAAAAAGATAAAAAAAGCCAAGATCTTGCAGAGGGTGACGCTAAAACGGCAGCATCGCGCCCGCGCAGCAGCCAAAAAAATGACGGGCAAAGCCGGGAAGACCGGCTGGCTGAGGCCTTGCGGGCGAATTTGCGGCGGCGCAAGTCCGCAGCCCGCAAGAGCAAGGCGGATTGATCCGGCTTTTCTGCTTTGGGGCTGCGTCAAGTTTGCCCAAAAATCAGCGATATCTGTGCCTTGCAAGGGCCATAAGTTGGGTGTAGACGCATCGGCTGATGTGAATTTCTAAGGGAATGCCGCGATTTTTGCGGCTTGGGTTCGGGGATAAGTATGGACAGTATTAAAGTCACCGGCGGTGCGGAGCTGAATGGGGTGATCCCGATTTCCGGCGCCAAGAATGCCACTTTGCCGCTGATGATTGCTGCGCTGCTGACCGATGAAACCCTGACCTTGTCGAATGTGCCGCGCTTGCGCGATGTCGCCCAGCTGATGCAGATCCTGTCCAATCACGGGGTCGATTATTCGGTCAACGGCAAGCGGTCCGGCCAGGATGATTTGGCCGGACAGACGCTGAACCTGACTGCCCGGGAGATTGTCGACACCACGGCGCCTTATGAGCTTGTCTCCAAAATGCGGGCCAGTTTCTGGGTCGTTGGCCCGCTGGTTGCGCGGATGCACGAAGCCCGTGTCTCGCTGCCGGGCGGCTGCGCCATTGGCACCCGGCCGGTGGATTTCTTCATCCAGGGGCTGGAAGCGCTGGGTGCTGATATCGAGATCGATGGCGGCTACGTCGTCGTAAAAGCCCCAGGCGGCCTGAAAGGCGGCCGCGTTGAGTTTCCGCGGGTGTCGGTTGGCGCGACCCACACCATCATGATGGCGGCAACCCTTGCCAAGGGCGAAACCGAAATCGTCAACGCGGCGCGTGAACCGGAGGTGGTTGACCTTGCCAAGTGCCTGAAGGCCATGGGCGCGAAGATTGAAGGTGAGGGCACGTCGACCATTCGCATTCAAGGTGTTCCGCGTTTGCATGGAGCTCATCACGCGGTGGTCGCGGACCGGATCGAGACCGGAACCTATGCAATGGCGGTTGCCATGACCGGCGGTGAAGTTCTGCTTCAGGGCGCGCGCACCGAGCTTCTGGATGCCGCTCTAGACACCTTGCGCCAGACGGGCACGGAGATCACGGATACCGAAGACGGCATCAGGGTTTACCGCAATGGCAACGGCATTCAGCCGGTGGATGTCACCACAGAGCCGTTTCCGGGGTTCCCGACCGATCTGCAGGCACAATTCATGGCTTTGATGACCAAGGCGGGCGGCACCAGCCAGATCACGGAAACCATTTTTGAAAACAGGTTCATGCACGTCCAGGAACTGGCCCGCCTCGGCGCGCAGATTTCCATTGATGGCCGGACGGCCACCGTCGAAGGCGTCTCCACGTTGCGCGGTGCGCCTGTGATGGCGACAGATCTGCGCGCGTCCGTATCGCTGGTGATTGCTGGATTGGCGGCGGAAGGCGAAACCACCGTCAGCCGGGTTTATCACCTGGACCGGGGCTTTGAACGCCTGGAAGATAAATTGACCCGCTGCGGCGCCAAAATTGAGCGGATTTCGGGTTAATCGCTAGTCGTCCGGCAAAACCCGGACTGACACTGTGTTTAACGCGGTGAAAAACCTGAATGCCGGTCTCGGGGAGACCACCGGTAGGCTAGCGCGCGATCCCAAATTCAAACATCTGTCGCTCAGCGATCTGGAGTGGCTGGTGCTGCCCCCGCTGGCAGCCAATCAGGTTCTGACCCTGCGCGGCAAGGTGAAGGACAAAGACGGCCAGGAAAACGGCCTCAGCGTGCCGCTGTGTCTGGCGCTGTGGGCAAAAGTGTCCGATGAGGTCGATCAGAAACTGGACGCCCAGCGAAAGGCAAGAGCCCGGCTGCGCCTTGCCCCGAAAGACTGGACTAGCGGCGAGATTTCCTGGCTGCTGCTGATCACCGGGCCGCAGGAATTCATATTGAAGTTGGAAGGGCAACTTCGCAGTGTGCTGGGTGCGGGGGCAACAATATGGGATTAATGGCGCCGTCCGCGCAGCCATTGGTTGGCCGAGATATAGTGGTGGACCTTAATCAGGGTATGTGGGGCACTTAATGTTTTCAACACAGTCCTTGCTTGTGATTGCGCTGATAGTATTGGCGCTTTTACAGATTGGTGTCAGGTTCGTTCGTACGCATCTATTTAGTAAAATTGATCCGGATCGTCGTTATCATAGAGTTAATTGGCGCGGTTATTCTCACTTTGATCCAGGAGATCCTAATTCTCCGAGTGAGATGTTGAAAATATATAGAATTACATCAAGACTAACTTTTTTAATAGTTGGCGCGTTGGTCTTTGTTTCTGTGTTGATTGCAAGCCTTTAGGTGGTGTGATGACAAATACTGAGTATTATGTGGGTGGGCGCCCTTTTTCCGGTGAGGAAGGGTTTGAATTTAGAGATGGACTTATCAGTATTCTGGATTGGGCTACTTCATCATTTGTATTTGCCCGGTCAAAAGCCCAAGGTAGGCGAAACTCGTCATGGATTTTGCAGATAGTCTGTTAGCAAAAGCAGTCATTTTTCTTGGTTCAATATTTGTAATTGCTGGATGGGTTAAGACGTACCTTTTGTGGCGAATTGACCCTGAAAATAGATATCACATAAAAAATATTGCGGGTGGGTCGCTAATAGATAGATCAAAAGAAAATATACCAGAAAAGATGATTATAATTGAGCGTGAATGCAATAGAGTAAGAAAATATGCGATTATAGTTTTTGTTGCGATTTGTGTTTATATTGTTTTGTTGAAGGCTATCTAAGGGTCTCTGTCGGTGAGCGTCCTTCCTCGGAAGGGGTGGGGACTACGTCTATTACTGAGCTCCAACTGTCCGGTCGATGACACGCCCTCGGGACGTAAACGAGGGGCCAGGTGTGCCGGGGCCAGTCACCATAATGGCCTCGGTCAGAGGACTGAGCACCGCCGTGTCCGCTGTCCATTCGACAATGAAGTTCGCGCCAACTCCGCCGGTGGTGTCATTGCTGGGAACCAAAAAACTGGCGGACTCCAGTGGGTTGAGAGCTCGTGGGGTTTCGAGGAAAGACCGCAGCAACGTCCCTGTTTCGTCGTGGTAGTCAATTCGGCCCAGCGTCAGGCTGTTTTCCGGATCAACGTTGTGGACGGTCAAAGTGGCGGCCAGCAATTCCGAGCGGTTTGGGAACGAGAAAATCCGCGAATACGCCGGGACATAGATGAGTTCGCCCCGAGCCCGCTCCAGCTCCGCAGCCAACACGTGGTGGGATGGGGCGGCGGCAGACAAGACTGCAAGAACGAGAATTTTTGCGATAAGGCGCATCTATGGATCCAATCATCTCAGGCAAATCGCAATCTTGCAGGTTTGCCAGTGGTTGAGAAGAGCTTCCATAGGGAGAAACGGGCAGAGCCTTGGATCTGCGTTGCATTGAAGCGTATGGCAACGCGTTCCTTTGTTGCCAAAGACCTCAATCCCGGTTAGGTCATCAGCCTTGGAGTTGGCCCTCGCCAGTCCTACATGCGGGCTGTGACAAAACAACACTTGGACGACCAATTGAGCACTATGGATCAGCTAAAACTCGCCGCCCTGGATGAGGAAGACCTTCAGGTTCTTTCTGCTCATCTTCAAGATGCGGTCATAACGGTTGCGGACATCCGCTATTTGCCGAAAGAAAACAAAGCCGTTTTCATCATGAACCGCTTTGTCTGGGACAAAGAAGCGGACAAACGCTCAAAAGAACACGAGCGGCGCCGGTCTGCTTTGGCCGTGTCTCGCGTCAGCGGTATGAAAGCGCAGAACATTCAGCAGGATGCGAAGGGTGTTGTTCTGGAGTTGTTGGCGGTGACCTTCGAAGAAGGCGAAACGCCTGCTGGTCAGATCCAACTGGCGTTTGCCGGCGGGGCCAGCATTCAACTCGACGTGGAATGCATTGAGGCGCAACTGTCCGATCTTGGTGCTGCCTGGTCGACGCCCAACCTGCCGCAGCACGATCTTACCTGACAAAACTACGTTTGCCGGCGCACTGCGCCAATCATGATGGAGAATTGCGTGGTTCTACGCCTGTCGAATACCAGCGCCGATTTTGAAACCCAGTTTGCCGCTCTTCTTGCCGGTAAGCGGGAGGCATCGGAAGATGTCGATCAGATCGTCCGGGACATCCTGGAAGATGTTCGAAAGCGCGGTGATACGGCGGTGCTGGAGTATACCGCCAAATTCGATCGGTTGAACGCCAAGGAGATGGCGGATCTGAAAGTGTCCGCAGCTCAGATTGACGCGGCTATGGCCGAGGTTCCCCAGGATACCTTGGATGCGCTACAGCTGGCGCATGACCGGATTTATGCGCACCACAAACGCCAACTGCCTGTTGATGACCGGTACACGGATCCAATCGGAGTTGAACTTGGCTCGCGGTGGACAGCTGTCGAAGCCGTAGGCGTTTATGTGCCGGGCGGACTGGCGAGCTACCCGAGCTCTGTTCTGATGAACGTGGTTCCGGCCAAAGTGGCGGGCGTCGAGCGGATCGTCATGGTGGTGCCGAGCCCGGACGACGTTTTGAATCCGCTGGTTTTGGCAGCTGCGAAGATCTCCGGCGTTAGCGAGATCTACCGCATTGGCGGGGCGCAAGCCGTTGCGGCTCTTGCCTTTGGCACAGAAACCATTCAGCCGGTTGCCAAAATCGTCGGGCCGGGCAATGCCTTTGTTGCGGCCGCAAAACGCCGGGTGTTCGGCACTGTTGGCATCGATATGATCGCTGGCCCGTCCGAGGTTCTGGTGGTGGCTGACAAGGACAGCAACGCAGATTGGATTGCAGCAGACCTTTTGGCCCAGGCTGAGCATGATCCAGTTGCGCAATCGATTTTGATTACTGACAGCTCTGACCTCGCGGACCGGGTTGCAGATGCCGTCGAAAGCCAATTGAAAACCTTGGCGCGCGAAGAGGTGGCACGCGCAAGCTGGCAGGATTTTGGGGCGATTATTCTGGTCGACAATCTGGACAATGCGATGCCGCTTGCCAACCGGTTGGCCCCTGAGCACTTGGAACTTGCCGTGGCCGATCCAGATGCACTTCTGGAAAAGGTCCGCAATGCTGGGGCTGTCTTCATGGGCCATCACACGCCGGAAGCAATTGGCGATTATGTTGGCGGCTCGAACCATGTGTTGCCGACGGCGCGTTCCGCACGGTTTTCCTCCGGTTTGTCCGTTTTGGAATTTGTCAAACGGACGTCGATCTTGAAGTGTAATGCGGAGAATTTGCGCGTCCTCGGACCGGCCGCGATTGCACTTGGTGAAGCAGAGGGCTTGTCGGCGCATGCCCGGTCTGTTTCCATCAGACTGAACATGTAGGCAGAGAATCAACGGCGAGGCTTTGACAGCATGAACGATGCACAATCGGAATGCCCTCAACAAACGTCAGGCGGCCGCCTGGTGGATGTTGTGCTGGATGAAGCCTCAATCGCCCGCTCCACACCGGAAGTGGAGCATGACCGCGCTGTAGCGATCTACGACCTGATTGAAGAAAATGCCTTTCAACCCGTTGGGCATCCGGTCGCCAAATTCGTCCTCAATCTTTCTGTCATTGAGAAAAAACTCGTTTTTCAAATCCAGACCGAGGATGAGCGGGACGTTGTCACCCATGTTCTGTCGCTGACGCCACTGCGGAAGATCGTGAAAGACTACGATCTGATTTGTGAAAGCTATTACGAGGCCATCCGTCATGCGACGCCGAGCCAGATAGAAGCGATCGATATGGGGCGCCGCGGCGTGCACAATGAAGGCTCGACGATCCTCATGGAGCGCCTTGAAGGAAAAATCGAGGTGGACATGCAGACCGCCAGGCGGTTGTTCACCCTCGTCTACGCCTTGCACTGGAAAGGCTAGATTAGGTGGCCGGGCCGGACCTGCGTCCGACTGCGGTTTTGTTTGCGTGCGGGATGAATTCCGTGCGATCGCCGATGGCTGAGGCCCTGACGCAAAAACTCTTTCCCGGCCAGATTTACGTCAAATCGGCAGGCGTTCGCGCCGGCAAACTTGACCCATTTGTTGATGCGGTCATGGCCGAAATCGGGGTTGATATGAGTGCGCATCGGCCGAAAAGCTATCTGGATTTGGAAGAGAGCGGCTTTGATCTGATCATCACGCTTGCGCCGGAAGCCCATCACTGGGCGCTCGATCTGACCCGTACGGATGCGGTCGATGTTGAATACTGGCCGACGATGGATCCGACGCTTGCGACCGGGTCCCGCGAGCAGATCCTCAACGAATACCGTGCAGTCCGGGACATGTTGATGATGCGGATCAAGAAACGGCTCAACTGGACACCGCCGCCAAGCGGGTGATAAGCGGGCTCCTAGGCCGTGTGGACGAATTGGGGACGCCTTTCGTGAGACAAAGGACGAAAGATGGCGTGGAAAGACCTGCAGAGCGTATCGGTGATACGGTCAAGGGGATGTCCGCGTCAGATTGCTGCGCTTTGTCTCACCCGAAGGGCTGGGCCTGAAGCGCCCAATCCTCGGCGAAAATCCGCCTTGATGATGCACCAGCATCACCTGCGGCAGATTTTCTTGGTCTTGAACGCAGCATTTCCCAGCGAAAGACATCTCCAATACGTCCACACGGCCTATTATTGTTAGGAATTACAATATTGTTAGGAGTTACAGTGTCCCGTTCTTTATCTCCATTGCAAACCGAGCGCCTTATTCTACGCCCCTTTGAGCGGAGTGACGCCGAAGCACTTTTTGAATACCAGTCTCGCGAGGACATTGCCCGGTATCATTTCTGGGAACCGCGAAGCCTGGAGGACATCCATAAAAAGCTGGATGACTGGATTCCGATGACATCCTTAGAGGGGGAGGGAACTCATGCGTCCGCGATATGTCTGGCAGAAGATGGCAGGCTGATTGGCGATCTTTCTCTGTGCGTGACGGACGCCGAAGCCGGGCAGGCCGAAATTGGGTTTTCACTGAATCCGGAATTCCAGGGCTGTGGGTATGCATTTGAAGCTGCCAGCGCTTATCTGCAATTCGGATTTGAACAGCGCAAACTTCACCGCATTTTCGGGCGTTGTGATGCCCGTAACACCGGGTCCTGGAAACTGATGGAGCGGTTGGGGATGCGCAGGGAGGCGCACTTTCGCGAACACGCTCTCTTCAAAGGCGGCTGGGACGAAGAATTCTACTATGCGATCCTGGCTCGAGAGTGGCAGTCATTTCCCGATAGGGCGCTGCAAATGGAAGCAAAACCGGTCCTGGCCGGAGGCGAGTAGCCGGAACGATAGTTTCTTTGACTTGGCAAGAAAGAAAGGTTCACATTCTGGGCCTAATCCGTTAGGTTCCGCGGCACCTGCGGGCTAGACTCGCCACAATCAGGATATCAAATGGCTAAAGAAGAAGCTCTGGAGTTCCCGGGCGTCGTAACAGAACTGTTGCCGAATGCGACGTTCCGCGTAAAACTTGAAAACGATCATGAGATCATTGCTCATACGGCTGGACGTATGCGCAAGAACCGGATTCGCGTTTTGGCGGGTGACAAGGTTCTTGTTGAAATGACCCCATACGATTTGACCAAAGGTCGGATCACCTACCGCTTTAAATAAGCGGCTGGTCGCATTACGCCGGCAGGAAAGCACGCGCATCCATGACGAATGCCCCGCAGTTGATTTTGGCATCCGCGTCGCCGCGCCGGCTCGCGCTGTTGCAGCAAGTTGGGCTGGAGCCGGATCATCTCCTGCCTGCAGATGTCGACGAAACACCCAAAAAGCATGAAACGCCCAGGGCGTTGGCACTTCGCTTGGCACGCGCCAAAGCAGAAGCCGTGCGCAAGACGGTCGATGCATCAGAAGAGATGCGCGACGGGGTGGTGCTGGCAGCCGACACGGTGGTCGGTGTTGGACGGCGCATACTGCCAAAGGCCGAAGTGACCGACCAGGCTTTGATGTGCCTGTCCATGCTGTCGGGACGCGGCCATAGAGTATTCACCGGTGTTGCGATTGCCGAGCCAAATGGCAAACTGCGTACTAAGCTGGTGGAAACCCGCGTCCGTTTCAAGCGCCTGTCCCGCCAGGACATGGATGATTATATTGCGTCCGGTGAATGGCGCGGCAAAGCCGGGGGCTATGCCATCCAAGGGCTGGCCGGCAGCTTTGTGGTAAAACTGGTCGGCTCTTATCCCGCGGTGGTTGGTTTGCCCCTTGCTGAAACTGTGAACCTGCTGCAATCAGCTGGATATCCGGTTCACAAGAGTTGGGCGAGCGCCTGAGCGTTCTTGGGGATTGGTTCCGGCAAGCATTTCAATTGATCATAAAAGGAGGCTGTAGTGTCCGATCCGACCAATCAAAAACCGGAACGGCGGATGCGGCCGTGCCCGATCTGCTCCAAGCTTTCCACACCCGGTGACTATCCGTTCTGTTCCGACCGTTGCGCAAAGGTCGATCTGAACCGCTGGTTCTCCGAAGGATATTCCATTCCGGTCGTTGAGACAGATGATCTCGATGAAAATGATTTCCCGGATGAAGCATAACGGCCTGCGCAGAATATCACTCGATTTAGACAAAGTAGGTGCGCCATCACGTCCGTGACTGTTCAAAATTCTGCAAAATTCTTTACCTGGCAAAATTTTTTTCACTTTTGAGCTCTCAGCATCTTGCAGCTGTTAAAAATCTCGATCACTATTTGAAGAGTGGAACCCGGGACGGCCAACAACTGCCGGCCGGGTCGGCTTTGCGTTCCGTGCCGCGGGAGGCAGCAAAAAAGGGCAGAGCCAGCCGCACAGTCTGATCCAGCAGGTTCAGGCAACAAAAACACCATTCAAAATGGGCGAGGGTCAGATGAACAAACGTTTCCTGAGTGCCGCGGTGCTGTCGCTGTCAGCAGCTTTTCCAGCAACCGCTTTTGCCGACTATTCCCTGACAATTCTGCATTTGAACGATCTGCATTCCCGGATCGAGTCGATTAACAAATACGATTCCACCTGCAATGCTGAATCTGAAGCAGAAGGGAAGTGTTTCGGCGGTATTGCGCGGATCAAGACGAAGCTCGACGAACGCCGTGATGCCTTGGCTGGTGAGGGAATGAATGTCCTGACTGTGGACGCTGGAGACCAGTTCCAGGGATCCCTGTTCTATACGACCTACAAAGGTGAGGCGGCGGTTGAGTTTCTCAACGACATGAAGATCGATGTCATGGCCGTCGGAAACCATGAGTTCGACAATGGGCCTGAAGTCCTTGCCAACTTCATCGGAAAAGCGAATTTCCCAGTTCTGTCCGGCAACATTGATGTCAGCAATGAACCGTCTCTGAAGGGAAATGTTCCGGGCGTTCTGATCCTGGAAGTGGGCGGTGAAAAAATCGGCATTGTTTCAGCATTGGCCGAGGACACCACCGAAACATCTTCTCCAGGCAAGAATGTCCGCTTCATTCAGGCGGAAGATTACCTCAAGGGGGCTGTCGAAGGGCTGGAGTCTGCCGGGGTCAACAAGATCATCGCAGTCACCCATATGGGACTGCCACGGGATATGGAAATCGCAGCGGCTGTATCCGGAATTGACCTTATTGTCGGCGGACACTCGCACACTTTGCTGTCTAATACCCAAGAGCGAGCCAAAGGGCCTTATCCTGTGCTGGTGAAAAACCCGGAAGGAAAAGAAGTCCCGATCGTCCAGGCCTACGCTTATGGCAAATTCCTGGGTGAAATTAATGTCACCTGGGACGACGCCGGGAATGTAGTTTCCGCCGAAGGGGAACCGATCCTGCTGGACGCCAGTGTAACCCCGGATGCAGGGTTTGCTGACCGTGTGGCTGAATTGGCGGCGCCGATCGAAGGCCTGAAGGCGAAAGTCATCGGGTCTGCGGCCGCGCCGATTGGTGCGGACCGGTCAGTCTGCCGGGCGCAGGTCTGTGAAATGGGTGTTCTGGTTGCCGATGCCATGCTGGACCGGGTGAAGGATCAGGGCATTCAGATCGCCATTCAAAATGGCGGTGGACTGCGCGCAGCCATTGATGAAGGTGAAATCACGATGGGCGAAGTTCTGACCGTTCTGCCGTTCCAGAACACCCTGTCCACCTTCCAGCTGAAAGGCGCAGATGTGGTTGCTGCGCTCGAAAATGGTGTGAGCCAAGTGGAAGACGGCAAAGGGCGTTTTCCGCAGGTTGCCGGATTGAAATACACCTTTGATGCGTCAAAACCGGCCGGAGAGCGGATTTCCGATGTGATGGTTGCCGATGGGGATGGTTTTGCGGCATTGGACTCAGAGGCAGTCTACGGCGTTGTTTCCAACAACTACATGCGCGGCGGTGGTGATGGTTACAAGATCTTCGCGTCCAACGGCATGAAAGCCTATGATTTCGGACCGGATCTGGCCGACGTGGTCGCCGAGTTCCTTGCGGAAACAGGCGGTTACACTCCATACACCGACGACCGGATCACAGTGAAATAACCTCATTTTTTGAAGCGCTACTAAAAAAACGCTGGTTTTGAGAGGATCTCAAAACCAGCGTTTTTGTTTGGATGTCCGGAAATCCAATCTAATTGAGCTTTCAAGCTGAGAGCAAACGCAATGAGACGCGTTGAGCGGCTACCAGGCATGGACAAGGGAAGTGGCCTGCGGTAGGTGTGTTAACGTATTTTTAATGTTTAGAAATTTGGCAGTGGAAGCTGGGGTTGTGGTTGTCAGTAATGTTATTTAGGCTGCAAAATCTGGCTGCTCTCCTGGTGTTTGCAGGGGTGACATTGTTTCCGGCCCTCGTTCAATCGCAAGACGCCGGCGAGACACCGCAATCATCTGATGCCCTGCTGGCCCGTCAAACCGCGCTTCTGGTGCAAGTTCTGGAGCGCCCGGCCGATCTGGACCTGGCTTTCGAATACGCAACTGTCTCCGTTTTGGTAGGCGACTATGAAGCTGCGATCTCAACATTTGAACGCATGTTGATTTTCGCGCCAAACTTACCGCGTGTGAAACTGGAACTTGGTGTTCTGTATTACCGGTTGGGATCTCTGGAGACAGCGCGCTACTATTTCCAAGCTGCCCAGGAAAGCCCGAAGGTTCCGCCGGAAGTTCAGCAGAAGGTGGAAACCTATTTGGCCGCGATTGCGGCCAAGCAACAACCAACTCAGTTTCGTGCGGATCTCATCATTGGGGCGCGGTATCAATCCAACGCCAATGCGGCACCGGGCGGGCGCCGAGTGACCATTAATGGACGCGATTTTATTCTCGATGATACGGCAACCGGCAAGGCGGATTTCAATGCGTTTGCTGCGGGGCGGGCCTATGGATCTTATGATCTTGGCACCCAAGGAGATCTGATAGAAACAGACCTTGTCTTTTATGCTGCGCGTTTTTCCGATCAGGTCCGGCTCGATACCGGATTGGCGGAAGTAACCATCGGGCCGTCTTTCAATATGGCGCGGTTTAATTGGGACAATGCGCAGCTCGGTTTGTATGCCGTTGCCTCCGGAGTCCGGCTCAATCATGCCAATTATAATGGGGCACTTGGTTTCGGCTCCCGGCTTGTGGCCCGTCCGGACATCCAAACGGAAGTGACCGCGAAGGTGGAATGGCGGCAGCGTTGGTTCAATGACACATCCGAATATCCGACGGTTTCTGACCGGAATGGTTACTACCTCCAATTCGCGTCAAAAATCTCCAGACAACTGACCAAGGCGTTGCGGACGCGGGTCCTGGCATTGGCGGATTTTGAAGAAACAAGCGCGAAGTTTCAGCAAAGCTGGGAGGCGGGCGCGGGGATCGGTGCGACCTATCAATTCGCCTCGCCGATCGAACAACTGCCGCACCTCTGGTCTTTCGATTTGGAAGCTGGCTACATTTACCGGGCCTATGCAGCGCCGGACCCGCTGGTGAATGTTTCGGAAAAGCAGAAAGACCATGAAGGCTGGATACGTGCTGCGCTGAATGTTCCGCTGAAATACAATGTGTCTGCCGGTTTGGTCGGCGAATTCCGGCGCCAATATTCGAACTATGATTTGAGCAGCTATTCGAATGCATCTGCGATGTTCTCGCTGCGAAAAGCGTTTTGATAAGGGGGGAGACAATATGGATAGCGTTTTGCCTACTCTCAGATTTCGGACAACAGTAGCGGCTCTCTTATGCTCCGCCGCAGCTGTAACATGCTTCCTTTCGAATAGTCAGGCAGCAACAAAAGTCGGGACCGCCGCCGCCGTCAACACAGATGCCTTTGGGACGCCGCCCGGCGCGGTCCGTGAAGTCAAGCTGATCGGCGACAACGTCGTCTACAATGAGCGTATCCAAACCTCGAATTCGGGCCTAGTCCAAGTTCTGCTTAACGATGGCTCGACATTCACAGTTGGTGCCAATTCGGATTTGGTGATCGACGAATTCGTTTATGATCCGGATGCGGGGACCGGCAAGCTCGTTGCATCCTTCGGCAAAGGTGTGGTGCGCTTTGTTGGCGGGAAAGTCAGCAAGAAAAAGGGGGGCGTCGCGGTCAAGACACCGGTCGGCACCATCGGTATTCGTGGCGGCATTGCCAACCTGAACCTCGAGAGTGGCAACCCGGTCTTCTCCCTGTTGTTTGGCGATGATCTGACGTTTGAAAGCCGAAGTGGTGCGCGCCAGCGGATCTATCAGGCCGGTTATTCCTTACAAGTCGATTCTACTGGTTTGAGCGGCGGTGTGCGCCGCACAACACCGTCTGATCTGTCTGCTGTTCAAAAGGGACTTGCTGCGCGCGGGGGACAAACGGGCGGAAATCCAAACCCGCCAACCGGACAACAAATCGCGAAGTCCGGTGTTCCAAACGTCAATTCAAACCTTGGCCATGTTCGCACCGCGCCAATCCCCAAACCGCAGGGGATCCAGTCGACCGAGCTGCAGCGTGCGGAAACCAAATTGGTGCAGGTTCAAAAGACTCAACAGCAACGCACCGTGGACCGGATCGACAAGGAAACATCGGATAGCACTGAAACGCCGCCGCAAGACAATACAGATAATGAAACTGTCACCACGACAGCGAATGCCCGGATCCTGACTGCAGGATCAAGCTTTTCACCCACTTGGGACGCCAACCGGACGGTGAGCGCGCCAGGGGGGCAAGGACTGATTGGGGGAAGTTCAGGCGTCGATGAGACCGTCGCTTTTTCGTTTGCGACAGTCATCTCCGGCAATGCCACCGGGCTTTATAAAGCCGAGGTTGAAGGCAACAAGATCTATCAATTCGCCTTTGATGGTGATGGGCAGTACTTTTACGCGCAGACCTACACCGATCAGGACCATGTTGCCCAATTGGGTGAAAATGGCTTTATCCCGGTGGCTCCGGCAGTTGATCCAGATACCGAAGGAAATGTCAGTTCCTATGCGTGGGGCGCGCAGTTTTTCCATGAAAACTTTGCGGCTTTTGCGCACCTTCCCAATGTAACCCCCGGCAGTGCCACACCCTTCAATATTGAGGATATGGTTTTTGGCCTCCATGGGTTTGGAACAGATTTTTCCAATTTTGGTCAGGGAGCGAGCGAACCCGCTGTTCGCATCTATAACTTGGCATCAGACCCGAGCTTGATGTTCTCACTGGGGACGGCTGGCGGTGGCACGACCTTCACACCGCTCATGAGCAACGCGCTGTTCGTCAATCCATTGGCCGCTGCGGAGCTTGGCAACAGTTTTATGTCGGCGGTCGGATCCAGCGATCTGAAGATGATCGAAGACAGTCCGTCGACTTTGAACGGGGCGCATTACCTGGCAAGTTCATTTCATATTGACGGCGCAGGGACCGATCAGAAATCCTTGATCTCTGTCGCTGTCGGGGAAGCTTATCAAGCAAGCGATGGTGTGGTTGTCATGGACACCGGCCGCCGCGGCGGCCACCGGATCAATGGAAGTCAGGGCGCAGCGCTTTACAGCGGGCCGGTTGGCACCATTGCCGGCCCTGATGGCGGGCATTTTTTCGGCAGCAACGCTCAGAGCTTTGTATTTGGTAATGTGATGTCCGGGGAGGCGTTGGACGACCCTTACAACGACAATTACATCAGCCGCCCAAATGTCTTTGAAAACAGTGATACGGTGTCCGCAAGCCTGCATGTCGGCCGTCTCAATGGGACCGATCAAACAAACCTGTCGCGCACGGACCGGACTTTGAGCGGGTATGCTGCTGGTGTTGTTGAAAGCACCGTCAACTTGCTCGGTCAAGGCACAGGCCCCATCGCGTTTTCAAGCAGCAGCGCGTCCGATCTTTCGGTTTCCTTTGACGGTTCGGAGCATTCGCTGGGCGGGGAACTGACGGTTCGCGATACGCGGCAGATCGATCCGGAAGTTGGAAGTTACACGGTTCGCTTCGGCTTCAACGATGATAAATCAGGGACACACCGTGCGGCCCTTATCGACGATGACACCTATGCTGCGCGCGATGCCACAAATGTGGCAGAGACTTATCTGACTGTTGATACGGTGCAAACGCCTGACCCGATTCCCATTCAAGATCCGCCAGATATTTCAGATCCGGCGGGCGGAGGCGGCTTTTATGTCGTTCGAGATGCCGCAAGCCCGGCCGTTTCCGATTTGACAAGCGCCGGTGCACAAACGGTGCAAGCAAATCCGAATGAAACGCCAACCACTTATTTTGTGCCCAATACTCTGGTTGGTGCCGGCGATGACGCCATAATGGCCGGAGTTACAGAATGCACCTGCGCTTTTTTGGAGTGGGGCTATTGGGGCACAAAAATGTCGTACGACGACACTGGCGGCGTCCTATCTGGCACCGGTCAACGGCAGGATGCTGTGCATCTGGGGACCTGGGTCGCGGGCGATGTCACAAATTCAGCCAACTTACCGACAACCGGGAGTGCAAGTTATTCCGGTCACGCAGCAGGCAACGTCATAAACAATGGAGCGCAATATCTGGCGGCCGGGAATTTCAACATGACCGTCGATTTTGCGCGCCGGACTGGTTCGGCGAACATTGCAAATTTTGACGGCCGGGTATTCGGTGCTGATCTCACCGAACAAACTGTGGCGTCCGGGAACCAGTTTTCCGGTGCCCTTGCGGGAGGCACATATTCAGGAACTGTGAACACATCGATTGTTGGCGGCCCCAATTCAAACCATCAGGGTGTGATCGGCAATTTCAATGCAGCCGATGGAGCTTGGTCGGCGACCGGGATTGTCGCTGGAGAGATGCAGTAGGGAGTGATTGCTGTGCTCAAACAGAACGAGCCGGTCTGTGCGGTTCCGCCGGACTGGTGTGCCCGTCAATCACAGCGTCAAGCAGCAAACAGGTGCTGAAGGGATAGTTTTTTATGCCCAGGCTAAGTTCTTAAAAACTGATGTTAATTGCAATGAGGCCGGCGAAGCGCGGATTTATCCATCGGCATTTTTGCAAGTTGTGAAAAAACTTTGCCGGGGTGCTGGACAAGGGGCAAACGAGCTTCTATAAGGGCCGGGCTTTCGGCGGACGGGGCCTGTCTCCTCCCAAATCAAAGCGCGCCCAGATAGCTCAGTTGGTAGAGCAGCGGATTGAAAATCCGCGTGTCGGTGGTTCGATTCCGCCTCTGGGCACCACTCTTCTTCTTGAAATTTCTGGTGTTTCTCGATTGCATGTGTTTTGCTCCTTTCGGGTTTGACATTTTCTTCTGAGCGGTTTGACATTTGTGCATCCCGACGCTCGATTTCTGCAGCGAAAACTTGCGCAACCCGATCCATCTTTGAGGTGATGTCTGCGCGCTTTGAATAGTGCCGCGCCATGGTTTCAGTGGTCTGTGCAAGGGCGTCCGCAATGCTTCGGTCATCCATTCCCACTTCTCTTAAGATCGTCGCCACGGTGTGGCGGAGGCCATAAAAGAGTAAAACCCGGCGCGATGAGTTCGCTGCGTTCAACGTCAATCCGGAATTTGTTCCAGGATGCGCGAAAGCCGCCAACCGTCCATGACTTTGCGATCTTCAGGCGGCCGCTGTCGTTGAGACAGCCGGTGAAGACACCTTGATCAGCTTTGACGACGGATCCAGCCTCACGCTCATTGGCGTGACTGATCCCAGCGCCATAGAGTTCATGCCACTGCCGCTGATTTAATCGGATCTGGCGACGAGGGTTTGTCGGGACCTGGACGTTTGGCGGAAGCAAGGTGCACTTCCGCCGATTAACTTATCCGCCAGTTGTTTTATCTGCAGGTCGTGCGATCACATCTCAATATAGAGCTGTGCGGCGGAGAGGCTCATGCCTTGAACGTCGACAAGATCCGGGTTTGCATCCAGGAACGCGGCCGCATCAAAGGTGACCCCGCGGCCCTCAGCCAAGCCGAACTCCAGATAGTGCAGCACACCGGCCTCTATATCTGCGCCGTAAACCTCAATGAGATCGCGGTGGGAGGCGATATAATCCAGAGCGGAAAAGTCGATCGTCCGGCCTTCATTAAGCCCATGTTCCACCAAATGGGTATAGAGCAAGTCCTCATCGGTACCAAACGCTTCAGCAACGTCCGCATGACTGGCCGCATACTCCAGAAGCGAGATGCTGGTCTGGCTGGCAACGTCCACATCGATATCTGCAAATGAGATGGTCTCGACACTTGTGAGTTGATCAGTGCCTTGAGCGCTGTGAATGACAATGGGGCGCGTATCAAAGACATAAACCGTGGCAGCGTTCTGGTCGGCTTGGAGGACAAAGGTGTCCCGTCCTGCACCGGCATCAACGACGTTGTTTAACGCGTTCCCGAGGATGACGTCATTGCCTCTGCCTGTCACCGCGTTTTCTATATCTGCGCCAAAAGCGATCGAGATGTTGTTGACAAGGCCTGCCGTGCTGGAAAATCCGCCGGGATTGAGATCAAGGACACTATCTTCCGAAAACCCGCTGAAATCGAGCGTGTCGATCCCGTCCGCGTCCCAGATCGAGAGGACTGGATTTTTGTTTTGCTCAAAGTCGAACAACGGAGAATCCGTGTTTGAGTTAAAGCCGTAAACAGTATCCCCGGTGCGCGTGTCCATGTTGGCGCCATACTTGGCCTGGATCGCCGCAATATCATGAAGCATTGGGGTCTGTGCATAAGAGACGCCGTACTCGGCACCCGTGTTGTCTTCATCCCAATAAGACATGATGGAATACTGCTGGCTGTCTTCCGCGTATTCAGCGTTCCGGGCGTAGGACAACCGGCCGCTTCCGGCGTTGTAGTCGCCCGGATGCAGCTGCCCGATCGAGTGGCCGAGTTCGTGGACCAGAACCTTAAAGCCGTAATTCCCGACTTCAGGACTAACATTAAACCCAAGGGTGCTGTTGACCCATAC
Source organism: Roseibium sp. (assembly GCF_965216085.1). GTDB lineage: Bacteria > Pseudomonadota > Alphaproteobacteria > Rhizobiales > Stappiaceae > Roseibium. The sequence goes on along the minus strand of NZ_OZ244138.1, from coordinate 4,109,582 downwards.
GTCGCCAGACCAGCCTTTGGTGCCGGGCAGGTAAGCGTGCGCAGCAGAATAATCAGCAAGGCTTGAAGAATTCGCGAACCTGATGGCACCAGTGCCATAGATATTCTCTTCGAAGGTTATGTCAGCAACATCACTCCAGGTCGACAAGGCCAATCGAGCCATGACTTCCTGTTGCTCGGAAAAAGCCTGAAAACCAGCATACTGATCTTCGCCAAACGCATAGAACGGTAAGGATGCCGCAAAGGAATACGTAATAGGATCGGTTGTTGTCCAGGAATAGCCTCCCCGGTTTAACTGATTGATTATCTGGTCGATTGGCGTTCCGGAATTGGACGCAGATTTCTCGCTGTTATTTCCGGAAGATGCCCGGAAATGATCGACGCCATCACAAACCGGATGGTGACAAAATCCACACATGAGCCATCATTCGGAGAAAGTATTCTCCGTCCCTGCCTTGGAATTGTTTAAGTAAATTCCTGATTAATTTCTGATGATCTCATCATGACAGATGCAGGGAAAATAAAAGTGAACAAAAAACATATAGAATACGTATTGGAAGTTGTCGTTAATATAATTTGAATTGTGAATTAACGGAAAATAAACTTAAAAATCTACTACTCGTGTTAGGTGTTCGTTATTGTAAACGGAAATTAATAGTAAAAGCGGCATTTACTATACGCGGCCGATCCAGAACCAGAACACCTCTCAGGCGAAGCTCGTAGGCCGATATCGGCCCGGAAACACTGGAAAATTCGGTGAAGGGACCGTGAGTGGAAAACGGCCGGAAACTCATACGGATGCCGTCAGACAGCAAAGCCGGTGTTGAGTTGGTAACAAAATCACGCGGGAGGTTTGCTGCTTGGGCACCACTCTTCTTCTTGAAATTGCTGGTGTTTCTCGATTGCAATTCTTGCCTTTTCGCGCGCGACTTTATTTGGCATCCGTCCAGAGGCTAATATTGACTGCCACAACACTCCCAATGTGCCGTTCGTTTGCGGTGCCAAAATGGTTCATAGGTGTCGAGCAGTCCTGCGGCACACACGTACCGGTTCGTCCTAAATCAGCTAACCGTGGATGGTGGCAGTGCCTTCAAGGCGCTCCGTTCAGTGCATTCGTTCAACCAAATCGCGTTTTGTGATCTCGCCTAGGCGCATGATTTGATTTTGGCATCCAGAGGTTTCAGTTGGTTACGATAGGCTTTGTCGTTTGAGCACTCTTGGATAGTGAAGGCTTTTGGGGCATTTGCCTGCTAAAACTTCGTTGCATCAACCGGATTTAGAGGTGGCAGAGGTGTTTTGGACCTTCGCCGGGCCTGCGTTTTCGCTTGATGACGGACGTCGGCGGCAGAGGTCTGGATCTGGGACCAGGCATTCCGGATTTCTGTGCTGGATGCCGGACTTTTGCTGCCATAAAGGGCCCTGCCCAGAGAAGTAAAAGCATGTTCAAGCGCCGTCCAGTCAGGCTGAGCCCCGGCGGCATCCAGCCGGTGTTGCCAGTCGAGGCTCTTTGCCATGGCCGCGGAATAATCCTGGGAGTTGATGGCTTTTTTTAAGCGCCGGTAAGCAAAATACTCGGTCGCTTCGTATGTTGCTTTCGCTGCCTGAAAGAAAGCCGCAGCCGTTGGGCCATATTTGCGCAACAATCCCAAGAAGGTGCCAGATAAAAGCAGCGCGGCAGCGCCCCAATAAGCCATGGATCGCCAGTTCAATGCCTCTGATTGCGGTTCTGCCGCCACCGGCGGCCCGGTCACCGTCAGATCTATCGCCGGAACGCTAACCGTTTCGACCTTTTCGCTGGTGAGGTTGTACCAGGAGAGTTTCTGTTCACGGATCCGATAGGTGCCGGCGTTTTCAGCGACGATTGTGACGGTTTCTGTGCGGGTGCCGGATATCTGGCCCCGGTTTTCGGTTTCCTTGAGAACCGGGGATGCGGGATAGTAGCTGAGGCCCTCAACCGGGACTCCGGCACCAACGGGCGGCACAAACATTGGAGCGGCCCCGGTGACCTTGATGGTGGTGGTCAGGGTCAGCGCATCTCCAGCGGCCAGATCCTCCGGTGTTCCGTCGACCTGCCGGGTCAGTGTCAGGGCGTTTGCGGCCAGGAAGGGCGTCAGGTCCCTGGCGATTTCTGGTGCTTCACCAGTGATCGCAAAAGGTGCGACGTCAACCTCCGTTTTGATTGGCTGGCGCGTGTTCGGATCCGCATAGGTGATTGTGATTGGACCGCCGGGGATATGGAAGGTTCCGGGCACCATGGGATAAAGACGATAGGCGCGTGAAACCCCGGACCAAGTATCGCCATTGACCCGCTCGCTGGTTGGGCTTGAAGCGCGGGAGGGCAGCCGGACGACAACATTCTGCGCTTCGAAACTCGGAAACACCGGCGGGGTCGGCATCCAGGTCGGCACCAGGACCGTGATCCGGAAGATCAGCGGCTGGCCAGGGATTGCAGTGTCCTGTTCAAGCGTCGTCCGGACGATCGGTTGCGGTGCCTCCTGTGCTTGGGAGATCGCAGGCAAGAACAGAAAACAAAGTATGACGAGCGCGGGGATCATTTCTGCCCCCGTGCGGCTTCAAGCGCAAACCGGGACCGAAGAAAGTCGCCCGTGCTGGTGTCCACCGTGCGCATCCATTGTTCGGCGGTTTCCGGAACGGTTTCCGATGTGCTTTGCGGTGGCTGCTGGCTGTCTGTGCCGCGTCCCGCTTCATTGTCATAGACGACATCGTCCGCGCCAATGCCGCTTTCTTCGCCGGTATCGGACTGTTCGCGCGTCGTTTCGATGTAGTCGAGAATGTAACGCGCAAGTTCCAGATTGTGCTGCGCTGACTTGTTGTCCGGATCCCGTTCTACGGCTTTTTTGAAAGCCGCAATGGCAGGCCGGTAAGAGCGGGATTTGATCAGTGAGAGACCTTCGCCCATTGCGGCATCCGTACTTTCTTGCCAGGCATAGAGCTCTGCTGCTTCTTCATATTTGCCGGCCCGGTAGAGCGCGGTCGCCTTCCATAATGGATCTTCAAAAAGATCTGCTGCTGTTTGATAGTCCTTGTTGTCGAAGGCCCTTTGCCCCAGTTGGTCGGGAGTGAAGAACCAGTCTTTCCATCCCTCAGCCCGGGCCTCTACGCCGGAAAATGCAAAACCGACCGCAACCAAGACCACCGCCCATTGCATGGTCCATCCCCGGCGGAACCAGAAGAGCAGCAGGACAGCAGCGGGCAGGGCAAAGATCCACCCCTCGTCCCGCCATTGCTGGCGTTCGTCCTGAGCAAGTGCGGCCTCATAGGCGGATTTGATTTGGCGATGGACGGTTGCGACATCGGTGCGGTCAACCGTCAGCTCGACAACAGTTGTCCCGGTAATCTGTTTCAGTTTATCGGCCGCGCCCGGGTCCCGGTTGGCAAGCCAGAATAGGACCGGAGCGCCGCCTTCAGCGACGTGCGTTTTGAAGGCCGGCAGGTCTGCGTCGGTGATCCGGTCAAGCAGGAACAAGGTTGCCCCGGGGGCGGCCTGATCTGCGAGTATTGCGGTTGCCATGGCAAGGGCTTCGCGTGCGGCTTCACCTTCGTTCGGCATGACACGTGGTTCGAGACCTTCCAGGAACGGTTTGGTGACGTCTGGGTCTTCGGTTGGTGGCACAACCTGATGGGAGGTTCCTGAGTAGGCGACAAGCGCGGTTTTGGCACCTGCGCGGTCTTCCAGAATGTCCAGCACCTTGTGTTTGGCGCGTTCCAGCCGGCTGGGCGGGATGTCCGTTGCCGTCATCGATTTGGAAACCTTCAGGACGACGACGAGAGGCGCGGTGTCCGCGACAAGTGGGTTTGCGATCCGCGACCAGGTCGGCCCAGCTGCGGCCAGAACCAAAAGAGCGAGCAGCAGGGCAACACCATCGATCGGGCGCAGGCGTTGGTGTTCCTGACTGCCAACGGTGAGGGCTGCGGCCAGATGCGGAGCAATAACATCGGGCAGGTCAATCCCCTTCGCAGCCGCCCGGCGCACCAGCCACAAAAGGACTGCGATTGGGGCCAGCATCAATAGCCACAAGGGGCGGATGAAATGAAAGACGGCGAGGATGTCAGCCAGATGGGCGATGTTCATGTGGCCCTCCGCCGCGCCTTGCGGGTGTGGAGGAGAGCCAGCGTGCCGATGCCGATCAGCGCTGCCAATATCAGAAGCAAATGGCTGAGCGGTTCTCGCGGGCGGAACGAGCGGGTTTCCACTTCCCGCGGCTTTTGCGCGTCGATCCGGGCATAAATCTCGGCAAGGCCGTTCTCATCTCCCGCAAAGTAGTAGGTTCCGCCTGCCGCATCCGAAATGCTTTTCAAGGTACGTTCGTCGAGCCGCTGATCGCCGGTTCCTTCCGGGTCGCCGACACCAATGGAGATGATCTCAATTCCTTCCTTGGCTGCAATCGCAGCTGCATTGACCGGGGTCATGCGGCTGCCGGTATCAGCGCCGTCGCTCAGCAGGATCAACAGCCGGTCTTCAATCTGGCTCGCCTCAAAGGTCTTGATCGACAGGCCGATCGCATCGCCCAGAACCGTGTGCGGCCCAGCCATGCCGACTTCGGTGTGTTCAAGCAGCGCACGGACCGAAGCAAGGTCTTCGGTAAAGGGCGCCTGGACGAAGGCCTTGGCGCCAAAGACGATCAGGGCGATCCGGTCGCCACCGCGTTCGGAAATGAAATCACCAACAACCCGTTTGACAGCATCCAGGCGCTGCGTGCGCTCGCCGTCTTGCGAAATGAAGTCGACCTGATCCATCGAGCCGGAGATATCGATCGCGAGCATGACATCACGGGCCGCCTTTTCCTGAATGATCGGCTCGCCGACACGTTCTGGTGCTGCGAGCGCCGTGACCAAAAGCCCCCAAATCGCGATGGCGGCAAGGTTCTGCAAAGTTGTGCGCTGGAAAATCACCGAACCGGCTTTTGGCGCCTGACCGGCAGCCTCCGCAAGCCGGCGGAAGAATGGAAACCGCAAGGCGGACACCCGCTCCTGATGGGGCGGCACAAGGACATAGACGGCAAGCGGCAGTGGCAGCAGAAAAAAGGCGTAGGGATGGGCAAATTCAATCATGCTGCCGCACCCTTATGTCTTTTGATCCAGGTCCGGATCAACGGCTTCAGATCGGCGCCATTACTGGTTTTCTTGTAAGGCGCTTCGGCGACGGCCTTTCCCGGTCCGTCCGAAAAGCCAGTTCCGCCATACGCATGATCCAGAAAGGTGAGCCAATCCGGGCCATGCAGTGCGGCCACGTCCTGACGCACATAAGCTGAGAGGGCTGTCCGGCGCAGCAGCTCGGCAAGCCGCTGCGGATCGTTTGGGCAGGACGCGAGTTCGGCCAGCGCCTCACGGCGGTAGGCCGTCTTCCGGCGCCAGAGCAGAAATCTCCAGCAGCCAACTCCAATGATCACAAGCAGAATAGCGCCCAGCCAAAGCCATCCGGCCGTTTGTGGCAGCATGGAAATGGGCGCGGGATCAGGCACTGGCTCTAGCAGATCGATCAGTTCGGCGAGGTTCAGGCCTTCCCAGTCATCTTTCATGGACTTACCGCCTGCCTGCAGAGGTCAGCCCGGTCAACCGGCGGATCTGAGGAACGGTTTCTTCACCAGAGTTCAACGGCAGAACCGGGAGCCCATAGCGCTTTTGCCAGTTGAAGATTTCCGAGAGGCGGCCGGAGGAGAATTCGGCAAGACGTTTGTGGGTCTCGCCGCTGGCCGTGTCGAGTTCGACTTGGAGCTCGCCGTCGGAAACGACCAATTTGAGATCTAACGGGATTTCTTCGGCCATCGGATCGGTCACCGGACAGAGGATCAGATCATTGGCACTCGCGATCCGGCCGATCAAGGACGCCGTCTCATCGTCTACGCCGTCAAAGTCGGAAATCACGATGACGAGGTGATTTCTCCGGGCGATCCGGGCGGCTGTCCGAAGCGGTACGTTCAAGGACAGCAGTGTGTCGATGGCCGGGGCGTCCGCCTGCAACATCTGATTTGCCCGTGCAATTGCCGTCAGAAACCGGTCGCGTGCCGAGCGGCTGGCTTTCGGTTTGATCTCTGCGGCAAATTCGTCACCGAAGATTATTCCACCAATCCTGTCGCCTTGGTCGAGAATGCGAAAAGCGGCCAATGCCGCAGCCTCCGCAGCAGTGACCGACTTCATGGCGTGCTTCGTTCCAAAGAACATGGACATGCGCTGGTCGACAAGGATCAGGGCAGGCCGGTCTCTTTCCTCGCTGTAGACACGTACATGAGGCTTGCCGGTGCGCGCAGTGACTTTCCAGTCGATGGTGCGCGGGTCGTCACCTGGCAGATAATTCCTCAGTTCCTCGAAGTTGAGACCCCGGCCACGCAGGCGTGACGCATGCCTGCCGTTGAAGACGCTAGCGGCCGGTTGGCGCGGCAGAAAGCGCAAACCGTGTGCCTGACTTTCAAGGGCGCGGAGTTGGGGGAGGGTAACATGAATGCGCGGGTCCGCACCGTCTGCCTTGGCAGGCGGTTTGGAATTTAAACCTAACCGTGATCTGGCCACGCGGTCGTGCATCGTCCGTTTCCTCTCTCTGTCCCCTATGTCAGAGCGACGGTCTTGATGATCTCCTCAATCACTTTGTCCGGGGTGACGCCGTCGCCTTCCGCCTCAAATGACAAGGTAAGACGGTGGCGAAAGACATCCGGCGCGATCGCCTGAATGTCGAGCGGGTCGACGTAATCACGCCCGTTCAGCCAGGCATGGGTGCGCCCGCATTTGTCCAGTGCAATGGATGCACGCGGACTGGCGCCAATTTCAATCCAGCGTCCCAGGTCGTCGGAGTACGCAGCCGGTGTCCGCGTGGCATAGACAAGATCGGCCATGTATTTGGCGATTGCCTCGGACACATGGATCGCTGCGATTTCAGCGCGGGCATCGAAGATTGCGGATTGAGGGATTGCGCTCCGCTCCTCCGGTTGGTCCGTCTTTCCGCCAGTGGATTTCTCCGATGTGCTGGCGAGGGCTTTTTGTTCCTCAGCCCGGACCAGTTCGATCACCTTGACTTCGTCTTCAACCGGCGGATAGGTGATCAGAACATGCATCAAGAACCGGTCCATCTGGGCTTCGGGGAGAGGGTAGGTGCCTTCCTGTTCCACCGGGTTTTGTGTCGCCATGACCATGAACAGCGGTTCCATCTTGTGGGTCGTGCCGGAAACCGTCACCTGGCGTTCTTCCATGGCTTCCAGAAGCGCAGCCTGGACCTTGGCAGGTGCCCGGTTAATCTCATCAGCCAGGACGATGTTGGCGAAGATCGGTCCCTGTTCGAAGCGGAACGTGCCTTCACCGCCGGCCTGATGATAGACCTCGGTGCCGGTGACATCAGACGGCAGGAGATCTGGGGTAAACTGGATGCGGCTGAAATCAGCTTCCAGGTTCTCTGCCATTGCCTTGATCGCGCGGGTTTTTGCCAGCCCCGGCAGGCCTTCAACAAGCAGATTTCCGTTGGCCAAGAGCCCGATGATCAGCCGCTCGATCACCTCATGCTGACCGATGATGGATTGCTGCATCCGTTCTCTAAGCGATTGAATTTGTTGAAGTGGAGTTGTCATCGAACGGTCCGCGATTGATCTGAAAAACTATTGTGACTGCAAAACCTCGTCGAGGACGGTACCGCGGGCACCGCTGGGCGCCTTGATCCTCAGGTAGGCTGCAACGGTTGGCGCCAGATCGACGGTTTCAACCCGGGTAGATACGCGGCTCGCCGCCATGCCAGGCCGGGAAAAGATGATCGGAACGTGTGTGTCATAGGTCCAGGGGGACCCATGATGGGAGGCGACATGAAGGCCGTCGAAATCGCCTACAAACCAGTGGGGCTCGAACACCACATAGATGTCGCCGGACCGCGCAGCATGAAAATTCGCCAGAACCGCATCGCTGACAGTCGTCTTGGCAATTGCCGAGCTTGCCAGATCTTCGCTGGAGATGGCGTAAGCAATCGCTGGCATCTTTTGCAGCTCCCGTGCAAGAGCTCTCGCAACATCCGCTTTCTTCAGCCCCTTGTCCATAATCAGCTGATCGTTGAGATAGACGTAGGGCTGTGAAAAGGAAGCAATAAGCTCCTGAGCGACGTCAAACTCGTTAATCAGAGCTTGGGCTGCAGGTTCCTTGTCGATGTTATCGAAATTGAAGTAGCCGGCCGGAATACCAAGATATTCCAGGTAGCCGGGGACCTCGGCTGCGCCATGATCGGCGGACAAGACGACCAGCGTATTTTCCAAGCCGATTTTTTCATCCACGTGATCCAGAAGCTGGCCAATTGTCTGGTCCAGCCGGCGGAGATTGTCCTCTGCCTCCAGGCTAGATGGGCCAAAGATATGGCCGACATAATCTGTCGACGAAAAACTGACTGACAGGTAATCGGTGACATCATCCGCACCGATCCCTTCATTGTCGATCAGCGATTTAGCAAACGATGCCGTCAGCTCATCGCCGGCCGGGCTGAGCGTCAGGAACGTTGTGTAATATTTGCTGTCCCAAGCTCCGAACGGGTGGGGAAATGTGCGGCCGAACCCAGGGAAATCAGTTTCCCAGTCCGCATCGTCAAATTCGAAAAACCGATAGCTATCGTCGGTACCGGACAGGTTCCAATCGGTATAAGCATAGGCCAAAACATGGCCAGCCTCGTTCCAATTGTCCACCCAACCCGGGTAGGCATCCATGTAGTAGCTGGATGTCACGAAGCGGCCTTCGCTTTTTGAAAACCAGTACGCGGTGCCTGCGTGTCCAGCCATGGAAATGGCACCGCGGTCCTTGACCGAAACACCAAATACCTTTGACACACCCGCATTGGCGATCGCGATTTCATCGGACAGGGTTGAGGACAGGATCGAGGCGGGCGAACGCCCATCGGACGTTGCAGCCCGTTGGGTCGGATCGATTTCGGTCGATTGGTCAACGCCTGACTTCGCTAAAAGCGGATAGTCGGGATCCTGGACATTGTAGAAGGGTTTGCCGGTGGCCCGATCATACCAAAGATTGGCCACCATACCGTGGACTGCGGGATCCGTGCCAGTCGCAAGGGTGGTGTGGCCTACAATTGTCTCGGTGTTGGCGTGCCGGTGATGGGCGTTGGTATAATAAATGCCGTTTTGAAGCAGACGTTTGAAGCCCTTTTCTCCAAAGTGGGCGCTATTGCGGTCGATCAGGTCGCCCCGAAGCTGGTCAACGGTGATCTGCAACACCAGCTTGGGCAGCTCTTCAGCCACAGCCTGTAAAGGCGCAAGCGCACATGCCGCCACTGTACCCAATGCCGCCCAACGCCTTATCATGATTAGAGCGCTGACTTGATCTTCTTGAAGGCCTTCGCCAGCTCGTCGCCGAGCAGGGAGGTTGCTTCCCCGATGTTTTCGGCGGACTCGCCAAGCTTTGCCTTGGCTTCGAAGGCGTCCCACTTACCTTCAAGTTCATTCCACTCGTCCTGAAGCTCCTTGGAGCCCAGATGGATCTTGAGTTTGACCTCATCGCGGGTCTGTTTCAGTTCGTTGATCAATGCGTTTATATCGGTCATGAGATGCGCTTCCTTTTCGAGCAAAGGGGCAACAAACGCTGCCCCTTTTTCTCAGATGTTATTTTGAGCCAGTTGAGTTCACCATCATGTCCATCACCTGATCGATGGAGAAACTTGCCGGCTTTTGCCGGGGTGGGAACTCTTTGAAGGTTGAGAGGAAACTCGCGACATAGGCCTGAGCGGGAACCAGGAAGAATATTCTGTCGATCATCCAATCATAATAGGTGTTGGATGTGACATGAGCCCGTTCATAAGGATCCCGGCGCAAATTGGTGATGAGCGGAACGCGCAAGGGGGTCCATGGCTCGATCCAGGCCCTAAGTGTCGCGTATTCCTTCTGCTCCAGGAAGATCGCTTTCCAGTCTTCGTAGCGAAGCGCAGTCAGTTCACCCGTATCTGCGAAATAGAAGATTTCCTTGCGCGGCCCTTCGTCAGTCTCGCCGGTCAGATGCGGCAGGAAGTTATAACCGTCGAGGTGAACCTTGTATTCGCGGCCAATGGCCTGAACGCCGCCCGCTTTTAGTTTTTCCTTGATCTCCGCATCACCTGCAGCTGCCAGGAACGTCGGCAACCAATCCATATGATGCATGATTTCATTGGAAATCGAGCCGGCTTCAATCCGCCCAGGCCAGCGAACCATGGAGGGCACCCGCCAGCCGCCTTCCCAGTTGGTGTTCTTCTCGCCAAAGAACGGTGAGGAGGCTGCATCCGGCCAGGTGTTCATATGCGGGCCGTTGTCGGTCGAATAATGGACGATGGTGTTGTCCGTAATGCCGAGCTCATCCAGAAGATCAAGCAATTGGCCGACATGACCGTCATGCTCCAGCATGGCATCGCCATATTCATCTTGGCCCGAAATGCCCCGGATCTCGTCCTTGATATGCGTGCGGAAGTGCATCCGGGTGCCGTTCCACCAGACATAAAACGGTTTGCCTTGATCATGCGCCCGGCGGATGAAGTCGATGGCGGCCGTGATGGTTTCATCGTCAACGGTTTCCATCCGCTTTTTGGTCAGCGGGCCGGTGTCTTCGATCGTGCCGTCAGCCGAAGACTTGATCACACCACGCGGACCGAAGCGCTCCCGGAACGCCGGATCTTTCGGATAATCCGGGTTTTCCGGCTCTTCTTCCGCGTTGAGGTGATAGAGATTGCCGAAGAACTCATCAAAGCCGTGGTTCGTTGGCAACATCTCATCCTTGTCTCCAAGGTGGTTCTTACCGAACTGGCCGGTCATGTAGCCGTGGGGTTTTAACAGCCCGGCAATCGTTGGATCCTCAACCTGCATGCCGAGGTCCGCACCGGGGAGCCCAACCTTGGAAAGGCCGGTCCGGAACACGCTTTGACCCATGATGTAGGACGACCGGCCGGCAGTGCACGACTGCTCACCGTAATAGTCGGTGAACATCATGCCTTCCTTGGCGATCCGGTCGATATTGTCGGTCCGGTATCCCATCAGGCCGAAGGTATAGGCGGAGATGTTGGATTGCCCGACATCATCCCCCCAGATCACCAAAATGTTTGGTTTGTCTGTTTGTGCCAAAGCTGGCACGGCCCCTGCGAGCGCAATCGCGCCAACAAGACCCGCGGTCAACCCTCTGGCCAGAAAACGCATTCCAAATGTCATCATTGGGTCCTCCAGGCTGCGTTATGTCCGTCCGAAAATGTAAATGCGATATTTTTGAAGTTTATGAGAAGATCAGATGATCAAATCAGCTTTAGGTCAATGGATAAGGTCAAACGCTATTATTGCCGATTTTGAAGCCGGTCCAAGACGACCAAACCAATGTTGATAATGCCAAAGACCAAAATGGCTCCGAAAACAATGGCACCGAACTTTTTGGTCTCAATACCGACCGGGATATTGAACAGGAGCACTGACATCCCGGCCAAGGCGAGGAGCATAATCAACGTGATCATCGTGTCTCTGAGATTCATGAGGTACCTGCTTTAGTTCGGGGCCTTGTCTTTCTCTCTCAACGCCTCAAGCTCGGCGCGCAATTCTCCAACTACAGTTGGATTGGCATCAGTCGCAGGGCTCGCGGCACATAGCTGTTATTGCTTTGGGCAGCGCCACAAGCGGCTACGCTGGCAATCAACCGGTTCGCTTTCAATCAACGTAACCTGTTTATCTGCCACAACCAAAGCGCCAATTGTCAGCCACATATTCGGTTTTCCAATTTGTCTGGTGAGGATAAGCTGAATTACATGAGCGTGACCATTGGGGAGCCTTAATTTTGTCAAAGTCAGTCCTGTTGCTGAATAAAAAACACTGCATGCGCGAAGATCTTACGGTGGCCATCAAACAAGTTCGGGCCGAAGGTTATGATTTGGACATCTCCATTCCCTGGGACATCACGGATATCGGCAAGTTGTTCGATGATGCCATGGAAAAAGGGGCCAGCCGGATACTGACTGCTGGTGGCGACGGCTCGCTAAACGGAATGACAAACCTGATTTTGGACCGTGGCGCAGAACGTGAAGTCGCGTTAGCCCTCCTGCCTCTTGGGACGGCAAATGATTTTGCAAGAGGCGTGGGTATACCGAGCAATGATTTAACCAGCTCCTTGCGTTTGGCGGTTTCCGGCGGCGAACACGCAATTGATGTCGGAGTGGTCAATGGCCGTCATTTCGTGAATGTCGCCAGCGGCGGCATTGGCGCGGAAATCACGTCAACAACACCTGTTGAACTCAAACGTCTTTTGGGCGGTGCGGCCTATTCGATAATGGGGCTGATCAAAGCCACCCAACTTCAGCCTTATAGTGCCCGGATCTCGCTTCCGGACGGGCAAACCGACGATGGAGAGGTGCTCGTCATTACCATTGGCAACAGCAAGTATGCTGGTGGTGGGTTCGAAGTCGCGCCAAAAGCAAGCCTCACGGATGGTTTGCTGGATCTTGCCGTTGTCACCAAGCCGGAGAATGAAGGGTTTGATCAACTCGTTGAGGAGTTGAACGATCCGTTCAACGAAAACAATCGATCGCTTCACTATCGGCAGCTGAACGAGTTTGTAATTGAGACAAAACAGCCGTTGCCACTAAATTTGGACGGCGAGCCCATGCTAGAAACGCGATTTGAGTTTGGCATTAAACCAAAGGCTCTGAGAATGGTTCTGCAGAATGTCTTTTGAGCCTTTATCCGGAGTTCAGCGACTACACTCCGGTTTTCGTGGAGCCAGAGTAGATGCCATAGGCTATTCCAGTAAATCAGTGCGCGCCTAGAACATGATGACTTGCTCACCTGCCCCCCTCCGAAACAAGCTGTTTTCGATGCTGGCAAGCCATCGACTGAATGGCACTGACTTGCAATTCTGGGTTCGAAGCTGCGACTAATACTCTGAGCTAAGCAAATGATGCGGGAGGAATGCAGGCATGCATGTGCTGGTAATCGGCGCGGCCGGCATGGTGGTGCAGAAAATTTTGGCACGGCTGGCGGACAACCCGGCTGTCTTTGGGGCTGAGATCAGCCGTTTAACGGTGACTGATGCCATCGCTCCAACAGTACCTGCAAGTCTGAGCGATGTCGCCAAGACAATGGTTGTGGATCTTGCAAAGCCAAAAGCTGCCGAGGCTTTGATTGCAGACCGGCCGGATTTGATCTTTCATCTGGCCGCAATTGTTTCCGGCGAAGCGGAAGCAGAATTCGAAAAAGGATATGCCGTTAATCTGGATGGAAGCAGGCAGCTGTTTGAGGCTATCCGCGCGGCTGCACTTGAAGCGCCCTACTATCCGCGTCTCGTGTTTGCATCTTCGCTTGCCGTTTTTGGGGCGCCCTTTCCCGAGAAAATCAACGATACGTTTTTCACAACACCGCTGACCAGCTACGGCACACAGAAAGCGATCACAGAACTGCTTTTGGCGGACTACACGCGCAAAGGTATTTTCGACGGGATCGGTTTGCGGCTGCCGACGGTCTGCGTCCGGCCAGGCAAACCTAACAAGGCGGCATCGGGTTTCTTTTCAAACATCCTGCGTGAACCATTGGCAGGCCAGGAGGCCGTCTTGCCCGTGGACGAAAGCGTACGGCATTGGTTTGCAAGCCCTCGTGCCGCTGCCGGATTTTTTATTCAAGCCGCGCGGCTGGACACCGCTCTGATTGGCCCGCGGCGCAATCTCACGATGCCAGGGCTCTCCGCATGTGTTGGAGATCAGATTGAGGCTTTACGTCGGGCCGCAGGGGAAAAAGCGGTGCGCCTTATCCGCCATGAACCAGATCCCGGCGTTCAGAATATCGTCGCCGGCTGGCCAATGGACTTTACCGCCGAACGGGCTAGAAAATTGGGATTTGAAGCGGAAACAAGCTTTGATGAGATTATTCGTATCCATCTAGAAGACGATTTGGAAAGCGCGCAGGAATGACGATGACAGGATCCTTCAGCACGGAAAAAGTAGCCCTTGTCACCGGCGGCGGCACAGGCGTTGGCAAAGCAATTGCCCGCGGACTGGGTGCGGATGGTTGGCGGGTAGCAATCACAGGGCGTCGCAAAGATGTGCTTGAAGCAACCGCGGCAAAACTATCTGAAGAGACCGGCGCGGATGTTTTGCCAATTGTGGCCGATGTCAGCGACCCTGCGTCAGTGACCGCGTTGTTTGAGCACATCAGGCAAACCTGCGGCCGGTTGGATCTCTTGGTCAACAATGCGGGTATCTCCAACGCTCCAGTACCGCTTGAAGACATTTCATTTGAGGATTGGAGTGCCGTTGTTGGCGCCAATCTCACAGGTGCGTTCCTATGCACTCAGCACGCATTTCAAGTGATGAAGGCACAAGATCCACGCGGCGGTCGGATTATCAACAATGGATCCGTTTCGGCAACAACACCCCGGCCATTTTCAGCGCCCTATACCGCGACGAAACATGCGATCACTGGCCTCACAAAATCGGCAGCGCTGGATGGACGTCCGTTTGACATTGCCTGCGGTCAGATCGATATCGGCAATGCGGCCAGTGACATGACAGCCAAGATGAACGACGGGGTTCCTCAGGCCAATGGTGAGATTGCCCGGGAACCGACAATCGACCCGCAGCATGTCGCGGACGCTGTCGTCTATATGGCCGGGCTGCCGCTTGATGCCAACGTGCTGACCATGACTGTTATGGCGACTAATATGCCGTTTGTTGGCCGGGGGTGACTTGGCACGACGCTCTTTGTTATCGCCGATACCAATTCGGTCATTTCTACATCTTCATGCGGTCATCATTGCCAAGGTTTGACCGCCGCAATCACTGCTTGGCCGAGCGACAGCCCACCGTCGTTTGCCGGAAATTGCCTGGGCAAGAGAACCTCAAAACCTGTTTCGGTGAGGTTTTTTATGAGCCCATCGGCCAGGATAGCGTTTTGCAGGACACCGCCCGAGAGAACGATGCGGGAGATGCTGCGCTCGCCCGCGAGTTTCGCGGCAGTGCGGCTCAAGGCTTGGATCAATCCGAGATGAAAACGGGCTGAGACTTGTCCGGGTGCAACGCCGTTTTGGAGGTCTTTGAGAAGTGCTTCCCAAAACGATGCCCAGGAAAAAACAGCGGGATTACCATTTGAAACGTCCACGGGATAAGGGGCGCAATCTGTTAGATACGGCCGGGCGAGGGTTTCGAGAAGCGCGCCGGTTTGGCCTTCGTAGCTTTGCCGGTCCGGGCAGACGCCAATCGCGGCAGCGACGGCATCAAACAGCCGTCCGGCGGACGAGGATAACGGAGCATTGAGACCATTGCGGATCATCTGGGAGATCACGGAAAGGTTCTTGTCTTTGAACCGCTGCCGTAGCCAGGCAAATCCCGGCTGATTCTGCCAATCATCACCAAAGGCCACATGGAAATGGGCGGCCAGGTTGCGCCAGGGTTCACGCACGGCCGCTGCACCGCCGGGGAGGGGCACAGGAAGAAAGTGGCCGGCACGGTCAAATCCCTTGTAATCGCCCACTAAAATTTCGCCGCCCCAGATCGTACCGTCGCTGCCAAGGCCCGAGCCATCGAGGACAATGGCAAGGGACGGATCGGCTTCTGGCGAAATGCCATGTTCAGCCAAACAGGCAGCCAGATGGGCGTGGTGGTGCTGAACTTCGATCAATGGGATGTTTTTGTCGGCAGCCAACCTCCGGCCGATTTGCGACGACAGATAATCCGGGTGCGCATCAATGGCGATCCGATTTGGCTCAAAAACATAGATCTGCCGGTAAAGATCGCGGTTTTTCTCAAAATCTTCCAGCACCCGGCGGTTTTCCAGGTCGCCCATATGCTGGGAGACGACGGCTTGCCCGTCCCGCAGCAGGCAAAAGGTCGATTTGAGTTCACCGCCCAGGGCAAGAACCGAGGGCGCACCTTTGAAGGCATCGGTAAGCCGTAGCGGGGCAGGGGCAAGGCCGCGGGCACGGCGCAGGATCACTGGACCGGACCGGTCCACGCGCATGACGCTGTCATCCAGCCGGTTGACGATCTCCCGGTCATGCAACAGGAAACCGTCGGCGATTTGCGCCAGTTTGGCAGCCGCTTCCTGATTTCCGATGACCTGAGGATCTTCAGAGAGGTTACCCGAGGTCATGACGATTGGTCCCGGCACGGCGGCCATCAAGAGATGGTGCAACGGGGTATAGGGCAGCATGACGCCGCACTGGGTGAGGTCCGGTGCCAGACTTTTAGAAAGGCCAGGAAAAACTTCAAGATCGTCCCGAACGCGCAGGAGCACAATCGGCGCGGCTTTGTCTTTGAGGAGCTCGGCCTCATCATCGCTCACGTGGCAATAGGTGCGGGCTTGCTCCAGGTTCTGAACCATCACGGCAAGCGGTTTGTGCGGGCGGTTTTTTCGGTCTCGCAAGCGGTCGACTGCTTGCGTGCTTGTTGCGTCTGTCGCCAAATGAAAGCCGCCGATGCCCTTGATGGCAATGATATCACCAGCTGCAATTCTATCGGCCGCCCAAGCAATCGGATCGTCCGTCTTGACGTTCGCGCCGCCCACCTCACACCAAAGCTTAGGTCCGCAAGTGGTGCAGGCGTTCGGCTGGGCGTGAAAGCGCCGGTCCACCGGATTGTCGTATTCGCTTTGGCACTCGGTGCACATGATGAAGGGCGCCATTGATGTGCTGGCGCGGTCATAGGGAATGCCGGTGACGATGGAGAGCCGGGGACCACAGTGGGTGCAATTGGTAAAGGCGTAGCCGCTACGGCGGTCGGCGGGGTCAAAGATTTCTGCAACGCAATTGGGGCAGGTGGCCGCGTCCGGGACAATGCCGGTCGCGACAGCCCCGCTGGCGCTGGAGATGATCCGGAAATCCTGGGGCGGCGGTCCTGAGTCCTCCGGCAAGAGCTTGGTCTCGATGCTGTCTATCCGGGCAAGCGGTGGACAGTCGCTTTTCAGCCGGTCGAGAAACCGGTCGACATGAACTGGCGCGCCCCAGACCTCCGCCAAAACACCTGCAGCATCATTGAGCACATGGCCCGTGAGGCATTCTTCATTTGCCAAACGCCAGACGAAGGGCCGGAACCCGACACCCTGCACCAGTCCCGTGATCCGGACCTGGAGCGCTGTCGTGGGAGAGGTTCGGCCAGTCATCTCAATGCACAGTGCAGACCATGCAAGGGTCGAACGAGCGCACGATATGCTGAACGGCAACCGGATCGGTTTCTCCTTCGCGCACCGGTGCGCCGACCAGCGCTTGTTCCAGAGGGCCGGGGTTACCGTTCCGGTCACGTGGCGAAAAATTCCAGGTTGTTGGCGCGATGATCTGATAGTTGGCGATCTTACCCTTTTTGATGCTAAGCCAATGCCCGAGCGAGCCACGGGCAGCTTCCGTCAGGCCGATGCCCTCTGCTTGGTCGGGTATGGCCGTGTGATCGATAAACGCCCCGCCTGGCTCCAGCTGAGAAATCCAGTCTTCCATGGCCAGGACAGTACGTGCGATCTCCAAAAGCCGGGCGACAACCCGTGTGTGAACGGAACCGCCATGACGGGCAACGAGATCGCAGATCATGGGATGGCCGTCGATCAGCTGGCGGGCGAGCGCACCGGTCTCCATGATCTCGCCATCCAGCCGGGGCGCCTTGCACCAGGAATAGGCACTTTCCTTGTCCGCATCCGGGTCTGTGGTGCCCACTGAGGGAGCTTCCAGGCCATTGGGCTTGTACCAGCTGGAGGTCAGGTCTTCGGCGACCGATTGGGGCGAAAAATCTGTCAGATCACCATTTCGCCAGACACCTTGGGCAAAGAGCGGGGCACCTCCCATCTGATACGCGCCGTAACTCAGAAAGTTGCCCGAGGATCGTCCCAATTCAGACAAGCCGAGAGCTTCCGATACCTGAAGGAACCGGCCAAAGTCGGACGTATTCGGGGCCTTGTCTGA
Source organism: Roseibium sp. (assembly GCF_965216085.1). Lineage (GTDB taxonomy): Bacteria > Pseudomonadota > Alphaproteobacteria > Rhizobiales > Stappiaceae > Roseibium. The sequence continues at coordinate 4,091,724 of NZ_OZ244138.1, read as the reverse complement.
GGACCAAGCAAGAAGAGCATCTTCGGTCTCAAGAGCAACAATTTGTTCAAGTGGAGCTCCAAATAAAGTTCGTTCCAGAAAGCGCCGGAACGCGACCAGAATAGCTTTCAGCCGGGCCGTTTCCGCACCTGCCACTGTGCGTGTAGAACCGCCGGGCTGGATGGACAGTGTGTGTGGCCATTTGCCGGCCAGGATCCCCATGATGTGCAGGAACTGCGCGCGGGCCGGCAACACCGTTTCCACCGCAGTCCCTTTCATGGCGGTGAAGCGGCTGGAAATATCTTCAAACCAGGGTTCGGATTGATACACCGGCCGGGCAAAATCCGGCATGAAGAACAGATAGAAATGGGTCAGGTGATCGGCGATGTTTTCCACCGCATGCACCAGATTAACCGCCAGGCTTCCGTTGCGCGGCGGTGTAATATCCATCGCATCTGCGAGCGCATGGGCAGCGGCGACGGATTGGGAAACAGAACAGATCCCGCAGATCCGGGGCGCATAGACCAAGGCATCGAGCGGTGGCTTGTTTAAAAGAATGCGCTCAAAACCCCGGTAAAGCGGCGAAACAACCTCAGCGTTGGTGACCGTGCCATCACCACATTCGATGCGGACTTCCAAGTCTCCTTCGACGCGGTTGAAGGGACCGACAACCAGACGGCTCATGAGCGCGGTTTCCGTTTGTCAGAAGGCGGCACGGACAGGCGGTCCGCCGTTGCATTGTGTTTCAGCCGCACTGGTGTCGCGGCTTTGGAGAGAGAAGCCAGCGCAACAAACCAGGCTTTGGGCATGTCAGTGGGAAGACCAATGGGAATGCCAGCAACTTTAGGTGTTTCCAGGAAGTCGTGTCCCGGTTCCTCGAACTCCGGTGCTGTGCAATTGATGCAAGGATAATTGCCATCAAGGCATGACCCGGAGCCGTTCCAGGCGCGGATGTTACAGTCCGCGCGGGCCTGGGTACCCTTGCAGCCGAGGTTTTCCATCATGCAGCCTTGATCGCACAGGCGTTCGGCACTGGCCTTATACTCGTAGAATTCGTTGCGGGCGCAGCCGTGATGCACCAGATGCATGGTGTAGGAGAGCGGCCGGGTCCATTCGTCCAGATCTTCGGCGTCATAGCTGCCATCAGCGATCTGGTACAGCGTTTCGCATAACCAGCCTGGATGGATCGGACAGCCGGAAATGTTGATCACCGGCAGCCCGGCCGCAGAGCGGAAATCACCGCCCAGAAGCCCGCCCGGTTTGCGCCCCTCATAGGCAAGCCCGACCGCATCGCCCGGGTTTTCGCCAGCGGCCGTGATCCCCCCATAGGCGGCACAGGAACCAACCGCGACGACATAGCGGGCCTTTTCCGCGAGCTGCCGGATCCACGCCATCATCGGTTTGCCGGTGCCGGGCATCATATGAAATCTGCCGGTGCCATTCGGTCCGGACATCACCGACCCTTCCAGGCACAAAATATCGAGCGGTTTGCTGCCGTTGCTAAGTTCTTCCATCAACGAGACAACTTCGCGGCCGCTGGCCTGACTGAAAGATGGATGCCAGAGGACGTCGATGTTGGCGGCCTCCATGGAGGTCATCAGATCCGGGTTTTCAGCGCCTAGAGCCGATTGTGAGCAGCCGCCGCAGCCGCCCGATTGCAGCCAGAAGAGGCTCACCGGCGCCTTTTGGTCATTGGGGCGAAGAGACATGTACCGGGATCCTTAAGGTAAATTCCGCCCCGCCTTCAGGGCAATTGGCAGCCATCAGATCACCACCTTGTTTCAAGGCCATGTTGTAGCTGACATAAAGACCGAGCCCCGTACCGCTGCCGATCGGCTTGGTGGTGAAAAAGGGTTCGAACAACTTGTCCATCGCCGCCGGTTCAATCCCGGATCCATTATCCGCAACCTTGATCGCGATCATGCCGTCGTCGTTTTCGCAGCTCACCCGGATTTTGCCGTCAGAACGCCCTGAAAGAACGTCGGCGGCATTTTGCACCAGATTGACCACGATCTGATGGATATGCCCCTTATGGCCGGTGACATCTAGGCGGTCCGGTCTGACGAATTCGATGGCGGGTTTGATCCGTTGGGCCTTGATCACCCAATCGACGGCGGTGTGCACCAGGCGGATGATGTTGAAGGTTTCCGGCGCTTCTTCCTGGTTGCTGGAAAAGCGGCGCAGATCTTCGACGATATCGCGGACTCGCTCGGCGCCTTCCTGAGTGCCGTCAACTAATGGCTCAATGTCCCGCAGAACCTTGTCGATCTTTAAGTCTTTCCGCAAATCATCCAAGTCCGCCCGCGGAAGGCCATCATCACAAGCGGTCAGATACTTCCGGATCGCCGCGCCATAGCGCTTGAGGGCGTACATGTTGCCAAAGACAAAACTGATCGGATTGTTCAATTCATGCGCCACGCCAGCAACCAGCCGGCCGAGTGCTGCCATCTTCTCTGAGACCAACAGGCGTTGCTGAGTTTCGCTCAACTGTTCCTGCGCGGCGTCCAAAGCCCGGTAAGCCCGTTGCAATTCGCCAATGGGGCGGCCCACCATGACCATACCCGCTAAGCGCCCGCGCGGATCGCGGCGCGGGGTGCAGCTGAGGGCAACCACGGCCGGAGGTCCATCTGGAACCGTGATTGCGGCATCACAAGGTGCCACGTCCTGACCACTGATCAGACTGTCCAGAAACCCTGCGACGGTCGGTTGACTGTCCTCGGTGAAGAGATCGGAAAATCGGGTGCCTAGGAGTGTGTTTTCTTCGCGGTGCGTGATCGTTAGAAGTTGGCGGTTGACCTGTTGAATGCGCCCTCTGGCATCACAAACAATCAGGACATCGGTCATCGCGCCTAAGACCGATTGGATGAAGGTATCGGCTTCTTCCAGCTTGGCGTTCTTTTCTTCCAGCTCCGTCTGGGAATCGACCAGATCGGAATAGACCTCATCCATCTTCTGGATCACATCGATCCAGACATCCTCGCTGGCGCCGTCGGAAGCCAGATTTCCCGGCGGGGCCGCTGGGGGAAGAATTGCGGATTTGGAACGGTTAACGGCCATGGTTTATCCCGTTGTGGCAGCGCTCTTGCGCTTTTCGGGCAGGGCTTTGACGTTCTCCAGCCCGTAACGCTCCAGTTTACCGCGCAGTCCAACTCTGGAAAGCCCAAGTTCGCGGGCAGCTTTAGATTTGTTCCAGCGGTGACGGATCAAGGTTTCCTTGATGATCCGGGCTTCCAATTCCCCGATGCGGTCTTTCAAGGACCCTTCCAGAGAGATCAGACCGGGCAGCATATCCGGTTCATCGCTGCCAACTGGATCGGCTTGCAGGATATGCCGTGACAACAAGTCGGCGCCCAATTCGCTGTCCTCATCCCCCATCACCAGCATCTGCTGAATTTCGTTCTGCATTTCCCGGACGTTGCCCGGCCAGCCATAGGCCTGCATGCAATCTATCGCCTCCTCTGACAGTCCCGAAACGGTCTTTCCAAGCTGGGACATTGCCCGATCAAGGAGGGCGTGTGCAAGCACCGGAATATCACCTGGGCGGTTCTTCAAGTCAGGCAAGCGGACAACGATCCCGGCAAGCCGGTAATAAAGGTCAGCCCGGAAACGCCCGGCCCGGACTTCGTCTTCCAGGTTCTTGTTGGTCGCAGCAATCACCCGGACATCGATCTTGCGGGTCTTGGCGCTACCAACCGGTCGGATCTCGCCTTCCTGAAGCGTTCTGAGCAATTTGACCTGGAAGGCAGGAGAGACCTCGCCGATCTCATCGAGAAATACCGTGCCGCCATCCGCACGTTCAAACAGGCCTGTATGATCTTCAACTGCACCGGTAAAGGCACCGCGCTTGTGGCCGAAAAGCTCGCTTTCCAGAAGTTCGTCCGGCAGAGCGCCGCAGTTTTCGACGACAAACGGTTTGTTCCAGCGCAGCGAACCGTAATGCAGCGCGCGGGCGGCCAATTCCTTGCCCGTGCCGGAAGAACCGGACAGGAGCACCGGCACGTCGTAGGGTGCAACTTGGCGTAAGGTCTTGCAGACCTCATCCATCGGGCTACCGGCGCTGCGGATGATGCCGTCGTCGAAATCGTAATCCTGGCGGAGGCGTTCCTTGTCCCTGGTGACCTTCTTTGAGGCTCCCGAGGGTGACATCTTCAATTCCACGGCCAGCAGCTCGTTCTCCCGCTGGAGGGTATAGAGCTTGCAGGCGTTTTTCAGCGTTAGGATCAGGTTTTCGGGATGCCACGGCTTGGTGATGTACTGATAGATGCCAGCTTCGTTGACCCCGTCGATGATGTCATGGGCATCCGTATATCCGGAAATGATCATCCGGATGGCATCGGGCCAGCGCTGGCGCACGGTTTTCAAGAACTCCACACCCGTCTGTTCGGGCATGCGCTGATCACACAGAACGATCTGAACCCATTCGTCCTCAAGGATTTTTGTTGCCTCGCCGACCGTTGAGGCGGTGTTCACATCGAAATCTTCATCCAGGATGCGCGAAATGGATTCCAGCGCGCGGATTTCGTCATCAATCACCAGAATTGTCGGGAGGTCGGTCATGACAAAACCCTTCTTGTTGCTGGTGGGCCAGGCGTGGCAGAACGGTGGTGGGCAAGGGAGCGGGGCGTGCGCGACTTCACCACCTTGCGGACAAAATTATACCGGGCGACGTGATAGCTCGGATCGAATCCAAAGAAGTTCTTACGCATTTTGGCAAGTTCAGCGGCTCGGTAGGCTTCCAGCGGTTTGACAGCCTCGTCCCGTTGCCGCGTTTCTGCTTTTTGCTGAAGACGATCTGTGAGATCTGTCTTTGCAAGTGCGCTGGCCCTTTCACGGATTTCGGCCTCAAAACTTTTCTGGTCCGCCCTTAGAACCTGGTCGGCGAGGCCAAGGGAGAGCGCTTCTTCTGCACCCATGGGCAGGCGGGCCTCACTGATGCGGGCAGCGTTGTCCGGTCCGGCATATTTCGGCAGGAGGTAGGTCCAGTATTCCGACCCATAGAGATTGCCCATATCCTTGTAATGCGGATTGAGGATCGTTTGCGGCCGGACCCAGACTGCGTCGGCCGCGCGTGCCAGAAAGACCCCGCCTGCACCTGCATTGCCGCGCAGGCCGGAAATGATCCACTTGCCCGTTGTCCGGATTACGGCTTCAGCCAAATCATCGATTGCCCGAATATTCTGCCAGCTTTCTTCTGCCGGGCTCCGGGCTGCCTCGATCAGATTGAGATTGAGGCCGTTCGACCAATGATCCGGGCCGCCCATAAGTACCAGCACTTTGGCCGGGCTTGCAGCCGCCTTCTCAAAAGCGGCTTTCAAACGGCGGCAAGCCTCTGTCCCCATTGCGCCATTGTAAAAATCAAAATGCAGATAACCGACGCCGTTTTCGATCTCAAAGAGGATGTCCTTGTAGCCATCTGCAAGCTCTGGAAGATCCACGCATTCGTCTTCAAAGATTTGCGTCATCGGCAGTTTGATCGATTTTTCTGAGGTCTTCTTGCCGTGCCCAATCCAGAGCGCACCATCAGTTGTCTTCAGCGCGAGCGCTGGGCCGGAACGAGCGAAGGGTGTGCCGGGTGTGAGGGAGCTGGGAATGGGCCCGTCAAACGGCCGTGCATCGAACAGGCGCACGGGTTCATCGAAAAGATTGTCCAAAAGACCCGGCATGCCGTCTGCTGAGCGGATCTTTTGCAAGACGGTTGCCGTTGTGTCGGTTTCCCAGTTGATGGCCCGTTCGCTTTGTTTGAGCGTCGGCCGCCAGCGGGAACACGCCGGATCCAGAGGCTCAGGCTGGACGCCAGCTTCTAGCTTCTCCAAGGCTTCAAACACGGCTGAAGCGGCCGCATCGGTGACTTCGTGTCTGTAAAGGCTCGACTTGGTGGCTTTTCGAAGCGGGAAACTCCGATGTGCCCAGATTGGCCCGGCATCCAGGTCTTTGACTGCCTGTAAAACGGTCACGCCCCATTCGTTCTCGTCCTCAAGGACTGCCCAATCGAGCGCGCTGGGCCCACGGTCGCCAACAGGGCCGGGATGCACAATCAGGCACAGTGTTTTTTCAAAGATCTCTGCCGGGATCGCCCGTTTCAGGAAAGGCGCCAGAATGAGATCGGGCTGAAACAAGCTGACGGCTTCTGCGGTCACGGCATCATTGACGTCAAACTCTACCGACACCTCATGCCCGGCTGCGCGCAGGTCGCAATGAAGGCGTTGGGTGAGGGAGTTGAAGCCATGACAGAGAAGCAGAATGCGCATGGCTCAGCAGATCCTCGGAAGCTGTTCGCCGGAGAGCCAGTCGACAACCCGCAGACCGCCGATACCGGTTTCCATCTCAACCAGATGGGCATCGTCCTTGGTGAGGGTGCCGATCCGTGCGGCGTCCTTGCCGAGCGGATGGGCTTTCATGGCCGCCAGAAGTGGTTCGGCATCGTCCGGCTCGCACAAGCAGATCAGTTTTCCTTCATTTGCGACATAAAGCGGATCAAGGCCCAGCAGCTCGCAGGCCGCGGCCACATCCGGTTTGACCGGGATGGCCGTCTCATCCAGATGCATGCCGACTTTTGCGGCACGGGCGATTTCGTTCAAGGTTGCAGCCAAACCGCCCCGGGTCGGATCTCTCAAGACCGCAATGCCGGGTGCCGTGGCCACCATATCAGCCACCAGTGTGTGCAGAGCGGCGCTGTCTGAACGGATTTCGGTCTCGAATTCCAGATTCTCGCGTTTTGATAGGATCGCAACGCCATGGTCGCCAATGCTTCCGGACAGAAGAATGGCCTGGCCGGGCCTGGCCCGCTCAACGGAGACATGAACGCCCTCCGGCACCACGCCCAAGCCGGTCGTGGTGATAAAGACACCATCGCCCTTGCCCTTTTCGACCACCTTGGTGTCACCGGTCACGATAGGAACACCCGCTTCCCGCGCAGCGTGGGCCATGGAGACGACAATCCGTTCCAGATCCGCCAGCGGATAGCCTTCCTCCAGGATGAACCCGGCTGTGAGGTAAAGCGGTTTTGCCCCGGCCATGGCGACATCGTTCAAAGTGCCGTGGACGCTGAGCGAGCCGATGTCGCCGCCCGGAAAGAAGATCGGCGAGATCACATGGCCATCCGTCGACATCACCAATCTTCCCTGTGGTGCTTCCAGCAGGGCTGCATCGTTTCCCTGCGCCAGGATCGGGTTGCCAAGATGTTTTTGAAACAGACCGGAAATCAGCTCGGTCATGGCGCGGCCGCCGCCGCCATGGGCCATGTCGATCGTGCCTTTCCGCCGCGAAAAAGTGGTGTCGATGGCGTTCATGCCGCTGCCTCCTTCTGCGGGCGGACAGCTTTCTCACGATAGCGGCCATAGGTCCAATAGGCCGCACAAGCGCCTTCCGAAGACACCATGCAGGAGCCCATCGGATTGTCGGGGGTACAGACCGTGCCGAAGAGCTTGCAGTCGGTCGGTTTTTTGACCCCGCGCAAGATTGCCGGGCACTCGCAGGATTTCACTTCACGGGACTGTTTGGGCGAAACCTCAAACCGGCGTTCTGCGTCGAAATCTGCATAGTCCTCACGGATTTGCAGGGCGCTATAGGGCACCGTGCCAAGACCACGCCATTCAAAGCTGGTGCACAGTTCGAAGATGTCGGACACCAAGGCCTGGGCCTTGAGGTTCCCCTCTGCCGTTACCACGCGGGTGTATTCGTTCTCGACCTCATGGCGCCCCTCGTTGATCTGACGGATCAGCATCAAGGTCGACTGCATGACATCAAGCGGTTCGAATCCGGCGATCACGACCGGTTTCTGAAACTCTTCGGCGAAATACTCATAAGGCTCGGAGCCGATGACAGAACTGACATGGGAAGGGCCCAGAAAACCGTCAATCTGCACGGTGCCGAGGTCCCGGACTTCCGGCGATTGCAGGATGTGGCCGATGGCAGACGGCGTCAGAACGTGATTGCAGAAGACGGAGAAATTCTTGAGGCCTTCCTTTTGCGCCTGTTTGATCGCAACCGCAGTCGGCGGGGTTGTCGTTTCAAAGCCGATGGCGAAAAAGACAACCTCGCGCTCCGGATTGTCGCGCGCGATCTTCAGCGCATCCAGTGTGGAATAGACCATGCGGATATCGGCGCCGTCTGCCTTCGCCCGGATCAGGCTGCGCTGTTTGGTGCCAGGAACGCGCATCATGTCGCCATAGGTGCATAGGATCACATTGTGGCGTTCGGCGATCTCCACCGCATCGTCCAGGCGCCGGACCGGCAAAACACAGACCGGACAGCCGGGGCCATGCACGAAGTGGACATTCTCCGGCATCAGGTTTTGCACGCCATAGCGGAAAATTGCATGTGTGTGCCCGCCGCAGAACTCCATGATGTTGTAGGTGCGGTCTGGCTTGGCTTCACGTTGGATTGCAGAAGCAACCGATTTGGCGAGTTCCTTGTCGCGGTATTCAGCTACATATTTCACTGGGAACCTCCCGTGATCTCTTCCAGCTCTTCCTGCAGTACACCGGCTGCGGCCATCATCTTCAACGTGCGGGCCGCTTCCTCCGGGCTGACCTTGTGAAGCGCGTAGCCGACGTGAACCAGCACGTAATCGCCGACTTCCAAATCTTCGACGAGCGCGGTCGAGATTTTCTTTTTGACGCCTTCCAGGGCAACGACGGCCATGTCGTCACCGGAGAGTTCAGCCACCTTTGCTGGGATCGCCAGGCACATTTGTCTCTCCTATTCCGCTGCATTGAGGGCCGGATTACCGGCGAGCTGCATGGCGCGGGCCGCGTTTATCCAACTGATCCAGCCGTCGAGGCCTTCGCCGGTCTTGGCGGACACTGTCAGCACCTTGATGCGCGGGTTGATTTTGCGGGCGTTTTCCGTTGCCGCCTCAACATCGAAGTCGAGATAGGGCAGCAGATCGACCTTGTTCAAAAGCATCAGATCCGCGGCGGCGAACATGTCGGGGTATTTCAGCGGTTTGTCCTCGCCTTCCGTCACCGACAGGATCGCCACCTTGTGGGCTTCGCCAAGATCAAAGGCGGCGGGGCAGACGAGATTGCCGACGTTTTCGATGAAAACGCAGCTACCGTCCTGCGGGGCGAGCTTTTCCAGAGCATGGCCGACCATATGTCCATCAAGATGGCAGCCTTTGCCCGTGTTGATCTGAAGCGCGGGAACGCCGGTCTCCCGGATTCGGTCGGCGTCATTGGCCGTTTGCTGGTCGCCCTCAATGACATAACACTGCCGGGTTCCGGCCAGGGTTTTCAAGGTCTCCACCAATAGGGTTGTCTTGCCGGAGCCCGGGCTAGACACAAGGTTGAGGGCAAAAATTCCGCGCTCGGACAAATACCGCCGGTTGGCGTCGGCATAGCCGTTGTTTTTCGACAGGATGTCCTGCTCCAGCTGGATCATCCGTGACTGGCTCATTCCCGGAACCGACGCCCCTGCTTCGCCTTTGCCGTAATGATGATTGTGGTCATGGGCGTGATGATGTCCGTCATGGGAATGACTGTCGGGATGCCCGTGATCCTTGGCATCAACGCCTTCAATCCGGGTCTCGCCGTCTCCGCATCCGCACACTGTACACATCAGGACACCTCCAGTTCCTTGATCCGCAATTCTTCGCCGCTGGTGACTTGCAATTGATGCGAGCCGCACTCGGGACAGGGATCAAAGCGTTCGTTGATGGAAACTGTTTTTTCGCAGGGCAGACACCAGGCGGCCGCCTGCGGTTCAATAATGTCGAGCTTAGCCCCGGCCGCCAGGCTGCCGCGCGTGACCACATCAAAGCCGAAACGCAGAGCTTCGGTTTCCACGCCAGACAGCGGCCCAACCTCCAGGCAGACCCGGTCCACCTTTGAGAACTTCTGGCTCACCGCCTGGTCCTGCAAGATCCCGAGGATGCTTTCACACAGCGACATCTCATGCATCAGTGGATCCTCACCTCATAGGCAACACAGGGATCAATGGCACCGACAACCAGATCCGCATGTTTAACACGTGCGCAATCTGGCCCCTCAGGGATTGCATCGAGATAGCGTGTTGCAACACCACGCGAGGCAAAATTCCACCGGGTCGGCGATATGATTTTGTAGTTTGCCACCTTGCCGTCTTGAAGGTCCACGACATGAGTCAAACGACCGCGCGCCGTTTCTGCAAATCCGACACCAGGCTTTGTCGTGTTACCCGTCTTTGCAACCGGCGCATCGACCTCCAGAAATACCTGGTAGAGCTCCTGTGCCGTTTCCGCCAAATCGATCAATCGGGCGAGATACCGGTCGGCGAGGGTTGGCATTCCTCGTTGTGTGAGAATGGGATGAGACCGGCGACGCTCATATGAAGAGGTCTCTGGAACTTCTTTCACCGTCTCCAGAGGCTCCGTGAGACCGCTTTCGGAAAGGAAGAGCGGGCGGTCCGGTGCCGGTTCATCGTGGTTGCGCCTGAGCACAGATCCCAAAAACCGGGCAGCGCCTGTCGGAATTTGCTCTGTCCAGCCAGCCAGCGCGCTGCCGTCGTGCCTGTCTAGCCAGATAGGGATCGTCTCGCCGAGGATCCGGTTTTCTATCAGGCTGATGAGGCAGGCTATCAGCGCGCTGCCGTCATCGGAGGCCCGCCAGTTGCTCAGCGGCTCAGAAAACGCACACCCGTTTTGGTCTATCGCCTGACGGAACGCCGGCAGCAATTTCAGCGCGGCCTGTGCCGTTTCCGTATCCGGTTCTGCTCCAACAATTTTTTGCCAGACGAGGCTAATCCGCAAAAGATGCTCGCGTGCCCGTTCCATCAAGACCAAGCAGTTTCGTATCTGATGTGTCGCTAGGTCGGGTTCGATTCCTTTAGCCGTTTCTGCCGCTTGTATAGCGGCTGCGGCATGGGCTGTTCCGCACAGGCTAAACAGCGAAGGGATGAGTAGACTGGCTGCTTCTGGCGAGCGGCCGATCAAAAGCTTCGTGATATCAGCCGGTTCCTTTAAGTCGATACTAATAGGAGCATCGGTGTCACGTGGCAGTACAATGTTCAAATGTCCTTCAAGGCTCATGACGAACCTCGGCAGATCGATTGCCAGTAAGCAAGCCACGGCGACTCAATCCGGCAGGGGTAGTTTCAGCTTCGTTTGAACCTGTCTCAGATGAGAGGCCTTCTTTTGAGTGATCAGTTGGCACATCTTCCGCGCTAACAGCGTCCGGATGTTCGGCATTTTGAGCCAACTCAGCAACTTCGGACAAATCTCCGCGCCAGACTGCGGCCATGCCCGCCTCAGTGTCACTTAGGTCTTCAGCGGCTTCAAAGAGTTCGTCAAGCGCGGACAGACCGCAAGCTTCCGCTGTTTCCTGATCAGAAAACTCAAACACTGGCGAAAACAGAGAACACATCCAAAAGGGGTCGATGGCAGGTTCGTGGCCGCGAATAAATTCAAAGGACCCTGCGGGGAAGCGAAACGTGCGCTTGGTTCCAGAAGCCAGAAGAACGTCATCCGGCGTTTTTGGCACCAAAATGAGGTTCATGAACCACGGCGTCAAAAGCGTTCCGAGCTGAAAACCCTGCCAGGCGCGCACCCCAAGAAGGCGGACAGCCAAAGCCGTGTTCAAGACCGGTACGCCTTCCATCCGCGTCCGCTGGATGGTGGAAAAGGTGGTCTCAACAATGGCCGTTAGCTCGTCCGCATCCCGCATTTATGCGTCCTCCAGCACCATGAAGCCGTCCTTGTGCGCGTCGCACTCCGGGCAGCTCCAGTGATCGGGCAGGCTGGCAAACGGGGTTCCGGGCGGGATTTGCCAATAGTCATCGCCCTTCGCCGGATCGTAGACGTGCCAGCAGATCTTGCATTCCAGCCGTGTCGCCGGTCCAATCTTGCCGTTGTCACCGCCATAAGATCCGCCAAAGAAGCCTTCACTCACCGGTAGACCTCCAGGATCTCGCCGAGACGCTCTGCTGAATCGGAGATGTCTTCTGAAGCCGCACAAGCAACGTCGGGCACCGGGCTGATTTCGATCGTGTTGAGGATCAGGCTGTCCTGGGAATTGTAATATTGCACCCACCAGGAGTCGGCCGTTTGTGTGGAGGTGATCCGGCAGTTGCCATATCCGCGCGATAGGATCGTCACGCTGCCTCGGCCAAGCCTCTCGGTCAGAAAGGCAAGATCTTCTTCTGTATGCGGCAGAAGCGACAAGTTGATCACATGCGGCACGCCGGTCTTGCGTGGAATACCGAGATGCTCGTTGATTTCAGGGATCAAGGGCGGTGCGTTGAAGATGTTTGGCCCGGCTTTTTCTGGCATCACCACGTGGTCTTGGGCGCCCTTGAAAACCGTTTCCAGGATTTCTGAGGGAAAAACACCCGGTTCAATATAGTCGGCTCCCGGCTGATCACCGTCCGCCGACCGCCGCACTCGCCAAACACCGGCTAAAACCGCTTCCTGGGCCTGAATTTGGCTGCCGCCAATCACCGAGACTTCTCCCTCGCCAAGAACCTGATTGACCAGATCCAGGTTCTTTGGGTCGAGATGCGTGAGGTCATGGCGTGCCGGTGCATCGGTTGTGGTGAAGGTTTCAAGGCTTTCAAGCAGCTGGTCCAGTACCGCCAATCCGTTTTCCAGACCTGTGGTTTCTTCCGGTTCCGGTAGGTCGGGCGCAGCGAAGGTCATCATGCCTTCCGGCATTTGCATGTATTCCAAGGTGCCGCCATCGGCATCCTGGGGTTGGCTCCCCGGGCCGACAAGCGGCCCGAGGAGGGACGGGCTGAAAGGGTCGATAGGATTGCTCATGTGCTTATCTCCTAACAGCCAGGTCAGTGGGCTTGGGCCGGAGGCGCCACACCGCAACCTTCCGGGAATTTGAAGGGCGGCGGGTCTGTCGGGTCTTTCGTCAGGATTTCGGAAATCTCCAACAGATAGTCGGCCCAATCGCGCACGCCCTGAATGGTGCCGAGGTAGTCGCCCTTGCGCAGGAAAACGAGACTTGGAAAACTGTTGAAGCGGTAGCGGCGCTGCAGCTCCCGTTCGGCTTTACGGGCCACGACGAAGGCCGTCACATTGCCATCGAAGGCCTTGACCAACTCCGGCAGGATCACGGCGACATCGTTGCTTTCGGAAAGCCGGTTGGCATCACCTGGAAAAAACACCATCGACAAGACGGTCTGCTCGGCCCGTTCGTCCAGACTGGTCTCGTCGACGACTTTGAGACCTTCCCGGTCAATGATGGACGTCAGCAGCGGCGAAAACATTGCCGGTTCCTTCCCTATCTTTCGTGGCCTGAGCGTCTTCGGCAGCCGAAGTGCGCTGGGCGATCAGATCTTCAAACAAATGGTCGACATCGGTGTGGCCGTCCGCCACCAGCCGGAGCGCTTCCAGTGCGTCGGCTGTCCGTCTGGCGGTCTCCGCATCGAGAATGTCGCGGGCCGCGCCCAGAAACGTCAACACCCAAGTGCCGGGTTCGACAGGGCCAACCAGACGGACATCGATGTCATGTTCGCCGTCGTCTGCACGGCAGCGGGCAAAGCCAAAGTCCGACGAAATCACCTGCATGGGGATGCCAAGGCACATCAGCGCGGCTCCCCGGTGCGCGACACCATCTCGGCGACCTCGGCATCGAAGTCGTCCGGCCCCGACCAGCCGTCGCCGATAAGAACCCGGCTGTCTCCATGCCGGTAGGCATCGACGGCGTCCGGCCGGCCGCCCTCATAACGGCCAAGGGTCATTTCCAGGCTGGCGATGGTGTCGTCTTCGCCGAGCTGGTCGCTGCGCATTTCTGCAAAGACGCCGTGTTTTTCCAGAAAGGTCAGGGCGGCATCAATGGCAGGGGCGATTTGTGCTTTGACAGCCGGGCGCAGGCTGCCGCCGTAGTCTTCCAGTTCCAAAGGCTGCACACCGATCAAGAGGAGATGTTTGGGGTAGTCGCCGAGCATTTCCGCCATGGCGAGCACTTCCTGAAATCCGGTTTGATGAAGGGAAATTTTCTTGGCGCCGAGAAACTTCGGCACTTCGTCGCCGGTAACGAGTTTCAAGGTGCCGGGCGCAAGGCCGTAGTCGACCGCATCAAAAACGATCAGGATGTCGGCGTCGCGGATGTGCTGGACCAGATAAACGCCCTGCGTGCCGCCATCCATCACTTTAACGTTGTCACTGAAACTGTAATGCTGGTGCAGGATTTCAACGGCGCGCACGCCAAACCCTTCGTCCGCCCAGAGCAGGTTCCCGATCCCGAGAACCAGCACGGCGGGAGTTGCCTCTCCCATGGTATTCCTCCCGCGCCAAGCCGCCGGATCGGCTGCTGGCGTTGTATGCAACTGTATGCGTCCTTTCCTTTCTATGGAGCAATCGCTGTGCCAATTCGCAGCACTGGCAGAAGTGGCGGATTTATCAGTGTTTTAAGTTTGATGCTCAAAGGAAGGTGGAAGATAAGTTTCCATAATGTTTGATTATTGGAAAAAAGATTGCGCGTCAGGGGCGGGCGCGAATAGGAAATGGCAGTTTTCCATGCGAACTGTCAGCTCGGATGTTGTCTTGGAAAGCAGGCAAAAAAGAAGCGGGCGCAAGCGCCCGCTGAAAGGGATGGGAGGGGCCGCGAGCCTTGTACACGCGGCAAACATGTCATTCGTCCGCGATCGGTTTGTCATCGCGGAAGGTGCGCCAGCCGGAGAACATCGATGACATGATCGATTGCCGGGACATGATGTCTTCTCTGATGGCCGCATAGATGTGGGTGATGGCAAAACAGACGATCACCCAGAGGCCGACATGGTGCCAGGTATGCACATCTTGGCTTTGGCCGAAAAGTGGGATGATCCAGCTGGAGAAATACTCGAACTGCCAGCTGCCCATGCCAGTGCCTTCGCCATAGAGCGCAAAACCGGTCAGGATCATGAACACGGTGCACCAAACGAACATGACATGCATCGTCAGGGTCGCCAGCGGGTTATGGCCCGCGTATTTCATCGGCTCCTTGGTGATCATGGCGTACCATTTCACTTCGTGGAGCAGCTCGGTCCAGAAACTGGCGCGCCAAACTGGCGGCAGGAAGATCTGCCGGGCATGTTTGTTGCCGACAAACGCCCAGTAGATCCGGAACAGGAAGGCCACGGCAAAGATATAACCAGCTGCAAAATGCAGATACCGGATCCAGCCGAACAGGTAACTGAAATAGGCTTCTCCGCCGACAGACGGTGGCGGGGAGCCAATTAGATATCCAGTGATCCCAAGCGCCAGAATGGCGAAGAAGTTGACCCAGTGCCAGATCCGGACCGGCGCCTGGTAGATGTAGATGGCTTCTTCCTTGTGGGGCGCGGTCGAAGGACCCATTGAGTTCGCCGCTGGATCGGCGGAAGGATTGCTGACATTTACATTCATATCCGCCTCCTAGGTGAGCGCCATAGCAAGGCCGCCTGCTCCAACAGCAAGACCCGCAGCCAGACGGCCATGGCTGACGGCTTCCAGCTTCCGCCCCAGGGCATATCCAAGGCCGTGAAGTGCGGCGCAGCTGGCTAGGAAAGCTGTCAGATAGACTGCTGATGCTCCGGCTGCTTCCATGCCGTGAGCGGTGCCATGGGCCAACCCGAAGAGCGCAGTCACACCAAGGGTGAGTGGCAAGCCAATCCCGCGTCCTGCTGCAATCAGCAATCCGAACACCACAAGCGAGACCAATGTGCCCGGTTCCGCAATCGATGTCGTCAAACCTGCGAATCCGGCGAGAGATCCTGCTGCGACCGCAGCCAAGAATGCGGCCGGTAGAGTCCAGCTTGTTTGCAATGGGCGCTGGGCAGCCAGAATGCCAACCCCGACGAGAGCTAGCAAATGGTCAACACCTGCAATCGGATGCAGCAGCCCACCCAAAGCGGTCAGCTGACTGCCCGTGTGCGCCATAGCAGGCCCGGCTGCGAGAGTGGCCGCGCCGACGAGGATGGCCGTTTTGGTCAGAATTTTCATGATCGTCCTCCCGCTTTAGCGCACTTTGATTTCGGCCAGTTCTTCCCCGTCCGGACCCATCACATGGGTTGAGCAGGCAAGACAGGGATCGAAGCTGTGCAGGGTTCTGAGGATTTCCACCGGCTCTTCGGCGCGTTCCACCTTGGTGTTGAGGAGCGAGGCTTCGAAGGCACCGATGTTGCCGTCATTGTCCCGCGGACTGCCGTTCCAGGTGGTCGGCACCACGCATTGGTAGTTGTCGATCTTGGTGTCCTTGATCTTGATCCAATGCGCCAGTGCACCGCGCGGGGCTTCGGTAAAGCCGACGCCCTTAACCTCTGAGGGCCAGGTTGAGGGATCAAACTTTTCCTGATTGGCAGTCGATGAATCGCCGGCTTTGATGTTGGCGATCATCTTGTCCATGAAGTAGCGCTGCTTGTGCGCCGCCCATTGGGCCTCAAGACCGCGGGCCGCCGTCCGCCCGAGTGTCGAGAACAGAGCATCAATCGGCACATTTAGCGCCGACAGGGTCTTGTCGACCTGGTCCTTGATCTCCTCATGGCCCTGCATATAGCCGATGACATAGCGGGCGAGCGGGCCGACCTCCATGGCATGGCCGCGCCAGCGGGGCGCCTTGATCCAGGAGTACTTGGCGTTCTCGTCGATGTTGACGATGTTGGTGGACGTGCCGACCAGATTCGGGCCAAGCGCGTAGTTGGGCTCTGTCACCCCATCCCAGGGATGCAGGCCCTTGGCTTCATCGGCGTATTTGTACCAGGAGTGGGGCACAAATTCCTGAACCTGCTCTGGGTCGCGCAGATCGACTTCGTGTACTTCCGATAGCTTGCCGTTGATGATCGCGCCGCGCGGCATCATCAGGTTCGCTGCCGAATAATCGTTGGCCCGGTCCGGAATGTCGCCATAGGACAAGAGGCTCTGGGAGGACAGGCCGCCGCCATAGAGCCAGTCCTTGTAGAAACCGGCAATCGCAATCAGGTCCGGAATGTAGACGTTTTCAACGAACTCAATGGTGCGGTCGATGACGCCGGAGACATAGTTCAGCCGGTCCATATTGATTGGGGCGCCAGCCGACTGGTCACCGTCCATGTTGATCGCACAAGGAACGCCGCCCACCAGCCAGTTCGGATGGGTGTCCTTGCCACCAAAAATCGTGCGGGTGGTCATGATCTCCTTCTGGAAATCAAGCGCTTCCAGATAGTGAGTGACCGCCATCAGATCGGCTTCCGGCGGCAGCTTGTAGGCTGGATTGGTCCAATAACCGTTTTTGAACGGTCCAAGCTGGCCGGATTCAACGAACTTCTTCAGCCGGTTCTGGATATCGCGGAAGTAGCCTGGAGAAGATTTCGCATGGCGTGGTGAAACCTGTTGCTGCAAGGCGGAGGTTGCTTTCGGATCAGCCTTCAAGGCATTGACCGGATTGACCCAGTCGAGCGCATGCAGGTGATAGAAATGCACCAAGTGATCATGCACCTGCAGCGACAGCTGCATGATGTTGCGGATCGAGTTGGCGTTTTCCGGGATATCGATGTTGAGCGCATCTTCCACCGCACGTACGGAGGTCAGCGCATGGGTGCCGGTGCACACACCGCATATCCGCTGGGTGAAAGCCCAGGCATCGCGCGGGTCGCGGCCCTTGAGGATGACTTCCAGGCCGCGCCACATGGTGCCGGTGGAGACCGCATTGCGGATCATGTTGTCTTCGTCAACATTCACCTCGCAGCGCATGTGGCCTTCAATGCGGGTGACCGGATCGACAACAACGCGCTTGCCGGAGGTGTCCAGATCAAAGCCGTTGGGGGTTGTTATGGTGGCCATTATTCATCTCCTCCCTTTTGGCGGGCGCGCTTGACCGCGCTAGCGGCCGCATGAGCAGCAGCGGCGGCTCCGACGACAGCTGCGGCGGTTCCGCCGATTTTGTCGGCGTTAGCTTCAATGCCGAAGCCCTGAATGTCGGTCAGCCGGTCATAGAAGCTGCCTTTGTCCCAGAAGCCGTCTTCGGAACAACCGAAACACGGGTGGCCGGATTGGATCGGGAAGGAGAGACCGCCGTTCCAGCGCACGGTTGAACAGGCGTTGTAGGTGGTCGGACCTTTGCAGCCGACCTTGTAGAGGCAGTAGCCTTTCTTGGCGCCTTCATCGTCGAAACTCTCAACGAACTGACCAGCGTCAAAATGCGGCCGCCGGTAACACTTGTCGTGAATGCGTTGGGAGTAGAACATTTTCGGCCGACCCTGCCGGTCGAGTTCCGGGAACCGCTCGAACGTGAGCAGATAGGTGATCACCGCAGTCATGACTTCCGCAATCGGCGGGCAGCCGGGCACCTTGATAATTGGCTTGTCGATGGGGATGCCAGGTGCTTTGTGGATCGGCACGGCCTGCGTCGGGTTCGGCCGCGCTGCCTGGACACAGCCCCAGGAGGCGCAGGACCCCCAGGAAATGATTGCCTTGCAGTGAGCCGCAGCATGCTGCAGCTGTTCCAGATACGGCCGGCCGGCAATGATGCAGGACATGCCTTCCTGGTTCAGCGGCGGATTGCCCTCGCAAGCCAGAATGTAGTTGCCGTCGTATTTCTGGATGGTTTCTTCGATGATCGCCTCGGCCTGATGGCCGGCGGCGGCCATGATCGTGTCGTCGTAGTCGAGCGAGATCATCGACAAGATGACGTCTTTGGCCAGCGGATGGGCCGAGCGGATGAAGCTTTCCGAACAGCAGGTGCATTCCAGGCCATGCAGCCAGAGAACCGGTATGCGCGGCTTGGTCTCCATCGCCTCGGCGATCTTGGGCGCAAAACTCGGGCCCAGCCCCAAGGCTGCCGCTGTCAGTGAACAGAATTTTAAAAAGCTGCGCCGGGTGATGCCTTGACGCCGCATCACATCATAGAAGGTTTCGGTCATACCTTCTTTCCTCCCCCATGGTTTCCTGTGCGGGCACAAGCCAACACTTGGGTCAGGGAAAGCACAAAGCGGGCCAAACTGGTAAGTGTCTGAAATAGCTTAGGTTATAAGTTGTTGTTAGCGTGTGACAGCGACGTGGAGTAACCGGTCAACCGTTCTGGCCTTCCAAGGTGGAAGAAAACTATCCAGCCAGAATGATTGGACATTCAGGCTTAATACCTGTGGTCCAGCGCGGGGTGTTTCCTATCCTGTGCCCTTGATCCGGTGGCCAAGGTGCTTCAAGAAGATCGCACCATTTTCATTTCTAATAATTGGCGTGACGAATGAGCGATGCTGTTGAGTTGACCGGACCTTGCGGGGACCGGATGAAAGGCCTCTTGAACCTGGCAATTGCGGCTGGCGAAGAAATCCTCAAAATCTATGCAGAAGATTTCAGCGCTATGGTCAAGGGCGATGGGTCGCCGGTCACTGTGGCGGATCAGGCCGCCGAAGATGTTATTTTAAAAGGTCTTGAAGCTCAGTTCCCCGGAGTACCGGTGGTCGCGGAAGAATCCGTCGAAGCCGGCCGTCTGCCGGAGGGCGGGGACCGGTATTTTCTGGTCGATCCCCTGGACGGCACCAAGGAGTTCTTGAAAAAGAACGGTGAATTCACCGTGAATATTGCCTTGATAGAACATGGAGCACCGGTTTTCGGCGTGGTCTATGCGCCAGCGCTGAATGAGATTTTTTGGGGTGGTGCGCTTCCCGGTGGAGATAAAGATACGGGCGCTTACCAGGCCCGGGTTCAAGGGACAGAGATCTTTGAGGCACAAAAGATCTCGGTTCGCTGCGCCCCGGATGCTGGGTTGAGCGTATTGGCCAGCCGATCGCATTTGTCGAAGGAAACCGAAGCACTGATTGCCAAATTGAATGTCGCGGAAAAACTCTCGGTCGGCTCGTCCTTGAAATTGTGCTGGGTCGCGGCGGGGCGTGCTGATCTTTATCCGCGCATGGCGCCGACCATGCTGTGGGATATCGCGGCGGGCGATGCGCTTGTGCGGGCTGCGGGCGGCCGGGTTGTCTTGGCCGAAACCGGCGAAGACTTTGTTTATAAGGTACCTCCTGGGGCAACCAAGGATGATCTGCGCAATCCGCATTTCATCGCCGTCAGTGATATTGCGCTGCTGCCTTGAGACATTCGGGCCGGGTAACGAAACTTGAACCGCTTATAGGCAAAGATGCCAAGGTCAAATGGAAGGAGGGCGGCTTGTCCGCTCTAAAGAGGCGCGGGCATTAACCCGGAAAGGTAAGTTCTGAAATGACGATCCTGATTACGGGCGGGGCCGGTTACATTGGGTCCCATTGCTGCGTCACCTTCCTGGAAGCTGGCCATGATGTCGTCATAGTCGACAATTTCTCAAATTCCAGCCCGGAAAGCCTCAATAGGATTGCGTCGATCACTGGCCGCAAGATCGCGTTCGAAGAGGCCGATATCCGGGATAAGGCTGCGCTGGAACGCATTCTAAAAAACCATCATTGCAGTGGAGTTATCCATTTTGCGGGTTTGAAGGCTGTCGGTGAATCCACCGAAGTTCCTCTAGACTATTACGCCAACAACGTCACCGGCACGCTTGAGCTGCTGGCGGCCATGAATGCTTGTGATGTCCGCCAGCTGATCTTTTCGTCTTCTGCCACGGTCTATGGCGAACCGCAGTTTTTGCCGCTCACCGAAGATCATCCGCTGAGCGCAACCAATCCTTACGGCCGCACCAAGCTGATGATCGAAGAAATCTTGCGGGATTTGGCAGCAAGCGATCCGCGCTGGCGGTTCGGCATTCTGCGCTATTTCAATCCAGTTGGTGCCCACAAGAGCGGATTGATTGGAGAAGATCCACGCGGCATTCCGAACAACCTGATGCCGTTTGTCTCTCAGGTGGCCAGTGGCCGGCGGGAACAGTTGTCGGTCTTCGGCAACGATTATGACACGCGCGATGGCACCGGCGTGCGCGATTACATTCATGTGGTTGATCTGGTCGAAGGCCATTTGCGGGCGCATGAAGCTCTGGCCGCTCTAACAAACGAAACCAACAGCTTCACCGTCAACCTTGGGACCGGTACCGGCTACAGCGTTCTGGAGATGGTGAAAGCCTTTGAACGGGCGTCCAACCAAACAATCCCTTATGAGATTGCGCCGCGGCGGGCAGGCGATGTTGCTGAAGTCTATGCAGATACGAAAGCGGCTGAAGCCAAATTGAAGTGGTCGGCTGAGCGCGGCCTAGAAGACATGTGTTCCGACACCTGGAACTGGGCCTGCAAGAATCCAAAGGGCTATGAGGCTTCTGGTACCTGACGTATTTTGGACAAGCACTGCTACCAAAGAAGTCCAGTAAGCTCAGATAAATAAAATCCATTCATAATCAAAGCAGTTTTTATATAGGTTCTGATGTCTACTGAAAGAATGGAAGAGTGGTTCTCAGATCAATTAAATGGAGACTGGGAGCATCAGGGTGGTATCAATATTACCACTTTAGATAATCCAGGGTGGCTTATTGAGGTCGACTTAGATACAATTGCTGGGGATGGTTATCGTGAAATATCAAGTTTTGCTGAAAAAGATTCTGAGCTTGATTTTGTAAAATTTTATTATGACGAAAGTGAAAACAGAATAAGGGTCATCTGTGGTGTTCGGAATTTATCACAAGCACTGTCAATATTGTTTGAGAGAGTCTTGAATAAATAATTTTATTCAACAGTCGGATCTCTATTCGTCAACGCGAATGAATAAGTTGTTTGGATTCCAAACCTACGACAGCGTTCCGTAAAATCCGTGGCGCAGCGACCGGCCCCAGCTAGGCCGTTTGTTCATTTCCGCTTGCTTAGCCGCCGCTTCCCAATCGTAGGGCAGCATTTTCTCCTGAAAACTCCAGCCGTTTGCCCCCTTGGTCATCAGCGCATAGCGTGCGTGCGGGCTGCCGGCTTCCATCTTGTGTTTGTTCGGATGGGTGTCCTCATATGACGGTAGGCCAACGCTTCCCGGATTGAGGATGGTTTGTCCGGTCTTGTGCAGGCGGATGACACGCGGAATATGTGTGTGGCCGCAACAGATGATCGGGGATGTTTCGCCATTGATCTCAGCGAGCAGAGTGTCTTCGTCCGGCAGATGGCCTTTGGGCCCTTCTACCTTTTCCGACAGATAACGGTCGTCGTCATCCGGCGTGCCGTGACAGAGGAAAACCTCGTCGCTCAAGCGGATGGTCGCTTGTGTGGTCTTCAGCCAGTCGAAGCTATCCGATGACAAGCGCTCTGCCGTAAAGGCATCCGTTGGCCCCAGTTTTTCAATGGGATCTTCGATCAGGAACCGGTCATGGTTGCCACGCACAGTCGGCCAATTGGTCTCGCGCAGGATCGCTGCCGTTTCCTCCGGCCACAGCGGCCCGGAGACACAATCGCCGAGATTGACGATCACATCCGGCATTTCCTGTTTGAGGTCCGCCAGCACAGCCTCTAGAGCCAGAACATTGCCGTGAATGTCGGAAACAACAGCGATTTTCATGGATAGCCACTCCAGAACCAGAGGCTTGTCATCCCAGCTGCAGCGAAGCGAAAGGTCGAGATCCAGTAGACTTATGAGCCCTTATTAGTGAACCCTGATAGTCGCGTGTCTACTGGATCCCAGCCGGAGTTTACGCTCGCGAAGGCGGGTGCTGGGATGACAAAGAGGAAGGACGAATTGCCTTCCTTCAATTACATGTATCAGCTTTCGCCGAACACCCGCTCAAAGATCACATCAACGTTTTTGGTGTGATAGCCGAGGTCGAAGCGGTCGCGGATCTCTTCTTCGGAGAGATAATTGCGCACGTCTTCGTCGTTGAGGAGCTCGGTCAGGAAGTCTACCTTCGCATCGCCCGACACCTGATAGCTGTCCCAGACCTTCATGGCGTTGCGCTGAACCAGACGGTAGGCGTCTTCGCGGGAAGAGCCAGCTTGAGTGAGAGCCAGCAGGATGCGCTGAGAATGCACCAGACCGCCGAGACGATCCATGTTGCCCATCATCCGCTCCGGATAGACAACCAGCTTGTCGATAACACCTGTAAGACGCGCCAGCGCAAAGTCGAGGGTAACGGTCGTGTCCGGGCCGATCATGCGTTCCACAGAAGAGTGCGAGATGTCGCGCTCATGCCAGAGGGCGACATTCTCCATGGCCGGCATGGTGGACATACGTACCAGACGGGCAAGACCGGTCAGGTTTTCGGTCAGAACCGGGTTGCGCTTATGCGGCATCGCCGAGGAGCCCTTTTGGCCCTTGGAGAAGAATTCTTCTGCTTCCAGAACTTCCGTGCGCTGCAGGTGGCGGATTTCGGTCGCCAGGCGCTCGATGGAGGAGGCGATGACGCCGAGGGTGGCGAAGTACATCGCATGGCGGTCGCGCGGGATCACCTGCGTTGAAACCGGCTCGGCCTGCAGACCAAGCGCCTTGGCAACATGTTCTTCAACGCGCGGGTCGATGTTAGCGAAGGTCCCGACAGCACCGGAAATCGCACCAGTTGCGATTTCCTCGCGGGCATTCAAAAGGCGGGCTTTACAACGGTCGAATTCGGCATAGGCCTGGGCCATTTTGAGGCCAAAGGTCACCGGTTCGGCGTGAATGCCGTGGGAACGGCCGATGGTGACCGTGTCCTTGTGCTCGTAAGCGCGGCGTTTGATGGCCTCCAGAAGCTTGTCCATGTCTTCCAGAAGAAGGTCGGTGGCTTTGACCAGCTGCACGTTGAAGCAGGTGTCCAGAACGTCGGAGGAGGTCATGCCCTGGTGCACGAAACGCGCGTCCGGGCCGACGATTTCCGCCAGATGCGTCAGGAACGCGATGACATCGTGCTTGGTTTCCCGTTCGATCTCGTCGATCCGGTCGATGTCGAAGGCGGCTGATCCGCCTTTTTCCCAAATGGTCTTTGCTGCATCTTCAGGGATGACACCCAGCTCGGCCAGCGCGTCGCAGGCATGGGCCTCGATCTCAAACCAGATGCGGAATTTGGATTCAGGCGACCAGATATCGACCATGTCTTGGCGGGAATAGCGCGGGATCATCGCGAAAAAGTCCTCGTATTGGGAAGCGTTGGCTGCGGGATAGCAGAGCGCGCCGGAGCCTTCAATGCAAAGCCGCCGTTTTTGCTTGCAGCAAAGCGGACAATATGACTGATTATCGCACAACCCACCGTTTTGATCAGCCGGAGCCTTACATGACCATCTGGCGCCCTGCCAATTTCATCACCGTCAAAGCCCTTGCCCTGATCTGGCAGGACGATGCGCTGCTTTTGACCGAAATCTATGATGACCTCGGGAATGTTAAAGGGATGCGCCCTCTGGGGGGCACCGTAGAGTTCGGCGAACCTTGGCAGGACGCGCTCCAGCGGGAGTTTTTGGAAGAGCTCGGTACCCGCATCACGCTCGGCAACGAGCATTTTGTGCTTGAAAACATCTATGAACATTATGGCCAGACCGGCCATGAGATTGTTTTCCTATGCCATGCGCATTTTTTCGACAACCATCTCTACCGCCAGGATGCGATTCCGTTTTTGGAACATGATGACACGGAATGTCTGGCGCGCTGGATGTCTCTTGCCGAGTTGGATGCGAAAGGGATTCAGCTCTATCCGGAAGGTTTGTGGGAAAGGCTTATCGAACCTGCGCAGAAAACGTCGAGCATTCGTTTGAGTTGAGGTGTTCTCTGTTCAGGCTTTAGAAGTCGCAGAACTTTCTTTGATACTGGAAACAACCGCTGAGAGTGCTAGGTGTAGGGTGAGCATTTTTTCTAGGGAGAAATAGCACATTGGCACCTAAGCGATTTTTTCTCCGGATGGGCTCGGTCTTCATTGGCGTTTTGGCTTTTGTCTTGACCACCGCTAGTCCTTCTGTGGCCAATAATATCCTTCAAAACGTTCAGCATACGCTGAGCCAGCCGGACCGGTTGCCGCTCATCGTTGAAAAGCGCAGGCGGGAAATCAGCGCTTTTTACCACGCCGAAGACGGGGACGTCTTGTGGCTGGACACCGGCCGCGCCGCATTGCTCATAGACGTGATGAAGAGCGCGCAACTTCATGGCCTGCGATCCGAGGACTACCCGTATGAGCTTCTTGAAACCGGCCTCAGGTCATTGGGTGCAGGGCTCAGCCCGGCAGAAACGGCCTGGGTGGAATTACTCTTCACTGGGCATTTTTTGGATTTCGCCAATGATCTGAGAGCCGGCCGGGTGACGCCCAGGGTGCTTTATCCCGATGCCTATATGCCGTTTCACACGATCAACGGAACAGACGCGCTTGAGCGGCTGAAAGCTGCAGAAAATCTGGCGGAATTTCTATCCAGTTGGCAACCACCGGACGATACCTACCGGTTGCTGCAAGGGCATCTCGCGCATCTTTACGGTATCAAAGCCGAGGGCGGTTTCACCACGTTAGAAACGGATGAGGAATTAATCCCAGGCGCTGAAGGAGAGGGTGTGCGACTGCTCCGCAAAAGGCTTTTTGAAGACAATCTTTTGCAGGAAGACACTGGCTCGGAGCTGTTCGACAAGCGGTTGGCCTTTGCAGTAGCCCAAGCAAAACACCGGTATGTCCTGCCAGTTTCCAGCGAAGTGACCGGCAAACTGGTTTGGGCGCTCAACCTTCCGATTGATCGGCGGATCGAACAGGTCAGCAATGCGATGGAACGCATTCGCTGGGTCCCACCGGAGTTCTCGCGAGTACAGCTCTTCATAAACAAGGGCGAGAACCAATTCCTTTTCTCTGAAAATGGCCGTGTGGTGATGGAAGGGGCGGCCTATGCCAACTGCCCGGACCGGAATTATGCCAATACGGCGACTGCGGTGGAGGCTGTTACCTTCCATCCCACGTGGCAGGTGCCGTGGGAATATCTCGGCAAAGAGCTGTTGGCACGGTTGAAGAATGATCCGAAACAGGTGGAAAGCGCCGGGTATTATTTAAGGCGCAGCGGAGCCGACGTCCCTTTGGCATCTCTTCCCTGGCGTCAAGCAACTGAACGGTCAATCAAAAAGTTCAGCGAGGAATTTAGGCTGTATCTGCCGTCGTCAGAAGAAAATCCGCTCGGAAACTATGCCTTCCGGCTGCGGCAGGATCAAAAGCTGGCTCTGTTTCATCTGGATAGCGCGCCTGAGGATGACATCTACTGCAATCCCTATTTGCCGAAGAATGCCTTTGGCATTGTTGATGGCCTCGACCTCTTGGAAATGGTCATTGAGCCGCGGGTTCTGCCAACTGGAGGTCTAGAAGACCGGTTGGCCCGTGGAGATACGATCACTTTTCCTGCGCGTTCCGGATTGATGGCTGTGGCCACCCATCAGTCCGTCTGGATACAGCATCGTGGTGCGATCCGGTTTGGCCACGATCCATATCTGGAGGATGCCCGTCTGACGGCAGCTCTGACCGGCCGAAAAAAGCCCTGATCTTAAGGGTTTTTCGGCAGTCCGTTTTATGCAGCGCGGGAAAGCGCCAATCAAAAGGAATCTGGATTAGGCCGTTTCAGCTGCCGTCCGGATCGCATCGATGTTCGCCTTGTAGGCGTCCAGCGTTCCGCCTTTGAAAACTGCAGATCCGGCGACAAGAACATTCGCGCCCGCTTTTGCGACCAGCGGTGCTGTTTCCGGAGTGACACCGCCATCGATTTCCAGATCGATCGGACGGTCACCAATCATCTGTTTGATGCGTGCGGTTTTCTCAACCATCGCTTCGATGAACTTCTGGCCGCCAAAACCCGGGTTCACGGTCATGACCAGGATCAGATCGAGCCGGTCGAGAACGTATTCTAGAACACTTTCCGGTGTGGCCGGGTTGAGTGAAACGCCCGCCTTTTTGCCAAGGGCGCGGATCGCTTGAAGCGAACGGTCCAAATGGGTGGTCGCTTCCGCATGTACCGTGATGATGTCCGATCCGGCTTTGGCGAAAGCCTCCAGGTAAGGATCACACGGTTCGATCATCAAATGGGTATCGAAGATCTTATCGGTATGCGGGCGCATCTTGGCGATCACATCGGGGCCGAAGGTGATGTTCGGCACGAAGTGGCCGTCCATGACATCCAGATGGATCCAGTCGGCGCCAGCCTCGACAACATCGCGAACTTCCTGGCCGAGCTTGGAAAAATCGGAAGCAAGAACGGACGGGGCAATTTTTATCTCGCGCGGCATGTCGGATCTCCTGAGGGCGGGATGAGCGCCGGTCATCTTATGTTGGCGCCGCGCTAGCACGTGTCTGCCGAACCGGCAAGTCAGGAAACAGGACCCTAATCGGTTTATATGTTCAAAGCCTGCCGGTAATTGCAAGAAAGCGTCCGTCCGGTCCTTCAAAGCCATGTGTGGCTAGGTGAACAAGAACCGCAATTACAGGCGGGTGCCGGTCCGGGAAAAAGCTGATCACATGACCGATCCGGTAGCCCGTCGCACACCCTCTGCTTTTGGGGAGGGTTTTGTCCAAATGCCGGACGCGGGCTTCACCGCCGTATATTGTGTTGAGCTGAAATCCTTTGGTGGCAGCGCCAAAACCGGCGCAGGTTTCATCGGGCAGCGGATATTCCATCAGCTGCACTTCCATCGGGTCGTCTGCTGGTGGAACAATGTGGCGGAGATTAACTTTCATGTTGAAAGGGTTGGCCGATAGTTCCGTAACCGGATTGCTGCCGACGGTCTGACCGTGACCGGCAATTCCTTTGGAAGTCAGCAGCGGCTCGGCAGCTGCCCGGTTGGTGGACCTCGCAGTTTTCAAAAGGGCTGCGGGATCGAAGCCGTTGGCGTCGTCAACGTTGTCGCGGCGGCGGAACGGCGAGGGGCTTACCCATTTGTCTGCATGAACGTCGATGACGAAGATCTCGGAGTAGGGAAATCCTGACCCATCCTGAATACCGAATTGTTCGAAGGCAAAGTAACGGCCGTCACCGGAAAAGCCGAGGATTTCCAGTTGTGCCTCGTCTCCTGCAGAAGCCGATAGGACCGACGTTGCCAATACGACACAAACAGCTGCGGCTATTTGAAACCAGCGCATGATCATCCTCCCTAAGAACCAGAAGAAGACTATCCTTGCACACACGAGCTGTCAGGTCTGCTGTGACGCAGTTTTCAGGTTTAGGCGGCAAAACCAGCGGACATAGGGCTTTAGGATCATCGGCAGCATATATATTGGGAATTGGCCGACAGCGAACCAGAGCCAGGTCAGTTCTGGCAATGTGCCGCCGAAGGCAGCCACCATCAATCCCATGTTTCTGGTGCCGCAGGTGTGGGCAATGGCATAAGCATCTTCGCGGTTGGCTGGCGAAAACAAGGCCAGCGTAACCCCGATCTGAACAAATGCCAGACAGAAGGTGAGGGCCGTTAGGCCTAAGGTAAAGACTGGGTTGTCGGCGAAGCTTGCTGCTACACCGTCCATGGCAGCGATGGCGAATATCAGCAACAAAAGAACGTTGAACCCGCTGATCAAATTGGCGCCGCGCGAGATCCGGTCCAGGCCTGCAATCCGGCGAATGATCAGCGCCACGAAAAGCGCGCCTGCCAAGAGCAGCGACAGTTTGGCCGCAAGGCCGCTGATGCTGAGCGGCAAGGCTTCACCCAGCATTAGTTCGCCAATAAAAGGAGCGCTGAGCGGTGTGACGATCATTGCGGCCACCGAGAGCGCCAAACTCAAGGTCCCGTCCAGTCCCAAAAGGTACAGGAATGCCGGCGCTGCCAAGACAGGCGGAGCGGCGGTCGCAATGTATAGCGCCAGCACCATTTCCGGGCCGAGGACGTCTGGGCCAATCATTGAAATTCCGGCGAAAGCGATCAGCGGAACCCCGAGCATCATCCATAAAAGAGCAGTAATTAGAAGAGTGGGACGCCTGAGCCTCAACTTGATCGCCGCCGTATCGACCCGCAAGAAAGCCAGGACAAGCAAACTGAAGACTGAGACGCCAAGATAGGGTCGCAAATGCTCCGATAGCGCGGGCAGGGCCATCCCAATGAAGATACTCACAGCCAAGGCGGCCGTTCCATGGCGGCCGACCCATGCCACAGCTACCGCGAGCATCCGAATCATTTAAACTTAACTCCTGAAAATTCGCGTCTGGGCAGACACTTGCGGATCATTTTTATGCGAACTGCCCGCACTTGCCAATCTTGATCGCGGTTTGGCGCCGCTCAGTGGACTATGACTGCACAGAAATCGACGCAGACATTTGATGTGATGGTGTTGGGGGCTGGGATCGTAGGTGTCTCAACTGCCGCGCATTTGCGTCGCCTTGGTTTGGATGTCGCGTTGATCGATCGAAAACATCCAGGGCAAGAAGCATCCGCCGGTAATGCCGGCGTCATTCAACACAACGGATTTCTGCCCTTTGGGTTGCCGAAGGATCCGGTGGGGTTCCTCAGGTCGTCCTTCAATCTGGGCGGGCCCTTTTCCTATCGGCCGCTCACTCTGATCCGCATGCTGCCCTGGATCCGCAAATACATCCAGTCAAGTTATGGAGAAGCCGCCGAGGCCTATTGCAAAGCGATCATGCCGCTGCGCGCTCTGGCCGTGCAGTCTCACTTGGAACTGGCAGAGACCTCTAATGCCGGGAGGTTTTACCGGAAGGGCGGTTGGCTTCATCTCTTTCGTGGCCAGACAAGTTTTGATGCCGGTGACCTGGAGCGCTATTACGCTCGCATATATGGTGTCGACTATCGGGAAATGGATGGTGAAGCCGTCAAGGCACTGGAACCCGGCCTTACTGTGTCGGGTAAGCGGGCTGTTCATTGGACTGAAAGCCGGTCGGTCTCCAATCCGGCGGCCGTCGTCGAGGCCTTCTGGCGCGGGTACATCCGCGATGGCGGGCAATATTTTCGGGCGGATGCGAAAAAGACGATCCGCAAACGGGGCGGCTGGTCCCTTGAGGGGGAGCGCGGACCAATTTTTGCGCGTCACGCGGTTGTGTGTCTGGGCGCCTGGTCCATGGATGTCTTGAAGAAATTTGGCGAGCGCTACCCTCTGGCGGTCAAGCGCGGTTATCACATGCACTATCGACCGCTATCGGGCGCATCAATCTCCCGTCCGATTGTTGATATAGATAATGGGTTCGCGCTGACACCCACCGACTTTGGCATCAGGTTGACGACTGGGGTTGAGCTGGCAGGCCGGGATGCGCCACCAAATCCGCAGATCGTCAAGCTCGTCAAGCGCAGGGCGGAAGAAATCATTCCTCTTGGCCGGGCTTTGCAGGACGAACCATGGCTCGGCAGCCGGCCGTGTGTGCCAGATTCCTTACCGATCATCGGTCCGTCACCGACAATAAAAGGTTTGTGGTTGAATTTTGCCCACGGTCACGACGGGTTCACCTTGGGACCAGTTTCCGGGCGGGTTATTGCGGAACTCCTGATAGGAAAAACACCCTGTGCCGATGTGTCGGGCGTGTCTCCCGTGCGTTTTCAAGAGTGAACCCGCGGACAAGCAAAACATCCATAAACCTTGCTTTAGGTGGCTAAAAACTTGTCTAAACCTTGGTTTATAGACGGGTCGATAAGCCTTAGGGTGATGGTTTGAGGTGGTGTCCTGCCACCAGATGAGGTCAAGCCAGCCGCACAACAGCTGGCCAACTGACCTCCAACAATCACAGGACAACTCCAATGACGACTTTTATCAAGCACACAGCAGTAACGGTATTTGCAAGCGCCATCGGTTTGGCTGGTGCGGGCGCGGCGCTTGCTGCAGTCACCCTGGGTGACGACCTGGGTACAACAGAAGAGGAAGTCCGCGCTGCCTTGACCTCTCAGGGCTACACAATCACCGAAATTGAAACCGAAAACGGCGAACTGGAAGCAGAAGTTGTTTTGGATGGCCAGGAGATGGAAATCGTGATCGACACCACGTCGGGTCTAGTTCTGGAAATGGAACTGGAAGATGGGGCCGACAGTGACGAAGACGACGACGATTAACATCTAATCTGGCTAACCCCGGCTGGCACCGCCTGCGGAGCTCCCCGGCTCCTGCCAGCCGGGGGACATAATAAGGCTGTAAAGAAAGGGCGCCCAATCTGATGCGGTTCTCGATGATTCCCGCCTATGTTAGATAGGTCTTGGCATGCGTTACGGTGGTGCAACCGATACCGCAGCAACAAACGTTTCAGAACAACGGATAGCTATGCAGCCCATCACAAACTGGAAAGTCATTGCCCCTTGGGCGCTCTTCAGCCTCCAAGCCATCTGTGTTTCATTCATCGTGACAGAGGAAGTCGCCGGCGCTCTTTTGGGAGAACAGGCAATTGGCATTCTGGAAAGCAATATTCTGGAGTATTTGATCCTCGCCGCTTTGGTGGTCGGATTGATCGCATCTGGTTTTGAAATCCGGAAAAACATCACTCGTCAGAAACGGATGGAGCAGCAGGTCAAAGTGGCATCCGGCGCATTTGCCAAGCTTTTGGAAGAACACTTTGAAATTTGGAAACTCACGCCGTCGGAGGCCGATGTGGCATTGTTGGCGCTCAAAGGGTTTTCTATTGCCGAAATTGCGTCTTATCGCGAAACCGCTGAGGGAACCGTCAAGGCGCAATGCAATGCGATCTATCGGAAGGCGGGAGTGTCAGGGCGCCCGCAGCTTCTGTCCCTGTTTATCGATGAACTCTTGGGAGGGATCGTTCAACCCTCACCGGTTCATTGAAGCCGTGCGGCAGGTTAGGGGCAGGACCCACTAATTTGTTTGAAATGGTAGGAAGGAATTTGTTCGGATACGAGACGCAAATCTGTAGGAAACCGTCCGGTTTCCAAAGGGGTGCAACGACGTTGCCGGGCAAATTCATCCTATCTTGAAAAGACATGAAAACGGCTTCGATCTGCGGCGTCTAACCGTTCAACCGGGCAGAAGCCCGCTTTTTGCGTTTTTCCTTGCAGCTCATCGCCGTTTGCCGTGCCATTCCAATCAAATTAGTGGGTCCTGACCCTAACTTGATGAGCCGATATAGCGCTGTTTCACTTCATCAATCGTCCCGTCTTTCTTCAGTTTTCGGATGATATCGTCGTAGTTCGATTTTAACCGGTCCATGTCCGGATGGGTCGACGCTTTTGAAAATACATTGAAATAGGCTTTGGATTTCATCGGTTTTGGCAGGAACGAGATCTGATCACGATAGCCGCCAATTTGCGCCCGGTAGAGTGTCGCAATCGTGTTCAAAGGAACGGCATCTATCCGGCCAGCCAAGAGCTTGTTCATCTGCAGCGAGTTTTCGGCTTCAAGGTCAAGTTTAAATCCTGCGTTCCAGAATTCCTCTGTATAGGAAATTCCCTCTGTTGCGCCGATCCTGAGGTCTTTCAGATCGTCCAAGGTCGAGTAGGTGAATTTGCCTTGATCAGCGGAGCGGATAAAGAAATTCCAGGTGAGATCGACATAAGATTCTTCCGGGTAGTCAAGATATGTCTGCCTGGCCTCGTTTTTTGAGTAGAGCAGCAACATGTCGATACGGCCGGCCTTAGCTTCAATTTGAAGCCGCTTGTCCGATTTAATCAGTTGGACTTCGTATTCAATTCCGAGGCGGCCGAGCACCACTCGCATGATGTCCAAGTCGATACCTAAAAGGAGGCCGTCTTGCTCGAACTTGAAGGGAGCTTGGGGATTGGCCGCAAGTATCAACGGTTGGCATTGAGCAGCGGTTGCCCAAACCGCCGCCGCAAGGAAATACAAGCCTGCCAGCCAGCTTTTGCGCTGCATTTTATGTCTCCGTGACCGCAAACTATAGCTACCCTAAGCCGTGCGGATCCTCTCACAGAAACGGAAAGATACCATAAACCTTGATATCAGCTTTCTCTGAGGGGCAATGCGGCGGTGTCTTTTACTGTATTGACGACAATGCGTGACTGGACGTCGGAAACCAGTGTATTATCAAGCAGTTTCAAGCGCAGGAAGTTGTCGTAGGTTTTTATATCGTCGGTCACGACCTTGATTAGGTAATCGACAGCCCCAGTGATACGTTCACAAATAACGACTTCCGGCCAATGGTGGACGAGCTTGTCAAACGTTTCCATGTTTTCCCGGCTGGGAACGGCAAGTTTGACAAAGGAATAAGCAACAAATCCCAAGCCGACCGCTTCGCGGTCGATGATAGCGGTGATTTGTTTGATGATGCCTTGTTCTTTCAGGCGTTTGATGCGCCGCCAGCAAGGCGTTTGACTCATACCGGCTTCTTTAGCGACTTCCGCGATGGATAACGAAGCGTCCCGTTGCAGAACTCGTAATACGCGGATGTCGGATGGGTCGAGTAGATATTTTTCGGTCATTGGGTATAAACGGGATATTTTATGCTGCCTAGTGACGAATTAGTGTGACGATAGCACAGAAATTGCCTTTGGAAAGAACGATATTATTCTGAAGTGGTAGGCCCGGGCGCAATGGGCCGCTTTCGGCGTAGGAGGAGAATGTCGAATGAATGTGCACGTGTCCAATGTCAGCCTTGAAGATAAGTACACCGCTACGGAAGGCCGCGTCTACTTAACCGGCATTCAGGCGCTTGTCCGGCTGCTGTTAGACCGGGCTCGTTTGGATCGGCAAGCCGGGCTGAAAACCGGCGGGTTTGTTTCGGGTTACCGGGGGTCGCCTCTGGCTGGGTACGACACCGAATTGGGCCGAGCGGACCGTCATCTCAACAGCTACGACGTAGTCTTCAAGCCGGGTGTAAACGAGGAACTCGGCGCGACCGCCGTTTGGGGCAGTCAGAAATTGCGCGGTGAGGGCGGTGTTGGCCGTCCAACAGATTATGACGGAGTATTTGGTGTTTGGTACGGCAAGGCACCAGGTGTCGACCGGGCAGGCGATGCGTTGCGCCAGGCAAATGCATCCGGAACCGATCGCAATGGCGGCGTCCTAGCTCTTGCCGGTGATGATCATCTTGCAAAGTCCTCAATCCTTCCGGCGCAAAGCGAATTCTTCTTCGAGCATGCGGAAATTCCAGTTCTCAATCCGGCCGATATCCAGGATGTGCTTGATTATGGTCTGCACGGTTTGGAGATGTCCCGCTTCACCAGCCTGTGGAGCGCTCTGATTTGTGTTGCCGATACAATGGATGCCTCTGCGACCATCAATGTTTCTCCGGACCGGCTCCGGCTAGTGCGGCCACTGGATGGTGATCCGCGTAAAGACTATCATCAAAACCGCGACCTTCTTCTTGGCAATCGGCTTGAAACAGAGCGTCTTGTGCGGGAACTGCGGATCCCAGCAGCGCAAGCCTATGTCAGGACCAACGGGCTCGACCGCGTCACCTTTGGCACGCGCCGGAACGCGAAGCTCGGCATTGTCTCGACAGGCAAAGCTTACCGGGATCTTTTGCAGGCTCTCGACCTGATGGGCCTTACAGAAGAAAAAGCAAAAGCGCTGGGCCTTGGCATCTACAAAGTTGCGCTCACCTGGCCAATGGAACCGCTTGGCCTGAGGGAATTTGCCCGTGGCGCTGAAAAACTGCTGATCGTTGAGCACAAGCGGGCCTTTATGGAGCCGCAGATCAAGGAAATCTCCTACCATTGGCCGGACATGAGCCGGCCGGAGATCTGGGGCAAACGCCGGCCGGATGGTGCACCGTTCCTGACGGATGTTCTAGAAATCTCCGTTGCAGAACTGATCGACGGTCTGATGAAGTGGTTGCCAGCGGAGGCCATCACCGAAGAAATGCGGTCTGTGGCCGCACGCATGACCAAACAGGCCATGTGGGCCCAAGGTCATGCTGAACGGGCGTCACGCATTCCATATTTCTGCTCCGGGTGTCCGCATTCCACATCTACGAAAACGCCGGAAGGGTCCCGCTCCATGCCAGGGATTGGCTGCCACGCCATGACGGAAATGGCTGGCCGGACCACGGAAGGTCAAATCCAGATGGGCGGCGAAGGTGTGCTTTGGATCGGTCAACAGCCGTTTTCTGGCGACAGCCACGTCTTTGCAAATGTTGGCGACGGAACGTATTTCCACTCCGGCATTCTGGCGATCCGGCAGTCGATCGCCGCGAATGTGCCGATTACCTACAAGATCTTGTTTAACGATGCGGTCGCCATGACCGGCGGCCAAAAGCATGACGGCCAGCTGAGCGTTCCACAAATCACCCGCCAGCTGGAAGCTGAAGGGGTTGAACGCATTGCAATTGTTTCGGAAAATCCGGAAGCCTTTGGCTCCTGGGTGCCGATCGCAGCGGGGACCAAGATCCATCACCGCGATGAGTTGATGGATGTGCAGGAGGAACTGCAGGAGTTCAACGGCGTTTCGGTGATCGTCTACGATCAAACTTGCGCCGCAGAAAAACGCCGCCGCCGTAAACGTGGCCTTTATCCGGACCCAGATCAGCGCCTGTTCATCAATGATCGTGTCTGTGAAGGCTGTGGCGACTGCTCTGTTCAATCCAACTGCCTGTCCGTTGAGCCTCTTGCGACACCATTTGGCGAAAAACGGGTGATCAATCAGTCGAGCTGCAACAAGGACTTTTCCTGCATCAAAGGCTTTTGCCCATCCTTTGTAGAAATTGATGGTGCAGCTCTGAAGAAGCCGAAAAAAGCCGACGTCGACATCGATGCCTTGGTCGCAAACCTTCCAGATCCGGTTCTGCCGTCTCTGGAACGCACGCAAAATGCTCTGGTTGCGGGCATTGGAGGTATGGGTGTCACCACTATCAGTGCGGTTCTTGCAATGGCTGCACATATCGACGGCAAGCAAGCCTCGACCCTGGATATGACCGGCCTGGCGCAAAAGGGCGGCCCCGTTACGTCGCATGTCCGGTTTGCTGATAGCGGCAAGGCAATTGAGGGGCCTCGGGTTCCAGCGGCCAGCCTCGATCTGTTGATCGCCAGTGACATGGTGGTTGCAACCAACGCGGAGCAGCTTGCGCTTGCTCATCGTGGCAACATGGTCACAGTTGCGAATACAAAAGTCGCTCCAACGGCTGAGTTCGTCCTGAAACAAACCTTGTCGTTTAATGAAATCAAGATGGACACGGCTCTCAAGGAAGCCTCAGCCACCTATATCGCGATGGACGCGGCTGGGATTGCAGAGAAGCTGTTGGGGGATGCGATCTTCGCCAACATGCTGCTTGTCGGTATGGCGTATCAGGCTGGCGCTTTGCCTGTTTCCGGGGATGCGATTGAAACCTCTCTGGAACTCAATGGCGCGGCCGTCGCCGGCAATATCAAAGCGTTCCGGGCCGGTCGGGTGTTGGCGGAAAATGCAGAGCTTCTGCTCAAGGCGCTGCCCGCTACAGAAAAACCCCGGGAATTCACCTTGGATGAGAAGATCGCGTTTAACGCGGAGGAGCTGGTCAAATACCAAGATGACGCCTATGCCTCCCGATATCGGGATTTGGTGGCGAAAATCAAAGCTGCAGACGAGACCCATGGCCCGGGCCCGATGCGCCTGACATGGACAGTTGCTGACCAGCTCTACAAGGTAATGGCTTATAAGGATGAGTATGAGGTTGCCCGGCTTTATTCCGATCCTGCTTTTAAAGAGAAAATTGCGCAGCGGTTTGAAAACCCGAAAAAGCTGAAGGTACATCTTGCGCCGCCGATGTTGGCTCATCGCATGGATCCGAAGACCGGCCGTCCAGAGAAAATGGCGTTTGGACCGTGGATTTTCTCCGCCTTCAAAGTGCTGGCCGGGTTTAAGGGCGCGCGCGGGAAATGGTACGACCCGTTTGGCCGGACCGCCGAGCGGAAAGCAGAGCGGGCTTTGATCGCGCAATATGAAAAGGATATCGCCGATATCTTAAACCGTTTGCCCAATGGCAATTACGGCTTGCTTGTCGAACTGGCTCGGGTACCGGATCTGATCCGGGGCTACGGTCCGGTGAAAGAAGCCAATTTGGAAAAAGCTTCGGACAAGCGCCGTGTTCTGCTGGAACAGCTCAACAAACGGGAGGACGGTGGCAACGACAGTGACGAGCGTGGGGCCGATTTCCTGCAAGCTGCCGAATAATAGATTTCGATAGCTGACCGATCAAAAAAAGAACCGGCGCCTAGCTGCGCCGGTATTTCTTTATTTAGCGTTTTTTACCGATCAAAGGGCAAGTCTGAGTGCCTCCGCCGTCTGCTTTCTTCTCGGATCTGCAACCCATAATCTGACAAAACGTCTTTGAGGATCTGATCCGGCACTTTGTCGAGGGAGTGTCTGGACCTGCGTGCCCGCCAGTATCCACCTATTTGGCGGAGGAGATTCTGCCCCGGCCATTGAGTTTTCCGGCGTGTTTGGGAAATGGGGAACTTCAAGATCATCACTGCCTCCAATTTAAAAAGAAATATCCTATTAAATTGGAGGCAGTGGCTATGATGTCAATAAAGAAAGAAAAAATTATTTAATAGGAAGGTGTGGTTTCAGGCTGGCGAAAGGCGGATGCCCTAAGGTTCATTCATTAAACAGCCTGTCTTGCCTCACTTGGACGTAGGGAAAACGTGAATTCTCAGGTTGGAAAGGGCGGTTTTGTAAACGGTTCCATTAATCTGCAGCCAATTTCGAGCCCATGTTTGCGATCGAATTTGCAGATCTCCAAAAAAATATTCGCATATTCTCAAGCTGGTATTATTGCTGAAGAGACCGGAAGAAAGCCAAAGAAATTGAATGAAAACAAAATCCTATAGAGGATGTGGCAAATATACATAGAATTCTAGGCAAAATTTATAAAAACACGATTACATTCTCCAAATACCTGTTTCTGTCTTCTTTAAATCTCCCCCTCATCTTCGGTACCAGAGCCGCCGAACGGCAACCAATCTTGAACTGGTAACGACAATGAGTGAAGCGTTGAAAACAGAACTGGTGAACTTCTCGGAGCTGACCGGGGAAGCGGGCAGCGCCCGGCGGGCAGAATTAGCCCGTCATGTGGCGACGCTCTTTGCGTTGACTTCAGACAGATGCTCAGACGAGCAAGTCGATATCTACGATTCAGTGTTGCTGCGATTGGTAGATATGGTCGAAGCTGAAGTTCGCCGGTTCGTAGCCGAACAAATGAGCACGTTACGGCGCGGCCCAGAGGAAACAATCCGGCGGCTGGCCAATGACGTTATTGAAGTTTCTGAGCCGATCCTGGTGTGCTCAACCGTTTTGCGGGATGCCGATTTGATGGCCATTGCAGAAAAGCAAGGCAATGATCACCGGTTTGCAATCGCGCAACGGGAAGTGTTGTCAGAAGACGTGACCGACATCCTGGTGCGTCAGGGGGATCTGAAGGTCAAACGGAAAATTGCCGGTAATGAGGGCGCAAGCCTGTCGACCTCTTCGGTTGAATTGTTGATTTCCGATTCCGCTTCCGACGCAACACTACAGTTGAGCTTAAGTGATCGTGGAGACCTCGCCGAGGCGCAGATTTCCAGCCTGATCTCTATTGCGAGCGAAGAAGTCCGGAAAAAGCTACAGGCCTCTGGCCGCAACAGCGAAGCAGAGAAATTGAATGAAGCGGCCGATATCGCAGCTCGCCGCATGTCCAACCAGTACTGGCTGGGACGCTATGATTTCGAAACGGCCCGCAGCCGCGTATTGCTTCTTGCCAAAAAAGGCATGGTGAATGAGGCCTCTCTCCGCCGCTTTGCCTCTGAAGACCGCTTCGCCGAAGCTGTTGCGACGTTTGCTTGGCTGGTCCGCTGCGGCGTTGAAGTTGCAAGCCATTGGATGGTGCGCCCCGATCCGGAGCCCTTTGTAATCCTGGCCAAAGCGTCCGGTTTCTCGGCGATCACAGTCAGATCCTTGCTGGCAATCGGCCCATGGCGCCACCGCCTGACACCGGAAGCTCGCAGCGACGCGATGCGGCTTTTCGAAGGCATGACCGCTGGAGAGGCCAAGCGTAAAGTCGCTCATTGGAGCTACAATGTCTTAAACTGATCCCTGCTGGCACATTGTGCGTGACCTGCTAGCCCGGCCTTTGTGCCGGGCTTTTTTTGTTTAGTTCTTTGTTCGGCAGGTAAGTGCCTTTTTTCCCTAGAGGAACCGTGCTTTACAGAATGAACCCGATTCTGAAACAAGGCAGCACGGTATGAGAATGCGCAATCCACTCAGACATCTCCTGAGAGCTCAACAAGGTGCGGTGGTGATCGAGCGTTTGTGCCGGCTGCCTATGTTGTCATTCTTGGTCCTCGGGCTTTTGGTGGTCGGGGCTGCGGATATGCAACAGGCCCACGCGCAAGGCGCGGCGAGCCTTCTATCCAAAGTCACATCCGGTGCCGGTGACGGAGATGCGGCGGGGTCAAACTCTGTAGAAGCGCAGTCAGAGACCCTCGCCAGCGAAGAAGCTGAAGCTGGCGGCGAGATGATGGAAACCATGGATGAGTTCGCCGACGAAGCGATCCGAGCCAGGGACATCTTGAAGTCAATTGTTCAAAAAATTCCGACCATCCAAGACGCTATGGTCGAAACCCTAGAGGATCAAGGGGGCGATCGGGGGCTGAGCTGGATTGCTGCCGCGCTGATCGATGTGGTGATCGCTGTTCTTTTTGGCCTTGCCGCATCGACCCTGCTCGCCCGCTGGGGACGTCGGCAATTCGCCAGCATGTACAAACCTGATGTCTATACCCGCTCGGACAAGATCATTTACCTCTATTTGCGGGCTATTTTGATGATCGTTGGGGTTGGCCTTTATTTCATCGTGGCCACCCTCGTTTACCTGCTGATCGGAACCGGGCTGGAAGCTGCCAATGAGACGGCGCTGGTTGTTTTCAGCATGAGTTCGGCCTTCATGATTCTTCGGATCATATGGATGAATGTCTTGGCGCCAGACGCTGAGAGCCACAGGTTGGTAGCGCTCTCCAATACAGAGGCGAAGGGCCTTTACCGGTTTCTCTTGATCGGCAGTGGCGTGTCGATCATTGCATTTGCATTCTGTCTCTGGATGGAACGGCTCGGGCTCCCGCAGGACATTCACAAGATGGCTCTGATCGGAGCATCCGCAGTATCTATGCTCCTTTTGAGCGCGATCACGGTCGCTTACCGCAAGGTTGTCGCCCGCTTGATCCGGGGCCAGAACGAAGAACAGCCAACCATGTGGCGGCGGGTGCTGGCCTCCGTCTGGCACTTGGTTGCGGTGATTTATTTTGTGATTGCTTGGGCGATTTCGGCGTTGCGGATCTTGTTGGATTTGCCGGCCGCCACAGGCCTGGTTGCCGCGCCAATTCAAGTTCTTCTTGTTGCTGCTGTAGCCTATGGGCTGCTTATTCTGTTGATCGACCGGATCCTGCTGCCGCGCCTCGATACGGCGAAGATTGAGGCAGAGATTGCGGAAGACATTCAGCGGGCGGAAGAAAGCGAGGGTGTCGAACAGGATGCGGACAGTGCTCGTGCGCAAGCCCATGCCGAGGCCGCCGACAGGGAAGCGGAACGGTCCCCGTTCCGGGCCTTGCTTGATCGGGGGGCGGCGATCCTGGTTGTTTTCGGCGCGCTGGATCTTCTGACGTCTTTGTGGGGCCTGAACATGTCCGGCAACGGGTCCATGATCGGAGACTTTGTTGAGGTTCTGCTGGTGGTGTTCCTGGGCTACATGGCC
Organism: Roseibium sp.; assembly: GCF_965216085.1. Lineage (GTDB taxonomy): Bacteria > Pseudomonadota > Alphaproteobacteria > Rhizobiales > Stappiaceae > Roseibium. The sequence goes on along the minus strand of NZ_OZ244138.1, from coordinate 4,051,497 downwards.
TACGAGGCGGTCAAAATCCTGATCGACCGGCAGATCGCCAAAGAATCTCCAGCCGAAAGTGATGAAGAGGTCGAAATTGGCGGAACCGGAGAAAGCCGGATCTCAACACTTCTACCGATCTTCCGGAATTTCCTGCTGATCACCATCGTGGTCATTGCGGCAATGGTGGTCTTGGCCGAGCTCGGCGTGAACATTGCTCCACTCTTCGCCGGTGCCGGTGTGGTCGGCCTGGCTATCGGGTTCGGGGCCCAAACGCTGATCCGGGATATTTTCTCCGGGGCGTTCTATTTGATTGATGATGCCTTCCGCAAAGGCGAATACATCGACATTGGATCCGCCAAAGGCACGGTCGAAAAGATTTCGATCCGCTCAATGCAGTTGCGCCATCACCGTGGAGCGCTGACCACCATTCCCTTCGGTGAAATCCAGGTCGTGGAGAACTTCTCCCGTGACTGGGCAATGATGAAGCTTGCCTTCCGGGTAACGTACGACACGGATGTCGAAAAAATGCGCAAGATCATCAAGAAGTATGGTCAACGGCTTATGGAGGACGAAGAATACGGTCCGATGTTCCTGCAGCCGTTGAAGTCGCAGGGCATTCTGTCGATGGAAGATTCTGCCATGGTCGCCCGGGTCAAGTTCATGACCAAACCCGGCAAGCAGTTCATCTTGCGTAAAGTGGTCTATGCCGGGCTGCAGGACTTGTTCCGCGAGAACGGAATCAAGTTCGCGCACCGCCAGGTCACCGTACATGTGGCATCCGATCAGGATGGTGAGAACGATGACAAGCTGAACAGCGATGCATTGGCTAAGGCTGCCGCTGCTGGTGCGGCAGCCTCAGGCATGATCGAAGCCGAAGACGCGCAGTCGGATCAAAATGGCGGAGAACAGATCTAACGTCCTCTTCACCAACGATTTCTGAAGGACAAAGAACAGGGCTCTGCAGCGAAAGCTTCAGAACCCTGTTTCAGTCTCAAGTGCTTGTAGTATTTTGCGCTTTAAAGCAGCTTATTCCCTATTCTGTTTTTGTAGTAGCTGCCGCTCGCAATGAATCCGCAGTGCCTTGAATGAAGGCCAGGACGTTCTGCACATCCGTGTCGTTCAGGTGAGCATCAAAGCGCGGCATTCCGTTGTGTAGTCCGGCCCCTTTTAAGACCCAAGCCTCTGCATTGGTCAAAACCTCTGGCGTCGAATAGCCGAGATTTGGAACAGCCCCGCCATTGTTGACGCCAGGCACGCCATGGCAGAACAAGCAATTTGAGACATATGTTGCAAGGCCTGCGGTAACCTGCTCCGGTTGGTATGGAACTCCAGAGACCAGCTCGGTACGGTCTGAGATTTCGGCGGCCGGGATTTTTTCTTCACCGCCAATGCGGAATGTGAAGACGCGGCCTGGTCCGACCTTTTCCGTTGCCCGCTGCATCAGGCCGTAAACGCCGCCCCAACCGGCGGCAATGGTTACATATTGGGTGCCGTCTCGTTGCCAAGTCATGGGCGCAGCAATGACACCGGATGTCATGGGAACTTGCCAGAGTGTTTCCCCTGTTGTTGCGTTGTATGCGATGAAACGGCCGTCGGCAGTCCCCTGAAAGACGAGGTTACCAGCTGTTGTTAACGTGCCGCCGTTCCAAGGAGAAACATATTCCGCTCGCCAGGCCTCACGTTGATTGACCGGATCCCAGGCGAGCAGATGACCGAATGGGGTTGCCTTGGGTGCAACAACATTGAAAAGGTAACCGAGATTCCAGCCCACACCGGACATGGTCGACATTGGCTTATGGGAATTTAACTGCCAATTCGGATCGGTTGCCTGTACGAGCGGTACACCTTGCGCCGGTATGTAAACCAGGCCGGTATCCGGATTGAAACTCATCGGGTGCCAGTTGTGAGCGCCGTAGGCCGACGGCACAGTCTCGAATGGTTTGTCCTTGGACCGCGCATCTGGGTTTTCAATGGGCCGCCCGTCTTCGCCGTATGCTTTTGCCCAGGTAGTCTCTACAAACGGCTTGGCAGAGATGAATTCTCCGTTGGTCCTGTCGATTACATAGAAAAAGCCGTTTTTCGGCGCTTGCATCAGCACCTTGCGGATTTTGCCGTCGATCTCCAGGTCCGCCAAAATGATGTGCTGGGTCGACGTATAATCCCAGGTATCACCAGGTGTATTCTGATAGTGCCAGACATAATCTCCAGTGTCCGGGTTGAGCGCAACAATCGAAGCCAGAAACAGATTGTCGCCGCCTGCCGGTGACCGCAAATGCTGATTCCAAGGAGATCCGTTGCCGGTGCCGATGTAAAGCAGATTAAGGTCTGGGTCATACGCCATAGCGTCCCAGGCAGTTCCGCCGCCGCCGGCTTCCCAGTATTTGGCAGATGGATCCCAGGTTTTTGCCGCCATTTCCATAGCCGCGTTTTCATATGGCTTTTCCGGGTCACCTGGTACCGTGTACCAGCGCCACGCTGCATCGCCGGTCTTGGTGTCATAAGCAGTGATGTAACCGCGCACACCAAACTCCGCGCCGCCGTTTCCGATGATTACCTTTCCGTTGATCACCCGCGGAGCCCCTGTGACAGTGTAGGACATCTCCCTGTTCTCGATGGTGTCGATTTTCCAGAGAACTTCTCCAGTCGCTGCATCCAGAGCGTGGAGATAGCCGTCATAAGAGGCGACAAAAACCTTTCCCTGATAGACAGCGACACCCCGATTGACGACGTCGCAACAGCCTTTGGCCGCGTATTCCCCAGGGACTTCAGGGTCGTAGACCCAGAGCTTTTTTCCAGTCATCGCGTCGATCGCATGAACAATCGACCAAGACGCCGTGACATACATAACGCCGTCGATAACTATTGGGGTGGCTTGAACGCCCCGGCGTGATTCAAGGTTGTAGGACCACTCTAGTCCGAGCTCGCTCACATTTTCTGCTGTGATGCTGTTGAGCTGTGAGTACCTGGTTTCGGCATAATTGAGGCCGTAATTCAGCCAGTTACGATCGGTCATATCGTTCTTGATGATTGCAGCGGTATCGATACGGCCTACAGCCTCCCGAATACTGTCTTCGTTGACATTTTCCGCTTGAGCCACACAAAGCCCGGCCAAAAGACCGGCTGCAGCCCCTATAAAGCGTTTCATCAGTGTCTCCTCCCTCAGAAATTCACTTGTTTTTCAGTAACTCCTACCGACGCGCCCGATTTGAACGCGACCTCTTTCAACTGCCTAACGGGTCTATGGTGCCTCTTTTGGAGAAGAAGCCATTAAGTCTATTGCTAGTGAATAATACTAATGCGAATTAAGATGTACGCAACTGCGCACAAGCATTTCGTGCTAAAGTAGGAGGAGCAATTTTTGCGGGATGCCTTCAGTTTTGCTGATTGGATGCGGAAGTGAGGGCAGCAAAAACGATGCTTATGGTTCTAAACTTTTGACTACTTTTTCTTTCGTCTGTGCAGCGGCAACTTGGTCTTCCAATTGTTGTAGAATGTTTGGATCAGTTCCAGAGAAACCCGGAAAAATCAGGATGTCCGCATTGCATGTCGATTTTTCTTTCGGCGGCTGGTGTGCTCGTCGAAGAGCGGGACCGCGCAGCTGATCGCGTGTGATGCCGAGATCTTCCAAAACGCTGTCGGCTTCCTCATAAAGTAGCCTGCGCTCTTCTCTTGTGTTCTGTGCCTTCAGTTGCCAGGCAGAAAGTCGGGCCATAAGCCGTGCCCAAACTCTGTTTATGTGAGGCATTGGATAATCTCATTGAAAATTGAAATGTGATAGATCGGCGAGCGAAGTGTAGAGAGTCGTGGTGCAGTTTCCCTGAGCTGTAGCTAAAAGCGCCTGAGAAACCAGCAGACGATCTCCGTTATCGGTTTTCACAATGGCGTTGAGCTTCCACTTTGTCGAAGGAGAAGTTGTCATTTATATGTGAGAAAATGGAACATATAAAACTGACGCCCAGGAGATCTCATGAAACAGTTGCCGCCGCTCAACGCCTTGCCTGCCTTTGAGGCGACCGCGCGGCTTGGGTCGATGAGTGCTGCGGCGGATGAACTCGGACGTACCCATGGTGCCATCAGCAAACAGCTCGCGCATTTGGGGGAGCAAGCCGGTGTTCCCTTGTTTCGAAAGGACGGGCAGGGTGTGACTTTGACCCCGGAGGGAGAAGAGTTTGCCCGATCTATTGGCCGGTCTCTGGACGATATGGAGGCGGCCTGGCAAAAGCTGACGCGACATGCAGACAGTCCGTCGCTCGACATTGGTATAAGCGCGACGTTTGCAATGCGGTGGCTGATGCCGCGCCTGCCGCGCTTTTATCAAAAATGCCCGGATGCACAGGTCAATTTCCGCATGACCGGAAAACACTGGCTTGAGGAGGATCAAATGGATGCGATCCTGACCTGGGACAGATTGCGCTGGCAATTTGGCGGCCGGACGGACATTGAAGTTTTAGGAGATGTCGCCTTTGGCATTGTTCACGCGCCCGGCCTTGATGTTGAGATCGACGGCAAACAGCTGCGCGTAAAAACCCGCTGTGTACAAGAATTGCCAGGAGATGTATGGCAACGCTATCAGGATCTCACCGGCGTCTCTGTAGAAGCTAAAAGTGCGGTCCCTTATCCGCATACATTTCTCGTGATCGAAGCCGCTTTGGCAGGTTTTGGCGCTGCTCTCGTCGAAAAGCGCATCGTTGCTGACGAGCTGGCCGATGGCCGGCTGGTCGCTCCTTTCGGTTTTGAGAAGATTGAATGCGGTTTTGGGGCCATCGTGTCTCAGAAAAAGCGGCCCAAGCGTTTGGCTAAAGCGTTTCTCGATTGGTTGCGGGAAGAGGCGGCGGGCGGTCCGTGAACCGTCCTGTTAACCGTTGCTTTGCCATTTTTGTCGCTTTGAAGCTAAAGCGTGACGGTTTCTTTCTAATGGACTTGCATCGATTTCATGTTTGATATAAAGATATCTTTATATCGATATTGATGGCTTGCGAATGACTGACCGAGATACTCTTTCCGTAGACGACACCCTGGCGGCCCTGAGGGCGGTCGGCGAGGCAACCCGCATCCGCCTGATCGCGCTGCTCTCGCAGAGTGAATTGACCGTAAAGGATGCGACCGCAATTCTTGGTCAAAGCCAGCCGCGCATTTCCCGTCACTTGAAGCTTCTTGCCGAAGCGGATCTCATTCAGCGTTTCCCTGAAGGGTCTTGGGTTTATTACCGCTTGTCCGATGGCCCAGAAGGCGCTTTGGCGCGTGACATCGTGGCTCGGATTTCCAAGGAAGATCCGGTTCTGGCCGCCGATCAGGAGCGCTTCCAGGCGATCCGCAAAGCAAAAGCGGAAGAAGCAGCGGCCTTCTTTGCAGCCCGCGCGCTGAATTGGGACCGCGAACGCTCTCTTCATGTTCATGAAGCTGATGTGGAAGCAGCAATGCGGGCGTCCCTTGGCGACACTCCGTTCCAGTCGTTCCTGGATCTTGGGACTGGAACTGGCCGTTTGTTGGAAGTCTTTGCCGATCAATACGTCACGGCGCTGGGCGTCGATGCGTCTCATGACATGCTGGCGGTGGCCCGGGCAAATCTGTCGAAGGCGGGGCTCAATCATGCCCAGGTGCGTCACGGCGACGTTTATGCGCTCAATGTGCCGCCAAAGTCTTTCGACGTTGTTGCCATTCACCAAGTGCTACATTACCTCGACGATCCAGCCCGAGCGCTCGCAGAAGCTGCACGCGCGCTGCGTCCAGGCGGACGCCTCCTGATCGTTGATTTTGCTCCGCATGAACTGGAATTCTTGCGAGATCAACACGCCCACCGGCGTCTCGGATTTACCAGCGACCAGATGGAACGCTGGCTTGACGCCCTGAATCTCGATCTTGAAAAAACAACCGACCTCGTCCCTGGCGAGGCCGATGACAGCAAACTGACCGTTACCCTTTGGCTTGCACGTGACCGGCGGATCATCACCGACGTGCCTGCCCACGACCCTTCCCGAGAGGTTGCCTGACATGTCCCCATTGTCCTCCAGACTGTCCCGAGGTGTTTCCAAGACGCCGATCACCGCGTCTTTTGAATTCTTCCCACCAAAAACCGAGAAGATGGGAGAGACACTTTGGACTACGGTCCAGCGTCTGGCGCCGCTCAATCCCTCTTTTGTATCGGTGACCTATGGAGCCGGTGGCTCGACCCGCGAGCGCACTCATAAAACCGTTGAGCGTATCCTGAAGGAAACCGATCTTGCCCCGGCCGCGCATCTGACATGCGTGGGGTCGCCGAAATCAGAAGTCGATGCGATCGTCAAAGACTATTGGGATCTTGGTGTCCGCCATCTGGTGGCGCTGCGCGGTGACCCGCTTGCTGGGATCGGTGCGCTCTATGAGCCGCATCCGGAAGGCTATGCCTATGCGACAGACCTGGTCGCGGGCATCAAGAAAATCGCCAACTTCGACATTTCCGTTTCTGGATACCCGGAAAAGCACCCCGAAAGCGGCAGCTGGCAAAAAGAGATCGACAATCTGAAGCGGAAAGTGGACGCCGGTGCAGACCGGATCATCACTCAGTACTTCTTCGACAACGATCTGTTTGACGATTATCTGGACCGGATTGCAGCTGCCGGCATCAATATTCCGGTGATCCCGGGCATCTTGCCGATCCACAATTTCGAGCAGACCATGGTGTTTTCCGCAAAATGCGGCACCTCGATCCCGGAATGGGTCGCCCGCCGCTTTTCAGGTCTTCACAATGATCCCGATACCCGCAAGCTGGTCGGTGTGGCGATTGCTTGTGAACAGGTCATGGATCTGGTCGATCGTGGCATCACGGACTTCCACTTCTACACCATGAACCGGGCGGATCTGACCTTCGCCATCTGCCACATGCTCGGCATGGGCAAGCCCGAACACCAACAAGTTGCAGCTTGACCAAAGGTTCCGTGATGCTGTCCCGGTTTTGAGCCGGGACCTCACCATCAAAAACGTTTTGACCCCGGATCAGGCCCGGGGCAGCACTGTAGAAAAAGACGCCGTCCTGGCCTATGAGCCGGGACCAAGGCTAAAAAGTTAGGACATCCCGTGATCAAGTCAGACGCTTTCAAGCGCCTTCAAGATATAGCCAAGTCACGCATTCTGGTGCTGGACGGGGCCATGGGAACCGAAATCCAGCTGTTGAAACTGGATGAGACTGCCTATCGCGGGGATCGGTTCAAGGATTGGTCCTCCGATGTGAAGGGCAACAACGACCTTCTCAGCCTGACTCTTCCAGACTCCATCCGGCAGATCCACGTCGATTACCTGGAAGCGGGCGCGGACATTGTTGAGACCAACACCTTTTCCTCCACGACGATCGCCCAGGCCGATTACGGCATGGAAGAGTTGGCCTATGAGCTAAACTTTGAAAGTGCGCGTCTTGCGCGCGAGGCCTGTGATCAGGTGACGGCCAAGGATCCATCCCGGCCTCGTTTTGTGGCCGGAGCCCTTGGGCCGACCAACCGGACGGCGTCGATCTCGCCGGACGTCAACAACCCGGGGTTCCGGGCTGTGTCTTTTGACGATCTGCGCATAGCCTATGGTGAAGCGGTGCGTGGATTGATCAAAGGCGGCGCGGACATCCTTCTGGTCGAGACGATCTTCGATACGTTGAACGCCAAGGCGGCGCTGTTTGCAATTGAAGAAGTCTTTGAGGAAATCGGCAAGGAATTGCCGGTGATGATCTCGGGAACGATCACCGATCTTTCCGGTCGGACGCTCTCTGGCCAGACGCCGGAAGCTTTCTGGAATTCCGTCCGCCATACCAACCCGCTGACCATCGGGCTCAACTGCGCGCTCGGTGCGAAAGAAATGCGGGCCCACGTCGATGAAATCGGCCGGGTGGCCGATACGCTTGTCTGTGCTTACCCGAATGCCGGTTTGCCGAACGAGTTTGGCGAATACGACGAGAGCCCGGAACATATGGCCGGTCTCATTGGGGAATTTGCTGAAGCTGGTCTCGTGAATGTTGTTGGTGGCTGTTGCGGCACAACGCCTGCGCACATCAAGGCGATTGCCGAATCTGTTGAAGGCAAGGCCCCACGTGTGATTCCTGAGGTGGACCGGCATATGCGTCTTTCCGGCCTGGAGCCGTTCACGCTCACTCCGGAAGTCAACTTCGTCAATGTTGGGGAGCGAACCAACGTCACCGGGTCGGCCCGCTTCCGCAAGTTGATCAAGGAAGGGGATTATGCGACGGCACTAGATGTTGCCCGCCAGCAGGTCGAAAACGGCGCCCAGATCATCGACATCAACATGGACGAGGGGCTTCTGGACTCCGAAGAAGCCATGGTCACGTTCTTGAATTTGGTGGCAGCAGAACCTGATATCGCCAAGGTGCCGGTGATGATCGACAGTTCCAAGTGGAGCGTCATCGAAGCTGGCCTGAAGTGCATTCAAGGCAAAGGCGTCGTCAACTCCATCTCAATGAAGGAAGGCGAAGAAGCGTTTCTGGAACAGGCCAAGCTGATCCGCCGCTATGGCGCAGCTGTTGTTGTCATGGCCTTTGATGAGCAAGGCCAGGCGGACACCTTTGCCCGTAAGACTGAAATCTGCGCGCGGTCCTATGAGGTCTTGACCAAAAAAGCCGGTTTTGCGCCGGAAGACATCATCTTCGATCCGAATATCTTTGCAGTGGCCACTGGTATCGAAGAGCACGACAACTATGGCGTCGATTTTATCGAGGCAACAGGCTGGATCCGGGAAAACCTGCCCCATGCTCACGTCTCGGGCGGTGTCTCGAACTTGTCCTTTTCCTTCCGCGGCAATGAGGCCGTGCGCGAAGCGATGCATTCGGTGTTCCTCTACCACTGCATACAAAAAGGCATGGATATGGGGATCGTCAATGCCGGTCAGTTGGCGGTCTACAACGACCTAGACGCAGAACTGCGTGAGCTTTGTGAAGACGTCGTTTTGAACCGCCGGTCTGACGCAACCGACCGCATGCTGGAAGCGGCCGAACGTTGGAAAGGCGAGGGCGGCAAGAAAAAGGAAGCCGACCTTACCTGGCGGACCTGGGACGTTGCCAAGCGTTTGGAGCATGCGCTGGTCCATGGTATCGCCGATTTTGTCGAAGAAGATACCGAAGAAGCCCGCCAAGCCTTCGATCGCCCACTCCACGTCATCGAAGGCCCGTTGATGGATGGCATGAATGTCGTCGGCGATCTCTTTGGCTCCGGCCAGATGTTCCTGCCGCAAGTGGTGAAATCCGCCCGCGTCATGAAAAAGGCCGTCGCCTACCTGATGCCCTTCATGGAGAAGGAAAAGGAAGAGCAGGGACTTGAGGGCCATTCTTCTGCCGGCAAGATCTTGATGGCGACCGTGAAGGGCGATGTCCATGACATTGGCAAAAACATCGTTGGCGTTGTGCTCCAGTGCAACAACTTCGAGGTCATCGATCTCGGGGTGATGGTTCCTGCTGCCAAAATTTTGCAAACGGCCCTTGAAGAGAAGGTCGACATCATTGGCCTTTCAGGCCTGATCACGCCGTCCCTCGATGAAATGTGTCATGTGGCCGCTGAAATGGAGCGGGAAGGTCTCGACATCCCACTGCTGATCGGTGGAGCGACCACGTCGAAGATCCACACAGCAGTCAAGATCCACCCGAACTACGACAAGGGGCAAGCTATCTATGTGACCGATGCGGGCCGGGCAGTTGGTGTCGCTTCGAAACTGATGAGTGAGGACGGGCGGGCGCCTTATTACGGTGAGGTTCGTACGGAATATGCCGATATTGCCGAAAAGCACGCCGCAGGCCGGGGAGCGGGACGACGTGTGCTTTTAAAGGATGCGCGGGACAATGCCTTCAAGGCCGATTTTGCAGCCGAAACCATTGTGAAACCGAAGCATCTCGGCACCAAAGTGTTCGACGCGTTTCCGCTGGAAGAACTGGTTCCGGTGATCGACTGGACGCCGTTCTTTTCCACTTGGGAGATCAAGGGCCGCTATCCGCAAGTTCTCACCGATGACCGCTACGGCGTTGCGGCCAAGGCGCTTTATGACGATGCCCGGCGGATGCTGGACGAAATTGTCGAGAAGAAGCAGTTGACCGCGCGCGGTGTTGTGGGTCTTTGGCCGGCCAATGCCGTAGGTGATGATATTGAGGTTTATACCGGTGAAAACCGCGGTGACATTGCAGCAACGTTTTATACTCTGCGCCAGCAAATGGCGCGCACAGCTGGCGGGCGTGCCAATGTCGCTTTGAGCGACTTTATTGCGCAAAAATCCGATGGCGTTGGCGATTGGCTCGGCGGCTTTGCCGTCACCTCGGGCCACGGCGAGGATGAGCTGGTCGCACGCTATGCAAATGCAGCGGACGACTACAACAAAATCCTCGCTCAGTCGCTTGCCGACCGTCTGGCTGAAGCTTTTGCAGAAAAACTGCATCAGATCGTTCGCAAGGACATCTGGGGTTATGCGGCGAATGAGACACTCTCCAACGAGGATCTAATCGCCGAGAAATACCAAGGTATCCGGCCGGCACCGGGCTACCCGGCTCAGCCGGACCATACGGAAAAGGACACGTTGTTCCGTTTGCTCGATGCGGAGAAGCTGACGGGCATCCAGCTCACCGAAAGCCGAGCGATGCTACCTGGGTCTTCGGTCTCCGGGCTCTATTTTGCCCATCCTGGCAGCCACTATTTTGGTGTCGGCAAGATCGAACGGGATCAGATCGAAGATTATGCAGCGCGCAAGGGCTGGGATCTTTCTTATGCCGAGCGCTGGCTCGCTCCGATCCTCAACTACGATCCGGCGCGGATGGAAGCGGCCGAATAACCTTCTACTACAAGGTGTTGCAGAACTTCTTTGCTCCCGCGGCACTGCCGCGGGAGTTTTTTTGTCGTCCGTACTAATCCGGCTAACAAAATATGGACCCGGTTTGGATGGGCAAGGCGTAAGGAAATAAAAAGAAATTTTGCACAATGTGCACCAGGTGCGCTCTTGAAAAAGTGCACTTGGTGCGCTATTTTTAAATCAAGCAATAAGGAACCGGGTCTTTTGTCCGGGCAAGGAGATAAAAATGATTGTGCAAGTTGCGAAAACTATTTTGATCAACCAACGCCAAGACTACAACCGGGACCGGCTGCCCTGGCTGCCAGCCCGCCTATACCGCAGTTTCCGCGAAGCCCGTCAGGGCCGCAAAGCGCGGTAGAGTTTCCACCTGTAGCCCCATAGGCCTCATCCGGCAGCAGCCCAGAACTTGGCAATAAAATTCCATCTGCGGAGGCGGTTTTGCAAAACACCCGGCGTTGGCCGGGTGTGCTTTGGTCAGGTGACCGGAAACAGCTTTATTAGCTCCGTTTCCCCTTTCGGCGAGATATGCACAACGCGGCTGTCCGGCTCTTTTCTCAGCCATCTGTTGTCCTGAAAGCGGGTCAGGAGCGCGGCGCCGAGGCTGCCTGCCAAATGATTGCGCCGTTCGCTCCAGTCCAAACAGGCGCGGCAGAGCGGCCGGCGGGCAGCTATCAACTGGTCCAGATCAATCCCTAATGACCTTGCAAAGTCCTCGCCCCCAGCGGTCAGCCCGAGGCTGCTTTCGCCTGAGGCCGCCTGGAGAAAACCACGGGATTGAAAACTGTCATATATCCTGACGGCCATATCACCGGCCAGATGGTCATAACAGACGCGGGCGGTTCGCATGGCAGGGTCTCTCGGCCCAGTTCGTGTCCGCAGGTGCCCCTTTTTCGCGGCAAGGCCCATTAGGGCTTCTAGCATTGATCCGACGTCGGCGCCTGCCAAAGCGAAATATCTGTGGCGGCCTTGTTTGGCCTGGGTCAGCAAGCCGCCTTCCATGAGTTTCTTCAAATGAGAACTGGCGGTCTGTCCGGTAATCCCAGCTTCAACTGCCAATTCCGTTGCTGTCAGTGCCTTACCGCTCATAAGAGCCGAGAGGATGTTGGCGCGGGCGGGATCGCCGATTAACGCACCTATACGGGCAATGTCCGGTCCATCTTTCATGCCTCGTCCTCCATCGAAGTATTCTTGCGATGGTGCCACGAACCCACTTCGAACGCCATCAAAAACACTTCGGCCTGCGTCGAAGCATTGGCACGACAAACCGTGGCAGAGAAAGGGCCTTCGCAATTCCCTAGAAAGAAGGTTCCGAATGATCACTTGCTTTATCCGCTATCACATCGACCCGACAAAAAAGGCGCAATTTGAAACCTATGCCCGAAATTGGGGCGAAGCGGTTCCCCGGTGCGGCGCAGACTTGATCGGCTATTACGCCCCGCACGAAGGCTCTACCACACTGGCCTATGGTGTTTATTCCATTGAGACCCTCGCCGCCTATGAGGCTTACCGTGCGCGGCTTTCTGCCGATCCTCTGGGCAAGGAAAACTATGAATTTGCGATGCGGGAAAAATTTATCTTGAGAGAAGACCGGACGTTTTTGAAACTGGCCTCCGCGCCGCACAGCAAGTTGGTTGGGTTTGAGGGAGAGAACCAATGATCGCCGTCATATTTGAAGTCACGCCGCATGAAGACAAGAAACAGAATTATCTCGATGTGGCCGCTGAGATGCGGCCATTGGTCGAGGAGATTGATGGATTTTTGTCAGTGGAGCGATTTCAGAGTCTGACCAACCCGGAAAAGCTTTTGTCCTTGTCGTTTTTCCGCGATGAGGCAGCCCTCAACGAATGGCGTCAGCTTACCCAGCACCGGAAAGCGCAAGCCGCGGGCCGCAACAGCTATTTTAAGGACTACCGCCTGCGGGTCTGCACCGTTCTGCGGGACTATGGCATGGAGGATCGGGAGCAGGCACCGGCTGACAGCCGCGCCCTTCATGATCAGGGGGAATGATGTCCGGCAGAGTCTTTGAATTTGGCCTTCTGGGATTGCTCGCGCTCCTTTGGGGCTCCTCCTACATGTGGATCAGCGTAGCGCTGGACACCATTCCGCCGTTTACTCTGATCACACTGCGGGTCGGCTTGGCGTCCCTGGTTCTGCTTGGTATTCTGGCGCTGTGCGGCCTCAAACTGCCGACGGACAGGCAAACCTGGTGGCTGTTTTTCATTCAGTCGATCGTTAACAGTACTGGCCCCTGGATGTTACTGGCCTGGGGGCAACAGTCGGTCGACAGCGCTGTTGCCAGTGTCCTCAATTCAACGTCACCGCTATTTGTCTTTTTCTTTTCGCTGGTTTTGATGTCGGGCAGCGAGCGGCCGGCAATTCAGCAGTTGTTTGGAGCGTTGGCAGGTGTTGCTGGGATTGTACTGATCGTCGGCACAGGCGCGCTGGAAAGCCTTGGCGGTGCATTCATGCCGCAGGTGGCGGTCCTTGCAGGTGCAGCCCTTTATGGCATTGCCGCAATCCGCGGGCGCCGGTTTGCGCATTTGCCGCCAATGGTCACGGCCGCCGGCACCTTGATCTGCGCGACGGCAACACTTCTGCCTTTCAGTCTTGTTCTGGATCAGCCATGGGCCTTGCAAATCTCCAATGAAAGCCTGACTGCTGCCGGGGTTCTGAGCGTCTTTTGTACCGCCTTTGCTTTTTTGATTTACTTCCGGCTGATCAACACGATCGGGTCGATGGGCACGGCGAGCCAGGCCTATTTGCGCTCCGGGGTCGGTGTTGTACTGGGAGTCGTTTTTTTGAATGAAACGCTCGACCTGGAAACCTTTGCCGGGATTTGCCTTGCCATATTCGGTGTTCTTCTGATCAACTGGAAGCGCAACCCCAAGCCTGCGGCGAAAGAGGCCGCGCAGGAGAGTGCTTCATGAGTGTGTTGACGGTCTATGAGGCCGGGTCACGGCCGACCAAACGGGCCAATCCGGATTATTTTACTGGCGCGGTTTGGCAAGACCCGGTGATTGAATCGCCCAAACCGGGCAGGGTGCAGGTGGTCCAAGTCACTTTTGAACCCGGTGCGCGCACCCATTGGCACACGCATCCGCTCGGTCAAACGTTGCAGATCCTGAGCGGCGCCGGATTTGTCCAGCTTTGGGGGCAGGAAAAACTGTCCATCATGCCCGGCGATGTCATCTGGATCCCGCCGGCTGTCAAACACTGGCATGGCGCTGCCCGGCATGTCTCTATGGTACATCTGGCAATCCATGAAGCTGAAAACGGCTCCGTTGCCGAGTGGATGGAGCCGGTTGATGACAAGACCTATGCCGGTGAATTGGAAGTGAGGCGGTAGCCGGCGGTTAGACGCGCCAGCTTAAGAGACGCCGCTCGATCGCTCCGATCAGTGCGTTGATGATCACACCCAACAGCGACAGGATCACCACGCCTGCAAACAGACGGTCGAGGTCATAAAGTGATCCAGCCTGGAGCACATAGGCGCCGATACCGTATTCTGCACCGAGCATTTCTGCCGCAGTCAGCAGAATGATCGCAATGGCGAGCGAAATGCGCAGGCCCGATAGGATGCCAGGCATCGCCCCAGGCAGGATGATTTTCCGGACGATCGACAACCAGGTGAGGCCGAAACTTTGGCCCATGCGGATGAGCGTTCGGTCAACGTTATCGACAGCGCCATAGGTCGCAACCACAGTCGGGGTGAAGGTTCCGAAAGCAATCAGCGCGTATTTGGACCCCTCGTCGATGCCGAACCAGATGACAAACAGAGGCAAGAGCGCGATTTTGGGAACTGGAAACAGCGCTGCAACCAAGGGGACCAGGCCCGACCGGAAGTAACTAAAGAGCCCGATCAGGATGCCCGTCCCGATGCCCGCGACCGCACCGAGAAAGGCGCCGACGGCAAGGCGCGTAAGAGACGGTACCATATGGGCGGTGAACTGGCCGGATTGGTAGAGTTCGATCAGGGTCGCAAAAACATCGGATGGTTTGGGTAGAGTTAGCGCGGAAATCCAGCCGGTCTGGGTTCCCCATTCCATCACCAGGATCAGCAGCGCGAACACCACGAGACCGGTCCAGCGGCGGGGTTTCGGAGCAAATCCACCTCCGCGGAACCGCACAGTTTGCTGTCCGGCCGATAGGTTTTCAGATTGCGTTGCATCAGCCATCGAGCAACTCCGTATCCGCAGTGCGGGCTTCTTCACGCAGGAGCGACCACAGGTGTTTCTGTTTTTCTTCCAGATCAGCGTCACCCATCTGGCGATCCTGCAAGGGTTTGTCCAAGGTGACGATCTCCCGGATCTTGCCCGGGCGACGTGACAAAACAACGATGGAATGCCCGAGGCGGACCGCTTCGGCCAAATTGTGAGTTACATAAACTGCTGTGAACGGAGAGCGTGTCCAAAGCCCGACCAAATCGTCCATCAACAGTTCGCGGGTCTGGCTGTCGAGTGCGGACAGCGGTTCATCCATCAGCATAACTGCCGGGCGGACGGCGAGGGCCCTAGCAATCGCAACACGCTGTTTCATGCCGCCGGAGAGCTGTTTTGGAAGTGCTTTTTCAAAGCCGGTTAGGTTGGTCCGGGCAAGAACATCATCGATGATTTCTTTTGCCGCCTGATCGCGGATCCCATGATCTTCCAGAACCAGCGAGATATTGCCTGCAACGGAGCGCCAGGGCAGCAGTGCAAAATCCTGAAAGACATAGGTCAGCGGATTAAGGCTGTCGGCCGGAGGTGTCCCAATCTGAAGAACCTTGCCTTCCGTTGGCTGCTCCAATCCACCAATAAAGCGGAGCAAAGTGGATTTGCCGCAGCCGGACGGGCCGACAATGCAGACGATATGGCCGCGCGGCACGTCCAGCGTGATGTCCTTTAAGACAGTGACATCATCGTAGGAATGTCCGACGCCCTGAAGACGCAAGTCCATAAATTTCTCCGGAAAAGGCGGGCGGAGCCGCCCACCTTAATATCTCAAATCAAGACTTGATGATCTCGACGTAGGACGGATCGACCAGCGTGTCGATGGAGATTTCCTTGGACACCAGGTCTTCAGACTGGAACCAGGCAAGCTGGTTTTCGATAGACGTGATGTTCAGTGCCGCGCCTTCGTTCAGATACATAGAGCCGTTGATGATCGACGGCGCAGCTTTCTCGCGCGGGCGGTCGACATAGACATATTTGTGAATGAGATCGACCATCTGGTTCATACCGTCGTCACCGCCTGATTTCTGGACCATGGCAGCATCATAGTCGGCAACACCCTTGGAATATGCGCCCAGGAAATCCTTGGTCATGGCCTGTTCATTATCGGCGTTTTTAGACGACGTGAACACTGTGGTGACCTGATAGTTAGGCAGGTAGTCAACGACATTGCCGATGATATGGACCTTGCCGGAGCCGGCCAGCGGTTTGGCAATATGCGGAACGATCGACCAGGCATCGATTTGCCCTGACTTAAGGGCACCAATAATCGCGCCGACCTTCTGTAGCGGCTTGAACTTGACGTCGACGCCTTCTGCCGAGGCGATGTTGGAACCCATGTAGTGGAAAGAAGAACCCGCAGTGGAAATGCCGAATGTCTTACCGCCGAGGTCCGCCGGTGTTTTCAGGCCTGCAGAAAATGCAGCATCGGATGCCAGGATCTTCTGGCCGTCGATGCCTTTCTTCTCGGACAGCGCGCCACCAATCACCTTGATCGCGCCCTTGCCGGCAAGTGAAATCAGGCCACCGGAAACCGCAGTCACGGCATAGTCGATATCTCCGGAAGCGATCGCAACGGCCATCGGTTGAGCCGCCTGGAAGAACTTGAACTCCACGTCCAGACCGGCGTCCGCGAAATACCCGCGCTCAAAGGCAACAAAACTGCCGGAATGAGAGGTGAACCGTAGCGCACCAACTTTGATCTTGCGATTGCTCGCAATGGCTGGGGCGCTCAGGGTCGAGGTGGCGGCAGCAGCGCCAATAAGGGATAAGGCCTTGCGGCGGTTCATGGTGATCATTGGGTCCTCCCAGATTTCTATTTTCATGAGCCCGGCCGAACGCAGCACGGGCTCATTTCCTGTGGCATTTATAGTTTCAAATTTGATTTGGTTTCGAAAGCAGATTGAAACAAGGGATTTCCACATTTGGCAAGCCCGCTTAGTGACTTGGGTGCGGCATTTGTTTTGTTTGGTGCAATAATTTCAAACAGCCAATGCGTTGATAAAGACGCACGATCCGCAAAACTGCTTTGGTGACAAATCGGCGAACGGCACCTGTTGCCTGTTGCAATGTGGTTTTTATGGAAGAGCAGATTACTATGGTGTCGTGACTACGCAGCTTTCGTGCCTTCCGGTCGTAATAGGCATAGTCTATTGAACCGGATTTCAAGGTTTTATGAGCTGTGTGATCAATGGTCATTTTGGTTCTCCCGGATTGCATCTAACCGGAAGAACTTTTGCTTCAATTGGTTCGTCTCGCTTGAAGGCGGTCTTTAGAGAACCTTGTGTCTTCCTTTATTCTGAACCTAACTGATTGCAGTTGGTCCCCGCCTTGGTCATTTTGAACTACTCATTCAGGGAAGGTGGAATGCGCTATCACTTTGCAGACTGTGTTCTGGATACAGAAAGCTATAGTTTGGAAAAGGCTGGGAAACCGGTCTCAGTGGAGCCTCAAGTCTTTGATCTAATAAAGCTTTTGGTGGAAAATGCAGGAGCCTTGGTTACCAAGGATCAATTGATCTATACAGTCTGGAGTGGCCGGATTGTTTCTGAAGCGGCGATCAGCGCCCGGATCAGCGCAGCACGCACCGCTGTCGGGGATACGGGAAAGGCTCAAAGTGTAATAAAGACAATCCCGCGGCGTGGAATCGAACTGATCGCGGATGTGTCTTCTGAAGATTTAAAACCCTGGACACGTCAAAACTCTCTGTTGAAACAGACAATTCGCTTCACGTCCTCCAATGACGGAACTCAGCTGGCATTTGCCGTGTCAGGTGAGGGGGCAAAAGTGATGCGTGCGGGCCACTTTCTCACCCATTTGGAAATGGACTGGTCGAGCCCGGTTTGGAAACCCTATCTCGAAGCGTTGAGCGCCGATCATAGTCTTGTCCGTTTTGACCAGCGCGGTACGGGATTATCTGATCCACAGCTCCGCGACACGGGCCTCAACGCGTACACGGAGGACCTTTTGGCAGTCGCTGATGCCGCAGGACTCGACAGATTTCCATTGATTGCATCGTCTCAAGGAGTGCCGGTTGCCATTAATGTGGCTGCCAATCACCCGGACCGTATCAGCCATTTAGTGCTGTTCGGCGGGTTTGCTCAAGGGCGAGCAAAGCGCGACCACGACTACGCCGATGACGAGGCAAAGGCATTGCTTTCTTTGATCCGGTCAGGATGGGGAAATCCAAAGAGCGCATTTATGATTGCGTTTACATCGGTTTTTTGCCCGGAAGCTTCTAAAGAGGAATTAGACAATCTCGTCGAAATTCAGCTCGCATCGTGTTCGCCGGAAAATGCAGCGCGCATCCGAGAAGCCATTGATCAATTTGATGTTCTAGATCGGTTGCAAGCCGTAACTGCGCCAACATTGGTCATTCATGCAAGCAACGACGCGCTGCATCCGGTTTCACAAGGGCGTTTAATTGCGGGCGCAATACCGGGTGCTGAGTTTCTGCAAGTCGACAGCCGCAATCATGTTTATTTGCCATCCGATCCCGTCTGGCGGCAGATCGTCGACGCTCAGCTCAATTTCATCTCAACATAGTCCCCGGGTATGTAAATCAAGCAGGCAGCCGGATTTCTACCAGCAGTCCCCCGCCGAGCGCATTCTTGAGATTAATCGTTCCACCGTGTGCATGAATGATTGAGCGGGCGATGGCAAGGCCAAGGCCAATACCGCCGGTTTCTTCGCTGCGGCTTTCTTCCAGGCGCACAAACGGCTCGAACACGTCCTGAAGTTTATCCTCGGGAATGCCCGGGCCTTGATCGTGGATGCGGATGAGAACATCACCATCTTGCCGCTCAGCAGTTACAGCAACAGCTTCCCCATAGCGAATGCCGTTTTCGATCAGGTTTCTGAACGCACGTTTAAGCGACAGCGGACGGCAGGTCAGGATAATACGTTCGTAAATGTCTGCCTGACAGGCATGTCCCATGTCCTGCTGATCGTCCGCGATGCTTTGCAGCATGGCGCCGAGGTCGGCCTGTTCGGCAGCTTCCTGGCGGGCATCATCCTTAGCGAAACGAAGCGCGGCCTCGGCCATGGCCGCTATGTCATCGAGGGTTTCGATCATCTTTTCCCGGTTTTCATCATCGTCGATGAACTCTGCGCGCAGCCGCAGAGAAGTGATCGGTGTTCTCAGGTCGTGACTGATGGCTGCCAGCATGCGGGTGCGGTCGCGCACAAACCGTGTCAGCCGTTCCTGCATGTCATTAAAGGCCTGTGTCACAGCGCGAACTTCCTTAGGCCCAGTTGCCGGCAATTCATCGACATCCTCGCCGCGCCCGAGCCGGTTTGCGGCCTCTGACAGGTTGAGCAGGGGACGGGTCACCCGCCGCACCGCAAAGGCAACAATCCCGATGATGGCGAGTGCCATGAGCGAAATCTGGACAACCAAAGGCACAAAGGCGCCGGGTGGCGGGCGGTAACTTGTCGCCATATTGAGCCAGCTGCCATCTGCCAGTTGAATGGAAACGGACAGATCTTCCGGTTTGTTCATGATCCGCTTCCAGTGCCGTGGGCGTTCGGATTTCGGTATCATGCGCCAGCTTTCCCGCTCCGCTTTGGTTCGATCCCGCCAGGAAGGGCCGCGTTTTTCATCGGAATGAAGATTGATATGGATGGTCTGCTTTGCGCCGAGCCGCTTGGCGGCATAATGCTGAACCCGTTGCTCGAACCGGCTCTTGCCCGGTTCTGGAGCGAGCGGCACATCTCCTGTCCAAAAGGCAACATAGCGGGTGCTGTTGGCTTCCAGTATGCGCGCGTGAAGGGACGCAGGTGTTTCTTCCAAAAGCCCGGCGGTAGAGATGGCACGCGACAGAATACTGTCGCGTGCGAGCGCCACCAGGGCAATCCGCCGTTCATCATGAAACATGAAGATTGAGACCGCCTGAACCACGACAATTGCAATCAGCAAAAGCAGGATCAGCTGTGACGCAAGTTTCTGCGGCCACAAATACGTGTAGAGTGCAGGTTTGACTGGCTGATCCGTCATTCTGCCTGATCTTTCACATCGGCTGTGAATATGTAGCCACCCCCCCAAACTGTCTTGATCAGTTTGGGATCTTTTGGATCTGCTTCGATCTTACGGCGGAGGCGTGAGACCTGGTTGTCGATGGATCGGTCAAAAACCTGCGGTGTCCGTCCTGAGGTCAGGTCCAGGAGCTGGTCGCGGTTGAGGACCATTTTGGGTCGCTTCAAAAATGCGCACAGGAGCTGGAACTCGCCGCTGGAGAGCGCCACTGCTATGCTATCCGGGTCGGTCAATTCGCGGCGTGTGACGTTTAACGACCAGCCTTCGAAGTGCAGCCGGTCTTGCTCGATCGGATCCCGGTCCTTGGGGGCTAGCGACGTCCGGCGAAGGACTGCGCGGATCCGGGCGAGCAGTTCGCGCGGGTTAAAAGGCTTGGTGACATAATCGTCCGCGCCGATCTCCAATCCGATCACCCGGTCGGTGTCGTCGGCCATGGCGGTCAGCAGGATAACCGGAAGGGAACCGGTCTCCACCAGATGCCTGCACAACGACAAACCATCTTCGCCCGGCATCATGATGTCGAGAACGACCAGATCCACCGAGGCGGCTTTCAGCGCCTTGCGGGCCGCGGCTGCGTTTTCAGCCGTTGTCGCACGCAGGCCATTCTTGACAAGATACCGCGCCAACGTCTCGCGAATATCGCGGTGGTCGTCGACAACAAGAATATGTGGGCTCGGATCGCTCACGTCAGTCTCCAATTGATCGCCTGAAGGTGTTCTGGCGGTACGGATCACTTTGTTTCTACGGTCAAAATAGGTGGTAGACCGCCCCAGCGCGAGCAGAGTTTGTAACAGACTGTATCAGCCGCTGAAACCGGGACAAATTGCGACACTTGAGGCTAAATCTGCCGGTATTCTTGCGACAATTGCCACCTACCTTCAGCTCATCAACGAACCAAGGAGTTGTTGGAATGAAACCGTTCAAGACGATTGCAATCGCTGCTTTGGCTGCAAGTGTTGCCGGTACTGCTTTAACTGCTGGCCTGCCTGCTTACGCCCAGTCCGGCGCGGCAAGCGCGGGCGGGGGGCAAACTGGCCAAGCAATGGCTGAACAGAATTTTGCGCATATGGGCAAACGCGGCGGTTTTGATGGCGGTTATGGTATGCGCGGCGGTAAGCGTGCGGCCAAGCGCATGTTTGAGCGTTACGACACCGACAAAGATGGCGTCATCACAAAAGCTGAGATTTCCGAAGTCCGGACTGCGGATTTTGCATCTGCCGATACTAATGGAGATGGAAACGTCAGCCTAGACGAATTCAAGGCAGCGTTTCTGGAGCGCACCAACGACCGCATGGTGCGGGCATTTCAGCGCCTCGACCGCGATGGAGATGGCACGGTAACCCAGGCAGAGGTTGACCGGGTTGCGAACCGGATGTTCAACCGGCTTGACCGGGATGACAACGGTGTTGTGGAAATCGTCCGCGGTCAAAAGGATCAAATGCGCGGCCAGAAAGCTGGCAAACAAGGCGAGCAAAAAGAAGCGCGCAACGAAAAACGCGGCAGACACGGCAAACATCACGGCCGTGGCGGGCCTGCACGCATGTTCATGACCCTCTTTGACACGGACGGCAGCGGCTCGGTGACCCGCGAAGACTTCGATGCCAAACGGGCAGACCTGTTTGCTCTGGCCGACACCAACGGCAGCGGGTCTTTCACCCTGGATGACTTCGGGCCTTTGTGGCTGGCCGTGAATGACGCGCGTATCGTCAACATGTTCCAGCGCGCCGATGCCGATGGCAGCTTGTCGATCACAGCTGAAGAGCACGAACAAGCCATGACCAAAATGCTGGACCGGGCGGATCGCAACAAGGACGGTGTGATCACCAAGTCCGACTTCAAGCGTGGCCATAAGGGCAAACACGGCAAGGGCCACAATCGCGGTTGAGCTTAATGAGAATAGCGTCCGGAAGCCCGCCTCCGGACGTTAATCGGGCCTCACCCACCAATCTCCGGGGCCCGGAATGACCCAGGGAGCCGACTATGGCTCCCTGGTTTTTCTTATTTTACCAGAAGTTTTCGAACCGTTTTCGGCTACTCCACCCGCATGGCTTCCGTTTCGATGATGAGGTCCACATCATCGCCGACAAAGCCGTTTTCAACCGCGTACATCATGCCGTAGTCGCTGCGTTTGACGGTGCCCGAGGCGCTGATGCCGAGGGTGAACCGGCCATGGCCGAAGGGGTATTTGGCGGCCTTGTTTAAGGTCACCTCCAGTGTCAGCGGCTGGCTTTGTCCGAGCAGCGTTAAAGTGCCCGCGACAGTGCCGGAGGTCTCCGAAAGAGCCTTGCCGCCATCCGCGATGAACACCATGTCCGGATGGGCCTCTGAATTCAGAAAATCCTTCCTGCGCAGATGATTGTCGCGCGCCTTGTCAAAACTTTCGATACTTGCAGTCCTCACCGTGACGTTCAGGTCTGACAGCTCCTGTGTCTCCATGTCGTAGGTAAAGCCGCCATTGAAGGTCAAAAAGAACCCAAGCGTATCGGCATAGCCCAAGTGATCGACCTTAAAGGCGATCGTGGTGTGGGCCGGGTCGAGCTCATACCGGTGTGGTTCGGCGTGAGTTACGAAGGAAGCCCAGAAGAAAGCAGCTGAAGCTGAGAATGCCAAAAGGCAAGTAGGAGCATTCCTCATGTGTGGTCCTCGTTGTGAAATTGGAGCGCCGACGGCCAGCTGAAGCATTCAAATTCAAGACATAAGGCGCTTTGAAGGGCCGGCAACAGATCCGCGGATTTGGTTCGCGGTTGGACCACGCCTTTTCCGGGGCAGAGACTTGATCTGTTCATCAGAAAGGTTGCTGTTTACCCATCTGGAAAACTTCGTGCAGCGTGGTCAAAAACCTCTTGCGCAGAAGAGCAAATTCGATCATATAGCGCCTGCCCAAATTCGCACGTGCCCGAGGCCGTTCATGGGGTCCCTTCTTGAAGGAGGCCTCTTAAGGGGTAGCTGCCAATAAACACCGCCAAGGGGCGGGGCAGCCGATCCGGACGGTTTGAAAGCAACGACGTAAAGAGGGCCCTTTTGGTCTCTGCCGGGGTGTCCAACCTCCGGGGTAACAGAAGAGGCACTTGTTACATCCTTGCCCGACGTGCGGTTCGGTTTTCCGATCCAATCAACGGCATTCCCGACGCGGGAAAGCTTTGCGCCTGATCTTCAGCTGCGCATTGCCCAACCGTTGCTGTGAAGCGCAATCCGCTCTCCGGTTCCATCCCGGAGCGGTCGGCAATTGTCTTTGCAGCCCCTGCGACGTGAACCTGCAGCGCGCTTGAAGCTGACATGATGCGCAGCTGCAGCTGAAAATTGGAAAGGGGATATCCCCATGAGCGAGCGGATCCGCGAGTTTTTGCGACGACGCGACGATGACGGCCCGTGTGTTGTTGTCGATTTGGACATCGTGCGCGAGAATTTTGAAACTTTCGCCAAGGCCTTGCCGGACACGTCTGTCTACTATGCGGTGAAAGCCAATCCGGCTCCGGAGATTCTGGACCTGCTGGAGAGCCTTGGCTCGTCCTTTGACTGCGCTTCACCAACTGAAGTGGAAATGGTTTTGGCAACCGGCGCCGATGCGTCGCGCATTTCCTATGGCAATACGATCAAGAAGGAGAAGGACATTGCACGTGCCTTTGCGCTTGGTGTCCGGCTCTTTGCGGTCGACGCCGTCGAAGAAGTTGAAAAAATCGCCCGCGTTGCCCCTGGATCCAAAGTCTTCTGCCGCGTCCTGTGTGACGGCATCGGCGCCGAATGGCCATTGTCCAGAAAATTCGGCTGCGACCCGGCCATGGCACCCGACGTCCTTGAACATGCCCACCGGCTCGGGCTTGAAGCCTATGGCGTCTCCTTCCACGTCGGCTCCCAGCAAGCCAACCTCGAAGCCTGGGATTTCGCTCTCGCCATGGCGGCAGATGTCTTCAAGGAAATGGCGCTCCGCGGTATCGCGCTAAAAATGGTCAACATGGGCGGCGGTTTCCCGACCCGTTACCTGAAAGATGTTCCGGGCGTGCCGCGTTATGGTGAGGCAATTTTCCAGGCGCTCTCCAAGCATTTCGGCAACCAGCTGCCATGTACGATTATCGAGCCAGGCCGCGGCATGGTCGGAAATGCCGGCCTGATCGAAGCAGAGGTCGTCCTCATCTCCAAGAAGCATGAAGACGACAACGTGCGTTGGGTCTATCTCGACATTGGCAAGTTCCACGGACTGGCAGAGACCATGGATGAGGCAATCCGGTACCCGATCAAAACCCCAAAGGACGGCGACCGAACGGCTCCGTGCGTTTTGGCCGGTCCAACGTGCGACAGTGTCGATGTGCTTTATGAAAAGACACCTTATGAGCTTCCTGTCAGCTTATCGATAGGAGACAAGGTTCTGATCGAGGCCTGTGGCGCCTACACAACCACGTATTCGTCGGTTGGCTTCAACGGCTTTGCGCCGTTGGCGTCCTACGTCATCTGACAAAGCCAAATAGTTTCCATATCCAGTTCTGAGAGAGCGGCGGTTTGTCCCGCCGCTCTTTTTTTTGGATATGCTTGCGCTCTGGCAAAAAACGCGGCATGTCTAGAAATGCGCATTGAGTGCGCTTTTGACTTTGGGAGATTTGACAACCGGACCGCGTTCAAGTGCCGGGCGGATCATATAAATTCGGAGTTTTGGAAATGACCGACGAGAACAATGGCGATGCGCCGAAACAAGAGGCTGCAAAACCGGCCCGCAAACCGGCAACGCGGCGCAAGCCCACAGCATCAAAATCGGCCGCAGCGTCCAAAACTCCGGCTACAAAGCCAGCTGCTGCAAAATCGGAAACTGCTAAACCAACCGCAACGCGTGCAGCAGCCAAGCCTCCCAGAACGACCCGGTCCGGAACTACAAAGCCCAAAACGCCAGCGCAACCGCCTGCAAAGGCTGCAGCTGCGAAACCGGCAGCAACAAAAGCTCCAACAGCCAAGGCACCGGCACGGAGACCGTCATCCCGGACAGCTGCAAAATCTGTCGAAGCGAAACCTGAGGCAACTGCACCGACTGCCAAGCCGGCGGCGCAGCGCAGAGCTGCCGCTCCAAAAACAGCGGCAAAACCATCTGCTACCGCGAGCGCTTCAAAGGCGCCCGCAGCAAAGACGGCTGCTGCAAAACCCACTGCCGTAAAATCAGTTGCCAGAAAACCGCGCACGCCGAGGGTTGCGTCGGCCTCTTCCAGAACAACAAATACGGCAACCGTGAAAACGTCAGCAGCCAAACCGTCGACGCAAAAACCGGCGGCTGCACGGGCGGCGGCCAGCTCAGCCACCAAACCGGGAGCTGCAAAAGCTTCTGCCAGCAAAGCGGCTGCAGCTAAAACGCCGGCTGCCAGGAAACCCGCGGCGCGCAAACCTGCAGCGAAACCGGCTGAGGCGAAACCCACTACGGCTGCCAAAACCCCAGCGCGTAAATCTACCGCCCGCAAGGCAGCGCCACGGCGTACGACTGCTGCGAAGAAATGGCCGGTCCACGGAACGATCACCGGGCCACTGGTGATGATCGGCCTTGGATCCATCGGCAAGGGAACTTTGCCGCTGATCGAGCGGCATTTTGCTTTCGACAAAAGCCGCGTCACCGTGATCGATCCGGTGGACACCGATGCGAAAATGGTGACGGACAAAGGCTACAAGTTCCAAAAGATCGCGTTGACTGCCGACAATTACAAAGAAATTCTAACGCCTCTGCTGACCGAGGGGGAAGGGCAGGGGTTTGTCGTAAACCTTTCGGTGGACACGTCTTCGCTTGATCTCATGAAACTCTGCCGCAAACTTGGTGTTCTTTACATCGACACAGTGGTTGAACCCTGGCTCGGCTTCTATTTCGATGAAACCGCGAAAGCTGCTGAGCGGACCAATTACGCGCTTCGCGAAACCGTGCGCCGGGAAAAGAAAAAGAACCCGGGCGGAACAACGGCCGTTTCCTGCTGCGGAGCCAATCCCGGCATGGTGTCCTGGTTCGTCAAGCAGGCCCTGATTGACGTTGCTACCGAAACAGGTGTGAAGGTCAAGGAGCCGAAGAACCGTAAAGGCTGGGCCAAGCTAATGCGCAAGACCGGTGTCAAAGGCATCCACATTGCCGAGCGGGACACTCAGCGGGCGAAGAAGCCAAAACCGCAGGGCACATTCTGGAACACCTGGTCTGTTGAAGGGTTTCTGTCTGAAGGATTTCAGCCTGCAGAACTTGGCTGGGGGACACATGAAACTTGGAAACCCAAAAACGCGAAAGAACATGACAAAGGCTGCCGCGCCTCGATCTATCTGGATCAAGCCGGGGCCAACACGCGCGTGCGCACATGGTGTCCGACATCAGGTCCGCAATTCGGCTATCTGGTAACTCACAATGAAGCAATCTCGATCGCGGATTATTTCACGCTGGATGACGGCAAGAAGCTGAAATTCCGCCCAACCTGCCACTACGCATATCATCCGGCCAATGATGCGGTTTTGTCCTTGCACGAGCTGTTTGGTGCGGCTGGGAAGGTTCAAGGCACGCTGCATGTCCTGGAGGAAAAAGAGATCCAGGATGGTACTGATGAGCTGGGAGCGCTGCTCTACGGCCACAAGAAAAACGCCTATTGGTACGGGTCGCAGCTTTCGATCGGGGAAACCCGTAAGCTGGCACCCAACCAGAATGCGACAGGTCTTCAGGTAAGTTCGGCTGTGATAGCCGGAATGGTCTGGGCGCTGGAAAATCCGGAAGCCGGGATCGTGGAAACCGATGAGATGGACTACAAGCGCTGCCTGGAAATCCAGAAGCCTTATCTCGGTCCGGTGAAAGGCTATTACACCGATTGGACGCCACTGGAGGGCCGCCCGGGCTTCTTCCCAGAAGATCTGGACGAGAATGACCCCTGGCAGTTCAAGAATGTTTTGGTCCGCTGATTAGGGCTGGGCCAACCTTGCAATCCGTTGCCTTGGCCGCGGCTTTGATCCGGGGTCAATCCCTTAGCTGATCCCGGCTCAAGACCAGGACGGCCGGGCAGGGAAGGTGGATCCTTACCAGTAGAAGTAATACAGACATTTCCGAACCTATCTACGGCTGCGGACTTGTTAAAGCGCTGTCCAAAGCCCGATTCCACCAACCAGAATGAGGCTTCCAGCCCACACTAAGTCCAGGTTGAACCAGCTTTGGGAAACGAATTTCAAACCGAGAATGCGGTAGGCCGCATAAGCAAGTCCGCCGCCAGAGACGATCATTGCGACCGTATGGAGCACAGCAACACCGAGCGCTGTGCCAATATTCTGATTGATGAGGACAGATCCAGTTTCATATCCAGCACCTGCCTGACCTGGGCCGCACAGCCCAAGATAAATCGGCACGAGCATCAGGCCAGCGCCATGGGCCAGCGCTATTAGAAAAGACCACAAGACCAGCCGCGTGGGTTTGACACGGGATAAAAACCGCGGATGCCGTTTCTGGAAAACAAGGTAGAGCCCCATGGCGATGACCAAAATGGATGCTCCGATGCGGATTTCGCGCTGATAATCCACAAGTACAAACATCAGAGCGAAGGGAAGAAGCACGCCGAGCATGGCAACAAAGTGGCCAATACCAAGAGCGCTTAGAGCTCGAGCAAGCGCCGCGCCGCGTTGCTCGAACAATGCGGCGGACACTGCCAGCGGCCAGCCCATGCCGGGATTGAGGCCGTGATATATGCCGGAAACAACAACGGCGAGCCAAAGGCCCGCCGTTGCCGGAAGCGCGTCCATCAAGCCGGTGCGGACGGATAGCAGAAGCTGTCAGTGGAGCAGTCGCCGCCCTCAAGGCGGATCTGATGGCTGCGGTAGCCGTCTGGAAATTCCACCCAGAAATCCTGTTCCAGCTCCAGCCCGCCATTTTCGCCGGCACGCGCCATCACCATCGCAGCACCGCGCTCGCCCGGATAGAACTGGTCGTCCCAGGTGGAATAAAGCGAGTTCGTCCAATAGACCCGCTTGCCGTCCCGGCTGATCTCAACCATTTGCGGGCCATAGCCAAAATCTTTGCCATTCGGGTGCTTGGTCTTCGTGACGATACCGCCGATCTCAACCTTGCCGGAGAGCTTCGGGTTCATCGGATCGGATACATCATACTGGTGCATTTCGCCCTGGCCCCAGCAGGCGACGTAAAGAAAACGGTCGTCCAGGCTCAGATCAATGTCTGTGACCAGAGCTGGTACCGCACCAAAGCCGGCGAGAAGTGGCGGCAGGTCCTCTGGATCTGCCGGTTGCGGGGGAATGGTGATGGTTTTTTTGGCGTCAAACGTACCATCGGGATTGCGCCACCAGGTGAAGATCGCACCTTCCAGGTTTGTGGTATCGACGACCACACCGACAAAACCATGCTGTTTGACCGGATCATGAGCGGGGCGGATTTCCAGCGCCATTTGATAGTTTTCACCCAGATCTATGGTCTGAATGTTGGTGCGGGCCCGCAGATCCCAGAAGTGGATCTTGTGGCCATATTTGTTGCTCAACAGGTCTTCGGCAACGATGCCATTTTCAAATTGCGGCGGCAGGGCCCATTCGGACGACACCATGTAGTCGCGCGGCAGGTTCCACCAGAAGTCATAGTGTTTTGACTGGACGCCGCGTTCGATCTCATAGCGGCCGATGATCTCAAACGTCTCACAGTCCATGATAAAGATGCCAGGAGGGCCGTCCGTCCCGTCTTCACCGCCGCCGCCGAGGGTCGAGACGTAAATGCCTTCCGGGCCGCAGTGAATGGTATGCGGGCGGGAATACCCAGTCTTTTCAAAGACCTCTTCTGGTTCAATGATTTTATGGATCTTGGCCTTAAGCGGCTCTTTCACGTCAATAATATAAATGCGGCTCGAGCGGATGCCGGGAACGATCAGATAACGGCGTTCTAAAAACGCATGTCCGGACAGCGGCGACAGGGCTGAGGAACACGCGTTCCAGCCAAAATGATGAAACTCATCACCCGTATTGGGCATCATCACGGTATGAAGGATTTGTCCGTATGTCTCTGACTTTGGATCCACATCGACCACAGCAAGGCCATCCGGCTGTGAGAAGTCGGGACTGAGCATCAAGGTGAAGGCCAGGGTTTCGGCTGGCGCCTCCATAGCAATCTTGGGTGATGGATAAAAAGTCGGGTCAGGTCTGACGTTCATAATGTTCCTCCCAATTCGCCTTTGTCTTGCTCCCGAAACATTGGTGGGAGTTGTGAGTAAGATGAGGCGCAATTTAGAGTAAATAGAGCGTCATTTATTGCGTCAAGTCAGACGCAATAGCTTGTTTCCAATAGGTCCCCGTGGCCTACACTAACCCAAGTTGTCTATGCAGCCGGTTTGCCCAATCGCGGTTTGTCGCGTCAGCCAGTTTTGCTATCCCAGGATCACCCCCTTCCCCGGCGACCGGG
Source organism: Roseibium sp. (assembly GCF_965216085.1). Lineage (GTDB taxonomy): Bacteria > Pseudomonadota > Alphaproteobacteria > Rhizobiales > Stappiaceae > Roseibium. Next base: position 4,022,099 of record NZ_OZ244138.1, on the reverse strand, counting down.
TCTTTGCCAAGTGCCCTTAAAATCTCCCGCAATGTCCCTTGAGGATCGGCAGACAGCTGATCGTAAGTCACACGGTATGGAGTGATCTTCTCTTTGGCGAACCAGTCGCTCCAGTCCTGATCATATTTCAGGAATTGATCGTAGGTACTGCGAAGTGCTTCGGGATCATAGACCGGATCTTGTGGTGCAGAGAGCCGTTCCAACTCAGTTCCGTCAGGGGCTTGATGCCACAACCCCGTTTGTTGAGCTTTCACATAGGATACTGCCTGCTGGATCTTGTCCTGCCGGGTTAGATGTATGAACAGCGTGGTTCCGAATTCCGCTTCAAACCGCGCGCGATCACTTGGCAGTTGAGGATGAAAGTCAGCGAGTTTCTTGAAGAAATACTCAAAACTGTGCCGTTGAAGGCGAAGGCCAAAAAGTCCGGTATTCGCCGTGCCCTTTTGGCGGGCGGTTGCAAAAACAGCCTTCAGGGCTTCCCGGTCTGAATGGGAAGGATCCGGCACCACTCCGAGTTCTGCCTGCCATGAACTGACAGATGGTTTGTGAAAATAGGACTGGGGATCACCGGCGGCACCGGAGGCTTTCAGCAATCTGCAGCAGAGCGTACTGCCGCTCCTCGGCGATGTGCAAAGAACATAAGACTGGTAAGTGGGCATTTGGGTATTGCGTAAAATCTTCAAATAGAAGTGGTGAGGCGGTGGAGGCTGTGTTTAAAATTGAGGGCCTTTGGCGTCAAGAGTGGCGTCGAACCTAAGCGGACTGCTGTGCCCTGTCACGCCAGGAGCCCGCGGATAGAAATGCTAGAAGATCGTCGGCAGGCATTGGCCGGGCAAGGGCAAAACCTTGCAATACATCACAGCCAAGGTCGGTCAGGATCTTTGCGTGTTCCATCGTTTCCACGCCTTCGGCCGTGACCGAAATTCCCTGTGCCGTGCCAATGTCGATGATTGATTTTACAAGGCTTCGCTGAGACTTTGATTGGGTGATCGGCCCGACCAGTGCCTGGTCAATTTTGAGCCGGGTCGGCGATAGTTTCATAAGGGCTATGATAGAGGCGTGGCCGGTGCCAAAGTCATCTACCTCGATTTCAATTCCCATCTCCCGCAATCTACGGATGTTGTTCGAAATCCGCTCGTCCGGGTCGTCCAAAAAGATCGATTCCAGCAGTTCGAAGGACAAGCGCTCCGAGTGACCGCAGAGATCCGAAATGGCGTCGATTAAAGAGTTGTTGCGCAATCTGTTGGCCGAAATGTTGACGGCAAGCCTAGGAATCGACACACCGTCGTCGATCCAGGACGCAAAGTCATGGTGTGCCTTGAGCAGGATTTGATGGTCAATTTGTGCAATTACATGGATTTCTTCCGCTAGCTTCAAAAAATGAGCTGGTGAAACAATGCCATAGATCGGATGTTGCCAGCGGGCCAAGGCTTCCACACCGGCGACATTGAGGGACTTAGCGCAAAACTGCAGCTGGTAGACAGGAAAGAAGGTAGATTCCTCCAGCCCAACGAAAATCTCATCAGCGAGTTGTTTCTTTTTGATAATTTGGTTCTGGATTTCCTTGGAGAAAAATTCAATCCGGTTTTTGCCGTTCCGTTTGGAGCGATAGAGGGCCGTGTCGGCGTGCAGCAGCATATGGTCGACGTCAAAATCGGGGTTGCGCTCAAAAGCGATACCAATACTTACATTGCAACGGCACGGGCGGCCCTCAATCATCAACGGTTCCCGCAGTATCTTGATGAGTTCTTGACCGAGTTCCCGAATGTCGGTGTCTTTCCGGTCTAGCCGGCCTATGACAAGGAATTCATCGCCACCAATCCGCCCGACGAAATCATCGGGCCGGGTATTAGCCTTTAGTGTATCGGCGATGTGGCGCAAAAAACTGTCACCGGAAGCGTGCCCTAAAGTATCGTTGATTTGTTTGAAGTCATCGAGATCTATGTGGAGCACCGCGATGCCATTTTCGTAAATCCCATCTTCGTGGGCGGTTTCCAGAAATCGCTCAACACCGCGCCGGTTGGCAAGTCCTGTGAGGTGATCATGAGTTGCCAGGTGTTCATTGCGGGCCAATGCTTCTAGCAGTGCCTCATTCCGGTTTTCTGCGACTGTCTTTGCGTTTTCCAGTTCGCTTTCAAGGTTTCGCTGGTTGATGGTTTCGAATTCACTCATCAACATCACCCCGGCCAACGACAGAAGAACGGCGATGATGGTCCGGATCGCGAAAACCGGGACCCCAGTAAAGGCCATAAAGGTATCCGTTTCTATGAGCGGCAATCCAATGACACCGACGGGAGATGAGACGAGTTGAGAGGCGCCGTAAACAAGAAAACAGCCGCCGGCGAGTATCAGCGCGCCAGACGGGGGGCCATTTCGGTGGCGGAAAGATTTATCGGCAAGAAAAGTGGTGCCGGCGGCCAAAGCTGCTGGAACACCGAAACAATACCTTCCGATGAATTCTAGAATTGCGGGTGAATCAAACAGGCTTGCCGCAAACAGCCAAAATGCGGCCAAAACGGCACAGAGAATACTCCCTATGACTGCAAGGCCTTTAGATTCCCAAAAGGCGAACAATATCAAAGGGAGGAACGAAAACACTGCCAGAGTGATAATCGACTTGGGATACGTCGCGCTAACGCCGTACATCACCAGCCACTCAAATACCCCGTGTAACAAACCAAACACTGCAAGCAGTCGCATCCGGTTGACCAGCATTGAGCCCTTGTGACCCACAGTCCTAACGGCCATAACCAGGCCGAAGGTAAAAAATGCAAGACCGTATATTCCGAATAACACCTGCTGCGATGTCGCTGACACGATTCCCTCCCAGCCGGAAAGAGACTTAAACTATGGCGATGGCCATTGCCTAAGGTCAATACGGAGAAAAGTAACAGGCATTGATGTAAAGTCTAGGTATGCTTTTTGGGATAGGGGTCCTTTAAGTTGCGTTTGTGAGTGTGAAGTGTCTGGATGCACTGCCAAGCAATCTTCAACACGTCTGGTTTTCGCTCCACAAACGCACGACTTCGACCGGGTTGTCCCGGCCTTTGACCTTTTGGTTGCCGATCTGATCGACCAACATGGACTCCGGCAGACGATCGGCTACCTCCTTGGAAACGGTAATAATGATATCTGCATCAGGGTCGATGTCCCGGCCAAGACTTTCGAGGCGCGCAGCAATATTCACTGTGTCGCCAATCACGGTGTAGTTGACCCGTTCAGGTGCACCGATATCGCCGACAACAAGGGGACCTAGGTGGATGCCAATCCGGATGCGAACCGGAGCTTCACCGCGGGAAATTCGTTGATTGTTATCGTATTTAAGGACCTTGGCGATACCAAGCGCTGCCCTGGCGGCGGACGCTGCCGGATTGTCCAGGGTTTCCGGAGCCCCCCAGAATGCCATGACCGCATCACCGATATATTTGTCGATGGTGCCGTTTTCTTTGGTGATTTCGGTCCCAAGCAGCGACAAATGATGGTTGATGAAGTCCGCCGTTTCGGTCGCCGTCAAACCCTCGGACAAGGACGTGAAACCCACAATGTCCGTAAAAAGCACAGCAACTTCACGTTCTTGCGGCGGAGTTTCGGTCCGTCCTTCCTGAATGAGGCGTTTCACGAGACTTGTTGGAACATACCGGTTGAAGGCTTTGAGACCCGAGACCATCGCGTTGAAACCGCGGGCAAGATCGTCAAGCTCGCGGATTGAACTTGGGGGCAGGTCCTGAACATCACCGAGATTGAGTCCGGCAACCTCATTTGCAGCGATGGAGGCCCGTTTGACAGGAACGGAAATCCGCCGTGCCAACAGGCCAGCACCCAACAACGATAACCCGAGCAGCCCAAGACCTGTCGCAGCAGCTCCTGTCAACTCATTGACCGAGTGCTCAAGATATTCTGCGCGGAAGTGAACACCGACGCGGACAGGAAGACCTCGAAAGCTTCGGTTTCTGTCTTCGAGAACCAGAAACCGTTTTTCGCCCGTTTCATCATATCCTGAATAGAGTGCGTCCCTGGGATTGAGATCAAAGGCACGATTTCCCACTTTTTTGAGTTTCGTAAAGCCTGCGAGAAAGAGATCAGGAACGTCATCGACATCGACCAGGATGTTTTCTGGGTGCAGATCGGCGAAATGGTGGCTTAGATCGGGGTGCGCAATGATTTCTGTGGTGCCGACCTGCATCAAGAAGACTGTAATGTCGTCATCAGACAGGTGGCGTGTGATCTCCGACATACGATGTAGCGACATTCCAAGTATGATGGTGCCCAGATAGGTGCCCGCCTTATGCAGCGGCTTAACGTAAAGCAGATAGGTATTGTCGCGCCGCGGGATAAACATCGGATCGCTCCAGAAGGGCGAAAAGGTGTTTTTAGCCCGATCAAAAACTGGTGAGACCAGCGGTTCATCCAAGTCTAGTGAGACTTCTTCTGAAAGCAGAGAGCCGTCGCCGCCGCCGCGATCAACTCGAATGCCGTTGCCGGTGGCGTCGACTATCAACGCGAACGAGACTTGATCAAGCGGCGCCAGAGCCCCGAAGAGATAGCTTTCCAGGCCCGCAGGATCATCCAGGGTCACCGCTTCTGTATCCAGCGCGCGGGCAGTGTAAGATGCAGTTTTGCGAATGGAGTAAAGCTGTTCTGCAACGGCGGCCTCTAGACCATCCATGCCGGCGTCAATCAGTTGTCCACCCAGCTCTCGAACCACTTCCCGGGATACAACGGCCTGGACGAGAAAGACTGCGCCAGCGGTAAGAAGTACGAACACTCCCAAGACCGTTGTCAGTGCTGGGGTGATCCGGAATTTTGTTGGCTTGGACACAGGGGAGAGACGACTTTCTGTTTCAAGTAGTGTGAGTGCAGCTGCTCTTTCGTTGAGTTAGAATCAAGAAAGCCCGCAAGGTCAATGACCTTGCGGGCTTTTGCTTGAGCTGTTTCGGTGCCTGACTGCTTGCCCAGAAGGGCTTTAGCCCGCTTTCTCGGGTGCGTCGAACGTATGGCCGTAATCGACAGCAACCTCGTAGTCCGGATCCTCGAGGACGGACACTTCGACAAGATTGCCGGCTTTATGAAGAAGTTTCTGACAGTCCGGAGATAGGTGGCGCAGGTGCAGGCGTTTGCCGGCAGCTTCATATTTGGAAGCAAGTGCGTCGATGGCTTCCAAGCCAGAATGATCCACCACGCGGCTGTCGAGGAAGTCGACGACGACATCGTCCGGATCGTTCTGCAGGTCGAACAAGTCGACGAAGCCTGTGGTAGAGCCGAAGAACAAGGGGCCTTCCAAACGGTAGACCTTCCAGCCTTCTTTGCTCTTGCCAATTTTTGCGTTGATCCGGCTGGCCGCATTCCAGGCATAGGCGAGGGCGGAAATAATCACACCAACAACAACGGCAACCGCGAGGTCCGCATAAACGGTCACGCCGGTGACCACGATCATGACGAGCGCATCGGTCAGCGGGATCTTGTGCATGATCTTCAAGCTGGCCCAGGCAAAGGTGCCGATGACGACCATGAACATCACGCCGACAAGGGCTGCGACCGGGATCTGTTCGATCAAAGGCGAAGCAACAACGATGAAGGACAATAAGAACAGTGCAGCTGCAATGCCGGAAATCCGCGTGCGTGCGCCGGATTTCACGTTGATCATCGATTGGCCGATCATGGCGCAGCCGCCCATACCGCCAAAGAAACCGGTCACCACATTGGCCGTTCCCTGAGCAAAACACTCCTTGGACGCGCCGCCCTTGGTGTTCGTCATGTCGGCCACAAGGTTCAGGGTCAGGAGAGATTCAATCAGGCCGATTGCGGCAAGAATGATGGCATAAGGCAGGATGATCTGAAGGGTGTCCAGATTGAGTTCGACCATCGGAATGTGGAACTGCGGCAATCCCCCGGCGATGGATGCAAGGTCGCCGACCGAGCGGGTGTCGAGGTCGAACCCAAGGACCAAACCGGTAACAACGAGAATGCCCGCCAAGGGCGCAGGAAACGCTGTGGTGAAGCGCGGCAAAATCCAGATGACTGCCATCGTCAGGGTGATCAGGCCGAGCATAAGATAAAGCGGCAAGCCGGTCATCCATTCTAGTCCGCCAGCACCATCGGGAACCTTGAACTGGCCGAGCTGAGCCAGGAAGATAACAATCGCAAGGCCGTTGACGAAACCGAGCATCACCGGATGGGGCACCATGCGGATGAATTTGCCCCATTTCAAAAGGCCAACGGCGATCTGGATGAGACCCATCAGAACCACGGTAGCGAAGAGATATTCCACACCATGCTGCGCGACCAGGGACACCATCACAACGGCAAGCGCACCGGTTGCCCCCGAAATCATCCCCGGACGGCCGCCGATACAGGCCGTGATCAAGCCGACAAAAAAGGCCGCATAAAGCCCAACCAGAGGGTTGACCCCGGCCACAAAAGCAAAAGCAACGGCTTCCGGTACAAGCGCAAGAGCAACCGTCAGCCCGGCCAAAAGTTCGGTTTTGATGCGCGATGCATCCAGTTTCGTCGATTGAACAGGCGCAACGGCCCCGGCGCGTGCGGTCAAGGCAAGCTCCAACATATTTAGAGTGTGGTTCAGAAGGTCTCGGCACGCGATTCGAGCACCGGCAATTTGACCTAAATCAAGCTGGCGGTCTTTTACTGGATTTATTGCGCCGCAGCAAGGCTCTGACCGCTGGTCTGCCATGCAGAGTGTTGGATATCGCCAGATCGGTGATGGTTACTTGTAAAGAATACGATGGGAAGAAGAGGCAGTATTTAAAAGAGTATGGTATCTGCTGGCGTTTACATCTGCATTATTTTGAATATTATTAATATGACATGGACTTGCCATTTCGCTGGAAAGGAAAATGTCGATACGTTTCTGTACAGCTTTTCTGATGATCTGGCTTAATCTAGCCTCTTTAGTTGTGGCTGAAGAGAAAAAGCTCGTTTTTTCAACGATCGAAGGGTCGCCCTTGGCTGAAATTGCCGGCGCCGTTATGGGCAAGGCCTACGATCAGTTGGGAATTCCAATAGAGATCTATTTCACATCAGGGAACAGGGCGCTTGTTGTTTCTTCGGGCGGGCATGTGGATGGCGAGCTCGTGCGCATTGGCGTGGTCAAGGAACGTTTTCCGGCTCTACAACAAGTGCCGGTACCGAACCTGGAAGCAAAAGGGTTTGTCTATGTTCGCCGAGGAGACAAAGAAAGGTTATCCGACAGCAATCTCGCCAAGTTGCGCATCGGCTATCTGGAAGGCGTCGTTCAAGCCCAAAAGTTCACGATTGGTTTTGAGAATGTTTGGCAAGCCCAATCCGTAGATGAACTGTTCCAGTTGTTATCATCTGGTAAACTTGATGCCGTTGTCAGTGACCGGTTTGATGGCCCGCTAACCATTGCCAAATTGGGTCTCGCAGACATTGTGCCGCTCGGGGCGCCATTCCAAGTTGAACCTATGTTTCACTACATCCATGAGAAAAACAGCCACTTGGTTCCGAAGGTCGCAAAGGTCCTCATGCAGATGCGCAACAGTGGTGAAATTGACGCTATCACAGAAGCTGAGATGGCAGGTATGATTGCCGAATACCGGAACGTGGCTGCGAAGTAACGGCAGAGGCCCAAGTGAAAGCCGTAGGTGAATGCTATCTCGTATTTATACAGCGTGTCTGATCGCTTGGCTCTCAATAGCGACCGCGGCGTTTGCGGCAGAAGAGCGTCTTGTACTCTCGACAATTGAAGGGTCCGCCCTAACCGAAATTGCCAGCAAGATCATGACCACGGCATATGAGAAGATTGGAATCCCGGTTGAGGTCTATTTCACGTCTGGTAAACGGGCTCTTGCCCTTTCTTCCGCTGGGCATGTTGGTGGGGAGCTCGTACGCATCGGCGCTGTGAAAAACCTTTATCCGGCTTTGAAACAGGTCCCGGTTCCAAACATGGAACTGAAAGGCATCGTTTTTGTCCGCGAAGAAGACAGGGACCGGATCGCGGAAAGCGATTTGTCTAAGCTGCATGTTGGTTATCTTGATGGTGTTGTCCAAGCCATTCAGTTTACGGACGGGTTTGAAGACCTCTGGGTGGGGCAAAGCGAAACGGAACTGTTTCAATTGCTGGCATCCGGAAAGCTAGACGCGGTGGTCAGCGATGACATAGATGGAGTGTTGGCGATGTCCAAACTCGGCCTGACCAATGTCGTACCACTGGGGCCGCCGTTTAAGGTGGAGCCAATGTTTCATTATCTTCATGAAAAGAACAGCCATCTTGTGCCCAAGATCGCAGCTGTCTTGGCTGATATGCGGCGTAATGGTGACATCCAAACGATTGCAAGTGGGGTTCTGGACCGCATTGTTGCAGATCATCGGGATGTGGCTGCGAATTAGGCGCTACAGGAGAGGCCCTTGTTGCTTGGCAGAAGAACTGCTGCAGAAGACCAAATAGCCTCTGCAGCAGGCTTCAATGAGTGACTTAGATTACGATGGCAAAGAGCGGATTGTTTTGCGGGGAACCTTCAAGTTGAGGCGTCTGATGAACGCTTTTTGCCCGCATGACACGCCGGTCTACAGCAGGCGCGACAGCATCCATGACTTCTTTGTACGTTCTACCTGGACGCATGTTCTGGTTCAGGGAACTTGTGAAAGCGCCTTGCCCGCCAAACTCCCAGGAAAGCTGCGAAGAATGGGCTGCTGCCAAAAGCAGGTGATTGGGACCGGAAAAGGCGTGTGCGCCACGAAGTCCTGAATTGGCCGCATTGGCAAACAGCCCCTTCAAATTTGTGGCATGTTTGCTGACCTCCGCCACGCGGGCTCGGCCATCGTCTGGCTGCAGCGGAACTTGGCGGGTTCCCGTACCGGAATTGCAGCTGTCAAAGACCACAACAAAATGGGCTTCGGGATTGATGTTTGCCAGGATAGCGGCGATTTCGTCATCGCGAATAACGGTTGAGATTGGATTGCTGGCTCTGGTGTTTGTGTCATGCGGGACAATCACTTCATCAAGCCGGTCGGGTTCATCGTCGTTCGGTGGATTTTGATCTGGAACTTGGGAACCGTGCCCCGAATAATAGAACACACCAACGTCATGAGGACCGGTTTCAGCCACAAGCCAGGACAACTGACTGATAATGTTCGCCTTTGTTGCCGCATCATCGGTTAAGAACCGAAAGTGATCGCGATCGAAGCTGAACCCGAAATCACTGTTTAGTTTCCGTGAAAAGTTCGTTGCATCCGGTACACACCCGGTCAAATCACTAATCCGGTTGTCCCGGTAATCATTGATGCCAACAGAAACGAGTCGCTTTTCCAAAAGCGTGTCTATTTCCTCGCCATATGGCATGCCGTCGTCGGTATCGCGCGGATCATCGCCATCATCTTCGATCGTGATTATTACTGTATCGCCGTCCTCCAGCATCAGGCTTTTCGGAATGGCTATCTTCTGCCCTTTGACCGGGACTTTAATGGACTTCTGCTTGATGGTTTTCTTGGCCATAATATCCTCCTAAAGTAATAAATAGTAACCTGTAGAAAATACAGGGCTGAGTTGGCGGTCCATGTGTGGGGCCAATCAATTTTATTATTTGTTTTTGGTGGCGATCTACGAAAGGTTGTGTAGATGGCTGTATTTATTATGTTAATATTATACTTTTTATTTTAACAACTGCCAAGTTTGGGCAGTTGTTATTGCTTAATTATTGAATAGAAATAAGAAAATGATCTGATTGAGGTGTGTTTTGTTGTGAGGATATTTATAGAATTGCAATTTTTGCGTGTAAGTCTAGTTGAGCTCAGATCGTTTTTGTAGAGTTTTAGCGTGGCAGCCGGTAGCTGGGTTGTGGCACGGGGCGAGTTTGAGACCTAGCAAACCGACCTGGCAATATGTTTCCAGATCAGCGAAATTGGCGTTTTCAGTTCATAAACTAGAAACGACAATTTACCGGCTGGTTTGTTCGGTCGGTTTCGCCGTTGTGTTCGCCAGGCTTGAGCCAAGAAGGGCGGCGGCGCCGGCCAGCCCCGCGCCATCGCTGCTGACAACGGTGTTGGGAACCAGTTTGCCGACAAGCCCGACCAGCTCCGGTTTGCGTTCAAGAGAGGTTAGCAGCTTTTCCAGCGCCTGTAGCAACGCAACCCGGTCCTGGCCAAGCACGTCGACCTGAGCGCGCTGGCCGCGGGCCAATTCTTCCAGATATTGCCGTTCGGCACGGCCAAGCGCGGCCCGTTCCTGTTCGCGCTGTGTGGCCACTTGTACCGCGATTTGGGCTTCAACCAGGCGCGGTTGTTCATCGGCCGTAGAGCGGGCCTGCTCGGTCTCAATTCGTTTTTGCTGGGCGTCCGTTTCGCGCTCATAGGCGGTCGACAATTGATCCGCGAGCTGGACCCGCAACCGGGACACCAGGAGTTCCGGTGGGATGGCTGGCTCGCCAAGACGGATTTCCCGGATGTTGACGCCGGCCTTGTTGCCCTCAACCTTGATCTGCTGCTCGATGGTTTGCTCTAAAGCATCCCGGTTTTCGATCAAATCCAAGACGCGTGTCGGGCGCACGGTGTAGCTTGGTGGTTCCACCAGGGTGCCGTCCGCGTTTTTGTCCGGTACACGAATTGAGGCACCGGCGACGTTGCGCACGATCGAGCGGATTGCCGGGGTCAGGATACGGTTTTCAATTTCACCGAGACCACCGACCGAGCCGACCACGACCGGAGCATTGGACGGATCCACCTGGACCAGTGCACGCAGTTCGAGGGGAATGTCCCAGCCTTCAACTTTGACATAAACAGCCCGGTCGGCCGCATCGCTCGGGATTTGTTCTTGGACAGAGCGCTCGTTCTGCTGGATATTGCCCTGCTGATCTACGGAGAGATCGATGATCCGTTTGGTATAGCCGCCCTTGTATTCCCAAGTCTGCACCCGGGTATCAACCAGTGTCACTTCATAGGCTTGCCGGTTGAGATAGTAGGCGCCCGGGAACAATGGCTCTTTCCAGATGCCAACACAGCCGCGCGGCACCAACGGAACGGTCAGGGCTTCGCGAGAGGCCGTTGACGCTGAGACTTCTTCCTCAACACAATTGATGCCTGGCTGGCTGACATTGGATTTGACCACACCGACATGGCCTGCCGGAATGATTGTAGCGTTTGTGTTTTCATCAAGCCGAAGATCGAACAAGTAGCGATTCAGGCGGTACTGTCCCGGTTTCAGGACTGTTTCCTGTGGACCGCGCAGGCCGCCTTTGGTCAGAAAACTTTCGGCCTTGAGCATGTCGCCAACTTCGGCATCCGAAATGGCCGGTGCCATAAACATGCCTGAGGGCATGGCGTTGCCGTCAAGGGCGGTCAGTTGGCCATAATAGCCTTCCGGAATGGTGACCACGTCCCATTCTTCGAAGTCGTAGAGTACCCGCACCAAGGGAATAAAATGAAAGCCGGGACCGAGGATCTGAGCTTGCGGGCCCTTTTCGCCTTCCAGTGCAAGAATCCGGCCTTCCGGCAGTTCCTTGAATGCGTAAATCCGCTTCAAGTGGCCAACGCGATCAGCGTCAACAAAAACAAAGGAGGACGACGCCAGCATGAAGGTGCCGATCAAGATCAGCACAATGCCCATGACTTTGCTGCCCAAAATCCGGGAAAGGCGTGAGCCGCCTGATGCGGGGCTGCCCCGGCGCAACAAGGCGCTGGCACCAATCAGGATAATCAAAAGGCCTATGATGACGCCAAGCATGATCCCTTAACTCCCCCGAAACGCTGAACCAATGCAGTGCTAAATACAAAAATGAACCGTGCCAAAAGGCGCTCTTTGGAGCGATGTTAAACGAAAGTCCAAGAAAAACCAGAGCTTTGCGCCGTTTTGAAACGAGCGCAATGCGTTGCAATGCAGTTTTACTCTAGGCGCTCTGGGTAATCACCATATGTTTCGGCCGCGAATTGCCGAAGTGAAAAATGTACCGGGCACGGCAAAATGGTTTCTGGAAAGAGAGCGAGTAATTACGTAAGGTTACTTTATCCTGGATTGTGGTTGATGAGGCTGTGTTATTAAGGCGTGCCAGACAAAGCCTTTGATTTGCTATTCAATTGACGGAAAAGAGTTTGATGTGATGATCCGGAAATTTTCTACTCTAATCCTGATTTATCTGGTTTGTTTCGGCGGAACGGCGGCTGCGGAAATGCAACTGCGATTTACAGCAGTCGACGGGATGCGCCACAACACACAGGCTCTTGAATTGTTGCAGAGAGCTTACAGCGTGCTCGGCATTAGTTTTTCAGTTGTTTACCTGACACCTCACCGATCGATCCAGGAGGTTGAAAACGGCGCTGCAGACGGTGAATTGCTGCGTATTAAGCAGATCGGAGACCATTTTACGGAAATCATCCGCGTGAATGTTCCTGTTATTTCCTTGCCGATATACGCCTACGCCAGTGATGAGGAGATGACCAGTCTGACACTGGGCGAGATGAAGGACGTCCGGGTTGGTTATGTCGCTGGCGCCAAGTTTGCAGAAGAAATGACTGCGGACCTGCCGAATGTAACGACTGTTGAGACACCCGAAGTCTTGTTTAATATGTTGCAAAGGCAACGTTTGGATATTGCGATAGCGGCTGAAAATCCCGGCGACCGCTTGCTTAAGACCGCCGCTCACGGACCTGTCTATAAGGGCGATAACCATTTGCGCTTGATCGACTTCTACCACTACCTGAATCGACGGCACGCCGCTTTGGTGCCGCGATTGGAACGAGCATTGGCCGAAATTATTTATGGTGGTGCAAACGCCGAAGTCTATCTGGAAAGGTAACCCTTCCGAATAATAGCCGCTATAGACCGAGTGATTTGACTTGCGGTCGCGAACTGTAGCGATGACGGCTTAAAAACACCTCGACGGTGATTGGATCCCGAAGTAAAACCTACAAAAATGGGAGACAGCATGAAGCCGACAAATCCGGTTTTCACCGGCATCCAGACGACTGTTTTTGAAACCATGTCGCGCTTGGCAATGGCGCATGGCGCCATCAATCTGGGGCAAGGGTTTCCGGATGTTGACGGCCCGGAGGACATCCGGGAAATTGCGGCACAAGCGCTGATTGACGGACCCAACCAGTATCCGCCGATGCTCGGTCTTCCCGAGCTGCGTCAAGCGGTGGCCGATGCCAATGACCGGTTTTATGGTCTTAAAATCGATCCTCAGTCCGAAGTTTTGGTGACCTCCGGTGCAACTGAAGCCCTTTCAGATTGCATCATGTCTCTCGTCTCTCCGGGCGACGAGGTTGTCCTGATCGAGCCCCTTTATGACTGTTATTTGCCTCTGGTGGAACGGGCAGGCGGTGTTCCCGTGCGGGTTCGGGTGACCCCGCCGCATTGGCACCTCGACGATGATGCACTCACCGCAGCATTTTCGAATAAGACCAAAGCCGTTCTCATCAACAATCCGATGAACCCAACGGCAAAGGTGTTTTCGGATGCTGAACTTGGGCGCATTGCGGATCTTTGCCGGCAGTATGATGCCTATGCCATTTGTGACGAAGTCTATGAGCATTTGGTTTTTGATGGCCGCAAACACAGACCACTGATGACCTTCGACGGCATGCGCGAACGGACGGTCCGCATCGGTTCGGCCGGCAAGACGTTTTCGCTGACAGGCTGGAAAGTTGGATATATCACCGGCCCGGCCGCGCTTTTGGACCCGATTGCGAAGGCGCATCAGTGGACCACGTTCACAACGCCGCCCAACCTGCAAAAGGCGGTCGCTTATGGCATTGCCAAGGATGACAGCTACTATGACGGGCTGGCGGGCGATTTGAGCAACAAGCGGGACCGGATGGCCAAAGGGCTTCAGGCGCTAGGCTTTGACGTTCTGCCTTGTGCGGCGACCTATTTCCTCACCTGCGGATTTTCCGGACTTGGGCTTGGGGTGAGCGATGTTGAGGCCTGCGAAACCTTGGTCAAACACGCCGGTGTGGCCGCGGTTCCCGTCTCTGCGTTCTATGGTTCTGATGCGCCGACTGGTTTCATCCGCTTCTGCTTCTGCAAACAGGATGTGGTGATTGATGAAGCGCTCGAGCGTCTGGACCGCTTTTTAACTGCGGCCCGGGCCGAATCCGCTTAAGTTTTCAATTCAGTTCCGAATGAGCGAGATGAGAGCCTCATGACCAATCCTGCTTTGGTGGATGTGACCCGCGGCCAACTGACCGAAAGCCTGCACCGCGGGACCGTTGCGATTGTTGATGCTTCCGGCAAATTGGTCTGCAGCATTGGCGATGTCGACGCCCGAGTGTTTCCGCGGTCCGCGATCAAGGGATTGCAGGCAATTCCAATGGTGGAATCCGGGGCAGCGGACGCGCTCGATTTGACCGATGCCGAGTTGTCGCTTGCCTGTTCATCGCACAACGGTGAAGAGGTGCATGCCAATTCGGCGCGGGTGATGCTGATGAAGGCGGGCCTAACGGAAGATGATCTGGAATGCGGCCCGCAATGGCCGAAGCGGATGGAAGATGCTGCCAAGCTAATTCTGGACGACGAAACGCCCTGTGGGCTTCACAACAATTGTTCAGGCAAACACGCCGGCTTTCTGGGGCTTGCCAGAGTGATGGGGGTCGAGACCAAGGGCTACATTAAGCCGAGCCACCCGGTGCAGCTTGAAGTCAGGAGTGTCATCGAACAATTGACCGGTGACATCGTGTCGGAAGATGTTTGCGGAACAGATGGCTGTTCGATTCCAACTTATGCATCTCCCCTTGTCGGCTTTGCCCGCGCATTCGCTGCCTTTGGAACCGGAGAGGGGTTGGAACCCTTGCGCCAGGACGCGGCTCAGCGGATCTTCGACGCCTGTATCAACGAGCCTTACATGGTTGCCGGAGCCGACCGGTTTTGTACCAAAGTCATGGAGGGCTTCCACGGCCGGGTTTTCGTCAAAACAGGCGCAGAAGGTGTTTTCTGTGCCTCTGTGCCTGAGCTCGGGTTTGGCGTTGCCCTGAAATGCGATGACGGTGCGACGCGGGCCGCAGAAGTCATGATGGCGACTGTTCTGGAAGCGATGCTGGACCTTGATGAGGAGGAAGCAAAGCTCTTGGATACTTTGGTAAATCCATCTGTCCTCACCCGCAGGGGCACAGAAGCAGGACATATCCGACCGCGCGCGGAGTTCTTGAATTCTCTGAAAACGGCCCTTCCAGCAAGCTAGGCATGTGCTCAGTTATGAGGTCGTGCCTTTAAGCCGCTTGGTCATCAGAACTTTGTTGCCGGTGCGCTCGGTTTCCGACCAGCCCAGATGCGTATAAAGGGCAACATTTTCCGGCATGCCGGAATGGGTTGCGAGCCGAAGTTCGCTTGCTCCATCTCGGCGGGCATAGTCTTCGGCGGTATGGATCAGCAGGCGCGCAATCCCGCGCCCGTGATACTCAGGGTCAACCGCGATATTGACCAGGTGTGCATGGGTCCCCTGAAGCGCGAGTATCAAGCACCCAGCGACGAAGTTGTTGTTCTCAGCAACAAACACGAGCTTCTCAGAAATCTCCTTTTCTACCCCTGCGGAAACATCTGGAAGATCGATCAAGCGCTCTTTTACCGGTGCATAGGCACGGTCAATACACTGTTTGATAGCATTTGCATCTTGCAAAATAGCGCGGCGAATGGCTGGTTTATCGCTTGTGGTTTTCATTGGAGTTCCAAAAATGCCGGCACGTGCTGGACTGTCTTATCGTTTCACTCATGCCATCACCCGCAAGCCTGCCGACAGCGTGGCCAACGGTATCCGTGCGGTCGATACCGGTGATCCCAGTGGCGCGGCATTCCGTGCTGAACATGAGCTTTACGTCAAGGCGTTACAAGAGGCTGGACTGACCGTTGACGTTCTGCCGCAGCTGGAAAGCTATCCAGACAGCTGCTTTGTCGAAGATCCGGCGTTCTGTCTGCCGGAAGGCGCCATCCAGCTTCGCCCGGGCACTGCCAGCCGGGAAGGTGAGGGCACGGAAATCCGTACAGCGCTCGATACGCGGTTCGAAAAAGTCGTGGAACTACCGGGGTCCGGTTATGTCGACGGCGGCGATATCTTGATGCTGGATGATGTCATCCTGATTGGTCTGTCTGCCCGGACAAGCCGCGAAGGCGCTGATGCGTTTGCCGAGCTTCTGGGCGAGTGGGGTTACAACGCCGAAGTCTGCGAGACCCCTGAGGGTGTGCTTCACTTCAAGACAGCGTGTTCGACACTTGGTGAAGGTGTCATTCTGGCAACCGAGGTGATGGCCAAGAGCGGGTTCTTCGGTGACCGGAGAATTGTCGTCGTTCCGGACGGCGAAGATTACGCGGCCAATGTCATCCGGGTGAACGACGTCGTTCTTGTCCCGGAGGGCTATCCAAAAACTCTTGCGGCGATCGAAGCAGCCGGTTTCAAAACCGTCGTCTTGCCGACCCATGAGGCACGCAAGGTTGACGGCGGGCTGTCCTGCCTGTCCTTGAGATTCGCGAAATAGCTAACTTCATTGCAGCCGCCTTGTCAGGATTGACGAGGCGGATTGCTTAAATGGTGGGTGCGTAATTGTGAATGCATCCGTAGGTTACTTTATATTTAGTAATAATAAACCTATAGGTGCATTTCTAAGTAATGCCACAGATGCGAAGCGGGCATGAATTGCAAATACTGATTTAGAGAAGGGAACTAATTGGTGTTTGACCCCTGGGGTGAGGTCCTCAAGGAGATATATGATTGCCGATCCTCAGGACAAGAGTTGTTGAAGTCGCCCTGGTGGCGGTGGTTTACATCCTGACCGCCAGACTTGGCCAAACCCTCGCCATCCCGCCGGGAAATGTCACTCCGGTATGGATCCCCTCCGGCCTGATGCTTGCCTGGGCCCTTGTTCGAGGACCGGGTATTTGGCCGGGTGTTTTTCTAGGTGCTTACTTGGGTAATGTCTGGGCTTATTTCGACCCCGGCTCCGCACTTAGCATGATGCAATCCCTGTTAGCCGGCATACCAAATGGCATCGGCGATGCTCTAGCCTCTGTCGGCGCGGCGGCTCTCCTGCACAAGCATTTTCGACCTTTCAGATTGTTTCAGAGCGTTTCGGCAGCATCGGCGTTTCTGGCTATCGGTGTTGCTGGCGGATCTGCTGCGAGTGCATTGTTCGGGGCCTCCGGATTGGTGTTCGCCGGCATCATACCAGTGGCCAGCTATGGGTATGTTTTTGCGACCTGGTTTACCGGCGATGCGCTGGGCGTGCTGACAATCGCTCCTCTGGCAATTGCAATCCTGCGCAAGGAAAAATTCAAGGGAGGTGGTTTTCCCACTTTCGAGGCGATTGCCAATTTCGCGCTTGTTAGCATAGCTGGGTTCGCAGCGTTCTGGGGAGGGATAGCTGGCTTGGTCTTGAGTTTTGAGTTGGTGGCAACCGTAACATTGTTGTTGTGGGCCGCGCTCAGGTTGAGCGGGCTTTATGTCTCTATAGTCATTTTTTATCTGGCTGCCGGGATTATTGTTCCAACAGCCCTTGGATACGGGCCGCTTCGAGAAGTCGAACTCAACACCGCCTTGATCAACGCGCAGCTCATGATTGGTGTGATCGGTGTGCTGCTGCTCATGCTGCATGCCAGCCGGGAACAAGTTCGACTTCATGTTCAGCGCCTGGAGGAGGCGCGGGACACATTGGACGTCAAGGTTCGGGAACGGACTGCCGAACTGGAATGTGCCAAACGGGAAGCAGAACGGCTGGCCTCCACAGATACCCTGACCGGCGCACCTAACAGGCGCGTTTTCCTGCAGCGTGGCAACGAAGAGCTTAATCGTGCGACGCGCAATGACGATGATGCCTGCATAATCATGTTCGATCTCGATCTCTTCAAATCAGTCAACGACACCTATGGCCACTCGATTGGCGACCAGGTCTTAAGAGATTGTGCCCAAGTCACCATGAAACACCTTCGGAATTACGATTTGTTTGGCCGGATTGGCGGTGAGGAATTTGCGTTACTGTTGCCGGAAACCATCGAGGCTGACGCTTTCGAAGTCGCGGAAAAGCTTCGGCTCGCATTTAAGGAACGGTGTGTATCCCGTCACAACCTGCACTATTCCGCCAGCTTTGGGATTAGCCCAATCCTGATGACTGACCGTACTTTGTCGACTGCACTGCGCCGGGCTGACCTTGCGCTCTATCAGGCTAAGACAAATGGGCGGAACTGCAGCGTCGTTTACGACCCGTCGATGGGACAGGCGCCCAATACTTTGGAAGAACAGAAGAAGCAGAAGCAGATCGAAACTGGTGTCTCACAATAGGGATAAAACACCAGAAACATCTGCGATGCGTCAGGAGCTCTCAGTCAGCTGGAAATCTGGTTGCTGTGGACCGTGAGATTGGCAAATTCCGATGAGCCGTTGAGTTCACCTGTCGCCCGTTCCAGCCAGCGGAACCCGTTGATTGACCCGCGTGTTGCGCCTTGAACGATATTATTGGTGATCACTGCTGGACCGGCACCATCAGCCACGCTGACCGCAATCCCGGTTTTGCAGTCCCGCAGCACGTTCTGGGACGCGATGACATTGCGCATATAGGGTCCCCATCCCAGCATCAATCCGAATTTTGGCGCGCCTTCAATGATGTTACCGGTGAGGGTTGTGTCTGCTTCGGCAGCGATACCAATTCCAAAACCGGCAACTTCCGGAGGGTACGGGCCGGTGTCCTTGATGTTGCGGATGAGGTTGCCGGAGCAAATTGCCAGCCGGCCGCCGTCGGAGAAATTGGCGATCGAAATGCCGATGGTTCCGCCATCTGCAATGTTGTTGGCGATCACTGCGCCTTGGAAACCGAATTCGCTGTAGATCGCAGTTTCTCCGGATCGATGGCATGAGTTGCCAATGATCTGGATGTTTGAACCGGCGTTGGATCGGATTGCAGAAAAGGCACAATCGGCGACCCGATTGTTAGACACCACCACACCGCCTGCGCGAAACACGTTAATGCCGTTACCGAACTGGCCGGTGCCGCCGAAACGTGCGCCGATCCGCTCGACCCGGTTGCCGGAAACAATTGTGCCATCTTCGCCGTTGCGCCACCGGTGAACCCAGATGCCGCCATTGGCGCAGTCTGAAACCGTGTTGCCGGTGATGGCGAGGCCTGTTGCCTCGTTGGAGCGAATGCCGGCCTCGGTCGCTCCGGATATTCTGGAGTTTTCTATCCGGCCGGAACAGCGATCGAGCAGCAGGCCCGATTTTGTCGAGCCTGCGACTTCACATTGATCAATCGACAGGTTCCGGACACCGACAAAATGCAACAGACCGTCTGTGAAGTCGCCAATGGAGCGGTTGGCACCGTCAAAGGTCAATCCTGTCAGGCCAATGTTGCTGACGCCTTCTGCGCGAATGAGCTGACCGCCGCCGCCCTGGTAGACAAGGCGGGTCCGCCCGGGAACACCCACGATCAACGTGCCTGAGGGCAGGCGGAGATTGGCGACCGGGTAGGTGCCAGCAGGTAAGAACAAGGCGCGGCCGCGTTCAACAGCGCGGTTGACGGCGTTTTGAAACTGCGCGGTTTGGTCATCGGCCGCATTCGGCAAAAGCCCCAGATCAGCGGAATCGATAGAGCCGCGCAGGTCCGCCACCTTCATGGACGCCATCGCCGCTGTCCCAGAAAGGCACAAACCTGTCCCGGCTAGGAACGCCCGCCGTGAGATTGCTGCGGGAAAACGTGTGTTTCTGGCGGTTTTTGGCACGAAATTGCTCCAAAACGGAAAAACGGACTGTCTTGGAAAGCAACAGAGCAAGCGCCGTGCCGGATGGGAAATTGTTAGCGCCACGGCGAGGGGGCACGGCTTTGACGCATTGGGTGCGGATTGATAGCCTCAAACCCTTGCTGGTGGAGGATCCGGTATGATCAGTATTCAAGACTGCATCGATATGTCTGGCCTGGACGAAGCGGAAATCCTGGCCTTGGCGGAACATGAGCACATCTCAGAAATCGCAGCGACTGCACTCGGAGCTTATCTTCTTGAGCAGCCCGAAGGGGCGAAAAGTATCGCGCAGATGATCGAGGACGATATTCGGTCGGCTTTGGAGCGAGATGATAAGGATCATGCCAAGGAATTGTTCATGGCACTTCGGCATTTTATGCATGAGCATCAAGGCGAGTTGAACTCTGTGGAAGCCGTTCAGAGCCGATAGCTTGAGCCAAACGCCAAAAGGCGGAGATGACCCCATCTCCGCCCTTCGAGAATGTTTTATCGTGTAGATCTTACAGTTCAGACGGATCGACGTTTTCGATTTCTGTCCACTTGTCGTCGGCAGTTGCAATGTTGCCGGCAATGTCTTTGTTCCAGCGTTCCTGGATGCTTTCAGACAGATTCAGGTAGAGTTTTCCATCAACGATCTTCCAAAGATCCGGATCGCCATCAACCTTCACACCCATGGCTGTGCCGAACGCGCAGAAACCGCCGTACGCTGGGAGATACTTTTCAGGATTCTGCTCGAACAGGTCTTTGTTTTCTTCAGACGCAAAGCGGTAGGTCGCACCATTATGGACCGCAGTGATGGTGAAATCGCCATCTTCCGGAGCGCCTTTGGTGAAGTAAGACACTGGATCGACGCCGCGAAGAGCAAGGCCAGTCACAGTCGCATTGACATCAACGCCGGCAGCAAATGCGCTGGAAACGAGGCCG
Organism: Roseibium sp.; assembly: GCF_965216085.1. GTDB lineage: Bacteria > Pseudomonadota > Alphaproteobacteria > Rhizobiales > Stappiaceae > Roseibium. The sequence goes on along the minus strand of NZ_OZ244138.1, from coordinate 4,001,497 downwards.
GAGACGACAACCAAAGCGGCAACGGAACCGCGGATCAGATTTGCAAACATAGTTTTTGAACTCCAAGGATATTCGTGTTGGCCAAGGCCGAAGTTAAGATCTGCAAGTAAGGAACCAATCAGTTCCTAATTGGGCGCAAATTCACCAACCCTGCCTGGTGATGAGGAAATGGGGAGTGGGCTGTTCATCTGCAAAACACGAAGGGGTGAGCGTTTTGTGAGACCTTGAGAGCGCGCCTTTTTGGACCCTACTGAATGGGAGTGTCAGCGCTGGACAGCGCACACGAAACGGTTTGAAGACTTGCAAACCGTTTTAAGAAAACCAATCTTGGCAAAGGCATATGGAGCGATTGATCCAGACCATGGCACGACCAAGGGAATTTGAAACGGATAGGGCGCTGGAGCGGGCAATGGGCCTGTTCTGGGATCTTGGGTATGAAGAGGCTTCGCTCGCGCGCCTTTTGAAAGCCATGAAAATCACCCGGGGGTCGTTCTATAAGGCCTTCAAGGACAAACAAGCTGTATATTTGTCCACGCTTGAGCGTTACGACAAACAGGTAGTCGGAGCGACTGTGGCGTTTTTGGGGAACCCGGAAAACGGCAGTGGCCGCGAGCGGATCCTGAATCTCTTCAATAAGATCGCCGAAGTGGCGGAAAACGATGGCGACCGCCTCGGCTGTTTCTTATGCAACGCCATGGCTGACAAGGCCGCGCAGGGCGGTGAGATCGAACAGCGGCTGCAAGCCATGACCTTGCGATTGGAAACCGCATTCCGTAACGCCTTGCAGGACAGTTATGGTTCAGGCTTCAGCCAGGCTCCAGACAATTGGACTGAAGAAACAGCCCGGGGCCTGTTGGCGCTCTATTTTGGCATGCGGGTTCTCGGCCGCGCCGGCCTTGCAGCACGCATGGCTCGGGATTGCGTTTCTCAGGCAGAACAATTGATCGACACCGCCGTTACCGCAAACGCCGCGCAAGATCCTGCAAAAGGCTGACGGCTGAGTTTTCCAAAACGGCAAAGGAGGGCCGTGGATCCCATTTTGTACGCGGCAAGGGCGGAACGTGTACAAATATGCTTGGAATACCGGATCCTATCGAATCCCAAAGGGTCGCATTACATAGGTATGTTCCGGCGTTCATAGACACCTTTGCCCGGGCGCCGGACAACCGGGCTGCCACAGCTAGGGGAGCGGCAGGCAAAGTTGCAGATCGCGCGCGTTTTCCCGCCGGATCGAGTTCTGGGTTGTCTGGGGACTTTCCGGTGCTGTCGAGCCGGACACGAATGGCCTGGTTTACAGCGCGGCTTTCGATGTTGATGTCCTTTCGGGTGCCATCTACGCCAAAATGCACGATGGCATCGGGTTGCACCTCCCGGCGCAAAGCGTCGGTGACAGTTTTCCGTGCTTCCCAGGTGGTTGGTAGAACATCAAAACGATATCCAACACCGTGCTGATGCTGGCCAAGCCGTTTCGGCAGGCGCTTGATCAACATTTCTGTCGGATTGACCGGGGCTCCGGGGAACGGCATGAAGCCAGTCACAAGAATGGTTTTTTGGCTATTGTTCATAAAAGTCTTTAGTCAGTAAGGCCCATTAGGCCGGATAGTTCGTCAACAGCAACGGAAACCGCGGTTGTACCATTGCGAACAGCAATTTCCAGTGTTTTTAAACGTTCGGCTGTTTTTTCATTGGTTTTGAGTGAGTCCATCAAGCGTTGTTGCAAGGTGTCCCACATCCAGGAGACCTGCTGATCTGCGCGTCTCTTTTGCCACTCACCACTGGCTGTCATGCGCTCGCGGTAGACCGTGACCTGGTCCCACATATGATCCAAGCCTTCATTGGCTAGTCCGGAGATGGTGATTACCGGCGGTGTCCATGTGGGGGTTTTAGGAGCAAGGATATGAAGCGCGGCCCGGTATTCGCTGGCTGCGGCCCGGGCGCGGATTGCGCCTTCCCCGTCGGCTTTGTTGACGGCGATCATATCTGCGATTTCCAGGACACCTTTTTTGATGCCCTGCAGCTCATCGCCAGCTCCCGGCAGCATCAAGACCAGGAAGAAGTCGACCATGTCGGCAACAGTCGTTTCCGACTGGCCGATACCAACAGTTTCGACAAGGATGACATCGAACCCGGCGGCCTCACACAGCAGCATGGTTTCCCGGGTCTTGGCGGCAACCCCACCAAGGGTGCCTGCTGACGGAGACGGGCGAATAAAGGCATTGCGATCAACGGCCAACCGCGCCATTCGGGTTTTGTCGCCTAGGATTGAGCCGCCAGTTCGGGTCGAGGAGGGGTCAACCGCAAGCACCGCAACCTTATGACCTTCTGCCGTCAAGTTGGACCCGAAAGTGTCAATGGTGGTTGACTTGCCGGCGCCGGGCACACCTGTGATCCCGACGCGCAAGGCCTTACCAGTCAGGGGTAAAACTTCTTGAACCAGCTCGCGCGCGATTTTGCGGTGATCCGGTTTTTTCGATTCAACGAGCGTAATGGCGCGGGCAAGGGCCGCCCGATTGCCTGCCTTAAGCTGTTCAGCGAGATGTTTTGGGTCGAGGGGAGCGGTCCGTTGGGTCATGATCTTCCCGCTTTAAGCCAAGAATCAGAAAAGGTCACCAACAACGTTAGGACGAGGGGCTTATCAACCGGATGAGCGCGGTGAGAACCGCCTGCGGTAATCTGATGGGGTCAATCCGACCAAGTCCCAAAACACCTTTCGGAACGCATTCACGTCAGCATATCCAAGATCCCAAGCAATTTCAGAAACCGGAGTTACGCTGGTTTCAAGCCGCTCCCGTGCACGGGCAATCCGGATCAACAGGACATAGCGGACCGGCGTCTCGCCGGTGGCGGATTTGAAACGGCGTAAGAAGGTCCGGTCTCCCAAACGGGCGCGGCTGGCCATCTCCGGCACAGTCCATCGTTTTTCCGGAGCAGCGTGAATGTCGTGTTGGACGGACAGGATCGCCGGGTCTTTGTGTTTTAGATTGGCATGAAAGACCGCATAAAACCGCTGTTCGCGACCGCCCGGGTCTGTTAACAGCATGCGGGCCGTTTCCAGCATAATCGAAGGCCCCAAAAACCGGTTCACGAGATTAAGCCCCAGATCCGTCCAAGCCGTCATGCCGCCGGCTGTTACCAAGTCACCATCGTCAATTAGGATTTGATTGCTGTCGAGGCAGACCTTTGGAAACTGGCTGGCGAAGCGGTCGGCTTCGTTCCAATGGGTGGTTGCCCGCCGGCCATCCAACAAACCGCTGCGCGCCAGATCAAAAGCCCCCAAACAGATGGACCCGATCAGCGTTCCGCTTTTATGGGCGTGAACCAAACCGTCCAGGATCGCTTGTTCATCCTCTTGTTCGGTCGCGTTGGAGGGCAAAACCACAATAGCATCAGGTTTGGGATTGCAGTAGAGGACCTTGGCGGTTCGCATCCCGCTATCGTAATCAACACTCAGACCAGTTTGACCGATCACCTCGGCTTTGGAGCTGGCCGTTTCAAACAGCTCAAGCAGGCCGTGAAGGACTGAAGCACGTGCTTCACCCAATGAAATTAGTTGAATATGATGCGGTCGGCTCATTTGTCAGTATATGCATATTATATGGCAATAGCGCCACCTCCCTTCAGCCTGTATGACGAATAGTGTTTCGCCATCGGAACAGTCCGGCAGTCGCGATTTGGCCGTCGGTCCAAGATGGAAGGAAACTTAGATGTCTAACGCCGCAGTCACTGCCGCTCAGACGGCCAGCCGGGCTTGGCAGGAAACTTTCAACCGCGGGGATGCCAAAGGCTGCGCTGATTTCTACAGCCCCGAGGCGGTGATGAAAGTAACGCCGTTTGGTGAATTCCGCGGCCGCGAGGAAATTCAGGAGTTCTGGGAGGAAATCATCTCCGACGGATTTTCGGATGTTGAATATCTTGATCCGGAATTGACCGCAGTCGACGATCAATCCGTACACCTTAAGTCACGCTGGCGCATGAATAAGGCGCATGGTGTCATCACCAACGAACTCTGGGTCTTGCAGCCGGATGGGGCCGCGCTGTTGATAGAAGATGAGTTCGAAGTAGCTACCTAATTCTGGAGTGGACTGGTGCGGTTTGCGCCAGTCCATCTAAAACCAGGTGATGGCACTCTTGGTCAGGTCTTCGGGGTCCACAAGATGCGCTGCAGCTGCGCATCGAAGAGGTCCTGTGCGGGCGGAAGCTCATGATAAGGGCCGGTGTAGCCGGGAATGGCATAGACCAGTTCCACGTTTGGGTGTCCGGTAGAACGGCAAATCGCCATACCGCGCCAGAGATTTTTACCCACCCGGCAATCGGCCCGGGCACTTCCAATTTCGGCAAAGGTCATACCGATGCGTTCGCCGTTCGGGCCTTGCAGGTGGTGGGTGACACCGTGAACTGTGCGGACTTTGCCATTCTGACCTTTGAACACCTGCAAGACTTGAAACCCATCGGTGTTGAAGGCTGCCAGCGCCCATTCGGTCTTGTTTTCAACGGCAGTTTGAATGCCTTCGGTGGTGAAGCCAGGCAACGAGGCTTCGATCGCCTTCGGGGCGTAGGCCGTTTCCTTGGTGATGCCGCCGACGTGGTCTTCAGTGATCTGCAGGAGCGTGACGTTCGACGTGCGAACTGCGCTAACTGGTGCATCTATGTCTGCAGTTGGGGAACAGGCTGTGCTTAAGGCAGCTGCAAGGGCTAGACACGCGAGAAGCGGCAAACGCATGAAATAGAAACTCCGCCAACCGGTAAGGATTGTTAATTTCGACAGAAGGGTCTTAGCATTCACACGCCTGAACGAAAAGCACCTGATTAGCAGTTTTAACAGGCTCTCAACATCTTCGGCATTAATCATTCTTAACACCCTGTTAACCACGATCGGCGACAGTCCTCCTCAATCTTTTAGGGCAAGGCCGAGTGACCATGGCGATTGACAGTATTGGACCTTCATCTCACGTCAGTGCGATTTCCCAGGCACTAGCCGCAGATAGGCCGGCCCAAAATGTTCCAGATACGAAAAGCGCCTCCAACTTTGGTGATGCTGTCTCCATTTCCATTTCGGAAGAAGCAAGAGCGTTTTTGGCAGCTGCCTCGACAGGATCCCTCACCGGGTCTGACACGCTTGCGTCCGGCTTGAGCCGGGAGTTGACAGGCGTTGTCGAGGACATCAGTGAAGCCGTTGATTTTGCGCTGGGAGATGATCTTGATTTCGAGGAACAAGTATCCATCCTAGCTGCCGGCGAGTTGTTCGCTAAAGAGATTGAGGCTCTTTTTAATGATTTTGCCGGCAGGCCGCTCAACGGTGAAGCCGCAGAAGAATTCCTTGATCGTCTTGGAGAGGCCGAAGATGCGTTTTTCGATGCTTTTGACGATGTCTTTGGAGCGGACTTGAGCGAGCAGCAGGGCGAATTCTTCGATGAATCCATGGATGAATTGGACGCCTTGTTTGAAGACCTGGAAGAGGGGCTTGCTGGCCGCGAATTAACGGCAGCTGAGGATGCCCTGATCTCCAAGGCTGATGGCGCTTTTTATGATGCACTCGATAAGATCATCGGAAAGGACAGCGATCCCACTGAAGCGGATGCGCGTTTGATAGACAAGACCCTCGCAGACCTTTCCGAGGCAATCCATACTGTTCTAAACGGATAAGTCAGGTCGACGCGCTGTCAAAGCTGGAACCCGAGATCTGACTAAGTCTCGTCTTTTTTGATCCACTTCGGCGTGGCAGGGGCAGAATAAGCCTTGAACAGGCCGATCAGTTCTTCAGGTGTCTCTGCAATCTGAGCCATGTCGCGCATGACAGTCTTGGTGAAGCCTTCTTGCACCTGGTGATCCAGAAACGCAATCAAGTGATCATAATAGCCAGCAATATTGAGAAAGCCGCAGGGCTTTTCGTGATAGCCGAGCTGACCCCAGGTCCAGACTTCAAATATTTCTTCCAATGTCCCGACACCGCCTGGCAGGGCAATAAAGCCGTCTGACAGATCGGCCATCATGGCCTTGCGTTCGTGCATAGACCCCACGAGATGCAATTCGGTCAGCCCTTGGTGTTCGATTTCCTTTTCTTTCAAAGAGTTTGGCAATACGCCGATCACTTCGCCGCCAGCTGCAAGAGCTGCGTCAGCAACAGTACCCATCAGGCCGACCCGGGCGCCGCCGTAGACCAGCCGCATGCCTTGTTCTGCGATCGCAGTGCCCGTCGCTTTGGCCGCATCGCTGTAGTCTTCCAGTGCGCCATAACTGGACCCGCAGAATACGCAAATTGATTTCATATCAGGCTCCAATTCTAATAATTTCTGCAAAACAAACCAGAACGTAGCTTTGGACCAAGAAGACGGAAAAGCAGGTGGTTGGCCGGAATGAAGCCGGCCAAAACCCTATTGGCTAATCAGTGTTTGTCAGCTGGTCGTTGACAATTAATCCTTGGCCAGCTCATCCAGAACCCGCGCCCAGGACCGGATACCCTTGTGGAAGCTGGTCAAATTGTACTTCTCGTTCGGCGAGTGGATCTGATCGTCTTCCAGGCCGAAACCGATCAAAAGGGAATCCATCCCGAGCATGCGCTTGAAGTCGCCGACGATCGGAATGGAGCCGCCCATGCCGGTGAGCGCAGCCTCTTTGCCCCATTCGTCCTTGAGGGCTTTTTGGCCCTTTTCAAGAACCGGCATTGTGAAGTCGAGCCTAAGGGCAGGGCTACCGTCCTTGGCAATAAACTCGACCGAGCAATCGGCAGGAATTTTGGAGCGCACGTAGGCACGGAAGGCCTGCTGGACCTTGTCCGGATCCTGATCGCCAACAAGACGGAAGGTGAATTTGGCATGCGCCTCTGACGGGATGACCGTTTTCGAGCCTGCGCCTTGATAGCCGCCCCACATGCCGTTGACTTCACAAGTTGGGCGGGTCCACAGGTGTTCCAGCGGCGTGCGGTCATGCTCGCCGCGCGGATATTTCAAACCGACTTCGCCAAGAAACTCCTCAACGTCGAAGCCGAGTTTGTCCCACATGGCGGTGACCTCTTCCGGCATGTCGATCACTCCGTCGTAAAAGCCAGGGAGAGTGATCCTGCCATTCTCGTCGTGTAGACCTGCAATGATGTTGGCAACGATATGGTTTGGGTTCTGAGCCGACCCGCCATATGAGCCGGAATGCAGGTCGCGGCTGGCCGCCTTGACGATGATTTCATCGCCGACCATGCCGCGCAGCATGACGGAGATAGCTGGCGTTTCCGCATCCCATTGGCCGGTATCGCAAACCAGCGCCATGTCGCAGGACAGCTCGTCCTTGTGAGCTTCCAGGAAGGGGTGCAGCGACGGCGAACCGGATTCCTCTTCGCCTTCGAATAGGATCGAAACGTCGACAGGCAGGTCGCCGGTTTCTGCAATGAACGCGCGCGCCGCTTCGACGAAGGTCATCAGCTGGCCTTTGTCGTCTGCCGCGCCGCGAGCAACGATGATCTTGGTGCCGTCCTCTTTCGTCTCAATAGCCGGGTCGAACGGATCCCGGTTCCATAAATTCAGAGGATCGACAGGCTGTACGTCATAGTGGCCATAAAAAAGAACGTGCGGGCCAGGTTTACCGGACTTGCGGTGGCCGACCACCATCGGGTGACCATCCGTTTCGCGCACGGAGGCTTCGATGCCAATGTCCGTCAATTCCTTCGCTAGCCACTCGGCGGCCTCGCGGCACGGTGCCTTGAATTCCGGATCGGTCGAAATCGACTTGATTTTGAGAAGTTCGAACAGGCGATCAAGGCTGTTATCCAGATCGGCATCAATACGAGCCAATACCTTGTCGATGGAACTCATGACGTTTCCTTAATCTGAGAAATTAGATGCAAAGGCCGAACAGAATTTCAGCCTCAAGAAGGCGCTAACAGGCCACAAGACGTGCTCGAGCGCAATGTGTTTTGCTCAATTTGTGGGTTCCCCTGCGGCAAAAGAAAGGCCGTTTTGCGCCGTCACGATAACCTCCACACGTGTCGGGCCAACCAGGTCTTCGAGGCGGGCGGCAACCTTCTCTTTGAACTGGTCGATTTCTTCCGCTTCGATGGGCTTGAGCGGATCCAGATAGACGGCGGCAAAATGCATGCGCCCGGCCTGGAGAACCGCGGCGCGGTGGAGTTTATAGCCGTGTTCCTTGGCAAGATCCCGGGCGGTTCGTGACACTTTGGCGTATGTGGTGCCTGGCGCGCTGACGCCGGCAAGATCCGCAAGTGTTCCCCGGAAAGCCGACAGCGGTTGCCAAACGATCACCAGGACCAGAACGACCACGATCACCGCATCCCCAATGGGCACATAGGGACCGAGCGGTGTGTCCTGCAAAAACGGCAAGGATAAAAGAGCTGCCCCGGTTCCAACACTCAAGGCACCATCGATCAGTGCAGCCCTTGTTTCGGTTTTCAGGACGGCGCTGCGTTTGCCGGTTTTCCGGTACGCCCGATGGTAGTTGAACGCCAGACCAAGACAGATCGAAACAATCACCACCGAGTAGATGACGATCGGGCCAAACACCAATTGCGGGATATCGCCGCCCGTAAAGAACGTCCAGATTTTCGATCCGGAAACAAATCCGGCAAAGACCAAGACCCCAATCAGCACCAGGCTGCGGAAGGTGACATAAAGAACTTCATCGAAGTCGTTTCCCCAGGGCCTGCGCCGCGTAGCAGGAAGCCCAACTCGGCTTCCAATCCTGGCCGCCACAATTGCGGAGGCAAAATTCACAGCTGAATAGAGGCCGTCCACCATCATGGCGTCGGAACGGGAGAGCCAGGACGCAAATATTCCGGCGAAGGCCATGAACAAATTGGCCCATTTGCCGATGGTGAGAGCGCGCTGCTCGACGAGGAGTTCTGGTGAGGCCATGGCAGGTTAGATGCGCCTTAGTTTCCGCGTTTCAAGGATCCCATAAGCCCGCGCACGAGGGCCCGTCCAAGGGACGAGCCGAAGCTGCGGGCGGCCGATTTTAAACCGGCCTCGAAGGCCGTGTCGCGCTGGCTGCGCCGTTTGGTCCGCCGCGCGCGGCTATCCCGGCGCGGCCGGTCATCGCGGCCAAAATCCGGCAGTTGAAAACCGGTTCGCGTGCGCCGCGGTTCGCCATGTTTGTCCGCGTATTTGTCATCCTTTTGCGTCTGTTTTTTCTCCAGCCGCTGGGTTTCATCAGCCCGGCTCAACAGGACTTCATAAGCGGAGACACGGTCTTTTTGACGCTCATAGAGCCCAAAAACCGGACTGGACTGGATCAGGCTCCGCCGGTCGGCCTTGGTGACAGGACCAAGTTTGGAGGTTGGCGGGCGGATCAAGGTGCGCTGGACAATGGACGGGATGCCTTTGCCCTCCAGTGTCGAAACCAGTGCTTCGCCAACACCGAGTTCGGTGATCACCCGTTCGGTGTTTAAATCCGGATTGGGCCGGAAGGTTTCAGCCGCCGCACGGACTGCTTTCTGATCCCGGGGGGTAAAGGCTCTGAGGGCATGCTGGATCCGATTGCCGAGCTGGGCCAGTACGGTTTCGGGGATGTCGAGTGGGTTCTGTGTGACAAAATAGACCCCGACACCTTTGGAGCGGATCAGGCGGACGACTTGTTCCACCTTTTCAAGAAGCGCTTTTGGTGCGCCGTTAAACAGCAAGTGGGCCTCATCGAAGAAAAACACCAGCTTGGGTTTGTCCGGGTCGCCCACTTCGGGAAGCTCTTCAAACAGTTCTGACAAGAGCCACAGAAGGAAAACCGCATAAAGACGCGGCGCTGTCATCAATTTGTCTGCGGCCAGAATGTTGACCAGGCCTCGTCCATCGGGCGCTGTGCGGATGAAATCGCGGATGTCGAGGGCCGGTTCACCAAAGAAATTGTCACCGCCCTGGCGTTCCAGAACCAGAAGGCGGCGCTGAATGGCACCGATCGAGGCTTTGGAAACATTGCCGTAGATGGTGGAAAGTTCCGAAGACCGTTCGGCCACATGCGTGAGCATGGCGCGGAGGTCTTTCAGGTCGAGCAGCAGCAGGCCTTCATCGTCGGCAAGTTCAAACAGAACGTTGAGCACGCCTTCTTGCGTGTCATTGAGTTCCAATAGGCGGGCGAGCAGCAGCGGACCTATTTCTGAGACGGTGGTGCGGATCGGATGGCCTTGTTCGCCAAGCAAGTCCCAAAAAGCGGTAGGAACGGCTTCATAGGCGTAAGTCTTGTCGATGCCGACGTCTCTGGCGCGTTTTTCCAGAAAATCTTTGGACTTGCCGGCCGACGCCAGGCCGGAGAGATCGCCCTTGATATCGGAGCAAAAAACCGGAACACCGGCTTTGGAAAACCCTTCGGCCAGGATTTGAAGGGAAACGGTTTTGCCGGTGCCGGTGGCCCCGGCGATCAAGCCGTGCCGATTGGCCAGTTTTAAGGAAAGTGTTTCGTCCTTGCCGCTGAAACCGACAAAAATCTGACTGCCTTTACTCACATTCGTCCCCCGAATCCGTCCCTTACGGCAGTAACCTAGAGCGGTTCACGGCTGGATTGAAGCATTCTGTTTGCCGGGCGGCGACAGAGGGTGCGAAAAATGCGCGCTTAAGACCAATTGCCGTCGACGGCTCCGCCCTGATGCCTGTATAGGGAGGCAACTCTCATTCAGCCGGACGTGATACCGGCGCAATCATCAGGACAGGACAAATGGAAGAACTGATCAGCCGCATCGTTGCGCGGGCAGGTGTGGACGAGACTGTGGCCAAGGACGGTCTCGGGATCATCCTTGGCTTTCTCAACAAGGAAGCGCCGGCTGAAAAGATGCAGATGGTCCTGGATGCTTTGCCAGGTGCCGGTGATCTTCTTGCGGCCCGCGCCGGAGCAGCGTCTGGTGGCGGCCTTTTGGGCGGCCTTGGCAGCATGATGGGCGGCACAATGGGCGCAATGGCGGCCCTCAATGAACTCAACAAGGCCGGGCTTGGCATGGGGGAGATTCAAGGGCTTGTCAAAGAACTCGTCTCTTATGCTAAAGAAAAAGCAGGGGATGACGTGGTTGATGAGGTTATTGCGAAAATTCCGGGCTTGAGCCAAATCGTCTAACTGCCCCAAGGTTCAAGCTTCGGAACAACGGGAGTTTATTGCGGATGTCTTATTCCATCGATGAGATTGAGGGTATCGGTCCAACTTATGCGGCCAAACTCGGAGAAGCCGGTATCAAGACTACAGAAGCTTATCTTGAGCGGGCTAAGGATCCCAAGGGCCGCAAGGCTCTGGAAGAGGAAACCGGCATCGAGGGCAAGCGCATCCTGAAATGGGCCAACATGGCCGATCTGATGCGCATAAGCGGTGTGGGCGAAGAATACTCCGAGCTGCTGGAAGCGGCCGGTGTGGACACCGTCAAGGAACTCAAGCACCGCAATGCGGCCAACCTTGCCGCCAAAATGAAGGAAGTGAACGAGGAAAAAAGCCTCGTGCGCCAGGTGCCGAGCGAAAGCCAGGTTACCAAATGGGTCGACCAGGCCAAAGAACTGGCCCCGATGATGACCTACTGATCCTTCGGATTTTTCTTTCAAATTCTGCAAGCGGGCGTGCCAAAAGCGCGCCCGTTTTGTTTTTTGGACTAATTCAGTCTCTCGGTCGCTCTCGGCTATTCCAAAGAATGATGTTGGAGCCACACTCCCTCCGTCATTGCCGGACTTGTTCCGGCAATCCATTCCGTGATTGATCCCAAAATGTCAGGCTCATCGTATGGAGGGCAAACGGCATGGATGACCGGATCAAGTCCGGTCATGACGAGCTGTCCGGTAAAGGTTTGACTTGGCCGTTTTGCTCGAGCGGTGTAGCAAATACCTCTCTCCCCCCTTGAGGGGGAGATGCCTCCAGAAGGAGGCAGAGGGGGGTATAAATCTCTCCTCAAAATTAGCTTTTCCGTTTCAACTGCTGTAGTGCCCCCCTCTGTCCGCACATGCGGACATCTCCCCCTCAAGGGGGGAGAAAAACCGGAGTGCACTGCTGGGTTTGTGTCTCCATTTTCGCGGAGACTTGTTTTCAAAGGTTTTTCTAAAGGTTGAAATACATCGACGAGCTAAAACTGGATCAAGTCCGGCAACGACGAGACGGGCATGCTACATAGCGCCTTTCAACATTGTCATCCCCGACTCGATCGGGGATCTACTCGCTGTTCCGCTTGCTGCAGGCCAAGAGTTTTATCTGGTGACGCTCTGTGAACGAGTGGGCCCCGGATCAAGTCCGGGGTGACAACTTTCTGCTTGGCGACGGCGGTGCCAACTCACTTTGGCCATCACGCCTGCCGTCCCATCCATTTGAAACATCTCCGGGTTTCAAAACTCCTGTTCGCAGAAGACAATCGTGCTATCAGGGTCGGACCATACGAATTTTTTGCAAGGATTGAGTAGAATGGCAGCGGCGTTTCCCTGGGACGTGACGACGGTGGTTGAGCGGCTGGAGGCGGCCTTGGAAAAGGCCAAAAGCGACCCGGCCGAAAACGTCTACATCAAGCTTCTTGAGGATCGCGCCAAAGAGCAGGCCGCCAGCGCAAAAGGCACGGAAAACCCGCTGGCCGGAGCGCTGGTCAGCGTCAAGGCGTTGTTTGATGTCGCCGGTGAGGTGACAACTTCGGCGACCACCGTTCTCAAAAACGATCCGCCCGCAACAGAAGACGCGGTTGCCATTGCCCGGCTCGAGGCCGCCGGGGCCGTCTTTACCGGCCTCACCAACATGTCCGAGTTTGCCTATTCCGGGCTCGGTCTCAATCCGCATTATGGCACGCCGCAAAACACCTGTTATCCGGGCTGTGCGCCGGGTGGCTCTACCAGCGGCGGCGCGGTCGCCGTGGCGCTGGGCCTGTGCGACATTGCGATTGGCAGTGACACCGGCGGGTCCTTGCGCATCCCGGCTGCCTTCAATGGCATCACCGGATTTAAACCGACCCAAAACTCTGTTTCGATGGAGGGCGGCAAACCGCTTTCCGACAGTCTGGACAGTTTTGGCCCAATGGCGAAAAGCGTTGCGGAATGTGAACTCGCCTGGCAGGTGATGGCCAGCCGCACGGTCCAAGCGGTGGAGCCGAAGAAAGCGCGGCTGGTGGTTCTGAAAAACTTTGGGTTTGATGAGATTGAAGCACCGGTCGCGGCCGGATTTGACACCGTCGTCGAAAAGCTGACGGAGGCGGGCTTCGAGGTCGTTGAAAAGGATCTCGCCGTCATTGATCTCTATTCAGAGGTTCCGCCCTGGCACATGACCTCGGTGGAATCACGCGCGCATTACGAAGATCATTTCCAAAAAACGCCGGAAAACTTCGACCCGCGGGTGCATGCGCGCATGGGCCGGGCGGAAGAAATTTCTGCGGTCGAGTACCGGCAGACAATGAACCGGCGGCAGATCCTGATCAAGGCCTTTGCTGACGAAGTTGGCAGCGACATTCTACTCTTGCCGACAACGCCCATTCTGCCGCCGAAAATCGAGGATCTGGCGGATGATGGTACCTTCAACCGGCTCAATCTACTGGCCCTGCGCAATCCCTCACTCGCCAATGTCTGTGACGCTTGCGGCATTGCTTTGCCGTATCAAAACGCTGGCAAAACCTTGAGCGCCATGCTGATCGCGCCGGGCGGTGAGGATGAAAACCTGCTCGCCTGCGCCAAGGCGGTGGAAGCGATTCTGGGAGCTTAGGTCCGTGGCAGAGGAAATCTGGGTCAGCAGTGTCGGCAGCAACTCGCAGCTGTTTAACAAGCCGGGTATCCGCGAAAAACACTATGGGCAAGATTGGGCGCCACCAAAATTTGAACACGACGCGCCAACCAAAGAGCAGGCGAACAATTCCCGAAGGCATGTTCTGGGCGAGAAGCTAAAGCGGGAAGAGTTTGTGGAGGCCGCCTACGTATTTGATCCAAAGCGGTGGTCTCGCGTCAAAGACTTCTTTGCCGTAGATGGGTTCTTCGCCGTCAAAGGGAAACTGGCCGAGTTGCTCAAAGACTTTGATCTTGGCGATGGCGAGCTTGTCGAATTTCCGATCCATGAGATGGACAAGACCACGCAACTTCCCGGCCCGTTTTACTTCCTGAATTTCGGATCTCAGAAAGACTGCCTTTTGCCCGAAGATAGTCGTAACCTGTCGGCGGGGCCGGTAAACCCCAAGACCGGATTTAGGCGTTGGCGCGCAATTGAACCGAAAGGCGAAGATATCGCGGTATCAGCCTCGGCTCTCGGCGGACCTGATCTCTGGGTTGATCCAAAATTTAGCGGCAAAATCTTCATGAGTGGCCGGCTTCACGACGCGATCGAAGGCGCCAAGCTGAAAATCGATTTCCGTTTTGCCAAGACGCGTATAGTGCCGGAGTAAACTGCAGCCCAAACGGCGTGTCTAAGATCCATTCCCAGAAATCTCCTCCTGCCGGTGCAGTTTTGGGGCAGGAGAGGGGCCGGTGTCGAAGCGCATGTTGGCGGTTTTGGTGACCGGGCGGCGGGCCGAAACGTTCTCTCTGCTTTCGCGCCAGACGACGAAGAGGCCCGAACCAATGATGATGGCGGAGCCAATGGCCACATAAAGGTCCGGCGTTTCGGCAAAAAACAGCGCGCCAAAAAACGTTGCCCAGAGGATCTGGCTGTATTGCAAGGGGGCAACGACAGCAGCCGGGGCCGCCCGATAAGCACCTATGACACAATGCTGGGCAATCACAGACAAGAACCCGATCGCCGCCATCAGGGAAAGGTCTGACAAGCCAACCGGTTGATAGACCTCCGGCATGACCAGCGACATGGCAATCAACGACAGGAGCATCGGGTAAAGGATCAAGACGGCGGAGCGTTCTTCGCTGCCGATTTTCCGGATCAAGATTGACGCGAGCGCACTGGCACAGGCGGCCAGCAATGCCGCAAGATGGCCGAGCGACAATTCCGTAACCCCGGGTCTCAGAACGATCATGACCCCTAGCAGGCCGATGATGACCGCCGCCCACCGCTGACCGCGCACCGTCTCGCCCAGGATTGGCACGGAAAGCGCTGTGATCAGCAAAGGCGTTGCGAAGAGCAGGGAATACACTTCAGCGAGCGGAAGAGCGGTAAAGGCGTAAAACGCGCTCGACATGGAGATGATCGACAGGCTCGAGCGCAACAGAACCAGCCAGGGATGATGCGGCCGGAAATTGTCGACAGCCCGGTCGGCGAGCATTGATATCGACATCGGCACAAAGGCAAAGAGCATCGAAAAGAAGATGATCTGGAAGACCGAATAACTGCTGCCCAGCGTTTTGACGATGGCATCGTGGGTTGAAAAGAAGGCAAACGCCGCAAGGGCAAACAGAAAGCCTCTGAGTGTGGCTGACATGGGCAGTGCCTTCTTTTTCTGTTCAAGGGGCCACCGACCGGTTTTGCGGATGCGGCCGCGGACGCTGGTGGTATTGGGGCGGCCGAAAATCCAGCCAGACGGTGGAAACCCAAAACGTGTTAGCAGAAAACCGGGCGCTGCCAAAGACCGGTTCTGGTATCGCAGCACACCTGTGCAAAACGATTTAAAGGGTTCTTTTGGACATCATAGCTAGCCAGTTTGGATTTGATCCGGCCATTTTCCAGTTGAGCGGCGCTCCAAAACGCTCTTTTCTACCTATGAGCAGCCATTTGTATTTTTAGGTAATGATTATCATCGGCGCTGTAAGAGAACCGGCTTTAACCATACCCAAGGCAGTCATCCCCGGCGCAGCGTAGCGGAGACCGGGGAACCACTCGTTTGCAGAGCTCGGCAAAAGATTATTTTTGCTGCAGCAAGCGGACGCGCGAGTAGATCCCCGCTCGGGGGCGGGGATGACAATGCTGAGAGCAGCTGAGCCGGCCTTGCCGTATCTGATTCACGACTGTTTGGCGAAGGTGGGCGTGATAGCCGAAGTGAGTTGATACCGCGTTCGCCAAGCAGAAAATCGTCACCCCGGACCTGTTCCGGGGCCCACTCGTTTGCAGCGCCTCGGTATAAGGTACTTTTTCTGCGGCGAGCGGACGTGCGAGTAGATCCCCGCTCATATAGGTGTTTTTGGGCGGGGAGGACTGTGGAGGAAGAGTCCGAGCGTTGAATTTCTAGGATAGACCCTCTGTCCGGATGACGCACCGTTCCGATGCGATTGCCTGCCGGTGAGGGACTGAAAAGGCCGTCCTGTAAAACCGTGGCACACCGACATCTAAGGCGTCAGACAAACACCCGGGCGAGGGTCGCAACGGCAAGAGCGGTGGCGGCCCGTTTGGGTCCGGCGAGGTCTGAAGACGACCGGGTCGGAACGTCGAGATTAACCCGGTTGAGATCCGAGGCGTCCAGGTGATCGAGGTCCGCCGACTTGGCGGCTTCTTCGGCCGAGCGTCGCACGTCGTCCAGCATGCGCACAAGGCCCTGCCAGATGTGCAGCGGCGGGGCTTCGTTCGTGTTGCGCCAGCGAACAATTTCATCTCTAGACGTGTATAGAACGGCCGCGGCCTCGTCTTCCGACAAGCCGAGATAGTCCATTACATCACTGAAATTACTCATGTTAAGGTCGCGACTTGCTGATGGTGATGGTCGTCTGAGAATTTATTTTGCACTGCAATACGGCAAAAGTGAAGCGGAATGCGCGATCTCAGTTAATCCGCTACCCGGTCATGGAGCTGTTTTGGAGGGTGAAACCCGGTGATTCCTGCAATATTTATCAGCAGTTTTATCAGGATTGTCAGGTCTGCCGCCGAAAGAAGGGGCTTTTGCGGGGGCAATTATCTGAAATTTCGGAAGAATTTGGATATCCGTGGAAAACGGATCGCTGCCCCATTGTCCGGTCCGGTTGATGATAAGTTTACGAAACTTAGCACTCCGATTTGAGAAAGCCGCCGGGCCTCTTTGATGAAATTCAAGGGAAAATCCTTTATCGCGATCGTGTTGTCTCCCGAGCCGCCTTACGAGGACTGGTTCAAGGAGATCGACCGGATTATTGCGCGCACCCCGGGGTTTTTCATCGACCGCCCGATTGTCTTGGACGTTCGCGGCACGAAGATCCCGATTGAGGATCTGGAGAGGCTGCTTGAGGGCTTGAACGAGCGTTCTGTCCGGGTCTTTGGCATCGACGGGATTTCCGGAACGCGGCTGAAGCCAGGTATGCCGCCGAGCTTCGGCGGTGGCCGTTTGACGGCGGAAGTGGATATTCCGGAAACCGAAGAAGCTGCCACGAAATCAAAAGAGCAGCCGGCTGCAAAACCGGAGGCAGCTGAAAAGCCCGCTAAGATAGCGAAAAAGCGCTCCGCCAGCAGCGAAGCCAAAAAATCTGATGATCCGGCGGAATCTGCAGGTTCAAAGGCCAAACCAAAATCCTCACCTGTGGTTTCCGCTGCCGATGGTTCGTCAATAGTCATCACCGAACATGTGCGTTCGGGCCAAAGCGTGCTGCATCCGGACGGGGATGTCACCATCATCGGGTCGGTGAGTTCGGGCGCTGAGATCATCGCGGGCGGCTCGATCCATATCTACGGCGCCCTGCGTGGCCGGGCGCTGGCGGGCGTCGCGGGTAAGGACAATGCGCGCATCTTCTGCTCCAAGCTGGACGCGGAGCTGGTCTCCATCAACGGGCTTTACAAGGTTGCCGATGATTTCGACACGGATCTGCGCAACACGCCTGCGCAGATCCGGTTTGAAAACGAAAGCCTTGTTTTTGAACAACTGAGTTAACTTCGGGCAGGTGTCTCAGGGGAGCACCTTCCGGCAACAAACGGGACGAACACCATGAGCAACGCAACCGTCGTTGTGGTCACGTCAGGCAAGGGCGGGGTCGGCAAGACAACCACCTCCGCGGCTCTCGCCTCGGCGCTTGCCAAGGAAGGGTATCAGGTCTGTGCTATCGACTTTGATGTCGGACTGCGCAACCTCGACCTCATCATGGGTGCGGAACGCCGCGTTGTGTTCGATCTGGTGAATGTGGTGCGCGGAGAAGCCACCATCAAACAGGCGCTTGTGCGCGACAAGAAGCTGAACAATCTGTTCCTGCTGCCTGCCTCCCAGACCCGTGACAAGGATGCGCTCACCGAGGAAGGTGTTGCCAGCGTCATCAGTGAGCTGCGGCATTATTTCGACTGGATCATCTGCGACAGTCCGGCGGGCATTGAGCGCGGCGCGACCTTGGCCATGCGCCATGCGGACGAGGCGATCATCGTCTCCAATCCGGAAGTGTCTTCCGTGCGCGACTGCGACCGCATCATTGGTTTGCTTGACGCCAAGACTGAGGTCGCCGAAGAAGGCGGGCGGATGCCGAAGCACCTTCTGATCACCCGCTATGACACGGCCCGTGCCAAGACCGGTGACATGCTGGCGACCGACGATGTGGTGGACATCCTCTCCGTGCCGCTGATCGGCGTGGTGCCGGAAAGCAAGGATGTCCTAAAAGCTTCCAACGTCGGATTGCCGGTGACCCTGGCTGATGAGAGTTCACCGGCGGCCCGCGCCTATATGGAAGCCACCCGGCGCCTGCTGGGCGAGAATATCCCAGTCACCATTCCGGAAGAAAAGAAGGGCTTTTTGGGCAAGATCTTCAAGGGGAGGGCGGCATGAACATCCTGAGCCTCTTTGGCAAAAGAGATCAGAGTGCTTCAGTTGCCAAGAACCGGCTGCAGATCCTTCTTGCGCATGAACGGGCCGGCAGCAGTGCCGACGCGGCGCTGATTTCCGGTCTTCGTGAAGACATTCTGGCGGTTGTTGCCAAGCGGATCGATATTGATCCGGATTCGGTGCGCCTAGAAATGGACCGCAACGGCGATGTCACAACGCTTGGTATCGACATTGAGTTGCCGCCAACCGCGAAAGCCTCCTGATCATCTCGAGACTGAATGAGCCGGCCGATGGGCCGGCTTTTTTGTGCCTATGAGCTTCTGCCGAAACGGATAAATCTGAGCCGATACCAATCAAGGTCATTACCGTTGCGAAACCGGCCTTAGATGATGTACTACAAATATAGTATGAGCGGGCAAGCTGCCTCATTACTGTGGTGCCGGGGTGGGCGATGAAATCGGAAAACCTGTCGAAATCCGAACTGGATGTGATGGCTGTACTTTGGCAGCTGGGCCGTGCAACAGTGTCTGAAGTGCAGGAAGAACTCGGCCGCAACCGGCCGGATGACAAGGCCTTTGCCTATACGACCGTCGCGACCCATCTCAACCGGATGCTTGAAAAGGGGGCGGTCACCGCCACAAAGAAAGGGCGAAGCCTTGTCTTTGAACCGACAGAGGACCGAAGTGATTTCCGCCAGTCGCGTCTCAGCGCGCTGGTGCGTCAGTTTTTTGATGGCCGTCCTTCGTCCCTGGCATCTCAGTTTATCGAGCAAAACTCCTTCACAACAGAAGAGCTGGATGAGTTGCGGCGGCTGATTGACGAGAAGAAACAATCATGACCGTCGTGGCAACTGTCATCGCCATAAACGGTGCGTTGCTGCTGACGCTGGCAATTCTGGGATGCGGCCGGATATTATCGAAACGGCTGAACGTCCGATTTGATGCGCGTTCTGAAGTGATGCTGTTGCGCGCTGCGTTGGCTCTATCGGCGATTATCCCGCTGTCATTGCAGGTGGCGAAACTGACCGCCGGTTTCGAATTTTTCTCTCTGACCATACCCGTCGATCCGTCTGGTGGGTTCGGCGTTTTGGGAGCCAGGATTTTTGAACAAGCCGAAGATGCCGGGGTCACAATCTTAGTGGTTGCGGGCGCGGCCTTGATGTTCTCCGCGTGGCTGATGATCGAGATATTGCGTCTGCGGCTAATGATCCATAAAGCGCCGTTGATGACCAAGCGGGGGCGGGTGACCGTGCGGTGTGGGGCGGTGGATCAAACGCCTTGCGCTTTTTTGCATCCCTGCGGCGTGGAGATTTTTGTTCCAAAAGGACTGTCTGCTCAGGCCCGGCGGGCAGTCTTGCTGCATGAAGGGACGCACCTTCGAAATGGCGACCTTCATTGGAACTGGATCCGAGCCGGCTTTTCCTTGTTCTGCGGTTGGAACCCCGCCTTTTGGGTTTGGTGCCGCTGGCACAGGCAACTCAGTGAACATGCCTGCGACCGCCACACACTGAACCGTGGCCTGATTTCACCAGTCGCATACGCAGAAAGCTTGGTTGCTGTCGCTGCTTTGGTTTCAACGCGCCGGCAACTGCCACAAGCAGCTGTTGCGTTTTTAGGCCAGTCTTTGTCAGCGAGAACAGACCTCAAATTGCGTCTTGGCCTGCTTTTCGAAGAGCCCGTATCACCATGCCGCCGGGGTTTCTACAGCGCCGTAACAGGCTTGATTGTTGCTATCAATCTGGCGGCGGCTTCCGTCCATTTTTCCTATCGTCCATGGTCCATTGAGGGGCTAGAAATCTCTATGTACCAGAACCTTCACCGGATGGCTGAGGCCAAGCAATTGCCGGCGTTCGGATTGATGCTTGCATATTAAAACTACATATGTAGTAATTGATCGTGCCGCCAAGGAGGTCGCATGGTCATTCGAAAATACAACAATTCAGCTTGGCTTCTTGTTTTGCCAGCAGCGCTGTTTTTTGCGCTGGTCGGTTTTGCACCGATTATGGCGGCCGTAAACTACTCGGTTCAGGACAGCTTCGCCGGCGATCAGTTCTTTTGGGTGGGGCTCGATTGGTATCGGCAGATGCTGCGGTCATCGGAGTTCTGGGGCGCGCTGGGCCGCACAGTTTTGTTTTCAGCGCTTGCTCTGACCCTTCAGTTCACTCTGGGAATTTATGTCGCCCGGAAACTCTTTCACGTCCAAAAACGCGGAGAGTTGTTCATTGCCTTGATTGCGCTGCCCTTGTTAACGCCATGGATTGTTGTCGGCTTTGTCTGGCGCCACGCGATGAGCCCGGAGGCCGGCCTCATCGGCGCTCTTGGTTCAGTAGTTGGATTTGCACCGGATCTGAACTCCGTTCTGTGGGTGTGGTTCACGATCCTCGCCATGGACACTTGGCATTGGGCGCCCCTGGTGGTGATCCTGTGTTACGCGGGGTATCTTTCGATCCCGCAGCCCTATTTTCAAGCGGCCGCCGTCGATGGCGCCAGCAACTGGGCTGTGTTCCGTTACATTGAGCTGCCGAAACTCAAAAAAGTTCTTTTGATCGCACTGCTGTTGCGGTTGGCTGACAGTCTGATGATCTACACCGAACCCCTGATGATCAGCCGCGGCGGCCCGCATGTCTCCTCAACATTTCTGTCCCAGGAATTGATCAAGACAGCCATGCAGGAGTTTAACCTTGGCGAGGCTGGCGCCTTGTCCATTGTTTATCTCGCGATGATGGTGACGATTGCCTGGATCTTGTACCGGAGCTTAAGACCGCTCAATGGCTAACCGCTTTTCAAATTCCACCAAACGGCAGTCCAAAGTTGTTTTCGGATATACCGTGTTTGTCCTTCTGCCGGTCTATTGGCTGGTTGTCCTGAGCTTTCAGCCAAATGGTGTGAGTGAAGAAAGCGCCAACCTGCTGCCCGGACCCGTCACGTTGGAAAACTACGGGTACATCTTCTCCAAAGAAGCCTGGGTCGATGGGTATGTGAATGCGATCATCTATGTCGTCATGAACGCGGCGATGACACTCTCTTTGGCCCTGCCGGCGGCGTATGCGTTTTCCCGGTTCCGCTTCGCCGGCAGTGATCACGCCTTCTTTTTTGTCTTCATTTTCCGAATGATCGCGCCAGCTGTGATCTTAATCCCGATGGTACAAGTGTTTTCGACCTTGGGAATGATCGATACCCATCTTGCTGTCGCGATCGCCCATTGCCTGTTCACCCTGCCAATCGCCATCTGGATATTGGAAGGATTCATCTCCGCCATCCCGTCTGAGATGGAGGAAATTGCTGCGGTGGATGGGTTCGGTCCGGTCAGGTTTTTCTTTGAAATCCTGCTGCCGCAAATTCGCACCGGATTGGGCGTGGCCGGGTTCTTCTGTTTCATGTTTTCCTGGGTGGAACTGGCGATCGCGAATGTGCTGACAACGGTAAATGCAAAACCGATCGGCGTTGTCATGCGCCTGGTCGCGGAGCCGTTGGGATTCGTGCATATCGGGGTTTCCTCAGCCGCCAGCACCTTGTTGCTATTGCCCGGGCTGGTGCTTGTCTGGCTGTTGCGCAAACACTTAGCCCGCGGCTTTTCGATGGGGAGGGTTGGATGAAGTTTCTGGGGCTTTTGTTGGTCTGCATGAGCGTTTGGAGTTCTGCCATTCAAGCGCAAACAAGCTCCAATGAACCAGAAACTGTTGTTTTGACCATTCGGGACGTGATTGAGCGGAATGCGCTTTGGTTTGAGGCAGAGGGCTCAAAGGCGGCCGTTCTTGCGCATCAGTCCGGGGCCACAGCCAAGAGCTGGGCACCATTCGCTGAAAAGCTGCAATCCCAGAATATCGCCTCAATTGCGACGTCTGGTATCTCCGGCGAAGACATAGAGGCTGCCGTTGATTTTCTGACAGGCAAAGGGTTTGAAGACATAACCCTCATTGGAGCCAGTTTGGGTGGCGGCGGCGTGCAGCAAGCCGTCGCCAATTTGCCCTCTGGCCGTATTCAAAAGGTTATTTTGCTGGCGCCATCGCCTGGCAAGGCTTTGGCTAATCCGGAAACCGAAAAGCTGTTCATCTACACCCGCCAGGACTTTTACCGGAGCCGGGCCGTTCAAGCGTTTGAAAAGGCTGCGGAGCCAAAGACGCTTCTGGAGTTGCCCGGAAGCCTGCATGCGCAAGACATGCTCTCCGGCCCGCATGCCAAGCTTCTGGACCAAGTGATTGCCCGTTTCATCTTGGATTGAGCTTTACGTGATTTGCAGCATCAACCGGATGCTCAACTGCCGCTAAAGCCTGTTATGACTGCCATCGCACAACGGAGATTTGGCACTTGATTTGCAGCCGCAAAAGAAAACCTTACCTGTCTTGTCCGCCGTGTATTTAACCGGAGCCAACCCGGTGCCTTTGTGGCTGCCGTCGCAAAAGGGTTGGTTTTTGCTTCGCCCGCAGGCGCACCAGAAATAGTTTTTTTCTGATTCCACCTCGACCGGATACGGTGCTTTTTGTGCAATCTCAGGCTCTGCCATGACGTCTCCCTCATTTAACCTCTCAGGAAGGACATAGCGTGGCGGCGGGCAGCGCCAAGGCTTTTGAACTATTCGTTTATCGGACCGTCATCATCATCAGCCGTGTCACCAGACCCTTTGGCAAGTTCATCTGCCCAGACCTTGGAGACTTTCGAAAGCGGTAACAACGCGTCATAGACGTCCTGGCCCAACGGCGTTACCTGATAACCGCCTTTGCCTTGCTCAACAAAGCCGGCGCTTCTGAGCTCTTTGATGCGTGCGTTCAAGACAGCAGGTGAGATCGTCTCACACGCCTCTTGTAACGCGCGGAATGTGCTGGGTCCCCGCTCACTCAAGGTCCACAAAACCCCCATAGCCCAGCGGCGCCCCAAGAGATCGAACATAGCCATGATCGGGCTGCCGCTGCGCGATCCGCGGACCGCTTTTCCAGGAACAGGGATGTTAGTAGAGGGGCTATCTGGCACAGGAACTCCTATTGCTATGATAGTAATAGCATGCTATCTCTTTAATAGCACTTTAAAGGATGGAATGATGCACGCAAGGGACTTTCTGTTGTGGGGGCTGTTGGCCGGGCTTTGGGGCAGTTCTTTCCTGGCCATCGGTGTGGCGGTTGAAAGCTATAGCCCAGAGACACTGGTCTTCGGCCGCATGGCCATTGGTGCGATCATCCTTGCTGTTGTTCTCTTGATCCGGGGGAGTGGTTTGTCCCTGGGAGTGAGAGGCTGGGTGATTGCTGCTGTTGTTGGCTTTTCGGGAAATGTTCTTCCCTTTCTGCTGATCAGTTATGCCGAGCAAGAGGTCGACACTGGGCTCGCAGCGCTCATCATGGGGATCGCCCCAATCGTGACACTCGCCGCAGCGCCTCTGGTGCATCACGAAGAAAGCTTGGGCCTGTCTAAGATTTTGGGGGCGGTAGCCGGGTTTGGCGGAGTTTTGTTGCTTGTTGTTCCCGATATCGCACCAGGCAATCTCGGCAGTTTGCTACCGCAAGTCGCTCTTGTTTGTGCTGCGCTCTGTTATTCCTTCACAGCGCTGTTTTCGCGGCGGTTTCCGCATTCAGATCCGATCCAAATGGCGGCGGCCTCCGTGCTTGCCGGAGCATTAGGGATGGGGGGCTATCTGCTGATCTTCTTTGAACCGCAGACAGTTCCTGAATTGTTGGATGTTTCGTCTTTGGCGGTCGTTTACCTGGGGCTCGGTCCGACGGCCCTGGCGGCCTTGATCTACTTCTATCTGATCCCGCGGATTGGCGCTGCCCGGCTGTCTCAGGTCAATTATGTCGTGCCCGTAGTCGGCACGCTGCTCGGTATCTTCTTCCTTGGCGAACACCCCGTATGGACCACCTGGCTGGCCCTGCCGATGATCCTCACTGGCGTATATCTGGTGACGCGAAAAGAACGGCGAATTGCGGGCCATGGCGTTGATGCCAGCCAGCCTGCGGAATGACGTGCAAAGGTCTCAGGAAACAGTTGTATCTGCTGTTGGTGTGTCCTCTTCATCCGGGACATAGACAGACACCTGACCGCGGCCGTTCTTTTTGGACTTATAAAGGGCGGCATCCGCACGGCGGAGCAATTTGACGGGCTCAACAGAATAGGCAACGCCTGCACTTGCTCCGAATGTGCAGGTCTTGCCCTTGATAACCGCCGGCCGCGACAAGATTGTAATGGCATCCTGCCCAACGGCGGCAATACGGTCCTTGTCGGCAAACCCGAAAATAATCACAAACTCGTCGCCGCCGAGCCGGAAAACTCTGTCCTGCGGATAAATAAGCGACCGCAAAACATCAGCAACGTATTTGAGAACTTCGTCGCCGATTTCGTGGCCCATTGAATCGTTGATTGCCTTAAACCAATCAAGATCAATGCACATAAGAGCAAATTCCCGGCGCCCATTTGCGACGGCGGACAATTCATCGATAACGGTTTCAAAGTGCCGTCGGTTGCAAAGCCCGGTCAGCGAATCCGTTTTGGCTTGGCTGGCAAGCAATTCCTTCGCTTCTTCGGTTCGTCTTCTGGAATTTTCGAGTGCAACAACCAGCTGCGTTGCCTGCTTTAAAAACGCCCGGGCGGCGAACATCATTCCCAAGTAGACAATCAGCAACCCAAGGGTCAAAGGAAGCAGCAGTCGACGGCCGGGAAGCTCTGGGTCCCAAACGAAGCGGGCAAAAACGATCCCATCTGCATTTGCGATGGGCCAACTTGCTTGAAAATATCCGGGGTCTTCCGTCGAGATATTCAAACCGGGCATCTGGAATTTCCGACTGAGATCAATGAGTGCATCATCGTCCAGTTGCCTGACAAACATCATGACGTGGTCGGTGCTGGTGTTGGTGTCGCTGCGGTCGTAAGTCGTCATGCGTACGGCGCTGGCCATGAAGAGTGTTTCGGCAGTTCCGAGAAAACCGGTTACCGGGATTGGAGCTTCATTGTCGGGAGACCGGCGTGCGTGATTGATGATCCTGGTTGCATCACCGCCATACGCCGTCATGGAGCTGCCATCGGCAACTATGTCTTCGTAAACATGCAGATGATCACTGTTTTGGCCGTCCAGAACATGGACGCCGATCACACCAAGTTCAGCATAAATGTATTCAACAAGATTGCTGTCGACCCACTCCATATCTAGACGGTCGACAAGATGCGTTACGGCTTCATCCCAAAATCCGTATTCCAATGTAATTTCCGACAGACGATCGAATTTCTCCGCCAGGATCGAACCAAATACACGTTCGCTGGATGTGATCGATTGGCGGTCGAGTGTATTGACGAGCAAAGCAGCAAAGATGAGTAGACTGGCAGCGCCAATCACGAAAGAAGCCCAGAACGGGCGCGACAGCCGATGAATGCGCCTTAAACGCGCCTTTCCCGTCCCCTTGTCTATTTCACTATAGACATCGGTATCTGTCGTCTGTCCGGAATGGCCAGTCACAGTTTCTGCGGTGGACACTGTCTGGATATCTCTCAATCGGTTTGGTGTTCGAAAATTGTATTATTGAACCCAAATAAATGCGAGGCAGTTTCAATGCTGATCTCTTATTTAAAGGGTATTTCGGGAAACAATTTGTGAATTTGTTAAAAATTCCCATGTGATTTGTATCATGAACTTGAATATTGCTTATGCTGTTGTCGAGGGGCTCACGTTTTAATTGCTTTCGCAAGAATTGCGCTTAATGAGGTGAGTGGGCTACCTCAAAATTCTTTCTACAGTGCCATTTGCCGCAGACAGACGGGTGCTGTCTGTTTATGACTGGGATCTAACAACCGAAAAACACATGATTCCAGGCTGCTTGGATGTTCTTCGCGCTCTCTGTCGCATCCGCTTACATTCTAACCAATATCGACGGACTGTTTGCCTTTTTGGCATTGGCGTCTACCGGTCGCAGGTTGGCGGCTGTGGCAGGATTTCTGCTGGCACAAGTCGTGGTGATTGGCGGCGCCCTAGTTGTTGGCGGCGGGGCGGCCATACTGGCGCCAGCCGATCTCGGGCTTTTGGGCATCGTGCCCGTTGCGCTCGGGTTCCGTGAGGTTTTAAGAAACCGCCGGCGGACGGAGCAGCCAGAAGAAAAATCAGCACCTCCTGGATCGATCATCGGGGCTGTGGCGCTCTTTTTAGCGCTTAGTACAGACACCTTCGTTCTTATGGCGGCCTTTTTTGCAGACACAAAGCCAGATCTGGATCGTTTTGTTCTATCCGGGGCGCTGATGGCTGTTGCCGTCCTGCTCGGCCTTGGCATTGGCCTCAACCGGTTGCTGAAACCTTCCGCTAAAACCGAAAAATTCTTCGAACGCCTTGCCCCGCTGGTGATGATCGCGGCAGGCCTCTACATCTTGATGGACACTCAGACGGATGGGTTTTGATCGGCAGTAGGCTGCAAACCTTCGGATCCAAACCATCAAGTTTCTCAGAAAGTTTTTTAAGAAAACGCTTTGATCACAAAGATTTATATCAGGTTCATATATGTAAAAAAAATATTTCATGTGCCATGTCTTGATGTCAGTTCACTATATGTGTAAGAAAATTATTACACATGAAGGAAACAGTGAGCGAGATAGCGTTGAAAACCGATGGTGACAGACTACTGGAGCAACTCGCAGCGCTGGCCAATCCGCATCGCCTGAGGATTGTCGGACTGCTTCACCAGCTGGGCCCGGTTTATGTCAGTCAGCTCGCCCGCGAAATCGGCATCAGTCGGCCCTTGCTGCACCTTCACTTGCGCAAATTGGAGGCCGCCGGATTGGTATCGAGTGAGCTGAAGTTCTCGGAAGATGGCAAATCCCTAAATTTTTATAAGGCCGAAGCTTTCGATCTTTCACTGACGCCGCAGCTGATTGCCGAGGCGGCTCCGTCTTTGACCCCTTCTCCCAAATCCGCATCTTGAAAGGACATGAATATGGCTGAGCATGCCCCCATGTTTCAAAGCCTGACGATCATCACCCTGACGGTGATCTTGCTGATCTTCGGCATGAAATACTATTTCCAAGCCCGTTCAAATCGCCTGCAATCGAACAACGACACTGCTTACCGGGACCTCGCCGCGAGAGCGGCCAAGGCCCAGGAAGATAACGCAGCGATGTTGTCCGGATTGAAGGCCAGCGTGTCTGAAATTGAAGGCCGTTTGCAGCAAGTTGAAAAAGTGCTGAAGGAAGTCGAGTGATGGCGTCTGTCGGGCACAGTCACGAATACAATCAGCTTACGGTCATGCGGATCGCTTCCTTTCTGGAAGGCACAACATTGCTTGTCCTTCTAGGGATTGCTGTACCGCTCAAGCATATCGCTGGCTATCCGGTCGCAACGTCCATCGTCGGGCCGGTCCATGGCCTGGCTTTCCTCTTCTATTTCTGGGTGCTTGTTCAAACAATTTCCGGCGGCGGGTGGAGCCGGCGGCAAGTTTTGTGGATGATGCTGGCAGCCATGATCCCCTTTGGCGGCTTTTTCAATGAACGGAGCGTTGCTCGGCGACAGGCGGCATTGTTGGGAGAGGCCTAAGCGGCGATGACGTACCAGTTGTTGAAAGCTCTGCATCTGGCTGCTGCAATCACCTGGATTGGCGGGCTGCTTTTGGTAGCCGTTTTGCTCTCAGCTGCTGCAGTTATGGGCCCCTTGAAGGACAAAGCAGACCTGACCGGATATCTCAGTACCGTGCGCTCTTGGGACCGGATAGTAACCTCGCCGGCAATGCTCATTGTTTGGGCGATTGGCCTTCTCTTGGCTTTCTTCGGAGACTGGTTTCCAGATGGCTGGCTTTTGGTCAAGCTGGCGGTTGTCTTTGCTGTTTCAGCGGTTCATGGCGTGCTGAGTGGAACTTTGCGCAGGTTTTCTACCAATACAGATATCAAACTCCCGACAGGTTTGCGCTTGCTACCGGCTGTAACCGTAGCTGCCGTTTTCATCATCGTTCTGCTGGCTGTGCTGAAGCCATTTTAGAAGAGAATATATGAGCTTTCGCGCCATAAGGGCGGTTGGAAGAAACGCCGTTACATATTACAGGACTGGCTTAGTAGAGCTGAGCATGTAACTGTCAAACAAGGCAAATCTTGATTGTGAGCTGCAGCCTAGTTTGGCCGGATTGGCGAAGGACCGGTCAGAAAACCTGCTTCGCCATTTGAGCTGTTTGTTGCCAACCGTCTTTTTCATAGACTGGCCGCGCCTGATCGGTTGCCGTTAACACAGCGTGTGTAACCCCACGGCGTTTGAGTTCAGCGTCCGCCGCTGCCATCATCTGTTTTGCAATACCCTTGCCCCGGTACTCCGGTTCCACGAACACATTGAGGACATACCCACGTTGGGTGATGTCCGGATGGAGCTGATGAGGCGGCCAGTTGACTACCATCAAACCAACCCCGCCAATTGCCGTGCCATCGACTTCCGCAATGAACCCGAAATAGGCGCCAGATCGAAGCGCTTGCTGTTGCCAGGCCTTGTACACTGGGCTCATCGCTGCCGCCGCAGCGTCCGCGTCACCGGCCGCCAAAAACATGTCATGGCGGTGCTTGCAAATCAGATCACAATCGGACGGTACAACAGCGCGAAGGGTGGCGGTCATATCAATCAGTCGGTTAGAAACGGTTAGCTCTCATAAACAATCTCGCGGGTTTCGCGGAAGGTCACATCCGGGAATTTCTCGGTCACATGGCCGACTTCCCAAGCGTTTTTGAACAGAAACACCGGCTTGTCATCGCGGTCGTTAGCGATCGACATGCGGTGACCTTCCAGCATTTTCTGCAAGGTCGGCTGATCGGTTTCGATCCAGCGGGCGGTTGTATAGGGCACGGTTTCAAAGCCGATTTCCGTGCCGTATTCTGCGCGCAGGCGGTCGACGACCACATCAAGCTGCAGGGCGCCGACGACGCCGACGATCCAATTGGAGCCAAGGTCCGGCTTAAAAATCTGCACGAGGCCTTCTTCAGCAAGATCCTGCAAGCCCTGGCGCATCTGTTTGACGCGCATGGTGTCGCCAAGGCGGACGCGGCGCAGAATTTCAGGGGCAAAGGCTGGCAAGCCGGTGACGTGGATGTTTTCACCTTCGGTGAGCGTGTCACCGACGCGCAGCTGACCATGGTTCGGTACGCCGATGACATCGCCCGGATAAGCAAGGTCGGCGATCTCACGTTCTTCGGCAAAGAAGAAGATTGGCGCAGAAACGGCAATCTGCTTGCCCGCCCGCACATGCTTCAGCTTCATGCCCCGTTTGAAGGTGCCCGAGCACAGCCGCACGAAGGCGATGCGGTCCCGGTGTTTCGGGTCCATGTTCGCCTGAACCTTGAACACAAAGCCGGTGACCTTGTCTTCTTCCGGCATGATGGTGCGTCCGCCGGTCGCCGGCTGGGAGTGCGGCGGCGGCGCGAAATCGGCGATAAAGTCGAGGATTTCTTCGATGCCGTAGTCCCGGAGGGCGGAGCCGAAGAAGACCGGCGTCAAATGGCCTTCCAGAAAGCTTTCCCTGTCGAATTCCGCATAACCCTCCGCACCGAGTTCCACGTTCTCTGTCAGCTCATCCATGATCCGGTCAAAGACCGTGCCAGTGAGGATGTCATCGTCGAGGCCGGAGACGGTTTTCGTCTCCATGTAAGGCCCTCCGCGTTCGCCGTCTGAAGTGTGGAATTGTTTCTTTTGCCAGTCGTAGACACCAAAGAAATCGGACCCCATGCCGACCGGCCAGGTCTGCGGGGATACATCCAGCGCGAGAGCTTCCTGAACCTCGTCCAGAATTTCCAGCGCATGACGGCCTTCACGGTCGATCTTGTTGACGAACGTGATGATCGGTATGTCGCGCAGGCGGCAAACCTCGAACAGCTTGCGGGTCTGGGTCTCGATACCCTTTGCCGCGTCGATTACCATGACGGCCGCATCCACGGCGGTCAGCGTGCGGTAGGTGTCTTCGGAAAAGTCTTCGTGGCCCGGGGTGTCGAGCAGATTGTAGATGATACCCTTGCGCTCAAACGTCATGACGGATGAGGAAACGGAGATGCCGCGTTCCTGTTCGATCTTCATCCAGTCGGACCGGGCCCGGCGGCGTTCGCCGCGTGCACGCACCTGACCGGCCGCCCGGATCGCGCCACCCGACAAGAGCAGCTTTTCCGTCAGCGTTGTTTTACCGGCATCCGGGTGGGAAATGATCGCAAAGGTGCGCCGTGTCTGGTGCGGTGCCGCGCCATTGATCGCCATTGAAAATTCTCCTGAGCAAGCCGCCAGCCAAACCACATTTTTGGGGCCGCGCATCACACCGGAACCCGGGAGCGCAAGCCGTTCAAATCAGCCAGACGGATTGATGTTTCGTTGGCGCAAGGTTCTAGAGGGAATTCTGGGAAAACTCCAGAAGGATTTCGTTTATACGGATGCAATTTCCTGTTCGAGATTGAGCTTGATAAGTGCCGGCGACGAAAGTGTTGTTGTTTGGAAATACGTGATTTCCCGCATTATTTGGAGGATTTAGATGCGCTTAACCAAGTGAAAGATGTTGATGGTTGTGTGGGTGATAAGTTAAAGTAATTTGGGTTATTGTTACTAAGTGAATATTGCTGCGATGCAATCCTTGATAGATTGGCGGTGTGAAGATGTACGGCATGGTGAACCAGGGAGTGCGTGAATATATACTGAAATCTTACGGAGAGGAGGTTTGGGCGAAAATCTGTTCGGATGCAGATGTTCAAAATCTCGAATTCGACCGCATGGCCAGCTATGACGATTCTGTCACTTACAAGCTCGTGGGCGCGATCAGCGAGCATACCGGGTTGAGTAGTGATGATGTGTTGCGGGTGTTCGGGGAGTATTGGGTTGAATTTGCCGGCAGATCCAACTTCGGAAATCTAATGCGCTTATCCGGGTCTTCTTTGGTGGAGCAGCTCAAAGGGCTCGACAACATGCATGACCGCATTTTGATATCGATGCCGCATTTAAAGCCGCCGTCATTTGAATTGGAGGAAGGCGAAGATGGTCTATGCCAGCTTCACTATTACTCCGAACGCGAAGGTTTGGCGCCAATGGTGATCGGACTGCTCTACGGTTTGGCGAATGAAGCAGGCGAACATGTTGAAGTTAAGCAGACGGCTTTCAAATCCAACGGGGAAGATCACGATATTTTCGAAGTGAAACTCGTAGATCATCAAAGTGATCATATGACTTCCGGACATGCGAATTGAGCAATTCCATTGTCAAATTCTCGCGATCTTCAACAGATACGCTTTTTCCCTTGCAGGTGATGGTGAGCGAGTGTGGCCGGATTACGGAACTGGGACCAACGCTTCAAAAAGTGCTTGGACCGGGAGTCGTCGGCTGTGACTTTTTTGATGTTTTTAAGATCGAGCGTCCGCGCAACGTTGGATGTATGCGATCACTAAGAAAGCGCACGGGTGTGCGTCTTTTGATCGCCGTCCTTCCGGAATATGGTGAAGGCCTTCAGTTTCGCGGCGTTGCCGTTGCTACCTGCACAGGCATTTTCTTCGATCTGTCCTTTGGCATGCACATAAGGCAGATGGTTCAGAGATTTCATCTGACCGAATCGGACTTCAAGCCCAACGATTTTACGATTGATCTCATCTACTCCCTTGAGGCGCAAAAGACATTGCTGGAGGACAGTGAGAAGCTGGCGTCAGCGTTGAAAGCAGCCAAGGAAGAAGCTGAGCGCCGGGCTTTGGAAGACCCCTTGACCGGGATTGGCAATCGCGCAGCTCTTCATAACCATTTGAGCAAAATTCTTCATACGCCCGGGACGCCCAGCCGGTTTGCGCTGCTGCATATCGATTTGGATGATTTTAAAGCTGTGAATGACAACTTTGGGCATGCGGCCGGAGATCAGGTTCTCGTACACACCGCTTCGGTTCTAAACCGCTATTCCGGTCCGCGCGACTTGCCGGTCCGCATCGGCGGAGATGAATTCGCCTTGGTGCTTTCAGACGTATATGATCAGAGCGCGTTGAATGAAACGGCTCATGAACTTTTGGAAGAGATTTCAAGGCCGGTTTATTATCTTGGCCATGCGTGCCGGGTCGGGGCAAGCATCGGTGTGGTCCAGTTCAATCGATGCGAAAAGCTGGACGTTGAGCGGTTGATTTCCAACTCCGACATTGCGCTTTACAACGCAAAAATCACCAAATCAGCGGTGCAGTTTCTGTCGCCGGAAATGGTGGCGCGTCATGACGAATCTGTGCGGTTGGTGTCGGAAATCGAAAGCGGAATTCACAGCAACCAATTCGTGCCGTTTTTTCAGCCTTTGATCGATATTGAGACCGGAAAAGTCGCGGCGTTGGAGGTTCTTGCCCGTTGGGATACATCCGAAACACTTGCTTTGCTGCCTGCGCATTTTCTGGAAACCGCCAACCAGGCGGCTATCATGCCGGCCATAGACAAGCAGGTGCGCAAAAAGGCGTTTGCGCAGTTCGCAAGCTGGCTGGAACAGGGATTTGATGTCGGCAAATTGTCCTTGAACATGACAGCGTCCGCGCTGCGATCCAGCGAGTTCGTGTCGGTGTTCTTGGATGAATTGTCACAAGCAGGTTTGTCTCCGGAACGCATCCAGCTGGAACTTGTCGAAGCGATCCTTTTCGACAATCGGGACAAAGATCTGATTGCTCAATGCAACGTCTTGCAGAATTACGGGATTACGCTTGCCCTCGATGATTTTGGGACAGGGCATTCTTCGATCGCGTCTTTGATAGAGCCGCCGGTGAGCGTTTTGAAAATCGACCGGTCGTTCATCACCGGGGTGACCGACAGTCCAAAAATGCAGAAAATCGCGCGCGCCATGATCGAGATGGCTGGAACGATGGAGTTTGTTGTTGTTGCTGAAGGGATTGAAACCGAAGATGAATTGGTTTTTTTAAAAAATTGCGGCTGCCGGCTGTTCCAGGGGTTCCATTTGTCGCCGCCAAGAAAAGCTGAGGATCTGGAACGGTGGATGGCGAGCCGGAACACCAAGGTTCTGAGCTCTACTGGTTCATAGGCGTTGTTCTCGGCTCAACTCGTATCTTCTTCCGAGATCTTGCCGGCTTGCTGAACCATTTTCAGGCTGTTTTCCGGGATTGGTACAGATGGGCTGGGTTCCTCCGGTGCCTGGATCCGCGACAACCTCAAAAAGGCAACGGTGACCAGCACCAGATTCACGGCGGCGACACACCCCTGAAGGGCATAGTCGCCGATCACAGAGCTGGTGATCATCACGGTGGTTGGCCCTACAACCGATCCGATTGAATAAAGCAGCAGCAAAGTTGAGGAGACTTCTGTTGTTGTGCCGTCTGCAGCCCGGTCAAACGCCAGGGCCGAGGAGACGGAGTAGAGTGGGAAAATAGCCGCCCCCAAGAGGACCGGCGACAGAAAAGCGAAAATCTGCACAACCGAACCTTGAGCGCCGGTAAAAGCCCGTCCTTCGCCGTCTCCTATAACGGCCGTAGCAATCATAACGAGGATCGCAGGAATAGCGAGACTGATGATCACCAAGCGGCGGTCAACTCGATCTGACAATATGCCGACCGGCCACTGCGCAAATAGGCGCCCGCCGTAAAGCAGCATGATCACAATCGCCACAAGAGAGACAGATAATCCGTGGCTGGTTAGGTAAAACGGCAGCACAGAGATGGTGGAGCTGACCGAGAAACCGGAGACAAATGCGCCGAGTCCTGCTGTGGGGGAGGGGATGTTGAGGGCTGTTTTCGAGCCTGTCGCAGGCGGCATAACCGGCTGTTCTGATTTGGTGACGGCTATCACGGCGACCGAGATGTTCATGAGAGCCGCGAAATAGAGGATCAGGCTTTCCGCATCAGAGCCCATCCATAAAAAGACCACTTGGCTGCCGATGGAGGCCAGGCCCAGAATGATGGAATAAAGCGCGATCACCTGCCCGCGCCGGTCTTTCGGGGCTTCATGGTTGATCCAGGTGTCGGAGACGGCCAAAACGGTTGCGATAGACGCTCCCATGACAAAGCGCAGGGCTGCCCAGGAAAAGGTATTGTCCAAGGCCTCCAGACCGATAATCGTGATGGTCGCGATTGCGGCAGCTGCGGCATAGGTCCGGATCACCCCGCTGCGGCGGGCAAGGTTGGGGGCTGCAAAACAGCCGACCCCAAACCCGATCGAATAGGCTGCGGCGATGAACGACACATCGCCTTGCGACCCGCCCTCATTCGCGATCAAGATGCCGAGCATGGTGGAGATCGCTGCATTCGCCAGATTGACCAGAAATGATGCGAAGAAAAGCGCGGAGAGTTGTTTCGGCATACTGATTGTTATTTCAGGTGGCGGTCAAAGAATTCGAACAATTCGCGCAATGCATCTTCCGATTCGGGAATTTCCCGAAAAAGCCTCTGAATATAATCGCCATGCGCCTGGCCATCATACACATGAAGATCGGCGACAATACCATTGGAACGCAGCGCACGATGCATTCGAACGGTGTCGCTGAGCAAAAGGTCACGGGTGCCGGAAATCAGGATCGTCGGCGGAAAATCATGGAGATTTCCGTTGACAGGCGACAGCAGTGGATCTGAGAGATCCTGTCCTGCAGCATATAACTCAAACGTTCCGGTGATAAGGCCGTCACGACGCCCCAGCGGGTCAAGCCCCTGCAGCGTTAGCCAAGTATCAGATGTGTTTTCCAGGTCTGTGGCAGGGGTCCCGGCAAACAACGCGCCCGGCAAAGGCAGGTCGAGCTCCTTCAAACGAAGCGTTGTTGCGAGCGTCAGATTTCCGCCAGCGGATGTGCCGAACAGAGCCGTCTTGTTTGCAGGCTGTTGTGCGGTGACTTCCCGCCACACGGCGACAGCATCATCAAGAGCAGCCGGGAATGGATCCAGAGGGGGACGCCGGTAGTCAACCGACACGACTTTTACCCCTAGCCCGTCCGCCAGCCAGACAGCTTCACGCAACACTGAATCTCCGCCGCCAAAGACGAAGGCTCCTCCGTGAAGATGTACAAAGACACGGTCTGCGAACCGGTCCGATAGTTTCTTGGGTGTCACGGTGTAAGTGCGAACTCCAGCAGTCTCGCCAACTTCATAGGACGCTCCCAGCGTTTTTGCTGCCTGCCGACCGGCTTCTTCTCCTGGCGCATCGAATAGGGCTTGATACTCAAGCCATGCTTCAGGTGTATTTGGGGCCGGAATATGCGGCGGGATCTTTCGCTTCTCCACAATTTCCTTCATTGCCGGAGAAATGCCGTGGGGTGTTGGCACCGTGCGTTCTCCGAGTGTTGTCACGCTTGGAAAAGTCGACGGAACTTCGAAGGAGAAAGCTACGCTCGAAGCAAGAATTGGAAGCGCGATTGTCAGACAGAGTTTGCTAAGGCTATAGCACGGCATATTCGACTTGCTCCTCCTGATCTGACATGCAGGGTAAGAGCCAGACCTCTGTTCTACAAGACATTATGAGATTGCTCTCAGGTTGTTGCCGGTAGTCAGCTGGATGGCCACGATCTCAAAGGTCGTGCTTTTGAAGAATTTGTTGCCTAGGAGAAAACCCCTTTGACCAAAAGTGCTTGCCTCGTCACCGGCCTTCTCATGATCTTAGCCACAGCCGTGATCTTGCTCTTCATGGGCCGGATCCCGATCTGTGAGTGCGGGTATGTGCTTTTCTGGACGCCGGCGAGTGATGTGTCCGGATCCTCACAGCACATTGCCGACTGGTACACCTTCAGCCACATCATTCACGGATTTCTGTTTTACTGGTTGCTTTGGGCTTTGTTCAAACAGAGATCTGTTGGGGAACGCGCTTTGGGCGCGATCTTTATTGAGGCGGCCTGGGAAGTGGCGGAAAACAGCCCCTGGATCATCGACCGTTACCGCGAAGCAACGATTGCGGTCGGCTACACCGGCGACAGCGTACTCAATTCCGTGTTCGACATCCTCTGGATGCTCGCTGGGTTCTTCTTCGCCTGGCGCATGCCGGTCTGGGTGACGGTTGCTGTCGGCATATTCTTTGAGCTTTTGGCGCTCTGGGTGATCCGGGACAATCTCACCCTCAACGTCTTGATGCTGCTCTATCCGATTGACGCCATCAAAGTCTGGCAGGCGGCTTAAAGACGGCAAGGTTGCCTATTTCTGGATCAAACGGGTGGGGCAGCGTCCATTTGGTTGCTGCCCTGACCGGTTACCAGACCTTCTTCTGGTTCATGTTGAAAGTTTTCAGGCTTTTCGGATCGATTTTGTTAAAGAAGGACATGGCCACCGATTCCGGTTCGGCCATATCCGCCATGATGATGGCTTTTGCGTTGTCTGCATCGGCCTTGGAATTCCAGTGAATGAGATCAATCCACCAGCCATCGGCGGTTCTGAAGAGTTCGCGGTCGCCGAACCCCGATTGGGCTGACAGCTTTTCCTGAATGGCCTCAGCCGCTTCCAGAAATTCCTCGTCAGTTGTTGGCACCAGGAACTCGATTTCTGACCCCGGTGCGACCAGGCGGAAAAACTGAATCTCCGTAAATCCATCACCTTGTGGCACGTCCCCGTCCCATTTGCGGACCCGGTCAGCGTGGAACCAGGCCATTGAGGACAAGTCGATCAGCTCCATGATCGGAGCTCCATTTGGGTCGGTGAGGATCTCGGCAGCAGCCTTTTCAAAATCGCCGAGAGCCCGCCAATGAATGGAATCGATCCAGTAGTCGCCGCCATCTTGCTGCATCAGTTCGCGGTATATCCGGCCGTCGAATTTCGGCAGGAAATGATCCTGCACATGCTGGGCCGCTTTCATCATCGTTGCGCTTTCAGTTCCTGGATTGAGCTTGAACCAGGCGATTTCAAACACCGTCGTGTCTTCAGCAAGAGCGGGCCCACTCATCATGGAAAGGGCGACTGCGCTGGCCGCGAGAGCTTTTTTAATCATCGTCAACTCCTATTTCTGAACGATAGGTGATAAATAATTTGAGATCGAAGCTGCCGTCAAGAAATATCTGAACGGTAGGTGATTAAATTGTTGCGCCGGTGGGTGTCTGCGCTATGATCTGCGCATGGGACGGCGCAAAAGTTATGATCGTGAAGAGGTCTTGGAAAAGGCGATGCGCCTTTTCTGGGCAAAGGGTTTTGAAGGCACACACTTGGGGGAACTGGTCGAAGTGACCGGTGTGAACCGGTTCGGCCTTTATTCTGAGTTTGATGGCAAAGAAGGGCTCTTCAAGGAGGCGCTTGAGCTCTATCTCAAAGGCACACGGGAGGCTTATCAGGGCGCATTGGCAAAGGCCCCTTTGGGATTGGATAACATCCGGGGCTATTTCCGTTCGATCGAGTTCTGCAGTGACTATCACGGCTGTTTCATGATCAACACGTTGACGGAAAAGAACATCGTCAGCCCGGACGCATTTGATGAAGCCAAAAAGATGATGGCTGAGATCGAAGGGCTTTTTCTCGACAATTTGACAGCGGCTCAAGACAACGGCGAAGTCGCGCCCGGTCTACCGCTTGCCGCACTGGCCAAAATGCTGGTCGCCGCCGATAGCGGGATATCGATCTACGGCATCATTTCGGCTAAGGAGGCGGATAAGGATGATATCGTTGACCAGCTGCTCCGGTTGTTTGATGCGCGATAAAGGCGCGGCGTTGGATCCGAAGCCAGTGAGTTTGCACGCCAAGATTAGGTTGCCGCGTTTTACCCCTTTGTGGTTTGGCCTGACCGGTGGCGTTGCAATTGCTGGTGCCGGATTTTGGTAAGGCGGCGGCCTTTCAGAAAAAAATGCATACCAAGCCCTGAAAGGGCCAGCCCAGCGAAACTGGTCGCTGCGATTTTATAAATCAGCGCCAAATCGACCACCCATAAAAACACCAGGCAAAAGGCGGCCAATGCGCCGGCAGACCCGAGTGTCTTTTCCAATAGTTCCGGCAAAAGGCTTCTCCAGTGTTGTTGAAGACCTGGAGAAAATATCCCGCAACCAATGGGCAATCTTATTTCTTTGTTTATAAATGACCCGAAAATTGGCAAGATCACCCGAAAGTAAACGGTTTTGCGAAAGAGGTAACCGGAATGCCGAAGCTTACTGAGCAGGATCGTGCGCTCCTAAGAATCCTCCAGGAAGACGGCCGTATCACAAATCAGGAGCTGGCGGAGCGGACTGGCATGTCTGCCTCGGTGTGCTGGCGGCGCGTCCGGGCGATGGAGGAGGCTGGCATCATTTCCAAATATGCCGCCATCCCGGATCCAACTGCAGCTGGGCTGAATTTCCAGGCAATTGTCCATGTCAGCCTTGCGCGCACCAGCAAAGACTACGTGCGGACCTTCATGGACGAGGTGCGGAACCGGCCCGAGGTCCTGCAATGTTTCGCCATTGCGGGAACACCAGACTATCATCTCCTGGTGATGTGTGAGGACCTGGACGCCTATAACCGGTTCTACACGGAGTTCCTGTTCGAGCGCTCCTGCGTCGGGCAGGTATCGATGCACCTGATCGTCAACACGCTAAAATCCGATATGAAGTTGCCGGTCTGAGGTCGAGGCGGCAGCTGGGGAAACTGGCACAGTGTTCTGTTGTTACATTTTCGAAGAACCTACTTGCAGCCGCCACGAGCCCAGGTTTGCAAGGCTTTTTTGAACGCACCGCCATAGGGGTGTTGCTTGTCCAAGGCCCTGGTACTCTCCTTAAGATAAGTTTGGGCCTGATCACACAAGTTCGATTGTGCCCAGTTGTGGCAGGCCGCACAGGTTTTATCCTTCCAGAAGCTTTCCGGCAGTCCCTCAACTGGTGGGAACATTGGTGAACCGGTGATCAATTCGGCAATGCTCCGTGTCGCAATTTCCGGTCCTCCAATTCCAAGCGGCGCATTGAATGCCACTTCGGTAGAGGCTTTCTCCGCTGGCGGTGCTTGGGCAGGCTTCGGGGCAGGTTCTATGGCAGGCGCGACCGGTTCTGCGATCGGGTCCCGGCTTTGCGCATTTGTTTCAATCGTTGTCAGCTCAAGCCGGGCAAGTTCGGCAAACGCGCCGGTCGGATAAGCCTCAAGATACGCCTTATAGGCTTCGGCTGTCCCGGTTTTCCGGGCTTCCTCGATCAT
Organism: Roseibium sp.; assembly: GCF_965216085.1. Lineage (GTDB taxonomy): Bacteria > Pseudomonadota > Alphaproteobacteria > Rhizobiales > Stappiaceae > Roseibium. Next base: position 3,962,029 of record NZ_OZ244138.1, on the reverse strand, counting down.
GTCCCGCTCCGCGACTTCAGGATCAACAGGCTCTGGTTTTGGAGCTGCGGGAGCTTCAGCCGGTGCTGCCGCGGTTTCTTGGTTGAGAGACTGTGGCAGTAGTTTTGCAAGTAGGGCCCGGGCCTCATCGTTGAAGATCGTGTCTGGATTTGCCCTTAAAAACAAAAGCACTTGGATCGGGTCCTGGCTGAGTTTGACGGAATCCCAGAGTTGGCGCAGCTGCAATTCTTCCGGTGTCGGTGCGACGGCGGGGGAGAACTGGAAATCGACGGTCAGAGAAGATGTATCCCAGGGGATCTGCAGCCCATTGGTTTGTTGCAGAACTGTTCTGCGGACTTCCTTAAATAGGGCCTCGATCGGCACGCCCGGCTCCGACAGCCTGCTTGCCAGGGCTTCTGAGAACGGGCTGTTGGAGCCGGTACCATCGACCGCAATTTCACCCGGTGCTGTCGAATAGGCCAAAAACGTGCCCCGTGGGGCTTTCATTTCTGCAAGGCCGTTGTCATTGAGGTCCGGGATTTCCGCAAAAGGATTGTTGCGGCAGGCATCGAGAATAAAAATGTTGGTGCGGTTGCGCGCTGAATACATTTGCCGCAGCACAGCGTCGGCAGGAACTCCGACCAGGCTGAGGTCTGCGGCATCCAGCACTTCTACATCAATTGGCAAAAGGTAATTGCTGCCAAAAGACTGCACCCCGTGGCCGGCGTAGAAGAACAGGCCGGTCGTATCATCGCCTTCATCGCGCAGTTTGCGGCCAAAAGCAGATATCGCACGTCCTAACTCGACTTGGGTGGCGTCGGTCACCAAGGTCACCTCGAAACCGACTTCCGTAAGGTGCTTGGCCATCAACACGGCATCATTAACCGGATTGTCCAGAGCCGTGATGTTTTGATAAGCGCCATTACCGATGACAAGGGCAAGGCGGTCGTCATCTTCATCATCATCGTCGTCAGACGCTTTAACGGGCTGTACCGCCATGATCAGCATCAGGCCGGCCAGAAGAAGCCAACGCAGCGGGCGGGTGAGCGGATCAGTCAATAACAACAAACTCAATCCTTCGATTGCGGCGCTTGCCTTCGGCCGTTGTATTTGACGCCACAGGGCGTGTTTCGCCGTAGCCGACAGTTTTAATTCGTTTTCGTTCAATGTTCTTGGCGATCAGATACTGGGAGACGGCAGCAGCGCGCCGCTCGGACAGCCGCTGATTGTCCGAAGCACTGCCGACGCTGTCGGTGTGACCGCCAACTTCGATGATGAGGCCGGGGCAGCGGGCTATGATATCCACCAAGCTGTCGAGAAGTGGAGCGCTGCGATTGTCCAGTCGGGAGCTGCCACTGCGGAAATAGATGTTGTCGGTCCGTGACAGGATTTCAAAACGACCCTTACAGGCTGCAAGATCAAAGTTTCCTTCCGGCTCCAACGCCTTGGTTGCAACCGGTTGAGCAGCCGGGGTGGGATCTGCAGTTGCTGCGGCCGTTTGTGTGCTGCTGGTATCTGTTCGCCGGGAAAATACAAAATCAAAGGACACAGTTGCCGACGGCACAATGACCACGCCAGCCGCGTCTTCCAGCTTCTTGATACCGCCATCCAAGTTGAAGTCAGAAGCGGCAACGGATAGCGGTGCAGTTGTTGAAACAGCGACCAAATCGTCGCTCATCAAGGTGACGGCAACCTCTGCTTCCAAAGTTTTGGAAACTCCGTGGAGATCCATGTCAAAGGTAAGCGGAATGATTTTGCGTTTCCGTTGTGGCAGGTCGCTCAAGGCCGCCGGGTCAATTTGGGTTGTGACCACGGCCTCGGGAAACTGAAAGGTTTCGAAAAACAGGAAACGCATACGGACATTGCGAAGATCGATTTTGGTATCAACCGTATCGAGAAAGATCCGGACAGTCGCCAGGCCGTCTTCATCAATATCGCCGGAAAATCCGGCAAAACCACTGGACTCGACTTTGGTCAGGTTTTTGACCGATTGAAACCGGAGTGACGAGGCATCGGGTTGCAAAACCCATCCGGGGGCAAAAATACTCTCTTGCGCTGGTACAGGCGAAGCGACAAGCAAAGGCATAAGCATGCCAAGCATGAGAACGGGGAATACTGGCCATTTCACCATTGTCAGCAATTCCTTTTCGGTCACCAGTATCAATGGGTTGCATATAAATTCCGTAACGGAAATAGAGTGTTGCAAGACTGAAGCCGTTTATCAACCGCTTGATCTTGCAAGAAATGCAAATTGTAGCCGGGTCTGCCTGCCGTAGAAAAAACTGTGTTGAAACGAATTGTTGTCCGAACCCTGGGGAATTGGCAAGAAAATTCGACCGCTTCGGCGTGATTAACCGAGTTTAATCAATGAATTCGGCGTCGGAACTAGCGGCAAAAACCAGGCCGCGTGGACGAATTGGGGACGCATTCTGTCAGACAAAGGACAAAAGATGACGTGGAACGACTTGCAGCGCGTATCTCAATTGGCCAGAATTTCCTCAACCACCAGATTGAAGCGGTTGAGCGCGCCCTCATAGCGGCCGAACAGGTGGCTTGGATTGCCTTTTGAAGCAAAGCCGGCCTGGATCTCTTCACCAAGTTCAAAATCTTCCAGAAGAGTAGTTTTGGTGATGAGCTGGTTCTTGGCCCATCTTTCCCGCATTTCTTCGGTGTCCGGGAAAAATCTGGGAGCCAGCGTCGCAATTCGAACCCTCGTATGATCCGCTGCCATTGGCTCAAAGTGGAACCACATGATGTGGTCTTGTTGGACCAAAAGCTGCGAGTTGGTCACCAAAGTATAAAGCAGATTGGCATCGCGCCGGATTTCCCAGGTGTCCTCTGGTGCCGTTTGAACGTCCGGCATGGACGTGCGCGGCAGGACAGACCGGATATGCGGCCCGAACATCCGGTAGGTCGACAGGTTGTCCTGAAAATAGGGGCCGATAGTGTTTTTGTGGGCGACCCGGAAGTGATAAGCCTCCAGCCCGCCTTCTACCAAAACTTTCCAATTGGCTTGAATATCGAGCGTCTCAACTTCCGCAATCCGGTGCTCACTCATTTTGAGCCAGTTGAAGTCATCTGCGAGCTGTCCGAGCCAAGCGCCGAGATCCGGCATGTCTCCGGCATCCGGATTTGCAATGACCCAGATGAAGCCATGGGCTTCAGCTGACGGCAAACGGCGCAAGCCGCGATCTGCCCGTGAGAGCTCCGGGAAACCCTGAGCCTCATGCGGAACCCGGTGTAGGGCGCCACCGTTGGTCCAGGTCCAGGCATGATAGGGACAGGTGAACAGGCGTTTGCAGCCATGTGTTTCCCGCACCAATTTGGCGCCTCGGTGGCGGCAGACATTCAGAAAAGCGCGCACCGATCCATCTTCGTCTCGCGTCAGAAGGACGGGAAGGCCAAAAAATTCTTTGGCAAGAAAAGCGCCTGGTCCTTCGATTTCCGACGAATGGGCCATGATCATCGGATGACGGCGGAAAAGCGCCGCCCGCTCGCGCTCGAAGCGTTCAGGGCTGGCATACCGTGAAATCGGCGAGTGGGCGATTGCTTCATCAAGATAGGCCGACTTTTGTTCCGCCAGGCCGAGGATTTCTTTGATCAATCCAATTTCCGTGGTCCGGTCCATTGCCTGCCTCCTTAAGCGACTTACCGATCGGTAAGGTACTTACCATTTGGTAAGTTGTCAACAAAACGGTATGACAGAGCAACAGGAGTGCAGTCATGATCATGGAAGCGCCGGCCGCAGGCCGGTATCTGGAAATCGCGGAGCGCCAATTCGCAGAGGCTGGCTTTCATGGTGTCAGCCTGGCCGCTATCGCCAAGGAAGCGGGGGTTAGTAAGCAGGCGCTGTTGCATTTTTTTGGCAGCAAGGAACGGCTGTATGGGGCTGTACTGAAACGATTGTCCGATAAGCTGTGTGCCGAAGTGGAGAGTTCAAATGCGATGGAGCCTGGCGCACAATTGATCGAGTATTTCGAAACCCTTGCCAAAACATCTTATGGCGGAGGGATCGAAGCGAAACTGGTCGTGCGTGCCTTGCTGGACACCAGCGAAACTGCCCGGTTTTGGCCGATGAAACCTTATCTCGACAAGCTCACTGAGCTGGCGGCTCAGACTCCAAAATGGCGCGGGGCCCCTGCAGAAGCCATTCGCGCAGGATTGTTTCAGCTAATCGGCGCAATTCAGTATCTGTCAGTGTCGGCAATTGCGCTCGACGGCATGTATGGACCTGCTGCGCGGCGGGCTTTGGAACTGAAGTCTTCTGAGAATGTCAGCACAGCCGTGCGAGCATTTGTAGAAGGCGGTTGAAAGTCACATACGGCCCTCGTCAAAGCCCAGATAGCCTCTGTTCTCCTAGGGCAGGCAAGAACCCCCTACGATGCGCTGGATGGGATGTTTACTCCCCGCTAATCCAGCCGTTTCTTGAATCTCAGCGCTGCTGCAACCATCCCTAAGACGAAAAATCCGCTCATCCAGATCACGTCGCGATGAACGTCGATCAATGTGGCGTCTCTGAGTACAAATCCGCGGATCATGCGCATGAAGTGTGTCGCTGGAAAAATCTCGGCGATGTATTGCGCGATGACCGGCATGCCTTCGTAGGGAAACATGAAACCGGATAACAGGATCGAGGGCAGGAGTACGAAAATTGTCATCTGCATGGCTTGGAGCTGTGTCTGGGCGATCGTGGAAAACACGAGGCCGAGTGACAGGCTCGCGCCGATGAACAGCAGGGTGCCAAGAAACAGATCGATCATGTTCCCATCAAACGGCACATTGAACAATACGTGCCCCAGACTGAGAATGATGACCGCCTGCAACAGCCCGATAAAGATATAGGGAATGATCTTGCCAACCATCAGCTCGATCGGGCGGATCGGGGTGTTGATCAGCATTTCCATATTACCGCGTTCACGTTCCCGCACAATCGCAGCCGATGTGAACATGATCATCGTCATCGTGAGAATTGTGCCGACCAGGCCTGGGACAATATTCACCGCAGTGCGTTGTTCCGGATTAAAGAACAGGGTGACTTCAAAGGTCGGGGTGGAGCGATTGGGCGCTTGCCGGTAGATCTCTGACAGCGGCATGGAGCGCAGACTTTTGATAGCGCCCGCAATCATCGTATCGGATCCGTCAACAATCCATTGCGCAACAGGACGGCTGGTTTCCCAATCTGTCGATGGAGGTGTGCCGAGGCCAAGGGCCGGAGACCGGGCCAGACGTTGTGTCAGGTCGGCGGGCAGGATAAAGGCCGCCCGAACACGTGCCGAGCGGATCGCTTCCTGGGCAGCTTCCGTGGTTGCATGCCGTTCTGTGACTTGCACGACCCGGGTCGCCTCGACCATCTGTACCAGGATCCGGCTGATCCCGGTCTGGCTTTGATCAACGACCGCAATCGGGATGTCGCGCACATTTGTGTTGATCGCATAGCCGAACAGAACCAGCTGGATAAGCGGGATCATGACAACCATGCCGAACGTCATCCGATCCCGGCGTAACTGGGCGAGTTCTTTAAAGAAGACAGCAAGGATCCTGGAAATAGACCTCATTGGCGGCCTTCTCCAGTTGCTGTGGCAAAGACGTCTTCTAGATTGGGCCGGACCCGCTCGACCACTGTCGCGCTTGCGGTCTCTGGATTGGACCTGAGGAATGCTTCTGGATCTGTAATACGCTTTTCGACCAGCACGCGCAGACGTGCACCGAGCTGCGCGGCAGTTACGATCCCGTCGCTGCCAAGCAGGTGCCGTCGTATAGTACGTAAGTCCGGAGCTTCGATCTCAACCACATTAGCGCCCATCGCCGCCATGAGATCGGCTGGAGTGCCATCCAGCCGTTTCTGACCGGCTTCCAAGATTGCGATCTTGTGGCAGCGTTCCGCTTCATCCATGAAGTGCGTCGTCACAACGATGGAGGTGCCTTCATTCACAAGGTCAAACAGCTGTTCCCAAAAGTGGCGTCGCGACTCCGGGTCGACAGCGGAGGTAGGTTCGTCCAGGAACAACAACTGGGGCTCATGGAGAACTGCCGCCGCAAGGGCCAGGCGCTGGCGCTGGCCACCGCTCATCTTACCTGCAAACCGGCCGCTGAGCTCGGTCAGATCATACCGTTGCATGACTTCGGCAATCCGTTTTTTGCGCGTGTTGCGCGTCAGTCCGTAAACGGTGCCCATAAAGTTGAGATTTTCCAGGACCGTCAAATCGCCATAAAGCGAAAAGGCCTGGGTCATGTAGCCGATCTTGTATTTCAACGCCTCGGCATCTTTAGGTACGGACAGTCCGAGAACTTCGACGGAGCCCTCGGTTGGGGTCAGCAATCCGGTCAACATGCGGATAGCGGTCGTCTTGCCGCATCCGTTTGGGCCGAGAAAGCCGTAGATCATCCCGCGCTCAATGGTCAGATCCAATCCGTCGACTGCCCTGAACCCTTTGAAGCTTTTCACCAAACCATCAGCTTGTATGACGATGTCGGACATGGTCACGGCAAAACCGCTTGAGCCGGAACCCCGTTTGGCAAGTTGGATGCACTGTCAGGCAATTGGATTTCAGCGACATACATCAGCCGGGCGCGGTCGGATTGGTTGAGCGCATAATACGGGGTGAAGGATGGTTCGGAGCTGATCCAGCGAACATGACCATTGATTGACGCTTCCAAACCGTCCACACGGACCGCAAGTGTGTCGCCTTCATTGATCTTTACCCGGTGGGGCTCAGGAACGTAAACCCGGGCGTAAGGGGCGTTGCCGGCCAGCATAACCGCAACCGGGCTGCCGACGGTTACCCTCTCACCGAGGTTCCATGGGAGGCTATCGAGCACACCGTCGCGTGACGCAACAATTGTCAGGTCACCGAGGATCTTTGTTTGCGTGGCAAGGCTGGCTTCTGCTGCTGCGAGTTCTGCGCGGGCCATCGCCAGATCTTCTGGCCGTGTTCCGGTTACCAGCTCCTTGTGTTGCTGTTTCGCACTGTTCAAAGTGGCTTCAGCGGCATCTTTTGATGCCCGGGCACTGTCAAGTTGCGCTTGGCTTGTGGTGCCGCGCGCTGTCAGGTCTTTATAGCGATCGAAATTGTTGGTGGCTTCCACCAGTTCTGCTTTGGCTCCGGCAACATCCGCTTGTGCCTTGGCGATTTCTTCTTCCCGGGCGCCATTTTTCAGTTTCTCAAGGTAGGCTTTGGATTTTTGAACTTCGGCCAAAGCTTGGTTGACGACAGCCTGCTGCTGGGTGGTATCGAGCCGGGCAAGGATTGTGCCCTTTGTTACGGGGGCCCCTTGCGCCACTGGTAGCTCTATCAGCACTTCCGCTGCCGTTGCCGTCAAGGCGACGCGGTCCCGCTCAAGAGTTCCGAGCGCGACATTCTTAGGATCTTCGTTACAGGCGGAAACCACTAAAGCGAGCGCACCGGCCGTGAACAGCCGGTTCAACGTTGGCATCGTCAAAACCTCCTGTGCGAACAAGCAGATGCTTGTCAATGGAGTTATCATTTCGAACGAGCTTATAGCGCCTTTTCCAAAACCTCTATGTCTGGCCATAAAAAAAGCCGGGCGCAGAGCCCGGCTTCAAGTTTGCTGTCAAACAGTCAACTGGCGCGTTTAAAGACGTCGTACCAGCGTTTTTTCGGAACAGTGATCGCCCGTTCCAGAACTTCTGCTGCGTAAAGCGATGCATTTTCACGGGCCTTTTCGACGCCCGACACCTGCTTTGGATTGAGATTGGCAAGACCGCCGCCGAATTCGAATAGGTCACGGAAAGCCGCCCGTTCAACGATTGGGGTCATCAAAACATCTATGTTCTGGGCACACAGGAAGTCTTGAACCGCCTTCATCGCACGGGTTGTGACCGCCGCATTGGACCGGGTCAGGACAACACAGTGTTTGATGTCATGGCGGACGATTTTTTCCAGTTTCTTGATCAAGGTAAGGATCTTGGCACCGCCCCTCGCATCCATGGACGAACCTTGGATAGGGATCACCACCAGATCCGAAACCGAAAGGGCATTGGCAACAATCAGGTTTTCCGTGCCTTCCAGGTCGACAATCACATAGTCGGATGTTTCCGAGGCGTGGGTGATCTGTTCGGTGATGGAGGCGGGCGAGATTTCGCTGATGACGGAAATGTTTTTGCAGGTCCGCGGCAGTTCATGCCATTTAGAAATCCATTTTTGCGGGTCAGCGTCGAAAATGGTGACGCGTTTTCCCCGTGCGGCAACTTCTGTTGCCAATAGCAAAGCCGCGGTGGTTTTCCCGGCGCCGCCCTTTGCATTCGCGAAGGAAATGACTGGCATGATGGTTCTCCTGAACGTGCCGCCACGTCTTTTCATGACGGTCTTATTCCTGCCTAACGCACTGCCAGTCTTCAGATTTTATGGTTACCATTTTCTTAAATTCGCAAATTGCGATTCAGTTATTCAGTATCCACTGTGCCTTGTGGATAATTTTCAGGAATTCCTAAGTACAATTTCGGAGGGTGCTGAGAACGGCATTCGCGTAATTCTAGTTAGGGCAGCTTTTCGCTTGCGATTACCGGTGCTTGGTTTGCCAACCGTGACCTGGCGGACTGGAATTACCGACAGTTGGCTTTTTTCAGCGTGAGAAGATTGAAAGCGTTCAACGGCCTGCGTAGGTTGTTGGAAATTCACTTCTATAGACCGCTTGCACGAAGGATAGGGCATGGTGCACAGACTTTTGAAGGTCACTTCAGTCCGGCTGGCCAGACTGCGAGCAGTTCTTGTTCCAATTTCCGTTCTTGCAGTTTTAGGCAGCGCGCAGGCAGAAGCCTTAAAGCCGTATAAGGACCGGTTGTTCCGCTACAAGAAGGTGACTGAGACGCTATATAACGGCGACTTCATTGTCGTTGAGTATTCCAAGCAACGGGACCTGCATGGCCGGGATCAGATTCCCGAACGCCAAGTCTATGGCAATTACGTTTCTTATAAACCGAAGCGCAGCCGGGGCGGTGGCGAACTCAAAGCCAATGGCCGGACGATTTCCTACATGGGCACTGGCAAGTGGAAGGGCGGTGCCAAAGCGATTGTGATCTACATTCATGGACAAGGCGGTAACCGCTTTCAGGGCATGAATGACGTGTCCTTCGGCGGAAATTTCAATAGGATCCAGAATTTGATGGTCCGCAACGGCGGAGCTTACCTCACCGTAGACATCAAGAATTTCGGAAAACGTGGTACAGCCGATGTGGCCGCGCTGATAAAGCACCAAAAACAGTTGTCTCCTCAGGCAAAAGTTGTTGTGGCTTGCGGTTCGATGGGGGGCATTATCTGCTGGAATCTTGTCAAGAATGGCGGCTACTCCCGCCTGATCAACGGCATTGTGTTGCTTGGCTCGCCGAAAGATCCAAACATATTTTCGTCAGGCGCACTGTCTCGAAGCGTTCCGATCTATATGGGGCAGGGGACCCTAGACCGGGTCTACAACTGGGAAACTCAGGCGCAGTTCTTCAAGAAAATCAAACAGCGTGCGCCCAATTATCCGATCAAATTCACCCTGTTCGATACCGGGACGCACGGAACCCCGATCCGCATGACCGACTGGCGTTTGGTGCTGAACTGGATGCTTTGAGGATAGTAATGCCTTACGCGCGGCGCTCACCGAGAACGAACGGGATCGTGCCTGACCGGTCGAGTTTGTGGTCCAGCAGCAAATTGTCAATCGTGTTGACACACGCACTTGCCAGCTCTGCCATTTCTTTGGAGGCCTCTGGGGAGCAGGGCTTGCGTTCATCGGCAGCTGAGTCGGCATGCCAGCGGCATTGATTCATCAAGTGCTCGCACTGGGTCGACAAAATCGTGAAATGCTCGCTGTCACCGAACAATTTTGCGCCCTCCCGGTTCAGCCAAGGCCAATAATTTGACGACAATTGATCCGCGCCGAGCATGTAAGGCAAATCATTTTGTATTTGCTTTTCGCCGGTCAGGATCTTGGTCCAATTTCTGAGCTCTACCTGCAAATAAAGCAGTTTGGCATGACGCTTGGACAGATGCTGGAGCTTGCCCCAGTCAGGGTCCGGGGTGAAATTTGCGGTCCAATCCAGAAACTTCTGGAGCGGCAATGGCCGGGCAATGGAATACCCTTGCAAGATTGATGTGCCGAGGCTGATCAGAAGGTTTTGGTGGTCTTTTGTCTCCACGCCTTCCGCGATCACTTCCCTGTTTAAGGCGCCTGCAAGCCCCAACACCGCGTCAACAATGGCAAGGTCGTCCAAAGAGTCGGTAGCGGCGCGCACAAATGTCTGGTCGATCTTGACGTGATCGGCCGGCAGGTGGCGCAAATGGGTCAGCGTTGAATACCCGGTGCCGAAATCGTCGATCGAAAAGCTGACGCCAAGTTCTTGGCACCGTTTAATGGCAACTGCGACCGACGCATTGCCCACTGCTGTTGCATTTTCCAAAACCTCAATGTCGAGCAAGGAAGGAGCGATGGTTTCGTGCTCTGCCAACAGGCGTTTCAAGGTGTCATAGAGCCAATTGCTCGTCAGATTTCTTGGGTCAACATTGACGCTGATCGGAACTTCCAGACCTAAGCTGCGCCAGGACGCGGCTGTCTTGAAGGTTTCTTCCAAGGCCCAAGTGTCCAACTTCAAAGAGACACCGATGTTCTCAGTCGCATCAAGGAAACTGCCAGGGTATTTCAAACCTTCCTCAGGATGGTTCCAGCGAACCAACGCCTCAGCACTGTGAACCCGGCCGCTGATCACATCCACTTTGGGCTGGAAATGGAACACCAGTTGATCATTGTCGATCGCCTCGGACAGTTCGTTGATCTTGTTGTTGAAGGTGGTGATCTCAATCTCAGTTTTGGGATTGAACAGCGTATAGCGGTTCTTTCCTTCCAGCTTCGACTGGTACATGGCCGAGTCGCTCTGGCGAAGAAGCTGGTCCGGGTTGGTGTCGGAAGCGGCAGAAAACGCCGCGATGCCCACACTGGTCGAGATCGCAACCGACTTGTCGCCAAGATCTATGGGTTTACTGGTCTCTGCGAGAACCCGTTCGGCTAGAGACTTGTAGTCTTCGGGAGTTTCATAGTCGGAAACAACGGCAATAAACTCATCTCCGCCCAAACGTGCGACTGTGTCCGTGGATCGAAACTGCGATAGAAACCTTTTGGATACGGTGGTCAGCAGCTGATCGCCGAGTTCGTGTCCGTAGCGATCATTGATTTCTTTGAACCCGTCCAGATCAAAAAAGAAGACTGCGCCCCAGCAATTGTCGCGTTTGACCCGCTCGATGGCATCGCTCAACCGCTCCCGTAGTAATACCCGGTTGGGCAGTTCTGTCAGCGGGTCGTAATGAGCGATCTTCTCCAACTCATTTTGGTGCGCCTTCAGTTCGGTGATATCGGAAAACACCACAATGTAGTTTTGAATGCTGCCGTTCGAATCCTTGATTGCAGCGATTGAGGCGTTTTGCGCATACCTCTGACCATCTGGGCGGCTGTTCCAAAGTTCTCCCGACCATTCGCCAGTTTCCGCCAGCTGTTGCTGCATCTCCCGGAAGGTTTCCGGTGCTTTGCGCAGGGAAGCGAAATCGAAGTGCTTTTTTCCCAAAATCGTCTTGGCATCAACGCCAGAGATCTTGCTTACCGCTGAGTTGGCTTTGATAACAACACCATCAGCATCGGTCACTAGAATGCCTTCATTGGCATGTCTGAACACCAAATCGGCCAGCCGCAGTTCATCGTTGGCATGGCGAAGGCTCCGCCGGGAGTCGGTCAGTAGGATAGCATAGACAACAACAAGCCCGAATGCTCCAGCCACAACGATCAAAAAACCGAAAAGCCAGCGGGTTTGATTTTCGAATGAGGCGGCAAGTTCTTGGCGCTTGAGTTCGACGGCTTCTTCAAGCCGGGATTGATAGTGCCACAGCTTGTCATTTTGCTGACGCTCACCAGTGATGTCCCGAATATTGGAATGCAGCAGAACTTGGTCGCCGAATTTGAGCGGAATGGCCCGCACTTCGACGGTTCTGATATCTCCGTCGGCCAGTTTATGGCGGAATATGAAGTAGTTGCGACGCTCTTCTTTAGCGAGCCGGCGTTCTTCTGCGACTTGTTCAGCTGTTAGCTGATTGATGTCCTGGATCCGCATGGTGGCCAGGGCACCGGGACCGTAGCCGTAGAAAGTGTCCGCAAACTCATTGGCAAAAGCGATCTTGCCGGTTGTCGGATCCATGATGAGGATCGCATTTGGAAGAGCGTTGTAATAGGTTTCCAGATCGGGAGAAAGGTGGCTGCTGACGTCCGCCCGGGCCTGCAATGGCGGCAGCAGGATCGCGAACAATAAAAACAACCTGATCGCAATCTTCTTCGGGTCTAGATCACCGCTTCGCATTCCGTTTCGCTCTTCAGACGTAATAGAGGGAGGACGCCCCAAGTTCGTGAAAATAAAACAGATAACTTGCGAAAACATTTATAAATCAGAGACAAAGCCCTGATGATTATGACCTTGTAAGAAGTATCAGGATAATTAACCGGACTTTAACTGTGGCGGAGGTGTTCCGCCAAATGGTCAAAGACCAGCCGGATCCTGCGGCTGGTGTGCAGTTCTCTGTGGGTGACCAGCCAGATCGGAAAGTAGACCGGTTCCATATTGTCAAATGCAGGTTTTACTTCGGGGCACTTGGCTGCAATAGCATCGGCCATGATACAAAGACCAAGCCCCTGGCGGGCGTATTCCCAGCTTATCAAACCGCTTGGAGATCCAAGTTTGACATTGCTTTCTTTGATTTTCAGACCAAACGCACTCAAGTACTCAACCAGTTCCTGATTGTTGTCAAAACCGATGTAATCCAATTTGTCGGCGTCTGCTTTGGCCGGCCTGCCTCCGTTGCGTTCGAGATATGACGCAGCGGCGTAAACTCTGGCAGACATGTCCATGATTTTCCGGGCATAGAGGTCTGGATGGTCAGGTTCCACGTGCCGGATTGCAATATCGGCTTCGCGGCGGCGCAGATCGCTTAAAGAGTTTGTACAGAGAATTTTGACCTCGACTGCCGGCGCCTTCTTCCGCAACCCTTTGAGGATTTCAGGCAGAATGTACACAGCGAGAACATCCGTCGTGGAGATCGTGACCAGCCCCTCAATTTGTTGAGACTGGCCGGATGCCGACAAGGAAACCCGGCTGGCGGCCTCTCCCATGGCCCGGACGTGCTCAGCAAGTTCCACCCCAGCTTCGGTCAAGATGAGAGATTTGGCGACTCGCTCAAACAAGGTCACGCCAAGGCTTTCTTCAAGTGCGGCAACCTGCCGGCTCAAGGTCGGCTGGGTGAGACCCAATGCGCGGGCAGCCGCGGAAAGCGAGCCTTCTTCTGCCGTGACGAGGAAGGCACGGGCCTGGTTCCAGTCGAAGGTAATGCTCTGCCAGTTCATACAAATATGTATATCGTCTAGGCGAATTTCCGCAATTTATATTCATATTTTTTGAGAGTAGATTACCCAGTGAAAGGAGCGCGGAGATGAGTTCTTTTTCATTCACTGGCCTGGTGGCCGATGTGGTTTTGACAGTGCTTGGTATGCTGGCCTCACCTTTTGGCGGCCGGGACATCGGTTATGGGTTTTTAAAGATTGCGGGCCTGAGGCGCGGACCCTCCAGGCGCAAGTAAATACTACCGAACCGAGATCAAAGACCCGCAGGTGCCGCTGACTTTCGTCAGTGACGATGCCTATGTCGAAGTGAAACTCTGACCGCGAAGATCCATACAAGAAATACGGAAAGACACCTGATGACGACTGCATTGACGGGTGGGATGAGCCCCTCGACCGCCTTCTGGGACAAAATCGCCCGCAAATATGCAAAGAGTAAAATCGCCGATGAAGCTGCTTATCAAAAGACCCTTGAGCGCGTCACCGAGCATCTCGGTCCGGAAGACACGGTTTTGGAACTTGGAGCCGGGACCGGATCAACAGCATTGCTTTTGGCCGGTAACGTCAAAAGCTACCTGTCGACCGATTTTGCGCCCGGCATGATTGAGATTGCTGATGAAAAGCTGGCGGCCTTGAAAGTAGACGGCAAGGCACCTGAGGGCCTGTCATTCTTGGCTGCGGACGGGTTTGATGCCCGTTTGAAGGCGGCGGCTGGAGCCGATGGATTTGACGCGATCCTGGCTTTCAATTTCCTGCATTTGGTTGAAGGACCGGAAGCTCTTCTGAACCGCATATACGATCTGACAAAACCCGGCGGGTTGTTCATCAGCAAAACGGTTTGCCTGAGGTCCAAGGCCTGGATGTACTGGCCGATGATCAAGGCCATGCAACTCTTTAGAAAAGCGCCTTACGTCGACATGATGTCGCCGGAGATGGTCAACAATCTGATCACCAACGCTGGTTTTGAGATCATCGAAACCGGGCTCTATCCAGCGCCTCGCAGCCATTTTGTGGTCGCCCGGAAGGTCTGAGTTTCTCTAGGCTTTGGCTGTCATTTGGCAGCCCGCAACTGTCGTGCCTGCCTGATGCCAAACAGGCAGAGCACCACCAGCGTTCCCGAATAGATCAGCACGAAGGCGAGCCGGATCGGTCCAATAACACCGGTGGAATAGCCAAAGATGTATCCGCCGGCGATTAGGGTGATGACCAAAGTGGTTGGCAATAGGATCCAAGCGCGCTCAATGGGCCTTCTTAATCCCATGAGGAGAAACAAGCCCCAGCAAAAAGCAACAGCGGCAAACTGCGCCCGCGGCACCACACTTGCATCCGTGATGCCAATCATCCGGTAGAGGTTCAAAAAAGCGAGCCCAAAGTCGGTCAAAGCGGGCAACAGGAATGCCATGCGAAGAAGTGTCATATGATCCACCCTTTTGGCCTCGCCGCAGCCTGATCGGCTGCGAATACCTTGCTAATAGGTTGGGTGCCGGGTGGTGCAGCACAAGGCTCTTGTCAGAGTTAGAACCTAAGACTGAAGCTCAGACGCTTCCCGCACCACTTCGGCAATCTCTGAAAGTTGAGCCGACAGCGGACTGGTTTTGCGCCAGATCATGCCGATGGTGCGCGCAGGCTCAGGAGGTTCAAAGCGGGCGACGGCGACATCGGCCGAGCGGGTTTCGACCGGTACCGCCATTTCTGGAATGAAAGTGACGCCCATGCCGGCATTGACCATTTGCACAAGGGTCGACAGGGAACTGGCGTCAAGAACCTCCCGCGGACGGCCGGTTTGGATGTTACAGAACGACAGCGCTTGGTCCCGGAAACAATGGCCTTCTTCCAAAAGCAGAAGCCGCATCTCACGCAAACTGTCGGCGCAGGGAACGGGCGAGTTGGCCTCTGTTCCCGGGCGGACAAGGACAAAGTTTTCCTCAAACAAGGGTGTTTCGGTCAGGCCCGGTTCTGAGACGGGCAAAGCCAAAATTGCAGTGTCAAGGCGCCCATCCGTCAATTCTTGAATGAGTTTTGGCGTCACAGTCTCGCGGATATGGATGTCGAGCCCGGGATATAGCTGCGCCAGACGGCCAACGACTTGTGGCAATAAATAAGGCGCGATTGTTGGGATCACCCCGATCCTTAGGCGTCCTTCGAGTTTGCCCTTTGAAGCTCTGGCCAAATCCCCCAGTTCATCGGCCGACCTCAAGATTTTTCGGGCGCGCTCGACGGCCTCTTCGCCGAAGCCGGTGAGAGACACTTGCCGGGCGGTGCGTTCAAACAGCGGGGCTCCAAGGACTTCTTCCAACTCTTTGATCTGCATGGATAGCGCAGGCTGAGAAATCGCGCAGTCGTCGGCCGCCCGGCCGAAGTGGCCATGGCGGGCCAAAGCCTCGAAATAGCGGAGCTGTTTCAGGGTGATGTTGGTCATAAGTTATTCTTATCAAAACGATCAGAAAATTCAACTTCCTCTGATTAGTTGGCCTTGTTAGCTTAGGACTATTCCGGCTTTGGCTCGCCGCACGTTTGTTCTCACGCGAGGGAGCTGTGCGCTGTTTATGAAGCTGGAGAGCAGATGTTTTTGGGCCTATATGGTCGGTAATTTTAGAAAATAAGGGAGAGGTCAATGGACACGAAAGTGGCAAAAACCGGCGGGTGCCCGGTAATGCATGGCAGCCTGACAGAAACGGGCAAGTCGGTCACAGACTGGTGGCCGAAGACTTTGAACCTGAACATCCTTCATCAGCACGACACCAAGTCGAACCCGATGGGCGAAGACTTCAACTACCGCGATGAAGTGAAGAAGCTGGATGTCGCTGCACTGAAGGCCGATCTGAAAGCCCTGATGACCGACAGTCAGGATTGGTGGCCGGCCGATTACGGCCATTATGGCGGCCTGATGATCCGCATGGCCTGGCATTCCGCCGGCTCGTACCGGCTGGCCGATGGCCGTGGCGGTGGTGGCACGGGCAACATCCGGTTTGCGCCGCTGAACTCCTGGCCGGACAACGGCAACCTCGACAAGCCGCGCCGTCTCTTGTGGCCGATCAAGAAGAAATACGGCAACAAGATTTCCTGGGCAGATCTGATCCTTCTGGCTGGAACGGTCGCTTATGAATCCATGGGCCTCAAAACCTTCGGATTTGCTTATGGCCGGGAAGACATCTGGCACCCGGAAGAAGACGTTTATTGGGGCGCTGAAAAGGAATGGCTAGCCCCGTCCGACGAGCGGTATGACGATGTCGGCAAGCCGGACACGATGGAAAACCCGCTGGCCGCGGTGCAGATGGGTCTCATCTATGTGAACCCGGAAGGTGTCAACGGTCAGCCGGACCCGCTGAAAACAGCGGCTCAAGTCCGTGAAACCTTTGCCCGCATGGCGATGAACGACGAAGAAACCGCAGCGCTGACGGCTGGCGGCCACACGGTCGGCAAGGCTCACGGCAATGGTGATGCCGATGCGCTTGGTGCTGAGCCGGAGGCGGCGGGTATTGAAGAGCAGGGGCTTGGCTGGATCAACCCGAACCTCAAAGGCAAGGCGACCAATGCAGTGACCTCTGGTGTGGAAGGAGCTTGGACCACCAACCCGACGGTGTTCGACATGGGGTTCTTTGAGCTGCTGTTTGGCTACGAGTGGGAGCTGACCAAGAGCCCGGCCGGCGCCAACCAGTGGCAGCCGGTTGGCATCAAGGAAGAGCATATGCCGGTCGATTCCACTGATCCGTCGGTGCGCCGCATGCCGGTGATGACCGATGCCGACATGGCCATGAAGATGGACCCGGCCTACCGCGCCATCTGCGAAAAGTTCATGGCGGATCCGGACTATTTCAAGGACACCTTTGCCCGGGCTTGGTTCAAGCTGACCCACCGCGACCTTGGACCGCGTGCCCGCTACATCGGTCCAGATGCACCGCAAGAAGATCTGATCTGGCAGGACAATGTGCCGGCCGGTCCGGTGAACTACGACATCGGTGGTTTGAAGTCCGCGATTGCCGCCACCGATCTCTCGGTCTCCGAACTGGTGTCCACCGCTTGGGACAGTGCCCGGACCTTCCGCGGGTCTGACCTGCGTGGCGGTGCCAATGGGGCCCGCATTCGCTTGGCGCCTCAAAAGGACTGGGAAGGCAATGAACCCGCCCGCCTTGCCAAGGTTCTCGGTGTACTGGAGCCGCTGGCAGCCAAGTTTGGCGCTTCGATTGCTGACACCATCGTGCTGGCAGGCAATGTCGGTGTCGAAAAAGCAGCTGCTGAGGCAGGCTACGACATCTCGGTGCCGTTTGCTGCGGGCCGGGGAGACGCCACCGATGCGACGACCGATGCCGACAGCTTTTCATCCCTGGAACCGATCCACGATGGCTTCCGCAATTGGGTGAAGAAGGACTATGTCGTCAGCGAAGAAGAGCTGCTTTTGGACCGGGCCCAGCTGATGGGGCTGACCGCGCCGGAAATGACCGTCCTTCTCGGTGGTCTTCGGGTGCTCGGTACCAATCATGGCGATACCAAGCATGGTGTCTTCACCGATCAGGAAGGCACCTTGACGCCGGACTTCTTCGTCAACCTGACGGATATGGCTTACCGCTGGACACCAGCGGGCGACGGTTCCTACCAGATCCGCGACCGTAAAACCGACACCACCAAATGGACGGCATCCCGTGTCGATCTGGTGTTTGGCTCCAACTCCATGTTGCGCGCCATCGCCGAGGTCTATGCCCAGGACGATAACGAAGTGAAGTTCGTCGAGGACTTTGTGGCAGCTTGGGTCAAGGTCATGAACGCCGATCGCTACGATCTGGGGTAATCTATCCCTTCAGAACAGATATGATGAGGCGCTCCGAACATCCGGGGCGCCTTTTTTGATTGTGATATTAAGCTACGCACGTCCTGTAAAAACAAACAATGTAGTTTGTGATGGGTGCCACAGAACCGCTGTGGATTTCAGAATACCGATTTAGACAGGGCCGGGCGGTCCGGTGCCGAACGATTTTAGAGCTTTCCGGGAGTTTGCATATGCTTAAAGGTGGAACTTCAAGTCTACTGAAATGTTTTTTAGCCTCTACAGCTATCATTGGGGTATCTGCTACAAACGTACACGCAAGCAACGCAGATATTCTCTTTATATTGGATGGATCTGGGTCCATGTGGGGACAGATCGATAAGGTTGCAAAGATCACCACTGCCAAAGAAACGTTGACTAAATTGGTCGACGATGTACCGGACGGAGCGCGTGTTGGCCTGATGACCTATGGTACTCAAAGCAAGGAGAGTTGCGTTGATTTTCAGACGCTGAACGAAGTCGGTGCAAGCGCGAAGGCGATCAAGGAGTCCATTGCTGGCATCAAGCCGCTGGGCAAAACACCGATGGGAATGTCTTTGTCGGTAGGAATTGCGTCCTTGTCAAAAACTGAACCACAGGACCGGCAAAAAGCAGTTGTTCTAATTTCCGATGGTATAGAGACGTGTAACTCCGATCCGTGCACAAGCGCTGCTATGTCACAGCATCTTGGAATCGACATGAAAGTTCATGTTGTTGGATTTGATGTCGACGCGGAAGCAAAAGCACAGCTGCAGTGTATTGCGAATGCTGGCGGCGGCCAGTACTTCAATGCTGATGACACTGAAGGCTTCACCAAGGCAATGCGTGATGTTGTTGAGGTTGCGCAAGCGCCCGTTGTAGCAGCTCCGGTCGCTGAGCCAGAGCCGGCCCCAAAAAACGTCGAGCCCGTAATTACTGAGTATTTCCGCGAAGATTTTGATGGTGAAACCCTTGGTGAGGATTTTATCATTTCAAATGAAAACCCGGATAACTACATCATCGAAAACGGTGTTTTGACGATGTTGTCGACTTCGAAGGGCGGATTTGGTGTTGAGGAGCCGGAAAATCTCCTTACCTACACCGGCAAATTGCCGAAAGGGAATTGGGACGCTGTCCTGGTTTTCAAGGGGGACTATTCCTCGGTTTCAGATAGGCTTTCCTTTGGTTTTCGTAAGGATAAGGACAATTACCTGACAGGAGTCTTCGGGCATAATTTTACCAGCGGGTGCCACCGGGCCTATCTCCAGAACTTGAAAAACCAAAAAGGCAAATTGGACAAGAACACTCTCCTTTACCGTGCAACAAACGGTTTGGATTGTTACCCGCAGCCCAGGATCAATTGGGAATCAGACTGGACGGCAATCCAGGCAGATTTGCAGAAAATGAATGTTGTCCTGACGGTTTCCAAAAGAGGGCGCAGCTACACAACTGCAGTGGTACTTGATGGATTTATGGATGCCGATGGCAATCCTTACGTTGTCAAAACCGAGCAGTTTACCGCCTTGCGCGCTCCTGGTGATCTGAGTTTCACGGTCGATAAACCTCTAAATGGCGACGGTGAAGTCCTTATGGAAATTGAATCTTTCGCTATTCACGAAGTGAAAAGCGCAGCGAATTGACTGGGCGTTTTCTGAGGGAAACTTCCGATGTTGCAGCGGCATTAGCCGCCGCTTTTTTGAGAGCATCAAACGGTGTCCTCAAATCACTTGTTCCGCAATTATGGAACTGTAACAGGTAATGAAGCCCGTCGCGACGCAATCGGTGGGCCGTTCTTAGTACCCTTCCATTTGGAGTATTTTGACCGGAGCAAATGTGCCTCGGTCAAATGAAACCATTGAGTGGCGTCGCGTTCTAACTGCGTCCAACTCGGAAAACTGGTTAGTAGGGTTGTTGAGAGCCGTCATGTCCGCACAAACCCGGACAGGCCTTGAAATTCATTGCCACGTCACAAAGTTTATGCTGCAGTGCGATAAGGTGAGGAGCGGCCACGTAAAAGACCCGTGGTCATTCGGTCCCGGCCAGTTGGTGGTCTGGTTGGCAATCACTTGATGGGAGCAGTGCACCCGTGTTCGATTTATCCGGTCAAAAGGCGCTGGTTGTCGGCGTCGCCAATGATCAATCCATTGCTTATGGATGTGCCAAGGCCTTCCGGGCACAAGGTGCCGACCTTGCCGTCACATACTTGAACGAAAAAGCGGAACCATATGTCAGCCCGCTGGCAGAAGAGCTCGGTGCGGAAATTATTCTGCCGCTGGATGTTCGCGATGAAGACCAGCTCGATGCTCTGTTCGGCGCCATTCAAGACAAGTGGGGGCGGCTCGATACGTTGCTGCATTCCATCGCCTTTTCCAAAAAGGAAGATCTGCAGGGCCGAGTAATCGATTGCTCTGCTGAAGGCTTTGGACTGGCAATGGATATCTCTGTCCATTCGTTCCTGCGCCTGATCCGGCGAGCCGAACCCCTCATGCCGCACGGTGGAACCTGCATGACAGTGTCCTTCATGGGCGCACAGAAAGTGGTCGACAATTACGGGGTCATGGGCCCGGTCAAGGCGGCGCTTGAAGCGGCGGTCCGCTATGCGGCTTCGGAACTCGGACCGCGCGGTATATCCGTCCATGCGCTGTCGCCCGGGCCGCTGAAAACACGGGCCGCCTCTGGCATCGCAGAGTTCGATGAGCTTTTGAACGATGCCGCCGAACGGGCCCCCACCCACCAGCTTGCAACCATCGAAGACACCGGCGCTTATGCCGCTTTTCTGGCAAGCCGCGAAGCTTTCAATGTCACCGGAGGTGTTCATCCCATCGACGGCGGCTACAGCATTCTTTGACAGGAGGTCCTGATGAAGGACATTTTTGACGCGCTTGAAAAAGGTCAGAATGAGTTCTTGAATTCCCTGAACGATGCCACCGCCTGGACACCGTCTGAACGGCTCACTGCGCTCCAGGCGCAAGGGACGGAACTCTCCAACCTGGCTGACCTGATGGGCCGGGGGCTGACTAAACACTTCGAAAAGATCTCAGCGGACCATAAAGGCCGCTGGCAGTTAGGGCTTGCCGATATGGGCAAGGCCGTGGGGGACCTTACCAAAGCGCAACAGGATGGCAGCTTGTTTGATGCTTGGCAGTCCTATTGGAAAGATGCCGTGCAGCGCTCAGTCCTGACCATGGATGTCCTGCGCCAGCGCGGCGATATCTTCCTGGAACACGAAGAAGCCGGTTGCCCGCCGGTGCTTATCTATGATTATGACGTTGTCATGGACGGGAGCGATCTTCCGCGGCCTTGCAACTATATGCTGCTTCGGATCAAACCGCCGAAAGATGCCGGCCACCGGGATATGAAACTCTGGAAACGGCCCTATATCATCATTGATCCACGCGCCGGCCATGGGGCCGGCATAGGCGGATTTAAGCCAGACAGCCAAGTCGGTGTCGCCTTGCGCGACGGCCATCCGGTCTATTTTGTTGCCTTCCGCCGCATGCCGGAAAAAGGCCAGACACTTGCCGATGTCACCCATGCTGAGGCCACCTTTGTCCGCAAGGTGATGGAAGAACACCCTGAAGCCCCCAAACCGGTTGTCACCGGAAACTGCCAGGGCGGCTGGGCTACCCTTTTGCTGGCGGCGACCAACCCGGATCTAACCGGGCCTGTCATCTTAAACGGTGCCCCGGTGTCAACTTGGGCCGGGCGGGTTGGTGAAAATCCAATGCGTTACAATGGGGGCGTCTTGGGCGGAACCTGGAATGCCATGTTCTATTCAGATCTCGGTCATGGTGTCTTCGATGGTGCCGACATCGTCCAAAATTTCGAGATGCTCAATCCGGCCCGGAATTATTTTGGCAAGTACTACGACCTTTACGCCAAGGTCGACACCGAACCGCAGCGGTTCCTCGAGTTCGAACGCTGGTGGGGCGGTTATTTCCTCTTGAACGAAGCGGAAATGAAATGGATCGTCGAACAATTGTTTGTTGGCAACAAGCTCGCCAAAAACGAGGCGCAGCTGGAGCCGGGCCGCAACATCGACATCAAACAGATCCGCGCGCCGATCATCGCCTTTGCCAGCTTTGGCGACAACATCACGCCGCCGCAACAGGCGCTCAACTGGATCATCGACACCTACACGGATGAGCGCGAGATCGCCATTCGCGGCCAGCGCATCATCTATATGGTTCATGATCAGGTCGGCCACCTGGGCATCTTTGTGTCGTCCAAGATTGCCAAAAAGGAACATACTGAAGTCACCTCGACCTTGAAGACCATCGAAGCCCTGGCTCCTGGCCTCTATGAAATGTCCATTGATGACTATGAGGGCGGGCTCTTGGACCGGGAATTCACGGTCAGTTTCCACGAGCGTACGCTGGAGGATCTGAAGGCGCTGGACGATGGCCGGGATGATGAAATTCCTTTTGCGGCCGTTGCCCGGACATCCGAGCAGCAAGCAGAATTCTATGATGTCTGTGTGCGCCCGTTTGTGCAGGCCGGTGTGACCGAGCAGAGCGCCGACTTCCGCCGCAAAACCCATCCGCTCCGGGCACAGCGCACGATGATGTCGAGCCTCAATCCGATGTTGAGCGGATTGCCGGAGATGGCTGAAAAGATCAAAGAAGACCGCACTCCGGCCGAACAGGACAACCCGTTTTCCGAGCTGGAGCGTGTTGGTGCGGCAATGTTCGAACAGTCGCTCGATCTGTTCCGCGATCTGCGCGACACCTGGTATGAAAACCTCTTCTACTCCATTTGGGGTTCCCCCTACATGCGCTGGTTCGGCCGGACGCATCAGCCAGGCCGAACCTTGAAGCGCAAGGAAGACCTGCGCAGCCTGCCGCCGGTTCAGGCTGCTTTGATGCACATTGAAGAGGGCGGGTTCTGCGAAGCAGTGATCCGGATGCTGATCCTGCTGGCTGACAGCCGCGGCAACGTCCGCCGTGACCGGCTGGAACGCTCTGCCCGGGTGCTCACCCAGGATGAGCCCTTTAAATCGCTGACACCGGATGCGCGCAGCTTCATTCTTCAGGAACAGTCTTTGATCGTAGAATTTGCCAGAGATAAGGCTGTCACGACGTTGCCGAAACTCTTGAAAACTAGGCAAGATCGCGAACTTGCTTCCAAAGTGGTGCGGTATGTGCCGGGTGCGATTGAAGAAATGACACCACACACCTTGGAGATGATGCAAAGGTTCCAGGACGTGCTGGATTTGCCGCCTGTATCTGACAACGTTACGGAAGACCCGCTTGTCAAAGGCAAGGGTGTGGCTTCCGACCTACCAGCGTTTGATGCTCCAAAACCGAAAGAGGAACCGGTTTCCGCTCCATCGGCACCGCAGAAGGCAGCTGTTGCAAAACCTGCTGCGCGCAAAAGTGCTGCTAAACCGGCAACTCGTAAATCATCAGCCCGAAAGGCTCCGGCTCGAAAGCCGGCCGCAAATACTGGAAAAAGCCAGGAACCGGCTGAGTAAATCGCAGTTCAGGTCATGAACCCAGAAAGAGCTTCGGAAGAGAAGTCAATGATGCGTACTAGGTTGATTCTTCTGGGGCTCTCCGATCCCGGTTCACGCGTTGCGCGACCGGGATGACGCGGATTGTTTAAGGTCACTCGTTCAAAGATCCATACAGATCAATCCATTTTGGATTCTGTTTCTCAATCAGATCGAACTTCCATTTCCTGCGCCAGTGTTTGACACGTTTCTCTTGAGCAATAGCGCTTGAAATGTCAGGAAACTCGTCATACCAGACGAGCAACCTTACTCCGTATCGCGAAGTGAAACCTTTAGTAATTCCGTTTCGGTGTTCGTATATTCTTCTGACTAAGTTCGAGGTAACGCCGGTGTACAGCGTTTCATATGGGCGCGACGCCATTATATAGACCCAGGCGGTCACGACTACCTCTGCGCATGAAGCTGAAAATCTATCTTTCCACGAGCTGTAGATTGGGGCAAGAAAAGTTGTCCTGTAGCTATATTGGCTTTTAATTTCTGTTCACGTCATCCCGGAAAGGCCTCGGCCTTATCCGGGATCGGGGAGCCAAGGTCCTGATCGAAAACAACTCGCGGAAAGCCTGACAGTAAAGTGTAGGCGAAATAAAAAGGGGCGTCCGGGCCTCTCGGACGCCCCTTCAGAGCCCCCCTGGATTTATTTTGAGTTGGCTCTGATCCTGTATTTTATCCGACCTATATCAAGTTCGGTTGCCGCGGTGCGCCCAGCCGGTCATACGCATTTCCAGCCACGCCATAAGTGCGTACATGATAATACCCAGAACGGCGAGAGCGACAAGGCCCGCCCAGATCAGCGGCACGTTAAATTGGGACTGCGCGGCCTGCATCATATAACCAAGGCCGGAATTGGCGGCGATGGATTCTGAGATCACAGATCCGACAAAGGCGAGGGTAATGGCCACCTTCATCGAGCCGAAGAGATAGGGCATCGCGCGCGGAATGCCGACTTTGAGCATGATGTCGTGTTTTTTGGCGCCAAGTGCCCGTAGGACGTCTTCCATCTCCGGTTCGATCGTAGCGAGACCGGTCGCGACATTCACCACAATCGGAAAAAAGGCGATCAGGAATGCGGTCAGGACGGCTGGAATGGTGCCGATGCCGAACCAAATCACCAGGATCGGGACCACGGCGACTTTCGGAATGGAATTGAAGCCGATCATGATCGGGTAAAGGCCGGCATAAATCGCCCGGCTCCAGCCGATGGCAAGTCCCAGCGCCATACCGCCAACCACGGCCATGACAAAGCCGACCACTGTTGTGTAGAGGGTCTGGACAGAGTTCTTCCAGATCGGTGACCAGTATTTCAGGATCGCAACCCAGATGTCGGTCGGTGCTGGCAGGATAATTACAGGGATTTGCAGAGCTTTGACGGAAAGCTCCCACAAGACGAAGAGGCCGATGGCCCAAAGCCATGGGGCGGCGGTGATCCAACGTGAAGACGTCATGCTGCAGCCCTCGCGTCGGCAATCAGATCGCGCAATTCGTGAACAATGTCGTTGAAGGCGCTTTCATAAGTCAGTTCAATTGGCCGCGGGCGTTCGAAAGAAACTTCGCGCTCGCGAATGATGGTGCCAGGGCGCGCGCTCATGACAAACACCTTGTCGGCTAGATAAACCGCTTCGCGCAGATCGTGGGTCACAAGAATAGTCGTAAAACCTTTGTCCGCGTGAAGATCGCGCATCACCTGCCAGAGTTCTTCGCGGGTGAAGGCATCCAGCGCGCCAAACGGTTCATCCAGCATCAAAAGTGCAGGATCATGAATGAGCGCGCGGCACAAGTTGGCGCGTTGCTGCATGCCACCAGAGAGTTGCCAGGGGTATTTCGCGCCAAACCCTTTCAGACCGACCAGATCCAGCAGGGCCTCCGCTTTGGCGGTGTAAGCTTGTTTTTCTGCGCGGAAACGGGAGCGGTGCGGTTGAACGATCTCCAGAGGCAGCATCACGTTGGCCAATGTCGAACGCCACGGCAGCATGGAGGGGTTCTGGAAAGCCATGCCGGCAACCGACACCGGGCCGTCAACCTCATGCCCGGCCACTTCAATGGTGCCTTCTTGCGGCGTGATCAGGCCGGTTGCCAATTTCATCAAGGTGGACTTGCCGCAGCCTGACGGGCCAACGACGGCAGCAAATTCACCCTTTTTCACGCCCATCGTCAGGCGGTCGAGAGCAAGTGTGCCATCTGCGGCGCCGCCATACGTCAGGCGGACGTCTCTGAGTTCTACAAATCCGGTCACAAGGTGGTCCGTTTGAAAAGGGAAGGGGCCGCAGCCGGACGGCTGCGGCCGGTGAACTGATCCAAGATCAGTTTACTTCAACATGCGCTCTTCTTTCGGCGGCAGGTAGCTTGCGTCAAAGACGCGCTCTGCAGCTGGCGGCGTGGCGCTCAAGCCCATGGAGCCTTGCAGATATTTCATGGACTTGGTGAGTTTATCCATGTCGACACCGCCGAAACCGTTTGCTTTTACGGCGTCTGTTGCAATGGAGCCCTCGACGGCCATCGTCAGCCGGTCGACCTCGACAGCTTCGTCAAGAATTTCATTGCGCTTCATGACATAAGGAATGGCTGCAGCCGGATCTGCAATCGCATCCAGGTAGCCCTTGGTGAGCGCTTTCAAGAAGCCTTTGACCGCCTCCGGGTTTTTCTCGGCAAAGTCCGTGTTGGTCATGACGACATTACCGTAAAGATCGAGGCCGTTTTCACCCATGAGAATGAGCGAGATGTCGTCTTCCGGGACACCCTGGGACTTCAGATTGAGAACGGAGGAAAATGAGAAGCCGAAAATGGCGTCCACCTGGCCTTGGGCGAGCATCGGTTCACGAACCGGGAAGCCAACACTTTCGATTTTTATACCGGAGGTGTCGAGGCCGGTTACGTCCACAAAAGCTGGCCACTGGCCAAAGGCGGCATCGGGTGGCGGGGCACCAAGGGTCTTGCCTTCGAGTGACTTCGGATCTTCGGTCACGCCTTGGCTTTTGCGGCCGATCACGGCGAATGGAGGTGTTTCATAGGCCATCATGACCGCCTTGACCTTCAGATCCGGCTGATCGTCGAGAACCTTGATCAAGGCATTGATGTCGCCAAAACCCATGTCATAGGTGCCGGTGGCAACCCGCGGGATGGATTCCCGGGAGCCAGCGCCCGTGTCGATGGTGACATTGAGATCTTCGTCGGCGAAATAACCTTTATCGAGAGCGATGAAGAAGGGAGCTGCCGGGCCTTCGAATTTCCAGTCCAATGAAAATTTGATGTCGGTCGCAGCCAAGGCGGTCGAGGATGTGAGGGCCAGCGCGAGGGCCACTCCCGATAGAAGACGCATGTTATTCCCCTGCTTTTCTTGGAAGTTCCTTCAAAGAGTGAAATGCACCTGATTAAAAAGCAAGCAGATTATTTGCACGGTTATTTCATGATCAGAATTTGCCTAATAATGCGGCATATATGCTAATCGGGTAGAATGTGTTGAATTTTATGGGATTTATTGTGTGCAGTGGCGGGCTCGAAGCGGAATTGCCACATCATGAGTGGAAAGCTGGCGCGTCTTGTGCTCACAATATCCGCGCTAGAATTGGACCAAATGGTCAGTTTTGCACGGCGTAGTTGCTGGTTGGCAGGTCGGAGCAGAAGGCGCCTGCGCGTGTTTACCTGGCATGAACGCCGCCGATCGGTCCTGGTGCAGCGGAGCGGAAATGTTCGATTGGGCTTATAAAAAACGCTTGCGGGACGACCTTGAAGAGTGGGTCGGCAAGGGCTGGTTGAGCCCCGATGGTGCCGCTGCCATTTTGCGCGATCAAGAGCAGGAAGATGGCCGCTCGAAGTTGCCGATGGCCCTTGCCGGGATCGGCATGGTTTGTGTGGCGCTGGCCCTGTTTGCTTTTATCGCTGCCAATTGGGGGCTCATTCCCAAAACGATCAAACTCGTCGGCATTGCTGTGTTGGTGATCGGTGCCAATCTTTTGGCAGCAGAGGCGGCCAAGCGCGGGCGCTCCGGTCTTTCCGATTTGGCGACTGGCTTTGCGACTCTGGTTTTTGTTGGCGGCATGGCGCTGGTCGGCCAAATCTTTCATTTACCGTCCGACTGGGCCGGTGGGGCGCTGCTGGTTTGCTTGGGTGCACTGGCTGCGGCCTGGCTGACCGGATCAATCACGTCACTGGTCGTGGCCGCGCTGGCTGCCGTTTCCTGGCAAACCTCCCGCATGTGGTTCGAAGCATCTTCAACGACCGACACTTTGATCAGCATTGCGCTTCTGGCAACTGTCTTCCTGCATCCCTTTA
The DNA here is from genome assembly GCF_965216085.1 of Roseibium sp. Taxonomy (GTDB): domain Bacteria; phylum Pseudomonadota; class Alphaproteobacteria; order Rhizobiales; family Stappiaceae; genus Roseibium. The sequence goes on along the minus strand of NZ_OZ244138.1, from coordinate 3,934,118 downwards.
TCTATCCGGCCCGGATCAGCCGGTTTGCGGCCATAGCTTTGCTTTTGGTGACTTATGGCCGCTGGTTTGGCGAGATTGCCGAGCGGTTGCCGGGTGGAGATGATGCTGTTGGAGCGATGGTCTTGGCAGGGTTTGGCGGCCTGTTCGCAACAATGATCCAGGCTGGGCCGATTGGTGATCTTTTTGTCAAATGGTCGAGCTACAAACCGGTCAAAACCCATGCCCATTGGTTGATGTTACGCGCACTGCAGGACGTCGGTTTCATGATGCTGTGCGCACTCGTTTTTCTCGCCATGATCGCTGCGCCGGAGTTTGACGATACAATGCATCTATCGGGTGCGTTGGCGCTTCCGGCGATCTTGCCGCTGACCGCCGCAATTCTCCTTTGCATTGCCGGGTTGCTGCTGTCTTTCAAGACGGAGAAATCCCTGGCACTGTTTGCCGCCGTTGGACTTGGACTGATCGCCTGTTTGATTCCGATTCTTCTGCCCAACATCCTGGTTGTATCGGCGCTCTGTCTTGCTGCCTTGATCGGGTTCTGCGCGCTCGGCACATGGTATAACAACCGCTTCTGGATGCTCTGCGCATACCTGGCCTTGACGGCTGTCGCCTTGTGGCTTTTGGAAGTCACCATCGGCTCGCTTCTTGGGCAATCGGTGTTCTTCCTGGTCGCTGGTGTTGTGCTCTTGGGAATGGCGCTCTGGTTAGGGCGCCTTTTGCGCCGGAAACCTATGCCCGCTCCGGCAGGGGAGGTGCAAGGATGAGTACCACAGACGCTATTGAAAAACCGGCGCTGCCACTTTCGTTCCTGCCGCCCTATGTCAAATGGGGGCTGCTGGGTCTCATCCAGCTGGTGTTGATTGCCGTGCCCCTAATCGACCGGCTCCAGGTCCAGATGGGTGGGCAGGAAGTCAAGCTGGAACTCATTCCAATTGATCCGAGAGATCTGTTGCGGGGCGACTATGTGATCATCAACCTCGCGATCAGCCGCTTGGCTGCGGATCTTCCAGGTGCAGACGGCTTGGAGGAAGGGGACACTGTTTATGTGGCGTTGGAACCGGATGAAAACGGTTTGATGGCGGCGGCCTCAGTTGGCAAAGATGAAGGCACATCCAATCTGGTGCGCATCGCGGGCAAGGTCCAATCCGCAACCGGCGAAGAGATCCGGGTGGACTATGGCATTGATGCGTTCTTCTTGCCGGAAGGCGAGGGGCTGGTGATTGAGCGGCTGGACCGGGAACGGGTGCAGCTGGTCGTTGCTGTAACCGGCGACGGCCGTTCCTTGCCGCTACGCCTCCTGGTTGACGGAAAACCGTTCAAATCCGACGCCGCCTTTTGACGGCTGTGCCATCTGGGGGTAAGAGCGCGCAATCTCTTTTTTGCCCAAAGGCCGTCCATGTCCGATCCCGCCCTAGAAACACTCATCCTGCCGATATCCTCCGGCGATGTGGAACTGCCGGAGGCAGCCCGTTTGCTGATGCTCCGGGCAAGGGCTGGCCGCCCGTTGAATGAGCTTAGCGGTCACAGCCTTTTGTGCGAGCAAAGTTTTGCGCCGGACCGGGATGCTCTGCAAAAGGCCGGATACAAGGTCGAGGCGGAAACGGAAGAAAAAGACTTCGATGCGGTTCTGGTTTTGCCCGGCCGTCAGCGCCAGGAAGCCAGGGCTCTGCTGGCCCGTGCGGCTTCCAAGGCGAAAACCGGCGGCCTTGTTATCGCCTGTGCGCCGAATACGGAAGGCGCCAAAACCCTAGAGCAGGATTTTGCGTCTCTTTTGGGCAGTGCAGATAAGCTTTCTAAGAACAAATGTCGGGTCGTCTGGGGACAGGTCGAACCGGACACTCTAGACGCGGCGCTGTTGAAAGATTGGCAGGAGCTCGACGCGCCACGCCCGGTTCTGGATGGCGCCTATCTCAGCCGGCCAGGCGTTTTCGCCTGGGATCGGATTGATCCGGCGTCCAAGCTGCTGGCAGACCACCTGCCGGAGACCTTGAGCGGTCGTGGGGCGGATCTAGGGTCTGGTTTCGGATTTCTTAGCCGCACGGTTCTGGAAAAGGCGCTCAAGGTCGCCGCTATGGATCTTTATGAAGCCGAAAAACGGGCGCTTGATCTGGCTGAAGAAAACCTGTCGGCCTTTAAGGGCAAGAAAATCATGAGTGGCCTCTGGTCGGATGTCACCAAGGGCATCGAAGGGCCATATGATTTTCTAGTGTCCAATCCGCCGTTCCACCAATCTGGCAAGGCGGACCGGGCCGATGTTGGGCAAGGATTTATCCGCGCTGCGGCGCAGGGGCTGCGTTCCGGCGGGGTCTTCTATCTGGTCGCCAACCGGCATCTCCCCTATGAGCGGACGCTCGGGGACGTGTTTGACCGGGTGGAGATGCTGGCGGACGAAGGCGGTTACAAGGTGATCAAGGCCACCAAGGGCAAGGGAGGCAAGTGACATGAGATTGGTCAAGCTTCTTGCCAATTTGGGCTATGGCAGCCGCAAAGAAATGCAGCAGGCAATCCGAAATGGCTGGGCAACAGATAAGGACGGAAATACGCTCAAAGCCGACAGCAAGACGCCGCACGAAGGCATCTTGTTTGATGACGAGCCGCTCGACCCGGCCCAGGGTGTCGTTATCCTGATGAACAAACCGCTCGGCTACACCTGTTCGATCAAGGATCACGGACGGCTGGTGTATGACCTTCTGCCGGACCGCTACCGACTGCGCAAACCGGTGCTGTCAACCATCGGCCGGCTCGACAAGGAAACTTCTGGGGCGCTGCTCTTCACCGACGACGGCACCTTTCTGCACCAAGTGATTTCACCGAAATCAAACGTGCCGAAGGTCTATGAGGTAACGCTCGACCGGCCGCTGAAGGGCGATGAGGCAGCGCTCTTTGCCTCCGGCGAGATGATGCTGGAAAGCGAGCAAAAGCCATTAAAACCTGCCGAGCTCGAGGTCATCGACGACACCCACGCACGTCTGACCCTGCACGAAGGCCGCTATCATCAGGTCCGCCGCATGTTCGCCGCTACCGGCAACCACGTCAACGACCTCTCCCGCAGCCGGATCGGCGCTCTGAGCGTAGAGGGACTGGACGATGGCGGTTGGAAGATCCTTACCGAAGACGATAAGGCGCTGATTTTTTCCTGAACCCAAAGGCGCCGTCCCGGCTAGAAGGCCAGGACGGCAGAGTGTTTTAAGGCTCTCCACCTCCGTCATCCCATGGCTTGACCATGGGATCCATTCCGCTTCTTCTCCGTTTGCACCGATGTGCGCCGAGGAAACATCATGGCATAGATTGCCGAATCAAGTCCGGCAATGACGGTCGTAGTTGTTGCAAAATCTGAGTGCTACCTGCTCAACACCCGGATCTTGCTGTCGAATTCACCCCGGTCTACGTAGCAGCCGCGAAGGTGGCGGTAGCCGGTGTTGGGGTCAAAGGCCGCGCGGCCGTGCAGAACACGGCGATTGTCGAAGATCACCATTTCACCGCCTTCCAGGCGGGTTGTGATGACATAGTCGTCCGAGCGGGTCATCGCCATGATCTTCCGGTAAGCCCGGTAATAAGCCTCCATCTTGTCTGCAGGTAGATCAAAGACACCGGCCAGATGGGCATTGAAATGCAGTTCCTGCAGATTGCCGAAGGCATCCAGATCAATCACGGTCTGATGGCGGCGGATGTCGTAGGTGTCATCGTGAAAGCGGAACGGGACCGGTGTCTGGGACAGAAGGTTGAAGGCCTCAGGATCATTTTGGCGCAGATCTTCGGCAATGGCAAAACCGTCGCAAAAGGTTGAACCGCCGCCTTCTGCATCATTCGCCAGGCAATGCAGGAACTGAAATCCCGGCGGCAATTCCTGGTTTGCCAGATCGGTGTGCAGCGGCAGAGCATGTGAGGTATAGGCAAGGTTGTTCGGGTTCGGCATCGACCGGACTTCGAACGTCACTCCGAAATTCGTCTCGCGCAGAAAACCGATCCGCTTGGCGGCTGCCATACCTGCATCCCGGTCATCTGCCATACCATCAACAATTGCGAGACCGGTTTTTTTGGCGGCAATCAGAAAGTCTAAAAGAGCGCCGTCATCGTCCATGAGTTTTGAAGCGCTGATCCGCGGCAGGGTCGAGGGGGCAAGATCACCGCGCCATAAAGTCGGTGGGACATTGGCAGGGTCATTTAGGCCGCTTCCCGGTAGGTGTGCTTTCAACCACTCCGGATCGAACCGGCTTTGATGGTCTTCCTGATCCCACTGGATCAAAATAGCTTCGCCATCCATCTCAGCTTTTTCAATGCCAAGATCGGTCGGAATGCTGGTCAGGTCGAACTGACGCTCGTGGGTTTGTGGATGAAAGCCGCTTGGGCAATTATCCCTCAGCCAAAGGTAAGGAAAGTCCGCACTGGTGCCGTCCGCCCAGGCAACATGAAGCACGCGGGTTTCGCCGCGCAAATTTACAGATGTCATAAGTGTCGTCCGTTGACGTATTTCTTTGAGTTTGCCTTGCGCATTGACGCGCAAACGTCATCGGCTGGCGGGAGGCGGCCACCACCAGTGGGCTTTGTTATGAGGTTGTCCGGGCATGCGCCCAAGAACAGCAATCATTTTTTGAGCCAGTTGACAGGCATCGCCTGTGAGTTTCACGAACAGGCAAACTACATGAAACAAGGTCCCGGCAAAAGGGATCTTGCCGGGTGTAATCAGATAATTGCTATCTAAAATACCGCTTTAGGACTTCGTGGCACGGGCGGCCAGGGCGATTGCGATGTAACTCCAGCCGTTGACCAGGACCGAAATGCCGGCGATCAAACCAAGCGCCCAGGCAGCTGAGCCTGGAAGATCCATCCAGATCATGATACCGGCAGCCAGCGAGACAACACCAGCAATCAAGACCCAGACCCAGCCTTCATGCGGGCGGAGCTTGAAGGCCAGCAGGATCTGGCTGACACCTTGAGCTGCAAAGATCGCCGCAATCACCAGGGTCAGAGCGAAGGTGCCGGCCAGCGGGTTTACATATATCACGATCCCGCCAATGACAGCGATGACGCCGGTAATCAAATCCCACAAAAAGGCCGCTGTGCCCTGAGTTTTAAAGGCGTGATAGATCTGCACCAAACCGCCAACGAACAGGACGGCGGCAATCAGGATCGTTACCGCAATCGAGGTTGCCAGCGGTGCGGCAATCAGAATGATTCCACCAAGCACCAGTGCGATGCCGAGGGCCAGAAACCAGCCCCAGTTCTCCTGGATTTTGGTTTTCATGTCTTCCATAGTCTGAACAGCGTCGGCCATCGTGCCCTCCTAAAGCATGACTGTCATTCTTGACGATACCGGTTTGGAGGAAATACGCAACGCATTGATGACATTGGTTCTTGAGCGGGCTTCTTGACAAGAAGTGTGTAAATGCACATTACAGTGCCATGGCCGAAGATGATTTTTCCCTCTGTGTTTTGACCAATGCCCGCAAAGCCGCGCGCTCTGTCAGCCGGTATTATGATCAGATGGCGCGCCAGACTGGGTTCACATCCGGGCAGTTTTCGGTGCTTGTGACTGTGCGCGAGCATGATGGATTGACGACGGCTGAACTTGCTGAGCGGCTCTCCATGGAGCGCACAACTCTGGTGCGCAATGTCGCGCTGCTTGAGAAAAAGGGATTGCTCCTCACGCGGCCGGCCAAAGATGCAAGGGGCAAAGAATTCAGCATCACCGGACAAGGCAATGCCATGGTTGAAAGTGCGCTGCCGCTGTGGCGGGAGGCCCAGGGGCATGTGAGAGACCTGTTGGGTGAGGAAGATTTTTTGACAGCTGTCCGCCTGTTGAAGCGCTTATCGCAAATCTAAGGCTGGAAGTATCAAGGTTGCAGGGCGTGATGGGGCAAACGTTCAAACTGAAATGTGTAGTTACACAACAGCTGAAAGGTGCGAGGTGAGATTATGAGACGAGTGGTCGTGACGGGGATTGGCGTGGTGTCCCCGATTGGAGCCGGCGTAGATGCATTTTGGAGCCGGGTTGTCGAAGGGGCCAACGGCATCCGGCGCATCACCAAATTCGATGCCAGTGATCTTGCTTGCCAGATTGCCGGCGAAGTGCCGACAATTGAAGAAGACGCGCATGGTTTTGACGTCAATACCGCGCTCGATGCCCGCGAACAACGGCGGACCGACCGGTTCATTCACTTTGCTTTGGCTGCTGCCGGTGAAGCCCTGGCTCAGGCCGGTTGGTCGCCTGAAACCGATGAAGAAAAGAACCGGACTGGAACGATCATCGGAACAGGTGTGGGCGGTTTTCCAGCGATGACCGCAGGAACCCGCCTTGTCGATGAAAAAGGCCCGCGCCGGGCGTCGCCGTTTTTGGTGCCGTCGTTCCTCGCCAATCTGGCCGCCGGCCAAGTGTCGATCCGCCATGGTCTGAAAGGACCTATCGGCGCGCCGGTGACGGCATGTGCCGCCAGCTTACAGGCGCTCGGAGATGCGGCCCGCATCATCCGAAGTGGCGAAGCCGATCTTATGGTCGCCGGCGGCACGGAAGCCTGCATTGATCGTGTGTCTTATGCTGGCTTCTGCGCTGCCAAGGCGATGTCGTCCAAGCGCAACGAGGACCCAGCCTATGCATCCCGGCCGTTTGACCAAGACCGTGACGGATTCATCATGGGTGAAGGCGCGGGGATTCTCATTCTGGAAGATTATGAGCATGCCAAGGCGCGCGGTGCGGCTATCCTCGTAGAGCTTAAGGGGTATGGCACATCCGCTGATGCGCATCATGTCACCGCGTCTCCCGCTGATGGTGAGGGCGGATTGCGGGCAATGAAACAGGCGCTCGCGACTGCAAATCTGACACCGGCTGACATTGGTTATGTCAATGCGCATTCCACCTCGACCCCTGTCGGGGATGCTGCGGAAGTCGCTTCACTGAACACATTGTTTGAGGGACGTGGCAAGGACCTCGCCGTGTCGTCCTCAAAATCCATGTTCGGTCATTTGCTGGGGGCGGCTGGCGCCGTCGAAGCCATTGCCTGCGTCAAGGCGTTGACTACCGGCCAGTTGCCGCCATCGCGCAATCTGGTCGATCCGGATGAGGCTATGACCAAATTCGAGCTGGTGCCGGACAAAGCCATCGATCGCCAGGTTGATCATGTTTTGACCAATGGTTTCGGGTTCGGCGGTGTCAACGCCAGTGCGGTTTTCTCGCGGGTCTGAGGCCAAACATAACAACAGGGCATCCCGGCGGATCATCGCGGGCGCCGGGATGCTCTTCTGATATTTGTAACTTCACTGCTTGCCTCCCAAGAAAAAATATTCAAATATATGAATATGTAAATTTATCTCCACAAGATGGAGTTGGGAGGATATCAATGCGCAATCAACTTCTTGGACTAACCGCCGCTTTTTTATTGCTGCCGTTCACCGGTGCCGCAGTGAACGCGGAAGGGGAACTTAAAATCTCCGGCGACGACACGGTGGTGACCATCCAGACAGAGGATGGCGCGGTCGACATCACGCGAACCAAAACCGACGCGGCGCTGATTGGAGGCGTGTTGCAGCCAATGGTGCCGGTTCCCGGTGTCATACCCGTCGGTGAACTGGAAGTCATTGACGCCTTGAAGACCGGCAGCGCCAAAGTGGTGGATATGCGCACGTTGGAATGGCGCACGCAGGCGACCATTCCGGGCAGCATGCATATTCCTTATACGGAAGTGGCCATGCGGCTCGACGAATTTGGCTGCAGCGGCGGGCAGGGCAGCTGGGACTGTTCAATGGCCGAGAATGTGATTGCCTTTTGCAACGGTCCAGCCTGTCCGCAAAGCCCGGTCGCGATCAAGGCAATGGCGCGGGAAGGCTATCCGGTCGATAAAATTTCCTACTACCGAGGCGGCATGCAGGACTGGATGGTTCTGGGGCTGACCACAGCCGAGGATATGTTTTAGCGCTCTAACCGACTAAGCGCTGACTCTGGCCTAGGCCGGGACCCGAAAAGATTGAGCCTCGGCACCAGGCCGGGGTGTCACCCCCCTGCAGATATTCATTTGGGGGCCACAGCTGTTCACTTTCACCCTATGCAAAAGGAAATTTCTCATATATGAGAAATTTCTCAGATTAAGGGGGCGAAATGACAGATGTACAGGACGATCTTGCGAGAAGGCTGAGCGACGTGCGTAAGGCGCGCGGCTGGTCGCTCGAAGACCTGGCGGAAAAATCAGACATCAGCCGGGCAACGCTTTCCAGGATCGAGCGAGGGGATACCAGCCCGACTGCGGTGGTGCTGGGGCAATTGGCCAAAGCTTTTGGTCTATCTATGGCGGAGTTATTTGGGTTTGGACCTGCGTCCTACGATGCCAAAGTGGGTCTTCGTGATCAGCCGCTTTGGCAGGATCCGGAAACAGGTTTTTTACGGCGCAGTGTGTCACCTGCCGTCTCCGGATTTCGCGGCAGTGTTATCGAGGGAACTCTGCCGGCCGGCGCCATTATTTCCTATTCAGTGCCGCCGTTGCCCGATCTGGAACACCACTTGGTGCTGCTGGACGGAAACCTCTGCGTAACCCTCGGCGACAAGCGCCATGATCTTCAAACAGGCGATTGCCTGCGGTTCCGCCTGAATTCTCCAAATTCTTACCACGCGCCTGGACCGGATCCCGCGCGGTATCTTTTGACGGTGATCACCCCATGACTGTTTTTGATGCGACTTCCATGACACCAGCTGCATCATCCTTTGTTCCCGAGCCACCGGTTCACTTGCTCTCGGGTGAACAAGCCCGCGCCGTGATCCCGGATTTGGCTAAGCTTTTGAAAGATTGCGTTGAGGACGGTGCCGGAATTGGCTTTGTCTTGCCACTGACGCTGGAAAAGGCCGAAGTTTTCTGGCAGGAGCGTGCTGCAGCTGTTGCCAGCGGGACCGCATTTATGCTGGTTGCCAAGGATGGCGCAGAAATTGCTGGCGTGGTCATGCTGTGTCTTGCACCACAGGACAACGGGCGGCATCGGGCAGACGTTGCCAAACTCATGGTGCATCCGGATCATCGGCGCAAAGGCCTTGCCCGCAAGTTAATGACGGCCATCGATGGGTTGGCTTTGTCACTCGGCCGCTGGTTGCTGGTTCTGGATACTGTGACGGGAGATCGGGCCGAGAAACTCTACCCCACCTGCGGGTACATAAAAGTGGGCGTCATTCCGGACTATGCCTCTGGCAGCCACGAAGGGCTCGACGACACAACGGTGTTTTACAAAGATCTCCGGGAAATTATTCCAAAATAGTCTTTTGATAATCAAGATGTGTGTCTTATAGGCCGTATGGACGAATTGGAGATGTATTTCGCTGCGGTTTGCTGCGTTCAAGATCAAGAAAATCTGTCGCAGGTGATGCTGGTGCATCATCTAGGCGGATTTGCGCAGAGGATTGAGCGCTGCAGACCCAGCCCTTCGGGTGCGGCTAAGGGCAGCAATCTGACGCGGACTGCCCCTTGACCGTATCACCGATACGTTCTGCAGGTCTTTCCACGTCATCCTTTGCCCTAAGCCACACGAAATGCGTCTCCAATTCGTCCATACGGCCTAGTAGGGCCTTGCATTTGGTGTAAGATCATCAAGGGTCCGAGGAGGGGCATGTGATACGTGCAGCCGCAGCTGCGGTCGCTATTTTGGCGCTAACCAACACCGAAACGATCGCTGGCGTATGTCCATTGGAAAGTACGTGGCGGGTGAGCATTGCGGATCTTCCAGGCCTTGCCGATATTGGCGGCAAAGGCGGTCTGGTCCGGTTCATAGAACAGGTTGCCGAGTTCGCTGACGTTGACGTTGTTTATGATGTCGTCCCATTTGCACGTTCCATGATCAACGTGGAGACCGGGCGGGCAGACATGCATATTCCGCTGCTCCACGATAGCGACACCCCGTTCGTTAATGCAAAGCTGATGTATTCCGATGCCGTCCTGTTCTATGTGCCTTTTCAGTTCTACGTGGCGGCCGGGTCGGCTTTGACACTTGCGCAATTGACGGATGGGACGAGAACAATCGAAACGGACAGCGCGCACATAGACTTCTTTCCGTTTTCCGTGGACGGCAGCAGCTGCATTGAATGCTCGTTGAACAAAGTGCGCCTTGGAAGGATCGACGCATTTATCTATGCAGAGCCTCCCTCGGATGAAGCCATTGTTCTCGCGGGTCTTGAAGGCGCGTTTGAACGGCACTTATACGAAAACTATCCTGTCCGTGCCGTCCTGCCGCGCAATGCCTGCGGCCGTTCTATCAATCAAAAGCTTCTTCCCGCGGTCGTCAAAGCCCGCAAACAATCCGGCCATCCGCTGTTCCGCCTGTCTAAAGGCAGTGCGGACTCGGATGCCCGCTAGGGGCAAGCGGAAACAAAGAATACCATTCTCTCGATTGTCGCCTCAGCGAAGGCTGGGGGCCAGTAACCTCTTCAAATAGCGTTATTTTCGAACGTTAACGGCACGGAGTACTGGGTTCCAGCCTGCGCTGGAACGACAATTGAGAGTGCCTATAAGGTGTCGAGGGCCTTATACAAACAGAAAACCTGATTTGGTTTAGTTGGAATGCACACCCTAGAAATAAGCCGGACAGCAGTGGACTTGACCATGGGGCTTATTCCACAATGCGGCCAGAGGCGTGTTGTTGACCACTCTGTTGACCAGCGTCCGCTCTGCCCTTCATCGGCAATACGGGAACCAATAGATCTCCGCTCGGGGGCGGGGATGACTTCGTGAGTTGGGACGACCCTGCGCTAGGGCATCGGACGTACTAAAATCAAAAAGCAAAATCGATTGCTTTTCGCCGGCAATTCGAGATTGTTCTCACCCCTCGTTCAACATCTCCAGCTCCAGCCACTGTTCTTCCATGGAATCTTTTTTCTTAGAAAGGTCAGTGATTTGCGCAGAGAGCTTGGCAAATTTGTCTGGGTTCTTCGCGTAAAGCTCCGGGTCGTTCATATCGGCCTGAAGTTTCTCAAGCTGTGCTTCAAGTTTCTCGATATCTTCAGGCAATGATTTAAGAAGGTGCTGCTGGGTAAAGCTGAGTTTGGATTTTTTCTTTGGCTTGTCGGCAGAAGCGTTTGAATTTGCAGTTTTTTCTTTCTTTGCGGGAGCTGCTTTTTCCGCTTTGTGGGCGGTCACGCCTTCACCGCGCTGGGCGAGCATATCGGTGTAGCCACCGGCATACTCACGCCACAGGCCACTGCCTTCCGAGACGATCACCGACGTTGCCACCCGGTCGAGAAAGTCACGGTCGTGAGAGACGATCAGCGCCGTGCCCTTGTAGTCGGCAAGCAACTCCTGCAGGAGGTCGAGCGTTTCCAGATCTAGGTCGTTGGTCGGCTCGTCGAGCACCATCAGGTTGGATTTTGAGGCGAGCGCGCGGGCGAGCAGAGCACGGGCCCGTTCGCCGCCCGACAAAACGCCAACAGGCGTGCGGGCTTGTTCGGGGGAAAACAAAAAATCCTTCATGTAGGACATGACATGTTTGGTTTCATCGCCGATCACCACGCTGTCGCCGCGCCCGCCGGTCAGCACCGAGGAAAGGCTGTCCTCCGGATTGAGGTTTTCCCGTTTCTGGTCGAGCGTCACCATTTCCAGATTGGTGCCAAGGCGAATGGAGCCGGTGTCGGGCGACAGGTCGCCAGTCAGCATCTTCAATAGCGTCGTCTTGCCCGCACCATTTGGGCCGACAAGGCCGATGCGGTCGCCGCGCTGGATGCGGGTCGAGAACTCCTTGACGATGGCCCGGTCGCCATAGGTCTTGGTGATGCCTTTGGCCTCGATCACCAGTTTGCCGGAGGCTTCGCCCTCGGCGGCGGTCAATTTGGCGGTGCCTTGCGGTCCGCGGTGTTCCCGCTTTTGTTTTCTCAAGTCCGCCAGCTCGCGCACCCGGCGCATATTGCGTTTGCGCCGCGCGGTGACCCCATAGGTCATCCAGTGCTCTTCGCGCTTGATCTTCATCGCCAGCTTCTGCTGGTCGATCTCTTCCTGCTCAAACACCTCGTCGCGCCAGGCTTCAAAATGCGCAAACCCTTTGTCGAGGCGGCGCGAGATGCCCCGGTCGATCCAGACGGTGGCCCGGGACAAGTTTTCCAGAAAGCGGCGGTCGTGGGAAATCAGAACGATCGCGGATTTGAGGCTTTTCAGTTCTTCTTCCAGCCACTCGATTGCCGGAAGATCCAGATGGTTGGTCGGCTCGTCGAGCAACAGAATGTCGGGTTCGGGCGCAAGCGTGCGGGCAAGGGCTGCGCGCCGGGCTTCGCCGCCGGACAGCGCTTTGGGGTCTTCCTTGCCGGTCAAGCCAAGCACTTCCAGAAGATAAGCGCCGCGGTAGGGATCATCGCCGTCGGTCAAGCCCTCATTGACGTAGTCCAGCGTCGAAGCATAAGCGGAAAGATCCGGTTCTTGCGGCAAATAGCGGATGGTCCGGCCCGGCTGAAAGAACCGTTCCCCCTTATCCATCTCTACCATTCCGGCGGCGATCTTCAAAAGCGTCGATTTGCCGGACCCATTGCGGCCGACGAGACACAGGCGCTCGCCCTCTGAAACAGAAAGTTCCGCGCCGGTCAAAAGCGGTGTGCCGCCGAAGGTTAGATGTGCATCGCGAAGGGTCAGAAGCGGGGGAGGGGCCATATGCGTCCGGTCCGGTAATGATGGGTTTGGCGCCGGGTTTTACGGGGCACGGCGGGGTGTGGCAAGCGCAGGTAAAGCTGGCAGTGCAGTTTTGATCGTAGGAGCCGCGATTTTTCAGACAAAACCTTGTATAGTAAAAACTGAAGGCAGGGGCAGACCAATTGGCAAACCATGGAGGCGTCAAAGTGACTGGTCGAGCCTATCGGAATTTTTCTCAAAACCTTAATGCGCTGGTGTGCAAACACTTGGCCAGACTCGCCAGTGCGGGCAGATACACAGCTGCGGCCTTAAGTTTTCTAGGAATTGTGGCTGGTGCTGGAATTCTAGCTGCCCCAAGTCCTGCGCAGGCGGATTCGTTCTATGTCGGGACCGGAGGCATCGGGTTTTCCTTTGGCGGGCATGGCTACCGCGGTAGTTTTTTCTATGGCGGACGCGGGTTTTACGGCCCGCCGTATCGGCCTTATGGTTATCCCTACTACTACCATCCCTATGACGGCCGGGCTTATCCGTACCGGTCACGGGTCTACGTCAACCCGCCTCTGCGGCTCGCCCCACGCTATGCGCCGGCCTACAGAGGAGCTCCGCAACGGGTGCCGCACACCAAAACCGGGTTGAGGCCGTTTACACCAGCATATACCGCCTATTGCTCGCGAAAATACAAATCGTTTGACCCGCATACAGGCACCTATTTGGCCTATAGCGGCAAATATCGCTTTTGCCGTTAAGCTGGAATAATTCCGCTCTGACTGGGTGTGTTTTATTTAGTTTACCGGGTAGGTGGTGAGAAATTGTTCCTTATTGTGCGGGTTCGGCGCAAAAATCTTGCCTAATTTGCCAATGGCACGAAATGTGTAGTGGGCGGATCTTGAATGCACGTTATGGGCGTGGAATGAATATCGTTATCGTTTCTTAAATCGAAAAAATCCTAAGGGGAGAACGATATGATTAAGTCCTTGCGCACGACTGCGCTTGCTGCTGCGCTGATGGCGGCAACATCACTGACCGCCATGGCCGAAGTGGTCTACCACCGCGGCAACACCGCCGACCCGGAAACACTCGACCAGCACAAAACCTCCACCGTTTATGAAGCGCATATCCTGCGCGATCTTTATGAAGGTCTCGTGGCATACAGCTCTGCTGGCAAAATCATTCCAGGGGTTGCCACTGACTGGTCCCTGTCTAACGACGGCACGGTCTATACCTTCAACCTTCGTGACAATGCCAAATGGTCAAATGGCGATCCGGTGACTGCTGGCGATTTCGTTTTTTCGCTGCAGCGGATCATGACACCAGATACAGGCGCGAAATACGCCAATATTCTGTATCCGATTAAAAATGCTGAAGCTGTCAACAAAGGTGACAAAAAACCGGAAGAGCTCGGTGTCAAAGCGGTCAACGACACCACGCTAGAGATCACCCTGGAAGAGCCGACCCCTTATTTCGTCGATTTGCTGGCTCACCAGACCGGCCTGCCGGTGCATCCTGCAACGGTCGATGCCCATGGGACAGATTTTGTTAAACCGGAAAACTTTGTTTCCAACGGTGCCTACACCCTGGTTGAGTTCATTCCGAACGCTCATGTGAAAGCGACCAAAAACGCGCATTTCCACGATGCTGGAAATGTGAATATCGACACGGTCTTCTACTATCCAACCGAGGACCGCGGTGCGGCCTTGCGCCGGTTCCAGGCTGGCGAGTTGCATACCAATGACGATGCACCGACCGAGCAGGTTGCATTTATGCGTGAGGAATTGGGCGACAAGTTCCGTGTCGCGCCGTACCTCGGCACCTATTATTACGCGCTGAACCATGAGGATGAGGCGTTGAACAACCCGGATGTCCGCCGGGCGTTGTCAATGTCGATCGACCGTGAATTTCTTGCCGAAGAAATTTGGGGTGGTGTTATGGTCGCCGGGTATTCCTTTGTGCCACCAGGGATCGGCAACTATGGCGAATCCGCCTATGCAGATTACAAGGACATGGATCAGATCGACCGCGAGGATAAAGCGCTGGAGCTCCTCGAAAACGCCGGTTTTGGTCCGGATAAGCCGCTGCAGTTGACCATCAACTACAACACATCGGAAAACCATAAGAACACGGCCGTTGCAATTGCCGACATGTGGAAGCCGCTTGGTGTTGAGATCTCCATGGTCAACACGGATACCAAGACCCACTATGCAATGCTGCGGGACCGTCAGGACTTCGACATCGCGCGTGCAGGCTGGATTGGCGACTACTCCGATCCGCAGAACTTCCTGTTCATGGTTGAAAGCGACAATACCGGCTTCAACTACGCGCGTTATGAAAACCCTGAATATGATGCGCTGATGGACAAGGCGGCTGCGACCGTCGATCTGGAAGTGCGTGCGGGAATCTTGCGGCAAGCCGAAGAAATGTTCATGCGCGATCTGCCGTTTGTCCCGCTAATGTACTACGGCTCCATGAACCTGGTCTCCGACAAGGTTTCTGGATTTGAGGACAACCTCCTCAATGTCCATCCGTCCCGCTGGATGAGTATTTCCCAGTAATCTTGTAAGATCGAAACCGGCAGAAATTTTCTGCCGGTTTTGCATAAGCCAACGGCATCGAAAGACCGTTGGAAAACGACAGGGACGAATTCATGCACCGCTATGTGCTCAGTCGGCTGCTCGGCGCAATTCCGACTTTGTTTTTGATTGTGACCATCTCCTTTTTCCTGATTCGGATCGCCCCGGGAGGACCGTTCGATCTGGAGCGGCCGCTGGAAGCCAAGGTGATGGAGAACCTCAACAAGATTTATCATCTCGATGAACCGCTCTGGGCCCAATATCTGCTCTATCTAAAGAGCATTGCTCAGCTGGATTTTGGGCCGAGTTTTTATTTTCGGGATTTCACCATCAACGAGTTGTTTGCCCAGAGCCTGCCGATTTCCATCCAACTTGGTCTCAGCGCTCTGTGCCTTGCGCTGGTTGTTGGCGGAACTTTGGGGGTGATGGCGGCCCTGCGCCAAAACAAACCGGCGGATTACTCCATCATGGCGGCGGCGACCCTCGGTGTGACAATACCGAACTTCGTGGTCGCTCCAATCCTGACATTGATATTGGGCGTCTGGTTGGGCTGGCTGCCGGTAGGGGGCTGGAATGGCGGAGCCTTTGTGAATGTTATCTTGCCTGTGGTCACCTTGGCCCTGCCGCAAATCGCTGTGGTTGCCCGGTTGACCCGTGGTTCTATGATCGAAGCCCTCCGGTCCAACCATGTGCGCACCGCCCGAGCCTACGGTTTGACCAACTTCATGATCATCGTGGTTCATGCGTTACGGGGTGCGATCCTGCCGGTGGTGTCTTATTTGGGTCCGGCAGCGGCGGCGCTTTTGACCGGGTCTGTGGTGATCGAGACGATCTTTGGTATCCCGGGCATTGGCCGTTACTTCGTGCAAGGGGCGCTTAACCGCGATTACACCCTGGTCATGGGCACCGTCGTGGTCGTTGCCTGTTTCGTTATTTTGTTCAACCTCGTCGTGGATCTGCTTTATGCGCTGCTTGATCCGCGTGTGCGCTACGATTGAGGAGGAACAGATCCATGACTCTCGCAGCCACTCCAATGACAAATGTGCCGGAAAGAGGCCGTTCCCTCTGGGACGATGCGCGCGATCGTTTGCTCGCCAACCGCGCAGCAGTTGCTTCGATGATTGTGCTGGCGACAATCGCCATCATTTCCGTCTTCGGGCCGATGCTTTCACCGCATGACTTTGATACTGTTTACAGAGACTACGTGAAGGTTCCGGCGAGCCTCACCGCCTATCCGCGTGCAGAACAAGTGGAACCGGCGTTTCTGGCTGCCGCAAAACGCGCGCGTGTGACGGTGGAAAGTTTCCAGCGTGATGGTGATGCCGTGATCGCTTCGGTGACGTCCCGGCGGGAAATCAATCCTAAGTCGACCCGGTATTTTGATCGCAGTGACCTCTTCAAGAACGCCGAAATCACAGACATGTCAGACGACAAGAAGTCTGCGACGGTGCGCGCGGATGTCAACTATCTGCACTTCTATTTTGGCACTGACGCCAATGGCCGAGATATGATGACCCGAACCTTCATTGCAGGCCGTGTGTCTCTGACAATCGGTCTGTTGGCAACGGTGGTCGCGATCTCAATCGGTGTCCTTTATGGCGCCACATCCGGTTATCTCGGCGGACGGACCGATCAGATGATGATGCGTGTGGTGGATATCCTTTATTCGCTGCCCTTTATCTTCTTCGTCATCATGCTGGTGGTATTTTTCGGCCGGAATTTCATTTTGATGTTCATCGCCGTCGGCGCTGTGGAATGGCTGGATATGGCCCGCATTGTCCGTGGTCAAACGCTCACTATTAAGCGCCAGGAATATGTTCAGGCAGCCGAAGCCATGGGCGTTGGCGATGGCGGTATTGTACGCCGGCATATCATTCCCAACACACTGGGCCCAGTGGTGGTCTATATGACTTTGCTGGTGCCGAAAGTGATCCTCCTGGAAAGCTTTCTGTCGTTCCTAGGGCTCGGTATTCAAGAACCGATGACCAGCTGGGGCGTTCTGATCTCAGAAGGGGCCCGCAACCTTCAAGGTGCAGCTTGGATGCTGATCTTCCCCTCAATCTTCCTGACATCGACGCTGTTTGCGCTGAATTTTATCGGCGACGGTTTGCGTGACGCTTTGGATCCGAAAGATCGTTAGGGGAGGACGACCATGACACAAGACACGAAAAATCCAGTCCTCGCGATCAAGGATCTGAAGGTCGATTTTGAGACGGCGACAGGAACCGTAAATGCTGTCCGCGGGGTCGACATCGATGTCAGCGCTGGAGAGACGGTTGCCATCGTTGGGGAAAGTGGTTCAGGCAAAAGCCAGACGTTGATGGCGGCGATGGGGCTGCTGGCATCCAACGGCCGGACAGAAGGGGAAGTCCGTTATCAGAACTCGAACATCCTTGGACTACCAGCATCTCAATTGAATAAGGTGCGCGGCAAGAAGATCACGATGATCTTCCAGGAACCGATGACTTCGCTTGATCCGCTTTACACCATCGGCCGTCAGCTCGCCGAGCCGATGGTGGTTCATGGGAAACTCAGCTGGAAACAGGCCAAAGCCAAGGCGTTGGAGCTGTTAAAACTCGTCAACATCCCTGAGCCGGAACGCAAGATAAAAGCTTACCCTTATGAGATGTCTGGAGGGCAGCGCCAGCGGGTGATGATTGCCATGGCACTTGCCAACGACCCGGATGTCTTGATTGCGGACGAACCAACCACCGCCTTGGATGTGACCACCCAGGCGCAGATCCTCGATCTTCTTGCTGATCTGCAAAAACGGCTTGGAATGGCGGTGATCTTCATCACGCATGACTTAGGCATTGTCCGGCGGATTGCCGACAGGGTTTATGTGATGAAAACCGGCGAGGTGGTGGAGAGTGGTGAGACAGCAAAGATCTTCACTCAACCGGAACATCCCTACACAAAAATGCTTTTGGATGCCGAGCCGACCGGTCACAAACCGCCGGTGCCTGATAGTGCGCCGGTGCTTCTTGAAGCGCAGAAGGTGGATGTCGAATTCGTGCTTGAGGCCGGCTTGTTTGGCCCGGCGCATATTCTTCGAGCCGTCGATGACATTAGTTTTTCTCTACGGCGGGGGCAGACACTCGGTATTGTGGGGGAGAGTGGATCGGGCAAATCCACCCTTGGCCGCGCCATTTTGAACCTGCTTCCAGCAGGGGGACGTGTCGTCTTTCAGGGCGAAGTGATCTCCGGCAAGGACCGCGCGGCCATGCGGGGCTTGCGCAAAGACATGCAGCTGATCTTCCAGGATCCGTTCGGTTCGTTGAGCCCGCGCATGACGGTTGGCCAGGTGATCTCCGAGGGCCTTCTGGTCCATGAACCCTCTTTGAGTGCCAAGGACCGGGACCTGCGGGCTTGTCAGGCGCTCGAGGAGGTGTCGCTTGATCCGGTCATGCGCAACCGTTATCCGCATGAGTTTTCCGGTGGACAACGTCAGCGCATCGCGATTGCCCGCACGATGGTCTTGAAGCCGCAGCTGGTTGTTCTGGATGAGCCAACGTCAGCGCTTGATCGGACCATTCAGAAACAGGTGGTTGAACTCCTGCGCGGCTTACAGAAATCCCACGATCTGACCTATTTGTTCATCAGTCATGATCTGGCTGTTGTCCGGGCGCTGTCCGATACCGTGATGGTGATGCAGCGTGGGCAAGTGGTGGAGGCAGGCAGTGTCGACGATATTTTCCAAGCTCCGCAAAAGGCCTACACCAAAGAACTCATAGGCGCTGCGATGCTCACCCAGCAGCAGATGATGGAAACCGCCTGAACATTGAGACTTGCAGATTAACCAGGATGCCGGGCATAGGTATCCTGGATGCGATCCGTGATGCGTTGCCGGACCTTTGAAACAACTTCTGTCCGGTAATCTTCCGCCAATTCAAACGTATTGGTGGTCAGGTGATCTGTCATGATGTCCCGGGACTTCTGCTTGTCCCCACTTTCAATCGCATCCAGCAAAGCCTGATGAGATGGAGCAATTTCATCCACCCATACCATCTTGTGCTTGTGACGTGTGATGACAAAGCGATGAAGGTGCAAAATCGTGCGCAATAGGACGGGTTCCAGGATAGGCATGCCTGAGATGCGCAACAATGTCATGTGAAACGCAGTGTCGGCTTCGGAGAGGTCAATGATCAACCGTTGTTCCCGGGCGGTCTCGTATTTGGCCGCCAGTGTCCGCAACTCGGCCATACGGGCAGCGGTCATATTGTCAACGATTTGCCCGATCGCACCGATTTCGATGTTGAGCCGAAGGCGCAGTAGGATTACCGCTTCTTCATTTGTCGTTTGGGTCACGAACGTGCCTTGATAGCCGCGGCGGATAACCAGCCCGTCTTCTTGCAGGGTCAATAAGGCTTCGCGGATTGTGCTTTGCGAACACCCATATTGGTCTGCCAGGGATTGTTCGGTAATGGTGCTGTCAGTGGTCAGATCCCCTACAAGGATCTGCCGCTTCATATCTTCATAAACCGCTGAGGATTTTCGTCCCCTTCGTTCCTGCGGAAAGTAACGCAGTTGCGGATCCACCGCATTGTAATCGAGTACCAAGTTAGCCCCCACACCGGCATCAATCGAATGCACCACACCGCTGAACTTGCGATCGAACCATATTGTTCGACCACACACAGTCCTCCCTAGATGAACCATGCTCTGTTGGTGAGAGCGCGGCCGATGGGGCGTGCATGTCTACACACAAATGCTCTTGTTTGTTTTGTTTATGTGGTTGTAGCTGTTTGACTTTTTCCCAATTCGAAGCCAGTTATTGTCGAAACAGCTATCCTGCCACCCAGTGTATATCTCAAGAAGCATCTGCAAAAACTACAATGCATGCATTCTCACGCTGTGTGCCTTGTATTGCAATCTCTAAATTGCGATGTTTAGTCACAAGTTCGCGAGACCGGCGAACAGGCTTGGTTTATAATTGAAATGACTGTGAAGACTGTCTATTTCGCCGAAGCCTGCAAAGCTTTTATCCAGTTCTTATTGAAAATCTTGGCCAGCGTTTCTTCGGTGAAACCGCGGGCATCAAGAGCTTCCGCGAGCCTTGGCAGACCAGCAACATCGCTCAGATCTTTTGGTGGTGCGCAGCCATCAAAATCAGAGCCCAAAGCGACACAATCCTCACCGACACGATCCACCAAATAGGCCGCATGGTCTGCAACCACGTCCAGCGGCGTATCCTGGTTGAAGGTGCCATCTGGCCGCAAGAAGCCAACAAAGAAGTTGATGCCGACGAGACCGCCGCTTTCTTTGATGGCATCGAGCTGCTTGTCGGTCAGGTTGCGGCTGTTGGCGCAAATCGCGTGGACATTGGAGTGGCTGGCAACGATCGGCTTGTCGGTGATCCGGGCAACATCCCAAAAGCCCTTTTCATTGAGGTGGGAGACATCAACAAGGACGCCGAGTTGATTGCAGGCGCGGACCAGGTCGCGGCCGGCTTCCGACAAACCCGGGCCAATATCCGGGGAGGCCGGATGTGCCATCGGAACACCATAGCCAAAGTCATTTTCCCGGCTCCAGACGAGACCAAGGGAGCGGAGGCCGCGTTTATAGAACGTCTCCAACTCATAGAAATTTGTGTCGATTGCTTCCGCGCCTTCAATGTGGAGGCTGATCGCAAGCTGGTCTTTTTCCATCGCTTCGCCGATGGCTTCCGGCGACCGGCAAATGATGACATTGCCCTCTGAATCTGCTTCCAGACGCTCAGCGCGTTCCAACAGCCGGTTGGTGAAACTCAGAGCGGTTTTCTGATCAAGCGGCAGAAAGTTTTTCTTGTCATCCGGTGAAAAGGGTTTGGAAAAATCCTGGTCCGGATTGGACGGGACGAACATGGCAAACAAGCCACCGGCAAAACCGCCGTCTTTGGCGCGCGGCAGATCTATATGACCCCGGTCGGAACGTTCGAAGAAATCCCTATTTTTGCCCTGGATCGCATCGATTTCCAGCTTCAAAAGCGTGTCATTGTGTCCGTCAAAAGCTGGGATATGCGTTGTCATGTGTGTTGAGGCCGATTTTCTAGAAGGTTGGCAACAGGTGGGAACAGAGGATCTGTTTGAATAAGGGATGCACTCTAGCGGCTAAATTCTGAAATGTAAGGCATCTCTGTTGAAAGTGACTTGCAACGCACAGGAAGCAGGCCCTAAGAAGAAACCGAATATGGGAGGCCTTATGACGCGTCACACATTTGAGATTGCTGATCGGACATCCGCGCTGGCGGAAGGAGTGAGCCGCAGAAGCCTGATCAAGGGGGGGCTGTTGATTGCCGCAGGTGCTTTGGCAGGATGCCAGACCTATGAACAAGTGGTGGGTCTGCCAGACCAGCCGGCGCTGCCGGATGAAGAATTTGATTATGCCTCTGCCTATGCAGCGTTGCCCGATGGCGATTTCACTTGGCCCGCGATCAACTACAAGGCGTTCGACCAGAAATACTGGCGCCAGGTTGTCGATTATGAAACGCGCGAGCGCCCCGGCACTGTGGTCGTCGACCCGCATAACAATTTTCTCTATTGGGTCCTGCCGGGAGACAAAGCTTTGCGTTATGGCATCGGCGTCGGGCGGGCCGGATTTGCCTGGACCGGCGAAGCCTTGATCCGGGTCAAGCGGCCGCATCCGATCTGGCGCCCTCCACGGGAAATGATCGCCCGCAAGCCGTCGCTCGAACGGTATTGGGAAAAGGGCTTTCCTGCGGGGCTCAGAAACCCGCTCGGTGCGCGCGCCATGGATCTGTGGCAAGGCAGCATCGATACGCTTTACCGCATTCACGGTACCAACAAGCCGTCTTCCATCGGCCGGAGCGTATCATCGGGCTGTATCCGCATGTGGCAGCAGGATGTGATTGACCTGTTCAACCGCGTACCGCTTAGAACAAAAGTGATCGTTCTGACCAAGGACGAAGATATCTCCACGTAAGAAATATGCTCTGCTCCGGTGCTCCCTAAGGCATCGGAGCGGCGAGGGCCACATCGTGCAGCACGGCTGCGAAGTGGCAAACAGCAGCGGCCAGCACGAAGGCATGCCAGATGGCATTCTGGAATTTCAGGTTCTTCCAGGCGTAGAATACTGTGCCGCAAGTGTAGAGCAGACCGCCGGCGACAATCATCCAGAAGCCAAAGGTGGACGCATTCTCCATCAAGGGCTTGGCAACAAAAACAACGACCCAGCCAAGAGCAAGGCAGATCGGCACGGTCAGCCGGTCCATTCCCTGCAAGTTCAAGAGTTTGACAATCGCGCCTGCCAAAGCCCCGCTCCAGACAATCGCAAGCAGAATTCCGCCGGTCCAGCCGCCGATGATAATGGCGGCAAGCGGTGTGTAGGTTCCGGCGATCATCAAAAAAATCGCGGCGTGGTCGAGCCGCCTCAGCACACCGGTTTTGTGATCGGTTGCAAACATGTTGTAGAGCGCCGAACAAATCAGCATCGCCATCAGGCAAGCGGCATAAACCAGCACACTGATTTGGCGGGCGAAATCGCCGCTGTTCCAGAGCGTGATTGCCAGAACGACGGTCGCTGTCACGCCAAGGCCGATCCCCAACACATGAATGGTGCCGTCAGCGATGAGTTCGGAAAGGGTTTGTTGCCTGGGTTGCGGCCGGTTCTGCGTCATGTTGTGCTCCGTTGCAGCTAAGCAGAAAGATTTGCCTCCACGAACGCTTTCCACTGATGGTCGCGGCCAAATGTCAATATTCCTTTAGCATCGCTTTCATCGTGGAGTTGCTGCCCGCTTTAGGGGGAGCGTGATGTGGCAATTGACTGCGGTGAGTGCAAACAATGTGGCCATGATCCAGAAAACGGCTGAAAACCCGGCTCCAACAGCTAAAAGCACACTGCCGAGAGTTACGCCAAGCGTGCCTCCAATCAGGCGGAACGTAATAATCAGCCCGCTTACCTCTCCTTGTTTTTCCTTAGGCACCGAATTGGCGGTAATCCGGCCTGCCGGGATCATTGCAAAGGGCAGGGCGATTCCCCAAAGCAGCAACACCGGCGCAAGGTAAAGGTAGCTATCCAAGAGCATCGCAGCGCCAATACATAAATTCGAAGCGACCAGCACGGACAAGCCGATCAACACCGGCCGCCGCGAACCCGACGTATCTGCTGTCTTTCCTGCCGGAGCAGAAAGAAACGGGATCGGCAACACGGCTATGACGGTTCCAAGTCCCGCCCAAAATGCCGAGTAGCCAAGCTCGCCTTGGAGATATTGCGGAACCAAAACCGCAACAACAATCTTGCTCATCTGTGTGAGCATGAAAACCAGAACACCCGCAACGAAGGCCGGAGCTTGGAAAAGGCGGACATCAATGAGTGGCGCCGATTGCCGGATTTCCCAGAGAAAAAACACGGTAAGGACGATGATCCCGGCGGCCAGGCTCAGGAATATCAGTTTGTGCCCCCAACCGAAGTCAGGTCCTTCCATCAGACCGAATATCAACGCTGTCAGTCCGACCAGAAGGAGGACTAGGCCGATGCGGTCAATCTCGGGTTTCATGGTTGCGCGGGCCGGTGCCCGCCAAAGGAAACACGCCAGCGTTCCTGCGGCGGCAACAATTGGAATATTGAGCCAGAACACCCAGCGCCAGGACAAAAACTCGGTCAAGGCACCGCCGAGCATCGGTCCGGCTGCCAGGAACATTGTTGCAGTTCCCGCTAGAGTCCCGAGTGCCCGCCCGCGTTCGTCGACGTTGAACGTCAAAGTTGCGGCAGCGAATGTTATCGGGAACATAATGGCAGCACACAGCCCTTGGATGACACGCATCGCAATCAGAAGTGCGGCGCTGTCAGCGAACCCCGCAATCAGGCTGGTCGCGGCAAAAACCGTACAGCTCACAATTAGAGCCGGCCGCAAGCCAAAAAGGTCAATCGCCTTTCCGCCGACGGCAGCAAAACAGGTGAAAGCCAGCATATAGGCGTTCAAAACCCAATGCGCGGTTGTCGCTGAAAGCTCAAGTTCAGATTGGATTGCGGGCAGAGAGACACCAAGGACGGTTTCATCCAGCATGACGAGCCCGCCCAATCCACCCATAGCAAAAACCAGGGCGCTCCGACGTTTTTGCTCTGAAAGATAAGGCATATGTAAGGTTCTGATCAGGCAATGGACCTGGTCACCCTAGTGCGCTCAGGATGCGGCGTACAGACCTCATTCTTCGGCATTCGGCTCTGTCCTGGCGACACCAGCAAAGGGGCTTTAACTCGAAAGGAGATATCTTTAAAAAAAGTATCTTGAAATAAAGATATAATCTGATTATGTGAGAGGCATCGAACCAATCCTGATTTGATGGGAGTTGAAAATGCCCCGTACCGCTGACCACCCGGTGGATGATTTGTTTTTAAAGCGCTGGTCACCGCGCGCATTCGACGGCTCGGAAATGCCGGATACTGACTTGAAAACCGTTCTAGAGGCGGCCCGCTGGGCGCCCTCCGCCTTTAATGTCCAGCCCTGGCGGTTCGTCTATGCCCGCCGCGGTGAACCAGCCTTCGATACGCTGTTCGGCTTGCTGGACGATTTCAATCAGGGTTGGGCAGGATCGGCTTCTGCGCTTGTGTTTTTGTTTTCAGACACGCTAGTGGACGGTGTTCGCGAGGGTGGTCCGGTGCCAAGCGTATTCCATGCTTTTGATGCGGGCGGAGCCTGGGCACAGGCGGCTTTGCAGGCGACTTCGCTTGGCTATCACAGCCATGCCATGGCCGGTCTGCGGCGCGATGATATTCATCAAGCCCTTGGCGTTCCCGAGCGATTCAAAGCTGAAATCGCCTTTGCCATTGGCCGGCAGGGGGATAAAGCGCAATTGGCAGACGATCTAAAGTCCCAGGAAACACCGAGCGGGCGCAAACCGCTCAGCGACATTGCCTTTTCCGGGCGTTTTCCTGCACGGCTTTCCGAAGCGGCTTAAGCTTCTTGAAAATGCCCGGTTTTCCGCCAAATCCGGGCGCCATGCTCCGTTTTTATGGCCTGGCTGCTGCCGGCAGGAAGCCGCAGCCAGGTCCCCTGGTCATATCGGCCGTTTTCATCCTCAAATGCGCCATCAATTACAAAATACTCGGCCCCGCCTGGAAAATCCTGCTGATTGAAGGCGGCGCCAGCCTGCCATTGAAGCATGACGACTTCTTCGTCAGGACGCACGTAGAGCGGCAGGATGTGTTCGCCGTCGCGCCCTTCCTGCCATCCGGCCGGATCCAGGGTGTTAACCCGCACAAACGTTTCGTCGTCGGTTTGCATTTGACGCAGTTTCACTAGGATAACCGCCCCGGGGTCGCTGGAGGGGATGTGGCTGGAGCCCGGTGGGTTGCGGACATACATGCCTTTGGGAAAATCACCGCTTTCATCGGAAAACACGCCGTCGAGCACCAGAAATTCTTCGCCAAGATCATGCGAATGCGCAGAAAAAGACGAGCCAGGCGCATAACGGACCAGGCTGGTTGCCCTGGCAACCTCTTCGCCGTCCCGCTCCAGCATGCGCCGCTCCACACCGGCCATGGGTGAGGCAACCCAATCAAGAGTGGCGCTATCGACATGCGCGCGTTTGGACAAGTCGGCATGGATCTTCATATGAACAATTTCCTCCCCATGAAATTCTCGTCTCTTTCAAGGTGGGGCGTCAACCTGAGATGTGAAGAGGAAACCTGAGACAAGTCGCTGTGCGACCGACAGTCTTGAGACTAGCCTTAATCCATCGCAGGACCGTCTGCGCGGGGAAGGGCCATACTGCCATAGGAGGTTTGGTAGGCCGTGGATGAAATCTTGCGGGCTAGCGCGAGGTCAAGTGCGTCTACAAGCTCTTGGGACACCGATTTCCTCGAAAACATGAAATGGACCGGATCACTGATCAACGTAAAGGGATGTTCGGCGAACCTGCTGCCGAGCCCCATTTCCTCGGCCGCTGCCAGAATGGCTGCAGGAGATTCCACCAAGGCATCGATCCGGTAAGTCTCCAGCATCCGGATCCCTTCTGTTGTCGTGACGACATTGTAGATGTGCGGCCTGGAAACGGGGTCTGCGAGAAAGGCTTCAAAGTCACCGCCCCTGTAGGCGGATTGTTCGTGACCGAGCACGAGATTGTTGTCGATCACGTCTTGAAGGGAATTGATCTTGAGTCTTTGAAGGTCTTCGGTTCGGACAATCAAACCTGCGGTTTCATACCGGTAGGGCGATGAAAAATGAGCGAACGCCTTGCGTTTCTTGGTGATGGAAGCAAAGGGCATCATGTCGATGTGTCCGGCGGCCAGTTCAATGATTGCTCTTTTGAACGGCATGGCCACCAGGTTGATCTCGCAGTCAATCTCCGAAAATAGTTCCTGGATAAGGACAACATCAATTCCGCGGAACTCGCCCGATGTATCTCTAAAGCTAAACGGCAAATAGTCGGAAGAAACCCGGATGTTTAGCGGTGTCTCACAGAGTGCGTCCGCATGAGCACCTTTGCCCGGAGAAGCAATCAACAACAAAGCAGCAAAAAGAAAAGCCTTGATTACGGACATGGGTTTACCGGTTCTTGGCGCCTTCTAGGTCATCGAACGCAACGGTATGTGTAATCTATGAAGCTGCGGTAAAACCTTCCGTATAAATCAGGTTAATGCTTCTGCGTGCCAGATCTTGCAAAATCCCGTGCAACGTGGGATGAGGCGGCACAGTTCGACATTGGATATCTGGGAAAAGTCTGCGAATTCCGGTCCTCTGCTTTGCAAGGGCAAAGGAATCGTGCTGACTGGCATTCTGCGGCAAATTCTCGGAACATGAGATACGAGGGCGCTTCTAAAGCGCCAAAGGGGTGCATGACGGTTCAGATCGATATTGGTGACATGGCGGGCGGCAAGCGGGCAGGCCTCGACCTGGAAGAACTCCTTGCGACCCGTTTGCTGGTGCAGGGCAATTCCGGGTCCGGAAAGTCGCATCTGTTGCGCAGACTGTTGGAGCAATCTGCCAATTGGGTGCAGCAGGCCATTATCGATCCGGAAGGTGATTTCGTCACGCTGGCCGACAAATATGGCCACGTGGTCGTTGATGCGGTCGGGACCGAAAAAGACTTAAAGATGATCGCCGGGCGTGTGCGTCAACACCGGGTATCCGTCGTGCTCAATCTTGAAGGCCTCGACGCCGACCGGCAAATGAAAGCAGCAGCGACGTTCCTGGATGGCTTGTTCGATGCCGACCGGGATCTCTGGTACCCAATGCTTGTGGTGGTCGACGAAGCCCAGCTGTTTGCGCCTGCAGCCGCTGGGGAAGTCACGGAGGAAGCGCGCCGACGGTCCCTCGGGGCCATGACCGATCTGATGTGCCGCGGCCGGAAACGCGGCCTTGCAGGCATCATTGCCACCCAGCGCCTGGCAAAACTTGCCAAGAACGTTGCTGCGGAGGCCTCCAACTTCCTGATGGGTCGGACGTTCCTCGATATCGACATGGCGCGCGCCGCCGACCTGCTCGGTATGGAGCGGCGTCAGGCGGAAAGTTTCCGCAACCTGGACCGCGGCCATTTCATAGCTCTTGGGCCGGCTGTCTCGCGGCGCCCAATCCCGGTCAAGATCGGTCCAGTGGAAACGGCTGGCCGCGGCGGCGGGCCAAAGCTGATGCCCTTGCCGGAACAGCCGAAAGAAGAAGCCAAGGACCTGATTTTCACCCGCTCGCCGGATGAAATACCCATGCGCTCGCGCGTGGCCGAACCGGTCGTCTCAACTGGTGAGGTGCTGGATCAGTTAACCAGCGCCGGAGAAGCGGCTGAAGCCGATACACCGCAGGCCGACAACCTGTTTGAACATGGCGCACGGGAAGAAAAAATCGACGAGATCATTGGTCAAATCCTCGATGAAGACGAGGCGGCGTTTCAGCCGATCGCCACCCTATATCAGGATTTCCAGGTTCGCTGCCGGATTGCCAAGCTGGCCGGTGGCACGCCGGATCTGCAGACCTTCCGAGAAAAGCTGTCGGTGGCCCGTGCCGGAGTTGAAAAAGGCGAGGTGGATGACGGCGCTTGGCAGCAGGCTGAATTGATCGCTTCCGAACTGCCGGAAGACATGCGCGGGGTTTATCTGCTGCTTGCTAAAGCCGCGCTCGCGAAAGCGCCATGTCCGGGAAATATTGAAATTGCGACCGCCTATGGCACCCGATCACCCGGCCGTGCCCGCTGGCTGCTCAGCCATATGGAGGAGCGCGGTTTTCTAGTGTGTGCCACGGATCTACGCGGCAACCGGATTGTTACACTGACCGACCTCGGATGGCGGACAGAGCCCGGAGACGAGGCCGCCGCTTAGGGGCGGCCTGAATCCGTAACAGTTCCAGAAGAGTTCAACCCGGAAACGCATCGTATTTCGGAACATCTTCCAGTTTCTCGTCCCAACCTGCCTTTTCAGCCATAAAGATATGCCCGACAGGCGGGGCTTCAGGGTTCTCTTTAAGGCTTCCGGCGGGCACCGTCAAAAGGGCCCCGTCGTGTTTCAAAATCGGCAGGGCCGAGCCGCATTGGGCACAGAAGCTTCTGGCATGGCTTTTATCCGGAAGTGTAAAGGTTGCCACATCCTTAGCCCCGGTCTGCCAGTTCAACTTGGCACTCGATGAGGCCAGGATCGCCGCATAAGCGGACCCGGTATCCTTCTGACAACTCGTGCAGTGACACAAGAACAGGCCGTCAAAATCGCCCTCGACAGTGAACTCGACTGACCCGCACAGGCAGGAACCCGAATGGAGTTTGGTCATGATTTCGAATCGCAATCTCAAGTGGTTGTTGATGAGAATACACCGTATGAGATTGCGGCCGGGCGTCAATTGACGGAACCACCATGGTCAGGAGGACCGAGTTTAAGAAATAGTTGATGGGATTGGCTGAAATCGGTTGTTTAGGTTGTGACTATCCTGATGAGATCGCGCGGATGCATATGGCACAAAACTGTTATCGAGGCTTGATTGCGTCACTTGTTTGAGATCTTACGTTTAAGCGTCACACATGGTTTCGGAAGGACATCAAATGTTTCGCCGTCTTGCTCTGATCATCTCTCACGGGGCGATGCTGGCCATTGGTTTCGCCCTTGGAATCTATCTCCTGCCCATTCTGACAGAACCGGATGGACCAGAGCAGGCGGCTTTGGTCGAAGCAAGCAAATCGGCGGTCTATTCGGCAGAGCTAACACGGGATTTGAAGGGCAGCGATTTTCTGCATTGGGGCGAGGGCAAAATCAGCCTTTCATCAGGGCAGATTGTTCATGAAGGAAGCCTTGCACCCGGCCCGGACTATAAGCTCTATCTTGTCAAAGAGTTTGTTGAAGACGAAGCGCAGTTCCTGAACGTTAAGAATAGGTCCGCTCGGATCGGCGATGTGAAGACTTTCAATGGTTTCATTCTGGATGTCCCGGAGAGCATCAACCTCGAAGATTACACAACCGTTCTTGTCTGGTGCGAAGCCTTTGGTGAGTTCATCACGGCGGCGAAATACCGGTGAGGGGCTGTCCGCGTTCTTCTGCGTGACACGCAGCGGCGCTTGCTCGCCAAATCAAGCGGCCTAGACGACTGGACAAAGCCCCATTCTCCCGTGCAACACCTTAGTCGTGAACGAGTTACTCGGTGTTGGATGGCCTGTTCCTGCGAGCTGCTGATTCTGAAAGGCGGTCAATAAACGCTCTAGCCATTGGATTTGGCACGGTGGTTCGATGCCAGATTGCATAGACCGGTAGGCTGGTGAGGCAATAATCGGGCAGACAGGTGACCAGTTCACCGGATGCGATTTTGTTCTCGACAAAATGCACCGGTGGCGAAGACAGGCCAGCGCCGTTGCTTGTTAGGTCCACCATCGCTTCTATGCTGTTGACCGTTATGTTTCCCGCTTGCTCTATTTGGGTAACCGCGCCATCTGCGCTTTTCATCTCGCGTTTGGTTTCCATACCGTCAGACTTGATCCAGGGAACGCCATGCAGATCCTTCGGTTTCTCAAAAGGTCCGTGCCTGCGAACAAAGTCTGGGCTGGCGACCAGCACTCGGGGCATGTCCCACAACAGCTTGCATAGCAAACTTGAGTCTCGAAGCTTCCCAATCCGGATCGCGACGTCGATCCGCTCAGCCACAAGATCTGTTTCCCGATTGTCGAAATGGAGTTGCAAATCGATTTTGCGGTGATCCACGGCAAACCGGGAAATGCTTTCAAATACAAACGAGTGGGAAAGCGCCGATGTCAGAGTGATCCGCAACCGGCCGGATAACCCGGTTTGATTTGACTGCGCACTGGAAAATCCCGCCTGGGCCGCATTCAACATCAACTCCGCAGATTTGAATAGTTTTTCTCCACTGGCCGTTAGGGTGAACCGCCGGGTGGACCGGTAAAGCAGGGGCGACCCGACAGCTTCTTCCAATGCCCGGATGTGATAGCTGATTGCGGATGGGGTCATTTTCAAGCGATCTGCCGCAGTGCGAAACTGGCCTGAACGCACGACCTCCGTAAAGACTGCGATGGACTTTAGATGTTCAATCATTATGCAGCTCAATTTAATTATGAGATCAAATACTTCAACTTGTTTGTTGAATTTTGGCTGCCTACCTTCGGCTGAAAAGGGGAAAGCCAAATGGATCAAACCGCTGCAATGGCGCTTTTTGCGCTGACGATGTCAATTTCACCTGGGCCTGTGAATTTGATCACGCTGTCAACGGGCCTGAATCTGGGAGTTCGCAATGCTCTTGGGTTTGTTTCAGGCGCGACGGCCGGATTTACGCTGTTGTTGTTTTTGATTGGGCTAGGGCTTTCTGCGATCGCTCAGCGCTACGGATTTGTGATTGATACGCTGACGTTTCTCGGAGCTGGTCTGATTGTTTATTTCGGTTTCAAATTGCTGACATCCAGCGGCGATTTGAACGAGGGCGACCATACAAAGCCGAGCTTTTGGCAAGGAGCCGCTCTGCAATGGCTTAACCCAAAGGCATGGGGTGCCTGCATTGCCGCTGTTGGCCTGTTTGAACTCGATCAAAACCCATCGGCGCTCTATTTCTTCGTATGCCTTTATTGCGTCATTTGCTTCTTTGGAATTGGAAGCTGGGCGGTGTTTGGCAGCCAAGTAGAGCGGTATATGCGCACGCCAACCCGGCGGATTCTGCTCAATAGGTTGCTTGGAGGCACTCTCATTTTACTCGCAGTCTTTCTATTGTGGCAGCAGTTCTTCCGGTAGGTGTTGAACGCCCCTAATTTTAAATTTCGGGCTATTTTAAAGGCGAAGCAATAGGGGATCTCCCGCTGCCTCGGATATGCGTTTGGTAACGGTCTTCAGAACACGCGTTGAGGCAAGTCAAGGCGTTTCATTCGTCTTGAGATCATGATTTCCCTGTTGAATACGGCCGCAGAAAACCTGGTAGAGAACCGAAGATACCCAGCATCCATGCGGCCGCATTGAGGGGGATCGCCAATGACCGATACAAACTCCCATTCGCCGGCCTCGACCGGCCAACCCGATCAACTGATTACTTCAGTCCAGGTTTTGAACGGCGGTCACGGCGAGCAACACAAGGAACATCGGTTCGGCAGCCGGATGCCGCGGCTTTGGTGGGTTTTCTTTTCAAACGAGTGGGTGCCCCTGCCACTCTATTTTTTCCTCATCAAACACCGTGAGGGTTTGGTCTTGTTCGACACCG
This sequence comes from Roseibium sp., assembly GCF_965216085.1. GTDB lineage: Bacteria > Pseudomonadota > Alphaproteobacteria > Rhizobiales > Stappiaceae > Roseibium. Next base: position 3,902,376 of record NZ_OZ244138.1, on the reverse strand, counting down.
GAATTGATCCGGCCATTCTGTCGGACAAAAGCTATATCAAACAGGCCGTCGGACGGTTTTTGCTGCCATGGATATTCCGGCTGGAGATCAGCGAAGGTGACCGTGTTGACCATGTGCTCAAGCGGGCAGGCTTCGATGCTAGCGATATCCGGATGGCTATCATCTCGCATCTGCATTTTGATCATGTCGGCGGGATCGCACAAATTCCACAAGCCGATCTGATAGTGAATGAGCGGGAGTGGGCCATTTTATCCGAACCCCACCCGGAACGGGAATGGATCCTGCGCGAGCACATAGAAATCCCGTCCGCAAAATGGCATCAGATTTCGTTCAAACCGACCGACGACCCGATCCTGGAAGACTTTGATGGGGCCCATGATGTTTTTGGCGACGGCTCAATGGTATTGCTGCCAACCCCTGGGCACACATCTGGCTCAATGTCCTTGCTGATTCGGCAAGCCGGATGGGACCCAATTCTGCTGGTGGGGGATCTCACCTATGAAACCCGTCTCCTCGAGCAAGATGTCGTCCCTGGGACCGGGGACAAGGAGACGGTTCTGGCCTCTTTTGCCAAAGTCCGGCGATTGAAGGAAAAACTACCTGGACTTGCCGTTGTTGCATCGCACGACAGCAACGCCGAAGAGGTCGTTGCAAAGGCGGTGGGTTGTCGGAATTGATCTCTGTATATTTGTGCAATGTTTAGGTCAGCTTGAGAGCCTTGTCCTGTGTGGGATCTCGATTGGATGCTGCACTGAGGCGAAGTGCTCGTGAAAATTAGAGCAATACCGTAATGTAGCATTGAAACCGTCTGAAACAGATATCGACAAACAAATCATTTAATCGCAGGTTGTGCGTTTTTCGGGTCCTTAGTGTATTTTGAAATTACCTGGACCTTCGCCGACTGTTATCTGGTGGGCCATTAGCCACTTCTCGAAGAATGAGAAGCATATTCCAGGGAGCTTGAAATCAAAAATATTGGTGGGGCGGTCGCTCGAGTTTCAGTTGGAGTGTGCCCCAAGCGGAGATGAGGAGTGCATCATCATGACTTGCCGCATAATTTGCATCATCTTATTGATAACAATGAGTTATTCAGCCTTTGCACGTAGTTTGACATCGGAAGAGCGGGGCGCCTTGGCGGGGATGGTTGTACGGTATGAGGCTGCCGTTCTGGAAAAGGACTATTGGGCCATAGGGGCAGCTTTTCCGCCACGACTCTTGGAACGATACGTGGCTGCACGTGGGTTCGCAGACTTAGAGCCTGACCGATGGGTTGGGCTTTATGTGCAGGATACCGAAGCGATAGACAAGAACATCGGAAATAAAATTGAGACTTTTACGCTCGGTTGGGACAACGCAGAATTTAAGGAAACCGCAGATGGAACACCTTATGTAATCCTTCCATCTGTAACCGTCGGCAAATCAAACGTGTTTGGCCGCACTAGGGTTTCGGCACAGTATTTGGCACTCCTTGACGAGGGGAAGTGGTACATCACTGTTGTTGCGTTTGGCGGACTTTTAGGATCTGTCGAAGGTGTCTATCCCTCATTCGAGGGAATAGAATTCGATCCTGCTACACAGGAACAACTGTAGGCTTGGCTGCTTCATGAAGGTACTCCGGTATCATCGCTTTACAGCAGTGGTGAAGGTCAATCTTCCCGGCGTTCTTCTACCGGCGAACCAAGTAGATCTGGCTCGGCCGCCTCGCGGAGCACCTTCCAGGAGCCAGCTCCGTCCAGCAGGCGGATTGGGACGGCGGCGATACTTGCGGGATCTATGATGTTGCACATATTCACCGCGCTCATGTCAGACCCGTCGGGACGGCGGTCTGTCCGTTCGTAATGAGTGATGCAGCCACAATTGTTGCAGCGGAAATACTCAATGCTTTTCTTTCCCCAGGCGTAGGACTTTAACGCCCCCTTGTCCGCCGTCACCGTGATGGCTTTTCTTTGCTGGTAGGCCCAAAGCGCTCCATACCGGCGGCAAATCGAGCAGTTGCATCTGGTGAGTTTTTTGATCCGCCGCTGCATTTCCACTGAGACGGCGCCGCAATGGCAGGAAGTCGTATATGGCATTGAAGGCTCACACTCTCGCCAATGTATGGATAAGCGGTCATTTCTCAGGCGCCTGAGAAACGACCGCCCAAAGACCACAAAACCGCTGGTCATCTCCCGAAACCGTCAAGTCCACCCGATCAGAGGGTATTGAAACGCCCTCAAAAAGGCCATGCGTCTAAACAAGATCGACGTAATATGCGACGCCCTCATAATTGAATTGCGGAAGGGTTGAGATGATGTTGTCCCGCTCCGCGTCACTTGCGGTGAACACATGCGTGCCGGTTTGGGTGTTATAGAACCGGTAGAGTGGTGTGTTGCTGTCACTGGCACTGGTATAGGCATAGTAGGAAATGCCCTCGTCATTGAATGCCGGATTGCTGTGCACCAGGTCGAACCATTCCTGGAAATTTGCGGTGTAGAAGTGACTGCCGGTTGCTGTGTTGAGCAGCCGGTAAACGGCAACACCGTCACTGGCGGTTGCGTTGGAGCCGAACGCTGCGCCTTCAAACGTCATATGCGGTAATGTTGAAAGGATATTGTCGCGCTCGGTTTCACTCGACGTGAAGAAGTGGGTGCCGGTGACAGTATTGAAAAACCGGAACACTTGCGTTGCAACCGAAGGATCTGTCCCGGGATCTGTTGTCCCGGAGACTTCTTCCACGTTCAGCCTGTAGTAATTTACTTCAGTGGCCGCATCGTCGGATGTGTTGAACGTTCTGAACCAATTCTGGATAATCAGCGTCTCGGTGTTTTCAGCCGTAAAAGTGACCTTCTCAAGTGTGTTTGATGTCCCCGTTTGGGCCGTTGTGCCGACTGTATTGCCGTCCATGTCCTTGAGAAACAGCGATGTATTGGTGCCGGACGCAAAAGTGTTGCCGACATCGCTCTGCAAAAGTTCAATGACGTATTCCTTGCCGGCTTCGACATTGAGCTGGTAGGCGTCCGTGTCGAATGCCCCTTGAGTGCTGCCATAGATTGTGTCAGTGACAACAATGGTGGCTATCGCTGGGTCCGTGGATGTGCCGTCAGGAGCGTCCCGCAAAAGGGTCGTCTCATCTAAGGATCCTTTGGTCGATCCAGTGACCGCCGTCACGACAGGAAGGGTCGTATCGGTAATCGACAGCGTGTAACTGGCTGTTTCCCCTCTGGGATAAACGACAATGATTGGTTCCGTCGAATAGACAGAAGAGTTTGTTTCCCAACGGTAATACTGTTCAGTCCAAATGGTGGAGCCGCCGCTTTCTCCCCGGTACAAGTTGTTGCCGTTGTAGTAAGCAAGGGATTGCCCCGTAGTGGGATCAGCTAGAGTGAAACCCGCCCGGTTGTCAAAGTCGTTGGGAACGCCGTTAATCGTCAGCGAGATGATGTATTCCCGGCCGGATTGTAAACCGGACCGGTAGGCATCTGGGCTTACATCTTCTCCGGTCGCGCCGATTTGGATGTAGCCGCCGGTGGCATCCGAGCCTGGAACGATTGCGCCGGGCGTGTTGACGATACTGCTATAAAACGCTGCGCCTGTTGCTGCGCTGTCCGGAGCGATATCGGAGCCTAAGAGGATTTCATCAACTGTTGCAGAAACCATTTGCGCATCTCCGTAAGTCTGTCACCACGCGGTATTTGGAGGACTGTTTCGGAGATTACGAAAATTCATATGTTCGAGAATTGATATATATCAGTGCGGGAAGCCAATTCCGCAAAATTTGAATCAATATTTACTGTTTTACGTCGCGTTTTGAAGATGAAGAGGCAGCCGATACTGCAGACTAGGTTCTTCTTAAGAAGAGTCGGGCGCGAGTAACGTTATTCAAACCCTGCGTGATCCAGGTTGGAATTGTTTACTGCCCATGCCCAGAGTGCGTCGCGAGTGCTTCACACTCCTCAAATCACCGCTTCGATCAGGAACGGACCCTCAGTATTCGCTGCCTTTTCAAGCGCTTCGGCAAAACCTTCTTCGCTGTCGGCACGTACGCCAGGAACACCGTGACCAGCAGCAAGGGACACCCAGTCGAGCAGCGGATCTTCGATGTCGAACATGGCGCTGGCGTTACGGCCGGGTTTTGGCGCACCTTGCGCTTCCAACTCGCCATGGAGGATCTGATAGCCTCGGTTGGCGATGATCACGATCGTGATATCCAGCTTTTCGCGGGCGGCCGTCCAGAGGCTCTGCAGCTGATACATTGCCGACCCGTCTCCGGAAACGGCAAAGACCGGCCGGTCCGGGCAAGCGACCGCCGCGCCTAGCGCATTCGGCAGGCACTGGCCGATAGAGCCGCCGGTGTTGTTGAGCCGGTCGTGACCGGCGGCAACATTCATGTGAGGCCAGATGCCCGCTCCAGCGGTGATGGCTTCATTGACGACAATTGCGCCATCTGGAAGGGCGCTCGCCAAGTTGCGGCCGATCCCGTCGGCCGTCAGCCGGCCGGTACCGGTCTCAGGAACCTTCCGTTTGATCCGGGTGACTTGCTCGCTGCAATCGACACCGGCGGCTTCCGCCAGGGCGTCAAGCGTCCACAGGACATCCCAGTCCCCATAACACAGCCGGTCCAGGGCACAGCCAGCCGGTTCCGGTGTCGACGGCTTGCCGGGATAAGCAAAGAAATTCACCGGCGTATCGTCACCCACAAGGACAATGCGGGACAGGCCCGATAGGAAGTCGACGCTGACATCGGTGCCATAGGGCAGGATGTCGAAGGCCACCGCACCGTCTCCTAGGGCGATGCGCGGGGCAAAATACGGGGCGAGCAGACGGCAGCCCGTGCGGGCTGCAATTTGTCCAGCGAGTTCTGCACCTTTTCCAAAAACCGCCGGTCCACTGACCATGAGCGCAGCCCCGGGCTGGGTGAGGGCTTGTGCTGCCGCGGCAACCCGGTCCGAATCAGGCCGGTGTTTCGGTGCCGGCTTGCGTGCCTGTTCCGGTCCCGTGCCGCTGTCGCCCCAGGCACAGTCTGCTTGAAGGATAACCGTTGCAATCTGGCCGCTCCGGGCCTGTCGGATGGCTTCGGCCCCGGCGCTGGCGACCATCAAACTGTCGGTCGGCCGCTGCATCCAGTGCGAAACCGATCCGGCGACACCATCAAGGTCCGAGCGCAGCGGGGCATCATGTTTGAGATGGTAACCAGCGTGATCGCCAACAATGTTGACGACGCCGGAGCGGCCCTTCCGGGCGTTGTGGAGATTGGCCCAACCGTTTCCAAACCCAGGCCCCAAATGCAGCAAAGTGCCGGCGACGTTGCCGCTCATACGGGCATAACCGTCGGCCGCGCCGGTCACACCACCTTCGAACAGGCACAATATGCAATGCATTTCCGGGTGTGTGTCCAAAGCGGCCACAAAGTGCATTTCAGATGTGCCTGGATTGGCAAAACATACCGAAACACCGGAAGCTAGCAATGTTTCAACCAGCGCCTCTGCACCATTCATCTGAAAATCTCCTGAAAATCTCCTGAAAAATACCAGCGGCACTATTTCTCAGTTGAATGGGCTTGTCCATATCGCGCAACGTAAGCTGCGCTAATTCAATATTGCAGAGATTAGAGCCGTGATTAGAGCGCCGGCCGCATTTTGGTGGGCCTTTGTGTTGGCAAGTCGCGTTTGGCCAAGAGATATGTCAGCTGGGAAAGTTCTTGGTCGATGCCCGAAATGGTGCGGTTGAGGACACTTTCCAGATAACTGCCGGCCGGCGAGTTTTCCCGGATCGTCAACGCCCGGTCGCGTGAGCGCCGCAAAAACAGCATCATGGTCTCCAAGTCTGCGGCATTGACCTTTGTCGGCTGTGGTTGCTCCCCCCCGGACTTAACAGCGGATTTGTCTTGTACATGTGTCTTGGGTGCAGCCATCGCCGGTATGTTTGGCATTGGCTCACCAAAAGTGTCCTGAAACCGCATGAGAATCCCTAATGTTCCTATTATGTTCTATTCTAATTCAAATGGCTCAAAGTTGCAAGGGACGGCGCGCATTCGGGATGTGCTGAAACGAATCCGGATCGCTCTTGACCCGGCTGAATTGAATAGTTACATATGCAACTAAATTGACGGAACGTGTTCCAGGAGGGTGCGAACATGAACAAGGTCGATCACCAGACGATTGCAGGTCAAGGCGGTAACACCATGCAAAACGAACTCCAGTACATGCCGGGTTTCGGCAATGATTTTGAAACCGAAACTCTGCCGGGATCTTTGCCGCAGGGCATGAACAGCCCGCAAAAATGCGCCTATGGCCTATATGGCGAACAGCTCTCCGGAACCGCGTTCACAGCACCGAGCCATCAGAACGAACGGACATGGTGTTACCGCATCCGCCCATCGGTCAAACACACCAGCCGTTTCCAAAAGATCGATCTGCCCTACTGGAAAAGCGCACCAAACGTTTGTGACGACGTTGTCTCACTCGGGCAGTACCGCTGGGATCCGGTGCCGCATGGCGAAGAGGGCCTGACCTGGCTGACCGGCATGCGCACCATGACGACGGCTGGCGACGTCAACACCCAGGTCGGTATGGCGACTCATATTTATCTCGCCACGAAGTCGATGGAAGATGAATACTTCTTCTCCGCTGACAGTGAGCTTCTGGTGGTGCCGCAGGAAGGCATCTTGCGGTTCTATACCGAGCTCGGCATCATTGAACTGGAGCCGAAGGAAATCGCCATTATGCCACGCGGTCTGGTCTACCGGGTTGAGGTGGTTGAAGGACCGGCGCGTGGGTTTGTCTGCGAAAATTATGGCCAGAAATTCGAGCTGCCGGGCCGAGGCCCGATCGGTGCCAACTGCATGGCCAACCGGCGCGATTTTAAGACCCCCGTCGCCTGGTATGAGGACAAGGAAACTCCGAGCACCGTTACTGTGAAATGGTGCGGCCAGTTCCACGAGACAAAAATCGGCCATTCGCCGCTCGACGTTGTGGCCTGGCACGGCAATTACGCGCCGGTGAAATATGACCTCAGAACGTATTGCCCGATTGGCGCGATCTTGTTTGATCACCCAGATCCATCGATCTTCACCGTCCTGACAGCACCATCAGGCGTGCCGGGCACAGCCAACATCGACTTTGTACTGTTCCGTGAACGTTGGATGGTGGCGGAGAACACCTTCCGGCCGCCGTGGTATCACAAGAACATCATGTCGGAATTGATGGGCAACATTTACGGCCAATATGACGCCAAACCGCAGGGCTTCGTGCCGGGCGGCATGAGCCTGCACAACATGATGTTGCCGCATGGGCCGGACAACAATGCCTTTGAAGGTGCATCCAATGCAGATCTTCAGGCCGAAAAACTCGACAACACCATGTCCTTCATGTTCGAGACCCGCTTCCCGCAACACCTGACCGAATATGCGGCCAAGGAAGCCCCGCTGCAGGACGACTACATCGACTGCTGGGACGCGATTGAAAAGAAATTCGACGGCACGCCGGAAGGCACTTGGGACAAGTAGGCGGCTGTTAGAGTTTATGATCTCTCGCCCGAACCTTGTCCCTTTGAGAGAGCGAATTGTGTCTTGAAACAGCCTGCCAGTCAGAAACCAAAGGCAAATTTGACATATTTCAAGCACTTCGGGTGAATTCAGTGTCTATTGGCTCCTAAAGAACTTCTTCCTGCGGGAGAGGCCGGGCCAACGGCCAGAATGAGGGGCTAATTTGCAGGAACTGGCTGATTGGCAGACTTTGTTGAACAGAGTGAGAAAATGACATCAGAAAAGCGTTTGGAAGACCGGCTTGTCATTCTCGGTTCCAAAGGTGGTCCGGCGATCCGTCCAGGTGGACCATCGCCGACAAGTTCGCTGATTGAGATCGGCGGCCGCCGCTGCGTGATCGACTGCGGTCTTGGGGTGACCCGCGGACTGGTTGATGCCGGCGTTTCCTTAAAAGAACTTGATCTCATCTTCATTACGCACATGCATTCGGACCATGTCCTGGAGCTTGGTCCTCTATTACATACCGCCTGGACAAGCGGTCTGGCGCACACGGTCCGTGTGGTCGGCCCGACGGATCTCATTGACTATTGGGACGGGTTTCTGTCCTCCATGAGCTATGACATTGATCTGAGGATAGAGGATGAAGGCCGTCCGGACCTGCGCGACCTGGTGCAGATCCATCTCTTGCAGGAAGGACCTGTTCCGCTTCAAGACGGAGACTTGAAGGCGACCGCGCTGAGAGTAGATCATCCGCCGGTGGTTGATTGTTTTGCCTTGCGTTTCGACACCGACGATTGGTCGGTGGTTTTTTCTGCAGATACGGCCTATTTCCCGCCGCTGGCTGAGTTCGCCAAGGATTGCGATGTGCTGGTGCATGAAGCCATGCTGGAACGCGGCGTCGACAAGATCGTCGAAGTCACTGGCAACGGCGAGCGCCTGCGCCAGCATTTGGTCGACAGCCACACCATGGCGTCGGATGCCGCGAAGATCGCGGAAACTGCTGGGGCCAAAACCCTGCTGTTCAATCACCTTATCCCGGCGGATCTTCCTGGTTTTGAAAAACAAGAGTGGCTGGACGCTGCAAATGGCTTTTCCGGGCAGACGATTGTCGGCCATGATGGGCTGGTCATAACAAAATAGGCTTGGGGAGAAATTTTCATGAAACTGGCAAGTCTGAAGAATGGCAGCCGAGACGGCATATTGGTGGTGGTCAACGAGCGTCTGACTTATTGCACCGATGCCAGCCATATCGCACCAACCCTCCAAGCCGCGCTGGATGATTGGGAGCGTGTCGCACCGAAACTGGAACTCTTGGCGGAAAGCCTCTCTCATGATGCCGTGCCGACAATCCGTTTTCATGAGCACGATGCCCTGTCGCCGTTGCCGCGCGCCTATCAGTGGGCGGACGGTTCGGCCTACGTGAACCATGTTGAGCTAGTGCGCAAAGCCCGCGGCGCGACCATGCCGGACACCTTCTGGACCGATCCGTTGATGTATCAGGGCGGATCGGACACCTTCATCGCTCCGCGCGATCCAATCAAGATGCCGGACGAGGCCTTTGGCATCGACATGGAAGGCGAGATTGCCGTCATCACCGGCGATGTGCCCATGGGCGTCAGTGCGGAAGATGCATTGGCCTATGTCCGACTGATTGTCCTGGTCAACGACGTGTCTCTGCGTGGGCTTATTCCAGGCGAGCTCGCCAAGGGCTTTGGCTTTTTCCAGTCCAAACCATCCTCAGCCTTTTCGCCGGTTGCTGTTACGCCGGATGCGCTGGGCGATGCCTGGAAAGACGGCAAACTGCATCTGCCGCTCCATGTCGACCTCAATGATCAGCCCTTCGGCCGGGCCGAAGGCGGCATAGATATGACCTTCGATTTTGGCCGGCTGATCGCCCATGCCGCACGCACGCGGGCGCTGTCGGCCGGCACGGTGATCGGCTCTGGAACAGTCTCCAACAAGCTGAACGGCGGTCCGGGCAAAGCGCTCGCCGATGGCGGGGCTGGATATTCCTGCATTGCCGAACTGCGCATGATCGAAACCATCAATGAGGGCGATGCCAAAACACCGTTCTTGAAGTTCGGAGACGTGGTGCGCATCGAGATGATGGATTCTGACAACCACTCCATCTTCGGCGCGATCGAACAGACGGTCGAGAAGGCGTGAACGTGTGAGGTTCTTTGTTCCCAACATCGCCGTCATACCCGGGCTCGACCCGGGTATCCAGGCCGTTTCACCTGCCAAATCCAGGAACTGTTCTTGTGGCTCGGTTACGGATTGGATTGCCGGATCAAGTCCGGCAATGACGAAGGAAAGGTGAGGCCATGGAGGGAACACTGAAAAGTCTCTCGATAATTTTGACCACCGCACTTCTGATGCTTGGCCTTGCGCAGTCGGTCATAGCCGATGATAGCCAGCTGATCGCCTCAGACAAGCTTCAGACGTTGTCCGAAGGCCGCTCCGTTGGCTTTTATGCGCTCGATCTTGAGACGGGCAAAACCTATCGCTACGGCGAAGAAGACATCGATACCCGCCATGCTCCGTGGTCGACGTTCAAGATCCCAAATTACCTGATCGCGCTTGAAAGTGGTGTGGCTGCAGATGCAGCGGCGACGCGCCAGTGGGACAAGACAAAACATCCGCCTTTGAGTTTCTGGCCGAAGATCTGGAAACGGGATCACACGCTCGACAGCGCGTTCAAGTTTTCCGTCGTCTGGTATTTCAAGGATGTTGCAGCGGATGTAGGCACGGACCGGTACAAGGACTATTTGGCGCGGTTTTCCTATGGCAATCAAACCGTTCCGGCCGCCAGCAATGACTTCTGGCTGGGCGGTGACAGCCTGACAATCAGTCTGCGCGAACAGGTCGATTTCCTTTCTGCTCTCCGTAAGGGCGAAATCGAGATCAAATCCGAGACGCTCAATGCACTTGAAAACGCGTCCAACTTAGGCACGCAAGACGACTACACGCTGCATGCCAAAACCGGGGCAGGGCGCATCGCCTCTGGCCCTTCAAAAGGCACACTGGAAGGCTGGTTTGTCGGCTGGGTCGATGGCCCGGGCGCCAAGGACACGGTCTTTGCGTTTTACACAACCGCTCCAAATTATGGAGCGATCAAATCCTTCCGCCAAGAATTTTCGGAACAAGCACTTCAAGACATCGGTGCACTTCCGGACGGCTGGACCCCTTCAAAATAATCTTAAGGAACACAGGCTCATGAGCAAGCAATTCGCTTCTGTTGGCGACATGGAAGAAAAAAAGATCTCCTTCACTGAAGTTGGAAAGGATCTTTGGGCCTTTACCGCAGAAGGTGATCCGAACACCGGTGTGATCATCGGCGACGACAGCGTTATGATCGTCGAGGCGCAGGCGACCCCGGCACTTGCCAATAAGGTGATCGAAAAGGTCCGCTCGGTGACCGACAAGCCGATCAGCCACTTGGTGCTGACCCATTATCATGCGGTCCGTGTGCTGGGTGCAGCCGCCTATCAGGCACCGAACATCATCATGAGCCAAAAGGCCCGCTCCATGGTTGTGGAACGCGGTGCGGAAGACCGCGAGTCCGAGTTCATGCGTTTCCCGCGCCTGTTCATGGGGTATGATGACGTCAGCAAAATCCCGCCGCTGACCTGGCCGACAACCACCTTCAACGACCGCATGACTGTCTATCTCGGCAAACGCCGCGTGGATCTTAGGTTCCTTGGCCGCGCGCACACTGCTGGTGACATCGTCATCCATGTGCCGGACGAGAACGTCATGTTCACCGGTGACATCGTTGAATACCACTCGGCCTGTTATTGCGGTGACGGTCATTTCAACGACTGGCCAACAACGCTCGAAGCGATCCGCGCCTATGATGTGGAAGCCATTGCACCGGGCCGCGGTGATGCGCTGGTTGGCAAGGAAATGGTTGGCAAGGCGCTGACCAGCACGGCCGACTTTGTCACCTCGACGTATAAACCAGTGGCCCGCGTGGCCCAGGGTGGCGGATCGCTGAAAGACGCTTGGGATGCCTGCCGCGCCGAGTGTGATCCGAAGTTCAAGGACTACGCCATCTACGAGCACTGCCTGCCGTTCAACGTGGCCCGTGCCTATGACGAGGCACTCGGCATCGATACGCCGCGCATCTGGACCGCAGAACGCGATGCCAAGATGTGGGCCGACCTGCAGGGATAACATGAGCCTTGCTGTCGACCATCTTCGCCTCATGGCGCGCAACAATGCTTATGCCAATGAGCAGCTGTATGCGGCATGCCGCCGGTTGAGCCAGCTGGAGATTGAGGCGGAAAGAACCAACTTCTTTCCGTCCATCCTCCAAACGCTCAATCACATTTTGGAGGTCGACCGGTATTATATTGATGCGTTGATTGAGGCAGGGCAGGGGCGGTCGGTTTATGATGTTCCGGCCCTAAAGACGGCCCTTGAGTTGAATGCGGCGCAGGCTGAATGCGACCGCCAATTGATTGTATTCTGCGATCAATTGAATGAGGCGGACTTGACTCAAACCGTGCAGCAGGATCGGGGCGAAAAAGGCGTGTTCCAGGAAACGATTGGCAACACGCTGCTGCATCTGTTCCAGCATCAGATCCATCATCGCGGGCAAGTACATGCCATGCTGGCCGGTACAGGTGTCGCCTCGCCGCAGCTCGATGAGTTCTTTTTGGATTTCGAGCGCCATCCGGCAGCAGTTAGAAAATTAGAAATCCCCGGCAGGGAGGAGAACCTGTGACCAAGTTGTTTGAAGCGCCGCTGTACCCTTACAAGCGGTCGCCGGATCAGGATGCGTCAAGCCCTATCCGCCATCCGGTGGTGGTGATTGGCGCGGGCCCAATCGGCCTTGCCATGGCCATCGATCTCGCACAGCAGGACGTGCCTGTTGTTGTTCTGGATGACAACGACAAGGTTAGCGTCGGGTCCCGAGCAATCTGTTTTTCCAAACGGTCCCTGGAAATCCTCGACCGGTATGGCTGCGGCGAAGAAATGGTCAACAAGGGCGTTGTCTGGAGCCACGGCCGTGTCTTTTTTGGGGACCGGCAGGTTTATAATTTTGATCTTCTGCCGGAAGACGGCCACCGGCGTCCGGCCTTTATCAACCTGCAGCAGTATTATTGCGAGCTCTATCTGGTCGAGCGGTTGCGGGCCCTGCAGCTGGAAGGCAAACCGGTCGAAATCCGCGGCGGCAACAAGGTTGCCTCGCTGGAACAGAAAGCTGGTCACACGGCCCTGATTATCGACACCCAGGATGGTGCTTACCGTCTGGAAGCTGAATGGCTGATTGCCTGTGATGGTGCTGGGTCCCCGTCCCGGCGGATGCTGGATCTGGATTTCGTCGGCCGGGTGTTCGAAGATAATTTCCTGATTGCAGATGTGATCATGAAGGCAGATTTTCCGACCGAACGCTGGTTCTGGTTCGACCCACCCTTCAACAAGGATCAATCCGCCCTTCTTCACAAGCAGCCGGACGGGGTTTGGCGGATCGATCTGCAGCTCGGCTGGGACATCGACAAGGAAGAAGAAAAGAAACCGGAAAACGTTATCCCGCGTCTCAAACAGATGTTGGGCGACGACGTAGACTTTGATCTGGAATGGGTGTCGATCTACACCTTCCAGTGCCGCCGCATGGAAAAATTCCGTCATGGCCGGGTGATCTTTGCCGGTGATGCAGCCCACCAGGTGTCTCCGTTTGGCGCGCGCGGTGCCAATTCCGGCTTCCAGGACACGGACAATCTTGGCTGGAAACTGAAACTGGTTCTGGATGGCAAGGCGCCGGACAGCTTGCTGGACAGTTATGGGCTGGAGCGCGAGTGGGCGGCGGATGAAAACATCCTGCAAAGCTCCCGCTCGACCGATTTCATCACGCCGAAATCCGAGATGAGCCGGATTTTCCGGGACGCGGTTCTGGATCTTTCGGAAGGCTATGAGTTTGCCCGCCCACTGGTGAACTCTGGGCGCCTGTCCGTGCCGTGCGTCTATGAAACGTCACCGTTGAACAGCGACGATGTCGACGGCTTGCCGGCCCGCACGCGACCGGGCAGTCCGGCGGCGGATGCTCCGCTTGGCGAAGATTGGCTTTTGAAAATGCTCAATGGCGGCTTCAAGCTTCTGGCGCTGGGCGTGGATGTTCCTGACCACTCCGAAATTGCCGGCATTCCGGTTGAAAGTATCTGCGTTCCGGCGGGGGCAATCGGTGCGGATCTGCGTGACCGGTACCTTGGAGAGGCCAAAACTGCCGTTTACCTGATGCGACCCGATCAGCATATCGCAGCCCGCTGGACGGAACTTGATTGGTCCCAAATAGAAACCGCCCTCAACCGGGCCATCGGCAAAGGGGAGGCCGCCTAATGGCGCAGACAGTAACCAAGGCGCAGCTCCGCCATCCGGATGATTTCTATGCCGACCTTCTGGCTGCCCACGAAGGCCTCAGCAAGGCGGAAAGCGATGCGTTCAACGCCCGGCTTATTCTCCTGATGGCCAATCGCATTGGCGATCCGGAGGATCTGAAAGCCTTGTTGGAGGCGGCGGGTCTTCAAGGCGCTTCCGCGTCCTAAAAGGATGTGTAATCAGGAACAAGCATTGCCGCCTCGGTCTCGAGCCGGGGCAGATCTAGAGGTCCCGGATCAAGTCCGGGACAGCGCTGGATAGGCGGCCTTTTTTCGATGGTGCAGAAAGCCTACCGCGCAGCCTTCGCCTGATAGGGCACAACACCGCGCTCGCGGCTGTCGATAAAGGGAGTTGTGTTGATCGCAGGAAATGCGCGCTGATCGCAATTGTCGCGCGGGCAGATCCGGCAGTTAACCCCCAAGGGTTCGGGAACAGACCGTTCGTCCATCGCCAGGCCATCGGCATATACAATCGCATCGGCGTATTGCGCTTCGCAGCCAAAACCAAGGGCGTACCGGCGGGCCTGGGTTTTATAGTCAGCGGTGTGTTTGGTGACGCTGGTCGCAACGCACAGGTATTTGACCCCGTCCGGCATCTGGGCGATTTGCGATATAAACTTGTCTGTTGTTTGTTCAAACGCCTGATGCACGTTCCAGCGCGGACAAGACCCACCGAAACGGGCGAATTGAAACCGGGTCGCGCTGTGCCGCTTGACGACATTGCCGGCCCTGTCGATCTTGACGAAATAAAACGGAATGCCTTTGGAGCCACTGCGTTGCAGGGTCGACAGCCGGTGGCAGATCTGCTCGATACTGGCGTCCATCTGGTGCGACAGGCGCTGGGTGTCATGGCGGCAGGCCGATGCAGCGTCCAGAAAGGCGTCATACGGCAACAGCAGGGAGCCGGCGAAATAATTGCGTAGGGCGAGCCGGGAAATGCTGTCGGCCGATTGGGTCCGGAAGCGGGCGGCTTTGACTTCTGATGTCAGCTTGTCCTTGGCATGGAGTTCGGCAATCACCGTGCCGAGTAAAAATGATTTTGAACTGTCCGGCACGGCGCGGTGAATGGAGATACGGCGGTCAAAATCACTGTGCCGGATCAGCGCCGCGTCTTCCGCTCCATGCTGCTCTACGGTGATGTCATACGTCTCAAAGAGCCAATCTGTGAGAGCGGTCAGTTTTGGTGTATCCGCTGTCAGGTTGATCTGGTGGGCCAATTGTTCAGCGGCCCGGTCGATCGCATCTACGTAATTGTCCTGATAATGAAAATAGTCTCGGACTTCCTCATAGGCCGACTTGGCGATGCTGCCGGTGCCATCATCAGAGGCGTTCATTTGAAGAAGATCGTCTTCGCCGGCGTCCTTTTCATGATAGGCGCGCATGGTGCCGTACATGTCCATGATGGCTTTGGCCGCTTCCGGGGCGCGGGTGACAAGCTCGTGCAGATCTTGCTTGCTAATTCTTGTGCCGTGAAACCGGGTATCTGTGAAGATTTCCTCCAGATCCTGGGTCATGCGATCGAGATCATTGTCTTCGAAGGCTGCCAGATCCGTGCCGAAAATTCGGTGAATGGCAAGCAGAACCGAGGCGGTGATGGGCCGGTTGTTGTTTTCGATCTGGTTGATATAGGGCGTTGAAAGCCCGAGCTTTTTTGCAAATTCCACTTGCGAGAGGCCGGTGTCCGCGCGGATCTGGCGCAGCGTGTGGCCGGAATAGAGGTTCTTCTGCATACTTTCGTCCGGTCAAATTGCAAAAAATTAGCTATTAGCAATACTCAAGTTAACATTTTACAATTCGCTTGTCCTGAACAAAACTCCTCTCACGTCATTCACCAGAGGAAGAGGACCCCGTCATGACTGCTCACTTTGCGCTCCATTCGACCCAGGACCTGCTCCTCCGGGCAAAGCCTGTGACGAGAGCTTTTGTGCCAAGCGAAAACATTCTGGAAGGCGTGACACCGCGCCAGCTGGAGATCATGTTGAAGCTGTGTGAGGGCAAGGTGAACAAGCAGATCGCCTACGAGCTTGGAGTCACCACGGCCACAGTCAAGGCGCACATCCGTTTTGCCATCAAGCGCCTTGGCGCGAAAAACCGGGTGCATGCAGTTGCCATGGTCGCCGCCAACGCCGCGCTTCACCGTCCTGACGAAGCCGTCGAAATGGGTCTATGTGCCTGAACAAGATAGGCTGCTAGGCAACCGGCAAGATGTAGCTTGGCCCTGACCTGAAGAAAAAGCCGCATCCTATGGAATGCGGCTTTTGTTGTTTCTTAGAACGAGAACTTCAGTTTGGTCTGAAGCGTATAGTTCCACGAATTGCCGTATTTATATTGGGTGGTCGCGCCGGACGTGGATGCCAGATTTGTCAGGTCACCGGAGCCGGAAGTTTTGTAAGTGGCCGCGGTGCCGATGGTGAGTTCTGCATGCTCATCCAGTTTGAGCGCTGTTCCAACACCAAATGAATAGGTGTCCGAATAGGACTGACCGACACCCCGGTCCCAGCGGACGGTCGAGCCGACTTTCAGCCAGTCATTGACCTTGTGAGCAATCCCGGCGCGGATGGTCCAGCCGTCGTCATAGCCAAGGAACCGGTTGACGACTGTATTTCCTACCGGATTGGTGACCTTCAATGACTGAAGTTTCGACCAATCGACCCATTTGATGCCAAAAGTTGCCAGCCAATCCGGGGCGATGCCGGTTTGCAGATTGAGCTCCAGGGATTGTGGCATCGTCACGGAGGCAAAGCTGTCGAAACTGGTAACGCCCGTCACCTCGGTGCCGCCGTCAAGGTCAACGTCAATCGCGGAATCGTAAATTAGGCTCGCCCGGATCGCATATTCTGGGATTTCGTAAGACGCGCCGATCCGCCAGCCGAAACTCGGGTCATTGGAGCGCACATTCAGGCGGGTCGGAAGGGAGACGTAAGTTGCGGGCGGAATGATACCGCCAAGCGTGAAATTGTCGGTCCGGTACTTCAAATACAGCAGGTTGGCCCCGGCGATGGCGCGCACGTAATGGCCATCACGCACCTGGAACTTGTAAGCGCAAGTGCCATTAAAGCCTTTGCCCGCGGCAGACGTCTTCGTCAGCGAAAACCGGCCTTGCCAGGCATCATTCAGGTCTTCTTCGATCTGATAGGGATCATTGGCGCGCGCCATGCATTCCAACTGATCGGTGAGCCGGAACTTGGCGGCAAACTGATAATTCCAGATGTTTGGAGTCGCGCGGCTTGTTGCCGGTCCGCCAATGACCGGGGCACCGCCGACTTGGGCGTTGGTGACCTCGTAGTCAACGTTCCGGTCAACCCCTTTGGTGGTGACCTCAAATGCAAACCGGCTGTCGTCAAACAAAAGCTCGTTTGAGCCGATCCCAAGTGTGTCCCAACCACCGGCATAAGCTGGCGATAGGTACAGCAGGACCGTTCCGCCAATCATGAGATTGGCGGCCAAATGATTAAATTTGCCCATAATTTCCCCTCCACGAGTGGTGCTGCGCCCGGTGTGGCTGTTGTTCCAAGGCGCGGCCTATTGACCGCTAATGCGCGGTGGTTCTCCCCTGTTGATGGTCACAAGCCATGCGGTGTGGTTTGCCCTCCCGGTTTTTGTGATGCTTGCGTCAGAATTGCCCGCTCCATAAGACGTTGATAGAGGCCGGGTGATAGCCGGTTGATCCAGTTGGAGAGCCGGGCCACCCGGCCGATCGGAATGAAGTCCCGGCGCCGTTTAAGGCCGCGGTAGAGCGTTTCGGCGGCCTGCGCCGGTGTGATGGCATCCACCTGATCGGACGCCGACCCGGGGCGGGCGATGCCGGAGTTTTTCGGTGTACCGGCGTCTGTGTTGGTTGCGATGAAGCTCGGCGCGGCGATCAGGCAGGAGGCACCATGCTGCCGTTCTTCTGAGCGCAGAGATTTAAAGAACCCTTCCAGCGCATGTTTGCTGCCGGCATAAGCTGTTCTGAGGGCCAGAGGGCAAAAGCCAGCGACCGAGGAGATCGCCAGGTGCGTGCCTTTTGAGTGGCGTACGTCCGGCCCAAACTCCTTCGCCATGGCGACGGCGCCAAAATAATTGACCTCAAACACCTTGCGGTGGTCGGCGAGGGTCTGACGGGTGAAGGGGCCGATGTGGGTGATCCCGGCGTTGTAGACCACCAGGTCGATTGACGGCCTATGCTCGCGAATAACCCGTGCAGCTTCGAGTAGGGCGGCTGCATCGGTGATGTCGCAAGCGATCGCCAGTGTGTCTGGGGTCAATTTCAACCCGTCAAGCTGAGGCCCGGGCAGGCATAAGATCACCGTGAACCAGCCGTTGGCGCGCAAGATGGCTCCAAAGGCCTGGCCGAGGCCGCCCGTTCCACCTGAGATGATGGCCGTCGGTTTCATAGCCCGGCCTCCCGGCGCCACAAATCGAAGACTTCCGCGCTCGTTCGTTTGGGGGTGTAGCCGAACTCCGTTTTCAGCGCGGTATTGTCGAGCACCGGGCGGAATTGCAAAAAACGCACCTGTTCGGCGCCGAACCGGGACAAGCCTAGAGGGTGTGCAATCGCAAGCGCTGCCTTAAGCAGGCCAACCGGCAGCCGGATCAGCTGTTTGTTGAGCCGCTTGGCGAGGTCGGACATTGTCAGCGTGCCATCTCCGGCAACGTTGTAAATGCCGGGTGGGCCGGAGGTTGCAGCGCGCTCGACAATGCGGGCCAAATCTTCCGTCCAGATGAACACGAAAGGGCTTTCGCTGCCCGTCACGCCCAACAAGCGTGGCTTGTGAAACAGCGAAGTGATCTGGTTTTCAACGCCTTCACCCAGAACCGTGCAGACCCGCAAGACAACCTGCTCCAGCTGCGGCGCATCGCGCCGGGCCACGGCCAGCAGTTGTTCCACCTGGCGTTTATGATCCGAATAGGCAAATTCCGGGTTGCCGCGCAGTGGATCGGTTTCTTTCAGCCGGGCGGGGTTGTCGGCATGATAGCCATAGGCGGCCCCAGACGAGGTGACGACGAGGCGCCGGACGCTGGCGGCCACACAGGCGGTGATGACGTTCCGGGTGCCTTCGACATCAACTTGATAGGCAAACTGCCGGTCTCCGGGTTCCAAAATGGACGCGAGATGAACAACGGCGTCCGGCTTTTTCGAACCAATGATATCAGCGACATCAGGCCCGCGTACGTCCATCGGCAAGCTTTCAACGCTATCCGGAAGATCTGTCAGTGGAGCGACATCGGTCGCAATCACTTCATGGTCATCTGCCAGCAACTTGACAAGCCGCTGTCCGATCATGCCGCCGGCGCCGGTTATCAAGATGCGGCTCATCGGGCGGCCTCCGTGCGGGAAAACCACTTGGCAAGCGCTAGGCCCGATACCGCGTGCCAAATTCCCCAGAAGGCCGCCACGACGGCCATCCCGCCCAGGCCTTGGAAGAAGCCAAAGATCAGGATGAGACCAAGTCCGGAATTCTGAATGCCGGTTTCGATGGATATCGCCCGCCGGTCATAGGGGGACAGCCCGGCAACGGTGGCAACCATATACCCTCCGAAGAGCGCAATGCCGTTGTGGGCTATGACCAGCGGGACGATATCCGGCCCGAAGGCTCCCAGAAACTCCCAGTTTCCATAAAGGGCGACAACGATGAAGCTAATGAAGATGAGCATAGAGAGCTTTTGCAAGGGGCGCCGTAAATGCCAAGCCAGTTCCGGATGGTTGCGGTTGACCAGCATGCCGAGCGTCAGCGGCAGGATCAGCATGAGGCAAACCGTCATTGCCACTTGAAACGGGTCGATGTGAATGGAGGTCATAAAGGCGCGGCTCGGCCCGTAAAAGCTGCCCCAGAAGGCAATGTTGAACGGGGTGAAAAGGACCGTGCCGATGGTGGTGAATGCGGTAAGAGACACCGCCAAGGCCGCGTTGCCGCCGGCCTTATGCGTGATGTAATTGGAAATATTGCCGCCTGGACAGGCCGCCACCAGAATGAGGCCGAGCGCAACAGACCCTTGAGGCTGAACGGCCAGCACCAAGAGGAAGGTGAGGGCCGGCAGGACCAGGAATTGGGACAGGATGCCGGTCAAAAACGGTTTGGGCGTGCGCAGCAGCGCCCTAAAATCATTGGGCGTAATATCGAGGGCGACGGCGAACATAACAATGGCCAAAACGCCGTTCAGGAGAAGCATGCTGTCCGGCGAAAAATTGAGGACAGCCGCATCGATATCTGTCATCGAGCCGCCTCTTTAAGAGCCGCGATCCTTTGTGTCACCGATCTCCTGTAGGTTTTTTTATCGACGTAATAGGCCATGCGGGCCAGCTTCAGGTAGTTGACCCCACCGGTTTCGCGCTGAAAGCCGTTGGCTTTGCAAGCCTTGATGTTGTCTGCTTCTCGGTTGCCAGACGACAGCCCCTTGATGTAGCGGGCGACCAGTTCGGCCTGCTCATGGCGGCCCTGCCAGCCAAGGCCGGTTGCCTCGACCATGCCGAGTACAAAAAGATCATCACGTTTGGGGTGCATGCAATTGAGGTAGAGGCTGGGGGCAGCCCCGGTCCAATTGAGCAGGTCCTTGGAAATAAACGGATAATCGAGCACATAGCCGGTGGCGGTGACGATCATGTCAAAGTCGGCCCGGGTGCCGTCGGTGAAGTGAACGGTTTGGCCATCAAAGCGGTCGATGTCCGGCCGGATTTTGAGGTCGCCATGGCCTGCGTGAAACAGGATCAGCGAATTGACCACCGGATGGCTTTCATAAAGCCTGTAGTCCGGCTTTGGAAAGCCGTAGCGCTGCGGATTGCCGGCGAACCAGTTCAAAACAACGCCGTCGATCTTGCGCCGCAACCACATGGGTAAGGCGGCCGTCCGGCTTTGGGTGTCGGCCGGTTTGCCGAAGACGTATTTCGGCACGAAATAATAGCCCCGGCGCATGGAGAGGTCGGTGCTTTTGGCATGATGGATGGCATCGACCGCGATGTCGCAACCAGAATTTCCGGCGCCGACGATCAGAACCCTTTTGCCATCGAACTGGCTGGCAGTTTTGTAGCTGGCGGCGTGAATGAGCTCGCCGGCAAAGTTTCCGTCGAACGCCGGAATGTTGGGTGTCGACAAGGTGCCGTTGGCGATCAGGACGCCTTTGAAGGTCGCTTCTCGTTCGCTACCATCGGGCTCGCGCCAGACAACCCGCCAGCCGGCGCCTGACTGCCCAAGTGGCTCGGCTTTCAGAACCTCGGTATTGAACTTGTAGCTTTTATAAAGATCAAAGTGGCGGGCAAAGGCCTGGAAATAGGAGCGCATGTCCTTATGCGAGGGATAGTCGGGCGTCTCCGGCGGCATTGGGAAATCGGCAAATTCCGTCATCGTTTTGGACGAAATCAGGTGGGCGGTTTCATACATGGTTGAGCGCGGGCCGTCGATGTCCCACACGCCGCCCACATCTGAATGCAGCTCGAAGCCCTGAAAAGAGATACCTTGTTCGGTCAAGACTTTGGCCATGGCCAGCCCCATGGGGCCAGCGCCGATCAAAGCAAAAGATTCCTGCGCGCGGACGCATGGCGCCGCACCTGCTACTTGTGGCATGTTTCCTCCCAACCACGTCAGTGGTAGCGTTATATTGAACGAATGTTCAAAATAAACAAGGGTTCCTGTAAAAAATGACAGTGAAAACTGCCGTCCGGCGTCGTGCGCCCAGCAAAAAGTCTTTGGAAACAAAGGCTAAGATCCTGGATATTGCAGAGGAATTGTTTTCCAGAAGAGGATTTGACGGGACGTCAATCCGCGATATCGCGAAGGCGGCAGGCGTACAGGTGGCGCTGGTGCATCACCATGGCGGACCAAAGGAAGACCTGTTTCATTTGGTCGTGGCCAGGAGAGCCAAACCGCTGGCCGAGTTGCGTCAAAAGGTTCTGGCGGACAAAAAGGCAGACGTCCAAAAACGGGGACGCGAGAACCTCACATTGCGGGAAATCCTGTCCTGTTTTGTTTTGCCGTTCCTGGAGCTCACCTTGTCCGACAAGGCTGAATGGCCGTCCTACGGGCGCTTGATTGCGCTGGTGTCGGCGGATGAGCGCTGGCGCGCGATTGCCGAAGAATGTTTTGATCCGACCGCAGCTATCTTTCTGGACGAGATTGCGGCCCTTTTGCCAGATGTTTCGCGCACCAACTTGAGCGCGGCTTTTGTTTTTACCGTATCCGGCATGCTGGCGCTCACGTCCAGCAGCTGGCGGATTGGGGCAGTTGCCCGCCAGCAAGAAGAGGCCGATCTTGCCGAGGCGCTGCTCGATTACAGCGAAGCGGGCTTTTTGCGCCTGTGCGGCAAAAAGGCGGCAGCAGTTTAAGTGCGATTGCAGGCATTGGTTCCAAAACGATCGGTTTGCATAAGTACGCGGTGGAAACGCCAAACTGGAAAACCGGTTCAGGAACGATTCTGGAGACTACTGCGATGACGGCGGCGTGCATAAGATTCTTAAGATACCAAAAGAACAGAGCTTTTCGCCGAGATTCGGTCTTTTGCTTCCTCAAATCGCCAAAAAAGATAACTCCTGAATGCGGTGAGGCATTTTGCGAAGCCACGTAAACAAATGACTGTTTTCCTCAGCCTTGAGGCATCGTTTGCGAATTTGGCAAAAAACGGTGTTGATCATTTCCGACTGTAGAAATATGGTCCGCGGAGATGGTTCTTGCAGAATGAAGATCGCTGCAAGATGAAAAGGGAACACGGTGAGGAAGAGCCGAAAGGGCGCTGAATCCGTGACTGCCCCCGCAACTGTGAGCGGCGAGCGACCCCTAAAGATCCACTGAGCCTTCATCCAAGGATGAAAGGCCCGGGAAGGATGGGGATAGCTTAGACCCGCGAGTCAGGAGACCTGCCATCGCAACCGAAACTTTGCCGGGCGGGGTGTCCCGGAGGGAGAAGCCAATGTACCAAGCGGCCACCGCCGTCCAGTTATATGGTCTCACCGTATCCCCGTCTCTTTGGAGGTGGCGATGCGGCCAATTGCGATTCAAAAGAGACTGACGGCGCGCAGCCGCAGGACTTCCTGTAAGCCAGACCTAAACCGGGTAATCACGCCGCAGCTTGGGCTGCGGCAATGAACCGGCGCGCCTCTTCTACCCATTTGCCGGACAGCCGGCTGCCGTGCCTGACCGAGATGGGCCTGACAGCACTGGTCACGGGAGCACTTGGCCTTGCTGGTCTCCTCTGGATTGCAATCCTGGCGGTGCTTTGATGACGACCGTTCTCGAAATCCGCAATCTTGCCTTGGGTTACCCGGATCTTACCCTTTTCAAGCATCTGTCGTTAGACATTGAGGCCGGGACCACGCTGGCGGTGCTTGGCGCGAATGGCTCCGGCAAAAGCACTTTCGTCAAGATGCTGCTTGGGCTCATGGACCCGCTTGCGGGGCGTGTTACATGGCCAGCGGGTCGCCCGCATGAAGTTGGGTATCTGGCACAACTCACCGAGTTCGATCGCCGGTTTCCCATCCGTGTTCGGGATCTGGCGGCCATGGGCGCCTGGAAGGGTTTTGGCCTTTGGTCCGGACTTGGCCGAAAGGGGAAAGACCGGGTGGCGGCAGCGCTCGATGAAGCCGGGATCCTGGATCTCGCCGACCGTTCGCTCCACACGTTGTCGGGCGGGCAATTGCAACGCGCTCTGTTTGCCCGTGTGATTTTGCAAGATGCGCCATTGATCCTTTTGGACGAGCCGTTTGCTGCGGTTGATCAAAGCACCGAGGCGCATCTTCTTTCCATCATCAAGCGCTGGCGCGAAGAGGGCCGTGCTGTGGTCCTCGTCGTTCATGACCTTTCGTCTGTTCTGGACCATTGCAGCCACGCGCTGCTTTTAGGGGGCGGAATGGCAACCCATGGACCCGTGGAAGACGTTTTGACGTCCGACCGGCTTGTGGAGCAAGGCTATCTGTCGCAAAGCCAGGCATCCTGGATGTTCCGGGGACCGGCACAGCAACAGGAGCGCGCCCATGTTTGAGCTGTTTGCCGAAATGTGGAGCTTTGCCTTCATGCGGCGCGCCTTCGTGGCGACCACCGTGCTGTCAGCGTCCGTCGCCCCAATCGGCGCCTTTCTCGTCCTGCGCCGGCTTTCGCTGGCGGGGGAAGCCATGGCCCATGCGATCACGCCCGGTATCGTGATTGGCTTTGTTGCTGCCGGTTTGTCTGTGATGTCGCTTCTGGTCGGCGGGCTGATTGCTGGTGTCGGGGTCGCTATATTGACCGCATTGCTGGCGCGAAAAACGATCCTGCGCAGTGATGCCAGCCTTGCGTCTCTGTACCTGATTGCACTTGCGGCGGGGATCTTCATCCTGTCGGCCGCCGGATCTGCCGTGCCGTTAAAAAGCTTCCTCTTTGGCTCGATCCTGGGCATTGACGATGCCTCGATGATGCTGGTCGGCGGTGTTGCCACCGTGACTCTGGTGGCTTTTGCGGTGCTCTTGCGGCCACTGATTGTCAGCACCTGCGATCCGATTTTCTTCGAAGCTCAGACAAAGCGGCCCTGGATTGTCGATCAGGGGTTCATGTTGTTGCTGGTCTTGAACCTGCTCGCAGCCTTCAAAACGCTCGGCACCTTGATGGCCGTTGGGCTGATGATCTTACCGGCAACGGCGGCCCGCTATTGGGCCAGCACCATCACTGGCCAGCTGGTTCTTGGTTTTCTGTTTGCGTTGGCAAGCTGCTGGATCGGACTGACCTTGTCCTACCTCTTTCCCGAAACACCTTCTGGCCCGGCCATTGTTTTGGTTGCTGGCGGTTTCTTCGTGATCTCGGCCCTCTTTGGGCCCCTCGGCTTCAGCGGCCGGTTCCGTAAACCGTCTGCTGCAAAGAACCTGTCTATTGAACAATCCTATACTGAAGAGAGTACCCAATGAGCCTTTTGAAAACACTGGCTGCGGGCTTCGCCGCAACATCCCTGATTTTTGCAGCATTGCCGGCCGCCGCGCATGATGACGTCAAGATCGTCGCCAGCTTCTCGATCCTGGGTGACATGGTGGAACAAGTGGTTGGCGATCATGCCAGCGTCACCACCATCGTAGGCCCGGATGCCGACGCGCACGTCTATCAACCGTCTGTGGCCGATGCGAAAGCTGTGGCTCAATCCGACGTCATTTTCGTCAATGGGCTCGGTTTCGAAACATGGTCCGACACGCTGATCAAAGAATCCGGCACAAAGGCAACCGTCCATATTGCGACTGAAGGTGTGACGCCAGTCAAGGTTGACGGCGAAACCGACCCGCATGCCTGGAACTCCCTGACAAACGGCATGATCTATGTGCAAAACATTGCCAGTGTGATGAGCAAGGCTATGCCGGATCATGCGGCTGACTTCAAAGCCAACGCGGACGCGTACATAGCAAAGCTGGAGGCCCTCGACAAAGAAACCCGCGAGAAACTGTCAACGCTGCCGGAAAACCGCCGCACCGTTGTCACCGCCCACGACGCCTTTGGCTATCTGGCGGATGCCTATGGTCTGACATTCCTCGCACCTGTCGGCATCGACACCGAAGCAGAGCCGTCAGCACGTGACCTGGCAATCCTGATTGGCCAGCTGAAGGAGCAGGGCGCGGCAGCCCTCTTTGTTGAAAACATCACCAGCCCGGCGCTTGTGAAGCAGATTTCCGATGAAACGGGCCTTGAGATCGGCGGCCGTCTGTTCTCAGACGCTCTATCTGAGCGCGGCGGCCCAGCAACAAGCTATCTGGCGATGTTCCAGCACAATCTCGGCACGCTGCTCGAAGCTCTCGGCAAAGACACAGCTAGCTAACACTTGCAAAAGAATGGAGGCGGCGCTTTTTGCCGCCTTCTGGTCGCTTTCAACACTTTGGATGGATTGACATAGTCCAGCTGAAAAGTGACACTTTCGGCGATGGTTCTTGAATCAAAGGTTTTTGGTTCAAGATGAAAAGGGAACACGGTGCGGCTATGAAAAAGCTTATTCCGTGACTGCCCCCGCAACTGTGAGCGGCGAGCGACCTTGAACTGGCCACTGGGATATCCCGGGAAGGCTCAGGGAAGCAGCGACCCGTAAGTCAGGAGACCTGCCATCGTTCTTAAACTCAAACCCGGGCGGGGTGCCCCCGGAGGAGACGGACGTCATGGGGATCCAGACTTGGGGCAAGTTGCCCAAATCCATCTCTCTTCGCTTGCGTGCCTCGCAACGACGCGGAGGGCGCAATGGACCGGACAATACCGCAGCAGCCATTTGATTTTTTCAACAATGACATCAAAAGCTTGAGTGAACGGGCCCGCAGAGCCATGCAACCCAACGGCGGGGAAGCTCAACCTCATGCTGACCAAAACGCCTTTTACCTCGCTTATAGCGGACAGGATAACTCCGCCGAGGAGCCACTTGCGGGGCTTTTTAGGGGGCCAAAACTGAGCGACCGGCTCCGCTGAATTGAAAGTCAGCGACACATAACAGCAGGCTTTTGTTACAGTCTAATCTGAAGGACGAAAAGCACCGGAGGTTATTCGTTTCATAGATTGGCAGTTAGCTCAGATGGGCCGGTCTCAGCCAGCCCATCAATTCGGTCAGACTAGGCTCTAAGGCGTAGGTCCTAGATGATCAGTCGTCGTCGACGCAGGTTTGTTGCTGAACGCCCAAGCCGTCGATGCCCAATTCGACCGTGTCGCCGGCTTTCAAGTACCGCGGCGGATTGAACCCCAGACCAACGCCTGGAGGCGTGCCTGTGGAGATAATGTCTCCCGGATGCAGCGTAAAAAAGCGGCTCAGATAGCTGATGAGATGGGCAACGCCATAGACCATGGTTTTTGTAGACCCGTCCTGCATGCGCTCGCCATTGACATCGAGCCACATGGAAAGGTTCTGCGGGTCAGTGATTTCATCCGGCGTAACCAGCCACGGGCCGGTCTGACCGAAGTTGTCGCAGCCCTTTCCCTTCGCCCATTGGCCTTGGCGTTCGATCTGAAATTCCCGTTCAGAGACGTCGTTGACGACGCAGTAGCCTGCGACATGGGAAAGAGCCTGCGCTTCATCGACGTATTTCGCTGCTTTTCCGATCACAACGCCGAGCTCAACCTCCCAGTCGGTTTTGACTGATCCGCGGGGGATGATGATGGGATCATTAGGGCCACAGATCGCAGACGTTGCCTTCATAAAGAGAACGGGCTCAGACGGTACATCCATTCCGCTTTCTGCAGCATGATCGGCGTAGTTGAGACCGATACACATGAACTTGCCGGTCCCGGCAACACATGGACCGAGCCTTGGGTTTCCGTCGACCTGAGGCAGCGCATCAACATCCAAATCCTCAAGCCAGGACATGTCGGCCAGGGCATTGCCCGAGAGATCTTCTATAAAGCCGCTCAAATCGCGAATGCGGCCATCGTTATCCAGCAGTCCTGGTTTTTCGGCTCCTGCCGGGCCGTAACGTAGCAGTTTCATTAATTCATCCGTTTGTTTAGAAAGTTAGATAGTCCAGCCACCGTCAATGTTGAGGGCTTGTCCGGTCGTAAAAGCGGCATCGTCCGAGGCCAGATAACAGGCCACTGCCGCAATCTCTTCGGGCTTGCCGATACGGCCCATTTTCTGCCGGGCGTTGAAGTCTTTCCACGCCTGCTCATAGTCTCCGGTGGCGCGCAAACGGTCGTGCAGGGAGGGGCTGTCTACGGTTCCGGGGCAAATTGCATTGCAGCGAATGCCTTGTGTGACATGGTCGGCGGCAACAGCTTTGGTCAAGCCGATGACAGCGGCCTTGGTTGTGCCATAAACGAACCGGTTCGGGACACCGATGACTGAGGAGGCGACGGACGCGATATTGATGATTGACCCGTTTCCGCGTTCGATCATACCCGGCAGAACGGCCCGGATCGTGTCAAACATCGCTTTCACATTCAAATTGAATGCAAATTCAAGATCCGCGTGCGTAGCTTCCAGAATGGACCCCGCGTGGACAACACCGGCACAGTTAAAAAGCACATCAATCTCGCCGAGCTCGCCGACCAATGCATTTACGGCTTCCAGATCGGTGACGTCCAATTGCCGGATGTCCAGGCCATCGACATCCTGAAGTGGTTCGGTATTGATGTCGGTCGCAATCACGCGGGCGCCTTCAGCTGCCATGCGTTCAACGGTAGCGCGGCCAATTCCTTGTGCCGCGGCAGTGGCCAGGACAGTCTTTCCCTCAAGTCGTGTCATATTTGGTCCTTACTCTATTTCGTCGGCAGGCAAGCCGGGCCAATTGGCTCAAAGCTTTTGTAGGTCAGAATGAATTCCTGATGTCCGAGGGCTTCAGAGGCGGTTTGCTCACCCCGCGCAGTCGCTAGGACCTTGTCGAAGATCTCGCTTGCGACCTCGTTGAGTGTTCGCTCCCCCTCGATGATCGCACCCGCATTGACATCCATATCGCCTGCCAGCGCCCGGTAGGTGTCCGGGTTGGCGCAGATCTTGATCACGGGAGCCAGAGCGGATCCGACGACGGATCCCCGGCCGGTGATGAACAATGTGAGATGGGCGCCGCTGGCCATCATCTCCACGATTTCGGCGTTGTCGGATATGTTGGGAAAACCGAAACGCACATCCCCGTCCGGCACCACATCCATCAGGAACAGTCCGCCTGAAGGTGGTTCGTCACCAGGCTTGATGATGCCGCTGATTGGTGCATGGCCGGATTTTACATAAGCTCCGAGTGACTTTTCTTCGATTGTGGAAAGACCGCCAGTGGCATTTCCGGCGGCAAAACTGCCAAATCCAAGAACTTCGTAATAGCGCGCCGCCTTATCCACGGCCGCTTTAAGCTCTTCCCCCAGTTCTGGAGTGACCGCCCGGTCGGCCATAATGTGTTCACAGCCGATCAGTTCACCCGTTTCCTCGAAAATGCAGGCCGCGCCTTCCGAAACAAGGCGGTCGAATACACGTCCCGCCGCCGGATTGCCTGAAATGCCACTGGTGCCATCGGACCCGCCGCAAACGGTTCCAACAACCAGATCGGACACACTCATCGCAACGCGTGGCACGCCGGCAATCGCCTGGTTGGCGCGGGCGACGGCGTCGCGTCCTGCTTGAATGGTCGAAGCTGAGCCGCCCGTTTTTTGAATGACGAAGGTCTCGACCGGCCGTCCGCTCGCTTCTATGATTTCCGCCAGTCTTGTCCGGTTGAAACTCTCACACCCCAGCGAGACCAACACCACAGCTCCGACGTTGGGGTGGGTGCATAGCTTTTCCATCATCTTCTGGGCGTAGTCGTTGGGAAAACAGCCTGGAAAGCCGATCAGATGGACATCGTTTTGAGGAAATGCGCGGCAGATTTCATCGGCCACAAAATGGGCGCACTCCACCAGATAAGCAACGGCAACCACATTGCGGATACCTTTGCGGCCGTCTGCCCTGAGATACCCCTGCCAAGTGTCAGTCATTGTTCAATCCTGCGTCGTCATCGCGGTAGTGGGTTGCGGTGTATCGGGATGCGATGTTGTGCACATGCACATGCTCACCGGCGGCAATGTCCTTTGTGGCAATGCCGATTGGCATTCCGTATTTCACGACCAACGCCCCTGAGGGGATCGGCATTAGCGCAACCTTGTGGCCGAGCGTAACCGCGGTGGTCAGGGTGATTTGTTCGCCATTGGCCAGATCGACCACTCCAGGTTCAACTGCTCCAAGTGCCACCAGCACATTGTCGGCATCATGCAAGCAGATCAGTTTTTCGGTTTGTTTCATTTTACCTATCCGCTCAAAGTCATCGCGTGTCCGACCGCCACTCAGCTGGTTTCTGCCGCGATCCGATGGGATACCAGCTCGCATTTGACCGCATGGGGTGCGGATGCGTCGTCCTGATCGAGTGCTCCATCAGGCGGCCTCCATGATTTCGATCGGAGACATCACAGTTTCATGTGCGATGGCATCCCAGTCCCAGTTGATCCCCAAGCCCGGTTCCTGGGAGGGATAGGCGCGGCCGGCGTCAATGCGCATGCTTAGCGGAGCGATCAGATCAAGCTGCGGGATGTATTCGAGCCAGCGGGCGTTTTGCACGGCGCAGACAAGGCTCACATGCAGCTCCATCAGGAAGTGCGGGCAAATGGCGATATTGTAGGCCTCTGCCAAATGCGCGATTTTCAGCCAAGGTGTAATGCCGCCGACACGCGCAACATCGGCTTGCACAACAGAGGCGGCTCCTGTGCTCAGATAATCCTTGAACTGGCTGAGCGAATACATGCTCTCGCCGACCGCGATCGGCACTGTCGTCTGCGCCGCCAGTTGCGCGTGTGCACCAACGTCATCTGCGGGCAGGGGTTCTTCAAACCAGCCAATGTTGAAGTCCTCGAGCATTCTGGCGCGGCGGATTGCTTCGGACAGATTGAAGGACTGATTGGCATCCACCATGATCTCATAGTCTGGACCCACCGCCGTGCGAAGAGCTTGCAATCTTGCGCGGTCTTCACTCAGGTTTGGTTTGCCGATCTTGATCTTGGAGCCGAGAAACCCTTTGGCTTGAACTTCGAGCGCATCTTCGATCAGAGCACTCGGTTCGATATGCAACCAGCCGCCTTCGGTGGTGTAAAGCGGGACACTCTCACGGGCGCCACCGGCCAAGATCCAAAGCGGCAGGTTCGCGCGCTTGCAGCGAAGGTCCCAGAGGGCTGTGTCAACGGCTGCCATAGCAAGTGACGTTATGGCTCCGATCGCCGTCGCATGTGTACTCAACAGCATGTCCCGCCAGATTGCCTGGATGGCGTCTGCTTCCTGTCCTATGAGGCGGGGAGCGAGTGTGTTTTGTAAAAGTGCCACGACAGACGGACCACCGGTTCCAATCGTGTAGGTGTAGCCGACGCCGACGGCACCATCGGCGTCCGTAATCCGCACGAGAGGGGTTTCTTGACTGACGAAGCTTTGGGTGGCGTCCGTCCGCAGAACCTTAGGTTTCAAGTCCACCATCAGTATTTCAACGCAAGCGATGCGTGCCATTACGTTGGTCCTTTAAATCAGGTCTTTCGTTTCAAGACTGCGACAGCTTAAGGCGGTAGTTTTGTTTCGGCGCATCCTGAGAGGCCGGTTAAACGTCGTTCAATGGAGACCTAGCTGCCGTAGAGAAGATTGGGTAACCACAACACCAATCCGGGCACGAATGTCAGCAGCAGGAGCACGGCCAGCAACGGCACAAGGAATGGCAGAGTTGCCCGGACGCAGTCTTCGAAGGGGATCTTTGAAACACGTGCCAGAACGAACAAGACCATTCCAACGGGCGGTGTCAGCAGCCCCAGCATCAGATTGAGGATAACAATGATCCCGAGGTGAACCGGATCAATCCCGAATTGAGCGGCAATCGGCATCAGGACGGGCACGAGGATAGAGATCGCCGCGATCGTCTCCATGAACAATCCGACCAGCAAAACCAGACCCATAATGAGCAGCAGTACGACGGCTTTGTTATCGGTAAAGGAGAGGACAAGTTCAGCGAAATGAGCGGCAACTTGGTTTGCCGTTAAGATCCATGCAAATACGGTCGCGGCACCGACAATCATCATAATCGCGGCCGTGGTCTCAATGGTTTCAAGTGAGATCACTGCCAGCTTTCGAGCGTCCAGGCTTCGGTAGACGACGATGCCCAACAGCAATGCGTAGGCCGCGGCGCATATGGCGGCTTCTGTTGGCGTAAACGCACCGGATACGATTCCACCGACGATTATGACTGGTGTCATCAGCGGCAAAAACGCTGCGCGGAACCGTGTTGCGATCGTCTTCGGGCTAAAGGCGACATCGCGCGGATAATTGCGCGTGCGGGCCATCCACCAAATCATTGCAGACAGCGAAAGGGCCATCAAAAGGCCTGGTACGATACCGGCAACAAACAGTTTTCCGATCGATACCGATGCCATGACACCGAAAATGACCAACGGCAGGGACGGGGGAATAATGGGGCCAATTGTAGAAGATGCGGCCGTTATGCCGACGCTGAAGTCGTCGTCATAGCCAGCTTCGCGCATCGCCTTAATCTCGATGG
This sequence comes from Roseibium sp., assembly GCF_965216085.1. Taxonomy (GTDB): domain Bacteria; phylum Pseudomonadota; class Alphaproteobacteria; order Rhizobiales; family Stappiaceae; genus Roseibium. Next base: position 3,870,602 of record NZ_OZ244138.1, on the reverse strand, counting down.
CTCCCAGGCCGCCTGCATCTGCGACTGCGGCCCCTGACATGCCGGCAAAGATGATGCTCGCGCCGACATTCACATGCCCCAGTCCACCATGCAGCCAACCGACAACCGCCCGCGCAAAACCAAATATCCGCGCGGTAATTCCTGCGCTGTTCATCAACGCGCCGGCCAGGATGAAGAACGGAATGGACAACAACGGAAAACTGTCCATCCCATTGACCATTGTGTGCATCAACAGGACGGCCGGTAATCCTTCATACAGGATGTAAACAAAGGACGATAAGGCAAGTGAAAAGGCTATTGGGACGCGCAAGATCATCAGCGCAAAAAGGGTCCCGAACAAAAGGGTCAAGGCCATGTTGTCAGCTCGCTTTTATCGCCAAAGTGCGGCGAGCCAATTGGGCCGCCATGACACAAAGGTTCACGAGGACAAGCCCCATGACGGTTGCGTAGAGGTAGTATTTGGGAAACGGTAGGGACACCATGTTTTGGAACGCTGTCCTTTGGATCAATTCCAAAGCGGACCAGGCCAAGACTGCAAACAAAACAATGGTTGCCGCAAGTGCGAATAGATGAACAAAGGTGATCGCACGGCCGTAGTATTTGTCCACGAATTCAAGCGCGATATTGGATCCCATGACCTGGCACCGGATCGCACCTGCAAAGCTCAGCAGAATCAGCAGATATCGGGCGGCTTCTTCTGTCCACGACACAGAGTCGTTCAATATGTAGCGCGTAAAAAATTGCAGAAACACCACTCCGAACAGCATTGCGAAGACAGCTATCAGGACATAGTCGGCGGCAAAGATCCGATAGGATTTGAAGTGGTCATCATCCTCAGAGGCCAGTGTTTCGAAATCGATATCAGGTGGCGCGTGTGTGTCGGTCATGGTTCCCCCCAAGCCCATCATAATTTCCAGGCCCGGCAGTTGGCCGGGCCTGAGTGTGCTCTTATTCTTCGATGGATTGGAGACGGGCGAAGACTTCGGCATCCCACGGAACATCGTTGCCGGACAGTAGCGGAGCCACAGCGTCCATGAACGGCTTACGGTCAACTTCGTTGACGGTGACCCCCTGTTCGCGGAACCAATCGACAAGTGCTGCTTCAGATTGAACGATTTCATCCGATGTTGCCGACGCAGCTTCAACCAGGGCTTCGAGGAAAAGCGGACCATCAGCGCCCATCTTGGATAGGGTGACCGGAGAGACAACGACCGCCAGTGAATTGGTGATGTGCCCGGTCAAATTGATGTTCGACTGAACTTCATAGAATTTCTTGAATTGAATTGTGGGCAGCGGATTTTCCTGAGCATCCACGACCCCTTGTTGGAGCGCCAAATAAACTTCGGCAAACGCCATTGGTGTTGGATTTGCCCCGGTCGCTTTCGGAAACATCTGATAAGCGGCGGCGTTTGGTGTCCGGATTTTCAAGCCGTCCATGTCGGACGGTTGAAGGATCGGCTTGTTGGATGTCACATGCCGGGCCCCGTAATAGGTCATTGCTGCTATCGTGTTGCCGGAGATGTCTTTGTAGGCTCCGGCCATCTCAGCAAAAAGGTCTGAGTTTACATAGGCTTTCCAATGGTCATAGGACCGCATTGTGAAGGGGTAGTCCGAAATCGAGATCGGGCCGTAGGACTGACCGAGGAACGCAACACCTGTGTAAATCGCGTCAACGGTTCCAAGCGACAAAGCTTCGTTGAGCGCGGTTTCCTTACCAAGTTGGGATGCTGGAAACACCTCCATTGTGTAGCGTCCGTCGGTCTTCGCCTTCAAAAGATCCGCGGCATTGACCATCGCCGCATGGTAGGGCGTGGACGCTTCATAAACGTGCCCGAAACGAAGCACTTCTTGTGCAGACACGGCAACAGTCGAAGCGGCAAGCGTCAATGTTGCGCCCGCTGCGAAGTTAAATAAGCCACCCAGTTTCATTCGTATTCCTCCTCTTACAACTGATTGGGGATTGCTGGCCGTTCGCGGGTTTCTGAAGAGCCCCGGTTAGCTGCCGCGTTCTGCGGCAAGACCAAACAATCTGAAGTCATCTCCCACTTTCTCAGGATTTTTTGTCGAAGATCCCGTTGATGATGTCCTGGCGCTCCCATTTGCCGGCCGGCTGCTTCCTTCAGGCGAAAGGCATATTCAGTCCCGCACCTGTAATTTCCTCCCACCAGGTGCTGAACGTGCAAAGCAGCGCGTTTTTGTGGCCTGCCAAGTAACACCGCCTGAACGGACCTCCTCAAAATCTCTGAAGTCCGATGCCATCGCTGTTGTTGCCTCCAAGGTCAGCGATTTTCCCGGTATCCCACGGCTGATCTTGCCTCTGAATTTGATGTTCATTCATATTTGATGAGATCATTTATTAGTGAATGATGAGGTTGTGTCAATCTGAAATTTCGGTCACTGTGTCGGCAATCGAAGGACAAGTGGGGAATCAGGCGTGGAGAAATCCGACAAGTACCGCGCGCCGGCGTTGGATAAGGGTCTGGATATATTGGAGCTTTTGGCGAATTCCGCCGGGGGGTTAAACCAGGCGGAAATCGCAAAGGCGCTGGATCGGACAACGAACGAAAATTACCGGATGCTCGACACTTTGGTGCGGCGTGGTTACGTGACCAGGACCCCGGAAGGGGACCGGTACATGTTGTCGCTGAAGCTTCTGGTCCTCGCCAACCAGCATCCACCGCGCCGGCGTGTTCTCGACATTGCCGAGCCGCTCATGCGCGCTCTTTGCCTCGAAGCAGAGCAATCCGCGCAGCTTGCGCAATGGCAAGATGGCGATATCGTAATTGTCTCGTCCTATTCTGCCCCCGGCAATTGGCGCCAGTCCCTGCGTACAGGTTCGATTATCGGTTTGTACAACACGGGGTCCGGCCGTGTTTTGGCTGCCTTTCAATCGCCTGATCAGCAATTGCAGATGATCAGAGGGCATCAGCTGGTGAAAGGTGAAGAGGCCTTGGAGGAAGCCGCGTTCATTGCCGATTTGGCTAAACTCCGGGCCAAAGGATGCGCCGTTGAAGCATCCGGAACGGTTCGCGGCACAACAAATATTTCGTTTCCGATCCTCGATCCCTCAGGAAGTGCAATCGCGGCCCTGACCTGCCCCTATATTGAACGGATCGACAACTATCCGGCGCCGGACCTTAAGGACGTTACGGAGATCATGCGCAAAGCGGCGGCCGAAATCGGCCGTCAAATCGCCGGAGCCTGAATCTTGAAACAAAGAAAAAACAACTCGGCCTGTTCCGGTCTAAAGGCGCATTTCCATGCGGGCATTGAATTCGGATCAACGCAGGGCATTCTTGGTTGTTTGCCGGAGTGCAAGTGGCAAATGGTCGATCTGCAGTTCTACCTGACGCCACAAGCTGTAACGCCACGCACAGGGAACCTTTAAGAGACAGAAGTTTACAAAGAGAAGAAAATGGTCGGAGTGAGAGGATTCGAACCTCCGACCCCCTCGTCCCGAACGAGGTGCGCTACCAGGCTGCGCTACACTCCGACAAAAGATTTGGATTTTCATTTAAATCCATCGGGAACAACGGGGCAAGGCCGCGCTGCGTGGACGGTCATTTAGCAAAGCTTCCCAAGCTGCGCAAGGATTTTGCAGAAGGTGATCAGACTTTTTTAAAACTGTGAATAGTTTCAGGTTTCTAAGGTCATTTTTTCGTTGTTCTACCGGTGCCGGCGATAAATGACGGCGTGTAAAAACCAAAGAAATCCGCGCATTTCTCGTTGCGCGACAGGGGGCTGGGGAAAACCCTCAAACAGGGGCAAAAGAAACCGGGGTCAGAGGCTTGCGTTCCAGGACCGGGATAGGTATACACCCTTTCCACGGCGTTGGGGTGTAGCCAAGCGGTAAGGCACCGGTTTTTGGTACCGGCATGCGCTGGTTCGAATCCAGCCACCCCAGCCAGTTTTTCAAAAAATTCAATATTTTGTCCTGATCGGTCTGCAATCGCCCGACTTCTCAAAGCCTTGTGCTGTCTCTGTTTTGCAGGTGAGGACAGTTCCCGCGTTTACTCTAGCGCTAAATCGCAAAAGTCTCAGTTTGCGTATTTTGCGCATGGAGTTTGGAAGTGGCTGGCTAGCCGATAGAACAAATAAGGGTACGCTGTTCTTCAAAGTCACCAGGCAGCGTTTGGCGCAAAAGCCAATCAGAGGTCAGGGCTACACGGCGGCGCGAAGTCTGCTGATGGTTGCTCGAACGCTCGGGACCTTCCAACTCTGCTTTTAGGCCAGAACCGAAGACCAGATGCCGTTTGGCATATCAATCAGATCCAAGATCTCAAGCTGTTTGGCCGAACAGGAATGTGAGGTCTTTGATGGATGGGGTGCGGATCCGTTGCAGCCAATGGATGAAAGCCGTTTCTTGCCGGCCACCATAAACTCGTTCGATCATGTATAACAAAGGCCTTGAGAAATCCGCTCGCGGCGGCACAGTTCGGCGATCAAATACTGCCCGCGCAAACCTTCCAGAACAATGCGGATCTTCTTCTCCGCAGAGAATTTGCGCCGCGTCCTCCGGCGATTATCTTTCACATGCTCTTGGGCCGTTTCCTGTGGCCCGGATTTCTATCTCATCTTTCCACCCTTGGCGGGTTTAGTTGTGCCAGAAATCCTACTTAAGCAATTTTTCCGATATGTCTCGTGGTTGCTGACGGGGACCACCGGCTAGAGAAGCTGCTGCGCGGGCAGTGAGACGAGTTAGATAGCGACCATCAAGGCCGCAAGAACGCCGAGCCAGTAGTGCAGAACGATAACGCCGGCCAGATTGTTCTGACGCAGATAAACATAGCCAAAAACAATGCTCGCAAAGAATGTGATGACCACTGCATCTACACCGAAAGTCAGATGCAGGGACGCAAAAATTGTACTCGTGAGCAGTACCGAACGATGACCTTTCGTGTCCGCCAGAAACTTCTGGAACAACCCCTGAAGCAAGCCGCGGGATCCGATTTCCTGCATAACGGTATGAATGAAGTATTGCGCCAGGAACAAAGCGTCCACTTTGACGCCACCAGTTTCAGGAGCCTTGGCAACTTTGAAGAAAAGATAATAGATCAACGCTGGAACGGAAAGCACTAGACAGAGGGCCAATGCTTCACCAACTGATCGGAACAGCCCCTCTCGTCGCAAACCCAACTGGCTTGGCGGGATTTTCATGGCTTTAATGATGATCAGGCATGGAACCGCAAACAGAAGCACCGTTTGCCAAGAAAAACCGGGATCGTAGACGTCTTTCACGTAGCGTTCGGCCACAAGATAAAAGAGGGTTGTTGAAATGGAATAGAGCGCGATTGTGAAGACCAGAAAGTAGCCGAACTGGTTCTGTAATGACTTGGTCGCCAGCTGTTCGCGAAGAGCAGACAACATGTCATCGCTCAAACTGCGGGCACGTTTCACAACGACACTTGCAAGTGCCGCTTTCAAGTCACCTGCAACGGCTGCCCCATCTGGAAGGGCTTTCAGCGTTTCCTCTGGAACTTTCACAAGTGTGCAGGGAATTTGGGCTATGACCGATGCCGCCCGAGGCTCTCCGTCTAAAAATGCCAATTCCCCAATACAATCGCCGACAGAAACCGTGCCCAAAGGTATGATTTCGCCTTCGGGGCCAACCCTGGTGACACGTGCCTGACCTTCAACAAGGAGGAACAAGTCAGATGTTTCCTCGCCTTCTCGGACAATCGCATGGTCTCCAGCAAAATAAACAATCTCGGACACCGAAACGATCCGCTGAAGTACGGCATCGCTTAAATGCGAAAATGCTTCGTGTTCTCTGAGATATTCGATTATTTCCATGGAGCAGCAATCGGTGGAAATTGTATAAAGTGCAGGATTTCATCTGATACACATCTAACGTTTAGACTTTCATAAAATACTACCCGCTCAAAAAGTGAATTTCCGAAATTGAAGTAAGTGACGCGGGACATAGCTTTTGAAGAATGCTGCTGGTCTCAGGGAAGAACGGAAGAGACAACAGTGCAGCGAACAGACGCTTGTTGAAACTTGAATAAACGCGTGGACAAGTTCCGAAGTCGTTGAATTTCTGAAGATTGACCAAGCTAATTGGAGGCGGAATGCCAACGGGTCGAAAACGACGCATTCTTATCGTGAACGCCTATTTTGATCCGTGGAGATCTTCATCGCCAACGCGCTTGTTCGTGCCTCGCGCAATGGCTCCATATTATTTGGCTGGTTACTTCGACCAGACTCATTGTGAGGTCAAGGTCTGGGACGAGATGTACCATGGAGCGCTTTTGCAACGTTCTGTGTTCGAATGGCCGGATGTGGCCGTTTTCACCGGACTGACAGCTGCGTTTGACCGGACACGGCAACTGGCCGCCTATTGCCGGCATTTTAGCCCCAAGGTCGCAACCGTTATCGGCGGGCCGATTGCGCGCGCTTTACCGGCGATCTGCAATGACGTCTTCGACTACACCTGCCAAGGCGATGTGGAGGAGATTGGCGAGGTTATCGAAAGCATTTTTGATCCCGGGCATCGGGCACATCATGCCGCGCCAAGATTTGATCTGACGGCCCCTTCAATGGGCGTCGGGTATCTCGAGACGACGAAGAATTGCAATTTTGCCTGCTCGTTCTGTTCCCTGTCCGGTGAAGGACGGGCCTACACAGCGCACTCCAGGGCATCGATCGAGAGCCAGCTAGACGCCATGGGCAAAGCGTTCGCTGTCATGGTGCTGGACAACAATTTTTATGGCAACAACCGGTCCACATTTGAGGCCCGGGTCAAGTTAATCGGAGAACGTTGGCGCCAAGGTCAGTTTCGTGGTTGGGGCGCGCTTGTGACCGGAGATTTCTTCAAACGACCCGAGAATCTCAAGCTGATGGCGGAAAATGGCTGCAAGGGTATTTTCTCAGGTGTTGAAAATCTCGACCCTCAGGTGCTGAAGACCTTTAACAAAAAACAGAGTCTCGCCTCCGATCCGAAATCTCTAACAGAAGCTTGCGCACAATACGGCATCTCTTTTGACTACGGCATGATTGTCGACTTTGGACAACAGACCATCGCGGAAATCGAAGCTCAGATTTCAGAGATACTGGCGGACCAGACAATTCCCTTGCCCAGCCTTCTGTCGCTGACAATTCCAATTGTCGGCACACCTTATTTTGAAGAAGCTGCGCGCTCAGACCGCCTGATGCCAAATGTTCTTTTGAGCGACATGGATGGCCAAAAACTTGTCGAGTGGCCCAAAGAGCCATTGGAAACAGTGGTGCCGTACTTGCGAGACCTTCTGCAGTTTCGTGGACGCAAGTTTGCACTCACCCGCCATTCTCTGCGGCACGCTTGGCATTGGCGCAAGCAATATGAGTGGGAGCAATCTGTCCTGGCAGCAGTTCGTCCCCTCCATCGTTTCTACAGCAATTTGGGTATCGGCAATCCGCGCCAGATGTTCCAATCCTTCAAAGAACCAGCTTTGACCTATAATGCCACCACGGACAAACTGCGCAGCGCATATCGACCGCTTTTTCACATGCCTGCTCACTTTGCCAAGGACTTCGTCCCGCTCGCAATTACCGACAGCAAAGGCGCCTTAACAGATCAGTTTTTGGAAGCCAGGACTGGAGCCACATCCTTGGCGAGCTAGTGTAGAGCTCTAAGCAGAAGTTGTGCCGTGGGCTCGATTGGCAGCATCAATGTTTTCCAGGAACTTATCGGTGCAGTTAGACCAGCTTTGTTCGAGCGCCGCTGCGCGGCAGAGGTCACTCTGGATATTGAGCGCTTCAAGACACGCTGTGCGTAGGTCAGAGGAAAGAACCCCGGCACTGCTGTCACCAATGACATCAATAGGTCCCATGACCGGATAAGCGGCGACCGGAACACCGCATGCAAGGGCCTCCAAGAGCACCAATCCGAAGGTGTCTGTCTTGGAGGGAAATACAAACACGTCGGCACTGGAATAGTGCTGGGCGAGTTCGACACCCGTTTTAGACCCTGTGAAAAGGACGTCGGGATACGCCCTGCGAAGGCTGTCCAATTGTGGCCCTTCACCGACAACCACTTTGCTTCCCGGAAGATCCAGATCTAGAAATGCTTTAATGTTTTTTTCAACCGACACGCGTCCAACATTCATGAACACTGGACGGGGAAGGTCTGGTGGCAGTGCCGAGCCTTCATAGGGTTGGAATAAATCTGTATCTACGCCACGAGGCCAACGCATCAGATTTTGAAACTTCCAGTGTTTCAATGAGTTTTCAAGTTCCGGAGTTGCCACCATGCAGCTGGTTCCGGAATTGTGAAACCGTCGAAACCACATGTAAAAAGGTGCTTTTGGCAATGGCACCCTTGCCGAAACATATTCTGGAAACCGTGTGTGATAGCTGGTTGAAAAAGGGCGTCCTTCTTTCTTTGCCGCTGCAGCTGCCAATAACCCGAGTGGTCCTTCTGTTGCGATATGGATGTGCTCGCAATCATGCTCGCGAATGATCCTTCGGACCGTGCCTTTTGTGGTAAGAGCGAGCCGGATTTCCGGATAGGTCGGACAGGGCAACGTTCTGAAACTTTGCGGAGTTAAATACTCAACACGGATGCCACGCTTTATCAATTCATGCGCAGTGTACTCAATGGTACGTACGACGCCGTTGATTTGAGGGTGCCAAGCGTCTGTAACAAAGAGAATCGATTTCATGCAGCAACAATACGTTCTTTATCAAGGCCTGTAGAAGCGCCGAAATATCCCGTCTCATCCCAACGGACAATTTCAAGCGTACCATCATACAGCTCGCAAATTGCCGTGCAGCTCTCAACCCAATCTCCTGAATTGAGATAGTGGATGCCGTTCATTTCACGGTCAGCTGCATGATGGATATGCCCGCAAATCACTCCATGGAGACGCCGTTGCTTTATGTCTGTGGCAACCGCGGCTTCAAACTGGCCGATGATACTGACAAACTGCTTCACATGCTTTTTTGCGAAAGCTCCTAAGGACCAGTATTTCAATCCCAGAGATCTGCGAACAATGTTTAGCCAAGTATTAAGCGCCAAAGCTGTAGCATAGAAGCGGTCCCCCAGGAATGCGAGCCATTTTGCATTCTGGATGACAACGTCGTATTGATCTCCATGAATAACCAGATAGCTGCGGCCATCGGCCGTAACATATTGGGCATTATCGACGATCTCGATACAGCCAAATCGGTGTTTGTGAGACTGCCTTAAAAACTCATCATGGTTGCCCGGTAAATAGATAATTCTCGTGCCGTTTCGCCCGCGCTCCAGCAGAACATCGAAAACCGCCTGATGGCTGGCTGGCCAGTACTTCTTTCTCCGAAGTCGCCATCCATCAATGATGTCCCCAATCAGATATATCGTTTCCGCGTGGTGATACTGCAGGAAATCAAGAAGCAATTCAGCCTGGCATCCTCGTGTTCCCAAGTGAATATCGGACAAAAACAAGGTCCGTAATTCCCTAGTCTGAATGCCGCTGGGTGTTGTTTTCTGGCGAATAGTTTCAACTCCCGAAACGGTTTAAACAAAGTATTTTCCGGATTTTCACTGCATACAATCCAATCTCAAATTAATGAACATGCCATTATCGCTCAAAACTGAGATTTACTACTCCAAGGCACATTCGGCGAACGGCTAACTACTAGTAGCCGGTCAGAATTCTCGAACAAACATCCAGTGTCCATAAAATTCGCACGGCAAGAGTTTGGGTCGACGACTGATAGGCGCAATGACTTGTCAGTTACCACATTGAAAATGCTTGATCCGTTGCCATGATCAGGCCATCTTGCCGTCGAACGCCAGTATACTTTGAGAATGCAGTCTGCAATCAGCCGTCTGGGTTGGATTTAGATGGAAACGGCAAGAACGAATGCGAAGTCTAAGCCTGAAATCCGTAATCCTGACGTTGTTCCTGATTTTGACCGTTCCCGTTTTTGTAGGCGTCATCGCCTTCAACTATATTTCCAGTGAAACCATTGCACGCAGCGATTCTCTAAAAAGGATCGCGCAACACCAGTCGAACGCAGCTGCCAGTGTCGAGAACCTTTTCCGGGAAGTCTCGGCCAGTGTGGAAACCATGGCGAGCGCCGGACACATCCAACCGGATCTTTTCCAGGATCTAAGTTCGCTGGATTTTCTGGCTGCAGTGGCACGCGGAACTCCGGACGTTCTAAGCGCCTACGTTGGGCTTGAGTCTGACGGCACTTTCCTGCAGGCCAGACGGATGAAGGAAGGTCACGATGTCCATGGTAAGCCCTTGCCCACCGGTACAACGTTCGCACACCGCTGGATCCTTCCCAACTCAAATGGACCATCTGACGAAACCTACGAGTTCCTAAACGCCGACAACCAAGGCACAGGAACATCCCGTGCGACCAGCACCTATGACCCCCGCAAACGTCTCTGGTACAGGGTCACAAAGGCTGCTGATACACTTACCATCTCCGATCCCGACCTGTTTGCGACTTTGTCTTTGGTTGGTTTCACGATCGCCGCACCGATCTATTGGCAAGACGAGCTCTCAGGCATCGTAGCGATCGATCTGACGCTTGACGGACTGTCGAGTTATTTGGCCGAACGAAAGGTCAGTCCGAATTCAGTCGGTTTCATTCTCGACAGCCAGGGCAATATCATTGCAAATTCCAACGAGCGTACGGTCACCCAAAATGTCGGGGACACGCTCAGACTAACCCACGTAAGTGAATGGGCCGATCAGTTGATTGGCATCGTCTACAGTCAACGCAAGATCGAGGGAAATAGCGAGCAATCCTATTTTGTCCATCACGCCGGTCAAGAATATGTTGCCTCTCTCAAGCCGATTGAATCCGTCTCGGAAAAGGACTGGCAAATCTTCGTCATCGCGCCGATGGACGACTTTAACTCTGAAATAAAGCTCAATAACCGCCGAATGCTGTTTCTGGGCCTTGGGGCAACAGTTCTACAAATCCTGATCATCTGGCTGCTGGCTCAGAAACTGTCGACACCGCTAGAACGGCTGGCGAGTTATGTTGAGAGTATTCGTGACCTCCGCCACGAAACCGTGACTGATCTGCCCAAGACCCGCATCCGAGAAATCTCGATGTTGTCCCGTGCGGTTGAAACGCTGGATACTGCGATCCGATCCTTCGCATCGTTTGTTCCCGTCAGTCTAGTAAGAGACTTGCTCCAGTCAGAACAAAAACTGGAAATCGGCGGCAGCAGCCGCTTCTTGACGATATTCTTTTCAGATCTTGAAGGGTTTTCAGATCTTTCGGAGAAAATACCCTCCAAGGCGCTGGTCCAGAGGGTTTCGGACTACCTCAACATCGCGACGAAGTCTGTAAATCGTGAAGCAGGTACAATCGACAAGTTTATCGGAGACGGTGTCATGGCCTTCTGGGGGGCCCCGACCATCATGGAAGATCATGCGAGACGGGCTTGCATGGCTGCACTGCATATCCAAAAAGCCGTTAATGCCTTGAACGCCGAGGTTCTGGCAGAGGGTGAAAGCCCGCTTAAAGTTCGCGTCGGCATCCATAGCGATGCTGTGATTGTCGGTAACATAGGTTCGGCCGAACGGATGAGTTACACAGTGCTAGGCGATGGCGTGAACATAGCCTCGCGGCTGGAGGGCCTGAACAAAACTTATCGGACCGATATCTGCCTCAGCCACTCGGTTTACAAGGAAGCGGGAGACAGTCTTTGTGTCCGCCCGATTGGTGACGTCAAGGTCAAGGGGCGGCGCGCGAGCATCACAGTCTACGAGTTGCTTGGCGCGTTCGGCCAAGGGGCGGAGTATGAACCGACGGAGGATGTTCTAAAACTTGCCGAGATGAGCCGCACCGCTTTCGAACAGCGCGTTGCCGGAAACGAGAAACAGGCAATCGCCTCGTATCGCCAAATCCTCAGGGACTACCCGGACGACCCGGTCGCCAAAGCGGTTCTCGCTGAAATAGAACACTACAGGGTAGATGAAGAAGCGCTTTAGCCCGTCTGGGGAACGTCCGAAAAACGGGCTATTACAAACCGGTGCAGCATGCGGGATGAAGCGACGACGGTTTGCATAAGCCCAAAAAACATCAGCACTGTCAAAGCGTAGAGAACGAACCGCCATGCCGAGTCGCCGAGCAACTCGGCCTCGGACAGAACAACACTCATCGCCTCGTTAACCCCGATGGCCGCCCCGAAACAGGATGCAGATACCAGAACCTGAAAGGACCGCGCCATATTAGGGATGAGCAACATGGCCGCACGATGGGCGCCGCGGCGCCACTGCGACAAAGCTTCGCTGACCTGATCATAGGCATAGGACGTGATGTATGGCAGGCAGGCCAAAGCCACGAACATGATCTTGGGATCGGTGAAGTAGGCCTCAAGACCTGTATAGTGCGGCCGCAAAACGCCTGCGAGAAAAAACATTGCGATGAATACCGGCGTCGCCCGCAGGATCGAGATGGACCACTCAATCCCCCATTTCACGACCGGATTTCGGAAATTGCTCAAATAGGCCAAAAGCCCCCCGCTGAGGAGGCCGATGACCAGAGCGGAAATCGCAATCTGGAAGTTCACCAGCAAACCTTCGGCAATACGCAGAGGCAGATCGTTCGAGAAAGGTCCAATCATTTCATCAACCCTTCATTTCCAGCAGCTCTATGCGCGCCCGCAGGCTACGGCAAAGGCGAACCACCGCCATGACGATTAGAATATAGAAAATCAATAAAATCCAATACGTTGTAGATTGGTTTCGCGAAAAGGACGTGATGTCGTTCAACGCATTGGTAAGATCGGCCACCCCCACGAAACTGGCCGCCGATATGCCGCGTGTGGCATTGGTCAGGAAAGCCTCGATCTGAGATGCCGATTGGATCACCGCCTTTTGCCAGCGGTCAGCCCTTCCGGACGTTGGCCCAAGGGACCGCCAGGCATCGGCTATCGCCTGACCGGCAAAGGCCCCATTCATCAGGGCGATGGACAGGATCGCAACAGAAAGAGCCACAACTTGCGAATAGGAGAACAGGCTGTTCGCCATGGTTGCAACCAACACAAGAATGAGAATGGGCGGACTGCTTTGGAAAACCGCCAGCAGGACCGCCAAAGGCCATTTCAACACTTTCTTATCCGATGTCAGGCAGACCGCAAAAAGAAGACTCATGGCAAGTGTGACGATCAGTGCACCGGCGACAGCGATCAATGAAACTTGGATACCATTGATGAAAAGGTCCCAGGCAACTTCGCTGTAAAACACAGCAAGATACTCCTGAGCCCAGGCATAGGCCGATTCAACGAAGGCTTTGAAGGGGCTTGGTGTGATTTCAGCTTTGAGCGGCGCGGCATAGCATTTTGACGGCGTTTGCAGGCATTCGTCCCGTTGCCATAGGGTTTGCATGCGAACGAGAAACTCGGTCTCGATTAAATGCGGCTGGGCGAGATCCAGAAGCAGCCCGTCCGCGTGCATGCCGATTGAAAGTTGATCGAGCAGGACAGCCAGTCGATCGCTACCTTGAAGAGACACTGCCATGCCCCACGGGATCTCACCAAACCCGAGTTTGCGTTCGAACTCCGCTGCTGTCTCTGGATCAGCCATGGCATTGGCCAATACGCTATCGTCCTGCGCAATGAAGGTGCAGGTGCCTGACCGGAGATTTGAGACCAGGCGCGCAGGCGTATCGAACAGCATCACTCTGGCTACGCGCGGCACAAGTAGCGTGTTTGCATAGTTGCCGACTGTTGTGCAGACGGTTTTGTCCGACATATCGTCCCATGAGCCGACCTCAATCCGCTTGGGTCCAATAACGACCGTTTGGCTTGAATAATAATGCGGTCTGATGAAACGCGCGTTGGCATCGCGGGTCGAATTGTGCCCCATGGTTGCGATGACCAAATCGATCTGATTGTCAGACAATGCGGAAATTCTGGTCACCGGAGTGACGTCGACATATTCGACCTCAACGCCCATCAAGGCGCCGATCTGTTCTGCTACATCGATCTCGAAACCTTCGCGAATGCCTTGGCGGTTGGTAGCAAATCGGGAATACCCGCCACGAACACCAACGCGGATCACCCCAGTGCAGAGTATGTCATACAGACGGTCGCCGCGGTCAGCCTCAGTGCACAGAGGACGTGCTTTCGCCCTGGCCTGTTCCACTAGTTCAGCCGAACTTTGCGCCGTGACCGAGGAAGGCAGCGTTAAAAGCATCAAAGCAAGCAACAGCAATGACAGCAAGGATCTTGGCATCGGGTATCCTGGTTTTACGCCCAACTCGCGACGGCAAGACAGACACGGGCAAAAACATGCTGTCCCAAGGTAAATACTTCGTTCCCATACCCGTCCGCGCCGTGCGTCAATGCCTGGACCTTAAGCGGGGACAAGTGAACAATTGTTTCGCGGCAGATATCAAGTGACAATCCATGTCCTTGTAAGAATTTTCGGGTTTGCTCGATACCTACAAAACAGTTGTGGGTGAATACAGCAACTCCCTCTGGTGTCAGATGCTTCGGCAGCCCTTCAAGGAACGGGTCGAGCAGATTGCGTCCGTCATCTCCGCCCGAGGACCAGCTGGGCAAACGCCCGGGCAATGTCAGAGCGGGTGTCGGAAAGTGCGGAAGGTTTGCCAGTATCAAATCAAACCGGCTTGTATCGTAAGGTTGCCAAAGGGGGCCATTCAGGCACCTCAGATCAACTGTACCCTGCGGCAGTTGGCTAAAAGAAGCTGACACAGCATCAAGCGCACTGCATTCGATATCACTTACAGTTACGTTCCGCGCTCCGAGCAAGGCAGCCTGCATAGCGACCACACCATTGCCCGTGCCAATTTCGCAGACACTTCGACCCTCGACCTGATCTACATTTTCCTGCAGAAAGCCGAGCAACATGCTCGTGTATTCAGTCGGAGAAAAGACATTATATGACTTCTGAAAGTCCGAATTCTCAGAAGAGAATGCCATCTGATCAGCCATGGACAACACCGATAGCGGAAATCGCAGGTTGGCAATGGACTAACATCGAATTCTGTTCCCAGTTAAGTTGTTGAACCGTTTCATAATGACCGATTGGAATCACTTTACCCGTTATCTCCAAATGAACCGTTGTTTGACCGCACGATCACCTGATGACGCCAACCGATCAAGTGAATTCCGTGCGACCTGCCAATGTAATTGGGTTGTCGATCCCTCGATCTATTGAAACATTGGAGATCTAATCGGTAGGAACAAAAAGCTGACGCTGAATTACTTCGTGAAATCTACCGTATTCGCAACCCACCAACAATCAGCTATTTGAAGCGAAGCCAATTCGTCCACTCTGCCTAGTGCCGGCTGAATAAACAATATTCTTTCTTGAGCTGCTATTCCCATTTCAGTAAAATTTAGCAGGTTTGTGATTTCAGTGTGTTGAACTGGATTTGTCGTACATGCTGCATTCTAAACAACGCATGAGCGGTATCCGATTGATCGCCTTGTTGGCGATCAGCGTGTTCCCAACGAGCGTTTCAGCCTTTACCCAAGATACTCTTGTTGCAAACCCGCCAACACCAACTTCACAAGTCACTTCTAAGTTGGAAACCACGTCTAGTGGCGCACCTCAATTCATCTCTGACGTTTGCGTTCATATTGAAAAATCTGCAAAAAGAGCTGAATTGCCAGCTGGTTTTTTGGCAAAACTGATCTGGAAAGAAAGCCGGTTTGACCCAAATGCAATTAGTCCTGCTGGAGCTGAAGGCATCGCCCAATTTATGCCTTACACAGCCGACACCTGGGGGCTTGAAAACGCGTTTGAACCGCTCGAGGCGATTTCGGCCTCTTCAAGACTACTCGGCTATCTAGCCAAAGGTTATGGCAATCTCGGCCTCGCCGCAGCAGCTTACAATGCCGGGGAAGAACGTGTTGACGCTTGGCGCCGGGGACAATCTCGCCTGCCAGCCGAGACCAGAAATTACGTCTATTCGATCACGGGCCATCGGGCGAATGTTTGGAAAAAGGGTACCGGACCGGACGTGGACTACACGCTGGATGAAACAAAGGATTTTCAGTCCGCTTGTGAGGAATTCCGCCAGATAGAAGCCCCACTGCAACGCCGTTTTGCCAATACCTACTACAACCGGGCCTTAAAACTTTCCCAAAATGGTGATTACAAAGCAGCCTTGCTGCGTTATTCCACTGCCATCCGACTAAAACCCAACTTTCCTCACGCCTACAACAATCGCGGTCTCGTCTATCGGAAACTTGGCAGGTTCGAGGATGCCATTTTAAATTACAACGTGGCTATCGCTAAAGCGCCGAATTATGCAAACGCCTATAACAATCGCGGCTACGCAAACCGGAAGCTAAAACGATATAAAGCCGCGATCGCAGACTATGACCGAGCGATCGAGCTCAAACCGGGGCATGCAACCGCGTGGTTCAATCGCGGTTTCTCAAAAAACAAACTGGGTTTGTACGAGGAAGCCATCTCAGACTACACTCAATCCCTCAAATTGAGCCCTGGTCACCCCTTGTTTTTGTACAATCGTGCGCTGGCCTTTATCGCGCTAGAGCGGACGGAACAGGCCAAAAAAGACCTTGATGCAGCAATAAACGCGCATGGTTCCTTTGCGAAGGCCTACTATCAACGCGCTGCTCTGATGTTTGATATGGGTATGACGGATCTCGCGAAGTCAGACTATAAAAAGGCAATTGTCCTCAACGTGAAATACGGTCACGAAAAATACCGGCGCCGTTTTGAATAGCGGCTCCATTCAATGCTCACCTACTCGGTAGGCAAGCTTGTTCTCGTCATTGGGTGCCCGATGTCAGTTGTATGATACTGATGGCACAAAGTGCATTCTTCACCTGCTGCCTGTTCGGTGTGGCAAGAAGAGCAAGTTGTTTTATCGATTGGCTTGAACGTTAGAACGAATTCGCTCGCGTTGCCTGCATTGTATGTGTCCAAAAAAACCTGATGTCCCTCGGTCATTTGATGACACATTGCACACCCATCGGAATTCTCCGTCCCGATGTGCGGACCATGGGAGAATGTTGTGAAGCGCTTTGCTTCGCGCTCGGAACTGAAGGCGTGCCATTGCACATGCTTATGGCCGCTTTCGTCATCGACACTATGGCACTTGGTACAACGTCCGACGGCGTCTGAAGGCGACAATTGCTCAAATACTGGCGCAAACTGGCTTTCCTTTGGAGACCCGTAGGAGTAACCGGAAAACGTCAACCACGCCCAAAGGAACTTGTCAGAATGACCCGATGGCCGGAAGTTGAGAGAATAGTCTCGTCGATACCACCCCCCAAGAGCTGCCCAGGCTTCCGGATCCAGGCTCTCTGATCCCAAAAGCGCTACATTTCCTGCCACATCGTCCGCTTGTTCAGCAGCGTTCTCTTCCAAAGGGTCGTTGAGCGTGGAATCGTCGACTACCAAGACGTCATCACTCTCGTCAGAAGACAATAGAGGGTCGGAGTTCGGCGTTTCCAGACTGTCGCCGAGAATGCCTCCATCATCCGTCTCTTCAAGAATAGCCTCATCTTCTGCGCCCGCCTCTAGGTCAAGGCTCTCTAGGTCTTCGTCTTTCGCTACATCATTCAAGATTTCATCATCAGTCCCAGTTGCGTCCTCCAGAGGCAGATCATCTACAATCAGTTCATCGGCCTCTGTTTCCAACTCATCGCCCAATATACCGTCGTCGCCCTCTTCAAGAATGTCACTGTCTGTTGTTTTGATATCGCTTTCTTCTGTTTCTTGTTCGGGGGCTTCAGTGTTTTGCTCATTCTTTTCAATGAGAGCAGCGAAATAGTGAGTTTTTTCTCCGGCGGCATGTTTTTGAAGTTCGTCAGTCAAACTGGGGAACCACTCACGATTGGCCGACGCGATGACATCCCGGGACATTACACCGCTCATATTCCCCATCTGTTGGTGTTCCAGGTCATCGCCTTCTGAATTCAGCGGCAAGCTCATAAAGGACTGAAGGCTGGAGTTTTCTGTTTGCCAGAAGAGCCTTTTGACAGCCCACGCAAGATCCTGAACTTTAGCCAAATCTGCGTCGCTGGCATCCGTGAGATCAAGCAGTTCAAGATCTGACACTTCGCTGACGATATCCCTGCCATCCAGAATAGAGGCCAGAAGGGAACGCATAAACGGTGTCACCTCAGCTTCAGAGTCCTCTGGCCATGCGCCGATATCGACACCACGCTCTGAAATAACTGCAAGATCCAATCCTGGAACTGTCAGGAATTGTATTCCTTTGGGTCCGCTTGCCCGATTCACACCGCGAATATCGGCGTTATGACATTGGGAACACATGGCATCGAATGAACCGGTCTCCATGTATTTCTTGTCTTCACCTTGAACATGGCAGTCAGAGCAATAGCCCGGCGCGGAGATAGCTCTATCATTCGTTTCTTTTGTTTTCGGAAAATGCTTCGCAAAGTGTGATTTATGATCAAAAATCAAGCGCGTACGCCGGGTAAACGGATAATCCGTGAATTGCGGATGGGATTGAGCGAATTTGCCGAACTTTTTGACATGACAGGTCTGGCAGCGCGTATCGGGGACTGCCATCAGGTTGCCTGCTGATCCTTGGTGTTCTTCATGACATGTCGCGCAATAGATTTCGGATTTACCCGGTCTAGATTGCGGCGCAGGAATTGAATATCGGACCCAATCCCCGAATTTTTCTTCGGGAAAGGGTGTATTCGGCTCAGAAGACACTCTCAGCTCAGTAAGACGCCTGAGGTCTGCAACAGGATGGGTGTGGGCAGTAAACGCATCTTCTCCCACTTCATGGCAACGTATGCAGAGTTTTGCGTTTTCGTGAGCACTCGCACCTTCGACCAGATTGTGGACCCAACCCAGCTTATCTGTCCCGACAACTGCATGGCACGTCTTGCAATCGCCTAAGTTCGCATGTGAGGAGTTCAATGGCCCGGGCATCAATAACTCATTGCCAATGCCCCCGGCCAAAATGACAGCAACCAAGCCTACGGCCAATGCAATTGCCCATCTGGTAATGCTGTTTCGCCGCGTCCTTACACTTGCGACCGGTACGCAAGTCTCGATCTTCCGGCAACAGGTTCCGTCTGAAAGCGGGCCTTGTTCACAGGGACCACCCTGCAGATGAGACCTCCGACATTCCCATCTGTCATTTTTGAGCCATGGCTGACATTCGTATCCGCCTCGGCATCCACCCTTCTCGTCAGGTCCGCGGACGCAGGGTTTCCCCTCCGCAAGACGGCCGCAAATCCAAGGGTCTTGCGGGCGTGCATAGCCTTGTGTTTGCCGGGTAGGATCGAACCGATCTGACATATCACGCAATACCCGAAGAAAAGCCGTACGCAATTGCGACATGCACAAGGATGAACACAATCATTGCATAGGTTTGAGGAACATGGACGAACAGCCAGAACTTCAAAACACTCCCATGGGCGTAATGGAAATCGAGAGCGTTTTTAGCTTTCACCAACGATTTCATTTCATCTAGCCGAGCTTGGCCTGTGTCATCGAGGTATCTTTGAATGGAGTCCACTTCGCCCAATATTCGCGCAAGCGGCAAATCAGACAATCTGAGGTGTGCCCAGATGTTTCGGGGCGCTGCAAAAAAGTGATGCAGCCGATCAACATAAAGCTCTGCCAGGCTTCGGGAATCCCCCCCTTGAAGTGAGCTCATTGCGAGGACTTCTGCCTGCTCCGCCAGCTGTGCACGCAGGGATGGCAAATTCTCAAACGATATCTGATTGTCATGTTCTTCAAGACGTTTGGGCACGACTTTGCTGACAAGTCCACCAAACAAGCCACTCACCGCAACAAGGCAAAACAAAAGCCACAAAACCCATTCAGCAGGCGCATTTGGCAAGCGTAGATCGGTATGGATCAAAAACGCCACAAGAGTTATCAGGCCGAGATAATAGTGCAACTGGAGCCAATGCTTGGTGCGGCCAAACGGCAATATAACGAGCTTTTTGCGGATAGTCAGAAACAGCATTGCCACGATGAGTGTGAGCAAAACCCACCCATTGAAATACTGAACATCACGCAGAGATATGTTGTAGGCGTTGTTCAAAACAAACAACACAGCCGACAACAGGGCAGTTGCGGTTAAACTCACAAGCATCTTTTTGTTCAAAAAGAAACTCATCGGAGCCACTTCACGAGGTTATCTGTGTCACGAATGTTGGTTCGCATCAGCGCATCATGCGGACAAGCCTGAACACAGGCTGGCCCCGTCAACTGGTCACTGCATAAATCACACTTTGTCGCCCGGGCAATCGTCTTGCCCTCAAGGTCCAGCAGAAAATCACCGCTTTCGCCGCGTATCTCAACCATCTGAATGTTGTTGTAGGGACATGAGTTTGCACAGGTTGCGCAGCCGATACAGGTGTTGTCGTTGATAACAACGGTACCTGTGTCCCAAGAGCGATGTATCGCCCCAGTCGGGCATCCAATTAGGCACACCGGATCTGTGCAGTGCATACAGGCATTCGCCACAAGCGCATTTTCATATGCAGGCCCGGCACGAACGAACCTGGGATTGTTGTCATGCGCAACCGCACAAGCGCGGACACAATCATCGCAACCAACGCAGCGATCCAGATTGATAACCATCGCCTGTTCACCGTTGATGAAGCGGTGATCGACAAGAAAATCCATCATGCCTTGCTTCAGTTCTTCACGTTCGACTGATATCCCCTCAGCATCCGAAAGGCGCAACAAGCCGGCATCCAAGCCCGGGAGGACATGTTCATGAACCAGGTAAGTCGGGATGCGTATGACATCGACATACCCAATTGCACGCAAGCTGCTACGAAGTGACGTTCCGCCTCCCTTGTTGGCTACAAAGATATCATCCAGGCCGAAGAAATCATTTTTTGAAAGGTGCCCAATTGTCCTTTCTCCATGATCCACTCGTTGACTGACCCGCGCAAAACCGTTGTTGATCAGCAAAAGCCCATCAACATGATCCCCTTCTTCGCAAATGAGCGTTTCGAGGCCTATTATGGTATCTGCCTTGTCGCTTTTGCCAATTTCCCGTTTGAAGCGATGGGTCCAGTTAAAATTTCCGTAGGTCTCGAATAGGGCCTCTTTTGCGATCTTATCGAGTGTCTCATCATCGACATGATCGAAGACCGGACATTCCCTGAGGCGTATGACCAGACCGCGTTCATGATAGAGACTATCTATTTGCTGACGAAAACTCTCGGACCAATCACGGATTTCACGCAATCCTTGCCAGCTCATCTCAAACAAAAGCGTATCGTCTTCAGCAGCAAATATGGTTGCGCTTCTGGGGCTGCGTGTCAGAGCTGCCAGTTCACCAAACATTTGAGGGGCTTCAAAGGAGAAAGTCGTATAGCGCACCTGCAGTTCATCAACATCAACGGCAGTGATGCCTTCAAACTGGTAGGTGTCGCCCGCAGCCCCGCGTGACCTCCGGTCATTGGCTCCAAGGCTTCTCGCACGGCGATACTCTGGAGGCCGGTAGGCCGCAAACAATTGTGCCAACGACCGCTTCCATGAAGCCGTTTTTTTTGAACGCCTTCCGGCCGTCTTCCCTGTTACGTCTGGATCATTCACGCCTATCACGGAACCTGACAGAATTATGAAAAGGGAATTTCCATAATCTCCTTGGCGCAGGATGACCTCTCCGCGCTTGCAGGTTCGAATACGGCCCTCGTTCGCAATTAGCGCTTCCAGACTAAGATGCGCGGGAAAACTGTCTGCTTGGACATCAGCAAATGCGGGAAGAGCCAGAACCCGCGCAACAGCTGCACTGTCCAACGGCTCTTCTCCAAACGTTGTATCCCAACGCCTGTTGCGCTCATCACGCTGTTCAAGAGACAAGTTCACGCCCTCCCAAGCCTTACTTTCTAGTTCGTAGGCTTTCCTTTGAATTTGTCTGACTTGGGAATGTATTTATCTATCGCACCGAAGGTCGAGCCATCGTAAGTCTGCGCAAATTTTAATCCCAACACGGAAATCTTCCCCGCAGTTTCCACCAGGGCATCTTCATTGTTGAGTTTCAGTTTTGCTGCCTTTGAGACATTTGCAATCTCCGCCAACTCGGGTGCATCCGGCAATAGCTTTGCGAGACTTCCCATAGCCTTTCGAGCATTGCTGGCCCGTTTTGCCATCTTGAGAGCGTAGTCTTTTTTCACCGTCGCCTTGCTGACGCCGATCAAAGCGGTTTCCAGTTCCACAATCCGCCCGACCAAAAAGAGCATCCGCTTTCTTTCCAGAGATGCTTCGGGATTGCCTTTGCCTTTGTTGTACCAGGAATTGTGCCGTACTTCGCCTTGGGACCAGCTTACTAGTTCAAACGGGCTCCCTGCCGCATGTCCACCTTTGTTGACCAACTCCTCATTTGGCACGAGATGACAGCTGAAACAGTTTTTCGCCAGCGCATAAGTCATTGAAGGTCGGATCATGCCGGCGGCTTCCGATTTTTCCCATCTGGACGCGATTTCTTCTTTGCTCTCCTGGCCTTCTTTTTTCCCGCTAAAGCCGGAATGCAATTTGTACCAGTCCTTGCCTGGCGCGTGGCAAGATTCGCAAGAGATACCTGAAATCGCTTTCGGTTTGTCCTTCTCGGTTTTGACCGTGAAATGACATCCCAGGCAAAGACTGTCTGCTTTCAGGCGCTTAACGCCCATTTTGCCAGCGATTTCCTTGGCTTCCTTACTCTTTGGCAACTCTCTGAAAGTCGAGAAGTGATGCGTGTTTTGCCAAGCCGAAGTCTCCTTCTTATGGCACTCAGCACATTCATTCGGGCCGACAATCATATCTGGATTGGCTATGGCCCCAGCTCCGCTCACGCCAACAAGAACTGCAGCAGCAAAGAACTTGAGCAACCAGAATTTGGTCGCCCGGACCAGAAGCGCCTCAAACATAATCTCTCCCCCAATAAATCAATTTACAGCATGGCTAATCTGCAAGCACTCTAAGCATCCAACACCAGATCTCCCTCCGGCCGAGCAATACAAACGAGAGCGGTTCCTTGCGCAGGTGCGTTTGCAGATTTTGCAACATAAGACACATTTCCGCTCTTAACTGCCGTCGCGCACGTTCCACAATTTCCGGCTCTACACCCGCAGTTTATCGTAACGCCATTCTCTTCTGCGAGATCCAGAATTGTACCATTTGCTGCAGTCCAGGTTACTGATTTTCCTGATCTCGCGAATTCGACAGTAAGCTCTTTATCGCCGGTATCTTGTTCGGAACTGACATGTTGGGTTTTTTTGACCGATGCGGGTCCGAATGCTTCGAAATTGATATCTTCATCCGGCACGCCCCAGTCGCTTAGTTGCGCTGTCAGCATTTCCATCATCGGCGGCGGACCGCAGATATAGAATTCGTAGTTGGATGAATTCAGATATTGCTTAAGAAGGTCTGTCGTAACAAACCCGGCACAATCAAAATCAACGCCTTCAACGCACTCCTCAGTCGGCCGACTGTAGGCAAAAACGGCATGGAAGTTGTCGTGCTGAGTAACGATTTTGCGGATTTCATCTCGAAACGCAATGTCTTCACCATTGCGCACAGCATAGAATATCCAGGTTTCCCGATGGCTGTTCTTATCGGAGAGCCACTTTAACATAGACAGAATCGGCGTTAGACCAACCCCGCCAGCAATAAGGACAACTGGTCTTTCGGTCCGAAGATTGAGAACGAACTGACCACTTGGCGCAAGCACATCGACGACATCGCCTTCATTCAGACTTGAATGGAAAAAACCGGATGACAAGCCAGCAGGCAGGTCGATCGATGCATCCGGCGGTGGCGGTATTCGTTTGATTGACACCCGGTACGTTTTCAAATTCGCAGGACTGTTGGACAGGGAGTAACAACGAACAACAGGTTTTGCTTGCCCTGGAATTTGAAGCTCGAAAGTCAGAAACTGGCCAGGACTAAAGGGAGGCAAGCTGCCGCCGTCATGGGGCGCCAGATAAAATGAGCAGATATCGCCGCATTTATTCTCTGGAATTTTTGAAACGATCCTGAATTTCCGCTTGCCCGACCAGGTGAGCTCGGACGTACTACGATCCAGTTCAGCTTGTTGAAATATGTTTTTCGCCTGGCTTTGAAACTGCTCCAGTCGTTTCGCTGCCATTCGCCTTTCCTGAACAATTCGGGAGAACTGTCCATAAACCGCCAGGCATCCTTGCACTAAGACTGTTAGGAGAACCAACCCGCCGCCGATCTGCAACACCTGAATCATGCACGGCACTCTTTGCTGAAATGAGCCTGGATTTGGGTTTTCATCAGAACCTTGTCCTCAGTTCCATACGAAATCCGGTTCCGGCGCGACGGTTCTCATTTGCCGAAACAAAGCCATCAACCTGAAGACTGGTTCGATTGTTCAGCGCATGAAGAAACTGGCCGCCGATCGCTGCAGCCCCTTGACCTGAACCGTCCGTGTCTTTTCTACCGCCAATCTCGAGGGTCAGCTGGGTTTTGTCTTCATTGAAAAACATTTGGTGACCTAACGACCCGCCAAACGCATGGTCCGCTCTATTGGAAAGCGCCGCGCCCCCAAGGCTGACTTGAGGGGCGGCGAACAACACGCCGACACGTCCGAGCGGGCCACCAGTTCCCTTGTCACGGGCAGCTGATGTGTAATTTCCCAAGCCCCAAAACAAGTTTCCATAATAAACGTTATTTGATCCGGTGGCTGTTCTGGAAACTTCCGAAAACAGTAAAACGCCGTCATTTACTGCAGAACCACGATTGTCGAGAGCTGTTGATGTATTCACTCTGAAGGACGTGTTGAAATGCCCAATGCGCTGCGTTGCCGATGCTCCGAAATAGAGCCCATCTCCTCCGCTGGAATCATTGCTGAAGACATAGGTAGCATCGAGATTGACGGTGCTCTTTCTAAGGTCTGTTTCTGTGAAGAGACCGAACAACATGGCTCCATGATCCAGAACGTTGTTGTTGCGGCGAATGTTATGCAAACCGACCAGGGCTGTGGCGCGCATATCCGGCGTGAGACCTGGGATGACGATGGTGTCACGCGTAATTCCGATGGCATCGATCGAGTCATTGATCATAATGCCTTCCTGAAACAGGATTGGCTGCCGACCAATTGAAAATCCCCAATCGTAGCTCTTGGTGTCGTTCGGATCGAGATTTGGGAATATCTCCCCGAATTCACCTTCAAAAAACAAGGTTGTAATGTACGGGTTGAGCGCATTGTTGAACTCAAGCCCATCGGCGTCCGTATGAAGCAAGCCGGTATGGTTGCCACCATCAGACAGCGGCGAAAACCCAAGCAAAATACGCTCGGTGGGTGTGAGTTTCAGGTTTACGAAAATGTCCAGGCGGTTTGCCCAATATTGTCTGCTTGGGGTGTTGCCATTTGCAAAATGTCCGATGCTGGTTCGATAGTCCCCGAACACCCAAAGAGACGGTTGCCAGATCGCCCCAGTCGGCAGCTCAATACCCGGGTTGAGGTTTCCCGCAGCAAGAAACTTCTCACCCCGTTCAAAAATCAGAGGCGTCGGTTTTGGTTGTTCGGCTTCGGGAAGCAAAGGAGCCGGCGCTTCGCTCAACTCACTGCTGTGGTGAGCGTCATTCCGTTTGCCCTTGCGAACTTCCTCTTCAGTCAAAAGCCTGATCGGCTTGTCACTCAGCGCACTGCCAGCTGCCACTGAAGGCTGACCGCTTGTGAGAATAGATAGCCCCGCAAGCGACAACGCGGTCAGGAGACCCGTGGATCTTTGCCGGACTGCCCTGGTCAAAACTCGGCTCATTTCAGTTTCACCGACGTTTTTCTGGACCACAGAACGGAACTGCCCTTCACAACTTCTCGAGCGATTTGAGCCGGGCTCATTCCATAGTCGAAGCCAGCTCCCTGAATAGCTGCAATCAGGTTGACCGGAACCATCTGAGAAACCAGTTTGACCGATACTGTATAGCGCTCTCCCTTTTTGAGTTTATTGGAAGGCACCTTGTACTTTGCAGTCCGGCTGGCTCCGGGTTCAAGGTTTTGCTTATGTTTTCGAGCACCTCGTGGCCGACCATAAATTGTTGTCGCGCGCCGCTCTGGACGCACAAATGGCAGTACATCAGAGGATGTATTGACCGCGAGAACCTGTTCCCTTTCGCCGCCGCGCAACAATCTGACAACAAATTTCGATTGAAGGCTGAACAGGTTTTTGTCCAATTTCAGTTCGCCGTTGTGGACATAAAGAGAGTGCGCATCTCTCACATCGCCATTAGGGTCACGGTCACCGGAGACAAACACAACATTACCGCGGCTGTCCTTTACAGTCACTTCAAGAAATATAAGACGCTCGGCGTCAAATCCTGTCGGCACACCATGACCATCGGTGCCACTGCTAACATCGACGGAAAATGACAACTTGCCATTTGTATTGTTCAAAATGGTGATGTCACTAAGTTTGAAACCGTTGCGCAAAACTTGCTCGCGCAGCCTACGAGCTTTGGCCAAACGTTCAAACTGAACCTTGAGAATTTCCCGCGCATCATAACGGTCATCGATGGATTCCCAGGCTTTCGGAAACTTGTAACTGTCGGTAATCCGGTCCTCGAATTTGTCCGTTCCCCAACCCGCCTTGTAATTGAACTGCAGCCACTCCTTGAGCGTCTTGAATTCGGCCGCTTCAACATTGTGCGGGAAGATACCGGGATGGACCACCGAATAGTCCGGGCCAGCAAAGAAATGATTGGTCAATTTCCGGTTACGGGTCGGCACATCTCCAACGACGGCTGCAGGGCCATAATCATACCCTGAGGCAACGCCCTGGATTTTGCCCATGTGGCAATCCTGGCAAGTCTCACCACGTTTTGCGGCTGGTGACTGCTTGTATTCGGCAAAGGCTTCTTCCAGACGAAAGCCGTTAAACAGCGTCACATCATGGCAAGTGCCACAGAACCCAGGTTTCGTCAGTGCAAAAAACTGATTGGCTTCGGTGTGAATGCTCCGCCCCGGATCATCCCGGGATTGGGAAACCCTATAGTCTTCAGGCTTGCTCAAAACCCGTGCCAGCTCCGCACCGCCTTTGGGGCCATAAACGGGAGAAAAAACATCGCCTTCCTCAAGCGCAAACCGGCCACTAATCTTGCCATAATTTCTGTTCACCCGATGACAGGCAACACAGGTTATCCCCTCTCGGGATGTCGGTGTACGCTCCAAATTTGAAACATAGAGCGACTCTCCGATGTTCATCCCGACCGGATTGTGACAGCGAATGCAGAAGTCTCCATTCGTGGCACTGGTCTTCATGTTGATTGTGGTCTGCATCGCCATGTAGATCGGGCTTAACTGCGCATAGGCATGCTGCGACACAGACCATTCTTCATAATGTTTCGGATGACAGGTCGCACAGGTATTGGCAGACGGGTACTTGCTCTCCAGGAACAGTTTTTCATGTTCCTCGTTTGCTGATCGGCGTTTTGCTGCCCGCTCTTCTTTCTTTTTGCCCTCGACTGACTCCGTAGCGCTTTCGCCGTCAACCGTCAGCAGATCGTCATCATCATCGTCGGCGATCAGCAGTCCGTCATCCGAGTCCAGAAGACTGTCGTCATCGTCCTCTGCCAGAAGTGAATCTTCGTCGGTCAACAATTCATCGTCATCCGAAACCAGGAGGTCGCCGCTTTCGGCTTCCGATTCCAGAAGGAGATCATCCTCAGTGTCCTGGCTGTCGGAACTCTCCAGCCCCGCTTCGTCAGTTTCTAACAACAGCGGGTCGTTTTCACCAGCGGCCAGGATAAGGCTTGGATCACGGTTGGACTGCCATTTTTCTCGCGCATCGACATCAGCGAGGTACTTCTTCAGCTGCGCAATCGCGCCAACATCAAAGTTATGATTCGAGAGGTTGTCAGAATATAGATCCCCGGCACCAGCTGATCCGGACAAGAAAAAAGGCAGAACAGACAAAATTGTTAGATATTCTGATATCTTACGGAATCTTTTCGGAAAATAACGTTTCATTGCCAAACGGATCCGCCCAATTCATCTGCGGTCGCAATATGACCGATCACGCACCTAGTAAGGCATAAGATTCCCGACTTAACAACAATTCTAATGTAGCAAGAGCCGAATGTTCGGGAGACCAAGTTTTCCCAAAACTATTAACTGATAGTTTGGCTCAGAGATTGTTATTTATCTGAAGGTCCAGAACGAGGTTAGCCATTACAATGCCTAATTGCTTATGAGCTTCGAGCGGTATGGGGGAGCACATAGCAGACCTTGGCGCCTTCAGCAGCGAACGACGGTTTCCCGCCTTGCGAAACCGTTGCCAAGTTTTCCCTTCTCGCTATTTCCCGGCCCAATTTAGTCATTTGACCGGACCGCATCGAACGGCTGGATCCCGCCCATCCCGTGAATTAGCTGCGCCTCGAATGAATGTCGGCTTCCAGAATAAACTTGCGACGCGCTGAATTTCCGACTAGGGGCCCGAAGCGGCCATTGATTGAGACCACTGCCTATGGCTGCTATGCGCCGGTTTTGCCTCTGAACGGCCCTTTTGTTTCGATGCACTTTGGGTTGGAGCCGACTTACGCTGGCCCTTCTAGTTAGATCTCGACACTCTCCGAGATCGAAAGTGCATCTTCCAGATCAACGCCAAAGTCGCGAACCGTAATGCACAGCCAATTTTTTTCCCGTTTGTTATAGTTTTGTTTGACCGGATCAAGTCCAGGATGACTGCGGGGCAGGGACACTTGCCTGCGCACGGCAAATGCCAAAAAACTCAAACCGGCACGCCGGCAATATGGGCAATCAATTCCAGGCTGTTGCGGGCGTTGAATTTTTTCATCAAACGGGCGCGGTGGACTTCGACGGTGCGGTGGGAGATGTCGAGGGCGCGGGCGATTTCCTTGGATGTGAGACCCTCTGCCAGCATGGTTGCCACCTGACGTTCCCTCAGGCTCATCTCGGCGAGCGGCCGGTCGTCGGAAATATCGGCAAAGCTCCAGACCGCGCGGGCAAACGGATGATCCTTGTCGAGCGACTGGCCCCGCACCCGGCACCAGAAGAGCACACCGGATTTGCGGCGCATGATGCGCTCGTCCCGATACGCGCCAGTGCCAAGCATCTTTTCCGCGCCGATCTGGCCGATGCGCAGGAATTCTTCCGAGGACGGATAAAGCTGCGACAGCGAGACATCCGTCAGCTCGGCAACCGAGTATTGGAACATGGCCGCAAAACGCGGGTTGCAACGCCGGATCATCCGGTCCTCCGAATAGATCAGTCCGACAGGTGCATGTTCAAAGGCAAAAGCCGCGATGTCCTCCAAGTGGGTCTCCGTTACGTGTTTTGACGGTATATCCAGATAAAGCCCTGAAAGAGTATCCGAAAGGTATCTAAGGGAGGCAAGCAATGAACCCGGCTGAATGGCTGTACCGCACCGCGACCAAGACGCCCGGCGCTCCGGCGCTTTTTTTCGGCACAAAGCAGATTGCAGACTATGCCGCCTTTGCCAATGTGGCCGCAGCCATTGCCGCCGCGCTGCAACAGCGCGGCATAGAGCGTGGCGACCGGGTGGCGGTGTTCATGTCGAACAGCCCCGCCTATCTGGAGGTGCTTTATGGCATCTGGTGGGCCGGGGCAGCGGTGGTGCCGATCAACGCGAAGCTGCACGGCAAAGAAGCGGCCTGGATGGTTTCTGACGCCGGTGCGCGCCTGGTGTTTTGCGACGACAAATCCACCGCAAATCTTTCCAAACATGTGGCGGAGGGCGTGACTGTCATTTCTTGCCAGGGGCCCGACTATGCGGTCCTGCGTGGCACTCCAGCGATGGACCAGCCTGCGCCGATGGAAACGGACGATCTTGCCTGGCTGTTCTATACGTCGGGCACCACTGGACGGCCGAAGGGCGTGATGATCACTTGCGGCAATATCGCTTCCATGACGCTGAATTATTTCGTTGATGTCGATGAAGTGAAGTCCGGCGATGCGATCCTTTATGCCGCGCCAATGAGCCACGGCGCCGGGCTTTATAATTTCATGCATGTCTTGCGCGGCGCACGCCATGCCGTACCCGAAAGCGGCGGTTTCGATGCCGCGGAAATTCTGAACATCGCTCCGGAGCTGACATCTGTCAGCATGTTTGCCGCGCCCACTATGGTGCGCCGGATGGTCGATGAGGCGAAGGTCTCAGGCGGGGCGGGAGAGGGCATCCGTACCGTCGTTTATGCAGGCGGGCCAATGTATGAGGCCGACATTCTGGAGGCGGTCGAGGTGATGGGCGCGCGGTTTGTTCAGATCTACGGTCAGGGCGAATGCCCGATGGGGATCACGGCCCTTTCGCGCACAGAGGTTTCGGACCGCAGCCATGAGCGCTGGCGCGCGCGGCTCAATTCCGTCGGCACGGCGCAGTCTTCGGTCCGGGTGAAGGTCGTGGACGGGGAGGGCGCCGAGCTTCCCGCCGGCGAAGTCGGCGAGATCACAGTGCGGGGCTCCACTGTGATGAAAGGCTATTGGCAGAACCCTGAAGCAACCGATGCCACGATCCGGGACGGCTGGCTCTGGACCGGCGACATGGGCCGGTTGGATGACGAGGGCTATCTGACCCTGCAAGACCGCTCAAAGGATGTGATCATTTCCGGCGGTACCAACATCTATCCAAGAGAAGTGGAAGAGGTACTCTTACGCCATCCAGCGGTCCATGAAGTGGCTGTTATCGGCAAACAGGATCCGGAGTGGGGCGAGATCGTTGTCGCCTTCGTCGTCTGTGCCGACGGACTGTCAGTTGAAGCGGCGGCGCTCGATGCGCTGTGCTTGGATCAGATCGCCCGGTTCAAACGCCCCAAAATTTACCGGTTTGCCGAGGCGCTGCCGAAGAACAACTACGGCAAAGTCCTGAAAACCGACTTGCGCAATCTGCTGGTGGCAGAGGAGGAGGAAAAATGAGTGAGTTGACAGGAAAAACAGCGCTGGTCACCGGCTCGGTCCAGGGCATTGGGCTGGCGATTGCAACCTGCCTGGCTAAGGCCGGTGCCCGGGTGGCGGTGCACGGCCTGGCAACACCGGAGCAGGCAGCGGAGGCGGTCGCTGCCGTCAAAGGTGCTGGGGCTCCGGACGCGAAGTTCTTTGACGCCGACATCCGGGATATCGCAGCCGTCGATGCAATGATGCAGGCCGTTGCCGAGTGGGGCGGCGCC
Source organism: Roseibium sp. (assembly GCF_965216085.1). Classification (GTDB taxonomy): domain Bacteria; phylum Pseudomonadota; class Alphaproteobacteria; order Rhizobiales; family Stappiaceae; genus Roseibium. The sequence goes on along the minus strand of NZ_OZ244138.1, from coordinate 3,839,565 downwards.
GACATTCTGGTCAACAACGCCGGCGTCCAGAAAACTGCCAGCTACGCGGAGCTGGATGCGGCGACCTGGGACGCCATTATCGGCGTCAACCTTTCCGGCGCCTTTCACACCATGCGCCATGCACTGCCCGTGATGGCCGAACGCGGCTATGGCCGGGTAATCAACATTGCTTCGGTGCATGGCCTGGTCGCGTCAGTCAACAAGGCGCCCTATGTTGCCTCCAAATTCGGCCTGGTCGGCATGAGTAAGGTGGCGGCTCTAGAATATGCGGCGGCCGGAACCAAGGCCAAAGGCGGTGTCACCGTCAACTGCATAGCGCCGGGCTGGACCGAAACGGTGCTGATCGAGCCGCAGGTTGCTGCCCGCGCGGCGCTTCACGGTGGTGATCGGGACCTCGGAATTGCCGACCTTCTAGCCGAAAAACAACCCACAAAACGGACATCAGACCCATCGGAAATCGGCGAACTGGCGCTGTGGCTGTGTAATCCGGTTGCGCATAATGTCACCGGAACAACCATTCCGGTCGATGGCGGCTGGACGGCGCAGTAACCACTGATCATGAAGACGAACGAAGCTCAGCATCGTCTGCAGGATGAAGAAGGCGCTTTGCGACGTCTTCTTTGACGCAGCCGCATCCATCGCCTGCCGGTGTACCAGGCACTGCGGTGGGCTCAGTGTGTAGTTCCGCTGGCCATCGCCGGTTCGCCCTTAATTTTCTTCAAGATCAGCTTGAATATGTCGACGGGCGGATAGGGGTATTCGATAAAGTCATCGACGCCGCTGTCGGTAATGATGTTGCGCTGTTCGACGGTGATTTTCGGAGGGGCTAAAATGATGGTCTCACCATCCCAGTTTTGGGGGCGTTCTTCCGTCACATATTTCAAGTAGTAGTGAACGACTTTGCTGTACATCATGAACAGGAGGTCGACATTCTGTAAATCAAAGGATCGCTTGGCGAGCTGGTCTTCGGAAATGAAGCTCACCTCGCACCCCAGTTCCCGCATTGCCGTTGTCAGCGGCTGAATAAGGTTCGGCTTTGCCGTAATAATCGAGATGCTTAAAGGCCGTGGCGTTTTTGTCGCTGGGCCTTTGTGCCACTTATCTTGCAACGACTTATATAGCATCCTCAGTTTTTTGTTGTTCTGTTCTTCAATGCGTTTGATCTGGCCAATCGAGGCATCGACGGTTGCCAGCAGAAGATCGTAATCGACGGGTTTGGTCAGATAGTCGTCCACGCCAAGCCGTTTTCCCATGATGATGTCATCTCTGGTGGCTTTGGCCGTTAGAAAAATAAACGGAACATTGTCCAATTTTTTGTGATTGTCCCGGATTTCCTTCAGCAGACTTGGGCCATCCATACGTGGCATCATCATGTCGCAGAGGATTAAGTCCGGACGGTCTGTACTCAATACTTCCAGCGCTGCCTTGCCGTCTCCGGCAGTCAACACCCGGTAACCTTCTTCTAATAACTCATCGCGAAGGTCTTCCAAGAGCAAGCTCTCGTCTTCGACACACAGAATAGTTGCCTTTTCAGTCATGGTAGCTCCAAAAAGCTGGCCCTGGTTTTAAGAGCGGTTTCCAATTGCGTCTTCATTGGTCAAGCTGCAGCCCTGACGGCTGTCGGCAAAGTCATGGTGACGGTCGTTCCTTCCCCGACTTGACTGTCCACATCAACTTTGCCGTTGTGTTTTTGAATGATCATCTCGGTCATGTTGAGCCCAATCCCCGTGCCGGCAATCCCGCTGGACGTTGAGGCTCTAAAGTACCGGTTGAAGACTTTCGGAATTTCGTCAGAGGGAATGCCAACCCCTTCATCGCGAACCGAAATTTGAAAGTTGCCGTCCGCTTGGCTGCCCGTTACCCAAATGTTTTTTCTTTCTGGCGAGTATTTGATCGCATTCGAAATGATGTTGTTGAGGCAGTGTTCGAACAACTTGGGGTCGAGTGTCGCACTCTCGGGAAGGTCCGAAATATTGATGTGTATATCGTGATCTTTGTTGACACTTTGTATTGATTTGCAAACCCGTTCGACGAGATCCCGGATTGCTGTATCCTCGCTCTGTAGGTCGACTTCTCCCGACTGAGACTGCGAAAAATTCAAGAAGCGCGTAATGAGATACTGCATCCGTTCTACACTTTGACGGATGTTCGTAATCCGATCCATAACCATGGTCGGTTCGAGCTTGTCGATTTTTCGCGCCATGCGTTGCGCGTTGCTGTCGATAATCGCCAGCGGGGTCCGGAATTCATGCGATGCCATCGAGACAAATTCCCGCTGCATCTCGGTGAGTTTTTTTTCTTTTCTCAGATGCCGGATCAATTCATCTGTGTGGCTCTGCAAAACGGCATGTTGTTCTTTATAGGACGTGACGTCTGAATAGACGGAGATCAAGCTGCCATCGCTGGCCCGGGTTCGGGTGACTTTGTACCAGCGGCCATCCGGAAACCGCCACTCGCCGTCTCCAAACGGGCCTTCGTCTTCGTTTTCGAAATTACGCCCGGTTTTGTCAGGGAAAACGGTTCGGATGACGTCAACAGCGCTGCCCCCACTGTCAATAAACTCATCAATCCGCGGATAGATTTTGCGCATCTTGTCGTTGGCGAGGATGATCTCACCTCTAGGATTGGCAACGCCAAGGCCGTCGGATATGGCGTTGATTGCGTTTAATAAGAGATTACGGCTGCGATTCAGTTCCTTTGAACTCTCTGAAAGCCGTCCTTCCAAACGTTCGTGAGCATTTTCAAGCTCGATCTTCTGTCGGTGTTCTTCGGTGACATCTGTATAAATGGTAACAAATCCGCCATTGGACATTGGGGTACCCTGAATCCGGAGGCGCGTGCCATCAGGGCGCTCGCGGACAAAATCATGAGGTTCAAATTTTTTGGCTATAGCGATCCGTTCGGCAACCTGTTCATCCGGATCCCCTGGGCCATAATCTCCGCGTTCAGCGTTGTACCGTATCAAACCTTCAAAGGTCGGCGTCTGGGCAACAATCTCCGCGCTAAGATCAAGTAATCGAATAGCTTCGTGGTTAAACAAGTCGATGTTCAAGTCTTTATCGACGACGGTGATGCCCTGATGGACAGATGAGACGAGGCACTCGAGCAAGGCCCAAGCATCACATTCGCGATTTACATAATGTGCCATCAGCCACCTAAATTGAGCAGTAACTGTTAGTTTCGCAATCAAGAAATTTGTAGCAACTAAAAGGAAAGAAAAGTTAAATGGTGTTCATTGTTCTTTTCTGCAATTGAAATTGGGTTCGAATACAGAAAAATATTGTGATATGTGCGAATATTTTCGAGATTTGTCTTAAATATAGTAGTAATACTTATTTGGGTGTGGGTTGATTTTGACCTTCAGAAATACAAGGGTGAACGTAAGGGTTGTGCTGTGTATGGGGCTTGGTCGCATAACCGCGGCGGTTTTGTCATCAACATCGGGCGCAGATTGTGATGACGTGACTTTAGGCCGTTTAAAGCGGCCAAGGGTATCGATACTGACAGCCCATTCTCAGCCAAGGGACATCGAAAACAACTTGAGGATCCGAAACAAGTGCTGTGAAATGTCCAAATACGTTTTGTTTTGGAGACTGGTCCACCACTGAGATTGAAGAAACCATATCTCCCGGCCCGATGACCAAAGGAGCTGCTTCTGCCCAAGCGGAAATTGAGCGCTCCCGGTGAGGGGGCTATTGCATGTCATCTGATCTGGTGCATTGGCGGAAGTGAAGACAATTATCTACGCTTGCCGAAACCCGATTTTCCACTACCAGCCGGACGGGTTCTGCGGACAGGTTGCCGAGTGTGTTTTTGATCATCGACCATGTGCTGCCGCGTGAAGAAATTGTCCGGGCTGTCATGCATGATGTCGATTTCGGACTTCAGCGCTTCTTCTGACGTTTTTAGTGTCTGTGCGCGCTGAGCACTGACGGTCCGCTTTTCGGTGATAAATTGGACGCCAATCTTTAGGCCATCTTCCCAGCGCTTCTCGCAGCTGACCTCAAAATTTTCAAGATCGATATGCAAGTCGAACTGCGGCGGCGACATGAATGCGGTTTCAAATTGCAAAAGGGCGCCGCCTTCGGAAAGATTGCGGACGATGCACGGGAACGAACGCAAGCCGCCTTGAAAAACGATCTTGCCCTTTTTCAGAACGCGGGTTCGCCGCGGACGGTCTTCAGGCGCCCCGGTCTCCTGGCCACTCATAAGTGCCTGTTCTTGTTTTTCATCGGACATAACTGTTTGATCCGGCATTTCGAAAGTCGCGCACACGGCTCACGTGGCATCCTATTAAGGAATGCTTTCCAATCCGTGAATCTGATTGAATACAACGATAGGATGTTGTCAGCTGTTTTTGACAGGCCGGTTGTCGGGGCCGATGAAAAATACCAACGCTTTTTATGATCTGCGCTGATCGTGGAATGTCATTCCTTGAATTGATTATCGGTAGGTCTCTATCTCTATGGTCACGAACCAGGGCCTGAAGCGCAGAGTTTCTGCCCGTTTGAAGCAAGAAAGCCGCACATTACCAGCTCCAGAAAAGGTCAATTGATCTACTATCTGAAGACCTGGGATGTGCCGGACCAACCAGTACTATTTGGCGAAACCCCGTTATTCGGGGTCGGGACTAGAAACGATTATGGATATTGGGCCGATAGAATTGACGCCAGACCGCCTGAGCAATCTGCGCCGTTTGGAGGCGGAGAGCATACACATCATCCGGGAGGTTGCAGCGGAGTTCTCCAATCCGGTGATGTTATATTCCATCGGCAAGGACTCCGGCGTGATGTTGCACCTGGCGATGAAGGCGTTTTATCCGTCAAAACCGCCGTTTCCGCTGCTTCACGTCGACACCACGTGGAAGTTCAAGGACATGATCACCTTCCGGGATGAGACGGCCAAGCGCCTTGGGCTTGATCTCTTGGTGCACACCAATCCGGAAGGGTTGGAAAAGGGCATTGGCCCGTTCTCCCACGGCTCGTCCGTTCATACGCATGTGATGAAAACCGAGGCGTTGAAACAGGCGCTCTACAAATACGGCTTTGATGCCGCTTTTGGTGGCGCACGCCGGGACGAGGAAAAATCCCGCGCCAAGGAGCGGGTGTTTTCCTTCCGGAACGCCCACCACGGCTGGGACCCGAAGAACCAGCGTCCGGAGCTTTGGAACCTTTACAATGCCCGGGTCGCCAAGGGCGAGAGCATCCGCGCCTTCCCGCTGTCCAACTGGACCGAGCTCGATATCTGGCAGTACATCCTGACGGAAAACATCCCGATGGTGCCGCTGTATTTCGCTAAAAAGCGTCCAGTGGTGGAGCGCGACGGCATGCTGATCATGGCCGACGACGACCGCCTGGTTCTGCAGCCGGGCGAAAAAATCGAAGAAAAGATGATCCGTTTCCGCACGCTCGGCTGTTACCCGCTGACCGGGGCGATTGAATCGGACGCCGCCACTTTGCCGGAAATCGTCAAGGAAATGCTGATTGCCCGCACGTCCGAGCGCCAGGGCCGCCTGATCGACAAGGACGAAAGCGCCTCGATGGAAAAGAAAAAGCGTGAGGGGTATTTCTGATGAGCGTTCTGGAAGAGACCCTGACAAGTGCCGACGCTGTGACTGCCTATGTCGCGGCCCAGGAACAAAAAGACCAGCTGCGGTTCCTGACCTGCGGTTCGGTCGATGACGGCAAGTCGACGCTGATCGGCCGCCTTCTCTATGACACCAAGCTGATTTTTGAAGATCAGCTGGCCGCCCTGGAACGCGACAGCAAGAAACACGGCACCGTCGGTGAGGACATCGACCTGGCGCTGCTGGTCGACGGCCTGGAGGCGGAACGCGAGCAGGGCATCACCATTGATGTCGCCTACCGTTTCTTTGCCACCGAAAAACGCAAGTTCATCGTCGCCGACACGCCCGGCCACGAGCAATACACCCGCAACATGGCAACCGGTGCCTCAACCGCCGATCTTGCCGTGCTCTTAGTCGACGCGCGCAATGGCCTGCAGGTGCAGACCCGCCGGCATGCCTTCATTGCCTCGCTGCTTGGCATCCGTCACGTGGTGCTGGCCGTCAACAAGATCGATCTTGTGGGCTATTCAGAAGAGCGTTTTGACGAGATTCGTCAGGAATTCGAAACCTTTGCCAATGGCTTTGACTTTGAAAGCCTGCAGGCGATCCCGATGTCGGCGCGTTACGGCGACAATGTCACCGCCAAAAGTGATCACCTCGCCTGGTATGCCGGCCCAACGTTGCTGGAACACCTGGAGACGATTGAGGTCGGCGAGCATGAACTCGACGCGCCGTTCCGCTTCCCGGTGCAATGGGTGAACCGGCCGAACCTGGATTTCCGTGGGTATTCCGGCACCATCGCCAGCGGCAAGGTGGCCGTTGGTGATGAGATCGTCGTGGCAGGTCCCGCGAAAACCAGCCGGATCAAACAGATCATTGCACCTGAAGGGGATGTGAGTTCCGCGCGGGCCGGGGAAGCGGTGACGCTGACGCTCGAAGATGAGATCGACATCTCCCGCGGCGATCTGCTGGCAACGCCGTCCGCCCGTCCGGATGTGGCGGACCAGATGGCGGCACATCTTATCTGGATGTCGGAAGACGCGCTTTTGCCGGGCCGCTCCTATCTCCTGAAGATCGGAGCGAAAACCGTCAACGCCCAGGTGACGGAGATCAAACACAAGATCAACGTCAACACGTTTGAGCATATTGCCGGCAAAACGCTGGACCTCAATGAGATTGCCTTCTGTAATCTCAGCCTATCCTCAGAGGTTGCCTTTGACCCTTATGAAGCCAACCGCACGACGGGATCCTTCATCCTGATCGACCGGATGAGCAACCAAACGGTCGGGGCAGGCATGGTGTGGTTTGCCCTGCGCCGGGCAACCAACATCCATTGGCAAGCGCTGGAGGTCGACCAGAAGGCGCGCGCTGACAAGATGGGCCAGCAGCCGGCGGTCTTGTGGTTCACAGGGCTATCGGGCTCCGGCAAATCGACCGTCGCCTCGCTCGTTGAAAAGAAACTCCACGCCGAAGGCCGGCACACCTATACGCTGGATGGCGACAACGTCCGTCACGGGCTCAACCGGGATCTCGGCTTTACCGATGCGGACCGGGTGGAGAACATTCGAAGGGTCGGCGAGGTCGCCAAGCTGATGGCTGATGCCGGATTGATCACGCTGGTCTCCTTCATCTCGCCGTTCCGCTCAGAGCGGCAGATGGCCCGCGATCTTCTCCCCGAAGGCAGCTTCATCGAAGTCTTTGTCGACACGCCGATCGAGGAGTGCAAGAAGCGCGATCCGAAGGGGCTTTATGCAAAGGCCGAGCGCGGGGAAATCAAGAACTTCACCGGGATCGACAGCCCCTATGAGGCCCCGGAAAACCCGGAGATCCGCATCCAAAACGTCGGCCGTCCCCCCGAAGAGGTGGCGGACGAGATCGTCGACTTTTTAAGAGAACGCGGCTTCTTGAGTGTGTTCGGGATGTATGGTGACGGGATCTAAGTCCTAAGGTGCAATCAAACGCCCTTCCGGACCCAGTTTTGCTGTGGTCCGGGGGGGCATGAATTTCAATTGAGGCATCCAGCCGAATTTGTCTGTGTTTGACGGCGTTTTGACCGGGGTCAAACATCTTTTCCCGCGAAGGGGTATCTTGTCCTGGCATCACTGAATGGCTGCGAGGATAGGACGGTGGCCGATATTGCCGGACGCATAGAACTTTCACCGAATGATCTCAACGCACTGGCGCCTGATCCGGATGTGGGGCTCTTAAAGGCAGCCGGAACTCCTGAGCTGTATAAGCCGGAGATGGCTGAGCTCAAGAAACCATATCCTTTTGATCGGCTGTTGCATGCAACGATGGCCCGAGCGACCGCGGGTATCTCGCCCATCTCCGTATCCATGGCGTTTTTTGATTGGGCCGCGCATCTGGCAGTGTATCCATCCAGGCGGTCGGAACTAGCGCGTTGCGCGGCGGACAAATGGCTGGCGTATTTGGCCTATCTCTGCCAAGCCGCTGCGGACCAAGAGGCGGTGCCGGTCGCGGAACCAGAACCCCGTGACCGCCGGTTCAAACATGAAGGCTGGTCGGTATGGCCCTTCAACGCCTATCAGCAGGCATTCCTGCTTGGTGAACAATGGTGGGACGAAGCGACAAAAGGCATTCACGGCGTATCTAGGCATCATAGCAATGTGGTGAATTTCGCGGTGCGCCAGCTGGTCGATACGCTGTCACCATCCAATGTCCCCTGGATGAACCCGGAGGTGATGGAGACTGCCCGCACGCACTGTGGCGCCAATTTTGTCAAGGGATTTGGCAACTTCCTGGAGGATATGAGGCTTTTGGCCGATGGCGGTTTGCCGCCCGGGAATGGAGATTTCCGGCCCGGCAAGGAAGTCGCGATAACACCAGGTAAGGTGGTTTATCGAAATCACCTGATGGAGCTCATCCAATACAGCCCGGCGACGGACAAAGTTTATGCCGAGCCGGTGTTCATCGTCCCGGCCTGGATCATGAAATATTATACTCTCGATCTAACGCCGCAGAATTCACTGGTGAAATACCTGGTCAACAAGGGCCATACGGTGTTCATGGTGTCGTGGCGGAACCCGGAGGCTGCGGATCGTGATCTCGGGTTCGAAGACTATATCAAAATGGGGGTGCTGGAGGGTCTGTCAGCTGTCAGCCACATTGTCCCGAACCAGAAAATTCACGCGGTCGGTTATTGCCTTGGCGGCACGTTGCTGATGGCGGCAGCCGCTGCGCTGGCCAAACGTCCGGCACATGACCTCAAATCCATCACACTGTTCGCCGCGCAAGTGGACTTTGAGGAAGCAGGTGAATTGATGCTGTTCACCGATGACAGCCAGCTGGCTTACACAGAAGATCAAATGTGGGAACAAGGCTATCTGGACAAACATCAGATGGCCGGTGCGTTCAGTATGCTGCGATCCAACGATCTGATCTGGTCGCGTCTGATCCACAGCTACTTGATCGGTGAGCGAAGGCCTCCGAATGATTTGATGGCCTGGAATTCTGATGCTACGCGGATGCCATACCGCATGCACTCCGAATATTTGCGCAAGCTCTATCTGAACAACGAACTGTCCGAAGGGCACTTCAAAGTCGAGGGCAAGGCGGTCGCGCTGAGGGATATCAAGGTGCCGATTTTTGCCGTCGGCACGATCTCAGACCATGTGGCCCCCTGGACATCGGTTTACATGCTCAATCTCTACACAGATACGGATGTGACCTTCGTGCTCACAAGCGGCGGGCACAACGCTGGCATCGTTAATCCACCCGGTAATCCCAAACGCCACTACCAGATCGCGTCGAAGGCCGAAAACGCCAAATACATCCATCCTTCCAAATGGATCGAGACAGTACCCCGTCAAGAAGGATCCTGGTGGCCGGCGTGGCAAACCTGGATCAACGAACTTTCAGGAGAACAGACAACTCCCCCTTCTATGGGCGGCGCGGCCGCGCCGTATTTTGTGTTGTGTGACGCACCAGGGACGTATGTCCATCAGACCTAGAGCAGTCAAAAGCTGATCGATTATTGGCAGCTAGATCATCCTGTTTTCAACTGAACGCAGGATGATCTAGCCGGATCGGCTCGCGGCAGCTCAGGCTGCAACCACCGCCTGGCAAACATCCACCCATTCCGCGTTCGTGATCTCTGCCATGTGATCAGGCGCTATGCGTACCGCTGCATTGGTCGCACCGGCCGCAGGAATAACCACGTCAAAGTCCTTTAACGAGATGTCGCAGTAAACCTTGAGCGGGGAGGGCAGGCCGAAGGGGCAGACGCCACCGACCGGATGACTGGTCAGGTCGACAACGTCCTCGGCACTCAGCATCTTGGCTTTACCGCCAAAAGCGGCTTTTGCCTTTTTGTTGTCGAGACGGGCATCTCCGCGGGCAACCAGCAAAAACACAGTGTCCTTCACGCGAAAAGAGAGCGTTTTGGCGATTTGCCCCGGCTCAACGCCATGGGCCGCGGCGGCCAGATCCACCGTGGCGCTGCTGTCTTTTGTGACGAGAACTTCGAGATCGGGCGCAGCTTCCGCCAGATGAGAACGGACAGACTCAAGCGACATTCGAGAACCTTTTCGGGAGTAATTGGGGGCTGATACCTAAGGGGAAGTTATGCGGGCTTTCCAAAATTCTGGGCAACCCTACATTGTTTGTGTGTAAGTTCACAGGCAGTGTGGTGATCGTCAAGATTTCGTTCACTATGATTTCATAACCTGAGCCGGTTTTATGGAGAACAGCGTATGGTGGCTGAAACCCGTCATCCAAGGCGGTAGATAGCACATACCAAGAGGTAAATAGGACACGCCAATGGCTAAAGCCATGCCAGCATTTGCACAAGACCGGCAGCGCCGCATTGAGGCGGATGCCGCGCGTCAGCGCAAATTGCCGGACGGAGATCCTGACAGCGTCCTCTTTCTTGTAGTCAAGAACAGTCTGTTTTGGGGCTCAATGGCGTTGTCGATGGCGGCAATCTACGCTGCAGTTTCACTTATTCTCTAACGCCTGGCTCCAGGTCCCTCCAAAAAGCGAAGAGCGGTTTGGGCCTAGCTGTCCGCGTCGAGCCTGTTGACGCCAAAATGATGCGCCGGCCGGAATGTTTCCGGCAGATCGGCGACCGCCCGCCTGCCTGTCATTTCTGAGACCAGCGCATCGGCCACCAAATGCGCTATGCCATAAGAAATCTTGAAACCGCCTGTTGCCGCATAGATTTTTGTGTGGCCGGGAAGCAGGCCGATGAGCGGGTCGCGCTTGTTGCACCTTGGACGGATCCCGGCCCATTCTGTCAAAACCTTCCGGCCTATCAGAGAGGGGCAAAAGGCCGTTGCCCGGCGGATCAGATCCGCTGATCGCTCCGCATCAACGTCTGTATCCTGGGACGTTCGGTCCGATGTGCTGCCGATTGCGACAGTGCCGTCGGCATGAGGAACCACATAAAGCCCATCGCAATAGATTGCCGGCCGGTCTTCCAGACCATGGCCGTCTAACAACAGCGCCTGACCTTTTTCGCCCCGGCCAATGTTCTCGCCAGTGAATTTTTCAATCAAGGTGAACGCCGAATGGCCTCCAGCAACGACAAAATTGCTGGCTTGGACTGTCGCGCCATCGGCCAGATGAACAGTTCCCGTTGTTTCCTCAAAATCTGTAACGCGTGTGCCTTCCACAAGCGAACCGTTGGCAGCGATATAGGCGGCAAGCGCTTTCAGATAAAGACGCGGTGCAGCCCGGGCCGCCAGAGTTTCAAAGACGATGCCAAACGGTGCTGCGTCTGCGCTCAGCCAATCCGAGCGGCTGCCCTGAGGTTCTACAGTATAGGAAAATCCAGTTTCGCCCGGGTGCCAGCGCAATTTGCTTTCTTCCGCCCGCTCCAGGTGATGGTCCAGCTTATCTTGTGTGGTCAACGGCAAGACCCGGCCCAAACGTTTGTATCCGCAGCTGACACCCGTTGCGGCTTCAAGCTCCTTGATGTGATCGGGCAGGGTCAAGAGCGCTTGAAACTGAAACTCCTTTTTTGGGTTCCAGCGGGCTGGCATATGCGGCATCAAGGCGCCGAGCAGGCCGCCGCTGGCCCCTGCGCCAACATGTTTGGCGTCGAATACCACGACCTTGAGGCCAGCCTTGAGCGCCAAATATGCGACTGAAAGGCCGAAAATCCCGGCACCGGCAATCGCCAGGTCATAAGTGTTGGAGGTCGGAGCCACGTTGGTCCTCAAGCTTGATCGGGGCAGGAGGCTCCCTTATGAGGGGCCATTGAACAGAGGCTTGGTTTAGTGCTGTGACGGACGAAGAGCAAAGAAAAACAGATGCGGCCATTCGACCGCCGGATCTGGAGTGGCTGGACGGCGATGTGCCCCGCGCCGAAGGGTTCGATGACACCTATTTTTCCAAGGCAGGTGGATTGGCCGAAACGCGCCATGTTTTTCTGTCCGGCAATGATCTCCCCAACCGGTTTTCAGGGCGCAAGGCCTTCACCATCGCAGAATTTGGTTTTGGCACCGGCCTGAATTTCCTGGCAACGCTCTTGGCCTTGAAAGATGTCAATCCGGCGCCCGCTCTGACATTTGTGTCGTTTGAACTTCGCCCAATGACAGCAGATCAGCTTTTGCGGGCTTTGGCTGCATTTCCCGAGCTCGGTGAGCTGCCCGGTCTATTGGCGGATGTTTGGGAACCAAAACCCGGTTGGAGCATTATGACCGTCGGTGGCGCACAGCTTGTTCTTGGAACTGGCGATGCGCGCCTCCTTATTGGCGACTTTCGAGACCAGACTGCTGCCCCGTTTCTCGACCGGCCGATGCCGCCGGTGGATGCCTGGTTTCTGGATGGGTTCAGTCCAGCGAAAAATCCGGAGCTATGGGACGCCGAATTGTTGAAATCCGCGGCAGACTTAACCGCCGACGATGGTTCGTTGGCAACTTATACCGCCGCTGGCTGGGTGCGCCGGAACCTGCAAACTGCGGGATTTGAGATCAATAAGGTCAAAGGCTATGCCGGTAAGCGGGAAATGGTGGTTGGCCGCAAGACTGCTTAAACTTCAGCGCAGGGACAAGCGGCCTAGCTCGCTGACGAGTGCTTGTGCAGATCTTGGCCCGCAAATTGGCTGTTGATCTGCCTGGAATACCAATCTGGAAGTTCCTGTGCTGCCATCGGTTCGGCAATGGCATTCCCCTGGCCGTATCGGCAGCCATGTTTACGCAGCCAGCTGGCATGGCCATCGGTTTCGATGCCTTCTGCGAGAATGTCGAGATTGAACACCCGGCCCATTGAGATGATGGTTTTCAAGATCTCCTGATCACGCAGGTTTTCTGGGCTGCCACGTACCAAGTCTTGATGTATTTTCAAGGTGTTGATTGGAAGATGCTTCAAGCAGGTGAGAGATGAATAGCCTGCGCCGAAATCATCCAGGGCGAAGCGTACACCGAGGTCCTGACAGTTCTCGATAACAGACTTCATCGTGCTGATATCAAGCAAGACATCGGATTCAACAAATTCGATTTCCAGGTGCTCCGGCGAGATATCGGTATGCCGGTCAAGGTGCCCGTGAAGAACCTCCTTGAAATCTGGCGCCATAACCTGAAGTCCGCTCAAATTGACACTGACATTCAGGTCAAGGCCCTGTTTTTGCCAGTCCTGCAGTTGCCGCAAGGTTTGATCCAGGACCCAGTTGCCAATCGCGAGGGCCAAGGCGGGGTGCTTGCGGATGGGCGGAAGAAACTCTTGCGGGACGAGCAAGCCGCGATCCGGATGTTGCCAGCGCAAGAGTGCTTCGCATCCGATGATCAGGCCAGTCTCGAGATCCGCCTTTGGCTGATAAAACAACCGGAATTCATTCTTCTCCAAAGCGGTCTGTGCTTCGGCAACCTGTGTGTGGTAGGTCGCCAGCGCCTTATCCTTGTCCGGATCAAAAAAGCGGTACCGGTTGCGGCCAGCCAATTTGGCTTCATACATCGCTTGATCCGCTTGCCGCTCCAATTGCTCCCCAGATATGGCATTGTCTTGAGGATAGAAGGCCACACCAATGCTGGCGGTGACGGAGGTGGTAATTGGGCCGAGAATAAATTGCTCGGAAGCAGCATTTAAAATCCGCTCCAAGGTACCGACGCAGTCACGTTCGTGGTGCAGGTCCGTAATGATGGCGACAAATTCATCACCACCTATCCGCGCCAGCGTATCCTCGATCCGCAAAGCTGCCTTGAGCCGCCGGGCGATCGCCACCAAAAGCGCATCGCCGGTGGAATGTCCATAGGTGTCGTTGACGGCCTTAAAACCATCAAGATCAATGAAAGCTACAGCAATGAAAAGATCGTGGCGGCGCGCCCGCGCCATCGCTTGGGTGAGCCGGTCAGCCAGCAGATCCCGATTTGGCAGCCCTGTGAGCTTGTCGTGCCGAGCGAGTTTTTCCAGGGCCTTCTCGTTGTTCTTGAGTTTTGTGATATCGGAAAACAGGCCAATATAGTTGGCAATCTGGCCGCTCTCGTCCTCTACAGCACTCAACGTGAGCAAGGCGGGAAAAGATTGGCCATCCTTTTTCCGGATGTTGACGTCTCCGCGCCAAACGCCGTTGGCATTGACGGCCTCCAAGCGGTCCCGATAGGCTGATGCACTGTCGGTTTCCGAATGAAGCACACCTGCGTTCTTGTTATGAAGATCCGACAGACCGTACCCGGTAATGTCGGTGAAGGCACCGTTGACATCCAGGAAGCGGCCGATCGCGTCCGTGATAAAGATCCCTTCATGGGCAAACGTGAAAACACTGGCGTTGAGCTTCAGCGCATTTTCCGCGGTCTTCTTCTCAGTCACATCCTGCGCGACAGCATAGATAAGCTGACGGTTTGGGTCGGTTCGAGCGGACCATCGCAAATGCTTATAGCCGCCATCCTTGCAAATCCAACGGTTTTCAAAACCGTCGACATTTTTCCCGGCAATGAGCAGCTTGAATTGATTGGCCGTGTTTTGGCGGTCATCGGGATGGAGGAGATTGCTGGGGGCAACGTCAGTCCGATTCCGAGGATCATATCCAAGCGTATCCTCCCAAGCGCTGTTTAACCGGAGGATCTTGCCGTCGAACTCGGCAATCATATTCAAGGATTGAGATTGCTTGAAAAAAGTTTCGGCAAATTGCTGACTGTGTTTGTGTTCTTCAACTTCCCTGGACAACTCAAGCGCGCGTCTTTCGACCTGGGATTCAAGCGTTTCATTCTTGTCTGCCAGCCGCTTGTGAGACTGCCGCAGTTCGCGGTTTAAAGACAGCGCGTTCATGTAGCGCCAGCCAGCAAAAGCGGCAGTTATTATCGAACCCAAGGCGATCAGGATTAAGGCTGTTGGTCCGGTTGTCCAACTTAGGGCCGAAGAGGCATCAACTTGGGCAGTAGTGATGTTAGGTAAGGCGTTGATATCTACTGCCGCGTTGCCAGCGATAGGGAACGTCAGAAGTATCAGCGCTGCAGCCGCCGAGATCAGGAAACCTATGCCAAACGCGTGTCGTGCCATATCCTCGTCCGGTCTTTTGTGCCCCGGTTCGGATCTTTACTTGCCAGGTAGATCGGGCGGAGGCTTTCAAGCAGACTAAAACATGCACATGAATAGATGAACAATAAGATAAATTCTGGTTTATTTAGTGGGGTGCAATTTCATTTCAAAATCAATTGCGTAAGATTTGCCATGAATTCCTATCAGTAGTTGCATTTGTTGCGCGATTTATATGTTTTGTTTCTAGTTTCACAGAAACACTCTCGCTCAATAACTCGAGCCTTGACGTTTGGATAAGTGTCCTTTGCTATTGGCAGGCCTTCATCAAGATGCCGCAATTAAAGGGGATTTTCGAAATGGCTGTTTCTTTGCAAGTGCTTTATCCCGTTGGTCCGGAAACGAGTTTTGATTACGACTATTACGCGAAGACCCATATGGCGTTGGTCGCCGAGCACATGGGGCCGCACGCTGTCAGCGTGCAGGCGGTCAAAGGCTTGGCAGGCGGTCCGGACACACCGCCGGAGTTTTATGCCGTGGCGACCATGGTGTTTGAAAACCAGGAAAAACTTCAGGCCGCATCAGCTGCGGCCGGTCCCGTGACCGCCGATATTCCGAACTACACCAACACCAAGCCGCAGTTGTTGATCGGGGAAGTGATCGGCTAGCGGTTAATGTAATTTAGGGTAGGGGGCTCTTGCGTCAGGTGCATCGGCCCAACGGAGTTGTCGGGCCGTCTATAACTCACTTTTTCATCTCTGGAACCGGCGTGATGGCTTTGCCGGTTTCAAACCAGCTTTTAATGTTGTCGGCGACAAGCAAGGCCATGGCGTCGCGGGTCGCCTGACTGGCCGAGCCGACATGAGGCAGGACCGTCACCCTAGGCAGCTTTAGCAGGGCATCCGGAACATTAGGCTCGTCTTCAAAGACATCCAGCCCGGCGCCATAGATGGTGCCGTCTTCAAGGGCCGCAATCAGCGCGGTCTCATCTATGACCGAACCACGGCCGATGTTGATGACAACTCCGGTGGGGCCGAGCGCTTTCAAAACCTCGGCGTTGACCGCATGATTTGTGGCCGGGCCGCCGGGCGCCACCACCATGAGCGTATCGCAGGCTGCGGCCAGCTCCTTCAGGCTTGCGTGGTAGGTGTAGTCGACACCGTCCTGTTTTGAGCGGCCGTAATAGTGAATGTCCAAACCAAAGGCTTCCGCCCGTTTGGCGATCGCCTTTCCGATCCGGCCAAGCCCAAAAATCCCGAGGGTGCGGCCGCGCACCGTGGCTTGGGTCGTCGGATAGGGTTTGCGCTCAGCCCACTTGCCCTCTCGCACCCATTGTTCGGCTTGGCCGAGCTCGCGGATCGCCATGATCATCAGGCCGATGGCGGTATCGGCAACCTCCTCATTGAGGACATCCGGAGTGTGGGTCACCATGACGTTCTGGCCGAGGCAGGCCGGCACATCGATGTGGTCATACCCAACACCGAAGCCGGCAACGATTTCCACATTCGGCAGTTTCTCAAGCAGTTCTGGGCCAAACGGCCCAAACCCCAGCGCAACCCCGCGAATTTTTTCAGAGATGTCCGCAAGCTGCGCGTCCTTGTCGTCCGCCTCAAAGAGCTTGTGAACGGTAAAACGTTTTTCAAGCTCAGCTTCCGCGATCGGCAGCAGACGGTACGGCATCAGAATGTCGGGTTTGGCCATGGAGAAATCCGGAAATGGGTTATTGGACAGGAGCGCCCACTGGTAAATGGATTCAGACTTCGCGTCGAGGTGTCTTTGTTGGATCGCTCAAAGGTGGACCCGGACATTGGAAGATAGGTGCTGGTGACACCGGACCGATAAAGTCAGGAGACAGAGCCGAAAACCGGCGGCGAAACCTGACAGAACACCGGCCCTGAAAATTCTGCTTTCAACCGGCTGGCATTGCGGGCTATCTACGGCGCAACAAAGAGAGGCAGCTTATGTCGAAGACGGGCATTATGATTTGCGGGCACGGCAGCCGCGCCAAAATTGCCGAAGAAGAATTTGCATTGCTCGCCAAAGGCTTGCGCGACCGGTATCCGGATATGCCGGTGGAGTATGGCTTTCTGGAATATTCTGCGCCGAACATTCACATGGGCCTTGATTCCCTGCGCGATCAGGGCGTGACGCATATCCTGGCTGTGCCGGGCATGCTGTTTGCGGCCACCCACGCCAAGAATGATATTCCTTCTGTCTTGACCACGTATCAGGAAAAGAACCCTGGTCTGACCGTCAGCTATGGCCGCGAGCTCGGCCTGCATCCGCAGATGATTGCCGCTTTTGAATCGCGCATTCTGGAGGCGCTGGGCGTGGATCACGTCCATGACGGTGATCTTTACGACACGATGTTGATCGTTGTGGGGCGCGGCACGTCTGACACTCTCGCCAATGCAGAGGCTGCGCGCCTCACTCGCATTGTCACCGAAAATCTCGGTTTTGGCTGGTCGGAAACCGTTTATTCCGGCGTTACCTTTCCGTCGGTTGGCCGCGGGCTCGAGATGGCCTTGAAGCTCGGCTACAAGAAAATCGTTGTGGCGCCGTATTTCCTGTTTTCGGGCAAGCTGATCGACCGGATCTACAATTATGTCGACACCGTTGCGGCAACTGCGCCGGATGTCACCTTCCTGAAAGCCCATTACCTGGCCGATCAGGCGCATGTGATCGACACGTTTGTCGAGCGGATCACGGAAGCGGCCGAGGGCTCTCTGGTGGAAACAACCGACCTGATGGCCTCCTTCAAGGAGCGCCTGGCCCGCGGCGAGGTTGATGTTCATCACCACCACGCCGAATACCGCGATCCGGACGATGATGAAGCGCCGAACGCTGGCCACAGCCACGATCATGACCACTCTCATGGGCATGGGCACTCGCATGGGCACGGCCACCATCACCACGGGCATGGCCACGATCACGGTCACAGCCACGGCGTCTACAAGCACATCGCCCACCCGAACGGCCCGCGCACCATGATCGATCAGGGCGTTTGCTGTTGCTTCATGGGTCAATTTCCTAAGGAAGTCATCGACGAGGAACGGGCCTTGCGCAAAGAGGCGGGCCTTCAGTTAGAAGACCCTGAACAATTGCCGGCCTGCGCGCCAGGGCGCTAATCACGGCAGATTCTTGGGGCACAGACCCCGGAGCTGATACTAAGAGCCCACCCCGGACCTGATCCTGGGCTGTTTGCAGTGGTTTGGTCCCGGTGCGAAGGCCGGGACGTCATCGGGATTGGGCCTGCTACATGAAACCCGGTCATCCCCGCTTCATGCGGGGATCTACTCATTTCCAGAGAACTGGCGGCAATAGATACGGCCAAGCGCGCCACAGTGGCGTGTTGGAATGGATCCCCGTACATTTCCACTTCAAGGGGCGGGGATAACCGCCTGAATTTGTGAAAGGTTACGCCACACCCTCAAACGTCATCCCGGTAAAGGTCCTGACCGCACGGCCTAGGCGGCTGCCGCATCGATGTCTCCTGATAGCCTTTTTGCCAATTCCCGCGCTTCATGATGGGCGCTTTCAAGCGACTTTGCGTGGCGCGCGTCCTTAAATTCCTGGTATTCGACAGAAACGTGATGCATCTCGCGCGCCCCCAAATACCCGGTCAAGGTTTGAAGGTGCGCCACCAGATGATTGCGGCCGTCATTGAGCTCGCCAGGGCCGAAGCCAAACTCACCGGAGGCGCTCGCCAGAACGAGCGTCTTACCTGAGAAGATCGGTTCTAGCGGACGGTCGCCGCGCGCAAGATCAAAGGTAAATGTCTTGCCGATCCTGATCACCTGATCGACCCAGGCCTTGAGGCCTGCCGGTATGCCGTAATTGTAAAGCGGGGACGATATTAGGATGAGATCGGCGGCCTGAAGCTCTTCAATCAGCGTGTCGGAGAGCTTCAGGCGTCCTTTTTGTATTTCCGTGCGTGTGGTTTCAGGTTCGAACGCCGCAGCAATCCAGTCTTCGTCGATGAGGAATGGCGGATTTTTGCCGACATCGCGGCGGATGACCGTAAGGTCTTGTCGGTCCTTGGCAAGGTTTTCTTGAAAGGTATCGGCAAGAGCTCGGCTGAGCGAGCCGCTGACCCTTGTGGAAGCGTCAAGTCTGAGAATGGTGGTCATGATAAGCGTGTCCAATGATCTCGATAGATTAGGCTAATGTGTTTCTTGGCAAAAAATTGCATTGAAATTCTTTGAGAACAAACGCATCTTTCTTACATATAAGTAAGAAAAACTAATCTATGAGGCTCATGGCTTTTCCATCCGCGACTGCCCTCAGGGTGTTTGATGCAGCGGCCCGGCTGGGCAGCTTTAAGGCTGCCGCCAGCGCCTTGAATGTGACCCCCGCCGCCGTGTCTCATCAGATCCGCGGGTTGGAGACACATCTGGGCACCGGCCTGTTTGAGCGGAGCACCCGCAAGGTGGTCCTGACATCCGCCGGCCAGAGGTTGCTCGCCGCGACAGGTCCGGCATTTCAGCAGCTTGAGATGGCGGTCGAGGAGATTGCCGGTGAGGGACAGAAGTTGTCTTTGACGACAACGCCGGCCTTTGCCGCGCTTTGGCTCATCCCGCGCCTTCGTGCTTTTGAGGCAGCGCATCCGGGGATTGTCGTTCATGTCGACACGTCTGTGCGAGCATCAGATATGCGCCGGGACCGGAGTTTCGATCTTGCGATCCGATATGGACAGCCTCCAGAGGAAGATGGGTTGGTCTTTACCGAGACGTTCGGGGCCTATGCCGCGCCCGCCTATCTGGAAGCCTCAAAAGAGAGACTGTTTGACACTCTTATCGAAACGGAATGGCAATCGGAAAACCTGCCTGGCATCACTTGGCAGGCCTGGTTCGAAGCGCGCGGAGAAGAGTTGGGGGGAACGGCAGGGATACGCCGGTTCCAGGACGAACACCATGTGATCAACGCCTGCCTTGCCGGGCAGGGGGTTGCACTGGTCAGCACTGTTCTGGCTGGCGACTTCGTCCAGCGCGGCTGGCTTGTGCCGGTGGATCCGGAAACAACTCTTAAGGGCCTGAGCTACCGCCTGATCATCGCGCCGGACCGTCAGGAGACGAAAAAAGTCCGCCAGTTCACAAAATGGCTTTGTGCCGAGATGGGGACGGAATGAAGTGCGGGTCGTTTAGCAACTTTGTGCTCAAGCGGGCTTGGGACACGCGGATCCTAAACGGGTCCAAAGCTACTCGCGTCGCAAGTGCTGATATTCCTGTGTTTTCCTCCCTGGATTTGCGCGAGGATCAACACCACTCTTGAGCGACTAGCGAAGTGGTGTTTTGGGGTGAAGTCACTGCATGGGCCGCTACTCGATCGAGCTGAGTAAGAGGCACCTTAGTTGCGGCTTTGACGAAAGAGGTGACGCCCCTGCAGTTATCTCTGACTCGACTGGTTGGCATCTGGCACCAAGCACCAGAAATCGAAGTGCTTCGCTTTCGCCCACAGTTAACATTCTCATCCCGACTTGCATCCCCATCGTTAAAATTCTGCGTTAACCGGATGGTAGAAAAATACGTGGCACTCACTCGAATGTGTAACTTTTGATTGTTGTCAATTCTGGTATTTCGCATGCAGATTTTTTGGGTGATTTTATATCTAACTACTCTTGTTCTTGCTGGGCTTATTATTTGGGGCGCTAGTGTGGTGCCAATTGAGGAAATTCTCGAAAGTAAACCCGATGGCCAGACGTATCAGTTAACATACTATGATCGTGCCAAACCTGGCGTGGCCAAAAGAAGTGAAACTGTATCCAACATCGCGCTTAATTTTGGTCCTGAACGCGTATTCAACAAAATCCCGCCGGGTAGATTAGCTGCGTCATGGGTCGGGCGAATGTCATTTGATGAGCCAAAAGTAAAACAGATTTCCGTCAAACAGAGTTGGGGTACAGCTAAAATTCTTGTGAACGGGAAAGAAATTCTCAATGGCGGTGGAAATACTCAAATAAAACATACCTTTTCTAAGGGGGTAAATGAAATTGAAGTGTTCTATATAAATAATTGGCACACTGTTACTTTTAAGGTCGTAATTGAAGATGTGATTGATTATTATTCGATTTCAGATCTGTTGAGTCATAGTAAAAAAAATCTGAATATTGACGATAAAATTATTTATGTGGGTTTATATGAAGCTGCTAACGGAACATCGGATGTTACGGTTGACGTTGGAGAAGTATCGCAAGGTAATATTCTGTGGTTAGATTCCTACGATCCTATAGATTGGAGAATTGTTGATGCTGGCAAGGTAAAGTCAGTAGTTGTCGCTTCTCATGCGCCCGGTAGTCGAGTTTTGGGCCTAGACAAGAACACTCCGATCTCATTCACCAAAAAACCTATCGGGGTGCACTCAAAGTCCGAACTTAAATGCCACTGTGTGGCCGGAACCTTTCACTGTTACGGTGGAGAAAATCTGGAAAAACTGGAATCTGAAGTCACCAAACGAACAGGTTTAGAGCTTGTAGCTTATGGAACATCCTATGCTGCGCGCAAAATAGAACCCGTACCGTTTAATGACGATATGCGTGAGCAAATCCAACAAATCGAACCGACAAAGAAACGGCTAAGGGCTCAATGTTTGAAGAAAAGCAATCCTGACTTTGACACCTTGTTCAATAGTCAATAGTCGCTCTTGAAGTTTCAATTTTGGATTTCGGGTGATGGATATTCTTAAAAAATCCCCCCATTGCCCCAAAGAGCCCTTTCGCGTAAAAGGGCGCCAGATTTTAGATAAGAATCCCGACATTCCAACTTGCGGAGACGACGAGCCCCATGGCGCGCCAGTTCATCTATCACATGCATGGCCTGTCCAAGGCCTATAACGACAAGAAAGTCCTCGACAACATCCACCTGTCGTTCTACCCGGACGCCAAGATCGGTATCTTAGGGCCCAACGGCGCCGGTAAGTCGACACTTTTGAAGATCATGGCCGGTCTCGACACCGAGTATTCCGGTGAGGCTTGGGCCGCGGAAGGCGCGAAAGTCGGTTATCTGCCGCAGGAGCCGAAGCTCGACGAGAGCAAGACGGTTCTGGAAAACGTCATGGAAGGCGTCGCCCACAAGCAAGCCAAGATCGACCGCTACAACGAACTCATGATGAACTACTCCGAAGAGACCGCCGACGAAGGTGCTGCTCTTCAGGACGAGATCGACGCCCAGGACCTGTGGAACCTGGAAAGCCAGGTGGAAATGGCGATGGAAGCCCTGCGCTGCCCGCCGTCAGACAGCTCCGTTGAAAATCTTTCTGGTGGTGAGCGCCGCCGGGTGGCGCTCTGCCAACTGCTGCTTTCCGAGCCGGACCTTCTGTTGCTTGACGAACCGACCAACCACTTGGACGCGGAAACCGTTCACTGGCTGGAACGCCACCTACGTGAGTTCAAAGGCTCCGTCCTGATCATCACCCACGACCGCTACTTCCTGGACAACGTCACCGGCTGGATCCTGGAGCTCGACCGCGGTCAGGGCATTCCGTATGAAGGCAACTACTCCGTTTACCTGGAGAAGAAGACCAAGCGCATGCAGCAGGAAGGCCGTGAAAACATGGCCCGCTCCAAGGCGATCGAGCGTGAGCGCGAGTGGATGGGCATGTCGCCTAAAGGCCGCCAGACCAAATCCAAAGCCCGTATCAAGGCTTACCAGGATCTGGTCGCCATGCAGGAAGAGCGCCTGCCGACCATTGAGCAGATCCTTATTCCGGTCGGTGAGCGCCTCGGCGCCAACGTCATCGAACTCGACGGCGTTTCCAAAGGTTTTGAAGACCGGCTCTTGATCGAAGATCTGTCCTTCAAGCTGCCGCGCGGTGGCATTGTTGGCGTCATCGGCCCGAACGGTGCCGGTAAATCGACGCTCTTTAAAATGCTGACCGGCCAGGAAAACCCGGACAAGGGCAACATCACCGTCGGTGACAGTGTGCATCTTGGGTATGTTGACCAGTCCCGCGACAAGCTCGACCCGAACAAGACTGTTTGGGAAGAGATTTCCGACGGCAACGAGATCATCTATCTCGACGGCAAGGAGATCAACTCGCGTGCTTATTGCTCGTCCTTCAACTTCAAGGGCCCAGCTCAGCAGGCGAAAGTGGGCGATCTCTCCGGTGGTCAGCGCAACCGTGTGCACCTGGCGAAAGTCTTGAAAAAAGGCGCCAATGTGCTGCTGCTCGATGAGCCAACCAACGATCTCGACACCGAGACCTTGGCCGCGCTCGAAGATGCTCTCGAAAACTACGCCGGCTGCGCCGTCGTGATCTCGCACGATCGTATGTTCCTCGACCGTCTTGCCACACACATGCTCGCCTTTGAAGGCGACAGCCATGTCGAGTGGTTCGAAGGCAACTTTGAGGACTACGAGAAAGACAAGGTCCGCCGCCTCGGCGCCCATGCCGCCGACCCGCGCCGCATCAAGTATAAGCCGCTGACGCGGTAAGTTCTGACCTCATTGAGCGATTTGAAAAGGCGGTCCTGCGGGGCCGCCTTTTTTTTTGAGAGAGAGGCTTTTTGCGCACTCGGCCTTGCCTCTGCCCCGTCATCGTCGGGCGTGACCTGAGGATCCATTCCGTTTCATTGCCCCACGCACTGTTGGGTAAAAATAGGGGGGAACGGTCTGGATGACCCGGTCAAGCCCATTGCTATCCGGTTTGGATCTGGTGAGTGCGCTACAAACGATTGAAATCACTTCAGTGTTTCGGCTTATGAAAACGCCCAGACATGCTGTGAGAACTCTCGATTGTCGTCCCAGCGCAGGCTGGGATCTAGTACCCCGTGTCGTTGGCGGTCGGAACTTTACGCTATTTCATGAGGTACTGGGCCCCAGCCTTCGCTGGGGTGACAAAAGACAGAACTATTTGCCGCGTACAATTCCTTCACGAGCTCAACCGTGTCTGGATCCGAAACATGTGTAAGGGTTTTCCAATGTCGCACTTGTGACAGGGGGTGACCCTCTTTGGCTTTTAGCTCGCAGCTGTATTTATTACTTTGCGTCAAGCAGGCCTGATGTTTGACGTCCAATTTTGCCGGAAGAGAGCTGCCGGCAACGATCTGCCGAAGGTCAAACAACATCTCATCAAGCGTGGGAGGAACACGTGAGCGCAGCCGCTGAATTCGGTTTCGGGACGCAGATCAGAAAGTCGCCCTATTTCGAGGCGACGGTGCGTTGGGGCGCTAAGGCGTTCTCCGTCTACAATCACATGTACATTCCGCGCGACTTTGGCGACCCTGAACAAAACTTCTGGAACCTCGTCAAGGATGCCATCCTGTGTGATGTAGCTGTCGAACGGCAGGTGGAGATCACCGGTCCGGATGCGGCGGCTTTTGTCCAGAAACTGACACCGCGCAACCTGTCCAGCATGGCGGTTGGCCAGTGCAAATACATCCTGATCACCAATGCCGATGGCGGGATCATCAATGATCCCATCCTCCTGCGGCTTGGCGACAACCACTTCTGGATCTCTATTTCCGATAGCGATGTCCTGTTGTGGGCGCAGGGCGTTGCGGTGAATTCGGGATTGGATGTCTCGATTTCCGAGCCGGACGTTTCGCCGCTGCAGCTTCAAGGCCCAAAATCCGGGACGATCATGCAGGCTCTGTTTGGTCAAGAGATCATGGACCTGCGCTACTATTGGCATCGCGAGGTCGAGTTGGACGGAATTCCGTTGATCGTGTCCCGCACGGGCTGGTCCAGCGAACTCGGCTATGAACTATTTCTGCGCGATGGCAGCCGCGGCGGCGAGCTGTGGGAAAAAATCATGGCAGCGGGTGCGCCGCTTGGCCTCAAGCCGGGCCACACATCGTCGATCCGCCGCATCGAGGGCGCCATGCTGTCGTATCATGCCGATGCGGACCTTCAGACAAATCCGTTTGAATTAGGTTTGGATCGCCTGGTGGACCTGTCGATGGATGCTGATTTCATCGGCAAAGCCGCACTTCAGCGGATCCGCGATGCCGGTGTTGCCCGCAAACAGGTTGGCCTTGTCATTGGCGGCGCCCCGTTGCGCGGTCCGAACACCACCTTTTGGACGGTTCGCAAAGGTGGGGAAGTGATCGGAAAGGTAACATCGGCGGTGTATTCGCCCCGGCTACAGCAGAATATTGCTCTAGCGATGATTTCTGCCGATTGTGACTGTCTTGGAGCGGAGTTTCAGATCGACATTCCAGAGGGGCCGGAACGCGCCGTCATTGTCGAAAAGCCGTTTTATGATCCGCGCAAGATGATCGCCGTGGCTTGAGAGATAACTCACACCTGAGAGGAGTTGGCCTCATGTACCTCGGTCACATGAAACCATTGAATTGCAACGTGTTCCAACTGATCACTCCCATCCGCACTCCGCCGAGCTGGCATCGACCGCCGCCGACCCGCGCCGCATCAAGTATAAGCCGCTGACGCGGTAATGCAGTGGCTGCATACACTCATAAACCCCGGAAACACGTTCAGGGGTTTTGTGTTTACATATTCATTAGTCGGTCAGTTGGCGGTGTGCCCGGCTATGATCTTTTCGATCGTGCCGTCTTGTTTCATTTCAACGATGGCTGCATCAAAGGCCTTTATGAAAGCCTTCGCACCGGGGCCTTCCCAGGCTTTTGGATAGGCAACCATTGACCTTTCTTCGCTGGCGATGCTGATGAAGTCTACGCTGTCCAGCTGGCTGTCTCTAATGACCTTTTCGGCAACCAAACGTTCCTGCACGTAACAGTCAACGCGGCCAAGATCGACCTTCATCAAGTTTTGCTCGGTTGTTAGCGCCTCTTCCAGAGTGATGTCGCCAGCGTCCACCATTGTAAAAAACTGATGGCCCGGTGTTTCAAAGCTGGAATTGTTTCCGAAAATCAATCCCTTGTAATCAGTTGGGTACGACCAGTCCGGGCTCGCAACACCTTTTCTGCAGTAGATGCCGACCTGCTCTATCAGCAAGGGTTCGGAGTAAGCTTGAATCCAGGGGCGTGCTTCGGGCTGGTAATATGCGCCGACAAGACCCTGTGCCCTGCCGACTTCAGTCAGTTTTACCGCTCTTGGCCAGGGCAGCGCGTCAACTCGCAGATGCTCGTTTGTCTCCATGCGTGCCGCTGCTGCACGGACAATGTCTGTGAGTATGCCTGCAGGTTCGCCGTCCGATTTCGTCATGTAGGGTGGATAGGCCTCGTCCAGCACGAAGCGGACTTCAGCAAACACCGAAGATGAAGTGAGTAGAAGACTGGCCGCAAGCAATACTTGTCGCACGAGTTATCCTCGTCCATGTGCCGAGATCAAAAGATGGTCGTTTTAAAAACTTAAGGAACGATTGCAAGGATACTAGAACAAGATGTTTAGCTAGCGGTGTTTGAAAATCAGCAACGAAGAAATTGTTGTTTTTGGGGGAACATAAAAGTCGATTAGGGAGTTTTGCCCTAAAATCGAGCCTCTTTCGGTCCACGAAATGAAAAAGGCTGCCTCGGGTCTCTAGACTAATGGAAAGTCCCCCAAGGCACGCTCAAGGGACTTACATCTATTGTCTGACCTAACTGCCGACGTGGCTGGCAATGATCTTGTCTATGGTCCCATCTTCCCTGAGGGACACAATGGCTGCATCCATCGCCTCAATAAAGGCGTCAGCCTCTGGTCCATTCCAGGACTTCCGGAAACCGATAAAGGATTTTTCTTCACTCGCATTCGCCACGAACTCAATGTTATCGAGTTTGTGTTTGTTAATCGCGATTTCCGTCGTCAACCGCTCTTGCACATAACAATCGATCCGGCCGGACGATAGTTTCTTCAAGTTTTGCGCTGTTGTTTGGGCTTCTTCGAGTTTGATGTCACCGGCGTCGACGAGGGCAAAAAACGCTGCGCCGGGCGATTGGAAACCTGTGTTGTTGCCGAATGTGAGGCCTTTATAGTCGTCTGGATAGGCCCAGCTGGCGTTTGCGACGCCAGGCTTGCAATAGATGCCAACTTCTTCTGTCATCAATGGTTCAGAGTAGGTTCCGATCCAAGGACGCGCCTCGGGCTTGTAGTATGTTCCAACCAATCCATGGGCCCGGTCGCCCTCCACAAGCTTTACGGCGCGGGACCAGGGAACCGTATCCAGTTTGAAGGCTCCTTGATTTGCCATCCTGGTTGCTGCTGCCTGGATGATATCTGCCAGGATCCCGGCCGGTTTGCCATCCTGTTTATCCATGAACGGTGGGTAGGCCTCGTCCTGGACCAGCAGGACGTTTTGAGAAGAGGCAGAGGCAGGAACAAGAGCAAGTACAAGGCTTGCGAGAATAAGATGCTGTTTCATCCGATAGTCCTCCAAATATTGGGAGATATTTCAGATGGTCTATTCTGGTTCTTAAAAATGTATTGGATTGAAAGCTGAGCCTATGACTATTTGAAAGAATTAATAGAGATAGCCTCAGAATGTGATCCTGGTTCAGATTTTCATTGTGCATACTTTCAGCGTGATTTTTGGCGCCTGAGACAACTTTCAATGTAAGAAGTCTCCCCTTTTTATTCCCATGCACACTCTACCGGGCTGGTGTCCATGGACCACTCAGAAACGGGCAGCGCTTTCAGGTTGGTGCGGATTGCCTTGCCGTCCAAGAAGCCTTTTCCGGTCAAAAGGTTGACGTCGCATTCGCCGGTCAGGACCTCCCCATTGGCGTCCACCGCCAACGTGTCATAGAAGGAATACGTGTAGCCGGCGACCACAAACCGGCCATTGCGATGAACGATCGTCAGCGTTTGCTGCCAGCGGTGCCGGCCGATGGCGATGTTTTCTGATTGGACCTTGAGGGCGCCTTTGTCCGTGGCGGTGAGCTTGGCATCGGAGCCACCGATCCCGGTGACGGCAATGCCGGGTGCTGCGGCCTCCAGGTGAATTTCATTGATGTCCCGGCTGAAAAGATAAAGATCCGCATCGCCGTCGTTGTTGACCAGCACAGCCCGGTAATAGTCGCCATTCTGATACCCGCTGACCGCAGAAATCACGTCGCCGGCGTTGACGGTTAAATCACCGCTGTGCGCCGTGACTGGCAGCAGAATCAGGGCTGTGATGCAAAAGCTGCGAAGGATCATGATCGCGTTTCCGGTGGCTGTCGATAGGACCGTAGTCTTGCGTGTTCGCCGGAAATTGCCAAGTCTGTTTGCAGAACAGCCAGCTGATCTGCGGATGCTTACCTAACAAAAGCTTCATGCTGGCGCCGTCTTTCCGATGCATTTGCCTGAAAATGTGTTCCACGTCACACGGCTTGCAGGTGGCACATGCCAATCTCGCACGACCGGCATCGGAGTCATTTTGAAATTGGGAGGAGGGGTTCATGAAAATCTCGTCTGCACTACCGGCCGTCTTGGCCATCTGTTTTACCTGCGGGGCTGCGTCGGCTCAGACGGCAACCGGAGGCGACCCCGCCCCGCCGCCGGCCTATGATTATGTCCAGCAGGCCGGGTCGATGACGTTCGACGGGAAAACGCTCACCTTAAAGGACGCCAATACCGGTGTTTTGTTTTTCAGTGAACGGCCCTACCGGGTGGGTGGCCAGATCTCGAACTCTGACTTTTCGGTCTATTGGGAAGACGGCAACACGTTCAATCAAGTTCCGCCCAACGCGGTGGTGAGTGTCTTGAGCGGAACTGACAAGCCACCGGCAATGGTCGAACTGACATCAGCAACAACCGAAGGCTCGACGGTCGTTTACGGCGTAAAAGTACTGCGCGGTGAGTTGCCGGAAAACGCAACTGGCATTGCTCTATTCATCGACCACGGCTCGAAGCCGCGGCATCGGCATATGGCTGCAGCACCTCAGCAGGGCGCGGTCGGGTTCGAGCCTTACGGACCTTATTGTTACCACGCACCACAAGATCCGAAGTGCCGGGCCTGGCATCATCCTTATCACCCATACTACCCGCCATATCCGCCCTATGGTCCCTATTATCACCCGGGTGCTGCCTATGCTGCTGGTGTGGCAACAGGCGCGGCGATCGCCAATGCCAACAAGCAGCCGGTGTACTACTATTATCCGATCCCATCTGGACCGCTTCCGCCGAACTGCTGGATCAATTCGCAGCACACTCAGATGGTTTGCCCGGTTCCAATCCAGTAACGATTTGGATCGTCTAGCTCCCCTCGCAAACCGTGCCGGTGAGGGGAGAGGGGTATTTCTATTGCATTGCGATAGGAAATTGTGCGTTGCCGTTGCGTGAAGTTGACGACCTTGGTAAATTCAATCAATGATTGTTTATTGGGGTGATTGCAATGCGCTTTTCAAGATGGGTTTCTGCAAATTCCGCCGGTTGTTTGATGCTCGGATTGGCTATGTGCACGTCTGTGGCGGCCGAGCCATTGCCCAAGTTGACCCTGGATGTCACCGAGACGACAGTTTCGGGGCTCTCCAGCGGGGCCTTCATGGCGGTTCAGCTGCAAACAGCCTTTTCCAGAAACATTGCCGGGGCCGGGGTTGTGGCCGGCGGGCCCTATGGCTGTGCTGTGGTGCAGTCCTGGTGGAATATGGTCCGCCACTACCGGGTGGTGAAAGCGGTCGGCGTGTGCATGGACAACACTCCGAACCCGCCGGAGCCGGCGCAGTCGCTGGTGGTGATGCAGCAACTTGAGGAAGAAATTGATCCGATCGCACATATTGCCGATGACCGGATTTATCTGTTTCACGGGTCAGCGGATGAAACGGTGCGCCGGCCAACCATTGCGGCGCTCGCTGACGTCTATGCCGCGCTAAATGTCCCGCCGGAAAACATTCGGTTTGTGCGGGATGTCGACGCCGGTCACGGGTTTCTGACCGCGTCTGATGCAACCAACGCCTGCCCAGCCAACCGGCAAGACGCAAAAAAGGATCTCTCTTGTGGGGTGGTCGATTGTGCCATTACGGCTCCGGACTTCTTGAACAGCTGCGCCGCGCCGCAAGGGGCGACGGAGAAGATCGAGCAAGCGAAGGACATCTTATCCTGGCTTTATGGTCCGCTTGAGCCTCAGGCAGGACCGGTCGAAACCAACTTGAAGTCCTTTGATCAGACACTCTATGCGGATGGCGTGCCGGGAATGGGGAATACCGGGTATGCCTATATTCCAACAGCTTGCGCGGATGGGGAAAGCTGCCGCCTTCATATCGCGCTTCACGGCTGCCAGCAGTTCAGTGGGCTGATCGGCGAAAAATATGCGCGCTTGACCCAGTACAATCGCTGGGCAGAAAGCAACCGGATCGTCGTGTTGTATCCGCAGGCCGCCGTTATTCCAGGTGATATTTTCAATTGGTTTGGCGCAATTGGCGGCAATCCGAAAGGCTGCTGGGATTGGTGGGGTTATGCGGATTCAGATTTCCTATCCAAAGACGCCCCTCAAATCGCGGCGATCGGCCGTATGGCTGCAGCTCTCGGTGCTCCGATCGCAGATTGGGATCCGGCCGACTAAAGCTTCAGTCCGGTCCGGGCGTGGAGCCGGGATCAAAACAATTGCCTAGGCGAACCCCCACTATCTAACTGCCGCACTCGGAGCAAAGGATGCTTGAGTGGTGCCGAGCCACGGACCAATGGACAGTTTGATGGTACCTGAGGAGACATAAAAGGGCGTCTTGGAGGGGACATTCGGGCCGGAATAGGGGCCAAGTGGGTCTTCGTCCATGGAAAACCCATAGGCCGCGCCGCCATAGTAGATCGGCGATTTTCCGCTGATCCGGCAGTCGTTGCCATCGATATCGCTGCAATGCAGGAACTTTGCGTAATAGTGGCAGGTGCTGCCTGCCCGGTACCAGCTCGCTGCATTGTTCCAGGCCAGCGTTGAAAAACCAGGCTCCAGCTCAAGCGGTGTTGTCGGAAGAAGCACGCCAGACATGGCGACGCCCCTGCAAAGAGCTTCCCAAATGGCGTCCTGCAACAAGCCAGCGTCACCCGCGCTGCCTGCTGGGGTCAGGTTTCCGAAGGCTTGCTGGAAAACATACTGCGCGCTTTGAAGTCCAGGTTTCGGTTTGTAGATGTCATAGGAATTGGTCCCGTTGCTCAAGCTGTAGGCCTGTGTGGCATAGCCAGTTTCGGGGTTGGTTTTTGGTCCGCAAATTCCAGAATAGATTTCTGGAGCCGCCGGATTTGCGCTTAAGTTGAGGCTGATCCGGTTGCCTTCGGCAAAAAACTGGCCCAGGACCGTGTCCCAATAACTTGCAAGTGGATCGGACGTGCTGCCGGTGTAGTTGCCGCTTTTGGCCGCGAGCATGTCGTTGGGATCGCAAAGCGCAAAAAATTCATTGCCGATCATCGGCGGCATATAAGTGGTGCCTGGAAGCGGCGCGGAATACAAAAGCTCTGCAAAATCTGCAGCAGGTGCATAGGTTTTGGCCTCATTGGCAACAAATGCGGTAAAGGCTGCTCCAATTTGTTCCCGGCTGACACTGGCGTCAATGCCATAGTACTGCAGGTGGCCGGTTGCTGGATTGGTGGCTGAAAACCGCAAATTCAGGCCGAAACCGCTGACTGCGGTTACATTGAATTGTGCGTCCATTCCGAATTCAAACACGTCGTACGGCCCGGCCGGCTGCACTCCGTCCCCCGGTTCTGCCGCATAGGGGTACTGCGCATATTGAGTTGGGGCGTTGTTACTGATGGCAAGGGCCTCAGGCTGGTTTTGCGCAACCACGAACAACAAGCGGTCATTGCCGTTGGTGCTTTCGTCGAGCGTAACCGTAGCGACATCCGGCAAACTGTGGAATGGCAGTTCGGACGGGTTTGCCGGGGCAGCAAAACTGCCACCTTTTTGCAAGGTTTTGAAACTGCTGCTGGCACCGGCATTGATCCAGCCGGCCACCCAAACTGTCCCATTGCCCGCGCTCATACCCGTATCATTGGTAAGTTTTATCGTAATCGCCATGACCGTCTCCCAAACAACAATATGCAATTAATGATTGTATTGACATGCAATTCAATCCGTAAAATTCGAGATGTCTGTATTATTGGGCGGGATAGACCCGGGATCGGACTCACAAATGAGGTTGCTGCAACCAGCCTGAGCGAGCTGGGGGGTATTGTTCGGGCGCAATAACATTTAGAATTTCGCTGTGTCAGGCGAAGGCAAGAAAGCGGATGATATCATCAGAGCTTTCCGTAATATCGTCTGAAATCTGTTTGATTTCATCGGTCAACGCCCGGAATTCGCTACCATGTTGGCCGGCCCTGTTGGCCGAAATTTTGGCATTCAGGGCGATTAGGCGTGAGAACTTCGAAGCGCGCTGGATTTCTTCGACCGCCGCCCGGACCCTGTCGATTTCCTGGTCACGCTGTTTCTGCCGCTTTGCCGTTTCTATTTGAAAGTCGTGTTCAAGGGCGGTGACAATTTGCTGCAAAACGCCAAGTACATCGGTCAATACGAATGTGGAGAATGCCTCAAGCTCCTGATCTGGCCGGGTTTTACCACTTTCCAAAACGCTGATTGTATGCCGGGTTTCAGTCATAAAGTGACTGATTGTTCGCAGGCCCTTTTGACTGCCGGTCCCCGCTAATATGGCGCGGATACCATCTGAATCCCAAAATGGCAGGTCCTGAGCCGGGTCTCCCTGGCGAAGTATCGCAAAACCGCGTTCAAAATCGGCAGCGGCAATCTTTAGCATTTCAAGACGGCTGTCGGATTGCCGCAATTCTTGATCTTCTGTTTGTTTTTGAGCGGAATTAAGAACCACCGATAAAAAACCGACACGCTGGGACAACATGCGTTGCCGGCCGGCGATGTTAATCAATCTGGCAAATGTATTTTCGTTCAACTCCGGCTGCGTCATCGGACAGGCTCACCTTTGCTTTCTCAAGGTAAGTTTACAATCCCGTATTGTGCAGTGCGAAGGGGAAATCTTGTGCAGATTGCATAAATATTGGTATGCACTCAATTTGGGGCATAACAAGTGCTGGCAGAAAACCAGTCCGGCAACGGGAGAACTGCGGCGCTAGATCGTGCCGTCGGTCCACTTCATGATGATGTCGCTGATTGTTCCGTCTTGGGCCATCTCTTCCAGAACTTGGTCCATCTCTTGGATAAATGCATCCCCGTCCGACGCGCTCCAATGCTCGCTATAGCCAATATGCGCCGGTTCTTTCAGCACTTTGCGGATCGGTTTGATGTTGTGAAACTTATTCAAGCGTAAGGAGATCTCAACGGCAACTTGTTCCTGCACATAACAATCGGCACGCCCGATATGCAGTAAGCGAAGGTTCTCATCGGTTGTCTGTTCTTCAATGACTTCGATCTTGCCTTGCTCGACCAACTCGAAGAACTCGGTGCCTGGAGTTGCAAATCCGGCATTGTTGGTGAACAGAAGGCCCGCATAATCTTGCGGATAGTTCCAGGTCTCCTTAGCGACCCCATCTCGGCAATAGACATAAATCGTTTCGGTTGCCAAAGGCGTTGAAAAGTGCCGGATCCACGGCCGGCGTACCGGTTTGTGATAAGTTCCGACAAGACCATTGGCTCGGCCGGTTTCGACCAAGAATTTAGCCCGCGGCCAGGGAGAAGCTGTTAACAGAATGTTGTAGCCCGGCAAACGTTCGTCGGCCGCGCGAACAATGTCCGCATAAATTCCGGCTGGACCAGCATGCTCAGCAATCATAAATGGGGGATAGTCGGAATCCTGAACCAGTGTAACTGTTTTGATGTCTCCGCTGGCGCTCAACTGGTAGCTACCAAGCCAGATGATGGAGACGGCCGAAACCAGAACAGTGAGAGTTTTCTTTATCGTCATGCGCTTCGCTTGGATACCGCGTCTCCTTCCACGCGGCAAAAAAGGTTTTGCCACGGCGGGGTAAAATGCCACGAAATTCGAGCCCGCAATCTGACGGTCCTTTCCACTGATGTCGATTAGGTAAGCTACTTAAGGAAACTTAATCAAAGACAAATCCATGTGCGCAAAACATGGCCGAAAACAGGGAAAAAGGGGGGGTGTCCTTACGTCATGTGTAAAGAGAATTTTGAAGAGTTATTGTCAACTTTCCGGATAACGGGAGACGATCCTGTCAATCGTTCCATCGTTTTTCATGGTTTTTATTACAGCGTCCATCGCCTCGATAAATGCGTCTGCTTCCGGGCCGATCCACTTATCTGAATAGCCGATGTAAGCCGCTTCCATGGAAGCGGTGCCGACGTTGTCGACATTGGTGATGTTCTTTTCGCGGATTAGAATTTCCGTTGCGACACGCTCCACCACGTAACAATCGATCCGTTCGAGGGCCAGTTTGCTCAAGTTTTGTTCCGTGGTCTGGGCTTCTTCCAATTTGATCTGGCCTTGAGCGACCAACTCGAAAAACCGGTCACCCGGGGCTCTATATCCGGCGACGTTGCCAAACAGCAGGCCTTTGTAGTCATCAGGATAAATCCAGCCAGGTTGCGCGATACCGGACCGGCAGAAAATGCTGACTTCTTCATGGAAAATCGGCTCGGACCAATGCCGGATCCAGGGGCGGTCCTGCGGTTTGTAGTAGCTTCCAACCAAGCCTTGCGCACTGCCGTTTTTGACGAGAACCGTTGCCCTTGTCCAGGGAACCGCTAGAATTTCCAACTCACTCGACCCGAGGCGTTCTTTGGCCTCATTTAAGATTGCCGCGTAAAGACCACCGGCCGCACCGTCTTTTACAGTCATATAAGGTGGATAGGCGTTGTCTTGCACAAACAATACCCGGTCCGCCAATGCGTCAGAATTGGCAAAACACACTTGAGCCAGACCCGCCAAAATGCCGAACACCTTGGGAACAGATGTCTTTGGATGTTTATCCAACGCTGATCCTTTCAAGTCACTCAGAAACCACTCTCATCATTTTGACGCTGTCACCTTACCAAATGTATCAAGAAATCAAATGTTTCCATCAACGGGATTTGCTGGTTGTCGGAGGCTGTTTCGCCTAAACAGATCATCACGACCGATTAAATAGGATACATTCATGGCCGACCATCTTGTCAGTCTTCCTGATGATCTGCGGGTAACCCGCAAATTCAAACTCTCCGGACAGGTGGAAGGCGTGTTTGGCACACCGGCCATCGATGATTTTCAAACCCTGCCAGTAGACCGCCTTGAACTGACTTTTGAAGGTATTCCGGGCGACCGGCATGCAGGGTTTACACGCAAGTCCGGTGGACGGGAGCCTTGGTATCCGCGCGGCACCGAGATGTGCAACGAGCGCCAGATTTCGATCCTGTCTGTTGAGGAGCTCGGCATCATTGCTGAACGGATGGAGATCCCTGACCTGAAATCGGAATGGATCGGCGGTAACATTACCCTGTCCGGCGTTCCCAATCTGTCGCTGGTGCCGCCACGAACACGGCTCGTGTTTGAAGGTGGATTGGTGATCCGGGTCGATGGCGATAACGCGCCGTGCCGCTTCGCCGGGGCGGCCATTGCGAAAAACTATCCTGACCGCGGCGGCTTGGATCTTCTGTTTGCGCAAAAGGCGCGCCGTCTGCGCGGGCTCGTTGGATACATTGAAAAACCTGGCGCGGTTCTTGTCGGCGAGGCTGTGACCGCTCACATTCCGGAGCAATGGATCTATCAGCCTGATAGTTGATTAAGGAGACCCCTATGCTGCCAATCCATCACATGATCGATCGAGGTCCACGACCAGTTGCCCCATTTTCTCACGCGGTGGAAGTTGACGGCTGGATATTTGTCACCGGGCAAATGCCGACAGATCCAGATGCTCCTGATGCGCCTTTGCCGGATGGGGTGGCCGCCCAGACCGAACGGGTTATGGAGAACCTCAAGATCGTGTTGGGTGGGCTGGAACTAGAGCTGGAGAATGTCACCTTCGCAAGGGTATATCTGACACAATTCGAACGGGACTACGAAGAGATGAACGAGACCTATCGCTCGTTCTTCAAAGACGGCAAGTTGCCGGGCCGCACTTGTATTGGGGTGACCGGTCTTGCCGTTGGTGCTTTGGTTGAGATCGATCTGATCGCCCGCCGGCCTTAAAGGCCCGACACCGAGGACGGAGGCAAAACCCAGTTTGTCTCCGGTTTGGCCGTTAGTACCAAGGAAACTTCAAAAACTCAGCTTGTCGTTGGTGTTCACTTGCCCGCGGCAGCTGGGGACGGCCTTGTCAAAGGCCACCGGAAATCCTGGATCTGGCTTCAGAAAAGTTTTTGAAAAATAAACGCCGAGCGGTTTGTCTTTTTCGATCTCGGATCGGACCTGATCTTCAACTCGGCGTGCCTTGAGCAGTTGCCCCATGACCATGTCGTTGGCAAGGATCGCGTCATACCGTCGGGCAAGCAGCATTTCCAGCAACCCTTTGGAGTCGGGCGGCGGGAACTCTGTGGTTCGGTATTCATTCCGCTGTATTCAGGACTGCATATTGGCGCCTAGAAAACTGGACACCAGGAAGTCAGATTTGGAACCAGGATCTCTGGGGCTGCCGATCTTCGTCTTCAACAGATACCAGGTCCAGGTTTGGCGGGCGATGACGGCGCTGGCTACCCCCATAGTGTCCCGGTCATGGTTTCGGGAGGCGGCGAAAAAACCGTCCGCGCTGCCGCTTTGAACTTCCAATTGGGCCCGCTTCCAGGGCATCACCCGGATTTCGAGCGGGCGGTTCATTTTCTCAAAGACACAGGCGACGACGCGCACTGCTATGCCGTCAAACCGTCCATCTTCCTGGTAAGATCCATAGGGCGAAAGGTTATGTGTCGTCAGGACTACAGGCCGTTCATCTGCATAAACGGTTGATACCGCGTTAGCCAGCGCAGCTACCAAACAAACGGCTTTTAGTGCGCGCTGTCTCACAGAGTGCAAGATTACCGCTGGACACTGCTGGAACCAGGCCAAGACTTCCCTCTACCCCAAAAAGAACGATCAAAGGAAGCCAGTTTATCGCAAAATATGACGCAAGGGAAAGGCGGGCCTTCCGAACCAGTTAATGGCAGCTGGTCTTTAAAGACAATGCTCGTGCCGTCCGCTATTTGTCTTTGCCAAGCGTTTCGAATTTCAACCCCTTGGCGGTCCGGTCCGGAAAACCGTGCCAATAGGTGTGATCCGGAGACAGCGTCCCATCGTCGTTCTTGGCCATGACACCATCTTCTGCGGTCGGTACAAGGTCGAGATAAGCGGCTTTGTCGGTGTCGTGTTTCAGATGCAGATCGACAAAGGCGGTCGTGAAATGCTGCAAAATGTTGTTCATGCGCACCGTATCCCAAACCGCATCGGCGTAATGATCAAATGGGCCCCAGCCAAGCTCCTCACTAAAAGCATAGGATTCTGCCGGTGCCGGCATTGGAGCGGCTGCGTTGTGGTTGGCGCTGACAAACGTCAATAGATGCCGGTCCGTGCCTGTGCTTTCCTCCCAGATCCTGCGGATGCCGGTTTCGTATTCAGAAACATCATCCACGCTGCCGGCAACATAGAGCGCTGGGACGCGGACACCCGAAAGCCCCTTAGCATCCCAGAAATCCCTGTTCCGGCCCCAGGGACCAATTGCAACAATGGCTTTTAGCCTTGGATCCAATAGGGCTTCATGGCTGTTGCTGCCGGCTTTATGTACGCCAAGCAAGCCGTCAGGAGCCCCCCAGTCGTAGTCGATCGCCTTGTCGGTCACCCCGCCGCCGGCGGAAATAATGGCGCCATAACCGCCCATGGAATAGCCGATTAAGGCTGTCCGCCCGGTGTCGATGAGACCGGCGAGAGGTGTCTCCTTGGCCTTTGACAGCCTGTCAATTTCATTCAGGACAAACATCTGATCCAACGGCCGGTTGACCAGCGTTGAACCAAAAGCCGCCTTATCATGATAGAGGCTGTCGGTGTGATCGATCGAAGCGACCACATAGCCCTTTGTTGCAAGATTTTCTGCCAAATGGCTCATCAAAAACCGGTTGCCGGGATAGCCATGAGAAATCAAAACAAGCGGGTAGGGGGCAGTATTCCGGTCGGCAGCCGCATTTGGTTTGGAAAGCCCGAGTATATCGGCTTGCCTTTGGCCATCGCGCAAAATCACGCGCATCGCTTCCGGGGCATCATGAGGCTCAGCCGGATAAAACACTTCTACTGTTAAGGGGCGGTCGTATCGTTTCGGTGTTTCGTCCGCTGCGATCCGGACAATGTCATATTGATCAGGGTTCGTCAGCTCCAGTGTCAGCCGGCCAACACTGTGTGGTCCGTGGGCGGCGAGCTCCGGGGCATCCGGGCGAATGAGGTCGATCCGGTTTTCAGACATGGCTTCTACTGGCACCAAAATTGAGGAGAAAGCGGTAAGAACAAGCGCTTTTAGCAATGAATGGGACACGATTGGCGACCTCCCTGGCCCGATCTTTGATAGGTATCTTTTCACCTAGGATAATTGGCAAATATGACAAGGTTCAAGGTGGAGAGGAATGGATGACGTTATACTCAGTCAGGACTGTTGTCGTCAGCCGAAAGCCGTTTCTGGCAGCCCCAGTTTTCCAAAACCAAATTCATGGCATCGATGACAAAAAAACGCGCAGCATCCCGATCATAGCCTTCGTCCAATAAAGTATCATAGTCCGTGTGATTGTGGCGGATCCGGCTGGTTGTTGCCTGCCAAACGGCAATGGAGGGCGGCAGATGACGCAAGTGACCGGCCAGAGCCAAGGCCAAAATCGCTTCTGCATCGGCCATCGGTACCCGTGGCAGCAAAATGCGGAGCGCCTTGCGCATGTCTTTCTGCCGTTTGGTGCCACCTGTCATTTGGGTCCGGTACCACAAAGGACGGCATAAGAAAACGAACGCGATTGTTCCAAAGATTAGATAAGCGATCCTTTTCTTTATCGTAAGCGTCGTTATATTCATAAGTTATGTCAGACCGCACACGTACCCGATTGCTCAATGCCCTGAAGGTGTCCGGCCCGCAGACCGCAGCCGAACTTGCCAAGACGCTGGAGGTCACTTCCGTTGCGGTCCGCCAACAGCTCGATGGGCTTTTGGAGGACAAGCTGGTCGTTTTTGAAGACCTCAAAGGCACGGTTGGCCGGCCAAAACGGAATTGGTCGTTGAGCGAGCAAGGCCATGGTCAGTTTCCCGACAATCATGCGGCGCTGATTTTGGGGTTGTTGAACGGTGTTACAGATCTCTATGGCAAGGACGGTCTCGACAAATTGATTGCGCGGCGCGAAGAGCAAAGCCGACAGCTATATTCAGAGGCTGTTAGCGCGAACGATGATCTGGGTGGCAAGGTTGAAGCACTGGCGGCCCTTCGCAGCCGGGAAGGCTATATGGCCGAAGTGGAAGCGGACGAGGACGGGTTCTTGTTGATTGAGAACCATTGTTCGATCTGCGCGGCTGCCACAGCTTGTCAGGGCTTCTGCCGGTCCGAACTTAGTCTGTTTAAGGCTGTGTTGGGCGGCGGAGTCGCGGTGGAGCGCCAAGAGCATCTATTGTCGGGGGATCGCCGCTGTGTCTACCGGATTGCGAAAACCAGCTGAGTTGGTAGGCCATACTCTAAACTACGGCCCGGTGCCGGTGCTCTGTTTTGTCGTTTGAGGCGAGCGGTAAACCGGCAATAGCATCGGAGCGCGCAAGACTTTCCGAGATTTCATCAAACGGCATTGGCGGGCAGAACAGATAGCCTTGAACGAATGGGCAGTGCAGTTCTTCCAAAGCGTCCAATTGACTGAGGTTTTCAACCCCTTCTACGACACAAGCCATTTGCATGGTGCGGCAAAGGTTCAAAACCGATGTCACAACACCACCTGAGATCGGATCGTCGAGATTTGCTATGAAACTCCGGTCGATTTTCACACAATCGATGGGAAGTTTATGGAGATAGCCAAGGCTGGAGTATCCGGTGCCGAAATCGTCCAGCGCCAATCTACAACCCGCATCCCGCAGTTTGTTCAAGCAGGTTTCGGCTGCCTCATAACTGTCAATGACCGATGTTTCTGTGATTTCAAAGGTAATCCGAGCCGGATCGATGTGGTGGTTTTTGATAATCTTCAGCAATCGGCCAACGGTTTCAGGGGACGAGATATCGTGGGCTGAAAGATTGAAAGACAGCCTCAAGTTGTTCGGTAGAGCGCTGATTTGGTCAACGGCCATAGCAAACAGCTGGACGGTGAGCCGTTGAATCTGGCCGGTACGCTCCGCGACTTGAATGAAAACATCCGGAGAGATTTGGCCGAGCTCTGGACTGGTCCAGCGTGCGAGCGCTTCAAAACCGGTTATCGTCCGGTCCGGAACGGCAACAATAGGCTGAAGATGTACCTGGAATTGCTCGTAAACATCAGCCCGTTGCAAAGCGCTTTCGATGGCTCTGTCGGAGCGGATCTTGGCTTCGTGATCGGCAGAATAAACCGTAACGCTGCCACGGACCGTGGTTTTGGAATTGTAGAGCGCATAATCTGAGCGGTCGAACAATTCGTGTGTGGTCTCACCCGCTTCCGGGAATTTGGCAAGCCCGCAAGAGGCGCCGATGGTGATGCTCATTTCACTGATTTGATAGGGGCGCTGAAGGCGGTCGCAGATTGTTTGAGCGACCGAGGCCGCGGTGTGTGGCGCGCCTAAAAACAACAATCCAAATTCATCACCGCCGAGCCGGCAGATTTCAAGGTCCGGTAGATCAAGGTTTTGAATACGGGACGCAACCGCCACCAAAAGCTGATCGCCAGTTTTGTGGCCATAGGTATCGTTGATTTGCTTGAAGTGGTCCAAGTCAATCACACCGACCGTAAAGGGTTCCCTGCTGTCTTTCACGGTGTCCAAGTGCTTACCTATTTTCTTGAAGAAGTACCGGCGGTTGGGCAAATCTGTAAGAAAGTCGGTGTGGGACAGCCGCTCGTTTTCTCTATTCAGCCGTTCTGTTTCTTGATGTTTGGTTGCCAGCTCAGTCCGGGATTTTATCAAGTTTACAAAAGCGTTATAGCTGTTGAACAGGACTTTCAGGATAACAAGGGACACTAGGAAAAGGTTCAAGGCGATTGCCGCATAAACTTCCTGATTTTTGCTGAGAAAAAAAACAAGATATGGCGC
Source organism: Roseibium sp. (assembly GCF_965216085.1). Classification (GTDB taxonomy): domain Bacteria; phylum Pseudomonadota; class Alphaproteobacteria; order Rhizobiales; family Stappiaceae; genus Roseibium. The sequence continues at coordinate 3,798,670 of NZ_OZ244138.1, read as the reverse complement.
AGTTACAATCAGCATGACCAAGATGGCAGCTTGCGGCAAATGCATGAGGCAGAAGACACAGCCAAAGACCGTCGTTGTGATGACGATTGCGACATGACTTTGTTCTGTGATGCCGCCATAGCTTTTCAGAGCGAAAGACCATGAAACGTACAGAGCCGCTATCACACCGGCCAACACAGCAGTCTGGCGCAATTTGCGGATTGCTTGTTGCGGAGTAAGCTCAATATGGCGGGAGCGGACCCAGGAAATAAGCCGTAATGCTGTAAAAGCAAGGATTGGTGTGAGGGTGCCGATTGTCAGGTAAGCCGGAGCCAAATCACGGTAGGTATAAGCCGCTGCAACTGCGTTCAAAATAATGAGTAGATAAAGCGGCGGGATCTGGGAGTTCAGTTCTTTGCACTTTGCGAGTGCGATTTCTGGCTCAAGTGTATCAATCAAAAACCAGCGAATAAAGTACCGCAATTTTTCGACAATGGTTTGCATCTTAAAGTATGGGTGAAAATTCATAGTAATCTCAGGTAGATTATTGTAAAAATCTGATTGGATCACTCTGAGAGGGAAATTGTTTAAATTACGTAACGGTGGCGTAAGTCTATTTGGAATTTGCCAAAAGAATTGTTTCTCAATTGTGTCTTTTGATTTGAGGATTGTAATAAATACCTATGCAGAGCAATTTCGCGGGCTGTAGTTATTCGTTCTGATAAACACCCTTGAGATCAAAACTGTACATCATGAGCTGTTTTTATACGCTGAGCGTAATGTATGGACGGGCGTTATATTTCAGTTTGACATGTGGCTGTAGTGCCTGAAATCCGGTTTTGGCGGCTGCTTATACTGCTTCTACATTGCTGAGCGGCGCAGGAGGTCTTCTGGGATTTCTGATGTAAGCGGCAATCCAGCGACCGTCCCGGAGTTACCGATACTGGTTTCAATTTCTGAAAATGGCCGTGGGCGGCTGAATAGAAAACCCTGAACAAGCTGGCAATTCATGTCTTTCAGCACGTTTGCCTGGCTTTCTTGTTCGACCCCTTCCACCACACAGACCAGCTGCATGGATTGGCACAGGTTTACGATAGACGTGATAACGCCATTGGCGACGGGATCGCTCAGGTTTGCAACAAAACTGCGGTCGACCTTGACACAATCGATTGGCAATCGGTGCAAGTAACTGAGGCTTGAATAACCGGTGCCAAAGTCATCCAGCGCCAGCCGGCAGCCCGCATTCCGCAAAGCATGAAGGCACGAAACAGCGGCATCATAACTGCCGATGACAGATGTTTCCGTAAGTTCGAATGTGACCCGTTTGGGATTGATTTTGTTGGTCTTGATGATGTCCAGAAGCTTGGCAACCGTCTCGGGCGAGGTGATGTCATGAGCCGACAGATTGAATCCAAGTTTGATATGGTCTGGCAGATTATTGATCTGTTCGACCGCCATGGTGAAGAACTGGATTGTCAAGCGCTGGATCTGACCCGTGCGTTCCGCCACTTGAATGAAAACATCAGGTGGAATCGAGCCCAGTTTGGGGCTGGTCCAGCGCGCAAGCGCCTCAAACCCAATCACTTTTTGGTCCGGCAAGGCTACAATCGGCTGGAAATGGACTTCGAACTCTTCCCTTATGTTTGCACTCTGCAACGCGCTCTCAATAGCTTTTGTGGAGCGCATTTTGGCTTCGTGGTCTGCCGAGTAGATTGTCAGGCTGCCGCGCGATGACGCCTTGGAATTGTAAAGCGCATAGTCGGAGCGGTCGAAAAGGGCGTGCGCTGTTTCACCGGCCTCTGGATAAAAGGCTAGGCCGCAAGAAGCACCTATGGAAATTGAGAGGTCTCCGATCTGGAAGGGTTGCTGGAGGCCATCACAAACGGTTTTGGCAGCCAAAGGTGCAGTTTCCGGCCCGCCTGGAAACAATAGGCCGAATTCATCGCCGCCCAGACGGCTGATTTCCAGTCCGGGGAGGCTAAGCTCTTCAAGCCGCGCGCCGACTGCGGTTAAAAGCTGATCACCAACTTGATGGCCATAGGTGTCATTGACCGGTTTGAACTGATCGAGATCGATGACGCCAACAGCAAAAACGCTATCTGAACTGGAGGCCTCTTTTATGTGTTGATCCAGCCGTTTGAAAAAATGCCTGCGGTTCGGCAGATCAGTCAGATAGTCGGTTTGGGACAAACGCTCATTTTCCGCATTCAGCAGTTCGGTTTCCCGTTGCTTGGCAGAGAGCTCGGATCTGGATTTTATCAGATCAGAAAACGCAAAATAGCCGTTGAACAGCACTTTCAAAATAACGAGACAGACGAGAAAGATATTCAGCGCTATCGCCGTATAAACATCTTCATTCTGGCCGAGATAGTGAACAAGATAGGGCACCGTCACTATCAGCATGACCATAATGGCCGCCTGGGGCAGGTGCATCAGACAGAAGATACAGCCGATCACTGTGATCGCGATAAAAAGCGCGACATGGCCCCGTTCGGTAGGGCTTCCATAGCTGTCGAGACTGAGAGACCAAGTGATGTAGATGACCGAGATAACGCTCGCCATAATCACAGTTCTGCGCAATTTATTGATTGCCTGGTCCGGCGTGAGTTGGTCATGGCGCGAGCGGACCCATACCAGTAGGCGGAAGATCGTTAACAAGAGGATTGGTACAAGGATGCCGATCGTTAAAAACGTCGGCGCTACGTCGCGATGGGTAAATGACACTGCAATCGCATTCAACATCAAAAGCACATAGAGTAGCGGAATTTGGAAATTCAGCTCTTTGCACTGCGCCAAAGCGAGTTCAGGATCGCAGTCCCGGACGAGCGTCCAGCGGGCAAAATCTTTGGCCTTATCAATGAATATCCGCAAAACTCAAAATACCCCACCAAACGATGCTAGCCTCAACTGCAATTATTGAAATTGTATAGATGCATCTTGGAGCTAGACTATATTGAATTAACGCAACGGGACAGATCTAATGATTTATGTTTTGAGGGAGGCATTCACTTCCAAAATTCCTGTTTTCCCCATTTTATCGTGAATTATACTTAGGCGCATTATTCGTCGGAATTTGCATGCACATCGCCGAGAGCGGGCCAAGCTCCGTCCGAGTAGAGTGCTTTGATGCTAAAATATCCCATTGATTGATTTTTCAAAACTTCAGTGACAATACTCGCAAATGGATAAGCGAGACCGAGCAGAATTGTTCCGCGAGCGTTTGAGCACCGCCTTGCGGGAGCGGGAAATGAACCGATCCGATTTGGCGCGCGGCGCGGACCTGGACCGGTCAACGGTTTCCCAGTTGCTGTCAGAGGACAGCCCGCGGCTGCCCAATGGTCAGGCTTTGGCGGCGATTGCCACAGCCCTCGGTGTCTCGGCCGATTGGCTACTGGGACTATCGGCGCACAAGGGCGCAGCTGCGGAAATCCTGGATCAGGCAGTGCAGGTGGCCGAAACCGACCGGCATCCGGTCGATGAACACCTACTGGCTTGGTACCGCGATGCTGTGGGCGCGAAAATCCGGCATGTGCCGGCGAACTTGCCCGATGTTCTGAAAACCGAGGCGGTTTTAGCGCACGAGTACTCGGGCGAGACCTTGCGCACCGCAGGCCAAGCAATTACCGGAACACGCGACCAGCGGGCGTTGTTGAGCCGTGCTGAAACGGATATGGAAATCTGTCTGTCCAAGGAAGCCTTGGAGGCTTTTGCGCGGGGCGAGGGCATGTGGTCTGGCCTGTCCACCAACTGCCGGAAGGAACAGCTGAAAGTGATGGGCCAAACTTTGGCCGAGCACTATCCGTCGCTGCGCCTGCATTTGTTTGGTGCAAACGACCGGTATTCCGCGCCTTTCACGGTGTTTGGCCAGAAATGGGCAGCGCTTTATCTCGGTCAGCGCTACCTCGCCTTTTCCAACACCCGTCATGTGCAGCTGTTTTCCAAACATTTTGACGATCTCGTCCGCCACGCACTGGTGCGGTCTCATGAGGCCGGGGAATTTGCGGAAAAGCTGGCGGACGGCCTCTGACACGGGCCACTTCCTGTGTTTTTTGCAATTCCTTTCCAAGTCCCGAAACCTTCAAGCTAATCGGTTATCGCATGCAAACCATTGATTATGTTTATTCCGCTCATTCGGCATTTGCTTACCTCGGATCAGCGGAAATTCTACGGATTTGCAGGGCGTATAATGCCACGCTGGTTCATAGGCCGGTGCTTTTGTCTCCGGTCGTTGAGGCTCAGAGAGGCGCGGGGTTTCGCGGCCGGACACAAGCCCATGTGGACTATTTTTTTGGACGTGAAATCGAACGGTGGGCGGAATACAGATCTGTTCCGATCATTTCGAAACGGCCGACCTTCCACGACGCCGATTATAGCGTCGCGTCAGGAATGATTATCGCGCTTGGCGATACTGGCGCTGATCCCGATCGATTGGCGCACGCCTTGTTTGAAGCCCATTGGAACGAAGATTGTGACCTTTCCGATATTCCTGCACTCAAAGCCATCGGAACGAAGCTGGGATTTGATGCGGACACGCTGCTGGAAAAGGCTGCGTCTGACGAAGTTCAAGCAAAACTTCAGGAAAACACGGAATGGGCCAAACAGAAGAATGTGTTCGGGTCGCCCACTTACATCGTCGATGGCGATCCATTCTACGGTCAGGATCATCTGGCGCTGGTGGAGCGGGCGCTTCAACAGCCGTTCGGTCCAGCGCGCTGGACTAATCCGTCCGTGGATTAGCGAACAGCGGCCCTGACGAACTCCCGACGGCTGTTTGGGGAGCCTTAAGTGTTTTGCAATATCGTGGTCCGCTCTTAGAATAGGTAGGCGCAGCCACACCTTTACGGCGCGGTCTCGGAGGAAAGCATGTTGGCATTCCGGCTCGGGCTGATTTTCCTGTTAGGAAGTATCAGCGGAGCTTACGCAGCCAGTTCGGCTTGCGACCGCGTTATTGCGTCCGCACACCCCGACTATCCGCCCTATCACTGGCGCGAAGGCGGGCGGATTGTTGGTGCGAGCGTAGACCTGAACAAAATGATTTTCGGCGAAATCGGCATCCCGTTTGAAGCGATCTACACAGGCCCTTGGAAGCGGGTCTTAAAAACTGCCGAAAGTGGCGATGTGGATTTTTTGATGTCGCTGAAAAAGACACCGCAGCGGTCAAAGTTTCTTCTTTATACAGAGGCACCCGCCTTCGAAAATCCCTTTACGGTTTTCACCTTGAAAACAAAACAGTTTCCATTGCTGACGTGGACCGATCTAAAGGGAAAATTCGGCGCAAAAAACGCCGGGGATCGATATGGCGAACCGTTCGACACCTATGTCTTGAATGTCCTTGCGCTGTCCGACAATTTTTCATTTCTTGAGAATGTAAACCGCCTTTTGATTGAGCGCGTGGATTACATCATTCACGGCCGGTACGTGGGCCAGGCCCAGTTTGGGGCCATCGATGGCGGCGAAAACATTGTGCCGCTCGATTGGAACGTCATGAATGGTTTCGTTCATAGTGGTTTTGCGCGGACATCGGCTTGCGTCCAACTCAATCCATACGTCAGTCAACGCTATAGCGAATTGTTATCTGATGGCACCGCAGCCCGCCTGTTGGCGGACAACGTCGGCAGGTGGATTTTGAACAGTAGGAACTACGAGCTGAACAAAAAGGTCGTGGATTCCAAATAGCGTCATCCATGTTGATCGTGATGCGGCGGCTCCATCAGAACATCAGGCTATCTTTCCGTCCTCTGACATCGATGTAAAGTTCGAGCAGCGCCTAACCAGGAAAAGCTCAATGATGGCTCAGATGGTGACGGAACTCCGCCTTTGCGACGGCGAGTGGTTTGGCCGGTGCAAAACTGTCCGCTTCGGCCATCGCCCAATAGGTGGAATAGCCGGCAATGTCGTGGCTGGGGTCTAACAAGGCGCCGGTCTTGACCCAGGTGAGCGCGGCGCTGGCCGGCATGATTTCCCGTTGGCCTGCACGCAAATAAAAATGTTCCGGCCGGAATTCCTTCGGGTGATCAAGGCCAGCTGCTGCTGTGAATTCGATCAGGGATTTCATGGTATTGCAGTGAAAGTTGGCAACGCGCTGGGCTTTATCCGGTACATTCAGTGCTTGCTGGCGTTTCGGATCCTGGGTCGCAACACCTGTCGGGCATTTGTTGGTGTGGCAGCTTTGCGACTGGATGCAGCCAACTGCAAACATGAAGCCGCGCGCAGAGTTCACCCAGTCCGCCCCCAGGGCCATCGTGCCGGCGATATCAAACGCGCTGATCAGCTTGCCGCTGGCGCCGATCTTGATGTCTTCGCGCAAGCCCGCACCAACGAGGCAATTGTGTACGAACAAAAGGCCTTGGCGCAGCGGGGTCCCGAGCCGGTTGGCAAATTCAACGGGCGCAGCGCCCGTGCCGCCTTCCGCACCATCCACGACAATGAAATCCGGTTTGATACCGGTTTTTAGCATCGCCTTGACGATAGCCATGAACTCCCAGCGGTGGCCGATGCACAGTTTAAAGCCAACCGGCTTGCCGCCGGACAGTTGGCGCAGCCTTTGGATGAAATCCAGCAGCTCCAGAGGAGATGAAAAGGCAGAATGACTGGCAGGAGATATACACTCCTTGCCAAGGGGAATGCCGCGAGCTTCCGCGATTTCTTCGGTCACTTTCGCCCCTGGGAGCACGCCGCCATGGCCGGGTTTTGCGCCCTGGCTCATCTTGATCTCAATCATTTTGATTTGCGGATCGGCAGCCTGTTTTTCAAATTTGGCCGCATCAAACCCGCCATCATCCGCACGGCAGCCAAAGTAGCCGCTGCCGAGCTCCCAAACGAGGTCGCCACCGCCTTGCCGGTGATACCGCGAGACACTGCCTTCACCCGTGTCGTGATAGAAGTTGCCAGCTTTTGCGCCTTTGTTCAGCGCGAGAATGGCATTCCCGGACAGGGAGCCGAAACTCATCGCCGAAATGTTGAACAGCGAGGCGGAATAGGGCTGTGTGCAATCCGGTCCGCCGATGGTGACCCGCAGGTCCTCCCGATGGTGCGGCTGCGGGCAAACAGAATGATTGACCCAGCCATAAGCGCGGTCATAAACATCCAGTTCTGTGCCGAAGGGAAGAACACTTTCGCTGTTCTTCGCCCGGTCATAGACCATTGACCGGCGCTCGCGCGAAAACGGTCGCCCATCCTGATTGCTTTCAAAAAAGTATTGGCGCAGTTCGGGGCGGATGGCCTCAAACAAGAACCGGAAATGGCCGGAAACCGGATAATTGCGCAAGACAGCATGTCTGGTTTGCAGAAGGTCCGTCACACCGACCCCGACTAGCACGGCGGAGACGGCGGCCGCCCAGAGGAAATGTCCATTGACCGTGATTGCCAGAAGAAGACTGAAAAGCAGGACAATGATGCAAATAACAAAAACACTATAGCGGGCTGGAAACACGTTTGGACCTCTCCCTTAGACCTCTTCTTAGTCTTGTCAGGCGGATGATCAAAAGGGAAGGGGCCTATGTCACTCAGTGCAAGGAAGAAAGTTCGCGAGCCTTAAGATCTTGTTTCCAACAATCGGCAAAGCTCTATGGATTGCCTTGATCCAGTATTTCTGGACTTTAGGTGTGTGGATTATCTAGCGCTGAGTGTGTGTTTTGGTGTTCGCCGTGATTGAGAGCCAATCCGAATGAAACTGATACGAGGAAGTGCGGCCGCTCTTTTGCTGTTGGGACAGTCGATTGCTGTCTCAGCAGGTGAACTAATTGTTGCCCGTGAGAATACAGTGAACTTTCCGTGGCAGCTGATGGATGGGATGGGAGCTGATACCTATTTGATCGAAACCGCTGCGCGCAATTTGGGCTATGCGATTGAGTTCAAAAAAGTTCCCTGGAACCGATGCCTGAACCAAATTGCCAACAACAATTTCGATGGATGCTACTCGGCAAGTTTCAAGCCAGAGCGGATGGGGTTTGGGGTGTATCCCATGGCGGATGGCAAACCTGATCCGGCCAAACGCACCCATACAGAAAGCTATTCCTTATATACACTTAAGTCTTCGCTTGCCGATTGGACAGGACAGACATTCAAGAACCTGGACGGCGATGTTGGGGCTATATACGGCTATTCTGTCATTGATGTTTTGAAAGAAAACAATGCGTCAGTTTTTGAAGGGGATGACTTGGATCAGCTCTTCAAGATGTTGATTGCTGGCAACCTGTCCGGCGTTGCCTCCTTGACCTCTAAGGCCGACTACTACATCCAGAGCAATCCCGATCTTCAACACGTGATACGCAAAGTCGAAGTTCCCTTGGTTAAAAAGCATTATTACTTGATGTTGTCGCACAAATTGGCGCAAGACAAACCAGTGTTGGCGGCCGCATTATATGATGAGATTGAAAAGGTCCGGCAGTCTGAAGACTATCAGAAGTACTTTGCCAGCTTGTTCAAGTAAGGAATTTATTCGGTTATCAGAGTGAACCAGACGCATCGCGCCTATTGAGCGGCTATCGATCTTTCGGCAGTCACGCGTTTTGCTGTTTCAAGATGCTTCATGATCCGTTTTGCAGCCCCCTCGGCGCCGGGCTCGTTCTGCATGACCTCTGCCGCCTTTTGCGCATTGTCAGCATAGGCGGGCACATCAAGAGCGTAGAGAGCTTTTATCAGCTGTCCGGTGGTTAGTTTGTGCTGCGGAATGGGTGCGGGACCTGCGCCGGACTTATGGACCCGGCTTCCCCAAAAGGGTTGATCAGCAAAGACCGGGCAAACCAATGAGGGTTTGCCCCAGCGCAGCGCTTCGTGGGTTGTCCCTGCTCCGCCGTGATGAATTATGCCGCTGCAACGCGGGAACAGCCAGCTGTGTGGTGCTTTGTCGATCAGGTAAACTTTGTCTTTGAGGACGTCAGGCAGTTCGCTGGCATTAAGACCGCCCCAGCCGCGCGCAAGAACCGCCCGTTGTCCCGTTTGGCTTAGAGCGCTCAAGATCAGGCCGGTCAATTCGGCTGGTTTGCGGCTCGGCATTGAGCCGAAGCCGACGTAAACAGGCGCCGGGCCGCTATCCAGAAATTGGAGCAAGTCGAGTTTTGGTTGATATTTTCTGTCTGGATTGGAAAACCAATAGCCGGTCAGCCAGGCATGGTCCGGCCAGTCCTCCGGCCGCGGGATGAGGGCACTTGAAAATCCCTGCAGACTGAGCGCTGTTGAGCCATCCGGCATATGACCGTCGAGTGGATCTTTCTGTCCCAGAATATCATTAGAAATCTCAGATTTGAGCGGTTTGAGAAGCGGCGCCAGGCCAAGGCGCATGAGCTTGCGGGCCGCCGAATAGCCCGCCCGGTTGAGTGTCCGGCCAAGGTCCGGCAGGCCAAACAGCGGGACCGGAAAGTCACCGGTTGCGGCGGATACTGGCTGGAGAACGGTCGGTAGAGCCGGAACGTTCAGCCGCCGGGCGGCGAGGGTTACAACTGTCGCTTTGAGATTGAACAGGATGAGATCCGGTTTTTCTTCGAGCGCGGCCGCCCACAACGCCCGGGTGACCTCTTGTTGTTCGGAAACACTTTTGCGCGCCACTCGGATTTTGCCCCGGACGGTGAAAAGCGCTTCGCGGACCTCCGGCGCGCGCAAGAGCGCTTCGTAATCAACCGGAACAGAGCGGGGCCGGGCGCCGGCTTTCCCGATCATGCTGTCAAATCCGTGTCCGGTGACAACGACCACCTGTGCACCAAGACGGACCAGCTCACCGGCAAGCGCAGCATAGGGCTGGACATCACCACGGGTGCCCAGTGTCGCGATCAAGATTTTTGGTTTTGTTGATGCCATAGGCGGTTTTCTGGACAAGAAGATCCTTCTTGTGGCTGTTTTGATCGGAGAATGCAATCTGTGAGTGGTGGGGGAGTAGCGAATAATTTGCGAGTCTACTTTTGCGCAGGGGAATTGGTGTTTTTAGGGCATGCTGACCGTGCAAATTGCGACTTTGTTAGGGGGCTATGAGATAGAAAGCTTAATGATATCTGGAATGAAATAGGTTGACGATGGTCAAGGGGCAGAGTTTTCAGCTGATCGTCTTTCTAGCGGGACTGGTCTGGGTGTTGGGTGCACCAGGGCAGGCTGCATCGCGCATCGATATCGTTACGGAAAACTACCCGCCCTATGAAATGGCAGAACCCGACAATGGTTTACGCGGATTTGATTATGAGGTGGCTGTCGAAGCGTTCCGGCGGATGGGATATCATGCAGATATCCGGTTCCTGCCGTGGAAACGGGCCTTGAGTGAGGCCGAAAACGGCACGACTTCCGGGATATTGACCTGCGCTTTTTTGGAGGAGCGGGAACGGTTCATTTTGTATTCCGACCCGATCAGCTCTTTTACTGACGGATTGTTTTTAAGGTCAGCACATGCTGGACCAGAGATCACAAAGTTGGACGATGTGATTGGCCAGCCGGTAGCTTCCATGGCCGGGTATGAGAGCTTGCAGGTTCTGCGGAACATCGGGGCAGATCCGATCGAGGCGCAAACGACCGAGATCGGTTTGCGGATGCTCGCTGCCGGCCGGTTCGATTACCTGCTCGGTGCCCGTGAGCAGATTGAATACACCATCCGCCAAGAGGGTTTAACCGGTCAGTTCGAATTTATTACGCTGACCACAAAGGATTTCCATTTCTGCTTTTCGCGGAATTTCCCGGGCGTCGAAGACCTCGTGGAACACTTCAATGCCGCCTTGGCAGAGATGCGCGAAGATGGCACCTATGATGCCATTCATGGGAAGTACCGGTAGACCTCGCCACCTGTCGGACAGTTCATCCGTTTTCCCGCAGTCAGGTGTTGTTTCGTATGCAAACGCTGTTTTCGCTCACAACCAACGGTCAGGGGCTTTATGAGTTCACCCGAAACGTCAGCACATGGCTGGCGGAAGAGGGCGCCGCCGACGGGCTGCTGACCCTTCTGGTGCGTCACACCTCCTGTTCGCTGCTTATCCAGGAAAATGCCGATCCGGATGTTCAGGTCGATCTCAAGGCCTTTTTCAGCCGGCTGGTGCCGCCCACGACAGACCCGTCGATGGGGTATCTGATCCACACCTATGAAGGGCCGGATGATATGCCTGCGCATATCAAGGCCTCGGTTCTGCCGGTATCGCTGTCGATCCCGGTTTCGAACGGCGAGATGCTCTTGGGCACCTGGCAAGGGATTTATCTGTTTGAACACCGCGACCGGCCGCATCAGCGCCAGGTGGCCGCGCATTTTTTGTCTGATCGGTGACCTGGAAAACTATTGCCTCAGGGCAGGCAGGCCGACGCCTGTTGAGTCAAAACCGCCATCGGAGGCAATCACCTGGCCGGTGACATAGCTTGCCTCTTCTGAGCACAGGAAGACGATGACCGAGGCGATTTCGGTTTCCGAGCCATAGCGGTTGAGCGGAATGGCGTCGTGATAGGCGTCGATGATTTCCTGAGAATGCACCGCCATCGCCAGTTTGGTCCGCACCGGTCCCGGGCAAACACAATTGGCGCGGATGCCATATTCGCCAAGTTCTGCCGCCTGCTGTTTGGTCAGATGAATGACGGCGGCTTTCGAGGTGCCGTAGGCAACCCGCAAAGTGGACGCCCGTAAGCCTGAAATCGAGCCGATGTTGACGATCGCGCCCTTGGTTTTCTTAAGATGTGGCACCGCGGCCTGAGAGACCATGAACACCCCGTCCAGATTGGTCGCCATAACCGTGCGCCACAGGTTCAAATCGGCGTCTTCGATCGGCCCGAAATTCGCCACCCCCGCATTGTTGACCACCGCGTCCAGCCGGCCGAAGTGTTCGATAACTTTGGTCATCATTTCATCGACTTGGGTCTCGATCGAGACGTCATAAATGAAAGCGGATCCGGCGTTGATCCCGGCAGCGGCTTTTGTCAGCTCCGCACCGTCCCGGTCGATCATCGCAACCTTCCAGCCTTTTTCAATGAGCAGCTTGGTGGTCGCCAAACCAATCCCGCGCGCCGCGCCGGTCACTAGAGCAATTTTTTCGGTCATTTTTTTGAAACTTGGGTTTGGAGGGAAGGAGAGGTGGGAAATAAATACTCAGTAATCGGAAGACACCGCTACAGTGCACAGGCACCGTTACTTCTTACACTATACCGGTTCTGAAACTCCGAGACGAATTCGCATGGCTGAACGAGATACGCCTAGAGCATATGCTTGCTCGTTTGGCGTTCTTTTTCCTTCCTGCTGAAGTCGGTCGATCAGGTGTTGGGGCATCAAAAGATTGGCCGCAAAGCGGTTGGCCTGCGTCTCCTGGGCTGGGCCAATCATAGTGTTGTGATACCGCCCAGCATTTGTGCTTCGATAGGCTCTGTCGTCATCAATTCCAGCGCCGATCAGATTTCGGTGATGGACGAAATGACCTAGCTCATGCGCAATCGTGAAGCGTTGTCTGGTCTTTGGGTGGCTGGCATTCACATTGATCTGATAATGCCCGCCAGCAATAGGCACCAGCTCACCTGAGACATCATCGGCAAGGTAGGCTTCGTGTACCGAAATCCCTAAATCGCGGCACAAACCAATGACATCGACCGGGTATTGCCGTTGTGCTCTGCGGATTGCGTCAACTATCATCATCTTCATAGGTCTCTGATACAGCGTGCGCTATTTCGTCAGCTTGGTCACCGCTCACAGCATTCTGCGCTAACTCCATATATTCGTTAATCAGAGTTGGGAGAAGACCTTCCAGGCGCTCAATCGCCAAATTCTCGACTTTTGTTCTGAGTGTCTCCAACTCTTCTTCAGCAGCTTTACGTGCAACAGTTTCAGCTCTGTACTTTAAGAACAAAAATACAGGAATTGCAGATATTGCCCAAATTAGGGCAATGATTGCTAACAAAGCAGAAATAAAATCAAGCCTGCCGGTTTCGGCGGCGAACTGGATTGCTGATTGTGTCGCATTTTCCATAAATGTACCATTTCTGGTAGAGAGATGCGGATACACTAACCATTCTTCTTCTTGCGACGAAAGGTGTTTTTAGTCCTCGTCGATTGGTTTTTGGTCCGGCGGTGTCTTAAGCATTCGCTTCAAGATCTCATCGCCTTTTCTTGATCTGGTTTTTTATTGGTGTCTGACATGCGGGAATTCTCTGAAGATCAATTAAGTTGGTACTGCGCTATAGGCTATCTTGCCACAAGGTGGGCAGCGGTTGAAATTCTGCTGGACAGAATGGTCGAAGCTGTTCACGACAACTACTCCGGTGATAAAATAGAGCCTGAGCGACCAAGAGCTTTAAACAGGAAAGGCCCATACCTTAGAAAGGCATTTAAAGCGCACCATGAGCTCTTACCGTTTTACGACCATTTAGACCAAGACCTTCATGAGGTTTCCGCCCTCTCCGATAAACGCCACTGGGTCATTCATGGGACCATGCTCTCCCACCCTGAACTTACCGGCAATCTCGCTACCTTCATCAAGTATTCTTGGCGCTCAGATCAGTCGCCTAATTCTAAAGGTATCTCGATTGAGGATATCTACGAGACCGCAGATGACGCCCTGACATTGTCTCTCAACCTACTCTTCCTCGGAATCCAAGCTCTCAATATTGGCTCCAAGGATGAGATTGATAAGATCCTCAGCGAACTCACTGGGGAGGACATCACTATTTTCCCACTGGGTTAGGCGCCTAGCCACCTTCCTAACCAATTCCTCTTTTTCGGGAGCTGCCTGCTTTTCTTCATCTGTCATGTTTCTCTTGCGTCATGCAAAAAATAGGAAAAAATTCCTTGACACCGTAACGGTGATGTGGCATGGTTTTGTCATGATCCGATAGTTGCGGATCGGGCAAGGCTTCCGGCGATGGCATGGAGGCCTTTTTTGTTGGCCTCTGGTGAGGAGCTGGCCGGTGAAATCCTGTGTTGCACCTGAGTTTGAACCGCCAGGCAAAGGGCTAACTACCCGTCGCACCAGAACTGCAGTATCGCATGCGGCGGCGGGGGCGTGGATAAGGTTTTTGAGATTTGATCACGGCTGACTGGCACGTGGGTACCCGGCGCTGACCGTTGGGTCGCAGGAGGCAAGGAGTTCAGCGCATGGAGATGCAGACCCGGATGGTGCCCTTGTTATCCCAAAGCGCGATGTTCTTGTCGTTGATCCGGAACGCGTAGGTGCCTTCAGGATCGCGGGCGTTGACCGCCAAGGCGGCGAACTCGGCGAAGGGAACGATCCGGCCAGCTTGATCGCGCACCAGCATCTCGCCAAAGGCATAGGATTGATCGAACTTGTAGCCGTAAAGCGGGCCAAGCGCCTTGGCGTCCTTGCCGGAGTACCCGCGCGGGCCGACGGGCTTATAGAGCCCGTTGATCACGGTCCATTTGCCGGAATATCCGACCTTTCGAATTTTGCCATTTGGTAGATTGAGCGTCTGCCAGCCTATTTGCGAATTGACCGCCGCGCAGTGATCTGCCGCCCATGAACCTGGGACCGTGAAAAGAAGGGCAGCCAGCACAAGTTGGGGGATGCGGAAGGTCAGCATGATGAAATCCGATGAATGACGCTGCGGAAGAATGGCGGAGCTGAGGCCGAACCGTCAAGAGAAATGGGGTAGTTCTTCTCTGCCGCGTCTTCCGTCTTGCGATGACTTGATCCGGCAATCCATTCCGTAACCTTGCATCAAGTACCGCCCATCGTGAGGCACGAGAACGGCATGGATCCCATGGTCAAGCCATGGGATGACGTTGGTGGGAGTATCGAGGTGTCAGAACACATTTCGTCGTCCCGGAAGCTGGAAATCAGAGATCCGAGGCTTCCTCACGTGAAGAGCATAAAGTGAAATTGGCCGACGCTTCGGAATGTGGAACAGCGCGTGGAACCCCGGTCGCGCCGGGGAGGACAGCAGGAGTGGTTTTGACCGCCCTGGCTCACTCTTCGGTTTGGAGGTCTCATTGACAGCAGAACGTGAGCATCTATCGGTTAAACAGCGGTTTTCCGGGCAGGGGCTGGTGGATACGCTCAAGCGGGAAAGGGCGCAGGCGCGCAAAGAGAAGAAGCGATGGGAACCAGCGCCATGCGCCGAACCGCCGTCTGCCAGTCCGCCACTTGAGGAACCCTTGGATACGCAGAGCCCGCGCGATATGGCCATTAGGCTCTACCGGGCCTTCGCCGGGCAGATAGACCAGCTTGAGGCCCACCTGAAGGATCTCTTTGCTGAGGCAGGCCGGGAGGGGGCGGCCGGTCTCCAGGAGATCGACAAGACCGTCAAAACGCTCGCAAGCCTTGCCAAAACGCTTGGAGCCTTGATGGATTTGAAATCGGACACCGAACCGGACGGGGAGGGCAAAAACCTTGACGACCGGGAGGAGCTGCGCGCGGCGCTTGCGTGCCGTCTTGAGCGCTTGGGCGGACGATCGGAAGATTGAAGAGGTTCTGTCCGCACTGTCGGATGAAGAGCTGAGATTTCTGGCGTTTGACTGGCCGGTGTTTGCCCATGCGCATCAGCTGCCCCCTCAAACCAACTGGTCGCTGTGGCTGCTCATGGGCGGGCGCGGCGCCGGCAAAACCCGGGCCGGTGCGGAATGGATCCGGGCACGGGCCTTGGGCCATGGCTGGTGCGAACCTGAGTTTGCCGGGCGGATTGCCTTGATCGGCGAAACCTTTGCTGATGTGCGCGAGGTGATGGTGGAAGGCGTGTCCGGCCTTTTGACGGTGCATCCGAAAGAAGAACGGCCGCAGTGGACCCCGACGCGGCGCAGATTGGAATGGCCGAACGGCGCGGTGGCGCAGGCCTTTTCCGCTGAAGACCCGGAGGCCTTGAGAGGCCCGCAATTCGACATCGCCTGGTGTGATGAACTTGCCAAATGGACCTATGCCGAGGAGACTTTTGATATGTTGCAATTCGGCTTGAGATTGGGCCAAAAACCCCGCCAGCTGGTGACCACCACCCCGAAGCCGGTGCCGCTCCTCAAACGCCTGATGAAACAGGCGGGCACCGCGATCACTCATGCGCCGACCAAGGCAAATGCGTTGTTTCTGGCGCCCGGATTTCTGGAAACGGTGGTGGGCCGCTATGGCGGCACGCGCCTTGGCCGTCAGGAGCTTGACGGCGAATTGATCGAGGACCGGCCCGATGCACTCTGGTTGCGGGAACGTCTGGAAGCGGTTCGGGTGGACGCGGCGCCGGACAGCCTGACCCGGATCGTCATCGCCATCGATCCGCCAGTGACCGCACACAAGACTTCCGATGCGTGCGGCATTGTCGCCGCAGGGCTGGGCGCGGACGGCAAGGCCTATGTTCTGGCCGACCGCAGCCGCCGTCCCGCCAAACCGTCCGACTGGGCGGAAGCGGCGATTGGCCTGTGGCATGGACTGAAGGCCGATTGCCTGATCGCCGAGGTCAATCAGGGCGGCGACATGGTGTCCGAAGTCATTGCCAGTGCCGATCCGTCTGTTCCCGTCAAACAAGTGCGGGCAACACGTGGCAAGTTCTCAAGGGCTGAGCCGGTCGCCATGCTTTATGACCAGAGCAAGGTGTTTCATGCCGGTGCCTTTCCCGAACTCGAAGATGAGATGGCCGACTTCGGCCCTGGCGGGCTCACCTCGCGCCGCTCCCCCGATAGGCTCGACGCGCTGGTTTGGGCGGTCTCCGAGTTGATGCTGGGTCCGAAAGCTGAGCCAAAAGTGCGGGGGCTGTGAGGTTCTATTTGTATCACTTTGCCAAGAAATTGAATCCGTTTCTGAAAGTCTTGAGGGAGCGCTTTAACGGGCGCTGAAAGGGCCGATAAAACATGCGCTTAAGACAAGCAATTGAATCAATTTTCCGGACAATTCCCGTTGCGGCACTTGAGGAAAAGGCATCGCGCACCGGGCCGCTGTTGGCAATTCAAGGCACCGCGCAGCCTGTCTGGAGCCCGCGGGACTATGCAGCCCTTGCGCGCGAAGGTTTTGCCAAAAACCCGGTGGTGCACCGGGCCGTCCGGCTGCTTTCGGAAACGGCAGCTGCCGTGCCGCTGCTGCTGTTCGAAGACGATGAAGAACTGACCAGGCACCCGCTGCTGTCGCTGCTGGCCCGGCCTAATGCCTATGAAACCGGAGCGGATTTTCTGGAAGCGCTCTACGGTTATCTGCTGGTTTCCGGCAACGCTTATCTGGAACAAGTCCCGGTCGATGGTGTGCCCAGAGAGCTTTATGCGCTTCGGCCCGACCGGGTGAAGGTGGTGCCGGGCACGGAAGGCTGGCCGGAGGCGTTTGACTACACCGTGGGCGGACGCACGGTTCGCCTTCCTGCGGACGGCGACGGCGGAGTATCTGCCGTGAGGCACCTGAAGCTGTTTCATCCGCTCAACGATCATTATGGCTTTGCCCCGGTGGAAGCGGCGCAAATGGCGCTCGACATTCACAATGCGGCAGCCAGCTGGAACAAGGCGCTGTTGGACAATGCGGCCCGCCCGTCTGGCGCGTTGATCTATGGCGCTGGCGATGCTCTCAATCTGACAAGCGATCAGTTCGATCGCTTAAAGGCGGAACTTGAGGATGGTTATCAGGGCGCGCGCAACGCAGGCCGGCCCTTGCTGCTGGAAGGCGGGCTCGACTGGAAGCCGATGGGCCTGACACCCAAGGACATGGATTTCATAGAAGCCAAAAACCAGGCCGCGCGGGAGATCGCGCTGGCATTCGGGGTGCCGCCCATGCTGCTCGGAATTCCGGGCGACAACACTTACGCCAATTATCAGGAAGCAGGGCGGGCGTTGTGGCGTGGCGCCGTTCTGCCGCTGGTCCGCCGGACGGCGTCCCACCTTGCGGCCTGGCTCGGACCAGCTTTCGGCGAGGAGCTCAGGCTGGAGCCGGATCTCGATGCCATTGAGGCGCTGTCGTCCGAACGCGAAGCCTTATGGCGCCGGGTTGGGGAAGCTGGCTTCCTCTCAAAGGATGAAAAACGCATCGCCGTCGGATATGGCGCGCGGGACCCAGACGGAGGGGAAGCCGGAAATGCTTGACGACCTTGTGGCCAGCGTCCTCACCCGCGGGGATTTGGCGCATTTGGCTCTGTTTCTCTGGGCCGTGACCGCTACGCTGATCGGTCTCGTTCTAGTGCGCGAACTGAGCCTCTCCAATCGGCGCTTTTCTGACTTCGTCAGCGAAGTCGCTCGGCTGAACCGCTATCTGGCCGAGTTGAGTACTCTTTAGATCCAAGACTGCCGAAAACACTGACATTTGAGAAGGAGGGCCGAATGAGCCTTCAACGCAGGTCCATAAGGAGCGTGCGGACGGGTAACTGCGTGCACCGTTTACGCGCAAGGGATGTTTCGCAGCGGTCATTTACTGGGTGGGAAAACCGCCGTACGGAACATCTGCCGGTATTCCGCGATTTCTCCGGCCGCCTCTATCAGCTCGCCGTTTCTGTTCAGGCAGATGCACTTAGCCCCGCTCAGGACCGCCAAACGTGAGCGGCGACACCAACCAAATCCGGATCGCTGGCTATGCCAGCGTGTTTGGCAAACCGGACGGTGCGGGCGACACCGTTGTTCCCGGCGCATTCCGCAGATCCTTGGCCCAACGTCCGCCCGCGCGCATCGCATTGTTGTGGCAGCACTATCCCACCCGCCCCATCGGCCGCTGGACGAGGCTTCTGGAAACCCGTCACGGGCTCTGGGCCGAAGGCGAATTGACCGCCGGGGTTAAGGCGGCACAGGAAGCTGCCAGCCTGATTGCCTCTGGTGCCTTAAGCGGGCTGTCCATCGGCTTCAAAGCGCGCAAAGCCCGCCACATGGGACGGGGCCTGGGACGGACCACTGCTTACTGCGCTGGCCGGATCCTTCAGGACATCGATCTTTGGGAAATTTCATTGGTGACCTTTCCGCAAGCCGATGAGGCGCGCGTGCGTCTTTTATCCCCATCGCCACCCACAATGGCCCATTGGCCGCAATCAGTTCGAGCCAGATCCAGGGAGTATGCATGATGACAGGAGCTTCTGAGTTGAAAGCGCAGGCGCAGCCTTTTGAAATCAAGGCGGATTTGCCAGGTAGCCTGCCACCGGCAGCACCGATTCCGCCCGCGATGCCGGATGGTGTTGATGGTGGCGAGGTGGCGCGCACGTTTGATGAATTCTTCCGCACGTTCGAGAGCTACCGGGCGGTGAATGACGCGCGGCTTGCCGAAATCGAAAACCGGGGCAGCGCGGATGTGATCTCGCTGGAAAAGCTCGACCGGCTGGATGCGGCACTTGATGCCACCCAGCGGCGGCTTGATAATCTCACGCTCAAAAGCCGCCGTCCGCAGATTGGAACCCGCGAGCCGCGTCAGCTCACCTCTGCGGCATTGGAGCATAAAGCTGCATTTGAAGCCTACGTCCGCTCCGGACAGGAGCAGATCCTGCGCCCCTTGGAAACAAAAGCCCTGTCGGCCGGATCTGACCCGGACGGCGGGTATTTGGTTCCGGAAGAAACCGAAGCTGGGATCATGCGGCGCTTGTCCCAGGTTTCGCCAATCCGGGCGATTGCCGGAAACCGCCAAGTGTCGTCATCGACTTATAAAAAACCCTTTGCCGTCTCTGGGCCGCAATCAGGCTGGGTTGGGGAAACCGATGTTCGGCCTCAGACCACCAGCCCGCAACTGGCTGAACTGACTTTCCCGGCGATGGAGCTTTACGCCATGCCGGCGGCGACCTCCTCGCTCTTGGACGATGCGGCCATCGATATGGATCAATGGATTGCCGAAGAAGTGGAAACCGTCTTTGCCGAACAGGAGGGCGCCGCCTTCATCAACGGGGATGGCACCAACAAGCCGGTTGGATTTCTGCAAGTACCGCGCGTCGCAGAGGCGAGCTGGGCCTGGGGATCCCTTGGAACGGTGTCGACGGGCGCAGCCGGGGCTTTTCCTGCCTCTGCTCCAGCGGACACGCTGATTGACCTGATCTATTCGGCTAAGAGCGGTTACCGGCAAAACGGCCGGTTTGTCATGAACCGCAAGACCCAGAGCGAAATCCGCAAGCTCAAGGACGGTGACGGCAATTACCTCTGGCAGCCGCCAGCCGGAACTGAGGGCGCAGCAACCTTGCTCAATTTCCCGATTACCGAAGCCGAAGACATGCCGGACATTGCGACGGATGCTCCGGCGATTGCGTTCGGTGATTTCCGGCGCGGGTATCTGGTGGTTGACCGCATGGGCGTGCGCCTCCTGCGCGATCCTTATTCGGCCAAACCCTACGTCTTGTTCTACACCACCAAGCGTGTCGGCGGTGGCGTTCAAGACTTCGATGCGATCAAATTGTTGATGTTCTCTGCGTGATTGTCTCACGCCGGGGTCACAAAATGGTGCCTTGTAAGTCTTAACTCGCAGACCCACATGTTCTTATGAACGATGAGGGTCGTTCCTCCCCAGACTGGCGCCGCGCTCCATGTTGAGTACGCGGCGCCTTCTTTTTTGGGAGCCTCCCATGACATCGATCCGTTTGACGGACCCGGCCACCGAGCCGGTGACCGTGGAAGAAATGCGCGCCCATTTGCGGCTGAACGGCTCAGACGAAGACAACAGTCTTGCCGGTTTCTTGAAAGCCGCCCGCAGCCACATTGAGCAATCCACCCGCCGTGCGCTGATTTCACAAACGTGGCGGCTTTACCTAGATGGCTGGCCGGGCGGCCGGATTGTCCGCCTGCCGGTGTGCCCGGTGCTGTCGGTTGACCAAATTACGGTCTACGACACGGACGGCAATGCGTCCCAGCTGGCAACGGACGATTGGCAGCTCGACCGGTCGGTGCAGCCGGAACGGGTGAAGATCAAGCTCGGCGCCGGGCTACCGGTGAACCAGTTGATGGCGGCGGAAATCGACTTCACCGCCGGATATGGCGCCACTGCCGCTGATATCCCGGAAGAGTTCCGTCAGGCGGTACGTTTGCTTGCCGGACATTGGTTCGAACACCGGGAAGCGGGAAGCGATCTGGCGGTCGCGAGCCTGCCTCAAGGGCTCGACCGGCTTTTGTCGACAGCCCGGGTGCCGCTCCTATGAGGGCCGGCGATTACCGGCTGCCCATCGTCTTGCAAAGGCCCGTGGAGGTGCGTGCGGCGTCCGGCGAAGTCACGCTCACGTTTGAGACCGCCGGGACTGGCTTTGCAGCTCTTCGACTCAAAAGTCAGGCCGAGCGGTTTGACGGTGAGCGCCTATTGTCTAGGAAACTTTGGGAAATCCGGCTGCGGCCCTTTTCCAGCATGACCGGCGGCTGGCGGATCGTGTCCGGGACAAGAGTTTTCCGCGTGCTGTCTGTTTCTGACCCGGATGGCCGCGGCCGCGAGCTTCTATGTGATGCAGAGGAGGAGAGCCCATGAGCCTTGCCGATGTACAAACGGCGCTCCGGGCGGGGTTCTTCAGCCTGTTGGTAGCCGATGGAGTGCTTCAAAGCCTGCTGGGCAGTGACCGGATTTTTGAAGCCCCGCCACGGGCGGAAGCCTTTCCCTATTTGGTCTTGGAAGCACTGGAGACCCGTCCGCTGCTCGCCGAAATCGGTGAGGGGGCTGTCCATGCTTTAAGCTTGAGCGTTTTTTCCCGTGAGCGTAGCCGGGATGAAGCCGCGTCAGCCGCGGGTCGTGCCGCAGAGGTTCTGATGAACGGGCCAATTGCGCTCACCGGCCATCGACTGGTCAACCTAACCATGACCACGATTTCAAGCCGCCGGCTGCGCGATGGCCGTGGCTATAGAGCGACCAGTTCCCTGCGCGCGGTCACCGAACCGCTGACCTGAATTGTGTTCGCACACAGGCGATCGTCGTTGCCACCCAGGGCTTCGCGTGAGGGCCTTTGGGATGCAGATCCCGGCTCGAGGCCGGGACGGCCACGCGAAGGTCGCAAATCCTGGCATCGGCGATTCTTGTACCTGAATTTGAAAAATGGGAGGCAGCCGAGATGGGCGCACAGCGCGGACGTGATCTGTTGTTGAAACTGGATGCGGAACCGAACGGATCTTTTGTCACAGTTGCTGGTTTGAGGGCGCGCCAGATTGCCCTCAACGCCACCAGTGTCGACATCACTACGTCCGAAAGCGCTGGGCGTTGGCGGGAATTGCTGGAAGGTGCCGGAACCCGGGCAGCAAGCCTGTCCGGATCCGGTCTCTTCCGCGATGGCGCCAGCGATGCCGCCGTGCGCCAATTGTTCTTCGATGGCGCCATCCGTCCTTGGCAGGTGGTCATTCCCGATTTCGGGACCTTAGAAGGCCTGTTTCAGGTCACAGCCCTGGAATATGCCGGGCGCCACGACAGCGAGGTGACCTTTGAGATCGCCCTGTCGTCGGCCGGGGAGCTGGGCTTCACGGCCGAGTGACAAAGTCCGTCAATTCAGCTGCTTCGGCCGGTAGGGCGGATCCAAATCGGCGTTCATCCTATCTTGTACCGATTCATGCAATTCGGCATCCCCGGGAATATTCCGGATATGTTCCGGAAGGAAACGCCACAATATGTTTCCACCTTTGGAATCATACAGTTTTCCTCGTGGGTTTCGATCAATGTGTTTCTGTAGATATTCCGGGTCGAACTCCAGACTTGTATATCTCTGAAGCCGTTCGGTCATCCAGGCCAAGGCGCCGTCCGATAACCCTTGGTCGGGATAACCGCCGCCAACATTGGAATGGACGCCAGGGAAAAAGACCTGTTCGAGAACCCGGTTGGAGAGCTTTTTATCTTCGTCCCACAATGTCGGTGCGAAATTCTTGCGCCGCTCGTCGATCGCCACAGCATGGAGAGCAACTTCAACGTCTTTGCCAAGTTCCGTGTTGTGAAACTGAAAGTCGCTTGCCCGGTATCCGTTTAAGAGCGTTCCGGGAATGCCCATGGACCCAACAGTGTCCCAGACGCCAATGCATTTGATCGGCACATCAGTTACCCGTTCTCCAAGGGCAGCCAAGTGGGCTTTTGCCTTTGCGGTATCGCGCTCGGGGTGTGGAATCCGGTAGTAAGCCCAGCCTTCTGGTAATGTGCCAAGATCTCGCGGATGAACAAGACCGATCGTGCCAATGAACCCAGCAAGGCTCCGAGCCGTGAATGCCCCGCGTGAAAATCCGAAGATGTAGATTTCATCGCCTTCATTGTAGTTGTTGGCCAAGAACCGGTAGCACTCGATCACATTGGCGCTAAGGCCAACGCCAAAAGCGCCGCCCTTGATCTTGTCAATGAAGTTTCCAGTGCCAACACCTTGGCAATAATAACGAATTTGGGGGATGTTTTCAGACGCGGTGGTTTTGATTGCCCGCATGATCTTCAAGACATTTGTGGAACTGCCGCTTTCGGCTCCTTCGGATTCAGGTTTGTTCCAGGTTCCATCTGCGCAGATAATAAGACGCTTCATTCTATCCTCCCAACAACTTTAACAATGAGTGGAAGAATACCTTAATTCAACCAATGAGGGTAGGTGAATATCCGTTCCCGTGAAGGAGAAAAAACGATGGTGAACCGGTTGAGGGGGGAGATTTCGGCCGCATTGGATGGCCGCAAATGGACCCTGGTGCTGACATTGGGCGCATTGGCGGAATTGGAAGAGGCGTTTTCCTGTAAGAGCCTTACTGACCTGCTCTCTCGGTTTTCCGCGGAAACCTTATCGGCGAAGGACATCATCACCCTTTTGGGGGCGGGGTTGCGGGGCGCAGGCAATGATGTCTCTGATGATCAGGTCGCTATGATGCAAACGGCGGGGGGAGCGGCCGGGTTTGCCGCAATTGCTGCGGATTTGCTGCGTGCGACCTTCGGCGATCAGGACGTGTCAGATGAGAGCGAAGAGGGCGCCGGATACTGATGCTTCCCTGGGCACTTCTCTTTCAGCTTGCGGCGCAAAAGCTCTTCTGGCCTCCCAAAGTATTCTGGAGTGCAACACCAAAAGAATTGGACCTGGCGCTCGGCCTGTGCGGCCGGATAACGCTATTGGACCGGAATGAATTGACAACACTGATGAAACAGCACCCGGATGATATCGAGACAGCCGGATAGGTTGGGGAGTAGGATATGACGGACCGGTCTTTAGAGTTCGATATTCCTTTGCAGGAGATCGCAGACTTCCGGCTTCAGATGGAAGACATCGACCGGAGCGCGCAGAATATTTCCCGCAGCCTGGTCAGTGGGCTCAGATCTGCCTTAGTCGATGGAAAATCCCTTGAAAGCGTATTCAAGAAAATTGCCCTATCGGCCTCGTCCCGGCTTTTGAATTCGGCTTTACAGCCGCTGGAAAGGGCCGCCGGGAACCTCTTTGACACCATATTGCCGTTTGCCAAGGGGGGTGTCGTCACGGCGCCAACGATGTTCGGTCTGGGAAATGGGGCTTCTGGGCTAATGGGAGAAGCCGGAGCCGAAGCGATCTTGCCGCTCGCGCGCGGTGCCGATGGGCGCCTGGGGGTGAGGTCCGCGGGACGCGGGCAGACCCCCATGCCAGCTGTGCAAATCACAGTGAATACACAGGACGCGGAGAGCTTCCGGAGATCTGAAGCACAGGTCTCGGCGATGGTGGCCCGCGCCGTCGGACGGGGACGACGCGGGCTCTAACACCGGCCTGAAAAGGAGGGGCTCAGGACGCGGTGTTTGCCGCAGCCGCAATCATGGCGGCGATTTGATCCTTCAAGTGAAGACGTTTCTTCTTCAGATCTTCCAGAACTTCATCGGAAGCTGGCGCGACGTCGGTTTCAATGCGGTGCACTTCGCGGTTGACCGTGTGGTATTCGTCAGCAAGGCGGCTGAAGTGCGCATCGCTGGTTTTCAGGGTGTGAAGCACTTCCGTAGCTTCCGGGAATTCTTCATGCAGTTCGTGAGGAACGTGACTCATTCTTATTTGCCTCCTTTAGAGGCTCACAAAGTGCCGCCCCGCGATTTTAAACTCCTTGAGCAAGATCAATCTCGGTCTGATTTGCGCCGGAGAATTCAATGGAAGCCTTCTTGAACGAGAATTTTCCCGGCGCGATCGCCTTTGGCGTGTTGGGAGGGCCTGAGTGGCGGACGGAAATTGTCCAGCTGGCCACCGGTTATGAGACCCGCAATGCGCGCTGGGCTGACAGCCGGCGGCGTTATGATGCGGCAACCGGGATCAGATCGCTGGACGATCTGAAAGCGGTCGTCGCGCTTTTTGAAAAGGCGCGCGGCCGTTTATATGGCTTCCGCCTGCGTGATCCCTTTGACCACAGCACGGCCCCAGGAACTGCGGCACCCGGTGTTTTCGACCAATCGCTGGGATCCGGTGACGGGACTGCTGCCCGGTTTCCTCTGATCAAGACGTATGGATCGGGCGTTCTGGCCTATTCCCGCGACATCCGCTTGCCGGTGACAGGAACCGTCCGGGTGGCGCTTGATGGCATTGAGCAGTCAGAAGGGACCGATTTTCAGGTGGAGGAAGCCACTGGTGACATCGTTTTTAACCTGGCGCCTGCCACTGACAGCGTCTTGACCGGGGGATTCCTGTTCGATGTGCCGGTCCGGTTCGACACCGACCGATTGGACCTCAGTCTGACCCACTTTGAAGCCGGCGACATTCCGTCCATTCCGCTGATCGAAATCCGGCTCTAGGCCGGACTGTCTGCGGAGCTCTTTATCTAGAGAACCCACATGAAAGTTCTACCTGAAAGCCTGGCTGCGCATGTCGCTGGCCGGATTACCACGCTTTCATCCTGCTGGATCATAGTGCGTCAGGATGCGGTCAAACTCGGCTTTACCGATCACGACCGGCCGCTCACGGTCTCAGGTGTTTTATGTGAACCGCAAAACGGTTTGACCGCATCGGCGACTACGGATGGCCCGGATTTGGCAACCGGGGGAGGAGATGTCTCCGGAACAATTGCCAGCCCCGTCTTATCGGAGATCGATCTGGAGGCTGGGCTTTGGGACAACGCCGAAGTTCAAGTCTACCGGGTCAACTGGCAATCTCCTGCGGACCATCTCTTGATGCGGCGCGCCCGGATCGGCGAAGTCAGCCGGTCCGGCGATGTGTTCCGGTCCGAGTTGCGCGGGCTGGCCCATCTTCTGGAAGCCCGGCAGGGCCGGGTGTTTGCCCGGGGCTGCGATGCGGATCTTGGCGACAGCCGCTGCAAAGTCAATTTGGAGACTGCCGCCTACCAGGGCACAGGAACCGTGCTGACGGCCGCCCGCGAATGGCTTCGCGTCAGTGGTTTGGAAGCTTTTTCCGAAGGTTGGTTCAGCCGTGGCCGGATCGTGGTTCAAAGCGGACATTGGACAGGATTTGCCTCGGAAGTCGCCAGCCACCGCATGGAAAATGGCGCAGCCGTGCTATCCCTGTTCCAGCCTGCACCAACGTCTTTGGAACCCGGCACACAGGTTCAAGTCCGGGCCGGCTGCGCGAAAGACTTGGAAACGTGTCGAGCCAAGTTTGCCAATCATCTGAATTACCAAGGTTTTCCGCACATGCCGGGCAGCGACTTTGCCTTGTCTTATCCGGGCAGCAACACAGGGGAAAATGATGGCAGTGCCCTTGTTCCCTAGACCAAGCAGCGTTGCCGCCGAGACAGTTCGTGCTGCCGTTCTTACCGAGGCCCGGACCTGGATTGGAACCCCATACCGGCACCAGGCGAGCTGCAAGCGGGGAGGCTGCGATTGTCTTGGATTGCTCCGTGGCATCTGGCACACGCTCTACGGCTCTGAGCCGCAGGATCTCCCGAGCTATTCGGCCGATTGGGCGGAAACCGGTGGCGCGGAGACCCTGATAGAAGCCGGGCGGACCTGGCTGCAGGAAATCACGCTTGAAGTTGCTCGGCCCGGGGATGTCCTGGTGTTCCGCTGGCGCGATGGCGTTCCGGCAAAACATGTCGGCATCTTAAGCAAATCGCTGACAACGAGCCCGGCGATCATCCACGCTTATGAGCGCGTCGGTGTCATCGAAAGCCCGCTGGTGCCGACCTGGGGCAGGCGCATCGCGGCCGTATTTTCCTTTTCCAAAGGGGACATCTGATGGCAACACTTGTTTTGGCTGCGGCCGGAAAGGCCGTCGGCGGTGCCCTTGGTT
Organism: Roseibium sp.; assembly: GCF_965216085.1. Classification (GTDB taxonomy): domain Bacteria; phylum Pseudomonadota; class Alphaproteobacteria; order Rhizobiales; family Stappiaceae; genus Roseibium. Next base: position 3,771,778 of record NZ_OZ244138.1, on the reverse strand, counting down.
TGGGCGGTATTGGCGGTGTCATCGGCAAGGCTGCAGGGTCGCTTGCCGGCAATCTTATTGACCAATCCTTGTTTGGAGGCGGGGCGTCCAGAAATGTTGAAGGCGCGCGGCTGGCTGATCTCTCCGTCCAATCGTCGAGTGAAGGCGCGTCCTTGCCGAGAGTCTATGGCCGGGTCCGGCTGGCGGGCCAGCTGATCTGGGCGACCAGTTTTGAGGAAGTCATCACGACGGAAGAACAGGGCGGCAAGGCCGGCGGCAGCCGCAGCACGTCAACGGTCACCACCTACAGCTACTTTGCCAATTTCGCTGTCGGCCTGTGCTCCGGAAAGGTCGCCCGTATCGGCCGAATCTGGGCCGACGGAAAAGTGCTCGACACCCGTCAGATTGTGATGCGGGTCTACAATGGATCGGAGGATCAAATGCCCGATCCGCTGATCTCGGCGCATCAAACGGCCGCTCCAGCCTATCGGGGCACTGCCTATGTGGTGTTTGAGCGGTTGGCGCTGGAGCAATTCGGCAACCGCTTGCCGCAGCTGAGCTTTGAGGTGATCCGGCCGGTGGAGCCGCTTGAAACGCAGGTTCGGGCCATAACCATCATTCCGGGCGCCGGGGAATTTGCTTATTCGCCGACCGTGGTCTCTGAAGTTTTGGGGCCCGGAGAACAGCGCTCGATCAACCACCATGTGGTGGCCGCAGAGTCTGACTGGCGTGAAAGCATAGATGAGCTCCAAGCGCTCTGTCCGAACTTGAAACGGGTGGCTCTGGTTGTCTCCTGGTTCAGCGATGATTTGCGCGCGGGCCAGTGCACCGTTCGTCCAAAGGTGGAAGCCAACGGCACGGTCACGGAAGGCGCCACCTGGAGCGTTGCCGGTCTCAGCCGGGCAGATGCAGACGAAGTTTCAAGAATTGATGGACGGCCCTCCTATGGCGGAACGCCGGCTGACGACACGGTCATTGCCGCAATTCAGGACCTGAAAAGCCGCGGACTGGACGTGATGCTGTATCCGTTCATCATGATGGATGTTCCGGCTGGCAACGGCTTGCCGGATCCCCACGGAGGTGCCGAACAAGCGCCGTACCCCTGGCGGGGCCGGATCATGACCAGCGGAACAGTCGCGGCGGATGTTGCGAACTTTGTTGGCACGGCAACGGCGGCCGACTTTTCCATTTCCGGCAGCAGCATTTCCTATTCAGGTCCGGCCGAATGGTCCTTCCGCCGCCATATCCTCCATTGCGCCGCGCTCTCCAAGGCGGCGGGCGGGGTGGAGAGCATTTTGATCGGATCGGAACTGCGCGGGCTGACACGATCTCATGCGGGCGGCGGCAGTTATCCGTTTGCCGATGCTTTGCGGGCGCTCGCGGCAGATGTCAGGGCACTCGTGGGCAGTGGCACGAAAATCTCCTATGCCGCCGATTGGTCCGAGTATGGTGCCCATCAGGTGTCGGGAACCGAATTGCGGTTTCCGCTTGATACCGTCTGGTCCTCACCGGACGTCGATTTCATAGGCATCGACAACTACCTGCCGCTCACAGATGTGCGCGATGGCGGTGATCCGGAAGGCGGCGTCAACCCCTATGATCTCAACGACTTGCGCGCAGGTGTTCAAGGCGGTGAGTATTATGACTGGTATTACGCCTCTGAGGCTGACCGCACTTCTGGCCAGCGCACCGCCATTACCGATGGGGCGCATAACAAACCTTGGGTCTACCGGACCAAGGATCTTTGGGGCTTTTGGCAAAATCTCCATTATGAGCGTACCGGCGGCACCGAAGTTGGATCGCCGACAGCTTGGGTGCCTCAATCCAAGCCGATCCGCATGACCGAACTGGGGTTTCCGGCGGTGGACCGGGGCTCCAATCAACCGAATGTCTTTGTGGATCCAAAATCTTCGGAAAGTGCCGTGCCGCATTTTTCCAGGGGCTTTCGTGATGACGTCAGCCAGCGCCGGGCGCTGGAAGCCTCTTTGAGCTGGTGGTCCAACAGCCATCCGGAAGTGGTTGCTGGTGACAATCCGGTGTCCGCCGTTTATGGCGGGCCAATGGTAGATCCGGACGGGATTTACCTTTGGACCTGGGATGCGCGGCCGTTTCCGGCATTTCCGATGTTTTCAGATGTCTGGGCGGACGGCGGCAATTGGCGGCTTGGCCATTGGCTTTCCGGGCGTTTTGGTGCGATCAGCATTCAGGGGCTCTGCAAAGCAGTGCTGGCCGACTACGGTATTTCTGATGCAGACGTAAAAGTGACCGGGCTTGGGGGAAGTCTTGACGGATATCTCTTGAGCGGTCCGGTAAGCGCCCGCGACGTTCTGGAACCGGTTCTGACCGCCTTTTCCGGATTGGCGTCCGACCGGGGCACTCATGTGGAGCTCTCGTCCATACCGCCGGAAGCCGCGATTGCTCTAAACGCCGCGGATCTGGCCGAGCCGAGCGAAGACGAACCGCTCTTGTCGCGGACACGGGCGCAGGCCAATGAACTGTCCGCCGAAATCCGGCTTGGGGCGGATGATCCGGTAAGTGATTTCCGGCGCCGGGTTGCCGCCTCCCGGCGGCTCGAAGGCGGCAGCCGGCAGGTTGAAACGCGGAACCTGCCAGCCAGTTCCATGACCGAGCCTTTGCATATTGCTGCTGACAGGCGGCTCTACCGGATCTGGTCGGAGCGTGAGCGGGTGACCTTTGCCGTCGGACCGGACCGGATCGGCCTGGAGCCAGGCGATGTTGTTGCGATAAACGGCACGCCAACGGCCACATTCGATCCGCCGTTGATGGTGCGGGTGACCGCGATCGAAGACGCCGGGTTGCGCCGGATTGAGGCGGTTCGGGTTGCGGCGGACTTATCGCCTGCAGCAAGTGCCAGTGACAGGCCCGGAACCGTTTTTCAAAACAGCGATCTCAGTCCAGCTCATGCCGTCTTTCTGGATCTGCCGAAGCTCAAAGAGAGCGATCCGGACGACGCGGTGCGACTGGCCGCGCGCGCAAAACCCTGGCCTGGAGCCTTGAACGTGATGCGCAGTGCCTCGGCAAGCGGATTTGCCCCGGTCATGACACTCGATGCGCCCGCCGTGATGGGCAAATTGACCGCGCCTTTGAGCGCTGGTCCACTTTGGGTCTTCGACCGGGCAAATCTGCTGGACGTGGACCTCTTTGAAGGTCAGCTGCAGAGCCGGACGGAAACCGATGTTCTGGCAGGTGCCAATGCGCTGGCCGTGCGCTGTCAAAATGGCGGCTGGGAAGTCCTGCAGTTCCAAACCGCGGAACTCACGGGGACAATCACCTACCGGCTGAGCACATTGTTGCGGGCGCAGCGTGGCACAGAGACTGAGATGCTATCGGGCGCAGCCTCCGACGCGGATGTCGTTATCTTGTCCGAAGACCGTGTGCCGTTGGTGCCGCTCTCAGCGGAGCAGTCGGGGCTTAGCCTAAACTACCGGCTCGTGCCGCAAGGCCGCGCGCTGGATGACCCGGCGGCCGTTGCGCTCTCGCACACCAGCACTCAGCGGGCGGCTAAACCGCTGGCGCCGGTGCATTTGAAAGCCAGACGGACAGCGGGCGGTGTTTCTTTGTCCTGGATCCGCCAAACGCGAAAAGGTGGCGTCAGCTGGGAGCAAAGCGATGTACCGCTCGGTGAAGAGTTGGAAGCCTATGAGGTCGACATTCTATCACCGGCTGATGCCGTTTTGCGGACGCTGACCAGCGGAACGTCCGAGGTTCTTTATTCCGCGGCAGATGAACTCCTGGATTTCGGCAGTCCGGTGACCAGTTTGAATTTCGCCGTTGCCCAGCTGTCCCGCAGCACCGGGCGCGGCTTTGAACGAAAGGCCACCTGTCATGTCTGAGACATCCCGCCTAGCGCTGCCGCTGCTGGCTGCCGCCCAAGCCCAAAAGCATGTCACCCACAATGAATCCCTCTTGCGAATGGATGCACTCAGCCATCCTGCTGTGAAATCGCGCACGCTGACAGTGCCGCCAGTCGCGACAGAGGGCGATCTTTATTTGGTGGCAGCTTCTGCAACAGCCGAATGGGCAGGCCGGGATGGTCAAATCGCTGAATGGCGCAATGGCGTTTGGGAGTTTTATGCTCCCTTTGAGGGACTGGCTGTCCATGTAACCGTGGAAGGCATTGGCCTGAAATATCTATCCGGTGCCTGGCAAGAGATGGATGGGGTCTTCTCTGACACACGTCTTTTGGCGCGCGGCAGTTTTGGTGCGCAGAGCGAACACCGGGTGATTGAAGCAGAACTCACGGCGCTGTCAGGCACTTATGTGGAAACGGCTGCAATCATCCCGGACCGGGCCATTGTCTTTTGTGTGTCGACCCGCACCATCGCTACCGTAACCGGGGCTACATCCTACGACTGCGGCTTGGCTGGTGAACAATCCAAATTCGGCGGATCTCTTGGCGCCGCCGCTGGCAGCAGCAATCTTGGGGTGATCGGCCCGACGGCTTTTTATTCCGATACTGCCGTGCGCCTCACCGCCAATGGCGGCAGTTTTTCAGGCGGCACCGTGCGGTTGGCGGTCCACTGTTTTGTACCGGTAGCGCCCTCGGCTTAGGCCGCGGCGTGCACGATCACAGTCGCAGCTTCATCGCGTCTTTATGTCCAACTGCACAGTCCAGGAGGGGGCTTTTTATGAAGGTCAGTGATCAGGGGCTTGCCTTTTTAGCAGCGCACGAAGGGTTTGTGTCCCGCGGATATCTCGACCCCGCCGGGATTGTCACGATTGGGTATGGGTTTACCATGCGCAGCCGGATCTTTTCCGGCTGGTGGCGCAAACGCCACGGCAAACGTCTGGCCGTGGGGGACCGGTTGTCCCGCGAACAGGCCAACAAACTGCTTCTAACCCTGCTGGACCAGGAATACGCTCCGCCGGTGCGCAAGACCCTGCCGAAGTTGACCCAGGAGCAGTTCGATGCCTGTGTGTCGGTGGTCTACAATCTCGGTTCCCGGGCGCTGTCCTGGCGTTGGGCCGTTAAACTAAAAGACGGCCGCACCGGTGAGGCAGCCCGCCTCTTGAGCCAGACGGGAACCACTGCAGGCGGGCGCCGGCTACAAGGCCTCGTCAAACGCCGGGCCGCTGAAGCCAGATTGTTGGAGCACGGCGATTATGGCCTGGCAGCAGTTGCGTCCGCGCCCGCCCCCGGCAGCGATATCATCGACCTGCAACGCGCCTTGAAAGCCCTTGGTTGTGATCCCGGCCCGATCGATGGCTATTTTGGGCCTCTGACGAAGGCGGCAGTGCGCGCCTTTCAAAAAGCCAATCCGCCCCTGGTGGTGGACGGTATTCCCGGCCCAGCAACCCGCGCGGCGTTAGAGCGGACCAGCGCCCTGCGCAACGGCACCGGCCTTGTCGGGGTGCTGACCCTCCTAACCGGCGGCGGTCTGTTGCTGGAAAAGGTGCCGGGCCCGCTGACGCTGCTGCTACTCGCCGGCGTGGCGGCAACCGGCGCCGCGATGCTGTGGCTCTGGACCCAGCGCGGGGCACTCCTTCTGGAATTAAAACACCGGCTCGGCCGGTTTTGACACGTGTGTCTTTGATCAAGTTTCCCACCTTCTACGGCGGTCATCCCCGGCGCAGCGCAGCGTAGACCGGGGATCCACTCGTTTGCAGAGCCTACCTTCAAACGCGCATAACCTGCGGCAAGTGGGATCGCGAGTAGTTTCCCGCCCACTTCGGCTTCTTGGGGCAGGGATGACCGTGTCGAAGAGATCCAACCAACAAAATCTTACTAAGAACTCACTGGCTGGGTGCCGCGACATCTCCGCCTCGGGAGATGTGAAAGCTGGGGCGCACTGTTTTGTGCCGCAGCTATATCCGCCAATAAATCAAATCCCTTCCCTTCAAAAACACCGGAGATCCCTATGCGTGGCTGGAAAACGCTTGCCTTGAACGGCGCTGTTGGTGCGGCTGTCGTGCTTCTTGAGATGCTGACATTTTTGGGGGCTGCCGACTGGAAGGCAATCTTGCCACCGGAACGGGCGGCGCTGGTGATGCTGGGGATTGGACTGGCAAATATTGTGCTGCGCCACGTCACGTCCGGCCCGGCTGGCTGGCGTAAGGACAACGGCAAGTGATCGGCTGTCTGCTGCAAATTCTCAGTTCCGGATTTCTGGACCGCTTGCTGCGGCATCTGGAAAAACGGACGGCTACCCAAATAGAAACCCGCCGGATCGAGGCAGATCTTGCGGCGGAAGAAATCCGGGCCGAAATTACCGCGCGCCAGCAGGCCCGCGCGGTGCTCATCGCAGGAACCGGCCATTTCTGGTCGGCTGGCCGGTTGGGGCGGCTGGTCTTTGTTCTGCCGCTTGGCTTGTGGTGGGCGGCGGTCTGCTTCGACAGTGTGTTTCACTTTGGCTGGCAGATTGGTGAAGTGCCGGTGTTGCGCGATTGGGGTGGGGCGATTGTCACCAGCCTCTTCCTGGTTGATGGCGCAACGAGCCTTGCGCGTGGATTGTCCATCCGAAAATGATCAAGGGTTGGAAATCGGAAGCTGTGGTCAAAACAAAACAGATATTTCCTGAAACCTCCTGACAGGAAGCTGTCAGGAGGGGGCTGCTAGTGTCCCTCCTGTTAACGCAATTCAGGAGTTACCCATGACCTTCAAGCCCGACAATTTCACTGTCTGGATGGAAATCCCCGTTTCTGATCTGGACAAGGCGATCGAGTTCTACAACAACGTTTTTAAGACCGAACTCAATCTCATCACCGATATGGGCCCCAACCACATTGCCATGTTCCCATGCAACTGTGAAAACGGAATTGCCGGACATCTCTATCCCGGCAAACCTGCGCCAAAGGGCACTGGCCCAACCATCCATCTTGCCTGCCCGGATACTTTGGAAGAAACCATGGAGCGCTTTGCCAAGGCGGGCGGTGAGGTTTTGTCCGATCCGATCCCGATTCCAGCCGGCCGCTTTGCTTATGGCGAAGATTTGGACGGCAATTCCATCGGCATGTTTGCCGTCAACGCGTAAGGTGCTTTTGCCATGAGGCGCGCCGACCGCCTGTTTCAGATTGTTCAGTATCTGCGCGGCGGCCGCCTCGTCAGGGCCCGCCAGCTGTCTGAATGGCTGGAAGTCTCTGAACGGACCATCTACCGGGATATCGCCGATCTGCAGGCCTCTGGTGTGCCCATCGAGGGCGCGGCCGGGGTCGGTTATATCCTGCGTGATGGCTATGATCTGCCCCCGCTCATGTTCACCCGGGACGAAATCGTTGCTCTTCTTGCCGGCGCCCGGCTCATTCGGGCGTGGGGCGGGGCGGCGATGGCCCGTTCTGCGGAAGAGGCGATGATCAAAATCGATGCCGTGATTCCGGAAAAAATGCGGGTGCGGCAGAACGAAGTGGAGATCCACGCCTTTGCCCCGGAAATGACCGAAGAGGTCCGGGCGCTGATCGATTTTCTGGAATTGGCCTCCGACAAGCGCAAATGCCTGTCGGTCACTTACATCGATGCCAAGGAGCAGTCATCAGAACGCGTGCTTCGGCCGCTCGGCCTGTGGTTCTGGGGCAAGGTGTGGACCCTGGTCGCCTGGTGCGAACTTCGGAACGATTTTCGCATGTTCCGGCTCGACCGGATGACGGATGTGAAGGAAACCGGCGACAAGTTCCGCCCGGAACCGGGCACCACACTCAAGGATTTTTACCGGCAAATGGAAGAGGAGCACGGCAAGCCGGAGTATTGAGGACTGTACCCGGCCCGGTGGTTAGAAACTGCGGGCAGGAATGTTCATCGGCGTGACGATTTGGATATCGCTCTCCGTTTGTGTCGGTGCTTCTACGATCTCATGATGGGCAAGGCATACCCGGAAGGCCGCCCGCATGTCGCTTTCGAGATCGTGGTAGAGCACGATCGATAGCTTTCCTTGCTTCAACAGATCGAGATTGTCTTCGTCCAGATCGTGCGCGATGAAGACCGCAGGTGAGATACCTGCATCGTTTAGCGCGGTGAGGATCGCACGGTTGCCACCGCCCATGGAATAGACACCATCAATTGGATGGCCTGGCCGGATCTTGCCGGCGACTTCCCGGCCAGTGGCCGGATTATGGCCCCCGCCGCCGCTTGCGTCGATGAGAGAGAGGCCGGGGCGCAAGGCAAGCAAACTGGAGCGGAACCCGGAGTACCGGTCTTCTTCGCCTTGAAAACTGTGCTGGCTCAAGGTGGTGAGTACTGTGCGGGCTTGAAGCGGAAGCCATTGATGCATCAAATAAGCCGCAGTTTCCCCAGCCCTTTTGTTGTTGAGCCCGGCATAGGCCAAACGCTTGGATCCCGGATTGTCGGTGAAGATGGTTACGACAGGAATGCCTTTTGCCAGCAGATTGTCTATCGCCGACCGGGTTAATTCGGTGTCGCGGGCCTTGAGGCAAACGCCTTGGCTGCCCCGTTTGCTGACCCTGTCCAGTTCCAGAGCGCAGTCTTCTGGTGTCATCGTCTCAAACAGCTTGAACCGTGGCCGGATGGCGAGCGGTCTGAATTCACCCAGGATGGTTTCGCAAGCATTTTGAACTTCGCGATTAAAACGGTTGGGTGCTTCGACAAGTACATCAATAAACACCCGCCGGCCTCGGGCGGCCAGCTGCCCCTCCTGACGGCTGAGCTCCTCAATCGCATCTTGTACCCGGCGGCGGGTCTGCGGACTGACATGGGCGCGATTGTTGAGGACACGGTCCACGGTTGCCGTACTGAGTCCGGATTGAAGAGCGATTTCCTTGACTGGGAAGCGATGTGTCATTTGATGGATTCTTGATGGTTTTTGTGTCCGCTTGCAAGACCTGTCTCTGCTACGGTCGATGAAAGATCGGATCAGGGAGGGCATCATGGATCTTCAAGCCGGGCCAAGTGATTATTTTGATGAAACCAGCTGCGACCTGGAAGCATTTAAGGCACTGACACAGCGCAGACTTGCTGCAGCAGACGTTTTGTATGCGGACCGCATTGTGGCGAATATCCCGATCTACCGGCTGACCAATTTGCAGTCCATGCTCTCCGATCCCAACAAACGCCGGGGTTTGATGGCCGAATGGGCCCGCGTTCTCAAAGACCTGTCTGGCGTTCTGGTTCTCGAAGGCGCGTTTGCCGATACCTCATCGGTCGACCGGGCAACAGACGTCTACAATCGGATTATTGCCGATGAAAAGGCACGCGGCGGCGGTGCGGATCACTTTGCAGCCGCGGGGTCGAATGACCGGATTTGGAATTCATTGCAAAAACTGTGTCTGGCGGCTCCGGATGTCTTTGCGGATTATTTTGCAAACCCGGCGCTTGATACGGTTTGTGAAGCCTGGCTCGGCCCGAATTATCAAATGACCGCCCAGGTCAATCTGGTCCGGCCGGGTGGGGCTGCACAACAAGCCCACCGGGATTATCACCTTGGGTTTCAGACAGCGGAGGATTGCGCGCGCTATCCGGCGCATGTCCACGACCTTTCGCCTGTCATGACGCTGCAGGGGGCTGTTGCGCACACTGATATGCCGGTGGAAAGTGGCCCGACGAAACTTCTGCCGTTCTCTCAGCTTTACAGGCCTGGATACGCCGCCTACAGGCTGCAGGCCTTTGCGGACTATTTTGAAGATACTTGTGTCCAACTGCCTTTGTCCAAAGGCGATGCGGTGTTCTTCAATCCTGCTCTGTTTCATGCCGCCGGGGCAAACTCCAGCCAGAATATTCAGAGGATGGCGAACCTCTTGCAGGTCTCATCCACTTTCGGCCGGGCGATGGAGACCTTGGACCGCTTGGCAATGTGCCGGGCGCTTTATCCTGTGTTGCTCGAAAGAGTGATGGCAGGCGGCATGGATAGTAAGTTGCTGGAAGCGGCCGTGTCGGCCTGCGCGGAAGGCTATTCATTTCCCACCAATCTGGATCGCGATCCTCCGGCAGGAGGCCTGGCCCCGGAAACACAGAAGCAGTTGATGCTGCGCGCTTTGAGGGAAAAATGGACCAGTGAAGCATTTGGAATCGCGCTCTTGGAACAAGCGGACCGCCGTCAACCGTGAGTGGCTCAACGCTAATTCTTAATCGGCAGCGGCAAGTCCGTTGCCGATGATTTCCCGGATCAGCTTGCGTTTCATCGCGTCCGCGTAGTCATCGAAAGTGCTGGCAATCTCAACAAAGGCTCCGGGGCCCTTGATGACTTCACGGTAATAATAGTCCACGGGGATCGTGTCTGGGGTGCCAATTACCAAGCCATTGACGGTCACATTTTCAAAGTCGAAGGCCTTGTAGGCACTGTCCGGGCCAAAACCGTCGTTGTTGATGCCGTCCCCTGCAACATCGATGACTTTCCGCCGGCAATGGGTTGGCGCCCGCTGCATGAGAACTGCCGCATGGCCCAGGGCGTACCCAAGCGCTGTTGGAAACTCCGTATACCCGCGAGGGGCCTGGCGGATGATGGATGCCGCTGTGAGGGCGCTGTCCTTATTATCCAGGAAACGCCAGCCCAATTGCTCCACCTGTTGATACCGCCCGCTCCATTCAAAGCTTGTAAGGTAAATCCCGCCAACGGCTTCGATTGCGTTGATCACATCCGGATCTTGAACCGCATCCGCCAAGCCGTTGATCTGCAAGTGATATTCTCGTGCATCGACACTGGCGGAGCTGTCCATCGCCAGAACCAAAGCCAGAGAACAGGCATGGCCGGTAGTAGACGAGACTAGGATGGCCAATCCACCGATCATCGTTTTCCAGAAGGATAGAGGACCTTTCCGGCGCCCGGATCGGAGATACTTCGAATGAAACCTCTGGAGTTTTGCCTCTGCCATTTTTGCAGCCTAGCAACAAATGAGCGGAGGTGAAGACATTTTTCCGTTCGCTTGTGCTTCCCAAATGAGGGCTGGTCAGTTCAGTTTGCGTCTTTGGCACCGCTTTTCAGATCGCCGGACTTTCCCGTGACATAATCCAACCAGCTGGTGATCCGGTTGAGAGCCAGTGGATCAATGGTGGTTTTGATCGTCAAATACTCAGAAACCTTGCCGGTCTTTGTCGGCTGAAAGAGGTGGTTGAGACCCGATAAAATGTCGACTTCGGAAACCGGATGAGTCAAGAAACTCCGCATCTTATCTGCGTTGGCGTTCGCGGCCACCTGAAGGTCTTTTCCGCCAAAGAGCGCCAGAACCGGAACTTCCAGTTCCTTGAAGGTTTCGGCTGGTTGATAATGCGCGTATTCCAGCGCCCAGGGCGTGGCCCAAACTGAAAGATTTGCCTGAATATCTTTCTTCTTGGCGCCATGTTGCTTCAAGCTCTCCGTCAGTTTGACCCGTACCTCCTCCGGGCTGGTTGCCGTTTTCAGGAGCTCGGTCAACGCTCTCACCAAGCGTTCTTCCCGGTCCGCATCCGCCTGTGTGCCGCCTTCGGCCAGCGTGATATCGACCGTCTGGGCCAGCATCACATCCGGTACAAGTGGAAGCGCCGGGCCGGCGAGGTATATCTGGAAGGCTGATCGGCTCACTTCATGGGCTCTCGGCGCGAGATATCCGCCTTCTGAATGCCCGAGATATCCGGTGGTTGTGGGTAAGATCCTAGGATGGGACTTCAGGTAAGTCATGGCAGCAGCGGCGTCAGCCGCCAGATCGGTCGGTGTCGCTGCTGAATGATCTCCGGTGCTCTTTCCAACACCGCGATCGTCGTACCGCAGAACACCATAACCCGCGTTTGTCAGATGATCGGACAGCACCAGAAACGGCTTGTGGCCGACAATTTCTTCGTTTTTGTTTTGCGGACCAGAACCGGTGATCAGAACGAGCCCTGGAACCTTTCCGCTTCCCTTGGGGAGTGTCAGTTCTCCATCAAGCACCACGCCTTTTTCGCCGCCCGGGATGCGGACATGTTCAACCACGTAATCTCGTGTTTGAGGTGTTTGTGGCCGGTCCAAAACACCAAACACTGCCAGATATCCAGACAGGGTGGCAAAGAGCGCATCAAGTCTCATGTGACCTCTATGGTTTTGAGGGGAATGAAGGATTGAGTATCAGTACCGCCAAATGCGCCTCAACATCCGCGTACATCGATATTCAATCTTATATGAATGAACGTTCGTTCGTAATATGTGAATTGAGTTGATGATTGCAAGTGAGAGCGGAACCTGAAAAGACAATGAAAGGGCTGGCTGGGGATCTTGCCGCTTGGATTAAAGCGTGTCGTGTTTAATTGGCAACAGAAAGCACTGTTCTTGACGTTGAAATCGGTGATTTCAAGAAGGGAACGGCGTTTCTGTCCAAGGACGATTTGCACAAGTGTACTGAAGGTGGATGCGTGGCTGATAAACGGGAAAAACCGGTCAAACGGTCCGAGCAACTAAAAGAACGCCGGTTGAAGATTGTTGAAGCGGCCGCGAAGCTCTTTATTGAGAAAGGGTTCCATCAGGCCGGCATGCGCGACATTGCCGGCGAGGCGGGAATTAGTCTCGGCAACCTCTATAATCATTTCAAAGGAAAATATGAGATTATTGCGGCCATCAGCGAGCTGGAGGCCGATGGTTTAACACCTCTTCTCGAAAAGCTTTTGCAGGCAGAGCCAGGAGACTTTGGGGCGCTGAAAGAGTTTGCAACAGCATATTATCAGTTGAACGCTGAACCGGCTTATGCAGCCTTGGCTGCCGAAATCACGGCAGAAGTGTTCCGAAACCCGTCAATCGCGAATGATTTTCTGGAAACCAGACACCGTGTGATTTCTGCAGTCGCACGGCATTTGCCCGCTGACTTGCCCCATCCATCAGTGACCGCAGGATTGATCGTGGATCTGATTGAAGGTGCAGGTGTGAATGCAATTGGCCAAAAAAAGGCCCAGCAAACTCTGTTGTATTCAACAATGCTTGAATTCTTGGGCCGGGCAATTGGGCCGGATCGGAACCGCTAAATAGCGAATTGGAATAGAATTCCTGGTGGCCGTCTGGCATGTGGTTCAGCTTGCGTTCAGGAACAATTGATTACACCTTTCCAAATCAAATGCCGCCGTCTGAAGGATTCGTTCTGTGAAAGTGTTGATTGCCGCCATTGTCCTGTTTCTGGCCGCCATTGGCCCTGCGAGCGCCAATTGCTTGTCGCAGGCCGAGGCGCGCTCTGTGGTGGCCAGCGGTCAGGCGAAATCGCTTGGCTCGGTTGCTGGGCAGGCGGGTGGTGAGATCATCAAAGCCCAATTGTGCCGCCAGGGCGGAGGTTATGTCTATGTTTTGTCGGTTTTAAAAAACGGGAAGGTGACCAACGTCACAGTCAATGCCAGCCGGTAGTGTCCACATGGCCTAGTTTAATCCACCCCGCCCTCATGTCAGTTGAAATCATAGAAAAATGCGCCTGCTTATTGTTGAAGACGACAAGGATCTGAACCGCCAGCTTGTCACGGCATTGGAAGAAGCCGGGTATGTGGTCGATAGCGCCTTTGATGGCGAAGAGGGCCATTTCCTTGGAGATACCGAGCCCTACGACGCCGTTGTGCTTGATCTCGGTTTACCGACCCTTGATGGCTTGTCGGTATTGGAGAAATGGCGCCGCGACGGACGCACAATGCCGGTTTTGATCTTAACTGCGCGTGACCGCTGGTCGGACAAGGTGGCTGGAATCGACGCTGGAGCAGATGATTATGTCGCCAAACCCTTTCACATGGAGGAGGTTCTAGCCCGGGTGAGGGCGCTTGTCCGCCGGGCGGCCGGACATGCTTCCAATGAATTGACGTGCGGCGGCGTGCGGCTGGACTTGCGTGCCGGGCGGGTTACGGTCGATGGTGCACCGATCAAATTGACGTCTCATGAATACCGGCTCTTGTCCTATTTGCTGCACCACCAGGGAAAGGTCATCTCGCGCACCGAGCTGACCGAACATCTCTATGATCAGGACTTTGATCGCGATTCCAACACGGTCGAAGTGTTTGTCGGCCGGCTGCGCAAGAAAATCGGCGCTGACCTGATCGAGACCATCCGCGGCCTTGGGTATCGCCTGGGGGATGCAAGTGACGACTGACCCGTCTGAACGGGAGGAGCCAAGCCAGCCCAAACCGCAGCGGTCGCTGGCCGGGCGTTTGGTTTTGGTCGCAGCCGTGTGGTCAACCGTGGCTTTGGCTGTTGCCGGTGTGTTTCTGGTCAGCCTCTATCAACGCGCCAGTGAACGTGCCTTTGATGCCCAGCTGGAAATCCACATCAAAGCCTTGATTTCTGAAATGCTGGAAAGCGGCGAAGAGGTGACGGTGCGGTCCGTGCCCTCTGTCCGTCAGCCAAGTTACCAAGGGGATCCGCGATTTTCCTTGCCACTGTCTGGCTGGTACTGGACAGTCCGGCGTGCGGACAGCCCGGACATTCTCTATGCCTCAGAGTCTCTTGTTGGTGATCCCTTGCCAGTGCCGGAGATCGGGTCGGGTGAGAAGATTGCCGGCTTTGTTGCTGGGCCGACCGGTGATGAAATCCGGGTCATGCAGCAGCGGATTTCCGTTGGCGATACGCCCTATGTCATTGCGGTTGGAGCCGCCACCGCGGGATTTTGGGCAGACATCAACGAATTTGCCAGGCTTGTTGCTCTAACGCTGTGCATCGTCGGGCTTGGATTGATCCTGGCGATATTTCTGCAGGTCCGTGTCGGTTTGAAACCACTGGTTCGGTTGCGGGCCTCCTTGAGTGCTGTCCGCCAGGGTGAGGCAGACCGGATTGACGAGGAACTGCCGCGTGAGATTGCCCCGCTTGCTGTGGAATTGAATTCACTGATCGGCTCCAACCGCGAGATCGTTGAACGTGCCCGCACACATGTCGGCAATCTGGCCCACGGACTGAAAACCCCATTGTCAGTGATTTCCAATGAAGCTCGGGCGACAGACGGGCCTTTGGCAGACAAAGTTACTGAACAGGCCGGCATCATGTCGGACCAGATCCAGCACCACCTGGAGCGGGCCCGCATGGCGGCACAGCGCCGGGTCATCGGTGTATCTTGTGATGCACGGCCGGTTCTGGAGCGATTGGTGCGCGCCATGACCAAGATCTACCGCGAACGCGACATCCATATGGATTGTCCTCAGGATGTGGATTTGCGATTTCGGGGGGAAAGCCAAGACCTTGAGGAAATGAGCGGAAACCTGATCGACAACGCCTGCAAATGGGCGCATTCATCGGTTCAGGTCACCGCTGGGCCAATTTCTGGTGCGGTAAGCGGCCGGGAGATGTTTGAAGTCCTGGTGGAAGATGATGGTCCTGGCTTGACCAAGGAAGAGCGGGCCGAAGCGGTCAAACGCGGCCGCCGCTTGGACGAAACCGTGCCGGGGACTGGCTTGGGGCTGTCGATTGTGGCCGATCTTGCCGCCCTTTATGGTGGCCGCCTGGAGCTCGACAGGTCAGACCTTGGCGGCCTAAAAGCCCGGCTGGTCTTACCCTTGCTGGGTGACAGTTAAGTGATTGGAAACAAGGCCCCTGTGGATGGGGAGGATGATTTTAATCAGTCCATGATTATATGTGATGCAAATCACAGGCTGTGATTCTCATTTGTGGCCAAGTTCGGCCACAAAGTCACGTTACGACTGATTCACCTGCCGGGGTCCTCGGACCGCAAAGCCGTTCTGGAGTGCAGCCGCATGAAGTTGCGCAATACCATTTGTCTGATGACCGCCGTCCTTTTGGGTGGATGTTCCATTGCTTCCGGGGCAAATGGCGTCGGAGGCTGGGGATCGTCGTTTGGCGATCCGCGGGCGAGCGTTGCCGGGTCGGAAGCCAACAAAGCAATTTCTGTTTTTGTGAATAATGAACTTGGAGAAGCGCTGGAACCGTCCGATAAAAAGGCAGCGGAAAAAGCGCAAGACCGGGCTTTGAAGGCACGGGGCGTTGGGGTTTCTGTCGCCTGGCAAAACGAACGGACTGGCCGGAGCGGCAAAGTCCGGCCAGGGCCGGTTTATTCGGTTAACGAAACCCGGTGCCGGGAATTCACGCATGAAATGGTTTTGCAAGGCCGGGTTCTGCAAGCGCGCGGGACGGCGTGTGAAGTCAAACAAGGCAGATGGAAGGTCATCGGCTAATAACCGCGAATTTCGAAGCGTCTAGTCTGTATTATGCCTTCCAGATGCAAAAGAGCAGTGCTCTCGCGCAGTCAGATGATGGATATCAATCCGTTAATTCCACCGTTTTTCTACATACTTGTTTAAGGATCGGCATTTACCATGCCGCAAGAAACCTTGCGCGCAGAATGACGTGAATGACTCAACCGGACCAGATTGAAACCAAAATCAGGACCTATCTGAGCAGCCTCAGCCCTAGAGCGATTGAGGCGCTGGTGCGTAATCTTGAGCGCGCCAAGATTCAGAACAACAGTGATCCGCACATAGAATTGGTTTTGGCGTCTGCGTTGGAAATCCTGCGCAAGCCGCTTCCAAAAGGTTTGGACATCGAAGCTGGAGAAATCCGGCGCGGCCAGATACAGCGCATGTTCTTTTCGCCGTTGGATGCGTTTCTGATCGACGAGTTTTTGCCGATCCGTCAGGAAGGCCGGATCAACCGGGACATGCTCGATAAGGTCTGGAAATGGCTCGGCCGTGATGTCATGTCGATGGACGTTCAGTTGGTTCTGGAACAAGCCAGCAATGCAGCGGTGAGCGGTGAACGTGTCGACACCTTGGTTCAGGCTTTGCGCACCCGGTCTGTGGACGCGATCGGCGAAGCCTTGCGGCGTGGAGAGATCGAGGAAAAGGAACATCGCCGCATGGGCATTGAGCTTGGCGGCGAACGCGGCATTTCCGAATTGCGGGACATTCAGAAGGTTTTCTCTTCAGAACGCTGGCTTATGCCGTTTCTGCAGGCCATTCCAGAACGGATCAATGAGCGGCGGCTGAAACAAGATCACGACGTCCTGCGAATGGTGGACAAATGTACGGCCCGTTTCCCGGATCATGTTCCGGTTCTGGCGGCTGCCCTGGTCGACCGGGCGGATACACCGTCGGCGCTGTGTTCTTTTGCTGGCCGTTTGGCAGGTGATGATGATCCCAAGGCAATTGCCAGTTCCCAATTCGCTCCGTTTGTCGATGTGGTCATGAGTGAAGCGGAGCGTCTGAACATCCTGGCGATCGACCATCGCAACAACAATCCGGATCCAGTTGCTTTCTCCAACGCCTTGTCGGATTACAACACGCTCGTCAAAGGCATTGAGCGGGATATGGACCTATCGGTCACCGGGAAATGGCACCGGCGCTTGGCAGATACCAAGCGGAGCATCTCAGATGTGGTAACGCGCGAGTTGAACAATGCGCACAGCGCTGTGCGCCGGGCCTTGCAGGTGCCCAAGGTCGGCCAGGACGGAAAACTGAACGTCAATCAATCAGCGATTGATGATGCAGTCCGGGCGTTGCGTGTGGTGACCATGGTGCGTAGCGGATCGGAAACGTTTGCCGTCAATGATGTCAGCAAGCGCACGCGCCAGGCAGTCGAGCAGACCCTGGAGATTGTTACTCGGTCTCTGATTACCGACCTTGGAAAGTCGAACAGTCAGCAATTGGAGGCCCATCAAGCCGCCGCCGATGTGGCAATCATGTTGTCGGAGATTTACTTCGGCGCGGATTACGCCGCTCAATTGCGCCGTAGCCGTCATGCCGCCCTCGCCAAAGCCAAGACCCGGGCGAGCGATGAGTTGGCCAAGTCAACTCCAGAACGGCGGTT
Source organism: Roseibium sp. (assembly GCF_965216085.1). Taxonomy (GTDB): domain Bacteria; phylum Pseudomonadota; class Alphaproteobacteria; order Rhizobiales; family Stappiaceae; genus Roseibium. The sequence goes on along the minus strand of NZ_OZ244138.1, from coordinate 3,754,175 downwards.
GATCAACAAAGCGCTCAGGCGGGCTTAGGCCGTTCGGACGGCCAGGACCCAATTCGTGAATCAGCGAGCGGCATGAGGGAGCTCATTTTCGCGTTTTGAGGCTTGGACCTATATCGCTACATCCCAGTACATATCCACTTGGATGATGCGCCAGCATCACCAATACCGGTCGTCCTTGACCTTGAACAATGCGGTGCCGGAGAAATATATCTCTAATGCGTCCACACGGCCTGAGAAACGGGCCTTAAGAAAGCAACAGAGCAGCAAACGTGAAAAGAAATAAACAAGGGATCATCCCGCGACCGCCGGTCACACAGTGGGCTGCTTGCATTTCGACACATTCAGTTGTCTATATGCGCCCATGATTTTTTGGATCCTCATATCTGTCCTGACAGCGCTGGCCGCATTGTCTGTTCTTGTTCCGCTGACCAGATCGCGGGCCGCAGCCACTGAAGCCAACGCCAATGCGGACGAAGCCGTTTACCGGGAGCAGCTTGCTGCGATTGACCGGGAACTTGCACAAGGCTTGATAGACCCGGAAGCGGCTGAAGCAGCGCGCACAGAAACAGCCCGGCGGCTCCTATCTGTCCACGACCGGTCGGAAGCGGGCGCGCATCAAACGGTTTCCAAACTGCGAACCCGGTCCGTCCAGCTTGCTGCATTGATTGCATTGCCGGCCGCAGCGCTTGGTCTCTATCTCGCCATCGGCTCGCCGGAACTTGAAGATCAGCCTTTGGCTGCCCGTTTCGATCAGCCGGCAGAAGAACAGCCGGTTGAGGTGCTGGTTGCCAGGGTGGAACGGCACCTGGCAGACGATCCAGAAGATGGTCAAGGCTGGGCTGTGATCGCGCCGGTTTATATGAGGCTTGGCCAGCCGCAACGATCAGCGCAGGCCTACGCCAATGCGATTCGTCTGCTTGGTCCACGTGCCGACTGGCTGACAGATTTGGGTGAAGCTCTGACCGTTGCGAATGAGGGCGTGGTTACCGACCGGGCAAGATCAGCCTTCGAACACGCAGTTGAATTGGAGCCGCGCGCTGTCAAACCGCATTTCTTTCTTGCAATAGCGCTCGGTCAGGAAGGCCGCAATGATGCGGCAATTTCGGCCTGGGAAACACTGCTGGAGGGCGCCGATCCTCAAGCAGCCTGGGTGGCTGTTGCCCGGCGGGAGCTTGCCAATTTAACCGGTAAAACTCCGGCATTGATGCCAGCGCTGCGCGGGCCGAGCGAGGAAGAAGTAGCCGCAGCCAGCGAAATGAGCGCCGGCGATCGCCAAATCATGATCAAGAGTATGGTTCACGGTCTTGCCGCCCGCATTGATGCCAATGGCGGAACGGTTGCCGAATGGGAACAGCTCATGAGGTCCTATGTGGTCCTCGACGATCGGGTCAAAGCAAATGAAACTCTCCAGCGTGCGGAAAAAGTTTTTGCTGAAAAGCCCGCCGACTTGGCACGGATCAAGGACGCAGCCATAGACCTAGGACTAACTGGCTCCTAATCCGAGCTTTCCCGTCCTGAGGGGGAGGACGGAAAACGCAAGACGTTAATATAGGACGGAACACAAAATGACACGCAAGCAACGGCGGTTGACCTTGATTGGATCCGCAGGCGCGGTTTTGGCCGTGGCGCTTGGCTTGATCCTATTTGCTCTCAACGATCAGATCGTCTTTTTCCAAAGCCCGACAGACATCGCCAGCAAGGACATTCCTTCTGGCCAGCGCATCCGTTTGGGCGGATTGGTCGAAGAAGGTTCTGTGGAGCGGTCTGACAATGCGGAAGTGACGTTCCGGGTCACCGACACTGCCAATGCAGTCTCCGTGACCTATAAAGGTATTCTGCCAGACCTGTTCCGCGAGGGGCAAGGTGTGGTTACGGAGGGTGTTTTGGGCGCTGACGGCACGTTTGTGGCCGATAGTGTTTTGGCAAAACACGATGAGAACTATATGCCCAAAGAAGTGGCAGAAGCCTTGAAAGATCAAGGCCATTGGCAAGGCGAAGAGGGCGCCGCCAACTAGAGCTGAATAGGTCTGGCGCAGTAGGAGCCTGCGCCAGTTAAACCGAGGGACGGGACGCGAGACACCATGATTGTCGAAATCGGACATTACGCGCTTGTGTTGGCATTTGCGCTGACGCTCATTCTGTCGGTCGTGCCCTTGTGGGGGGCGCTGACAGGCGACGACCGGCTGATGGCGGTTGCAGCACCAACTTCGATCGCGATTTTCGGATTTGTGCTTCTGTCCTTCATAGCTTTGACAGCGGCCTATTTGGTTTCGGATTTTTCGGTCGCCAATGTTTGGGAAAACTCCCACTCCGCCAAACCACTCCTCTATAAATTCACAGGTGTTTGGGGCAACCACGAAGGCTCCATGCTTCTGTGGGTGTTGATCCTGGTGTTTTTTGGTGCCTTGGTCGGTGTTTTCGGAGCGAACCTGCCGAAGGATCTAAAGGCGACAGCGCTCGCGGTCCAAGGCTGGATCAGCGCTGGTTTCCTGCTATTTCTTCTTGCGACCTCGAACCCGTTTGCTCGAATTCCCAATCCGCCGATTGAGGGCAATGACCTCAACCCGATCCTTCAGGACATCGGCTTGGCGATCCATCCGCCGCTGCTTTATGTCGGTTATGTCGGCTTCTCCATTACCTTTTCTTTTGCGGTCGCGGCGCTCATTCTGGGGCGGACGGATGCAGCTTGGGCTCGCTGGGTGCGGCCCTGGGCTTTGATCGCCTGGAGTTTCCTGACCCTTGGTATCGCCATGGGCTCTTACTGGGCTTACTACGAGCTCGGCTGGGGTGGCTGGTGGTTCTGGGATCCGGTGGAAAACGCCTCCTTCATGCCGTGGCTGGCTGGTACTGCCTTGCTGCATTCGGCGATCGTTATGGAAAAGCGCGAGGCGTTGAAGGTCTGGACCGTTCTTCTGGCGATTTTCACCTTCTCCCTATCGCTGCTTGGCACCTTCCTGGTTCGCTCCGGCGTTTTGACCTCCGTTCATGCCTTTGCCACTGACCCGGCTCGTGGCGTCTTCATCCTGGCCTTGTTGATGCTCTTTATCGGCGGTTCGTTGACGTTGTTTGCCTGGCGGGCCCCAATGCTGAAACAAGGCGGCCTGTTCGCGCCGATCAGCCGGGAAGGCGGGCTTGTGCTCAACAACCTGTTCCTGACGGCAGCAACGGCGGCGGTTCTGGTCGGCACGCTTTATCCGCTGGTGTTGGATGCGATCACCGGTGAAATGATTTCCGTCGGTGCGCCATTCTTCAACCTGACTTTCGGTCCGTTGATGATCCCACTGCTGATCGCTGTGCCCTTTGGGCCGGTGCTTTCCTGGAAACGCGGTGATTTGCTTGCTGCTTGCCAACGGCTCTATGCGGCCATGGGCCTGGCTTTGCTGATGACCCTGTTCACCTTCTGGCTCTGGGGCATGGAAAAGGTACTGGCACCTCTCGGTGTGGGACTGGCTGTTTGGGTCATGACCGGGGCGATTGCCGAAATTCTCACAAGAGTGAAATTCTTTGAAATCGGTCCGAAACGCGGATTTTCCCGGCTGGTTGGCTTGCCTGGGTCCGCTTGGGGAACGGCGACTGCCCACTTCGGCATCGGGGTAACCGTGCTTGGCATTGTGACTGCCTCCGCCTTTCAGGAAGAGCGCATTGAAACCATGCGCCCCGGCGATCAAGTCGACCTTGCCGGGTATGAAGTGACCTTTGATGGCGCCGCGCCGCGCCAAGGGCCGAACTTTACCGAGGAAGTTGGCCACTTCACCATCCGTCAGGGTGGAGCTCTGGTCACCGATCTCGAACCGTCGAAACGGGTTTATACCGCGCGTCAGATGCCAACCACAGAAGCGGCAATCCATACTGTTGGGTTTTCCCAGCTCTATCTGTCGCTTGGCGAAAGCCGCGGCGATGGCGCCGTTGACGTTCGGGTTTATTTCAAACCTCTGATTACGTTGATCTGGATCGGCAGTGTGATCATGGCGATTGGCGCAGTGTTCTCCGTAGCCGATCGGCGCTTGCGGGTCGGGGCTCCGAAACCCGCGGCTAAAAAGAAGATCCCTTCCGGCGTTCCGGCAGAGTAGGGCGGGTACATGACACGTTTTCTTGCAATCCTGTCATTGTTGGTTTCGCTCTTCGCAGCGCCGGTTCTGGCTGTGACACCGGATGAGGTGCTCAAAGATCCGGCGCTTGAAGCCCGGGCGAGGGCCCTGTCGGCCGAATTGCGCTGCATGGTCTGTCAGAACCAGTCGATCGACGACAGCGATGCCCCGTTGGCCAAGGATCTGCGGGTCTTGGTGCGCGAACGTTTGGTGGCTGGTGACAGTGACAGCCAGGTGATCAACTATCTCGTCGACCGCTATGGCGAATTTGTGCTTCTAAAGCCGCGGTTTGCCTGGCACACGCTGGTGCTCTGGGCGGCAGGCCCGTTGGCGTTGATTGCAGGGCTAGCGGCCGTTGTAATTGCGCTGCGCCGACGGTCTGGAAGCCGACTTGATGCGGCCGCACCAACCGGCGGGAAATTGTCGCCAGAGGAAGAAAAACGCCTAAGCGAGTTGCTCAAGTCTGACGAGCAAAACTAACACGCATTTTGATCAAATAAGTCACGCCGCAGACACCAAGGCGTGATTTGCATGGGGCAGCTGCAGGCTTACCTCTGGCAAAGACGATGCTGGAGGGATTAAGATGTCACGGCTGCCATTAAAACTCGAATTTGACGGATCGCTCGGTGCAAAACTTGCGGCGCGGCTAGATCTGCCAGCTGGTCCAATTCGAGCCTTTGCGTTGTTCGCCCATTGTTTTACATGCTCAAAGGACATTGCGGCTGCTCGCCACATTGCCAGCGCCTTGAGTGCGGAAGGCATTGCGGTCCTGCGCTTTGATTTCACGGGCCTCGGCGGCAGCGGCGGCGACTTTTCCTCAACTGGCTTTTCCTCAAATCTAGAAGATCTAAAGCTAGCAGCGGATTTCCTGCGTCGGAACTATGAAGCGCCTCAGCTACTCATCGGCCATTCGCTGGGTGGTGCGGCTGTATTGTCTGTTGCCGGCGACATCCCAGAGGCCCGCGCAGTCGTCACCATTGGCGCACCGTCCGACGCTGCCCATGTCACCCATAACTTCGGATCTGCAGTTGAGGACATTCGAGAAAGTGGCGCCGTTGAAGTCAGTCTTGCCGGACGGCCATTCACCATCCGCCCGGAGTTTTTGGAGGATCTTGAACAGCAATCAGTCCTTGATCACGCGTCAAAACTTGGAAGAGCGCTTCTGGTGATGCATGCACCGCTGGATGAAACGGTGGGGGTCGGCAATGCCACCGATATTTTCGTAGCGGCCAAACACCCAAAGAGTTTTGTTTCGCTCGATAAGGCCGATCACCTGCTGTCGAGGGCCAGCGATGCTGCCTACGCGGCCAAGGTGATTGCAGGCTGGGCAAGCGGCTATCTGGATCCAATGGCGGAGCCGGAAGCGAGTTCAGGTGGGGACGGCGTCGAAGTAATCGAGACAGGGCAGGGGAAATTCCAGACGATGGTTGCCAGCGGTCCGCATCGGCTGCTGGCGGATGAGCCGGTTGGTGTCGGCGGGTTGGACAGCGGGCCGTCCCCTTACGGGTATTTGTCAGCCGCACTAGGCGCCTGTACCGTGATGACCCTGCGCATGTACGCCGACCGGAAGGGCTTGGATGTTGACCGGATCGGCACCAAGGTGCTGCACGGCAAGGTGCATGCGGCGGACTGTGAAGATTGTTCCGATGAGGTGAAAGCCAAAGGTGGGCGGATCGACCGATTTGAACGCCTGATCACACTTGAGGGCGACTTGGACGCGGCAACAAGGGTCAGGATGCTTGAAATTGCGGACAAATGCCCGGTCCACCGGACATTGGAAGCCGGCGCAGCTGTTGTCACCCGGGAAGTGGAGACCTGATGAATTCCGGTATCGTCAGGCTGCTTGTTCCTCAAGGGTGCTGAGACGGATCTTCATGAAGGACAACAGTCTGCGGGCATCGCGGTCGGACAAGGTTTGGTAATCGGCAATCCAATTATTGACCGTAGTTGCAGGCTGCTTGTTGTGTGTCGCTTTCGCCTTGCAAACAGCAGAGTATTCGTTGTCTGTAATCCCAAGAGATTTGCACAAGACGGCAATGCCCGTTGCATCGTAACGCACCATGACATTGGTGACATACTTCTGCTCCAGCCCGGACAGCTCGGATAACAGAAAGCAGATATCAAACAGGTTGTTGGACAAGGCCAATTGGGTGATCGCCTGGCCAAGCTGCATCTCTTCTGCCCGGATATCCTTGAGCATCACTTTGGCATCAATCCGCGTCGCTTTGCGTTCCAGTTTGGTCGCCGCCACCGCGCGGCTGGCTTTCTGGAAAAGTTCGTTGACCAGGTCTTCGTTCTGTTTGCGCAAGAGCCGGACAGCGTCTTGTTGTTTGCCGGGCATCTGATTGATGAGTTTTTCGAGCTCTGCTTCAGTTATGTCGGAGCGTTCCATCATGGAATCGCGGATTTGGTCGTCACTTTCGGCAAGTTTCACCAGAAGTCGAGAACCCCAGTCTGAAATCTCCGCGCCGGTGTTGGCTGCGACCGAACGTTTGACCGGCTGTTCGCCGCGTTCCAAGAGAACGTCGGTCACGTTGGATTCCAGATGTTTGCGCTGAGATATTGCAAGTAAGTGGCTTTGGCCCATGGTTTTGGCCAGTTTGAGAATATCTTCGTTCTTCAGAACTTCCGACTGCGTTAGCATCGGCCGGGCAATCTCGATCTGTTCTCCGGCGAGCGATACCGCCAAATCATGTGAGGTCGACGGGATTGGCGCAAGTTGTTCAGAGACTTTCTGCTTTTGCTCTGCCTCCATGGTCGGCAGCATGTTTTCCAAAAGCGTATTGAAGAGCGTGATTTCCTCGGTTTGGTAACTGTCAGCACCATTGATGAATAGATCGGTGACATGCTCGACAAGCTGATGCCGTTTTTCCGGCGTGCTGCCATTGGCCAGTTCGATAAGTTCTTTAAGCATTGTCGGACCGTTCTCTTGAGGGCTTACAATAGCTACCGCGGGGACAGTTTACACTTGTCTAAAGAAACAAAGAAAAGCGTAATAGATTTTGGTGATTGGTAATAGTGTCAATGGTATTTACTGAGTTGTTCTTCTTTCCGGGTGAGGTCCACGCAAAGGACTTTAATCATGCTGCTTCGGCGCGTGCGGTTGCCTTCAGTTTAATCTTCATCAGTGCCAGCAGCCGCTTAGCGTCGGTCTCATCCAACATGTGATAGTTGGTCAGCCATTTGCTGCCAGTGGTCTCCGGAAACTTCAGATGTTTACAGCGCTCTTTGCAGATCGCCTGAAATTCCATGGCGCCAATACCGGTTGCCCGGCAAATGGTGGCAATCCCGGTGGAATCGAATCGGACCATCAAGTTGTGGACGTATTTGGTCTGCATTCCAGAGAAGAAAGCGAGCAGAGCAACGGCATCAAGCAGATTGTGCTCCTGAGCACACTGGTAGACAGCTTTATTGAGCGTGGTCTTGCCCATCTTGATGCCCACCAGCCAGCCTTTGGGGCTCATTTTTGCCTGTTTCGGTTCGAGTTCTGTCCCGGCAGCAATTTCGCCGTCGTCCTTAAACAAGTCCTCAAGCAGCTCTTCATTGGATTTGCGCAAGTGCCGGATCCGGTCACCCAATTGCTTGGGCATATCCTTGACCAGGGCCTCGAACTCCGGCATCTCGATTTCAGCACCAAGATTTGCGGCAACGGTGTGTTTAACTTCCTTTCCGCCCCGATTGAGTAGGATCTTGGTGACATCCTTACTGACATGATCCCGCTTGGCGAGCGCCAGCAGAAAGTCCTGGCCCTTCGTTTCCGCGAGTTTGAGGATGTCTTTTTCGGTGAGGGAGCCCGAGCGTTCCAGAACAGCTTTGGCGATTGGCAACTCTTCATTCGCAAGGGCCGCAGCAAGTCCCGCGGACATGGCGGTCGCATCTGCCAGGGTATCTGACATTTGCTGTTTGGCTTCATCAGAAAGGGATGTGTAGACGCCTTCCAGCATCGAGTTCATTAGCTGAGATTCTTCGGAATCGGTAGCATCACCGTCACGGGCAGCAAGAAGCCCGGTCATATGGGCTGCTAGCTCGTGTTTCTTTTCCGAAGAACTTGCTTTTGCGAGTTTGAGAAGTGAGTTGTCCATTACAATACCTGTTGCCAGGATTATTGCCTGAAGTTGTAAAAAAATGTCTAAGCGAGATCTTCCGTTGCGTTAGTTTTGGGGCTTTGGTTGACCTCGGCGAGCGGATGCGCCAAGGGATCGGTATGATCAATAGACCGACCCTATATTCGTTCCGCCGCTGTCCTTATGCCATGCGGGCCCGCCTTGCGCTTTTATCGAGCGGCCAAGAAGTGGAATTGCGCGAGATTGTTCTGCGCGACAAAGCGCCGGAGTTTTTGGAGACGTCGCCCTCTGCCACCGTTCCATGCCTGAAATCTGGCGATCTGGTGATCGACGAAAGCCTCGACATCATGCTGTGGGTTTTAGAGAGGTCCGATCCGGAACTCTGGTTGAAGCCGGAAACGGGTGGTGTGGAAGACATGTTTTCGCTGATCAAAGCGTGTGATGGCCCCTTTAAAACCCATTTGGACCGCTACAAGTATGATACCCGCTACGCCGATGCTGACAAAGTCTCTGAGCGGACGGCCGCATCGGAGTTTCTTTGCGGCCTCAACACGCGTTTGGAGGCGTCTGATTGGCTGTTCGGATCGCGGCCCTGTCTCGCGGATTTTGCGATTCTGCCCTTTGTCCGCCAGTTCGCAAATGCAGGCCGTGAGTGGTTCGATACACAAGACTGGCAGGCGTTGAGAGACTGGTTGGTTCGATTTGAACAGTCACCGGATTTTGCTGCCATCATGCCGAAATTTGCAAAGTGGCAGGCAGGGGACGAGCCAATTGTTTTCCCCTAAATTCGGTATGCAATCAGCTCAATCGGGATGAAAAATAGCCAGATTACAAAACCGTAATCTCACCGTCAGGCGCCTGTAAGGCAGGCTTTCCTATCTTCCTATTCGACAAGGGAACATGTCCCCGCGTGTTCCGGACAGAGATGACCTCCAGTCAAGACGTCGAAAAAGGAAGATAATATGGAAAACCGTCCGTCTCGCTCTCCGCTGCGCTCCCGCCGCGCCAAACTGTTGGCAGGTGCGGTTGTGCTCGGCACAGCTGGCTTGATGACCCTGCAAACCGTTGTTCCGGCGCAGTTGGCGCAGGCAACCCCGGTCCGGGTCGATGCAGCCGCCCCGGTCGATTTCTCTGACGTCGTTGGTGCGGTCAGCCCGGCGGTGGTTAGCGTCCGGGTGAAGCAGGCTGCCGAACCGCGCATGATGAACTTCGAAGGCCGCAACAACTTCCGCGACTTTTTTGAAGATCTGCCGAATGGCCATCCCTTTGAAAAGTTTTTCCGTGACTTCGGCGGCCGCGGCGGCGATGACGCCCGTCCAAACAAACGCTCTCCGCGTTCTTATGGCATGTCGCAAGGGTCCGGCTTCTTCATCACAGGCGATGGGTATGTCGTCACGAACCAGCATGTGATCGAAAAGGGAACTGAGTTCACAGTTATTGATCATGAGGGTGAAGAGTATGATGCCGTCTTGATCGGTGCAGACAAGCGCACAGATCTGGCGCTGTTGAAAATCGAAGGCGGCAAGGATTTCACCTATGTCGACTTTGCCGATGAGGCGCCGGACGTTGGTGAATGGACGGTGGCGATCGGAAATCCCTTCGGTCTTGGCGGCTCTGTGACAGCTGGCATCGTCTCTGCCCGCGGCCGTGACATCGGTGCCGGACCGTACGACGATTTCATTCAGATCGACGCGCCGGTAAACCGCGGCAACTCCGGTGGTCCTGCGTTCAACATGAACGGTGAAGTCATTGGTGTGAATGCCGCGATCTTCTCACCATCCGGCGGCAATGTCGGTATTGCCTTTGCGATCCCGGCGTCCACCGCTCAAGACGTCATCATGGAACTCAAAGACGGCGGGACTGTTGTCCGTGGCTGGCTTGGGGTTCAGATCCAGAACGTCACTGACGACATCGCAGAGAGCCTCGGCCTAGGCGAGACCCGCGGTGCTATTGTCGCGGAGGCGCAGGATAACAGCCCGGCTCAGAAGGCTGGCCTGCGCTCGGGAGACACAATCCTGGCCGTTGAAGGCACAAAAGTCGAAGGCCCTCGGGACCTGTCCAAGATCATCGCTGCTTTCAGCCCGGACACCAAGGTTGACCTCACTATCTGGCGCGATGGGAAGGAACAGGACATTGCCGTAACTCTTGGCCGCCTACAGGATCAGCAGCAAGCTGCCGCCGTATCTGAGGCTGTTGAGGAGGAAACAACCAGTCTTGATGACATGGGCCTTGTCCTGACCACCAAAGCCGAAGCTGGTCTTGATGGCAACGGTGTGGTGATCGCTGAAATCGATCCAGATGGTCCGGCAGCAGAAAAGCGCCTGCGTGAAGGGGATGTGATCCTGGAAGTCGCAGGCATGAAGGTGAACTCACCGGAAGACGTTCTGAAAGCGGTCAAGAAAGCGGAAGAGGACGGCCGTAAAGCGGTGCTGTTCCGGGTCGAGACCAACGAAACCACAAGGTTCGTCGCCCTGCCTATGAAGCTGGCGTAAACCAACACTGATCAGGAGCGGGTCCTGTTCCCGCTCTTGAGAGCAAGGCCGGTCTGCCCTCTGCCCCCAACCCCGACGGGCCGGTCTTGCGCATGACGGCTGGCAGCAGCGTTTCACATCCACGTTGTTGCCAGCCCATTTTCTTCTCAACGCTCACACGGTACAACAAAGCCATGTTGCGGATTCTTGTAATTGAAGATGACCCCGAAGCTGCGAACTATCTCGTCAAGGGATTGAGCGAGCTGGGGCATACGGCCGACAAAGCCGGAGACGGCGAAACCGGCCTGCAAATGGCGCTTGAGAGCGAATATGACATCCTGATTGTTGATCGCATGCTGCCTAAGCGCGACGGACTGTCAGTCATTGAGGAGCTGCGTAAAAGCGGCAATCACACATCGGTTCTGATCCTGTCTGCGCTGGGGCAAGTCGATGATCGGGTGACAGGTCTGAAAGCAGGCGGAGACGACTATCTGCCGAAGCCCTATGCGTTTACCGAACTTCAGGCACGGGTCGAAGCGCTGGCACGGCGCCCGAAAACAGCCAGTCAGATAGAAACGACCTATACGGTTGGTGACTTGACGCTGGACCGCATGGCCCACTCCTGCCGGCGCGGCGAAACTGAAATTCCATTGCAGCCACGCGAATTCCGTCTGCTGGAGTATCTGATGCAGAACGCCGGTCAGGTGGTCACCCGGACCATGCTGTTGGAAAACGTCTGGGAGTATCATTTCGATCCGCAGACCAATGTGATCGACGTGCATATTTCAAGGCTGCGCGGCAAGATCGACAAAGGGTTCGGAGCGCCGTTGCTACACACAATCCGTGGTGCTGGATATACGATCCGTGACGCGGCTCAGTAGGGTAACCCGCACCACAGCTTTTAAGCTGTCACTGCTCTATATCGCAGTGTTCACGCTGCTGTCCGGGTTCCTGCTGGTCTATATTTCCCAGAACACCGACAATCTGATGTCGGAACAAGTGGTGCAAACCATCGATGCCGAACTCAACGGCCTGTCGGATATCTATGTCCGCGGCGGTGTCCGGGATCTGGTGCAAACCATCGACCGGCGCTCCCGGCATCCCGATGCCAGCCTCTACCTTCTTGTCGACTTTGCCGGAAATGCCCTGGCCGGCAACATCGCCCGTCTGCCTACGCTTGTTTTGGAAGAAGCTGATGGCGGTTTGCGCCGAGTGCATTACACACGGCAAGGGCAGGATATCTCCGATGTTGAACGCCAGGCCATGGTTCGCACTTTCGAGCTGCGGGGTGGTTTCCGCCTGTTGGTCGGGCGCGATTTGGGCGAGCAGCTCAGGTTCTCAAACCTGTTGGCAAATGCTTTGCGATTGTGGCTCATCGTGGTTGTTGTCATGGCCGCGATCACCTGGATTTTTGTCAGCCGGCGGGTGATGAAGCGGATCGATGAAATCACCGATACCAGCCGCACCATCATGACCGGGGATCTGACCGAACGGCTTCCGGTCGCTGGAAATGATGATGAATTTGACCGGCTTGCTGTCAGTTTGAACACGATGCTGGACCGGATCGAACTCCTGATGCGATCCATGAAAGACGTGACCGACAACATCGCGCACGACTTGAAGACGCCACTCACCCGGCTGCAAATCCGGGTCGAAAGTGCCTTGCGCGATGCGGAGAGCGGTGAAGGATACCGCGCAGCTCTAGAGGATACGCTCTCAGAAACCGATCAATTGCTCAGGGTTTTTAATGCCCTTCTGCGTATCGCTCGCATCGAAGCCATGGCACCGGGCGACGGTCTGGAACGTGTTGACGTCAAGAGTTTGGTCAGCGAAATCGCTGAGCTTTATGAACCGCTGATCGAAGACGAGGGTGGTGTTCTGGAGATCAATGTCACAGATGGAGTGTTTGCCAGCTGTCAGAAAGAACTGGTTGTTCAAGGTCTGGTGAACCTGATCGAAAATGCTTTGAAATATGGCCGGCCGTCAGAAGGCGATCTCAAGATCCGTCTGTCCGCAAAAGAAAAAGACGCCCGGATCGTCTTGAGTGTTGAAGACAATGGTTCCGGTATTCCCGATGAGCAACAGGAAAGGGTTCAGGACCGGTTCGTGCGCCTGGACGAAAGCCGTTCAGAACCTGGAACTGGCTTGGGATTGAGCCTAGTCAAAGCCGTTGCCCGCTTGCATGGTGGAAACTTGCGTTTCACAAATGGAAACCCGGGTCTGATAGCCCGGATTGATCTTTCCCCGGCTGAGCCGGGAAGCGGCGGAAACAGTAATGGACAAGACGGGCATGGCGACGGACGGGACACATCAACAGACGGATGACGGACAGGCCGGTTCGCTTGCCGACCGGATCGCGATCATTCCGCTGGTGACGGACCTTGACCGGGCCAGTCTTTTCATAGCCGATCTTTTGGCGCATCCCGAATCCGGTGAGCCCCTCAAAACCCTTTTGAATAAAACGCCGGAGCTGGAAGAGCTGCTGGCCGGGATCATCTGCAACTCCTCCTATCTGCGCGATTTGATCATGGCGGATCCGGTCCGGCTGCTGGAGATCGTTTCAGATGCGCCGGAACGCCGCCTGGCGGCTATTTTGGAAAATGCCTGCAATGCCCAGGCCGATGATGAAGCCGGAATCACCCGGGATCTTCGGTTGTTGAAACAGGATTTGGCGTTGACGCTTGGCCTTGCCGACATCTGCGGCGCGATTGGCCTTAACCGGGTCACAAAAGCCCTTGCGGGATTTGCAGATGCGGCACTGACCGCCGCAATCCGGTTCTGCCTCAGCGATCTGACGCGGCGGGGAAAATTCGAACCGAAAGATCCGGAGAAGCCGGAACTCGACTCCGGTTTGATCGTGCTGGCCATGGGTAAACACGGCGCCAATGAGCTGAATTACTCTTCCGATATCGATTTGATCGTGCTCTACGACCCGGACAAGGCGCCGATGGCCGGATCTGCCGAAGCGCCGGTGGAATTCGTGCGCATGACCCGGCGGCTGGTCAAGATCATGCAGGACCGGACTGCGGACGGTTATGTCTTCCGCACGGATCTGCGGCTGCGCCCGGACCCCGGCGCGACCCCGCTGGCCATGTCGATGCCTGCGGCGCTGGTTTATTACGAGTCTCTCGGCCAGAACTGGGAGCGGGCAGCCTTGATCAAGGCGCGGCCCTGTGCAGGCGATATCCCGGCCGGGGAGGCCTTTTTAAAGGAAATCACACCGTTCATCTGGCGCAAATATCTCGACTTTGCTGCCATCGCCGATGTGCAATCGATCAAGCGGCAGATCCATATGCATAAAGGCCATGGCGCCATTGCGGTCGCGGGCCACAACGTCAAACTTGGCCGCGGCGGTATCCGCGAAGTGGAGTTTTTCGTCCAAACCCAGCAGTTGATTGCCGGCGGGCGCAATCCCGCCCTGCGCGGACGGCGCACGCTCGACATGCTGGACGCACTGACCGAGACAGATTGGATCCGGCCGCAGGCTCGGGATGAAATGGGCGCCGCCTATACATTTTTGCGCACCGTCGAACACCGAATTCAGATGCTGAACGATGAACAAACGCAGCTTCTGCCGAAGGATGAGGAAGGCCTGAATCGGATATCCGCCCTGATGGGGTTCGATACGCTGGACGCTTTCGAAACGGAACTTCTCGGCCATTTCCGCAAGGTCCAGCATCATTATTCAGAATTGTTTGAAGACGAACCGGCGCTTGCATCCGAAACCGGCAATCTGGTCTTCACCGGCGATGATCATGACCCGGACACACTGGAAACATTGTCGAAACTTGGATTTCAGCAACCAGCCGAAGCGGCGGGAATCGTTAAATCCTGGCACTTTGGCCGCTATCCCTGCACCCGGTCGACAAAAGCACGTGAACGGCTGACCGAAATGCACCCGGTCCTGCTTAACGCGCTCGCTGCAACGGACAACGCGGATGCTGCCTTGCGGGCGTTTGACAGCTTCATGGCCAAACTGCCGGCGGGCGTGCAGTTGTTCTCGCTGCTCAGATCAAACCCGCAACTGCTGACGCTTCTGGCAACGACCATGGGCGCTGCGCCTCGGATGGCTGATATTGTGTCAAAGCGTGTCCATGTGCTCGACACCGTTTTGGATCCGGCGTTTTTTGGCGCCATGCCAAGCGTGGAGGAGTTCCGGGTGGGGCTCGACCGAACGCTTTCTCAATCCCAATTTTATGAAGAAGCGCTCGACCGGGCGCGGATCTTTGCCCAGGAGCAGCAGTTCCTGATTGGCCTCCGTCTGATCTCTGACACCCTGTCTGCAGACCGGGTCGGCTTCGCGCTTGCCCGGCTTGCGGAAGTTGTCGTCGACCGGCTGATGACCCAGGTAGTTGATCATGTGGGCGAAAGCCACGGCTCGGTGCCGGGGGGAGAGGTCGCGGTTTTGGCCATGGGCAAACTTGGTGGCCGTGAAATGACGGCGGCGTCTGACCTTGATCTGATCTTGCTCTATGAAGCGCCGGAAGAGGTCAAACAATCGGACGGCAAGCGCCCGCTGGCGATTAGTCAGTATTACACCCGGCTGACCCAGCGGCTGGTAACGGCCTTATCAGCGCCAACCGCAGAGGGCGCGCTATATGAAGTTGATTTCCGGCTGCGCCCGTCCGGCAATGCCGGTCCTTTGGCGACCAACCTTGACGGCTTCATTTCCTATCAGAAGAACGAGGCCTGGACCTGGGAACATATGGCTCTGACCCGAGGGCGGGTGATCGCCTCCACCTCTGAGGCCTATTCAAACAAAATCCACGACAGCATTTGCAGCACTTTGGTTCAGCCGCGGGACATTCCAAAGCTTGCAGATGATGTCCGGACCATGCGGGCCAAGATCGAGAAGGAAAAAGGCACCAAGGACATCTGGGATTTGAAGCAGGTGGCCGGAGGCCTCGTCGATATCGAGTTCATAGCTCAGTACTTGCAACTGGCCCATGCTCATGATCATCCTGAGGTTCTGGCGCAGGGCACGGAACAGGCTCTGGAAAACCTTCGCGATGCCGGGTGTCTGGAGAGCGGTGATTCCGGCCTGCTTCTGGAGGCATTGCGCCTCTATCACCGCTTGACCCAGGTTCTCCGGCTGGCACTGTCTGGCAAATTCGTTCCGGCAGACGCGCCGCGCGGCGTTCTGGATCTGTTGCTCCAGGCCTCCGGCAGTCCGGCTTTTGAGCGGCTTGAAGCCGAATTGGGCGAGTTGCAGCAGCAGGTGAGGGCGGTGTTTGAACGGCTAGTCGGGCCTGTTGAGGTGGTGGAAGCCTCGTAAAAAATAACTATTACAGGTGAAGTGAATCGAAAAGTGGTGTAGAAGCACACCGCGCCGGCGGCCTGAATATTGATTTTGATCACTCCTAGCGAGTGAACCTTTTCTGTTGCCCGGAGATTTACAATGAATTCCCTCTCTCTCGAAGCCGTCCGCCAGCCGGACCGCATAGCTGAAATGACTCTTCAAGATGGCCGCACTCTGGCTTGGTCCGAATGGGGCCCGGAGGCCGGACAACCCGTTCTCTATATATCTGGCGCCGGGACGGCGGGTGTATTTGCCTTTGGCCTGGATGCTTTGGAGGAATTGAACATCCGCATGATCGCGCCAGACCGGCCCGGTCTTGGACGTTCTGACTTCGATCCGGACAAGACCTTGCTGTCTGTTGCCAGCGATTTTTCTGAACTGATCAACCGGTTGAGCCCGGCAAAGACCCCGGTTGCGGCGGTGTCCCAAGGTGTGCCCTTTGCCCTGGCGCTTGCCGCGACGGGTCCGGTGAGCAAACTGGCAATTGTCTCCGGGCAGGATGAACTCTGCCGGCCGGAATTCTTGTCCGGACTGCCCGATCAGCTCCGCCAGATGGTCGAGCAAGCCGAAGCCGATCCGGCCGGATTGATCGCGATGCTGGAAGGTTTCGCCGAACCTGAGAGCTTTCTGGAGTTCATCGTATCGACAAGTTCGGATCTGGATAAGGCGTTCTATAGCGCCGAACCGTTCCTGTCGGCGTTCAGACGAGGGCTCAAAGCCGGTTTTCAGCAAGGCCCGAAAGGTTATGCGCTGGACACCGTTGCGGCGATGGCGCCCTGGACGTTTGAATGGAAGGCCATCTCATGCCCGGTCAGCCTCTGGTATGGCGGCCAGGATGCCAGCCCGGTGCACTCGCCGGACGGTGGTGCCTTCTTGGAAACCCGGCTCCAAAACGCCTCCCGGCACTTCTTTGAAGACGAGGGCGGCTCCCTGCTCTGGACCCGTGCCCGGGACATTTTGTCAGATCTTGTGGCGACTAACGAGAATTAGGTTTCGGCACCTCAGATCGCGGATGGAGCTAGGTGGTCTGAAAAGTATTTGAAAAAAGAGATCAGGCGGATTGGGCAGTTGCTTCGCAGCTGTCTTCGTCCACCAAGGGCAAGGAGAAGCTGACGACGGTGCCTTTTTTCACCTCAGACTGAATGTTCAGCTTGCCGCCGTGCATTTCCACCAGAGAGCGGGCAATGGCAAGACCAAG
The DNA here is from genome assembly GCF_965216085.1 of Roseibium sp. GTDB lineage: Bacteria > Pseudomonadota > Alphaproteobacteria > Rhizobiales > Stappiaceae > Roseibium. The sequence continues at coordinate 3,737,055 of NZ_OZ244138.1, read as the reverse complement.
TCCGGAGCCTTGGTGGGTTTTCGTAAACTGGTTTTCCACTTGCACAAACGGCTGCGCCAGCCGTTCGATATCCCGCTCGGAAATGCCAATGCCGGTATCGGTAACCTCAAACCGCAGCTTATCGCCACGTGGCCGGACTTTCAGGCTGACGGTGCCATTGTCCGGCGTAAATTTCACGGCGTTGGCCAGAAGGTTCAACAGCACCTGTTTCAGGGCGCGTTTGTCTGCATCGACATGAAGGTCTTCGGCGACATCGGTGATGACGGTGATGTTCTTTTCGGTCGCCGCTCCGGTGACGATCCGGGCCGCATCCAGGGTCGCTTCGAAGGCGTTCACGACTTCCGTTTCGATTTGCATGCGGCCGGCTTCGATCTTCGACATATCCAGGATGTCGTTGATCACATTGAGCAGATATGTGCCGGAGGAATAGATATCCTTGCAGTAATCGGCGTAACGATCGGTTCCAACCGGTCCAAACATCTCCTGCGTCATGATATCGGAGAAGCCGATGATCGCATTAAGCGGTGTGCGAAGCTCGTGGGAGATATTGGCGAGGAACTCGGATTTTGCCTGGTTGGCAGCTTCCGCACGGGTCTTTTCTTCCTGGTACTTCTCCGCCATTTCTGACAGCTGCTGTGTCTGCGTTTCCAGCGTTTTCCGGGAGCGCTGCAAATCGGCAACGGAGGCTTTCAGGCGTTTTTCGGAATCTGTCAGCCGCTCTTCGTGTTTTTTGAGTGCGGTAATGTCCGTGCCGACCGAGACGAAACCGCCGTCTTTGGTCCGGCGTTCCGAGATCTGCAGCCAGCGGCCATCTTCCAATTGGGCTTCATAAGCGCCTTCCGGGCCGCCTGGGCGCTGGCTGGTTTGAACCGGCTGCGGAGAAACTGCGCCGTTTTCGGCCGATGCCATGACGGTCTTATAGGGCGTGCCCGGCTTGACCGCATGGGCGGGTAGATTGTGCAAGGCCTGATAGTTGGAGTTGCAAATCACCAGCTCGTTGCTGGCGTTCCAAAGCACGAAAGCCTCGGAGATCGTTTCGATCGCATCGCGCAGGCGCAGGTCCGCCATCTGGCTTTGTTCGGCCAGTTGATGCTGTTCGGTGATGTCGATGCAGATGCCGATCAGATGAGGTTCGGCGCGGCCGGGTTCCGGCTGGATTTCGCCGCGGGCGCGCAGCCAGATCCAGCTGCCGTCGGCATGGCGCATGCGGAAAGTTTCATCGACCAGGGTTTCGCCGCTTTCCAGAAGATGTTCGGCAAGGCCCAAGAGGTCGATGTCGTCCGGGTGGGTAATGTCCGCGACATCCGCGAAACTCAAAATATCGTCTTTGGGTTCGCGGCCGAGCAATTCATACAGCGAAGACGACCAGAAGATCCGTCCGCGCGACAGATCCCAGTCAAACAAGCCGCAGCGGCCATGGGTCAGTGCAGTGTCGATGCGGGCCCGTGTTGCAGCGTAGTGCTCGTCCGCTTGTTCGGCCCGGGTTGCCTGGCTGAAGAAACCGTAGATGACCGCGAGCAGCACCAGCGATGTGCCGACGAACATGGTCACATTGGCCGAAAGCGCGCTGCGCCATTTGGCAAACACGGCAGCTTCAGGCTGAAGCGCGGCGATCATGCCCAACTGGCCATCCAGGTGGCGCACGGTCGCCAGAACTTGCTCCGCGTCGTCCCGGCCATCCAGGTCGATCGGAATGGACAAAACACCGGCACGGGCACCAAAGACGGTCAGCGGTTGGGATGGGCCGAGCAGGTCCGTAAGAGGGCGGCCTTCCAGAGATGGCTGCAAGGGCGCGGAGGCAGCGATTTTGCCGTCAGCACCTGAAATCAGAAAGACCCGGCCGCTGCTGGTCGCGCCTGCCGGTAAGCTGTCGGCCAGGACGCGTTTTAACGTGGTTTGATACCCCGCCTCCGGCATCTCCGTACTGGCTGCATTGAGAGGGGCTGCGGCGACCGACGCCATCAGTTCGAGCGTTGTTTCGGCTTCGATACGGGTGTCGGTGTAATCACCCGCCAATTCGGCGATGCGGTAAGCGGCCAGAATGAGGAGAAAGAAGATTGCCAGAGCAGGGATGAGGCGGCGCATCAAGCCGTCGGAGCGTTCGAGCTGGAAGCGGGCCGCACTCAACAGATCCGGCCAAGCCGCTTTTGGTGCGACTGCCTCTGTTTTGCTTCCTGAATCCTTAGTGCCGCTCCGCTCTGAAGTGGAGCCAGCCAGTGCTCTTGACATTGGAAGTGTGCCTCAATACCGCCGGTCCGGAGCAAGGCCCCGAATCACTTCCATTTGAATCAATACGCCAGTATTTGTCTAGAGTCGGCCAAGAAGAAAATGGTTAACAAAGCCGTCTTATACGAGCGGCTACATTAACACTTTTCAGTATTGAAGTTTATTGCAGGGTCCTGTCGACAATGTCGCGGCAGTCTCTCGACAGTTCTTCGCTTGATGAAATCCTCAGGAGCGCAGATTCTGCAAGGGCTGACCGGTGGTTCTCCAAAGCCCTCCAAGAGCGGAAACTTGTCAAAAGTCGGGAGGCGACCTGCGGGTTTCGCTTGTCGATTTCAAGAACTGATTCGGCAATGAGCTCAAAACCTTTGCCATCAGGGCGGGCAAATTGGGTAGGATTTCCGGTGGCAAAAGAATGTAAGACAGCACGAACCCGGTTGGGGTTGGTCGCCTCATAAAGCGGATCAGTCCTCAACTTGGAAATCGCATCCAGCGTTCCGTCTTGCGGCGCCGTTGCCTGGGTCATGAACCACTTGTCCATCGCCAATGCACTGGATTGGTGCCGGTTGCGGAAGGCCGTCAAAGCCTCCGCAGACCCAGTCATCGCCTCATGCACCAGGATGGTGAGAGCGGCCAGCCGGTCGGTCATGTTGTTGGCGGCCGCAAACCGGTCTGAGACCAATGCGCTGGCGGATGCATCACCGGACAGCGCATAATAGTGCAGTGCGCGGTTAGAGAGGGCGCGCTTTCCGGCAGATTCGGCGTCCGGAGTGAACTTATCCGTTGCAGAAAAATCTTCAGCGATCGTACGGAAATGCTGGCTCAAGCCGCTCCCAATGTCGGAGCGCAGGCTGTTGCGCGCCTTATGAATGGCGTCCGGGTCAACGTTCTTGCCAATTTCCTGGGCAATGTCGGCTTCGGTCGGCAGGGTTAGTGCCTGGGCTTTCAGGGCAGAGTCCAGCTGCTGGTCGTCGAGAATGCCCCGCAAAACATCAATCAAACTGTCCGTGTCTGTATGACGGGTGCCTTGCTGCATGGCCTCTGTGCGGGCAATCAGAGTTTGTGTCGCAAGGGTCTGGACCGCCTGCCAACGGTTGTAGGGATCAGTGTCATGACGGGCGAGGAACGCCAGATCCTCTGAGGGTAGGGTCTGGGTCAGGCGGACAGGTGCTGAAAAGTCCCTGAGGAGCGACAAAACCGGGGCGTCCGGGATCTGTTTAAAAGTGACTTTCTGGCGCGCCTTGTTGAGCACCAACACATCGCCTGAAACGTCGGCGCCGTCGCACTCGGAAATCTCAAGATCCTGGCCATTGGCGCAGATCAGTCCAAAGCGCAGCGGAATGACAGATGGTCTTGCTTTCTTCTGGCCAGGAAGAGGCGGGAATTCCTGAGAGAGCGACACAGTGAGGGTTTGCTTGTCCGGATCGTATTTGGTGTCAGCCGTGACCAAAGGCGTGCCGGCCTGCTCGTACCAGAGAGAGAACTGGTCGAGATCGGTCCCTGTGGCGTCTTGAAAGCAGGTGAGAAACGCTTCGATCGTTGTTGCTTCGCCGTCATGGCGGTCGAAATATAGATCAAGACCAGCCCGGAATTTCTCCGCTCCAAGATAGGTTTTGAGCATGCGGATGATTTCCGCACCCTTTTCATAGACCGTGGCCGTGTAGAAGTTGTTGATTTCCTGATAGGCGCGCGGCCGGACCGGGTGGGCGAGCGGACCGGCGTCTTCCGGAAACTGATGCATTTTCAAAAGTTTGACATCGGAAATGCGTTTTACAGGGCGCGAGCGCATGTCCGCTGAAAATTCTTGATCGCGGAAGACAGTCAGGCCTTCCTTCAGGCACAGCTGGAACCAGTCCCGGCAGGTGATGCGGTTGCCCGTCCAATTGTGGAAGTATTCGTGGGCGATCACCGCTTCGATGTTGGCATAGTCCTGATCTGTTGCCGTTTCCGGGTCGGCCAGCACATATTTGTCGTTGAAGATGTTGAGGCCCTTGTTCTCCATCGCGCCCATGTTGAAGTCCGAGACGGCAACGATGTTGAAGACATCAAGGTCATATTCGCGCCCGAAGGCGTCTTCATCCCAGCGCATGGACCGTTTGAGCGAATCCATCGCCCAATCGCAGAGATCTTCTTTGCCGTGTTCGACATAAATGTTCAGTTCAACGGTATCTCCTGACGCCGTTGTAAAGCTGTCTGGTACCTTGGCGAGATCACCCGCGACCAGCGCAAACAGGTACGCCGGTTTGGGGTGCGGATCGTGCCAAATGGCAAAATGATTGCCGGTCCCGGCGATTTCTCCGGTTTCTTTCAAATTGCCGTTGGCGAGCAGAACCGGGCAGCTATCCTTGGGCGCTTCCAGGCGCACGGTGTAGACCGACAGAACATCCGGACGGTCCGGAAAGTATGTGATCCGGCGGAACCCATCAGCTTCGCATTGGGTGCAATAGGTTCCAGACGAGCGGTAAAGCCCCATCAGCTGGGTGTTGGCATCCGGGTTGACTTCTGTGGTGATCGTCAGTGTGAAACGATCTTCTTCCGGCGCGGCCAGTTCCAACGCCGTTTTTGATATTTTGTAGTGGTCTTCCGGAACGGCTTTGCCGTTTAGCTCAAGCGACAGCAATTTCAAATTGTCGCCATCCAGCACCAGCGGCACATGGCCGGCTGTTTCCGGCTGACGGATGACCGACAGCTCTGTGACGACGATCGTGGCCTTGGGATCAAGACGGATATCGAGATCAACGGTTTCGATGCGGTAGGCCGGCGGCTGATAGTCTTCCAAGCGGATGGCGGGCGCCGTTTTGGATTGCATCGATGTCTCCCCGAAGTGCTCCGCATGCGTGCGGTTTTTGTTAGCTGTCCCGTTTGCAGACATTGTGGCGGTTCGTCAACGGGGCAAGGCTGCCTTTACCCTGCAGTTGAAGTGTTTGCGGAGCAATACTTAGAAAACTGCGCCTTATCGGCTTTGACCTGATGCAGGACACGGTCTATGCAGTGCAACCGTGTTGCACAGTCAGGACTTTTTTAAATGAGCCGTTTGGACAGCTTCATCCGCCGTATGACTTCCCAGAAAATCATCCTTGAATACCTTGTCGACAAGGTGAACGAGGTCGAAGGCCCAATCCTTGAATTGGGACTGGGCAACGGCCGGACCTATGATCACCTGCGCGAGATTTATCCAAATAAGGAAATCTTCGTTTTTGATCATGCTTTGACGTGCCATCCGAGCTGCGCGCCGGATGCCGAGCATATGATCCAGGGAGATATCCGCGACACATTGGGCTTCTGCGAGCCGCGTGTCGGCGGCAAGGCGTCTTTTGCCCACATTGATTTGGGCTCCGGCGACCCGACAACGGATCTTGCAACGGTTCATTGGCTGGCGCCCTTGATCAACGACCGCATGGCGGTTGGCGGCTATGTTTTAACGGGGCTGGAGTTGAAACTGGCCAACTTCGAACTTTTGGAAAACCCGGAAGGGATCAAGGCAGACCGCAACTTCATCTATCGCAAGACATCCGAAGCCTGATACCGGAACTTCAAGGACATAACGAATGACTGCGCCGCTCAAAGGCATCAAGGTCGTAGAATTGGCCCGTATTCTCGCCGGCCCCTGGATTGGTCAGACGCTTGCTGATCTCGGCGCCGAAGTGATCAAGGTTGAAAGTCCACAAGGCGATGATACCCGTGGTTGGGGCCCGCCTTTCTTGACAACGTCCGAGGGCGAAGCAGGCGATGCAGCCTATTTTCACTCGTGCAATCGCGGCAAACGCTCGATTACGGTCGACTTCCGCACCGAGGAGGGGCAAGAAATTGTCCGCAAACTCGTCGCGGACGCAGATGTTTTGGTTGAGAATTTTAAGGTCGGCGGCCTGGCGAAATACGGGCTCGACTACGAGCATCTTTCTGCCGTCAACCCGAAGCTGGTCTATTGCTCGGTCACCGGATTTGGCCAAGAGGGGCCGTATGCGCACCGGGCCGGCTATGACTTCATGATCCAGGGCATGGGGGGGATTATGGACCTCACCGGTGACCCGGACGGTGATCCGCAAAAAATCGGCGTTGCCTTTGCCGATATTTTTACCGGCCTTTATGGCGTGATCGGGGTTCTGGCTGCGCTCCGCCGCCGGGATGAAACCGGTGAAGGGGAATGGGTCGACATGGCGCTATTGGATGCGCAGGTCAGTGTTCTGGCGAACCAGGCCCTTAATTATTTTGTTTCCGGCAAGACGCCAAAGCGCCTTGGCAATGCCCATCCCAACATCGTGCCTTATCAGGTGTTTCCGGCAAAAGACGGCCATCTGATCATTGCAGTTGGCAATGATAGCCAATACCGGCGATTGTGTGGCGTGCTTGGAAGGCCGGAGCTGGCTGAAGATCCAAAGTACGCCACAAACGCGGCACGTGTCGCTTCCCGGACTGAGCTGGTTGAGATTCTGGTCGCTGAGACCGCGGCAAGGACGCGCGACGACCTTTTGGCGGCGTTGGAACTGGAAGGCGTGCCGGCCGGGCCGATCAACTCTGTCGAAGACGTTTTCGAAGACAAGCAGATCCAGCATCGCGCCATGAAAGTGGAACTGCCTGCCACTGATGTTGAGGGTGGTTCTGTGGCGTCGGTCCGTTCGCCGATCCGTTTCAAAAACGGCAATCTTGTTCTGGAAAGAGCCGCACCAGCGCTTGGAGAACACACGGCAGAAATTCTCAAGGAATTGGGTTTGGCGGAAAAGGACTGATTTTTGGAGTTTTCATGAGCAATGAAGAAAAACTGAAAATCCTCCAATCCGAGGTTTTGTCGCAAAACTGGGGCAAACTGACCAACTACACGCTGAATTACCGGCGGCGGGACGGCGCGTGGCAGCAGCAAACCCGCGAAGTTTACGACCGAGGCCACGGCGCAGTCTGCTTGCTCCATAATCCAGAGACAGATTGTGTTCTTCTAACCAGCCAGTTCCGTCTGCCGGTTTGGCTGGTCGACGGCACGGAAACCTTCATCGAAGCGCCCGCCGGGCTCTTGGAAGGGGCTCATCCGGAAGAGCGTATACGGTCGGAATTGATGGAAGAGACTGGCTTTGAGGTGTCAGAGTTAGAACATCTCTATGACTTGCAAATGAGCCCCGGGTCGGTCACCGAATTTCTATCCTTCTTCCGTGGCAACTACCACGATGGCCACAAAAAGGGAGAGGGCGGCGGTGCGGAACATGAAGGCGAAGATATTGAAGTGCTTCATATTCCACTGAAGGACGCCCTCAAAATGATCGGCGACGGCCGGATCCGGGATGCAAAAACCGTGATTCTCCTGCAAGATCTTGCACTGAGCAAAACACTCGCTACCTCAGGTGCGAAGTGAAATTGGCAAGGCTTTGTTGTGTTGATTGCCATAATTTGACGGCAACTGTCAGGCAATGAAACACTGAAGTTATGAAAGGACAAAGCCCGATGGTGCGCATTTTCCGCAAACCCAGCCGGTTTCGGCTGAAGCTGGCGACGATCGTCGGGCTGGGCTTTGGCGGTTTTGTTGCTATCGCTATCGGGCTTGTGCTGGCCTTGTCAGTGTCGGCGAATATCAAGAATACGTTCTCTTTGTTGAACGACAAGACGATCTTGAGCACCCAAGCGCTTGAAAGCCAAATCCAGACCCATTTTCAGTCCGTTGAAAATGCAGTGGTTGGGCTCAAGCCGTTTTTTGAAGACGGCACTCTATCCCTTGAAGATCGCAAGCGCATTTTTGAGGACTTTTCCATTGCCCTCAAAACCAACACGGATTTGACCACTCTTGCCGTTACAGACAGTGAAGGGCGGCGAATTGGTGTTTACCGTGCTCCAAGCGGAAAACTGTGGCGGATCAATTCCGATGTGCCAGCACCGGGAATGAAACCGGAGAATTTTCCGGAGATCACTGCAGAAAGCGGTCCGGTTTGGGGCCCGATTATGCGCCACGAGGTGGGCTTGTTCGCCAATGTGACGGTGCCTTTGGTGTATGAAGGCGAAATGTTTGCCGCCTTAACCGCTGCAAGCTCGATGGAAAACCTGGCGCAGATTGTTGCCGGGCAAGATGAGGGTGTCGACAACACGGTTTTCATACTCGGTGGTGATGGCGAGGTGCTGATGCACTCTGACGCCGACTGGATACAGACCGGCGGAAGCATATCTCAAAATTTGCCTGGATCCTGGGAAACCGTTGGGGATCCGGTTTTAGCAGCCATCGGCCAAGAAGATCCGCTGGATGAATTTGGGCGCGCCTCGGAACTTGGAATCGAAGTTTCGGTTATCGAGACGGAAGCCGATGTTTACCTGATGATGCGGAGTATGGTTTCCGGTTTCAGTGCCGAACCGTTGACCGTCGGACAGTATTATTTGGGCGCGACCGTCTCACGGGAAGTCGAGCGTTTGGCCGGGTCCGGATTTGTCGGACTTGGAGCGCTTGTTGTTTCTGTTCTGATCGCCATCTGGCTCGGCCGCCGGTTTTCAAGGCCTTTGCGGAACCTGTCGCGGCAATCTGAAAAGGTGGCAACGTTGTCTCTGCATGACGTTGAGCCATTGCCGAGGAGCCGGATCGCCGAAATGGATCAGGTGGCGTCGGCTTTCAACGCGATGGTTGAAGGCCTAAAAGCCATGAACACCTATGTGCCCCGGTCTTTGTTCATCAAGTTGATGCGGCTTGGGGGAGAGAAGGCTGCTGAAGCCCGCAAAGCGGAGCTGACGATCCTGTTCAGCGATATTGTCGGTTTCACCGCGCTTTCTGAAAACATGAGCGCTGAGCAGGCAGCTGCTTTGCTCAACCAGCATTTTGCGATCCTGGTGGAAGCGGTTGAGAGTGAAGGTGGGACTGTCGACAAATTCTTGGGCGACGGTATGCTTGCCTTCTGGGGCGCGCCGGATGACCAGCCGGATCATGCGGAAGCGGCTGTGCGGACGGCCCGCCGGATCGCGGCTGCGTTGAAAGAGGCCAATGAAGCGGCACAAGCGGAAGGCCTGCCGCAGATTCGCATGCGTATCGGTATTCACACTGGTCCAGCCTTGGTCGGCAATGTCGGCGCCCTTGATCGCTGGAACTACACGGTTGTGGGCGATACGGTGAATGCTGCTGAACGGCTGCAGCATTTGGGCCGCGAGGTGGCAGGGGATCCAGAGGTCACGATTCTTGCCAGCGCTGAAACCGTGCGCCGCCTTCCCAATGAGCGGAGCCAGAAAGAAGTGGGTGCGCACCACTTGCGCGGCCGCAGCGGTCGAATGGATGTCTATTGGCTCGACCCAGTGGGAGCGGTGTCTCCGCAGGAAGAAGAGCCCGGCATTGCCCCGGTTTCCGCCGCAGAGTAAGGGCGATTTTGTCCTTACCTGTGGGCATAATATGCCTTTCAAAAGATTATTCTGAACATGTGATTTAGATCACAGCGCCCGATACTGGATTATTGCGTTGCTAATGCAGCACGAATTTGATTGTCTTTGTTTTGCAACATGGGCTTAGTAGGTCTCGCGGACAATCCGGGCGCTGGGAGGTAAATGACGGTGAATGTTCTCTCCATCGAGGGGCTGACAGTAGAGTTTAATACTGCCGAAGGCCGGACGCAGGCCGTCGACGATGTCTCTTTCGTTGTGCCGGAGAACAAGACCGTAGCTCTCGTGGGAGAGTCAGGTTCCGGAAAAACTGTGATTTCCCAGACAATCATGGGATTGCTGCCGCAAGCGGCATCAGTAACCGCCGGCAAAGTAATCCTGTCTGATCCTACCGGCGCCGAGCAGCCAATCGACATTGCTGCATTGGACCGTAAGGGTCCGCAAATGCGCCATCTGCGCGGCAATCGGGTCGCGATCATTTTCCAAGAGCCGATGACATCTTTGTCGCCGCTGCATACGATTGGCGATCAGATCGGCGAAGCGGCCATGCTCCACCGCAACGTTTCTGGAGCCGAAGCCCGTGAACTGACACAAGAAATGCTGCGTTTGGTTCAGTTTCCAGACCCGGCACGGGCTCTGGACACCTATCCGTTCGAATTGTCTGGCGGTTTGCGCCAACGTGCGATGATATCGATGGCCATGATTTGCCGGCCAGCGCTGTTGATCGCTGACGAGCCGACCACCGCTCTTGATGTAACGATCCAGGCGGAGATCTTAAAACTCATCCGCGATGTGCAATCAGAACTCAGGATGTCAGTTCTGATGATCACCCATGATTTTGGTGTGGTCGCCAACATGGCAGACGAGATTGCCGTGATTTATCACGGCCGGATCATGGAAAAAGGCACCGCAGAGCAGCTCTTTTCCAACCCGCAGCATGATTACCTGAAGGCGCTTTTGAACGCGGTTCCAGGCTTTCATATGGACAAAAACGAGCGGCTGGTGCCGATCCGTCCAATTGAAGTAAAGTCGGATGACCTGACAAAAAACCGGCCGAAGTGTGATGTGTTGCCGGGTGAGACACTGGTCGAAATGCGCAACGCAACCAAGGAATTCACCCTTCGCAAGGGATCTTTTTTCGGGTCGAAACCCAAAACCCTGACAGCGCTGGATTGCATCAATTTGACCATCAAACGCGGCGAATGCCTTGGTTTGGTTGGTGAATCGGGATCGGGTAAAACGACGGCTGCTAAGGCGATCCTGCGGGCGATTGGCCTGGAGCACGGCGAAGTCGTCTACAATCGCGGCCATGGGCTTGAAAACATTGCTGATCTGTCCGGTGCGGATCTGATGGATTACCGCCGCCGGGTTCAGCTGATTTTCCAGGATCCGTTTTCCTCGCTGAACCCGCGTATGACCGTCAACGACATCCTGTCCGAACCGTTCGAGGTGCATAACATCGGCACCGCGGAAGAACGGGCCGAGCGTGTCCGCGGTCTCATGACACTCGTAGGGCTCGATCCAAGGTTCCTGCGCCGGTATCCGCATTCCTTCTCCGGCGGCCAGCGTCAGCGGATCGGAATCGCCCGAGCGCTTGCGCTCAATCCGGAATTTATACTGTGCGATGAGCCGACGTCCGCGCTGGACGTGTCGGTACAGGCGCAGATTTTGAACTTGCTTCAAGATCTGAAGCGGGACCTCAATCTCACGTACCTGTTCGTCAGTCACAATCTGGCGGTCGTCGACTACATCGCCGACCGGATCGCCGTGATGTGCCGAGGCCGGCTGGTGGAGCTTGGAGAAACCCGGGAAGTCGTCTCCAATCCGCTTCATCCTTACACAAAGGCGCTGTTGTCGGCTGTTCCGGAGCCAGATCTGTCGGCGCCTTTAGATTTTGCGGCTCTCGATGCCAATCGCGCATCTGAACCGCACCTTTGGCCGGAACCCTTCCGGCTGACCGGCGGTGACCGTCCGTCGCTCTTTGAAATAGAACCAGAACATTATGTCTGCGCACCTGGCCTTAAGAATGCCGGGGCGCTTGAGGGGACTGCAGCATGAACTTTAAAAAAGCCTTGGCGTCAGGTGTCTTCCTGTCTGCCTTTGCGCTCGCCGGGCCTGTGGCCGCCTTGGAATTGAAAGAAATTCCGGGGCTCGATCCGAACTTGCCGCCTGTTGCTGAGCGTGTGCCAACTGAACCGCTGGTCGTGGATTTGGAAGCCAAAGGGCGCACCATCGGCAAACATGGCGGTTCTCTGAATACTTTGATTGGGCGTGCTAAAGACGTTCGGCTGATCAATGTCTGGGGCTATGCCCGTCTGATGGGCTACAATGACAAGCTGGAACTGGTTCCAGATCTGCTGGAGAGTGTTGAAGTCGAGGACGGGCGTATCTTTACGCTGCATACCCGGGAAGGCCACAAATGGTCTGACGGGCATCCTTTTGGGGCTGAAGACTTCCGCTACTATTTTGAAGATGTTGTCACCAACGAGAAGCTGACTCCATCCGGCCTGCCGCCGTTTCTTCTGGCGGATGGCAAAGGTCCGAAATTCGAAGTAATTGACGAGACTTCTGTCCGCTTTACTTGGGATGCTCCCAATCCCTTGTTCTTGCCGCATCTTGCCAAGGCGCGTCCGCCGTTCATCTACCGTCCGGCGCATTATTTGAAGCAATACCATGAGAAATACGGCGACCCGGATTTCATTGCCTCCGAGGCTGCCAAGGTAAAAGCCCGCAGCTGGGCGCCTCTGCACGGCAAGAAAGACGAAATGTACAGCGCCCGCAATGTGGACCTGCCGACACTTCAGCCTTGGGTGCGCAGCAATGACAACAGCGACCTGCGGTTCATTTTGGAACGAAATCCGTACTACCACCGCATCGACAGCACCGGTCAGCAACTGCCGTATATTGACGAAGTGATTATGACTGTTGCCGATGGCAAGCTGATCCCGGCAAAGACCCAAGCCGGTGAAAGCAATCTTCAGGCGCGTAATTTGAGCTTTTCTGACATCACCGTGCTGAAAAAGGGTGAAAAGCTGAACGATTATGTGACCGCGCTCTGGTCCAATGCCAAGGGGTCGGAAATGTCGATCCTGCCCAATCTGACGGTTAAAGACCCGGTTTGGCGGAAGCTTTTGCGCGACACCCGTTTCCGGCATGCGCTGTCGATCGGGATCGACCGGAACCTCCTGAACCGGGTTCTGTTTTTCGGCCTCGGAACACCGGGCAACGACACCGTGTTGACCATGAGCCCGCTTTATTTGCCGGAATACACCAGGAAGTGGGCCGAATACGATCCAGAAAAAGCCAATGCGCTGCTGGATGAAATTGGCCTCACGGAGCGGAACGGCAAGGGTATCCGCCTGATGCCCGACGGCCGGCCGCTGGAGATCATTGTTGAGACGTCCGGCGAGAGCGAAACCCAATCCGATGCTCTTGAACTGATTGCTGAGAACTGGAAAGACATCGGCGTCAAACTGTTTGCCAAGCCGAGCCAGCGCGACAATCTGCGTGAACGCGCGATCACCGGTGATCTGGTGATGTCGGTTTGGTGGGGCATGGATAATGGTATTCCGACCGCTGATATGGACCCAGAAGAGCTTGCTCCGGTGCAATCGGAAAGCCTGACTTGGCATGCCTGGGGCGATCACTATGAAACCAAGGGATCTGGCGGTGAACCAATGGATTGGGCGCCCGCCAAGCGGTTGATGGAGCTTTATGAAGCCTGGCTGGTTTCCAAGACACCGGACGAGCGCACGGCGATTTGGCAGGAAATGCTCCAGATCCATGCGGACGAAACCATCCGGATAGGCTTGGTTTCTGGGGTGCGCCAGCCTGTGGTGGTCAAGGGTGTCAAAAACGTTCCGCTTGAAGGCATCTATGGCTGGGATCCGGGTGCGCATTATGGAATTCATCGCATGGATGAGTTTTATATGGCTAAGTAAGGTCTGAACGAGACCTGGATCCACCCCTACGCGACTCCAAAGGGCGAACTATGGCTGACCGGCTGGAAATGACGTCAGAGCTGATTGACTATGTGTGTGAGGTTGGCACACGAGAAACGCCGGCCTTGGCCAAACTGCGGCAACGCACGCAAAGCCTCCAAGAGGCAGATATGCGTGTGCCGCAGGAGCAGGGGCAGCTGCTGCATTTCCTGATCCGGACTTTAAACGCAAAGAAGGTCATGGAACTCGGTGTTTTCACCGGATACAGCAGCTTGTGGATGGCGTCTGCGCTGCCCGACGACGGCAAACTGATCGCGATCGACAAACGCCCGGATTGGCAGACGATTGCTGAAAGCCATTGGCAGGAAGCCGGGGTTCGGAACAAGGTCGACTTTCGCGTCGGGCGGGCAGAAAAGGTGATCGAAGCGCTGCTCGATGCGGGAGAAGGCGGCACCTTTGATCTGATCTTTATCGACGCCGATAAGAAGAGTTACACACGCTACTACGAGTTGGCGTTGAAACTGCTGCGCACTGGCGGGATCCTGGTTTTCGACAATATGTTGCGCCTTGGCGACGTCATCAATTCATCGGTGAGCGATCCGGCTGTTGACGATATCCGCGAGCTAAACCAGAAACTCAATCAGGACGAACGGGTCGTAATATCAATGCTGCCGTTTTCTGATGGGCTGACGCTCGCTCTAAAGACGTCTTAGAGATAAGGCTGTAAGGTGCTGTGCGCGGGTTGGCGAAACCCGTGCAGGGATTGGGCTGAGGGGAATTGTAGGTGCTGTACTATATTTCGCGCCGGATATTGATGATGGTCCCGACCTTGTTCGTGATCAGCTTTCTGGTGTTCTTCATTATTGAATTGCCAACCGGTGATTACATTTCCAATCAGATCGCCGCGCTGAAGACGTCTGGTGAACAATCCTCCATCGCCAAGCTGGAATTTTTGCGTAAGGAATTTTCCCTCGATCGGCCGTTTTTTGAGCGGTACCTGATCTGGATCGGCATGTGGCCGGGCCCGCACGGTTTTGACGGCCTTTTGCAAGGCAATTGGGGCTGGTCATTTGAATTCGACAAACCCGTTGCTGACGTGATCGGCCCGACACTGCCGCTGACCGTTGTTCTCAATTTCGCGACCATCTTGTTTGTTTATGTGGTGTCGTTTCCAATCGGGATTTATTCGGCCACCCGGCAGTACTCCTGGGGTGATTATGGGTTTACGTTCATCGGCTATGTTGGACTGGCAACACCCAACTTTCTGCTGGCGCTGATCCTCCTTTATTTTTTCAATCGCTGGTTCGGCCTGTCCGTCGGAGGGCTGATGTCCCCCGAATACATCGATCAACCTTGGAGTTTCGACAAGGCGATGTCGGTTCTGGCCCATCTGATCGTGCCAACTGTCGTGATCGGAACATCCGGTACGGCCGGCATGATCCGGCGTCTGCGCGCAAATCTTCTGGATGAACTTCACAAGCAATATGTCACTACGGGCCGGGCCAAAGGCTTGAAGGAAGGCCAGCTGTTGGTGAAATATCCGCTGCGCATGGCGATCAACCCCTTTATTGCCGATATCGGGAACCTGATCCCGTCTCTGGTCTCCGGTTCGGTCATTGTTTCGGTTGTCATGAGCTTACCGACTGTAGGCCCGGTTCTTTTGTCGGCCTTGCAATCGCAAGATCAGTTTTTGGCCGGATTTGTGCTGCTGTTCGTTGCCATACTCACTCTGATCGGGATGCTGATTTCCGATCTCCTCCTGGCGGTGCTGGATCCAAGGATCCGTCTTGGCGGGGGGGCAGCGTCATGACGGAGGATGTCAAAACCAAGGACGGCACGCGCGAGGCCGGCCACTATGTCGATCCGGCGCCGTTCAATCCGGCCGTTGTCGAAGAATTGAGCCCGGAGCAGGAGCGGTTTTATCAGGCCTCCCAGTGGCAGATCATGTGGTGGAAGTTCAAACGCCACAAACTGGCCGTCTGGTCTGGTGTGGTCTTACTGCTGTTTTACCTCTGCGTTCCGTTTGCCGAAGTGATTGCGCCCTACACGCCGAACAGCCGGGACAGTTATCACCTCTATGCGCCGCCGCAGCCGCTACACCTGTTCCATGAGGGCCAATTCGTCGGCCCGTTCGTTTACGGCCTGAAGTCCGAAATCAATATGGAAACCCTGCAGTGGGAATATTCTCCCGATCCGGAAAAAGTTCAAAAACTACGGTTTTTCTGTAGTGGAGATACCTACGAATTCTGGGGGCTCTTTCCGGCCAAGTTCCGCCTGTTCTGCGCAGCCGAAGGGGGCACAGCTTTTCTCCTCGGCACAGATCGGCTTGGGCGTGATCAATTCTCCGGCCTTGTCTATGGCGCCAGACTTTCGCTGACCATCGGTCTGGTTGGGGTGACCATCTCGATTGTTTTGGGCCTGTTTTTTGGCGGCATTGCCGGGTACTTCGGCGGTATTGCCGACACTCTGATCCAACGGCTGATCGAGATTATGCGGTCCCTGCCGGAATTGCCCTTGTGGATGGCACTGTCGGCGGCACTGCCGGTCACCTGGAGCCCGGTGTGGGTTTATTTCGGCCTGACCATTATTTTGGGGCTGCTCGACTGGCCGGGGCTTGCGCGGGCCGTGCGTTCCAAACTGTTGTCACTTCGCGAGGAAGAATACGCCAAGGCAGCCGTCATGATGGGGGCTAAGCCGAAGCGGGTCATAACACGACACCTTCTACCAGGTTTCACCAGCCACATCATTGCGTCGGCGACCCTGTCGATCCCGGCGATGATCTTGGGTGAAACCGCGCTGTCCTATCTCAATCTGGGGCTTCGCCGTCCTGCGATCTCCTGGGGTGTTCTGCTGAACGAAGCGCAGAACATCTCTGTTGTGACGGTCTATCCCTGGCTGATGGCGCCGGTGATCCCGATCATCATTGTGGTTTTGGCGTTTAATTTCCTCGGGGATGGTTTGCGCGACGCCGCCGATCCCTATAAGTGATCCCTTGAGAAATGATTTGTACTGGCGGGCCGGTTTGGCCCGCTCTGTCCATTGGAGTAGACATGTCGAAAAACGCGAGCACTGCCGAAGGCTGGGATGAAGAATACGAGGCCGGGCGCTGGGCCTTTTTGCGCTCGCTGCCGGAAAGCGGCCGTTATGGCATCATCGGCATGTGGTTGACGCTGACCAACTCCATGGATGAAGTGTTGGATATCGGCTGTGGCGAAGGTTTGCTTTATGAGCGGCTTCAGCCGATGGGTGTCAAACGGTATGTCGGTATGGACCTGTCACCGGCCTCATTGGAAATCGCAGACGTCGATCCGGCGATTGCCTCTTTGCGCGCGGGCGATATGCACACGTTTGAACCAAACGAAGGTGAGCAGTTCTCAGCGATTGTTTTCAACGAAGTTTTGCATTTTGCTGAAGATCCTGCTGCAGTTGTTTCCCGTTATGTGCCTTTCTTGAAAAAGGACGGTGTCATTGCGCTTTCCATGTATGCACCGAACAAGCCGGAGTCCGGTGCCAACAAGCTGATCGCCAAGCTGTGGGACGCCACCAGCGATAACAGTAAATGGGACGTTCTGGACGATTACCGGCTTCAGTCTGACAAGAAGAATGTGACTTGGCGCATGCGACTGGTGAAGCCGGTTGTTTGATTTTTCCGGTCAGGTTTGCTTAAAGGCGCCGTCCGAGTCTTGCAGACTGATACAGGCTAGTTAGTTGTGCCGCTGGCGGGCGGGCTCCACCCGGAGGCCCGCAGCCGGCGGGCAATGTCTGCGGATTGTTCTGGGTTGCGGAGAATCCGCTCAAAGGCTTTGTCAATTGCCACTGGCCAGTTTTCCTGCAGCACCTTGGCATGTTTGTGGGCCATTTCCATCTCGCCAAGGGCATGATGAGCAACGACCCGAAAGGCCAACATGCCTGAACTGACCGGTTCGCCGCGTTCCGCAGCGATTTGGAGTGCCTCTAAAGTTTCGTGATAATCGCCAAGGAAATAGTTGGCCACCGCATAGACATTTCGAATGGCAGTCCTTTGCAACGCCACTTCTTGTTCAATAGGTTTCTTGGAGAGCTCGAATGCCAGCTGAGGGTCTCCATTGGCAAGCGCAATGATCCCGTAAATCCCGAGCACATTGAGATCATCCGGTGCCAGGGCATGTGCCCGTTTGGACAACCGTAGTGCGTCTTCGTGTTGTCCATTTGCTAGTGCAACCCAGGAGGCCGATGATTGAGACACGGCACTTGTCGGGTTCAGCTCGACGGCCTTTTGCGCATATTCGGTTGCCGATGCCCTGAGTTCTTCCTTTTGCGGGCCGCCAGGGCTTAACAACGCTAGGGTACCCATTGTCAGGCCTGCGCCTGCATAACCGCGATAATATCCCGGATCTAGCTGGATCGCTTTCTTGAAGAAACCCAAAGCCAGTTGCTGCCGCTCCAGATCGAAAATTGGAAAGAGCAGTTGGCGGGCCTGCTCGATCATATTGAATGCTTGCAGCGTCGCCGGGGATTTTTCCAAGAGGGCCTGGCGCTCCAAAGACAAATCGCCGGTGCCACTTGCGGCCTGTTGTTTCTCGACCGGCTTGGAAAGAAACAGAAATCCAGAGCCAAGGACCGCAGCGAAGATGGCACCAAGCAACGCCACGACCATAAGTCTTGAAGTCGGAATAGAGAGATGTTTCCGGGCCGGAGTGGCTGCATCTGCTTGGGTTTCTTCCGGTGGATCTTCGACGCTATCAACGGTTTCGAAGCGGGGCGCATAGCCGCCACTGTCGATGTGAATGCGGATTGCAGCCGTTTTCCCTTCGGAATTGTAGTAATCGGCGAGCTTGCGGCGCAGCCTGCGGGCATCCACCCTGACGACATTCTCCGGATCACCATCCGTTGCCGCGCTGCGTCCATAGACATCTTGGGCAATTGTTTTGCCCTTTATGGCTTCGGCGCGGCCCTTGAGGGTTTCTTGCACCACATATTCAAGAAAGTTTTTCAGCCGATCGGCATTGGCAAAGCTTGAACTGGACAAGACATCATTCAGCGCCGCCAGAACCTCTGACGAGTCACCGTGAAATTCACGTGTAACCGCTGTGGGTGCTTGTTTTGCCATGAGGGGCGCATGTTTTCATCAAAATGCTTTAAAATCAATGACAAATGACGCTGCGTCACTGTGGGTATCACCGTGTTTCACTTGTTCACGTTCTGAAAGCGGGCACAATTCTTTGAAAAAAGTGAGCGCAGTACACCGATGTTGAACGAGCAGAGGATCAAATCGATTTTTCCTGCAGAATGGGCCGCCGTTTTGGAGAAATGCGGCAGTGACCCAGATATGACTGAAATTTGTGAAGACTTGGACCGACTTGCCGCAGATATCGAAACTGCGGAAAGCAATAAGGCATTTATGTCCGATAGTTTGAAGGCTGATATTCTGCAAAGCATTGAAGCACTGGTTCAAGAAGTCAGGGATAAACTCAATCTGGGCGGAACCAGGTAACAAAACGCAATTGGCGCTGTCCAAATGCAGTACCAGGTTATGGTGATTGAGGAGGGGACCAGCCAAGATCTATCAAGCGGTCGAAGACGTCGTCCAGGTGCTGGGGGTCTTTGAAGCCGCGGCGGAGGATCTTGTCCAATGGGATGTTTGGCCAACTTTTTGTCAACGCCTTGAGTTTCCTTTGAGCTTCCGCCGTCTGACCCAATGCGTGGAAGGCAGCTATCTCAAATGCCATGTTGAGAGGACTGATCGGCTCTCCCAACTCAGCTGCGGTTTGGTAGGAACTCAACACTTCTGCATAATTGCCCAAAAAATAATTTGTCATGGCGTAGGTGTTGCGAGTGCCCGTTTTAGGATCGACTTTTATTGTCGTGGAGCTTGGGTCGGACAAGTCCCGAGCAAATTTGAAGTCTCCGCTGGTCATCGCAATAACCGCATAGACGGCAGTTATCGCAGGATCGTTTCTGTCGAGTTCAAAGGCACGCGCAGACATTCGTAAAGCTTCTTCGAAATTGCCGCTTACATAATGCGCCCAACTAGCAGAAGATTGGGCCCAAGCTGCTGTCGGGTTCAGCTGAATTGCCTGTCGTGCCAATTCCATGGCTTTCGCACTCAATGCCTGCCGTTCATTTTCATCGAGTGAAAACAAAGCAAGTGTGCCGAAAATCTGCGCAGCACCTGCATATCCGCCGAAATACTTCGGATCCAATTCTTGAGCGTGCTCAAAAAAACCAAGGGCAAGTTTTTGACGTTTGAGATCAGTGATCGGAACCATCAAAGTTCGCGCTTGCTCTGCCATATTCACGGCCTGGAGGGATACCGGAGATTTCTCCAGAAGTGCCTGCCGTTCAGGTGCCCGGCTTTCTGGTAGCTCGGCAACCTCCTCTGAGAGAGGGAAAAGAACCCGATACCCTGCGAAAAAGATGATTGCGAAGACCGCAGTCAGGCCGACCAGAAGGAGATAGATCGACGGGAAACGCCTCACAGAGTTTCGTTGATCGACGATCGATGTTGATTTTGGCGTCTCAGTCTCCGTGTCTGAAACCTCTAAAACTTCGAAACGCGGGGCATAGCCGCCGCTATCGATGTGAATGCGTATCGAGGCTGCCTGGCCGTCGGTTTCGTAATAGTCGTCAAGTCTACGCCGCAACCGGCGGGCGTCCACACGGACGACATTTTCCGGACCGCCTTCGGTTTCAACGCCGCGTCCATAGACATCCAGAGCTATGGTTTTGCCCTTGATGGCATCGGCGCGGCCATGGACCGACTCGGTCACCACATATTCAAGAAAACTCTTCAGCCGTTCTGCATTGGAAAAACTCGAACTGGCCAATATTTGGGAGAGAGCAGTCAGAATTTCGTTGGAGTCACCGTGAAATTCACGTGCTTTGCTAGTGATATCCTGATCTGCCATGTGGATATCATAGTTTCACCAAAGTGCTTTAAAAACAAGCGCTAATGACGCAGCGTTACATCGTGTAACACCGTGATTATCACCGTGTTTCACTTGTTTCTGCAGCCGCAGCGGGCAAAGTGCTCTCATACAAATGAGCATAGAAGACCGATGTTGAACACGCAGAGGATCAAATCGATATTTCCATCAGATTGGGCCGCCATAATAAAAAGATGCGGCAATGATCCGGAAATGTTTGAGATATGCACAGACCTAGACAGTCTGGTTGAAGACATCGAAACCGCTGAAAATGGCACGAGATTTATGTCGAACAGCCTTAAGGCGGATGTGCTCATAAGCAAAGAAGCGCTGGTTCAAGAAGTCAGGGAAAAACTAAATCTGAGCTGGACCAGATAATAAAAACAGCGCGTGGCCCCATCTAATTACCGCGCTCATTCCTCCCAAACTGCCGGCCATCTGGTGACTACCTGATGGCCGTTTTCTTTTCTAAAGCAGCATACCCGGATGCCCAATTGGCTCAGTTCGGGATGACAACAATCGTGGATTTGCCGCCCTTGTTGCGCAAGGCATGAACGTCGGCAAGATCCGGATCGTTGATCCATGCCTGTGCCGCTTCGGCACTCGGGAAGGACAACAGTGCGGCAATGTTCGGCCGATCACCCGCTGTTTCCAGAACGACGGGCTCTGGATCTGCGCGCACGACCGAGCCGCCGTGCCGGGCAAGGGCGTCTGGGGCTTTCTCGCGATAAGCGCCGAGGGCGTCTTTGTCAGTAACTGTGATCAGGGCAAGTGCTTGAGTGGTCATGCGGAACTCTCCTTTGTTGCGATGGGATCAAGATAGGCAGGAGGCGGCATGATAAAAATTCTTCAATATCGAACAGCTTTTGTGCAAAAATGCACAGCATGGAAAAGTGGGACGATCTGAAATTTGTGCTCGCCATTGCCAAGGCAGGCAGCATCACCAAAGCGGCGGGTCTTTTAAAGGTGACACACTCGACCGTGTCGCGGCGCCTTGCCAGTCTGGAAGATGAACTCGGGACCCGTCTGTTTGAGCGGATCCCGGACGGGTTTATGCCAACGGCTGCCGGACAAGAAGCCTTGGAAACCGGTGCGCGGGTGGAAAAAGAACTGCTGGCGCTCGACACCAGCATCACAGCGCAGGATGCCGGGCTGGAAGGACCACTCAGGATCACCGCGCCGCAGTTGATGTTTCAGGTGCAGCTGTCGGAGATCATGAAGGCCTTTGCCGAACGGCACCCGCGGATCCAGATGGAGATGATCGCGGCCAACGAGGTCTTGAGCCTGCATCGGCGCGAGGCGGACGTTGCAGTGCGTGTCACAAACAAGCCGGATGAGACACTGTTTGGCAGAATGGCGACGCGCCAAAAACGCACTTACTACATCTCCAAAGACTATGCCCGCCGGTTCGGCGATGCGCTAACGGCCAGTCCCTCAGACATTTCGATCGGTTGCCTTGTGTTCAAATGGGCTTCCCAGCGCGTGCCAAAGCGGATCCGGGCCCGGTATCCGAACGCCCATGTCAGTGTGCTGGCCGATGACATGATTGCCGCCCATGCTGCAGCCAAAGCCGGGCTCGGGATTGTGAACATGCCGTGTTTCATGGGCGATCCGGATCCGGATCTGATGCGGGTGCCCGGTCTGGAGCCGGAGTATTATCTCGACATTTGGCTGCTGACCCATCCGGACTTGAAAAATGTTGCCCGAATTCGAACGTTCATGCGTTTTGCCGCAGAGGCTTTTGCGCAAAAAGGCAGCCTTTACACCGGGGGATAGTCTGCTCGCTTAGTGTACGCGCGCTAGAAACCAGGTTCGGGTGGCATCGTCTGCCGGCAGCAGGGTTTCAATCCGGATGTCGTCCAATGCCGCATCGGCGCTCATGCCGATGGTCGCGATCATCGAAAACAAATTGAGGTCTGCATCGCCAACTTTGAAGTTCATGGTCAGGACCGGCACAGGTGCAGAAATTGGTGCGCTCTCGAGCGCGTCCCGTACACCGGGTTGTTCCACAAGCTCCTTCAAAAGAGCCTGAGCGTCGAGGTCATTTGGACGGCGCGCAACTTCCATCTCTAATAACCGCATAAGCGCCCGGGTGTTCGGCTGCCAATTGACGATGCTGTCGCGCACCGGGCCCGGCATAATGATCGCTCTTAGAATATTGAGCTCCGTGACATTGCCGATTTCGCCGAAGAACGATTGCGCGGCCGCATTGGCTTTTTGAATGCTCCAGATCCGGTCGACGCTGAAGGCAGGGAACGGCTCATGGCCTGCCAGAACATGATCAATGGAAGCCTGCACGGCGGTTCTGGTTTCCGCACTCCAGCGGGTGTCCATGGAGGGGGCCGCAAACCCGGCGGAAATCAACAAGGTATCGATTTCGGCCGCCGGCATTTGCAGCGCAAAGCCCAGCTGAGCAATGGCCGCACGGCTCGGCTGTGACCGGCCGGTCTCCAAAAAACTGATGTGCCGCTGGGAAAGACCCGCTTCAAGCGCAAGGTCAAGCTGGCTGAGCCGGCGCCGGGAACGCCAGGTTTTCAAAAGGCTGGGAAAAGCTGTGTGGTTTTCAGACATGCCTCACTATTCAGCGGAACATTCGCGTTTGTCCATTACCTCTCACGTAATTGAGATCATTCAGCGATCAGGCATGCTTCGTGGCATTCACAATCTTTGAGAGGTGTTCGCCATGTCTACACGCCGATTTGCCCAAACTATTTTGACTGCCAACGCTGCGACGTCCGCGATCTCCGGTCTCGCCTTGCTTTTGCTCCCTGGTGTCTTCGCTGATCTTCTGTTTGCGGCCTCAACAAGCGCCCATGTTCTGGGGACTGCGCTGGTTGGGGGCGGTCTTTTGATCTTCGCCGTCGATGTCGCGCTGATCGCCAGGGACAAGTTCTTAACTTCCAAAGATCTTTATCTTGTGTCCGTTGCGGATGATGCATGGGTATTGGCGAGTATCGCCGCTCTTGTGTTTTTTCCCGCGCATTTGACCAGTTTTGGTTGGTATGCGGTGGCTGTTGTTGCAGCCGGGGTAGCCGGATTTGCAGTCTCGCAGTCTTTGACAGCACTGCGGCTTTCACCGCCCCGCAGCCGGTTTTCGATGACCAAAGTTGGTAAGGGATTTGAGATATCAGTGATCCGGGAGGCGCGCGCCTCCGCAGAAACGGTTTGGCAGGTGATGACTGATCATCCGGGGTACGCCGATGTCGCGGACAATCTGTCCAAAGTCGATGTCCTTAGCGGAGAGGGGCCTAGCACACGCCGTAAATGCTACGGCCCAAAAGGGGAGAGCTGGGCGGAAACCTGCGACCTTTATCAAGACGGCAAAGTCTTCGGCTTCAAGGTCCACACGGACGCGGCCGATTATCCTTATCCGTTTAAACGGGTACAGGGCCGTTGGTCTGTGACACCGAAGGGAACGACAGCAGAGTTTATGGTCGTCATCAAAGTTGAACCGAAAAACGGATTTACCGCTTTGATGATGCAGCTGGTCGGCTTTCGCAACATTCGGGCACTGATGATCAATCTTGCTGACAGATGGGCGGAGCGCATGGAACGGGAAGAGCGCGAACCGGCCCTTCGAGTTGCAGCTGAATAGCGATGTTAGCATCTATCAAAAATGGACCCGGGCCGCATAATCATGCGGCCTGTAATCAAATCCAGCGGCGGACCTTCTCAAGATACGCCAGATAGTCTTCCCCAAAGACCTCTTTCAGACGTTCTTCCTCGGGCTTTATCTGGAATTCAGTCATGTACCAAATGAACAAGGGGCCGACAGCAACCAGCGTCAGAGTACCCCAATAGATCCCGGCGGCAAGCAGAAGGCACAGGAGCCCGAAATACATCGGATTGCGGCTCACCTTGAAAAAGCCTGTGGTGACTAGCGTGCTTGCCTCTTCGGGTTTCATTGGATGTACGGTGGTTTTGGCCTTGATGAAGGCAACCACCGCCTGCCCGCCAAAGGCACAGCCGATCAACGCGACGACAAAGGCTACAGTTCCCTGAAAAGCAGGTGAAATGCTGGCAAAGGGAAGGGCGACATGACCGGCGTAGAGGAGCGCCAAGGCGATCAGAAAAACCACAACGGGCGGGACTTTTAGTTCCAAAGACACGTCAGTTACCCAAAACAATCGGCTGGCCGTGGGGCGTTGATTTGGCCGCCTTGTCCCAAGCATCCCGCAGCCCCTGTAATTGGCTGGCATCCGCTACTTCCTTGCGGGTAAGCAGGGTTTCAAACGCATTCAGCCAATGATCGTAGTAGCTGAGCATTTCGCCGCTGCCATCGCGATCTTTGGCGAGTTCCGCACCCAAGGTCTCGGCCCATTCCGGCCAAGTGAACACACCACTCTCATAGGCTTGCAGCGTCATGGCAAATACCTTGGCTTCCCAAGGTGCGGTAAAGACCGGACCGCCGTCCTGATCGAGCGGCAGTTTCGGGGTGCTAAGAACGGGATCAGGCAGGGTCAAGATAAGGCTCCCAAAGATCGATCCGAAGAGTGAGTTTGGGGTCGCTGTCCGGCCCCCAGATATCGGTGCCCTTGAAAGCAACGCTGTAGAGCCAGGTGGGCTGTTCGCCGTGCCCATGGGCATTGGCATCTGGGAAGACATGCACTCCATGAACGGCGTCGATGGTGCCGACTGCATCACGGGCGTAGCGCGGCAGGCGTGTGTGGCCTTCCGGGTGCATGCGTTTGGTGCGGATCCTGTCACCCGTCTTGAAGCGGGCAGGGGCGTTTCCCGGCCGGTCTGCCGGTCCGCCCTTGGCCAAAACGGCGGCGACATTGTCTGCCTTGAGGATCTGTTTGACTGGTTTCGCCGGGTCTTGAGCCGTGCCGCTATCAAGTTCTTCTTTGGTGATCAGATCTTTGTCGAGACAGAGCTTTTCCAGTCCGAGCGTCCAGATTTTGTAGTAGCTGGAGGTTAGATAGACCGGCGGCGGCAACGTTTCGCGGGCATGGCGCGAGGTGTCGATGTTCCAGCTGCCGGTCGCGCCCATGGCGAGCGTGATGGCAAAGGCCCGTTCTTCCCACTTGGCGTGAAAATTCGGCTCGTTTTCTTCCAGTTCAATCGGGCCGAAGCCCATTTGACCGCCGAGATCCTGAGCGCCATTCATGAAGACGCCTCCAAAGTGGCGGGATCGAGAGCGAGACCAGTGCCGATCATACTGTCCCGGGTCACGAGCTCAGCGAGTTTTTCCTCCGGCCAGTCTTCAGTGCCCGCAGGCCGCTCTGGGATCACCAGATAGCGGACTTCTGCAGTCGAATCCCACACCCGGATTTCTTTGTCCTCCGGCAGGGTGACACCAAATTCAGCCAGAACCCCGCGCGGGTCGCGCACCGCACGGGAGCGGTAGGGCGCGGATTTGTACCAGACCGGCGGCAGGCCCAAAACGGTCCACGGGTAACAGGAACACAAGGTGCAGACGACCATGTTGTGGGTGTCTTCAGTATTTTCGGCAATCACCATGTGTTCACCCTGACGGCCGGTGAAACCGAATTCGGCAATCGCTGCGGTCGCATCGCTTCGCAGCCGGTCCAGATAATTCGGATCAGACCAGGCTTTTGCCACCACCCGGGCGCCGTTTTTCGGGCCGATTTTGGTTTCATAGGTCTCGATCAGCTCATCGAGCGCCGGAGGATCGATGTATCCCTTGTCGGTCAAAAGCGTTTCCAGCGCCCGCACGCGCAATTCGATTTCGGAGAGTTCCGAATGATCGTGATCATGGTTGTGATCGTGAGACATGATGGCTCCAAGAGTAGACCGCACAAGGCGCGCCGCCGCAAACCTGATTAGGAATCTGAACCTTAAGGCGCAGGAACAGGCGCGCCAAGAGGGGGCTGATCACAAATCTTGACTTGTCTTGGGGGAATCTTGGTCAAGGCGTTTTGAATATCCATATCAGACCGGCAGAATGGAGGTTCTCTTAAGGACATTGGAGACTGAGGTGAAGATCGGGCTTGGCGGCGGCTGCCATTGGTGCACCGAAGCCGTCTTTCAGACACTTGCTGGCATTTCTCAGGTGGAACAGGGCTTTATCCGTTCTGATCCGCCCAATGCGTCGTGGTCGGAAGCAGTCTTGGTCACTTTCGATCCTGCAGAACTCCCTCTCGAGGTTTTAATCGAAGTCCACTTGCGCACCCACGCAGCGACCTCGCACCACAAGATGCGTGGCAAATACCGCAGTGCGATCTACGTCTATGACGCCGGGACCGGCGTCCGCGTCGGGCGTGTTCTGCACAAACTCCAAAAGGGTTTTGACGAACCGCTTGTCACCAAAGCCTTGTTCCTGGCGGACTTCAAGGCGTCTGACGACCAGTTCCAGAACTACTATCTAAAAGGCCCGGACCGGCCCTTCTGCAAGAGTTACATTGATCCGAAATTGGCGCTCCTCCGGCGGGACTACGCGGCTGTCCTGCGGCAAGACGTCGAGGCGGCGGAGTAGGGAGACCCACACCCATTGATGTCATCCCGGACGAAGCAACGCGAAGAATTCGGGGTCTACTCTCAGCGCCATCTGCCGAAGAGAATGTGCTTTCACCGTCAGCTCTGCAAACGAGTGGATCCCGGATCTGCGCTGCGCTTGTCCGGGATGACGGCAAAGACTAAGCAAGTATATTCCGCCGGCTCCATCGCAACAATCTTCTATGGATGAGGCTCAGGAAATCCGTGACGTTCTGTGAGCGCTTCCAGGATGGAATCCTTGTCGTCAATAAAACCGCCGTCGTCCAGGATCAGCACCGGCAGGCTTTGGTTTTCTTCCCCCAAAAGCTCAACGATCTCGGTGCGCGGGCGTGGCCAGGGAATACGTTTGACGTCCAGGTCCGCACCAAGTTCCGGGAAAGACGCCAAGACTCCTTCCATCAAGGCGCAGTGCCAGCAATAGAAGGTTGTGTCCGGATAGGAGGGATCTTCAAATCCGGGTGTCAGCAGATAAAGGGTGTCGGTCATAACAGAAATCTCAGATGTCTGCGTGTCGGGTGTGTGGCTCAAACGTCTTGTACATCGTACCCGCTTGCCGAACAGCCATAGGTATCAGTTTCAAACACATCAAATAACTGATTCAACTCCCGATGTCGGGAAAATCCAGCGGCAAAGCTCTTTTGAGACTGCTGGTGACAAGATGGAGATGGTTCTGGAGCGGATCAAAGGCACCTCTCTTGTAAGGCGTAATATTTAACCCATCAGAGCTCACCGCATCCGCAAAAGCATAGATATAGGCGGCGTCAACGTCGCGACAGCGACGATATTCAATGTGATCGAGCGCATCTTGAACCGTTGAATCAATCAAGTCGGTGGGTTCATTCAATTTGTTAAGTGCATAAGCCCTGATCAGCAGACTTTCTGTTTTTAAGTAAAGCGAGTTGATTTTTTCGATGTAATGACTGCCACTTCGTAATTTTGCTTTTCCATTAAATCCAAAAGCTTGTGCATATAGTATGAATTACGGACTATGCTGGGAAGTTTCAGTATTTTCGAAATGATCATAAGTCTTCCGCCATAGTGGATTTTCAGCTGAAAAGATCTTTGATGTGTGGCCACTCAGCTCCCGGGTGGTGGGCGGCAATGGCGAGAAACTCGTCCAGAAACTCCCAGCAACCGTCGTCATGAACCAAATGGTGGGTCAGAATGCCGAGCGGCTCCTGTGGGTTGGTCCGGCGGCGGCAGAGTTGCAGGTCAAACCGCTGTGCCGCGCTTTTCCAGCCGATGTAGCGGACTTCGCGTTTCCACTTGATGATGTCGACGTGGCTTTGGACCTGATGGGCGCGCGGTGCGTTGAGCCAGGTAAAGGTCGAGAGACCCGGCAGGCCTATCTCCGGCAGCATATCGGCAACCGGCCGGGCAATCCGGTTCCACGGCGGCACCATCGCCGGAATGAATTTGGTGCCGAAGAGGCGCTCAAGGTTCGCCTTGCCATCCGAGAGCTGGGCGCGCAGTTCGTCCATGTCCCGGCGGCTGCCGAGTTCGGCCGCGCGCTCGCCAAGATCCTTGCGCTGATAATTCTTGTGGTGCCAGCCATGTTGCAGCACTTGTGCACGCGGTTCGATCTCCAGGCGGGCGCTTAAGGCCTCGCCGGCGTTTTTCGGAATAACGGCGAGACCGATTTCAACATTGTGTTTGTTGGCAAGCCCAAGCATCCGGTCGAGCTGTGGCGTCGGCTCAAACGCGTCATCGTCACGCCACCAAAACCGGACCTTGCGGCCGTGCTCGGCGAACCAGTCCAGATGGGCCGTCAGCTCTGAGCGGAAGCGGTCGAGATCCGCGTTCATGCGCTGCGGCCTTTAAGTTTTTCCATCAAGATGTCTGCACTGCGATCCGCGCCGCCCAAAAGAACCTTGTGATGACTGCGGGGCAGTGCCAGCGCATCGTCGGCGGCCTGTGCAAGACGCTCCGGTGTCAGCATGTCCTCGCTGGCGACCACCACCCGGCCATGGTTTGCCAGGGCCTTGGCCCGTTGCTCCTGCTCGGTTTCCGTCGCCAGCGCGAAGGGCACGATCACGGAGGGAACCCCGGCTTCTAAAACGTCAAGAACCGTGTTGTAGCCGCCCTGGCTAATGGAGAGACGTGCGCGTTTCAAAAGACCTGGAAAATCGGGCCGGGCCCGCTCCACAATGACGCCGTCGCCGGCGCGGCTCCGGTAGTCCTGATATTCGTCTTCCGGCACATTGTGGCCGGCCAGAACCCGCCAGGTGCAGTCTCCAGCCCGCCGGGAAAGGAGCCTGGCATCGATGGCCGCGCTGAGCAGGCTTTCCGACATGGCACCACCGCCGCAGGAAACGACAACCTCGTCTTCGCCGTCGCCGTCCGGCGGTTCTGGCCGGTCGCCCTCACGCACGACGTAACCGGTGTAGGCCAGAAGGTCTTCCACCTTGTGGGCAAAGGGAAAACTGTCGGCCAGCGTGATGAAATCCGGATCGGCGTGGATCAGCACCGTGTCGAAATAATCGCGGGCCTTGTCGGCCATCCACTCTTCTTTCCAGAGCTGCTGCTTGGGCACGAGAATATCGCGGATGGAACTGGCGATCACCGGTGGATTGTCCCGGTTTTTCGCGGTGTCCATCAAGACAGAGAGCTCAAACTCGAACTGCCGGCGGCCAAAAGGGTAGGTCTCGGTCAAAAGAAGGTCGTAGGGCTTGGCGGCGAAGGCCTTGAGGGTTGCGGCAGTTCGCATTGCCCGCCAGTCGTCATCCAGATCCTTGCCGTCGAGCGTGATCAGCCGGGAGAATTCGGCATTCGCTGTCTTGGCGCCCGGCAGTTCGACAATTTCAAGGCCTTCGACATCGAGCGTTGGCGGGATTTGGTTGCCGGAGGCCAGGGTAACTTCGACACCGCGTTCGGCGAGCTTCTTGCCGATCGCCGTTGCTCGGACCACATGGCCTGTGCCCAAAAGATGTTGAACGTAGATAAAGGCGGAAAGAGGCATGGTGTTCAGCGATCCTTGGCTTGGTCAAGCTGGCGGTGTTGGTAGTGGTCTAGTGCGGCTTTGAGAAAGGCGTCAAGCCGTTCCGCGCCTGCCTGAAGCGAATGCACCTCGATCATGCGGGTTCTGGCGGCTTCCCCGAACCGCCTAGCAAGCGCCGGAGTGTCCAGAACCTGCCGCAGCTTGGCGGCAAACGCTGAGGAATCGCCTTCCGGCGCTAGCAGTCCGGAAGTGCCATCGGCCATGATTTCCGGGACACCGAGCGCATCCCCGGCAATCACGCCGAGGCCGGAGGCCTGGGCTTCGAGCAGCACAAACCCAAAGCTTTCCCGGATCGCCGGCCAGACAAACAGATCATGCTTCGGATATTCGGCAATCACGTTTTCCGGGGAAAGCGCGCCAAGCCAGGTGATCCTGTCTTGCGGGAACTTTCTGAGAATTTTCTCGCGGTTCGGCCCGTCGCCAACAATTGTCAGATGCCAGGGACGGTCTACAAGTTCTGAAAGCGCTGCTGCCAGCACCTCATAGGAGGCCGTCTTGTCCCCCACGCGCATCATGCCAACCGTCAACAGTTTCAAAGGTTCTGCAGGCTCCGTGCGGGGGGAAACGCTAGCGGATGATTCAAAGGCGCTCAGATCGAGAAACGGTAAAACCGTTCGCAGCCGCTCAGCGGGAACGGTTCCCGTTTCTTCAAAAAACGGCAAGAGACGGTCCCGGTCCCAGTTGTGGAGTGCGGCTATCCCATCGGCGCGTTTCAGCGCATCATCAGCTCCTTGAAAGCCAACAGCCCAAGGGCCTGCGCGGCGTTTGCGGGCGCGGCTTGCCTCAATCACGGCATAAGGCACGTCAAAGCGGTCGGCCAGCGCAGGACCGATCCAGTCCGGGGCCTTGTGATAAAGGTGATAGGTCAGGAAAAGGTCCGGCCGGTAGCCTTCACGTGTCCAGGCATCGCCAATCCGTTCAGCTTCTTCCAGTGCAGCTTTCTTGACCGCCAGCAGAGCATTGTCACCACCCTCCTTGCGCCAGGCGCGAAAGCGGGTCGCGATGCGAACCTCATGACCGCCAATTTCCAACGCCTTTAGGATCAGCCGGCCCATGGTGCGGTCGCCCGACGGCTGTGGATCGTCCAGCGGCTTCATCGGGGCTGTGAAGGCAATCTTCACGGAGGATGGCTCTTTTCGTTTTGGGTCCTAAATCACTTTTCGGAATTTCTCCGCCAGATGATCCAGTCCCGGGTGTGTTGCAAAGTTTGTGCGCACGTTGCCGGCCGATGCGTGGCCAAGCCGGTCGCGTTCCTTCGGGTCTTTAATCAGCTCTTCCAGGGCCTTGGCAAGAGTTGCCGGTTCGGCTGGCGGGACAAGTCGGCCCGTTTCCCCATCTGTGATCAGTTCAGGTATGGCCGAGACATTGGTCGACAGGCAGCAAATGCCCATGGATTGGGCTTCCATCAAAACGTTCGGGATGCCATCGCGGTCGCCGGATTTGGTGAGTTTGGACGGCAGGACGAAGAGATCCGCTTCCTGGCACGACTTGATCACCTCTTCGCGTGGCTGTGCCCCGCGCCAGGTAATCTTGTCCGACAATCCAAGTTTTTCTGACCGGGCTTTCAGTTTTTCCGAAAGCGCGCCGCCGCCGATATGCGTGAAGTGCCAGTTGAGGTCATCCGGCAGCTTGTTAAGCGCGGTCAAAAGGTCGTTGTAGCCTTTCTTTTCCACCGCACGGCCAACGGAAAGAAGTTGTACCGGCGCGCCGCTGCCGTCCCGTGCTGACGGTGTTTCCGAGGGCATTGGGAAGCCACAGAAGTCCAGGCCGTGATAGACAAGCTCCACCTTGTCGGGATCCTTGCTAAGGCCTTTGAGATATTCTGCGTTCACACCGGTACAGGTGACGCCCCAGGCAGCGTCATCCAGTTTGGTCCGAAGATCCCACTCCGGACTGGTCCAGATATCCTTGGCATGGGCGGAAAACGACCATTGCCGGCCTGCCAAATGGGCCGCGTAACGGGAAGCCGAACACGGCGTATGCAGATAGTGCGTGTGGATCCAAGTCACATCCTCAGGCAGTTCATGGGCAAAGACACAGCCTTGTGCCCACCGCCGCTGGCGGTTGGCATTGCTTTCCTGCGCAAAGTCCTTGTCGAACAGCGCTTTGGCGGCTTCGTAAGTCGGCTGATTTTGAGCCCAACGCTTGGCCCGGGCAACCCGGGCCGGGTCATCCTTGACGTATTCCGGCAGATACATCACTTCGGCTGAAATCTGCCGGTGAAGATCATGAATGTACGGGTCATACGGCTGGCGCAGGGCGACGATCAGAATTTCAATTCCCCGCCGTTCCAGTCCCAGAATTTCCTGGGCAATAAAAGTTTCAGACAGGCGTGGATAGCCTTTGACCACTACGGCAATACGGGACATTTACAAGACTTCAGATCTTTAGAATTGGCAGGAACGGGACGTTAGAAATTGACCAGTTTTGGTGCAAGGGTTTCTTGCTTTTCAGCAAAAATCTCGCCAACCCGCTGGCCGACAACCTCCAGGCCGCCCAGAAGATTGTCGACACCCGCAGTGCTCGGCGGCGGCGATTGCGGCAGTTCTGAAAGAGCCAGGGCCATCAGGTCCGCGTCCGGGTAATGATCGATCGGCAGAACCTTCAAAAGGTTACTTTTTTCAGCCCGCTCAGCCCGGATTGCCTGTTCTTTGCGCGGAACCACTCGGGGCACCATCAAGGTCGGTTTGTCGAACGACAGGATCTCGCAGAAGGTGTTGTAACCGCCCATGCCAACAATTGCAGTCGCGCTGTTCAAATAAGGCTCAATCTGTGGAGTGAAGCGCAGAACCTCCACGTCACGCAGGTGTTCGGCCCGTTCGGTGAAGTCGGCTGCCGCGGCAGCCGGCATAAATGGGCCAAGAATAATCAGGGCGGGAAAGAGCGGGCGCTGACGGGCTTCATAGGCCTTCATGACCCAATCGACCATTTCCACCCCATCCCCGCCGCCGCCTGGCGTGACCAGGATATACGGCTCTTCACCAAATGGGGCAGGCGCAGGCTGGTCTTCTGCAGACTTCGGCAAGTTCCGGCGCAGATAACCTGTGTAGCGAAGCTTGTCCGTTATCGTGGAGGGGAGGTCCAAGCCATCGAGTGGATCGCAAATTCCCTCCGGGCCATAAACCCAAATCTCATCGTAAAGGTTTTCCAAGGCCGGGTAGACGTTTTTCCGGTCCCATTCCTCTGCAAGCGTTTCCGGGTCGTCCATAACATCGCGCAAACCCAAAACAAGACGCGTGTCTGTGCCTTTGAGTGCTTCCAAAGTGCCAAGCACTTCCCCGCGCAGACCCGTTGGTTCCTTGTCGACAATAAAGATATCCGGTTCAAAAACTTTGGCCGTATGCTCGATGATGGAGGACCGGATGGCCAGGGTTTGATCGATGTTGATGTGTAGCGAGAGCGGCGTGTACTCGCCGTTTCGTAACTTGATCACGCCTGGAATGCGGACAAAATCAACCCGCGCACGGAACTCAAAACTGCCAATGATCGGTGAGCCTGACAGAATCAGGACAGACAGCGTACTGAAGTCGCCGACCAAAGACTGGGCAATCGCCCGGCACCGGCGCAAGTGGCCAAGCCCGAAAGAGTCATGGCTGTAGATCAGGATCTTCGGTGTGGTGGAACTCATACTGCCCCTGGAATTGTAATGCGGCCCCGTAGGCTTTATGTCTCATAAGGATAGCCGTTGTCACGTCCAGATATCAGATACTCTGGTGACTATCGACAAGAAGCAGCGGCGCGAATTTATTATTGTGTGGCAAGTTTCGATCTTGGCAGGCACGTTCGATTGCTGGACCTAGTATCCCAAATTCGGACAATGTGCATTAGGATTGATCCAGACCTGTACGGAAAAGCTGATGGAAAAAAGCCTTTTTAGCTTCATTTGGAAGTACAGCGCACGCCAGCAAATCTACATTCTTCTGATCACGGTTCTGACCTATCCGGTCATCTATATCCTGCTTGAGCTGCCGAAATTGATCGTCAATGACGCAGTCCAGGGAGACAATTTTCCGCGCACTATTTTGGGCTTCGACCTCGATCAAATCCCGTATTTGCTTTTTCTGTGCTGCTGCTTTCTTACCCTCGTGGTGGTCTCCAACGGGCTGAAATTTTATTTGAATGTTTATAAAGGCCGCCTCGGTGAACGCATGCTGCGCCGGTTGCGGTTCGAACTTTTCCAACGTGTTCTAAGGTTCCGACTGCCGCATTTCCGCAAAGTCAGCTCCGGCGAAATCATTCCGATGATCACATCGGAAGTGGAGGATGTTGGCGGTTTCGTCGGGGAGGCTTTCTCTCTGCCTGCTTACCAAGGCGGGATGCTGGTTGTTCAGCTCGGCTTTATTTTTATGCAAGACCCGCTTCTGGGCCTCGCCGCAATCTCGTCCTACCCTGTTCAGGGCTATGTTATCCCGATGTTGCAAAAGAAAGTGGCGTTGCTGTCACGCAAGCGGGTCAAAAACATACGTCTGATCTCCGATAAGGTAGGCGAGAGTATTACGGGTGTTGCCGAGATTCACGCCAATGATGCTTCCGCCTGGCATTCGGCCGACATTTCCGACCGCCTCTTTGAAAACTTCAAGATCCGCTACGAAATCTACAACAGAAAGTTTTTCATCAAATTTCTCAACAACTTCATGAATCAGTTGACGCCGTTCTTCTTCTACCTGATCGGCGGTTACCTGGTGATTGAGGGGAACTTGAGTATCGGCGCTCTGCTGGCTGTCATCGCCGCCTATAAGGACCTTGCCGGTCCCTGGAAAGAATTGCTGGCCTATTACCAGATGACAGTTGATGTCGGCATTAAATACCAAACGGTTGTCGAAAACTTTGATCCGCAAGACATCTATGACACAGAGCGGCTGACCGCTGATGAAACTGTAAAACTTCGTGGTGATCTGAAGTTTGAACATGTGGCGTTTTCTGGTGGTGCCGCGGGTCAGGAAGTGACCGATGTGTCCCTTACGATCAAGAGCGGGACCTCCAGCGCAATTGTCGGTGCGGATGGTTCGGGCCGAGCGGAAGTCCTCCAATTGGCCGCTGGCCTGGTGTCACCGGCGAGCGGAAAGGTCTGTATCGGTGATCACGATCTCGACAAATTGACCGATTCAACCCTTGGCCGTGAAATCGCTTATGTCGGTGGCGCCGTCCATGTCTGGACCGGGACGATTCGGGAAAACCTCTATTACGGTCTCCGGCATAGGCCGATGACTGAGGTTCAGCGTGAAGGCGACGCACTCAAAAACTACAAACGAAGCCTCAGCGAAGCTAAAGAGACAAAAAATCCGTCCTATGATCTCGAGGCGGAATGGCATGATCTGGCGATCGCCGGCGTCGACAATGCCGACGACTTGGATCTGAAAGCACTGGAGCTATTGGCTGCGGTGAAATTGGATGCCGATATTTACCGGCTTGGGCTTCAATCCCGGTTTGATCCGTCGATGAATGACACGTTTGCTGAACGGATCTTGAATGTGCGCAAAGAATTGGCGGACAGAATCGCAGCAGATCCGACACTTGCCGGGCTTGTGGAGCTTTGGGATCCGAGCACGTTCAATGCCAGCGCCAGCCTTGCCGACAACTTGTTCTTTGCCGTTCCGTCTGATCCGGAAATCACAATGGATCAGGTGCCCGATTTGCCGGTGGTGAAAGAGTTCTTATCCAGCAATGGATTTGACAAAAAGCTTCAAGACATTGGTCTCCAGATCGCCGAAACTATGCTGGAACTCTTCTCCAACGTGTCTGGCAGCAGCGGACTATTGGGATCTTACTCCTTCATTACCCAGGATGATCTGCCGGAGTTCGAGCGGATCGTGCGGATCGCCCGGTCGGGGCAAACCCGCCCAGGCTTGACCGATAATGACCGCTCAAGATTGACAGGGCTTGCCTTTAAGCTGGTCCCGGCCCGCCATCGTTTGGGTGTGATGACCGACGAACTGAAGGCTGAAATCATCGCGGCGCGGACCAAGTTCCTCGACAAGGTCGTTGCAGCAAACCAAGATTTTGTCGCGTTCGATCCTAAGGTTTATCTGCCGCCGTTGACGATCGAAGACAACCTGCTGTTCGGCCGCGCCCGTGTCGACCGCCGGGATGCCCGGCGGCGGATCGACGAAGTGATCCGCACAATTGTTGAAGAAACCGGATTACGCCAGCCGATCATTTTTGCCGGGTTCGGCTATCATGTCGGCGTGGCCGGGTCGCGACTGTCTGCAGGACAGCGGCGCAAGATTGCGCTGGTCCGCGGGCTTCTAAAAAACGCACAAACAACCATCTTAGACGATATAGCGACTGGATTGACGGAAGACGACAAAGTCTTGCGCGAAAACCTCAGAAGCATATTGTCCGGAAAGACATTTCTGTTCGGAACATCCAACGCCGAAATTGCCGCTGAATTTGAACATGGGTTTACCTTGGATCAGGGGCGTGTATTGGACGCAAAAAAATAACACGGTACCGGACAGAAAAGTGGCCGGCTGCTTAGGCCGGGTTTGAGGGGAATAACACGAAGGGGCCAAATGAATGGCTCTATGGAGAAGATTGTGACGCTTGAAGCCGAAGTTGAAGCACTGCGTAAAGTGCCCTTGTTCCGCGGCATTGACGAAACAAAGCTCCGGTTGCTGGCCTTTATCAGTGACAGGACTGAGTTTCAGGCGGGGGAACGCCTGTGTACACAAGGGGAGGAAGGCGACAGCGCGTTTATCATTCTGGCTGGTGATGCTGATGTTCTGGTTCAAACTCCGGCGGGTGAAAAGAAGGTCGCCCAGGTTTCGGAGAACTCCATCGTCGGCGAAATCGCAATTCTTTGCGACGTTCCAAGAACGGCCACATTGGTTGCCGCCAACAGCATGGATGTGCTGATGGTCTCAAAAGACGATTTCTTAAAGCTTTTGAATGAGTTTCCGGATATCTCGCTGGAAGTGATGCGGACGTTAGCCTTACGTTTGGAACGCACGACCCGGGATCTAGCTGAAGCCCGTCAGGGCAGCAGCGGCGGGTAAGGAGTTGTAAGTGGCAGAGAATTTCTCACTTCGGTGCTGGGGCGTACGCGGGTCGACACCAACGCCTGGTCAAAAGACTCTGCGGTATGGCGGTGAAACAGCCTGTTTTGAGCTCAGGGCCGGTGATGCGCTTGTGCAGATCGATTGTGGATCAGGTGCGCGCAATCTGGGACTGGAGTTGTGCTGCGCGGGGTCTCGCTCCTTTGATCTCTTGTTTACGCACACACACCTTGATCACATTTGTGGCCTGCCGTTCTTTAAGCCCGCATACGACCCCAATTTCTCCGTAACGGCCTGGGCCGGGCATTTCCAAGATGGCACCAGTCTGGTGGACATTGTCAGTCGGATCATGTCGCCGCCGATTTTTCCAGTGGCGGCCAAAACACTGAAGGCTGTGGACTTCAAAACCTTTACGGCAGGAGATGCCCTGCCAAGGACCGATGATCTGGTGATTAAAACGGTGCGCCTCAACCACCCGGGCGGTGCGTGCGGATACCGGTTCGATTATCAAGGCAAGTCCATTTGCATCATTACTGATCATGAACATGGAGACCCTGAAATCGATGCCGCGTTGCCAAAGTTTGTTCAAGGCGCGGATATCATGATCTACGACGCCATGTTCACCGATGCCGAATATGAAAGATTCAAGGGTTGGGGGCATTCAACCTGGCAAAAAGCTGTCGAGTTGGCCCAAACCGCTAAAGTCAAAACGCCGGTATTGTTTCATCATGATCCATGCCGGTCTGATGATGAACTTGATGAGATTGGCCAAGCGGCGCAAAAAATCCATCCTGGAACTGTCGTCGCCCGCGAAGGCATGTTTCTGACACCGTGACGCCCGGCGCCCTGGCGGTGCTCTTCAAAAAAAGAGGCGGCCGAAACGGCCGCCAAACTTGAATATGGATTTTCAATAACGATCCGTTTTTTGAATTGCGTGCTTGTGGGAGCACATGAGTGCAATTCAGACTCGCGATGCTTTGGGAGGAAAACTCCGTGTCAGCAAAGCGATCAACGCTATCAAGAATTTTGTATACAAATTTCTTGCAGCAGGCATGACCCATTTGGGCTATGCCATCGTAAAATGTTTCAGGTCTGGACATGATCGACGGGCCAAAGGGAATTGGAGCGCGTGTGCCAGTTACAGTTGAACAATTTGCGGATGTTTCCAATCACATCCTTGCAGCGGCTACTGAACCGGATCGTTGGCAGCAAGTTGTTGATTCTCTTGGCAGGGTTCTTGGGCCTCAGGTCTGCACGCAGATTATGGGATACGATCTTGAAACCAACGCTGCCCCGCTTGCATATGCATCTGGCTATGACCCTGAAATCCTGGAGCTCTACCAAGAGCACTATCTCGATGAAAATCCTTATGCGCTAAACTTTCAGGCCATGACAGTGGGCCAAGTTGCCTCTTCCACTGAATTGTGCCCTGCCGAGGTTATGAAAAAGACCGGCTTTTATGCCGATTTGCTGCGTCCGTCAGAGGACATTTATTACGGCGGCGGGACGCTGCTTCTTCGTGATGAAAACCGGATGTTCCTGTTCGGCGGCAACATGCGTGCCAAAGATCAAGAAGGCCACGAGCAACGCTGGTTGTCCTTGTGCGCACGCATTGCTCCGATCATGCGCCAGTCTTTAGAAATCAACCGAATGATCTCGGGCCTGTCCTTTGAAAAATGGGCTGCTGATCAGCACAAATTGGGATCGCAAACAGCTGTCGTTCTGGTCGATCCCGAGATGCGGATTCATTATGCCAGCTCGGAAGCTGAACGGTTGATTGAGCGCGGTGAGCCAATCCAGACCAGCTTAGGGGGGAAATTGCGGCTTACCTCATCTTCCGTCCAGACATGCATTGCTCAGCTGGCGCGCCTTCAATCCAAAGGCAAACAATCGGTCTTCCGAAGCTGGCACATTGACGGTGAAAGGGGGCAGAGCTGGACCTGCCGGGCGATCGGATTGTGCCTTGGCGACATGGACCGCTCGCCCTTTGGCGCTTTTTTTGACAGATCAACTGCCGCGCTCTTGTTGGCACTAAAGGCGGAAGCGCCGGTTCTGGAGATTGGTGGAGTGGTCCAGCGTGCACTTGGTTTGAGCCCGGTGGAAGCTGAGATCGCATTACTTCTGGCAGATGGTATGACAGCAGCCGAAATTGCCAGCCACCGGTCTGTGAGCATCCATACGGTGCGCAATCAGATCAAATCGGCGCTTTCAAAATGCGGCTGCCGACGACAGGCGGATCTCGTTATGGCTGTTGAGAAGCTGCGCATCTCCAGTCCAGAGGCTCCAAATGCCGGGGCAATCACATAAGCTCACATTCCGGCGCGGTTGGCTTGTCAAACTGAGCGTCAGCAGCGACATTCAGCCCAACAGTCAACGGGTGTGCCATGGCGAGATTGAGCGAAACCATCCGATATATTTTGCGTGGCGGACCGCCGGATACCGGCCTGCCTGATCGAGTTCGGGCGGAAATCGCAGCGCGTGAGGCAGCGTCTGAGCGGCTGATCGGTTGGGTCCAACTGGCGCTCGTCCTGTTTTTTTCAACGCTCTACATCATTGCGCCCCGGGCGGAAGGGTCAGCCGGGTTCAATTTTGTGCCGATTGCACTTGGGACCTATTTCCTCTTCACAGTCACCCGGCTGGCGCTGTCCTATCGCTTTGAATTGCCGCAATGGTTTCTGCTGATATCCATTTGCGTGGATATGGCACTTCTCGTCGGGTTGATTTTTTCTTTTCATATTCAATATGACCAGCATCCGACCTTTTATTTGAAAACGCCGACCTTGATGTATGTGTTCATCTTCATTGGTTTGCGCGCACTCAGGTTTGATCCAAGGTTTGTCCTTACCACCGGACTTGTTGCAATAACGGGCTGGCTTGGGCTGGTTTCCTATGCGGTTTTTTCCGACATGGGTGGCATGCGGGTGACCCGCAACTATGTTGAATATCTCACCGGCAACAGCATCCTGATCGGTGCGGAACTCGACAAGACCATGGTCATATTTGCCGTCACGGTGCTGTTGTCCGTCGCGCTGTTCCGCGGGCGTTCGATGCTGTTTGAAGCCACGCGGGAACATAGCGCAGCTGAGGATCTGAAACGGTTCTTTGCGCCGGAAGTGGCGTCTTCCATTACCGATGCCCACCAAGCCTTGGAGGCCGGGGAGGGCAGTCTTCGGGAAGCTGCGATCCTTTATGCTGACATCCGTTCATTCACCTCGACATCGGCCCTATTGCCGCCGGAAAAGGTTCTGGCGGTGCTCGCCGAATACCAGAATCTGGCCGTTGAGGTGATCAACCGCGAAGGTGGACAGGTCGATAAGTTCTTGGGGGACGGTATCCTGGCCACTTTTGGCGCCGTGGCGCCATCGCAGACCTATGCCGCCGATGCCTTGCGTGCAGCACAAGGCTTGGCGGAAGCGGTCAAGTCGGCGCAGGACCGGTTCAAGGATGCCGGCTGGCCGTACGAATTGCGAATCGGCACGGCGGTCGCCGCAGGTCCAGTCACGGTCGGGGTGATCGGATCTAAGGACCGGCTTGAATTTACAGTGATCGGCGATGCGGTTAATCGGGCGGCCAAGCTGGAAGATGCCAATAAAGCGCAGAAAAGTACCGCTTTGACCGATTGTGCATCGTTGGAACTTGCAAAAGCGCAAGGTTATTCCGGCCCTGCTTTGGACATCCGCCGTGCAAGCTCGGTTGGCGGCATTCCGGACCCGGTCGATCTCGCAGTGCTGTCTAACTGACACAGCTTCTCAGTCTCCGCATTTCCAGCAAATCAGCGCAATCAAGCTTGACGAATGGCGGAAACTCAGACACTTTGCCTCTCAAATTGACGTTTTCGTCAATCAACTAATAATTATCTGTTGAATATCAATAGATTAAATTCTGAGGAGGCTTTGATGAAGCTGGATCAATCTCTGGCAGCTGTTGTCACTGGTGGAGCGTCAGGTCTGGGCGCGGCGACCGCGCGGATGCTGGCAGCGGAAGGTGTCAAGGTGACGCTGTTCGATCGAAACGCGGAACAAGGCGCCGCTGTTGCGCAGGAAATCGGCGGCGTATTTGCCGACGTTGATGTCACCGATCAGGCCAGCGTTGAAGCCGGGTTTGAGACAGCCCGCGCGGCCCACGGCCAGGAACGCATTCTGGTCAATTGCGCCGGCATTGCGCCGGTGGGTAAAACCACGTCGCGCGGTGAGCCACATCCGATGGATATGTTCGAGAAGGTCATTTCGGTCAACTTGATCGGATCTTTCCGCTGCATCTCTTTGGCTGCAACTGGCATGTCCACTCTTGATCCGGTGACTGCCGATGGCGGCCGTGGTGTCATTGTCTCCACAGCTTCGGTTGCGGCGTTCGATGGCCAGATCGGTCAGGTCGCCTATGCTGCATCCAAGGCGGGTGTTGCCGGAATGACGCTGCCGGTTGCCCGGGATCTCTCGAAAACCGGCATCCGGGTCATGACCATCGCACCTGGCATATTTGAGACCCCAATGCTGCTGGGCCTTTCTCAAGAGGTTCAGGATTCCCTTGGTCAGCAAGTGCCGTTCCCGTCCCGCCTCGGCCGGGCGACGGAATATGCTCAGCTGGTTAAAGCCATCTGCGAA
Organism: Roseibium sp.; assembly: GCF_965216085.1. Taxonomy (GTDB): domain Bacteria; phylum Pseudomonadota; class Alphaproteobacteria; order Rhizobiales; family Stappiaceae; genus Roseibium. The sequence continues at coordinate 3,695,604 of NZ_OZ244138.1, read as the reverse complement.
AACGACATGCTCAACGGCGAAACCATTCGTCTAGATGGCGCGATCCGCATGGCGCCGCGGTAAGCGTTCGCCCTTGAGTTTCGGGATTGAAAACGGGCGGTCCTCCGCCCGTTTTTATTGTTACCAGCCGCCGAACCGTGGCCATGTTTTGAGGTCAGCGCCGGGGACCGCCGGGACAACATGGTAAGCGCCATATTGTGCAGCTGTCGCACAGGCATGATTGGGAAGAATACGAAGCCGGGTTCCGAGCGGCAGATCTGGCAGGGGAGCTGTGCTTCCAGGCCGGACGGCAATAATGCCGTGTTCCTGATTGGCCTTGATCACGATTAGGTCTGGTAGGACCTTGCCAGCTTCATCGCAGACAAGACCATAGCCCTGATCGACGTCCTGCGCCGCCGTGCCGCGATCTCTTGACATGGCCATCCAGCCGGCATCAGTGATGATCCAGCCTTTGTCGTGCTGATGCCCCAGCACGGTTGTCAGGACGGACAAGGCGATGTCATCAACGTCGCAGACACCGATCCCGGCCTGCACTAGGTCAAAGAAGACATAAACACCGGCGCGAACTTCGGTTACTCCATCGAGATTTTCAACAGCATGCGCTGTTGGGGTGGAACCGATGCTGACGACCGGGCAGGGTAGTCCGGCGGCACGCAGCCGGTCGGCTGCCCGCGCCGCGCCCATGCGCTCCATTTCGGCGAAGTCGGCATGCGCTTTTTTGCCCGATACCTCATAACTTTCGCCAGCATGGGTCAGCACACCGCGCAACTCCGCGCTGTCCGCCAGGATCCTGCCAATTTCGAGCAAAACAGGGTCTTCGGGGGCAACACCGCTGCGATGGCCATCACAATCGATTTCGATGAGCGCCGGAATTCTTTGACCGAGCCGTTCTGAGGCATCCGCCACGGCTTGTGCCTGGGCTACACTGTCGAGGATGACGGAAAGATCGCAGCCGCGGGCCCGGATTGCTGAGACTCTGTCTAGTTTTTGCGGCGTGATACCAACCGCATAGGTGATGTCGCGCACGCCCATTTCGGCAAACACTTCAGCTTCTGCGAGGGTCGAGACCGTTGCTGGACCCGTTCCATCCGTCAAAAGCCGCTTGGCAATCTCCGTTGACTTGACCGTCTTTAAATGCGGCCGGAGCGTGCCACCTTTGATTTTGATGTGATCTGCCAAGCGACTGATGTTTCGTGTCATTCGCTGTTCATCAACAATCAGCGACGGTGTTTCGAGTGCATCAAATCGAGAGTCTGAAATTGTCATTCCGGGTCCGTCCTTCGTGATTCCGGACACACCGTAAACGCCAGCAGATCATTTTCCTATTGCCAATCGAGGGTTCGCCAGACCGCCCCCGCCTCTCAAAACTTTTGGGAGACGGGGCAGTATTTCCGGCATCTGATACCGTTCTGGTTCGTAGGATTTGCTAGTCCGAATAACTGACCACTTCGAACTCGATGCCGTCGTCATCATCGAAGTAAAACCGGCGGCCCGGCTCGTAGTCGGCGTGGTTCTTGGTCTGATAACCACCAGCCTTGATCAGCTCTTCCGTTGCGTCAAGATCATCGACAACGACCGCAATGTGATTGAGACCACCGCGGATACCGTAGCTCTCACCTTGCAGAGCTTCGGTCTTCTTTGGCGGCGTATAGGCGGCGATATAACTGGTATCATTGCCGATATGGTAGGTGGTGCCGCCGCCCAAGCTGTCACCCTTCCAGCGGATCTCCCAGCCGAACCAGTCATTCAGCCGTTTTGCTGTTGCCTCCGGATCACTCACGGTGACGTTCACATGTTCTAAAAATGCGCCTGACATTGTGCGTCCTTTCAAGATTTGACTTGTGTTGGACACCAGAGATAATTCCTCAAGTTAAGTTGAGGTCAAGGGCTGAAACATCATTTTTTGGAGACGCTTGTGAAAGGCACGGATTTATTATCAATCGGGGAGCTGGCCGAGCGGACAGGGGTGTCGGTGTCGGCGATCCGCTTTTACGAAACAAAAGGCCTGGTCACCTCCGTGCGCAACACTGGCGGTCAGAGGCGGTTTTTGCGTGCCGACATAAGGCGCCTCTCCTTTGTGCTGGTGGCACAGGAATTCGGATTTTCAATCACCGAGATTGCTGAACAACTCAAGAAATTGCCGGACGGCCGGGCGCCGACAAAGTCGGACTGGACCAAAATCAGCCGGGGTTTCAGGGCGCATCTTGATCGGAAGATTGAGGGATTGATGGCTCTTCGGGAAAAACTGGATGGCTGTATTGGTTGCGGTTGCCTGTCGATGCAGAAATGCAAGCTCTACAATGCCGGCGATGCCGCCAGCCGCCACGGGCGGGGCCCGCGCTATCTTTTGGGAGATGTTCCCGATCTGCCGGACGAGGGCTGACCTTTCCGAAAATTAATTTGAAAACCCGGTCTGCCGGCCAAAAGTTAGGAGACAGCGGTTTTATAAGGGAGGCGGCCAAACTCGTTCGTTCGATGACGATCAAAAGCAAGTTTATCCCGTGGCTGAACAGGGAAACTTTGGCGTTGTTGTCATGCTAGCGTCACGCTGTTTTCGGTATCGCTGTTTACCTCACATATGAGCGTATCTAAGTAGCCATCCTTCTGGAGAGCAATCATGACCGATATCAACAAAGACGAATTGTCCTGGGACGAGTGGGACGAACTGGTTCGTCCGACCGAAGAAATCACCGAATTTGACCGTGTTGTTGACGCGGGCCTGTCACGCCGCGGTTTCCTTGGCGGTCTGGTTGCCTTTGGTTCCGGTGCGGCTGTTATGGGCCTTGGCACCGGTGCCAGCTTGATGACGTCCACATCTGTGCAAGCTCAGGCGGCATCCGGCCGGTTTGCTTTCGCCCCGGTTGGCATTGCCACCGATGCGACCGTGCATGTTCCAGAAGGGTATATCTGGGACATCTTGGTGAAATGGGGCGATAAGCTGTTCTCAGACGCCGCTGATTTTGACAGCGAGACGGGTGTTCCGGTCGCGTCTTCCGGCCGCGTCTTTGGCGAAAACACCGACGGCATGGAGCTGTTTGTTGTTGGCGACAAGCAAGTGATTGCCGTCAACAGCGAATATGTGAACCCGAAGATCAACCTGCCGCACACCGGGGACGGCAAGCCGCAGTCGGCTGACGATGTCAAGATGCTGCAGAACTTCCAGGGCGTGACCGTCATGGAAGTTGAAGAAGGGGCGGACGGCTGGAAAGTGGTCGTCGACAGCCCGTTCAACCGCCGGATCACCCATAATACGGAAATGCGGATTTCCGGTCCGGCGGCCGGTCATGACCTTTTGAAGACCGACGCCGACCCAACCGGCACCAAGTCCCTTGGCACCTTCAACAACTGTGGTGCGGGCAAGACACCGTGGGGCACGTATCTGACCTGCGAAGAAAACTTCAACGGTTATTTTGGTTCCACCGATGATACTTTCGAGCGCCCGGATGATTACAAGCGCTACGGTATTTCCAACGAGAGCCGCTACAGCTATGAAAAATTCGACGCGCGGTTCGACATTTCCAAAAACGGCAACGAGCCGCGCCGGGCTGGCTACATTGTTGAGATTGATCCGTCCAACCCGGATTCAACGCCGGTCAAACGCACAGCTCTCGGCCGTTTCAAGCACGAAAACGCCGCTTGTACGCTCGCGCCGAGCGGCCAGGTCGTTGTCTACATGGGCGATGATGAGCGCGGCGAGTTCCTTTATAAATTCGTCTCCAATGGCACCTATACGCCGGGCGCCCCAACCGATGGTCTTCTGGACGACGGGCAGCTTTATGTTGCCAAGTTCGCTGACGACGGCAACGGTGAATGGGTGGCTCTCACTCCGGAAGCAACCGGCATGAGCAAGGAAGAGATCTGCATATTCTCCCGCATGGCAGCGTCCAAAGTTGGCGCAACCACCATGGACCGTCCGGAATGGGTAGCTGTGAACCCGGTGTCTGTTGAAGCCTACTGCGCGCTGACCAACAACAAGAACCGCGGCGTCAAACCGAACGCCGGTGGCGACGACACCGCCGTCAACGGCCCGAACCCGCGCGAGAAGAACAACTACGGCCAAATCGTCCGCTGGTACCCGGCCAATGACGACCATGGCGCAAGTGCCTTCAAGTGGGATCTCTATGTCATGGCCGGCAACCCGGAGGTTCACGGTGACAGTGCCTATGCAGGCTCGTCCAACGTCAACGCCGGCAACATGTTCAACTCGCCCGACGGCATGATGTTCGATTCATCCGGCCTTCTGTGGATCCAGACGGACGGCAACTACAAAAACGAAGGCGATTTTGCTGGTATGGGCAACAACCAGATGCTGGTTGGCGACCCGGTCACCGGTCAGATCGAGCGTTTCATGACCGTGCCCTATGGCGCCGAAGTGACGGGTGTCACCTGGTCCGCTGACCGCCGCACGCTTTTTGTCGGCATTCAGCACCCGAAAGCACCGTTCCCGGACGGCGACGGCAAACTGGCCCGCTCAGCCGTCATCGCCGTCAAGCGCGCGGACAACGCTCTGATCGGCTAACCTTCACAGCTTTGGTCAAATCTAGAAGCGCGCCGGATTTCCGGCGCGCTTTTTCTTTTGTGCCGTCCCGACCTTGAGCCGGGACCTGATCTGATGTGTAAAAATTGGCCCCGGATCAAGTCCGGGGCAGTATTGTGAGGAGGAGCCGTTACCGGTTGTCCAGCTGAGAGCGGACGCGCCGCAAGCCCAGATGGGTGATCCGGTAAGGCCCGCTTTTCTTTGAGGCGATCAGCCTGCGGTACTTCAGTTTGTGAAAAAGCTGCGGCGAGCAGCCCGCCCAAAACCAGCCATCGCGGGTGATTGTCTCGTATTTCAAGATACGGCCGTCCTCGTCCTTTTCGGTAAGGATATAGCCGCCCTGAGCCAGCAGGTGCAGAACCCGCTGTTCGGCTTTCGATATGTCCATTGTTAAGGGAATTCTTGTTCTTTGAGCAAAAGAAACCTATCACCGCAGCAGACGCATGCGGCGTGGGACTTTTGTTGACCCGGCTAATTTGGGCCCTTCAATCTTCGCTGAAGGGTCCTGAAACGAACCGGGTTTTACCGGGACTCGTTGTATCCGCGCATAAAACCTCTCAAAGAATGCGGTTCAGGCGATATCACAAAGGCAAAAACACCACAAGAGATCAGACCGGTTCGGCCGGTCAAGACGGGACAGGTGTTGCAATCTTGCAAGATGGGGGGATATCAGCTGCGCTCTGCTGGCCAATACCCATTTTCGGGATCCCGGCTGATGGCAATAGCCTGGACATCGTCTGATCCGCATCTTGAGCAGGTCAAAGAGGCGCCGAGAGCTGAAAGCGTGAGATCGGCAGCATAGCGCGCAGATTTCAAGTACCGGAACCGGCTGCAGTGACCGCAGATAATTCCCAGTCTCCGGTCACTTTCCTCAAGTGTTCCGATTGTCAGATCTTGTTCAGCGTCCGATGCCTGTGCGGTCATTTCAATATTTCTCGAACAGATTTGAGTTCGAAACTTTCGATTTCAGAGGAGAATATTTCAATGCGTCATTCATTCTCTAGGACGGTGTGATTGTAAAGGAACAAAATGGGCTGAAGTGGAGTATTGTTAGCTTGATTGGCCGTATACGAAAGCGGAGGCGCAATTGCACTCGCTTTTTGGGGATGGCGGCGCTAAGACAGCGCTATGGTAACGCTTTCTGACACATGGGTTGACCTCTTCACCCTGTCCGGTTTTTTGAACCCCTTCGCTCTGTTGATTGGGATCTATCTCGGCTGGCGCGCTGATCAGCCCGGCAAACTTTGGATTGCCGGTTTTGCCGCGGCTGCGCTCTCGTTGATATTGGAAGCGGCAGTCGGCCTGATTCAGCTGCCGCTGCCTATATCCCAGGATGCTGGCGCACTGGCGATGTTTCCTTTCCGATTTATTGGCGGGGCCGCCGCAGGCGGCATTGCTTACTGGCTCAACCGCCGCCGGGGCGCTGCCGACTAGGCAGAACGACGGCTAGAACTTCCGAAGACCTGCAAAATCTCATTTCCCGGCAGCGACCTCAGGGATTGTTGCTTGCGTGACCGATATTGCCTCGAGCGCGTACCGGGCCGTTGCCAAATGTGTTTTGCCGCGCTCGACTGTAAGCCTGCCCGTCACCCAGACCGGATCGGCGTTCACATTAAGGCCATCTGGAAAGCTCACCGAAATCACTTGGTCCGGTAGGGGCGGTGGCGCGTGGCTGCAATCCTGGCGCAAAGGCGGTATCAGCAAAAAAGCTTTTACATCCCGAAACTCGAATTCAAGCGGGTGAGCGTATCCGGCAATCCGGACAACTTGATCGTTGAGGTCGCTCCTGCCTGGTGTGCATTTCTCGTACTGACGGGAAAGCAACCGGGCCGAGGCCGCCTGCTGGCTGCACTTCGCCGGAGATTGGTAACCTTCAATCAAAGTTTCGCAGGACGGCGGCCGATCTGCGCGCAGATCGGCCCAGGTTACCGTCACAGGGTCTGCTTGTGCCGATCCGCCCCAAACCCAATAAAGTGCAAAAACGCTCAGGAATAGGCGGTTAGTTTCCGCTTTGGCCATGCGTGACCGTCAAAGGACTGAGGTAGTGCGGGTCGGTCAGGCCTTGCTTGCGCATGGCGATGCCAGTCAGACATTCCCGGATCACCCTGTTGGCGTTCAGTGCTGACACATAGGTCGGGTCCATCAAAGGCGCGAGCTCCACGAGCTCGAAGCCAATCACATTCGATTCTGCGCACAACCGCCGAATGATCGGGAACACCTCGCGCGGCATCAGACCGCCAGGCTCAGGTGTGCCGGTTCCAGGCACGAATGCCGGGTCAAGCGTGTCGATATCAAATGAAACGAAGATGTACTCTGGGCCGTCATTTGCCTCTTTGATCACGTCTTCCATCACAGCGTCGAACCCGCGCCGTTCGATCTCGGCCATGGTGTGATAGCGGAAACCATTGTTGCGCATCCATTCGAAAGCCTTTTCGTCGGGATAATAACCGCGCAAGGCAACCTGGATGAAGTTCTTGCCCTCCACGAGGCCTTCTTCGATCAAGCGATAAACGGGCATACCGTGGTTGATCAGGTGGCCCATGCCGTATTTGCCGGCATCGTAGTGAGCATCGAAATGCACAACGCCAACGTTGCCTTTGCCGTAGACATCGGTGAGTGCAGCAACGTCCGGATACATCAGAGAATGATCGCCGCCTATAATGAAAGGAATGACACGGCTGCCGTCTTCATGTTGAACTTCTGCCGCCTGGCGGACAAAAGAGCGGACGGCGTGGATCGTACGTTCCGTGCTCATCATGTCATTTGGGGCATTGCCATAGTCAACCACCGTCATGTCCTGCAGCGGATCGACCATGACATGCATATGCGGCTGCCGTGCACCGTAACCGAGGTAAATCGACGAGTTGCGAACCGCGTTGGGGCCACGCGAGGCCCCGCGGGCTCCTCCGCCCATATCCGTGAAGGCCCCCATAATGGCCACATCAACTTTGCCAGCCGCCAGATCCTCGGGGGTGAAGGCCAGCGGTTGATGAAGAAAGGTTGGCAGCTGCATATAGCCCTGGCCATAAAATCGCTGCGGATCCACAAGTCCGGGCGTGCGGCCTTCCTTTGATCCCTCGAAACTGGGGAGAGGTGTGCGCCAGGCGTTGTAGGTCGGATCTTCAGTATCGAGAGGGACGACCGGCTGTTCTCCTTCACGAATGGGGGCTTGCGTTCCCTCATACTCGTGACCGAAGAGCTGTGCGGATGCCGGCAAAGTCAGGCACCAGAACACCAGCAGATTCAATAGTAAGGTCGTAACACAGCGCATGTGACATCCTCCCTGTTTGTCCAGGCAGACTAGCATGAGAGAATAACTACGCTAGATGTCAGCGTGTCAAAGATGGCGGGCGACTTGCAATTTGCCGGTTTTTGAAATCAGGCAAAGACGACCCGAGAGGGGGCAAAATCGCCCGGTGCAGCCATTTGGGCGGTGAATAATGACGCCTCACGACATGCGCGCATCGCAATGAGATGTATTTAAGGAAACTGCAAAAAGAATTGGCCCCGCATCCAACAAGGGACGCGGGAGCCATTTGTTCAGACTTTCAGCCAGCTTTGGAACAGCGCCGCGTTCGGACACGCCTTTAAAGGCGCGTCTGCCCCATCGGAATGGCTGTCGAGCCAATGCCGGCATTCTTCTGTTCCCTCGCAACTGATGCAACGCCTTGCTGCGACTTCCAGGTCGATGTCGGCGTGGTCCTCCCCAGGCAGGCCTTTCATCGCACCTATGGTCTCAAGCATGCGTCCCATAAGCTCGGCGCGTTCGTTCAATCGGTCCATCCAGTTCACAGGTTTCTCCTCTCTCCTGCGTGTCTGGTTGCGGCAATTCAATCGGTTCAGCCGATGCCCGGAGCCCTCCGGAATTCCGCACAACTGGACATAAGATGACGGTTTTGGGCCGTCGGTGCCTTGATCCGTGTCAACGCTCGCCAAGCTTTAAGAAAGCCGCCATACTCGAAGCGCTAATGTAGTCGAGGAAACAGCGCCCTTGGAGATGGTGGCATGGTGGAAACGGTCAGCGCACAGCCGCTGCCAGCGACAGCACAAAGTGGAACGGTGGCCCAAGACCTGGAGCCGGGCACGGAACTGCGCGCAAAAGTCGATGCCAATCTGCCGGGTGGTGTCGTTCGTCTGACGTCGGAGGCCAAAACGGTGGAACTCCGCGTGCCGGCGCCGTTGCCGGTCGGCTCCGATGTCACAATAACGGTCTCCGGGACGAAACAGCAGCCATCCATTGTGCTGACCCCGCAAACGGGAGCTGGGAATGCGCCCGCCGCCGGTCAACCACCAGCACAACAGGTGCCAAGCAGCGGGACACCGCCGCCAGTAGCGCAACCATCCGCACCCGCAAGCTCCCCGCAGCCGGCGCCGCCAGCAACTGGTTTGCCGCAGCCTGCACCGGTTGTGACACAGTTTCTGCAAGCCACCGGCGTTTTGCCGCAAACGGGGCAAACAGGAATTCCCGCGCAAACGCCAGCTCCACTAATGCCAAGTCCGTCAACGCCGCTTCATCAAGTGTTGCCACCAAATGCGGCGCCAGTGCCCGGGGGCGCTGCGAATGCTGGGCTTGGACAACCGGCGACAGGCCAGGCAGGCACCAATCCACTTTCGACCCAAGGCACCATACCGGTATCAAACCCGTCACCAGCGGCAGGGACTGGCATCACTTCGACTGGAGCCACGCCGACGACAAGTTTCCAGTCCGGACAAGGGGGCGTTACGACGACCTCCGGCAACCCGGTGGTTTTGGGTCAGCCCCCGGCCGGGGCGCTTCAAGCCGGACAGGGGGCGCCACTCGGCGCTGGTACCCCGATTGGAGGTGGACCTACTGGAGGCACGACCTCGGTCTTGGGAAACACGTCGCTCGGTGTGCCCGTGGCCGGCGCATCTGGGGCTAGTTTGACAACCGGCACCCAATCAGCTGCTGCGCCGCTTCCGGCGAGCACAGGCGCCAGCGCTGCATCGTTTGCAGCGCAGCCAAACAATCCGGCCGCAGCGCAAACTGTTGTTCAGTCCGGTGCACAAACGGTGGCTCAGCCGTCCGCAGGAAATGGTCCGGTCCTTCCAGGAGGTCCGTCAGGCCTTCCGTCTGCTGCCACGATCCCGGTCGGCGGTGAGCGCGGAGCAAACATTCCGCCAACAGCAACGGGACCCGTGGCCCCAGGACCATCTGCCAGTGTACAAGCGGGCGGACCTCCGCCCCCTGTAAATCTGGCCCAACCAACCCCTGGAGGGGCTTCTCCTACCGGTGCAGTTCCAGCTTCAGGTGCTCAACAATTGCCGGGCGGGCAAGCGCCGCAGGCCTCACCGTTGCCGGTCAATCCGGCTGGAACAGGCGGACAGGCCGCTATTTCAGGGAGCGGGCAACCGCCTGTGCCAGCGGCACCGCCTGCGGCGCCAACAGGACCAGCTGGGCCAGCGCCCGGATTATCTGCGGGACTGGCGTCACAGGTGATGACCCCGCAAAGCGGATTTTCCGCCACAAGCCCGTCAGGGGCATCGGCAGTGCAATTGCCCGCTCAAGCCTATTCAGCGGCCAAAACTGCAATGCCCGCAGGTCCGGCGGTTGGAGGTGTCGCATCGACAGCCGGGTCCGTGGGAACAACGCCCGCAACCCCAGTGCAGCAGGCCGCTAACGTTTTGCGTCAGCCGCTTTCAGAGCAGCAGGCCAGTCTTGGGGCGTTGTTTGCCCAGATCGGTTCTTTGATGTCTGCCCAGTCGGCGGGGAAGGTGTCCATGCCGGATGCGGTTCAAAAGGCCATGCAACAAATCCTGGGGCTGCGGCTGAATTCCAGTCAGCCGGTGACAGGAACCTCCCTGCAGCAAGCTGTGCGCCAGTCCGGGCAATTTAAGGAAGGTCAGGTGCCGCTGCAAACGGGCGGGCAGCAAACGCCCTTGCCGGATCTCAAAAATGCGCTGCTGTCTTTCAAATCTTTGCTGCAGCAGCTTGGCGCGGAGCCAGCCGTCCGCTTTCCGGCGCGTCAGCCCGCACCACCGTCGCGGCACGGCAGCCCACAGGGCCAAGCGCCGCAAACTTCCAGCGGTTATTGGGCCGGATCTGCACCGCAGAACCTTCAATCCTTGCTGCAGGAAACCGATGCGGCACTGGCCCGGATGCGGTTGGCCCAGCTGGTCAATGGTGGTCTTGCCGGTGATGATGGACCGCAAGCAGCAACCGGCAAGCCGATGGACGCGGTAGTGGAACTGCCGATTGCCTTTGGTCAGGAAACGGCCGTCATGCAAATGCAGATCGGCCGGGACGGTGGCGGTCAAAACGGCGAAGAGGCAGGTGAGCCGGCCTGGCGGTTGCGCTTTGCCCTGGACCTGACGGCGACTGGTCCATTGGAGGCGGCCGTCAGTTTACGCGGCGGTGGCACCTTTGTCTCACTCTGGGTCGACCGCAAGGAGACGCTGGATCTTTTGACCGGCCAGCAAGAAACCATGGAAGCGGCCTTTGCAGACGCTGGTCTTGACCTTCAGGAACTGCGCTTCATTCGCGGACTTCCACCGAAAACCGCTGCTAAATATGGCGCCTTGATCAACCGGCAATCGTGAGGCGGTGATGAGCAGTTCCAAAACTCCAGACAAGATCGCCGTTGCCCTTGAATATAAACAAGAAGAGGGGGCACCGGTCGTCAGCGCCAAGGGAACGGGCACGGCGGCCGAGCGGATCGAAGAGATCGCACGGGAGGCAGGCGTGCCGATCGAGCAGAACCCGATGATGGCCGAAGCTTTGTCGCAAATCGAAGTGGACCACGAAATTCCGATAGAACTCTATCAGGCTGTCGCGGTCCTGATCGGTTTCATCATGCGCACGGGCCAGGCGCAGAATCCCCAAGAGACAGGTGCCGAAGAGTAACAACCTGCTGGGGCAGGCCGGTCAGCTTATGTTTTGCATGGGATTGCGACTATTCTGGCGGGCTCAGCCGAACCGCCTGATCTGCGCTCGTTGTGCGAAAGCGCCCGCTTTAGCTCAGGAAACGCTTGCAGCAACAGCAATTCCCCAGTAGGTCATCAATCCGGTGATTATCAGCGCTCCGGCTGTTCGGCCGTAACCTTCCAAGCGAGCGCTTTTGACGAAAACAGGATTGAACGCCCCATGACACTTGTCGACGTACGCACTCCCGACCCGAAGAAGTTTATCAAGGGCGCGACCGGCGACTGGGAAATCGTGATCGGTATGGAAGTCCATGCCCAGGTCACCTCCGAAGCCAAGCTCTTTTCCGGTGCCTCGACCGAATTCGGCCAGGATCCGAACAACAACGTTTCGCTGGTTGATGCGGCGATGCCCGGCATGCTGCCGGTGATCAACGAGGAATGCGTGCGCCAGGCAATCCGCACGGGCCTTGGCATGAAAGCCGAGATCAATCTGAAGTCTGTTTTTGACCGCAAGAACTATTTCTATCCGGATCTGCCGCAGGGCTACCAAATCTCCCAGTTCAAGCAGCCGATCGTGGGCGAGGGCAAGATCCTTCTGGATATGCCGGATGAGCAGGTCGAGATCGGCGTTGAGCGCCTGCACCTGGAACAAGATGCAGGTAAGTCCCTGCACGACCAGCACCCGTCCATGTCCTTTGTGGATCTGAACCGGTCCGGCGTTGCTTTGATGGAGATCGTCTCCAAGCCGGATTTGCGCTCTGCGGACGAAGCCAAGGCGTATCTCACCAAGCTGCGCACCATCCTGCGTTACCTCGGCACCTGTGACGGCAACATGGACCAGGGCTCCATGCGCGCTGACGTCAACGTGTCGGTGCGCCGCCCTGGCGGCGAATTCGGCACGCGCTGTGAAATCAAGAACGTCAACTCAATCCGCTTTGTCGGCCAGGCGATCGAATATGAAGCCCGCCGCCAGATGGCGATCCTGGAAGACGGCGGCGAGATCGATCAGGAAACCCGTCTGTTTGACAGCGTGAAGGGCGAGACCCGGTCCATGCGCTCCAAGGAAGAAGCGCATGACTACCGCTATTTCCCGGATCCGGACCTTCTGCCGTTGGAGTTCTCTCAGGAATTCGTTGACGAGCTGGCATCTGATCTACCGGAACTGCCGGATGACAAGAAGGCGCGGTTCGTCAAGGATTTTGGTTTGACCGCCTATGATGCCGATGTTCTGGTTGCCGAAAAAGCCTCTGCCGATTTCTTCGAGGAAGTTGCCAAGGGCCGGGACGCCAAACTGGCTGCTAACTGGCTGATCAACGAGCTCTTTGGCCGTCTGAACAAAGAAGGCAAGGATCTCGAGACCTCTCCGGTGTCTGCCAGCCAGCTTGGCGGCATCATCGACCTGATCAAGGCCGGTACGATTTCCGGCAAGATCGCCAAGGACGTCTTTGAAATCGTCTGGACCGAGGGCGGCGTCCCGGCTGAGATCGTTGAAGACCGCGGCATGAAGCAAGTGACTGACCTTGGCGCGATTGAGGCCATCGTCGATGAAATCATCGCCGCCAACCCGGACAAGGTTCAGCAGGCCAAGGACAAGCCGAACCTCGTTGGCTGGTTCGTCGGCCAGGTCATGAAAGCCTCCAAGGGCAAGGCCAACCCACAAGCCGTCAACGATCTTCTGAAATCGAAGATCGGCGTGGAATAAGCCAGGCCGCTGGCTAAGTTCGAATATACCGTTGAAATGAAGCCCGCCGTTTCCCACTAAATTGGGACGGCGGGTGTTTTTTTGCCTATCGAGCCTTTCTGACAAAAATGGCGGTTTTCATCGTGGATACTGAAAGAATTGAAGCAAGCTTTGTTTATGGTCCATCAGATGTCAGGGCCTATTTGCGAGCAAATGCGCTCTGGTTAAAAACGCTCAAAAGCGCAAGCAAATCGAACTCCAAACATCGACAGGGCTTCTCCTTTATATCCAGGATCGGGCTTGTCATTCGGGTGTCTGTGATGGCCGCGTTCCTGGCGGCGATTTTCATGCTTGGAAAAGATCTTGCTGAGAGTGCCCCGGGACTGCATCCCACGGATCTGCTGATGCTTAGCGGCTTCATTCTTTGGGCTGGCATCGTTATTGGGTTGCTGGCCTACAAATATTGGACGTTTGCGCAGGCAAAACGCATCTATCAGCGGTTTTTCGGGGAAGAGCAGACTGTTGTTCTGGACAAGAAAACTCTGGGGACCTGTCTGGATCTCGACGGAGTGAAACTTGAGACCCGCAGGGAATGGCCGAAGAGCGCGCCTGATCTGGTCCTTTGGAAGGAACATCTTTTGATCATCCATCCTTCCGGTCCGGTCATACTGCCGGCCCGGGCTGCCGACAAACCACTTCTAGAGGTGCAAGCGACTGTCGCCAGCTGGTTTGAATAGGCCCGATGTCCGATCTCCGTTCTGGGACAGCACCCACGATGGAGGCCAAGTTTACCCGGTAAAAATGCGATCTTGAGGCCTGAGTTTTCGACATGATTTCGGCCATGTATTCACAAACGGCAGTATGACCGGAACTGCAAAGTCTCTAGATATTGCCGCCACAGAAGAGCTTTTTCCATGCCGCAAGACACTGCAAGTCTTGATATTTCCCTTCCTGTCAAAGGGGCCTGCCACTGCGGCACGGTGTCTTATGAAATGACCTCTCCGCCAAAACACGCGGTGAAATGCAATTGCTCGATCTGCCGGTCGCTCGGAACCGTTTGGGGGCATGGTTCTACCAAAAGCATAAAGATCACCGCAAAGCCGGATGCGACGATACAATATGTCTGGGGGGACAAGCAGCTGGCGTTTCACTCCTGTAAAATATGCGGGGCGACCACCCATTGGGAAGGCATTGCCGGAGATGCGATTGGCCGGATGGCGGTGAATTTGTGTTTGGCGGATCCCAGCGTGATCGACGGCATTGGGCTTAGGCACTTTGATGGTGCAGAGACATGGAAGTTTCTGGACTGATGTTCCTCGACTGAGGTGTCTCCAGTGTCCGGTGCTCTGCGCGCACAGTTGCCAGTCCAACTGACCCCTGTTCGGGATGGTTGTATCTCCCAAGTTGCTGCTGTGTTAGCGTTCTGCCTGACTTTACGGCAAGTCGATGTCAGGGAGGGGCGCAATGACCAGCAGCGACAAGGAATTCACCGGTTCGATCCCCGAGTTCTACGATAACTACCTGGTCCCGCTGATATTCAGGTCGTATGCCGAAGATTTGGCTGCCAGGGTCGTGGATCTGAACCCGGCTTCGGTTCTGGAAATTGCAGCTGGAAGCGGTGTCGTGCCGAGGGCTTTGGCGCCCAGACTGGCAAACTCGGTCCAGTATGTCGCCACAGATTTGAATCAGCCGATGCTGGACCACGCCGAACGCAAACATCCGGCAGCGTATCCAATTGAGTGGCGGCAGGCCGATGCGCTCAAACTGCCGTTTGAAGACAATTCATTTGATGCCGCGATTTGCCAATTTGGTGTCATGTTTTTTCCAGATCACGGTGCGGGATACCGCGAGGCCTACCGGGTTCTAAAACCGGGTGGAACTTTCATATTCAGTGTGTGGGACCACCTCCGGGAGAATGAGTTTGCTGCGCTTGCCACAGAGGATCCGCCGCTGTTTCTCGCCCGGACACCACACGGTCATCACGATGCCGAAAAAATACAGGCCGAACTGCTGCAAAGTGGTTTCGATGATGTCTCAGTCGATATTCGTGCCGATGTCAGCAGGGCCCCGTCGCCCCGCCATCCGGCCATCGCTTATTGTCAGGGAACGCCATTGAGAAATGAAATAGAAACACGCAACGCAGAGCAATTGCAGGCGGTTACCGACCAAGCCGAGGGTCTGATCGCCGAAAAATGCGGGGCCGGGGAGGTGGAAGGCAAGATCCAGGCCCTCGTTTTCGCAGCTACAAAGGCGTGACCGTTACAGTGGGCGCCCGGTGCGGGTTCACTCCTCCAAGATTGCCACGGCCCTTGTAAACCCCGCCGATGCGCCTTTGATCTTCACCGGGAAACAGCTGACATGAAAGCCGGACGCGGGCAGGGCCTCCAGGTTGGAGAGTTTTTCGATGTGGCAATAGCCGATGTCCATGGAGGCCCGGTGGCCTTCCCAGATGATGGAGGGGTCTTTTGTTTCCATCCAGCGCTGGGCGGTATGCGAAAACGGCGCATCCCAGGACCAGGCATCGGTCCCGGTGAGCCGTACACCCAAATCGAGTAGATACATCGTTGCCTCGCGCCCCATGCCGCAGCCGGACGTTAGATAGTCAGGCTGACCGTACTTTTTGCCTGCAGACGTGTTGACCAGAACGATATCGAGTGGGGCCAGGTCATGACCGATCCGGTCGAGTTCGGCCTCGACCTCCGCTGCGCTGACAACATGGCCATCCGGCAAATGCCGGAAATCGAGTTTAACGCCGGGATTGAGGCACCAGTCCAGCGGCACTTCGTCAATCGTGATCGCCCGCTCGCCGCCGTTCATCGTGGAGTGGTGATGATAAGGCGCATCGAGATGTGTGCCGTTGTGGGTGGAGAGTTTCATCACCTCCACGGCCCAGCCTTCTCCGCCAGGAAGCTGATCTTTGGTGAGGCCCGGAAAGAAGCCGGTCATCTGCTCCACCGTTGCCTGGTGATCGAGATACTCGATCTCCGGCAGCATAATCGGCGGATCTGAGGGAATATCAGCTTCAATCGCAACGGAAATGTCGATCAGGGTGCGTTTGCCGTTCATGCCGAAGCTCCCGAATATGCGGATCCATAAAACCTATCCGCAAAAGTGGCAGGGTTCTGATGGTGGGGCAAGCTGGAATGGTTTTGGGAGACGGTTGGCACGGCTGGAACGGTCTTGCCGGTCAAAGGCCGCTAGTCTTTAGAAGGTTGTTAAATCGCCGGCAAGGCGACCGGGCCAAGACCGGCCGTTTCAAGTTTAGCGGCGGCAGCTTCCAGCCTGTCGCGGGCAAGTGCCGGGAGTTTGGCCGCTTCGGGCCGGACGCCATGCGTGCGAAAACCGTTGAGCCGGAGGCGGATAGGCTGAGGGAGCGAGCGCACAAAGTCAGCGAGGGCGTCCAGCTCAGCATCTGTGTCCGTCCGGCCGGGGATCATCAGATAGCGCAGCTCATAGAGCTTGCCCGCGTCTGCCAATTGCCGGGCGGAGGCGAGGCTCCGGGTGTTGGTGCGTTTTGTCAAAGACTTATGCAGTTGAACGTCAAAGGCCTTGATGTCGAGCATCACCCCATCGGTGACCGGCAGAAGCTCTTTCCAGCCGTCCGCGCCCAGGTGGCCATTGCTGTCGATGAAGCGCGTCAGATGTTTCAGGTCCGCTGTCGCGCCTATGGCGGAGAACAGCGCCTTGATGAAGGAGTGATGCAGCGTCGCTTCGCCGCCGGAAATCGTAATGCCGGACAGAAAGTCCGCGTTTTCCCGCAGCAACGCCAGGATGTCTTCGACGGTGTAGGTCTGAACCATCGGATTGGCACTGATCGGGCAGGCCCTCAGGCAGGCGTCGCAATTTGTGCAGGCGTTCGCATCAAAGCGGATCTTGCCATCCACCAATGAAAGCGCGGACGTGGGGCACGCGGGAATGCAATCGCCACAATCGTTGCACTGGCCGATGGTGTGCGGGTTGTGGCAGGTGATACAATTGTAATTGCAGCCCTGCAGAAACAGAACCAGCCTGTTGCCGGGCCCATCGACACAGGACCAGGTCAGGATCTTACTGACCGGCGCCTGCAAAGAGCTCATTGGCAACCACCCGGGGTTTGCGGTCGAGGATTGAGGTGACGTCGGCGGCTTCCGCGCCGAGCGCCGTGGTGTTGGTACGCGACCCAGCCTCGGCGTTGAATTTTTCAACATCCGACAGACGGATCATATAGCCGGTCACCCGTACCAGATCATTGCTGGCGACATTGGCGGTGAACTCGCGGAAGCCCAAAGCAAAGGCGCCCTTGCACAGATCACGGATGGCGGCCGGATTCGCCTTCACGGTTTCATCCAGCGTCAGGATTTCGCTGATCCCGGATGAATAGTACTCATGGTGTGCGGCGAGCGCGCGAATGTGGCTGACCGGATCAGGTTCCGTGCCATAGGGGATCCGGACGCCCGGTGTATAGCCTTCGTCGGTGGAAAGACCAGCCTGGGAGTGCAGCATGGCGCGGCCCTGCCAGATGTTTTTCATCGGCCGTGTATCCACCAAGTCTGCCAGTCTTGCGGAAATCTTGTGGCCGAGGGCATTGGCATCAGCATCGTGGCCATAACGCCCGGCCGCGCCCGCCTTGTCCTGCAGGGTGTTGACCGCCTCGGCCATGGCAAAGATGCCGAACATGGCGGCAAACCGGGTTTCATCCAGCCAGCCTTCGGTCACCAGAAAACTGTCCATGAAGCCGGACTGATTGAAGAGGTAATCGACGCGCGCTTCGGTCAACCGGAAATTCAGGTCGACATAGTACGGTAGCTGATTATTCAGGAAGTCGGCGGCATCGGTGGAACGTTCAGCCACTTTCGCCAGGTTAACCCGGGTGAGGGTGGAGGCACCGCCGCAGACGGGCAGGGCATTATAGCAGCTAACGATGCCGTAGCCCCGGTCGCCGAAGACGGCGTCATGCAGCGGATGATTGGCAATATGCGGCTTGGAGCATTCGGCGATATTGGCGGCGGCCATCTGGAGGATGTCGTCGCTGCTCACTTCAGGGTCATAAAAGAACGTCAGGTTCGGTGCGATCTGTTTCAGTTCCGCATCCACCCGCAGGATGGCACGGGCGACCCGGTTGTCGCTCGGCCCGATGTTGGCGTGCATGAAAGCATCCGGCAAAACCCGGTCCAAATAACGCCAGAACAGTTTGATTTGCTGATAGAGGCGTTCGTCCGAAACGCCATCGCAAAACGGCAGCAGCAGATCATCCAGCTGGCCGATATAGACCGGCATGCCGGTTACCGACGGCACATGGTGGTAAGCAATCATCAAGGTATGAATGGCCTCTTCCAGGGTCCGCGGCACAGGCAGTTCCAGCCAGTCGCTGCCTCTGGTCAACACCACGTTGTAATCCGGCAGGACATAGCGCGGCTTGTAGGGCGCATGGCCTTCATACATGTCGCAGATGACCCGGTCATCGAGCGCGGCCCGTGTGCCGCTGTCCAAATCCGGATAAGCCAGTGCGTTTTCTGCTTCTAGCGACAAATACCGGGCTTTTTGGGAGGCCGTTAAGGCCGGGTCGTTGACGATCCGGCGGACGGCGGGTTTTTCAACGGTCATCAGAACCATCCTTGATTTGGTGGCAAGCGGCTGCGCTTAAAGCGTTAATTGATAATACCAGCATCAAGTGCGGAAAAAATGGTGTATTGTGCAAGAAACCTGGACAATACTCGCACAATGCGTGTTTTTGACCGATCCGAAGTGTTCTTTCACGCCACCGATCCTTTGGCCTCTCTCTGGCCGTACACGGTTCCTGTGGGTGGGCAGACGATTGTCACCCATCAAGACGGCATGGTGCGGCAGAGTTATCATGAACATGTGTTCATCCTCACGTTGTCGGGCGCGGGACGGATAGAAGTCGGCGGGAAGGTTTTTAAGGC
This sequence comes from Roseibium sp., assembly GCF_965216085.1. GTDB lineage: Bacteria > Pseudomonadota > Alphaproteobacteria > Rhizobiales > Stappiaceae > Roseibium. The sequence goes on along the minus strand of NZ_OZ244138.1, from coordinate 3,676,601 downwards.
CGGTCCAGACAGCCTTGTGTGGTTGGATACCAGCCAGAAATATGGTCACGGCGCCGGTCACGGCGCTCCTTGGACGTACCTGTGGTTCGCTATGGCGGGCCACGGGTTGGATCGTCTGTATGAACAATTAGCCTTGCTGGACGATCCGGTGATTGAGGATTTGGGGAGCCTTTGCGGTTGTTTCGAGGCCGTCATCACGGCGCTGCGCGCGCAGGCACCGGATGCTGATGCGCGTTTGAATGCGCAGGTGGCTGCAGTGGTGGCGGCCTTGTACAGCAAACGGGCGGACACCTGGGCAGCCGTTGGAGACGATCCGATCAATGAAGTCATGCGCCAACTGCGCCGCAGCATCGACGGGCATTGGGAAATTGAAGCGATGGCAGGTATTGCCGGACTGAGTTCTTCGCAACTCTTCCGCCGGTTCAAGGCTGCAACCGGCACCACTCCGATTTCCTGGCTCCGGCAGGAACGCATGATGCTGGCTGAGCATTTGCTCACCGCGACAACCAGCCAGATCGCCGGTGTGGCGGCGCGGTGCGGCTACAGCGACCCCTATCATTTCAGCCGCGATTTCAAACGGCACAGCGGTGTCTCACCGCGGCGTTTCCGGCAGATCTCACGGAACGAGCCAACTGGAAGCAGTTAGTTTTCGTCAAATCCAAAACGGGATTTGGTGTTTAAAAACCCCACTGAAACTTTGTGCGGTTTGGCCGGGCAACGCTTGAGTTAAGCACCCGTAATGGCCGCCAATTTGCCCTTTTCAGGTTTGCCGGTGGGCGTGCGGGGCATCTCTTCCAAAAATGCGATGTGTTTGGGCACCATGAATTTGGCCATGCGGCAGGCGCAGTGGCTTTTTATCGTGTCTGCATCGATAGACCGGCCATTTTTGACCGTGACAAAGGCCTTGATGTCTTCTTCGCCAAACTCGCCCGGGACAGCTATGACGGCGCAGTCCTCGATGGCGTCGTGGCTCAAAATGCCTTCTTCAACCTCGTAGCCAGACACCATCTCCCCCTTCACCCGGATGCGTTCGCTTACCCGGTGCAGGAAATAAAGATGACCGTCTTCATCCATGCGGCAGATATCGCCGGTTTGAAACCAGAGGTTTCGGCGGCTTTCCAGCGTGCGCTCCGGCATGCCGAAATAACCGTCGGACATGACGCCGGGTTCTTTCGGCCGTACGACCATATGACCGGCCATGCCGGCGGGCAGTTCTTCACCATTATCATCATGAATCTCGACATCGAAATGCGGCAGAACGATCCCGCCGTAGTGATCCCACTGCGGAACGGCAACCCAACCGGCATCCGTAGAACCATAGCCACCACCAGGGATCATGTGCAAGTTGAAGCGGGCGTCGAAGTCCTCCTTCGGAACGGGGGCGGGCGTTCCCCAGCAACGAGTGACCTTGTGGGTGTTTTCTTCCTTACAGGGCGGGTGCGCCCATAAGAGCTGTTGCACAGAGCCGAGCATCATGAACCAGGTAACGCCATATTTTTTCACTTCAGGCCAGAAGTTTGACACGCTGAAACGTTCGCGCAGAACGACACGGCCGCCCGTCATCATGGTTGGCAGAATATCGTAGTAGGCGGCACCAATATGCGACAGCGGGTAGGGGGAGTAGATGCAGTCTTCGCTGGTGACCCGGAAGGGGCCGATCATGTTCTCGGCTGTGCGAATTGCGTAGCGGTGCGATAGCAAGCAGCCCTTGGAGACCCCAGTCGTGCCGGAGGTGAACAAGATGGTCGCTGTATCGGTGTCTTTAGCCGGAGAGACAATATGGTCGCTGCGATCCGACAAAAGGGTTTCAAAAGCAATCACATTAAGATCTGGGAACAATGCCTTTGCCTTTGCAGCCCCACTCAGAAGCACCAAAGTGTGCAGGTGCATAAGTTCGGACCGGATTTCGAACAGGGCGCCCAGATGAATTTCGGAGGTGAAGAGGACTGGTGTTTTGGTTTGATCAATCATCCGGGCCAGGGCCGCCCCGCGCATTGCGCGGTTGATCGAAACTTCCACCGTGTTGATCTTCTTCAGCGCATAGGTGAGCGCCAGATATTCAACGCAGTTTTCTAACACAATGGCCGCATGCGAAAGATTGGCCGGGAGTTTCTCCTTCATGCCGTGGGCGAGCCGGTTGGTCAGTGTTTCCACATCTGAATAGGAGTAAGTCTCACCGGTTTCCGCAATGGTGACAAAGGGCCGGTCTGCATACCGTTTTGCGCACTCGTGCAGCATGTCTCCCAAAGTCACCTTTTGCATCACCTTCTCCTCCAGCTAATGATGTCATGCTAGCGGTTTGATACTGTCGTTTCAGTCAGCGAAAAAGAGAGTGAGTTATCATCATAAAATAAGTTATAGCTAATGGTATGTGGAATCAGATCCCGTCCCTGCAAAGCCTGAAGCTGTTTGATGCGGTTGTCCGTCATCACTCCATGACCCGCGCGGCCAAGGAGATGGCGATCTCGCAATCAGCTGTCAGTCAGATGATCCGGCAGCTGGAAGATTTTGTCGGCGTATCGCTCTTGGACCGTTCGACCCGGCCGATGGGGTTGACGGAAGCTGGTCATGAGTTTCACCGCACCGTCATTGAAACCCTCGGGCGGCTGGCCTCAACAGTCGAAGATATGCGGAAAGCGGGCAACGGTCAGAACAATGTGGTCACCGTGTCTTGCAATCTTGGCTGCGCCACTTATTGGCTGATGCCGCGCCTGAACTACTTTAGCGCCGCTCATCCGGAGATTTCTGTTCATGTGATGGCCGCCTATCAGGGCGCGGCCGGATTGCATGACGGTTCGGATATTGCGCTTCGTTACGGTGACGGCAAATGGCCGGATGGGCCCTGGGAGCTTCTGCTCAAAGAAACGATTGTGCCCATATGTTCTCCTGATTATCTGGAGCGACACGGGCTGGCAAAAAATCTGGAAGACCTGTCGTCCCGCCGCCTTATCCATGTGGCGGTTCAGGACCCGGAATGGCTCGGCTGGGAAAGTTACTTCAAGGCATTGGGCCGCCGCAGATCAAGGGAAGCCTGTGATCTGCGCTTTGGCAATTATGTCCAGGCGGTTCAGTCTGCATTGACCGGCGACGGCATCATGCTTGGCTGGCGCTCCGTTGTTGCAGACCACATCGCGGCGGGGCAGCTGACACCGGCTTGTCAGATGCCGGTTCATCTGGACAGCGGCTATTATGTAAACGTCCACTATCCATTGGACGATGACGGCGGCAAAGCGCAGTTCTTGTCGTGGTTGAAGGCTGAAGCCAGCAAAACACCAGATTTTTGAAGCAAGTCAGTTCTGCCTATTCTGCAGAGATGTCCCGATTCCAGTTCATTATTCCAGAATCCGTGTTGAATACCGGGAGCGCATTGCCTGCCGGAGCGACCTGAATGTCAATCGCAGCGATGATACTGCCTTATCCGAAGTGCTGTTCCCTGCCGCTGATCTGGTCTTTGATGCTGGTAATAGGCAGGAGGGAGCGCCAGCGTGAATGACCCTGTGGGGGGCTTGTTTGTCCTGGCTGCCAGGCACTGGTACCACACCACTATCCGTAGTATTGCAAGTCTACTATTTCTCCGTTTTCAGAGAGACCCATGACCAAAAGAATTTGGCAGGCAATGGCTGTTTTGCTCATTGTGCTCTGTGCGTATCTTCTGTTCTGGCCGGTGCCGATAGATCCGGTCGCCTGGAACGCGCCAAAGAACCCTGGATATACCGGTTCTTATGCCCCCAATGAAGGCTTGGCCGGAATTGAACGGCTGAAACTCGGGGCACATAGCGGCCCTGAAGACGCAGCGCTCGGTCCGGATGGAGCTCTCTATATTGCGACCCATGAAGGTGGCATTCTCAAGTATGATCCGGCGTCCGGGAAGGTTTCGCTGTTTGCGGAAACCGATGGACGCCCGCTTGGTGTGGAGTTTGACCGCGCTGGAGAACTCTATGTTGCGGATGCTTTTCGCGGACTTTTGAAAATTTCCGGAGACGGAGAAGTCGTTACTCTGGCCGACAAGACAGCAAGCGGCTCGCCGATCCTCTATGCGGATGATCTGGATATTGCTGCGGACGGGACGGTCTATTTCACGGACGCCTCGACAAAATTCGGTGCAAGGGAAAATGGCGGGACGCTGCCGGCCTCGCTGCTGGATCTGATGGAGCACGGTCCCAATGGCCGGGTGTTGCGCTACACTCCTGCAACGGGTGAAACAACAACGTTTCTCGATGGTCTCAGCTTTGCAAATGGCCTGGCGGTAACTGAAAGCGGTACGCATTTTCTGGTCGTTGAGACCGGTACTTATTCCATTTTGAAGGTGCCCGTGGATGGCACTGTGGCGCCTGAAGTTATTGTCGAAAACCTTCCCGGATTTCCAGACAACATCAATAGGAACCCCGACGGGACATTCTGGGTGGGGATTGTCAGTCCGCGGTCGCCGGTCGCAGATGCGATTGCGGACAAGCCATTTTTGAAGAAAGTGGTCATGCGCCTTCCGGCCTTCCTGCGCCCGGCAGCACAACGTTATGGGTTTGTTATTAAGATAAATGAGGACGGGGACATTCTGGAGACCCTGCAGGACCCATCGGGCGGCTATGCTCTGACGACCGGATTGATTGAAGGTGCAGAGGGCACGCGGTATGTGACCAGCTTGACCGAGCCGGATTTGGGCATCCTGAAGCCTTAGATTGGACGGCCATCATCTGATAGGCGCGTCTCCAGCCCATATTTTTCAGACGTTGCATTGAACTTCCGGGCCACCGCTTCTCCCAAATCAATGCCCATCAGGTCTGCGAGTAGATCGAGCGCGATGATGCTGTCGGCCATTTCAGATGCAACATCTTCCAGTGTAGCAGTTGAGCCTTTGATGCCGCGCTGCCCGCGGAGATATTTTTTCAAGGCTTCCGCGACTTCACCGAATTCACCGGCAACTTCCAGTCCCCGAAAGGCAATGTCAGCCTGGTCATTTCCCGGCCATTCCTTTTGCCGGGTGATATTGGCCTGACGAAGGTCGGAAAATTTCATCGATTTGTTCCCTGCGACATGAAAGCCGCAGTCTTTTCGCACGGGTTAAAATCGAGTGCAAAGGCCTGTTTTGAAAAGCCACCTGCGACAACCGTCCGCAGCATTGCTCACATGCGTATTGGAGACGGTAAACAATTTCACTCTTAGGAAATGGCGGAGAGGAAGGGATTCGAACCCTCGAGACGGTTGCCCGCCTACTCCCTTAGCAGGGGAGCGCCTTCGACCACTCGGCCACCTCTCCGGTACCGTCCGTGTACGAACAAACGCTTCAGAGTTCAAGGGGATTTTTGCTCCCTTGTCTTTTTTCCACCGCTGCCCAAATCAGGAGCCAGAAGGTGTGCTGAAATTTACACATTCTGCGCAGGGCGTTTCTCAAGACCGGCGCAGAAAACCCTCAAAAGGACCCGGGCGGGCGAGAGGCTGTCACCGGTCTGCGCCAAAGCGGCCGGTCAAATCAACCGACCCAATCGGAAGCAATTGCGCTTGCCTTCGAAGGACATGACAGAATTCGCAGCTTGCCGGGTAGGTGTTTCCTTGGCCTAATGGCGCATGTTCTTTGGTCGACATCTTGGTGTGACGCGCCGCTTCCTGCCGTTTTTGCTGCTGTGCTTGTTCGCCCGTCCGGTTTGGGCTCAGGACCTGACGATCGTCACCGAAGAATTCCCACCCTACAACTATTTGGAAAATGGCGAGATTAAGGGGCTTTCCAGTGACGTTGTGAAGGCGGTTCTTGGCCAAGCCGGCCTCAACGCCCGCTTTCAGTTTTTGCCTTGGGCGCGGGCCTATCTGACAGCCCAGAACCGCAAGAACACGCTGATCTTCTCGATTGGGCGGATCCCAGAACGTGAAGAGTTGTTTGAATGGATCGGCGTCATCGCCCCCTATAACACGTCGCTTTATAAGCTTGCCAACCGGACAGATATCACAGTCAAGGAGCTGGATGATGCCAAAGGCTACACCATAGGTGTGTCGGTGGAAGATTTGATATATCAATACCTTAAGAGTAAGAAATTTACCAATCTTGAAGTGGTTGGTCAGGATGTTTTGAACATCCGCAAGCTTGCGCTCGGCCGGTTGGATCTGATCGCCTTCGACGAAGCATCCTTTCAACACCGATTGGTTCTGGAAGAAATGGATCCGGCGCAATTTGAGCAAGTCTACCGCTTGGAAGACATCAGTGGCAGCCTTTATATGGCGCTCAACAAAGACAGCGATCCAGAGCTGATCAAGGCCCTCAAACAGGGGCTTGAAACGATCAAGGAAACCGGCATTTATGGGCAAATTCTCACCTCCTACCGGCTTCTTTATTGAGACATCTCTGTTGCGCGGAGCCTGTTCGCAGCAGCCCTAGCAGGGCACACATAAACATCGAACGACGAAGCAGACACTCAGCCTTTTGTGCCGCTTGGCAAGCGATAGGTGTTGGTTATGACCCATTGTTGCCGCAGTTTCCTGATTTCTAACACCTGCAATCAAAGCGTGAGGATAGCCTTATCGAGGCAGCGCAGCCCCAAGTCTTCGAGCGGCTAATCGCCGACCATTTTCCGGCTGTTTGTGCCGTTTGGCTGCATGCCGCGTTGTTTATTATCCTTGCAAGCCTGCCACCCGCCGTGATCCACCTAAACGGCACTTCGGCTCCGGTCGAGGTGGAAATTGTTCAAGAGCCGGATCGTCCGGTATTGTCTGAACCGATGATTAATCGCAGACAGGGCCAATCTTTAGATGGAAAAGCCTCAGGTGTGCCGACTTTACGGCCGGCACCGGGAGGTGAGGGGATACGTCTTGACGATGTCGAGCTTCAGCAAATAACGCGCCTGCCTCAAGACCAGTCTTTTGATCAAAGCCGCTCAGCGCCAGACTGGCGTGCGCCACACTACTGGGTGGTGGCGGGAACCTTGCGGGCCGCAGAGGTCTTAAAAGACCCACGTTCAGCACAAGCACGCCGGGTGCTGACGATGGTCACCAGCCAGGACCGGCGGGAGCAAATCTGTGCGCTGGAGGCGATGGAGCAGGTGCGGGCAGACGCTGCCGGTTTTCAGCCGGACAGATTGATGCCCTATGCGCTGAAAAACACTGTTCAAAACGCCCAGTTGATCTTTGCGCCAGCGGCTGCGCTGCGCAGCCGGAGAAACTGGTATGAAATCACCTACCGCTGCCGGCTGAATGCGGCAGGGACCGTGGTTGAAGAGTTTGAATATGCGCTGGGTCCGCCAATCCCTCAAAAACTCTGGGATGATCTTGGCCTGGCAGCTGTTTATTGAGTAAATTTGAAGATGGTGACGCGGCGGCTCATACGCACCGCGTCATGTGATGTTAACGCGTTCAGGTGCCATACGGCTGGCAGCCCTCACCACGCTCAATGCATCGACAGCCATTCACGCGCAGAGCGCTGTGCTTCGGCGATTTCACTGGTGCTCATTTCACCGGAGATTTCCTTGCGGTAACGCACGGCTTCCTGATTGCCTTTCAGCGCGGCAATGTTGAACCACTTATGGGCGGTTACAAGATCGGTGGCGCCGTGACGGCCACAGGCGCTGTCCAGGCCCATCTGGAACAGAATGTCGGCGGTTACTGGCTTTTCGCCCATGATGGCCATGTCGGCCGAATGCATTTCAAAACGAGCCATTACGCTCTCCCCTGTTTGTCTCAAAGACTTTCCTAGAAACGCAAGCTTATCTGAAGCTTTCCCCGTCGTTTCTTGAGGGTTACTTCATCAGGAGCAGTTGAAGAGCCAGTTAAGAATTAGATTTAATGAAATCCGAACAAAAATTTAAGTAAGTCTGAAATTTACCGGATGGAAACCCTATGGTTGCGAATTCCTGTTTGATTTCAATAGCATTCTCTGAAAATTCGACAGAGCGGATTAATCTTGGATTCACCAAGCCGACGCTTTGCACTTTTTTGCTGTTGTTGGCGATGCCGGCAAATGGAGGGTCAGCCTGTTCTGGAGCGCTTACTGATGGCGATTGCTTCGTGGCAGGGCAAATGCGGTCATTTGGAGGCTTTGGACAGGGGGAGCTCTAGATCAGCGGCTGTTCAGGTGGAACCGCTTGAACAGCCACAAGCTGATCGATTTTGAAGTGGTAGAGCATCTTGTCTGCGTTCACCTGAACGCAGGATGCTCTAGACGGATCAGGATGGGGAATCGTAGTACCGCTTGGCCAGCTCATCGATGGTACCGTCATCGACAAGGGATTTTATTACGGAATTGAGTTCATCGAGCCGTTTCGCCCAGGGTGATTGCCTTGAGACACCCAGAAAAAGGTCGACCGAATTTCCAGGGCGGTAATCTGTCTTGATGATCTTGTCACTAAGGCCGCTGGCCTTGATGAAATAATCCACTTGGCAATCTGTTCCGATCATCACATCCAATCGGCCACGCTTCGTCATATCAATCAGGATCTGTTCTTTCGACACGCCGAGTTTTTGAAGGTCTTGATCCGTGTCGAACCTTTCGAAATAGGCGGAATGCAGGACGAATCCGACCACATAGTCCTGCAAGTCTTCATATCCATTGATAATCGCAGGCCGGGATGCTGGCGTATAAAAAGCCGTTTCACAGGAATAATATGGTGTATCGGTATACGCGATATAGACTGCCCGTTCTTTCCGGTAGGCGAGACCGGTCATGATGTCGACGGCGCCACTTTCCATGGAAGCAAGGGCTCGTCCCCAGGGCATTCTGATCACTTCTATTTGTGTCTGAATGCGTTGGCCGATTTCGCTGATTAAATCGAGGTCTAAACCGACGAAACCTGTGTCCGTTGAAATACGGAACGGTGGCCATTCGTCGGTGGCCGCCCGGATGTTGTCAGCACGCGGCGATCCGGTGCCGCCGAGGACAGCGACTGTGGCGAGGATAACAACACGGATCAATACGCTTCTTAACACCGCACATCCTTGGCCCGGTGACAGACACTTTCGGCATTACAATGGCCAAGATGCCGATTTTCAATATTGCCAAAACTGGCAGTCGTAATTCCTGGCACTAACTGGTGCGGTGTTATGCAAAACGGATTGCTTGAATTTCCATTGATGGTGATTGGGATTGGCGCGCGATTAGCGCGGAAACTCTCATTATTTTTAGAAAAAAAAACGCCGGTGTTCCGTAACGTGACGGCTAGGCAGAGGCATTTGAGTGATGTACCTTCCGCTTTCGTAAACGGAAGCTTTTCCGCTTCGGGAGGAGAAACATGATGAAACTATTTGCTGTTGCCGGGTTTGTAGCCGCCGGGCTGCTGGCGGCCACTGCCACTCCGTCTCTGGCTGCTGATGCCAAAGGCGATTGGGCACGCCCGAATGGCGCCTCGAAAATCCGGATCAGCTCTTGCGGCAGCGCCCTTTGCGGTAAACTGATTTGGTTGCGCGAGCCGCGCAAGGATACCGAAAATCCAGATGCTTCCAAACGAAGCCGGCCGCTGCTGGGTGTGCGGATCGTCCAGTCGATGAAGCCAACCGGCAAGGACGGTCAATGGAAAGGCAAGGTCTACAATGCTGAAGACGGCAAAACCTACACCGGCTTCATCAAATTGAACGGCAACAACAAGCTGAAACTGGAAGGCTGTGTCATGGGCGGTCTGATCTGCAAAGGCGAAACCTGGACCCGGTTGAAATAAGCTTCAAAAACTGCTCCGCCAGACCGGTTGGTTTGGTTCCGGCCCGCTTGCTCTGTCTGCTGAAAGAATGTGTGGCGCATTTTCAGGCAGAGCGGCGGGTTCTTTTTTTGGGCGCCTGATCTAAACAAACATCTTTTTGTAGCCAAGGTGGCTCTGGTCATAGCCGAGCCGCTTATAAAAATGATGAGAGCCTTCGCGCTCCTTGTTGGACGTCAGCTGTACCATGCAGGCATTGGCGTCTTTCGCCAGTTGTTCAGCATGCTCCATCATCAGGCGGCCAATTCCGGTGCCGCGCTGATCGGCGCGCACATGCACACTTTCCAGCTCCACCCGGGGGCGGCCGCGAAACGCAAGGCCTTTCAGAAAATGGATCTGGTACGTGCCGATAACGTCCCCAGCGGCATCAAGCGCGACATAGATATCCATCTCCGGCGCGGCCAGCATGGCCTCAAACGTTGGCAGGTATTCTTGCCAATCGGCGAATTCCTTGTCCTTGCGGACACTGGTCGCCCCTGCATTGATGATCGCGATGATGGCGGGCAGATGTTCGGCAGAGGCTTTTTCAATTCTGGACATATTTGTACACGAGCATTTTGAAATTATTCAGCTTTTATAGCGGAGCTTAATAAGGTCGGTCCAACAAGACTTTGTGACAGTGCCGCTGATTGGTTTGTTGAGAACCTAGCGCTTTTCTCTGTTTGCCAATTGGTGCTACAAACGCCGCACAGAAAACTCACGCGTCCTTCCTTAGGCCGCGTTTATCAAGGCTTATCTTGGGAGTTTGGGGAGGAGCCTGTCTGATTTGCCAGGGAGTTACCCGACACTTTGCAGCAATAGCGGAACGCGTTTTCCTTGCAACATCATATGGTCCCGCATGAGCTGCGCTGCTTCCGCGCCTTTGCCAGTGGATATGGCCTTTAGGATTGCCGCATGCTCTTCAGCCGATTGCCGCAACCGGCCATGCATCTTGTAAGGGATGGAGCGGTAAGGATTGATCCGGGTTTCGATTTGAGCCAGTTGCTCAATTAGCCACTCATTGCCGGTCGCCATATGGATCGCCCGGTGAAACTGAAGGTTGGCGGCTGAATAGGCCGTAGCATCATCGTTGTTAGCGGCGGTCGCGCAAGCCTCAAGACCCTGCTGGATACTGGCAAGCCCTTCATCGGTTAAGCGTTCGGAAGCCAGGCGGCTGGCCAAGGCTTCCAGCTCGGCTGCGACCTCAAAAAGGTCGATCAGTTCCTTGGCCGACAACATCCGGACAAAGGCTCCTTTTCGGGGCCGTGTTTCGAGCAGTCCGCTTTCCACCAGGGAGCGCACGGCTTCGCGCACCGGTGTGCGTGAGACCTCGAAGCGGTCGGCGAGGGCCGCTTCTTCCAACTGGTCACCGGGTTTCAAAGTCCCGGCATGCATTTCCTGTTTGAGCGTTTCGATGAGCTGGTCTGCGACACGTTTCATGATCAAGCCTCTGATGTCCTCCTGCCGTTAGCATTCTTCACCTGCCATGTCGATGCAGAAATTTTTCATTTGCATTCTTATAAAAATTATATGTATACATATAGATATTATATCAACGCATATGGAAGGATATCATGCGCATATTAAAGACAGCTCTTTGCGCCGCGGCCTGCGCGGCGGCCCTCACAACAGCTGTACAAAGTGCGGAACTTCGCTTGTCGCATCAGTGGTCGACGAAGGACGTCCGCCACGCTGTGGCGGAAATTGTTGCGAAAGAAGTTGCAGCTTCGGAGGTTGACCTTGAGATCAAGATCTTTCCGTCAAAATCGCTTTTCAAACCGCGCGAGCAATACCGTCCGCTCAGCCGAGGCATTCTCGACATGACGGTGTTTCCGCTGAGTTATGCCGGTGGCCAGCGGCCGGAATTCAATCTCACTTTGATGCCCGGCCTGGTTAAAAACCATGACCATGCGGCCCGCCTTGCAAACTCGCCCTTCATGGATGCGCTCGAAGCTAAGATGGCCGAAGATGACGTGATGGTGCTGGTACACGGGTATCTTGCCGGTGGTTTTGTCGGAAAAGACAAGTGCATCGTAAAACCAGGTGATGCCGAAGGTCAGCAGATGCGGGCCGCTGGCAAATCCTTTGAACAGATGCTGGTCGGTGCAGGCGCATCGATCACGTCCATGGCGTCTTCGGAAATCTACAGCGCCATGCAGACGGGGGTTTTGGACGGCGCAAATACCTCGTCGTCGTCCTTTGTTTCTTACCGGATCTTCGAACAGGTCGCCTGCTACACGCCAGCTTCAGAGGTGGCGCTCTGGTTTCTCTATCAGCCGCTCTTGATGAACAAATCGACTTTCGAAGCGCTGACATCTGACCAGCAGACAGCGCTCATAGCCGCAGCGAAAAAAGCGGAAGCCTATTATCTGCAAGAAGCCAAAAAACAGGACGCAGCCTCGGTTGAAGTCTTCAAAGAGGCCGGTGTGGAAATTGCCGAAATGTCTCAAGAGGATTTTGCTGCCTGGCAGGCCCTGGCTCAGAAGACCTCCTACAAGGCCTTCACCGAAAGTGTTGCTGACGGCCAGAGGCTGCTCGACCTGGCGCTCTCCGTCGACTGACCATACCCGGGTGTGGCCGTAAGGCTGTACCCGTTTTTCCCCTTAATCAGGTAAAAAATCATGGAAACCATTCTGTCCGCCAGGCCGGTTGCCGCCCGCGGATTTCAGCGGGTCGTTGGCTGGATCTCGGAAGTGTCTGGCTGGTGCGCCGCTGCAATGATCGTCAGCGCTGTGCTGCTCACGTGTCAAATGATCTTCGTCCGCTTTGTTCTCAATGCATCTACTGTGTGGCAGACCGAAATCGTCATCTATCTGATGGTCGGGGCGACCCTGATTGGCCTTGCCTTTGTGCAGAAACACAAAGGCCATGTGAATGTCGATCTGTTGCCGTTGTGGCTGAACCCGGCTGCCGCGCGGGTCTTGGCGATCCTCACACAGACGGCGGCAGTCGCAGTCATCGCGGTTTGTCTTTTTTACGGGTTTGAGTTCTGGCATTTCGCACAAGCGCGGGGCTGGACGTCTGACACGGTCACAGCGGTGCCGTTGTGGATCCCGTATCTGACGCTTCCGGTGGGTCTCAGCTTGATGCTGCTCCAATTGATCGCCGATCTTCTGGACACGCTCCAGGGCTACTCAGAACGGGAGGCAAGCTGATGGATCCGCTTCTTCTTGGCTCGGTTGTCGGCACTGTTACGATCTTTGTTCTGTTTTCCGGGATATCCGTCGCGATCGGGCTGTTGCTGGTGTCGGCCAGTTTCCTTCTCGCATTTGACGGATTGCGGTCTTTGGAACTGATCCCGGAGGTGCTCTTTGGAAAACTCGACAGTTTTGCGCTGCTCTCCATTCCGATGTTCATCATCATGGGCGCATCCATTGCCTCGACCCGTGCCGGCGCTGATCTTTATGAAGCGCTGGAACGGTGGCTCACCCGGATACCTGGCGGCCTGGTGATCTCCAATCTTGGGGCGTGTGCGCTCTTTGCCGCCATGTCCGGATCCAGTCCGGCCACCTGCGCGGCCATCGGCAAGATGGGCATTCCGGAAATGCGCAAACGCGGTTATCCGGAGGAAATTGCAACCGGATCGATTGCAGCTGGTGGAACACTCGGGATCCTGATTCCGCCATCGATCACAATGATCGTCTATGGCATTGCAACGGAAACCTCGATTGGCCGCCTTTTCCTGGCCGGTGTTGTCCCGGGGTTTTTGTTGGTTGGCTTGTTCATGGCCTGGTCAATCTATGCGACCTGGACGTCTGGCGGCAGAACCGGCACTTCGCGGTTGACCTACACCTGGCGGGAACGGTTCGAAATCATGCCGCGCGTCCTGCCCTTTGTCGCAATCATTCTGGGTGTGCTTTACGCCATGTATGGCGGAGTTGCGACACCGTCCGAAACCGCAGCTGTGGGCGCGCTCCTATGTCTGGTCATGGCAATGATCATCTACAAGCTGACCCGGCCATCGGCCATCTGGGCCGTCCTGCGCGACAGCACCAAGGAAAGCGTGATGATCCTGTTCATAATCGCCGCTGCCGGTGTCTTTTCCTACATGCTGTCCAGTCTCTTCATTACCCAATCAATCGCCGCCTGGATCAGCGATCTGGAGGTGAACCGTTGGGTGCTGATGGGCGCGATCAACCTCTTTTTGATCGTCTCCGGGTTCTTTCTGCCGCCGGTTGCCGTGATTTTGATGACGGCCCCGATCCTGTTGCCAGTGATCACGGGCGCAGGCTTTGATCCGATCTGGTTTGCCGTGGTGCTGACGATCAATATGGAGATCGGCCTGATTTCACCGCCAGTCGGGCTCAACCTTTATGTGATCAATGGCATCGCACCGGATATTTCCCTGCGCACGATCCTGCTCGGCTCGCTGCCCTTTGTCGCCTGCATGCTGCTGGCCATCGGCCTTCTGTGCCTGTTCCCCGGCCTTGCCACCTGGTTGCCCAACTTCGTTATGGGGCCGGCGCTCTAGGCGCTGCCCTGAAAGGAGAATTCATATGTCCAATACCCTGAACTACCGCCGTGTCGGCCTGATCGTACCGAGCTCCAACGTGACGATGGAAACGGAAATTCCGGCCCTTCTCAAAGCCCGGGAAAGCATCCTGCCGGATCGCTTTACCTTTCATTCCTCCCGCATGCGCATGAAGTCTGTGGTCAAGGAAGAACTGGAAGCTATGGATGCCGACAGCCTGCGCTGTGCGACCGAACTTTCAGACGCCGCCGTTGAGGTGCAGGCCTACGCCTGCCTGGTGGCGATCATGTCCGTGGGGCTTGGCTATCACCGGGCATCTTCTGAAAAACTGCAAAAGGCAACGGCTGAAAACGGATGCCCAACGCCGGTATTGAACTCGGCCGGTGCTCTGGTGGACAGCTTGAAGGACATGGGCGCCAAGAAGGTGTCTATCATTTGTCCTTATATGCGGCCACTGACGAGGCTCGTGGTCGACTATATCGAAAATGAAGGCATTGAAGTTCAGGACTTCCTGGCCCTTGAAATCCCGGACAATTTGAAAGTCGCGGCTCAAGATCCATCGGCACCGGCTGAACTTTGGCGCAAGCTCGATACGCGGGGAGTAGATGCAATTGTTGCATCGGCCTGTGTCCAGATGCCGTCACTACCTGCCATTGAGATGATTGAACGCGCATCCGGGCTGCCGACGGTGTCTGCGGCTGTGGCGACCACCCGCAAAATCCTGCAAAGCCTGAACCTGACGGCAGTCGCTCCTGGTGGCGGGGCGTTTTTGTCAGGCGGCCAACCGGCCCAACTGCCAAAGGTCGCTTGATTGCGCTGCGTTGGGGTAATGCCAAATAAGAAGTCGCGGAATTGAGGGACTTCAGAACCACTACCGCGGCTCGGTATTGGACCGAGCAAATTCCGCGCGCAGATCCCGCTTCAGGATCTTGCCGATGGCGTTGCGTGGCAGATGCTGGCGGAACTCGACCGCGGACAATCTCTGCGTTTTACCGAGCTGGGCATTGGTGACTGCAAGGAGCGTATCTGCACCGATTTCCGCGCCTTTGCGCAGGACCACCAGGCCAAGCGGCGTTTCGCCCCATTTGTCGCTCGGGATGCCAATCACCGCAGCTTCCGCCACATCCGGGTGGGTCAGTAGGGCTTGTTCCAGATCGGCGGCATAGATGTTGAAACCGCCGGAAATGATCATGTCCTTGACCCGGTCGAGCAGGACGAGAAATCCGTCCTCATCGAGCCGGCCCATGTCACCGGTACGCATGAAGTAGGCGCCGTCCGGGCATTGCCACAAGGCTTCCCGGGTCTTTTCGGGAGCATCCCGGTATCCGGTCATAATGGTGTTCGACCGGCCAACGATTTCGCCGATCTGGCCGCCCGAAGCTTCCCGGCCATCCTTACCAATGATCCGCAATTCCGTGCCTTCCGATGGACTGCCGACCGTGTGTAATTTGTCCGGATGCGCCCCGCAGTCGAGAACGGTGGCCAGTCCGCCTTCGGTCATACCGTAAAGGTTGATCAGCTTGCCGGGCCAGCGCTCCAAGAGGCCACGAACGAGCGGGATGGGCAGGGGGGCACTGGTCGACAGTTTGACCTTGAAGGACAAGAGATCAAATCGGTCGAAGTCAGGATCGGCTAGAAGGCGCTGATATTGCACCGGCACGAGCATGATGTGCGAGGCGCGGTGGTGTTCGGCAAGCTCCAGAAAATGCCGTTCGTTGAATTTACGCATCAAGATGACAGTGCCGCCATAGGCCAGCACCGGCAGCAGGCCCGCGAGCGTCGTGTTGGAATAAAGCGGTGTTGAGACGATCGAAACGGCGTTGTCGCCGAATCCCATTTTCAGCATCCGGCTCATCTGCCGGTCGCGGAAGCGGGCATCATGCTGAATGCCTTTGGGCGTGCCGGTGGTCCCGGAACTGTAAATGATGTCGAACAAATCGGTTGGCGTGATTTCGACCGGCTGGATTGGCTGAAATTCTTGCGCTTTGGGCCGGAGGCCTTCCAGCCGGTGAACTTGGGCCGAGCCGAGCTTATGAGCGACATCCAGATTTGCGTCATCGGCGAACAGCAGCTTCGGCGCGCAGTTGCGGACCATCTCGGTAAGCGCGGACGGATGCGCTGTCACCGGCAGTGGCACCATGCAGGCACCGGCCGCCAAGACGCCAAGATATAGGACAACATGGTCTGCGCTGTTTCCGGCAAGACTGGCGACCCGATCGCCGGATCGAAGGCCTTCCGCCATCAAATAGGCGGCGGTCCTGTCCATGAGATTGCAAAGGCATGTACAGTCGATGGTCTCAGCGCCATCAATCAGGGCAGTTTTGTTGTGTTGGAGTTTGGCTGCGGCCCGGACACGGGCGGGCATATCCAGAAACTGCTCACCGGGTACTGGGACCGGCTCGATCTTCGGCATGTCCGCGGCAATGGTGTCCTGTGACGTGTCTTGATAAGCCAATGCAGTCCTCCCCGTAGTTTAATATTAATTCGCATGCGAATTATAAGTATGCAAGAGGAATTTATTGGCAGCTGCCAGGGGATGACGCTGTTTCCGGAACCCGAGGTAAATTGGCCCCAGTGCGCAGTCCCGGCCCTGAACCGCGATCTGAATAGAAAAGGCCCCGGCGCGAGGCCGGGGAGGCGCCTGATTTGCCGCAGGTTAATGCCCAAATGGCGCCCGCTTGTGCCGTCCCGGCCCTGAGCCGGGACCCGAACGGTAAAGACCCCGGCGCAAGGCCGGGGAAGCTGTAAAGGTGGTTAGGGCAACCAGTGGATCAAACAATCCTATTTACGCAGGATCTGAACAAATCCGCTGTTTGGCGTCCCGGTATTCCTGTTCGATCCGGTCGACGACCTGGCCGGCTGGAACGATGGATTTCAGCGCACCGATGCCTTGGCCCGAGCCCCAGATTTCCTTCCAGGCCTTGGCTTTCGAGGAGCCGGAGCCGAAGTTCATCGAAGACGCATCGGCCGTTGCCAGATTGGCCGGATCAAGGCCGGCGCGCTCGATGGATGGCGCCAGATAGTTGCCCGAAACGCCGGTGAAGAGGGACGAGGTGACAATGTCTTCTGCGCCGCTGTCGACCAGCATCTGTTTGTATTCCGGCTGCGCATTGGCTTCATCGGTCGCGATAAAAGCGGAGCCGATATAGCCGAGATCTGCGCCCAGTGTCCGGGCCGCCAGCAGGGATTCGCCGGTGGAGATGGCACCGGACAACAGGAGAGGGCCGTCGAACCACTCGCGGATTTCCCGGATGAGGGCAAACGGCGATTGCGGGCCGGCATGGCCTCCGGCGCCCGCAGCAACGGCGATCAGCCCGTCGGCGCCTTTTTGTATCGCTTTCTTGGCAAAGGTGTTGTTGATGATGTCGTGCAAGGTGATGCCGCCGCAGGAATGTGCAGCTTCATTGACTTCCACTCGCGCACCGAGCGAGGTGATCCAGATCGGCACTTTCCAGCGGGCGCAGATTTCAAGGTCCCGTTCAAGGCGGGCGTTCGACCGGTGGACGATTTGATTGACGGCAAAAGGGGCTGCCGGAGTGTCCGGATTGGCCTGATTGTGCCGGTCAAGTTCCTCGGTGATTTGCTTAAGCCAGGCTTCCAGCATGATCGGCTCGCCGTCTTTTTCACGGGCGTTGAGTGCCGGAAAACTGCCGATAATCCCGGCTTTACACTGGGCGATCACCAGCTCCGGCCCGGAGACGATGAAAAGCGGTGCGGCAACGGCCGGAAGCCGCAAGCCCTGCAGGGCCTTGGGGAGTGCTCTGGATTTCAACATTCTTGGGGTCACCTCCTGACCGGCGGGTAGAGGCCGGTTCTTTCAATTATGGCACATCGGCGCCGTGCGGCGCGAATGGCAGTGTGCCTATTTGTAAGCTTCCTTTTTCGTAAGCGTCAACTTTCCAGATGTCGGAATTGAATTCCGTAAAAATCTTGACAAGCCGGATTGATTCAATTTGCAATGGCCTTCTGGAAGGGTCTCATCCAGCGCGTGCGGTGCAACATGAGGCCTTGCTGCCAATAAAGAAAACTCAGATGGCAGCAACTCAGGGAGGAAAACGTGCAATATCTCAAGACACTTGTGGCCGCCACCGCGCTTGCAGTCTGTTCAGCAGGCGTTTCATCCGCCGAGACCTTGAAAATTGGCTATATTGATCCGCTGTCGGGCCCCTTTGCCCTTACCGGTGATACCGGGCTGAAGCACTTCCGATATGCTGCGGATAAAATCAACGACACCGGCGGAGCCGCCGGAATGACGGTGGAAATCGTCCCCTTCGACAATAAGATCAATCCGAAAGAAAGCCTGGTTCAGCTGCAAAAAGCCATCGACCAAGGCATTCGTTACATCGTTCAGGGCAATGGATCGTCTGTTGCGTCCGCACTGATTGACGCCATCAACAAACACAACAAGCGCAATCCGGGCGATGAAGTGTTGTTTTTGAATTATGCCGCTGTTGATCCGGCCTTCACCAATGACCGCTGCAGTTTCTGGCATTTCCGCTTTGATGCGGATGCGGATATGAAAATGGAGGCCATGACCGATTGGCTGGCCGAACAACAGGACATCAAGAAAGTCTATATTCTTGGCCAGGATTATTCCTTCGGCAAAGCGGTTGCCGGCGCAGCTGTGAAGATGATTTCTGAAAAACGGTCGGACATCGAGATCGTCGGCAATGAGCTGCATCCCCTTGGCAAGGTCAAGGATTTCACGCCTTACATTCAGAAAATGATTTCTGCAGAAGCTGATGCCGTGATCACCGGCAACTGGGGCCAGGACATGACGCTCCTGGTCAAGGCGGCCTCCGCCTCTGGCCACAAGGTGCCTTATCTGACGTACTACGGCGGCGGGCTTGGCGCCGTTGCCACCATGGGCGAAAGCGCGATTGGACTGGTCAAGCAGATTACGGAGTTCCACCAGAACATCGAGACCAGCGAAGACCAGATCGCAAACATGGACCGGTTCCAGGATCGTTATGGCACCGATTATTATTATCAGCGCGTCTTCACGCTAATGGAGATGTTTGACCGCGCGCTTGATGACGTTGGCGAGAATGACCCGGTTAAGGTCGCGTTCGCTCTGGAAGGAATGGGCCACGAAACGCCCTATGGGTCTGTGTCCATGCGCAAGGACAATCATCAACTGATCCAGCCTATGTTCATCTCGACCTTCTCTGATGATATCACCCGCAAGTTGGAAGGCACGGACTTCGGCTTCAAGACCGATCCGGACGGCGTCATCAAGGGCGAGGCCACGCGCACCGAAACCACCTGCCAGATGAAACGGCCCAGCTGATCAGCCGTACATCACAATCATCAATGGATTGAAGCCGCGCGTTATAAGACGCGCGGCCGACAGGCAGGATCTAAATGGAAACATTTGTCTTTTCCCTGCTGAACGGGGTCATCTACGGGCTGTTGCTGTTTATGCTGTCCAGCGGTCTGACCCTGATTTTCAGCATGATGGGCGTGCTCAACTTCGCCCACGCCAGCTTCTATATGCTGGGCGCCTATTTCGCTTACACCATCGGCTCCGTCACCGGATTTTGGATTGCCTTGTTCCTGGCCCCAATCATGGTTGGTCTTGCCGGGGCTGCTGTCGAACGCTGGGGCCTCAGAAAAGTCCATGTCAATGGCCACCTGGCCGAACTCTTGTTTACGTTCGGCCTTGCTTATTTGATCGATGAGCTGGTCAAGATCATCTGGGGCAAGATCCCCGTTGCCTATGAAATCCCGGCGGCCCTCGACTTTCCCCTGTTCACGCTCTTTGGTGCTCAATACCCGGCCTACCGGATTTTCATGCTGGTGGTGTCCGTTGCGATGCTCGGCGGTCTTTGGTTCTTGCTCAAGCGTACCCGCGCCGGGCTGATCATCCAGGCCGCTTTGACCCATCCGCATATGGTCGGCCATCTGGGCCACAATGTACCGCGCGTGTTCATGATGGTGTTCGGCTTTGGCTGCGCGCTCGCCGGGCTCGCAGGTGTTATTGGCGGCAATTACCTGGTCACAGAACCGGCCATGGCCCTCTCCATCGGCCCGATTGTTTTTGTGGTTGTCGTGGTCGGCGGCATGGGCAGTTTGGAAGGCGCCTTCATAGCCTCGCTCCTAATCGGCCTTCTTCAGACCTTCGCCATTTCCATTGATACGACCTTTGCGGAGATCTTTGCGTTTACCGGGCTCAGTCCGCTGAGTGACCTTGGCCGCATCTCGATTGCCTCCTTGGCGCCGATGCTGCCGTTTCTACTGCTGGTCTTGATCCTGATGATCCGCCCACGCGGCTTGATGGGGGAGCGGGAAATTTGACCGACACAATCGCTATCTCAATTGCGCCATCGGGCACGGAGAAATTTCGCACACGCGTGCTGCCGTTTTTGATCATGGCGGCGGTCTTGGTCGTGATCCCGATGACAGAGCCGTCGCGAACGGCCTACACGTTGTTGAATTCCATCGGCATCAACATGGTTTTCGCGCTGTCCTACAATATGCTCCTCGGCCGGGCCGGCCTTTTGTCCTTCGGCCATGCGGTCTATTTTGGCCTCGGCGGCTACACGGCAATGCATGCCATGCAGGCGATTGAAGCGGGAACAGGCATCTGGGGTTTTGTCCCCGTTTTTGCCTTGCCGCTGGTCGGTTTTGCCGGAGGCGCATTGGCCGGTGCTGTCATTGGCTGGCCCTCCTGCCGCCGTGCCGGCATTCCCTTTGCCATGATTTCATTGGGGATCGCAGAACTGGTGGCAGCTGCCGGGTTCATGTTCACCAGCCTCTTTGGTGGGGAAGAGGGTGTATCCGGTGACCGTATGAACGGCACAGAACTCTTTGGATTGAGCTTGGGCCCGATCAACGAGGTCTATTGGTTCATCGCTGCTTGGACCTTGATCGGAACGGTGGCCATGTTCGCTTTCACCCGAACACCGCTTGGCAAAATGGGGGAGGCAGTGCGCGACAATCCGGAACGGGTGGAGTTTGTCGGTTACGACCCGCAGCGGGTGCGGTATCTGATTTTCATTTTCTCCGGCGGTTTTGCAGGTTTGGCTGGCGGCATGGCGGCCGTCAATTATGAGATCTTTACGCCCGAATCCCTGTCGCTGCTGCCGTCCGGATTTGTGCTGTTGATGGCCTATGTTGGCGGGATCCGCTATTTCGCCGGGCCGATGCTGGGCGCTGCGCTCTTGACCTACATGCAGTCGAACCTGTCCGATTTCACCGAGGCCTGGCTGTTGTATCTCGGTTTGCTGTTCATCCTGATCGTCATGTTCGCGCCGGCGGGCCTTGCCGGGATTGCCGTTGGGGCTGGCAACGTGTTGCAGAACCCGAACCGGGGAACAGTCCTGATGCGCTGGGCGCGTTTCGGTGCAGGGGCCCTATCCGCCTTCCTTGGCTCAGTGGTTGTGATTGAAGTTGTCGTGCGTCACTCCAACGGCTTTGGTGAGGTTTTTGAACCCTTCGGGCTGGCGCTGGAAGCAAACAGCCCACTGACCTGGGGGCTGGCAGCGGTCCTTCTTGGCGTCGGTGGCTGGGTGATGCGCTCTGCGGCATCGGCGAATGAGGAGGCGGGCTCATGAGCACTCCGGCGCTTTCCATCCGCGGTTTGACTAAAAACTTCGGTCCGGCCGAGATCATCCGGGGTGTTGATCTGGACATCCAGCCGGGAGAACGTCACGCGATCATCGGACCGAACGGGGCGGGTAAATCGACCTTGTTCAATCTTGTTTCGGGTTTGCACCGGCCAACTTCGGGCAGTGTACATCTGAGCGGCAAGAAAATCTCGGGGCGTAAACCGCACGAGATCACTCGCATGGGGCTTTCGCGCTCGTTTCAAGTGTCCAACATCTTTGCCAATATGACTGTGCGCGAAAATGTGCGCTGTGCGGTGCTTTGGTCGCTGGGCACCGGTTACAGCTTCTGGCGCAACATCGGCAACCTGAAACATGTGCAGGAACGCACGGCAGAGGTGTTGGAAACGGTCGGCATGATCGACAAGGCGGGACTGTCAGCCGCAAGCCTGCCTTATGCCGATCAACGCACGCTGGAAATCGCGATCACCATCGCCGGCGGCGCCGATGTGATCCTTCTGGACGAACCGACTGCCGGTATGAGCCACTCGGAAACCGAACGCGCGGTCGCCCTGATTGAGCGGGCGACGGCCGGCAAGACCCTGATAATTGTTGAACACGATATGAGCGTGGTCTTTGGATTGTCCGACCGGATATCCGTGCTGGTCTACGGCCAGATCATTGCCTCCGGACCTCCGGACGAGATCCGCGGTGATGCCAAAGTCCGGGAAGCCTATCTTGGTGATGACGCCGAGGATCTTCCGCAAATCGAAGGAGCCGCGTGATGAACACCATGTTGTCTGTGCGTGGGCTTAACGCGTTTTATGGAAAGAGCCATGTGCTGCGCGGGGTCGATCTCGAAGTCGGGGAGGGGGAGGTGGTGGCCCTTCTCGGACGCAATGGGGTTGGCCGCTCTACCACGGTCAAGGCGATCATGGGGGAGGTCGCGCCGAAAGGCGATATCTGGTTCAAGGGGGAAAACATTTCAGGTCTCGCCAACCACGAGATTGCCTTGAAAGGCCTCGGTTATGTGCCGGAAAACCGGGATATCTTTCCAGGCCTGACAGTCCGGCAGAACCTTGTGCTCGGCATCAAGGACATGAAACGGCCAGGGCGCTGGGCGATTGACGATATGCTGAAGATGTTCCCGAATTTGGCAGAGCGGGCCGACACGCCGGCGGGCGTCCTTTCCGGCGGTGAAAAGCAGATGCTGACCATTTGCCGGACACTGTTGGGCGATCCGCAGCTGATCATGATTGATGAGCCCACAGAGGGGCTAGCGCCGCGCATCGTTGCCCAGGTCGGGGAGCTTTTGGCGGAAATCGCCCGGGCAGGTGTCTCGATCCTGCTGGTTGAGCAAAAACTCTCCATCGCGCTGAAGATTGCGTCTCGTGTTTATGTCATGGGGCATGGCGAGATCGTTTATTCCGGCACCCCGCAGGACTTCATCACCCGGGATGACATCCGTGGTGAGTGGCTGGAGGTTTAGAGTCGGTACGGTCTCGCCGCTTTGCCGTCCCGGTCTTGAACCGGGACTTTTTTGATCGCTGAGGTTGTATGTCCCTGATATTCGCTGCACTGCGTCGGGACCGGTGGGACGCGGTTAGTTTAAGGGGGCGGGGGCGACATTTATATCCGGAGCAAATCGACCCGGATAGAACCTTTATGCTTAAAGTATAATTTCATTATAAAATATTGAATTCTACATATTGAAATTTCTTTGGGGTGTGATTAGAACAGTTTCCACGATCTGATCACTTGGACTGGGAGGCCTTGTGGTGACACAAAGCGTCAATCTGACTTTTGAAAACAATATTGCCGTCATTGAGATCTCGAATCCGCCGGTCAATGCGCTGTCGCATGCGGTCCGTTCGGGGCTTCAAGACAGTTTTAGGGAAATTTCCAGCAACGACGATGTCAAAGCCGTTGTAATTTACGGCGCTGGGCGCACCTTTGTTGCAGGCGCCGATATCCGCGAATTTGGCCAGCCGCCGAAAGAACCGTTCCTACCCGAATTGATCAACGAGATCGAAGCCTGCGCGAAGCCCATTGTGGCAGCCCTTCATGGCACCGTGTTAGGTGGCGGACTGGAGTTGGCACTTGGCGCGCATTACCGCATTGCGGCACCAAAAACCAAACTTGGCTTGCCGGAAGTCTCGCTCGGTCTTCTGCCGGGTGCTGGCGGCACACAGCGCCTGCCGCGTCTTGTGCCGGTCGCAAAAGCCATCGACATGATCACCTCCGGCAAGCCGATTTCCGCAAAAGAAGCTCTTGAGCTTGGTCTGATCGACCGAGTGAGCGGCGAAGAGGACATGCGGTCTGCAGGGCTTGCCTATGCAAACGCGCTCATAACTGAAAGCGCTGCGCCCCGTCCAGTCAGTGGTCTGCCCTGCAACACACCGGAAGATGGTTTGTTTGAAAAGGCGCGGGCCGCTGCAGCCAAAAAAGCACGCGGTCAGCTGGCGCCGCAAAAATGCATCGATGCCATTGAAGGTGCGGTCACGCTGCCATTTGCCGAAGGCTTGGTGCAGGAACGCGCGTTGTTCCGCGAGCTGATGGATTCGGATCAGCGCGCCGCGTTGATCCATGCCTTCTTCTCCGAGCGCCAGGTCGGCAAATTGCCTGAGATTCAGGATGTTGAGCCACGCACACTTGAAAAGGTCGGCATTATCGGCGGCGGAACCATGGGCTCTGGCATCGCGACCTCCGCTCTGCTCGCCGGACTAACGGTCACACTGATCGAGCGGGATGCGGACGCGGTTGCCAAGGCGGAAGCCACGGTTTCCAAGAATCTCGCCGGTGCGGTGAAACGCGGCAAGCTTGCCCAAGAAAAATTCGACGCCATCATGACCGGTAATTTTAGTGCCGGATCCGATTATGAAGCCTTGGCTGAGGCTGATCTGGTGATTGAGGCAGTCTTTGAGAGCATGGACGTCAAGAAGGATGTCTTTGGAAAGCTCGACAAAATTTGCAAGCCGGGTGCGGTCCTGGCATCCAACACGTCTTATCTTGATGTGGACGAGATTGCCGAGATCACCAGCCGCCCGGCAGATGTCATCGGCCTGCATTTCTTCTCGCCGGCCCACGTGATGCGGCTTCTGGAAATCGTTGTCGGCGCCAAGACGTCACCGGATGTCGTCGCAACCGGATTTGCGCTGGCCAAGCGCCTCGGCAAGATAGGTGTGCGCGCCGGTGTCTGCGACGGCTTTATCGGGAACCGCATTCTGGCGACCTATCGCAAGGCCATCGATGGCGCGGTTCTGGCAGGAGCCAGCCCATTTGATGTCGACCGTGCGTTGGTCGACTTCGGTCTTGCCATGGGACCGTTTGCGGTCAGCGATCTAGCTGGTCTCGACATTGGATATATGACGCGCCAACGTCTCGCCGAAACACGGGATCCACGCGAAGTCTATGCCGAGTTTTCCGACCGCTTGTGCGAAGCCGGACATCACGGCCGCAAGACGGGTCGTGGATTCTATGACTACAGCGGTGACAAGCCGACGCCGAACGGCGATATCCTTGGATATATTTCAGATGAACAGGATGCCAAAGGCATTAAAACCCGCGAGTTGAGTGACCAGGAAATCGTCGATCGGTATATGGCGGCGATGGTCAATGAAGCGGCTCTTGTGGTTGAGGAAGGGATTGCGCAACGTCCACTCGACGTCGATGTGACCTTGCTCAATGGCTACGGTTTCCCGCGCTGGCGTGGTGGTCCGATGCAATATGCGGACACGGTTGGTGTTGGCAAGATCTTGAATGATATCAAACGGTTTGCCGAAGAAGATGACTTCCTGTGGCAACCGGCTCCCCTGTTGGAAAAATTGGCAGCGGAAGGCAAGACTTTCGCCAGCCTGAACGCGTGAGGCCTTTATTCATGAAACAAGCAGTTATTGTCTCGACCGCCCGGACCGGGCTGGCGAAGTCCTACCGGGGCGCGTTCAACGAAACCCATGGTGCGACCATGGCCGGTCATGCGATCCAGCATGCTGTCGAGCGGTCCAAGGTGGACCCGGCCATTATCGAAGATGCCTTCATCGGCTGCGGTTATCCGGAAGGTTGGACAGGCAGCAACATTGCACGCCAATCCGTTCTGCGCGCCGGTCTGCCGGTGACGACAGCAGCTGTTACCATCAACCGCTTTTGCTCCTCAGGTCTTCAAGCGGTGGCTATGGCAGCCCATGCAATTTCCGTCGAAGGCGCTTCAGCTGCGATCGCTGGCGGTGTGGAAAGCATTAGCCAGATGCCGCCGTCCCGCCCGCCCGCAGCGCGCGAAAAATGGCTCGATGAGCACAAGCCGGAGGTCTATCTGTCGATGATCGAGACCTCGGACATCGTGGCCAAGCGCTACAACATCAGCCGCGATGCCCAGGATGAACTGTCTTTGGTCAGCCAGCAGCGCACCGCTGCAGCTCAGGCGGCTGGCAAACTGGACGATGAGATCGTGCCGATCACCGTCACCCAAGCTTTTAAGGACAAGGAAACCGGCGAAGTGACCCGCAAGGACGTCACGTTTTCCATGGACGATTGCAACCGTCCGAACACAACGCTCGAAGGCCTGGCCAAGCTGGAACCGGTACGCGGCGAAGGCAATTTCACCACCGCTGGCAATGCGTCGCAGCTGTCAGACGGCGCCGCGGCGCTCGTCCTGATGGACGCTGATCTGGCAGAAAAACAAGGTCTTGAGCCACTCGGTGCGCTGAAAGGGTTTGTCACGGCAGGCTGTGAACCGGATGAAATGGGCATCGGGCCGGTTTATGCCGTGCCGCGGCTTCTGAAACGCCACGGTTTGTCCGTCGATGATATCGATCTTTGGGAGCTGAACGAGGCGTTTGCCTCGCAGGCGCTGTATTGCCGGGAACAGCTCGGCATCGATCCGGAGAAGTGCAACGTCAATGGCGGCTCGATTTCCATCGGTCACCCGTTCGGTATGACCGGGGCCCGCATGACTGGCCACCTTCTTTTGGAAGGCCGGCGCCGGGGATCAAAACTCGGCGTTGTCACCATGTGTATCGGTGGCGGGCAGGGTGCTGCCGGCCTGTTCGAGATTTTCTAAGGGGGATCTTCGATGGATCTGAGCTACACGCCGGAGGAAGAAGCATTCCGCGCCGAAGTGCGGGCTTTTCTGAGCGAAAAACTGCCTCGTCAACTTAAGGAAAAGGTCCGGCTTGGAAAGCGCTTGACCAAGTCGGACATGGAAAGCTGGCATGCGATCCTGAATGCGCAGGGCTGGCTCGCGCCGAACTGGCCAAAGGAATACGGCGGTGCTGAATGGGATGCCGTTCAGCGGATGATTTTCGAAGAAGAAGCCTGTCTGGCCCACGCGCCGCGCATCGTTCCTTTCGGTCTCTCGATGCTGGCGCCCGTGCTGCTGGCGTTCGGATCGGAAGAACAGCGCCAGCACTATCTGCCGCGCATTCTGAATGGCGAAGATTGGTGGTGCCAGGGCTATTCTGAACCAGGGGCTGGTTCGGATCTCGCAGCTCTTAAGACCAAGGCTGTGCGCGATGGCGATCATTATGTCGTCAATGGCCAGAAAACCTGGACGACGCTTGGTCAGCATGCCAACTGGATCT
The DNA here is from genome assembly GCF_965216085.1 of Roseibium sp. Classification (GTDB taxonomy): domain Bacteria; phylum Pseudomonadota; class Alphaproteobacteria; order Rhizobiales; family Stappiaceae; genus Roseibium. The sequence continues at coordinate 3,649,363 of NZ_OZ244138.1, read as the reverse complement.
TCTGCCTGGTGCGCACAGATCCAGATGCCAAGAAACAGGAAGGCATCTCCTTCCTCTTGATCGACATGAACACGCCGGGTGTGACCGTGCGCCCGATCGTGCTGATCGACGGCGAGGCTGAGGTCAACGAGGTCTTCTTTGACGACGTGCGCGTCCCGGCCAGCAACCTTGTCGGCGAAGAAAACAAGGGCTGGACCTACGCCAAGTACCTGCTCACGCATGAGCGGACCAATATTGCCGGAGTTGGCTTCTCCAATGCCGCCTTGGCAACGTTGAAGCGCGTTGCAGCGAGCACCCAATCCGGCGGCAAGTCACTGGATCAAAACCCGTATTTCGCCGCGCGGATGGCACAGGTTGAAATCGACCTGATGGCGATGGCAACAACCAACCTTCGGGTTGTTTCAGCAGCGGCAAAGGGACAGGCGCCGGGTGCGGAAAGCTCCATGCTGAAGATCAAGGGCACGGTGATACGCCAGGAATTGTCCTCGCTCCTGCGCCGGGCAGCTGGCCCCGACGCTATGCCGTTCCTGCCGGACTACCTGGATGGCGGTGACAATGTGCCGGCAGAAGGCCCGGAACATGCGCCTGCATCGGCGCCCAACTATTTCAACATGCGCAAACTATCGATTTTCGGTGGCTCAAACGAGATCCAGCGCACGATCATCACAAAAGCGATTTTGGAACTTTGAGGCGTTAAGCAGATGGACTTTAATCTGACAGAAGAGCGCGCGTTGCTGCGCGATATGTTGCAACGCTTCTTGAGCGAAAACTACGGCCACGAAGAGCGACGCAAACTGCTGGCCTCCGGCAAAGCGTATGACACCTCAGTTTTCAAGGAACTGGCGGACCTGGGCATCTTTGGTGCTCTGTTTGGAGAAGCTGAGGGCGGGCTTGGCGGTGCCGGGTTCGATATTGCCGTTGTTTTTGAAGAGCTTGGCCGTGCTGGTGTGATCGAGCCGATCCTGGGGAATGCGGTTCTCGCTGGGGGCTTGATCTCCGAGTTGGGCACGGACGAACAAAAAACACTGATTGGCGACGTTATTGCAGGAGAAAAGATCCTGGCGTTCGCCCATGCAGAACCGGCCTCACGGTATGACCTCAATCATGTCACTGCCACGGCGAAAGCTGATGGCGGCCAAATCACGCTGAACGGCACGAAGGCGCATGTGCTGAACGGTGCGCAGGCCGACATGATTGTGGTGTCCGCCCGTGAGGCCGGAACGGACTGGGACGAAAAGGGAATATCCTTGTTCCTGGTTCCAAAAGACGCAGCTGGCGTTACGATCGTCGATCATCCCAATGTCGACGGCGCTTCAGCTACCACCATCAAACTGGATGGGGTCACTGTGGATGACAACGCACGTTTAGGCGGCTCCGGTGTAGCTTTCGCGGCGATTGAAACGGCAGTGGCCCGCGCCACATTGGCTGTTTGCGCAGAAGCAGTCGGTGCGATGGAAGCCGCTAAGGCGTTGACCATTGAGTATCTGAAGGAGCGCAAACAGTTCGGCATTGCCATCGGCAAGTTTCAGGCGCTGCAGCACCGTATGGCGGATCTTCTAATTGAGGTTGAACAGGCGCGTTCTGCAGTCATCAATCTGGCGGGCCACCTCGAAGCCCCGCGCGCGCTGCGGGAACGCCATGTCAGCGCGACGAAAAACCTGATCGGCCGGGCAGGAGCGCTGGTCGCGGAAGAAACCGTTCAGCTCCATGGCGGCATCGGTATGACGGATGAATACGCGCTGTCGCATTTTGCTCGGCGTATCGTGATGATCGATCATCTGTTCGGCGACGTGGATCATCATCTGGAACGCTTCATCTCCTTGAATGCGGCCTAAGCGATGAGTGCGTTTTTCCGAAAAGAGGTTCGACCGGATCACCTGATCTTGTGGAACACCAACACGGCCCGGCGCAACGCGCTGTCGCCGGAGTATTATGACGGACTGCTTGAAGGCCTTGCTGAAGCCGCTGAAACACCGTCGATTACCGCGGTCATTCTGGCGGGAGAAGGGGACTATTTCTGCTCAGGCGGGGATCTCAATCTCCTAAAAGAGCGGCGCAACATGACGCTCGACGAGCGCAAGGCGGCAATTGCCAAGCTCCATACCCTGATCCAGGCAATCCGCACTTGTCCAAAACCCGTGATTTGTGCGGTCGAGGGCGGGGCTGCTGGCGCCGGTCTCAGCATCGCTCTGGCCTGCGATATGGTTGTCAGCGCCAAGGGAGCGGGTTTCACGCTTGCCTATGTCAAAGCCGGTTTGGTTCCGGACGGTGGCGTTACCCATGCGCTGATGAACGCGCTGCCGCGTGGCACCGTTTCGAAGATGGCCTTGTTGGGTGCGCCACTGACGGCTGAACGGTTGTATGACCTGGGCGTTCTGACCGACCTCTGCGGCGAAGGTGAAGCTCTGGCGACTGCACAGGCCTTGGCCAGAAAGATCGCCGCCGGTCCCGAAAAAGCCATCGCGGCCATCAAATCCCTTTTGACATCCGCTGAGACAGCAACACTGGAAGAGCAACTTGACGCGGAGCGGGACGCAATGGCCGAGGCTCTTGGGGGCGAAGAGGCCCGCAGAGGTATCGCCGCCGTTCTCAGCAAATCCCGCCCTGTATTCCGCGATTGAGGAGTTTGAAATGACGTCGGCAAACTTTGAACATCCGATTTTCGATACGCCGGTGACCCGGACCTATGGCACTAAGGTGCCGATCGTCGCCGGTGGCCTGCAATGGCTGGCCAATGCCGACTATGTTTCGGCGGCGGCCCGGGCCGGAATCATGGGCTTCATTACGGCAGCTAGTTTTCCGGAAGCGGAGGACCTGAAGGCTGAAATCGAGCGCTGCCGGGAGCTGTCAGATGGCAATCCGTTTGGTGTCAACGTTTCTATGCTGCCCAAACTCGTTCCGGGTGAGAAAACCGCGGACGTTTTCCGCACGATAGCCGATTGCGGCATCAAATTCGTGGAAACATCCGGGCGCAGTCCTGAGGCTTACTTGCCGATCTTGAAGGATGCCGGGATCACGGTTCTGCACAAGGTTCCCAGCCTGAGATATGCGGTCAAAGCGCAAAGCGTCGGCGTGGATATGGTGTCGATTGTTGGCGCCGAATGCGGCGGGCATCCGGGCATGGATATGATCGGTTCCATGGTCAATGCCGGTCTTGCCGACGAACGGCTCACCATTCCCTGGCTAATTGGCGGCGGTATCGGCCGTGGATCGCAATTGGCCGCGGCTCTGGTGATGGGGGCGTCCGGTGTTGTTATCGGAACCCGGTTCCTGGTAGCTGAGGAGCTTCAGGCTCATCCAGGATACAAACAGGCGCTGATAGATGCGAGCGAGTTGGATACGGCGCTCAGCATGACATCAGTCCGTAATACCGTGCGCAGCCTGCGCAATGAGACGACAGAGACTGTCATCCAACTGGAGCGCGACAATCCGGAAATCGGCATACAAGGACTGTTGAAACACGTCTCTGGCGCAATTGGCCGGCAGGCCTATGCCACCGGCGATGTCTCACGCGGCATCTTGTCGGCGGGCCATGCCCTTGGATTTGTTGATAAAGTCGAGCCCTTGGCCGAGATAGTCAACCGTTTGGAAGCTGATGCCCTTGGTGCCTTGAAGCGGTTAAACACCGCTGCTTAAAGAGCGGCGATTTGGGAGGAACTGGAATGCAGAATCGCATTCATGATTTTCTGGATGAAGCGGCCGCCGCGCGCGGAGATACAGTTGCCATTCACGATTATGCAGACCGGGACATCTCCTGGAGCGGGTTGAAGCAAGCCGCGGGTGAGGCGGAAGAGGCGCTGAGGTCTTTCGGCCTTAAGGCCGGTGACCGGATCGTCATGGTCTTTGAGAATTGTATCTCAGTTCCGGCGTTCTTTTTTGCCGCCAGCCGGTTGGACGCAATCATTGTTCCAATCAATGCGCGGCTGACCGATGCGGAATTGTCGCGGATCTTCGCTCACAGCGATCCCAGCGTTGTGATGTTCAGCACGGACGTCTCCGAAGCTGCGAAAGCTCATGCCGACCACTTTGGCGCCGAGGCTGTCGAAGGAACCTTTGGCCAAGCGGCGTTGATGCGCCGGGAAGGTGCAGAAGCGGAACCTGTTTTTGAAGACGGCCGGGCGCAGGTTGGCTTGATGCTCTACACATCAGGAACGACCGGAAATCCCAAAGCGGCAATGCTGACACATGGCAATCTGAACAGCGCTGCGCAGGCGTCTGTCAAATTGCGTGGCCGGGAGGACAATGATGTCACTTACCTGGCGCTACCGTTGTCTCATATTTATGGTTTTATAGCGCTTTTGTCGGCGGCCGTTGCGCAAACCTCGTTGCGCCTAGAGCCCCGTTTTGATGTCGAGCGGCTGTATCAAGCGCTGCAAAAAGACGTCACGCTTTTGCCCGGTGTGCCCCAAATGCATGCGCATCTCTTTCACTATACGCGCGCGCACAGCAAGTCCAAATACGATGCAGGACATCTGCGTTTCGTCTCATCCGGCGGTGCTCCGCTCGATCCGGCTTGGAAACGAGAAGCTGAGGCCTTCTATGGTCTGCCGCTGCAAAACGGCTACGGATTGACGGAAGGCGCTGCAGGTGTTTGCGCAACCTTGAATGAAATTGGAGATCCGGACATCAGCGTTGGCCGGCCAATGGGTGACTGCGTCTTGCGGTTGGATCTGGAAGCTGTGGGCGCTGAACCGGACAAGGGGATTGGCGAGATCCTTTTGGGCGGTCCGCAGGTGATGAAAGGCTATTTCAGGGATCCGGAACGCACCGCCGAGGTGATCACGGATACCGGCTTTTTCCGCACCGGAGATCTTGGCCGGTTCGACGAAGAAGGCCGCCTGCACATTGCCGGGCGCTCCAAGGAGTTGATCATCCGCTCCGGCTTCAACGTCTATCCGGTCGAAATCGAGGGCATCCTGACCGATCATCCGGAGGTGATTGTTGCCGGGGTTGTGGGCCGGCAAGTTGAAGGCAATGAGGAAGTTCTCGCCTTTGTTAAGGTGGCTAAGGACAGCAAGGTCTCGGAAGACGATCTGAAAGGCTTCCTGCATGACCGTCTGGCGCCCTACAAGCGGCCGTCCAAGATCGTGATCGCCCATGATTTGCCCGCAGCTCCAACTGGGAAAATCCTGAAATCCAAACTGATCGGCACTTTTTCCGAACAACTCAGCGAACCCGCTTGAGGCGTTAGAAAAGAGGCTTTCTTAGATCTAGCAGGGCTCAGCTTGGCCGGTTTCCAAGGCCAAGCCAGAGAAATGCCGAGGAACTCAATTTATTTCTTTTAATCGGAACAAAATTCCATATAGTGGAATAATCAAATGGTCGATGGAGGATATGGCCTAATGAAACTGTTGAAGTCACTGATCGCTGGCGCATTGGTTGCCACGGGTCTCAGCACATCCGCCGCAGTCGCGGAAACCACCATTTTCTACGGCCACGGTGGCCCGGCCCGCGGCACTGTTCCGGTGGCGTTGAAGTGGTTCGATGAACGCATTGGTGAATTGTCTAGCGGCGACTTGAAGCTAGATATCCAGTGGGGTGGTGCGCTGTTTAAGGCCAACGCGGCAGCCGGTGCCATTGGTTATGGAGTTGCCGATGCGGGGTCGATCATCTCCGCCTACTTCCAGAAAGAAATGGCTGCCTATTCCATCGCCGATCTGCCGCTCAGCGGCCCGAATGTATGGGTTGGTCTGCGCGCCACGGACAAGCTGATGCGCACCACACCAGAAATCACCCAGAACCTCGCCGATCAGGACCTGGTTTATATCGGCACGTTTACCGCATCGGATGTCAACGTGGCCTGCGCAGGCACGGAAATCACGTCGGTCAAAGACATTGAAGGCAAACGGATCCGCGGTGCGGGCGTTTATGGCAAGGTGTTTGGTGAACTCGGTGCGACTATGGTCAATCTGAGCGTTTACGAAGCCTACCAGGCCCTTGATGCCGGTTTGATCGACTGCAGCCAAGGCTATTCCTACATCATTCCGGCTCTAAAGTGGCATGAGGTCATCGATAGCTATACCTTGCTGAGCTGGGGACAAATCGGCGGCTATGGCATGTTCATGAACAAGCAGTCGTTCGATGCTCTGTCTGACAGCCAGAAAGCGGTTCTGATGCAGGCGGGAGAAGAGCTTGCCGATAAGTTTGCTCAGATCGTCATGGGCGCAAATACCCGGGCGCTCGATGAAATCTCGGCCGGCGAGTTTGAACGGGATATTAAGCTGCTCGAACTCAGCGTTGATGACCGGGCCGCCATGAACGCAGCCACGGAGCCGTTCATCGAGACCTGGAAGGAAAACGCCCGGAGCGTTGGTCTGGATGCCGACATGCTGATCGCCAAATACACCGAGGCAGTCGCCGAGTTCACCAAGGAATTTGAAGAACAAGGCTATCCGTGGGAACGCGACTAAGTGCGTGACAATAAGGCTGGGGCAGAAAATGCCCCGGCCCAACCTGCGGGGAGGGACCTATGCTTGATCGCTTAGAGCAGATTTTTATCGATGTGGCTGTGGTGGCCACAATGGCGCTGGCCTTGCTGATTTTTACCGATGTTTTTGCACTGAACGTTTTTAACAAGTCGGTGCCCGACACGGTGATCATCGTGCGCGAACTGATGGTGCTGGCCATCATCATGCCACTGGCAGCGGCCACAACCCGGCGGTCTCATATCGCTGTTGAGTTTGTGACCAACTTTCTGCCCACGCGTCTGGTCAATTGGTTTGTTGTTTTCGGCAGCCTGTTTGGTGTTGTGGCTTTGATGCCGCTGATCTGGTCCGCGGGAAAGGAATTCGTCTACCAGTGGAACACTGGTAGCGAGTTTTACGGTGATCTCGGCCTCCAGCAGTGGCCAGGGCGCTTGGCCTTTGTTCTGGGGCTGAGTTTGTGCTGGATCCGGTTGGTGCTGATGGTTCTTGGCGACATTGTCTCGGCCTTGCGCGGAAGAACAATCCTTACCGGAACGCACTAGGCGGTTAGCCGCGAACGGTCTGACGAATAAGATTTTCAGGGAATTCTCTTTATGGATCCGGCAACCATTGGCTTGATCGCCTTTGCTCTCATGCTCATTCTTCTGGCAATGCGGGTGCCGATCGCCTTCGCCCTCATTGGCGTTGCGACAGCTGCGGCATTTATGATCTTTGCGTTGCGCACTGGAACCTTCATGCCCGAACGGGCCTTCCGGGCGACGTCGGCGATGGTGTTTTCCAACTCTTTCGACCTGATCCATTCCTTTGACTTGTCGATGATCCCCTTGTTCGTTGCGCTCGGCAACATCGCCTATAAGGCCGGGATCACGACGGCGGTCTATAATTCGGCGCGGGTGTGGCTGGTGCAGCTGCGCGGAGGTGTCGCCGTGGCCTCCGTGATTGGTTGCGGCGGGTTTTCTGCGATCAGCGGGTCCTCCGTCGCCTGCGCGTCCACTATGGGCAAGATCTGTACACCTGAAATGCTCCGGCTTGGATACGATCCGCGCTTGGCTACAGCCAGTGTCGCAGCCGGCGGCACGCTCGGCTCGTTGATCCCGCCAAGCGTGTTGTTCATCATCTATGCGATCTTCACGGAGACCTCAGTCAGCAAACTGTTTCTGGCAGGCGTTCTCCCGGGCCTTTTGACCTTGATCGGCTTTGTCATCGTCATTGGCTTCTGGATCACCGCAGATCCAAAGGTGGCGCCGCCGCGTGAAAAACCGGCAAGTACTGCGGAAAAGATCCGGGCCGCGAAAGAGGCTTGGCCGGCCGCCTTGATTTTCCTGATCATCGTTGTTGGCATCTATGGCGGCTTTTTCACTGCGACCGCTGCTGCTGCTGTCAGTGTTGTTGTCACAACGGCAATCGGCTTCCTGCAACGCCGTTTGAGCCTGAGCGACCTGTGGCATGCGGTCCGAGACACGGTGATCCAGACGTCGTCGCTGTTCATTGTTGCTGCAGGCGCAAAAATCTTTGTGGCTGCCATTGCACTCACTGGCATGGCTCCGGCGCTGGTCCAGGCTGTTGCCGATGCGCAATTGAGCCCAGCCATGCTGCTTTTCTGTATCTGTCTGGTTTATCTGGTTCTCGGCATGTTCCTCGATCCGATCGGGATCATGGTTCTGACACTACCGCTGATGATCCCGCTGGTTGAAGCCAATGGCATGGACCTGATCTGGTTTGGTGTTGTTGTCGTCAAACTGCTGGAGATCGGGCTGATCACCCCGCCGGTTGGTCTCAATGTGTTTGTTCTGGCCAATGTGGTTGGCCGGGATGCGCCTGTTGGAACGATTTTCGCGGGGATTTGGCGCTTCCTGTGTGCGGACGTGATTGTCCTGGCGCTCATTGTTGCCTTTCCGGCAATCTCGTTGTTCCTGTCGCAGGCTGTGAAATAACGCAAAGTAACAAAGACAAGGGTATCCAAAAATCTTGGATTATCAGATAAGTAGATGCATAGACATGATGTGAAGTGACTCGAAAAATGCCGGACCTTAAGGACGATAAACGCTACGCGAATACTCTAGCTCGCGGTCTGAGTGTGCTCAGAGCTTTCCGGCCCACTGATAATGGGCTCGGGAACTTGGAAATCTCTGAGCGGACCGGACTGCCGCGGTCTACGGTGTCCCGGCTAACTTTCACGCTTTGCGCGCTTGGGTATCTCACCCATGGCCGTCACCATGACAAATACCGGTTGGGACCTTCTGCGCTCGCGCTGGGGAACATTGCCGCTGCTGCCTTCGGCTTCATCGAAACGGCAACGCCCATCATGCAGAAGCTTGCCAATGATACCAAAACTCTGATTGGCGTCGCCATTCAGGACGATGGCGAGATGCTGATGGTCAAGACCTGGCGGCCGGAGAACTCCGCAACCATCTGGCTGAATGTCGGTTACCGGATGCCGGTGCTGAAATCGTCAACAGGCGCGGCTTACATCGGCGCGATGAATGAAACCGAACGCAACAAGATCATGTCGATACTGCCGGAAGATCAAGCTGACGAATGCATGGAACTTTGGGCTCGTTCCCAGGATCACCTTCTTGCGAATGGGTACATGTATCTGACTGGCGACGACCGGTTTTCAGCCTCTATCAATGCGCTTGCCACGCCTTACCGGCCATCAGAGTTCAGCGAGCCGGTTGCCTTTTTAAGTGGTGCGGCCGCAGATGTTCTGACCGAGGCGCGGATGAAGGACAGCGTCGGGCCGGAACTTGCCGCGGCGGTTGAACAATTGCGCCATGTGACGGGCCAGCATTATTCGGTGCTTCTGCCGGTTTAGTTTTCTGAGCTTGGCAGCAGACCTGCGCCCTTCCAGGACCCCATTGCCGTCCCGGACCTGATCCGGGACCAAATCAATTTGGGCGGAGCCTCTTGGACCCCGGCTCAAGGCCGGGGACGCCTCGAAACACGGGGTTTTGGGCAACGTCGGGCTCCGGTTTACTGTGCAGCCGGGGCAAAAAGGTCGGCGTAGGTTTCCCTCAAGACGTTCTTTTGCACCTTGCCCATGGTATTACGCGGCAGGCTGTCGACGAGGATCAGTTTGCGCGGGTGTTTGAAGCGGGCCAGCGCGCCTGCAACGGTGTTCTGGATCGCGTCCAGATCAGGATTGTCGCCTGAATTTGGAACGATCAACCCCAGCACTGTTTCGCCGAAATCGGCATGCGGCACACCGATGACCGCACTTTCCAAAACACCCGGCTGCTCATCGAGAACCAGTTCGATTTCTTTCGGATAAATGTTGTAACCGCCGGAAATGATCAGGTCTTTGTTGCGGCCGACGATGTGAACATACCCGTCTTCATCGATCTTCCCGAGATCTCCGGTGATAAAGAAACCGTCCTCACGCAGTTCTGCGGCAGTTTTTTCCGGCATTTGCCAATAGCCTTTAAAGACATTGGGACCGCGCACCTCGATTTGCCCGACCTCGCCGTTGGCAAGGGTTTCTCCAGTTTCCGGATCGGTGATTTTCAGGTCCACACCTGGCAGCGGGAACCCAACAGTTCCGGCGCGCCGCTCACCGTCATAAGGATTGGATGTGTTCATGTTGGTTTCGGTCATGCCGTAACGCTCGAGGATCCGATGACCAGTGACCTCCTCAAACCGGACATGGGTTTCGGCCAGAAGCGGCGCGCTGCCGGAAATAAACAGGCGCATGTGGGACGTCAGCTCTTTCGTGAAACGGGCATCGTCCAACAGCCGGGTGTAGAAGGTTGGGACACCCATCATCGACGTCGCCTTCGGCAGATTGGCAATCATCGCGTCCAGATCAAACTTCGGCAGGAAGATCATCGATCCCCCAACAGACAACATCACGTTTGTCGCCACAAAAAGCCCATGTGTATGGAAGATCGGCAGGGCGTGCAGCAGAACATCCTTATCTGAAAAGCGCCAGTATTCCGCCAAATCCGTGGCGTTTGATAAGAGGTTGGCCTGAGTCAGCATGGCCCCTTTGGAACGCCCGGTCGTTCCGGATGTATAAAGAAAAGCAGCCAGATCGTCGGCAGAGCGCGTGACCGTTTCGAAGGTCGCAGGCATATCTTTTGCAGCTGAGGTCAGGGAGCCGGAGCCATCCGCATTCAGCGTTTCGGTTTTCGCGCCAAGCCCTTCGGCGACCGGTTTCAGAGCTGCTTCGCTGGCCGTATCGCAGACAACCAATGACGCGCCGCTGTTCTCGATAAAATAAGTCAGCTCGTCGACGGTATAAGCGGTGTTCAGTGGCAGAAAGATCACCCCAGCTTGGGCGCAGGCGGCGTAGAGCGCCAAGGCTTCCGGCGACTTCTGGATCTGAGCGGCCAGGCGGTCGCCGGGTTTCAAGCCACGGTTCGTCAGAACATGCGCGAATTGCGCACCGGTGGCCAGAAATTCAGCATGGGTGAGGGTGGAGCCGTCTGCGAGATGGAGGAAGGGAGTAGCCTTTCCTGCATGTTTGCCGAAAAGCTGATCATAGAGCGGGTTGGCCATCGGTGGGGCTCCTGTCGAGGTGTTTTTCTGCGGCCGCGCTCAGCGACTTGATATCCGAAGAGGCCGCAATTTCATGAGAGGAAGCGAAGCGTTCGTGGTTCTGCGAGACCTTCGCCAGATTGTAAAGGTAATTGACCATCACGCCGGCTGATTGCTGTTGACCTTTTTCGGAAAGATCGGCGTCGGCATGGACCTGGTACACCTGCGCGCCATTTCCCAGATGGAACCGGGCAACCGGATCGAGCGGCATGCCGTTGGGGCGCTTGGCCGCAATCAGGTAATGGGCCGCAAGGGCTTTAAGTTGTTTCGGATCGTCCGGAAGCGGCTCCAGATCCGCCTTCTCAGCCCACTCCTGAAACCTGGGATCGGAGACAGGGTGACAAAAGTTTTGAGCCCCTGCAGTTCCAAAGAGAGATCAGCCGCCACCTGTTTGATCAGGGAATTGCCAAAAGAAATGCCTGCAAGGCCCTTTTGGCAATTGGAAATAGAGTAAAACACCGCGGTGTTCGCATCCTCCGCTTCGATATGCTCCCGCTCCTCACTTAGAAGGTCCTGAACGGACGAGGGGATGCCTTTGGTCAGTGCAACCTCAACAAAGATCAGCGGTTCGTCCGGCATGGTCGGGTGAAAAAAGGCAAAACACCGCCGGTCGGCCGGCTGCAGTCGCCGCCGGAGGTCATCCCAGCTGTGGATCGCATGAACGGCTTCATAGGCAATGATCTTTTCCAGGATGTTGGCCGGGCTTTCCCAATTGATCGGTCTGAGCACGAGAAATCCCCTGTTGAACCAGCTGGCGAAAAGATGCCCAAAGTCCACATCCAGCGCCTGGAGCGCATCGTCCGACTTGCTGAACCGCAGCAGATCTTCGCGCATGGCCACCAATGAGCGGGTGGCATCCGGCACCTGATTGAGGCGGCGGATCAGTTCCTGCCGCTTGGGTTCGGCGGTATGGACAAGGGCGCGGTAACTTGCCTTGGATTGACCCTTTTCATAGGTCTCCAAGGCTTCCCGAAGATCCGCGACAGACACGGCCATATCTTCGGCAAGATGACGGAAAAAGGCCTGTTTTTCGCTTTCGTCTGCGCGTTCGTAGCGGTCAAGGATATGCCGGGCAATCGTGCTGCCCGAAACCTCACCGGCCGCACCGATCAGTGCGGCGGTAAGTTCTTCCATGGACCGGTTATCATCGCCGCCCGGCAAGAAGGTTCGATACCGGCGGTCAAACAACGAGGAAAGCAGATCGGCCAATAGTGTCATCGCGTGGCTCCCATGACGGCGTCGGGCAACCAGGTTGCCAGACTGGGAAACAGGCATAGCAAGATGATCGCCACTACCATACATGCCACAAAGGGTAAGGACCCTTGGAGGATGGTCTTCAGCGAGATGTCCGGCGCAATGCCGTTGATGACATATAAGTTGAGTCCGACCGGCGGCGAGATCAAGCCAATTTCCATGTTGATGGTCAGGACAACCGCAAACCAGATGGGATCAAATCCAGCCGTCGTAATGATCGGCAAGAGGATCGGAGCAGCCATCAGGATGACGGCAACCGGGGGCAAGAAAAATCCGGCGATCAGCAGGAAGATGTTGACCGCGCCCATCAGAACCCAGCGGTTGACGTCCAAGGTGCCAATCCACTCGGCAATCGCCTGTGTGATGAACAGCGACGACAGCATGTAGGAAAAGACACCGGCAGCGGCGATGATGAACAGAATCATCACGCTTTCCTTGGTGCTGTCACGCAGGACCACCCAAAGATCACCCGGGTTCCAAAGCTTGTAAATCACCATGGCGATGATCAGGCAGAGGAGGGCGCCGACTGCCGCTGTTTCTGATGGCGTCGCGATGCCGCCGTACATGGCATAAAGAACGCCGACGATGATCGCCAGGAAAGGCACCACCCGCGGCAGGATTTCGACCCGTTGGCGCCAGGTGTAACTGCCAGAACTTAAGACCGACGCGTTGCCAGACCGCCAGGTGGAATAGAGCGACCAGGCCATGAACAAGCCGACCAGCATCAAGCCTGGAAACACGCCTGCCAGAAACAGCCGGCCGATCGAGGTTTCCGTGGCAATGCCGTAGACGATCATTGTTACGGACGGTGGGATCAGGATGCCGAGCGTGCCACCTGCAGCGATCGACCCGGCTGCAACGCCATCTGGATAGCCGCGTTTGCGCATTTCCGGAATGCCCATCTTGCCGATGGCCGCGCAAGTTGCCGGACTGGAGCCGGACATCGCGGCAAACAGCGCGCAGGCGCCAAGGTTAGAGACGACAAGGCCGCCAGGAACCCGGGTGAGCCAGCGCTCCAGCGCCTCATAAAGATCAGCACCAGCGCGGGTTGAGGCAATCGATGCACCCATGATGATGAACATCGGGATCGACAAAAGCGCGAAGTTGTCGAGTTTGCCGAACAGAATTTCCGGCATCAGTTCGAGCGACCGCATGCCATCGAAGATGATCAGGAAACCACCGGAAACAATCAGAAGGCCAAGGGCGACTGAAACACCGGAAAAGAGAACAAGGATCGTTGCGATCGCAACGATCGCGCCAAGAAGAAGAGGGTCCATCAGGCGTCCTCCAGACCAAAGGGCCGGTCGATACCGGTCAAAACGGCGACCAGGTCGGCAATCAGCTGCAAGAGCAGAAGGCCGAAGCCGATGGGAAGCGACAGATAAGGGATCCAAAGCCGCACGCCCCAAACGGTGTCGGAGCGCCACCCGCGTTCCCAGGCAAAATGCCAGTAGTCAAAGCCGTAGTAGAACATGACACCAACGATGGTGATCGACAGCGTGGATGTGAGGATGGCCAGAAAAAAACGCGGACGCGGTTTTAGGGCCAGAGGCACCAGGTCGACATTGACATGCCCGCGCAAGCGCTGAACGTAGGGAAGGCCAACCAACGTTGCTGCGATCACCAGATAGATGACCGCCTCGGTCTGCCAAACGGTTGACCCGTTGAGGACAAACCGCACGAAGATCATCTGGCATGTGATCGCGACTGCGGCCACGATCATGGCCGCGGAGCACCAGCCGGCCAATGTCGAAATTGCGGCGACCAGACGCAAAAAGGGATTGTTACCGGCGTGCGCTGCGACAGCCGAACTGTGACCCGCCATCGGGTTCTCCTATCAAGAACTTCGAATTTGAAGGGGCGGTGGGAACCGCCCCTCTTTGGTCCTCAGTCTACCGACAGGGCCATGTCGAGCAACTCTTGGCCGCCCGGTGTTTGTTCGATGAAGGCCTTGTAGGACGTTTCCTGAGCGAGCGCGCGCCAGGCATCAAACTCTTCTTGGCTCATTTGAGCAATCTCGACACCGTTTTCGGCAAAGACGTCTGCAGAAGCTGCGTCCTGTTTTTTCGCTTCTTCCAGATAGAAAGCTTCCGCCTTGGCAGCGCCTGCTTCAAGAGCTGCCTTCTGGGCATCGGTCAAGCCCTCATAGGTGGACTTGTTCATCAACAGTGGCTGGTACATGAACCAGAGCGCAAAGTCGCTGGCTGGTGTGTAACATTTGACCTGCTCGTAGATCCGGTAGCTGACGAACGAGGAGGACGAGGTGTTGGCGGCGGTCAAAACGCCGGTCTGCATCGCGTTGTAGATTTCAGACGAAGCCATGGAAGCAATCGACGCACCAGCGCCTGCGAGCATCTGTTCAAAGGCCTTTCCAGCCGCACGGGTCTGCTGGCCTTTCACGTCTTCCGGTGCGGTAATGCATTTGTCCTTGCCGACAAAACCGCCGGCCAGATAGCCGTGCACCAGAACCATGACATCATCACCGGCCATGATTTCTTCGATTTTGCCCATAAACGGGCTCTCATTAAGGCGGGCAGCATGATCGTGGTTCTTCACCAGACCCGGCATCAAAGTGAGGTTATAGGCCGGTTGTTGACCACCGGCGTAGCTCAGCGGAAACACGGTCATATCCAGCTGGCCGCGGCTCAAAGGTTTGTACTGTTCCCGTGGTTTGAACAGAGATTTCGACGGGAAAATCTTGATTTCCAGATCTACGTCTGCCGCGGCCACTTCATTAGCGACAATTTCAGCCACCTTGTGGCGGACATCGCTGGTGGACCATTGGTGAGACAGGCGGAGTTCAGTTGCATTGGCGGTAAAGGCGCTGCCGAGCAAAGCGGCTGCAGCAGCCGCGGTCGTCAGTTTGATGTTCATTGTTTTCCTCCCAAGGAGCGCTGAGTGAGGTGCGCTCGAGGGCCATGTTTGCATCGAATGTATTTTTCGTCAAACATTTTGTATACAAGAACGAAAATATTGTGTTTCTATTGGATGTGTGATACGTGCAAAGTATGGAACGAAAACGCGCCGAACTGATTGCCGACGAACTGGAAAGCCTAATTTTTCAAGGGCATTACAAAGACGGTGCGCGGTTGGATGAAGTTCAACTGGCTGAAAAATTCGAAGTATCGCGAACCCCAATCCGGGAAGCCCTTCAGCGGCTCTCCCTGTCAGGCTTGGTCGAACAAATCCCGCGCCGCGGGGTTTTTGTCCGCCAGCCCGGGCCGGTAGAACTCCTTGAAATGTTCGAAGTTATGGCTGAGCTGGAAGCGGCCAGCGCGCGCCTTGCCGCTACACGGATCACCGATGAGGCACTCGCCGAACTCCATGCGGCAAACGCCCGCTGTGAAGAGGCCGTCGCAGCGCAGGATTATGATGGCTACTACCAGGAAAATGCTCAATTCCATGCGATGCTCTATCGCCAATCGGGCAATAGTTTTTTAGAGCAAGAGTGCCTGCGGCTTTACCGGAGGCTGCAGCCATTCCGAAGGGTTCAGCTGCGCTTGCGAGGGCGTTTGAAGCAGTCAATGTCGGAACACAAAATGGTTGTTGCCGCGCTGGAAGAGGGTGATGGCGCCAAGGCCGCCGACGTGATCCGGACCCATGTGGCGGTTCAGGGCGAAAAATTCCATCACCTGATGGCCAGCTTGAAACAGGTTGCCGAATAGCGGAAACTACTTGGTGTTCGGAATTGATTTGAGCTAGACCGGTTAAATTCCTGGCACTGAGGGAACCAGGTTTTTGAAAAAGACCGGCGGGCGACAAGCGTAATTTCCATGAATGATCAAGCCGAAGTTCCGTCGAAACACGCAGACAACGAAGACACCAAGACATTCGTTTTTGAGATCTTTGTTCAGCCTGGGTTTTTGGATCTTGAACTTTCGGCCGTTACGACAGTTTTGCGCACAGCCAACGACGTCCTGAACAGTGACCAGTTTTCCTGGCAAATTACGTCTGATGAGCCGGGGCTGGTGAGCAGCAGTTCCGGACTGATGGCAAGGGCTGACCCGGCGATCAGCGACCAGTATTTGCGCGATTGTCTGATTGTTGTTGCTGGCCGTTCAAGTTCGCCTCAGGCCTGGCTTGCCCGTTTGCGCGCAATGCAAAAACTGCAGCGGCGGGTGGTACTGCTGTCAGATGCGGCTCGGGAATACGTCAGAGCAGTCAAGAATCTCAGTGACCCCACAACAGCGCATTGGCGCGACGTATCATTGCTGCGCGAAATAGGCTCTTATCCGATGCTGACGGATCAGCTCGCGGAATTGAATGGCAGCGTGCTCACCTGTGCCGGCCATGGTCATACACTCGAAGCCATGATCGGGGTCTTGGCAGACCAGCTTGGCCGAAGAGAATGCGCCGAAATCGCCAGCCTGCTGGTTCTTGATGAGGTCCGGGGATTCTCTAAAGACCAGCCAAAGGGGAGCAGTTACAACCCCAACTATTTCGAAAAAAGGCTGCAAAACTCGCTCCGGCTTATGGAAACCAACATCGAGCAGCCGTTGCGCTTAGGAAATCTGGCCAAGGAAGTGGGCCTCTCAACACGGCATTTGGAACGGCTGTTCACGGTCTACTTCAACACGACCCCGGCAAAGCTTTACAAAAAGATCCGCTTGAAGAAGGCGCACACGCTGGTCGTTGACACACGCATGCCGCAAATCGAAATCGCACTTTCCTGCGGTTTTTCAACCGCCGCCTCCTTTTCGCAAGCCTACAAGGCTCAATACGGCGAAACCCCAACCCAGCGCCGCAAGCGGAGCGGGTGAGGAGAAGTTGAAAAAAAACCGGCACAAGGCCGGTGAGTTTCAGTCAGTGCACGTGGCCCCATCAGCCACAGGTCAACTATGATAGTATCAGATGAAACTATTGTGACGCCTTGTTTAATTGATTTGGAGCCAAGCAGATGACCGCATTTATTGTTGGCAGGATGGCCATTCATAATCGTGACTGGATGGAAGAGTACTTCGCCAAAGTTCCGGCATTGATCGAAGCGAACGGCGGCGAGTTCCTTGTAAAGGGGGGCGAACCAGAAGTGCTTGAAGGCGATGAAACCCCACCTGATGCTGCGTTTGTTATTCGGTTTCCAAGCCGGGACGCTGCCTTGGCTTTTTGGAACTCCGACGAATTCGCACATCTTGTTAAGTTGCGTCAGACCGGATCGACCTTACAAGCCCATCTATATGCAGGATTGGAACCAGTTTTGTGAAGTAGAGGAGGCTGAGCCATCGCCTCGTCCGTACCGATCCCGAACGAAAAAAGGCGGCTTGCTGAGCCGCCTTTCCAATTCTTGAACCATTCAACAAATGCCGATTATTCGGCGGCGTCTTTCAACGCCAGTTTGGCGTCGATGTCGGCAGCATCATGGCGATCGTCCAGTTGCTCAGAGTCTTCACCCCAGGTCTTGTTGATCGTCGGCTGAGTGTTCTGGAGCTTGCAACGGAGCTCAGTAACACCGAAGCCTCTCTCTGGATGACATCGCCGACATCCGTCATCAAGTTCTACTCGAGAACCTACACAGTAAGCAAATACTCGCTGGTAGGTTGAATGCTCTAAATAGTTGCTTCATTTGAAGAAGCTATTTTTGCTTGTGTCATGACCTTGGTTTGCTAGGCTCCGGATATACTTAATTGCGCTGGTGAAACAATGAACATTGAACAGCTCAACAACATAATTGGGAAACTCTATGCAGCAACAAATGGCCGGGAGTGTTGGGATAACGTTGTCAATGAAATCGGCGATACCTTGGAGCTTGGCGTCATTCACCTGTTCCTGGCAGATCTTAAAAGCGAATTTAGCTACTTCGGTTCTTCACCGAGAGGGAATCCGGAATTTGATCTAAAATACCAGCAAGAATACTCGGTACATGACTTTCGATTGCCTCGGATAACCGCAATGAAACGAGGGCTGATGTTTGACGAACGATCGATTGCTACCAATGATGAAATAAAAAAAAGTCCTCTTCACCAGGAACTCTTTGTCAAAAATGATATTTTCAACATCCTAGGGTCAAATATGAGCGTTGATGGAGCTTTCGGGTGGTTTGGAGTGACTACGAAAGGGATTTCGGAAGAATTTACAAGTGAGCAAAGGAACGCGCTCAATTACCTTTCGCCTCATATTTTGCAAGCATTCGATTTAGCAAAAACCAATATTGATCTGAAGTATATAAAAAAAGCGACGGGGCAGTTACTTTGCTCTGCTAATATAGGTGTGGCTTTTTGTGAGGCTGGATATATTGTTGATATTGGAAACTTGGATGAAACAATCTTCAAACACGGATTTCTAAGGCTAGTTTCCGGGCAACTTCATTGCAGAGATGTGCGTTCCAACGAGCGCCTGAGAGCATTTTTAGTCTCTGATAGAAGGTCATCATATGGCCAATTGAGGCTGTCCGACCATGAGCGGCAGCATGACTATTTCTTGAAGTTGAAAAACATCAGTCCGCTTGCCGGTCTCGCTGAAAGAAAGCTGCTCATAATCAAAGTCCTGGAACGGGACAAAATCCCGGATTTGGAAGCCGTAACACAATTCGGCAATAACTATCGGCTTAGTGATGCGCAAATCTCTGTTGTTCACGCTGTGCTCTGCAATATTCCATTGTCCAAGCTAGCTGATATGCGAGGCGTAAAGCTCGATACGGTTAGAAAGCAGTTGAAAGCAGCAATGGAAAAACTTGGTGTTCGCAGCCAAAAAGAAATGGCGGTCTTGTTTGAGCAGGCAACACAAATCTAGCTTCGCAAAAAACTCGACTGTCTCCAGGCGAGAAGCTGTGTAACCAGCAATCAATAATCGATCTTTTAGTCCCCAATTGGGGAATGTTTCAATTCGAATAATTAATTAAGATGTTTGCAGCAATAGACCGAAGCATAGAAGTTGATGTTTCTGTTTCTTTGTCAAATTATTAAAGAATAATATCAGTATATTATAAGTAATATTTTTGATATTTTATGAATTGGTATGCGTAAAATTCAAATCCGAGGAGTTAAATGATCAATAATATAAATGGAATGGCAATATTTGGCATTCTAGTAACGTCTCTCTCAATTAGTGCTGCCAATGCAAAAACCGCCAAAATTGAAAGGATCTCAGTTAATCCAGGTCAGTATAAAAGCGTTGACCTTTTAGCTGAGGACAAGGGTTTTTGCTTCCTAAGCGGGATTGAGAGAATGAACGGAGATAGTGCTGCTGAAATTGCTATTAAAAATGGAACTTGGGTAATTGAGGTTAAGTCAGATGATGCGCAGATGAATGCTTGGGTTGGATGCGTGAAATACTGACTATAATCAAAACGAGAATTGATTTTAAATGCAGTCAAAAGTTGCAATTATCCGACAATGTAGGCGGATGTTTCTGCAATGAGAATATCCGAGTAAACACTCAATAAATAGAGGAAACGTGCCATGTCCAGATTTCAAAATACTTCTCTGCTATTAGCTGCGGTGCTATCTGTATTTGTAGGTGTAAAGTATTCAAAAGCGGAAGAAACCCCGCTTAAAATATTGGCGAACTTCCAAGATGGCGTGCTTGTATATCATGATGCTAGTACAGCATACAAAGGAGGGCACACATACTTATATGGTCCCAACAATCACAAAGGTGCCATTGTTCAAGTCTGCAATCACGGCCCAAGTCATCTAATTTTCAGTGACGATGCCTATGCCAGGGTAGAACCTAAATCCTGCAGTATAAAACATGTTTCAGAAAAGCAAGAAGTTAACCTGAAATCAGCGGCTGGGAGTGAGCCAGAAAGAGCATTTTTTACTATGTCGGTATTTCTCTTAGGTCATGACTTCAAAGAAACCGAATAAGTAGATGTTGTTGATCGGGGCATGGGCGAATAACGACCATACTTGGGGAGACAATGACGCCCTGGTCTTGATGTAGTTAGTTGCGATCCTGTGGAACTTTTGACATTGTTGAAAGTGCTCTCGATATGCTCCCGTACCGCGTTTGTCAGACCGGATCGACCTTACAAGCCCACCTATATGCAGGAATGGAAGAAGTTTTGTGAGGCAGAAGGGGCTGAGCCATCGCGTCGTCCCCTCCCGATCCCAAACGCAAAAAAGGCGGCCTGTAAGCCGCCTTTCCAATTCTTGAAACACAAAAAAGGCCGATTATTCGGCGGCGTCTTTCAACGCCAGTTTGGCGTCGATGTCGGCAGCATCGTGGCGTTCGTCCAGTTGCTCATGGTCTTCGCCCCAGGTCTTGTTGACCATGCGGCCGCGGATGGCCGCCGGGCGGGCGTCGATTTTCTCGGCCCAGGTAACGAGGTTCTTGTACTCATGCACCGAAAGGAATTCGGCTGCATTATAAAGCCGTCCAAGAACCAGGCCGCCGTACCACGGCCAGATCGCCATATCGGCGATGGAGTAGTTTTCACCGGCGATAAACGGTCGCTCGGCAAGCGCCTTGTCGAGCACATCCAGCTGGCGTTTGGCCTCCATGGAGAAACGGTCGATCGGGTACTGGAATTTTTCCGGGGCGTAGGCGTAAAAATGGCCAAAACCTCCGCCGAGATAAGGTGCAGAGCCCATCTGCCAGAACAGCCAGTTCAAGGTCTCCGTGCGTTCCGGGCCTTCGGCGGGCAGGAACTCGCCGAATTTTTCCGCCAGATACATCAGGATCGACGCGGATTCGAAAACGCGGGTCGGGGTCGCTGTGCTGTGATCGACCAGAGCCGGGATCTTTGAATTCGGATTGGCACCGACAAAACCGCTGCCAAACTGATCGCCATCACCGATCTTGATCAGCCAGGCGTCATAGTCCGCTCCCGTGTGACCCAAGGCCAGCAATTCTTCCAGCATCAAGGTGACCTTGACGCCGTTTGGCGTTGCCAGGGAATAGAGCTGCAATGGGTGTTTGCCGACCGGAAGGTCCTTTTCGTGGGTCGAACCAGAAATTGGCCGGTTGATGCTGGCAAACTGACCGCCGCTCGGCTGTTCCCAGGTCCAGACTTTCGGCGGGGTGTAAGAGGGGGTATCGTTCATTTGCTCAGGAACTCCGGATCTGGTTTGCCCTACAAGTGACGGGGCATGGGCCATCGCCACAAAATATTCATCGCATTATTGCGATCAGATAGGTCGGTTTTGGCACATTGCAACGTCCTTGCCTAGAATCTGCATGGAATTCGTACCTTGGGCAAAGCCGATCGTACGCTGAGCGAAGTCCTGACCGGACTGGAAAACAGTGTTTGGTAGAGCACGAAGGATATCAAGGAGCTGCAGGCAGGACTGTAAAAACGGCTTCAGAACCTGAACGTTAGCTGAACAACTTCTCCGTACTGGTGCCCAATTTGCTTGGCATGGTCTGCTTCAGATTTGAGAGAGCGCCAGACAAAAGGGGGAGCCCGATGCGCCTAAAATCAATTGCAGCCGCTGTGTGTTTGCTGACGATGCCTGCACAAGCCAGCAGTCTTTATGTGAAATACGATATTTCTCTGACGGGCTTGAAGATCGGTGAGGGAGCCTTGTCGGTCGATCTGAATGACAAGACGTATCGCCTTCATGGCAAAGGCAACATGGCAGCCTTCGGCAATTTTGTCTCTGATGGCTCAGGCAGTGTACACGCCACCGGATCCGTATCACCGGCTGGCCTTATGCCTGCCTCGTTCACTATGCAGGCGGAAGAAGAGGGCAAGTCGAACACGGTCACTATGACCATGGCCAAAGGCGCCGTAACCGGACGGCAAATACATCCGGCACAGGACCGAATGAATGAACGGGTCAAGGTGACCGAAGCGCACAAGCGCGGCGTCATCGATCCTTTGAGCGCAGTCCTGTTTCCAGCTCCCAGAGGTCTTCACCGGGATAGCTGCAACCGCACCGTTGCGATCTACGATGGCCGGGACCGGTATGATGTCGTTCTGTCTTACAAGGCAAAATACCAGATGACTGGTCGCGGCAAACGGTATTCCGGGGGCGTGCTTGCGTGCAAAGCCCGCTACAAGCCAATTTCTGGTCACCGGCCAAACCGTAAGACGATCCAGCAGCTTGCCGCCAACAAAACAATGGAAGTCCACCTGGCCGAAGTTCCCGGAAAACCATACCTTTTGCTCTACAAAGCCAGCTTGATGACCCCGGTGGGCCCGCTGAACGTTCAAAATGTGAAGTTTAAGAAGATGAATTGATAGGAAAGCTGTTTATCCTCTGTGCCTATGGTGAATGCTGGCAATCTTGAAAATATTAGAGACAAGTGTCATATTTTTAGTGACATGTGACGCAAAGAGGTTTCATCATGACTGCAGCCGCCGAGAAAAGAGAGATGACCGCTCAAGAGGCGCCGGTGTTGCTGGAAAATGACGCAACCCGCGCCTACCGGTTGTTGGGCGGGCGCAAGATTATGAAACGTCCGGTCAACGATTCGCTGGATGCGCATGACATCATCGTTCAAGGCCTCCCCGCCAAATCACTGTTGCACCTGGTCGAAGGGGTGCATGTTTTGTCGACTGGTGATGTGCTCAACAAGGCGATCGGCATCAGTATCCGCACCTTGCAGCGCCGGAAGTCGGATACAAAACAAAAGCTGCTGTCGACGGAACAGAGCAGCCGGGCCTGGCGCTTTGCCGGGATTATTGCGCAAGCAACAGACATCATGGGAAGCCAGGAAGCCGCTGAGGCATGGATATTAGAGCCCGCGATCGGGCTCAACAACCGCAGACCGATTGATCTTCTTGAAACGGCCGCAGGCGCCGAAGCTGTCGGGAACTATCTGACGCGTATGGAATATGGGGTCTATACGTGACGCCACTTCCAGCGCCGCTTGGATCCGGCGAACTCCGGTTCTGGCGGCTGGACCAAGAACGGCATTCGCGCAGTTGGAACAAAGGTGAGGGCGCCTACCGGGTTGGCGGGCGCTGGAACTCTAAAGGAATTCGGGCTGTCTACGCGTCGGTGGATCCGTCAACGGCGATCATGGAAGTTGCCGTTCACAAGGGCTTCAAGGTCTTGGACACGGCCCCGCATGTTATGACGTCGGCACGCGTGATGGACCTTTCCAAGGTTCATGTCGTCTATCCGGAAGATATACCGAACCCCAATTGGCTTGTCCCGGGAAGTCATGGTCCAGGCCAGAAGGCTTTTGGTGATCAGCTTCTGAGGGAGCACGTATTTACTCTGGTTCCCTCAACCGTGTCGCGGCACAGCTGGAACTTGATGTTCGATGCCGACCGGGCAACCGGCCATTTTGAGGATGTTCGCCAAGAGCGCTTCGCCCTCGACCCGCGGCTGCATACGTAAGCCCGCGCAGGATATTTAGCGTTGCTACGCCAGTACTTAGCAAAAGGGCCGGAAAATCCGGCCCTTAGTGTTTTTGTTGATCAAACCCGGACCACGTAGACCGAGCATTTCGAGTGGCGCACCACCCGGGCAGCGTTTGGTCCGAGCAGGAACTCGCGCAGCTGCGGCTTGTGGGCGCCGATGACGATCAGATCCGCTTTTGTTTGGTCTGCCACCGTCAGGATCTCCTCATAGATGGATCCGGTAGTGACCACATGGCGGATTTTTTCGTTCCGGCCTTCGCCCACCACACTGCCAACCATTTCCTTGAGGGAGTTTTGTGTGTCGGTCACCAGCTGGTTCTGAAAGTTTTCGTCGAAGTAGGAACCCACCAGCGTC
Organism: Roseibium sp.; assembly: GCF_965216085.1. Taxonomy (GTDB): domain Bacteria; phylum Pseudomonadota; class Alphaproteobacteria; order Rhizobiales; family Stappiaceae; genus Roseibium. Next base: position 3,625,542 of record NZ_OZ244138.1, on the reverse strand, counting down.
AGGCCGACATTCGGCACAACGGTGATAACGTCCAGTTGCGCATCGTCCAGCTCAGCGAGCCGGGCAGCTGTCTGTAAGACTTCCCGGTCTTCTGGATGGGTGATGTCAACAGCACAGAGGACGGTCTTGATCATGCCAGCGCTCCTTCTTGTTCTTCTTTGCGGCTTGCCCGTGCTCTTGGGAGCTGCAGCAGATAGATCAGTCCGAGAAGCAACAGGCCGGGAATGTAGATGAGTTCCTTCGGCATCTGAGGCATTTCGATCTGGGCAGACTTAATGACAACGGGATCATCACCATAAAAGTCGAAGTTGCCGAGTTTTTCAAAATACGGCGTGCCAGGGAAAGGCTCATCCAGTTTCACAACGCCGTCTTCGACGAGAACCGTGAGACCGGCTGCCGACAAGCGAGCATCACCATCGGCTTCGCTGCCGACGGTCAGTTCAAAAGTCGTTTCGGCCTTGGACCCTGTGTCAAAGTCCGGTCCGGAAACGGTGACCCGCACTTGATCTCCCGAAGGTGCTTCGCCAACTGTCTGGACGAAATTCGCCGGTTCGATCATTTCATACGGAGGCTGGATCCGGTTCATGAAGAAGTCCGGACGGAACAGGATGAAGGCGACCAATACCAGAGCAATGCTCTCGTAGATGCGGGACCGGGTCATGAAATAACCCATGGTTCCGGCGGTGAACGCCAATATGGCTATCGTTGCCATGATGAACACCAAGATGCCCTGACCCCAGCCCACATCGATCAACAGAAGGTCTGTGTTGAAGATGAAGACAAACGGTAGCGCAACGGTTCTCAGCGAATAGAAGAACGCTGTGAAGCCGGTCTTGATGGCATCACCGCCCGACACCGCAGCCGCGGCGAAGGAGGCAAGGCCCACCGGCGGCGTCACGTCCGCCATGATGCCGAAGTAGAAGACGAACAGGTGAACGGCAATCAGCGGCACGATCAGGCCGGATTGCGCGCCGAGTTCAACAACCACACCGGCCATCAGCGAGGACACAACGATGTAGTTCGCTGTTGTCGGCAGGCCCATGCCCAGGACGAGGGACAGAAGACCGACAAATGCCAACATCAGGACCAGATTGCCGCCGGAGACTAGTTCAACGAGGTCCGCCATAACCTGGCCAATACCGGTCAGGGTCACGGTGCCTACAATGATGCCAGCGGTGGCGGTTGCCAGACCGATGCCGATCATGTTGCGGGCGCCGTCGATCATGCCTTTGGCAAGGTCGTTGATGCCTTCTTTGAACTCCTCGACCATCTCGTTTTCACCGCGGAAGATCGCTTTAATCGGCCGCTGGGTGAGCAGGATGACAAAGAGCAGCATGGTCGCCCAGAAGGCGGACAGGCCCGGAGATTTCTGTTCGATCATCAGGAAGTAGACCAGAACGATGATCGGCAGCAGATAGTAGAGGCCGCATTTGTAAATGTCGGCGATTTCCGGAAGCACAATGTCTTTGGCGTTCGGATCGTCCGGGTGCAGGTCTTCGACGCTAGCAGCCATTTTCAGAAGTGCCACGTAAGCGACAAAAACCAGGACTGCGAGGATCCAGCTGGCACCATCCGGCACAAGGGCTGTAATCCAGCCAATCGGGAATTTGATGCCGTAACACAGAGCCGCAAACCCGGCGAAGAAGAAGAACATGCCCAAGATTGTGCGCAGCGTAGAAACGGTCTTATGGCCGATGGTCGGCATGTTCCGCTTCACAGCTTCCAGGTGCACGATATAAACCAGCGCGATGTAAGAGATGACGGCTGGCAGGAAGGCGTGCGTGATCACTTCGACATAGGAAATGCCGACATATTCCACCATCAGGAAGGCTGCTGCGCCCATAACCGGTGGCATGATCTGGCCATTCACCGACGAGGCAACTTCAACAGACCCGGCCTGCTCTGAGCTAAATCCGACCCGTTTCATCAGCGGAATGGTGAAAGTGCCGGTGGTGACCACGTTGGCGATGGAGGAACCGGAGATGAGGCCGGTTGCTGCAGAACCGACAACAGCAGCCTTCGCTGGCCCACCCTTTAGGTGGCCGAGTGCGGCGAATGCCATCTTGATGAAGTAGTTCCCGGCGCCTGCCTTGTCGAGCAGCGCTCCGAAGAGAACAAACAGGAAGACGAATTTGGTCGACACGCCAAGGGCGATGCCGAAGACGCCTTCGGATGTAATCCACATGTGGCTCATCGCCTTTTGCAGCGATGCGCCTTTCCAGCGCATGACTTCAGGCACCCATTGGGACGAGCCGAAGAAGACATAAAGCAGGAAGATCGTTGCAACCACGGCCATTGCCGGACCGAGTGTCCGGCGCGCAGCTTCAAACAGGATGATGATGCCTGCGAGCGCGAACCATTTGTCCGTGTGATCTGCCAAGCCGCCGTTGTTGACGATCTTGTCGTAGAAGAACAGACCGTAAAGCGCCATAAAAGTCCCGGCGAGGGCTAGGGCCCAGTCTTGCAGCGGGATGTGATGGCGCGGGCTGCTTTTCAGCGCGGGGTAAGCCATGAACGCCAAGAAGATGGCGAAGGCGAGGTGAACCTGACGGCTGTTGTTGATGAGGTCGCTCGGTAGAACATAGTTCGAGAGAGGAGATGCCAGAAGGACCTGAAATGCCGACCAGATGAGTGCAATAGATGCGAGAAAGAGGCCTATGGCACCGGCCGGATTGCGTGACCCTGAATCGGACGCGGCGACCAGTTCCTGAAGTTCTTCTTCAGACAGGCCGCTTGATCCGGCTTTCCTGTCCGATTGATAGTCTTCAGACATCGAATGTTCCCCCGTTTGCCGGCTCCCCGTTTCGCCGGTGCGATGGTTTTTTTACGGTCCCGCACGCCAAAACGCATTGGACTAGGAAGGTATTTTGACAGCTGCCCGGTCAAATATTGTTTGTATCGCGACCGGGAGAGAAAAAGCCCGGGGGAATGCCCCCGGGCCCGTATTCAAAGAGTGGATTAGTTCACCCAGCCTTTTTCTTTGTAGTACTTGGCAGCGCCCGGATGCAGCGGAGCAGACAGACCGTCCTGAGCCATTTCTTCCGGCTTCAGGTTGGCGAATGCAGGATGCAGCTTCTTGAAGGCGTCAAAGTTTTCAAAGACGGACTTTACAAGAGTGTAGACAGTGTCTTCAGAAACTTTTGCAGACGTCACGAAAGTTGCGCCCACACCAAAGGTGCCGGTGTCGCTGTCGTTGCCGCGGTACATGCCGCCCGGAATGGTCGCGGTGCGGTAGTAGCTGTTGTCTGCAACCAGCTTATCGACGGCTGCACCGTCAACGGTCACTAGAACAGAGTCACAAGCTGTGGTGGCTTCCTGGATGGAACCAGACGGGTGGCCAACGGTGTAAACCATGGCGTCGATCTGGTTGTCACACAGAGCAGCAGACTGTTCAGCAGCTTTTAGCTCGGTTGCAAGTTCAAAATCGTCGGTGGTCCAGCCCATGCCTTCCATCAGAACTTCCATGGTGCCGCGCTGACCGGAACCTGGGTTGCCGATGTTGACGCGCTTGCCTTTCAGGTCGGCAAAGTTCTTCACGCCGGAATCGGCGCGGGCCACAACGGTGAACGGCTCCGGGTGTACGGAGAACACAGCGCGCAGGTCTTCAAACGCACCTTTGTCTTCGAACTTGGAGGTGCCTTTGTAAGCATGGTACTGCCAGTCAGACTGAGCCACGCCGAATTCCAGCTCACCTTCACGGATGGTGTTGATGTTGTAGACAGAGCCGCCGGTGGATTCCACCGAGCAGCGGATGCCGTGTTCTTTGCGGCCTTTGTTGACCAAACGGCAGATCGCACCACCGGTCGGGTAATAAACACCGGTGACACCGCCGGTGCCGATGGTGATGAATTCTTCCGCGGAGGCGGCGCCGGTAAAGGCGATGCTGGTCGCAAGAACAGCACCGGCAAGGTTCAGTTTCATCATCATTTGACTAGGCTTCCCTCTATTTTCAATTATCGCTCCAGAGCGGCACAACCACCCTAGACATTTTCAAGTTCATCGAGCAAGCGATTGTGCTTGTCGACATTCTGGATCCGGGCTTCCGCCTCGGAACCGGCTCGCGCGACCAGCATGCCCGTGATGGTTTCAATGAGCACGAGCGTGGCCGCGTAAGATGAGAAAAAGTGTGGACTTTCAGTGCGTTGAATGAAGTGAAAGTCGGCGAATTGCAATCCCGGAAACGCATGGCTGTCGGTTAGGACGATGACTTTCGCACCGTTTTCTGCTGCCAGCTCAGCCGCCCGGACAGAGCGGTGCGCATAGGGGTGTTTTGAAACGATCACGATGCAATCGTCTGATGTGAGGCTGGCGAGCGAGCCTCCGAGAGACGCGCCGTTGCGTCCCGCGACGATCCAACGGTCATCGAACCAGTTTGCCAGATAGGCAAAATAATCGGCAAATCCGGCCGAAGCGAGTGAGCCGACAACAACCTTCTTGCGGGCCTTGGATAGACATTCGACCACCCGTTCCAGAGTGTCCTGATCGATGTCGTCTGCCAGAGCCTTGATGTTGTCGGCACAGGCGGCCGCCTGGCGTGGCAGAAGAGGTAGGTCGGCTTCGTTTTGAAGCTGGCGGGCCTTATCCTGAAAACTGCTGCCCCTCTGGCTCAGCTCCAGCCGCGCTTGTTCGCGTAAAGTTTCGTAGTCGGAAAAGCCCAATGCCCGGGCGAGGCGCGTGTAGCTGGCCGGTGATACACCGCTGGCGGCAGCGATGGCGCGGAGGCTGCGGGTCGCAATTTCCAGTTGATTATCAGCGAGATAGTCCGCAGCCGTGCGCAGTGTGTCACTGAGATCAGCGTAATTCGCCGAGATGGCGGCTCGGATCTGTGGCGGCGGTGTGGATGTCATCGCCGTACTGTTTCATTTGTTTTTTACAATGTCAATTTCTGAAACAATTGTTTCGATACATCGAAAATTTGCCAAGGATATTGGTCTGGCCAGGTATTCCCGGAAACCGCCCCTTGACCGGCCGCAAAGAACCGGAGATGGAGGAAGATATCAGTTTGGAGGCGGGCATGATTCCCATAGATGTACTGGGTGTGTTTTTTGTAGCTGCCATAGCGCTTGGGCTGGCGCCTGGGCCAGACAATATTTTTGTGCTCACCCAATCTGCGCTTTATGGGCGTCTTGCAGGTCTCATTGTGACTTTGGGGCTTTGCACAGGTTTGATCGTGCACACGGTTGCCGTAGCGTTGGGCGTCGCTGCAATTTTTCAAACGTCGGCTTTGGCGTTTACTGCGCTCAAATTCGCTGGGGCGGCCTATTTGATCTATCTGGCTGTTCAGGCGTTCCGCGCCGGAAGCAGCAAGATCAATGGCAACGACAGCCCAGAGCTCTCTCTAACCGCACTTTACCGGCGCGGCATCATCATGAATGTCACCAACCCGAAGGTGGCAATCTTCTTTCTGGCTTTCCTGCCGCAGTTTGCAGATCCGGCCCGCGGATCCGTGCCGCTTCAGATCCTGATTTTTGGTGGCCTCTTCATCGTTGCAACGATTCTGGTATTCGCCGGGGTCGCACTCGGCGGCGGGCTGCTGGGCGCGTTTTTAAAACGTTCGCCAAAAGCACAAGTCTGGCTCAACCGGTTGGCGGGCGTGGTGTTTATAGGACTGGCCGCGCGGCTGGCGATTGCTGAAAGGTGAACCCTCGCCAACGACGGCAAGGGTCCTTTCTCCTATAGGGCTGTTAGTCAGCCGTCAGCGTATAGACCGAAAAGTGTCTTTTAGGATCCGTGTCGATATCTTGAACTTGCCAGCCGCCGTCTTCGGCAATCGCTGTGAAAGCGTCTTCTGAATACTTGTGGGAGCTTTCCGTGTGGATGGTCTCACCTTCTTCTAAGGTCAAGGTTTGCTCCGCCACGGTAACCGATTGATCCGACAAGCTTTCCAGGTACATTTCGATCCGGCTTTTTGACCTGTTCCAGACCGCTTTATGGCGGAAGGCACTGAGATCGAAGTTGGCGCCGATCTCCCGGTTGATCCGTTGCAGGAGGTTCTGGTTGAAGGCTGCCGTGACACCGGTCTTATCGTCGTAGGCTTCAATCAATATCTCTTGGTCCTTCGGCCGGTCGACGCCGACCAGCATGGACGCGCCAGGCATGGCCTTTTTGACATTTGCCAGAAGGTTTGACGCTTCCTCTTTTTCAAAGTTGCCAATGGTTGAGCCTGGAAAAAACACCAAAACCGGGAGCTCTGGCAGAAGCGGCAACTGGCCGAGGGGTTCGGTGAAATCGGCTGTCACCGGGATGACCGCAAGCGACGGATAGGCCCGCCGCACCCGGTCAGCAGCTTCTTTCAAGTGGTTGGCGGAGATGTCGACCGGCATATAGACCGAGAGATCATGGAAGGTGCCAAGCAGCAGATTGGTCTTGCGGCTGGAGCCGCTGCCGAGCTCCACCATGGCACCGCGCGCGCCTTGGATCCGGGCATATTTCTGTTTGTTTTTCTCTAAAATACTCAGTTCGGTACGGGTCGGGTAATAGACATCCAGCTCGGTGATCGCCTCAAAGAGATGCGAGCCGACATCGTCATAGAGCCATTTGCTGCTGATCGTTTTTCGGGCGGCGGTCAGACCCGCTAGGATCTCGGTCTTGAATGCCGGAGATGTGGTTTCAGGTTTTACGTGTTTGGTCATTGGTCGGCCGCCAGTCTGAGGCCCAGCATTTGCCAGCGCTGGTGCGGATAAAAGAAGGTTCGGTAAGAGGCGCGCATCTGCGCTTTGGGCGTGGCACAGGAGCCACCGCGCAAGACCATCTGGTTCACCATGAATTTGCCGTTGTATTCGCCAATGGCACCGTCCGGCGGCCGGAAACCGGGGTAGGGGGAAAAGGCACTTGAGGTCCATTGCCAGACGTCGCCCCAAAGGCTGTTCGTCCGCCCAACCGGCGCAAAAGTGTTATTTTCCAGAAAGTTGCCGGTAATGGTTGTCCGGTATGCGGCGTGTTCCCATTCCGCTTCGGTCGGGAGCCGGTGACCGGCCCAACGGGCATAGGCATCCGCCTCATAATAGCTGACATGGACGACGGGTGCTGACCGATCGACCGGGCGCGGGCCTTGAAGCGAAAAACTCCACCACTCACCGTCCTGTTGCCACCAATAGAGGGGGCAATCCCAGTCGTTTTTCTCCCGGACAGCCAAACCCTCCATCAGCCACAGGGCCTGGTTTTCATAACCGCCGTCTTCCATGAAGGCGAGCCAGTCGCCGTTGGTGACCAGCCTGTCGGCGAGCTTGTACGGATTGAGCCAGACCTTGTGGCGCGGGCCTTCGCAGTCATAGGCAAATCCTTGCCCATCGTGTCCAATTTCGATGAGGCCGCCGTCATGGCAGGTCCAACCGTGCTCCGCGACGGCGGCAACCGGCGCCGGTTTGGCCGGGGCATAGGCGGGCAGCAGCGGATTGAAGGAAAGGGCATGCAGGAAATCGGTGACCAGCAGCTCCTGATGCTGCATCTCGTGATGGCAGCCAAGGGTGATCAGGTCTTCAATTTCCAGCACGGATTTGGAAAAGGCCTGACGGGTTAGACCTTCTTGAAGCGCTTCTTCCACATGCGCCCGATAGCTTAAGACTTCCGGTACAGACGGGCGGGACAGAAGTCCGCGTTTGGAGCGGGTGTGCCGCGGGCCGGCCTGGACATAATAGGAGTTAAAGAGAACGGCGAAGCGGTCATCGGCCGGCTGATAGCCAGGCAAATAGGGTTTCAGAATAAATTCTTCAAAAAACCATGTCGTATGAGCCAGATGCCACTTCGGCGGGCTGGCATCTTCCATCGACTGAAGGCCCATGTCTTCCGGGGTGAGCGGATCGGTCAAGGCCAGAGTCCGGGCCCGCACCTGATCAAAAAAATCAGAGGCCGGAAGACCCGGATCATCGGTCACGAGCGGGGTGTCTAAGAGTGTCATTTTCTCCCTCCACAAGAGAGCCAGCCGGAGCGCTCCCGGTTGGCCGGTTGTGCCGCCAAGCGGGTTGAACGTAAGTGGAGAGATGGCATTTCCAAGTCGGTGGAATGCACCAGCACCGTGCAAAAATGCACTGGATCAGCTTCGGTAACGTCAAGTGTTACCAAATTCTGGCTTGTGGAGAAAAGTCACCATTTGTCGAATTTGAAGAGTAAAAACACCAAATAATTGACTTTATGAGGAAAATAGTGGTGCCTTGCCGTCTTTCGCCGAGACGATATCGCGAATTCTGTCAGGTAATTGTCGCCCTGACAGGAGGTGACAGGAGACAGACAACTTCGGTTCACAGACGCGTGAGGCGGGGATTGTCGTGGTGGCTGCCACCAAAATCCTGGTCAGTACCTTCCCATTGCTGCCCCCAAAACCAACTCTTGAAATATTAGGTCGTTTGTCCTAATTTCAAAAAAATAGGTCAAGCGTCCTAATGGGTGTTGGACCATGCAGCGGCCCGGATCTTGATGCCGGACCAGGGCTGGATCTGTCGGTTCGGACATGAAGGGAAACTGATAAATGGCTGGCAAACAGACGCGCCGGCAAATCATCGAGGCGGCCGATCAGCTGTTTTACGAGGGTGGCTTCGGTGACACGTCTTTCGCCGACATTGCGGCGGCCGTGAAAATCTCGCGCGGCAATTTCTATTATCACTTCAAGACCAAGGACGAGATCCTGGACGCGGTGATTGAAAAACGCCTGGCGGAACGCGAGGTCTTGCTGGCCAGGTGGGATGAAACGGCGGCCGATCCGAAAGACCGCATCGCTTGTTTCATCAAAATCGTCATCACCAATCAAACGAAAATCATGGCCTACGGCTGTCCGGTCGGTACGCTGACCGCGGAACTTGCAAAGCTAGATCATCCTGCAAAGCAGAAAGCCAACGGGATCCTGGCGCTGTTCCGGGACTGGCTGACCCGTCAGTTCGAAGCCTTGGGCAGTAAGGACAAGGCACAAGAACATGCGCTGCATGTCCTGAGCTGGAGCCAGGGCGTCGCGACGCTGGCGCAAGCCTTTCAGGTCGAAGCGTTTGTCAAACGGGAGGTCGAAAAGATTCTGGCTTGGCTGGATCTAAATGTTCAACCCGCTGCCCAACCACACTGAATTTAATGAGATAAACGAAAGGAGAGATAATGTTTGTCGTCACATTGAAGTTTTCAGACAACAAGGCCCGGGCAGGGGAATTGATGGAGGGGCACAAGGCTTGGATCCAGCAAGGCTTCGACAACGGCCTGTTCCTCATGGTTGGCAGCCTGCAGCCCAATCAGGGCGGCGGTATTTTGGCGCACAACGCAACGCGTGCCGGTCTGGAAGCCTTTGTTCAAAAAGATCCGTTTGTTGCCGAACAGGTTGTCACGGCCGAAATACTGGAAATCGCACCTGCGCGCCTCGATGACCGGCTGGAATTCTTGGCAGCTTAAGCCGGGCAGACTAGATCACAAAAACGCCGGCAAACTTGCCGGCGTTTTTTGTTTTTGAAAAAGTCCGAAAACTTACTGAACCCGCGGGAACAGGGCGTCGATTTCGCCGAGTTCGGTGCCGCCTGCCAGCTTGTCGAGTTCCGGTTTCCAGGGGCTTGCGGCGTCCGGTGCGTTCAGCATGCCGAGTGCTCTGGCAGCGGAACCTGGGATCACCTGCAAAAGCGCCTCAAACAGGATCCGCTGACAGTCCAATGTAACGTAAAGCACGGTCGCACAGCGTTCACGGGTGTCTTCATTCTTGAAGAGCGACCACGGCGCCTGCTGGTCGATGTATTCGTTCATGGCAACCGCGCCGTCAACGATCGACTGCGTGGCGGCTGGAATGTCTTGAAGATTGATCCAGCCGGAGAAGGCTTTTGCCGCCCCAACCACAGTTTTCCGAAGCGCCTCATCTTCCGGAGTTAGCGCACCGGGAACCGGCACCTTGCCATCAAAGTTCTTGTTGGAGAACTTGGCGACGCGGGACAGCAGATTGCCAATCTTGTTGCCAAGCTCGGAATTGTAAGTCTGCGTGATTAGGTCGACCGAAATCTGGCTGTCGCTGTCAGCGCGCATGTGGCGGGCCAGATACCAGCGCAGGGCATCGACACCGAGCTTTTCCATCACTTCGATCGGATCGACCACGTTGCCGATGGATTTCGACATCTTGACGCCGCCGGCACCCACCCAGTGGCTGTGTACGGTCAGCTTTCTCGGCAGCGGCAAGTCTGCGGCCATCAGCATCAACGGCCAATAGACCCCATGTGGTTTCAAGATGTCCTTGCCGATCATGTGTTCACACTCGGCCCACCAGTCCTGGTAGCCATCTTCCGGCCAGCCGATGTTGGTCAGGTAGTTGGCCAGCGCGTCGAACCAGACATAGGTCACGAAATCCGGATCGAACGGCAGGTCAACGCCGAGGGTCACGCGGGTTTTCGGTCGGGAGATACACAGATCTTCCAGCGGCTCGGCCAGCATTTGCTTCAGCTCGTTCTTGAACGGCTCGGGCTGCACGAAATCCGGATTGTCGTCGATGTGCTTTAGAAGCTTCTCGCGGAACGGCTCCATCTTCAGGAAGTAGTTGGTCTCGTCCGTCTGCTCGACCTTCATGGTCGGATGCAGCGGGCATTGGCCGTCTTCGGTGAGATCGCTCTCTTTTTTGAACTCCTCGCAGCCCTTGCAATAGGTACCGGTATACTGCTTTTTGACAATCAGGCCCTTGTCGAAGATGCGTTGTTCCATATCCGCGACAGCGGTTTTGTGGCCTTCGCGGCTGGTGCGGACAAAATAATCGAATTCCACGCCGAGCTGCTCAAAAACATCCCGGAATTCCTTGCAGCGCATGTCGAGATAGTCGGTCACCGGCATGCCGAGATCCTCGGCCGCTTCCTGGTTCTTCTGGCCGTGTTCATCGACGCCGGTGGACAGCATCATCTCATACCCCAGCGCCTGACGGTTCCGCTTTAAGATATCGGCCATGATCGAGGTGAAGGCGTGGCCGATATGCGGGGATCCGTTGACGTAATAGATCGGAGTGGTGATGTAGCTTTTCATCAACATGCTTTCGAAATTTCTGGGCAGGGGCCGGGGCGCCTGTGTTCTCAGGACCAGCCAGAAAATCTGCCGTGAAGAGGTGAAAGCTATATTTCACACTCAACGTCTCAAGAAAAGCCCTGAGAGGGCAAAAGCGAGCGCGCTGTTGTCAAACAACAAGGAATTGTTGGACGATCATTTACGGTAGCACATAACGCAGTCGTCATCCTCGACTTGACCGGGGATCCATGCCGTTCCCTTTCCGCTCAGACAGCAGTGGGCCTGGCCCGAAAACGGAATGGATTACCCGGTAAATCCGGGTAAGGACGAAGTTTGGGGACGGTTACAGAGAACTCACCCAATCAACCAAATCCCACCGAGGACAAAGAGCGCCAGGAAGACCGTCTGGGTAACCACCATCCAGATTGCCGGGCCGCCGACTTCCAGGAGTTTCGGGATCGAGGTTTTCATGCCGACGGCTGCGATCGCCGCCAATAGCGCCCAGCGAGAGACCTGGCTGGCGGCATCTTTGGCCATCTCCGGGATCAGGCCAAAAGAATTGAAGGTTGCCAGAACCAGAAAGGCAATAACAAACGCTGGCATCAGCGGCGGGCGGGTTGCATCAGGTGCCGACCCTTTCCGCAGGATAAGAGCTGCCACCAGAACGATCGGCGCCAACAGCGTGACGCGGATCAGCTTGACCAAGGTTGAGAGGTCACCGGTTTCTTCGGAAATCGAAAAACCTGCGCCAACCACTTGAGCAACATCATGAATTGTGCCGCCCAAAAAGACGCCGGTTTCATCGGTGGTCAATCCTAGGGAACCGGTCAAGATCGGGTAGAAGATCATGGCAAGCGTGGACAGCACCGTTACCGTGATCACGGTAAAGGCAAGGTCGCGTTCGGCATGCTCGCGTTTGGGCAGAATGGAACCGATCGCCATGGCCGCCGACGCGCCGCAGATCGCGACGGCCCCGCCGGAGAGAAACGAAAACAGCCGGTCCTTGCCAAAGAGGTTGCCGATCAAAAGTGAAAAGCCAATCGTTGCTAGGACACCTGCAATCACAAGGGCCAGGAACGGCAAACCAAGCGCTTCCACCATATCCACGCTGATCCGGACACCCAGAAGCGCGACGCCGATCCGCAGCAGGGTTCTGGCTGAAAAGGCTATCCCTTCTGCCGTCTTTTGTTCCTCGGACAGGAAGTTCAGAGGCATGCCCAAGAGGATGGCCATCAGCATGGCCGGCGCGCCGTAATGTTCGTTGAGGAACTGCGCGGAAATTGCCACCAGGCCAGCAATCGCTATGCCCGGGAACAACTGATTGGCCCGGTCTTTCAATGGTCCCACCATTTTTTCTTATCCTTATTGTGGTGTATCGGCCGGCAGGCCGCTGGGAACCTTGTCAGGAACGCCAAAGGGCGGAGTTGTCACAGAAGCTGTGCCGGTGAGGGCCCCGAGGAAGGCCACGAGATCAGAAATTTCGGGATCGGTGAGAGACATCGGGTCGACATCGCGGAACCGGGCCTGGCGGGCCATTTCCCGTTTATCATGCCAGACGACAAAATCAATCGGGGCGAGCCAGGGCACATCGGGAAGAGAGGCGACTTTCGGTTGCCACTTTGCCAGCATGCCATCGGGATCGAGGTGATGGCGGATGATGCCGTCCAGGGTCGGATAGGCGCCATTGTGACCATAAGGGGCGGTCAGCTCGACATTGCGCAACATCGGCGTGCGAAAGCGGTAGGCATCTTCCAGCGCATCGCTTTCTCCCATACGTCCGACATCCCGAACCATCGGATCAAAACGCCGCGTCCGTCCGGGGCCGAAGGGGGGCAGGCCGAGGGCATGAAATTTCTGGTCGCTCAGGAGCGGGCCGGAGTGGCAGGCGGCGCATCCGGCTTTGCCATAAAAGAGATCCAGACCTCGTTTTTGCGGTGAGGAGAGGGCGGCTTTGTTCCCCGAAAGATAGTGATCGAAGGGGCTGTCAAAACTCTGCCATTCGATTGCCTGGAAGGCCGCGAGTGCGTTGGCGATCTCGACGATCGTAACCTCTTCAGCGGACTCAATATGCGCGAAAGCGTCGATAAACATCTGGCCGTATTCAGGAATTATCCGAACCCGTTTGGCAAGGATCGGCCAGGCCGCATCAATCCGGTCATGGACCGCTCCGGCAATTTCGTTTTCTTTCGGATTGCCGGACATCTCGAATTGGGCCACCAGCGGGAATACCGCCTGCGCGGCAAGCAGGGAATTGAAGCCGGTCGGCAACCATTCTTCTGCAGGTGAATTAAAACCGTTTTCGTAAGTCTCAGCGATGGAAAGCCGGCCATCATGAAACAGGGTATGAAGATCTTTTGCGCCTAAATTCCAAAGCGCTGGCGCGTTTCTCGGAATCCGTTTCTTAATCCGGCTGGCGCCGTCTCCGGCCGTTCTTTTGGGCCCCAAACCAACCCCGCCTTCCCCAATGCCGAGGGACAGGCCGTCGCCTGTGCCAAACTTTGGATGATGGCAGGTCGCACACGCAATATTCCTGTTCCCGGACAGGATCTTGTCGTAAAATAACAGCTGACCGAGCGCCGCTTGTTTGCGGTCAAAAACCAGAAAATCATCTTGGGTCAGCGGTGCAGGTAAACTTGCAGAAAATGCTGGCGAAACCACTAGACACACCAGAGGGATGGACCAGACCTTATGAAGCAAACCGCCAAAGCCGCGATTGTCGCTCTTTCGCTTGCCGTGAGCCCGTTGTGTCTTCCGGCACAAGCTGAAATCGAAGCTGCGCGCGACCTGATGGAAGCTGGGAAATTTGAAGAGGCGATGAAGGAACTGTGGCCGGCCGCCCGGTCCGGCAATGCGGACGCCGAGGAGCTGATCGGCGTCATGTACGCCATGGGCCTTGGAGTGGAGCGCGACGACCAGCGGGCGTTTGAGTGGTACTTGAGAAGTTCCCTGAAGGGGCACCCCGGCGCGCAGTCCGGCATCGGCTGGTATTACGAGATCGGCCGCGGCATGCCGGCGCCCGATCTGGTCCGGGCCTACATGTGGTACACGCTTTCGGCCATCGGCGGTGATCCGGACGCTGCGATTTCCCTGGAGGAAGTCGTTAAGAAGATGACCAAGGAAGAGATTGAAAAAGCGCATGTTCTTGTCGCCGATTACAAGGTCTGGATGTACCCGTTCCGTTGATTTTTGATCAGGGGAGGACCTTTGAGACAAGGTCTTCGCCAAATCAAAAAAGTGATTGGTGAGCCCGGCAACCTGCCGGGCTCTTTTTCTCTTCTAGTTCAGGTCGGCATTTCTTGCTGCGTTGATGTCTGTTTCTGCGGCTTTGACGGCTTCTTCGAGGGCGCCGAAGATTTCGCCGCCGCGGCCGACGTTTTCCTTGAACCAGGCATAGACCGGGGTTGCCGCTTCCTTGAACGCCGCTTTTTCAGCCGGGGTCGGCACATAAAGATCGCCGCCGCCGGCGACAAAGTCTTCATAGGCCTTGATCGACTTGCGTTTCGGCGAAGCAAAGGTTGCCTGCTGCAGGGCATAAAAGCCGTCGACAACCACCCGGCGCATGTCTTCCGGCAAGGACAGGAACTTCTCGTTGCCCATCCACCACAGCGCACCCATGTAGGCATGGCCGTCGAGGGTGACATACTGCAGGCCTGCATCCGGGAACTTCATGCCCATGATGTCGGTGATGCCGTTCTTGGAGCCTTCCACAACGCCGGTCTGGAAGGAGGTGAACAGCTCCGGCCACGGGATCGGGGTTGGCGATGCGCCCAGGGCTTTCACCAGTTCCTGCGGCAGGTCGGCGACAACCGTGCGGATCTTGAGGCCTTCCATGTCAGCCGGGGCGGCCACGCGGCGCTTGGTGTTGGCAAAGTTGCGCCAGCCACCGGTGTTGCCGATGGTCATCAGGCGGATGGTGTTGTCTGAATCTTCCAGCGCCATGGTGCGCATGGTGCGGGTGAAGTCCCCGCTCAAAACATGCTCGGCAATGCGGTCATCGCTCATCATGTAGGGCAGGTCGAGCACCTGGACATACGGGAAGATGCCGGACGCCCCGCCGGAGGTGGAGATGTAGATGTCGATCGCGCCGCCCGCGACCCCTTGCAGGCACTCCGCACCGTTCGAGCACAGCTGCGTGCCGATGTAGAGCTCCACTTCGATGGCGCCGTTGGAGGCTGCTTCCACGAAGTTCTTGAACACCACAAGACCGTCGTAGTCTTCATCGTTTTCATTGGAGTTGGCGGTGGCGCGCAGCGTGTAGTCGGCGGCCGCCGCACTCAAGGCGGAGCCGGCGAGCATTGCCGCGACCGTTAGGGATTTCAGGGCAGATTTGAGCATGAGGTTCCTCCCTTTTGAGCTCAGATCAGTTGGCAAATCCGGTCAGACGCGGGATCGTCATGGACAGTGCCGGAATGTAGGTGATCAAAAAGATCACCGCGATCTCCACCGCCAGAAACGGCAGAATGGCCTTGGCAATTGTCTCCACCCGCTCTTTGGAGACAGAGGCCGCAACAAACAGAACCAGCCCCATCGGCGGCGTCGCCAGACCGATGGTCAGGTTGACGCTCATGATGATGGCAAAGTGGATGGAATCGACCCCCATGGAGGTGAAGATCGGCCCCAGGATCGGCCCCAAGATGATGATCGCCGGTCCGGCGTCCAAAAACATGCCGACCACAAACAAAAGCAGGTTGATCAGGAACAACAGGATCAGCGGATTGTCGGTCAGGCTGAGCACGAAGTCGGCCATGATCTCCGGTGCGTGGCTCAAGCTGACCACGGTCTTGAAGGCCATCGCCGCGCCAACCAGGAGCAGAACCACGGCCGAGGTGATGCCAGCCCGGTTCAAGACGCCCGGGATCTCATGGGGCTTCAAGGTTCGAAGCACAAACAGGCCGATCACCAGCGCATAGGCCACGGCGACGGCCGCCGCTTCCGTCGGGGTGAAGACGCCGGCCAGAATGCCGCCCAAAATGATCACCGGGGTCATCAGCGGAAAGAAGGCTTTTAGGGACGCCTGGCCGCGCTCGCTCCAGGTCGACTTTCTAGAGGCAACCGGAAAGTCGTATTTGTCGGCCATGACCTTGACCATCAGCATCAGGCCAACACCGACCATGACACCGGGCACAATGCCGGCCAGGAACAGCGCGGCAACACTCTCCCCCATGACATAGGCATAGATGATCATGATGCCGGACGGCGGAATGATCGGGCCAATGACGGAGGAGGCCGCGGTGATGGCGGCGGCAAAGCGGCGGGTGTAGCCCTGTTTTTCCATCGCCGGGATCAGCATGGAGCCGAGCGCAGACGTGTCGGCAACCGCCGAACCGGAGAGACCGGCAAACAGCATCGACGACAGGATGTTGACATGGGCAAGGCCGCCGCGCAGGTGCCCCATAAGCGCCTGAGAGAACTCCACCAGGCGCATCGTAATGCCGCCCTTGTTCATCAACTCCCCGGCCAGCATGAAGAACGGGATCGCCATTAAGGGGAAACTATCCATGCCGTTGTAGACATTGCGGTACAAAAGCGTGATGTCGCGCTCCTGACCGTTCAGCCACAAAAGCAGGCCAGGGGCGGCCAGAAGGCCGAAGAACACCGGCAGGCCGATCATCAGGAACACAAGAAAGACAGGCAGGAACCAGATCAGCATCAGTCTGCCCCCGCCATATCTGCATCGGGAATGCGGGGCAGCTGGTCTTCACCGCCGAACAAGCCGATCAGAGAACGTAAGATCAGTTCCACATTCACCAGGATCAAAAGCACCACGCCAACCAGCAGCGACAGCATCATCCAACTGCGCGGCACCCGCATCCACTCGCTCAAGCTCAAATTGCTGGGCACATAGAGCGAGGCGGTGGCAAATTTGCCGCCAAACCCAGTGACTTCCGCATAGCCGATCTGAACGGCCACCAGCAAAACGGCGAGCGAGACAAACAACAGCACCAGGGACAAGGCGCTCGCCAGCTGCCTGGGCAGCATGATCACCAAGGTGTCGATGGCAACAAACCCGCCGCGCCGCAGCGCCGTCGGCGCCATCAGGCCGGTCATCCACAACATGCAGAACCGCGCCGCCTCATCGGGCCAGGGCAGCGCATTGTTGAAGCCATAGCGGAACACAACCTGGATCAGGATCGCAACCACCATCAAAGCAACCGCAACAACCCCAACCCCACGACCAACCCGCAACAAATGCGAATTGACAATGGAAAGCAGACGTAAGACCGCAAGCAATGCCCCCATGGGTTCCTCCCTGGTATTCCCAATGATAACAGGGCGGGTGCCGCCCCGTCTTGCGCTCCTACTTTGGAACGATTTGTCCGAGTTTTCCGGAAAAAAACGTCAAGGCGTCGCCGGATCGCATTTCTGCCTGTGTGACCTGGCCCAAAACGATCAAATGATCGCCCCCCTCATAGGCCGCAAACAGTTTGCACTCGAACCGCGCCAGGCAATTCTCGATCAGGGGAACCCCCTCATCGCAAAGCCGGTAGGTGAGTTGATCGAAAGCATGTGCGTTTCTGGCAAAGCCGTTACAGATTTCCGCCTGCTCATGGCTCAGAACGTGGATGGCATAATGTTCAGCCGTCTCGAAATAGCGGAAGCGGCGCGAGCCTTTATCTGGCATCCACAGGACCAGCGGCGGGTCCATGGAGACGGATGAAAAGCTGTTGGCCGTAATGCCAACCGGGCCGTCTTCGGAGTTGGTGGTCACAACCGTGACCCCGGTGGCGAACCGTCCAAAAGCATCCCGCAGCAGCCGGGTGTTTTCCGAATGGGGCGCAAAGGTCACAGTGTGATCGGCAGTGTGCATGGTCATTAGGGAACCTCGTTTCCAAGGGCCGCCTCGTAGAGACGGTACCAGGTTTCGCGGTCAAGAGTGACCTTGAGCGCGTCCGAGATCTTCCCGATCCGGTCGAGATTGTTAGTGCCAAGGACCGGCAAGAGCTGTGCCGGATGCGCCAAAAGAAAAGCAACAGCCACTGCGGAGCGGTCGACACCGAAGGATCCGGCGATGTCGTCTAGGACGGACCCAAGGGTGCCGCCTTCCGAAATCAACGATCCGCCGCCGAGCGGAGACCAAGCCATCAGCTTTGTTCCAAGCCGCTGATGGAAGGCAAGATCACCGTTGGTGAACGGCGTGATCTCCTTCAAGGAGATTTCGATCTGGTTGGTGACAAGCTGGTTGGTCATGGCGGACTGCAGCAGCTCCCAGTCCCACGGACGGAAGTTGGAAACACCAACATTTTTGACTTTGCCGGATGTCACCAAACCGTCCAGAACCGCGCCGGTCTCCTGATGATCCATGAATGGATCCGGGCGGTGAATCAAAAGAAGGTCAATGGTGTCGATCCCCATTTCAGACAAGGAGATCTCGACCGACTTTTCGATATGAGCCCGGGACGTGTCGTAATGTTTAACCTTGGCATCGGTGTAGCGTCCGGCCGGTGCGATGATGCCGCATTTGGTGACGATTTCCATTTTGTCGCGCAAGGACGGATTGGCCTTCAGTGCGCCGCCCAGCACAGCTTCAGCCGTATATCCGCCGTAAATATCCGCCTGATCGAAGGTGGTGATGCCTTGATCGAGGCAAGACTGGATCTTGCGTTCCACATGGGCCGGGGAAGTGTCTGTGTCGTCGCCAAGCCGCCACATGCCATAGATGAGACGGGAAAAATCAAGCGTGTCAGATAGGTTGACGCGATCCATTAGCGGCGGACTCCCTTGCCGAGCGGGGTTGCTGGTGTTTCGGCCGGAACACGGCCATAAGCTTCTGGAAGCGAACAGGTCTTCAGATTGGGCAGAACCCGTTCACCAAAATGAATGGCTTCTTCTTCATGCGGATAGCCGGAGAAGATGAAGGCCCGGATGCCCATCTTCTGATAGGCTTCGATCTTGCTCATGACTTGATCGGTCGAACCGACAAGAGCGGCGCCACAGCCGGACCGGGCCCGGCCGACACCGGTCCAAAGGTTCGGTTCGATGTAGCCGAACTCATCGGCAATCTCGCGGTTCTTCGACTGATGGCTGACACCGAGCGACTTGGCATCCAGCGCCCGTTCCCGGATCGCAGTTCCCTGATCGTCATCCAGTTTGGAAACGATGTATTCGGCGTATTCCTGGGCTTCTTTCTCGGTGTCCCGCACGATCATATGGACGCGGAGGCCATAGTCGAGCGTACGGCCGTATGTGTCCGCCACGGCATGGACAGCTTTCATCCGGCCTTCCAGCTCCTCGATCTTTTCCGGCCACATCAGATAAACGTCGCAATGTTCCCCGCACAGGTCGAGGGCATCCGGGGAATAACCGCCGAAATACAGCAAAGGGCCACCGGTCTGATAAGGACGGACCGGATCGGTGGTCAGGCCTTTGAAATTGTAAATCTCACCTTCGTAATCGATTTCGCCGCGAGACCAGGCCTGTTTCAAAACTTCGACCACTTCACGCGAGCGCTGATAGCGGTACTTGCTGTCGGCCTCTTCGCCGGGAAAGTTGGACGAGATGATGTTGACCGTCAGGCGGCCCTTCAGCATGTGGTCGAGAGTTGCGATGGTGCGCGCCAGCATGATCGGCTGCATCTCACCGCAGCGTACGGCTGCCAGCAGGTTGATTTTATCCGTGATCGGCGCGCAGCCGGCCACAAAACTCAAGGTGTCTTGTCCAACTTGATAGGATGAAGGGCACAGGATGTTGCGGAATCCTTGGGCCTCAGCGGTTTTCACGATGGAAGAGCAGTGGTCCCACGAGGAGCGCAACTGGCCCTCCGGAACACCGAGGAATTGATAGTCATCCGAGCACAGCGCTGCAAACCAGGACACTTCTGCAGCATCGAGGTCAGGCGAGGTTACGGGAACCACAGTCATTCAGGATCTCCTAAGAGGATTTTTTTGTTTTCGAAGGCTTTCATTTTGCCTTCAGTTTTTCCTTGCTTATCATTCGCCTTGATGTAAATCAATGGTGTATCAATTCTTCACAGACAGATCGCCACACAGACATGACGACCGCCCCGCAGACCTCAAATTCTTTGCCGCTCTATGTGCAAATTAGTGAGCTTTTGATTAGGGATATTGCGGCTGGGCGCCTTCTGGATGGAGAGCGTTTGCCGCCGGAACGGGACATGGCGGAAGAGTTGGGAATTTCGATCGGCACCTTAAGGAAGGCGCTGGCCGATCTCACGGAAAAAGGCTTACTAGAGCGCATCCAGGGTTCGGGAAACTACATACGCCAAGGCGGCACGACTGAAAGTGTCTATGCTATGTTCCGCCTGGAGCTTTTGTCCGGGGGCGGGCTGCCGAGAGCCGATGTTCTGGACATCGAACGGGGTGCCAAGCCGGTGGAGCTGCCGGAGTTTGGCACCAGCACAGAAGGTACACGCATTCGACGGTTGCGATATCTCAACGATACCATCATCGCGGTCGAGGAAATCTGGTTGGATGGGGATAGCGGCGCCGTCCGGCGCGACCAGCTTTCAGATTCGCTTTACCGTTATTATCAAAAGCACCTTGGCTTTTGGATCGTCCGCGCCGAAGACAGGGTGACGATCAAAGCCGTTCCAGAGTGGGCGCCAGCGGAGTTCTCCCAGGCCCCCGGGACTCTCACAGGTTACATCGAACGGTTCAGCTGGGCGGATAGGCCCGAGCCGGTCGAATATTCGCGCACCTGGTTCGATACCGACAGGGCGCATTACGTTCAGCGATTGAAATAGGCGGACATGAAACGATCCGCTGCGAATAGGAGTACCAGATGCCTGCGAAGGTAAGATACGGCGTCATCGGCTGTGGCATGATGGGCCAAGAGCACTTGCGCAACATCGCGTTGCTGCCGGACACGGACGTTGTGGCCATTTTTGAACCTGACACCGGCATGGCGCAGGAAGCGTTGAAATTCGCTTCTTCAGCCAAGCTGGTCGATTCCGTCGATGCGCTTTTGGATGTGGAAGAGCTGGACTGCGTTCTGATCGTCAGTCCTAACCACTGCCATGTGCCGCAGATGGAAGAAATCCGCCGCAAACGCCCTCTGCCGCTGCTCGTTGAAAAACCGCTTTTCACCGATCCAAAGGACATTGCCGCACTGGACGCGTTTAAGGCGTCTTATCCGGCGCCGGTCTGGGTTGCGATGGAATACCGCTACATGCCGCCGATCGCCGCCCTGATCGAGCAGGCCGAACAGGCCACCGGCGGCATCAAGATGCTGACCATCCGCGAGCACCGCTTTCCGTTTCTCGACAAGGTCGGGGCGTGGAACCGGTTCAACCGGTATTCGGGCGGCACATTCGTCGAAAAATGCTGCCATTTCTTCGATCTAATGCGCTTGATCATGAAGTGCGAGCCGGTCCGGGTCATGGCATCGGCCGGTCAGGACGCCAATCATATGGACGAGAGCTACGACGGTCAGACACCGGATATTCTCGACAATGGGTATGTAATCGTCGATTTCGAAAACGGCGCCCGCGCCATGCTGGAACTTTGTATGTTCGCCGAAGGCTCCCGTTATCAGGAAGAGGTCTCGGCTGTAGGTCCAGAGGGCAAGATCGAGGCTTATGTGCCGGGTCCAGGCCGGTTCTGGCCAGAAGACCTTGGTGAGCCTCCGGTGCCGCAACTGGTTGTCTCGCCGCGCCATCCGAAAGGGCCGCGCCAGCTGGATATTCCGGTTGACCCGACAATCCTGGATGCCGGTGATCACAATGGCTCGACCTTCTATCAGCACGAAGGTTTTGTCGCTGTGGTGCGCGGCGAAAAGGCCAAAGTTGACGTCTCCCTGGAAGACGGCCGCCGGGCCGTTGAGATGGGCCTGGCCGCTCAGCAATCTGCCCGCACAGGCCAAGCGGTTGCATTAACAGGTAAGGCGGTGTCATCGGTCGCTTGCTGAGTGTGGCATCGAGGAAAAGAGAACATCCGGGACGCGGGAAGGGCGAGCCGGGACTAAGTGCTGATTGCGCTCACCGGGCTCTCATATATCGAAAGATACCCGATCGGAGGCTGCAGTTTTGCAGCGGTCGGGAGCACACGAAATAAAATCATCACTTTGTGAACGGCACGGTCTTCGGAGCGTGCCGTTTTGATTTGTAATGAAGAATTTCAATTCCGGTGGCTGACCTCGTCGAAAAAATCCCCTAACGTCATTCCATATTGAAAAAAACCCGCCGGAAGAAGCTGGGCCATCCGATTTTTCTTGGAGGTTTTCCCGTGCGCAAGCTGGTCTCTGTTTTGTTGTCGTCTGCTCTGGTACTGCAGACCGTCTTTGTGAATGGTGCTTGGGCAGCTCCGGCTGTGACAACCGCCAACGTGAATTTCCGGTCTGGACCGGGCACCGGGTTTGGCTCTTTGGGCACCGTTCCCAATGGAACGCCAGTTGAGCTTTTGGACTGCAATGATACCGGGTCCTGGTGTTCAGTCACTTACAACGGCCAGAACGGCTTTGTCAGTGGCAACTACCTGCAATTGACAGAAGCTGAAGACAAGACCGGTTGGCCACGCGCGTTTGAAACTGATGCCGGAGCGACCCTGATCTTGTATCAACCGCAATTCACGGAATGGACCGACTTCAAGACCTTGAATGCCCTGGTTGCGGCGGAATACGTTAAGGATAAGGATGCAGCGCCGGTCTTCGGCGTGATCGGTATCAGCGGCGAGACAACCAACGATCCTGCCAAAGGGGAGGTGGATGTCAGTCAGATCAAGGTGACACGGCTTGATTTCTCGGCGCTTGACCGCACAGCCATGTCGGATCTGTCGATTCAAGTCGGCAAGATTATGCCGACCGGCACGGTGACCGTGAAAGAGGATCGGATCACGGCCGGTCTCGCCGAATACCAGCGCATGGATGATGTGAAGGGCTTGAGTTCGGAAGCACCGCCAATCTTCATTTCTTATGAACCTGCCATCCTGGTGCAAACCGAAGGCGAGCCTATTCTAGCTCCAGTCAAAGGCGATCAAGGCCTCAGTTTTGTCGTCAACACCAACTGGGACATTTTGAAAGTTGACGAGAGTGGAGAATTTTATCTGCGCGATGAAAAGTCGTGGCTGAAGTCTCAGGAAATTGCAGGGACTTGGGAGGTTGTGACCGAGTTGCCGGACCTCATCGGCAAACTTCCGGAAGACGACAACTGGAAAGAAACCCGCGAAGCGATCCCGGCTGAGGCCTTTCCTGACAATAAGGCTCCAAAAGTCATCTACTCCGACAAACCAGCCGAGATGATTGTTTTTGATGGCGAACCGAAATTGGAACCGGTTACCGGCGGTGATCTCGAATGGGCGTCAAATACGGATCACGATGTCTTTTTCCTGAAAACCACATCGACCTGGTACATCCTGATGTCCGGACGCTGGTTCAAGTCAGCTTCGCTCGATGGGCCTTGGGAGTTCACCACCCCCGACATGCCATCGGATTTCTTAAACATTCCGGAAGACGCGCCTTACTACTCCGTCCGCTCTTCCATTCCCGGTACATCCGAAGCCTCCCAGGCGCGGCTTAAGGCAAGCATTCCAACAACCGCCCGGGTAGAATTGGGCTCGATCAAGGCCGATGTCGCTTATGCCGGCGATCCGGAGTTTTCACAGATCGAGGGCACATCAATGTCCTATGCGGTCAACACCAACGACCAGGTGATCCAGGTCGGTGCGAAATACTATGTGTTGCAGGATGGGGTCTGGTTTGTGGGCGACAGCCCGGAAGGTCCGTTTGAGGTGGCAAAGGCCGTTCCGGAAGAGATCTACACAATCCCGCCGTCGTCGCCGGTCTACAATGTCACCTATGTCCGGGTTTATGAAACCGAACCGAATGCGGTCTGGTACGGTTACACCATGGGGTATCTGACGGGGTTCCTGGCCTGGGGCGTTTTTGTCTACGGTACCGGCTGGTACTACCGGCCGTGGTACCGGCCCGGTTTCCGGCCGATCTATTTCCCAAGGCCCGTCACCTACGGAATTGGAGCGTTTTACAATCCGATCCGCGGCGTTTATGGCCGCTATGGATATGCCTATGGTCCGCGCCGCGGCATCGCCGGCGGCGGGATCTACAACCCGCGCACTGGCGGATATATCCGAGGTGGCGCCATCAGCGGGCCGCGGGGCAGCGCCGGGTTTATCTCCGCCTACAATCCACGTACCGGCAACCGGGTTGTGGTTGGCGGAGCCCGCGGCATCTATGGTTCCTGGACAGGCGGCGGCGTTGTCGGCGGCCCGCAATGGGCGCGGACCGGACAGGTGCGCACAAACGTTGCCAATCGCTGGCAGCAGCAAGGCGGTCCAGGCCGTGCGGCGACGCTCGGGAGGCGCGGGGACGTGTTTGCCGGCCGGGACGGCGGTGTCTATCGCCGCGACGGCCAAAACTGGCAGCGGTTTGAAGGTGGACGCTGGAACGGCGTGGACGCACCTTCGCGCGATGCCCTTCAGGACCGTATGCGGGATATCGGGGCAGGGGCCGCGATTGGTGGTGCCGGAGCGGCGATTGCCAACCGTCCGGCGCGGGACCGGATCCAAAACCGTCCGAATGCGGGACAAAGACCAAATGCTGGCCAACGGCCCGCGAACCGCCCGAATGCCGGTCAGCGCCCCAATGTCAATCGGCCTGCAAACCGGCCGAACGCGGGACAACGGCCCAATGTCAACCGCCCGGCCAACCGGCCTGCGACCCGGCCTGCGCAACGTCCCGCAAACCGGCCAGCAACACGGCCCGCACAACGGCCGCAAGCGCCCGCGCATCTCAACCGGGATCAAAGGGCCCGCAACACAGGCAATCGCCAGGTCAACCGTCAGCGCAATGTCCAGCGCTCCCGGCCGCAGCAGGCTCGACCGCAGCGGGGAGGCGGTGGCCGTGCCGCACGTGGTGGTGGCGGCCGCGGCGGTGGCCGCCGGCGGTAAGAGGGGTTAGGGTCAGGACCTATTTATTTGTTTGGAATGGCGCGGCAAACGGCGATGAACTGCAAGGAAAGGCGTGAAAAACGGGCTTCCGCCCGGTTGAGCGGTTTGACACCGCAGATCGAAGCTGTTTTTGCGTCTTTTCAAGATAGGGTGAATTTGCCCGGCAACGTCGTTGCAAAACTTTGGAAACCGCAGGGTTTCCGGCAGATTTGCGTCTCGTATCCGATCAAATTCCTTCCTACCATTTCAACCAAATAAATGGGTCCTGACCCTAGCTATAAGGACCGGCGGGCCAACCGCCGACCTTATAAGCATTAAGTGATTTTTATGGGTTGCTATAGTTGTATGGCGCGGTGTTCAGGTTGTGTTGAGTGCTGACTTGAATGTGCATCGATTGAAGGTCTTCATACAAAATTTGCTCCTTGGGCCGAAGTGAAAGCGTCTGATAGCGGCTCGGGCGTTTTAGCGCCGCTGTGGCCAGGTCATTGCACCGGCAAGACCAAAACGTCCCGGCTTCGAAAGGTCATGACATGTCAGAACGGTTTTTCAGTCTCGTTCTTCTAAAATCTGCGCAAGATTTGAGCGCCGCCGTAATCGCGGAGCGGATACAGGGTCTTGTCGCGCCAATTGGCGCTTCCGTTTCCGTTTTGCAGGAAGCGGAAGGCGATATTCCAGCGATTTTGGAGGTGGGCGGAGTTAAGATCAGCCTCATCGCCAAGGCAGGGCCTGTGCCAACTGGAACGCTGGAAGGCGCAGCGCAATCGTCCATTGCCTGGCCGGGTGCCAAAGAAGCGGTCGCGGTCCATACCGCGCATGCGATTTTGGGCTGCCTGGATCTGCCGAACGATCATGAGCAGGCGCTGCATTTTGCCATCATGACAACATTCGCAGCCGCTGCCGTTCTGGATGAGGCGAGTGGTATCGGCGTTTACTGGTCGACAGGCCAGATGATGATTGCCCCAGATGGCTGGCGGCAGGCGGCGCAAACCATTCTTGCCAAGAACCTGCCGGTCGAAGATTGGGTGTTGCTTTATTGGCAAAAGAGCGCCGATGGCAAGATCGGAGCCGTAACGGAAGGCGCGCGGGCGTTCTTCGGAATGGAGATTGAATTTTCACCGGCTCCGCTACAACCGGCCGATATTGCGGGCAAGCTGTTCGGCGTCGTGCGCTATCTGCTGGTCAATGGCGCGGTGCTGAAAGACGGTGACACGCTTGGCCAAAGTGAAACGGAAACGATCCGTGTCCGCTTCAAGGATCGTGGTGCACAGTATGAAGGCCGGGTGCTTGAGCTGTCAGCGGAAGGCAACCCGCCGCAACCGGCACCGCTTCCGGGCCTCGGCGGCACGCCTTATGCCGCGCCGCCTTCGCCGAAATCCAAACGTCCGATTTTCGGCAAGCGCGGGAGGAGCTGATGGCATATTTTTTGGAACTGGTAGATTACCAACGACATGCAGTTCCCTACTTTACTTGGGATGACGAAGAAGAATGCAGAAAGTTCGGCAGCAAAGCATTTGGATTCAGTTCGGGATTCTGGGTAGATCCTCAAGCGATTCCCAAGAGCGCGTATCAAGAGAGAGACAAACGAGTGCCGGATGTCTTTCCGATGCCTGGCTGCAATGCTGTCAATCAGCGGTTCAAGGATCTGGTTGAAGAGTTCGAGCCCGGGGTGCACCAGTTTATACCCATTGAGCTCCGCAATGAGGCCGGGGACCCGCTCACCGAAAACCACTATGTTTTTAACTGCATGGTTTCGGTCGATACGGTCCTCGTCAAAGAAAGCGGTTTGCAATGGGAAATTGATGAGCCGTCAGGGCAGAGCTTCTTAGACATCTTAACTTTCGAGCATGACATGGTCTTAAGCCGTCCAGCGATCGGCGGCCGTCATCTCTGGCAAGGTCTCTATTTGCAGCCAATCAGTTCAGGCGGCGTCTTCTGTTCGGATGCGTTTCAAAAAGAACTGAAGAAACGCAAGATCCGGTTTCTCGATCAAAAACACTGCGCCGAAGGGGAAGTTGTCTGGACGCCTGTCGACAACATCCAGCCGATCCTCGATTGGGAGGCCGAGCACGGTCTTCATGAAGGTCACCGGTCCTGGAAACGGGCACAAATTCTCAAAGAGCGCGGTCGATTGGAACTTTAGATCAGTACAGACATGGTCATCCTCTCAGACAGTTATCAACTCACTGTTTTGATGACGGCTATGGGGATGGCAAGCCTCTGCCACACGTACCGTCGTCATTGCCCGGCTTGAAGAGCCTGTCACCGACATGATCGGGGAGGTAATCCATGCCGTGACGGAGCCGCAAACAGGGCCGTGCTGTTTGGAGACGCAACGGAATGGATCCTCGGGTCAAGCCCGAGGATGACGTCGTGGGAGGAGAAGCCTTGCCCGCAATAATGGACCGTCACTTCGGCCAAGCGGAGCGCCGAGCCGGGGCCTACTCGCCGTGCCGCTTGCAACAGACAATGGGTCTTCCGGCAAAGGCTCTGGAAAAGAGTGGGCCCCGGATCTTCGCTTCGCTGCGTCCGGGGTGACACTTCGGAACGGGAGCAGGCTCTTCAAGCCGGGTAGTGACGGAAGAATTTGAGCAACTTTTGCCTCACAGCGTCAAATCGGCAAGTTCCGGGCGTCAGCGATGGCTTCCATGGTCATGTAGGAGGTGACCGTGTCGAGATCGACCTTGTCGATCAGGCGCTGGTAGATCTGATCGAAAGCATTCATATCTTCAGCCACGACCTTCAGCATGTAGTCGTAATCCCCGGCCAGCCGGTAAAAATCAATCACATTCGGGATTTTGGTGACTTCGCCACGGAAGGTCTCCAGCCACTCCTTTGAATGGTGGCGGGTGCGGATCATGACAAAGACGGTCAGGTTCAGACCGATCTTGGCTGGATCCAGCCGAATTGTGTGACCTTCTATCAATCCGCTTTCATAGAGCGTCTTCAATCGCCGCCAGCACGCATTTTGGGACAGGCCGACCTGATCCGCCAGGTCCCGCTGCGACATTCTGGCGTCACGTTGCAGTGCTCTGAGAAGCGCGCGGTCAATATGATCGAATTTTTTGTCCATATTGGATCATTTGACACAATATGGAGCCATAAACAATCAAAATATGTGAGGAAATCCAAGTGTTGTTGGTCGTATGATCCAAATATCAGGATTTGGAGCGGATTATGACCCACACAAACGTAACCCAATTGACCGGAACTGCGCTTGATCAGTTCAAAGCCATGCTTTCCGCCCCAGGGCTGTTGGAGCGCTTGCGCAGTGGCTTGATCGGAGACGGGGTCACAATTGAAGGGCCATTTGGCCCCAAAACACTGATCTATGCCGATTACGTTGCCTCCGGCCGGGCGCTGCGCCAGATCGAAGAGTTTGTCATGGAAGAGGTGTTGCCGGTCTACGCCAACAGCCATACCGAAGCCTCTTACTGCGGCATGACCATGACCCGGATGCGCGAGGCGGCCCGTTCCGAGATTTCCCGGGTTTGCAATGCGGACGACAAGTTCTCGACCGTCTTTTGCGGGTCTGGCGCGACCGCCGGTCTCAACCGGTTGGTCCATCTTCTGGGTGTTTCCGGTGCCGCAGAGCGCGGCGAGAACCCGCTTGTCATCCTGGGTCCCTATGAGCATCACTCCGACATTTTGCCATGGCGGGAAAGTGGCGCGGAGGTCATCGAGATCAATGAGGCCGCCGACGGGGGCCCGGATCTGGACGAGTTGGAGCAGGTTCTTTCAGAAAAATCCGCTGGGCGGCTGACTGTTGGCGCCTTTTCGCTGATGTCGAATGTCACAGGCATCGTCACGGATGATGTTGCAGTCACCCGCATCCTGAAGCGTCATGGTGCGCTCAATGTTTGGGATTGCGCCGGCTCAGGCCCGTATCTTCCGGTCGACATGATGGCCGGAACGGAGACGGAGAAGGACGCTGTTGTTGTTTCGCCGCACAAGTTTATCGGCGGGCCGGCAGCGTCAGGTGTCATGATCGTCCGCGATGCTGCGGTTTGCAGAAAAACGCCGGTGTTCCCGGGTGGTGGAACGGTCCGTTTTGTCTCGCCTTGGGGACATGATTATTCGGAAAAGGTTGCAACGCGGGAAGAAGCCGGCACGCCGAATGTGATTGGGGATATCCGGGCAGCGCTCAGCTTTCTTGTGAAAGAGGCCATTGGCCAGCATCAGATGGACATGCTGAATGCTGCCTGGCGGGAGCGCGCGCTGGCAACCTGGAAAGACAATCCGGCCATTGAAATCCTTGGGAACGCAAACGCGGCGAAAACGCTGCCGGTGTTTTCGTTCCGGGTCAAGGATCTGGAAAACGGCGGTTATATCCACCAGCAACTGGTGACCCGGATGCTGTCGGATGTTTACGGTGTTCAGGCGCGCGGCGGTTGCGCTTGTGCAGGTCCTTATGCGCACCGTTTGCTGGAGATCGGCAAAGAAGAATCTGAAAGCTTGCGTGCTGGCATTCTTTCTGGTGAGGAGCTGAAAAAGCCTGGCTGGACGCGTCTCAATTTCTCGGTTCTTTTGACCGAAGAAAAAGCGGATAAGATCATTGCGGCGGTCGATGAATTGGCCCGCAACCCGTATCCTGTCGCGAACGGCTACACCTGCGACGAGACCACCGCACGGTTCAAAGCGACCGAACAGGCAGCCTGACAGGAGAAACGAAAAACATGTGCCGATGGGCTGCCTGGAGCGGCGCTCCAAAATATCTGGAAGAAGTGATCTGCGATCCCGAGCATTCTCTGATCGATCAGAGCCGGAACGCCGTTTCTTGCAAGACCGCAGTCAACGCCGACGGCTTCGGGGTCGCCTGGTATGGGGAGAAAGAGACACCCTGCCTTTATAAGGACGTGCGTCCGGCCTGGTCGGATCCGAACTTGTTGCAGATCGCCCAGCACATCCGCTCTGGACATTTCCTGGCCCATGTGCGCGCGTCAACCGGCACCGCCACCACACGGGACAACTGCCATCCCTTCACCTATGACCGTTGGACCTTCATGCACAACGGTCAGGTGGGCGGCTACGACAAGGTGCGCCGGCGGCTCGACAATATGATCCCGGATGATCTCTACAGCGATCGCATGGGCGGCACGGACAGTGAAAGCCTGTTTTTGGTCGCACTCGCCTATGGGCTCAAACACCATCCGCGCGCGGCCATGGCCCGGGCCGTTCAGGAGGCCGAGGCGCTCTCCAAATACTCCGGCACCACCCCACACATGCGCTTTGCCTCTGCCTGGTCGAACGGCCAAACGCTCTATGCCGCCCGTTATGCCTCCGACCGCTTTCCGCCGACGCTTTATTACCGGCAGTTCGACGACGGCGTCATGGTGGTATCCGAACCCCTGGACGAAGCGCGTAACTGCTGGATGGAAGTTCCGCACGGCCACATGATTGCCGTCACAGATGGCAAGATTGAGCAATGCGCTTTCTTGAGCGATGAAGAGCTGCTTACGGCGTCGGCATAGTCTCTTCGATCCACTCCCAGGCCTGATCAAGTTCGTTACTGTCGAAGTGTTTTTCGCTGATGCCGGCCAGTTTGGCGAAGGTTGCATCAATGTCGACCAACGCTGCCAGGAGTTTGCTGTCTGTAACGATTGCGAGCCGGGCGATCTTGTTCATATGCGTCAAGATCCACTTTATGTCGGCCGTAGCAGCCTCAAATGAAACGCCGACGTGATCGCCAAGAACGACCAGAAAACTGGCTTTGCCGTATTTGGACACCAGTTCGTTGGCTTTGGCGATGAGTTCTTTTTCTTCTTCGATCGTGACTGTCCCGGAGACCTCTACTCCCAGTATGGCGCCGTCACTGCGCGGCAGGATCTTGTACATCTGCTCGTCCACCTGTGGTTCTTGTTAGGCGCTATAAAATGTGGCGGCTGTCAGGGGAAGGTTCAAGAAATTGCTTACCAGATGCGGGTTTGTGCTTAGGCGATACGCCTCGTCTCTCAATCAGCTTTTTCCTGCCTTCGCTGGTCGATGATCTGGCGGGTTTCCTGATCCACGATCTCGCGGATCTGCCGGGTGAGGGGCAGGGCGTTGGTCCGCTCCAAACCGTAGCCGAGATTAAAGGTGTGAAATTCCGCGTCGGCACTAGGCATCAGATGATGCTGCAGAATGGTCTCCAGCTTGTCGAAACCTTTGGCGAGCTTGGCTTCCGGAGTTTTCGCCGCGTTGTACTCCTCAAAGAGGCCCAACATCTCAGCCTTCTGATCATCTGGGAGCCGTTTACAAAGGTCCACGAAATCCCGGCGTTCGCGGGCTTCGCGGTCATCGTCCGGAGTTTGAAAGGGCGCAGGCACATCGCCGGAAATCGCCTCACCCAGATCGTGGATCACGCACAGCTTCAAGAGCCTCAGCATATCGATGCCGGCAAGCTCGCGTTCAAACAGCAGAACCATCAGGCAGAGGCGCCAACTGTGCTCGGCAGTGCTTTCTGGCCGGTTCTGCCGGGTGGTGCCGGATCTCAAGGTGTCTTTAAGCCGCTCAGCTTCTTGCAAGAAAGCAAGCAGACCAGCCAACCGGGTGTTGTCTATGGCCGTAGCAGGGGTGTTTGTTGTGTCATTTGTCATGATCCGAGACTACCGCAGCAGGATAGGTCCTACGAGGGCTTGAATAATTTATGCAGCAGTAGACGGATCGTCGCGTACCAGGCGCACAAACCGGCCGTCTGACAACGGCAAACGGGTAATCCGGATCCGGCTTTGGGGAATGGTCATTTCAGCAAAATCGGCCCGTTCGGTGTCAAAGACAATGTCCGGGCCGAGCGGCTCGTACCAGCCGTTGTCGCCAAGAGTGTCTTCTGCGCTCCGGATACCGTCAGAGGCAAAACGCCAGAGGGGCTTATCCATCAAGTCAGACAGCGGTATGTGCCAGTCGCGTGTTCTTTTTGGGGACGCTGCCAGCAGCCGGTGGGTCAGATCACAAACCAGATGCACCGGGTGAGACGACTGCATGACCAGAGCCTGCAGCGCCCGGTCTGCAGCCGTTTCGGGCCGGGCTACGAGCAAGTTCAAAAGCCTGCGCAACTCTGGGCCTTCCTGCTCGAAAGTCCCGCTCTCCCACCGGGATATTTTCGACTGCGAAACCTTCAGTTCCTCTGCCAGTGCCTGCTGTTTGACGCGGTTGATCACCCGCCAGCGGCGCAAGGAGGGGCCAAGGTTTTTGGCAAGGGGAAGGGTTACGGCACTCATTTACAAAAGTTAGCTTGAAACCGCGAAGAGGGGGAGTGCCATTCGATGAGGTTCCTTAAAAAAACAGAAAGGGTGTTAGTTTCCACTAACACCCCCCTGTTCAGGTCAAGTTTTCCGAACTTATGGAGCTGCCGGAGCCGCACCAAAGGTTCATCTTGATCTCAACGCGACGATGGTAATCGGATGAAAACCTCCGCCTGCAAACCATCAAAACCCCGGAAGGTTTGAAAGCCTGCGCCAACAATACAGATAACCCGCTGCTCGTCAGAGTGCCGGGGCGCTGGTTGCGGAGCGCTCCGCATCTAGCGCATTCTGGGTGCCTCACAGCCGGTCCGCGAAAGCCGATAAATCGGCCTCTTGGGACTGTGCCCAGACAGCGATGGCAACGACCGAAGGTTCTGGTTGGCGGTCCGGAACCGGCTGGTGCCGTGCTGTTGAAAGTGAGTTCACCACAGGTTTTTGCCGCTGTCGAATCGCCCCTGTTAACCAATGTGACTTCCGGGGAAAGTTCAAAAGAGTGTCCAAAACACGCGGAAAACGGCGCTTTCTAGGTGGCTGTTTTCCCTTAGTGAATTGCAATGCAAGTTGAGATTTCATTTGCCTGCAAAATAATAGGTCAGCGATACTTCTCTATAAAACCATCAATCGGCAGGTCGCGGAAATCGGGAAACCGCTCTTTGAGCTGGTCGTGGCTCCAGTCCCACCAGGCGATTTCTAAAAGCGCGTCTTCCTGTTTTTCTGTGAACCGGCGCTTGATCGATTTCGCCGGAACGCCGCCGACGATTGTGTAGGGCGGAACGTCCTTCGACACGACCGCGCCTGCGGCAACGATTGCCCCGGTCCCGATTGTGACCCCGGCCAGCACCGTCACATTGTGGCCGATCCAGACATCGTGGCCAATGGTGACCCAGTCGTCTTTGCGCCACTGGAAGAAGTCCTGGTCGTCGTCGCCGAGCCCGTAAGCGGCGGCACGGTAGGTGAAATGATGCTGGGACGCGCGCCAGGTGGCATGGTTGCCGGGATTGAGACGCACCCGCCGGGCAATCGAGCAAAACTTGCCGATGGTTGACCAGACCACATCACCTTCCTGAACGATGTAGGAGTAATCGTCCATCTGGCTTTCGCGCATCTCGGTCAGCGCACCGACTTCCGTCCATTTTCCGAGCTCACAGTTTTGGACAATTGCATCCGGATGAATATTGGGTGCTTCAGTAAGGTCGGGTTTTTGGTGTGGTGCGGACATGGTTTGTTCCATTGGTTTATGACAGGCGCAGATGGATAGCCTTGGTCACATCACGAAGCGTGAAGCTTTGATGACGTATCCATGAATTCTTGGACTTTTCCTCAGTTTCAGATAGCGCTAGGCGCCTGACTAATATTTCAGCGCAGAGACACGCTTCTCGGGCTTTGTTCTCCTGTTGCAATCAAGAATTGCCAAGCTTTGCAGAACCCTCTGAGGAAGCAGGAAAATCAGGCGTGATCCGAGAGTCCTGCGTGTTCCGGCAGGCTTTTGTCATTGAAATGTCACTGTTTCTTCAAGGGACTGACAAGGTGCTGTCATCTCGCTGTAATGGCGTGATGGCTCTTGTCCGGCAGCAATACGAACAAACACGGACAGGGCTGCTGCGTGATTCACTTTCAGAACGTCACCAAGACTTTCGGGTCCCGGACTGCGGTCAATAAGGTCTCCTTCAACATCGACAAACCGCAGATGGTTGGCATCATCGGCCGGTCAGGTGCGGGCAAGTCGACCCTTCTCAGAATGATCAACCGGCTGACGCCAGCAACGTCGGGTCAGATCCTGTTCAACGACCGGGATATTCTGAGCCTGAAGGGCGGTATGATGCGCCGCTGGCAGCGCGACTGCGCCATGGTGTTTCAGCAGTTCAATCTGGTTCCACGCCTGGATGTGGTGACCAATGTCATGCTCGGCCGCCTGAATGGCCATGGCACGTTTAAAAGCCTCTTCAACATCTTTGATCAGGACGATGTCAACAGCGCGCTTTCCGCGCTCGACCGTCTTGGAATTGCCCAGGAAGCGACCAAACGGGCCGAGGAACTCTCCGGTGGCCAGCAGCAACGCGTTGCGATTGCGCGAGCGCTGATGCAGGACCCGCACATGATCCTGGCGGACGAGCCAATTGCCTCGCTCGATCCGATGAACGCCAAGATCGTCATGGATGCCCTGCGCGAAATCCACGAACGCGACAACAAGATCGTCATCTGCAATCTGCACACGCTCGACACGGCCCGCAGCTATTGCGACCGCGTGATCGGCATGCGTGACGGCTTCATCGTCTTTGATGGGGTGCCAGAGGCACTAACCACAGATGTCGCCCGCGAGATTTATGGCGCAGATGAAAGCTTCAACGAGGCGGCAACATCAACCGCCATCGATGCCGGTCAAACCGGCGCAACAGAACCCGCCGGTGTGATGGCTCCGGCGGCAGCTGCGGTTTAACCGCCAGCTTCCAAGTCAATCGTCATCAACAGTGAACTCTTAGGGGAATGTCCCAAATGAAACTGGTTTCCAAAGTTGCTGCGCTTGCTGCAGTCAGCATGATCGCTCTGAACGCAACAGCTGCTGTTGCTGAAGAAATCTCCGAATTCCGTATCGGCATCCTCGGCGGCGAAAACGCTTCCGACCGCCTGCGTGCTTACACCTGTCTTGAAGAAAAGACCGCTGATCTGCTCGGTGTTCCGGTCAAGCTCTTCGCTCCGGCTGATTACAACGGTGTGATCGAAGGCCTGCTCGGCGGCAACCTCGACATGGCTTGGCTCGGTGCATCCGGCTACGCAAAAGTTTTCATCACCGATCCGGAAGCCGTTGATCCGGTTCTGGTGAAGGTCAACGTTGACGGTGGCTACGGCTATTTCTCCATCGGTTTTGCCCGCAACGATGCCGAAATCAACTCGCTGGCCGACATGAAGGGCAAGGTTTTCGGTTTTGGTGACCCGAACTCCACATCCGGTTACCTGATCCCGTCCATCGCCATCCCGCAGGAAGGCTATTCGATGGAGCCGGGCGACTACTTCGGCGACGTGAAATTCACTGGTGGCCACGAGCAGACCATCGTTGCTGTATCCAACGGCGACATCGACGCCGGCGTAACCTGGGCGGACGGCCTTGGCGAGTGGGAAGACGGCTACAACTCCGGCGCTCTGCGTAAAGCGTCCGACGCTGGTCTGGTTGACATGACCGAGTTGCGTGAAATCTGGCGCTCGCCGGTGATCCCGGAAGGCCCGATCGTTCTGTCCAAGAAGCTGCCGGAAGACGTCAAGATCAAGATGACAGCTCTGATGGCGTCCCTGAACTCCATGGACCCTGAGTGCGCCTATGGCGTTGCTGCCGGTGAAACCAAAGGCTTCATGCCGATCACCCACGAAGCTTACATCAACATCGTTGAAGCGCGTAAGGCAAAGAACAAGAACTAAGCGTTCTTTTCGTGAGACGCGGGCCGGTTTCCGGCCCGCGTTTTTTGAACTTGAAAACTCTTCCTTTGTCATCCCGGCTGAAGCGGAGCGGAAGGCCGGGATCCAGTAGCCACAGTACGTTTTAATATCGCTGGACCGCCGGTGATTACTGGATCCCTGCCTGCGCAGGGATGACAAGGTTCGGATATTGAAAGAGTTCGTGCCCAAAGTGTCGTTTGGGCATGTCCATAAAACAGGTATCAAAAACATGGCCGTCGCCGCCCTGGAAGCAGAGATCCTCTCGCTTCGAAAACGCCGCCAGCTTTATTCCCTGATCGGGCTGTTGCTGGTTGTTGCCGTTCTGGTTTCCGGATACTCGAAATCGAACTCGATGAATTCCGGCGGGTTCCTGCAAGGGCTGGATAAGTTCTTCGACTATCCGGGCGAAATTGTCATGGAAGCCTGGGAGGCGGGACCGGCGTTTTTCGGCCTGATCATCAGATACATTCCGGCAATGCTGGAAACCCTCAATATCGCTGGTGTGGCAACGCTGTTAGGTGGCGCCATGGCGGTGGTTTTGGCGATGGCGTCGACCCGCAACGTTGACAGTTATGGTCCGCTTATTCCGGTCGTGCGCCGCATGATGGACATCATGCGCGCCTTTCCGGAGCTGATCATCGCGCTCTTCCTGATCTTTGTTCTGGGCTCCAGCCCGGTTCCGGCAATGATCGCAGTTGCTTTTCATACCGCGGGCGCGCTGGGAAAACTCTTCTCCGAGGTGAATGAGAACATCGACCGCAAGCCGATTGAAGGCTTGTCTGCCTGTGGGGCCAGCTGGTTGCAGCGCATCCGCTTTGCGGTCATGCCGCAGGTCGCCCCGAATTACTTGAGCTACTTCCTGCTGCGCTTGGAAATCAACGTTCGGGCTTCCGCGATCCTCGGCTTTGTTGGAGCAGGGGGCATTGGCCAAGAACTGCGCAGGACTATCGGCTGGGGCAAGGGCGCGGGCGATGAGACTGCCGCGATCTTCGTCCTGCTCTTCATCACCATCATGATCATCGATCAGACTTCGTCCTACCTGAGGGGCAAGCTGGTCGGATCCGGCCGAGCGCACTAGGGGGACGGGATATGTCAGTCGATACATTTGAACCAGTTGTGACCCCGAACGATGTTTGGCAAAAGGTCAAAAAGCGCGCCTGGGTAACAATTGCCGTTCCGCTCGCGATCATCACTTATCTGGCTTACACATGGTTCGCCTTTGGTGTGCCGGAGCTGCTTTCCAAAGCTCAGCCGGAACGTGCAGTCATCCTCGCAACCGACTCTGTTGCCTATAAAATCCACGTCACCAAGCTCCTGCGCCGGGACATCCTGGAAGTCGCCATTGAGGGCGAACGCCGGGCGACTTTCAGCGAAGAAGACCTTCCCGAGTGGGTGAGCGTCGACGGGACGAACTCTGTCGTCGACCTCGGTCAGGGCTATCTTGTCGAAATCAACGGCAAGCGTATGGACTTCACCGTTCCCGGGTACGGTCTCATCACTGCGACGGCGACAAACTCCGGTGTTGATTATGTTCTGCCGGAAGGTGATCAACCGAATTGGCTGAAGGTTGGCCCCAAGAAACTGGATGCGCGTCCGACACTCGACCGTCGTGTTCAGGTCACAAAGACCAAGATTGAGGTGCACAATTACTTCGGCGGCTGGGAGAACTTCTGGTTCCCGTTCCATTCCGAGCTTTACGGCATGTCCTTCAGCCAGCTCTGGGCCCTGGCTCTGAGCGCCGACCGGCTGGACCCGAACACCGCCAACATCTGGTTCATCGTGCATGAGTTCCTTGAAAATCCGGATTGGCAGCACGGCGAGATCTTCGTTGCGCTCTTTGAAACGATCATGATGGCCGTTCTTGGAACGCTGACCGCAGCGTTCTTTGGTCTGCCTCTCGCCTTTCTGGCGGCGCGCAACTTTACGCCGTCCATGATCCTTCGCTTCGGCACCCGCCGCCTGTTCGACTTCCTGCGCGGCATCGACATGCTGATTTGGTCGTTGATCTTTATCCGGGCTTTCGGCCTTGGGCCGCTCACCGGTGCCCTGGCGATTGCCTTCACCGACACTGGCTCGCTTGGCAAACTGTTTTCCGAAGCACTTGAGAACATCGACAACAAGCAGGTGGAAGGTGTGCGGGCGACCGGTGCCAGCCAGATCCAGCGCTACCGCTTTGGTGTGATCCCGCAAATCCTGCCCGTGTTCGTCTCCCAGGTGCTTTATTATCTGGAATCCAACACCCGCTCGGCGACGGTCATCGGAGCGCTGGGCGCTGGCGGTATCGGCCTGATGTTGGTCGAAACCATGAAGACCTCCCGCGACTGGGAAAACACCAGCTATATCATCGTGATGACCATCGTCGTAGTCATCATCATGGATCAGACCTCCAGCTGGCTCCGCCGCAAGCTGATTGAGGGCAAGTAACCATCTGCGCCGTCCCGGCCCAGAGCCGGGACCGGCCGCGTGTGTGGTACCATGGTCCATCGCTGTTTGCCTCAGCAGGCTGGGCAATCCCAATTCGAATTAGCTGGATCCAGACCGAGAGATTTCAGCCGGGACGTCGGCGGCCAAAACTTCCGAAACGGTCATCCCCGCTTCATGCGGGGATCCACTCGCAATCCCGCTTGCCGCAGAGTGTGAGGGTTCCCGCAAAGGTTCCGCAAACGAGTGGATCCCCGATCTCCGCTGTGCTGCGTCGGGGATGACCGCCTTAGGTGCGGTTAGAGCTTCCTCTCTTCCAGCGTCCGCATTTATCTCCGAATGCGATTGCATACCTCAAGGCCGGGCCGGTAGAGCACAAGTTCGTTTTCAATCTTTCCTGAAAGAGAAAATTCCGAAGCGGTTGCCATCCGGATCTTGAAGCGCGAAGCCTTTCGGAGCCCAGTCATATTTCGGCGCTTCGAGGTCCGGCACCTCGATGCCCTTGTCCTTCAACGTGGCATGAAATCCGTCCAAGTCGTCGACTTCCATGTCTGCGAAACTGTGATCAACGTCCGTTGAGGAGTTCTTGAAGCCAAGGGACTGCCCAGATCCAGTTTGAACAAGCAGAAATTTGACGCCGGGACCGTTGTTATCTTCCGCCGCCAACTGACAGTGGTTCGCGTCGGACCAGCTGGTCCGGACACCAAAAACGGTTTGGTACCAATCCCGGGAGGTTTGAAGGTCGCTAACCGGAATTTCAAGCGTGTCCAGCCGCAATCGGATGGCTGAGGTCATGGGTGAAAGGTTCCGAATTGTTAGAACGGGTGAGGGAAGGTGTGGTGCGCAAAGCCACAACTATATCGCGGCGGAAAGGCGTGTCACCTGATTCCCAAGTGTTGAGTTTCAGCTCCTTGGTGCGTGCTGCCGGCTCAGCTTTCCGCTTGATATCTTCCAACATCCATTTTCTGCCCCATTTCCGTCGCGGTAACGTGCCAGCGTTCGCTCAAGGTGATTCAGCAGCTGGCGGGACGGGTTATGCGGCAGAGTTTTTACAAGACGATTTCATCAACGGCGATTGCCGCAGGATTGGCTGTTTCAGGTTTTGCGACGTCGGCGCAAGCCATTGAAAGCTGTGTTGCGTCCTTGAAAAAGCAGGCGATTTCAGCAGGAGTTAAGCCGGCGGTTGCCGATAAGATGCTGTCCGGTGCCAAGTACGACGAAAAAGTTATCCGGTTTTCGACGTCCCAGCCGGAATACAAGACCCAGATCTGGGACTATATGGCGTTTCTGGTTGACGCCGAACGCATTCAGGACGGCAAAGCAAATCTCAAGAAACACGCCCGCACTTTGAACGCAGTCGAACAACGTTATGGGGTCGACAAACATATTGTCCTTGCAGTGTGGGGCATTGAAAGTGACTTCGGCCAATTCCGCGGCGATTTCTATACCCCGCATGCGCTGGCCAATCTTGTTTGTGCCGGGAAACGCCGCCAGAAATATTTCCGCGGCGAACTGATTAAGACTTTGAAGATTGCGTCACGCGGTGATGTGCCGATGAGCGATTTTTATGGGTCTTGGGCCGGGGCCTTCGGTCAGACCCAGTTCATGCCGTCGACCTACAACAGCCTGGCCGTCGATTTTGACGGGGATGGCCGCAAGGACCTGGTCAATTCCGTGCCGGACGCTCTGGCGTCCACCGCGAATTTCTTGAAAAACGCTGGCTGGCGCAACAGCCGCCTTTGGGGCTTTGAAGTCAAAGTGCCAAAGGGTTATTCCGGCCCGTCCGGCCGAAAAAAATACGCGTCCATGGCAACCTGGACCAAGCGCGGCTTGAGGAACATGGACGGCAGCAAGTTCAAAAGCAAAGCCGATACAGCCTTGATCCGGCCAGCAGGGGCAAATGGGCCAGCTTTTCTCGTCACTCGAAATTTCAAGGCGCTCCGGTCCTACAACGCTTCGACGTCCTATGGTCTGGCGATTGCGGTCCTGTCAGAGCTCGTATCTGACGGTGACCCGATCATGACGCCCTGGCCGACCAACAACCCGGGTCTTTCCCGGGCTCAGCGTCTGGAGCTGCAAAAACTCTTGAACAAAAACGGCTTCAATGTTGGAGCCCCGGACGGCAAAGTTGGCCCGGCCACCCGCAAAGGGATTCGTGCCGCCGAAGCCAAATATGGCATGGAAGTCACCGGCCGTCCGTCCTGGAATGTTTACTACGCGCTTGGTGGGCGGTAGGACGCAGATGTTAGCTGATTAGGACAGCTAGGGCGCAAAATCAGAGACCGGTTGCATGGACGTTTGGTTCCTACCGGCGTGCTTGGCCCGATACATTGCCGCGTCGGCAGTTGTAAGCAGTTTCCGTTCCAGGTCTGCCGCGACTGGACAAACGGAAATACCGACACTTGCGCCTACTGACACGACGATCTCCCCGGTCCGAATAGGCCTGTTAACATCCCGGATTACAGTTTCGGCCAATTCTTGCAGCTTTGACGGTGTTGTCCGTTGCAGTGAAGCGATCAAAAACTCATCGCCGCCCATCCGCGCCAAGAGTTCTCCCTCACGGACCAAGTTCTGCAATCGGGTGCTGATTGCGACGATCACTTCATCTCCGATGTCATGACCAAAGTCGTCATTGACCTTTTTGAAGCCGTCCAGATCGATCAGGAGCGCGCCAACCGCTGTTGCAGGTGTATCTGAATAGACTGTTTCGCGGAAAAAACGTTGCATCATACGGCGGTTGCCAACACCTGTGAGTGCGTCATGCAATGAATTGAATTGCATTTGTTCGTTAAGATCCCGAAGGGCGGAATTGGCATGCACAAGTTCTTTATTCAGGGTCTGGCTCTGATCCCTTAGCTGCCGTTCGTAAGTTGCGCTCCGGCGGGCAAGCTGCAGCTCAAGCTGGCTGCGCAATTCGTTGCTTTGTCTCTGGGCTTCCCTGTTAAACTGCTCGGCCTGCATATCGGTATAAATCTTGAGGTGATCCAATGCTTCTTTGTAGGCGCCGTTGAGTTCATGTGTGCGTGACAGCTGCAAATGAAAGTTCCGGATCCAAAGATGGTAATCAACCGCCTTGGCCTGTGAGAGGCCGGTATTGAAAGCTGCAATCGCCAGATCTGGTTTGTGTTCTTTTAGGTAACTTTTGCCGATTTCATAATGCAGCTGGCATGTAACGCGGGTGTCTTCAGTAAAGACAGCCGCTGCTATTCCTTTTTCCGCATTGAATCGGGCTTCTTCAAATTCGCCGCTTGCCACAAGGGCTGCGCAAAAAACTTCATAGGCGTAGGGGAGCACCAGCCGATTACGGTGTTCTATGCATTGAATAATGCACTCTTGGGCCGATGTTAAAGCCGCCGAAATATCACCAGAATCAAGATCCGCGCGAGATTTTACTTGCAGGATGCGGGCCGGTTCAAAATGGAACCGCGGATCTTCGGCGATCCGCATGGCTTGATCCAAATACTCATAAGCTTTGTCATAAGTTTCAGAGTATCTGGCCAAAATTGCCAGAATGGACAAGACTTCAATGCCTGCACCGGAGTAGGAGGCCGGTCCTAAAATGTTATAAGCTTCGTTGAGTGTCTCATCGGCCTGGGTATGGTTTCCCAGACTGTAGGAACAGACCGCTTTGACGGTCATCATTTCAACCCAGCCCTCTGGATCGGTTTTTGGGTCCATCAACTTTAATGCTGCATCGGCATAAGCATTGGCAGGATCAAAGTTTCCGCTCCATCGTTCCAGCCAGGCAAGATTAAACTCTATCGACCGCGCCCCCTCATTTTGAGAGGAGTGCTCGTCAAGCCGCCGGCGCAGAACCCTTTTGCAAAAAGCCGGGTTGCGCCAGCGAAGACGCCACGTTCTGGTCAGTAAAGGTTCCAGGCTCGGTCCCCCGTGTTGCTTGGCTGACACTATCCCACGGAAGATATGGTGCCGGGAAGATGTAAGAGGGACGTTAATTCAATCAAACACACGGCTCTTTGTTGCATTGCGAAACGTTGCGTCGCAATATGCGGCTAAGAAAATGGGAGAGCAGTGATGTCGGGACGCATACTTACAGTTGCGCAGCAAAAAGGCGGTTCAGGTAAAACTACCATCGCTGCTCATCTGGCCGTGGCACTCGCAGAGCGCTCGGGGGAGCCGGTCGCAATCCTCGACGTCGATCCGCAAGGGTCTCTTGGGACTTGGTACGAGGCTCGCGAAGACAACCTGGGCGAAGACCAAACAGGCTTGGAGTTCCGCACGGCTTCCGGTTGGGGCGCGCGCCGTGAAGCACGTTCCCTGGCTCGGTCTCATGGCTATGTGATCGTTGATACACCGCCCAAGACCGATACCGATGCCAAGCCAGCCATTGATGCGGCAGACTTTGTGATTGTTCCGATCCAGCCCACCCCGGTGGATCTTTGGGCGACCTCTCAGACGATTGATTTGGCTGCCAGAGAAAGCACTCCGGCGCTTCTTGTCATGAACCGGGTGCCGCCGCGGGCCTCCCTCACTGGAGAGATGGCCGAAGCGATTGCCTCTTCCGGCTACGATGCTTTGAGCGCGCGCCTTGGCAACCGGACTGTCTTTGCCTCTGCCATGGGCAAGGGGATTGCGGTGACTGAAAATGCCCCCTCCAGCAAAGCCTCTCAGGAAGTTGGCCAGTTGATCGATGAATTGATTGCCCGGGTGGGCTAGAGCACCAGTCGCAACGTGGAACCGTTTGACGGCTTTGGCCGGTCTATCCGGTTAGGCGCAGCACGCAGCACGCAGCGCGATGCGGGGCATCGGGCAAGAGATGCAACGCAGCCGGTGGGGCGGCCAAAGTCACCCGAAGGGCCTCGTCTCATGATCCTACTGGCCTGCGTTGGCCCGCCCTTATGGTGCTGACACCACTGCGGGCGGCCCGCCTTGCCAGCAGATACATGAGACGGGTCAGACGCTTCCACGTTTTCGCCCGGTGCTCTAAACCCCGGCCGGGCGGCATTTGACCACCAAAAATAAAATTGCCTTGTCCTCGTCATGATCCGGTGCCTTGATAGAAAAAGTTATTCGGCCCGGGAGGACTGGCCATGTGGCATTTTTCGAAGTTTTTGTCTTTAAAACAATCAGATAGATCCGGTTTTAGATTCACCTATTTAATAGCTGGCGCTTTTCTAGCCGGTGGTGCGGCGCTTTTGGGGGCAACTGTTTCAGCTCCTGCTCAAGACCGGCGGATCGTCACCATCGACGATGCCGATTTCTTTGGTAGTGACTATCGAACCGTCAAGGATGTGGACCTGGAAGGGTGCAAGGCGGCGTGTATCGGCGATAACCAGTGCCGGGCCTTCACCTTCAACACCAGCGCGGGCTGGTGTTTTTTGAAATCCGGCGCCGGTCAATTGCAGAGTTTCGCCGGAGCCGTGGCTGGCCGTATTGTCGAAGTTCAGCCGGTTCGCGCCGATGCAAAAATCGAGCGGAAGGGCGAGCTGACCTTCCTCAGCCCAAAAACGCTAGAAGCGGCAGAGACCTATGTTCAGAGGATCGAGAACACCACGCGTCCAAATGGACTCGATCCGCAAACAAATCGCCGTAACGGATTGAATGCGCTGGCAAATCGCGATGGTGCCTTGGCCGAGGCTGATTTTCTCCAGTTGATTGTGTTTGATTCTGCGCAGTACGATCCTTGGGTCCAGTTGAGTTCGGCTCTGATCGTACAGGATCCAAAGGATTGGCAGGAAAAGGAGACAAAACGCAAAAACCTGATCTCGGCGACCGTAAACGCCTATCTACGTGCGGTGACCAAACCCGAGCGCGCGCTCGCCCTGGATTTGCTCGGACGCGGCCTGGTTTTGCGTGACAACTATAAGGGCGCAATCAAGGCGTTGCGGGCTTCGCTTGTCCTGGAAGAAAGTGCCCCAGTCCGGCGCCGGTATGACAAGCTGATGGCACAGCATGGCTTCCGCATTGTTGATCATCAGGTGGATTCCGACAGTTCTACACCCCGGGTTTGCTTGGTCTTTTCGCAAAAACTCCCAGTCGGCGAAGATCTCAGTCCCTATGTCTCGGTGCGCGGTGAAGGCACAGTCTCTATTGAAGCCGACGGTTCCCAAATCTGCGCCGAAGGTGTGCGTCATGGTGCACGGTATCAGCTGACCGCGCGCAGCGGGCTGCCTGCTGCGGACGGTGAAAAACTGGAAAAATCCGTAGAGGTGTCGGTCTACGTTAGGGACCGCAGTCCATCGGTGAATTTCCTCGGCCGCTCCTATGTCCTTCCAGCGGGGGGCGATCCGACCATTCCGATCGTCTCGGTCAACACAAATGAGGTTGAGGCCACCATTTATCGGGTCGGCGACCGGGGTGTGGTGGACGTCTTGCGGGACAACAGGTTCCTGCGCCAGTTGGGCAGCTATCAGGCCGAAAAGATTGAACAGGATCTCGGCGAAAAGGTTTGGTCAGGTGTGATCGAGACCGGCA
The DNA here is from genome assembly GCF_965216085.1 of Roseibium sp. Taxonomy (GTDB): domain Bacteria; phylum Pseudomonadota; class Alphaproteobacteria; order Rhizobiales; family Stappiaceae; genus Roseibium. Next base: position 3,581,246 of record NZ_OZ244138.1, on the reverse strand, counting down.
ACGAGCTCAATCAAGACATCACGACCGCCATTCCACTGTCGGAGACGGGGCTTCAGATGGAGCCCGGCATCTATGCCATGACTGCCAGGTCAAAACTGGATTTGAAAAACCAATGGGGTCCGTTGGCAACACAGTGGTTCCTGGTGTCCGATCTCGGCCTAACAGCTATGACCGGCGCCGGCGGCATTTCGGCCAATGTCCGCTCGTTATCGAGCGCCAAGGCAATGTCCGGGGTTACTGTCCGGCTGGTCGCGGTCAACAATGAGGTCTTGGGAACCGTCGAAACGGATAAAGACGGATTTGCAAAGTTTGCCGCTGGCCTGACCCGTGGGCATGGCGGCAGCGCACCCGGCGTGTTGGTCGCAGAGACGGCTGAAGGTGACTACGGTTTCCTGGATTTGCGCAAACCGGCCTTCGATCTGTCCGATCGCGGCGTAGAAGGACGTCCGGCACCAGGGCCGCTCGATGTTTTCGCTTGGTCGGATCGGGGCGTTTATAAAGCCGGAGAAACCGTGCATGCCCAAGCCTTGCTCAGAACAGCAAAGGCTGAGGCGCAATCCGGCCTGCCTATGACTTTCATCATCCGCCGTCCCGATGGCGTCGAACATGCCCGCTACACCGTTCAAGATGGTGGTCTTGGCGGTTATGTGAAAGACGTGACCCTCAGCCCTACGGCGCAACAGGGGATTTGGTCCTGGCAGGTTTTGCTGGATCCGGATGGAGAAGCGCTTGCCGACAAGATGTTTCTGGTTGAGGACTATCAGCCCGAGCGCGTCGATTTTGCCCTGGAAACGGATGCAAATACCTTCAGCCGCACCGCGCCTTTGAAAGTCGCTCTTTCCGCGAAGTTTCTTTATGGGTCTCCAGCGAGCGGCCAGTCTCTGGAAGGGGATGTGATTGCCCGGCCAGTGCGCACGCTTGACACCTATCCAGGTTACAAATTCGGCATTGAAGACACGAACGCCTATTCAGAGCGTTCACCGCTGCCCTCCGGTCTCAAGACCGATGACCAGGGCGAATTGTCCTTTGCGGCTGTATTGCCCGGACTGCCGGAGACAACAGGTCTTTACGATGCCGAGCTTGTTGCGCGCCTTGTTGAAACGGGCGGACGGTATGTCGAGCGTACATTGGATTTGCCCGTTGCTCTTGATGGGCGGCGCATTGGCATCAAAGCCGCCTTTGACGGCGGCGTCGATGAAGGTGGCCCAGCCGACTTTTCGGTCATTGTCATTGGGACTGACGGTGAACGCACCAGTGCCGATGGGGTGACCTGGACGCTCTCAAAGGTCGACCGGCGCTATCAATGGTACCGGCTGGATGGCCGCTGGTCCTATGAACCGATCACCTCAACCCGCCGGATTTCATCGGGCAAGCTGGATATCAGCAAAGAGCAGCCGGCCAATTTGTCTCTTCCTGTCGAGTGGGGCGAATACCGGCTGGACGTTCAAGGGTCAGGCAGCTTGCAGACCGCAACGCGGGTGACGTTCCAGGCAGGATGGTACACGGCCAATGCAACGTCTGACACGCCGGATTATCTGGATGTCGGCCTCGACAAGGAAACCTACCGGCCAGGTGAAGTCGCAAAACTCCGTCTAAAGCCGCAAATGGCCGGGACAGCGCTGATCAATGTGATTGCAGACGGTGTGCTCTCGACCCAAACGGTTGATGTCTCAGCGGAAGAAACCGAAATCGATATCCCGGTCGAGGCGAGCTGGGGGGCGGGCGCCTATGTTACCGCCAGTCTCTACCGGCCGATGGATTTGCCGCAGGGCCAAATGCCGTCGCGGGCCATGGGCCTGTCCTGGTTGCAAGTTGATCCGGAAGACCGTAATCTCCAGGTGGTCATGGATGTCCCCGCACAGATCCGGCCACAGACACAATTGGATGTGCCGATCCAGCTGGCCAATCTTGAGGCTGGCGAAGAGGCTTACATTACAGTCGCAGCGGTTGATGTCGGTATTCTCAATCTGACAGCCTATGAAACCCCGGCGCCAGAAAACTGGTATTTTGGCCAGCGCCGCCTTGGCACCGATATTCGGGACCTTTATGGCCAATTGATCGACAGAACGGCAGGTGCACGCGGCAAAGTCCGCTCAGGCGGCGATGGTATGGGAATGCGTTTGGACGCACCGCCGCCCGACGATGAACCGGTGGCTTTGTTCTCCGGTTTGGTGAAAGTCGATGACAAAGGCGAAGCGACCATCACTTTCGACGTTCCGGACTTCAATGGTGCATTGCGTTTGATCACGGTTGCCTGGAGCGCGACCGGTGTTGGTCACGGCGAACAGGACGTGGAAGTTCGGGCGCCAATCGTCATGAGTGCGAGCACACCAGCGTTTCTGGCGCCGGGAGATCGCTCACGTCTTTTGTTGGAAATCGATCCCGTCGATGCACCGTCCGGCTCCTATGATCTTGAGTTGAGCGCCAGTGACGGGCTTAGCCTTGGGGACGGCAGCGGCCATACCCAGGTTCTCGATCTGGAAACGGGCAAGAAGGCCCAAGTGATTGTGCCCATTGTTGCTGGAGAGGCTCTGGGACGCACAGAAATCGTGGCATCCCTTTCCAGCTCTACCAATGTGACGGTCGTCAAACGGCTGAACTTGGAGATCAAGGACACGCAGCCGCCTGTGGTACGCAGTTATGCCTTTGATCTGGCGCCTGGCAACAATCTGGAAGTGTCGGCGGCAATTTTCGACGATCTGCGAGATGACAGTGTGAAAGTCACGCTGACGGCCGGCGGGGCTGCGCGGATTGATATTGCCGGGCTTTTGGGCGCGCTCGACCGCTATCCTTATGGCTGCACGGAGCAGACCACCAGCCGTGCGTTGCCGCTGCTTTATCTAAGTGAAGTGGCAGAAGCGGCTGGTCTCGGCGGTGACGATGCCATCCGGGAGCGTGTCATCCAGGCGATTGCGGCTGTTCTGGCCAATCAGGCGTCCGGCGGCTCTTTTGGTCTTTGGAACAGTTATGGCAGTGGCGGAACCTGGCTGGATGCTTATGTCGCCGACTTCCTGACCCGGGCGCGGGAAAAAGGCTACAGAGTTCCGGACATCGCCTTTACGTCTGCACTCGACAATTTGGAAAACCGGATTGCCTATGCATCCGATTTTGAAAGTGGCGGGGAAGACATTGCCTATGCGCTTTATGTCTTGGCGCGCAACGGCCGGGCTTCCATGGGCGACCTCCGGTATTACCTCGATGCCAAATTGCAGAGCTTTGCCACCCCGCTCGCCAAGGCGCAGCTGGCGGCAAGCCTCGCTCTCTACGGCGAAGATGAGCGTGCAGCGGCTGGTTTTGGGGCAGCGATCGACGCTTTGTCAATTGGATCGGGTCAGTCCTATCGAGAGGACTTTGGCTCGCCCCTGCGCGATGCAGCCGGTGTCACTGATTATGTTGTGACGGCGTCGGTTACCGATGAACTCAATAGCCGTGCAGTTGAGGCGCTCTCATCAGCCGATACCGGCACGCAAAGCCGGTCGACCCAGGATATGGCCTGGCTTCTGCTGGCGGCCAATGCCCTGAACAAGTCTGCAGATGAGGCGCTTATCTCTGTCGGCGGGGTGGAAGAACCCGGCCGTCTGGCGTGGACCCTGGAATGGGACGCCTTGAAGGCTGGACAGGTAGACGTGCGCAACAACGGAGCGAAACCCGCCGAGTTGCTGATGTCTGTCTCCGGTCAGCCGTTGAACCCGGAACCAGCCGGAGGCAAGGACTATGCTGTCGAGCGCACGCTGTACGATCTAGACGGCAATCTTCTCGACCCGTCCGCAGTGCCGGTCAACACGCGCGTTGCTGTGGTGGTCAAGGTCCGGGCGCTGACCGATCAACCTGGCCGCTTGATGGTGGTCGACCGGTTGCCTGCAGGGCTGGCCATCGACAATCCTCGCCTTGTGCGTTCAGGCGACCTTGGTGGCCTGTCGTTCCTCTCAACCATCGATACACCAGAATACAGCTCGTTCCATGCCGGAACGTTCGAAGTGTCTGTTGATCAAACCCGTTGGAGCGACCAGGAACTGACATTTGCCTATCTGGCGCGTGCCGCGACGCCGGGTGACTTTGCCCACCCGTCGGCGTCGGTTGAAGATATGTACCGGCCGGAGCGGCGTGCCGTAACGGAGACATCCCGGTTCGTGGTGCTGGGTCCGACACGTTAGGAAAGGCTGGTCATACGGAAAGCGTCTTTGGATGAAAATACGATCGATCACACGTTGGGGATTTGCCATCGGCGGAAGCGGTGTGTTGTGTGCCGCCGCTTTGACTTGGAAAGTCGTGAGTGACTACCAGGCTCTCCCGCCATTGCCATCTGTATCAGATCTATCCGTATCCACTGTCGTTCTTGACCGGAACGACCGGCTTTTACGCGCATTCACCAGTGAAGATAGCAAATGGCGGCTTCCGGTCGATCCTGCCGGGATCGACCCGCTCTATTTCGAGATGCTACAGGCCTACGAAGACAAACGGTTCCGGTCTCACGGCGGCGTTGATATCCGGGCGCTGGGCCGGGCCGTTTTTCAGGCACTGAAAAATGGCCGCCTTGTTTCAGGCGGGTCGACGCTGACCATGCAGGTCGCCCGCCTTCTGGAGGAGACGCCGACAAAAACGGTTCAGCGCAAATATTTGCAGATCCTGAAAGCTGTTCAACTGGAACAAACTGCAACGAAGGACGAGATCCTACATTTATATGCGTTGCGGGCGCCGTTCGGCGGCAATGTTGAGGGCGTCCGTGCGGCCAGTCTGATTTGGTTCGGTAAAGAACCCCGCAGGCTGACACCGGCAGAAGCCGCCCTTTTGGTCGCTCTTCCTCAAAGCCCGGAACGCCGGCGGCCAGACCGTTTTGCAGAAAATGCCAAAAACGCGAGGAACCGGGTCTTGGCCCGGGCGGTGTCGGCCGGTGTTTTAGATCTGGAAGAGGCTCAATCGGCAGCGCGGGAGCCGCTAAGAGCAAAACGGCATTCAATACCGATTCTGGCAGCCCATGAAAGCCGCCAAGCACGTTTGGACTCACCAAAGCAGGCCGTATTGGCGCTGACGCTGGACCGGGATGTGCAGCAGGCTCTGGAAGGCCTTGCCCGCCGGCGCGTTTCTGTGCAGCCGGCACCGCTCACGCTGGCGATGGTTGTAGCAGACCATCAGACCGGTGACATTCTGGCGAGTGTCGGGTCTCCAGACCTTCTGGATGAAGGCCGGGCAGGGCATGTCGATATGACACGTTCGATCCGCTCGCCAGGATCCACCCTTAAACCCTATATATATGGTCTCGCCTTTGAAGAGGGGATTGGCCTGCCGGAGAGTTTGATCGTTGACCGACCGACCGACATTGGCGGTTACCGCCCGACGAACTTCGATTTGGCCTACCAGGGAACCGTAACTTTACGCGAAGCGCTGCAGTTATCTTTGAACACCCCGGCAGTCCAACTTCTGGAAGCCGTTGGTCCGTCCAGACTGCTGGCCCGGTTGAAACGCGCAGGTGTTCGCCCGGCTCTGGAAACAGGACAGGGTCCGGGTCTGGCTATTGGGCTTGGCGGAATTGGTCTCTCGTTGCGCGACTTGACCCAAAGTTTTGCAGCTCTGGCTCGACAGGGAGACGCGATCCACCTTCGGACTTGCCGGTCATCTTGCCCCGCCACCGAAGTGTCCGGACGGAAATCCTTACCGGTCTTGCCAGAAAAGGCAGCCTGGCAGGTGACGGAAGCGCTGTCCGGTCTGCAGCAACCGCTCAATCCGGAAAAAGGGCTTATCGCGTATAAGACCGGTACGTCTTACGGCTACCGGGATGCCTGGGCGGTTGGATATGACGGTCGCTATGTGGTTGGGGTGTGGTCAGGGCGTGCAGATGGATCGCCGGTTCCAGGTCAAACTGGGGCAACCGCAGCGGTGCCGATTCTTTTTGAAGCCTTTCAGAGTTTGTCGGCCGGGCGCCGTTCTTTGCCTCAGCCGCCTCACGGATATTCGGTGACCGATCCCAGGCAAGTTCCAGAAGCCTTGCGTTACGCGCGTGTACAAAGTCGGCCAGATCAAAAACGGCGGGAAGGCCGGTTGGGAATCACCTTTCCACCGAATGGCGCGGAACTTCAGCTTGAAAGACGACAGTCTGGTTCTAATGATCCGCTTGTCGTCAAATTCCAAGGTGGTCAGCGGCCCTATAGGCTTTTCGTAAACGGTGCTCCGATTGGCGAGGCCGTGTTTGATCAACGGCTCCTTTGGCCCGCACCGGAAACCGGATTTGCAAACCTCATGATTCTTGATGCGGCTGGGCGCAGTTCCAAAGTGTCGGTCTCGATTGAAACCAAACCTTGAGAATCAACACTCGATAGCCAATGCGACTCCCGGGAATGTTCCGGGCTGCGCGCTGATCTTGATTGGTCTGGCAGCCTACCTGTCACAATAATTGCCGATTCCTTGGGAGAATCCTGCGGAAACGGGGTGGGTTTGGGGCCGGTTTGCAGGCGTTTGGAAGACGGAAGAAAGCGGATTTTGAACGAAATTCTGGGTCCAAACGCTTCTAAATCCTACCAAATCCTAAACACCGACCCTGATTTTGTGACATTCACGCAACACCGGTTTCTCAAAACCCTTCCTGACGCCGCCAAAACGGATTTCTCAGTTGAACGGCAGATCGGTATGCGTATGGTCACAACTGCGAGCGGCTTCGGGCCGCGCTGATTTGCATACCTCGGACATCCAACCTCCGTCAGGAAGCAAATACAGAAATTATTCGCGGGGATAATGGCATCATAATGATGCTGGTAATTTGACTGATTTTGGAGGTCAGACATGAAACTCTTTAAAGGCATGATGCTCGGCGCTGCAGCCGTTGCAACCGCCACCACTGCTCAGGCAGCTGATCTTCCGGTTGCTCCGGAGCCGGTTGACTACGTTCGTATCTGTGACGCATACGGCGCTCGCTTCTTCTACATCCCAGGCACCGAAACTTGCCTGCGCGTTGGCGGCCGTGTTCGTGCCGACTACCGCTTCCAGGATTTCGCAGGCACTGGCCCGAACAACTGGGACGCTAAGACCGACGAATCCACACGCTTCCGTGCTCGTGGTTACATCCGTCTTGACGCTCGCACACAGACTGAATTCGGCCTGCTGCGCACATACACCGACGTTTGGTTCACTTCCAACAACTCTGCGTTCGCTTCCGCTGGCGGCAACACAGAAATGTGGGAAGCATTCGTACAGCTCGGTGGCTTCACCTTCGGTCGTACCGGTTCTTTCTTTGACGGCTGGACTGGTGAGTCCTGGGGTTCTCAGATCGGTCAGGGCCTTGACTCCCGCGCTAACGTTCTTGCTTACACCGCTGCATTCGGCAACGGCATGTCCGCAAGCGTTTCTGTCGAAGCTGACAACGGCGGCCGCGCTGGTGGCTTCCTCGGTGGCTACGCACGTGGCGGTCATCGCATCCCGGCACTCGTCGGTAAGTTGAGCGTAAACCAGGGCTGGGGGCAGGCACACCTTTCTGGTGTTGTTCGCAACAACCAGGCTTCCACTGCACCGGTTGACTCCGCTACTGGTTGGGCTCTTGCAGCTTCTGCTCGCTTCAACCTGCCGATGCTCGGCTCCAACACTGGCCTGGGTCTCCGCGCAGCATACGCTGACGGCGCAATCGGCTACATCCACGAAGCTTACAGCGGCTACGACGCTACTGTGAACGCAGCTGGCACTGGCCTGTCCACTTCCACTGGTTGGGGCATCGCTGCTGGTCTGACACACTCCTTCACTTCCACAGTGTCTGCATCCCTTCAGGGTCAGTACTGGTCCATCGACGCTCTTGGCACAGCTAACGACGTCGACGCATGGTCCGCACACGGTACCCTTGCTTGGACCCCGGTTTCCGGTCTGGTCATCGGTGCTGAAATGGAATACCGCAACGAAGACTTCGGTGTTGGTGGTACCGACAACGACGATCTGACCGCGACCTTCCGTGTTCAGCGCACCTTCTAATCAATCCTTATCTTAAGGTTTGATGGAAAACCCGGCGGAAACGCCGGGTTTTCTTTTTGTGTTTTCAGAGTGTGGTTTAAACCTTGCGCCAGGCTACGGGATTAGAGAGCGCCGGAACCGCTGCCACATCGCACTTGTTGAATAGAGTTTAAGTAGTCCCAGCTCGGCTTTTCGCCGAATTAGGACATCCGCCTGCATTGTTCGTCGAGACCTTCGAAACTCCGAACTGCGCGAATCCCAATCAAATCCGGTTTAAAAAACCAGCAATCTGTTCCTGGGTCTCCTGCTCCCAAAGTACCGGCGCATGTCCTTGACCCTGGACTGTGTGCAATTCCGCATTTGGGTGGGTTTCAACCATCCTATTGGCGGTCTCTTCGCTTAAAAGGTCCGATTGAGAGCCGCGGATAATCATAACCGGCCGGTCTTTTACCGCGTCATAGAGTGGCCAGAGGTCCGGCACCGGCGCGGCGTCATCCAAACTGGCAAATTGATGAGCGAGTGCCGGATCATAATCTAGGACCACTTTGTCCTCATGCTCTGACGCCAATTGGCCGGCGAGTTTCAGCCAGTCGGTTTCGGAAAATACCGGAAACTGCATGCCAAGGATCTGCCTGAGTGATTGCGCAACGTCTGTCAAAGAGCTGTAGGTCATATTGCGGCCGAGTGTTGCGGCAATCCTGTGAATGGCCCGCATTTCTATATGGGGCCCAATGTCATTGAAAATGACTGCTGCCAACAGTTCAGGCGTATAGCGGCGAGCCATAGCAAGGGCATGCAAACCACCTCGTGAGGTCCCGATGATCGCAAAGCGGGAAAGGCCGAGTTTTTCGATCGCCGCGTCAATGTCCTTTTCCTCGATAGGGAGAGCATAGTTCCGCCAGTCGTCATCCCAAGCGCTTTCGCCCCGGCCGCGGTAATCCAACGCAACAACATGGTGCCCATGTTTTTGAAGAAACGCTGCAATGTCCCGGAAATCGCGCGTATTTCTAGAAAGCCCAGGCAAACAGAGAACCGGGATTTTTTTGAGATTGGGCTCGCTTTGCCCGGGACGCCATTCCCGGCCCGCCAGGGTCAGGCCGTCGGGGCTTTGATAGGAAAAAGGAACGCCGCCGTTCCAAACTGGATCAAAGGGCGGTGTTTCCGCCGGTGCAAACGACAAGGCGTTTCTCCCCTGAGTCTGTATGTGGTTTTCCTTAAGATAGCGGTACCTGAGACGTGCTGCCATAGGAAGTTTGCACTGCGAAGATACACGCAAAAGGGGTGAAGTGTGGGCTGGCACCAACACACCGCTAAGAAAAGCAAAAATGAGGGACCTAAACAGCAGTTGCAGGATTGCCCGATGCCGGTCGGATGAGTATGTTGCGCCTCCGTTAGAACTCCATGGGCATCCGCCCGCATGGCTTAACCCTGTATCGCCGATCTTAAAGGAAACCGAGATGTTCACAGGCTCCATCCCAGCGCTAATCACGCCATTCAAGGACGGGGCCGTTGATGAGAAACGGTTTCAGGAATTCGTCGATTGGCAGATAAAGGAAGGCTCAACCGGACTGGTCCCGGTTGGCACCACCGGCGAAAGCCCGACACTGTCACACGCCGAACACAAGCGGGTCATTGAGCTCTGCATTGAAGCGGCTGCTGGCCGGGTGCCGGTCATCGCTGGCGCCGGCTCCAACAACACGGTTGAAGCCATCGACTTCGCACGGCATGCTGAAGAAGCAGGCGCTGATGGCCTTCTGGTGGTGACGCCTTATTACAACAAGCCAAACCAAGCGGGTTTGAAAGCGCATTTCAAGGCCGTCAATGATGCGGTTGGGTTGCCGATCCTGATTTACAACATTCCGGGCCGGTCGATTATTGACATGACACCGGAAACGATGGCTGAGCTGTTTGAGACTTGTGAGAATATCAAGGGTGTCAAAGATGCGACCGCGGATATGGCGAAGGTGTCGCGCCAGCGACAATTGTGCGGCCCGGAGTTCAACCAGCTATCTGGTGAAGATATTTCGGCTCTGGCTTTCAACGCGCACGGTGGTGTCGGCTGTATTTCCGTGACCGCCAATGTTGCGCCGCGCCTATGTGCAGAATTCCAGGCGGCAACTTTGGCAGGCGACTACAAGACAGCACTTGAGTATCAGGACCGGCTTGCTCCGCTCCACCGGGCATTGTTTTTGGAGCCGAACCCGACTGGGTCGAAATATGCATTGTCCCTTCTGGGCAAGATTGAAGAAGAACTGCGTTTGCCGTTGGTGCCAATTACCGAAGGAACGCAAGCTGAGATCCGGGACGCTTTGGCGCATGCCGGTCTGATCAACTGATTTAAAGGAAAAGGGCGTGTTCAGGCACGCCCGGGAAACACAAAATGGCTCCGAAAAAAGGGGGCGTTCCGGGCCGGACCATCATTTCCGACAACCGGAAGGCCCGGTTTAATTATGAAATCGAAGATACGCTGGAAGCCGGTCTTGAGCTGAAGGGCACGGAAGTCAAATCCCTTCGCACAGGTAAGGCGAATATCGGCGAATCTTATGCGGCGGAATATCAGGGCGAGATCTGGATCTACAACGTCTATATTCCGGAGTATTTGCAAGGCAACCGGTTCAATCACGAGCCGCGCCGCCCGCGCAAACTCTTGTTGCACAAGCGGGAAATCGGCAAGCTAGCTGGCGCAGTCCAGAAAGAGGGCAAGACCATTGTTCCTCTCAAGCTCTATTTTAATGACAAAGGCAAGGCCAAGCTGGAATTGGCCCTGGCCCGCGGCAAGAAACTGCACGACAAGCGCGAAACGGAAAAGAAACGCGACTGGCAGCGTGAAAAGTCGCGCCTAATGAAGAATTTCTCCTGATTTACCGGCCCCTCGGGCAGCAGATCGACCCGATTTTGTTGTGGATTGGAAGTGCATAGGTAGTGAGAAACCTGTGCGTAGCCTGTGACTTGTTGTCGGTTAACTGGCGGTGGGAAAACAGTTCACAAGATGTGGAAATTCTTGTGTCGGTATCTATCCGCCGGCGAATAGAAATTCACTGAGTATTGGCGACCTGCCATTTGTACCGCTTTTCGTTTCAGGTGGTGGGTTTATGAACGCGCTCGCAGAGCGGGAAATTCTTGGCGGCTTGTTAATCGGTTTCCCGAATTGCCAGAAAAAAGTATTGGTAGTTGTGCGCAAAAATGCACGTCTTGGTGGCGTCTCAACTCTGTTCTCTTCCCGGTCAGTGGTTGTGTTGACATCACATACATAGTCTTCGGCGACCTAGTTTCTCCTGCTGAAGGTTAGGCCTCATGTACACTAAAAAATCGAAACTTCTGACAGCTGTGGCAGTCGGTTTGCTGTCAGTGAATGTGTTCTCTTTGCCTGTCAAAGCTGCCGAGATTACAATCATTGCAACCGAAATTGAAGGGTTGCACCAGGGTGACGGAAAGGGGTTCTATGACGAGGTCCTCACCTCCATGACCTCGAGTTTTCCCGTGGCTTTGAAGGTTCTTCCTCCCAACAGAGCCGCAATTGAATTCGAACGTTGCGAGAACTGCTGCCTGTCGCCTGCAAATAAGAACGCCGACTTTTATGACTATCCAGCGGACTACCTAGCGACAACTGCCATGACCGAGGCAAAGGTTTACATATGGACGGCACCAGGGTCGCCACCGGTCAACTCGCTTTCTGATCTTGCTGGCAAAAAGGTTGGAGCACGGCATGGAATGCCCTATGGCAATGCCGTCGAGAGTGCCGGAATAGAGTTTGATTTGGCGTCTACAATCAATCAGAGCATTAAAAAACTCGAGGTCGGTCGTCTGGATGCTTTTATTGCTTATGTACCAGACGCTTACACGACCTTTGAGGAGATGGGCAAAGAACCATTCCCGCATGACAAGGCAAATCCAGTCGCGGTTCATGATGACAGTGTACTATGCAAACCAACTTCTGAGACGGAAGTTTTTGTTCGTGAGTTCAATGCCCACTTGGCCAACATAGAATAGCCTATGTTCCTCCGGTGCTTGATGTATGTGTAGGATTTGCAGCTCCGGCGACTGGGGTTGGATCATATGCGGCTAAAGTGTGCTCAGTATCGCCCGGGTGTTGTCGGAAATCGGGACAGGCCGCCGGCTCATTCTGTCCACATGGATATGGACGAACCGGCCATGAGCGGCCGTCGACTGGTCTTCGCCGGAAAACAAACCTACCCTGAAAATCACTGAGCTTTGGCCGAGTTTTTCGATTTTGAGCCCGGCGGACACGACGCTCGGAAACAAGAGTTCGGCAAAATAATTGCAGCTTGTTTCGGCAACCAGAAAGACGGTTTCGCTGCTGGCCGGGTCGATCAGGCCGTTCTCTATGTACCAGCTGTTCACCGCTGTATCGAAGTAACTCAGGTATTGGACGTTATTCACATGGCCATAGATATCCACGTCCATCCACCGGGTGGGGATATCCAGGAATGTCTTGAATTCTGACCGGTCGAGCGGCTCTGGGCGGGAGGCTTGCTGAGGGGCTTGTGCCGTCATAGAGCCGCCTTGTAGATATTGAAGGCATCGGTCTCGGTGAGATCCCGGGGGTTGTTCACCAGAAGGCGGGTCTGTTTCATAGCATCCGCCGCCATTTTGGGAAGATCCTCGGCCGAAATTCCCACCTCGCTTAATTTGGTTTGAAGACCAAGTTTCTGTGTCAATCCGCCGAGCCGTTTGGCGAATGCATCAGCGCGGTCTTCAACGCCCGAAACATCGATCAGATCAGGAAATAGAACTGGAGCGAGTTCCGCGTAAGTCTTTGCTGCGACGACGTTATTGAACTCAAGAACATGCGGCAAGACCAGAGCATTTGAAAGGCCGTGCGGTACGTGAAATGTACCGCCAATCGGGTAGGCGAGGGCGTGAACGGCGGCAACTGGTGAATTGGCAAAGGCCATGCCGGCGAGCATGGAGCCGAGCAGCATGCCGCCCCGAGCCTGTTCGTCCGCAGGCTCAAAGACAGCCTGTTCTATGTTCGCGCCGAGAAGCTTCAAGGCTTCGACTGCCAGCGTCTGGGAGACCGGATTATTGTTGGCCGATTTAGACGCATAGGCCTCAATGGCATGCACCATGGCATCGACACCGGTTGCCGCGGTGACATGGGCGGGCAAGCCAAGCGTCAACAAGGGGTCTAGAACAGCAAGATCCGGCAAGAGGAGCGGGGAGACAACACCACGTTTTTCATCTTCTCCGACCGTAATGATCGAGATAGGCGTGACTTCCGATCCGGTGCCAGCGGTGGTTGGAATAAGGATCAAAGGCAGGCGAGGGCCTTTCGCGTTGCCGATGCCCCAGGCCTCATCGAGATCTTCACCGCTGCCCAAGAGCAGGGCAACCAGTTTGGCCACATCCAGAGAGGAGCCGCCACCAAAGCCGATAATGGACGTTGCGCCATGCTCTCCAGCAGCCGAAACAGCGTCATCAATCAGTTTTTGCGGTGGATCAGCCACAACATCGGAGTAGCAGCCGAGGCTATGGCCTTTACCGGCCAGGCTGGCTTCACAGTCAGAGTGGAGACCGAGGGAAACAATACCCGGATCCGTAACCAGAAACGGCCGATCGCCCAGAAATTCCGCTGCGTGGTCTGCAAGTTTGGCTGCCGCACCATTTTCAAAAACAATTCGCTGGCTGGTGCTGAATGTGAATGCCCCGATCATATGCCCTCCCGATTTTTGCCGAGTGTGCATAAGAAACGAGCCTCAGTCGAGGGGGAATTCGTAGGGCAGGGGCGCTATATGTAAGATCTATATCTCTAGTATGCCTGCCGTCCAATCACTGCCATGATTTCGACCGTAGTTCCGCTGACTCGGAAGTATATGCAGTGGGCACCGAAAACACAGCGCCGGTAACCGGAGCGAATGTCGTCAACTGTCGCGTAAAGGAATGGGTTCAGGCAAATCTGTCTGAGCTGATCAGAAAGAGCGTTATAATAAAGATCTGCACGGTCTTCTCCCCACGTAACAAATCCATATTCATAAATGGACGCAAGATCTTGTGCGGCTGAGTGACTGATCTTGAGACTATATGTTGCCTGCATTTTTGAGCCGTGCTTTGGCTCTTGCTCGAATCTGCTCCGGTGTCTGGTTGGTGAAACCGCTTTGCTCAGCTGAAATCAGCCAGTTCCGGATATCTTCAGCTTCACGCGCCCGGCGGATGAGATCGTTGACAACTTCACTCTTGCTCGTAAATTCTTCACTTTCGACCTGGGTCTTCAGCCATTCGTCATTTGGCCCGGTCAGCGAAATGCTTTGTCGCGGCATGCATGGCTCTCCAATTCGGATAATTCAACATGGTGCGATATTACACCTAATGTACACCGGCGGGCAAATTCGGCGATTTTTCGCGCCCGTATTCCCAGGGCTTAGGTCGAAGAACTACCCATGCATCTTCGCGCCTTTGGAGATTTTGTCGGCGATCTTTTTATCTGTGTGAAAGGCAAGGCCGACGACCTTGGCGTCATCGGGAGAATGTTGGGCAAAGACGTCCCGGTTGGCGCTGTCATGGCCGGTTAAAAACATTTCTTCGATATAGAGACTGGACGGTACGTTGCGGTCCAACGTGCGGTGATGGATTTTTCTCATCGTATCCGCATTGGCGGTTAGAACGATGATGGGTTGCACGCTCATCGGATTGTAGACATTGCCGGCGGCGTCTTGATAGGTTTCGCCGATCAGCTCCGGTTTGCTTGCTGTGACGCCGGTGGATAGAAACGCCGTCACATTCAGCTTTTGCCAGGCGGCAAGGTCTTCGCGAACGACAACGACGAATTTGGTATCAAACATGAATGGAAACTCCACACGGGGATTTCAGAAGCAGGATCTGACGGGGAGTCTAGAAAATGAACTCGGTCAGGATCTTGTACGTTTGTGCAAGATCGACCGCGATGAGATCCGGACAGCCCAGCCAGAGGCCGGGATCGAACGGATCGAAGCCAAGTTTCACGGCAACGGGTTTTCCTTTCACCGCCATGACACTTATGCGATCGGATTAACCGTCAACGGTATTCAGCGATTTAAATACCGGGGTGAAGAACGGGCCTCTGAACCCGGGCAAGTCATCGTCATTCACCCAGATGAACTGCATGATGGCGGTGCCGGGACGGACACCGGCCTCAGATACAGGATGCTCTATATTCCACCGGAACACATTACAGAGGCACTTGGTGGATCGGCCCTTCCACATGTTCCAACACCCGTGCTCTCTGACCCCGCCTTTCAGCGCAGCTTGATCGAAGCTCTGGACGACATCGATCAAGAAATGGGCGATCTCAAAGTGAGCAGCGTGTTATCCGATCTGTCCGCCTGCCTGAAACGCTTTTCGGACGACAAGAGCGACTCCAAACGCACGCTTGACTGGCCAGGTTTGAAAAAATGCGCGGAGTTCTTGAAGGAAAATGCGACTGATCCAGTCGTTTCCGGGGATTTGGAGGAAATCGCGAACCTGGACCGTTTTGCGCTTGCCCGCCAGTTCCGAAAGGCCTTTGGAACAAGCCCGCACCGATATCTGGTGATGCGGCGCCTGGAGCAGGTGAAACAGGAGCTCGCCAGCGGAGAAAGCCTCGCGAGTGCTGCTGTCACGACCGGCTTTGCCGATCAAAGCCACATGAGCCGGCATTTCAAACGCGCTTACGGAATGTCGCCCGGCAAATGGCGGCACCTGAATGCCGCCAGTCAGACTTAAAGCGTTTTCGGCCCAAACTTGTTCGAGCGTGGGAAACCGGTCGGCGGCAGGCGCCCGGCTTGGCCGCGATCTCCGCGCCATTCGGCTAGGTCTTCCAGCGAACGGGTGAAGCTGCGTCCAGAGCTGTCGGTCCATGTCAGGCCGGTCTCTCCAGCAAAGACCCGGATGTCGGACACATTGCCATCGCGGTAACGCTGCAGACGCACGCCCCGGCCACGGGACATCTGCGCAATCTGGGCCAGCGGGAACACAAGAAGTTTCCGGTTCTCGCCAATGATCGCAACATGATCGCCGCTTGCGTCAACGCACAATGCCGCTTCGGTTGGCGCCGTCATGTTCAGAACCTGTTTGCCCTTTCGCGTGTTGGCGATGACGTCGTTTTCGCTGACGACAAAACCACGCGCTTCGTTGGTGCTTAAGAGCAGGTTCCGGCCCGGCTTGTGCACAAAGGCACTGACGACATCTTGGGCCTCGTCCATTTCCACCATGAGACGGATCGGTTCACCGTGCCCGCGCCCGCCCGGCAGGCGGTCGGCGCCAAGCGTGAAGAACTTGCCGCCGGTGGAAAACACCAGGATCTTGTCCGTGGTTTCTGCATGGAAGGACAGTTTCAGCTTGTCGCCCTGTTTGAACGACAGGCTTGAAAGATCGGCCTGATGGCCTTTGAGCGCCCGGATCCAGCCCTTCTCCGAGATGATGACCGTGATCGGCTCTTTTTCAATCATCGCCTGCTGGATGTCGACCAGATCAGCTTCTGGCGCTTCGGCTTTATCGGTGCGGCGTTTGCCAATGTCCGTTTCCGGGCCGTAGACCTTGGCGACTTCGCCGATTTCCTTGGAGATCTTGGTCCATTGGCGGGCGTCAGAAGCGAGCAGTTTGGTGAGACCGTCTTTTTCTTCCGAAAGCTTGTCGTGCTCTTTGCGGATTTCCAGCTCTTCCAGCTTGCGCAAGGAGCGCAGACGCATGTTCAAGATCGCTTCCGCCTGAACATCCGTCAGCTCGAAGGTGCGGATCAGTTCCGCCTTGGCATCATCTTCTTCGCGGATGATGCGGATGACTTCATCCAGGTTCAGATAGGCGATCAGATAGCCTTCCAGAACCTCCAGGCGATGGTTGATCTGGCCGAGCCGGTGTTCAGAGCGGCGGACCAGCACCACCTTGCGGTGATCGAGCCATTCGCGCAGGACCTGCTTCAGACCCATGACCATCGGCACCTTGCCCATGGAAAGAACGTTCATGTTCAGCGAGAAGCGGTTTTCCAAATCCGTCAGCTTGAACAGGGATTCCATCAACAGGTTGGCATCGACGTTCTTGGAACGCGGCACCAGAACGATGCGCAGGTCTTCAGCAGACTCATCGCGCACGTCATCCAGCAAGGGTAGTTTGCGCGCTGTCAGAAGCTCAGCGATTTTTTCGATCAAGCGCGATTTTTGCACCTGATAGGGGATCTCAGTGACGACAATCGCCCATTGACCACGGCTGAGTTCTTCCACTTCCCAGCGGGCACGGACACGGAAACTGCCGCGCCCCGTCGCATAGGCCTCGCGGATGGAGCCCTGATCGGACACCAGAAGGCCGCCGGTCGGGAAATCCGGCCCCTTGATATGCTCCAGAAGCTCATCAACTTCGGCATTCGGGTTCTTGATCAAGTGCTGGCAAGCGTTGCACAGCTCAAAAGCGTTGTGGGGCGGAATGGAGGTCGCCATGCCCACAGCAATGCCGGACGAGCCGTTGCCGAGAAGGTTCGGAAATCCACCCGGCAGAACGATCGGCTCACGATCCTCGCCGTCATAAGTCTCGCGCCAGTCGACCGCGTTTTCGTCCAAACCATCCAGCAGACGCTTGGCCGTGTCGGTCATCCGGGCTTCGGTGTACCGCATCGCGGCTGCGTTATCGCCGTCGATGTTGCCGAAGTTGCCCTGGCCGTCGATCAACGGGTAGCGCTGTGCAAAATCCTGCGCCAAGCGGACAAGCGCGTCATAGACCGCCTGGTCGCCATGCGGGTGATATTTACCGATCACATCACCGACCACACGGGCACATTTCTTGAAACCCTGGCCCGGGTCCAGTTTGAGCAGGCGCATGGCATAGAGGAGGCGCCGGTGCACCGGTTTCAAGCCATCGCGCACATCCGGCAGGGCCCGGTGCATGATGGTCGACAGCGCATAGGCGAGATAACGCTCTTCCAGCGCATCCTTCAGATTGATGCCTTCAGTGCCGCTCGGCGGTGGTGTGACTTCTTTTCCCATACTTGCTTGCTACCGGGTTCGGCGAATGAGTTCAATCAACCGCCACGCTTATCCGCGCAAAAACGGCAGATTTTCAACGGATTTCCGCTGTTCCTGTGGGCAATTTCACTCAAAAATTGACGGTTGAACCCTCATTGATAGTTGCAATTGGTGAAAAGTGAGCACCGTTCGTCTTGATGTAGGTTTGTTAAATGTGTGCAGTCCAATCGGAATGGTCATCCGTGTTGCGCATGCCCGCATTGGTAATATTCGTTAATAAGAATATGGTTGTAATAAATGAATTACTTGTAAGCAGTTATTTTTGGCAAAAGTAGACCTGTGATGGCGTGGAATCGGTTCATAAATTGGTTGTCTGACGAAGGGGAAGAGCTTCAGGTCATCAGAAGCCATAGACTGTTCATTCAAAGGCAAGGAAAGTTACTACACGCCATTTGTTTGGTGTTTGGGTGGGCACTTTCCATAGGCCATTGGGATGTTGCGCCAATTTGGGCTGTCGTTGTTTATCCGGGGCTTGTGACAACGTTCTCTGCCATTCGGCTTTATTCATTGTGGAAGGGCCAAAACAAATCGCTGGAAAATGGTGATCTTCGCCGTTGGCGTCGAGACGATGGCATTGGAGTAGCTGTTACGACGCTTATGTTCGCAGGATGGGGGCTGATACTATTTCCGTACGGCGGTCCATATCTTCAGCTACAAGCCGCATTTACCGTGGTGATCGTCAACGTAATAAGTATTTGCAGCCTTAGCCACTATAGGTCTTATGCATTTCTGTGCGCGGTGCTCGGCAGTGGCCTGTATATCATTTATTTTCCGGCGGTTGGTGGGCCAGAGTTTGTCCCGTTTGCTTTCATGGCCATGGTAGGGCCGCTATCAACGTTTTTCCTGATCAGCAGTTATTCCAAAGAGTTTTCGAACCTGCTTCGTGCCCGGGAGAAACTGAAGCGCCAGACCGAGGCGCTTGAGAAAAAACAACAGGAAACCCAGAAAGACAGCGATCGTTACCAGCACATTGCGACCCATGATTTCATGACGGAGCTGCCGAACCGGCGGTACTTTTTTTCAAAGTTGGATGAATTCGGCGAGGTAGCACGGCAGTCAGGTCAATTCTTCAGCATATTGGTCTTCGATCTCGGAGGGTTTAAAGCAATCAATGATGTCGCGGGTGTCGCTGCTGGCGACAAGGTGCTTCTGGAGATCGTTGCGCGCACCACAGAGCATTTTCCCAAAGGCGCTTTTATAGCGCGCATGGCAGGTGATGAATTCGCTGTTATTGCCCCAAGTGATGTTCTGGATGGAGAGCAAACGCGCCAAATACTGAAAACCATTTTCAAAGATCCCTGTTTGGTTGGGGACTACTCCTTGCGTTTGAACTACTCCGCAGGGATGGCATTTCTCGAGAAGGTAGAGGAAAGTGGTCATGAGCTGCTGGAGCGCGCGCTCTATGCGCTGAACACTGTCAAGGAAATGCCAAATATGCATTTAATTGTGTTCGACGATGCGATGCGCGCTGTCATGCAGCAGAAAGTAGAACTTTCTGGTGCCTTGAGATCTGCTGACTTCGATCAGGAGCTGTCCGTCGTCTTCCAGCCGATTGTTGACATCACGACAAACACCATCACGAGTGTGGAGTGCCTGGCCCGATGGGAGAGCCCGGTGGCAGGCAAAGTCTCTCCCGCAGAATTCATCCCGGTCGCAGAGAGTACCGGCCTGATCAACAAGTTGACGTTTGTATTGTTGGAAAAGGCTCTTGATGCGTTCAAGGATTGGCCTGAAAACGTCAAGATGTCCTTCAACCTGTCGGCCACAAACCTGTCGTCCCGTGGCTTTGTCGACGAGCTTTTGAAGAAGATCGACACCGCTCGGTTCGATCCACAGCGTTTGAGTTGCGAGATTACTGAAACGTCCATCATGTGGGACTTCAATGAAGCGTGCCGTGCAATTTCTACATTGAAGAATGCCGGTATTAGTCTTTCGCTGGATGATTTTGGAACAGGGTATTCGAGCTTGTCTCATGTCCACAGTTTGCCACTGGACTGCATCAAGGTTGACCGGAGTTTTGTGAGCGGAATTCATCCAGAAACTGCGGGTTATGGGATTGTCAAATCGTTGCTCGCCCTTTGCCGCGATATGGAAATTTCTTGTGTCGTGGAGGGTGTCGAAACGGAAGAAGAGCTCAACGTGCTCCAGGACATCGGTACCTGTTGTGTTCAGGGCTACCTCTTTTCGAAGCCTCTGCCCGCGGAAGAGTTGACTGTGTTACTTAACAACGGCCTTGGTGGTGAAAAATTACCTAAAGTGGTTGATAAGACGCGGGTTTCCTGAACAATAACAACGATTTGTGCGTCGTTAGTTCAAAAATTCCAGGGAAAGTCTATCCGGTAACGCCTCTCTAGGGCGTTTTGAAGTAACGCGCGCGTGCCGCTATCTGTGACATTGCGCTCACTGAGCTGGCGGTCGAGAAAAAAGCCTGTGAGCTGAAAGCCTTGCGTGATGTCAGTCCAGGTGAGTTCACTGCCCTTTTGACGCTGGCCGGCCAGCAAGAACGCAGGCAGGGGCAACAGTTTGTCGTGGTAAGGCAAGCCTGCATCCCGGCTCACGGCACGGGCAGAGCGCGGCGAGACATAGGCAAGGTCATCTGTCGTTCCGGTTGCGGCACAGGAAGTAAGATCCAGACCCGCACCAAGTTCCTGAAGCAGCTCCAGCTCGAAGCGGATCATGAGGGCAGCCGCCGCATCGGCGGCATCGAGGTGGTCCAGCACGACGTTGAGCGCAGAATAGATCCGCGGGTAGGGATGACGTTCGGGGAGAAGACGGGCGAGGGACGCCAAATGCTGAACGGCGGCAAGACCAATGCTGCTGTGCATCAGGTCAGCCGCACGCGCTCGCACCGGTTCGATCTGGAATTGGCCGAGATGGTCGGCAAGCCGCGCCTTCCAAGTCAGCTGCAACTCATTGCCGGGTTGAAGGGAAGGCCGATGCCGTTTGGAGCGGCCACCGCGCACAAGGCCAAGGTGACGGCCACGCTCTGCGGTCATCACTTCCAAAATAGCATCGTTTTCGCCGTGTTTGCGGGTGGTCAATACCACACCGCGTCCGCTCCATTCCATCCTGAGCCTTGTTCCCCGTAGCGGCTTTAAACGAGTTACTCTAGTATCAGTGCCTGAGAATATCCGAAAACAAGTTTTGCGAACGATGCGATTTATCAAGAAACAGGTTTAAACAACTGAAAAATACTGGTCAGGATAAAGAACATGGAGAGAATATTATTCGACTACCAAGAAAACAAAAAAAATTTTTGCGAGTATAGAAAAGAAGTTGCTCCATTCGAATTTCTGAATCGTGACGAGCCCATCAAGATTTCGGGAATCTCTCAGGACGATATTCAACAAGCTCTCAAGGTTGCTGATGAATACGTGAGCGGTGCCAAGTATTTGGGACGGGGTGGAGCAGCATATGCAATGCTTCGGTCTTTTCGATTCAAGGGCAGTTTTTCCGTGATATCTGGTTTGATTCGGCTGACACCTGCCATGAATGTCAGTGGCAATTTGAGAGGAATGGTCACAAGCGCGAAGGGGCGCGGCGCATTCAATTCCCTGAAGTCCGGGTCTCAATTTCTCGCCAATGCCGCCCTTGCAATATCTTTTGTTCAAGAACTGGCAGCCGAACAACCATATATCGAAAAAGTCATCAGCTCCGATGAAACCGTTGCGGAAAAAGCAAGTAAGTTGTACACGACAACACTGTCGGCAATTACCCGAACAGCGGGAAGTATATTCTTCACTGCAGCCCGCATCCCGCCTTACATCGCGGATGAAGTTTTCGGAGAGGAAAACAGTCTCACCAAACAGCGCCTCCTAAGATGGGAAAACGAATTTCGTCTGGTGACTAGCCCTGAAAATGTCAACGACATGTTTCTGCATTTGAATTCAGAGGTCAGCGCTTATCTCTTAGATGAGTGAGCGATCTGTTTTGGGATAACAAATCTAAGTGCGGATTCGCCTTGAAACTCTACTTCGGAAATTCCAAGCCCATTTCCCGGTAGCGTTCCGGGTCATTGGCCCAATTCTCTCGGACTTTAACGAACAGGAACAAGTGCACGGGGGCTTCGATGATCTCGGAAATCTCGCTGCGCGAGGCTTGAGATATCTGTTTGATCGTCTGGCCTTTCTTGCCAAGCACGATGCTCTTCTGGCTGTCCCGCTCCACATAGATCGTCTGTTCGATCCTGGCCGAGCCGTCTTTCTTGGTTTCCCAGCGTTCGGTTTCGACCGTGGAGATATAGGGAAGTTCCTGGTGCAGGCGCTCGAACAATTTTTCCCGCGTGATTTCAGCGGCCAGAATGCGCAAAGGCAGATCGGACGGCTGGTCTTCCGGATAAAGCCAGGGGCCTTCCGGGATTTTGGTTGAGAAATAGTCCAGGATCGCCTGCGTGCCGTCACCGGTCAGTGCGGAGATCATGAAAGTTTCTTCAAATTCAATATGTTCGTTGGCCGCTTGCGCAATCCTTAAAAGTTTTTCCCGGTTGGCCACATCGGTCTTGTTCAGGATCAGGACTTTTGGTGTCGATTGCCCTTTGAGGCGCTTGAGGATTGATTCCACCTCCTCATCGATGCCTTTGCGGGCGTCGATCAAAAGGGCGATGACATCGGCATCGCGCGCACCGCCCCATGCTGTATCGACCATCGCCCGGTCGAGCCGCCGTTTGGGCTTGAAGATCCCAGGGGTGTCGATGAAGACAATCTGGGCCGTGCCGTTCATGGCCACACCGCGCACGATGGCGCGGGTGGTTTGCACCTTGTGAGTGACAATGGAGACCTTGGTGCCGACCAGCTGGTTGATCAGCGTCGATTTGCCGGCATTGGGCGCACCGATCAACGCGACAAAACCGGCCTTGGTGTCGGACGGCATGGCGCCGAGCGGATCGGGTAGGGGAATGTCAAACCGGCCTTGCGGCGGCACGAACTCGGTGCCGTCCTCGCCATCTGCGTCAAAGTCGTCCGGTTCGTTCGAGGTGTCGTCGCTCAAAGTTTCTTAGTCCTTCCAAACGCCTTCCCGGCGCAACACCGCTTCGGCGGCGTTCTGTTCGGCAATCCGTTTCGATCCGCCTTTGCCTTCACCGTTCTTCAGCCCCTGAACCAGTACCGCGACCGTAAAACTCGGGGCGTGGTCGGGGCCTTCCCGGCGACTGACCTCATAACGCGGCGTCGGCAGGCTCTTCGACTGGGCCCATTCCTGCAGCGTGGTCTTGGCGTCACGCAAGGGGCCGGTCCACGATAACATACGTGGCTCCCAAAGGCGCCGGACGAAGCTGTCTGCAGCGTCAAATCCGCCATCGAGGTAAATCGCGGCGATAAGCGCTTCGCAAATATCAGCCAGGAGGGCGGTCTTTTTACGTCCTCCCGTTTGGGCTTCTGCCTGGCCAATGCGCATGGCGTCGCCGACACCGAGTTCACCGGCGATTTCCGCGCAGGTTTCCCGTTTGACCATGTGATTGAAGCGGCGGGCGAGCTCCCCTTCATCGGCTTTGGGGAAATGGTGATGCAGCATGGAGGCCACCACCAATCCCAAGACACGGTCGCCCAGGAATTCCAGCCGCTGGTAGCTACCGGTCACGGTATCGGCCGGGTCCAGGGCGCTGGCGTGCGTCAACGCAACCCGGAGCAGCTCCAGATCCTTAAAGTCATGTTGCAGCGCTGCCTTCAGCGCCGCGATCGGATTTTGCTTTTTTTCTTTTGTCATCTTTTGAGGCCCGTCTGCATTCAGCGGACGCTGCCTGTCCGAAAGTGTGAGGACTTAAACCTGACTTAGAGCCCGCGGCCGATCCGGCTCCAGCGCACGGTCCAAGGCCACGTCCAGATTTGCCAGGCCGGTGTGCCATCTCCAATGGAGAAGAACAAGACCTCGGCGCGGCCAATGAAATTCTCATACGGGACGTAACCAACGCGGCTCAGTACGCGGCTGTCAATGGAATTGTCCCGGTTGTCGCCCATCATGAAATAATGGCCTTCCGGGACCTTATATTCCCGGGTGTTGTCCAGTTGGCCGCGATTGGTCAGGTCGAGCGTTTCGTAGCTGACCCCATTGGGAAGCGTTTCCCGGTAGCGGGGCACACGGCGGACAGCCCCGGAAGGTGATTGTTCGATATAGTCATCGATCTGTTCGCGCGCGACGGCTTCGCCATTGATATGAACCACGCCGTCGATCATCTGGATGGTGTCGCCCGGCAGGCCAATCACCCGTTTGATGTAGTCGATGGAGGTGTCAGTCGGCAGTTTGAAGACGGCAATATCGCCGCGCTGCGGTTCAGCTTCCCAGATCCGGCCGGAAATCGGAGCCAATCCAAACGGGAAGGAATAACGCGAATAGCCGTAGCTGTATTTCGACACAAACAGATAGTCGCCGATCAGCAGCGTATCCTTCATCGAGCCGGATGGAATGTTGAAGGGTTGGAACAGGAATGTCCGGACCACAAGAGCGATCAGAAGTGCCTGGACAATGACCTTAACTGTCTCGTAAAGGCCACTTTCCTTGTCTTTTCCGTTTTCGGTCACGCTCATGCTGTCCCTAAAAAAAATTGTAGAATCCGCCGGGTCCGGCGGCTGGATACGGGCCACTCTTAGCCTTTCGGGCGGGCAGGTGCAATGCACGCGTTTGTATGTCTTCTTCCGGGTTTGGAAGAACTGTTGATGGCTGTTGCTACCGATTGATCGCTAAGCCGGTATTGCGCAGATGGTCAAAGGCCGGTGAAGCATAACAACTTGCGCTGCTAAGCGGTCAATTGGCGCAGGCCGATAGCAGGAGAACTGGCCAAACAGTCAAAGAACCTTTCCTATCCGGTTCCATTTAACGGTCCAAGGCCAAGTCCAGACCTTCCAGGCCGGTGTGTCTTTATCTATTGAGAAGAATAGGACTTCCGCGCGGCCAATGAAATTTGCCAGAGGAATCACCCCGAAATCTGAAAACACTCTGCTGTCATGAGAAACGTCTCGGTTGTCACCCATCATGAAATAGTGTCCATCTGGAACAACATGTTTGCGTGTGTTGTCCAGCTGGCCGACAGGTGTCATGTCGAGGGTGTCGTAGCTGACCCCATTGGGCAGCGTTTCACGGTAGCGTGGTACATGCCTGACGTTTCCAAATGGACCTTGGTCTATGAAGTCGGTGATGCGTTCGCGTTCCACCGCTTCCCCGTTAATGTGAAGAATGCCGTCAACCATTTGAATCGTATCGCCGGGCAATCCGATGACACGTTTGATGTAGTCTGTGGACGCATCAGTGGACCGTTTGAAAACTGTAACGTCGCCACGTTCCGGCTTTGAGCCCCATATCCGTCCGGAAAACGGTGCTAGCCGAAGGGGAATGAGTAACGTGAATATCCATAGCTGTATTTGGAAACAAACAGATAATCGCCAACCAGCAACGTATTCTTCATTGATCCTGATGGAATCACAAACGGCTGGAACAGGAATGTGCGAATCGCCAAGGCAATGAGCAGAGCCTGAAGGATTATCTTCGCCGTCTCTGAAAAATTGCTCGTCTTGCTACTGTCAGACCCTGATAAGTTCATGTTGGTCCTAACGAAATTGGTGCTTACAATTCTATTGTGACCCCAATTTTTGCCTGAGACTTGCTAAAGAAAAACAAGGCTGGTGTTAGAGAGACACTGAAGAATTCGGCTCTGGCCAGTCCTTTGGCCAAGCTGAGATGACGACGAAAGCTTGCGCCAGCGGGAAGTCATCGGTGATTGTCAGATCGATTGTTGCGCGGAAACCATCGGGCACCATGGCGTTCAAACGCTCCGCTGCACCGCCTGTAAGGTTCATCGTTGGTTTGCCGGAGGGTAGGTTTACAACGCCCATTTCCCGCCAGGCCACACCCATACGGATGCCGCTGCCAAGCGCTTTTGAACAAGCTTCTTTGGCCGCAAAACGCTTGGCATAAGAGGCCGCCCGCTGTGCGCGCTTATCTGATTTCGCCCGTTCAACCTCGGTGTAAACCCGGTTTGTGAAGCGTTCACCGAAACGCTCAAGGGTTTTTTCGATCCGGCGGATGTCGATTAGGTCGCTGCCGATGCCCAAAATCATGTTCGGTTCGTCCAATCCTACGGTTTCGGACCATTTATGTAGGGGGGAAAGTGGTTAGTTGCCAGTTTCGTCGTCATAGGCACGGCCAGGCGCTGGAAACAACCGTTTGCCATTTGTCTCAATCGTGGTGCGGCGGCGGCGTTGATACACCTCGACGCTTTTATAGACGATGAAATAGGAGACGGTCGCGACAGTTAATCCTAAGGGCACTGCGCCAATGAACATTGGTTTGACCATCGGCAGCAGCGAATCGAGAGATTTTTCAAACAGGCTGCTTTGGAATTGGGCGTGAACGGCATGCGGGTCAGTGTCCGGTGCCTGGCCATAGAGCACCCATTGGCCGATCTTGTATGTAAACGCCCAGATAAACGGAAAGGTCAGTGGATTGCCGATGGAGGTTCCAAGGGCTGACGCAATCAGATTGCCGCGCAGGATCCAGGCAAGCGCAAAAGCAGTCAGAAAGTGAAAGCCAATCAGAGGCGTAAAGGAGGCGAAGGCACCTGCGGCAAAACCGATGGCAATGGCATGCGGCGTGGCCGTCAATCGCAGAACACGCTTGCCGAAATAGCGGGTCGAACGCGCCCAGCTGTGGCGCGGCCAAACGGCAACACGCAAGCGCTCGATCTGTGTCGGTCTATTTCTGCGGCGGAACAGCATCAGTCGGCTGTCTCTCTCCCAAATCTGAAGGACCGGATCAAGCCAGTCCTCGGCTTCCCGGTTTGACAGCTGGAATAGCCGCAAGTTCGGGTGGCAATTTGTCCGGTTCATAGGCCGGTACTTTGTAATCGGCTAAAGCTATTACTGGAACACCAGCATCAGCTTCCCCGCCGGACCGGTCGATCAAGCAGGCGACTGCCAAGACTTCAGCACCAAGTGCTTTCAGAGAAGTTACCGTTTCGCGGCAGGAAAGACCTGTTGTGACGATATCCTCAACGATGATGACACGGGCGCCTTCCGGCATCTCGAAGCGGCGCAACCGGAACTCACCATCTTCGCGCTCAACCCACATAGCGGGAATGCCTAGGTGGCGTGCCGTCTCATATCCGGGAATGAGACCTCCCAGGGCCGGAGAGACAACATAGTCGATGTCGCCAAGACCGGATGCCTTGACTTTATCTGCAAGGGCCTTGCAGAGCATCTCGGTTTTGTCCGGATACATGAACACGCGCGCCTTTTGCAGAAAGATCGGGCTGCGCAGACCTGAGGTCAAAATAAAATGGCCTTCCAGCATAGCGCCCGCCTCGCGGAAGACTGACAAAACCTCGTCACGTGTCATAAAATTTAGTCCTTTTGACTTTTAGGGTCCGGTTAGCCGTTAACGCGGCTTACACTGGAAACATTTGGTTTTGAGCGCAGCTGGTTGATGATGCGGTTCAAGTGTTTAAGGTCCCAGACTTCCAAATCAATAATCATTTGGTGGAAGTCCGGCGCCCGCTGTGCCATTTTGACATTGTCAATATTGCCGCTGTTCTCACCGATTATTTGTGCGATCGTGGCAAGAGATCCGGGTTCGTTGGCCGCCGAAATCTCCAGGCGCGCCGGGAAACGCTCAGGATTGTTGACATCGATATCCCACCGCACGTCGACCCAGCGCTCGGTCTCGTCGTCGAATTCCTTCAAGGCCGGCGATTGTATCGGGTAAATTGTCACCCCGCCGGACGGGTTCAAGATGCCCACAATCCGGTCTCCTGGAACGGCTCCGCCATTAGGCGCAAAGCTCACGGGAATGTCACCGGAGAGGCCGCGGATCGGCAACGCGCTGCCGTCCGTCCAGGCTTCCCCATCTTCCTCAGAACCATCTGCAAGACCAGTTGGAGGAATGCGAAACTTCAAACCGTGCCCTTGTTTGAGGTCGAACCAGCCTTCGCCGGAAGGCGGGCCCAAAATCGCAACCCGTTCATCCTGATAATCCGGGTGAGCGGATTTCAAAATGGTTTGTGCGCTCAAATCACCGCGGCCGACCGCCGCTAAAAGATCGGCGACACTATTTTGATGGTGTTCCCCGAGAACGGCTTCCAGAAGGTCTTCCGAATAGGCTTTGTCTGCCCGCGCAAAAGCGCGCTTCAGAATATGTTCGCCGAGGGCCCCATATTGTTTGCGGACAGATTCGCGGGTCGCCCGGCGTATGGCGGCGCGCGCCTTACCCGTGACCGCAATGGCTTCCCATGCCGGTGGCGGTGTTTGGGCCTGCGAGCGGATCACATCCACTTCATCGCCGTTATGCAGTTCCGTGACCAGCGGCATGATCTTGCCGTTGACCTTACAGCCGACGCAGGTGTTGCCGATATCAGTGTGAACTGCATAGGCGAAATCGATTGGGGTCGCGCCGCGTGGCAGCGCAATCAAACGGCCTTTCGGTGTGAAACAGAACACCTGATCGTGGAAAAGTTCCAGCTTGGTGTTTTCCAGGAATTCTTCCGGCGTATCGCCTTGGGCCAAAAGCTCTGTTGTACGCCGTAGCCACTCAAAAGCCCGGCAATCTTCTGTATGATTGGCAATGTTCCGGCCGCCATATTCGCCGTCCTTATAAAGGGCGTGGGCGGCAATGCCATATTCGGCGACACGGTCCATGTTGACAGTGCGGATCTGCAGTTCGACACGCTGGCGGGACGGCCCGACGATCGTTGTGTGCAAAGACCGGTAGTCGTTTTGCTTGGGCGTAGAGATGTAATCTTTGAAGCGTCCCGGCACCGTTGGCCAAGTCGTGTGGATGACACCCAGAACCCGGTAGCAGGCTTCCATGGTGCCGACCGTCACCCGGAAACCAT
Organism: Roseibium sp.; assembly: GCF_965216085.1. Taxonomy (GTDB): domain Bacteria; phylum Pseudomonadota; class Alphaproteobacteria; order Rhizobiales; family Stappiaceae; genus Roseibium. Next base: position 3,552,521 of record NZ_OZ244138.1, on the reverse strand, counting down.
AGATATCGGACAATTGCTCAAAACCGATGGCCTTGCGCTGCATCTTGCGGAAGATGGAATAGGGGCGTTTTTCCCGGCCTTTAACCAGGGCCGCCATGCCGCGCTCTGACAAGCGTTCGGTCAGGGTGGTTTCAATGTCCAGGATGAGATCCCGGTTGCGCTCCCGAAGGTCTGCCAACCGCTCGGTGATGGTCTCGTAAGCTTCCAGATTGAGGGTGTGGAAGGAAATATCTTCCAGTTCCTCACGCAGGTCATGCATGCCCATACGTCCGGCCAGCGGCGCATAGATCTCCATGGTTTCTTCTGCGATCCGGCCGCGTTTGTGCTCCGGCATGTGATGAAGCGTGCGCATGTTGTGCAGGCGGTCGGCCAGTTTCACCAAAAGAACGCGCACATCATCGGCGATGGCGAGCAGCAGCTTGCGGAAATTTTCCGCCTGCTTGGCTTTACGGGAAACCAGATCCAACCGGCTGATCTTGGTGAGCCCATCGACCAGTTTGCCGATTTCTTCGCCAAACAGAGAATCGATCTCGGCGCGGGTCGCGTCTGTGTCCTCAATCGTGTCGTGCAACAGAGCAACCGCAATGGTCGCATCATCCAACCGCAGATCGGTTAAGATCGCAGCCACTTCAAGAGGATGGGAGAAATAGGGGTCGCCAGACGCCCGTGTCTGCGAGCCATGTTTTTGCATGGCATAGACATAGGCCTTGTTGAGCAAGGCTTCATCGGCTTCAGGGTTATAGCGGGTAACCCGCTCAACCAATTCGTATTGACGCATCATGGCCGAGACTGACCCATGCAACCGCCAGGCAATAGGGCGGATCAGAGAAAACTCGACCGGAGCGCCGGGTCAGTCCGGCAACGCTCCGGCCAATGAAACTGCTTAAACGTCGTCAGTCCGCTCCGGCGGAACCAGGCCTTCCAGGCCGCGCAGCAGGTCTTCTTCAGACATGCGGTCAAATTCGACGGCACTGTCGTCCACGGTATTGACCTGAGTGACCTGATGCTGGCCAGGAACCGCGACAACCGGTACGGCTTCTGCTTCCGGTTCATCCACTTCAACAAACTTCTGAAGCGAATGAATCAGGTCTTCTTTCATGTCTTCCGGGCTGACGGTCTGCTCGGCGATTTCACGCAAGGCGACGACAGGGTTTTTATCGTTGTCGCGGTCGATCGTCAGCGGAGATCCGCTGGAAATCATGCGAGCGCGATGCGCAGCAAGCAGCACCAGCTCAAACCGGTTTTCGACCTTGTCGATGCAGTCCTCGACGGTCACGCGCGCCATTTCGACGTCTCCATAGCTGTAGGAACAAGAACTTCAAGCGTATAGTGATCGCCTTACCAAAAAGCAACCCCTTGTGGTTTTTCCGGGGCAGTGCCTAAATATTGGCAAAAATTTTGGTTGTTTTTTCACCATTCTTATTGCATGGCCGTTGCAGCGTATAGATGAGATAGTGTACGCCAGTACTTGGCGCCCTATATCTCATAGAGGTGCGCTGGAAGAACTAATAATAATCTGATCCGTACCAAAGCCCAGAAGGCGCAATGATCAGATAACATATGCGTCCAGTGCGTTTTGATTTCCGTGAGGCTCTTAATGGTGGGAAGTGGGCCTTATTTCAGCGGACCAAAACAAGCGGCGCATACCACTTAGAAGGGTTTCAATAAAAATGTTTGATGCACGAGAAAAGGTTGCCTTGTTCATCGACGGTGCAAATTTGTATTCGACAGCCAAAGCAATCGGCTTTGACATCGACTACAAGCGGCTGTTGAAGGAGTTTCAGGGCCAGGCCTATCTGTTGCGTGCCTACTACTATACGGCTTTGATCGAGGATCAGGAGTATTCCTCCATCCGGCCGTTGATCGATTGGCTCGACTACAATGGCTATAAAGTTATTACCAAGCCTGTGAAAGAGTTTGTCGACAGTGCGGGCCGCCGCAAAGTCAAGGGCAATATGGATATCGAACTGGCTGTCGATGCAATGGAACTGGTCGATACTATCGACCACGTTGTTTTGTTCTCCGGCGATGGCGATTTCCGCTCGCTGGTCGAAGCTCTGCAACGCAAGGGCCGGAAGGTTAGCGTCGTCTCAACGCTGAAAACCCAGCCGCCGATGATCGCAGACGACCTCCGCCGGCAAGCCGATCACTTCATTGATCTTGCAAGCCTTGCCAATAAGATCGGCCGTGATCCGTCCGAGCGTCCGCAACGCCCGGCTGCCCCGGAAATGGACGATGACGACATTGAGGATGACGACTACTAAGAGCGGTTAGATGCCGGTCCAGTCCTATACAAACACGCCCGCCGATCCGCCGCTGGATTGTCGGGCGTGTCCGCGTTTGGTGGAATTCCGCGAAGGCCTCCAAGCTGAGCATCCGGAATGGTTCAACGCCCCGGTTCCATCCTTTACCTCCGCTAAGCCGCGGCTTCTGGTCATTGGCTTGGCGCCGGGAATGCGTGGCGCCAATGCCACCGGACGTCCATTTACGGGCGATTACGCGGGCGATCTTCTTTATCACACCATGCTGGATTTCGGCTTTGCCAAAGGCGAATATCAGGCGCGGCCAGATGACGGGCTGGAGCTGACTGATGCTCTAATCACCAACGCGGTCCGGTGCCTGCCGCCGCAAAACAAACCGACCGGGGCGGAAATCAAAACGTGCCGTCCGTATCTTCTGTCGACCATGGCGGCCAACCCCTCGATCCGGGCCGTTCTGGCACTGGGGCGGATTGCGCACGAGACCTTTTTAACGGCTTTGGATTTGAAGCGGGCGCAGTTTCCGTTTTCCCACAATGGCCGCCACGAATTGCCTGGAACGAATCTGGTGCTGCACGACAGCTATCATTGCTCCAGATACAACACCAACACCGGCCGGTTGACGGAAGAGATGTTCCGATCCGTGTTTACGTCGATCCGCAAGGATATCCCGTAAACGCCCTGATTTACTCAGTCGGTTTCTGTCGTGGATGGCGCATTTGAAAGTGCCCAGCCGTTGGGGCCAAGATGTTCCTGCGGCCGGAACCGGGCTTTATAAGCCATCTTGGCAGAGCCCTCGACCCAATAGCCGAGATAGATATATGGCAGGTTCAGTTGCCGGGCACGCTCGATATGGTCCAAGATCATATACGTGCCGAGCGCTGTTTCGGTGAAATCCGGATCGTAAAACGAATAGACCATCGATAGCCCGTCGCTCAGTTGATCGCTGAGTGCGACGCCAAGAAGTGGGCCTTCTCCGGCACCAGTTAAGAAGGTGTCCGGACCGCGTTTGCGGTATTCGATCACCATCGTTTCCACATGGGTGTCCTCGACCATCATTGCATAATCGAGAATGCTCATGTCGGTCATGCCGCCGTCTTCGTGACGAGCCTGAAGGTAATCGCGGAAGAGGTCGTATTGTTCGGCAGAGGGGCTGGCCGGCAAGCGGGCGCCAATAACATTTGTGCCGGATTTCCAGACGCGCTTGAACGACTTCGTCCACTTGAAGTCATCGACCCGCACCCGCACAGAAATGCAGGCCTGGCAGTTCTCGCAGGCCGGGCGATAGGCAATGTTCTGACTGCGCCGGAATCCGCCTTGTGTCAGGACCTCATTGAGAGCTGGAGCACCATGACCAACAAGGTGCGTGAAGACCTTCCGTTCCTGACAGCCTTCCAAATAGGGGCAGGGCGCCGGTGCTGTCAGATAGAATTGCGGATGGTCTGTAGGGTGGCGTGTCACCTTTGTTTCCTGTGGCCCGAACCTTGTCTCACAGCCCATAATACCATGGGGCGATTAAAGAGAAGGTCAACCATAAAACAAGCGCCAACGGGACACCAGCCCGCAGAAAGTCAGCAAAACGGTAATGTCCTGGACCCATCACAATCAGGTTGGTTTGGTAGCCAACCGGGGTCGCAAAGGATGTATTTGCCGCGATGATCAAGCAGACGACAAAGGCTTCCGGCCTTTGGCCGATCTGTTCTGCAAGGTTGATCGCAATCGGTGTGAACAAAACAGCGGCAGCGTTGTTGGACAAAAAATTGGTCAGAACCATCACAATGAAGAACAGGGCTGAAAGAACCACCGCTGGAGGGCTGCCCTCCAAAAGACTGGCCAGCGTGGTGGCGATGGCGGAGGCACCGCCGGTGGCTTCCAGCGCGACCGCACCGGCAAGCGAGGCGCCGACCAGCATGAAGATCCGGCTGTCGATGGCACGCATGGCTTGACGGATATTGAGGCAGCCAGAGGCGATCATCGCAAAGGTGCCGCCGACGGCGGCCGAAACAATCGGCACCATGCCGGAGGCTGCGAGCGCAACAACAACGCCGAAAATCGCCAATGCGCGGGGGGCATAACGGCGGCGGGGCACTTCCGCCGTCGACCAGTCGAGCAGCAAAACATCACGGTTGCCGCGCAGGCGCGCGATTTCGTCCTCAGATGCGGCAACCAGAAGTACATCGCCCGCTTCCAGGCGAATGTCGTTCATGGCCATGCGCGGCATGCGGCTGCGCCGCTGAATGCCCATCACCAGGCAGCCGGTATCTGTGTAAAATCCGGACTGAGGCAGGGTCCGGCCCATGAGGCGGGAGGCTGGGGCAACGACCACTTCTGCCAAGCTGACGGAACCGGCCTGTGTCGCAGGAACATCACGGGCGGGCGTGTTGCCGTCAGCGGTTTCCGTTTCCATGAGCGGTTGCCGGCTGGCCAGCGCATTCGCAAGTGCGTTTCGAGTGGCCGCCACGATAACCGTGTCACCCGGCCCAAGGATAACATTTTCAAAAGGGGGCAGCAGCGGTTGCTGGCCACGCTGAACCAGCCGTACCGTCATATCCTTGAGTTTCGGGAACATGCCCGAAACAGCTTCCATGCCGACCAAAGGATGGCCATAGGTGATTTCGATCTGCGCGATAAACTGTTTGCCCGAGGTCGCCTGAAACTCTTCGGCCATGGTTTGTCGCGCGCGCATCAGATGCGGCATGACGAAAAGCACATAAAGGGCGCCCGCACCTGCCACCATTAAACCAATAGGTGTAAAGCTGAAGAAGGTCAGTTTCAGATCCGAGACCTGTGCCGCGTAATTGGCAACCAGAAGGTTGGTGGACGATCCGATCAAGGTGGTCATGCCGCCGAGAATGGCAATGAACGACAGGGGCATTAGAACCTGCGACGATGACTGGCCGGCGGACGCTGCGACTGCAGTCAGGATCGGCAGGAACATCACCACCACAGGCGTATTGTTCAAAAACGCGCTTAGGACGGCAACAACCAGAAGAATCGGAATGACCGCCCATTGGGACTTGCCGCGGGTCCATTTGACGATGGCCTTGGCCGGGCCTTCCAACGCGTCGGTTTGAAACAGTCCTTGTCCAATGATCAGCAAGCAGATGACCGTGATCAGCGCCGGATTGGCAAAGCCGGTCAGGAAATCAGACGTTGTCACTATAGAGCCATCGCTCTGAGTAACCGGGATCACCGTGAACAAGACAATGAAGGCGGAGACGGAGCCGAGGGCAACCGTTTCGATCGGATACCGCTCTAGCGCATAAAGAACGACGGTGGCGGCGATGACCACAAAGGTCAGCACCATCGCAATATCAATAGAGTGCATTCACCCGCCTAGAACCAATCTGCCCAAAACTCTAGGGCAGTTTAGACCAGCCGACTGCGTCTATGGAAGAGCCATCCTTTCCATTTCACATTGATTTTGCCGCTGATTTTTTACGCAATGCGTTGAAAGAAGATCAATTTTTCAGCGTCTGCGGACTTCAGCCACCTGTCGGATGATCGCGGACATAGACCCGATGGTATTCAGAATTGATGACGACTGTTCCAAGGATCAGGTCATGGAGCAGGCGTTTGCGGTCGGAGAATAGCGAGACCAGCAACACGAACGGTGTCAGCAGCGAAATCGAAAACCAGAAAAGCAACAAGTGCACTGCAGCTAAGAGCGGGTAGGGCTTGGAACCGTACCACAGCCGCATCTCCAATCCCATGGCGCGCATGCCGATCGTCGCAGCAGCTGGGCCGCCAAGGGTGAACGCCGCATAAAGCAGGGCAACTCCGGCGGGCAGAATGGCGTAGAGGATAAAACCAAGACCAAGCGTGAAAATACCGAGGATAAAGACGAGCACCGCCGCCCCCATGGTCAGAAGTGCTATCACGAACGCATCAATGAAAAACGCAAAGATCCGCCGGCTGCGCACGCCTTCAAACAGCTCCGGCTGCAAGAGCGGGTCAAACGCATCCTGCCTGGAAGAATAACTTGATGCTGTGTCAGCAGACATTACGGCTCTCCAAATCGTGATGAGTTTGATATGGGGTGGAGACGGCAGAAACGCAAATGTTTGTCTTTGACATCTAAACAGTCAACTTATTGCTTTGATGCCACTAAGGGAATGGCAAGGCCTCTGCCACATTCACCTTCGTCATTACCCGGCTTGACCGGGTAATCCATGCCGTGACCGTGCCGCAAACAAGGCCGTGCTGTTTGGAAACGGAACGGAATGGATCCTCGGATCAAGCCCGAGGATGACCGCGTGAGGGGAGGGGCTTTGCTGTAATGTTGGACTGCCACCACGGACTTGATTTGGGATCTCAAAAGAGCAAATGCCTGTGTCGGCCCGTATCGGCCCCGGCGCGGAGGCCGGGGCTGCGAACATCATAATTGTTAGTCCTTTCCAGTCAGCATTTTCGCAACAGTTGGCGCAAAATAGGTCAGAATGCCGTCGGCCCCGGCGCGTTTGAACGCCAGAAGGCTTTCCAGCATGGTGCGGTCTTCGTCCAGCCAGCCGTTGGCGCTGGCCGCCTTGATCATCGCGAATTCGCCGGACACTTGATAGGCGTAAGTTGGCACGTGGAATTCGTCTTTCAGACGCCGGACGATGTCGAGATACGGCATGCCGGGTTTCACCATGATCATGTCCGCGCCTTCGGTAATGTCCAGCTCGGCTTCCCGCAGCGCTTCGTCCGTGTTGGCTGGATCCATCTGATAGGTGCGCTTGTCGCCTTTCAAGGTGCCTGAAGACCCAACAGCATCGCGGAACGGGCCATAGAAGGCAGAGGCGTATTTGGCCGAATAGGCCATGATCTGCGTGCCGCGGAAATCCTGTGAATCCAGCGCCTGACGAATGGCGCCGATCCGGCCGTCCATCATGTCTGACGGGGCAATCACATCAGTCCCGGCTTCGGCCTGGTTGAGCGCCTGGCGGCATAGCTGGTCGACCGTCTCATCGTTCAAGATACTCTCACCTTCCATCAAGCCGTCATGGCCGTGGCTGGTGTAGGGATCGAGCGCGACATCGGTCATCAGGCCGAGGTTGAGCCCTTCTTTCTTGATTGCCCGGCAAGCCTGACAAGTCAGGTTCTCCGGGTTCAGCGCTTCCGACCCGCTGTCATCGCGGAGATCCGGATCGGTGTACGGGAAAATGGCAATCGCCGGGATGCCGAGTTCGGCCGCCAAATTGGCGTCGCGCACCGCTTCATCAACAGACAGACGTTCCACGCCCGGCATAGAGGGCACCGCCTGGCGGACATTTTCGCCGTCAACCACAAAAATCGGCCAGATCAGATCATCGACCGTCAGGGTGTTTTCCCGGATCAGGCGCCGGGACCAATCGGTCTGCCGGTTGCGGCGCATACGGGTGCCGGCAAGCAGCGTATCCATGTGATCGGACGTGATGGTCGGAAGGGAGCGGTGGGACGGCATGAAACGGGCCTGTTTGAATGTGAGAAACATCAGATTGAATGTCCGCCGGACATGCGTGCCACATTATCACGCAGATTTCTGACGTCCAACATTCTGTAAAATAACTGAAAATAAAAAAGAAAAATAGATTGTTTGACGTTTGCGTCAAATATGTTTTTATGCGCGCCACAGATCAAATGTTAGCGGCGCGGCCAGAATCGGCCCCGCAAGTTCCTGGGAGGACATCGTGGACTTTCAATTGAACGAAGACCGGCGCGCAATCCGCGACATGGCAGCAAGCTTTGCGCGGGACGAACTGGCGCCGCATGCTGCGCAATGGGATGAAGACAGTTATTTCCCGATTCCGGTCATGCGCAAGGCTGCTGAACTCGGGCTGGCCGGGATTTATGTGCGGGATGATGTCGGTGGGTCTGCCCTGACCCGTCTGGACGCAGCGCTCATTTTTGAAGAGCTGTCCAAGGGCTGCACGGCAACAGCCGCTTACCTGTCGATCCACAATATGGTGTCCTGGATCATCGACACCTACGGCAATGAAGAGCTGCGCCAGAAGTTTCTGCCGAAACTCTGCACCATGGAGCTGCTCACCAGTTACTGTCTGACCGAACCGGGGTCCGGCTCGGATGCGGCGGCTCTGCGCACGACAGCGAAAGACGACGGCGATCATTACATCCTGAACGGCTCCAAAGCGTTCATTTCGGGCGGCGGCGTTAGCGATCTCTATGCGGTCATGGTCCGTACTGGTGACGAGGGACCGGGCGGCATCTCTTGCCTGTTGGTCGAGAAAGGAACTCCAGGACTGAGTTTCGGCGCCAATGAAGTGAAGCTCGGCTGGAAAAGCCAACCGACGGCACAGGTGAACTTCCAGGATTGCCGGGTGCCAAAGTCGAACCTCATCGGCGTCGAAGGCCAGGGCTTCAAGATTGCTATGGCAGCGCTTGACGGCGGCCGTCTCAACATTGGTGCTTGTTCCATTGGTCCGGCACAGGAATGCCTGGATCAGGCGATCGCTTATATGCGCGAGCGCAAGCAGTTCGGCAAACCGCTGACCGCGTTCCAGGCCCTACAGTTCCGCCTGGCAGACATGGCGACCGAATTGGAAGCGGCCCGTCTACTGCTTTACAAAGCTGCGACCGAAGTCGATGCCAAAACCCCGGAAGCGCCGAAATTCGCCGCCATGGCCAAGCGCCTTGCCACTGATACTGGTTTCAAAGTGGTCAATGACGCGCTTCAGCTTCACGGCGGTTATGGCTATTTGCGGGACTATCCGATCGAGCGCTTCTTGCGCGATGTTCGGGTGCACCAGATCCTGGAAGGCACCAACGAGGTCATGCGCCTGATCATCTCGCGGCATCTTTTAAAAGACTGACCACAAGCGTGCTGAAACAATCAGCGCTGCCCTCTTTTGTGTAAAGAAAGGGGGACGGTGAGCGGATGTTCGTAAAAGAAAAACGCTCTCACCTGAAAAACACTGCCCTTCTCCTCCAGGGGGAAGGGCTGTAGGAACCGCACAATACATATAACTCGACATGTTACCGACCCTTTGAGGATCTGCAGTGAGCGACATTCTGTTTGAAAAACGCGGCAAGGCCGGTTTCGTAACCCTCAACCGGCCAAAGGCGCTCAATGCGCTGACACATGGAATGGTCACGGCCCTTGTAGATCAGTTGACACGGTGGGCCGAGGATCCAGAAATTGCGCATGTCGTGATAACCGGCGAAGGCGGCAAGGCGTTCTGTGCGGGCGGCGACATTGTCGGCATCTACGAATCCAAAATGGCCGGCCAGATGGATGGTCTCGGGGCGTTCTTCAAAGACGAGTATCTTCTGAACGCGCAGATCAAGGCCTATCCGAAACCCTATATCGCGCTGATCGACGGCATCGTCATGGGTGGTGGCGTCGGCGTTTCCGTTCATGGCAGCCACCGGGTTGGTACAGAAAAGACCATGTTTGCCATGCCGGAAACCGGGATCGGTTTTTTCCCCGATGTTGGCGGTACCTATTTCCTACCGCGCATGCCGAAAAAGACGGGTGTTTATTGTGCTCTATCCGCCGGCCGTTTGAAACAGGGCGACGCATTGGCCACCGGCGTTCTGACACACACAGTGAAAGAAGCGGATCTGGCGGCCATCGAAGAGGCTCTAGTAAGCTCCGATGATGCCGATGCAGCTCTAAAACCCTTCTTGGTGGATGTGGAACCGGGAACACTGATGCAACAGGCCGATCTGATCGAGACTTGTTTTTCAGAAGACAGCGTTGCAGCCATTCTGGAGCGCTTGGACGGGTGCGGCGAGGATTTTGCCATCAAGGCGGCCGAGACGATCCGCCAGAAATCCCCGACAAGTGTCATGATTGCCTTTGAACAAATGCAGCGCGGCGCAAACTCAAGTTTCAACGACTGTATGAAGCTGGAGTACCGGATCGTTTCTCAGATCCTCAAAGGCGAAGACTTCTTTGAAGGCGTGCGCGCGCTTCTGGTCGACAAGGATCAATCGCCGAAATGGTCGCCGTCAGAGCTCACACACGTAGACATGGACGACCTGGCATCGTATTTCCGGGAACCGGCAGGCGGAGACCTGCCGCTGTAACCACAGTGGACCGGATATGATCACCAGCTTTCAAGATCTTTTTTACGCCCGCCCGCCTTGGAGTACGGTGCTGATCTGGTACTTGCGGGCGATGGGCCTGCTCCTGATGGGCGGCGGTGTGATCTATTGGGCGCGGATCGTCGGGATTGTTGAATGGCGAGGCATGTGGTTTTGGGACATGCCGATTGCCATTCAAGGGGCTGTTGTTTTCTTTGGCGTCTTGGACCTTGTCGCGGCCATCGGGCTTTGGCTGACGGTGTCCTGGGGAACGGTCATGTGGCTGTTCCGCTGCTTTTGTCAGATCGTGATGCACACGGTGTTTTCCGATCTTTATGGCCGCCGTCCTTATGAAATCGCCTTCTACCTTTTGACCATATTGATCTATGTGGGGCTGACCTATCTGATGACCCGCGAAAACAGGATCAACGCCGCATCGAAATGATGGGTTGTGACAAGGATATTTGACTCAACTTTTGAAGTTCTTGGCCAGCCTGTTCAGCAGATCCGCATATGTAACTGAAAACGCGCTTAAAACCATTCTTTGGAGGAAACAATGTCAACCACTGTCGGCTTTATCGGTCTGGGCAATATGGGTGGTCCGATGGCCATCAATCTGGCGAAGGCCGGACACAGGGTCCTTGGGTTTGATATGTCCAAGGCAGCAATGGATGCGCTCGTGGCTGAAGGCGGCGAGGCAGTTTCCAGCGTGTCAGAGATGGCGGCTCAGGTTGATGTTGTCGTGACCATGCTGCCGGCAGGCAAACATGTGCGGGAAGTCTATATGGGCGAGGGCGGTATCTTGGAGACCGCAAAAGCCGGCACCTTGCTCATTGATTCCTCCACAATCGACGTCGACAGTGCCCGCGTAGTCAGTGCTGCAGCTGCCGAAAAATCCATGCCGATGGTCGATGCGCCGGTTTCCGGTGGTGTTGCCGGAGCAGCTGGCGGGACATTGACCTTTATGGTCGGGGGTGAAGACAGCGCCTTTGAAGCCGCAAAGCCCTATCTGGACATTATGGGCAAGACCATTGTTCATGCAGGCGGAGCAGGGAACGGCCAGGCCGCGAAGATCTGCAACAACATGATCCTCGGCATTACCATGATCGGTGTGTCCGAAGCTTTTGTGCTTGCTGAGCGCCTTGGCCTTGATGCGCAAAAACTGTTCGACATTTCTTCCGCCGCTTCCGGTCAGTGTTGGGCGCTGACATCTTATTGTCCTGTGCCTGGGCCGCTGCCGGCGTCTCCGGCCAACCGCGATTACCAGCCGGGCTTTGCTGCCGGCATGATGTTGAAGGATTTGAAACTGGCTCAGGAAGCAGCTAACTCGTCCGGCGCGGCGACACCGCTTGGAGCCGAGTCGGCTGCGCTCTATTCGCTGTTCTGCAATTCCGGTGGCGATGCCCAGGATTTCTCTGCCATTGTGAAGTTCCTGCGCGGATCATCATAAACAAAATCTGAATCAGGCACCTAAAAAGCGGGTCAAAAGTTAACTGATGATTCAGCGTGTCTCTTAAGCGGATTTTAGAATCAGTCCGTTAGATTATCTGACAAGGCGGGAAAATATCCGCCGATTGACAGGTACAATTAAGAGGCGCAATCACATGATCACCGCAAGTAGGGCAGTCGATGCTGTGGCACAGGGTGAAGAGGAAGAAGTGGCGATCAAGCCGCTCTACCTAGAAGCCTTAACGCTCGTAGAGCGTTTGCACCGGCGTTTGCTGGACGTAATCAAGGATGAGTTTGACCGCATGGGCCGGTCGGACGTCAACAGTGTGCAGGCACTGTTGCTGTTCAACATTGGCGATGCCGAGCTGACCGCCGGCGAGCTTCGCACCCGCGGCTACTATCTCGGTTCAAACGTGTCCTATAACCTGAAGAAACTGGTCGAAACCGGTTATATTCACCACCAGCGCTCGCGCATGGACCGCCGGTCCGTCCGTGTGAGCCTGACTGACAAGGGCCAGGAAGTGGCAAAGATCGTCAATGATCTTTATGAGCGCCACATGCTGTCTGTTGAACAGGTTGGTGAAATCGGACCGCAGGACTTCGTAGCGCTGAATAAGTCGCTCCGCCGTCTGGAACGGTTCTGGACCGATCAGATTCTTTATCGCCTCTAAGTAATTCGCGGCGTATCCAGATGACAAAGCACCGCCCTTGTGGCGGTGCTTTTGTTTTATGACAACCTCATTCAATTAACTGAGAGCTATTGAAAACCGGAAGCCGAAACTACTGTTCAAATGGCTCTATCCGTTTTATCCGCCAAGTTTTGTTCGTACCAATCAAAGCCTCCAGGTCGCTAACCTCGAGCTGGGAGAAGGTGGAAAAGGTTTCCATGACTTGGTCGATTATAGCGGGTTCTTGAACATAGCGACTGCGTTTGAAACTCCCGGGGTAGGCGTTCTGTTCCAATTGATCCAAGAAATCTCCTGCAAAAACAAATGCACCGTCAAAGTCGGCAGATGCGAGAAATGCTCCAGTGAAATTCGCATGCGCCAGCACTGCGTTTTCAAAGGTCGCGGCGCTTAACTCCGCGCCGCTGAAATCTGCTCCTAGAAGAGTTGCTCTGTTGAAGTTCGCTGCGGTCAACCGCGCATTGTCAAACCAGACAAGCTTTAAAAATGCATCGCTTAAATCAATACCGGTCAATCGTGTTGTAATGTTTTCACTGTTGGAAACTACGGGCGGAAGCGCTGCCTTCGGGGTCAGTGATGAAAACCGTGCCGCTTCTATGCGCGCTTCGCGAAGGATTGCGTTTTCAAGATTTGCTCCCTGAAAATCCACCTCGCTGAAATGGCCTCTGGTGAGGTCGGCATACGACAATTTGCCATTTTGAAATGAGAGTGGACCAAAAGAGAAGTCCCTGAGTGCGGCATGCGAAAGATCTAGGCCGAAGTAATTCAAAAATTCATAAGAGCGAATTCCCGAGCGAACCAGGGTATCAAGCAGCTGACCGCGTTCAGGACTGTAGTTTCTTGAAACAAGCGTTCGCGTTTTGGGCGTGTCTTGCCAATTTCCCAGCCGGGCCATTTTTGAAAATGTCTTCGGCAGATCCACACGCCGTCGGTCCATTGCATCCTTTACAGCGAGTTGCGGATTTCCAGAACTAATCCCTCCTTCCAAATACCGGTAAGGTTTAGAGGCATGGGAAGCAGCGACAACCCGCATAACTAGGCTTTGTGCAAGATCTTTCGCAGGATCGATAACCGGGATTTTATCAACTGAAGGGTCACCAGTGGAAACGCCAGATTTGCCGGCAACCTCATCCATCACTTCACCGAGCAATTCGGCAATTCGTGTGATTTCGACAGCGATTTCAGCGTTACGTGCTGCTTCAGCAAGTTCGACCTGCTGTATCAGTAATGCCGATTGTTCGTCTATCCGGACGTTCTGGCTGGCTATCAGTTCATTTTGTTTGAAGAGAAGCGCAGTACCGGCAAGCGCCGCGAGGGAGGCAATCAGTCCAGTCAAGGACGCAATAATCCAGCGCCTTGCTGTAACCCAACTGTATCGCGCGAGAGCTAGCTGAACCAGTTCTCTGGCTGCGCTTGTTGCTCCGTCCGGATCCCTATCAATCGCCTTCTGAGTGACGCGTGATAAAGGTTCGGCAAACATGTCCAACCGAGATTCCGCGACGCCGAACAAACCTGCCATCAGCTTACCTCGGAAAAGATACAAAGCAATTCCGCCAAACGTGATGAGCGAGAGGAGAACAACAAATCCGGCGAACACGTGAGCGAAATAGATTTCGAAAAGGTCAAAACCAGAGAAGGCTAGAAAAAAGCCTGCCAGCGTTCCGAAAAGAAAAAACAACACGCCGAAACTTAATGAATAGGTTTTATGTGTGAGCCGTTCTGTTTCAAGTTCGACACTGCTCTCCTTATTGAGACTGTCGTCCATAAACGTTCTCCACTAAGTGACTATGAGAATGCGGAATTCAGAAAAAGAAACTACCGATGAGTATTGCCTAGATCTGATGTGATTTTCCAGGCTTTTGGAGCTCGGTCATGTCTAAAGCAGGCCGAACAACAAAAGGAATTTTCAAAGTGCGAAGATTGAATCGGAGGTGCCAATCGAGGTTGGTCAATACTCTGCTGATACCTGCTCACGGATATTTGGTTGGACAGCTAAAACACTCCGCAATATTCGGGTGAGACTAATCCCGTGACCTTTCGACATGATGTGGTCACAAAGGAATGGCCTTTTGGGGCGCTGGTCCGCTGGAAAGTTAAGGAATCAACCGATTTGTTAACCATATTGCGGTACCTGTGATGGTCGCGAGCCGGAGATTGACCGGATCAATCGACGACCGATGAAACTTGATAGACAAAAATGCGCGGACGCGCGCGATATGTGCAGCACTGTGGGGTCGGTAATGACACTTTTTTCCGCATCGGCCGGGACGAAGTTTGCTTTCAAGCGGAACGCTTATCTTGGAAAAATCAGCGCTGTGGCCCTAGGGCTCGCTGCGGCGGTTGTCATGACAGGGAGCGCATCGGCTCAAACTGCGCTGCAGTCTCTGCAAAGCAATCGCCAGAACCTTGAATGGGCGGACAGCTTTGATATCGCAACGGACAATATCACGGAAGTGAAGTCCTTTGCTCCGACCTTGTCCCCTGAAACAGCTGATCACATCGCGATTGCGATCAATCGCTACCAGCACATCGTTCAGCTGGGCGGATGGGGTGCTGTTACGCTGGGCGGTAAAACGCTTCGGATCGGCAAAAAAGATCCGCGAGTTGTTGAACTGCGCCGCCGTTTGATGGGATCCGGCGATCTGGAACAGCAGGCTGGCCTATCCGATACATTCGATTCCTACGTCGATGCGGCTCTGCGCCGGTTCCAGCTCCGCCATGGACTGATCCCGGACGGAGTTATGGGTGAGGACACTGTCAAGGCCTTGAACGTTCCGGCTGATGTGCGTTTGCGGCAGTTGGAAACCAATCTTGTCCGCGTCCGCGCCATGTCCGGGAACCTTGGTGACCGTTATGTGATGGTGAACATTCCGGCGGCTGAGATCGAAGCCGTCGAAAATGGCCGAGTCCGTTCCCGCCATACTGCAGTTGTTGGTAAGATTGACCGGCAGACTCCGATCTTGAACAGCAAGATCTATGAACTGAATTTTAATCCAACATGGACCGTGCCGGTTTCCATCATCCGTAAGGATTTGATCCCGAAGATGAAAGAAGATCCTGAGTATCTAGCCAAGAACAAGATCCGGATCTTTAATTGGCGTGGTAACGAAGAAATTTCCTGGCAGCAGATCGACTGGAATACGGAAGAGGCGACCAATTATCGGTTCACCCAGGATCCGGGGCAGGAAAACTCCCTTGGGTCTGTGCGGATCAATTTCCACAACAAGCACCAGGTTTACTTGCACGATACGCCGTCCAAAACACTGTTTGGCGAAGGCTACCGGTTCCATTCCTCCGGCTGTGTTCGTGTCCAAAACGTGCGCGAGCTGGTCACATGGTTGCTTCAGTCGACCACGCCGGACTGGGACCGCACGAAAGTTGATTCCGTCATCCGAAGTGGCGCGCGCGAAGACGTGAAGCTGAAAAGGTCCATTCCGCTTTACATGGCCTATGTCACCGCTTGGGCAAATGCCGATGGCGTGGTTCACTTCCGCGATGACATTTACAACCGCGACGATATTTATGGGGTCGATACCCAGGCGAGCTTGCAATAACGCTGTATTGAACCTGACAGAACTTCCAAACGCCGGTCTTGCAGAGGCCGGCGTTTCGTGTCTATTGAGGCAGAAAGTAAAGTTTGACCTCGATCGGGATGGTGTCAGGGATCGATGAAAGGAAGTGTGCCGGATGAGTCGTGATCCAAGACCCGGCGAGATCTATTTGGAGTTCCGGCCTGTCGGAAAACAGGTGCAAGTCACGGCAATCGACGCGGCAACCGGGATCGAGGTGTCCACATTCGGTCCGGCTTCAACGTCTCAGGAAGACTTGAAAAGGGTTGTTGTTCGGAAACTGAAACGCCGAATTGACCAGCTGGCGGATGCGGCCAAACAGCAGCGGGATCCGACACTTTATTAAACCAACTCATTGATATTGAAGTTGGCGGTTTGCGGTTAGGCCGGTTCTTCGGTCGCGTCCAATTTGACGCCCTTAACGTATTCCGAGGCGACCACCTTATTCCGGCCGGAGCTTTTAGCGTCATAAAGAGCATCATCGGCGCATTTGAACAAACCGTCGATAACGCTCATTCCCGATTTCTCAGTTGTTAGGTTTGGACCTTCCAAAGTGGTTAGGCCGAAGCTTGCTGTAATGGAAAACCTCTCCTTTTTTCCATCAAAGGACTGTTCTTGTACCGCTTTTCGCAAGCGCTCGGCCAAAGCCGCAGCATTTTCCGGGCTGGTGCGCGGCATTAAAATGCTGAACTCTTCGCCGCCCCAGCGCGCAATGACATCGCTCTGGCGCAGGTTGTTTTCCAATGTACGGGCGACGGTCTGCAAGACTTCATCGCCGGCGGCATGGCCATAAGTGTCGTTGACCGACTTGAAATGGTCGACATCCAGGAGCGCGACACTTAACGGCTCTTCAGTGCGGGCTCGGGATTTCAGTTCGTGGTCGCATAGCTCAAGGAAGTGGCTGCGGTTAAATATCTGCGTCATGCCGTCGGTAATGGCCTGAACGCGGAACTGTTCCGCCAACTCCGCACGGGCTGTCACTTCCCCTTCGAGCCGTTCCTTGACGGCCCGCAGTTCTTCCTGCATCCGATCACAGAGGCGGACCATCCGTTTTTGATCCTTTACTGCGCGCTTATAGGCCGCGGAGAGTGTCTTGATCAGGTCGGTGGTCTCTTCAAGTCCGTCTATAATCGTCTCGGCGTGCTCCATCACCCGCTCTTCGTTGTCGAAAAGCGTAAAATCCGTTTCCGTATTCTTTCTGGTCCGGTTCATTCGGCACTCGCCTCCGGCTTCAAGTGGAAGCTGGCATGTTCGAAGTCTTCAGAAAAGTCCTCGCCCATTTCTTCCATCATGTCGTCTTCTGGATCAAAATACCAGTTGATGACAATATTCTTGCCGGTTTCGGCCGCTTCCTCAAGCAACTGGAATAAGTTCATGATCGCCTTGGCGCTGGACGAGTTGAAATAGATGAGTTTCATCTCCACCGTCAGAGTCTGATCGTGTGTCGCTGCAATGAAACCGGCAACGGCTTTCAGGACGGGTCCAAAAAAAGCGCTGGCATCTTCGGGGTAGCTTTCGCCGGACATAGATAGCCGGCCCGTGTCCAGATCCAGACGAATTTCTGGAGATCTCGCAGTTGCTTCGATATCAAGAGGTGTCATGGTCATGCCTCAGGCCTCCTCTTAAACGAACGCTTTAAGGACAAAGAACTTCCGCCCGTCGTCCATATCGTAAAAATCGTACTCCAAGGGTTGTGTTGCTCGCCTTGCGATTTCAATCAGACCAATTGAACCGCCTTCGCTCTGTGCTTCAGGTTCTTCGCGAAGCTTTGTCTTGTAGTGTTTGCGTAAAGTTTCCCCATCCATGCCCCGGATCATCTCCAAACGTTCACGCAATGTTACAGCTTCTTCCTGTGGGACTGGATTGCCGCATATGACAAAAAAACTCTGATTTTCATGACCGAATGCAACAACACCATTGGACAATCGGGACGCTTTGGCATCCGAAAGCCAAGCCTGTTCATCTGAATAGCGGATGATATTTTGAACCTGTTCCACAAAGACACCGAACACCCGGCGCGCAACCTTACGCTCGGTGTTTTGCAGCTCCATTTGCTGCTTTACGGCATTACCGAGTGACAGCATCAGGTTCTCGCTGAAATATCCGGAATAAGCGAAAAACGTGTTCCGGTTCTGCAATTCTGAGCGGAATGCGTAAATGTCTTGCGCCAGCATCGCCTGTTCCTATTCTGCCGCTTTTTCGGCCAATTGCATGGCAGATATTGGAGTCACCGCAAGGACAGTATAATCATCCCTTGCCGGTTCCTCGCCGCGGTATTCTGACAAAACAGCTTTAAGGTTGTCGAGTTGCGTTTCCAGGTCAGCGTAGGCCTTTGATTCAAGGACCTCAAACAATCGCTTGCGGCCGAATGCACGTTTATTCTTCCCGCCGATGTGGTCAGTTGCACCGTCTGTCGCGACGTAAAACGTCTCGTTGGGCTCAATATCTATTTTATGAACAGTGAAGGATGTCGGACGTTTCAATGATCGGTAAGCGAGATGACGGCGGTCGGCCGCGATCCGCCGGATGCCGTCGAATGATTGGATGAACAAGGGGATGCCGGCGCCGACGTATGTCAGCGTATTGTCATCGCGGTCGAAGATCACCAGGGCGGCCTCGAATCCATCGTCAGATTCCCTCATTGCAAACTTGTCATCCTCCTGGGTCTCCTGACCGAGGCGTGCACGAACCGCCTTGTCCAGATAGAGCATCAGGTTCTCGGGATCATCGAGGTCGACATAGTCCATGATTTTTGTCAGTTCCGAAGACACGATCATTGTCAAAAGCGCACCAGGAACCCCATGACCGGTACAATCGGCAACAAAGAACACCACCTTGTTGTATTGTTCTGATGACCAGACAAAATCGCCGCTGACCACCTGCAGCGGTTCCCACAGCATCGCAACATCCGCAACCGAATGGCGCATATCTTGGACGTCGGCCAGCAATCCTTTTTGGATCTTTCGCGCGTAAGTAATGCCTTCCCATAACTGCTCGTTTGCCAGGTGGAGGTCGGTTTCACGTTGTTTTGCGATCGCCAATGTCTCTTTGATACGGCTCATATTGCGTTGAATTAAGCGGGCCATCGGTCTGAAAATAAGGACAATCTCAACAGCAATGAGTATCAGGGTGAGCGCCCACATGGTCGTTGTAATGGTGTCAAGCCGGCGCAGCGCCTCTTCACCTTCATGCTGAAAAGTATTGGTCAGAGCATTCAGTTTTACCGGCATGTGCAGATTTGCCAGAACAACGATTTGATCAATATCTTTCTCATCCGGCGGGTCGGATTGAGCCAGTCGGCGCGTTGTTTCTACAAATTCGTCCAGCATCTGATCTAGGGGATGTTTGCCACCAAAAAAGGCGGCCTGCAGTGCAGGCAACAATTTTCCGGTAGGCACGTCGGCCGGTTTGCCCACGTGACAACTAAAACCTTCTGACAGCGCGGATCGGATAAGCTCCACATTGGCGGACTTGAGGGCTACATGTGCCCGCATCATTTGATCTGCACATCCCAGAAGGGTGAAACTTGGGTTGGCCCCATTGACCCTTTCAAAACGTGCCATGTTCTGGGCGATCATGCCGATCCGCTGGCTAAGCATGCGCTGCCGGCCGGCGAGGTTCACTTCCACGCCTATGCGTTGTTGTTCTTTGATAAATGCAATATCGGCCAGCCAAATGGCAGTGACCGTTAATGCGATGAGGCCGAGACCCAAACTATAAGATATGGTTGGAAGGTGCCGTGAGTTTTCCAGCCAATTCGCAATTTTCATAAATTCACCACCAAGTATGATCCCGGTTTTTGTCAAGGTGATGCCAGGATGAATTCTTGAATTATTGTGCGAAAAAATTAAGGAAAGCTGGACGTCGTGTCATAATTATGAGTTTTGATTCCGGAATTTACTGTAATAAATGACGATGATTATATTTCTTGCTGTGAATTTTATATAGAATTCTTGTGTCGACCGGAGAATTTCGATCGATTGTTAAAGATGCCGGTTTCAAGAAGGCTTGCGTCGCTGTTGCCCTTGGGTTTCACGAAAGCCTGTGTTACTTCGACGCCACAAGATGGCAGACAGCTCCCGATCCCGCTCCTATGTGAGCAAATGCTGACGCCACACCTTTTGCTCAACTAACAAGGATGGTGCGATGTCTTTGATGGAATCCTCCAGTCAGTCGGCTCAGTCCGGTTTCTTCACCCGTGGTCTTGCTGAAGCCGATCCGGATATCTTCGGAACAATCGAAAAGGAACTGGGCCGTCAACAGCACGAAATTGAGCTGATCGCGTCCGAAAACATCGTGTCCCGTGCCGTGCTGGAAGCACAGGGCTCCATCTTCACAAACAAGTACGCCGAAGGCTATCCAGGTAAACGCTACTACGGCGGCTGCGAGTTCGCTGATGTGGCAGAAACACTGGCCATTGAGCGCGCCAAGGAACTGTTTGGCTGCCAGTTCGCCAATGTCCAGCCGAACTCCGGTTCCCAGATGAACCAGGCAGTGTTCCTGGCGCTTCTGCAGCCGGGCGACACCTTTATGGGTCTGGATCTGAACTCCGGTGGCCACCTGACACACGGCTCTCCGGTGAACATGTCCGGCAAATGGTTCAACGTTGTTTCCTACGGTGTACGGGAAGACGATCATCTGCTCGACATGGACGAAGTTGAGCGTCTGGCCAATGAGCACAAGCCGAAACTAATTCTGGCGGGTGGCACCGCCTATTCCCGCATCTGGGATTGGAAGCGCTTCCGCGAAATTGCTGACAGCATCGGTGCTTATCTGATGGTCGATATGGCCCACATCGCTGGCCTGGTTGCCGGCGGCGTGCATCCGTCACCGATCCCGCATGCACATGTCTGCACAACCACGACGCATAAATCCCTGCGCGGTCCGCGCGGTGGCATGATCCTGTGTAACGACGAAGCGCTGGCCAAGAAATTCAACTCTGCGGTTTTCCCGGGCCTTCAGGGCGGTCCGCTGATGCATGTGATTGCTGCAAAAGCTGTTGCGTTTAAGGAAGCTCTACAGCCGGAATTTAAGACCTACGCGCAGTCTGTCATCGCAAACTCCAAAGCTTTGGCCGAATCCTTGAAAGAACAGGGATTGGATATCGTTTCCGGTGGCACCGACAACCACTTGATGCTTGTGGATCTGCGTCCGAAGAACGCGACTGGTAAGGCTGCGGAAAAATCTCTCGGCCGGGCCAACATCACCTGCAACAAGAACGGCATTCCGTTCGACCCGGAAAAGCCGTTTGTAACCTCAGGTATCCGCCTCGGCACCCCGGCAGCGACCACGCGCGGCTTCGGTGTGGCCGAATTCCGCGAAGTTGGCATGCTGATCACGGAAGTGTTGGATGGTTTGAAGGCCGCAAACAGTGAAGAGGGCAACGCAGCGGTTGAAGCCGCGGTCAAAGCCAAGGTAGAAGCACTGACAGCACGGTTCCCGATCTACGGGGGGTAACCGGCTCGTTCAGGAGCTTTGACACATGAAATGTCCGTTTTGCGGCGGTGATGAAACCCAAGTTAAGGATTCCCGCCCGACCGAGGACAACACAGCCATTCGCCGCCGCAGGATCTGCAACACCTGCGGCGGCCGCTACACCACCTTTGAACGGGTTCAGCTGCGCGAGTTAATGGTGCTCAAGCGCTCTGGACGCCGTGTCCCGTTTGATCGGGAAAAACTGATGCGCTCGGTACAAATCGCGGTGCGCAAGCGTCCGGTGGATCCGGAGCGGATTGAGCGGATGGTCAGCGGCATCGTGCGCCAGCTGGAAAGTTCCGGCGAAAGCGAAATCACCGCAGAAACCATTGGCAATCACGTCATGGAGGGCCTCAAGGAGGTCGATGACGTTGCTTATGTTCGCTTTGCCTCAGTGTACAAGAATTTCCGCGAGGCCAAGGACTTCGAAGCTCTATTGGATGAGCTGAGTGATCCGGACGCGCCGCTGGCGGACAAAGACTGAACCGCGCGTCGCCAATGTCCAAGATTAGTGACACTGATAACCGGTTTATGGCGGCAGCCGAACGGCTTGCCCGTCGCGGGCTTGGCCGGGTGTGGCCGAACCCTTCCGTTGCCGCTCTGATTGTCCGCGAAACCAAAGATGGTTTGCCGGCCCTCGTTGGCCGGGGTGTGACCTCACGGCCTGGCATGGCTCATGCGGAGGTCAACGCGCTCAATCAAGCCGGTGATAAGGCAAAGGGTGCTACATGTTATGTCACCCTGGAGCCCTGTTCTCATTATGGACGTACGCCGCCCTGTTCGTTGGCCTTGATTGAGGCCGGTGTCAAACGGGTGGTTGTCGGAATGCTCGACCCCAATCCGCGGGTTTCTGGCCGCGGCGTCAAAATGCTTGAAGATGCCGGGATCGAAGTTGTGACCGGCGGACGGGAAGCTTCCATCAAAGCCGTCTATCATGGCTTCACCCTGCGCCAGGTAAAGCAGCGCCCAAGTGTGTTTTTGAAACTTGCGGTTTCCCAAGATGGATTTATCGGCCGGGAAGGTGAGGGGCAGATTAAAATATCCGGCCCGCTCTCCATGCGTATGGTTCATGGCTTCCGGGCTGCATCCGATGCCATTCTCGTCGGCAGCGGAACGGCGCTAGCCGACGACCCGCAACTAACCTGCCGTCTGCCGGGATTGCATCACCGGTCGCCGGTTCGTGTTGTCGTAGACCGGCAGGCCCGTTTGCCTGTGACTTCAAAGCTGGTCAAAACCTGTGTGGATGTCCCGGTCTGGCTGATTTGCAGCAATGACGCTGATGGTGAGCGGATCGATGCTTTGTCCGCCGCTGGCGTCAACATTATCCGGGTTCCGGCGGCAGACACCGGGATTGATCCCAGTGTGATCTTAAGCGCACTTGCGACACGCGGCATCACCCGCGTGATGGTCGAAGGGGGCGCGCGGCTGGCTTCGTCATTCCTAAACGCTGGGCTGATCGATGACCTGTGTGTCGTAACCGGCGATATCGAGATTGGCGCAGGCGGCATACCGGCTCTGCACGATCTGGATCTTGCAAAAGTGCTCAACGACCCCAATTTCGACCGCATCGGTGCCGGACATTTTGGTCCCGATCGATACACCTACCTCAGACGGCGTGGAGCCTGACATGTTCACCGGTATTGTGACCGACCTTGGCCAAATCATTAAGTGCGACGATATTCCGGCAGGAAAGCGCACCCGGATTAGGACCGTCTACGACACGGACAGTTTCGACATCGGCGCGTCAATTGCCTGCGATGGTGTTTGCCACACGGTTACAGCTAAAGAAAACAGCGCCGATGGCAATTGGTTTGAAGTGGAATCGGCCTCAGAAACGCTGGCCTTGACCAATGTAGCGGACTGGGCTGCCGGTCAAGACATCAACTTGGAGCGCTCCTTGACCATGGGCGCGGAACTTGGCGGCCACCTTGTGCTGGGGCATGTTGATGGCCTCGCTGAAATCACAAAACGCGAAGACCACCCGGATTCTGTCTATTTCCAGTTCCGGGCACCAGAAGAGGCAGCCCCGTTCATTGCCAAAAAAGGCTCTGTTGCCCTGAATGGGGCATCGCTGACAGTGAACGAAGTCGAGGGCCTTCTGTTTTCCGTCTTTCTGATCCCGCACACACTTGAAGTGACCAACTGGTCGGATCGCAAGGTTGGCGACCAGATCAATCTCGAAGTGGATATGATGGCCCGTTACGCGGCACGTCTTGCGGAATTCACCAAGACCGGGTAGGGGACGTCCCAACATTTTCAAGAACAACGAGGACCGGTCTCAGGTGGTCCTGCTGGTGAACCCGGGTGACAGCTATGTTGCCTGGTTTTAACGGTCTTGCACGAATGACACTGGACAAACCGGGGCAGACGTGGTTCCTGTCGCGGCCTTATAAAGGATGAAACCCATGAGCGCTGCACCGAAACTCCTGATCATTGAAGCCCGCTTCTATGATGACCTGGCCGATTCTCTGGCTGAAGGCGCGATCAAGACGATCGAAGCAGCCGGTGCAGCCTATGATCGTGTAGCGGTTCCGGGGGTCTTGGAAATCCCGGCAGCCCTTTCCATGGCAATGACTGCGATGGAAAACGAAGGTACGCTGTATGATGGTTTTGTCCTTCTGGGTGTTGTGATCCGTGGGGAAACCACGCATTACGACATCGTCGCAAATGAATCCAACCGCGTGGTCATGGACTTGATCGTTGATGCGGATCTGGCTGTCGGAAATGGTATTCTGACGGTTGAAAACAGTGAGCAGGCGTGGGCCCGTGCCAAGGTCGACGACAAGAATAAGGGCGGAGCAGCAGCTCAGGCAGCCCTTGATATGATCGCACTGCGCGCACGCCTCGGAGTATAAGACAAATGACCGGAAAGGCCGACCCGGACAAACCGGCTGCAAGCAAATCAGGCGGCAAAACCGTGCGCCCAGCCAACAAGCGGGGCGTTGCGCGCCTCGCTGCTGTTCAAGCGCTATACCAGATGGACATCGGCGGAACGCCGGTGACCAATGTGGTGAGCGAATACACCGCTTTCCGTTTGGGCAAGGAAATTGACGGCGAACAGTACCGCGATGCCGACGAACAATGGTTCAAGCACATCGTTGCCGGTGTGGTTCAGGATCAGAAGTTTCTGGACCCCTACATCCATACAGCGTTGAAGGAAGACTGGCCGCTTAAGCGGATCGATAGTCTGCTTCGGGCAATTCTGCGCTCTGGTTCTTATGAGCTTTTGCGGCGCAAGGATGTTCCGGCCAAGGTAATCATCTCCGAATATATTGATGTTGCCAAAGCGTTCTTCGAAGATGATGAACCTGGCTTGGTCAATGGTGTGCTCGACCGGCTGGCGCATGAATTGCGTAGCCCGGAATTCGATGCCAAGGATGCGGACGGACAGGGCTGATCATGTCTGCCGCACGGCCCGGTGAGTTTGAGCTGATCAAACAGTTTTTTGCGCCCCTGGCCAAAAATCCGGGCAGTGTCGGACTGACCGATGATGCGGCCGTGTTGTCACCGCGTGATGGCTACGACCTTGTTTTAACCAAGGATGTTCTGGCCGCCGATATCCATTTTTTTGCAGATGACGCGCCAGAAGCGATTGCTGCAAAGGCGTTGCGGGTCAATTTGTCAGACTTGGCTGCCAAGGGAGCGACACCGCGCGGATACCTGCTCGGCCTTGCGCTACCGAAAAACTGGACAGCTGGATGGCTGGAGCGCTTCTGCAATGGGCTGGCAGCCGATCAAGCTGCCTATGATATTGACCTCCTTGGCGGCGATACCATTCGCTCTTCCAATGGCTTGCAGGTGTCTATTACTGCAATTGGTGAGGTTGAGGCCGGCAATGCGGTGCGGCGTTGCGGCGCAAAGCCAGGCGATCAGCTTTTTGTCACCGGGACGATCGGCGATGCCGCTGCGGGACTGAAAGCACGGCTTGATCCTGAGTTCTGCCGCCGGAGTGGACTAAACGAAGATCAAGAAAAACACATCCTGGACCGATATCTGCTGCCGCGGCCCCGCACTCGTTTGGCGCCGATGATCGCCAGATACGCATCGGCCTCGATGGATGTGTCCGACGGGCTTTTGTCCGATGCCGGTCATATTGCAACTGCCAGCGCTGTCGACATGCGTATCGACTTGGAAGCTGTTCCTTTGTCCATGACAATGGCGCACATCAAAGAAGCCGCGCCGGAAACTTTCTTCAGCTGCCTGAATGGCGGTGATGACTACGAAATCCTGGCTGCAGTTCCGGCTCAAAGTGCTGCGGATTTTGCTGCGGACGCCAGAGCCGCCGGCTGTCCGGCGCATGCGATCGGACGTGTGGACGAGGGAAATGGCGGCGTTCATCTCTCGAAAGACGGCGCACCGCTCGCAGCTGGACAGAGTGTTGGTTTCAGCCACTTTTAGATTTTGATCATCGGATACTTTGCGATCACCCAAAGCCGTGATAGGCAGAAAATCCTTCCTGTTCGGGCCTCAGCCCAATTAGAGATCGCAAATTCATGACCGCAGTTTCGCACGAAACCCTTGTCGATGACCGTTTGGCCAAACGCAACGCGCTGTTACTGGCGTTGGCGCAGGCACTTGGCGGTGCTTCGGCTTCCATTGTGATCTCCACCGGGTCTCTCGTTGGCTACATGATGTTAGGCGAAGACAAGTCGCTTGCTACGGTTCCGGTATCTGCAATGGTTTTGGGCACGGCCTTCGGCACCATACCGGCAGGTATGATCATGCGTCGTTTCGGCCGCCGGGCCGGGTTCATGGGATCGGCGCTCTTGGGTGTCGCGTCCGGTCTCCTGGCTGCCTATGCAGTCATGCTGAACCACTTCCTGCTGTTTGCTTTTTCTTGCAGCGTGGGCGGGTTTGCCGGAGCCTTTGTTCAGCAGTATCGGTTTGCCGCAGCAGATACGGCCAGCGATGCGTTTAAGCCGAAGGCGATTTCCTGGGTTTTGGCAGGCGGGGTTCTAGCTGGGGTTGTCGGTCCACAGACCGTGATCGCCACAAAGGACATGTTTGCCCCCATCCTGTTTGCCGGGACTTATTTGGCTCAAGCGGGTCTGGCCTTTATCGCAATGTGCCTTCTGGCGTTCATCAAGATCCCGAAACCTCCGCGGCAGAACCACAAGCAAGCGGGCGGGCGGCCCTTGCGGCAGATCATGATGCAACCGCGTTTTATTGTCGCTGCAGCTTGCGGCATTTGCTCTTACGCTTTGATGAGCCTGGTCATGACCGCAACACCGCTCGCGATGATCGGCTGTGGCCTCAGCGAAACCGATGCTGCGCTTGGCATCCAGTGGCACGTTTTAGCAATGTTCGGACCGAGCTTCTTCACCGGCAGTTTGATTGCCCGCTTTGGTAAGGAACGGATTGTGTCGATCGGACTGTCTCTTCTGGCAGGCTGTTCGATTGTGGCTCTGGCAGGCCTTGAACTGGCCCATTTTTGGACGGCTCTGGTATTGCTGGGCCTTGGCTGGAACTTCGGATTTATCGGCGCTACAGCCATGCTGACAGACACTTATCGACCCGAGGAACGCAACCTTGTCCAGTCGGTCAATGATTTCCTGGTTTTCGGATTCGTCGCAGCAGCTTCTTTTTCCTCTGGAGCCCTGCTCAACGCCTTTGGCTGGTCGACCGTCAATATCCTCGTTTTCCCGTTTGTGGTCCTTTGCATCGGTCTGCTTATTTGGCTCGCCGTGGCTGAAAGAAGAGCTGTTACAACCGCTTAAAGTTCATACGTAATTTTACTTCGTCACTGCAGCATAAATTGCTGCGGTGCGCTATGTTATGCCGCAGCGGCATATTGAAATAATACATTTGAAGAGCTTGACGGCCCGCGCTGCTTTGTTGCTAGTGTGTGGGCGCTTCACGCTGGGGAATCTATGTGTGAGGTGATTTGGCGGGCAAAACAACAAACAAAAGCCACCCGTCGCAGCCTTGGGAGGAAGCATGATCGAGCTTGTCGTCATCATTATTTGCGGCCTTTTGTCCATTGCGTATGGCGCATGGGCAATTCAGTCCGTTATGGCATCGGATGCGGGTAATGCCCGTATGCAGGAGATCGCCGAAGCGATCCAGGAAGGGGCCAGCGCATATCTCAACCGGCAATACACGACAATCGCGATTGTCGGTGCTGTTGTCTTTGTACTCGCATGGATCCTGCTTTCTGGACCTGCAGCTATCGGTTTCGCGATTGGTGCCGTTCTTTCCGGTGCGGCTGGCTACATCGGTATGATGGTGTCCGTCCGGGCTAACGTTCGGACCGCTCAGGCTGCAAGCCAGAGTTTGGGTGCAGGTCTTGAAATCGCATTCAAGTCTGGTGCTGTCACCGGTCTTCTTGTCGCAGGTCTCGCGCTTTTGGGTGTGGCCGTTTATTACGCCATCCTAACCGGCCCAATGGGTTTTGAAGCAACCGACCGCGGTGTGATCGACGCATTGGTCGCTCTTGGTTTTGGTGCTTCCCTTATTTCGATTTTCGCCCGTCTGGGCGGCGGCATCTTCACCAAAGGTGCAGACGTTGGCGGCGACCTCGTCGGAAAGGTTGAAGCTGGCATCCCGGAAGATGATCCGCGCAACCCGGCAACCATCGCCGATAACGTTGGCGACAACGTCGGTGACTGTGCCGGTATGGCAGCCGACTTGTTTGAAACCTATGCGGTGACTGTTGTTGCCACCATGGTTCTGGCGTCTATCTTCTTCACCGGCGCGGAAGCTGTTGAGTTGATGCTGTTGCCGCTTTTGATCGGTGCAAGTTGTGTGGTCACGTCCATTATCGGAACATTCTTCGTCAAACTCGGCGAAAACAACTCCATCATGGGTGCGCTCTACAAGGGCTTCATTGCAACAGCGGTGCTGTCGGCAGTTGCCCTGTTCTTGATCACCTTCCTGTGGCTTGGCTTTGGGACGGAGTTCACAACACCGGATGGCACATCCTTCACAGGGCGCCACCTGTTCTATTGTGGTCTGATTGGCTTGATCGTTACCGGCCTGATCATTTGGGTAACCGAATATTACACCGGCACTGAATATCGCCCGGTGAAGTCGATTGCCCAGGCATCTGTCACCGGTCACGGCACCAACGTCATCCAAGGCCTTGCGGTCTCTTTGGAAGCAACGGCACTGCCGGCGCTGATCATCATCGCAGGTATTCTGGTGACATACGCATTTGCCGGTCTCTTCGGGATCGCGATTGCAGTGACCACAATGCTGGCTCTGGCTGGTATGGTTGTCGCGCTTGATGCGTTTGGACCAGTAACCGACAATGCCGGTGGTATTGCGGAAATGGCCAATCTGCCGGATGAAGTGCGTACGACAACGGATGCCCTGGACGCGGTCGGTAACACCACCAAAGCAGTGACCAAAGGCTATGCTATCGGTTCTGCTGGTCTCGGTGCGCTAGTGTTGTTTGCAGCCTACACGGAAGATCTGAAATACTTCAGCAGCACAGCTGAAGAAGGGTCGATCTTTGCGGGCATCAATGTCGACACCTTGTTCTCCTTGTCCAACCCGTATGTTGTGGCTGGCTTGCTGTTTGGCGGTCTGCTGCCGTATCTCTTCGGCGGGATTTCCATGACCGCTGTGGGCCGGGCTGCGGGCGCGGTGGTTGAAGAAGTTCGCCGCCAGTTCAAGGAAAAGCCAGGCATCATGGAGGGCACTGAGCGGCCGGATTATGGCCGGGCGGTCGACATGCTGACCAAGGCGGCGATCAAGGAAATGATCATCCCGTCGCTGCTGCCGGTTCTATCACCGATCGTGGTGTTCTTCGTCGTCCGTGCCGTGGCAACACCAGCCGATGCCTTCGCAGCTCTCGGCGCGATGCTGCTGGGTGTGATTGTCACCGGTTTGTTCGTGGCGATCTCTATGACCGCCGGTGGTGGTGCCTGGGATAACGCCAAGAAGTCGTTTGAAGATGGCTTCACCGACAAGGATGGTGTGACCCACCAGAAGGGCGGCGATGCGCACAAGGCATCGGTCACCGGCGATACGGTCGGCGATCCTTATAAGGATACCGCTGGTCCTGCGGTGAACCCGATGATCAAGATCACCAATATCGTGGCACTTCTGCTGCTTGCGGTGCTGGCGCACTGATCGAATGATCACTTGAAAAGAAAAGCCCCGGTTTGAAGAACCGGGGCTTTTTTTGTTTTTCTATGTGGCTTGTTTTAAAGGCCGAGGCCTGGGTTTGCTGCACCTTTCAGGATTTGGCTCAAGAAGCCGTAATCCTTACCGCCCGTCCGGGTTTCACGGGTGACGATATCGACGATCTTGCCGTCTTCCAGCGAGTAGTTGCCCATGTCTCTCACATAGCCGTCTTCATCGAAGTAAACTGCGACGACGCGTTGCTCGACGATATCGGGAGCCAGGAAGGCGGTCGTGGCTGTTTTTTGCGAAATGTAATAGTAGGCATCGCCATCAAGGCTGGACGTGGTGGACGGAGAACCCAGCACCAGTTCGACCTGTTCACGGCTTGAGCCGACCTGAACCTGACTCATCATATTCGATGTTATCACATGGCCATGTGTATAGGTTGAGGTAAAACAGCCGCCCAGAGGCAGGGTTGCCATCAGGGGAAGAAACAGGGCGCAGGCCTTGAAGTTCATCGATGAATTCCCATAACGCCAGATCATACCGGCTGCATTTCAATTTCGTTGCTTGGCAAAGTCACTATCGTGGGATAGGGCACAAGGCAACACCTTTAATCTTGAGGAGACCGCCATGATACTCGGCCTGTTCCGCCGAAGAACCCGTGATGCGGAGCACAAAACCTACTGTGAAATCGTGGCTCAAGCGCGGCAGCCGGTGTTTTATTCAGAGTTTCTTGTACCTGACACGATTGACGGACGTTTTGACCTAATCGTGCTTCATGCTGTGCTTTATTTCCGCCGTATGCAGGGAGAAGGCAAGAAAGTGGCTGAATTTACTCAGGAAGTCTTCGATCTCTTCTTTCAGGATATGGACGGTTCTTTGCGGGAAATGGGGGTCAGCGATACCCGGGTTCCCAAGAAAGTCCGAAAGATGGGGGAGGCTTTTTATGGCCGTGCCGATGCTTATATGTCTGCGATCGACACTGAAAATGTAGAAAAACTGGCTTTAGCTCTTGGACGGAATATTTTTCCTGAAAACGAGGAACCGATTGCTCAGGAGCGTTTGGCCCGATATGTGATCGGCGCCGCAGCAAGTTTGGCCTCGCAAGCAACGGACGATCTCATCAAGGGAGAAATCTCCTGGCCGGATGCGGAACGTTTTCTTGATCCGGATAACAAGAATTCCTGAAACGAACTCGGGACATAAAAATGGCGACCGAAACATTCCCATATACGTTTAAAGTCAATGCTGCGCAGGTGGTTGATAAGGACCAAAGGACCGAAGTGGTGCCCGGCGAACGGGACCTTGCAGCGATTGCAAAGGCCTATGAACTAGACGGCATCGATAGTCTAAAAGCGGATCTTCTGCTGAAACCTTACCGAAAAGCAGGCCTGCGCGTTGTTGGTTCGATTAAGGCAAGCGTAAGACGGACCTGTGTTGTCTCGCTGGAACCCTTCGTTCAAGAGTTTAAGCTGGACATCGATCGAACCTTCGAACCACACTCGAGTCGGCCGCGTAAGATCAAAGATCTCAACGAAGACGGTGAGATCGAAATTGATCTAGAGTCTCTGGATCCGCCCGATGTCATCACGGACGGAGTTTTGGACCTGGGGGCTGTGATATGCGAAGAATTGGCACTGACAATTGATCCTTTCCCGCGTAAACCCGGCGTTGAGTTCGAAGGGGGAGACAGTGATGCGGTTGTGGAGAGCGCGGAAGGCGAACAAAAGCCGTCGCCCTTTGCTGCTTTAGGAGCCTTGAAGGAGCCGTCGGAGAAATAATCTGTTTGGTGCTATCCCGCTATGCCGGGGCGAAATCCCACGGATATTTTCGTGCACGTGGAGCGCAGAAGTTAGGAAAACGGTTGTCACCTCAGCCAAAACCTTTATGTTCGCGCCCGGTTCGAGACCCGTTGGGATCGGTTTAACATCTGGGAGAGCGAGGCGGTCAACGTCTTGCCGGTAAACGTCTAAAGACTTTGTATGGCGAAAACGATTCCAATTTCACTTGATGTCATGGGCGGCGACTACGGCGCAGAAGTCGTGATCCCAGGCGCTGAAATAGCGCTTGTCCGCCATCCGGACATCCGTTTCTTGCTCTATGGCAATGAAAACGTTGTCCGCCCGTTGCTGGACAAATACCCGCGGGTGCGGGACGCCTCAGTCTTGCACCATTGCGAAGTGTCCATCGCCATGGACACAAAGCCGAGCCAAGCGCTGCGCCAAGGCCGCTGGAAGTCCAGTATGTGGAAGTCCATTGAAGCAGTGAAAACCGGTGATGCCGCTGTGTCTGTTTCTGCTGGCAATACCGGTGCGCTCATGGCCATGTCCAAGTTCTGCTTGCGTACCATGGCCAACATCGAACGCCCGGCGATTGCCGCGATCTGGCCGACGCTTCGGGGCGAGTCCGTAGTGCTTGATGTCGGGGCGACCATCGGCGCCGATGCGCAGCAGCTGATCGACTTTGCTATTTTGGGCGGTGCGATGGCGCGCGCGCTGTTTGGCGTTCAAAAGCCGACCGTCGGCTTGCTGAACATTGGCGTTGAAGAGGTCAAAGGCCTGGAAGAAGTCCGCACAGCGGGGCGCCTCTTGCGCGAAACGCCTTTGCGCAAGTTAGACTATGCCGGATTTGTCGAAGGCAACGATCTTGGTGCTGGCACCGTTGACGTTGTTGTCACCGAAGGTTTTGCCGGCAATATCGCGCTAAAGACGGCGGAAGGCACAGCTAAACAGATCGGTAGTTATTTGCGGTCTTCCATGAACCGGACCTTCATGTCGAAGCTGGGCTACCTTTTTGCTAAGGGTGCATTTGATCTTCTGCGTGAGAAAATGGACCCGCGGAAAGTCAATGGCGGCGTGTTCCTTGGCCTCAACGGCATTGTGATCAAGAGCCATGGCGGTACCGACGCGGAAGGCTTCGCATCGGCTATTGATTTGGCCTACGACATGGTGAAAAACGAATTGACCCATAAGATCGCTCAGGATCTTGTGCATTATCATCGCGGGCGCTTCGCCGAAGCCGCGCCGACATCGGAAGGTAATCAGTGAGCGTGATCCGTTCAATCGTAACCGGTACCGGGAGCTATCTGCCGGAAAAAGTCCTTAGTAACAGCGATCTGGCCCAAATGGTCGACACCTCCGATGAGTGGATAGTTCAGCGGACGGGGATCGAACAGCGTCATGTGGCAGCTGAAGGGCAGGTGACGTCAGATCTGGCTGTTGAAGCTGCTTTGCGGGCTTTGGAAAGCGCCGGACGGACCGCAGGTGATATCGATACGATCATTCTGGCGACCGCCACGCCGGACAACACCTTTCCGGCAACCGCTGTGTCGGTTCAGGCACGTCTCGGCATCACACATGGTTTTGCCTTTGACGTACACGCAGTGTGCTCCGGTTTTGTCTACGCATTGACCACGGCCGATGCCTATATCCGCTCTGGCTTGTCCAAGCGGTGCCTGGTGATTGGGGCCGAAACCTTTTCGCGGATCTTGGATTGGAACGACCGGACAACCTGCGTTCTGTTTGGCGATGGCGCCGGTGCCGTTGTTGTAGAGGCTGCCGAAGGGGCAGGGACAAACGCCGACACAGGCATTCTGACATCACATCTTCGTTCGGATGGCCGTCATAAGGACAAGCTCTTTGTCGATGGCGGTCCGTCGTCGACCCAGACCGTTGGGTATTTGCGCATGGAAGGCAAGGAAGTCTTCAAACATGCGGTCGGCATGATCACAGATGTGATCGAAGATGCCTATAAGGCGACAGGGCTAACGTCTGAGGATCTCACCTGGTTCATTCCGCATCAGGCGAACAAACGCATTATCGATGCCAGTGCCAAGAAGCTGAAAATCGCTCCGGAAAAAGTCGTGACCACGGTTCAAAAACACGGCAATACCTCTGCAGCGTCGATTCCCTTGGCGCTGGACTTGGCCGTTCGCGACGGACGTGTCAAAAAAGACAATCTCATCATGTTGGAAGCGATGGGCGGCGGATTTACCTGGGGTTCGGTGCTGTTGCGCTGGTAGTTATTTCTGCCGAGCGGTTAAACAAATCGTATTGGTATGAAGAGTTCCTGTTGACCGGCTCCCTTTCAGGCAATACCGTAAGGCCCTGCTGCGGAGTTTCTGTGTAATATCAGCCAGATCAATGGCGTTCCTGAGGAGGGGTTATGGGCAACCGGACTATTACCCGTGCGGATCTGTGTGAAGCCGTTTATCAGAAGGTGGGGCTTTCCCGGACCGAATCTTCTGAATTGGTAGAGCGTGTACTTTCTGAAATTTCAGACTGTCTTGTTACCGGAGAATCGGTAAAATTATCGAGTTTCGGGTCGTTTGTTGTGCGCTCCAAAGGGGAGCGCATTGGACGCAATCCGAAAACCGGCGAAGAGGTTCCGATCTCGCCCCGCCGGGTGATGGTGTTCAAACCATCCAATGTATTGAAACAACGGATTAATGACGCTCTGACCGGCAACTAACAGGTGGCATGAGTTCACAGGATAAAAGCCCGGACGCCTTTCGAACGATCAGCGAAGTCGCTGAGGACCTGGATTTACCGCAGCATGTGCTGCGGTTCTGGGAAACCCGCTTCTCGCAGATCAAACCGCTCAAACGCGGCGGCGGGCGGCGCTATTACCGTCCCGATGACGTCGAGCTGTTACGAGGCATCCGTCATCTGCTTTATGGTGAAGGCTATACCATCAAAGGTGTGCAGCGGATCCTGAAGGAACAGGGGCCGCGCGTTGTCATGCAGATCTGGCGGGACGATGTCAGTCCCCAGGCCGATCACATGCCGGACACCTTGCCAGAGACACCACCAGCGGCCCGCAAAGAAGATGTTGCCGAAGTTGCGGCAGCCTCGGCCTATGAGACCTTGCCGGACGGGGTTTTGGCGGAAGTTTCGGAAAAAACACCGGCGGCGTCATCCGGTGGCGGTTTGAATATTCTGGGGCGGCTGCGCGGTGAAAAACCGGAACCTGCCAAAACAGACACAAACTCTGCGATCTCCAAGGACGATATCCGTCGCCTTCAGGCGACCTTGTTCGAGCTCCTGGAATGCAAGCGCACGCTCGACCGGGCACGGTAGGAAAAAGCTGCAAATCGCTTGAAACCAAAAACACCGCCCGAAAAGGGCGGCGTTTTTGGTTCTTGTCTAAGTTTTGCGGTCACTTCAGTCCCATGCAGGACGCATAAAAGGTTGTGGTTGCAGGCCAGTCGGAGAAGATGCCGACAACTCCGGCCTCTTTCGCCAGGACAT
This sequence comes from Roseibium sp., assembly GCF_965216085.1. Lineage (GTDB taxonomy): Bacteria > Pseudomonadota > Alphaproteobacteria > Rhizobiales > Stappiaceae > Roseibium. The sequence continues at coordinate 3,517,755 of NZ_OZ244138.1, read as the reverse complement.
CCACAACCTCATAGACCTTACCATCGCTGTCTATTGCGTCCTTGACCGTCTGGAAGTACCAGCCACCGCCGTTGCTGAGCGGACCGGAGCGTTCCAGGGTCCATGCAATCAGCTTGAGCCCGGCCGCGTTGGCAGCCTTTGCGTAGGCTGATGGCGCGATCTTCCCTTCCTCCATCGTGAGCAAAACCCAGAGCGGCGGAGCAAGGTAATTGACGCCCATCTCCTTCAACTCGGCCATGGTAGGCGACAAGTTCTCCGGAGCCATTGGGTCAAACCCGGATTGGCGCAGCCGGCCTTCGAGATAGACAGCCTGTTTGCCAAACTCTGGCTCGTTTTTGATCCAATAAAGCACGTCATTGAGATTGAAAGACTGCGGAAATACGTCTGCTGCCGGAATACCTGCGGCCTTGTACTCATCAATCAGCTTTTGCGCGTAGTCTTCCTGCGAAAATCCCTCATAAGGCATCTCCACGGAAGGTGACTTCAGCTCAGGCGTGAATTTGACACCTAAATCGCGAAACAGGACGATGGTGTCTTTGTGGGTCATCAAGGAGCCCTTGGTGGCATAAAGATCGGTCCGCCAACCCGCAGTGCCGTCCATGAAGTCTTCTGCAGTTGTGGCTTTTTTGTCGGCCGCATCCATCTTGCCGTTGAGGGTTTTGAACTCGGCAAGCGTCACATCCGAGGCGCGGCATTCGGCTGAGGCCGGTGTTTCACCAATCGCCGCCTTAAAGCCTCTGGTGCACTTGGCCGCCAGATCTGTCGCCAGGATGTTGGTTGTGGTGTGCAGGTCATTCTGAGCGTGCCGGCAAACCAATTCCTTGTCTTTGGTAAAGGTGACGTCACACTCAACGATACCAGCACCCATCCGGGCCGCGGCCTTGTAGCTTTCTCTTGTATGTTCAGGGAACTGTAGTGCAGCGCCGCGGTGGCCAATGGAAAACTCAGTGCTTTTCAAAGGCTGGCCAATACAGGCGCTGAGCTTGTCTTTTAGCGGGCCGTCATCCATCTGGTCGATGAGATAATAGGGACGGGGGCCAAGCTCAATCGTGACGGCGAATGCGGAGGTCGCCAAACCGGTAAAGGCTACTGCAGCAGCCATTTTGAATATAAGCATCGGTATCAGGTTCTCCCTAAGTCGGCCGCTGGAGTTTCACAAGATTATAGCAGTTGGACAATTGGCCAGATTATGCTGGCGACCATCGAGTTTTCAAAGCTTCCGGCCCTCTGACGGATAAGCCGCGCTTGTAGCGGACATCATCTGCGGCAAGTTCAATCTTTGAAAACCGGCGCAGCAATGTAGAAAAGATAATGTCCATATCGAGCCGGGCAAGGTGGTTGCCGAGGCAGAAATGCGCGCCGCGGCCAAAGGCAATGTGCCAGTTGGGCGAACGGCCAACATCAAACTTGTCCGCGTCTGGAAATTGTTTGGGATCGCGGTTGGCCGAGCCATAGAGCACGCCGAACTTGGTGCCGCGCGGAAACTTTTGGCCGCAGACTTCCATATCTTGGCTGACATACCGGTGGAAGAACGGCAGGGGTGATTCAAAGCGGAACATTTCCTGGACAGCCGTCTTCATCAGGCTTTGATCGTCCCGCAACCGCTGCATCTGATCCGGGAATTTCAATAAGGCATGCATGCCGCTGCCCAGAACGTCAATGGTCGAGCCGTGGCCGGCCATCAAGATCAGCATGGCAGTCGATATGAATTCGTCCTCGTTCATATGTCCGGCCTTCTGCGCTTCGATCATCACCGAGATCAGATCGTCTTTCGGCGCGGCCTCACGCTGGCGCTTCAGGTCCGACAAGTAGTGATAGAACTCGGTGGTGTTGCGCTCAGCCAGATCCTTGCGCTCATCGGACCGGTCGATGTCGAAAAACTGGACAATGTTTTCAGACCAGATCCGTAGCTGGGGACAGTCTTCGTCCGGCACACCCAATATACGGCCGATGATATGGCCGGGCACATGGGCAGCGAGATCCTCAATGAAGTCGATTTCCGTCCGGTCGGCAAGGCCGTCAATCAGACTGTCGACATAGGCCTGAATCTCGTCCCGGAGCTTGTTGATCATGACCGGGGTGAACAGTCTGAAAACCTGTTTGCGGAGCCGGTCGTGCACCTCGCCGTCGCTGTCGAGCAGGGAAAACTGTACGAAACGGGAGTGGTGCGGCATGTCGTGCCAGTTGCCATCCCGTTTTTGGCGCGCAATTTCTTCAGGATCCGCAATATGCTCCATGGAGCGGACCATGTGTTCGCTCATGACTATTTCGGACACATCATCAAAGCGGGACGCGAGCCAGACGTCAAAATCCTCGAAATAGGTGAGCCCATCCTTGGCGCGAAGCGCTGCATAAAACGGATAGGGATCCTGGGCAAAAGCTTTGGACAACGGTGTGAAAGCAAGATCGGAAGTGTGGCTCATTCTGGGCTCATTGAATGGGGAAGAACGGACCGACCATCTCGGCGAATCGGTCTGAAGGCAATTTTCTCAAAAATACAAGTGAAAAGCAGTCTACGCCAGCCGGGAAGCGGGTTTTCCGCAGTTGGCTCTACCGAAAGAGGATAGCGGCTGGGGATTGTGAGGAAAGGATAGAATTGACAATGCGGATGCCCCAGTGGCCTCTCTTATGGTCCGCCAACACCTGCTACAGGCGCTGCATCAAAGGGCAGCGGAACTTCAGGGGGGCGAGCATGCATATGCCGGGGATTTTTCAAAAAGAATATCATGCGTTTCTCCTGGAAACGGGCTTTGACGACCCGGACCCTCAGAGCCTCTTGATGGATCTGGCGTCCCTCAGCATGGAGGTCTATTTGAGGGAAATCGCCTGGCTATCTGATTTTCTGGGGCGCCTGGAAAAGGCGCGGCAGGTGGCGTGACGAGCTGAGATCACTCCAGAAAGCCTATTGAAGGATTACGCTAACGGAATGTGACTCCTGTCACTGCAACTGGCGGCTGGATAGCGGACAGTGGCTCCGCATCATTTGACCTGGGGCGGTCATATACCAAACGTCAAGGTCCCGCAGAACCAATCATGCGGGCGACAGCATTGGAGCCGCCACCCATGTTTGAGCAGTACCGCAATCACGCCGGACAATACGCCGCCAACTACTACCGGTCGATGTTGGCCCACCAAAAATCCCTGGACCAATATGGAAACTATTTCGTCGCATCGAAAATCGGTGAGGCGGCTTTTTGGACAGCAGCCATGTCCTTGGTCGGCATGTGCCTGGCACCTCGGATTTTGACAAGTATTGCGAGTTGGAGAGCTGGAGCGGGAGCGTCCGCCGCCCAAGTCGAAGCTTATCAGGCTTCACATATTTACCAGGGGCTGAGCCGATGGGGTGCCGGGTTGTCCGTTGGAATAATTGACGAAATTCGGCAAAAGGGAATGGATGGCAAATTCAGTTCTGGTTGGGATCTTTTCTACAAATTTGTACTAATCACTGTCGTTTCCATGGCAGCAGTCCCTGGTGACAAAGTATCAACAGGCACCGCTGGCCGACTTGACAAGTGGAAGCTCAAGTACCCCCGGTGGTCAAATTTATGCGAGAAAATCAAGGATAAATTCCCAAAACTGCCGGGAGTATACAGAGCAAAGGACGCTAAAGATCTGAGTTTCCAGACAATTTTCTTGGGAACGGCTTTAGCAAGTAAATCAGTAAAGCCTATGACCGATAAGGCAGTTCTGGATGAAATTCTGAAGGAAGTTGACTTAGAAAGGCATGTGTTTGATCGAATGTTTGATGAACATGCTAGCAAATTTGCGTTTCAACTTTTTGAAATGGCTGTTGCTGCAGACCGTGCCATCCAAAAGGAGTATTCGACAAGGGATTTTGCCGAAAACGTCCCGAGATCGTTCAAGTGGTTCGACCGGCAGGGAAACACCCAAAACTACAACAAAGACATGAGAGCCTATATCACCTCCAGGACGCTGGCGCTGTTCTGGCAAAAGATTGAGGACAGGCTCATTCAGCTTTCGAATGCCTCCATGGCCGCCAAGAGCAAATACGCACACAAAGACCGGGCCCGGAAATAGTGGCCGGGGAAATCCCGGTACTTGGTGGATTGGTGACTGCTTCTGATCGCCTAAGTTGCCATTCTTCGTTTCAGTATTTCTGACAAGACATACTCGCGCAACTTTAAGTGGCTGGAATGGTCTCAATACTATTCAGTAATCGTCATTTGAAAACAGAGTATGTGTGCTCTGTGTTACAGTTAATTCGTGCGATTTTTCATAAAAGAGAGCGTGACGTAGATGACATGTGCCGCTCTCTGACCGGTTTATTCAGGTGAACCGGAAAGTCTTATTTGCGCATCGAACCGGATGTGGGAGACCGTTATGGCTGATTTGTATAAGGGAATGACAATCGACCGGGCTGCGATGGCGGCCATGGATTTGTGGATCACCAAATATGTCGGTCCTTTCTCCATTGCCTACAACAACGCATATAAGAAATTCAAAGCAACCATTGACGCTGATAAGGCGGCCGCTGCCAAAGCAAACGAACAGAAAGTGGCGCTGGCTTTACTTGCATTCAGCATCTGTGGTGGTTCCATTCTGACGGCGTGCATCGGAACTGCTTGCTTGAAAACCGCGACCGGTAAGGGTGCGCTTTCCATTCTCCATGGTCCAATTCTGGACTACATCGCCAAAAAAGACAGTATGCGCATGTACAATGCTGCGGAATTTGCCGGCAGCAACGCAACCTTGCACTTCATATTAGGGTCTGTTTACGACAAAATTTCTGGTGATCTCAATGCTGCGGCAAAAGCTGCCCTGACCGCAGGGGCGCTGGATTCCTCCGCGGAGAGCATCATCAAAGATCCGGACAATATGAAAACCAAACTCCAGATGCATGTGCGAAACTTGCGGCTTAAAATCCTGCTGGCCGCAACAGCAATCGACACCAGCAAACGAAGCGACAAAGAAAAGCAGGTTTTGCGAGAAGAACTAAAAAAAGCGCCCTATTTCAGAGCCATTCCAGACATTACCGCCCAGCAAAACAAATTGCAGGACAAAATCGAATTGTCGTTCTGGATGAACCACATCACCCAACAAGACAAGTTTGTCGTTTACACTGTCGAGCATGGCAAATACAGCTATCACGATACAGGCTCGACAAGCATGCCGATCAGCAAATCGCCGCGGGATCCAACCTATCCAAAACCAGAGGAAAAGGGACCATGGGCGTATGATCGATTTACAGAGCGATGGGGAATGGCACGCACCCAAGTGGAATACAATGACACCGGCGACTTGTCAGACGCGCGGATCAACACGTTGTACAAGGCGTATTTCAAAAAAGGCAATTTCTTTGACAACGCGGCAACGCTTTACGGCTACAGCGCGAAAAACGTCGATGGAACATCCATCAAACGGGCCGAGGACGCGCTGAAGAAGTTGCATACAGAGCTGAAGGTTCCGGCAACTGTCCGTTAGAGTCGCTGGTACGTTTTATGAGACGTCATATGTTGGGCTGCTTTCCGACAATTCGGCCGGGCAAGGCATGGCACTCATCGAAGCGGATCTGTGGGCAATGCCGTTAGCACCGACATCCCAGAAAATCGTCCTGCGGGGTAGGGCACATCAGTTCCTGCCTCGGAAAGCCCATGCGCATTTTGTCGAATTCGGCTGAAAAGCCACCATTTGCCCAGCACCATTTGCCATCGCCCAAAACGGTGTGGGAGGCATCGCAGGACCGGCCCAGATAGAGCGTTTCCTTTTCCCGGGTCACGGAAGAATTGACACCGGCTTCATGAAACCGGGTGACCGGATATTGGGACCGCAAAACATAGCCCGATGTGTTGCAGCTGATCGACCAGCTGTGATTGCTGCTGACATAATCAAAGTCTTCGGCCACTGCTGCAAGGGGCACCAAATGTACTGCTGCGGCCAGAACTGCAAAAAGAATGGTGTTCAAATTCATGCGTAAAACCTCCTGAATGCAGAAGACACTAAAACGCCTGATAATCCAAAGGCGACTAAAAAGTAGCGTGTATAACCCTGCACAACTTAGCCTCAAAGTATGGAACAGCAAGGCAAGGATTGTCCGATGCCTAAACAAGAGCGTCGAAAAAAGTTGTCGAATTATGTTTCTTGAACGAGCGGCGGATTAGGTTTCATGCCTATTTACGATTGTTTTGTGGTATGGCGCCGCTTTGCCAGCTCGCGGTAAAGCGCCTCTGGTGACACGCCGATTTCCGCGGCGATGTCCTTAATCTGTCTATCCGGATAAGAGCTGGAATTGACAGAAATCCAGAAATCGAAGCGATCAGATACCTTTTTCAGGCTGCGAACTTCCGTGTTCAAACGTGCCCTTTGAACGGAATGGGCTAGACTGGCCGCCCAGTTCTCAGCCCAGGCGCGGTTGGATGCCAGGCGGTCTTTGAATACGTTCGTTCCAAGCTGAGCAACTGTGGTCTGACTACGGGCAATCGCATCGCAGTGATAGACCTCTGAATAGACAGAGGCCTCGGCCAATACCGAGCCCTGACTGGCGCTAATCAGCACGATCTCATTTCCCGAAGGGGTGACCCGAACCAGATCGATCTGGCCGCCCTGTACCAAAAACACGTTCAAGATGTCATCGCCCGTATGAAAGAGGCGTTCGCCTTTTTCAAATGACTTCTGGACTGCATCCGCGAATACCTGTGAAAGCCAATCAGACATGATTGCTATCATATGTTCGGGCACACTTCCCGGGTAAACCTTGAAGATCGCTACAGGGAGCCCCCTCATGAAACATCTTTTGATGCTGCCTATCGTCCTGACACTTGTCATCAGCTCGAGCCTTGCCGAGACGGCAGCACACAGTCACGCAGAAAGGCATCAACATCAGATCCCAGATGAATTTGTGCCGAAAGAGCCAGGGCAGGGGGCCTTTGCCTCTGTTCAGGAAATCGTAGAGCTGTTGCTCTCCGATCCGCAAACGAATTGGGAGCGGGTAGATCTGGAGGCTCTCCGTATTCATTTGGCTGACATGGACAATGTCACACTCCATTCAAACGTTGCCATGGAATCCGTGGTTGACGGCGCTCGGTTCACGGTTACATCAAAACAGGACACTGTTCGCCAATCGATAAAGAACATGGTTCTTGCACACAGTCTCGAAATGTCCGGAACGTTCGGCTGGACCCTGAGCGCGGAAGGGATCCCGGAAGGCGCCGTATTGACGGTGACTGGACCCACTGAAGATGCGTCTAAGATCAAGGGCCTAGGTTTCATCGGGGTCATGACGCTTGGCATGCATCATCAAAGCCATCACCTCGCAATCGCACGTGGCGAAAATCCTCATTAGGCTGTGCGAACGTAATGTGAGCACAGCCGCTTGCTTTTTCGTAGTAAAATCGGATTAGCGCGGCGCACGTTGATGGAGTTCAAACCCGGTTTCCCGCATGGCTCCGAGGCTGCATTCAGGTTACTAGGGGCGCGATATCGAGCGCTGCAACACCGTGGCCGCAGCTCCTATCCGGATCACTGACCTTCATGATTTACGTCTTGTCGAAAACACTGCCGGTTATGAAGGTTCGTGCTTGGGTAAGGCCAGCAGGTAGAGCTGTATAAAAAAATTGAGTATGTCTGTTGACCTTCCAGCAACTGGAAGTCCCATTTGTGGAGCGCCAGTTAACTTCGCATCAGGCGCTTCTATGTCCTCGAAATACAAACTGTTTTTGTCCATCCCTGACGTGTCCAGTGTATCCGGCGATGGACGGAGCTACGCGGCGAAGCGAAACTGACTTAGGTCATGTTTGGATTTTTGAGCATTTGATTGACGAGCGAGCCGGAGAACTGACTTGATGCAACGGAAACTTCTGTTTTTGTTGTGCTTAGCTTTAATTGCCGCGGGCGGTTATTTCCTGTTTGGCAAGCGGTCCGGTGAACCTTCGGGTGAACAGGGGCAGGCGATGGTTAAGGTTGTCGTTCCGCCCCTAGACGGAACGACAAAACTCGGTGAGCGGGCTTACAACGAAAATTGTGCCAGTTGCCATGGCGCGAACGCTGCCGGACAGCAAGACATTGCTCCGCCACTCGTGCACAAGATTTACGAACCGAGCCATCATGCCGACGGTTCGTTTTTCCTCGCCGTCAAGCAGGGAGTTCGGGCACATCACTGGCAGTTTGGGAACATGCCCCCGGTCGAAGGATTGACCCGGCGGGACGTTGAGCTGATTGTTGCATATGTCCGTCTCGTTCAAAGAGCCAACGGAATTCAGTAAAGGTCCAATGAAGAGCGCTCTGCCAACATTCCTGAGTCAGTTTTTAATGTCAGTTGCAGTGCTGATGTTTTTGGTCGGTGGTGCCACGTTCAATCATCCGATGACAGGTCCCGACCATCATGGTCATGAGCATGCTGACACACTCGATCATCATCATGTCGACACCGATCAAGGAGATATCGAATTTGCTGATGCGCAAACAGTACATTGCGGCGCCAATCTGCTTGCTTTGACGTGCGAATTCGAACCGATTTCGCCCGCGTTCCCCAGCGATGTTGAAATCATAGATACGGGGCTGGTTTTGTTAAAATCCGGCGCGGTTGAACCTCCGCCCCCACGACACCTTTCCTAATCCCAGCGCAAAACGGTGGCTCAAGCCGCCATATATTCTGGTATAGGAAAGAGAAACCAATGAAACTGTCCGTATTTTTTCTTTCGGGAGCGCTTGTTGTTTCAGGCGTTGCTGCTGCTGTGGCGCATGGTGGCGCCACTGGAATTGTCAAAGAGCGCATGGACGCCATGGGGGCCATGGGTAAAGTCATGAAGTCACTCTCCGCAATGATGCGCGGTGAAACCGAGTATGACGCATCGGCCGTTCGCAATGGGGCAGAAATCCTTCAAAGCCACTCCGGCGAAGCGCTGACGAAGCAGTTTCCTGAAGGCAGCATTGAAGTGCCTTCAGAAGCCAAGCCCGAGATTTGGTCCAATTGGGAAGAGTTTTCCAGTATTTCCGGGCAACTGGAACTGTTCGCAACCGCTCTGGGAGAAGCCGCAGACAACGGACTTTCCAAACCGGCCGCCGGGGGCACTATGATGGGCCAAGGCACCATGATGGGGGATCCGTCGCATATGCAGGATCCCGAGCTCCTTGCGCAAATGCCGGTGCAGGGGCTCTTTAACATGACAGCGCAAACGTGCTCGGCCTGTCACACAAAGTTCCGCATCGAGAAAAAGTAGGCCCGTGCGGATCTGGCTTGTTGGCGCGTTCTCCGCTCTTGCGATAGCAGGAGCGGGGTTCGCCGGGCTGTATTACTGGCCCATTGGAAAACTGGTTGAGCTCGAAGCTGCGCAAGGCGATCCGCAGCGCGGCGCCTATCTCGCACGCATGTCGGGATGTATCGCGTGTCATACGAATTTTGGCGGTGGCGGAAAGCCGCTCGCAGGCGGGCTGAAACTGCCAACCGATTTTGGCACGTTTTATTCCCCGAACCTGACGACCGATCGGGAAAACGGTATTGGGGCCTGGACCGTGGAAGACTTTGCCAAGGCAGTCCGGCAAGGTGTGTCTCCGGACGGTGATCCTTATTACCCGTCTTTTCCTTATCCGTTTTACGCGAAGTTTTCAGATCAGGACGTTGCCGATTTATGGGCGGCATTTCAAACCGTTCCGCCGGTGGCCGAAGCCTCGAAGGCCCATGAAATGGTCCCGCCATTCAATATCCGGTCCGGCCTTAAGGTTTGGCGCGGTGTATTTCTCGATCCAGAACCCTTTCGGCGCGATCCGGACCGGAGCCAAGAGTGGAACCGTGGCAAATACATTGTTGAAGGTCCCGCTCACTGCGGAGCGTGTCACACGCCTCGAAATCTCCTTGGCGCCCGGCAGCCTGAGCTCAATTTGCACGGGGCAGACAAGTTACCAGACGGCGGCAAGTCGCCGCCTATCACTGCCTCATCTTTAAGGGAGAACGGCTGGACGGTAGGCTCGTTGTCCTACGCCTTGCAGACGGGGATAATGCCCAACGGCGACGTGTTTGGCAGCTCAATGGGGGAGGTCGTGCGGGATGGTACTGCGTTCTTGTCCGAAGATGACAGGAAGGCCATCGCGACTTATCTGTTGGAGAGAGGCGACTAACACCATGATCAGCAGATGAACTCTTAGAGCGCGTCGCAATTGATTGGGTTCATTTGACCGGGGGCACACTTGATTTCTGGCTAGGCGGTTTGCGTGCCGTGATGTGATTGCCATAAACACACACCAACGACGCCAGAGATCATATGTGCCCGGCCCTTTCCGGTCCAAATGTTTCAAATGGACCCAATTAGTTGCGATGCGCTCTAAGATATCGGCCCGGATTACAACTGCGGCTTTGCGGGCAGTTCCATGCTCCCTCTTGTCGCTTTGAATTTGTTTCACTTATGCTGAGGCTCCCATTGCGATGTTTCAGCCCCGAGGTCCGAATTGGAAGCATATGCTGAGAACTTCATGTCAGGCCTGCGTGATCGCGGTCAGATCGAACAAATGTTCGAGTTGCTTCCCGATATCTATTTCTACATCAAGGACCGGGAGTGCCGATGGGTCATGTGCAACCAGGCCTGCTTGCGCCTTTTGAACTTTCGGTATCAAGCCGAGGTGGTCGGGGCCACAGAGAAGGACTTCTTTCCTCCTAAAATCGCTGCATTGATCGAACAGGACGATCGAACTGTCATTGACACCAATCACCGTATTATCAATCGGACGGAACTCATCGTGGATGAATCCGGACACTTGACCTGGGTTTCGACCAACAAGGTTCCGCTTGCGGGTGCCGATGGCGAAATCAAGGGATTGATGGGAACCACGCGCGTCATCTCACGATCGGAACAATTGCCGGACGAGTACCAGCAATTCAGCAAGGTAATCGACTTCATTCAGGCAAATGTCGCTGAGAAAATCGACATCAAGGAACTGGCCAAAATCTCCTGCCTCTCGGACAGTCATTTCAGGAAGCGGTTTCGCATGCAGTTTCGCTTGTCGCCACAAGAGTTCATCCTGCGGACCCGACTTCAAGCAGCATCCAAGATGCTCATATCCACGGATGAGTCCATCATCAACGTGGCTCTGGCCTGCGGTTTCCGAGACCAAAGTTACTTCGCCAACCAATTCAAGAAATTCTTTGAACAATCGCCCAAGAGATATCGCGCAACCTGGGGTCAAAAATAATTTTCAATCAGGCGATAAGCGAATAATTACAAAAAATCACTCGCCTCACAAAAGCAGTCGACTGAACTATTTGCTAGGTTTTTGCAAAATTCACCCAACTACGGGACCTGGAATTTCGCACGACCATGGCTTTCTTCACTCACAAAAATCTGCAGGTTTCCTATGACCTGCATGGCGAGGGAAAAGATATTCTTTTCCTTCATGGTCTGGCAGCTGACAAAGCGCAGGTCAAAGCCTCTCTTGAAGGCTTGAACGGCTACCGCATCATCAGTCTAGATATGCCGGGACATGGCGAGACCAGGCTCTCAAATAGCAATTTTTCGGTGTCTGAAGTGGGTTTTAATGCGTATGCAGAGGTTGCGGGTGCACTTTTGCAGCATCTCGGTATCCGGAGAGTTGTCGCCGGAGGGATCTCGATGGGGGCTGGCATAGCCCTAAATCTGGCCCTATCGCATCCCGGATTGATCAGAGCTCTTCTTCTGGTCCGCCCTGCCTGGCTGGACCGCCCGGCGCGGCCGCACCTGAACATTCTGGAAGAGATTGGCAGCTGGCTAGACTTGCTTGGATTGGAAGACGCCGAAAAGCACTTGGAAACGCATCCAACGTTCAACTCCATAAAAGCGGAAAATCCAAATAGCGCATCCTCGATCAGAAACGTTCTTACGCGTCCCCAGGCCGTTGAAGCTGCTGGTGTCCTGAGAGCACTGATTGCGGATCAACCCTTTCAACGGATCGAAAAACTCGGTCGTCTTTCCATGCCTGCGCTTGTTATCGGAAACAACGCCGACCCGCTGCACCCTTCCAGAATTGCCCGCGAAATCCAGGGAGCCCTTGGCGAGGCAGTATATTTTCACGCGCCGCCCCGTTATCTCGCTCCTGATGAGCACCGTACGGCCGTTGTCGAAACAATCACCCGATTTCTCAGTCACGCGTTGCAGGCGGCAGACGCCTAAGCAGCTCACCCTTTGGAGGAGACAGCAATGATCACCAAACGCATTTCTACTGCGCAAATCCTCAGCAACCTACAAGCCAAGGTCGACCGGCGAGACCCGATCATGATCTCAAGTGCAGGGAGCGGCCTCGTTGCCAAACTTCTGGAACGTGCGGGATCGGACTGCATCAACACCTTCTCCGGAGCAAGGCTGCGTGCCAACGGGATGGGCACGATGTCTATGATGTGGCCAATCCTGGATTCCAACCGGCAGACACTGGATTACACAAGGGAAGACATCATGCCTGCCCTTGAGGGAAAGGCATTTGTCTGCGCCTGCCTGAACGCAAATGATCTGCTCAAGGACATGCGCATGGTGCTGGACGACTGCAAGCGGATGGGCGTCAACTCCGTGTCCAATATCGGTCCATCAATCAGTTACGTAGACAAGGATAGCGAAATTGGCCGCGTGATCCGAAGCGCCGGTATTTCGCTCGACAACGAAATCGAGATGCTGCGCCTTGCCCGGGAAGAAATGGACATGGTGAGTATCGGCCTAGCGTTCACTATGGAAGATGCACTTCAGATTGTGGAACAGGCCCGGCCACATGTATTTTGCTACCACGCGGGCACCACCAAGGGCGGCCTGACCGGTTACGACAAAGGCCTGACCATCCAGGAAACGGCTGACGAGACCGAAAAGGTCTACCAAGCGGCCCGGGCCATCGACCCTAACGTCATCCTCGTCGCTCATGGTGCGGCGATGGAGACACCCGAAGACGCTCAATTCATGCTCGACAACACCAGCGGTCATGGCTTTTGGACTGGCTCGTCCACGGAACGGCTTCCGATTGAGCGAGCCGTCAGTGCCGCTGCTGCGGAGTTCACCTCACTCAAGTTCAACAGCTAGGACGGAGGCGCGATCATGGGCAAGACGATCGCCATACTGGCAACTTTGGACACCAAGGGTGCAGAATGCGGCTACCTCAAGGGAGAGATTGAGCGCCTGGGCGCGTCGGTCCTGCTGCTCGACATGGGTGTCGTTGGTGACAGCGAAATTGAAGCTGATATTTCCAATTCAGAGATTGCTGAGAAGGGGGGGACACCGCTTACCAGTTTGAGGCAGGATCCGTCACGCGATCGCGCCGCAGAGGTGATGATCAAGGGGGCAAGCCACATTGTTCTCGATCTGATCAGCAATGGAAAAATCGACGGCATCATCAGCCTGGGTGGAACCCAGGGCACCAACAACTGCTGTCAGGTCATGCAAGCGCTCCCATACGGATTTCCGAAAGTCATGCTGTCGACCATGGCGTCGGGAGACACATCTGGTTATGTCGGGATAAAGGACATCACGATGATGTTCTCCGTCAGCGACATTCTTGGCCTGAACCCGTTTTTCCGCCGTATGTTGTCCAACGCGGCCGGGGCTGTGGTGGGTATGGCCGATGCGGATGCGGCAATCGCGTTTGATTCCAGCAAACCCGTCATCGGTATCACCAATCTTGGCGTTTTGACCAAGGGAACCATGCTGGCGATGGAGCTCTTTGCAGAGCGGGGCTTTGAGACCATCGTCTTCCACGCGGTCGGCCCCGGCGGCAGGGCCATGGAACAACTGATGCGGGACGGTTTCATCAGCGCGGTTTTCGACTATGCGCTGGGGGACATAACCGACGCCCTTTTCGGAGGGATCCGTGCTGCGGACAAGAACCGTCTGACAGTGGCCGGAGAGCTTGGTCTGCCCCAGGTTGTCGTGCCGGGTGGCGTCGATCACATCGGCATCGTTCTTGACGAACCGAATTCGGTGCCCGAGGCCTACAAGGACCGGCTATACAGCTACCACAATCCCGTCATTTTGGTTCCGCGCACGACGGGCCCTGAGCTTGTCCAGATCATGGAGGAGATCCGCGACCGTCTGGGGACTGCCAAATCGAACACGGTTTTCATGCTGCCCAAAATGGGGATCAGCAGCTACTCCGTTCCAGGAGGAGTGCTCTTTGATGCGGAGAGCGATGCCATTTTCCACGAAGCGGTCCGCGAGTTGCTGCCAAAACATATTCCGCTCATCGAAGTCGAGGCTGCAGCCGAGGACAGAGAGTTCGTTGAACGTGCTGTTGAAGAGCTCTCAAACCTAATCGAATCCAGCAAGGAACAATCGAAATGAAGAACTGCTGGAACGAAGATGAGGCCGCACGGGCTTCAAACGACCTTGAGTTGCGAGCCTATTCGTCCAGGCTGATAGGCAAGGATCCTGCTCTCGTTCTTCATGGCGGTGGCAACACGTCAGTGAAGTCGACCGAAGCCGATAGGTTCGGTGCCCAGCGGCCCGTCATCTGGGTAAAAGCAAGCGGGTTTGACCTTGGAACAATGGGGGCGGAAGGTTTCACCGCCCTGGACCTTGCCGGCGTCACACGATTGGCCGGGCTGGAGCGCCTCAGTGACCCCGACATGGTCAACGAAGTGGCACGGGCGCGGCTAGATAGCAATGCAGCAGCTGCCTCGATCGAGGGGATCGTTCATGCACTCATTCCGTTTAAATTTGTCGACCATTCCCACGCGGACGCCATTTTGACGATTTCAAACAGTCCTGAAGGTGCAGTAAGGTTTGCCGAAATCTATGGCGACCGGGTTCTGGTCCTACCCTACGTGAAACCCGGTTTCGATCTTGCACTGCAATTCCGTCAGCAGATCGCTGAAAAAGATCTCTCTCAATACGAAGCGGTCATTCTTGAACACCATGGGATCTTTACCTTCTCCGACAGTGCCCGCGACAGCTACAATGCGATGATCAAGGTTGTCGACGAGGCTGAACGGTATCTACTCGACAATTATGGCAGCCCACGGTTTTCCCGGCAAAGCAACGAAGACGCGGTTGAGATCGCGCGAATTCGACGCCTTGTCAGTGAATTAGCCGGTTTTCCTGTCATATCCCTTAAGTCGGCCAAGGTAGGTCAAGACAAGGCCAAGCGATATGGAACGCTGTTGAGAGGCGGCACGGTCACGCCTGAACATGTCATTCACAACAAGCCCTTTCCGGCTCTGCTCGGCGATGACCCCGAAGCCGGATTACTCAGTTTTCGTGACGAATATCGCGGCTATTTTGACCGCGCCGGCAATCATAGTTTGCAAATGTTGCCCCCTTACCCGCATTGGGCCATCAGCTCAGACGGTTATACGCGCAGCTTTGGCCGGGATCTGAAACGGGCTTCTATCAGCTCCGACGTTGCCGAAACATCTTTGAAGGCAATGTACTACGCTGACAAAATGGGAGGCTGGCAGGGATTGGGTGAAGAGGATCTGCGCGGCCTGGAATACTGGGAACTGGAACAGGCCAAGCTCAAGCGCCAGCCCCCTCCATCTGAATTGACTGGCAAGATTGCGATGGTTGCCGGAGCTGCTTCCGGCATTGGCTATGCCTGCGCCGAATTGCTTGCCGACAAAGGTGCAGTGGTCGTCGGTCTGGACATATCGCCGTCAATTCTTGACTCCATGAACCGCCCCGGTTTCGAAGGTCTGATCTGTGATCTGACTGACGAGGACAGCGTTACAGCAGCTTTTCAGCATACCGCAGAGACCTATGGCGGGCTCGACATTCTGGTAACCAGCGCAGGAATCTTTCGAACGGGCAACACCATCGAAACGCTGGAAGACGACAACTGGGACCAGTCGATGGCCATCAACCTGTCGGCCCATCGTAAGGTTCTCAAACAAGCGATTCCCTTCCTTCGACACGGCATTGAGCCCGCTGTTGTTTTCATTGCTTCGCGAAACGTGACTGCACCTGGGGCTGGTGCAGCCGCCTATTCAGTGTCCAAGGCTGGCTTGACCCAGTTGATGCGGGTGGCTGCCCTGGAACTTGCAGCAGACGGCATAACCGTCAATGCAGTGCATCCAGATGCAGTGTTTGATACGGGCCTCTGGACCGAACAGGCCCTTGCGACGTCCGCAGCGCGTTACGGATTGAGCATAGAAGAATACAAAACACGAAATCTCCTGAAGACTGAGATCACCTCGCGCGATGTTGCCCGTGCTGTTTCAGCATTTGTCGACGGAACGTTGCCGAAGACGACAGGGGCACAATTGCCCGTCGATGGCGGCAACGACCGTGTTATCTAGGTATCAGAAAGACCGATCTTGACCAGCGGACAGCAACAGCTCCACCTCGGCCTGGATGTGGGCACCTCCGGCATACGTGCGGTGGTTTCAGATAGAAAAGGTGTTTGCATTGCGGGTGCCGAGGATCGGTATCTCACCAGTGCCCAAAAGCAGTCACCAACGTCCTGGGTGTCCTTGTGCCTCTCGGTGCTCGAGCGATTGTCGAAGGATGTTGATCTGAAATCAATTACTGGCCTGGCCGTGGATGGACAATCCGGCACGGTCCTGCTGTGCGATGTGGCTGGTAATCCTCTGTCTCCAGCAAAATTCTATCACGAAGAGCCAAGTGAAGATGCCACGGACTTGCTTTCAAAAGCTCTTGGGACAGGGGTAGCCAGCCTGCCACCAACGCTCGGGCGTGTTGTCGATCTCTGGACCATGGACCGGCCATCAACGTTTCGCGTTACCCATCAGGCTGACTGGATTGCAGGACAGTTTTGCGGCCGTTTCGATTTCAGCGATGAAAACAACGCTCTCAAACTCGGTTATGACCCGGCAGCAAAGGAGTGGGTTTTCGACCCTGCTTGCTTGCCATTTTCTGCGCAAGCTCTTCCCGAAGTGCGCATTCCAGCGAGTCTGGCCGGAACACTTAGTGCCAGCATGGCGTCCAGAACTGGCTTGTCAGCAGCCTGCAGAGTCTACACCGGCACCACAGACGGAATGGCCGGCTTTCTTGCAGCAAGTGGCTTCGCCGATCTGAAACCCGGGACAGCCGTTACGTCCCTTGGAACCACAATGGTTCTCAAGGCGGTTTCTCCGTGTCGGGTAGATGCCGGTTCAAATGGTGTTTACAGCCACAAACTGTTCAACCACTGGGTGGCAGGAGGAGCAAGCAACAGTGGAGGAGGTGTGCTCTTGAAACACTTTACGCCAGATCAGCTGAAGAGGCTCTCCAAACAGATCGACCCGACGGTATCTTCTAAACTCGACTATTACCCGCTGACAACGAAGGGAGAAAGATTTCCTCTCTCCGATCCGGCACGAGAGAATAGCACGGATCCGCGGCCGAGCTGCGATGTCGCTTTCCTGGCGGGTTTGCTGGAATCGATCGCCCGGATTGAAAAGCAGGGTTATGACCTGTTAAGCAAAAAGGGCGTTCCCTATCCGGCTCAAGTCAGGACCGTTGGAGGGGGCAGCAAGAACCATGTCTGGAACCGCATTCGCGAACGTGTTCTGGGAGTGCCGGTTCTGACAGCTCATCATTCCGAAGCGGCCTACGGCGCAGCATTGCTGGCATCGCTTGGCGGGCGCGCGCGCTGATGGTTGCCGATTTCAGTAATCTTTTTGTTTCAGGATTGTCAGCGGTCGCTGATCAGTACGATTCCTTCGTGTTTGATCAGTTCGGTGTATTGCATAACGGCACTGAACTTTATCCCAGCGTGTTGCGTGTCCTCAACGAGTTGAAATCGTCCGGCAAGATCTCTCTAGTATTGACCAATAGCGGGCGAAGTGCGTCGGAAAATTATGACCGCCTGGAAAAACTGGGCCTGGCAGGACGTCTTTTCGACGGTGTGGTCACATCAGGAGACGCCGCTATCCAGGCAGTTCTGCCCGCTTACGTAGAAAACCACGGGCCGCGCTGTTTCAACATCACCAGTGCCAGTGCAGATCGTCTGAACGTGTCGAAAGTGCGCGGCCTTGTTCTCGTCGATACGCTGGAGGCGTGCGATTTCGTATATCTGTCCGGCATGTCTCCCGGCCTGAGCACCACATGGGAAAACGACCTTCTGCCGAACCTGGTTGCTAAGGGAACACCGCTTCTGTGCAGCAATCCGGACAACGTCGCCCCAGGTGCACACGGGCTGACAGTAAGCCCAGGAACGATTGCCCACGCCTATCGTGATCAAGGTGGCAACGTCCAATTGGTGGGCAAACCACATCCCCTGATCTACCAATGGGTTGACCGCCGATTGGCAGCTTTGGGCTGCAAGAATCCTTTGTTTATTGGCGATTCCTTTCATCATGACATTGTCGGTGCTGAGCGCGCCGGTTTCGACAGTCTGCTGGTTCTAACTGGCATCCATCACGCCGAATTCGAGCTGGGCGACTTCAATGTCAGCCTCGCAAAACTGCTGAGCGAAGGCGAGTTCGCACCTACCTGGGTTGCCGCAACACTCTGAGAGGTTGATGTGCAGAAAATTGATCCGGAATTCATCTCTTTATCCCGCAGGATCGGCGAGAACCCATTGTTCATACAAGGCGCCGGCGGCAACACCTCACTCAAGACCGGAACCGACAGGATGTGGGTTAAAGCATCCGGCAAATGGTTGGCGCAGGCCGAAGCCGGAGAAGTGTTTGTCCCGGTGAACCGAACCAGGATCAACGAACAGATCAGGGCCGGAATTGAGGATCCGTTGTCTGGGGCATCTTACAGTGATGATGTCTTAGGCCTGCGCCCCTCAATTGAAACAACATTGCACTCGCTGATGCCGCACGCAGTCGTTTTTCATACGCATTCGATCAATACCATCGTCCATGCAGTACAAAAAAAAGCCGAAAACATTTTGGTAGAGAAGCTCAAGGGGTTCGATTGGGCCTTTGTACCTTACTCCAAACCAGGTCTCCCCCTTACGCGTCTTGTCGCCGGTGTATTGTCGAAAAGAACCTGCAATATTTTAGTCATTCAAAATCATGGACTTGTCGTTGGAGGCGAGACGGTCCAGGAAACTCTGGCACTCATGCTGGAGCTGGAAGCAAGACTTATGACAACCGCTCGACCGGTGAAAAATGCCTGCTTCCCAACGCTAAACCAACTTTGCTCAGGCACTGGCTTTGTGGCTGCTGAGTGCAATCTCACACACCAACTTGCCCTCGATCCGCACGGTTTCGAATATGCGCGCATGGGGTCTCTCTATCCTGACCATGTCGTTTTTCTGGGAAAATCAGTCGCCGCCGTCGACACAAAGGACGAGTTGACCGCTTTCTTTGAAACATCGTCGGAAGACCCACTGTGGCCGAAAGCGGTGGCGCTGCGCTCGGCTGGTGTGTTTCACGACAAATCCTTGTCGGCAGGTGGCCAGGAGATGCTGAGAGCCTTGGCGAACACCGTGATCCGACTGCCGCTGTCAGCCTCCTTGAACTACCTCACAGCGGAAGAGGAACGGGAATTGGTTGACTGGGATGCCGAGAAATACCGGCAAGCACTGACCGGATTGTGAGAAATGCAATTCGCCATCTGGACTGCCTAACCCGACAAAAAAGCGAATAGTCATAAAAATACCTGCGCCGCGCAAAAGCATTTCCGACAAGAGTTGATACCGTTATCGCAACGTCATGCAGTTGTAACAGCGGGGTGCAGCCCGAAGATGTCAGAAAAATGCAGTGACATGTCCCATCAGGCTCATGGCTGGAAAACGGCAATCCCGGCAAACGATCTTGACGCGTTTGGCGCGTGGAGCCAGCGCAAGAAATTTCACGAATTTCGCCAAAATCTTCATGCCTCCAGCGGCCAGCGCAACCGGTGTACCCGCGAGCAAACGCGTACGTTGGGTCCAATGTCAAAGAACGCCTCTCATCAGATAACGCTCAATGAATTGCCACGATTGGATCTCCCATGTCGTCATTGAGGGTAACGGATCTCGTAAAGTACTTTGACGATGTGAGGGCGGTTGGCGGTTTGAACTTGGATGTTCAAAACGGCGAATTCTTTGCACTTCTGGGTCCAAGCGCAAGCGGTAAGACGACAACCTTTCGTACCATCTGCGGCATAGAACCTCCGACCTCCGGCACGATTGAGATCGACGGACGGGATGTGACCAACGCGGCAATGCGTGACCGCGATGTCACCATGGTTTTCCAAACCTTTGCGCTGTATCCGCACCTAACAGTGCGAGATAACCTCGCTTACCCTCTGCGTCAGCAAAAACTGGCCGCGTCTGAAGTGAACCGGCGAATTGACGAGATTGCAGAACTCCTGAGATTGGCGCATACGCTCGACCGCAAACCAGGAACGGCCAGCGGTGGTGAACAGCAACGCATCGCCATCGGTCGAGCACTCATTCGCCAGCCGCATCTGCTTCTGCTTGATGAACCACTCACCAACCTGGACGCCAAGCTTCGCCACGACACACGGGCAGAATTCAAGCGAATTCATCGTGAGCGCCAAATCACCATCGTTTACGCCACCCCAGATGAACTCGAAGCCTTGACCATGGGAGAGCGCATCGGGGTCTTGCGGGACGGACGTATCGCTCAGACCGGAACACCCGATGAGCTCTATGATCGTCCGGACAGCTCTTATGTTGCCGGCATGGTCGGTTCACCGCAAATGAACCTGATCGAAGCCAAACGGGGCGGCGAAGATAACCAACCGTCCGTTGTGACCGGATTTGGCGAATTCCGTGAAGCACCCTGGCGAAATCCCCTGACGGAATTTTCTGTCGGCGAGGAGCTGATTTTTGGAATTAGGCCCCATGAGATCAAACCGGTGACCAAGTCGCTGGCGGATGGAGGTTCGACATTTGACTGCAAGGTTCACCTGACGGAGCCGATCGGCGACCTGGTCATTCTCGACCTGATTGCCAATGGCAACCGGCTGAAAATGGTCCTGCCGGAAGAGCAGGCCATCGGCTACCCGCCGGGCGCTTCACTGACCTGCGGCTTCGATCTCGACACCACGCATGTATTTGCGAAGGAAACCGGAACGGTCATCAGGCAGCCGGTCCAGGAAAAACATAAGCCTAAACCCTAGAGAGGAACGTATGGAGACGACAATGAAACAATTGTTGACCACAGGAAGTGCAATCGCTCTAGCGGGCTGCCTCGTTGCAACCGCGACTCCGGCCTGGGCCAAGGACATAACCATACAAATGGCTGCACCGGATTGGGGCCCAACCCGGTTCATGCAAGAATATGCGAACAAGACTTACAAATCTCCGTCAGGCAACAATGTCACGTTGGCCATCGATTTCATTCCCTGGCCGAGCTTCTACGAGCGCGTTGCTGCGTCCATGGCCTCCGGGGAAGAGAAGTATCAACTGGTCGTTTCCGACAGTCAGTGGATCGGCACATTCATCGAAGGCGGCCAGTTTTTGAAACTGAACGACCGTATTGCCGCAGACCAGGAACTTGCCGCCATCCTGCAGGATGTCCATCCGGCGCTGACCGAAGCTTATGCAACCTATCCCTACAAATCCGACAACATCTATGGCTTCCCGCAAATGCCGGATACCAAGGTTGTTTCCTTCCGCACCGACCTGTTTTGTCATGAGGGAGAAGCTTCGGCATTCAAGGAAAAATTCGATAAGAAATTGCCTTGCACCTACGAAGACTGGGTCGAAGTAGACTGGGACACCTGGGGCAATATTGGTGAATTCTTCATGCGTAAGTCGGGTGATACGCTTGCAGGTGAAACGCTGACTGAAGATTTTTACGGTATCGCTTACCAAGCCGGCAAAGGATACGACTTCTCATCTGGACAGATCAACGCTTTCATCTGGCAGGGCGGCGCCTCGATTTGGGACGAATCCGATCAGCCGAATGCCCAGGCCGTCGGTGTGGTCAACTCCGATGAGGCGGTCGCCGCCTTCCAGAAATATCTCGACCTGCTGCAATATTCACCACCGGTCTGGAAAACAGGTCAGATGGATATCTTCCAGATCAACGATCTGTATCTGCAGGGCAAGATCGCGGCCATCATCAACTGGAACGCGCTTTCGTCTGCCGCGGTCAATCCCGAGGTGTCCAAGGTTGCTGACAAGACCGCCTATGCGATGCCTCCCGGTACAATTGATGCCAACGGTGAGATGGTCCGTTGGGACAATATCGGCGGTCAGCCCTTTGTGCTGACAACATGGAACTCCGATGAAGTTGTCGATGAGGCATTGAATGTCGTGAAATGGTGGCTGTCCAAGGACACCCAGGAGGCGTTTGCCTTTAACGGGGGGACCGCAGCCATTAAAAGCGTGATGAATGCGCCCGGTTACAACGACTTCAAACCCTGGAACCGCGCTCACGTCGAGCTTCTTCCTTGGCAGAAAGATTTCTGGCATGTGCCTGAATTCTTCGAGCTGCTGACACAGCAACAGGAGGAATTCGATAAGGCAATCACCGGTCAGAAAACGGCCAAGGAAGCACTCGATTCGATTGCCGCGTTCCAGCAGGATCTTTTGACTGAAGCCGGCCGTATCGACTGACTTCAGCTGCAAACACTTCTTCCTCCAGCGACCGGGGGGCGACGGCAATCGGCTGCCGCCTCCCACGCCGTCAAACGGGATGGCGATCAGGCGGTGCCGAGCCGCACTGCAAGGACGGACTTTATGACGAATTTTCTGCAATGGCTGATGGACCCGAAACGAAGAGGTGCGCTTCTTGTCACCCCTGCAATCGTTTTGCTGTTCGTCATGAACATCTTTCCGTTGATGTGGTCGTTCGGTCTGAGTTTCTTCCACTACAAGGCATCGTCCCTGAAACCACCACGTTTTGCGGGCCTCTACTACTATGAAAAGGTTCTCAGTGACCCGGTGGTCTGGGAACGGTTTCAGACAACCGCAATCATCGTTACCGCCAGCGTGCTGATGCAGATGGTGATCGGATTTGGCTTGGCGCTACTGTTTGCAAAAAAGTTTCCGCTGCGCCGTGAGATCATGATGCTGGTCCTCACTCCCATGATGCTGTCGTTCGTCGCGGTGGGTGTCTTCTTCAAGCTCTTTTATGAGCCGACTTTTGGATTGCTGTCCCAGGCAGTCATGTACTTCACTGGCGAGCCGTTCGGTCTTCTGGCCACGCAAACAGGCGCAATCATGGGAATTGTCATCGCTGATGCCTGGATGTGGTCACCCTTTGTCATGCTGCTGGTCTTGGCGGGTCTCGTTAGCGTTCCGGACTATCTTTATGAGGCTGCCGAAGTTGACCGGGCAACGCCATGGCTACGCTTCAAGACAGTTACCTTTCCTTATGTGAAGGGCTTGCTGCTGTTGGCCCTTCTCTTCAGGACGATCGAAACTTTCAAGCTGTTTGATGTGGTTTACATCATCACAAATGGTGGACCCGGTTCGTCCACGGAGACCATCGCTGTTTATGTCTACCGGATGGCCTTCCAATTCTTCAAGACCAGCCAATCGTCAGCCCTTTCCTACATCTTGCTGTTCGTCGTGATCGTGCTGACAAACCTCTATCTCTACTTCGTCAATCGGCGAGAACGGGAGGCCTGATCGATGGCAGCCAAGACACGGAAAAGGCGCGCGATCCGCGAAGCCGGATGGGGCAGAACGCTTGTTGCCGGTGCTATAGGTCTTGTCTATTTCGCACCGGTCCTTTGGATCGTCCTGACGGCCTTCAAGACAAGGCAGGACGCCTTGGCAACCCCTCCGAAACTGTTCTTCCAGCCCACTCTGGAAAACTTCGTGCGCGTTTTTTACCGGGTGACGACAGATGGCGAGCAACTGTCGACCGGTATGGGCCTCTATTTCTTCAATTCCATGTTCGTTGCCGGCGCCGGTGTATTTCTGGCGACCGTCATCGGCACGCTCGCAGCTTATGGCTTTTCCCGGTACCCGCTGCGCGGCAATGATACCTACCTGTTTGTCATTCTAACAACTCGCATGCTCCCCCCGATCGTCGTGATCGTTCCGATCTTCCTCATGTTCCGTGTCACAGGACTGTCTGGCGGTTATGTCGGGATCATTCTGCTGTATGCCATGTTCAACCTGGCTTTCTCGGTCTGGATGATGAAGAGTTTCTTTGATGAACTTTCGCCAGATGTTGAAGACGCTGCCCGGCTAGACGGTGCAAGCGACCTGACAGTGTTCTTCAAGATTTGTCTGCCGCAACTGAAAGCAGGACTGGCGGCAACCGTCGTCTTTGCGTTGATCCTGACCTGGAACGAATTCCTGTTCGCCCTGCTGCTGACCGGGAACGACACCCGAACGGTGCCGGTTGCGATGGCCCGTGCCATGGGAGGGCAGCTGGGTGTGGACTGGGGGCTGTTGGCGGCGATCATCACGCTGTTTCTGATCCCCATCTTCATCTTCACCTACATCTTGCAGAACCATCTCCTGCGTGGCGTCACCTTCGGCACGGTCAAGAAGTAGGAGCGGACAGATGGGACAGATCAGAATTGAAAACCTCACCAAGCGTTTCGGCGGTCTCACAGCTGTGAGTGATGTTGAGATGACCATCGAAGATGGTGAGGTCCTGTGCCTTCTCGGACCGTCGGGATGCGGCAAGACGACGACGTTGCGCATGATTGCCGGATTGCAACAGGAAACCGAGGGCGACATTCATATCGGCAACACGCGGGTCAATCACTTGCCGCCATCCGAGCGCGACATTGCCATGGTGTTCCAGTTCTACGCGCTTTATCCAACTTTGACCGTTGCAGAGAACATCGCCTTTCCGTTGCGATCCATTCGAATGGGCTCAGTGGAAATCGACGCCCAGGTAAACTCGGTCATGACGGCACTGCAGCTTCACGACGTTGCCAACCGGCGGCCTGGGCAGCTCGGTGAAGGCGAGAAACAGCGGGTGGCCGTCGCGCGCGCCATCGTCAGGGACCCAAACTGCTTTCTTTTCGATGAGCCGCTGAGCCGGTTGGACATCACCTTGCGAGAACAGATGCGCGGTGAAATCAAAGAGATCCTGACCGGTCTTTCCAAGGCAACGGTAATTGTTACGCATGACCAGCTCGAGGCTCTTACCATGGCGGACCGGATCGCTGTCATGCGCGCGGGGCGGGTTGAGCAAATCGCGACGCCACACGAGATCTTTAATCGACCGGCAAATCTCTTTGTCGCCGGGTTCATAGGCACGCCTTCCATGAATCTCCTTCAAGCAACTTTCTGTGCCACCAAAGATGGCAAGGCGGGCTTCAGCGCGTTCGACCAGCTCTTTTTGAAAGAGGCAGGGCCGCTCGGTAGCGGATTGAATCTGGGATCCAAAGTGACCTTGGGTATCCGGCCGCGGGCGTTTCAATTGCGCGACTATGGAAGTGAAGACGGCATTTCCGTTGAGATCGAACTGATCGAACCAATGGGAGCCGAGACCTTGCTGCATGCCCGTACACAAGGTGCAGATATTCGGGTCGTGGTCGACAGAAGCCACAAGGTGAAAGTCGGCGAACGGATGAACCTTGCTCCCAAACCGGGCCAGACACTTGTTTTCGACCAGAATGAACAATTGGTGATGTCATGAGTTCACAAACACAAAAGGGCATGACGGCCGCGCGGGCCCGCAGGCTGGAGTTTGCGATCATCGGTCTCTGTGTCGTGGCGCTGGTTTCCATCTTCCAGCCGTTCAGCCATCTGCTGTTTTCGGCAGGTTGCGTAGGCGTCGTCGTGGCTGGCCTTGCATTCAACCTGATGCCATTTTGCAGGCCCGGGGTCAGTCTCGCCAAGGTCGGGCAGGTTGCGGTGATCGTTCTGGTCATATTTGCGGTCGTTGTGGCTCTGGCGCTCGCTTCCGCCTGGGGATACAGCCTGTATCTCAAGAGCTGACAACGGCTCGGCCTCAAAGGAGCTTTATCGTGAGGACGCGAAAGCTCCTTATCTTTGGCTCTACAACGGAAGCATCCTCGGACCGGAAATCCGATTGAAGGCCGGAGAACGTGTCAAAGTACGTCTTAAGAACAATAGGGAGCGGCTGTACGTGCGCCGCGTGAAATTGAAGATTAAGGCAGTGATCGCAGTTGGACCGGTAATCTCGGCCCAATGCAGTCACTTTTGTATTTGCTGGTGTTGGATGCTCCTAGCGTCCTCATTTAAGACGTTTGCCGCGTTGAAGCCTGACCACGAATGAAGACAATCATTAGGGACGCAGAAAAATTTCGGGAACGGCGGATTCCCGACCTTCGCTGCAGGGTGAGCGAATGTCCGGTTTTCGGTTCTAGCATTTGAGGGCACAGCCTGCCCCAATGGACTTTAGAACACCCGGGCGGGTGCTTATGGACTGAACGTGAAAGTGTCTTGTTGGAGCTCAGGATGATCACGGACAGTCATCAGCTCAGCAATCATGCAGGGAAACAACTGTCAGAAATTTAGCGCTTGAGTCCGAGATTTGCGATGATGTCTGCTTCAAGCTGTGTCTCGATAAGATGCACCGCCTTTTGGAAATCGGCGATCGGAACCGGGGGAGAGAAGTAATTGCCCTGGATGCAGTGACATCCGATCTCAAAAACAGTGCCCAGCGCTGTAAAGTCTTCTATCCCCTCCGCAACGGTTTGTGCGCCAATTTCCTCAGATAGCCTCTTTATCAGGCGGATCACGGGCACGGAGGTCGGCAACGTGTCGATGAAAGACTTGTCGATCTTAATGCAGCTGATCGGAAACTTGGAAATATAAGCAAGATTGGAATAGCCAGTTCCAAAATCATCAACTGCGATTTTGAAGCCAAGAGCAGTTATGCTGCGAAGCCGCTCGGCGACGCGGTCCTGATCTTCTGCTAAAACAGATTCAGTGATCTCCAGTTGCAAGGAATCATTCTTCAAATCGGGATGTTGCGCGTGCGATGACAAGGTAGCTATAAAGCCGTCGTCAAGAAACTGCCGCGGTGACACGTTCAGCGACAATCCGATTTTCAGCCCCGACTTGAGCCAGCGTTTCACCAATTCACAGCTTTGTTCAAGAACAAAGTGGTCCAGCACGTCGATAAGGCCTGTTTCTTCACAAACACCGATGAAATCAACCGGCATCAAGAGACCACGTTCGGGATGGCGCCACCTAGCAAGCGCTTCTGCGCTAATGACCTTACCCGAACAAAGATCCACACAGGGTTGAACATGGAGTTCGAATTCCCCGTGCTCAAACGCTGATGCGAGCTCCGCCTCAGCCTGTAGCCGCTGATCAGCAATCCGACCCATTTGCTCAGTGTAAATTGAAGATCTATTGCGACCCAGCCGTTTGGATTCGTAAAGCGCAACGTCCGCATGGCGCACGTATTTCGCGCAATGACTGTCATGGGCAGGGATCACAGACACCCCGATACTGGTCGTGACCTCAATCTTGTTGTTCTTGTAAAAAAACGGCTGACAAACAGTTTTCTGAATTTGATCGACACGGCCTCTCACCTGCGCTGGTATATCCGTGCCGGAGAGCAGAATAACAAACTCGTCTCCGCCGACTCGTGCCAGGAGGTCGGCTTCTGTGAGGCATGCCTTTATCCGTTCCGAAACGACAACGAGCAGCCGATCTCCCGCTTCATGACCATACTTATCGTTTGTCTGCTTGAATCTATCCAAGTCCAAATAAAGAAGTGCAATCGGCAAATTCCTTTGCTGGCTGCCAAGGAATTCCAGATGTCTTTGAAAAAAGGCACGGTTATAACAATCGGTCGTTTGGTCTTTGTCCGCAAGATAGGATGCTCGATCTCTGGCGTGTTTCAGTTCGGTTACGTCAATGGCTGTAACCAGAGTTGCAGGTCCTCCGGTGGCTGCATCCCGGCAATTCTTGAAGGACATGTCATGCCAGGCCAACCCCGCGTCTGACTTGATCTGCAACACTCGGCGCGCCTCTCCGCGCAACTCTAATTCGCTCAAGATTGAGTCATAATCAGAGGAATTGACAAAAACATCCGGCAGGTGAGTTTTCTCCGAACGCCAAGTGTTTCTGGCTGCCGGATTCATGTAAAGTTCCCGGCCAGTCTTCGTAAATAGGGAAATCATGACGTCGGTGTGCAATAGCGCTTCGGCACTTCTCAACGTCTCTGGAGCGTCTTCAGCTATTCCTCTCGCTTCACACAACATGGCGATGCGCCCGTCTGGAAGCCGATATCCAGTGTAGACCACATCGACAGAGACGGGCTCTTCATGTGGATACAACGTCCAGAGTTCCTTGAATGTCGTATCGTTCTCGATAAAGCCGGACTGGTACTGTTTAAGCCGCTTTGCGACTGTGGTTGACATGTCTATCGACATATCACGGGCCGCAAGTTCCGCTTCTGTTTCCGCTTTCCAAAGACGTAAGGCGGCAGCATTCGCCATAATGTTCCGGCAGTTATCAATGTCATAGACCCAAACGGCATGGGTCAAACGCCTCGCAAGATCAAAAGGCTCCTTGAATTCCGGAGTTTTTCCAATTGGCGATGAGAAGGGAACGACCGATGGCTCTTGGTCTTCCGTAGCGTCATTCATGAATGCCGGCTCTCAGTTTCTTGTGCAGGCGTCAAACCTAGCGTTCATTAGTCTGAGGAGGCGGTCAAGTATCTCAGTCTTTTAACCTTACCAACATCGTACCTCACAGCAATCGGTGAGTTGACCGGAACCTCAGTAACGCTCGACGTGGTCGACGAATTTGAGGCGGGTTGGCCGGGAAGATCTGCGGTACGGTCAACGCAACGAACCGTTACGGGGCCCAGACCGGCCAGAGGTTCTTTTTGCAGGCGACATGAAGACCGGTGATCGTTACTTGGTAATCGCCTTCACATTGATCGCAATGGGGTATGGCCCGGCTTTGGCCAATGGCGATATTTTCTCATCGATAACTGCCCAACTAGTACGCTGCTTCGAGGAGCCTGATTGAGGCAGTTTTGGGTATGTAATCGGGGTCGAGACGTTTGTTGTTCTACCTCCGCTTTGCGCTTCCTTTTTGGATATTCCTCAGTTTTGGCCGCTGCCCCGAATGTAGACAATCATCGGGATAGCAGTGAAATCATAGATTAAAAGGGAAGCGGCCGTTTTTGGCGGATTGAACAAAAATCTGCTCAATAGTTGTACGTACGCAGACAGATTGACGGCTCTTATGCTACGGGTTTCTGGAGCGCTCGAAGCGCAAAGAACTTGGTAAGAAGCTGCCAGTATAGCCAGCGATTTCCGGGAATGGCCTCAGATGCACAAACATGACATATCCTCCTGGACGCATGACCATGTCTTCGGTCAAGACAAAGTGCGTCCCGGAGAACGACGGACGCTCATCATCGTTCTGGTGACAGCGGTGTTTATGGTCGTGGAAATTGTTGCCGGGCTTTACTACGGCTCAATGGCCTTGCTTGCGGATGGACTCCACATGGCAAGCCACGCAGCCGCCTTGGGGATCAGTGTTGCCGCGTATGTTTATGCTAGGCGGTATGCAAGTGATCGGCGTTTCTCCTTCGGAACCGGCAAGGTCAACAGCCTGGCAGCATTCGCGAGCGCGATCCTTCTGGGCGGATTTGCTGTTGTAATGGTCGTGGAGAGCATAGAGCGCCTTTTCAATCCAGTCGCGATCAGCTTCGATCAAGCGATCCTCGTGGCTGTGCTGGGTTTAGCCGTAAACGGCGCGAGCGCCTGGCTCTTGGCTTCTACGCCTCATCATCATCACGGGCACGATCATGGACACGGCCACGGTCATCATCATCACCATAACCATCACCACCATGGGCATGACCATCATTATGATCATGAAGAGGGTGAGAAGGTCTCCGAAGTCCATAGAGACCACAACCTGCGCGCCGCCTACCTTCACGTCCTTGCCGATGCGCTGACTTCCTTACTCGCGATCCTCGCATTGCTGGCAGGAAAATATGCCGGTGCTGCCTGGCTCGACCCGATCATGGGCATCCTTGGAGCCGTTCTGGTTGCTCATTGGTCGATTGGGCTTTTGCGTATGTCAGCCAAAGTGTTGTTGGATTGGCAGGTAGAAGAGTCGAAAATCGAGAAACTGCACAGTGCGTTACTCGCAGATGACAACGACCGGATCGCAGACATGCACGTTTGGTCTATTGGGCAAAGCCAGTATGCCGCTGAGGTCGTTATTATTAGTGACACCCCACGCAGTCCGCAACATTACAAAGCGCTGATCCCGGACGACATGGACATCGTGCATGTGAGCCTGGAAGTCCACCGCTGCGGGGAATTGAAACAGGCTGCTTAAGGACGGACCTTTGACTACTCGTCAGGGGTGCCTCGCGCACTTATGAAAGAGCGCGAGGCATTTGATTTTAGTCGCTGCGGACAATGCCGCTGTACTCACCGCGCATATTCAGCGTTACCGTAACTGCTGATTTGTCGCGGTTCCGCCAGAACCAGCCATGGTCGCCAGCGAATGGTGTTGTGAAGCTTCCATCACCGGATATTTTGCCGCGACCCTTTTCATAAGTCACATTCTCTCCGCCCGCATGGGCGTGCAGATCAAAGTTGATCCGTCCGCCTTCGGCTGCCCAGACATAAGTCAGCGTCGCGCCTTTCTTCATGGTTGCCTTGATCTCGGTGTAGGCGCCGGGCTCAAGAGTGAAGGTCACTTCATCGGTCCATGCCTCTTGCGCATGAGCAGCCGTTACGAAAAAGCCGAATACACCGTTGATCAGGGACGACGATCCCTCTGCGCCGTGAAGCTTTCCATCTTCTGCCGCTTCTCTGGCAAGCTGTTGCTTGATCTCACCCATTTCGGTGAGGCCAAGAACACTGCCCACTCCGGTAGGATCAATCCCATACTCGGCTGGCAAGTAGACCATGACGCCAATTGCAGCAGCACCGACGGCGGCAACAATCGACATGCGGCGAAGTTGCCGATTGCTCGGCAAGTCTTCGGGTTTTGGTTGGGGTGCGTTGTACATTGCTCTCTCCAATCACGAGGTGCTGGCGATGTAACCGGCGATCTGCTGGTAGGTTAACAGCACGCCGAGAAAAACCATGATGATGTTTGCGATTTTAGCCTGATGCAGGAAATTCGGGCTTTTGCGCCAGTACCCCATGACTATGAGGATCACGAATAGAGCCAGAAGCTGGCCAATCTCGACGCCCACATTGAATGCGAGCAGATTGGAGAGCAAACCATCTTGGGGGATGTTGTATTCCAGGATTTTCGAGGCCAAACCGGTGCCGTGGAACAATCCAAAGATGAGCGTCGCGGCCTTGGTATTCGGCTGGAAACCCAACCATTTTTGGAAAGCGCCGAGATTGTCGAGCGCCTTATAAACCACGGATAGGCCGATGATAGCATCAATAATGTAGGCATTGATGCCCCAGCCATACCAGACCCCAAGCAGCATGGTGACAGAGTGGCCCAGAGCAAACAAGCTGACATAGAGCGCGACATCCTTCATCCGGTAGAGGAAGAAGATGACCCCCAAAAGGAAGAGGATGTGGTCGTATCCCGTGACCATGTGTTTGGCCCCGAGATAAATGAACGGGATGATGTGAACACCCCAGATTTCCTGGATGTAGCCCGCGTCGCCGGGGGTGACATCATGCGCAGCAGCAGTCTGTACCCCTGCGGCGAAAAACAGGAACGAGAGTGATAAGGCAACACTCAAGGCATGCGACAGCCTTGTGTGACCTTTGAATGAATAAGGCTTCATTAGGTCCTTCCAAGTGAATAACTGATTTCTGATTGGCCCGAAACGGGTGATCAGTCAGACCCTTGGAGGGCGCTCCAGCGGAAAAACGAGAGCAGACGTCGCGTCGCTGACGGGCAGCCGCCAGGATGATTTGTCAAAAACTTCCGGTGATTTCGGAGCTGGTTTTACAAGCACAGCGGAGTTGTGATCATGATCCGCCAAATCGTGCTGGTGGCCGTGCATGGCCCAAAGCAGATCAATCTCTATTCCATGAGAATGGCCGTGGTCTTCGATCATCTCAAGATGATCCTGCACGGTATCCAGAAACTTTGGCGTATGGGAGGCCGCTGGAACAGTCGTCCAGATACACAGGCAAACGCATATAAGCCCCGCCAGGATTCTCTGCCAGACTGACTGTTTTTGGACCTTCATCCGGTTCAAAACGGTTTCCTGTTCACGTCAAAATTCCCGAAAAGGAATCACACATTCGCCAAAGAGTTTCGAGTAGGCAAGAAATAAGGCCAAACGACGAAGGATGGCAAACGGTAGCATTGGAAGGCAATCCATAGGCCCGCAATTCTTGAAACCACACTCATTGCAGAAGATCGCGGCTTGCGAAAAGAATAATCAACACGCCAGCGACGGCATCAAGCGCTCGAGATAGGTGTCGCAACCCTCCACCTCTGCGCGACAAAAAGTTCAGGAGTATCTGGCGTCCCAGCACAGCAACGACAGCGACCAGCCCAAGCGTAAGAGCAATACCGATCAGCATCGATCCGGCAAATACAAGTCCAGCTTCCGGAACTCCACGCGACAGGGCTGCCACAACAACAAACAAAGTCAAAGGGCAGGGCACAAGACCGGCCGTCAATGCGACCCCTAATCCCTCGTGACGGTTCTCGTTTCGCTTTTTCCGTAACGCCCGGAAAAGAAGCCAGACACCAATTCCAATCAAAAGAACAGGGCTTAGCAGCTCGAGAGCCGGGGCTCGTCCACCACCGACAAAAGACCGCTCCATCAGATGAACCGCGACGAAGGCAATCAAAACTGCCGTGACAACGTGTGTGGCTTCCAAGACCGTTGAGATCGAAAGAGCACGAAAAAATCCGTTGTCAGTTCCAGCGACATAGCTTGCCAAAATGCTCTTACCATGTCCTGGTGGTTCCCCTGTGTCAGAAGATCCAGCGGAGCCACCAGGACAAGTCAAACACCATGAACACGCCTATGTAGATCAGCGTGGCAAAAACGGCCAAACCCGCCACTATGCAAAAGATGTCGATGGCGAACTCATGGAACCAAGATTGGGCACCATATTCCGGCTCATCTCTGCGCGTTACCTCAGGTTCCGGGCGTCTGAGGGCTGTCGGCTCCACATCCGAAGCACCGGAGGGGAAAGCATCATGTCGACGCCTGACTTGTTCGTTCATCGGTGTGGGAGTGTTGGCGTCAGGCCGGGCGCGGTCGATAAAAAGCATAGATAGCGCAAGAATGGCGAAGACCCCGGTTGCCTCGAAATACACGTCCGGCCCGTGTGGACCTCGCAGGGTCTCCGGAAAAAGCATCGGTGCCATAGCAGACAAGACTGTATAGCAGTATGTCACGATGGCCAGGACAGCGATAGTTCCGCCCAAAAGACCGATCCTTGCCGCATGGCGGTCCCGGAAACGGCGAATTGCCTGTATGCTAAGCCAGCTTGCGATCGGGGTAATGAGGATAAGTTCAGCCCAATGAACTGCCGCCGGTCCAAACCACTTCACCCAAGATAGACCGGCAAGGTCTCCCAATTCCAGAACAAGAACAGGGAGCATTGCGGGGAGTATCCAGCGAGCACCTGCGTTGATCTTGAAGAAATGATTATGCCAAAGTTTAAACATCGAAGGTGCTGTACCCAAATACCTTATCTCCCCCGGAGGTGGCCAAACGCTATCCGCGTTCACAGAACGTTGGATGCTCTAGGACGACGGTACCCCATCCGAGTCTGACGGAGCTGTTTCGCTGGATGGAGCCACCATGTCTGCCGGTGATTGGTACGGAACAATCGCGGCGATACGGTAGCTGCCATTTTCGCTTATGGTCAGCATCAGGGTCACAGACATTCCAGGTTCAAGGCTGGGTGTTACCTGCACAAAGGGAGCGAGAGGCAGATCCATGGTCATGGCCGGCCAGCCGATTTCCGGGATAGGGTCGTGGGTCACATTGGCCGTGCCATCGCCGAGGGAGTTGACGACTGCCTTTGTGTGGACAGCTCCCTCCATCTGCTCGACGTTCATCGCCATGTTGGAATGGTCCATTCCGGAATGATCCGAACCGTGTTTGGAGTCGGCAATGGCCGCAGGGGCGGTGCTGGCTGCCACAATGGTTGCAAGTGCCAGGTTTTTGATCAGTTTCATGGAGTTTCCTTTCTCATATACAGGATTTGATCAAAGGGTTATTCAGCAGGCACGGCTGTGCCATTTTCCCGGATGTCCGCACTCAGCTCGCGATTGACACGGGTGAGTGCGAAACGTTTCCAGATCACGAAAATCGAAGGAATGACGAACAACGTCAGCAGGGTGGCAGTTGCCATTCCGCCGACCATGGGGGCTGCAATCCGCTGCATGATTTCCGATCCGGTGCCTTGCCCGTACATGATCGGGATCAGGCCGGCGAAGATTGTTGCAACGGTCATCACCTTTGGCCTCACGCGAAGAAGTGCACCCTCGAACACGACGTCTTCAACGTCTTGCGGGGTCATCTCGCGGCCTTCGGTTGCAACCACCTTTTTGCGCTTCTCCCAGGCAAGGTTGAGGTAGAGCAGCATCACGATTGCTGTCTCTACAGCCACCCCGGCCAGCGCGATGAAACCGACGATGACGGCAACCGACATGTCGAAATTCAGGTGCCACAGGAACCAGACACCACCGGCCAGAGCGACTGGAAGAGCTGCCAGGATGATCCCGACCTCGATGACGCGGTTGAATGCCATGAACAGCATCAAGGTGATGATCAGGAGAGTTGCCGGAGCCACCAGCTTGAGCCGTTCCTGCATGCGCTGGATGTACTCGTACTGACCTGACCAGGCGATCGAGTACCCCGGTGGCAGCTGGACCTTGTCCGCCACCACCTGGCGGGCTTCTGCGACATAACCGCCAAGGTCCCGCCCGGCGATGTCGATGAAGACGAAGCCGGTGCGGCGGGCGTTTTCCGACCGGATCATGCCCGGGCCGTCCACGACCTTGATGTCAGCTAGGGCTCCAAGAGGGATATGCGCACCGGAGGGGGTGACCACAGGCAGTTCGCGCAAGCGTTCCGGACTGTTGCGCCAGTCCTGCGGATAGCGCAGGTTGATCGGAAACCGTTCCAGTCCTTCGACGGATTCAGAAACCTGCATGCCGCCGATTGCGGTTTGCACCACGTCCTGAATGTCACGCACGCTCATCATGAAGCGTGCCGCGGCTTCCCGGTTGACATCGATCTCGATGAACCGGCCGCCTTGCGGGCGCTCGGCATAGGCCGAGGCCGTTCCGTCAATTCCGGCGACAACACCCTCGATCTCAATGCCGATCTTCTCGATGACGGACAGGTCGGCCCCGGTGATCTTGACCCCGACCGGGGTCTTGATGCCGGTCGCCAGCATGTCGATCCGGTTCTTGATCGGCTGGATCCAGACATTTGTGACGCCCGGGATCTGAACCGCCTTGTCCAGTTCGTTCCGGATACCGTCCATGGTCATGCCGGGCCGCCAATCGGACTGCGGCTTCAGCTGGATGGTGGTCTCGATCATCGTCAGCGGTGCCGGGTCGGTGGCTGATTCAGCCCGCCCAAGTTTGCCGTGAACGGTCAAAACCTCCGGAACCGTCGCGATCAGGCGATCGGACTGTTGCAGCACTTCCCGGGCCTTGCCGATGGAGACCCCTGGATAGAGCGTTGGCATATATAGGAAATCGCCCTCATTCAGCTCCGGCATGAACTCAGTGCCGATCCGCTGCAGTGGCCACCACATGGAGGCGACCAAAAGAGCTGCCAGGAAGGTCGTGGCCCAGGGCCAGGCGACAGCCGCGTCCAAAAACGGCCGATACATCCAGATCACGATTCGGTTGAGCGGGTTCTTGTGTTCCGACAGGATCCGCCCACGGACGAAATATCCCATCAGCACCGGTACGAGTGTAATCGACAGGATCGCGGCCGCCGCCATTGCGTAGGTTTTGGTGTAGGCCAATGGCTTGAAAAGCCGACCTTCCTGGCTCTCTAGGACAAAGACCGGCAGGAAGCTGACCGTGATGATTGCCAGGGAAAAGAACAGGGCAGGGCCGACTTCCGAGGCACATTCCCCAACGATCCGCCACCGGTTCTCGTTGGTCAGTTTTTCGGTCTCAAGGCGCCGGTGCATCGCCTCGATCATGACAATGGCCGCGTCGACCATCGCTCCGATGGCAATCGCGATGCCCCCGAGCGACATGATGTTCGCATTCACCCCCTGCATCTTCATGATGATGAAGGCGGCGGCAATGCCGAGAGGCAAGGAAAACAGGATGACCAGGGACGAGCGGATGTGCAGGAGGAACGCGGCACACACCAGAACGACGACGATGAACTCTTCTGTCAGTTTCTTCTGGAGGTTGTCGATGGCCCGTTCGATCACGCCGGAGCGGTCATAGGTCGTGACGATCTCCACGCCTTCCGGCAAGCTGCTGCGCAGCTCTTCGATCCGGGCCTCGACGGCTTTGATCGTTGCCAGCGCGTTGCCGCCCCATCGCAAGATCACAACCCCGCCGACAGCATCGCCTTCGCCGCCGAATTCGCCGACCCCGCGGCGCATTTCCGGCCCGAGCCGGATATCCGCCACATCGCCGAGTGTTAAGGCGGCGCCCCGCTCGTTGACCATCAAGGGGGCTTTTGCAAGATCTTCTAGTTCATCGACATAGCCGGTGGAGCGGACCATGTACTCCGCTTCGCCCATCTCGATAACACTGCCCCCGGTCTCCCGGTTGGCGGCTTGGATCGCATTGCGGATCTGCGCCAGGGTGATGTCATAGGCCCTGAGCTTGTTTGGATCGACGACGACCTGATACTGCTTGACCATGCCGCCGATGGTGGCAACTTCCGATACCCCGTCGACGGTCTGTAGTTCGTATTTCAGGAACCAGTCCTGAAGGGCTCTGAGCTGAGACAGGTCGTGATTGCCGGTCCGGTCGATCAGGGCGTACTGGTAAATCCAGCCGACGCCCGTCGCGTCCGGTCCGAGCTGCGGGGAGACCCCATCCGGCAGGTTCGCGGTGATCTGGCCGAGATATTCCAGGACCCGGGTTCTGGCCCAATAAAGGTCCGTGCCGTCTTCGAAAACGATGTAGACGTAGCTGTCTCCGAAGAAGGAGAAGCCGCGGACATCGCTTGCGCCAGGGACCGCGAGCATGGCGGTCGCCATGGGGAAAGTGATCTGGTCTTCTACCACCTGGGGGGCCTGGCCCGGATAAGGGGTACGCACAATCACCTGTACGTCAGACAGGTCCGGAATGGCGTCGACCGGTGTCTCGCGCACCGCCCAGATTCCGGCCACGACCATCATGGCGGCCAGCGCCAGCATGATGATCCGGTTCGCGATCGAGGCCCGAATGATAGCTGCAATCATCAGATGCCCTCCTCAAGCCGGATGCCGACAAGCGTCAGCGAGAAGTCGGGATTGCGGCGGAACAGAAGCGTGACTTCCCCTGCTACCGGCAGGCTGGACAAGTCGAGCTCCCCATCGATGGCGAAATCCATCGTCATGCCGGGCATGCCGATATCTGTCATCGGGCCGTGGGAAATGTTCGCGGAACGGGCCGAGCCGTCCACGGCATTGATTGTGCCACGCACCTCCATCGGAGGCGCAACCGGCTCGGCCTTGGACAGGACCATGGTCATGCCATCGTGCCGGGAGAAGGTGAGGGTGGTCTCGGTGCCGACCGGCAGCGTCGCAGGATCAACGCCGTCCTCCAGGGCAAAATCCATCGTCATGCCCGGCATGCCGGTTTCAACGATCGGCCCGTGGGTAATGGTGGCCTTGCGGGCCTGCATGTCCACGGAGTCGATCGTTCCGCTGACCACGATTGGAGCAGCTGCTACCTGTGGCTCGGCTGTGTCGGTTTCGGCGGCAGGTTCCTCTGCGCCTGACCGGCGGACGGCAACGATTGAGAACATCCCGTTCTCATCCTTGGCAAGGTCGAATTCGACCGGGACGTTGAGCGGAACATCTGCCGGGTCGAAACCGGCAGTATCCAGATCCATCTGCATGGCGGGCCAGCCAAGTTCGGGCACCGGCCCGTGATCCATTTTCAGTTTTCCGTCCGGGGTCACCGCGAGCACCATGCCGGTGCCGGTCGCGGCAACGCCGTCATCGCTGCCCAGATCAATCAGTCCAAGAAGGCCATCTGCACCACGAGCTGCGCGGAATGCCACCTGTTGACCTTCGCTCAACTTCTCGAGGAAGACATTGGCCTCAACGGGAAATCTGGAGGTCATTGCCGGCCAGTCGAGGCTTTCCAGCGCGTCATGGTGAATGGTTGCAATGCGGGCCGCGCGATCAAGGGCGATCAATTCGCCGGTCCCGCGTGCGGGCGCCTCATTGGTCGGGGCCATTCGCATCAGACCGGCATTGAGCGCGCTTTCGCTGTCGATCAGGAACTGGGCAGAGGCGACGATTTCTTCACCCGGGGCAAGACCCTGGACAACTTCCGTCCGTCCGCCCTCGCCGAAATTGTCACGCAGGCCGGTGGTGATCAAACGGGGTTTGAAGGTTCCGTCACCGACCTTGATGATCGCGCGTTCCGCAGCTCCGGTGCGTATGACCGCTTCGGTGGGAACAGTGACAGCTGTCCGCGTCGTGTTCGGCTCCAGCGTGACGTTTCCGAACATGTTCGGCCGCAGGAGCCCTTCTGAGTTATCGAACCGGAGGCGTACCGGAAGCGTGCGTGTTTGCGCATCGAGTTCCGGGTAGATGTAATCAATTTCGCCTTCAAACGTCTGGCCCGGAAGGTGTTCGAACCTTGCCACGGCGCGCATATCTTCAGACAAACGGGCAATGTCCCGCTCAAAGACATCGACAATCAGCCAGACTTCGCCCAGATCGGTGATGGTCATTGCCTGGGTGCCGGGTTGCAGAAACATGCCGTCGGCTGCGTTCAGGGCAATCACCACACCATCACGCGGGGCAACAACGTGGATGCTTCGGGCAACATCACCGGATTTTTCTATTTCGGAAATCTGCGCTTCGGAAGCGCCAAGGCTGCGCAACTTGTTGCGGGCAGCTTCCAGCGACAGGCCGGTACCGCTTTCCAGCGACCGCAGGAAATCAAAACTTGCAATCCCGAATTCGGGAGAGAAAAGCTCAAAGAGAATTTCGCCCTTCTTCACCTGATCCCCGACAGCACGCACGTTCAGGATTTCGATCCAGCCGTCTACACGAGTGTGAATATGACTGGTGAGGTGTTCGTCGTACCCCGCAAATCCCACCGTTTCGATTTTCTGGGTTATCTCGCCGACCCGCGCCAGGGCGGTTCGCACGCCGATTGCATTAATCTCGGCTGCCGACAGTTGCACCTCGGCAGGATCACCGGATGGTTCCTGGCCGGCGTAGACCGGGATGAGGTCCATCCCCATGGGGGACTTGCCTGGGTTGGGTTGGCGGAAATTGGGGTCCATTGGGGCAACCCAATAGAGAATTTCGGTGTCGCCGGACGCAGCTTCGCCGGCGGGATTTAAGTAAAGTCGCTCAAGAAACACCCCACCTGCCACGCCTGCGGCAAGGGCCAGGATGCTGAGCGCGGAATAGCGTCCACGCATGATAACCTCTGAGTTGCCATCGGCAGGATGCCAATGGGCCAATCAACAACGAAAGCTCGCGGTACTCCGCGAGATAGCGTTTCAGAGGTCGCGTGGAGGACGTTCTGGGAGTGTGATTTCTGCCACTTGAAGCGCATCAGGTGGGGATTGCGCAAAGCTCAAAGCAAGCAGATCTGGGATCAGCCCACCAGCAACGCCGCCAAGTGTATAGCCTGCGCAAAGCATTCCTCCGCAACATCTGTCATTGCCTGAGGATCCGTGGTCGTGTGTGCCAGTTGGCATCTCGACGGCAGCGTGCTTGACCATGTTCTCGCACGTCATGCTGACTTGGACGGTTGTGGGGTCGGAAGCTCCAGCCATTTGGTGTTGCATTGGCGCGCGCGCACCAGCAATCAAAGCGAACGCCACCAATAGCGTCGCTGCGATCCTGCCGAAATGTCGCGCGGTTTTGCTCATCGACGGCGATGTAATCGAGCGAACAGAAAATACAAGGGGAGGCAGATGGTGGCACCCTGCTCGAAGAACTTCGCGTCAGGGTGATAACGACGACAATCGTCCGGAAACTGCTGATTTTCTGCGATTTCTGATCAAACGGAAATTATTTTCGAACAAGTCACTCGTACTTTTTAGTGTTAACAAGGCATGAAGAGTGCGGCCTGCCAGATCCTGCGACGCCCAGAGATCGGAATTCTGCGTCATCTAATATCCAAGAATTGGAAAACGATATTCCAATTGCGTGATTCTGAATAGCCGATTGAAAGGTGTATTCACGCTGGCACTAGGTTGTCCGGATATTAAGATATCGCAGGCCCCCTCTATAGGTTCTTTATGGAGGGCCCCCAGCCGCGGGGCGGCGGCAGCGCACTATTTGAGTGCATTTGGGTAGAAAAAAACGTCGTTTCCGATTCCGATTTTTCAATTTCGACAATAGCGAAAACTTGGTGATTTTCCAAAGATAATCAAATAGATGACGAGAGTGTTAGTTAGGGTGAAACTTTCAAAAAAGGGAAATGGCACTTCGATTACCGAGCGAAGCGTCCATGCCAATTTGATGGCAGGGTTTTAAATGGCGATTGCCTTGGAAGAGTGGAGGGTAAAACCGAGACAGCTAAGCGATCGTCGGAGGCGCTAGTTTATCGCGGGTCTGTTTCAGTTCGTTGATCAATGCGTTGATATCGGCCACGAGATGCGCTTCCTTTTCGAGCAAAGGGGCAACAAACGCTGCCCCTTTTTCTCAGATGTTATTTTGAGCCAGTTGAGTTCACCATCATGTCCATCACCTGATCGATGGAGAAACTTGCCGGCTTTTGCCGGGGTGGGAACTCTTTGAAGGTTGAGAGGAAACTCGCGACATAGGCCTGAGCGGGAACCAGGAAGAATATTCTGTCGATCATCCAATCATAATAGGTGTTGGATGTGACATGAGCCCGTTCATAAGGATCCCGGCGCAAATTGGTGATGAGCGGAACGCGCAAGGGGGTCCATGGCTCGATCCAGGCCCTAAGTGTCGCGTATTCCTTCTGCTCCAGGAAGATCGCTTTCCAGTCTTCGTAGCGAAGCGCAGTCAGTTCACCCGTATCTGCGAAATAGAAGATTTCCTTGCGCGGCCCTTCGTCAGTCTCGCCGGTCAGATGCGGCAGGAAGTTATAACCGTCGAGGTGAACCTTGTATTCGCGGCCAATGGCCTGAACGCCGCCCGCTTTTAGTTTTTCCTTGATCTCCGCATCACCTGCAGCTGCCAGGAACGTCGGCAACCAATCCATATGATGCATGATTTCATTGGAAATCGAGCCGGCTTCAATCCGCCCAGGCCAGCGAACCATGGAGGGCACCCGCCAGCCGCCTTCCCAGTTGGTGTTCTTCTCGCCAAAGAACGGTGAGGAGGCTGCATCCGGCCAGGTGTTCATATGCGGGCCGTTGTCGGTCGAATAATGGACGATGGTGTTGTCCGTAATGCCGAGCTCATCCAGAAGATCAAGCAATTGGCCGACATGACCGTCATGCTCCAGCATGGCATCGCCATATTCATCTTGGCCCGAAATGCCCCGGATCTCGTCCTTGATATGCGTGCGGAAGTGCATCCGGGTGCCGTTCCACCAGACATAAAACGGTTTGCCTTGATCATGCGCCCGGCGGATGAAGTCGATGGCGGCCGTGATGGTTTCATCGTCAACGGTTTCCATCCGCTTTTTGGTCAGCGGGCCGGTGTCTTCGATCGTGCCGTCAGCCGAAGACTTGATCACACCACGCGGACCGAAGCGCTCCCGGAACGCCGGATCTTTCGGATAATCCGGGTTTTCCGGCTCTTCTTCCGCGTTGAGGTGATAGAGATTGCCGAAGAACTCATCAAAGCCGTGGTTCGTTGGCAACATCTCATCCTTGTCTCCAAGGTGGTTCTTACCGAACTGGCCGGTCATGTAGCCGTGGGGTTTTAACAGCCCGGCAATCGTTGGATCCTCAACCTGCATGCCGAGGTCCGCACCGGGGAGCCCAACCTTGGAAAGGCCGGTCCGGAACACGCTTTGACCCATGATGTAGGACGACCGGCCGGCAGTGCACGACTGCTCACCGTAATAGTCGGTGAACATCATGCCTTCCTTGGCGATCCGGTCGATATTGTCGGTCCGGTATCCCATCAGGCCGAAGGTATAGGCGGAGATGTTGGATTGCCCGACATCATCCCCCCAGATCACCAAAATGTTTGGTTTGTCTGTTTGTGCCAAAGCTGGCACGGCCCCTGCGAGCGCAATCGCGCCAACAAGACCCGCGGTCAACCCTCTGGCCAGAAAACGCATTCCAAATGTCATCATTGGGTCCTCCAGGCTGCGTTATGTCCGTCCGAAAATGTAAATGCGATATTTTTGAAGTTTATGAGAAGATCAGATGATCAAATCAGCTTTAGGTCAATGGATAAGGTCAAACGCTATTATTGCCGATTTTGAAGCCGGTCCAAGACGACCAAACCAATGTTGATGATGCCAAAGACCAAAATGGCTCCGAAAACAATGGCACCGAACTTTTTGGTCTCAATACCGACCGGGATATTGAACAGGAGCACTGACATCCCGGCCAAGGCGAGGAGCATAATCAACGTGATCATCGTGTCTCTGAGATTCATGAGGTACCTGCTTTAGTTCGGGGCCTTGTCTTTCTCTCTCAACGCCTCAAGCTCGGCGCGCAGTTCTTGAATTTCCGCGGAGACGGTATCGGATACCTGAGTACCTGGTGAGGACCCAGCAGCAGCTGCCATCGGTTTGGGCTGCAATCCTTCGGCCTGCAAACGGTCTTCAAAAACCCGCCACACTGTTATGAAAAGGCCTGCAATCACAGGGCCTAAGATGAGGCCGGCAGCTCCAAAAGCTGCCAAACCGCCAAAGGTACTAATTAGCACCAGCAAATCTGGAATTTTCGTATCGCGACCGACCAGAACCGGCCGCAGAAAATTATCTACTGTTGTGACCACCAGCGCTGTCCAAAGAGTAAGTCCGATTGCATTCCCAATCTCACCAGCGGCAGCCAGGACAACGATGCCGGGGATCAAAACCAGCGGCGGACCCACACCGGGGATCACCGACAGGATTGCCATCACACAGCCCCAGAATGCACCACCGGACAGTCCGAATAGCCAGAACCCGATGCCTCCAAGAACGCCTTGTACGATCCCAATCAGGAAGGTTCCTTTGATGGTGGCCCGGCTGATAGATATTATCCGTTCCGACAGAGTTTCCTGAACGTCTAAAGGCAAACCGGAATGTCCAAGCAACTGCCGCAACATGTTTGGATTCTGCGGAAGAAAGAAAACCATTGCGTAGATCAAGATGAATAGGTTCAAGAAGAAAAACGCAGTTCCCTTTGTGGCCTGAGACAAAACCCCGACAAAGAAGTTTGCAATTTGCCCGGCGGCTTCCGCCGCTTTGGTCGCGATTGTTGCGCTCAGTTCAATCAGGTCAAACTTGAAGGGCAACCAGTCTGGAGCGGACCTTTGCATCGCGGCCAGATCAATTCTTTCAATCCACGCCGAAACCTCAGACGCCACGTTTGCGGCCTGCTGAACACCGAGGACCAGGATTGCAGCCGAGGGAAGCAGCACGCAAACCGACAACAAAATCAGCGTGAGGGCGACGGAAGTGTTCTTTCGGTTTCCAGTTAAGTTGAAGAATGTCCGATACACCGGCGCCGCCAGCGCACTAAAGATTGCGGCCAAAAATAGCGTTATGAGATAGTCGTAAACGAGACCAAAGAACAAGGCGCCAACCAATAGCACCACCAATGACAATACAAAGGTGTGAAAACGTGCCTGACCGGGACTTGTCAGATTATCCATCTCATCTCTTCCCCACAGCTACTATGTTCCTGCTCTGGCGTCTCCACATGGGAAGTGTCAACGTTTTGACAGTGATTTAATCAGAAGCGTCAGGATCGGTGTCAGGAGTTTGGTAATTGTGGCGTCTAGCGGTTGTTTGGAGAACGAGAGCAGGCTGTTCTTTACAGAGCGCAATTCATTGCGGATTTCCTCAACTTCGGTCTGGATATCCTCGGCCTTCTCTTCAAGCTCGTGGAGACCGGCGTCCCTGATTTCGTAGGCTAGCGCGAGTTCTGGCCCAGCCGTTTGGCTCTTGGCCCAAAGAAGTAGTAATGCTGCAATCAAAAAATCCGCAACAGCAACGCCAAGCCCGGCATAAACAGGTCCGACCTCCGCTTCTAAAGCGAAGAAACCGGCGACATTAAGCATTCCTAGGCCGAAAACGAATATGAGGCCTGCGAAGGCTGTTGCGCCAATCCGTTTTGCAGCAATGTTGAGTTTTGCCTCTATAATCAGAAGTTCCGCCCGCCAGATGATTCTCATCGTTCGTACGATGCTTTCCATGTGCCTCTCCTAGCGCCGGATGATTGCGCCGACCACGACGCCAAGAGCAAAAGCGCCGAGCGTAATAGCAACCGGATTTGCTCGGATATCATCTTCTGCTGAATGAACCAGATCAGACAATTTCTGGCCTAGTTCTTCCAGTTTTTCAGTTTCCTGACCGTCTTCATCAGTAGATGCTTTGAGGTCGGA
Organism: Roseibium sp.; assembly: GCF_965216085.1. Taxonomy (GTDB): domain Bacteria; phylum Pseudomonadota; class Alphaproteobacteria; order Rhizobiales; family Stappiaceae; genus Roseibium. Next base: position 3,473,494 of record NZ_OZ244138.1, on the reverse strand, counting down.
CTGCGCGGCTTCTGGTGGCGCTTTCTTACGGGAGCGACGTTTGGATTTATCTGACGCTGATTTAAGTTCAGAAAGCTCGTCCTTAAGAGTGGCTGTCATTCATTTGCCTCCGTTTGGTCGTCACCCACCATGGCGCCGATCACTATGTCATTGTCATTCAGCGCAGTAATTTGAGCACCCGCTCCGCAGTGGATTTGCAATTGCCACTGATTTGGTTTGAACGGCTGTAGAGGCAGGCCAAATTGCGCTCATTTCCTGAAACGCCTGGACAAAGTTTTCTTGCGTCGCCGCCACATGCCAGGATCAAGTCCCCCTCATACTGGGAACCACTCAGTTTCCGGACGCCAGAAGGGATAACCGCCTTTGTGGTGCGGCTGTTCGAGACTTTTTTCACTTCAACTGAGCAGGATGCCGATAGTTTTGATTTGTGCGCATAAAGACAGGCTGCTATGCGACCGCGCCCTTTTCTGACACCGTTACATTGTGCCGATATCTCCGACTTGCAGGCAGACATCATATCCGCCTTAACTGGTGAAATATCGTACCCAAACAAAGCAAAGCCCAAAGCAGCGACCGTAATCGTCAATGGTTTCAGGGAATGCACTGTAACCTCCCAATATCAATGCGGAGACTGAGGGACTTGCTGCCCCTCAGTCTTGATGGGTCAGACTTCTTCGTCTGCGGCCCGGGACAGCATGATCATCGAAATCCCGGTTGATAGAAAATTGATCCCCACTACCAAACCGAGAACAAAAAGGGATGTGCCCGGCATTTTACTGACGATCAAAAGGCCAGCTAGAATACTGATGATTGCGGATATTAACATCCAACCCCAGCCTTTTGCCGGGCGGTATTCGAAAGCCGCAAAGATCTGATAGGCTCCTTCGAAAATGAAGACGATGCCAACTGTCAGCGTCAGGATTAGAATTCCTTCAAGCGGATTTGCCACCAGGAAAACACCGGCAACGATCGTGATGAGTCCCATAAGCAACGCCCCGAAAAAGGGACCGGTGCCTTTTATAGAAAAGGAATGCCATACGCTGAGTGCCCCGGAAAACAGGAACAGAAAACCAACCATGAAGTTGGCTGTGACTGTCGCTGCGAATGGAAAGATAATTGCAATCGCACCGACGACCGCCATTAGAATTCCGAACCAGAACAGGCTTGATTTGTTGTCCTTGATTGCCTGTTTGAAGTCAGCTTGCATATTCGTAACTGCATCTGTCATCGTTCTTCCCCCTTATGTGAGCGCTTCCTTCGCTATTCCGGCGGCTTTCTTAAGTTTTGCTGACCGCTCTTCGTAGTCTTCTTTGATTTCCGATTTTCGTTTTTCAATTTTTGTTTTTGCACCTTCAGCTGCCTTGGTGAGCTGCTCATCGAGTTTCGCAGTCCGCTCTTTGAAGTCGTCGGATAATTCGCTCAGCCGCTTTTCAGCTTTTTCCTTTGACGCCGTCATTCGGGCTTTCACATTTTCGATGCTTGCCTTTATGGCGGCCCGGTTTTCCTCGTTGGCTTCCTTCAGCTCTTCGTTGAGCGTAGCGAGATCCCGATCGAAGGTTTCCATGTCCCGGACAAACATGTCGTCAACAACGTCGATGCGCGATTGGCGGAAAATCTGACCACCGGCCGCCTTCATTTTTATATCTGTCGGTGCAGTCCAGTATTCCTCAACTGACGCGATCAATGCAAATTTGCCAGGTTCCAGAGCGGCACTGACTTCATCCAGAATATCCAGATCGACACCTGACTTATAAAGGTCTCCAATCATACCGAGCGTGCCTCCGGTCAGAGACCCCAGCGCGAGACCACCGGTTGCTGCGGACGCGGCAGCCGCGGAACCAGCGACGGCGGCGCCACTGGCGACTGCCGCAGGACCGGCAAGCACGCCGATCATCGCCCCGACCACCATACCGAGCGCTGTTCCGATTGGTCCTTCATCAGCCTCCTTTTTGATGGAGACCTCGCCGTTGGCATCCTTCTCGATAATCCCGGCAGAATAGACCGTGACATCTCCATTCCAATGCAAGTCTCTAAGGGCTTCTCCGCCCTTGAAAGCATCAGCTTCAGTGTCGAAGACAACAGTAACAATCTTTTCCATTCCAAATTCCCCCTGTGCGTCCTGCTCAGCCGTCCGGCAGGATGTAGTTGAAGAACGTGTAAAAGCGGATCGCAACGCGGCGGATCATGGATGTCTGTTGAATGCCTTTGGATGAATAGATTGCCGCTGCCCCGGAAGCGCCTGGGGGCAGTGCGTTGGCAAGTTGTTTGTCGTCCAACTCGAACTGAACGAAAAATCGGGCATGGGGCACTCCGGCCTCTGTAAAGGTTGGAATGGTTGCGTTCGCTGGAACAATTCCACTGCCGCTGGCTTCGGTGATTGCGCTGACCTTGCCGCCGAAAATCCTGCCCGGATATCTGTCGAGAGCTATTTCTGCTGGATCGCCGATTGTGGCCAGTTGGAGCGACTGCTGTTTAAAAGCCGCGCCGACAAACACGCGGTCCGTGTCGATGAATGTTAATGCCGGGCGAAATTGCGTCGCGACAAATCCCGGCTGCAGAAACATCGCGGTGACATAACCGTTGGTTGGAGCATAGACGACGGTCTCTGCCAGATCGAGTTCGGCACTGTCGACTTGGGCCTCTAGGCTGTTGACCTCTGCTTCCCGCCTTTGAACATCCACCAGCGGGCCAGCATTGCGTTCCGCCAGAATGACAGCCTGATTGAGCCGGATCTTTGCAAGTTTGAGTTCTGCATTCAGCCGGTCAAGTTTGTACTGGTAGATCCGCGGATCAAGCCGGAACAGGACATCGCCTTTCAGAACCGGTGTGTTGCGTTCAACCGCGACTTCAATCACCCGTCCAGGAACTCGGGGCACCATCTGGACGGTGGTGCGGTAGACGATCAATTGATTGGACTGCGGCTGATTATAGGTAACGACGTACCAGAACATGAAGATGCCAATACATCCGGCAATGGTCACAATGATCTGATTGCGGTTGGTGGCTTTGACCACTTTGAAAACGTTAAAGAGGAGATGCAGCAGAACAAGGTAACCTGCGATCATGGCCATAATCATGAGGCATCTCCCTGGTTCGCGTCTTGCTGCGTTTTGGCTTCGAGCCGGTGCTCAAGTTCGGCCAGCCGCCCTCTGAGGCTGGTGATTTCCGCTTTCAGCTCCTGCGCGCCCATGTCATCGGAATTTGGCGGCTCCAGCTTTGGAGAAACGGTGATGCCGACAGGTCGCGTATAGGCCCAAACAAGCGCAACCACCCAGCCGACCCCGCCGGCGGCCAGGCCGATCCATGAACAAACATTGATTGCATCTGCTTGCGGATGTCCGCGTTTTTTTGCGACCTTCCCGGGAAGATCTCCAAAGAAAAACAATAAAAACACCACAAGCAAAAAGATCACGCCCATGATGAAAAAGGTAAAGTAATCCCAGTTCATCAAAACCCTCAATCCGGTAATCGGTTTTTGGTCTTCAAGGTTGTGTTCGGTGACTTAGAGTTTGCACGGGCAGAGATTTCTGAACAAGAAATACTTGAAGATTCCGCCCGAACAAATCCTGGTTCATTTTCAATTTTCTAGTTTGACTTCGACTTTCTCCAAGAGGCCGGGGAAGTCGAACGGAACATGGTAGTCCTCGCTGACGGGCTCTCCTGCGTCAGAACCAATGTCGAAGGTTTCGTCCAGTGAGATGCGATATCCCATGGTGCGCTCGATCCGGCCTTCGCCAACCAGTTCGTCATTGACAAACAGTTTGCCGTTGCCGCCTTTGCCCGCGCCGCCGCCGTCATAGTCGAACTCATAGCGGATCGTATGACTGCCCGGTGTCAGGGCTTTGCCCTCAATGGTGTAACGCTCGAGATTGGCGACGTTGTAGGTGTAGACGGGTTTGCCATCCAGCACATACAGCCCCCATCCGCCGAAGCGGCCGCCCTGGGTGACCAGCATCCCATCCGTGTCTCCATCGCCAACTTCAATGTGTGCTGTGATCGTGTGTGACTTGTTCTTGAAGTCGGGCGCGGTACCTTCCGGGATACGGCGCATGTTGTCGTAGTAGGTGAAAGTATCGCGGCCGAGCGTCAGACTTGGGCGCAAAGCAACATCCAGGCGCGGCACCTTGTCGTTGTCGATAGGGAACACGTTATATTTGCGGGCTTCGCCATAGAAGATGTACTGCAGCTCCTTCAGCTTCTCCGGATACGCTGCCGCCAAATTGTTCGACTGGGAGAAATCCTCGTTGATGTTGTAGAGCTCCCATGCCCAATCGTTGATGACATCACTGGGTTTGGTGACAGCCACCCAGGGTGCTTCCGGAGGTGTTGTAGTCGCGACCCAGCCGTCGTTGTAGATGGCGCGGTTGCCGAACATCTCGAAGTATTGGGTGCGCCGGGTTGATGGGGCTTCAGCATCGTTGAAAGCGTAGAGCATGCTCGTGCCTTCGATTTCCGACTGCGCCACGCCATTGATTGACGTTGGTGCTGGCAATCCCGTCGCCTCGAGAATGGTTGGCATAATGTCGATGACGTGGTGGAACTGGCTGCGCACCTCGCCTTTGCCTTTAATTCCCTCAGGCCAGCGGATGATCATCCCGTTCCGTGTTCCGCCGAAGTGACTGGCGATTTGCTTAGTCCATTGGAACGGTGTGTTCATCGCGTGAGCCCAGGCCGCTGGGAAATGGCCAAAGGTGTTTGGGCCACCCAATTCGTCCATCCGCGCATAGGTGTCTTCGAACGGAACAGGGATGTTGTTGAAGAAAGTCATCTCGTTCAACAATCCATCCGGGCTGCCTTCGGCGCTCGCACCATTGTCGCCCATGAGATAGATGACCAGAGTGTTGTCCAACTCGCCGGTTTCTTCGATCGCGTCGATAATCCGGTTGATCTGGAAATCCATGTGGGCAAGTGCGCCTGCATAAACCTCCATCATGCGGGCATAAAGCTCTTTCTGCTGATCATTCAAACTGTCCCATGCCCGTAGCTGCTCTGGGCGGGGTGTCAGTTTGGTCCCAGGGGGAATGATGCCCTTTTCAAGCATGTTCGCATGGGTCTGTTCACGGACCGCATCCCAGCCCATGTCGAATTGGCCCTTAAATTTCTCGATCCATTCCTTCGGGGCATGATGGGGCGCATGTGACGTGCCAGGAGCATAGTAGATAAAGAAAGGCTTATCCGGCGCAAGAGCATGCTGCTCCCGGATGTAATTGATGGCCCGGTCCGCCATGTCTTCATCGAGATGGTAATTCTCAGTATTGGGCGGCTCGACGGGTTTGGTGCCTTCGAAGATTGCAGGCGTGAATTGGCTGGTATCTCCGCCGATAAATCCGAAGAACTGTTCAAAGCCGAGCCCGGTTGGCCAAAGATCGAACGGTCCGGCCTGGCTTGATTGCCAGTCCGGTACATTGTGGTTCTTGCCATACCAGGCGGTGTTGTAGCCATTGCCTTTTAGGATTTCGGCTATGCTGCCATTTTCCTTTGGCATCAGGGAGTTATAACCCGGAAAGCCGGTGCCGACCTCCATGATGACACCAGTTGCGTTCGAGTGATGGTTCCGGCCGGTAATCAGGGCGGACCGGGTCGGCGAACACAATGCAGTCGTATGCATCTGGGTGAGCAGAAGACCTTCCTCAGCCAGACGATCAAACGCCTCGGTTGGGACCGGCCCGCCAAACGCGGTCGGTGCGCCAAAACCGACATCATCCGGCATGATCAACAGGATGTTTGGCGCACCCTCCGGAGCTGTTACCTGGCGCGGGAAATCCAGTTCAGATTCCGACGTCCTCAGGCCAGCATGTCCTTCGAATGCCGTCATGGGGATCGGCAGCACGGACCGATCCCATTGATCATCGGCCAAGTCTTGCGCCACGGACGGCAGCGCAGCCGAGGCCAGCATCCCGGCGAGTGCAAATGTAGCACCTTGTTTCATTGTCACCTCCTCTGATTTTTTTCTAAGTCCGAACAATGCGGTCACGAGCATGGCCACTACTCCACGACCGTGATCTCACTCGGTCGCCAGGATTTGTCGAAGAACGACTGTTCTGGGAAGTAGAAGCGGAGCATGCCGAACCAGCCCTTTTCGGGGTCGGTCATCAGGAAGTTTCCGTCAGGCACACCGTCGGGCTGCTCCGGACCTATAAAGAGGGTCGTGGAGCCGTCCTCGTTTTCCTCAGACGCAGGTGAAGGAAAGCTTTGGCTGCCTGCGCGTGGCCAGCGCTGGTCGGTCTGAAGCATGGACCGGGTCTGGTTGTCGTAGAGGGTCATCGACCAGAACTTGCGCGCGGGAATGCCGGGCGGCAGGTCGAGCCGGTAGGTTTTGCTGCCGTCCAGGGCCAAACCGTCGGCATCGACATTGGCAATGAGGTATTGCGAGCCGATGCCGGTGAGGCGCATGACCATCGCAGGCGTGATGCCAGTCGCGGTGTAGAAGAACGATGTGCGGTTGCTTAGCTTGCGCGCGCCGTCGGATTCCCGCTGCTGCACGGTGCCATCGGGCAGGATGTCGGGCGGCTCGGTCAGGAACTGGTAGCCCCCGTCAAAGAGCATGTTCCACCAGGCAGACCCTTCGTAGTAGCGCATTTCGGGTTCGGGCGCCGCGGCGAGGCCGTGCATCCGCGCCACCCCGTTGGCAACCTTGATGGCCTCCTCAAGGATGGCTTTTTCGCGCGGGCTGGGGTTGAACTCCTGCCCCTTCACGATGCCGATGGCAGCGAACTGACCGGCCAGTTCCGGGTCCAGCGCGCTGGCCGGGTTATACTGCACCATTTCGTTGAGAAACTCGTAGTGGCCGAAGTCATTGGGCGGAATGGTGTTGATTTCCAACCCCGTGCCATCGACAAGGCGCACAAGATTTTCCGGCTCCGCGACAACAGGCCCGAGCGAGGCATTGCCTTCGAGGTAGTCCACGATCGCCGTGCCAAAGCCGCCGGGAACGTATTTGTAGACCTTCAGCTTCTCTTCAACGGCCTTGATCGCCACGTCCGGCGAGTTGTCGACCAAAAACGCGCGGCCCAACAGGGTGACGAGATAGTTGCGGGAATGCAGAACGTTGAATTCCCCACCCGGCAGCTCACCCTCATACCCTGGAGGCACCAGAAGGTATTTGCCCCCAAGGCTGCGGTCATATCCGGGAAGACCGAAATCGGCGATGTAGTTGAACCAGAAATCGTCAAAAATGCCCAGCACATCAGGCGGCGTTTCCACCACCATAGGCCCATCCTTGAGATTAACGTTGCCCCAGAAATAGTAGGTGTCGGCATTCGCCGTCAGAAAGAGCGATTTGGAATCCATCATTTCGGGGAAGACGATGAACTCGTTGTCCATAATGCCATGTTCGGCAAAGCCTTTGCGCAGCGCCCACATCGACACGCCCTGGATCGAGTTCACAAAGGATTCAATGCCGTGCAGATAAAGCATCTCGTCGGCGAGCTTCTGCGCGGTGTCACGCGTCGGATAGCCCTGAGGGAATTCCAGTGTGCCCAGACGGGTTTCCACTGTTTCTGGTGTCGTGATCTCAACCGGCGGAGGAGAGTACTCGATTTCGGCATTTGCACCGCTCGCCAGGACTGTTGCGGCCTGCACTGTCAGGCCAAAGGTTGTTGCTATCTCTCTCACGCCCAACTCCTGAAATTCGGTTTGTCTTTACTTTTTGGTGTGCCGCGCGGTTTGCATCCGCGCGGCCAATTTTTCGTTAGATCTCCGGTCAATTGCCGCTGACGAGCTCAATCTCGCCGGGACGCCAAGTCTTGTCGAAGAATGCCTTCTCGGGGAAATACAGGCGCAGGAACGTGAACCAGCCCTTGTTCGGATCGGTCTCAATCCAATTGCCGCGTTCCACGCCTTCTGGCTGTTCCGGTGCGAAGTAGATGGTCGTCGACCCATCGGCGTTTTCCGTAGCCGCTGGGCTCGGGTAAGTCTGACTGCCCGCACGCGGATAGCGCTGTGAAGTCTGGAGCATTCCTCGAGATTGGTTGTCATAGACGGTCATCGACCAGAACCGTGCTGCCGGAATGTCTGGCGGCAGATCCAGTTTGTAAGTCTTCGAGCCATCAAATGGGTTGCCGTCCGTGTCGACATTGGCAATCAGGTATTGGGACCCGATGTTTTCAAGGCGCATGATCATCGCCGGGGTCACGCCGGTGGCAGTGTAGAACCAGGACGTGCGCGAGTGAATTTTGCGTGCGCCTTTGTCCTCCAGCGGCTTGATCTCTCCGGCCTCGACCACACCTGGCGGGTTCATGAAGTCATAGCCCCCGGCCCAAAGACTTGCCCACCAGGCAGAACCCTCATCGTAGTAGCGGAAATGGTCCCTGGGGTGAGCGCCCATGCCGAGAGTGCGTGCACCAGCGTTGCCGACGGCGACAGCCTCATCTAGGATCCGTTTCATCCGCTCGTCCGGATTGAATTCTTCGCCCTTAACGATACCGATTGCGGCCGCCTGACCGGCTAGTTCGGGATCGGTCGCCGAGGCAGGCTCCATCTGGATCACCTCATTGAGCCACTCGTAATGGGTAAAATCGTTCGGCGGGATAGTGTTGAACGACACGCCCGTGCCGTTGACGAACCGAGGAGAAGGACGTTCCGTGGTCAGCCCCTTCAACGGCGCTTCACCCAATAGAAACGACCCGATGCTCGTGCCTGCCGCGCCCGGAACATACGGGTAGATCTTGGTGTGTTCCCGTACCATGTCCATTGGCGGCTTGGGGTCGTTGTCCTCAAGGAACGCACGCCCGAGCATGAAGACGCGGTTCGTGCGGGAATGGGCCACGTAGAAACCGCCTTCGGGGAGCACCCCGTCATATCCCGGGGGTACGATCAAGTACCGGCCGCCTTCACCGCGGTCAGGGCCGGGAAAGCCGAAATCAATGACCCAGCGGAACCACATGTCGTCGAAGATGCCAAGCACGTTCGGCGGGGTTTCGACCACCATGGGGCCATCGCTCAGATCGATGAACGACAGGAAATAGGGTGTGTCGGCATTCGCCGTAAGGAAGAGGGAATGTGCATCCATCAATTCCTCGAAAAGCAAGACTTCATTGTGCTGGACACCGATATCCAGGAAGCCCTTGTAGAAGCCGTGCATCGACACAACCTGGATCGTGTTCATGAACGTCTCGATCCCATGCAGATAGTCGAGTTCATCCTGCACTTTCTGTGCCGTGTCTCCCGTCGGATAGCCGTCTTTGAACGTCAAAGTCCCAAGGCGCGTCGACTCCACCTCGTCGGGCGTCGTGAGGAACTTGGGAATTGGTTCGTACTGAACCTCTGCCGCGACGGGAGAGGACAAAGCAGCCACTAATAAATACGGGAGTAGTCGCATTACAAGGATCTCCAGAACTGTATTTCAGTTTTGATTGTTTAAGCGTCTCAGCCAGAAACAATCCTCACAAGCCAAGGAGCATCCGGCGAATTCTTCGCAAAAAGAACTTGGCATATCCTCACTCAGTCTTGAATCGATTGAAAATACGCTCAAATTTTTTCGACATCCCAAATGTGCAAACTGGAAGTTTTACCGATGTGTTCTATTTGTGAAACCTGGGTGCAATCCAAGCAGCTGGAGGTTTTGGGTGCCGGGTAGTGAACAAATTCAACGAGCAGTGCTCCACACCACCGACATTGAGGAGTTGCAGGACGCGTCAAGTGAATGGGATCAGCAGTATTCCCAAATGGCTCCAGGACAGTTCGAGGGCGCACTGGAACTGACTCAGGTTGGTACCCGGCACATTTTTCGGGAGATTTGGGGCAAGAAAATCCGTTATCAGGGGACTGCGCCAGAAGGGTCGTTCGGGTTCGCTCTTCGGTTCAATCAAGGTGCAGACGGAAATTGGGTCGGGCGCACTGCGGAAGCGAATTCCGTCATATTTCAAGCTCCGGGTCAGGAGGCGGACTTTGTGTCGCCCAACCACTGGGATGCGCTTGTCCTGAGTATTTCTGAGGAAGAAGTATTCTCAACAGTGATGGCGCTTACGGGCGGTGAAGATCTGAGGAACGCCTTTTATGGTGTTCTTGCCTTAAAACCGGACACGGCCCAAAAGCTCCGACTGCGCGGGCTTGAGTTTTTGAAGCAGTCACGACGCTACAGTACGACGGATCCCGATCACATCGCCAAATCTTCAGAACAGCTCGTCCGCTTGTTTCTTTGGGAGCTTGTTCAGGCTCTGGAAACGCGGGCCTTGGTGATAGAGCCTGGGAAGTCCTCAAGAATAGTCAGACAAGCGACAGAGATGATCTCAAATGATCTATCCGGGACCATTGGCCTTTTGGAGATTTGTGCAGAACTCAAGGTCAGTCTTCGAACGCTGCATTATGCCTTTCAGGATGTGACGGACATGTCACCGGCGACCTGGCTGCGGCGCATCCGTTTGAACCGGGTCCACAGAACGCTGAAGAACGCATCGGCCGATGAGATTATGGTGAAACAGGTGGCCCTGGAAAACGGGTTCATTCATGCGGGCCATTTCAGCAGGCAGTATCACCGCCTTTTTGGCTGTTTGCCTTCAGAGACATTGGAAAGGCACTGACCAGCTGGCGTCAGGCGCCTTTGCTGTTCTGAAGGTCTTTCAACTCTTCCTGCAGCTCCTTGATCCTCTGATCCTTGGGTTCGTGTGTGGGCTCGGAGGCGGTATCGGCCGCGACAGCCGGTGTCCGGCCCTTTGCGAGATCACCATCGGCGGACATCAACACAGCAACAGGCCTTAGAGCAGGTATATCCCGGCACAAGATGACGATCGATGCGGCGATCGGCACGCTCATGAAGGCACCTTCAAGTCCCCACACCGTTCCCCAGAAGGTCAGCGAAACGAGAACGATAAACGGACTGAGGTTTAGCGTGTTTCCCATGAATTTCGGTTCGATGATGTTGCCGACCACAAATTGAACGCTGCCGCAGACGGCTACAACCATCAAAAACGGCGTAAGCGTGTCAAATTGAACCAGTGTCACCAATGAAGGCAGAACGACGCCGACAATCGATCCAATCGTCGGAATGAAGTTCAAAAGGAATATGAGCAGGGCAAGGATTTCGGCAAAGTCGACACTCAGATATCTGAGAACCAGATAACAGAGGCCGCCCGTCAACAAGCTGATTGCTGTCTTGATCCACATATAGCGGCGGATACCGTAGCCTACAGTCCGAAGAACGTCTTGAACCTCTTGCGCCTTGTCCGGATCCGGGAACAGGTGGCCGAGTTTTTTCAAGAGCATGCCGCGTTCGGATAAAAGGAAGGCCGTGTACATCAACACAAGACCAAGGTTGCCGAACAATCCGCCGACGGATTCAGCCAGGGAAGCGACATGGCTTGAAAAGTCCATTTGCGCAAAGGCCGAACGAATCTGGTCGACTTGTTTCTCCCCCAAAAACGCAGTCAGGTCGGCCAACAACTGGTCGAATCTTTCCGTATATTTTGGAAGCGTTTCGGCAATACTGTCTGATTGAACGGAAAAGATCTGCGCCAAGCCATAAAACAGAACAAAGAAGCCGGATACGGAGATGAGCATGGCCACCCAGCCCGGTAGACCCTTGGCTTCCAGTTTTGAGACACCCGCTGATATTAGGCTTGTAAAAATACAAGCAATGACAATCGGAACTAGAAAGCCTCTGCCGAAAACCAAAAGGCCGAGCAGGCCACAAACGCCAAGAATGATGAGAGAAGCAGTCCGGAACTGCTGCCCGATGGTGCCGTCCTGCTGCATGCTCTGGCTCACCTATTGCACTCGTTGAATTTTGGTCGCGGCGAGATACGCATCAAGGTTCCGCTCCGCTGCCGGTTCATCATGCGCAAAGGACATGACAAGCACGCCGCCATTACCTTGAACGATGCTTTGTCCTGCCAGGAAGATAAGCCCGCCATCTTCCTTCAGCGTCGCTTTGTGCCGGAACCCGGCGTAGCTGTCTGTCGCGACAGGGATTGGAGTGACAGCTTTATATGTGCCCTTGCGTGCCCGCGAAATGTAGGCGTCGACCTTGGCCACGACATCAGATCCAACCGTCCCGTTTCGGATGAGATTTTCAGACAAGCCGATACCCTTTATGTCGTCCACCAGTACGAGTTCCGTTGAGGTGCAGGCCGGGGGATTGCAAAGGTATTGCGTCCGCCCTTCGCTGACTGTTGTTTGCCATCCAGCTGGGGGAAAGGAACTGTTTAAGGCACCGTCAGATAGTCCGGATTGGCAGCCGGTCAGGAGAAGAAGCAACCCAATTGTCCTCAAATATCCCACTGCGGTGCCTCCAAATTGTCAGACTCCGATGTTGACGCAGTTAGGGCAGCTCTTTCAAGGGCCGCATTTATCTCAGCGCCAAAAATCAGAATGGCACCCATGATGTAGAGAAAAATTTGGGCGGTCATGACACTGGCCAGGCCCGCGTAAGTCGCGCTGTAATTGGCAAATATCTTGAGGTAGGCGGAAAAGAGACTGGCTGCGATCGCCCATAGAACGAGGGTCAGTGCGATCCCGGGCCAAATCCGTCTAAGTTTCTGTTTCCGGGCTGGCAGCCAGTAGTGGCAACTGAAGACAACGAAGATCAAGACTGCCATCGCACCGGCAAACCGCAAGCTGTCACTTGCAAAAAACGACGTGTGCAAAGCCGGAGATGCCTTGGCGATGAAAGCAAAATAAAGCGGTACAAAAACCAGCAACGCAGACACCAAAAAAAGAAGGGCAGAACCGCACAAAACGAAAACGAGACTTTGAAGTCTCTGTTTCCAGAATGGGCGTCTATCCTCCGCAGCATAAGCGCGATTGAGAGCGATCCGCACGGCTTCGACACCGTTTGAAGCAAAGAACAGAGCGAGCAGGATCCCGAGCGCTGCGAACCCGGTGTGGCCTTGGCCGAGAACAACATGGACCTCCCTGATGATCGGTTCTGCGATCTCGTCCGGCCAATATTCAAACACCAGATTTACGATGTCTTCGGAGCGTTCGGCGCTGCCAAAAAATCCGGCCAGCGACGTTGCGAAGATCAAAAATGGAAACACGGCCATCATCAGCGACAGGGCGATGTGGCTGCTGATGGCCCAGCCATCGCTCTTGTTAAACTGAAAAAACGCCTCTTTTGCGCAATCCCAATAACGCCGCAAACTCTTCCTCCTGCTTGTGTTTAGTGTGCTGGAAGGAACTGCCTATTGCAATTGGTTGCCCCCTCGGCGTTCAATTGCATATGGGTCACGAGGTATTGCGGGGGCAAATTGGATCAGCTCTTCGGCTTTTTTCAGGACGTTGCCAGACAGTTTTCTGGTTGGCTCGAAAACGTCGATGGTGAGGGCCTCGTAGTCAGTGGCCTGATCTTGTTGCTCGTAATTCTACTCCGGAAAACCCTCTCCGGTTTTGCAGTTGGTGCATTGGATTTTGTCGCCACGAAAATCCAGATCACCATTGGGGATGCCGTCAAACAAGCTATTGAACCAGCACTTCGAGCGTTGATCATCTCACTTGCGCTTTACGGCGTTCTGGAAGCCCTTCATTTACCCGCGATACTTGATACGACCTTGGATCGGCTAGTTGTATCGGTCGCTGTAGCAGCGATATTTGCCGCTGCCTTTGCACTTGTGGATGCATCTGTTGCCTGGATCGTTCAGCCAAAAGACAAGATGCATGGCCTTCAATTGTCCTGGCTCTTGAAGGTTTTAAAAGCCGCGACTCTGATCATTGCACTGTCGGCGGTCTTGAAAGTTTGGGACATTGACCTTGGACCGGTTTTGACCGGAATGGGCGTTCTGGGGGCAGGGGTTGCGCTCGCCGCGCAAGATCTCTTCCGCAATCTCATCGCCGGCATGGCGAGTATGGGAGAAAAGCGCTTTGATATCGGTGACTGGGTGCGCGTAGAAGGCGTTGTCGAGGGCATCGTTGAGAAAATGGAGCTTCGCTCCACGCTAATCCGCCGGTTTGATCAGGCAGCGGTCCATGTCCCCAATGCGGAACTAGCCAACACAACGTTGATAAACTTCACGCGCCGGCCTCACCGGCGTATCCGCTGGTCTGTGCAAGTGGTCTATTCCACGACGGCAGAACAGCTCGAAAAAATCCGGGATGACATTGGAGATTATATTGAAACCAGCGGTGATTTTGCACCGGCGGACAAAGCAGCGCGTTATATACGAAGCGACAAGTTTTCAGACAGCTCCATCGATATCCTGGTGAACTGTTTCACCAACACTATCGATTATGCCGAGTACCTTGCGGCCAAGGAACGGCTCCTCTTGAACATCAAGCGGATCGTCGAGGAGGCAGGCTCGTCGTTTGCATTTCCGACACGGACGATTGTTCCTGAACAAGCCGAACCGTTCCCTCAAAGCGGAGAACAACACAGCCGCGGGAATGATCTAGGCATAGATCCATCAAAGTAGCGGAGAAAACAACCGGGCGACCGGAGCTCCGACACGGATTTTAAGCGATTGATCATCGAGGAGTTTTGCCATTCGTTCCGCGCGTGCAAAATCCTTCACCAGCATGTCTTCGACCTCGGCCGCAGCTTGTTGATCGAAGAGGAGAACCATGTTTTCAAAATTCAGCCGGAAGGACCTGTTGTCGAGATTTGTTGTACCCACAGCTGCCAAACTGTCATCGGCAACAAACACCTTTTGGTGCATGAAGCCGTCCTGATACCGCCAGACTTGGCAGCCTGCTTCAATGACCTCGTCGAAATAGGCAAAGGCCGCAAGCCAGGGGATTTTGTGATCGATCAAATCTGGTATGAGGATGCGGACATCAACACCGCGCAAGGCTGCTTGTTTTAACGCCTCCAAAATAACTGTGTCTGGTACAAAATAGGGCGAGGCCAGCCATATGCGTTTTTTGGCTGCCGTAATTGCTGAAAAAAACAGGATCGAACCGGTTTCCATGACGTCCCCCGGGCCGGTCGGGACCAGGATTCCCGTCCTGTTTTCGTCTGAGTGGCCGCTCTCCCAATTCAAGTCGTCGATGATGTTCGTCTCGGTTTCCCAATACCAGTCTTCGGCGAAAATAAGCTGAAGCTGAGATACGACTGGGCCAGTAAACTCGGCATGAGTGTCCCTCCAGGCACCAAACTTGGGATCAAGACCCATATACTCCTTGCCGACATTCAGTCCTCCGGTAAACCCTGTTGTACCGTCAACGACAACAGTTTTACGATGGTTCCTGAAATTGAGCTGGAATCGTGTTTTTGGCCCGCGAACAGACTTGGGATTTATGATCTCAACACCATTGTCCTGGAGCTCTTTGATATATGTCTGCGGTAGCTTCACACTCCCGACCCCGTCGACCATCATGCGGACATTGACACCGCGTGCCGCCGCAGCAATCAGCCGATCCCCGAACGCCCGCCCGGTCTGGTCATCTTTCATGATGTAAAACTGGACAAGAATGTAGGATTTGGCGGCGTCGATCGCGGCATGCAAGGCTGTGAAGGTTGCCTCTCCATCGATTAGAAGCTTGAAGCTGTTGCCGCGGGTTGCCGGAAGTTCAGATATCCGTTCATACACGCGAAGCTCAGATGTGCTTGCTGTGTTCAAAGGTGCGTTTTGTTCTCCCCACGTTTTGATGATTTGCCGGAGCTCGTGGCTGTCCCGGCGTGCATTGATGTATCCGTTGTATTTGTGGTGTCCGAGAAAGAGATAAATTGGAACGGCGAAATAGGGAGCGGATATAAGGAATACGACCCAGCCGACGGAGCCTTGTGGCGTTCGAGCTGACTTAATGGCCTTCCAGGAAAAGAACAAAGCGATTGCCTCTAGGGCAAGGAAAACGAGAGCGCCAATTGTCAGCCACATATTTGGTTTTCCGTATTCGGTTTTCCAATTTGTCTGGTGAGGATAAGCTGAATTACATGAGCGTGACCATTGGGGAGCCTTAATTTTGTCAAAGTCAGTCCTGTTGCTGAATAAAAAACACTGCATGCGCGAAGATCTTACGGTGGCCATCAAACAAGTTCGGGCCGAAGGTTATGATTTGGACATCTCCATTCCCTGGGACATCACGGATATCGGCAAGTTGTTCGATGATGCCATGGAAAAAGGGGCCAGCCGGATACTGACTGCTGGTGGCGACGGCTCGCTAAACGGAATGACAAACCTGATTTTGGACCGTGGCGCAGAACGTGAAGTCGCGTTAGCCCTCCTGCCTCTTGGGACGGCAAATGATTTTGCAAGAGGCGTGGGTATACCGAGCAATGATTTAACCAGCTCCTTGCGTTTGGCGGTTTCCGGCGGCGAACACGCAATTGATGTCGGAGTGGTCAATGGCCGTCATTTCGTGAATGTCGCCAGCGGCGGCATTGGCGCGGAAATCACGTCAACAACACCTGTTGAACTCAAACGTCTTTTGGGCGGTGCGGCCTATTCGATAATGGGGCTGATCAAAGCCACCCAACTTCAGCCTTATAGTGCCCGGATCTCGCTTCCGGACGGGCAAACCGACGATGGAGAGGTGCTCGTCATTACCATTGGCAACAGCAAGTATGCTGGTGGTGGGTTCGAAGTCGCGCCAAAAGCAAGCCTCACGGATGGTTTGCTGGATCTTGCCGTTGTCACCAAGCCGGAGAATGAAGGGTTTGATCAACTCGTTGAGGAGTTGAACGATCCGTTCAACGAAAACAATCGATCGCTTCACTATCGGCAGCTGAACGAGTTTGTCATTGAGACAAAACAGCCGTTGCCACTAAATTTGGACGGCGAGCCCATGCTAGAGACGCGATTTGAGTTTGGTATCAAACCGAAGGCCCTGAGAATGGTTCTGCAGAATGTCTTTTAGCGGCACTAAGTGCTTCAACAAATAGTCCAGAAATCCTTGTCAACCTTGTTGCGAACCGTGCTTGAACACTGAGAGCCAGAGGACTTGGCAACATATGACTTTCAATGGCAGACGACGGTTATTGGCTAGCTTGGGTGGGATCATTTCTGGTGAATTGCCATGGTCAACAGCAACCGCTAAGTTCAAACTTCGTCAACTGACTGGGTAACGATCTGGGTGGTTATTGGCTGAGACAGATGAAGTCCAGCCAACCTGTTCTGTCAGCGTTGATTACGCAGACTGTAAGAACACCAAGCAATTTGGAGCAGACCAAACAAACGTAAGTACATAATGGTTTTTTGAGCGGTTTCTGAGCGCTCATGATAATTGAATTTTGATAAGTTATTGATTTTGTTGGTCGGGCAGGCCGGATTTGAACCGACGACCCCTTCACCCCCAGTGAAGTGCGCTACCAGGCTGCGCTACTGCCCGAACAGGCCTTACCTAACTTGTTCGGTAAGCCTGCGCAAGATGCTTGTTGCGCGGTCCGCAGCGGTTTTGCCCAGCTGTGTTTGTCTCTTCTGGTTTTATTGCCGGATGTTTGATGCTCAGCGGGTCGGGGACGGCGCCGACCCAATTCTCCAAACGCCACGCCGTTCCAGTTTATCCGCAGCAATCAGTCCCCAGGCGAGGCCGTAGAGCATATACATGTGCCGCCAGTGATCCGTGTCGATGATGACGGACAAGATCAGATGGGCAATGAAGACGGAAAACACGGCCCGGACAAACGGCGTCCAGGGACGGGACTTGAAAACGAGCGGCAGAAACGCCGCGACCGTCCAGATCGCCAGCAGAATGTAGGCGAGGCCACCGATCCAGCCATAGGTGGTGAAACCCTTCAGATAGACGTTGTGCTCATCTTCATGAAAATACTTGTTGAACTCCAGCGGCCCAAGGCCGAGCGGATGTTCCATCACCATCTGAAACCCGAGGGCATAACGTGCAAACCGGCCGATCCGGCCGCCGTCATACTCCTGAACGAGCCGGGCGCGCTGCGCAAACATATCCGCGACTGTGTCAATGGATAGCGCCACGGCCAATAGCATGGCTGTCAAAAACACACCGGCGAGCCCAATAAGAACCAGCCGCCCGCGGCGGGCCGAGTTTTGTTCCGTCACCAGATGGATCACGTAGAGCAGCAAAAAGGACGCAAACAGAACGCCCCAGGCGCCGCGTGAAAAACTCAAGAAAATCCCGAGCACCAAGATGGCAAGCGGCACAAGAACATGCAGATTGCGCAGGATTGGACCGAGCAACAGTCTTTGGCTCAACAAGAGCGTTGGCAGAACCAGGAAGGGGCCAAAGACGTTGGGATCCTGAAAAGTGCCGCGGGCACGGTCATACCTTGTGAAATATTCCGCGCCTGGAAACAGATGAAAATAGCCAGCTATGCCGAGGAGGGCGACAATCACCGCACCCACGATATATCCGTGCTCGATAATCCGGCTGCGCTCGGGTGTTTCTGCAAGGATCGCAGCATAAAAAATCGCGGTCAGGCCGAGAAATCCGGAAACGGCCATATACATGAAGGCATCACCGAAATTCCGGGCAAACGGCGTGGACCCGAGACCGCCGGCGATAAATACCATCATCAGGATGATCAGCGGGGCGAACTCGCGGCGCAGTTTCAAGCCGCAGGCGAGCCAAATGACCGTCAGCATCACCATATAAAGTTCGTAAGGTGCCGGCTCTTCGATGACGAATCCGGACAAAAAGGCCGCCAGCCACAGGGCGCCATTGCCCAGTGACCTGACCGAGAGGCCAAAAGAGGGCGGCGCAGCAAGTGCACCGCCATCATGGTCGGCCCAGACGGTCAATAGGCGTTCTCCGTGTTCAGGAGTTTAAGCGGTGTCAGGAACAAGATCTTCAGATCAAACAAGACCGACCAGTTTTCGATGTAATAAACATCGCACTCAACGCGCTTCTGGATCTTTTCCGGTGTGTCCACTTCGCCGCGCCAGCCGTTGATCTGGGCCCAGCCGGTGACACCAGGCTTGACCTTGTGGCGGGCGAAATAGCCGTCAACCACATCGTCCCAGGTTTTGTTGTCGGTATGCGCATTGACCGCATGCGGACGCGGACCGACCAGCGACAGGCTGCCTGCCAGAACGTTGAACAGTTGCGGCAGCTCATCAATGGAGCTCTTGCGGATGAACCGGCCAACACGGGTCACACGCGGATCACCCTTTGTCACAACCTTTTTTGCGTCCGGGTCTGCCATATCCGTATACATGGACCGGAATTTCAGAACGTCGATAATTTCATTGTTGAAACCATAGCGCTTCTGACGGAAGAGCACAGGTCCCTTGCTGTCCAGCTTGATCGCGATGATCGTTGCGATCATGACCGGGAACAAGCAGACGATGGCGATAACGGAAAACACCAGGTCGAAGATCCGTTTGGCCACCATATCCCAGTCAGCGATCGGCTTTTCAGCGACATCCACGAAAGGAACGGTGCCGATGAAAGAGGTGCCGCGGTCACGGAAGCGAACCTTATCGGTATGTGCGGACAAGCGAATGTCCACCGGCAAGATCCAAAGCTTTTTCAAAAGCTCCAGAACCCGTTTTTCGGCGCGCAAGGGAATGCAGACGATCAACATGTCAATCCGGGCAAGGCGCGCAAATTCGACCAGTGCGCTGATGTTACCGAGCTTCGGATAACCGGCAACAACAGCTGGAGAGCGGTCGTTGGACCGATCGTCGAAGATGCCGCAAATCCGGATGTCATTGTCTGATTGAGCTTCCAGGTCGTGGATCAGCTCCTGGGCCGCCGTGCCGCCGCCGACAATGATCGCCCGCCGCTCCAAGCTGCCGGATTTTGTCCAGCGGCGCACCATTTGTGCCAGGACAAGACGTGTCAGGCAGAGCCCGACAAGACCAAGCGCGTACCAAGCGCCAATCCAGGCATCAGAAACGCCCGCGCCAAAGCCGGTCGCTGTGCGCAGAACGGCAAACATGGCAAAGACCAACGTCCAGCCGGCGGAAACCCGGCCAATCTGGGAGAGGCGCTGGCGCATGACCGGCACCTGATAAACATCAGAGGCCTGAAAAAAGGCGAGTGTAAACAAGACGGCCAATCCAGCAGCGATAAAATGCGCGCTCGAAGCAACACCGGCTCCAGGTCCGGTAAGAAGAGCTGACGCGCCTGCTGTCAGGATGATCGCAACATCGATCAGGCGGAGCATACCGCCGAGGACTGGAACGGAAATACCTTTGTTGCCCAGGCTTTGCGCAATGTCGAGCGCATCAAGCGATAGCCCGTTGTTTGCGACTTCGGCCAAATTGGCTTGCGCGGCTTCCATTGCAGCCAATGGCGAGCGCCGCAGCCGGTTCTCAAGGTGGCTTCTGACACCTTGCTGCCCATTACCGGGGGTCGCAGCGCTGCCTTGGTCTGTCATTTTATACGCGGGTTCGGTCATTATCGCTGGCTCGATCTCGCATAGACGGAAGATATGGTTGAAGACTGGCGGGTGCTGGCCGTTGTCCGCTGTGCCGGAGCCTCAGCTGGGGCAAGCCCCATTGCTTCCATGTACACAGCGTTGATCCGGTCGGTCATCAGTTCAACCGAGAAGGTTTCGGCAAGACACGGACGCATTTCAGCCGCTTCGGCCGCTTTGCGCTCTGGATTGTCCAGTGCATCTTCCATGGTCAGTGTCAATTGGCTGATGTGGCCCGGTTCGATCAAACGGTTGGCAAACCGGCCGAAAATTTCAGGAATTCCGCCGGCGCGGGTCGCGATTAGCGGACGCTGCGCAGCAACGGTTTCTAGGATTATATACGGCATGGCCTCCGCCCGGGATGGGATCACCACGGTCTTTGCAAGCTTGAAAGCTTCGCGGGCCTTCATGGGGCCGGTGAATGTCACAGAACCGCTTAAGCCGAGTTTCTCGACCATTTCCCGGTAGCGCGCTTCGTCTGGTCCGTCACCAACAATTACCGCGGTTGGTGCTTCGCCGCGCTTAAGGCGCAAATTGTAAATTGCTTCTATGAAGAGGTCCGGCCCCTTCAGATCGCGCAGCATTCCGATAAAGACAAAATCCGCAGCATCCGGATTGGCAACCACCGGCTCAAAGTCCTGAGGTGCCAAGCCGTTGTAAACGATCCGGTTAATCGCCTTTGGCGTGCCGATTTTGGTTTCATAGGCAGCACTCTCGTAATCGGAGACGAAAACCAACCCGTCCGTGATCCGGCCCAGTGTGCTCTCAATGGTATGGTAGACCCGGCCCTCGAGGCGGTGCGGGTGATAATGCAGGCTGCCGCCATGCGGAGAATAGATACGGGCCGTCTTTTGACCGCGCAGGCCGAGATAAGTGCCGATCAACCGGGCATAGGCGCCACCTTTTGCGCCATGACCATGTAGAACCGTCGGCTTCAAATCCCTTATGTGCCGGTAAAGGGCGAGTGTCGCTGAGATATCCTGAAGTGTCAGCTGGCGGCGCATTGGAAAACGGCTGAGGCCCAAAGACAAATCGGCACGCAGCTCTTCAATCTGTGCGTCTTCAAAAGCGCCGCCGGTCGTGCTGTCGCAAATCAGACCGACTTTATGGCCTGCCTGCTCCTGGCAGCGGGCCAAATCTCTAACGTGACGGAATATTCCGCCGACCGGCGCGCGGACGCAATGCACGATCCGCATGGGAGGCGTTGTCATGGTGCAAATTCCCTGTTTGTGCTTTCAGGCTTCTTTTTGAGCCCGTTCAGCTGACAAGGTGCACCCTAACAAAGGGAGATGAGTCCTCGGTTAATTCAGGACTTGTTAGAAATACCGTTCCCGGACGTAAATTGTGTCCCCAGGACGGACAGGATCCGAAATCGGAACGCGGCCGTTTAGAATTTCGCCGTTGATCTGACGGGTGATATCCACATCTTCCTGGCGGGCGCGAGAGCTGAAACCGCCTGCAGTGGCGATGGCATTCTGCACAGTCATGCCGGCCACATAGTTATATTGGCCTGCGTTTTGCACTTCACCCATGACGAAGACGGGGCGGTAGGTGTCAACTTCAACCGATACATCAGGATCGCGAATATACCCCTGGCGAAGTTTGGCAGAAATTTCGGCGGCCAGACCTTGCTGGGTTTTTCCGCGCGCAGCAACACTTCCAACCAGTGGAAAGGAAATATATCCAGCCTGATCAATAACATAGGTGTTAGAGAGATCGTCCTGGCCAAACACAATGATGCGCAGCCGGTCGCTGGAATCCAGACGGTACGGCTGGGTCAAGGTTTCATGAAACGCAGTCGGCGGCTGCCGGTACCCGCTACACGCAGCCAGGCCCAGGCACAATGCCGGAACAAGTAGCGCTCTCATTCGCATCAACGACTCTCCTACAATTCTGGGAGAGGATCGCAAGCTATGGTTAATTGAGAGTGAAGAGCGAGTGGAGAAATAATCTGACCTGTAAAATGTGCGTATGCAGAAATTAACAGGCAGCACGTTCTGTATTTTGGGTGCTTAACCGAACGCTTACCATAACTGGACATAATCCGCCGTATATCTGGAGAATAGTAACATGGATTCTGGGCGGCAGACCCTTTCAGACGATGATATGGCGCTTGATCTTGGCGGATTGTTCCGTGCCTTGGGACGTGCCATGGGGTGGTTATTACCCTTAACGTTGATCGTCGCATTCGGCGTGTTTTTTGCGCTTCAATTCGTTGCGCCGAAATACAAGGGCGAGGCTAGGATCCTAATTGAGAGCACGGATATCAATATTCCGGGCGGCAACCGGGGTGTTGAAGGGGAGCGGGCGCTTCTTGATTCTGAAGGGGTTGCCAGTCAGATCCAACTATTGATGGCAACGGATCTCGCGCGCAAAGTCGCACGCAAGATGGATTTGGCCTCAGTTCCTGAATTTGGCGCGCGCGGTGGTCAGTCTCTTGTTGGGAAGCTGCTGTCAGTCGTTGGTTTTGATCGCGGTCCTGCGGGCGATACCGCTGAGGAGCGGGTACTCAAGCACTATTTCGAGAACCTGGATGTCTATCGCCTGGATGAATCCCGAGTGATTGCGGTCGACTATGCGGCCGAAGACCCGCTTTTGGCGGCTGAGGTGGCCAATACAATTGTCGACGAGTTTCTCGCCCTGCAATCCAGCGCTAAGCGTCAGTCGACCGAAATGACGTCTGCTGCGCTGGAGCCGCAGATTGTGGAGCTGCGCAAAGAAGTTCAATCGGCCCGGCAGGCCGTCGCAGACTTCCGGGCGCGGGCCGATCTTCTGATCGGCGCAGATAACATTCCACTTAATCAGCAGCAACTGGCAGACACCAGCAGCGACTATTCAGCGGCTCAGGCCACCAAAGCTGAAGCGCAGGCAAAGGCGGAGCTGATTCGCGAACTTCTGAATTCAGGCGGATCTCTGGAGACAGCGAGTGATGTTCTGAATTCGCAGCTTATCCAGCGGCTGCGTGAACGGCAGGTTGAAATTCAATCCAATATTGCGGAACTGTCGATCACGCTGTTGCCGAACCATCCGCAAATCAAGGCACTGCAATCGCAGCTGAACGATTACGACAGGCAGATTCGCTCTGAAGCACGAAAAATTCTGCAAGGCTTGGAAAACGATGCTCGGGTCGCCAATCAACAGGCGCTTGCCCTTGAAAGGCGTTTGGAGGAACTGAAAGTCGCCGCGGCAAAGTCCAATGCCGACCAGGCGCGTCTTAGCGAACTGGAGCGCGAAGCCGACGCCAAAGCGGCCCAGCTCGATCAACTGTTGCTCAGCTTCCAGGAAGCCGACACCCGCTTGAGGGCGCAGATTCTTCCAGCTGATGCGCGTATCGTTTCCCGGGCGAATGTTCCCGTTGAGCCGTTTTCTCCGAAAGTTGTTCCGAGCACAATTGTAGCAGCGCTGATGACCTTTATTCTCGGCTGCGCTTTTGTCGTTATGCGTGAGTTGTTGAGCGGCCGGGTCCTTTATTCAACCGGCAAACCTCAAGGGACAATGCGCCCGGATACAGCGGAGATGCCCGTTCCTCCGGCCAAAGACACAAGCGGGTCCTTCACGTGGGGCCCGAGTTACCAAACTGGGTATCAGGGCTACAAATTCGACAAGGAAATTGGTGATCTCAACAGCGCTGAAGAAGTTGAAGACACTCCAAACGAAATCGAAGAGCCGGAATACAAACCGGAACCTGTTGAAGAAGAAGTCCCTGCAGAGCCCGCTCCCCGCCGTACAACACTTCGCGGGAAACGTGGTGCCGCTTACGATCAAGATGTATCGCCGGATTGGCTTGGAACTTTGCGTCCGAGACATGATGATGTGGAGGAGACGCTGGTTTCTCCGCGTCCTGCACACCGCAAGGCAAAACCAGCTGCGCCTGATGCATTGTCAGCTTCTGACGTGGCGGCCGAGGGGCGGATCGTTGTTTTGAGTGTAGATGAGCCGGATCTATCACACCAATTGGCCTTTGATCTGGCACGTAAAGCTGCGGGAGAAGGGGACACGGCCCTCTTTATGGAAGTCTTCCCGGAGCAGGAAGACACCCGGGCTGCAGAAGGCTTCGCCGACATTGTCGCCGGCAAAGCGCCATTTGCGAAGGTTGTTTACCGGGATGCCGGCTCAAAGGCGCATATTATTGAAGCTGGACGCCTGGCAATTACCGATGAGATGGTCCGCTCCGACCGGTTTAAACTGGCTTTGGATGCGATCCAGTCAACCTATGAAACTGTCGTGGTCGACCTTGGCGCGATCGATGGAACGCTGGCGAGCGCCCGGATGCTCAGCTTTGCTGACCGGGTGTTGATCGCAGCCAGTGCGCCGGATCACAGCCATGAGCTGGAAAGCGCGGCCAATTTGCTGGCCCACAATACTGGCGCTTCAGTGGAAATCGTCATCGCCGGAGACCCTGGCGCGGGGCCGCAGCGCAACGGAGATGGCCACGCTGCCTAAGCGGTGATCAGTCCAATTTGAGAAAATGGAGAGGGCAGGGCTATTTATCCGGCGCCCGCCATTGCCGGACTTTCTTCACCAGCGGCCACAGGCGATCAGAATTCCGGATTGCTGATTTCAGCCGGGTTTTCGCAGACTGTGCTTTAGAAAAGATCTGGCCTTTGACGGTGACCGGCAAAAGGCCGTCGCAAAGCGCTTCCGGCGATGTCCAGCCGGTTTTATATTTTTCTTCGCCGATACCGAGATCCAAAACAGTCGTGTCAGGATCTGCACAGATCTCTTCAATGATCTCCCGGATCAATACGAGCCCAGGACTGTTTTTCAATAGCTCATCATGGGCGACACTGTTGCTGTAGGCATAAAGCGCTTCCTGATGGCGGCCGCACAAATATGTGGCGCGGATTTTCCCGCTTACTTTCAAGGTCCAGATTTGAAGCGGAGGATTGGTGTTTGCTAGACGTCCTTCAAGACCTAAGACAGTTCGCAAAAATGCCTGCGCTTTCATATCGGAAAATGCATTCGGGATACCGGTAATTCGGGCACGGGCTTCGCGTTGCGATAAGAATACCTCGAGTCCGGCTTCAATCTCTTGTTCTTGTGAGCATCGGCCAAACTCATAGTCACCGGCGTCCTGAAGATGCCGCTGTTTGCGCGTCAGGTTTTTGCGGGCGGACTTGCTGTGAGTGTCAGCAAAAAGCATCTGAAAATCGCTGTCGACATTGCCCCGGAAAACCGGACTTGGGCTGGGCTGGGCATTATCCAGGCAAAGTGGATGCTTTCGGCCGTGCCACGAGACCGGGACATTTTGTAAGGCGAGACAATCAGCCTTTGCTACCCTGCAGATCCGGTCAAGGAGATCTTGGATCGTGCCGCTTTGAACAGTGTCATAAAACGCTCGGTCCCAAAGTCCCGTGTTCTGATTGCCGATGCCGGCACCTAAGAAACTCAAAAAACAAAACCCCGCCTTCTTCTTTAATAAGAGGGGCAGCAGCAGGACAGGCTGGCCCGCTTGACGTGCGACGGCGATTAGCGGCTGGTTATCATTCTCCCGGCCAAGCGTTTCCAGATAGGCTTGGCACCATGTCCGGCTTTGGTATGGCGTTGCGTATCCGGTTTCATAAAGCTTCTGCCAGTCCTCGGCGGCCTGTTCGAAACCGGTAACCAGTTGCAGATCGATTGCTGCCGTCGTCACAGGGTGCTGGTTCTGAACGTCCTCAGATATGTCATCGGACCTAACGGAAACTTCTGAGGGTTTTTCGGCAAGGGAAAAGCCAGCGGACACGGAGGGACTCACACTCAATACGGACTAAACTCTCGCTAGAAATATCAATAATTATTAAAGAAAACGTGCGTTATTGGATTACTTTCTAGACTTGGGGCCTCTCGCCAGATGAGCATTCGCTACAAAGCGTTTTCGAGCGCGTTTGGGATATTGCAAAAAACGGGGTTAAGCCGGCTTCTGGCGCCCATGACGCAAGGCTGCGGCGCTGTTTTTATGCTGCACCACGTTCGCCCGGAGCGGGATGGTGCGTTTCAGCCAAACCGTCATCTGGAGATCACACCTGAATTTTTGCGGCTGACGGTCGAGCGGATCCGCGCCAATGGCTATGAAATTCTGGCGCTTGATGAGGCCGTGGACCTGTTGAAGTCCGGCTACGGACGAAAGCGGTATGCGGTTCTAACCTTCGACGATGGCTATAAAGACAATTTGGATGTTGCTTATCCGGTCCTGAAAGAGATGCAGGCGCCGTTTACGGTGTTTGTCGCCAGCGGATTGATTGATCGGACCACAGAACTCTGGTGGGAAGCGCTGGAGCTGATGATCGGCAGCCAAGATGAGATTGTGTTCTCTGAAGACGGTGCCCGAGAGGGGATTTCTTGCCGGACAGCGGACGAAAAATGTAGGTGCTTTAATAAGCTCACAGACTATCTGACGCTTGAGGCCAGTGAGCAGGAACAACGCGCGATAATCAGAGCGTTGGCCGATCGCTACGGGGTTGATCTTCAAGACCTTGCTGACCGGGAAATGATGACCTGGGATGAGGTCCGGCAACTCGCTTCAGATCCGCTGGTGACAATTGGGGCGCACACCCATGACCATTTTGCCCTGGCCCGGCTTGATCCGGATCTTGCGCGCGCGGACATCGATAAAGGCTTGCAAAGGCTTGAAGATGAACTCGGCCAGCGGCCTAAGCACTTTGCTTATCCTTACGGCAAACCGAATGCAGTAAATGAAGGCGCGGCCGAAATTGCGCGCGCGATCGGATTTGCATCCGCAGTCACGACTTTTCCAGGGATCCTGCAGTCGGCGAATACGCGCGACTTGATGCTGTTACCGCGGGTGTCGGTGAACGGCTGTTATCAGGATCCGGCAATCATTGATCAGTATCTGACCGGAGCCCCCTTTGCCCTTTACAAAGCAGCCAGTTGGCTGTCTTCAGGTTTCGGATTGAGAGACCGGGCAAAAGCACGGACTTAAGAGTTCTTCTTTCCGCCGCGTTCCATCCACCAAATGATTGCGCCTGCCGGTACGACCCATAAAAGGCCGGCAACAGCGAAATAGCCGAATCTCACGAGGTTCGATGCTTGCTGCAAAGTCATGTCGCCGATCACCATTGCCAGGAAGGCATAAACGACAACGAAGATGACCAGCACAACCATGCCGAAGAATTTGCGGAACGAGGGAACCATGTGTGATCCGTGCGGTAGGGACTTAAAAGCGATGATTTGCCGCGACTGAGCCGCTAAGGCTTGCCGCTTTCCCTCCGCACCTATATCTCCCCGTACCAAAGGTCAAACCAGTTTAGAAAAATTCGGAGAAAGCGGACAATGACAGTGTCCACGGATAGCCTTCAGGCTGCCGGTCAGAATTTCGGATCGAAAGAACAAGCGCGCATTCACAGCAGCCGGACGATGATCCGGTGGTGGCTCTATGCGGTTTGTTTCCTGATCCTGGTCATGGTTGTCGTGGGCGGGGCGACGCGCCTCACCGAGTCAGGACTGTCGATCACCGAATGGAAGCCGATCCACGGCGCTATTCCGCCGTTGTCGGATGCCGAATGGCAGGAAGAATTTGAAAAATACCAGCAGATCCCGGAGTACCAGCTGATCAACAAGGGTATGAGCTTGGACGAGTTCAAGTTCATCTTCTGGTGGGAGTGGGGGCACCGGCTGCTTGGCCGCTTCATTGGCATCGCGTTTTTTGTCCCCATGGTGGCGTTTTGGGCCGCGGGCCGGATTGAACCCTGGCTGAAACCGCGCCTGGTGGTTGGTCTTGCACTCGGCGGGCTTCAAGGATTTGTCGGCTGGTGGATGGTGGCGTCCGGTCTGGTGGACCGTGTCGATGTCAGCCAGTACCGGCTGGCAACGCATTTGACGCTGGCGCTGATCATTTTTGCGTATCTGTTCTGGATCGCCCGGCGGCTGGCACCTCATGACGTCCCGCCAAAACACACAAGCACAGCTTTGCTGCCGTTCGGCTGGATCTTTATGGCTGTTCTTTTTGTTCAGCTGTTCTTCGGCGGGCTGGTCGCCGGTCTCAATGCTGGGTTCACCTACAACACCTGGCCGTTGATGGACGGGCAGATCATCCCGTCCGGCTTGTTGTCGGAGGCGCCGGTGTGGCTGAATTTCTTTGAGAACATCCTAACCGTGCAGTTTCAGCACCGGATGGCAGCCTATCTGCTGGTCGCGTTGGCCGTGGTTCTTGTCTGGCGGACGTGTTCGGTGACAAAAGCCAAACGCGTGCGCCTGCCTGCGTTTCATCTTGCGGCCTTTGTTGTCCTGCAGATGGTTTTCGGAATTGGAACGCTGCTTGGATTTGGCGCGTTCACAGGCGACCTCTCCATGCATCAGCTCGGTGTCGCACTGGTTCACCAAGGGTTTGCTGTATTTGTTCTGGCCGCTGCCGTCGACTATTTGGTGGCATTAAAGGGCGAGTACCCAGTGCGGGTGTAGACAGCTGCTTACAAGCGAAAATAGATACAGCCCGCCAATTGGCGGGCTGTTTTGTTTAAAATAAACTGGAGACTTTACCCGGCGAGGGCCTGATCCAGATCGGCGATGATGTCGTCGACATCTTCCAGGCCGACGGAAATCCGCACCACATCCGGTCCTGCACCGGCAACTGTTTTCTGCTCGTCAGAAAGCTGGCGGTGGGTGGTTGAGGCTGGATGGATGATCAAGCTGCGGGTGTCGCCGATGTTGGCCAGATGCGAGAAGAGTTCCACCTTGGAAACGAGGTTCACGCCAGCGTCATAGCCGCCCTCAACACCAAAGGTGAAGACCGCCCCGGCGCCTTTGGGCATGTACTTTTGCTGCAAGGCGTGATGTGGATCTTCCGGCAACGCTGCATAAGACACCCAGGACACTTTGTCATGGGCGGACAGGTGCAAGGCGACCTTCTTGGCATTGTCGGAGTGGCGCTGCATGCGCAGTGGCAGGGTTTCGATGCCTGACAAGATCATGAACGCGTTGAACGGCGAGATCGCCGGACCAAGATCACGCAGTCCGAGCACCCGGCAGGCGATTGCGAATGCGAAATTACCAAAGGTTTCATGCAGGACCATGTTTTGGTATTCCGGGCGCGGCGAAGATAGTAGCGGGTAATTACCGGAGGCCGACCAGTCAAAAGACCCGCCATCGACGATGATACCGCCCATGGAATTGCCGTGGCCGCCCATGAATTTCGTCAGGGAATGCAGGACAATATCCGCGCCGTGCTCAATCGGACGGCAGAGATATGGCGAAGCCATGGTGTTGTCGACGACCAGCGGAATGCCTTTGGCCTTGGCAACAGCCGCAATCGCTTCGATGTCGACGATGATGCCACCCGGATTGGCTAGACTCTCAATGAAGATCGCACGGGTTTTGTCGTCAATGGCTGCTTCAAAGGATCCAATATCTGAGGGATCGGCCCATTTGACACCCCAGCCGAAGCTCTTGAAGGAATGGTTGAGCTGGTTGATCGACCCGCCATAAAGCTTGTTCGCGGCAACGATGTTGTCGCCAGGTTGCATCAATGTGTGGAAGCACAAAAGCTGCGCGGAGTGGCCAGACGCCGTGGCAAGGGCTGCTGTTCCGCCTTCGAGTGCCGCAACCCGCTCTTCCAAGACGGCCGTCGTCGGATTGGTGATGCGGGTGTAGATATTGCCGAACGCCTGCAGGCCGAAAAGGGAGGCCGCATGATCGACATCGTCAAAGACAAAGGATGTGGTCTGATAGATCGGCGTGGCCCGGGCGCCCGTCGCCGGATCTGGAGCCGCGCCGGCATGAATGGCCAGCGTGGAAAAGCCTGGAATATTTTCGCTCATTAAGAACCTCCCTTAGGTATGTTGCGCGCAGTTTGGCGAAACCAGTGCGGGAGGTCAAAGGATCGATTTCGCAGATCGCGAAAAAACGAAAAAAAATGTTCTTTTTCTGAAAGATAAGGACTTGAGCTTATTGAGCGTCAGCGGCAAGGGCTTGGTCGGCAACAAAAGCGGCGCGTGCGCTTCGTTCCAGAGCGCTCTCCGTCCGGATCACCGAATAAATGCCAAACAGCAGAACGCTCGCCGCGAGCGGCATTGCACAAGCAAGAAGGCCGGTATCAAGAACTTCGGGAAGCATTCACTTGTCCAATTCGGGCATCTAGATTCGATCTAGGGCACACCTTAAACACCGTGAATGGAAAAACTGGTAAGGACATTCGCCGGATTCGGAACAAATTCGCTTAAAAGTCTATCGATTGTCCGTGGCGAAATCGCTCCTGGAAAACGGAGCGACTGAACAGACGCCCCACGTGAGGACCTAAGAGCCGAATGTCTCCAAGTTTCTGCCGGCGCGACCTATATGGCTTTGGCTATGACTATTATGACTGCGGCCATCAGTATCGCGATATGGAAGTAGGAAAACTGCATCAACATATCGATCATGACTACCTCCTGGTTTGAAGAGTTAGCAGATCGTTAAAGTGTTGATGAAGAAAATGAATATACGCCTAAACATTCCATTAACAGTTTAATCGACTGTTAATCAGATTTTAGCTGCACGCGGGTTGATGCAGTTTTCTGTTGTGCTGACGCCGACAAGTGTGGCCGTCAAAACTGTTCAGAAGTTTTGGGACGGACCAATTAGGTAAGGCTTCAACGCCGGAGAAAATGGCGTTTCAGCCATTTTGTGTGCCCTTCAACCCCCGGTGTTGAAATCCGGCTTTCAGGGCCGGACGTTTTGAGGAGAGGGTGCGTGAATTGACACCCGCCCAGCCGATTTCGCCCGACAGACGTCCGTATTCGATCTTCGGGCAGCGGTCCATCACCATCTTGATACCGGCAGCCTCGGCCCGCTTCGCCGCCTCGTCGTGGCGTACGGTCAGCTGCATCCAGATCACTTTCGGCAGACGGTCACTGGCAATCACATCGTCCACAATCTGACCGGCCGCTTCGGAATTGCGGAATATGTCGATCATGTCCGGCGTACCCGGTAGGTCTTCGAGAGACGCATAGACCGTCTGGCCGAGG
This sequence comes from Roseibium sp., assembly GCF_965216085.1. Lineage (GTDB taxonomy): Bacteria > Pseudomonadota > Alphaproteobacteria > Rhizobiales > Stappiaceae > Roseibium. The sequence goes on along the minus strand of NZ_OZ244138.1, from coordinate 3,442,351 downwards.
ATTTCCTTGCCTGCCTGTCCGGGATTGACCGGCCAAACCTCGTATCCCTTAGAGAGCATGTATTTCAAAACGAAGTAGGACGGCCGCACGCTATTGGCGCTCGCCCCGATCAAGGCAATGGTCTTCACCTCATCCAAGATGGCCTTGATGTAGGTGTCAGAATATGTGTCGTGATTCATGAAGAAAGACGGCTCCTGTGAAGAGGGGACTATAAATACCGGAAGCCCTGAAGCTGGCAATGATTTTTGCGCAAGGGGGATATTTCGCACGTTCGGTCAGGCAACGGGGAGAGGAGCAGGCTAAATCAAATGGTGCCAGAAACAGAAGACCACGGAGGTATTGGGTGACACTCTACCGGCAGCGGATTCAAGCTGCGTTGACATATCTGGAAGCTTCGATCGATCGGCCGCTCAATGTTGATCAGATGGCTGCTCAAGCGGCCTATTCGCGCTTTCATGTTCAACGGCTGTTTGCGGCGGTAACAGGACTGCGGGTCGCCGAATACCACCGGTTTCTCCGTTTGAAACGAGCAGGAGAACTGCTTGCGTACCGGCCAGATCTGTCCGTAACAGACATCGGACTGCAAGCGGGGTACGAAAACTCAGAGAGTTTTTCGCGGGCCTTCAAACGGCTCTTGGGGTGTTCTCCCACAGAGTTCCGGAAGGAGGCTGATTGGTCTTCTTGGCAAACGGTGTTTGAAACCTTTGACAAGACGAGGACAATGTTCATGACCAGCGCACTTTCGACCGAAGAGATCCGGCTGATCGATTTTCCCGAAACAAACGTTGCCGAACTGGTTCACCAGGGCGATCCTGCGCTTTTGCCCCGCACCGTACAGCAGTTCATCAAATGGCGCCGCGAAAACAGCCTGCCGCCCGCTAAGTCTGCCACCTTCAATATCCTTTATGAGGATCCGGAAGATTGCGATGCGGCGGACTTCAGGTTTGGGGTTTGCTGTGAACTGGCACGTCCGGCCGAACCCAACGGCATTGGTGTGGTCGACCGGACGATACCGGCCGGGCGCTGCGCAGTCATCCGGCACAAAGGAAGTCTGGATCACGCCGGAGATAAGATCCGCAGCCTTTATGGTGTTTGGCTCCCCCAAAGCGGCGAAGACCTCCGGGATTTTCCGCTCTTCGTCCAGCGCCTGACGTTCTATCCCGATGTGGCGGAACAGGACGCAGAAACCGATATTTTCCTACCGATTGTCTGACGGACATGAGCGAAAGCTATTGGTTTCGGGAGATCCCTCCGCTTTGAGGTCAGCTGTCCGTCCATTCCGGTTTGCGTTTTTGCAGGAAGGCGTTGATGCCTTCTTCCGCGTCGCGGGCCATCATGTTGCCAACCATGATTTCGGCGGCAAAGTCATAGGCCTCCGACAGCGGCATTTCCAGCTGGCGATAAAAGGCCTCCTTGCCGATTTTCACTGTATGGGCGGATTTGGACGCGATCGATTCAGCATACTTTTGAACAACTTGTTCCAGGTAGTCTCGCGGAACAATCCGGTTGATTAGGCCGAAGTCTTTCGCCGTGGAGGCATCGATGCTCTCGCCGGTCAGCAACATTTCCATTGCTTGTTTCGGTGCAACGTTGCGGCTGAGCGCCACCATCGGTGTCGAACAGAAGAGGCCGATATTGACACCAGGGGTGCAGAAGGTGGCGGTGTCCGTGGCAATCGCCAAATCACACGAAGCAACCAGTTGGCAGCCGGCGGCTGTCGCAACGCCGGTGACAACGGCAATGACGGGTTTGGGCAGGCGCACAATCTGCTGCATCAGGTCGGAGCACTGGCGCATGATCCGTTCATAGGTCGCTTTTCCGCCATCAGCTTCACCGCGCGCGCTGGTCAGTTCTTTAAGATCATGCCCGGCGCAAAAGACCTTGCCTTCCGCACCTAGTAGCACCACACGCACATCGGGGTTTTCAGCGGCCTTGGTGAGTTCTTCGGAAAGCGCTGTCATCATTTCGGTCGACAGCGCATTCATCCGTTCCGGGCGCTGCATGACGATCCGGTAGACGCCTTCGTGAAGCAGTGTTGCCAGCATAGGCTTTTCCACGGTGTCGTTAGCGGCGGCATCGGTCATGAGGGGCTCCTGGAGAGTTGTGTTTGGCGCTTTATAACTGATCGCTCGCAGGTCCGCGAGTACCCGAGCCTGGGCTAAAGTCCAAATCTCACGGATGCTTTATCCGCTCCGGGTCATTCCGCGCTGGCGATTGACAACTTTTTGGTTATCATTTTGCCCATGCGGAGGCCGTTGTTCTTGTTGGCCGCCCTGATGGTTTTGACGGGCGCCGTGGGTGTTTCATCTGCCGGGAAGGCGGAGGAGCTGGTTGACGTCGCCTTGGTTTTAGCCGTCGATGTCTCCCGCTCCATGTCTCCGGATGAAATAACGCTCCAGCGGAAAGGTTATGCTGCTGCCATTGCGGACCCGGCGGTCGTCAAGGCAGTGAAGCAGGGTGTTCATGGCCGGATCGCGCTTACCATGTTCGAATGGGCCAACGATGGTCACGCCCGCGAAATTGTGCCCTGGACCGTGATCGAGCGTCTTGAACATGCTCAAGGTTTCTCGGATACCGTTCTTGCCGACACCACTTTCGGTCAGCGCCGGACTTCGATTTCAGGTGCCATCCGCCATGCATCAAGATTGTTGCTGGACGTGCCCTATGCGGCCGACCGGTTTGTTATCGATATCTCAGGAGACGGGCCGAACAATCAAGGGCAGACGGTGACACGGGCCCGGGATATTGCGGTGGAGGCCGGATTTGTCATCAACGGCCTGCCGCTGATGACAACCAGCGGCTTCGGCACTCAGTTCAATATTCCCGATCTCGATGAGTATTACCGCCGCTGTGTGATCGGCGGGCCTGGCAGCTTCATGATCCCGGTGAACGATTGGGATCAATTCCCAGAAGCGGTCCGGCGGAAACTTGTTCTGGAAATCGGCGGGCGGATGCCAATGAAACCGCCCCGTGTTCTACCGGCCCAAATCACCTTCGAAGAACCCTATGACTGCCTGATAGGCGAAAAAATCTGGCGGAAACTCAGGCAGCAGTTTTTCCTGGATCCCTAAGTTTTACGTCTAATGGCGGGCTGGCAGGATGCTGCTGCACCAGGATTGGACCGCTTCCAGATCGCCGGGCAATTCGACACCCAGGTCTCCGGTAAACTCGCGCCAGCTGTCCAGATAGGGCGGGCGGACAGCCGTCAGGACTGGAATGTTCTGATCCAGTGACTTGGCGATTAGCTGGCGGAACCCTTGACCATCGTGCTCGCCCTTGCCGAACCGGTTCAACAAAAGAAGGTCTGGTGTGGAGTCCAATTCCCGGGTGAGACGCACGGTGATATCTGACAAGGCACCAGGATTGAGCCGGCAGCCTTGGGATTCTTTGCCAAGTGGCTGCGAAATCTCGATGGTTTCACCGGTCGACAACATCTCCAGGCCCATATCGGCACAGCACGTGTCACCGAATTCGGCCCGCCGCTGGAGAACACCGGAGACAGGATGTTTTTCCTGGCGTAGAGCGTCGAACAAAGTCTGGAACAGCCGGTCTATCATTGCTCCGTCAGAGCAAACGACAGCGGCGCAAATCGGAGTGCGGTCTGCCATAATCTTGTTTTTTTGAGTTGTGGCAGCTCCAGTGATCCCAAAGCCGCGCGGTTTGATGTGGAGCTGTTAAACGGTCGCGCCCTTGTGCCGGATCGCACAGCCAAGGCTACCGGCCAGTACACCGACAACAATGGCAACCGCCATATCAAGCGGCGCAATCGCTGAGAAGTTGAAGCCTGCAAAGAGGACGGTTTCCAGCACGCCGACAATGCCGCCCATGATGGCTGCAAGCATCCAATTGCGTGTCATCATGCCGAGGCCGAGGCCGAGGATGCCAGGAAAACTAAGGACATTTCCGCCGATGGTTCCGAGCAAATCGAGAATACCAAGCATGCTAAGACCTTTTCTTTATATCGAGAGCATCCGGAGCGCCGGATAGGTTTTCTGGCGCTCCGGGCTTGAATCAGTTTGACAGTTTGTCGACGTAAGTGCGTATTTCCGCGACACTTTTTGTTTCTGAACTGTTTGGCGCGGCGTTCGCTTTAAAGTCTTCCTTGATCTTGTTGTACTCTTCCTGGTGACCGGGCGGCAAAGCGTGCGCGATCCCCTGGTGGCAATCGATACAGGTCATGCTGTTGTCAATGGCGCGCTGGTGTTCGGAAGCCGCACGTGACTCCTGGATTGTGAAATCCATGTAGTCGAAAGAGTGGCAGTTCCGGCATTCACGGCTGTCGGAAGCTTTCATTTTCCGCCAGACAATCGATGCCATCTGCAACCGGTGCTCTTCGTATTTCTCCGGCGTGCTGATCGTGCCAACGATCTCATGGTAGACGTCCTTGACCGCCATGATCTTGGCTTTCACCTTGTGCTGCCATTCATGCGGCACGTGGCAGTCGGAGCAAATTGCTCGGACACCGGAGTGGTTGTTGTAGTGGATCGTTTGCCGGTATTCGCCGAGGTTGGTTTCCATCGTGTGGCAGGAAACGCAGAACTCCTCGGTGTTGGTCAGTTCCAAGGTCCAGTGGAAACCACCCCAGAAGATGATCCCACCTAGGAAACCGGCGATGACGATGAACCCGACGCTGAAAGCGGACACAGGGCTCCAAAAGCCGTCCCAGAGCCTGCGGATCAGGCCTTGTTTCGGTTTGTTTTGCGGATCGGACATGCTGGTGTCTCTCCTGTTCCCACGTTAACGCAATGCGTTGGACGGTTGAAAGTCGTTGCCGACCAGCTCTGGAGCATTCGCCTGCGGGACGTGGCACTGGTTGCAGAACCAGCGGGTCCCGGCGACGGTGTCGAGCTGATTGCCTTCCCGGTCCAGATAGTGGGTCATCGACAGGGTTGGTGCACCGCGCTCCCCGGCGACCGTCCAATCATGGCAGCCAAGGCACTGGTTGGTGCGCTTGTCCATCTGATATTGCGAACTGGAATGCGGAATGAGGGGAGGCTGCTGGCGGTAGTTCCGCTTCATGCGGCCTTCCATTTGTTTGTGAACCTGCTCGGCTCGAAGCGTGTCCGGCAATTCACCGCTGCGCAAACTCTGAACAGATCCGGACGACTGTGCGATTGCAAAGCCTGCCAGAGTTGTAGAGACAACAAGGGCTGATATTCCCACTAGAACTTGCAGTTTCATCTCTATTCTCCGTTGCTCCGTTCAAATTGCGGGACCGGTGGACAAATCCCCGGCCGGCTTATCTATGTTTTTGACCCGGTCGTCGAACCGGTGGGTAAATGCGAATACGTCGACTGAGCAGACGTCGATGCAACGTCCGCAATTGGTGCAATCAGGGGACAGGATCAGCGGCGTATCGCCAGGTTTGCCCTTGAGTGCAGGGGATATGATGTGGTTCTCCGGACAGACCGCGTAGCAATCCATGCAGTCATCACATCTTGCACGTTCTGCGGCAGTTATCCGTAGGATGCTTTTTGTTCCAACCAGACCATAAAAGGCGCCAACCGGGCAGATGTGGCTGCACCAGCCGCGCCGGGAGACAAACAGGTCGAAGAAGAAGACCAGGGCCACGATTGTCCAGGCGAAACCCATGCCGAATATCAGCCCGCGGTGCAGCAGGGTGATCGGATTGACAACTTCCCAGGCGATCGTGCCGGTCAGAGCGCTGACGGCCAGAACAGTTCCAAGGACCCAAAGCCGGGTGTTGCGGTTGGGCTGCCAGCCTTTTTGAATGCCAAGACGGTCATGCAGCCAATGAGCGGCGTCGGTAATCGGATTGATCGGGCAGACCCAGGAACAATAGACCCGGCCGCCTATCAGGGCGTAGACGGCCAAAACGATGATCGCGCCGATCAAAGCTGTCAGTTCCGGCAGATGGCCGGCGGCTAGGCTTTGCAACAGAACCAGCGGATCGGTTAGCGGCAACACATCAAACGTTCTGGACCCGGCCAGCGTTCCAACGACCCACCAAAGCCCGAACCATGGGCCCAGCATGAAGAGGGCGAGGAAAAACGCCTGGGACAGACGCCGCAGGATGAGGAACCGGTGGGCCCCCAACCAGCCTTTGTGTTCGATGGCTTCCTGTCCAACCGGGAGTCTGGTTTTTGCACTCATTGGCTGACCCCCGGAAGTTTGAAGGCTGGCTTGAATTCACCTGCGGGTCCGGAAAGTGGTTCCGGCATCCGGTCAGGCAGGTCGATGATACCTTCTACAAGTGGGGCGCCCTTGCGCTCTTTTTCTTCCCAGCCTTTGCGGTAATGTTCGGCAGACGAACCGCGGGCCAGCCGTGTTGGGAGAACCTTGATCGCAGCTTCGGGAAGCACGCAGCTCTTTTCGCACAATCCGCAGCCAGTACAGCGCTCCGCGTGCACGGTCGGTGCAAAGATGGCGTGTTTGCCTGACCGCGTATTATGCGAGGGCTCCAGTGTGATCGCCTCATCAATTACTGGGCACACCCGGTAACAGACGTCACAGCGTAGTCCGAGAAAGTTCAGGCAGTTTTCCTGATCCACAAGGACGGCCGTTCCCATCTGGGCGTCATCGATTTTGTCCAGTTTGGGATCAAGCGCCCCCGTCGGACAGGCGGCGACACAAGGAATATCGTCGCACATCTCGCAAGGCACGTCGCGCGCGGTGAAATAGGGCGTTCCGGTTGCTGGCCCGTCTTCACCGAGTTCAGCCAGCTTCAACGTGTCATAGGGGCAGTCGCGCACGCACAAACCGCACCGGATGCAAGCTGACAAAAAGTCATCCTCACCAAGGGCCCCGGGTGGACGCAGAGCTTCGGCCGGCAGCGCACGGGCATCACGCGCGACATAGGCAAGAAGCGATCCTGCGACCAAACATCCGCCAGCGGCACGCGCCGTATCCGTGAGGAAACGGCGGCGGCCAGGGGACTTGGGGTTTGGTGAGGCTGGCATGGCGGTTGACCTTCAGCTCAGATCACGCGCGTTCGATCTTACAGGCGCATTTCTTGAAATCCGTCTCCTTGGAGAGCGGGCAAGTTGCGTCCAAAGTCAGCTTGTTGATGAGCTGGCTTTCATCGAACCACGGCACGAAGACCAGGCCGCGCGGCGGCTTGTTCCGGCCACGGGTGTCAACCCGGCTGAGCATTTCACCGCGGCGGGTGGAGATCAGGATCTCCTGGCCACGGCGCAGACCACGGTCTCTGGCATCGTCCGGATGCATGTAGACAACAGCCGACGGATAGGACCGGTGCAGTTCCGGGACACGGCGGGTCATCGACCCGGAATGCCAGTGTTCCAGAACACGGCCGGTGCACAGCCACAGATCGAATTCTTCATCTGGGCTTTCGGCGGCTTGTTCGTATGGTGCGAAGATGATGTTCGCCTTGCCGTCTGGTTTGCCGTAGAACTCGACGCCTTTGCCTTCAGCAACATAAGGGTCATAGCCTTCGCGGAAGCGGTAAAGCGTTTCCTTGCCGTCGACGACTGGCCAGCGCAGGCCGCGGGACTGGTGATAGGTTTCGAAGGATGCCAGGTCGTGGGCATGGCCGCGGCCGAATTCGGCATACTCTTCGAAGAGGCCTTTCTGAACGTAGAAGCCGAAATGTTCGGATTCGTCGTTGTCAAACCCGTCTGCGACTTCAGAAACCGGGTATTTGTCGACAACCCCATTGGCAAACAACACGTCAAAGAGGGTCTTTCCGGCATGCTCCGGCATCTTGGCAACATGCTCTTCGCCCCAAGCTTCTTCGACAGTGAAGCGTTTGGAGAATTCCATGACTTGCCAAACATCGGACCGGGCTTCGCCCGGTGCTTTGACTTGCTGGCGCCAGAATTGAGTGCGGCGTTCCGCGTTGCCGTAAGCCCCTTCTTTTTCCACCCACATGGCGGTCGGCAGGATCAAGTCGGCTGCCAATGCAGTCACGGTCGGGTAAGGGTCTGACACCGCAATGAAGTTTTCTGGATTGCGGTAACCCGGGAAACCTTCCTCGTTCATGTTGGGCGCCGCTTGCATGTTGTTGTTGCACTGAACCCAGTAAGCGTTGAGATCACCGTCTTTCAGTTTGCGGTGCTGCAGAACAGCGTGGAAGCCGGGTTTCGGCGGGATTGTCCCTGTCGGAACATTCCATGCCTTCTCACAGATATCGCGGTGCTTTTCATTCATGACCACCATGTCCGCCGGCAGGCGGTGGGCAAAGGTACCGACCTCACGGGCGGTGCCGCACGCAGACGGCTGACCGGTCAATGAGAAAGGCGAATTGCCTGGCTCCGAGATTTTGCCGGTGAGCAAGTGGACGTTGTACATCAGGCCGTTCACCCAGGATCCGCGGGTGTGTTGGTTGAAGCCCATGGTCCACAGAGACATGACCTTCCGGTTCGGGTCGGCATACTGTTTGGCCAGACGTTCCAGCTGATCAACCGGAACACCGGAAATTTCCGATGCCTTTTCGACGGTATATTCCGCAACGGCTGCGGCGTAATCATCGAAACTCATTTCTGTCAGTTTACCGGAATTCGGATTGGCAGCTTCCATCTGCAGCGGATTGTTGTCGCGCAGGCCATAGCCGATGTCGGTCGCCGTCTTCTTGATGTTGACGTGCTTGTTCATGAAGTCCCAGTTCACCGCATCATTCTGGATGATGTAGTTGGCGATGTAGTTGAGGATCGCCAGATCGGTTTGCGGGGCAAACACCATACCGTTGTCGGCCAACTCAAACGAACGGTGTTCGAAGGTCGACAGAACGTGGACTTCACAGTCTTTTTTGGTCAGGCGGGTGTCGGTCAGGCGCGACCACAGGATCGGGTGCATTTCCGCCATATTGGAGCCCCAGAGCACGAATGTATCGGCGTGCTCAAGGTCGTCATAACAACCCATCGGCTCGTCAATGCCAAAGGCGCGGATGAAGCCGACAACCGCCGACGCCATGCAGTGGCGTGCATTCGGGTCGATGTTGTTGGTCCGAAGGCCGGCCTTCATGAATTTTGCAGCGGCATAACCTTCCCAGACAGTCCATTGCCCGGAGCCGAACATACCAACCGAAGTCGGGCCTTTCTTGGCCAGCGCTTCTTTCCATTTCTGCGCCATGACGTCGAAGGCTTCGTCCCAGCTCACTGGCTCGAAGTCGCCATTCTTGTCGTAGACGCCGTTGGATTTACGCAGCAGCGGCGTGGTCAGGCGGTCCTTGCCGTACATGATCTTGGACAGGAAGTAGCCCTTGATGCAGTTTAGCCCACGGTTCACCGGCGCGTCCGGGTCGCCCTGGGTGGCAACCACACGACCTTCTTTGGTGCCGACAAGAACGGAACAGCCGGTGCCGCAGAAACGGCAAGGGGCTTTGTCCCAGCGGATGTCAGCGGATTGTGGCTGGGCAGCCGCTGGCGTTGCTGCGAGCGGGATACCGGCAGCTGCTGCCGTGCTGGCGGCGGCTGTCGCTTTGAGGAAGTTACGACGGGATTCTGAGGTAGTCATGGCAGATCTCCGGCATTAGGCAGTGGCGCGAGCGACCGGCTGCGATAGGTCTTCGAAATGGTGGTAAGTAAGGGTGACCGATATCACACCGGGTATTTGGTGCATGGCCATGATCTGGTCCGAGGCAAGTGTGGACCCTGAATCTTCAACGACGACGACAAGACGCCCATCGTCGGAACTAGCATGAACTTCAGCGCCATCGAGCGCCTGAATTCCATCGCGAACATTATTCACAGACTCAACCGAGGCGTGAACAAGACAGCCGCAAATATTCATTTTCTCTCCCTCGCGCGTGCTTATTCCATCTTGGCAAATGATATGGCGCGCGCAGGACAGGAATATGCGCACTCACCACAGCCAGTACATTGAGAAATGTCAAAAACGGGATGCGATTTCCCGCCTGTTGATAATCGGAATCGAATTGCACGTGGTTCGCAGACGTCTTCGCACGCCCGGCAGGTAATGCCTTGATGCGAAAGACAAGAATCGCCAACCTCAGCTTTCCAGTCCCAGTCAGGGACACGGGCAGGGTCTAACGCTTCAGTCGGGCAGATGTCCGCACAGGCTGAACAGAACGTACAGGCGCCGATTTCGAAGTTTACGACCGGGCGCCGATCATTTCCGATGACGATGATGTTTTCAGGGCAGGCGTCCGAACACTTGCCGCATTCGGTGCACTTCTGGTCGAAAAAGGCCGTGGCTCCAGGCGGGCGCAGAATGGCTGCGTCCGTCTCAGCGAATTTTCCCCTCAAAAAATTCCGCCGACTTGGGTTTGGGGCGGTCATGCCACCGTTCCTCACACGTCCTTATGAAGACAGCCTAGTCTGTCTTTTGCCGGAAGCTAAGGAAAAAATGGGCCGGGATCTTTGCTTCAGATCAAATTCTGCTTCAGACACCGCGTTTTAGCTGCACTACTTGAGGCAAAACACACAGGTCACGGGGCATTGGTTATGGTGTTTGTAAGACCATCCCCGCCCCGCGAACGCCACTCGCGCATCAGTTTAAGAAACAAGTTTCTTCGCGGAATACGTAGTCGCGCCGATTGGACGACTGAACAAGCTGGGCAAGAGTAACCCTCATGACAAGTTCGAATTCGAATCCACCGGCCAGACTTAATCGGACACTGACTCTTCCCTGGCTGGTTTTTTATGGAGTCGGCGTCACTGTTGGCGCTGGCATCTTTGCTCTAATCGGAGAAGTATTGGCGCTTGCTGGCGATCAGGCACCATTGTCGTTTCTGCTCGCCGGTGTGATCGCCGGAGTTACCGGCATCTCCTATGCACTGTTGATACGGCGGTATCCGGTAGCTGGCGGAGAAGCTGTTTTCGTCAATCGGGGCCTTGGAAGTGTATTCGCGCGGCTTGCGGGTTTCGGGGTCGTTGCGACAGGGATCATATCCAGCGCAGCAATTGCGCTTGCCTTTGCAGGTTATGTTCAGGTTTTTCTTGCGCTTCCAGAAACTTTACTGGTTTCCACAATCGTTCTGATCTTGTTCGGAATTGCCTGGTTCGGTGTGCGCGAAAGTGTTGCCTTTGCCGCTCTGGTGACCCTCATCGAAGTCGGGACACTGTTTGTGGTGATTGTGTTCGGATTGCCTTTGCTTGGTGATTTTTCTGCGGTCGGAAACACCTTTGTTCCGTCATTGAATTCAGCAGCATTGGCCGGGATCGTATCCGGTGGCGTGTTGGCGTTTTTTGCCTTCATCGGCTTTGAAGACATCGTCAATATGAGTGAGGAAACTCAGAAAGCGGAAAGAACAGTGCCGCTTGCTGTGGTCTGGACGCTTGGCATCACGCTGGTGATTTATGTGGTGCTTGCGGTCATCGCCGCTCTTGCCGGCAACCGCGAGGCGATCACATCATCAACCGCGCCCCTTGCGGCTCTCTTTGAATCTGTATCCGGTCTGTCGGGCAAATCTGTTGCTGCCATGGCCACCATCGCCATGGTGAACGGAATTCTCGTGCAGATCGTTATGGCAAGCCGGGTGCTTTACGGCATGGCCAACGAAGGCCTCGCGCCGCAATGGTTTGCTAAAGTCGACGACCGCCGTCAAACCCCGGCACGGGCCACGTTGACAGTTGCTTTGATAGTTTTGGGCCTCGCCTTGTTTTTCCCGCTGGTGCGGCTTGCTGAAGCGACTAGCCTTGTCACCTTGAGCGTCTTTGCCTTGGTCAATCTCGCACTGTTTGCCGTTGGCCGGCAGATTGGGAAGGGGGCAATACACCAGTTCCGCTGGTGGGGCATTCTGGGCACTGCTATGTGTCTGTCGATTGCCGGGTTCCAAATTTTTTCAGGTGTTTCCGGCGGGCACTGATTTCCAGGCGAAATAAGGGCCAAAACATATTGGACTTGACCGGTTTAGCGGGACTTTCTAGCCTCAATCCCACGCTTGATCTTGTTGAACCATCTCTTGCAGGACCGAAATATGAGCGCTTCCGAAACAGCGATGCTGTGCCTCATAGCTGTAATTGGTCACTTGATGGCGCTCTTTTGGCTCTGCGTAGAAGACTACGAAGTCGATCTCTCACGCGACCGGATTTACGACCTTCCGATTAAGGATCCTCAGGTTCGGCGCGAGTTGAAAAACTCCCTGCATACGCCGCTGCATGCCGTCGTATTGATGATCTTCCTGCTGGCAGGATTGTTTTCGAGCCGGTCGGTCGGGAGCTTTTTCGCCAGTCTGTTATTAACCGCAGTTTGGGCCGAGATCTGGCACTACAGTTCGCACCGGGCATTTCATCTGAAATCGCTTCACTGGATCCATGCGGAGCATCACAAGAGCCGTCTATCCAGTCCGTTTACCGCGTTGTCTTTTTCGTTTTGGGAGAAGTTCATCTTCGATCTCGGGATCCTGGGAGCGCTCGCTCTCATCGACATCTTTGTCTTTAATTTGAACTTCTTCGGAATTGCTGCCTGGTTCGCGGCCTATCTGGTGATCAACTCCTATGGGCACGCGAATTATGAAATCCGGTCCGAAAACTTTATGGAGGTCAAAGGCAAATACATCACGTCAACGGTTTATCACGCGCTGCATCACTCCAGGTACACCGGCAACTATGGCTTGGGAACACGGTTTCTCGATCGGGTGTTCAAAACGGAATGGCCGGATTCCGAAGCGGTGTTCGATCAGGTGGTTGTCCAGAAAAAACCACTGTCTTCTCTTCGGGAAACTGTTGGTGAGACAGAGGGCGCTGCCAAATGAAGCCGGTCATCGTGGATGCTCTACAAATGATATGTCCGGAGCGCCAGTTTGAGGCTGGCCACGTGCTCCGGTATCAGGGCGGTTATGGCAGCGAGATGTTGCTGGTTCTGGAAGGCGAAGTGGAAATTCGTTTTGACCAGGGCGGCGAAACCACCAGCCTTACGTCGGGCCGCAACACCATACTCGGTGAATTCGGTTTTCTGACTGGGACCGGTGCGTCGGCCCGGGTCGAAACGCTGACTCCAGTGCGCGGGCTTGGCATCGGCCACAAGGAGCTGAAGCGCCTGGAAGACATCAATCCGGAAGTTGCTGCTGATTTTTCGAGGTATCTTGCGAAAATCATGCGGGCGCGGCTGCAGCAGAACGAAGTGCTGCTGGACGAGTTTGAAGACACGCCGTCGTCCCCGATCGAGGTGTTTCAGTGTACGACTGCCGAGCTTTTATTCCGCGCACAGCGGGTACGATACGAGGTTTATTGCGGGGAATTTGGCCGGGACTCGCCGTACGCAGACCATGACCGACGCATTTTGATCGACCCGCTTGACGCGCATGGAACAAGTTTTCTTGCCGTTTATGAGGGCGAGGATGCTGGTACGGCCCGGGTAAACTTCTCCAAACACGGCGGCCTGTCGATTTTGCCGGATCTCTACGGGATGGCGGCTTCCCCTCATCACCCAGACGGCACATGCGTGATCACCAAATACGCCATTCCGGAAAAGTGGCGGGGCGGAGCCACTTATATGCGGATCTTCGCCGGAATTGCCACCTTTGTCGAAACCGAAGGCATGACCGAGATCTTCATCGATTGTGTTCCGCACCTTGCACGGTTTTACGCCACCATGAAGTTCCGGCCGTCGGCGGAGGAATTTGTGCACTATGAGAACGGCCTTTCGGTGCCGATGGTTTTGAATGTGCCGGAGTATTTTTCCCGCATGCCCATCGACGAGCGGATCCGGCGCAATCGATGGCGCTGACCCCACTAGTCTGTCCGGAACGTGGAAAAGGTCAGTTCTGCAGCAACCGGCGGATTGCTCCACCTCTCTACCCAACATAGAGTGACAGCCATGGGGCGCATTCTGGAAACCGAGCTATATCAGCCGGTCAAAGCATTTCTTGAAAACCAAGGGTATGAGGTGAAGGCCGAAGTTGGTGCGGCCGATGTTGTTGCCTGCCGGGGGGACGAAGACCCGGTGATCGTGGAACTGAAAACCGGCTTCACCTTGAGCCTGTTCCATCAGGCAATTGAGCGTCAGGCAATCACGGATGCGGTCTATGTTGCGATAGCAAGGGGCAAGGGCAAGCGGTTTCAATCTGCCTTGAAATCCAACATCAAACTCGCCCGACGGCTGGGTCTCGGCATGATCACGGTCCGGCTGTCCGACGGGTTTGTCGAAGTGCATTTGGACCCCGGTCCTTATGCGCCGAAAAAATCGAAACCGCGCAAGGACCGGCTTTTGCGGGAATTTGCCCGCCGCGTCGGAGACCCGAATACCGGTGGTTCGACCCGGACCACACTCGTGACTGCCTACCGCCAGGATGCCATCCGCTGCGCAGAGCATCTAGCCGCGAACGGCCCAAGCCGCGGTGCGGAGGTTGCCAAGGCGGCGGGGGTGGAGCGCGCCACCCGCATGATGGCCGACGACCATTACGGCTGGTTCGAACGGGTCGAGCGCGGGATTTATGGTTTGACGCCCAAGGGCCAGGCATCCCTCAAGGACCAAAAAGACACCGCCAAATAAGTGTCGAAACCGCGCTTGAATGCCAAGTGCTTTATTCCGGCCAAAGCTTGGTTCCGGGATGAAACTGCGACCAGGCAAACCAGAAGGCCTGATGGCTGCCGAGGTCGGTTCCGTCGGCATCAACGGCTCTGATCCCACCGGCATCAAGTTTCAGGCGGACGTTCTCAAATCCGATGTCTTCGCCCTTTTGCAAAGCCACAAAGGCGTTGCTTCTCCGGAAAGCCACAGGAGTTCCAGAGGCCGTGACAATGCCAATGATATCCTCATGCACCGGCAGGCGTGGATCGACATCGCCGACCGGGAAAATCGGTCCATCGGCATCCCGTCCATTGCGGAAGTCGAAGTCCCGGCCGAGGGCGAGCGCTTCGACCAGCACGGTTGTGTCCGGATGCGCCTTTTTCCATCTGCCCCAATCGGTGGTCACCACACTGACCTGGTCGAGTTGCAGGTTTTTCTCTGCCAAGGGTCCAGTGACCGCCTTGCCGAGAAATGTGTCGAAAACTGAATAGGTGTTGACGTCATACATTACTTTGTTGGACCGGATCAGAAGGCCTGACGTGCGCAAGACGGGCCGTTCAACGCCTTCCGGCAGCTGGTCGGTGAAGTAAGCCTGCGCCGCGCCGCATAACGTGCAATAGGGAATGCCGAGATGTCGGCCGCCGAGCGTGTCGTTGACCATCTCGCGGACTTCCATGATCCGCCGCGGATAGGCCCGGCTTTCCCCGTTCACAACAATACCGAATACGATGTCGTCGTCCTTGAGCCATGTTGCCTCTTTGGCGCTGCTGGTCTCCGGATTGTCTGCGGCGGGAATGCAATTGCAGGCCTCGTCTGTTGTATCAAAGGGCCGGTCATCGATGAGGACGCCACCCCAGGAGACATGACGCCAGTCAATGTCCCCGTCGACAAAGATCTTCTCCCATCCCGGAACGATGCTGGTGAACACCTCCCGCTTCACCGCCAGGTAATCCGGCGGGGCAGGAATATCCCAGGCGATCAGATGGTCTGTCAGCATGCCCCAGCTGTTTTCAAACGGCAGTTTTTTCGCAAGCACATCGGAGGCGGCATCTGTAAGCACGGCGTTCAACTGTGGCGCCGTTGCAAACCGCATCAAGTCCGCAATCCACCAGGCAACCCGCGGATCCTTTGAAGCGGCAATTGTCTTGAGAGCCTCCGCCTGTTTGTTGCCCCAGGCCCCTTGTTTGACCGTTTCAACAATGGCGGTCTGAATGGCCGCCTGTAATTCCGCAGAAAGTGGTCCCTTCGGGATGGCTGGTGGCTCACCAAAGTGTTCGATGACATAATCGGGCAGGGGCGTTTGAGCCTGGCTGGTGACCTGGCCGACCCACAAACAGAAAAGCGCTGTGATTAGTGCCAAGCGGACAAAGCGGGACTGCAAACCAAATTCCAGTGTCATGGAACGGTCCTTCGCGTGTCTGTGTCGTCTTAGCGTCTACTCTGCGGGGTTATCTGCAAAAATAGCCAATCACGAAATGTCAGCTCCCAGTGAGCAGATGAGAGGGCGCGTGAACGCACATTCGAGGGCGATCCTTAAGTCTCTGCTCAGGCTTTCCGGCCAAGATACACTGCCTGGGTGACCTCGCGGCCCTCTTGCAGCGGGTTTTCGAATATGACCGGCGCTGCCCAGGCCTCGTCAAAGGCTTTGCCAAGCAGCTCCGTGATGGCTGGATCCGGGGCCTCATCGGACCAGATCCCCATAACGCCGCCGGGTTTTAGAAATCGCTGCAGCGCCTGAAATCCGTCCGGCGTGTAGAAGCTCTTTGAACCGCCAAGCAACAGCCGCTCCGGCGTGTGGTCGATATCGATCAGGATGGCATCGAACTGCCGGCATGGACTGTCTGTGTCGAAGCCGGTTTCAGACATGGCCAGGCCAAAGAAGTCGCCCTGCACCAATTTGCAGCGGGGCGAGACGGCAAGTTCGGTTCCCATCGGCACGAGGCCTTCTTTGTGCCACCGGATGACCGGCTCCAGAAGGTCGACCACCGTCAGGCTGGCGACGGTCTCATGAGCCAGAACAGCCTGCGCCGTGTAGCCGAGCCCTAGCCCACCGACGAGCACGTCCAGATTTTCTCCGTTGAGCGCCGCAATGCCCAAATCCGCCAGCGCCACTTCTGACGCGGTAAACAGGCTCGACATCAAATGCTCTTCGCCGAGCAGGATCTCAAAGACATCGGTGTTCAGCGCAAGAAGATGCCGCCGCCTCAGGGAAACCGCGCCGATGGGGGTCGGGGCGTAATCCAGTTCTTCAAACATTTTGCTCATGCCGCACCATGGCGGGCGAAGAAGGGTTTGGGAAGGGTGGATGTGAGTTGCTCCCAGGTTCAGGGGCAGGGAGGATGTAGCTACCGGTAAACGCGAACGAAAACAGAGAAAGCTGTGACCATGCTCACGCCGGTCATCCCCGACGCAGCATAGCGGAGATCGGGGATCCACTCGTTTGCAGAGCCTTTGCGCATACGTTCAGAACTAGCAGCAAGTCGAAATGCGAGTGGATCCCCGCTCAGGGGCGGGGATGACCGTGTTTAAGAGGTCTGTTCGACGACCCGCCAATTAGGACACTTGGACTGGCTCCTACAACTTCTATATCCGATTACCTTAGGTATAGGGAGCGCCTTGGGCGTTCCAATTTATTGCGAACAAGAGAACTGTCTGATTTCAGAGGCTTGCAAGGTGCTGTTTACAAAATGACTGATGAGACAACGATCAAGGTTTACGACACAAAGGCCGCAGAATATGCCGGTAATTTCGACCAAAAAGAACCGAGCGGATCGCTGAAAACCTTCATGAGCCACCTTCCGCCCGGTGGCCGGGTGCTCGACTGGGGCTGCGGGCCGGGGATGTTTTCCTACCATTTGAAAGTTGCCGGTTATGATCCCGATCCGGTCGATGCGTCGGCGGAAATGGTGGCGCTCGCTCGCGAGAAATACGGGATCGACGCGCGCCAGGGCACGTTTGCCGATCCGCTAGACCTTGAAAGCTATCATGGCATCTGGGCAAACTTCAGCCTGCTGCATGCGCCGCGCGCCGATCTGCCCGGTCACATTGCGACCGCCCACGCTGCACTGAGGCCAGATGGCATTCTTCACATCGGCATGAAACGCGGCACAGGGGAAAAACGCGACAAGTTCGGCCGCCAGTACACCTACGTTGAAACGGAAGACCTCACCGGGATTTTGGAGAGCACCGGATTTGAAATTCTGAAAACCCATGAGGGCGCAGAAGCCGGGCTTGCCGGAACAGTCGATCCGTTTGTGCTGGTTTTGGGGTGCAAAAGATAAGATTTAGCAGTGGACGCAGATGCGTCATCATTGGGTGACGACCGTCGGGACAGCTACGTGCGCAATCCTATTCACGACAGCCTATTTGGCGTCCGTTTCCGGCGAAAACACCTCGGTGTCGCTGGCAACACCTTTCAATTCATATTGTCCTCGCGATACCCACTTTTGCGCTGATTGTTCAACAAAGTCGGCCGAGGCTAAAAGAGGGCAGTCCAATAAGCTGCACAATCCTTCAATGCGGCTTGCGAGGTTCACAGAGGGACCTATAACCGTGAAATCCAGGCGGTTGCCTCCTCCGACATTTCCATAAAACACTGACCCGGGATGGAGGCCGATGCCGAAGGAAAAGTCATCTTGCGGATAACTGTCTCCTAATGCGTGAAAAGCGGCAGCTTCAGCCCGCGCGACTGCATCGCCTACTGAGTTTTCATAAGGGAATATCGCCAGCACGGTATCACCTATGAATTTGAGAACCTCTCCGGAATTGGTTTCGATCGCATCTGTTTGGATTTCAAAATAGTCATTCAAGAGCTTGAGAAGCTCGCCTTCGTCCTGGGATTGCGCCAGGGACGTGAAACCGCGAAGGTCGGAGAACCAGATCACGGCATCAATGGGGCTTCCGTCACCGCGTGCGATCTCCCCGTCTAGCACCCGTAAACCTGCCCTTTTGCCGACATAGGTCTCCATCAAGGTTTTTGCAGTGTTTCGGGAAACAAATCCTTCAAATACCAATGTCAGAGCGGGAAGCGTTGCGTCGATCAAGGCCTTGTCCGCTTTCGTGAAGCCATGGGATGACTTTGTCGCCAGCGTTAGAACCTTGAAGGTCTCGTCTGAAAACTTTAGGGGCAGGGCTTCGTACTGAATATACCCTTCGGCCCAAAGATCATCTCCAATTGGATATCGGCTCCGCTCTGCGGGTTGATCTAGCCGCAGCGAGGACGGTTCACCGCGAGTGTAGATCTTTAATATTGGACTGGCTTTTAACAACTCAAGCTGGTCCGGTGTGTAGGTGAACCAGCGTTGGCTGGGCCCTGCGGCCAGGTCCCAAAACACAAAAGAGGATTTTGCGACAGGGTGGAGGATTGGAGCACCCATTGTGGATCTGTCGACTTGGATTCCAAACTCGCGCAGCTTGAGGCAATAATTGTGAAGCAAGGCTGAGGGTGTCTCTTGCCGCGGTCCTTCAGCCATCAGCCAATGAATGATCGTGTCACGACTTGAGCGTTCGTTTGGATTCACCACGATGCCCCACCCCCGGAAATGATGCTCGCAAGCCAAGAAACGGATGGTAGCCCGGTTAAGGCAATGGCCAAGTCTGTTTTTTGGATTTTAGTTGATTGGAGATCAGCCGCAGATCAATTCAGGACACCGGGACACCAATATGTGCCGGGGACCGCCGGTCAATTTCCTCCAACGTAGATAAATGAACAATTTGAGATGGACTGCCGGTTCGGAAACGTCGGATCATTGTTTTGCGCTCAACGCACCATGAAAAGGTCTGCGTACCAGCAAATCTAGCTGTCATAGATTTCCTCGGTCGCACACCAGATATCGAATGCCTCACCCCCGCCGTCTTCGCCGACGCCGCCCGTCTCCAGCACCTTCTGCTGCCACCGATTCCTTTCGCTCGGGCAGTTCAACGGCTGCCCGTAAATTCGGGAAGGGATCGACTTTGTTGGGCAAGGCCATGGCGTTGACAAAATGCTTCTGGAACTTCGGTTCCAGAGCGGTCTCGATCTTTTCGATGTTGTGGACCGTTTCTTCGATCTCGCGCCGGTAGCCACGATTGAGCAGCGCCATGCGGGCGCCGGTGCCGGCGGCATTGCCGACGCCGGAAACACCGTCGAGAGCACAATCCGGAATAAGCCCTAAGATCATTGCGTATTTCGGCTCAATGTAGCTGCCAAAAGCGCCCGCGAAACGGATGCGGTCGATGTGGTCGCTGCCGAGCTTATCCTGCAACAGTTTGATACCGGCATAAAGCGCACCTTTGGCGAGCTGAATCGCGCGGATATCCGTTTGCAGGATTGAAATCTCGATATCCCGGTCGGCGATCACATAAGAAAATGTGCGGCCTTCCGAGCGGATGCGATGGGTTTTTTCCGCCATAGATCCGTCAATCACGCCGTCCTCGGTGATGAGCCCGGAAAGGTACATTTCCGCAACCGCCTCGATGATGCCGGACCCGCAAATGCCGGTGACACCAACACTGTCGATCTTCTCCTCAAAGCCTTCCTCGTCCGACCATTCGTCGACACCGATCACCTTGAAGCGCGGTTCCAGCGTGTCTTTGTCGATGCGGATGCGTTCGATGGCACCGGGGGCGGCCCGCTGGCCGGAGGATATCTCCGCGCCCTCAAACGCCGGACCGGTGGGGGAGGAGGCGGCGAGCAGGCGGTCCTTGTTGCCCAGAACAATTTCTGCGTTGGTGCCGACATCGACCAGCAGGGTGGTTTCTGCGTGTGTGTACGGGCTTTCAGAGAGTGTGGCGGCAGCCGCGTCCGCGCCGACGTGACCGGCAATGCACGGCAGCATATAGACCCTTGCACCGGGATTGAGATCCAGATCGAGGTCGCGGGCATTCAGAACCATGGCATCGGATGCGGCGAGCGCGAAGGGTGCGCCGCCCAGTTCCACCGGATCGATCCCCAAAAACAGGTGATGCATCACCGGGTTGCCGACGAAGGTGGCATCCAGAACGTCGCTACGTTCGGCGCCGACATCGCCCACCAGTTTGCCGACGAGCGCGTTGATCGCCGCGCGGACGGCCTTCACCAAATCTGGTAGTTTGCTGGGGTTCATCTGGACATAAGACACCCGCGACATCAGGTCTTCGCCGAAGCGGATCTGCGGATTAGACGTGCCTGCGGACGACACGGTGCGGCCGTTTTGCAGATTACACAGGTGCGCCGCGATGGTGGTCGACCCGATATCTACGGCAAGGCCGTAGACGGCTGCTTTTTCGCCCGGCCACAGGGAAACAATAGCCGGAGCGGCGCTTTCATCCTGGTGGATCGCAGCCGTCACCGTCCACTTGCCCTTGCGCAGGATGGTTTGAACCTTCGGCAGCAGGATAGGATCGATGCCAAGAGCCGACAGACCGGCTTTGGCGGCAACCGCCTCGCGCAGTCGGTCGCTGTCGCCGCGCGGGGTTTCCATATCCGGCTCATCAAGGGTGAGGGTGACCAGCTGGATCGCGCTGTCCGGTTCAATGTGTTTGGCTTCGGCGCGTTTGCGGACAACCTGGCGGTTGGTCTGGGCATCGGTTGGAATGTCGACCACCAGATCGCCCAGGATCTTGGCCTGACAGGACAGACGTCGGTCTTCCGGCAGTTTGCGCAGCGTCGCGTAACGGGTTTCCGCTTCGGTTGCACCTTCCAGATGGTTGGCGGCGCTGGTCAGGTTTTCCTTGGCGAAGGTTCCTTCGGAAACGGAGATCTGGCAGCGCCCGCAGATGCCCCGGCCTCCACAGACCGATTCCACATAAACACCGAGAGATCTTGCCGCATCCAGAAGCGGTGTGCCGACAGCAAACGTGCCGCGCCGGCCGCTGGGCTGGAAAACGACTTTGGCAAGTTTCTCAGTGCTGTCTGTCATTGGTGCGGGTCTATCCTGCTAGGCCGTTTGGGCTGGCTCTTAGAAACGTGTCATCCCGGTTTGGCAAAGCCAAGACCGGGATCCAGTACGCCGCAGCGTTTGAGATTGAACTCTAATGTCCCTGAATACTGGATCCCTGCTTTCGCAGGGATGACAATTCAAGTGGTGAGCGGACTGGCTTTAGCCAGCACGCCGGGCAGCGCGGCCGCCGCGGCGGCGTCCGCCGGCACTGGCCGCTTCTGCCGGAGCTGCGGTTGGCGCGCCGGCTGCGGCCGGTTTGTGGTCGCGGTAGGTCATGATCCACTCCTGGCAGTTCGGATCGGTGCCGTTGAGAGTGTTCGCGCCGCGGACAGCTTCCATTTCCTGTGGGCGGCACGGGTTCATGATTGCGGACGTCATGCCGGCGCCGATCACCATCGGAATGAACGCTGCGTTGATGCCGTGGCGGTGTGGCAGGCCGAAGGAAATGTTGGACAGGCCGCAGGTGGTGTTGACCTTCAGCTCTTCACGCAAGCGGCGTAGCAATGCAAACACCTGCTGACCGGCAGTCCCCATGGCGCCGATCGGCATGACCAGCGGATCAACCACGATGTCGTGAGACGGAATGCCGTAGTCGGCCGCGCGCTCGACGATTTTCTTGGCAACCTCAAAACGCACATCCGGATCTTCGGAAATGCCGGTTTCATCGTTGGAGATCGCAACCACAGGCACATCGTATTTCTTGATGAGCGGCAGGATCGCTTCGAGCTTATCCTCTTCACCGGTTACCGAATTCACCAGCGGACGGCCCTTGGTGACTTCTAGGCCTGCCTTGATCGCCTCGGTAACGGAGGAGTCGATGGAGATCGGCAGGTCTGTCAACTCCTGAACGATCTCAAGCGTTTTCACCAAAAGAGGCGGCTCGGTTTCGTTCGGGTTCACAGCCGTGACGCCGGCATTGACATCGAGCATGGTCGCGCCAGCCGCCGCCTGCGCAATGACGTCGGCCTTTACGGTTTCAAAATTGCCTTCAACCATTTCTGCGGCCAATTTCTTGCGGCCGGTCGGGTTGATGCGCTCACCGATGACACAGAACGGCTGGTCGAAACCGATGACGATTTCTTTGGTGGCGGAGGCGACAACAGTGCGGGTCATTTAGGCAATCTCATTTGCAGTCAGGGGAGAAGACGGGTTCTGAAAGGACCAGCTACCGCGGGCAAGCAGCCACTCGGAGGTCTTGGCGACGCCGCCAAACGGGTAAACGTGGATCTGGGCCAGCTGACTATCCGGCTGGCTGGTGATGCGGGCTTCCAGCGGTTCGACCATGGTGTTTGGGTCGTAGCCGGACAGCATGGAGACGACAGCTCCGCCGCGCTTCTTCAGGAAGTTGAGAGAATTTTCGACACCGGCAAAGGCCGCATATTTCAAAAGTGTCGTCATCTTCGCAGGTCCTGCGACACCGATGTGGACCGGGAAGGTGTTGCCCCAGGCGCGAATTTCATCGAGCCAGACGCTGACCTGATGCGGGTCGAAGCCGAACTGGGTGACAATCCGGAATTCCGCATCGCTGTTTTTGGCCAGCTCATGTTTATGCATTAAGAAGGACTTGATCACGTCCGGTTTGATATCGGGCGCCCCCTCAGGGTGTCCGGCAACGCCGATTTTCTTGATGCCAAGCTTGTCGAACAGGCCGGTTTCCAAAAGGGCAACCGAGGAGGTGAGGGGGCCGGCTTTGTCGGCTTCTCCCGCGATCACCAGAACGTCGTTGACACCAGCTTCCTGGGTGAGGCGGGTGATGCGGCGCTCAAAATCTTGAGCACTGGCATAGCGGCGCGCGGCCATATGCGGCACAGCCGCCAACCCCTTGTCGGTCAGGATTTTCGCTGCGGAGACAATCATGTCTTCCGAAGCATTGCCCAGGTCGGTGACATAAACTTGCGTGCCGGTAGGGATACCTGCCAGAAGTTCGCTCTTTTCCACCACCTGCTTCGGTGACATTTCAGTCGACGCGGGCAACCGCCCATTGGCCAACAGGCAGGTCTCAGTCATGTTCGATGCCTCCATTCGCCATCAGCTCCATCAGGCGGTGTTTCGGGTAGGCGGCAACAAGTGTTTCCAGTGCGCTGTCGGCCTCCTGTTCAAGCTCGTCGGAAACTTCCACAGGGTCTGCCCGGCGCCATTCGGCCATATAGGCATCGCTGTCTTTTGCTCCGACACGCATTGCACAGGCATCAATCGTTTCCATGAAAACAGCCGGCAGTTCCCGGCGGGCCGATTTGCGGCCTTTTTTCACCAGGATTTGTGCCGGGATGTCCCGCCAGTAAACGATGGTCTTTTGCGCCATGTCACGTGTTCCTCTTTCAAGCATGATTGCCGGAAAGTCATAAATCCAAGCAGCGCGATAGCGGCATTGCGAGGTGAAAAACCGACTTGTGCAGTGCCGAATTTCAGAGCACTGTCACCGTCGGCGTTTTTTCCAAAAACGGCGTCAGCAAACCGAAGCCGGTTTTTTTGATTTTAAGCGGAAGACCAAGGCGTTCTGCAGCCTTCAATGCGTCTTCTTCCAGTTTTGGATCGTCCGTTTGCGCCAAGTACAAAACGCGGGTGTAGTGCTCGAAATACATGTCGCGCAGATGCGGATGCCAATCGAGCCCGAGCGGTTCGATCACCATCGTTTGAAAGTGGCGGACCAGGAAATCGGTCAGATAAAAACTGCCGAGCTGATCTTCTTCAAATTCGTCGAAAGTTTCGATGCCTGCGAAGAAGGCATAACAATGTGCCCCTTCAATCCGGCGGGCGCCGGTTTCTTCCAGAACTTTGTCGAGAAGGCCGCCGGTGCCGCAGTCGCCATAAGCAACAAGAATGTCAGAGTAGCGACCCTGGTTAAGGGTAATGACCCGTCTGACTTCGTCCGGAATCTTGTCCGGAGTGTTGTGCAGCTTGGCCGGAAGGCAAGTCAGGTCAATATGGTCGAGCCCGTTCAAGTCGCGGATCGCAATGATCTCACGGGCCAACGCGCCGCAGGCGATAACAAGGACACGGCCAATCTTGTCGTTCGTGTCCTCGTCCGGTTCGATCGGGAAAAGAGGCTCGCCCGCCTGCATGTCGGCAGCCTCCTTGAACATCGCCCGTTAGCCTCTGTTGGCCAGCTGATTGTGCCGGCGTGCAATGAGGTCCTTGGCCATTTCCACGGCAACGGCGGCATCGCGGCAATAGCCGTCAGCGCCAACCGCTTGCCCGAATTCCTCGTTCAGCGGCGCGCCGCCGACAAGAACGATATAATCATCGCGCAAGCCTTTTTCTTTCATCTCGTCGATGACGACCTTCATATAAGGCATGGTGGTGGTCAGAAGCGCAGACATGCCGAGGATGTCTGGCTGGTGTTCTTCCAAAGCGGCAAGGTAGTTCTCAACCGGATTGTTGATACCGATATCGATGACTTCAAAACCGGCCCCTTCCATCATCATGGAAACGAGGTTCTTGCCGATGTCGTGGATATCACCTTTAACAGTGCCGATGACCATCTTGCCGACCTTCGGCGCGCCGGTTTCCGCGAGAAGCGGGCGCAAGATGTTCATGCCGGACTTCATGGCGTTGGCTGAGAGCAGCACTTCCGGCACGAAGAGGATGCCATCGCGGAAGTCGACGCCGACGATCCGCATGCCTTCAACCAAGGCTTTGGTGAGGATGTCATAGGGCGCCCAGCCCCGTTCCAG
Source organism: Roseibium sp. (assembly GCF_965216085.1). GTDB lineage: Bacteria > Pseudomonadota > Alphaproteobacteria > Rhizobiales > Stappiaceae > Roseibium. Next base: position 3,417,384 of record NZ_OZ244138.1, on the reverse strand, counting down.
AAGGATGTTCACCGCATCCTGGATTTCTTCCTGCAAGCCGTCATACAGATCGTCATGCATCTGCTCGACGAGTTCATCGTCAGACAGGGCCGAAAGGTCGATGTCTTCTTCGTCAGACATTAGGCAGCTCCAAAAAGGCAATTGTGGCCGGTAAACGTTGAAAAACCTTATGCCTCAAGCCGATTTGCCCGGTATCTTTAAAACGACACGCCAAGTCGCTTTCGCGACAGGTGGCAAGGGCGGCGCTTTTCTATGCGGCGGAGAGGACTTGTGCCTGGAATACTAGCACAATACACTCATGTTTTCTAAGCGATTGGAATTCAATCATGAATAACAGGAAATGGCTCTTCTTCCTGGCAATTAGCAGCGTTTTTCTGGCGGCCTGCCAGACACTGGGCGGTGCCCAATTCGTGATCTTGAAAACTGGATCAACTGTTGAACAGCGGCGCGCGGCGATCGATGCCTGCCAAGTGCGCTCGCTCCAGGAAGTGCCGCCGTCCTATAAAACCACGTCATTTGGTGGGTTTGGCGGATTCGGACCACGATATTGTCATGGTTTTTCTTGCCGGTACTACGGCGATTTCTATTCAGCCAATGTTGTCAGTGTTGATCCAAACGAGCGCCTGAGGGCACGAAGGTTTGAAGGCTGCCTGCGCGGCAAAGGATATCAGCTTGCCCGGCGTCCCACCTGTGCGGATGAGAGAGCCGCAAAGGCCTATAGGTCGAAACGGCGGCAAGCACCGGCATCTCAGGTTTCTTGTGTTGTAAATGAGCCCAGGTTGGAAAGCCGCTGGGTACCCCGGTGATCGGTTGGAGGTGGTTTAGCTTGCTGCCTTGGCACGCACTGTTGCAAAACCGGGCGCTGGCCGCATGATTTTCTTAAATTCCGCAAGGAGCCTTTGGTCGAGTTTTCCGCCCATGGAATCCAAAATGCGGATGGCTTCGTTGTGGGAGAGCGGTGGTTTGTAGCTGCGCTTTTCGATTAGGGCGGAGTATATGTCGCAAATTGTCAGGATGCGCACTTCCAGGCAAAGATCCTTTTCAACTTTCCCATCTGGATACCCAGATCCATCCAAATATTCGTGATGCTCCAAAGCAAGGATCTTGATGCGATCGTCAAGTTTCGGATTTTTTTGTAGAATCCGGTACCCGTGACGTGGATGGGTGCGGACCAATTCCATTTCTGAATCGGACAGTTTTGCCGGTTTGTCCAAGATTGCCAAAGGGATCTGAGTTTTGCCGATATCGTGAACAATCGCACCGGAGATCAGCAATTCACGGATATCGTCTGAAAGGTTCAGGCGGGTGCAGAATTCAGCTGCGACGGTTGCGACAAGCAATGTGTGCCGCGTCGTGTGGGAATGGTAACCCTGCAAACTTCCGTAGAAATTTGCTTGCTGTATCGAAAAAAGACGGGCCGCAAGGGCCCGCCTTTATAGTCTGTTGGTCTCCGGGAGGGGGGGCTTAGAACAGGCCTTCGATCTGGCCTTGCTCATCCAGTTTGATGTGGTTGGCTGACGGAACACGCGGCAGGCCAGGCATGGTCATGATCTCGCCGCAGATGGCAACGATGAACCCGGCGCCTGCAGACAAACGGACTTCGCGGATCGGCACGCCGTGGCCGGTCGGAGCGCCGCGCAGGTTCGGGTCGGTCGTGAAGGAGTACTGGGTTTTGGCCATACAGACCGGCAGGTGGCCAAAACCGTCGGCTTCCCAGCGGCGCAGCTGATCGCGGATTGACTTGTCCGCCAGAACTTCGTCTGCGCGGTAAATGCGCTTGGCGATGGTCTCGATTTTTTCAAACAGCGGCATGTCGTCTTCATAGAGCGGAGCAAATTGCGCCGCGCCGCTTTCTGCCAATGCAGAGACCTTTTCTGCCAGCTCAACTGTGCCTTCAGAGCCGTTCGCCCAGTGTGAGGCCAGAACTGCGTCCACACCAAGATCGGAGCAGAAGTCTTTGATTTCCTGAACTTCCGCGTCGGTGTCGGCGGTGAAGTGGTTGATGGCAACCACTGCCGGGACACCGAACTGCTTGATGTTCTCGATGTGCCGGCCAAGGTTGGCGCAACCTTTTTGGACCGCTTCGACGTTTTCCGCGCCCAGATCTTCTTTGGCGACACCACCGTTCATTTTCAATGCGCGGACTGTGGCAACGATGACCACAGCGTCTGGTGAAAGGCCCGCCTTGCGGCACTTGATGTCGAAGAACTTTTCCGCGCCAAGGTCCGCGCCGAAACCAGCTTCGGTCACCACATAGTCGGCAAGTTTGAGGGCTGTCTGGGTTGCCATCACGGAGTTACAGCCGTGAGCGATGTTTGCGAATGGGCCGCCGTGGATGAAGGCCGGGTTGTTTTCCAGGGTTTGAACCAGGTTCGGCTGGATGGCTTCCTTCAAGAGAACTGTCATTGCACCGTCGGCTTCCAGCTCCCGCGCAGTGATCGCAGTGCGGTCGCGGCGGTAGGCAACGATGATGTCGCCAAGGCGTTTTTGCAGATCTTCCAGGTCTGTCGCAAGGCAAAGGATCGCCATGATCTCGGATGCAACGGTGATGTCGAAGCCGCCCTCACGCGGGAAGCCGTTGGCCACACCGCCAAGCGAACAGACGATCTCGCGCAGGGCACGGTCGTTCATGTCGAGGACACGGCGCCAGGTCACACGGCGCTGGTCGATCCCCAGTGCGTTGCCCCAGTAGATGTGGTTCTCAATGAGAGCGGCGAGCAGGTTGTGTGCAGAGGTGATGGCGTGGAAGTCACCGGTGAAGTGAAGATTGATGTCTTCCATCGGAACGACCTGGGCATGGCCGCCGCCGGCCGCGCCGCCTTTCATGCCGAAGCACGGGCCGAGAGACGGTTCACGCAGGCAGATCATGGCGTTCTTGCCGATCTTGTTAAGGCCGTCGCCCAGACCAACAGTGGTGGTCGTCTTGCCTTCGCCGGCAGGGGTCGGGTTGATGGCGGTAACCAGGATCAGCTTGCCATTGTCGTGGCCGTTCAAATTGTTAATGAAGTCCGCAGAAATCTTCGCCTTCGTCCGCCCATAAGGCTGCAAGGACTCTTCGGGAATATTCAGGCGGTTACCAATCTCCTGGATCGGTTTCATTTTGGCTGCACGGGCAATTTCGATATCGCTGGCCATTTGACTTCCTCAAGTGGGTAAAAGCCCGGCGCAACAGGCCGGGTGTGATGGTGCCCGAACGCTAAAAGACAGCGCGGTGCAGCAGATGTTCCGAAACCGACAGGATGCGCTTCGGAACCGACGATGGGAACGCTCCTCAAATAATTTCGATACGGCATCGATGCAGAATTGCATTTTCTACCCAAGCGGATTTTAATTCCGTCATGACAGATTCTGATATTTTGGCCCGTCTGCCTGACCGGTTGAAGAAAGCGCGCCGGGCGCAGGGCTTGTCGCTTGAGGCGGTTGAGAAACTCTCCGGCGTTTCGCGATCCATGGTCAGCCAGATCGAGCGCGGCGAATCCAATCCTACGGTGGCGACCCTTCTCAATCTGACCCGGGCGCTCAACGTCGACTTTGCCGGCCTGCTTGGAGAAGAAGCGGCCGAGGACCGGGTCGAAATCCAAAAGGAACATCAGGCCCCAGCACTTGATCAGGCCGGCAATGGCTGCAAGATCCGGATCTTGTCGCCGCCCCAGGATGCCGGCCGGTTTGAAGTCTATGAACTGATCTTTGCCGATGGCGGCAAGCTGGTCAGCAAACCCCATGAGCGCGGCACCCGGGAGCAATTGGTTGCCGAAGAAGGCACATTGCATGTTACCTCCGGTGTTGCCAAAGGGGAGATCAGCAAAGGCGATACGGCCCGTTATGCGGCCGATGTGCCACACACGATCGAGGCTGTCGGCGGGTCGGCTCGGGCGATCCTTATTGTCGTCAATTTCTAGGGCACGAAGGCAAGGGGATTAGGCCAGGAACGCAAAACCTGCGCGGCTTTGCCGCTGCGCATGGTTCAGCCACCAATGTTACCAACGCAATCTGATAGGTTTTACCAAGCATTTTTGATGAGAGGTGGTCATGATCACCGCAGATGATTTTCGCTCCATTGCCCCGTTCGCCGAAGGCATGCAGGAGGAGACGTTCCGGTTGATGTCGGAAAACGTAACCTTCACGGCTGTCCCATCCGGCGGCGACATCCTGCACCCAGGCGATCTTGTGGATGGTGTATATCTGGTGAAGTCCGGCCGGATCAGGGTCTATTATGTGGGGGCGGACGGACGGGAAGGAACGCTTTATTGGATCGAGGCCGGGCAGAGCTGTATCTTGGCGCTCAACAGTCTCTTTTCCAAAATGCCGTATCCTGCTTTTGCCTCAGCCGATGGCGGGGAGGTGGAAGTTCTCACCTTGTCGGGCACAGTTTTCCGGGATTTGTTTGCAAAAGACCCGGCGGTGCAGGCTTTCTTATTTGATCAGTTATCCGGGCGGGTTTATTCGCTGCTCCAAATGCTTGAAGAAAGCATGCGTTTGCCGCAAGAGGGCCGATTGATCCTGCTATTGCTCAACCAGGCAGATGAAGACGGAGTTGTGCGGCAAACCCAGGAACAGTTGGCCCGGCATCTCGGCACGATCCGGGAAGTGGTTTCGCGGCTCTTAAGAAACCTTGCAAGCCAAAAGCTTGTCGCCCTGTCGCCCGGCAAAGTGACGCTACTTGCCCGGGAACGGCTTAAGAACATTGCAGACCATGACCCTGTTTGAGTGCGATTGTTAGGATCCATCCAAACGTCGCGCAGAAAAAAGCAGGGTGCTGCTTGCGACAGCACCCTGGTCTCCTGAGCCCCATTTCCGGTCAATGACTAAGGATTTGTGTCACATCCTTGGTAGTCACGACGCCATTTGCGATCATGCTGTAGTTCACCAGGGCGGCGTTGTAGGCGTCCTGTCCTGGAGCTCCGACGGCATCCTTGACGACATAAACCTTGAAGCCATTTTCCATCAACGCCCGCATGTGGGAATCGACACAGAGGTTGGCCACCAGTCCGCCTAGAATGACGGTTTCGATGCCCCGTGCGCGCAGTTGATAGATCAGGTCATTGCTTTCCGGGCCGTACATCTTATGCGGGGCGACAACAATGGTGTCTCCGTCATGAATGTACTTCTTGTATGGCTCATAGAAGTCCGCGCCTGACCCGGCAAATCCCTCGGTCGAATTCATCGATTCCCGGTAGAGGGCGCGCATGTCCAGGAGTTGGCGCTGAAGGGCACCTGCGCCGCTGCGCTCAATGTCCACTTTGGTGTAGACAAGAGGATCAACCGCCAAGGCTACTCCGGTCGATTTAGCGGTTTTCATCAGTATTTCGATGTTGTCGATCGTGCCGAGTTCGGCCAGGTTTTCCGAGACCAGTCCGTACAGCAATCCGTTTTCGGACAGAAAATCGTTTTGCGGATCGGTGATCACGATGGCCGTCGTGGCCTTGTCGAGCGCTGGCAGTGGGGTCTCTGCTGCGGGCGCCAGGGCGGCTGCCATCACAAGAGGAAGGCTGGCGGCGATAGAAAGCAAAAGGGTCTTCATGGTTCAAAACCTCAATTTTGACGTTGCAATCATCCAGCGCCTGTCATGGAAAATATCTGGGCGGCTGGTGGTACAGGTGATACGAATCAGCCGGACAGCGCGATGCAGCATTTGTTCCACTGGCGGAAAAATTTTGACGGGAGGGGGAAGCCGGGCAATGCAAGATGGCCGGGTACAAAAAGGAGAACCGGAATTGGCTAACTTCCTGTCGGCATTCTGAATGATGACCTGGCAGGTTTTTTGGCAAAAATGTTCTATTTTATTATCAGCCCATTCCCCAGACGCTTGCCCGGGCGCCGAGGCCAGCTGAAAATGTCCTGCCGTAGTTCACCATATAAGTGCCGGATAGGTGTCGGCGCTGGAGGGATCGCAACAGGCAACATGCTGGGCAGATGTTACCTTTCATTAACTGCCAATAAGTCCTAAAGCGAACGTCGCAATCATTGGGCCCTCCCGGCATCATTCGAGCTGATGAGATGCCCAATCAAAATGATAGCCACATGAGGGAACCAATCAGTGATTTTGTTAGGTGTCTGATATGAAACACAGGGCGAATTTGTTTCTAATTGCGGAGCCGCTTATAGCAGTCAGGGTGGAAATCTCATCCGTCATACTGGAAAAATAATCTTCTATTTTGAATGATAATCCGTTATTGTGGATGGAAATCCAAATTACCGGAGGGTGCCGTGGCCCAGGAATTTCTGTCTGACATCGCCGCTACATTGAAGGACATTGAGGCGGAGGGTCTTTATAAACGCGAACGGCTGATCACCTCGCCGCAGGGTGGCCATATTGCGGTCGGCGGGCGCGACGTCATCAACCTTTGTGCCAACAATTATCTGGGTTTGGCGGATCACCCGGCGTTGATCGAGGCAGCCAGGAAGGCGATGGAGCCGAAGGGGTTCGGCATGGCGTCCGTCCGGTTTATCTGCGGAACTCAGGACATTCACCGGCAGCTAGAACACCGCCTGGCCAGATTTCTCGGCAAGGACGATGCGATCCTGTTTGCAGCCTGTTTTGACGCCAATGGCGGTTTGTTTGAGCCACTCTTGGGGCCTGAAGACGCGATCATATCGGACGCGCTGAATCACGCATCGATCATTGATGGTATCCGCCTGTGCAAGGCCAAGCGCTACCGCTACCAAAATTCCGATATGACGGATCTTGAAACAAAACTGCGTGAAGCCCGCGAGGCTGGTGCCCGCCACATCATGATTGCCACTGACGGTGTGTTTTCCATGGATGGGTATCTGGCCAAATTGCCGGAGATCACAGCTCTGGCCAAGAAGTATGACGCCGTGGTGATGGTCGATGACTGCCACGCCACCGGCTTCATGGGGCCAAAAGGTGAGGGCACTCCGGCGCATTTTGGCGTGGATGTCGACATCTTGACCGGAACGCTTGGCAAAGCGCTCGGCGGCGGTATTGGCGGCTATATTGCGGGTCCGCAGCCGGTGATCGACCTTCTCCGCCAGCGGGCGCGGCCCTATCTCTTTTCCAACAGCCTGCCGCCCGCAATTGTCATGAGCGGCCTGGAGGCGATCCGTCTGGTGGAAGAGGGCGATGATTTGAGAAAAAACCTCTTTGACAATGCCCGCTATTGGCGTGCCGGCTTGGAAGTTCTCGGCTTTACGGTATTGCCGGGTGAGCACCCGATCATTCCCGTGATGCTGGGCGAAGCCAAATTGGCGCAGGCAATGGCGGCCAAGCTGTTTGACGAGGGAGTTTATGTCTCCGGCTTTTTCTTCCCGGTTGTGCCACGCGGCCAGGCGCGCATCCGCACCCAGATGAACGCAGCCCTGACACATGATGACCTCAACCGCGCGTTGGAAGCTTTTGAGAAGGCGGGCAAGGCAACGGGAGTGCTGTCATGAGCAACCAGATGAAAGCGCTGGAAAAATCCGAGCCGCGCGAAGGTCTCTGGATGACCCGCGCCCCGGTGCCGGAAATCGGCCCGGACGATGTCTTGATAAAGATCCACAAAACCGGGATCTGTGGCACGGATATTCACATTTGGAACTGGGATGATTGGGCCTCCAGAACGGTGCCGGTTCCCATGATCACCGGCCACGAGTTTGCAGGGGAGATTGTTGAGATCGGCAAGAACGTCGACGATCTGGAAATCGGCCAGCGCTGTTCGGGGGAGGGGCATCTGATCGGTCATCACTCCCGCCAATCGCGGGCCGGGAAATTCCACCTCGACCCGGAAACTCGCGGCATCGGCGTTAATGAACAGGGGGCTTTTGCCGAATACTTGCGCTTGCCGGCCTTTAATGTGGTGCCGCTGCCCGATGAAATTGATGATGAAATTGGCGCGATCCTCGACCCGCTCGGCAATGCGGTGCATACAGCGCTGAGTTTTGACCTCATCGGTGAAGATGTCCTCATTACCGGCGCTGGTCCGATCGGCATCATGGCAGCGGCGGTGGCCCGCCATGTTGGTGCCCGCAATGTGGTGATCACCGACGTCAATCAGGCCCGGCTCGATCTGGCAACACGGGTCACCGATGTTTTGCCGGTCAATGTCGCTAAGGAAGATCTGAAGGGCGTTGAGAAAAAGCTCGGCATGAAAGAAGGATTTGATGTCGGTCTGGAAATGTCCGGAAATCAGGTCGCGCTCGATCAGATGGTCGAAAATCTCGTTATGGGCGGGCGCATTGCGCTGCTCGGCATTCCGCCGGGCAAGTCACCGGTTGATTGGTCGCGCATTGTTTTCAAGGCGATCACCATCAAAGGCGTCTATGGCCGTGAGATTTTCGAGACCTGGTACAAGATGATCGCCATGCTGCAGAACGGTCTGGATGTGCGCAACGTCATCACCCATCGATTTGGCGTGGACGACTTTGAACAAGGTTTTGCCGCGATGAAGTCCGGCACGGCCGGGAAGGTCGTCTTGAGCTGGGACTAAGTCACTTGGCAATGTGCGTAAGATAAGAATATTATTTCGAAGTAGCGAATGTTTGAATGTTTGGTGATGGTCATGGGAAGACCTGGCTAACAAAAGTCAGGCCGACATGCTTTATTTAAATCGCAATACTGAGTTGCGTGCCAGGTTAGAGGGTTTCTTTACTTTAAATAAAACAATTTCTTAGTAATGTTTTGCGCGAAGCGTGAGTTTTAGGGCGCTTGGAGTGTTTATTGGAGACGCTTCGATGACCTCGAAGTCCGGTAAAGCCAAACTGACATGGCCGAAGCTGAGCGGCCCGCATATCTGCGCGTCCGTCGGTCAGCAGTCCCTAAACCTTGCTCAAAAGGCAATGCTCAGTGCGGCCAAAATGCGCGGCGGCAAGTTGGATGCGGCAGAAATCACGGCCGTTTTTGAGTTTCTTGCAGTGTCTCAGGATATGTTCGATATCTTCCGGACAAACTACGAAGCCTGCGGCAAGATCCATCGCAAACAATCCTTCGTTGGCGCCAACAAGGGTTTCTTTGCCATGTCGGTGCTGCGGTTTTTGTGTTTCGATGTCTTGAGAAAGACCTTCGAGTCCCAGATCAACCGCACCGACGCAGCCTGGGAAATCGAGTTCCTGCAGGCGTTCAGCAACTACATTTGCCGGACGGCCGACGACGACTTTGAAGACAGCCTTTCGGCCGCATACCGGCGTTTGGCAAAAGAAAACGGCAGTGAGATCACAGTCATGACCATTGCTCATGACCCTGCAATCCAGCAGATTGTGCGCAAGGTGGTCGCAAAATTCCCGTCCGAACATCTGGACTTCGTCAATTTCTCAAACACGATCAACAAGGCCTTGTCGGACAAATACGACACCTACGGTCCGTCGCCGATTAAGGTGTCTGAACCGGTGGTTGAACGGTTCTTCAAGGCCCTTGGTGAACCCAGCCGGTCCAACTATTTCCGTGGCCAGGTCTTGAGCTGATTTTTTGAGTTTTGTTAAACGCCGACATAAGCTACCCGTTTGTCATTTTGCATCAAGCTGACCGGAGATGCGTAACTGGAAATTGAGTGTCTCCGAGTCCTGTTCAATCCGTTTGGCGAAATCAGAATAAAAGCTGCGGATTGCCGAAGGTATGGGCCTTGGCAATCCGCTATATTGCCAGCCGTCCCGGTGGGCGTTGGGATGAGACCGGCAACCCTTCAGTTTTTTCAGCGCTATGAAAATCCAGCGCGTTGTGGCAGGCCGAGTTTTTTCAGCGTCATGACCACCGGACAAAAGCCAGTAAAGGCGGCCTGCATCAAATGCGCGCCGAGAATGCCGGTCAGCCACAGCCAGGCGAGGCTCGAATAAACGGCAAGCAAGACGCTTGCGAGTACGAGCGCGCCAACGACAAATAAAATACCCCGTTCAACAGTCATCGCAGTCTCCGGAAATAAAATTCATTATTGCGAAACTATGCATTTAAAATCTGATTTCCGCTAGTGGGTTGCCTGCGGCAAAGCGTCTTGTATCAAGTGGTGCCGCCACGGCCGGATGACCGGAAAGTGTTTCCCAGAGATCAGGGCCTTGTGGCGAGCCGTGGTTATCACCACACTCAGAATGTGGCGGACAGGCCATGTGCATAGGGGAGGGGCGTGATGCGCAAAACAATTGAAGACCTTTCGTTGGACATCCCGGTGTTTCAGGCGCCGATGGCCGGAACGTCAACGCCGGCGCTCGCGGCGGCTGTCGCCAATGCGGGTGGTTTGGGTGCGCTGGGACTCGGCGCAGCCAGCGTAGAGACGGCAGCAAAGATGATTGCCGAAACAGCTGCGATGACTGGCGGGCCTATTAATCTGAATTTCTTCTGCCACAAACCTATGGAATTGCGCGAGGAAGTCGCGCGCGATTGGATCGCGCGATCAAAGTCGCGGTTTGAGCGTTTTGAGGCTGCACCGCCAAACGAGCTTCACGAGATTTATCAAAGTTTTGTTGTAAATCAGGCGATGTTCGAACTGCTTTTGGAAAGTGCGCCGGCGGTGGCCAGTTTTCATTTCGGGTTACCGGCTGAGGACAAATTGGCGGCGCTGCGAGACCGAGGGATCATGCTGATTGCCAGCGCTGTATCTTTAGAAGACGCCCGCAGGGTGGAGGCGGCCGGGATTGATGCAGTGGTTGCCCAGGGCTGGTCCGCCGGTGGGCACCGGGGTTTGATCGACGAAAACGGACCGGACGAGCGGCTGGACACCGAAGCGTTGACCCGGCTGCTTGCCAAAAACCTTTCCATTCCAGTGATTGCGGCGGGGGGCTTGATGGACGGTGCGGATGTGCGCGCGTCGCTCAGCTGGGGTGCGGAAGCCGCCCAGCTTGGAACAGCCTTCATCGGCTGCCCGGAAACCGCCGCTGACGACGGGTTCCGGGCGCGCCTCGCAGAAGGTGGCAAGACGGTGATGACCCGGGCGATTTCCGGCCGGCCGGCCCGCTGCCTTGACAACGAATTCACCAAATGGACAGCCGATGTGTCCGACGCCGAGGTTCCCGCCTATCCCTACACCTATGATCTTGGCAAAGCGCTGAATGCAGCGGCCAAAGCCAAAGGTGAACCGGGATATGGCGCTCAGTGGGCCGGATCAGAGGCCTCCCGGGCAAGGTTCCTGCCGGCTGCGAAACTTATGCAGGCCTTGAAGGAAGAATTTGAGGCTGCGGACGCAGACGTGGCTTAAGATGTCCTCAGCCAGTCGCGTTCAAACGTGACAGAACTACAGCCTGAGAACCGGGCCATGCGGCCAATTTCGCTTTCCAGCTTGGCGATCCGGCCCTTGCCCAAGCGCGTTCCTTTTTCCGGCCAAAAGGCTTTGACATGGAGCCGGTCTTCAGAGCGGTGCGCTTTCATGTCGACCCGGCCAATCAATTTGTCGGTCTCCAAGACAGGGAAGACATAGTATCCATATTGGCGTTTGGGTTCGGGGACGAACACCTCGATCCGGTAATGAAAACCAAAGAGGCGCTCCGCCCGTTTGCGGTCGCGCAGGGCCGGATCGAACGGAGACAGGATTCGCACCCGCGAGGGTGGTTCGGACAGATTGTCCAGAGTGTCGAGCGTTTCCGGTGCTGCAAAGCACTTGCGAACCACGCCGTCGGCACATTCTACCAGAACTTCCTGGATCTCACCGGCGGCCAATTTTTGTTCACACCAGGTTTTGGCTTCGGCCGGTGTAATGAGATCCCAAAAGGCCGCAAGTTCGCCGGAGGTGGCAAAGCCAAGCCGGTTGAGTGCTGCCCGTGCAGCCCAGTCAATTGTCTGGTGATCCTCAAAAAGGGTTTCTCTATGTGCTGATGGAATGACCCGTTCCGTCAGGTCGTAGACCTTCTGAAAGCCCTGACGATGGCAGACGGAGAGTGCTCCGGTACGCCACAAAAACTCCAGCGCGGTTTTGGACGGATGCCAGTTCCACCAACCGCCATTGCTGCGCTTCTCACCTTCGCCAACTGTCGAAGAGGACACAGGGCCATGATCGGAAACCTGCTGCAAAACCTCGTTGAATTTTGCTTCAAACCCATTTTGACGCCAGTTGCGCCAGCGGCCGATGAGCTTTTCCCTGTCCCGCTCGAAACGCAGCCGCCAATGCGGGAAAAAATCAGCCGGGATCACCGACGCATCGTGGGTCCAATGTTCAAAAAGTTGGCGGTCTTTCTCCAAAAGCCGTTTGAGATGGCTTTCTTTGTAACCGGGGAGACGGGAGGCAAGGATCATATGGTGCGCACGCGCCACCGTATTGATGCTGTCGACTTGAACGAAGCCAAGGGACTTTATCGTAGAATTCACGTCCTCAACCGTAGCTGTGCCGCGTAGCGGTGCGGCAAGTCCATGCCGGTCGAGAAAGAGATGGCGGGCGGTGGCGTTGTTGATTTGGGGAGGCGAAGAGGCTGGCATTTAGAAAAACTAGCACTCCGTAGCGGAGGATTGAAACCCGATTTAATCGCTCGGGTAGAAGTAGGTTTCAGCCGGACTTGTCCTTTATTATGAGTTGACCGGCAAAGCGCTGCGAAGGCACTATTCACCCTATAAGTGCGGGTGAGGAGAGCGTAGTCAAAATGTTTTCTTTTAGTCCGTCGCGCGGTTGCGGGGCGTTTTTGCCTTTTTGGGTTATCTTTTTTTTCGCTTTCACTATGAGCAGTTATGCGGCGCCAGAGTGCCAAGTACTGCGCGTCAATGGTGCCAATGAGTGGCAGCCGATTTCCTGGCGCTCCGAGGACCAGACGGAATTGAAAGGTATTTTTCCCGAGATCACCAGTACTGTTCTTCAAGATCTTCCTGTCGAGATGGAATATGGCCCCGATTTGCCATGGAACCGGTTGTTTGCGCTTTTGGAAAATGGCGCAATTGATGTGTTGGCAGGAGCCTTTGCGACAGGTGAAAGAACCGAGAAATTCAAACTCAGTCTGCCTGTGGTCCAAGATCACGTTGGTGTTTTTGTCCGCGCTAATCTGGAGGCCAAACCCGAACGGCTTGAAGATCTTGTCGGCTTGTCGGGGCGCGCACCCTTTGGGACAGACCTCGGTCCTGAGGGAAATGAGTTTGCCGCTGAAAACTTGTTCATTGACAATGAACCGCGTGACAACCTCGCAGAAGATCTAAAAATGCTAGCGGATGAACGGATCGACTATATTTTTATGTCGCGGAGTTTCGGGAGAAAAGCTGTGAATGCTGCCCAACTTGATGGCGTGATTGAGGATTTGCCATGGTCAGCCGCCAGTAAGCCTGTTCATTTCATGTTTTCAAAAAAATCACCGTGCCTCGACTTACTTATCCAGTTTGATACTGCCATTGAGAAGGGGCAATGGAGTGAGCCGCTGGCTCGATTGCTGAAGGAATATGAAACCGGCGGGGATCCTGCCATTGAAAAGCGACCGCAGCCAAAAGTGTCTCAATAAAGCTGCATCCAGAATAACGTCCATTTCGATTTTCGGCTGTCCGGCAAGCCTGCCAAACACAGGATTAGAAAGAGACTTCATTGGACAGTTTTGACTTGATCCTGATCGCTTTTGCCGTGTTTTTCCTCGCCGGTGTGGTGAAAGGTGTTGTCGGCATGGGAATGCCGACCATCAGCTTAGGTTTAATGACCGTCTTTGTTGGTGTCGACAAAGCGATTGTTCTCATCTTATGGCCAACATTTCTAACAAACCTCTGGCAGGCTTTTTCGGGCGGACACCTAAAAAACTTGCTCAAGCAGCTCTGGCCGTTTCTGGGGGCAGCCGCGCTCACATTGGCCCTAGGGACCTTCATTCTCACCCGGGCACCCGGCGGGGCGGCGGATCTCATTCTTGGGGTGTTGATGATCGCCTATGCCGTTCCGATGCTTTTTGGCTTGAGGCTGCACATCTCACCAGTATGGCAAATACCGGCTGGGGTATTCCTTGGCGCGGTCAATGGTGTGTTTTCCGGTCTGACCGGCTCTTACACTGTCCCCGGGGTCATGTATCTGCAGGCACTGGGCTTTAACCGCGACCAGCTAATTCAGGCGATGGGCTTGTTGTTCTTATCTGCGACCATCGTACTTGCGTTGGCCCTAGGCGGATTTGGCATTTTGGGTGCTGCCGATGCCTTGCAGTCGTTGCTGATGTGTGTGCCGGCACTTTGCGGTGTTTATGTGGGCCAGCATCTGCGCGGACGCCTCTCAGATGAGGGGTTCAGACGGGTGTTTCTCGGCGCGATCTTGTGCCTTGGTATTTATCTTGTACCGTTGGGCGCTGTCCGGTTGTTGGGATAGTGAGTTGGCTTTTGAATTAGGAAAAATGGCCGTGCCGGAACTAGGAGCCTAACCAAAAACGCCGCCCAGAGGGCGGCGTTTGAAATCTACATGCGCCGATTTTACTTGGCGACCAGGCGCATCGGTGTGGCCGTGCCGACATTGGAGGTCGGTTTGGTATTGGCCCACTGATAGGACTGGCGCTCTTCGGTCGGTGTACACAAGAAGCGTTCCCGGTAGCACTTGGTGAAGTGCGATGTTGACGCAAATCCGCAAGCCAAGGCCACATCCAGAACCGGCCGGCTGGTGCGGCGCAATAGATCGCGCGCGGTTTCCAGACGCAGACGCAGATAATACTGGCCTGGCGTGCAGTTGAAATGACGGCGGAACAAACGCTCCAGCTGGCGAGGAGACAAGTTGACTGTCATTGCCAGTTGCTGACAGCTGAGCGGGTCCTCGATATGCAAATCCATGATCCGGATGGCGTCGAGGATCTTGGCATTGGAGATACCGGTACGTGCTTCAATGTCGTGGCGTTGGGCAGATTCGCCGGAGCGCATGTTCTGATAAAGCGCCACTTCTGCGACTTCATGGGCGAGATAAGCGCCATGCTGGATCGCGATAAGACGCAGCATCATGTCAAGCGATGCCATGCCGCCGGCGCAAGTGATGCAGTTGCGGTCTATAGAGAAAATGTCGGAGGTCACTTCAACATCCGGAAATTCCTCGCGCAAGGACCGGAGGTTCTCCCAATGGATGGTGCAGCGGCGGCCATCGAGCAGATTATAGCGGGCCAACAGATAGGCGCCGGTGCAGATGGCGCCAAAGGTGCGGCCAAGCGCATTCAGGCGGCGAAGTTTGTTGCCCAGTTCCGGATCCAGCGGCAGGCGCTCAACGTCCATTCCAGTACACAAAAGTGTAATATCTGCGTCGCCAAGTTCCCGAATAGATTTTTTGACCGAAACTTCGCAGCCGTTGCTCGCGACCACTGAATTTCCGTCAAGGGAATAAGTCTCCCATACGTAAAAATCCTTGCCGAGCATACGGTTTGCTATGCGAAGTGGTTCAATGACACTCGCAAATGCATTCATGGAAAAGCGATCCATGAGCACGAATGCTATTTTTTGATGCGTATCGTCGTGCGCGCGTCCGGACATTTACTTTGCCTCATTGGAAGGTATTATTGAAGCTTGTCTTGTGATTGCAGTAATTTCTGCATTTTTAACTTGGCTGTCAAATAAAAAACGTCAGATATCCGGATCTTCTTGAGATTGTCGTAAACTGGTCAGCACTTCTGCTTGTGTTCTGGCGTGATTGTGCAATTTCTAATCACCATCAGCAGCCTTCAAAGTCAGCATTTTTGACGTGGTCCAGTCGCGGTTTCAAATCTCTGCGAGGTTAATAGCGAGACCGTATGGACGGGAGGAATTGGAGATGTCTTTCGCGAGACAAAGGTCTAAAAATGACGTGGAAAGATCTGCAAAGCGCATCGGTGAAACGGTCAAGGGGCTGTCCGCGTCAGATTGCTGTCCTTTGCCTCACCCGAAGGGCTAGGTCTGCAGCGCCCAATCCTCCGCGCAATCCGCCTTGATGATGCACGACCATCACCCGCGGCAGCTTTTCTTGATCCTGAACACGGCAAATCCCAGCGAAAGAGATCTCCAATTCGTCCAGACGGCCTGGGTTCTGGGCTGTGCTATATCTGGTAGTGCATCGAAACAAGAAGACTGCAATATTCATTTTGCAGTGCGTCATTTGAGCGCGTTTATCGAAAATATTGGATGTTTTTTTTGCCAAACCCACATTTGGTGGGCCGCTGTTGCTTCAAGTCAAGGTGCAATTGATGGTACACGGGGCATAAATCGTAAGTGTGCCAAGACCCATGGACGGGAAAAATATGAACGTACTTGCCAAACCCGCTGATCTCGCAGATGCCGTGCCGGCCAATGTATTTGTGGAAGAGGTGAAGACAGTCCAGCATTATACTGACCGCCTGTTCCGGTTCCGGATGACCCGTCCGGCAAGTTTCCGGTTCCGTTCAGGTGAGTTTGTTATGATCGGTTTGATGATCGACGGCAAACCGCTCTACCGGGCCTATTCCATTGCCAGCCCGGCCTGGGACGAAGAGCTAGAGTTCTTTTCGATCAAAGTTCCGGATGGGCCGCTGACGTCCCATCTTCAGAAGATTCAGCCCGGCGACGCGGTTTTGATGAAAAAGAAACCAACGGGCACATTGGTCAATGACGCGCTTGTTCCGGGCAAGCGGGTCTATATGTTCTCCACCGGTACAGGCATCGCGCCCTTTGCCAGCCTGATCCGCGATCCGGATACGTATGAGAAGTTTGATCAGGTGATCCTGACCCATACGTGCCGTGAAGTGGCGGAACTGAAGTACGGCGAAGAGCTGGTTCAGGAAACGCTGAATGATCCGTTGATCGGTGAGTTCGCCAAAGACAAACTGGTGCACTACACTTCCGTCACTCGCGAAGACTTCCCGCGGCAGGGCCGGATCACGGACTTGATATCTTCCGGCAAGCTGTTTGAAGACTTGGGTGTGCCGCCGCTCGATCCGGCGGTCGATCGGGGTATGATCTGCGGATCCATGGATATGATCCGCGACACAAAGGTCTTGTTGGAAGAAGCAGGCTTGAACGAAGGTGCCAACAACAAGCCTGCCGAGTTTGTTGTGGAGCGTGCTTTCGTCGGCTGACGTTTTTGACGGAAATTGAAGAGAATCAAAGAGGCCGGGGAAACCCGGCCTTTTTCTTTGCCTACCCTTCTAAGCGAGAGGGTTTGACGGCTAGAGGCTTCCAATCCAGCCAAATCCCTGTGAATATTGAGCTTATCTGTGGACCACTGCCGCATGGCGAGCCCGGTGAATGTCAACGGATGATGGCATGGAATAACCTTGGCGCAAGTTAGATGGTTTTTCAGTCGGCTTGAAAACTCGACATTTCCTGGGCGGGATGCGAACGCATGAAGATCATTGCCGAACTTGGCATCAACCACCGCGGCTCTTCTAAGATCGCGGAGCAGCTCATTGATATTGCCAGTGAAACTGGGGCTTGGGGCGCCAAGTTTCAGTACCGGGCCAAGGCCGGGTTTTATCAAGCGATCAGTGAGATCGGTGATGAGATCCTCAGCCGTGAAATCGATGAAAGCTATATCTCACCAGACGAAATCTTACGCCTTGCCGGTCTCATTCAAAAAAAGGGCATGAAGGCCGGGATCAGCTTTTTTAAATTCTCAGACGCTGCTGACTTCGGTGACAAGATCTCCGAATTTGATTTCTTCAAAGTGCCGTCTGCTGAGCTGATGAATGAAGAGCTGGTCACCGCGATGGCGGGTCTCGGAAAACCGCTGATCTTGAGCACCGGAGGTCATTCGGAGGACGATATCTTCAAGGCGATTGAAGCCACCAAGGATGTGCCGGAGATTGCTTATCTCCATTGCATTTCGAATTATCCGGTTCTGCTCGGCAATCAGCAGATGAAATTCATCGAAACCTTGAAGCAAAAGACCGATGCGGACATCGGCTATTCCAGTCATGATCAGGATTGGGAAGTCTGTTTGATCGCAGCGGCCAATGGGGCAACCGTTTTTGAACGGCATTTGACCCTCGACAAACACGGCAAGGGCATTGACGACAGTTCGTCATCCGATCCAGAAGAATTCATGCGCATGTGCCGGATGTTGAATGCTTTTGACACTGTTCAAGGGACTGGACGCCGGGACATCAACCAAGGTGAGCGCATCAATATGCAGAACCTTGGGTCTTCCCTTTATGCAAGCAAGGATATTGCTGCAGGTGAAGCCTTGTCTGAAGCCAATGTGGTGGTCAAGGCGCCGCGGAAGGGCCTGACCTGGGCCGATGTTCAAAAACGAGGCCTCACGGCTGTCCGGCGACCGGTGGGGGAAGGAACAGCTATTTCCGACCTGCATTTCACCGAGCCCAAACCGCCGCTTGAACCGGAACTGGTGGCTTTTTGCGACGAAAAACAGCTTTCCATTCCGCTCCGTCTACACGATGCACAAATTCTGCAGAGCCGTTTTCCGATCCAGAACAACGAGCTTCATCTGTCCTATGAAGAGGTGGCCACCTTCGGTGCGTCGATGGCTGACGGATTAGAGAAGCTTGATCTAACCCGGCATTATTCGATCCACATTCCCGATTACATCGACAGTAAGACGCTGATCGATCCGATGTCTGCGGAAGACGACACCCGTATCCGCAGTCTGAAGGTGATCGAAACCTGTGTCGATCTGGCGGTGGAGCTGGAGCAGCGCACCGGCGCTGGCGTCCCGATCGTCGGCAGTTTCTCAAGGCTCTTGCCGGAGGGAAAACGGGCAACTTACGAACGTTTGCAACAGGTCCTTGATGAAGCCGGCCGAGAGCGCGGGGCTCCGATCTATCCGCAGTGGCTGCCGCGCATTGCCTGGTACTTCGGTGGTGCTGACGTGCTCGACATGTTCTGCGGTGAAGACGACATCGACATCATCACCGATATCTCGATGGAAGTTTGCCTGGATCTGTCGCATCTGATTTTGTCGGCAAATTATTCGAAAGCGGACTGGCGTCAGTGGTGTGACCGGTTAATGCCGCTTGCCCGGCACATCCATATTGCCGATGCTGTTGGGATTGACGGTGAAGGCATTGAATTCGGCGAAGGCGATCTGGGGGATCCTTCGCAATATGTTGACAGGCCTGGACGCAAGGTTCTGGAAGTGTGGCAAGGCCACCTTTCCGAGGGCGACGGCTTCGACAAGGCGATCCGGCAGTTAGGAGAACAAAATGGCTAAAATGCTGATTACCGGAATTTCCGGCCAGGACGGTGCATTTCTGGCGCGCGGCCTGCTTGAGCGCGGTCATGAAGTTTATGGCGCCATGCGCCGGGGCAGCACATCCAAGACCGACCGCCTCAACGAGCTTGGGATCCGGGAAAAGATCAAATACTGCACGCTGGAAGTCACGGAATTCGCCAATGTGCAAAACGTTTTGAACGAAATCCGGCCGGACCACATCTATAATCTGGCTGCTCAGAGTTTTGTCGCCGACAGCTTCCAGTTCCCGCATTACACCTCCGATGTGAACTACATGGGGGTTCTGAACATTCTGGAAGCAATGCGCATCCTGAAACTCGATGCCAAGCTTTATCAGGCGTCGACTTCGGAGATGTACGGCGATGTACTGGAAAAACCGCAAACGGAAAAAACACCGTTTAATCCGCTAAGCCCTTATGCAGTCTCCAAGCTGGGGGCGCATTCTCTGGTCGTAAACTACCGGCAGGCCTATGACATGTTCGCGACCTCCGGCATTTTGTTCAATCACGAGTCTGAGCTGCGCGGCCTGGAGTTTGTCACCCGCAAAATCACCAGCTGGCTTGCAGAGATCAAGCTGCAGGGCAGGGACGCCATGCCGCTTGGAAACCTGAGCAGCGTGCGCGATTGGGGCTACGCGCCTGAATACACCGACATGATGATCAAGATGCTGGAACACGACCGGCCAGATGATTTTGTTATCTCCACCAACACTGAATACACCGTGCGCGAATTCTTGTTTATGGCGGCCCAGGAGGTCGGGTTCGACCTGCATTCGGAAGGCGAAGGCATGGACGAGAAGTGTTATGACCGCAAGACCGGCAAACTGATCGCCTATGTCGATCCGCGGTACTTCCGGGCGTCTGATGTGGTCTACCTGCGCGGTGACAACACCAAGGCCCAGGAGATGCTGGGCTGGAAGCCAGAAGTCCTGGCGCCGGAAATTGCCCGGCGCATGGCGATTTATGATCTGAAAAAAGCCGCGGTCAACAATCCTGGACTTTGACCAGACGCCGGGAGGCACGTGAGATGGAACGGGTCGCAGTGATCATTCCCGCGCGCGGCGGGTCAAAAGGTATTCCGGGAAAGAACATCAAGCCGTTCTTGGGACTGCCTTTAGTTGCCCATTCCATCTGTGCGGCTCAGGCTGCTGAAACGGTTTCTGATGTGATCGTCTCCAGCGACGACGACGAGATATTAGCCGTTGCGCGGGAATATGGCGCCGATGGCCTCAAACGGCCAGCCGGCATTTCAGGTGACGAAGCGTCTTCCGAATCTGCCGTTCTTCATGCAATCTCGGAAACAGAAGCCTGTCAGGCAGCGGATACCATCGTCTTTCTGCAATGCACTGCGCCTCTGACAAGTTCTGCCGAAATCGATCAAGTGGTCCGGGCGCGCGCCGAACAAAATGCAGATACAGCTTTTTCGGTTGTCGAGGTGCATGCTTTCCTTTGGCAAATCGCAGAAGACGGCTCGGGCGTTGGCATCAATCATGATGCCTCCAAACCACGCCAGCGCCGGCAGGATAGGCCCCAAGAGTTCCGGGAAACCGGGGCCATCTATGCGTTGCGGAAGGACGGCTTTGTTAAAGCCGGTGAGCGGTTCTTTGGCCTCAGCGTTCCAGTCGTTCTGCCGGATGCTGTTGAGATCGATCTCGACACACCGCGCGATTGGCTCGCGCTTGAAGCCTATGCAATAGCAGCCGGTTATCAGTCGGAGATGATCCAACCAGCTGGAAGCTGAGGACAAGCCCATGGCGAGTATTTTTGAGACTTTGGAAGAACTGGGTGTTGCCAGCAAAGCGACCCAAGAAATTTTCGCCTCCCGAACCCGGGACCGCGACAATGTTACGGTCTACCGCGACAGCTCATCTGGCGTGATCTACATCGACGGCTTCTATGGTGGCGACCAAGTCTATGAAGACGGTGCCTATCGTCAGGCGAATGAAGCGCTGATTGGTAAACGCGACTATGAAGTCATGATCGACGCGACGCGGCGCATGGCGGCGTACCGGCCCTATGTTACGGGCAAACACATTGTCGAATTCGGCTGCGGTGACGGGGCCTTCCTGCACGCGATTCAAAACGAAGCGCAGAGCTGCTGCGGAGTAGAACTACAGGAAGATTATGTGACCGCGCTCAATGCCAACGGCATTTCCTGTCACACGTCCTTGTCAGCTTTGCCCGATGGGTCCATGGACAGCGCACTCAGCTTCCACGTACTGGAACATTTGCCTGAACCTAAGCCGATCCTTCAGGAGCTCTACCGGGTCTTAAAACCGGGAGGCCTACTGGTCGCTGAAGTGCCACATGCAAAAGATGTCTTGCTGAATGAGTTGAAAAGCGAAGCGTTCAAAGCCTTCACGCTGTGGAGCCAGCATCTGGTTCTGCACACACGAGACAGCCTTACGCGTCTACTGACCTATGCTGGCTTCGGCGGTATCGTCATTGAAGGCGTACAGCGTTATCCCTTGTCGAACCATCTGACATGGTTGTCATCAGGAAAGCCCGGTGGCCATAAATCGACGCTGGCGGCTATCGACACACCCGATTTGAAGAGATCCTACGAAGCCGCGCTCAACCGGATCGACGCCACGGACACATTGGTCGCGATCGCCCGCAAACCGGGCTGATCGTCCAAATCCACCAGTAAATATCTGTTAGAGCCCCAGACGTTTGTTCCGCCGCTCTGGGGTCCAATTCTCCAATTGACGGTCCATTTCCTTGATGATTTCCGGTACAAACTCCGCGCAAGGTTTGTCTGTATAGGGGTGCATGTAAGTCATCGAAGGATACCAGGGCGGATTTTTCTGACCGAGAAGAAGAGGAGGTTCTTGTTGTCCGAAACGGATACAGGGAACGTCTAGGATTCCGGCCATATCAGCGACACTCGTGTTAGCCGATACGACAAAGTCACAACAAGCGGTCAGTGCAGCAGCGCCTAGGAGGTCGTCGAAGAGGTCCACGTCTTCTAAGATATTGAACCGGTCTCCAATCCGCTCCCTAAAAAAGACCGCTTCCTTCTCCAGCGGGGCGTATTGCAGATTGACGAAGATTGCATCGCGCGATTCTAGAACTGGGGCGATACCTGGCGCAGACAGATAATAACGGGCTCGGTTTACCGCAAGGTTCCGCGACCGCCAGGAAAATCCAATAACCGGTTTTTCTTCATGACCTTTAAGGCGTTGAAGATACTCCACCGCCCGCTCTTTCTGGAAAGAATAGACCGGGCAGGGAGCCTGACGGAAGGATTCAAGCGTTGGCCGGAAGAATCGCACCAATTCGCCGATGTTGACATGAAGATCGAAGTCTGACGCCGTGGCTGCAAAGTCCTTGTCCATTTGGGCGGCGCGGCACTCGGTTTCGGGGAAACAGTATTGAAAGTATTTTGCGCCTTTTTCCGAGAGCTCGACGATCACTTTTCCGGCCAAACTGATCAGCTCCGGCAACATTGTACCGGCCTTGATTGCGTCACCGAGCCCCTGATCGGCCCAGACCAGAATAGTCTTATCTGAGATATCTTCACCTTCCCACGCAGGCACATCGAACGTGCGCCGGATGAGCTTGGCCGCCGGATCATCGAAACGTGCGGTGTGAAGCTCCCAGCCGTTCTTCAAATCGCCGTTTGCCAGATAGGCAAGCGCAAGGTTCCAATCGACTGTCCGGTTGCCTGCAGGTGCGTATTTTTTGGCAATCTTCATGACGTCCAGCGCTTCTTTGGAATCGCCATGCATGAGAAGATTGACACCGAAAGTTACGCATTTATGGAAATCGCGTGGGTCGGCTTTGTGAGCTAGCCGGGCATAGTGAACCGCCAAATTGGACTCGTTCATACAAAACAAAAGTCGGGCGGCCTCATGTTTGATGTCACCGTTGTCCGGAAACCGCTCCAAAGCCTCGGTGAGTTCATACTGGCTGGGTTCATATTGCTTGAGCTTTATGCGGCAGCGCGCCCGCAGGATGTAGTTTTCCGGATTATCCGGCTCTAGCATGACCGCTTTGGTGAAGAAGTTGACCGCATGGTGCTCGCGATCAGCGTCCATTAAAAGCGTGCCAAAATTACGGTATGCGTCTTTGTTGTCAGGATCTTCTACGATGAGGCTCTGGAAGATTAGCTCCGCTTCCTCGAATTCCTTTTTCTTGGTGAGTGCAATGCCTTTGATGTTGCGGGCTTCACGCTCTTTCGGGTTTAGCGTGAGTGCCTTGTTGCAAACAGCAAGAAGGCTGTCGACGTCAGACCCCAAATCCATCATCGTCCGGGCCAAATTGGCGTAAAAAACTGATTGGTTCGGGCTAAGCGCAATCGCCTTTTGGATGTACTCCAGAGCACGTTTCGGAAAACCGAGTTGACGATAGGTTACCCCGAGCAGATGCAAGCCATCCGGGTTTTTGGGAGCCTTTTTGACAACCTGCTTATAAACCCGCTGTGCTTTTTCATATTCGCCGGTTTTCTGCAGGGAAATACCTTTGAGCAGTTTCTCTCTGATGGGATTATTCGCGGCCTGTGTTGCCATTTGTGTTCTGCCTAGTCGGGAATCAGTTGCAACAGAATAGCAGGACACAGCGTTTGTGACAGATTAGCCGCTCAAACCTCGATAATCCTTTGGGGATTGCGACCAGAAAATCCGTGAAAAAAGGAATTTTTTAGCGAACGCTTCACGAGTGTGATCAAGCAGCTCTTATTTTAAAAGTTGCGAAACGACGCGTGGTAAACGCGCCGTTTCTCTGCGTTTTTTAGAGGAAGTTGTCATCCAAAACGTTGACCGCCGGTATGCCAGTGATCGATGTGGCAGCAGCTATCCCATTATCCGGTGCTTCGGCAAAAACTCCGGAATCCTCTGGTGTCATAAGAAGTGCCCGGGCTGCAGACGACCCGAGCACAGCAGTAACGGTGGCTATTGCCGTCTCAGTGCCATCGGAGACTGTATAGGTGAAGCTCTTGGTGCCACTGGCGCTTGCCGACGGTTGGTAGGTGAGGGTGCCGTCATTGTTGTAAATCACGAGGCCATCGGCACCGGAAACCCAGGTTTGCCATCCTGGTTGCATGTTGACGCCGTTGATCTGGGTGATCGTCAGGGTATCGCCGTTGGGGTCCGTGTCGTTGGCAAGCACATCAATGGTGACGGAGCCACCGGGCACCACTTGGGTGGTGTCATCAGCTGGTGATGGCGTGGTTGCAACAATAGTGGCTGTTACAGTTGCCATTGCCGTCTCATTGCCGTCGGAAACCGTATAGGTGAAGCTCTTGGTGCCACTGGCGCTTGCCGACGGTTGGTAGGTGAGCGTACTGTCATTGTTGTAAATCACCAGGCCATCGGCACCGGAAACCCAGGTTTGCCATCCTGGTTGCATGTTGACGCCGTTGATCTGGGTGATCGTCAGGGCATCCCCGTTGGGGTCTGTGTCGTTGGCCAGCACATCAAGGGTGACGGAGCCACCGGGCACCACTTGGGCGGTGTCATCAGCTGGTGATGGCGTGGTTGCAACAATAGTGGCTGTTACAGTTGCCGTTGCCGTCTCATTGCCGTCGGAGACAGTATAGGTGAAGCTTTTGGTACCACTGGCGCTTGCAGACGGCTGGTAGGTAAGAGTGCCGTCATTGTTGTAAATCACCAAGCCATCGGCACCGGAAACCCAGGTTTGCCATCCTGGTTGCATGTTGACACCGTTGATCTGGGTGATCGTCAGGCTATCGCCGTTGGGGTCTGTGTCGTTGGCCAGCACATCAAGGGTGACGGAGCCGCCTGGCGCCACTTGAGTGGTGTCATCAGCAGGTGTCGGCACGGTTGCGATCGGTGCGACGATTGCATTCACGGTGGCTGTTGCCGTCTCTGTGCCATCGGAGACCGTATAGGTGAAGCTTTTGGTGCCGTTGGCGCTTGCCGACGGTTGGTAGGTGAGCGTACCGTCATTGTTGTAAATCACCAGGCCATCGGCACCGGAAACCCAGGTTTGCCATCCCGGTTGCATGTTGACGCCGTTGATCTGGGTGATCGTCAGCGTGTCGCCGTTGGGGTCCGTGTCGTTGGCCAGCACATCAAGGGTGACGGAGCCGCCGGGTGTCACTTGGGTGGTGTCATCAGCAGGTGTTGGCGTTGTCGCTCCACCGGTAGAATTGGATACGCCGCCGTTGCCACGATTGATGTCCGTATCGCTCAAATTGACTGTTGAATCATCTCCAGTGAAATAGATCGCTTCTACATTTATGGCAGCTGTGAACTCGGACCCGTTGTTGGCTGAAACCGTAACGTACCAGCCGTTGCCGGACCAGGAGTAGTTGGAACTGGAACCACCAACCACAACCGTGTCCCAACCGGTGCCGCCATCGATTCTATTGTTGCCAGTACCGCCAGCGAGATTGTCGTCCCCTGTGTTTCCATAAAGGTCGTCATCACCGCTTCCGCCATTGATGACGTCGTTGCCCTGACCACCATAGAGGCGGTCGTCACCACCATTGCCATTGACATTGTCATTGCCGGTTCCGGCGAATATGCTGTCGCTAAATTGAGAGCCATTGACCGTATCGGCATCGTCATTTGTGAAGAGGACATATCCATCTAGAAGGCCGACGCCATTGGTTCCCCATTGGCTGACGTCCACTGTATTTGAAGTAACTTCATTCAGGAGACGGATGGCTGGATCAGAATAGTCTTGTCCGGACATGACAGCTTGCAAGAACGCGACGGCGGGTTTGGCATAAATTGTTCCATTGGCGTACCGTCCGTAAAGCCCGAAGGATCCCTCTGCTACCGACGAGCTGCCGTCATTGCTGCTGTTCCCGTCGTAGGCGTTATACCCGTCATTGGTTTCTCTATGGAAATTGTCCAGAACCATATGGGCAACGGCACCTTTAAGATCCGCATTGTCCCAGCTATCAAGCACGCCGATCGCCTCGGCCATGAAATAGGCCTGATCTGCTTCTCCAGCGGCACCCGCGCCCCGGTATCCGAGATAAGATGGCACCCCAAATTCTGTAAGCCAGAGCTCAGAGGTGTCGAAGCCGTGGTAATCCTTGAGATACTGGATGCTGTAGAGTGCACCTTGGAAGCTGAAGTTATAATCCCATCCGGAGGCAGAATTTGTCGGGTTGGGAATCCAATCGGTTGGCCGGCCTGACTGTGGTTGAGCTGCGTAGTAATCGTAGGTCGTGTAAGGGTGGATAGCGAAAGCTTCAACATCCGCCCCAAGGGTGCTGAGTGTGGCGAACATCGTGTCCATGTAGGCATAGTCGTTGTGTGCGATGCCTGCACCGATCACTTTGATGTTTTGATTGAGAGTTGCCTCGACGGTTTTGACCGCTTCGTTGGCCGCGTGAAGATAGCGGGCATAGTAGTCGGCATTGTCCGTACTTACGGCGTAAAAGCGCGGATGATTGGGGTCGCCCTGTCCGCCATAGTAGGTTCCAGTATATTGATAGGAGAGGTTCGGTTCGTTTCCAACTTCCCATCCGGCAATTGAACTTGTGTAGCTTGAATACTGGCTGTGCACTTGTTCGACCATCAAAGCAAACCGGTCAGCCAGGGCATCAATCGCCCATTGTTCGCTTGGAACATCACTGACGCTGGAACCTGGGGGGAGGAGATCCAAAGGTGTTTGACCGGGTTCGAAGATAATCTTCACCCCGTTTTGTGCGGCGACCTGCAACAGTGATCCGATGGAGTTGATGCTCCATTGCGGTGCGCCAGAGCTTGTAACTATTGAAAGATCTAGAGGGATACGAACTACGGTCGATCCACCCTGGGCGGCCAATACAATCATATCCGCGACAGACATGCCGCTATGTGCAGGCGCACCGGAGGTATTCCAAGAATTGCTCAAGGCATGCATGCCAAACTCAAAATCACTGACACTCATGGCTATTACCTTTCCGTCATAGGCAGGGATACAAGGTTGGTTGAGGTGAATTAAAAATGGTGAATATCGAGAATGAAGTCAGAGGTTGTATTGATGTGCAAGGTAAATCTATCCGTATTTCTACAGATAAAAATTGGTGCCAAGGTTGGTGAGTTACCTGGCGTTATTGCCCTTGATGTAAATACGAATGAAGGGCTTCCCGCCCGGCGAAACTATCCGCCGGTTGTGGCCTTGAATTAATGAAGTGGATTGCCGGAAAAAAAGGCAGCCTATCTTCTAATCTACGCTGGTTGAGCTAATGAGAGAGCAGAGACTGCATCCGCCAGTTCATCAAAATGAGAAATCACCCGGTCCGGACCAAGCTCGGTGACCGGAACGGGAGTGTAGCCAAAATCTACCGCAATCACTGGGATGCCCGCCGCGCGGGCGGCGTTGATATCAGTGATGCTGTCTCCAATCATGATGGAACCAGCTGTCCGGCCGCCTGCGCGCTCGATTGCACCAAGAACTGGGGCGGCATCAGGTTTGGACACGGAAAAAGTGTCACCGCCGACCACGGCATCAAAATACTGTGTCATGCCGAGTTCCTCTAGAAGCGGCAGGGTCAGGCGTTCTGATTTATTGGTGCAAACCGCAAGTTTCCAACCCTCCGCCCGAAAACGCTCCAAGGCCGGGAGTACGCCGCCGAAAGGTCGTGTGTGGACGGCAATGTTTGCGGCATAATACTCAAGAAAATCATCGAAAAGCGGAGCGATCGTCTCGTCGGTCCAGGCAACATTCAAGTAATCCAATCCCCGTTGCAAAAGCACCTTTGCGCCCATGCCCACCATGTTGCTCACTTTTTCCTGGGGAACCGTGCCATGTCCTGCTTTGCTCAAGACTGCGTTGAGCGTAGCCACGAGATCTTCCATGGACGAGACAAGCGTACCATCGAGATCAAAAACGAGAACAGACATAAGAACCTCAGGCTGGACAGATGATGCAATTGCCTAGCCGTATTCGTGTCGTGCTGCAAGGTGCCCGGACAATCTGACTACTTGCAGCAGGGGGCGGGGCTTGCCTCACAGTTTATAAGCTGTTCTGAAACCGCCCCAATGCCGCCCCTGCACGAAAACCGGCGCATCGACTTCCTTCATCCAGACAATGTTCCCACCGCCCATGTCGCGCGGGTAGGACTGAATTAGGAATGGGCGTGTGTTGCGCGCCGCGCTTAGACCTGCGCGATCATCAAAGATCCGCTTGTTCCTGCAGTTGGCGACATTCCAGGTTGGATCATCAGGTTTTTGCGGTTTGGAAAAGATCAGGTTATGGACCGGGAGATAGCCGTTGCGATCGACGGCGGCACAAAAAGCCATGCCTTCATTGTGGCCAAGAATGTCCTCCTGGATATTCGGGAGGGTATTTTCCAGCGCTTTGAGAGCCCGGGTCGAAACCTGCAAAGGATCGGTCCCTCTAATCGGCTGGTAGTCCGTGTCGAAAAGATCATTCAACGTCAGAACTCGCCGGGCAACCAAGTCCTCCATTGCTGATGTAATACGCGCTGCCCCGGACTGCGCAGTGTCCACATCTTTTGCATAGCTTTGATGGATTTGCTCAATTTTTTGCTCCAGCTCCGCCAGGAAACGCGCATCTGGTTCGGTAAACGAGCAATGATAGCCAGCTTCGGAAACACCGACGATCTTTGCATCGGTGGATCCAAGTCCTTTCAACTCAAGGCGGATTTGAGAACCGTTGCGAACAAGGTCCTGGCTTTCCGTTCTAAACAGCACTCCGCCTCTCGAAAGATCCCGGGTTTCCAGCCGGCCAGTCACTTTTCCAGATGTAAAGGTTCCAGCAATTTTTGCAGGCAGGCGGTCGTTCTTTCGCCGGTCACCGGCCTCCATTTGCCGGATCATCATGGCAAAGCGTGACTGCAATGCCTTGGTGGTAACGTTCATCTCGTCTCCGGCTTCGCGGACACGGGCCCCATTTGCTTCCGCTTGATCAGCAGACGTTCTGATTTTATCGACCCGACGGACAACTTCCTGAACAAAAGTATCGGTCTCTTCGGCCTTTTGGCCGACAAGAGCCGTGGTCTCTACCTGCGTTTGAACAGCTTCCTCAACGGCAGCAAAACTCGGCCGGATCTGGCCAATCACATCAATGATGCGGCTTACCGACCCGAGGCTGAGCTCAGCTGAATGGTTTAGCTTGTCGATGTTGGCAACAATTTGTTCTGTTGCCGATTGAGTTTCCACGGATAGGGCTTTGACTTCACCAGCGACAACTGCAAAACCGCGGCCAGCTTCACCTGCACGCGCTGCCTCGATAGTGGCATTGAGGGCCAAAAGGTTGGTTTGTTTGGCGATATCAGAAATCAACCCGACCACATTGGCAATATCTTCGATGGCGCTTTTGAGCTGAAGAACGCCTTGGTTTGCCTGATCGGCAACATCCCTGGCTTCTACCGCTAGATCGTTCGAAACACCGACTTGGGTGCCGATTTCAGCGCTTGATGAGGATAGATTCTGGATCGAGGCGGTTAGTTCGGTGACATTTTGCCCGGCCATGGCCGCTTGGTCAGTGAGCACCTGGCTGCCGGATTTGATCTCCTCAAGAATGCCAGCTTGTGTGCCGAGTTTGTCTTGAACCTTGCTTGCCGCAACATCGATGCTTTTCGCGGCGACCTGTAGATCGCCTTCCAGGCTGTCGAGTGCGTGACCCATGATGTCGGCGGAAGTTTTGCCGTCCTCGGGCTGAGCACCTTGAGTATCTTCAACAGTGCCAGAATTATCAAACGCGTCTGTCGCTGAGGTTGGAGAAGTGTTCAACTTCTTTTTTATTTTGAACATTCTACTCGGCCTCTTAGCCATGATTTCGAATCAAACTGGATTATTTTCGAATTTTCTGAAACTAGGGTTAACTATACGTCAACGGTTCCGCTTGCCGATCCCGGTTGAAAACTGCAAACGATCTGGACCCATGCTTGTCAGCCATGCTAAGGACCGCGCGGTTAATCCAACAAACTGGCCGGTACGCTACAAACAGCGTGCGTGAGAACCGGAGAAGCGGACGATGAGCGATCACTTTAAGCAGCTGGCGGCTGAGCGGGCAGCGGAAGACGTTACTTCCGGAATGCGCCTTGGGATTGGGACTGGTTCAACTGCTGAGTTTTTTGTCCGGGCGCTGGCCAAACGGGTTGATGATGGATTGGACGTTACCGGTGTACCAACATCGGAACGCACAGCGGAGCTGGCCTCCAGCTTGGGCATAAAGCTGACCACGTTGGAAGAGATGCCGGAGCTGGATCTGACGGTCGATGGTGCGGATGAGCTTGACGCAAACCTTGCCCTGATCAAGGGCGGGGGCGGTGCGCTTTTGCGGGAGAAAATCGTCGCAGCTGCGTCTAAGCAGATGATTGTGATTGCTGATTGCAGCAAGAATGTTCCAACGCTTGGACAGTTTCCTTTGCCGATTGAAGTTGTCCCATTTGGACAGGAGGCCACACGCCGCGCCATCTTGTCCGCGTTTGCCGAGTTGGGCCTGCCGCAAAAACTGGAACTTCGCCTCGCTGGCGGACAAGCTTTCGTCACAGATGGCGGGCATGTAATCTTTGATGCGCATCTTGAGCGGATCGAAGACCCAGTCCTGCTTGCTGAAGCTTTGGTCGAGATACCAGGCGTCGTCGAACACGGTCTTTTCCTGAAACTTGCATCGAAGGCTTACGTGGCCGGAGAAGATGGGGTAAAGACGATTACGCCTGCGTCGATTTAGCGAATTTTGGTTGCCGGATAACCTCCGGAGGACCGCCAAGGAGTCAATGAAATGAAATCTATGAAGTTTGCCCGCATTGGTCTGGCGATGATGGCGTTGGGCATGGTCTCGGGGGCTGCGGTCGCTCAAGACAGTTTTTCCGACAGCCATATTGAAGCTGCTAAAGCGGTTGCAATCGAAACAAAGGTGCTGGAACCGTTCGACGCCATTTTGTTTGTGATGTCGGAGCAGACATTGTCTGCCTTCACGCAAAACGATCCGACCCGGGCGGAAGAGATCGCGCAAGTGGTGCAAAACGTCGCTTTGTCGCTGGCGCCGCGCCGTGCTGAGTTGAACCAGGAGATCTACAAAATCTGGGCGGCAGCCTTCTCAGAAGAAGAACTTGTACAGCTTGCCGAGTTCTACCGGACGCCGCTTGGTTCTAAGCTGCGTGACAGCATTGCAGAAATCACCGGTCGGTCCGTGAATGCCAGCCGTGAGTGGCAGGACCGGTTGAGTGTCGATATGGTCGCTTTGGTTCAAGAAGAGCTGACCAAGGGCGATACTGAAGCGCCTAAAGAATAAGTGATTGGTGAGTGAGCCTCTGCAATGAGGAGGCTACCGACACTTGAACGGGCCGCGAAAGCGGCCCGATGCACAAGAACTCAAGCGTTCCCTGTTCCTGGCCGGTGGTCTTGCCGGGACTTGTTTCTAGCCAGGGAGCGCTTATGTGGGCTGCGAGGCCACTATCCCGCTGGCCGATAGACCTGAAGAAATCCCAAGGGGCATTAGATGAGTGACTTTGACTATGATCTGTTTGTGATCGGCGGCGGATCAGGCGGTGTACGCGCGGCCCGTATCGCAGCAACACATGGTGCCCGGGTCGGGATTGCAGAAGAATACCGGTACGGTGGAACCTGTGTGATCCGCGGCTGCGTGCCGAAGAAGCTCTTTGTCTATGCCTCCAAGTTCTCTGAAGAATTCGAAGATGCCGAAGGTTTCGGCTGGAGTGTTGGTGAGCGGACGTTTTCTTGGGACAAGCTGATTGCGGCAAAGGATCAGGAAATCACTCGCCTGGAGGGAATCTACCGGCGCAATCTGGACAACACCGGCGTGGAAATTCACGACAGCCGTGCGGTGGTCGAAGATGAACATACCGTGCGGCTGCTGGCGACCGGCCAGACAATCCGGGCAAAATACATTCTGATTGCGGTCGGGGCATCCCCAAATGTCGATGCCAGCTTGCCGGGCGGTGAGCATGTCATCACGTCCAACGAAGCATTCCATCTGGAGGAATTGCCGAACAGCATTGTTGTCGCTGGCGGCGGTTACATTGCAGTGGAGTTTGCTGGCATCTTCAATGGTCTGGGTGTTGATACAACCCTGATTTACCGCGGCGAAGAGATCCTGCGTGGCTTTGACATGGACCTGCGCAAAACCGTACGCGCGGAAATGGAGAAGAAGGGCATCAAGGTCGTTTTGAATGACACATTCAGTGCCATTGAAAAACAGGCGGACGGTTCTCTGATTGGCCGTACAAAAGGCGGCGCCGCGCTGGCCGCTGATCAGATCATGTTTGCCATTGGCCGAAAGCCGCACACCAAAGATCTCGGTTTGGAAAAAGCCGGTGTGCAAATGGACGGGATCGGTGCCATCAAGGTCAGCGCAGAGTCTCAAACCAATATTGCGTCTATCTACGCAGTTGGCGATGTGACCAACCGGGCCAACCTAACACCTGTGGCCATCCGTGAAGGCCATGCGTTTGCTGACACGGTGTTTGGCAACAAACCGTGGACCGTCGATCACAGCTTGATTGCGACTGCGGTTTTCTCGCAGCCAGAGATGGGAACTGTGGGGCTGACTCAGGAGGAAGCCTTGGAGCGGACACCGAATCTCGACATCTATAAGTCGAGCTTCCGGCCGATGAAACACACACTCTCCGGCCGGGATGAGAAGATGCTCATGAAAATGATCGTCGATGCGGACAGTCAAAAGGTACTGGGTGTCCATGTTGTCGGTCCGGATGCCGGAGAACTTGCGCAAATTCTAGGGATTACTCTGGAAATGGGCGCCACAAAAGCGGACTTCGACCGAACGATTGCCGTGCATCCGACAGCAGCCGAAGAGCTGGTTACAATGCGCGAGCCGACCGAACGGTTGCGCGGCTGATCGGATCAGCTTTGAAGTAGGATTTGAAGACAAGCTGAAAACCGTCGCGACGCAATCGCGGCGGTTTTTGTTCCAATGCTTTAGGCTCTCAGGGGCGAGTAGTTTTTGGCGGTGGTCGCGTCGTGTTCCGGAAGGAAGCTGTCTTTCATAAGATCGCTGTAATAGAAGTGTTGGCCGCGACCAAGATCTTTGGCCCGGTATAGGGCGGCATCGGATCGCGCGACGAGCTCTTCTGGGAGCGTGCCGTCTGCGGGAGCGATGGCAACTCCGATACTCAGCCCGATGTTAGCTGTGTTGCCCCCTTCAAGCGGGATTGGGACAAGCGTTTTGCTGATCAGAGCCCGGCATAAAGTGTCCAGCTCTTTCCGGCTCCTACCTGCCCGGTAGATAATCATGAACTCGTCGCCGCCGATACGGCTGACCAGTCCCGGTTTGCCGACGACTTCCTTGAGCCGCTTCGCCATCATCTTGATCACCGTATCACCGGCCGCATGACCAAAAGTGTCGTTAACCTCTTTGAACTTATCCAAATCACAATGAAGTATGGCGAAGGGTTTGCTTGGTAAGGCGGCCGTCGAACTTTCCAGTACACGGGTGAACTGAAGGCGGTTGGCAAGGCCAGAAAGATTGTCATGAAGAGCAAGGTAACGGTTTTGTTCTTCACTCTTTTGCAAGGAGCGGGTCAGCTGACCAATCTTCCAGGCAATACCAAATGCGAGTGCTGCGAGTGTCACGCTGAGCATGGCAATCACCGGAATAACGGTTGGCCATATGGAGTCCACCACTGTCTGGCTATTCCACCGGAAAGAGCCGATGTTCACGCCTTCTGCGCTCTTTACCAGATGGGATGGACCAGCGTTCGTTGGAATGACTTTGGGTTCGAAACGCAGCTCGGTAAAATTAAGCTGCGAATTCAGCCGCTCCAGGAGAAAGCCATCGATGTATTTCACAGACATCAGCAAGGTCGGGTCGCCACCCGGAAGTGTGATGTCGTAGTTGTCGGGCATGACCGGTATGACGGAGTACAGGGCGGGTTTGCCGTCGAGCCGGATAACCCCCATAAGCGCATATTGGTCCAGTTCCAGTCCTTGAACCGACCGGTGTCCGAAGCCGCCGGGGACACGAACACGGTTGGCGGCATATAGTTCATTCGCTCTTTGAATGACCGGTGTGAGTGCAGGTGTTTCGCTCGCCGGCCGCTTGGTGATGTGGGTGTAGTCCTGAAAAGACTCGGCAAGGATTTGTTTGGTGCCGGAGATCAGCAAAACCTTGTTGTGGCGGTAATTGGTCCAGAGCATGTTAAAGCTCTGGCGGGCATAAACTGGATCAAAACCGCGGACCAGTTTTGTGACTGTTTCATCGGAAATGCCGATGGAGCTTTGTTCGCGGACAATATCGCGTAACCGCTCATCCAATGCATTTCGAAACAATCGCTCTTCGTTCGCAATCGCTTGCTTGGTAGAGGCAAGTGAAGCAACGTAGCCGACAAATGCCAGGGAAATTGACGTCACCGCGATCAAAAGAGCTGCCAAAAGGAAGGCGAGCCTAGAGATATGGGTGCGTGATGCACTGTCTGATTTGTCCGTATATCTCCGCCGAAATTCCGTCACAGTTTCGTCTTTCCAAATCGGCCAGCAGTCTAGCGGAGGCCCCAGAACGCAAGGGCAACTAAAACACCTAGTCCAAACAACCTTCCGTCATACCCAAGGTTGCAACTTTTGCTCTCTTTGATGCAAGACTTGGCGGGTATGCCGCAAGATCTAATATGGAGCGTATCGTAGTCTGGAAAGTGTTAATTTGAAGTGGTGATAATTGCTGAGTTTGCGGGCTGGGTAAAAAACATCTCTTTATTGATAG
Source organism: Roseibium sp. (assembly GCF_965216085.1). GTDB lineage: Bacteria > Pseudomonadota > Alphaproteobacteria > Rhizobiales > Stappiaceae > Roseibium. The sequence continues at coordinate 3,382,808 of NZ_OZ244138.1, read as the reverse complement.
AAACACCGAAGGTATTAATAGCAGTTAAGTGAGGTTAAGAAAATGTTTGTTGCGGTACCGCCAAGTTGCATCTGTTCGTCGATTTGGCGTTGAGTTTCCTTGACGGTAAACCATCGGCTTATCCGTCATGTCCGAAATTATTCGGCACGTAACACATATTTGAGACTTGCCGATAGGGCGTGAGTGTTTTCCAAGTCCCGAGAAAGTTCTGACTAAATCGCTTTGCCGGAAAGTGTTTTTACAAACATTTCGATTTCGGCCTCTGTATTAAAAGCGTGGAGCGAAGCGCGGACGACCGCATCCAAGCCGCGCAACGGGAGATCGATCCGGGCGGAGCTTGCCTGGCTGGTCGAGACATTGATTTGATGTTTTGCAAGCCTGGCTTTGGTCGAGTCAGGCGTTTCTCCATCGACAGTGAATGTGACGATACCGCCTTTTCGTTGTCCCTTATCGTGTATGGAGACCCCGGGCAGGGTAGCGAGTTCGGTCCGCATTTGTGCGCCGAGGGCGCAGATCCGCGCTCCGATCCGCTCCATGCCAAATCCGATAGCATAGCTGGTGGCAACACCGAGGCCGATTTGACCGGCAACGAACCTTTCCCAGGTTTCGAACCGCTTAGCATGCGGGGCCAGCCGGTATGTGTTTTCGTCCAACCATTCAGACGCTTGCAGATCGACAAACGGCGGTTCGATCTGATCGAGAACCGCATCACTGACATACAAAAACCCGGTGCCGCGCGGACCACGCAGATATTTTCTGCCTGTCCCTGACAACATGTGACAACCGATATCGTTGACGTTCAGCGGAATTTGGCCGGCCGACTGGCAGGCATCCAGCAAGTAGAGCAACTTGTGTTTTGCGGCAATTGCGCCAATTTCGTCCGCTGGGTTGATCAGGCCGGAAAAGGTCGGAATGTGGGTGAGAGCGATCAGCCGGGTTTTGGGCGAGACTGCTGATTCCAGGGCTTTTGTGTCGATCTGGCCGGTCTCATCGTCGTCAATCAGGTCGATTTCGATGCCCTTGCGCCGCTTCATTTGCAAGAGCGCAACATAGTTGGAGACATATTCGGCCCGGCCGGTGATCACCCGGTCGCCTTCGCGGAAATCGATGCCGTAAAAGGCCATGTCCCAAGCCCGGGTGGCATTCTCGACATAGGCGATTTCCGCCGGGGTCGATCCAATGAGGGCCGCAATGGATGTGTAAAAGGCATTGTAGTCGGCTGCGGCCGCATGAGCAGCTTCATAGCCGCCAAGCGTGGCTTCGAGATCGAGGTGTTTTTTAACAGCATCCAAAACAGGCGCCGGCGCAAGGCCCGTGCCGGCATTGTTAAAGTGGATAAGTTTGTTTACTCCGGGCGTATCCGCACGCAACAGGTCAATATCGTTTTGTGATAGGGACGGTACGATCATGAGATACCTTTCCGGTCAAAGCGCGCAGTGAAATGGATGGAATAAGAAAGAGATGATGATCACATATTTTGGTTATGGGTCTCTCGTCAATGCGTCAACAGTCCCCGAGGCTGCCGAGTTGGTGCCGGGACGCCTCAAAGGCTGGGTCCGGGAATGGCGGGTCTGCAGTGTTTGGGAAAACGGGCAGGGACGCTGTGCCCTCAGTGTGCGTCAGGACCCGGATGCTGAAATCTGGGGTGTCATGACCCGGGAGCAAAAGACACGGCTGGATGCGCTTGAAAAGCGGGAAAGCCGCTACGAAAAAATTGGGCGGATCGCCGGTTCGTTCCGCTGTGAGGCGGAGCAGAAGCCAGGTCCGGAGGATTTGTTCCTCTTCAAAGCAACTCCGGAAAACGAGCGCTGGGGCTGCGCCCAGCACCCGATCTTGCAAAGTTATTTGGACTGCGTGCTGGCTGGCTATCACCAGATTTGGGGCGAAGAGGGTGTGGAGCACTTCTTCGACACCACCGATGGCTGGCATGTCCCGGTCTTGCCGGACCGGAGAAAGCCGCTTTATCCGCGCGCGGTTGACATTGAACCCGCCTTGCTGCGCCTTTTTGATGACCGCGCAGGCATGCGAGACATCCGTCTTTTGACCGTGTGAAGCGGGTCTAGCTCTCTTCCGTCTTGTTTCGGCAGTGTTTTGATGTCCGGTTCTGAGCGTCTATGCCGTTTTCCCATACTTGAGAATTGCTGTGAGGATAGTCGCGCCACTACGTGAGCAGCATGTTATGTAAATTTACCTTTACGTAAACGGTAGTATTTGATATCTGGTTGTGCATTGCAATAATGCAATCCAGGGAGGATTTCATGCCGTTTTTCGACTACAGGGGGCAGGAAGCGCGTGGTCTAGTCGCCGACGCCCGGGATCTGATGATCTACAGCTATCATGGGATCGAAAACATTCTCGAGCCGGGCAACAGCGAGGAGGCTGCGCGTCAGGAGATCGAGGCTAAGGGATGGACTGTGCTCTCTCCCGCGGATCTTGGAATACCGGGGGCGGAAATCGACCGGAACGGCACATTTCAGGGTGAGACTTTTCAATTCAAAGACGCTCAGGCCGATGTGCTGGGGCGGTATGATACGGCCGGAAACATAACCAAGGTTGGCCTGGCCTTCCGGGGCACCACGGGAACAATCGACGAAATCATCAGCGATACTGTTGGCGATGTGATCGATTATCTGGAGTTTCTGACCGCGGATCCAAATTATGCCTTTGGAGCGTTCTCAGGCCTGATGGGAGCGGTGAAGAACTTGCTGGAAACCAATGGGTTGACGGCAGCAGATTTGATCGTGACCGGTCATTCGCTGGGCGGCGGCGCGGTCATCAACATGGCAGAGCGCAGCGATGACTTTTTCGGCGGCTTCTTTACAGATGCCGACTACATCGGATTTGCGTCTCACTATACGCCAGAGGATGGAGCGTCCGTATTGGACAGTGGCGCGGAAATCTTCAGTGTCGACATTGAGAACGATCCAGTTCCCTCAGTCATCGCCAATGGCACGGTTCACCTTCTGGGAAATGACACCGATTACGCATACGAAACCAGCAATCTGGTTTTGTTCAATGATTTCTATGCAACGCCCGCCTATTGGGACGGAGGCAACATAACCAATCTGATCGCCTGGACCGCGCATTTGCCGTCCAACTACGATCAAGCCTTTGACGCCATCGCTGGATCGGTCTTTTACACGGAGATGTCCCGCGACAGTGTTGTCATCGTCTCGGACCTGTCGGATCTGACCCGCGGTGCGGTCTGGGTGGAGGACATCAATCCCCTGTTCGATCCAACAGGCCATCAGGGCGATGATGCCTACATCCTTGGCTCCTCCAAAGGGGATCTTTTGGCAGGTCAGAGGGGCAACGATGCCCTGGAAGGGTTTGCCGGAGATGATCATCTGAAGGGCAAAGGCGGCCACGACCGTCTTCTCGGCGGGGCAGGAAACGATGTGATCGAAGGTGGGGACGGAAACGACATCATCACCGGTGGGACCGGATCCGACATTCTTTACGGAGACAGCGGGGCGGATATTTTCGTGTTTGCAGCCGGTGCCGGAACAGATGAAATCAAGGATTTTGAAGTTGGTGTCGACAAGATCGATGTGAGCGGTGCCGGAATCACGAGTTTTTCGGAACTGGCGATCACGGATCATGGCTGGTGGATCGATGTGGAAGTTGCTTACGGCTCAGACACACTCCGGCTCGACACAGGCTGGATGCCGTCACTTCCTGATCTGACGGCGAATGATTTTGTTTTTGCCTGAAGCACAGGGAAACCGAGTAGGAATCGTTACAGATTTTTTGTGGCGGATTTGATCGCTGACTAGAAAAGTGAAGCGCCATTGGAGACTGGTTCACCCTCCGAACAGTTGCTGCAGGCCGTGGCCGGCGGCATAGGCGATCGCAGCTGCCACCATGCCGATGGCTGTGGTTTCCAAGCCGCAAGAAATCCAGTTCCGCTGGGACCAGCGGGCCCGCAGCGAGCCGATGGCAAAAAAGGCTGATGCTGTCAAAATTGACGCTGTGGCCGCACTCGCCGGAAGGGACGCCAGGAACGGCAGCAAGGGCAGGGCGCCGAACAGAACAAAGGCTGCAAAGGTATAAAGAGCCGCTTTCAGCGGTGCCCGCCCTCCGTCGGAAATCCCATATTCGGCAAGCAGCATGGTCTCGATCCATGTACTCCGGTTGGAGGTCACCAGCCGGACCATCTCTTCAAGGTCGTCTCCGTCGAAACCCTTGGCTTTAAAAATCTGCCGGATTTCCTCGCGCTCACCTTCAGGAGCGACAGAAATGTGCTTTTCTTCTATCGCACGCAGCCGCTGAAATTCCTCGTTTTCGGATTTTGAGCCGCTATAATTGGCCGCAGCCATGGAAAAGCCGTCCGCAAGCAGGTTAGCCACACCCAGGATTAGGATGATTTTGGCCGAGAGGCCTGCGCCGACGGATCCGGCTACGATGGCAAAGGTGGTGACCGCGCCATCGATGCCGCCATAGACCCAGTCCCGCAGATAACTGGCATCGGGTCCGCGTTCGAGACGTGCGGCGATGTCGTCCGGCCGGTGACTGTGTTCAAGCGGTAGGTTTGGCATGGCTGGCGTCCTTGGCTGGCTGTGAAAAGCCTAGCCGTCCGAGGTCCGGGCAACCATGATCCGTCTCAATTGGCCGTGGGTTTTGTGTGACACGGAAAACCTTTCTCAAGGCGGCCGGGATTTTGGATGTTTCCCCTGTGGCATTCACCCGCTTCGGAGTGTATAAGGCCGCACGTTTGCTGTGTTTGAGCAAGCTGAAACGAATGAAAATGTCTCGGACCGCATTGAAAAAGTTCAATTCGAACAAGTGGTCCACTGAGGAGTTGGAAGTATGGCGGACAAGTGGAGCCCGGATAGCTGGAGATCAATGCCGATCCTGCAGGTGCCGGAATATCCGGATCAGGAGGCATTGGCGGATGTTGAGCATCGCCTGTCGACATATCCGCCGCTGGTATTTGCAGGTGAGGCGCGCGCGCTGAAAAATCAGCTGGCCGACGTCGCCAACGGCAAGGGTTTCCTGCTTCAGGGCGGTGATTGCGCAGAGAGCTTTGCGGAGCACCATCCGGATCACATCCGTGATTTCTTCCGTGTCTTCCTGCAGATGTCGGTTGTCTTGACCTATGCTGCCAGCCAGCCGGTGGTGAAAGTCGGCCGGATTGCGGGCCAGTTTGCCAAGCCGCGCTCGTCCAATATCGAGAAGAAGGACGATGTCGAGCTGCCGAGCTACCGCGGTGACATCATCAACGACATCAACTTCACTCCGGAAAGCCGGATCCCGGATCCGAAGCGCATGTCGATGGCCTACCGCCAATCTGCAGCGAGCTTGAACCTGCTGCGCGCGTTTGCACAGGGCGGGTTTGCCAATTTGGACCAGGTGCACCAGTGGATGCTCGGATTTATCTCCGACAGCCCGCAAGGCCACCGTTACAAAGAATTGGCCGACCGCATCAGCGAGTCGCTTGCTTTCATGCGCGCCTGTGGCATCAACAGCGACAGTGTTCCACAAATCCGCTCGACCGATTTCTTCACCAGCCACGAGGCACTGTTGCTCGGTTATGAAGAAGCCTTGACTCGCGTCGATTCCACATCTGGTGAGTGGTATGCCACCTCTGGCCATATGCTTTGGATCGGTGACCGGACCCGTCAGCCGGATCACGCCCATGTGGAGTTCTTCCGCGGTATTCAGAACCCGATTGGCCTGAAGTGCGGTCCGTCTTTAAGCCCGGATGGTCTTTTGGAATTGATCGACATCCTGAACCCGGACAACGAGCCGGGCCGTCTGACCCTGATCGCCCGCTTCGGCGCGGACAAGGTGTTTGATCATCTGCCGCAGCTAGTCCGTGCTGTGGAGCGGGAAGGTAAGTCGGTTGTCTGGTCCTGTGACCCGATGCATGGCAATACGATTTCCGCCGGTGGTTACAAGACCCGCCCGTTCGATCGGATCCTGAAAGAAGTGGAAGCTTTCTTTGCGGTTCATCGGGCCGAAGGCACACATGCTGGCGGTGTTCATGTGGAAATGACTGGCCGGAATGTGACCGAGTGCACCGGTGGTGCCCGTGCATTGACTGAAGAGCAACTCGGTGACCGGTACCACACCCATTGTGATCCGCGCCTCAATGCGGATCAGGCGCTCGAGCTCGCATTCCTGATTGCCGAAAATCTCAAAAAGGAAAAAGACGGCAAGCAGAGTGAACCACTGGTTGCCAGTGCATAAACCAGCCGTTTAGCGCGTTTGACAGAATTCAGGGGTGGTATCAGCCACCCCTGTTTTTTTTATGCATAAAATTGTCAATTTTGACGTTGCGGTAATAGGGGGTTAACGCTCTACCGTCATATCAACTGCGTAGGTGGAACACGCAGTGTGGGGGATATGACGAGCGTGCGGGGACCGTGGGACCTTTCGAATATTTCGTGCCTAATCGTGGAGGATAATCCGCACATGCGCACTATTATCCGATCAGTGGTGACCGGTTTTGGTGTACGCACGGTTTTTGAGGCACCGGAAGGGGCGGAGGCCCTTGAACTTGTGGTCGACCGCAAGCCCGACATTGTCTTATGCGACTGGGTCATGAACCTATTCGGCGGAGCCGATTTCCTTAAGGTCCTGCGTCGCGATCCGGATCCAATCGTCAATACAACGCCCGTCCTTGTCATCACTGCGCATGCCCGCCGGCCGGTTATTCTGGAAGCACTGAATATTGGAATTCATGGGTTTATTGCCAAACCTGTGTCACCAGCGATCCTTTACAAGCACATTGGTGATGTTCTGCAACGCCAGGAAAGGCAGGGCCGCTGCAAAGGGATCTCACTGCAAGGCGAGCCAATACGGTCGACCGGAGACAAGGTGGACCTGACCAAAATGACTCCGGAGCTGGAACCTGACCGCGAAGAAGCTTCGCTCGCACTTCTTTAAAAGCCCAGTAATGTGAACTGGTTTCGGCAATTGCATGATTGCAAGGCCTAAACCATGCAGGTACATCTCGAGCCTCTTCATTTTCCGGTTCGAGATTCATGACCATCGATTCTTTCCGTCTTGCCGTTGCCCAGCTTAATCCAACTGTGGGTGACGTTAAGGGCAATGCAGCGCTCGTTCGTGAGGCCCGTGCCGAGGCCGCAGCCCAAAACGCTGACTTGTTGCTGGCATCCGAGCTGATGCTGGCAGGTTATCCTCCCGAAGACTTGGTACTGAAACCAGCCTTTGTGCGGGAATGCATGGAAACGGCTAAGGTGCTTGCTGAAGAGACAGCCGACGGTGGCCCTGCGGTGCTCCTTGGAACGCCTTGGCTATCGGATGCGGGTGATCTCCATAACGCTCTGCTGCTGCTGGATGGCGGCAATGTCAAAGCCGTGCGCTACAAAAGCGATCTGCCCAATTACGGCGTCTTTGACGAAAAACGGGTTTTCAAGGCGGGGCCCTTGCCGGGACCAGTGGATTTCAGAGGCGTCAGGATCGGGATCCCGATCTGTGAGGACATTTGGAACGACGAAGTTTGCGAGTGCCTGGAGGAAACCGGGGCGGAAATCCTTCTGGTGCCCAACGGATCGCCCTATTGGGAAAACCGGGCCGAGGAACGGCTGCAAGTGGTTGTCTCCCGTGTTGTTCAGACAGGTTTGCCGCTGGTCTATTGTAATCAGCTTGGCGGGCAGGATGAGCTGGTGTTTGACGGTGGCTCCTTCGCGCTTCAGGCAGATCGCAGCTTGGCCTTCCAGATGCCGCAATTCGAGACCGCACTTGGAATATCTGACTGGAAGAGAGAGGGAGAAACCTGGGTTTGTACCAGCGGACCGGTTGCCAAACTGCCCGATCTTGATGAAGCCAACTGGCGCGCATGTGTCATGGGGCTCGGCGATTATGTGAGTAAAAACGGGTTTCCGGGGGTCGTGCTAGGGCTATCCGGCGGGATTGATTCAGCGATCTGTGCTGCCATGGCCGTTGATGCTCTGGGCGCCGATAAGGTGCACAGCATTATGCTGCCGTATCGTTATACGTCAGAAGAAAGCATCAAGGATGCGGCCGAATGCGCCAATGCCCTTGGTTTGCGCTATGACACGGTGCCGATTGCTGATCCGGTCGAAGGATTTTCAGCTGCGCTGAGCGGGCTGTTTGAAGGCACGGAAGCCGGTGTCACCGAAGAAAACCTTCAATCCCGGACTCGCGGTGTCATTTTGATGGCGGTGTCCAACAAGTTCGGCCACATGGTGATGACCACGGGCAACAAGTCGGAGATGTCGGTCGGATACGCTACCCTCTATGGCGACATGAACGGCGGCTACAACCCGATCAAGGACCTGTACAAGACACAAGTTTACCACCTGGCGGCTTGGCGCAATGCCAATAAGCCGTCCGGTCTGCTTGGGCCGGGAGGCGAAGTGATCCCGTCCAACATCATCACCAAGGTTCCGACGGCCGAGCTTCGGGAAAATCAGACCGACCAGGATTCCCTGCCGCCCTACGATGTTCTGGATGACATCCTCTCATGCCTGGTCGAACAGGAAATGGCGGTCAGTGACATTGAGGCACGCGGCCATGACCGGGCGCTCATCCATCGCATTGAGCATCTGCTCTATATTGCTGAATATAAACGCAGACAGGCGCCTCCCGGTGTCAAAATCACGGAGCGCAATTTCGGCCGTGACCGCCGCTATCCGATCACCAACCGCTTCCGGGACCGGTCCTAGCGCATGACCAATTCCGGTGCGGAGGACGCATGACTTATCTGACGTTTCTCCGCGCCAATGCCCGGTGGCTGGCGGGCGGATTTTTGCTGACTGGCTTTTCCGGTTTCGGGCAAACATTTTACATTTCACTGTCGTCCGGTCATCTGCGCCAAGAGTTTGGCCTGAGCCATGGTGACTTTGGCTTGCTTTATATGCTGGCAACCCTTGGCAGTGCGTTGTCACTGCCGTGGGTCGGGCGCAGCGTTGATGTGTTTCCGGTCCGCTTGGTCGCAGTCGCGACTTGCTTGTCGCTCGGTATCTTCTGCCTGTCCATGTCCGCGGTGAATTCGGTCTTCATGCTGTTTGTTGTCATCTTCGGCCTCAGGTTATCCGGGCAGGGGATGATGACACATGTCTCCATGACCGCCATGGGCCGCTGGTACTCCGCGCAGCGGGGACGGGCAGTCTCTGTCTCGCAGATGGGGTTTCCGGTTGCCGAAAGCTTGTTGCCGGCAAGTTTCGTTGTTCTGTCGGCAGCCATTGGCTGGCGGACCAGTTGGGCGGTTGCCGCTGCTATCATGGTGTTTGCCGCGCTGCCAGTGATAAGCCTGCTTTTTGCGCGTGAACGCACGCCGCAGTCGGATGAGGTGGCCAATGGACATGCCGAAGGGCGTCAATGGACGCGGGGCGAAGCCCTCCGGGACCCGATGTTCTGGGTCATTGTGGCCGGCGTATTGGCACCGCCGTTCATTGGCACAGCGATCCTTTTCAATCAGGTCTACCTAACCGAATTGCGCGGCTGGCCGCTGGAACTCTTTGCCTCCACCTTTGTCGCCATGGCGGCTGCGGCCATCGTGACATCCCTCACGCTTGGGCCGTTGATCGACCGGTATTCAGCCAAAAACCTAGTTCCGGTGATGCTGCTGCCTCTGTGCACAGGGTGTCTTGTCCTGGCGCTTGCCCCCGCTGCCCCGATTGCCTTTGTCTTCATGACTTTGCTTGGGATCAGCAGTGGCTTTACCGCAGCTTTGATGGGGTCGTTGTGGCCGGAGCTTTATGGCAGCCGACATATTGGGGCGATCCGCTCCGTGTCTTTTGCTTTGATGGTGTTTGCGTCTGCTGCCGGACCGGGTCTGGTTGGTGTCTTGATTGATGCAGAGTTCAATTTTGATCATCAGCTCCTGGCCATGGCCGGATACTGTGCGCTGATGACAGCTGTACTTACGGCGGCAGGACGCAAGCTTCGCGAACGTTAGCTGCCTGACAAGGATTATTTCAAAAATACCGGCGGCTCCGGCGGGGTAAAATCGCTATTGGGGCTTGCAGAGCACAAAGGACGCAGGTACCTGAAGCGCATGACTGTAACTGTACGCTTTGCGCCGTCTCCGACCGGCCACATTCACATCGGCAACAGCCGGCCTGCTCTCTACAATTGGCTCTTTGCCAAGAAGATGGGAGGACGGTTTATCCTGCGATTTGACGACACCGACTTGGAACGGTCCCGCCAGGAGTATGCCGACTCCATCGAGGTGGATCTGCGTTGGCTCGGCATTGATCCGGATGTGATCGAGCGGCAATCGGCACGCGTTGAAAGCTATGATGCAGCGGCGCAAAAGCTGAAAGACGCCGGCCTTCTTTATCCCTGCTACGAGACACCGGACGAGCTGGAACGCCGCCGCTCACGCCAACGCGCGCTTGGACGCCCGCCGGTCTATGACCGGGCTGGGCTAAAGCAGACCAAAGAAGAACGGGCGGCTTATGAAGCCGAGGGGCGCAAAGCCCACTGGCGATTTGTGCTGCCGAACCATGACGGCGAACCATTTCAGACCAAACGGACGGACGTCACCTGGACGGATCTGTGCCGCGGCGACCAAACCGTCGACCTGGCCTCCATGTCCGATCCGGTTCTGATCCGTGCCGATGGCAGCTATCTCTATACCCTGCCGTCGATCGTCGACGACATCGATATGGGCGTAACCCATATCATTCGCGGCGAAGATCATGTCTCGAACACCGGTGTTCAGATCGCGATTTTCGAAGCCTTGGGCGCAGCCGCTCCGATTTTCGGTCATCACAATCTTCTGACTACGCGAGATGGCGAAGGCCTGTCCAAACGCAAAGGCGCACTGTCGATCGGCTCCCTCCGCGAATCCGGTTTTGAGGCCATGTCCGTCTGTTCGCTTGCTGTCCTAACTGGAACGAGCCAGGCCGTTGAAGCCGTCGCGACCATGGACGCATTGGTGGAGAAATTCGATTTGACCAGCGTGTCGCGCTCGTCGGCGAAATTCGACCCGGAAGACCTTAAGGGCCTCAATTCCCGTCTTGTCCATGACATGTCCTACGCCCAAGTCAAAGACCGTTTGGACGCCCTGGAAATTGGCGGCGGAGAAGCCTTCTGGCTCACAATCCGTGGCAACTGCGAAACCGTTGCCGACGCCAAGGGCTACTGGCAGATTGTCGGTGGTTCGGTGGAAAGCCGGGTTGAAGACGAAGATCAGGACTTCATCGCCAAGGCAAAAGAAATGCTGCCGGACGGTGACATCACATCCGACACCTGGGGTGCCTGGACATCTGCCTTGAAAGCGGAAACCGGCCGCAAGGGACGCGGCTTGTTCATGCCGCTGCGCCGGGCGCTGACGGGCCTCGATCATGGCCCCGATATGAAGGAAATGCTGCCGCTTATTGGGCGACAAAAAATTCTGGACCGACTACCCTAACCGGGACCTCCCGGTCCGGCGCCGGGCGGAAACCCGGGGCGTCGGGTTTGAAAACTGGCGGGATTGACGCGGTCTCAAGGCCGCCGTCTCCTGCGGCTCTTTGACTGCGCAACAAGGGCAACTCACCGGCTGGCGTGGATTGTGAATTGCTTGCGACCGATTTTTCCAGTCTTTTGAAGACCTTGCTAAGGCTTGCGGTCACATCAAAGCCCTTTTCCATATTGGCGAGCGTGTCGGGGTCTTCATAAAATGGCAGCTGATCTTTGGTCAGCGGAATGCGGGCCAAGGGCGAGGGCAGGTCAGAGACGGCACCATCGAATGCACGGACGGTTGTGCTGGTGGAAGCGGACGGCATTCCGCTGCTAATATCTGCAAAAAAGATTCGGCTCTTTGAGTTTGTACCTGCTTTCAGTTCCGTCCACGCGGACCGGGATTTGGATTGACCGGCCTGGCGGCAACTGCAGCCTTCAACAAATTCAGTCTTGTAGCGGTATGCGAAGGGCTGATCGGTATAAAGCGTTCCTGCCAGCGACATCATCTTGGTCGAATCGCCGCCCGGGTTCTTGTAAACATAGAGCTCGGTTTCAGAGGCTGGACAAATCTCCGTGCAGCGGGCTGCATCATTGGCAAATTGCCGTTTTCCGGTCGAGAAACTGACCGGGAAAAAGTACCCGTCACAGGTGCGCACACATAAGGTCCGGAAAGTTCCACCGGAGGGCAGCCGCAGCCGCTTTCTACCGGAACCACTGTTGCTTCTTGCCGTAACTTCTGCAGCGGTCTCCCGCTTTTTGTTTGCTTGTTGCGGACTGAACAGCCGGGCCAGAAACGACCGTGGGGCATCGCCGGTATCTGGTTTTACCGACGCCTTACGGGTCACCGGCTTCGCACCGCAGCCTTGCCGCTTGAGAGCAGCCTTGATTTGTCGGATCCGTTTTTTTGACCCGGCCGGTGCACCACCAGATTTGGTCAGTTGCCGATCAATCGCCGCAAGGTTCGACCGCATCCGTTTGACCTTTTTCGTCAAGGCCTTGCATTGCGCGTTGGAAGTGGTGGAACAACCGAGATATCCAAGGTCCCGTTCCGCCGCAGTCAGGGCTTTTTGCTGCTGACGTTTTGCTGATTGCCACTTTTGGGAACCTGAAGACGATCTACCGGCAGTCGACTGAAGGCGAGAGAGTTCGGAGCTGAGGCTTTTGCAGCTGGCCGCTATCGCCGGGCCAGCATGGACCAGCATCGCCGGCAATATGGCCAGCGCGCATGACATCGCCCAAGACGCGACATGACAGCGAAGCTTCATTGTAAATCCCCATCGGCGCTCAAATCCCCGCACCGGGCCGTTCAAACAGCCAAATCAGTATCCCCTTGAAGCCTATCCATAGCAAGGAAAGCTCTCATGTTCGGTTAATTTGATACAGGTCTGGGACTATTCTTCTGCCGCGACGTGAAGCCTCTCGAAGATTTGATCCAACACCGCCCGCTGCTCCTCGGTGAGCGCGGATTCAAGGCCGTCTGAATAAGCCAGCGCTTTGGGGATCAACGCCTCGTACATGGCCCGGCCTTCGGTGCTGAGCTGCAGGAGCTGTTCGCGCTGATCATGGAGGCCGGGTCCCCGATCCAAAAAACCCTTTTTTTCCAAGGCTGCAACGGCCCGGCTGACCTTGGTTTTGTGCATTGACGTCGCCTGACCAATGTCGCGGGCGGTCATTGCGGCATGTTCGCCAAGGGTCGCGACCACCCGCCACTCCGGGATGCCGATCCCGAACTCGTCCGCATATATTTTTGAGAACGACCGGCTTACGGCTTCTGCCAGATTGTTCAATCGGTAGGGCAGGAACCGGTTGAGTTTAAGAACTGGGGTTTCTGATTTTCCATGTGTGTCTCGATTGGACTTGGTCATTTTAAGAAAAGATCACGCGTTGGGGACTTGCAGAACCAGTGCATGGCAGCTGGGCCTGGCGATGCTGAAGCGGCGGGTATGAGGGGCTTTAACAATCAATCGAACGGATCCTGATGATGACATAAAGCAATACTATAGCCTGACAAAACAGACAGGAAAGCACTCGCTGGTCGATTTGGAAATTTACCGGGTCTTTGCTTAGTTCCGACCCATGAGATGCCTTAGAAAAACCCCTCTTTTGCCGAATTACTAGACCTATCTGTTGATAAGAAAGGAACAGTTAAGGAAAGAGTGCGTCAAAATTTGCGAATCGACCCTGAAAGCAGTGAGTCTAGGGCAAATACAAACTATTCACATCCTGGACACGGTGAGATGTCACCGAACCTGTTGACGGGAAAGCGAGGCTGTCATGAACAAAGCAGACACGAAGTCTGATACTGCCCCCGGAGATGAAGCAAAGATCCATGAACTCGGGCCCGGCTGTTATGCCATTAGTGCCGAGGGATGTCCGAACACGGGCGTGATTGTCGGAGACCGTGGCCTGCTTGTGGTCGACGCTCAGCCAACCGAAGCGCTTGGGCAACAGGTTCTGAAAAAAATTCGCGAAATCTCCGACAAGCCAATCAAGGTTTTGTTGCTTACCCATTTCCACGGCGACAGCACGGCCGGAGCAGCTGCTTTTGATGCCGGTGAAGTGATTGCTTCGGATCTGACAAAGCGCATGATGGAAACCCGCGGTTTGGATGACCGGGATGTGTTGAAATCCCGTTTCCCTGAGATCTATCCAGCTGGCCAGCCACTGCCGCCGCTCGCCATTCCATCAATGACGATTGCCTCGTCGATGTCCGTGGATCTTGGCGGCAAGGAAGTGCGGCTGATGCACCTTGGCCGCGGTCATACCATGGGCGATCTGGTCGTTTGGGTTGCAGACAGCGGTGTGCTGTTTGCCGGCGATCTTGTGCAATCCAGAACCGCACCTTATTGCGGTGATGCGCATCTGACCGACTGGCCGCGGGCTCTGGACCGGCTGATGGCTTTCCGCCCAAATGCTTTGATGCCGGGACACGGAACGCCTGTTGTCGGGAATTCCGAGGTGGCGACTGCAATTGAAACCACCCGGGATTATGTCATCACGCTTCGTGATGCGGCAACGGCCTGCACCGAAAGCAAATTGGGACTGCGGGATACCTATCAATCGATCAGCGATGCCTTGCAGCCAAGGTTTGGCTCTGCGTCCGGATTTGACGCTCAACTGCCGTTCAACGTTGCCCGGGCCTATGATGAAGCCCAAGGTCTGGATCAGCCGCAAGTTTGGACCCGGGAACGCTGTGCTGACCTTGAGGATGCCTTGACGCAATCTGTACCAGTTGCAGAGGAGCCTGAACCCGCTGAAGCAGTTTTGGAGATCGTTGAAGATCAGCCTGCTTCACCGGACGAGCCAGCCAGTGAACCGGAGGCTCTCAACGTGATCCATCTGGAAGAACGTGAAATTGTTGAGCAAACGGATGAGGCAGCCGAAGCTGAAAGCAGCGGCGAAGAAGCGGCGGAATTGGTCTCTGATAGCGAGTTCGCCGCATCTTTGATGGCAAGCCTCACTGAGCAAGGGGTGGATGACGACGACGCGCTCCTGCTAGAAAACGAAATTGAGACGGAAGAAAAAGTCCTGGAAAAAGCTCAGGTCTAGAGCGCCGGGCGAAAACGTGGAAGCGTTTGACCCGTCTCATTTGTTTGCTGGCAAGGCGGGACGCCCGTAGTGGTGCTGGCACCATAAGGATGGGCCAACGCACGTCAGCAGGCCAATGAGACGAGGCCCTTCGGGTGGCTTTTGGCGATCCACCGGCTGTGTTGCACCTCTTGCCCGATGCCCCGCATCGCGCTGCGTGCCGTGCCTATCCGGATGAACCACCCAAAGCCATCAAACGTTTTCACGTTTACGATCGGCGCTCTAGCCTCTTTAAAAGACGATAAATCCAGCCACCCGTGCGATTCTGTCGCGCGGGTGATTGTCTTTCTAAGGGGCCGGGTGGTTGATACGTTGAAGCGGCACCCCACATGTAAATCAGTTTTAAGAACCGGAGGATTTCGAATGCGGTCACGTGCTGCAGCTGTTTTTGTTCTAGCCCTATGTCTTAAAGTGGTCGGGCCAGCTTATGCCAGTGACGAGCCGGATTTGATTTTCAAGAAATCTACGGTCTGGAAGTTCCTGACGCCAGATCACAAACTGGCAACTTATGCCATCGACGATCCGATTGTTGCCGGTGTCGCCTGCCACTTCACAGTGCCGGAAAAAGGCGGAGTGTCAGGCTGGTTGGGCGTTGCCGAAGAAGTCTCGGATGTTTCTCTTGCTTGCCGACAAGTTGGGCCGGTGGAGATCAAAGAGAATTTTGAGCAAGGCGAAGAGATGTTCCGCCAGGGCCGCTCGTTCATGTTCAAAAAAATGCGGATCGTGCGCGGCTGCGACATCAAACGGAATGTGCTGGTCTATATGGTCTATTCGGACAAGCTGATCGAAGGCAGTCCGAAAAACTCAACGTCGACAGTGCCATTAATGCCATGGGGAACCGTCGAGCCGCCGCGGTGTGGCGACTACCTTTCAGATTAGAGACAATCCGCCTATTTTACCGTCGCGAGTTTTCGCCGTCGAGTGTTTGCAAACGGGCGGCAACAGGTATCTCCGGGTCGGCACAAAAGTGCTTGTACAGCATCGCCATCATGTCTCTGACCGGTTCACTTGCCAGGCTATAGTAGATGGTGGTGCCTTCGCGCCGGGTTGTCACAAGACCTTGAGCTCTCAGGAGAGCCAGTTGTTGAGACACAGTCGGCATACGCATGCCGGTCTTTTCTGCCAGTTCGCCAACGCTGCGTTCTTCCTCCAAAACTAGGCACAAAAGCAGCAACCGGGGCGCTGATGCCATCAGTTTCAGAAACTCCGCGGCTGTCTCCGCTTTGTTTTCAAGCGATTTAAAGTCCATCTACAGACCTTGCCAAACTCTCTTACTCTGCGCAAGCTTGAGAATAATTCTCAGCTTTAATGACTATTATAGGCGGCTGGCGACGGTGACAACCAAGTTTCCATCTCCACAGCCGGTTCCAGTCATTAAACACAGACTTTTTTGTTGAAGTTCGCTGCCGAAGGCCTTGGTGCCGTCCGTGATGGCGATCAATGCGATAAACGGTCCGCCCAGAACGATGAGAAGAAAGATGATCACAAAAAGCCGGTTCAACATTTTTTTATCTCCAAAAGGCAACGCCGTGCGATTACCCTGAAGATTAGATTTCCGGCCTTGAACTCATGCTGAGTGCCGCGTTCAGCTGGCGTTCAGCTTTCTAAACACGTACTATCTCTATGAAATTTCAAAGATTTTCAGTCATGGCCTTTCGGAGTGCATCCAGCAATTTCTCGTCGCGGCCATAAATATCTTTGCGGAAATGGGTCGCGCCGTCTTTGTTCATCCAGGCCGTCAGATAGGTGAGATGAACTTCAATCGGGATACCCGGTTTAACAATGGTCCGTTTATCGGTGTCCCGAATGTTTTCCCAATGTCCTGGAGACGCCGATTTATGTGAAAGGAGAACATCCGCAAGTGCAAAGGGATCAGACACCCGGATACAGCCGTGGCTGAAAGCCCGTTCGGCTCGTGAAAAGAGCGACTTTGACGGTGTGTCGTGGATATAGATGTTAAATTTGTTGGGGAACATGAATTTGATGCGGCCCAGCGCATTGCTGTTGCCCGGATCCTGGCGCAGCCGGAAGGGGAAGTTCCCACGGGAATAGTTGTTCCAGGCAATTTGTGTTGCGGCCACTTCATTGCCGTCCTGGAATACGCGGATGTTTTTGCCTGAAAGCGCGCCGGCATTCTTTTTCAGCTTTGGCAAATACTCCGCCGTTGCAATGGAATAGGGCACATTCCAAAATGGGTTAATCTCCACATAGTCGAGCTGATCTGAAAACACCGGCGTTGCATGATAGGGTTTGCCGACCACCACAGGAGCTGTGTGGATCGTTTTGCCCTCCTTGACCACCTTCAGTTCCTGATCAGCCAGATTGACAAAGACATAGAAGCTGCCCAGATCGTCGCGCATCCAGCGGCGGCGCTCCATGTTGAGCTCCATCTGGATCAGTTTTTCCTGCAAGGGGATGTTCAGCCTAGCAAAGGTTTCCTTGCCGATGACCCCGTCGTCAGCCAGACCGTGCAAGTTCTGAAAGATCTTCACCGCCTCTACAAGGCCGTCGTCATAAGTTTCACCGCTGTGGTCTGCCGCTATCTGAATATCTTCTTCGACAAGACGCTGGCGGAGCGCTGCAACGCGCGGGTCACTCATACCCGGCTTTAGAACTTCACCCTCAGGAACGGCTGTGAAACCTCCAGCTGCGGCCTTTTCCCGGTATTGTGCCAAGCGCCGTTTCAGCCGAGCGTAATTGTCTGAGCGCGGGGCAAGTGCCTCTAAAAACGTACTGAAGTCGACCGCATCAACCGCTTGTTCCAACAACATCTCTGGGTCTGGGCGGTCCGGAAAGAGATTGAGCGCCTTGTTGACCTTATTGGGTTGCACCCGGCCGGAGGAGAGATGCGTCGCATAGCGGACGTATTGTTTGGTGAGTTCCAGCTCAAAAGCGGCCCATTCCTCTGGAGACTGTGCCGCAGCGGCCTGATCGACAAGTCGCAGCGGGCCATAGTTGTCCGGATTAAGCGCATGGTCATTGGCCGCAGCCATGGCCGCCACCACAAGGTGAGCATTTTCCGTGATGCCTTTCTCGGTAAACCAGATCGGCGCAAATGCCCGTTCCCCGTAAAATCGTATCGCTCGTTCGGACACGTCCGGAGAGAGGGCTGCTTGAAGAGCGTGTGCAATGGGCGTTTGTGGTTCGAGAAAGGTTGGGGCCGGGACTGATGTGGCTTGCGGTTTGGGCGTTGGTGCAGGCCCCGATTGCGCCAGTCCAGGTGCCGAGCCTGCGACTAGGCCGATTGTGGCAAGCGCAGCTATAACAATCTGGCGTAACCGCCGTTTACCGATGTTTGTCTCCCGCATGGGACAGCCCCTCTCTGATTCCCGTAACGGCAGATTAGAGGAGGGCGGCGCAGGGGCCAATGGCAGAACCGGCCGGGCAGAGCTTCTCCATGAAAAAGTGACCTTGACCGGCCCGTCTGTTCCGGTCCATAACCTCAGCCATGATGACGGCCACACGTACCATCATTACGATCACCATTATTTGCAGCTAGCGACACCGCTGGCTGTGGCCGTTCCCTCTTGGCAAAATTCCTTGTAGACGGACCGCCCGGCCAGCCGGCCAGGAGACCGTTTGACATGAGCGCCGCTGAACCAGCGAAATCCGGCACCTTCAAGGGCTTGAAGCTCACCAACACATTGACACGCCAGAAGGAAAACTTTCAGGCGATCGATGACAGCAACGTGCGTCTCTATGTCTGCGGACCGACGGTTTACGACTTTGCTCACATCGGCAACGCACGGCCCGCTATTGTTTTTGACGTTTTGTACAGGTTGCTGCGCCATCTATACGGCGCGGAGCATGTCACCTATGCGCGCAACATCACCGACGTTGATGACAAGATCAACGCACGGGCCTTGCGCGACTTTCCGGACATGGAGCTCAATGAAGCGATCGCCAAGGTTACCAAGAAAACAGCGGATCAATATCACAAGGATGTCGCTGCTCTCGGGACCCTGGAACCAAGCCATGAGCCGCGGGCGACCGAGCACATTGCCGGTATGATCCAGATGATCGAAGATCTGGTTGCCAAAGGTCACGCCTATGTTGCGGAAACAGCGGATGGCGGCGAAGTGCTGTTCGATACTGTCTCGATGCCGGATTATGGCGGGCTTTCCAAACGCAAGCTCGACGAGCAGATAGCGGGTGCCCGGATCGCGGTGGACAGTCACAAGAAAAACCCGGGCGACTTTGTGCTCTGGAAGCTATCGTCGCCGGAAGAGCCTGGCTGGGACAGTCCTTGGGGCCGGGGCCGTCCGGGCTGGCACATCGAATGCTCGGTGATGAGTGAGCATCACCTGGGCAAGGTTTTTGATATTCACGGTGGCGGGCTCGATCTGATCTTCCCGCACCATGAAAACGAAATTGCCCAATCCCGCTGCGCCCATGGCACAAAAACAATGTCCAATTATTGGGTCCACAACGGCTTTGTGCAGATTGAAGGCAAGAAGATGTCCAAATCGGAAGGCAACTTCTTCACCATCCGCGAACTGCTGGAGACAGAGAACTTTGGCGGCCGTAAGTGGCCGGGCGAAGTTCTGCGTCTGGCCATGCTGATGACCCACTACAAGGAGCCGATCGATTTCTCCGTTCGGAAATTGGAAGAAGCCGAAAACCTTCTAGGCAAATGGCCGGATCCGATTGAGACCGATGTCCCACCTGCGGCCGAAGTTTTGGACGCCTTGAACGACGATTTGAACACGGCAGCTGCGATCCAGGCTTTGCACAGTCTTGCCGGAGACGCTGGAAAAGACCCGGCAAATCTGGCGACCTATTCAGCATCGGCGGCACTTCTTGGTGTACACCCCGTCCAGGCGGATCTATCCGGCATTGATGAGACCGCCATTCAAGCGGCCATTGATGCCCGTCTCATCGCCCTCAATGCCAAGAACTGGGCGGAAGCGGATCAGATCCGCGCTGACCTGACATCTCAGGGAATCCTCCTAAAGGATTCAAAAGACTCCGAAACCGGTGCTCGTATCACAACTTGGGAAGTGAAGCGGTGAGTTTGGTACTCGGGCGGTGATGATAAGGAATGCAACAGCATGACGGAAGATACAGACATCAAATCCGGCGGCTGCCAGTGTGGGGCCATTCGCTATTGTGCGGAAGGGTTTAAACGCCCGTCGATCTGTCATTGCCGCATGTGCCAGAAGGCAGTTGGCGGGCCATTTGCAGCGCTGGTTGTTGTTGAGAATTTGAGCTGGACGCGTGGAGAGCCGGCTTACTTCCAAAGTTCCAATTTGGTTCGCCGCGGGTTCTGCCGGGATTGTGGAACTCCGCTGACCTATGAGTTCGAGGCCTCACACATCGACATAACGATCGCGAGCCTTGATGAGCCTGGCTCGGTCGCCCCGGAGGTTCAGCTTGGGCTGGAAAGCCGCTTGCCGTGGTGTGAGGGGTTAATAGATTTGCCGACTCGGACAGGCGACGCGGAAGCCGCCGCTCAGGAGGTCTTTGCCAAGATCCAGAACCACCAGCATCCCGATCACGATACTTGAACCGAAACGTTTTTACTGAATGGCCAGCCGAAGAATGCGGCAAGCAGGACGCGATATGACGAAAGACCGGATCTACCTATTTGATACCACGCTGCGCGATGGGGCTCAGACCAGCGGCATCGACTTTTCCGTCCACGAAAAGATCGTGATTGCGGAGTTGCTGGAACGCCTTGGCGTGGATTATGTGGAAGGCGGTTATCCGGGTGCTAACCCGGCCGATACTGAGTTCTTTGCCGAAAAACGGACCGAAAAGGCGACTTTCACGGCCTTCGGCATGACCAAACGGGCAGGGCGCTCAGCGGCGAACGACCCAGGGCTTCAACAGGTCCTGGCGAGCAAGGCGGACGCCTGTTGTTTTGTTGCCAAGGCCTGGGACTATCATGTCGAGGTCGCACTCGGCTGCACCAACGAAGAAAACCTGGAGTCGATCGAAGACACCGTGACGGCTGCGGTGGCTGCTGGCAAAGAAGCCATGATCGACTGCGAGCATTTCTTCGATGGTTTTAAGGCCAATCCGGACTATGCCCTCGATTGTGCCCGTACCGCGTATCAGGCTGGCGCCCGTTGGGTTGTCTTGTGCGATACCAATGGCGGTACATTGCCAGATGAAATCCATTCAATCGTGACACAGGTGCAGGAAGTGGTTCCAGGTTCCCATCTCGGCATCCACACCCATGACGACACGGGCCATGCAGTCGCCAATTCGCTGGTGGCGATTGATGCCGGTGTGCGTCAGATCCAGGGTACCCTCAACGGTCTTGGGGAGCGCTGCGGCAATGCCAATTTAATCACGCTGATCCCGACCTTGAAACTGAAACCGCAGTACGCGGATCGTCTTGAAATCGGTATCAGCGATGATCAGCTTCAGGACATCACCGCGGTTTCCCATGCCTTCGATGAGATCTTGAACCGGTCGCCCAACCGGCATGCGCCGTATGTTGGCGAAACGGCCTTTGCCACCAAAGCCGGGATTCACGCCTCTGCGATCTTAAAAGATCCGCAGACCTATGAGCATGTCGCGCCGGAAACGGTGGGCAATCAGCGCCGGGTTCTGGTGTCAGACCAGGCGGGCAAAAGCAACCTCTTGGGGGAGCTTGCCCGCGTGGGGATCGAGGTCGACAAGGCAGATCCGCGCCTTGACCGGCTGCTGGCCAAGGTCAAGGAACGCGAGGCGTTGGGTTATGCTTATGAGGCGGCCGATGCGTCTTTCGAATTGCTGGCGCGCCGGGCGCTGGGCGAAGTGCCAGAGTTCTTCAAGGTCGATTCATTTAAAGTGATGGTCGAGCGCCGGTTCAACGCCATTGGGGATCTGATCACGGTCTCGGAAGCTGTTGTCAAAGTGGATGTCGACGGTGAAACCCGTATGTCCGTCGCCGAAGGAAATGGTCCGGTCAACGCGCTTGATATGGCCTTGCGCAAGGATCTTGGAAAGTATCAGGCGGCGATTGAAGGGCTTGAACTGATCGATTATAAGGTGCGTATCTTGAATGGCGGGACGGATGCGGTCACACGCGTTTTGATCGAAAGCCATGATGCCAAAACCCAGCGGCGCTGGTTCACGATTGGTGTCTCCTCCAACATCGTCGACGCATCCTTCCAGGCATTGGTCGACTCCATCACATTCGCGCTTTTGAAAGCTCACTAGGGCTTTCCTTACAGCGCCAGAAAGGCACTTCATGTCTCAGTCTGCGGTTCCCTCTGAGACCGAGGACGAATTCCGCCGGGGTATTCTCTTCGGACTGGCGGCCTATGGCATGTGGGGCTTTTTTCCCGCCTATTACAAGCTGACCGACACCGTGCCCGCCGATCTGGTGGTGGCGCATCGGATCGCATGGTCCGTCCTGTTCGTTGGCGGATTTCTTTACATGCGCGGGCGTTGGCAGGAAGTGCTCGATGTGTTTGCCGATGCAGCGATCTTGAAAAAGCTCGCCATTTCGGCCGGATTCATATCGGTCAACTGGTTGGTGTTTGTCTGGGCAATCGCCAATGAGCAGGTTCTGGATGTGTCCTTGGGCTATTTCATCAATCCGCTGGTGAGCATTTTGGTTGGGTTGATTGTCCTGCGCGAACGCATGTCGCGGGGGCAATACATTGCCTGTGCGCTTGCCGGATTTGCTGTTGTGCTGCAGGCTGTTCTGGCTGGCGGATTGCCTTGGGTTTCACTCGTTTTAGCATTTTCCTTCGCAGGCTATGGATATGTGCGCAAGGTGACACCGGTCAAAGCGACACCGGGTCTGTTTGTAGAGACCGTGCTGTTGTTCCCGATGGCTGCTGGATACTTGCTGTTGAACCTGTCCTGGGGCGTGGACGCGCTCATCCTGAACGATCTGCCTGTGCTGGCTGCGCTTGCCGGGACCGGCATAGTAACTGCACTTCCATTGATCTTCTTCAGCTCTGCTGCGCGCCGGTTGCCGCTCTTCATGCTCGGGCTGATGCAATACATTGCGCCATCAATCCATTTTTTGATGGCCGTCTATGTCTGGGGCGAACCTTTGGATCAGGCCAAATTGGCCGGATTTGCTCTAATTTGGCTGGCGTTGGTGGTGTTTACGCTCGACAGTTGGCGGAACGCGCGCAAGTCGGTGACTTCCTAGGGAAAAATATAATAGTGCTATTCCGCAGCGGTCATGAGACCGCTGCCACTGCGTTTGGCTGAATATAGGTTCTTGTCAGCTTTTCTGAGTGATTCAAGAAGATCACCGTCAGTGATCCGTGCGACGCCGACACTGGTTTGGCACAATAAATCCGGCCCGGCGTGCCTGATCGGGTGAGAATTCAAACTCTTCATAAACCCGGCCAACTTCAGGTTAACGCTGTCGCGTGTTTCAGACCGGAAAACGGCGCAAAACTCGTCACCGCCAAGACGTACAATGATGTCTTCTGGTCCGGCCAGCGCTTTCAATTGGCGCGCAAAATTTAAAAGGACGGTATCGCCAATGTCATGACCGAGTTCGTCATTGATTTTCTTGAATGAGTCGAGGTCAAAGACCGCTGTCCATGCGGCCCTGCTGTCACGGTGAGCCCAGGACTCGATGATTTTGGCGCCTTCGCCAAACAAATAGTGCCGGTTGTGGACACCGGTTAAAGCATCGTGCATGGCCAGCGTGTTCAGCTCCGCAATCCTCTCCATCATGTCCAGATTGAGAGAAATGCGCAGTAGGATTTCCTCCGGCGAATAGTCCTTCGCAATGAAATCTGCCGCGCCATATTTTAGAAAACGGATTCTGTTTTCCGAGCTGGCTCGCGAGGACATACCAATGACGCTGAGCCGTTCACGGCTATATTTCCGGCGGACAGTTTTAAGGAAAGCAAACCCGTCCTCGCCCGGCATATAATAGTCAGCCAGGACCAGTTTGATCTGTGGCACTTCTTCAAGAACAGAAAGTGCTTCGGCACAAGTGCTCGCCTCAAAGACTTGATAAAGGTGCTGCGACGTGATTTCCGCGATTTTCTGCCGGCCAACAGCAGAGTCATCAAGGATCAGGATGCCGGTCTTGGGGTTGTTGGACAGCCGTTTGAGAAGCTCGGCAACGTAGTCGAGACTCGCAGGCGTATCTTTCAGGATATAGTCGATAACCCCTTTTGCCAGCGCCTTTTCCCGGATGTCTGTATCAAATCTGCTGGTGAAAATGATCGTCGGAATGCCTCTGTCTCGGCACAAGTCAACGATCTCACCATTGGGAGCATCCGGCAAAGTAAGATCGACCAATGCCAGATCTGGATCACAAATTGGCATGTCGAGGCATTTTTCCGCCTCTTCGTAGTTGCGGGCAACCATAATCTGGTGACGGCCAACCTTTTGAAGGCGATCAACAATAGCCTTCTCAAAAAAGGAAGCATCTTCAACCAGCAGCGTTGTGCGCATAGGACCGTATCCGTCCGAGTCTTTTTCTGCTCAAAACCTGGGTCAAAGAAGCTTCCAAGGTCTTAATATTTGGTATCGGTAAGCAAGTTGTTTTGAGGCGGATTTGCGACGTTTTACCCCTTAGGGGCTGAGATAGTTCAGCTTTTTGTTTTTCTGACTAAAGTTCTTCTGTTGAAGCAACGCCTTCACCGCCTACGGAAGGACCTCGTGCGACAGATTGTTCCAGCATCGGAATGATCTCGCCAACCTGTTTGGCAATCAGGTACGGCACTTCGGTGTCCGGTCGGATATAGCCTTGAGCCCGCATATGGTCGAGCAGTTCCAGAAGTGGTGACCAGAACCCATTGATATTTGCAAGGACCACCGGTTTGCGGTGCTGACCGAGCTGTGCCCATGTCATCATTTCCACGGCTTCTTCCAAAGTGCCAATGCCGCCGGGCAGGGCGATGAAGGCATCTGATTTTTGGAACATCAGCTGCTTTCGCTCATGCATAGTCTGAGTGATCACCAGATCTTCAAGCGTTTCCAGCATCACTTCGCGTTTTTCAAGAAACCGTGGGATGATGCCGGTGACCGCACCGCCGCTTTCCATAGCTGCGCGGGCAACGGTTCCCATCAAACCGACGGCACCGCCGCCGTAAACGAGGCGCAAACCGGATTCGGCGATCAGCTGGCCAAGCCGGGCCGCGGCAGCCTCATGGGCCGGATCGGATCCGAAACTGGAGCCGCAGTAAACACAAACGCTTGTCAGGTGTTTTGGAGAATTTGTCGTCATAAGTCCATGATGTGGCATTGCGCCATGCAAGAGGTCAAGCATTCTGTTCGAAACAACCAGTGCAAACAGCTGGTTTTCTTGCCGCGGCACAAAAAGGCCGTTATGCATGGGTAAGATTATCCATGTGCTGGCATGCCTAACCTGCGGCACGTAAAGGGAATAGACGAAAGTGCTGGGCGGCAGGGCCCGAGGGCTTTCGATGGGATGAACAATGAACAAACAGACCTTGATCTGGACATTGATCATTGCGGTGCCGGTAGGCATTGCAGCATTGGTGACCGGCTACATTTATCGCGAGACCGGAGATCTTCCATTTCAAAACGAAAGCGAAGTCTCTGCGCCGCAAGCGACAACCGCAGGTGAGACGACACCAAAAGTTGCTGCAGCGCCTGACAAAGACGCCACACCTGCAGCCGAGACATCGCCATCTGAGGAGGTGGCTGAAACGCCGGCGTCCCCAGACGCGCAAGTGGCAGTTACGGCTGATCCCGCCAAACCAAGCTTTGATGTCGTTGGTGTAGAGCCTACCGGTGAAACTGTGGTTGCCGGCCGCTCCGAAGCGGGGGCAATTGTTGCCCTGACAGCCAATGGCGAAGTTGTTGGCAAGAGCATCGCAAATGAAGTCGGAGAATGGACCATCATTCTCAATGAACCGCTGAAACCGGGTGATTATGATGTCGGACTGGAAACCCATGACCAAAACGGTGAAGTGATTTCTGGTTCCGAAGAACGCGTTGCGGTGTCGATTGCGCAAGGGGGCAAGGAACAGCCGCTTGTGGTGCTCAATTCACCGGATGGACCGTCGGATATTTTGCAGAAACCTGAGACAGCCGCACCCAGCGCTGTTGCGGAAGCACCTGCCAGTAGCCCTGATGATACACCAAAAGCCAAAGAAACCGTTGTCGCTGCAGCGCCGGGCACAGATGATCAAAACAGCGAGACTGCAGTTGAAAAGCCGACCGAGACAGCTGCGGCTGATGCCGGTGTAGCTGAAGAAAAGACTGCTGCAGAAGAAAGTGAAACTGCAGCTGCCACGCCGGAAAAGCAGCCGGCTGAAGAGCAATCGCAAACGGCTTCCACGGAAGTTGCTGCGGCTTCTGAGGAACCGGCAACAACCGAGACCGGTCAAGCCGGGGCGGTTCAAAGTTCTGAAGGCGACGTCACTGCCGGTGAAGAAACACAGACTGCGGATGCTGCTACGGAGAGCGCGTCTCAAAACGCATCCGACGGCTCGCAGCAAGTTGCTTTGGCTACTGAGGCGGCGCAGAACGGAACATCCTCTGCAACGCAATCTGAAACACCAAGCGTAACTGGCTCCGAAGAAACAGCAACTGCACCGGGTACAACAGACACTTCGAGCAATGACCAGCAACTTGCCGCCGCACCGCCGTCTCAGCCTACAGGCTCGTCAGAAACACCGGCGCCAACGAATGACAGTACTGCTGCTGGCGCAACAAGCCAGACCAACGACCCGACGCCGTCGGTAACAGTGGAAGCTGTCGAATCTGAAAAAGACAAGGTCTATGTTGCTGGAACAGGAGACCCGGGCTCGTCTGTCAGGGTTTATGTCGGCGACGACTACCAAGGCGAAGCGAAGGTGAATTCCAGCGGCAAATGGCTGGTTGAAGGCAGCAAGAATGTTGCGGAAGGCAATGTAGAAGTCCGGGCCGATATGATCGGTGACGACGGCAGCTCAGTCGATGCGCGCGCGGCGGTGGTGTTTGAAAAAGAGCAGGACCAGCAGATCGTTTTGACCAAGGTCGTCGCCAGCGGGTCTGGCGGTTCGCCGAATGCGCAAGGCGCGGAGGTCCAGAAAGCTCTGCCTGTGGTGATCATCCGCAAAGGCGATAATCTGTGGCGGATTTCCCGCCGCCTTTACGGTGAGGGCATCCGCTACACCACCATTTATCAGGCCAATCAGGGACAAATCCGGAATCCGGATCTGATTTATCCTGGTCAGGTTTTCCTGACACCGGAAGGTGATCTCAACTGGCCGAAACCGGATGCGGACAACGGCCGCAACGGCTGATTTTTGTAAGAACAAATTGCACAAAACCGGGCGGGCGCCAGAAATGGGGCCCGCCTTAATTGTTTCTGGCTCTTGTCTTTCTGAAGATTGATCGCATATTTACGATCATATTTTTGTGATCCTTCTGGAGGTTCTGCATGAACGAAACAGACGGCCCGCTGATTGGTGCGGACACCGATTTGCCTTGCCTTTCGGCGTGTGAGGATCTGGCGGCGATGTTCCGGGCGCTCGGTCATCCAGCGCGGATCGCAATTCTCCGCCGGCTCGCAGGTGAGCAGGAGGCGTGTTGCGGACAGATCGTCGATGCATTGCCGCTGGCTCAATCCACCGTGTCTCAACATCTGCAGGTTTTAAAGGAAGCGGGCCTCCTTACCTGCGACACCCGCGGACGCAATTGCCACTACCATCTGAATTGGGCACGCCTCCAGCAGACCGAAGACGCATCGGCCACCTTCTGGAAAGTTTTAAACGCTGCCAAAGCGGATGGTCAGGAAAATTCAGGCAAGGCAATGGCCGGACGAACGGACGCACAAGACAAATAACCGAGCCGGCCACTAGGCCGACGGGAGAGGACATTTGACCCAGTCAATCAATACGTCAGCGGCGGCGACTGAAGCTGGCCAGGCGCCGAAGCCTGCTGCCCCCCAAAAAGCTGTGAGCGCCGATGAAGGCAACACGCTGACAACCCTTGCCAACCTGTGGCCGTATATCTGGCCGGCGAACCGGCCGGACCTGAAAAAACGGGTTCTATTGGCGATTGCTGCGCTTGTGGTCGCCAAATGCGTCACAGTGTTGTCGCCGTACTTTTTTGCCTGGGCGACCGATGCATTGGCTGGCGAAGAGGTTGGACTGCCAGCCTTTCTTGTTGCGCCAGTGATGCTTGTGCTGGCTTATAACGCCGCTCGTGTTCTGGCGGTCGCCTTTAATCAGATGCGAGATGCCTTGTTTGCCCGGGTTGGTCAGCATGCGGTCCGCCAGCTCGCAAAGCTAACTTTCCGCCACTTGCATCAACTGTCCTTGCGGTTTCATCTGGCGCGGCGCACAGGCGGCTTGAGCCGCGTCATTGAGCGCGGTGTAAAAGGCATAGAATCGATCGTCCGTTTTACGATCTTGAACGGCATTCCGACGGTTCTTGAGTTCGCCTTGATGGCAGCCGTCATCTGGTATCAGTTTGGGTTTTATTACGTCGTCATCGTTGCGGTGATGATTGTCACCTATGTTTGGTTCACCATCAAAACCTCGAACTGGCGGATCAACATCCGCCGGGAGATGAATGACAGCGACACAGACGCCAATTCCAAGGCCATCGACAGCCTGTTGAACTTTGAAACCGTCAAATACTTCGGCAATGAAAAAATGGAAGCCGAACGGTTTGATGTGTCCATGGCCAAGTATGAGAAAGCCGCAACAAGAACCTGGACGTCTTTGGCTTGGCTTAACTTTGGTCAGGCGGTCATTCTGGGGCTGGGCATGGCTGCCTGTATGGCACTGTCCGCAAGAGCAATCATGGCCGGAGAACAGAATATTGGCGATTTTGTTCTGATCAACGCGCTCTTGATGCAGATCTCTATGCCGCTCAATTTTATCGGGTTTTTATACCGGGAGATCCGGCAGGGGTTGGCTGACATTGAATCCATGTTCGACTTGTTGCTGGTACCAGCGGAAATCCAGGACAAACCTGGGGCTGCTCCGCTCAAGGCCGTCGAGGGGACACTTCATTTCAGGGATGTTCGTTTCCACTACGATGCCGACCGGCCGATCTTGAAGGGAGTCGATTTCGACGTCCCGGCTGGCAAGACGGTTGCGATCGTCGGGCCTTCTGGTGCGGGCAAGTCGACCATCTCCAGGCTGCTGTTCCGCTTTTACGATGTGACGGGCGGTGCGGTAGAAATTGACGGTCAGGACGTACGCGATGTCACACAGGAAAGCGTCCGCCATGCCATCGGCATGGTGCCCCAAGACACCGTGCTTTTTAACGACACGATTGCTTACAACATCCGATATGGCCGACCGGATGCCACGGACGAGGAAGTGCGGGAAGCGGCGCGCATGGCGCAGATCCATGACTTCATCGAGGATTTGCCGCAGGGGTATCAGTCTGAGGTCGGTGAACGCGGTTTGAAGCTTTCCGGCGGTGAGAAACAACGCGTTGCGATTGCCCGCACGATCTTGAAAGCGCCGCCGATCCTGATCCTGGATGAGGCGACCTCTGCTCTTGATACGCACACGGAACGGGAAATCCAGTCCGCACTCGACCAGGTTTCGAAGAACAGGACATCGCTGGTCATTGCGCACCGGCTTTCGACGGTCGTCAATGCGGACCAGATTATCGTTCTGGAGGCGGGGGAAATCGCTGAGCGAGGGACGCATACAGAGCTGCTGGCCAACAACGGTCTGTATGCGTCCATGTGGGCCCGTCAGCGTGAAGCTGATGAGGCGGAGGAACGCCTGCGGGCCGCCCGGGAAAACGATGATCTGGGTGTTATCACCCGTGGGCAACCGGCGGACTATGTGCCGGTGAAATAACTTGTTTTGCCTGGTCGTCTGCGACGAGGCTGGTCGTTTAGGAAACTCCCGCGCTCAGGCAGCGCGGGAGGTGTTTGCTGAGTGGTCGTTGGCTGCTTGCCGATGGCGTGTACGGTTGGAATGCGGCTCGGCTGATGAGCCAAACAGAAAACCTGACAAGGCCTTGGTCAAACGGCGCAATTCGTAATGACGTTCTGCGCGGGCACGAGCTTCGTAGTGATCTCCGGTATGCATCATTTGGGTCTCCTTCAAGTTTCTGGAAGGAGTTGTCTCATATTGCGCTTCTTCGAAGAATTGGGCTAGATTTGAAGATATCTTTCGAAAGTTTCGAATAATGCGTCTGGATGATCTGAAGTTCTTTGAACGGGTGGCCGCGCTCGGCAGCCTGTCCGCGGCGGGCCGGGAGTTTGGCTTGTCGCCGTCCGCCTCGAGCACCCGGCTCAGCAATCTTGAAAAAGAACTGGGCACGCAACTGGTGGTGCGGACCACACGGCGGACCGCTCTAACGGAAGCCGGAGAGGTGTTTTTGCGCCATGCCAGCGCCGCGCTTCAGGAGATGAACCAGGCCAAGGCACAAATCAGCGCCGCAGAAGAAGCGCCTCGCGGTGTCCTGCGAATTTCATCCAATGTGTTTTTTGGCCGAAAGCACATCCTGCCGTATCTGGCTGAATTTAGGCAGCTTTACCCGGATTTGCGCCTGGAGATCGACATGACCGATCGTTTGGTGGATCTGGTCGGGGAGGGGTATGACATGGCAATCCGGGGGGCTCCCTTACCAGACAGCAGCCTGATGGCCCGCAAGCTTGGTGGTAATCCGAGGGTATTGTGCGCCAGTCCTGAGTATCTGGCGCGAAAAGGCTTTCCGGAAACTCCAGAAGATCTGCGCAATCACGACTGCATTGGTTTTGATCCGATGCGGGTCTGGTATTTCAACGGGCCGAATGGCGAGGTCGCGTTTCAGCCGACGGATGCGGTGGTGTCCGGCGATAGTGGCGACTTTGCCTATGATGCGGCGATTTATGGCCTGGGGTTGACGGTCAAATCCACGGCCCATGTCTGGGAGGATTTGCGCGACGGACGTCTCGTGGAGGTAATGACCGATTACCCGGTGGCCCGGACTGGCAATATCTATGCGGTCTATCCACCGGCCAAGTTTGTGCCGCCAAAGATATCGGCCTTTGTCGATTTCCTGATTTCCAAATACGGCCGGCCGCCCTATTGGGAGGAGGACTACCGGGAAGCGGCAGAGAAACAACAGGCCGCATTTGCGGCAAAAAGCGCTTGAAGACCTGGAAAACCGGTTCTCAACCTTTGAAAAAACTTCTAGAAGCTTGGCAACGGACACTGCGCAAGGATTGCGTTTTGGACCGCTTGCAAGATCGCCGCGCGGAGTTAGATGGGTTTTGTCCTCCGCATCTGGATGCTGAAAGAAAAACATGTCGATTGTCGATTCCGTCACCAAGTCAATGGTTCCAATCCACCGCGAAGGTTGGCCGTTTGTTGCTATTGCACTCGTCGCAACGCTGGTTGTCGGCTGGTTCATCGATCCGCTCTTCTGGATTGGCCTCTTTCTGACCGGTTGGGTGTGTTACTTTTTCCGTGATCCTCAGCGGGTAACACCCGTTGCCGATGGTTTGGTCATTTCCCCGGCCGATGGGGTTGTCAGCCATGTCGGTCCGGTACGTCCGCCGGAAGAACTGCAGCTCGGCTCTGAACCGCTGGTACGGGTTTCGATCTTCATGAATGTGTTTAACTGCCATGTGAACCGGGCACCTGTTGGGGGCAAGATCGTTCGTGTGGCTTACCGGGCAGGGAAATTCCTGAACGCAGAGCTGGATAAGGCCAGCGACGATAACGAACGCAATGGACTGGTGATTGACCACAATGGCACCCACATCGGTGTCGTCCAGATTGCTGGATTGGTCGCGCGCCGCATTATCTGCTTCGTACGGGAAGGCGAAAACCTGTCGGCGGGAGACCGGTTTGGTCTGATCCGTTTCGGCTCCCGGCTAGATGTTTATTTCCCGGCAGGCACTGTGCCGAAAGTTGCACTTGGGCAAACGATGATCGCAGGGGAGACGATCCTGGCGGATCTCAATCAACCGCAGGCACCGGCACAGCCCTTGACCCGGGTGAGCTGAGAAGAACCGTGAACAACGCCCCAAAAAACGCCGACACCGACACCGCAACGCCGCGCTTCCGGCGGGTGCCGCTCCGGCTGATTGTTCCGAACATGGTCACCTTACTGGCCTTGTGTTCTGGCCTGACCGCAGTGCGGATGGCGTATGAAGGGCGCTGGGAATTCGCAGTTGGGGCCGTCATTTTAGCGGCTGTGCTGGACGGGCTCGACGGCCGGGTTGCGCGATTGATGAAAGGCACCTCAAAATTTGGTGCCGAACTGGATTCGCTGGCTGATTTTGTGAATTTCGGCGTTGTTCCGGCATTGATGCTGTACATCTGGATCTTGAAAGATGCGGGGTCGATCGGTTGGATCGCAGCGCTGATTTTTGCGATTTCGATGGCCTTGCGGCTAGCCCGCTTCAACGTTGCGCTCGAGGACCCGGACAAACCGGCCTGGGCGTCACGGTTCTTTACTGGCGTACCGGCTCCGGCCGGGGCGTTGACAGTGCTGCTGCCGCTCTATTTTGAGTTCCTGGGCCTGTTTCCGCACTGGTTCGCCGACAGCGCTGTTGTTGCGGTCTATACCATTGGGATCGCGTTTCTCCTGATTAGCCGGTTGCCGACTTTCTCCGGCAAGAATGTCGGCACCCGGGTACGCCGCGATTATGTGCTGCCGCTCTTTGTTTTTGCTGTCCTGTTTGTCGCGCTGACCGCCAGTTTTCCGTTCCGTATCCTTGCTGCCGGATCCGTGCTTTATCTCTTGAGCATTCCGTTCTCCTGGCGGGCCCATCGCAAACTCGCGCAGGCGGAAAGCGGCCGTGCCATCGATGGCGACGATGATGAGTGCGACACCGATCTCGATAACATCGCTGACCGGGACAAGGATCACGGCGGTTAACGGTATTGGGGCTAACGTATTTGCAGGAGGATCTGGTGATTATCCGTCAAAGCACACCTGAGGACCTGGCTGCACTTGAGACGATCTATCCAGCAGCATTTCCGGACGAAGACCTTTTGCCATTGGTGCGGTCCCTGGAGACCGGTGAGGCCAGAGTGTTGTCCTTGGTTGCCGCGAATGGTGGTGAAGTTCTCGGACATGCCGCCTTCACCTTCTGTTCCGCGGGGCAATCGGAAATACCGCTTGCCATGCTTGCCCCCTTGTGCGTCGCCCCCGGTCATCAAAAACAGGGACTTGGATCAGCGCTCGTTAAAGAGGGATTTGAGCTCCTGAAAGCTCAGTCTGTTGAGAAAGTCTTGGTGTTGGGGGATCCGGCCTATTACAGCCGCTTCGGATTTTCTCAGGAAAACGATATTCTGACGCCCTATCCCTTGCCGGAGGAATGGGCACAGGCGTGGCAGTCTGTGTCTATGGGGGGCGAGGTAGGTGTTGCATCCGGTCCGCTTAACCTACCCCCGGTCTGGATGGATCCGGCGTTGTGGTCCGCGTAGCGGCGCACCTTCTGACCAGATGCTCTTCATAAAACATCAAAGACACGGCTCGCAAATCGGGTTTCTCGAGGCGGAAATCTGGTTCACTTAGGATTCCTCATTTCCAAAGAGGAACCTAAAAAAATGTTGCAAGACAAAACGATTTTGATCACCGGTGCCAGCAGCGGCATCGGCGCCGCTGCCGTCAAACTTTTTGCCGACGCCGGCGCCAATCTGGTGATCACTGCCCGGCGCAAAGACCGGCTTGAGGCCGTGAAGGCGGAGCTTAACGGTGCCCGGGAACGGGTCCTGATAGTCCCAGGTGACGTCAGTGATCCAGACAGCGCGAAAGCGGTTGTTGATGCGGCTCAAAACCATTTCGGCGGGCTGGATGGGGCGTTCAACAATGCCGGCATTTTAGGGGATCTCGGACCCGTACCGGAAATGCGCCAAGAAGCTTGGAACACAGTTATTCGAACCAACCTGACGAGCTGTTTTCTAGCCGCCAAACATCAAATCCCGGCCTTGAAACAACAGGGTGGCGGGGCAATCGTTTTCACCTCCACCTTCGTCGGCCACACGGTCGGAATGCCTGGAATGGCGGCTTATGGGGCGTCAAAAGCCGGACTGATCGGTCTGACGCAGTGCCTGGCGGCCGAATGCGGTCAGGACAACATCCGCGTCAATGCGCTGCTTCCGGGCGGCACAAAGACCGAAATGGCCGGCAACGACCCGGAGTTTCTGGAATTTGTAAAAGGGATGCACGCCCTTAAGCGGATGGCTGAACCCGAAGAGATTGCAAAAGCGGCCTTGTTCTTGTTGTCGGATGCCGGGTCCTTCGTCACCGGGTCCGCCATGTTGTGCGATGGCGGCAACTCGATTTCGAAGACGTAATCACCGCAGGCGGCCCGTCTTATGCGGGCCGTTTCCGGATGAATTTCTGCTCTGCGACTTCTTTGCCCCATTGATCACCCAGGTACTCGTCTGCCAGGAAGAATCCGTTTCTTTCATAAAGTGATCGCGCAGCATCAAGGCCCTTGAGGGTCCAAAGATGGATCTCGTCAAATCCGAGACTGTCGCAGTGGTCCAGCGCTTTTTGAAGGAGAACCCGGCCCAATCCCTTGCCACGAAGTTTTTCCGATAGGATAAACCAGCGCAGATGCGCGATGTTGTTGCCGAGATCTTCGCCGTCAATCGTGATCGATCCAATCACTTCACCGCCGTCCAGCACACTCCAACTGTTGTTCATTGGGCGGTCAACACGCGGCATGAATTCTGCCATGGCTTGGGAAACAACGCTTTCAAACGCCGGCCCCATGCCGACAATCGAACCATGAGTTCGGGCATGGAGGGCGGCGACATCGCCGATCATGCCGGTTTGATAGCCTTCCTCAATTTCAAACTCTGACTCAGCAGCTTTTGCCCCGTTGTATCGGTTGCCGAGCGCATCAGCGTAGGTCGAAAGCGCGTTTGCAATCGTTGCCACATCCAAGTTGGATATTTGGGCAAGGGCGGTCCGCGCTTGGGTATCACCAAAACGGTTGATGGCGAACCAAGTCTCCTTGCCGGCCTCTGTCAAACTCAGTCCATAGGCGCGGCCGTCGGTTTTCGATTTGGTTTGGAGAATATCGCCGCGTGCCTCGAGCGACTTCAAAAGTCGGCTGACAGTGGACTTCTCCAGCTTCAAACGGGCAGTCAATTCCTTGGCCGTGATTCCTGGCGTCAGGCCGATTTCCATAACGGCGTGGACACCGGAGCCGGAAAGGTTCGTCCCGGCAATGGTTTTATCCAGAAAACCGAATTCCCGGACAAGCTTTCTGGAGGAAGCGCGGATGTCTTCGACGAGGTGAGGGGCAAGAGCGGTCATTGTATCGTCTCAAATAGTTGTATTAAGCAACTATATAAGGATGCATACCAGGCTTTGCAAGGGCAAACAAAAAGGCCACCGGAAACCGGCGGCCTTTCTGCACTATGCGGCGTACTGGAGGTCTACTCTGCCGCGTGCGGTAGCTCTTCCTGCGGCGGGATTTTTGGCGGTGCCGGTTTTGGCATGGACACCACCTTGGCCGCCGGCCGTTTTTCTTCTTCGGGCAGGTCTTCAACGTCCTCATTGGCAGGCTCGATGGTTTCACCTTCCAGATCTGTATCTTCTGCGACCTTTGCAGGTGTCCGTTTGAAGACGGATCCAAGGGAGCGGAACCAATCCACGACAGACCAGAAGGTCCGTAACCACGTGCTCGGCAGCGCGATCATGACCGGGATCATGACGAGCGTCAGGACGGTCGAGAAGGCGAGGCCAGAGATGACCGCTGTCGACAGCTGGATCCACCAGATCGCCGTGATGCCGCCAACTGCGATAGTCTTTGTAAAGAAGTCGAAATTGACAGCTGTTGCCATTGGGATCAGGCCAACAATGGTTGTGACTGTTGTCAGCAGGATCGGACGCAAGCGTTGGCTGGACGTCTTCAAGATCGCATCAAGCGGCTCAAATCCGTCATGCCGGAACCGGTTGTAGGTGTCGATCAGAACGATCGCGTTGTTCACCACGATCCCGGCGAGGGCCACGACCCCGGTTCCCGTCATAATGATCGAGAACTTCTGGCCTGTCAGCAGCATGCCCAGCAACACGCCCATCACCGACATGACCACCGTAGAGAGGGTCAGGAAGGTTTGGTAGAACGAGTTGAACTGGGTCAAAAGGATCAGGAACATCAGGAACAGCGATGCGACCATCGCCTTCATGAGGAACTCACCAGATTCCTTTTGATCTTCATCCGCTCCGCGGAACTGCAGGAAGACATTGTCCGGAAAGGTCTGTGTGTCCAGCCAAGCCGTCAGCTCCTGCACTTTGGCATCAACCGTGATCGGTTTGCCCTCAGCGTCTACGGCTGCTTTGTCCACCGTAGCCTTCAGCATCATCGAATAGAGGCCATCACGCCGGGTGATTGACGACACCTTCTGCTCCGGAGCCCGGTCAATGAAGTTGGCAATCGGCACCAGTCCAAGAGTGGTCTGCAGGCGAAGCTGGTCAAACCGGTCGAGTGTGCGTTCGTCGGCTGGAAGACGGACGCGGATGTCGACTTCATCTTCGGAGTCCGTCGGCCGGTATTTGCCAATCAGAACACCGTTTGTGACGAGCTGCACCATGTTGCCAACCGAGGCGATGCCTGCCTGGTAGCGGCCTGCCTGTTCCCGATCGATGGTGATCTGCCATTCAATGCCCGGAAGTGGCCGGCCATCTTCCTGATCTAGCAGGTGTTCCATCTCGTCCAGCTTGGTTCGGATAAAAGCAACCTGCTCCACCATGGTGTCATAATCGGTGGACTTGACCTCAAGCTGGATGTCCTTGCCGGTTGGCGGACCACCTTCGATCTTGCGGGTTTCCACCTTGATACCTGGAATATCGGCGGTCCGGTCCCGAATTTCGGCAAAGATATCGACCGCTTTCCGGCGGCAGCAATACTTTGCGAGCTCCAGAGACATCTCACCGATCACGTCTGCCGGTTTGTCCTGAACGCCGCCGATGAATTGTGGGCCACTGCCACCTCCTGGAGGAAAGGCGTTTGTGATGACATTTTGAATGCCCGCAGTTTGTAGGACTTCCGTTTCAACCTTCTTGACGATCTCAAGGGACTCAGCGGCTGACATATTGCCGCGCGCCGACACCATGACGACAGCCTGATCCGGCTCTTCATCAACGAAGAACTCTACGCCAGTCGGGTTGGAAGCAAACGTTGTGAAGATCAAGGCGCCGGCGCCCAAAATCACAACGATTGTAAGAATGTTGCCGATTGGGTTGCCGGCAAGCAGCTTCAGATGCCGGACATAGAGGCCGGTGAGACCACGAACGGTACCGGTGTCGAACCGAAGGGAATCGTCTGTTTCCTCTGCGGCGTCCGCATCGGTTTTTTTGACAAATCCCAGCTTCCGGCCAATCGCAGCAAAGACGGCTTCCAGAAGATGAACCAGAGGCGAAATCGTCTTGTAACCGGCCCAAATTGCAATGATCGCAAACCCAAACACGACGAGGTAGAAAACCGCATCAAGCGCGATCGGGTTGGCCAGAACAGCCAATGGCTGGGCAAGGCCGGAAAGCGCAGTCATGACGGTTTCGATGGTGCCCGTAATGATGTCTGGACGATTGGTTGCAAGGAAGTAGGCGAAGTAAGCCGCGAACACGACAGCAACAGCTTCAAAGGCAAGCGACACGAAAGTCACCGGCCGGAACTGTTTTGACGGTTTCAGGTTTTCTTCTTCAAGCTGAAGGGCAGCTTTCTCACGGCGCTTTTGTACAAACGGACGCAGAATGCGGAACGACAGATAACCGGCCACAACAAATGTTGCCAGGGCGATCACAGGCGCAAACGGAGCAGCTGCAAGCTGTGCAGAAAAGTCGGGTGAGCCCGGCTGAACACCGGAGAAGGCCAGCCCCATAACAGCGCCGATAACCGCAAACATAACTGCCAGAAGCCCGGCAGCATGCCGTTCGATCCAGTGGGTGAGAACGGCAAAAATGCCACCGGTGACCGGCAGGAACACCATAGCCGTTAACAACGCTGCCGTTAGGACGATGATGACCATGATCGGCAGGTAGCTCATGAACTCACCGGCAACACCTGGCCACAACAACATCGGCAGGAAGGCGACCAGGGTTGTCGCTGTCGAGGAGACGATCGGCCAGAACATCAGCTTGGCAGCGCGGATGTAGGCTTCCCGGTCTTCCATGCCTTCATGAACCTTCCGGTCAGCATATTCCACCATGACGATGGCGCCATCAACCAGCATCCCGACCGTCAACACAAGGCCGAACATCACCATGATGTTGACCGTGTAGCCGAGCCCGGAAAGGATCAGGAAGCCGACCATGAAGGACGTCGGGATAGCAAGGCCGACAAGCAGGGCAGAGCGCAAGCCCAGCGCCGCCAGAACCAGAATCATAACGAGGAAGATCGCCGTCATAATCGACGACTGAAGCGAGCCCAAAACTTCAAAAATGTTCGACGACATGTCGAGCATATAGTCGACCTGAATGGTTTCCGGCCAATCCTTGGAGGCTTCATCCACAACAGCGCGTATGGCGATGTTGTTCTCGATGATGTTGGTGCCGATCCGCTTGGTGACATCCAGCGCAATTGCAGGTTTGCCATTCACGCGGGTGTAGGAATCTGCATCCTTGAACGTGCGGCGGATTTCCGCGACATCGCTCAAAGTGACGACACCCTCGCCAGACTGTTTGATCGGCAGGGAGTAGACATCCAGGGCGGTTTCAACGAGCCCAGGTACCTTGACATTGAACCGGCCTTGACCGCCATCAATGTAGCCGGCCGGAACAAGCTGGTTGTTTTGAGCCAGAGACGTCAGCAGCTCCTGCTGCGTGATGGCATAAGATTCCAGTTTTTCGGAATCGATCAGAACTTCCAGAAGCTCTTCCCTGTGCCCCTTAAGGTCCGCAGACCGAACCGTGTCGATCGCCTCAACTTGGTCCTTTAGGCGGCGGGCATGCTGGTAAAGTGTGCGTTCTGGAACATTGCCGGACAGCGCAATCGTAATTGTCGGCACCAACGCAAAGTTGGTTTCCGAGATTGTTGGTTCTTCCGCGTCTGCCGGAAGTTCGCCCTTGGCTGTATCTACTTTGTCCCGGACGTCGGCCATCGCCTCGTCCTTGTCGAAGGAGATATCAAACTCCAGGACGATCCCCGCGTGGCCTTCAGAAGCGATCGCGGTGATTTCCTTCAGGCCATCTAGACCACGCAGCTCGGTTTCCATCGGACGGATAAGCAGGCGCTCGGCGTCCTCAGGTGAAATGCCTTGTTGAGAAATCGAAACGTAGAAAACCGGGACATCAATGTCCGGGCTGTCTTCCTTGGGAATGTTGATGTAGCTGAAGATGCCTGCGACAAGCAGAGCAATCATCAAGACAAAAACTGTTTTCGGGCGCCGGAGGACACCTTCGAGCATGTTTATCATTGAGTGACCTCCGCAGTCTTGATCACAGGTTCGACGACTTGGCCGTCAGCCACATATTCTTGGCCCACCACAATCACGGTCACTTCGTCCGGCAATCCGCCGACCCAGAGACCATCCTGTTCGCCGCCCAAGACTTTGACTGGGTAGAACATTGTCTTGTTCTCTTGATCCACTGCGCGGACGCCAACTTTGCCGTTGTCGTTCAACGTCAGGATCGCCGGAGAAATCTTGTGCGCCTTTTCGACCGGCAGCGGCAAACGGGTCACAGCCGTCACCCCGTCACGGGCCTTTCCTTCGGAATTCGGTATTTCCACTTCGACACGGAAGGTGCGCGTGTCCGGATTGGCTGCCGGCGCGATGTAACGGACGCGGCCCTCGAAAGTGTCGCCAGTAACCAATTCGACTTCGGCAGTCATGTTTTCCGAAATCTGACCAATGTTCAGTTCGCTGACCTCGCCGATCGCTATCATCGGATCGGAATTGACGACCGTTGCGCAGACACTGCCCTTATCGAGTTGGGCACCAATTTCGGCCATTGGGCTTTCTATGACGCCATTGATTGGAGAGCGGATGACTGTCCGCCGCAGTTCTCGTTCGGCCTCCTCCAGCCGGGCATTTGCAGCGTCCAACTGAGCCTGTACGGTCATGACGCGCGTTTCGGCGGTAAAGCCCTTGCTGCTCAGCTGTTTGGCAGCCTTCTGCAGCATTTCAGCTTCCGCGACAGCCGCTTTGGCTTCCAAAATCCGCGATTCTCGGGTGCCGCGGTCAAGGATACATAGGATGTCACCAGCAGCAACATAAGCGCCTTCGCGGGCAGGGCGGTCGATCACATCGTCTGTCACATGAGAACGGACAGCGACTTTGGCTTCAGCTTCAGTCCGGCCGCGCACTTCCAGTACGGCTTGCCGGTCCTGCGCAAACAGCTTGCGAACCTCGACACGGAACGTGCCTTCGGACTGTTCGGCCACACGAACGGCCGGGGCAGGGGTTGCGTTTTCGCCATCTCCAACGCCTCCAACCACAACAGATCCACCAGACATCCATATTCCGATGCCTGCGGCCAGTCCGGCTGCCAGGATATAGGAAAACTTGATAGGCATTCTAAGGTACTCCAAGTACAGGCTTACTCAGCGGCCGTCTGAACGGGTTCGGCTGCGTCTTCAGCAATTTTGATCAGGGCATTGCCATGCTCTTCGAGATAGCGAAGCGTGAAATTCATGCAGGCGATGCCGTAGTCGCGAGTCCAGTCGGACCCTGCATGTGAACATTCTGAGTCCGCCTCGCTGCACCCAGACAGCAAACGGAGCTCGTCCTCCACTTGTGCTTTGCGCCTGTCGAGTGCGCGTCGCAGCACTTCCGGCGGCAACTTAGCGGCATTCAGGGCAATCAAAAGGAAGGGGGATTTGAAAGTGTCGGGAGCCTGAGGTTCGCACAAGGAACTGATAAATTCCTGGCGTCCAGCCTCAGTGATGGAATAGACCTTCCGGGAGGGTTTTCCGGCCTGCGGTTCTTCGCGCACGGTCACCATGCCGTCGGTTTCGAGACGCGCCAGGGCCGGATAGATCGAGCCAAAGCTGGCGTCGTCAAAATAACTGAAGCGGCCTTCGGTCGATTCTTTCCGGATTTCATAACCGGTCGCGTCGCCGAACGACAGAATAGCTAGGCACAGGCCACGAACGCTCATAATCAATTCCTCTGATATCCGGCGATGCTGGCAGATGCAGTAAACTGCCAGTTTGACGAGATTTATCCCTCGTAAAATTGCCATATGCCGGATCGATATATCGAGTAAATATATATCAGCCCGCTATTTCGCAAG
Source organism: Roseibium sp. (assembly GCF_965216085.1). Classification (GTDB taxonomy): domain Bacteria; phylum Pseudomonadota; class Alphaproteobacteria; order Rhizobiales; family Stappiaceae; genus Roseibium. Next base: position 3,341,798 of record NZ_OZ244138.1, on the reverse strand, counting down.
GGCAACTGCGAAAAAAGCCGAGCGGACAGTTAACGAATTTCTGCCGGAAAATAGGGGACTGCGCAAAAATGGCAGGTTGAGACCCTAGCGAATGATACTACTCTATTCACTGAAGGGTAATTTGGCGGAGGCTATGGCGATGTATAAACTCATAGGAAATCTTGGCAAGCGCCTTCTGCCACAGGATCCATTTTTCCGGCTGCTCGCCATAAATGGACTAACTGGCCTTGGAATTTCCGGGCTGGTTCTTGGAGGGATTTTCTATTCCAATATTGGTAATCTGACAGTTCTTGTTCAGGGCGATGAGAGCCCGGTGGTACCTGTCCTTATGCTTGCGGCTGGACTGGTGATTACACTTGGGTCGGTGGTTGTTGGCTCTGCAATCATGTTGTTGGGAGCAAGTGGCGGGAACGGGAAACCAGGGCCGAAATTACCTGAGCTTTTTTCTCTTGAACCTGCTCCGGTGCCTGTACCAATGAGGGCGCAAAGTGCGCGCCGGTCCCGTATTTCTTCCCTTTGAGAAGGACAGACCTTTCTAAACGCACAAGGGTGTCGAGGCCTATAGGCGACTTATTTGGCCAATCCATAGTGACCGATGGATATTTTGCCGGCCGGCACGCGTTCTGAAGACGGTTGCGCGAACAAAGTCATCAGACATGCCGTTAGGATGAGCAGCAGCCCAAGGGACGAAAGTTTCATTTCGCCGCTCCGGTCGAACATGTGGAACTCCTCTTAGATTGAGGCCTTTGTAACCTGCACTCCCGTAAAACTACGGTAATTCTTCCAATAAAATTTTAGCGATCAGCATTTTTCACGAGTAAGTGGTGCCGGTTGGTGTTGTTTGTGTGGCCGTTGCCCTAACGGAATTAACCAAGAGATCGAAAATACCTCCGGGCAAACAAGAGTTGATATTGCAGTGCGTACCACTTCGGTTTACCTGTGATTGCAAGTTAACAATTCGTTAACCTATCGCGGGGGTTGCAGGTGGGATATTTTCTAAGAAATTTCCATATTATTGTTTTTGCATTCGTTTCTATGGCAGCAGCAGTTTGGGTTGGGAACAATCCGGAGCGCGCTGTTGCTCTGATGGAACCGGTCGTTGAAGACGCTGTTGAGCTTCAGGTTATGGCTTCTGCCATCTATAGGAGTGTAGAAACCATTGACTGGCGGGCCTCGGCAGAAGAGGCAAAAACGCTTTATATCACCGCGTTGCGCATGCCGAGCATGATGCTTGAAAGGCTGGAAGTCCGGCTGGGAGAGGTCAATGATCGTTTGCAAGCGGCGGGTGCGGGGAGCGTGTCTGGGCCGGAAAAGAAGTTAAACGGACAGCAAGTGCTTTCGATCCTGAAGGACCTTCAATCTCCGCAAAGCATAGCGATCCGTTAGAACGGTTCACCGGACAACATTGATAGAACACTGATTTACGAGTGGCGGACGATATCGTCTTCTTGAAGATAGGTGCCGGACTGAACTTCGATCATCCGCACCGGTATCCGTCCTGGATTGTGCAATGTGTGCTGCGCCCCAAGCGGCACATAGGCAGATTGGTTTTCGGTCAGAAGACTGACTTCACCGTTGATCGTGATTTCCAGGGTCCCGGAAACAACAACCCAGTGCTCGGCCCGGTGCAGATGGCTTTGCAGGCTTAAGCGTTTGCCTGGCTTGATCATCATGGATTGAACCGCAAAGCGGTCCCCGGAATTGATGCGTTCAGAATACCCCCAAGGCCTGTAGGAACGCGGGTGGCGTTCGGTTTCGCTGCGGCCTTCCGCCTCTAACTGCTCAACAACCTTTTTCACGTCCTGTGCTTGGTCCTTGTGGGCAACCAGAACGCTGTCGGTGGTTGCGATCACCATGACGTTTTCCAGGCCGATGACAGACACCAGCCGTTGATCCGCATACGCCAGGCATTCCTTGCAGTTTAGGAAACGCGCATCTCCAAGGGCAGAGTTGCCTTCCTTGTCTTTGTCCAGAACGCTCCAGATCGCCGACCAGGAGCCAAGATCATCCCAATCCGGCGCAATGGGAGCACAGACGACATTGCCAGCTTTTTCCATGATTGCGTAATCGATCGAGATGCTCTCAAGCTGTGCAAACTTGCCTTCGTCCAGCCGGGTAAAATCCAGATCACTGTGCCGTGTCGCCATGAGCGCTGAAATGTTTTCAAAAAGCGCTGGCTGATAAACCTTAAACGCCTCGATCATCGTTTGGGCGGAATACAGAAAAATCCCCGCATTCCAGACATGGGCGCCCCCCTTTAAGAACTCCTGTGCTCTTGCAAGATCCGGCTTTTCCACAAAAGCACTGACCTTGCGCACTGCTTCATCGCCCGCATCCAATTGGATATAGCCATAACCGGTGTTGGAGGTGGTTGGTGTAATGCCGAAAGTGACAATCCGGCCGTTTTGGGCTGCGTCCTGTGCGGTGCCCACCGCACTCAAGAAGACTTCTTCTTTACCGATTAGATGATCAGAAGGCAGCAGAAGGATGAGGGCATCTGGATCCTTTTCAAAGGCAATCAAGGCCGCCATGAGGGCCGGAGGTGCGGTGTTGCGGCCGACTGGTTCCAGCAGGATCGTGTCGGCTTCGACACCGATTTCCGCCATTTGCTCGCCCATCAAAAACCGGTGTGCATTGCCGCCAATAATGATCGGATTGGCAAAGTCTTTACCGGACACCCGCTTGCAGGTTTTTTGAAACAGGCTTTCCCCGTCAAACAGCGGCAGGAATTGTTTGGGCCGATCCTTTCGAGACAGGGGCCAAAGACGGGAACCAATACCACCGGATAAGATACAGGGAAAAATCATGACGGGTCGTCCTGATGAAAGAAACGGCTGTTTCAGTATATAAGCGAACAGCTTACAGTGAAGTCTTAACGAGGTCGCGGCAGGTTGCAACTTTCCGGCCGAATGGATACATATGTAATAATATTACATAGGTGGCTTCCGGTCACCCAAAAGGCGGTGATTGATGAATGACGTAGCCGACACGCTGGTGCAGCTCAAGCGCGCTGGTATTCGGAAGAGCAGTTCCTGGCTGGTCCGGGGTGTGGATTTGACTGTGTCATCAGGCGAAATCGTGACGTTGATCGGGCCGAACGGCTCCGGCAAATCAACAACGGCAAAGATGGCACTCGGCATTCATAAACCGACGGAGGGCACGGCAACCCGCCGCAAGGGGCTTGTGGTTGGCTACGTTCCGCAAAAACTGTCTATCGACTGGACTTTGCCGCTGACAGTGCGCCGGTTCATGCGCCTGACCAATCCGCTGACCGATTCGGAGTGTCTTACAGCCCTTCAAAGCACTGGTGCTGCCCGACTGCTCGATGAAGAGATGCGCACGCTGTCCGGTGGGGAACTGCAACGGGTGATGCTGGCACGCGCCATCGCCAGGGCACCCGATCTCTTGGTTCTGGATGAGCCTGTACAAGGAGTCGATTATGCGGGCGAGATCGCCATTTACGACCTGATATCAGAAATCAGAAAGACCCTTGGTTGCGGGATTCTGATGATCTCTCATGATCTTCATGTGGTCATGGCAGCCGCCGATCAGGTGATCTGCCTGAATGGCCATGTCTGTTGCCGCGGAACACCTTCAGACGTCAGCAAAGACCACAACTACCACCAGCTTTTTGGCACACGGGCAGGTGGTTCCATTGCAATGTATCAGCATCATCACGACCACGAACATTTGCCGGATGGCACGGTGCGCCATTCAGATGGAACAGTCTGCGATCATTGCCCAGGTGAGCACGGATCCGATGCGGCAGATGACAAGGTGATTGCACCAGACAACAAATCAGAAAGAACGGTAGCAGGTAGCCTGAGCAATGTTAGATGATTTTTTCACACGGGCGCTGATTGCCGGGGTAGGGGTGGCCGCGGTGGCCGGCCCGCTTGGCTGCTTTGTGGTTTGGCGGCGGATGTCGTATTTCGGAGATACTTTATCTCATGCGGCTCTGTTGGGAGTGGCTCTGGCATTGCTTTTGGATGTCAACACAACCCTCGCAGTGGCCGCGGTCTCCGTTGTCTTGGCCTTAATGCTTTTGGCCTTACGGCAGGGGGATACCTTGCCGTCTGACGCTCTGCTTGGGTTGTTATCCCACTCTGCGCTGGCCATTGGCCTGGTTTGTCTTGCCTTTATGACCTGGGTTCGAGTTGATCTTTTGGGGTTATTGTTCGGTGATATCTTGTCGGTCACCCGGCTCGATATCGCGATGATTTATGGCGGCGGAGCCGTGGTCTTGGCCGGATTGATCCTGATCTGGCGGAGCCTCTTTGCAGCAACTGTCAGCCCAGACCTGGCCGACGGAGAGGGGTTGCGCCCGGAACGCGCTGAACTCGTGTTCATGCTTCTGACCGCTATTGTCATTGCCATCGCTTTGAAGATTATTGGCGCATTGTTGATCACCGCTCTATTGATCCTGCCGGCTGCAGCTGCGCGCCGCTGGGCAGGTTCGCCTGAACAAATGGCGCTGCTTGCCGGTCTTGCAGGTGTGATAGCCGTTGTTGTCGGCTTGTATGGCTCGCTTCACTATGACACGCCATCCGGACCGTCGATTGTGGTTGCAGCCATGCTGCTTTTTGTGCTCAGCCTGGTCCCGATACGGCAACTGATACAAAAACTGACAGCAGGAAACCGGGGAGAAACCTGAACATGGCGCACGCCCATCCTGATTTGACAAAAAACCAGGCGCTGGTGTTCGGCAGATTATCGGACGCAAGTGGTCCGCTGACCGCCTATGCGATTTTGGATGAATTGCGCGACAACGGTTTCCGGGCGCCGCTTCAAGTCTACCGGGCTCTGGATAAATTGGTCGATTACGGCCTCGTACACCGACTGGAGAGCTTAAATGCCTTTGTGGCGTGCCGGCACAAGGGGTGTTCGGACCACAAGACGGCTGCTTTTGCGATTTGTGACCTGTGCGGCAACGTTCTGGAGTTTGCGCCCGATCAGGCCATGGAGCATCTTCTTAGCTGGACGGAGAGCCAGGAGTTTCAGTTGTCACGCACCACGATCGAATTGCGCGGCACTTGCAGCTATTGTTCAACTGCCGACAAAGCGGCTAGTTAGGGTTCAGAGCCATAAATGAGATTGAACCCTAAGCCGGAAATACAGGTGTAATCAGCGCGACCAAAACAGCGACCGTGACAGGGATCCGGAGCGCTGGATACCATCTGGGGGCGAGGTGCCGGTTCGTTCTCCACAAGTCATATCCGAGGCATCCGCAGAAACAGGCGGAAAGCGCAAACGCTGGATAGATCCCCGGGAGCAAGAGAGCGAACCAGCCAAAAATTGATGGCAAGACGCCGATAACAAGCCGGGTTGAAGAGACTGGCTTGGTTTGCACATAGGCGATGGCCAATTCCCAACCCCAATAGATTCCGCCAAGAAATGATAAAATCACAGCTCCGTATAACTGCTGGGCGTGGAGCGCGGTTGGCTGACTATCCGCTGGCAAAAAGACCGCCGCCAAAGCAAGCACGACGAACGGAACAAGGCCAAATCCTGTCAGAAAACCAACTGCAAACGGTATTCTATCGGGATAGATAATCTGTTCGGAGGTGATGTTAATATTGTTAGGCATAATCTCACCTTTTCGGCAGTGCCGAATGGTTGAACCCGTTATGCCCACAACACGGAAATGTCGGCGCATTATGCCGGTCGGGCTCTACAGGTGCAAACCCCAATTTACGAGTTTTGGTTGTTGTGGAGTCTATGGATCAGGAACAACTGCTTGGGGGGCGCCGCCCTGATGATCACCGTCTTAACCTCGTGGAATTTACCTGGATTGATAGAAACACCCTCAGTGGTGTCTAATTGAACAGCAAGATTTCGGGTTGCACCGGAGAAGGCTCAATGGTGGAAGAGCTGGGAATTGGCATCTTGGGGTGTGGCAAAACCTCCAAGGCATATTTTGATCTGATTCCAGCGTTTCGAGGGCTGAAAATACGGGCCTGTGCCGATCTGAACCGGGATGCTGCACAAGTCCGCGCAACGGAAAACGATATCCGCCTGGAGACGGTGCACGACCTCTTGATGGCAGAGGATGTTGATCTGATTGTCAATCTGACCACTCCTGATGCACATGGCATGGTCATTCGCGAAATACTCACCCACGGCAAACACGTCTATTCCGAAAAACCTCTTGTGCGGACATTGAGCGAAGGCGAAGCGGTGGTGGATCTTGCGCGCCAACAGAACCTTCAGGTGGGCTGTGCCCCCGATACCTTTATGGGCGGAGCCTGGCAATCGGCACGAAAGGCCATCGACGATGGTTTGATTGGTCAAGTCATTGGAGGCACATGCCACGCGATGGCGGGCGGTATTGAGACCTGGCACCCAAGCCCGGAGACTTTCTACAAAGCTGGCGGGGGCCCTGTTTTGGATTTTGGCCCATATTATCTTGCCGCACTTGTGAATCTGATTGGCCCGGTCCGAAGGGTGTGCGCCATGCACAGTATGCCGCAGACTTTGCGGAAAATCGGCTTCGGTCCGCGCAAAGGTGCATCGATTGATGTTGAAGTGCCGACCACTGTCCATGCTTCGATGATGTTTGAAACTGGTGCATTGATATCGTTCCTGGCCAGTTGGGATGTTGAAGCCCACGCCCACACGCCAATTGAACTTTATGGAACTGAAGGTACGCTTTTTCTGCCAGATCCGGTTTTCTTCGGAGGTGATGTTGTATGCGTGACCAAGAGTGGTGAGCGCAAAGTCCTCGATACAGAAAGTCACCCGTTCAGCCGTCCCAACATCACCAGCCGTGGCCGTGAACGGGCAAGCTATCGTGCCGCAGGTTTGGCGGATATGGTGAGCGCGCTGCAAAGCGGCGGAGAATTTCGCTGCACCATAGAGCGGGCGTTACATTCGGTTGAAGTGATTGAAGCAATCCGTAATGCAGGTGCGACCGGTCAGACCGTAGATATTACACATTCTGCGACCCGCCCGGCGCCACTGTCCGCCGTCGAAGCCGAAGAACTGATGCGGTAATACAACTCTCTAAAATGCAATGGGAATTCCAGTTGCAGGTCCGTTAGGCCGCTTTTATGGTCCTCGCGTGGACTGGCGCGAACAATTTCCGGTCCATCGCACGAGCATTGAGGGAGATCGGGCATGCTGCTGTTGATTGCCGGACTGATTCTGTTTTTAGGATGCCATTTTCTGCCGGTGTTTCCAGCTAGAAAGGCCGCATTGGAAGATAAACTCGGACCGAATGGATACCGCGGCTTATTTTCGCTTATTTCTGCGATTGGTTTTGGTCTGATCATCTATGGCTATGGTGCCGCCCGGGCCGAAGGGCCTTTCATTGTTTACGATCCGCCGTTCTGGCTGCGCCACGTCACCATGCTATTCATGGTGCCAGTGTTCATTTTTCTAGTGGCTGCCTATGTTCCCTGCCGGATAAAAAATGCACTGAAGCATCCGATGCTGGTTGCTGTGAAACTCTGGGCATTCTCGCATTTGCTGGCCAATGGCGATCTGGCGTCTGTTTTATTGTTTGGCAGTTTTTTGTTTTGGGCTGTCGTCGACCGAATCTCTGTCAAGCGTAGAGCACCTAGCGGTGCTGCTGAGGCGGTAGCTCAGCCCGGCCGGTACTCCGATATCGCCGTTATTCTTGCCGGGTTGGTGATCTATGGTCTTTTCTCTTGGAAACTTCATGTGCTTTTAATTGGCGTTCCGGTGGGGTAAAGCGCTCTGTGGCGCTTTAGGCTCACAGCGAACTTCGCAAAAAACACCTTTTTGTGGGCAGTTGCCCCACTTGCGCCACGATGGGCAGCTTAAAGCCCGGTCGGGGAATTGCCCGAGCCGGATCAAATGGATAATGTGCGCTCCTTGGTGAGGTAGCCAATCCGGAGAACCGGACCGGCGCAGTAGAGTGAATGCAGGAACAAGACACGCATGTCTGATATTTTTCGTGAGGTCGATGAGGACATCCGCCATGAGAAGTACCGTCGGCTATGGACCCGTTTCGGGGCCTGGATCATCGGCGTTGCTGTCCTGATTGTAGTTGGCACGGGCGGATACCGTGGCTGGCTCTACTGGCAGGAAACTCAGTCGCAAACCGCAGGCGATACTTTTCTAGAAGCAGTCAGCTTGTCGGAAGCAGGGCAATACACGGAAGCAGCCGCGCTCTATGGTGAGTTGGATGGAGCCATCGGTGGATATCCGGCGCTGGCACAAATGCGCCGGGCATCCGATCTGGCAAATTCCGGCGATGCGTCGGCAGCGCTGGTAGAGTTCGATGCGCTGGCGCGGGACAACAGCCTAGCACCATCCCTGCGGGATATCGCATCCTTGCGCGGTGCTTATATTGCCGTGGATCTGGAAGACTATACCGCGATTGCCGACCGGATCGAGGGCTTGACCGGTGATACTGGCGCGTTCCGCGCGGCCGCCCGCGAGCTGCTTGCTGTCAGTGCTTGGAAAAGCGGTGATGCTGAGACAGCGCTTAAATGGATTTCCGCATTGGAAGATGACACCGAAACCCCACAGGGTATCAGCCAGCGTGTAACGCTTTTGGCGAGCCTGATCCGGGGGCAAACCGGCGCACAACCTGAGGCGGGTGAGGGTACTTCGCAGTGATTGATATGATCAAACAATCGGTCAAGGGCCCCGTTCTTGGGACCCTGGCGCTGTCGGTGTTTCTGACCGGTTGCGGCGCAGTCAGCGAATTCAGCGGCTCGATCAATCCCTTTAGCCGGGAGAAAATTCTCCCTGGAGAACGCCAAGCGGTGTTTGATGGTGTTGACCCGGCAGCCCAAACACTTGGCAAGGCTGCGAAGATTGGCCCTGCAAGTGGTGGTCAAACTTGGACAAGTGCCGGGGGTGGGCAAACCAATGACCCGGGCAATGTTGCTGTGTCTGTCTCCGGCAGCCGGGCCTGGCAGGCCAATGTCGGTACATCCGGCCGTGGATTAACGTCCTCTGCATTGCGAATCTCGTCCCGCCCGGTCAGCGATGGCAGCCGGATTTATGTATATAAGCCCAACGGTGAAGTCGTCGCTTTGTCGACGGCAGGTGGCCGCCAGTGGACTCAGAACTTGCGCCCGGAAGGTGAGCGTGATGTTGGGCCTGGTGGCGGCGTTGTCGTTGATGGCGGTGTTGTTTACGCAGCCACCGGTTACCGCCAGGTAGCAGCTCTGGAGGCCGGGTCCGGCCGGGTGATTTGGACCGCAGAAATGGACACCCCGGCGCGGGGCGCACCTTCGGCCGGAAATGGGCACGTCTTCGTAGTGAGCCAATCCAACGAAGTTTATGCGTTTTCTCAGGAAGATGGCAGCGTGGCTTGGACCTTTGCCGGGATTGAGGAAACTGCTGGAGTTCTTTCCGCGGCCAATCCGGCAATTTCTGGCGGCCGTGTGATTGTGCCGTTCTCCTCTGGAGAAATTATGGCGATCAACATCAAATCGGGTGAGCCAGAGTGGATCGATGGGGTGGCCCGCGGTTTCCGGACACTTGCGCTGTCCGGACTGGCTGATGTGTCGGCAAGTCCAGTTGTTTCAGGAAAACTGGTCTATGCAACCGGCGTGGCTGGCAGAACGGTTGCCGTAGATGCACGTACCGGCCAGCGCCGCTGGGATCAAAATCTTGGCAGTGTGCATACGCCAGTTGTGTCAGGCAACGCACTTTTCATGGTTGATCTGGACGACCGGATGGTCGCTTTGGACAAGGACAGCGGCGAGACCATGTGGGCGACGCAATTGCCCAAGCCGGAAAAGAAAAAGCGCCGCCGCAATTGGGCAGGGCCGGTACTGGCAAATGGTGCGCTGGTTGCCTTTGCCAGCGATGGGCAAATTGCCATGGTGGATGCAGCGTCCGGTCAGATTATGACCACCCAGCGGACCAATACGGATGTGTTCGTCACACCGATTGCTGCCGGTGGGCGTGTTGTTGTGCTGACCGGTAAAGACGGTGTGGCCGCTTTCAACTAGATCACGGGCGCTTGGCTCCAATGGCCAGGCATTTAAAAGCTGATCTATCTAGTGTATCTGAGCACCTTATCCTTGTCCGGGCGGGCAGGGGTAAGGTGTTCTGAGTTTTGTTCAAAGGCCGGACTTAAGAAAAGTCCGCCTGTCAGGAGTAACTGCCGTGGGCGCTACTGTCGCCATCGTCGGACGGCCGAATGTCGGTAAGTCCACTTTGTTCAATCGTCTTGTCGGCAAACGCCTGGCGCTGGTTGATGACACACCGGGTGTAACGCGTGACCGCCGTCCGGGCGAGGCCCGGTTGGGCGATCTGCGCTTTACCATCATCGACACCGCCGGTCTGGAAGATGCGGACAAAACTTCGCTGGAAGGCCGCATGCGCCGCCAGACAGAAGAGGCCATTGAAACAGCCGATGCGGTTCTGTTTGTAATTGATGCGCGTGCGGGTGTGACACCGCTGGATGCACATTTCGCCGATGTAGCGCGCAAGACAACCCGTCCGGTGATCCTTCTGGCCAACAAGGCCGAGGGCCGGGCTGGTGAGAGTGGCCTTTATGAATCTTATTCCCTTGGCCTTGGGGAGCCGATCGCAATTTCCGCCGAACACGGCGAGGGCCTGGCCGATCTCTATGATGCGCTGAAACCGCATGTTGACCGGGTCACGGAAGAAGAAGACGCTCGCCGCGAGGAAGCCGTCACCAACGTTGATGTTGATGAAGACGGTGAAATCGTCGATGACGAAGATCCGGTCGGAACGAAAGAACGGCCTCTCCGTGTTGCCATTGTGGGCCGGCCGAATGCCGGTAAATCCACTTTGATCAACCGGATGCTGGGCGAGGATCGGATGCTGACCGGACCGGAAGCCGGCATTACCCGGGATTCCATTTCCGTCGATTGGACCCGGCACGACCGGCACATCAAACTGTTTGATACCGCTGGCATCCGCAAGAAGGCACGGGTCCAGGAGAAGCTGGAAAAGCTCTCTGTCGCCGATGCCCTGCGGGCGATCAAGTTTGCCGAGGTTGTCGTCGTCACGCTGGATGCGACCATGTCGTTTGAAAAGCAGGATCTGCAGATCATCGACCTTGTGGCCCGCGAAGGTCGCGCGCTGGTGATCGCGATCAACAAATGGGACCTCATTGAAGACCGCGAAGCGGCCTGGAAAAAAATCAGGGATGCCAACGAGCGTTATTTCAATCAGATCCGAGGCGTTCGCATTGTGACGCTATCCGGTATTCAAGGGCAGGGGATCGACAAGCTGGTTGAAGGTGTTTTTGCCGCTTATGACGCCTGGAATGCCCGGGTTTCGACTGCCGGCCTCAATCGCTGGCTTGAGCGGGCAACCACCAGTCACCCGCCGCCCGCCGTTGCCGGCCGCAGGGTGCGCATTCGCTACATGACCCAACCCAAAACCCGGCCGCCGCATTTTGTCGCCTTTAGCTCGCGGCCCGAGCAATTGCCGGAAAGCTATACCCGGTATCTCGTCAATTCCTTGCGTGAAAAGTTCGACATACAGGGAACGCCGATCCGGCTGTCCTACCGCAAGGGTGACAATCCCTACGCACCGAAGAAAAAACGGAAAATTCAATAACCCGCACAGTTCCTGCTGTGATTTCTAGTCCCGGCGCTCTCTGCCGGGACACATTGTTCTATCCTTCGTTTCAAGGAGATCCTTTATGCCATCGGAACGGCTCGCTTTTACCGAAGCTCTTGCACAGAAGGCCGGCGTTGTTGCGCTCGACTATTTCAAGAAACTCGACACGCTGACAATCACGCAAAAGGGCCATCAGGATCTTGTGAGTGAAGCAGACCGGAACGTTGAAACCCTGATCCGGGAAGAGCTTGCAAAAGCGTATCCAGACGATGGGATCCTCGGTGAAGAACATGGAATGGAGGAAGGCGAGAGCGGCTACACTTGGGTCATTGATCCAATTGATGGAACGGCCAACTTCGTCACCGGTATTCCGCAGTGGTGCGTCATCATTGCCTGCGTACAACAGGGGCAGACGCTGCTCGGTGTCATTCATGATCCGGTTGCCGGTGAAACTTTCTCAGCGCTCGCTGGCGGTGGTGCCTTTTTGAATGGCAAACCAATCACAGTGTCGGACAGCGACAGCGTTTCCGTTGGCTCGGTTGGCGTGGGCTTCAACGGCCGAACGTCGGTCACTGACGCGGTCAATGCGGTTGGAGCGTTGGTCTCTAAAGGTGGTGTTTTCTTCCGCAATGCGTCTGGCGGCTTGATGCTGGCCTATACCGGGGCAGGGCGTCTGATCGGCTACATCGAATCCCACATGAACGCCTGGGATTGCCTGGCCGGTATGCTGCTCATCCAGGAAGCGGGCGGCAAAGTGCAAGAGCAGGATATCAATCACGCGCTTTATCATGGGACCAGAGTCGTCACCGGTGCACCTGGTGTCTTTGGTGAGTTGACCGAAATTGCCGAAAGTTCCTTCGCCCCGCTACAAGCGGCGGAGTAGGTAAAATCTCTTTCAATCCAAACATGCAATTTTAACTTCTGATTGTAATATCAGGTCGAGCAGCCTCGATGGGTTACACTCATCGAGGTAAGCCTAGTTTATTAGACGCATCGGATTTGAAGATGAAGAGTTCAATACCAAATTGGTTTGTTTGGGCGGTGTTCTTGCCGTTTTATCCGGTGGCGATTGTGATTGGGCTACCGATTTCGGTTATTGTTGCAAACACATTGGTGTCACTTCTGCTCCTAGTAGTGTTTGTTTTTCTGGTTGCGAGAGGATACTTGGGAGGGGGAGCCGCAAAGCTAATTTGCGCACTTTCAATATGGCTTGGGGGAACGTTTAATCTGTACATATTCCTTGTTGTAACAGCATTTCTTGTTTCGCTACCCTTTTTGATCTCACGTATATTTAACCGGTCTCGAGCCAAAGCTAGCGGAGCAATGGTACCCGTTTTACCAGGCGCAATAGTATCGTTCATCTATGCATTTATTGGCAGCGAAACGTATATTTACGCAGCTGGTTATCTTAAAGACAATAATATACTTGTTTTGTGAATCTTGAGCGCTACGCGTAGATTACGTCTTCAAACATGCTGATCGATCAGAATTGGATTGCCGTCCGGATCGAGCAGCATGAGGCTTCCCGGTCCACTGGACGTCTCGTCCACTTCCTGAACAAAAGCATAGCCCTTGTCTTTGAGGGATTTCTGCAGGTCTCGGATGTCCGTATAAGTTTCCAGCGTCTGGGCGCTTTGATCCCAACCCGGATTGAACGTCAGCATGTTTTTCTCAAACAGGCCCTGAAACAGGCCAATGACTGTCTCGCCATTTTTCAGGATTGCCCAGTTATCGCTTCCAGACCCGCCAAGGGTTGAAAAGCCAAGCCCTTCATAAAACGCGATTGATTTTTGAATGTCTTTGACAGTCAGGCTAATGGAAAAGGCACCAAGTTGCATAAGGCCTGTCCTTCTTTGGTTTTGCCAGCGGCAATGGTGTCAAAGCCCCAAATAGTCTGCAAGTCCGTCTCGTGTTTCATCGGTAAAATGATAGGTGTTCCAACCAAGCGCCCGCGCAGACCGCACATTGCTGGCGTTGTCGTCAATGAGCAGCATATGCTCCGGTTGAACCGATAAACTAGTGCTGATGCAGTCGAAAAAAGCCCGTTCGGGTTTGACTACGCCAAGGCGCCCGGATGAGAAGACATAGGAAATCGCCTTCCGGAATCCGCTGACATCTTCAATATAGCCGGCGCGGCGGCTTTCATTGTTGGTAGCGATGACCTGCAGGACGCCGCGTGCATTCAACTTCTGGAGCAGCGCGCCGGTCATTGGATCTTGGAGATCGTCTTTCACAAACCAGTAGGAGAGCAGGTCGGGAGCGGTAATGCGATAGTCCGTCTCATCCAGCCAATCTTGCAGATGATCCAGGATGTCAACTCTACCGCGGATAACATCCAGAAATCGCTGATCGAAAACGCCGGATTGGAAATGATCCAGTTTTATTCCCAGATCGGCTTCGATTGAATCGGCCCAGACAAACCGGCCATCGGCCATGTTCCGGTTGAGGACACCGTCAAAGTCCCAAGCAACCGCCTTAATATCTTCGCGCATTTCCAGTCCCGTTATCATTCTTCTTAGGGACCGGTGTAGCGAGCAAGGCGTTACATGGACGTGAACTCGTTAGGGCCTTCTAAAACGAAACCCATTCCCGGCTAACGCGGTCATAGAGTTTGCCGGTTTCCAGAACCTCCGGCTTGACCAGCTCCAGTAGCTCACTGGCGACCAGAGAGGGTTCGGGCAGGTTTTCTGTCGGCTCACCCGGCATGGCTTTGGCGCGCAGGCCCGTGCGGGTCGGGCCAGGATCAGCCAAATTGATCTTCATGTTGGTCTGAAGGCTCTCGTTGGCCCAGGTTCGTGCCAAGGCTTCAATGGCGGCCTTTGAGGTCGACTGAAGGCCCCAAAAGGCGGTGCAGGTGCTGGCCTGGACTGCGGTCAGGAACAGAGCCCGGCCAGCATCGGACTGGCGGAGCAGTGGATCGAGCGAGCGGATCAGACGCCAATTGGCCGTTACATTGACCGCCATGACCTTTTCAAAGTCTTTTGGGCTGATATGGCCAAGCGGCGACAAGACGCCGAGCATGCCGGCATTGCCGATCAGAATGTCGAGTTTCTTCCAGCGTTCAAAGATCGCCGCACCCAAACGGTCGAGTGCGTCATAGTCCATCAAATCTACTGGAACCAAGGTCGCTTGACCGCCAGCGGCCTGGATCTCGTCGTCCAAGTCTTCCAAACCGCCCACCGTGCGGGCAATCGCAATCACATGGGCGCCGCGGGCTGCGAGTTGTTTGGCCAGCTGATAGCCAATACCGCGGGAGGCGCCTGTAACAAGCGCAACACGGCCTTCAAAATCTTTAGTCATTAGAGTCTCAAAATGTCCTTAGCCGACTTCGACCAGGCGCGGTGCACTGACAAAATCTTGATCTTCAGAGAGGTCTGTCAGCGGCGTTGGATAGTCGCCGGTAAAACAATGGTCGGTAAACTGCGGATTGTCGTTGTCACGGCCCTCATAGCCGGCCGCACGGTAAATCCCGTCAACCGAGAGGAACGCAAGACTGTCGGCTCCGATGTAGTTGCACATCTCTTCAAGCCCGTACTTTGCAGCCAGCAGCTTCTCCCGGACCGGTGTGTCGATGCCGTAGTAGTCAGAATGTTTGATCGGCGGGCTGGCAAGGCGGAAATGGACTTCCTTGGCACCGGCATCCCGGATCATTTGCACGATCTTCACCGATGTCGTGCCGCGCACCAAACTGTCGTCGACAAGCACGACGCGCTTGCCTTCGATTTGCGAGCGATTGGCGGAGTGTTTCATTTTCACGCCAAGTGCACGGATCTGCTGGGTCGGTTCGATGAAGGTGCGGCCAACATAGTGATTTCGTATAATGCCGAGTTCAAACGGAACGCCGCTTTCCTGGCTATAGCCGATCGCCGCCGGAACGCCGCTGTCCGGCACCGGAACAATCACATCAGCTTCCACATGGGATTCACGGGCAAGTTCCCGGCCCATGTCCCGGCGCACATCATAAACACTGCGTCCGCCGACGATGGAGTCAGGACGCGAGAAATAGACGTATTCGAAGATGTCGGGACGGGCAGGGCGCTTGCCGAAAGGGAAAAAGGACTCAATGCCGGTAGACGTGCAGACAATGACTTCGCCGTTTTCCACTTCACGGATGAACTTTGCGCCAATGATATCAAGCGCGCAGGTTTCCGAGGCAAGGATTGGCGCGCCGTTGAGGTCGCCAAGAACCAAAGGCCGGATCCCGAGCGGGTCGCGGGCACCGATGAGTTTCTTTGACGTCAACGCCACCAGTGCGTAAGCGCCCTCCATCTGGGTGATGGCTTCGACGAAACGATCGACGATCTTCTGTTCGCGGGACCGGGCGACCAGCTGGAGAACGACTTCTGAATCTGAGGTGGATTGACAGATTGCGCCATCGCGGATCAGTTGCTGGCGCAGGGTGAGTGCGTTGGTGAAGTTGCCGTTGTGGCAGATGGCGATGCCGCCGCCTTCCAGCTCAGCGAACAACGGCTGCACGTTGCGCAGGATGGTTTCGCCGGTGGTGGAGTAGCGCACATGACCAATGGCCGCGCGGCCGGTGAGGCGGCCGATGGTGTCGGCATCAGAGAAGTGATCACCGACGAGGCCGAGATGGCGCTCAGCCCGGAATTGATCATTGTCGAAGGTAACGATCCCTGCAGCTTCCTGGCCGCGGTGCTGCAGCGCGTGCAGGCCGAGCGCTGTCAGCGCGCTGGCGTCCTCATGGCCGAGAATGCCGAAAACCCCGCATTCTTCACGCAAGGTATCATCATGGATGTCGAACGGCTCGTGGAAATCGGTTGCGCCAGTCATGGCGACCTCTCCTTCATTCTGGCCGGTCAAGGGGCCGGTCCGGATTTCTAAGTAATCTGTTCAGGCGCCGCCATGCGGCGTCAGTTGCTGTCCGATGTCAGCTGCTCCAGGCCCTGGCGTTCAGAGTCGCTGTAAGCCGGCTCCTCAGCCGGAACGCTTGAGCGTTGGCTGCCTGTTAGCTCATTTTCCCGGATCTTGTCCAGAATCGCTTTTTCAGGGTCTTCCGGCAAGATAGCGACAAGCCGTTCACCGACTGATAACAGGATCGGTAGGGATTTAGCATTCTGGACCCAGCCCGGCTGTTGTTCCGGCTGAACGAACCAGTTGAAGAACATCATCGCCACGACGACCAGAAGCAGGCCGCGCACGGCGCCAAAGACAAATCCGAGGGTGCGGTCGAGCGCGCCAATGCGGCTGTCGAGGATGAAGTCGGAAATGCGCATGGTGATGTAGCTGACGACGATCAGGGTCACCAAGAAGACCGCGGCAGCTGAAGCGCCCATCGCGACCAAGTCTTGCGCAATATATTGTTTGGCGTAGGGCAGCACGCGCTCATAGAGCAAAAAGGCAGCAATGGCGGCAGCGACCCAGGAGACAATCGACAGAACTTCACGGACAAAGCCGCGGATCATCGCCAGAACCGCCGAGATGAGCATGATGACCAGAAGCAGTCCGTCCAGCAGCGTAATCGGCATGTTTCTGAAAAATCCTCTATCTGGCGCTCCAAGGCGCAAAATTAAAGTCTCAGACCACCCTGATCATGCGTCAGGAAGCCCCTTGTGCGCCAGCCTCTACCGTCATTTTGGCAATAAAGTCCCCAAGTTCCGGCAGTCCCACCACCTTGAAAGCGGAAGCAGCACCGTCCTTGAGGTTGCCCTCCGGACAATAGGCCTGATCGAAGCCGAGTTTTTCAGCTTCCTTGAGCCTGGATTGGGCCTGTGCCACGGGCCGGATTGCCCCCGACAGGCTGACCTCGCCGAAATAGACGCAATTGGCCGGAAGGGCAAGCCCGCTGAGTGAAGAGACGAGGGCAGCAGCCACTGCCAGGTCCGCGCCAGGTTCATTCACCTTCAGTCCACCAGCCACGTTCAAATAGACATCATGCTGAGAAAAGCGCACTCCGCAGCGCGCTTCCAGCACAGCAAGGATCATGGAAAGACGTGCGGTATCCCAGCCAATGACCGCGCGTCGCGGTGTGCCGAGTGAGGATTGGGCGACCAGCGCCTGAATTTCAATCAGCAGCGGCCGCGACCCTTCAAGCCCGGCGAACACGGCAGATCCTGGGGCGGAGGTGGTTCTGTCGCCAAGAAACAGTGCCGAGGGGTTGGAAACTTCCACCAGCCCCTTGCCGGTCATCTCAAAGACACCGATTTCGTCGGTCGCGCCAAAACGGTTTTTGACCGACCGCAGGATACGGTATTGATGCGCACCATCGCCTTCGAAATAAAGCACCGCATCCACCATGTGCTCGACCACGCGCGGGCCGGCGATCTGACCGTCCTTTGTCACATGGCCGACCAGAACCAATGTGGTACCGTTTTTCTTGGCGTAGCGCACCATGGCTTGGGCGGAGGCGCGTACCTGGGTGACAGTGCCGGGCGGCGAATCCACCTGATCGGTCCAAAGGGTCTGCACCGAATCCAGGATGAGCATAGCCGGAGCCGTGTCAGCTTCCAGAGTGGCTAGAATGTCTTCCACGCTGGTTTCGGCAGCCAAGGCGACCGGGGCGTCGGCCAGGCCGAGCCGCTCGGCGCGTAGACGAACTTGGCCAATGGCTTCCTCGCCGGAGATATAGACGGTCTTGTGGCCGAGGCTCGCGAGCTGAGCGGCAGCCTGGATCAAAAGCGTCGATTTGCCGATCCCGGGGTCTCCGCCGACCAGCAGGGCAGAGCCACGAACAAACCCGCCGCCAGTCACCCGGTCGAGTTCGGCCACATTGGTTTGAATGCGTGGCGCTTCTTTGGTGTCGCCGGAGAGGCCGACAAGCGGAACCACACGGCCCTTGGACTTGGAGGCCCGGCTGGGGCCGCCACCAATACCGCCGCCGGTTTGTTCTTCGACGATTGTGTTCCATTCACCGCAGGATTCGCAGCGGCCGACCCACTTGGCGGTCACGGCGCCACAGGACTGGCAGACAAAGGATGTAGACCGGCGGGCCATTCAGGCAGCTCCTATCAAGCCAGCGGACCGTAGACGCGTTCAAACCGCCGTCCGAGGCTTGTCAAATATTCGTAGTCGATGGTCTCCGCATAAGCTGCCAGATCGGCCGCTGCAACATTTGGCCCCAGCATTTCCACAAACGCGCCGCGCTTGACCAGATGTTCGGGAATATCCGTAACATCAAGTGTGATCATATCCATGGAAATCCGGCCCAAAATAGGCGCCTTATGATCGCCAATCATGGCAAAACCGCCGGGGCGGTCGTCGGATGATCCGGCACGCCGGAGCAGTCCGTCCGCATAACCGGCGGCCACAACAGCGTTGCGCAAGGGCCGTTTGGCGGTCTCTGCCGCGCTGTAGCCGATGGTATCGCCTGCGGGGACGTTGCGGACAATCATGATCCGGACCTCAACCTTGGCAACAGGCCGCATTGGATTTTCGCCGTCATCAAACGCCCGACCGCCAAACAGCGATATGCCCGGCCGGACAAGATCGAAATGGTAGTCTTCTCCCATCAGAACACCGGCGGAGTTGGCGAGGGAGCGTGGGATACCTTTGAAGGGATCTGTCAGGGTCTTGAAGATTTGCAACTGGGTCCGGTTCATCGGATGATCTGGGGTGGATCCGCAGGCGAGATGCGACATCAGAAGGTTCGGCTGAAACGCCCCCATCAAGTTTGGGTCGGCAAGGGCCGACAAAAATTCTTCCCCTGAAAGCCCAAGCCGGTGGATGCCGGTATCAACATGCACGGCTGCGTCAAAACTTCGACCGGCCGCGGAGCAGGTTGCTGCCCACTCTTTCAATTCTTCCAATGAGCCTAGAACCGGACGGATGTTGTGCTGGATAAGAAGATCAGCAGTGCCGGGAAACAGGCCATCAAGCGCGTAGATCGTCGCGTTCGGCAGTGCTTGGCGTAAGGACACGGCTTCTGTTGGGACGGCCACAAAAAACGTCCGGCATCCCTCTTTGTAGAGCCGCAATGCCGTTTCCGTCTGGCCGGTGCCATACGCATTGGCCTTGATGGTCGCTGCGCATTCTGCACCACCCGTCAATTTTGATTTCAGCAAAGACCAGTTCGCGGTGATCGCATCCGTATCGATGGTCAAACGGCCGCCATAAAGGTCCGCTGGAAAAGGATTGGGACTGGTGTCTTGCACGATGCGGTAGGGCTCCATTCAAGAATCGCTTTTTCAAAAAGCTCTGGAGCAAGTTATCGCAAATCCAAGATTGGACGCCAATTGAGAATACTCTTTGACGGAAAGTGAACGTTTGACGGGAGAGAAAGTGCTCTTTATCGTATAAGTGTTGCGGTGACCCTGGTTAGACACCAATAGAATCTCAAGTAATTACAAACCTTTCCGCATTGAAAGAACGGTGAGCCATGTGCGCTTCATCAGTTTATCCCTTGGAACAAAACCGTCTTGTTCTGGAGACGGAGCGGTTGAGGCTGCGGCCACTTTCTTTAGAGGATCATGGCTTGATGGCGGCACTGCAGACCGATCCGCAAGTCATGCAGTATATTGGTGGGCCTGTACCGGTAGAAGCTATCTCCGAAAAGCTTGAAACGTCGGTTCGAAGGGGCGCAGGCGGGCGGATCGGTGTCTGGTGTATCGAAGGCCGGCGCAGCGGTGAAAAACTCGGGACAGCGATACTGCTGCCGCTTCCCGTTGAGGCGTACGAGGCCGATCCTTCGCAGTTTGTTGCTGATGCTTATCCGAGCGCTGAAATTGAAGTTGGATATATACTGTTGCGCTCAGCCTGGGGCCGTGGGATTGCCACTGAGGCGTGCCGCCGGTTGCTGAAATTCGGCTTTGAAGAAACAAGCTTGGGCCAGATCGCCGCCGTGACACACTCTGACAATCTTGTTTCCCAAAAGGTTCTGCAAAAGTGTGGATTGCGCCCGGAAGGTATGCGCCGGGCCTATTGCAATGATGTTCCAGGGTTCCGGATTACGCGTGCGCAATGGCAGGCCTTGGAAAAACAAAGGTTGATCAAGGCCGCGGACTGATTGCTAAAGCCGAATAATGCAGCGACAAGGCGAAGGCGGTCGCGATTACTCGTAGCGTTCCGGCATGTGATCTTCTTCCGCCAGATCGGAGAAGCGGGTGTATTGACCTTCAAAGTGCAGGTTCGCGGTGCCGGTCGGACCGTGACGCTGCTTGGCGACAATGACTTCCGCCTTGCCTTTGAGGCGCTCCATGTTGTCGCGCCAGATCTCATACTCCGGTGAGCCTTCATCCGGCTCGGTCTTGGAGAGGTAATACTCTTCACGGAACACAAACATGATGACGTCGGCGTCCTGCTCGATGGAACCCGATTCACGCAAATCCGACATCATTGGCCGTTTGTCATCGCGCGATTCCACCTGACGGGAAAGCTGGGAGAGCGCGATGATCGGAACGTGAAGCTCTTTGGCGAGCGCCTTCAGTCCGGTGGTGATTTCAGTGATTTCCTGAACCCGGTTGCCTTGGTTCTTGGCAGAACCGGAGAGGAGCTGGATATAGTCCACCACAAGAAGATCAAGGCCACGCTGGCGCTTGAGGCGGCGGGCTTTGGCCACTAGGGACGCGATCGAAATACCACCGGTTTGGTCGACATGCAGCGGCACCACTTGCATGGACTGGGCACAAGCTGCGAGCTTTTCAAATTCGGCTTCGGAGATGTCGCCACGGCGGATTTTCGACGATGAGATTTCCGCTTGCTCGGAAATGATACGGGTAGCGAGCTGCTCGGCCGACATTTCGAGAGAGAAGAAACCGACCACACCGCCGTTGACGGTCTTCATAGAGCCGTCCGGCTGCTCTTCGGCCTGAAAACTTTGCGCGATGTTGTAGGCGATGTTGGTGGCAAGCGAGGTTTTGCCCATCGCGGGACGTCCTGCCAGCACGATCAAATCCGAATGCTGCAGGCCGCCCATGAGCCGGTCCAACTCGCGCAAGCCGGTTGAAATGCCGGAGAGAGCACCTTCACGGTTCCAGGCAGCGTGCGCCATTTCGATGGTTTCTGTCAGCGCATCGCCAAAGGAAACAAACCCGCCCTCGCTGCGGCCGGTCTCGGCCAGTTCGAACAGGCGCCGTTCGGCGTCGTCGATCTGCTGCTCTGGCGGCACATCAATCGGCGCATCAAAGGCAATGTTGACCATGTCTTCGCCGATACGGATCAGGTTCCGGCGGATGGCGAGGTCATAGATGGAGCGGCCGTAGTCTTCGGCGTTGATGATGGAGGCGGCATCACCGGCAAGGCGCAACAGGAATTGAGTCGCCGAAAGATCGGCGATCTTGGCATCTGCGGGATAAAAGGTTTTCAGCGTGATCGGGGAGGCGGTTTTGCCGGCCCGGATCAGATGGCTGATCTTTTCATAGATGTCCTGATGCGGGGGCACGAAAAAATGGTGTGGCTCGAGAAAATCCGAAACGCGGTAGAAAGTCTCGTTGTTGACCAGAATCGCACCCAGCAACTGTCGTTCGGCCTCCGCATTATGCGGCGCCAGACGCTGGACGTCTTCTTCTGTCTCGACCTTCTGTAGTGTGCCCTTCATTACCCGCCCCCGATCAACTTGGTGTACTGGAAATAGCGGCAGATCCGAGGGGGCTCAAGCAGCAAAAACGGCCAGCCCCGATTCCCACTGGCGTCCACAGGTCAGCGGGGAAAATTCCAAAAGCCGCTTGACTCTGAAGGTCATAGAAGACTCAACGACTTGTCTGTTAGTTATTGATATTAAACATAATTTTTAGAAAATGGCGCAAAAAGTTAACAAAGTGCAAATGCTATCAATGCCTTGTGATGGGTTGTGAACCTGGCAGTTGAAGCTTGCTTTGCCGGATTGATAAAAAATACAAGCCGGCTAATAAAAAAAACGGCGCCCGTTTGAGCGCCGTTTTCAAATTGCGTTTTTGAAGCGTGCAGAGCCGATTAGACTTCGTCTTCAGCAACCGCTTCTTCGGTTGCTTCTGCTTCTTCGCTGTCACCTTCTTCTTCGTCGTCTTCTTCAAATTCGAAGACGTCCTGTTCCGGTGCAGTCAGATCTTCACCAGCTGCCTGGCGGGCTGCTTCGTCTTCGGAACGTGCGACGTTGACAGAGATGCCAACTTCGACTTCCGGGTGCAGCTGGATCAGAACAGAGTGCAGGCCGATCGTCTTGATCGGGCTGCGCAGCTCAACCTGAGAACGGGCAACGGTGAAGCCAGCAGCAGTCAGGCCTTCAGCGATGTCGCGGGTGGACACTGAACCGTAGAGCTGGCCGGTTTCACCAGCCGAGCGGATCATGACCAGCGCTTCGCCGTCGAGCTTGGACGCAACAGCTTCAGCTTCGTTCTTGCGCTCAAGGTTACGGGCTTCCAGTTGGGCGCGTTCGTTTTCGAAACGCTCCAGGTTCGCCTTGTTGGCGCGCAGCGCCTTGCCTTGCGGCAGAAGGAAGTTACGTGCGTAGCCGTCGCGCACCTTTACGGTGTCGCCCATCTGGCCGAGCTTGGCGATACGCTCAAGAAGAATAATTTGCATGGATTTTCTCCTACTGTCCCGCCAGCTTTATTAGTGGCGGTTAGAGACCGTTTGCCCGCGGTCCCAATACGGGTCTGCCGGGCGGACCCGGCAGATGGGCATCTCCCATAGGAAGAGGTGCTTAGCTGATCACGAACGGCAGCAGGCCGAGCAGGCGGGCGCGCTTGATCGCACGGGCCAGTTCACGCTGCTTTTTCGCGGACACCGCGGTGATGCGGCTCGGAACGATCTTGCCGCGCTCAGAGATGTAGCGCTGCAGCAGACGGATGTCCTTGTAGTCGATCTTCGGAGCGTTAGCACCGGAGAACGGGCAGGTTTTCCGGCGGCGGAAGAACGGACGGCGGCTTGGGGTCTGTGAAATATCAACCATTATATCTTACTCCCCTTCAGCCTTGCGCGGTGCACGGTCGCCGCCGCGGTCACCACGATCGCCACCACGGCCGCCACGGTCACCACCGCGGTCGCCGAAACGGCCACCACGACCACCACGGTCGTCACGGTCGCGCTTCTGCATCATTGCAGACGGCTCTTCGTCCAGCTCATCGACCTTAAAGGTCATGAAACGCAGAACGTCTTCGTTGAGGCCCATCTGGCGTTCCATCTCGGCAACCGCGGCATGCGGTGCGGTCAGGTTCATCAGAGTGTAGTGAGCCTTACGGTTTTTCTTGATGCGGTATGCCAGGGTGCGCAGACCCCAGTTTTCCACCTTGCCGACAGTGCCGCCAGCGCCTTCGATCAGGCCCTTGTACTGTTCGACGAGAGCTTCGACCTGCTGGGCCGAAACGTCCTGGCGGGCCAGGAAGATGTGCTCATAAAGAGGCATGGAAAAGCCTTTCCTTCGGTTGACAACACGGGTTCGGCGCAAAGCCTCCTCGTAAACCCGGAAAGGCAACGAGAAATCTTACGGGAGTGGGAACACGGGAAGTCGGATGATCTTTAAGATATCCTGGCAAACGCCCTTCCGTTCAGCCCCCGGCCAAACCCGGATGAAGCGCGGCTTATACTCTTTTTTCGGTAAAATGCAAGCGGGGGTAAGAACAACGGCAAATTTGGCTATGTATTTAGTCGAATAGAATTTCCAGCGCGGCCCCGCAATGATGCAGCAACCCTCCGATAAGGATTTCTCGTCCGTCCGTTGTGCAAGGTGTCACATGTCCAATCAAGAGCGGGTAAAGCAAGCGTTTTTCTTTTTAGCTGTTGGTGTTGTGTGTATCAGCGGGTTGCTGATTTTGGGCGCGGGCTATGTGTTTAGTGTTTAGCTCGTTGTGCATTTATGAGGCCACCTAGTTTATCCGTTCTGAGTGTTATTGGCTGATCTGCATGACCGGCCACCTCTTCGTTTCAATTCCGGGAATGGACAAAGCGGTGGTCAACTCTGCCGTCAAAACACTGCGCTGAAACTTCCTGGTTCTTTCTCTCTTTTGAGGGGTAGGACTTAGCGGTCTTAGTAAGTGGGGTTTGACACGAGGGGATCTGACGAGAAGACTGCTAAATTGACAATAGGGCGTGGAGCGTGAGGGGGCGAAGCGATGCGGCCAGTCTTGAGACGGATTGTTTTTGGGATCAGGTTTTATGGCGTCCTGACACTCACTTTATCGGCTCTATCTGCGTGTGTATCGACAAGCTCGGAGTACAACCAAGATCCAGGCCCAATATCAGTACAGACAACGGATATGCCGTATCATCCGCTTGTCTATCACCTCGACCTGTCGATCCTTGCTTATCACCTTTATGGGCAGAGCCTGGTCTGGCCCTTTGATCCT
The DNA here is from genome assembly GCF_965216085.1 of Roseibium sp. Lineage (GTDB taxonomy): Bacteria > Pseudomonadota > Alphaproteobacteria > Rhizobiales > Stappiaceae > Roseibium. The sequence continues at coordinate 3,317,061 of NZ_OZ244138.1, read as the reverse complement.
TATTACGAGGAGCTGGCTGCCGATAAGGCTGAGCGCACGGCAATGATGGGCAAAGTGCATGCCTGGGCGAAGGACCAAGGGGCGTCCCAAACGGCGCGCAGCAAAGGACATAAAGGCTATCGTGGACCGGGGGCGTTGAACGGTTATGCCGACAATCCAACACACGACCCGATCATCTACGATTATGCTCTGGTGCATCCGTGGTCAGACACGATCACCAATGCAGCCGGTACCTGGACCGAGTATCTGACGCCAAAAGAAATAACCGGCCGGATCAGTCGCGGTTACATCTGTTACCGGCCAACCGGAAAAGCGGAAACAGTCTCTGCAATTGCCGAGATAAGCCGAAAACACGCCCGCCGGAACCGGGATGCCTCCGATATCCTGCTCGCATTCGAAGGCGGAACCGGGGACAAGGGCGAAGAGGGGCAGCCGCACTCGCAAAGCCTGATGGGCTTTATCCTGTTGCGCCAAAAAGACAGCGGCGATTACGACGCACATATTGCCTTTCGCGGCAGCCGCAGCGGATCCGCCGCACGGGCCGCCGTCCAGTCCTTCAGTGACGGCGGTGCAAAGGGCAATCCCGACTGGATAACCGATCTCGGCTATAACAAATTGTCGGCGGGCCAAGGAGGCGCCCTCATTAGCACAACCGGGCAAGTCCACCGGGGATTTGCCCGGAGCATGCAATCCATACTTCCGCAACTGACACGCTGTCTTCAAAAAGCGGCCGCGCTCAAAAAGGGCAAAGCACCTGAAAACATCTTTGTCACCGGACACAGTCTGGGTGGAGCACTGGCTCAGCATTTCGCTGCTGCAATTTTGCTCGGAAACCGCTATGGCCCCGACGGAAGCGGACCAGCTATGCCCAGTGCGCTAAAAAACTGGCCATGGCAAAATCTGAAACTTCTGACGTATGGCGCGCCGCGGACGGGTGACCAGGACTTTGCAACGGCGCTTACCGTCAAAAAACTACGGTCCGAGCAGTTTGCAACGGCATTCAATCCTGTTGACCGCAATGCGATTAAGGTCACCGACCCAACCATTCTGGCGCGTCTCTCAGACACGCAAACTCCAGCGGGTTTCCGGGTGCTCAATTCCAAGGATCCGATCACGACTGAAAAATTCATCGGCGGCAAACACGTTGGCAAAACCGTCTACGTCAACAAACCGAAAGCCTTTGATGCGGTGTCGCGGCCAGACTTCAGTGCACATGAGCAGCGTCAGATCCGGGATTACATGCTGGAAAGCCTGAAGGATCCAGTTATCCCGGCCCTGGCGATCCGCTATGTCTCGATGGAAGACATCAATCCTCAGCGGGACAAAAAGAAGCGTGGCACCGAAGCCGAGTTCCAAAAACTCGTGGCGTCGATAACGACTTATTATGAGAGCAAAAACATCTGGTTCGACACCAAGCGTCTCGAAAAAGATACCGCGCTTCGTGCGGATATCGCTGCAAGGTGATGTGGTGCATTGATCGTTTGACAAAGGTATTGGCTATTCCGCCCTCTGCAGATTGGTTCAATAGTACTAGTGAGCTGCTGGCGGATGTTTAGGCAGATAACACTCGGTGTGAATGGGCCTGGAATTTCCGGAAACTTCACCCTCAGCTCTTGACACTTTGCCCCGGTCCGTTTCATAGCCTGCCGCCAAGACATGCGGCCTTTTGTCAAGAGGCTGCCTTAACACTCTCTTCTTTGCCGCGTTGACATAGGGCCAAAAAACAAAAGACCCGCAAGCGCAGCCAATTCGGAGACTATTCCAGATGACCACCGCATTTACATTCCCGGGCCAGGGCAGCCAGGCTGTTGGTATGGGCAAGCTTCTCGCTGATACATTTCCGGAAGCCAAAGCCGTATTCGATGAGGTGGACAACGCACTGGATCAGAAACTCTCCGACATCATGTGGAATGGTCCGGAAAGCGATCTGACGCTCACCGCCAATGCCCAGCCAGCGCTGATGGCAGTGAGTCTCGCCACCATGCGGGTTCTGGAAGCCAAGGGCCTGGATCTGAAATCTTCCGTCTCCTTTGTCGCCGGCCATTCACTCGGCGAATACTCCGCGCTTGCGGCTGCCGGTAGCCTCGATGTGGCAACGGCCGCAAAACTCCTGCGCGTGCGCGGCGATGCCATGCAGAATGCTGTGCCGGTGGGGCAGGGCGCCATGGCCGCGTTGCTGGGTCTGGATTTTGACGCTGCAGTGGAAATTGCCAATGACGCCGCTCAAGGAGAAGTCTGCCAGGCCGCCAACGACAATGCGCCGGGTCAGGTGGTTGTTTCCGGCCATGTTGCTGCTGTAGAGCGTGCCGTCGAAATCGCTAAAGCCCGGGACGCCCGCCGTGCGGTTCTTCTTCCAGTCAGTGCGCCGTTCCATTGTTCTTTGATGGGGCCTGCGGCAGACGCCATGGCAGACGCACTGGCCAATGCTGACATCAAAGCACCAAGCGTGCCTCTGGTCGCTAATGTTCTGGCGGCCCCAATCTCCGATCCGGAGGACATTCGCGACCGCCTCATTGAACAGGTGACAGGCACCGTGCGCTGGCGGGAAAGTATTTCATGGCTGGCAGGTGAGGGGGTCACCACCTTCGTTGAAGTTGGAACTGGCAAGGTCCTGACCGGCATGGTCAAGCGCATCACCAAAGAAGCAACGGGTATGGCCGTCAATTCACCGGATGATATTGACGCGGTGATCGAAAAACTCTCCAGCTAATTTCAATTAGACCCAATTCAATTCGGCCTGACACAAGGCCTGTGCCAAACGGCGCGAAACGCAAGGAAGGACGCCATATGTTCAGCTTGGAAGGCAAAAATGCACTTGTGACAGGTGCGACCGGCGGGATCGGTGAATCCATCGCCCGGGCTCTGCACGCTCAAGGCGCGACCGTCTCCCTGTCCGGAACCCGGGCGGAAAAGCTTGAGGCCCTTGCGGCAGATCTTGGGGAGCGCGCGTTCGTCACTCCGGCCAACCTGTCTGACCGCGAAGCGGTGATGGGCCTTCTTCCGGCTGCTGAAGAGAAAATGGGCTCTGTCGATATCCTGGTGAACAACGCCGGTATTACCCGCGACAACATCTTCATGCGCATGAAGGATGAAGAGTGGGATCAGGTTCTGGAAGTCAACTTGACGTCCGGTTTCTTGCTGTGCCGTGCAGCGATCAAGGGCATGATGAAGCGCCGCAATGGCCGCATCATCGGCATCACATCCGTTGTTGGTGTCACCGGCAATCCGGGGCAGGTCAACTATGCGGCTGCCAAATCCGGGATGATCGGCATGTACAAATCTTTGGCCCGCGAAGTTGCCAGCCGCAACATCACGGTGAACTGCATCGCGCCGGGTTTCATTGAAACCGCAATGACCGATGCCCTCAATGACAAGCAGAAAGAATCGATTTTGACCAGCGTGCCGGCAGGCCGTTTGGGCACTGCGAATGAGATTGCATCTGCAGCAACTTACCTTGCCAGCGGCGAAGCGGCGTATGTCACGGGGCAAACGCTGCACGTCAATGGCGGTATGGCAATGATTTAAAAGGACGATTTGCCGAGTTGGCAAAAATAATCCCGACCGCAAAGAAGCGGTTAGGTCCGGCTGGTAATGGTCAAGAAAGTGTGTTACCACCCCGCCGATTGTTACGAATTGCGCAGCCTGGTCCGTTCCTGACCTGACTGTGCCGAGACATCTTGAAGACAGCGGGCGCGAGCCGACGGTTGGAAGCTAATCGGTTTGGGATCGTGCCGCAGGATGAACAGACGAAAACCAAGGAAGTAAAAGATGAGCGATATCGCGGATCGAGTAAAGAAAATCGTTGTCGAGCACCTCGGCGTTGATGCAGAGAAGGTTGTTGAAGGCGCGAGCTTCATTGACGATCTGGGCGCAGACAGCCTCGACACCGTTGAGCTGGTCATGGCATTTGAAGAAGAATTCGGCGTTGAAATTCCGGACACTGCAGCTGAAACCATCCTGACCGTTGGCGATGCTGTTAAGTTCCTGGAAGCTAACAAGTAAGGGCAGTTTCCCTTACCTTGAGCTTTATTTGAAGATCGGGCCGGCGGGGTAATTCATCCCGCCCGGCCCTTCTAACGTAAGTGCGGGTGTATGAGGCGAGTAGTCGTAACAGGATTGGGCATGGTGACGCCGCTGGGCGGTAGTGCCGATGTCACTTGGAAGAAAATCCTGGAAGGGAAGAGCGGGGCCAATCAGGTCACAAACTTCAAAGTGGACGATCTGGCCTGCCAGATTGCTTGTCAAATTCCGCGCGATCCGGCCGAAGAAGGCGCGTTCAATCCGGATGACTGGATGGACGTCAAGGAACAGCGCAAGGTCGATGATTTCATCGTCTACGCGATGGCAGCTGCCGACCAGGCAATTGCCGATTCTGGCTTCAAGGCTGAAACCTACGAACAGCAGATCCGCTCCGGCGTTCTGATTGGCTCCGGAATCGGGGGGCTTCAGGGCATCGAAAAAGGTGCGCATCTTCTTGCCGACAAAGGGCCGCGCCGGGTCAGCCCGTTCTTTATTCCGGGCCGCCTGATCAACCTGGCGGGTGGTTATGTCTCTATCCGTCATGGCCTGAAAGGCCCGAACCACGCAGTGGTGACGGCTTGCTCCACCGGTGCACACGCTATCGGGGATGCCTCGCGTCTGATCGCCTTTGGTGATGCCGATGTGATGGTTGCCGGTGGTACGGAATCCCCGGTCGGCCGTTTGGCGCTTGCAGGCTTTGCTGCGTGCCGGGCACTCTCGACCGGTTTCAATGATGCGCCTGAAAAAGGCTCCCGGCCATATGATAAAGACCGTGATGGCTTCGTCATGGGCGAGGGCGCAGGTGTTGTCATTCTGGAAGAATATGAGCACGCGGTGAAACGCGGCGCGAAAATCTATGCGGAAGTGATCGGCTACGGCATGTCCGGCGATGCGTATCACATCACGGCACCGTCCGAAGATGGTGATGGCGCTTACCGCTGCATGGAAGCGGCGCTAAACCGCGCCGGCATAACTGCGGCCAACGTTGATTACGTCAACGCGCATGGTACCTCTACGCCGCTCGGCGACGAGATCGAATTGGGGGCTGTGACACGGCTTGCAGGCGAGAATGCGTCCCAATTGACCATGTCCTCGACCAAGTCTTCAATTGGCCACCTGCTTGGTGCAGCTGGCGCTGTTGAAGCGATTTTCTCCGTTTTGGCAATTCGTGACAGCATGGCACCGCCAACGATCAACCTCGACAATCCGTCTGTCGAAACCGAGATTGATCTGGTGCCGCATAAAGCAAAGTCCATGAACATTGACGTCGCCTTGTCGAACTCCTTCGGTTTCGGCGGCACAAATGCCTCATTGGTCTTCCGCAAAGTTGCCGCATAACGCATTCACTTTATACCGGGCTCTGAACCGATTCTCCGGTTTGGCCCGGTTTTGATAAACGTGTATGCAAGTTGACTGAGCCGCAGCGTTCTTGTCAGGAGGTGCGATAGACCATGGGCATTAAGCCGAAAAGTCCGCGCGAAGCGCTTCAACCGGAGCAAGCGCCGGCGCCCCCACAGCGCTCCCGGCATGTACGCAACCCAATTGTTATCCTGATCAATATGGTCATCACACTGGCAGTCTTCGGATTGGCGGCAGTCGGTGGTGCGCTTTATTTCGGCAAACATAAGTTCGAACAAGCTGGACCACTCAAGGAAGACACCACAATTGTGATCTCTTCCGGTTCCGGATTGACCGGCATTACTGACCGGTTGGCTGCAAAAGGTGTCATCGAAGATACAATGCTGGATGAGTGGGTCTTCCAGCTCGGCACCCGGTTTTATAAAAACGCCACAAAACTCAAAGCCGGCGAATATGCGTTTGCGCCCGGCGTCTCAATGAAAGACGTCATGGCGGACTTGGTGGACGGTAAAGCGGTCACGCATTCAGTAACCATCCCAGAAGGGTGGACGACGGCACAAATCCTGGAGCGGGTCCGGGCACATCCGATCTTGGTTGGTGAAATCACAGATATCCCACAAGAAGGCGCGTTGCTGCCGGAGACTTATTCATTTGCTCGTGGGACGTCCCGGCAAGAAGTACTTGAGCAGATGAAAGCAGCTCAGGAAAAACTCCTGGGAGAGATTTGGGAGCGCCGCATTGACGATCTTCCGGTTTCCTCGCCAGAGGAGCTGGTCGTGTTGGCTTCGATTGTCGAGAAGGAAACCGCGCTTGCCGATGAAAGGCCGCGTGTTGCCGGGGTTTTCGTCAATCGCCTGAACAAGAAGATGCGTCTGCAGTCCGATCCGACTATTCTTTATGGCCTTTATGGTGGAGAAGCCTGGTTGAAGGACCGCTCCGCAATCAAGCAGTCAGAATTGAAGGCTGAAAACAAATACAACACCTACCAGATTGATGGCCTGCCGCCAGGGCCGATTGGCAATCCAGGCCGTGCTGCCATGGAAGCGGTGGCCAATCCATCCCGGACCAAGGACTTGTTCTTTGTCGCGGATGGAACGGGTGGACATATTTTTGCGGAAACTTATGAGCAGCATCAGGCTAATGTCCGCAAATGGCGCAAGATCGAACGGGAACGCCGTCAGTCGGAGCAGAACTGATCTGATCTGTCGGGTGACTTGATAGGGCTCCGGTCGGTTACGGGCGGACAAACCGGTTCCAACCCCGGAGAGGCACATGGCACTTGCCAGCATGACAGGTTTTGCACGCGCACTTGGCGAGTCTGGCGCGGTCCGGTGGACGTGGGAGTTACGATCGGTCAACGGCAAGTCGCTCGATTTAAGGATCCGGATCCCAACAGGTCTGGAAACGCTGGAACCCAAAATCCGCGAACGCTGTAGCAAAGTTTTGCGCCGGGGCAATGTTTCGATTGGTCTTGCCATGCAGCGCGATCAGGCTGAAAATCAACTTCAGGTCAATGAAGCAGCGCTTGAGTCTGTGCTGTCAGCGATCAAACTCTTGGAAGCCCGAATCCCCAATGTAGCGCCGCCGACTTTGGACGGCATCTTGGCGCAAAAGGGTGTCTTTGAACTGAAGGAACAGGACGAAGACGAAGCCGTACAGCAAGCGCTTCACAATGCACTGCTGACCACTTTGGATGTTGCCCTGATCGATCTGGTCGACATGCGCCACACGGAAGGTGCTGCGATCGGCAAAGTGGTCCATCAGCAAGTCGATAAGATTGCGAATCTGACTCAATCTGCCGAGGACCTTCCAGCGCGCCAGCCAGAAGCGATCAAAGAACGCTTGAAAAAGATGGTGTCTGAGCTTTTGGATGCCGCTGATGCGCAGCTCGATCCTCAGCGGCTGCATCAGGAAGCTGTGTTCCTGGCAACGAAGGCCGACATCCGTGAAGAGCTGGATCGGCTGCACGCGCATGTCAGTGCGGTGCGCGAGCTTTTGGACACGGGCGGAGCCATCGGCCGGCGGCTTGATTTTCTTGCACAAGAATTTAACCGGGAAGCCAATACCCTATGCTCCAAGTCCAATGATGTGGATCTAACGGCAATCGGGCTGGACTTGAAAGCCGTCATCGATCAAATGCGCGAGCAGATACAAAACCTGGAGTGAAGCGGTCATGACGGACGCAGCGGTTGGAACAACGGTAAGCGCAGATGAAGCCGAGCAGCAGCGCCGAGGCTTGATGCTTGTGCTGTCATCGCCGTCCGGGGCGGGCAAGTCGACCATTACCCGACTGCTTCTGGAAAAAGAAGATAATCTGGAGCTTTCTATTTCCGTCACGACCCGGCCGCGCCGGTCGAGCGAAGTGGATGGCGTCCATTATCACTTCCTGGAGCCTGGGCGTTTTGAACAGATGCGTGAACACGATGAGCTCCTGGAATGGGCCGAGGTTCACGGTAACTACTACGCCACGCCACGTGGTCCGGTGGAGAATGCGATTGAGAGTGGACGGGATATCCTCTTCGACATCGACATTCAGGGTACATTTCAGCTGTATGAAAAGATGCGCGCGGATGTGGTTTCCGTTTTCATTCTGCCGCCATCCATCGCTGAAATGAAATCCCGGCTGCACCGCCGCGCCGAAGATGCCGATGAAGTCATCGCGAAACGTATGAAAACCGCAGTCGGTGAAATGCGCCATTGGTCTGAATACGACTATGTCGTCGTCAACGACGATCTGGAACGGGCCTATGACAATGTCCGCGCCATTTTAAGAGCTGAACGGCTCAAGCAATCCCGTTCGCCCAAGATCGGCGGATTGATCCAAGGCATGGTCGGTGATCTGGAAAACGAGCTGGCTCCCAAGGGCTGACGCGAAAACGTCGCGCTTTGCGGAATTTACCGGCCTTTGTGATCTGTCTGGCTTAGAGGGCGTCGGATGCCTTGAAGGTATTCGCTAAATCAACAAACCCGGCAATATCGATTTCTTCTGCGCGCGCTGTTGGCTTCAATCCTGCCTCTTCAATCAGCATTTCCGCATCAGGAGACAGTGCTTTCAAGCTGGCGCGCAGCATCTTTCGCCGTTGCCCAAACGCTGCTGCTGTCAGCTTCTCAAGGCTGTTAAGATCGCAGGGTAGGGGCGACATGTTTGGTGTCAGGTGGACCACAGCGGAGGTCACCTTTGGCGGCGGTGTAAACGCTTTGGGGCTAATGTCAAACAAGATACCGCCCTTGCAGCGCCAGCCGGCCAGCACGCCAAGCCTGCCGTAGTTTTTGGACCCAGGTGTCGCGGCGATACGTTCGCCGACTTCCTTTTGAAACATCAAGGTGAGCGACGACCAAAACGGCGGCCACTCTGGTGTGGTGATCCAGTTAATGAGCAGCTGGGTGCCGACATTATAAGGAAGGTTTGCGGCGATCCGGACTTTGCCGCCGCCTGTAAGCGCCACCGGATCAATGTCCAGCGCGTCCCCCTCGATCACTTCAAGGCGCCCTGGATAGTGGTCTGAAATCTCAGCCAAGGCCGGAAGACAGCGGCTGTCCTTTTCGATCGCAACAACTTTTTTTGCGCCAGCTGCCAGAAGCGCCCGCGTGAGACCGCCCGGTCCCGGCCCGACTTCCAAGACGGTGACATCGTCGAGGCTGCCGGCAGAGCGCGCGATCCGGGATGTCAGATTGAGATCCAGCAGAAAATTCTGGCCAAGAGACTTTTTGGCGTTGAGGCCATGCGTGGCAATCACCTCGCGCAGGGGAGGCAGGTCGTCGATTTGCGCCATCTAGTTAGGCCCGGATCCGAAAGTTTTCAGGGTGCGCCAGCGCATGGGCCATGCGGATAGACGCAGAGAAGCTGTCAATGCGAGCCATGCCGGTTCCTGCCAGTGTGTAAGCAGTGCCATGATCTGGAGAGGTGCGGATGAAGGGCAGGCCAAGCGTTACATTCACGCTGTCGTCAAAACCGATTGTCTTGGCCGGGATCAATACCTGATCATGATACATGCCGAGCACACAATCGTATTTCAATCTGGCATCAGGATGAAACAGCGTATCTGCAGGGTGTGGGCCAGTGGCATGGATTCCCGCCGCCTTGAGCCGTTCAACAGCGGGCTGGATAACATCCCGGTCTTCCGTTCCCATCGCACCGTTTTCGCCAGCGTGGGGATTGAGGCCACAGAGCGCAAGCCTTGGCGCAGAAAATCCGAACCTAGTATTCAGATCCGAAGCCACGATTTGCGCGGTCTCAACGATGAGATCTTCCGTCAGGGCCTGTGGAACTTCGTGAAGAGGAATATGAATTGTGACCGGGACAACCATGAGGTCTGGTCCGGCTATCATCATGACCGGTTTAGAAGGTAAGTCAGGCCAATGTTTGTGAGCAAGCTGGCCCAAAAATTCCGTATGACCGGGATGGGTGAACCCGGCCTTATAGAGAGCCGCCTTGTTGATCGGGTTGGTCACAACAGCGATAGCCCTATCCTGCAGGACGTCTTCGACGCAATGTTCAATAGAGGCCAGCACCGATGCCGCCGTTTCCGGATTTTCAACTCCCGGAGTATCTGAGAGTGCCGGACCTGTTTGAACGACGGGCAGAGCGTGGGAAAAACACGCGGCAGCGTCTTCCGGCGTGCAGCTCTCCAACGTGACATTCATTTCAAGTTTTTCAGCACGTTGGCTGATCAGGCTAGTGTCGCCACGGATATAGAAGGGGGGGAGACCGAGTTTCTTGCGATTATACCATGCTTGCAGAGTAAGGTCTGGCCCGATCCCGGCTGGCTCTCCGAGCGTGATGGCAACTGGTTTTTCAAGTTTGGCCATTGGACATCAACGGTAGATGATCGTCGAGCGGCGTTTGGCATCCATCAAATAGCGGCGGGCCTGGCTTTCGCCTTCCTTCGCGCGCAGCTCATTTTCCAGTTTGGTCCGCATGGCGATGTCCGAAGCAATCTCACGCATGCCGCAGATCGCGATCATTTCAAACCCGACCGGTGTCGGGCTTGGTTTTGTGAGCTTGCCAATTCCTAGAGATTTAACTTGTTCAATTAAATTCGCTGGGATTTCTGTCTCAAGCCGCCGACCGATCGGTTGGACAACCACTTCGCTGTATTGGCCCAAGACTGCTCCCATCTCCTCGCAGCTTGAAAGCGCGTTGCGGATCTGGTTGATTTCGCGTTTGCGTTTTGCCTTGAAGCTGTTGGATGATTTCTTCGGCACGACGACAATCACTCGTTTCAGGTCATATTCAACCGACGTCTTACGGTCTTCTTCGTCGGTCTTGCGTAAGGCAGCAATAATGTCGGATTCATCGACATCAACACCGCCGCTGAAACGCCGCCGCACCAATTTGCTCCAGGCAAGCTGAGCTTTCAGACGTGCTTTCAGCGTGTCAGCTTTAACGCCGCCCTGGCCAAGGGCTCGGGTCAGTTGAGACGGGTTCATTTTGACATTGCGCGCAATGTTGCCATAGGCGTTGTTGACTTCCTGATCGCTAACGCTGACCCCCATCCGTTTCGCCTCGGACAGTTTGACCTGATCGTCGACCAGTTCCTGCAGCGCTTCCCGGCGCGCCACTGACGCTTTTTTACGCTGTGTCAAGGTGATCAGCCTGGCCCGCTGCGTGATGTCATAGTCCGTGATTGGGACGTCGTTTACGATAACCTTGATCGCAGCTTCAGCCGTTGGCGCGATCGGCGCAGCCAATAAGAGAGCCAAAAGTGCTGACAAGATGACGAAGCGGTTGCGCATGGAATTCTCGTAAATGCTGGCCAGATTGATGCGGTTATTCTATCGGATAACAAAGAGCTTGGCATATTGAAATGCCAAACTGGATGATTGCGCAATATATGCGCCCGTTTAGGGCGGTAAAGTGGCACGCAAATACGATCTCGATTGCTACCGCAGCAATCCCTAATTGGAATTCATAGAATTGCTCTGGAACTGCGTGTTGCCAAGCGTTCTCAAGCCAACCCGGAAGAACAGAACTTTGTTGGTGGTGTCGCCATCATTCCGGCTGCGGTCTTCAGAATAGGACATAGAGAGCGAAAAGCCTTCATCGTCGTAACCGACACCAATGCCGTCTTGGACGATGTTGCTGTTCTGAAGGTCATAGCGCATGGAGCCGAACACGCGCCAATTGTCTTGCAGGCGCAGGCTGGCCGACCCTAAGAGCTCTTCGCGCCGGTCGACAATCCCGACATTCGGCTGGGCATCAAGGAATGCGTAAGCGACAGAGGATACCAGAGGCCCGTAGATCGCACTTGCCTGCGCTTGCAGACGGTTGACCGAAAAATCATCTTTGTCGAAGCGCGCCTGGGTACCGAGCTTGATGCCGTATTTTGTATCCAGATAAAGGCTGCCGACGTAGTCGGACAAATCCGTTTCAAGGCCAGAATCCTGAGTCGCCCCTAAGATGTCCGGTATCTTGTAAGAGTTGTTTCCAGCCAAATGATACGATCTGCCGAACAGGCCGGTCAGGTAATGACCACTGTCTAGCTGCAATTTATAGTTCAGGCCAACGTTCAGGCGTGTACCGCCTTCGGCCCGGTCAAAGCCGGAAAATTTGTCGGTATCAAACAGCGTCGTTGTATCGAAAACGATACTTTGCGCATCATCATTCGGAAGTTCACCGATCCGCTGTTCATTCGGGCGCGCAATGATTTGTGCAATCGGTTCAAAAATCTGATTGCCGCCATCAAAGGACGCGATGATGGGGTAGCTGTATTCCAGACCGACCGCAGGCATTGCCCGTCCGACGAAGCTTTCGTTGGCGAGCGCCGTGACGTCTGAATCCGGGGATGCCAGGAAAAACAGATCGCCTTTCATATAGGCAAATGGTGTGAAGCTCTGTCCAAGCGGGTCTATGAACGTCCGGCGCCATGTCCCATCCATCGAAAAACGGGAGAATGTCCCGTCGACGCCCCGGAACCTGGCCGTCGTGCCGCCGTCAATCGAAAACGCGTCAGTCTCTTCACGCGTCAAGGATGTGAAATTCGCGGTCAGAGCCAATTCGCCGTCCAAAACCGGGTCTGCGAAGACAAAGTCATAATCAGCGACCGGGAGAACGAACGGCTGCTTGCTCTGCAAGGAGCTACCGACGGGCGAGAAGCCGTTTGCATTGAAATTGCTTGAAGTGTAATCCGCCTGGGCAATTTGGAATGCATATGCATTCACACTCAGCCCGTTTCGTTCAGTGAGCCCTTCGAAATACACGCGGGAGGTCTCATTTCCGCCCCAGCTCGTAAACGAATAGTCTTCAAAAAACGCCCGGTCACTTTTGTAGGTTACGTCCCAGCCAAGGTTCCATGCGCCGCTGACGTTGAATTCACCGGTTGTCCGGAACGCGCCGCGGGTGTCGCTGTCGGCTCTTTGGGTATTAAACTGATCCGGATCGAGCTGATAAATCCCGCCGGCTGCTAGTGTAAATTTCCCCTTCTGGAACCGTTGCCGGAACTCGAAGTCCGCGAAGAGGCCCTGTTTCGTGAGCGGAGTAAAGGTCGTTGTCAAATCCCGGTGCGGGCTAAGAGCCCAATAGTAGGGAACGTTGACACCAAAACCCAATTTGTCCGCAATAACCCAATTCGGGATCAAGAAACCGGAATGCCGTTTCACGGTTGGATCGGGCATCGATAAGTAGGGCGCGTAGATTATCGGTTTTCCGAACAGTTCAAGCGAAGCATGCTCGAAGCGGATGACCTTTTCCTGCTTGTCATGAACAATCGTCTTGGACCGGATGCGCCACAGCGGTGCTTTTCCGGCAGGCCGAGACGGATTTGTATAGACCGTGTAGACGCCATTTTCGATGGTCGTCACATTGCCGTCTTTGCGCCGCGCTTGCTCAGCAATGAACCGGGTCCGGTTCGGCATATCAATTTGCAAGGACCGCGCGAAGGCTTCCGCGAAGTCCTCTGACATTTGCAGTTCTTCGGTCCGGAGGACATTTCCTTCGGTGTCCAGGAAGATAACGTTGCCCTTGGCAAAGAGCTGCTGGCTGGCCCGGTTGAAAATGATTTCGGCGGCTTGAACGGTGTTGCCGTCGTAATAGACCTGCACATCACCGCGCGCTGTTATGATGTCACGGTCGAAATCATAGGTCAGGTCATTGGCTTCCAAGAGAAGCTCTGCGTCTTCTGAAACCGTTTGTCCTGAGAGGAAGTTCGCGGAGTCTTGCGCGGAAACACTAGGAGCATGCGTCAATAGCCCAGCGGTCACAGTAAGCGTGCTTACTGCTGCCAACAAACAGGCTCGTCTGGCCCAAGTCTCTGTCTTCAGAAAATACGGAAAAGTCATGAGCTTTAGCCGTCTTCCTGATGCAAGAGAATTGTCAAACCCATGAGTACTCCAAATATTCCTGGCGCCCACGCAGCTACCAACGGAGGCACAATACCCGCTCCTCCGAAATCTTTCGCCAGTTCGGTTAGAACGTAAAGCACGAACCCGGACAGGATTCCACCCAGAATCATACGTCCAAGCCCTCCAAAGCGTGAAACTTTAAGGGAAACGGCCGCTGCGATCAGAATCATTGCGATTAATAAAAGTGGTCGAGCCAGCAAGGATTGGTATTGAAGATTATACCGATACGCCGGTAATCCGGCATTTCTGGCCAATTCGATAAACCGCGGCAGGTTCCAGAACGAGATCGATTCGGGCGAGCCGATGCTTTCGCGAACTTCTGTCGCAGTCAAAAAAGTGCTGATTTGATAGAGGCTGTAAGTCTGTGGATCATCTTCAGTCGTATAAACGATTGCATTATCCAGATGCCAAGTCTTGTCGCCGAGCCGGGCTTGTTGTGCCTCAATCCGCTCCCGGAAAGTGCCATCTTCGTCAAAAGTGAAAACGGTGACAGACAAAAGGCGGGTTCCCTGGTCCAAAAGCTGTTCGGCCCGCAGAACAGATTCGCCATCAAGGCCGTCTTGCCGGACCCAGACTTCGCCGGAACTTTGCAACAGGAACGTCTGGTCTGCGCCGAACAGGCCAGCCGCGGCTTCTTCCGATTTCTCCTGAAGATAGACAGCGGCAGGATTGTAGACCGTGATCGAAAAAATCCCGAGAGCCAGGCCGACAGCAACCGCCGGTGTTGAAAACTGCCAGGCGGAAATACCGGCAGCCCGGGTCACAACAAGTTCCAGTGCGCGGCTAAGCGTGACAAAAGCAGCGATTGCGCCAAATAGAACAGTGAAGGGGATCACCTGTTCTAAAAGCAGCGGCACCCGGAGGAGGGAAATGTAGGCCACCCGCATCACAGTGAAGCCTTCCCGGTCGCTGCCACGGCGCACGAGTTCAAGAACGTCGAACAGGAACAGCAGCACGGCCGCAAAAAGAAAGAGGCCCAAAATAGCCTTTAGGAACCGGCCGGAGAAATAGAGGGAAAGTGTGCGGCCGAGGATCATGTGGTGCTCCCGGCGCGGTTCTTGTTCAGACGGTTGGAAATCGCCTCGATCCAATCTCCGATTTTCAACTGCAGGCGCTGCAGGCTCTGTGATTGTTTTCCTTGGTGTCCGCGCAAGATAGACACCAGAGCCAGTCCTCCGCCCACGACCGGGACTACGTAGCGCATGGCGTATAAGGCAAGGCTGTCATTTGAAATCGCGGTGACGCCAAAACCGGTCGTCCGCAGAAGAACACAGCCGAGAATGGCACCGACAATTGCAACGCCACGGCCTTGGCGTGTTGTCCGGGCGATGCCGAGGAACGCAAAGACGATCAGCGCGAAGGACAAGCAGTAGAGCGGTAAGCTGAACCTTTCATGCACTTCGGCGCGCAAACGTTCCGGATAGCGGAGTGAATAGAAGTCATTTCCAGGAGGCTGGAACAGGGTTTTAGTGCTGCGTTCGCTTGCCTTGTAAACCGGTTCACCGGCTTCCGGAATGAGGTTGGACAAATCGAATGCATAGGACTGGAACCGGACAATGGAGATGTCGCCCTGTTGTTTCGGGCGTCTCTGAATTGTGCCGTTTTGCATAACCAGCAGTGTCCGTCCCGCCGCCTCCACGATGTTGCCGCTGTCTGCTTGATAGGTGAAGGCGGTGTCGGTATCGCGTGTGTCGTGCATCAACAGGCCGTCAAGCGTGCCGTTGCCGGACCGGTTGCGGATGTGGAAGGTCAAACCCTCTTCGACATTGATGAACTTGCCCGGCTTGACGATGTTCGCCACCAGATCGGCGCGTACCCGTGTGATTTCTGTTCTAAGCTGAGCCAAGCCGGCTGGTGCCACATAAAGAGAAAAGCTGGCCACAATCAGCATGATGATGGTTGCGAAGATCATGACCGGCTTGAGTACCAGAAACCTGGAGCCGCCACTGGCGTCGATCACGATCAGCTCGCTGTCGCCGGACAAGGCGTTGAGGACCAGGATCAGGCCGATCATCAGAGCGAACGGCGCCACCGTCACAATCAAGAACGGCAGCGCAAGCATGGTGATTCCGATGAACTGGACGATCGTTTGCCCCTTGGAGGTCACAAGGTCCAATTGCCGAAGCGCCTGCGTCGCCCAGACCACGCCGGTCATAGCCGCGAGGGTGAGCGTAAACGCATAGGCCGTCCGCCGGATGATGTAGCGTTCCAGCGTGTTCATGGCAGCTGCCGGAAACTCCTTACAAATCTCATAAAATTCTCTTCATATTGAATAACATGGAATGTGGTGAACGGCCCATGAAAGAAGATGGTTAATATACATTAATTTGCTGAAGATCTTGCCGAAAACGCTTTAGAACGCCATGATTTAGGCAATCTGCAACACTCCTTTGCTGCCACCTCAACTCTGACTGGCCTGCGGGTTCCCGCAAGAACAACAACATCAAGGACAAAACATGACACGACTGAACAAGATCTCTTTTGCAAAGATCGGGACACCGGCCAAAGGTGTGGTTGTTGGGCTGGCAGCACAAGGGCTCGGCACCGGTGAAATTACAACGGGTCTTGTTTCAGGCCTGACAGGCGGTTTGGCACGGGTATCTGAAATCGGTGGGTTTTCTGGAAAGGCAAAAACAAGCCTCGACCTCGTAGCGCCTGCCGGCCTCGACCTCGACCGGCTGATCTTCTTTGGAATTGGCGCTCCGGACGAGCTGACACGCGACGATTGGCGCAACTTTGGCGGCGCGGTTTACGCCAGCTTGAAAAAAACAAAAACCGAAACGGCAACCGTCCTGCTAGACGCGCCGGAAGGTGTCGAGTTGGGCGCCGAAGAAGCTGCTGAATTTGCCATGGGTGCGAAGCTCCGGGCATATGAGTTTGACGCCTATAAAACCAAAAAAGATGAGGATGAGGCGAAGAAGAGCCTCAAACTAACCCTTCAGGTGGCCGATCCGAAAACAGCGCGAAAGGCTTGGAGCACTGCGGACGCTATTGCCGACGGTGTCATCCTTGCTCGGGATCTTGTGAACGAACCGGCCAATGTCCTTGGCCCGGTTGAATTTGCCGCTAAGGCGTCCGCGTTGGAAAAGCTTGGTGTTGAGGTGGAGATCCTCGGCGAAAAGGAAATGAAGAAGCTGAAAATGGCCGCGCTTCTTGGGGTTGCCCAAGGTTCTGTTCGCCCGCCGCGCTTGGCTGTCATGCGCTGGAACGGTGGTAAGAAGGCGGACGCGCCTGTTGCTCTCGTCGGCAAAGGTGTTGTCTTCGATACGGGCGGTATTTCGATCAAACCGGCCGGTGGTATGGAAGAAATGAAGGGCGATATGGGCGGGGCAGCGGCTGTCACCGGCGCCATGCACGCTATTGCCGCCCGCAAAGCCAAAGCCAATGTGATTGGCGTCATTGGTCTTGTTGAAAATATGCCGGATGGCAATGCGCAACGCCCGGGTGACATTGTGACCGCCATGTCCGGAACGACCATCGAAATCCTGAACACCGACGCAGAAGGCCGGCTCGTTCTGGCGGATGCCATGTGGTACACGCAAGACAAATATAAGCCGGCGATCATGATCGACTTGGCAACACTCACCGGCGCCGTGCTGGTGGCTCTCGGTAATCTGAATGCCGGGCTCTTTTCCAACAACGATGATCTGGCGGACAAATTGCTGGCATCAGCCAAGGCCAGCGGCGAGCCGCTGTGGCGCCTGCCACTTTCCAAGGATTACGACAAGATCATCGACACACCGAACGCGGATGTGAAAAACACTGGCGGCCGGTGGGCTGGATCCATCACAGCGGCACAGTTTCTACAGCGGTTCGCCAATGATGTGCCGTGGGCGCATTTGGACATCGCCGGTACCGCTTTTGGTGCGCCGAAGGACGACATTTGTCAGAGCTGGGCCTCTGGTTATGGCGTCCGGCTGCTTAATCAGCTGGTGGCCGACCATTACGAGAAGTGATGTTTGGCCGGGACAATTCGGCAAAGAAAAACCCGCCAAAACGGCGGGTTTTTCAAATGAACAGTAAGTCCGGAAGCTCTTAGCAGGTCTTATAGGCCTGACAGGCGGTTGCTGGTTCAACCAGAAAACCCATGCCGATGGTGGCGCCGGCAACACCTGCCACCAAAGCGCAAAACACAAATACTCGTGCAAGCATACAAAATCCCCAAGTTGGCCAGGTCGGGAAACCGCTCCCCAGCCGCAACGCATGATCAACAATGATCGTCCCCGGATCGAAAGAGTAAGGGGTCGATATTTTCGGAAGGTTAATGCAACGAGTCGGCTATGGTGTCCACGGCTGGTTTTCCCCAAGGTGAATTTGTTCACTGCCCTGTGGCCGTGCTGCATCACTCAGGCGAACCTGCGTTGAATAGATCTTGAGACTAGGCAAGCGTTTTAGAACCTTGAAGCAAATGACCGTTGAAACCAAATGACTGTTGAAGTTGTCTTTTACCATCTCCTGCACAAGCCGTTGGAACTTGCTTTGCCGGAATTGTTGCAAAAATGCCTGGACCGGGATTGGAAAGTGGTCGTCCAAACCGGGAGCCAAGAGCGCTGTAATGCGCTGGATGCGCATTTGTGGACCTATCGCGATGACAGTTTTCTGCCGCATGGCACCAAGGCGGATGGTTACGCCGAACAGCAGCCGATTTATCTGACCAATGAGCAAGACAACCCGAATGCGGCCGATGTCCGGTTTCTGGTCGACCGGGCCGCACCGCCAGCGCTCAATGATTACAAGCGGGCGATCTATATGTTCGACGGCAACGACCAAAGCGCGGTGGAAGAAGCGCGGGGGCGCTGGAAAGAAGCCAAGGCGGACGGGTTTCAAATCGCCTATTGGCAACAAACCGAAGCTGGTGGATGGGAGCGCAAGGCATGAGCAATGAGACCGTCCATTCAGATCGGGAGTTCATGGCGCGCCGGGACGCGGCGCGTGAGCGCATCGATGAACTGACGGGTGCCAAAGGCGGCAACACCGACGACCGGCTCGCATGGTTCCATACGGTTTACAAGGAAGCGGGCGGCGATCCCGCAGCCATTCCCTGGGCCGATCTTGCACCAAAGGATGCCATTGTTGAATGGCTGGCAAAGAATCCGGGTGAGGGCAGGCGGTCCATCGATATTGGCTGCGGTCTCGGCGACAACGCCGAAGCCCTGGCCGCTGCCGGATACAGGACCGAGGCCTTTGACCTGTCGGAAGACGCGATCTCCTGGGCCAAAGAACGGTTTCCGGAAAGCTCCGTTTCCTACCGCTCCGCGGATCTCTTCAACCTTTCAGGCGATTGGCAAGACGCCTTTGATTTGGTTCAAGAGTGTTACACCATTCAAGCGCTGGATGGAGATCTCAGAGCGAAGGCGATTGAAGTGATTGCCGGACTGGTGGCTCCAGGCGGCACGCTGCTGATGATCAACCGCAGCCAGAGTGAAGATGGTGATGCCAAAGGTCCACCCTGGCCGATGAGGCCATCGGAATGGCGCCGATTTGAGGACTATGGCCTGAAACGCGTCCGCGAGGAATTTTACGACATCGAACGCCCCGGACGGGTCATCCCGCATGTCAGGGCAGAGTTTTTCAAAGAGGTTTAGAAAAGGCTATTTGGATTGGGACTAGGGAGTGCACGCAAAAATTAGATTGATCCCGATCACGTTTCAATTTCGCTAGAGGTAACCTTAATGCCGACAATTTCAATAATAAAACCAAGAGGCAAGAACATAAGGAGCGAAATGTTTATGAGTAGAAAAGTAGCGGTTTGTCCAGGTTCTCCTGACAAGATCTTTATGAACAGAGAAGTTCCCAGTGCGCAGAACGCTAGAGACGCGAACACAAATAAGATCAACCAGTGAAGCTTTAGCGGTTTTACTAACATTCCCAATGCTGCGCCCGAAGTCGCCGCTACTGTGCCAATAAATATCAATGTGTCATCCAAGCCGGGAACACTTGGGAAAAAACTGCTGATAACCCACCCGACAAAACCGGCTATTGCAACGAAGCTAATTTTTTTCATTGATGGATACCGCAAAATACTAATTAAAGTCTGCAAGAGAAACTGTTTTTGCCATAAGTATTCGACCCTTCGGAGAGTAGAATATGATTGGGGTTTTTGCAAATTTTTCCTTCTTTACATTTTCAAAGTAAAATCCTTCTGTGTCATGGGTGAATTTAACTTTTAAATAAGTATCTTCGGAGTATCTCTGAAAAAATCGACTGTCAAAGCTATTGCCTTCTTTCAGTAATTTATTTCCTTCGAAAACGTCTATGAGAACGTCATGTTCTTCGAAAATTGATATTGCATGTTCTATTTCAATCCCAAAAGAGTTTGGGCTGAAAGCAATTGTTTCTCCTTGGTCTCCTGAAGTGGAGCTAATCGTAACCGTTTCATCATTGAAGTAGTAAGTTGCGAAGAAATACAAATTCGAAGTGGATATAGTTCCGTCTTCTTTTTCGTAACTCGCTATTATTTCAGTTCCAGTAACTCGTGCTTTCTCATCACTGGAGTCAGTATTGTTTTCAGGCTTTCGAGGAGAATTGTTTTCATCGGTCTGGCTGCCATTCTTCTTTCTAACATAAGCTGTAGCGGCCTTTTCTCCGTCATTCGGTGTAAGAATCGGTGAGTTGAAGTCTTTTACAAAAGCGCCGATTGGACCAAATTCGCTAGCCCCTCGGCATTCATTTTTGTGGATCGGATTATAATATGGGACTAGGATACCTGCTTTTTCCCAAACAAGTGATAGATTATAGTCGTGTAAGTTTTGAAGAATATGCTGCACTTTATCTATTTTGGAGTCATGTTCCCATCTGTCTACATCGCTTGCCCACATTAGATGGGTGCGGTTAGTTGCACGGGTAGAATTGAATATTGCCTTGGGCTCGCTTTTGTCGAAGTCTCTGAAGTCACAAAAAGATGGATTCTTTGCCACAACTGGATCAATTGTAAAAGCCAGAATAAATAGTGCTATGTTCACAATAGAAATTTCGTTTTTGCAATACATCAGGCGCCTCCTAATAGGCTCAGTCCCAATTTGTAACTGAAAAATATACTGCCGCGAAATGCTGCAAATAGCAACTATTGGTGGTTGTGGTGGAGTAGGGGGCAGTCAAATAGTGGCTTGTTCATGTGGAGAATTGAACGCACTCTTTGGTATTTCATTAAAAAGCCAATGGCATTGATCCGTAATAGAAGGCAGATTTCGAGATCAGCAATAATCAAGCTTTCTCAACCAGACAAAATCGATTTGGGAAGGGTCATGCACATTCTGGCGCTTTTGGAGCTAGGAATTAAGAGAACAGGTTGAGGAGAATTCTCAATGACAAACAAACTCAAAATCTCATCCAAAGAACTGGTGGCGCAAGCGCGGTCTCAGATTGAGGAGATTGATGCCAAAGACGCCATTGCACTGGTAGAAGACCCAAGGGTTCAGTTTGTCGATCTACGCGATATCCGCGAGCGCAAACACTCTGGTTACATTCCCGGCAGTTTTCATTGCCCTCGCGGAATGACGGAATTTTGGATCGATCCGGAAAGCCCTTATTTCAAAGAGATTTTCGGCGAGGACAAGAAGTTCGTCTTCCACTGCGCCGCTGGCTGGCGCTCGGCGCTGACGGTTGCGACCCTTAAGTCCATGGGGTTTGAGGCAACCCACATCACGGATGGGTTTGCTGATTGGGTGAAACAGGGTGGTCCGGTGGAAAAGGACGACTGAGCTGAAGCGAACTTGTCACCTTCGACACCAGCATCGTGCTTCTGCAGCGTTTGATTAGGCACAGTGCGATAACACCCGCACACCCGTCATCCCCGATTCATTCGGGGATCCTATCCACAGCTCCGCGCATTCCGATTTATTGTTCGGATAAAGAATTGTCACCGGGTTTGTGCTCGCTCCGGCGGCCACAGGTACCAGTGGATCCCCGAATGAATCGGGGATGACCGAAGAGAATGTGGCGCTGCTGGGTCAAACGCCGCATCCAATCAGGCGGCAAGCGCGGCCAACAGCTCCGGCACTTGGCCGATGTGATCGATCTGGAAAAACCTGTCCGTGGTTTCGGGCGTGTCCGCTTCTTCGAGTGCCCGGGTCCGGCTGAACGGCACATGGGTGCCGAAGGATCCGGCTTTGAGTGCCGGCAGGACATCCGATTTCAGCGAATTGCCGATCATCATGGCTTCTTGAGCTCCTTTCCCATGGCGGTGGAACAGGGTTTCGTAAGTTTCCGGCGTCTTTTCCGAGACGATCTCAATGGCATCGAAATACCGGTCCAGGCCGGAGCCGACCGCCTTCCGCTCCTGATCAAAGAGATCGCCCTTCGTGATCATGACGATTTTATAGTCATTTTGTTTGACCGTCTTCAGCGTCTCAATGACATGGGGCAGGGGGGCTGCGGGTTCAGCCAAGATCTCCCGGCCGGCGTCCAGGATTTGCGAAATAACATCAGCTGGCACCTGGCGGTCGGTCACCTCAATGGCGGTTTCGATCATCGACAAGGTGAAACTCTTGATGCCGTAGCCGTAGTGCAGAATGTTGCGTTTTTCTGCTTCCAAAAGATGCGCTTTCAGACCCGCGACATCGGTGTAATCCGCCAAAAGTTCTGCAAATCGCTGTTCGGTCAGGCGGAACAAATGTTCGTTGTGCCAAAGCGTGTCGTCGGCATCAAAACCCAATGTGGTGATCTTTGTTGTCACAATCGTCCCGTATCGCCCTGAAACACCGCCTTGCGGCGACCCAACCCTGATATTGCGGGGGAGACTATTTCGGCAGAGTCAAAATCAAGTGTGTCTGTGAGGTGGCATTTGATGGAATTCGGTAAGGAAGTGTTAGGGATGACACGAAGAGCTGAAATTCGATAGCGAAGCTTCCCACTATGTGTCACCCCGGACTTGATCCGGGTTCCAGTCCACAGAGCGTCAACGGCCAGAAGCTTATGAGCCTATCTGTAGCCCGTCCAAAACGGGCTCTTTCCCTACGGTTCTGCAAACGCGTAGACCCGGATCAGTCCGGGGTGACACCAGTTGAGAATTTGAAGACCTCACCCCGCCTCTTCAAACTCAGCTGACAGCTCCAGCCAGTCTTCTTCGGTCTTGACCAGTTTTTTCTCGCAAAAGGCGCGTTACTTGGCGAATGAGTTTAGGGGTGTCAGTCAAAATTA
This sequence comes from Roseibium sp., assembly GCF_965216085.1. Taxonomy (GTDB): domain Bacteria; phylum Pseudomonadota; class Alphaproteobacteria; order Rhizobiales; family Stappiaceae; genus Roseibium. The sequence continues at coordinate 3,294,204 of NZ_OZ244138.1, read as the reverse complement.
ATAGTCAAAATTGCATAAGAGAAAACTCGAGGTGGGTTTTTGCATTATTTGGGACTAGCGATTTGGTCAGGTTTGTTCAGGCAGTTTTAGCTGCCGTTGGGCTCGCAAGCATAGGTGTTGTTTTCTATGCATGGGAGATCAAGGACCCGAGAGATTGGGGGTTAGCTTTTGGTGCGCTTGCAATCACTCTGGTTCTGACTGTCATTGTATGGGTGTTGAAGGCTTTTCCTCGCCCAAAGCCAGCGACAACGATTTCTATTCCAGAGAAATCCGCGGGTTCTCGCCCGAGTTCCGCGAAAAGAACGTCTGGATCGACTATAGATTTCACTGCTGTAGAAAGTCCGAGTAACGCCTATGAATCTGGCAAAAAAGATCTGAAACAAAATGATTATCTTGGGGCAGCACCTGCTGGTCCCTCTTTCGCTCTCGTCATGGGCGTTAGTTTGACACGCTGTGGGGGAGACCCTGCAAAATTCCAGCCCCCACCATCCTATGGTGAACTGAGCAAACCGGAAAAGGACGCCGTTTCACTAATCTATACTGGCCTGTTCGGGAGCGCGCGCGATGTGCACGAGATCATCAGTTCCATTCATGGCGCCAAACTGTTCGAACCAGTGTTTATGCTGTTTAAGGAAGCCGAGAAGTATTGGGGGTTAAAAAGCGCTGATCCAGATACATCAATTTTGCAGCGGGTAATTGAAGAAAACAGACAGCCAGTACAGGTATTCAAGAAAACCGAATTCAATGGCGCCGGTATGATCGTGCCATATGCGATGCAGATCGTCGAAATCATCGTTGAAGAAGGCGGAATGCCGAGTGTTGAAGAGAGCAAAACCACTCGAGCTGAAATCAAGTCAACTGAGCCGGTAACACTTCTGCGTGCACCTCGGTTAAATGGGGTGTTTTGGGAGGGGGCGCGGAGTTGGTTTGGCGGATTGCCGCGCTTGGGTAATCAAGCCTGGCCACGAACGCGTAAAACAAAAACTCCGATGGCCTTTTTGACGCAGATTGATCTTGCTCATTTCAGAGAAATTGGCGGGTCGGATTTGTTACCAGCTGACGGGTGGTTGGCGTTTTTTCTGGATGGCGATGGGCGTGAGTGTTCTGTGCTGCATATCGATAGCGTGGATCTGCCAGCGCGAACGCCGCCACCGCCAGATGCAATACGAAATTGGCATTGGTTTGGACGGCATGGTGTAGCAACTGATTTCTTGTATGGTCCTCCTTCAAAATTCGAACTCCCTTATTTCCCAATTGATCTAATAAAAGCTGGACTGTGTTCCAATTCAGATATTCAGACTGCGATTGCGTCCATAAATATGCATGCTCCGCTTCAGATGAATGGGCCTTCAAAAACTCTTGTTAATGAAGCCACAAGCGAAACTGCGATTTTTTTTGGTCACACGGCTCAGCATTTAGCTGCAGTTTTGCGGATCGCAGCCGGGAAAACTGGCGATTTAATAAAGAAGAAAGCTAAGTATGTTAGCGAAGAACAAAGAATTGAGCTTGAGCAAGCAGAACCAAGATTTATTAGTCTGTGCCAGGAAATCGACCTTTGGTCGAATGCAATACCGCTCTATTCAATACTGCCTACGGAAGATGCCGAACGTCTCAAAGAATATTTCATAAAGCTTCAAGCAAACGAGTTTGATGGGTTCATGCAAGGTAATCGGCTTCTGAAGGGTAACCTGTTGTTGTCTACCTACTTCGCATTCTATGCGTCTTCAGATGACGTATTTAGGCTGCTTCCCAAGACAATTCAGAGCGAACTATCGGAAAATCGTCGTCTTCCTGCGGGGCACTGGCACCAGATGTTTGGTGCTGGATTTGATATTCAAGGCAATGCGTCATTCGAACATGCAAACGATCATATGCTTCTGCAGCTTTGTTACGATGACATAATGGGCTGGCGATTTGGTGATGTTGGAGTGTTTCAGTTCTGGATTTCGCCGAAGAACCTCAAAAAAAGACGTTGGGACAAAGTCTCAGTGACGTTCGAAGGTCACTGAGACATTTGAAGTAGTAGAAATCTCACCCCGCCTCTTCAAACTCTGCGGACAGCTCCAGCCATTCTTCTTCCGTTTTGACCAGCTTTTTCTCGCAAAAGGCGCGTTCTTTGGCGAATTTGGTGGCGCGGTCGGGGTCGGTTTGGAAAAACTCCGGATCTGAAAGCATGTCGTCGATCTTGGCGATCTTTTCCTGAAGACGCGCCATTTCCTTTTCTGCCGCGTCGATCTTCTGTTTCAGCGGTTTTAGTTGGCTGCGCTTTTGGGCCGCTTCCCGGCGTTTTTCTTGGGAGGAGGCCGCTTCCGTTTCCGCTGCCGCCGCCTTGTCGCGCGCTTTCCGGGCCGCTTCCGGGCCTTGCAGGATCAGACGTTTATAATCCTCCATATCGCCGTCATACGGCTCGACCTTGCCACCCGCTACCAGCCAGAGCCGGTCGGCGCAGGCCTCCACCAGGTGGCGGTCGTGGCTGATCAAGACAACAGCGCCTTGATATTCGTTCAGCGCCATCACCAGCGCTTCGCGGCTGTCGATGTCGAGGTGGTTGGTCGGCTCATCAAGAATGAGAAGGTGCGGGCCGTCAAAGGTTGCCAAACCAAGCAACAGCCGCGCTTTTTCGCCGCCCGAAAGATCCTTGGCCGGCGTTTCCTGGCGGTCGGTCGGCAGGCCAAAGCGGGCAACGCGGGCCCGGACCTTGGCCTCCGGGGCCTCGGGCATCAGCGCACGGACGTGAGAGACCGCGCTTTCTGCAGGCCGCAGTTCATCGAGCTGGTGCTGGGCGAAAAACGCGATCTTCAGTTTCGACGCCTTGGTGATGTCGCCGTCCATGGCCGCCAAGCGGTTGGAAATCAGCTTGGCGAAGGTGGACTTGCCGTTGCCGTTGGCCCCAAGGAGCGCAATCCGGTCGTCGGTGTCGATGTTGAGTGTCAGACGCGACAGGATCTTGGTGTCGCCATAACCCGTCGACACACCCTCCAGCTTGATGATCGGTGGGGCGAGCCGGCCGTCCGGATCCGGGAAGTGGATTGGCTTGGAGCTTTCTTCGGTGAGCGCTGCGATCGGCTCCATCTTCTCCAGCATTTTGAGGCGCGCCTGCGCTTGCCGGGCTTTGGAGGCCTTGTAGCGGAAGCGGTCGACGAAGGCCTGCATGTGCTGGCGTTGCGCGTCCTGCTTCACTTTGGCTTTCTCGGCAAGGATCATCGCTTCGCGCCGCTGCCGGTCGAAACTGTCATAGCCGCCGGAGTAATAGGTCATCTTGCCACGGTCGAGGTGGACGATGCTGTCGACCGCTTTGTTCAAAAGATCCCGGTCGTGGGAGATCAGCAAGACCTGATGCGGATAACGCGCAACATAGTTTTCCAGCCAGAGCGTGCCTTCCAGATCAAGGTAGTTGGTCGGCTCGTCCAGCAGCAGGAGATCGGGTTCGGAAAAGAGCACGGCTGCCAGGGCGACGCGCATCCGCCAACCGCCGGAGAAGGCCGAGCAAGGCCGTTGCTGTGCCGCAGCATCAAACCCCAGACCAGACAGAATAGCGCCGGCGCGTGCTTCCGCCGTATGCGCACCTATATCGGCAAGGCGGGTGTGAATCTCGGCGATTTTATCCGGGTCGGTTTCCGTTTCAGCATCGGCCAGAAGTCTGGTGCGCTCGGTATCGGCCGCCAGCACCACCTCCATCAGCGTATCTTCCGTGCCCGGTGCTTCCTGGGCCACCTGGCCGATGCGCGCGCGCTTGGGGATCTGCACCGAGCCGGTTTCCGACGACAGGTCGCCGGTGATGATCTTGAACAAAGTCGATTTGCCCGCGCCATTGCGGCCGACAAGACCGGTTTTGGCCTTGGCTGGCAGGGTTACGCTGGCTTTGTCGATCAGGAGACGGTCCCCGATCCGGTAGGATAATTCCGATATCTGCAACATGGGGCGGATCAATGGCCGAGCTTTTTCAAACTTGCAAGACCAAAGCGCTGCCGGTGTGCTTTCCCGATGCCACCTGTGGCAAAGCTGCAAGGCCTTGCCACAGGTTATATCTGTTAGTTCTCCAAAAACGACAGGATCTCATTCAAGATCAATCTGTGTTGCGCTTCCCGTTCGTCCGTTCCTTTCAGGCAGACGATTTCATCGCCCGGCTCGTGTTCTTTCAAGATGGCATAGCCCTCTGGTTTGCAGACGCCCATGAAGTCGAAGTGCCCTGCGCTTTTAAGCTCGATATGCTGTACCAGCTCAGTCGGGAGCACCTTGGCAAGCGCGCGGGACTCCAGATCCTGGTCCAGCATATCGGCGCGTCCGGCGCCAAGAACGAGAACCGGGATCGCCACCGATGACAGGCTTGATCGCGACAGAACCGGTGTGCCGCCCAGGTCCAGGCTGATGATCTTTTGGAGGCGGCTGTCTCGAAGGATTTGTGACATTGCCCGCCGGTCTGCAGGCGTTTCGGCAACGGACCAACCCCGCAGGATGTCGCAAACAACGGGGATTTGGGCATCGCCAAAGCAGCCCTCATCATAGAGTGTGGTGTCAAACAGGGCCCCACCTGCAAGCATCACCGTAAAACCGCCAAGTGAATGGCCGGCAGCGTAAATCTTGTCCGGATCAATCCGATCACTCCAGTCGCTGTTTTCCGTCAAAAAGCTGATCAGCCGTGTGAGGTCCTTCGGGCGATCCCACAGCTGGCGTGCGTGATTGGGATCCCGCAGGAAGGAACTGGTTCCAGGATGATTGACCATGGCGACAATGTAACCCCGGCGCGCAAGCGCCGACCCAAGCCAAGCTTGGTTGAAGGTGTTGCCATACATGCCATGGGAGACAACTAGCAGCGGAAAACGCGCGTCCACCATCGGGGCGCCTTGATCTGCCGGCGCCATTTGCCAGACACGGCTTTTATCTGCTTGCGGCGAGCGCTCTGGCGTCGGGGTTGGGTACCAAATGTGCCCTGACAACGGGCGGTCCGTCCGGCTGTCGTCAATGACGAGTTCCTGAACGCCCGGGCCAAATTCCGGGCCGGCGGGCTTTTCTGGTGATGAGGCAAAGGCCGCATTCGCCAGGAATGTAAGGCTTGCGAACAGGGCAAGGGCAGGGCGCAAATAAGAAGCGGAAAGGGACATGAAAGCTCCAAAGTCGATGTTTGGTCCCTTCGAGGTGTGGCCGGAAACGTCATGTTGACAAGCGCCGGACGCCCTGTGTCCTGTCCTCAAACGTGTTAAAGGACAGCCGCCAAGGAATTTCTCCCACTAACTGGATCACCATGATCAGCATTCCCGTCTCTTTTTTGCTTGCAACGGTGTTTTTGCTGCTGTGGGTGTCCGTTCTTTTTAGTCGCTCCATTCCTAGGCGAGCGCGGTTTTGTTTTCTCGTGCTGCTGACAGTCCTTGTTATCGAAGCGGTCCTTGTGGGTATGCGGTTCGCATTCGGTTTCGATCAGTTTGTGATCGTTCAAAGGACGCTGGCGATCTGGATTTCACCGCTCTCTTACCTAAGCTTTCTGGCTTTGTCCGAGCCGGCCGAACGTTTGCGGCGACTGATGGTGCTGCATGGCGCAATCGCACTGACAGCCTCCGGTGTGTTGCTGTTGCCTGTTCCGATCTTCACGCTGATTGATGGTGTTGTTGCCGTGAGTTTCGGCGTCTACACGGTTTTGCTGGTTCAGCATTGGCGGCGTGGCCCTGACGCCTTGTCGCAAATCCCGACAGGTGTGACGGGCCGCTGGAACAGGATAGAAGCAGGTGCTGCTGGCGCGATGTTCGCAACGCTTGTGATTGATGGCGGCATTGCCCTCTTGTTTTTCTGGGCTGATGTCGAAGCGGCGGCCCGGCTACTGTCTTTGGCGACGCTTGCCGGGTTGGCGGGTGCGGCAGGCTTGGTTCTTTGGATCGGACGGGCCGACAGAAAAGCATCCGAGGAGAGGCAGCAGGGCACTCCTTCAGAAGAGTTTGCAAATGTCGTGGCTGCAGCACGAACTATATTGGCCGATCAGGAGTTGTTTCGGGATGATACGCTCACCGCATCCAGATTGGCCCGACGGGTTGGCGTGCCTGACCGGGAGTTGTCCCGGGCAATCAATCTGGCAGCTGGGATGAGCGTGAGCCAGTTCGTCAACCAGTTCCGTTTGGAGGAAGCGGCCAGGCTGCTACGCGAAACAGAGGATCCTGTCACGCAGGTGCTCGAAGCTGCAGGTTTTTTAACGCGCTCGAATTTTTATAAGGAATTTCAAAAACGGTTTGATCTTTCCCCGGGTGCTTACCGCAAGAAGCACCAAGCTGCGGCCTAGGCCGTGTGGACGAATTGGAGATGTCTTTCGCTGGGATTTGCTGCGTTCAAGATCAAGAAAATCTGGCGCAGGTGATGCTGGCGCATCATCAAGCCGGATTTACGTAGCGGATTGAGCGCTGCAGGCCCAGCCCTTCGGGTGAAACAAAGGGCAGCAATCTGACGTGGACTGCCCCTTGACCGTATCACTGATACACTCTGTGGGTCTTTCCACGCCATCTTTCGCCCTTCGTCTCACGAAAGGTGTCTCCAATTTGACCACACGGCCTAGTCTTCGTTTGCGATTTCGTCCAAGTAAAGTTCGGCAAAGGCGCCGAGCAATTCATGGCACAGCGTGACAGAGCGATCGTTTGCATCCCAATAGGCGTTTGACCCGCCGCAGGACGTTGTCCGGAGTGTAATCTGTTCCGGTAGCTTAAAATAGGTATCCAGGTCTTCGGCCACCTGTTCCAGGATCTCAGCTTCTTTCATAAACAGGACGACGCTCTCAAGGCCTTCAGAAGCTGGTTCATGAGAAACCGTAACCTTGCCTCCTGGCTCGTCGCTGTCACTCGTGTGCGGATCCGTCACTTCCCGCCAGGAATCGGATGTTTGTGCATAGTCGTAGGCACAGCTCTCGATCCGCTCATCCGGCATTTCAAGATCGCGGGCAATATCTGCGAAGGTTTCTTCGTCGGCGCCGACCATCAGGCACAGGATCCGGTACCCGCGCTGTTCATCAAGATCGTGTTCGCCATAAAAGACCAGATCATTTTCCTCATCCGAGGAGACGAGAAACCAGCCGATCATGGCATTGATCAACAAAAGGTCCCGGTCGTCCGTTTCATCGGACAGCATGACGATGGTTGCCAGATTGTCGACCGCGTCTTCTTCTTGACCCAAAACGGGAATGCGGAATTCGGAAATCAGCATATGTCCGGCTTCGTGGTACGTGGTGAAAAGCGCGTTACCGCCGACAAAGACAAGCAAGTTTTCCAGTTCTTCTGAAGAAAGTTCAGCCAGGCGCTCATCCAGGGAAAGCCCGTTATCGGCTTTGCCGTCGGCCATCGCGGCAAAGGGCAAAGTTGCCGAAAAAAATCCAAGGCAAACAAAGGCGAGCAAGTTGCGGAGCCAGCTGGCAAAATTGGGCGAAGGGAGGCGCATTCAACAAGCCTTGTTTACAAGTTCACGTACAGTTCAAAAACCAGATTAGGCGGCATTTCGGGTCATTGCCAGCGGCGAAGTCATCCGTCCTTCCACCATCGACATGAAAATGTCATGGCCCGCCCCCCCTTGCGGGCAGGGCAAGGCCCCGTTATTAAGGCCGCGAAATTTCTCAAAAAGACCATAGGACACGGCGGACTTGGCCGGTCCCACCCTCTAGTTCAAGAAAGACGATGAAATGGCGATTGAACGCACGTTTTCCATGATCAAGCCGGACGCCACCAAGCGGAACCTGACCGGTGCCATCATCAAAAAATTCGAAGATGCCGGCCTTCGCGTCGTAGCCTCCAAGCGCGTATGGATGTCCATCCGTGAAGCGGAAGCCTTCTATGCTGTTCACAAAGAGCGTCCGTTCTTCGGCGAACTGACCGAATTCATGTCCTCCGGCCCGACCGTTGTTCAGGTTCTGGAAGGTGAAAACGCGATTGCGAAAAACCGCGAAGTCATGGGCGCCACCAACCCGGCCGACGCTGACGAAGGCACGATCCGTAAGGAGTTCGCCCTGTCCATCGGCGAAAACTCCGTTCACGGCTCCGACGCTCCGGAAACCGCTGCAGAAGAAATCGCCTTCTGGTTCTCCGGCACCGAGCTGGTCGGCTAAATTTTCTCGTCATTATTTGACGTTTCGAACCGGCTCCCATCTGGGGGCCGGTTTTTTTTATTGTCCGGCAAAATGGCACTTTGTTACACGCAGAAACATTTTAAGACGCCTTGGCGACAGCATTCTTTTGACAGGGCGGCCATATAAGACATGTCTTGGGCGAAAGACATGGGAGAACTGAAATGCGCACTACGGCATTTCTCATTTGCGCATTGGCGGTAACGCCCGCCGGTGCACACGACAGCGCGTCACCGATTTCCGGTGAAGAAGACCTGGAACACAGTCATTTCGGCGAAAATATTCTGCACCTGCTGGTACCCGAAGCAGAGGCGTCCGCGGACATCACGGTAGACGGCAACAAGCGTCGGATCCGCGCCAATGGCTATCCGATCAAGTCGCCAGGCAGTTTTCCGAACCGCAACAATCCGCATCGCATCTCGAAAAAGAACTACAATTTGAAAGTGCCGCTGGCCCCACGCAAAAACGGCCGCGCAACCAACGCCCAAGGGTCTGTCTTCGGCATTGCTCTCAACGGCGTTGTTATGGATCCGGGAACCGCCGAATACTGGCAAAACAACCGGAGATCCGGCTGGAATTATGAGGCCATGGGCGGGGCCTGCAAACTGGGTCTGGACAAATACAATGCCCATGTGCAGCCCGATGGAACCTATCATTATCACGGCATTCCAACGGGTGTTTTAGCTTCAGAAGGTGGGCGGTCTGTACCGGCGCTGATTGGTTATGCCGCCGATGGGTTCCCGATTTACGGACCCTACGGCTATTCCAATCCGCAAAAGAAATCCGGCATCAAAAAGCTGAAAAGCAGCTACCGGATAAAAAATGGCACACGGCCGAGCGGACCGGGTGGGCGCTACAACGGCAAATTCACCCAGGACTGGGCCTATGTGCGCGGCGCCGGTGATTTGGACCAGTGCAACGGCCGGTTTGCTGTCACTCCGGAATATCCCAAAGGCACTTATCATTATGTGCTGACAGATCAGTTTCCCTATATTCCACGCTGCTGGATGGGGTCGCCGGACAACAGTTTTAAGCGGCTGAAGCGCCGGGCGGATGTAGATGCCGGTGAGGCCGAAGCCCAATTTGCGGCCTTGGCGGAAGAAACGGACACTTCCGCGCAAACCATCGACTTTACTGCCTTTTCTGACAACAGCGACACCGCGTTGACGCTCATTCAGGCGCAGGGCGGGCATAGGCCCCGGTTCCTTCAAGGCGGTCACCGTCCACCGCCGCCAGGCGCTGGGCCCCGTCAAGGGCAACGCCGCCAGGGCGGCCGCGGGCCTTGCAGTGGCAGCTGAATAAAGCAACAAGAGTGCGTGGCGCCACGCACTCTTTTCCATTCTTGGAATGTGCCTGCGTCCAATACTTTGGGGATTAGGGGCAAATTGATGAAACGGAAAATCTTGCTGGCGTTCGTTGTCGGGTTGCTGGCTGCACCACATGCATGGGCAGCAGACGAAGCTGGCGCCAGTTTCATGGAGCGATGGGACATCAACAACGACGGAGAGGTGTCCGTCGAAGAAGCCGAAAAGCGCAGACAAGCTCTCTTTGCAAAACTGGATGCCAACAAGGACGGCTATCTGGACAGCAACGAATTTTCAGCAGCGAGCGCGGAGCAGTCAGAACCGGCAAATACAACCATCTTAAGAGGTCTGGACCTGAACGACATCAACGGTGACGGCAAGGTGTCTGCCGGTGAGTTCATGTCGAATTCCGGCAGCTGGGTCGACATGATGGACGGCAACAACGATGGCGTCGTGACAATCGAGGAATTTCAAACCAAGTGGCACGACCGAGACGCCCGCATCAGACTGCGCGGCGGGTAGGCGGGATAACAGAAATGTCACCCAAACAATGCGGTGCTTGACGGTTCGGCGCCTTTACATGGATAAGGATCGTTCGTGTTCAAAGACCGGAATGATCCATGACGCAGCAGCCGCCAAAATCAGCCTTTTCTGCCTGTCCCCATGACTGTCCGTCCACCTGTGCGCTGGATGTCAGTTTTGATGACCAGGGCAAGATCAAGCGGCTGAACGGGGCCAAGGACAATGCCTATACCGCCGGTGTCGTCTGCGCCAAGGTCGCGCGATATGCAGAGCGTCTTTATCACCCCGAGCGCTTGCTGAAACCCCTACGCCGTACCGGCAAAAAGGGGGAGGGCCGGTTCGAGGAAATTACCTGGGACGCTGCGCTCGATCTGATCGCCCAGAAGTTTTTGGCAGCGGAAGCGGACTTCGGTGCTGAGAGCGTCTGGCCCTATCACTATGCCGGCACTATGGGCCTGGTGCAGCGTGACAGCATTCATCGCCTCCGTCATGCCAAGGGTTATTCGCGTCAGTTCGACAGTTTCTGCACCAATATGGCTTGGACTGGTTATGTCGCCGGAACCGGCAAACTTGCAGGTCCCGACCCGCGCGAAATGGCGCTCTCCGATCAGATTGTCATCTGGGGAACCAACCCTGTTGCGACCCAAGTCAACGTCATGACCCACGCGATTGCCGCCCGCAAGAAACGTGGCGCGAAGATCATCGTCATCGATGTCTATAAGACCGAGACCATGAAACAGGCGGATATTGGCCTGGTTCTGAAACCGGGAACCGATGCAGCACTTGCCTGCGCGATCATGCATGTGCTTTTTCGCGACGGCTTTGCCGATTGGGAATATCTTAATAAATACACGGACTTCCCAAAAGAACTAGACTCACATCTTCAACAACGCACTCCGGAGTGGGCAGCCGGGATCACCGGCCTGGATGTTCAACATATTGAAGAGGTTGCCAAGCTGATCGGCGAGGTCAAAAAGACCTTCTTCCGGCTGGGCTACGGGTTCACCCGGGCGCGCAATGGGGCGGTTGCCATGCACGCTGCTGCCTCGATTGCCGCTGTCACCGGCTGCTGGCAATATGAAGGCGGCGGTGCGTTCCACAACAATGGCGCCATCTATCAGCTGAATAAGGAAATGATCGAGGCGGGCAGTCTCATTGATCCGTCGGTGCGAGCCCTCGATCAGAGCCTGATCGGCCGCATTCTGACCGGCGATGAAGAGGCACTTCTGGGCGGTCCGCCGGTAAAAGCGATGCTGATCCAGAACACCAATCCGATGTCGGTTGCTCCCGAACAAGAGCTGGTCCGGCAAGGGTTTCACAGCGAAGATCTTTTCACCGTCGTCCATGAGCAGTTCATGACAGAGACGGCAGAGATGGCCGATATCGTCCTGCCGGCAACGCAATTCCTCGAGCATGACGACATCTATAAAGGTGGTGGCCACCAATATATCCTTTTAGGACCAAAGGTGGTTGAGCCGCCGGAAGGTCCGAAGGAAAATCTTTTTGTTTTGAATGAGATCGCAGCCCGCGTTGACTCAAAATCTCATCAAGGTTTTGAAATGAGCGCGCGCGATCATATCGGCTGGATGCTGGAAAACTCCGGCTATGGCTCTTTGGAAGAGTTGGAAGCGTCCAAGTGGATCGATCTGCAGCCGGAGTTTGACGACGCGCATTATCTAAATGGCTTTGGCCATGCCGACGGCAAGTTCCATTTCAAGCCGGACTGGGGCCGGTCGGCCGCACCAAACAAACCGGCGGGTGAACCCTTTGGTCCGTGGCAGCAGATGCCTGAACTGCCGGATCAATGGGAGGCGATCGAAGCAGCCAGCGAAGACCATCCGCTACGGCTGGTGACAGCTCCGGCGCGCTCGTTCCTAAATTCCAGTTTCAATGAGACAGAAGGATCGCGCAAAAAAGAAGGTCGGCCGGAAGCCTGGTTGCGTCCGGAAGATGCGGCCCGGTTCGGGATAGAGGACGGTGCGAAGGTTAAAATGGGCAACCGCCGGGGTGCTGTCATTTTGCATGCCCGTCTCGTGGAAACAGTCGCGCCTGGCACGGTAATTTCTGAAGGCATCTGGCCGAATGAGGCATTTGAGGACGGTCGCGGCATTAATACGCTCACCGGCGCAGATCCCGTCCCACCGTATGGCGGCGCGGCCTATCACGACACGGCGGTGTGGTTACGGGCAGTCTAGATTCTGCGATGACAAACGTTTATCGGAATAGGGCCTGTCCGATCAGGAAACTCGCGGCTCTTCCGCAGTGGAATATTATCCTGTCGATTGAATTTGCTGACAAATTCAAAATAATGAAACAGAATCAGCGAATCCGAGAAACGTATTATTGATTTGAGTATTTGAATGTCGTTTGGTCAGTTTCAGGAAGTTTCCGCGAAGCGGACCTTATAGATTGTGGATCGGAATGATTTTTGGGACGGTGGTTTTTTCGATCGGCTGGTCGAACTCCTCCGTGCCACATGAAATACTTAACGGAGTTAGACGTGATGAAACCAAGCCAATTGAAATCCGTTTGTCTTTGGCTTGCCACACTTGGCGTGTTCCCAACTCCGGTCCTGGCGTCAACATCAGAGAAAATGGCGCAAACAGTTCCTTGGTGGGCGCCGCCGGGAGAAACGGATACCACGGCCTTTTCGGCGCTCATCCTGCTCTTTCTCTTGGTCTTCGCTGTTTTCCACCTCTATGCGCGGTTCGACCGCTTTGCCGAGCGGCACAATGAGGGGACGCCGCTTCAAACCACCATTCCAACGTTATTGATGGTCGCGTTTGCCTATGAGATTTTTCCACCCTTAAGTCATTTCAGCATTCTTCTGCCGTTGTCCTTGATCGCGACCGCCCTTGCACGCGATTTGATGCTTTGGTTTGAGCCCATGAAGGAACACACCCTCAAAGGAGAGCTGGAAGGCCTCATGCTTGAAGAGTTGCAGCATGAGCATCTGGGCGAGCATGACCGGTATGGCAATCGGGTCCGGCCTTCACCGAAAATAGAACCCAACATTCCAGCGGCTCAGACCGTTGAACCCGGCTCGGAGGCAAACGGTCCACCGCCCGCGCCAACAAAAAAAGCATCGCCGAAATCTGCGGGAGTGACCGACAATGATTGAGTTGACCGTAACGTCGATCCCGTTCGTTTTGCGTATCCTCTATCTTCGCTGGCGGGGAATTCCGATCACGCTCTACAACGTGCATATCGCTTTGTTCGCCTGGCTGGCCTTGGCCTTTGCGGTGTTCTTTACCGTTTTCTACTACTATCCAAAGTCTTACACCGGATTTGTGCCGTTTCGGACTGTCCCTGTCGTCAGTGAGAATGGCGGCACCGTGACGCGCATTGAAGTAGACAACGGATCGAGAGTAGAGCCAGGCCAAATCCTGTTTGCAGTCAGTGATGAAACAGAGCAGGCTGCAGTGCGGACAGCCGAATTGAAGCTGGTCGAAATCGAGAAGTCCTTTGCTCTGGCGCAAGCTCAAGTCCGTTCGGCTGAAGCTTCTGTGGACAGGGAAAAGGCGATCCTACAACAAGCATCTGAAGTTTTTGAAGACCAGGAAGAGCTACGTCTCCGAAAGTCGGCAGCCTATACCGCAAGCCGTTATGAAGCAGCCGTTGCTGATATGGATGCAGCTGAAGCAAAAGTTTCGCAAGCGCAAGCGGCGCTTGATGAGGCCAATCTTCAATTGGACGAAGTTCTTCCAGCCCAACGGGAAAGTGCCAATTCCGCTCTGAAACAAGCAAATGTGGAATTGGAAAAAACGGTTGTCCGGTCTCAGGTAGATGGGGTGATTGATCAGCTGACCTTGCATGTTGGTGCGCGCGCATCCCAAATCGCGACCAGTCCGGCGATGTTGATTATCCCCGACCGGGATCCTGAGCATCCCAAACGGGTTCTTGCAGGGTTCTCGCAAGTTGCGCGCTCAATCCTTTATGTCGGTATGCCCGCCGAGGTCGCCTGCGACACCAATTTCAACATTGCTATGGTGGATGCGGTTCTTCCGGCGCGCATTGTCGGTATCCAGCCTGAAATTGCGGCTGGTCAAATAACAGCGACAGGCCGATTGCTGGAACCTTCACAGTTCTCGGCGCGCGGTGAAGTGACGGTTCTGCTTGAGATGGTCTATCCCGAACACGAGCAGAAGTTGATCAATGGCAGTGGCTGTATAGTTCAGACCTACGACCGAAATCTCGGTCACGGGTTGATGGGGCACGTTTTGGGCGGTCTTGGGATCATCAAGGCCTGGGGCCTTCGCATCAAGGTGTGGATCGCTCTGGTCTCTGGCGTTGGGCTTGCTGGTGGCGGGCACTAATTGGCGAAGAATGTAGGGCTCTGCGCCGCAGGGCCCGGATCGTCAAAATAGGCCCTGACAATGAGACTAGGACGCAAACAGACCAATGCAACAAAAAACTCCGGCCCCCTCCCTCGGGATTGAGGGATGGGGCGGGGGCCGGGCCGCCGGTTCCGCTGGAGTGCCGTCCCAAGGATGAACGGCAAACAGCGTTCCCGAATTTCTGTTTTGTCGCTTTAAGAAGCTGATCCAGGAGCATAGACGCGAAACCAAGGCTCGGATCCACGGCAGGGCTGCGCCTTGAAAGAGCCGCGTCCCAGGGGAGTTAACCCGGCGCCGTGTCGGATTGGGCGTCTTCCGCCGTCACCAGCTGGCCTTCCTGGGCCTTGTAGAAATACTGGCTCGCCACCAGCCAGCCTTTCAAGGGGCGCAGCATTGGAATGCAGGTCAATAGGATCAGCGGCAGAGTGGTGAACAAATGGACCCAGTAGGGCGCCTGGAACGCGATCTCCAGCCAAATGCCAAAGGTCACCGCTGGAACGCAGCCAAAACAGATCACAAAAAACGCCGGGCCATCTGCCGGATCGGCAAAGCTGTAATCCAGACCGCAATGTTTGCAGCCCTTGGCCATGGTCAGGAAGCCGTCGAAAATTTTGCCCTCACCGCAGCGCGGGCAGCGGCCTTTGATGCCGGTTTGAAATGGCGGCAGCTTTGGCCAGCTGTGCTGTGTGCTCATCTCTCGAGCCTTTCAGATGTTCACATGCCTGCGCCTGAAACCACAACAGGTCTATGCGGTCATTTGCAGTCAATTGGAGAAATCACTTCATTTTGTCTGCAGTCAAAAATACCTGATTGTGCGCAAGCTGCAAGCCCTCGGGTTGCGGCATTTTGGTTCCAATGGTCCGATTCCGGTATGGTTCAAGCACTCAGAAATAGGCCGAGGCTTGTTCGGGCGACGTTTCCAGAAGGGTTGCAATGCTCTCCAAAGCACTGTCCAAGGTGCTTCGGGAGACCGGTCCGCCAAGGCACAGGCGAACAGCCTCTGCCGGGGTGCCTTGAACCGTAAAGGCGTCGCTTTCTGTAATGCCAAGGCCGAGGCCGCGCACCTGGCTGGCAAAAGCGGCGCGGGTCCAGCCGTTTTTCAGGGCAAGCCACAGATGAAACCCGTTTGGGTTGGCCAGGTAGTCCCGGCTTTGCAGCCTTTTGGCCGCGAGCTTCTGCCGCCCGGCACTTTCAACTGCAATGGTTGAGGAGATTTCTGCGGCTGTCCCGTCCAGCACCCATTGGCTGGCCAGCGCCACCATCAAGGGGGGCGGCATGACGTGCGATGCGCGCAGCGCCCGCGACAACTGCCAAGCTGCCTTTTTGTTCGGCGCCTGTACATAAGCAACCCGCAAGCCTGCACCCAAAGACTTCGACAAGGAGCCGATATACCAAGTGTTCTGCGGTGCCAAACCTGCAAAGGGAAGCGGGGCAACCGGCAAAAGCGGGCTATAGGGGTCGTCTTCCAGGATCGGAATGTTGTAGCGTGCTGCGATTTCCACCAAGGCCTGCCGGCGGTCCAGCGGAACGGTTCGGGTGGTGGGGTTTTGCAGCGTTGGATTGAGATAAAGCGCCTTTAATTCATTCGTTTGGCAGGCAGCTTCCAGTGCGTCCGGTTCGATCCCGTCAGCATCCATCGGCAGGCCAATCAGTTTGAGACCCATTTGGGCACCAAGTGAGCGAAGCCCCGGATACGTGATCCTCTCGCACGCGATCAAATCGCCTGGCTGTGTCAGCCCGCTCAATATGGCCGCCAGTGCCGCCTGGGCCCCGGGTGTAATCTGGATCCGCTCCGGGTCAGCTATCAGGCCGGACCGCTGCAGCCAAGTGATTGTAGCTTCGAGAGCCGGCTCGCAGCCGTCAAAGGTCTGATAGCGCATTAAGGGGATCAGGTCCGCGGAGAGGGCGGTGAGACTGTTCCGCATTTTGGATTTCAAAGCCGGATCATCAGGTTCCGGCGGGAGATTCATGGATGTGTCAGCCGGGCAGGGTCGGCGGGACGAAGTGGTCTCAGCGCGGTTCGGAGCTGGTTGGTAGGTTTCTGAGACAAAGGTGCCGCTGCCAACCTGGGAGGATATCACACCGCGCCGTTGGGCTTCGGTATAACCGCGGGCGACCGTTGTGAAATCGAGACCCAGCTGGGCGGCCAGGCGCCGCTGTGCCGGTAGCCGGTCACCGGCTTTTAGGCGGCCAGCGGCGATATCTTGTTCGATCTGGTCAGCCAGTGCGAGATACCGGGGAGCATTGCTTCGGGTAAGGTCGGGACGCCAGTTGGTCATCTAAGGTCATTCCAGTAAATTGACTGCATAATGACTGTATATACAGTTCGATCCATTTTGTCACCTGCTGCAAAAAAGCCAGACGGATGGAGAAAAGTTCCGAACGATCTGCAGCTACCCGGATCAGCCGTCCGCTCTATAATCGGGCCGGACGGCGGACAGCGATGGAACTAAACATGACGATCAAAAGTATGGCTTTGGCTATTTTAGCGTTGGGGGGAATGACCTGCGGCAGCCTTGCAGATGAAAAAGCGCCGCCGATTGGGCCGGCGGTGAAGGATCTGCCGCTGTTTGACGCTCACATGCATTACAAGGAGCCTGCTTGGCAGAGATATTCGGTCGAAACGGTCGTCGAACTGATGGACCGGAACGGGGTTGCCATGGCGCTCGTCTCGTCAACGCCCGATGAGGGCACCATCATGCTTTTCGAATACGCGCCAAGCCGGATCGTGCCGGAGTTGCGCCCTTATCATGGCAGCGCCGGGTCGTCGAACTGGACCAAAATGGACGGCATGGAGGAGTATCTTCAAGGCCGCTTGGAAACCTATCCCCATGAAGGGATTGGCGAATTCCACATCCACCAGCTGGATACGTCCGACGAGCCGCTGTTCCGCAAGATCATCAAGATGGCGAAGGACCGGGATATTTATCTTCATGTCCATTCTGGTGCCGAGCCCATCCGCTGGCTTTATGGGCTCGACCCCGATGTCAAAATCATATGGGCCCATGCCGGCCTCTCAACATCTGCCCAGGAGGTCTATGGGCTGATGGACGAATTTCCGGAGCTTCTGGCCGATACGTCTTTACGGGAGTGGGACATTGCCGGACCGGGCGACAAACTCAGCCCGGACTGGGTGGAAATTATATTGGATTTCCAGGACCGGCTGATGATCGGCAGTGACACTTGGGTCAACAGCCAGTGGGAAAACTATTCGGCGATCATGGACATGAACCGGATGTGGCTGTCCCAATTCCCCAGACCAATCGCCGAAAAACTCGCCTACAAAAACGCCGAACGGGTTTTTGGCCGGACGATTTCCATGGGGCAGATCGGGACGCGGTGAGGGTGAGTTTGTGATTTGTTAACTGTTGATATGGTTCTGCGGGGTGTTGACCGATGTGGAACAGAACGAGTACAAATGAGCTGTGGATGGTATACATGACGCATGATGTTAGAGCAGTCGCCAATTTCGTTCTTAGTTACGCGAAAAAACACGGACGTGAGATAACAAACATCGATGTCAATAAGCTTGTATACTTCCTGCACGCTTGGCATTTAGCGAAAACTGGCCAACCCTTAGTTGGGGCGAAAATCGAAGCGTGGCAATACGGTCCTGTATTCAGGGAACTATACAGTCAGTTCAAAGTCTTTGGCGACAAGCCAATATCTAGTTTTGCAAAAAAGAGAGACGCTAAGACGCTCGAGTTGATCGATTGTGAAATCGACATGAAGCCAGAACTAGAGGCTTTTATGGTCCAAGTACTCGATAGGTATTTGGCGATGAGTACAGGGAAGCTTGTTGAGATGTCTCATGTTAGTGGAGGACCATGGGATATTGTGTTTAATCATCAAGCAAAATCAAATCCTGGTATGCATATTAGTAATGAGAGTATCGTGGAATACTTTGGAATACAGACGAGGCATTAGATGATGAGGTGAAGATGAATAGAAATAAGCTTGACCGTCCTCCCTATGTGCACAATTGGGTCAGGTACAATTATCCGGACATTAATAAGACAACTAAGGAGTTAGTTGGTTTTGCAAGGCATATTCCGACAATTAGCTATCAAACAGGCCTTCGCGTAGCCGCAGATAGGATATTGCATGGCTTAGATTACCGTACCGCTCTAAAAGCGGTTTCAAGGAAAGGGAATCCGAACTCTCGACGCCACAACACTGAATTCATCAAAGCGTTTTATAGATTTGATAAAGAACGTCAGTATTCAGGAGCACCAGCGTTCGATGAATTTGTTGAGCCATTCAGGATTAGCAAGGGTTTAAGCATCCCTGTAAAGCCGACTGCGATTTTGAGTGAAGGTGGTGTTTTTAAGCCTGTGTTTTTAGTTGGGTGGTCCTCAATGCCACTGACAGATTTTCAGATACGGCTTTTGATGACGTTGATCGAAGATGCAGTGTTTTCACTGACTGATTTTCAGAGTTCACCTGGAGAGTTTCTTTCTTTCCCAAAGGATAAAACAACAGGCAAACGATGCCCTTTAGTATGGCAAAGAGGTGATTTCGAACTCCTTTCCAAAGCAGAATTAGCGGAGCAGATAGATTTGTATTTGAATGCTTTGCAGAAAGCGAAAAGCATATTGGAAACCGATATAGTAGAGGAAGAAAGCTCGAAAAAGCCATCGAATGAGCGAGTATCAGAACCACCAGTAATCACACAAGATTTTTCAAATATCTGGGGTGAAATCGACTGATAAACTCAAGGCCAGATCAGCGGCGTGGTGCCGTCGTCGGCATCGCCGGTCGTGACTTTGGTGCCGCCTTTGACCTTGGCCTTGCCGGAGGCAACCAGCTCCAGGGCTTTGGGGTAGATCTTGTGTTCGACGTCGAGCACACGGGCGGCGAGGCTGTCGGGCGTATCCTGGTCGAGCACGGGCACCGCGCCTTGAATGATGATCGGACCGTCGTCCATCTCGGCAGACACAAAATGGACCGTCGCGCCGTGCAGTTTGACGCCTTCTTCGAGCGCCCGCTCGTGGGTCGCCAGGCCCTTGAAGGAGGGCAGCAGAGCCGGGTGGATGTTGATCATCCGGTTGGCCCAGGCATTCACCAGATAGGGCGACAAGATACGCATGAAGCCGGCAAGGGCAACGATGTCGATCTTGTTGGCTTTCAAAATCTCGTCGATTGACTTTTCAAAGGCTTCGCGGTCGCCGCCAAAGTCCTTGTGATCCACAACCGCTGTCGGAATGCCGAAATCCTGCGCCCGCTGCAAACCCTTGGCATCCGGCCGGTTGGACAGGACCAGGGAAATCTCAGCTGGAAAACTTGGGTCCATCGCAGCTGAAATCAGCGCGCCCATGTTGGAGCCGCGTCCGGAAATCAGGATGGCGGTCTTTTTCCGGCTCATGAAGCAAGGCCCAGAGAACCGTCAAAGAGGACCGGAGCGCTGCCGGCCGCCTCGATCCGGCCGATTTCAGCGACGGTTTCACCAGCGTCTTCCAGAACCTTCTGGACGGACGCTGCTTCGGCTGCATCAACCACGACCACCATGCCGATGCCGCAGTTGAAGGTGCGCAGCATTTCAGCTTCTGCCACGCCGCCCTTTTCTCCAAGCCAGGAGAACACCGCCGGAACGCTGATCTTGGAAAGATCAATACGGGCCGAGCTGCCGTCCGGCAGGACGCGCGGCAGGTTTTCCGGCAGGCCGCCGCCGGTGATGTGCGCCAGCGCCTTGATGCCGCTGGTTGCCTTCAATGCGGCGAGAAGCGGTTTGACGTAGATTTTTGTCGGCTCCATCAAAGCTTCGCCCAGCGTCTTTGTGCTGTCGAAGGGGGCTTCTGAAGACCAATCCAGGCCGGACAGTTCGATGATCTTGCGCACCATCGAATAGCCGTTGGAGTGGACGCCGGAAGAAGCCAGGCCGAGCAGCACGTCGCCTTCTGCAACATCCTTGCGCGGCAGGATCTCGCCGCGCTCCACGCCGCCAACGGAAAAGCCGGCAAGGTCATAATCGCCATCGGCATACATGCCCGGCATTTCGGCCGTTTCGCCGCCGATCAGCGCTGCGCCGGCCATCTTGCAGCCATCCGCGATACCGGCAACCACATCGGTGGCCGTTTCGACATCCAGCGCGCCGGTTGCGAAATAGTCGAGGAAAAACAGCGGTTCGGCGCCCTGAACAATCAGGTCGTTGACGCACATGGCCACAAGGTCGATGCCGACCGTGCGATGCTGGCCGGTTTCAATGGCGATTTTCAATTTGGTGCCAACACCGTCGTTCGCGGCAACCAGAACCGGATCCTTAAAACCGGCGCCTTTGAGGTCGAACAGGCCGCCAAAACCGCCAATGTCGCTGTCCGCGCCAGGACGGGAAGTCGCCTTGACCAGCGGCTTAATCCGGTCGACCAGTGCGTTGCCCGCATCAATGTCGACGCCGGCATCGGCATAGGTCAGACCATTGGAACCGGAGGACGGGGATTGGCTCATGGGGCGCTCCAAAGCTTTAGGCGGTTGGCTTTGCCTGACGCGCTTACAGTGTGAGGCTTCAGAAAACAAGAGCCGGGCGGCTCCGACCCCTGCCAAATTCATCTGAGATCGACGTCTGGTGTCTCGGCACTTGACCTGATGTTGTCCAGCATCCTAACTCACCGGCAGGGGGAGCTTTGGAAGTAGCCGATGCGTTGATACGTTTGCGGCTGTGCCAGACTGCAAAGGATTTCGTTTCATGACATTGCGCCGTCAGATCCAGTTCTGGCTGATTTCTCTGGGCATTTTCTGCGTCTTTTTGTTTGTTTTTTCAGGGGTGTTGTTGCCGTTTGTCGCCGGCGCGGCCGTTGCCTATCTGCTGGACCCGGTGTGCGACCGGCTGGAAAAACTTGGCATGGGCCGGCTTTGGGCGACGCTCACCATCCTGTTCGGCTTTGTCTTCTTGTTGATCCTTTTCTTCATTTTGCTGCTGCCTGTGCTTGGCAATCAGCTGGCGTTGTTCCTGAAATATTTCCCGGATCTGGTGCGCCAACTCCAAACTCTTATCAATGATCAAGTTGGAGAACGGTTGACAACAGTTGCGGGGATTAAACTGGCGGATCTTCAGTCCAGCATGTCCGATCTTGTCGGGCAAGGCGCTGCCTTTGTCGGCAAATTGGCGCAGTCGATCTGGAGCGGTGGTCAGGCGCTCTTGTCGATCTTGTCGCTGTTTGTCATCACGCCTGTGGTCGCATTTTATCTTCTGCTCGACTGGGACCATATGGTCGAGAAGATCGATGCCTGGCTGCCGCGCGATCATCTTTTTGAAATCCGTGAGTTGGCGCGGGAAATGGACGGCGCTGTCGCCGGGTTTGTGCGCGGCCAACTCTCGGTGTGCTTGCTGCTGGGAACATTCTATGCCGTTTCGCTGGGGATTGCGGGCCTGAACTTTGGCCTGCTGATCGGGATGGGGGCCGGGCTCGTCAGTTTCATTCCATTTGTCGGCGCGGGTCTCGGATTTGTCGTCTCCATCGGTGTCGGTCTGGTCCAATTCTGGCCGGATTGGCCGATGATCCTGATTATTGGCGGAATTTTTGCGGCCGGGCAGTTTTTGGAAGGCAATATCCTGCAGCCGAAACTGGTCGGAAACAGCACGGGCCTTCATCCGGTGACGCTGATGTTTGCGTTGTTTGCCTTTGGATATCTCTTTGGATTTGTGGGGATGTTGATTGCTGTTCCGGCTGCGGCCATGATCGGCGTGCTTGCGCGCTTCGCACTGAAGCAGTACCTAGCGAGTCCAGTATATACGGGAACCCGCCGAATGCGCGCGGCAGTGCCTGATGAGACCGCCCCAGACGCGGGGCCTAAAGAGTAGATTGAGTAACAATGGCGGAGACACCGCGCCAGCTGCCCCTGGACTTGCCGCATGATGCGGCCCTCGGCCGTGACGACTATCTTGTCGGCCGGTCGAACCAGGCAGCCTTTGAATTGCTGGAGCGCTGGCCCGAGTGGCCGTCGCCGGTGGTGATCCTGGCCGGGCCTGTGGGATCTGGCAAAACCCATTTGGTCGAAGCATTCCGGGATGAAACCGGCGCAATCGTTATTCAGGCCGAAGACTTGAGTGAAGACAAAGTGTCGAAGCTGGTTGCGGCACCTGCCTGTGTGGTGGAGGACGCGCACAGAGGCGTCAACGATACTGCGCTGTTTCATTTATTGAATGCGGCCCGCCAGGCCGGGAAAACGGTTCTGATCACCAGCCGCACCTGGCCGGCATCCTGGAAGGTTGCGCTGCCGGATCTGATGTCCCGCTTGAGGGCTGCAACACCGGTGGAAGTTTTGGAGCCGGACGACGATCTCTTGCGCCGGGTCTTGGTCAAACTCTTTGCCGACCGTCAGATCTCCGTTGATATCGGTGTGGTCGACTATCTTGTGGTGCGCATGGAGCGCTCATTGGAAGTCGCCATGCGCGCCGTCGATGCCATCGACCGGGAAGCGCTGGCCGGACGGGTGAAGATCACAAAACCGCTCGCCGGACGAGTTCTTGAAACTGTTACAAGTCCCGACTACGGACCAACAACCGGCTAGGCGATATCAATCGCGAATGATATGACCGTTAGGTATCTGAAAGCCCAAAAGGAAAAACAGATCGTTTCGGATCGAAGGAAGGCTTCATGACTGAGACTGTCGATGTGCAAGACACCGTTGCCGCAGTGCCAGACGTAGCCAGTCGTCCAGTTGGAAAATTTGGGCGTGACACGACTGACGATCTCTTGAAATCACCGGCCCGTTTCATGAACCGGGAGCTGTCCTGGCTGCAGTTCAATCTCCGTGTTCTGGAAGAGGCGATGAACCGCAACCACCCGCTTTTGGAGCGGGTGCGGTTTCTGTCGATTTCGGCCAACAACCTAGATGAGTTTTTCATGGTCCGCGTGGCTGGACTGCGCGGTCAGCAGCGGGCCGATGTCACCAACTTGTCAGATGACGGCCTCACGCCAACCGAACAGCTCGACAAGATCGGTGAAGCAGTCCATCAGCTGCAGGCATCCCAGCAGCAAATCTGGGGCGAATTGCAGGGTGAAATTGCCGAAGAAGGTATTGAAATCCTTCGCGCGGAGACGTTGGAAGCCGACGAGCGGAATTGGCTCGAAGAATATTTTCTCTCTTATATCTTTCCGGTTCTGACGCCGCTGGCGATTGATCCAGCCCATCCGTTCCCATTTATTCCGAATCTCGGGTTCTCTATCGTTTTTGAATTGGTGCCGTCTTCTGGCGGGGAGGGCATGATTGCACTCATGCGTGTTCCAAGCCAGGTGGCCCGCTTCGTTCAAATGCCGAATTCCAAGGATGGTGCTGCGCGCTTTATTGCGGTTGAAAAAGTGATTTCGCTCTTCATTGGCCGCTTGTTCCCGGGCTACGAAATCCGGGGTAAGGGCGCGTTCCGGGTCATCCGTGACAGTGACTTGGAAATCGAGGAAGAAGCGGAAGATCTCGTGCGCCTCTTTGAAAGCGCGCTGAAGCGCCGACGCCGGGGATCCGCTATCCGGCTGGAAATTCAGGACACAACACCCCCGGCCTTAAGAGAGTTTGTCGCCGAAGCTCTGGACGTGGAAGATGAGGAAATCTTCCTCGCCAAAGGTCTGCTCGCGCTCCACAATCTCAGCCAAGTGGTTGATCTGGAACGTCCGGACCTGAAGTTTGAACCCTATACAGCCCGTTTTCCTGAACGGATCCGCGAGCATGGCGGCAACTGTATGGCTGCGATCCACCAGAAGGACATCATCGTTCATCACCCGTATGAATCTTTCGATGTGGTGGTCCAGTATTTGCGGCAAGCGGCGCGCGATCCGGATGTCGTGGCGATCAAACAAACGCTCTACCGCACGTCCAACAACTCCCCGATTGTCAAGGCGTTGGCGGAGGCGGCCGAGGCGGGAAAATCCGTCACTGCGCTTGTGGAACTGAAAGCCCGGTTTGACGAAGAAGCCAACATCAAGTGGGCCCGCGATCTGGAACGTGCCGGGGTGCAGGTGGTGTTCGGCTTCATCGAGCTGAAAACCCACTCCAAATTGTCCATGGTGATCCGCCGCGAGCATGGTCAGCTGAAGACCTATTGCCATATTGGCACCGGCAACTACCATCCGATCACGGCGCGGATTTACGAAGACCTTTCGTTCTTCACCGATGATCCGGAATTGGCAGAAGATGCGGCCCGGGTGTTCAACTATATCACCGGTTATGCCGAACCGGCCGAACTCAATCATCTCGCCGTGTCGCCAGTCAATCTGCGCAGCCGAATGCTGGAAATGACCGAGGCAGAAATCGACCATGCCCGCGCGGGCCGCCCGGCGCAGATCTGGATGAAGATGAACAGTCTGGTCGATCCGGAGGTGATCGATTCCCTCTATCGGGCAAGCCAAGCGGGTGTTCAGGTTGATCTGGTCATTCGTGGCATTTGTTGCTTGCGTCCTGGCATTGAGGGCCTGTCCGAAAATATCCGCGTGAAGTCGATTGTCGGCCGGTTTCTGGAGCACTCCCGCATATTCTGTTTCGGCAACGGGTATGGCCTGCCATCTCCACAA
This sequence comes from Roseibium sp., assembly GCF_965216085.1. GTDB lineage: Bacteria > Pseudomonadota > Alphaproteobacteria > Rhizobiales > Stappiaceae > Roseibium. The sequence continues at coordinate 3,269,453 of NZ_OZ244138.1, read as the reverse complement.
GCGCATGTGTATATTGGCTCGGCCGACTTGATGCCGCGCAATATCGACCGGCGCGTCGAGGTTCTGGTGCCGCTGAAAACACCAACGGTGCATGAGCAAGTGCTCGACCAGATCATGGTCGCCAACTTGAAAGACAATCAGCAAAGCTGGCGGATACTTTCCGATGGCGGTCATGAGCGGATTGAACCGGGAGCAACGGAAGAGCCGTTCAATGCGCACCGGTATTTCATGACAAACCCGTCGCTGTCTGGCCGGGGCAAATCGCTCAAAAGTGACCGACCAAAACCTTTTGTGAAGCGGAAAAAAAGAGGTTAGGTCCAGCTCAAGTGCTTTGGAAAAACACCAGCAGACGTTCGCATCTGCATCGTCACACTCTCTGGCTGTGCGGCGGGTTGGCGCACAAAGCAGATTTTCCTCCTTTTTTAACCGCGTGTGAGTATGAAGAGAATAGCAGAATGGGCCGGGAATGATTGCCAACTGCCAGACGGTATGTGGTGGCGGCGTTATAAAACTCGAAGCCAGAAGCATTCTGGTATTCGGAGTCAGATCTTAAGGGCTCAAATGAAGCGACAAGGCCGAGGATTGCTTTAGGATGTCATCCAACCAACAGCCGGCACGCGGCCGGCTCAACGGCACCGGCCCGATTGCTGTGGTCGATATCGGATCCAACTCTGTACGCCTGGTCATATACGAACGCAAAGCCCGCACGCCAACGATGCTGTTCAACGAAAAGCTCTTGGCTGGTCTCGGACGTGGTGTTGCTGCCACCGGACAGCTTGCCGATGGATCCGTCAAGGTTGCTCTTGCCGAACTCGTCCGGTTTCGGGCCCTCATTGAGCATACCGGTTGCCAAGAGATCTATATCGTTGCCACCGCCGCAACCCGGGACGCTGAAAACGGACCGGATTTCGTTGAAGACGTCGAAGCCATTTTGGGTGCCCCAGTCCGGATACTCGACGGCAACGAAGAAGCCTATTTTTCTGCACTCGGCGTCACGGCCGGTTTCTGGCAACCGCGCGGCCTTGTCGGTGATATGGGCGGCGGCAGTCTGGAGCTTGTCGAAATTGACGGGAATGGGCCGGGCGTTGGCATGACGTTCCCGCTCGGTGGTCTACGCCTATCCGAGATGGCGGGCGGCAGCATAGCCGCAGCCCGTGACATCACAGAAAACGCATTGAAAGATTTCAATTGGCCCGAGTTGCCGCCTGGTGAACGGACGTTTTATGCGGTTGGCGGAACTTGGCGGTCGCTTGGCCGTTTGCATCTGATGCAGAATAAGTACCCGCTGCATGTGATGCACAACTACGAAATCAGTGCGGAAGAAGCGATCGCGTTCTGCCGGAAGATCGCGGTTCCGGATCTTCAAGGAATTGAACGGGCCGAAGTTGTTTCGAAACAACGCCGGCCATTGGTTCCGATCGGCGCTGTTGTGCTTGAACGGGTTTTGTCGGCGATGAAAGCCGAACGGCTGATATTCTCCGCGACCGGAGTTCGTGAAGGTCTGCTGCACGCGCAACTACCGCAAGACATGCAGGCACAGGATCCGGTGATTGAGGCTGCCCGGGAACTTTGCGAGTTGCGAGCCCGCTCGCCACAGCACGCCGAAGAGCTGATCAATTGGTCAGATACCCTGTTCAAGGTGCTTTCCATCGAAGAGACCGCCAACGAAATGCGGCTGCGGCATGCGGCCTGTCTTTTGTCGGACATCGGCTGGCGGGCGCATCCGGACTACCGTGGCGAGCAGAGCCTTAACATCATCTCCAATGCATCTTTTGTTGGTCTTGATCATGCCAGCCGTGCGTATCTGGCGGCGGCCGTGTTTTACCGTCACCAGGGCCTTCGGGAAGGAGCATTGTCATCCTTGATCCGGGAACTATTCACCGACCGTCTGCGGATCCGAGGCAAGGTGCTAGGGGCGACGTTGCGGGTCGCCTCACTCTTAAGTGCATCGATGAGCGGAATGCTACCGAAAGTCGGGATCTACGAGGAAGACGACACACTGATCCTCGATCTTGGCTCAGACTTGGCCGACCTTGACGGTGAACGGCTGCGCAAGCGGATTGCGCAGTTGTCCAAGGTTATCGAAGTTCCAATTACAGTCAGGGGTGGGATCTAATCCAAGATCCAGCGCCGTCTGGCTTGTTCGCGGGGTGGCGGTTACTCCGCCGCCTCTGTCGCGTCGGCCTTAGTCTGCGTTTGTTCCAGAACGGTAATCTGACGGTTCTGGAAGGCCAAAGCAACTTCTCCGCGTTTGAGTTTCAGCGCGGTTTCCCCAAACAGCTCCCGGCGCCAACCTTTTAACGCGGCCACATCGGCATTGTCGTCGGCTGCGATTTTTTCCAGATCATCGACTGTCGCAATGACCTTTGCGGCAACACCTTGGGCTTCGCTGATCAGCTTCAGCAACACCTTCAGAAGATCAACCGCCGCGGCAGATCCATCCGGCGCTTGGCGGCCTTTCGGCAATTTCGGCAGGTCAGCTTTTGGAATATCCAAAGCGCGGCGGACGGCCTTCAGAATATCGTCAGCGCTGCGGGACCGCTCAAATCCGCGCGGAATGGTTCTGAGACGCCCTAAGGCTTCTGCGTTTGCCGGCTGCTGGGCGGCAAGTTCATAGATTGCGTCGTCTTTGATCACACGGCTGCGCGGCACATTACGTGTTTGAGCTTCAGTTTCGCGCCAGGCAGCGACTTCCATCATCACAGCAAGTTCAATGGGCTTGCGCACCCGCAGCTTTAGCCGTTTCCACGCTTGGTCCGGGTCTGTTCGGTAGGTGCCAACCGATGTCAGCACCTTCATCTCGTCCTGCACCCAATGGGTCCGGTTCTGTTCAGCCAAATTGGCTTTCAGGAACTGATAGGCTTCGCGCAAATGGGTGACGTCGGCCAGCGCGTAATCGAGCTGTTTAGCGGTCAATGGCCGCCGGGCCCAATCGGTAAAGCGCGAAGACTTGTCGATCCGGGCGCCGGTCACCTTGTAGACCAGCTGATCATAGGAAATGGAATCGCCAAAGCCACAGACCATTGCGGCCACCTGAGAATCGAAAAGAGGCGCCGGGATCAATCCGCCGAGATGGTAGATGATTTCAATGTCCTGACGCGCGGCATGAAACACCTTTGTCACATTCTCGTCGCGCATAAGGTCGAAAAAGGGGGCGAGATCAAGGCCTTCCGCCAGCGCATCAACGATAAACGCCATATCCGGCCCTGCCATCTGGATGACGCAGAGCTTGGGCCAAAAGGTGGTTTCGCGGAGGAACTCCGTGTCGACAGTGACGAAGTCGTTGGTAGCAAGCTGCTGACAGGCAGCGGCAAGGTCTTTTGTTTTTGTAATCACTTCCATGGTGATCGAAAGCTATACCCGAGTTCTGCCGCCTTGTCGCCACGAAATGGCGGCAATTGCTGCGGCAAGTCTTGTATGGGTGCAATGAGTGCGCCTATGGTGCTGTGGGGCGGCGGATAACAATAAGAGGTGGAGGACCGGAATGCGCAAGATCCTGGTGGTCAATTCAAAGGGCGGATGCGGCAAAACAACATTGGCAACGAACCTGGCTGTGGCGCTTGCAGCGCGCGGCGAGGATGTCGCCCTGGCAGATGCAGACCGGCAGAAATCGAGCTTGTCCTGGACCAAGCGCCGTCCAAAAAACCTGGTGGCGATTGAAAGTCTGAATTGGAGCAAGGAAAATGCCATCGGCGATAAGGGCAAAGGGCTGGATGCCATCGTTATCGACGGTCCGGGCGGCTTGCGTTCTGAACTCGCCAAGACCTTGATTGCCGAAGCGTCCGATATCGTGGTGCCAGTGCTGGCCTCTGCTTTTGACTGGAACGCCACTTTGAAATTTCTCGATGACATCTCGGACATCAAACGGGTGCGCAAGGGCAAGGCGGACATTCATGTTGTCGCCAACCGCATCAACAAACGCTCGAACCAAGTGGCTGATTTGGAACACACGCTTTCAAAGAAGGGGTATCCGGTGCTCTGCCGGATCTCAGACCGGGTGCTCTATGCCCGCCATGCGGCGGCCGGAACTGCGATCTTCGATCAACACGACACCAAAGACTACGAAGTGAGAGGCCAATGGCACCCGCTTCTTCAGGCCGTGGATTGTTAGCCCACAGCCTAATGTCACTCATGGCCCAGCCAGGGAAATTGACTGTTACAAAATCAGTTGAGCAAACGGAAACGTAACGCGTTGGCGGCATCGATTAGTTTTTGGCCCGTAGGTCCTTTACAGCCGAGGTGCTCACTGACAGTCAAAACGGGCGCTTCGGCCGCATAAGAGAGCGGCGGGAGATTGTTTTGGGAAAGGTAGTTGAAGATATCCGGCGTCCAGGCAGCAAAAGCGTCAAGCCGGCCGAGGTCCAACATCTGCAAGGCGGAAGCGATGTTTGCAATTTCGACCAAATTGGAGCCAGCGGCAGGAACCGCATCACCGATTTGCATACCCTGAAGCTTTCCGACAGTTTTGCCCTTCAAAGCCGCTAAATCGCGGATGGGGTCCTTGCTGGATGCGGTGAAAACATAGAGCCGGGACACGGACAAAGGCTTGGAGAGGTTTGCGCCTCCGCAATAATCAATTCCGGGCGCCTGAGTGCAAGGGTTTGCGCAACAGTTCTCACAATTCTGGAAGGCCGTGATCGCCCGCGCCACCGGCCAATAAATAATCTTCAAATCAACACCGGCAGCCGCGGCAGCTTTATTCAGAAAAACATCATATTTGCCAGATCCGTCCGATTGATGAAGCCCTGGAAGTTCCGCGGTGTAGAGTGTCACAGTGTCGGCACTCGCGCTGACTGGAAATAGTTGCGCGGTCAAAACAATAATCCAAAATCGAACTTGTATCAGGAACAAGCAAAAGCCTCTAAGTCTTCCAAGTCGCAAACCGTAGATCCATAGACGGTGTGCGACCAACGGAAATTTAGTGGAGCAGTCTACAGGCGAAGCTCCGGTTTCGGCAATTAGAGCGCCGGGCGAAAACATGGAAGCGTTTGACCCGTCTCATTTGTTTGCTGGCAAGGCGGGCCGCCCGCAGTGGTGCTGGCATCATAAGGGTGGGCCAACGCACGTCAGCAGGCCAATGAGACGAGGCCCTCCGGGTGGCTTTTGGCGATCCACCGGCTGTGTTGCACCTCTTGCCCGATGCCCCGCATCGCGCTGCGTGCCGCGCCTATCCGGATGAACCACCCAAAGCCATCAAACGTTTTCACGTTTTCGCCCGGCGCTCTAGTGGTGGCGATCCGGCCAGTTGGGGTGAAGTCCATCAATGACAAAGTCATGTCCATGGCGTTTGCCGTCAATTTCCTGCAAATGCGGATGGTCCAGCGGCAGGTCCGGATGGTCGTGGACTAGAAAACTTGGATCCTTCCGGGGCCAGAGGCGGACCGCAACCAAAACGCCTGGAACTGAAATTGCGCCCAAGACCAGTACAGTTTGGGCAAGAGGCATTGTGCTACCGAGCCAGCCGGCAAGTGGATAAGCGATCAGCCAGCAGGCATGGGAGAGCGCAAACTGAGCAGCAAACACCTGTGGTCGGTCTTCTGAATGAGCAGAATTGCGCAAGAGACGGCCGGTTGGGACGAGGACACCAGACATGCAGGCTCCCATCCAGAACCAGATCAAAAGAAGAGCAGACCAAATTGCCGATTCTGGCAGGCTCAACGTAAGGATGGCGAAGACAAACAGTGCAAGGGGTAGTGCGGTCGCAGCGGAGATCATAACGGACCGCTCGGACAACTGTTTCAAGACCTTCGGCATCAGCAGCGCGGCCAGCATTGAGCCGCCGCCATAGGCTGCCATGGAGAGCGCCAGGTTCGCGTCGCTGAGGCCCAACTGGGCTTTGACGACCACCACACTGTTGACGATGACCATGGACCCGGCCGCCGCTACGGTGAGGTTCAGCGCCAGTAACCCTTTCAGGCGCGGTGTTTTCAAGTAAATCGCCAATCCCCGTTGGATGCGCCGAAGTGGGGCGATGTCTTGGACCCCTTTGGCCACAGGAAGGACTGCAGTGACGACCAATGCTGCCGACAGAAGAAACCCAGCCGATGTACCGGCAAACAACCAATGGAAACCGATCTGGCTAACCAGCAGAGCCGCGATCATGGGACTGAGCAAGTTCTCAAAATCATAGGCCATGCGCGACAGCGACAAGGCGTTGGTATAGTCCTCCTCATCGGTCAGAATATCGGGAATGGTGGCTTGAAAGGTTGGTGTGAAGGCAGCTGATGCTGATTGCAGGATCGCGATGAGCACATAGATTTGCCAGACCGCATCGACAAAGGGCAAAGCCAGCGCAGTTCCTGCGCGTACCAGATCAAGAAAGACCAGAAAACCGCGTCTGGGAAAGCGGGCTGCAAACCCGGCCGCAACCGGGCTCAAGGTCACATAGACAACCATTTTGATTGTCAGTGCAGTGCCGAGCACGACCCCGGCGTTTCCTCCTGCCAAATCATAAGCAAGCAGGGCCAGTGCCACGGTCATCAGCCCGGTGCCGAACAGGGCAATAACCTGCGCAAAGAACAAATGCCGGTAGGGTCTGTTGCCGAGGACCGAAAACAAAAAGTGCTCCAGAGTTGGCGTCTGGAGCACTCTTAACAATCCGACCGGATTCTAAAAAGAGGTGCGGCTGATTTAAGCTCTGGAAAGCTATTCCTTCTGCGAGTGCTTATTAGCTAAAATTCCGGTGAGTGGATCGTAGTTTACGCCAGTGCGGCCCGGATTTTTTCGGCATTTGCTGCCAAAACGTCGTTATCTGCCATTTCACCGGTGTGCGGGCGCAGTTTGACACCATCAAAGCGCGGGATGACATGCACATGAGTGTGGAACACCACCTGGCCGCCGGCAGGCTCTGAAAATTGTTGAATGGTGGTACCGTTGGCATCGAATGCCTTGATCACGGCATGCGCCATTTTCTGAACAGTGGCCATAACCGCATTGAGATCTTCCGCTGCAATATCGAATATGTTGCGCGAGGGCGCCTTCGGGATCACCAGAACATGGCCGTCGCCACGCGGCATGATATCCATGATCACAAGGGTTTTTTCGTCTTCGTAAACCGTGTGGCTCGGGATTTCGCCGCGCATGATTTTTGCAAAGACATTTTGATCGTCATAAACAGGTGCGGTCATTTGAAGAACTTTCTGAATTTGAAGCGTGAAGCATTTTCTGGGTGAGTTGTGGCAACCCTAATGCCAGTCGATTACCGGCGGCAAGGGGGCATTTGGATCAGACTGCAGCAACCAGCGACCGGTCAGAGCCTGGGGCTCGGATCTTTCCTGGCAGCATCCGACAGATTGAGGCCGAGTGCTTCCAGTTTGGTGCGGTCGGGTTTGTAAAACATCCAATTTCCGAGCTTTTTGCCCGTTACCAGACCAGCGTCAGCGAGCTTTTTCATATGAGAGCTGACGGTCGGTTGACTGAGACCGATCTTGTCCGTGATGAAACCGACGCAGACGCCATCGTCTACCAGGTCTCCATCGCGCTGTTCCGGGAAATGCGGCCTGGGATCCAGAAGCCACATTATGATTTGCAGCCGGGCAGGGCTGGCCAATGCGGCCAGCATGGCAGAGCTTGTTGTTGTATCTATATTGATATTCATCTATATAGAAATTCTTCTATATTGTTGAGGTGCGCCGATCATGCAAAAGACCCCGCTCATTGTCCAGTCCGAAGCCTATCTGGAAGGCGCAAAGCGCGGTGTGCGTTATCTGGAGCAGCTGTCTGACCGTCAGGTTCAGCCGGAATTGAGCCGTTTGCAGCAACTCGATAGATCGTTGCCCGAGGCTGGTCTGCCTCTCCCAAATATCCTCGACACGATGGCCGGAATTGGCGGGGAGGGAACTGTGGCGTCGGCCGCCGGGCGTTACTTCGGCTATGTCATCGGCGGGGCTCTTCCGGCAGCGTCCGCCGCCAGAAGCCTGCTGTCCGCCTGGGACCAGATCGCGGACAGCCTGACGGGCCCGTCCGTCGTTCAGATGGAAAAAACAGCGATTTCCTGGATCGTTGAGTTAATGGGTTTGCCGAAGGGGACAAATGGTGCCTTCACCAGCGGCGCGACCATGGCCAATATGGCTTTGATCGTCACCGCGCGCGATGTGCTGTTGGCGCGACTTGGACATCAGCGCGGCGCTGGCCTAATCGGCGCTCCGCGTTTGCGCATTGTGGCGGGTCGCGAAATCCATGCGACCGTCCTGAAATCGCTTCGTATGGCAGGGCTTGGCACACAGGACATTGAGTGGGTCGACGTAGACGATCAGGGCCGGATGAAACTGGAGGAGGTGCCGGAACTCGATGAACGCACGTTGGTACTGGCGCAAGCAGGCAACGTCTGTACCGGCGCATTTGATCCATTCGAGGGCCTCGCGGAGAAATGCAGGGCCGCCAATGCCTGGCTTCATGTGGACGGGGCTTTCGGTCTTTGGGCAAAACTGTCCGAAGAAGTTGGTTTCAAGCCGAAGGGGTTGGACGGCGCGGACAGCTGGGTGGTCGATTCGCACAAAACATTGAACACGCCCTACGATTCCGGCCTGGCGCTGTGCAGGCACCCCGAAGAGATGCAGGCGTCTATGGCCATCGGCGCGTCTTACCTACCGGCTGCCGATCCGAACCCGGCTGACCGGGCCCCGGAATTCAGCCGGTCGGCACGTGGTGCGGAAACCTGGGCCGCACTGCTGTCCCTTGGAAGGGCAGGGGTTGTCGAGATGGTCGACCGGTTTCATGGTCATGCCAAACGCATTGCCGCCGATGTCTCCGCACTCGGGTTTACCGTGCCGCATGACGTGCATTTCAATCAGGTGTTTGTCACGCTGCCCGAAAACGAAGACGCCTGTGCTCAAATCACCGAGCACGTTCAAAACAGCGGCGAAGCCTGGTTCGGGCCAGCTACCTGGCAAGGAAAAACGGGTTTCCGGATCAGCGTCTCCAACTGGGCGACCAATGACGAGGACATCGACCGCCTGATCGCGGCCATTGCCAAGGCCAAGGCAGAGATTGTTGGATAGTCGATTGAAGGGGCATCCGTAGTGCGCTCCAGACTGCTGTCAAACCCCTCGATTGGCCTTCCCGGACGCGGCGTAGCTGCGATCCGGGATCCCAGCCAAAACTAACTTAATGAAAATGTTATTACAGGCGGGCTTGGCACCGGCTCAAGGCCGGTGCGGCACTGAGTAATATACGCAGATCAGAATTCGTCAGCAAACTAAGAGCGCCATTCAGGGCGCTCCAAGAAATCTACTCGCCGATCTTTTCCAGATCAAACGGTGTCGTCTGATACATCTCGTTGATCCAGTTGCCGAATAGAAGATGGGCATGGGCCCGCCAGCGGTTGACCGGGTCGAGTGTTGCATCGTCACCCGGGAAATAGTTCTGCGGCCGGATCGGGGTCTCCGACACCTGGCTGTCCCGTTCAAACTCGTCCGCCAGCGACGTGGTGTCATATTCAATGTGGTTGAACATGTGCAGGCTGCGGTGGTCCGGGTCATCCAGCAGACACATGCCGGTCTCATCATCCTCGGCCAGCACAGCAAGATTGCTATCCGCTGGAATGTCGGCTTTGCGGGTTTCGGTCCAGCGGGAGACTGGCAGGCAGAAGTCGTCCGAAAACCCGCGCAAATAAGGTGAGGCGGGCACCAGGGTACGCTGGCGGTAAACGCCGGTCGCCTTGGTATCGCGGGCGTACTTCGGCATCTTATAAAAATGGTAAGCAGCTGCTTGAGCTGCCCAGCAAATCGTCATGGTCCGATGCACATGTGTCTGGGTCCAATCCAGAACGTCACACATTTCCTGCCAATAGCCGACTTCCTCGAAGGGCAGTTTTTCAACTGGAGCGCCGGTGATGATGAAGCCGTCAAATTTTTGGGTCTTCACCTCTTCCCAGGGCTGATAAAACGCCGACAAATGCTCTTGCGACGTGTTGCGCGCCACGTGGTTGGTCATGCGCACCAAGGTGAGGTCGATCTGCAGAGGCGTGGAGCCGAGAAGACGGGCAAACTGAGTCTCGGTCTTAATTTTGTTCGGCATCAGGTTGAGCAGGCCGATGTTGAGCGGCCGGATATCCTGCCGGATTGCATCCGCCTCGCGGATGATCATCACGCCTTCAGATTCCAGAATTGGGCGGCCAGGAAGATTGTTAGGTATTTTTATCGGCATTTGCACGTCCCGTAACCAGAGACAGATGCCTTCTTGAGATCCGATTTGTTGCCGCTAAGATCGCTCTCGGGCCGCATCTTCTCTTCGAAGAACCACCTTGCCCGGATCGGCAGGTTGGCGTGGGGCATCTGTCCCAACTCTTGATGATGGCAATCTAGGTAATCGAAGAAAACCAATCCGGCAAGCCCTGATCGGGCAAATGTCATTGTTGTGACTGGCGTTAAGTTTGAGGCCCCTAAAGAACACCCCGACAACACAGTTACGGTTCCTTCCGGAACGGCGCCTGTTCCGCCAATGCCTGGTTTTCTCGTTCCACGGCCAGCCGTTCATGTTCCAGATAATCTGCAACGGCCTGATGGAGCCCCTCATGAGCTATCCAGTGGGCGGAATAGGTGGTCTGCGGCAAGTATCCGCGGGCCAGCTTGTGCGCGCCTTGTGCGCCTGCTTCAACGCGTTTGAGCCCCTTCGCGATGGCAAAATCGATGGCCTGATAATAACAAAGCTCAAAGTGCAGGAAGGGGTGGTGTTCATTGCAGCCCCAGTGGCGGCCGAAAAGTGTTTCAGAGCCGATGAAGTTCAAGGCGCCAGCAATATAACGGCCACTGCGTTTGGCCAGCACCAGCAAGATGCGTTCAGCCAGCCGCTCGTTGATCAGTGAAAAGAACTCCCGGTTTAGATAGGGACTGCCCCACTTTCGCGACCCGGTGTCCATGTAAAAGCGGTAAAACGCGTCCCAGTGCGCTTCTTTAAGGTCGCTGCCGGTTACCCACTCAATCTCCAGGCCGTCGACGCTTTGCGCTTCGCGGCGTTCCTTCTTGATCGCCTTGCGTTTGCGCGAAGCCAGATCACTCAAAAACTGATCAAAGTCCTCGTAACCATGGTTATCCCAATGAAATTGCTGGTCGGTGCGTTGCAAATAACCGAGTTCTCCGAGTGTGCCCCATTCCGGTTTTGTCAGGAACGTTGCGTGGACCGACGAGGCGCCGGTGCGCTGGCACACTTGAACCAGGCCCGCCGCGAGCGCCTGGATACCGGCCTCTCGGTTGATGTCCGGACTGGTCAGGAACCGCCGTCCAGTCGCCGGAGTAAACGGCACGGAGATTTGCAGCTTGGGATAATAGTCGCCGCCCGCCCGGTAGAACGCATCCGCCCAGCCGTGGTCAAAGACATATTCCCCTTGCGAGTGACTTTTCAGATAGGCCGGAACCGCGCCAAAAACGGCCCCAGACGCATCTTCCAGGATCATATGCCGGGGCATCCAGCCGGTCTGGCGGGTGGCGCAACCAGCGGCTTCCAACGCCTGCAAAAAAGCGTGGGATAGAAACGGATTGAAGGCGGTGTTGCTGGATTGATTATCCGTTTCTGGAGAGAGCGCTGCAGTCAGATCAATGGAATTCGTGCAGTTTGGCGTGGGCGTTAATCCGCCCGTGCTCGTAAGCTGCCAACCAGGGTTGGCGACCTGGTCCCATTTGTCTGCCGGAATATCAGCCAGCGACGATAGGATGCGCAGTGACAAAGTCTGTCCATCATCACCGGAACCTGAGCTATGAGGTTTTTCCTTATCCGGTGAAGGTGATGACGTCATGTTTCAGTGCCGGCCCGCCGCAATTTCAATCCCTTCTTTCCATTTAGAGCATCTGTGGTGCACCGCAAGAGCCGCGTGTTGGTGTAGAGGTTTAGGTCTTGTCCGGATCAAACCCTTCAAAAACAATTTGATTCGCGAACCGTTTGGCGACTTCCCATTGTCCGGGCGTGCGGACCGTCCAGGTCATGATCGGTGTTTTGAACAGGGTCTTCATCACACTCGGGCCAAGGCTCGGCAAATCGTTGACACTGTAGGAAATAAAATGCGGGCTGGTGCGCGGGAAGTGCAAGAGGTGGCGCATGATAAACCGGTCCATGCGGCTGTGCCGTGTGTAATCCGGTCCAGGCCGGGCCGCATCGGCGACAATGCCGCGCAAGACTTGGCTGTTGTGAGCTTTTGCGATGGCCAGCATGTCTGGATCGAACGTCTTGATACAGGCCGGTCCTTTGTATGCTGCTGTTTGATCGACAACACGGCGGACAAAATCGGCCTGAGCATCCCGGCGCAGAAGGGATTTTATTTCGACAACCAGCGGAACACGGCCATCGACGAGATCATAGAGGTCTTGTAACAGCCACAAATGGTCTGAACCGGTGAGCATTTGGAGCTTAACAAGATCTGCGGATGTCCGCCCAGCGACCGGCCCGCCGGCATCTGCCAAGCGGTCGAGATCGTTGTCGTGAAACACCAGAGCTTCGCCGTCACTGGTCTGCTGCACATCGACTTCAATGCCAAAGCCTTTGTCGATGGCTTTTTCAATCGCCGTCGGGGTGTTTTCGATGATGCCGTTGCTGGCGTCATGATAACCCCGATGCGCGACCGGGCGGGCAAAGATGGCTTCTAAATCGGGAGACATCATATTCCGTTCACAAAAGTGGGCCCCTAGGGGCCCGCTGGTAGACTTATTCGGCGACTTCAAAAATGGCTTCGATTTCAACGCCGGCGCCAAAGGGCAGGGAAGCAGCGCTGACGGCGGACCGTGCATGGCGGCCGCTGTCGCCCATGGCCTCGACCAGGAAGTCGGACGCGCCGTTGATGACCTTTGGCTGATCGGTGAATTCACCGGTGGAATTTACGAAACCGACGATCTTGACCAGGCGCACAACCTTGTCGAGGTCACCTGTTGCAGCTTTTGCCTGGGCCAGTAGATTGATGGCGCAAAGTTTTGCGGCCCGCTGACCTGCATCAATATCCAGATCTGCCCCGAGTTTACCGGAAACGGCAATTGCGCCTGCTTCCATCGGCAGCTGACCGGAAATGAACAGCTGATTGCCGGTTTTCACGAACGGCACATAATTGGCCGCTGGGGCTGCAGCATCCGGCAAGGTGATTCCCAACTCGGACAAACGGGTTTCGATTTTGCTGGTCATGACGATCCTCAATCAGGGAAGTGAATGGCTGTCTCTTGGCGCAAATTAATGGGACTGACAAGCGCATTTCCGGCGCCTGTTGGTGGAAAACTTCTTTGCCCAATTCAGAAGATACGGATCGGCTGGTTCTGCGTGGATCAATTTGCGGTTTGTTGGCATCAAACGGCAATCCCGGCTGGCGGATCTGCCGGATCCCGAATACAAGAGTAGAAACTTGGAATATCCCGCCAATTGGCGGTCATGAGGATTGATGATGCAGCGTCTTTTTCGAAACAGGGCTTTTCTTGGCGGTCTTCTGGTTATTGGCGCTCCCGTTTCCGCTATCTTGTCTTTTGGCACGGTGGACCAAGCGGCAGCGCAGATTGCCGGTGTGCCCTTGGCCCAGCATCGCGCCGTCTATGACATGAAACTTGCTGATTCACAGCAGCAATCCGGCATTGCCGGCCTCAGTGGCCGGATGGTCTATGAGTTTTCCGGAGACGCCTGCGACGGTTACAGCGTCAACTTCCGGTTCGTGACCCAATTCCAAGATGTCAATGGCGGCTTACAAGTAACCGACTTGCAGACCACCTCATTTGAAGATGCCGGTGCAGAAAACTATCAATTCCTGTCCAAGACCTATGTGGACCAAAAACTGGTTGAATCCAGCCGGGGGGCGGCGCGTCTTGAATCGGAACTGAAAGCCATTGATCTGAAAGAGCCAACGGAAAAGACGCTTGAAATCGGAAAGGACGTTCAGTTTCCGACCGAACATCTTATGAGCATTCTTAATGCTGCCCGGACCGGTGGCCATTTTACAGCCAGTGACATTTATGACGGTGCGGAGACCGGCGATAAGGTATTTGCAACTACGGCGGTCATTGGCGCGAAGGCCGTCGGTGAAGTGCCGGAAATCGACGGCAAGCGCCAGGAGACATTAGACGCTATCGCATCCTGGCCGGTCACGGTTGCCTACTTCGATCCGTCCGAAAATGACGGCAATGGAGAGCAGACACCGGTCTATCAATTGTCCTTCCGCCTGTTTGAAAACGGGATCAGCGACAAGCTTGTTCTCGATTATGGCGATTTCAAACTCGCCGGCACCATGACGGCGCTGGAGCTGCACGATCACACCAGTCAATCGAATTGCAGTAACTAAAGTCTATTTATCTTCAGCGGTTTTCCGCGCTTGTTTTGCGGCGTGGGTAAGGCCAAGTTCGACGGCGGATTTGCCGAATTTGCCGCGAAGCTTGTCGATCGCGAGTTCTGCCTTCTTCCGCCGCCCAGCGGTGGCATCGAGCAAGTCCTCCGGATCGGCTTGAGTTGCATCAGCCAGATCGCTGACGCCGATGCCGATCAGCCGGAACCGGCGGCCGTCGGTTTCTGCTTCTAAAAGTGCAATTCCCGCGTCGAAAATTTTGTCGGCCAGCTGAGTCGGATCGGTGAGATGGCGGGCGCGGGTGATGGTCTTGAATTCAGCTGTCTTCAATTTCAACGTGATGCCCCGGCCGGCAAGGTCTGCTTTTTTGAGCCGGAAAGACACTTTTTCAGACAAATCCCGCAAGATCGGCCTCAAAACCTCAAAGTCGGATATGTCTGTTCGAAAGGTGGTTTCGGTCGAGACGCTCTTGGCGCCGCGCGACGGGGTGACATCCCGGCTGTCGTCACCGTGGGACAGCTTGGCCAGCCGCAGGCCGATAGAACCATATTTGCGGGCGAGCGTATTGGCATCCATTACTTGCAGTTGCCCGATGGTGCGGATGCCGTCCCGTTCCAATTTCTTTTGAAACATCTTGCCGACACCCCAGATTTTCCCGACAGGCATTGGAGCCAGCCGGTCTTTGGCTTCTGCCGCGCCGATGACCGAAAATCCACGCGGCTTTTCCAAGTCCGATGCCAGCTTGGCGAGAAACTTATTCGGCGCCAAGCCAACGCTTGCGGAAATGCCGATGTCGTTTTCAATATCCCGGACAAATTTCGCCAACGTTTCGGCGACGGTTGCGTGATGCAGGCGTTCTGTACCGGTCAAATCAAGAAAGGCCTCATCAATGGAGATCGGTTCAACGAGCGGCGTCAGAGCCTGCATGCGTTGACGGATCTCCTTGCCGACCTTGGAGTATTTTTCCATGTTCGGCTTGATCACGACCGCGTCCGGGCATGCCTCCATCGCCTTGAACATAGGCATGGCAGAGCGCACACCGGAAATGCGGGCGATGTAACAGCAGGTCGAGACAACACCGCGCTGACCTCCGCCGACAATGACGGGCTTGTCCTGCAGCTCCGGATTGTCCCGCTTTTCAACGGATGCGTAAAACGCATCACAGTCGATGTGAGCGATCGATAGCTGGTCGAGTTCAGGATGGTTCAACAGGCGTGGGCTGCCGCAACGTGGGCACCGCGCGGCCTGACCGGGCAGCCGGGTCCCACAATCCCGGCACAGCGCTTTCAGCTCTTTTGTCATTGGCTCACGCGGTCATACAGAGGCGAAGATCCGGCAGTTTCAGCAAAGCTATAAGATAGCCTCGATAAAGCGGCATGTCTCGCGCCAGTCACCGGTCAAGAGATCAATATGGGCCTCTGGCTCTACAGATCTAAGAAACCTTTGATCGGCGATGAATTGAATCTGGACGGCGGACGGGAGGGACGCCTGAACCGAGCGGTGATTGGTTGGGCTGTCGTCAATGAAAACCACCGGATGAGACCGGCCGCCAGAAAGCGCTGCAACAGCTCCGCCTTTGGGGCCGGAATTGGTCAGCACTGGATAAGGGATGCCCAGGCCGCCGAGCAGAGTTTCCCGGGCTGGCTTGTTGTGGGGCCCGGGTAGGTTGGTCAGAAGGACGATGTCCCATCGCTCTGACAATGCCGCCAACATCGTATCAGCTTCCGGAACCATGGTTTGATGCGGGCTGACCTCGTCGAAGAATTTGATGAGATGGGTTTTGACTTGGTCGCCAGGTAAGGGGGCATCGCTGTCATGATGGGCGATGTTTCCCGTCAACCGGTAAGTGTGGTTGAGGAACCGCATCCCGTTGCCGTGAAGATACTCTTCCAGATGGGCGATCATATGGAGGATGACTTCATCGACGTCGCAGATGATCAAGGGGCGGTTGGATGGCGGTAGCGCGCGAATTTGCGCAAGCACTTCTGGAAGCACAGGTGTTGGTTCAGGCATCGTAGTCTTGACCTCCGGCAAGCGCGAAGCGGGCGGCGGCCATCATGGTCGGGCGCAATCCTGCGTTTTCACAAAAGGCGAGCAAGAGGGCTTCGTCCATCATATAAAACTCAAGAACACCGGCCAAAAAGCCGGGTTCACTGGCTGCGTCGCGAATCTGGTCGGGGCCGATCCCGGAAAACGCCAAAAACCGGCCGACCTGTTCCGGGTCCTGGCTCAATTGCACCAGGGCTTGCGTTGCAATTCCCTGAGCCTCTTCAACAGACAATGACTTTCCTTGTATATTTTTCATTGTGTTTTTTTGCCTTTCTGAAACGATTCCGGGTTAGAAAAGATGTAATGCGAACCGGGGATGGGTTCCACAACGGATAAGACGTGAATACGTCATAAAAAAATTGGGACCGGCGAAAGTCGGCGAAGGGCCTGATATATATGGCAAAAACCGTGTTGATCGTGGAGGACAACGAGCTAAACATGAAATTGTTTCATGATCTGCTCGAGGCCCACGGGTTTGGTACGCTGCAAACGAGAACCGGTATCGAGGCGTTAAAATTGGCGCGCGAACACCGTCCCGATTTGATTCTGATGGATATTCAGCTGCCGGAAGTCTCGGGCCTTGAAGTCACGAAGTGGATCAAGGAAGACGAAGAGATTGCGTCAATCCCGGTCGTTGCCGTCACGGCTTTCGCAATGAAAGGGGATGAAGAGCGCATCCGGCAAGGTGGCTGCGAAGCCTACATTTCCAAACCGATTTCGGTTTCCAAATTTCTAGAGACGGTCAAAGGTTTTCTGGGGGAGCCGTGAGCCGGCGAAGGAATGTGTGATTTGGCGTCTCAACAGACGCATTGACTCAACGGAAGCCGGAAAAAGACAATCAAGAAACACAGTGAAAATTGATAGCCGGCTGATCTGCTCGCAATCACGTTAAGGTTACGTATTAATTAAAATTTTCATCTTTCTGTGTGCGGTTCCGGGAATTTATTGCAATTGCACAACAATGAGTTAGTGTACCTGTCGGTTAGGCCTCGCCTGACCGTTCTATTGGTCTGTGATTTTTGTCACTGCGAATAGATACAAGAGTTTCCCCTCGGAGTGCTCAGGTCCGCCGCAACTCCTGGGTCCGTGGGGCAGGTCGGCAGGGAACCGGTCGAAGAGTGGCCTCCTCGAATACCGTGTTCCCGCCGACCACTAATTTTCCTGATAGATCTCGCGTATTTTTGTCTGGTCAGTTGAAGAATATATATATTTTCAATTACCCGGTGTTGTGTGAACTTCCAATTAGTCTTCCAAGGAATTGCTGAAGCGATTATTCAGTATTAACGGTGTATACCATTTATTATACGGCATGACGTTACGTTGCGTGGCTATTGAATAGCCAGCCAGCGGGGCCAGCCATGAAACGTATATTATCATCCTTAAGTGTCACCACCTCAGTTGCGTTGGTTGGTGCTGTTCTCTTGACCGGATCCATGATCGTTGTTGGTGCTATCGTTTATCAGGTAGCGGCCGGGCAGGCGCATTCATCTGCGGCAGCCAAACAAGATGCCAACTTGAGGGTCGCAGCCACAATCTTTGACAAGGAGGTTGAGGGGTCGAAGATTTCCTGGGCCTCAAATGGTGATGTGAAGCGGATTGAGCTTCCGGAGATCCCGGAGTTTTCCGACCATACGATGATTGACTCGATTGGCAGGATGACCGGAGAAACAGCAACGGTGTTTGCCTGGGATCCGGAAAACAAGGATTTTTGGCGTAAATCAACCAACATTATCAAAGGTGATGGAAAGCGGGCAGTTGGAACGCCGCTGGGCAAAAACGGTGCTGTCTATCCAGTCGTGACCAAGGGTGAGACCTTTCATGGTCAGGCGACCATCTTGGGTAAAGACTACTACACCGTCTATCAGCCGATTTTCACGCCCGACAGTAATGTCATCGGTATCCTTTATGCAGGTGTTGAAAAAGCAGCCGTCCAGGCAAATGTGAACGAGCTAATGTCGCGGTTCATGATGCTCGCGCTGCCGGTTGTGATCGTGTCGATTGCTCTGCTTGTTTTTTCCATTCAACGGCAACTTCGTCCTGTCACACGTCTGGCCGGCGTTACTGATCAGATCGCAAATGATGATCTTGCGGTTGAAGTCCCTTACAGTGAGCGGGAAGACCAGATCGGTATTCTAGCAAAAGCACTGGCAACTCTTAAAGCCAGGGCTCATGAGCGGCACGAATTAAGCGATCAGCAGCGACAAACAGAGGCCGCTGCTGAAGGCCGTCAGCAGCGAATGGAACAGCTCATTGATCAGTTCCGGGCCAACATTTCCCAGCTGCTTGATTCTGTTGGCGATACAACCGGCCAGCTGGATGAAACAGCGGAAAATCTCTCCCGCCTGTCCCAGGTGAGCTCTCAGAGGGCTGATGAAACACAATCCTCCTCCGGTGAGACAACAGCAAACGTTCAGACTGTTGCAAGCGCCGCTGAAGAACTGTCGGCCTCCATTTCCGAGATTTCACGGCAGGTTGCACAGACAACGGAGGTTGTCGGCCGGGCAACCGAAGGTACTCGGGTGACCAATGAAAAGGTTGAAGGCCTCGCTGCTTCAGCAACAAAGATCGGCGAGGTTGTTACCCTGATCCAGGCGATTGCGGAGCAAACCAACCTGCTGGCTTTGAACGCCACCATTGAGGCCGCACGTGCCGGCGAGGCGGGCAAGGGTTTTGCTGTTGTTGCTGCCGAAGTAAAGGAGCTGGCGACACAGACATCCAAGGCGACCGAGGAAATCAGTTCTCAAATCACAGCAATTCAGGACGCAACCGACGATTCAGTCAAAGCGATCTCTGAAATTACGGCAATTATGGATGAAGTGAACGCTTACACCAGCACCATAGCAACAGCAGTGCAGGAGCAGGGTGCGGCCACCAGTGAAATCACCCACAACGCGCAAAAAGCAGCTGATGGAACGACTTTTGTTTCAACCAGCATGGGTGGTTTGTCCGAAGCTGTTAATGAAACTTCCGGGTCTGCTCAAAACGTTCTGACGGCGTCCGGGCATTTGTCACAGCGGACAGATGAGCTGAAAACGGAAGTGGAAACTTTCCTGCAAAATGTTGCAGCCGTCTAACCAGTCAATCAATTGATGCAAAAAAACCCGCCGGACACGGCGGGTTTTTAAATTCAGGGTCGGCCTAGATTACTTGATCTTGGCTTCCTTGAATTCAACGTGCTTTTTAGCAACCGGATCGTACTTCCGCTTGACCATTTTCTCGGTCATGGTGCGGGAGTTCTTCTTGGTGACATAGAAGAAACCGGTGTCCGCCGTGGACAGAAGCTTGATTTTAATTGTTGTCGCCTTGGCCATGGCCTTGGATCCTGTTCTCGGTTGTCGGGCAAAGGGTTCGGATGGCCAGATGGCTGGCGGTGAATCTGCCCCAATGTCTGAAATCAGCGCGCAAACTACTCATAGCGACGGGAAAGTCAAGGGGTTCCATGATCGAAGAGGGGCAAAATACCCGCAGAACTCTTAGAACGGCCGCCGATTTTCCCTGCCGATGGCAACAAAGACGTCTCTCACGTCATTGCTGCGGTTATCAGCTCTGCAAAACTACCCTGAATGAGACTGCCGCCGTGCCACAGCTTTGATTTCAACAACTGCTTTCTCGGCAACAAATCCGGCCACCTCGATTGCCGTCCAGGCCGGGTAGGGCTCAACGACGAACTCGCTGCGAACCTTCTTGAAGAGTTCCAGATGATCGCGCAGACCGACATGGTAAGATGTCATTTCCACAAGCGAATTGTACGTCAGTCCGGCCTCCGCCAGCACCAGCCCGATCTTGCGGAAGGCGCTGCGGAACTGCGTTTCCGGGTCGGCAGGAACATCACCGTTTCTGTCGGATCCGGTAAAGCCGGTCATGTAAATGAAGTCGCCGCAGGCCAAGCCCGGCGACATCTGCCAGTTGGAATAGTAGTAGTCCAGTTCCCTGGGAACAATCGAACGGATCGTCATCTGCAGGTCTCCTTCGCACTGGATGGAACTGCGAACCAGAGATTTCAGGGTCAATGATCAACCAACTAAGGTCAACTGATCTCAGATCAATTCCCGTTCAAAACGCCCTTTTTTGAAGAAGTAATAGGGAACCGGTGTCTCCGGCGACAGTTCTGGATCTGCGTTCAAACGGTCTTCCAGATCGGTCAAGATCTTTGTGGTGATGAGCGGCAGTTCTTTCTGGCGCGCCTCCTCGAAGGTCAGCCAGGCACAATCTTCGAGTTCGCCTGAAGGTCCATGTCCGCCAGGAAGTTGGTCTGCAATCGAATCGGCCCAGATGGCCAGAAACCTGGTGTCGAAGCGGCGCGGCCGCTGCGGCGGGGTGATCGCCCTTGCAATCATGCGCATGCCGCCGAGGTCCGGCTGAATCTGCCGGGTAGAAAACTCTTCAAAGCCGGTTCCCAGGCGCAGCCCGCTGTCCGACTTGCGCCCGATAAATATGCCGGCTTCCTCGTAAGTCTCTCGAACGGCGGCAAGCGCAAAAGCACGCACACGGGCGGCCGTCTTGGAGTTTTTCAAGCCTTCAGATAGCTTGGCTTCCACTTGCGGGTGATAGGGCAGAACGTTGGAAATTCGGGAATCGCCTGGATCGACACGGCCGCCTGGAAAGACAAATTTTCCGGGCATGAAGGTGTGCCGCATGTGGCGCCGGCCCATCAGCAGCTTCACGTCACCAGAGCCTGTCCGGTCTAGGATCAACAGTGTGGCGGCGTCTTTGGGACGGATATAAGGATGGTTTCCGGCCTGTTCGTCCTTGTCAAATTTCTCTTTTAGGGAATCGCTCATCTCTAGCTTTCAAGGTGGGCGGATGCTTCGGGGAATTCGTCGTCTGCATCCGGATCAAATCCGTGCATGTAGAGCGCCCACTGTAGCCCCACCAAAGCCCCCTTGATAGGTCTCATAAGGGCTAAAGACAGAAACAGCGTCAGCGGGATCCAGATTGCCATATGGATCCACAGTTCCGGCCGCCAGGCCATTTCCACGATAAGCAAGCCGGGAATGACAATGTGGCCGACAATCGTGATGGTGAAATAGGGCGGGGCATCGTCGGCGCGGTGGTGATGAAACTCCTCGCCGCAATGATCGCAGGCGTGGCGTGTTGTCAAAAAGCCGGCGAACAGCTTTCCTTTGCCGCACGCGGGGCAGGTGTTCATCGCGCCGCGGCGCAAGGCGCGCATTAAAGGGCGTTTGGGTTTTTCCGGAGCCGCGTCAATCGTCTCCTCAACACCGTTCAATTCGTATTTGACCGTCATTACGATTTCCTCCGGCCTTTCCGCGTAGAGGATTTGCCCTTGGCGCCCTTTGTCTTGCCTTTGGGACCCCGGTTGCCACCCTTGGGCGGGCCGCGCCGGGCCTTTGGCATGGCCTTGCGGATCGCCTTGCCGGCAATCCGGCCATGGCTGACCACTTCAAACGTCAAAGCACCGGCAAAAGGTGCTGCGTCCACCAGACGGACTTCAACCTGATCTCCAAGCTGATAGGTTTCTCCGGTTTTGTCCCCGATCAGGGCATGCGCTGCATCGTCATAGCGGTAGTAGTCGAGGCCGATGGTTGAGGCTGG
Source organism: Roseibium sp. (assembly GCF_965216085.1). Taxonomy (GTDB): domain Bacteria; phylum Pseudomonadota; class Alphaproteobacteria; order Rhizobiales; family Stappiaceae; genus Roseibium. Next base: position 3,247,609 of record NZ_OZ244138.1, on the reverse strand, counting down.
TACGAAACCATCTGCCCCAGTCTCTTCCAGGCGGATGAACATGCCTGACTTCACAACACCGGCGATCCGGCCCTGGAAGGTCGCGCCGACCTGATCGCTCATCCAAAGGGCAATCAGCCGGTCGATGGTATCGCGCTCGGCAAGCATGGCCCGCCGTTCCGCGCCCGAAATCTCACCGCCGATGGCTTCCAGCTTGCTTTCAATACCGTCCGGCAAACCGTCATCGCCCAACCCAAGCGCGGAAATCAGCCCCCGGTGCACGACGAGATCGGCATAGCGTCGGATCGGTGAGGTGAAATGGGCATAGCGGCGCAGGTTCAGGCCGAAGTGGCCGATGTTCTGCGGTGTGTATTCTGCCTGGGCCTGGCTGCGCAGGACAATTTCATTGACGAGATGGGCCTGAGGCGTGTCCTTGACCTTCTTCAAGATGCCGTTGAACACAGATGGGCGCAGGCCGCCAGTGGACGGCAGCTTCATGTCGATAGTGGAGAGGAACTCCTTGAGGTTTTCGAGTTTCTCCGGCGTCGACGCATCATGCACCCGGTAGAGGAGGGACGTCTTCTTCTTTTCCAGAGTTTCGGCCGCGGCAACATTCGCCTGGATCATGAATTCTTCGATGAGCTTGTGCGCGTCGAGGCGCTCAGGCACATAGACATGATCGACGGTGCCGTCGTCCTTCAGCTTGATCTTGCGCTCGGGAAGATCCAGTTCCAGCGGCTCGCGGGCGTCGCGGCCCTTCTGGAGGACGTCATAAGCGGCCCAGAGCGGCTTCAGGATGCCGTCCAGCAGCGTTTCGGTCTTCTCATCCAGAACGCCGTCAATCGCCTTCTGAGCCTGGATATAGGACAGTTTGGCGGCCGAGCGCATTAGCACGCGGTGGAAGGTGTGGCTGATCTTGCGACCGGTCTTGTCGAAGACCATGCGCACGCCCATCGCCGGCTTGTCTTCCTTTTCCCGCAAGGAACACAGCTGGTTGGAGATCCGCTCCGGCAACATCGGGATCACCCGGTCGGGGAAATAAACCGAATTGCCGCGAAGATTCGCTTCCCGGTCCATCGGCGAGCCCGGCGTCACATAGTGCGCGACATCGGCAATCGCCACGTAGGCCACATAACCGCCTTCGTTGTCCGGGTCTTCATCGGCTTCCGCATACACCGCATCATCATGGTCTTTGGCGTCCGGTGGATCGATGGTGATCAGCGGGATCTGCCGCCAATCCTCACGTTTACCAAGTTTGCCGACCGGTTTGGCGCTTTCTGCCTGAGCTTCGACCGCATTCGGGAAGACGTGTGGAATGCCATGGGAGTGCAGCGCGATTTCAGAGACCGCTTTTTCGGAGTTCATCGACCCAAAGCGTTCCACGATCGCAGCCCGCGGGTGACCATATTTTCCAGAGCGTGAGATCTGCACGCTGACGAGATCGCCGTCCTCGGCTTCCTTCATTTCCGCCGGGTCGACATCGAGCTCGCGCTGTTTGCGGTCAATCGGTTCCAGATAGGGCGGGCGGTTGCCGTCGCGCTTGCGCAAGATGCCCAAAATCGCAGCCTGACGCTTTTCAAGAACGCGGATAACTCGAGCCGTGTGTTCCGCTTCAGGTCCGCTATCGGCTTCGGTGAGGCGGATCAGCGCCCGGTCACCAAGGCCCGGTTGGGTGTTTTTTGTTTTGCCCGGCAGGATCAAGATGTTCGGCGGATTGCCGGCCTCTTCGTCCCAATCGACCGGTGTGCCCAACAGATCACCGTCGGCATCTCGCGCAATCAGGGTGGCGACAAACACCGGCGGCAGGTCGCCCGGCCGGATCATGCGTTTGTTGCGCTTTTCGATCAGGCCGTCTTCAGCCAGATCCTTCAGCATTTTCTTCAGGTGAATACGCGCGCCGCCGATGATGCCGAAATGGCGGGCGATTTCCCTTTTGCCTGCCCGCGCGGGATTATCGGCGACAAAAGCCAGAATATCCTCGCGGGACGGCATTTCGCCCGGCACTTTAGCATGGGCTCGTTTTGTGTGTTTGCGCGTGTTAATGCGTTTTGCGCTCAAGTGGCGTCGTCCCAGGGCACCTCTTCAGACGTTGCATCCACCTTGGCCTTGGCCGCCGATTTCGCAGGGGTCTTTTTGGCTGCCGTTTTCTTGGCTGCAGGCTTCTTGTCGGTGCTCTTTTCGTCACCGTCCTTGGCCGCTGCCTTCTTGGTTGTTGTCTTTTTCGCGGTTGTTTTCTTCGCAGCCGCTTTCTTCTTGGTGCCGCCCTTGGCGGCCTTGGCCGCAATCAGCTCTACCGCCTGTTCCATCGTGACGGTCTGCGGGTCGCTGTCTTTCGGCAAGGTCGCGTTGATCTTGCCGTGTTTGACATAAGGGCCATAGCGGCCGTCATAAACGTTGACCGGTCCGCCTTCGGATGGGTGCTCCCCCAGTTCCTTCAGCGGTGTGGCAGCAGCCCCCCGGCGTCCGCCGCCCTTGGCGCGTTTTTCTGCCAAAGCGTCAACCGCACGGTTGATGCCTACCGAGAAGACCTCGTCGGGTGTCGAAAGATTTGCATAGGTGCCATCGTGCAGGACAAACGGGCCATAGCGGCCGATGCCAGCCGTGATCATCTTGCCGTCTTCCGGGTGTTCGCCAACGTCGCGCGGCAGAGACAGCAGCTGCAGGGCTTTTTCAAGATCCATGTCCGCAGCTGACCAGCCCTTTGGCAGCGACGAACGCTTCGGTTTGGCTTCGTTGCCGAGCTGTACATAGGGGCCGAACCGGCCGGTGCGCAGCGACACTTCCAGGCCGGTTTCCGGATCTTCTCCAAAAACCTTCGGGCCGTCGTCAGCTTCGCCTTCGTCGCCGTTCGGCTTGCCGAGCTGGCGGGTGTAGCCGCATTCCGGATAGTTTTCACAGCCAATAAAGGCGCCCCAGCGGCTGACCTTCAAGGAGAGCTTTCCGGTATCACAGGACGGGCATTTTCGGGCGTCTGTGCCGTCTTCCTTTTCCGGGAAGATGTGCGGGCCTAGCAGTTCATTCAGCGCGTCGATGACTTCCGCAACGCGCAGGTCCTTGATCTCATCAACAGAGCCGGAAAACGCAGTCCAGAAATCCTTCAAGACATCCAGCCAGGAAAGTTCACCAGCCGAAATCTTGTCGAGCTGTTCTTCAAGGCTCGCGGTGAAATCGAACTCTACATAACGCTGGAAGAAACTTTCCAGGAAAGCGGTGACGATCCGGCCCTTGTCTTGTGGAACGAGCTGTTTCTTTTCCAGTTCGACATATTCGCGGTCGCGCAGGGTCTGCAGCGTGGAGGCGTACGTCGATGGGCGGCCAATGCTCAGCTCTTCCATCTTTTTCACCAAGCTCGCCTCGGTGTAGCGCGGCGGCGGAGTGGTGAAGTGCTGGGACGACTCGATCGGCTCGGCTTTGCCATCGATGGAGGCTGCGGTCAGCGCGGCGCCCTGATCGACCGCCGGCAGGCGCTTGGAGTTTTCATCTTCGTCATCGTCGCGGCCTTCCTGATAGAGCGCCAGGAACCCGTCAAACCGGACGACTGAGCCGGTGGCCCGCAAGTTGGCGCGTTTGCCGGAACCATCGGCGACGATTTCGATGGTCGTGCGCTCCAGAACGGCCGATTCCATCTGGGACGCCATAGTGCGCTTCCAGATCAGCTCGTAGAGCTTGGCCTGATCCTGATCGAGGAACGGTGCGACATCCTTAGGGCGGCGGGAAAGGTCTGTCGGGCGGATCGCTTCGTGCGCTTCCTGGGCATTCTTTGCCTTGGAGGAATAAGCGCGCGGTTTTTCCGGCACATATTTGCCGCCAAAATCTTCGGTAATGACGGACCGCGCGGCAGCAATGGCTTCCCCGGCGATCGAGACACCGTCGGTACGCATATAGGTGATCAGACCAGAGGTCTCACCGCCAATAGAAATACCTTCATAAAGTTTTTGGGCGACCTGCATGGTGCGCGAAGCGGCAAAACCCAGTTTGCGCGAGGCTTCCTGCTGCAGGGTAGAGGTGGTGAACGGCGCGGCCGGATTGCGTTTGGCGGGTTTTGACGCGACGCTGTCGACGGAGAAGCTGGCGCTTTCCAACATCGTTTTGATGGTTGCAGCTTCTTCGCCGGTTTTGATGTCGAGACGGCCAATTTTTTTGCCGTCAAAGCCGGTGACACCTGCCTGGAAAACATCCCCGTCGGGTGTCTTCATTCCAGCAAAGATCGACCAGTATTCTTGCGGCTGGAATGTTTCGATTTCCATTTCCCGGTCGCAGATGAGGCGCAGAGCGACCGACTGCACACGGCCCGCAGACCGGGCGCCAGGCAATTTGCGCCACAAAACCGGGGAGAGGGTGAATCCGACGAGATAATCAAGGGCGCGGCGGGCCAGATAGGCATCCACCAGCGGCGTATCCAGCTCCCGCGGGTTGTCCATCGCTTCCAGGATGGCCTTCTTGGTGATCGCGTTGAACACCACCCGTTCAATCTGTTTGTCTTTCAGAACCCGCTTTTTCTGCAGGACTTCCAGAACGTGCCACGAAATCGCTTCCCCCTCGCGGTCGGGGTCGGTTGCGAGAATGAGGCGGTCAGCCTCCTTCACCGCACTGGCGATCTCACTCAGGCGTTTTTGAGACTTGCTGTCGACCTGCCAGCTCATGGCAAAGTCTTCGTCGGGTTTGACCGAACCATCTTTGGCCGGCAGATCGCGGACGTGGCCGTAAGAGGCCAGCACCGTGTAATCGGAGCCTAGATATTTGTTGATCGTCTTGGCTTTCGCCGGCGATTCCACAATAACGACGTTCATTCTTACCCAAAAAATTTGTGCCGGAATCGGGAGGTCCGTCCGGAAGAGAAGCGAATTGAAGGCGCAGACGATCACGGATCACGCGCCGCCTGTCAAATGGACCTTTGTGGCTTTCTGGTCAAGCTGTCCGTTTCGCCGATGGGTTATCCACTGACATATATGGGGAAATCCTTTGTCAAAGAAGGAGCGAGATTTTGTTTCCGCGATGCCTTTCGAGGCGCCCGGCAAGCTCAAGTTCCAATAATATGATGTGCACCATACGCGGCGGCGTCCTGGAAAAACGGATCAATTCGTCGAGATCGACCGGTGCCGGACCGAGGGCGGAGATGATGCGGGCGCGCAGGGTGTCATCCGGTTCCTGAGCTGCCGAGAAGAGATCTTTTTCGGGTTCGGAGAGGTCGTGATCAAATGGCAGAACCGGCTCGATCCGGCCGCCCAGCCCTTCCAGAACATCCTCTGCATTGCGGACCAGGGCCGCGCCCTGGCGGATCAAGCCATTGGCGCCCTCAGAACGCGGGTCCAGCGGAGAACCGGGGACGGCAAAGATATCCCTGTTTTGCTCCAGCGCAAAGCGGGCAGTGTGCAGTGATCCTGACTTTTTGGCCGCTTCTATGACGATCACACCAAGGGAAACACCGGAAATCAGACGGTTGCGCCTCGGAAAATCCCGGCCGCGCGGCTTCCAACCGAACGGCATTTCGCTAATTGCTGCCCCACCGTGATGCAGAACGGCGGCAAGTAAGCGGTCATGGTCGTTTGGATAAAGCACATCAATCCCGCCGGCAAAGACGGCAAGGGTGCCCGTTGGCAGAGCCGCTTCATGGGCGGCCGCATCAATCCCCCGCGCCAAGCCAGATGCAATGACGAAGTCGGCCGCGCCCAGGTCACGGGCGAACATGCCGGACAACTTGCGGCCCGAAAGGGACGCATTGCGCGCGCCGACAATTGCCAGTGTCTTGGGGCGGGTGGTCAGTGATCCGCCTTTTACGGACAAAAGCGGCGGCGGGCCATCGATATGACGTAGATGCGGCGGATACTCTGGTTTGCCTAGGGCTATCAGCCGGGCGCCCATTCGGTGATGCGCTTCAAGTTCGGCTTCCGCGTCTTCTGTTGAGCAAAGGCGATAGCTCTTCTTGCCGCCGCGCCGGGAGAGTTCGGGCAGCAGCTGAAGGGCCTGTTCGGCAGATCCTGTGTGGTTCAGAAGGTCTCTGAAAGTTGTCGGTCCGACATTCTCAGACCGTATTAAACGCAACCAGGCAAGACGCTGGGCCTCAGAGAGACGGAGTGTTTTATCGGTGGCCGGGCGGGTCACCCGTCTCCCGGCGCCGGTTCAGACGGCGGTTCTGTCGTGGGCTTGGATTTCTTGCCGATCTTGCTCTCCTGACCTTTGAGAAGACGCCCAATATTCTCGTGATGTTTCGCCCAGAGCAAGAGCGTGAGCACAAGAAACATCTCCGCCAGTTGCACCTGGTTGAAGACAAAATACAAAATGACCGGTGTGGCGGCGGTTGCCGTCAGCGCAGAAAGCGATGAATAGCGGAACAGGAAAGCCATCCCGACCCAGGTCAGCGCCGCGATCAGGAACATCGGCCAGTAAAGTCCCAGCAGAATACCGAGAAACGTGGCAACGCCCTTGCCGCCCTTGAATTTCAGCCAGACCGGGAAGAGGTGGCCAAGAAAGGCGCCAAAACCAGCGATCAAAGCCGTGTCAGGTCCGAACTGGGCAGCAACCAGAACGGCAACCGTGCCTTTCAAGGCATCGCCCAAAAGCGTTGCGGCTGCCAGTTTCTTGCTGCCGGTTCTGAGCACATTGGTGGTGCCGATGTTGCCGGAGCCGATCTTGCGAATGTCGCCATGCCCGCCAAGCTTGGCGAAGATCAGTCCGAACGGAATGGAGCCAAGCAGATAGCCAAAGGCGAGGGCGGCCAGATAATAAGGCCAGGCAAATTCCCAGCTGATCGGATCAGGCATTTTTTGGTGTTTCTTCCCAACTACAAGACCTTGCCGCTTTCGAAAAACGTGATAGCGGCCTTTCGGTACAACTTATAACCTTGCCATCTTGCAGGGCAATTCCAGATTTGGAATTCATGCTAGGCACGAACGGAAACTGGAGAAAACCCTTGAGCCTGACGGAAGTGGATTGGTCGCAATTGCCGGCGCCGGAAGATGACAGCACGGCGGCGCATGTCGAGGGGGCGAGACTGCCGTCGACAGAACTAACGGCTACGGATGGCGGCCGAGTCGATCTGACGGATCTCTCAGGGATCACTGTGATCTACATCTACCCAAAAACCGGGCAACCGGACACTCCGTTGCCAGATGGCTGGGACATGATCCCCGGCGCCCGGGGCTGCACGCCGCAATCCTGCGCCTTCCGGGATCACTTCAAAGAGCTGTCGGCGCTTGGGGCAGAACACATCTTCGGCTTATCAACCTAATCAACAGCCTACCAGTCGGAGGCTGTCGAACGATTGCACCTGCCGTTTCCGCTGTTGTCGGATGAGGATTGTGTCTTTGCCAAGGCTCTTGATCTGCCGTCCTTCGAGGTCGAAGGCCAGACGCTCCTGAAACGTCTAACCCTGATTGTGAGGGACGGCATTGTGATCAAGGCCTTTTATCCGGTGTTTCCGCCCGACCGGAACGCTGCCGATGTCATAGCGTGGCTGGAAGACAACCAAGCCTGACATCGATCGGAAGGTTACTCACCCATGTGCAAAAACCGTCTTGCCGCCGACCACGGTTCGCATCACCCGGCCGGAGAAGCGGGCGTCTTCGAACGGAGAGTTTTTGGAGCGCGAGCGGATGGCGCTCTTTTCCAATACCCAGGGGCGTTCGGGGTCAAAGACGGTGACATCGGCCGGAGCGCCTTTTGAAAGGCGGCCGGTTTCCAGTCCCAGGCGGTTGGCCGGATTGACAGTCATGCTTGCCAGCAAGGTCTTCAAACCCACTTGCTCTGAATGATAGAGCCTGAGGGCCGCCGCGAGCAGAGTTTCCAGGCCAATCGCGCCGTCTTCGGCTTCCGCCCAGGGGTGGCGTTTGGTTTCCACGTCCTGCGGGTCGTGGTTGGATGAGATGATGTCGATGGTGCCATCGGCAATCGCGGCAATCATGGCCTGGCGGTCGTCTTCATCGCGCAAGGGCGGCGACATTTTGAAGAAGGTGCGGTAGGCGCCAATGTCGTTTTCATTGTGCGTCAGGTGATTGATCGAGATACCAGCGGTGATGTTGAGGCCCCGGTCCTTGCCGGTGCGGATGACATCGGCGCTGTCGGAGGTCGAGATCAGGTTCGCGTGGTACTTGCCCTTCGACATGCCAACAAGGCGCAGATCGCGCTCCAGCATGATGATTTCCGCTTCCCGCGGCACGCCGGAAAGGCCCTTCCAGCTGGCATTTAGGCCGGCATTCATCACCCCGCCAGCCAGATCCGGATCTTCGGTATGGTGGATGATCAGCGCATCGAAATCACGGGCATAGGTCATTATGCGTCGCAGAATTTGCGGGTTCTTTACCGACTTGTGGCCATTGCTGAAGGCGACCGCACCGGCTTCCTTTAAAAGGCCGATCTCGGTCATCTCTGTGCCCTCAAGTCCTTTCGTGAGGGCGGCAAGGGGAAGAACGTTGACGCTCGCTGTGTCGCGGGCGCGCCGGTGGATGAAGTCGACCAGGGCCGGATCGTCGATCACCGGGTCGGTGTCCGGCATGGTGCAGATGGTGGTGATGCCGCCAGCCGCTGCCGCTTCAGAAGCGCTGGCGAGCGTTTCGCGGTGTTCTGCGCCCGGTTCGCCAACGGAGACGCACATGTCGATGAGGCCGGGGCAGGCGATGGCGCCCTTGCAGTCGATGACGTCTGCGCCATAAGGCGCGCCCTGGTTGGCCGCTTCCGGGCCGGCGGCCAGGATCGTGCCGTCGGCGATGATGATCGAGCCGGGCGCATCCAGATCGCGCGCCGGGTCAATCACTCTGGCGTTGGAGAGAACCAGAGGTTTGGGTGTGTCGAGTGCCACGATATTTGTCCTCTGGTTGGCTTATGATGTTGGCAGGTTGGCGGCGAGGGCTTCGAGCACGGCCATTCGGACGGCCACACCCATTTCCACCTGTTCGCGAATGAGGCTTTGCGGGCCGTCGGCAATGGCCGGATCGATCTCAACACCCCGGTTCATCGGGCCAGGATGCATGACGAGCGTATCGTTCTTGGCGTGAGACAGTTTTTCGGCATCCAGCCCGTAGTAGCGGTAGTATTCCCGCACGGACGGGATGAAGGCGCCGTTCATGCGCTCGCGCTGCAAACGCAGCATCATGACGATGTCTGCACCCTTCAATCCCTCACGCATGTCCTGAAAAACTTCGGCGCCCATTTGGGCAATGCCGGAGGGCAGCAGCGTGGAGGGGGCAATGACCCGGACCCGGGCGCCAAGCGCGTTCAAAAGTATGATATTGGAGCGGGCTACGCGGGAATGGGCAATGTCGCCACAGATCGCCACCGTCAACCGGGCGATCTTGCCCTTGTGACGGCGGATTGTCAGCGCATCCAGCAGGGCCTGTGTCGGGTGCTCATGCGGACCGTCGCCGGCATTGACCACCGCACAGCCGACTTTCCGGGCGAGTAGGTGGACCGCACCGGCCGCATGATGGCGCACGACCAGCAAATCCGGGTGCATAGCGTTGAGCGTTGCCGCCGTGTCGATCAGCGTCTCGCCTTTTTTCACTGAGGACTGGGAGACCGCCATGTTCATGACATCGGCCCCAAGCCGCTTGCCCGCCAGCTCAAACGAACTTTGGGTCCGGGTGGACGCCTCAAAGAACAGATTGATCTGGGTCCGCCCTTCAAGCACCTGCTTGCGCTTGTGCACCTGCCGGGAAATCTCCACGGCTTCTTCGGCACGGTCCAGAAGGCCCAGTATTTCGTGGGGGTGAAGACCCTCAATGCCCAGCAAATGACGATGGGGGAAAGGGTTGTCTCGATAGGATTCTTGCTCGCTCATCGAGACCATTCCTTTAGGCGAAATTGCGCCACGGCACAAGGCAAGAAATTGGTCTCTGCCCGCTGTCCACATGCGGCCTAAAACTTTGATCAAACGGACAAATTTATTGCCTTGGCTTTTTTCCCAGTGCGGGTGTTGGTCCGCTTCGATTATCGCATTGCATCAAATCCAGCTGTTGCCACCAGATGAATTTTTCTATTACGTTTACGTAAACGGAGCGAGTAAGAGCGCCGGGCGGGAGGAGATAATCGCATGGCTGGTCAGCTGGACACCAGAATTGAAGACGCCGATGACACTGGAATTGAGGCGTTTGCAACCCATGACGTGATCAATCAGGCACCCGAGTATGGTGGGATTAACCTGGCTAAAGGAGATCCAATCCTGCGGGCCTGTCTGGCAGGACATTTAGATGATGGCGAGTTGGCCGATGTCGAAGCACATGGAGTCGAGACTGGATCCCATGAATTCCTGGAGCTCGGACGTCTGGCCAACACCCAGTTGCCGGTTCTAAAGACCCATGACCGCCGCGGCCGCCGATCGGACCAGGTTGAGTTTCATCCCGCTTACCATGAATTGATGCGCCATTCTTTTGCCGGAGGATTGCACAGCGCGCTGCTTGATGGCGGTGTTTCCACTCAGATCAGCCGGGCCGCCAAGTTTTTCCTCACGTCTCAAGCTGAAACCGGGCACACTTGCCCGATCACAATGACCAATGCAGCTGTTTCGGTCCTGGCGAAGTATCCGGACGTTTGTGCTGACTTTCTACCGAAGATGCAGACCCGGACCTACGATCCTCGCTTCCTTCCCATATCGGAAAAGAACAGCATCACCATCGGCATGGGCATGACCGAAAAGCAGGGCGGAACCGATCTCCGGGCCATTTCATCGACGGCAGAGGCCGGCAATCAAGGGCGCTATGCCATTACCGGGCACAAGTGGTTCTTTTCTGCGCCGATGTGCGATGCATTCCTCGTGCTGGCAAAAACCACGACCGGGCCAAGTTGTTTCCTGATCCCGCGCATTTTGCCGGATGGCCGGGTCAACGGCCTGCGCTTTCAACGCCTGAAAGACAAACTTGGCAACAAATCCAATGCCTCGTCCGAAGTGGAATTCCACAGGGCGGAGGGGTATCTGCTCGGAGATGAGGGACGAGGGATCGCAACGATCATCGATATGGTAACTCCAACCCGCATCGACTGCGCGTTGGGGTCTGCCGGGCAAATGCGGGCGGCGCTCAGCCGCGCCGTGCATCATTGCCGCCACCGCAAGGTCTTTGGCGCTGATCTGATCGATCAACCGCTAATGACTCAGGTCCTCGCTGACATGGCGCTGGATGTGGCGGCGGCGACCGCGCTTGCCATGCGACTGGTGCGGGCCGCAGCCAGGGCAGATAGCGATCCGGTGGAAGCTGCTTACGCAAGGCTGATGACCCCGGCGATCAAATACTGGATCTGCAAGACCGGGCCTGCGCTGACCTATGAGGCGCTCGAATGCCTGGGCGGTAATGGTTATGTCGAAGACTTCGATATGGCACGGATTTATCGGGATGCACCGGTCAATCCGATCTGGGAAGGCTCCGGCAATGTGATGGCATTGGATGTGCTCAGGGCGCTGGGCCGTCATCCGGAAGCGCCAGGTTTGGTTCTGGAAGAACTCTCGTCCAGTGGCGGTCCAGCCATCGTATCTACCTGCACAGACCTCCAACCCCTGGCGGCGAAAGCCCTATCCGACAATGGTCAGGCGCGGATACTGACCGAACGGCTGGCACTGACCGGTGCTGCGGCTGCGCTCAAAGAACTGGCGCTGGATGATGTCGCGGACGCCTTCGCCAAAACCCGGCTTTCCGGCGGCTGGCGAACGACCTACGGCATGCTGCCGGTTGGCATCGATGCCGCGGAAATTGTTGAGAGCCTTTGTCCGGCAGCAGCCTAAAGGCGTTGCCGGTAAAACTTGAACGCCTAACGCTGCATGAAATCAAAGCTTTTAGGCGATCGGCGGTGACGTGATTAAAGAATTCTGAAACGCCTTAGGTGAACAGCAACAGCGCTGCAGGAATGGTCACAGTCGCGGCCAAGGTTTGTAGTGTGATGATCTCAGCCATCAGCTTGGCATCGCCGCCCAATTGACGTGCGAGCAGATAGGAGTTGCTGGCGCAGGGCACAGCCGATGCGATGATGACGACGGACAGTGCCGGACCGGTGACGCCGTAAAGTTGGGCAAAAAGAAACGCCAGCAGCGGCATGAACACCGGGCGCAGGAAAGTTCCCATGGTCAGCGCCGGGCCGGGGCGGCGCAGGGAGCTGAGGTCGAGCCCAGCACCGACACAGATGATACCAATGGGCAGAGCCGCGCGGGCAAATATCTCCAGCGTATCGTCCAGGATCGTTGGCAGGGTCAAACCGCTGAGGTTCATCAAGACGCCAGCAAAGATCGACAAGATGAAGGGATTTGTGAAGAGGTCTTTGAGGATCTTGGCGAAGTTTGGTTGGGTGCCGCTGGCGTACCGGGACAGTACAACAATGCTGGCCCCGTTCAAGATCGGGATCATGAACACCATGGCGACCGCCAGCATAGCAAGTCCGGTTTCCCCGCCGATGTTGGCGGCAATCGCCAGCGCGATCATGGCGTTCCAGCGCAGTGTTCCCTGAAAAATGGATGTGAAGCGGACCGCAGGAATGCCCCAGATCCGTTCGATCAGTGTGCGGGCAGCGAGCAGGGCAACGGCCAGCGTCACGATCGCTGATAGAAGTGCAGCGCCCATGTCGAGGGTCGGGACACTGGAAAAATCTGCCAGCGCAATGGTCCGGAAGAGAACGGCTGGAAAAAGGACGAAATAGGCAAGCCGCTCAACCCCAACCCATTGCTCACCGCTGATCAGATTGGCGCGTGCGAGCAAATAGCCGGATGCAATGACCAGAATGACTGGCGCAAGGGCAAAGAAAATCATCTGCATTGATGCGCTCTCAACAAATTCAGTGTGTCAAACGGCGTGTAAACCTGTTTGAGAAACAGGCCGGGAAACACAAATTAAGACCCGAGGCCCATATGGCCGAGGCGGTCCAGAAACCCTTGAAGAATGTAAGCAGCAGCCATCTTATCGACCACTTCGGCGCGTTTTGCGCGGCTGGAGTCGGCTTCCAGCAGTGTCCGGGTGACAGCCGCTGTTGACAGGCGCTCATCCCACAAGGTGATCGGCAGCTCTGTTTTTTGCGCAAGATTGCGGGTAAAGGCTCGTGTTGCCTGGGCTCTCGGGCCTTCGGTGCCATCCATGTTGAGCGGCAATCCCAGAACGATCCCGCCGACCTCTTGATCAGCACAGATCTTCAAGAGCTGTTCTGCGTCTTGTGTAAACTTCTTGCGCCGGATGGTTTCCATCGGGCTCGCAATGCCGCGGCCAAGATCAGAGAGGGCAAGGCCAATGGTTTTGGTGCCGAGGTCCAGTCCGATCAGGCGTGTCCGCTCCGGGACAGCTGCCAAAAAGTCTTCAAGCGATAAGGTGGGATCGTTTGCCATGGCCCCGCATGTATCAGCATGGCGATGGCCGATCCAGTCCATCGTTGCGAAAAACGGCGGAGTACAGACAATTTGCTTCCGCGAACAAGTCAGCTGATAATCTTCGGGGAGGGATGAAAACGCCCAGCTCGGCTTCAATCAGGCCAGATCGACATAATACGCAATACCTTCATAGGAATACTGCCCGAGGGTTTCGATGATCGTGTCCCGCTCTGCTTCTGAAACCGTATAGAAATGGGTTCCGTTGGCGGTGTTGTAAAATCTATGAAGGGCCTGTCCGTCCGCGCTGCCATCCGGTGCGGCGTAGTAGCTAATACCTTCCAGAGCATAGTTCGGCAGTTGATCTAGAATAGAGTCTCGTTCGGCTTCGGAAGCCGTATAAAAGTGAATTCCGGTATCAGCGTTTAAAAAGCGAAAAACGGCATTTCCGGAAGACGAAGTGGCGTTGCTGTCGTAGCTGTTGCCTTCGTAGATAAAACTGGGCAGCGTTTCGATGACCGTGTTTCGTTCTTCAATGTTTGAAGTGAAGAAATGCGCACCTGTGTTGGAATTGAAAAAGCGGTAAATCTGATGAGCGCTGTTGTCAGTGTCAGTTGGCTCGATCAGGGATGTAGTGATATCCAGTGTGTTGCCGGAAAACTGCAAACTCTCGAAATTCTCAACCGTATCGGTCCCATCGCGGTTAGAGACGGCATCGCTGACGATGAGTTTGCCGTCACTGCTTGTGAAGATGGCGTATTGGTCCCTGGAACCGGAAAAAATCGCGGTGTCGAGGCCGTCTCCTCCGTCAGCCACATCATTGCCGCCACCGCCAGTCACGAGGTCATTGCCAGCTCCGCCGAACAAGCTGTCACTCCCTGATGTGCCGTTAAGAATATCGTCACCGCCAGTGTCGCCAAATCGGCTTTGCCAGAGATCCGCTCCGATCAGGATGAGATCCCAATCCTGCGGATTGACGACGGTTGTGGCAGCGAGTTGATCGAACCTGGCTTTTACCACCGCAAGGCTGGACGGTTCATTTTCCAAAAAATGCGCCGTTGTTTCGTTGATTGAGCCAAAGCGGTTTGCGATTGACGTAATCATGGCCAGCGCCGACGCGTAATCCGGGTGGCTGCTACTAAAGACTGTCCCGGTTCCCCATTTCTCTTCGATGACCGTTAGAAAGGTTTGCAGAGTTGGGAGCAGCGAACTGGCAATATATTGTTCGCTATAGAGATCGACGATGTCGTTTGCATATTGCTGACCAAAAACGGTGTCATTCAGGAAGGATCTGTCAGCGGCGTAAGTTGATGCAAGGACTGGGTCCAGGTCTGGCCGGCTCGCGCCGATATATTGGCTCAATCTCACATACTGAGTGTTGTCGATAGCACCGGTGTCGCGTGCGCTTTGAAGGATTTGCGAAAGCGCCGATTGCGCAAAACTATTGTTTCCGGCGTCTAGCTGAACAATCCCGAAAGAAAAACCGGCGTTATTGCCGCTGTGAGATTGACCTAACAGCGAATTCGGCACTGCAAAGGAAACTCGATAAACGGTCGCCGAGTTTCCTGAGTGCTCAGTTCCGAGCAGGATCTGAAAAATTTCCTCTGAAGTAATACTCGGCATAGGTCCTATGGCGCGGAAATTGCCACTTTCTGGGATTTCGCTAGGTCAAATAACAAAGCATATGATGCTTTAAGAACTTCTCATGAAGCGGTTGAAATTCTATTTCCAGCTACAGGAGAATTTTCAAGAATGGGTTTGGACAATTTGCCAAAAGGGCGGGAAGAAACCTTCATATGTCAGCTTGTCAGCCGAATTGGCGGCACTCGAATTCGTAGCCCTTTGCATGTCCCCTCAGAGGCGAAATGAATTTCAGATTCACGTCCGAAAACATTCGCGCGGCCGGAAAGGTTCACGCCACTTTATCATCCGTTTCGCGGAGGTAGGAGTGCCCTGTTGGGCCGGGTTGCTCGTCAAGCCAGACCAACAGTTTATCCAGCGGCAAACTGCCCGTAAAATAATAGCCTTGCAGACAATTTGCGCCCAATTGAGTTGCAAACTCAGCTTGGAAATTCGTTTCGATCCCTTCTGCCACCGTGGCGCAGTCGAGGTCTTTGGCCATGGCGATCGTGGACGCCAGAATTGTCCGGATTCGCGGGTCTTTGCTGGCTCCGGCGATAATGGACTGGTCGATTTTCAGAAAGTCTACCGGCAGATTTGCCAGCCGGGTGATATTTGAATATCCGATGCCAAAATCGTCGATTGAGATTTTATATCCGAGGCTGTGAAGCCGATTGAAAGCTTGGACCGCCCTTTCTTCGGAGTTGAAAAGTGTGTCTTCGGTCACCTCGAATTCCAGGTGCTCAGCACTGAATTTCTGATCGCTCCGGATCGCTTCAATCTTGTCCGCGAAATCGCCGGTCACAAAATGATCAGACCCGATGTTCACCGACATCCAAAGATCATGGCCTTCCGCCCGGATAGCTGCCAAATCCCGCATCGCCGTCGCTACGACCCATTCGCCAAGCCGGGACATGGTGTGCGATCCCATCAAGGTCGGAACCCAGAATTTGGGCAGAAACAGGCCAAGCTCCGGATGATTCCAGCGGGCGAGCGCTTCAACACTGATGACCGTACGCCGCTTGGTACAGATCTTTGGCTGATATTCTAAGAACAGTCCCCCAGTTTCGATGGCTGCTGTCAGTTCCCGCCGGATCTCGCCGATCGACTTTGTGCCGATAAGAGGAGAGTAAACCTGGGTCCGGTTTTTGCCTGACCGTTTGGCATGGTACATGGCGATGTCCGCGCGCTTCAGCAGCTCTTTCAGTTCCACGCCGTCACTTGGAAACTGGGCACAGCCGATGCTGGCTCCAGGCGTGATGTTGAGTTCTGGGACAGGTTTAGAGAGGGCTGCCTGAACTGTATTCAGAAACGCACGAATCGCTTGATCACCCATCAGGCCCTGGATCAATACAATGAATTCATCACCGCCGATCCTGGCCACGATCGGCGAAGCATAGGGTTTGGGGCCTTGAAGTGCCGAGGCAACATCATCTGCCACTTTGGAAAGGATTTGGGCGCAATTTTTTAAATGCTGATCGCCGGTGTGGTGGCCATGCAGGTCGTTGATTTCTTTAAAATTATCGAGATCTACGAGGAGGATAACCCCACCTCGCTTGGGTTCGCCAGCCTCTTTGAGAATAGCGCTAGCCCGGAGTTGTAAATGCTTCCTGTTCGGCAGTCCGGTCACATGATCGCTAAACGCCAGTTTTTCTATCTGGTCATTGGCCAGCGTCATGCGTTGGACCAATCTGTTGTAGCTTTCGCAAACTTCCTTGTTTTCCTGAAACTGAACCAGACTTCTGGGCATGTGCAGCGGTGACAATTTTTGATCAAGGGCGCCCTTGTGCATAGCGCCTGCCAATTCTTCAATTGGCCGGGACAAAGAACGGGCAAGAAACAATCCGATTGCGAAGATCAATACAAGGGCGATAGCAATCGTTGGGATCAGCGAGGCGTGAACTTGGTCAGCCTTTGCATATATCTCAGAAACTGGCTGTGGCACCATTACGCCCCAGCCAGGGCCTTGAACGGTTGTGAATCCGGCAATCATAGTGCGTTCGACTGCTGGCGAATAGAATTCTTCTATGCCGGTTTCGCCATTCATCATTTTGCCAACAATTGAAAGGCTTGCGATGTTCTTTCGGGATTTCATCCACTGATCTCGTGGATGCGCAATAACGTTTCCGGAGCGGTCGACAATTGCGGCGTGACCTTTTTCGCCAAAAACGATGCTTTTGCCCAGAGCGACAATGTAGTCCGGTGCGATTAGCCCGATCAGAAAGCGGTCGCTTTTTTCCAGGGTGAGATAGATTAGGTTCTCACCGGCTGCAGTTGCCGTGATGTCTGAGAAACTTGGTTTTCCGGGCTCGGCCGTTTCAATAAGGCCGGCAAGGACTGTCTTGGGAATGGTGACCGTGTCGA
Source organism: Roseibium sp. (assembly GCF_965216085.1). Lineage (GTDB taxonomy): Bacteria > Pseudomonadota > Alphaproteobacteria > Rhizobiales > Stappiaceae > Roseibium. The sequence goes on along the minus strand of NZ_OZ244138.1, from coordinate 3,230,382 downwards.
CGGAATTCTCTCCGGCTGAGTAGATGACTTGGCCACCGGTCTTATAAGAAATGATCACGCCTTTGATTTTAAGCTGATCAAATAGCTTTGCATATTCACCTGCGCCATTGGATTTCATCAAGCTCTTGCCGACAGCCTCAACTGCGGCAACCAGATTGTGATGATAGTGATCCAGTGTCGCAGCGGCTTTCTGGGCAAGTAAAAGATGCCGGTCTTTCACCTCGGAAAACTCCCGCGAAACTGTTTCGCGGTACGACCAGGTGCTGAAGACGACGGTGGGCAGCAAGGCAGCCAGCAAAAAACAGAAAACCACATAGCTTCGGATTTTCATTTCTGACATCCTTTTTATCGCCGAATGGGACACCGCCACAGGAAACAGGTTGTTTATATTTGTTGTCTTTTGAATCCGTGCTTCGTTTTCCGTCTAAATGCGCTCTGGTTGCAAAAGTCTAATGTTGCATCACCGTAGCAAAAACGTCTTTATGATAACATAGGAAATCACAACACTGTTATTTTGCAGGTGGTGCGCTGTGAAGTCGGTTAATTTTATTAGTATGGATGAAGTAAGCCTATGAAACTCACTTGGTATGGTCATTCGGCCTTTAAAATCGAAACTGGTGAAGCCTCGATCATGATTGATCCTTTCTTAACCGGCAACCCGATGTTCCCAGCTGATCTGAGCGTTGATCAGGTGACGGACGGCGTAACCCACGTCATTCTCACCCATGGCCACGACGATCACATCGGCGACAGCATTGAGATCCTGAAATCAACCGGAGCGTTGCTGACGGCGAACTTTGAGATCTGCATGTGGGCGACGCGGCAGGGTATAGAAAACATCAATCCCATGAATTCCGGCGGCATGGTCGACACTGGCTCTTTCCGGGTCGGTATGGTCCGCGCGGATCATTCGTCCTCCAAACAAACCGACGGAGAGGCGATTTATCTCGGCAATCCCCACGGTGTGATTGTTGAAGTGCCTGGCCAAAAGGTGATTTATCATATGGGCGATACGGACATTTTTTCCGACATGGCGCTGATCAATGAGATTTACCGGCCGAGTATCGGTCTGGTGCCGATTGGTGACCGCTTCACCATGGGCGGAAAGACAGCCGCCATGGCCTGCCAGCGCTATTTCGAGTTCGACACAATTGTGCCCTGCCACTATGGCACGTTCCCGATTCTGGACCAGAACACGGATACCTTCATAAGTGCCATGGGCGCAGGCGGCTCGAAAGTTGCGGCTGTGTCACCAGGCGCATCGATCGAGATTTAGGCGTAAAATAGGCCGCTTGAAGGGTCCGAGAACTGCGGGGCAGGGGAGTGAAGTGCTCTGATCCGCAGGTCTCTTGAACCTATTAACGAAACGCAGGAGAAAGCATGCGGCCGGTCGTCTGGATTGCAAGTCTTGGACTTGCCTTAAACTTGGGTCTGTCCTCGAGCCTCGCAGCGGACAAGGCGATCACGCCGGACGGCAAACCGGCCCCCTCGCAACCAGCGGCTAAGCCCGGATCCGAAGCGGCCAAAGCTGCCGAAGAAACGGCAAAAACACCCTACGACAAGGTTCGGGACGTCTTCTCCGGAGATAAAACGGTCGCTGGTGAGACTGTCCGGTTTCCGCAGGAAAACCCATCGGTGCGCTCCCTTGTTGTCACCATGGCGCCGGGCGAGGCAACCGACTGGCATCAGCACCATGCGCCGCTTTTTGCCTACATACTGGAAGGCGAGATAACCGTGACCTATGAGGGGATCGGCAAAAAGATCTACCGGAAAGGTGAGGGGCTGCTGGAAGCCATGAATGTCACCCATCGCGGTGTAAACACTGGAGACGGTCCGGTGCGGATCTTGGCTGTGTTCCTTTTGGGTGACGATGGCAAGGCGACGGTGCTGGAAGCGGCGCCGGGCGGAAGTTCTACGCAAAAAATCGAATAAATGAAGTATATTGCCAGATTTTTTACTACGCACGAGCGAAAAATTGTTCTTGAAATTTATGCAAGAAGTGCTGTTCACCCGACCTGACGATTGGGCTGACTAACGAGATTACTTCAAAAATCGCTTCCGTTGCGGTTTATCTTCCTGACAATTTGAAGCTAAAATCAAACAAAGATCCCACGTACGTCATGGGGGCGGTAGAGTGGTTTGGGTATTTCGTTTTCTGATTTTTGTTCTTGTAGTTTTTTCTTACTCAGAAACAGTTCACGCAGAACGTCGCGTAGCGCTGGTTATTGGCAATTCGGGTTACCAACACGTCTCGAAACTCAACAATCCCTACAACGACGCGAAGGGAATGGCCGAGAAACTGGAAGACCTGAACTTCGACGTTGTCGAAGGATTAGATCTCAATCTCCAGAAACTGCGTATCAAAATCAATGAATTCGTTTCAAAGCTCGACCAAGCGGACATTGCGTTGTTTTTTTACGCTGGTCATGGACTTCAAGTGCATGGCGAAAACTACATTCTGCCCACGGATGCGCAGCTCAACTCGCAGTTGGATCTTGAGTTCGAAGCTGTCCCCATAAACCTAATCCTGAGAACAATGGAGCAAACCAGTAAAACCAATTTGGTCTTTCTGGATGCCTGCCGGGATAACCCACTTGCCGAAAACCTTGCCCGTTCTATGGGAACGCGGTCGACGGCGGTTGGAAGAGGACTTGCTAAAACAAGTTCGGGAATCGGTACTTTAATTTCGTTTGCTACGCAGCCCGGCAATGTGGCGTTGGACGGGCAAGGAAAAAATAGCCCATTCACAAAGGCGCTTCTGAAACATCTCGGGACGCCTGGTCAAGATATTTCACGCGACCTTATCGCGGTTCGACGTGATGTCCTAGCCGCGACAAACGGAAAGCAGGTGCCTTGGGAAAACTCATCTCTCACAGGTGAGATCATTTTGCGGCCGAAAGTGCCGGAAAAGCCAGCTGTTGTCGAGAAAGCCAAGCCACCTGCGGTGGACCCTAAAATTGAACTCTCCTACTGGGATACAATCAAAAACAGTGACAATGCTCTTTATTTCGAAAACTATCTGAAACGCTTTCCAAAAGGGCAATTTACGGACATTGCGATAGTTCGAGTTGAGGAATTAAAGAACAAAGCCGCTGCCAAGAAAAAACAGCCGGTCCAACCAGATCTTTCGGCTGAAATAGCTTTCTGGCAATCCATCCAAAAATCGAAAAATCCAAAATCATTTAGCAGTTACATTGCGCGCTATCCAGCAGGTGTTTATTCGGAATTGGCAGAAATCAGAATTGAGGCACTGTTGGCGGAACGGGCTGCAGAGCTCGAAAAGAAACAAAAACAGTCTGTCGCCCCAGAAAATATCAAAGAACGTTTACACAGTGAGGCTTCTCAGCTCGCAGGGAACACATCCGCGCGACCGGTCAAAGATGGTGAACCGGTGCAGCCCTCACCGTCTAAGGAAGAACTGGCCCGGAGTGTACAAACAGAGCTTATCCGCCTTGGTTGCCCGGTTGGGAAAGCGGATGGGTTATGGGGGCGAAAAAGCAAGGCAGCTTTGGAGCAAGCAAAAGAGTACCGTTCGCTTGAATTGGCATCTTTGGAACCTTCCACGGCACTCATCAATCAGCTCAAAGACCTTGCAGAGAGAGCTTGTCCAATTCAATGCGCGTCGGGGAAAAAACTGGTCGGCAGCAAATGCGTGACGGTTGCAAAAGAAAGAAAAACAAACACCGGGTCTAAGCCAAACAACAGGGCATCGAGCAACCGCAAGACGGCAAGCAACTGTCCCAGTGCAATCACAGCTGCGCATCAACTCTGGGGATTAGGTTCGGCAAGGAGCCAGAATAGCATAAAAGGAACACACGCCTGCGGTCGGTCGGTAATCTGCACAAGAATGAGAAAGGGTGACACGTGGAATTGCCGCTGGCAGTAGACAAACGATGGGCCTTTTGCCGATACGGATGAATTGCTGAACAAGCCAATGCAGGCAATAAACGGCGAAGGGTTGTGAACACACTGAACGTTAATTGGCGTGTGAACTCTGACTGTGCAAATTGGCAGATAGAAGTGTTGGCATATCCAGATTCAAAATTCCCTTGCGGAAGGGGAAATGCGCCGTCAGTATGAGCCATGGGGGAAATACCTACGATCCCGGTTTGGTTTTAGCTGAACGGAGCATCGAATTTCATGCGCAAACGCTTTTCAGTGCTTTTGATTAAACCGTCGCACTATGACGACGAAGGCTATGTTATCCAGTGGCTGCGGGCACCGATCCCATCCAATTCTTTGGCGTCCGTCTACGGTCTGATCCAAGACTGCCGCGACAGAAGGGTACTGGGAGACGACGTCGACATTGAAATTGAGGTGATCGACGAAACCAACACCAAGGTTGAAGTCAAAAAACTCATCCCAAAATTGAAGCAGGCCGATGGCTGTCTCGTGGGGTTGGTCGGCGTGCAGACCAATCAGTTTCCACGGGCTGTCGATATTGCCAGGGATTTTATTGCGTCGGGTATCCAAATAGCGGCCGGCGGTTTTCACGCAGCTGGCAGCATTGCGATGCTGCCCGAGGTGCCGCCGGAAATCATAGCGGCGCAGGAGTTGGGGCTGACCATCTATGCCGGTGAAGCGGAAGGTCGCATGGATGCGCTTTTGAAGGATGCCTGGGAAGGAGACCTGAAGCCTCTCTACAATTTCATGAAGGATCTGCCGAGCCTGGAAAATGCCGTGCAGCCGATCTTGCCTGCGGATGCGGTGCGGAAAATGGCTGGCGCTTACACGAGTTTTGACGCCGGGCGCGGTTGCCCGTTCCAGTGCTCGTTTTGCACGATCATCAATGTCCAGGGCCGCAAATCCCGCTTCCGCACGCCCGATGATATTGAAGCTATTATCCGCGCCAATGATGCGCAGAACATCCATCGTTTTTTCATCACCGATGATGATTTTGCCCGAAACAAGAATTGGGAAGCCATTCTTGATCGTCTGATCTGGCTGCGCGAAGAGGCGGGGCTCAAATTCAAGCTGACGCTTCAGGTTGACACGCTGTGTTACCGTCTGCCGGGCTTCATTGAGAAGGCTGCGCGAGCTGGCTGCGCACGGGTGTTTATCGGGCTTGAAAACATCGATCCGGATGCCTTGTCGTCTGCGAAGAAGAAGCAGAACAAGATCTGGGAATACCGCAAGATGCTGCAGGCGTGGAAAGACGCAGGTGTCATCACTTACGCTGGTTACATTCTCGGCTTTCCGGATGACACGCCGGAGAAAATTGCCCGCAATATCGAGATCATCAAAAAGGAACTGCCGCTCGACCTTATTGAGTTCTTTTTCCTAACCCCGCTACCGGGATCAGAAGATCACAAGGTTCTGGCCTCAAAGAATGTCTGGATGGATCCGGACTTTAACAAATACGATCTCAACCACCGGGTTACGCATCATCCGATTATGTCGGATCAGGAGTGGGAGAAGGTCTACTACGACAGCTGGAAGCAGTTTTATACGACCGAGCATGTCGAGACGGTTTTACGGCGGGATGCGGCGCGCGGCGCGCGGACCAAAGCGCTCTATTCCTCGATGATCCATTTTTTGGGCGCGATCCTGATCGAAAAGGTACATCCGCTTGAATGCGGCATCGTCCGCCGCAAACACCGCGACCAGCGCCGGTCCGGTATGAAACTGGAAAACCCGCTGATCTTCTATCCCAAGCGGTATGCAGAAGCGCTGTGGGTCGGCTTGCGCTGGGCGGCCTTGTTCCTGAAATTCCGTCCGGCGATGAAGCGCGTGCTGGCCGATGAAAACCGCCGGAATTACGTGGATCTGGCGCTCACCCCCACCACCGAGGCGGAAGAGAACGAAATGGAGCTGATCCAGGTCTTCAAGGAGGCTATACCGAAAACCCACGGCGCTCCCGACGTTGCCGGGAAGGTGACGGCTGCGGAGTAGTGGCTGACTGTAACGTTAGACCTTTCAATCGTCATCCCGGACGACGCAAAAGCGGAGATCCGGGATCTACTCGTTTGCAGAGCCTATGCGCAATCTTTCATAGCTTTGACAAGTGGGATTGTGAGTGGATCCCCGATCAAGTCGGGGACGACAATTGTGAGCCCAAAAGTGTACTACTCGAACTAATGCCCAACCGACTTGGAAAAGACGTTGATCACAATGACCCCGGCGATGATCAGGCCGAGGCCGAGGAGGGCGGGAACGTCCAGTTTCTGGTCAAAAAGAAACCAGGCAACCATGGTGATCAAGACGATGCCGGCACCAGACCAGACCGCATAAACAATGCCCGTCGGCAGCACGCGGATCGGAAACGACAGCAGCCAGAATGATAGGGCATAGCCGACGATCGTAATGATCGTCGGCGTCAGCTTGGTGAAATTCTCAGCCCTTGCAAGCGCGGAAGTCGCAATCACTTCCGCGACAATGGCAGCCCCCAAAAACAGGTAAGTGCTAAGGGTAACCGCCTGCATCAGAGTTTGTTCAGCAATGCCGGGGTTGGCCAGGCATCGGCCTGCATGCCGAGTTTTTGCTGCACGGCTTGAACGGCGCCACGGGTGCCGGAGCCCAAAATGCCGTCGATCTTGCCGACGTCATAGCCCATGTTCCGCAATTTGGTTTGCAGCTGTTTCATCTGCGCGTCGTTCAGGCCCTGATCCGGGTTTCCGGCATTGTAGCGCGGCGCACCGGCTAGACGGGTTGCGAAATAGGCAGCAGAAGTCGTGTAGATGAACGACTGGTTCCATTCCAGATAGATGTTGTAGTTCGGATAGGCGAGGAACGCCGGTCCTTTGCGGCCCTGCGGCAGCAGCAGAGAGGCCGGCAGATTGCCGGATATCTGGCCCCAGCGCGATTTGACACCAAGTGCGGCCCAATCGCTGCCGGACTTTGTTTTGCCCAGGCCGGTCTCCGCCCAATTGAGGTTTTTAGGCACAATGACTTCCTGCAGCCACGGCTGGCCTGCCGTCCAGCCGAGATGGTTGATGAAAGCGCCCGCCGTCAGGATCGCGTCCGGTGCACTTTTCTTAAGGCGTACATGGCCGTCGCCATCACCGTCCTTGCCGAATTTGATGATGTCTTCGGGCAGCATCTGAACCATGCCGATTTCCCCGGCCCAGGCGCCGGTGGTGCGGCGCGGGTCGAGATCACCGTGTTGAACCATCTCAATGGCGGCGATCAGTTGCGGGCGGAAGAGTTCCGGACGGCGGCAGTCATGGGCGAGCGTCGCCAGAGCGTTGACTGTGTTGAAGTCGCCCTGAACGGCGCCAAAGTCGGTCTCCAGTGCCCAGAAGGCGGTGATCACAGGCGCCGGGACGCCATATTCGCGTTCTGTGCGGTCAAACACGCTCGCATATTTTTTCATATTGGCGGCGCCGTTTTTCATCCGGTAACCGGAAATCACCCGCTTGGAAAAATCCAAGAAGGTCATCTTGAAGACGCCTTGCGCCCGGTCGCGGGACAGAACCTTGCGGTCGATCTGGGCGCCTGACAGTGTCTGGTCGGCGGCTTTGGCGGACAGCCCTTTTGATACAGCCTCCTGTTTCACACCTGCCAGAAACTGCCGGAAGTCGCCGCCGCATTGCTGGGCTGCCGCCGGTGAAGCGGCAAGCGTAAAACTCGCCAGTGCGGCTGCGGCAAAGAGTTTACTGGGCAAAATACGGCCGGTCATGAACCTGTCCTGTCATCAAAGAGAATCTTGTGACCCGATCGGGCCGGAATAAATCGATGCTCAGTTGAAGGTGGTTCGTTTTAAAGGTCAACCGTTTCCGGAGCGCGAGATGCACTCATCCACGATAGACGCAACGTTTTGTTCGAGTTAGCGGCAGTTCCGGCCACCGGAACCGGCCATTAGGCCGCCATCTGGGGTGACTTCCATCGGTTTGTTGACGCCGACTGAAGACCGGCAGCCAGTCCCCGGGCCGGATGGGTTGGGTGCTGCAGATGCACCGGAGGTTTGTTGGCGGCAGATCTGGTAAGCCATGTCGTACAGCGCCTGCCAGCCTTGCGGGATGGAGCCGAGGTTGTTGAGAACACCAAGCGCACCGCCAGCCCTTGCACCGCGCTCGGCACCGCCCGTCAGAGGATTCCACTGACCACCTGCGACAGCTCCGGCCATGCCACCGGAGACCGCATCACCGACCATATCGCCGCTGCCAACGTGGGCATTGGCATAATCGGTGGCATAGACGACGCAATCAGTGCCGCCGGCGAATGCGTGAACCGGCATCAGCAGAAAGGCGGCAAAGCCACAGTACTTCAGGGTTTTTCCGGCCATGATTGCGTCTCTTGTGGTTGGTACCAGGATAAAAGAATAGGGGCAGGGCCTTAACAAGCCTCTACACGTTGGCCGCTGCCCGGTCTTGTGCACTTATCGCTGGACGAATTTCTGGCCGACAAAACCGGTCTTGCCCTCATAGACGACTTCGCACCACCATTTGCCGCAAGTCTCATACTGGATTTCGGTGCCATCCGGGACTGTGCCGATGATCTTGCCGTTTTTCTGGTCCGATTGGCGGAGGTTGACAGAGGCCGTCACAATGCCTGTGTTCGACGGACCTGCATCCTTGCCGGCTGTTGCTTTGGAGGGGGCTGCTGACTGGCGCTCCTTCAGGAATTCTTGCTGAGGGAGTTCCGGTCTTTTCCCGCCATCACTTTTGTCCTGCAAGGAGGTGTCAGATTGGGTCTGCTCAAGCGTTGCTTTCGCTGGTTCTTTCAATACAGCAGGAGGGATCGAACCTGTTTTGGGGATCGCTGCCAAGGCTTCGGGTGGCGGCGCGAGGGGAAGGGACGGGACATCGGCCGTTGTGCTTGAAGATGGAATGGTCGATTGGCCCGTTTCCGGCGGAGCAGTGCGCCCGGAAATATCGGTCGTCTGGTTCTGAGAATTTGGAGATGTATCTACAAACGCCTGCCGGATGCGATCCTTCGCCTTTTCAATTTGTTTCGGATTGGCTGAGTTGGAGGATGACGAACTCTGAGACGTGGTAATGCCCGCAAACCGGTCTTCTTTAGGAACGGCAGAAATTTTCGTGGTTTGAACTTCCAAAACCTTTGTGTCTGCATTGCCCACCATATCTGGAAGTCCTAATGCAATGGCTCCGCTGCCCGCGGCTGCCAGAAGAACCGTACTGGCAAGAAGGGCTCTAAACGAAGGGCCATACCGCGTCGGTTGGGATGGGCGAAAAGTCTGTTGGTGGTCTTTTGAAAGCCACTCGCTAGCTGAATCTGAGGCAAAGACAACCGGCATCTGTAGCGGATCATCATCTTCCCAAAGCAGTTCCGGCCGTTTTGTGCGCTGGGGAAGAGCTGCGTCATTTGCCGCATGCAGCTGTAGAATACGGGCGGCCAGCTCACTGGGATCGTGCTCATCAGATCCAGCATGTAGGCGATCAATGGGTGTTTTTGTCTCCTCACCAAGGTCTTTTGTTAGGTCTGCCTGGATTGAGAAAGACTGTTCTTTTGCATTGTCCGGTGTGCCCTCGGTCTGAGGATCGCAAACATGAGTTTGGGCGGATACAGCTTTCATAAAAGCCCTCCATTGGTTGCGGTGTGGCACGCGCGGAGCGTTTACCGTTTTAAGACTAGTGCAATAAGCCCGCGCAATGCGCCTGCATGCGGGCCGGAATGCGGCGGCTCTGGGGAGTTTTTTGGCATTTTCGGCGATGAGAGATTGGGGCAAACCTGCCGTTTGTTTGCAAATGCCTAACTTGTGGGTGCCAAACTGTCAGCAAAGGTGACGTGCGGCGCAGGCGAAAAACTTCTTACTTTGGGCGGCACGAAGACAGATCTAACTTGGGCAAAACACGATGATGCAATTGCACGCGCGGTTGAAGAAAATGGCCGGAGCGGTTTTGGGCAGCCTTCTGATCAGCGCCGCGTCAACTCAGGCCCAAGAAACACCAAAACTGACCGTTGGGCTGATGGCGACCCTATCTGGGCCTGCTGCCATTTATGGCGAACATATGCGGGACGGCTTTATGTTGGCGGTCAAACAGTCCAATGGCGCCTTGGGCGGACTGGAAACCAATGTTCTCATCACCGATGACAAGCTTGATCCGGACTATGCCGCTGACAAGGCCATGCAGCTGATTGAGGTCAACGGCATTGATGTTTTGGTCGGGGTGAACTTTTCAAAGGTCATGCTAGCGGTTCATGATCCTGTCGTTCGGTCGCGGACCTTGTTTATCGGCACGAGTTCCGGTCCGGCTCCGATCGCCGGGCGTGCTTGCAACCGGTATTTTTATTCGACTGCTTCGCAGGATGATCAGGTTCATGAAACCATGGGCCGCTATGCCAGCCTGAAAGGGTACCAGCGGGTTGTCACCATAGCTCCGGACTATGAAGCTGCCCGTGATGCGATCGCAGCCTTCCAGCGGCACTTCAAAGGACAGATCGCACGGGAACTCTACCCGAAACTGGGTCAAACTGAGTTTTCTGCTGAGTTCGCCCAAATCGAGGAGATTGGTCCGGATGCCATTTATGCTTTCATGCCGTCCGGCATGGGGGTCGCCCTTGTGCGTCAGTTTCACACATCCGGCTTAAAAGGGCTCATCCCATTTTTGTCGGCCCGCACCATCGATGGTGTGTCTCTGCCTTATCTCGCGGAAACCGCGGAGGGGTTGATGTCGGCGTCGCCTTGGGCCCCCAATCTGGACAATCCCGCCAACAAACGCTTCATGCGTGAGTTCTATCGGGCCTACGGCTACCAGCCGTCTGTCTATGCCGCACAAGGTTATGATGCGGCGAAGTTTTTGCATTTCTCGCTGGAGCTGACCGGAGGTCTCAAAGACACCGAAACACTGATTTCGGCGATGAACGCTGCCCCCTTTGAAAGTGTGCGCGGTGATTTCCGCTTTAATGACAATCAGTTTCCGATCCAGGACTTTTATCTGGTCGAAGGCGTCCGCCGGACAAGCAAGCTCTATGAAATGGAGGCGACTGCCCGGGTGTTCGACGATGTCGGGGATGCCTATTCCGGATCCTGCCGGATGTAGTTCTTTTTGTTTTCAAACTGCCAGCGCGGCATTGCATAGGCGTTGGGCGTATTCAGCATTAAATTATCTGTTTCGGACTGACCGGTCCGAAAATTTCCGACCAAGCCTTGTAATTGCGGAATGGCCGGTCCATATCCCATTTCATGAGCGAGACAGCCGACATACAAAAGACCAACACCCGCGGGCAGGGACCTGGCCGGCCGCGGGAATTCGACGAAGCGAAAGCGCTCGAAGTGGCGTTGAATGTGTTTTGGCAAAAAGGCTTTGAAGCCGCGTCTCTTGAAGACCTCACCAAGGCAATGGGGCTGAGCCGGTCAAGCTTCTACGGAACCTTCGGTAGCAAACAGGCGCTGTTTCAGCGGGCCTTGGCGCATTATTCGCGTAATGCTTTGAAGAACCTGCAGGCTGTCGCCGATACCGCTGGAGAAGATCCTGTTGGGGCAATGGTCGAAGCACTCGCCAATCCTCAGGGCGGTTCCCGCGGCTGCATGCTGATCAATTGCATCACAGAATTGGCGCCGCATGACGAAGAAGTTGCCCGCATTGGCCGGCAGCATCTGGAATCCATTGAGGAAATCTTGGCGAAGTCCATCGATCCGGAACATCCGGAGGCAGCCCGGGACAGCGCCAGCGCCTATGCCTCGCTCGCAATCGGAACCTTGGCATTGCGCAAAGCCGGTTTTCCGGCTGAGAGGATTGCCAAGACACTCGCTCAGGCGAAATCGATCGTGTCCACTTAAGGAAACACAAGTTTGCCGTCAGCATCTCGAGATTGATGTTGATGGCCTAAATATGGACTGAAAAGTCCAAAAATAAAGTTCACTGCGTTGAAATGTTAAAAGGAAACATGATGTCCGACACAACGTTGTTTTCTCCGGCCAGTGCCGGAGCCATAGATCTGAAAAACAGAATAGTCATGGCACCGCTCACCCGGAACCGAGCTCGGGCCGAAGACGATGCGCCGTTTGAATTGCAAGCCAAGTATTACGAGCAGCGTGCTAGCGCGGGCTTGATCATCACCGAGGCCTCGCAGATTACCCCGCAAGGGAAAGGGTATGCCTGGACCCCTGGCATCTATTCCGACGCTCAAATCGAGGGTTGGAAGAAGGTTACAGATGCGGTTCACGCTAAAGGCGGCAAAATCGTCATTCAGCTGTGGCATGTCGGCCGGATTTCTCATCCGGTTCTGCAGCCAGGCGGGGCAGATCCGGTGGCGCCATCTGCGATTTCAGCGGAAGCAAAGACATTTGACGGGCAGAGCTTCATTGAAACCACAACGCCGCGGGCGCTGGAAACCGATGAGATTGCTGGCATTGTTGAGGACTATCGCAAGGCAACTTTGAACGCCAAAGCGGCCGGGTTCGATGGTGTCGAGATTCACGCGGCCAATGGTTATTTGATCGATCAGTTCCTGAAGGATGGTGCGAACCAACGGACGGATGAATACGGCGGATCGATCGAAAACCGGACACGGTTCTTGAAAGAGGTTGTCGATGCCGTGACTGGTGCCTGGAGCGCAGACCGTGTCGGGATCCGGCTAAGCCCGTTCTCCAATGCCAATAACATTACTGAGAGCGATCCGCAGGCGGTCTTCACTCACGTGATAAAGCTGCTCAACGGATACGGCCTGGCCTATCTCCATCTTGTCGAAGGCCAGACAGGCGGCCCGCGCGAGATCCCAGAAGGCGGTGATCTGGCAAAGCTCTATGCCTTGTTTGATGGTGCGAAGATGGGCAACAACGGGTATGACCGGCAAATGGCGTTGGATGCTGTCGACAAAGGTGGTTTGGATCTGGTTGCGATTGGCCGTCCGTTCATTTCCAATCCGGATCTTGTTGAGCGGCTGGAAAAAGACGCGCCGCTCAATCCGCTCGACCCGGAAACGCTCTATGGCGGCGGTGAGAAGGGATATCTCGACTACCCGACACTGGCCGAAAGCGCTGTTGCCGCGGAATAACAAACTTGAATTTCAGACCGCCTGACATCCACAAATCCAGGGCGGCCCGAAAGAAGCCGGTGCAGGGGAGATCCTGCGCCGGTTTTTTTATCCAAGCATCACAAAAACGTCGGTTAACAGCTCGTCTTCCGGGGTGGTTGCGGGATCGTTCACATAGACTTCCCAAGCGGGCGCACCGATCTTTAATCCATTCTGCTCCGCATAAGCCATCATCAGGCCATAGCTGTTGCGCAGTTTCGAATAGGCGCCCTTGTGCTGGAAATAGAGCACTTCTCCGGCCGGTGTCTTGTCGAACTTGACCGGGTCGGCTGCTTTGGCGGCCGCATCAGGAGCGACGGAAAAACCGGCCTGAAATGTCATCTGCTCCGGATCGTAGGTGTGATAGACCGCCAGCGCCTTACCGGTTGTCGCAACACCGTTTGATTGCAAAAACTCCCAGACCGTCTGAAAAGCTCGCCCCATCGCAGCGCCGATGTCTTTCGGGTCCATGCTGCAGGTTTCCTGTATGTAGAAATAGGGGATTTCTTGGGTGGTCACCACTTTGAAGTCCGGCATTGTGCTCTCCTTTTTTCACAGGATTACAATTTTCAATACACTAGGATTTTCTGCGGACTTGTCTTTGATGCCTGTCAAATATGACAGTATAGGGCTTGGGCTAAGGACTGGGATTCGGAACATGGGATTTGAGCCGGCGCGCAAAAGGAATGTCGGCATCTATGTGTTTCAGGTGACCCTTATTGCCGGGTTCATGGGTTATGATTTTGTTGCCACCGTTTTTGTGGGCCTGATGCAGACAATTTCCTGCAATTTCCAATGCCCTTTGAAGCGGTGTTTCGCTTGTTCCGGCAAAAATGCCGGCGCTCATTGTGGTTGAAACCTGCGAACCGGATGCCGAGCGGCTTTTTGTGATCAGTGTTTTTGAAATCCGGCGGGCATAGGAATTCGCCCCGGTTTGATCCGATTGCGGTAGATAAAGCGCTATTTGTCCATTCCGATCGACACCGGCAATGACGTCTTGAGGAATTGAAACACGGGAAATCTGCGCAAACAATTTCAATAGAGCGTCCATCATGGATGCGCCGTAACGCTTTTCGATCAACCTCAGATCGTCGATTTCCATCAGGACAAGGGCATAATTCGTGATTGGTAAGCTGTGCTTTTCAGTCTGAACTGATGCGGTTCTGAGAAAGCCCCGTTGATTGAGAAGTCCGGTCAAAGCGTCCTTTTCGGATTCTTCTCGAAATTGCTGCCGTTGTATCTCGAAAATCGAAACGCTGATCCCGACAACCTTGATCACAATCGTTCCGATCAACACGAGCATGCAGATTTGCAGGTGCATCGTTTCATAGGAAACCAGCAATGAAGGGTACTGTTGTTGTAGGTGTGGAACGATAAAACTCACACGGACAACAGCATCAAGAACAAAAGCCACCGTTAAAAACCAGCTGCTGATCTGTTGGCGGTCTAATTGCAGACTTTCACGCAGACACAGCAATATGCCGATTAGACAAAACACATTTACATAAATCACCCGGAGAAACGTATCTTCGCGAAAAAAATCAAAGCTATACAGCGCAAACCAACCGACTGTTCCTAGTACTGGCAAGGAGAGGTACGGCATCTTCTTGTTGTTCAACAACGCAGTTGCATTTGGTGTCAGTCCAAAGCTGATTGTTAAAAACGCATTTGCGGCAACAATGCTCAGATAATCGGGAATGGCACCGCGCTGCCCGATCAACAATGCACCTAGCCCGGATAACAGCAGGCACAGCGACCACAGTCCCCATCCGGCCCGTATTGTTTTGGGAATTGACCGGACTGTAACTGCAAGGACACCAAGGATGAGGGCACCAGTAAAGTACCCTTGAGTGACCACCATAAAGAGGGTTTTGACATCCAGATTCATGAAATATGTGGTCTTTAAACGGAAGGTGACGGAATCGGAAAGTTGTAAATGTATACAACAATTCGCCCTTTGTGTCCTCGGTATAGTTGCTGAATGGCTGCTTCGGAATGCAGGTCATCAATATAAGTATCTGGAAATAATGATAAAAAATAATCAGAGATTATGAGTTGAATATCCAATATCCAATCAATTTGTAGGGAGGGATGTGGCTGTGAAAGTCACCGAATGAACCAAAATCGTACCGGAGCGTACGGTTTTGGGCGGAACAGCCCTTTTCAATGTTTTCAAAACCTGTCACACCGCTAGTTAAGACAGCACCGGCTGACGCGACAAAGGCCGGTACAGCGGCTCAAGCATGCCGTGCTTTGGCCGGACAAGAATTCTCCAGGGAGACCCGATATGCCTCCATATCGTTCAAGAACATCCACCCATGGCCGGAACATGGCCGGTGCCCGCGGCCTATGGCGCGCAACGGGCATGAAGGATGATGATTTTGGCAAACCGATCATCGCGATTTCCAACTCCTTCACCCAGTTTGTGCCGGGCCATGTGCACCTGAAGGATCTCGGCCAGCTGGTGGCACGGGAAGTGGAAAAGGCAGGCGGTGTTGCCAAGGAATTCAACACCATCGCGGTGGATGACGGCATCGCTATGGGCCATGACGGCATGCTGTATTCACTGCCGAGCCGGGAAGTCATTTCTGACGCTGTGGAATATATGGTCAACGGCCACTGCGCGGATGCTCTGGTTTGTATTTCCAATTGCGACAAGATCACTCCTGGAATGCTGAATGCAGCCATGCGGCTGAACATTCCGGTGGTGTTTGTCTCCGGCGGGCCGATGGAAGCGGGCAAGGTTGTTTTGGAAAACGGCGAAGCCAAGTCCATCGATCTGATTGATGCCATGATCGCAGCAGCTGACGACAGCATGTCCGATGCCGATGTTCTTCAAATGGAACAAAATGCCTGCCCGACCTGCGGCTCGTGCTCGGGAATGTTTACGGCCAACTCCATGAACTGCCTAACGGAAGCTCTGGGGCTGGCGTTGCCGGGCAATGGCTCGACACTTGCGACCCACGCAGACCGCGAGCGCCTGTTTGTGGAAGCAGGGCACCTGATTGTTGATTTGGCTAAGCGTTACTACGAGCAGGACGATGAAAGCGTTTTGCCGCGCAACATCGCCAATTTCAATGCCTTCGAAAATGCCATGAGCCTCGACATTTCTATGGGCGGCTCGACCAACACGATCCTGCACTTGCTGGCCGCGTCTTATGAAGGCGATATCGGCTTCACCATGGATGACATCGACCGGTTGTCCAAAAAGGTTCCTGTGCTGTGTAAGGTCGCTCCGGCGGTTGAAAACATCCACATGGAAGATGTTCACCGTGCGGGTGGTATCATGGGCATCCTGGGCGAACTCGACCGGGCTGGGCTGCTGCATTCGGACAATCCCACCGTTCACTCCGCTTCCATGAAGGAAGCCTTGGCGCGTTGGGATGTCGTTCAGACCAATTCCGATAGCGTCCATCAGTTCTATAAGGCAGCGCCCGGCGGTGTGCCGACACAGGTTGCGTTCAGCCAGGACCGGCGCTGGGATGATCTTGACACCGACCGCAGCGCTGGTGTGATCCGCGATGCTGAACACGCTTATTCCAAGGACGGCGGCCTTGCGGTTCTTTATGGCAATATTGCCGAAGATGGCTGCGTGGTGAAAACCGCCGGTGTGGATGAGAGCATTCTGACCTTCACCGGCCCGGCCCGGATCTTTGAGAGCCAGGACAGTGCCGTTTCCGCGATCCTGACCAACAAGGTCAAGGAAGGCGACGTGGTGCTGATCCGCTATGAAGGCCCGCGCGGCGGTCCGGGTATGCAGGAGATGCTGTATCCGACCTCCTATCTGAAGTCCAAGGGGCTTGGCAAAGCCTGTGCGCTGATCACAGACGGCCGCTTCTCCGGCGGATCTTCGGGATTGTCCATCGGCCACATTTCACCGGAAGCGGCGGAAGGCGGCGCAATTGGCCTGGTGGAAGAGGGCGACACCATTGTCATCGACATCCCGAACCGGGTGTTGAAAGTCGATTTGTCTGACGCTGTTCTGGCTGAGCGCCGTGCTGCCATGGATGCTAAGGGCGCTGACGGTTGGAAGCCTCTGGAGAAACGCACTCGCAAGGTATCTACGGCGCTGCGCGCTTATGCCAAGATGACGACATCTGCTTCAAAAGGAGCATTCCGTCAGGTGGATTGATCACCTTCAAAAACAAATGCAGAAGGCGGGCCTTTGAGCCCGCCTTCTTTTATATTGCTTCAGTTTCGGTTGAGCAGCATCAGTTCAACCCTTTTCAATTCGCGCAAGACCCTGTCCGCCTGCATTTGCGGCCAAATGCTGAGTTTCAGGTTGGTGGCGATCAGGATCAAAGTCGCTGCTGTGACACCCCATTTCACCGCAAGCAATGCGTCAGTTGCGACGTAAAGCTCATAGAGGCACCAGATCCCAGCCAAAAACATCAGGCTCTGAGTGACCATGATCACCCAAGTGACCCAGCCGAGCTTGCCGCGGAACTGCTTCAGCCCAAGGGCGAAATAACCAAGCTCCCTTGTATCTTCAAAAAGAACACGGTCTTCACCCTTCATGGCATCTTCGATCAGCTTGTCGAGCTTGTCCATTTTGGTCTCCTTCAAGGTAATTTCTCAAGGTTGCCCGCGCAGTCATCAGCCGGGTCTTGACTGTTCCTATGGGCACATCCAGCGCTTTTGCGACCTCGGCGACGCTCATGTCTTCCAGATAAAACAGAGCGATTGTGGCGTGTTGAACTGGCGGGAGCTGGCGCAAAATCTCGCGGACTTTCGGCGCATCGAGTATCTGGTCCGTATTCAGTGTGAACGCCTGTGGTGCTTCTGGTGCAAAGTCTTCGGCCAGCCTACGGTCTTTCTGCCGGGTCTTGATAAAGGCTGCGACCCGGCGCGAGACAATGCAGAGCGCCCAAGGAAGAAACGACGTTTCATCTGTGAGCCCCGGCAAGCTGCGCAGGATCTGCACCCAGGCCTCCTGGACAATGTCGCGAGCTGCCTCCCGGTCTCCAGCCAGCCGTACAGCATGTGCATAAAGACGGTCGCCGCGCAGAGCCACGAGGTGTTCAAGAGCCCGTTTGTTTCCTGCTTTGGCGTCGAGCACCAGCAGGGCTTCCAATGCCCTGACTTTCTGCAACCGGGTGTCAGTCATCCAAGTTCCCGTTTTTCATCGGTTCCAGGATACAAGTGCCGCGCAGATGAGTTTTGGTTCATTGGGCACACTGTTTTTTTGACAGAGGCTTCAATCGTGATGAAGGACGGGCCTCTGGAATCAGCTGGAAATGGTTGGAAATCAACAGGTTGTAGTCATACTAAGAGTTGAACTTCACCATTGATAGATTCTCGGCTCCTCAGGCTTGCATCCTATGAGCGTTGACCCACTTAAAAGTCGATTGTAAGTCGTCGAAAAAACCTTACCGGACCCATCCATGGATTCACTTACTCAATTTGTTCTCGGCGCGGCGGTGTCAACGGTTTGCCTCGGCAAAACAATCGGACCGCGGAAGGCTGCGCTTTTGGGCGGCTTGTTGGGGACAGTTCCGGATCTGGACGTCTTTCTTCCCTTTGACGACCCGGTCGACAGTTTTGTCTATCACCGCGGGTGGACCCATTCGATTTTTGTACATGCGCTCGCCGCGCCTTTGTTCGGAGAAGTGTTGGTCCGTCTGGTCAAAGGTTTGAAGGACCACCGCTGGCTGACCTATCTGACCGTCTATCTGTGTTTTGCAACGCACGCGATCATCGATGCCATGACTGTTTATGGCACCCGGATATTCTGGCCTTTTTATCCCGACCCCGTTGGGGCAGGGTCGGTTTTCATCATCGATCCTTTTTATAGTCTGCCGCTCCTGGCTGTAGTGGTCTGGGCGTTTTTCAAGAAGGACTGGTCGCAGCGGTTCGGCCGTTGGATAAGGGGTGTGTTGACAATCACCACGGCCTATATGGTGGCCTCTCTTGGTATTCAGAGTTATGTCGAACATCGGGCCCAGCAGATTTTTGCAAAATCAGGACCTGTTCCGGACAAGATTTATGCCATTGCGGCGCCCTTCAATATTGCGCTTTGGAAAGTGATCGGCCTCGACAAAGACCGGTATCAAAACCTGTATTTCTCTTTGTTTGATGGGGCGCAATCACCAGAGATCTATGAACATCCGCGCCGCCCGGAATTGGTCGCCTGCCTCGAAAGCTCGGCAGCTTACCAAAAGCTGGAGTGGTTCAGCCGGGGATTTAACCGGGCAGAGCTGTTGGACGGTAAGGTGGTCATGTCTGACCTGCGTATGGGGCTGACCCCAGGCTACGCGTTCCGTTTTGCCATCGGCGAACAGACAGATGCTGGCATTGTGCCAATGGCGCCGGAACGTGACCTGTCGCAGCGCCGCGTCAGCGATGAAGACTTCCAGTGGCTGGGTGAGCGCCTTTTGGGGCGCCCGGCTATCCGGGCAGCTGAAGTCCCGGATAGATACCAGCAAGCTGAAAAGCCGGCAGAACGGGCCTGCTAGAGCACGACCCAATTGATTGCGGCGTGCTCAAAAGGTCACGAGGACAGGTCTTGAGCCAGCATCAAGGCATTGCCGTCCGGATCGTAAAAAGTCGCGATGCTAACCATGCCATCAATGGTCTCGGTTTCCCCGTCAAACTTCACATTGGCTTCTTCCAAGGCTGACCGTGCGCTCGCAATGTCGGCGACACCAAACACCGGAACACTGTTGCCGGGTTGCGGTTCCGTTTGTTCACCCAATCCCAGGGTGACGCCATCTGTGTTTGTTTGCAGTTCGCTCCAGCCAGCTTCGTCAATATGCATACGGAGCTTGAAGCCGAGTGTCTTTTCATACCATTCGGCGCTGGCGTGCCGGTCCCGCACGGAAAGAGCCAGGGTGATGGTGTTGTCCAATGAAACAATCGACATATCTGCTTCCTTATGTATCGAAAATATAGTAACTATAAATCATGGAAATTGAGCTCCTTGTCAAGCTCACGTCAAAGGCGTGGTCTTTAAAAATCCTATCCCTTTTGCATTCAGGTGTGCCGGGGCGGCAAGCTGCATTGATCGCCGCAACAGGGGCCAGCCGGACATCCTTTGCCTCAAGTCTGGCACATCTGGGTCAATTGGGCCTTCTTGAGAAAAATCCCGGTCACGGTCATCCTTTGCGGCCAGAATTCCGTTTAACGAAGAAGGGGATTGAGGCTGCTGCCATGGCGCATAGAATTCTGGAGGCTGTTCCAGATGACACAGCCGTTCATCTCCTTCGCCGGAGTTGGGTTGTCCCGATTTTGGCTGTGACTGGAACGCCGCAGCGCTTTTCGAACATCAGGTCCGGGCTGGCACCGGTGACGGACCGTGCTTTATCGCAAACGCTTTCAATCCTGGAAAATCAGGATTGGTTGAAGCGCGATATCATTGTTTCCGCCCGGACACCGTTCCCAATCTATCATGCCGCAAATACTGGTTGGCACATCAACCAGGCTATCGGTTTATCTTTCTAGGCACATTGAGCTGTGTGGCCTAAGGGAGCGGCGTTGCGTGTGAGTTGTCAGCCGGAATAGGACACATTTGCCGTTCAGTATTTGATCCCGACCTTTCGGTACAGAAAGTGCAAAAGCCATGCAGGTCCGATTAACAGGAACTGGATGTCTTTGAAAAAGGATGGCTTTTTGCCTTCGATCTTGTGGCCGATGAATTGGCCGATCCAGGCAACAACAAAAACAGCGAGTGCTGTTTGCCACAACGGCAAGCGGAGGTCATAGGCCCCATTGATTATGCTGCAAACAATCCCGATAAATGCCATGCCGAAAGCCAGCGGAATCGAAAGCGTTAGGTAATAAACAGTCGCCAGAGCAATCACGACGGTAGCCCAATTAAGATAAGGGACGGTTTCGAAGACTG
This sequence comes from Roseibium sp., assembly GCF_965216085.1. Classification (GTDB taxonomy): domain Bacteria; phylum Pseudomonadota; class Alphaproteobacteria; order Rhizobiales; family Stappiaceae; genus Roseibium. The sequence goes on along the minus strand of NZ_OZ244138.1, from coordinate 3,209,624 downwards.
CCGGGACAGGCAAGCTCCAAAGCAGCGCTGTGACCGTCCAGACAATCACAGGTACACAAATCCAGTGAATGAATTTGTTGGTCGCGTTCTGGTGGCTTTCGCCATATTCGGTCAGTAAGCCGTCAATCCTGCGGCTTGTTGCAGATCGAGTTGCCATCGTTTCCTCCAATATCCCCTTATGAGCTGATTTAGATTGATCAATCGTTCAATAAATATCAACTATAAATCGCAATAGTTGGAGCAGGCTCTCTGCTTGCTATGAGGTTTAATGGGGCGGCAGAAAATGAAGCAATTTCAGGCAATCATTGGGCTGTCTTTGTGAATTTGAAGAGTTCGTAGCTGTGAATTGATGGATCACTTTGAAGTGCTGCAAATTTGCGCAAGTTGCTGAAGTTGTAAGCATTGATATTTTTGGCAATGCATAATTAAGAATTGCGCTTAAATCATGCCGCTTGGTCGGACAAGCAGGTAAATCGATTACACATGATGCGGGCTCTATTTGGACTTGGGTTGCTGCCTGGAGTTTTTTGTTTGCCATTTCTGGCATCACCTGCGGCTGCAGCGGTCGAAGGCTTGCAAAGAACATTGGATATGGTCTGGCTGCTGGTGGCCGCTGGGCTCGTACTGCTGATGCAGGTTGGTTTCATGCTGTTGGAAGCGGGCCTGGTCCGGTCCAAGAATTCCATCAATGTGGCGCAGAAAAACCTGCTTGACCTCGCTATCTGTGTGATCATCTTCGCCGTGTTCGGCTTTAGCCTAGCATTCGGCGCTGGCGGCTGCTGGTTCGCCGGGATTGATCTACGCCTGATTGCCTTGTCGGATGTTACTCCTTGGATTTTGACCGTTTTTGCCTTTCAAGTGATGTTCTGCGGGACTGCGGCAACCATCATTTCAGGGGCGGTCGCGGAACGCATGCGGCTCCAAGCATACATCTGGTGCACCGTACTGACTGCTGGACTGATTTATCCGGTTTTTGCCCGCTGGGCCTGGGGCGGTGTGCTGTATCCGGATGCCGAGGCCTTTCTTGCTGACAGGGGATTTGTCGATTTCGCGGGGTCCACCGTGGTGCATGCAACAGGTGCCTGGATAGCGCTGGCAGCCTGTATCTTCCTAGGGCCGCGGATTGGGCGCTTTGATACCGAGGGTCGCCCTTGTCGGATCCAGGGCCATAGCTCGGTTCTGGCAACCGCAGGAGCACTTGCGCTGTTCGTCGGCTGGCTTGGCTTCAACGGTGGATCGACCCTATCAGCAAGCCCGGACGTGCCAGGCATTTTTGCCAATACGGTTCTGGCTGCCGCAGCCGGAACAGCGGCAGGCTATCTGCTAGGAAAATACCGGGACGGTGTGGTTCTGCCGGAAAACTCCATCTCCGGCCTTTTGGGCGGCTTGGTCGCGGTGACCGCCGGTTGCCATATTCTAACCCCGCCAGCAGCTTTGGCCGTTGGTGCGCTTGGTGGCGCCGTTGCTCTGTTGGGAGCAGTGTTTCTGGAGCGCAGGTTCAAGCTGGATGATCCAGTCGGCGCGATCAGTGTACATGGATTTGCCGGTGTTGCCGGGACGCTTGCCTTAGCTCTGCTAGCGCCGATAGACTCATTGCCGCTTGGGGCACGTATGCCGCAGTTAATGATCCAGCTTCAAGGTGTCTTGACGAATTTCGCCTGGTGCTTTGGCGTAAGTTTCCTCGTACTTGGGCTTCTGAATAAGCTTCGGCCGCTCCGCCTGTCCCGCCAGGATGAGGATATTGGGCTGAATGAAGCCGAGCATGGCACGCGGCTCGGCATTGGCCATGTGGAAGATGCACTTGATAGCTTGATTGCTGGCAAAGCGGATTTGTCGATGCGACTTAAAGTGTCTAAGGGCGAAGATTCCGAAAGGCTCACCCGTCTCTTCAATGCATTGATGGAAACCGTTCAAAGCCAGGAACAGGCGTATTCACGTGTTGCCGATGCGAAGAGGACACAGGAAGAATCTGAGCGCCTGTCGGCGCTGGCCAACGCGACCTTTGATGCCATCGTAATTTCGGTCGATGGCCGCATTCTAGACGGCAACAAAACCTTTGAAGAGCTGGTCGGTCACTCCATAGAAGATCTGGAGATGCGCGGACTTTATGAGTTTGTCGAGACCGATTTAGCCGGAACCTTGGAAGAGCATTTGGTCAAAGCAGAAAAAGAACCGCGCGAAGTCACTTTCATCAACCGTTCGGGCGAGAGGGTGCCGGTCGAAATCCGGACACGTGTGATTTCTTACCGCGGGACGCCGACCCGGGTCTCGGCTTTGGTTGACTTGCGGGAGCGGAAGAAAGCTGAGGCGCAAATTCTGCATCTGGCCCAGCACGATCCCTTGACGGATTTGCCCAACAGGGCCGTTTTTAATGCAGAGTTGAAACATACACTCACGCGTTGTCATAAGGCCGGGCAGGGGGCGGCCCTATTGTTGGTCGACTTGGATAAGTTCAAAGACATCAATGATCTGCATGGGCATCCGGCGGGCGACAAAGTCATCCGGGTAACCGCTGAACGGCTCATTTCCGCTTGCCGGGGAAGTGATACGGTTGCCCGGCTTGGTGGGGATGAATTTGCAATCATTCAGACTTCGATTGCTTTTGCCAATCAGGCTGAGGATATGGCGCACCGGTTGGTCTCGCTTTTGTCAGAGCCGATCAACTGTGGTCACGGGCTGGTCGTCAAACCAAGCGCAAGTGTCGGAGTGGCGTTGATTACATCGGCTGATAGCGAAGAACAGATCATTTCAAATGCCGATATCGCACTTTACAACGCCAAAAGCCGGGGGCGGCAAACCTATTGTCTGTTCCGCCAGGGCATGGGGGCTGAGGTCCGCAAGCGCCGGGCTATGGAAAAGGACTTGAACTCCGCTCTCTCAAACAACGAGTTCGAACTCTATTTTCAGCCGCGGCTCAATCTGGCGACCGGACAAATCGTATCTTATGAGGCATTGATCCGGTGGCACCACCCGGAACGAGGGCTCATCAGTCCAGGCGAGTTTATCCCTGTCGCTGAGGGCTCGGGCCAAATCATTGGTATTGGCAAATTCGTTTTGCAAAGAGCGCTCGCGGTGGCAGCGCAGGAGATTCCGTCCGCAAACATCAGTTTGAATGTCAGTCCGGTCCAGTTCCGCGACAAGGACTTTTTGGAAGATGTCGAAAGCGCGATCGAAGCGTCGGGCATCCCGGCGCACCGGATTGAGCTGGAGATCACCGAAAACACGTTGATTGAAGATGATGCTAGGGCCCTGTCGATCCTGACGAAGTTGAAAGCCGTTGGTGTCAAAATCGCCCTCGACGATTTTGGTGTTGGGTATTCGTCGCTCAGTTATCTGAGCCGTTTCCCGTTTGATTGCATCAAGATCGACCGGTCATTCGTTCAAGAAGCCTCGCGGAACTATAACTCGCTGGCCATTGTTGAAACTGTGGTCCGGCTCGGCAAAGCGTTGGACATGCGGATTGTTGCCGAAGGGGTTGAGGATACCGAAAAGCTCTGTCTATTAGCAGAGCGTGGCTGCCATGAAGCTCAAGGGTTTCTGATCGGCAAGCCAGCTCCGGTTGATCAGCTTGTCCATGAAGCGCCTGCAGATGTGAGATCGGCGCTTGATCAGCTGCGGTTTGCTTGTGAGCTTGGGGAAGAGCCGTTTGAGGCAAAAGAGCTTGCCAACTGATCAGGTTCTCGGATTTACCGACGGGTCATTGCCAAATACTGCGGTCAATTGCCGTTAGAAGCGGCTACGATCACCGGCATAGCGATTGTTCCTAGGATACCTGCCGGATCATGGATTTCCGGGACCTGTGTGCAGTTTTTTTCTTCCTTCGGGCCATCCGATTGGTTTTCCTTGAGAGAAATACAAATGGGGATGGCTGCCTGCCGTGTTCCCGCGGAAGCGGTTTGGATCACATCAGCCAGTGTTCCGTCGACCGCCTCCAGGGCTACTGCCAGGTGTTTTGCGAACAGGGCAATCGTCCGGTCTGCGGAAAAATTGGCCTTTTGTCCTGCGCCTGCGGATGTCACTAGCGCTTCCGGCCGTTCGTCCAAATTGGTCGCGTGTTTTTCCAAGAGTTCGGCGTCGATCGTATCTGAATTGTTTGTGTCCAGAATTAAGATAACCTCGCCGGCGGGCACGGTATGTAACATGGCGGCAAAGGCCGGTGCTGAGACCCATGTACCGGTTTCAATAGCTATCTGTGTGGTTTCCGGCTCGTGATCGGCCCACAATTGCAGGATTTGGCGGCTGTTTTCACCCGCGTCCGTTTGGTCGGTGCTGGTCGACGGCAAGTTGGCGTATATGATCAGCCGGTCGGACGGGCCCAGTGTGTTGGCTAGCTCCATCACGGTTTTTTTCAAATTGGCCGCAGAGGCGCCTTCATTGAGCATCATCCGTCTACCGGCTGCCGATATGTCAAGGCGCGCAGAAAAAGCGTCTAAAACGGTTTCCACACTGTTGCGGCAAACCTCTACGGATTGCGGGTGCCACGGCGGGCAAATGCCAATACCCAGTAAGGTGTTTTCAATCAGCGGTGTCTGGGCGCTTGCCGGTTTTGGCATCGGCAGCAGCAACGCAGCGGATACAAGCAAACACGATGCAAGCGGCAGTGCAAAAAGGCGGCGTCGGAATGGTCTTGAAATCTTCACCGCTGATCCTTGCCACAGTTACAACCGAACTCATCTGCCCACCGAGCAGCTGTTCCGGTGGGAAAGCCCATTTGAAGATTAGCTCGATTTTTACTTCGTTAAAACCTTGGCGGCAATATAAGCGTATATTTCATTACCTTACCTAGGTGAAGGTTCGCGGAAATCTCAAATATATTCATATGAATTTTTCATTTCGATGTTTAATTTCGAATATTGATGTTCGGATTTATGGGTCGGTCGTATTTGTTGAAAACAATAACCGTATTTATATCAATGTAGAAAATAATATTGTGATAATACGTATTGTCGTGTTTAGTAAAATTTAAATTGCTTCACCGAATACTTTGCGAGGATTTTTTGAGGTGTGCTGAGTTTTTTGCTGCAACTTACCGGGGGTGTTGGGGTGCCTAAGACAGTTACGTTAACTGGACACGAAAGAACCTTCGCGCGCGATGATGTTATTGTGAGCAAGACCGACCTGAAGGGCCGGATCACCTACGCCAATCGTGTTTTTCTAGAAGTGGCGGGTTTTACCGAAAAAGAACTCTTGGGGCAGCCTCACAGCATAATCCGTCACCCGGACATGCCTCGATGCGTTTTCAAGCTGCTATGGGCGACGTTAGAGGCGGGGAATGAAATCTTCGCCTATGTCATCAACCGCTGCAAAAACGGTGACCATTATTGGGTCTATGCTCATGTCACGCCGAGCTTTGATTCAAGCGGGAAAATAATCAGTTATCACTCCAACCGGCGTGTTCCGGAAAAAGCAGTGATCAATCAGCATATTATTCCTCTCTACAGCGCCCTCCTGGAAGAGGAGAAACGTCATGCCAGCCGTAAAGAAGGCATGCTCGCGGCAGAACAGATGGTGCTGAATCTGCTGGCGGAAAATGGGATTGGCTATGACGAGTTCCTCGCAAACTTGCGCGCGGTTGCTTGATTGCAGGTGACGAATGGGACTTCGCTTCAGTTTGAGTTTGGGAAGAGACACATGATGACCGGATTGAGCAGATCCTCTTTGAAAAAGGCGACCAAGGTGTGCAAGGCAGTCGCTGCCGGTGACTTCGAAGCCCGCATCATTGGCATCACGGAGAAGGGCGATGCCGCTGAGCTGATGCATTCGATCAATTTGCTCATTGACCGGACGGACGCCTATTTGCGCGAATCCAAGGCGTGTCTGGATTATGTCGGTCGCAACCAGCATTTCCGATTGATATCCGAAACCGGAATGGTCGGCGGTTTTGCCAGTGCCGCCAGCAGCATCAACCAGGCGACCATTGCCATAAAAGAAAAGCATGACGCCTTTTGTGAACTCGCAAATCAATTTGAATCCAGGCTGAAAGAGGTCGTGGATACGGTCACTAAATCCGTCGAGGAGTTGAATACGTTGTCGACCGGTGTGGCACACACTAGCAACACCGTAAATGAACACTCTACGATGTTAGCCTCTGCGGCAGAGGAAACATCGGCCAACATGCAAAGTGTTTCGGCTGCCACTGAGGAATTGAGCAGTTCGGTCAAGGAGATCAATCGGCAGGTCTATTCGGCTGCTGACACAGCCACCGGTGCAGTTTCTAAATCAGAAGTCATGAAAAAGGAAATCGGTAGCCTTGCGAAAATGTCATCCGAAATTGGTGATGTGGTTCAATTGATTACGGATATCGCTGCACAAACCAACCTTCTGGCGTTGAATGCCACAATTGAGGCAGCGCGCGCCGGCGAACATGGCCGCGGATTTGCGATTGTTGCGCAGGAAGTCAAAGCCCTGGCCGGTCAGACCGCAGATGCGACGCAGACCATTAACGGTCAAATCTCAGGTTTGCAGTCCGCAACTCGAAATGCAGTTTCAGCAAGCGAGGAAATTGGCAAAGCAATTGACCAGGTCAGCAAAGTCTCAACAGCAATTGCATCATCCGTGGAAGAGCAGGCGGATGCGACGAGTGAAATTGCACAGAATATTGACGAAGTTGCCACCGGAGCTGTTGAAGTCAGCAAAAGCATTTCCGACGTTCAAACAGCTATGGTGGAAAGCAAAGAAATCAGCGATCAAGTGCTTGCGGAAGCCGAGACTCTTAGCGCGCAGGAAGAACACATGCGATCGTTGCGCGTTGATATTAGAGAATTTATTGCCAGCGCGACCAAGGTCGGCTGACGGTTCTGCGCACAATCACCTGCCACATCTCTGATTTTGTTGGTGCTGTACTGATCAAGAGTTCAGGTGCCAGCTTAAGCTGATTTTATCGCCTCAAGCTCAGCCATCATCAACGCCTTGACCTTTTCAAGCGCTTTCATCGGCCGCAGCATCACCTTGAATTCGGTGATCTGCCCATCGTCGTTGAAGGTCATCATGTCGACGCCGTTGATGAGGATCCCATCGATCTCGGTTTCAAACTCCAGAACAGCATCATTGCTTTGTTCAAGGATCCGCCGGTACTGAAATTTGCCTTCTTTCAGCAAGACAGTGAACGCGCTGGCGAGATAAAGAAATGTCAGCTGTTTGCCCTTTTGCGGTGTGTGCATGACGGGGCTGTAAAACACGCAGTCATCTGCCAAAATCTTGTTCAGGATCTTGAATTTATCCCCACCTTCAAGGCCGCTGAGCCACAGGTTCAGATGGTCTGAGTATTCGGTCATGGATCCTCCCGAAATCGCTGCAAAACAAAAGAGCTGCAGGATCGTATCCTGCAGCTCTTAAGCGGTAAATCCGTGACGTAAGGAGACCTGGTCAGGAAATTTTACCCCGTTTCGGCCAGCGGTTTTGCTTGAACCAGCCGGGATACAACGTTTTCTATTATTTTGTGGCCGGCGTCCTGGTCGAGAGACATGATCGATTCCGGGTGGAACTGAACGGCGGCAATCGCTTCTTTCTGGTGTTCGATTGCCATAACGACGCCATCTTCGGTTTGAGCCGTAACGCGGATCTCGCTGGGCAGTGTGTCCCGTTTCGCAAAGAGAGAATGATAGCGGCCGACGGTCACCGGTGCAGTCAAACCGTCAAAGACCAGGGAATTGCCTTCAACGCTGATGGGGGACGGTTTGCCGTGCATCGGCACATCCAGCTGGCCAAGCTCAGCGCCGAAATACTCCGACAAGGCCTGTAGTCCGAGGCAAACACCGAAAATCGGCAGCGCGCGGGCGCGGGCCCGGCCAATCGTTGCCGCGCAATCGAAATCTTTGGGATTGCCGGGACCAGGGGACAAGACAACAAGATCCGGATTGACATCATGGAAGACGTGGTCAGCGACCGGGGTCCGATAGGTCACAACATCCGCGCCGGTTTGGCGGAAATAGTTCGCCAGCGTGTGCACAAAGCTGTCTTCATGATCGACCAGCAGGATTTTCAGACCTTCTCCAGGTTTGTGCGCGTCACCGGCATCTGCCGATTTAATGGCAAGTCCAGCTTCGCGGACAGCCGCACGCATGGCTTCGGCCTTGAGTTCGGTTTCGGCCTCTTCATCTTCCGGGATACTGTCGTAGAGCAGGGTCGCTCCGGCACGGATCTGGGCAACACCGTCCTTGATGCGCACGGTGCGCAAAGTCAGGCCAGTGTTCATGTCGCCATTAAAGAGAACCGCACCGATGGCGCCGCCATACCAAGCCCTTGGTGATTTCTCATGATCTTCAATGAATTGCATTGCCCAGCGTTTGGGGGCGCCGGTCACCGTCACCGCCCAAGTGTGGGAGAGAAACGCGTCTAGCGCGTCCATGTCCTCGCGCAAGGTGCCTTCGATATGGTCCACCGTGTGGATCAGCCGGGAATACATCTCGATCTGGCGCCGGCCGATCACTTTGACCGACCCTGGCACACAGACCCGACTCTTGTCGTTTCGGTCGACGTCGGAACACATGGTAAGTTCCGCTTCGTCTTTGGCCGAATTTAAGAGCTTACGGATCTGGGCTTCGTCTTCGATGGCATTTTTGCCGCGGCGGATGGTGCCGGAAATCGGGCAAGTCTCCACCCGGCGGCCACCGGTTACCCGGACATACATTTCCGGTGAAGCACCGACCAGATATTCGTTGTTTCCGAGATTGAAGAAGAAGGAATAGGGCGACGGATTGATCTGGGCCAAGCGCCTGGAAACGGCCGACGGAGGGTTCGGGCAAGATTCATAAAACACCTGTCCAGGTACGGTCTCAAACAGATCCCCCCGGCGGAAGTATTCCTTGGCTTCATCGACCAGTTTGGCGTATTCGCCTGGTTCATGGTCGCCGCGGCCCGGATCGCGGTTGGCTGGAGTGTATTGCTGCTTTTCTCCGGTCCGCTCCAGTCCCTTAGTGGAGACACCATCGACGACAAAATCATACTCCAGCACATAGGCGCGTTTGCCGTGGTGGTCGACGATCAAGATTTCGTCCGGCAGGAACAGAACCACATCGCGCTGATCGTCCGGGCGCTCCAGCTTCAGATCGATCGGTTCGAACTGGAAGGCGACGTCGTAGCCGAAGGTGCCATAGAGGCCGAGCTGATCGTCGTTGCAGGCAAACATGTCCTTCAACGCCCGGACAATGGAGAAGGTCGACGGCTGACGCGAACGCTCTTCTTCCTGGAAATCCCGATCCGGTTTTTTGACCGTTAGATTGATCTTTTCTGCGGTCGCCGTATAGGCCTCAACATCAACATGGTCTTTCAAAGCCGCTTCAATGGCAGGTATCAAGACTTTGCCGCGGTCATTGAGGGCGCGGATTTCGACTTTCCGGTCGGCTGCTTCCATAACCAGCGGTGGGTTCACCAGGGCCATATCCCAACGGGTGTAACGGCCAGGATATTCGTAAGACGAGGCAAGGACCGCGCCGCGTTCAGAATCCAGCCGGTCGATCCATTCGGATGTTCCGGTCTCATAGTCGGAAGGGCGTGAGCTGCGCAGGATCGTGATCCCGCTGTCCGTTACATAACTCTGGTCTGCCAGTTGCGGCATGGTACGTCCCCGTATTTTCCGGCCTTTGTGGAGCTAATGGCGGCCTTATAATGCACCAAGGCCGCCAGCGGTATCCCGCGGCGGCCTTGGTGAAATGTTCGATCCTGTCAGAGCATGAGTGATCGCTGGCCGCCTATTTCGCGCCGCGCCACCACCAAGCTGCTTTCAGGTTTCTAATCATGGAGCAAGCTTTAATGGAAAGTGAGGAGGGTGGCAATGGCTTGCAGTTCCACAGACAGAATTTTCTAAATCGGTCAGTAAACGCTCTCCGGTGTCAGAAGTACTCCATCATTTGCCAACGCACGCGTATGCCGCTGATGCCTCTAAGGGGAAGCTGCCGTCAGAAATCCAATATTCTATGGTTTGGCCTGAAAGAGTTTCGTGGGGGCTCAGCGTGGTCAGAATAAAAGCGACCGGCTAGGGTGGCCGGCAACGTTTCCTTTTTGAAAGATTTATGATGTCCCAAACCCTGCTTTTGAAAAACGCCGAAATGCTTGTCACGATGGATGGTGGGCGCCGGGAAATCCGGGGCGGGGGGCTTTTTGCCGTTGACGGTGTGGTCAAGCAGGTCGGGCCGACGGAGGATCTGCCGACAACAGCGGATAAGGTCATTGATGCCACCGGGCAGATCGTCTTGCCCGGTTTTGTAAACACACATCACCACCTCAATCAGACCCTGACGCGCAATTTGCCGGCTGCGCAAAACAACAATCTGTTTCCCTGGCTCAAAGCCCATTACCGCATCTGGGCCAAAACAGATCCGGAAGCCTCACGTGCGAGCACGTTGATTGGTTTGGCTGAACTGGCGCTCTCCGGCTGCACCACGGTGTTCGACCACACATATCTCTTTCAAAGTGGCAATAAGGTCGATTACCAGATTGAAGCAGCAAAAGACCTTGGGGTGCGCTTTCACGCCAGCCGCGGCTCCATGTCGCTCGGAGAAAGCAAAGGCGGGCTGCCGCCGGATGAGTGTGTCGAGGACGAAAACTTCATTCTGAAAGACACCGTCCGGGTGATTGATCGCTTTCACGATGCGAATGACCATGCAATGACCCGTGTGGTCGTGGCGCCATGTTCGCCGTTCTCGGTTTCTGAAGATCTACTGCGTGAAAGCGCGGCGCTCGCCCGCGACAAAGGCGTGATGCTGCACACCCATTTGTGCGAGACGCAGGATGAAGAGCGCTACACCCTGGAGCGCTTCGGCAAACGGCCCGTGGAATGGATGGAAGGGCTGGATTGGACCGGAAACGATGTCTGGTTCGCCCATGCCATTCATGTGGATGACGATGAGATCCGTCTGTTTGCCAAGACCGGCTGCGGCGCAGCCCATTGCCCGTGCTCCAACATGCGGCTTGCCTCGGGCATTGCGCCGGTAAAGAAATATATGGCCGCTGGTGTGAAGGTAGGTCTCGGCGTGGACGGCTCGGCCAGCAATGATGGCTCCAACATGCTGATGGAAGCCCGGCAGGCCATGCTTTTGGCCCGCCTTCAGCTGGGCTTGCAGCCGCCGGAAGGTCCGAGCAAATATGCGCTTCTGCCGCCGGCACATCCCTTGCGCGCAGGAGAATGGATGACGGCGCGTGAAGCTCTAGAACTGGCAACACTCGGGGGCGCCTCCGTACTTGGTCGAAACGATATTGGCTCTTTGGAAACAGGCAAGTGTGCAGATTTCTTCACACTTGACTTGAATTCGATTAATTTCGCCGGCGGGCTACATGACCCGGTCGCAGCCGTCGTCTTCTGCGCACCTCAAACCGTCAACACCACGGTGATCAACGGAAAGGTGGTTGTGGAAGATGGTCAGATTACAACAATGGACATTGGGCCGGTGATCGAAACCCATAACCGGCTGAGCCTGAAGCTGGCGGAGGGGGTGTAGCCGCAGAGGTTTTTGGCACTAGCCCTCCGAGGTCGTCAGCACAGCCAGCAGTTTTCCGGCTGAGTGGCGTCGGTGACCTCACCGCCGTCTGAAATCCAGCTGGTGATGCCGTTGGTGACATTGGCAACTTGAGTAAAGCCGGCTTGACCTGAGAGATATTCCGACAAAGCTTTGCTGCGGGCGCCGGTCCGGCACAGAAAGATGACTTCATCGTTCGGCCCGGAAATCAACGACTGTAGGGCTTTGCCGAAATTCGGATTGGTGTTGCCGGAGGCATCGAAGAAGGTTACCAGATGGGTGCCAGGGATAACACCGGTCTGTTTCCATTCGTCTGGACGGCGGATGTCGATCACAGTGGCGCCGGCCGCCAGCTTGGCTTTCAACTGGTCATTACCGAGATTGGAATACTTCTTGGCCTTGACCTCAAGCAGCTCGATTTCAAACTTCAGCGTGGCATTCGGCGGGATGACGCCGCCTGCACCAGAAGCGCCATAGGCCAGATGCGGCGGAATGATCAGTTCGCGCTTACCGCCGACCTGCATGCCTTCGACCCCTTGTTCCCAGCCGGGTATCACCCGGCGTTCGCCGAGGGTGAAGGAGAAGGGTGTTCCGCGGTCAACGCTGGAATCAAACTTGGTGCCGTCCATCAGCCAACCGGTGTAGTGAACCACCACCGTTTCGCCGACATTGGCTTCTTCGCCCGTGCCCTTTTGAAGGTCCTTGATCTGCAATTCGTCCTGCGCCGCGGCAGGCACAATAAGCATTGCGGCAGTGATGAGGCTCGCGATCCATTTGATCATGTCGATGTCCAATAGTTCTGGAAATTAAGTGGATCAGAACGTCGGTCATCTCCTGACGAATTGCAAATCAAGGCCTGTTGAAGTTCCTTAGGCGAATTGCCGCACACCACGATCAAATCAAAGGCACGGCTTTCATCGTCTCAGGCAACGGGATGCCCACAAGGGATAGAATTGTTGGTGCAATCGCCTTTTGGTCCAACGTTTCACTTTCCGGAGCCTTGAACCGCTCAGAAAACACAAAAAACGGCACAGCGCGCAAACCGGGCTGATTGCCCGCATGGTGGCCGTCTTCGTTCATGCCATGATCGGCTGTCACAAGGACATCATAGCCCGCGTCCCGGAGCCTTGGAATGAGCCGGGAGAGCGCGTTGTCGGCCCGCCAGGCCTGATGGCGGTATTCGGCCGAATTGCTGGTGTAGTAGTGGCCGAGGGAATCGCAGCTGGAAGAATGCAGCAGAAGATAGTCCGGTTTATGGGTCTGGGCGAGGTGCCAAGTCTGCGCGCAAAGATCGGTCTCCGACGGCAAGGCGGGATTGACTTTTGAATAGCCTTCCATCGAATAGTAGCGGGCATAGGGGACCGGCGCTGCCGGATCGTTGATTTCCGTGTGCTCAAACGGGTCAAACGGCGATCCGCCGTAAAGCGTGTGATAATAGGAATGCGCCACGGCGCCAGTGGTTTTGCCAGCGGCCTTCAAGGCCGAGAAGACATTCGGTTTGTTTGACGGACGGATCGCCTCATTGCTCAAGATACCGTGCTCGATCGGGGCGAGCCCGGTGTGGATGGTCTCATAGAGCGGTGCGGAGATGGTCGGCAGGCAGCTCTGCATTTGCCAGACCCGGGCTTGTTTGGCTTCAACGGCGGCCATCAGATAGCCGCACTCGTCAATTGCCGTATCATGACGCAGGCCGTCAATGATGATGAGGCAGACGGGGCTTGCCATTTATCCAGCCTCCCGCTCGGTGTCCGCATCAGCAGTGCGTTCGGCTGCCAGGGTCTGCATGTGTCCGTCTACGATCTTTTGGACCATCGGTGCGAAGTGCCAGAAGTCGGGCGTTTGCATGTCTGCGCGTTTACCCGCTTCATCCAGATAGCGGACCTGGATGATTTTTTTCAGGTTCGGGTTCTTTTCAAATTCTGCAACTTCCTCCTCAGACATAGGCCCGCCTTGCAGGTTCAGGGAGTGAACAGAAGCGTCCGACAAGCGGTCGAAATAGTCCGGCTTGGTGGCGCAGAGATACCGCTTGGCCGCCACGTGATAGCGGACACAATCCGTGATCACCGATGGGAAAAAGGCTGACAGCACTTCTGCTCCGGCTTCTTCGTGATAGCGGTCTTCGGTGTCGTTCATCGAAAACGTGCCGAATTCGGACGTGAAATGGCCGATGTCATGGAGGAGGGCACCGACGATGATGTCTTCCTCAAGGCCATTTTCTTCGGCGATTGTCGCCCCTTGCAGCATGTGCTGCGCCATGGTGACCGGTTCACCCAGATATTCCTCATCGCCGCAGCGTTCAAAGATGTCGCCGAGAAACGCGACGATGTTGTCCTGGGTCAGGATGGAAAAATCCGGCTTCGTCATTCCGCCACCTCCGGCAGCTCTGATTGCAGGGAAGCCAGCGTCGACAACAGGCCGTCCTTGTCGGCGTAACAGCCCTGCAGCCAGCGGGTGCCAGTGCCCGAATAGGCCTTGCGGGCATGCAGAACGCGGGTGTTGTCGACGATGAAACATTCACCCGGTTCCAGGCGGAAGGTCACTTCCATTGCCGGATCGTCAATGATTTCCCCAAGGCGCCGGTAAGCTGCGTAATACGTGGCCATGTCGTCAAACGGCACATCTGTGATCGCGGCGGCGGAGCGGTTGTTGAAGCGCACGGCGATCAGTTCACCGTCAGGCGCCAACTCGATCATCGGCCGGCGCGAGCGCAGGATGACGCCGTCTTCACCGGCATATTCGAACTTGGCGCAATATCGGCTCAGGACATCAAACCATTCCGGGTTTTCTGCGCGAAGGCGCAGCGCAGCGCGGAACCCGTCGACGACCATGTTTTCGCCGCCCGCAGCCGAGCTTTCCAGGCAGTAGAGCACTTGCACGGTTGGCACGGGATCCCGGTAGGGGTTGTCGGTGTGGGCCTGCAGGCCCAGGCCGGTAAAGGCCAGATTGGTCGGATTGACTTCTGTGCGAACCTCAAAGTGGCGGCCATAGTTGGTTTCGCGGACATAGCCGAAGAGGTCGACGACTTTCATCAAAGCCTGATCTTCGGTTGGGCCGCCGGTCAGTTTTCCAAAACCGTATCTTGCGACCTGTTCCAGCCACGCACGCTTTTCAGAAAGGTTGGATTGAACGGCGGAGAAATCTGCCGATGGAACGGCAGAGTTTAAGGTGCCATCCCAAGGTTCAATCGTTGCGGACGTCCAGCCGCGTTCACAGGTATGCTCCTTGTCGTAGCTGTTCTCGAAAAGCCAATCGAGCGCATATTCGACGGTCTTTTGCTCCGGGGCGAAGGTGACATGCAGCGTGCCGCCACGGACTTCTGCAGCCGAGACGGAAACATCCGGGCTGATGTCGCGCAGGGCAATCAGCCTTTGACCATTGCCGGAAGAGCGGGTTTCCGCATCCCAGGCATTGTCGCGCAGCCAGATGGCATGAAAGCGGTAAGATGCGCCTTTGCCAGAAAGCGTCAGATAGGTGCCACCATCTTGAATAGAAACGTCGATCATGTCCCAAAGCCTCTCCTAATTGGGTTGCGCTCAAGATCGTGTGGTTTATGCATAAATTCAAATTATGATTTGTCAGTCTGAGATGGTGATTTCGTAATGGCTCAGCAAAAGTTCGACAAACTCCCATTAGAGTGGGTGCGGGCCTTTGAGGCGGCGGCGCGTTGCGGCAGTTTTACTGGAGCCGCTGAAGAGACCGGGCTGACCCAATCGGCGATCAGCCAGCGGATTGGAAAACTGGAAAAACTCTTGGGGACGCAGTTGTTTCTGCGTCAGCCGCGCAGCATCGCCTTGACCGTAGAAGGGGAGGCTTGGTTGCCCCATGTGCGCTCGGCTTTTGACCGGCTGCGTGACAGTTCCGAAGGGTTGTTTGGTGTCAGCCGCAACCGGTTGACAGTGTCAGCCAGCACCTCGATCATCGATTTATGGATCATGTCCCGATTGAACAGGCTTTCTGACGCCACGGGGGCGCAGTTTTCCTTTAAAACTATGGTTCTTACCGAAGACGGGTTGCAGGACGACGACATCATCCGGGTGCGCTATGGCACGGGCACCTGGCCGGTGGCCTATAAGGTGCCGCTTTATAAGGAAATTCTGGCGCCGGTGGCCGCGCCCGAACTTCTCAAGAGCAAAAAGGACTGGCATGACTTGCCGCGCATAGCCGTGTCTGGTCCGCGTCCGGGGTGGAATGATTGGATCTTGCAGTTTGGCGCACCCGCCGTGCCATTGCCGGAGTATAGGTTCGATACGTTTTCCTCGGCTTTGACCGCGGCCAAGGCTGGCCTTGGTGTTTTGCTCGGCTCGTTACCCTTATGCCAAGCCGCGCTCGCCGCCGGAGACCTGATCCGCCTGTCAGAGGATTCCTTGCCGCACCATCAGACCTATTGGCTGCTAGCCTCAAAAGAGGCGGTTTCCCCAAGGCAGTGGCAGGCATTGGAGGATGAATTGACGGAGGAATCTGTTTGAAAAACGCCTGTGTCGGCAGTTGCTGACATAATGTTCGGCATTTGGTTTTTTAGAAATTCTAGGATGTGATCAGCGCCAGTGGCCACGTTTGGAAAACCTTGACAGTTTTCACGGGTTATGTGTCTGGGGGGCATGTCTATTTTGATAGGATCTGATGTGACGCGTGCACAGGCTTTTTCATGGTTTGCAAGGGCAGTCTTCGCCCTGAGCTTTTTTGTACCTTTGCATGAAGCGGTGCAGGCGAAGGAGACGTTCCGCCTCAGCTTGCCTGTTGACTGTAAGCTGGGCCAAGACTGTTTTGTCCAGAATTACGTCGACCTTGATCCAGAGCCTGGTGTGTTGGATGCGGCCTGCGGCGCAGCAGCCTATGATGGCCATAAGGGAACAGACTTCCGGGTGTTGAACACCAAAGCAACAGCCAATGTTCTGGCCGCAGCCGCCGGCATTGTCCGCGGTGTCCGCAATGACATGGCCGACCGGCTTGTGCAGACAGAGAAAGACCGGGCTGATATCGTGGGACGGGAGTGTGGCAACGGCGTGGTTCTTGTCCATGAAGACGGCTGGGAAACCCAGTACTGCCACCTTCAAAAAGGGTCCGTTGCTGTGCAGCCGGGAGACAAGGTCGCCCGCGGACAGAAGCTTGGCCGGATCGGTTATTCTGGTCTTGCGGCCTTTGCCCATGTGCATTTATCGGTTCGAAAAGACGGTGCGGTGTTCGATCCGTTTTTGGGGCGTAGCCCGTCGGCCGAATTTCAAGATGCATGCGCCGCAGCCGGGCCGGTTCAGGAAACGTCGCTGTGGCAAGCCGAAGCAGGCGATTTATTGAAGGATGCTGCGGGCAGTCTGATAGAGCTCGGGTTTGCCAGTGGCCCAGTATCAACGGGCGAGTTGGAACGCGGCACTGTCTCACAACCGTCCGCTTCTGCTGATGCCTTGGTATTCTTTGCAAGAGCCATCAATTTGCGCAAGGGCGACCGGCTGGTTTTAAAGGTGGAGGGGCCGGATGGAGAATTTGCAGCCTCTTCCGGTAAACCGATGGAAAAGACCAAGGCGCAATGGGTTGCTTTTTCCGGGCGGAAATTGCGGGAAAAGCGCTGGCAGGCCGGGACCTATCAAGGAGAGGCGGTGCTTGTCCGAAATGGCAAAGCCGCCAGCCGGGAAACAGCGCGCTTTGTCTTGGACTAAACGTCGAGACTTTAGATCACCCCGGCTTTTTTTCGTTTGCGGAGCGGATGAGTTTTTCCAGGAGACCAGAAAGCTGGTCCTGTTCGTCTGTTGTCAGACCATCCACGGCGGTTGCCTGGGCTTTCACGTAGTCCGGCATCATGCCCTTGATCAGGTCCAGTCCCTTATCTGTGACACAGACCGTGAGCGCGCGCCGGTCTTCCGGATGCGGGCAGCGTTCCACCAGACCGGCTTTTTCCAGTTTGTCGAGGCGGGCCGTCATGCCGCCGGAACTCATCATTGTGGTGCGGTAAAGCTCGGTGGGTGTCAGCTTGTACGGCGGACCGGAGCGAACCAACGTTGCCAGTACATCGAACTCGCCAATCTTCAAGCCGATTTTGGCATAGGCCGGGGTCAAAAAATCATTGCTCATGACCTGAGAGGCTTCGTTGAGCCGGCCCAAGACGACCATCGGGGTCAGCTGGTCCCGGATTTCAGGAATTTCCTTCTGCCATTGGCGCTGGGCGCGTTCAGCCCGGTCGATCAACAGATCTTCGGGATCACCAAAGAGGTGTTGAGGATTCTTGGTTTTCTCAGAAGGGGGCTTCGTCATGGTTTGTTTCCTGGCGCGCCGGTGTCGACCAAGTCTTTGCCTCTAAAAAAGTTGAGTGGCGGGGACGGTCAGCTTTGTTGTGATTGGCCGGAAACTGCGTCAATCAAGTCTGTTTGTCAATCGACTTCAAGAAGCTTGCAAAAAAGTATCTTGATATAAAGATAAAAATGATTATGTTCATTCTCGACAAGCCGAACCGTCTGGTTCGTGAGCAATTTCATAAAGGACTTTCTTATGTCGGAGACAGCAAAAACCACTGTTGAGGGCGCCTTATCCGCTGCATCTCATCGCGGGTCTCTTTTGACGCGGCTCTATGATCAACCGCTGTTTCTTCTGCTTATCGTCGGCAGTTTTCTGGCGCTGTCGATGATCTTCGCAAAATCCGGGCCCATGGTGGGCTGGCATCCGCTTGGTCTGTTGCAGTGGTCCATTATTGGCGGCGCGGGACTTTTGTATTTCGTCACGAAACTCTTAGGCGCCGAAAGCGGCCGGGAAAGCCGGAGGGAAAGGTCCGCCAAGATCCGGCTGCTGACCTACATTTCAATCACCGGGCTTCTTTTCATCGCCCCTAATATGATCGCAGTGATGGCAGCGCCCAAAGTGGGAGCCAGTTTTGTCTCGCTGACGTTCGCCTTTCCTCTGGTCTTGACCTATGCCTTTGCCGTTTTGATCGGCCTGGAGCGGTTCAAAATGCTGCGCAGCATTGGTGTCTTGGCCGGGGTTGTTGGCGGTGTTCTGCTGGCGGGCGGCGGAGCCGGCGTGTCGGCGGAAGCCTCGTTCTGGTCGGTGGTCACGCTGGCGATCCCAGTCTTTCTGGCAGCCGGCAACATCTACCGGACCTTAAAGTGGCCGGATGGGGCGACCGCAATCGAGCTGGCCCTTGGCATGATGGTGACCGCGTTTCTGGCGCTGGTTGTCTTCAATGCGGCCATGGGAATCCCGGTCATCCCGGTCGATTGGACATCGGCAGCAGCAAGTCTGCTGATTGCAAACATCGGAGCTTTCGCGGTGCAGTACGGGCTCTACTTCCGCCTTCAGCAGGTCGCCGGACCGGTGTACCTGAGCCAAATCGGGTCTGTCGCAGCGGTCGCAGGCCTCGGTCTTGGCTACCTGGTTTTCAGTGAAATCCCGAATGCAGCCAAAATCGGCGCCATCGCCGCCGTTGCTCTCGGCATCGTCTTTGTCGCTCTGGGCAAGGGCAGAGGTTAGTTTTTATTTACACTCATGAACCGAACAAATGTCCCGGCCTTGCGCCGGGATTTTTGTTTTTGGGCATCTCTTTTGGTTCAGGTTTTCTGGTCTGATGCGTCCGGCACGGCAGAAGAAATGAAAACTCGGATCAATCGTTCCACAGCCAGGCGGCGCCGCGCACACCGGAGCTGTCGCCGTGTTTGGCTTTGCGGATAGGTGTTTCGAACGTGTCGGAAAACACAAACGGCAGCATGGCATCCGGAAGGTCGTCGTAGAGTTCGGCGATGTTGGACATGCCGCCGCCGAGCACAAAGACGTCCGGGTCCAAAAGATTGGCCGACATCGCGAGCGCACGAGCCAGACGGCTGACATAATCCCGGTAGACCTTCGTGGCGACCGGATCGCCCGCCCGCTTGAGCTCGATGATCTCGAGACCTTTGAGCGGGGTACCGGTTTTTTCCTTGTAGTCCAGCTGAAATCCGGTTCCGGAACACCAAAGATCGATCACACCGTTATGACCGATCCAGCTTTTGGGGCCTGGAAATTCTTCGGCCGTCATCCAGGGCAGGGCGATGCCGCCCCATTCGCCGCCGATACCGTTGGCGCCAAGATGGGCGTGGCCATCAATGGCGATGCCAGACCCGGACCCAGTGCCGATGATCACGGCGTGCACGATATGAGCGCCTGCGCCCGCGCCGTCGGTGGCTTCAGAAACGGCCAGGCAATTGGCGTCGTTTTGGATTCGGACTGGCCGGTTCAGCAGCGTTTCCAGATCCTTGTCGAGCGGTTTGCCATTCATCCAGGTGGAATTGGCGTTTTTCACGAGCCCGGTTTTGGGCGACAGAGACCCTGGAATGCCGAGACCGAGAGACCCGGTCAGACCAGTCGCTTTTTCCGCAGCTTCAACGAGACTTTTGACGGCCTGAAGGCAGCCGTCGTAATCATCTTTTGGCGTGCCTGTGCGCTGGCGGAAAAGTTCCTCGCCTTCATCGCCAAGAGCGATGATTTCGATTTTGGTTCCGCCCCAATCAATGCCCAGACGCATATCAGCCCACTTTCTTCGGCAGTTCAAAGGCAGCGTCTTGGCCGTCTTTCAATTCGCCGGGTTGTTTGCCGTAACTTTTGAATTTCTGCAGAATATCCGCCATTTCGGCTTCATTCAGCAGGACCGGTTCGCCGAGCGCAAGGGATGAAAGATACTGATCCGCCAAGTCTTCGACCCCTTCAGCGACCGAGAGCGCCTTCTTGAGTGTCGGGCCACCGGCAATTTGTCCGTGGTTGCCGAGAAGGCAGGCGTTCCGGTCGCCTAAGGCTTCGATCATGGCTTTAGAGAGGGCGCGGGTGCCGAAGCTCTCATAGCGGGCGCAGTCGATGCGGTCCCCGCCAGCCAGTGCCACCATGTAGTGGAAGGCGGGAATGCCCTTGCGGTGGCAGGAAAGCGCCGTTGCCCGCGGGCTATGGCAATGAACGACGGCACCGCAGGCCGGTTTCGCCAGATAAAAATCAAGGTGCATGCGCCATTCCGACGACGGCAAGATGTCTCCGCGGTAACAGCCGTTGAGGTCAACTGCGACAATCTTGGCTTCCGTGAGTTCCTCATAAGGCGTTCCCGACGGTGTGATCAGAAAGCCGTCTGTCGTCCGGGCACTGACATTGCCCGAAGTGCCCTTGGTCAGTCCGCGTTTTGGCAAGGCACGGGCCGTCTCAATAATCTCCCAGCGCAGGGCGAGAGTATCTTTTGGGAATATGGGACGTGGCTGTGCGGGCATGACAACTCCTTGAAACATCGTTGTCTTGTATAAAGGGCAAGACAGACCTTCAAGGGCAATGGTGACCGAAAGCCGTTTCCGCACCGGTTTCGGATAAAAGGCCGCTCCAAAATTGTGAAGCGGCCGTTTGTTTGCTGTCGCTATCGGATTAAGGCCCGGGCCGGTCGGGCAGGGGGATGAATTCTTCCTCGTCGCCCGGAACAATGTCGAACCGGCCCTGGCGCCAGTCTTCCTTGGCCTGTTCGATCCGTTCCTTGGACGAAGAGACGAAGTTCCACCAGATATAACGTTGTCCATCCATTGGTTCGCCGCCCAAAACAACAAAGCGAGCCGGATAGGGCGAGATGTTTTCAATCACCAGGGAATCGCCGGGCTTGAAGACCAGAAGCTGTGCCGGATCGAAAGTCTGGCCAGCGATAGAGATTTGCCCGGCGATTGTATAAATGCCGCGTTCTTCCCAGCCAGCGTCGAGTGGGACCTTTGCGCCGGGCTCCAAATGGATGTCGGCGTAAAACATCTCTGTTGCCGTCTTCACTGGCGCATTATGGCCATAAAGCGAACCGGCAATCAGCTTCACCGAGACCCCTTGATCAGAAAATTCCGGCTGTTCTTCCGTGCCAAAGTGCTGGAAGGTCGGGTCGCTTTCCTCCAGATTGTTCGGCAGCGCCACCCAACTTTGCAGGCCAAACAGCGGGCGTGTCTGGTTCATGCGCTCGGGACGTTCGCGCTCAGAATGCACGATGCCTTTACCCGCATTCATCCAATTGAGAGCTCCTGGTGAGATCGCAATTTCCGTTCCCAGACTGTCGCGGTGATACATCTCGCCTTCAAAAAGATAGGTGACGGTCGCAAGGCCGATATGCGGATGCGGTCGGACATCGACACCGCCGCCAACCAGCAGCTCTGCGGGACCCATCTGATCGAAGAAGATAAACGGGCCGACCATCCGCCGCCTGGCAGACGGCAAGGCGCGGCGCACGGAAAATCCACCGAGATCGGACGTGCGTGGGACAATGATTGTGTCAATCGGATCGCAGCTTGCCGCATCTCCGGGCGTGGGGTCGGGAACATTCAACCAGCTCATAGACCTCTCCTTAAACCTCTCATCCAAAACCAATTATGCATTGCAGCTAGAGATTGGGAAGCCGCTTGTGTTTGTCTATTGAACAGTCCGTTTCCAGGTTCCCGGTCCCACGGACCTGCAATTTGAGTTTTGAGCTTTAAGAGCACCCCTTGACAGTCCGGTCCCGGAAGAGGCATGTCAGAGCTTCACCCGGGGTGCCTCTGCGAAAGGAGGCTGAGATGCTGCTTGGCACGGATAATCCGTGCAGCGCAGGGACCCGATGAACCTGATCCAGGTCATGCTGGCGAAGGGATGGTGGGACGGTCTGTGTCGCGCAGGCTGCGTCAGTGATCTGCTGAAACTGGTTTGATCGCTGGACACCTTCTTCTCGCATTTCCAGTAGGACTAACCTTGCAGGCGGCTTACCGCTTGAAAGAGGATATTCCAATGCGGTCTTCAGTGTCGCCTGCACTTGCAGCTCAGCATCAGACCAGCGCCAATCCCGGTGCGGGCCGGACAACTGTGGTGGTCACAGGGGCGGGTGTTGCAGGACTTGCGCTTGCTCATGAGTTGGCAACGCGTGGAGCTGATGTCACCGTTGTGGATCCGTCAGGACCCGGCTCAAAAAGCGCCTCGTGGTATGCCGGCGGCATGCTGGCGCCCTGGTGCGA
This sequence comes from Roseibium sp., assembly GCF_965216085.1. GTDB lineage: Bacteria > Pseudomonadota > Alphaproteobacteria > Rhizobiales > Stappiaceae > Roseibium. The sequence goes on along the minus strand of NZ_OZ244138.1, from coordinate 3,187,234 downwards.
GCGGGAGAATGCTGCAGAAGACGTTCTTTTATTGGGCAAAGAGGCGGTGAGCTGGTGGGACGCGGTGCTGCCCGGGCATGTTTATATAAAGGGCACGCTGGTAGTTGCGCCTCCGCGTGACAGAACGGAGCTCTCCCGTTTTGCTAGTCGCACGAGCGGCTATGACTGGATTGACGGTGCGGATGTTGACGAGTTGGAGCCAGATCTGGCCGGGCGGTTTTCAAAGGCACTGTTTTTTAAAGACGAAGCCCATCTCGATCCGCGCAAGGCCCTGACAGCGCTCAAGGACAATTTGGAAAAACTAGGCGTTCGGTTTTGCCAGGCACCGGCGGAGGTGTCAGCCGGGGCGGATATTGAAGTTGATTGCACCGGCATGAAAGCTTCGGAGACGGGATTGCGCGGTGTGCGCGGGGAAATGGCAATCTTGCATGCCCCGGATGTCACTCTGTCGCGTCCGGTCCGCCTGCTGCATCCAAGGATCCCCGTTTATATCGTGCCGCGGGACAATCATCATTTCATGGTCGGGGCGACGATGATCGAAAGCGATCAGGACGGGCCGGTTACAGTCCGCTCGCTCATGGAGCTCTTGAACGCTGCCTATGCTGTTCACCCGGCCTTCGCCGAAGCGCAGATTGTCGAAACCGGTACCGGCATCCGCCCGGCCTATGCCGACAATTTTCCGCAAGTCCGGCAGGACGGAAACCGATTCTCGCTCAACGGTTTTTACCGGCATGGCTTTTTGCTGGCGCCCTCTATGGCTCAAAGGGCCGCAAACCAAATTCTCTCATCATGCAATGAGGCGATGATATGAACCTCACCGTCAACGGCGAAGATCAGACGGTCTCCGCAAAAACGTTGGATGTGCTGATTGCCGAACTTGGCTTTGAGCCGGAGTTTCTGGCAACAGCTCTCAACAGCGACTTTGTCCCGGTTGAAGAGCGGGCGGACTGTGTTTTGAAAGAGGGTGACAAGATCGAGATCCTGTCGCCGCGCCAGGGAGGCTGACCGGTGGTTTCATTTTATGGTGAAGAGGTGCAATCCCGTCTTCTTTTGGGAACTGCGCAATATCCATCTCCCCAATGTCTTGCCGACGCGGTCAAAGCGTCCGGTACGGAGATCGTGACGGTTTCCCTGCGCCGGGAAATGGCAGCAGGTGCTGGAAGGGGCGGGTTCTGGGATCTGATCCGGGGATTGAACGTCAAAGTGCTGCCGAATACGGCCGGATGCCACACGGTCAAGGAAGCGGTCACCACGGCAAAAATGGCCCGGGAAGTGTTCGGCACGGACTGGATCAAGCTGGAAGTGATCGGCCATCACGACAGCCTGCAGCCGGATGTCTTTGGGCTCGTGGAAGCTGCGAAGATCCTGATCGAAGACGGTTTCAAGGTCTTTCCCTACACAACGGCGGATGTAATCGTTGGAGAAAAGTTGCTGGACGCCGGCTGTGAAGTTCTGATGCCCTGGTGCGCACCAATTGGGTCCGCGCGAGGCCCCATTGATCCGGATGGTTTAGAAACCTATCGGGCACATTTCCCGGATGTGCCGCTGGTTGTTGATGCCGGGTTGGGGCGTCCGTCGCATGCGATGGAGGTCATGGAATATGGCTTTGACGCAGTGCTTTTAAACACTGCTGTTGCCAAGGCCGGAGATCCTGTGGCCATGGCCAAAGCCTTCGGTGAGGCCGTTTCTGCCGGGCGAACAGCTTATAAGGCCCAACCTTTAGCGCCGCGCGATATGGCGGTTCCTTCCACTCCAGTCATTGGCATGGCGGTTTTTGAATGAAGCTCGACCCTTTTTACCTCATCGTTGACAGTTCGGATTGGATCGAACGGCTGGTGCCGGTTGGCGTGAAACTGGTGCAGCTGCGCGTCAAGGATCATCCGGAGACGGACATCGCCCGGCAGATCCAAGCCTCCAAGGCCGTGTGTGAAAAACACGGCTGCCAATTGATCGTGAACGATTATTGGCAACTCGCCATTTCCGAAGGCTGTGACTTTGTGCATCTCGGGCAAGAAGATCTAGCGGACGCCGACGTGGAGGAAATCCGCAAGGCGGGTCTGAAATTGGGTGTGTCCACCCACGATGGTGACGAGCTGGACGCAGCGCTTTCTGTGAACCCTGATTATGTCGCGCTGGGCCCGGTCTATCCGACCATTTTGAAGAAGATGAAATGGGCACCGCAAGGTCTGGAAAAGATCGGCCGCTGGAAGAAACAAGTCGGCGATCTGCCGCTGGTTGCCATTGGCGGGCTCAATGTGGAGCGTATTCCTGGCGTTTTCGAGCATGGTGCCGACAGCGCTGCAGTTGTTACCGACATTACCTTGAATGCCGACCCGGAAAGCCGGACACGCGAGTGGATCGCTGCGACCGAGACGTGGCGGTAACTCAGGTCAGAATGCGGAGCAGGGGGTTACCAGATGTCGACCTTTTCCCCCGCTGCGCGGAGTGTCTGCGCCCGCTCATCCAGATACCGCTGAAAATCGCCTCCGTCATAAGCGTCAGATGCGATGAAATGCAACATCGTGTCGAAGTGGAAGGGTTTGAAGTAGCCCGGCATCGTCATCACTGTCCGCTCCTTCGCGGTTCCGGTGCCGTCCAGCGCTTCCTTTGGCACGAACATCATCGTCGGGGTGAAGTTGACGGCCCATTTGCGCACCAGCGCCCGCTCTTCCATTGCTGTTCCGTCGAAATCGACGACTTCCCGTGAGCCGCGCATATCGAGCTGGACGACCAGAAACTTCTCATTCAAGTAGTCTGTAATCCGCGGAATGCGCAGGTTCACTTCGTGCAACTCCCGGCAATAGGGGCAGCCTGCCTGTTCGATGAGGATCAAAAGATCCTTTCCGTTGTCTGCCGCCTCAGCCAAGTCATCGGCCAGTTCCAGAAAACCTTCGTGAAACCAGGGCTGAATGTGCAGTCCGTTGTCACCGAGTTCCGGCTCTGGCAATTGGTCGCTCGCGCGTGCGGGCGCTGTGGTCATGATCAAACAAAGGATGACAGCACGGCATAAACGGGCAAGCGGCATGATACTTCCTCCCTGTAAAAGGCGAAGCTTACCGGATTTCCTGTTCTCTTTCTGAATCACATTTTGATGTACTGGGCACAGGCGCTGCTCAGATCAGTACAAACCGGATCTACCCAAAAATTGCCCGGTCTCGCGCGACCTGATCGCGCAAAAAGTCTTGCACGGCTGCGACGTGGCGCAAGGGGCGGGAACTTTCGTGGGTCACCATCCAGTAAGCGCGCTTTAATTTCATGTCCGGCAAGACCGGAACCAGGTTAGGGTCCGCGCGCGCGATAAAATCGTGCAGGATGCCGATCCCGGCTCCCGCCCGGACGGCCTCAGTTTGGCCAAGGGCCGACGCAATCTCATAGCGGGCAGACCAGCCTTTGAAAAACTCCGTGCCGTAATTGAGGGACGCGGAATAAAGAAGGTCTTCTACATAGCCGATAAGGTCGTGCGCGCTTAAATCGCTTGAGTTCTTGGGCGTGCCTCGCTCTGTCAGGTAGGTCTTGGACGCATAAAGACCGAGCGCGTAATCCACCAGCTTGCCTGCGATCAGCCGCCCGGTTTCGGGCCGGTCGATGGTGACTGCAATGTCTGCTTCGCGCCGGGAGAGGGAAAACGAGCGGGAGACCGGGACAAGCTGAGCCGTCAAACCTGGGTGCTGGTGTGTCAAAAGCCCAAGGCGGGGGGCGAGATAAGCAACGCCAAACCCGTCTGGGGCACCAATGCGCACCGTTCCGGTGATTTCCGGCGTGTCGCCACCAAGATCTGCTTCGGCAGCGAGCGCTTCAGCTTCTATTGTTTCCGCGCGCTCAAAGAACCGGCTTCCAGCATCTGTCAACACGCAGCCGGACGTGGAGCGGTCGAACAGCCGTTTGCCCAGGCTGTCCTCAAGCGCTGTTAAACGCCGGGCAACAGTTGCATGGTTCAATCCCAGCCGCTTGCCGGCAGCCAGGATCTGCCCAGTGCGGGCAATTGCCAAAAAAATGCGGATGTCGTCCCAGTTCATGATTTTGCTCAATTTCTCTACCGTCGTCATCACCGGGCTTGACCCGGTGATCCATGCCGTTTCCTATCTAATGATCGTGGTCTCAGTTATTGAAGCGGAATTCACGGTATGGATTGCCACCCGTTCAGGCCGGGCGCAGGCTCTTCAAGCCCGGCAATGACGGAAAACTAACAAAACGCATTTAATATAACTATAAAAAATGCACAACGGATACGGGTTATCTCGTCTTGTATGTTGCAAAAATAAAAGCGACAACAGGTTCATGATCAACGCGGGGCGTTCAGCTGCGCGGCAAGTCGATCGGACTTCATGGGAGAAACGCAAATGGAAAAGATCGGTCATTTTATTGGCGGCAAGCGTGTCGAAGGCACCTCCGGCCGTTACGCAGACGTCTTCAACCCGGCCACCGGTGAAGTGCAGGCGCAAGTCGCACTGGCAACAACTGCCGAAATGGAAGCTGCCGTTGCAAACGCTGCTGCCGCACAGCCGGCCTGGGCCGCACAGAACCCGCAAAAGCGCGCCCGCGTGATGATGAAGTTCGTCGACCTCATCAACCGCGACATGGACAAGCTGGCGGAAAAGCTGTCTTCGGAACACGGCAAGACCTTTGTCGACGCCAAGGGCGATGTGCAGCGGGGTCTGGAAGTGATCGAATTCTGCACCGGTGCGCCGCATCTCCTCAAAGGTGAATTCACCGACAGTGCCGGTCCTGGGATCGACATGTACTCCATGCGCCAGCCGCTTGGCGTTGTTGCCGGTATCACGCCGTTCAACTTCCCGGCCATGATCCCGCTTTGGAAAATGGGGCCGGCGCTTGTTGCCGGTAACGCCATGATCATGAAGCCCTCCGAGCGTGATCCGTCCGTTCCGCTCATGCTGGCTGAACTCTTGAAAGAAGCTGGTCTGCCGGATGGCGTCCTGAACGTTGTCAACGGCGACAAGGAGTCTGTTGACGCGATCCTCGACAACCCGACCATCCAGGCCGTTGGTTTTGTCGGCTCCACGCCGATCGCGCATTACATCTACCACCGGGCCGCTGAGAACGGGAAACGGGCGCAGTGCTTCGGCGGCGCGAAGAACCACATGATCATCATGCCGGATGCCGACCTGGATCAGGCAGCAGATGCACTGGTTGGTGCTGGTTTCGGCGCAGCTGGCGAGCGCTGCATGGCGATCTCCGTTGCCGTTCCGGTTGGTGAAGAAACTGCCGATCGCCTCGTTGAAAAGCTGGTTCCGCGTGTTGAAGCGCTGAAAGTTGGTCCTTGGACAGCTGGCGATGACGTTGACTTTGGTCCGGTCGTGACCAAAGCGGCTCAAGAAAACATCCTGCGCCTGATCAATACGGGTGTTGATCAGGGCGCGAAGCTGGTTGTCGACAACCGGGACTTCAAACTGCAGGGTTATGAGAACGGTTTCTTCGTTGGCCCGCACCTGTTTGACCATGTCACCAAGGATATGGACATCTACAAGACCGAGATTTTCGGTCCGGTCCTGTCGACCGTGCGCGCCAAGACCTACGAGGAAGCCATTGGCCTTGCCATGGACCACGAGTACGGCAACGGCACCGCGATCTTCACCCGCGACGGTGATACCGCACGTGACTTTGCCAACCGGATCAACATCGGCATGGTTGGCATTAACGTGCCGATCCCTGTGCCGCTGGCCTACCACACCTTCGGCGGCTGGAAAAAATCCGGCTTCGGCGATCTGAACCAGCACGGCCCGGATGCGTTCAAGTTCTACACCCGGACAAAAACGGTCACGTCGCGCTGGCCGTCGGGCATCCGGCAGGGTGCGGAGTTCTCCATTCCGACGATGAAGTAATTCATCTGCTGGACAATAATTTAAACGGGCGGGCCATTTGGTCCGCCCGTTTCGTTTGTATTTGAGAAGTTTTTTGTCCTTCATCACAGCCAACAAAATTTGTTTTGGGCGCAGATCTGGAATTGACGAAGGTCATTTTCTTTTGTCCGGATCGATTGGATAAACACCCTATCGGGTTTCCCGTTTTCGTATCGGAGCCAGTTTGAAGGTCTTTCCTGGGTAGAAATCACCGGAAACACTCTTGAAAACGGTAGTAAACAATGGCGATTGATGGAAAACGGAATATACCGGGTATAAGACTGACGTGGATGGATATTGAGGCTAGGACGGAACACAAAACGCCTCAAAAATTTCGCGGTGGGAGCGCGGCAATTAGCTTTTGATGAAACGACGTAATACCAAAAGGACCGCGGCGTCCGGCGCTGAATATAGACCGGGAGAGGGGGCGCAGGCGCCGATTGGAGTTCCAGGGCCAGACGAGGCATCTCAATTGCGCCGGGCCGGACGGCTCCTGGCAATTGCGGATCTTTTTTGGATTCCACAAGCCGCGCTGATCGCATATGCCGCTGCATCGATGCTTGAGCCATTTTTGCTCAGCAGCAAACCGCTTGATTCAACAGGTGCTTTGATGCCTGTTTTTGCAGCTGCGGTTGGCGTGGTGATGCTCGCCCTTTTGCGCGTTGGTCTTCAGTCTTTTGCTATGAATATGGCGCGCCGCGCCGCGCGCACCGTTCAAAGCGTTGCCCGGACCAGCCTTTTGGCCGCTGCTGCAAAAGTCTCACCGTCGGCGCTGTTTCCGTCTTCTGGCGCCTTTGCAGCGCATTTAACCGAACAAGTCGATCTGCTCGGGCCATATTACCGGAATTATCTGCCACAGATGATGCGGGTGAAAATCGTGCCATTGGTGATCGTCCTGGCAGTGCTGCCGATCAGCTGGATCGCCTCAATCATCCTATTGATCTGCGGCCCGTTGATCCCGTTGTTCATGGCGCTGATCGGGATCCGAGCGAAAAAGGCGAGCGCGGATCAACAGGACGAACTGACCCGGCTCAGTGGTACATTGCTGGACCGGATCCGCGGCTTGGAAACCCTGACGCTGTTTGGCGCCTTGGACCGCACGCAAGAAAACGTGCGTCAAGCCGGTGACAGCTTTCGCCGGGGCACGATGAATGTTCTGAAAATCGCCTTTCTGTCTTCCACGGTTTTGGAATTGTTTTCCGCGCTTGGAATTGCCTTTGCCGCTGTCTATATCGGTTTCTCACTGCTCGGCGACATCTCCTTCGGAACGTGGGGCGTTCCACTGACGTATTGGGGCGGTTTGTTTGTGTTGCTGCTGGCGCCTGAGTTTTTTGCTCCCTTACGCGGATTTGCTGCGGCCTATCATGACAGAGCGGCGGGTCTGGCTGCACAGGAAAAGTTGACGGCCCTGACACGAGACTTGCCACAGCCGGAGAGGCAGGTGTCAGAGGGTGCTTCTGCCACACAAGATGGCGGCCTCTCGGCTCCGCCAGCGATCCATTTTGACGGTGTATCGATTTCTTATGGCGAGCGGCCGATATACGAAGACTTTGATCTTCAGATTGCGTCCGGCCAAACGGTACTTTTGTTTGGTCCAAGCGGCAGCGGAAAAACCACGTTGATCGATGGCATCCTCGGATTTCATTCGCCAAACAGTGGGGCGGTTCGGATTAACGGTCAGAACCTTGATCCGGACTTTGCCCACCAGCTTCGCCAAAACACCATGTGGCTCGGTCAGGCACCGAAGCTGTTTCACGGCTCTTTGAAAGCCAATTTGCTGCGGGGCGCCAACCCGGAGAATAAGGTCAGCGACGACAACCTTTGGGCTGCATTGCAGTTGGCGGGGGCCGAAACGCTTGTCCGCGGATTGCCGCGCGGTTTGGCAACACCGCTTGGCGAAGATGGCTTCGGTCTGTCGGTGGGGGAAATCCGCCGGATCGCGCTGGCCCGCGCAGCAGTGCGCAAGAGTGCTGCTCTGTTACTGGCAGATGAGCCAACCGCCGGCCTTGATGATGAAACTGCCGCGGATGTGATTTCCGGTTTGAAGAAACTCTGCGAAGGCCGGACAGCTGTGATCGCGACCCACAATCCGGCGGTTTTGGCTTTGCCGGGACAGAAGATCGATTTGGCCCGCTATGCCGGGGCCAAGGTGATGGAGGCGATCGTATGACCGCCATCTGGACCTTCATTTGCCGCCAATATCGGCACAACAGGCTATCCTTCTGCCTTGGGATTTTGGCCGCACTCATTCCGGCAATATCTGGTCTGCTTCTCCTTGGTGTGGCTGGCTGGTTTATCACCGTTGCCGGAATTGCCGGGGCGACCGGCATCTTTCTGAATATCTTTGTGCCGAGCGCCCTGATCCGGGCGCTGGCAATTTCACGCACAGCCGGCCGGTACGCCGAGCGCTTGCTGACCCACGATGCGACTTTCCGGTTCTTAAGTGATCTCAGGAACAAATTGTTCTCCGCGATGGCTGACCGGTCCGCAAGGGGACAACGCTCCGGGCTTTTGTTGAACCGGTTGACCGTCGATATTGCGGCCCTGGATGGGATTTATCTTCGGCTGGTTGTCCCCTTCGCGGTTATTGCTGTGGTGACGGTAGGGTTGATTGCCGTATGGTTTTCGATGCCGGTGATCGTGGCGATCAGCGGAACCTTGTTCTTGGTAATCTGGACAGGGCTTGCTGTTTTCGCGGCAAAAACTGCGGATGTAAATGCAGCCCGGCGCGCAGATGCCGCAAGCGAAGCTATGCGGCTGCGGGCAACAGACATGGTATCTGGTCGCCGGGATCTTTCAGTGTTTGGTGGATTGGCGCCGGTAGCCGAGACCATAGTGACTGCAGACACACGGCAAGGTGCTGCTGAAGACATAGAAGAGCGCCGATCTGTTCGCTTAACGTGTCTTTCCACAGCTGTCGGACAAGTCTTCGTAGCCGTTATGCTGATAGCTGTTGCTGCGGCCGTTTCTACCGCCGACCTTTCTCCGGGCCTTGCCATTGGTCTGGTGCTTGCTGCCATCGCTGTTCCCGAAGTCTTCGGATCCATTCTTTCCGGCTTGATTAAACTGCCGCGCATGGAGTTGGCTGCAAACCGGACCAACTACCTTCTTGAGAAGGACACAGTGGCGACGCCACGAAAGACACCGGTTGAAGAGCGTTTTGCGCCTGAAAACGACCAGTCCCAAGCAATTTTGAAATTCGATTCCGTTTCATTCCGCTATCCTGGAGCAGAACGGGATGTTTTGGACAATCTGGCGTTCGAAATCGGTGAGAAAGAAACACTGGCGATTGCCGGGCGAAGCGGGTGCGGCAAAAGCACGGTGGCAGCGCTGGGAGCACGGCTTCGCAGCGCCGGGCAGGGGCGTATCCTGCTGAATGGCCGCGATCTTGCCAGTATCCCGGAAGCAGAGTTGCGTTCAAAAGTGACTGTTCTCAGCCAGCGGCCGCATCTCTTCAATGATACGGTCGCAGCGAATCTGCGGATCGCCAATCCGGCAGCAACGGATACGGAACTTTGGATCGCATTGGCGCAAGCCGCCGTTGCCCAAAGAATTTCAGAAAGCCCGGACGGCCTGGAAACGGTGCTCGGTGAGGGCGGGCTTGGCCTGTCGGGCGGTGAGCAAAGGCGCCTTGCTTTGGCGCGCGCTTTCCTGACCAGTCCTGATTTGTTCATCCTTGATGAGATGACCGAAGGGCTGGACGCGGACACAACAATGGATGTTCTGGAACGGTTTTTTTCCTTCCGCGGACGGGCGGCCGTCTTGATGATTGCCCACAAGCGTATAGAGCTTGAATCGGCTGGCAGTGTCCTGTTCCTCAACCAGCGAAAACTGGATCTGGCGGCCGAATAAGCCGGCTATTGTTTCCCTTTTGGAACAAAATTCGCCTGCATTTTTGTAACCTTATGCAATCCTGCGTCGAAACTGCCGCATTGACCTCTTCTCGAGCGTAAGCCACGATCCCCGTTATGTGCTCAGGCCGTCCCGGCTTGAAAAGGGGGAAATGATGGAACTCAGTGTCGTCGACCTGTCGCGGCTGCAATTTGCCATGACAGCTCTCTACCACTTCTTGTTTGTGCCATTGACCATTGGACTGTCAGTCCTCCTGGCCACGATGGAAACGGTCTATGTCATGACCGGCCGCGAGATCTGGAAGCGGATGGTCAAATTCTGGGGCACGCTCTTTGGCATCAATTTTGTGCTCGGAGTTGCGACCGGGCTTACCATGGAGTTCCAGTTCGGCATGAACTGGGCTTATTTCAGCCAATATGTCGGCGATGTCTTTGGCGCGCCACTCGCCATCGAAGGGCTGATGGCCTTCTTCATGGAGGCGACCTTTGTTGGTCTGTTCTTCTTTGGCTGGGATAAGTTGTCGAAACGCCAGCATTTGGCGGCCACCTGGGCGGTGGCGCTCGGCACCAATTTCTCCGCACTCTGGATCCTGATCGCCAACGGCTGGATGCAACACCCGGTCGGCGCGATGTTCAATCCCGACACCATGCGGATGGAAGTGACCAGCTTTTTCGATGTGTTGTTCAACCCGGTGGCACAGGCCAAATTTGTGCATACGGTTTCGGCTGGATATGTCACCGCAGCGATGTTCGTGATTGGGATCTCATCCTGGTACCTGCTTCAGGGCCGGCACATGCAGATCGCCAAGCGGTCCGTCGCGATTGCTTCGGCCTTTGGGTTTGCTTCCGCATTGTCTGTGGTCGTACTGGGTGATGAAAGCGGCTACGAAGCCAATTTGAACCAGAAGATGAAACTCGCCACCATTGAAGCGATGTGGGAAACCGAACCGGCTCCTGCCGCGTTCAACGTGGTTGCCTGGCCGGATATGGAAAAACGCGAAAACGCTTTTGCTATCGAAGTGCCTTATGTCATGGGCCTGATCGCGACCCGGTCTCTGAACACGGTCATTCCGGGGATCAAGGAGCTGGTCGATCGGTCCAAGGACCGTATCCGGCAGGGGGCAGTTGCCTGGGATGCCTTGCAGAAGATCCGGGCCAATCCGGCCGAGGCGGATGAGGACCTGCGGGAGACATTCCAGCAAAACGCCAACTCGCTTGGCTACGCCTATCTGCTGCTGCCATTTACAGACACGCCAATGGAGGCGACGACCGAGCAGGTTGAGGCTGCGGCCTGGTCCACAGTGCCGAATGTCTGGCCGATGTTCTATGCATTCCGGATCATGGTCGCTTGCGGCTTCTTCTTCATCCTGCTGACTGCGGTGTTTTTCTATTACTCCTCCTCCGGCCGGCTCGACACGTTGACCGAAAAACGCCGCTGGATCTTGCATATCGCGGTCTGGTCGATCCCGCTTCCCTGGATTGCCTGCGAAATGGGATGGTTCGTTGCCGAATATGGCCGGCAGCCCTGGATCATCGAAAGCATGCTGCCCACCTCGGCAGCGGTTTCCAGCCTGTCTGTAACCGAAGTGCTGCTGACGCTCGCCGGATTTATCGCGCTCTACAGTGTGCTCCTGGTGATCGAAATCGCGCTTATGATCAAATACATCAAAATCGGTCCCGACGATGGAGAGGCGGCCCCGTCTCACCAAAAACCGGTGCGGCCTGCTGTGTCAGACGCAACCCCAGTTCCAGCGGAGTAATCGGTCATGATCCTTCACGAATTCATCGATTATTCGACCCTGAAAATGATTTGGTGGCTGCTGCTCGGTGTTCTCCTGATCGGTTTTGCTGTCACGGACGGCTTCGACATGGGGGTCGGAACGCTGCTGCCCTTCATTGCTGGAACGGATATTGAGCGCAGGGTGGTGATCAACACCATTGGCGCCACATGGGAAGGCAATCAGGTCTGGTTTATCCTCGGGGGCGGAGCGATTTTTGCTGCATGGCCACCGCTTTATGCGATCAGCTTTTCCGGGTTTTACCTCGCCATGTTCATTGTGCTCGCCGCAATGATTCTAAGGCCGGTGGCTTTTAAATACCGCTCCAAGCGGCCTGATCCTGCCTGGCGCAATGCCTGGGACTGGGCGCTCTTTACCGGCTCTTTCGTCCCGGCCCTGGTTTTCGGAGTGGCGGTTGGCAACGTTCTGCTTGGTGTGCCGTTCAGGCTCGATCCGGACCTTCGCATGACCTATGAGGGATCGTTCTTTGATCTGTTTTCACCGTTTCCGCTGCTGTGCGGCCTGTTATCCGTCACCATGCTTGTCATGCATGGCGCGGTCTGGCTGGTGATGCGGACTACGGGTGAAATTGCTGTCCGGGCCCGCCGGACGGGGACGCTCGCCGCTTTGTTGGGCATTCTGCTGTTCGGGGCTGGCGGCTATCTGGTTGCAACCGGCTTCGTTGAGGGGTTCCGGATTACCTCTGATGTCGATCCAAACATGCAGGCCAACCCTCTTGCCAAACAAGCGGTGATCGAAGGGGGCGCCTGGCTCCGAAACTACGCTGCACATCCGGTTCTTTGGCTGGCGCCGGTTTTCGGTTTTGTGGGCATGGCCGGCACTTTGATCCTGCTACAGACCCGGCTTGAAATGCCGATCTTTGTATTTTCCAAAATGGCTGTTTTCGGCAACATCGCGACTGTCGGTGTGTCGATGTTCCCCTTCATCTTGCCGTCTTCTGTTCAACCGGATGCCAGCCTGACCATCTGGGATGCATCGTCTACTCATCGCACACTCTTCAACATGCTGGTGGCCGTCATCATCTTCCTGCCGATGATCCTCCTCTACACGGCCTGGGTTTATAAGGTGCTGTGGGGCAAAGTGGATGAAGAGACCATCGAACGTGACAACCACACGGCCTATTGAGGCTCACTACAAAGGAGACATCCATGTGGTATTTTGCCTGGGTTCTTGGAATGCCACTGGCTTGCTGCCTGGCGATTTTGAACGCCATGTGGCTCGAGTTGCGTTCCGATGATGAACAGCGCCGGATGAAAAATGGCAGCTAAAGACCGGCTTATGTTAGGTAAATTTGCGAATTGTCTAGCAAAAACAAACAGCTTTAGTGTTGCAGTGTTGGACGTATTTACCGAATTGTAGCTGTTTATTGTTTCGGTAATACGCCTTAAGTGCACGTTTCTCTGTTGCTCAGTTGCAGCTGAGTGGGCGAAGCGCTTTGAAATTGTCAACGCCACCTGCTGGATGTGCGGAATGCTGAAGCAGTTTTACCTGGCATCGGGGCTCGCGCTTTTTCTTCTAGTCTCAGGATTCGTTTACAGCGCTCCTGCTGAACCTGTTGGTGTGGTTATCTACACCAATACCAAAAACGATGGGTCCTTTAATCAACTGGCTGCCGAGGGGTCTGAACGGGCTGCGGGAGAATTCGGTATTTCCTTGCGCGAGTGGAGCAGCACAAGCAAAGAAGAAACGCATCAGGTTCTTTTGAACTTCGCGGCTGATGGCGTGACACATGTCTTGATCCTCGGTTTTGAAAACTCCGACGCGGTTCGTGACGTGGCGCAGAAATACCCGGACATCAAATTTACGATCATCGATGCAGCCATTGCTGACCTTCCCAATGTGCGGTCGGTGTTGTTTGCCGATGATGAAAGTGGATTTCTTGCTGGCTATGTGGCCGGGCTCAAAACTGAGACTGGAACCGTTGGCACAATCGGCGGCATGGACATCCCGCCTGTCCGGCGGTTCATGTGCGGGTTTGCTGCAGGCGCGAAACACGCAAAGTCCGATGTAGAAATCCTTTCAGCATTCATTGGACAAGACATCTTGTCCTTCCGCGATATTCAACGTGGCAAACTGGTTGGCAAAGAAATGTTTGCCCAAGGCGCTGATGTTGTGTTCGCAACGGCCGGATTGGCCTCAGAAGGGGTGGCAAAGGCTGCGAAAGCAGCAGGTGCATTTGTCATAATGGTGGATGACAACCAGAATGGCTTTATTCCAGGAACAGTTCTTACCAGCGCTTTGAAACGGGTGAATGAGGCTGCCTACGACAGTTGGAAGTCTGTTGCAGATGGCACGTGGTCCGGCGGTTTGAAAGTTCTATCCGCAAAAGACAATGGAATTGGCTGGGCAGTAGACGACCACAATCGGGAGCTTGTTGCCGATATCGTGGATGATGTGGACGCTGTGACTGCCGCACTCGCCAACGGTGATATTGAAATCATGCCTGTTGATGGCGTTTCCGGTTGCGCTGAAGTTCTTTAGTTTCAGTCAAACAAAAGCCCCGGAACTGGTGTCCCGGGGCTTTAAAAAATCGGAAAAGCAGAAATCTTAGGCGGCTTCAACCTTAGAAGCTTTCAGCTTCTCCAGGATGTTCTGCGGAGAAGAGACGCCATACGGGTCGGTTTCGCAGTTGTCGGAGAAACCTTCCTCTTCAAACCACTGGTCCACGGTGCCGTCATTGACGATCGCACCATACCGCCAGGATCGCATGCCGAAGCCCAGATTGTCTTTGGCAACCAGCATGCCCATCTTACGGGTGAACTCGCCGGAGCCGTCCGGAATGACCTTGACCTTGTCAACGCCCTGAGCTTTGGCCCAAGCGTTCATGACGAATGCGTCATTGACGGAGATGCAGTAGATCTCGTCGACACCTTCAGCCTTGAACTCATCGGACAGCTTTTCAAAGTCCGGCAGCTGGAATGTGGAGCAAGTTGGTGTGAATGCACCCGGAAGGGAGAACAGAACAACCTTCTTGCCTTTGAAGTAGTCGTCGCTGGTTTTGTCTTCCCAGCGGAACGGATTCGGGCCTTCGATGGATTCGTCTCGAACGCGGGTGCGGAAGGTGACAAAAGGAACTTTTTTGCCGAGCATTTGTATATCTCCAATACGGATCGTGGAACAGACTTTCGGCCGGCCGGGAGGCTGACAAGCCCTGAGGTGGAGGAATAGGGATTTGGCCAGGACCGGGCCGAAAGAAAAAACCGGCTCCGACCTAGCGCATTTGCTGCGTTGCGGCAAGATAGGATTGCAAATTAGAATGCGTCAAATTTGCAATTGGTGGAAATTGCCGTGGACGATTTTGAGATCAGTTGATTCATCTAACCAAAAGACGTTGGCACCCAATCAGTTGACTAGTTTTTTCCAATGAGTTGAACGTTGAATGCAGTGCCATCTTCTTTGCCTTTGAGTTTGGCGAAATAGGCGAGGCCGGAGTTCGCAGTGGCAAACCATATGTCCATAGGATTGCCGTCACCAGCTTGTAGCCGATAATGACGAACTGGGATTTGGAGCTCGCCGGAAGAAAGGTGTTTTGCGCCCAAATACTCCGTTTTGGCCTCAAATACCGACATGTTTTCTGTGTCGAGTATGCGAAACGATGATGGAAACTGTTGGTTGTTCCGTTGCCAAAAGAGGGGGAGGCTGATCAGGGTTGTATCGAAGTGGTCAGGTTTCAATCGCTGGTGCTTTGGATTGTTCTTTTCATCAGACAAAAGAATTTCAGCAACTGCCATCGTTTCTCCAGCGTACGGCACCACGGAGGCAACGACTTCCTTGGCGAGGCCGATCAGCTCTTCGTTTTCGATTTCCTGTTGGTTTTTCATTTGTGCCGCAAAGGCAAGATACTCTCCGCCTGAATGTTCAATTTTGGTCCAATAGGTTTTCTTGCCGTCGGATAACTTGTTGGAAGCTTCCAGAAGAAGGCCTGTCTTCGTCACGGTTTCTCGCAGATTGCTGCGGATATCGATTTTGCTCAGGAAAAATTTTGTCTGAATGCGTGTTGTCAGTTTGTATCGATAGCCGCCGTCGGCGTTGGCACGCTGGTCAAGGTCGAGCGTGCCGACCGGCTTTCCATCCAACTGGACTTCATATTTTAACTGAGTTTCTGACGCCGCTATTGATGCGCTGGAAAACAGGAACGCAACAGCAGCCAGAGCTTTGCAAACTCGAAGGTGAGGGAATGCCATAATGAATTTTGCCTTTGACAATTGAATTGTTGGGCTGTGTTCGAAGAAGAGCTGGATTTCGGCAAACGGGTGATCCTTGAACGTGGGCAAATACCCCGCGCGACAAATTGAGCTCCTCCGCAAACCACGCGTAGAATATATCGGCGAACGAACGTTCGTTTGCAATATGTGATATTGATTTTTTGTCTGGTTGAATTTCTGCGCTCAAAATGGCGGGATAAATCAGCTGTATATGTACATCTATCAATGAGCTGACTAAGGTGCAGGCGGCGTGTCGGAGCACACCCGTTCGGTTTAATCGGATAATCGATTTCGGAATTAGGAATGCGGAAAGTTTTGTCTGCGGTGCGTTGGTTATGCATCGGGCTCGCGTCGATTGTCTTCGTGTGCCAGCTTGCCATGGTGCTGATGCGTTATTTGCTCGGTGTCGGGTTCGTCGAACTTCAAGACGCCGTCAGCTACTCGTTTGCGGCGCTTGTCGCCTTGTCCGTTGCAGTGACCTTTGACGCAGATCGCCATGTGCGGGTTGATGTTTTCCGGCAAAATTGGTCTTCCCGGATCAACCAAAAAATTGACTGGGCCGGGGATCTTCTGTTGACCTTGCCAGTCTTCGGACTGATGGTCTGGACCGCCTTTCCCCTTGTGAAGAGTTCTTGGGTGATCCTGGAAGGCTCGCGCGAAACTGGAGGTCTGCCGGGGCTTTTTGTTGTCAAAACCTGTCTCGTGATCCTGCCGGCGCTGATTGTTCTCATGGTTTTGACACGGCTGGTCTCTGCAGTGCGGGGACGCTCTGCATGACCCCTGACATCTTGTGGCTTTTTGTTCTGGCGCTTGCCGTTTTTGCCGGGATTTTGTCGGGTGTACCGGTGATGCTGGCCATTGCAGGGGCTCCGACGCTTGTTGCGTTGGTTGCTGCAAGTGCCGGTCAATTCGACATGGGGTATTTTCAGGCCGTCCCCCAGCGTGTCTTTGGCGTGATGAGCAATCCCTTGCTTTTGGCCGTGCCACTTTTTGTGCTCATGGGTTTGCTGCTGGAAAAATCCCAGCAAGCCGAAAAGATGCTCAAAAGCCTGACGGCGGCGCTCGGCGGAAATCAATCCGCCCTGGCATTGGCCGTGGTGCTGGTCAGTGCGTTGATTGCGGCCTCCACCGGCATCATCGGTGCGACCATTGTTATGCTGGGCACCATCACGCTTCCGGCACTTTTGAACGCCGGGATCAACAAACATATGAGCAGCGGCCTGATTTGCGCCAGCGGCACACTCGGCCAGATCATCCCGCCATCGATCGTTTTGATCCTGCTCGGTGACCAGGTCTCCAATGCCTATTTTGAAGCCCAGCAGGAGGCTGGCAATTTTGCGCCGGATCCGGTGACGGTCGGCGATCTGTTTGCCGGCGCTCTGCTTCCTGGATTTCTGCTGGTTGCATTTTATGCAGGTTATGTGCTTTTGCGCCTGCGCGGTAAGGCCTCTGAAACCGACGCCCCCCCGGCCAAATCAGATGCTTCGATCCTGGAGCTTATTAAAAACATTGCGCCGACGCTCGGCCTGATCGTTGCCGTGCTGGGCAGCATTTTGGTCGGCGTGGCGACGCCGACGGAAGCGGCAGGTGTTGGCGTTGCGGGCGCCCTGGTGATCGCTGCAGCCGGGCAGGGGCGGAAAACTGCCCAAATCGCATCCGCCTGCGCTGTCCTGGCGGTACTGCTACTGGCGTTGCGCCAAAGCGGGATCTTCGGCTTGGAGTTTGACGGCGGAAAGATTGCCTGGACCGGCGCAACGATCATCTCACTGACGTTGATAGTTCTGCTAGGCGCATTGCTGGCGGCTGTGATTGCCGCGCTGCCGCGCCGCGAGGTTTTGGTTTCCGCGCTGAGTGAAACGGTCGTCATCACCGGCATGATCTTCGGCATCGTGATTGCAGCCAGCATTTTGTCGTTGGTGTTCCGCGGTTTTAACGGTGATGAACATGTTGCGGAACTTCTGCAGTCCTTGCCCGGCGGTGCATACGGAATGTTGCTTTTGACCATGTTGGTGATCTTCCTGCTTGGCTTCATTCTTGAATTCGTCGAAATCATCTTCATTGTGGTGCCGATCGTCGGTCCGATCATTTTGCAAAGTGACATCAGCCCGGTCTGGTTTGCCGTCCTGATTGCGCTTAACCTGCAGACATCCTTCTTGACGCCACCGTTTGGCTTTGCCTTGTTCTATTTCAGATCGGTTGCACCGGATGCCATCAAGACCCGGGACATTTATGTCGCGGTTCTGCCGTTTGTGGTCCTGCAATTGTTCGCTCTGGCTCTTGTTGCCGCCGTTCCGGCGATGGCGACTTGGCTGCCGGACGTCTTGTTCAAATAAAATCCGAGGGAGACTATCGATGAAAAGACGCGACTTTCTAAAAACCGGTGCCGTTGCCGCACCGGCGGCGATGCTCGCAGCGCCTGCCATTGCACAGGGCAAGATCGAGTGGAAAATGCCGACATCGTTTCCGGCTAAGGCGCCGGGCGTTGGCACTAATGCCACCACCTTTGCCGCGCGCGTCAACGCCATGTCCGATGGTCAGTTGACTCTGAAAGTCTTTTCCGGCGGCGAGTTGGTGCCACCGTTTGGCGTCGAAGATGCCGTTGAACAGGGCACGGCCGAGATCGGCCACTCAACACCCTATTATGCTGCGTCCAAGAACTCTGCCTTGCATTTCTTCTCCGCCATTCCCTTCGGCATGACGGCCGTTGAAATGACCGCCTGGCTCCAGTTTGGTGGCGGCCAGAAGCTCTGGGATGAAATCTATGCCGAACGCGGTTTGAAGCCGTTCTATTCCGGCAACTCTGGTGTTCAGGCAGCCGGCTGGTTCAAAAAACCGATCAACAGCCTTCAAGATCTTGCCGGACTGAACATGCGGATCGCAGGTCTCGGCGGGGAAGCCATGCGCAAACTCGGCGTCAACGCCGTTCTGCTGCCGCCTCCGGAAATCTTCCCGTCTTTCCAGTCCGGTGCGATTGATGCTGCAGAATGGGTTGGCCCGCTCCTGGACCAGGCGTTCGGTCTCCAAAAAGTGGCCAAGCACTGCTATGTCCCGGCCTTCCATGAACCGTCTGCCGCTCTAGAAATTGTCGTCAACAAAGATGCTTTTGACGGACTGCCGGCACATCTACAGGCGGTCATTGAAAACGCTGCCGCCGCTGCCTCTGTCGAGACGACCGCACAGTTTGATTATTTCAACGCCGTCGCATTGAAGAGCCTTAAGGAAGATGGCGTTATGTTCGGCGCGTTCCCAGACGATGTGATTGCATCGCTAAAACCGGCTGTAGCTGAAGTCATGGCGGAGAATGCGGAGGCCAACCCGCGCTTTGCGGAAGTCCAAAAGAGCTACAACGCGTTTTTGGATCTCGCCAAGGACTATGCGTCCCTAGTCAAGGAAACGACGTTCACCCAGCGGGTCTAAAACCCTGCACGAACCAACGGGCGGGATGTCCTCCCGCCCGATTGGTAACAAGGCAGCGTCGCCTAGTTGTCCACGGTATGAAGTTGAGAAGAATAGAAACGCATTAACAATGCATCTGTAGGCTTAGCTGTTTTCATGCGAAGACCCATATAAGGCGTTGCCTTGATTTGGTATTCGACCGAAAAACAGAATCCTACTGCACTTTTTTAAGCAGCCAATTGGCGCGCTCCAACTGTTCCGACACAATAGAGAGTTTGCTTTTGAGACGCTTTTTTTTGCTGTCTTTTGAGCACTCGGCAAGATCACTCTTAAGCGCCTTTTCCTTGGAATGAAGCTTGGCGATCACCTTTTCGACATGAGCAGATTTGATTTTCTCAACTTTGCCCCGTTCGAGCCGGCCGTAGTAGTCGTCGAGTTTTTCAATACTCTTGCCTAATCCCATCGGTCTTGATCCACTTCATTCATAGTAGGGACCACCTATCTATTCGGGTGGCTGCGGTGTTTGGGGCGGTCAGATGCAGACTGTCTGACGGGTTTCGCCGCTTTGCGGGGCGCGCCAACTTGGTCTTCGTCGTCTATGGCCCGCTCCAAGACTTCGTCTTCGTCCAGTGCGAGGATCCGTTCGACCTCGGCCATCGCCGTTTCCGGCTCTATGTGAGAAGCCCGCGTTGCCTCAAGAAGGTCGCGCATCGCACTGTAGGCATAATTTGAATCATTCAGGAAAGACGTCGCCGCTGACGCACTGATTTGCCGTTTTCGGATCAGGTCTTCCACCGTTGAGAAGGTGTCGCGTTCGTCTGTTTCCACCAGGATCCGTTCCATATCCAGCCACAAGCTGCTGCGGTCATCCGGTTCTGCTAGGTCCAGTTTGTGGATCTCGACCAGAACCCGGGCAATTTGGGTCCGAAGGTCATTGTAAAGGTCGGTTATGACACCGCGATGACGGAGTGTGTAGCCGGTCGCATTTCGCCGAAGGTGTTTGATTGCCTTGACGGCGCGCACGATCCGGCCGGCTGCGTCGCGCATCATATAAATGTCGTCCATCACATCGGCAGGTAGGTCCTGAGCTCCGACCCGTGTCGCAAATTCGACAATCGCCGAATACAGCGTTTTGACCCGGCGTTCATAGCGATCGTCAATATCGAATTCTACTGGCGTTGTACTGGCGTCAACCAGTGCGGCGATGTCGGTTGCGTTGAACAACTCATGACGGTGCAGATTAAGGCCGTGGACGATCAATTCGACGGCATTTTCATAGAGATGGCCGACTTCCTGGCGCATGGCGATCTTGATCGTGGCTGGGAATTCATCGACCGCTTTAGACAAGTGTTTCGGCCGGCTTGTGTCTTCTGCAGGCTCGGCGATAACCCGTTCAAGAAAGACTATAAGCGGACGCATCAAGGGCAGCATCAGAACCACGCCCAAGACATTAAACACCGTATGAAAGACGGCAAGCTTCAGCGCGTAATCCGTGTCGGCAATGCCAACATGGGTGCTGATATAATCGACGCTTTCCCTGAGTGTGCCGATGAAGGCGAGTGCCACACCGGCTGTTACTAGATTAAAAATAACATGTGCAAGCGCCAGGCGTTTGCCTTGATAGTTTGCCGTTAGTGATCCGATGATCGCCGTGATGGTCGTGCCAATGTTGGCGCCAATCGCTAGGGCCAGCGCATTTTCATAGGATATCTGAGCTGCGGCGAGGGCGGTGATAATCAGCACCATCGTTGCATGACTGGACTGCATGACAACGGTGGCGGCTGCACCAATGGCGGTATAGGTGACCAGACCGAGCAGGCCGGTCAAAGCGAACCGTGTGAGATCGAACTGATCCTTGAAGGATTCAAATCCGACCTTCATGTGGTGGATTCCGAGAAAAAGGAAACCAAGGCCCGCGAGAACAAATCCGGCGCCGCGTAGATACTTGTTGCTTTGAAAGACCAACACAATGGCCACTGCAAGCATCGGTAAAGCGTAAGCGGATATCTTGACCTTAAGTCCAAATCCCGCCACCAGCCAGGCACCGGTTGTGGTGCCGATATTGGCGCCAAAAATGATCCCGACACCTGCAACCAGTGTGATCAACCCGGCACTGAGGAAGGAGATGGTGATCACGGACACCAGGGAACTGGATTGCATAATCGTTGTTGTGACTATTCCAAATCCGAGGGCCTTGGGGATGGAACCCGTCGCCTTCGCTAGGGCCGTCTCCAAAAAGCCACCGCTGAACAGCCGGAAACCGTCCTCCAGCATGAGCATACCGAAGAGAAAGATGGCGACACCAGCAGCGATTTCCTGAAAATCCGAGCTGGCCCAAAAGCCTAGGCTCAGCGCCAGCAAGATCGCCGGAAGGAGTAATTTCTTCATCATGGCGATAATGTCCTAAGGCAGCATCATCCCACGAAGGACAAAATAGAACAACGCCGCCAGAAACGCCGAAACAGGAACGGTGATGATCCATGCTGAAACAATCTTCAAAAGAGCGCTGCGCTTTACCAATTGGCGTTTCAATGCTTTTTGAAGAACCTTACGCTCTGCGGCATCGATAACGGCTTCTGAACCCATTTTCCGCAACTGGCTCAAGATCCGCTTTTTGTCTTCAGCGGGGGCATTCTGGAAGTTCATCAGCACTTGTTCGACCTCATCGAAATTTGGGTCATCTTTGTGGTGCTGCATTACATTTTCGATAACACCGCCGAGCCGTTGTTCTAGGAACTCGCGCAAAAAACCAACCCCGAACACGGCACCGAGTGCGACATGTGTGGAACTGATCGGCATGCCCAATTGGCTGGCGATGATCACCGTGATCGCCGCGGCCAAGGCCACGCAAAAGGCGCGTGACCTGTCTAACTCCGTGATTTCCGAGCCGACGGTGCGGATCAGTTTCGGACCGAAAAGAGCCAGTCCGACGGAGATGCCGAGCGCACCAATCACCATCACCCACAGCGGAATGGCAACCTTGGCGCCGCCATCACCGGCGGTCAGCACGTCAACAACCCCAGCAAGAGGGCCAACAGCATTGGCCACATCATTGGCACCATGGGCGAAGCTCAACAGAGCTGCGGACAAAATCAGGGGGATTGTGAACAGCCGGCTGACACCCTCGCGGGTATTGTCGAGCCGGGGAACGGCTTTTGTGATGACCGGTTTGACCAGAATGTAAGCCAATAGGGCCACAACCAATCCCGCCATCAGAGCGGTTGGAAAATCGATCTTGATGATCTTTTTGATGCCCTTAAGGGCGATGTAGGTTGTGAATGCGCACGCCATGATGGCGATCATGAAGGGCACCACTTTTTGGGCGGCACTCAGCGGATCCGTTTTGAAAAAGACAAGCCGTTTCAGGGAATAAAGAAAAAGCGCTGCGATCAATCCACCGGTGACTGGCGACGCCACCCAGCTGAAGGCAATCTTTGCCATAGAATCCCAATTGACGATGTCCCAACCTGTGGCGGCGATCCCGGCACCGGCAACGCCGCCAACAATGGAGTGCGTGGTGGATACCGGTGCGCCCAGCCAGGTCGCCGCATTGAGCCAGATGGCTGCCCCCATCAAGGCCCCCATCATCACCCAGACAAAAACATCCGGGTCACCGACATTGTCGGGATCAATGATCCCCTTTTTGACAGTCGCCACGACATCGCCGCCAGCAATAATGGCCCCGCCCGCCTCAAAGATGGCGGCAATAAATATTGCCCCAGTTAGGCTTATGGCAAAGGAGCCAACGGCAGGCCCCACGTTGTTTGCAACATCGTTCGCCCCGATGTTGAGGGCCATATAGGCTCCGATGACCGCTGCTGCAACCAATAGATAGAGCTGATCAATCCCGGCGAATTTGGCGCCGGTAAACACCATGACACCGACAATAAAGAGAACGGCAGTCCCAAGCCGGCCGACTTCAGTCCGGCTAATATTTGCCGCACGTTCGATTTTCCTAAAGTCCGATGCTTTCATCTTGGCGGTACCTCAATGAAATTGGTTCATACCGACGGAAACAGGTCCCTAGACGTCGATGCCTACTCGGAGACGTCGAGGTTTGCTCGAGACCAGTTCGTAACTTCCAAGGCAAAATGAGCCGGCTAAGCGACTTAGCGTCAGGGATGGTAGTCAATCTGATCGCTATCCGGGTTGACCCAGATCAACATGGACTGTTGGATGTACTCGAAGAAACACTTGGCGGGATGTTCGCAAACCAGTCGAATTTACCGGCCGGCTTTTTGTTCCCGCAACACGATGAAAATGCCGCTTGCGACAATGACCGCCGCACCGGCGTAAGTCGCCATATCAGGAATTTCACGCCAGAACAGCCAGCCAAGCAGGGTGGCCCAAAGAAGCGCAGTATATTCAAAGGGCGCGATTGTGGCGGCAGGCGCCAGCCGGAACGCTTGGGTAATCATGGTGACGCCGGCCGTTCCAAAGACGGCAATTCCGAGGAACAGCCCGATATCGTCAAGGTTTGGTGTCACCCAGACAAAGGGCATGGCAATCGCGGTCAGCACCCCGCCGGTGATCACCTGATAGAGCATCAAGGTCCAGGCGCTTTCACTTTTGTCGAGCCAGCGCGCGCTCAACATGAAAACAGCATAAAGAAAGGCCGTTATGAGCGGCAGAATGGACGCTGTCTGAAAAGTTCCAGCGCCTGGCCGCACAACAATGACAACGCCGATGAACCCGGCCAGAACGGCCGACCAGCGCCGCCAACCCACCTGTTCTTTTAAAAACAAAGCGGAGATGGCCGTAATGAACACTGGCGCGATGAACACCAAAGTGGTGGCTTCCGCGAGGCCGAGGTATCTCAGGCTGGTGAAAAAGCATGTCGCGGCCAATACCCAGACAATTCCGCGCAAAAAGTGAGCGACCGGTTGCCGGGAGACCAGCGCCGATGGGCCCGACAGTTTCCAGACCAAAAGAACGACGATCGGCAGGGCAATCAGGTTTCTTAAAAACAGGATTTCGAGGACCGGATATCCGCCTGTGAGTTCCTTGGCGATCGCATCGCTGATCGACAAGCTGCCGATGCCCAAACAGATCAGGAAGAGGCCCGCCCGCGCATTGGACGGGGCATTTGAAGAAGACGGTGCCAAGGGAAGAAAACTCCGAAAAGAGAGCCAATTAATCATTGAGACTTGGGAGAGGCAAGCACGATGATCCGGATAGTGTCTCCGATCGTGCTTTTTGGGTCGCCACAATGTTCTTCTGGACAGGATAACCAGGGAGGGAGCTTCACACATTGGACCTGCGAAAAATCCGGGTTTTGCGTCTTGGGGTGCCAAATGATATGGAGGCGCCATGACAACCGATGACCGCCTTTACACCACCCATCATCCACGCTTCGCCGTGGCGCCGATGATGGAGTGGACAGATCGCCATTGCCGGGCTTTTCACCGGCAGCTGTCAAAGCATGCTCTGCTATATACCGAAATGGTCACCACGGGCGCGGTGATCCATGGCGACCGACAGCACATCGTCGGCTTTTCAGATCTGGAACATCCGATTGCCTGTCAGCTTGGCGGATCTGACCCCATAGCCATGGCGGAGGCGGCCAAAATCGTGGCTGACTTCGGCTACGACGAGGTCAACATCAACGTTGGCTGTCCATCCGACCGGGTACAATCCGGGCGCTTTGGTGCCTGCCTGATGGAGGAACCGCAACTGGTTGCCGAGTGCGTTGCCGCCATGAAAGACGCGGTGGATATTCCGGTCACGGTGAAATGCCGGATTGGCGTCGATGATCAGGACCCAGAACCGGCGCTTGATGCTATGGCCGATGCAACCTTTGCCGCCGGTTCCGACGCGCTCTGGGTGCATGCCCGCAAAGCCTGGCTCAAAGGACTGAGCCCGAAAGAAAACCGGGACATTCCGCCGCTTGATTATGACCGGGTGGTCTGCTTGAAACAGCGGTTGCCGGAGAAATTCATTGGGCTGAATGGTGGGCTCGAAACACTGGATCAGGCACAGCCGTATCTGGAGACGCTCGACGGCTTGATGTTTGGCCGGGCAGCGTATCACACGCCGCAGATCATGGGCGAAGTTGACCGGAGGCTTTACGGCGCTGAAACCAATGATGTCTCGCCTTGGGAGGCCGTGCGCGGCCAAATGGCCTATCTGGACGATCAGCTGTCGAAGGGCGTTAAACTCGCCCATATGACCCGGCATATGCTGGGTTTGTTCCATGGCCGTCCTGGTGCGCGCTCCTGGCGCCGTATTCTGACAGTTGAAGCGATCAAGCCGGGGGCGGGCGTAGAGGTGGTTGAACGGGCTTTGGCGGCCGTTAGTCCCGCCAATTTCGATGCGGATGCAGCAGAATAACTTTCAGCCATTCGTGCCGTCCCGGACTTGATCCGGGACCAACTTTTGTGACCTTGCCTGCAATTTGATTGTTATCGGGTAAGATCCCGGACCTTCGCTGTGCGTCGTCCGGGAATGCGCAACATTCGCCAGCCGGGCTGTAGATCCTACGGTGTCATGACCAGGCGGTCGCCTTCGATCCGCCAGCTTCTCAAGCGGTCAAGCGCGGTCATGCCGAGCAGGCTTGAATCCAAAGATCCGTCACGGGCTACAAAGCCTCGGATGTTGCGCAAGGTGTGATCGCCAATTCTGAGCGTGTCTATACGAACAGGCGCCACCAAGGTCCGGCCGTTGGCGGTTGACACGGGCACCGAGAAAGACAGGTCCCGTTCCTTGATCCCGGCCCTTTGAGCGTCCCGATAGGTCAGCACAACGGCACTGGCACCGGTATCGAGCAGAAACCGGGTTCGGCTGCCATTGGTTGCGCCATCAACAACAAAATGGCCGCCGGCATCGCGGACAATCAAGATAGTTCCGTCCGGTTGCGTGACCGCCATGCCGGGAGCGAGAGCTCCCAAAACCCGGTATCCGGCTTGCACGAGATCGTGTTTGTAGGTGTAGCCGAGCACCAAAATGAGACCGAGGCCACCCCAAAAGAGTGTGCCTTGAAGAATGTCGCGCACCTTTGGCTGGCCGAAGATGAAGCTTGCCAAAAACACAAAGGCGAGGGCGGAGAGGGCGACAACACGGGGCCCGGTGTCATCAAAATTGAGGTTTTCCGGATCGGTTGGGTCGCCGAAAATGTAGTAAAACAGAGCAGCGGCAATGACCGTGATCAGCACAACGAGCACAAACCCGCGGATCTGACTGCGGCCATTCATCGGCCTGTCCCCGTATTTACGGCAAGCTTCGACCGGCGGGTGTCGAGTTCGTCCAAAACGGACTGCCGCTTGGTATCAGAGAACCCGCTCCAGCCGGCAATTTCGTCCAGCGTACGAAAACAGCCGATGCAGAGCTGGCTGGCTTGATCGATCTGGCAGGTTTTGATGCATGGTGACTTCATGAGGGCGATATGGGACTCAAATGTGGCCGTGCCAAGATCGCCATTCGGTTGCAATGGCTGGATAAGCTTTGGCGAGGTCAGTTAAATGGGCTGGTGACGATTTTTATCGGAAGAGCGACTGTATTGCCGACAAAGTTGCCAAGGTTTTCTCCGCGATTAACAGGCCCAGCAATACTGGCAACTTCTGTTAGTCCGCTGGAAATCAAAGCTTGACGTAATTCGGGAGAGAATTGAGCCAGGGCCGCAAACTTGCTGTGACTTGATGTTTGATCAGATTGGAGGTCCGTCACATCAACCACAATAGCCCCAAGTTCGGCAAGCTCCTCGTCATCCGAATAGGCGCCTAGGCGCTCGATGCCACCAGCAACTCTGCGAGATATCCTTAAGGCGCTGTCGTCTCTCGAAACAACGATAATGTAAGGATTGCGAGGAGGGCCGTTGCGCCGCAGTGTAGATTTGAAGAGATCAATATCGATATCTGGTGCCGCCATGACCACAAGTTTGAGTTTCCGGTCGAGGGACTGGAACTGCTGGCGGGTCATTTGCCGGCCAGTTTCCATCAACAGGTAGTTCCCCATTGAGTGGGCAAGGATCGAGATTGTTTCTGCGTCGCTTTTGTTCAGCAACTGAAGCGTATCGATCAAACTGTCCCGTGCGATTGCTGCGCTGTTGAGGTCATAGACATATCCTGTGACTTGTCCGCGGGAGGCCCACGTAAACAGGACAGGAACTACATCGGCTTTTGAATCGTGAACGAACTGCGTCAGCCGGTAAAGCCCTTCAGAATACATCGTATTGTAGCCGTGGATGAACAATAGGATGTTGCGCTGGCCTTTCGGTCGCTTCCGCAGTTGCTGGTTTAACCGGGTTAAAAAGGCCTGCTGGCTTTCAACGTAGCCGGCCTCGCGGGCGACAAAGTCTGTGTTCGGATTTCCAGGTGCCGATCGCGGCCATTCGATGGCACCAGGTTGGTGCGTAGGCGGGACAGAGATGCTGGCTTTTGCAAAACTTAGTGTTTCAGACCGGTTGCCGTTGAAGTAGGTGTCTGGCCGCGTGTCTTTTTCGCGGGTCGTGGCAATCAGGATATCATGGACTTCCGCCTTTGGCGCTGCCTGAGTGCTGATGGCAAGCGCGCCCGTTTCGGGCCGGCTGCCGCACGCTGTCAACAGGACCGCCAATGCAATGGCCAAAACAGGCACTCTGATTGCCGCCAATTTGGACTCTGTACTTACCATCAATGGCCGCGCCTTTTCCCAGCGGAAACTGTCAGATCACCATAAGCAAACCGGTCAGGAATCCAAGCCCGCTCAGCTGTTGAATTGCACCAAGGACATCCCCCGTGGTGCCCTTGATTTTCTTAAGAGCCAGGTGTCCCGCTGATAGCGCGACGATTGCTCCTGTAATCAGGCCGAGCGCCAGACCTGTCAGCGATACGCTAAAAACCGCCGGGAGGATCAGGACCGCAGTAACGAGCAGCGCTTGGCGAAGAGCCTCTCCATCCGGTTTCCCGAACCGGGCGGCAAGTCCGTCGGGCCGGGCAAGCGGGTGGCGGTTCCATTGCCAGACCAGCAGAAATCGGCTGACGGCTTCGCCGGTGACAACAAGCAAAACAGCATCGGCAACAGAAAAACGGTCAAGCAACGTCGTGATTAATGCGACCCGCAGAAGGATAGCAAATATCAACGCAACGGCGCCAAAGGCACCGATCCGGCTGTCTTTCATGATGTCGAGACGTTTCTCGACAGTAGCTCCGCCGAAAAAACCATCTGCAACATCGCTCAAACCATCTTCGTGAAGGGCTCCGGTGACGATGGTGAGGACAGCAGCCACTGCGACTGCAATCACCAAAGCCGGCAGGTCTGTCATGCCAAGAAGCAGGCCCGCGCCAGCGGCAGGCAGTGCGACAAATGCGCCAGCCAAGGGAGCGGCCCGGGGGATGCGGGTAAAATCGGGCAGTGCCGCTGGAGTGTCAGATGTGTTGACCGCAGGCAGCGGCAATCGGGAGAAGAATCGCACACATGCGGCCATATCCGCGAAGAGCTCCCTCATCCTGGGGATGAAGACCTTCGATTGATCCCAAGAAAACTCCGCTATTGATTTAGATGAAGTTTCAGTATTTTGGTCGTTTTCAGGCCGCATAGTGACCGGTCCGGAACTTGAGTTTTGCCAAGACCGGGTTATAGAACGGCAACCGAATGAGACCAAGGGGCAGGTGAAATTTCCCGCTCCTCAACCAGAACCGTGAACATCATGTCCATGTCCGAAACCGCGCTGCCGTTCGATGATATCCGCAACCTTGTGAAGTCCATGCCGGGACCCGACGAAGAAGCGTTGCAAAAGATCAAGGCGCGGGATGCGGAGTTGACAAAGCCGGCTGGGTCTCTAGGGCGTCTGGAAGAGATCGCCGAATGGCTGGCCGCCTGGTCTGGCAAAGCCACTCCGAAGGTCAGCCGGCCGATGGTTGCGATTTTTGCAACAGCCCACGGCGTTGCGGATGAAGGTGTTTCGGCGTTTCCAAGCGCGGTCAACCGGCAGATGGTTGAAAACTTCGCAGCGGGTGGCGCAGCCATCAATCAGATCTGCCGGGTCAACGACATTGGCCTGAAGGTGTTCGACCTCGCCGTCGATATGCCGACGCCGAGCATCACTAAGGAAGATGCGCTTGATGAAGCCAACTGCGCAGCGACCATGGCCTATGGCATGGAAGCTCTGGCCGGCGGTATTGATCTGATCTGTCTTGGCGAAATGGGCATCGGCAACACAACCGTGGCAGCCGCAGTTATGAACTGCTTGTTCGGCGGCACAGCGGCTGACTGGGTTGGCCGCGGGACTGGCGTTGACGACAGCGGTCTTGCGCGCAAACGCGAGGCAGTTGAACAAACCGTTGCCCGTTTGAAGGGCGAAAAGGATCCTTTGGAGGTTCTGCGTAAGGCGGGTGGGCGCGAAATTGCAGCCATGACCGGCCTGATCATTGCGGCGCGGCTGCAGCGGGTTCCGGTGATCGTGGATGGTTTTGTTGCAACAGCGGCAGCGGCCGTAGTTTATGCGCTTGATCCAGAAGGGCTTGATCATTGCCTCTTTGCGCATGTCTCGGCAGAACAGGCGCACGCCAAAGCGCTGACCCACATGGGCAAAGACGCCCTATTTGATTTCGGAATGCGCCTTGGTGAAGGATCTGGCGCCGCACTCGCAGCCGGGATCGTCAAGACGGCCGCTGAAGTCCATTCAGGCATGGCGACCTTTGCTGATGCCGGTGTGTCTGAAAAGTCAGATTAGAAATCTGCAGAATTACCTGGAAGTTAGGCTGAGCGGGCGCTGTCGAGGTCGAACGTGCCGCTTTCCGTATCTGCCCAGACAACGTCTGGCGAGTAATTCATTATCCGGGCGCGCGGCAAGGTCATGATGGCCTCTGTGCCAACGCCAAGCTCGGATTTGATGACAAATTTGCCGTCATGCATATGCACCAGTGCTTGGACAATGGACAGGCCGAGGCCAGTGCCCGGCTCTGCGCTTTTGATGGCGTGAGAGCCTTGGCCGAAGGCCTCCAGGACAATCGGAATTTCGTCTTCGGGAATGCCGGGACCAGTATCGGTGATGGACACATACTGGCCATCATCGCTGGTCCGTCCGACCTTGATGCGCACTTCGCCGCCAACAGGAGTGAATTTGACTGCGTTGGACATCAGGTTCAGCACGACTTGGCGCAAGGCTCGCTCGTCCGCCCAAACCCGTGGCATATCCGGCTCGTGGGTGTGATGCAGGATGATGTCCTTGGCGTTGGCGCGAACCTTCATCATGGTTCCGCATTCTTCCACCACGTCATCAAGGTACAGCGCTTCTTCTTGCAGTTCGTGACGGCCAGCCTCGATACGCGATAGGTCCAGGATTTCGTTGATCAGATTGAGCAGATGCTGCCCCGAGCCGTGAATGTCCTCTGAATAACTCTTGTAGGTGTCGTTCTTCATTTCTCCCAGAACCTCATCCTTCATGATTTCGGAAAATCCGAGGATGGCGTTGAGGGGGGTGCGCAGCTCGTGGCTCATGGTGGCCAGGAACCGGGATTTGGCCAGGTTGGCGGCTTCCGCACGGCGCCGGGCTTCATCCGACATGGCATTTGCGGTTTCAAGTTCCGCGATCAAGTGATCTTTTTCCGCCCGGTACTCCAGCATGGTGTTGGCGTTTTTTAGGAGCTGATTGCCCAAAATGAAGAAGAACCCCTGAGCGCCAATGGCCATCGCCGCCAACGTGTAATGGATTGGGTCGATTTGCTGCAGGAACGTTGCCGTAACCACCAAGGTCATCGGCAATGTGCTGACCAGAAGGCACCGGGGCAGGGTTGCCGATTGCATCGTGTTCATGGCTACGACGATCAGCAGCGTTGCGAAATGAAAAATCACAAAGCCGTCGCCGGCATTTTCCGATTGCGGCAATAGGAAAAACGATGCCCAGGAACAGCCATAAAACAGATCGCCAAGAGTGAATCGCCGGCGCCAATAAATCCGGGCTTTTTGGTCTGATGGCGCACGCTCATAGGTGTGGCTGGTGACCACCATAAACAGATGGGTACACAGCGTGAGAACCAACCAGGCACCGAGGAAAAACGGATTGAGCCAGATCACCGAAATCGCAGTGACAATCAGTACAAGCAGGGGAACCGCAAACGCGGCGTTGATCCGGGTGTCGGCAAAAAGATGCTGGCGTTCCAGTTCAAACGTTGAATGCTGACGGTCTGGAGCGCCAAGCCGGCTGCGGGGTGCACCAATTGACCGGGCCATCTCCCGGCGGCGTTGCGCGCGCTCGCGGTCGATTGCCTGGCTTTCGTCGTCTTTGAGTGACGCGGCGGTGTCCATTTGGCCTGCCCAAGGTGTTCAATTGGTTATTTCTATTATGCTTGTTTCTTCAATCTGACTCACCATTCCTTAAGATCATGCCTAGAATTGTGGTAAGCAAAGAGTTAACCGGATTGTTCAAATTAAATCATTGATTGGTATGCGGAAAATGGAATGCATCGCAACGCTGTCTAATGACATTCGGGCTTGCCGGATCTGTGTGGAGACGCCGGACAAAATGCCTCTGCCACATCAGCCGAGACCGGTGCTGCAGACATCGTCAAAAGCGCGAATATGTATTTGCGGTCAGGCACCCGGAACTCGTGTCCATAAAAGCGGAAAGCCATTTACTGATCCGTCTGGAGACCGGTTACGCGCCTGGATGGGGATTGGCGAAGACGTTTTTTATCACCCGGACAAACTTGCGATCGTTCCGATGGGGTTCTGTTTTCCTGGGCTGGATACCAAGGGCGGAGATCTGCCGCCGCGGCGCGAGTGCCGCAAAGCCTGGCATGACCGGGTGTTTGCAGCCATGCCGCAGATCGAATTGATCTTGGTGATCGGCCAATATGCGCAAGCCTATCACTTAGGTAACGCTCGAAAGGGATCGCTGACGGACACAGTCGCAGCGTGGAAAAGCTATTTCGAAAACAGCGGAACGGCTGCCAAGCCACGCGTTATTCCCTTGCCGCATCCGTCTTGGCGCAACAATGCCTGGCTTCGGAAAAATCCGTGGTTCGAAACAGACTTGCTGCCGGTCCTGCAAAAAGAGATCGCCCGGCTGTTGGGCCGGGCGCAAGGCGTGGGACCCGCCCACGTGTGAGCGTGTTCCCCAGGGGAGTTTTCCTAGTTTGTTGCCGTCTTCGCAGAAATCATCGGAAGGTCGCTTTGGCGGCTCCAGCCAACCATGCTGTCGTCATAAACCGCGACATTTTCGTAGCCAAGAAGTTCCGTCAGTACGAACCAGTTGGTGGCCGCCCAGTGGCCGGTGTTGCAGTAAGCAATGACCGGGTCCGACGAAGAAGCGGCAACCTCGGCCGCGAGTGTTTTCAACTGATCCTTTGACTTTAACGTGTTTGTGGCACGGTCGTAAAACTGGGCCTG
This sequence comes from Roseibium sp., assembly GCF_965216085.1. GTDB lineage: Bacteria > Pseudomonadota > Alphaproteobacteria > Rhizobiales > Stappiaceae > Roseibium. Next base: position 3,154,820 of record NZ_OZ244138.1, on the reverse strand, counting down.
ATCGAAATGCGTGGCGCCTGGAAGATGTCCGAACCGTGTCGCATCATCATGTTTTTCAAGACCGTCGAATTGCGTTTGCGGGCGGCTGTCGAGCAGCAGTGCATTCCCGCCAACAAGGGATGCAACCTCATCCGTAGAAACAAGCAACTCCGGCCGGGGTTCGGCGACAAACATATCGCCTTCGGGAACAATCTCACCGGTTTCAACGGCATGTCCGGCCGAAATCCAGGCAGCGTACCCGCCGTTTAGGATCGAGACCTTGTCATGGCCGAGATATTTGAAGGTCCAGTAGATACGGGCTGCTGCACCAAAATCGAGATCGGACGTGCCGGCTGGCACCAAGACAACTGTCCGGTCTTCATGGACACCGAGTTCGGACAGGGAGGCTTCAAGTTTTTCAATGGACGGCAGAACACCTGTCACGTCGCCGCGGGATGTCCGCCAGTAGCCGGGGTATTCGCTCCAAACGGCGCCTGGAATGTGGCCCTTGAGATAATCTTCTTTGCCCGATTTGGCGAGCGGGGATCGAATGTCCAGAACAAGGAGGTCTTCGTCTTCCAAATTGTCATGAAGCCAACCGGTATTGACCAAAGGCGCAGCGTCCAGAGCGCGTGCCGCACCTGTCAGGCCTGTCAACTGGATCAGGGCTGCCAGAGCAACGGCTGCGAACGTCTTGAGGCTGAGGGACAGGCCGGACATTTTTATCTCCAATCCGAGCAGGGTTTTGGAATTTTTTTCTATTCTCAGCCTGAGATCGCACCAAGATCGGTCTCTATCAAGGGAAAATGACCAGGAAATTGGAAGAAAAATCTCAATTTCTCTTGCATTTCCGCCGCGTAGGACGATATTGCGGAAACTGGTCCTGACGGGCAAAACGAATCCTGGCTGCTAAGGCGGCTAACGGGCATCTCAACGCGAAGAATTTCCAGGTAATCCGATGATTGACCGTATCGACCGCCGTATCCTTTCCATTCTGCAAGAAGATTGCACAGTGCCGGTTGCCGAAATCGGCCGGCGTGTCGGCCTGTCGACAACACCGTGCTGGCGGCGCATTCAAAAGATGGAAGAAGACGGCGTGATCACCGGCCGGGTGGCGCTGCTTGACCCTGCAAAGGTCAATGCGAAAGTGACAGCCTTTGTAGCCATAACCACCAGCCAGCACTCCGAAGATTGGCTGAAGAAATTCGCGGATGTCATCCAGGAGTTTCCGGAAGTCGTTGAGTTCTACCGGATGGCGGGTCAAGTGGATTACCTGTTGCGCGTCGCTGTTCCAGACATTGAAGCCTATGACTCGTTCTACAAGCGCCTGATCGCCAAGATCGATATTTCAGATGTCTCGACCACATTTGCGATGGAGCAGATCAAAAACACCACAGCTCTGCCTCTTGCCTATGTCGCAGCAGAAAAACCGAAGAATAATTCGGACAGATAGTCTCTCATATATTGCAAAGCGATGGGGTGGTGAACTTTGTTTATGCAGTCCTGAATGCGCGTATTGCGATTAAATGAAAAAATTGCATGGATAAATTTTAGTCATTATTTACAATGTAAAAATATGAATTTCTTTGTTTGGGAGCCGTTTTTGATTTCCCTGTTTTTGAAGGATTCATATTTTGAGACTTTTTTTCAATTCTGCCCAACGCTTGGAGTCCGTCGATTTCAAGATCTTCAACATCATTGGTTTGAAAGAGCCGTTTGGAGGTCCTGTCTTTCTTGCAGTTTCGATCTTCACAAGTATCGGTATGCTGATGTTGTTTTTGGGCAGCGATCATGGGCTTCTTGAATTTGATAAGGGCCTTGGAGAACTTGGAATTGAGGATTTTGCTGCGTTTTATCGTGGTGGACAGCTGGCTCTCGAAGGGAACGCCGCCCTTGCCTATGATTATCAGCATTTTGCCAGCGTTTTCTCTGAGAGCAATGAGGAGCTCTTGTTCCTAAACCCGCCTCAAGCTTTTCTGTTTTTTGAACCGTTGGCGCATCTTCCATATCCTGTCGCAAGGGCGGTTGGCATAGTTCTCAATTCGGTTGCAATCATTGGATTGGTATATTCGCTTCGGCTTAACCTCGGCATAACTCCATATGTTCTTACGGTCTTGTCTTGTGGGGCGTATTTTTCTTTCAGCATCCTTCAGATATCTCCGATTTTCATTTTTCTCCTAGTATTTGCGTTGATCAATCATCGAAAAATGCCGTTATTGAGCGGAGTTGCCCTAGCGATTGCAACGATTAAACCGCAATTCGGTTTGCTCGTGCCGGTTTTCCTGATTTCTGTGAGGAGCTGGCCAGTATTCGCTTATGCGGCATTCGGAACGCTGTTTCTGTTTTTCCTGACTTTAGCGGTTTACGGGTCTTCTGTATGGGAAGCCTTTTTTTCATCAATAAGCGCTGGCGGGCATTCCACTCAATTGTGGGATGCCTTTGCGCCGATGATTACCATCAGTCATTCATTGGGCAAGCTCGGAGCCTCGGATACTGTAAAAATGGCAGGTCAGGTCTTGGTCATGATGTGCTGCACAGTGTTGGTTTGGTTCTCGGGCCGCAAATTGTCAGTTGACCGCTCATTGCCGGTCGTTGTTTTCGCAATGTGTATCGCTTCCCCATCATTTATCTTATACGATTGGCTTTTGGTGTCAGTGGGATTGCTTTTGTTACTTCGCTGCAAACCTCGCTGGACGGTGTTGTTGCAGGTATTGGGCGGAATCGTAGGTGCCGCTCCGCTAATACAGGCGGCGCTGGGTTTTATCGATTGGGAGACAGTGAGGAAGTTCTCTGCTTTTGTTCCACTCCTAATGATCAGCGTATGTGGGCTGATGTTGCGGGAGCTCACAAATGGTATGCCTCGTATTGAAGGTGCTAAGGCCGCGCGCGAGTTTGGCGCAGGTTTTGACTCCAAACCTTTCACCCACAGTGCCGACTTTACGTCGTAATCGGATGCCGGGCGCGGAAGCGGGCAAATTCTGCGTCTGAGACCGGCTGGCCTGTGAAGATTTCAGCATAGAACGGCATGCGGGCCAACCGGGGCTCCAGCGGCTCAAACGGGCCGTCTTTTTTCATCGAGATATAACCGATCTGGGTCTGGTAGACCGTATTGGCGCGGACGTTGGCAAAAGCCTGTTCATGTCCAAAGCGGGTGAACATCGCTTCCAGGGCTTCGACCCTGATCTGATCGGCTTCATCTAGCAATCGCGCCAGCTTCGGATCAGTGTGCGCCCAGTTGCGGACGGCAAATTCCAGGCGGGAGTCGAACTGGTCGGGAAGCAGCCAGAGATCAAAAATGTTCAACACCGCTTCTGTGACCGTCTCGGCGTAGTCTTCTGTCCGCTTGACTAAGTTGCCCGTGTTTTTGGTCTGCCACAGGGTGATCAGTGCATCCAGTAGATCCTGTCTACTTGAAAAATGGCCATAGAAGCTGGTCCGGGACAAGCCAAGCCGGTCAGCCAGCGGCATGACCTTTACAGAGTCGATTCCGCTTTCAATGAGGGCTTCATAAGCAGCTTGTACCCAGACATCGCGCGATCCGCGCCATCCGGATGTTTTGTCGATCAAAGGGCTCTTCATTCTTGTGCGGTAGCAGTGCCGGCCCCTGGAAACAAGCGAAATTGACACATGTGTTTTCAAAAGCGACATGAATGTCGTTTTTGCGGCTTTTCAAGTCCGGTGGATCGCTCTTACTCTGAAATCTCCGCTCATGAGGTGAGCGAAAGGCATTGAGGGAGAGGCATGTCTAAGGATCCTTTGCTGCAGCCGTATCAGCTGAAACATTTGACGTTGAAAAATCGGATCATGATCACGTCGCATGAGCCAGCCTATCCCGAAGACGGCATGCCGAAAGACCGCTACCGGGCGTACCACGAGACACGCGCCAAAGCAGGCGTGGCCTTGACCATGACTGCCGGGTCGGCGGCGGTGTCGCGCAATTCGCCTCCAGTGTTCAACAATATCCTTGCTTATAAGGACGAGGTGGTGCCGTGGATTAAACGGCTCACAGATGCCTGTCATGACCACGGCTGCGCCGTGATGATCCAGCTGACGCATCTGGGCCGGAGAACGCACTGGAACAAGGGTGATTGGCTGCCGGCTGTCTCCTCATGCCATGAGCGCGAAGCTGCACACCGGGCGTTTCCAAAACAGGTTGAAGACTGGGACATTGCCCGGATTGTTCAGGACTATGCCGACGCCGCAGAACGCATGAAAGCGGGTGGCATGGATGGCATTGAACTCCAGGCCTACGGCCACTTAATGGATCAGTTCTGGTCTCCGGTCACCAACACGCTTGAAGGTCCTTATGGTGGATCGCTGGAAAACCGCATGCGGTTTTCCATGGAAGTGATCGACGCGGTACGGGCGCGGGTTGGTGAGGACTTCATTCTCGGTATCCGGTTCACGGCCGACGAGGATTTGGAGGGTGGGATCACCGAAGATGAGGGGCTGGAAATCTCCCGGCGCTTGAAGGCAACAGGAAATATCGATTTTCTCAATGTGATCCGTGGCCATATCGACACCGACCCTGGATTGACGGATGTCATCCCTGTGCAAGGCATGCGCAATGCGCCGCACTTAGACTTTGCCGGTCGGATCAAACAGGAAATCGGTCTTCCGACATTTCATGCAGCGAAAATACCGGATGTGGCCACGGCCCGCCATGCGATTGCAGAGGGGCTCCTCGATATGGTCGGGATGACCCGCGCCCATATGGCAGATCCGCAATTGGTCAAGAAAATCGCCGAAAGACGCGAGGAGGACATTCGTCCCTGCGTTGGGGCAACCTATTGCTTGGACCGGATTTACCAGGCTGGCGATGCGCTGTGCATCCACAATGCGGCAACGGGCCGTGAATTGACCATGCCGCATGACATTCCCGAAACTGCTGAGAAAAAGAAGATTGTGGTTGTCGGGGCAGGGCCGGCAGGCATGGAAGCTGCCCGGGTAGCAGGTGAGCGGGGGCACGATGTCACGGTGTTTGAAGCTGCTCCCGACCCGGGTGGACAGATCCGCTTGACTGCGCAGTCGGAACGGCGGAGAGAAATGATCTCCATTATCGATTGGCGTATGGAACAATGCGCAAAGAGGGGGGTAAAGTTTCACTTCAACAAATTTGCAGAAGCATATGATGTTGAAATTGAAAATCCGGATGTTGTTATTGTCGCAACGGGCGGGTTGCCGCATAAGGAGGTGTTAAGCGAGGGCAACGATCTTGTTGTCTCCGCTTGGGACATCATTGCCGGGGATGTCAAGCCGGGCAAGCGTGTCCTGGTCTATGACGATGCCGGGGACCATCCGGCGTTGCAGGCAGCCGAGTTAATTGCGAACACTGGCGCACATGTTGAAATCATGACCCCCGACCGGTCGTTTGCGCCGGACGTCATGGCCATGAACCTGGTGCCCTATATGAGGGCGCTGCAAGACAAAGACGTTCGCTTAACCGTGACGTATCGTCTGAAGGCGGTCCGGAAGGCCGGTAATATGCTGTCGGCAGTTATAGGCACGGACTATTCCGCCTTCACTGAAGAGCGGGACTTCGATCAGATCGTCGTCAATCACGGCACGGTGCCGATGGATGAGCTCTATTTCGACCTGAAGCCGAAATCCAAAAACCTTGGGAGTGTCAATCAGGAGGCGCTCATCTTCGGCCGTCCGCAACCAATGGACGCGAATCCCGGCGGGGCCTTTGCGCTCTACCGGATTGGCGATGCGGTTTCCGCCCGTAACACACATGCGGCAATCTATGACGCTTTGAGGATAGTGAAAGATATCTAGAAAAGCGGCAGGGCTGACCGAATTTGCGGCACGTCTTTTGTGAATAAGCCGATGCCGGTTTTGAGCTATGGCCATGCGGCAAGGCACGGCAATTTTCTGCCAAATCAATGGCCGTTAGACTCGGCTCACAAAGGATGACGCAGTATGCGCAGCGATGCAGAGATTCTTTCGCTACTCATGTCCCGCCGCCCCGGATACTCCTTGCCGCAGGCGTTCTACACCGATGAGGATGTTTTTCAGGCAGACATGAAAAACATCTGGCACAAAGAGTGGGTTTTCGCGCTTCCAGCCGCCGAACTGCCCAAGACCGGCAACTATGTGACCCTGGAGATTGGCGCCTATTCGATCATCATCGTGCGCGGTGCAGACGGCCAGATCCGGAGCTTCCACAACTCCTGCCGCCACCGTGGCAGCCGGATTTGCTCGGCATCCAAGGGCAGCTCTCCGAAGCTGGTCTGCCCCTATCATCAGTGGACCTATGAGCTGGATGGCAAACTGCTCTGGGCCCGGGAAATGGGGGAAGATTTCAAGCCGGAGAACCACGGTTTGAAGCCGGTTCACTGTGCCGATATCTCCGGGATGGTGTTCATTTGTTTAGCTGATGTTGCGCCGGATGTTTTGGACCTGAAGGCACAAGCGGAGCGCTATCTTGGCCCGCATGATCTTTCCAACCTGAAAGTTGCCCATCAGTCGACCATCACCGAGAAGGGCAATTGGAAATTGGTCCTGGAGAACAACCGCGAGTGCTATCACTGCTCCGGTTCGCACCCCTCACTTTGCCGGACGTTTTCAGATGATCCGCATATTGTTGGCGGCGCGGATGCTGCTGGATCCAATCTTGGTAAGGAGCATATCGCGCGCTGCGAAAACGCCGGGCTGCCGTCCAAGTATGTGATCAACGACAACGAACAATGGCGTTTTGTGCGCATTCCGTTCCTTGGCGATGCGGTCAGCTACACCATGGATGGCAAGGCCGCTGTGTCCCGTCGTGTTGGATCCATTCCGTTCGACAATGCCGGATCCTGCCTGTTCTTCCACTATCCGAACACCTGGAACCATTTCCTGTCTGACAGCGTTCTGACGTTCAGCGTATTGCCGGTGGGGCCACAGGAAACCCGGGTCAGCACCACTTGGCTGGTCCATAAGGATGCCAAGGAAGGTGTCGATTATGATTTGAAGCGGCTGACAGAAGTCTGGCAGCATACCAATGATGAAGATCGTCAGATTGTTGAAGAAAATCAGATTGGTATCAATTCGCCGGCCTATGAGCCCGGACCCTATTCGCCGGTGCAGGAAAGCGGTGTGATCCAGTTCATCGACTGGTACACACGGACGCTGGAAGCCGGTCTGATTGGCCGTTTCCGCGTAGCAGCGGAGTAAGTCATGGCCATGATTCCAATGCCAGACAAGGATACGCCTGTCTGGAGTGACAGCGAGCCCTTGGAATGCGTAAACGTTCTGCCGGAAGCGCCGAATGTGAAAACCTTCACATTCCGCCCGCCGTCGGGCAAACGTTTCGTCTATAAGGCCGGACAGTTTATCACGCTCGACTTGCCTGTGCCGGGCGGTAATGTGCAGCGGACTTACACGATCTCATCATCTCCGGCGACGCAAGCCTATCTGTCGGTAACGGTAAAGGCGCAGGAAGGCAGTGTCGGGACACGCTGGATGCTGGATCACTTGGAGCAGGGGATGCAGATCAAGGCGTTTGGACCGGCCGGATTGTTCCATTTGCCCACGAGCCCTGACGGCAAATACCTGTTTATCTCCGCAGGTTCCGGTGTCACACCTATGATGTCCATGGCGGCCACTTTGTTTGAGCGCGGGGAAGAGCCGGACATTTGCTTTATTCAGTGCGCAAACCGGCCGGCGGATCTCATCTTCCGCAAACGGCTGGAATACATGGCGTGCCGTACCAACGGACTGCAGCTTCATTTTGTCGTTAATCAGAACGATCCTTATGAAGTGTGGACTGGCTACCGGGGGCATTTCAACCAGCTGATGCTGGGTCTCATGTGCAACGATTATCTGGATCGAGATGTTTATTGCTGTGGGCCGGAAGGGTTCATGGAATCTGTGCGTGAGATTTTGAACGCGCTCGGCTACGACATGGATCGCTATCATCAGGAGAGTTTCCAGGCGCCAGCGGAAACCAAAGAGGAACTGACGGAGTTCGACGATGTTGTGCCGCAGGAAGACACCCAGGCACAGATCGTTTTCACAAATTCCAATGTGTCGGCCTGGTGTTCGGAAACCGACACGGTTCTGGCCGTTGCAAAGGATGCCGGTCTGAACATCCCGTCCGGATGTACTTTTGGCGTTTGCGGAACCTGTAAGGTCAAGAAGGTCGCAGGGGACGTTCACATGGTCCACTCTGGCGGTATCAGCGATGAGGATGTTGAAAACGGCTACATCCTGGCATGTTGTTCCAACCCGATCGGCACGCTGGAGGTCGAGGTCTGATAGGGGCGGCGAGAAAACATTCAAAAATTGAGATGTGTCAATGGCGGTGACCGCCATTGTGCTTTAACCTCCCGAAACAAGTTACGGGAGGACATCGTGATAGAACTTTGGAAATCGATAACCGTGGCCGCAGTTTTCGCAGCGGCCACCCCAATTGTGCCAGCAAGTGCAGCGGAAAAAGGATCTGTACCCGAAGGCGTGACCGCTTACACGGTCGAGGCAGATTTTGAGGACGTACGGTTTGGCCTTGAAAACGCGATCGTCAATCGCGGTCTGGTGATCGATTACACGTCGCACATCGGCGAGATGCTGGAGCGGACATCTGCAGATGTCGGCGGATCAAAGAAAATTTTTTCCAATGCCCAGGCCATGCTGTTTTGTTCGGCGGACCTCTCCCGCAAGGCAATGGAGGCCGATGCAGCAAATATCGCCTATTGCCCATACACGCTCTTTGTCTATGACACACCGGATGCCGAGGGCAGCGTGACTGTCGGGTTCCGCCGGCTGAGCGAAACCGGGTCAGAAGCTTCAAAAGCTGCGATCGGCGAAGTCAACGCGCTGCTGGACTCCATCGCGCAGGAAGCTGTGTCTGAATAGGCAAACTTGAGGTCAGGGCGCGTCGGGAAGGCCGAGGCGCCCGCGGACCTTTGCTGAGTCCAACTCGCGAAAGGCTTCGCGTCCAACGCGTTGACTGGGCTTGTCTTGCGCGGACACAAGGTCGTTGGCCAACTGCAATGCTGGTCCATGCAGGCTGGCGGAGCGTTTGCCGATTTGCCGGAGCGCCCAATGAACCGCTTTCCAGACGAAATTGCGCGGGTCGGTTGCCCCTGATTTGATCAGCGGAAAATAAGCTAGAAACTCTGTATCCGGTGACGTCTTGGCATGGACGGCGCGCCAAGCAATCAGGGCAAAGGCAGCCCGGCGCAAAAACTCGCCTTCTTCTTCAGCCAGCGGGCCGACCATCGCCTCAGAACCAGCGCGTTTCGCCAGGATATTGGTCAACTGGTCACATAAGTCCCAGGATTGAATATCGGCCAGCCAGGCCCAGGCTTGAGTGTCTGTAAGCGCCTTAGGCGGGATCGTCAGGATCGCCAACAGGCGGGCCTCGTGATAACCGCTCGCCCATAATTCCAGTGCGCGGTCCTCAGACCGGCCAATCTGGCGCGCAAAGGGCCGCAGCACAGCCATCGGAACGCCAAACGCATTGGATGCATCGATCCCAAACCGCGCCAGTCCGGCGCGGTTTTCTTCTGAGCCGCGTTCCTTCAATGCCTCGAGTACTGCCTCGAGTGGCCAATCATCGGCTGAAGGTTTGCGGTTCATTTGGTTTTAGCTCCTGTCAGCGTTCCGCAGGCGCGCGATCAGGCTGGACGTATCCCAGCGGTTGCCGCCCATTGCCTGGACTTCCGCATAAAACTGATCGACCAGAGCGGTGACGGGCAGGCGGGCGCCCGTGTCATTGGCGGTCTTCAGGCAAATACCCAGATCCTTGCGCATCCAGTCAACGGCGAAGCCATAGTCAAACTTGCCATCGCGCATAGTCTCCCAACGGTTTTCCATCTGCCAGGACTGGGCCGCGCCACCGCGGATAGCTGAAATGACGGCTTCGACATCGAGGTCGGCTTTTTCGGCAAAGTGGATGGCTTCGGACAGCCCTTGAACCAGGCCTGCGATGCAGATCTGGTTGCACATCTTGGTCAATTGACCAGCGCCGCTGCCGCCCATCCGGCCGACAAACTTGGAAAAACACTCAATTACCGGCTTGGCTTTGTCAAAGACATCCTGATCACCGCCGCACATGACGGTCAAAACGCCGTTTTCGGCGCCCGCCTGACCCCCGGACACTGGCGCATCGATGAAGCCACAGCCCTTTTCCTTGGCGACTGAATAGAGTTCGCGGGCAACTTCCGCAGAAGCTGTTGTGTTATCGACAACAATCGCGCCTTCTTTCAAGCCATGGAACGCACCGTCTGGTCCAGTGGTCACGGACCGCAGGTCATCGTCGTTGCCGACACAGGCAAAGACGAAATCACAGCCTTCAGCGGCTTCTTGCGGGGTCTTGGCAAAGCTGCCGCCATATTCAGCAGCCCATTTCTCGGCCTTGGCCGTGGTGCGATTGTAGACGGTTACGTCGTGTCCGCCTTTGGTCTTCAGGTATCCCGCCATCGGATATCCCATAACCCCAAGACCGATAAATGCCACCTTTGCCATAATAAGGCTCCCCTGCAGACGAAGGCCCGGCTGCGGCCGGGCCTTTGGTATCAACGAACTGCATCAGGTTCTACGGCATTCTGTTGCGCTTGTCAGGCCTGTTCCTTAGCGCTTCTGGGTCCGCTTGGCCCAAAAAAACGGTGCGAAGGATTTGTGTTCGGTCATTTTTTCTAAAGCCGCATGTGTGTGCGGGTCGGGGCGGGTGTTTGACGAAAAACGGCTGGCTTCCATAAAGCTCTGTGCATATATATTTAACATGAACTTACATCCTCATGCTCGGTTGTGTGAGGATAATGTGCTTGTTTCTGGCTCTTATTGCGAGTCAGGAAGAATTTTGTGGTGTAAGGAAAAATTACATATGGACTGGCGTGCCATCCCGTCACTCAACAGCCTTCGGGCATTTGCGGCCGTTGCCGAAACGAAAAGCCTGTCCGCAGCGGGACGCGATTTGAATGTGACCCATGCCGCGATCAGCCAGCAGGTGAGAGCACTGGAAAAACACCTTGGCGTGCAGCTTACAAATCGGGCCGGGCGGGGCGTTGAGCTGACAGAAGAAGGTGCACAACTCTACGAAGGTTTGCGCAAAGGGTTCGATGCGATTGGGGAGGCCATCGAAGCGATCAGCCGGAATGCTTCAGCCCGTCCGCTGAACATCACCATGACACCTTCCTTTGCTGTCAGTTGGCTGATGCCGCGGATCAATGATTTCAGACATAAGCACCCGGATATCGAATTGATGCTCAATCCCAGCGCTGAAGTTGTGGAATTGACACCCGGAGGGACGGATCTTGCTGTCCGGTTTGGCCGCGGAACTTGGCCGGGCCTTGAGTCAGAACCGTTTTTGAAAACGAATTTCGTGGTGGTCGGCGCCAAATGCCTCATTGGTGACCGCAAAATCGAGAAACCTGAAGACATCCTGGATTACCCTTGGCTTCAGGAATACGGCACCAATGAACTGGCGCATTGGCTGGAACGGCAAGGTGTGGTTCCGCAAGCCAAACTAAATGTCACTCATCTGCCTGGATACATGGTTTTGGAAGGGCTGCGCCGGGGCGATGGCATTTCGGCGACGGCCCGAGCTTTTATCGAACCAGACATTGAAACGGGCAATTTGCAGGTTTTGTTTGAGGACCGGTTCCATTCCGGCGCGGGTTACCATCTCGTGACGAGACCAGGTGTTCAACGTCCGGCGCTAAAGGCGTTCATTTCCTGGATGCGGTCTTTGCGGCCTGAACAGTCCGATGGCACTTAAATTTTTGCGAGAGCTTGATCAAAATCCGCGATCAGATCAGCGATATGCTCAATGCCAAGGGATAGGCGCAGCAGATTTTCCGGAATGCCTGAGGTTTCGCCTTCAATCGACCGCCGGTGTTCAATCAGGCTCTCCGTGCCGCCCAAAGACGTGGCGCGCTGGAACAGCTTGAGCGCACCCGTGACTTTCAAGGCTTCATCTTTGCCGCCCTGTGTTTGTACGGACATCAGCGACCCGTACCCACCGGTCATCTGATTTCTTGCTGTCGCATAGTCTTTGTGGCTGGGAAGGCCGGGATAAAGAACTTTTTCGATTTTGGGATGGGCTTCCAAATGTTCGGCAAGCGCCATCGCATTGGCATTCATGCGTTCCACGCGCAGGCTTAGAGTTCTGAGGCCACGCAGCAGCAGCCAGGCTTCAAAGGACCCCATGACGGCGCCGGCCATCTTGCGTTCAGTACAGATGAAGTCCCAGGCGTCTGAGGTCGAATCTTTGGTGGTGACGACACCGCCTAGAAGATCCGAATGCCCGTTAAGTGCCTTGGTGGCCGCATGCATCACCAGATCCGCACCGAGTGTGAGCGGCTTCATGATTAATGGCGTTGCGGCTGTTGCATCCACGGCAAGCAAGGCGCCTGCGGATTTGCACAGGTCGGAAACATTGCTGATGTCGGCAACCTTCAAGTAGGGGTTGCTCGGAACTTCCAGCCAGACCAGGTCTGGTTTGGTGATCGCGAGTTCGTCCCGCAAAGTGTCGATGTCGCTGGCATCGCATTCGACCAAGGCAATGTCGTTGCGGGCGCAATGTTGGCGCAAGAACAGTGTCGTGCCCCAATAAATACCCGATTGGGCCATCAAGGTGCCGCCGGGTTTGATAATCCGGGCGACGGCTGCAATCGCGGCCATGCCAGACGAAAACAGGCGGCTATCTACGCCGTTTTCCAATGTGGCCAGGAGCGCTTCAGTTTTCCGGAAGAGGTCGTTGTCATCACGGCTGTAAAGATGATCGCCGCTGACCAGCGCATAGTCTTCATCGCGGACAAACGTAGTCGCCACAGGGATCGGTGGCACGACCGCTCCGGTCGCCTGGTCAAATCCACCGCCGCCATGGGCAAGCAGCGTGTCAGCATGAAATGGTGGTTTGTTTGCGGACATGGAAATTCTCCAAAGACAGCGGGGAGGCGGCCGGGCAAAGGGACCGTGTCAGAGTATGCCAGAGCAATGAAACGGTGACCGGTGTCACCGTTTCAAATGGCGGGTCAAGCGGGCTTCGAGTTTGTCCCAGACCCGGCGCAGTGTTTCCACGATCATGAGATACGCGACTGCCGCCCAAATATACGCCTGGAAATCATAGGAGCGGGAATAGGCCCGGCGCGTTTCACCCATCAGATCTAGGATCGTGATGATGGATGCGATTGCTGATCCCTTGATCATCAAAATAATCTCATTGCCATACGGACGCAGCGCAACCATCAGGGCTTGCGGCAGGATGATCTTGAAAAAGATCACCGGTCTTGAAAGCCCAAGAGCTTCGCCCCCCTCCCATTGTCCCTTTGGCACGTTCTGGATCGCACCGCGCAGAATCTCTGCCTGATAGGCAGCCGTATTCAAAGAGAACGTGAAGATCACGCAATACCAAGCGTCGCGGAAGAACCACCACAGGCCGATCGACTTCAGTTCGGCGCTAAAGGCGCCAAAGCCATAGTAGACCATGAAGGTCTGCGCGAGCAGCGGGGTGCCGCGAAAAAAATTCACATAGGCATAGGCGGGCCAGGAAAACAGTTTCCACTGCGAGGCGCGCCCGGCTGCGATTGGGATGGATATCAGTGCGCCTAGGACGAGGGACACACCAACAATCTGGATGGTTAGGATGAACCCATCAACATATTTCGGCCAGTATTTTTGGACGAACGGACTGGCGATGTTGGAACCCAAAAAATAGACGAGATAGACACCGGACAGGATCCATAGCGCCATCAGCACGTGACCAACAATCCGGGTGTTGGTCCACTTTTTTGGAGGGGTAGGCGGACGGAGTGTCCCCGTGGTCGGGTTTGCGGCGGTCATCGTGCAGCCTCCCCACGTTTGGACCAGCGTTCAATGCGCATCAGTCCTGCCGAAGAGATCATGGCGAGTAGCAAATAAACCAGCAGAACTACCCCGAAGAATAGGAAAGGTTCCTTGGTGACGCGGGCGGCAATGCCAGCTTCACGCACAAGATCGGCAAGCCCAATCACCGAAACCAGCGAGGTTTCTTTCAATAGAATGAGCCACAGGTTGCCAAGCGCGGGCAGGGCAAGGCGGATCAGTTGCGGCAAGATGATCAGCCGCATCGTTTGAAAGCGCGACAACCCTAAAGCATGTCCGCCTTCATACTGGCCTTGTGGAATGCCGTTGAAGGCCGCCAGGAAGGCTTCGGACGCGTAGGATGAAAACACAAGGGCGAGGGCGACCATGCCGGCGGCGAAGGAGTTGACCTCGAAGTAGACATCGAAACCGGCGAGCTTGAGCCCTTCCTGAATGGCAATTTGTGCACCGTAATAGACCAGAAACAGCGTCAGAAGTTCCGGAAGGCCTCGGAAAATCGTGGTGTAAATGTTGGCCGCAAGTTTCAGGCTGGGCTCAGATGAATTCTTGGCAAGCGCGATCACAAAACCGAGCACAAGCCCGAACGGCAGCGTCGCCAAAGCTAAGGAAATAGTAATCAGCACCCCTGAGGCGATCGTGTCTCCCCAGCCCTGATCCCCAAAGGACAACAGCGTCAAAGCTTCATTCATCGGCCGGCGCTTCTTTCTGTTTTTGTTGTTTCTTTGTCCGGCTGCCCCGCCAGCCGTCGTGTGAGATTGGACTCACAGTAAAGCGTGACACGGTGACCGCGCCACGCTCCATTTTCATAAGACGATCAAATTAACCGCCGTAAACGTCGAAGGAGAAGTACTTGTCGTTGATTTCTTTGTACTTACCGTTCGCAAGGATCGCTTTGATCGCATTGTCGAACATGTCCTTCAATTCGCCTTCACCCTTGCGGATCGCAATACCAGCGCCTTCACCGTTGATAACCGGATCGGACTTCAAGGTGTTGAGAACCTTACAGCAAGCGCCGTTGTCGGTTGCCAGCCAGTCGGACAGAACAACAACATCTTCGATCACAGCGTCGATGCGGCCGTTTTCCAGATCCAGCTTGTACTCATCCGCTGTCGGATAGAGCTTCAGCTCAGCGTCCGGGAAGTGCGCTTCGGCATAGTTGGAGTGGGTTGTGGAAGACTGGGCGCCCAAAAGGACACCTTTGAGATCATCAGCAGAAACGCCTGCGATCTTCGAATCTTTCGGAACACCGATTGCCGGCGGTGTGTTGTAGTATTTGCTGGTGAAGTCGACCTTCTGCTTACGCTCTTCGGTGATCGACATGGACGCGATAATGGCGTCGTATTTGCCAGCCTGAAGGGCGGGGATCATGCCATCCCAGTCTTGGGTGACAAATTCACATTCGACCTTCATTTCTTCGCAAAGAGCGTTGGCAATGTCGATGTCGAAACCAACCAGCTGACCGTCAGCGGTCAGGGAGTTGAACGGAGGGTAGGCGCCCTCGGTACCGATACGGACTTTGGACCAGTCTTTAGCTTCCGCGCCACCGACGGCGGCCAGGACTGCAACCGCAGCTGCGGCCATACGCACAAAACGCATATTTATTCCCCTAGTATTTTGTTTGGGTCTTGGGTGGGTTCCTCCCACCATTTCGCCCGACCGCCCTATTCCATACACTTCGAGTCAAATTTCAAGCGGGCCTAGGAAAAAAACACAGTGCAAAATTGCCTTTTTTCGCGCAAAGGCCCTTGCTGGAAAGAATTTTCCCTCACCAGGGTTTCCTTTAAGTCAAATTCAGGCCAGCAGAAGGCGGATCATTGCTTTTTGTTCCGGCCAGGATTTGCCCGTTATTCGGTTGAACCTAGCGGCGGTTTGGTCTCATTCGTTTGTTCTGGAGCGTTTGAACCAGAGATTGCCAAGACCGATGCAAGAGACAGAACTGGGCGGCACACTCCGTCTCCGCTGTCCAAGTCTTGTGCATCGACGGTAAACGCAGGGCGGTTCGTCGCCTCGGAAATCTTCTGTTCAAAATGGGCACGGTCAGCGTCAGGCAGGTTATCCAGGTCCTGTTCGCTCAATCCGTGTTTTTCCAGCTTCAAGTGGCGCAGTTTCTGGTCTTCCGGCAGTTCCTTCCAGGCCTCGTATTGGCGGGCAAGTTCCGCACGGATTTCCTTCATGTCGAAAACCGGTTTGTTTTCCAACCTTTGCTCAGTTGAAAGTGTGTTGGTTTGAGCCAAGGTTGGTGGTGGGGCAGAGGCAATCATTTGGGACCTAGAGTGGTTGGCTTGATGCTGGTTATCGCATGCAAGGGTTGTGCCGCAGTTGGGTCATGAAACTTCCTTATGGTTTTCATGAACTTATTGAATTTGAAGCGAACGCTTGAACTCATTAGGTAGTTTTTACCGGGCATGAAGTGCCAGGCAGGAGCTTGGCACCGGTATGGCGCGAGCGGACTTCATTCAAAGTGGACAGGACATCATGGCGGACATTGAGCTTTTCATTGGCAACAAGAATTATTCTTCTTGGTCGTTCCGGCCCTGGATTGCGCTCAAGCACAAGGGCATTGCCTTCAAGGAAACCCTGGTGCCGTTTGACTTTGAGAACGGCAATCCGAAGTTCCGGGATTTTTCTCCGAGTATGAAAGTTCCAGTTTTGAAGGATGGAGATCTGTCGGTCTGGGACAGTCTGGCCATTCTGGAATATGCCGCCGAGCGGTATCCGGACGCTGGCCTATGGCCGGAGGGGCAGAAGGAAAGGGCGCTTGCCCGGGCAATCTCAGCGGAGATGCATTCTGGTTTTTCCGCATTGCGCGGAGCGTGCCCGATGAACATGCGGCGTCCGGTGGAAGAGCGTGCAGTCGGAGAAGATGTCAAAGCGGACGTCGCACGCATCGTTCAGATCTGGGAAGAGTGCTTGGACGCTTCAGGCGGGCCATTCCTGTTTGGTGATTTCACCATCGCCGATGCCATGTATGCGCCGGTTGTCAGCCGGTTTGATACCTACACCTTGACCGATGCACCGGTTGCCGCCCGCTACAGCGCAGCTCTACGAGAGACTGCCGCTTGGCAGGCGTGGGAGGCCGAGGCCTTGAAAGAAACCTGGGTCGTGGCTGTCGACGAAGTCTAAGTGGATCATTCTGCTGCAACGGCAGCCGTTTGGACAAAGGCTACCTGATCGGCCATATAAGCTTGAAGGTCCGATACAAATTGGCGGACCTTCATCGGGATGAAGCGGTAGGATGGATAAACGGCGTGCACCGGATGCACGCCGAAAGACCAGTCTGCCAGGATGAGTTCCAGTTCGCCGGTGTTGAAATGCGGTTCGGACAACCAGGTCACCGCAGTACTGATACCAAGTCCGGCAACCGCTGCGCGCCTTAGGGCTGCGGAGTTGTTAATCACCATTGTCGGCGACACCGGTACTTTGGTTGGTTTTCCGAAAGGGCTGATAAGCTCGATGTATCCGGCGTCGGCTATGTGCGGATAAAGCAGGAAATCGTGGTTTTTCAGATCCTCGATCGTTTGTGGCCGTCCGGTTTTGTCCAAATAGGCAGGGGACGCGATCAGGCAGCGTTGCATGTCGCCGAGTTTTTTTACTATCAGTCGGTCATCCAGAATGTGCCCCATGCGGATCGCGACATCGATCTGGTCCTTTTGCACATCTACCATGGCATCCGACAGCTGAACATCGAAGAAGATTGCCGGGTAGGTTGCTTTGAACTGCGTCAGGAAATCGGCAAGAACGGGCTCGGTGAACGCATAGGGCAGGCTGACGGTCAGGCGGCCGCTCATTTGAGCCTCTGCACTTTGTACGGACCGGTCGGCTTCGGAAAGCTTTTCCAATATGTCGCTGGCATAAGCGAAATACCGCTCTCCCGCATCGGTGAGTGACAAGCGCCGGGTCGTTCGATTGATCAGGCGTGTGCCGAGTTTGTCTTCCAGGCTGCGGACTTGCTGGCTGACAGCTGGCTGTGAAACCCCTAGACGGCTTGCGGCAGCGGAAAAACTGCCCAGTTGCACAGCGTGTACAAAACTTGTCAGAGCACTCAACTTATCCATCGAAGTCTCCAAAATGCGGGAAATACGCATCATTCATAAGGATGGCTTTTGGTTCTTATAATAAATAGCCGCCTTTAAAATCCAGAAGAATAAATGAACTAAAGGGCACGGCCTCTTCTAGGGGGCGTTTTGGCAAACGGCTTTGGAGACAGACATGACGATTGAAAAGAGCGCGATGAACAGGCGCGGTTTTTTGGGTGGAGCCCTAACGGGTGGTGCCGCGCTTGGTGTTGCGAGTGGTTTGAACCTGATTTCAACAGGCGCTCAGGCCGCAGCACCAATGGCCGGTGCGCCGATGGCTGGTGCCATTCGCCGCAAGATTGGAAACTTTGAAGTCACCGCACTTCTTGATGGTTACTTGAGTATGGGCCCTGAGCTGATCCTCGGATATGACGAGGAGGCTGCATCCCAGCTTCGCAAAGCGGCTTTTATTGATAGCCAAGCGCTGACCGGTCCGGTGAATGCCTATCTGGTCAACACCGGCGACAAGTTGGTGCTGATTGATGCGGGGACATCCGACAGCCTTGGGCCGACCGTTGGCCATCTCGGAAAGGCGCTGGCGGCCGCTGGTGTGACACCAGAGCAGATCGATGCGGTTTTGATCACTCACATGCATCCCGATCACTTATTTGGTGTGCTGACACCGGCCGGCGAAAAGATGTTCCCGAATGCTGAACTGTTGCTGCCGGAAGTCGACAATGCATTCTGGTTCGACGATGGGGCGATGAATGCGGCTCCGGAACAATTCAAGCCGTTCTTCTTGGGCGCGCGCAAAAGCGCGGATGCCTATAAATCGCGCCAGACGTTGTTTAATTCCGGCAAAGAAATCCTGCCAGGGATCACGGCCAAACCGTTGCCTGGGCACACGCCGGGTCATGTCGGTTTTGTTCTGGAGAGCAACGGCGAACGGCTGATCATTGCAGCAGATGTCGTTCATACGCTTCTGTATCAAACCCGGTATCCGGAGTGGGGCATTGCCTTTGATATCGATCCGGCTCAGGCGGTTGAAACGCGTAAGAAGTTCTTTGACGAAGCGGCCACCGACCGGGTGATGTTCGCAGGCGCGCACATTCCGTTCCCGGGCTTTGGTTATCTCGCCAATGAGGGCAATGCCTACCGCTTTGTTGCCGCCGACTGGCCCTATACGTTCTGATTGGGCAATTTTCCCGAATACAGTGGTCCCGGCCTCCAGCCGGGACTTTTCTACAAAACGCCCATGCCCGTGAACGGCAGGAAGGATACGAGATCCCCGCGGTTGACGGACGTCACTTCTTCCGGAATTTCGATCAAACCGTCGGCTTCGCGGAGCCCGGAAATCAATCCGGACCCGTCGCGGGCAAACTTCTGCGCAACTGTGCGCCCAGTGTCATCCGCCGCCAGAATGCCCCGGTAAAACTCGCGCCGGTCGGGCTTTTTCTTCGGCACCTCGAAATCTGCCGGGATTTGAAAGCGCTGCGGTTCGACAAAGGCGCCGCCGCCCAACACGCTGATGACCGGGCGCGCATAGAGCATAAAGCAAACCATGGCGGCCACTGGATTTCCCGGCATGCCAAGGAAAATGCAAGAGCCGATCTGACCGAACATTACAGGACGGCCTGGTTTGATTGCCAGTTGCCACATATGCCGCTGGCCGAGTTTTGCCAGGGCTGTCTGCATGTGATCTTCCTCGCCGCGGCTAGCGCCGCCAGAGGTTAGGATCACGTCAAACTCCTGAGATGCGGACGCCAATGTGTTTTCAATCAGCTCCGCTTCATCTTTCAAAATTCCAAGATCTTTGATGTCGACCGGGAGATGTGAGCAAAGCCCGTTCAGCAGGAAATGATTGGAATCATAAACATCGCCAACCGTAATGAGATCACCAGGACGCCTGAGTTCATCACCAGTCGAAACCAAGGCCACCTTCAGCTTGCGATAAACAGCGATCTCAGCGACACCCGTCGACGCAATCGCGGCAAGGTCTTGCGGCCTGAGCCGGTGGCCGACCGTTAAGATCGCAGCCCCTTCTTGAACATCTTCACCTGCCAGCCGGCAATTGGCGCCTTTTTTCAGACCTTGCGGGACAATGACAAAGTCCTGACCATCCTGCTGATGCGTTTCGCAATCTTCCTGCATGGCCACAGTATCGGCACCTGGCGGCATGACTGCGCCGGTGAATATCCGCGCGGCGCTCCAGGGGGCAAGGGGTTGGTCGCTTTTGTGACCTGCGGCCACGCGTTGGCTCAGACGGAAGAATCCGCCGGCTTCGTCATGATCGGAGAACCGGAACGCATAGCCGTCGACCGCCGAGTTGTCTGCCAGGGGAATATTGCGCGGCGCTGTTATGTCTTCGGCAAGGATACGCCCAAGGGCATCATCCAGGGAAACGGTTTCGACGGATGCGACTGACTGGATGCGCTCCTTCAGGATCGCCAGAGCCTCGGCGTGTTTAAGCCGATCCTTGTCGTGCAAAAAACAGTCGTTCAAGTCTGGCTTGGCCGTCATGGCTCTTGTCTTTCCAAGTCAAGATGCGCGGTGATGAAATCAGCAAGGCCTGAAACATCGTTCAAATCATAAACAGGCAGTGCCGTATCGGACACCATGTGATCGGCAGCAATGGCGAGAATATTGCTGTCTTCCGGCGCCAAGGGGCCTTTGTCTGCCGATTCTGTCCGGCGCGCTTCGATCTTTGGGTGGTTTTCCCGTTTGTAACCTTCGATCAGGATTAGGTCGCAAGGGGCAAGACGCGGCAGGATCGCCGACAAGGGCGGTTCCTCTTCATCGCGCAGTTCATGCATCAAGGCCCAGCGGCGGCCTGATACAAGCGCCACTTCGACAGCGCCTGCTTCCCGGTGGCGGTAGCTGTCCGCGCCCGGCTTATCGATATCGAAATTATGGTGGGCGTGTTTCACGGTGGAAACCTTGAGGCCACGGGCTGTGAACTCAGCAACCAAACGAGTGACAAGTTGTGTCTTGCCGGAGTTTTTCCAGCCGGTGATTCCAAAAACGGGAGTGGTGGTCATGAGGTTAAAAGACTCGCCGCGCTGCGGGCCGTTTCAAGGTCGTCCGGCCGGTTGGCATTAAAAAACGGATCAAGGCCGGTTGCCTGATCCAATTCGAAAGCAACTTCAATGCTGTCATGACGGTCTACAAAAGCGAGGACCTTGCCGCTTTGACCTTTGGCAAGCCAGTCGTGCAAATCCTCGGCAAGCGCTACGGGCCAGAGGCCAAATACAGGCTGGAGTTTGTCTGCTGAGCTGGCGAGCGCGATCACAGGTTTGTCGGCAGGGGTCGTGGCCAGGAAACGGTCGACGAGATCGACTGGGAAAAATGGCGTGTCTCCTGCGACGGAGATCACATGCGAGACATCCGGCAGATTTTCTCTCGCGTAGTCCAATCCTGCTAGAACACCGGCGAGTGGGCCGGCAAACCCGGCGATCGAATCTGAAACAACAGGATAAGGAAACCTGGAGAACCGGTTGGCATCGCCATTTGCATTGAGCACGATTTGCGGAACCTGCGGGGACAAGCGGTCCAAAATGATCTCCAGCATGGGTTTGCCGTTGAGATCGAGTAGTGTCTTATCGCCGCCGCCCATCCGGCGGGATTGTCCTCCGGCCAGCACACAGCCGAGCACCTTGTCCCGTGTCAGCGGGGTTATTCCCGGGGTCATTCCGCTTTGTTACTCCCTTTGCGTTCCGAGCCGCGCGGTTCATCCTCCGCAAGGGCCGGGTCCATGTCAAAATCTATCCGTTCCGCGCCCGCAAGCGTCAGAAACCTTTTGCCGCGAGCGCGCCCAATCAACGTCAATCCCGCTTGACGGGCAAGTTCCACACCCCAGGCAGTGAAACCGGAGCGGGAAACCAGGATAGGAATACCCATCATTACGGTCTTGATGACCATTTCCGAGGTTAGCCGACCTGTGGTGTAAAAGATCTTGTCATCAGCTGGTACATTGTTGAGCTGCATCCAGCCGGCGATCTTGTCGACGGCGTTGTGACGGCCAACATCTTCCATATAAACCAGAGGTGCATCTTCGCGGCACAACACGCAGCCATGGATCGCACCGGCCTCCAGATAAAGCGACGGCGTGGTGTTGATGGCCTTTGTGAGGCTGTAGAGCCAGGAGGTTTTCAGCCGGGCGTCTTTGGGCAGGCTAACCGTTTCAAAGCCGTCCATAATATCGCCAAAGACGGTGCCCTGGGCGCAGCCGGAAGTGCGCACCTTCTTTTTCAGCTTTTCCTCATAGTCGGTTTCGCGCTCAGTGCGCACGATGACGACTTCCAGATCCTCATCGTAATCGATGCCGGTGATGACATCATCGTCCGCCAGCATGTTCTGGTTCTTCAGGTACCCAACCGCGAGCAAATCCGGATGATCTCCAATAGTCATCATCGTGACCACTTCCTGGGAATTGAGGAACAGGGTCAGCGGCTTTTCCGTCACCACTTTGGTGTCAACTTGCGCGCCGGTGTGGTCGAAACCGGTGACCGTTGTTGAAAGTGCCGGATTGAGTGGATTGGGTTGAAGAATGTAAGGCGCCGTCACAGGCACGTAACTCCAGATTTGTTTCTTGTCAGACACTATGGGAGGCAAATGGCTGAGGGCAAGGTGTTAGTTTACAATTCTCAACTTCATCAAGGCCATAAAGGCTCCGCCTGCCAGAAGCCCCCAAAACGCCCCTGATACACCAAAGAAGCTGACACCGGATGCGGTAATCGCAAAAGTGATGATGGCGCTGTCCCGGGTTTCGGCAGCTTTGGTGGCTTCACCGATCGAAAAGGCAAGGGCTCCAAGGAGAGCCAAACCGGCAACAGCCTCAATTAGGATGCCCGGCGTTGCGGCGACGAAAGCCATGACCAAACCGGCAAAGAGGCCAAACAGGATGTAGATGGCTCCCGAGGCTGCAGCCGCCCAATACCGTCTTTCCGGATCTTTGTGCGCATCTTCTCCTGCACACATGGCAGCCGTTATGGCTGCCAGGTTGACGGCGTGGCCGCCAAAGGGAGCCGATAACAAACTGAAGATGCCGGAGAGTGTAAACAACGGACCGCTGTTTGGTTGATAGCCATAGGCCCGCAAGACAGCAATTCCCGGGATGTTCTGAGAAGCCATCGTCACGATGAAGAGCGGCAAAGCAATACTGATGAGTGCTTCGACGGTAAAGACCGGCGTGATCGCGATAGGCTGGTTAATCGCCGGAGTTTCTGCCAGATCGAGTGCGCCGCCGGCGGAAAAGGCAATGGCAAAAGTCATCAGCATGGCGAGCGGGACCGCGTAGAGCCTAGCAAACCGAAAGGCCACAGCCCACGTCAGGATGACGGCAAGCGCATAAAGGGGCATCTCTGCGACAGCACGGACTGGGGCAAGGCACAGCCCAAACAAAACGCCCGCGAGCATCGCATTTGCGAGTGGGCTGGGGATGGCGGCCACCGCGCGGCCGAAGGGGCGGATCAAACCCGCCAGCACAATAAGGAGTGCGCAGATAAGAAAGGCTCCGACCGCAGCCGCAAAACCGCCGTCTACCGGTCCGGCTGACGCCAACAACGCGGCACCCGGAGTTGACCAGGCGATGCTGACGGGAATGCGGGTCCATAACGAGGCGACGATCGCGCACAGACCCATAGCTATGGAGAGAGCCATCAAACCGCTCGTTGCTTCAGCTGTTGATGCACCGACAGCAAGCAAACCCTGAATGACAATGGCAAAGGAGCTGGCAAACCCAACGATTGCTGCGAGCAGGCCTGCGGAAAAGGACTGGAAAGACGGACGCTTGGCGAACATGAAAGTGCGATTCCAACGATGGGGAAAGGCACACTAGGCTGCTCGGATAGGACATGGCCAGATCAGTTCGGCCCGCATCCGTCCAGAAACGGGAACAAATCCCGGTTAGATCATCAGCATATCGTTGGTCATCCGGCCTTCGCTCAGCTCTTTAGCGAAGAGGCTGAGGGCCAGATAGGTTTCATCCCGGGTGACGTCGCCTGGATGATCCAGCAGCGGGCGCAATTCTTCATGTCGGGATGCCGCGATGCCGTCGGTCAGGTCACGGAAGAACATCAGCGAATTGGGGAACATGCGGTAGTCCGCCGGTTCGTGGATAATGCCTTCGATGTCGTGCAGGCGTGGGTCATTCATGACGCAATAGACTGTATCAAGAACGGGGCCGGTATAACCTTCCAAAACCTGGATGATATGCTGGTCAACCAAAAGCAGCGCACCGGTCACTCCAGCGCGGCGGTTGATGCGGCGAATGCGCAAGAGAGTCTTGTCGATTTCATCAGGCAGAGGCAAGCGCATCTTGTCCCACTTGATCTTGCTTCGAAAGCAGGCGCGGTAAAGTTCCATTGGTCTATCCTATCCGTTTGCCGATAGAACCAGCCTGCGCTTCAATTCCTCACATTTGCTTAAAATCTGATCCAATGCGGAAGAAGAAATTACTTCTTTGTGGCATTCTCAAAGAGATGTGCAGAATTCAGTGCTTTCCTATTGTGGGATAGGGGCAAGAAAACTGTGTAAAATTACACTGGTTGATCTTCCTGTGTGCAATTCCTTTATCGGGCGGCGTCTAACTTAAACATTAAACCATTCTTAACCGCAGGCCATTCGTGCGGTAGAATCGAATAGACCGCGGTATCCCGGAGGGCGCCATCAGCGGTGCGCTGGTGAGACCGCAAGACGCCATCCAGTTTCGCTCCAAGGCGTTCAATGGCTGTCCGGCTTTGCCGGTTCATGAAGTGGGTGCGGAACTCAACGGCGATACACTCCAGGTCTTCAAACGCATGGGTCAAAAGCATCAGTTTGCATTCAGTGTTTAGCCCCGTGCGTTGAACCGCTTTGCGGTACCAGGTGGAGCCGATCTCAACACGTTTATGAACCGGGTCGATGTTCATATAGGTGGTCATG
The DNA here is from genome assembly GCF_965216085.1 of Roseibium sp. Lineage (GTDB taxonomy): Bacteria > Pseudomonadota > Alphaproteobacteria > Rhizobiales > Stappiaceae > Roseibium. The sequence continues at coordinate 3,130,113 of NZ_OZ244138.1, read as the reverse complement.
CCGACGGCCTTGCCATCCGGTGTCAGCACGGTAAAGGGCAACATGGAGCCTGATGCTTGCAAAGACAAACGACGTTCAATTTCCGCACGCACGCCGTCTGGTCTGGGAACACTCGTATACCAGGCCTTCCAAAGATCCCCTTCGGCAGATGCTTCGGCGAGATCATCGGCGTGTTGCATCGTCAGGGGAACGAGCGAGGCGTGCGTTCCGGTCAAAGTGATTGGGGCGGGCCAGGGCATGGGAACTCCGGATTATTGATGTTTTGTGGTTCCAAGGTACTTAGACATTAAAAGGGGCGTTCTTCACCGGTCCATTTGAAGAATTTGCCCGTATCCTGAACCGTCAGATTTTCTGAAATGGCCATCACACCCTTGGCAACATCGGCCGGGTCATTGTCGGCGCCATCGCCGCCCATATCGGTGCGGACCCAGCCCGGATCTATCAGAATGACCGGAACATTTTTGTCTTCAAGCTCTGTGGCCAAGCCCTGCATGACCTTGTTCACTGCTGCCTTGGAAGCGCGGTAGGCCAGTTTGTCGGGCTTTCGATAGCCCATCCAGGACATCTGGCTGGAGATCGTAACAATCTTGCCGGGATGGTCTTTGAGGAGATGAGGCAAGAACGCCTGTGCAACTGCGAGCGGCGCCAACGTGTTTACGGCAAGCGTTTCCTGAAATCCGGAGTAGTCCATATTCAGCGGGTCTTGGTTTTTGGGGCCGATTATGCCGGCATTGTTGATCAAGACGTCAATCGGCGCGTCCAAATAATCAGCCGCAGCTTTGACGGCTGAATGATCGGTCACATCAAAAATCAGTGGCGTAACTTTTCCGTCGAAGCTTTCAGAAACATCTCGAGCGGCGTCTTCTGTTCTCACGGAACCGTAAACGGTCCAATCTTTCGACAGGGCTGCGCGGACAAGTTCGCGGCCAATTCCGCGATTGGCTGCGGTAATCAGACAAGTGGTCATAAAGTGTCTCGAATAAGGAACGGAATCTGGTTGGAGGAAAACTATTCTGTCTCTACAGCCAAGCGTCAAGGAGAACATTGTCCTTCAAGTGTCAGGGAGACAATCTCGCGCAGGCGCCAGACCTTGTAACCAGACCCCAACGACCCTAAGAAACGAAGACACATATCTTCCAAGAAGGTGACATTTGCGGTGGAGGGGCCGTTGTCACCTGTGAACGACAGGACGCTTCCATGAGTGAATCCGTTAAGAGCGCTGTGCTGGACCGGCTGCGCCAGATCAAAGGGCCAGATCTGGAGGGAGATATTGTCTCCCTGGGATTGGTCTCGGACGTTTTTGTGTCCGATGGTCGCGTGGCTTTTTCAATCACTGTCCCGGCCGAACGGGCTCAGGAACTGGAGCCCTTGCGCCAGGCTGCGGAAAAGGTCGTCAAGGAAATTGATGGCGTTGAAAACGCCATGGTTGCGCTGACAGCTGAGCGCGCACCAGGCAGTGCTCCAAGCCAGCCGTCTCGTCCGGCACCGCAAGCTCGGGCACCGCAGCGTCCGGCTGAGGAACAGTCGTCTGCCAAGCCTGGAGTGCCTGGCATCAAGCACATCATCGCGGTCGCCTCCGGCAAGGGCGGGGTTGGCAAGTCGACGACAACGGCCAATTTGGCGCTGGGCATGGCAGCAAACGGTCTGAAGGTCGGCGTGCTCGATGCCGATATTTATGGCCCGTCGGTCCCGCGTCTATTCAACGTTTCCGGCCGGCCGGAAGCCTTGTCCGGGCGGATGCTGAAACCCCTGGAAGGCTATGGCATCAAGGTCATGTCCATGGGGTTCATGGTGGAAGAAGAAACGCCGATGATCTGGCGCGGTCCGATGGTGATTTCCGCGCTCACCCAAATGTTGCGGGAAGTCGCCTGGGGTGAATTGGATGTTTTGGTTGTCGATATGCCTCCGGGAACCGGAGATGCGCAGCTGACCATGGCTCAGCAGGTGCCGCTCGCAGGCGCTGTTATCGTGTCAACGCCCCAAGATCTTGCCCTGATCGATGCCCGGAAAGGGCTGGCGATGTTCAAAAAAGTCGATGTGCCGGTTCTGGGGGTCGTGGAAAACATGAGCTATTTCCTATGTCCGGATTGCGGCAGCCGGCACGATATCTTTGGCCACGGCGGCGCGCGCGCCGATGCCGAACGTCTAGATGTTCCATTCCTGGGTGAAATCCCGCTCGCGATGAAGATCCGCGAAACTTCGGATGCGGGAACACCGATTGTCGTGTCCGATCCGCAAGGGCCAGCGGCGCAAGTTTATAAGGAGATCGCTGCCAAGGTCGTGGCTGGTATCGAAGCTGAAACCGTTGGGGGCGGACGGGCCGCGCCATCGATCGTTTTTGATTAATTCAATCATTCAAGAGAGGCCGGGCAGTGGCAGAGTGGCTGCCCGGTTCTTTTAAGGTCTTCATGGAACGGCAGAAGAACAGCCAGGCAATCGCTGCGATGCTTGTCGCGATGGCCGGGTTCATACTGAACGACACGCTCGTTAAGATGGCGTCTGATGCTGTGCCATTGGGCCAAATCATTCTTGTTCGAGGTTTGATCTGTATCGCGGTGCTGAGCATTGCCGGTTATGTGACCGGCATGTTCCAAAATGCACGGGTGTTGATGCATCCAGCGGTTCTGGTTCGGGCTTTTGCCGAAACAGCGGCAACTTTGCTTTATCTCACAGCCCTGTTCCAATTGCCGATTGCCAATGCCACGGCCATTTTGCAGGTCTTGCCCCTTGTCGTGACGGCGGCAGCAGCGGTCTTTCTAAAAAGCCCGGTCGGATGGCGGCGTTGGAGCGCTATCATGATCGGGTTTACAGGTGTTTTAATCATCATCCGGCCGGGACTTGAGGGGTTTAATGTCTTTTCGCTAATTGCCCTGGCCGGTGTCGGCTGCATGGCTCTGCGCGATCTGGCAACACGGCAGTTGCCGGCCGATGTTCCGACACTGGGAGTCGCGCTGATCAGTTTTGTGGCTGTCACTCTACTCGGAGCAGCGCTAACATTTGCTTCCGGTTGGGTACCATTATCATTCACCGAAATCGGGTATTTGAGCGGTGCCGCAGGCTTTGTTCTGGCAGGGTATGTTTTTATCATTTTGGCAATGAGGCTGGGAGAGATCGCTGTAGTGGCGCCTTTCCGGTATTCGATAGTCGTCTGGGCAATTGCTCTGGGGTATCTTGTTTGGGGGGATATACCCGACGTCCTGACACTTGTCGGAATTGCTATTGTTATTTTTTCAGGAACCTATAGTTTCATCCGCGAGCGCAGGTTGGGCGCAGCAGAGTAAAATTGACCTGCAACTTATGCGATAATTAGGTCAGAATTCTATTTTTGAGATTGATTTCCTGAGCAGTCGTTTCTAAGGTCTGTGTTCAGTAGAAAGATCGTTTTTTATGGCCACTGAACTGACTGCACAGCCCTCCGGCGATTCGAAACGGATACCATCCGTTGCAATCCTCGTGGCAATATCAAGCCTGTCCCCCTTTGCAATGAACATCTATTTGCCGTCCATGGATGGTATGATGAAGGCGTTTGAGGCGTCAGCTGGAGATATCCAACTGACGATGGCGTTCTACTTTATTGCCATCGCTGTCGGCCAAATCATTTTGGGGCCAATATCGGACCAATATGGCCGCCGTCCCGTGGTTGTCGCCGGGATGTTCCTTTTTGTGATCGGAAGCACGTTGTGCTTGCTGGCACCAACCGTTGAGTTTTTGATTGGTGCCCGGATAATTCAGGCGTTTGGCGGCGGTGCGGGTCTTGTTCTCGCACGAGCAATGGTGCGTGATGTTTACGGTCGGGAACAAGCCGCCAGCATGATTGGTTATGTGACGATGGGGATGGCGGTCGCTCCCACTATCGGCCCAGCGATTGGCGGTTTTCTGGATGAGCAGTACGGCTGGCAGGGCGGCTTTATCTTGATGCTTGTGTTTGGGATTGGGGTCGCCATTTTTTCCTGGACGCACCTGCCGGAAACCATTCACAACAAGGCGCCGGTCAGTGTGAAGAAAATCGGGAACAGCTACTATTTGCTATGCCGGGAAAAAATGTTCTGGGCATTTAGCGCGGTCGCCGTCTTTATGGCCTGGTTGTATTTCGCCTATCTGGGGGGCGCGCCCTTTGTCGCGGTCAGTTCCTTTGGACTAACGGCGAAGGAAATCGGCCTCTATTTGATGGTGGTGTCGCTGGGCTACATTCTCGGCAACTATATTACCGGACGGATTGCCGCGCGGGTCGGAATTATCCGTATGATTGCAGGTGGGGCTGTGATCGGATTTTTTGGTGTGTCGTTGCTGCTTGCCGGAACCCTAACCGACAGTTTGAACGGGCCACTTTTCTTCCTCCCAATGTTCTTTATTGGTCTTGGAAATGGGATCAGTCTTCCGAGTGCGCAGTCTGGCGCAGTAAGTGTGCGGCCGGAGCTTGCGGGAACGGCTGCCGGATTGGTCAGTTTCTTTCAAGTTGGCGTCGGGGCCGTTGTCAGTAGCCTTGTGGCCTACATGATTTCTGCAGGTGTCGCCGGCGGTGATGAAATGTCGATGATCTTGGTCATGTTCGTCGGCGGAGTTGGCGGCATCATTTCGGTGGCAGCTGTATATGCTGGCGAAAAACAGCAAAATGAGTTTGCCAATACATAATAAAACCGGCGCACGTCAGTACGCCGGTATGTCGAATTGATTCTCTGAAATTCGGAGACTACCCACCAGTCACACTCATGTGACGGGAGACTGCCGGTTGGTTGCTTGTCCGGTCGATGACAAAATCATGGCCCTTTGGTTTGCGGCCAATGGCTTCATCGATCGCATCGCTTAAGAGGCCGTTGCCTTCAGATGCCCGCAAGGGCGCCCGCAAGTCCGCCATATCGTCCTGGCCAAGACACATGTAAAGCTGGCCAGTACAGGTTACCCGGACGCGGTTGCAGCTTTCGCAGAAGTTATGCGTCATCGGTGTGATGAAGCCCATCCGGCCACCGGTTTCCTCAATCGTGACATAGCGGGCAGGGCCGCCGGTCTTATAAGGTATATCGGTCAGGGTGAACTGCTGTGCGAGGCGTTCTCTTACTGTCGACAGCGGTAGGTACTGATCGGTCCGGTCTTCGTTGATCTCGCCAAGGGGCATGGTTTCGATCAAGGTCAGATCGTGGCCGTGCTCGTGGCACCACTCCAGCATCGGCACGATTTCATGCTCATTGACTTGCTTCAGCGCGACCATGTTGATCTTAATGGACACGCCGGCCTCAGTCGCGGCCCGAATCCCATCCATAACCTTGCCCAAATCGCCCCAGCGGGTGACGGCCTTAAATTTTTGCGGGTCAAGCGTATCGATAGAAACATTGATCCGCCGCACACCGCAGTCATAGAGTTCATCGGCGTAGCGAGCGAGCTGTGAGCCATTGGTGGTGATCGTCAGTTCTTCCAGCGCGCCGCTGTCCAGGTGACGTCCAAGATTGCGGATCAGGCTCATGATGTTCTTGCGTACCAGTGGCTCGCCGCCGGTCAGACGCAGCTTGCGCACACCTTTTTCGATAAAGGCGGTGCACAGCCGGTCCAGTTCTTCCAGGCTGAGAACTTCGCGCTTAGGCAGGAAGGTCATGTCTTCTGCCATGCAATAGACACAACGGAAATCGCAGCGGTCTGTGACTGAAACCCGTAGATAGGAAACCGCACGGCCGAAAGGGTCGATCATTGGCGCAACCGTTTTCCGGCCGCTAGTTGCGGCTTGAGCAGCCTTTTGAGCCTCAATGTCTGTCACGTATGTCTCTCCCACGCGCCACCGGTTCTTTCCGGCTATCATATGGAGTTCTCCGCGCCGAGTTCAAATGAAAGCGGAGCGGACCATCCTTTTTCAGACAGACGGTAAACTTGCCAGTTTCGGTCTGTCAAATTGTCCTAAAGCACGAATTCGCGTTCCAGGCGGTGACTTCGATCAAACGCCGGCACATCGAGGTATTGAGAATTATTTATTGCTACCTCTTGAAGTGACACCAAAAGGTGACATATAAATAACACCAAATGGTGTTATATAGTGGAGGCAATATGAATTCCGGACCACAAGCCGTTTTCCGGGCACTTTCGGACCAAACCCGGCGCCAGATCCTTCTGCATCTGGCAGACGAGGATCTGGCCATAGCTGATATTGCCGACCGTTTCGAAATCTCGCGCACGGCGATCAACAAACATCTGACGATCCTGGAAGAGGGCGGGTTGATCAAAACCCGTGTGCATGGCCGCGAACGGCGCAATGAACTTAATCCCGAACCGCTGAAATCGGCTTTCGAGTGGCTGGGATACTTCGACCGCTTCTGGGACAGCAAACTTTCCAAACTGCAGCGTGAAATTGCCAAGGACATGAAAGAGCAAAAGGAGACCAAGGAATGACTGCAACAACATTGACCAAAACAATCATTCTCGATGCCCCCAAGGATGTGGTCTGGGCTTTTCTGACGGAGAAGGACAAGCTGGCGCGCTGGTTTCATCCAGCTGAAGAGGATTTGAAGGAAGGTAAAGAATATACGCTGCTTAACCAACACAAGGACATGACCCGCGTGTGTTGGGGAACGGTCCTGGAAATGAGACCATACGACCGGCTAGTCTATTCGTTTACCTTTGAACAGCTTCAGGGTGCGTTGACGACGGTCAGCTGGATCTTGGAGGAAGCTGCTGGCGGGACACGGCTAACCTTGACACACGAAGGCATCGAGAATGCAGCCGGCGAAGCTGCCTTTATGATGTTAAGCGCGTTGGATGCTGGTTGGGACGAGCATTTCGGCCGCTTGCGCAAAGAAGCCAAAGTCCCGGTACCGGCCTAATCTTTCCCCTACAACTGTTTGCAGAACGTTTCCCCGACCTTGCGCCGGGGATTCCTTTGAAACGGTTCGGTGCAATTGTGGGATTACATGGCAATGCATTTTCTTGCGTGCCAATAAAATGGATTTTCAGTCCCGATAAGCATCCATAAACGCGCGGACTTCCGCCAGCAGTGGCAAAATCTCGGCGAATTTTTCTTCCGGAATTGCATCTTTGAGCGCGGTCATATCGGGATCAATCGACTTGATCGCGTCTTCCCGGAAGGTTTTGCCAGCTTCTGTGAGCCAGACGGTTTTGCTCCGGCCATCTTTGGGATTTGGCCGGATATCCACGAACCCATGATCAATCAATCCGCTGAGCGTATGGGTCATGGTAGTTTTGGGAACTTGAAAAGCTTTGGCCAGAGCAAGCGGTGTCTGGCCGTCTTTCACTCGGATCAAATGATTGATGACACTGAAGTGCGGCAAGGTCAGCCCATCCGGCAGCCGGGCTTCCATAGCGGCCCGGCTCAATTGTGCAATGATACCGACTTCGTTGAAGAAGCTGAAGAGCGTATGCCGCGAGCTGTTATCCATTCATCATCCGTGTTTCCAAGGACCAGCGCGGCGTGCGCGCCGGCGCCGGGCCAAAACCTAAGCGCCCAAGCATCTGAACGGTTTCGCCAGGTTTGGCAAGCAGGCGATGCGCTTCAGCATAGTGCGGCGCCATTTCTTCAAATTCTTGCAACGCTTGGCTCACCGGATGCAAAGCCAGGCCAAGACGGGTTGTTTCCAGGTTCAGCCGCAGCCAGCGGCGCCCGGCGTCGATCTGATCAACCCGGCTATTTGCCGGTGTCGTCAGGCTGATGTAAGCGGGTGTTGCCTTCAGCATGTCGCTGTACATTTTCACCCCTTCCTGAAAACCGGTAGACGCTGGATCAAGCTGACTTTCGCGGGTCAGCAGACCGGCCACCATCAGGCTTTCAAGAAACGGCCCGCCAAGATCAATGCCGTCCGGATTGGCGTTGATCTCCGCTTTGCCGAAACGCATCAAGTCGACGCTCTCCTTGAGTGTGCGGTGGGTGTTCATTTCCGTCATCCAGGCGTCCCAAGTCAGGGTTTTGATCCGGTCAACATCGCCAGGTTTCGTCCAGACAGATCCGTATTGGCGAAGTTCATCCTGCAAAGCAGTAGGAACAGGTTTTTCCTGAAAAGGTTCCTTGCACGAGCGCCGGTCCATGATGTGATCGGCCAAGCGGTCGACTTTTGCTCCTTCTACGAGCCGCACATCGGCAATCGGGCCGTCCAATCCTTCTGGAAAGAGATCGATCTGTGCCTTAAAGCCCTTGATGGTTGCAGCAATCGCCATTTGTTCCAGAAAACAGCCAAGCCCAACAAAAATCTGGCGAAGATGGGGATCAGTATGCGGCAGTTCGCGGGTTTCATCCCGGTGAAGGCGGAAGGCGTCGTCTCCAGTTAGCTCAATCAGCCAGGGCTGGCGGTTATGCGGGTTTGGCGCGAGCAAGGCATAGGACAACGCAAACAGGCGCGGGTCATCATAGGTGCCAGCCTTCTCCCAAGGTTGGAGAGCCTTTTCTGGAGAACGTGTCGCCACAAACGCACCAGCCGTAGCGGTTGCGGCAAGGATTAGGCCGCCACCCAGCAGGGCGAGGGTTTTTCGGCGAGATACAGTCATGGCAAGCTCCTATAAAGTGCGATATCGAACTATATAGTCCGAAATCGCACTAAATCAAGAGCGCGAGTAAATTTGGTTTTTGGGCGACTAGGCAGAGGGGGGAGTGGAAAAGAAATGATCCGAACCTGCTTGCACGCGTATTCAATCAAACCGAAAAGAGGCTGCATGACGACAATCGTTTGGTTCCGGCAGGATTTGCGGATTTCGGACAACCCGGCACTTCTTGAAGCTGCGCGGCGGGGCCCGGTTCTGCCTGTCTACATTCACGAGCCGCCAGATCAAATTGGCGAGAGCCATCCCTTAGGTGGCGCGAGCAAATGGTGGTTGCACCACAGCCTGGCAGCGCTCAAGGTGCAGTTACCGGGCCTCATCATTCTACGCGGCTGCGCAAGGCATCTGATCCCACAGCTTGTGCAGGAAAGTGGGGCGGACAGCGTTTATTGGAACCGGTGTTATGAACCACATGCCATTCAACGCGATTCCGATCTGAAAGCGGATCTGAAAGCTCAGTTTATTGACGTGCGCAGTTTCAAGGCGTCATTGTTGTTTGAACCCTGGGAGTTGGCCACCAAAACCGGCGGCCCCTTCAAGGTTTATTCGCCGTTCTGGAAGGCCGCGCAGCAGTTCGCCGTTTCAGCGCCTCTCGCGGCCCCTGAAGAAATCGTGTTTACACCCTATGCCAACGATGAAGACTTGGGCGCACTCGATTTGCAGCCGGAGAAGCCGAACTGGGCAGCTGGCTGGGACACCATCTGGCAACCGGGAGAGCAGGGTGCCCAGAAGCGGTTGATTGCGTTTTTGGAGAGCGGTCTTTGTGGTTACGGAGACAAACGCAACCGGCCGGATCTGCCGAATGTGTCTCGTTTGTCCGCGCCTCTGCATTTTGGCGAAATCTCACCGCGCCAGATCTGGTCGGCCACGCAGCATGCGATGGCCCACAATCCGGCTTTGGCCGGGGACGGTATGAAATTCCTGTCCGAAATCGCCTGGCGCGAGTTTGCCTATCATCTGATCTATCATTTTCCGGATCTGCCGGAGAAAAACTGGCGTCCGACCTTTGATGCTTACCCCTGGCGCGACAGCGCAGAAGATCTCAAAAGCTGGCAACGCGGGCAGACTGGATACCCGATGGTGGATGCGGGCATGCGCGAACTCTGGCAGACAGGTTACATGCACAACCGCGTGCGGATGATTGTGGCAAGTTTTCTGATCAAACACCTGCGCATTCATTGGAAACACGGCGAAGCCTGGTTCCGCGATACACTGGTTGATGCGGATTTGGCCAACAATTCGGCAAGCTGGCAATGGGTGGCCGGATCCGGTGCGGATGCCGCGCCTTATTTCCGGATCTTCAATCCAATTTCACAAGGTCACAAGTTCGACCCGAATGGGGACTATGTGCGCCGCTGGATACCGGAATTGAATGCCTTGCCGACCCAATATCTGTTTGCGCCGTTCGAAGCGCCGCCTTCAATACTATCAGAAGCCGGTGTTCAGCTTGGTGAGACGTACCCTTTGCCGATCGTCGATCACAGCAAAGCCCGTCAAGCTGCACTCGCAGGTTATGAAGCGGTCAAATTGGCTGGACAAAATGCTGCTTGACCCGCAACACGGTGCCGGTATCGTCGCGCAGCCTTTGTTAGAGATTTCGGATGAAAACACGATGACCGACAAATCAACGCCCTGGCCGACTGAATTGCGCGTTTCCAAGGACCGCAAGACGCTCTCAGTTGCGTTTGACGATGGCGAGCGCCATGAGCTGAGTGCGGAATACCTGCGTGTGTGTTCTCCATCCGCAGAGGTTCAGGGCCATGATCCATCCCAGAAAAAGACGGTGCCGGGAAAAAAGAACGTTGGAATCATGAAGATCGATCCGGTCGGCAACTATGCGGTTCGCATTCACTTCGATGACATGCACCATTCCGGTATTTTCAGCTGGACCTATCTAAACGAACTGGCGACCGAGCGCTCCAAACACTGGGGTGGATATCTGCAGGAGCTAGGTGACAAAGGCCTCAACCGCTAACCTTGGCCTTAGTTGGACGCGGTCTTGATCTTTGCCGGAACCCTTTCCGGCTTGGACCGGCGGCTGAGAAAAGAAGATACTTTTTGTGAAAACAGCATAGTCTGATTTGCATAGGAAGGGGCATTTGCCGGCAGATAGATAAGCACAGGCAAATCGCTTGCCGTAGTCAATTCCGCCCAATCCGGTCCGAGCATTTCGCTTAAACTAGCTGCATTGTCAGTCGGTGCGCGTTTTTCTGCACTAGAATAGGCTCTAAGTAGGAACTGAGCCGACCAGGTGGCACCTGGGTCAGCTGCGGTGGGCTGATGGAAACCAACGGTCGCCTGGATCCGATCGTCTTCGGCCGTAATGACGGTTTGCATGGATTGGAAGAGATCCGGATCAGTATCCGGCCAATAGGTGCGCACCAATTTGGCCAAGCGGTTTTGAGACTGATTGCCACCCAACGCTTTACTGCCGATAAGGCCGGCAAGTTTTTGGCCAGAAATCTCCAATATGCGGGCTGCCAAATCAGAAAATTCAGCATCGAAGGCGAGCACAAATCTGGAAAACCCATTCGCCCTGATCGTCTCTACGAGCTGTTGGGCGTTCTGTTCCAAGCCCTTGCGATCGAGCCCAAGATTCGCCGGGATACAGGGACGAATAATCAGATGATCTCGCGACAAGCGCCGAGTAGTTGCCCTGAGGGGCGAGGTTTCGGACTGTGTGAGGAGCAATAGCGTGGCGCCATTTGGATTGCCTGAGACACTGATCTTGAGTGGTGGGCTATCGATTGTTCCAGCTCTTGCATTCAGAGGTGATCTGGAAAAGCAAGCGGTATCCGCTGAAGCCAGGGCGGACGCGGGCAGTAGGATGCCGAAAAGAAAAAATCCCGCCACTAGGATCCAGCGGTGCATTGGAACAAGAAACATGGTTTGCTCCTGATGTCAGGTTTTTGAAAAGACTGAAAGATTGCTCATTCCGCGACAGGTTGTTTTGTGTTCAGGAAGTTTTTGAGCTCTTCGTTTTCTTCTTCCAATTCACGGATCCGGCTGCGCAATTCGTTGATGCCGGGAGCGAGGTCAGCCAGCGTGAACCGCTGCGGGATGTGCTGCGGGCAGTTCCAATCAAAGGCCTGGAGTTTCAAGCGGATGATCCGTTCCGGAAGCGCCCTGTAAGTGCTGTCGTGCACGTGGTCCAAAAGATCTTCATTGTCTTTGAGCGGTACTTGTCCCGCTGTCGCCCAGATTTTCAACCGGGTACGGTTCGGATAATCCATCAAAAATAGGCAGACATTGCGGTTATCAGTCAGGTTCCCGGTGCTGATGTACTGCCGGTTGCCGCGGTAATCGGCATAAGCGAGAGTGGTGGGATCCAGGACTTTTAAAAATCCGATTGGTCCGCCGCGGAACTGGACATATGGCCATCCGGTTTCCGAAATCGTGGCCTGATAGAATCCGTCTCTGGCTTCGACAAAACGGGTCTCGTTTGTCGTGAACCGGTTGCCAGGATCAATCTCAGGGTCGTCCAGGGGCGCGTAGCTGCGCCGCGAACCGTTTTGCTCCTGTATGGCCCGCACCGTTTTCGTGAAGGCGATTTCTGAAAATGCGCGGGCCATACAGGCTCCCTCCCGGAGGTGTTAGACATTAAGATCGCTGAGGCCCGGATGGTCAGCGGGCCGCGGGCCTTGCGGCCAATGGAACTTGCGCTCAGCTTTGGAAATCTTGAGGTCGTTGATGCTGGCAAAACGCCGGTGCATCAGGCCGCTCTCGGCAAACTCCCAGTTTTCGTTGCCGTAGGAGCGGAACCACTGGCCATCCGCATCACGCCATTCATAGGCAAAACGGACGGCAATGCGGTTGGCTGCAAACGTCCAAAGCTCTTTGATGAGGCGGTAATCCAGTTCGCGTTGCCATTTTCGAGTGAGAAACCGGGCGACCTCCTCGCGGCCTTTCGGAAATTCCGAGCGGTTCCGCCATTGGGTGTCAGGGGTGTAGGCAAGCGCTACTTTTTCCGGCTGCCGGCTGTTCCAGGCATCTTCCGCTGCGCGGACTTTTTGCCGGGCCGTTTCTTCGGTGAACGGTGGCAATGGGGGACGGGTCTCAGTCAAGTGGAAACTCCATGGCGAGAATGTGGTGAGATGGGGCGGTGGTTAGATGGTCTGCAGGCTGGTCTTCGCCAGCTGGACGTAGAACGTGAAGGGTCAAGAGAAGAAGGCAGGTCACGGCGCCAAGAGCATAAACTCCGGGAGGGTAGGCAGGTCTCATCGAAAACATGACAGCGCCTTTCATTAAATGGACAGAGTAGTAAGTACCGATTTGTTCAGTTATGAATTTTATATGTACCGATCTGTACATTAAATCAAGGGTGCGTTCGGAAAAATTTCGCCGATAATGTCAGAAGCGGGAGGCTGCACGCGCCCGGACTCCTTGGGAAAACGCCTTTGCCAATTTGATAAAGCCCTTGTCGGCGTGGGTTATCCGGTCGTCATTTTCGCACGGTCTTATTGAGGGGACTTGCGAGATGGCAGGAAAATATCTATTTACAGATTAGTACAGAAAGGAACCTCATGCGGCCAAGCAAACGTGATGAACTGGTGCGCAAAGCACTGACGATCTTTTACCGGGATGGCTTTCACGCCACCGGAATGGACCGATTGGTGGCAGAAACCGGCATCTCCAAAACCACCATGTTCAAACATTTCCGCAGCAAGGACGAATTGATTCTGGCGGTCTTGCGGCTGCGTGACGAAAATTTCCGCAATTGGTTTTTCCGCCGTCTCGACGAAAAACAAGCCGCGCCGAAAGAAAAGCTCGCGGCGTGTTTTGATGTCTTGAAGGAATGGTTTTCCGAGCCGGCATTTCGCGGCTGCATGTTCATTAAGGCATCGTCTGAGTTTCAGGAGCCCGACCACCCAGCCTATGTTCAGTCGGCCGAACACAAGCGGCTGCTGTTAAAGGCCTTTACCGAGATCGCAGGGGAGGCGGGCGCCCGTAATCCTGAGCTCTTGGCGCGGCAGATCCTGGTCTTGAAGGAAGGGGCCATCGTTGCCGCCCATATGGGCTTCGATCCAGATCCGGCCGAAGCGGCAAAAGCCGCAGCTTTAGCCCTGCTAGATGCCCAATTGCAGCCTGTTTGATTTTTTGCTTAGAACGCCCGGCGCTCTAGACTGCGAACCCAAACAAAAAAGCCGGACCAAATGGCCCGGCTTTTTCTGGTCGTGGTCGGAAAAGCGTTACCGCTTGACGACGATTTTCGTGCCGACACCAACATTCTTATACAAATGAATGACGTCTTCGTTGGCCATGCGGATGCAGCCGGATGAAACGGCAGAACCAATAGTCCACGGCTCAGTTGTGCCATGAATGCGGTAAAGCGTTGATCCGATGTAAAGCGCACGCGCGCCCATCGGGTTGTTCGGGCCACCTTCCATATATGCCGGCAGGATCCGGCCTTTGCGGCGCTCACGAGCCCGCATTTGTGCCGGCGGCGTCCAGCTCGGCCATTCGGCTTTACGGGTCACCCGGTGTGTGCCGGCCCACTGGAAACCGTCTTTGCCAACACCAACGCCGTATTTCATGGCCCGGCCGTTGGACTGAATGTGATAGAGGCGGCGCTCGGATGTGTCGATGACGATTGTTCCAGGGCTGTAAGGCCCATCATAGCGGACCCGTTTGCGCTTGATCGGAGACGGTCCGCCCGGATGATATTTCATGGTGAGCCATTTTTTGGCTACCGGATCAAAGTATGTGCCTTGTGCAAACGCAGGTGCTTGAAGCATCACCGCTCCCGCCACAAGCGCCGCTACCAGATAAAAAAGTTTTCTCATAGTGTTTCCCCATCAGCGCCCAGCCCTCTTACGAAGGTGCGAATCTATTCTCTAAAGATAAAAAAGCGTCCTTGCCGCACTGTTAACAATAATGGCGCAAGCACAGCAATTTTCCTATCTCACGTGTCCGTGATCACGGTTCATGCGCTGGGTTTTGTACCAATTGGGCAACAGAAACCGCGCGTAAGATAAGAAAAACCCGGACACGCACGCAAAAGTTACAACTGTACGGCAGCAAAAAGGGTGATGCAGAGCACAGATTGCCGCTTTGTCAAAAAGTGATTCTGCCTGTCAAAGGCCGTGGCTGCGGTCGTAAGGATTGATAGCAGGGGACTGCCAGCCGCTCAAAGTGCCGGTCTGAGGCCGAAAAACTTCCATCAGCATCGGGTGGCAGGGGGCGGTGTCGCTGGAGTGTTCCGATCCGCAATCTCCTCCAGGGCACGCGCTCATCACCGCCAGAAGTCCGATTTCAGCAAACAGCTCCAGATAATCGCCGGGCCGCACAGGGCTGGCCTTCATGAAGTATTGTCCGGTGTCCCGGGTAAAGCCGGTGCACATGAAGACATTGAGGACGTCATGCACGTAGGCTTCGGCCTCTTCAAGGCTCAATCCTTTTGCCTGGGCGAGTTCCCGTGTGAGGTTTGAGTGGCAACAGTGGTGATAGTCCCGTCCGCCAAGCGCCCGGCCGGTATAAGGATCGCACCGGGTGCCGATGACATCGTGGACCGAACCGCCGAATTCATCGATGCCGTACCAATTAAGCGTGTCTGTGGTGACCGTTGCCAAAGGCCGCAAGGTCGGGAAATTCGACCAGAGCCGGTCTCCGGTTGTTACATGAGTGCCGTGCAGCGCCCGGGTTTTGCCCGAATAAAACCGCTCAGAAAGATCTGCGCTGTTGAACAGATTGAGATCGCCGACTTGGGGTCCCTCTATCGAGGTGATCTTCAGAAAACAGCCCTCAGGGACGTCGATTGAGGCCGCTTCGCGCGGAGGAACGGTCACTTCGCCGATTTTCTCAGCGCCTTCACGCGCCTTGGCATAAAGCTCAAGATTGGGAGCAGGCAGAGTTTCCGGCGGATAACATATGACAGGTTTAATGGCCCGCAGCGCAGCTGCATCTTGAGGTTCTGACATCTTCTGTCCCTGCTACCGGATTGAAATTTCTGAGTATCCTATGTGAACCGTGCCGAAGAACTTGGCAAGCCGGTGCCTTACCGGTCACGGAGAATTGCAGGACGGGCTGGTCCATCTGATACCGTCTGCCTTCGCCGCGTGCCTAGCGGACCGCATCCTCCGCGGTCATCTCCGGGCTTGATCCGGTGATCTATCCCGTTTCGTTTCTACTCGATCATGTGCACTTTGAGGCTAGGGCAAGGCATGGATAGCGCGGTCTAGCCGGGCAATGACGAAGGAATTGGCGAGGTCTCGCGGCAACTTGAAGCGGTCATCCCGCACGTGTTGCGGGATCCAATGCCCGTATCCATCAAACCGAGCGTTTTTGTTGCTTTGGAAGAGGCTTAGCCCTGAAAATCCAAACCTCTGGCCGGAGTAGAGAAGTGGATTGGATCCCCGGTCGAGCCGGGGATGACATTCAATGAAAAATCGCATTCAAAAAAAACCGCCAGCTTTGCAGCCAGCGGGCTTTCTTGGTTTTGAACTGAACCATCGACCGGGCTCTTCAACAGCCCGGAAAATTAGCTCAAGTTCAGCTCTTTAAAGAAATCGTTCCCCTTGTCGTCGACGACGATGAAGGCGGGGAAGTTTTCGACTTCGATTTTCCAAACGGCTTCCATGCCGAGTTCTTCAAATTCGACCACCTCAACCGACTTGATGCAGTCCTGCGCCAAGCGGGCGGCGGGGCCGCCGATCGAGCCGAGGTAGAAGCCGCCATGGGCCTGACACGCACGGCGCACTTGCGCGGAGCGGTTGCCTTTGGCGAGCATCACCATAGACCCGCCTGCGGCCTGGAACTGATCGACATAAGCATCCATCCGCCCCGCAGTCGTCGGGCCGAAGGAGCCCGACGGCATGCCGTCCGGGGTTTTGGCAGGACCGGCGTAATAGACCGGGTGGTTCTTGATGTAGTCGGGCAGGGGCTCTCCAGCTTCCAGGCGGTCGCGCAGCTTGGAGTGTGCCAGGTCGCGGGCAACGATCAACGGGCCGGTGAGTGATAGGCGGGTCTTGATCGGGTGTTTGGTGAGTTCGCCCAAAATCTCGGGCATCGGTTTGGTCAGATCAATGTTGACCACATCACCGCCCAGGTGTTCGTCGGTCACCTCGGGCATGTATTTTTCCGGATGCATTTCCAGCTGCTCCAGGAAAATGCCGTCCTTGGTGATTTTTCCAACCGCCTGGCGGTCGGCGGAGCAGGACACGGCCAGTCCGATCGGCAGGGACGCACCATGACGCGGCAGGCGGATCACCCGCACATCGTGGCAGAAGTATTTGCCGCCAAATTGTGCGCCGACGCCGGTCGCCTGGGTCATCTTGTGGATCTCGGCTTCCATCTCCAGGTCGCGGAAGGCATGGCCATCTTCAGAACCTTCGGTCGGCAGACCGTCGAGATAGCGGGCAGAGGCGTATTTGGCCGTTTTCAGGTTCATTTCTGCCGAGGTGCCGCCGATGACAACCGCCAGGTGATACGGCGGACAGGCGGCGGTGCCGAGGGTCAGGATTTTTTCCTTCAAGAACTCGATCATGCGGTCATGGGTGAGCAGCGATGGTGTGCCCTGGAACAGGAAGGTCTTGTTGGCAGACCCGCCGCCCTTGGCCATGAACAGGAATTTGTAGGCGTCTTCACCCTCAGAATAGAGCTCGATCTGCGCCGGCATGTTGTTCTTGGTATTTTTCTCCTCAAACATGGAGATCGGCGCCAGTTGCGAATACCGCAGGTTTTTCTTGAAATAGGCATCGCGCGCACCTTCCCCCAGCGCGGCTTCATCTCCACCGGACGTCCACACGCGGCGGCCCTTTTTGCCCATGATGATCGCCGTGCCGGTATCCTGGCACATCGGCAAGACGCCGTGGGAGGCGATATTGGCGTTCTTCAAAAGGTCGAAGGCGACAAACTTGTCGTTTTCTGTCGCTTCCGGGTCGTTGAGGATTTTTTGTAGCTGCTCCAAATGTCCTGGGCGCAGGAAGTGGTTGATGTCCTTGAACGCCTCTTCGGCCAGAAGGCGCAAGCCTTCGGGTTCCACCATCAAAACGTCTTCGCCGTTGAACTCAGCCGTTTTCACATAGTCCGATGTCAGCTTGCGATAGGGCGTTGTGTCTTCGCCTTGCGGGAAAAGGGCGCTGTGATGATATTCGGGCGGGGTGACGGGCGCGTTCATACGGAAAGCCTTCCTGATCTGGCTAGGCCGGGCGGAGAGCCGGTCCCTGGCAAAGGTCTGTGGCGTGTTCATAAGCAATAGTTTCAAAAAGGCCAAGGCGCCATTAGACGCATTGTTTTGAGCTCCTTGTCATAAACAGCTTGGCGTTGTGCTGTACTAACGTCTGTGAAATAGATGGCACAAGACAAAGTTTTCAATGGTTCGAACAGTTTCGAACCCGATCTGCCGGGGGCTTTATGGATTTTGCGTTTTGGGCTTTGTTTGCCGTGACCGTCTTTTCGACCTCACTGATTCCAGGACCGAGTACCTTGGTGGCCTTTACTCACGGGGCACAGTTCGGCTGGAGGCGGGCGCTTGGCACGGCTTCTGGAAACGCCTGTGCGTCAGTATTACAAGCCATTTTGGCTTGCGCCGGTCTTGGGCTTGTTCTGGCCAAATCCGCAGTCCTGTTCATGGTCATCAAATATGCTGGCGCCGCCTATCTGGTCTATCTCGGGATTACCATGTGGCGCAGTTCCGCCGCTGCAGTTGAGCTCAACCAGACCGGCCGGTCAGAGGCCGATCAGATGCTCCGCCTGTTCCGGAGCGGATTTCTGGTCGCTGCCGCCAATCCCAAGGCAATTGTGTTTTTCACCGCGCTCTTCCCGCAGTTTTTGGATCCGACCGGAACCGCGAGCAGCCAGTTGGCCGGAATGGTGGGCGTGATCGCCATTGTGTCGTTTTCGGTCGCCATGATCTACGGCTGCTTAGGAAACCGGTTAAGTGCGCTGCAGCTGTCGCGGCGGATCATGGCACGTGTCCAAAAAACCATTGGCGGCTTGTTCGTTGCCAGCGGCATCGGCCTGGCAGCCTCGCGCAGTTAAACCGGCATTCCAGGTCGGACGGATTGTCAGCGTGACGCGGTCAGGTCCAGCGTGACGGTGACAGCGTCGCCGACGGTGTCGGTGGCCACAGCCGATCCAAGTTTGTAGTCGAGCCGGTTCAGTGTCGCAGTGCCGGTGGCCTTGGCGATATCTCCGTCGATATCAAGCGAAAAATCCAGAATAATCGGATGGGAAAGGCCTTTGATGTCGAGCGTGCCAGTCGCCCGATAGCTGTTGCCTTCAACTCGTTCGACATTGCTTGCGATGAACTTGGCTTCCGGAAAGGAGGCAACATCAAACCAGTCTGCATTTGGCAGTGTGCCGTCGAATTGGGCATTGCCGGTGGTGGCGCTGGCCGGCCGGATGTTTGCAGAAATCTGGGCCTTTTCCGGCGCGTCTGGATCAAAGTCGATGGCTGCGGACCAAGTGCCGAAGATCCCGGTCAACGCCGCGCCACCTTGCTGAACTTCAAAGGCCAGCGTGCTCTGTGCCGGGTCGACGGTCCAAACGTCCGCGATCGCGGTTGGGGCTGCCAGAAGAGAAAAGGCTGCTGCAGCGAAATGGCGAAAATTCAGTGTCATGCGTCGGCTTTCTCAGAAAATAGGTCATCGGAACTGCGGGCTGGTTCGGTCGATACCATGCGTTTCAAAGTATCGTCCCGGGCGATGAAGTGGTGCTTTAATGCTGCGGCGATGTGAACAAGGATCAAGGCAATCAACAGGTAGGCGCCATAGGCATGCAGCGCTTTGAAAAAGCCTTCTGCCTGTTCTTTGGTGCCAAGCATCTCAGGATAGGGCAGATGTGGCACAGGTAGCGTATTGAAGATTACGGTTGGTATGCCCCAGGGCGACGCCGAAACCATCAGCCAGCCGGTGATCGGCATGGCAAAGATCAGGGCATAAAGGCCGACATGACCCAGATGCGCTGCGAGCCGTTCCCAAACTGGCATTCCGTCCGGAAGTCTCGGGGACGGATTGAGCAGGCGCCAGATCAGGCGCAGCGCAGCGAGCGCCAGCACCACAAACCCGAACGATTTGTGCAACTGGTAAAGTCCAAACAATCGCGGATCTGATTGGGGCAGCTGGTCGAGATAAAGACCAAACCCGAGCATGCCAAGGATCAGCATAGCCATGAGCCAGTGGAACGTAATGGCGATCCGGCCGTAGCCGGTGGGCGTGTTGCGGTACATGACGTTGCCTCAGGGAACAGGCGGGAAGTCTACAGATAGACTTCCCGGTGTTTGTTTAGTTCGTTGCTGTTGTGGTCAGCGTTTCTGTGTGGAACTTGATTGTGACGTCATCCCCCACATAAGGAACGAACATGTCCATGCCAAAGTCGGAGCGCTTGATAACGGTGCTGACTGCAAAGCCAACAGCTTCCTTCTTGGCCATTGGATGTTCGCCCATGGCAGTGACATCGACAGTCAGAGTGACCGGTTTGGTGATGCCTTTCAGGGTCAGATCGCCGGTGACCTCAAGCTGTTTCTCACCGGTTTGTGCGACCTTGGTGCTTTTGAAGGTGGCTTCCGGGAACTTGGCCGCATCGAAGAAGTCCGGGCTTTTCAGATGGGTGTCACGGTCCGCCCAGAAGGTGTCGAGACTGCCGATCTGGATGGTGAATTCGACTGAAGAATTCGCTGGTGTTTCCTTGTCGATCTTCAACGTCCCATCCCAGTCGCCAAAACGGCCGTCGGTGGTCGAATATCCCAGGTGGTTGTAGGTGAACGACAGGTTGGAGTGCGACTTGTCGAAGTCGAAGGCCACCGGTTCGGCAAAGGCGGTGCCGGCCAGGAGGGAAAGCGCGAAAGCGGATGTCGCAAGACGGATCATGTTTGAACCTCATCAAGAAAATGTCGAAGACGCTCGTCTGGAACGCTGATGGTTCACTTAATGTGATTTTTCCGTGGTGCAATTTGACTGACTGTTTTCGCTGGGTGAACAATTTGTGATTTGATGTTCGATTGTTAGACGTCGAACGAATCGGGGAGCCAAAAAGAGCGGAAAACCTGGATGGAAACTGCCAAAGAACAGCCGGAAACCTCGGTGAGTTGGCTCTCTATTGCAAATAGCTGCTTGTTTTTTTTAAAGAAAAACCTGATCTTCGCAGATGTCATCATGCCATCAAGGTTTTCAGGCATGGCTATAAACTGAGCTTCTTCGGAAGCGTTTTCCCCGTGAACACCTGTGTAACTGTGCGTTCGAACCCTCAGGAGCAATGCCGTGAAACGTGCTGCCATCGTTTGCCATCGTGGTGCAAGTTTGAAAGCCCCGGAAAACACCCTGGCTGCGCTTGAAGCGGCGATCGCCGATGGTGTGGAGGTGGTCGAGCTGGATGTGAGACCATCGCGCGACGGCGTTTTGTATGTCCATCATGACGAGACGGTGGACCGCACGACAAATGGCACCGGGCGTCTCGGGGACATGCTGTCCTCCGAGATTGATCAGCTGGATGCCGGGTCCTGGTTTTCGAAAGACTTTGCTGGTGAGCGGGTGCCCCGGTTTTCATCGTTTCTGGATGCCTGCAAAGGCCGGATTGCTGTTTATGCGGAAATCAAGGAAGGGGATCCGGCCGAGGTACGCGATATGCTGCAAACCCGGGACATGCTGGAAGCTGCCTGGACCTTTTCGTTTGATCAGGCAATTCGCGCCGAGACCCGGGCCCGCGTACCGGACCTCCGATTGATGGTGCTCTTCGATCATGTCGGATCGGTCGAGCGGGCAGTCGCCCAGGGGGCTGCCATTTTGGAGTTTCAGGCGCATAATCTTGATGTGGACCTTGCTGAATCTGCCCGGGAGGCCGGATTGATCACGCAGCTTTTCTATGATGGCGACGACCGGTCGGTGTTTGAACTAGCCATCCGTTGCGGCATTGAGCAGATGAACATTGACCATGTCGATGTGTTCCGTTCGGTCGAAGACAGTCTGCTCGCTCCTGCGCAGTAGTAGTGTTCTTATTTTGTTTTCAGTTTTGCGAAGTGGTTTTCACTTAGTGTTAAATTTATCAATGCATATTCACTCCAAGTTCACTCAGCGTAACTTGGGATGTGTTTGGTGGTGGTTGCAAAGTTTTGCAATTTTAAGAAGAAGTCGTTTGTAAGGGTCGTTTGTCAAAAAACTGCCTCGATACTGGCGGTTTGTGTGTTTTCCTTAGTAGTTTTTCTTGCCGGGTCAGCGGAGGCGCGTGCCCAGTGGATTGTAAAGCGCGTGTCCGGGGTCGTTTATTTTGTCGCGCCGCAGGTGAAGGCATTCCGTGTCAAGCGTGGGATGGTGTTTGAGCCTGGCTACACTATGGCCACGCGGTCTAATGGACGGGCTCTGATTGCGCGTGGGTCAGAAACAATTTCGGTGGGTCCAAACACCAAGTTCGCCATCTCAAAATACCGCAGCCAGAACGGCAAAACGACGCTACTGCAGCGCAAGGGCAAAGTGACGGTTGATGTACAAAAACGGCGGCGCCCGCATTTTACTGTCGAAACACCGTTTTTGGCAGCGGTCGTAAAGGGCACTAAGTTTGGGGTTTCAGTTAACTCCCGCGAAGCGCGGGTCTCTGTTCAGCGGGGACTGGTGGAAGTTTCAGACCTCGCAACAGGTCAACGGGCTTCATTAGGCGCCGGACATACAGCGACGAGCGCTCCTGGAAACAAAGCCGGATTGTCTGTCTCAGGTGTGAATGCGCCGGCTGTCTCTCCGGGAACGCCGAGAGCTTCGACATTCGCCACGCCCAATACGCCAACTGCACCGAATGCGGCGCCCGCGAACAACACCAATCGGTCTGGTGGGCTTTTCGGCGGTATTTTTTCCGGTGGTTCCGCAACTAACCAGGGGCAAAGCGCCAGCAACAGTGCAGGTGGCGGAAACGGAAACAGCGGTGGCGCAAATGGGTCTTCGGGGAACGGGGAATCCAGCGGCAATTCCGGTAACAACGGAAACGGCAACGGCAATTCCGGTAACAATGGGAATGGCAACGGCAATTCCGGTAACAACGGAAACGGCAACGGCAATTCCGGTAACAATGGGAATGGCAACGGCAATTCCGGTAACAACGGAAACGGCAACGGCAATTCCGGTAACAATGGGAATGGCAACGGCAATTCCGGAAACAACGGGAATGGTAACGGCAATTCCGGTAACAACGGAAATGGCAATTCCGGTAACAATGGGAATGGCAACGGCAATTCCGGAAACAACGGGAATGGTAACGGCAATTCCGGTAACAACGGAAATGGCAATTCCGGTAACAACGGAAATGGCAACGGCAATTCCGGTAACAACGGGAATGGCAACGGCAATTCCGGAAACAACGGGAATGGCAACGGCAATTCCGGAAATAACGGAAATGGCAACGGCAATTCCGGAAATAACGGAAATGGCAACGGCAATTCCGGTAACAATGGGAATGGCAACGGCAATTCCGGAAACAACGGGAATGGCAACGGCAATTCCGGAAACAATGGGAATGGCAACGGCAATTCCGGAAACAACGGGAATGGTAACGGCAATTCCAGCGGCAACGGAAACGGCAACGGCTCCAGTGGCGAGAGCTAAGCTACGCTATGCGCATTAGGTCAAATCAGGTCTGGTACAAAAGGGCGGTCAGCGCTCTGTTGATTGCGCTGGTTACGCTGACTGGCCTTCTGGCCCTTCGGTCTTTGGGCATCACGGACGCCCTTGACCGGACGATTTGGGAACAGAGGTTTGCGGCCTCAAATCGCCCAGTATCCGGGGATATCGTGTTTGTCGATATTGATGCCCGGAGTCTCGATGAGCTCGGCGTCTGGCCAGTCCCGCGCAGCACATACGCCAGGCTGATCAACCAGCTCACCGAAATGGATGTGTCGGATATTGTTTTTGATATCGACTTCAGTTCCGTTTCAAGTCATGCAGAAGACTCTATTTTCGCGGATGCAATCGAAAGAGCTGGTAACGTAAGCCTGGCTGCCTTTCGGCAAGCAGCAAGTGGCTCTCAAGCGACAGACAAAGAAGTCCTAAATCAACCGATTGACAAGTTTTTAGATGTTGCGTGGCCGGTTGTCGTCATGGTTCCGGTGGAAGCTGACAGCAGGATCTGGCGCAATCTTTATGGCTACGAGTTGAGCGGTAACCAGGAGGTTTCCGCCGCTGCGTACTTGGGTGAGTATTCGGGAAATGCTTTGGGTTCATTTTGGCTCGACTACAGCATAGCGATAGATCAGATCCCAACAGTTTCCATGATAGACGTTTTGAATGGAAACGTGCCGATTACACAGTTGTTTGGCAAAAAAGTCATCATCGGTGCCAGCGCGCAGGAACTAAGGGATCTTTTTCCAACGCCAGTCTTTGGCATGCTGCCAGGGGCTGTCATTCAGGCACTGGGTGCCGAAACGCTGCTGCAAGACCGAGCCCTTCAAATTCAAGGGGAGGTGCTGGCAGTCGTTGCAGTCTTCTGCATATTCTTTCTGTTCATGCTTAGCAAAGCAGAAGGTCTAGGGATCAAGATCGCAATCTTGCTTCTGGCTTCGATTTCATTGGAAGTTGCCAGCTATATGATCTTGCAAGAACGTCCTATTATGATCTCAACCGCAAGCGCGCAGTTTCTTCTCTTCCTAACGGCGATCATTATTGTTTTCCGGGAGCTTGGGCTGCAGAAACTATTGTCGCAGATCTATCAAATCCGGCAACGGAACAGTATCCGGATGCTGGGACAAGTGTTCGACGATAGCTTTGACGCAATCGTTGTGCTGGATCGTAAAGGGAATGTTACAGCATCAAGCCAAGTCGCCCGAAGCCTTTTTGGATTGAAGGACGTTGCCGGAGAGGAAGGTGGAAAAGCGCTGCCTGAAGAGTTAGTTGAAGAAGCTGTGGCGGTTTTGTCCTTGCCCATCGGTATCCGGCCAGTGCCGAAGCAAATGAGCTTGATTGATGAAGACGGTAACCACCGGATTATTGAATATGTGGTCACCCGTTCGGAAAAAGCGATTGAAGGACGAACGACCGGCAAGACACAAGAAACTGAAGCTTTGGCCTGCCTGACTTGCAGGGATATTACCGAACAACAGGAAGCCACTGAAAGGCTGTCTTATCTCGCCAAATATGACCCTGTCACCGGTTTGGTAAACCGCAATGGCTTCGAAGAGGTGGTTGCGCAGCGCGTCTCAGAGATGCGAGCTTCCGGAGACCAATTCTGTATGGTCCAAGTCGCTATTTCCAATCTTGATCAGATTATTGCCTCTCTGGGCTATTCCTATGGCGATATGTTGCGATCCGCGATTGCGCAACGGCTGCAGCGGCATTTCGGTCAGAGTTATGCTTGGGGCGCCCTCACGGCGGATGTCTTTGCAGGCGCCTTTCCTGAACGTGAAAACTCAGCATTTTATGGTGGCGTCGTCCAAGAAATTCGCGAGGTTTTTAGTCAGGATTATATGATTGAAGGGTCGCGAATAGCCGTTCAATTGAATGCCGGTTACATCGTTGATGACGGTACCTTTGAGGTTGATGATTTCCTGAAAAAGTCGGGGAATGCTCTTGCGCGGGCGCGGAGAAATGAGCGTGTGGAGGTTGTAACCTTTCAGCCAAAAATGAATGAGGAACTGCATCGCCGGAGAGAATTGGAAATGGAGCTTTTCAAGTCCATTTCTCGAGATGAACTACGAATGTTCTATCAGCCGCTTGTTGATTTGCAGACCCGAAACATCATTGGTGTTGAGGCACTTCTTAGGTGGCGTCATGGCGAACTTGGCGAGATTTCTCCTGCAGAATTTGTTCCGATCTCCGAAGAGAATGGATTTATCGTCGAATTGGGGACTTGGGTCCTCAACAGGGCAATGCGCGAAGCAGCGTCTTGGGGAAGCTCCATCCGGTTGGCGATCAATGTTTCGGCTCTCCAGTTTAGCCGCGGCGACATTGTGTCAACGATTCACGACGCCCTGCACACTAGCGGGTTTCCGGCGCAGCGCCTCGACTTAGAGATAACGGAATCCCTTTTTATCGACGAGACGATCGACCTCCGGTCAAGCATGGAGGAACTTCGGGACATGGGGTGCCGTTTTTCGCTGGACGATTTTGGTACTGGCTATTCGTCCCTTGGCTACATCCCGAACTATCCGTTTTCCAAAATCAAACTGGATCGAATGTTCATAACCAATGTTTCAGAGAACAAGAAAGACGTCGCCCTGATTGAAGCTGTCCTTCATATGGCGGATGCATTCGGGATGGAAACGGTTATGGAGGGTGTCGAAACGGAAGAGCAAGCCCGAACACTGACCAATTTGGGGTGCCGGATCGGACAGGGGTATCTCTTCGCAAAACCCATGAGCGCCAGCGACTTGAACCTTATGATCAAAGAATGCGCTTGAGTATCTATTGTCGCCAAGCCATGAATTGATCGTCGTGGCTACAAAAAACTCCCGACTAAAATCTCATAGAAATTGAGTTTTGGATCCAGGTAGTTTGCATATTGATGTGCATGTTTGTGCATGATAATGCATGTTTATGTCCAATGTTTCTCATTTGCCCGAGCAGCGGCGCGCTGCGATCTTGAAAACTCTGGATGGCGGTGAGCCGGTGTTTGCAGCCGATCTTGCCCGAGAGTTTTCCGTTTCCGAGGACGCCATCCGGCGAGACCTGCGAAAACTCGCGGCCGAGGGTCTGTGCGAAAAAGTCTACGGCGGGGCAATGCCGCTCCGGCCGGTTCCAAGCCTTTATTCAGAACGGGCAGAGCGCGGGCAGGGGCAAAAACGAGCCTTGGCCAGAGCCGCCCTGCCACTGATCACAAAACGCCAATGCCTTTATCTCGATGCTGGCAGCACAAATGCCGCCCTGACGGCCATGCTGCCGGATGATCTGGATTTGACTGTTGTCACCAATTCTGTTCCCGTGCTGTCCCGATTGATGGAGCGGGACGGGATCACAGTCTATGCGCTCGGCGGTCTGTTAAATCCTCAGATTGGCGGTACGACCGGCGTGCAGGCAGTGGCTGATGTGTCGCTCTACAGGTTTGACCTGGCGTTCCTGGGCGCCTGCGGATTGAGCCGGAATACCGGTTTAAGCATTCATGACGGCGAAGAGGCTGCATTAAAGCGGGCGGTGCTCAAAAACAGTTCCCAATGCGCGGCACTGGTCACCAGCGAAAAACTGGGTACATGCCTGGCGCATAAGGTCGCTGCTTTTGATCAGGTGGATTATCTTGTTCTGGAGTCAGATGTGCCTTTGGCCGAGCGCGAAAACTATTCCAGCGGGACAAACACACTCCTATTCGCTGATGAGCCTAGAAACCGGGCCGGAGGGACATCGTCATGACTGCACGCGCTGCTGCTGTGTCCAGCAACCGGCCGGAAACCCGCCTGGCCACCCGGATGGTGTTTTTTGTACCCGGTTTCATCATGGGCGCATGGTCGCCGCTGATCCCCTTTGCCAAATTGCGCACCGGGCTGGATGAGGCCGGTCTCGGTTTATTGTTATTATGCCTAGGGATTGGCTCTGTGGTTTACATGCCATTGGCAGGAGGGCTGTGCACACGGTTTGGCGCCAGAAACGTGATCCTTTATGGGGGGGCCGGGCTGTGCGTCGTTTTTCCGGCTTTAGGCGTGCTAGCCTCTGTCCCGTCGCTGATAGCCGCGGTGTTTCTCATCGGCGGCTTTCTAGGGCTTCTGGAAGTGGCGATGAACTCGCACGCGGTTGAGGTTGAAAGCGCCTCTGAACGGCCGCTGATGTCCGGTTTTCATGCTCAGTTTAGTGTCGGCGGTTTTGTTGGAGCAGGTGGTATGACGCTGTTTCTGGCGATTGGCCTGACACCGCCCATTGCTGCGCTGCTGACGGCAGGCCTTGCGTTGCTCATCTTGCTGTTTGCAGGACCGAACCTTCTGGATTGCAAAGGCCAGGCCGATGAAACAACCCGCCGCAAGCGGATCCCGCCTGGAGCCATCCTTTTGCTGGCAGCTCTGGCCGCAATAACATTTCTAATCGAAGGGGCGGTCCTTGATTGGAGCGCTCTGCTGATCACCGAAAAGGGTCTTGTGGCAATCTCAGAAGGCGGGATCGGGTTCATGGTCTTTTCGGTCGCGATGATGATCGGCCGCCTGTTTGGCGATCGTTTCGTGGCGGCTGTGGGCAGCCGCAACACCTTGTTCTGGGGTGGAACATTGACCATTGCCGGCGTGCTTCTAGCGGCTTTGGGATCAAACATCTTTATCGCAATGATCGGGTTTTTGGCCATTGGCTTTGGCGCGTCGAATATCGTGCCTGTGCTGTTCAGCCTTGCCGGCCGGCAGCGGCAGATGCCATCCGGTCAGGCGATTGCTGTTGTGGCGACCGCCGGATATGCCGGGATTTTGCTTGGCCCGGCCGCAATCGGTTTCATTGCCGATGCAATTGGACTGACGCTAGCCTTTGCCGGTTTGGCAGCACTGTTGGCGCTGGTACCGCTCTGTGCAAAAAAGGCTGCCGGGTAGGCAGCCTTTTCAATCTCTTTTTTCTGCGTAATCCGCTATAGGACCAGTTACGACGCTTTTAGATCCCCAAGCCGCCAAGGCAGCTGTATTTGATGTTCAGATAGTCATCGAGGCCGTATTTTGAGCCTTCATTGCCGATGCCGCTGTCCTTGAAACCGCCGAAGGGGGCAACTTCGGTGGTGATTACACCCTCATTGACGCCCACAAGGCCGTACTGGAGGTTTTCCATAACGCGGAACGTGCGGCCGAGATCCTTGGTGAAGAAGTAACAGGCAAGCCCGTATTCCGTGTCGTTGGCGCGGGCGATGGCTTCTTCCTCCGTATCGAATTTGAAGAGTGCCGCCAGCGGACCAAATGTTTCTTCGCTGGCCACCTTCATGTCGGCGGTGGCGCCTGTGATGAGGGTTGGCTCAAAGAACGTGCCCGGTCCATCGCTGCGTTTGCCGCCGCTCACAAGTTCGCCGCCTTTGGCGAGCGCGTCTGCCACGTGATCGGCAACCTTGTCCAAGGCGGCTTCGTTGATCAGCGGGCCTTGCGTGCTGCCACTTTCCAGGCCGTTGCCGGTTTTCAACTGGGCTGCGATGGCGTCCTTCAGCTTTGCAGCAAAGGCATCATAGACACCCGCCTGAACATAGAGCCGGTTGGCGCAAACGCAGGTCTGTCCGGAGTTGCGGAATTTAGACGCAATCGCGCCTTCAACCGCTTTGTCGAGATCCGCGTCGTCGAACACGATGAAGGGCGCATTGCCTCCAAGCTCCATGGAGATCTTCTTCATGTTCTTGCCAGCATTGCCGGCAAGCAGTTTGCCGACCCGGGTCGATCCGGTGAAGGTGATCTTTTTGAGCTGCGGGTTTTCGCACATTTCCTCGCCAATCGCCGGAGCATCACCGGTGACGATGTTGATCACACCGGCCGGGACACCGGCTTTTTCAGCCAAAATGCCGTAGATCAACGCTGAATACGGTGTGAATTCAGCCGGTTTCATCACCATGGTGCAGCCCGCAGCAAGGGCAGCGCCAAGCTTGCGGGCGATCATCGAATTCGGGAAGTTCCAGGGCGTGATCGAACCAACGACACCAACCGGTTCCTTGGTCACCAGGATGCGGCGGTCGGCCCAAGGGGAGGGGATGGTGTCGCCGTAAATGCGTTTGCCTTCTTCGGCAAAGAAGCGGATGTATTTGACGCCAAGCGCAATCTCGCCTTTGGCTTCTGCGAGCGGCTTGCCCATCTCTGTGGTCAGGAGCACCGCGAGATCGTCGATCACGGCCATGATCTCATCGCACAGCTTGTGCATGACGGTGGCGCGCGCTTCAGCCGTCATGGCTTTCCAGGCCGGCATGGCTTTATAAGCCGCGGCAATTGCCCGGTTTGTCTCCTCCCGCCCGCAAAACGGAATGGTGCCGATGGTTTCGCCGGTCGCCGGATTGGTAACATCCAGTGTTTTGCCGCTGTCGGCATCCTGCCAGGAACCGTCGATGTAGACCTGCTGTTTCAAAAGCGCTGGGTTGAGGGACATGGAGAACTCCGTGGCTAAAGAGGCGGGATCCGGATGCGTGCCGGTCTTAAGTGCCAATGTGATAGGCGCTCGCCTAAGGGTCTGGCAAGGCCATTCGCACGTGAAAAATCAATGTCCGGGGGCTTTTATATGAAACCTACAAATGCCCTGCTGCATAAGGACAAGATTTCTGAGGGCATGCGCTGTCGTTTATTGAAACAGCAATATCAGATTGCGCGTAGCCGCCTGGTAACCGGCGGCTCTCTTCCTGAGGAAAAGGCACGGGAAAGCAGCTTTGCCCGCCGGCGCAATTTAAGAAGACTTGATGCGCCTGGCTGGGCGGTAGACCGTAAATATCGGGAGCAGAAGGCTGGATTAGCTTCCGCCGAGACGGCTTTGAAGGACGGAAATCTCGTCGGCAAGCGCTTGTGCTTGTTTCTGGATCCGATCGAGGGCAACGCGCATGCTGTCGATATCAGCAGCTGCATCTTCTGCAACGGGCGGAGAGCCGCGTCCAACGAGCAGCCAGGTTGGGCTGACGTTCAAGATACCGGCGAGCAGGATCAACTTGTTGGAGCGTGGCTCGGACCGGTCGCTTTCCCAGCTATGCATTGTTGCAGTTTTGATGCCGAGGCGCCGGGCGAGCTGAGCAGTCGAAAGACCAGCAATATCGCGTGCCTTACAAATGCGTTCACCCAAAGTGTAGTCGCTGCTGCGGTTTGACATGTGATTTGATCCGTTGTCTTCAGGCATTTCGACCGCGGGATAAACGGATTCCTGTGGCTCTGATGGCAAGTCTATTTTGTGAAGATGGGTCATGGCGCGAACCTCGCACGTTCTGGGTGTGCACCGCAACAGGCCGGAGGCGAATTGTCGCAAAAAGAAAGCTGGGTGGCGGTTTTCTACCGCAAAACTGCTAAAAATACCGGTGGCAGTTGACGCGTTTTGACGGAAAACAACCAGAACCGGCTCCAAAATCCATTGCCGCCTTAATATTCACGTTCAAAAAAGATACCCGCCTTTGAGGAACCGTCTGCGCCGACTTCGCCGCGAACCTTCAATCCCCGGTCGAGATCGATATCGACTTTGACCCGGCTGGAATCGCTGCGGGTGCCCTGTTCCACGCCAAGGTAGATGTTGTCGTTGATATAGCGGCCGACGGAAACCGAAGGCCCGTCTTCGCCGGAGGTATCGATATCGATGGCATCGAGACCGAGCGACTTGCGGATTTGGGCGAGCGGACCACTGTCACTGCCACCGGTCAGCGTGGCGATCGCAGCACCAAGCTGGGCGATCTGCGACGCCGAAAGATTGCCCACCCGTTTGCCGAAGAGCAGCAGGGCAAGGACTTCATCTTGCGGAAGTTCCGGCGAAGATGTGAAACTGATTTCCGGATTGTCGGCATCGCCGGTGACTTTCACCGTGATGGTGGTGTCGCTCACCGTTGAGGTTGCGGCAAAATCGAGAACCGGCGTCATCGACCCTTCGAAGGTTGCCCGCCCGTACGAGAAGGTTAAACGTCGAGTCAGGATGTCGAATTGCCCTCGGCGCAGCGAAAACGCACCGACGGCTTGTGGATCCGCTGTGGTACCCACCACTTTAAGATTGCCTTCCAGCTCCGCATCGAGACCCCGGCCACGAACAAAAATCCGACCAGGTGCTGAGACCAGGACGTCGAGGCGGGGGGGATTGCTCTTTTGCTCTGTAGCGCTTTGCTTTTTACCGCCGCCCAATTCGGCGGCCTGCCGGCGGACTGCGGCTGACGCATGCAGATGGCGCACTTCCACAGGCGCGATCGCACCAGGGAGCGATTCCGGTATGGAAACATCGGCTTTGTTGATGGTGACCGTTCCACCAATCAGCGGTGCGGCGGAGGCTGATGCCAGGGGCCCTGTCACGGATATCTTGGCATCGACTTCGGCATTGACGAGGCCAGGGTCAATGTAGCGGGCTCGATCCAGCGCCAAGGACAGATTGGCAGGAGACCCATTTTTCATGCCGACGGTTCCGGTCGCCGACAGCGATCCGCCCGTTGCCAGATCACCTGCGATGCCGTTCAAAGAGGCCTGGTCTTGAGTGATTGCAGCAGAGCCCCGGATGTTTTGCACGGTCAATCCGGTCGACAAGCTGGTGATTTTTAAGCCGGATGGCGCGGCCGTGAGAGTGTAGGCAGGCGCTTGGACGCCGCCACCCACGGTGCCTTTCAAGGAGACACCGCCATCTGCCCGGATCCCGGCTTCCAACAGCGGGCGTCTCAGGGCTGCCATCGGGATGGTTCCCGCGACAGAGAGCGAAATTGGCTGAGGTGACGTGAGTCCAATGCTGCCGTCTGCGCTGACCGACAAGCCGCTGGCATCCGTGAGTTTGGTCTGCTGGCTGATTTGATTGTTTTTGAGCGACCCGGTGGACGATAGTCCCAAAGCGGAGAGTCCATTTGCTTTAAGCGGCGCAGCGGTTAGGCCCGCACCGGTTAAGGTCCAATCCGCTTGCGGAACCGAGGCACTGCCCGTTGCAGAAACTGAGCCGGAGAGGGTGCCTCCGATATCAAGGGCCGGAACAAAGGCGTTGGCAAGCGAGAGGGGGACCGCATTGAGAGCCGCCTGAAGTCCGAGTGTTTGACCCACAGTGCCGGAAATCGACAAAGACCCTTTGCCAAGCGCCAGCTCCAGCGGCGAAATCTCCGCCGTGCCGTCTGTATAGCGGATCGCCGCGGGTTGTTTGAGCTGGCTCTTGATGCCTTGGTACGTCAGGGCCAGCTGGTTGAGGGCCAGCGTATAGCTAACTGTCGAAGGTTGGCTTAAGTGCGCGGACAGCGACAGTCCATCTTCGGCACCTTCTTCGAGTTTTACATCCGCACTTAAAGCAGTGCCTTCGCCGGTTGGCCGAGCCGTGATATCAGCGCTGCGCACAGGCGTTGCCGGTGTGATGAGATCGGTGAGCTGAAGATGGGCGGAAAGGCTTCTGGGATCGTATGGCTGGGCCAGATCCGCCTTTAAACTGAGAGACCCGAGACTGAGGGACGGGATGTCAATATCGGCGCCCGTCAGATCCAGCAGGAGCTTGGTCTTGTCCGGATCCGCTGTCAGCGTTCCCTTAACGCTGCCGCTTAAATCTGTGAGCACGAGCGGCGAGATCGAAGCAAGGTCCGGTGCATCGATTTTCAGTGCACCGCTCAAGGTCTCCAGCGGCTTTTCCAGATCTGCGACGGTAAGAGCGCCGGTCACACTGTTGCCCGCAAGGCGGATGGCGAGCGGGTCAAGGCCGGCAGAACCGTTTTTGCTCTTCAAGTCCACATCAATTGAGACAGTCTGGCCGCTGAGATCGGCTGATCCCTTGATATCCGCAGACGGCGCTGTACGGTCGGCAATCGCGTCGACGTTAAGATCCAGATTATCGAGCGGCGTGCCGGCCAAAAGAATTTGTTTTGAACGGGCGGTCGCCGAGATTTCAAGCTTGTCGACTGGTCCGGTGGTTTTAGCGCTCAAATCAAGGGCGCCCCCCAACTGGGGATCGGCTCGGGCGAGCTCAAGCAGAGACAGAGACAGGTCTGATTTCAGCGCACCATTTGAATAATCGGCGGCCGCTGTGGCGTTAAGAGTGGCGTTTTTGACCGACAAATCCTGGATTGAAACCGAATCTGGTCCGTTGAGCGCGATCGACCCGGTGACATCGGTTTTGCCGTGCAAGAGGGCATCTGCTTGGCGCACGCCAGTTTTTATATCGGTCCCGGCAGCAGAAAACTCGGCCGTGCCGGTGAGTGCGGCCGGGTTAACATCAAACGAGAGGTTGGCTGCAAGCGCTCCTGCGAGATCACGGCCCGCCAATCGGGATAAAAGCGCGAGATCGAAAACAGAAACATTCCCGTTCCCAGCGGCTTTGTCTTGCGAAAGGACTGTGTCTGAGAGGCCAATATCGGCCACATTGGATTTCACATCCAACGTCACCAAATTGATAGACTTCTCAGCGGCCTTGAGGTGGCCATTGGCTGTGGCCGAAAGCCTGCCGGACAGCGCCTGTGTTTGGGGTGTCTGCCCCTGAATCCCTTGGACATCCAGAGCGATTTTGAACGGTGTCGCCAAAGCATTGGAGGTGAAATTCGCTCCAGCGCCACTGGCCACCAATTTGAACCGGTCAACCTGGGCCTCTGTTGTCCGAAACGACTGCAGCCCGGCCTCCGCGGTCCAGTCGGCGGACTTCAGAGGGCCATCGGCAGAAAGCTGCGCGTTAACTGGGCCAAAAGCAACGCGGCGTCCGTCGAAGTCAACGGCAATCAGCGCGTCATTTCCTGCATTGATGGCAAGATCGGCCTTCGCGGAGATCCGATCCTCATTGATTTCCCCCGTGCCCGACAGTGTGACGGTCTGCGTTTTCAGATCAATCGCACCCTCATACGGCGCAAAGTCCAAAGAAAAATCCGCACTGCCTGTCGCATGGGTGGTTCCGAGCAAAAACGCTTGAATTTCCGGCGGAGCGAGCGGGGCTAGATCGCCATCCAAATCAAAGGTCAGGTTCCGGATGGCAAGAGTTTTGTTCAGTTTCGCGTTACCAGAGACGGTTTGATGTCCATCCAGGGAAATGGCCAGATCCGCAGCCCAATCATCAATCGGCCCGCTGCCTGTCAGTGTCAGACCCAAGGCCGGCAGATTGGGTACATCCATGAGCCGGGCCACCATTCCCCCGCGTGGCTCGGACGCTTTGATGTCGAAGGTCAGTGTTTCGTCTTCGGGAGCAAACTCCGCGCTTGCGGTCAAAAATCCGTCAACGCCATCGATCCGTTTGACGCTCAACTCGGCTGCAAACACCGCCGGCTCTAGCGCAGCTGTGCCGGACCCGGTGAGCGCCATGGCAATTGGAGCTCCCAGGACTGGTTCGCCGAGATTAATTTCACCGATGGACAACGCATTCAAAGAAATGTCGAACGGCAGTCCCAAGGATGATTGGGATGCATTCGTGGTTTCACTGGACGGATCAGCCGCGTCTGTTGCGTGCGGAAACCGGTTGAAATCAAGCCGTTTCAGCGTGACGGTATCAAGATCCAATGAGCCGGACAACAAATGGGACGGCGACCAGGAGATACTGATCGTATCTGCTTCCAGCCACAGGCCAGTGCCATCTGCAATCGCAATCCTCTTGGCCGAAGCATCCAGACCAAAGCCGATATAGAGATCATCAATCTC
Organism: Roseibium sp.; assembly: GCF_965216085.1. GTDB lineage: Bacteria > Pseudomonadota > Alphaproteobacteria > Rhizobiales > Stappiaceae > Roseibium. The sequence continues at coordinate 3,095,513 of NZ_OZ244138.1, read as the reverse complement.
AACAGTTTGGCCGGGTTTCGAGGCAAGGTCACTGGCCACATTTGAAAGCAAAGTCCGTCCCGACGGGAATTGCAGGCAAACAATCACAAATAGTGGCACTGCAACGGCGACTGCGGCAAGCAGTCCCAGAATCCGCAAGGAGAGTTTTAAAAAACGCATTGGCGTCAGAAGGCCTGGCTCAGTCCGACATAAAGGGCAAAATCCGGATCATCCTTTTCCGGATCCAACGGCACCGCCGCGTCGACGCGAAGCGGTCCTATGGGGGTAAAATAGCGCAGGCCAGCACCAACGCCTACCTTCAAGCCGTCAGAAAAGTCGGGAATGGTGTCTTCGTAAGCATTACCGGCATCGACAAAGCCGACAACGCCGATCTTATCCGTGATTTTGACCCGGACTTCGCCTGACATTTCTACGAGCGACCGGCCGCCGACAACTTCGCCGTTCAAACGTGGCCCGACATTGCGGTAGGCATATCCGCGAATGGAGCCACCGCCGCCGGCAATTAAACGCCGGTTCGCAGGAACGGCGGACACCGACGGTGCGATGATCGATCCAGCAGAGAGCTTGCCTGCAAGGATAAACCGTTTGGCGTCATCCAATGCGTAGTAGGTCGAAACCGTGCCCTTCAGGAATCCCATTCCGTTAGAGTTCTTGGCGTCATAGGCCGGTTCGCCGAACACGGCAGCAAAGATGCCTTCTGACGGATTGAGCTTGTTGTCGCGGTTGTCGAATGTCAGATCTGCAGGCAGGCCAACCAGCAGGTACTGGTTTTCGCCAAATGCATCTTCTTCATCGGCATATTGAATTTTTGCACCAACCCGTCCGCGCGTCGTTTCGCTGAACTCGCGGCTCAGATATGCGTCATATGTCATCGTCCGGCTGATATAGGCATCCGGATTTTCCTGCCGGGCTTCAAAGCTGGTTGAGAAGCTGGTCAAGGGGCCCAAAACACCAGGTTTTTCAAAGGCCACCCGAGCAGAGTATTCCTGGTTTGAAATGTTCTCCGACCCGATGCGGCCAACTGAGCCTTCGACAGACAAGGTTTCGCCGCCGCCGAATAGGTTGCGCCGGCGCCAGTATGCCTCCGCACTGAACCCTTCCGAACTAGACCAGGAGGCCCCGGCGCCGATTACATGGCGCTTACGCTCGCTGACTTCGATGGTGATTGGCAGTGTGCCGTCTGGACCCGCAACTTCGCCCTCGACAAAGCGCACGGATGAAAAGATACCAAGATCATTCAAGCGCTTGCGGGCTCTCGCAATATCCTCCGGCGAATAGGTGCCACCTTCCGGGATCATGGCCTGCTGAACCACGAAACCGGGTTTGGTAACGTCGGTTCCCGATACCGTGACAGCCCCGAAGCGCGCCTTCGGGCCGGCATCGGCAACAATCGTAGCATCCAGTGTCTTCGTTGCGTGGTCCGCTGTAATCCGACGCTCCGCGATTTTCGCTTTTGGATAGCCGCGGCCGCGCAGAAGCGAAACAATGCGTTTTTCGGCGCTCAAGATCTTTCCGGAACCGGCTGGGTCGCCGGGCGCGAGCCCCCAGAAAGACGGGTCGGTCGAAAGTTCGCTATTGCGGCTTTCAATCGAGACTTTGCCAAATGTGAAAGTGGGGCCCGGGTTTACGAGAATGCGGACATTCACCGGCCGCGTATCCGGCAAACCAGCCCGCTCCAGCGCAGATTCCAGAGGCAATCGGTTCAGTGAGATATCGACCGTTCCGCCATAATGACCAGCGGCATAAAGGCGGGCAATCAACCTTTCCCGGTCGGACAGAGCACGGGCGATCAGACCGGCTTCTCCAGACGGGGGCTTTTCCTGCTGACGGACCAGCAAGGATGCAGACGTCAGCTCTGATGCCAGTTCACCATCGTCACCGTCCGAAACGGACAGTTCGGCTTGATAAGAGATTGGATCCGGAACGGCTTCGGCTTCTTCTTTGGCGCTTTCAAAAAACTTCCAGCCGAAGATTTCAACGGCATTTACCGGAACCGGTAGGCCTAACAGCGGTAAAGCGATGAACAAAGGCAGAAACCTGCGCGCAGACACAGCAAAACGCGCCGCATTTTTTGCTAAAATGCTTGCGTAAGATGCGCTGAAGCGCTTGGACCGGATAAAACCCGATCCCTGAGACGGTAGACCCTTCACTTACTGCCGCCTGTTCAGGTTCAAAGCCGCCAATCAAGATTACGGAAAATACCGTTTTGAATCGGCGACTTGTCCGCGTTTGCAGCCCCTACATGACGGATTTTAGTGCCGTCATGGTTAAGAGGCTGTCAACGTCGATAGACCACGGGCCCGGGTTGAATGCAAGGCGGCAGATCCGGGCACCCGAATACGTGCTTTAAAACAGCGGCTCGTCGTCTGGAAGACCCATCAAGCGGCGGGCAGCTGTCAATGTGTTGACCATCAGCATTGCGATGGTCATCGGGCCGACGCCACCGGGCACAGGTGTGATCGCGCCTGCATGGCTTGCTGCTTCATTGAAAGCGACATCACCAACCAGGCGGGACTTGCCTTCGCCTTTTTCCGGGGCTGGAATGCGGTTGATACCAACGTCAATGACTGTCGCGCCTGCCTTAATCCAATCGCCCTTGATCATTTCCGGGCGGCCAACCGCTGCAACAACGATATCGGCAGCGCGGACGACGTCCGGTAAATCTTTCGTTCGGCTGTGAGCGATGGTGACCGTGCAGCTTTCAGCAAGCAGAAGGGCCGCCATCGGTTTGCCGACAATGTTGGAGCGGCCGACAACGACGGCGTTTTTGCCGGAAAGGGTATCACCCAATGTGCGCTTCAAAAGAATCATGCTGCCGGCTGGCGTGCAGGGAACCAATGCGCTGTCGCGCTCCCCAGCTGTCAGCAGGCCCACATTGACCGGGTGAAAACCGTCGACATCTTTTTCCGGCTTGATCAGGCGCAGCACTTTGCTTTCATCAATATGGCCGGGCAGGGGGAGCTGAACCAGAATACCGTGAATGTCTTCGTCGTTGTTGAGTTGATCAACAAGCGCAAGAACGGCCTCTTCGCTCGAATCTTCTGGCAAAGTGTGTTTGACGGAGTGGAAACCACAAGCTTCCGCAGCGCGGTCCTTGTTGCGGACATAAACCTGGCTGGCTGGATCCTCGCCGACAAGAACCACTGCAAGACCCGGGCGTTTGCCGGTTTCGCTCAGGAGTTTGGCAGCGCGCTCGGTAATTTCGCCGCGAACAGATTCCGCAATAGCTTTGCCGTCGATGATTTGAGCTTCTGGCATTCCGCCTCCCTTAACCGAAAGACCGGTTTTTTGTTTCATGTCTGGTGCTCACCTATAGAGCGCCAAGCTGTTCTGTAAATTGCGGAAAACGTCGCATCATGCTCTGCTTTCGCCATTTACCGGTTTGGCTGGTTACAGCGACTTGGCAAAGGCGTTCAATTCGGAGATGGCGCACACGATATGATAGAGCGAACTGGCGGGTGCAGGTTCGTCTTCAAAGGTGCCGTCGACATTCCATTTGTCGCGGTATAGGCCCGCTGGAACATCTTCAAAATAGGCCGAGAGGGCTGCGACGGACAAAGAGATGTCTGCAACATAGGCCTCCCGTTCCGGCCCGGCGGAGATACCGGCCAGCGCAATGGCAGCTTTGATCCATTCGGTTTGCCCCCAGAGGCGGGCGATTGGGTCGCGCACGCTGAAATCGTCATTGATGGCCATGAAAGCCGCGCCGCGGCTCTCATCGATCCCGTAAGTCCAAGCAATGTCATAAAGGCGCCGCGCAGCCACAAGCGCATCCGCATCGCGGCGCGACGTGCCCCAGCGGACCAGCAGCCAGGCCCACTCAAAAAGGTGGCCCGGTTCAATCGTGCGCCCCTCATCTCCCGGTAATGGGGCCCAGTGAAGATCAAAAAACTCGCGCAGACCACCATTCACCGGATCAATCAACCGGGTCAGCGCGAGTTCCGCCAGTTCGTCAGTCAGGTTTGACCAGGCCGGGTCCTTCGAGACAGCTTCCCAGGCCATGCAGGCTTCCAGCAAATGCATATGCGGGTTGGCGCGTAAAGGTATGCGGTCCGGGACATCTTCCCTGAAGCCAATGTCGGGATGCTTGTAAGTTTTGTAGAGGGTTTCCAAGAGTGATTTGGCTTCGGTTTCAGCCGTGCTGGCACTGGCCGGGATCTTGTCGGCCATCTGGGCGAGGGCAAACAGAACAAAAGCTTGATTGTAAAGATCAAACCTGGAATCCGTCAGGGTGTTATCGATTGAAACTGCGGCGGCAAAAGTGCCATCGGCCATGCGGTAGGTTTCGCTAAACCAGGCCCAAAGCCGGGTGGCGATGTCTTCAGCCGGGCCATTCCAGCCGAGCCTGGCCCCTTCCAGAAAGGAATAAATCTGGCGCGGGGCGACCCTGGCCCGGCGGTCTATCGGAACTCCAGCCTTCGTTTCCAAGTCGATAACTTCAAAACATTCGCCCGTATCAGGCGCAATGCCGCCAGCGTGCCAGGCGGAAAGCGCGTCTTCTGTCAACCATTGGGTCAGGTCGTCAGCGAGCTTTTTAACTTGCGCGGTTTCAGAAGACATGGCGGCCTATCGAGATAATGGGGCGCAATGGGGCGCCCAATGAACGGGAAGTCCGCGCACGTTAGACCAAGGGCGCAGCGGCAATCAAACCTGCATTTCAAGATTGTGGGTTTTGGTTGTAATTCGTGGGGGAAATTGCTGGCCGCTGATTGAGCCGAAATAGTCAATTCAAAGAGCTCTAGCCGAAATCCGATTGCGGCAACTCGTAATAATCGCCCTTTGACTCGCAATAAATATGGCTGTCGATGTGCAGGCCAGTGGCCCCATCCAAAGTCCCGGCCATAATGGAAACGACACCTTTGCCATCTGGCTCCCAGAACATCTGGCTTCCGCAGACCGCACAAAATCCGCGTTTTGCGGTCTCAGATGAGCGGAACCAGGTGAGATGTTCGCTGCCTGTGATGTGTAAATCACCCTTCGCCGCTTGGCTCGCGGCTACGAAATGTCCGGAAGTCTTGCGGCACTGGATGCAATGACAAGCAATAACGGGGCGCAAAGGCCCCGTTACTTCATAGCTGACACATCCGCAAAGGCAGCTGCCTTTCATCGTGTCGTTCCTTTCCGGTCAGACGTTGCTGTCCGGGAACGATGCCTTGCGTTCGGCCATATAGGCTTGCAGGGCCTCGTCGATGCCCGGGTCAAGCTCTGGGCCTGTGTAAGCGGCCAGCTGCTCTTTCCAGATCTTGTTGGCCCGCCAGGCGGCATCCAATTCACCGTCCGCCAGCCATTGCTCATACGAATTGTTGTCAGCAACAGACGAGCGGTAGAACGCGCTCTCAAAGTTGCGCTGCGTGTGGGCAGCGCCAAGGAAGTGACCGCCTGGGCCGACTTCTTCCAGTGCGTCCATCGCGAGCGTTTCGTCGTTAACGTCAATGCCCTTGGCCAGAACGTGCATCATGCCGAGCTGATCGGCGTCCATGATGAATTTCTCGTAAGACGAACACAGGCCGCCCTCGAGCCATCCGGCGGAGTGCAGGCAGAAATTGACACCGCTTTGTACGGTTGCCGTGATGGTCTGAGCTGCTTCCTGCGCTGATTGCGCATCTGGCACTTTGGAGGCTGTAAATGAGCCGCCTGAGCGGAACGGCAAGCCGGCCCGGCGGGCCAGTTTGGCAGCGCCGTTGAGCAGCAGAGAGCCTTCCGGGCTGCCGAAGGTCGGCGCACCGGATTGCATGGAGATGGAGCTGACAAAGGCGCCAAACACGACAGGAGCGCCTGCGCGCACCAGCTGGGTGAGGGCGCAGCCTGCCAATGCTTCCGCCAGAACCTGGGCCAGCGTGCCGGCAACGGTTACCGGGCTCATCGCGCCGGCCAGAATGAACGGCGAAACGATACAGGCCTGATTGGCGCGGGCGTAGACTTTCAGCGCGCCGAGCATGGTTGCGTCAAACACCAGCGGGGAATTGGCGTTGATCAGCTGGATCATCACACAGTTCTGGTCGACGAAGTCTTCGCCGAACGTGAGCTGAGCCATACGGACCGAATCTTCGGCACGCTCAGGAGCAGTCACAGACCCCATAAATGGCTTGTCGGAGTATTTGATATGGGAATAGACCATATCAAAGTGGCGCTTGTTGACCGGAAGATCGACCGGTTCACAGACCGTGCCGCCGGAATGGTGCATCCACGGTGACATGTAGGCCAGTTTCACGAAATTGCGGAAGTCTTCGATGGTGCCGTAGCGGCGGCCCTGATCGAGATCGGTCACAAAGGGAGGGCCATAAACTGGCGCGAACACCAGATTGTTGCCGCCAATTTCGACGTTGCGGGCTGGATTGCGCGCGTGCTGGGTGAATTGCGATGGCGCCGTTTTCAGGATCTCGCGCAGCATGCCTTTCGGAAAGCGCACACGCTCGCCATCAACTTCAGCACCGGCGATCTTCCAGATGTTCAAGACGTCCGGATCTTCCCGGAATTCCAAGCCAATTTCTGCCAAAATGCGATCTGCATTGGCTTCGATGATGGCGGCGCCTTCATCGCTCAGAACTTCGTAGTTTGGAATACCCCGGCTAATATAGGGCGCGCCTACGAGACCTGAACCGGATTTGCGCCGTTCCCGGCGTGCTGATCGGCCACGGCGGCCAGTGCTGGCGGCGGCGTCTGACATTGTGGGGCTCCCTGAACAGTAAAATTTGTGTCGTTATGTCAAGTCTTAGAGAGGTTGACCAGCAACCTTTGTGCAGATGCGTCTTAACCTACTCTATTTCCGGCATAGAGTCTGAAGAGCGGCGAGATGCTCGCCCGATGCCTTGGTCTCGTCGGTAAAACTATCCAGGTGTCGTGGCAACATGCCGCCATGCCGCAATTGAGCTATTTTGGCAGTCGATCTGCCGCAATACTGGCGGCCAAATGATCGAGGCTGGTTCACCTTGTCGGGTGTCCATCAGTATTGGTCGGAATAGATAAATCCGTCGTGGATGGGATACGCAGAAAGGGGCGAGCAATTGGCTGAGCGCCCCGGTCTACTAAAGAGGAATGAATCATGTCAGCATTTCCTGACAAGGCACAAGTCGTCATCGTCGGTTTGGGCGGCATTGTCGGCGCATCGGTGGCGCACCACCTGATCGAGCGCGGCTGGACGGATGTTGTCGGCATCGACAAATCCGGCATTCCGACTGATATCGGGTCAACAGCGCATGCTTCCGACTTCTGCTACACCACCAGCCACGACTACCTGTCGGTCTGGACCACCCAATATTCCATCGACTTCTTCGACAAGATGGGTTGCTACGCCCGTGTCGGCGGCCTTGAAATCGCCCGCACCGGTGACGATGCCTGGATGGAAGAAATCAAGCGCAAGGTAACCTCCGGCAAGGCGTTCGGCACCAATGTGCGCCTGGTAGATCCGAAAGAGATCAAGGAACTCTTCCCGCTTATCGAAGAAGATCAGGTGCAGGGCGGCATGTTCGATCCGGACGCTGGCCTTGTCATTCCGAGATCCCAAACTGTTTGCGGCAAGCTGGTCGATGAAGCAGAGAAAACCGGCAAACTGAAATCCTTCGCCAACACACCGGCAACCTCGCTGGTGGTGGAAGACGGCAAGATCAAGGGTGTCGTCACCCACCGCGGCACGATCATGGCTGACCATGTTGTCGTGTGTGCAGGTCTCTGGGGCCGCCAGATCGCAGAAATGGTCGGTGAAGACCTGCCAGTGATGCCAGTCGATCACCCGCTGACGTTCTTTGGTCCGTACAACGAATTTGAAGGCACCGGCAAAGACATCGGCTATCCGCTCCTACGCGATCAGGGCAATTCCGCCTATATGCGCGACACGGGCGACCCCAAAACCACAGAAGGTGGCCAGATTGAATGGGGCTACTACGAGCCGAATGAACCGCGCATGTGCCATCCACGTGACTTGCAGTCCAAGGAAGAGGCCCGCCTATCACCGTCTCAGCGTGACCTGGAAATGGAACAGGTCATCGAGCCACTTGAAAAGGCGATGGAACTGACACCGGTCCTCGCGGAACTCGGCTACAACGAAAGCCATTCCTTCAACGGTCTTCTGCAGGTGTCTGCCGCCGGCGGCCCGTCCTGCGGCGAAAGCCAGAAGGTGCGCGGCCTCTGGTACTGCGTTGCCATCTGGGTCAAGGACGGTCCTGGCTACGGCAAGCTGATCGCTGACTGGATCACTGATGGCCGGACCGAAATCGACCATGCGCCGATTGATTACTCCCGCTTCTACGCCCACCAGATGACCGAGAAATACATCGAAGACCGCTGCTATGAAGCTGCGCAGAAGATCTATTTCCCGGCGATCCACCCGCGTGAACCTTATGTTTCCAGCCGCGGCGTGAAACGCTCTCCATTCTATGAGCGGGAAGTGGAACTCGGCGGCTACTTCATGGAGCTTGGCGGCTGGGAGCGGGCGCATGGCTACGCGGCCAACGAACACCTTTTGGAAAAATACGGCAACAAGGTTCCTGAGCGCAAAAACGAGTGGGACAACCGCCACTTCTGGCGTGTTTCCAATGCCGAACAGCTGGCGCTGTCCGAGGACTGCGGCATCATCAACCTGTCGCACTTTTATATGTTCGACGTTGAGGGCCCGGATCACGTTGCACTGCTGGAATGGCTGTGTGCGGCCAAAATCGGTGGCGACAACAACATCGGCAAGGGCATCTACACCCACTTCCTGGATGATGAAGGCAATGTGCGCGCTGACCTGACCATCTTCCGCATGGAAGACCGCTGCCGCATCGTCGATGGCGCTGATGCAGGCCCGCGCGATTATCACTATGTGAAACGCATGGCCGAAGACAAAGGTTTTGATGTCACCGTCACTGATGTGAGCGAAGAGTTCACCACCATCGGTATCTGGGGGCCGAATGCCCGAGAAAACCTGAAAAAGGTTGTTAGCGATCCGGCAGCACTTGATCCGGAAAACTTCCCGTTCGCAGGCATCCGAAATATCGAGATTGCCGGCAAGAAGGTCTCCGCGCTTCGTCTGTCCTATGTCGGTGAGCAGGGCTGGGAGCTTCATATGAAGTACGAAGACGGCTTGGCTGTCTGGGATGCGCTGCGGGCCGAAGGGATCATGGCCGTTGGTGTTGAAACCTACGCCAACTCCCGCCGCATGGAAAAATCCCTGCGTTTGCAGAACGCTGATCTTCTGACCCAGTACAACCTCTATGAGGCGGACCTGGCTCGTCCGAAGGTCAAGGAAGCAGACTTCCGCGGCAAGGCGAAGCATTTGGAATACCGGGCGCGCGACAAGCAGCCAGCGATGCTGTGCACACTGGTGATGCTGGAAAACGCCGACGCTTCAGGTGTCGAACGGTTCCCGGTTGGCGCCATGCCGGTGCAGGATCCGGCGACCGGCCAGACACTGGTCGACGCGCTTGGCCGTATCTCCTACACCACCTCGGTGGCCTATGGTCCGACCATCGGCAAGAACATTGCGCTTGCCTATCTGCCACAGGACTTCTGCGAAGTCGGCCGAAAGTTGCAGGTGGAGTATTTCTCTGAAACCTATGCTGTGGAAGTAGCCGGTGTCGGCTACGCGCCGCTCTACGATCCGGAGAATGCCAAGCCGCGGAGCTAGGTTGAACGGCTACCTTCGATCCGTCATGCCCGGACTTGATCCGGGCATCCATTCCGTTTCCAAGCTCCAATCTCTACAGATTTGGCCAAGCAACGGAGTGGATTACCGGGACAAGCCCGGTAATGACGATGGATGAACAGAAAACGATAAAACCCCGCGTGGACATCCGCGCGGGGTCTGCTATTGCAGGGTCTTGAGATTGGCCGCGCGGCCTTAGGACGGTTTGGAAAGACAAAGCGATGTCGAAGTTTGAAGATCTTCTGGCCCGCAAAGGGGCTTTGCTGGCAGATGGGGCAACGGGCACAAACCTGTTTGACATGGGCCTGGTTTCCGGCGACGCGCCGGAGCTTTGGAACACGGACGAGCCGGAAAAGATCAAATCTCTTTACCGGTCCTTTGTGGACGCCGGCTCCGACATCATCCTAACCAACACCTTTGGCTGCAACCGGCACCGCTTGAAGCTGCACAACGCGCAAGACCGGGTGAAGGAACTCAACATCGCTGCCGTCAACCTCGCCAAAGAGGTCATTGCAGACTCTGGCCGGGAAGTTCTGATTGGCGGCTCCATTGGGCCGACCGGCGAATTGTTCCAACCGCTCGGTGCACTTTCTTATGAAGAGGGCGTGGAAGCCTTCAAAGAACAGATCGAGGGCCTTGTTGAAGGCGGCGTCGATGTTCTTTGGGCCGAAACCATGTCGGCAGTGGAAGAAATGAAGGCGGCGGCGGAAGCGGCCAAGCACTTTGTTCTGCCGCTGGTGATCACCGCAAGTTTTGACACCGCCGGAAAAACCATGATGGGCCTGGCGCCAAAAGGCTTGGGGGAATTGCAAAGCCAATTTGCCTGTACACCGGTTGCCATCGGTTCCAACTGCGGTGTCGGGGCGTCCGATCTGCTGGCGGCAATCATGGAGATCACCGAGGCCTATCCGGACGCGATTGTTGTTGCCAAAGGCAACTGCGGTATTCCGCAGATCAAGGGCGATGAAGTGGTTTACACCGGCACGCCGGAACTGATGGCCGACTATGCCCGCATGGCGCTGGATGCCGGCGCGCGCATCATCGGCGGTTGCTGCGGCACATCTCCAGATCACTTGAAAGCGATGCGGGTCGCACTGGATACTTACAAGAAGGGCGTCCGCCCGACACTCGATCAGGTGATAGCCGAAATCGGTCCGCTGGTTTCGCCGCCGAACAAGGAAGCCGATGCAGCGCGTGAAGCCGAAGGTGAGGGTGCAGGCTCCGGCCGACGGCGAGGACGCCGCAGAGGCTGAGTTTGAAAGGTCCGGTCAGCCGAATTTTGCGTGAAATTCGGCGCCGGTCAGCTTCTTGGTGTCTTCGGAAAAACAATAATTTCCCGGTTTTTCGTCGATGAAGTACTCCGCCCGCAGCATAGATTCTGGGTCTTCATCAAAGAGACCCGCCGGCACGCCGTACATGTCGCCCGGTTTGGAATAGAAGAAGAGGTGGGTGCCACAGGTCGGGCAGAAGCCGCGGTCGGCACGTTTGGAAACCGAAAACCGCCTTACTTCACCTTTGAAATCGGCCGATTTGCATGGCACTGCCATAAACGGGCCGCCGCTCCATTTACGGCAGGTCCGGCAATGGCAGGCCTGGAGCGATGGAAGAGCGTCGGCTTCAAACGTGACGGCGCCGCACAGGCAAGATCCGGTTTTGCTCATGAGATTTCCTTATGAATGCCGAGTATAAGTACAGTACAGTATACGCAATTTTTCCATTTTGATGATTTGGTCAAATCACCGTATGTTCTTCTCTAAGCTTGGCAGCAATTGAAAATAGATATGATGTATCGATTCGTTCAATTACTAATCCTACTCGCATTGTTGTCTATTTCAAAAGTTGCGCACTCCGGCGATGTTGTCACATGGGCGAAAATGGACTTTCCGCCGGTGACCATTACGATCGGTGAAAATGCCGGTCAGGGTTATGGAGATTTGACCCGGAAGTATTTCACTGACCGTCTTCAGGAGTTCGATCACCAGCATTTGGACATTTCGATCAGCCGGATGGTTTCGTTGATGGAAACCAGAGATGGTGTTTGCGACGCAGCGATGTTCAAAACTCCGGATCGCGAGAAAGTTATGGTCTTCTCAGACCAGGTTTATTGGGTCCAGGCGAACCGGATCATCTTTCTTTCGAAAAACAGAAGCCGGTTTGATCGCCACCTGACAGAAAATGAGACTGTTGATCTGGAAACACTGGCGGCCGACAAAACCCTGAACGGTGTGGTCGTTCGGGGGCGGTCATATTCACCACAAATTGACGCCGCAGTTCAGCGGCTAGCTGAACAACCGCATTTTACCGAAGTCACTGACACCATTCAGATGTTCAAGATGCTTGAAAGAGAGCGGATTGATTGGGTTGCCGGTTACGCGTTTGAAGCGAATTTCTATTTTCGGAAATTAGGTTTGAGCAACGATTTTCTGTCTTTTCGCGCAGAAGGAGATGCGGCCGTCATTCCAGGGTACTTTGCGTGTTCGGATGGACCTGTTGGGCGCAGCGTCGTTGCCGGGATCAATCAACTCATCACCCAAGCGGGGCACCCGCCCGAGTATCTCCAGTACTACAAGGGCTGGTTGGATGATCAGGCGCTTATGGATATCAACAAAGTGATCGCGTCAATGAACTAGCCGCCTGACCGGCGCCAAATTACGTATCCGGACAGGACGGATCCCGACGAGACCTTTAGCAATCACTCATTGAAAACGACTGAGATCTGTGTGGCCGCTGTATGCCATTTGTTTATTTCAGGCGTCCGGCAGTTGGTATTTGCTCGCTTCGGGCGTTTGCGGGTTGCCGAGTCCCCGAAAACAGTCTACCGCAACGCCCGAAATACCCTACGTCCTGCCAAGCCAAAAGCCAAGAAGACGGAAAACCTTATGCGCCCTATCGGCTTAATCCTGATTGTCCTTGCCACCCTCGTTCCGATCTATTGGTACATTCCGCTTGGGGCGAACCGGGATGTGATCGCTCTTTTTAGCCAATATCTTGGTTCCGCCGCGCTGATCCTGATGGGGATCAATCAGTTTATGGCAACTCGGGCACCGGGGCTTGAGACTGTCTTTGGCCCGCTCGACCGGATTTATGTCCTGCACAAATGGCTTGGTATTGCGGCGCTCGTTGCCATGGGCCTGCATGACATTATTGATGCAGAAATGAACGGGCTGCGGGGTGGGCCACTCGCCGGGATTGCCGAAGACATTGGTGAAATCAGCCTCTACGGACTGATGATCCTGATCCTGGCGTCTGTCATCACTTTCATCCCCTATCATCTGTGGAAGTGGAGCCACCGGATCATCGGGGTCTTCTTTTTCCTTGGTGCGTTCCACTATTTCTTTATTGAAAAGCCGTTTTCCAACGTCGACCCACTTGGGCTCTATATCTCTGCTTTCTGCGTCTTGGGAATTCTGTCCTATGTCTGGATGTCATTGCTTCGGCCGATGGCGCCGCGCGGCCACAAATACGAGGTGGATTTGGTGCGCCGTGTCGGTGGCCTGACGGAACTTGTTCTTCTGCCCAAAGGGCGCGGCATGAAACACAAGGCTGGGCAGTTTGCGTTTCTGTCGATTGATGGGGGCGGATTGGGAGAAGAGCATCCTTTCACCTTGAGCGGCGCTCCGTCGAACGATCGAACCTTGCGGTTCTCGATCAAGGACCTCGGCGACTATACAGACTGCCTTCAACGGAAAGTTCAGCCGGGTATGGAAGCAACGGTTTCCGGCCCCTTTGGGCACTTCAGAATGCCCAAAGGCCGGGATCCGCAGGTCTGGATTGGGGCAGGCGTTGGCATCACGCCGTTCCTGGCCTTTGCCGAAAGCTTGAAAACAACGGAGACCGGCCCGGTTAAACTCTACTATTGCGTTCGCGAGCGGGACGACATTCCCTATGCGGTCGAGCTGGAGCGGCTAGCTGAAGACGTCGAGATGTTGGAGGTCATCATCGTCAACTCGACGGAAGGTATCCGGTTGACCGCTGACCGGATCGTTTCTGATCTCGGCGGCGATGTTTCGCAGGCCCATGTGTTCTTCTGTGGTCCGGTTGCCATGCGCAAGGCGCTGAAATCCGGTCTGGTGCTCAAAGGTCTGCGCGCCTCGCGATTCCACTTCGAGGAATTCGAAATGCGCACCGGCATTGGTCTGGGCGCTCTGGCTGCCTGGTTGTGGGACCGGGGGACATTGGAAGTGGAAAAAAGGTTGGCTGCAAAGACCGAGCCAGCGGAATAGATACTCTAGCTTACAAGGCCTCTTGCAATTTGTTTTTTTTGACGTTTACGTAATACCAAGCGGTATAAATAACGTAATTTGAATGAATTGGGAGGGCCTTGATGCAACCGGTCATGACTGCCGATGAAATCATGGACATGCTGGACGAGGTGTTTCCGCAGATCCATGCCGACGGCAAGGTCTATACCATTGAAAGTGTCGCGCCCGGCAAAGCGGTCCTGCGTTTGACGGCCAATGAGCGGCATTTGCGTCCGGGCGGCACGGTGTCCGGCCCAACCATGATGGCCATGGCGGATTTTGCGGCTTACGTCGTCATTCTGGCGCACATCGGCCCAGAGGCGCTGGCGGTCACCACCAACCTCAACATTAATTTCCTGAGAAAGCCCGAACCGGGCGATCTTTTGGCGACCTGCCAGCTTTTGAAACTCGGCAAGCGCTTGGCCGTGGTGGATTGTTTTATTGCAGGTGAAGGCCAAGAGGAACTCGTCGCACACGCCACGGCGACCTATTCAATCCCGCCGCGCAAGTAGGTCAATTAGAACGCCGGGCGAAAACGTGGATCCGTTTGATGGCTTTGGCAGGTCTATCCGGTTAGGCGCAGCACGCAGCACGCAGCACGCAGCGCGATGCGGGGCATCGGGCAAGAGGTGCAACGCAGCCGGTGGATCGCCAAAAGCCACCCGAAGGGCCTCGTCTCATTGGCCTGCTGACGTGCGTTGGCCCATCCTTATGGTGCCAGCACCACTGCGGGCGGCCCGCCTTGCCAGCAGACACATGAGACGGGTCAAGCGCTTCCACGTTTTCGCCCGGCGCTCTAATCCAAGGTCGTTGAACAAATCACTTTGGTGCCGTTGATCCGGAAGAACACCCCCCAGAACATGCTCTTTACGATAACGGATCCTCCCGGCGGCAATCCAGCAGGCCGCTTACCTTGAGCATGTTGCTCTAACATCTTTAATTTTGCGAAATTGTAAGCCGTTCTTTCACCGCCAAAAAACGCGTCTTTGGCCGCCCTGTTTGCTGCGCCCTCTATGTTGTCCACTTCACGGGCATAACTGCAGGGCCACGTATTCTCTGACGTGAGAACTTCCACGACTGCCTGCTGCATATCGCCTGCATCCGCGCGGCCGGCAACACCAAGCTGGTTGACGGCATCTTGCATCATGCCCTGAACAGCCGAGGCTTGAGTGCGTGTGGGGGCGGAAACGACTTTATATTCCTGGCGCAAGGGTGGCAGACCGGTGCTCTCTGCAAACACGGTTGTCCGGTCGGCATCGGAGTGAACGGAAGTCGCAAGGATTGTTGTAGACATCTCCGTCGAAGAGCCAACTTCTGCGACTTTACCTTGAACAAAAGAATTGACGTCCTGTGTCCATTTTCGCCAGCCTGACGCAACATCGTCTTTAAGGGCAGGTGCAACGCCGCCGTTGGAGCAGGCCTCTGTTGTCTGAGCCAATTCACTCCGGGCAGATTCCAATGCCCTGAGAACAGCTGTCATCTGGGTGTGTGCTGTTTGAAGATCTTGTTGCCAAGGCATGTCGTCCTCCCTTGATTTGCTCCCCCAAAAAAAATCTGAAAGCAAAATAGGAGTGTATTCGAAAATCGAAACAATTCTAGATGGTGGAAAGGGCCCGCTGAAGCAAGCTTATGGTATTACTCAAAAGGGCCGCTATGCCGATTGTTTAGCGCCGTCTTCCTTGAAGGTTCCTTCCAGATCCGAAGAATATTCAACGACCCTGTTGCGGCCACCACGTTTGGCGGCATAGACGGCAAGATCAGCGCGATGGAGGGCTGTTTTTTCCGTGTCTCCCCGCTGGGAGAGATATGCACCGACACTCAGGCTCGGCGTATAAGTATTACCCTCGTGCGTGCAGGGTGTTTTGGCGCTTTCCATCACCCGGTCATAGAGCAGGCGGAATTCGTCCTTGGTGATGTTCCGGCACAGGATGACAAATTCATCGCCGCCATATCGGCCAACCACATCATCTTTCAAGCGAATGCAGGATTTCAAGACACCTGCGATGTGTTTTAAAAGAACATCGCCGCAGGCGTGGCCGTATTGATCGTTGACTTGTTTGAAATAATCGACATCGACAAACAGGACCCCGGTTCCATCAGCTCTGTCCGGGTCGATGAACAGCGCCTTCAAATGCTGTGTCACGGAATTGCGGTTTAAAACGCCGGTCAATTGATCGTAGCGGGTCAATTCCAGCATGCGTTTGTCGTTGTGCATCAGCTGCTGTGTACGGCGGACAAATGCGGCCACCGGAAACATCACGATCAGAACTGTGCCAAGGACAAGATAGAGGCTGACTTCCTGAAAGGTCTCTTCCAGGGCCTCCTCAAATGCAGTGGCGTCGACGTAAAGCTCAATGGTCCCGACCTTCTCGCCAGAAGATGTGATGGCCGGGACATAAGCCTCAATGTAGGTTTCCGGTACGGTCCGCGCGCTATCTGGTTGCTCGTCATTGTCATCGTGGTGGACTTCGATGACCGGTTGCCCTGTGTTGAACGCCTGCATGGCGTTCTTATTGGGTTTACCCTCTGCGGAATATGAACGTTCCAGACTTCCGTTTGACAGGAAAGTCTGTTTTCCATTTTGATCGAAAAGCTGAAAGCGGATGATGTTGACCAGCGCGAAGGAATCCTCCAGCCGGTTGATGTCCTCCATGTCGCCTTCGCCAGTCTGAATCAAGGTGACGGCAGAGGGGGTCGTTTCCAAGAAATTCCGGGACCAGTGCTGCGCGCGTTCTTGCGCGTTGCGTTTGATCGCTTCCTGGACCTGCCAGTCGATCAATGTGTCGAGAGCGATCCACACGATACCGATCAACGCCAGCGTGCCAGCCGCCGCGGCAAGGACGGTATAACGGTGGCGATCATAAAGGCGCCATAGATTCATCCGAAATCCTTACAAGACTCCGCCAAAACCTAAACCGGAAGGACTTAAGGCTGTGTAAAGTCCTTGGCGTTTGCACCGGGTCTGCAGGTTGTCTGCGGCCGAAAGTGCCTTTGGGTTTTAATAGTGAAACCGGAAAGGGGGGGCGAGTCACTGCAAAATATACGGTAATATAATACCGTTTTTTTAAGTTATTGAAAAATATAGGTAATTATAAGCGCTCAGCGAAATAAGGTTCTTGACGTCATCTGGGTGTAGGCGTATAAGCGCCAACGAACGAATTGAAGGTCCGTTCGCTGAGCTTTTTGTAGAGCCGCGCGGGCCTTTTCTTTAACCAGTAATCATGGATCGAACTCATGAAGACCTTCTCTGCCAAGCCGGCCGAGGTCGAGAAAAAGTGGATCTTGATCGACGCAGAAGGCATGGTTGTCGGCCGTTTGGCTGCCTACATCGCCAACCATCTGCGCGGCAAGCACCTGCCGACCTACACGCCGCATGTCGACACCGGTGACAACATCGTCGTCATCAACGCCGACAAAGTGGTCCTGACCGGCCGCAAGTACGACAACAAAAAGTACTACTGGCACACCGGCCATCCGGGCGGCATCAAAGAGCGCACTGCACGTGCGATCATGGAAGGCCGTTTTCCGGAGCGCGTTCTGGAAAAAGCTGTTCAGCGCATGATGCCGGGCGGTCCGCTGTCCAACAAGCAGCTGTCCAACCTGAAGGTTTACGCTGGTCCGACCCACCCGCATGAAGCTCAGTCGCCAGAATTGGTCGACGTGAAGGGCCTCAACGCAAAGAATGACGGCAAGAGGGCTTAACAATGGCTGAGCTGCAATCCCTGGAAGAACTGGGCGGCGCGGTCGAAACCGCAGCCCCTGAAGCTCCGGTGCATGTCCAGAAGCTGGACGCACAGGGCCGTGCCTACGCAACCGGCAAGCGTAAAGACGCAATTGCCCGCGTATGGGTCAAGCCGGGCACCGGCAAGATCATCGTCAACAAGAAGGACTTCACCGAGTATTTCGCTCGTCCGGTTCTTCAGATGATCCTGAAACAACCGCTGATGATCACCGAGCGTGATGGTCAGTTCGACATCGTCGCAACTGTTTCCGGTGGTGGTCTGTCTGGCCAGGCGGGTGCTGTGCGCCACGGCCTGTCCAAGGCTCTGACCCACTACGAGCCGGAGCTGCGCGGCGTTCTGAAGAAGAACGGCTTCATCACCCGCGACAGCCGTGTTGTTGAACGTAAGAAGTTCGGCCGCGCGAAAGCCCGCCGCTCCTTCCAGTTCTCCAAGCGTTAATCGCTGGATCCTTCTGGATTTTCAAATTCGAAAAACCCGCCGGAGCGATCCGGCGGGTTTTTTTGTTTTAAATTCCATTCGAACCGATCAGGCCGTCGCTGGCGTTTTTTGAAGGTTTGGTTGAGCCCGTGCTTCACCAGGTACTGTCGCCTCAGACAACCAATCATAAACTTCTGACCAAAGAGGTGCACACTCTGGTTTGAACGCGCCCTCGTGGCCGATCCGTTTGACATTGAGGTCTTGAGGGGAGGTGACAGTCAGGGATTTCGGGGCATTCGGATAGGCTTCCAGCAAGACTTCATTGGCTTTCGGAGTTGCAATTGGGTCATCGCTGAACACCCAAGACCGGATTGGTGAGCGGACAGATTCATAATGCTGAGGCGCCATATCGGCACCGAGATCTGGCAGGAAGTATTTCTGGCGATGGCTCCATTTCCGCCAAGTCTTGAAGACGCGTGGCGGCAGGGCTTCGCCGCGCCAGCCGCCCACTGGTTTGATGTAGCCATGGCGCATCAGCGAGTAAGAGCCAAGCCCCCACCAGAAAAACAGTTCGAGCGGCCGGTTGCGGAGTGCGTGGTGGCCAAAATATCCCGAACTTACAGCCAGGAAAGCGTTGCGGGCGATCTTGTGGTGGTTTGGCATCAGGCCGAGAAAATGCCCGCCGACACTATGGCCAATATGGGTGATTGGAAGGCCAGGCGCTGCTCTTTCCAGCGTCTCGATCCCGGCGGTCATGTCGTGGCGGCCCCAGTCCGGCAGTTCAATTGAAGACCCTTTCAGTGACCCATTTACGGAATCGCCGATGCCCCGGTAATCATATGTCAGGACAATGGCGCCCTGGTTGGCTAGATAAGAGGCCATATGGCGGTAAAACCTGCGGGGAAAGCCTGTGCCTGCGGAAATCATGACCGCGATCCGAGGTGCAGGCCCAATGAAGAGGTCTCCGGCCAAGGGCCAGCCGTCGGAAGCTGAAAAAGTAATGGGTTTGCTTTGAACGTCAGGCATTCCCGAAAGTCTCCTAAACGTTTGATGTCCCGGACATTTCGGTGTCTTGCCCGTTGATGATGGTGTCTGCATTTTCAGCTATGTGTTTGAGGAAACGCCCGATCACCTCTTGTTCCGTATCGGTGAAGGGGGCCAGCAAGGCAGCGTTATAGTGACGTGTGTGGTGACCCGCGTCTTTTGCAGCCTCCCGGCCGGCGTCTTCCAAAAACACCAGCGTGACCCGGCCGTCTTTCGGGCAGGGGCTGCGTCGAACAAGGTGTTTTTCCCATAACCGGTCGATCAATCCAGTCAGGCTCGATTTTCCCATGGAGAGCCGGGCAGCAATTTCGGAAACCGGCTGGCCATCCTTTTCATTGAGTAAAAACAGAACAGCGATCTGGGTGATCGTCAGACCGGTGTTCTGGCGCGCACGGTGATCCGCGGCCCGGAAAAGCGCGGTATAAGCGACCTGCAGTTGGTAGAATACGCGGAGTTTTTTGGACATCAGTTTGGTTCGGATATGGACTATTTATAGTTCATATACGAATTAAAAATGCATCAAGCAAGATGATTTTTACGTAAACGTAAGATCGGCTCTTTGCCACTGGATTCCGTCCTAAGGGATTGAACTTTGTCGGGACAAACCCCAATCCTTTTGGCTGGAGAGCGATGATGACCCTTGAAGATGTTTGGAATGGATACCGCGGGCAGTTAAAGGCCTTCTTGCATTCCCGGGTGCCAAACCCTGCGGATGTGGACGATCTCCTGCAGGAGATTTCAATCAAGGTCTTTGCCGGCCTCAAATCGCTCAAGGACGAAACCAAACTTCAGTCCTGGCTTTATCAAACGGCCCACAATGCCATCGTCGATCACTATCGCAGAGAAGGCCGGAACAAAGATCTAGTGGCGGAGGATCTTTGGTATGTCGCGGATGAGAAAACTGTGCGCCGGGATCTGGAAGGGTGCATCCAGCCGTTTATTTCCGCTTTGCCGGAGGATTCTTCCCAGCTTCTGACTGCGATCGATCTGAACGGTCAGCCGCAAAAGGACTATGCGGCTGAACACGGTCTTGCCTATTCAACTCTGAAGTCCCGGGTTCAAACAGCGCGATCATCCCTTCGCGGTCTGTTTGAGGATTGCTGCCGGATGTCACTGGATGCGAATGGCAACATTGCCGATTACAGCCCGAAGGGCGGTTCTTGCAAAAAATGTTGAGCAGGGCGCAACTTCTTTTCGTCTTTTCCTGAGCTGCGCCGTCTTACCTGTAGATCCATGAAAACAGGAAAGACAGATGATAAGACTTGTGAGCTTCAAAATCTGCCCGTTCGTGCAGCGTGTAACCGGGTTGTTGGAAGCCAAGAACATCCCTTATGAAATAGATTACATCAGTTTGAAGGACAAACCGCAGTGGTTTTTGGACCTGTCGCCGACGGGCCAAGTGCCGATGCTGATCACTGAAAATGGTCAGCCGCTTTTCGAGAGCGATGCGATTGTTGAGTACATCGATGACATCACGCCGCCGCTGCAGGACGGTTTGACACCGGAAGACCGGGCGTTGAACAGGGCCTGGAGTTATCAAGCTTCCAAGCACTACCTGGTTCAATGCAGCACCATGCAGAGCGCTGCCCGCGACACCTTTGAAACGCGGAATGAAAAGCTCAAAAAAGCCTATGCCCGTGCGGAAGCCCAGCTCCGGGAGGGGCCATTCTTTTCCGGCAAAACCATCGGCAATGTCGATATCGCCTGGTTGCCCTTGCTTCACAGATCTGCCCTTGTTGAAGAGCACAGCGGCTTTGACATGCTGGATGGCTTTCCCAAGGTGAAAGCCTGGCAGAAAGCAGTCCTTAAGACCGGCCTTGCAGACCGCTCCGTGTCCCCGGATTTTGGACCGGAGTTTTCCGGGTTTTACTTAAACGAACGCACATGGCTCGGCCGCGGCGCGCCGGAAGATGAGCCGGTCGCAACAATCGAAGCTGCTGCCAGCGGCGGTTGCTGTGGTTAATCGCGAAAAAAAGAGTGCCGGGAACAGCCAAGAAGACTGGTAGTTTCAGGCACTCCTTCTTTATCCTCCCGGTGATCAATATTTCTGTGCTGTTGGAACTGATCCGTTTGTCCAGATCGAGGCGTAATAAAAAAGATATGCTCAGCTGGATTGAAACGGGGGACATAAATGCGCTTGAAGAATCTTGTTTTCGTTGCTGCAATGCTCGCGATATCGAGCGGTGCACATGCTCAAGAACCAGCTGCGCCCCTCCAGACCTTGTTCACCAATGTGCATGTCTTTGACGGTGTGAACGAGCAGCGGATCGAAAACGCAAGTGTGCTGGTAGAAGGCAACTTGATCAAGACAGTGTCGACCGGTGTGATTGAGGCGCCGGATGCCGTGGTGATCGACGGTGGCGGCCGCACGCTGACGCCTGGTTTTATCGAGAACCATGCGCACTTGATGCTTATGGGCCCCAGTTTGAGCGCGATGGAATCAGGTGTGACGTGGGAGGACTTTGGCATCCATGCCACGCGGATGGCCGAGATGTATCTCAAACAAGGCTTCACGACCGTGCGTGACGCCGGGGGCGCCAACGGTGGATTGCGGCGAGCGATTGATGCAGGCCAGATTCCAGGGCCGCGCTACTACCCTTCAGGTGCCTTTTTAAGCACCCGTGGTGGCCACGCCGATTTCGCCAATTTTACGGCCCCTCCAGGCATCGAGACCAACTTCAGCCGTCTCAACATGTCGCAAGAAGTCAGTGGCGTGGATGATGTTTACAGGTACGGGCGCAACAACTTCCGGATGGGGGCGACCCAACTGAAATTCATGCAGTCCGGCGGCGTCGTTTCGGCTTTTGACCCGTGGCAGCTGCTCGCTGGTTCGAAGGAAGAAATCGAGGCCGCGGTTCAAGTCGCCAATGAATACGGCAGTTACGTCATGGCGCATTCCTACCGCAAGGAAGCGATTTTGAATGCGCTGCATGCCGGTGTGAAGACAATCGAGCATGGTTTTTCGTTCGATTGCGAAATCGCTGAAATCATGACGGAGAAGGGGGCTTATATCACCACGAACCTGACCGCCTTTGACCCGGGCCTTCTCGATATTCCAGCCGTCAAAAACCAACCCTCGAGCCTGGCCAAGGCCATTTCGGCATCGGCAACCTTCGAGAATTACATACCGAACATGAAGAAGTGTCCAGTGAAGCGCGGGTTTCAGACGGACTGCGTTGGCTCGGTCGAGGCCTGCAACATCCAGGTTGCCTATGAGAAGCACTTGAATGGGGAATTCTTCGGCGCCTACCAGTCGATGGTCACGCTGACCTCGATCGGAGGTGAGATTGCCCAACTTTCCGGCGATTTCATGAATCCCTATCCGGCGGGCAAGCTCGGTGTGATCGAGGAAGGTGCCTACGCGGATATTCTCATCTTGGATGGCAACCCGTTGGAAGATTTCTCTGTTGTCGGCACAGGTGACACATGGTTTGGCGCTGACCCGCGTCCGGAAAGCCCGGAAACCATCCGGTTGATCATGAAGGACGGAAAGATCTTCAAGAACACGCTGAACTGATACTGAGTGTTGCGGGACGGATCGTCGTCATGAAAAAAATGGCAGGAAACGTTGTTGTTGGCGTGTTGCTCGGAGCAGCAGCCGGTCTCTGGACACCGGCTGGTGGTGCTTGGGCATCTGAAGTCTCTTGGAATGATCTGCCTGACACAAAAGTGCAAGAGTATGAAGATCCTTATCGGGATCTCACATACGATCAGGTCGACAGTTTACGCAAAATCGCTCAACTACGAGCCCGCTTGAAAAGCGAGACTGCGCAGGGCAGCGCGCACAGCGATCTGAAGATGCGGCTTACTGATTTACTCAAGAGTTGGGAGACGTCCGGTCGTGATCCGGATTGGCTGATTAAGCAGCGGTGGGTTGTCGCCGAGCGCAGAAAACTGGCTGCGACGGCTGGCAATCCGGATTTGGACGGGAGGGAGGTCACCTTCTCTGGGTTTGTAATCCCAGCTCCACAAGATGCCGAAGGCAGATCCACCGCCTATTTGGTCGAAGTGCGTGGCATGTGCAGCCACATGCCGCCGCCACCGCCAAATCGACTCCTTCGGTTGGTATTTGAAGACGCCTGGTATCCGCGGTTCATTTATGAGCCGATCAAAGTCAGCGGCAGACTTGAAATCGCGCCTAGCCAGAGAACCATTCGTGTTGTTGACGGACCCGTCTCCATGGCGTCTACATTCCGGCTCGAAGTCGCCAGCATCGATGTAACGGTATCCCCAAACATAACAGCGAATGAAACTAAACCGTGGCCCTTGAGACCACATTGGCAAGGGCGTCAAGCCGGAACGAGCCGCCCTTGAACGTCGGCGGCAGACATCCGGCGCTCACAAGATGGCTCTGCGTAGGCTTTCTTGTCTTGGTGTTCGGGTCGGCGCAGGCGCAGGATCACGGCAGCGGAGGTCTCGGTGGACCGAGCTCTGTACAATCGGATCTTTCTGACGGCGACGGACTGACCGATCCGCAATTCCGATCCCGGTTCCCGGAAACTTTGGTGCCGCAGTGGTTTGCGTTCAAGGAAACGCTGAAAACAAATGCAAACATCGATTTCAAGATCGACTATCTCAGTTTAGGACAGTGGTCGAACTCAAATATCGGTCAGGGCCACGCGGTAGGCGGGATGGCCCGGATTTACGGAACCTGGCAAGCGTTCGAAAACGGAGGATTGACGGCCAAGCTGGAACACCGCACAGCCTACACCTCTGTCGCGCCGCAGTTTTTTGGGTTTGATAGCGGCGCCCAATCAATCAGCGGCACCGCGTTCAACGACATCCAGCTGGCTCTCACAAATCTTTTTTGGACACAGCGGGCGGAAGGCGGGGCCTGGGTTTTGCAGGCTGGCCAACTCGATGTAACGGATTTCGTTGATGTCTATGGCCTCGTCAGCCCATATACGGCCTTTCAAAACCTGGCTTTCAATACCAATCCGACGATCAACGCGCCCAACCAAGGCCTCGGAATTGCTGGCGGTGTCCGTTTGCATCAAAACATCTATGCGATCGCCAGTATCGCGGACGCAAATGGCGATCCCACCCAGCCGAATCTAAATGTCTTCAAGAAGGGGGAAACCTTCAAGAGCTTTGAACTCGGGTTTATGAGCGCTCAAGATCGGATCTATTTCGACAACATCCACTTGACCGTTTGGCAGAGCGACGGCGCCGACGACGGATCACGCAAGGACGATTGGGGAATTTCCGGATCAGCGGCCTGGTTCTTCGACAATCGCTGGATGCCGTTCCTGCGCGCGGGATTTTCTCAAGGAAAAGCAGCGCTTTACAAGAAAACAGTTTCGGCGGGCCTTGGGTTTTATACGCGCGAAACCGACCTTTTCGGATTTGGTCTGAACTGGTCCGATCCGGGGGATGCCTTTGACGAGGATCAGTACACAGCTGAGATCTTTTACAGATTTACAGTTTCGCCGCACCTTGCAATTACGCCAAGCTTGCAGCTGATCGCCAACCCGGCACTCAATCCGGACCAAGAGAACCTGGCCATATTCGGCCTTCGCGGACGGATTGCGCTTTAGATTGACGCCGTTCCCGAAACCCAGAATTCATTGCGCCGGGAGGTTATGCGCCCGGCCAGGAAATCTACAAACAGGCGGACCCGCGCAGTGTTCTTCAGATCCCTATGGAGCAGCAGCCAGATGCCGCGGTAGGGCAGCGGCTTCTGGAAGGGTGCGCGGATCAGGTCCGGATGGCGGTCGCCAAGATTGCATGCCAGATAGGCCATGCCGAGGCCGGAGGCGGCGAGGGTTATCAGCGGCACGAGCTCAGACACCCGGTGCCTCAATGTGGCCCTTGGATACCAGCTTTTTAGGATCCACGGTGCCGTCGTGTCGCCCAAGGGTTCATGCCAGCCGATGAATTCCAACCCTTCGCCCTCATTGTCGCGAACCTTGTTGGCGTAGTCTCTGGAACAATAGGCGGCCTGGGACATGTCGACGAGCCGGCGACCGACCACATCGTCGGTGACCTCACTGGCAATTCGGAAGCTGATGTCAGCCTCGCGGCGGGTTAGATCGGCCACCTGGTTGCTGAACTGCAGGTTCAGATCAATATCGGGATAAGCGTCGGCGAAAGCAGTGAAATCATCCATAATGGACGTCATCGAAAGGCCATGCGGCAGGCTGATGTGGATGGTCCCGCTAGGCTGCGTGTCCCGTCCGATGATAACCCGGGAAGCGGCAGCCATTTCCTCTTCAATCCGCTCCGCATGGGGCATCAGGTCTTCGCCCAGCTGCGTCAGCGCCAAACCGGCTTTCGACCGGTCGAACAGGCGGCTGCCAACACGGTCCTCCAGAACGGCCAGGTGCCGTGACAAGGTCGTATGGTTGACCTTCAGCGCATTTGCTCCGCCGCGGAGCGTCCCGCTGCGGGCAACGGCAAGAAAATACTTCAGGTCATCCCAATCGAGGGAATAGCTTTCCGGAGTTGGCATGGCCATTTTCTCTGGTTCATTATTGAAACACCTTGTCTGAATTTACCTATCTACAGCGCAATAATCAAACACCTTACCTTCCAGTCAGACGAAACGAATGGAAGGAGTTTTCGAAATGGAAAACATCAAATCAGTCCTGATTACCGGGGCCAATGTCGGCCTTGGCCGCGAGTGTGCCCGCCAGCTGGCGCTGACCAGTACGATTGAAAAAATCTATCTAGGGTGCCGCAGCCGAGAAAAAGCCGAAGCTGCTTTGTCGGCGTTGGTTGCCGATACCGGACGCAATATTTTTGAAATTGTTCTGCTCGATGTGATGGATCCAGGATCTGTGCGGGCGGCGGTTTCCAACATGAAAGCACCGGTCGACGCGGTGATCCTGAATGCAGGTGGCACCGGCGGACGGCACCCGACCGCGCTGACGTCGCAGGGTGTCATGAACATCTATGCGGTCAACGTTCAAGGGCATGTTGTCCTGATCGACGAAATGTTGAACCAGCAGCTGATCACGTCGACCGTGCTTTATGCCGGATCGGAAGCCGCCCGCGGTATTCCGAAAATGGGCGTTGCCCGTCCGGAGCTCAAAGACGCGTCGGTGAATGAGTTCTTGAACATTGCCGTTGGCCGAACATTCACTGCAAAGAGCGATCCGATGGACGCTTACGCCAGCGTTAAACTGACAGCGGCGCTCTGGATGTCATCGATGGCGCGCAAAAACCCGCATCTGCGCTTCGTTACCGTCAGCCCGGGCGGCACGACCGGCACCAACGGGTTTGACGACATGCCGTTCCTCAAGAAGCTGATGTTCAAGCACATTGGCGGTGTCCTGATGCCACTCTTCGGCATGATGCACGGCGTGGAGATCGGCGCCAAACGCTATGTCGACGTCCTGACCAATCCGAAATTCAAAAGCGGTGGTTTTTACGCCAGCAAGGAAGGTTCGCCGACCGGAAAGATCGTCGATCAGTTCCCGATGTTTGCCGCACTTGCCAACGAAGAGTTCCAGGACAACGCCAATCAGGCGGTTCACCAGTTGGTTTAACGGACGCACATCACTCAAATTTAGGAGACTATAAATGGAATTCGCACTTCAAATCATGACCGTTCTGGCCGCGATCATGCTGTTCGGCCTTGGAATGACATCCATGTTTGTTCCGGGGAAGATGCTCAAGAACTTTTCCGTTGAGCCGATCGGAACTGCGGGATTGAGCACAATCCGCTCGGTCGCCGGCGGTCTGTTTCTGGCAAGCTTTGGCCTCATCGCCTTCGGTCTGGCGACCGGTCGGACCGAGGCCTTTCTTCCGGTAGCCCTCCTGATGGCTGCGGTTGTCATCGGGCGTGTCGTTGGTCTGATTGCAGATGGATTCGATAAGTCCGTCGTCCCACCGATTATCGTCGAACTGGTCATCATCGCGGTCCTGGTCAATGCCCATGCACCTACCGCAATGACCTGATTTTTCGTTCGAAACCGAAAATAGTACCTCACGAAGGCGGCGGGATTGTTCCGGCCGCTTTTCGTTTTGGTCACAACGTCAGGGCTACCAGAAAATCGGTGACTTGTTTCAGTGGACTTCCATCCTGCAAAGGTTTCAAGGACCGGATAGTCAGGGCAGACGGCAAAGCGACTTTGGCTTTAAACGGTGCAACGAGCTGTCCACTTTCCAACAGTGGGCGCACAAGCGTTTCATGGCCGATCAAAATGCCAGCCCCATTTTTGCACTCTTCCAGGGCGAGGGAATAGAGCGAATATTCCGGACCACTTTTCAAAAGGTTCTGGCCAGGTGCTGCTTCGTCCAGCCAGGTTTCCCAATCGGATTTCCAGGTAGTGTCGAAGAGAAGGGTTTGCGCAATGAGATCGCCAGGCGCCTTCAGATCTTTTGCAATTTCAGGCGCACACACAGGAAAGATGATATCTGGAGCTGCGATAATATCGCTCCCGATATTATCTTGGGGCCGGAAAAAGATCGCCAGATCAAATGGTTCACGGGCAAGGTTCGGGGGCGCTTCCATCGCTGTGATGGAGACGGACATTTGCGGCAAGGCTGTGCGTAAAGATGGCAGGCGCGGTGAAATCCAGAGCTGTGCAATGCTGGGCGTCGCTGCGATCCGGATGTCCTGCGGATTGGCGAGACTTCTCAGGGTTTGAACGGAGGCGGCCATCGCGTCGAAGGCGGCCATGAAACCAGGCAGGACGCCCGATCCGAGCGGAGTGAGGTGAACCCCTTTGGCGTGCCGTTTGAACAGCTTCTTTCCGGTCCACTCTTCCAGAGATTTGATTTGCTGCGCCACAGCGGCTGGTGTCACGCACAGCTCGTCCGCAGCCGCTGCAAAACTGTTGAGCCGGGCGGCGGCCTCAAAGGCTCTTAACGCATTTAGTGGCGGCATTTTAGGACGGGGTGGCGCTACCGGCATAATGTTTCCATAGGCATAGAAAAGCTAGGGCTACAAAATAGCAAAACTCGTTTGCGGGCACCAGGCAGCTCTGGTTTCTTTCGAGAAACCGTTCAGGAGATTGAGTATGACCGCATTGGAAAAACGAGACTGGGTACCGGAGGCATGCGAACTCTACATTCAGGAACTGGCTGCAAAAACCGCGCAGGCAAGTCTTGAGGACACTGCAGCCCGGATCGACGATCTGATCGTGCAAAACCGCGAAATCCATGAGCGGGACTGTTTCAATCTCAATCCGGCCACCAATGTCATGAACCCCAAGGCCGAGGCCGCGCTCGCCGCAGGATTGGGATCGCGCCCGTCCCTTGGCTATCCCGGCGATAAATATGAAATGGGCCTGGAGGCGATCGAAGAAATCGAAGTGATCTGTGCAGAACTCTGCGCCGACGTGTTTCAAGCCAAATATGCTGAAATCCGGGTCGGGTCCGGCGCGTTAGGCAATCTTTATGCCTTCATGGCGACCTGCCGGCCGGGCGATGCAGTTATTGTCCCACCAGCGTCAATTGGTGGTCACGTGACGCACCATGAGGCGGGGTGCGCCGGTCTCTATGGTCTTGAAATCCACGAAGCGCCAGTCAGCGCGGATGGTTACACTGTCGACGTTGACGGCCTTCGGGAGCTCGCACGAACGGTAAAGCCGAAACTGATCACCATTGGCGGCAGCCTCAATCTGTTTCCTCATCCGGTTCGCGAAATCCGTGAGATTGCAGATGGCCACGGTGCGAAGGTTCTGTTCGATGCTGCCCATCAATGCGGCATCATTGCCGGCAAAGCCTGGCCAAACCCGCTCACTGATGGCGCGCATCTAATGACCATGAGCACCTACAAAAGCCTGGGCGGGCCTCCGGGCGGCCTGATTGTCACGAATGAGGCAGATCTGGCCGAGAAACTTGATGCCATCGCCTTTCCGGGCCTGACGGCGAATTTTGACGCCGCCAAATCTGCAGCGCTGGCGATCACCATGCTCGATTGGCAAGCCTTTGGAGAGGCCTACGCCGCAGCCATGATCGACCTCTCCAAGCAGCTGGCGGCTGACCTCAGTGCGGGGGGGCTCAAGATCTTCGGGGCGGATAGGGGCTTTACCGGATCGCATCAGTTCGCGGTTGAAGCTGCTCCATTTGGCGGCGGGCAGGCAGCGTCCAAAAAGCTGCGCCAGGCCGGATTTCTGGCCTGCGGTATCGGTCTTCCGATTGACCCTGTGCCTGGGGACATGAACGGCCTTCGCATCGGCACGCCGGAGCTGGTCCGCTGGGGAGTAAGCAAAGATCATTCAGAAAAACTTGCCGGATTGATCGCCCGGGCGCTGACCACGAACGACCTCGGATCGCTCGCACAAGAGGTCAAGGAGTTCCGGTCAGAGTTCAAGGACCTT
This sequence comes from Roseibium sp., assembly GCF_965216085.1. GTDB lineage: Bacteria > Pseudomonadota > Alphaproteobacteria > Rhizobiales > Stappiaceae > Roseibium. Next base: position 3,066,175 of record NZ_OZ244138.1, on the reverse strand, counting down.
CACTTCATTCGCAAAGACTAGTCTTTTTTCCCCTGCCGGCAGACGGAGGGCGAAAGCTGAGCCTGCACTCTGCCGCCGCATCGATTGGTATTGAGCGGCAAATGAAATCAGATGGAAATCGAAACGGAGCCTTGAACGATAAAAAGAGATAACGTTGCGGAATCAATGCGAATCCAGCTGGCCAATTGCATTTTTTTCGAATTGAATGGACAGGAATTTTGTTTTGAAGTCTGGAGCAGCGGCAATGATACATCCGATTTGGAACTTCAAAAGGGCTCTCATTCTCGCATCTGTTTGTTGTATCGGTCTCCCGCAAGCGGACGCCCAAGATACGATGGTAGATGGCCGTCCGAAAACGGCGGCTGAACTTGGTATCATGAAGGGTACACCGCCCTCGCGAACTGTCGACATATCTGCCTGGGATAAAGGCCCGGACAATCGCTGGGCGTTTCAGCATATCAGTGAGTTTCTACATGTGGCGAATATCAGCCGCGGTTCAGGTCCGGCAGTTCCGCTTGAAACAGCATTTGACGATCTGTCCGGCCTGGAATTCAAAGGTCATGACAATGAGACACTGACAGTCGCAGAAATGCTTGTCCGCACCTACACAGACGGGTTTATCGTTTTGCAGGATGGCGATGTTATTTTTGAAAAGTATTTCAATGGCATGACGCCTGGTACACGGCATCTTCTGATGTCGGTATCAAAATCTGTTACCGGGACTATGGCAGGAATCCTTGTCAACGATGGCCGGTTGGACCCTACGGCAGCGATCACGGACTATATTCCGGAAATGACAGGCGCGCCGGGTTTTGGGGGCACTACCGTTCGTCAGGTTCTTGATATGACGACCTCCATTGTCTTCAGTGAGGATTATGCGGATCCCGATGCGGAAGTGGTAGCTCATGAAGCCACCACGGCTTGGCGCGGCGAAACAGCTCCGCTTGCAAAAGAAGGGGTCTACGCCTTTGCCACAACGATCGAGAAAGATCCGTCGAGGCCGCACGGACAGCAATTCCATTATGCGTCCATCAATACGGATGTCCTTGGCTGGTTAATAGAACGGGCTTCGGGTCAGCGCTTCGCGGAATTTTTCAGTGACACGATCTGGTCCAAACTTGGCGCAGATCATGATGGTCAGATCACAGTGGATTACAAAGGGGCAGCCGCAGCAAATGGCGGCTTTGTATTGACTTTGAGAGATCTCGCCCGCTTTGCGCAGATGGTCCTCGATGACGGGTTTTACAACGATCAGCAGATCGTCTCATCCGGTTGGATCGATGACATCCGTTTCAATGGAAACAATTCTGCTTGGAAACCGACCAGTTACGCCGAAACCTGGCCCAACGGTTTTTATCGGAACCAATGGTACGTTACAAAAGATGATCACGGGTCCTTTTTTGCTGTCGGCGTAAACGGTCAGCACATTTGGATTAATCCGACCACCAGGACGGTGATCGTGAAATTCTCCTCTTTGCCAGTGAGTGCAGATAAGGACAACATTGTTCTTGGTTGGCTGGCCATGGACGCAATTTCCCGGTCGTTTTCCGATTGAGACGTTGAAGTTGAGCAGCTTCCCGTGGCAAGAGGCGGGCGGGGGAACACTGTGAGATTCCCCGCAACCGACTGTGCAAATGTCCCAAGCCAAGTTTCTTGAAGGCAATCTCTTCCGTCATGTCACGGTGATGTCGATCACGTCCTCGATCGGACTGTTGGCGGTGTTTGCCGTTGATTTCATCGACATGATTTTCATTTCGATGCTCGGCAAGGAAGAACTGGCCGCCGCGGTCGGTTATGCGGGCGCCATCCTGTTTCTTTCCACCTCGTTCAACATCGGGGTGGCAATTGCTGCAGGTGCCCTGGTCGCCAAATCGCTCGGAGAGGGCGATAAGGGGCAAGGGCGTCAACGTGCCTCCAACGCACTTCTAGCCGGGATCCTGTTTTCCAGCCTGTTTGCCATTTTGATTTGGACGTCGCTTGATTTCTTGAGTGGATTGCTGGGCGCAACAGGCCGGACGAAAGATTTTGCTGTTGAATATCTCCAGATTGTGGTGCCGACGCTGCCTTTTCTGCTGCTCGGGATGGCCGGCGGGGCAATCCTGCGCGCCCATGGCGATGCGCGGCGGGCGATGATGGTCACGGTAACCGGCGGCATCATCAATGCCGTGCTCGATCCGTTGCTGATCTTCACTTTTGAGCTGGAATTGACGGGTGCCGCATTGGCAAGTGCCGCGGCCCGGATCTCCATGGGATACTTCGCGATTGCCGCAATCTTCCGGCATCACGGCGGGCTTGTCTGGCCAAAAATTTCCGCGTTTGCCGAAGATCTGAAACCGATTGCCGCAATCTCCATTCCGGCGATCTTGACCCAGCTGGCCACTCCGGTCGGTCAGGCGTTTGTTACGCGTGCAATGGCGGATTACGGCGAAGAAGCCGTGGCCGGCATGGCGATCGTCGCACGCATGACGCCGCTTGCCTTCGGCACCATCTTCGCCTTGTCCGGGGCCGTTGGTCCGATTGTCGGCCAGAATTACGGAGCCGGGCAATTCGGCAGGGTGCGAACGACGTTCCGGGATTCGCTGCTCTTTACCGCCCTGGTTGTTGGCTTTGCTGCATTGGTGCTTTTTGTGCTGCGCGCGCCGATAACTGCGTTGTTTGAAGCAGAAGGGCTGGCGAAGGATTTAATCTATCTGTTTTGCGGTCCGCTTGCCCTGGCATTCTTCTTCAATGGGGCACTGTTTGTCGCCAACGCCTGTTTCAACAATCTTGGTCATCCACTCTACTCGACCTGGCTCAACTGGGGCAGGCACACACTTGGCACCATCCTTCCGGTGTGGATCGGGGCGGCGTATCTTGGAGCACCTGGTGTTTTGATCGGTCAGGCCGCTGGCGGCGTTGTGTTTGGCGTCGCAGCCGTTTTGTTGGTGCGTGTCGTTATCCGGGAAGTTGAAACGCGCGGTGACGCGCCAAAAGGACCCGGCATTTTTCAGAGGCAGGCACGCCAGCTTATATTGTTTTTCGACAGGCGCTAGCCGGTGGCAACTGCCCGCTGTAGACAGTTCATTCTTTAGAACTTGTTTGAAACCGGCGCTCTTTTTCGCGCACTGACGCGAATGAGCTTTTGAAACCGCGGGCAATCGATGTGCCTGGGGGCCGTGCAGTCCGCAACGTGGCGGATCATGTCTCTGAGCGCAGTCAGCCGTTTGACCTGGTCATCCAAGTCGTCCGCTTTGTTCAGCAGCACGGTGCGCGACAGCGACGGGCGGCCGTCGGGGCCGAACATGCCTTTGATTTCTTCCAGGGAAAATCCGGCCTGCTTGCCCAGGCGGATGACGGACAGCTGGTCAAGCACTTCCGGGCCGAACAAGCGTTTCAGCCCGCGCCGGCCCGCCGAGTGGATCAGGCCCTTTTCCTCATAGTGGCGCAAAGCGGACGCGGCGACGCCGGATTGATGCGCAACTTCTGAAATATCGAGTAATTTCATCTCTTGACCTCAAGTCGACTTGAGTTTGTAGGCTGGCAGCAATTCGGTCTCTAGACAAGAGGTTTTTGACAATGGATCCGTCGCAAAGAACACAAAACCAATCGATCTGGCGGGATACAGCCGCCTTGGCGTTGCTTCTCACCGCGTCACTAAAAATCATGGCAAATGCGACCATCAGCCCGGCATTGCCGGCTTTGGAAGCCAGTTTTTCTGCAGAGGCGGGCGCAGCTTACCTGGTCCGGTTTTTGGTCTCCGCGCCGTCCTTGACAGTGGTCTTGGTCGCGCCGCTCGCCGGTCTTGCCGTAGATCGGTTTGGACGGGGATGGCTGTTGATGGCAGGCGTTGCCCTGTTTGCTTTATCCGGCAGTGCCGGAGCCTATCTTCCGGACCTAAATACGATTGTGGCGAGCCGACTTTTATTGGGTGTTGCCCTTGCAGTCACGATGACCGCGCAAGTGGCGCTGGTCGGTGACCTCTTTGAGGGCGAACGCCGCAGTGCTTTCATGGGCGGGCAGGTGGTCGCCATCAATTTCAGCGGGTTTTTGTTTATTGGCGGTGCCGGGCTGGTGGCCGACCTGTCGCCGCGTTTGCCTTTCCTGATCTATGCATTGCCAATCCTGCTGCTGCCGTTGCTTTGGCCGGTTGTCCGCCAGGAACAAAACAGGAGAAGAATGCTGCCGGATCTCGAGCAACCGGTAGACAGATCGCCCTCTGTCCAACGGGCGGCAGAAAGCAAAAGGTGGCGCCTGCCGGCGTTTTCAACAGGGGCTTTGTCGATGGTCACCGTGATGCTGTTCTTCCTGATGCCGAGCCAGTTGCCTTTTTATTTGGAGTTCGCTGGGTACAACAGCGCCACGGGTACAGCGCTTGGCCTTGGAGCTTTGACCCTTTCCGGTGCCTTTACAGCGCTCCGGTTTCAAAAGATCCGCAACCGGCTCGGCTTGGCCCGGACGTTTGCGGCCGGTTTTGCGGTTATGGGATCAGGCTTTGCTGTTCTGGCGGTCCAACCTACCTGGACCTTCATCTTGCCCGGTTGCGCCTTCATCGGCATCGGTTATGCCTTGGTCCAGCCAGCGCTCTTTCTTCTGGCCTTGGATATCGCACCGGCCGAACGACGAGGCACGGTTTCCGGAATGGTGACCACGTCGCTGTTTTTGGGCCAGATCGTCTCGCCATTTGTTCTAACGCCCTTGCTACAAACGCAAGGGTTTTCAGTTGTTTATGTTACCGTTGGCGGAGTATTTGGTGTCCTGGCACTCGGTGCGCTCGCGGTCCAATGCTGGACGCGGAAGGAAGAGGTTCCGTCAACAAACGGACCGCTGAAGTCCGCCGTTAGAACAGCCAAAAGCTGATCGATTTTTAGATGCTCTAGTTTGGAAAAACCAGCACCTTGACCGGCAACAGGAGGGACTGGATCCGGATAACAAGGGCGTTTGCGATCCCCATGCCATCCACAATCCGGGTGAGGAAGGCAGAGAACCCGGAAATCTCACCCGCCTTGATCGCCTTGTCGTGGTTCGAATAGGCGACACCAATGCAACGGCTTCCAGGCGGAACATAATTCGCATGCCCGGCATAGATCGGCTCAAGAACTGTCAGGATCGTGCCCGGCCGGGCACGGTCTTGAATATCGATGAGTTGATCCGTTGGCCGTAGCTGTCCGCCCGCGATGACGCGCTGTATTTCCGTTACGGCCATTGGAATGACTTCAAGTGGTTTGGATGCACACGTGATTTCAACAATCGTGCCGAGGTGCAAGATTTGCGCTGAAATCTGGCCGAAACCGGCTTGGAAGCGACCGCGACCCGACCCCTCAGGGACAAGAATACCGGCAGGCCGCAGGATCGGATTTACCAGGTCTCCCGGTTTCAGCTTGAACTGACGGACGGTTCCGTTGGTACCGGCATAAACCGTAGATTTCTCAATTTCGGTTTCCGCCTGCGTGAGAGCTGCCTCCGCACTGGCCCGTTGGGCCGGCAGCAACACTCGTAGCCGGGCCTGAATTGCATCCCGTTGAGCCTTGATGGCATCCAGTGAGCCCGACAGGCCGTCGACAGTCAGCCGCAGGCGCGCCAATTCCTGCTCGCTCACCACATTCTGGTTTCTGCCGGCAAGGTTCTGACGCCGTGTCAGTTCATCTTGCGACTGTTTCAGTTGGCTCTCGGACGAAACGATGTTGCCTTCCGCCGCTGCGAGTTCCGCTTGCGCGACTGTAGCAGCTGCATCCACCTCTGCAATCCGGCGACGGGCGGTTTCTGCGGCGGCTTGCTGGCGCTGAGTGTCGAGCCGGAAAATCGGTTCACCGGCGCGGACGAACTCATTGTCTGAAACGTAAACCTCTTCGACCCGCCCAGGCCGGTCACTCAGGATCGAGACTGTGCGGAAGAGAGAGGTCACATTGGTGGTGGTAGGATGGAAATAGAAGATCACTGTCAACAAGGTGATCGCTAAAACCGCACAAGAGGTGATACCCCAACGGAGTTCATACCAGACCGTGAACAGGTTGATCTCATGGCCGAGCCGTTTGCCTTGTTTGTAGTGGCGATAAAGGTAATCGGGAACAATTGTGATCAGGGCACTGAAAATCAGTTCCAGCATTATCCGGTCCTTCTTTGGCCGGTTCGACCGCGCCTATGGGAGGTTATCTTAACGGGTAGAACAATCTGGGAAATCGGGATGGCCGCTAGAAGAAGTGCAGCAACCCAAAAGGCGTTGTTGAATGTTATCAACGAGATGAAGCCGAGCAATCCGACAAATTGTATCTGGGTTTTACCCAATCCGGAGGCCATCCGGTCCGGCCAGGCCTGAACCGTGAAATAAAGCGCCCCAAATCCAACCATGACCAAGACGAGACATATGCCGACAGCGATAAAAAGACCATCGGTTTGCCCTGGTGCCGTAATGAAAAACGGCAAGGGATCATGCAATATACCTTCGGAGATCGTGTCCACAGTTGCCCCTCCAAAACAAGAACCTTCAGAGTATTAGACAAAGTCCTTTCCCAAGAGGCAAGACCCCCAGTGTGGTTTGTTTGTATTAGAGAATTTGGAAAGGGATCAGACCGGTTTTGAGGCTTTGCCTGCCACATAGGCCTCCACCACAGACCGGTCGTCCCCGAGTGTTTGCAGGACAAACAGCTCTTCGGACAGAGTTTCGGCAGTTTCCATGCGCAGAGCCATCGGCCGGGTCGCTTTGGCATCGAGGACGATAATATCGGCGTCCGTGCCTGCGTCCAATGATCCGATCCGGTCAGACAATGAAAGCGCCTCGGCATTGCCGAGCGTTGCCCAATAGAAGGTTTCTAGCGGATGCAGGCGCTGGCGTTGCAGCTGCAGGACCTTGTAGCCTTCGTCCAACGTGCGCAACATGGAGTAGTTGGTGCCGCCGCCAATGTCGGTCGCAATTGCAGTCTTGATGCCCGCACCTTCGGTGCGTTTCTTGTCGAACAGCCCACTGCCCAAGAAGAGATTGGAGGTGGGGCAAAACACAGCCACGGAACCGGTTTCACGCATCACGCCCAATTCCCGGTCATTCATATGAATGCAGTGACCGAGCAGGGTCTTTCCGCCCAACAAACCGAAATCCTCATAGACCCCGAGATAATCCGCAGCATCGGGAAAGAGTTCTTTGGTGAAGGCGATCTCGTTGTGATTTTCGTTGATGTGGGTCTGAAGGTGGCAGTCCGGATATTCCTTTAACAGCGTCCCAGCCGCTTCCAATTGTTCCGGTGTTGAAGTAATCGCAAACCGCGGTGTGATGACATAGTGGGCGCGCCCGGCGCCATGCCACTTTTCCAGCAACGCTTTGCTGTCGGAGTAGGCGCTATCTGCGGTATCGCAAAGCGCGTCCGGTGCATTGCGGTCCATCATCGTTTTACCGCCCAGCATGAGCATGCCGCGCCGGTCCGCCTCTTCGAAATAGGCGTCGACCGAGTTTGGGTGGCTGGAACAATAGGCAACCGCAGTCGTTGTGCCGTTCGACAAAAGGGTGTCGTAAAACCCCTTGGCGATGCGGTCACCATGAGCCTTGTCTGCGAATTTCTGCTCGGCCGGAAAGGTGTAGTCGTTGAGCCAGTCGAGTAACTGATCTGCCCAGGACGCAATCACTTGAACTTGCGGAAAGTGAAGATGCGTGTCGATAAAGCCTGGCATCAGAAGATGCGGCCGGTGGTCGATTTCTTCTGTTCCGCCGGGAGCTCCGGCAACGATATCTGTATAGGATCCACGAGCAACGATCTTGCCATCTGAAATCAGAAGTGCGCCGTCTTCCTCGCAATGGTAGGCATCGGTGTCGTCCGGGCCTTTGGGAGCGGCGCTGAAAGTGAGCAGCCTGCCGCGCAGAAGTTTAGCCGATATGTCTGCCACTTAAGAAATCCCTGATCGAAGCGTTGGCGGAACTCCATCATGGAGCAAAGCCTTTTAAACCTGGTGAAGAACTGGGACAACGCGTGTTTCACTCTGAATTTCAAGAAGGTGTTCCACTGCTTTCAGTTGAAGCCGATATCGAAACGATAAGGCTGGCCGATCTAAGACAGAGGAGCCCCCGGGCGTTAGAACCCGCTTGAGCTTACCAGCCGACTGAGATTAAGTGCTGGCAGACGAAATACAAAAGGTGCTCCATGGCTGCTGATTTGCCCCGCCCGACGGACAATGCGTTTCTGGGAAACTCCATAAAAGGTGGGTCGCACGAACCGACCTATGGCGGTGTGTTGTCCTTCATGCGCCGCCGCTACAGCCGAGATCTGAATGGGGTGGATCTGGCCGTTTGGGGGATTCCTTTTGATGCCTCGGTTTCAAACCGGCCAGGTGCCCGCTTCGGCCCGCAAGGGGTGCGTCGCGCGTCGGCAATCTTTGACGGGGATCCGCAATATCCGTTCGAGTTCGATCCGTTTGAGACGCTGGCTTGTGTGGACTATGGCGACTGTTCCTTCGACTATGGCCTGAATCCTGACATTCCGGGCCACATCGAAGCACAGGCGCGTGAAATCTTGGAGACCGGCACGCATCTGTTCTCCATTGGCGGCGATCATTTTGTGACCTATCCGCTTCTAAAAGCTCATGTGGCAAAACACGGCCCTTTGGCGCTGGTTCAATTTGATGCCCACCAGGATACTTGGGACGATCAAGGCAACCGGATCGATCACGGCACCTTTGTCGGCCGAGCTGTTCGCGAAGGCCTAATCGATCCGGAAAAATCCATCCAGATCGGTATCCGGACTCATGCGCCCGAAACCTGCGGTATTGAGATTCTGAATGGCGAAGAAGTTGAGCTGCTGGGCGTCAATGGAGTTGTGGAGCTGATCGGTGATCGGGTCGGTGATGCCAAGGCCTATATGACGTTCGACATTGATTGCCTGGATCCTGCATTTGCGCCAGGTACGGGAACACCCGTGTCTGGTGGTCTCACCAGCCGGGAGGCCTTGATGATCTTGCGCCGCTTGGGAGAACTTGATTTTGTCGGCGGTGATGTCGTCGAAGTGGCACCTGCCTATGATCATGCGGATATCACGTCGATCGCGGGCGCCAGTGTCGCTTTAATGTATATCGGCCTATTGGCGGAAAAACAGCGTCAACGTATGGAAGGCCTCTGACGTTCCCTCGGAAGGTTCCCAGCCAGTGGTTCTTCCTGGTCCAGGTCACTTTTGGCATCTCGCCGGTCATCATTCGCTGGCTGTGTTTCCCAGAAACGGTAGAGCGGATGAGAGTTTTTCTGCATTCGGTAGAAACCTGCAAGCCGCTTGATACTTACAGCGTGCGCGGCCCACGTGACGATTAGTCCGGTTGCCGTAAGCATCGGAGACTGAAACAGGCCGCCCAAAATGGTAACGATCAGGCCGGTCCATGCAGTCAGATAAAGCACTGCGAATTTAGCAATCCCGTTTGTTCGCGGCACCTGAGCGAGTTGATTAAGCCAGATCCGTTCACCAAACGCTGCTTGCCGGAAAACCGCCGGGCCTCTGACGCGAAAAAGGCGCGCGACCGCCACCACGGCCCAGCATGTCCAGAGCGCAAATATGCCAGCGAACAAAGGCCCGATCCAAAGGCTCGACCAAGCCGCAGCGGCAGCAAATATTGGAATGACCAACCTTGCGGCCATGACCAGCGGACGGCCTGGAGGTGGCGATCCTGTGCGGGCCGTATAGCGCGGGGTGCCCATGGCCTTGGACCACTTGCTGGATGCATTCTTGTCCAGCTGAAGGGGAGGCGGCGTTTGCATTGGCTTGGGACTGGCTCCTGTGGATCTGAGTTTATATCCCAGCCTCACCATGCATTGCAATTCTTGAGAATTCGCCAAAGTGATCGATCTGTAAACAATTTACAGTGTCATTATTATATATTTGTTTTGTTACCCCTTTTCCGGCTCCGAAGTTAACTGAAAATCAAGAGGGTTTCGAAATTGTTAGAGGGGGTATTGTCAATTTTTCCTTTGGCCGGTTGCCCCTCCTTTTATACAATTGGACCACGATGGACCAAGCATCGTGACTTCTAAAATTTCGTGTTTGAAGGCTGATCGTCGTATGACGATGGAAGGTAATAATAGACGCGGCGATGTTGCCGACTGGCAAGCGATCGAATCGCTGGCCAGCGGACTTGAACAACTGAACGCCACGGATGAGTTTAGGTCTACTGCTGGCATGTTCGGAGACAACGGCTGGCTCCGGGCATTGTTGAACGATGTTTCAGACTATGTTTACGTCAAAGATAGACGGTCCCGCTTCGTAATGGCGAACAAACAGGTCGCTTTAGACATGGGCCTGAAGGACAGTTCGGATTTGATTGGAAAATCCGACCTGGAACTTCATCCTAGTCACATCGGAAGTGTGTTTTATTCCGATGAACAGGCGATAATGGAAACGGGCACGGTTCGCGTGGATTTCGAAGAACGTGTTCTGTTGCCCGATGGAACAGAGAAGTGGTTCTCATCCTCCAAGTATCCGATACCGAATGCGGCTGGAGAGGTCGTCGGTATCGTTGGTATTTCCAGGGATATTACCGGCCGCCAGAAAGCCGAGCAGCTCCTTGCTGGCCAAAACCAGATCCTGAAAGATATTGTAACTGGAGTGCCCCTGTCAGATGTCCTTGAAACACTTGTTTATTTGATTGAGGGGCAGCTGGACGGTGTCATGGGCTCGGTGATGCTCCTTGACGAAACGGGAGAGCATATTTCTCCGGGAGCCGGTCCCAATTTGCCCGAAGCCTATTTGGATGCCTGTAGCGGCATCCCTATCGGTCCTAGAGCTGGTTCCTGTGGCACAGCTGCATTCAGAAAAGAAGATGTTTTCGTTGAAGATATCTTCGACAACGACCTATGGGCTGACTTCATAGAAATTATGCAGGAATTTGACTTGCGTTCTTGTTGGTCGGTCCCCTTTTTCTCCAATGAAGGTGAAGTATTAGGGACTTTCGCCTTCTACACTACAAACGTGCGCAGCCCATCAGAGAGGGAAATCAAAATAGCCCACGAAGCTGCGCATCTGGCTTCAATTGCTGTTGGCCGCGATTTGGCCGAACAGCGGATCCGGTATCTTGCGCACCATGATCCCTTGACTGGATTGCCCAACCGCCAGGAATTTAAAGCCAAACTGGAAGAAAAAGTCGAAACCAGCCGCAAGACCGGAGAGCCGGTTGCGGTCGTCTTTGTTGATATGGACAATTTCAAGTTCGTCAATGACAGTTATGGTCACACGGTCGGCGATGAAGTGTTGACTCTGGTCTCACAACGGATCGTAGCGTCCCACAATGGAACCCACGAAACCATCAGGTTTGGTGGAGACGAATTCGTCCTGATCGTTGACGGGCCGTCTGCTCACAAACCTGAATTGAAAGATTTTCTCAGCGACTTGCGCAACAAGATCATTGAGACGATCCACTTAAACGCGCTGACGTTGCACGTCACCTGTTCGATTGGCGCGGCTGTCTATCCCTTTGACGGCGACGATGCAGAAGACCTCCTCAAGAATGCTGATGATGCCATGTTCGAAGCAAAGAATATCGGCCGGGACAGTTTTTTCATCTATGACAGCACAACGGCTCCAGAAAAAGTCAACAGGCTGAAACTGATTGAGGATCTGCGGCACGGGATATCCTGCAATGAATTGTTTTTGGAGTATCAGCCTCAAATCGATCTCATGAGCGGACGGATCATCGGCGCAGAGGCCTTGGTGCGCTGGAACCATCCGCAACGCGGTCGGCTCATGCCCGGAGATTTCATCGAAATTGCAGAGGAAACCGGTGCAATAGTCCCACTCGGTCGCTGGGTATTGAATGAAGCGTGCCGGCAAAACAAAGCCTGGCAAAAAGCCGACCTTCCTAAAATCACCATCTCCGTCAATGTCTCTGCTGTTCAGTTCAAAGATACCGGCCTGATATCGGACATTAGTGGCGCCCTTGATAGCAGCGGTCTCGATTCGGAATATTTGGAAATCGAGTTCACTGAGAGCCTGTTGATCCAAAACGTTGAACAGGCAATTCAGTTGATGGAGGATTTCCGGCGGATCGGAATCAAGCTGGCGATCGATGACTTTGGAACTGGGTATTCCAGTCTTGTGGCACTGAAGAATTTCCCGCTGACCCGGCTGAAGATCGATCAGAGTTTCATTCAGGACCTTGAGTATAAAGAAAGTGACCGGGCAATTGTGCGCGCCATTATCGCTCTGGGGCGCGAGCTCGGTCTGAATGTCGTGGCCGAAGGAGTGGAAACGGCAAAACAGCAGGCGTTTTTGCTCAGTTGCCGATGCGAGACCACCCAGGGCTATCATTTCGGCCGGCCGATGGCAGCTGACAAGTTCGCCAAACTTCTGGGCATGACCCGCACACCACTGGATGTTGCCTAAACGGCAACCTCCAGTCAGTGTCGTTTAAAGGGCAGGGGAAACACCCCGATTTGGTGGTGCGGCCGACGTTATTTTAGCTGTGGTAATGACTTTCTGCTTATACCCGGGTCATGACATAACTGCCTGGAGCATCTTCTAAAATTTTCATTCTGTTGGCCCCTGGCTTGCGTGGCTTGGCTTCCGCATCATCGTTCTCGCGAATCCATTGATCCCAGTAAGGCCACCAGGATCCTGGATGCTCTTCTGAGTTCTTCAGCCAATTCTCGAGTGCCCCTTTAGGAGCACCACCTGTCCAATATTGGTATTTGTTCTTGGCTGGCGGGTTGACCACACCGGCAATATGGCCAGATCCGGACAACACATATTCCACCGGTCCGCCAAAACAGCCTGAGCCCAGGAAGACCGATTTGGCCGGAGCAATATGATCCTCGCGGGTGGCCAGATTGAAGATCGGGATTGTCACCTTGGATAGATCGAGCCTCTCGCCAGCAATTTCCATTTCCCCTTTGGACAATTTGTTATCGAGATAACAGTTGCGCAGATAGAAGGAGTGGTTTGCCGCGGGCATGCGGGTCGAGTCGGAGTTCCAGTATAGTAGATCGAAGGGGAAGGGCTCTTTGCCTTTCAGGTAATTGTTGACCACATAGGACCAGATGAGATCATTGGACCGGAGCATGTTGAAAGCAGACGACATTTTCGAGCCGTCTAGATAGCCATTGTCGGCCATCCTTTTTTCCAAAACAGAAATCTGTTCTTCGTCAACAAAGACCTTCAAATCGCCCGCATAGGTGAAATCGACTTGCGTTGTAAAGAAGGTCGCGGTCTTGATGCGCTCATCACCGACCTGCGCCATATAGGCCAGCGTGACACCAAGAAGCGTGCCGCCAACGCAGTAACCAATGGCATTGACCTCTTCCTGCCGCGTGGCGCGTTTGATGATATCGAGCGTGTTGAGGATGCCCTCTTTCATATAATGCTCAAAGCTCTTTTGCGCCTGCCGTTCGTCCGGATTGACCCAGGAAATGACAAACACGGTGTGGCCTTGATCGACAGCCCATTTGATAAAGGATTTTTCCTGATTCAAGTCCAGAATGTAGAACTTGTTGATCCACGGCGGCACAATCATCAGCGGCCGCTTGAGCACTTTTTCTGTTGTCGGCGTATATTGGATTACCTGGCAAACATCGTTTTGAGCGATGACTTTGCCCGGTGTATTGCCGAGATTGTCGCCTAGTTTGAATTTGGTCAGATCTGTCTGCCGGATTTTCAGATCACCCTTACCTGACTTCAGGTCCTCGGCCAGAAATTCCATGCCTTTGACCAGGTTTTCGCCATTGCTCTCTAATGTCAGGCGCAGCAGCTCCGGGTTCGTCAGCAGGAAATTCGATGGCGACAGGGCGTTTGAAATTTGAGTGACGTAGAATTCGGCCTTGTGGCGGGTATGTTCGTCAAGACCCTCAGCGTCTTGAACCATTTCTTCAGCCCATTGGCTGGTAATCAAATACAGCTGTTTGACGAAATCGAAATACTGGTTGTTGTCCCAGTCTGGATCGGCGAATCGTTTGTCTCTTGCCGGTGCAGTAACTGCTGGTTCGGACGGCTCCCCCATCATCCGTTTAAGGGATGAGTTCCAAAGGTCTATATAGCCAGTCCACAATCGGCCTTGCGCATCAATTGCGCGCTGCGGATCAGACACCCAGTATTCGCCCACCTGAGCCAGGGTCTTAACAACACCGGTCAACTCATCCGTCGAATCGTGTTTGATTTTGCCTTGTTCGCGCGGTTCTAAATATGCGGCCAGCGCTTTGCCTGCGTTTTCCAGTGTCTTTGCAAGATTTTGAGCAAATGCTTCCGGATTGTTGATGATATATTGCAACATGGGATGCTGGCGGTCATCAGCCATAAGCAGGGATTCCTCCGACTTCTGGTCTTTGTCGCTGCCAAATGGAGGCGGCAGATTCTTGGTTGTTCCTTAGCGTTATCTAATTCTATTTGCGCTTGTATTGGGAACGGTTAATCCTTTATGGCACAACGTTCAGGCGCCGTCGATTGCTTTCCCTTACGCATTTTGACGATGTGCTAGTGGACTTGTGTGACACTTCTGTGGAAGTCGGTCGCGAGCAACAACCGAGGAACCTCAAGAGATGCGCGTATGGGCCAGTCTGGCAACCAGTTTTCTCCTCGCAGCCACGCTATGCGCCTGTGGAGTGGGACCTGGAACACCGTTGTTCGAGGCCATGAACCCGGGGCAAGAGACCAGGTCTGGGACTGTTCAGCCGCCCGATGGCTATGGTCCGCCGAAAGGCACGATTGAGTCCCAAGGTCTTATCAACAATCAGCAGCGTAAAGAGACCGCCGAGTATTTGAAATCGCTCGCAAACGAGGGTGAATCGGTCCAAGCTGAATCGCGTGCGGCACCTTCAGCGGACGAGCTGAGATTAAGAAGATAATAATTACACTGATAGTTATGCGAATGGTTAGTCAGTTTTTTACAACTGCTCCTTATAGTTTTCGTGCCGAATAGACCGGTGCAGAGACCTTGATGACGCTCGATACTGCAACTTTGTTTGCCGCAATTTCCGTGATCCAGATGGCAGGGGCCGTCATACTGGTTCTTTTCTGGATGATCTTGTCCAAGCGGGGGGAAATTCAAGCAGGCAGTTTGCTTTGGTGGATTGCAGGCCTTTTGCTTGGTGCCAGTTCGATTGGATTGATCGCGATGCGCGGTCAAATCAGCGACTTTTGGAGCATTGGTGTTTCCAATTTGCTTTTGATATTGGCGGTTGGATTAAAACGTGCTGGTGTGGCGTCGATCTTGGGGCGAACCCAAAACCTTTGGGTTTTTGCAGCAACAGGCATTCTTTGGATACTGTATTGCAGTTATCCGCCCTTTTTTGAAAGCTTCATTGCGCGGATCAATTTTATCCAGCCCTGTTTAATTACGCTCTGTATTTGGATCGTCTGGATGGCATTCTTCCAGAATCGGGACCGGCTTTATTCGGTGACGTTGTTAGGTGTCACTTCGGCCTTAGAAGCATCCGGATATCTTTGGTATTGGACCTACAACAACCTTGCCGGAAATACGGATGCGCTTGAAATGTTTGCCGATCCGGCAACAGCCATCTATTTGGTCTGGATCATGTTGGCCTTGGTGATGACCATAGTTTTGCCTGTGGGCATGGTCATTGAAATCCTGGTCCTGCGCTATAAGGAACAAGCCTATCAGGACCCGTTGACCGGTTTACCCAACCGGCGGGCATTCTGGAACACATGTCACACATGGCTTTCGAAAGACGGGGGGCAATCCAAGGGATATGGCCTGATCCTTTTTGACATTGATCAGCTCAAATCGGTCAACGACAGCTTCGGTCATGCCATGGGGGACGCGGTTCTTCAGTTGTTTGGACGTGTCGTGCGCGAAGCGATTGGCAAAAACGCATTTGCCGGACGGTTAGATGGCGAAGAATTTGTCATCTTTCTTCCAGGGTTCGATGCGCAAGGCAGCCTGGTGGTTGCGCAACGGGTCTGCCGGCGGTTTGGTGTTGAATGTGAAGAGGCGACCGGGGGCAAACTTATAGTCTCTGCAGGGGCTGGGCTCGCGGTTTTTGGAGCCGGCATGCCGCCGGAACGTGGTGTGGAAACAGCTGCTCGGGCACTTCAGAAGGCGAAAAAGCTGGGACGCGGCCAAATAATTGTCACAGACGCGATCAAGGGCAAGGGCCGCACCCTGGCATTCGGCAGCGCGTCAAAGCCCATAACCAAGCGAACTGCAGCTTAAGTCATTGCGATTATTACCTAAAAACAACCTTGGATAACTCAAAAACTTTTTTCTCCACCAAAAGGCGAAATACTAAGATGAATTACCCATAAGTAGTTCCCGGTAGGTGGGGGCACAGATGCTTGATGCCAAGACGATCTTGTTTTCATTGGTTGTTGCGGAGCTGACCGCCAGCGCCGTGCTGTGCTTTTTGTTTTTTTTCTGGAAACACCGCGATAGTGCAGGAAATGTGTCAGTCGGCCTCTGGTCAGTGGCGTTTTTGTTAGGCGCGATCGGGACGTGTTTGCTCAGTTTGCGTGGAACGCTGCCGGATGCCATAACGCTACTCTTGGCGAATTTCCTGATCCTTTTTGGCACGGGCATACGCAGGAGCGGTGTCGCTGCTTTTTTTCAAAAACCAAAGCTGTTTTGGGTCGCCGGACTGGCTGGTGCGGTCTGGCTTGGATTGTGTCAAATCCCGGAATTCCGCCAGTCCTTGAGTTACCGCGTGAGTTACAATCAATCCGTGATGATCCTGTTCATTCTATGGACTGCGATCATCTGCTTGCGCAGCAATACTGAAAAGCTGGTGACACCGAAAATCTATGCGTTCAGTGCCGGGTTGGAAGCCTCCGCTCATGTCAGTTTAATGATTTGTCTGAGCTTAGGAGCCAGCAATGAATTTCTTGACGCCATCAAAGGCTATGTGGTGACCATCGCTTTGCTTGTCATTTTGGTGTCGATGGTCTTGTGTATGTTCACGTCGCTGTCCATGCCAATCGAAAGATCGCTTCTGCAGTTTAAAACGAAAGCTTACTTGGACAGTCTAACGGGCTTGCCAAATCGCCGAGCTATCTTCGAACATGCAGAGGCACTGAAACGGCGGCTCACAGGCGCGGACTTTTTGACCGTTATCCGCTTTGACATCGATGATTTCAAACTCATCAACGATACGTTTGGTCATGCCATGGGGGACTGCGTTTTACGGTTGTTCGGGTCAGTCTGCCGGGACACGCAGCTGGCCAATACCATTGCAGGGCGCCTGGGAGGCGATGAATTTGCTATTTTGTGTCAAGGCACAGGACCCAAACAGGCAAAGAATCTGGTTGTGCAGATAAAACAACGTTTTGCGGACGCATGTTTGAAGGCCACCAATGGGGATGCCCAAGTCAGCCTGAGTGCCGGTATCAGCTATGTGCCGATTAGGCGCGGCATTGATGAAGCCCTCGAAGTTGCGGACAAAGCGACTTATGAAGCGAAGAGCAGAGGGCGTGGGCAAACGGTTATCATTGCTTTGCCCGCGGACAAGCTCCCGGAAAAAAATGATCAACAAAACTTCATGCAATTGCATTCCGGTTTGGCCTAAGGGGAAGTTTGCCAAATTCTGTTTTTGGGATGTTTGTTGAACTGGTATAGCCGATAGCGGTTTGGTTGCGCAAAGACACCAAAATTTTGGAGCTTGGTGAAATGCACAATTAGTCGGCTTGCCTATGAAAGATGGGTGCGAAAATGAAAAAGGCCTGTTAAAAGGGCGCGCGAGACCGCCTCTCCGGCGAAATCGTGTTCCAAAATACCAAGCCGCAAGGATCCGCACCCATGGAGGAATTCCACAAAATCAAACGGCTGCCGCCGTATGTTTTTGAACAGGTCAACCGCTTGAAAGCAAAAGCGCGCGCGGCGGGTGCGGATATAATTGACCTTGGTATGGGCAACCCGGATTTGCCGACCCCCAAACACATCGTCGATAAGCTGACAGAAGTGGTGCAGGACCCCCGCAGCCATCGGTATTCCGCTTCGAAGGGTATCCAGGGGCTGCGCAAGGCTCAGGCCGCCTATTATGAGCGCCGGTTCGGAGTGAAGCTTGATCCCGATACCCAGGTAATTGCGACCCTCGGCTCCAAGGAAGGCTTTGCCAATATGGCACAAGCGATTTCTGCGCCCGGTGATGTGATTTTGAGTCCGAACCCAAGTTATCCGATCCACACCTTCGGCTTTCTGATGGCCGGGGCTTCGATCCGCAATATTCCCGCTGAACCAAACGCTGGGTTTTTTGAGGCTCTGGAAAAGGCGGTCATCCACTCCGTACCCAAGCCGATTGCGATAATCCTGTGTTATCCGGCAAATCCGACGGCCTATTGTGCGGACCTTGATTTCTATAAGGATGTTGTTGCTTTTGCGCGCAAACACAACATCTTCATCCTGTCCGATCTCGCGTATTCGGAAATCTATTTCGGCGACACGCCGCCGCCGTCCGTGCTACAAGTGCCGGGCGCTATGGATGTGACCGTTGAATTCAATTCGCTTTCCAAAACCTTTTCCATGCCGGGATGGCGCATGGGGTTTGCGGTTGGCAACGAGCGTCTCGTCGGAGCACTCGGCCGGGTGAAATCCTATCTCGATTATGGCGCGTTTACACCGATCCAGGTAGCGGCAACCGCAGCCTTGAACGGGCCTGAAGACTGCATCCGCGAAACCCGCGAGATCTACAAGAAAAGACGCGATGTGGTGGTGGAGAGTTTCGGCCGGGCCGGATGGGACATACCTGCGCCGGAAGCCAGCATGTTCTGCTGGGCTCCGATCCCGGACAAGTTCAAGTCCCTTGGCAGCCTCGAATTCTCCAAACTGCTGCTTGAACGCGCTGATGTTGCGGTTGCACCGGGTATTGGTTTTGGCGAATACGGAGACGGTTTTGTTCGCATCGGGCTGGTGGAAAACGAGCAACGCCTGCGGCAGGCTGCAAGAAATGTTCGCCGGTTCCTTGAAACTGCGGACCAAAAGCTGCACAACGTCATCCCGCTCGAGACATCTAGCTGAATAGAATTGGATTAATCCCCGAATGGCAGACGCATTGAAAATCGGCGTTGCTGGCCTTGGTACGGTCGGTGCCTCCGTGGTGCAACTTCTCAACAAACATGCAGGTCAGAACAAGCATGCAGCACAGATTGCATCAAAAACTGGCCGGGGGATTGATGTAATTGCCGTCAGTGCCCGAGACCAAACCAAGGATCGTGGCTTTGATACCAGCAGCTATGCTTGGTACACCGATCCGGTCGAAATGGCGGAAAAAGCCGATCTTGACGTGTTTGTCGAACTGATCGGCGGAGATAGCGGGACCGCGGAAGATAGTGTTCGGGCTGCGCTCAGCCGCGGCATTGATGTTGTCACCGCGAATAAGGCACTGCTTGCCAAACATGGCGTTGATCTGGCCCGCCTCGCCGAAGCGAATGGTGCTTGCCTGAATTACGAAGCGGCTGTGGCCGGCGGAATTCCCATCGTCAAGACCATGCGCGAGTCCCTGGCCGGAAACGATGTCAGCCGTGTTTACGGCATCCTCAACGGCACATGTAACTACATCCTTACCCGAATGGAGGCCGAGGGCTTGAGTTTTGAGGAGTGTTTGGCCGATGCTCAACGCCTTGGGTATGCGGAAGCCGATCCGACCTTTGATATTGAGGGCAACGATACGGCGCACAAGCTGGCCATTCTGACGAGCCTTGCCTTTGGCACGGAAATCGCCAGCGACAATATTTTCATGGAGGGGATTACCTCCATCACCACGGCGGATATTCAGGCCGCTGACGAACTCGGCTTCCGGATCAAGCTGCTGGGCGTGGCGCACCGCACCGATACTGGCATTGAACAACGCGTTCATCCGACCATGGTGCCGAAAACATCGGCGATTGCCCGGATCGATGGCGTCTTGAATGCGGTAGCCGTCGATGGCGATTATGTTGGCGAAATCGTCCTCGTGGGTCCGGGCGCCGGCGGCAATGCAACCGCCTCTTCAGTGGTTGCCGATATCACAGATATCGCCCGTGGCGACAAAACTCCCGTTTTGGGCATGCCAGCTGCTGAATTACAGCCCTATGAACGGGCCCGCATGCGTTTGCATGAAGGCGGTTATTACATCCGTTTGTCGGTTTATGACCGCCCGGGAGCCTTTGCTGAAATCGCGAGCCGCATGGGCGACGCCGGGATTTCTCTGGAGTCGATTGTCCAGAAGCGGCATCCGGCTGCGGGCACTGAAGATGACAAGACCGGCGGTGACGCACCGCAACCAGTCATTCTGATCACTTACGAAACAACCGAGATCGCCATCAAGGAAGCGCTTGATGCGATCATGTCGAAGGGTGTTGTTGCAGAACAGCCCCAGATGATCCGGATTGAAAAACTCAAATAAGTAATACGTCCCGCGGGCGTGCAGTGCGGGGAGAAGCGGAGATGTTGATGTCCAAAACCGAAACTCAGGCATCAAGTGGCCTGGACCGTATCCTGACTTTGGAACTGGCCCGTGTCAGCGAGCGGGCAGCGGTATCTGCAGCGCGTCTGCGCGGTCACGGCGATGAAATGGCCGCAGATCAGGCAGCGGTTGACGCGATGCGCCGGGAGCTGAACAGGTTGCCGATCGACGGAACGGTGGTGATCGGTGAAGGTGAGCGTGACGAAGCTCCGATGCTCTACATCGGCGAAAACGTTGGTACCAAACAGGGCCCGAAAGTCGACATTGCGCTCGACCCGCTGGAAGGCACCACCATCTGCGCCAAAAACCTGCCGAACTCCTTGGCTGTCATTGCTTTGGCACCGGAAGGAGATCTTCTGAACGCGCCAGACAGCTACATGGATAAGATCGCCATTGGGCCGGGTTTTTCCGAAGGCTTGATTGATCTGGATGCGCCGATTGCCGACAACCTGGCTGCCGTTGCCAAAGAAAAGGGCGTGAAGATCGCTGAAGTCACCGCCTGTGTTCTTGATCGTCCGCGCCATGCACGTCTGATTGAAGAAATCCGGGCAACCGGTGCTGCGATCCGGCTGATCGGCGATGGCGATGTTGCCGGCGTCATTCATACGACAGACCCGGATGAGACCGGCATCGACCTTTATGCCGGTATCGGCGGCGCTCCGGAAGGTGTTCTGGCAGCTGCGGCTCTGCGTTGCATCGGCGGTCAGATGCAGTCGCGTCTGGTGATTACCCGCGATGAGCAGGTTGAGCGTGCGCACCGCATGGGCATTGACGACATCAAACGCAAGTTCACCCTGGAAGAAATGGCTGGCCCGGACGTTCTGTTCGCAGCGACCGGCGTCACTGACGGCAACATGCTGCAGGGGGTCCGCTTCGGCCGGAACCAGATCACGACCCATACGGTTGTTATGCGTTCGTCCACCGGGACTGTCCGCTATATCAAAGCCCAGCACACGCAGCTGGACAAATTTCACCTGGATTAAGCGAAGTAGATGCGCACAGGGTTTGGCGAAGAAGAAAAGGGGCGCCTCGTACTCGGGGTTGCCCGGTCCGCCAATGACAACGCCTGGCGCGAACGCCTGAGTGCGGGCGAAGCCCGCGCGGCAATGGCGATCTCCCAGCACCACGGGCTGCCGGATGTGCTCGCCCGGGTCATGGCCGCCCGTGGGGTGGCCGCGGAAGAAGCTGAAGCCTTCCTCGATCCATCGATAAAAACCTTGATGCCGGATCCCAGCAGTCTGGTTGATATGGATGCGGCCGTCGCCCGCGTGGCAGACGCCGTCCAAGCTGGCAAGAAGATTGCCATTTTCGGTGATTATGACGTTGACGGAGCGACATCTTCCGCCGTTTTAGTCAAATATCTGCAATGGCTTGGACTCGATCCGGTGATCCACATTCCGGACCGGATTATCGAAGGCTATGGGCCGAACGGCCCAGCAATCGAAAGCCTTCATGCCGGCGGCGCTGAATTGCTGATCACGCTGGATTGCGGCAGCACATCCTTCGAAGCCTTTGAAACGGCGCAAAAACTCAATCTTGATGTGGTGGTGATCGATCATCACCAGGTCGGTGAAACGCTTCCCGATGTCCGGGCATTGGTCAATCCCAACCGGCAGGACGATTTGTCGGGGCAGGGGCATCTGGCCGCTGTCGGTGTCACTTTCCTGTTCTTGGTTGGTTTGAACCGGGAATTGCGTCAGCGCGGATTATTCGATGGAAAACAGCCGCCGGACCTGATGGCGCTTCTGGATTTGGTGGCGCTTGGGACTGTCTGTGATGTGGTGCCGCTTCAGGGGCTCAACCGGGCCTATGTGACGCGCGGCCTTGCGGTCATGCATCAGCGCCGGAATTTTGGCCTGACGGCCCTGGCGGATGCTGCCCGGGTCAGCGGCAAACCGGCCCCATATCATCTGGGGTTTTTGATCGGTCCGCGGATCAATGCAGGCGGCCGAATTGGAGACGCGGCCTTGGGCGCGCGCCTCCTGACGACTGCGGATCAACACGAAGCGCGCGCGATCGCCGAACGGCTGGATCAGCTCAATTCCGAACGCCAAGCAAAGGAAGCTGTGATGTTGGAGCAAGCCGGGGCCGAAGCGGCCATGGCCATAGACCAGCGCGATCCAGCGGTTCTGCTAACTGGTTCCAACGATTGGCATCCGGGCATTGTCGGATTGATCGCCTCGCGGCTGAAAGAAGCGCACCGGCGCCCGGCCTTCGCCATCGCCTATGATCAAACCGGCAAAGGAACCGGCTCTGGCCGGTCGATCAACGGTGTTGACCTGGGCAAAGCGGTCCGGCAGGCCGTTGAGGACGGGCTTTTAGAGAAGGGCGGCGGCCACGCCATGGCTGCAGGACTGACCGTTCGTCAGGATAAGGCCGCAGACCTCGAGGCCTTTTTCAATGATGTTCTGAAAGACGATGTGGAGGCTGCGACCGCCCACCGGGAGCTGAAGATCGACGCGGCCCTTACGGCAACCGGGGCAACTCTGGATCTGATGGATCTGTTGGAAAAGGCGGGGCCTTATGGCGCAGGCCATTCCGAACCGGTGTTTGCGTTTCCAGCGCATCGGGTGTCCTTCGCCGATGTGGTCGGCAAAGGTCATGTCCGGGCAACCCTTGCCGCTGGGGATGGGACTGCGCTCAAGGGTATCTGCTTTAAGGCCGAGGACAAGCCGCACGGGCAAATGCTTCTGGAAGGCCGCGGAAGGAACCTTCACGTGGCAGGATCTCTTTCCATCGACACGTGGCAAGGCACGCCAAAGGTTCAACTACGCATTCTGGATGTCGCCGACCCACAGAAGGTTCGAGTTTAACGCTCCTGCAAAGCCAGCCGGACACCAAGAGTACAGAAGATCGTACCGACGACTTTACCCTGCCATTTCAAGATTGCAGGATTGCGCCGAACCAAGCCGCCTAACGTTCCCGCACCAAACGCATAAACAAGGGTGCTCAAAAGGCCTAAGGCGACAAACACCAGTCCAAGAATTGTGAGTTGTATCAGGACAAAGCCATTTTCCGGCTGAACGAATTGCGGCAGAAACGCCAAGAAGAACAAGGCCGTCTTCGGATTGAGAAGCTCGGAATACAAAGCCTGGCGAAAAGCAGCAGATGTGCTCACGGTCATTACATCGCCCTCAAAGGACGATGCAGATTTGGACGTTATCGCCTTGATGCCGAGGTAAATCAGGTAGGCAGCACCAAGATACTTAATGATCGAAAACAACAGTGCGGACGCTGCGATAATCGCGGAAAGGCCAAAAACCGCGAGCAGTGTGTGAACGATATCACCAGCGGCAATACCTGCGCCTGTTGCGATCCCGACTTTGGACCCCGAAGTGGTGGCCCCTGCGATTGTCAAAAGCGTTGCAGGTCCAGGGATAAACACAAAGCCCAGCACGATAAGGCTGTAAGTCACCAGTGTCGTCGCGTCGATCATTGTCGCCTCGTAGATGGTTGCAAGACTTCAGATCAGCACACGGTAAGTGCATCAGCAAGACCAAAATTGCTAAGCGCATTAACCCGTCCCTAACACCCTTGCCGTAGCGTCCGGATTACGAAGGAATCGTGAGGGTTTAGTATGCGTACTCAGAATGAGCTATCGCCCTATTTTCAAGAGATTGACCTGCGTACCGGACGAGCTCTGAAAGGAATTCGTGAAGTGCGGAGATCCGCCAAGTTGCGTGCGCTTCCCGCTGAACCCAAGCCGATTTTTATCAACACCGGCTTCCTGGTTCTCTTGACGTTTTTCATTGCCCTTTTCGTTAGCTGACCAGTACCTGCCGATTCTGGCTTGAACCAACCGGCAACATGCCGTTATCTCAGCCGCTCAATTTCTAGGAAGGGCGGCATGAACAACTATCCGATCGCACTTTGGTCGTTTAATCTCAGCCGGGCGCCAGGCTCGGCCGCGGCGCTGGCCGCAATGATTGAAGACGGCCTTCAGAAGGCTGCAGACGGCGGTGCGAAACTGCTGGTCCTTCCCGAGTATGTTTCTGAAACCTGTCTCGCGTTTAAGCCAAAGGGTTTGCCCCCGAGCGAAGAAACAGGCTTTATGGCCGATGCGGGCGCAGAGCTCTTTCCGCTGCTCAAAAATTTGCCTGAACGCTATGGCGTCTCTCTTCTTGCTGGTTCCTGGCCGGTGAAGACCTCTGCCGGTATCACCAATACAGCCGTTCTTCTGGCGGCAGATGGCCGGGAAATCCGGCAGGACAAGCTCAGTTTGACACCCTTCGAACAAGACACAGAGACTTGGAACCTGACACCGGGCACCGAACTCCAGGTGTTTGAGCTCGACGGCTTAAAGGTGGCAATCCTGATCTGCCTTGATATTGAAATGCCGGCATTGAGTTGTCTATTGGCACAAGAGAAGGTCGATCTCCTCCTTGTGCCGTCCATGACTGAAAAGCTGTCCGGCTATCACCGGGTTTATGGCTGCGCCAAGGCACGGGCGGTGGAACTGATGTGCGCTGTTGCGGTGTGCGGCGTGGTCGGCCGGGCCGAAGGCACAACGCAGAACGAAACCAATGTTTCAGGCGCCGCTCTTTATCTGCCATGCGAAGAGGATTTGGGGTTCACCGGAATTGGAGCTGAAATTGCGCCAACAGGTGGTGAAGCGGATGACGAGCCGTTTTTACTTGCCACTGTCCCGGTGGCCGCGATTCGGGATTTGCGCCAGGGAGCCGCCGAAGTTTGGCCTGGAGCCTGGAGGGCCGACCATGTTTCGTTAAAGAACAACTCTTAGTGATAACTAGGTAATTTCGAAATTTACGCACAAAGTGCACTTTTTCTGGACATATTTGAACAATAGGTATATGCCTTCCAATCTCGATGTTCAGTTGAAAACAATCAACGTTCAAATGAAAGTGCTCTATGAGTTTCGCGCCCACATCATTGTATGAGCGGTCTAGCTGGCTGCAGAGTTTTCAAGCGATGTTCCGCAGGCCTGCGCGTCTGCAAATCGCAGCGCTTTGCGTGCGGGAAAATGATGGTGGCCGCGAAGTTCTAATGGTGACGTCCAAATCGAGCCGCCGATGGATCTTGCCGAAAGGCTGGCCGATTATGTCGCGCAAACCGCACCGGACGGCTGCAATTGAGGCTTATGAAGAAGCTGGTGTTGTCGGCAAGGCCCGCAAAAAACCATTTGCATCCTTCAAATCCTATAAAGGAGCGGACGCCGGTCTTCGCCTTAAAACGGACGTTCTGGTCTACCGGGTCGATGTCGACGAGATGGTGCGGAATTATCCGGAAAAGGGCAAACGGACTGTCACTTGGGTTCCGGTCGAAAAGGCTATCAAAATGGCTGATGAACCGGGCCTTGCAAAGGTTTTAAGGCGCTTAATTAAATAAGCTGGCAAATTAGTTGGCGAGATCCACTGCCGGTCGGTTGACCTTTTGTGAAGATCGGGTAATGCAGGCGCCGTAATTGGCGCCCGCTGTGTCACGCGTTCGAAACGTCCCGGATTCGCAAGAAAAAATGCAAGATCTCAAAAAGCCGACCATCGACAAAGACCTCGATAAATTCAGCTATATGGAAGAGGCAGCGGGCACACTGTCACGGCGGTTGATCGCGCCGGGTGTTGCGCTGGTCTTTATCGTGCTTTGTGCCCTGGGCGCTGCAGCGACGATGGCCGATGCTCCGGGTGGGGTTTTGATTGTCGCAGCGGCTGCGATCGGCGCTTATATGGCGCTGAACATCGGCGCAAACGATGTCGCCAACAACGTAGGCCCAGCGGTCGGCTCCCGCGCAATGACCTTGGTAACTGCCTTGATCATCGCGGCTGTCTTTGAAAGTGCCGGCGCGCTGATTGCCGGCGGCGATGTTGTCGGCACGATCTCAAAAGGTATCATTGATCCGAACTCGGTTTCGGATCCGTCGGTATTCATGGCCGCCATGATGGCAGCGCTTGTGTCATCGGCGCTTTGGATCAATCTTGCCACCTGGATTGGCGCGCCGGTTTCAACAACGCACTCCATCGTCGGTGGGGTTATGGGCGCAGGGATTGCAGCCGCTGGTTTCAGCGCGGTTGATTGGGGCACAATGAGCAGCATTGCTGCGAGCTGGGTGATTTCCCCCTTTCTCGGCGGTGTCATTGCGGCTTGTTTCCTGGCCTTCATCAAGACCTTCATCATCTATACCGATGACAAGATTGCTTCCGCGCGCCGCTGGGTACCGGTTTTGATCGGCGTCATGGCTGCTGCATTTGGCGCTTATCTGGCACTCAAAGGCCTGAAGAAGATCATCAAGATCGATATGCCGACAGCGCTGCTGATCGGAGCAGCGGTTGGGGTTGCTGCCTGGGCAATTGTGCATCCGATTATCCGGCGCCAGTCTGAAGGTTTGGAGAACCGCAATCAGTCGCTGCGGATCCTGTTTTCTATTCCGCTGGTGTTTTCAGCCGCATTGCTGTCCTTCGCGCATGGCGCCAATGATGTGGCCAACGCTGTTGGCCCGCTGGCTGCCATTGTACACACTGCTGAATCCGGTGCGGTCGCTACTAAGGTAAGCATTCCGTTGTGGGTGATGGCCGTTGGAGCGTTTGGCATTTCCTTTGGGCTATTGCTGTTCGGTCCGAAGCTGATCAATATGGTCGGCCAGCAGATCACCAAACTGAATCCGATGCGCGCCTATTGTGTATCCCTGTCGGCGGCCATCACGGTGATCATCGCCTCCGGTCTCGGGCTCCCGGTGAGCTCGACCCATATTGCTGTTGGCGCAGTGTTTGGGGTTGGGTTTTTCCGTGAACGCTACACCGAACGCTCCAAGCGGCGCCTGGAATACGTCAACAAACACCAACCGAGCGGCCAGAAGAAGGTGCGTCCGATCCGCAATCGTGAGGAACAGGCCCGCCGACGTCTGGTTCGCCGCGCGCACTTCATGACGATTGTCGCCGCCTGGGTGATCACAGTTCCAGCTGCTGCCATCTTGTCCGGCGGGCTTTACTTCGTGATGGTGAACCTGATCAAGTAAGCGCGGCCTGCGGAATCAGCTTTAGATTGTCAAGCCAGGTGCCCAAAGGGCTCCAGGTGCAACTCTGCCCAGACGGGTAAATGATCTGAAGCGACGCGCGCGGTTTTGGATTTGTGGACGCCAGCTTTCTGGACCGTGAATTCCGGGCTCGTAACAATCCGGTCCAGACTGCCGACGGGCAGAGGGCTTGGAAAACTGCGTCCCGGTGTCGTGACCTCGTAATGCTGTTCAAACAGGCGAATACTGCCCGCAGAATCGCGCCATTCATTGAGGTCACCTATCAATACAGTCGGCAGGTAGGTCAGGTCCTCGTGGAGCTGGTGCATCAGTGATGAGATTTGTTTTTTGCGGAAATGGCCAACCAAGCTCAAGTGCATGGCCGCGACGCGGATCTTCTGATCTTCAACTTTAAGATCCACTGCCACCGCGCCACGCGGCTCGAGTTTGGGCAGTTCAATCCGCCTGTAGTCCAAGATTTCGATCCCGTTTCGCACCAGGATCGCATTGCCGTGCCAGCCGAGACTGTGTTCGCCGATCGCAAAGGGTACGGGCCGGTAATCGGTTTCGGCAAGGATCGTGTCGCGGTCAAGTGTGCTCTTGCGCGGGCCGAACCGTTTGTCGGCTTCCTGCAGCGCTATGACATCGCAACCCAGCTCACAGATAACTTTCAGCGTCCGGTCTGGCCGGCGGCGGGCATCGACCCCGATGGATTTTTGGATATTGTAGGAACCAATTTTGAGCATGGGGCGTTGAGTATTACCAAATAGGCACAGGATCAGTCGGAGATAGACGCGCAGAAGGTGGCGATATTATGCGGCCCGGCCTTTTTCCGGATCCATGCGCTGCGTAGCACGTTTTAAGGCTTCAAAACACATCGGGTCGAGTGCGCTGCCAGTATCGCTTTCGATTATGCCGAGAGCTTGGGAAAAAGGCATAGATCCGCGATAGGGCCGTTCTGCAGTCAGGGCATCGAAAATATCTGCAACTGTTACGATCCTCGTTTCCATGGATATTCGGCCGGCGGTCAATCCGTCAGGATATCCGTGTCCGTCCAGCTTTTCGTGGTGACCCCGACCGATAGAGGCGAGGTCTTTAAAGGCGCCGATGCGTGACAGGATTTCATCCGAATAGACCGGATGCATCCGCATCGCATCCCATTCGGCATTGTCCAGTTTACCGGGCTTGTCGAGAATAGAGTTGCTGACCCCGAGCTTGCCAATATCGTAAAGGAGCGCGGCCCGTTTCAGGAGTTGCCGGTCGCGGTCACTGTACCCAAGTTCTTCCGCAATCATATCGCTATAGAGCATGACCCGTTCGCTATGGCCGGCCGTGTATGGGCTTTTTGAATCGATGACCTGAGCGAAGCCATGCGCGATATCGTCGAATTGTTTCTCGTCGGCAAACCGCGTGTTTTGAGCTGGTTCAAGCCCGTAGACCACAGTTTCAAGCGTATCTGACTGGAGTTCCTCCCAAAATCCAGGTTCCCGGGCTGCGGTTTCGGCTGCTGCGACGAGATCGGGATCGAACCAAGTGCCACTTCGGCTTTTTAGCTCGTGTATGGCCCCGGTTTTTCCAGAGTTGACCTGAAAGACATCCAGAACCTGGGCCATAAGAGCGATTTGTGAAAACAGCGGAATGTCCCGCTCTTTCAGCTTATGTGGCCGTCCATTGCCGTTCCAGTGTTCATCCAGGCTATAGATCCCATCCACAACATCAATGGAAAAATGCATTTGCCTGGCAATGTCAGCACCGCGCTGGCAGCGGGTTTCAATCAGCTCCTTGGCGATGTCGCCGCCATTTTGAAGGATATTCACGATCGCCCGGACCCGCTCGGCGAACCCGTGTTTGAGACCCGTTTGAGACAAGACGAACCGCAGTGCAGCGGGCAGACTGTCACTGATTGTCTTGAAACCGTGTTTGAAGGTGTGATCATCCGTGAGATAGAGTTCGCAGATACGGGCTGCGTTGCTGGAACACCCGAGATCCTTCAGGAGGAGCGTGTAGTAGAGGTCGCTCAGTTGCGTGTCGGGCAGGCCTACCTGGCGGCCGATTTTGGTGCCGATCCAGCAACATCTCACACAATGCCCGCGCGGCTGGCCTTCCGTAATGTCGAGGGCATGGCTAAGCGCGCCGAGCAGTTCTGCCAGTCTCAACTGTTGTGATGCATTGCTGGTCAACGGAAACGACCCTCGCGATGTGGTTTCCGCAAGGGTCGTTGAAGTTCGTTAAAATGATGTTGTCCCGGTTGGGGAGCTGATCAAGCTGCGGCCAGTTCCTGAGCGCTGTCGACCAGAATGCCGGCAACATAGTCCATGAACGACACCCAAGCCTCGACCACGAATGTGTCCTCGCCGGTTCGCCAGATCATCACTGGGGACTTGTGGAAGACAGTGCGTGTCACCGTGCCGACCGGAAACTCTTCCAGCGAGAAGTCAATGAAGATCCCGGTGTTGAGAAGCCAAGCAGCCTTTTCGCCGGAGACGATCAGCGCTTCAGACCGATGCGAAATATCGACCAACGAATGCGGCTGACCGGTCAGTTTGTCTTCGATTACGGCAAACACCGCATCCAACTCGTCTTCAGGCGCCAAAAGGGTCCATTCGTCCGGTCCCATCCAGAGTGCGGCGCGCTTCTCGCCAGTCTCATTGCCAAGTGGCGTCACCGGCAATTTGGCGCCGAAGGCGTCACCGGCCGCCGCAATCGCAGCTTCGCGAACCCGCAAGGAAAGGCGGGTCATTGGGGCCGCTTTCAAAATCGACACATCGGCTAGGCTCAGGAGCGGGCTTTCGCCCGCATCCGGCGTGATCACGTCATTTGCCAGAAGATCAGACATTGAGCCGCGCTCCTTCCTTGTCAAAGAATATCGGGCTGGTCACTTCCACCTCGATACTGCCCTCCGGCATCGGCACATAGAGGGATTTGCCTTCCAGTGCATGACCGTTCTTCACGATGGCCAGAGCGATGGTGCGGCCCATGGCTGGGCTGTAATAGGACGAGGTGACATGACCTTCGGCCGGAGTGCCTGTCGCCGGGTTCTGGGCAACCGTGATTTGAGCACCTTCTTCCAGCTTCACCTTCGGGTCCTTGGTCAAAAGGCCGACGAATTGTTTGCGGTTTTCCGCAACCAGATCCGGACGCTCCAGGCCACGCTTACCAACGAAGTCGAGCTTTTTCTTGCCGATTGCCCAGCTCATGCCGGCATCTTGTGGGGTAACAGTCCCATCGGTGTCCTGACCGACGATGATATAGCCCTTTTCAGCGCGAAGAACGTGCATGGTCTCCGTGCCATAGGCCGTGCCGTTGTGCTTCTCGATTTCACCGGCGAGTGTTTCCCACATCATCTTGCCGTGGCGGCGCGAGACGTTGATCTCAAAACCGAGTTCGCCGGTAAAGGAAATCCGGAACAGGCGGCACGGCACACCGCAGAACGTACCTTCCTTGACGCTCATGTGCGGGAAAGCTTCTGCGGAAAGATCAATGCCTTCAATGAAGGGAGCAATGACGTCGCGCGCTTTTGGCCCCTGAACCGCAGCCACCGCATATTGTTCGGTGGTCGAGGTGATCCAGACATCGAGATCCGGCCATTCGGTCTGCAGATAGTCTTCCATCGTGGCAAAGACGCTCGGCGCACCGCCGGTCGTGGTTGTCACATGGAAGCGGTCATCTGCAAGACGGCCGACGACACCATCGTCGACGATGAAACCGGCATCATTGAGCAGGAGACCGTAGCGGCAGCGCCCAGGAGCGAGTTTCTTCCACGGGTTGGTGTACATCCGCTCCAGGAATTCAGCTGCATCCGGTCCAACCACCTCAATCTTGCCGAGCGTAGAGGCATCGAACAGGCCGACGCTTTCACGAACCGTTGCACATTCCCGGGCAACGGCGGTGTGCATGTCTTCGCCGTTTTTCGGGAAGTACCAGGTCCGTTTCCATTGGCCGACATCTTCATAAACGCCGCCGTTGGCCACTACCCAGTCGTGGGACGGAGTTTTGCGCACGGGATCAAAGTGATCGCCGCGGGCAACGCCAGCAAACAGGCCGAAGGTTGTCGGCGTGTATGGCAGACGGAAGGTCGTCAGGCCAACGTCCACAATCGGCTTTTCCAAGGCGCTGGAGGCGATGGAAAGCGCGTTCATGTTGGACAGGCGCCCCTGATCCGTTGCCATGCCGGTGGTCGTGTAGCGTTTGATGTGCTCGATCGACTGCATGCCTTCGCGGGCCGCCAGTTTGATGTCCTTCGCGGTCACGTCGTTCTGATAGTCGACAAAGGCTTTGGAGCGAGCCGCGTTGCGGTCATGGGGCAGGGCGCCAAGAACCGCGCCGTGGCCAGCTTCACCGCCGGAGGCCGCCGCATAGGTGATCTTGGCCGTCTTGCCGGTCGCCGCTTTGGCGGCTTCCTCACCGGCGGCATAACCGTCTTCCAAGGTGGCCTGCAGACCGTAAAGGCCCTTGGCAGCCCCGGCGGAACGTTCGTTCTGAACGGATTTGCCAGGAACATAGGCACCGACCGGCTCGTCCCAAACGACCTTGCCGCGGGATTGGGAATAGAGGCTTACGGTCGGAGTCCAACCGCCGGACATCAGGATTGCATCACAGCCGATTTGTCCGCTGGACGCGACCTGGCCAGACGGCATGATGCGGCCCAGCAGAGCAGATTTGACCCGCTTGCGGCCGAGCGTGCCGGTGACAACGCTGCCGACGTCGACGCGGATGCCGCGAGCCTTGGCGATTGCCATCAGGCTTTCCGGCGGCGCTTCCCGAAGGTCGACAATGGCAACGACTTCTACGCCGTGATCTGCGAGGTCGAACGCAGCCTGCCAGGCAGTGTCACAAGCGGTGGTGACCAGCACCTTGTGGCCGACCTTGACGCCATAGCGGTTGAGATACGTTCTGCCGGCATCCGCCAGCAAAATGCCCGGGCGGTCGTTTTCCGGGAAAATCATCGGCCGTTCGATCGCACCGGAAGCAATGACAACTTCCTTAGCCCGCACTTGCCACAGGCGCTCGCGCGGAAGCTTTGGATCCGGATCGCTGAGATGTTCGGTCACGCGTTCGGCGAGCGCGATGTAATTGTGTGCGAAATAGCCGAAGGCGGTTGTGCGTGATAGCAGCGTGACATTGTCCATGCCCTGCAATTTCACGATTGTATCCCGCGCCCAATCAGCCGGTGTTTTGCCGTCAATGGTGGCGTTTTCTTCGCTCAAAAGTGAGCCGCCGAATTCGGCTTGTTCGTCGCACAGGATGACCTTTGCGCCGGTTTCGGCTGCAGCAAGCGCGGCTGCAAGACCTGCGGGGCCGGAGCCTGCGACCAGCACATCACAATGGGCGTAGATATTGCCGTAGCTGTCATGATCCGGGTTTTTCGGCGGATTGCCGAGACCAGCCGCAGCGCGGATGACCGGTTCATAAACCCGGTCCCAGAACGCCTTCGGCCACATGAACGTCTTGTAGTAGAACCCGGCCGGGAACAGCGGCGCCATGAAATCATTGACCGCGCCGACATCGAAGCCGAGCGACGGGAAGCGGTTCTGAGAAACAGCCTCCAGGCCTTGGTAGACCTCGACTTGAGTGGCACGCAAGTTCGGCGTCTGGTCGCCCTTGCGGTAAACGCCGACCAGCGCGTTCGGCTCTTCAGACCCGGCGGTGATGATGCCGCGCGGGCGGTGGTATTTGAACGACCGACCGACCAGGTGAACACCGTTTGCCAGCAAAGCTGAGGCAAGCGTGTCGCCTTTATGGCCCTGCATTTCCTCACCATCGAAGGTGAAGGTCAGCTGTGCGCCGCGGTCGATGCGGCCGCCTTTTTCTGTACGGAATGGCTGGCTCATTTGCCGGCCTCCTTGGCCAATGCTTCAAGATCCGGGCAGGGTTCGCCGGCCTTGTAAAACGTCAGGAATTTGTCGCTCACGGTGTCACGCACGGCGTTGAAGAACCGTCCGCAGCCGTGGATGTGGCGCCAGCGCTCGGCATAAACACCTTTGGTGTTGTCGCGCATGTAAAGGTACTCAACCCACTCTTCGTCTGTGACTTCAGATGGATTGGCCGGGCGGGCGATATGGGCCTGGCCGCGGCAGGAAAACTCAGTTTCCGGACGCTCGACCTTGCAGTAAGGGCAGTAAACCAACAGCATGTCTGAATTCTCCCCCTAGTGCGCAACAGCAGCTGCGGCTGCTTCGTCGATCAGGCGGCCGGTTTTGAACCGGTCGATGGTGAAGGGTGCATTGATCGGATGCGGCTCGTCTTTAGCGATGGTGTGCGCAAAGACGTGGCCTGATCCCGGTGTTGCCTTGAAACCGCCGGTGCCCCAGCCGCAGTTGACATAGAGGCCTTGAACCGGGGTCTTGGACAGGATCGGTGAGCGGTCCGGGGTCACATCCACGATGCCGCCCCAGTTGCGGAGCATGCGCATGCGGCGGAAATGCGGGAACAGTTCGCAGATCGCGTCGATGGTGTGGTTGGTGATGTGAATGCCACCGGTCTGGCTGTAGGAAATGAACTGGTCGGTGCCCGCACCGATCACCAGTTCGCCCTTGTCAGACTGGGAAATATAGGCGTGGATCGTGTTGGACATGACCACACACGGGAAAGCGGGTTTGACCGGTTCGGAAACCAGCGCCTGCAACGGGAAGCTTTCCAGCGGCACTCGGACACCGGCCATATCCATGACCGTTGACGTGTGGCCGGCGGCAACAACACCAACCTTTTTGGCCTTGATGAAACCCTTGGCTGTCTCAACGCCTTCGACCGCGCCATCGGCACCTCGTTTGATGCCGGTGACCGCACAATTCTGGATGATGTCGACGCCCATTGCGTCTGCGCCGCGGGCATAACCCCAGGCAACCGCATCGTGACGCGCGGTGCCGCCGACGCGCTGGAGAGCTGCACCCATCACCGGATAGCGGATATCCTTGGAGATGTTGAGCGGCGGGCAGTATTCCTTGGCTTGTTCCGGTGTCAGCCATTCATTCTGGACACCGGCAAGCCGGTTGGCATGAATGTGACGCTGTGCGACCTGAACATCATGAACCGTGTGGGCCAGCATCATCACACCGCGGGCGGAATACATGACGTTGTAGTTTAGGTCCTGCGAGAGACCGTCCCACAAATTGATCGCGTGGTTATAAAGCGCCGCGCTTTCTTCCCAGAGGTAGTTGGAGCGCACGATGGTCGTGTTCCGGCCGGTGTTGCCGCCGCCAAGCCAGCCTTTTTCCAAAACCGCGACGTTGCGGACGCCGTGCTCCTTGGCAAGGTAATACGCCGTGGCAAGGCCATGGCCGCCGGCGCCGATGATCACGACGTCGTATTCAGCTTTCGGTTCCGGTGCGCGCCATTGGCGGCCCCAGTTCTGGTGCGCGGAAAAGGCGTTTTTCGCCAGTTCCAGGAAGGAATATCGCTTCATAAAGAGCGGCTCCGCACGTTTTGGACCGTGGCCGTCTTTCAATTGGAAAACGGCCGCGGTCCGGTCCTAAACTTCAAGTCTAAAAGAGCAAGCCAAATCACACGGGGATCGAACTTGTCCGTTGGGGCGCATCTTCGCGATTGCGCTCCCTTCTGCATATCAGGTTTCGGTCGCTTGTTGGTCTGAATGCGACATAATTCATTTCCATGTTTTGCTGGGCCTGAACGAGATATCCAAATCGGCGGAATACAGCGAAATTGACCCAATATTTTGGCGAGCCAACAATGTCCGAAACTTGTTGAGTTGCGCAAATCCGACAGCGGATGTCGCCCCGGTTCTTGCAATTGAGGCTGGTGAGGGTAACTCTTTGGAGAAACATCAAAATGGGAGATCCTCCAATGCAAGTTCGCGCAGCAGTGGCGGTGGGCGCCGGCAAGCCCCTCGAAGTCACCACCGTCAATCTGGAAGGCCCGCGGGCATTCGAGGTTCTGGTAGAGGTCAAAGCCACCGGCATTTGCCACACGGATGAATTCACGCTTTCGGGCGCAGATCCTGAAGGGCTTTTCCCAGCAATTCTCGGTCACGAGGGGGCCGGTGTTGTTGTCGAAGTCGGTAAGGGCGTGACCACCTTGAAGCCGGGTGATCACGTGATCCCGCTTTATACGCCGGAGTGCCGGACGTGCGAATACTGTCTGAACCCAAAAACCAACCTTTGTCAGGCAATTCGGTCTACACAGGGCCAGGGCCTGATGCCGGACGGCTCGTCCCGCTTTACTACTCTCGATGGGGACCCGATCCTGCACTATATGGGCACCTCAACCTTCGCCAACTACACCGTGGTGCCGGAAATCGCTCTGGCGAAAATCAATCCGGACGCCCCGTTCGACAAGGTTTGCTACATCGGCTGCGGTGTAACCACCGGCATTGGCGCGGTGATCAACACGGCCAAGGTCGAGATTGGGTCGCGCGCGATTGTTTTTGGTCTCGGCGGCATCGGACTCAACGTCATTCAGGGCCTTCGTCTTGCCGGGGCTGATCAGATCGTCGGTGTCGATCTCAATCCGGCCAAGAAGGAAATGGCGGAGCGCTTCGGAATGACCGATTTCGTCAATCCGTCCGAGGTGGAGGAAGACCTGGTTCCGTATCTGGTGAACCTCACCAAGGGAGGTGCGGATTACACCTTCGATGCAACCGGCAACGTCAATGTCATGCGCACTGCGCTGGAATCGGCCCACAAGGGCTGGGGCGAGTCGATCATCATCGGTGTGGCGCCTGCCGGTGCTGAAATCGCCACCCGGCCGTTCCAGCTGGTCACAGGCCGGTCCTGGCGTGGAACAGCCTTTGGCGGGGCCCGTGGGCGGACGGATGTACCAAAAATCGTTGACTGGTACATGGACGGTAAAATCGAGATCGATCCGATGATCACCCACACCATGCCGCTGGAAGACATCAACAAGGGCTTTGACCTGATGCATGCCGGCGAGTCAATCCGCTCGGTCGTGCTTTACTGAGGTAACTGATTGAATTCAGAGCCTTTCCAACAACGTCATTGCCGGGCTTGATCCGGCAATCCATTCCGTTTTCGATCCGCACACGCATATCGCTGTGGTTCATGAAGCGGCATGGATCCCATGGTCAAGCCATGGGATGACGGTGGCGATACTGGAGTTTCCATGAAAACCCTTTCTGAAAACAAATGCTTCGGCGGTGTGCAGGGCGTTTACAGCCACGAAAGCACGGCGACCGGCGGCGAAATGACCTTTGCGGTCTATCTGCCGCCGCAAGCAAAAAAAGGCCCGGTACCCTGCCTCTGGTACTTATCCGGCCTGACTTGCACTCATGAAAACGCCATGACCAAGGCCGGGCTACAGGCCCATGCCGCCGAATTTGGGCTGGCCCTTGTTTTCCCGGATACCAGTCCGCGTGGCGACGGTGTTGCCAATGATGAGGCCTACGATCTGGGGCAGGGTGCTGGCTTTTACGTTAATGCAACAGAGGCGCCCTGGGCGCCGCACTTTCAGATGGAAACTTACATTGCCGGCGAGTTGCGCGATCTGATCCAGGAGAAATTCCCGGTCTCAATCCATCACGGCATTACCGGGCACTCAATGGGCGGTCATGGCGCCATGACCTTGGCGATGAAATACCCCGGGCATTATCAGTCGCTCTCGGCGTTTTCCCCGATTGCAAATCCGAGCCAATCCGATTGGGGCCGCAAACAGCTTGGCGCCTATCTCGGCAGCGACGAAAGCCTATGGGCTGCGCACGATACGGTGTGCCTCTTGAAGACCAAAGGTTGGGTGCACGACATCTTGGTCGACCAGGGAGCTGACGATCAGTTTTATGATCTTCTCAAGCCCGAAGCTCTGGCCGCGGCATTGTCGGAGACAAAAACGGCCAACAGCTTCCGCCTTCACGCAGGATACGATCATTCCTACTACTTCGTCTCGACCTTTGCCCGCGATCATGTCGCTTGGCACGCGGAGCGCTTAAAAGGCTGATACGGAGTTTATTTCGGATGGACGCGGATCGCGCTTAAGGCTAGTGCGATCCATCCTAAAATAATCAGCATGCCGCCTGTTGGGGCCGCCATGGCAAACAGCCGGCCGCCGACAAAAACGCGCGCGATCAAATCGCCGCTGAACAAAAAGATCCCGCCAACCATCAATAGGAAAACGACCGGGAGAAACGGCACACGGCGCGCTTGCGCCAACAGGCCAAGACCCAAAAGAACCGGGGCGTGAAACAACAGCATTTGAGCCGATGTTTTTAAAAGACCGCTTGAATCTGCGTGCGCCGACAGCGCCAGCAGCGTCACTCCCGCTGCGCCGATCAAACCGCTGAGGATGATCGACATCCGCAAGAGTTTTGATGTTGGTGCGGGCTCAGAATTCGGCGCTTGGGCGGTCATGGATAAAAGCTTCTCGTTCCTAGAGTATTTCCCGATTGGATAGGCTCATACCTGCAAGAGAATTTACTTCAGCCGGGCATCTTTCAAAGCCTCGAGCATAAGCTCGGTTTCCCGTTCCGGGTCGCCGCCAGCTTCAGGAATTTCCACATAAGATACGGTCACCGAGTTATCGGGCGACGCCAATATGACGGTGAAGTAAATCCAAACGCCTTTGTTCAGGAACTCCAGATCCAGTTTGATCTGCGGACGTGTCGTCCAATCCAAATCAGCTTGGCCGGCCATGGAATAACGCAGCGTATCTTCTTTGAAGAAGAGCTCGGCGGAGGTTTTCACCAGATCCGCTATGTTGGCGTGCTGTTCCAGTCGGATGTAGGCTGCTAAATCTAGGACATCGACCAGCTTCAGATCCTCGATAAAGCCGGTCAGTGTTTCCGCAATTGCGGTCTGACGTTTGCGGTTTCTCAGATCCATAGCCGGTTCCACAGCGGCCGCCCCGCGCGGGTTAGTCATGTCCAAGCCCTCCAGAATTCAACGCTTTATACAGCGGTCTTGGATTGGCGTGAATAAACGAAACAGATAATTTCCGCAACGGCGCGATAGAACTCCGGCGGGATCATCCGCTCAACTTCTGTGGCCGCATAAAGTGATCGGGCCAACTGACGATCCTCGATCACCGGAATGTTGTTCGTTTCTGCGATTTCACGGATTTTTAGGGCGATCAGATCTTGCCCTTTGGCGACAACCATGGGAGCTGGGTTCTTTTCTCCGTCATACTTGAGGGCAACGGCATAGTGCGTCGGATTGGCCACCACCAATGTCGCCTCCGGCACGGCTGACATCATCCGGCCACGGGCCCGGTCGCGGGCCAGTGATCGCTGCCGGGCCTTGACGATCGGGTCGCCTTCCATCTGTTTGTGTTCGTCCTTGATCTCCTGTTTGGTCATGCGCAGGTTCCTCCGCCAATGCGATCTGGACCAAAGGACATCCACGGTCACCAGCAGGATCGTCACGATGCAGACGCCGGAAACCAGCCGCAGGGAGATCTGCAGGATGGTTTCGGGAAGGGCGCTTGGGTCGGTGAACATGGCGTTGATCAAATCCGCTTCATGAGTGCGGAACTGGCCGTAGGCCACCGCGCTGACCGCGCTGAACTTGAAAACGGCCTTAAGAAATTCGACCAAGCCCTGGGCGCCGAATATCCGCGTCCAACCTTTTTTGAGCGACAGTTTGCTGAGTTCGGGTTTGATCCGGTTGGGAACAATGCGCGGCTTGTTCTGGAGGAACGCCGATGCCAAGCCTGCTGCCGACAGAATAGCGATGATTGGCGCCATGAACAGGCCCACTTTGATGGACAAGCTGTGTGACAGCATGAGTGCATCTGCGCTGTTACCAAGGTCCAATCCTCCCGATAAATCCAGGAGATGCGCCAAGTCTGAAACCAGCTGGCGCACTCCAGCTGTTAAAGCAAAACCACCGATCAGCAGGGTTGCGAGAAACATGGCGAGGACCGGTGCCTCTTTGGAGACAGGCGTGTTGCCTTTCTCAATCGCATCCTGGATTTTCTTCTCAGTAGGTTCCTCTGTTTTTGAGTCCTTATCTGCTTCCTCCGACATGGGTCCGCGTTTTCCCTACACTGGCAGACCGTCGGAGCCATTAAGGCGGTATTGCTCAGGCAAAAAACGCCCCTTCGTCCTGTTTCGGATTGAGCTCGATTTCGCCGCGCCCAGCCATTTCCAACGCGAGGTTGGTGATCGAACTGCGTGCCTCCAGGACATCGCGTTGCGCGGCCGGTTCGCCAGCTGCCAGCTCGTGCTCGGCAATCCTTCGGGCGCGCGAAGTCATTGACGACAGCACCACTTCGCGGAACTCTGCGGTTGTGCCTTTTAAGGCCAGAACAATCCGATCGGCCGGGATCTGGTCAAAGATCGCCATGCGAGTGCGGGCATTGAGGTTGGAAATGTCGTCAAAGGTGAACAGCAGACCTTTCAGGAGTTCGGCCGTCTTCGGTTTAATCTCATTGAGGTTTTCAAGCGCATCCTCCATGTGATCGCGCTCCATCTTGTTCAATATATCCGCCATGCGGGCATGGGAGTCGGCTTCCAGCGTTCCGGACAAATTGAGCATGAAGTCTTCATGCAGGGTTTTTTCCACGTCGCGCATAATTTCCGGAACAACAGCCTTGATCGAGAGCATCCGCCGAACGAGCTGGTTACGCATATCGGCACTGACGTGGCTGAGAACCTTCGCAGCTGCGCTTGGTTTGATTTTGGTCAGAATGAGCGCGGCCGTCTGCGGGTGTTCCTTGAGCAGGTAATTGGCAAAGACGGTTTCGGACACAGTTGTCAACCGGTCCCATATCGAGCGGTTGGAGTTGCCGTGAACATCTGACATGATGTCAGCCAATTCCTCGTCTGGCAAAACGCCCTCGAGCATTTTTTCGACTTCATTGGCCGATCCGAACAAGGTGGTGCCATTGGAAAACTGATCGATGAAGTCTTCCGCCAGTTTGTCCAATTCCGTTGATGCGACCGTCCCAAGCTGGGCCGCACTCATCGTAATCATTCGGATTTCTTCCTGATCGAAGTGGCGCAGCAGCCGTTGCGAACTGGTGCGTCCAAGCGACAAGAGCAGGGCGGCAACACGCTGAACCCCATTTAGGCGCCGAACCGGTGGCGCCGGCGGTTTGGGTATGGCGGCTGCAGGCGCCGGAGCAGCTGTGGCTGGGCTTGTCATTCTTGCATGATCCTCAAAAAGGAGCCTGGGCAATTCGTTTGTTTTAAGGACTGGCCGGTGACCAGACCTCAGATTTCGAGAGGGCTGGTCTGGGAGCTGATGATCTCGGTCAGAGACACGCCGAACCGGGAGTTATCATCTTCCACGACAACCACTTCGCCGCGGGCAATAACACGGCCGTTGACAACAATATCGATTGGTTCACCGACCCGGTGGTTGAGCGGAATGACGGCACCGCGCCCGAGTTTCAGAAGATTGGAAACCAGCATTGTTGCCGAGCCCAAAACCACTTGGATATTGACCGGAATACCGAGAATGGTGTCGAGGTTGCGGTCATCACCCATTGTGTCATCTGCGCCGGTTTTCTCCGGAGCTTCGACGGTGGCGAAATTGGCCGCTCCCGCCGGCTTAATGGTTGCGCCGGTTTCAACATCAACGTTTTCGATAATCGTGTCGGACATTAGAAAGTATCCTTTTGGTTCATTGAGACGGAGCGGAACGGGCTTCCAAGTGTGTTGTCGATTTTATGGACCCGGGTCGGTGTTTTAGGACCGCCGGTCCCCCGGTGAATAACCGGTGCATCTTGTGGGGAGCTTGCCGAATCTGGTGCTGAACGATGAGCTGGGTCGACATCGCCGCCATAAAGCTCCAAATCGTCCCGGGTTGGCGTGAATCTATCCGCTTTCTGCATGAGCGCCGTAGACTTGGAGAGTTCCTTGAGTTCGGCCTTAAGGACCGACTGCTGGCGCTTGGCTTCGCGGGTCAGCGCGTCAATTTCTGCGATCAAATCGCGTGCATCATCCATCCGGCTGCCGAGCGCGTTTAGGATCTGAGCGCCTTTGACATTGATTTCCTGAATGGAGACTTCAATGCCGTCCAGGGCCAGAGCCGTCTGATCAAAGATGCGCTGATAGTCTTCATGGTAAGAGCCCAGGCGGCGCAGATCTTTGTGCATCTGCACCATGCGGATGGTGGTTACGACCAGTGCCAGCAGCAGCACACCGTCAACGATTGCGGAGATCATCGAAAAGATCCTTTTCTTCCTCGTGGATGAGTTCTTCGATCTGCAGAGTGTAGGATCCGTCCAATTGTCCGAGCTGGCAGGTAAAGATCGGCTGTTCGTTGCAGGCCAGCGTCACCGGCGTGCGGGCTGTTGCCTGCAATTCAATCACTTGGCCGACTTCCAGATTGGACAGGTCCCCGAGGTTCATTTCGCGTTCTTCGAGGATCGCTTCCAGCTTGACCTCAGTTCTCTGGATCTCGTTGTGGAAATGCTGCGTCCATTGTTTGTCCCGGCCGGACATTTCTCCGGAAAGGACTTGAGACAGGCGTTGGCGGAGCGGGTTCAAGGTCGCATGCGGCAACACTACGAAGACTTCACCGCCGCGCCCGATGGCCTGCTGCAAGAGCCGTCCGACGACTGCTGGATTGTTGCTGCGGCCGACAACGGCAAAGTCCATGCGGCTTTCGATCCGCTCGATCTTCAGCGTAGTTTCCGCGATCGGTGCGAACGATTCTGCCAAAGCTTTGGCCGCGACTTCAAATATTGTCCGGGCAATTCGCGTTTCGATGTTGGAAAATGGCCGTTCTTCGTCAACCGGAGGCTCCGTGCCGTCGGCACCAAACAGGACATCGACGAGCGTGAATATGAAATCTCGGTCGAAGCCGACGAGAACCCGGGCGTCCCATTCCGGCGAATAGAGCACGGCGACAAGAGCGTTAGATTCAAACTCCTCCAGAACATCGCCGATCCGGCTATTTTCGACATAACTGACCGAAATATAGGACGGTGAAGGAGACTTCTGGCGCATCACGTCGGCCATCAGGCGGGCCATCCGGTCAAACACCACCGGCAGCATGGGTAACCGGTCGACCGAAATTCCAGCTGCATCCAGGAGGCGGTCCGTGATCATTGCCCGTTCGGAATTGGTCGCGGCAGACGTATCAATTGCTTCGTCGAGCATGGTTTAAGCAGCTCCCTGGAGGTCGGGCGCTGTGCTATCAGCCGCGCCGGCGCTCATGGTTTCATTTTCAACTTCATCGATTGTCGGACGGTCGTAACCGGAAATGGTCTTGCGGCCGTGCTCCAGGGCGATTTGCGGATCGGCGCCGTTCATGAACGCAAGCAGGGTCTGTTTGACCACGATGTAAGTCCGCAACCTGGTTTCGCGAACAGATTTGATCTTCGTCGCGATTGGGCCGAACAGAGAATAGGAAAAGAAAATTCCAACAAATGTGCCGACAAGCGCTGCGCCAATCAGACTGCCCAGCAGCTGGGGTGACTGGTCAATCGCGCCCATTGCTTTGATGACGCCGAGAACCGCAGCAATGATGCCAATAGCGGGTAGGGCGTCGGCGACACTGCTCATAGCGTGATACGGCTTCAGCTGATCACGATGAATGGTTTGCAGTTCCTCATCCACCAGCGCTTCGATCTCGTGCGCCCGTGCGTTTCCAACGATGATCAGGCGGAAGTAATCGCAGATGAACGTCGTCATGTTAGCATCGCGCAGCACAGACGGATATTTTTGGAAGATCGGAGATGTGCTCGGATCCTCAATATGCGGTTCAACAGCGTTGCGGCCCTTGGCTCTCAGTTCCCGCATCAAGCCGTAGAGAAGGGCGAGGACATCGAGATATTCGCGTTTGGACGGAACTGCGTTGCGAAGTGCGTCGGTGACAGCAACGGTGGTTCCAAGAATGGTCTTCATGGGATTGGCGACGACGAAAGCGCCGATGGCGACCCCCAAGACAATCACGAGTTCCCAAGGCTGCCAGAGAACCAGGACTTTACCGCCCATGGCCGCAAATCCGCCGATCAGCGATGCTCCAGCTATGAAAAGGCCAAGAATAATAGTCACCAACAGCTCCTATTGGGTGAGGTTTTGAGTGTGTTGATGACGAAACTAGGAGCTGAGACTTGCCTGAAGCTGACCGATCAGAGCGCCGGGCGAAAACGTGAAAACGTATGATGGCTTTGGGTGGTTTATCCGGATAGGCGCGCCGCGCCGCGCGATGCGGGGCATCGGGCAAGAGGTGCAATGCAGCAGATGGATCGCCAAAAGCTACCCGGAGGGCCTCTTCTCATTGGCCTGCTGACGTGCATTGCCCACCCTTATGGTGCCAGCACTACTGCGGGCTTCCCGCCTTGCCAGCAAACAAATGAGACGGGTCAAACGCTTCCACGTTTTCGCCTGGCGCTCTAAAAAACGGCCCGGCTAAGTTCGGTCAGCCTGGCGTAAGCTAGCGCGGTGAGTGTGTGATCCAAGAAATTTCCCGCTTAAAGGACGCGGATATGATCAACACACTCACTCAAGTTCAATTGGTTCGAAGCAACATGGACCGCTCACTCGAGACAATTGCATCCGATCCAACTGTTGAACGCCAGACCGAGTATTACCGGGATAACATCCGCAATATTAAGTCCGTGGAGGACTTTTTCGCTGATGACCGCATCTTTCGGTACGCTATGACAGCGATGGGCCTAGAAGATATGATTTTTGCGAAGGCCTTTATACGTAAGGTGCTGGAAGAGGGGACTGCATCCAGCGATACATTCGCGAACCAGCTTGTTGATAAGAGATACGCGGCTTTTGCAGAGACCTTCAATTTTGCAAGTTTTGGTGAGGCTGCCACATCGTTCGAGCGCACTCAGGAAGGTATTGTCGATAAATTTCATCGCCAGACCTTGGAGACTCGTGAGGGCGAATCCAATCAGGGCGTGCGGTTGGCACTCTATTTCGAACGGAATGCTTCAAACGTCACAAACGCGTACGATCTTCTCGCGGATCCAGCGTTGTCCCAAGTTGTTTATACCGCTCTGGGAATGTCAGATGAATTTGCATTGGCCGATATCGATAAACAAGCTGCCTATTTTGATGAGCGGATTGAATACGAGAAACTAAGCGAGCCCGACTATCTATCT
Source organism: Roseibium sp. (assembly GCF_965216085.1). Classification (GTDB taxonomy): domain Bacteria; phylum Pseudomonadota; class Alphaproteobacteria; order Rhizobiales; family Stappiaceae; genus Roseibium. Next base: position 3,021,926 of record NZ_OZ244138.1, on the reverse strand, counting down.
GACTTTCTCGGCCGGTTTTCAGCGCTATACGATCTGAAAAACGGGTCACCGGCCGCAATGACGCCGACACTTGCGGTATTTGGGGCCAGTTCGGGGATTGTCTCCATGAGCGAAAGCCTTTTGTCCAGCATTCAGTCTTTCAAACTTGGGGGGAGCTGATCGATGCAATCTTCTCTTTATGTCGCATTGTCCGCCCAAGTCGCCCTGTCAAACCGTCTGGAAACCGTTTCCCGCAACGTCGCCAACATGAATACGGCTGGTTACCGGGCAGATGAAGTCAATTTCGCCGAACTGGTCTCCAAGGCCGGACCAGACAAAGTCAGCTTTTCCAGCGGTGGCGAGAGCTATATTTCCCGTCAAGGCGGCAGTCTCAACAAGACGGACAATCCCTTGGATCTCGCTGTCGAAGGTGAGGCGTGGTTTGCAATTCGAGATGGCAACGGCACATTGTCCTATACACGGGACGGGCGGCTTCATATGGCCAATGACGGCACCTTGAAGACGGTCACCGGCCAGCAGATCCTCGGTGCAGGCGGCCAGCCGATCCAACTCAATCCCGAGGCCGGAGCACTTTTGATCACGCAAAACGGCGATATCGTCCAAGGTGAAGATGAGGTTGCCGGTCAAATTGGTCTTTTCCTGATACCGGAGGATGCAAAACTCACCCGCCGGGACAATTCAGCTGTGATCCCGGACAAGCCCGTCACACCGGTTCAGGTTTTTGATAAGAACGCGGTCCGGCAAGGATATGTCGAAGGTGCCAACATCAATCCGGTCCGCGAAATGACCAAGATGATCATGATTACGCGCGCTTTTGAAAGCGCAACGAAGATGATCGACATGGGCAATCAAAGCCAGGAAAAGGCAATCCGCGAACTTGGGGCGACGTCATGACTGCGGTTGCCGGGGTGGCACCAGCGTTTGAGGATCCTTCTCCGCAGGCCGTTTATCGGCAGTACGTTGCAACCGCAAATCGGCGCGATATGGCTTCAAACTCATCTGACGCGTCTTTCGGATTTGCCGACTTTATCGATGTCATCAATCCGCTGCACCACCTCCCGGGCGTGTCGCAGCTCTACCGGGCTGCGGTCAATGATCAGATTTCCGAGGAAGCCAGCTACACTGGCAAAGCTCTTTACGGGTTCGCCCTGGGCGGTCCTATCGGCGTCGGTCTGATAATGGCGTTCGATGCCTTGAGTGGACAAAAAGGCGGTGCACAGGAGGTAGGGCCAGCCGGCGATGAACCTCCGCTTGCCTATGATCAGAGTTCGCCGGATGGCCCCGAAAACACACCTCCATCAAAACCGGGTCAGGCGCAAAATGTTACAAACGCCGGTTTATTGGGTGAGACCGTTGCTGCTGCAACGCAAGACGCGGCCGGTTTGCCGTTCGATTTAACCCAGTTTGGGAACATTGTTGGGAGCACCGCAGCTTTAGAGGCGGCCTCACAATTGAAGATACCGGAACCGGGGCGGGTCACCAGTGTTCCAGATTTGGAAAGTGTTGAAGCGGCGGTAAAACAAAAATTGCCGGATCAAGACGAACTCGCTCGGCTTGCCACACATAAATCCAATCACTTGTCCCTTGATGTCTTAAAAATCCTTCAGGAGCGCCATGCAAAGCTCACAGCATCTGAACAGTCTTGATCAGATCACTGCCTCTCTGGCAGCCCTGGAAACAGAAGTCGGTCAAGTCAAATTGAGTGGCCAGGTAACCCAAGTCTCCGCCGAAGCCATTCGGGTGTCTGGACTGTCGCGTGTTGTCTGTTTGGGAGATCTTGTCCAATTTGAAGGCCGCTCCGGTTTGCGTCAGGGCGAGATTATCCGTTTGGAACAAAAGGATGTTGTGGTCAAACCAATGGAGCGGGTCTCCGATATCGGCATCGGCAGCACAGCCTCTGTCATGGGAGGTCTGGCGATCCACCCGGACATAAGCTGGCGCGGTCGGATCATCAACGCGCTGGGAGACCCGATCGACGGAAAGGGAAGCTTGCATCACGGTGTCGAGGCTTTTCTGCTGGACCGGGCACCTCCGCCGGCAATGAACCGGGAAAAAATCTCTGAAGGGGTAAAAACCGGCGTCCGGGTGATCGACTTGTTTACACCGCTTTGTGTTGGTCAGCGCATTGGTGTCTTTGCAGGTTCTGGTGTGGGTAAATCCACATTGCTTGGAATGTTGGCAGGGTTCGGTGACTTCGACACAGTGGTTGTCGGCCTTGTTGGGGAACGTGGAAGGGAAGTCCGGGAGTTTATTGACGACATTCTTGGAGAGACGATCAAATCTTCTGTCGTTGTTGCCTCGACTGGCGATGAAAGCGCCATGCAGCGGCGCCTGGCGCCCAAAACAGCAATGAGCGTTGCGGAGTATTTCCGGGCCCAGGGCCACAAAGTCTTGCTCATTATGGATTCGGCCACCCGGTTTGCGCATGCTGCCCGCGATGTCGCCTTAGCCGCTGGCGAACCACCGGTCGCGCGCGGGTTTCCGCCAAGTGTCTTTGCAGATTTGGCGCGTTTGATCGAAAGGGCAGGGCCAGGCCATAGTGGTGAAGGCTCAATCACCGCGATATTTTCCGTCCTGATTGATGGCGATGACCACAATGACCCCGTCTCTGATACCATCCGCGGGCTGCTCGACGGGCATATTGTGCTGGACCGGAAAATCGGAGAAGGCGGCCGCTATCCGCCGGTGGAAATCCTAAAGTCAACGTCGCGGTTGGCATCGCGTGCCTGGACCGGCGAACAGCAAGAGCTGATCCACCGGATAAAGGGATTAATTTCCCAGTATGAAGACACCAAGGACCTTCGCATGATGGGCAGTTTCCAGACCGCGGGCGACGAGCAGTTGGAAAAAGCGTGCCGGTTGGTGCCCAAAATCTATGAGGCCATGCGCCAAGGCGCCCAGCAGACCGTTCCCGGAGACCCCTTTGCAGAATTGGCGCAGGCTTTGTCCGCTGACGCGTAAACCAATTTCTAATTTTCCATGTAAAAATGACAGGGAGCCGCTTTATTTTGCGGCTTTTGTCGTATATAAACTCTCAAATACAGGCCGAAAGCGCGGATCTTAGAGCTGGTAACTGATTTTATTCAATTTTTCTTTTATTTTATACGCAATACAATCGCAGATTTATTTAGTTTTTTGTGTGGATATAAGTCTCTAGCTTACCAATACTGAGCAATAAAGGCGATCTCCCTGGAAGAAATGTTGACCTCGCGACTTGGTAATTTTACCCATATTGCATCGCAACTTTAGGGGGTTTGATTATGTTTATTATCGTTGACGAGCGAGAGATCGTCACCAGCGGTTATGCTGGTGCATTCGAACGTGAAGGCTATGCTTCACTTGAACTTTTACCCACGGAATTGCCTGACTGGTTAGAAACTGGGTGTTCTAAAGATCTTGCATCTGTTGATGCGATTTTAATTGGTGAGTGCACGGAGCGGACGAGCTTTGTAAGTCAGATCAGAAGCCACTGTCCGGAAGCGCAAGTTGTTGCGCTGGAGGATACTGCCAGTTTGCAGGGCACGCTTGATCTGTTCTCAGCAGGGTTCGACGAGGTGTTGAAAAAGCCTGTGCATGTTCGCGAAATTATCGCCCGTTTCGGTGTATTCCGCCGCCGCGTAATGGCTCGGGACACCTCATCGGAAGCCGGGGCAATTGAAGTGTTCTTCGACGGCCGGGATCCAAAGGTTGGCGGTGAGGTTATGGAGTTGCCACGCCGTGAGCGCCGGATACTCGAATACCTTGTAAAAAACAAAGGCCGCCGGGTGACAAAGACACAGATTTTCAATGCGGTCTACGGTGTCATGAATGAGGGTGTAGATGAGTGCGTGGTTGAAAGCCATATCTCAAAACTGCGAAAGAAACTTAAACGTGAACTCGGTTTCGACGCGATCGAATCCACCCGTTATATCGGGTACATGTTGAAGGATAGGTCTGGGGCCAAACGGTTGGTGAGCGACCACTCCCGCGCTGCATCAGCACGGCAACCAGTTATTCCAGCCCTATCGGCCTTAAACAAACGCGAACTGGTATTGGCCGTCGAGAACGCGGTCTGACCTGCCATTGTGCTGCAGCAAGCGTTTTAGATCCCCTAAAGCTTGGTGTGTTTTAAACTGCAGCACATGGCTACTTGTTGTGGACTTTTCGAACACGAGTGATGAAATTCGGGACGTCTATCCGCCTAGTTACACAACAGGCGCTCGCGCGCATAATTGAGATTTTTGTTGGATGATTCTGCCACTTTTCCTTCGAGGCCCTACCAAGTAATCGCCAGGCTGAGACTTTTGCAGAGCCCTGCTTGGATCTCCGGAAAAACGTTCTGCAGACCGGATATTTAACCTGCCTGGCTCAAGCGTCGGCGATAATATCGAACGTGCATCCCGAAAAAATGCGAAATGAATGCCGAATATAGGCGTAAGTAACAATTGTGTTTTATGAAAAATTTAGAAAACTAGATCAAGCTCTTTAAAAAGCGCCGGGGTTGAGAAACTTGCCGAATCTGGTCCCTAAGGCCTGTCTAACGTTGTTGGAGTTAGAATGATCCGGGATTATTTTCACGGAAATGGAGTGAATTGCCTAGGCATTTGTTTCAATCTAGCCGCGCTTGACCGAGACGCGGCATACTCAAGGAAACAGCAATCCCGATGTCCATGGCTCCGATCAGGGGAGCGTTGAATTGAGCGCAAGTACCAGTACATCTTTGCCGTTCGCTGCATCTGAGATGGGGCGTAACAGTCTGTCGCGGACGTTTATTGTTTATACGCTCGGTTTGTTTGCCGTGCTTGGTGTGATTTTCATCGGCATATTAACGAAGATCACATGGGATTCTTCTCATGCCAGAGCTATCCGGGTTACCGAGGCGTTTTTTCAGGCGACCAAGCGGCCGTTCGAACGGGCTATCTGGACTGTGAACGCAGATGCGACACTGCAGCTCATTCGTGGGCTTGAGAGCTTGGAGGTTGTCGAGACGGTTTGGGTGGAAACGCCAGATACTGGCAATTTCGGTAATCCGCCATCGGAGGATAGGCGCCGGTCGGCCTTGAGCTATACTCTCAATTCCCCAAGCACGATCCTGCATAAAGATATGATCGGGCAGGTTTTTATCCTGATTGACCGGAATTCAATATCTTACGAAATTGTTTCGACGGTTGGATTTATCGTCACTGCCATTATCGTCTATCTGCTGTTGCTGGCCTTTGTGATCCGCGGCATCTTCCATCGATTGATCGGTTTACCGTTGTCGGAGATCGTGGCCTATTTATCAACACCGCGTCTGATTGAGGATCCTCCAACCCAGCCGCTAATGCCGGGCCGGGCCGACGAAATTGGTATTCTGGCCTCCAGTCTTCAATCCATGGTGCAGCGTAGACATTTGGATTTGCAAAAAATTCAAGAATACCAAACTAACCTGGAAGAACTTGTAACGCACCGAACGGAGCAACTTAAATTGGTGCAGGAAGAGCTGATCCAGGCAGATAATCTTGCTGCGCTTGGTTCTTTGGTCGCCGGTGTGTCTCATGAACTGAATACCCCGCTTGGTAACGCCTTTATGGCTGCAACCACGATCAAGGATTCAGCAACGCATTTGGATCATGAACTCGAGAAGCAAACCTTAAGTAAGGAAGTCTTGGAAGAAGAAGTGAGCCGGATTTCGGATACCGCTTCGATTATCGAAAAGACTTTGGCCCGAGCCCGTGAACTCGTTGGCAACTTCCGTCAGGTGGCTGTCGACCGGCAGAGCGAGAAGATGCGTGCGTTCAATTTCGATCATATCATTCGTGAAACGTTAGCGACGCTTCAGCCAACCTTGCAAAAAACACCTTACAAGCTTGAACTTGAGTTGGACGCTGATCAGGTCATCGACAGTTATCCTGGTGCGGTGAGCCAGCTTGTTTCCAACTTTGTCGAAAACGCTGTCAAACATGCTTATGAAGGCCGGGACTACGGCACCATTCGACTATCCTCACGGATTGAAGAGCGCGAACCTGCCGGCGGCGGCGCGGCGGAAAAACACATTGTGTTTAAGTGCCGCGATGACGGAGTTGGCATTCCGGAGAAGAATCTGAAAAAGGTGTTTGAGCCGTTTTTCACAACGAAATTCGGCAAGGGAGGATCGGGGCTCGGCATGGCAATTTGTTACCAGCTTGCAACCGAAGCCTTGAACGGTATGATTTCGGTGTCGTCCAAAGTTGGGCACGGAACGGAATTCACAATCGAAATCCCCGTTACAGAACCTGAGAACAAAAAGGCGCAAAAAACAACAAGAAAGAAGGTGCACTAAGATGGTAATGGATTTTTTAGCGCCTTCTGAGCCTAAAGTTGTCAATGAACTGGAGAAGCCGTGGAAGGTCTTGATCGTCGACGACGATCCCGATGTTCATGAAGTCACGCGCATCGCTGTATCCGGCACCAAATTCGAAAACCGGCCTTTCAGGCTTTTGCATGCCTTGTCAGCGCATGAAGCCAAGGAAATTATCAGAGAACATGACGATATCGCAGTCGCGCTTGTTGATGTGGTTATGGAAAGCGATACTGCCGGCCTAGGGCTGGTAAGTTGGCTTCGTGATGATATTGGCAATCGGTTCACCCGTCTGATTTTGCGGACTGGACAGCCCGGTTATGCGCCGCAAACAGACGTCATCATGAAGTTCGACATAGACGGGTACGCAGAAAAAGCAGAACTGTCCCGCACCAAATTGATCACAGCGATTGTCACGGCATTGCGCGGTTACAAGCTGGTTATGTCGCTTGAAACCAACCGGCGCAAATTGAAGGAACTCAATGATCATTTTGCGGAGATTGTGCAGCAAAATGCCCTGAGTGAATTTGCATCTGCGGTGTTGGAACACTTCACGGCACTGATCGGGAAACCGATTGATTGCCTTTTGTGCGGTTTCGAAACGCTTCCGGAATATGTTGGAGCCGATAAAGCCAATATTCGCGTTTTGTCCGCCCGCGGCGCGCACGAAGATAAAGTCGATCTTCCACTGGACGTGATCAGCAGCTCGGAAATCCGTCAGACTGTGCATCAATGTATTGAGACACAGGAAGTTTGCACCGGCAGTGACGGTGTGGCTCTTCCTTTGGTCACCCGCAATGGCATGTCTGGCGCACTCTTTATGGGAACGAGCTATGAGGATCTTGAAGAAACCGTCGGTTCTGAAGTGGTTCAGCTGTTTATGTCAAATGCCGCGCTTGGCTACGAAAAAACCGGGCTTCTAGAACACATCCGCAACCTTGCTTATGTCGACAGGTTGACAGGCTTGTCCACTTTCTCCGGTTTTTTGGAGGCTTACTACCGCAACACATTGACCGCTTCTAAGTTGCTCGTAGTTCATGCCGATATTCAACGCTTCCGCGTTATTGTTGATGGCATCGGTGATGAGAAGGCTTCAGGTGTTTTGAAGAAGACCGGCCATCGCTTATCCCGGACATTCCCAGATGCCTTGTCTATTGCCCGGAAAGAAAAAGACGAGTTCTTGATCCTATTAAAAGGTGGCGAGGACGAGGATATTCACGATGTGGTCGCGCGGATTGAGCGGGCTTTCCAAGAGCCAATTCGGCTTGATGACACACAATTGATGCTCCGACCGCGGCTTGGGTTTGCGCCATCGTCCGGCCCATCCGATACAGCGGAGCTTGTCGCAAGTCAGGCTTCGATTGCATTGAACGATGTCCGCCAGAACGCCAACATGAGCCATGCGGTGTTCAATCCTCAAATGCAGGAAGCGGCGTTTGAGCGCCTTCGCCTAGCGTCCCTGTTAACTGGCGGGGAGGACCAAACCGAATTCTCCGTTCACTATCAGCCGATTATGTCGGCCAAGGATGAAAGCATTGCTTCTTTTGAGGCCCTCATGCGATTCCGTACGCCTGGTGGCGCATTCCTCAACACTGCGCGGATGATTGATGCAGCTGAAACCAGCGGACTGATAACTGAAATCGGGGCCTGGATGTTCCGGACATCCTTCGCAGAATTCAGTGAAATGGATGGCGTTGGCGACCATGTGACCCTCAACGTCAATTTGTCGCCAAGACAAGTTCATGCGAAGCGGATCTACAAAGATATTGAAGATGCGGCGAACAACGCGTCGCTGCCAATCAGCCGTCTGGTTTTTGAGGTAACCGAAGGCTTGTTCTTGAGCAACGATCAAGTGACCCTTGATCTGCTTCATTGGCTCCGCAATCGTGGAGCAAAAGTGGTGATCGATGATTTTGGCACCGGGTATTCATCGCTTGCCTACCTACGCAAGCTTCCAGTCGACGGTATCAAAATCGACCGGAGTTTCATCATGTCGATGGATCAGGATCAGGATGCGTTGGCAGTTGTTAAATCGGTTATTGCGGTCGCGCAGGCACTCGATCTCAAAGTCACAGCCGAAGGCGTGGAAAACGCGGCACAGCGGCAAATCATGCAGGATCTGAACTGCACACAACTGCAGGGATATTTCTATTCCAAACCGTTGAACACAACGGATTTGAGCAGCTTCATTAGCAAAGCTGTCGGTCCGGGAGTGGCTTACGGATAATCGGGACAATTCACTTCGCAAGCAACTGGGTCAATCTGCGCCAGTAGTCCAACCATGAAACGAATGCGCACGATAAGTAGGTCCAGCGTAGCAGGCCACTCATTGATGTGTCGCGCGGTACAGCCAGCGGACCGCCCGTGTGAAATTGATTGGGAACGCGAGCGTGTGATCAATGTCGGCTATCATATTGTCGCGCACCTTTAGACTAGGAAAGTTTCGGCTTCGCAGGTTTGCCAAGAATTGGGTCTGGTCATTGTGTTCACTTGCGTATCTCCTCTCTAGATGAATCATTGCTTTTTTGTTGAGCCAGAGGGACGGACTCGAGATGATGAAGTTTCTGAAAAGCCCTGGGTTTTCGAACAACACCCATGTTGCAAAGAGGCCGCCGAATGAATGGCCCGCAGGCGTCCGCTGAGAAGGATCTGCACGGTAGTTTGTTTCAACAAACGGGATCAGTTGGTTTTCAATGAAAGTCAGATATTCACCTGCGCCGCCTGTTGGTCCGACAACGGTGTTCCAAACACTGGAGGCGTTCGGCGTATAATCCCAGGTTCGGCTTCTTTTTCCGGTTTCACCAGACGCATAGGAAATGCCAACGAGAATTATCTGTTCATAGAGATCTTCATAATCAGGGGTATGCGTAATGCCGGACGCGATCTGAAATGTGTAAGGGCCGTCATTCAGATAGACGACCGGATAGTATCTGTCTTTGTTTTGAGCAGTATAATAACCGCGAGGTGTTTTAACAAAAATAGAATAGTCGCGGCCAGTCGCCTTAGAATACACAGTTTGGATTTGGGATCTGGGAATAGAAAATCCCTGCTCTGAAGACTGCGCACTTTTGTTGGCAAGTACTGTTAGAGCGGTAAGAGCTCCTAATATGAAATGCTATAGTTTCATCCATCTATCCTCTGCAAAAGTAATAACTGAATGACTATCAACGGCACCTTCAAAAAGACCACTCTTTGAAGCATGAAGAGTGAAAACATATTGCACAGTCGAGGATCCGTGGCATCAAACGGTTCGGCCTTTTCGATGGTTCCTTTTCCGTCAGGTCTTGGGAGGGAATGCTCCGTAACTGCTCACGTGTCTTTTGTACGTCGCAGTGTTTTTCCTTGCTTGAGGAAATAGACTGGCTTCAAAACGATTTATCGTTGGATTGAGATAACAAATTAGCTTGCGAATTGGTTTTGTGGAAATGCTGGCGCGCTATTGGTCGGCGTATAGCAGGTGTCAGACACTGCAAGACATCTACCAAAAAACGCCAAAGTCCGCATAAAACGGGGCTTCTTTGCCAACTTTCAAAGAACCAGAACTGGCACGGTCGCACCAACTGGTTCGGCCGGAGCGTGGGGCGGTCGTATGATCAGTCCGCCAGATTTGGCCAAAAGCGCCAGCATGGAGCTGTCCTGTTTGGGGAATGGCGAAGCTATCAACCGGCCGTCATCGTCTTTTGACAGCTTTGCCCGCACATAATCCTGGCGCCGGTCGTTTTCGGCCAAGTCCATCGCCAGAACGGCTTCTTTAGGGCGGTTGCCTTGTTGTGGCTTTCCGGTCATGGCGGCCATTAAGGGTTTTAGAAACAACAAACCGCAGACGAGACTGGAGACGGGATTGCCGGGAAGACCAAGCACCTTTGTTTTGCCGAGCCGCCCGGCCATTAGCGGTTTGCCTGGCCGCATGGCAATCCGCCAAAAGGCAAGATCCATGCCTTCATTGCCAAGGACATCTTGTACCAGATCATGATCGCCGACGGAGGCCCCACCCAAGGTCACCAGAATATCGGCGTCTTCCCGCAGCGCCCGATTGACATGTTCGGCCAATGCCTTGGGTTCATCTGGCGATATGCCGAGATCAATCGGTTCACCGCCACAATCCTCCACCATAGCGGCAATACCGGCATGATTTGATGCAATGATCTGGTCGGGGCCGGGCTCAGTACCCGGCCGGACCAGCTCGTCCCCGGTTGCCAGAATGGCGACCTTGGGTTTGCGGACAACGGGCAGCGTGGCATGATTCATGGCAGCGGCCAGAGCCAAGTGCCGGTAGTTCAATTTGAGCGGTGGTTTTAAAAGAACATCGCCTTTTGAAAAATCCAGTCCTGCCGGGCGAACAAATGCCCCTTTTCCCGGGGCAACTTGAACCGTTATGCGGTCGCCGTCACGTTCGGCATTTTCTTGGATAAGGATTGTATCTGCGCCATCTGGAATCGGTGCCCCAGTGAAGATGCGAACCGTTTGGCCGGGTCCAACGTTTCCCGCAAAGCCGTGTCCCGCAGGGGCTTCGCCGATGACCTCAAGACTGGGCGTAGATCCAACGAGATCGTCATGCCTGATGGCGTAACCATCCATTGCAGAGGCCGCAAAGGGGGGCTGTGTCCGAGTGGAGGCGAGGGGGGCAGCCAAATAGCGGCCATTGGCTTTGGCTATGGAAACATGATCGGTGTCAAGCGGAGTGACACCCGCAAGAAGCTTCTCCAGCGCCTCGGAGACCGGCATTAGGCTCATCAGGTGCCGCCCTCGCTGCCGTCATTTTCAAGTGTCCAATGACCGGACTTGCCGCCTGCCTTTTCAACCAGGCGGATATCACCGATCACCATGCCGCGGTCGACCGCCTTGGCCATGTCATAAATTGTCAAGCAGGTCAGCGAGCAGGCGGTGAGGGCTTCCATCTCAACCCCAGTCTGGCCACTGACTTTTGTTGTCGCGGTGACGATCAGGCCAGGCAAACTGTCATCTGGTTCAATATCGACACTCACCTTGGACAACATCAGCGGATGGCAGAGAGGGATCAGTTCGTGGGTTCTTTTGGCCGCCAGAATGCCTGCTATCCGGGCAGTTCCAATAACATCACCCTTTTTGGCATTGCCGGAGCGGATCAGTTCCAGGGTTTCCGGCCGCATGGACACGCTGCCACGGGCAACAGCTATTCTATGCGTCACGGACTTTTCCGAAACATCGACCATATTGGCCGCGCCGGCTTCGTCCAGATGGGTCAAATTAGGAGTTTGGTCTGCCATTCTGCGATTACACTGCCTTGGACAAGGTCTCGCGGGCAAGAAGGGATTTGGTCGCACCTGCAACGTCGTCTTGGCGCATCAGGCTTTCCCCGATAAGGAACGTCGAAATGCCAACCTTGTTCATCCGCGCCAGATCATCCGGTGTGAACAGTCCGGATTCGCCAACGATTATCCGGTCATCTGGAATTTGCGGCGCCAACTCTTCACTGGTTTCCAGCTTGGTTTCGAAGGTTTTTAGATTGCGGTTGTTGATGCCCATAAGCGGGGAAGAGAGCTTTAGTGCCCGCTCCAGCTCTTCCGCATTGTGCACTTCGAGAAGAACATCTATGCCGAGTTCAAAGGCGGTGTCTTCAAGCGCTTTTGCGGTCGCGTCATCGATGGCTGCCAGGATGATCAAAATGCAGTCGCCACCCCAGGCCCGGGCCTCATAGACTTGATAGGGGTCATAGAGGAAATCCTTGCGCAGCGCCGGAAGGGACACAGCGTCACGAGCGGCTGGCAAAAACTCCGGTTTGCCTTGAAAGGACGGCGTGTCGGTCAAGACGGAGAGGCAGGCCGCACCGCCGTCTTCATAGGCTTTAGCCAGCAGCGGCGGGTCAAAGTCATCGCGGATCAGCCCTTTGGACGGGCTGGCTTTTTTGATTTCGGCAATTAGTGCATAATCTCCGGCCGCGTGTTTGGCCTCAATTGCTTTTTGAAAGCCGCGCGGTGCACTGACGTCCTTGATGCGTGCTTTGAGATCGTCCAAAGAGGTCTGAGCCTTGGCCGTCGCGATTTCTTCGCGTTTGTAAGCCTCGATTTTCTGTAAGATATCCGCCATCTAATTATCCGTTCGAGGCCGCAACCAATTTGTCCAATGTTACAGAGGCAGCGCCGGTGTCAATCGACCGCGCCGCCATGGCCACACCGTCCTTTAGATTGCCGACTTTGTCCGCCACCAAAAGGGATGCAGCAGAATTGAACAACACAATGTCCCGATAGGCGTTCTTTGCCCCTGCCAGTACGTCGCGCAATGCCTTGGCGTTTTCGGCTGGTGTACCGCCTTTTAGATCTTCGAGTTTTGCTTCCGGCAGCCCTGCATCGGAGGGCGTGATTTCAAATGACCGGAGCGCACCGTCGCTTAGCTCGCAGACATAGGTCGGCCCTGTCGTGGTGATTTCGTCCATGCCGTCGGAGCCATGCACGATCCAGGCTTTTTCTGAGCCAAGTTCTTTCAAAGCCTCAGCGACCGGCTCAACCCATTTGCGGTCAAAGACACCGGTCATCTGCCGCTTGACACCGGCCGGGCTGGAAAGAGGGCCAAGGAGATTAAAAATCGTCCGTGTGCCAAGTTCCATTCGTGTCGGGCCGACATTCTTCATGGCTGCATGATGGAGCGGTGCAAACATGAAACCGATCCCGGACTTATCGATGCATTCAGCGATCTTATCCGGCCCGATTTCAATGTTTATGCCAAGCTCGACCAAGGCTTCCGATGAACCGGATTTTGACGAAAGCGAGCGGTTGCCGTGTTTGGCAACCGGGACGCCGCATCCTGCGACTACAATGGCCGTGCAGGTCGAGATGTTGTAGCTGCCGGAGTTGTCGCCGCCTGTGCCCACGATATCGATGGCATCTGCAGGCGCTTCGACCGGCAGCATCTTGGCCCGCATAGTCGCGACAGCTCCGGTGACTTCAGGCACAGTTTCGCCGCGTACGCGCAGGGCCATTAGGAACCCGCCTAGTTGCGACGGGGTGGCCGAGCCGCTCAAGATGATATCGAACGCGTTTCGCGCTTCATCGAAGCTCAAAGACTGGCCATCAGCGACCTTTGCAATAAAGTCCTTAAAACCCAGCATTCTACATTCCGTAGCTGTTGTGAGCGGTGCCGTCCTGGTTGAGGCCGATGACCTGAGCGATACCGGCATCGTTGATTTCTATGCCTGCACGGTTTTCCTGTTCTGAAATGAACAGATTGACCAAGGATCGCTGGAATTGCTCAGACAACTGATTTTTAAGTGCCTGGGCTTCAGGTGAAGCTGCATCAAAATCCGGAATGGATGTGGCTGCGACTTTCAGGATAACCCGGCCATTGCCATCGGCCGACGCTGCGGACGCAACTGTTCCTGTTGGGCCTTCAAAGACGGCGCTCAAGGCTTCCCGTCCAAGGTCGCCGGTCGGCTCTGAACGGGTTACACCTTCTGCATTTTGAACAGACAGGCTTTCTTCGGCGGCCAGGTCAGCAAGAGACGTGCCGCTTTCTGCCTTTGCCAGCACTTCGGTGGCTTTAGCGCTCAAGCGTTCGTTCAGCTGATCTTCTTTCCAGGCCGTCACGACATCTGCGCGGACTTCGTCCAGATCGCGGTCACGAACCGGGGTTACCTTAGTGACGTCATACCAGAGGTAGCCACGTGAGCCGATTTGAAGAACGTCGTTTTCAACGCCTATGTCGCTTTCAAAAATTCCAGCCAGGAGCCCATCAGCATCTGGAAGAATTGCGTCCGTCCCGACGGTGGATTTCCCGGCACTGTCAAAAGACCCAGTGGATTTGACCGGGAGGGAAAAACGTTCCCCGATCTCATCAAGAAGTGCGCCACCTGCGCGGGCATCTTCGATTTCGTCGAGAAGATCGAGAATTTCGCGCTCGGCTTGCTCAAGAGAGAGCTCTTCGATCAGCTCGGCCTTCACGTCAGCAAACGGCGTCGTGCTGGCCGGAAGAATTTCTTCAACATTGACAATGACTGTTGAGAACCGGCCTTCAACCGCTCCGCTGGATTGGCCAGCGCCAAGTCCGAAGACGGCTTCGCCAATGGCTTCATCAAGAAAATCGGTCCGAGCCATCACGCCGAGCGCGACGTCGTTGTTGCTGAGGTTCCGGTCAGCCATCACATCCGCAAAGGACTTGCCGCCAGCCAGTTCATCGGCAGCTGTTTTGGCGTCGTCTGCGGAGTTGAATGACATCTGGCGGACGCGGCGGCGCTCAGGTTCAGCATAGTTGCCGATCCGGCGGTCATACTCTGCCTTGGCATCTTCTTCGGTAATGTCTTCCGGGCGGGCAAGTGCGGATGGGACAAGTTCGACATATTTGATTTCCCGGTACTCCGGTGCGCGGAAACCTGTCTTGTTGTCTTCATAGTAGGCCGCCAGCGCATCATCTGCCGGCTCTTCGATCTCGCCGATCTGATCTGCCGTGATAACCAGGTAATCAACGGTCCGCGTTTCGCGCTGATAAGCATCCAGGGCTGCCAGATAGGCTGTTGGTGCAGTCATGCCGCCAGACAGGCCTTGGACCATCTGGTTACGCTCTGCGCCATTGCGCCGTTCGATGACATATTCATCTTCGCGGTAGCCGTTGGCCCGGAGGACTTGCTGGAGTCGGCCGCGTTCGTAGCGTCCTGTGGCGCCGACAAAGGCCGGATCCGCCTGAATGATGGCAGCGAGGCGGTCATCGGAAACACCGAGCTTTAGGTCGGTCGCCGCATTGCTCATGGCAGCTTCTGCAACCAACCGGCCAAGAGCTTGTTGTGGAATGCCAAGCTGCGTGCCTTCAATTGGGGTGAGGGGGCGTCCAAGCTGCTGGCCGATCCGGTTCAAATCCTGGCGGTATGCCCGGTCGAATTCCATCAAGGAGACTTCGGTTTCTCCAACCGTGGCCGCTGTGTTTTGGCCGAATCCTTGCAGGAAGTCGGTCACACCCCAGATAGCGAAGCTGAAGATCAGCAAGGCGATGAACAGTTTTGCCAACCAGGTACCAGCGCCCTTGCGCAATGCGTCAAGCATGACGTCTCCCGTTTCTTTCTTTTCATTCGGCCCGGACGTAGGGCCGCTGCCCGGCTTCAGACGAAGCGGGCGGATCATAATGAGGCCTTCTTATACGAGCAAGACGGCAAGAACAAACATCTTGATGATAAGGCGTTGCATGGCGGCGAGCGTTCTGGTCTATAGGCGGAAAATACTCAGGAGAATTGCATGAGCACGCCGATCAAGCCGATGGTAGCCGGTAACTGGAAAATGAACGGTCTGAAAGCCGGTCAAGCCGAACTCCACAAGATGTTGGCCGGAATTTCAGAAGATCTGGCTGACCGTGTGGATGTGATGATTTGCCCGCCTGCGACTCTAATCTCATCGTTTGCAGAAAAGATTTCCGGCAATCTTATGGCAATTGGTGCGCAAGATTGTCATGCGGCGGCATCGGGCGCACACACCGGTGACATCTCTGCAGCTATGATCGCCGATGCTGGGGCCAAGGCTGTGATCGTTGGTCATTCCGAGCGGCGGACCGATCATGGCGAAAGCGATGCGGATGTAAAAGCCAAAACCGAAGCCGTCTGGGCTGCAGGTTTGATCGTGATTGTGTGCGTTGGGGAAACCGAAGCGGAACGCAAGGCCGGTGATGCAGTCGCTGTTGTCGAACGTCAGCTCGAAGGCTCTGTGCCGGACGGCGCAACTGCGCTCAACACGGTTATTGCCTATGAGCCGGTTTGGGCCATTGGTACCGGTTTGACGCCGACGGCCGGTGATGTTGAAGAAATACATGAAGCCATGCGGGTTGCTCTGGCGGGCCGGTTTGCTGCTGAAGGCAGCGCTATGCGGCTGCTCTATGGCGGCTCTGTAAAGCCGGGCAATGCGAGCGAATTGATGGCAGTGGAAAACGTTGACGGCGCGCTTGTTGGCGGGGCCAGCCTTAAGGCAGATGATTTCCTGGGCATCCTTGCGGCATACGAATAATGTGCTGAACCTTGACGCTTTAGGAAAGAAGCATCAATTCAAGGGTAGAAAGCGGCGGTCTTGTGGTGTAGAAGGCCGCCAATCTTGTATTTTGAACTGAACGGAAGCCGATGGAAACCGTAGTCATCGTGATCCACCTGATGGTCGTCCTGGCCCTGGTGCTTGTTGTCCTCCTGCAGCGCTCTGAAGGCGGTGCGCTCGGCATTGGCGGCGGCGGCGGCGGTGGCGTCATGTCCAGCCGCGGAACGGCAAACGTTCTGACCCGTGCTACTGGCATTCTGGCGGTCGCTTTTTTCGCAACATCTTTGACACTCAGCCTGATCGCCAAAAATGAAGAAAGCCCAGCATCTATTCTGGATGCAGCTCCAGTTGCAACTGACGGCGCGCCGGCAGTCCCGGGTGCTGACGCAGATGGCGGCACTGGCGGCGGGATTCTTGATTCGCTCAAACAACAGAGCCAACCTTCTGGGCCACAGGTTCCAGCCGCTCAATAAGGGAGCGGCGCCGGAAAACCGGCCTATTCGCCTAACATATGCCCTGCGGCTCAAATCGCAGGGCATTTTTATGTGTTAAGAACGTAACTCCCGAATGGTCAAACGACCCTTCGAAAGGATATGGTATTGCTCCATGGCGCGATACATTTTCATCACTGGCGGCGTGGTCTCCTCGCTTGGTAAAGGTCTTGCTTCGGCGGCACTGGGCTCTCTGCTCCAGGCCCGGGGCTATAAGGTTCGGCTGCGTAAGCTCGATCCGTATTTGAATGTCGATCCGGGCACTATGAGCCCGTATCAGCATGGCGAATGCTATGTGACAGACGACGGGGCGGAGACTGACCTTGATCTCGGTCACTACGAACGGTTCACCGGACGTCCGGCCAATCAGCAGGACAACATCACCACGGGCCGGATCTACCAGGACATAATCGCCAAGGAACGGCGCGGCGATTATCTGGGCGGCACGGTTCAGGTGATTCCGCATGTGACCGATGCGATCAAAAACTTCGTTCTTTCCGGCAACGAAGACTACGACTTCGTCCTGGTCGAAATCGGCGGAACTGTTGGCGATATAGAGGGCTTGCCGTTCTTCGAGGCCATCCGCCAGCTCGGCAACGACTTGCCGCGCGGTGATGCGGTTTATGTTCACCTTACTTTGATGCCGTATATTCCGGCAGCTGGTGAAATGAAGACCAAACCGACGCAGCACTCGGTAAAGGAACTGCGCTCGATCGGCATTCAGCCGGACATCCTGATGGTCCGCTGCGACCGTCCGATCCCGGAAAATGAGCGCCGCAAGCTGTCGCTGTTCTGTAACGTCAGAGAAGGCGCGGTCATTCCAGCCTATGACGTCAAATCGATCTACGATGTGCCGATCGCCTATCACAAGGAAGGCCTGGACGACGAAGTTCTGGCCGCTTTTGGCATCAAGGGGGCTCCGGCTCCGGTTCTCGACCGCTGGGAAGGCATTTCGGAAGCCGTTGCCAATCCGGAAGGCGAAGTCAAAATTGCCATTGTTGGCAAATACACCGTCCTGAAAGACGCCTACAAGTCCTTGATCGAAGCCTTGGTTCATGGCGGTATCGCCAACCGGGTCAAGGTCAACTTGGAGTGGATCGAATCGGAGACCTTCGAGAAGGAAGATCCAAGTCCATATCTGGAAGGCGTCCACGGTATTCTGGTTCCCGGCGGTTTCGGTGAACGTGGTGCGGAAGGCAAGATCGCCGCGGCGCATTATGCGCGGACCCGCGACATTCCCTATTTCGGAATTTGTTTCGGTATGCAGATGGCCGTGGTTGAGGCAGCCCGTAATCTGGCCGGAATCACCGAGGCAAGCTCGACGGAATTTGGCCCTGCCAAAGAGCCGGTTGTCGGCCTGATGACCGAGTGGACCAAGGGAAATGAGAAAGAAAAGCGTGTCGCGGACGGCGACCTGGGCGGCACTATGCGCCTGGGAGCTTATCCAGCTGCGCTGAAAGCCGGCTCTAAGATCGCGGACGTTTATGGCTCCACCGCCATTTCGGAGCGCCACCGGCACCGGTATGAGGTCAATATTGATTACCGAGAGCAATTGGAGAAATGCGGCCTGATCTTCGCCGGCACTTCTCCGGATGGTGTTCTGCCAGAAACAGTGGAAATTGCGGGTCATCCGTGGTTTATCGGCGTTCAATACCACCCGGAATTGAAGTCCCGGCCATTTGATCCACATCCGCTGTTTGCGTCGTTCGTTGGCGCAGCACTTCAGCAGAGCCGACTGGTTTAAGGCCTAATCCAAACTATCTGGAGAGAAAAGAATGGTGCGCGGCCTTGATCATGTTGTGATGCCTGTTCATGACCTTGGAGCCGCCGCCAGAGCGTTTGAAAAGCTCGGCTTTACAGTGTCGCCTGAAAACCGGCATTCCTGGGGTACGGCCAACCGATTGATCCAACTGGATGGTTTTTTTCTCGAAATCCTCTCCATTGCCGAAGACAGTTTGATCACCGACAGTGAAGGATCTTCCTTTTCATTCGGTGGTTTCAACCGGGATTTTTTGAACAAGCGGGAAGGGACCAGCATGCTGGTCCTGGACAGCTGTGATCCGGAAAGAGACCGGGCCGATTTTGAAAAGGCTGGGCTAACGCTGTTTGATCCCTTTTCCTTCGGCAGGATCGCCAACAGGCCGGATGGCTCGACCGCTGAAGTTGGATTTGATCTGACTTTTGTCGGGAATCCGGCAAGCCCGGACATCGGCTACTTTACCTGCCGCAACAAATATCCCGAAAACTTCTGGCAGCCGGTTTTGCAAAACCATGCAAATGGCGCTCAGGCGATCAAGGTGGTCTATATGATCGCGGAAGATCCCTCAGATCATCATGAGTTTTTGGGTGGGTTCACAGGCCAGCGGGAAATGCGGGCAACAAGCCTTGGATTGGAACTCGACACCGCCCGAGGCCAGATTTCTGTCCTAAACCCTCGGGCTTATCGGTCACTCATCGGCGATGACGCCGCTGACGCAATGACTGGACCCTTGCCACAAATCGCGGCAATTGAAATTGCTTGCACTGGTGTCACAGAACGGCGTGTTGTTCCCGCCAGTCAGCTTTTTGGGTTAACTCTCATCTTTTCGCCAGCTGCTTAAGTCGTGCAGGTAAAGCAATCTCCACACTTCTGGGTCTTTTCAAAGGTTGAAATTGCAGGGATGTTGTCGTTTTGCGAGTATATAAACACTTGCTGAGCCGTGTGATGAACCTATTTGTTTAATTGGATTATGTGATCTCGCGTTCAATTACGGAGTTTCTTGGTATGACGGTTCGGAGTTTTGGGGGCGTTTTCCGGTGGTCTTTAACAGCCGCTATTGCGTCTGTTTTTCTGGCTGCGTGCTCACCGACCACGAGCACCCGGGACAACCCAATTCCAGGCACATATGTCAACGGTAAATACATAGAACCGCCGCCGCGATTGTTTGGTCAAGGACATGGTGGCCGTTGACCCGAGTGGCGTGCTTGGAGTTCCTTCACTTAGACAAAACTGAACGGTTGAAATTCAAAGCCAGTCGCTTGTTCTGACTGGTGTCAGACCTTTCGCATGTTGAGTTGCCTAATCGGCCCAAACATCTAAATCACCACATCTGGATGCTTCAGCATCTTTTCCGGGCGTTGAAACTACCCTTGCGGTTTCACACATTTGTTCCACATTGTCGGAAAATAACCCATTTTTAGCAATTATCTGAATGACAAGACTTATTTGTGTTCGGGTTCTGATGAAAAAGGCAGGTCTCTTTGGAGTGGATCAATCTTTGAGCCTATTGGGCTAATGGAATTGGTGGAGTCCTGGATTTCGGTCAGTTGGTATTGTGAAGAAGGGTATCTTTTCAACGCAACGGATATACATCGATGCCAGTAGTTAAGTTACTTATGAATCTCCATTGTATGATCCGCTATTCATTCAAACTCATACAGGACATCGGTCTTATGCAATTACCAATTACTGGGCGAAGCCGGCACAGTTTCAAAAGAGCCCTTGTTTTCGGGTTAACCTGTATGACCGCCGCTATTGTCAGCGGCATCGCTGAAGCTGAAAGCTCGAACGCGTCAATGGCTTCTTCTCCGTTAACATCCACGTCCGAATGGATGGTTACCCACGCTGCACCAACTTGCGAGTTGGATCTGGCCGCTAGAACGCTTGTATTGGACTTCTCCGAAGCGCCGCAAACTACCGTAGGATTTGCTGATCGACCGGAAAGGAGTGCAAGACGGATGAACAACTACACCTACATAGATAAAGTTCTTTCTCTTATTATACAGGAAGAGAGCGTTCCAAACGGAGTGCTCACAGGAGCGCCATTATCGGCTGACGGAAGTTTGATCCCAGGAGGAATGGCGAACGTTGTCTTTGCGATAACTGGAGTGGAAACACAAAAACAAGAGAAGGTGATCTACACTTGGAAACAATCTAAGGAACAAGCCGAGGCGAGTTTTCTTGTGAAGCCGTTTATCGGAAACAATAATGCAGAAGAACAATTGGTCACGCTGGGCGGGTGCGGACTGACTATTGACCCACAAAACGGTTCGGGCATGGCGGACGGTTGTTGCGGCTAGTTTTGTGCGATTTTTGGATTTGCAGCCCTAGTTATGCCGGAAAACTCGTAGTGGGGCACTTGTGAACACACAGTGGCAACCAACACTGGAATTGATTTAGGTGTTTAAAGCTTAGTGGTGTTTCAATCGGGAGCCCATTGGCCAAAAACCCTTTGCAGTTTCACACATTTGCTCCGCATTGTCGGAGAATAAACCCTTGTTGAAACCGTAAGTCCTTCTATAGTGAACGCAATTGATCATAATGGCCGCCCTGGCCAACAGTTGCGGAGCCTACTCGTATGCATCCTGAGCGTTCTGGCCTCAAATCCCGCTTTGCAATTCTGCCGGTCCTGGCGGCAGTGTTTCTGGCCGGGTGTTCCGATAACACCGCAGAGCAGCAGGCTGCACCGCCGCCGCCGTCGGTGACCGTTGAAAAGGTGATCAAGACCGATGTCCGGGACAGTGCCCGGTTCGTCGGTCAGATCGCAGCGGTGGATCAGGTTGACCTGATTGCTCGTGTGAGCGGTTTCTTGGAAGAAAAGAAAGTCCCAGACGGCTCAATGGTGAAAGAAGGCGACGCGCTATTCACCATCGAAAAAGCCGAATATGAAGCAGCCCTTGCTAAGGCTAAAGCCGATGTCGCAAGCGCCAAAGCAGATGCGGCCCTAAAAGCCGCTGACGAAAAACGCGACAAGGATCTTTTCCAAAAAGGGCATGTTTCGGAAGCAGCCTACGAGGCGACGCTGGCGCAAAAGCAGCAGGCCGATGCTTCGGTTGCTGCTTCCCAATCCGCGCTGCAACAAGCTGAGCTCAATCTGAGCTACACCGACATTGCTGCTCCGTTCCCTGGGCAAATCGGTAAGACGACCTACAGTGTCGGTGAGGTGGTTGGGCCAAATACGCAAGCGCTGGTCAAGCTGATCCGCCTCGCACCGGTTTATGTGAATTTTTCGGTCAGCGAATCGGAATATCTGAACGCGGTACAGACCCACGGTTTTAGCCCCGCCGATATCAGCCCTGATAAATCACCGGATATCAAACTGGTTTTGCCGAATGGCAAAGAATACACCGACACCGGCAAAATCGTTTACATCGACAATGAGATTGACCCGACAACCGGGACGATTGCTTTCCGCGGTAAGTTTACAAACGAAGATCTCCGTCTTCTCGCTGGAACCTATGTCACCGTGATCCTTGAAGCGCCTAAGGCTGAAGAGGCGCTTGTTGTGCCGCAGTCCGCCATCCAGCGTGATCAGCAAGGGCCGTTTGTTTTGGCAATCACAGCCGACAAAAAGGTAGCACAGAAATACCTCGAGCTTGGTCAGCAGGTGGACACGACTTTTGTTGTCAACAAAGGCCTGGACGAAGGCGAAGAAGTGATTGTTGAAGGCCTTCAAAAAGTGCGGCCGGGCGTCGAAGTTGATCCAGTTCCTGCGACCAAGCCGGTGGAGCAAAGCTAAATGTTTTCAAGCTTTTTTATCTACCGGCCGAAATTCGCGCTGGTTATTTCTATCGTGATCACGCTGGCCGGCCTCTTGGGCTATGTGTCCCTGCCGGTTGAGCAGTTTCCTGACATCACGCCCCCTGTCGTCAACGTAACCGCCAATTACACCGGCGCAAACGCGGAAGTTTTGGAAGAAACGGTCGCCGCGCCGATCGAGGCGCAGGTCAATGGCGTTGACGACATGCTTTATATGCAGTCGACAGGCAACGACAGCGGCAACTATTCACTCAATGTGACATTTGCTGTTGGAACAGATCCGGACATCGCAACCGTCAACACACAAAACCGTGTATCCCAGGCAACCAGCCAGTTGCCGTCGGAAGTGACACAGAGTGGTGTGACGGTTCAGAAAGCCAGCACCAACATGCTGCTGGTTGTCACACTGTTTTCGCCGAATGGCACTTATGACGAAGTGTTCTTGTCGAACTACGCCTCGATCAACCTGAAGGATACGCTGGCTCGTGTCCAAGGGGTTGGCCGCGCCAACGTCATGACAGATTTCGCCTACGGCATGCGGATCTGGCTGGATCCAGACCGTTTGGCAAGCCTCGGCATGACACCGACCGATTTCATCAACGCGGTGCGGGACCAGAACATTCAGGTGGCCGCCGGCCAGATCGGCGCCCCGCCGGTGCCGGATGGGCAGCAGTTCCAATACACCATCAAAGCCAAGGGCCGTCTGGCGACCGCTGAAGAATTCGAGAAGATTGTTCTGCGGACAGGGTCCGACGGCGCTGTGGTCACAATCGGCGATGTTGCCCGGGTTGAACTTGGAGCGCAGTTCTACAACGCCAGCGGGGAATTTAACGGCCAGCCGTCAACGGTTCTGGCGATCTACCAGGCGCCGGGTGCCAACGCGCTGGCTGTTGCTGACGCCGTTCTGGAACGTCTCGACGCTTTGGCGGAAAACTTCCCGGAAGACATGGAATACAAGGTTCCGTTCAATACGACCGACTTTGTTCAGCAGTCTTTGAACGATGTGATTTCAACCTTGTTCCTGACCTTCTTGCTTGTTGTGTCTGTGGTTTTCATCTTCCTTGCCAACTGGCGGGCAACCATCATCCCAACAGTTGCCATTCCTGTTTCCCTTATCGGCACTTTTGCTGTTCTGCTTGCTTTCGGCATGTCCCTGAACACAATTTCATTATTCGCGTTGGTGCTGGCCATCGGGATCGTGGTCGATGACGCCATTGTCGTGGTGGAGAACGTCGAACGCATTATGGCCGAGGAAGGGTTGCCGCCCAAGGAGGCAACCGAAAAGGCGATGGGTCAGATCACCGGGCCGGTCATTGCGACGACCTTGGTGTTGCTAGCGGTTTTCGTGCCAACCATCTTTATGCCTGGAATTACTGGACGGCTATATTCCCAGTTCGCCGCCACGATTTCAGTCTCTGTTGTGATCTCGTCGATCAACGCTTTGACCCTGTCACCGGCGCTGTGCGGACTTGTGCTTAAGCCGCGGTCCGGCCCGCCGAAAGGCATCATGGGCATGTTCGACCGAGGCATCACATCGATCCGGGATGGCTACACAGCGATCGTCCGGCAATTGGTGAAAATGGCATTCCTTGGGGTCGCCGCTGTTGCCGGAGCGATTGCCATGATCCTGGTGCTCGGCGGCTCATTGCCACAAGGGTTTTTGCCGTTGGAAGATCAAGGGTATCTCATGGTCGATATCCAACTTCCTGATGGTGCGGCGCTTGAACGGACTGAAAAGGTCACCGATCAAGTCATTCAGCTGGCACGCGATACACCAGGTGTTCGGGATGTGACTGTCGTGAATGGCTATTCCATTTTGAACAGTGCGACGTCGTCAAATTCGGCTCTTGTTATTGCCACCATGACCGGCTGGGATGAACGCCAGGATCCTGGCCTTCATATCAATGACATTCTCGCTAAGTTCTGGGCACAGTTTTCCGCCATTCCGGGCGCCAATATCATCGCCTTCAATCCACCGCCCATCCCGGGCCTGGGCACCACTGGCGGTGTGCAGCTGATGCTGCAGCAGACCGGCGGCGGGACACCACAAGATCTTGCATCTGCGACAGGATCACTGGTCTATTCCGCAAATCAGAACCCTGATATTGGCCGGGCCTATTCGACGTTCCGCGCGAACGTGCCGCAAGTCTTTGTCGATCTGGACCGGGAAAAAGCAAAAACCCTTCAGGTAAACGTCTCTGAGGTCTTCACTGGGCTTCAGGCCTATCTTGGATCCTACTATATCAACGACTTCAATATTTTCGGCCGGGTGTACAAGGTCATGATCCAGGCCGATGGCCGATTCCGGGATCGGATCGAAGATATTGGCAATCTCTATGTGCGATCAGATACCGGCACGATGGTCCCCATTCGGAGTTTGGTGACGACGGAAAATGTGTTGGGGCCTCAAATCCTGACGCGCTACAACCTGTTCCGGTCCGCGGCAGTCATGGCCGATCCAGCTCCAGGAGCTTCAACAGGTGTGGTCATCAGTGGTATGGAGGCAGCCGCAGCAGAAGCTGTACCGCCGGGCTATACCTACGAATGGACGGGAACAGCAGCCCAGCAGCAGGGTGCTGGAGCAATTGTTACCTTCATCCTCATTCTGTCGGTGATCTTCACCTATCTCTTCCTGGTTGCTCAATATGAGAGCTGGACCATGCCAGTGGCCATTTTGATGTCGGTGACCATCGCACTGCTCGGTGCGTTGGTCGCAGTGTTCGTGACGGGTGGAGATATCAATCTCTATACGCAGATCGGGATGATCATGCTGATTGGCCTTGGGGCGAAGAATGCGATCTTGATCGTGGAATTCGCCATGGAACAAAGGGATAGTGGCAAGTCGGTCAAGGAAGCGGCGATTGAGGCCGCACATCTGAGGTTCCGAGCCGTCATGATGACAGCTTTGTCGTTCCTGTTGGGTGTTGTGCCGCTGATGACAGCCTCCAGCGCTGGCGCGGCCAGTCAGAACGCGATCGGTTTTGCCGTTTTTGGCGGCATGTTCTTCGCCACGACAATTGGCGTGATCCTTATCCCGATCCTTTATGCGTCGCTTCAGACCATGCGTGAAACGGTCAAAGGCTGGTTCGGCGATACTCCGAGCGTGCCAGCGGAAGAAGGCTCTCAGACAGCCTCCTAGTGGCTAAGCGGACCATAAGCAGCTTTTAAAGACATAGTTATCTGACCTAAATACAGAAAGGCTCCGGATAATTCTGGAGCCTTTTTGCGTGCGCCAACGGTGTCCGCAAAGAGCAGGAGAAAGCAAAGGAAAGTCAAAACTACATAAGGCTAGTTGTGTATCGCCATACTCTTAAAAGTGAGTGGCCTAGTTATATATTCCAATACCGCTGGGCTGGCTAAAGAGACTCCACGTCAATTATTACTGGGCGATGTCAGGTATATGCAGCGTATTTCTGTGGAATATGTCAAAAATGACATTGCCAAGCGCAAAAATTGCAATTTCCAAGAATTGCACGCTATAAAATTTCTGCTAAGTTTTTTTGAAGATTTGGTGAGCCGACAGGGGTTCGAACCCTGGACCTACTGATTAAAAGTCAGTTGCTCTACCAGCTGAGCTATCGGCTCCCACCAAATCCGACTTGGGAAGCGCTTCGTTTGCGCCGCACCGCGTCGGTGGCGCTGTGTTTATGCTGACACTGGGGACAATGCAAGAGGCAATTTCGTTTTTTTCAACAGGCCTGCAAAAAATGCGGGGAGTGCAGATAGAAAAACAGAAATTCGTGTCAAAAATCCTACCAATGAAGTGTTCATTGTGTGGTTGAAGTAATTCTCTATGTAAAAAAATGTATGTGGCAAAAAAGTGTCTCAGAGTAACAATGCATACATTTAAGTTGAGTTTAATTTTAAGAAAAATCATTCCGTTGTACTGCTAAAAGTGTCAGGTGGCGGCCCGATGCATTGTCATGTAACTTGTTTGGGACTGTGAGAGGTGACATGCATTCAACAACGAAAGAGACACAGATGAACTCGATCGAGTTCGATTTTGTGAAAGGGCACATCGCTGCGACGATGACTCTGATTCACGCCCTGATCGATCAAGGGGCAGTCGATAGAGAACGCCTGGATGGATTCTTCAAAGGGTTCATCGATGACCTTCCCAACAACAGGGATACGTTAAGCCTGCGATTGATCATTGATCAATGGCGGGAAGGGCTGCGCAATGGCGAATCCGAAGAAACGCTAAAAGGCGAGATTTTTGCGGTGATCGAAGGAGGGCGGATCAACTAAGGCCTCGCGATTGCCACCGGCCAATGGCGGCCGGTGTTTTTCTTTGAAATTGAAATTAAAAAGCCAATTGGTACCCATGAGAAGGTTGCCTGAAAAAGAATTGAACTTTCCCATCCCGAACGTCTTCATCTGACATCTCTGTGCACCAAACCGTGATCGCGCTTGCCAACTATCTTCTGGTGGCTGTGTTTGGTATGGCTTACCGCTAACGCTACGAAAGATATTTTGGGGGCGGTGGTGCTAAGTGATTGCAGCAGTTTGACAGCGGTTTT
The DNA here is from genome assembly GCF_965216085.1 of Roseibium sp. GTDB lineage: Bacteria > Pseudomonadota > Alphaproteobacteria > Rhizobiales > Stappiaceae > Roseibium. The sequence goes on along the minus strand of NZ_OZ244138.1, from coordinate 2,995,125 downwards.
CTTCAAGCTCCAGTTTGCCGTCATGAGAGCAGCCGTGCTGTTTGTTCGAAATCTAACGATCTTTATTGGGATAGGTTTGGCCCTTCTTGGCGGCAATGCTGAGGCACGGGACCAGATGTTCATGACACTTGGAACGGGCAGTGTAACCGGTGTTTACTTTCCAACCGGGAATGCCATCTGCCGCAGTATCAATGAAACACGTGCTGAACACGGCATACGCTGCGCGGCTGAACCCGGCAGGGGATCAATAGGCAACTTGGAAGACCTTCGATCCGGAAAAACGGATTTTGCCATCATCCAGGCCGACTGGCTGCATCACGCCTATTCAGGAACCTCTGTGTTTGGAGATAAAGGTCCATTTTCAGATCTTCGAACAGTTTTGGGGCTGCACGTGGAATTGGCGACGATCGTCGTGCGTGAAACCTCCAATGTTCAATCATTGACAGACTTGAAGGGAAAACGGGTCAACATCGGCCCTGCGGGGTCCGGTTCAGCGGCAACATGGAAGCAAATCGCAGAGCTGTCTGGTTGGACTGATATTGAGCAACGGCACTTTACCCGCCAAGACTTGTCGGGACTAGGAGAGGCGCTGTGCACTGGAGCCATAGATGGTTATTTTGTTTTTATTGGCCACCCAGCCGGTGTGGTTGAAGATACACAGGAGCAATGCGGCATCCGCTTCATTGAGCTTGATGATCAAATAATCTCAGCCATGCTTGAAGATGCTGCATTTTATCGGAAAGCAGTCGTTCCAGACGAGACTTATGAAGGGCAAAGCGTGGTTGCGACCTTTGGGACACCGGCTTTAGTGATGACTACCAAAACCATGCCCGAAGCGGTCGTCGACACCGTTGTCCGGTCGGTCTTTGGTGACTTTGAAGACTTCCGCACAGCCCATCCTGCACTTGAGTACCTGCAAAGGGCGGAATTAGCCAATCCCAAGACGATTGCCCCGCTTCATCTTGGCGCACTACATTTTTATCGCGAACAAGGCTATTTGAATTAGCGGCAGGAGCCTGAAAGGGTTGCCTCTCGGCACAACACCAGCAAGCTTGAAGAATTTGAGGGCAGCTCTCCAAATGGTGAGCAATTCGTGTTTGTGCACTTTGGTGAAGCCGGGTACATAGCGTTCGAAGCGCCGGGTGGAAGAAGTGCTTGCTTGAGCGCAATAAATAGAACTGGTGGAAACAGGAATGATACAGGACGTAACCATTATCGGCGCCGTGCTTGCAGGCATTTTGTCGTTTGTTTCCCCCTGTGTTTTGCCGTTGGTTCCGCCCTACCTTGGTTATCTGGCGGGTGTGTCTCTCGATCAGCTGACCGGTGAGGATGACGCAGACGGGGACGCGTCGCGGCGCGTCTTCTTCAGTGCCGTCGTCTTTGTTCTCGGGTTTTCGACAGTGTTTGTCCTTCTGGGCGCTACAGCCAGTTTCCTCGGCCAATTTATCCGGACATATCTCGACTATCTTGGATACATTGCAGGGGCTGCCATCATCGTTATGGGGCTGCATTTCCTTGGCGTTTTCAAAATTGGGCTGCTTTACAAGGAAGCGCGCGTTCATGTCGATAAGAAGCCGGCAGGTCCGCTCGGAGCCTATGTGATCGGATTGGCCTTTGGGTTCGGCTGGACGCCGTGTGTGGGGCCGATCCTGGCAGCCATCCTGTTTGTTGCCGGGGCAAAGGACACCGTGCTTCAAGGCACCATTCTCCTGTCCGCCTATGCCATGGGGCTTGGCATTCCGTTTTTGTTGGCCGCTTTGTTTGCCGGACCGTTCCTGCGCTTCATGAAGCGGTTCCGCAAACACATGGGTGCGGTTGAAAAAACCATGGGCGGGATCCTAGTGCTCACCGGCATCATGTTCCTGACAGGTCAGATGGCCGTGTTCTCTTACTGGCTGCTGGAGACGTTCCCAGCGTTCCAATACATCGGCTAATCAGCGGCAGGCGCCCGCGCGAGATTTCCGTAGGTGGCAAACTCTTGCAAGGTCTGAACCACAGTTTCAGGCCGGTTCAAGACCGTCATAATCTCGGGAGATTTTAGTAAGTTGTTTGCGGAAAGTCCGAGGCCGCGATCATAGGTGCACCCGCATAAAGCGCCGGTTGGCACAGATCTGTGACATCAAGAAGATAGAAGCAGGCCGCTGCAGCATCGGCCGCATTGCCAAACGGACCGACCAAAAGCGATACGCCACCTTGCGCCGAGCGGTTTTTGATCAAAGGACGCAGATCGCGCATGCGTTCTTCGTTTTGTTCCTTGAACTTGGACCAGGCGTTTGCAGCTTCGGCGAGCGACGAGAAATGGCCAACAATCGCACCAAAGTCACTGCGCTTGAGCGTGCTGCGTCCGCCGCCGCGTAAGGTGCCGGCCGCATCTGATGGCGCAATAACCTTTGGCCGCAAGGTGGTGCTGGCCGGTGTGCTGTCAAATTCCTGCAGAGGCTGCAGTCCAGGCTGTTGCGGAATGGAACCGGTCGCCAATGATCCATTGGTGTCTGCTGGAGGCAGCTGAACAATTTTCACCGGCGCTTGCTGCGAAGCTGGAATGGGAAGCTCTGGAGCCCGCTGTCCCGTGTGAAGATTAATCCGCCGGGACGCCGGGCGGCGTCCTGCGGCCTGTTCATCTTTCATGGTCTCGGCAGACGCCATGAGTGCCGGTTTGGCGGCAGAAGCGTCCGCCATCTTTGTCGGTTTGGGCAGAGGCGCCATGGGCCGCTTAACGTGCGAGGCATCCGCCAATTCACGAGAACTGGATCCAGACAGGAAAGAAGCTGTTGTTTGGCTTTTTGCGCCCGGTTTGGTGCCGGAGGCACGCTCTGCCGGATTTGCAATTTCGGCTTCAAGAGCAGCTAACCGCCGTGAATAGGCGTCGTTCTGCGCACTCATTGTGCTCAAGCGGCGGCGCAGCCGGGCAATTTGTTCTTGAAGGACGGTGATTTGGCTTTGTTCAAGCGCACTTAGTGTGCCAGAGGAGGTTTCTCCTGGCAGGCGCAAGACTTCAATCGGTTCGCCGCGTGTTCCAGACCGAATTGATCCGGTTGCGGTCACGTCTCCATCCGGCGGCAATTGAATGCCTGATATCCGGTAGGCGGTCTGAGGGGGGCTGAGGGATGTGGAACTGAATTTGTAGGACGCCATGCCAACTGTGCCCATGGCAAGGGCGGCAAAAGCCCAAGACAGCAGCCCGACACGCGAGGGCGTGAGGGTGTCGCGGATTGTATCCCGCATCGGTTTTTTGGCCGGTGCCGCCTTCAACGTTCCTGGTTCCCGATTCTCGTTTCGAATCCTTCGAAAGGTAGTCCATTTGGCGCTGAATATGGTTAATGAAACGGTAATATGCACTGAGGAGAGTTCTGATCTTTCAATGTTCTGTGGATCGGGGCATATAGAGGCCAAATCATCTATCTTTGCTTTTCAAGTTGAAAGAGTTGGGACATCAATGACATCGCGAAGCTGTCACTCTGTGGTTCTGGCCGCTGGCCTCGGCACACGTATGAAATCGGATCTTCCGAAGGTCATGCATGAGATTGGTGGGCTGCCTCTTGTTGGCCATGTCTTGAAAGGCCTCGCAGACGCGGGATCAGAGCGGGTGTCTGTTGTTACAGGCCCAGACATGCCGGATCTTGAAAACCTTGTCGCCAAACTGGCCGCTGCCGCACAGTGTTTTGTCCAGACCGACAGGCTCGGAACGGCGCATGCTGCGCTTGCTGCATCATCAGCGATGGAAGCACCAGCTGATGATGTTCTGGTGCTGTTTGGTGATACGCCTTTGGTGACGTCGGATACCATCACCAAAGTCCGTGATGCTTTGGCTGAGGGCGCAGATCTCGTTGTGCTTGGCTTCGAGACAAAAACGCCTCACGGATATGGCCGGTTGTTGATGAAAGACGGCCGCTTGTTGGCGATCCGCGAAGAAAAAGATGCCAGCGATGCAGAGCGTCAGATCACGTTCTGCAATTCGGGGATCATGGGTTTTGCCGGAAATCATGCCTTGGACCTGATGCGGGCGATCGGCAATGATAATGTGAAGGGTGAATACTATCTGACCGATGCGGTCGAGATCGCAAATGAACGTGGTCTGAAAGTGGTCGCGGTCGCGGGCTCAGAAGTGGAAACACAAGGGATAAATACCCGCGCGCAATTGGCCGCGTGCGAAGCCGATTTCCAGGCGCGCAAGCGGACAGAAGTGCTCGGCAACGGCGTCACGCTGCTGGCGCCGGATACGGTCTTTTTTGCGCATGACACAGTTGTCGAAGCCGATGTGATCATTGAACAAAATGTGGTTTTTGGTCCAGGAGTGAAGATCCGTTCCGGTGCGCACATTCGGGCATTCAGTCATCTGGAAGGTGCCTCCGTGAGCAGTGGCGCGGTGGTCGGGCCCTATGCCCGCCTTCGGCCCGGAACCGAGCTTGGCAAAGGCGTGCGGGTTGGCAACTTTGTGGAAGCCAAAAATGCTAAGTTCGGTGAGGGCGCAAAGGCCAACCATTTGAGTTACGTGGGGGATGCCAGCGTTGGCGCAAAAAGCAACATTGGTGCTGGCACGATTACCTGTAATTACGACGGTTTTTTGAAACACCGGACTGAAATTGGCCCAGGAACTTTTGTCGGTTCGAATTCGACATTGGTCGCTCCAGTTTCCTTGGGAGAGGGCGCATTTGTTGCGGCAGGCAGCGTGATCACCAAGGATGTTGCAAGCGACGCCATGGCGTTTGGCCGTAGCCGCCAGCAAGCAAAAGACGGCATGGCCAAGGTCCTCCGGGAAAAACTCAAAAGAGCCAAGGATCAGAAATCCTGACGGTGGTCAGGACCGGATGAGCCTTGTCATTTTCTGAAACAGGGTTTGATTTCAGTTTTTAACGCTGCCTCGTCTAAACCGGGGCGGTCACTCGATTGTGTTTGGGTAAGGGATTAGCTGCATGTGCGGAATTGTAGGCATTTTGGGCGGGGTTGCTGCGGCGCCAAGGTTGGTGGATTCGCTCAAGAGGCTGGAATACCGCGGATATGATTCTGCCGGCGTTGCCACGCTCGTTGATGGTGCCCTGATGCGCCGCCGGGCCGAAGGCAAACTGCGTAATCTCGAAACAGCGCTTGAAAACGCACCATTGGCGGGCACTAGCGGCATCGGTCACACAAGGTGGGCGACCCACGGGGCTCCGACTGTCGGAAATGCTCATCCGCACCAGGCTGGGTCCGTCGCTGTGGTCCATAATGGGATTATCGAGAATTATCTTGATCTGCGCGAGGAGGTATCTGCCGCCGGCGCGGTGCTGGAAACAGAAACCGACACGGAAGTCGTCGCCCATTTGCTGGACCTTGAGATCGCCAAAGGCGCCTCTCCAACAGATGCCGCCGCCACAGTTTTACCGCGGCTGAACGGCGCTTTTGCGCTGGCCATGCTGTTTGCCGGTGAACAGGATTTGATGATCGGCGCCCGCAAAGGCTCTCCGCTTGCCGTCGGACATGGGGATGGGGAAATGTTCCTGGGCTCCGATGCCATTGCCTTGTCGCCCTTTACCGACCGGATCACCTATCTCGATGAAGGCGATTGGGTGGTGCTGACCCGGTCATCCCATCAGATCTACAATGCGGACAATCAGCCGGTAAGCCGTCCGGAGGCGCGGTCTTCGGTGACGGCTGCCCTGATGGATAAAGGCAATTACAAGCACTTCATGGCCAAGGAAATCCATGAGCAGCCGGAGGTGCTCGGCCATACGCTGTCGCGGTATCTGGATTACGGTGCCCAGACCGCAAAGGTGCCAGGTGCGGACAAGATCCAATTTAAGGGCTTGTCCCGCCTGGTTATTTCGGCTTGCGGCACAGCATATCTGGCAGGCCTTGTGTCCAAATACTGGTTTGAAAAATATGCCCGCCTGCCGGTGGATATCGATATCGCCAGTGAGTTCCGCTACCGTGAAACGCCGATGAGCGACAAGGACAGCGCGCTGTTCATCTCGCAGTCCGGGGAAACGGCGGACACTCTGGCCTCCTTGCGCTACTGCAAGGAGCAGGGGGCATCGATCGGTGCGGTGGTCAATGTGCCGGAAAGCACGATTGCCCGCGAAGCCGATGTGGTTTTCCAGACGATTGCAGGCCCTGAGATTGGCGTCGCGTCCACCAAGGCCTTTACGTGCCAGTTGGCCGTATTGGCAGCGCTTGCTTTGCAGGCTGGCCGCGAACGCGGTGTTCTGTCCGCAGAAGACGAGAAAAAGCTGGTTGCCGAACTCACAGAAGTTCCAAGCCTGGCCTTGAAGGCGCTCGCCAGTGAAACCGCGATTGAAAAACTCTCCCAGCCGCTGTCGCAGGCGACAAACGCGCTCTATCTCGGCCGGTCGACCAGCTATCCGCTGGCGCTGGAAGGCGCGCTTAAGCTGAAAGAGCTGTCCTACATTCACGCCGAAGGCTATGCGGCCGGTGAGCTGAAGCATGGCCCGATTGCATTGATCGATGAGAACATTCCGGTGTTTGTGATCGCGCCTCATGACGGAATTTTCGAAAAAACCGTCTCCAACATGCAGGAAGTGGCGGCACGCGGCGGACGCATCATTCTGATTACGGATGAAAAAGGGGCGTCTGAAAGCGGCAATGCAGCGAAAGATACGGTGATCTTGCCAGAGATGTCGGACATTGTCGCGCCCATCATCTACGCTTTGCCTGTTCAAATGATCGCCTATCACACGGCGGTTTTCATGGGGACGGATGTCGATCAGCCACGCAATCTCGCCAAGTCGGTGACGGTGGAATAATCATGCCGGATGCGGATAAGTCAGTCATCGTTCTGTTCGAGGAACAGCACCGCCAGGATGTTATCACACTTTGGAAGAAATGCGGTCTGGTGCGCGCCTGGAATGATCCGGACAAGGACATTGACCGGTGCCTCAGTGTGGACGCCAGCCGTTTGTTTGTGTTGATAAAAGATCAGACCGTCATTGGCTCGGTGATGACCGGGTATGATGGCCATCGTGGTGCGGTTTATTATCTAAGTGTCGATCCGGCGCATCAGGGCGGCGGGTATGGCCGCAACCTTATGCAACAGTGCGAAGATTATCTGACCAGCCTTGGATGTCCAAAGATCAATCTGTTCGTGCGCAAGGACAATGACGCCGTACACAGGTTTTACGGGGACATGGATTATGCGCTTGAAACGTCGGCAGCCTTCGGAAAACGGCTAATTCCCGACGTCTGAAGGCGCACTGTTGGTGCCAGGGTCACCAGCCTTATCGGATGCTGATTTGGGCCCAGACGGACGGGTCACCACGTAGATCGCACACGCCGTAATTCCCAGGGCAACTAAGACCGCGAGCCAGGGTGCTGGCGCAGCGGACCAATAGAACACAGCAAATCCGAGTGTCATGCCGCCGACCGCATAGAATTTTGCCATGGGCGGAATGGCACCATGATGGCGCCAGGCGACCACCGACGGGCCTACAATAGGATGTTCGAGGATTTTTTGTTCAAGCCGGGGAGAAGACCGTGCGAAACAGGCCGCAGCGGCAATGAAAAAAATCGTGCTGGGTAAAATCGGTAAAAAAGCTCCGATGATGCCCACCGCCACACAAGCCAATCCAAGTAGTATAAACGTGCTCCGGTGCACTCGTGCCTCCGATTTCGGCATTTTGCGGGGACTTCGCTGAAAATTTATTCGAACGAAGGATACCGCGCCGCGACAATGATACTTATCTAGCTTATGGCTGGATGCAAAACGGGAACTCTAAGAGACGATGATCAGGTTTCGCCGATGAGCAAGAAACATAGTGCAGATGACGAGCTATTGGTACCCCACCGGCCGGGTGCAGCGACGCGTTTGCGGAATTATTTTCTGACAGGCTTGGTCATCACCGGTCCGATCGGGATCACTTTGTGGCTCACCTGGACGTTCATCAAATGGGTCGACGGCTGGGTAAAACCCTTCGTGCCCGCCAACTATAACCCGGAAACCTATCTGCCGTTTTCCATTCCTGGCTTTGGTTTGATCGTCGCGATATTTGCGCTGACGATCATCGGCTTTCTGGCGGCGAATTTCTTGGGCCGTAGCCTGATCAATTTCGGCGAAAATCTCGTTGGCCGTATGCCGCTGGTTCGTAATATTTACAGTGGCTTAAAGCAGATCTTTCAGACAGCACTTGATCAACGCGGGACCAGTTTCAACAAAGCGGCTCTGATCGAATATCCGCGCCGCGGCTTGTGGGCCATCGTGTTCATTTCGACCGAAACCAAGGGCGAAGTGTCGTCGCAGCTCAAAAATATGGCCGAGACCGTTTCGGTGTTTCTTCCGACCACGCCGAACCCGACGTCGGGTTTTTTGCTTTTTGTTCCAAAAGCAGACGTCATTGAGCTCAACATGAGTGTCGAAGATGCTGCCAAATTGGTGATTTCCGCAGGCCTCGTCAGCCCGGAGTATCCCGAACTTGTCGAAGATCTGGTCGTTGACCCGAAACAGGCGGAGCGGCTGAAGAAGACCGAGGATGCCTAGCAGCGCGCGTCTGCAATGACCCGGATTTCGACGAGTGCGCCTTTACGCCGCAGTCCTGCGACTTCTACAGCCGTCCAGGCGGGAGATGGTACTTGGACGTACTCTGACCTCACGGCACTAAAAACATCAAAGTGTTGGTGCAAGGCGACGTGGTAGCTCGTCATTTCGACGACTGCTGAAAAATTGAGATTTTCTTCGGCGAGTATTGCGTTGATCTTTTCGAAGGCGTTGCGGAACTGCTCATGCGGGTCGCCTGGCATGGACCCATCGGCTCGGCTCCCGGTCATGCCGGTTAAAAACAGGTGGTTGCAGGATAGGATTGCCGGAGATGCATTCATCGCTTTGGCAGCGGCTTGAAAAGCCGGCGGGCAGACAGCACGCTTATTCATAGAGGCTCTCCTATATTCCAAATATATGTGAAAGTTAGCCAGGGCAGGCGTGGCGCTAATTGCTTCACAGGCCGAAGCTTATTCGATATCGCTGGTGCGGGTGAAGTCCTTTACAATCTTTCTTTCTGGAACCAGTTCTTATGCCGTTCATTGATGATCTGATCGCTTTTTCCAAAATCGCTCCGGGTGAAATCTCTGATACGGCTCTCAGGCTGGCCCGGTTCTCTCTGCTCGATTGGCTGGTCTGCGGCAGGGCCGGAGCCGAAGAACCTGTGTCCCAAAAACTGCGGGAATTTGCAGCGCGGGAAGGGGGCATTGAAGCCGCCTCGACTTTTCAGGGGCAGAAACTGCCCGCACGGACGGCGGCGCTCGTTAATGGCGCTGCAAGCCATGCGCTCGATTATGACGATACCCATTTCGCCCATGTGGGCCACCTGTCGGTCGGGATCTTTCCGGCAGCCTTGGCGGCCGCAGAAGAGGTCGATGCCAGCGCTGCAGACATGATCGCGGCCTTTGCAGTTGGTGCGGAGGCAGCGATCCGCATCGGTCTTGTTTTAGGCCCGCGCCACTACAACACCGGGTTTCATCAGACCGCAACCGCCGGAGCTTTTGGCGCAACGATTGCCGCCGGACGCCTTTATGGCCTGTCACAAGAGCGGATGCGGGCGGCCATTGGCCTCTGCGCGACCCGCGCTTCCGGCCTGAAATCGCAGTTCGGCACCATGGGCAAACCTTATAATGCGGGCATAGCCGCGTCCAACGGTGTGGAATGTGCACAATTGGCGGCGCTCGGCTTGACGTCTTGCGATGACGGCTTGATGGGAAACCAGGGATTTGCAGAAACCCATCACGCTGGGGTGCCGCTGGAAACGGCCGGCTGGGACGGTCTTTCAGGGGGAAACCTTTTGTTTGAGGACAACAAATACAAGCTTCATGCCTGCTGCCACGGGCTTCATGCCATGATCGAAGGATTGCTGCTTGTCAGGGGCGACGGCATTGCTCTTTCGGATGTTGCGGCCCTGTCGCTCAAAACAAATCCGAGGTGGTTGAAAGTCTGCGACATCAAACAGCCGCGGACTGGGCTAGAAGTCAAATTCAGCTATGCCTGGCTTGCCGGCATGACCTTGCGCGGAGATGCGACCGGTGCACGTAACTTCTATACAGATGACCTGGCAATCGATCCGGAGCTCACAGCCTTTGCGGAAAAAGTCGCAGTTACCGGCGACGAAACGCTGACCGATCTCCAATCCGAAGGTGTTTTGACTCTGAAATCGGGCGAAACCCGTCCCGTCTCCTTTGATCTCGCAGCGCCGCTGCCACTTGCCGTCTTGGAAGAGAAACTGAAGACCAAGGCGCAGGCCTGTCTTGACGAGGAGGGAGTACGAATCTGGACCATGCTCGATCAGCTGGAGCATATGAGCGCCCGGGAAATCGGGGCGCTTGTTTCTGGATAGAGAAACCCGGCTGTTGGCAACACAATTCCTGGGTGACGTGGGTCAGTTTGAATTGTCCCTAAAGCTTGTCATCCCAGCGAAGGCTGGGATCCAGTAACCTCATGAAAGGGCTTGTTTATTGGCCTCCAACCACATGGCGTACTGGATCCCGGTCTTGGCGCGAGAGCGCCAAACCGGGATGACAAGCTGATAGGTATGAGAGCCGATTAGTTGGCCTTACAATCAAATCAAAAACTGAAAATCTAACCCGCTCGCAGCAGCTGGATGGCGGCGTCGCGGCCGAAGAGATAAAGCAGGCAACGCAGGGCTTCGCCGCGCGGACTTTTGAGATCCGGATCGGTTTCCAGGATCAGCCGGGCATCGTCTCGGGCCACTTCCATCAGGTCTGCATGGTCCTCCGCCCTTGCGATCCGGAAGCCCGGCGTGCCGGATTGGCGGGTGCCGAGGATTTCCCCGCCGCCTCTGAGCCGCAAATCTTCTTCGGCAATCAGAAACCCGTCGTTGGTCTCGCGCATGATGTTGAGGCGCGCACCGGCTGTTTCCCCAAGCGGGCTCTTGTAAAGCAGCACACAAGACGACGGCTTGTCGCCGCGCCCGACCCGGCCGCGCAGCTGGTGCAATTGTGCCAGACCGAACCTTTCGGCATGCTCGATCACAATAATGGTGGCATCTGGAACATCAACACCGACTTCAATCACCGTGGTTGCCACTAGGATGCGGGTTCGGCCGGACTTGAAATCGTCCATGGCGGCATCTTTTTCGTCCGCGCTCATGCGGCCATGGACCAGCGAGACTTTCTGGCCGAGCATGTGTTCCAGGACACGCTGCCGATCCTCAACTGCGGCCAGATCGATTTTTTCCGATTCTTCCACCAGCGGGCAGACCCAATAGACCTTCTGGCCGTCCCGTGTTGCCGCCCTGACGCGTCCGATGATCTCCTCCAGCCGGTCAAGCGAGACGGATACCGTCTTGATCGGTTTGCGGCCAGCCGGTTTGCCGGTGAGTTTGGTGACATCCATGTCGCCAAAACAGGTCAGAACAAGTGTGCGCGGGATGGGTGTTGCCGTCATGACCAGAACATCGACTCCGCGCCCCTTGGCTGACAGCGCCAGCCGCTGGTGCACTCCGAACCGGTGCTGTTCGTCGACTACGACCATCCCAAGGTCTTTGAACGTGACAGATCCCTGAAACAAGGCGTGAGTGCCAACCACCAGGTCAATTTCTCCTGCGTCCAGCTTCTCCTGAAGCAGGCGGCGTTCCTTTTGCGTGTCCTTGCCGGTCATCAGCGCCAGGCGGATGCCGGCTTTTTCGCAAATCGGCTCCATGGACGCAAAATGCTGGCGGGCGAGGATTTCGGTTGGCGCCATCAGGCCGCCTTGCGCGCCGGTTTCTATCACTTGCGCGAGTGTTGCCAGGGCCACAACGGTTTTGCCCGCACCAACATCGCCTTGCAGCAAACGCAGCATGCGGACCGGCTCTGCTAGGTCGGCGTTGATGTCCTTGATGGCGTTTTTCTGGCTGTCGGTCAGCTCAAAGGGCAGGGCGTTGATCACCGATGCCTGAAGGTGGCCATGGGGTTTCCGTTCAATGCCGCCCAGAGTGCGCATGTTGGCGCGCACGAGTGCCAGCGCGAGCTGGCTGGCGAGAAGTTCATCGTAGGCAAGCCGTTGCATGAACGGCGAATGCGGTTCAGTATCTTGCCGTTCCTTCGGCGCGTGCAAGGTTTCCAGAGCTTCAGCAAAATCCGGCCATGCGGTTTGATGCAAATGCGGTTCATTCAGCCATTCCGGCAGACGCGGGATTTTCTCTACCGCCGCCTTCATCGCCTTTTGCAGTGTTTTGGAGGCAAGGCCTGCGGTCAGCGGATAGACCGGCTCGATCGGTGGCATCTGGTCCGCTTCTTCCGGCGAGACCGAATAATCCGGATGCACCATTTGTGGCCGGTCATTAAACCATTCCACTTTGCCCGAGACGATCCGCCGCTCGCCTTCCGGAAAGGTTTTTAGAAGCCAGTCTTGCCTTGAATGGAAAAAGACAAAAGTGATTTGGCCAGTCTCATCATAAGCGGAGATCTTGTACGGCGCCTTGGAATGGCGGGGCGGGGCGGAATGCCGGCCGATGGTGACATCCAGCGTGACGATGTCGCCGTTTTCCGAATAGGCGATCCCCGGCTTGTGACGCCGGTCGATCAGACTGTGCGGGATATGAAACAAAAGATCGGCAACAGTCGCATCCCGATCCGGCTGGCTGCCAACAAGCCCTGCGACGAGTTTGGCGATTTTCGGCCCAATGCCGGGAAGTGTGGAGACCGGAGCAAACAGCGGATCTAGAACCGGAGGGCGCATTCAGGGGAGGAAACCTTAAGTCAGACAGGCCGCAAAGCGGATTTGATATCCTGTTCTGACATGAACTCCATCTTAAGTGCAACAATTAGAACAATCTGTGAACTTCGGCACTGACTTTTCCAAATTTCAGCGCTATACAGTCGCCAGATTTCATTCTATCCGCTAGGCTTGCGTATCTCGCATTTGCCGTTTTCCGGTTCAGCTTCCAAAGGCCTTCCATGTCCGATCATCCCAGCGCGACAAATGACAACGAAACACACGGCCGGGATGTGCGGCGTAAAAAAATCCTGTTCCGCTGCTGGCACCGGGGCATGAAGGAAATGGATTTGCTGCTCGGCGGGTTTGCGGATGCCATGATCGACGACCTCAATGCAGAGCAGCTCAAGGAACTGGAGCATCTGCTGACGGCGCACGATCAGGACTTGTATGCCTGGATGACGGGCCGCAAACCGCTGCCGGATGAATGGGACAGTGCGCTCTACCGGCAGATTATCGCCTATCATGAAGCTGCCGGACCGGCAGGCTTCAAAAAATAACAAAACAAGGACGGTTGCTGTGTTCGACAGCTTGTTGAAGGACCAGGCCAATGTGACGTTGGCTGGCGTGCCCGATGGTGCGGAAAGCTATGCACTTGCGCGGCTTTTGAATGAGAGTTCGGCAAGCGGCCTGGCGCTGGTCTTTATTGCGCGCGATGCAACGCGCATGGCGATGATCAGCGAGGCATTGAGCTTCTTTGATCCGGGCGCGGAAATCATCCAGCTGCCGGCCTGGGATTGTTTGCCTTATGACCGGGTGTCGCCGAACCCGGCGATCAGTGCCCGCCGTCTTCTTGCGCTTGGTCAACTGGCTCGCGGCATCGAAGAGGGCCGTAAGGTTCTTCTGGTCACCACCTTGAACGCGGCCGTCCAACGCATCCCGGAACGCGCCTTCATGGCCGATCAGACGCTCTCCATGGCGCCGGGCAATCAGATCGATATGGCTGCGATTTCCAACTGGATGGAAATGAACGGCTTTTCGCGGACGCCAACTGTTCGGGAAACAGGCGAATACGCAGTCCGCGGCGGCATTGTTGACCTCTTTGCTCCGGGTGCGGAAGAACCGGTGCGTCTCGACTTTTTCGGCGATACACTGGAATCTATCCGTTCCTTCAATCCAGAAACTCAGCGCACCTCCAAACAGCTGAAGCGCCTCGACCTGGTGCCGATGAGCGAAGTGGTGCTGTCCGAGGAGGCCGTTTCCCGGTTCCGCCGGTCGTATCTGGCAAGTTTTGGCGCCGCCAGCCGGGATGATGTGCTGTATCAGTCGATCAGTGACGGCCGCCGCTATGCGGGCATGGAGCATTGGCTGCCGCTGTTTCATGAACGGCTGGAAACGCTGTTCGATTTCATCGGTGATGCCCCGGTTGTGCTGGATGCCAGCAGCGGTGATGCCGTTCGGGAACGGCTTGAACAGATCGGCGAGCATTATAAGGCGCGGGAAGAAGCCCGGGAAATGGGATCTGGCGCCGGAACCGTACCATATATGCCGATAGCGCCGGAACTTTTGTATTTCACCCCCGATGAATGGACCGCCGCGCTGGCCGACCGGGCAACCGGGACGCTTGATGCCTTCACACCGCCGCCGGGCAGCGGCAATGCGGTGATCGAACTCGGCGGCCGCCAGGGCCGCAGTTTTGCCGCCGAACGCACAGCTGGCGACGTCAACATTTTTGACGCGCTGACCACCCATGTCCGCGATCTGCAAAAGGGCGGCAAACGCACCGTGATTGCCTGCTGGTCCGATGGTTCGCGCGACCGGCTGGGACAGATCCTGGGTGATCACGGCTTGGGCGCTGTCCAAAATGTGGAAACGCTTCAGGAAGCCGAAGAACTGCCGGAAAAGACCTCGGCGTTGTGTGTATTGGGTATCGAACACGGTTTTGAACTCAAGGACATTGCCTTCATTGGCGAGCAGGACATTCTGGGTGACCGGCTGGTGCGCAAATCGCGCCGCAAGGCCAAGGGCGCCAATGTCATCACCGAGGCGACAGGCCTGTCAGAAGGCGATCTTGTCGTGCACGTCGAACACGGCATCGGCCGGTTCATCGGCCTGAAAACCGTGGAAGCCATTGGCGCGCCGCATGATTGCCTGGAATTGCAATATGCCGGTGGCGACAAACTCTATCTGCCGGTTGAAAACATCGAACTTCTGTCCCGCTACGGCTCGGAAGATCAGGAAGCGCAGCTCGACAAGCTTGGCGGTGGAGCCTGGCAAGCGCGCAAGGCCAAACTTAAAAAGCGGATTTTGGAAATCGCTGACGGTTTGATCAAAACCGCGGCGGAACGCGCCCTGAAAACCGCGCCAGTCGTGGAAACGCCGGAAGGGGTCTACGACGAGTTCGCCACGAAATTCCCGTATGAAGAAACCGATGATCAGCTGAACGCCATTGATGCGGTTTTTGAAGATCTTTCTGCCGGGCGCCCCATGGACCGGCTGGTTTGCGGCGATGTGGGGTTCGGCAAGACCGAAGTGGCGTTGCGCGCAGCATTTCTTGCCGCCATGTCCGGGCGCCAGGTAGCCGTCGTTGTGCCGACGACACTTCTGGCGCGCCAGCATTTCAAGACGTTTTCAGAGCGCTTTCATGGTCTGCCCATTAATGTCGCCCATGCCTCGCGGCTAGTGCCCACCAAGCAGCTGACCCAAACCAAGAAGGGTGTTGCCGACGGCTCCGTCGACATCGTTGTTGGCACGCACGCGCTGCTTGGAAAATCCATTCAGTTCCGCGATCTCGGGTTGCTGGTCATCGACGAGGAACAGCATTTCGGGGTGAAGCACAAAGAGCGTCTGAAGGAACTGAAGTCGGACATCCACGTCCTGACCCTGTCTGCAACGCCAATCCCACGCACGCTGCAATTGGCTTTGACCGGAGTGCGTGAACTCTCGCTGATCGCGACGCCGCCGGTTGACCGGCTGGCCGTCAGAACCTTCGTGTCGCCGTTTGATCCGTTGGTGGTGCGCGAAGCGCTGCTCAGAGAACATTACCGCGGCGGGCAGAGCTTTTATGTCTGTCCGCGCCTGTCGGATTTGGCGGAGCGCAAGGAATTTCTGGAAGACAATATTCCGGAGCTTAAAGTCGCCGTTGCCCATGGTCAGATGCCGCCAGGCGAGCTGGAAGACGTCATGAATGCCTTTTATGAAGGCAAATACAACGTGCTTCTCTCCACCACGATCGTGGAATCCGGCCTTGATATTCCAACGGCTAACACATTGATTGTACACAGGGCGGATATGTTCGGCCTGTCCCAGCTTTACCAGCTGCGCGGTCGGGTCGGGCGCTCCAAGACCCGCGCTTATGCTCTGTTCACCGTGCCGGCCAACAAAACCCTGACACCAACCGCGGAACGGCGATTGAAGGTCTTGCAGTCGCTGGAAACTCTCGGGGCAGGCTTTCAGCTCGCCAGCCACGATCTCGATATTCGCGGGGCGGGCAACCTGCTTGGCGAAGAGCAATCGGGCCACATCAAGGAAGTGGGTTTTGAGCTTTACCAGCAAATGCTGGAAGAGGCGGTTGCCCAGCTCAAAGATGGCGGTGCGGACTTTGGCGAGGAACAATGGTCGCCGCAGATAAACATCGGTACGCCGGTCCTGATCCCGGAAAACTATGTCGCCGATCTGCAATTGCGTTTGCAGCTCTACCGGCGTCTTGGGGATGTCACGGAAGCAGAGGAAATCGATGCATTCGGCGCTGAGCTGATCGACCGGTTTGGCCCGCTACCGGAAGAAGTCCAGCATCTTCTGAAAATCGTTTACATCAAAGGGCTGTGCCGCAAGGCCAATGTCGAAAAGGTCGACGCGGGACCAAAAGGGGTTGTGGTCTCCTTCCGCAACAGCGAATTCGCCAATCCGGCCGGTCTTGTTTCTTATATTGCCGAGCAAGGCGTTTTGGCGAAAATCCGGCCGGATCAGAAAGTGGTTCTGACGCGCGACTGGGAGCAAACGGACAAACGCCTCAAAGGTGCTGCAACGATCCTGACCAAACTGGCAAGGTTGGCGGCTGCCTAAGGGCGGCCGCTGGTCATCGCGGGTCGGCGATCTCCTTGTTTTTCGCCGTTCCCTACCTGCGGCAATGCGCCTGTGGCGTTACGCGGTTCTACTTATATGATCCGGGCAAATCTGCTTGTCAGGAGCCGGACACATGATTGCAGCCGACACTTTGCCACTGGATAGTCATCTCAACGCTTATCGGCGGCCAATTGATTTCATGGATGTATATAGCGGTGACCTGTCAGCGCGACCGGATCTACTTGCATGTGACATCCGCGCGTTGGGGGGGCATTTCACCACCATCGACATGGCCTGGGCGCAAAAACTCTTGAAACTCAGAGATCAGGTTGTCCGCCCCTTTGGTTTGAAGACGACCAAAGATCTGGCGAAAGACGCGGTTGAAAAACAAGTGTCTGAACTCCAGGCCGGTGACCGGATCCAGTTTTTCAAGATTTATGAGATCCGCGAAGATGAAATTCTCTTAGGGGAAGATGACTGGCACCAGGATTTTCGGCTGTCGATTTTCCGTAGGAAAGGGCCGTCGCCACGGGTCTATGTGTCCACCTGCTGCCAGCGTCACAATATTTTTGGCCACGCCTACCTCGCTGCGATCCTTCCGTTTCACAAGATGTTGGTGAAGCAGAGCTTGGAAAATGGATTGAAACGGCCGCTAGCGGGCTGAAGCATTCAGATTGACGTCATTAGCTAGTCCAGTCACCAATGGGGGCTTATTGGTTCCGCGCAGACCAGAGGGGCATGGCAAGTGGTGTCCCGAGTGGGTTTCAAGGCATCGGCATTCACCTAGAACCCGACTTGCGGCCATCAGTATGATTTTGGGGCGCACCAAATCATATCGAAAATCTAATCGAAGCCTGCTTCCCAGCCGTCTTCACCGATCAGCGGTACAAAACTGACGTCACCAAGATTTTTGGTGTCAAATTCATCTTCGGAGATGCGGGTGATCCGCCAGAGCATCTGATGATGGCGGGACGGGCCAATGGGGATTACCAAATGTCCGCCAATCGCCAGCTGCTGCTGCAATTGGTCCGGGGTGGCCGGAGCGCCGGCGCCGACCATGATGGCATCATAGGGAGCTTCCTTCAGATACCCCATGCTGCCGTCGGCACAATGAACTTCAATCGCGCCATAACCGGCCCGGGCCAAGTTGGTTTTCGCCAGATCGACAAGATCAGGTTTGCGTTCTACGCCAATGACCGTGCCAGCCAACTCGGAAAGAACCGCAGCTGAATACCCAGAACCAGTGCCGACATCCAGCACCTTGGAGGTTTTTGTCAGGCTGAGGGCCTCGCACATATAAGCAACGACATACGGCTGGGAAATCGTTTGGCCGAGACCGATCGGCAGCGGGCAATCCTGATAGGCCCGCTCCTTATCGTCTGACGCCACAAACAGATGGCGTGGCACGCTGACCATGGCATCGAGAACCCGGACATCATCCACGCCCCGGGCCCGGATTTGCCGGTCCACCATCTGTTGCCGCTCTTTTACAAAACCTTCCATGGTCAGGGTCCCGGTGTTGGGGATAAGCATTCAAGTTTAATCCGGATCGCAAGAATCTATTAAGCCTGAAACGGCATAGTGGAACAACCAAGAGACCAAGTGTTCCGTGTTTAAGGTCCAAAGAGTGCCCCGAGCAGCTACGCGTCAGCGAAAAAAATCCTTTTTGCGCCGGTTAATCACGCCCGCAATTGCTATTGCGGTGCTCGCCTATTTTGGGTTTCATGCCATGAATGGGGAGCTTGGCCTGGTTGGCCGGGCCATGATCGAACGCCAAGTTGCAGAACTTGAAGGTGAGCTTGAGTTGCTGACGGCGGAGCGGGAAGAACTGGTGGCGCGGGTCAGTTTGCTCCGCCCGGAAAGCCTCGATCCGGATATGTTGGACGAACGGGCCCGTCTTTATCTGAACCTGGTGCACCCGGACGAGTTGGTTGTACTGCGTCCGGCAGCAGCGCAGAAATAAACTGAAATTAAGTTGATTTATGCAACTTAACAAAATTTCAGTTAAGTAAAAAATAATCCATACATTACATCGCTTTAATTCCGTATCCCTGTAGGAATTGCACGGATTGGATTGCCCTTTGTTACAGGATAAGTTCTTCTCACCTGTCTTAGGGGAAACGTCACACCGAGTTGAGGGATATGGCTGCAGCTAAGAAGACCAGTGCCGGTACCACCCGGACCCGCAGATCTGCCAAGAAGGCCGAGCCTGCGATCGCCGAATTTACCAAGGACGATGAACTCCACGCATATCGCGAGATGCTTCTGATCCGCCGTTTCGAGGAAAAAGCCGGACAATTGTACGGTATGGGCCTCATCGGCGGCTTCTGCCACTTGTACATCGGCCAGGAAGCGGTCGTTGTCGGTATGCAGATGGCGAAGATCGAAGGTGATCAGATGATCACCGCTTACCGCGATCACGGCCATATGCTGGCAATGGATCTCGATCCAAAAGGTGTGATGGCCGAGCTCACCGGCCGCCGCGGCGGCCTGTCGAAAGGCAAGGGCGGCTCGATGCACATGTTCTCCAAGGAAAAACACTTTTATGGCGGCCACGGCATCGTTGGCGCCCAGGTGTCTTTGGGAACCGGTCTCGGTTTTGCCAACAAGTACCGTGAGAACGGCAATGTTTGCATGACGTTCTTCGGCGACGGCGCGTCCAACCAGGGCCAGGTCTATGAGAGCTTCAACATGGCCGAGCTGTGGAAGCTGCCGGTCATTTATGTGATCGAAAACAACAAATACGGCATGGGCACCAGCATTGAGCGGTCTTCCTCTGTGACCGATCTGTCCCAGCGCGGTGCCTCGTTCAACATCCCCGGCGAAAAAGTCGACGGCATGGATGTGCGCGCTGTCAAAGAAGCGTCAGCTCGGGCGTTGGAATGGTGCCGGTCCGGCAAAGGTCCGTACATCCTGGAGATGAACACTTACCGCTACCGCGGCCACTCCATGTCGGATCCGGCTAAATACCGCTCCAAGGAAGAAGTGCAGAAGATGCGCTCCGAGCATGATCCGATTGAGCAGGTCCGCCAGCGGCTGCTGGACAAAGGCTGGGCAACGGAAGATGACCTAAAGGCCATCGACAAAGATGTGCGTGCCCGGGTCGCCGAAGCTGCGGAATTTGCGCAGACCGATCCGGAGCCGGATCCATCTGAACTTTACACCGACGTTTTGCTTTAAGGCCGGGGGACAATATGCCGATCGACATTTTGATGCCGGCGCTTTCGCCGACAATGGAAGAAGGAAAACTCGCCAAGTGGCTGAAGGCCGAAGGCGATAGTGTTTCCGCAGGCGATGTGATCGCCGAAATCGAAACCGACAAGGCGACCATGGAAGTGGAAGCCGTCGACGAAGGGACCTTGGGCAAGATTTTGGTTGCCGAAGGCACCGACAACGTCAAGGTCAACGAAAAAATCGCAATTCTGTTGGCCGACGGTGAAGATGCAAGTGCTGCTGATGCAGCGGCTGCAGCGCCGGCCGCTGCTCCGGCACCCACTGCCGCTGAGGCCCCAGCGGCGCCTGTTGCTGCTGCCCCGGCTGCACCGGTGACGTCCGAACCTGCAGAGGACCCGGAAATTCCGGCCGGTACGCCGATGAAGTCATCGACAGTGCGCGAAGCGCTGCGCGATGCCATGGCCGAAGAAATGCGCCGCGACGAAGAAGTCTTCGTCATGGGTGAGGAAGTGGCCGAATACCAGGGCGCCTACAAGATCACCCAGGGCCTTCTCGATGAATTCAGCGCCAAGCGGGTCATTGATACGCCGATCACCGAACACGGCTTTGCCGGTCTTGGTGTCGGGGCTGCTATGGCCGGCATGAAGCCGATCGTTGAGTTCATGACGTTCAACTTTGCCATGCAGGCGATTGACCACATCATCAACTCTGCGGCCAAAACCCTTTATATGTCGGGTGGCCAGATGGGCGCGCCGATTGTCTTCCGTGGTCCGAACGGCGCGGCAGCGCGCGTTGGTGCCCAGCACTCTCAGGACTATGCGTCCTGGTATGCCCATGTGCCGGGCCTGAAAGTCATTCAGCCGTATTCTGCTGCTGATGCCAAAGGCCTGTTGAAAGCTGCCATCCGCGACCCGAATCCGGTCATCTTCCTCGAAAACGAAATCCTTTACGGTCAGTCTTTCGAGATCCCGGATATGGATGATTTTGTCCTGCCGATCGGCAAGGCCAAGATCGAGCGCGGCGGGACAGATGTCACGCTTGTCTCCTGGGGCATCGGCATGACCTACACGCTGCAGGCGGCTGATGAGCTGGCGGCCATGGGCATTTCGGCTGAGGTGATCAACCTGCGGTCCATCCGTCCGCTGGACATCGATACGGTTCTGGCCTCTGTCCGCAAGACCGGCCGGGTGGTCACCATCGAGGAAGCTTTCCCGATGTGTTCCGTTTCGTCTGAGATCGCTTACCAGGTCCAGGAAAAAGCCTTCGATTATCTCGATGCGCCAATCCTGCGTGTCACCGGCAAGGACGTTCCGATGCCGTATGCCGCAAACCTGGAAAAGCTGGCCTTGCCGAATGTTGGTGAAGTCATCGATGCGGTCAAAGCGGTAACCTACACAGCCTGAGGCGGGAGAGACCGATATGCCAATTAATATCACCATGCCGGCTCTCTCTCCGACCATGGAAGAGGGCAACCTGGCCAAATGGCTGGTTAAGGAAGGCGACAGTGTTTCGGCTGGCGATGTGATCGCCGAGATCGAAACCGATAAGGCGACCATGGAGGTGGAAGCCGTTGACGAAGGCACCGTCGGCAAGATCATTGTTGCCGAGGGAACGGAAGGCGTGAAGGTCAATGAGCTGATCGCCGTTCTTTTGGAAGACGGGGAAGATGCCAGTGCGATCGGCTCTGCACCAGCCGCTCCGGCAGCTGCCCCGGCAGAAGCTGCTGCACCTGCTGCGGCCGCCCCGGCACCGGCAGCTGCGCCAGCCGCCCCTGCGGGTCCAGCACCTGTGGCAAACGACGGCAACCGGATCTTCTCCTCACCGTTGGCGCGCCGTTTGGCCCAGCTTAACGGCCTTGATCTGACAGCGCTCTCCGGCACCGGCCCGCACGGCCGGATCGTCAAGCGGGACATCGAGGCAGCAGTTGCGTCTGGCACTGGCAAGGCCGCTGCTCCAGCTGCCGCCGAAGCACCGAAGGCAGCTCCAGCTCCGGCAGCTGGTCCGTCTGCAGACCAGGTTCTGAAGCTCTTCGAAGAAGGCTCTTACGACCTCGTGCCGCACGACGGCATGCGCAAGACCATTGCCAAACGTCTGACGGAATCCAAGCAGACCATCCCGCACTTCTATGTGTCGGTGGACTGTGAACTGGATGCGCTTCTGGCTCTGCGGTCTCAGCTGAATGGCGCAGCTGCCACCGACAAGGATGGCAAGCCGGCCTACAAGCTCTCGGTCAACGACATGACCATCAAGGCGCTGGCTTTGGCCCTGCGTGATGTGCCGGATGCCAATGTCTCCTGGACCGACGACAATATGGTCAAGCA
Organism: Roseibium sp.; assembly: GCF_965216085.1. Classification (GTDB taxonomy): domain Bacteria; phylum Pseudomonadota; class Alphaproteobacteria; order Rhizobiales; family Stappiaceae; genus Roseibium. The sequence goes on along the minus strand of NZ_OZ244138.1, from coordinate 2,972,934 downwards.
CAAACATGCCGACGTTGGTGTGGCGGTGTCGATCCCGGGCGGTCTGATCACTCCGATCATTCGCCGGGCGGAAGAAAAGCCGCTGTCCGTCATTTCTAACGAGATGAAGGACATGGGTGCACGGGCAAAGTCCAAGAAGCTGCTTCCTGAAGAATATCAGGGCGGTACGACGGCTGTCTCCAACATGGGCATGATGGGCGTCAAAAACTTCTCGGCCGTTGTGAACCCGCCGCATGCGACCATTCTGGCCGTTGGCGCAGGTGAAAAACGCCCGGTTGTCAAAGACGGCGAACTGGCTGTTGCCACCGTCATGACCGTGACGCTGTCCACCGACCACCGCTGTGTGGATGGGGCGCTCGGTGCGGAGCTGCTCGCCGCCTTCAAGGGCTACATCGAAAACCCGATGAGTATGCTGGTCTAAGGCATCTCTCCGGCGCGGTCTCAACGCCGCGCCGTTTTCTTTGAAGACTTCCATAGCCTTAGGAAAACACCATGGCTGACACCAATTATGACGTGATCATCATCGGCTCCGGGCCGGGCGGTTACGTCACTGCAATCCGGGCAGCTCAGCTCGGTTTCAAAACCGCAATCGTGGAACGCGAGCACCTGGGCGGCATCTGCCTCAACTGGGGCTGTATTCCGACCAAGGCATTGCTGCGCTCTGCTGAAATGATGGACCATGCCAACCACGCCAAGAGCTACGGCTTGAAGCTGGAAGGCAAGATGACCGCCGACGTCAAGGATGTAGTCGCCCGCTCACGCGGTGTGTCCGCCCGTCTCAATGGCGGCATCGGTTTCTTGATGAAAAAGAACAAGATCGATGTGATCTGGGGTGAAGCCAAACTCACCAAGCCGGGTGAACTGGTTGTCGGCAAGCCGTCCAAGCCGGCGGTTCAGCCACAGCACCCGGTGCCAAAAGGCGTGAAAGGTGAGGGCACGTACACTGCCAAACACATCATCGTCGCGACCGGTGCCCGTCCGCGCGCGCTGCCGGGCATCGAGCCGGACGGCAAGCTGATCTGGACCTATTTCGAGGCCATGAAGCCGGATGTCATGCCGAAATCCATGGTCGTCATGGGGTCTGGCGCCATCGGCATCGAGTTCGCGTCTTTCTACCTCTCCATGGGTGTCGAAGTCACCGTGGTTGAGTTGATGAAAAACGTCATGCCGGTCGAGGATGAGGAAATCTCCAAGATCGCCCGCAAAGCGCTGGAAAAGCGCGGCATGAAGATCATCACCGAAGCCAAGGTCGCCAAGGTCGATAAAGCTGCAAACTCCATCACAGCTCATGTTGAGACCAAGGACGGCAAGATCGAAAAGATCACGGCCGACCGCCTGATTTCCGCTGTTGGTGTTCAGGGCAACATTGAAAACCTCGGCCTGGAAGCGCTTGGCGTTAAAACAGACCGCGGTTGCGTTGTCATCGATGGCTATGGCAAGACCAACGTTCCAGGGCTTTACGCCATTGGCGATGTCGCCGGTCCGCCGATGCTGGCCCACAAGGCTGAGCACGAAGGTGTTGTCTGCATTGAGAAAATCGCTGGCGTGCCTGGTGTTCACGCCATGGACAAGGGCAAGATCCCGGGTTGCACCTACTGCACTCCGCAGGTGGCGTCCGTTGGTTTGACTGAAGCCAAGGCGAAGGAAGCAGGGCGTGACATCCGTGTCGGCCGCTATTCTTTCAACGCCAACGGCAAGGCGATTGCCCTTGGTGAAGACAACGGCATGATCAAGACGATCTTCGACAAGAAGACCGGCGAATTGCTGGGGGCCCATATGGTCGGCGCTGAAGTGACCGAACTCATTCAAGGGTTTGTTGTCGCGATGAACCTTGAGACGACCGAAGAAGAGCTGATGCACACCATCTTCCCGCATCCGACCCTGTCGGAAATGATGAAGGAAAGTGTGCTGGACGCTTATGGGCGTGTCCTCAACGCCTAAGTGAAATTGCTAATCTATGACTAGACCCGGGCGGCGAAATGGCTAACGTATCGTCGTCTGGGGCAAGGCACATAAGGAGCCTTTGGTTATGGATGTAAAAGCAATTTTGATTTGGGTCGCGATCGGCATCATTGCAGGCTGGCTTGCCAGTATCGTTGTCGGCGGCGGCGGACTGATCCGGTATCTCATTATTGGCCTTGTTGGCGCTTTTGTAGGCGGTTTCCTGTTCAAGGCTGTCGGCATCAACATCAATCTCGGCAACGCCTATTTAAATGAAATCGTGGTCGCAGCCGTTGGCGCTATTGTTGTCGTTCTTCTTGCGCGGCTGATTGCCTAAACTTTTTGGGGTACCGGTATGGGATTGATTATCACTGTCATTATTGGTCTCGTTGCAGGCGCGGTGGCCCACCGGGTGCTCAACAGCCGGGGCGGCTTTCTTGGGAGCCTGGTGGTTGGTCTGGTTGGCGCATTGATAGGCGGCGAGCTTGCCTCGATCCTCAATTTGAATGTCACCGGCGGTATTCTTGATCGGCTGCTTATTGCTGTCATTGGCGCTATCCTGTTTCTGTTCGTCTGGAAGAAAGTGTTCAAGTGATTGTGGAGCTCACTGCGGAACACCGGCTTGCCACCTATGGCACTCTTGCGCCGGGCCGGGTGAACCATCATCACCTTGAAGAACTGCAGGGCGAATGGACCAGCGGTGTGATCCGGGGGCGCCTCGTAGAAGCTGGCTGGGGCGCCGAGCTGGGCTATCCAGGATTGGTTCTGGATCCGGCAGAAGGCCCAATCGATGTTCACTTATTGACGTCAAAAGACCTCGTTGACCACTGGGAGAGGCTGGACGCGTTTGAAGGTAGCGGTTATCTACGCGTTTCAGTCGATGTAGAGACACCAGCTGGCTGCGTTTCCGCCTCGATCTATGTGATTTCAAACGAGACCGACGCATGACACTAGACGCTTTCGCCCGCATTTCCGATTTTCCGATGACCGCGTCGGACAAACTCCGCTATGCCGACACGGACCGGCAGGGGCATGTCAACAACGCTGTATTTGCCACTTTTCTGGAAACCGGCCGGGTTGAAGTGATTGTCAACGAAGGTTTGGCAGATACCGGTGCGTCTTTCGTGATCGCCCGCTTGGAGCTGGATTTCCTAGCCGAAGTGAACTGGCCCGGCGATGTCGAGATCGGCACGGCGGTCAAGGAAGTTGGCCGCAGTTCGTTCAAGCTGATCCAGAAAATCTTCCAGGATGGTAAGCCGGTGGCCAATGCCGTCACTGTAATCGTCCAAATGAACAATGAGACAAGAAAATCTCACCCTTTAACGGACAAAGCGAAATCGCGGCTCAGTGAATTAATGAGCCCTGCAACAGGCTCTTAACTGGCATTCCGGTTTGTGGCTTGACCTCTCAGGCAAGAAGAGACACTTAAGGCTCCATGGTTACGATCGTCGACACGCTCAATCGCCCGAAAGACCAATCCGAAGCGCGCCCGCGCCACCCGGAAAAGGCCCACCGCCCCGACAATCCTGTTCAGCGCAAGCCGAAGTGGATCCGCGTCAAGGCGCCGACGTCGCCGGTCTACAAAGAGACGCAGAACACGGTGCGAGAGAACAACCTTGTCACTGTGTGCGAAGAAGCCGGCTGTCCGAACATTGGGGAATGCTGGTCGAAAAAACATGCGTCCTTCATGATCCTTGGTGACACTTGCACGCGCGCCTGCGCCTTCTGCAATGTGCGCACGGGCATGCCGGGGCCGGTTGATTTGAACGAACCGCAAGGCGTTGCAGACGCCGTGGCAACCATGGGACTTCAGCATGTCGTGATCACGTCGGTGGACCGGGACGATCTCGACGACGGCGGCGCAACCCATTTTGCCAATGTGATCAAGGCGATCCGCAAGACAGCGCCATCCACGACCGTGGAAGTGCTGACGCCGGATTTCCTGCGCAAAGACGGTGCAGTAGAAATCGTCGTTGAAGCACAGCCGGATGTCTTCAACCACAATCTGGAGACCGTTCCGTCAAAATACCTTAAGGTTCGTCCAGGCGCGCGGTATTTCCACTCCATCCGCCTTCTCCAGAAGGTGAAGGAACTTGATCCGCAGATGTTCACCAAATCGGGCATCATGGTCGGACTTGGTGAAGAGCGGAACGAAGTGCTGCAGCTGATGGATGATCTCCGGGCCGCCGACATTGATTTCCTGACGATCGGCCAATACTTGCAGCCGTCCAAGAAACACCATCCGGTGTTGTCCTTTGTGACACCGGAAGAATTCAAGGGCTATGAGCGGATTGCCTATGCCAAGGGTTTCTTGAAGGTATCTGCCAGCCCATTAACCCGCTCGTCTCATCACGCAGGTGAGGATTTCGCGGAATTACGGGCTGCACGCAAAGCAAAACTCGGCCATTAATGGTACTAGTAGAATAAATCGGCTAGGCGATAGGATCAGGCTGCCCCATGCCCAGTTTTTCATCTTCGCATAAGGTCAACCATAAGGCGGACGACATGTTCCGCCTGGTCGCCGATGTTGAGCAATATCCGAAATTTGTGCCGCTGTGCCAGGACCTGCATGTGCGTGGCCGCAAGGAGCTGAGCGAAGGACGGACTGTCTTGGTTGCCGATATGACGGTCGCCTACAAGCTCTTCAAGGAAACCTTCACAAGCCGTGTAGAGCTGCAGCCGCAAACACGGACGATCCTGGTTGAATATCTCGACGGTCCCTTCAAGCACCTTGAAAATAAATGGACGTTTGAAGAGCAGGAGGGCGGTGCCTGCACTGTCGGCTTCTACATCAATTATGAATTCCGCAGCCGCACACTGGGCTCGATGATGGGTGCCATGTTCGACAAGGCGTTCCGGAAGTTTTCGAGCGCGTTTGAAACCCGCGCCGATCAGGTCTACGGCAGCTGATTTCAGGCCGTGACAGGCACGGCCCCGCAAGTTTCTACTTAAATTGCTTGAAGGCGTCGCGGATATTGTGAAGACGGCTGGCGCGGGTTTGAAAGTTGCCTTTCGTTTCGCGCAAATGTTCAATTTCCCGCTTTTTCAATCCAAGGTCATCCAAGCTCGCAAAGGCTTTGTTATCCGAACACACTATTGTGCGGGATGCGCCGAAATTCTCTTCGAGGACGAGCGTGCGGCCGGCTGAAACTTCTTCCTCGGTCCAGGCGACCGTAGTCGATGTAACCCAGAATGTCCGGTCACAGTATTGGGCTTCGTAGTAACCCTTTCGCGGGTTGGTCAAAATTTCATGAGATCCGGTGAAACCGCCGTTGATGTGTTGAGACCGGATGTAAAAGTCACTTTGGGCATAGCTCGAGCCAGCCAACACGACCGCGGGTAGAAATACCAGCGCCGCGACGCAAAGAGAGCGTTTCATGGGTCAACCTCCTATGCAGTCTGGATGGACAATGGATCGTCTAAGTCTGTCCTTTATACCTCTAGTGTCTTGCCTGAGCCTTACCAAGCGCGTTTCAAGCTTACTCAGTGGCGTGATAGGATGATTTCCCGGATGCGTTTCCATTCGGACTGAATGATTTGCTGATGGCAGCAAACCGGTTGATCCGGCTTTCGGTCGGGCCGTCCTCTTGGACGACAATTCGTGGATCTTCGTGGATTCCGAGATCTGCCAGGGTTACTTGTTCTTCTGGATGGGCGCAGATCGGCCGCCAGCCTTTGCCGCGGTTAAATTCAACCCGCACTTCATAGCCGCGGTCAACTTCCAGCTGGGTCCAGGCAACAGTGGCATAGCGCACCCAATAGGACCGGTTGCAATAAGTGACCTCAACGAGCCCGTCCGCCATGCGGTTGTAGATCCGGTGAGATCCCCGGAAAACCCGGTGGTCATCCCGTGAAATGATGTGAGTATCGCCAATTCTGGGCGTCGCTTCTTGAGCTTGTGACTGCGTGCTGCAGGCAAATGCCAGCCCTGCGGCAAAAACGGTCTTTGGGATTCTCATAATCCAGTCCTTACCCGCGAAGTCATTTCGCGATAGCACTATTGCACGCTAGAGCAATAGAATGATCACCTCTAGATGTGATTACATAAAGCAGTCGAAATTGATTCTAAATTTATTCAATATGCTGTTGGCCGAAAACGGCTAGATAATTCAAACAATTCCCGTCATTGCGTGTGATAACTTTTATATCGGGATTCTTTATTTGACTTGCCGAACACACCGCTGATTTTGGACAGGCGGCTGACTGGCTGGTCGTCATCGGCTTGTTGTTGTAGGAACTCCCTTGCAGGCATATCAATGCCAAGGTCCTGCAACGCGACCTGATCTTGAGGGCGCTGACAGATTGGCCGCCAGCCGCGGCCGAAATTGAACTCGATCTGCACATGATGACCGAGGTCGGCTTCGATTTGTGTCCACGCAACAGAGTTGCTGCGGACAAAATAATCGCGATCGCAATACCGAACGTGCTTCAGTCCGCTTGCATACTCCAAGTATAACTTGTGGCTGCCAACAAAAGTTCCGTGCTGATCCCGGGAAATAAAATAGAAGTCACCCGGCATTGGAATTGCGCCAGCCTGGGCGGAAAACGGGAACAGAAGTGTCGTTACCGCCAATATGGTGTTGCGGATCGTCATGAGCAGCTTTTCTTTGATTTATTCTGCTGCAACCTACACACGCCGAAAAACTCCGTACAGCGCATTTCTTGCCCAAAGTAAATTTGGCGTTAGCGCGTGCGTAACTGTTTTATGTGAGTTTGATTTGCATTGTTGGCGACAGCGTGGAACCGCTCGAAAATGCTTGTGTTGCCGAAGCAGGAAAAGAAAATTCGATTATTTGTCAATATTTTAATTTAAAGCATCAAGTATTGCTGTCAGCGCTGTTTGGACCGTCTCAAGCCGGATCGATTGGCGTCCTCGGTCTGCAAACCAGCAATGAAGGTGGGTCGTTGGCTGGCCTTTGTGGGCGACCGCAATATGGACCGTGCCGACTGGTTTTTCATCGCTGCCGCCCCCTGGGCCTGCAATTCCAGTCACAGAAACGGCAATATCAGCGCGCGACCTTTTTAGAGCCCCTTCCGCCATGGCGATGGCAACGTCCTTGCTAACCGCACCAACCTTTGTGATGAGGTTCGCCGGGACGCCGAGCATCTCCGTTTTTGCTTCGTTGGAATAAGTAACGAAGCCCCGGTCAACCACAGCGGAAGAGCCGGCAATCTCGGTCAAGGCTCCGGCAATTAAGCCGCCAGTGCAAGATTCCGCGGTAGCCACCATTTTCTTGCGCGCCTTAAGCGCGTCCAAAACTTTTGTGGCCAGTGGGGAAAGATCTTCAAGCTCTGTCAGTGATGCATCGGTCATGAAAGTCTCATTCATCCTCGTCTAAGGGCAGGCGGACGGTTACGCTTGCGAGGGCGGCAATGCCCTCTTTGCGTCCTGTAAAGCCGAGTTTTTCCGATGTCGTCGCTTTGACTGATACCCTGGCGATGTTTAAGCCGCATATTTCGGCAATAGATTTACGCATTACCTCCCTATGCGGCCCAATCTTAGGGGCTTCGCACACGACGGTCACATCGATATGGGCGATCCGGCCGCCAAGGTCAGACACGCGCCGGACTGCATCGATTTGAAACTGGTCGGATGCAGCGCCTTTCCACTTCGGATCACTTGGTGGGAAGTGCTGGCCAATATCGCCGTCCCCAATAGCGCCAAGTGTTGCATCTGTAATGGCGTGCAGCACAACGTCGGCGTCCGAATGGCCCTTCAGCGTTTTGTCATGGGGAATTGTAGTTCCGCCAAGAATGACATCTTCGCCATCTTCAAATGCATGAACGTCATACCCAATACCTGTGCGGACATCCTGCAAGTCGGCCAATTTGGGGGCAGGGGACAAGTGTGCAGTCATTTTGAAGAAGCTGGCCTGTTGTTCGGCGCGGACAATGTCCGCTGGCGTTGTGATTTTAAAGTTGGCTGGGTCGCCATCACTTAAAGTGATGACCATACCATGCCACTCAGCAAGGCTGGTGTCGTCCGTGAAATCGAAGCGGTCAGCGCCTGCTGCTGCCCGGTGGGCTGCCAGGATCCGGGAAAGCTGGAAAGCCTGCGGGGTTTGCGCGGCGAATAGATTGCTCCGATCGACTGTTTCCAGTTGAACTTGTTCGTCGGTCTGCCGTTTCAGCGTGTCAACGACGGGGACAGCGGCCAATACGCCTTCTTTTCCAGACTGTAGGGCCTTTAGGGTCCGGTTGAGCACATCGCTTGTTAGGAAGGGGCGGGCTGCATCATGGATCAGAACATGAGAAAACTCGTGCTCTTCTAAAGCTGTGAGGCCATTGAACACTGATTGCTGCCGTGTCTCACCGCCAATGACTGGTGGGAACAGTTTTTCAGCCGTACCTTTCTCAAGATAGCCTGTTGCTTCTTGGTAGGCTTTTGCGTCATCCGCATGAATCACTGTGAGTATACGGGATATTCCGGGGTGATTCCCGAGGGCATTCAATGTATGGGAGAGGATCGGTGCACCGGCAATTGACCGGTACTGCTTCGGGGTGGCACTGCCATCTTGCGCCATTCGGCTGCCACGCCCGGCAGCGACAACAAGAGCAGCGGTGGTTTCTGGCATAACGAGATTTTCTCCTGCGGGCGATGGCCCGGTGTTGAGATCGTCTTTAACCAATTTGGAAGGCCGATCGCAATTTATCCCTTGTTGTCATTTTGAAATTGTCTAGTATATAGGCAGAATGAAAAATGCACAGACAATGAGCATTTATGAAACCGCGACGTCACCCGGCATGACACCCATCACCATTGGTCGCCATACTTTGAAGAACCGCGCTGTGCTTGCGCCGATGTCTGGCGTGAGCGATTTACCGTTCCGCCGTCTGGCAGCAAGATTCGGTGCCGGCATGGTCGTCAGCGAGATGGTTGCCAGCGAATCCTTTGTCAAAGGGGATGCTGAAACCCAAATGCGGGCCGAGGCTCAAGATGAGGGCTTGCATGTTGTCCAATTGGCTGGCCGCGAGGCGTGCTGGATGGGCGAGGCGGCCAAGGTGATTGCCGGGCTCGGCGCCGATGTCATTGATATCAATATGGGGTGCCCTGCCAAGAAGGTGACGTCTGGCTATTCCGGATCGGCCTTGATGCGCGATCTCGATCATGCGTTGACCCTGATTGAGGCAACAGTTGCCGCCGTTGACGTGCCGGTCACTTTGAAAATGCGCCTTGGTTGGGACGACGCCTCCATCAATGCGCCGGAACTGGCGCGCCGGGCGGAGGCTGCGGGCGTGCAATTGATCACGGTTCATGGCCGCACCCGCTGTCAGTTCTATAAAGGCACGGCCGATTGGCGGGCGATTGCCGATGTGAAATCGGAAATTTCGGTTCCTTTGATATCCAATGGCGACTGCACCGGATTTGAAAGGGCTGACCAGATGCTGACCGCGTCTGGGGCAGATGCGGTGATGATCGGCCGCGGAGCCTACGGCCAGCCGTGGCTTCCTGGTCATGTCGGGCATTATCTGGAAACTGGAGAGCGTCTCGAAGCGCCGGCCGGTTCAGACCTCGCAGATTTGGTCGGCGAACACTACGATGCCATTCTGTCTCACTATGGTGTGCTGCCGGGCATCAGGATCGCCCGCAAACATCTTGGCTGGTACGTGGACACCGCCGCCGGTCAAAGCGGTGTTGACATGCCTGCAGCTTTGAAAAAGACCCTCATGACATCGAACCAGCCGGATGAGGTTATCCGGATCGCGTCCGATTGGTTTTCCTCCTGCAATACACGGACGGCAGCTTGACGGATTTTGATTCTCCCAAAGGCCGCAAGGCAGCGCTCGCCAGTGATGGCCCAACCATCTTGGATGCCTTGCCGCACCCGGTCCTGCTTGTCGCTCCGGATGGCGTGATTGAATCGGCCAATATGGCAGCCGAATTTTTCATGCGCTCCAGCATATCGGTCCTGCGCCGGCATCCGATCAGCGAATTCATCCCTTTTGGCAGCCCGTTGCTGACTTTGATTGACCAGGTGCGCGAGCGGGGCGCGCCGGTGAATGAATATAAGGTCGACATCGGGTCGCCCAAGATTGGAGCGCCGAAAGTCGTCGATATCAATGCAGCTCCCGTGAGCAACCGGCCCGGTGCCGTTGTGCTTATGTTCCAAGAGCGCACGATGGCGGAAAAGATCGACCGCCAACTGACCTCTAGAGGGGCTGCCAGGACCGTTACGGGGCTTGCGGCCATGCTTGCTCATGAGATCAAGAATCCTTTGTCGGGGATCCGCGGTGCAGCCCAATTGCTGGAACAATCTGCACCGGATGAAGACAGGGCTCTGACCCGCCTGATCATGGATGAAACAGACCGGATCGTGAAACTGGTCGACCGGATGGAAGTGTTTTCCGATGAGCGGCCGATCGAGCGTGAACCAGTCAACATCCATATCGTTCTCGACCATGTAAAGCGCCTGTCCGATAGCGGGTTTGCTCGTGGCAAACGGATTATCGAGAATTACGACCCCTCGCTGCCTGCGGTTTACGCCAACAAGGACCAATTGATTCAAGTGTTCTTGAACCTCATCAAGAACGCCAGTGAAGCGATTGGGGATGATCCGGATGGCGAAATCCGGATTTCAACAGCTTTCCGGCCAGGTGTCCGCTTGTCGGTTCCGGGAACCGAAGACATGGTGAGCTTGCCGTTAGAATTCTGCGTCCAGGACAATGGTCCGGGCGTCCCCGAAGATTTGCTGCCGCATCTGTTCGAGCCATTTATCACAACAAAAACAAACGGATCCGGGTTGGGCCTTGCACTTGTTGCCAAGATTATCGGAGATCATGGCGGCGTGATTGAGTGCGATAGCCAACGCGGAAAAACCGTTTTCCGTATCCTGATGCCAGCTTTCAACACTTCAGATTCCGGACCTGGGACCGGACCAGCATAAGGGCTGATAGACTATGCCGACTGGCACGATCTTAGTTGCCGACGATGATGCCGCCATTCGCACTGTTCTCAATCAGGCTCTGTCCAGGGCCGGGTACACAGTGCGTTTGACATCGAATGCGTCAACCCTGTGGCGTTGGGTGTCTTCTGGCGACGGCGATCTGGTGATCACCGATGTCGTGATGCCGGACGAGAATATTTTTGATGTGCTGCCGCGCATCAAAAAGATGCGGCCCGAGTTGCCGGTTCTGGTGATGAGTGCGCAAAACACCTTCATGACGGCCATTACGGCATCCGATAAAGGTGCTTATGAATATCTGCCCAAACCATTTGACCTCAAAGAACTAACCGGCATCGTTCAGCGGGCTCTGGAAGAGCCCAAGAAACGTCCCGTTGCCGATGTTGAGGAAACCGGCGAGGGCATGCCGCTGGTGGGCCGGTCGCCGGCCATGCAAGAGATTTACCGCGTCCTCGCCCGGTTGATGCAGACCGATCTGACCGTGATGATCAACGGGGAATCGGGAACCGGTAAGGAGCTGGTTGCGCGCGCCCTTCACGATTATGGCAAGCGTCGTAACGGTCCCTTTGTGGCGATCAACATGGCGGCGATCCCACGTGACCTGATCGAGGCAGAACTTTTCGGTCACGAGAAGGGGGCGTTCACAGGGGCGCAGAACCGTAGTTCCGGCCGATTTGAACAAGCCGATGGCGGTACGCTGTTCCTCGATGAAATTGGTGATATGCCAATGGAAGCGCAGACGCGGCTGCTGCGTGTCCTTCAGCAAGGTGAATACACAACGGTCGGTGGACGTACGCCGATCAAAACAGATGTCCGGATTGTGGCAGCTACCAACAAAGATCTGCGGCATCTGATCAATCAGGGCCTCTTCCGCGAAGATCTGTATTTCCGCTTGAACGTTGTTCCGATCCGCCTCCCACCGCTGCGCGAACGTGTGGAAGATATTCCAGATCTCGTGCGTCACTTCTTTTCAATTGCGGAAAAAGAAGGCCTGCCGGCTAAACAGGTTGATCAGAACGCTATGAACCTGATGCGCCGGTACCGCTGGCCGGGCAACGTGCGTGAGCTGGAAAACCTGGTCCGCCGGCTTGCGGCGCTTTACCCGCAAGATGTTATCGGTGAGGCCATGCTCGATCACGAGCTGAGCCAGCCAACGGTCAACCCGCTTGAGGAAGATGCTCCGGAATCCATTGATCTGGGCGGATCGGTTGAAAAATACCTATCTGGCTATTTCGAAACATTTGGCGAAGCTTTGCCGCCGCCCGGTCTTTACCATCGGATCTTGCGGGAAGTGGAATACCCCTTGATCAGTGCAGCGCTGGCCGCAACCCGGGGCAATCAGATCAAGGCGGCCGAACTTTTGGGCGTCAACCGCAACACGTTGCGAAAGAAAATCCGCGATTTGGATATCCAGGTAATGCGCTCAACCAGGTAAGGCACCAAAGAGGCAGAAACACGCGTCCGCCGTCAAAATTGTCGGTGGACGAAATTGCCTTGTCGTAATTTCGCAACATTGTGTGGTAAGTTTGCCTCAACCGCGCGGTAAAGACCGCCAATCAATAAGTTACAGGCAAACACCAGAGGCGGAATGATACTGGAAGCTACTCAGCATTCCATTGCGCAATCGGGCGCCACCAATAAGTTATGGCGGCGGGCCGGTCTGGCCATCATGATCTTGGCCCTGATCTCCATCACCGTTACCTTTTTCATTCTGATGGGGCTGACGTCGATTGACCCGACCCGGGATGTGATTGTCACGGCTATGGCGATCAACGGGATCTGGGCAGTTATCTTGCTGGCCCTGATCGGCTATGAAATTGCAAAACTACTGCATGCGCGCCGCCGGGGCCGCGCTGCAGCGCGCTTGCATGTCCGTGTCGTCGCGCTGTTCAGTGTTGTTGCGGCGGTTCCAGCCATTTTGATGGCCATCCTGGCTGCTGTCACCCTTGATCGGGGGCTTGACCGCTGGTTCGAGGACCGGACCCGGCTGATCATCGACAATGCACTGACCGTTGCTCAGGCATACCTTCAAGAGCATGCGCGGGTATTGCGCGGCGACCTAATCGCCATGACCACCGATTTGGATAGGGCCAAACCAGTCTATGACTTTGAGCCCACGCGGTTTGATCAGTTCTTCCGGACCCAGGTGTCGCTGCGCGGAATCTTGGCTGCTTACATTCTCAATGACAAAGGCCAAGTAGTCACACGGGTGGTTCTCGATCCAAACGCGGAGATACCACTACCACCTGCAGACAGTTTGTTCAGGGCGAAATCCGGCGATCCGATTCTCATTGCGCCAGGGACATCCAATCTGGTCGGCGGCGTCATGAACCTCTCCGCTTATGATGGATTTGCGCTTTACGCAGTGCGCCGCCTGGATCCACGCGTAGTGGAATACATGGGTTTGGCCGAAAGCGGCGCGCTGCAGTACCAGCAAATGGAAAACAGCCGGTTTGGTGTGCAAGTCGCCTTTGCCCTTGTTTATCTCGGCGTTGCGCTGGTTCTTCTCTTGTCGGCTATCTGGATCGGGTTTGGCTTCGCAAATCAGCTGGTTTCACCCATCAGAACGCTGATATCAGCCGCCGATGAGGTTGCCAGCGGTAATCTCTCTGTCACGGTTCCGACTGAAAAAGCCGGTGGTGACCTGGCAAATCTTGGTCAAACCTTCAACAAGATGACCGGGCAGCTGGTTGGCCAGCGCGACGCATTGCTGGCGGCAAACGAGCAAATTGACCGCCGGCGCCGGTTTAACGAAGCGGTGCTATCAGGCGTTTCTACCGGGGTAATTGGCATTGATGATGAGGCTTCGGTTATCCTGATCAACAGGTCTGCAGAAGTGCTTTTGCAAGTGGATGAAATTAGCACTCTGAACCTACCGCTTTCTGAGGTTGTTCCCGAGCTTAAAGACTATGTTTTAGATGTCTTGGCCCATCCGGGAGAAAAGCTGCCGGAAACGCAAATCGAGATCACACGCGGCGGGCGTCTCAGAACCATCAACGTGCGCACGACGAGCGAACAGTCGACCCGCAGTGAACATGGATTTGTGGTAACACTGGATGACATCACCGATCTGGTCTCCGCCCAGCGCAATTCTGCCTGGGCCGACGTTGCCCGCCGCATTGCGCATGAGATCAAAAACCCGTTGACCCCGATTCAATTGTCTGCAGAGCGGATTCGCCGCCGGTATGGCAAGCGGATCGAAGAGGATCGGCAAGTGTTCGACCAATGTATTGACACGATTGTCCGCCAGGTGGGGGACATCGGTCAGATGGTCGATGAATTCTCGTCCTTTGCCCGCATGCGCAAACCGAAGAAAAATACCAGTGATTTGCGTGAAGCCGTCCGCAATGCGGCGTTCATGCAGTCGGTCGCGAACCCGGAGATTTCGGTGACCGCCGATTTGCCGGAAACGCCGGTCCTGGCAACCTATGACGAGCGGCTTGTCGGCCAGGCATTCACCAACGTCATCAAGAATGCCACGGAAGCCGTGGCGGCGCGCACAGGCGATGATCTGCCCAAAGGCGAGATTAAAGTCCACCTGCGATGTGAGCCGCTTGAGGCACCAGAACGGGTGATCGTGGATGTGATCGACAATGGGATCGGCCTGCCGGAGGAAAACCGGTCCCGGCTGCTGGAACCCTATATGACGACCCGGGAAAAAGGCACAGGGCTTGGCCTCGCAATTGTCCGGAAAATCCTGGAAGACCACGGCGGCGGAGTCGATTTGTTAGATGCCCCGAAAAACGAACCGGGTGACACCGGAACCCTTGTTCGTCTGACGTTGTCGATGAAAGCCGACAGCCAGGCAATTGAAGAAACCAATGAAGAAACAGTGACTGCCCATGGCGCATGATATTCTTGTTGTAGACGATGAAACCGATATCCGCGAAATGATCGCCGGTATCCTGGATGATGATGGATACGGAACCCGCACCGCGCATGATTCTGACAGCGCCATCGCCGCTGTTAAGGAGCGCAAACCGTCCCTGGTCATCCTAGACATTTGGTTGATGGGCAGCCGGCTCGATGGCCTTGCCCTTCTGGACCTGTTTAAGGAAACGGACCCGGATATGCCGGTAGTGATCATTTCCGGCCACGGCAACATCGAAACCGCAGTCTCGGCAATCAAGCGGGGCGCTTACGACTACATCGAAAAGCCATTCAAGGCGGACCGGCTGGTCCATATCGTTGAGCGCGCTTTGGAAGCGTCCAGCTTGCGCCGGGAAGTCCGCGATCTGCGTCAGCGCAGTGGAGAGACCAGTGACATTGTCGGTGATTCCTCCGCAACGCACAGCCTGCGCCAGACGATCCAGAAAATCGCCGGAACCAACAGCCGGATCCTGATTGCCGGCCCCTCTGGCTCGGGTAAGGAACGCGCCGCGCGCATGATCCACGACATGTCTCCGCGCGCCAAAAGCCCCTTTGTTGTCTTGAACGCCGCAACGATCACACCGGCGCGCATGGAAGAAGAGCTCTTTGGCATCGAGGATGAAAACGGCAATCTGCGGAAAATCGGCGCTTTGGAGGAAGCCCACGGCGGCACGCTCTATCTCGATGAAGTCGCGGATATGCCTGCTGAAACTCAAGGCAAGATCCTGCGCGTCCTGGTCGAGCAAAGTTTTTCCCGAGTAGGCGGAACTGGTAAGGTTCAGGTGGACATCCGGATCTTGTCCTCGACGTCGAAGAATTTGGAAGAGCACATCGCAACCGGCCTGTTTCGCCAGGACCTCTATCACCGTTTGAGCGTTGTCCCGCTACGGGTCCCGGGTCTCGCCGAACGGCGTGAAGACATCCCGGTTCTCGTGCGTCATTTCATGGAGCAGATCTCTGGTGCTTCCGGCATCCCGCTGCGCCCAATCGGCGATGATGCCATGGCCGTTCTGCAAACTCATGATTGGCCGGGCAATGTCCGTCAGCTGCGCAACAATGTCGAACGATTGATGATCTTGAGCCGGGGCGAGCCGGACAGCACAATCACCGCAGATCTGCTTCCGGCAGAAATCGGTGAAACGCTTCCCAGTTTGCCATCGTCCGGTACGGGCGAACACTTGATGTCCGTGCCCTTGCGCGAGGCACGGGAGATCTTTGAGCGGGAATATCTTCAGGCCCAAATCAAAAGATTTGACGGCAACATCTCGCGCACAGCTGAATTTGTCGGTATGGAACGCTCTGCATTGCACCGCAAGCTTAAGACTTTGGGCATGACCTGAGGCACCAGCGCTTTGTAAGTTGCTCCTGCGAAAGCCGGAAAGGGGATTTCCATGAAAATCGTTATTTGCGGTGCCGGACAGGTCGGATACGGGATTGCCGAGCGCTTGGCGGCCGAGCAAAACGATGTATCGGTGATTGATTCCTCACCGAAGCTGATCAATGCGATCGGCGATCAGCTCGATGTCCGCGGTTTTGTCGGGCATGGTGCCCATCCGGATGTTCTTGCCCAGGCTGGCGCAGAAGAAGCCGACATGATTGTCGCGGTCACACTCTATGACGAAGTCAATATGGTGGCTTGTCAGGTCGCGCATTCCTTATTCAACGTGCCGACCAAAGTCGCCAGAATTCGAGCTCAGTCATACCTGCAAGGGCGCTGGCGCAATCTGTTTTCCCGCGACAACATGCCGATTGATGTGATCATTTCGCCTGAGATCGAGGTGGGCGAAATGGTTCTGCGCCGCCTGGCGCTGCCCGGTGCCGTCGAAACAGTCCGGTTTGCCGATGACAATGTGGTCGTTGTTGGCATTATGTGTGAAGAAGATTGTCCAGTGGTTGATACACCGCTGCATCAGCTGACCGAATTGTTTCCAGATCTAGGGGCGGTCGTTGTCGGCCTTTACCGGAACAACAAGCTGTTTGTTCCCAAAAGCAGCGATTCCATTCTGACCGGGGATCTTGCCTATGTGGTTGCCAAACGCGACCAGGTCCGCAGAACTCTCGGAATTTTCGGCCATGAAGAGCCCGAAGCCGGCAAGGTCGTCATTTGCGGTGGCGGTAACATTGGTCTTTACGTGGCGCGGGCATTGGAACAACGTCAGACGGGCACAAAAATCAAGCTTATCGAAGCCTCGCGCGATCGGGCAATGTCGGTTGCCGATGATCTCAAACGTTCGGTCATTTTGCACGGCAGTGCGCTGGATCTGACGATCTTGAACGAAGCCGATGCCGGTGACGCAGACACGATGGTGGCTCTGACCAATGAGGACGAGGTCAACATTCTGTCGTCCGTGATGGCCAAGAAACTGGGATGTAAGCGCTCGCTTTCGCTGCTCAACAATCCGAGTTATCCGGCGTTCACCAATGCGCTTGGAATTGATGCTTTCATCAACCCGCGGGCAGTGACTATTTCAAAAATCCTTCAGCATGTGCGCCGCGGCCGGATCCGGGGTGTCCACACCCTGCAGAACGGGGCTGCGGAAATTGTTGAGGCGGAAGCGCTCGATACGTCGCCGCTGGTAGGCAAACCGCTGCGCATGATCGATCTGCCTTCTGGTATCCGCATTGGCGCAGTGTTCCGCAATGGCGAGGTTCTAACGCCAAACGGCGACCTGCAAATCCAGGCGAAAGACCGCATTGTCATCTTCGCGGTTGCCAGCAGAGTGCGCCAGGTAGAACAAATGTTCCGGGTCAGCCTCGACTTCTTTTAAGTCTTTTGGCTTAGAACTGGCCTTGCATTTCTCTGACCAAGCGGTCAAAACGATAACAATACCAATTGGTTCAAAATGAACCGGCTTGGATCAGGAGAATTCATGAGCCGTATTGCCTATGTGAATGGCCAGTATGTCCGGCATGCTGATGCCGCTGTCCACATCGAAGACAGGGGTTATCAATTCGCGGATGGCGTTTATGAGGTCTGCGAAGTCTGGAAAAACCAGATTGTAGATATGCCGCGCCACTTGGACCGTCTCGGACGTTCGCTTAGCGAACTCTCGATTGATTGGCCGATGAGCCGGGCAGCTGTGGAATTTGTTCTGCGCCAGGTTGTGCGCCGGAACAAGGTTCACAATGGTATTGTCTACATTCAGGTCACCCGCGGTGTATCCCGCCGTGACCACTTCTTTCCGCCTGAAACCGTAGCGCCGTCTATTGTTGTGACGGCACGCTCGTCCAGCCCGGCTGCTGGTCAAGCCCTCGCCGAAACCGGAATTTCTGTCTTCAGTTATCCGGAAAACCGTTGGCCGCGTGTCGATATCAAGTCCATTGCTCTCCTACCGAACTGCTTGGCAAAGCAAAGTGCCAAAGAAAAAGGCGGCAAAGAAGCTTGGTATGTTGATGCGGACGGAAATGTCACAGAAGGCGGCTCTACCAATGCCTGGATCGTAACCAAAGAGGGCGTTTTGGTCACCCGGCCCGCGGAAAACGGAATCCTGCGCGGTATCACCAGAGCGGGTATTCTTGATCTTGTCGCAAGGGAAGGGCTGGTATTTGAAGAACGGGCATTTAGCCTCGAAGAAGCCTATGATGCCCGCGAAGCATTTGTTACCGCTGCGACAAATATCGCTATGCCGGTAGTACGAATTGATGAGCGGGTTATCGGCAATGGCCATCCCGGATCGGTTGCAACCCGATTGCGCGAACTGTTCCATACTGCTACTGATTTGAAGGTGGTGTGAATCGACGCCCCGCTTGGCTGGGTTGGGGCGTGACATTGAGCTGGGGCAGAGGGCTCCTAAAGGTGGGCAACGCAAAAAGCGGGCAGGCTAGTATCGCTGCAATCTAAATGGATTAGTACCGATAACTGCAGGCCAGGAAGAAGCCGGATGCTCGGCCGCATCCGGACCAAACAGGAAAAAAAAACACATGGCTGAGCGCGCACAAAATTTACAAGACACTTTCCTCAATCACGTTCGCAAACAAAAAACACCCCTGACGATTTTCTTGATCAACGGTGTCAAGTTGCAGGGTGTTGTGACCTGGTTTGACAATTTTTGTGTCCTGCTGCGCCGCGATGGGCATTCGCAGCTGGTTTACAAACATGCTATTTCCACAATTATGCCAAACGGACCTGTTCAACTGTTCGATCAGGCTGAGGAAAACGCGGAAAAGGCTAACTGATTGAAACCGAAGTCTCGCGAAGACGACTTTTCGAAATCGAACGGTTCGGAAGAACCTGGACAGAAATCGCTAAGGCAAAAAGACACTGGGGTGGATCGTCTGCCCCAGCGTTTCCGTGCGATGATTTTGGAACCAGTGATCCAACTGCGTTCCGAAACCGCCCAATCGGAACTGCGCGCCAACCGCAGCCCGGAAGCCCGGCTTGAAGAAGCATTGGGCCTGAGTGCGGCCATCAATCTTGATATTGCGCATTCTGGTGTTGTGAAGGTCAACAATCCCAAACCTGCAACTCTGTTTGGCGAAGGTAAGGTTTCCGAGTTGGCGGGCATTGTGGCCAGTGAAGATCTCGATTTGGTTGTTGTTGACCACCCACTGTCGCCGGTTCAGCAGCGAAACCTGGAACGCCACCTGAAAACCAAAGTGATCGACAGGACCGGTTTGATCCTTGAGATCTTCGGTGACCGGGCCCGCACCAAGGAAGGCCGTTTACAGGTGGATCTGGCGCATCTGAGCTGGCAGAAAAGCCGTCTGGTGCGCTCCTGGACCCACCTGGAACGTCAGCGCGGTGGCGCCGGCTTCATGGGTGGCCCAGGTGAAACGCAGATTGAGGCCGACCGCCGTCAGATCCAGGACCGGATCCTTGCCTTACAAAAACAGCTCGACAGTGTCCGCAGGACTCGTGAGCTGCACCGGAAAAAACGCAAGAAAATTCCACAGCCGGTTGTTGCCCTGGTAGGGTATACCAATGCAGGCAAATCGACCCTGTTTAACCGGCTGACGGAATCGGATGTGTTCGCAAAGGACCTCCTGTTTGCGACCCTGGATCCAACCTTGCGCAAGATTACTCTGCCGCACGGCCGTGAGATCATTCTGTCGGACACCGTGGGGTTCATATCCGATCTGCCCACCCATTTGGTTGCAGCCTTCCGCGCGACGCTGGAAGAGGTGCTAGAGGCCGATTTGATCCTTCATGTGCGCGATATTTCGCATCCGGATACGGAAGCGCAGGCGGAGGACGTTGAAAAGACGCTGGAAGATCTGGGTGTCGATGCGCAGACCGGAGCGCCGATCATCGAAGTCTGGAACAAGATCGATCTGCTCGACGAAGCATACCGGAATAAACTCTTGGACGAGGATGGCGGCGAGGGGCCAGTGGCACTTTCTGCTGTAACCGGCGTCGGAATTGAACAGCTGAGTGCACGTATTGATGCTTATATGGCCCGCCACGATGATATTTTGGCGGTCAAACTTCCTGTTGCTGAGGGGGCTTTGATCGCAAAGCTTTACCAAATGGCGGAAGTACTAGAGCGAACAGACGGCGAAGAATTTATCTTAGCTGAGGTTCGGGTCTCTGACAAGCAGCGTGGACCGTTCCGGGATGTTTATTCTGCATTTTTGACTGAATGAATGCGCCAGAAGCTGATCGTCGCTCGTGCAGTTCGGGAAACGCTACTCTCAGTCCGTCAAAAGGGGGCAGCAATAGAGTTGCTGCAAAGTCATCAGCGGCAGGGCCTGATTAAGCAAAGCCAGTTTGCGCTTGTAGCCATCCTTCTTGGTGAGCGCGACCACCAGCGGTTTGCGGTATAAAATCCGTTTTTCGGCGACCAAACCGGTGAGACCCAATTCCCTGGCTGTGTGCAAGAGAACATTCGGATCGGTGACCGCAGCATCAATCCGGCCGGCAGCGAGGGTCCGGCTGAGTTCGCGTTCGTTTTCGTTGGCATCAGCCTGTGCTTGATGTTTCTCGAACAGCGCCTGCAAGCCCAAGGGATAATCATAGGTGCGCACAAACCCGACTTTATAGCGGTTAAACAGGTTTGACGCCGAACTCCATTCAAGAGGGTTCTGGTTCCGGATAACGCCGATTTGCGACATGGCAACCGGTTTTGACGCGGCAAAACCTTCTTCAACCTCTTCCGGCCAGGCCGGAAAGTAGCCATCGAACTCAGGTCTTTTGGCAAGCAGTTTTGCTCGTGGCCAGGGCATATAAGCAATATCAAGCTGGACGCCAATAATTTTGAGCGACCGCCGTAGGGCGGCAACGGCGATCCCACCATTCTCAATATTTGGACTTGAATAAGGTGGCCATGATCCGGAAGCAATTCGCCAGACTTCAGCACCTGCCGACTTGCCGGTCAATGTCAGCAAAGTGACAGTGATTATCCAAAGAAGGCTGTGTTTCATTCAACTTTCCAGTCCGCAATGCCGACCGTTTTCCCCGTCAATTTGCTGCATTGTGTTGTTCGATTAACTCATTCAAGAGGTGGCGCCGGGCTTTGAAGGCCGGTTGGTTTGGAATTGCTAAAACCAACGGCTTTTCAGTAATCAAACTGGGATTTGCTTCCAAATTGTCGAAACCGAGTTCTTGAGCAAAATAGAGCATGACATTGGGGTCTGTAATCGCAAGGTCCATCCGTCCAGCTGCCATCTTGCGGGTAAGATCCCGCTCATTATCACAGCCAGCCTCGAGCGGTCTGTTCCGGTCTAACAGCGTTTGGATTTCCTTCGGATAGACATAAGTGCTGACATAGCCGACCCGGTATTTTTTAAAGAGATCTTCTAAAGAGCCCCATGAAACTGGTGTCTCTTTCATTTGGACGACACCAACATAAGACATCACCAAGGGGTCAGATCCCAAGAATCCGGCCCTCACTTCTTCTGGCCAAGCGGGGAAGTATCCGACGTAAGAACCAGAGCGCGCGAGCGCCTGAGCCCGTGGCCATGGCATATACTCGATTTGAAGTTCGATCCCGCCAGATTCAAGAACTTTGCGGAGCTCCGCAACGGCAATGCCACCGCCTGGTAGGTCCGGACTGGCATAGGGCGGCCACTCAAGCGCTGCGACACGCCAAGTTTCGGACTTTGTTGGGGCGATTTGCAGGGCCAAGGCGAGGAAGAGCCAGAGGAATTGGCGAAACAGAACCATTTTGCTCCAACTGTAAAAATGGATAACGTTACGGAAGTGAGTGTGGCATTTTTACGCAGTTGGGAAAACCTGCCAAAATTACATTGGCCAAATTGTTGTCAGCATGTACGCCTTTTTGACTAGCTGGGACAAAAAGAATTCAATATATCAATTAGTTGTTGATACGGTAGCAGCGATAAAATCTGACCCTTATTGCTTGTGGTTCAGTTCAATTACTCGC
Source organism: Roseibium sp. (assembly GCF_965216085.1). Taxonomy (GTDB): domain Bacteria; phylum Pseudomonadota; class Alphaproteobacteria; order Rhizobiales; family Stappiaceae; genus Roseibium. Next base: position 2,950,898 of record NZ_OZ244138.1, on the reverse strand, counting down.
CGTTGGTCGAGTTTTTGGCAGCCTGCCAGGCAGCCTCCATCTCCTCCAGACTCATAGCATCCAACGTCGTTCCCTTTGATTCAGCGGTTACTTCAATAGCTGCAAAACGGTTGCGGAATTTCCGGTTTGTCCGGCGTAAGGCTTCTTCCGGATCTATGTCCAGATGCCTGGCGAGGTTGGCCAGCGCAAACAGTGTGTCTCCAAGCTCGTCGGAAATCCTGTCTTTGTCCGGTGCAGACTTGGCGAGCTCTTCGTCTAATTCGTGTGTTTCTTCGCGGATTTTATCGAGAACAAGCCGGGCATCATTCCAGTCAAACCCCACCTTTGAGGCTCGGCGTTGCAGCTTGTCGGCTTCTTGAAGGGCTGGGAATGCCGTTGGGACATCATCCAGGAACCCCTTTTGGGTTTCTGTCAAACCGAGCGCTTGACGCTCTGCCAATTTCTCGGCGCGTTCCTCCGCCTTGATCCGCTCCCAAATACCTTTGACATGATCCGCTTTTTCGCCGTTTTCATCGCCAAAGACATGCGGGTGCCGGCGGATCATCTTCTTGGTGATACCTTCAACGACGTCTTCAAAATTGAAGTGTTCATCCTCTTCCGCCATACGGGCGTGATAGACAACCTGCAGCAAGAGATCGCCAAGCTCTTCTCTGAGTTCCAGCATGTCTGACTTGGCAATCGCATCGGCGACTTCATACGCCTCTTCCAGCGTATAGGGCGCGATTGTCTCAAAACTCTGTTCAAGGTCCCAAGGGCAGCCTGTAACCGGTGTTCTAAGCGCAGCCATTATTTCGATCAGGCGGGAGATGTCGCGGCTGGGTTTCATGGTCTTGTTGGTCCTCGCCTCGGTTTCATCACTGAGTCTGTTTTAGAAGTCTTTCCACCTGTGTAACGACTCGCACTGGAATTGAAAGTAAGCTGTTAGAGAGTTAGAACGGGAGAATGGTTATGGTCAGACCAAGTCCCGATGCCATTGATAAAATGAATAGGCCCTGGTGCATAACCAGGGCCTCATTCATTGTTGATGTGGGCTCAAGCCGTGACCGGGATGGCAGGACTAGCCGCGTTGGGACGGATGCCAAAAGGTCACCGCGCGCTCCAGTAAGGCAACGATGCCGTAGAACAGAGATCCCGCGAGCGCTGCAACGGCAATTTCCGCCCAGACCATGTCTACATTCATCCGGCCGACCTCCGTGGATATCCGGAAACCCATGCCAACGATCGGCGTTCCGAAGAATTCAGCAACGATCGCGCCAATCAGGGCGAGTGTTGAATTGATCTTCAGCGCGTTGAAGATAAACGGCATGGCCATCGGCAGCCGCAGTTTGAACAGGGTTTGCCAGTAGTTCGAGGCATAGGTGCGCATCAGGTCCCGTTGCATGCTGTCAGAGGCTGCAAGACCGGAAACCGTGTTCACAAGCATCGGGAAGAAGGTCATGATAATGACGACAGCGGCTTTTGAGGGCCAGTCAAACCCGAACCACATGACCATGATCGGCGCGACACCAATGATCGGCAGCGCGGACACCAGATTGCCGATCGGCAGCAACCCACGGCGCAAGAACGGCACCCGATCGACCCAAATGGCGATCAGGAACCCGGAACCGCAGCCCAGCGCGTATCCAACCAACACAGCTTTCAGGAAGGTCTGCTGAAAGTCCGCCCAAAGCGTTGGGACGGATGTGGTCAAGCGGACCCAGATTTCCGACGGGGCGGGCAGCAAAACCTTAGGCACACCCGCGCCAGTGACGATCAACTCCCAAAGCACCAGCAGCGTGAGGCCGAAGAGGGCCGGGATCAGCAGATTTATGATCCGGGTCGTGAGAGGAGAGTGGCTTTTCCAGATAGCAAGACGCTCGACAAACAGCCAGGAGGCCGCCCAGGTGGCCGCCATGAGTGCCCAAAAGCCCAGCGCAGCTTCGCCAACATGAGTGCTGGCGGCGCTTATCAGCAGAGATGCTGCAATGGCCGTTACAACGCCAAGCGCGATGTCGCCAATCCAATTGCGCGCGAAGCCGAGCTCATAACGCACGCCAAGAATGGCCAGCATAGCCAGGCAAAGCGCCAACTGGGGAACTTCCATGATGCCGATGTCGGGTGTAAAGGCCGTGCTAAACAGACCGACGACCACCATCGCCACCACGAACCAGGCGAGTAGAGCCGGCATGTCGAACCGGCGCCGTTTGATGGATTGCGTCGTCATCGGGCCATCCCCATGCGCTTGAGGGTGATTTTTTCAAGGCCGCCAATGAGCGCAACCAAAGAACCAGCGAGGAAAGCCGCCATGAGCAGTGCCGACCAGATCTGGACGGTTTGGCCGTAATAAGAACCGGCAAGCAGCCGGGCCCCGAGGCCTGCGACAGCACCTGTTGGCAATTCTCCGACAATGGCGCCGACAAGGGATGCCGCCATGCCAATCTTCATCGACGTGAAGAGATACGGCACCGCATAAGGCAGGCGCAGTTTCCAGAAGGCCTGCCACCTTGTTGCCGAGTAGGTATGCATCAGGTCCATGTGGATGACTTCAGGTGACCGGAGACCCTTCACCATGCCGACCGTGACGGGGAAGAAGGAGAGATACGTCGAAATGATCGCTTTCGGTAAAAGACCGGAAATGCCAACAGCATTCAGAACCACGATAATCATCGGTGCAATCGCCAGGATCGGAATGGTCTGCGAAGAAATCACCCAGGGCATCAGGGATTTGTCGAGCACTCGGCTATGTACGATCCCGACAGCCAGCAAGATCCCGAGCAAAGTACCGATTAGGAAGCCGAGCAGGGTGGTCGAAAGCGTAATCCCGGTGTGAAACACCAAGGATCGTTTTGAGGTGATCTTTTTTAACACCGTGGTTTTGTAGATTTCCTGGGCGACCTGATGCGGTGCCGGCAAAACCGGGCGCTCCTGTGCCAGAGTATCTCCGACCAATTCAGTGAACGGCACATCCGCCCGGCTAGCGCGCTCATAGATCTCTTTTTGGAACGGGGTATTGAGCGCCACGGCCGCGATGTACCAGATGGCCAGAATGGCCAGGACAACCACCAGGACCGGTCCGACTGTGCCGGACATTAGACCAGCAAACGGATTGGTGGATCGGGGAGGTGCGAGGGCTGAATCTGTCATTTGTCCGCCTCCCTCAGTCTTCGTAGGAATGACCGGCCTTGAGGCCGTCGCGGACGCGGTGTGCGATCTTCAGGAACTCCGGTGTTTCCCGGATGTCCAGGGTCCGGTCCCGCGGCAGGTCACTTTCGATCACGTCGTAGATACGGCCCGGGCGCGGGCAGAGCACGACGATTTTCGTCGACAGAAACACGGCTTCCGGAATTGAGTGGGTGACAAAAACAACCGTCTTGTTGGTTTTCGCCCACAGCTGGAGAAGTTGTTCGTTGAGATGGTCGCGCACAATCTCGTCCAACGCGCCGAACGGCTCGTCCATCAGCAAAAGATCGGGCTCAACGGCAAGGGCGCGGGCAATCGAGGCGCGCTGCTGCATACCGCCGGACAATTGCCAAGGGTACTTCTTTTCAAAGCCGGCAAGGTTCACCAGCTCCATGTTTTTCTTGATCCGCTGCTGCTGTTCTTCGGCTGAAAGCCCCATGATTTCGAGCGGCAAAGCGACGTTCTTGGCAATCGTCCGCCAGGGATAAAGGGCCGCCGCCTGAAAGACATACCCATAGGATCGGTCGAGCCGGGCCTGTTCTGGTGAAACGTCATTGACGGTGATCGAACCGGCGGTCGGGCGTTCCAGATCGGCAATCACCCGCAGCAACGTGGTCTTGCCGCAGCCGGAGGGGCCGATGAAGGAGACAAAGTCGCCCTCGTCGATTTTCAGATCAATGTCTGACAGCGCATGCACTGGTCCATCATTGGTCTCGAACGTAAGCGAGAGATTATCAATATCGATCACCCGGTTCGCCTGTTCAGTCATGGCATCTTCCAGTCCATCTTCTATTTCAGCGGCAGTCAGCATTTTTCTTGAGTCCGTACGACATGTTATTTTCAGTCTAAGACTGAGAAGAAGAGGATGTGGGCGTGGGTGTTTCTGCCCGTCTGAATACAGCGATTTTGGACTTCTCTCGCCCACCCTCAAAAGGCCAGTATGTTTTCAAGTTTTCTGAGCCCACTTGTTCGAATCCTAGGAAATTCATCTCTAATCTGGCCAGGTGTCCGAAGGCCTGCATCAACCCATCATTTTCACTAAGTACACGTACCAGATCGTCCGGTAATAGTGAGAAAATCGTGGCAAGTGCAGGGCGACCTAGCAAAGACGCCTGGATCATCGCATGATCGTTCCGGTCGATGATTTCGGCAAGTCTTCGACCTTCCGGAGAAGTACAGCGTTCTCTGTAGCCAAAACTCGATTCGAATTCAGCCGCCGGCCAATGTTGGAGACCTGCGGCCATATCAAACCCCACTTGCCGGAATGCCGGTGCGTTCAACCTTGCGCGGTGCGGTCAGTTCCTTCCAGGTGCTGAGCGCCTTGTTCACCGCCTGATACGGTTCGCGTTTAACAAACTCGCCATGGCCCTGTTTGTGGTTGACGGTGCCGTCTTCGACGGCGACACGGCCACGGGTGAGCGTATAGCGAGGCAGGCCTTTGACTTTCTTGCCTTCAAAGACGTTGTAGTCGATCGCAGACTGCTGATTGGACGCCGAAATTGTCTTTTCTTTTGCCGGATCCCAGACCACCAGATCTGCGTCTGCTCCAACCAAAACTGCGCCTTTTTTCGGATAGATATTCAGAATCTTTGCAATATTGGTTGAAGTCACGGCGACGAATTCGTTTGGCGTCAGGCGGCCGGTGCCAACACCATAGGTCCAGAGCATCGGCATGCGGTCTTCCAGGCCGCCGGTGCCGTTCGGGATTTGGGTGAAATCGCCAACACCCGTGCGCTTTTGTTCTGTTGTGAAGGCGCAGTGGTCGGTGGCCACCACCTGCAGCGAACCGGACGCCAAACCAGCCCACAGGCTGTCCTGGTGTTTCTTGTCGCGGAACGGCGGGGACATCACCCGGCGGGCAGCATGATCCCAATCGGCATGTTTGTATTCGCTGTCATCAAGTGTCAGGTGCTGGATCAGAGGCTCACCGTAAGCGCGGATGCCGTTCTGGCGGGCGCGGCGGATGGCTTCATGGGCCTGCTCAGACGACGTGTGTACGATATAGACCGGCACACCTGCCATATCGGCGATCATGATGGCGCGGTTGGTGGCTTCGCCTTCCACTTCTGGCGGGCGGGAGTAGGCATGGGCTTCCGGTCCGTTGTTGCCGTCCGCGAGCAGTTTCTGCTGAAGCGTTGCGACCACATCGCCGTTTTCTGCATGCACCAGCGGCAGGGCGCCAAGCTCGGCACAGCGCTGGAAGGAGGCGAACATTTCATCGTCGTTCACCATCAAGGCGCCTTTATAGGCCATGAAGTGCTTGAAGGTGTTGATGCCCTTCTCGCGGACGACGGTTTGCATGTCGTCAAACACCTGCTCGCCCCACCAGGTGATCGCCATGTGGAAGGAGTAGTCGCAATGCGCCATGGTGGACTTGTTGTCCCACATCTGCAGAGCTTCCATCAGGCCTTGGCCTGGAGACGGCAGGGCGAAGTCAACAACCATGGTCGTGCCGCCGGCAAGGGCTGCGCGGGTGCCGGAATCAAAGTTGTCCGACGAGAAGGTGCCCATGAACGGCATTTCAAGGTGGGTGTGCGGATCGATCCCGCCCGGCATGATGTAACACCCGGTCGCATCCAGCGTTTCATCACCGGACAAGTTCGGGCCGATCTCAGTGATGACACCACCTTCGATCTTGACGTCCGCTTCGTAGGAAAGGTCAGCGGTGACGACGGTTCCGCCCTTGATCACTTTGCTCGCCATTGTCGTTCCCCTTTTTGTCTGCCGCACCATTCGGATGGGCCTGTTTGTATAAGTCTCTATTGATTTCTTCAGATCTCTGCCTGGCAAGTGACGACTGGAGCAGCAAGATCCGGGTCTTTTTGGATCATGTTGATATTCAGCCGCGCGCCTTCCGCACAGGCTTTGCCAAAATCAATGTCGGCATCTGTATATTCGGCATTGAAAGCGGGCTTGTCGGCGCGTGGGTAAGCGGCGATTTGTTCACACCACCCATCCTGATAGCATCGGTCGGTGATGGCAAAATCGAAATGCGGAAGCAGTGCGCCGGTCAACTCTGGCGCGTTCTTTTGAGCAATCCTGAGGCCCAAACCATGAGCAACATGCGCGAGCGTGGTCGCGTATTGGATCGCGTCCTTGGCTGAGAGCGCAAATCCGCTGTCTTTTTCATAGACATCCATGTTGTCCGGTTCGACGGCAGTGAACCCCTTTGCCTTGCAAGCAAGGAAGCGTTTGGTCATCAGCGGGACGAGAACATCCAGCCGGCGGATGTCGAGATACTGTTCGCCAGAGTGGCCGTCCCGGTTTTTTCCGACAACGGCTACCGGAAAGGCGGCTTTGTCTGCAGATGTGTCCGTCACGGTCCCGATGCTAACGTTACAGGCCGCCATGATGCCCTGACTTCTCAAGACCTGAAGTTGGTCCCGCGTCACCAGGTCGGGATTGAGGGCCAGCATTTCGACATCGCGGTCGAGATCCACCGGGCCGGAAAGCTGCCAATCCCACCGGTCGCCAACGTCCAAGGGGGAAGCTGACACAGGTGAAGAGGAAACGGTGGCTGCAAAACCCAGCGCGCAGACGCCTGTAAGAACCTGTTTCGTCAGGCTCCCAAAGACAGCGGCGACATTCGGTTTTGCAGATTTCACGCTTTCTTCTCCCAACCATAAAGGCTGTTGCTTTGAGGTCCCGGATTTAATCCAGGACCTCAGAAATCACTCCACGATCTCCGCGGTTTCGACGACTGCGTGGAACAGAACATCTGCGCCGGCCTTCGCCCAGTCTTTGGAGATTTCTTCCGCTTCGTTGTGCGATAGGCCATCAACACAGGGACACATGATCATCGCTGTGGGAGCGACCTTGTTGATCCAACAGGCATCATGCCCAGCGCCAGAAATGATGTTGCGGTGGGAATATCCCAGACGTTCGGCAGCATTGCGCACAGCCGTTACGCAGTTTTCGTCAAAGGTCACCGGATCAAAACCACCGACCTTCTCAAACTCGACATCCAGCCCCATGTCATCGCAGATCTTCTTGGCGCCGATTTTCAGCCGCTCTTCCATGTCGGTGATGACGCTGAGATCCGGCGAGCGGAAGTCGATGGTGAAGACGACTTTGCCCGGGATGACGTTGCGCGAATTCGGGTAGACATCGATATGTCCGGCTGCGCCAACCGCGTGCGGTTTGTGCGACCAGGCGATTTCATCAACCAGATCCAGAATACGCGCCATGCCGAGGCCGGCATTCTTGCGCATCGGCATGGGTGTGGAGCCGGTGTGGCTGTCCTTGCCGGTGACGGTCACTTGCGTCCAGGAGAGACCCTGGCCGTGGGTCACGACGCCAATGTCCTTGCCTTCCGCTTCCAGAATAGGGCCTTGCTCGATGTGCAGTTCGAACATGGCGTGCATCTTGTCTTTGCGGGCGCCGACTTCTTCGTCGCCAACCCAGCCGATGCGTTTTAGCTCATCGCCGAATTTGAGGCCTTCGTGGTCTTCCTTCGCGTAGGCTTCTTCCAGCGTATGAATTCCGGCAAAGACGCCGGAAGCGAGCATGGCCGGGGCAAAGCGGGTGCCTTCTTCGTTGGTCCAGTTGGTGACCACGATCGGATGTTTGGTCTTGATGCCGAGATCGTTCATGGTGCGGACGACTTCTAAGCCGCCAAGGACACCCAGAACCCCATCGTATTTGCCGCCGGTTGGCTGGGTGTCGAGGTGGGAGCCGACGTAAACGGGCAGGGCGTCCGGGTCGGTGCCTGCACGGGTCATGAACATATTGCCCATGGTGTCGACGCCCATGGTCATGCCGGCATCTTCACACCATTTCTGGAACAACTTGCGGCCTTCACCATCTTCATCGGTGACTGTCTGACGGTTGTTGCCGCCGGCAACGCCCGGGCCGATCTTGGCCATTTCCATCAGGCTGTCCCACAGCCGGTCTGCGTTGATCCTGAGGTTTTCGCCCGGAGCTGCCATGGTGCCGTGTCTCCTATTTCAGTTCCACTTCGACGAAGGACATTGGTTTGTCTCCGCCGTTGATTACATTGTGTTCCACGCCTTCGGTGCGCCGGTAGGCTGTGCCTGACGGAACCGAGACTGTCCGGTTTTCTCCGCCAGGTTCTTCCAAAAGCATCTCGCAATTCGTGATCGCAGTAATGACGTAGTCATATTCATGACGATGCCAGCCGGTCTCGGCGCCCGGGTCAAAATCAAACCGGGTTACGCGGACGCGGTCGTCATCAACGAGCGTTTCACTAGTGGCGGCTGGTCTCGTCATGTCGTTTTCCCGCTTAGTCGATTGCGTTCAAAACGGTTCTGAGTTTGCCAAAGAGCTCATCGATCTGGGCTTCGGAAATGATCAGCGGCGGCGACAGGGCAATGATGTCACCGGTGGTGCGGATCAGGATGCCGTCGTCATAGGCTTTCAGGAACGCTGAGAACGCGCGTTTGGTTGGCTCGCCTGCAATGGGCGTCAATTCGATCGCGCCGATCAGTCCGAGGTTCCGGATGTCGATGACATTTGGGCAGTCCTTCAAGGAATGCAGACCGTCTTCCCAGTATTGCGCAAGATCCGCAGCGCGCGTCAGCAGACCCTCTTCTTCGTAGGTGTCAAGCGTTGCAAGCGCAGCCGCACAAGCGACCGGGTGACCGGAATATGTGTAGCCATGGAAGAGTTCGATCAGATGATCAGGTCCATCCATAAAGGCGTCATAAATCTTCTTGGCGCAGAAGACGGCCCCCATCGGGATGACGCCGCTGGTGATGCCCTTGGCGGTCGTCACCATATCTGGGATGACGTCGAAATAATCGACTGCGAAAGGAGTGCCGAGACGGCCAAATCCGGTGATCACCTCGTCGAAAATCAACAAAATGCCGTTTTGGTCACAAATCTCGCGCAGGCGCTTCAGATAGCCAAGCGGCGGGATCAGAACGCCGGTGGATCCTGCGACCGGTTCGACGATCACAGCTGCAATGGTCGAGGCGTCATGCAGCTGAACCAGGCGGATCAGTTCTTCGGCATATTCAGCGCCGTTCTTCGGTTGGCCTTTGGAGAACGCGTTGCGGCTGAGGTCATGGGTGTGCGGTAGGTGATCAACACCGTTCAGCATGTTGCCGAACTGCTTGCGGTTGGCAACGATACCACCCACGGAAATGCCGCCAAAGCCAGTGCCATGATAGCCACGCTCGCGGCCAATGAACCGGGTTCGGGTACCCTGACCGATGGAGCGCTGGTAGCCGAGCGCAATTTTCAGCGCGGTGTCGACACTTTCAGAACCGGAGTTTGTAAAAAACACATGATCCAGCGGGGAGGGCATCATGGCGGTGAGGCGGGCGGCAAGTTCAAAGGCCTTCGGGTGACCCATCTGGAATGCCGGTGCATAGTCCATCTCGGCGACTTGATTTTGGACGGCTTCGACGATTTTCGGGCGACCGTGGCCGGCATTACAGCACCAAAGGCCTGCCGTGCCGTCGAGTACCTGACGGCCATCTGATGTCGTGTAATGCATGTCCTGCGCACCGACAAACATGCGCGGGTTCTGTTTGAACTGGCGATTTGCCGTATACGGCATCCAGAAGGCTTCCAGATTGTTGGTTGATGCCGGTGCCGACATGCGTCCTCCTCGCGGCCCTTTTTGAAACTGGCGTGGGCCGGCTGTTGGTTGTTTCAATGGAGGAGAGTAAGGCATAGGTCAGGCTCCCGCGCCAAGCAGGAAATTGCCTGAAATGCCGGGTCCTCTCCCCCTGGCTGTTCCAAATGCATCCCGCGCGGGCTTTTGCCTCTTTTGCCGGAAGCTATGTCCTCTGTCGGCCGATTGGCCTTGCCGTTATCCGGCCATTGTTTTGCAATGGTCTGGCTGATTCTGATCCCGTCTGCCCCATTGCGGCGCTGATGCGGATCGTCTAGCCTTCTGACCATCTGGTCAATTTCAGCCTATGGCGGATTTGACCAAATGGTCAAGATGCAAAATCAGCCGGTATGACTAATTTCTGATCATGTCCGTTGACGGTGCATTTAACTAGCCGCGGACGGCGCTGTTCTTAAGGTTCGCAAACCCATTGGAATAGCAGAGAAATGGCCCGGAGGGGGCCGAGAGTGGGGTACTTATATGGCCGATGTGGGTGGGCAGGCGCCTGCGAATTCTAGGTCCGGCGGCATGAGCCGGATTCAGGAGAAAAACCGGACCCTGATTCTGGATGCCGCCTTACAGGAGTTTTCCAAATTCGGATATTCCGGCGCGACGGTGGAGCGTATTGCAGCAGAAGCGGGTATGTCGAAATCCAATCTGCTCTACTATTTTTCATCCAAGGAAGCGATCTATACGGCAGCCCTTGCTCACATTCTGGATGTTTGGCTGGCGCCATTGAAAACGCTCGATCCGGAAGGCGATCCTGCTTTGGAGCTGTCTGATTACATCCGTCAGAAGATTGAAATTTCCGCAAGTTTCCCCGAAGCCTCCCGTTTGTTTGCCAATGAAGTGATGCAAGGGGCCCCACAGATCCTGCCGATCCTGGAAACCGATCTGAAGCGCCTGGTCTCTGAAAAGGCCAAGGTGATCGAGAGCTGGATCGATGCTGGCAAGATCAACAAGATCAGCCCTGTTCATCTGATATTTGCCATTTGGGCGACGACCCAGCATTATGCAGACTTCTCCGTTCAGGTCCGCGCGCTGACTGGCAAAGATCTAAGTGATGAAGACTTCAAGCTGGAAACCGAACGCGCGGTGACGCAACAGATTCTGGCCAGCATTGGCCTTTCGATGCCTGAAGAGTCTCAAGAAGACGCATGAACGACGAACCGGATGGCCCAGCACCCTCCTCACGAATCCCGGTAATCGGGCAGCTCTACATCCTGCGCGATGACTTGAGCGAGGATTTTATCCGCGCCTCCGGACCAGGTGGTCAAAACGTCAACAAGGTATCAACTGCGGTTCAGCTGCGCTTTAACCTGCGCGCAAATCAGACGCTGCCCCAGGAAGTGAAATCCCGTGCGGCCAAGATTGCTGGTAGCCGGCTGACCCAATATGGCGAGATCATTTTGCAGGCCGACCGCCACCGTACCCGTGAGCGGAACAGGGAAGATGCCCTGAACCGCCTGATTGACCTTCTGAAACGAGCAACGGAAAAACCAAAACCCCGCAAGGCGACCAAACCGACCCTTGGGTCTAAGCGGCGGCGACTGGATGCGAAAAAACAGCGCGGCCAGGTGAAAAAACTGCGTGGCCGCTCTTCCGGATTTGACGACTAAATTTCTGATTCTGTCGCCTCGGCAAGACTTCTGACGCCGGCGCCAAGGTCACAGAGCCAATCAATCCAGGGCTTTGCCCATCCGGCCCGCCAGATCCTGGATAAACTGAAAAGCGACACGGCCCGACCGGCTGCCGCGGGTTGTCGCCCATTCCAGCGCTTCAGCGCGCAATTTGCCGTCTTCCAGCTTCAAGCCATAGTGGTCCGCATACCCGCGAACCATGTCCAGATAGTCGTCCTGGCTGCATTTATGGAAACCAAGCCACAGGCCGAACCGGTCTGATAGAGAGACTTTTTCTTCGACGGCCTCAGACGGATTGATCGCGGTTGAGCGTTCATTTTCCATCATGTCGCGCGGCAGCAGATGCCGGCGGTTGGAGGTGGCGTAGAAGATGACGTTGTCCGGCCGGCCTTCGATGCCTCCCTCCAGTACCGCTTTCAGGGATTTGTAAGAGGTGTCGTCGTGATCGAAGCTGAGGTCATCGCAGAAGACGATAAACCGGTAGGGCGCCGATTTGATCTCGGCCATCAGTTTGGGCAGCGATTCGATGTCTTCCCGGTGAATTTCAATCAGTTTCAGCGTGTTGGACTCAAGTTCTGCATTCACCGCCGCTTGCGCTGCTTTCACCAGCGAGGATTTGCCCATACCGCGCGCACCCCACAACAGCGCGTTATTGGCCGGAAGCCCTCTGGCAAATCTGCGGGTGTTGTCGAGCAAGAGATCGCGGACATGAGAGACGGCGCACAGCAGTGTGATATCGACCCGGTTCACTTTAGCGACAGGATTGAGTTCGCCGGGTGAGGGGTGCCAGACAAAAGCATCGGCCAAATCAAAATCCGTTGGTGCCGGAACAGCAGGCACAGCCCGGCCAATCAGTTCGATCAAGGAATCGAGTTTCTTGTTTAATGCGGCAATGTCGCTCGGCGCGCTCATTCGTCTTGCAACCTCAGTCAAAAAGGCCCACCTGAGGGCCGGAAGCGATGTGGCGGGAGCAGTATCATGAAGGGCTGTCAACGCAAATGGCAGTTATTCCCATTCCAGTACGCAGCAAATTGCCGGTTATGCTTGAAATGAGGCGCGCCAACGTTATAGTCCGCGCCACCAGAATTGAGCGTTTTGCTAAGGGCCGGAAAAAAGGCCTGGGCTTAAGCGAAACGCCCCTTAGGAGAGTTGAATGTTGATCACCCCAGCCTATGCGCAAGGTGCCGGAGCCGCCGGACCTGATTTCCTCATGTCCCTGCTGCCGTTCGTGGCTATCTTCGCGATCATGTACTTCCTGATCATCCGGCCGCAGCGCCAGCGCATGAAGCAGCATCAGGAAATGGTTGCCAACCTGCGCCGCGGCGACACGATCATTACGACCGGAGGCCTGATCGGTAAGGTCTCCAAGGTTGTCGATGACGGCGAACTTCAGGTGGAACTTTCTGAAGGCGTGAAGGTTCGTGTCGTTCGGTCCATGGTTCAGGAAGTCCGCTCCAAGACCGAGCCGGCCAAAGAAGGCGCTTAAGGCGCACATTGCTGAGACCAGTTTTGATGGGCCGGAAGTGTTTCGGCCCGTCCGCTTTTAAGGCTTGACCATGCTCTATTTCGCACGCTGGAAAATTGCGCTCATCGTCCTCGTGGTTGTCGCGGGATTTGTGACGACGTTGCCCAATTTCTTTTCCGCAAAAACCATCGAAAGCTGGCCGGACTTCCTGCCGAAGAACCAGATGGTCCTCGGGCTTGACCTCCAGGGCGGGGCTTACCTGCTCTATGAGATCGACCAGAAGGATTACATTCAAAAGCGCATGAAAGCGCTTGTCAGCGACATGCGGGGATCGCTGCGCGAAAGCCCGAGGATCGGATACACCGGTCTTGGGGTGCAGGGTGAAGCCGCCCAGGTCCGCATACGTGATCTGACACGGCTGGCTGAAGCTGAAGAACGCCTGCAGCCGCTGGTCAATCCGCTGGTATCTAATATTTTTGCCGGTCAGCCGGTGAATGAGTTTGAGATCTCGGTCACTGACGATGGCCTCGTTCGCTTCACCTACTCCGAACAAGGCCTTGCTGACCGGATGACCAACATCGTCCAGCAGTCGATCGAAGTGATCCGCCGCCGCGTCGATGAACTCGGCACGACGGAGCCGAACATTCAACGTCAGGGCACCGACCGGATCCTCGTGGAAGCGCCGGGTGAAGATGACCCGGAACGGCTCAAGGATCTTGTGGGTCAGACAGCACAATTGACGTTCCACATGGTCGACACCTCCATGTCCGGCGATCAGGCGCTGCAAAGCCGCCCGCCGGTTGGCACTGTCGTCATGATGTCAGTGGATGATCCGCCGCTGCCATATCTCTTGGAAGAAGCACCGCTTTTGTCTGGTGAAGATCTGGTTGATGCACAGGTCAGCTTCGACCAACGTAACAATGAGCCGGTGGTCAATTTCCGTTTCAACACCTCCGGTGCCCGGAAATTCTCAACGGTCACTCAACAGAATGTTGGCCGCCCGTTTGCGATCGTTCTCGACGAGGAAGTCATTTCCGCACCTGTAATCCGCGAGCCGATTACAGGCGGCGCGGGTCAGATTTCCGGCAACTTCACCGTTGATGGGGCAAACGACCTTGCTGTCTTGCTTCGTGCCGGTGCCTTGCCGGCCAAGCTGACGGTCATCGAAGAACGGTCTATTGGTCCGGGTCTTGGTGCCGATTCCATTGAATCCGGTAAGATGGCCTCCATCATCGCCGGTGTTCTGGTGATTGTGTTCATGATCCTGGCCTATGGACGGTTCGGCGTCATTGCGGATATCGCACTTGTTGGGAATATGTTCCTGATCTTTGGAGCTCTAACATTCCTGCAAGCCACGCTCACCTTGCCAGGCATCGCCGGTATCGTTTTGACAATCGGTATGGCGGTGGACGCCAACGTGCTGATTTTTGAACGTATCCGCGAAGAAGCGCGGGCAGGGCGGTCGGCCATTTCCGCGATTGACGCGGGCTACAAGCGGGCGCTTGGCACCATCTTGGACGCCAACATTACCACGCTGATTGCCGCCGTTATTCTGTTCCAGCTTGGTTCTGGACCGGTTCGCGGCTTCGCCGTGACCCTGGCGATCGGGATTTTCACCACCGTTTTCTCAGCCTTCACGTTCAGCCGGCTTTTGGTCGCCCTTTGGGTGCGCTTCCGCCGTCCGTCCGTCTTGCCGATTTGATCCGGGAGTAAAGACCAATGTTGCTGAGACTTGTTCCGGACAACACGAAATTCAAATTCATGTGGCTGCGGAAAGTCAGTTTTCCGCTGTCTATCCTGCTGGTGGTTGCTTCACTGGCCGGGTTCTTCACTGTCGGCCTGAATTTCGGCATCGACTTTAAAGGCGGCACGATCATCGAGATCAAGACCGATGGCCCGGCCGATATCGGGGCCATCCGCTCCGAATTGTCGAGCCTCAACTTGGGCGATGTTCAGGTGCAAGAGTTCGGTGCGCCGGACGACATCCTGATCCGCGTTGAAGAACAGCCGGGCGGCGAACTTGCCCAGCAGTCTGTGGTTGGCAAGGTGCGGACGATCTTTGCCGATGACAATGTTGATTTCCGCCGTGTTGAAGTGGTCGGTCCGCGCGTGTCCGGCGAGCTGGCCCAGGCGGGCGCGATCGCGGTGATCGCGTCGCTCCTGGCGATTATGTTCTACATCTGGTTCCGCTTTGAATGGCACTTTGCCGTTGGGGCGATCCTGACCACGGCCAACGACGTGGTGGTCACTGTCGGCCTGTTTGTGCTGTTGCAGCTGGACTTCTCCTTGTCGAGTATCGCGGCCGTCCTGACGATTATCGGGTATTCGCTCAACGATACCGTGGTTGTCTATGACCGGATCCGTGAGAACCTCAGGAAATACAAGAGGAAGCCACTGACCGAGCTGCTGGATCTTTCGATCAACGAAACACTGTCGCGGACGACCATGACCTCTGTCACCACCTTGCTGGCCTTGATCGCGCTTTATGCGTTTGGCGGTGAAGTGATCCAGTCGTTCACATTGGCGATGATCTTCGGCATCGTGATTGGCACCTATTCGTCGATCTTCCTGGCAGCTCCGTTCCTGATCCTGTTGAACCTTCGGTCCGATGCTCTGGCACCGAAAGATGAGGACGGTGAAAAGGGCGAAGGGTCGGAAGCGCCAGTCTGATCGTGAAAGGTCTGACCGTGAAGGGACTTGAAATTCGCGATGCCCATTACCCGGGGCGGGCTCCGCTGGACGCTTATGGCGACGGCGGGTTCCGCTTTGCGGAGATGTCGCATCGCGGATCTCTATTGTGCGTGCCAAGCGGCATCTACGGTTGGAACTTGAAAAAACCATCCGAATTCAGCCAAGAAGCCTTTGAAAAGGTTCTGGAAGAACAGGACGATATCGAAGTTCTCCTGGTTGGCACCGGTCCGGACTTGCTGCCGCTCCCGGCAGACTTGAAAGCCATGTTCCGCGAAGCCGGGATCTTGGCCGATCCCATGTCCACTGGCGCTGCGGTGCGCACCTACAACGTTCTTCTTTCCGAAGAACGGGCGGTCGCGGCAGCGCTGCTCGCTGTGGACTAACCTTCCTCAAAAGCCATATAGGCGGACATGGACAAGGACTTCGATCACGCCGTAGAGGTCGTGCGTCAGTATGACAAGGACCGCTACTTAAGCGCCTTACTGGCTCCTGAGGCACACCGGCCCGGCCTGATGGCACTTTATGCCTTCAATGTGGAAATAGCCCGTGTCCGGGAAAGCGTGTCGGAGCCGTTGCCGGGAGAAGTCCGCCTGCAATGGTGGCGCGATCTCCTGGAAGGAACCGAACATGGGGCGGTTGCCTCCAACCCGGTCGCTAACGCGTTGCTTCAAACCATTGAGACTTACAAGCTGCCAAAACATGGCTTGATCGCTATGACCGAGGCGCGGATCTTTGACCTCTATAATGATCCCATGCCAAGCCTCAACGATCTGGAAGGCTACACCGGGGAAACGGTCTCCGGTTTGATCCAGCTGGCCTGTTATGTCTTGAATAATGGTGAGGAGCCGAAAGTTGCGACCGCTGCGGGGCACGCTGGCGTTGCCTATGGCATGACGGGACTTCTGCGTGCTCTGCCGTGGCATGCGACACGGCAACAACTCTATCTACCTAAGGATCTCCTAGATCGCCATGGAGTGGATCCGCAGTCCATCTTCAAGGGCCAGATGACGGCAGAACTCGGCGCGGCCTTGACGGAAATGCGCGGTCATATCCGTCATCATCTCGAGCGCGTCCGGCAAGCGGTGGACGACGTACCGAAACCTTGCCGGAACGCCTTTTTGCCGCTGGCCCTGGTTGAACCCTTCTTGAAGAAGATGGAAACACCAGGATTTGATCTGCTTAAACAGTCAGTGGATCTTTCACAGCTTCGCCGACAGTGGATTTTGTGGCGCACCAGCAACAAATCTTTTTCCGCTATTTAGATGTTAAGACCGTCCCTTTAAGAGTGAGCCATGGTTGAGCTTACCGACTACCAAACCGTTTGGGCGGACCAGTTCCAAGATGAAGCTGCTAGGATTTCCCAGGTTCTGGGACCGAACCTGGTTGCGATCCATCACATCGGCAGCACCGCGGTGCCGGGCCTGGTGGCCAAGCCGATTATCGATCTGATGGGTGAAGTAAACTCGCTCGAAGCCTGCGATGCCATGAACCGCGAAATGCAGTTTTTGGGCTATGAGGTGATGGACGCCTATGGCATTCCAAGCCGCCGTTATTACCGGAAATTCAATTCAGAGCGGCGCAGAACTCACCACCTTCATTTATTTTTATCAGGTTCCGATCATCTCACGCGGCATCTGGCTTTCCGGGACTATCTGATCGCGCATCCTGAGGCAGCTGTTGAATATGGTAACCTGAAACGTAAGCTTTCCAGAATCGATGGCGGAGACTGGGACAGTTATGTCTCCGGCAAGGACCGCTTCGTTCAGCAGACAGAGCGACTGGCCTTGGACTGGTACGTGGGTAGGAGGTAGTCAGTCCAGCTAGGCTTTGAAATACGGGAACCTACCGAAGATATCCAGTAACTATTGTTTCGCCATCAATAACTTCAATGGGAAATTTCTTGCCGGTTTTAATAAGTGGTTCGCTGACATCGCAGTCAAACTTCATCCATTCGATTGAACAGAGTTCGACAGGTCCAAACTGAAATGTATCCATCCATGAAGTCGGGCAATAGAGGCTTGGAGGAAATGATATTTCCTTAGGCTGGTCTACATCAATAAATTTTACGATGACTATGGTTTGTGTCACACCATGCTGAGCAAGTGTTTGTATTAGCAGGCGCCATTTAGTATCTGACATAAAGGCACGCGAATAGTTCTCTCTGGAAACGCAACCATCTTTTCTCACATGTACGTTTTGGCAATGTTCTTTCATGGCTATGTAATATCCACGCCTTATCTGTGAGGATGGCTAAAGCCAACCTTTGGTCGGCGGAATGCCTAAATGCTGACTCTAGCAGTAGCGAACAAGATCGGGAGCTCAGCTGTTTTCCTCTTAGAAATCACTCGGCTGCAACGCGTACTGCGCCGATGCGGGATTGCCAATCTTTGAAATCAGCCTTGGCCCGCTCTGTCATGGCGAGCTTCTTAGCTTTGGTTTTTTCCTTGCCCTTGATACGCTTGCCATCGGCGTCCTTGGTCGGTGCTTCAACCGGCGGGAACAGGCCGAAGTTGACGTTCATCGGCTGGAAGGAGCGGGGTTTGCCTGCACCGTCATCGCGGCTGATGTGACCCTGGGTGATATGACCAAGAAGAGCGCCCATGGCAGTGGTATCTGGTGGCGCGATAATATCTTGTCCTTTTAGTTCCATGACCGCGAACAACCCGGCCATGCAGCCAACACTGGCGGATTCCACATAGCCTTCGCAGCCGGTGATCTGCCCCGCAAAGCGCAGGCGCGGATCGGCTTTTAGGCGGAGCGATTCATCCAGGACTATCGGTGAATTTAGGAAGGTGTTGCGGTGCAGGCCGCCGAGCCGGGCGAATTGTGCATTTTCCAAACCCGGGATCATCTTGAAAATGTCGCCTTGGGCGCCGTATTTCAGCTTCGTCTGGAAACCGACCATGTTGTAGAGCGTACCCAGCGCATTGTCCTGGCGCAGCTGAACCACTGCATAAGGTTTGACGTCCGGATTGTGCGCATTGGTCAGGCCCATTGGTTTCATCGGGCCATGGCGCAGGGTTTCCCGGCCGCGGGAGGCCATCACCTCGATCGGCAAACAGCCATCGAAATACGGCGTGTTTTCTTCCCATTCTTTGAAATCGGTCGACTCGCCTTCCAGAAGAGCGTCGATAAAGGCCTCATATTGCTCCTTGTCCATCGGGCAGTTGAGATAGTCCTTACCGGTGCCGCCGGGTCCGACCTTGTCATACCGGGATTGGAACCAGGCCTTGTCGAGGTCGACGGATTCAAAGTGGACGATGGGCGCAATGGCATCAAAAAACGCCAGGGCATCTTCGCCGCTTTTGGCAAGAACTGCTTCGGAGAGTGCCGGAGACGTCAGCGGACCCGTTGCAATGATGACCTTCTCCCAGTCCTCAGGCGGCAGACCGGCGACTTCTTCGCGGGAAATGGTGATCCTTGGATGGTCTTCCAATGCCTTGGTGACTGCGCCGGAAAATCCATGCCGGTCGACGGCGAGCGCACTTCCGGCCGGAACTTGATGAGCATCTGCGGACGCCATAATCAAGGAGCCGAGCTGGCGGAGTTCGTGGTGGATCAGTCCGACGGCGTTTTGCTCTGAATCATCGGAGCGGAACGAATTGGAACAGACAAGCTCGGCCAGGCCATCTGTCTGATGTGCATCGGTTTTGCGGACCGGCCGCATCTCATGCAGCACGACATCAAAACCGGCTTCGGCGATTTGCCAGGCAGCTTCGGAACCGGCAAGGCCGCCGCCAATGACATGGAGGGGGGACATGGTCTCATCCTTCGGAATTATCTGTTTCGGCTCTTAGGTGGACCGCGCCGGAAAATCTATGGCTGGCAGCCAGTCTCAAGTACCGCTTATTTGCGCCCTGAATACAGTCCTTGACACATCTTAGCAATGGGAGGATGTCTTCCAAGAAATGGCTACGTTGCGCCGGGCTCTATGTCCGGCTCTGTTTGTAGTGTGATGAGTACGGTCAATCTCACATCGTTTTAAGGTTTTCGGCTTTCGGTTGTTTCGCAAACCAGCGGGCTTTTGCGAATTGGTAGCCCACAGACAAAACAATAGCATTTGCATAGGCCAAGCCGAACAGGATGGTTTCCAAACCCAAGAATCCTATGAAACCGAATGCGCTGCTACGGTTTAGACCAATCGCAGCCAAGACCACCAAGCAGGCAAACGTCGCCGCAACCAATAAAAACAAAACAATACTGGTGATGATGGCCATCGGCCATCCAAGATCGTCACTTACCTCCCAAGCATCAACATAGGTAAAGGTCTCACCGCCGCTCCAGGCTGGTAACACCAGAGCAAGGCGCATCAAAACAGGCATTACAAGAATTGCCGGAATAAGCGATAGTGCTACGGATGCGTTTTTGCTGAAATCGAGTAATCCATCGGCAATGGCTACCGCCGTCACAATGAGGCCAAACAATACCAGTCCGGACAACAGAAAGTGCTTTGTCCACTGCCATAATAATTTTCGTCGAGGCTGGATAGTAGCGCCAGGATTCGTAGCCGGCTTGTGCAGAATTTGACGGTAACAATCGGCCTGGATCATCGCGAAACTAAACACATGAATTAGGAGCCACACCAAGACGAAAATGCCACCACCGGTAATAAAAACTACCAATGTAAAGACTAGTGACAATAACATCCAGTTTCGTCCACAACTCAGTAGAGAGACCCACTGATTGCTCCAAATTGTAGAGCTCTGGCGAAGCAGTCTGTTGAACATTTGAGGGCTCCGGAGGAAACTGCGTTTAGGAATAGGTTATCAGAGCTACCGCTATAGTTGTAAACGCCGGTTTAAGAACTGACAGGCAATTCCTCAATCGGCGCGAACGAGTAGCCGTGTAGCTAATGCTGCATGATTCAACGTGGCGGCCGAATTCAGACAAGCTGCTAGAAGGAAGGCGCAACTTCCAACTGTCGTTGTTTTTGAAAATTGAATCATATCAACGGACGTTGACCCAAGGTTACACTACGTCACCTGAAGTGAGTCGTTTTGCCATTGGGGGGATAATGGGGACGGAACAATTGGGCCTGCGCCTATTTGCACTGATTGGATTGTTGGCGCTTTGCGGTTGCGCGGGGCAATCGACCTCAGATGCCCGTGGCTGGTATGGCAATCAGGATGGTGTCGCTCCCCAAAATGCCAAAGTGTACATCTGTCATGGCTTCGGCTGCACCTATAAGACCCCAATAAATTACTCCCGCAAAGACTTGAACAGGATCCGCAGTATTCTTGCGTCCGGCAGGTCATCTCCTGCAGCAGAACGGAAAGCAATCGGAAAAGCCGTTCAATGGCAGGAAAGACGGGTTGCGGCCCAAGTCGGCTCGCAGAACGATGTCGGCGGCTTTGATGCTGAGAACTCCAGAAAACCGGGGCAGATGGACTGCATCGATGAAAGTACCAACACCACGTCGCTTCTGCTAATCGCCGAAAAGAATGGGTTTTTGAAACACCATAAGGTCAGTTCTCCCGTCGCACGCGGCTTTCTGCTCGATGGCCGGTATCCGCATGCAACAGCAACCGTCACGGAGAAAAAAACCGGGACTGCGTACGCCATTGATTCCTGGGTCCGCGCAAATGGCGCAAAGCCGGATATCATGCCCTTGGCGAAATGGATGGAAGAGGGCAGTCGTCTAGGGAGCTGAAAAGAAAAAACGCCTGCCGGTGGGAGGAGGATCCGGCAAGCGTTTTTTTGAAGCTCTGCGTTTAAGGCGCAGAGGATAACGGCCATTGGCTGGGAGGAGGATGCCTTTGGCCGTTAAGGGGTATTATTTAATTGCTTCGCGGGCGAAACGTGCGATCTCTGTGCGGGCGATGCCCAGATCGTCCAACTCGCGGTTGGTCAGGTTGGACAGCTCGTCGTAGGTCCGGCGGTAGCTTTTCCAGTTGTTGAATTTCCGTACGATATCGATCATGGCTCTGGCCTTTATATCTCATGGCCATGGCACCGCGGATCGGCGTCTGGCCCGTTCATCTCGTTACAGGCAGGGATATAGGCGTCTTGTGCGGCGCGAGGTAGATGGGAAAACGCGATGCAGATATGCAAAAAATGCAAGTTTATAAGGCGTTAACAGCATAAAACTGCCTAGATCCGCGCCAGTTCGAGGAGGTGCGGTTGAGCAGCGAAAAGTGCATCAACCTTGAGTGGGGCGGCGCGCTGCCGTTGATTGCTTGATTGGAATTGTCAAACGTTTCCAAGTTTACGCTCGGGGCTCTAACCTGCAATGTAACAATGCAAAAGCATTGTCTCGCTGGTGTGGAGGACGCCAGCTAAACGCAAGTTGTAGCTTTTGGGGATCGTGAGTTTTCCAAGTGCGCCCGAGCCTTGTTTCGTGTCCGGGCGATGGGAAGCACAGCTTATCTGGACACAGATGAGATCGCGATTAATTGGAATCGATTTTCACTTGCCGAATTCTTGGAATTAATCGGCGATAGGTGAATCATACTCTTCAGGGAGCGCTTCTTAATAGAAAACGGGACACTAAACGAACAAACGCCTGCCAGCGGGAGGAGGTGCTGGCAGGCGTTGTTTCGACGTGACAGGGCTGGGAGGAGGATGCCCTGCGTGTCACACGTCCGTTGGCTGGGAGGAGGATGCCTCGGGACGCGATCTCTAATCTTTTATGTTCAGCCTTCGAAGCTGCGGCGGGCTACAAATTTGATGTCGCCGCGGCTGATGCCGAGATCCTGCAGCTCACGGCTGGACAGGGCGGAAAGCTCATCCACCGCACGGCGGTAGCTTTTCCAGTTGTTGTATTTGCGCACAACAGTGTCGAACATTTTGTTTTTCCTTCTTGGCGAGGCCGCTAAAAGCGCCCCGCTGCGTCGTTGTTGAGTATTGATATAATTCATCACCCGAAATTAAAGAAGTGCTGTCTCTGCATGCCTGTCATGCGTTTTGTGCAATGCGAAAAAACGAATCAATTAAATCGTTTTGAAATACGGAAAAATCAATACAAAACAGAAAGATATATAAATATGCTGCGGAGCGATGCGGCGCCGCAGCATTCTGATGTTATTCCGCTGCGTCCGGTGTCTGCTGTGGACGCCGCTGCAGCAGCTCAGCGAGGAATTGTCCGGTGTAACTCTCCTTGATGGACGCTACGTCCTCCGGCCGTCCGGCGCCAACAATTGTACCGCCTCCGTCGCCGCCTTCTGGTCCGAGATCAATGATCCAGTCGGCGGTTTTGATGACTTCCAGATTGTGTTCAATCACCAGCACGGTGTTGCCCTGATCGACAAGTTCGTGAAGAACATCGAGCAGTTTGGCAACATCATGGAAGTGTAGGCCCGTGGTCGGTTCATCCAGAATGTAGAGCGTGCGGCCGGTGGAGCGCTTGGAGAGTTCTTTGGCGAGCTTAACCCGCTGCGCTTCACCGCCCGACAGCGTGGTCGCTTGCTGGCCGACCTTGATATAGCCGAGCCCGACCCGCGCCAGCGTTTCCATCTTGTCGCGGACAGCGGGGACCGCTGAGAAGAAGTCCGCCGCCTCTTCAACAGTCATATCGAGAACATCGGCAATTGATTTGCCCTTGAACTCGACTTCCAGGGTCTCGCGGTTGTAGCGTTTGCCCTTGCAGACATCGCAAGTGACATAAACATCGGGCAGGAAGTGCATCTCGATCTTGATCACACCGTCGCCCTGGCAGGCCTCGCAGCGTCCGCCTTTGACGTTGAACGAGAACCGGCCCGGCTGATAGCCACGCGCCTTGGCCTCCGGCATGCCGGCGAACCATTCGCGGATCGGCGTAAAGGCGCCGGTGTAGGTGGCCGGGTTGGAGCGCGGCGTCCGGCCGATCGGTGATTGATCGATATCGATCACCTTGTCGAGCACCTCCAGGCCTTCGATGCGGTCGTGCGGCGCCGGGTTGTCTCGAGCGCCGTTCAACCGCCGGGCAGCCGACTTATAAAGCGTATCAATCAGGAAGGTGGATTTGCCGCCACCCGAAACGCCGGTCACGCAGGTAAATGTGCTCAGCGGAACGTCGACATCAACATCCTTGAGGTTGTTGCCGCGCGCGCCTTTGACAGAGATCTTGCGTTTCTTGTCGATTTTGCGCCGTTCCATCGGCAGCGGAATCATCTTGGCGCCGGAGAGATACTGTCCGGTCAAGGAGTTGCCGTTGGCCATAACATCTTGCGGGGAGCCATGGGCAACCACCTGGCCGCCGTGCACACCGGCGCCTGGTCCGACATCAACAACATAGTCTGCGGTCAGAACCGCATCCTCGTCGTGTTCAACGACAATCACCGTGTTGCCGAGGTCGCGCAAATGGCGGAGGGTTTCCAGAAGTCGGGCATTATCGCGTTGATGCAGGCCGATGGACGGCTCGTCCAATACATACAAAACACCGGTGAGGCCGGAACCGATCTGCGACGCAAGGCGGATCCGCTGGCTTTCACCGCCCGACAAGGTGCCGGACGAACGCGCCATGGAGAGATATTCCAGACCGACATCGTTGAGAAATTTCAGCCGTTCGCGGATTTCCTTCAGGATCCGTCCGGCGATTTCCGTCTGTTTGTCATTGAGCTTTGCCGGAAGCTGGTCGAACCACGCGCCTGCGTCGCGAATGGAAAGCTCCGTGATGTGTCCGATATGCCGATCGGCGATCTTTACAGCGAGCGCTTCCGGTTTCAGACGGTAGCCCTGACAAGCGGGGCAGGCGTGGTCGGACTGGAACCGGGCAAGTTCTTCGCGCACCCAGGTGGACTCGGTTTCCCGCCAGCGCCGCTCGATGTTGCCGATGACGCCCTCAAACGGCTTTTCTGTCCGGTAGCTGCGCACACCATCATCATAGACAAACTCAATGTCTGTCTTGCCGGTGCCATGAAGGATCGCGTCCTGGACCTTCGCGTCCAGATCCTTCCAGGGTGTCGCCGTGGACACATCAAAATGGCGGCACAGGGCTTCCAGAGTCTGCGCGTAATAGGGTGAGGTGGAGCCGGTTTTCGCCCAGGGCAGCACCGCGCCTTCGCGCAAAGACAAGGTATGGTCGGGCACGACCAAATCTTCTTCAAAGGCGAGCGTAGTGCCCAGCCCATCGCAGGTCGGACAGGCGCCAAACGGATTGTTGAACGAAAACAGACGCGGTTCGATCTCCGGGATGGTGAAACCGGAGACTGGGCAGGCGAATTTTTCCGAAAATATCAGCCGTTTCGGATCGCCGTTTTCTTCGGTTTCTCCTGCAAATTCGGCGATTGCGATTCCATCGGCCAGTTTCAGCGCTGTTTCCAGTGAATCGGCTAGGCGGCCGGCGATATCATCGCGTACGACAATCCGGTCCACGACCACATCGATGTCGTGTTTGAATTTCTTGTCGAGGGCGGGAGCGTCGGCAATTTCGTAAAAGGTTCCGTCGATCTTAACCCGCTGGAAGCCCTTTTTCATGAGCTCTGCCAGTTCCTTGCGGTACTCGCCTTTTCGGCCGCGGACCATCGGCGCCAGCAAATACAAGCGGCTGCCTTCGTCCAGATCCATGACGCGGTCGACCATTTGACTGACCGTCTGACTTTCGATGGGCAAGCCGGTCGCCGGGGAATACGGAATGCCGACCCGCGCAAACAGCAGGCGCATATAGTCATAGATTTCGGTGACCGTGCCGACGGTAGAGCGCGGATTGCGGGAGGTCGTCTTCTGCTCAATGGAAATTGCCGGAGACAAGCCGTCGATCTGATCGACATCCGGCTTCTGCATCATCTCCAGGAACTGGCGGGCATAAGCGGACAGGCTTTCAACATACCGGCGCTGGCCTTCTGCGTAGATGGTGTCGAAAGCAAGAGACGATTTTCCCGACCCGGACAGCCCGGTCATGACGATCAGCTTGTTGCGCGGTAAATCTAGGTCGACGTTCTTCAGATTGTGTTCGCGGGCCCCGCGCACACTGAGAACTTTCGTCGGGTCTTTTTTCCAGGCGTCGCTGTCAGAAGCCTTCGGGGTCGTCATATTGTCGTCTTCCTGATCTTGCGCAGACAGCCCGGGCCGGGCTTTTTATATGTCTCCCGGGCGCGGTCCTGCTCGCACCCGATATAGCAGTTTCCAGCCCGTCTTCCAGATGGCTGTCTCTGCAAAATTCCGTTTGCTGCCAAACCTGGCAGGAGAATTGAATCAAGAGTATAAAAATGATAAGAACAAAACAAGTACAGATTGGCGGCCGTTGTGGATAGGCCGGGATTGCGGAACAAGACTGGTGGCAATGGCACATTTTGTTGCGTGGTTTTTACCTCTTAATGGTCCGGCAGAGGTCAACACTGTGGAAAATGGGGGGAGCTAGCCAAAAAAGGCGGCGTTTGTGCGATCTGATCGCTAGGGTGTGGACTTTAGAATTGGGCGCTTTAAACGGAGTGCCATGCCATCCAGCTGCTTTGGCGGGGCCGGGTGGAAGAACATAAACAGGAGTTGAGCATGGCGGGAAGCGTCAACAAAGTCATTTTGGTCGGGAATCTTGGGGCGGATCCGGAAATCCGGCGCACCCAGGACGGCCGTCCGATCGCTAACCTGCGGATCGCCACGTCTGAATCCTGGCGGGACCGCAATTCCGGCGAGCGCCGTGAAAAAACCGAATGGCACCGGGTGGTAATCTTCAATGAAGGCCTGTGTAAGGTCGCAGAGAATTACCTGCGCAAGGGCTCCAAGGTATACCTGGAAGGCCAGCTGCAGACCCGCAAGTGGCAAGACCAATCCGGTCAGGATCGATATTCTACCGAAGTCGTCCTGCAGGGTTTCAACTCCAACTTGACGATGCTGGATGGCCGCGGCGAGGGCGGTGGCCAACCTGGTGGTTTGCCAGATTACGGCAATGACCAGGGCGGTGGCGGCTTTGGCGGCGGATCCTCTGGCGGTGGCGGCTTTGGTGGCGGCGGCGGCGGCGGTGGATACGGCGGCGGCTCATCCGGTGGTGGCTTTGGTGGCCCGTCCGGCGGCGGCGGTGCTGGCCCGATGGACGACGAGATCCCGTTTTAATTTGTGAAATCATCTGCCTAAGCCGCTCAAATCACGGGCGGCTCACGGAAGAACATGCAAATGCGTCACACTGACGTGATTTGGAAACTGGCACCAAGTCTGTGCACTTAACCTTACGTACGGGCTTGGTGTAGTATTGATTCCGAAAGCTGTGCGATTCTGATCGCCTTGTTCCACGTGAGCAGGGCTTATTGGGGTTGCTGAATGCCGGTTAGGTTTGGTGATGGAAGCCGGCCGGCGGACTTCATGACGGCAGGGAATAAAACCGGGGCATTGGGCACTCCCGGACTGTGTTAGACATATTGAAATACAGGTTTTGACAATGCGAGTGAACACGATGGGACGAGCGGAACCAACGAACAAGGTTTCGGAAGGCCAGGAAGCAGTGTCCGTTAGCCAGAAACTGAGTGCTGGTTTGAAGGCCGGTCTAATGGCCAGTGTGCTGGCAACAAGCTTTTTCGCCTTGCCGGTGGCCGAAGCACAAGCCCAGGGCTTTTTTCAGCGGCTGTTTGACCCTGAATTCCATCGCCGCCAGCAAGAACGTGAACGGCGGGAGCTGCAGCGCAAGGCCGTGAAGGTTCGGGTGTCCGCTCCGCGCTATTTGACTTATGCGCCTGATAAACTCAAAGCCGTCTCTCTGGCGCCGTTGTCGGAAAAGAAAACAGCCGAAGCAGTTGCCGAGTCCGCGGAAGAGGCGACAGCGTCGACCAGTGACGCAAATGTCAGCACCTCAATCCCGGTCGTGCTGACACCGTTTGATGAATCCCGGCCGGCGCTGAAAACCATGAAATTGACCGTGCTTCCGGAAGTTGGCGAAGCGTTGATCGCTTTTTACCGCGAACATCCGGATTTCGTTTGGGTCAAGGACGGCAAACCGACCGCAAAAGCGGCGCAAATGCGCCGCGCTCTGCGCAATGCTGCCGAGTTTGCTCTGAACCCGGCAGATTATGTGGTGGCCTTGCCGGCTACATCGGCGCTGGAAGGCGACGAACTTGATGCCGCCGTCATGCGGTTCGAGATGGAGCTGAGTGCAGCGGCGCTCACTTATGTTCTGGATGCGACCCGGGGCCGTGTTGATCCCAACCGGATCTCGCAATACCACGACCTGCCGCGCCACGAGGTTGATCTGGTCGCCGCCTTGGAGGATTTCACAGCATCGAATGATGTGGCGACCGCGTTGGAAGCACACCAGCCACAGAATGATCATTTCAAGAAGCTGACGGCCGAACTTAAACGCCTCAAGGCTGAAGACGAAGAAGCCGATCAGATCGTCATCGCGCCGGGAACGTTTTTGAAAGCGGGCAAATCCAGCCCGGAAACCAAAAACATTGTCGCAGCGATTGCACGCCATGGGTCCGAAGAATTGAAAACGGCGCATGCTGAAACTTTGGCGGCCTATGACGGCAGCGATGTTTATGCCCCGGAACTGGTTTCCCTGGTCAAAGCGTTCCAGAAGGAAGCCAAACTGACACCGGATGGGATTGTCGGCAAGAACACCATCAAAGCCATGGTTGGCGAAACTAATGCGGCCAAAATTGCCAAGGTGAAGCTCGCGATGGAGCGCAGCCGCTGGATTCCAGAAGAGCTGGGCGCCCGCAAGGTATTCATCAACCAGGCCGCATTCACCGCAACCTATTTTGAACCAGGTTCAGACCCAATGTCGATGCGGGTGGTTGTTGGCAAAAAATCGAACCAGACCAACTTCTTCTACGACAAGATCGAGGTCGTTGAATACAACCCCTATTGGGGTGTGCCGTATTCGATCATCGTCAACGAAATGATCCCGAAACTGGCCGCAAATCCGAGCTATCTGGACCAATCCGGTTATGAAGTCACCACACCAGGGGGCCGGAAGGTGTCTTCAGCTTCGGTCGACTGGTATGCTGTGGCTGCCAAGCAGCAGTCGATCAATGTGCGCCAATATCCGGGCCGGTCGAATGCCTTAGGCGAGGTGAAGATTCTTTTCCCGAACAAACATCACATCTACATGCATGACACGCCGTCCAAGAGCTTGTTCAAGAAGGACGTGCGTGCTTTCAGCCATGGCTGTATCCGCTTGCATGATCCCAAAGGCATGGCCGCGGCGGTTCTCGGAAAGTCAAAAGACTATGTAACATCGCGCATTGCCGCGGGCCAGAACGAGCAAGAGAAAGTCTCCGGCGATATCCCGGTCTATGTGTCGTATTTCACAGCCTGGCCAGAAGCGGACGGAAACATTGGCTTCTACACCGATGTTTATGACCGCGACCGGTACCTTTTGAAGGCGATTGAAAAAACGGATCAGCTGCGCGCCAAAGCTCGGGCGTCATAAGATCCAAAATCCTGCTGGAAATTGGAAAAGCCCGCCGGTAAGACCGGCGGGCTTTTTGCTGAAGATCGCGACATTCTGAAAATCACTTTCGGCTGCGATGCCGGAGTTTCTTGGATCGGGCGGACAAAGAAACCCACAGCAGGTTCTGGACCAAGGGCTTCCAGATGAAATCTTCAACAGTCTTCTACCCGCCAGCTCGCCTAGAGCATCCTGCGTTCAGGTGAACGCAGACAAGATGCTCGACCACTTTAAAATCGATCAGCTTTTGGCTGTTCAAGCGATTCCACCTGAACAGCCGCTGATCTAGCGGGTACAGATCAAAACACCTTACGATTTTAAACAGCCTGCGATGGAAACTGCGAGGCTGGTCAGCAGGGCCGGGTAGAGGCCTGGTCCATTTTCCAGCTCGGTACCGAGCGGGTCCAAAGTTCCAACCTTTGCATCGCTGCCTTCAATGACGACAGAAACCAATTTTGAATCGAACTGAGGTTCCTGGAAGACGCAGGTGATGTTTTGAGAGCGGACGCGGTTTTGGATTTCAGATACCCGGTCGGCGCTGGCAAGGGCTTCCGGTGTCACCGAAATCGCGCCGCTGGCTTCAACACCATAGTGATGTTCGAAATGGTGATAGGCGTCATGGAAGACGACAAACTTGCCACCTTTAAGTGGCTCCAGTTTACCGGCGATTTCTGCGTTTAGGCTGGTGATGGTGGCTTCAAATTTGTCTGCGTTTGCCTTGTAGGTCGCAGCATGGTCTGGATCGATTTCGGAAAGAGTCGCGGCCATTGTTTGCGCAATTTTGATGCCGTTTTCCGGGTTCAACCAGATGTGCGGATCCTTGCCGCCATGGGCGTGATCGTGGCCGTGATCGTCGTGCACTTCGGCATGCTCTTCCTTGTGATCATCGTCGTGATCGTGCGCATGTTCTTCTTCGTGGTCGTGATCTTCGCCCTTATGCGCGTGCTCTTTTTCGTGGTCGTCGTCATGATCATGCGCATGGTCTTTGTCATGGTCGTGATCTTCGTCTGAAGGCCCTTCGGCATGCTCATCCTTATGATCATCGTCGTGATCGTGCTCATCTTTGTGAGCATGTTCTTTTTCATGATCGTGATCATCATCATGATCATGTTTTTCGGCTGATTTTTCATGATCCTCATGATCTTCATGGCCGTGTTCATCATGATCTTCGTGGTCGCCGTGATCATGACTGTCGAATTGATCGTTATCGCGCAGGCCGAGATGCTCGATGCCGTCCGCATCCATCATTTCAACACGAGCAGCCTTGGCCGCCATGGAGCTGATCGGTTTTTCAAGAGATGGGGTTAGTTCCGGACCAACCCAGAACACCGCATCGGCCCCTTGAAGCAGGAAGGCTTGCGACGGCTTTAAGGCGAACCCATGTGGGGATGCTGCGCCATCAATCAGAATATGCGGCGTTCCAACACCCTCCATCACAGCAGCTGCAATGGAATGGATCGGTTTGATGGTGGTCACGACATTAGGCGAGTCTGCAAAAGCTGGCGCTGTCAAAGCGGTGCTGGCGAGGACGGCGGACACGGCAAGGGCAGAGTGTATTTTTGTGCGGTTTTGCATGGCGGAAAGATCAAACATCCAGACAGGAGGGTTAGGGAGCGTGTGTTACAATGTAACATGTAATGGTATAACGTTGACTGATCAGGCGCGCAAGTCATGTCTTTTGACTGGAATCGACATGCCTTGGATAATTGCACCGGTACGATTATGGTGCCGCGAACCACTTGACCGGCTGACGTATGCAAACTCCCCAAGACATTTTCCTTAAGTCTCTGCTGTCGCCTTATCCGCCCAAAGCGGGTCCTCTCATTGTCACCATTTATGGCGATATCGTTGAGCCGCGCGGCGGCAGCCTGTGGGTTGGGGATCTGATCACGCTCTGCGGAGAATTTGGCGTCAATGAATCGCTGGTGCGCACCGCCGTATCCCGATTGGTAAGCCGGGATCAGCTCCAAGGCGAGCGGGAAGGGCGGCGTAGTTACTACAGCCTGACACCTTCAGCTCGTTCCGACTTTCACGCAGCCGCGGACCGGATTTTTGGTCCGCCGGACAGCGAATGTCTGCTCTTGATGGTGATTCAACCCGACAAGACAGCGCAAGACCGGCTCATAGAACAGGGATTTGGCGCGGTCGGAGACAGTCTCTTTCTTGGGGTAGACCGGCCGGGACGTACAGCAACCGGCGCACTGTTTCGGGCGGTTCCGCACCACGGCAGAGATTCTGACACCCAGGCGCTGCTGAACCGGGCGTTTGATCTTGCGAGGCTGGCACAGGCCTATAAGGATTTTATTCAGCGGTTCGAAGCTCTGAACGCGAAAAACGTCGAAGGTCTGCAAGCCCTGACGCTTCGGCTTGGGATAGTTCACGCCTACCGGGCCATCCGATTGAAAGATCCGCAATTGCCGGCCTCGGTCTTGCCGGAGGATTGGCCTGGGCACCCGGCGCGCAGTCTTTTCGCCAAGACCTATCTGCAATTGTCTGAAACCGCAGATCCTTATATCGGGGACACTCTGCAGGGCCGCAGCGCATTGCTTGCCGCTCATCCCGATGCACTAGACGTTCGGTTCACAGCGCTGCGGCAATTGGCCTGAAGTCCCAGTTATTCCCTGCGATTGTCAACAACACGTTTGGCTTTGCCCATAGAGCGTTCCACGGCTTCCGGTTCGGTCACATTGATAGCAGCCGTCACACCAATCACGCTTTTGATATGATGTGCCAATTCCTTGGCGGATGCGGTTCGCACGTCGGCATCTGCCGCGCCTGGAACGGCTTCCACATGCACGGTCATTCTGTCGAGCCGGTTTTCCTTGGTCAGTTCAATCTGGAAATGGGGAGACAAGCCGCTGCACTTCAGGATTTGCTCTTCGATCTGGGTTGGAAATACATTGACGCCGCGCAGGATAATCATGTCATCCGAGCGCCCGGTCACTTTTTCCATCCGGCGCATGGAGCGGGCCGTACCAGGAAGAAGACAGGTGAGGTCGCGCGTCCGGTAGCGGACCATCGGCAAGCCCTGTTTGGTCAAAGTGGTGAAAACCAATTCACCGATCTCTCCGTCGGGAAGGACCTCTCCGGTCTCCGGATCGATGATTTCTGGATAAAAGTGATCTTCCCAAATGTGCAGGCCGTCTTTCGTTTCGACACATTCATTGGCAACGCCCGGGCCTAGAACTTCAGAAAGTCCGTAGATATCAACCGCATGCATGTCGAAGGCCGATTCGATTTCCTGGCGCATCGCGTTGGTCCAGGGTTCGGCGCCAAAAATACCAGAGGCAAGCGATGTTTCGCGTGGATCAAGCCCTATCCGTTTGAATTCATCCAGGATGGATAAGAGATAAGACGGGGTCACCATGATGATCCGGGGTTTAAAATCCTGGATCAGAGTGACCTGGCGTTCGGTCATGCCACCGGATACCGGAACAACGGTGCAACCCATCTTCTCCGCGCCGTAGTGGGCGCCGAGGCCGCCGGTAAATAGGCCGTAGCCATAGGCAATGTGCACGATGTCGCCGGCCCGTCCGCCGGAGGCGCGGATGGAGCGGGCAACCAGATCGGCCCACATTTCAATATCGTCCGCTGTGTAGCCGACAACCGTCGGTTTCCCGGTGGTGCCGGAAGACGCATGAATGCGCACAATCTGATCCCGTGGGACAGCAAACAGGCCAAATGGATAGTGATCGCGTAAGTCCGTCTTCTCGGTGAACGGGAACAGGGCCAGATCTTTCAAGGATTTCAGGTCGGAGGGGTGTACGCCCTTGGCATCAAACCGTTTTTTGAACAGCGGTACGTTCTCATAGGCATGTGCCAATGACCATTGGAGCCGTTTGAGCTGCAAGGCTTCAATTTCATCACGTGAAGCCGTTTCGATTGCATCCAAGTCACCGGGTTTCGGCGCCAAATCTTCCATTCTATCCTCCCAAGCCGCAACTAAGATACACCCAGTGCGAAATCCTCAAACGGGCAATATCGTGCCTTTGGTAGTGCGTGAATTTCCTCGGAACTCAGCGATTTTATCGCCGTGCTGATTGGTGATGGTGACATCATAGAGCCCAGACCGGCCTGAACGGGATTGTTCGCGCGCCTCTGCCGTCAGCCGGTCATCAACATGAGCTGGAGCCAGGAACGTCACAGAACACTGTTGAGCAACTGTCACCTGATTGTAGGTGTTGCAGGCAAATGCAAAGGCACTGTCGGCGAGGGTGAAAATATAGCCGCCATGACATGTGCCATGCCCGTTGGCCATGGTTTTTGTCACCCTCATGGAGATTCGAGCCTCACCGGCATCCACTTCATCGAGGACCATTCCCAACTCTTGGGAGGCTGTATCCTGAGCCCACATCTTCTGTGCACAGGCTTTGGCAAGCTCTTTGGGGGTCATGTGCCGGAAAACCTCGCGGGCCGTTTTTCCATGAACGCGGCGACACCTTCACGGTAGTCATTCGTTCGTCCGGCTTGCTGTTGCGCGTCGCGTTCCCGGTCCAAATGGTCATCAAGACTTTGACCGGATGCCTCCTGCATCAGCCGTTTCGTCAGCGCAAGGCCGGTGGTAGCCCCGCCGGCAAGCTGCTCGGCAAGGGTCTGCGCTTCCTCCATCAAATTGTCATCGGGCAGGGCTTTCCAGATCAGGCCCCAATCAGCAGCTGATTGCGCTTGAAGTGGTTCTGCGGTCAGGGCGAGGGCCTTCGCCCGGGCTTCCCCGATCAGTCTTGGCAAAAGCCAGCTGCCCCCGGCGTCAGGAATTAGGCCGATTTTGGAAAAGGCCTGGATGAATTTGGCGGATTGCGCAGCAAGGACGATGTCGCAGGCGAGGGCGATGTTGGCACCTGCTCCGGCTGCGACGCCGTTTACCGCGCAAATCACCGGTTTCTTCAAGGCGCGGATTTGACGGATCAGCGGATTGTAAAACGTTTCGAGCGTGTACCCAAGATCCGGCGGGGCATCGGCTGCATCCATCTGTTCATCTGCAAGGTCCTGGCCTGCGCAAAACGCGCGACCTGCGCCTGTCAAAAGGACGGCACGGGTCTCTGCCGTCCCCGCGGCTGCGGCAAGATGCCCTCGTAAGGCCAGATGCATGTCTTCATTGAAGGCGTTCAGCCGGTCCGGCCGGTTGAGTGTGATGGTTTGAACACCATCTTTGATTTCTGACAGCACCGAAGGCGATTCCGTCATGCATTCCTCCCGAAACATCACATTAAAATCAGTATATTATGGTCTTGCGTGATATTTATGCATGGCACGCCAGGCTGGTCAAAGGCCACATCAAATTATGATGTTTTATCCGGCGCCACATTCTGTAAAGGCGCAATCGACCACTGTTCTGACATATCAGCCGCCAGTAACGTTAAAATGTTTGGAAAATCAGCCCGTTGATTCAGATGATGTTTACACTAATAGGACATTCTTTTTTTGATTAAATTGGGCAAGTAACCAGTACACCATGTTCAGCCGGAAAGCGTCAGCAGAAGATATCTCTCTGGATATGCCGTTGGAATTGGAAGAGGGGCCGCCGCCGGTCGCTTATTCTAGGGTCCTGCGGATCCTGTCCATTGGGGCGGCTGCCTTTTTGGCGTGGGCTGTCATTGGTCAGGTGCGGGAAGTTGCCAACGCAACAGGTGAGATCGTTCCTGCCGGCAAGGTGCAGACTGTTGGGCACCTGGAGGGCGGGATTGTCGCCGAAGTCCTCGTTCAGGAAGGTGAGCTGGTCGAAAAAGGCGATCCCCTCATCCGATTGCAGCAAACGGCGACATCCAGCGATCTGGAGAAGGTCAACACGCGCTTGCAATTCCTAGCGCGCGAAGAAATGCGCTTGTCCCGTGGCGGTGCAGAAAGCCTGAGTGGCGGCAATCTTGATTTTAGCGAAGCCCAGCAGGCGGCTTTTGTTGCGCGCCAACGTGCCTTTGAGCAGGAACAACAGGCTCTTAAAGCGCGGATCAGCGAGAAGCAGGCCGAACTTGTGAGTGTGGTCGACCGGACTGCGCTTCAAAAGACCCAGGTGGAAATCGAACAGGAAAAATTCAGTATTCAGGAATCCCTGTTCAAACAGGGATACACGTCAAAACGCCGGTTTCTGGATGCGAAATCTTCTCTGCAGGAAGCACAAAGCGAGTTGGCAGAACTGGTTGGTTTCGAAGGACGGACCCGCGCCCAACTTGCAGAGGCCGAAGCAAGTCTGGCGCAATCTGTTGCCAAGGCCGAAGAAGAGTTGGCCGAAGAACGCAGTCAGATCGTCCAAGAACGCAACGAGCTGACCTTTGAGGCTGAAAAACAGCGTGACCGGTTTGACCGGTTGTTCGTCCGTGCGCCAATCAGCGGCCATGTCAAAGCGTTGTCTTTAAAAGGCCCGGGCAGCGTTCTCGCCCCCGGTGATGTGGTTGCGGAGATTGTACCGACCGACAGCGATCTTGTTGCCGAAGTGAAGATCTCGCCGCGCGATATCGGTCATATTGAAGTGGGAGACGAAGCGGAAATCGCGATTACCACTTTTGATCCGAACATTCAGGGGACATTGACCGGCGCCGTCTCCTTGATTTCCGCCTCCAGTTTCCGCGATGAGAACGGTGACTATTATTTTAAGGCCTTGGTGCCGCTGACGACCAATCAGATCGGTGAGGGCAGCCGCGCCGAAACCATCTCGCCCGGTATGGTCGTGGACGCTAAAATCGTGACCGGTTCAAAGTCCGTGATGCAGTATCTGCTTAAGCCTGTGACCCGTGCAATCGGCGACCCGCTCAGCGAACGTTGATTTCTTAGAGCCAAAGCTGTCTGAAACCTTATGTGCATCAACGCGTAAACCGTTACATGTGCACCGTATCGGCGGCCTATTCTTTCCAGTAATCTGCCGCATTTTAAAACGCTCTATACCTGTAAGTCATAGCGATTTAATACCTAATTGGGTCGCACGGTGCGCTCTTATCGAGCGCGATATTATCGTATAAATTTGCTCTAAGCATCTGCAGATACGGAAATAGTTTGACCAATTTTCTGCTGTTTAACGGCACACCCCTTACCAGTCGGTTTTGAACCAAAAAAAGCCCCACCTTTCGGAGGGGCTTTTCGTTAGTTCCCGCTGTCCGGTGACATCAGCTACCAGCGGATCTCTTCAACATCGGTGAAATTGACTTGCGAAGAGTCTGAGAAGTCGACAGCACCAGCTGCGTCATCCGACAAGTCGAGGCTTTGGTTTTCTGTGTCAGTCGCATCAACCGAGCCGCTGGAGATCGTTTCCGTCCAATCCGTCCCGTAATCGCCGACTGCGCCGCCGGAATCACTGCCGCTCATATCGATAACATCCGTCCAACCGCCGCCCGAGCCGCCGTAGATGGTGTCATTACCGTCTCCGAGGCCATGCATGAACAGGTCTGAGCCATCTCCGCCGATCAAGCTGTCGGAGCCAGTACCTCCGGTTAGTGTGTCATCGCCGGATTGGCCATAGATCACATCATTGCCCGCGCCGCCATCGATTGTGTCGTTGCCAGCTTCGCCAAAGACACGGTCAACCCCCTCGCCGCCGTCAATCACATCAGCGCCGTCGCCGGTCCACAACGTGTCGTCACCAGCTCCGGCGTTGACAGTGTCGACCGCAGCATTCGTGCCTGTGTCAAAAACATCGTTGCCGTCGCCGAGGTTGAAGGTCATATCGGTGTCGCCACCATAGACTTTGTCATCAAAATCCGTGGTGGTGACTTCTTCGAGATTCGAATAGCTGTCGCCAGCCGCATCTCCAGAAAAGCCGCCTGCGGAGGTGTTCGTGTATTCGCCATCAATGCCGGATGAATCTGTGTCCTGCATGGCAAGGTGAACCGCTTCCGTTGAGTTGGAGTAATCCACGTGGTCTGTGCCGGCGCCGCCATCGATGGCATCGACACCCGAGCCGCCGATGAAGGTGTCGTCGCCGTCACCGCCGGTCAGCGTGTTGGTGCCGTCTCCGCCGGTCAAAGTGTCGTTACCGTCACCGCCATTCAGTGTGTCATCACCAATGGAGCCGACGAGTGTGTCATTGCCTTCACCGCCAATCAGCGTATCACCTTCCGTCGTCACGTAATCCGTATCCAGACGGTTTGCATAAAGGCTGTAGTCACCGAGTTCAGTGTCGAGCGAAATGCCCTGAATAGGTCCGCTGGTGAGAAGCGTGGCGTCGTCATTGGAAGCGTATTCCGGCGCCAGATAAACATCGCCGTTGTCCAATTGGATTACAACGGCTGTGAAGGTGCCTGTTGACCCGTCGGTAAAGGTGACAGTTGCGTCATACCCTTGAACGGCATCCAACCCATAATCAGATCCTTCGATCGTGAAGGTCTCTGCAGTACGGTTGTTATCATTGTCCTGCAGGATCTCATCGCCATTGGTGTTGTTTGCTGTGGCATCGACGATTTGCGTATACAAGGGTTCGTCGGACGTGCCATAGGAACCCAGCAAATCGCTTGCGTTTTCCGAGGCGCTATTGGATTCATCCGGGTCGATATCGGCGGTGTTTCCAAGCCGGATTAGAGAATAATTACTGCCGACTTCGCCACTGGCGCCAACCGTTTCATAATCATCATCAGCAGCGTAAAGCGAATCGTCACCGGCACCGCCATCCAGCGTATCACTGCCGTCAAAGCCGTACATGATGTCGGTCAGACCGGTGCCCGTCAGCGTATCGGCATCATCTGTGCCCAGATAAATCCCGACAGATTCCGAATACGAATTGCCGCCGGAGTCAGTAACTTGAACGGTTACAGTGTCATTGTAGGCAGTCGACGCGTCGTGGTCGCTGACAAGACTGATTTCGCCGGAGCTTGAATCAATCGCGAATTTGCCGTCGGCTGTGTCGGTCAGAGAATAGGTGAAGGTGTCACCGGCATCGGCGTCCGCGACAGTGGCCACTTCAGCAACGACGCTGCCGGCGCTGATCGTGCCGTTTTCGATCCTCAGATTTTCATTGCCAGTAAAGGTCATGTCAGTCGGCGTTTCATCAGCCGTATCGGAGACATTGACAGTGAAATTCTGCGTGGACGTGGATCCATCCGAGCTGGTCGCGGTCACTTCAATGGTGTGACTTGTTGCGGCCTCGTAGTCGAGGTCGCCAGCAACCGTCACGACACCGGTGTCAGCATCAATCGCGAATTTACCGCCAGCATCATCAGACAGATTGTAGGTCACATCGTCACTGACATCGCTGTCTTCTGCTTGTGCTGTAATGCCGACTTCCGTGCCGATTGCGGCATCCTCGGCAACAGTATTTGCGGCGGCATCGGCATCGGTTGTGGCGCCGACAGACGTTTCGTTGACATCGTTTACACCGACCGAAAAGGTTTCCTGCGACGTTGATCCGTCCGTAGATGTGGCCGTTACCGTAATGTCGATGGAACCTTCGGTTTCAGCGTCGAAACTCGCGCCTTCTGCAACGGTTACAGTACCATCAGCTGCGACTTCAAACCGGTTGTCGTCGATAGAATAGGAAACCTCGTCGGTACTGTCGCTGTCGGTGGCGATGGCTGTCACGCCGACGGTTGTACCGGCTGCTGCGTCTTCATCAACACTGTTGGCCGAAGCATCCGCGTCGGTAACGGCGGATACTGCCTCTTCATTGACGTCGGAGACGTCGATCGTGAAGGTTTCTTGGCTCGTTGAGCCGTCGGTCGAGGTGGCCGTTACAGTGAAGTCGATGGAACTTTCTGTTTCATGATCAAAAGACGCATCGGACGCGACCGTCACGGTGCCATCGGCCGCGATCTCGAAGCGGTTGTCGTCGATCGTATAGCTGACTATATCGTCGGCATCGGTATCTTCAGCGAAGGCGGTGACACCGACTGTTGTTCCGGCTGAGGCGTCTTCCGCAATGGTGTTGGCCGTAGCGTCGGTGTCGGTGATGGCACCAACATCGAATTCGTCGACGTCGGAAACGGCAACGGTGAAGGTTTCCTGGGACGTGGTGCCATCGGTGGAGGTCGAGGTCACCGTGATGTCGATGGAACCTTCGGTCTCTGCATCAAAGGCCGCGCCTGCCGCGACCCGGACGGTGCCATCCGCATCGACAGTGAAGCGGCCGTCGTCAACGGTATAGGAAACGGTGTCGGTTGCGTCGTCGTCGGTTGCGCTGGCTGTGATACCAACCGCGGCGCCTTCGCTCGCATCTTCGGCAATCGTATTGTCGGAGGCATCGGTGTCAGTCGTCGCGGAAACGTCAGCTTCGTTCACATCGGAAACGGCAACGGTGAAGGTTTCCTGGGACGTTGTTCCATCGGTGGAGGTCGAGGTCACCGTGATGTCGATGGAGCCTTCGGTTTCCGCATCAAAGGCAGCGCCAGCAGCCACGCGGACGGTACCGTCCGCATCA
Organism: Roseibium sp.; assembly: GCF_965216085.1. Classification (GTDB taxonomy): domain Bacteria; phylum Pseudomonadota; class Alphaproteobacteria; order Rhizobiales; family Stappiaceae; genus Roseibium. The sequence goes on along the minus strand of NZ_OZ244138.1, from coordinate 2,911,736 downwards.
ACGGTAAAGCGGCCATCGTCGACAGAATAGGAGACGGTATCAGTCACATCGTCATCGGTAGCGCTGGCGGTGATACCAACGGCCGTGCCTTCGCTGGCATCTTCGGCAATGGTGTTGTCCGAGGCGTCTGTGTCGGTCGTGGCCGAGATATCGCTCTCATTTACATCCGATACGGCAACGGTGAAGGTTTCCTGGGACGTGGTGCCATCGGTGGAGGTCGAGGTGACCGTGATGTCGATGGAGCCTTCGGTTTCCGCATCAAAGGCAGCGCCAGCAGCCACGCGGACGGTACCGTCCGCATCAACGGTAAAGCGGCCATCGTCGACAGAATAGGAGACGGTATCAGTCACATCGTCATCGGTAGCGCTGGCGGTGATGCCAACGGCGGTGCCTTCAGAAGCATCTTCGGCGATGGTGTTGTCCGAGGCGTCCGTGTCGGTCGTGGCCGAGATATCGCTCTCATTTACATCCGATACGGCAACGGTGAAGGTTTCTTGGGACGTCGTGCCGTCGGTGGAGGTGGACGTCACGGTAATATCGATGGAGCCTTCGGTTTCCGCATCAAAGGCAGCGCCAGCAGCCACGCGGACGGTACCGTCCGCATCAACGGTAAAGCGGCCATCGTCGACAGAATAGGAGACGGTGTCGGTCACATCATCGTCTGTGGCGGATGCTGTGATGCCAACAGCCGTGCCCTCAGAAGCGTCCTCGGCAATCGTATTGTCAGCAGCATCCGTATCGGTCGTGGCCGAGACGTCGCTCTCGTTCACATCGGAGACGGCGACGGTGAAGGTTTCCTGGGACGTCGTGCCATCGGTGGAGGTGGACGTTACGGTGATGTCGATGGAGCCTTCGGTTTCCGCGTCAAACGCGGCGCCTGCCGCCACGCGGACCGTTCCGTCGGCATCGACGGTGAAGCGGCCATCGTCGACAGCGTAGGAAACGGTGTCGGTCGCATCATCATCGGTCGCGCTGGCGGTGATGCCAACGGCCGTGCCTTCAGAAGCATCTTCGGCGATGGTGTTGTCGGAGGCGTCTGTGTCAGTCGTGGCGGAGACGTCGCTCTCGTTGACGTCGGAGACGGCAACGGTGAAGGTTTCCTGGGACGTGGTGCCATCGGTGGATGTCGACGTCACAGTGATATCGATGGAGCCTTCGGTCTCCGCATCAAAGGCAGCACCTGCGGCCACGCGGACCGTACCATCCGCATCGACCGTGAAGCGGCCATCGTCGACGGAATAAGAGACGGTGTCTGTGACATCGTCATCAGTGGCCGATGCTGTGATACCAACGGCCGTGCCTTCAGAAGCATCTTCGGCAATGGTGTTGTCCGAGGCGTCTGTGTCGGTCGTGGCCGAGATATCGCTCTCATTTACATCCGATACGGCAACGGTGAAGGTTTCCTGGGACGTCGTGCCATCGGTGGATGTCGACGTCACAGTGATATCGATGGAGCCTTCGGTTTCCGCATCAAAGGCAGCGCCAGCAGCCACGCGGACGGTACCGTCCGCATCAACGGTAAAGCGGCCATCGTCAACGGTGTAGGAAACGGTGTCGGTTGCGTCGTCGTCGGTTGCGCTGGCTGTGATACCAACCGCGGTGCCTTCGCTCGCATCTTCGGCAATCGTATTGTCGGAGGCATCGGTGTCAGTCGTCGCGGAAACGTCAGCTTCGTTCACATCGGAAACGGCAACGGTGAAGGTTTCCTGGGACGTCGTGCCGTCGGTGGAGGTGGACGTCACGGTAATATCGATGGAGCCTTCGGTCTCGGCATCAAAGGCAGCGCCTGCTGCCACGCGGACCGTGCCATCGGCATCAACGGTAAAGCGGCCATCATCGACAGAATAGGAGACGGTATCAGTCACATCGTCATCGGTAGCGCTGGCGGTGATGCCAACGGCGGTGCCTTCAGAAGCATCTTCGGCAATGGTGTTGTCCGAGGCGTCTGTGTCGGTCGTGGCCGAGATATCAGCTTCGTTCACATCGGAAACGGCAACGGTGAAGGTTTCCTGGGACGTCGTGCCGTCGGTGGAGGTGGACGTCACGGTAATATCGATGGAGCCTTCGGTTTCCGCGTCAAAGGCAGCGCCTGCTGCCACGCGGACCGTGCCATCGGCATCGACGGTGAAGCGGCCGTCGTCGACGGAATAGGACACGGTGTCTGTGACATCGTCATCAGTGGCCGATGCTGTGATACCAACGGCCGTGCCTTCGCTGGCATCTTCGGCGATGGTGTTGTCGGAGGCGTCTGTGTCGATCGTGGCCGAGATATCGCTCTCATTTACATCCGATACGGCAACGGTGAAGGTTTCCTGGGACGTCGTGCCATCGGTGGACGTCGAGGTCACGGTGATGTCGATGGAGCCTTCGGTCTCCGCATCAAAGGCAGCACCTGCGGCCACGCGGACCGTACCATCCGCATCGACCGTGAAGCGGCCATCGTCGACGGAATAAGAGACGGTGTCTGTGACATCGTCATCGGTCGCGCTGGCGGTGATGCCAACGGCGGTGCCTTCGCTCGCATCTTCGGCGATGTTGTTGTCCGAAGCGTCTGTGTCTGTGGTCGCAGAAACGTCAGACTCGTTAACGTCGGAGACGGCAACCGTAAACGTTTCCTGCGATGTCGTGCCATCGGTGGACGTTGAGGTGACCGTGATATCGATCGAGCCTTCGGTTTCCGCATCAAAGGCAGCACCTGCGGCCACGCGGACCGTACCATCCGCATCGACCGTGAAGCGGCCATCGTCGACGGAATAAGAGACGGTGTCTGTGACATCGTCATCGGTCGCGCTGGCGGTGATGCCAACGGCGGTGCCTTCGCTCGCATCTTCGGCAATCGTATCGTCGGAGGCGTCTGTGTCAGTCGTGGCGGAGACGTCGCTCTCGTTCACATCGGAAACGGCAACGGTGAAGGTTTCCTGGGACGTTGTTCCATCGGTGGAGGTGGACGTCACGGTAATATCGATGGAGCCTTCGGTTTCCGCGTCAAAGGCAGCGCCTGCTGCCACGCGGACCGTGCCATCGGCATCGACGGTGAAGCGGCCGTCGTCGACGGAATAGGACACGGTGTCTGTGACATCGTCATCAGTGGCCGATGCTGTGATACCAACGGCCGTGCCTTCAGAAGCATCTTCGGCAATGGTGTTGTCCGAGGCGTCTGTGTCGGTCGTGGCCGAGATATCGCTCTCATTTACATCCGATACGGCAACGGTGAAGGTTTCCTGGGACGTCGTGCCGTCGGTGGAGGTGGACGTCACGGTAATATCGATGGAGCCTTCGGTTTCCGCGTCAAAGGCAGCGCCTGCTGCCACGCGGACCGTGCCATCGGCATCGACGGTGAAGCGGCCGTCGTCGACGGAATAGGACACGGTGTCTGTGACATCGTCATCAGTGGCCGATGCTGTGATACCAACGGCCGTGCCTTCGCTGGCATCTTCGGCGATGGTGTTGTCGGAGGCGTCTGTGTCGGTCGTGGCGGAGACGTCGCTCTCGTTGACGTCGGAGACGGCAACGGTGAAGGTTTCCTGGGACGTCGTGCCATCGGTGGATGTCGACGTCACGGTAATATCGATGGAGCCTTCGGTTTCCGCGTCAAAGGCAGCGCCTGCTGCCACGCGGACCGTGCCATCGGCATCGACGGTGAAGCGGCCGTCGTCGACGGAATAGGACACGGTGTCTGTGACATCGTCATCAGTGGCCGATGCTGTGATACCAACGGCCGTGCCTTCGCTGGCATCTTCGGCGATGGTGTTGTCGGAGGCGTCTGTGTCGGTCGTGGCGGAGACGTCGCTCTCGTTGACGTCGGAGACGGCAACCGTAAACGTTTCCTGGGACGTCGTGCCATCGGTGGACGTCGAGGTGACGGTGATGTCGATGGAGCCTTCGGTCTCGGCATCAAAGGCAGCGCCTGCTGCCACGCGGACCGTGCCATCGGCATCAACGGTAAAGCGGCCATCATCGACAGAATAGGAAACGGTGTCGGTCACATCATCGTCTGTGGCGGATGCTGTGATGCCAACAGCCGTGCCCTCAGAAGCGTCCTCGGCAATCGTATTGTCAGCAGCATCCGTATCGGTCGTGGCCGAGACGTCGCTCTCGTTCACATCGGAGACGGCGACGGTGAAGGTTTCCTGGGACGTCGTGCCATCGGTGGAGGTGGACGTTACGGTGATGTCGATGGAGCCTTCGGTTTCCGCGTCAAACGCGGCGCCTGCCGCCACGCGGACCGTTCCGTCGGCATCGACGGTGAAGCGGCCATCGTCGACAGCGTAGGAAACGGTGTCGGTCGCATCATCATCGGTCGCGCTGGCGGTGATGCCAACGGCGGTGCCTTCAGAAGCATCTTCGGCGATGGTGTTGTCGGAGGCGTCTGTGTCAGTCGTGGCGGAGACGTCGCTCTCGTTGACGTCGGAGACGGCAACGGTGAAGGTTTCCTGGGACGTCGTGCCATCGGTGGACGTCGAGGTCACGGTGATGTCGATGGAGCCTTCGGTCTCCGCATCAAAGGCAGCACCTGCGGCCACGCGGACCGTACCATCCGCATCGACCGTGAAGCGGCCATCGTCGACGGAATAAGAGACGGTGTCTGTGACATCGTCATCGGTCGCGCTGGCGGTGATGCCAACGGCGGTGCCTTCGCTCGCATCTTCGGCGATGTTGTTGTCCGAAGCGTCTGTGTCTGTGGTCGCAGAAACGTCAGCTTCGTTCACATCGGAAACGGCAACGGTGAAGGTTTCCTGGGACGTCGTGCCGTCGGTGGAGGTGGACGTCACGGTAATATCGATGGAGCCTTCGGTCTCGGCATCAAAGGCAGCGCCTGCTGCCACGCGGACCGTGCCATCGGCATCAACGGTAAAGCGGCCATCATCGACAGAATAGGAGACGGTATCAGTCACATCGTCATCGGTAGCGCTGGCGGTGATGCCAACGGCGGTGCCTTCAGAAGCATCTTCGGCAATGGTGTTGTCCGAGGCGTCTGTGTCGGTCGTGGCCGAGATATCAGCTTCGTTCACATCGGAAACGGCAACGGTGAAGGTTTCCTGGGACGTCGTGCCATCGGTGGAGGTTGAAGTCACCGTGATGTCAATAGAACCTTCGGTTTCCGCGTCAAAGGCAGCACCGGCCGCGACCCGCACCGTACCGTCCGCATCGACCGTAAAGCGGCCGTCGTCGACTGCGTAGGAAACGGTGTCGGTCGTGTCTTCATCGGTTGCCGATGCCGTGATGCCCACAGCCGTACCTTCGCTGGCATCTTCGGCGATGGTGTTGTCAGAGGCGTCGGTGTCGGTCGTGGCGGAAACGTCAGACTCGTTGACGTCGGTTACGTCGATAGTAAAGGTCTGATTGGACGTTGACCCATCTGTCGAGGTGGACGTTACAGTAACATCGATAGAAGATTCAGTTTCCGCATCGAAGCTTGCACCGTCTGCGACGGTGACCGTGCCGTTGGCTGCAACTTCAAACCGGCCGTCATCGACAGAGTAAGACACCGTGTCCGTGGCATCGTTGTCAGTCGCGGATACCTTTATGCCAACGGTTGTACCAGCACCAGCATCTTCCGCGATGGTGTTGGCCGACGCATCCAGATCTGTCGTTGCAGAAACACCAAATTCATTTTCATCCGACACTTTGACGGAGAATGTTTGGCTCGATGTTGAACCATCGCTCGAAGTTGCGGTGATTGTGAGACTGATCGCGCCTTCGGTTTCAGCATCAAAACTCGCGCCTTCAGCAACTCGAACCGTGCCTTCTGCGTCTATGGTGAAGCGGGGATCGTCAACGCTATAAGATACTGTAGCTGATACATCCTCATCGCTCGCAAAAGCAGTGATGCCGACAATGTCACCGGCTTCCGCGAATTCCGAAATCTGATTGAAGGATCCATCAACATCCGTTACCGCACCGATGTCAAATTCATCAACATCTGCAATGGTCAGTGTGAAGGTCTGTGACGATGTCGAGCCATCCGTTGATGTTGCTGTGACGGTCAGGGACACAGAAGGCTCAGTATCAGCATCAAAGCTGGCTCCGTCCTTGGTCGTAACAACACCATTCTCGTCGATTTCGAAACGGGAATCGCTAACGGAATACGTGACGCTGTCCGATGCATCGTTGTCAGAAGCTTCGACGGTAATGCCGGTATAAGTTCCGCCTTCCGCATCTTCCGAAAAACCGTCGGCAGCGCTATCGGTATCCGCGACATCGGTGATGCCAAATTCGTTGACGTCCTGAAGAACAATCGTGAAGGTTTGGGTTTCAGTGGCGCCATCAGAAGCCGTGACCAATACTTCGATCGTGTGGCTGCCGGCTGTTTCCGCGTCGAGTTCACCTGCAACGGAAACAATTCCTGTCACCGGATCGATGGTGAACAAACCGCCGGCGTCATCAATCAGGCTGTAGGTGACCGATGCGCCATCGGCAACATCAGCAAACGCTTGAATCCCGGTTGAATCGCCGATGCCAGCGTCTTCTCCGACAGAATTGACGGCTGTGTCAGCATCAACCACATCTTGTAGTTCCGAAGCGACTGGGCCAGCTGCGACATCACTCTCAGCGTCCGGCAACGCGGCAGAGGCGGCCGGGAAAGCAGAAGCCCCGCCATCTGAGCCGGCTTCTGTGTTTTGCGCAGGATCAGACCCGCTTTCGGGCACAAGTCGGCTCCGGCTCGATGCGCCGCCTTGGATCGTCTGGTCCTGGCTGCCGCCTGAAGGCGATGAGGTACCAGAACCGGCAAACGACGAGTTTTCATCGCCTGTGAACGATTGACCGCCCGACTGGCCTGCATCAACACCAAAGGCTTCCGAGGCTGCAGCGCTTGCAAGCGGATCGACAACCGCTTGTCCGCTTACGTCGGAAGTCCCATCCTCAACGAAAGCTGTGTAATCCTTGGCGTCATCATCAGTGCCCAGATGCAGATTGGCGTTGACCTGTTCCATGGTCTCGCCGAGATCTTGCTCAAGATGATAGTCATGAGCCTTGTCGAGCTTCGGATCACGTGTGTCCAGAAAACCGGAATTCAGGTAATTGTCCGAAGACAAAGTTGTTTGGCTTTCTCCCCCAGAGGAAGAATTATCTTTTTGAGCCGGTTTCCGGGTTTCTGCTTCGGTAGCCATTGCGAACGCGCTTTTCACACAATTGTCGATACTGACAAGCAATACGTTCAGCGTTAATAAAGCGGAAAAATATACCCGTAAGTAATGCGAAAGCTTTCGGAAAATCCGCAGAACCCGTTGCTAAGGTAAACGTTTTTTAAACCCGAAAGGTCCAGCTTTAATCAGCTTGCAAGTGATTCTGGCAGTCGTATGTTGAAGTTTGTTTCGTCGAGTTTTTTTCTCCCAAAACTGCGCATCCGTCATTCTTTGACGGGGCAACGGATCTCGTCGCCTTCACTTCCGGCTGATGTCATCTTTGCATCGATATTTGCGAACGTCCTGGGGCTGGCAATGCCCTTGGCGATTTTACAGGTTTACGACCGCGTCTTGCCGAATATGGCGACAGACACTTTGCTTGTGCTGATGTCCGGCGTCGTTGTGGTTTTGATTGCGGATGCTGCGATCAAGATTTCCCGGGTCGCTGTCGTTGGGCGTTTGGGGGCAGGATTTAACCATCAGGCCCATATGGAATTGTTCCGCCGCATATTGGATGCCGAGCCGGACAGCTTGGCAAAGACACCTGTTTCTGTGCAGGTCCACCAACTGCGATCTTTGCAATCGGTGTCCGACCACTACGGTGATCAGGCTCGCTTGTTGGCAATCGACTTGCCTGCTGGGGGAATTTATCTGGCGGTTTTGATTTTCATTGGTGGACCGTTGGCGTTTGTGCCGGTGGTGCTTTTGTGCGGTTTCATGTTGTTCGCGTTGCGGCGGAACAAAGAGCTGCAAACGGTTGTTGCCGAGCGCGCCGCTCAAGACGACCGCAAGTCCGATTTTGTGCTGGAGGTTCTGACTGGCGCCAAGACTGTCAAAGCGCAGGCGATGGAAGCGCTTATTATGCGCCGGTTCGAGCGATTGCAGAAAGCGGCGGCCGAACTCAGTGCCCGGTACATGCGGCTTGCGGGCCAGGCGCGCGACGGTTCATCCCTTTTCGGAACCATGACCACTGTGTTTGTGGTTCTTTGCGGCGCCGCAATGGTGATTGAAGGGCAGTTCAGCATCGGCGGTGTGGCTGCCGCGACACTGCTTTCCGGCCAATTCATTCAGCCGTTCTTGCGGGCTATCAATCAGTGGACGGACTTGCAACGGCTGAAACACGATTATGGCCAGGTGCGAAATCTTTTTGAACTGTCGGAAGCCGGCGAACGCCAGCCGGTTCTTGGTGAAAACGACGGTTCAATTGTCCTGCAGAATGTTTCTTATCAGAGCAAAGGGGACGATGCGGAGCTTCTGATCAACGATCTCAGCCTTACGGTTCAGCCGGGCAAATTTATCGGGATCAAAGAAACCGACGGCAGTGGTCTTTCCTACTTGATGAAACTCCTGAATGGGGAGTTGCAGCCGACAAGCGGCCAAATCCTGATTGGGGGTCATGATTATTCCGGCTTGATGCAACACGCCTTGCGGGCCCAGGTCGCCTGTGTTGACAGTGAAGCTGCGATTTTCAATGGAACTATATTAGAGAACATCACAATGTTCGGGTCTGTTGCCGACATTTCTCATGCCCGCATGGCAGCTCAATTGATTGGATTTGAAAAAGAAATTCACCTTTTGCCCAAGGGGTATGAGACCACACTTGGCGGGGATCTCGGTGGAAAGATGCCGACGTCGACCTTGCAACGGGTGGCCATTGCCCGCGCGCTCGCAAGTGAACCAAAAATTCTTATTCTCAACGAAGCAAATGCCCATCTGGACCAGGATGCGGAAAAAGGTTTGATTGCAGCTCTTCATCGACTCAAGGGCTATTTGACGGTTGTAATCGTCACACACCGGCCTTCGCTGCTGGCCGTTGCTGATCAGCAGTTCGAATTTACCAACGGTGCGTTGAAAACGCAGGAAGCAAGCCCGCCAAAAACGGAAACCGTCATGCGGCCTGTTTCCTTGGAGATGTCAGCATGAGCCGGCCGTTATTTGATCTGAAGGACGCAGGCCCGCAGGGCGCCGCTGGTTTCAGTTCCTTATCCAGTATTGATCGGGATGACGCAGAAGACGCCTGGGACAGCGCATTGCCCGGAGCTGGGGACGGGGATCGAACACCTGCGGAAAAGTGTTTGATACCGCTCTTGCGCGAAATGCACTGGCAAGGCAATGACCGCTTGTTATTCGAAGCTTTGCCGCACTTTGACCGGGTTGCGACCATTCAGAATTTGCGCGCCGTCTTGGCTCGGCTGAATATCCAAACGGCGCAAATAACCGCCCGGACATCGGTTCTGAATGAAAGCCAGTTGCCCTGTTTGCGGTTGGTTGGCGACGACGTTCAGGTCGTGGCCAATCGGACAGAATCTGGCGAATACCGGGTCTATTCTGGCCTGGAAGGCGGGGCTGTCTTGGTGACAGCCGTTGAGCTTGGCAAATCTCAGCTCTTTTCGGTTAAGGAAGAGAGCGAAGAGGATCGGCAGACTGCGAACAAACGCAGCTGGTTTTCCCAAGTCACCCGGCAGTTCCGCGGCAGTATCTTGTCAATCCTTGGAATGGGGCTGGTGCTCAACCTGCTGGCTCTCGGACCGCCGCTCTTCATCATGGCGATTTATGACCGGGCCATGGGAGCAAAAGCCTTTGATGTGTTGCTGACCATGGCGGTTGGCATCGGCATTATTGTTTTGTCCGAAATCGCCTTAAGGCGGACGAAATCAAAATTGCAGGCCTATCTGGGCGGCCGCATTGACGCCATTGTCGGCAATAAAACGTTCGAGCGGATCATGCACTTGCCGTATTCGATGCTTTCCGAAGCGCCGATTGGCACTCAAGTTATGCGGCTGCGCTATTTCGACAGCGTGCGCGATATTTTCCAAAGTTCGCTATTTAACGCAATCGTGGATCTTCCGTTCAGCGTGATCTTCATTCTGGCGATCTATCTGATCGGCGGTGCTGCAGCTGCCCCGCCTTTGATTTTGCTCGGAATTTATACCTTCATGGCGATTTACGTGTTGCCGAAGGTTCAAAAGGAAGTTGCGGCCGTTGGCGAACAGAAGTCCAAGCTGAACAGTTTTGTTATCGAGACGTTCCGCAATCAGCGCGCCTTGCGCAACATGTCGGCAGAAGATCTGTGGCTCGACCGGTTTTCGGCAATGTCGGCCAATTTCAACCGGCTCAACATTCATGCGCGCCACTTGACCCAAGTGCTGCAAATTGTTTCGCAGACTATGATGACCATCTGCGGGATTTTGGTGTTGGGCATAGGTGCGCTTGCCGTGATGAACGGCGATATGAGCATGGGCGCTTTGATCGCGACCATGGCGCTGTCCTGGCGGGTTCTCAACCCCATGAACCAGGCCTTCTTGAGCATTACGCAATTGGCGCAAAGCCGGACCGTGATCGAGCAGATCAACAATCTGATGCAGGTTCCGCTGGAACGCCAGCCGGGCCATTTGCCCAAGATCACCCGTGAAATAAAAGGCGACCTGAAAATCTCGTCGCTGGTGTTGCGCTATCCCGGCGCCAGCGAAGCGGCGCTGAAGGGGCTCGATCTTGTTGTAAAGGACGGCGAGACGCTGGCAACGACCGGACCGAGCGGTTCCGGGAAAACGGCGATCTTTCAAGCCATTACTGGCTTGTTCCAGCCTCAAGTTGGCTCGATCCTGTTTGATGGGCTGGATGTGCGCCAGCTGGACGCCGGTGAATGGCGGGCTTCAATAGGCTACGCCTCTGATGATCTCGATTTCTTTTACGGCACCGTCAAACAAAATCTTCTCTTGGCCGATCCTGGTGCGCGGGATGCAGATCTTTACCAAGTGACGGATGAACTGGGGCTGCTGCAATACCTGAATGAAAACTACGAAGGCCTGGAGACCCGGCTGAATGGCGAGGTTCTGCGGCGAATCCCCAAAAACATGCAACAGCGGATCGTTCTGGCGCGGGCCTTTATCAAAAAGGCACCGCTTTACCTGTTTGACAATCCAGGCACCTATCTCGACTTTGAGGGTGACAAACGCTTCATGGAGATGATCCGGAACCTTCATGGCAAGGCGACTGTGATCATGAGTACCCAGCGTCCAAGCCACATGAAAATCGCGGACCGGGTGGCGATCATTAAATCTGGTCAGATCGCAATGGTGGGCACACCGGAACAGATCATTCCGGTGATAATGGGCACACCTCAACAGGCGAAAGCCGGCTGAACGCCGTTTAGCGGTCAGTCCACAAGATCAGGCTCTGGTATCAGGTTCAAAGCGCCGATGGCTTTTTGAACATCGTCCGGCCAAATCCAGATGCGGTATTGCAACGGCACGTCCATGTAGCTTTCTGGACCATAAAGCTTGCGGTCGCGCATGTCGGCTGCATAGCGGGAGCGCCATTTGTAGCGGTCTTTGCCGGTTACGCTGTCCCCGTCGACGATCTTTTTGGTGATCGAATAGAGTTTTTCGCACATCCGGTATTCATAGGCTGGCAGGAAATTTTCCGTGCCATATTGCCCGCGATTTTCATTTGCTGCCTTTGTTGCAAGATCCAGATAAAGCGGCAGGTCCAATTCGCCAGGAATATTGGGAAACAGGATGAAGGGCGCCGCCCAGCCGCTGCCGACCAGATCGAGATTGAAGGTTGCGCGCTCGCGGCGGCTCATGGTGTCCCGTTCTTTGCGTGTATAGGAGGGCGAGACATAGGCTAATAGGCGGTTGTAGTTGTCGAAAGCCTTGTCAGCGGTTGCCATAAAAAGCTTGCGCTTGCTGCCGGTTGGCCGGGTCAGGCGTTCGTTGATCCGATTTTTGAACCAGGCGCTGGCCGCTGACCCTTGTTCAAACTGCAGCGTACCTGCAGTACCCGTCTTCAACCGCGGAAGAATGTAGGTAGCAAACTTACTTGAAACCGGAGCTTTGCCGTCTTCGATCCAGCCGGCAAGTTCAAGAAACTTGGCATCGACCTTGGCCGCGCCGTTTTCTGATCGGGCCGTAACCTCAGGGGTGTCTATCGACAGCATCCGGATGGGCATGCGGATGTTGGGCGTGTCGCCATCACTGACATCGGTTAGTGCGCGGGAGCCGAGATTGGGCATAACCGCGCCGGCGGGGGACCAGAGAACTTGAATGGGATCAAACATGACGAGAACCTTCTTTTAAAAAACAAAGAAGGGCAAAGTTGTGTGGCAGTCTTGTGACAACCTCGGCGATGGGAGCCTGGTCCCGAGTTTTGTTAAGTCAGGAGCATTGTTTTCAAAATAAACTCTACTGGTATCAAACTTAGTCAAGTTTGTTTCGAAGCCGGAGTGAAAGGGGCGTCCCGGATGCTTCAGATCAACCGCTTTATTTCCTCACGCGTTTGTAAGAGCAGCTCCGCCAATTTGTCCTTCATGGCGTCAAACCGATGAGACGGAACCGGAACCGAGACCGCATAGATAAGGCCCATTGGATCAGAAAACGCAAAACCGGCCGCTGAGATCCCGTCTGTGTGTTCCATATAATCCCAGGCAATACCAGTTACCCGAACATCCTCGATTTCCTTCAAAAAGGCGGAGAGGGGACGGGCGTCCTCGCCGGCAGCTTTAAGTTCCGGGGCAGCAATTGTGACCAGCTGATCATCATCCATGAGGGCCAGAACCGCCTTGCCGTTTGCGGTTGTGGTCATGGGAAAAACCTCGCCTACCGCAGAGACGGTTCTAAGGCGGTGCGATCCGATCACCTGATCGACGAAAACCATATGATCATCCCGGAAAACGGCTAGGTCGACGGTTTCCTGAGTTGCTTTTGACAGTTCTGTGAGCACTGGCCTGACAAGCTCGGCCATATTGATACGTCCGGCTGCAGCGAGTGATTGGATTTCAGAACCAAGGCGCAATCCACCTTCGGCAGACGACGCCATGACAAGGCGCTCGGCAAGGAGGGCGTTGACAATTCTCTGTACCGTAGAGCGGGGCAGATGTACGCGCTCGGCTATTTGTCCAAGGCTCAATCCGGAATTGTCCAGTTTTAGGATGCGCAAAATCTCGGCTGCGCGGGAGATGACCTGAACGCCCTGATTCGATTGTGGTTTTCTCTCGATATTCATGGTTTTCCGCCCTCTAACCATCTCTGTCCATCCATATCGATCATGCCGCGATACAGACGATCTTTTCTGCATATAGGCAAGTTTTCCCGACCTGTCGAGAAATTCACTTGACCACAATATGATACATCTGTACCGTTTAGCAATACAGATTAGCTCTGACCGCCGGGAGGAAACGATGACGGTTACGATTCGCGGGATCGATTTTCAGGAAAACCTGAACAATGACATGGGTGTAGAGTTCTATAACCTCTCTCACCGCTACGGCTTCCAGTGCCCGAACTGGCCGTATTTCAAAGATGTGCAGATCGACCGGAAGCACTACATGGCCAAGTCCGGTGTGCTGTCTCAGACGATTACCACCACCATGCATGTGACGACTCACATCGATGCGCCGGCGCACGTGGTGCAGGGCACACCGTTCATTGATGAAGTTCCGCTACCGCACTTCTTTGGCTCAGGTCTCGTCGTCTCAATCCCGAAGGAAAAATGGGAGCCGATCACCGGTGACGATCTGGAAAAAGCCTGCGGTCATGCCATCCGCAAGAATGATGTGCTGATCATCAACACCGGCTGGCACAAGCAATATGAAGATGGCGACTATTTCGCCTACTGCCCGGGCCTTGTTCCGTCTGCCGCCGACTGGATGGTCGAAAAGGGCATCAAGGTGGTTGGCCACGACACCCAGGCCAACGACCACCCGCTGGCCACAGCCATCGGTCCGCAGCGCAATGGCCCCATCCTGCCGCACCTGGAAGAAGAATATAAGGAATGGTCCGGCGGCCGCGATTGGAAGGACGATTTTCCCGAGTGGGAGCCGGTCCATCAGAAGCTTTTCAGCAACGGTATCCTCGGTATTGAAAATGTCGGCGGCGACCTTGATGCGGTCACCGGCAAACGCTGCACCTTTGCCTTCTTCCCATGGAACTGGGACCGCGGTGACGGCTGCATCATCCGCCTGGTGGCAATGATCGACAAGGGCCAGCAGTACCGCATTGAAGCGGGCGAATCCTTCTAATTGAAAATTGTACCGGCCGCTTTTGCGGCCGGGCATCCAGCACAGCCTCTGGGAGGAGCAGATGCATATCAAGCGTTTTGAGGACGCTGCGCCTTATGAGGCGCCCAACCATCGCGATGTGGTTGGATTACGGCTTCAGGGATTTGAAGACGGCGGCCCGGAAAACCAATGGGTAGGCCTCAGTCAATTTCTTCCCGGTGGTGGTGCTGGACCCGATTCAACACCCTTTGAAAAGGTCTATGTCGTTCTTGAAGGCGAAATGACCGTTGAGACAGGTGGTTCGGAAGCCGTTTTGAACAAATACGACAGCTGCACCATCGCGCCGGGGGAAGTGAGAACCCTGGAAAATCGGTCCAATCATACTTGCACGATGCTGGTCGTCATTCCCTATCCGCCGGAGGCAAACTAATGGCAGACAGCTGGAAAAATCCTTTAGGCATGTTTGATGTTGCCGGAAAAGTGGCATTGATTACGGGTGCATCCGGTGCCTTTGGCGCGGTTGCTGCCAAGGCTCTGGCCGGGGCTGGCTGCAAGTTGGTCCTGGCGGCGGGTAATGAGGCCGCTTTGGCCGAGGTCGCTGGCGAATGCGAAAACCTCGGTGCAGAAGTTGCTCAAGTTGCAATCCGCCCGAGCGATGAAGCGGCCTGCACCCGGCTAGTGGATGTGGCTACGGAAAAGTTCGGAGCGCTGGATATACTGGTCGTCGCCTCCGGCATGAACAAAGTTGCCAAGATCGATGCGCTGACACCAGGCGACTTCGAAGGCGTGATGGATGCCAATGTCACCCAGTCCTGGCTTTTGGCGCGGGCTGCAACCGTTCAGATGAAAACCCAGGAAACCGGCGGCAAGATTGTTCTTGTCTCCTCGGCCCGCGGTCTATTGGGGCACCCGGCCGGTTATACGGCTTATTGCGCTTCAAAAGCTGCGGTTGACGGCATCACCAAGGCCCTTGGCTGCGAGCTCGGTGAAGACAACATCACTGTCAACGCCATCGCGCCGACCGTATTCCGTTCTCCGCTGACCGCCTGGATGTTTGAAGACGACGACAAGGCCAAGGGGTTCCGTGACGGTTTCCTGGCCCGCGTGCCGAAAGGCCGCTTGGGCGAGCCGGAAGACCTGATCGGTCCGTTGCTCTTCCTGTCGTCCCGGGCATCCGATTTCTACACCGGGCATATTCTTTATGCCGACGGTGGATATACGGCGGGTTAGATGATGGCAGCGGCACTCAACATATCCGTTCTTGGCGCTGGACTTATGGGGCATGGCATTGCCCTGACCTTTGCCCGCGCCGGGCATCAGGTGAAGGTTTATGATCCCTTTGCCGAGAGCTTGGAGGCTCTGCATGGCCGGGTGGCCGCCAGCCTGGAGGCAATGGGCGTCACCAATGGCGCGCTCAAGGAAACGCTGGAGCGCATTCACGCCAAAGGTGAAATCAGCGCCTGTGTCGCAGAAACTGATTTTGTCTTTGAAGCAGCACCTGAAAAGCCGGAGTTAAAAAAGGCTCTGTTCAAGGATGTTGAACAGCATGCACCGCTCAGCGCTATCCTGTGCTCCAACACGTCCGTTATTCCGATCACCACCATCATGTCGGACCTGACGGACAAGAGCCGGGCGGTTGGTACCCACTGGTGGAACCCGCCGCACATGATCCCGTTGGTGGAGGTGATCCGGACGGGGTGGACCTCGGAGACGACGATCGAGGAGACGGTCAATCTGCTGGATGCGGTCGGCAAAACACCGGTCCGGGTGGAAAAGGACGTCGCCGGGTTTATCGGCAACCGTCTGCAGCACGCCATGTGGCGCGAGGCCATTTATCTCGTAGAAAGCGGCGTGTGTACCGCAGAGGCGGTTGATCAGGTGGTCAATGCCAGTTTCGGGCGGCGCCTGTCGGTGCTTGGGCCTCTCGCCAATGCGGATCTGGTCGGCACGGATCTGACCCTCGACATTCATGAAAACGTTTTGGCCGACTTGGACAGCCGGCCGGCACCTTCCCCTTATCTGCGCGAGCTGGTCGACGCCGGCAAGCTTGGCATGAAAAGCGGCGAAGGTTTCATGAGCTGGACACCGGAGGAGGCGGATGAGGTCCGCCAAAGTGTTGCAGCTCACCTGCGGAGGCTTGAAACGATCTTAACGTAACGGTTTGCGCACCACACCAGGCTCATCCGGGAGGAGTGACGATGACGCTGAATGGGAAGAAACTAAATATCAGCCGCCGCGGTTTTTTGGGCGGAGCAACAGCTGCATTGGCCGCACCGGCCATCCTGACAAGGACCCGCGCCTACGCGGCAGATCCGGTCATCAAGATTGGCCATGTCAGCCCGCGCACCGGGCCGCTGGCCGGATTCGCCGAAGCCGATGATTATGTCCTTGAAGGTATCAAGGCAGCGCTTTCGGGCGGGATTGAAAACAATGGCAAGACCTATCAGGTCGAGATCCTGTCAAAAGACAGCCAATCGAACCCGAACCGGGCTGCGGAAGTTGCCTCTGAACTGATCCTTGGCGAAGAAGTTGACATCATTGTAGCAGCCTCTACACCCGACACCACCAACCCGGTCTCGGATCAGGCTGAACTCAACGAAGTTCCCTGCATCACCACCGATTGCCCTTGGCAGCCGTACTTCTTTGGCCGGAACGGCGATCCGGCGGTCGGCTTCGATTACACCTACCATTTCTTCTGGGGCCTGGAAGACGTCATCAATGCCTTCCTCGATCTTTGGGGGCAAAGCGGTGCCGCAAAAACCGTAGGCGGTTTGTTCCCGAATGATGCCGATGGCAATGCGTGGGGCGACGAAATTCATGGTTTCCCGCCAGCGCTGGCCGGGCAGGGCTTTCAGCTGGTTGATCCGGGCCGGTATCAGCCTTTGACAGATGATTTCACATCACAGATATCCGCTTTCAAGGAAGCCGGCTGTGAGATCGTCACCGGCAATATGATCCCGCCGGACTTTGGCACCTTCTGGTCCCAAGCGGCGCAGCAGGGGTTCCATCCGAAGGTGGTGACCATCGGCAAGGCACTGCTGTTCCCGTCGGTGATTGAATCGCTTGGCGATCGCGGGGACGGTTTGACCTCTGAAATCTGGTGGTCGCCGGATCATCCGTTCTCCTCTTCGCTGACGGGTGTCAGCGCGAAAGATCTGGCGAATGGCTATACGGCTGCTTCCAACCGGCCATGGACCCAACCGATTGGCTTCAAACACGCCTTGTTTGAAGTGACATCGGACGTCATCCGGCGGTCGGCGGACCTTGAAGATCCAGCGGCGATCCTCGATGCAATCAGAAAAACAAAACTATCGACCGTCGTTGGCCCGGTGGATTGGAGCAGCGGACCGGTGCGGAACGTAACCAAAACGCCTCTTGTTGCCGGTCAGTGGCAAAAAGGCGCGGACGGGTTCGATCTTGTCATCACCGCGAACCGCAGTGCACCTTTCATACCCACCACAGGTGAACTGAAACTCCTGTCCTAACCCCGGGATTGGCGCACAGCCATTGTCGGCTGTGCGCCGCCAGTCAAGTTGAAGGTATCCATGTCAGCGGTTTTAGAACTGAACGGCGTTTCCAAGGCATATGGTGCGATCACCGTCGCCGACGATCTGACCTACAAGCTTGGTCATGGCGAAGCACTCGGGGTGATCGGGCCGAACGGCGCGGGCAAGACCTCCATGTTCAATCTGATTACTGGAACCGTCCGCGCCGACAGCGGCCAGGTGTTTCTAGATGGCCAGGATGTTACGCGCCATTCCGCTGCAAAACGGTGCAGGGCAGGGGTGGCCCGGTCCTTTCAAATTCCGCAGCCGTTTTCTGGAATGACCGTATTTGAAAACACGCTGGTCGCAGCCACCCACGGGACACAAAACAGCTTGGCCGAAGCCAACCGGCATTGCCTGGAGGTTCTGGAGCTGACGGGGCTGATCGGCAAGGCCAATGACCTTTCTGGCAAACTGACACTGTTGGGCCGCAAGCGCCTGGAGTTGGCGCGCGCCCTCTGCGCAAGGCCGAAGGTTTTGCTTTTGGATGAGATCGCCGGAGGGCTGACCGAAAAGGAATGCCACGATCTGGTTGAGACCATCAACACCATCCGAAAAACCGGTCTGTCCATCATCTGGATTGAGCATATCGTGCATGCGCTCCTCTCCGTCGTTGACCGGCTGATTGTGATCGACTTCGGCAAGAAGATTGCGGAAGGCGATCCCAAGGAAACCATGGCCAGCCAGGCAGTTCAGGAAATCTATATGGGAGTGGATGCTGATGCCTGAGGCTCTCTTGTCGACAAAGGGGTTGGAAGCGCACTACGGCGACTTCCAGGCCCTGTTCGGTATCTCCATCGATGTGTATCCCGGCGAAGTGATCGCCGTGATTGGTGCCAATGGCGCCGGCAAGACCACCTTGATGCGCTCGATCACCGGACTTTTGCAGAACAAGCCCGACATGGTTCAATGGCGCGGCGAGGCAATAGGTGCGCTACGGGCCGACCAGGTCGCCCACCGCGGCCTTGCCATGGTGCCGGAAGGCCGGCAGCTGTTTCAGTCTTTGTCGGTTGAAGAAAACCTGATCATCGGCGGACAAATGGGGCGCAAAGGACCCTGGTCGCTTGAGAAGGTCTTTGAGCTCTTCCCGATCCTGAAAGAACGGCGGAACGTACCATCCACCGCGCTGTCCGGCGGGCAGCAGCAAATGGTTGCGATCGGCCGGGCACTGATGTCCAATCCGGAAATTCTTCTCTTTGACGAGATCAGTCTTGGTCTCGCACCCATCGTCATCAAGTCCATCTACGACGCGCTGCCCGCCATCATCGGCGAGGGCATGAGCGCGATTATCGTGGAACAGGACATTGCCAAGGCTCTGAGTGTCTCAAGCCGTGTTTATTGCATCCAGGAAGGCCGCATTTCACTGGAAGGCGCGCCGGATACGCTGACCCGTGAGCAGGTTAGCGCCGCCTATTTCGGAGTTTGAGATGGATTGGATCAACGCCATCGTCCAAGGGATCTTGCTTGGCGGGCTTTATGCGCTCTTTGCCGCTGGTCTCTCGCTGATCTTCGGGGTCATGCGACTGGTGAACATCGCCCACGGCGACTTTATCGTCCTGGCAGCTTTCCTTGGACTGTCCATTACATCCGTGCTGGGTGTTTCGCCGTTGATGGCGCTGTTTCTTGTCGTGCCGCTGATGGGGGCAATTGGATATGTGTTGCAGCGCGGTGTCCTCAACCAGACACTCGGCGACGACATCCTGCCACCGCTTCTCGTGACCTTTGGCCTGTCCGTGATTATCCAGAATGGCCTTCTGGAAGTCTACAGTGCCGATCCGCAAAAGATGAGCGCCGGGGCCATTGAAACAGCCAGCATCGCAGTGCCCGGAGGGATCAACATCGGTGTGCTACCGCTGCTGATGTTTATTGTCGCCGTGGCGGTGATCGCTGGACTTCAATGGGTGTTTTACCGCTCCGCGCTTGGGCGGGCGTTCCGGGCGGTGTCCGACAAACAGGACATTGCCCAGCTGATGGGTCTCAACAAGGCGCATGTCTTTGGCCTAGCGATGGCCTTGGCGCTCGCTGTTGTCGGGATTGCAGGCGTGTTTCTTGGCATCCGCACCAGCTTTGACCCGTCAATCGGGCCAGGCCGTCTGATCTTTGGCTTTGAAGCGGTGATTATCGGCGGGCTCGGCAACCTTTGGGGCACCTTGATCGGCGGCATCATCCTCGGTGTCAGTCAAAACATCGGCGCCCAGATCAATCCGGGATGGCAGCTTCTTGCCGGCCATATCGCCTTCCTGTTTGTCCTTGCCGTGCGCCCGCGTGGCCTGTTTCCGAGGATCGACTGATCATGTCAGACGCAACTTACTCCATTTCGCGATCCTCTTCGGCAAGCCGGGCTGGCGCTGTTATTGGTGTTCTGGTCCTTGTTGGCCTTATCGCCGCACCCTGGTGGGCCGGACGAGCTGACCTGCGCCTTTTCAGCGAGATATTCCTTTATCTTTCGCTTGCCTGTCTTTGGAACCTCTTGGCCGGATATGCCGGTCTGGTTTCGGTCGGTCAGCAGGCGTTTGTCGGTTTTGGCGGTTACATGCTGTTTGCGCTGGCAATGTTCACCGGCATGTCGCCGCTGGCCGCCATTCCGCTTGCCGGTGTTCTCGGGGCGTTGATTGCCGTTCCGGTCGCCCTGCTGATCTTCCGTTTGCGCGGGGCCTATTTCGCTATTGGAACCTGGGTAATTGCGGAAGTGTTCCGCCTGTCTTTCGCGCAAGTCTCAGCGCTTGGTGGTGGGTCCGGCACCAGTCTGCCGATCGCAGTAGTCAAATCGATGGCCTCCAGCCGGTCGATGCGGGAAGCCACCACCTATTGGCTTGCGCTCGGTATGGCGGTTCTGGTGCTGACGGCGATTTATCTGCTGTTGCGATCCCGCAAAGGTTTGGCACTGACGGCGATCCGGGACAGTGAAATGGCGTCTCAAAGCTTTGGCATTGATATCTGGCGCAACAAGTTCTTCGTATATGTCGGAGCAGCCGGGCTTACGGCCATGACCGGTGCTCTGATCTTCCTGCAAAAGTTGAGAATTTCGCCGGATGCGGCCTTTAGCGTCAACGATTGGACAGCCTTCGTCATTTTCATCGTTGTCATTGGCGGTATCGGCACGCTGGAAGGTCCGATTATCGGGGTGATTGTCTTCTTCTTGCTGCGCGAACTGCTGGCAGATCTCGGCACCACCTATCTCCTGATCCTCGGGCTTGTTGCCATTGTCGTCATGCTGAAGGCGCCCAAGGGGATCTGGGGCATCATCAAGGACCGGACAGGGCTGGAACTTTTCCCGCTGTCGCGCCGTGTCGTCAAAACAGAAAAAGACTAGGAGAGGCGCATGGCCCGCAACAAACAAAAAACGATCATTACCTGCGCGGTGACAGGGGCGATCCACACGCCGACCATGTCCGATGCGCTGCCCTATACCTATGATGACATTGCAGCGCAGGCGATTGAAGCCGCGGAAGCTGGCGCATCGATCCTGCATCTTCATGCCCGCAACAATGAAACCGGTGCGCCGTCGGTCGATCCAGCGGACTTCGCCCCCTTCCTGCCGCGCATCAAACAGGCGACAGATGCGGTGATAAACATTTCGACCGGAGGTTCGCTGACGCTCTCCATCCAGGACCGGATCCGCCCGGCGGCGACTTTCAGCGCTGAAATGTGTTCCATGAACATGGGCAGCATGAATTTCTCATTCCATCCGCTCGCCAAACGGTACGACAGCTGGAAATTCGACTGGGAAAAGGATTATGTAGCCAATTCCGATGGCAATATCTTCCGCAACACCTTCAAGGACATTCAGGAAGCGGCCGAAACACTCGCGCCGCATGACATCAAGTTCGAGCATGAGTGTTATGACGTCGGCCACCTCTACAATCTGAAATTCTGCATGGATATCGGGCTTTTCAAGGCGCCGATCTTCATCCAGTTCGTCATGGGCATTTTGGGCGGTATTGGTGCGGACATCGACAATCTGGTCTTTATGAAAAAGACGGCTGACAAGCTCTTCGGTGACGATTACCGCTGGTCCATCCTGGCGGCTGGCAACGCCCAGATCCCAATGGCGACAACGGCGAGCCAGATGGGTGGCAATGTCCGCGTTGGCCTGGAAGACAGCCTCTTCATAAGCCGCGGGCAATTGGCAGAGTCCAACGCGCAGCAAGTCTCGAAAATCCGGCGGATCGTGGAAGAACTTGGGAATGAAGTTGCCACACCCGATGAGGCGCGCGAAATCCTGGATCTAAAGGGTGGCGACCGGACAGCTTTTTGATCCGGTTGCCGTTCCTCCAGTTTTGCCGGTTTCATTCGGGCACAGTTTGGGTCGTCACTTGGGAGATCCACCCCTGCAGTGTGAATCGATCAGATCGAACATCTGACAAAATCAAGTTGAACTGTGCCTGAAAATTTTTGTTCGGATTCAGATTGATGACAATATCAAGCATGCATTTACAAGGTGTTCGCATAGAATGTTAAGCGTATAATCTGAATAATATTAAATAAATAGAACATTGATATAATTTCACAAAGAAAATTACCTGATGGAATAGAGTAATACCTGGAATTGTTTATAAAAATACAGCAATTTTTGAAAGGCTGTCTCAGGTTCGATCCAGCTAGGGGTAAAACAATGCGGAATTTGATTTTGGCACTTGGTGTGGTCGCTTTGGCGGGAACCGCTCAAGCTACAGATGTAAAAATAAGCTTGGCCGAATTGCCGAATTTGTCGATCAAAACTGCCGACAATAAGGCCGACGGGCCTTATCCCAACTTGCTCAAACTGATCGACGAGTATTACGAAGGCGGCAGTTTCGAAATGGAGATTTTTGCTTTTGGCCGGTCTCTAAACAATATTCAGACCGGTGCCGCAGATGCACATGTTCCGCTCATCCAAACCGCGTCCGGAGACGGGCCAAATTTCCAATATGTTGATGAACCGCTCTGGAACGTCACGTTTGTTGTCTATTCTCGGAAGGACAATCCAATTTCCCGTGACGCTGATTTCAGCAAACTCAAAGTCGACACGTTGATTGGCCATGAACACTTCTTCGACTTTAAAGTAGGTGAAGTAACATCCATCGAGACCGGCCTAAAGAAACTCGTCAACAAACGCACTGATGCATTTATTAAGGAGCAGGACATCGTTGACAGCATGATCAAGGCCAATGGTTATGATACTGTCCATAGGGCGCTTTATGAGGTGTGGGGATCTTCGATGATCTTGCCGAAAACACCGGCAGGAGATGCCTTGAACGTGGCCATGACTGAAGCAATCCGTGCGGCTAAAAAAGACGAACGTTACAAGCCCACGGCTGAAAAGGTTCACAATCCCTACAACGACTGGCAGCCCTAATCGGATATCCAAACGATTGAGAACTGATTTTAAAAGCGCTTGGCCGGCAGATCGAAAAATCTCTGCCGGTTATTAAGACCTCACAGACGCCTTATGGGTCACTCATCCAAGCAAATCCGACATTTCAAAATGACATGGACTAATTCGGCAAAAACATTCAATAATTGCTATGCATAATAAGGCGCTATGATCAGCTAGGTGCCGGACAGAATTGATAGAATCTTTGAAGAAACAGGGCTGATTGAATTCCGGAAATCAGCCGGCAGGAGAGGGGCGTGAAGCGGTTACTCCTACTGATCTGTGTGTTTTTGGGGGTCGGCTCTGCTACAGCGGAGGACTTGAAGATCAGTTTGGCCGAAATTCCGCATCTTTCTTATTACGACAAAAACCATAAGTTGGTTGGCGCTTTTCCTGTGCTCTTGAAGCTCCTGGATGAACATTACGCCGCCGGCAACTTCAAACTGACAGCATTTCCATTTGGACGGTCCATCAACAATGTCATCGTTGGCAAAGCCGACGCCCATGTTCCGCTCATCAACACAGGTTCTGATACCGAGCAGCCATATCAGTATGTGGACGAACCGCTCCTAACAGTCACATTCGTGATCTATTCCCATATGGACAAGCCGGTTTCCAAAACCGCTGATCTCAGCCAACTTTCGATCGATACGGTCATTGGGCATCAGCAGTTCTTCAACTTCCCAATCGGTGAAGTTGTCGATTTTCAAACCGGCCTAAAGAAGGTCGTCAACAAACGGATAGACGCCTTTATTATGGAACAGGATGCTGGCGATAGTCTGATCCGATTGAACGGCTATAACACACTTCACCGGGCGCATTTCCGGACGTGGGATTCATCAATAGTTGTTGCAAGAAACGGGAGGGGCGCTGAATTGAACGCAAAACTCTCGGCGGCAATCCGGAATCTCAAGGCGGACCCACGCTACAAAGACGCCGCTCATGCTGTCCATGCGCCCTTCAAGGAGTGGCAACCGCACCAGTAGGTTTTGGGGCCGGCTGATTACCACGATAGGGACCCAATTGTACCATCTGCGTGGGAGTGTGAAAACGGCCTGTTTTGCTTCAGCTTTGTACTACGAGCTGGTTCCGGCCCTTTTGTTTTGCTTTGTACATCAACCGGTCGACCCGGTCTAAAGCCGTTTCGAAGTCATCTTCTGGATCCACCAGTGCCAGCCCGGCAGATAAGGTAACCGATCCGATGGTGTTTCCTTGTCGGCGGTTGATCAATTTTTGTTTTCCAACACTAACAAGAACCGTATCGACAACAGAAATGCAGGCGTTTTTGTCGGCGCTCCTAAAAAGGATGGCGAATTCTTCACCGCCATACCGGCACAAGATGTCGTCACCCTTGATGAGATGTTGGATGGCAGCTGCAACCAATTTCAGAACCTGATCACCGACGATATGGCCTTGGCTATCATTGATCCGCTTAAAATGGTCGATGTCTAATAGCGCCAGATAATACGGACCGTGATGCCGGGCGCTCCGGGCGGAAAACTCAGCCTCTAGATACCGGCGGTTTGAAATTCCGGTCAGTGAGTCGGTAAAGACTTCATTTTGGCTGGCCGCAATTTCTTGTTCCAATGCGTTTGTGCGGTTCAGAATTTCCGTGAGATTTTCAGTTAAAGTGCGGACCAGTTTTTCTTGTTTTTTTGTGTGCTCAGATTTGGCGCAAATCTCGACGGAGGATTCTGCGGAAGACCGGATGGCGTCTAAATGCCCTCTGGATCGCTGCATAGATTCAAATTGTTTTTCGGGGCTGACTTGAGTCTGCAGCAAGTTTTCATAGACAAAATGCAGCGTTTTGTCCGTCAAGCCTTCTTCGCTTGCCTTCAAGCGCTCGACTTCTTTAGCGACCTGCGTGGTTGGGGCCGTCAAATAAAGGTGCAGCACATGAAAGATTTTGGGGTCACAGCTAAGTGCGTGGCGATTGATCTCTGCCACCACCTGATTACAAACAAACGGCATGAGCTAGTGCACCGGATCATAGATTCTTTTATCTGATTTGAGTCTAACGCCAATACCTTGCTTGCACTAGCTGAAAGTGCCTTACTTCAGCCATTACCAAGGGTAATCCTAAGAAATGGGAAAAAATTGGCTGGGGAACCTGGATTCGAACCAGGACTAACAGAGTCAGAGTCTGCGGGTCTACCGTTAACCTATTCCCCAATCCTGTCTGCTGCCAAACAGCGCAGAAGGGCCGCCGGTCCATGCCGGTGGCGATTGGTGAAGCGCATATACATCCAACCCTCTTTCAAAAGCAAGAGCCATCTGCGACTTTTTTATGGGTTATGACCCGGTATGGTTTCACCTCCCCCGCAGCCGCCCCAGGCAGTTTAAGAAATTGCCGCAAAGGGTTCTTTTCGAGCGCCGGTCAACCTGTTACAGTTTTCCCAACTAAAAGACTTGCTTCGGCTTGCCGGACCGCCGCATCGCGGACGGGATGCTGGGGCATCGAAAGGCAAATACGTGACTCATTCAGGTCAGGAACCGCCCGAGGCTGGGCGACGTGCCCCTGATGTGTCCGGTAACAGTTCTGCTCCGAAGGAGCGCAAGGGACGAAACAGGCGGCGCCGGAAAAACCGGACAGCGCCTGGTGCTGGTGGCCAGCAAACGGGAAAGTTGTCTGCACCCGCCAAGTCACCGGAAAGTGGTTCTGATACCACACGTCCTGCAACTGCAACTGCAACTGGACACTCTCAATCCGCCGCTGGTCCGTTGGCGGACGGCACCTTGCATGTGGCTGAAAATGCGCCTGCACACCGCAAAAAGAAGCGGCGTGGGCGCCGCCGCCCAGGTCAAGGAAATGGGGCTGCTCAGCGGGCAGGTGAGGCCAAGCAGGCGGTCGACAATGCTGCCAGACCGGACTGCGCGCCTTCGGCAAAAGGAAAAAAAGCAGCGAACCGCCGGGGCCGAAAACGCTGGCAGGCCGGCAAATCCGGTGGACAAAATGGTCACCGTCCTGCTGAACAAGGTTCTGCTGGTTCTGAAAACAAACGGCCGCACACCGTCGAAACACAATCCGCAGCAACTCCGAAGCCTATAGATCCGCCCATCCAGCTCGATCGGGCTGATCAACCCGGTCAAACGGTCCGCCGCGCACGTCCTCAAAACGGCGACCGGCCGCGCAATGGGCTGCGCCGGCGGGCACTTCCAAGCACTGGAAACAGCCCTCTTTACGCCGCGCTGGATCTTGGCACAAACAATTGCCGCCTCTTGATCGCCCGGCCGGAAGAGCGGGGCTTCCGGGTGATTGATGCCTATTCCAGGATCGTCCGCCTTGGTGAAGGGGTCGGCGCTCACCGGAATCTTGGTGAAGCGGCCATGGACCGGGCTATTGATGCGCTGGCGCAGTGCCACAAGAAACTGGCGGATCGGGGCGTGGAACGCTCACGGCTGATTGCGACAGAGGCCTGTCGGGCGGCCGAAAATGGCGAGGACTTCATCTCTCGGGTTCAGGCGGAGACCGGTCTTGCGCTGGAGGTCGTCAACCGGGAAACGGAAGCGCGTCTCGCCGTCGCCGGATGCGCTTCCTTGGTCGATCATGATGCTGACGGTGTCATCTTATTCGAC
The DNA here is from genome assembly GCF_965216085.1 of Roseibium sp. GTDB lineage: Bacteria > Pseudomonadota > Alphaproteobacteria > Rhizobiales > Stappiaceae > Roseibium. Next base: position 2,885,135 of record NZ_OZ244138.1, on the reverse strand, counting down.
ATTGGTGGGGGATCCTCGGAGATCGTCTGGTTGGATCTGCGCAACCGCTGCGGGGCGCGGGGCTACGCGTTGACCCGGTTCATCCGCTCCTGGATTTCCTTGCCAGTTGGAGTGGTCAATCTTGCGGAGCGCCATGGCGGTGTGCATGTCACCCCCGATATCTTTGAAAAGATGGTCGATGATGCGGCCGATCATTTGGCGGAGTTCAATCTTGCCGATGACCTCTCCGAAGCCATTGCCAATGGAAAAGTCCATATGTTGGGAACGTCCGGGACGGTGACAACGCTCGCGGGGGTGCATCTGGGCCTCAGGCGCTATGACCGGCGCCGGGTAGACGGCACCTGGCTGGAAGACGCCCAAGTCGGCGGCATGATTGATCAGTTGCGCGATATGCCGTATGAGGCCCGCGTCAACAACCCCTGCATTGGTGAAGACCGGGCCGATCTTGTTTTGGCTGGTTGCGCGATCCTTGAGGCGATCCGGCGGCGCTGGACGTGTCCACGCCTGCGTGTTGCCGACCGCGGATTGCGGGAAGGCATCCTCACCGAACTGATGGCCGCCGATGGCGTATGGTCCCGCAAGAAAAACGGATCGCGCTATTACCGGGGCCGGCCAAGGAATAGGCAATGAGTGGATCGAAAAAAAGAGGCTCCGGCGACCGTGGCCTCCACGTCAAAGTCAAGACGTCCGCTGGCCGGCGCGAGTCGTCCACGCGCTGGTTATCGCGTCAGTTAAACGATCCCTATGTGCGCCGGGCAAAAATTGATGGTTATCGGTCGCGGGCGGCTTACAAGCTGATCGAAATGGATGACAAGCATAAGCTGCTCAAACCCGGTTACCGGGTGGTCGATTTGGGCTGCGCACCGGGAGGCTGGTGCCAAGTGGCGGTTGAGCGTGTGCAATCAAGCGTCGAATCTCCAAAGGTTGTCGGCATTGATTACCTCGACATGGATCATGTGCGCGGCTCTGTTTTCCTGAAGAAAGATTTTCTGGATGACGATGCACCGGCATTGCTGATGGAAGCCCTCGGCGGGCACAAGCCGGATGTCGTGCTGTCAGATATGGCCGCCCCGACAACCGGTCACAAACAGACAGATCATTTGCGCACGACGCATCTCTTTGAGATCGCGATTGATTTCGCCCGCCGCAACTTGGTGCCAGGCGGATCGTTCCTGGCCAAGGTGTTCCGTGGTGGTACGGAAAACGCCATGCTTCAGGACCTGAAACGCGAGTTCAAATCCGTTGCGCATTTGAAACCGCCGGCAAGCCGCAAGGAGAGCCCGGAACTATATGTGATCGCCAAAGGGTTTCGCGGCAGCGATCTGGAAAGCGATTGATAGCCCGGTACAGCTAAACTCCGGAAAATGATCGAAAGAGCCTGTGCGGTTGAAGCAGGCTCTTTTCATTCTGTCACCTGCGTGTTATTCACCCGCGCCAACTTCTCCGGCACAGCCGAAGCGACTCGACAAGATGCAGGCTCCCTCAACAGCGTGCGTCTCAATTGTTATTTATAAGGGGAATTGGCAATGGCATCCTTTTTTGTCCCATCGACCGGGCAGCAAGCCCTGACCTTTGATGATGTGCTGCTGATCCCTGGCCACTCGGAAGTGATGCCGGGTGAGGTGGATCTTAGAACCAAAGTCACCAAAGACCTGGAACTCAACATCCCGATCCTATCTTCAGCCATGGACACGGTGACCGAAGGGCGGCTGGCGATCGCCATGGCGCAGGCTGGTGGCATCGGTGTTGTGCACCGGAACTTGTCCCTGGACCGCCAGGCGGAAGAAGTCCGCATGGTCAAGAAATTCGAATCCGGTATGGTCGTCAATCCTTTGGTCATTGGCCCGGACGCCAGCCTCCAGGATGCGCTAAACCTGATGAAGCGCTTCGGCATTTCTGGTGTTCCGGTGGTCGAAAACGGCGGATCAGGCGGACAGGTCACAGGCAAGCTGGTCGGCATCCTGACCAACCGGGATGTGCGATTTGCCTCCAACCCGGACCAGAAGATCCGCGAGTTGATGACCAGTTCCAACCTTGTGACGGTCAATGACAATGTCAAACAGGATGAAGCCAAGCGTCTGTTGCACCAAAACCGGATCGAAAAGCTTCTCGTTGTTGATGACAACGGCAATTGCACCGGCCTCATCACCGTCAAGGATATGGAAAAGGCGCAGCTTAATCCGAATGCCTCTAAAGACGCGCAAGGCCGGTTGCGGGTCGCAGCTGCGACCAGCGTTGGTGACGAAGGCTTTGCTCGTGCTGAGCGCCTGATCGATGCCGGTGTGGACATGGTGGTGGTCGACACTGCCCATGGCCATTCCCAAAAAGTTCTGGATCAGGTCAACCGGGTTAAAAAACTCTCCAACTCAGTCCAGGTTCTGGCAGGCAATGTGGCCACACCTGAAGCCACAAAAGCGTTGATCGACGTGGGTGCAGATGCCGTGAAAGTCGGGATCGGCCCAGGCTCCATTTGTACGACACGGATCGTCGCCGGTGTTGGTGTTCCGCAGCTGACCGCCATCATTGAATCTGTCAACGAAGCCAATAAACAAGGCATTCCGGTGGTCGCAGATGGTGGCATCAAATATTCTGGTGACTTGGCCAAAGCGATTGCAGCGGGCGCAGCCTCTGTGATGGTCGGCTCCCTGCTGGCGGGCACTGAAGAAAGCCCAGGTGAAGTCTACCTGCATCAGGGCCGGTCTTATAAATCCTACCGCGGTATGGGCTCGGTCGGCGCGATGGCACGCGGCTCTGCGGACCGTTACTTCCAGGCGGAGGTGACTGACAGCCTGAAACTGGTTCCCGAAGGCATCGAAGGCCAGGTTCCGTATAAAGGCCCGCTTGGCAGCGTGTTGCATCAGCTGGCCGGTGGTCTGCGGGCTGCGATGGGCTATGTCGGTGGCAAGACTGTTCAGGATTTCCAGGAAAAAGCGCGCTTTGTGCAGATCTCCGGCGCTGGATTGCGCGAAAGCCACGCTCACGATGTGACGATTACCCGGGAAAGCCCCAACTATCCGTCCAACGTATAAATCAACTTTGTTTAGTATGGAGCCGGCAGTAACCGGCTCTATCCAATAGGTGTGCCATGAAAGACGGCGGACGCCTCGCGGCGGCGATTGAAGTTTTAGAAGAAGTCGAACGCCGTCACCGGCCGGTTCAGGTCGCCCTGAAAGAATGGGGCGCAGCGCACCGCTTTGCCGGGTCCGGTGACCGGACTGTCATCGGCAATCTTGTGTTTGATGCACTGCGCAACCGGGCTTCGCTTTCTGCAATCATGCAGGAAGACACTCCCCGTGCGCTGGCGCTGGCAACCTATGTTCTAACGTGGGACAAGGGTCTTGAGGCGCTGACCACGGTTTTGACCGATGATCGGCATGCTCCAGAACCTTTGAGCGAAGATGAAACCGCGCGGCTGTCGGACGAAACATCTGAAGACATGCAGCCTTGGCAGGCTGCAGATGTACCGGAATGGCTGTGGCCGAAGTTTGAAGCTGTGTTCGGTGAAAGGGCAGTTGAGGAAGGCCGGGCCTTGTCTGAGCGTGCGCCGGTCGACATGCGGGTCAACACACTGAAGTCTGAACGCGGTAAGCTTTTGAAAAAGCTTGCACATGCAGGTGCTGAAGCCACCAAACTGTCGCCACTCGGTATGCGGATTGAAGCCAAACCGGGTCTTGGGCGGATGCCGCATGTTCAAGCTGAGGAAGGTTACCGCAAAGGCTGGTTCGACCTTCAAGACGAAGCCAGTCAATTGGCCGCTCTTCTGGCCAAGGCCGAACCCGGTTTCCAGGTGCTGGATTATTGCGCTGGCGGCGGCGGTAAGACCTTGGCATTGGCAGCTGCGATGGAAAACAAAGGCCAGCTTTATGCTTATGATGCTGACCGGTTGCGGCTTGCGCCGATCCATGAGCGTCTGCAGAGGGCAGGGGTCCGGAACATTCAAGTGCGCGATCCGGCCAGTTCCAATCTTCAGGATCTGGAAGGCCAGATGGATCTGGTTTTCATCGATGCACCTTGCACCGGTACCGGCGTTTGGCGGCGGCGGCCAGACTCCAAATGGAAATTGACCGAAAAAGCGTTGAATGATCGCATTAAAGATCAGCAGCATGTTCTTGCAAACGCAAAAGAATATGTAAAAATCGGCGGGCGTTTGATTTACGCGACATGTTCAATTCTGCCAGAAGAAAACAGCGATCAGGTTGAGCGGTTCCTGAAAGATAATCCCGAGTTCAAATCTGTATCTGCCAAGGATGTATGGCGGAACCAGCTCGAAGGAAAAGCCGAACCGGCATATGTGACCGGACGAGGCGATCTAACATTGACACCGGCATCGACCGGCACCGACGGTTTCTTTGTAGCGATATTGGAACGTGTTTCTTAAACGAAACTCAAACCGGCGCTAAGACACATCCCGGCGGGTCAAGCCGAGCACATTTGGCAAGGGATCGTCTTTTCCGGAGCCAAAGGCCGGTTTAGCCTCTGCAGCTACCGCTGGCTTTGGTGCACTATCCGGCACGGAATTTAGCGTTCCCAGGTTGTCCGTGGATGACATCTTTAAAGAAGCTGCTCCACTTGAGGGTCGGACAGCATCGTTCAATCCGATTTCGACCGGCGCGGCCTCCTGCTGAGCTTTTATTCCGCTAGAATTATCCTGAGCAACTTCGGTCTCAGCGGGCTTAGATAGCTCTTCTGCGAGCTTGCGGACTTTCTGGTCGAGTTCGGTCGTGCCGGTGAGTACTGACCGGGCTTCATTCGGATATTTCAAAGCAGCCAAAGCAGACCCAAGGGCGTTTAGCGGCGCCCGGTTTGCTGGGTCCGCATCATGGGCTTGAAGTGCGTATGCCAGCGCCTTCGGATAATCGCCAAGTTTGCGGGTCAGGACACTCAGCCGCGTGAATTGGCTGGGATTATCGGGGGCGAGGCGCAAGGCTTCCTGTCCGGCCTCCAGCGCATCCTGATAATCGCCACGAGCCTCGAGAGCCTGGCTCAACATGTCAAAGGCAGCTGCTTCATCCGGAGACTGTTCCGCCGCGCGAACCGTAAACGCGATGACATCGTCGTAGCGTTTGGTTTTGAGTAGGGCTTGGGATAGGCCGAGCAGAGCCGGAACGTGGTTCGGCGCTGTCTTGAGCACCTTACGGTAATTCGCGACGGCTTGAGTGCCTTTGCCGGATTTCTCCTGAATGTCTGCAAAGAGCGAGAGAGCGACCGGGCTGTCCGGCATATGCTCCAGAAGCTGTTTCGCCACCGGTTCCGCGGCAGTTGCGCGGCCGCGTTTCAACAGCACACTCGCCAAGCCGTACAGAGCGTTTTTGTGACCGGGGACCTGATCCAGCACTTCCCGGAAATTGTCTTCGGCCAAATCCAGATCGTTCAGCAGCAACTGGCAATTGGCCAAGCTGGACCGGGCATTAAGGTGTGTGGGTTCTGCAAAAATGATGCGGCGCAGACGGGACTGGGCCTCTTCGAGTTGCCCAGTGCGCAGAAGGACTGACGCGGCGCGATAGGAAATATCAGTATCATGCGGCAGCATCTCACTGGCCCGGATATATGCGGCGAGTGCTTTTTGAAGATCCCCTGATGTTTCCAGGGCGATGGCTTGATCAAAAATTTCGCGGGCTGCTGCGGTCATGACGGGTGTTGCGGTCCTAACGGGCGTTTTGAATTGCCAGTGCGACGAGTGAGTAAGCTTTCGTTAACCTACGGCAGCGGCAAAGGTGCGCGCAAATGCCAAATCCAACCGTACACAGCTTCTCCAGCTGGTTTTTCTTTGTGCGTTCTGCGCATCCGACTTTTTCTGCTGCCCTACCCAAAAAAACAAGAATCTTATGCGGGAGCTGTCTACGGCAAAAAACCGGGTTCAATTTCGATAAAAAGGCAGGTAGAAGCTCGCCATGACACATCATCATGATCGCCTCCTTATTATCGACTTCGGTTCGCAAGTGACGCAGCTGATCGCGCGGCGCCTGCGTGAGTTGAATGTCTACTGCGAAATCCACCCGTATCAGAACGTTTCCGACGCGTTCTTGGCGGAGTTCAAGCCGAAGGCCGTGATCTTCTCCGGTGGTCCAGATTCCGTGACCCGGGAAGGATCCCCGCGCCCGCCGGAAACGGTTTACAGTCTCGGAGTGCCGATCCTGGGCATTTGTTACGGTCAGCAAGTGATGATGCAGCAGCTGGGTGGCCGGGTTGAAGGCGGCAAGATTTCTGGTGGCGGCGGCACGGCAGAATTCGGCCGGGCCTTCGTGACACCGGCTGAGGCGGATTTGTCTATCCTGAAAGGATGGTTCCAAGACGGAAAAGAACAGGTCTGGATGAGCCACGGCGATCACGTCGCAGAATTGGCGCCCGGATTTGAAGTCTATGGCACCTCGCCAAATGCGCCCTATGCCATCACGGCCGACGCCAGCCGGAACTTTTATGCGGTTCAGTTCCACCCGGAAGTGCACCACACGCCGAACGGCAAGACGCTTTATGAGAACTTCATTAAGCTCGCAGGGTTCTCCGGCGATTGGACCATGGGTGCCTACAAGGACGACGCGATCGAAAAGATCCGCGCGCAGGTCGGCGACAAGAAGGTCATCTGTGGCCTGTCCGGCGGGGTCGACAGCTCAGTTGCGGCCGTTTTGATCCATGAAGCGATCGGCGATCAGCTAACTTGCGTGTTCGTTGACCACGGTTTGCTCCGTCAGAACGAAGCAGACGAAGTCGTCTCCATGTTCCGGGACAACTACAACATCCCGTTGATCCATGCTGATGAGAGCGATCTGTTCCTGGGCGAGTTGGACGGCCAGTCGGACCCGGAAACCAAGCGTAAGATCATCGGCAAGTTGTTCATTGATGTGTTCCAAAAGCACGCCAATGAAATCGAAGGCGCGGAGTTCCTGGCTCAGGGCACACTCTATCCGGACGTGATCGAGAGTGTCAGCTTCTCTGGCGGGCCTTCGGTGACGATCAAGTCGCACCACAATGTTGGCGGCCTGCCGGAAAAGATGGGCCTCAAACTGGTCGAGCCGCTGCGTGAGCTCTTCAAAGATGAGGTGAGGGCGCTTGGCCGCGAACTTGGCCTGCCGGACAGCTTCATCGGCCGTCATCCATTCCCGGGACCGGGCCTTGCCATCCGCTGCCCGGGTGAAATCACCCGCGACAAGCTGGACATCCTGCGCAAGGCGGATGCGGTCTATATCGACCAGATCCGCAAGCATGACCTTTATGACGAGATCTGGCAGGCGTTCGTCGCGATCCTGCCGGTTCGCACGGTCGGTGTGATGGGGGACGGCCGGACCTACGATTACGCCTGTGCTCTGCGTGCCGTGACATCGGTCGATGGTATGACCGCGGACTACTATCCGTTCACCCACGAGTTCCTTGGCGAAACCGCGACCCGGATCATCAACGAGGTCGAAGGCATCAATCGGGTGACATACGACATCACCTCAAAGCCTCCGGGAACGATTGAGTGGGAATAAGACATTTGAACCGCGATATGGGATCATGTCGCGGTTTTGTCTTTAAAGGGAACCGGTTTCACCATGAGTGGCAGCTCGTCCGATCTAGTCGATACGATCAATCTGGAACCCGATTGTTCCAACTGTGCCGCACTGTGCTGCGCCGTGTTTGCGTTTGATAAATCGGAATCCTTTGGCATCGACAAGGCGGCAAACGAGGTTTGTCCCAACCTCAATGCGGACAACGGCTGTTCTATCTTTTCCAATCGGGCTGAACGCGGGTTTCAAGGCTGCGTCACCTACACCTGTTACGGAGCCGGACAGCGTATTTCACAGGAAGTTTTTGGCGGGCTGAGTTGGCGGGAAAACCCAGCCTTGATGCACCGGATGGGCGCGGCCTTGTCGGTTCTCAGACGCATTCATGAACAGATGGTCTTGCTGCGGGCTGCCCGATCATTACCTTTGATCTCTGACCAGCTCGCCGAACTAGAGACTTTGGAATTGAAACTGGCTTCCGAGCGGGCTTGGACGGAGACATCGCTGGCGGGATTTCCCATTGAAACAGTATCTTCGGAAGTGAGAACCTGGCTTCGGCAATTACGCGGTCTTATATCTTAAAAAACTATTTGGCGCAGCGGATACAAAAGGCTGCCGCAGGGTCAACTCCCAAACGTTTTTCCGAAATTTCTTCACCGCAGTCGACGCAATAGCCATAATCACCGTCATCGAGCCGTTTGAGCGCGGCATCAATCCTCTGAATATCCGCCCGCCGCTGGCGTTCTGACGCTTGCGCCATGGCTTGTCCCTGGAGCGCATCCATGCGCGACAAGCGGCCGACCGACTGCTGATCGAGCATCACCGTTGCGCGGGCCTCTTCAGCGATCTCACTGATAGCCACGAGGTCAGCACGCAGTCCACGTAGCGTCTCACGGACGGCCTCTTCGTTCATGTCACCCTCCAAGGTTTTCAAGAAGAGTGCGCGAACCCGAGCTAAAAATGCAAGTTGTGAGTGTTTCAGATGACAGTCAGTGCATCACTAAGTTTGGGCGGCCTGCTAACAGACTTGTGACTTTGCATCCTCTGGCAGCCTCGTAAGGTTGGCTTCCTCGAGTGTTTTATGGATTTGGAAGATGCGGTTCCTGAGTGCTCTTATTGCATTGACCCTGATTGGAACGATTGCAGCCCTAAGCAACGCCAGAGCAGGTGATGTCAAGATCGTCAAAGCGGAAGCCAGCCAGGCGGCGGACAAGACATGGCGGTTCGAAGTGACCCTCCTTCATGACGACACTGGCTGGGATCACTACGCCGACCTTTGGGAAGTCTATGCGCCCGACGGCACATTGCTCGGCAAGCGCGTTTTGGCGCATCCGCACGTCAATGAACAGCCGTTTACCCGGTCCTTATCGGGCGTCGAAGTGCCAGACGGAACGCATCAGGTCATCATCAAGGCGCGCGACAGCGTCCACGGTGTGTCGCCGCAGGAGTTTGAGCTGAAATTGCCTCGTTAATTCTCTACGCCAAAAACGCCAGGATCCCATCTGCAACGAATTGCACTGACAGCGCCGCCAAGAGGACACCGAGCAGTCGGGTGATGACCAGCTGGGCCGTGTCTCCTAGCGCGCGTTCGATCCTGTCGGCCAGCAAAAAGGCGCCCATGCAGCTTAACAGGATCACCACGATTACTCCGCCAAGACCGGCATAGGTAAGGGTGTCCGGCGCCTGACTGGACAAGAGGATGATAGCCGAAATGGCGGCTGGACCGGAAATCAGCGGGATCGCCAAAGGGAAGATCGCCAGTTCGTTGATGGTCGCATGATTGGTTTCCGCAGACTCCATCGCCTTTTCAGCCGTTTCGCTTTTCCGTTCCTGGCGCTTGCCGAAGATCATTTCGATCGCGATCAGGAAGAGAAGGATGCCGCCAGCAACACGGAAGGCCGATACAGAGATGCCCAGAACATTCAGCACCGTTTGGCCGGTGAAATAAAAGATACCGAGAATACCTGCAGCGGTGATGGTCGCACGGATCGCTACGCGGCGCCGGTCTCCGGGGCTCATGCCTGCGGTAATAGCAAGGAACATGGGTGCCAAACCAACCGGGTCGATGGTCACAAACAGCGTTGCAAATGCATTGATGTAGAAGTCGATCATCCCGGGTCTCCGGCTGGCTGCGAAGGTCTTTCTCAGAGCGTTTTATAAGTCATTTGGCGCATCTGCGGGCAAGCCTTTAGAAATGAATCTGTATGCTTGTGCATAGCTTTTATAAGCTATTGATATTGATGGGTTATTAGCAAGCTCAAAAACGTCGGCAAATTTGGTGCGCGAAGTTGAATCGGATATAAAGTATTCAGCAATAACAAACAAATGAGTGTCTCCTTGGCTGACCAGGACAACAGCACCCCTTCAGGCGGGCTTCCGTCGGACATCAAGCCGGTCTCCATTGTCGATGAAATGAAGCGCAGCTATCTCGATTACGCCATGAGCGTGATCGTGTCGCGTGCGCTTCCGGATGTCCGGGACGGCTTGAAGCCTGTGCACCGGCGCATCCTCTATTCGATGCATGAAAACGGCTATGAGTGGAACAAACCCTACCGCAAGTCGGCCCGTGTGGTCGGTGACGTTATGGGTAAATACCACCCGCATGGTGACAGCGCGATTTACGATGCCCTGGTTCGTATGGCGCAGGACTTTTCCCTCCGTCTGCCGCTGATCGACGGGCAGGGGAACTTCGGCTCCATCGACGGCGATCCCGCCGCGGCGATGCGTTACACCGAGTGCCGTCTTGAGAAGGTGTCTCACCGGATCCTGGACGACATTGAAAAAGACACGGTCGACTTTCAGGAAAACTACGACAACTCGGAATCTGAACCGGTTGTCCTGCCGGCAAAGTTTCCAAATCTTCTGGTCAACGGCGCTGGCGGCATCGCGGTCGGGATGGCGACCAATATCCCGCCGCACAACCTCGGTGAAGTGATCGACGCGGCCATCGCGATTATGGAAAACCCGGCCTTGAGCCTGGAAGAACTGATGCAGATTGTGCCGGGTCCGGATTTCCCGACCGGTGCGATGATCCTCGGCCGTGCAGGTATCCGCAATGCCTTTGAAACTGGCCGTGGCTCGGTTGTCATGCGGGCGAAGGTGGACACCGAAGAAATCCGCAAGGACCGCTGGGCGCTGATCGTTTCGGAAATCCCGTATCAGGTCAACAAGTCCACGATGATCGAGAAGATCGCCGAGATGGTACGCGATAAGCGCGTCGAAGGTATCTCCGACATCCGCGACGAAAGTGACCGTTCCGGCATGCGGGTGGTCATCGAGCTGAAACGCGATGCGGTGCCGGATGTTGTGCTGAACCAGCTTTACCGCTTCAGTCAGCTGCAGACCTCCTTCGGCGCCAATATGGTCGCGCTCAATGGCGGCAAGCCGGAGCAGATGAACCTCTCCGACATGCTGAAGGCTTTTGTTTCCTTCCGCGAAGAGGTGATTCAGCGCCGGACACGCTTCCTTCTCCGGAAATGCCGTGATCGCGCGCATATCTTGGTTGGTTTGGGCATCGCCGTTGCCAACATTGATGAGGTTATCAAGCTGATCCGGGCTGCCCCCGATCCGGCGACAGCCCGCGCCCAGTTGATGGAACGGAACTGGCCGGCCAAGGATGTTGAAGATCTGATCCGCCTGATTGATGACCCGCGCCACATGGTGCAGGAAGACGGTACCTACAAGTTGTCGGAAGAGCAGGCCCGGGCCATTCTGGATCTCCGCCTGCAACGCCTGACCGCGATGGGCCGGGATGAGATCGAAGAAGAGCTGAACAAGATCGGCGCTGAAATCTCCGATTACCTCGATATCCTGCGCTCGCGTGCGAGAATCCAGGAAATCGTCCGCAACGAAATGCTGGAGATCAAGGAAGAGTTCGCAACACCGCGCCGGACCGAGATCGTCGAAGGCGGACCGGACTTCGACGAAGAAGACTTGATCCAGCGCGAAGATATGGTCGTCACCGTTTCCCACGGCGGATATATCAAACGCGTGCCGTTGGCGACGTACCGGGCACAGCGCCGGGGCGGCAAAGGCCGCTCTGGCATGGCCACCAAAGAGGAGGATTTTGTTACCCGCCTCTTTGTTGCCAATACGCATACGCCGGTGCTGTTCTTCTCCTCGCGTGGCATTTGCTACAAGATGAAGGTCTGGCGCCTGCCGCTTGGAGGACCAACGTCCCGCGGTAAAGCTCTCGTCAATATGCTGCCGTTGGAACAGGGCGAACAGATTACCTCAATCCTGCCATTGCCGGAGGATGAGGAAAGCTGGGCAAACCTCGATGTGATGTTCGCGACTGTGCGCGGCACGGTGCGGCGGAACAAGCTGTCCGATTTCGTCAACATCAACCGTAACGGTAAGATTGCGATGAAGCTGGAAGACGGCGACGGCATTGTTGGTGTCGACACGTGTTCTGAGCATTCCGATGTGATGCTGACAACCAACTTCGGTCAGTGTATCCGCTTCCCGGTCACCGATGTTCGTGTTTTTGCCGGCCGGAATTCGGTCGGGGTGCGCGGCATCCGGTTGGCCGATGGCGACCGCATCATCTCCATGCAGATCCTGCACCACATTGATGTGGATGCAGAAGAGCGGGCTGCTTATCTCAAACTCTCCCGGGCGATGCGCGGTGAAGCGGATGAGAATGCCGGTGGTGCCGATGAAGATGGCGTTGTTGCCGGTGAGCTCTCGCAGGAGCGCTATGCGGAAATGAGCGCAGCTGAGCAGATCATCTTGACCATCTCGGAAAACGGCTACGGCAAACGGACATCGTCCTTTGAATACCGGGTCACCGGCCGGGGCGGCAAAGGCATCACGGCAATGGCCGTCAATGACCGGAACGGCGGATTGATCTCCTCTTTCCCTGTCGAAGACAGCCATCAGATCATGCTGGTGACCGATGGTGGCCAACTTATCCGTTGCCCGGTCGATGGTATCCGGATTGCCGGTCGCGCGACGCAAGGTGTGATTGTCTTTAAGACCGCGAAGGACGAAAAGGTCGTCGCCGTCGAAGGCATCTCGGAAGTCGACGAGGATGAAGAGCTGGAAGAGGGCGCCGAAGGCGAAGCGCAAGAAGATGGCGCGCCCGAGAGCAGCGATGGATCTGGCGACGGGGACGGTGGAGAAACACCGGATAGCTCCTCAGGATCTGACGAATAAAATTGTTTTTGGGCGGCGTTTCAGAATTTGAGAGGCCGCCCAATTTCTTTGCGGGCTGTTGTTTGACCCATGAGACACGTCAGCTCTCTGCAACGCCTGCAAGAATCCCCGGCATATCAGGGGCGCCCAACCAGCTTTCTGAAGCAGAGTGAGGCATCTGGGTGCTTAGGTTTTTGCAAGCCAGGACTGCCTTTAAGGCGCCAATTGCGACACCGTCATAGTTTTGCGCCAAATTAGAACCGGTCCATCCAGACGAGCGGGGGCGGCGAATTGCTATTGTCTTCGTCATTTCAAGCTCCTTATGAAGGCGCCAAAAGCGCTGATGATTTAATGGAGCAATTGTCCTGCCAAACGTGCGCCCGACTAAAAATTGAAGAAAAACAAAGGCAAACGCCACTGGGTGCAACTCAAAAACAACTCGGCATAACAGCAAAATCAAAGACATTTCCCATTTTGCAAAACGGGATGTTCTTTTGAAATCGCAGCCATCGTTTCTGGACAAACGAAAACAGCGGCCAGGGTGGAAACTGGGCCGCTGTTTTTCGTTTGGGGATATTTGTTTTGGAAGTCGGATTGATCAGTTGTTGGCCGGGTAGCGGGCCAGAATGGTTTGATTGACGGTCATCGGTTGTTTTTCAACCGTGACAAAAGAGACGGTACGGACCTTGGAAGCGCCCGTCAGTTCAGCGGCACATTTTGCGCTCCACGCACCCCAGGTCTGGTTTTTGCAGTCTTGAACGTCCGGGCCAGATTTGCGATCCGACTTGGAGGCGATCATGCCCTGAGCCGCTGGCATACCAGCTTCTTGAGCCTGAGAGGCGCTGCTGGCATTCATGCCGAACACTCCGGCAAGCAAAATCGTCAGCACTGCTAAAACAAAGATTGATGCCATTTTGACATGGGCAAACGGGTCCATCGCTTTTGCTTCTGTTGCAAAAGGTTGGGTGGTGGTGTGACTGCTCCTCATTGGTCCGGCTCCTGCTCTCGCCTTCGCTTTGTTGATGAGGCCACCTTGCCCGGGTTTAGCCAAGAAGAATGTGATTGCCGTCACAAATTGGTTGTCTTGCGAAAAAAGCGCATGCTTTGGCCAGATCGCTTGTGAAGCGCGTTGGGTCAGAGTATGGAAAGGCCATGACTCGTATCGCGCTTTACCCGGGTTCATTTGATCCGGTAACCAACGGCCACATGGATATCCTGCGTCAGTCTCTTGCACTGGCGGACAAGGTGGTGGTGGCCATCGGCATTCATCCCGGCAAAACGCCGCTGTTTTCTTTCGAGGAACGGGTGGACTTGATCAAAGCCTCTGCGGCGTCGGAATTTTCTGCAGATGAGGCAAAACGGGTCGAAATCATTGCTTTCTCAGGCCTTGTTGTAAACGCGGCGCGCGAGCAGGGCGCGACCATTCTGGTTCGAGGTCTGCGTGATGGCACCGACCTTGACTACGAAATGCAGATGGCCGGCATGAACCAGACGATGGCGCCGGACATTCAAACAGTCTTTTTGCCGGCATCTCCGACTGTCCGCCATATTACCGCGACGTTGGTCCGGCAAATCTCGAAGATGGGCGGAGAGATAAAGGACTTTGTGCCTGACCCTGTCGCCGAGCCGGTGCGCCAGCGGGCAAAACCGGGCCAAGTTTGACTGTAACCAAACCTTTGACGTGAACCGCAGGAGTTTCCAGTGTCACGATTTTTTGCAATCTTCGCCGTTTTGGCGTCTTTGATCATGTTGCCTGCAGTAAATGCGCAGGCTCAGGATCTGGAAAACACCCTTTATCTGGACCTGAAAGATGGCCGGGTTGAAATCCGTTTGCGTCCGGACATCGCACCCAATCATGTTGCGCGTATCAAAGAACTTGCCCGGGCGGGATTTTATGACGGCATCATCTTTCACCGCGTGATCGACGGTTTCATGGCTCAAACGGGTGACCCGACCGGAACCGGACGCGGGGGCTCCGACAAGCCGGATTTGAATGAAGAGTTTTCCATTGCGCCGTTTAAACGCGGCACGCTCGGCATGGCCCGCTCTTCCAGCCCGAACAGTGCAAACTCGCAGTTCTTCATCATGTTCGCCAATGGCGACTGGCTGAATGGCCAATACACCGTGTTTGGTGAAGTCGTTAAGGGTATGGAACACGTCGACAACATCACCAAGGGGGAGCCGCCGGCAAACCCGGACAAGATCATCAAGATGCAAGTGGCCGCAGACGCCGGTTAACTTAGCAGACAATTCCAGCATTTTACGGAGACAAAAATGGCTGACTACAAAGACCCGGAAAACACATTGCTGATGGAAACAACCCAAGGGTCCGTTGTCATCGAAATGCGCCCGGACTTGGCCCCGAACCATGTTGCCCGCATCAAGGAACTGGTGCGTGAAGGGTTTTATGACGGCATCGTTTTTCACCGCGTGATCGAAGGTTTCATGGCGCAGACCGGCTGTCCGCATGGCACCGGCACCGGCGGATCGGGCAAGAAGCTGAAAGCCGAATTCAACGCTGAACCGCATGTCCGTGGTGTCTGTTCCATGGCGCGCGCGCAAGATCCGAACTCCGGTGACAGCCAGTTCTTCATCTGCTTCGGTGATGCGACCTTCCTCGATAACCAGTACACCGCATGGGGCAAGGTCATCGAGGGCATGGAAAACGTCGACAAGATCAAGCGCGGCGAGCCGGTTCAAAACCCGGACAACATCGTATCGATCAAGGTCGCTGCTGACGCTTGATCAGTTTTGATCGTGAATTCCTACAGCGCGGGTGGCAACACCCGCGCTGTATTTGTGTGTGTGGTGCTTGACCTGATACGGCCCCGGCAGTATCAGCGCCCACCGGACATCCAAAAATAAGAAAAGTACGCCATCGCCATGCGCGTCGATCAGTTTGACTTTGACCTTCCCAATGAACGGATCGCACTGCGGCCGGTGCGCCCGCGCGACGCTGCCCGCATGCTTGTAGTCCGGCCAGACAACGATCCGGTGTTAAGCGATCAGGGCGTACGTGATTTGCCAAGCCTTTTAGAGCCTGGTGATGCACTGGTTTTCAACGATACCAAAGTAATCCCGGCGCAATTGGAAGGAAAACGGCTGCGCGGTGATATTGAGGCCGGTATCGGCGCGACACTTCATTTGCGCTCCGGCCCAGATCGCTGGAAAGCCTTTGTGCGACCGGCGAAAAAACTGCAGATCGACGACCTGGTTGTTTTTGAAAGCAATGGCACCCGTTTGACCGCGACAGTTGCGGAAAAGGCAGACGGCGGTGAAGTGCTGTTGGTGTTTGACCGTTTGGGCCCGGATCTGGATGTGGCGATTGCCGAAGTCGGACACATCCCGCTGCCGCCCTATATCGCTCAAAAACGCGGTGAGGACGCGCAGGACCGCAAGGACTATCAGACAATATTTGCCGAAAAAGATGGCGCGGTCGCAGCCCCGACCGCCGGTCTGCATTTCACGCCAGACCTTCTAGATGCCATCAAAGCCCGCGGCATTGATATGCATCGGGTGACCTTGCACGTGGGCGCTGGCACGTTTTTGCCCGTCAAAGCCGACAGCACCGAAGATCACAAGATGCATGCCGAATGGGGTGAAGTTTCTGAAGAGACCGCCGCAGCGCTCCAAGAGGTCAAGGCCCGGGGCAAAAAGGTGATTGCGATCGGGACAACGTCCTTGCGCATCTTAGAGAGTTCGGCGCAGGAGACCGGCAGAATTGCGCCTTTTGCCGGGGAAACCTCGATCTTCATCACGCCGGGATACCGCTTCAAGGCGATTGACGCGCTGATGACCAATTTCCACCTGCCGCGGTCCACGCTCTTCATGCTGGTTTCGGCACTGGCCGGGCTGGACACCATGCGCGCAGCCTACGCCCACGCAATTGAAAACGAATACCGCTTCTACAGCTATGGTGACTCATCCCTGCTGTTCCCCGAGACGAGCGGTACCAAGGACCCATCTCCATGACTGATCCGCAGAAGAAATTCGGTTTCAAACTGATTGCCACCGACGGTATGGCCCGGCGAGGTGAAATCACAACACCGCATGGCGTGGTAAGCACTCCGGCCTTCATGCCGGTCGGCACGCAGGCGACTGTCAAAGCAATGTTCACCGATCACGTCCGGGAGACTGGGGCAGATGTCGTGCTCGGCAACACCTATCATCTGATGTTGCGCCCAACCGCAGAACGCGTCGACCGGCTTGGCGGGCTGCACAAGTTCATGAACTGGCCTCACACGATCCTGACCGACAGCGGTGGTTTTCAGGTGATGTCGCTTGCCCAGCTGCGCAAGCTCGATGAAGACGGTGTCCGCTTTCAAAGTCATATCGATGGCAGCAAGCACCACCTGACACCGGAGCGGTCGATCGAAATTCAAGGGCTTTTGGGATCGGACATCCAGATGCAGCTGGATGAATGCATCAAACTGCCGAGCCCCAAGGAAGAAGTTCAGCGCGCAATGGAGCTTTCTTTGCGGTGGGCCGCGCGCTCGCGCACTCAGTTTGAAGCCATGGGCGGTCCGGCCAAAGGGCAGGGGCTCTACGGGATTGTTCAAGGCGGCGATGTGCCGGACTTGCGTATTCGCTCAGCGGAAGAACTCGGAAAAATGCCGTTTGAAGGTTACTCGGTCGGCGGCCTTGCCGTTGGTGAGCCGCAAGACGTCATGCTGAAGATGCTCGACATCACCACACCGGTGATGCCAGTTGACAAACCACGCTATCTGATGGGCGTTGGTACGCCGGACGATCTTCTGGAAAGTGTCAAACGGGGTATTGACCAATTCGACTGCGTGATGCCGACGCGCGCCGGGCGTCATGGTCTGGCCTATACGCGTTTCGGCAAGGTCAACTTGAAGAATGCCCGCCACCAGGACGATCCGCGCCCGCTTGATGAAGAAGCTGCTTGCCCGGCAACGAGCACCTACAGCCGCGCCTATTTGCACCACCTATTCCGCGCAGGTGAGGCGCTGTCAGGAATGCTGCTGACCTGGAACAACATCGCCTATTACCAGACCCTGATGCAGGGTATGCGCGATGCGATTGAGGAAGGCCGTTTCGAAGATTTCTATGCCAAAACCAAGGAAGACTGGGCGCAGGGTGATATAGAAGCGCTATAGAGTGCTTCCGCGCCCTTAACTGCCGTCAGGCCCCTCTTTAATCGACTTGTATTTCTTGATGATCTTGGCGAGGGTGCCGTCTTGGTTCAATTCCCGAATAGCCTTTTCCAATGTCTCCCTTAGGCCGTTTGGTGCTTCTTTGGAGACGACCAGATAGTGATAATAGCTCCGGAATTTGGCCGGAAGAACGTCCAGCTCCTCATTCGGAAATTTCTGGCGGATCGTGCTGTAGAGGCCTATGTCATGAAAATAGACAAATTCACCGCGGCCCAGCAGTAACTTACGCAAATTGAGTTCCAAAGAATCTGCAGTCGCATCGACAGTCAAACCAATCTGGTTGTTTAGAAACCGTTCTGTTGCAGTGCCGAAATTTGTTAAGACGGTTGCCGACGTAAGATCGCGAATATCGTCCAGATTTTGAATGCCTACGTGTTCGCCGGAACGAACCGCAACCACATGATTGACTTCGTAGAGCGGCGTGGAAATGTAGTCGAACAGCTTTTCCCGTTTGCTGTTTTTTGCCAGGCAAAAGAAGACGTCGATGTTTCCTTGTTCAATATCAACCTGAATACGTTTCAGAGGCCGGAAGGCGTTGTCCGGTACCCCCTTATTGACGATTTTCGTGCCGATTTTCGTTTCTACCGCTGCAATCAGATCCATGCACAGACCGCTAAATCCACCGTCGGTTTGGATGTATTTCGGATAGCTGTCCTGATAGAATGTCGTGATTTCTTCGGCTCTGAGCCCTGTCAGACTCAGCAGAAGCTGCGCAAACACAACGCCTTTAATTAGGATCGCGGACTTCACCATCGGCCGTAATCTTCTGGGGCAAGGTCCGCTGTGCGGGGAAGGCTGTGTTTCAAGAGCGTTCAAATCCCGTCATTTGGTTTCGCTGGCTGATGAGCCCGCATGACATTATCGGAATTTCGTCTCTGCCCGATAGCCCGTTACGCCGTATACGCGAACAAAAGTTTGCGGCCCGTTTAAGCCGCAAAACCTTCGGATTTGGTCAAATAGCACCCGGAAATCCGCCAGCCGCCATCATTTTGCTGCTCAAAGGCATAAAGTGCGAGCCAGTTCTGGCCCTTTGGTCCAGTGACATAGACTTCCTGCGTCGGGCCGTATTTCGTCACTTTCGATCGGCCGAAGGTCACACTTTGGGGCTCATAGACTGGCCGGTAACCTTGACGGACCATCTCCATAAAGAATTCCGGCGTTTGGAATTTTTGTTGGAGCGAACGTGTTGCAAATGAAAACGCGGCCTTGGCATCACCAGCGGCAAAGGCACTCATTTGGTCTTTGATAATGGATTGAAACAGCGTGCTGTCTGTACTGTCACTTGCCGAAGCGGGGCTAAACGACAAGCAGGCGCCCAACAGTGCGGCTGCTGCGATTTTTTGGAACTGAGAGGCTGCCATGATCAGTGTCTCCTTTCGCCAGCATGATCAGTATACGCCTCCGAATCCTTTCCAGATTTTAAATACCGAGAAATCCCCTACGGAAAGCGGCGAAATAAATTAAAAACACTGAAAGTTATTACAGGTTCAATTGGAAAAATATGTTTGATAACAAAGAAAAACCGATTGTAAAAACACAACCGGCTTCCCTTAAGATTGGATAATTCTTTATTCAGCCGCGGCCGGTTGATCGATCATTTCTTGCATGAAAGGCAGGATTTCTTTAGCAAGTTTCGGATCGTCGAGGCCAAAGGCGATGTTGGCGCTCAAAAAACCGGCTTTAGAGCCGCAGTCAAAACTCCGGCCTTCAAACTTGATGGATGCGAAGGATTGGCCTTCCATCAGTTTCAACATGCTGTCTGTCAGCTGGATTTCGCCGCCGGCGCCGGTATCCTGATTGGACAGTAAATCAAAAATCTGCGGTTGCAGGATGTATCGCCCGGTAATCATTAGGTTGGACGGCGCCGTGCCTGGAGCTGGTTTTTCGACCATGTTGGTGATCTTGTCCGCATTGCCGTTGATCTTGTCAGACAATTCCACAATGCCGTAGTTCTGCGTGTGGTCTTCCGGGACCTCTTCAACGGCGATGATGTTGCCGCCAGTGGTGTTATAAAGATCGACCATCTGTTTCAGGCAACTGACTTCCGATTTGATGATCACATCCGGAAGCAGGATCGCAAACGGTTCGTCACCAATGATGTCCCGGGCACACCAGATCGCGTGACCAAGTCCGAGCGGGGCTTGCTGGCGGGTGAAGCTTGTGGACCCCGGTACCGGACGATGTTTTTCCAGAAGATCTAACGCGGCTGTTTTGTTGCGGGACTTCAGCGTGTCTTCAAGCTCATAGGCCACATCGAAATGATCCTCGATCACCTGTTTGTTCCGGCCGGTGACAAAAACGATATGCTCAATGCCGGCCGCCCGCGCTTCATCGACCACGTACTGAATGATCGGGCGGTCAACGATGGTCAGCATTTCCTTGGGGACTGCCTTTGTGGCCGGAAGGAAACGTGTGCCAAGTCCCGCGACAGGAAGAACGGCTTTGCGGATCGGTTTCGTCATATCTTTATATTCCAATTCAAACACATACTGCTAACCGGCCGACGGAATTCCACGACGCGGGATATAGCCCATTTGATGTCCATTCAAAAGGTCGACAAGCCGTTACGGCAACTCGTCGATTTGCCCTTAGTACAATTTCATATGTTTCTTTAATATTACGTTCTCGTCGATCTCGACATCTGTGGAGTTCCTGACCCAAATAATACGGAGATATTAAATCGATTTAATCAGGAGCGCTGTTCTGGTCGCGTGGATGTTGCAGGTTCCGGAAAAGAAGGCTATTGAACACGCAAATTTCCGTCATCGGCCGCAACGCACTTCCTGCAGGCGGTTTCGTTGGCAGTCTTCTTGAAAAGGACCGTTTATGACCGAGGCAAACCGCACCGTAAAAGTGGGGGACGTTTCCTTCAGCAACACTGCGCCATTCAGCCTGATCGCCGGCCCTTGCCAGCTCGAAAGCCGCGATCACGCGTTGGAATGCGCGGCAGCAGTTAAGGAAATCGCAGGTGGCCTTGGTATTCCGGTCGTTTACAAGAGCTCCTTTGACAAAGCGAACCGCACGTCCTTGTCGGCCACCCGCGGCATTGGTTTAAACGAAGCCCTGCCGATATTCGCCGAAATCAAAGAGACATTTGGGCTGCCGGTCCTGACAGACATTCACAATGCGGAGCAATGTGCTCCAGTTGCCGAGGTCGTCGATGTCTTACAGATCCCGGCCTTCTTGTGCCGTCAGACGGATCTTCTTGTTGCCGCGGCTGCAACAGGCGCGGTGGTAAACGTTAAAAAAGGTCAGTTTCTGGCGCCTTGGGACATGAAAAATGTTCTGCGCAAGGTGACGAACTCGGGCAATCCGAATGTGCTTTTGACCGAACGCGGAGCAAGTTTTGGCTACAATACGCTGGTCAGTGATATGCGTTCCTTGCCGATTATGGCGCAAACCGGCGCGCCAGTTGTGTTTGATGCTACGCACTCTGTCCAGCAGCCAGGCGGACTAGGCGGTTCATCAGGCGGCGACCGGGAAATGGTTGCGGTTCTTGCCCGGGCTGCTGTGGCCGTCGGCGTCGGCGGTGTCTTCATCGAAACCCACCCGGATCCGGAAAATACAACATCATCGGACGGCCCGAACATGATTGCCCTTCGAAATCTCGGTGCTTTGCTGAGCGAACTGAAGGCAATTGATGCTGTCGTTAAAAAATCTGCAGGCGCATCTGCCTGATCGTTTGGGCCGCTGATTGCGGCCCGTTTTACTTGGAAATCCAGGTTTCCTTCAGGCCGTTGATTTCCAGCCATATCCGCAGCAGACGCGAAAAGGATTGTCTGCCTGCGCAAATGAGGAGTTTTTCATGACCGCCATAATCGACATCACCGGCCGTCAGATTTTCGACAGCCGCGGCAATCCGACTGTTGAAGTTGATATTTTCCTGGAAGATGGCTCTTTTGGCCGGGCGGCCGTCCCGTCTGGTGCATCCACAGGTGCTCACGAAGCCGTTGAGCTGCGCGACGGCGGCGACCGCTACATGGGCAAAGGTGTCCAAAACGCTGTTGATGCGGTTAACGGTGAGATCTTTGAAACCATCGGAGGCCTGGAAGCAGAAGACCAGCTGCAGATTGACCAAGCGATGATCGATCTTGACGGCACGGACAACAAGGCCCGCCTCGGTGCAAATGCTATTCTCGGCGTTTCTCTGGCGGTTTCCCGCGCCGCTGCGCAAGCCTCAGGCTTGCCGCTCTACCGGTATGTTGGTGGTACGTCCGCGCGGACCTTGCCGGTTCCGATGATGAACATCATCAACGGCGGCGAGCATGCCGACAACCCGATCGATTTCCAGGAATTCATGATCATGCCGGTGGGCGCGGAAAGCCTCAGCGAAGCTGTGCGCATGGGCTCCGAAGTCTTCCATACGCTTAAAAAGGCTTTGTCTGCTGCTGGTTACAACACCAATGTTGGCGACGAAGGCGGATTTGCTCCGAACCTGGCGTCGACCGATGACGCCATCGGTTTTGTCATGAAGGCGATCGAAAGCGCGGGCTACAAACCGGGCGAAGACATGTTCCTGGCGCTGGATGCAGCGTCCACTGAGTTTTTCAAGGACGGCAAATACGTTCTGGAAGGTGAGGGCAAAACCCTGAGCCCGGACGAAATGGCAAAATACCTGGAAGACCTGGTCAACCGGTATCCGATCATTTCCATTGAAGATGGTCTGGCGGAAGACGACTGGGACGGTTGGAAAGCTGCCACAGACCTCTTCGGCACCAAATGCCAGCTGGTTGGCGATGATTTGTTCGTGACGAACTCCACGCGCTTGCGCAAGGGTATCGACATGGGTGTCGCCAACTCGATCCTGGTCAAAGTCAACCAGATCGGCACGTTGTCCGAGACCCTTGATGCCGTCGAGACTGCCCATAAGGCGTCTTACACCGCTGTCATGTCGCACCGCTCGGGTGAAACCGAAGATGCGACCATTGCAGATCTCGCGGTTGCCACCAATTGCGGCCAGATCAAAACCGGTTCTCTGGCTCGCTCTGACAGATTGGCAAAATACAACCAGCTGATCCGCATTGAGGAAGAGCTCGGCCCGCAAGCCATCTACGCTGGCCGGTCCATTCTGAAGGGCTAATCCACCGTCTTTTAGGATCGAATGAATGCCTCCCAGTCACCTGGGAGGCATTTTCTTTTGTTAACCAATAACGTTGCCGGTGTTGATAATATTGAAATAACGGAAGAAAGAAGGTTAATGTATTAACCATGAAAACAATGCAAATATTTACAATATATTTAATGTAGATCTATAAAAAGGCAGCGTTCAACTTTGGGTGATAGGCTGCGTCATGAATGCATTTTCTCAAAACAACGATATTATTGCCGATTGGCAGGACAAACACAGCATGTTGTTTGACCGGCACAATGTCAAACTGAAGCATCGGTTGGCCGAGACTGGACTGTTTTCCGAAGAGGCGCTTGGAAAACTGATCGATAAGCTGCCACTGCAGCATTACACCTTGAACACCATGGGGCATGACAAGAACGTCAAGGAATGGCGCCACGGTGAAATCGGCAACTTAAGCGGTCAGGAAGTTATCGACTGTATCCGCAACGGACGTCTCTGGATCAATGTTTTCCGGATCATGGACATTGACCCGCAATACGAAAAGGTTCTGAACCAGATCTTTTCTGAGTTTGAATCCCGTGTTCCGGGTTTGAAAACCTTTATGCGCAACATGACGCTTCTGGTGTCGTCGCCAAAGATCCAAGTCTACTATCATGCAGATATTCAAGGGCAGAGCCTCTGGCAGCTGCACGGCAAAAAGCGGGTGTATGTCTACCCGATCAGTGAAGCATTCCTGACCGAGGAGTCGATCGAGAAAATCCTCATGCAGGAAACCGAAGAGGAAGTGCCGTTCAAACCTTGGTTCGACGATTATGCTGAAGTGCATGATCTAGAAGCGGGTGAGATGATGCATTGGCCGCTCTATGGGCCGCATCGGGTCGAAAACCACGACTGCTTAAACATTTCGGTGACAACGGAACACTGGACGCGGGACATCCGCCACGAATTCGCAGTGCGCTACGGCAATGGTGTTCTAAGGCGGACCTTGGGCCTCAAAGGTCTGTCGACCGAACCCAAGGGGTGGCAAGTCTATCCGAAGGCAGCTGCGGCGTTGGCGTGGAAACGGTTGAAACTTGAGAAAAAGCGCAAGGTTCAGCGGATGATTGATTTCCGCCTCGATCCATCTACCGAGCTCGGTTATGTCGATATCGAACCCTACGCCAAGTAACCAGTTACGGTATCTTGTTGTTTGAAATTTGAGACCCGGATTTGCTCAAAATGACCGCAAATCCGGGTTTTTCGTGCAAATTGCGTTATTTCGGGAACGCTTTTCACTTTCTGAAATCAAAGATTTCAACGTAAACAGCGTTTCTTTCTGTTTCCATATAAACGCAATACACACTAATTGACCGGTTCTGCGTCAGGATTAGCGCGGGTTTCCTCAGCGTGCTGAAGCGCGGCAGCAATTGTTTCAGCTTTTTCTGCGCCTGCCAAAACGAACCGGCCATCAATTATAAAACATGGGACGCCAGTGACGCCCGTTTCCTGAGCTTTGGCAATTTGCGCTTGGATCTTATCGAGATCCGTCACCGTTTCATAAAGCTGCTCAACGAGATCAGATTCCATTCCGGCCTCATCAGATATCCGGACCAGCAGATCCGTTTGGGTCAGATCCTCGCCGTCTATGAAATAGGCCTTGAACAAGCGCTCAACAACATCATTTTGCACGTCATCAACGCGCGACCACAGGATCAGCCGGTGGCAATCAAGTGTGTTTGGAGACAGTTTGATTTTATCGAACGCAAAAGGAATGCCTTCTTCGCGGCCTGCCGCCTCAATCTGTGCATAGATCTGTTTGGCCCGCTCCAGACCGCCAAACTTATCACTCAGATACTGCTGCCGGTCTTTCCCGGTTTTAGGGAGTGTCGCATCCAGCTGAAACGGGTGCCAGCGCACGTCGACCGTCAAGTCGGGCACTTGTTTGATCGCCGCTTCGAGCCGTCGTTTGCCAATATAGCACCAGGGGCACATGACATCTGATACGACATCGACAGTGATTGCGGGAGATGTGCTCATACGCGGGAACCTGGTTGTTGGAATTTGGACGACTGGCCCTGATATGGAGCCAAATGGTACACCAGCAAGTGGGTGGGCGCACATCTCATGGATTGATGACCGTATGTGCGAGGATTGAATGGATCCGCTTTTGTAGCCTTAAGGTGCCAGCTTCGTTTTTGAGAACCGCGACGGGCCCGACGCCCTTTACCAGGCACACGAGATCTTCGTCACGGCTGGTTGCATCCGCTACGGACAACAAGGTTCCATTAAGTTCAGCCGCATCTTCCGGTGTCGGAGCCGGAAGATTGAAATTCTCCGGCGTCAAATGCATTTCCCAAAGGTCCAATCCGCGGGCCGCCATGGCGTTGGCTGTTGTTTCCAAATAGGCCTCATAACGCTGCTGATCGAGACCGCCGATTGTAATTTGCTGGCGCAACCACATGTGGCTTTCCGAAAGCACCCGGTCCGCAAGGCGCCGCCGTTTGCCCAGGCGAATGGCGGAAGCAAGGCGCCGGTTCAGCGTTTCTGGACGATTGCGCCCCAACAGCACATCGGAAGCGCCATTACGGAATAGCGCGACAACGTCCTCCTGATACTCACAAACTGCAAGAACCGGTAAACTTGCGAACCGCGCATCTCTGCGGATTTGCTGCATGTAGTCGATGGTGTCTTCTACATTGCTGTCAATTACGACCGCATCAAACGCTCGCTGCGCCATAAACTCAGTGGCCATGTTGCCGTCAAACGCACCGACGACTTCAACATTGTGGTCACTGGCAGCTTGCCACTCTAAAAAGCGCCCACTGACGCCAACGACCATCAGGCCGCTACCGCCCGAGTAATGAGGTGCGGCGCCAAAACCAGGGACCCGACCAAAGACCCGGCGCCGGATCCGAGCCTCTTCCGATCGCATCAGGGCCCTTTGATGGATACAGATCAGCATCACAAGAATGTCGTCTGGTACAGACCGTTCCAAAATCGCGATCGGGCGCAGGCCTTCTACCGGCGCATCCTGACTTCCCGTGAGGATATAAAGGGGAACATCGCAGGGTAATCTGCGAACATGATCTGTAAGCCACTCAAAAAAGCCAGGCCGGTTTTCCGGATGAATCTGTTGGATGTCGATTATGATTGCGGCAGGTAATTGGTCAGGCGGAGAAATCGAGCGTTCGAACAAACCCAAGAGGGCAATGTCCTGATCCCTCGCAATATCATTGGAGTTCTGCCGGATGGGGCATCGTCCGACATACCAATAAGGTCCGCGCCAAGAGAGCGAGGTTTCCACGTCCATCCCAATTCCCATCATTGGCCCGTCTTAGCCGGGCTCTTCAAATTCTTTTCAGGCCACGGCCGCTGGCAAGCGCTGTGTCCGCATCGTCAGACGGTCCCTACAGACAGTGCCATCCGGATTACGCGGCAGTGACTGCAATATCAACACCCTATGCGGGATTTTGGCAAGGTCGACACCTTCTGCGTCGAGATAAGCAAAAAACGCTCCGGCGTCAGGCACATGTCCGGCTTCAGGAACCAGCGCGGCATACATACGTGCGCCTAGGACGGGGGCTTCAACCACGAAGGCAGCCGCTTCGCTGATTCCCGGATAACTGGAGTATATCACATCTATGGTTTCAAGGTTCCCGGTTGCGAGTGCATAAAAACCCGGAACGCCGAAACCTTCGATACCGTCATCTGTGGCTTGGACTTTGATGTTGGTGTTCAAATAGCCGGTGCCCTCCCAGCGGACGCGGCGTTGGTCTCCGTTGACAGTCCGCCAGCCAATGTCAGGAACCATCGGTCCTTTAACGAGCAGTGTCGGAAGTTGATCTTCAACTGCCTCGGAGGTCGAGACTTCTAGAAGGGCTGGCCCGCTTTCGCACCCGTCTGGCCCGCTATGCTTTCCCAGCGGAATTGCCTTTGCCTTGGCTGATGGTCCGCGGGCACTCGCCGTGAGTGCAAATTCGTCTGCAATGTGGAGGTCGACCAATCGCCGCCGGGGAATAAATGTGGCTGGGCGGGGCGATGAGATATTCCAGGCCGCAAGGATTGTGGTATCCACACCGGCCAGTTTCCGGTCAAGCGTTTGGGCAAGTGGTCCAGGGGATATAACAACATCGGCCTTCACCGCTTTTGCGTGCTCGGCCAAATTGACTAGGGACGTTGGGTGATGAAGGTGCAGTGTTGCCCCGGTCATCAGCCAAGGCACCAGCCCACCACCGAGACCGGTTAAACCGCTTAAAGAGTAGGGCACCAGAATATTGCCACCATCCTTGATGTGCGCTTCTTTGACCACAAGGCTGCCACAGGAGGTCCAATGGTTGTGGCACCGGCTGATCGGCATATTCTCTTCACCGCTGCGGCTCCAACAGATAGTCGCTGTGTGATCCGCCGGATCCGGACGCGGACCAGATGACTCGAACTGCAGATCATCGCCCATTTCGGCGAGCATCGGCCCAAGTTCAATCAGACCATCAGGAACATCCTTGCCAAGACCAAAGACAAATCGGAGAGAAAAGAGTTCTGCCGCAACATCGCGCGCGGCCGTACCGACATCCCGGGTTTCGATCCGGTCGGCGGCGATCAATCCCTTGGCTCCGATGGAGTTTAAAGCATCCACCACGTTTTTCTGCCGCCAGTGCAAGGGAAGCGGCGAGACAATCAGGTCGGCGCGGAACGCGGCAAGAATGGCGATGACCGTATCGACCGTATTCGGTGATTGCACACCGATGACGTGGTCTGCGGCCAAACCGACGGCATTGTAAAAAGCAGCCAGCCGATCGATTTCGCGATCTGCTTGGGCATAGGTGAGTTTGCGCGGTGCGCCGCCGGTCCAGGTTGCCCTGTCGGGTGCGTCGACGAGCGCGATCCGGTCTGGATGCGTTTCAGCGGTTTGCCGGAAGATCTCATCAAGCGGCACATCGGACCAGGCTCCGCTTTCATGATGTTCCTGTACCAGGCTTTCAGGCGTTACTTTCATGGCTCAAGTCGTCCGTAGGTCCGATCAGTTGATTGAGGTTGACCACCAGGTGTCCAATTCATCCCCGTAAAGGGAATGATGGTCTGGAGGCGAGATACGTTTCCAATGGGCTGCCCAGTAATCAGGCAGATGATATAGGGGAACTGAATAAGCGCCGGATATCAGAACCCGGTCAAACGCACGTACCGCGTCGATAAAGTCTTCCCGGCTGCGGGCCGCGACGATTTCGTCGATCAAGGCGTCAATGGCGGGTTCCTTGGCGCCAACAAAATTGAACGAGCCTTCCGCATCGGCTGCTTGAGACGACCAGCGGCCATATTGTTCTGCCCCAGGCGACAGCGAGGCCGTCCAAGTGTTGAACACCATGTCGAAATCGCGCCGGGTGCGGCGGTCTTCAAATTGTGACGGGTCTACGCTGCGTACACGCGCGTCAATTCCGAGAAGCCCGAGCGTGCGGATATAGGCCAGAGCCAGTTTTTCCTCGTCTTCATTTTTGGAGAGGATTTCAAAGCTGAGCTGTTCACCGCTTTCAGTGTGGATCAGTTTTCGATCCTTCAGCGCAAAACCTGCATTTGAAAACTCCTTCAGAGCAGACCTTAACACCTTTCGGTCCCGGCCTGACCCATCCGCATCCGCAGGCCGCCAAGTCCCATCCATGACGTCTGGATCTACAGAGCCCGGGAAGGGGGCGAGTAATTCTTGTTCCCTTGCGCTTGCCGACCGGCCAATCGAGGAAAGTTCGGAATTGTCCCAATACCCGGCAGTCCGCTTATATAGGCCGTAATAGAGATTGCGGTTGACCCACTCAAAATCGAACAGCATGCGTAGAGCTTTGCGGGTCTTCCGATCGGAAAACTGTTCCCGCCTTGTATTAAAGGCAATGCCTTGGGTTGGGGCGGGGATCCCACGCGGGATTTCAAGTTTGATAACGTCGCCATTTTCGGCTGCAGGGAAATCGAAGCCGGTTGCCCAACGTACCGGGTCTCCAAACTTCAGAACATCAATCAGGCCTTTCTTGAACGATTCCTGCAGGGTCGTTTCATCGCGGTAGTATTCGACACGGATCTCATCGAAATTGTCGAAACCGGCTTTGACAGGCAGATCCTTAGCCCAATAATCCGGGTTCTTCTCGTATACGACCAATCGTCCCGGTTCGATGGTTTTGAATATGTACGGTCCTGAGGCAACCGGTGGTGTCAAAGTGGACTTGTCAAAGTTTTCCGCATCGGTGTGTTTTTTGGAAAAGACTGGTGCAAGGGCAATCAGCAATGGCAGTTCGCGGTTGTCACCGTTTTCGAAAACAAGTTTCAGCCGGTTTGGCGCGGTGACAATCTT
Organism: Roseibium sp.; assembly: GCF_965216085.1. Classification (GTDB taxonomy): domain Bacteria; phylum Pseudomonadota; class Alphaproteobacteria; order Rhizobiales; family Stappiaceae; genus Roseibium. The sequence continues at coordinate 2,855,963 of NZ_OZ244138.1, read as the reverse complement.
CTCTTTGATTTGAGCGTACCAGTTTCGGTAGGGAGGGCGGCCCTTTTCTTCTATGATCTCCAGGGAAAAGATCACATCGTCCACCGTTACTGGGGAACCATCTGAAAAGCGGGCCTGCGGATTGAGCTCAAATTCGATCCACTCCCGGTTGTGGGGCATCCGGACTTTATGCGCAAGCAGGCCATAGAGTGAAAAAGGCTCCGCATATGAGCGGACCAAAAGGCTTTCGAAGATATTATTGCCGAATTGGCGTTCGCGCATGCCGCGTGCCGAAGTCCAGCCGCCCTGAATGATGAAGGAATTGAGGCTATTAAATGTGCCCTGGACGCCAAGGGTCAAAATCCCGCCTTTGGGCGCGTCGGGATTGGCGTATGGAAAAGGCTCATCTGGTCCAAGGGCAGGGGTGCCGTGCATGGATATCCCATGGGACCAAGGTACTGTTTCTTCATCGGCATACGCCGGATTATCCAGACCGGTCACGGCATATAAAATCGCACTAAGACACACGACAGCAAGAGCTGCGCAAGCGGCCCTGAACATGCAAGAAGATAATGTTTTTTTCGGCCGATCAGACATTTCGGTCACGGCAAACCGGTTGATTCTCATTTTTAAAGCGTACCACAAGGTTATCCGGTGGGCGCCCCGTGCAAGGGGGAAAGTCGCAGATATTCAGTTTTGTTTCGCTGATAAGTGTTTCCGTTGCATATCGGTCACCCTCTTGCCCAAATTGGCTGTCTTACCAATAAAAACAAACAGGATTGTTCTGCTGGGTCTTGCGGTTGTTTCCGGAATGTCACAGAACAGCGCGAAGATTTGCACACCCACGATTGAGGACGTTTCGATGATGAGTGTTTTAAAAAGAGGATTGATCGCAGGCGCGGCCGCAGCGCTCGTGACGCTGTCTTCTTTCGCAGGTGCTCCCGCAATCGCTCAAGAGGATCAAAGCCCTTGGCGTAAAGCGTGTAACCCGCACCCGCAGACAAATAAACTGCACTGCGTGATTTTTATGGAACTGTACACGACGACCGGTCAGTTCCTCAGCAGCGCTTCTATTCAGGAAGTTGAAGGTGAAGCCCGCAAAAAACTCGTGGTTTCCGTGCCGACCGCGGTCTTGCTTCAGCCGGGCCTGCGCATCCAGATTGATGACAGCAAACCGGTGATCGGCAAATACAGCATTTGTGCGCCGAACGCCTGTTATGCCGAACTGGCCGTTGACGACAATTTTGTCAATGCGATGAAGCAAGGCGGTGAAATGCGTGTCACCCCGCTTAACCAGCAGGCAAAGGAACTGGTTTTCAAAATGACCTTGATCGGTTTCACCAAAGTCTACGACGGCGAGCCGATGGATATGGCTGAACAGCAGAAGCGGCAGGAAGAACTGCAAAGTGAACTGCAAAAGCGCGCTGATGAAGCACGCCAGAAACTGATCGACGCTCAAAAAGCCAATCAATAAAATCTGATAACATGCATCTTAAAAGGCCGGGGCTGAATTGCTCCGGTTTTTTTGTGATCAGTCATATAGTTACTTGCCGACTAACTAGTTACTTGCCGACTAACCGCATAAGAAAAGGCCGGGTTTTGAAACCCAGCCCATGATCACGACGTAAGCTGTCAGACTTTGACTTAGTGCATTTCAACCGTTCGCGGCAAATAAGACCCATCTGACTGTTCTTCGAAGATTTCTTCGACTTGCGGATGCCGTACGGGCTCGCCGGTCATGTCTGGAACAAGGTTCTGTTCACTGACATAGGCGACATATTCAGTCTCTTCGTTTTCAGCGAGCAAATGGTAAAATGGCTGATCGCGCTTTGGGCGCACGTCCTCTGGAATGGCATCCCACCATTCTTCGGTATTGTTGAACGTCGGGTCGACATCAAAGATTACCCCCCGAAAGGGATAAATCCGGTGTTTGACCACCTGCCCGATTTTAAATTTAGCCGTACGCATGGTTACTCATTCACCAACTGCTTGCATGCGCCGGATTACAGTTACATCCGCCAACATGCAAGCGTTCTAGTGCACAACTTTATGCTAGCAAACTTGCTGAAGTCTAAAGACCGTAGATTTCCGCTAAGTCCGTGTCTTTCGACGCCACAAGTTTAGCCAGGTCAACAATCACTTTAGCCTGTTTCCAAGTTGCATCATCCTGCATCTTGCCGTCAATCATCACCGCGCCCGTCCCATCCGGCATGGCATCGAGAATCTTCTTGGCAAAGGCAACTTCGCTAGGATCTGGTGAGAACACCCGTTTGGCAATATCGATCTGTGTCGGATGCAAGGACCAAGCGCCCAGGCAACCCATCAAGAAGGCATTGCGGAACTGCCCCTCACAGGCATCAGCATCTGAGAAGTCACCGAATGGGCCATAGAACGGTTTCAGACCATAGGACAGGCACGCATCCACCATTTTGGCGACGGTGTAATGCCACAGGTCCTGTTGATAGGCGGTCCGTGCTGCACCTTCAGATGCATCCGCAAGAACTGCATAATCCGGATGACCTCCGCCAACGCGGGTCGTTTTCATACCACGGGACGCGGCCAAATCCGCCGGGCCAAGGCTCATACCGTGCATGCGCGGGCTCGCCGCTGCGATCGCCTCGACGTTTTTAACGCCTTCCGCTGTTTCCAGGATGGCGTGGATCATAATCGGTTTAGAAATTCCAGCCTTGGCTTCCAGTTGAGCCAGAAGTTGATCGAGGTAATGAATGTCCCAAGGACCTTCCACCTTGGGCAGCATGATCACATCCAGCTTTTCGCCGACCGCTGGAACAATTTCCATCAGATCATCCAAAAACCAGGGGCTGTTCAGACAATTGACCCGGGTCCACAAACCTGTTTGGCCAAAATCGTTGTCCTGGGCCATTTGGATGAAGCCGCGGCGCGCGTCAGTCTTGGCGTCAGCCGGGATCGCGTCTTCCAGATTACCAAGGACAACATCGACCTTTTTGATCAGATCTGGAACCTTTGCCCGCATTTTTTCAATATGCGGTGGTACGAAGTGGATCATGCGCTCCAACGTCACCGGTAATTCGCGGAAAGGCTCTGGCGCACCAATGGCGAGTGGCTTGTAAAATGCGCTCGGGGTCTTCGTCAAAATGCTGTCCTCCTCATTCGTCGGACTAAGCATATATCCTTAATGCTGCGGTGCAACCATCCTCCGAAAGGCGGAGTTTACTGGCTCTTAAGCCATGCCTTGAGCAGGGGCAGCATTTCCGGCGGCAGCCCATTTTTTATGGATCCACATCCATTGTTCGGGATGTTCGCGGATCCAGCCTTCAAAAATTTGATGGATCTGGGCTGTGGCTGCTTCAATGTCAGCTTGGCGGTCGTCTGTGACCGGAACTTCGATCGCCCGGCCCTCAATGCGGAAGTTTACACCATTGGTGCGGATGACCCGGCCAAGAACAATCGGAACCTTGCAAGACCGCGCCATAGAGGCGGGAATTGGGTTGGCATAGGCCATTTGCCCGAAAAACGGCACTTGAATGCCACGGGTTTCCCGCAGGTCCCCCATAATGGCAACAATACCGCCGGCCTTTAGAGTGGACAGCAGTTTGCGGGCGGTCTGGTGGCCTTTCGACAACAATCCGCCTTTATAAAGATTCTCACGCAGGGATCGCAGCGCTTTGTCGGCTTCGGGATTCTTAAGCGCTTGATAAACACCTGTGATTTCTATTCCACTGCGGACCGCCGGTTGAACGCACATTTCCCAATTGCCGCTGTGGAAGGAGACAAAGAGACAGCCTTGTTCACCGCGTAGCACTGCCTGTGTCGTCTCGTCGGCATCGGTAGCAAAACGCCCGTCTTCGGCCAGCAGCCGGTCGATGTGAAAGGTTTCAGCAGTGACACGCCCGAGATTATCCCACATTCCAAGGACAATTTTCTCGCGCTCTTCAAGCGGCATATCAGGATAGGCGTTCTTTAGATGGGTAAGGGCGCGTTTATGGCGGGCATTCAAAGGAGCGAACAGGCGCCAGCAGCGTCCCATCAGCCAAGAAGCAAAATCCACCGGAAACAACCGGAACAGGCCGATTGCCATTGAGAGCAGCAGGCTTTCGAGGTGGTTTTTGAAAGTCATCAGAAAGGAACGGCTCCAGAGAGTGCCGGTTGCGGCGGTTCTCCCGCCAGTTTCTTTGCGCGCAGCTTAGCGAAAGAAGACTGACAAGCGCCTTGTGATTGTTTATGGCCTTGCGGTTCGTCTCAAGACCTGATTGGTATGCTGTCCGGCACGCCGTCCTGCATGCTTCGGGTGCTTATCGAAGCCCGGCAGAATATGCAAGCTCCGGGTAGCCTTTGCGACCGTTGTACCCGCCGACCTACTGTTATCAGATCGACCATGCAGAATGTCATTTCACTGTCACTGCCGTTTTTCGGGCTGATTTTTCTGGGTTTTGCCGCCGGAAAAATTAAAAAAATTCCGGAATCTGGCCTCAGCTGGATGAATTTCTTCGTCGTCTATATGGCGCTTCCAGCCTTGTTCTTCCGGCTCTTGTCCGGAACGCCAATCGAAGAGCTGGCCAATCTGTCCTACATCGCCGCAACGACCTTCACCACTTACATTGTGTTTGCGGTTTCCTTTTGCATCGGTGTGGTCGCGACCCGGGGCAGCATCGCCGAATCGACCATCCTCGGGATTGCTGGTGCTTACTCCAACGTGGGGTATATGGGGCCAGGTCTCACATTGGCTGTGCTTGGCGAAGAGGCGACCGTTCCAACAGCCTTGATCCTGTCATTCGACAACGCACTGATGTTTATTCTGGCGCCAATGATGATGGCTGTCGCCGGGGCAGAAAATGAAACACTGGTCGGGACCGTCAAAAACATTCTTTGGCGGATTTTTACTCATCCGTTCATCCTGGCAACGATTGCAGGTGTTTTGGCGGCTGCCTTCGAACTGCAGCAGCCCGCGGCTTTTGCAACCTTGCTGAAGTACCTCAGCAATGCCGCCGCACCCTGTGCGCTGTTTGCCATGGGCGTTAGCATCGCGATTCGTCCGATCGGTCGCATTCCCTTGGAGCTGCCGATTGTGCTGGGCGTGAAATTGATTGCGCACCCGCTTTTAATCTTCTTGTTGTTGACCTGGATCGGCGGAATTGATCCGGTGTGGATTGCAACAGCGGTTTTGATGGCGTGCTTGCCGCCGGCCACCAATGTTTTTGTCCTGGCGCAGCACTATGGAACTTATGTGCAGCGGGCCTCGAGTTTCGTATTGATTGGAACGGTGGTGTCGATTGTTACTGTGACGGCCTTCATCTGGGCAATTACCACCGGGGTTCTGCCGACAGGATTTTCAGAGGTTATCAGCGGAGGCTGACATGAATGAAAAACCGGCGCTTGCGGTCATCGAAAAGTATCCGGACGCCGTCAAATCCGCGTTGATGGAGCTTCGCAATCTCATTTTCGAAGCCGCATCAGAAGCCGAGGGCGTCGGCAATGTAGTTGAGACGGTGAAGTGGGGGCAGCTCAGTTATCTGACTGAACGGCCGAAGTCCGGAACGACAATCCGGATCGACCAGGACACCTCTGATCAAGGCGATATCGCTCTTTATGTGAATTGTCAGAGCAGCCTTGTGTCCGAATGGCGCGGCCTATTTCCGGAGATGACATTTGGCGGAGACCGCAGCGTCCATCTTTCGCTTGCCCAGCCCCTGCCGGTCCCGCAACTCCGCCAAATCATATTGATGGCCTTGACCTACCACAGCCGAAAGAAAAGCACCCGAAAATAGGTGGCATTCTGGCATCATATCACGGACGCAGCTGAAATCCTGTTCCGGGCGCCATGCCTTCGCGCATCAGCAGGCGGCGGAAGGGGCCGATCTTACCGGCCAAATACATCCCCACGCTGCGGGCCGCCTGAACTGGCAGAAACTCAGTCAAAAGCGAGCGGTTCAGCATGTCGACCGCATTGGTGCGCGAACGGATATCCGACATCCGTTTGGCTTCATAAGGTTTCAAAGCCGTAAGACTGCCGAGGTCCTGACCCTTTTGCTTGGCAGTGGTCACAGTTGAAACCAAGTCAGATATATCGCGCATGGAGAGATTGAGCCCCTGGGCACCAACCGGCGGGAAGACATGAGCGGTTTCTCCAATCAAAGCCAATCTCGAAGCAATCACGGATTGAGCGGTCATACCGGAGAGCGGAAAGGTTTGAGGTTCAGAAATCACGGTGAATTTGCCGAGGACAGACCGGGCCCTGTCTTCCAGCTCACGGGCCAGCAGAGTCTTGTCCATGGTTTTGAGCCGTAACGCGGTTTCTTGAGTTTCCACACAGACCAGAGAGGACCGGCGGCCGGGCAGGGGAACCAGGGTGAACGGTCCTGTCGCGGTGTGGAATTCCGTTGAAACGCCATGGTGCGGCAAGGTGTGATCCAGATTAAGAACCAGCGCGGTTTGCGGATAGGACCAGCGTTTGACGTCAATCCCAACTGCAGACCGCAACATCGAATTGCGGCCATCGGCCGCGACGGCCAATGCGGCCTTCACAGTTTGACCCGATTTTGTGGTGATTGTTGCTCGAGCGCCGCTGAAATCAGCGTCTTCAGCAAAATCATCCACACAGGTCAAATTGACTTCCTTGGCGCAAGCCTTGGCCAAAACGTTATTCATTTCCGAATTGACGATGTTGTAGCCAAATTCTTCAACACCGAGCTCTGCACTGTTGAAGACCGTCTCGGGCGCCCGGATTAGCCGTTCCGTCCCATCGATCATCCGCATTTTCTTGAGTGGCTCGGCGTTGAGCTCAATCTCTTCCCAAATGCCGAGATCTTTCAAAAGGTCGAGCGACTTTTGCCACAAGGCCGTCGTGCGTTCATCTGCCGGTGCCTTTAACGGGGCAATAAGAGCGGTTTGCAGACCGGAACGTGCCAGGGCAAGGGCTGCAATCCGCCCAGACGGCCCGCCGCCGACAACAACTGCGTCATAAAAAACGTCTTTTTTGGTCCGTGCCATAAATCTACCAGGCTCACTGCTCAGCATTTGTCTGTCTGTCCGAAATTGGTCATTTAACCGGAAAGATCAACAGGACCAAATTACGCAGCTAAGAAACAGCTTTTTGATGCCGCCCTGGATCGTCGCGGACTATGAGACAAATCAATTGGCTCAAGGATGAGACCCAGTATCATGGTCACCACACATCAGAAAATACCTCATTGACGACTGGATCTATGCGCGCCTTGAATACTTCTGAAACCTCGACTGCTCAAAACCCGGAAACTGTTCGGGGCTGGCCGCTGGTTATCGTGGTCGTGGCCGCTCTTGCGATCAGCGGATGGGCATATCTGATAGCCATGGTTGCTGCCATGGTGCCTGTTATGGATATGGCGGAAGCCGGACCTGGTATGAGTCTGCTCAATCAGTTCAATATTTTCCGCGGGCTTCCGGATGATGCGCGCGCAGCGCTGGCTGTTTTGTGTTTGCCGGCTGGCGCCACCTTTGGCATGCCAAGCGTGGAATTGACTTGGGTCGATGTTGGGAAAATTTTCCTTATGTGGGCAATGATGGCGCTGGCCATGATGCTGCCGTCCGCCACGCCCATGTTGAAAGCCTTTCACCGGCATATTTCAGAGCGCCGCTCTGGGCCTGGTTCGAACGTTGTGCCTACAGTATTGGTTGTTTTCGGCTATTTGGCGGTGTGGCTCGGATACGCGGTCGTGGCAACATTGGCGCAAGTCGGCCTCTCAAAGCTGGGCGCGCTTTCCGATATGATGGCCCCAGTCAGTCTGGCGCTGACAGCATCCGTTCTGATTGCTGCTGGGATTTACCAATTCACACCGGCCAAAACAGCATGTCTTCAAAGGTGCTGGTATCCAAGGTGGTCTTTCGCCAAGGAAACAGCGCGCTTTGGGATCAGCGACTCGGTCAGAGAAGGCATTGCGCAAGGATGGATTTGCCTAGGCTGCTGCTGGGCCGTCATGACCGTCATGTTTGCTGTTGGACTGATGAATATTCTCTGGATCGCCTTGCTTGGTGCCGTGATGGCACTGGAGAAAACATTCCCCAGCCGTTTCCTACCAACAGCGATCGGCGTTTTCCTGCTGATCTGGGGCGGAACGCTGGCTTTGAGCATGGTGCTCGGTGGGCCGGCAACACCGCCTTAATGATGCCGGGAGTGTTTCTGGTGTTTTCCGGTTCACACTGTCATCAATATGCAATATTAGTAACAGACAGGCTCAAAAGAATTCCCGTTGGGAATACACATCATGAGTTTCTACCGCGCAGCGAATTGCAGATTGGTTTCAGCGCGGATTTTAATGTCTAAAGAGGACTAGGCCCGTGACGGACGTAACGCCTGGCAAACTCGCGCCGGAACCTGCGCTGTTTTTGATTCATGTTCTGACAGCTTCCGGAGCTCCGATCGCATTGATTGCCCTTCTTGCCGGTGCACAAGGCAAGTGGGATGAAATGTTTGCCTGGCTTGGCCTCGCCCTGTTTGTTGACGGCATCGATGGTCCGCTCGCCCGGAAATTCAACGTGGCGGAACGATTGCCGCGGTGGTCGGGTGCGTCGCTCGACTTTGTCATTGATTACGCGACCTATGTCTTCCTGCCGGCGTTTGCGCTGTCTTGGAGCCTGATGCTGTCCAATCCGTGGAACTGGGTTTGCGGCGGGTTGGTCGTCTTTACCGGTGCGCTTTATTTTGCTGACAACGGCATGAAAACACCGGACGGATCCTTCAAGGGCTTCCCGGCCGGGTGGAACATGGTCGTCTTCGGCTTGCTTGTCTTGTCGCCCTCCGAAGGTTTTACCATAGCCGTTGTTCTGGCGTGCTGTGCCTTGACATTTGCGCCGGTCCGCTTTGTCCATCCGGTGCGTGTGAAACGCTGGCGCATGATCACGCTGCCTGTGACCCTGCTGTGGATGGCACTGGCAGCAATGGCGATTTTAGACGGCATGGTATTGAACACGGTGACGGCAACGATTTTCACGCTCGCCAGTCTCTATCTCTTTTCAGTATCCGCCATTCAGCAGCTGATTGACCGGGTCGATTGACCGGTCGCATAACAACAGAAACGGCCCTCTAACTGCGTAGCTCAGCGTTCGGCAAACCATGCGGCCAGTCTTTGCCACTGGCGCAAATGCTTTGCGCTGGATATTGTGGGCATCAAAATCTCGGCCAACACGCCGATACTTCAAACACTTAACACACCCGATGGGAGACGGCATGGTACAGGCAATCTGTGTGCATGAAACAGGTGATGCGGACGTCTTGAACTGGGAACATGTGGATGTTGGAGAGCCGGGGCCAGGAGAGGCCCGCATCCGGCACACCGCGATTGGTCTCAACTTCATCGATACATATTTCCGCTCCGGCCTTTATCCGGCGCCGAATGGTTTGCCGTTCATTCCGGGAAATGAAGGGGCCGGTGTGGTTCAGGTGGTCGGCGAGGGCGTCACCCACATCAAACCGGGTGACCGGGTTGCTTATGCCGGACCACTGGGCGCCTACGCGCAGGAAAGAACGATCGCCGCAGACCGGCTTGTGGTGATTCCCGATGGCATCAGCGACAAGGACGCTGCCGGAATGATGCTGAAGGGCATGACGGCTCAATATCTCTTGCGTCAGACTTATAAGGTTGGTCCGGAAACGACCCTGTTGTTCCATGCCGCTGCTGGCGGGGTCGGCCTGATTGCCGGTCAATGGGCCGCCCATCTTGGGGCAACCGTGATTGGCACAGCTGGGTCTCAGGAGAAAATGGATCTCGCCAAGGCCAACGGTTATCAGCATGTCATCAACTATCGGACTGAAAACTTTGCTGAACGCGTGGCGGAAATTACCGACGGCAAGGGTTGTGACGTCGTTTATGATTCCGTCGGCAAGGATACATTCCCTGGATCGCTGGATTGTTTAAAACCGCGTGGCCTTTGGGTAAGCTTCGGCCAGTCGTCCGGCCCGCTGCCGGACTTCAATCTCGGACTTCTGGTGCAAAAGGGATCCCTGTTTGCGACACGGCCGACACTCTTCAACTACATCGCCAGCCGTGAAGATCTGGAGATGACGGCTGGTGACCTGTTTGATGTGGTCTCCAGGGGGATTGTCAAAATCTCGGTCAATCAGGAATACCGTCTGGCGGATGCGGTTCAGGCTCATCAGGATCTGGAAGGCCGCAAGACCACCGGCACGACCGTGCTTATTCCATAAGACCGGTCCGGATTAATGCGTTCAGCCCGCGCCCAGGATCTTTCGCGCAATCTTTATAGCCCGGCGATGCGGTATTTTCTGGCCGCCGCCGAGGCTGGCTCGATCCGGGCAGCATCCCGCAATCTCAATGTTGCCTCTTCTGCAGTCAACCGGCAGATCCTTTGGCTGGAAGAGGCGCTGGGATTGCAGCTGTTTGAGCGGGTTGGACGGCGCATGCGCTTGTCGCAAGCAGGCGAAGTGCTGCTTGCCCATATCCGGCGGACGTATTCCGATTTTGAAGGAACGGTTGCCGAGCTTGATGCGTTGAAGGGCCTACGGCGCGGCACCGTCTCCATTGCCTCTGTTGAGAGTGTCGCTGAACGGCTGCTTCCGGCTGTCATCAGCTCTTTCCGGAAATCTTATCCGGGCATTCATGTGAGTGTGGCGATTTCCTCATCTCAGGAAGCCGCGCGCAAGGTTGAGGCCGCCGAAGCGGACGTCGGTTTCACCTTTGATCCGCCGGATATGTCGACGCTGACAGCGGCCTTTCATCATGACCTGGTGATCGGCGCATTGATGGCGCCAGACCATCCCTTGGCAGGAGAAAACGGGCTGAGCCTGGCCGATTGTTTGCGATATCCGGTCGCCCTTCCGGCGGAAGGATTGTCAATTCGCGCGAGGATCGATGTCATCCGCAGCCGGATTCCCGGCGCATCTTTGACATATGTCGAGGCAAATTCCCTGCGTTTGATGCGGGCGCTCGCCCGTGATGAGAACGTCATAGGCTTCCAAACACAAATCGGTTGCGAGGATGATTTAGAAGCGGGGCATCTGGTCTTTAAACCGCTAAAAGATGAACCTCTTCAAGCAGATCGCTTGTGTGTAGTCACGTCATCGCTGAGGGCCTTGGCGTTGGCTCCGGCGATGTTTTTTGACCACGCAGTGCTCGCTCTGAACGAACGTCTTGCATCTATTGATGCCAATTAGGCATCATTAAGAGCGCAAATGAGCGCTTTGGATCTGCGTGCTTATCATGCACATTTTTTATCTGAACGGTTTTGCAGCACTGCTGCATGAGGGAGAGAAACATGGGGCGTTTAACAACGCACGTTCTGGATACCGCTTTGGGAATCCCGGCCAAGGGGCTTAAGATAGAGCTCTGGTCCGTGGGCAATGAGCCGAAGCATATGTCTACCCATGAAACCAATGACGATGGCCGCGTGGACGGTCCGATCCTCTCCGGAAGCACCTTTGAAACCGGGATCTATGAACTGCGGTTTCATGCCGGTGACTATTTAAGGGCAACCGGTCAGGGTCTGCCGGATCCGCTCTTCCTTGACCTCGTCCCAATCCGGTTCGGCATGGCCGATGCGGCTGCGCATTATCATGTGCCGCTGTTGTTATCACCCTTCGGCTATTCGACCTACCGGGGGAGCTGAGGCATGAGGGATACGATCCGTTTCATCAAAGCCGGACAAGTTGTTGAGCTGACCAATGTCGGCCCAACGGAAACTGTCCTGGAGTATTTGCGCCTGCGGCGGCAGGAAACCGGCACCAAAGAAGGTTGCGGCGAGGGCGATTGCGGGGCTTGCACCATTGCGCTCGGCCGGCTCGTTAATGGCAAGTTGATCTATCAACCGGTCAACAGCTGCATTCAGCTCCTCGGCATGATCGACGGTGCGGAGCTGGTGACGGTTGAGGATCTGGCGCAGGACAAACGCCTCCATCCGGTGCAAAAGGCGATGGTCGACTTGCACGGCTCTCAATGCGGGTTCTGCACGCCCGGTTTCATCATGACCCTGTTCACGCTGTATCATGCAGAGGGCCAGGAAAAATCCCGCAAGACCGTTACCGAATGGCTTGCCGGCAATCTGTGCCGCTGCACCGGCTACCGGCCGATCATCGATGCCGCGCTGGAAGCCTGCTTTGATGCTGCCGATGACGCTTTTACCTGGCGCTCCAATGAAACCCGGGAACAGCTGAAGACCTTGGCGGACAGCCGGGACATTTTCTTAGGCAACAGTTCTTCGTTTTTTGCCTCACCATCGTCGCTGGATGGTCTGGCGGCTCTTTACCGCCAGCATCCCGATGCCACCTTGGTCGCGGGTGCAACGGACGTAGGCCTCTGGATTACCAAACACCTGCGCGACTTGCCGAAAGTCATCTGGCTTGGCCGTATTGAAGGGCTGGACCGTGTTGAAGAAACTGAAGCTGGTGTTCTGATCGGCGCGACCGCGACCTTCGATGCAACGGAAGCAGCCATGACCGGCATCTCACCTGACCTTGGCGAACTCTGGAAACGGATCGGGTCCAAACAAGTGCGGGCCTCGGGAACCGTCGGCGGCAACATTGCAAATGGATCGCCGATTGGGGATTCGCCACCGGCATTGATTGCGCTTGGTGCCAGTGTTGAGTTGCAGTCGGCCGATAACGAGCGGACACTGCCGCTGGAAGACTTCTTTATTGACTACGGCAAACAGGACCGGTTGCCGGGAGAATTTGTCACCGGGATGTTCGTGCCACGGCCCTCGGCCAATCAGGCGTACCGGTGTTACAAGATCTCCAAACGGTTCGATCAGGACATTTCGTCTGTGATGGCCGCATTCCGGTTTACGGTCGTTGACGGACGGATCATTGAAGCGCGCATCGCCTACGGCGGTATGGCCGGCACACCAAAGCGGGCGGCAGGCGCAGAAGCTGCCCTCAAAGGCGCGCAAGTAGAAGATGCATCCACATGGTCAGCTGCCTTCGAAGCGCTTAATACCGACTTCACTCCAATGACCGATATGAGGGCAAGCGCAGACTACCGGATGGAAACAGCCCGCGCTCTGCTGGCCAAAGCCTTGATGGAAACGGACGGCACAGCTGCGGAAAATCTGCGGGTCTTGAAAAAGCGGGAGGCCGATCATGACCGCGCCGCTTGATCCCACTAAGGTCACATCACCGCTCAAACATGTGCGGAAATCTCTTGCCCATGACAGCGCCGAGATGCACGTCACAGGAACCGCGCCTTATATCGACGACCTGGTCGAGGCGGTTGGAACCCTGCACGTTGTTCCCGGATATGCCCGCCAGGCCGTCCGCGGTAAAATCAGTTCGATTGATCTGACAGATGTCAGCGCTTCGGACGGTGTGGTTGCGGTTCTGACAGCCGAAAACGTTCCCGGCACCAATGATTGCTCGTCTGGCTTTGGCGATGATCCGGTGCTGGCCGATGGCGAAATCCTGTTCCACGGTCAGGTGGTGTTTGCGGTTGTCGCAGAGACCCGCGATCAAGCCCGCAAGGCGGCGCTAAAAGCCAAAATTGATGTCGCGCCGATCACGCCGATCCTTACCCAGGAAGACGCGGTGGCGGCGGAGACAATGGTTTTGCCGGATTACCAGTTCCGCAGAGGCTCGCCGGAAACCGGTTTGACGGCATCTGAAGAAGTGCTTTCCGGCTCCATGCGGATTGGCGGGCAAGAGCATTTTTATCTGGAAGGCCAGATCGCCATGGCGGTTCCGCAAGAAGGCGGTGCCATGCTGGTCCACACCTCAACCCAGCACCCGACGGAAGTGCAGCACACAGTGGCCAAAGTCCTCGGTGTGCCTGATGCCTTGGTAACTGCGGAAGTCCGGCGCATGGGCGGCGGTTTTGGCGGTAAGGAATCCCAAGCCAATCAATGGGCGAGCCTCGCGGCCCTTGGGGCGCAAGCTACCGGCCGGGCATGTAAGGTGCGTCTTGACCGGGACGACGACATGATCATGACCGGCAAGCGGCATGATTTCCGAGTCGACTGGAAGGTCGGACATGACGGCACCGGCAGGATCCGGGCTGTCGACATGGAATTTCTGGCCCGCTGCGGCTATTCGGTCGATCTGTCGCTTGGCGTCAACGACCGGACGCTGTTTCACGCCGATTCCAGCTATTTCTATCCAGATGCGGCGATCCGCTCCCGGCGCCTGAAAACCGACACCTGTTCTAACACCGCGTTCCGCGGGTTCGGCGGGCCGCAAGGCATGCTGGCGGCGGAGCGAATGATTGATGCAATTGCCATCAAAACCGGGCGGGATCCTTTGGAAATCCGCAAGTTGAATTTCTATGACGGCGAGCACAATCTGACCCCTTACGGCATGCCGGTCGAAGAACATGAGGTCATGCACGATCTCATAGCCAAACTGGAAGAAAGCTCTGAATACTGGGCGCGGCGGGACCAGGTGCGTGCGTTCAACGCCACCAATGCGGTCTTGAAAAAGGGCCTGGCGCTGACACCGGTCAAGTTCGGCATTTCCTTCACGCTGAAACACCTCAATCAGGCTGGCGCCTTGGTGCATCTCTATACCGACGGATCCGTGCATCTGAACCATGGCGGCACAGAGATGGGGCAGGGGCTTTACCAGAAGGTTGCCCAGGTTGTTGCCGAGGAATTTGGCGTGACCTTCGACAAGGTCCGTATCACGGCCACCAACACCTCCAAGGTGCCGAACACCGGGCCAACAGCGGCCTCATCCGGTACGGATCTCAACGCCATGGCTGCCAAATTGGCGGCGCAGGAAATCAAGGGCCATTTGATCGGGTTCTTGTGTGAACGCCATCAATGCGGGCCGGAAGCCATTCATTTTGGCGACAACAAAGTCTTGATCGGTGAACAGAGTTTCTCACTTGGCGAAGTCGCTAAGCTTGCCCATATGGCGCGGATCCAGATGTCCCATGCCGGCTTCTATGCAACACCCGGCATCACCTGGGACCGGGACAGCGTTACTGGCCGGCCGTTCTATTATTTCGCCTTTGGCGGGGCTTGTGCGGAAGTCACTATCGACACGATGACCGGCGAAATGACGGTCGACCGCGTTGATATTCTTCATGACGTTGGCCACTCGCTCAATCCAGCCATCGATCTTGGCCAGATCGAAGGCGGCTTTGTCCAAGGCATGGGTTGGCTAACCACCGAAGAATTGGTCTGGGACCAACAAGGCCGGCTGCGCACTCACGCGCCGTCGACCTACAAGATCCCAACGGCCTCCGACATTCCAGAAGACTTCAACGTCAACCTTTATGAGGGCAGCGGCAATCCGCAGGATACGGTCTACCGCTCCAAGGCTGTTGGTGAACCGCCGGTGATGCTGGCGAATGCCGTTTTCTGCGCCATCAATGATGCAGTAGCGAGTTTGAGCCCGGGTGAAGTGCCTAACTTGAATGCCCCGGCAACGCCGGAAGCGATCATGAAAGCCGTCAGGGATCTGCGGTCCCGAAAGGCGCACTCATGAAGGTCTGGGGGCACATAGCGAACTGCTTGAAGAGCAGCGGTGCCTGTGCCCTTGTCACGGTCGCTGACACTGGCGGCTCGACACCGCGGGAAACCGGTGCCCGTATGGTCGTCCGTCCAGATGGCAGCTTTTACGGCACAATCGGTGGCGGTACGCTGGAATTCGAAGCCATTCGGAAGGTGGCAAAAGCAGCGACAACAGGTCAAGCCGGGTTTGAGATGATCACCGTTTCTCTTGGACCGGACCTTGGCCAGTGTTGTGGCGGCCGGGCAAAAATCGCCCTTGAAGTCCTCACTGGTGAACACCTTTGTCAAGCCGAACGGTTAGCGGAAGCAGAACAGAATGGTGGTCCGTTCATTACCCGGTCAGAAATCAAAGACGGCAAAGTGCTGAACCGGAACCTGATTGAAGGAGCTGCAACAAGCCATTTCGATCTGACGAGCGGATCTGACAGCGATCCGGATGTTTTGATCGAACAATTTGGTGAAACCCGGCGGGCTCTTTACCTTTTCGGAGCAGGCCATGTGGGCAAGGCCTTGGTGCTGGCGCTTGCTCCTCTGCCGTTCTCGATTTTCTGGATCGACAGCCGGGCTGACCAGTTTCCAGGTGCGGTGCCGGCTAATGTCACAAAAATCTGCGTGCCCGATCCGGCTGCCGTTCTCGAAGACGCGCCGGAGAATGCTTTTGTGCTGGCAATGACCCATTCGCACGCGCTCGATGAAGACATCATGGCGCGGGCGTTGCTCGCCCAGAAGTTCGCCTACTGCGGTGTGATTGGTTCCAAAACCAAACGGACACGCTTCTTAAAACGTCTCAAATCGCGGGGTCTGAGCGACACCGTGCTTTCTACCATGGTCTGCCCGATTGGAGTGACTGCGATCAAATCCAAGCAACCAGCTGCAATTGCAGCCGGAATCGCAGTTGAACTCCTCACCCGGGATGAGGCCCGTTATCAACAAGCCGCTGCAAGCGGGAGGCTTGCACACCAATAAGACATGAACAATAAAGCGGCATCCAACTGGGGGACAGTGTGGCAACGAACAACCATACAGAAGTGGACAAGGCGGATAACCCGCTCGCAAGATCCGACAAGGATACCTTGCTGGACGCCCGTGGTCTGACCAAGCGCTTTGGCGATATCCTTGCCAATGACAAGGTCGATCTCACCATCAATAAAGGTGAAATCCACGCGCTTTTGGGCGAAAACGGCGCCGGAAAGTCCACACTCGTCAAGATGTTCTACGGATCTCTTGAGCCGGATGGCGGTGAAATCCATTGGGACGGCAAGAAAGTCTCCATTGGCAACCCGGCCGCGGCTCGAGAACTCGGCATCGGCATGGTCTTCCAGCATTTCTCGTTGTTTGAAGCACTGAATGTGGTTGAGAACATCGCGTTGGCTCTGCCAAACCCCGGAAACATGAAAGATCTCGCGAATCGGATCGAAACGGTATCGCGCGAATACGGCCTGCCGCTTAATCCGCAAGACATTGTGGCCGATCTGCCGGTCGGAATCCGTCAACGGATCGAAATTGTCCGCTGCCTCCTGCAAGAGCCCCGGCTGATCATCATGGATGAACCGACCTCGGTTCTGACGCCCCAGGAAGCCGATCAGCTGTTCCTGACGCTGCAGCGGCTCGCCGATGAAGGCTGTGCGGTGCTATACATCAGCCACCGACTGGAAGAGGTCCAGCGGATTTGCCACCACGCGACCATCCTGCGCCACGGTCAGGTCGTTGACGAGTGCGATCCGACGCTAGAAACCCCGGCAACCCTTGCCAGCATGATGGTTGGCGCTGAGGTGATCGCGGTCAACGCGGCCGCCCAGAAGCCCGCAATTGGCGATGTCCGGCTTGGCTTGAAACACTTGTCAGCTCCAGCTGCAACGCCCTTTGCCACTGCGCTCAACAGCATCTCTTTGGATCTGCGCGCCGGTGAGGTGGTCGCAATTGCAGGCGTTGCCGGCAACGGGCAAGGCGAATTGTTCGACGCCATCTCAGGCGAAATGCGCGTCGCGCCCGACATGGTAACGCTCGATGGCACTCCGTGTGGATCCAAGGGTGTGAACTGGCGCCGCAAGTCTGATGCTGCTTTTGTTCCTGAAGAACGTCTTGGTCATGGCGCTGTTCCGGGCATGAAGCTCTCTCAAAACATCGTTCTGACGCGGCACCGGACGGGCGACAAACTGGTCAACGGTGGTTTCGTTTCTGAGGGCAATGCCGCCCAGATGGAGCAGCGTATTAAGCAGAACTTTGACGTGCGCATGTCCCACGATGATCCGGAGGCCCGCTCGCTCTCCGGCGGAAACTTGCAGAAGTTCGTTGTCGGCCGGGAGCTTGACCGCAAACCCGGGGTCTTGATCGTGAACCAGCCGACCTGGGGCGTTGATGCCGGTGCTGCTGCCTTGATCCGTCAGGCGCTGATTGATTTGGCCCGTGGCGGCTCTGCCGTATTGGTGATTAGTCAGGACCTTGATGAAATTTTTGAAATCGCCGACCGCATCGCGGTGATCTCCAGGGGCTATCTGTCAGAGCCCGAACCAGCTGCCGAAATGACCCGGGAACGGGTTGGCCTTCTGATGGCCGGTGGCGCTGAAACGCAAGGGGAGGTCTCTTGATGCGCATCGAACTCGTCAAACGCAAGGAACACAGCGAACTGATGTCGCTGATGTCTCCCTTGATAGCGGTTGGGCTTACAGCCCTGTCGGCTGCAATCATCTTCGCCATTTCGGGGGTCAATCCGGGACTGGGACTTTATAAGTTCTTCATCGAGCCGCTCACCCAGCAATGGTCGCTAGAAGCCACCATTGACAAGGCGACGCCGCTCATTCTGATCGGCTGTGGTCTGGCGGTCTGTTATCTCTCCAACAACTGGAACATTGGCGCGGAAGGCCAGTTTGTTGTTGGCGCGATGTTCGGCTCGGTACTGCCAATCCTGTTTCCCAACTTTGAAAACGCACTGACCCTGCCTTTGATGCTCATTTGCGGCATGATCGGCGGTGCCTTGTGGGCCTTGATCCCGGCGCTTTTGAAAACACGGTTCAACACCAATGAAATCCTGACCAGCCTGATGCTGGTTTATGTGGCAGGCCTCCTGCTGGATTATTTGGTGCGCGGCCCTTGGCGGGATCCGGATGGCTTCAACTTCCCGGAATCGCGGATCTTCTCCGATGCGGCAACGCTTCCCGATGTCTTCGGCGGCCTGATGAGCCTGTCTGCACCGATCACCATCGGTGTGGCGGTTATCCTTGCGGTGGTTCTTGCAAAGACCATCAAGGGCTTTGAAATCCGCGTTATGGGTGAAAGCCCACGCGCCGGTGCCTTTGCAGGCTTCTCGGCAAAACGTCTGACGCTGTTCTCCTTCGCGCTGGCTGGCGGCCTAGCCGGTCTTGCCGGAACCATGGAAGTGTCCGGTTCGCTCAACCAGCTGCTGCCATCGATCTCGCCTGGGTATGGCTTCACCGCGATCATCGTGGCGTTTCTGGGCCGGCTGAACCCGATCGGAATCATCATTGCCGGTTTTGTCCTGGCCCTGTCCTATATCGGCGGCGAGGGCGTTCAGTCCGGTCTTGGTGTCTCCAACAAAATCGCCAGTGTGATCCAAGGCTTGCTGCTGTTCTTCGTGCTCGCCTGTGACACGCTCATTCTATATCGCATCCGCATGGTTTCCCGCCGTGCTTCTGGTCCGGCCGGGGAGGTTTCTCATGTTTGAGGCGGTTCTACTTACTGTCATAACGGCGGCAACGCCGCTTCTCATTGCCGCGCTCGGTGAATTGGTGGTCGAACGCTCAGGGGTTTTGAACCTCGGTGTGGAAGGCATGATGATCATGGGCGCGGTGATCGGTTTTGCCGTTGCCAACCAGACTGGTTCCGGCGCCATGGGTGTCATTGGTGCCGTGGTCGCCGGCATGGCCATGTCAGCTTTGTTTGGCTTCCTGGTCTTGGTGCTTGTTGCCAACCAGGTGGCAACCGGTCTGGCTCTGACCATTCTGGGGCTTGGCCTGTCGGGCATGATCGGAGAAGCTTATATCGGCGTGCCAGGGCTCCGCTTGCCGGAACTCTATATCCCGGGGCTGTCGGAAATCCCGTTCATTGGACCGGTCTTCTTCCAGCAAGACGCCATCGTTTATCTCAGCTTTGCGCTGGTGATCGGGGTGACCTATGCCTTGTTCCGCACACGGGCTGGCTTGATCCTGCGCGCTGTCGGTGACAACCACGGTTCGGCCCATGCGCTTGGCTATTCAGTTCTGAAGATCCGCTTTATGGCCGTCCTCTTTGGCGGTGCCTGTGCCGGTCTTGCGGGCGCCTATATGTCGCTGGCCTACACACCGCAGTGGGTTGAAAACATGACGGCCGGCCGCGGCTGGATCGCGCTGGCTCTGGTGGTGTTTGCCTCCTGGTTGCCGGGACGTGTGATCATTGGCGCTTATCTCTTTGGCGCGGTCAGTGTCTTGAACCTGCACGCCCAGGCCATCGGGCTCGGAATTCCTTCGCAATTCCTATCCAGCTTGCCGTATCTTGCGACAATTGCAGTACTTGTGCTCATCTCCGCAAACCGCAGACTGACGCTGGTCAACACACCGGCCTGTCTCGGCAAGCCATTTGTTCCGGACCGGTAACACCTCCCTGTTACCGGGCGGATCCGGCCCTTCACGATCAGGGCCGGATCAACTAATAAAGATCGTAATGAAAACAGAGATCAAACAGAGGGGACTAAACTGATGAAATCTCTATTGAAAGCAACTGTGGCAGCTGCCGCGTTCGTTGCAGCCGGAAGCGCAGCCAACGCCGCTGACGTCAAAGCTTGCTTTGTCTATGTCGGCCCAGTCGGTGACTTCGGCTGGTCCTACCAGCACGATCAGGGCCGTCAGGCTGTCGAAGCTAAGTTTGGCGACAAGGTCGAGACCGCTTATCTGGAAAGTGTGCCGGAAGGCCCAGACGCTGAGCGCGCCATCGAACGTTTCGCCCGCGAAGGCTGCAACATCATCTTTACAACATCCTTTGGCTACATGAACCCGACGCTGAAAGTCGCGAAGAAGTTCCCGGATGTGAAATTTGAACACGCGACCGGCTATAAGACTGCCGACAACGTTGCGACTTATAACTCCAAGTTCCACGAAGGCCGGTATATCCAAGGTCAAATCGCGGCAAAACAGTCCAAGTCTGGTGTTGCAGGCTACATCGCGTCCTTCCCGATTCCGGAAGTGATCGCCGGCATCAACGCATTCCTTCTCGGCGCTCAGTCCGTCAATCCGGATTTCAAACTGAAAGTGGTTTGGGTCAACACCTGGTTCGACCCGGGCAAAGAAGCTGACGCTGCCAAAGCGCTGATCGATCAGGGCGCAGACATCATCACCCAGCACACCGATTCCACTGCGCCGCTTCAGGTTGCTCAGGAGCGCGGCGTGCATGGGTTTGGTCAGGCATCTGACATGATCAACTTTGCAAAAGACGCTCAGTACACCGCTATCATCGACGAATGGGGGCCGTACTACGTTCACCGTGTCCAGGACGTTATGGACGGCAAATGGGAAAGCCATTCTTCTTGGGAAGGCATCACCGAAGGCCACGTTGTGATGGCGCCGTACACCAACCTGCCGGATGATGTAGTTGAGATGGCAAAAGCCACCGAAGCCAAGATCAAGGGCGGCTGGGAGCCGTTCACCGGTCCGATCACCAAGCAGGACGGTTCTGTTGCTGCTGAAGATGGCGTGACCCTCGACGATGGCGCAATCCTCGGCATGAACTGGTACATCAAAGGTGTTGACGACAAACTGCCGAACTAAGAAAAGTTAGCGAACAAATTACCGGCCCGGAAAATGTTTCGGGCCGGTATCTGATTGGATGTGGGGACATAAAGCCAGTAACACCTGCTACGACTTGCACCTTCCCTATAGATATCTCGAAGAGAATCGACGTGCTTTGGCAGCGCCCTCATGCGAATTGCCGATACAATGTACAACCAGGGTTACATTGGCTGTTTCTTTAGGTTAGTCGTTAAAAACTAAGTTTCGTTATATTATCAATGAGTTATTCTCATACTATAAGAACGTATAGGTATTTTTAATTATACAACTCATATGAATAAAATTGTTCTTAATCAAAATATACGGAAATCGCCACGGCTTGAATTTCTCGAAGGAGAACAAAGCAATGGTAAGCTCATCGGAAGTAGATACAGGTTCGCATCGTTTGGACTTTATTGATCTGAACATTGGGGACCGGCATGCATTACGAAACAATGCAAAAACAATTCTAAATATAATTCCAGGAATACTAGATAATTTTTACTGTCATGTTGTGCAGTTTCCGGAGACCAAGCGTTTTTTCCGAAATGACGTGCACATTGAACATGCCAAGACTGCGCAACTTCGCCACTGGAGTATCATTTTATCCGGGGAATTTGACGAAGACTATTTTCGGTCCGTAACCGCGATCGGAGAGGTCCACAACAAGTTGGGTCTCGAACCAAGATGGTACATCGGCGCTTACAGTTTTCTGGTGACCGGATTGTGCGCGGCTCTTGGCGCCAGCTCCAGGTTTCCAGGCTTTGGCGGTTTAAAGCGGAAAGAAGCCCAGATCCTCCGAACAGCCGTTATCAAAGCTGCGATGCTTGATATGGATCTGGCGCTTTCAGTCTACATTGAAGCGGGCAAGCGCGACCGGCGTGAAACAATCGAAAAACTTGGGTCAGAATTTGCCGATTCCGTCGGCATGGCGACAGACGATCTTTCCGGTTCGGCAAACAACTTGTCCGACGCAGCCCATTTGCTAACGACAGCAACGGAAAGAACTGAGACCGAAACGCAGACGGTTCGAGATAGTTGAGACGGTGCAGCTGAGAATGTGCAGACAGTTGCAGCCGCCGCCGAAGAGCTCTCCGCATCTGTTGCCGAAATCGGCCGCCAAGTGAACGATTCATATCAGATTTCGGATACTGCCGTCTCCCAGAGCTCAGTTGCGATTGACTCAATGGAAACACTTACACAGGCTGTTAACCGGGTCGGTGAAATTTTAGGTTTGATTAGCGACATAGCCGAGAAGACAAACCTTCTGGCTTTGAACGCAACAATTGAAGCTGCAAGAGCTGGCGAGGCGGGCAGGGGATTTGCAGTTGTAGCCACTGAGGTCAAGGACTTGGCGGGACAAACGGCGAAAGCGACGTCGGAAATCAGCAGCCAGATCGAAGGTATTCAGACTGCAACCGGGCTATCGGCATCAGCCATTGAAAACGTCAACCAGACAATTTCACGTATGAATGAAATTTCCGCTTCGATTGCGGCCGCTGTTGAACAACAAAAAGAAGCAACGGGGGAAATCAGCTCAAGCATTCAAAGAGCGTCCGAAGGGACAGAATCGGTAAAAAACACTATCGGCGGTATCGCTGATGCGTCGTCTCAAGTTGCCGACGTTTCTTCAATGGTGAAAGGGTCTGCAGAAGACATGGGAAAACACACTGAAAACCTGAAGTGTGATGTGCAAAAATTCATGGAAACGCTGGCAATAGCCGCAAACTAGAAAACAGGCGGTGCTTTTACGCACCGCATTGTTTCAATCAATCAATACCGCGTCGTACATCTTACAGACGATCGAAACATCCACGAAAACAAATTTCCGCAACCCTGACAGCATCTCGAGCAATCTGGGATCATCTGCGCATTCGACTTTAAGTATTTTCTCAAATTCATTTAAAATGACACCATAGGAAGAAATGTAGTGGCTAAGCGGAATGTTTAGCTTCTTGTGAGAGAAGCTGACTTTGTTTACATTTGAAAAATATTTATCGTCGAATCCGTAGGTAAAAAGCCTGTCCCAATACTGAATTTGTTTGCCTGTCAGTATAAATTCATTGAATGTTGGTATCGATTTCGAAAAACAACGCATTAGTTTATGTGCATAAAACTCATGCAAAGCGCCTTCTGCGTGTGGATAAATATAGTCCCACGCCTTCTTCGCAAAAACTACATCAGAGGCGCTAATTTCAAGAAAATCAATATACTCTTTGACCTCATTTACTGTGTTTCTGGTCATCATTAACCTCAACTAAATTATTAGATTATCCATTTATACATTTCTCCAAATATTTAAAAAAATACATTCTGTATATAGGGATATAAATATATATTGGATATATATGCTTTTATAATCAATGTTATTCATCTAATTCTTGGATTACGAGCGATCTTTTGCAGGTGCTTGGAGTGGTGGGGTAAAATAATACAATTACTAGTAGGAAATACATTATGCGTCTCACTGAACGCACAGATATTGCGGTTCGGATACTTATGCATTTGGCGATACTAAAAGGTCAGAAAATTTCGATAGATGATTTGGTGGACAACTATATCGGCCATCGGTCTCAGGTGATTGCAGCTGTTCAGGAGCTCCGCAAGGCCGGTATGATTGCCTCTTCAACTGGGCGGAAGGGGGGGGGATCTGGATTCAGGAAGATCCCAAAAACATTTCACTTTATGAAGTCGTTCAAATGTTCGAAACTGACTTCAATCTCGTAAAATGTTGCAAGAATCCCAAAGAGTGTCACCTAAGTGAGCAATGCCGGTTCAAAAGTATACTCTTGGATTCTCTTGAAGGTTTTTTTGCCCCTTTGAAACAATCTAGTATTGCAGATCTCGTAAACGGGCAAAAATATCACTTCTAGGATGATCAACAGCCCTGAAATGAGACGATCTTTGTTGCTGCTACTCGTAAATACTAAAACCTCAATATTCTCTTCAATTAAGCACACATTTTGCCTACCGATTATGCCATAAACACATATTCAGCGTCTTAGCATGTACCTAAATAAGATATTCATCACGTGATTGCTGAGCGCTCGCAAACCTGTCGCTAGGTTTAGGCGATTACGCCAACCTCATCTAAATGCATGTCGGCGAATACGTAAAAGCCATATAAGATTGCGTTTGTCTTAATAAGCAGAGCGTGTTTCCAAAGAGGGTCAAATGAAACGGCGGACATTTCTGGCGGGTGCCGCAGCTTCTGGCGGTACTGTTTTGACGGCTGCAGGACCGGCAGCTGCGGCCAAACCTGAAGAATGTGACTTTCAGGTTGCCAAACGCAGTGACGGGTTTCTGCTGGCGCTCGGCGGTGGTGCGGCGAAAGCCTTCGCCCATATCCCGGTTCTGGAAGCCTTGGATGATCTGGGCGTTAAACCGGAAGCGATTTCCGGCACATCCATGGGGTCAATCCTCGGCGGATATTTTGCCAGCGGCATGAGCGGCAAGGAGATCCGGTCCTTCACCGTCGAACTTCTGACCCAAAAAGGCCAACTCCTTCAAAAACTATTCCTGAACGATGGACGCACCTGGGGCTCACTTTTGAACATGATGCGCCCGTCGATCATGGATCCGCTGGTGTTGTTGGAAACGCTCTTTCCTGATGGCTTGGCAGCCAGGTTCGAAGATCTGACTATTCCTTTGAAGGTCATCGCGACTGATTTTCATCGGCAATCCGAAGTCGTTTTAACCGAAGGACCATTGCTTCCGGCAATCGCAGCGTCCTCAGCCTTGCCAATGCTGCTGACACCGGTCCAGATCGACGGCAAGGTTTTGATTGATGGCGGTTTCGTCAATCCGACACCCTTCGATGTGTTCGGGCAGACCGACTATCCGGTGATCGCGGTCGATGTCACGGGCAGCGATTTTTCATCGATCAATGGCCTGCCAAGCGGAATGGAAACCTGGATCGGCTCGTTTTCCATCACGCTGCATTCACTGGTCGCAGCCAAATTGGCCTGCAAACAGCCGGATCTCATGCTGGAACCGGGGATCGGTCATTTCCAGACAATGGATTTCTTCGATGTCGAGGACATCCTTGCAGCCGCCGACCCGATCCGTGAAGACGTCAAACGCGGAATGGATCAACTGCTGGGCAAAAAGATCTGATATTTAGGTCTTCCACCTAGCGAGGTGGTGAACGCCTCTCAAAGATGTCTTTCAATGTATCAGCCCGCTGCTTGGTCCAGCCATCCGGCCTCACAACAGCGGCCCAGGCGTCGATATAGTCGGGTGCGATATAGTCATGTCCGAACCGGGGCACACCGAGCGCAAACATGGAATCAAGCGCCAGCTGCAGCATGGTTACAACCGGAAACCATTTTAGATCCGGCGAGACATCCGGTGCCCGCGGCGGGCTGAGCCAAGCCGGTTCGAATATGGCACTGTCATAGGTGTAGTTGACGATCGGATCGCTGCCGTAATTGAGGAAAACGATCCGGATAGGACCCCAAGGCGTGTAATCGCCGTCAAGTCCGCCAAACTGGTCCATGACCCGGATCAGCGATCCGTTGCCATAGGTCGGACGCCAATCCGGGCTATCGGGATTGCGATTGTCACGGACCTCTGCCCAATACTTTGAGAAAAACGGAGATCCTGCCCACATGGCGCCCTGGATGGGATCACCGAGCATGTCGAGCAGGGGGATGGTCGCTTGTGAGTTAAAAGCCCCCTGGCTTAACCCATGAACATAGAATTCTGGCCTTTGATCTTTCGGCAACTTGGTCCAGTAGTCATAGATAGTCTCAAACAAGGCGCCAGCTTGATCGACGCCATAGTCCGGGTGGGCAAGCAGGGCGAGAAAACTGGTGAGATAGGAGTATTGAACCGCAACGGTTGCAACATCCCCACCCAGCATAAAGTCGATCGTGTCGTGGGCACCAGGATCCATCCAACCTGTGCCGGTCGGAACGGTCACAATGAGGGTTGATCGATCAAACCCGCCGGCCCTGATCAACTCGTCCAAAGCAAGCTGCGCCCGTTGTTTTGCAGTTTCGGCCGACAGGCGGCCAACATAAACGCGGACCGGTTCCATAGCCTGATTGGGCGAAAACTCAGAAATCTCGGCGGCGGTTGGGGCCGTGGCGACGAATTGCCGGCCACGGCGGCCAATTTCATCCCATCTGACAAGAGAGTCAGCACTGCCGGACTTCATTGGGTCGGTCGGCTTGGTAATATCCGGCTCAAGCAGGAGATCGGCTGCCATGAAAGAGGCATCGGCTGCTCTGAAAGCATTGCGGATCAAGGCCCCGTCGACCAGCGCCCAAAACAGCCAGCCCACGAGCGCAATCGAAACAACGATGCCAATCCGCTCCGGAACCACTCTGGTGAGCAGGGCTTCAATCCGTCGGCGCAAGATCCCGAGCAACCGAAACACTACCCATAAAACAAGAAAAACAGCGCTCCCTACAGCTAGGATGAAAAGGGGGGCACCGGTTTCCAGAGGCGGGAGACCGACCGCCTCCCGGGTCGCGTTTTGCCAATTTGCGGCTTTCGACAAGGAATAAATCAATATCCCAGCGCTAACCACCAGGCCTGAAATCGTCCAGGCGCGCTGCAGCCTTCCGGAGAGCTGAGGGATTTCCATATACCGCCAAACTGTCCGCACCAACAGCGCGGTTTCATACCCAAGGCTCGAAACAATACCTGAGAGTAGGCTCTGAATGATTGGATCGCGGGGCATCAAAGACGGCGTCAAAGAAGCGCCGAATGTCGCCACAGCAACGACCAATGAAAAAGCAGATAAATTGCCAAGGATCCAATTGGGCAAACTGTGGGGAGTTCGAAACATTGATGTCTCCGGAAGTTCGGAACAAAATTGGCCGGAAGCCTAACTGAGCATTATCCGTGGCAAGTTTTCCAGTCGACCTTTCAAGTTACAACAGAAAAAGCAGGATCTAGGCTGTTTGGACGAATTGGAGATGTCTTTCGCCCTTTATCTCACGAAGGACGTCTCCAATTCGGCTACACGGCCTAGGATTCAGCGGCAGTTAACCTGCCTGTAGAATAGTGAAGCCAGCAGCAGGTTTGGGCGGGAAATTGTCAGGGCGCTTATAAAGACACCGAACAAGCGGGAAGCCGGTTCCAGCGGGACACAGGGGTTTCAAAGCGGTTACCTCACGCAACGTGGTAGACTGGAAAGCCCAGAGGTTTGCTCCTGTTGGTAGCTGATCTGAAGACTAGGCAGTATTGCAGATGTATCGATCCGACCTCCGCCGTTATGTTTTGCCTGCGGTGTTCTTCGCGCTAAGTCTTGCCCTTGCAGTCAATACCGTACTTTTGATTGAACAACGCCAGGATACCGAAACCAAGGATCAGGCGCTTCATGAAATCATTGAGGCCTCGGCTCGTCTTGATACTATCCGCTTAGAAAATCAACTGATGACACTGTTGAAACAGCCTGGAACCGAAAAACAAGCTTCGGTAAAAAGGGCTTTGGCTGTGTTCCTCAATGAACTCGGTACATGGCACATCAACCCTGTATTGAGTTCAGAGCCAGAAACAGACTTCATAAAAAGCCGCTTAACTGAAGCAAAAATCAGAGCCCGAAAAACTCAGAATTTGATCGCAGATCTCGATGATCCCAGATCTGTGGAACATGCTTTGGAGGCGGTCAATCATATTGGTGTGATGGTCAATCAAGTTCGGCAGATGACCAGCAACCGGATTGCCGCTGTTTGGCAAAAAAGTGCAAACGATCTTAAGTTTCGGCAGAATATTCAGTCATCTATTATAGCAGCACTGCTTGCAACCGCTCTGGTTTGGATCATTTCCCTCCACCGGCGGGTTTATTCACTTGGAACTGAAAAAATACAGGCGGGGTCAAAAGCGGTTGAGGGTGATGCCCAACTCCGCCGCGATCCGGCAACTGGATTAATCACACAGTCGGAATTGATCGGCAAAGTCCGGGAGCTCAAATCCGAACTAACGGACAAACAAGAGATACACATCGTCAATTTGGCAATCATTATTCCCTGGACCGGTGGCGGCTCGGAGAACGCATCAATTCGCGATTCCATATTGGCGACAGTGGCTGATCGGATCCAAAACTTGGTAAGCCTGAACCTCAAGTCCGGGTATTGTGCCCGAGCTACTGGGAACAGCTTCTTCGTCGCTCTGGTTCATGAGATTGGCAGCGAGGCAGCTCCTTTTGAATTTGTGCATCGGCTGCGGCGTTTGATCCATCAGCCCATCGTGGTCAAGACGGGTTCTTATCCGGTGACGAGTATTGCCGGAATTGCACCGTTTGATCCGGAGGAACGGGATCCGGGCGTGTCTTTTCAGAACGCTGAACTCACTGTTGCCGAGGAAATTCAGACGGGCCGCAGACATGTCGGAGTATACGCTCCGGCCCTTCGGGCTAGTTCGGAAAGGCGTTTGGGCATTGAGCAAGCGTTGTTGCAGGCCTTGGACCAGGAAGATTGCCTACCTCACTTTCAGCCGCAGTTCGATCTGACAAATGGCAAAATTACCGGAGTTGAGGCGCTGGCACGCTGGTATCATCCAGACCTTGGCTGGATAGCGCCGGCTGAAATTATTCCAATTGCCGAAAACAATGGACTGATCATTCCGCTGGAACGGAAAATCTTGGAGACGGCCTGCGCGCAAGTCCAATTGTTGCCGGGCGAACTGGACCTTGCGGTCAACTTGTCGGTTGCACATCTCTTGAATGACGATGTGCCAACCATGGTCGAGGATTGCCTTACCGCATCAGGATTTCCGGCAAGCCGATTGAAACTGGAAATCCCGGCAGGCAATCTTCCGGCAGCTTTCGATCATGTTCGAGATGTTCTCGATGATTTGAGAAAGTTGGATGTGAAATTATCGCTCGACAATTTCGGCACTCCCTCCGCAACATTGTCCGGGGTTCTGCAATACCAATGGGATGAGGTCAAAATCGACACCGCTCTCACCGGGATCAGCGGAGACGGGCAAGTCGGCCACGAATTGATGTCCATGGCGCTGACATCTGTGCGCGCTCTTGGGTCACGTCCATTGATTGAGGGAATTGAAACGATCGATCAACGGGACATGCTGACGTCCCTTGGCTGCCAAACAGGGCAGGGGTATCTGTTTGGGGGGCCCATGGCGATCGACGATTTAAAAGCTTTGTTCTTCTCTGGCAAACCAAACATCACCCAGTTGATGATTTGAATTCAGACAGATAGCCGACACTCCATTAGTAACCGATATGACCTCACCGATTGGTGCCCCTACCGACTGAAACCAATTGAAATTTGGTGCCAGCGGAATGAGGATTGGTGCGCGCGCTTTGCGTCCTAAATGACCGATTTCTCCCAGTCCGTGCCAATTCGATTAAAAACACGAATTACAGTTAAATGGATTTTAAACAAAACAAACAAATAATACTTATGGGATGGGGGTATTGTATTAAGTTACAGTGCAAAAATTACTGTCAATTATCCCAGGTGTAAGGAAATATTGGCATGCGTACCGCCAGCAAAACCTGTTTGTATTTTGTCTCCTTTGCGGTGTTAGCAGCCTGCCAATCTGCCGAGTTCTCGGATCTGTCCACATTTGGCGATCGTGCGTCGACGGTCAACGACCTGTCTAAGACGGCGTATTATAAAAATGACGAGCTTTTGACGGCTGCAAAAACGCAATTCAAATCCAAGAATTATGGCAAGGCCTACAGCTATTATAAGCGCGCGATCGAAGCATTCCCGAAAGATCCTGCAGTTTGGCTAGGCTACGCTGCCTCCGCGGACATGATTGGCCGCCGGGACAATGCGGATCGCGGATACAAGATGCTGTCCACCATGATTCCCAACCGGCCCGAATATCTGAACAATGTGGGCTATTCCCATTTGCTGCGCGGAAACCTGGTGGCGGCCCGTAGATACTTTCTAAAAGCCTACGAAATCGATCCGGCCAACCAAACCACGGCAAACAACCTCGAGCTGCTGCGCAACAGTGGGGCTTTTGCAAAACGCAGTTAGCACAGACGTCTCAAAACGGTGTAGATCAGAATGACCAAGACCAGAAACGATTTCCGGGTAATTCCTGGCAGTGGGCCGGTTACTGAAGAAAGACCCACTGAGAGATTTCCGCGCAGGCCTGCGCGTACGGGTGTGCGCCGGCAAATACAAACTTTGATCGTGCTGAATGCAGTCGCCTTAATCGCAATTTTGTTGCTCTTACCAACCTTGGCGTATCTGCTGATCGCGCCAGCCGGTCAGAGGCCAGCGGCTGCTTCGATGGACTATGAGCGCATTGAAGCGATCGTCGGACCATTGGAAAAACGCATCGCAAAGATGGAACAGCGTGTCGTCCTCATTCAAGCGGATGTTGGGCTGATGATGGCGAACCTAGAGCAGGGCAGCATAAACAACCAGCCAGCGTTTAGCGTCAAACAGAGTTCGCAATTTCGGGCTGGGTCTGCAAATTCCGAAGGACTGTTCGTTCCGAACCTTCATGCGCCATTGAACAACAAATTTGTTTCCACATCGAACACCTCTATCAATTCGGCTTCTGCGCAGTCACAGTCTGCAAGTGCTAAGAGCATTTTCCGCCGTATCGTGACCCCGGACGGCCAGGTGCGGTACGAAAAACGATGATCATTGCCTGATTCATCTGCAGAGCAAGGGCGAGTCGGCATAGTCGTGCTAGATCTAACAACTGAACCGCAGGACAGTCTGGTCAAAGAGACATCAGAATAGTTGCGCGTTCTTAGTAAATTCAACCAGATAAATTGCAAAAAACATAAAAGTATATCGCAGATATTGTCGATAAATAGACAATTCTGACAATATTTCAACTATCATTCTAGATTATTGTTTAACAATATAAAAAGAATAACAGACCAATAATCGCTTACTGGCCAATTGATGGGTGAATTCAACTTGGGAATTGCTGTTTTGTGCAAGCGACAAAAAACTTCAAGTTTGCGATCGGTAGCTTGCCTGATCGTCGGGGCGGCTCTCTTGTTTGGACCGATGAACAACAATGCCTTTGCTCAAGACAATGGCCTATCAATCGTCTTTGATAGCGGTAATATTTCAAAACTGAGATTGCCTCCAGGTACGACGCGGACCGTTAAAACCAACCGGGCGTTTTCTGATCTTGTTGTTGGAGATCCGGAAGTCGCGGACATTGTCCCCTTGTCCGAGCATTCACTCTATATTCAAGGGAAAGCGCCGGGTCTCACCAACATATCGATATATGACGCCTCCAAATCACTGCTTGGTGTGATTGAGGTAAAGGTTCAATTGGATTTTGCTGATGTGGCTGCCGCTGTTCGGGCCGTAGCTCCAAGTTCCAATGTCCAGGTGTCCAATGTTGCGAACCGGATACGTTTGAGCGGAACGGTGAATGACGCCGCTGAATTGACCAGGGTGCTTGAGGTCGCGCAGCAATTCTCCAAAGAGCCACTCATCAATGCTATGGGTGTTAATAGCCCGCAGCAAATTGCCCTTGAAGTGCGCGTTCTAGAAGCCAGCAGGTCCATTGGCCGTGATCTCGGTGTTAATTGGATTGGCCGTTCAAGCAATGGCAATGTCAGTACTTCCGGATCACGGGTTCAAACGGGCGTAGACGAGGACACAGGCGGGCTTATCTCTGTCCTTGGAGCTGGAGCGAGTGCGACGCAGGGCGGAGCGTTACCGTTTGGGACTTTCATCGCCAAAATTCTGGAAACGTCAGGTTTTCGTCTGGATACCCTGATCGATGCGCTTGAAGGAAAAGGCCTCGTCCGCCGCCTGGCGCAACCAAATCTGACCACTATGAGCGGCGAAGCCGCAAGGTTTCACGTCGGCGGCGAAGTGCCAATTCAAACTGCAATCACCACCGGGGCGAGCGTGGCAACCCAAACCGACTACCGCGCCTTCGGGGTCCGGCTGGAGTTTGTGCCAACCGTGCTTGATGGCAGCCGGGTGAACCTGCGCGTGATGACGGAAGTCAGTGACATCGACAACAGCATCAATGTGAACGGAAATCCGGGGTTCACTTCACGGCGGGCAGAAACTGTCATTGAGTTGCATGCCGGTCAGAGCTTTTCGATGGCAGGCTTGCTGGAAACGGTCAATCAGAACGACATACAGCAGCTCCCGTGGCTCGGAAATGTCCCGGTGCTTGGCACCTTGTTCAGATCCACCAGCTTCCAAAAGCGGGAAACAGACTTGGTGATAGTTGTAACTCCGCGCCTTGTACGGCCCGCGCGGCCGGATGAACCCCTCGCATCCCCACTCGACAAAACCCGGCCGACAAATGACGTTGAACTGTTTGCGCTCGGTTTGCTGGAGGTCGATAAGGATATGATCCGCAAGTTCAGGGATGGCGAAGGTTTAATCGGCCCGTATGGTCATATCGTTGATCTGGATTTCCCAAATGACTATGTCGCTTCGAAAAATTAGCCTGTTGGCAGCCGCCGCAACGGCCATTCAATTGTCTGCATGCGCGGATCATATGGCCCACAAAGACGGCGTGACATTTGGCGCCGGCAGTGCTGTGGAAGCCAATATCGGCATTCATACAGTGGACCCGTTCCCCCGGGCTGCCTATCGAACCCAAATGGTACGCGACGGCAAATCCGTGGTGAAAGCTCAGGAACGCTATTTAGAACCCGGCGATCCTGATATTGACGCCTCCGCGGCTGACAATGGGCTGAAACTAGACTAACGATCCAATCAGAACCTCTCCAATTGTGCCGGTGAGACCGGTTGGCGTGTTCCGGGCAATCTCCAGCAGGCACCATAGAACATCCAACATTATCGCCCCGAAAACAAAAAGAGCGCTTCACGGTGTTAACGTGAAGCGCTCTTTTTTGTCAGTGTAACTTGGACCGCGGCAATAGCCGGGCATGAAGCACCTTGTGTTACTGCAGCAGGTGCCCGCTGGTATTCGATACCGTCCAACGGCCGGCGTGAACTTGAACAAATTGCACGTTGCGTTTTAGGCTTGGTTCTTGAGGCGAGGCGTCCATTGAATCTTCGGCGCTGCGCAAGACAAGTGCGATGGAACCAACCTGCTGAGCCCGTGCAATTACCTCTGACTGCGCCAGCGAGAGTTCCAAAGTCGCGGTCCGTTTTGGTGACAGGTTTTTCCAGTTACCATCTCCCGCGGTTGCGCTGTCAATCGCCAGAACACGGATGTTCTCAAGGATAGCTTCGCTGAAGGCGTTTTTCTTTTCCATCCGGCGAGTCAGGATGACGTCCACTTTGTCCCCGGGCAGGATAAATCCGCCGGCGGCCGTTTCTTGTTCAACCGCTACCGCGATGGCGCGTTTCCCCTTTGGCAAAAGGGCAGCCATGTATCCCTTGTCAGTTTTAATGAACCGTTCTGCCCGGATCGGTTCACCTTTGAACACCTTGCTGCGGGCAATCCGGCCTTGATAGGTTTCTTTTGCTTTGGGAGAAGTTTGATAGGTCAGGGCGCCTGCGGGGACGGTTTCTTCCGGCCAATTCACCCAAGCAATGTTTGCCGCTGCAAGTTTTCCGCCGAGACCGATATCCTGATTGGCCACCAGGACTTTTGTCACGACTGGCTCGCGCTCAACAATGACAGTTTCTTTTTCCCCGGCAAACTGGAATGCCAGATATCCGGAGCCGATTGCTACTGCTAACACCGCCAAACGAAGCATAAACATGATGACATTCCAATTCCAGTTGATGTGGCTTCATCATACCGGAAATAAAGTATTAAAAGAATCGGAGAATCGAATAACGCTAGGGTATCTGAAAAAATACTAAACAAGTGTACTGCGGATGGTGTTTCTATTGTATTATTATTAGATTATATTGATTGAATAATTTTAAGATAATTTTATATATCGTCATATCAGGAGAATATGCAGATTTTATACGGGTTATTTCTTGCGAAATTGTTGATCCATTCAAAGAAAACTACACATTTCGGACGAAAAAGTTGTTCTGGCGGCAATATCCTCATGTTGGATTTGGAACTGAATGGGATTGAAAGCTAAGGCTTTTGACGAGGGTAACCCAGTATGTGCCCAATAGCGAAGGTGCCATGCCGGTCCCGTCTTTCGCAGAAATTAAGGCGATATATTTGCCGCACAAATGACAGGAATAGATCGTCTCATTCAGCTTAAGGACCTCGGCTTTTTCGACGTTTGAGTAAGCGGTTTTATCCATGCGACGCGATTGGGACGGTGGTTTGTCTGCTCCCTGAAGACCGTGCACCTACGGTGTTGTTTCAAACCGCTGGTTTCACTACAAATTGGCAACAACAACCAATTTCCAACCGCTCAGTTTGGAAAATCCGGTGCAAGTAGGGGCCCTGACGTATGGCAGGAAAACCAATCTGGCAATTGAGCGCAAGCGAACTCGTCGAGCGACTTGCGGAACAGCAGATATCGGCTGAAGCTGCAGTGACCGCCACGGTTGATCGTATGCGCGCCACAAATGGTCATCTCAATGCTGTCGTTGATGATCTGGGTGATGAAGCGATTGAACAGGCGCGCACTCTTGATGCCACTTTCAACAAATCCGGACTTGTTGGACCGCTTCATGGTGTGCCGGTTACTATTAAGGTCAATGTCGACCAGAAAGGCAAAGCAACCACGAATGGCGTCAAGGCATTTGCCGATGTTATTGCGCCGGACGATGCGCCGTTTGTCAAAAACCTGACCAACGCAGGGGGCATCGTTATTGGCCGGACGAATACACCGGAATT
Source organism: Roseibium sp. (assembly GCF_965216085.1). Taxonomy (GTDB): domain Bacteria; phylum Pseudomonadota; class Alphaproteobacteria; order Rhizobiales; family Stappiaceae; genus Roseibium. The sequence continues at coordinate 2,821,158 of NZ_OZ244138.1, read as the reverse complement.
TTCTTTCCGTGCCACGACAACAAATGACCTTTACGGTCGTACCTTCAATCCCTGGAACGATTGGGCCTCTTCTGGCGGGTCGTCCGGAGGTGCCTCATCCGCCGTCATGAGCGGCATGGGGCCGATCGCCCATGGAAATGACATCGGCGGTTCACTTCGATTTCCATCTGCTGCGACGGGTGCAGTCACGGTCAAACCGGGGCTTGGGCGGACTCCGGCCTGGAACCCATCACAAAGATCCGAGCGCGGCATGCTTGCGCAGTTGATGTCGGTGCAAGGGGTCATTTGCCGCGAGGTCCGCGATGTGCGCCTCGCTATGCGGTCAGCCGTTTCCTATGATCCGCACGATCCCTGGCAGGCACCCGTGCCCTTTGACGGACCCGCTTTGGAGGCGCCGATCCGCGTCGCCTTTACAAAAAACACCTATCAGTTTGAAGCCCACCCGGCTGTTACAAAGGCTCTGGAAACGGCGCGAGATTGCCTGATGGACGCTGGGTATGAGGTCGTTGAGGTGGAAACACCAGACATTGGCGAGATCGGTGAAGCAGGTTACCGGGCTTTGATGGGCGAGGTCAATGTCTTGATGCTGGACGATGTCCGCAAATACGGCAGCACCGAAATCAACCGGATGTTTGATGAGTATTTTGAGCTTTTTCCGCCTTTCGAGGGGGATGAACTCCTGCGCCAAATGGCAAGACGATCCAGTTATATACGCGAATGGAATCTGTTGCTGGAACGCTATCCACTCGTCCTGACACCCTTTCTTCCGTCACCGACCTATGCCTGGAACCGGGATGCCGAAGGCAAGGACGGCGTCATGGCCGTGCTTGGATGCGGGATCTGGTCCTTTGCCATGAATTACATGGGATTTCCGGCCGGGATTGTTTCTTCCGGCATCCATGACGAAATGCCGGTCGCTGTGCAAGTTGTAGGCCGGCGGTTCCGTGAAGACATGATCCTCGACGCACTTGAAAGCGTTGAAACCCGGGTTGGGGTTATGGCCAAAAAACTGTTTGAGCGCGGATCTGGCTGAAGAGGGATCTTTCTGTCCTCTTTGGCAACCGGCCCGGGGCGGCCTTGCACATTTTAATGTATGCACTGGATCCGGCCGTCCAGTCTCGATATGAACAATTTGAATGAGATGAAAGCGGCAACTTCCAAAAAATACTGGTTGGCTTCTCAATTTTAGCTTAGGCCGCAACCAAACGAAATTATTGAGTGTTTTGAAACACTTCGAAGTATCCCCACACCAACTCCAGAATAGCCAGTCGGCTTCCAAAGGGTGCCTATAGACGAAACAGGTGAGGGGCGAGGTGGTGCGTTTGGATTTTTTGTTCATTGGAGCCAACAAACCTGTTTGCCCCGAACGCCTACTACGCGCCCCGATCTCGGACATAGGTAAGCCAAGTTGGACAGCCAAAAAGCTGCTGTTCGCAACGGCTCGTCAAAGACACATCAGGACGGGAAGTGTGAATTCGTTGCGACGGCAACCAATGACGGCAGTGCGGACCTTTCGGGCCACTTACCAAATAGTAATCATGGCCGCAGGGCGGCATTTGTCGTGCCTACGCTTTCTGTCTTTCTGGACCTTCGCTACAAATGCGAAGAGCAAAAACTCGGGCTATCCGGTCTGAGTCTGAGCGAGACCGCAAATCAACACCGCGCCGAAAAGCCACGCTTACTCATAGGCCCCAATTTGCCGCTTCCAGGTCAGCCATTCCTCACGCATGGCGACGGTCTCAGGTCGCAGGTTGTCTATCCCGCTGTAGGGCGTATCGACAGCTGCTGGTAAGTCCGGGTACCGCTTTTTCCAAGCCATATGGCGCTCCAGAATCCGTTCTATAGGAGATGCGGCCCATGCTCCGACCGGGGTCGCTACAGGGTATTTTTCTCCCTGATCACGAAGCAGATCGTAGAACGGTGCGACAACCAGGTTGGAGCCAGCAGACGAAAGATCCAGTTTGAAATGCTCTTTGACCAAAGCAGCTAGTTTGAACGATTGGTAGATAAAGACATGATCGCGCCGACCTTTGCCTTCCCCAAGCAGCAGCATCGAGGTTTGATCAACACCGTCTATGACCCTGTCAGTGGGCAAATGGTCCAATCCGCCGGCGATACGGGCAAGCGTTGTAAACAGGTCCGCTACGTGGATCATATCTCCGACATAGCTGTCAGCTTCGATGGCGGCGGGCCACCGGATGAACGCGTCAACTCGAACGCCGCCTTCAGTCGCATCTCCTTTTCCGCCCCGATAAATCATTGGCGAATAGCCTGAGTACGGCGCATATTTCGTGAAGTTGCCATTGTCGCCCATGATGATCACAATGGTGTTGTCTGCCTTTCCGCTCTCTTCCAAGCGCTCAAGAATATCGCCTATCCAAGCGTCGACCTTTTGCATCGATTCCGTCTGAAACCCGCCGTTGGGCGAGGTGAACTGGCTAACGTCAGGTCTGGTGAAGGTTAACGGCAAGAGCGGCCAGTATTGGAGGAAGAACGGCTCGTCCTGTGCCACCAGCGCATCGAGTTGCTCAAGTGCCTGTCGCTGGTACCGCTCGTTCATTTCAAGGTACTTGGCTTGGGTCCATTCTTCACCGGGTTGCAGATCAACTTCTTTAGCGGAGCCTCCGGTGACTGCTTCCAGCCCAGTCACCATCGTGCCCGGTACCGGACGGAAACTGCGGTCAAGCACCCATTTGTCATCGAATTGAGTATAGTCCAAACCTATGGTCTGGTTGGCTTCGTGAGAGTCCCGCGAGAAAAGCGCCAGTTGCGCTTGTTGATGCACCGGGAAAGCGGCATAGTCGAAGCCTTGATTGTGCGGAAAGCTTTCTGAGATATCGCCGATATGCCATTTGCCGACATGCGAGGTGTTATATCCCTCGGCCTTAAGCACTTCGGCAAGGGTTATCTCCTCGGCCGCCATTCCGAACCCATCCATTGCGACCGAGGTCTTGGCCATACCAAGCCGGTAGGGCTGCCGCCCGGTCATAAAGGCGACACGGGTCAGTGTGCAGGACGGTTCCGTATACATGCGCATCAACCGGAGCCCGTCTTCGGCAAAGTCATTGATGTTCGGCGTCTCGTAGCCGCACACGTAGTTCAGGTATGGTGTGCCGATCTCGCCAAAGCCGATGTCATCGATCAGGATGTAGAGGATGTTGGGCGGCGCGCCGCCGTTCGCCTCGCGTAGTTCGGCAAGCCGGGCATCAACGGCCGCGTCGTCTGTCGCCCAAGTTTCCGCATGCTGTCGCTCAAGCACATAGTACTCAGCGTCATGTACTATTTCGGCTGGCTGTGCCCAGGCAATTGCGGGAAAAAGGGTCAGAGCAACCAGCGTCTTCAACGGAAACTTCATTGTGGCCTCCCAAACACGGCAGGGCATTTGACCCTTTGTCGCCGCTAGCGAGGGTACCAACGGGCAACGCGTTGGCAAATGATTTCTATCAATGGAGCCTTGGGATGATAGTTTGGCTGGTCGCTCAATTCCAAGAGAAGACGCGGACAGATCTCGCAGGTAAGGCTTGGATTACATCCGAGTTTCGAATTCGGCGCACCGCACCATAAGTCTGGGATGGGCTATTTTCGGGCATTCGCGGCACTCGTCCCGAACGACCGCATTGGGCCGTTAGCGACCGCCCCGGGAGCTACTTTAGGTCCTGCCGTGGTAACTCGGAGGCCATTTCATGAATAGCCTCCAAGGCATTCTGAGTTAGCCCTTAGGGGTGTACCAAATTGGTGATGAATAGGCTCGTTCCTGATGCGTCAGCTTTGCATCTTCCGGCAAGTCAATGCCGTAACGAACCTTGTCGTAGACAACCCACCGCGGTGTCGGAATCTCCAAAACCCGCACATAATAAAAGGCGCGCTCAGCTGGATCGAAATCCGGATCTGACCAGATCGTTGCCAATTCTGATGTGCCGATTGTATTTGACCAGCTTGCTGTTTCCAGATCCACGGTGTTGCCCACAGCCGGGACAATCCCGTCAGAGCCGGCAACCCGGTCACCGGACCAGGCAACGTCATAGACTTTTTCGTTCAACTTTCCGTCAGCATCGAGCCAGCCCTTGACCACCTGGATGCGATCAAGATTGGCGCCAATTGGGTCGCGCAATGCATAAATCATGAAGTTTGGCGCGCCATCACCTTCACGCGGGCGAAGATCGCCGCCCATTGGAACTCCTTTTGAGTATCCGGTTTCGGCTGGCATGCGGGAGCGCAAATCATCATCGATGAATTCCCAACCACCAAAGAACCGCAGCCCGATGCGCGGACCCGTCGTGGCATAGGTTTCGCGCCGCTTGAAGGCGTCAAAGATCGCAGCCCGTGTGTTGTCAGTTGCCCAGACCGCAGTGTATCCGGACGCCACCAGCAGATGACCTGGTATCTCGCCCAGATTGCTTTTAACAAACGGATGTTGAATTCGTGTCGGCGAGGGCTCGACACTGACTGACTTGGAGAAAAAGTTCTCTTCTTCCGCGGTGGCCAGCGCGGTGTGGCTGTCTGTGGCGCCCCCCATGCCAAACTTATAAGGGTTCACACCGAATTTTTCTTCCAACATCAATCCGCGCTTCAGCGCTTCGCGTGCATATTCACCGGCCAACATTTCTTGAGTTTTTAGCTGGGTTAGATCCAGATTGCCGACATCCCAGTTTTCATAGTCTGCATAAGCATCTTCCGGACTAAGCGCTGGGTGGGCTTCACCGTCGCCTTTAATCTGGGTGACCTCGTAGTGGGGCTCCCATTTGGCACGGCGCTCGACGTAATTCTGATCGACCTTTCTACCATGATAAGTGTCATCCGTTGGGAACATCCAGCCATTTGACAGATTGCCGTTATGAGCAAAGGCAACGGCCCGCCCACCGGTTTTTTCCTGATACATTTCCAGCCACTTATAGAGGCTTTCCGGGTTTGTATCGCCATATGGAGGTTGTGTGACCGGTGGCACGACCTGTTTGGCCCTGACCGGACCGTCGCGCAACATGACATTGCGGTGCAGATTGAACCCCTTGGGGACGGACGTCCATTCAAAACCGATAAAGGCTGTAAAATTGCCGGGATCATTGTGGCGCTCGGCCGCATCGACAATGTGCTCCCAGGTAAATGCAAAGGCATCCGCGCCGGGACTGTAGGATTTCAAGAGCAGTTCCGGGAGCGTCATCTGAGAGAAGTTCGTGATCAGGTCAAAGGCTGCTTTGCCTGCTTCTGCTCCGCCTTTAGAGTAACCTTCATACCACTCACGCCCCTTCGGATCGGCCAGAACTCTCGGTTTGCCAGCCTGAAGATCCGGTGCAAAGCCCATGAGGTCTGTGTGATCAGTCAAGACCATCCAATCGAGCGGGCGCGCCAAGCGGACAGGCTGGCCAGTCGATGAGACCACTTGCTCGCCCTTAGCAAAACGCCAAGCCGTGTCGGGAAGCAAAGTATTCCCAAAGGCCCCGGCGTCCAACGATAAGCCGGTGTGGAGATGTGTGTCCCCCCATAGTGGTCGTTCCGGAATGGTTCGGTTGGCATAAGGCGAAAAAGGCGCCGCCTTGAACGTACCTTCTGCGGCTTCTTCACTTGGCACGCCGTCATTTGCCAATGCTGTTCCGGCAAGGAGCGCTAAGGAAACGGCTGGGAGCAAAATAAACTTCATCTCATTTTCCTTAGATTTCTGTTCTGAATGACAAAGAACCATTCAGCTCCATCACATGCCCACCACGGAAATCTTCAGGGACGATCCTGAATTTTCAAGCCACCAAGAAGCACGATTTTGCGCATCTTTGAGGCCGGGGTATCAATTCTTCATTGAAGCGTCTTTTATGGCTTCCATCTATGAGCGTAAGTCCCCAGTGAATGGTTGTCCATGGCAGGAATGAACCGTGTTTTTTTCCTTTTGAACAAGAACCTCAGTTCTTTGAATTCCGCTATTCGGTTGTGCTTAGGTTTTCATTGGCTAGCGTAGTACGATACCCATGAGGTTGGTTCTTGGTGTTAATTGAACTCCAAAGGCGATGTATCAAATGACAGCCCAGCACGAGATCAGGCTGAAAACGGTTATGCGTCAAGCCGGTTCAATTGCGATCCTGGTTTTATTGATCATGGTGATTACACGCTCAGCATTGGCGTGTTCTTTCCATACTTATAAGCCAGCCATAACACTGGTGGACAGGATACTGGAAAGCCAGACCCTGGTTCTCGCCCGGCAGAGCAAGGAGACAGCCTTCCGGTTCCGAATAACCAGTATACTCCAGGGCGACGTAAAAGATCCGGAGATACCGTTCCTAGTTGACAGCACCACGCGTCATCGACTTGAAAAAAATGCTCATGACAGCATTTTGTTTGCTCTCGACGGAAAAGGAAACTGGAGATTTCTGTCTTACATTGACGTGGATCGGAAACGCCTTTTGGACATGGTTTTGCAACGGGCCGGGATGTGGCGCAGTCAGACACACCATCCAGACCGGCTCGAAAAGCTCTCCATTTACCTCAATCACAGCAATCAGGACCTTCACAATCTGGCGTTGCAAGAGATAGATCGCGTCCCGTACGAAACACTCAGTGCACTCAAAGTTTCAGTGCCGGTAGAGAGGCTTTTGACATCTCTCAAATCGGCTAGGGACTATCAATATGAGCCAATCAACACCTTACTTTTGGGATTGTCCCGGACGCCTGAAGCTGGCCCATACCTTCGGCAGCAGATTGCCCGAATGCGTCAAAACTTACCAATCCGCAGTCTTGGCGCTGTTGCGACTGCCTTGATAGAAGTCGAGAGGGAGCAGGGGATCCAGCATCTCAACAGGCTATTTCTGGTGGACCGCAATCAGCCAATGGACAAGGTTGAAACGGTTGTGCAGGCCATGGCAATTCATAGCAAACTTGGTTCTCATCAACTCCGCCGCACCATTGATGAAACATTGGTCGGCTTTGTGAGGCGTCGTCCAGTCGGTGCCGGTGCTGTTGCTCGGCAGTTCTCAGCATACCAGAATTGGTTCATTGGACCGCAGCTAGAGGCCATCCTAGAATCCGGGACACAATTGACACCTGCAACTCGGTTGCAAGTCGCCATCTACATCGCCCAATCCAAAGCCAGCCGAAAATAGCTGCCTAACAAAGTGAACTCTCTGAGCAGTCATGTTTTTCAAGAAAATTATAAATCAACCTTTGTTTCATTTTCTCCTCATCGGCATAGCCATTTTCGCTTTCTACTCTGCTGTTCGGGATAAGAATCCTGAATTGCCCGTTGCGACGATTGTGGTCAGCGAAAAGGATCTGGAACGGTTGTCCTTGGGTTTCCAATCCGTCTGGCGCAGAGCTCCAAATGAGACCGAATTGAAACAACTGGTCGATGCCCACATCAAAGAAGAGGTCCTTGTGCGCGAGGCTTTGGCTTTGTCGCTTGATCAGAATGATACGGTTATCCGTCGCCGGCTGCGCCAAAAAATAAATTTCCTGACCAGATCCGCAGCTGCGGGCCTCACGCCATCAGATCAAGAACTTAAGGCGTATTTCGAGATCAATGCCGAGAAGTACCAGACGGAACCTTCGTCAAGTTTTGAACAAGTGTATCTGGGAGAAACTGCGAGCCAGGACGATGTCACTCGGGCTCAAGCCGCTCTTGGTGAGGGCGCTGATCCGCTGTCAGTGGGGAAAGCGATCATGCTTCCCAAGCGATTGCCGCTGACGACTGGCGCTTTGGTGGATCGCACATTTGGGCAAGGCTTTTTTGATCGCATTGGGACGCTACAATCTGGGTCTTGGAAGGGGCCGGTTCAATCGGGATATGGCATGCATCTGGTCCGTGTTACCAAATATGAAGCCGCTGACTTGCCAGACCTTGAAACCATACGTGAGCAGTTGGTGCAGGACTGGCGAGAAGACCAGTTCATTGCATTTGCCGAAGCGCAGTACCAGCGCCTGCTAGCCCAATATACAATTACATATCCAGAAGAAGGATTGATTGGAGACGCATCAGAATGAAGCGTCTCTTTTTCTGCTTGTTTATATTGTTGTCTGGTTCAATCGGCGCTCCGCAAGTACACGGACACGCTCTACAACCCGGATACCTGGAGCTCCAGTATGTAGATGGAGACCAATGGCGGGTTCTATGGCGAAAGCCGGATGTTCGCGGACGTCCAATGGCGATCGGTACTGACCTTCCGGAGAATTGTGATCGGAGGTCTGCGCCGGATCCAGAATTCGATGGCACTGCCTGGGTTGTACAATGGGTAACGGTATGTCCGGGAGGACTTGCCGGTGGTATTGTGGCGATCCCAGGGCTTGATGCAACCCAGACTGATGTCCTCGTCCGGTTTGAACTTGCTGCGGATAAAAGCGCAACCCAACGGCTGACGCCAGGCCTGCCGTCGTTTGTCATTCCAGCCGATCCCGGATTCTTCGAAATTCTCCGCAGCTATTTTGCACTCGGTGTCGATCACATCCTGGAAGGGCTCGATCATCTTCTTTTTGTTTTTGCGCTTTTGCTGCTGATCCGGGAGAAATGGAAGCTTGTCGGGGCCGTGACCGCCTTCACCATAGCGCACAGCATTACAATGGCGATATCAACGCTGGGTATCGTCACGCTGCCCGGGCCGCCGGTGGAAGCTGTGATCGCCCTGTCTATCATGTTCCTGGCATCAGAGTTGCTGCAAAGAAACAATGATGAAGATCGTCTGACGGAAAAATTTCCTTGGATCGTGTCGTTTTCTTTTGGACTGCTGCACGGGTTCGGCTTTGCCGGTGCGCTCGCTGAAATCGGCCTTCCGGACGACGATGTACCTTTGGCGCTCCTGTCTTTCAATCTGGGAGTGGAAGCAGGGCAATTGCTGTTTATCGCATGTATCTTGGTGACTGCTGCGCTTCTAAAGATGTTTATGCCGGCGCTAATACGTGCGATGCGCACGCCAGGACATATCGGATCGACAAGCGTTGCTTATGGAATTGGCGGCCTATCTGCGTTTTGGTTCGTTGAACGGATCGCGGGGTTCTAGGAACCTTGCTGGCTGGTTTTCTTCCCACACCTGAGCTTTAACAACGAGTAGTGCAATTCCACAGCCAGCAAACCTGGAGAATAGGCAAACCCACTCGATTGACCGCCTCCAACACTTCTGTTGCCTGTAACGTGATGATAATGCAGTAAAACAGACTGCAAATTTGAAGTTAAACGCGTGGTTAGCATGCTTACAAATCATGATCAGATTGAACTGACAGCATTTCGTCGGGCGCTTCATCAGCACCCCGAACTTTCCGGTGAGGAGTTCGAAACCGCAAAAAAGATAACAGCGGCACTTGGACAACTTTCACCAACAAAAGTTCTGTCAGGACTTGGTGGTCATGGTGTTGCCGCGGTGTTCGACAGTGGCGTCGAGGGGCCAACCGTACTGTTTCGCGCCGAACTCGACGCGTTACCGATAGAAGAGCAAAATGAGATCGAGTGGTCCTCTGTGATAAAAGGCAAAAGTCACGTCTGCGGCCATGATGGTCACATGACGATGTTGCTTGGCCTTGGACGAGTGATTTCACGCGCTCCGGTTGCGAAGGGACGGGTCGTTCTCCTGTTCCAGCCTGCAGAAGAAGACGGCTCAGGGGCTCGGGCGGTGGTTGCCGATCCAAGATTTGAAGAACTGCGCGCAGATTGGGCATTCGCCATACACAACGAACCGGGGCGTCCGTTCGGTCACGTTTCCACCCGCCCGGGCTTGATCAATTGCGCATCGCTTGGATTGATGATCACCCTTACCGGCAAGACGGCCCATGCAGCTGACCCTCAAGATGGGATCTCTCCGATGCGTACTGTAGCGGAGTTGATGCCTTCACTAGAGGACTTGAGCAATGATGGCCTGCTGGAAGACGACTTTCAGCTTGTGACTGTGACACATGCTCTGTTGGGCGAACCGACGTTTGGCGTAGCTCCAGGCGAGGCCAAGATTTACGCGACATTGCGCACAACCCGTGATGATCATTTGGAGGACCTTGAAGTTGCCGCGCGCAACCTTGCAACTTCGATGGCAGATAGGAACGGCTTGGGCGTTGCATTCGGTATCTATGATAAGTTTGCCGCGTCGATCAATGATGCCGAGGCGCATGCAGTTGCCGTCGCGGCTATGAATGCCATTGGGGTCAAGAATGATGATGTCGGGGTCCCCATGAGAGCATCTGAAGATTTTGGCGTTTTTGGTTGGGATGCCAAGGCCGCCATGTTGTGTCTGGGACCCGGAGAAGACTATGCCGCGTTACACAATCCTGACTTTGATTTTCCGGATGATCTAATTCCAATCGGCTGCGCCATCTTCGAGCGTATTGCACGTGATCTTTTGGGAACGGCGTGACGCTCAGGGACTATCAGGCTGTCATCGCCAAGTGTTCACTAGTCGGATGTCTCGAGACGGCTCTGGATCGTTCGTCGCTGCTGGTAAGTGACAAGCCAATTGTAAAGGTTGTCTTAAGTCAAGCAAGGCATCAGAAGAAGCCGATAGATGAGGCAATTCAGCGCGTTGCGGTACGCGGAACAACAGTTAAAGTGGTGAAGACGTTTGTATTGAGTGTTTGATTCAAGATGGTTGTCTGAGGAGGAGCCCATGAAATTGCTCATAACTGCCGCGACATTGCTGATCCTCTCCACTATTTCCGCGTCCGCACAGATTGAATACTGCCCCGATGGTTTAGGAAAAATCAGAATGGGTAGGCTGACTGACGGCCGGTTCACTTGGTTCTATGACATGCAAAGGCTTGAGTGTTCAAATACCTGGTCTGTCTATCAGGTTTGTCCATCCTGCAACAATGGTCGGGGCCGCAATGAGTTAAGCAATTTCAACATTGAGCGCATTGGAAATGACGTCATAATCTCTACCGAGACCTGCACAATCAATGCAAAATTTGCAGAGGCTGCGTTGCATACAATAATTGGCGATCACTCGTGCGGCTGTTGCGGTGGAACATTTGAATCTTTACATCAAGTGCCAGTTCTTTATCGACGGCCAGACTAAAAGCTGGGGGTCTGTACTCCGGTCCCGCTTTTCCTAGTATCTGCGATTGACACATTCGGAGCTGATATAGTGTTTTTTTCGCCGGCTCTCGTATTTTTGGGTATTGGATACATCTGGGGAAGGTTCAATCCAAACAGAGCGCCCTTCAGCCGGCTGGGTTTGGTTCTTGGAAGTATAACGACCTCCATTTCCGCCATTTACCTGATGGCAAACCTACTTTTGGCTGTATTAGGTCCAAGCGGCAAACCCGGCGGATAGTTTGGAGTTCTTGCAATTTTCATCGTTCTAAGTTTCGCCTACTTTCCGATTTCCATCGTCATACTTGTTCATGCTGGTTGTTTTTTAGGGATGCGATCGAAATTGAAAAAAATCCGACCAAGCGAAACTTAACGGTCTGGCCTGCAAATGTTGCGCGGATGAGGGGAGGTGAGCAAAAAGAGTTTTTGGGTGGGATTTTCGCGGGACTTTTGACCCACTTTTGTTCTCGTCAGGCGACTGCAAGGAATGGGCACCAACCCACACCTAACCTAATGGAATAATTAAGGAGAGTGGCGGACGGGGTGTCCGCCCTATAAATTCGATAACTAATTGATAAAAAAACATTATATGTTCTTGAATAAATTGTTATACCACATTTAATACCCCAAAAGGACTTGTAATATTAACAGTAGGGAGTTTCAAACCATTCTATGGATGGCTACACCAAGCCTATAATAGCCAGTCAAACTCTAATGGAGGCCTATAGACATAATAGGAGAGGAACCAGTAGGCGAATTGGGGCTTATGGTCCATCATTGCCAATAAACCTGTCTGCGTCGAACGTTCGCTTTGCGGCCCCATCTAGGCCATTTTACGGTTTGTGATCAGACCCCGAAATAGCCACCATTAAGTAAGCCGAAGATTCACAGGTTAAGCAGATTCCGGACTCTCACTGCGGTTGTGGGCGAAAGCCTAACGTGCGAGCGGAACGCACATTTAGCCGCGTAGCTAAATCGGCGCTTGTCGAATTGACACGACGGAGGAAGAGAAGACATTTGTGACTTGGCAACGATGCCGAAGTTGGTGGTAATCTAGAGGAATTATTTTGGGGCTTCTAATGCGGCAACCGGAAGCTCGATAGTCTTAGGTGCGAACAAAACCGGCAAGATAACTATCGGCCATCCGTTGAACTTTTTTGTCAACACCATCTAGTTAATTTTACGAAAGTAACAAGTCCACGCAGCCGATTGTTTCTACTTCTCCCAATGAACTCAATGTTGGTGAGGCATTGAGTGAATTCGGGTTCTTCCATACAGGAAACTTCACAGCTGATTACCGGAAGATGTTTGGCGAAACGTCCAGAGATACACTGAGAAAGAATACAGCGCAGCTGTTGGAGACAGTAGCGCTGTTTTGAGAGTATGTTTAACCAATAGGTCAATGTCTGGTTAATGAGGCTTCTGGCGATATCGAATACTCTCTTCGCTCCACGTGGTATTTATTGATCACCAAATGTGCTGAACCAGCAGAGCAGTGATCTATGGGGTTACACGAGACCTGTCCGCTTACCCCGGTTAGATGTCGTTCCAGTCGCAAACACACACAGTAATTCAAGATGATGTCACGGAAGACCGCAGGGTTTGAGACGGCAGTTCTTGAAACCAACGTTTATAATCCATTGCAAACTGGCCGACATGGAGAAAACCCTGATCGGCCATTACATCCGCAACGGTGATTTCGCCTGGGTTCGCTACCAGGAGCCTCCGGCGCGTTTGTGCGAGCCTCCAGGATTTGATAAACGCAGCCGGCCCAATCCCAAACCGGTCCTTGAAAGCGATTTCAAGTGCGCGGCGGGACAGGCCGGCTTCGGCGCACAAGTCGGGGAGGCGCGCGTCTTCGATCTCACCTGCATCAATCAATTCAAGGATCTGGGACAGCACCCTTCCAGACGTATGCACCGCGACCGAGCGCGGATGAAGGCCCGTTTGCGCCAGCCAGCACCCAATCAAGTCTTCTACCAGAGCATCGAGCGTCAGAGTATCGAACTGCGGCGCTGGGGAGTTGAGGGAGCACAGCACTTTCTGCGCCCGTTTCAACAGGGCGTCAGGTACCTTGAATATGGTCTGTAAACGGTAGGGATCTAAATCCGGTGCGCCGAACCGAGCGGCATAACGCGCAAAATCGGCAAGGTTTATCGAGACGAGATATACTTCAAAGTCACTGCCGGAAATCGACCGCCACTCAACGCCCGGGTAATAAACCAGGATGGAGTCGAAGGTCGTCTCTTTGCCACACCACCACAACCTCGACATGGTCGGGCCCGGGATCGTGAAAGTGAGTTTCCCCGGGGGAGGGGCGCCGCGCTGATCCAGGTTTTGATGGAATCGCGCATAACTCAGTTCGAATTCTGCGAATGCGCCCTGAAGGAGATGTGCAACGCGACCGTTCTCCGACAGCGCGGTCAAAGGCTGGAACTGAAGATCCCAGTTTTGAACTTCGTGGCACAATTGATCCACGTGGCGGAAGTCTGCGACCAATGTCGCCTGAAATGCCGGCTGATACAGGGGACTGTCCAAAAGAGCGACCTTCTGTTTCGCAATTTCGATCATCCCAGACTGCATCATAAAGTACGCTTGTTTCAACTCTGTTCGATGGAGCAAAATCTTACGCTATTATTTCCATTTAGGAATTGACGTTTGGGGAAACTGGAGCGTGTCACATATGACAGTCTTTGGAAGTCTTGCTTTTTATCTTGGCCTCATCATAAGCCTCGGCATTGGATGCGTTTATTTCAGGGACCTCGGGGATGTCAGCCAGATGGTGCTCAAGGTCAAGCGGGCCAACATGGTCCGTTTCATCCGGAACGAGGGGCGATTTGTTGCCGCAGGTTTGACCGGGGCGGCGGTCATGACGGTCGCGCATTTCGGTCTGGGCGGTGGACCCTTCTGGTTATGGCTCATTGCCAGCCTTTTGTGTGCCTTCCTCTATGGGTTCCCAGCCGTTTGGGTGCATGTCGGGCTTCGGAACCAGAAAAACAGTGCCAAATACTATTCGATCGCAGACGCCCTGGAGTGGGTTAGTCCGTCCAGTCCTGTCATTGTCATAGAAAACAAGGGGGTGGCGCGCGCGCATCCCGACGCGCAGATCATGCGACCGCACCTTGCGGGCAATAATGAAGGCCTTGGCGGCGAGAATGTCATCATGACGTATTGTGCGATGGCCAATCTTGGCATTGGCTACACGCCAGAAGTTGAAGGCCAGCCGCTGGACCTCAAAGTTCTCGCCCAGCACGGTAACAACCTGATCCTGCGCGATAACACGACGGGCGAGCCTATCCAGCAGATTTACGGCTTCCGGGAGAGGGATGTCGATACATCAGCCGATGGCCCTGTCTGCCCCGCTCGTCCGGGCCTGCGCATGAAATCCTGGCCGACGTTCCGCATGACATTCCGAGGATTTCAGAAAGCATATCCGGGTGGAACGGTTTTCATCAACAAACCGCCGTCGAATCCATTGTTGGCGCTCTTCGACATGGTTCTGGAGACTGTCTTTTCATCGGAAATCGCGAAACAGCACCGCATTGCTAAACCGGTGATGGACAACATGACCCGGAACGATAACCGGCTCCACAACAAGACGTATGTCTGGGGTGTCGACATCAACGGTGATGCAGCCTGCTGGACAGACGATTTTGTGGTCGAGAACGGCAATCTCGTCAACGCGGCGGTCGGTGGGCAGGATCTCGTAATAGCCTGGGATCCGAAGTTTGAAAGCCTCGGCGTCTGGATCAACGACACGGGCGGCCCGATCGACGAAATCGACTTCTTCGGTAACACGGACAAAGGGCCGCTCAAACGGGCCTCGACGCTGAAACCCGGCATGTTCTGGCATGTGTGGGCCGAGTACTACCCGCACACGGATATCAACCGCACTGGGCACTCGGTGGAAGCCGCGGCGTAGGTTTCAGAAGGACCGTAGGGACAACCAGGGCCGCCTGAAAATAGCTGGAGGGGATGAAACAATGATAAGACGATCACTTGCGACAGTTCTCATCGGATTGACATCGGTTGGGTCTGCAATGGCGCAAAATACCGACATCATTCACGACGCCGAATATTACATTCTTGAAGCTCAAAACGGCGCAAAATGGGCCGAAGATAATGCGGCGGTTGATAAGCTGCTTGACCAGTTCCGTGCCGGTAATGGCGGAAATTCCCCCAACATCGTGTCCATTCTGGTCGACGATATCGGGTTTGGTGATATGGGGATTCCGGAGCTGAATGCCGTTCGCGGAATAGAAACACCAAACATCAATCGGTTTTCCGACGAGGGCATGCGCATGGTCCGGATGTATACCGAACCGTCCTGTACCCCGACACGGGTCGCGCAAATGACAGGTCGTCTACCGGTCCGCATGGGCATGGGGGATACCACGGTCGATATTGCGGGTTTTGGCCTTCCCGGAAACGAAGTGACACTTGCCGAGGTTCTCAAAGAAGCGGGCTATGCGACGAGCCATGTCGGCAAGTGGCATATGGGCGATATTGCCGAAAGCTGGGCTATGAACCAGGGATTTGATTACGCCCAGCATGCGGTGCATCAGCAGGGACAACTGACCATCTTCAACGACGATGCCATTCGTGAACAAGTGTCGATCGGGATCAAGGACTTCGAAGACGACTACATTGTCGACAACTGGTTCAGGCCAGACCCGGCGGCAATGATGACCGTGATCGAGGGCGAAACAGGTGGTCCTGTCCGCGAGATCCGTATGGCACCGGGCGAGCGGTGGGATGCCGAGAAATATGATGCCATGAACGAAGCGTTTCAGCTGAAAACGATCTCCGAGCTGAGACGGCTTGCTGACGGAGAAGCGCCCTTTTTCCTACAATACTGGCCCATGATCCCGCTTGACAACACCCGCGCCGGCCGGGACGGGCCGGAAAGCGTGAATGGCGGTCTCTACGCCGACAAGCTCCAGCTCCTGGACAGCTATCTTGGAGACCTGTTTGCCGAAATGGAAGCGGTCGGCGTGGCAGACAATACGATCGTGGTCTTGATGGGCGACAATGGCCATTTCACGAAGTATTCGCCGCAATCCGGTTTCACACCCATGATCTACCGCGGGGGCAAGGGTGACACGACCGAGGGCGGCGTGCGAGTAGACGCCTTTATTCGTTGGCCGGGTATGATTGAAGCAGATTCCATGGTGAACAACATCATCCATGTATCTGATCTTTATACAACTTTATCGCGGTTCGCAGGCGCTGAAAATTTCATCCCGCGCGACCGGCTTGTTGATGGTGTCGACCAGTCGGCCGCCTTGCTATTTGCCGATGAATCCAAGACCCGCCGCGATCACGTGATCATCTACTCTGTTGCAACGCCGAAAGCACTTGTGAAGGACCACCTGCGCCTGAATCTTCCGGGCCCGGGCGAAAGCGCGATCCTAGCAAACTTCTATGACATCCACCGGGACACCCACGAGAAGTATCCGGTATCGACAGAGGTCGGTGCTTGGGGCGGGCAAGAGTTTGTCCGGATCCTTGGGCGGCACCTGGCCCGTAAGGAAAAATATCCGGATACCGGGCCGGCCCGCGGGGTTCCCTATGACGGGGTCGAAAACATCCGCCCTGAAACCCAGGCGGCGGTTGAGGCCTTTCTCGTTAAACAGGCCTCCGTTCAAAAGTGAAGCAACACAATCCCGAGCACCCAATGCCCGGGTTGAAGAGAATTCCAGGAGAGCAATATGCAGATGAAACTCATTTTGGCGACACTGGGCATTGCCTGCGCATTTTGGATTGCTGACGTCCGATTTGAAGACGACACCGTTGAACCCGGTCTTGTCGGAGGCGTCTCGGTTGGCACGAAGAAAGCCTTGGCCCAACGCGGACCCGGTACGGTGCATGGGACGGCTCGGCGGACATCCCGCCGGACAACCCGACGCGTGGTTCGCAGAACGTCGGTGGCGGGCTGTACACCTTACCGAGCCTACTACAATTGTGGCGGCGTTTATTACCAGGCTGTCCAAGAAGGCGGCACCACTGTTTATGTTGTGGTCAATCCGTAAGGTTGGGGAAGACAATATGTTGAAAATGAAAAGTCTATCGTCCGCAGCACTCGCCATTGGCTTGACTGTTGGGTCTGGAGTGTTGTCCCCGGCCTCCGCTCAAGGGGTGCTGGAGGCTTGCGAGACCGAAATTGTCGAGTTTTGTTCCACGGTTGAACCCGGCAACGGAAGGGTTCTGTCGTGTTTGTATGCGCATGAGACAAAGATCAGTCCGGAATGTGGTGTTGCATTTGAAGACATAGCCGATGTCATTGACGGCCTGTTCTTCACCATTGGATCGACACTGGCGATTTGCGCAGCAGATTTAGAAAAGCATTGCTCGGACACCAAGTTTGGCCAAGGGCGCCTCTTGAGCTGTCTTGCCAAAGTGCAATCCGATCTTGAACCGGCATGCGGTGGAGTGGTCGCCGAAGTCAGTGAAGGCCTCGTAGATGACTGATTGTCCACCCCTTCAAATGGTGCCTTTCTCAATTGGAATGGTCATCAGACGGAGGAGTAGAGAGAGGGGCGGGGTGCGTGCCTCCATAGGTTTTATTGGTGCTTTGGCGGCTAGCCTTGCTTCAACGACTTCCTATGCCAAAGAGGACACGTCAACTAGGCTCGTCCTTCAAATAACCGTAGACGGGCTGCGTGGAGACCTGTTGCAACGGTACGGAGACCGCTTTGGTCAAAATGGGTTCCGGTATTTGTTGGAAAACGGTTCCGTCTACACTGCTGCAAATTACGATCACGCCAATACCGAAACAATCGTCGGTCATGCGACGCTCTCAACCGGTGCGCATCCATCCGAACACGGTATGGTTGGCAATGTCTGGTACGATCGTGACAGTGGAGAGCTCGCCTACAACATAGAAGACCCTGACCACGAGGTTCTGCCAACCCGCAAAGAAGAAAGGGAAGGTGCCCAAGTCGATCCGGCTCAGAAGCGATCCCGGTCCTCTGGGCGTTCACCGGTCAGTCTGTTAGCCAGCACGTTCGGCGATGAACTCTGGATCCATACTGCTGGGAAATCCAACATTTTCGGAGTTTCCGGTAAGGATCGGAGCGCCGTCGCCATGGCTGGGCACGTCGGAAAGGCTTTCTGGTATTCAACGAACACCGGCGACTTTCTGAGCAGCTCCTATTATTATGATGCCTATCCGGCCTGGGTATCGGACTGGAACAACAAAAGGCAGGCAGAACAGCTTGATGGCCAGTCCTGGGAGCTGTTGAATGATCAACAAAGCTATCTGTTGGCCGATAAAGACAACCGCCCCTTTGAAACGGACCTCAAGGGCTACGGGAAAACATTTCCCCACGCCTTCGGCGACATTTACGACCCCTTGTTCTTTACAAGGGTTCTTGTTTCATCTGAGGGTGACCGGCTGACTGCCGAATTTGCCAAATCATTGATCAAGGAAGAACAAGTTGGTGCAGATGATGTCCCCGACTATCTGTCCATCAGTTTTTCCGGCGTCGATGCCGTAAACCATTTTTTTGGTCCGTCCAGCCTCGAGAACGAAGATGTGGTCCTCCAGCTGGATAAGACCTTGTCCGGCCTACTAGGATTTGTTGACGAAAACGTCGGTCTCGATAACACCCTGATCGTGCTGTCTGCGGATCACGGCATGCCTGAAGCGCCAGAGGTGTTGGCGGAGCAGGGGATGCAAGTTGGACGAATTGATCCGTTAGAATTGGTCGGGATAGCAAACTCTGCCACAAACGCCGCTTTCGGAATACCAGATGCGGTTCGAACCTTCTTCAGGCCCTATGTTTATCTGAACACAGATGAAATTGTTGAGGCAGGCGTGGAACAGATAGCTGTCGAAACAGTCATCTCTGAGGCGCTGGAACAACATGCAGGCGTAGCGGCGGCTGTCTCAATGAAGGCCCTGCCAAACTTGACCGACACACCAACGCTGCGACGCATAAGGAACAATTTCCACCCGCTTCGCTCTGGCGATATTTATGTTGCTCAAGCACCTTATTGGTTCCTCCAAGAAGGAAGCGCGCTCGCGGTCATGCATGGCTCACCCTGGCGCTATGACACACATGTACCGATCATTTTTGCCGGAAAGGGAATTCCGGCTCAATCTATCAGCAGAGCTGTCAAGGTCGTGGATGTTGTGCCCACAATGGCGATGCTCATGGGCGTTAAACCACCCTCGTCGTCGCAAGGAGAGCCGCTTTTCGAAGTCGTTGATCCGAAAGTGACGGACCAAGAATGATGTTTGACTGCCTCCGAATTGCGCTCCCGCAGGATCAGTTTTCGTGCGTGCCGCGACTGCCCCATCAAAAACAGGTCGCACCTTAAAGGGAAACTATTCAAATGCTGAAAGATGTAAAAACACAACAGCACTGCTCCAAAGCGATAAGCGCCGCGATCGGTTTGACGATGTTTTCTGACATGGCAATGGCGGCAGATTTTCCAGAAGCCCCGTTACCTGCACAAACCACAGTGGACGAGCGGGTGAACAAGACCTGGGAGTTTGTCCTCGCGCCCTATTTCGTTGGGGCCAACATCGTCGGGACATCCCAGATCGGCCGCTTACCGGCTACTGACATTGATATCGGCAGCTCAGACATCCTGTCGAACCTGCGGTTCGGTTTCATGGGGCGCGCTGAAGCGGTCTATCAGCAACGGTTCGGCGCGATGGTGGATGTGGCTTACATGAACCTTGCCAATTCGACCGATGCACTTTTGCCGGGCGGGCGTATCCGCGTTAGCGGTGATCAGCTGATCGTTGAAGGCATGTTGTTCTATCGGGCCTACTCAACACCGCAATCGTATATCGATCTCATTGCGGGCGCGCGGTACTGGGATATCAATCTGAATCTCAATCGTACCGGAACCGTTGCGGGCAATTTCGATATCTCCCGCGGCGCGGACTGGATTGATCCGGTCATCGGGGTTCGTGGATTTCACATGGTGAATGACAAATGGTCGGTGAGCGGCCGTGGCGATATTGGCGGTTTTGGAGCTGCGTCCGACTTCACCTGGAACGTTCAGGCCGGCATCGGATATCACTTCAACCAGACCTGGTCGACCCACTTCCAGTATAAGGCACTCGGTGTCGACTACAGCAACGGCAAGTCCGGAATCGACAGTTTTGCGTATGACACCGTGACACACGGGCCATTGCTCGGCGTTGTTGCGCGGTTCTGAGGATATTGGATCCGTTTGCTACCTGGTGATGGGTCTCTTTTCGTAAGTAACCTTTTTAGGAGGAACTATTGATGCATTGGTTACGAAGCTGCCGAAACGGCAGTGCACTTGCGGCGCTTCTCGCAGGATCAGCCTTGATCTTGCCTCAAAGCGCTGCGGCACAGGATGGGACGGAAATCATCCATGACGCCGAGTTTTATGTTCTGAAGGCCCAGAACGGGGACCGCTGGGCACAAGAGGATGAAGGGCTTCAGGCGAAACTTGCCGAGCTGCGCGAGACGCACGGTACGCCGCCCAACCTGATCCACATCATGTGGGATGATACAGCTTACGGTGACCTTGGTATGCCGGGCATTCAGGCGGTCCGCGGCCTTGAAACGCCCAACCTTAACGCGCTTGCCGAAGAAGGCATGATGTTTACCCGCATGTACACTGAAGTCGGATGTACGCCCAGCCGGGCAGCGGCGGCCACCGGCCGGTTGGCGGTACGGTCCGGCATGTACAACATCGGCATGCTTCAGGAGAGCCATGGCCTCGATGCCGAGGAGGTGACCCTTGCCGAGGTGCTCGGTGGTGCTGGCTATGCCACTGCCTTTTACGGCAAGTGGCATCTCGGAGACATAGAGGAAAGCTACCCGCACAACCAAGGCTTCGATGAAGCCCTGTTCACCGGTTACAACCAGATCCTGTCTCTCAACACTCGAGAAGCCGAACAAGGCAATGCCTCCATTGGCTTGTTTGAAGACATGCTTCCCGAAAATCCCTACAAACTCGACGACACCTTTGTCACCAAGGATTGGGTGATGGTCGCAGAAGGCACCAAAGGCGGTGAAACACTGCAATGGGGCGACAACACCACCGAGACATATGAGAAGATCGACGCCGAAGGGCTTGATCGGATGTTTGCGTTCATGGAGCACAACGTTCAGGAAGGAAAGCCGTTCTACGTCGCGAATTGGCCGATGATGGCGAACTTTATGCCAATCCGGCCCAAATGCACCCGTGCCCGAGCACTGTTGCAGAACGGACTTCAGTGCACTGTAGATCCAATGATTAAAGCAATCCGGGACAAGCTGGAAGAACTGGGTGTTGCCGACAATACGCTGATCGTAGCCATGGCGGATAATGGCCCGATGTCACACAACCCGCCCCCGGGCACTGGTTTTGCGGAAACCATTTTCCGTGGCGGCAAGGGCGATTTCCTAGAAGGCGGCGTTCGGGTTCCGGCGTTTGCTGTTTGGCCGGGCATGATTGAAGCTGGGTCCCTACCGGGCGATATGATCCACATCACCGATCTCTTCACGACGTTTGCCAGCCTTGGTGGTGCTCTTAAAAACATTCCGACCGATCGTGTGATCGATGGCATTGATCAGACTGCGCTTTTGCTCAGCGGCGACACGCATGGACGCCGCGACTACACCTTCACCTATGCAGGTCCGACCCTTGGGGCTGTAGTGAAGGGTGATTATAAGCGGCACATGATCTCACCCGATCCGGTGGGCGAAGCCAGCGGCATTCCGGCAGCGTTCTATTTCTTGCCGTCAGATCCGCGGGAAGTGCAGCCGATGCTGACGAACCTCATCCACCTCAAGCGTCCGTTTAACCGGATGATCTTGCGCCACAACCTCTGGAAGGAAAAGTACCCGGACCGTCCGGAAAAGCACGGCATTCCGTGGACCGGCATTGCCAATGCTTCCGAGGCACTGAAGCGTGAGCAAAACCCGCAGCTGGTGCTGAAGGACTTGCCCTTCGATCCGCTGGAGTATGTCGAGCACCTGGACGAGTTGCCGTTTGATCCGGCAGCTGATCCAAGTATCGGCCAATAAGATCGTGTCGCCGCTGCCTTTGCGGCGGGGGCATTTCATGGGGGCGGCCGATGGACCGACGAATGTTTTTGCAAACCGTGGCCGCAGGTCTCGCAGCACCAACTTTGGCATCCGCTCAATCTGGCCAGCTGCCAATCACGGTGTCGAGTTATCTCTTGGATCGCACCCAGGCTCTTTTTGACGGCAGCGTTGCAATCGAAGGCGCAGACGCGGAATTCATCCAAGGCGCCATCGGGGACATGAACACGGCCGCGTTTACCGGGATCGGTCGCAACGAGATCACCGAACTTGGTCTTCATCCGTTCATGCTTGCCCATGCCAACGAGGGGTTCCGGGACTACGCCCTACTTCCGGTTTTCCTGCTCAGACAGTTTCGGCACAAAAGCGTTTTCGTGCGAAGAAACGCCGGCATAAAGACACCATTAGATTTGGCTGGACGGCGGATCGGAACCGCCGGCTATTCTTCAACATCACTAACCTGGATCCGCGGCATTTTCGAAGAAGAATACGGCCTCCGTCCAAAGGATGTTGAATGGGTGATTTCGAATGCTGACAGTTCGGCAGCCGTTGCGGGGGCTGTCTCTAAACAGGAGAGCCAGATCCCGGATGGAATAAAGGTCACACAAGGACCTCCGGGGCTGGATGAATCGGAGCTGCTGTTAACCGGTGAGGTCGATGCGCTTTTTCATGCGGCAACACCGGCAGCATTTATTGACGGGGATCCCAGCATAGCCCGCCTGTTCCCAGATTTCAGGTCTGTTGAGCAAGCATATTTCGAAAGAACAGGTGTGTTTCCGATCATGCATGTCCTGGCGATCCGGCGGGACACTTCAGCCGAGCACCCGTGGCTCGCCAAAGCCGTTTTTGATGCCTATTCGAAAGCGAAAATTGCAGCATATCAATTAAAGGACCGGCTAACCTGGGCAACGGATATGTTGCCCTGGTACAGCCAGGAACTGGATGATACCCGCCGGCTCATGGGGCGCAATTTCTATCCCTATGGCATTGAGGCAAACAGGAAGACGGTGGAGACGCTCTACAGATACTCCTTTGAGCAAGGTCTTGCCGAGCGGGTTTTGACCGTTGAAGAGACATTTCTGCCCGAAAGTCTCGAATTTACGGAACCTGTTTGATCATGAGGAATAAGATGAAACGCCTTTTCTGTCCTCCTGCGGTCTTCAACCGCGTTGCAATGGGCGTCCCTCAAGCTATCGCGTGCTCCCTGCCTGTCGCAATTTGCGTTCTTTTCGCCATGGTACATTCGGGGCATGCCAGCGAATACGTCACGCTCAAAGGTGGCACATTCACAATGGGCTCAGCCGAACATTACAGGGAAGAGGGGCCTGTCCGCCAGGTCACTTTGCGGCCCTTTGCCATTCAGAAGACCGAAGTGACAAATGCCCAGTTCGCAGCGTTTGTGGAAAAGGCCGGTTATGTGACAACGGCCGAGAAGGACCTTGATCCGGCCGACTACCCCGATCTTCCCCCGGATCTCCTGAAGGCCGGTTCGATGGTGTTTGCCCAGCCAAAAGATGCTCTTGCACTGAATGATATCAATCTTTGGTGGCGCTACGTCCCGGGTGCTCAATGGCGCCATCCGCGTGGTCCTGGAAGTTCCATAGAAGGTCTGGAAGACCATCCCGTCGTTCAGGTATCGATCGAGGATGCAAAAGCTTATGCGTCCTGGGCAGGTAGCCGACTTCCGACAGAGGCCGAGTGGGAGTTCGCGGCGCGCGGCGGACTGGATGGCGCACAGTTCTCCTGGGGAGAAGATTACGATCCTTCGGAAGGCTGGAAGGCAAACACCTGGCAGGGCGTCTTTCCAAGTGTTGACACCGCAGAAGACGGTCATCATGGCAGTGCGCCCGTCGGTTCTTATGCGCCCAACGGGTATGGATTATACGACATGGCCGGAAATGTCTGGGAATACGTGTCCGACTGGTGGATCCCTGGCCATCCGACCAAGGATCAAACCAACCCGGGCGGCCCGTCCAAGACGCTCGCAGAGCAGTTTGCCAATTCGGCAGTTGGCGCCCGGCATGTGGTCAAGGGCGGTTCCTGGCTCTGCGCACCCTCGTATTGTTTTCGGTATCGACCCTCAGCGCGTCAACCGGCGGAGCGGAGCCTTGGCTCCAATCACATCGGCTTTCGGATCGCGCGTGATGGTGTGAACTAACTAACTGGAGGCAGTTTTGGATCCCCTAATGATTTTCGCACTGATCGTGCTGCTGGTGTTGCTGGCAACGCTCATCGGTGGATGGTTGTTTCTTGCTGTCTGGCCCGGAAAAATTGCAAAACGGCGTGGGCACCGGCGTGCGGATGCCGTGGCGATGTGCGGCTATTGGGGCGCGCTTACCCTTGGCCTTTTGATGCCAATTGCCTTCATCTGGGCCTACACAGACGGTGAGGAGCCAGTCCGGAACAGCGGTGCGGAGGGTGACGCATGATTGTTTTCCTGACCCTTTGTTACTGTGCTGTTCTGTTCGGTCTCATCAAGGCCGGTGTCATCCGGCTCACCCCCTTCTGGAAGATCTCGCCCCTTCTTTGGCTGGTTTTGCTGCTGGTGGTGCTATTCATTCCCATGCAATGGGGGGCGCCCAGCGGCCCCATCCGGTCCTATACGTCGGTCATTGAAATTGTGCCCAACGTCTCCGGGGAAGTGACCGAGGTGCCAGTTCAGCCGCTGATTCTGGTGGAAGAAGGAACGGTCCTTTTCAAGATCGATCCAGAACCGTTCGAAGCGGCGGTTTCCCGAAGTCGGGCTGCGCTTGCAGAAGCGGAACAAGCGGTTCCGCAACTTGAGGCAAATTTCAGGGCTGCGGAGGCGTCCGTTTCAGAGGCTATGGCAAATCGGGATCGGGCCAAGGACGAGTTCGATAGACTGCGCACGGCCAACGAGAATGCGACAGCGTTGGGGCGGCAAAGTACGCCATTTTCGGAAAGTGATGTAGAGCAGCTCCGGCTCACCTATCTTGCGTCTGAGGCCTCGTTGACCCGTGCCGAGGCGACAGCAGAGCAGGCGCGTCTCGCCTTTGCCTCTGAAATCGATGGTGTGAACACAACAGTTGCACGTCTGGAAGCAGATCTGCGCCGGGCGGAATTCGATTTGCGCGAAACTGTCGTCAGAGCGCCGGCAGATGGGTATGTCCTCGCGTTGACCTTGCGTCCGGGTCAAAGGGTCAGCAACCTGCCGCTCCGGTCCTGGATGGCATTTGCACCGGTGGCGACTGGCCGGGTTGTTGCTTCCATCCCGCAGACGCGTGTCCGGTTCATTGAACCGAACCAACCAGCTGAAGTCACGTTTGCCTACCTTCCTGGCAAGGTGTTTACCGCGCAGGTAGAGTCACTTGTGAGGATCACCGCAGCGGGCCAGTTGCCGCCAAACGGGATCCTGCCATCCCTTGCTCCCCATCACGGACCGAACGAGACGATGGGCGTGGTGCTTCAGATTGACGACAGTGGCGGTGGCTTTGCAGAGATGCCTGGCGGGATTGGCGGGACCGCGGCGATCTATACACAAACGGCAGGCGCAACACATTTGATCCGCAAGGTGATGATCCGAATGGATGCCTGGTTGAATTTTCTGCGTCCGAATTAGATGACTGCAAATTGCAGGAAAGCACTGGAGAGAAGCGAACTGTCAAAACGGAAACTGATGAGGCAAGTATCCACTTCTTCCTGCACATACCAGTTTCAGACGCAAACAATTTGAGAATTGATTGGTTACGCCAAATCAGATCACGCTCAGTTTGAAAGTGGTAAAGAGTTTAATGGCTGATATGAATTCGGTTCGAAATGCCCCAGACCAAAAAAGAAGAAATCAAAATATTGGCCATATCAGCCGGTAGGACCGTGAAGCAAGATAAAAGCCGACAGTCCGCTTACAGCCACATTCCGGTCGTTTGACCGGACCGCAGCAAAAGGCAGCATCCCGCCCATCCGCTGAGTTCGCTGCATTTCGATTAAACGTCCGCATTCAGGATGTGGTCTCAGTTCGTCAAACGTCCGGAATGGGGCCGCGAAGCTGTCATCAATTCAGAACGCTGCCTATGTCCTCTTTGGGCCGAGAGCGGACTGTCTGCTGAGAGACCAAAACAACGATAGCAGACAATCGTTTGTATTGCGTTGTGGCTGCTTACGGCCGTTACGGTCTTTCGCGCGAAACGAAAATAACGATTACACTTCGGCCAAGCGAGACGTTTTGTAAGGTCCATTGTTCCCGTTCGAATTACTATGCCATTTGCGCATCTAGCCCTTTGCTAACCCAGCAATTATCTCCCTCTGCCGTTCTCTTGAGATGGGCATGTAGGCTGAGATCGTCGTTCCAAGGTGCTCATGGCCCAGGTTCTGTGACCAGGCCTTGAACTGTTCCGGTGTTCTGCAGACTTCGTTCATGTACATGCCGAGGGTCTTGCGCACGGTATGAGCGCTGAAGGCTTGAAGACCTGCATTTTCGAACGCCCCTTTGAAGATCTGATTGATTTTCTGCCCGTTTGAATAGGGTTCCCGGCTGAGGCCTGTGGCGTTAAAACGTCCGTTCTCTGCTTTAATCTCGACCTTTGGGAACAGCGCATCGCCGGGACCGTAAAGACTCTCCTTGCGCAGGTGGTTCACCCAACTTTCAAAGCACACCCGGTACATGGGATCGACGGGGAAGAACCAGGTTTCGAAGGTCTTGCTGTTTTTCGTCCGAACTTCGCGCCCATCCTGCAAAACTTTACCCTCGACCAGATCAATGTGAGCAAGTTTGAGGGAGGCTGCTGCACTGTCTCGAGCAGCAGTGAGCATCAGGAAAGCAAAAATCGCCTTGTCGCGCCGGTCCAGCAATGTGACCTCCGGCATGTTGCGGAAAGCGTGTTCGCATTGGATCAAAGACGGGTAATCAATTGGGCGGACGGCATGAGCTGCGCGAGCTTCCTTTGCATTGTTGTTGAAGTAGGCTGCATCTGAATAGGTGATGCGGGATTTATAGCCTTGTTGACCCGACAGCCATTCAACAAAGTTGCGAACCAGGCGCAGGATCGAGTCCCGGGTGGTGATCCCGAGCGGTTTGCCGGAGCGGGCGTTTTTCCGCTTTCTCAGGTGATTTTTGAATGTGGTCGCCCAATCCCGATTGAACGCCTTGAAGGGTTTAAAGCTAAGAGCTTCTTCAAAGTAGAGCAGGGCGGCAGCCACCTTGTCGAGACTGCTTTCATCCTGGCCTTTGGCTTCCCGTAGGTAGATCAGATATTGGCGTTTGATCCGTTCATTTTCTTCGTTGAACTTCCTCATTTTTGAGCTCCTGTTCACAAGTGATGATTTAGACGGTGGTTCATGGGTTCCCTCAGGCTTCCCGACTGCCGTATCCGTCGATCTCACAAACTTCCTGCCAGCGCGGTAGATCAGCGCTGCCTACGAACCGATTCATCGGCCCTTCACAGGTCGGACAAAACGCCTGCAGGCGGCCCTGGGCAGTGGAAAGCGGATGGTAGGTTGCCAAGTCGAAGGCGGGGGTTTAAGGGGCTTTACATCGAAAACATTTGAACTCGCCAACGCTCAATGTCAGAGCCTTTTTTGCGGTTCGCTCTTTGAGAAAGTCCTTGAGGTCGCCCCCCAGGATTAGGGTTGGCCGACTGCTGTTGAGGCACCGGAGTCCCTGCTTGAGCCAGATACGCACCGTCTGTTCAGTGACACAGACTGTTTCTGCAGCCTCGTCCACCGAATAGCTCCGGTTGGACTTCACGCGCGTCACACATATCCGCCGGGCCATCAGAGATTACCTCCCGTAGGCTCATGCCGGTTGGCATCAGCCCAAAGGTTCAAATCTGTTCCCTGGTAGATGATCTTGCGGCCGAGCCGATAATAAGCCGGACCAACGCCCTTATGCCGCCACTGAGCAAGTTTGGCACGATCCCCGATAATCTCCAGTTCCGGATCGCCGGGCTGATAGGTTCGGGTGTCGTCGAATAGTTTTTGCATTTGCGTGACCTGTGTCGATTAACATTGGCCACGTTGGATCATGTTTGTTTTGTCAGATCGAAATGCAGAAAAGGCGATGTAGTAAGGGTTTCCTGCAGTCAGCTTTATGCGTTCGGATAATTTCGGAAGAGCCCCGAAAGTGCACCAAGACTTGAGAAATCGTCGGGACTCTCAGATGCCGGTTCTGTCATGTTCGACATAAATGGATTGGGCGGATTGATATCGTCTTCCGTAAGTTCGTTAAGCGCCCATTCGGCTGGGAGCCGTACTCCGACGCTTATCCCGAGAAGCTCAAAAACATCCTTCAAAGCCCGCGTATAAGATGTCGATGGTTCTCCGTCTTCGCTCGAAGATCCTGTCGTCGGCCGTGTGCCGGCTTCTCTGGCGTAAAGTTTCGCAAGCCTTAGAGCGATAAAACGGGCGTAATAATCTGGCGGTCGATGTTTGATACTCCAAAATAGGTCTTTTTGGTCTTCGAGCTCCCGCAGTCTCTCTTTCAGTGCCGCCCTCAAGTCCCTAAACAAATATAAACACGCAATAAATCCGCCTACGCTAGCAGCGTTGCTCCGAATTAGGTGGTAGCTGTTTTTGAGATCCTCTGGCTGGAAAATCGAGCGGAACTTGCTGTCGATATCGGGGATTAAGCGACTGAGGAGGTCTATTGAAGGCTGGTCCTCAGGCTTTCGGTACAGAGTTTGCAAAACCTGCTCAATACCGTTCAAGCCATTTGAGACCGCGTCGTATTCCAATTTAAATTCAGATTTGCTGTCGTGCTGATTGGGCTTGCTGATATCAAAAGGCGGTTGGGAATAATTGGCAAATATGCCTCTCTGGAGCGGCAGTTTCTTGCCATGCCGCTCTAGCATCCGGTTCACAATTTCAAAAAGCTGTTTGTTCAGCTCTTCGGGCGAGGAGGCCTGATCATCGTCTTGCATAAAGGTAGGATGATGCGACCCTTATTACATTACAAGGATTTTGTTTGGTTTATGTTCAATGCACCCGTACTTGTAATAAGGTCGAGAAGTGCGGAGCTTATTGCATTAAAAAATCTGCTCAGAGCTTAAAAAAGTTCTATTTTCCCACAGCGTCGCACACAAAGCCTGACCACTTTTCCAACAGATCCCGCCGTTTTTTGAGGAGATCGGACCGGGCATAAGCCTGTTCAACTGCAGATCCGATTCGGTGTGAGAGGCTCATTTCGGCAACATCACGCGGGGCATGAGCGACCTCACTTGCCCAATCCCGGAAGGTTGACCGGAAGCCGTGAACAGTTACGCCTTCAACACCCATACGGCGCAAGAGCATCAACATGGCCATGTTGGACAGGGGATGATGCCGCTTCTGCCCCTCAAAGACATATTCAGATTGCATCGCCTTCAGCGGCTCGAGAATAGCCAACATCTCCTCAGTAAGCGGAACACGGTGTTCTTGGCCGGTCTTCATCCGGTCTTCCGGACAGATCCAGATGCTTTCTATAAAGTCG
Source organism: Roseibium sp. (assembly GCF_965216085.1). Lineage (GTDB taxonomy): Bacteria > Pseudomonadota > Alphaproteobacteria > Rhizobiales > Stappiaceae > Roseibium. Next base: position 2,791,733 of record NZ_OZ244138.1, on the reverse strand, counting down.
AGCTCTTCCCAGCGCATGCCTAGAACCTCACTGGTCCGGGAGGCCGAAAGACATGTAAACCTCAGGGCCTTGGCTGCCATGGATGGCCTGCTGCAGAGGTCTTGGTAGAAAGGCGGCACATCACTGAACGCCATTGCCGGGTGATGTTTTGCATTCGTGCGCACCTTTGGCAGGACGTCAGCTGCCATGATCGCATTGACAGGATTTTCGCCCTTTCGGAAGCCCTTAGATTTTGCCACGTCCAGAACAACTCGGATCCGCTGCCGCACGCGTTTGGCTGTCTCGTGTTTCTCCGTCCAGATGGGCGTGAGGCATGAAAGCACCTCAGGCTGGTCTATCTTGTCGACTGGCAACCGGCCGATGAGCGGAAACGCATAGTCGCGCAGCGTGTTGATCCACTGCTGGCCGTGTTTTTCGTTTTTCCAGGTTGGCTTGCGATCAAGATGGACCTGTTGAGCGACTTCTTCAAAGGTTGGCACGGACTTGGGGCCATTGTAGCGCGGGTTCAGACCTTCCCTGGCAAGCCGCCTGTATTCGAGCGCCTTGGCGCGTGCTTCCTGCAGTGTCACAAGATCGGCACCACCGAGACCAAGGTCGGTCCGAAGCGGTTTGCCCTGCCGGTTTTTCTGTCCCTTGATCGTGAGACGGACAATCCAGCGCCGCGCGCCCGAGGGATCAACAACAAGATAGAGCCCATTGCCGTCACCATGTCGGCCTGTGCCTAAGGTCTGCACGGATTTCTTGGTCAGCTTGCCGGAAATCATGGCTCATCTCCTTACATCAGCAAGGATACCACAGAACATACCACGCAACGAACGTAAGTGAATCTAAGCGAGAGAAATTGGAAAGAGGTGCGCTAACGAGTGAAACGGCTAAATTCAGCCATTGACGCGCAATGAATGTGATTGAGTAAAATCTACCGAAAACGGGAAGTGGCGGAGGGGGTGGGATTCGAACCCACGGAACGCTTGCACGCTCGCTGGTTTTCAAGACCAGTGCAATCGACCACTCTGCCACCCCTCCGGCGCAGATAGAGTGCGCTGCAAAGCGCCTCCGTCGAGACCCCGTTTCTCCGGTCTGACGAAGAATGTCAAGAGCCGGACTGCGTTAAGAGGCATGTCTTTTGAAAAATCATGTGGGAAGCTGATTTTGCTGGGATGTTTGGCGCGGATTTGGCGCCTTGTTTGAACCTCCCGGACGCTCCCTGATATTGCGACCCAGAGTAGGGGGGCAGGATAGGCCGCTAGTCTCGGCATAGGCCCGGGAGGTTCAAAGTGGCCGCCGACCCAGTGTCGTGGGCAGGGGTCGAGCCGGCGGCCTTTAGCTGGAGGTGGGGTCCAGCATTGCTTGTGACAGGGCGGTCACCAGCAATGCAGTCACAATAGGCCGGGCTCGTGACTGCCGATGTGACCTGTGTCACATCCTGCACGCTTAGCAATAAGTGCCGTAGCGTGACCTTTGTGCAACAACCGCATTTTGCAGTCGACTGACCGAAAACTGGGCGGATTATCAGAAAGTTACAACTCATTCCATGAAGCCCAAAAAATCAATTTCCGGTGGAAAGCGGCTCCCGCGTGTTTTTGGAGCAGATTGCTGTCTCGACGGCGGGTTTACTTTGAAGTAAGACGATTTTGATTAAATGGGCAGTGGTGTGGGATGCAATGCGGGGGCATGCATCTGCAAACGAACCGGCAAACAAGCCGGACACAGTCTTTTAAACCGGTGTTCAGTAAGACCCGGATGGAAAATCGCGTGAGCTGTGGGGCTGCCAGCGCGTAACGAGTAGGATGGCAGGATGCAAGGGATCGGCGGACAGGCTTTCCGCGCCGCGGGAACGTCTATCGGTGACACTGGCATAGATAGGTCCAAAACAAACCGTGTGCGCTCGGTGTTTCGGCAGCTGCGCTCAGCACTGCTTGTTGCAGCTGCCGCTGGCCTTGTCGCGGCCTGCGGATCTGCACCCCAGGAAAAAGCCAAATTCAGCCCGAAAAAATATGGTGTTAAAGGCAGCCCGAAAATGGTCGCTGCCGGGAAACCTGTTCCGAAGGGCGGCGGACGCTACGTCGTTGGCAAAAAATATAAGATTGCCGGCAAGTGGTATTATCCGAAAAACGATCCGAACTATAAAAAGTCTGGTCTTGCCTCTTGGTACGGGCCAACCTTCCATGGCCGCAAGACAGCCAATGGCGAGATTTTTGACCGCTACGCGCTGACTGCAGCCCACACGACCATGCCGCTGCCGTCCTATGCCCGGGTGACAAACCTTGCAAACGGCCGGTCTATGATCGTTCGGGTCAACGACCGCGGGCCGTTCCATGGCAACCGGATCATTGACCTGTCTGAACGTGTGGCAACAATGCTCGACACCAAGAGCAAAGGTGTTGGCAAGGTTAAAGTCGAATATGTCGGCCGGGCACCGCTCCATGGACAGGACGAACAGTATTTGATGGCGTCCTACACCGGACCAGGGGCCGTTCAGCCTGGAACCAGCCGTCCAGGAACTTTGATTGCCCAAAACGCGCCACGGCTGGTTGTCGGCCCGACAACAGCACCGGCACCGCGCCCCTACCGTCCAACCGGATCGCTTGCAGCGCTTGGCGGGCAGGGGTCTACGTTTGCGGCCGCCGTCGATCCAGCCATTGTGTTTGAAGCTGGCAGCCGCACAGTTCAGCTGGCCGCCAATAATCGCTTCGAACCGTCGCCTCCTGTGACCGCGCCGCAACCGGGCATTCTTGGAACTCTTCCGGCTCCTGCCGCCACAACACTCACGCCGGGCAGCGCAATTTCTTCCTATACAGCCAACAAACGCGTGTCGGATGCTCATGCGGTGCTGGCTTATACGGTTGATTCTGGCCTATCGTTATCAGCACTTGCGCGGCGTACGGCTGAAGACTGAGGCAGGCCTCTGCTGAAAATCTGAACCGGGTTGCCGCACTTCAGCAACCGGGCAAAGGTACGGCAATCAGGTATGCCCTTCTGGTCAACTTTCAAAATTTGGCAAGTCTCACAGCGCACTGCGGCCATTGCTGGGGCGGTGAGTGCCGGTCTCATGGGCGCAATTTGGAGCACAGGCGCCCACGCTGAAGAACTGACAACAAAAGCGCCGAAAGCATTTCTTTATGAGCCGGGCTCCGGCACGGTTTTATTCGCCAAAGATGCCGATCTCCCGTTTTCTCCGGGCGCGCTGGTCAAGGTCATGACGGCAGCGACAGTTTTCAAGGCGCTTTTCGATGGCGATATGACCTTGGATCAACTGTGCAGAGTGAGCGAACACGCCTGGCGGACCGGCGGGGCGCCATCCGGACGGGGCGCAACCATGTTTGCCGCGATCAAATCTGAAATCGCCGTCGAAGATCTCTTAAAAGGCCTTCTGGTCCACAACGGCAATGACGCTGCCATTATCCTCGCCGAATGCCTGGATGGGTCAGAGGAAGCCTTTGCCGGCCGGATGAACAAACTGGCTGCAGACATTGGTATGGTAAGCAGCCGTTTTGGCAATCCAACCGGCTACGAAGAAGCGGTCAACACCACGACCGTGCGGGACCAGGCTTGGCTCGCCGAATATGTGATCGAAGAGCACGCAGAGCTCTACAAAATGTTCGCAATTCCGGAGTTCACCTGGAACAAGATTTTCCAGCGCAACAAAAACCCGCTTCTTGGAGAAATCCGTAATCTCGATGGCCTTGGCGGTGGCCGGCATTCAACCGATGGGTTTTCCGGATTGGGCTCGATCGACCGGAACGGCCGCCGGATCATCGCCTCTGTCGCCGGTTTAAAATCAGACAAACACCGGTTGGCGACATTGAAGGAGATCTTTGAAGGCGCCTGGGAGTTTTATGCGGTCCAAACAGTGTTTGCCGCCGGAGAGACAGTGATAGATGGCCGTGTATATGGCGGCACCAGCGGGTCTGTTCCCCTTGTCGCTGCCGAAAACATCGATGTGTTTCTACCGCGCGATGGCGCCCTAGAATACCGGCTGCGGGTTGTGTATCAGGGGCCTTTGGTTGCTCCGGTTAAAGAAGGTGTCACGGTCGGCGAACTGCGCGTTGTCGGCAAGGACGGGATCGTCCATCGCGCCCCCTTAAAAACCGGAAACGCCGTGCCCGAAGGCGGATTGGTCGGCAAAGCACTCGACAGCGTGCAAGAATTGCTATTTGGCTGGATTGGATAGCGGTTTCGGTCTATCTGCTCTTTACAATATTTTCAGCGTCCAGGCCGACGACCATAAGCGCTTTACGACCAACAGGAACCGAACCCAGGTGCAAGGACATTTCATCAGCTTTGAAGGCGGCGAGGGGGCCGGCAAATCAACCCAGATCGCGCGGCTGAAAAACTTCTTGGAAAACAAAGGAAAAACAGTCGTTGTGACCCGTGAGCCGGGTGGATCGCCGGGTGCTGAAAAAATCCGGAACATGCTTTTATCTGGAGAAGCCAAAGACCTTGGGCCGCGCGGGGAAGCCATGCTGTTTGCGGCTGCCCGTGCAGATCACGTCGACACGCTGATCAAACCCGCTTTGGAGCGTGGGGATTGGGTGCTTTGTGACCGCTATGCCGATTCTACGCGTGTTTATCAAGGTGAGGGCGGGGTCGATCTCGATTACCTGAAGCTCCTGGAAACGGCTGCTGTCGCCGGCATCCGGCCGGAGCTTACGCTCCTGATCGATGTTCCAGCCGAAGTCGGCATGGCCCGGGTCAAAGAGCGTTCTAAAACGGATGCGAGCGGCGGACCAGACCGGTTTGAAGGCGAAGCTATGCAGGTGCATGAGCGGCGGCGGCAACGGTTTCTGGAATTGGCGGAAGAAGAATCCCACAGGTTTGCGGTGATTGATGGCGCAAAGGATTTGGGAGCAGTGGAAACTGCCATCCGGGACGCTGTTGAGGCTGCGTTCGAACACGTATTGAACGCCGCCAACGGCACGCCACAAGTTTCTGAGGAGGCGTAGGCGTGGCGCGCAAGCCAGAACCTGTTGAGACGCCTGAAGTTGATGCGCTACCCGGCATTCCCTTGCCGCACGAACGCAGCCGGTTGATTGGCCACGGCCAGACAGAACAGGCACTGTTAGGCGCCTACCGGTCCGAGCGCTTGCACCACGCCTGGATCCTTGGCGGTCCAAAAGGCATTGGCAAGGCAACACTTGCCTTCCGGTTTGCCAAATTTGTCCTTGCCCATCCAGACCGGTTCGGCAGCCAAACGGCGATGGCAACGGATCTTAGTATTCCCGAAGATCACCCTGTTGCCCGGCAGATCGCGGCCGGGGGACATCCCAACATCTTACATCTGCGCCGCCCATGGGACGACAAGGGAAAACGCTTCAAGGCGGATCTCCCGGTGGATGAGGTGCGCCGGACGGTCAATTTCTTCGGAACTACGGCGTCCGCCCGGGCCTGGCGGGTCTGTATCGTTGATGCTGCAGATGACATGAATGCCAGTTCTGCCAATGCGTTATTGAAAATACTTGAAGAACCACCTGAACGATGTCTGTTCCTGGTTCTAAGCCATGCGCCAGGCCGGCTTTTGCCAACAATCCGTTCCCGCTGCCGGCGCCTGGACATGACACCGCTTTCCGCAACCGACATCGCAAACGGATTACGGGAACTGTCTCCTGCCGGCCTACCGGATGCTGCAGGATTAAACGAAATTTCAGAAACGGCGGACGGGAGTTTGCGGGCCGCGTTGACGCTTCTGGCCGGAGATGGTCTTGCGATCGCGCAGGGCACGCGCAAGCTTGCAGAAAATGCGTCCCAAATGGATCTGAAAGCGCTCCATACCTTATCGGATCTCGTCGCAGCGCGCGGACAATCCGACAACTGGGAGAGTTTCCAACATGTTGCCGAAAACTGGCTGCACGGTCAGATGCGCCGCTCGCTCACCGCTGGAACAGGGATTGCCTACCGCTATGTTTCCTTGTGGGAGGCGACCCAAAAAGCCATCTCCGACAGTGACGCGCTCAACCTGGATCGAAAACAGGTCGTTCTCGACTTCTTCTTAAACCTAAGGAAGCTCCAACAAGGATAATATGCCGCGACCTGCTGGCCTTATACGGCGCTACGCCTTATGTACGCATGACTGAACAACCACCCAAAATTCAGATCGACCCTTCATGTTAGTAGACAGCCATTGCCATCTCGATTTTCCCGATTTTAACGGCGAACGCGATGATCTCATTGCCCGGGCCAAAGACGCCGGGGTGGAGATGATGGTGACAATTTGCACCCATATCCGCAAATTCGATCAGATCCGTGCCATCACTGAGACGTACCCGGAAGTTTATTGTTCGGTCGGCACCCATCCGCACAATGCAGGCACGGAACGTGGCATACCGGTCGATGAAATCGTCCGGCTGGCTGCCCATCCGAAAGTTGTTGCCATCGGCGAAGCCGGTCTCGACTATTTTTATGACAAGGCGCCGAGGGATGCACAGGCGGAAGGCTTGCGCATTCACATTGAAGCCGCACGTCAAACGGGGCTGCCCCTGGTGATCCATTCGCGCGATGCCGATGACGATATGGCCGCCATATTGCGGGAAGAAATGGGGAAGGGGGCATTCCCGGCCCTGCTCCATTGTTTTTCCTCCGGCAGAGACCTCGCCATGACTGGAATTGAACTCGGGCTATATGTCTCGTTTTCAGGAATCTTGACCTTCAAAAAGTCTGAAGAGCTCCGTGAAATCGCCCGTGAACTGCCAGCCGACCGGCTGCTTGTGGAAACCGATGCGCCTTATTTGGCACCGCAGCCGCGCCGCGGCAAACGCAATGAACCGGCTTATACAGCGATGACGGCAGAGGTTCTGGCCGAGACACGGGGTGTTTCCAAAGAGGACATTGCCCGCCAGACGACAGACAATTTCTTCCGTCTATTCAAGAAAGTACCCAAGCCGCAAACCACCAGTCTCAAGGAGGCTGGCGCAGCATGACAGTTCGATTGACGATTTTGGGCTGTGCGTCCTCCGGTGGCGTTCCGCGCATCGGTAATGACTGGGGACTGTGCGACCCGAACGAACCGAAAAACCGGCGCCGGCGCTGTGCACTGCTTGTGGAAAAGTTTGGGGAAAACGGGTGCACAACAGCGTTGATAGACACTGGTCCCGATCTGCGCGATCAATTGCTCACAGCCGATGTCCAGCGGATGGATGCGGTGCTCTATACCCACGCCCATGCGGATCATCTGCACGGCATTGATGACCTTCGAGCCTTTATGGTGCGCGACCGGCGCCGCATCCCGGTCTATATGGATGCACCGACGTTTGAGAAGGCTATGGCTGCGTTCGGCTATTGTTTCGAAACCCCGCCAGGCTCAAGTTATCCGCCAATCCTGGACCGGCATGTCATGACGGCCGGGGAAAAGGTTGCGATCGACGGCCCGGGTGGATCAATTGAGTTTTTGCCGATCGAGGTGGTTCACGGGGAAATCCCGGCTTTGGGTTTCCGGATTGGCGATGCGGCCTATGTACCTGATGTATCAGACATTTCTCCGGCCAGCTTCAAGGCTTTGCAAGGCCTGGATCTTCTCATTCTGGATTGTTTGCGGCGCAGACCTCATCCGAGCCATTTTAATCTCGACGATGCGCTGGAATGGACTACGGAATTAGCACCGAAGAAGGCTATTTTTACAAATCTACACAATGATTTAGATTATAAAATCTTATCAGAAGAACTGCCGGCGGGCATCGAACCTGCCTATGACGGCCTTCAGATTACCGTAAACGCTGAGCAAGACAAAACCGCCAAGGAAACGGCCGTTCATGCCGGCTGAGCGGCGCTACAAAAAACCAACTGAAGTGCGACTGCTCAGAGCCGCAGTTCATTATCTGGAACGATATGCGTCCACCGAAGCCAATTTGCGGAAAGTTCTGGACCGTAAGATTTACCAAGCTTGTCAGGCTCTAGACCTGGATCCTGGCGATTTCGCAGAGATGCTCGACACCATCGTTGAGAAATGCGTGCGCACCGGCATGGTCAATGACCTGGGTTTCGCCGAAATGAAATTCGCAAGCCTGCGCCGTAAAGGTCAATCCAAAAAGAAGATCGAAGCGCACCTCAGAGCCAAAGGTGTTCCGCCGCAGATCTTGGAGACGGTTCTGGCGGAAGACACATCCGATGAATTGGACGCCGCAGCTCGATACGCAAAACGCCGGCGCTTCGGACCGTTCGCAGACCCGGCCAAACGCGCGGACCGCCGAACAAAAGATCTCGCAGCCATGTGCCGGGCTGGATTTGATTATGAGACCGCACGGCGTGTAATCGATGGTGATGGCGGTGAGTTGACCAACGAGACCTGAGTTCGGTTTGTCAGCTGGCAAAGTGAAGCGGCTTGATACGAAAATCATCCAAACAGCAGAAAACGCCGTGGTTTTTACCGAATGCAATAATGTTCCATAATATTGATTATGCGAATAAGTCGTATGGGTAATCCCATAGAGCACTCACGCTCAGTTTGAATTTCGGTATGCCCCATACCGACAAATCCGGTGTCTTAATAGGATCCGCCCCCAGTACCATTAGGCGTCTACAAAGGCGCATAAATTATGATTCAGATTACCGCCGATAAATAGGAGCCGCCGGCATAGTGGCTTCATAGACTGTTTGAATAACCGAACCAGCGGGTTTCAGGCAGCTAAGATGTCATATTTTGTCGTGTCCCAAAACGCGACCGACGCATCCTGAAGACGCAGCAAAACTCTTCCCACACAATATTGCAGACGTAGGCCTGACTTTTTTGGATTTCCATCAAAGATGTATGAGCGCCGAACCTGCGCTCATTTTGAAGACCGGCTGTCAGTTGCGGCCAGTTTTCCGAATGAGCGTCAGGCGTATTTCGTTTCCCAATAGAAAGTCAGCTAAATCTTTGTTTCAATGTGTCAAAACCGGCTTGAAATACATCGTTGGAAACCATCTCATGTAGTTCGTCTTCTTGACCTTCAGGGCATGTAAATTTGGCCGTCCATGTGGCATAGGTTATACCGCCATCGGTAACCGGAAAGAGTGACATCCCAGCAACATAATTCTGCAATGGAATATCGGCCTCCACGATGGAATACGTGAAACTGTGCTCAAGATCTGATTGAGCAAGCAGTTTTTCACGAATACGGCTGCCATCGGTCAATGTGAAATTGCGGACACAACCGATCTGGTCGGACGGTGCGCCGGTCTCAATCCGGCTGTCGGCAATCAACGGATGCCAAATCGGCATGGCGTTGAAATCGCGGACAGCTTCCCAGACCCGATCAACATCAGCCGGAATAACCGATGAAACAAACACTTCAACCATTGTCATGACCCTTTTGCTGTTGTTTTTCAGCGCCGTTCGCACTGCCATTTCCACCGATGCTCTTGGCCAGGCTCTGAGCATCTTTCGCTGAGCGGAAAACATCCCCCATTTTGGAAACATTGGCGCCATCGACACCGATTTCCTTCATCAGTTCATCAATCATTGGCGCCTGAACACGGTACCGCAAAGCACTGTCGATGACTTCATCCGTTGGCGTACGGCCACCGCCGCCTTCGCCACCGCTCATGTGCACCAATTTGATGCCATCGATCTTTTCAATGGGCTTGACGGTTTCGGCGATCACCGTTTCAAGTTTGGCGATTAACTGGCTCCGCAACCGGCCGGCGCGGGCGTCTTGAGTGAGAATATTCTCAGCTTCGTTGCGCAGACGCTCGGCCTCTGCATGCGCGGCTGAAAGCACCTGTTCTGCATTGGCATCACGGTCGGCCTCGATCCGCGAAACAGCAGCGTTCCGTTCTGCGGCACAAAGGTCTTGTGCCATTGTAACATTCTCGTCTGCCTTTGCCGCCGCGGTGAGTTTCGCTTCCGCTTCTATGCGAACACCAGCTTCCTCGACGGATTTTGAAAGGACTGCAATCGCTTTTTCGATCTTCGTCAATTCTATGAACCGCTCCCGCTCGATCTCAAGCCGCCGCCGCTCCTGTTCGCGGAGGATCCGGCTTTCATCCAGTGCGCGTTCTGAAGCAAGACGGCTCCGTTCTACTTCTTCCTTGGCAGCGATCTCATGCTGATTTGTAGCCTGGGTGCCGGTGATGCGGGCCGCTTCGGCTTCTGCGGACCTTTCCGCTTGTTCGCGGGCTATTTCGGCGCCCTGCTCCGCACGGTGTTTTTCAACGTCGCGTTCCTGTTCCAGGCGGGCAAGTTGGCTTTCTCGTTCGAGGGTCAGCGTTTCTTTTTCTGCCGCCAGATTGGCCTCGCGAATAGCAACAGCAGATTTCTGTTCAATAGAGTTGCGTAGCTGCCGGCGTTCCTCCACGGTGCCGATCAGCTGGGTCAAACCTTCAGCGTCGAAACTGTTGGCTGGATTAAAATGCTCCAAGGCTGTCTGGTCGAGGTTTCTGATCGCGATGCTGGACAGCTCCAGTCCGTTATTTGCAAGAACGGGCGCGATGCGCGCCTGAACAGCGTCGATAAAACCAGCGCGATTTTCATGCAAACCGTTCAAAGTGTGTTCGGCTGCAACAGAGCGCAACGCACCCAGGAATTCGCTTTCATAAAAGGCTGCGAGCAAGTCCGGCTGGTTTGTCAGATCCCCCAGTGACGCCGCCGCCAATGCAGCTGCTTCAGGCGTGGCAGCGACCTGAACAAAAAATTCGGCGTCGACATCAACACGCATACGGTCAGATGTAATAAGCCCCTCCTCTCTTTCAGACTTGAGCGCCATCTTTGACAGACCAAGGCTGACGGGAGTGACCTGGTGCAGGATTGGAAGAACCAACATTCCGGAATCAATCATCACCTTCCGGCCACCAAATCCGGTGCGCACATAAGCGCGGCCGGAGACGCCGCGCAGGTAAAACCAATTCAAAAGGCAAACGATTACAACGATCCCGACGATCAGGCCTATGAGCAGAGTTAAAGCTGTGCTGGGCATAACTGATTTCCTCAAGCAGTGGCGCGGATCGCCTTGAAAGCACGCGTTTGTTCGGTCAGTGCCACTTCGGCTGGCAAGCGTTCCATGGACGAAGCGCCGTAAAATCCGTGGCAATTCATAGTATTATTGAGAATAAACTCCGCATCCTCTGGCATGGCGACCGGGCCGCCATGAACAAGGATAATGACGTCGGGATTTACCGAAAGAGCGGCGTCCGCCCATTCATCCACCATGGCCGGACAATCCGAAAGTTTCAGCGCTGTCTCAGCACCAATGGCCCCGCCGGTCGTTAACCCTAGATGGCAGACGATTAGGTCTGCACCCGCGCGGGCCATGGCGTCGGCGTCCTTCGCTGAAAACACATATGGTGTCGTCAACAATTGCTTGGATTTGGCCCGGGAGATGAGATCGACCTCATTGGCATATGACATACCGGTCTCTTCAAGGTTGGCCCGGAAGGTACCGTCAATAAGACCAACGGTTGGAAAGTTCTGAATGCCGGAGAAGCCGACGCGTTTCACATCGTCCAGATAGGTGTCAAAGTTGCAAAAGGGATCGGTGCCGTTGACGCCGGCAAGCACAGGCGTATGCATGGTAACCGGCAAGACTTCACTCGCCATCTCCATGACAATTTCATTCGCATTGCCATAGGCAAGCAACCCCGACAAAGAGCCCCGCCCTGCCATACGGTAACGACCGGAGTTATAGATCACGATCAGATCGATACCGCCAGCTTCCTCACATTTTGCTGATAGGCCCGTCCCGGCGCCGCCCCCGACGATCGGGATGCCGTCCGCCTTCATCTTCTGGAATTTCGACAGTAACTCGGCGCGTTCAAATCTTGGCATTTGGCGCTGTCCTCCCTTCTGCGATCTCGGCGAAGGCGGCCACAGCGGCCCTTTTAAATTCCGGATCGTTGATGTTGTTATCGATTTCAATGAGTTTGCGGTTCGATGCGGAAACAAATGTTCCCCGGATCGCATCAAACAGAGCTTGACGGGCGGATGCATCGTCAAAGGGCTGCCCGGCAGCATCCAGTGCGGATACACCTTTGAGCGGCAGCAAAAAGCGGACTGGGCCAGTCATCTGATTGAGCCGTTCTGCGATCCAGCGACCCATCTTTCTATTTTCCTCCACAGTCGTGCGCATGAGCGTCACTTGCGGATTGTGTTCGTAGAAAAGACGATCCCTGTATTTGTCAGGTACAGTTCCCCGCCCATGCCAATTGACCATGTCTAGTGCACCGACCGAGCCGACGTAAGGGATCCTGGAACGGATGATTGCGCCAAACCTGTCTTCGGTTGCCGGCATCACGCCGCCCATCATCATGTCGCAGACTTCGGTCGTCGTAATATCAAGTACGCCTGTCAGCATGCCGCTGTCGGCGAGCTTTTCCATCGACTGACCACCGGTCCCGGTCGCGTGGAACACCAGGCACTCGTAAGAATCTTCTAGATCTAAAACGATGCTCTGGACGCACTGAGTGGTTACCCCGAACATTGTTAGGCCGATCGGCGGCTTGGAATTCTCAATTTCGAGGGGACTGGACCGCGCATAGTTGACTGCACCGGCCAGGGCATTGGCACCATTGGCCAGAACCTGCGCCGAGATGCGGTTTATGCCCTGAACATCCGTGACGGAATACATCATCATAATGTCAGATGGACCGACGTATTGCCCGACATCGCCTGAGGCAACGGTAGAGATCATCATTTTGGGCACACCAACAGCCATCGCGCGCATAGCCGGTGTCACCAAAGACGTGCCGCCGGAGCCAGCTGCGGAAATCATCCCCCGTATCCCCTGTGCCGATCTTGCCCAGGCTTCGAAAGCGTCGGCCATCGCAGCAACAGCAGTTCCCCGGTCACCGGTGAATACACCTGCTGCACCGTGCGGGTGAAACGCAGCGACATGATGCGGCGGAATGTCGGCAGAAGACGGTTTTCCTGATGTGGACAGATCCACGGTGCGAACCGGCAAGCGCTGTGCGAGAAGGCGTTCGCGCAGAAAATTTAGTTCCGGAGCCTTGGTGTCAAACGTGCCTGCAACGATGATGACGTCCCCCAAAGATGTTGGTTTAGGGGCAGTTTTGGCGGCTTCAGGTATCTGGCCATTTGAATTTGGAGAATGTTTCACTGGAGCTTCTTGATCCTTCCAAGTGTCAGCTGACCATCGTGGCGGAGGTGTGTAATCGTTAAGAGGGACTGCACGGGCTTCCGGCACGCTGTTGCTTGCTTCTGAAACTGCGGGTGTTTTGCGAGAAGGGCTTTGCTGCCGGGTAATCTGCGACGTTTCGGACGAGCCGTTGTCGCCATCATGTGAATGCCGCCCTACCCCTAACAAGCGCTCCTGCAATTGCCGGTCCGCTGCAAGTTCCGCAGTGCCAAGCACGTGTTTGATTTGGCCGTTGACCATGATTGAAACGTCTTCGGCACATGACGTTGCAACGGCGAGGTTCTGCTCGATTAAAAGGACGGAGACTTCGCGCTCGGCTTCAAGCTGACACAGCAGTTCGACGACCTGATCAACAATCACTGGTGCGAGGCCTTCAGTGGGCTCGTCCATCACCAGAAGACGCGGCCCCGGCAAAAGAGCACGGGCAATCGCCAGCATTTGCTGCTCGCCGCCGGACAACTGTCCACCGCCATTGTTCCGCCGCTCCGCCAGTCTTGGAAACGTTTCGTAGATACGCTCAACAGACCAAGCCGATTTTGCTTTTGCACAGAGCCGGAGATGTTCGTCAACGCTCAAGGATGGCCAGAGCCGCCGTCCTTGCGGCGTATATCCGATGCCCATTGAGGCAATCCGGTTCGGCGCCAGACCGGTTATGTCCCGGCCATCAAAGCGGATCGACCCGGATTGAACGGGTACAAGCCCCATGATTGCGTTGCACAGCGTTGTCTTACCCATGCCGTTGCGGCCAAGGACGGCATGCACCCCCTGATCGAGCGCAATATCAACGCCTTGAAGCGCGTGGGAAGAACCGTAATAGACATTGAGCCCATGAACAGACAGGACCGGACCGGAATCAGCCATGACTGTCTCCCAGATAGAGCGCTTGCACTTCCGGGTCGCTTTCGATTTCCTCAGGCGTTCCTTCCTTGAAGACCCGACCGTTGTGCATCATGGAAACCCTTTCAGTGACCCTCAGTGCCACATCCATATCGTGTTCAATGATCACGTAACCGATATGCGGAGGTAGAGCGGTTAGGATTTCAACCAACTCTGATCTCTCAGTTGGAGATAACCCGGCAGCCGGTTCGTCGAACAATATGAACCGTGGCGCCCCCGCGAGTGCCATGCCGATCTCAAGCTGGCGCTGCTGGCCATAACTGAGTGTGCCAACCCTCGCGTCGAGAACTTCTGCCAAGTGGACCGCCTCGGCGAGGATCTGTGCTGACTCACCGGCTGGGTCTGACGGGCCAGTGCGTTTGAGGGACGCCCTGTTCGGCGCCACGCCCCGGCAGGCGACAAAAAGATTGTCACGCACGCTCATGTTTTCAAACAACAATGAGATCTGATAGGTCCGGCGCAAACCGCGCCGGATCCGTTCTTGAGCGGGAAGACTGGTGACATCTTCTCCAAAAAACCGGATTCGTCCGGTAGTGACCGGAAAATCTCCGGTCACCGCATTGAAGAGTGTCGTTTTCCCTGCCCCGTTTGAGCCCAGAATGGCCCGGCGCTCTCCGGCTCGCACTGCAAGATTGATATCCGCGAGAGCCACCAAAGAACCGAAATGGCGGCTGACTGCCTCCAGCTCCAGAGCGTATTGCCCTGAAGACTGTAGCCGGGAAAGAGCGTCGCTGCGTTCCATACTCGGATTTACTCGCAGGCCGGGTTTTCGCGGCTAACCGGGCCGTGCTTCAAAAAGTCCTCGTAGGAAGCCCCAAGCGTTTGCGTAACTTGCGGGGTAATGCTCAATGTCGCATTTACGAGGTTTCCGTCTGGACCTTCCACAACTTCGGTTAGGAATACATCGGCGATCGCATTGCGCCTCTCATCAAGCCTGACCATGCCTGTCGGCGTTTCAAATGTTAGATTGGACAGCGCTTCCCGGTATTTCACACCGCCATCGGATAAATCGCCGCCGACTTCGTCAAGCGCCAACAATGCCGCCTTTGTATTGATGTAGTAGGCGTGGGCGAACAATGATGGGGACGGGAATCCTTTGGGGTAAGTTTCCTTGTATGTGTTTACGAATGCCGACCAACGCGGATCATCCCAAGTGTCCGAGATCGGACCTGAAGAAGGTGTGCCGATGATGAAGTCCCGGGTTCGGCCTTTGGAACCGAGCACGGTCTGATCCACGGTAATCGATCCAGCAATCAGTGGGAGGTCGCCACCGGCCTGTTCGTATTGGGTCAGGAAGTTAACGGCGTCAGCACCGCCGAGCGCGACAAAAATCGCATCAACATCATCCGGCAAAGCCGCAATTACGGAGCTGTAGTCTTTGTTGCCGATTGGTACGAAAAAGCGCGCTTCTTGAGGTGCCTTTCCCCCGGCGGCGCAAAATGGCTCAAGAAAACCAAAGACCTGAGTGTATGGGAAAGAATAGTCTTCTGCGAGGACAGCTACGGTCCGATAGCCCTTGGTATTGTACACATACTCGCCGAGGCCAGCCATCCACTGTGCGCCTTCCGTATTGAAACGGAAGAAGTTTTCAGCACTTTCGCGAAGAGTGGTGTCCTGAGCACCCGAAGACCCATTGATGAACGTTGCATTCGGCTGGGTCTTGGCGTAGTCGCGAAT
Organism: Roseibium sp.; assembly: GCF_965216085.1. Classification (GTDB taxonomy): domain Bacteria; phylum Pseudomonadota; class Alphaproteobacteria; order Rhizobiales; family Stappiaceae; genus Roseibium. The sequence continues at coordinate 2,776,101 of NZ_OZ244138.1, read as the reverse complement.
TGCCAGTCCTTCCGATCCGGACAATGGACCGATAACGATCTTTGCGCCATCTTGTTCCACAATTTTCCGCGTTGTCCGCACAGCACTGTCCGGCGATGCGTCTGTTGATCCGGTTATCAGCTCAATCGACTTCCCGCCTGCCGAGTAATTGAATTCCTTCAGGGCGAGTTCGACGCCGCGCATACTGTCTTCTCCAAGAACAGCAAACGCACCTTCAAGAACGGCAACGGCCCCCATTTTTAAATCCGCTGCCCAGGCACTGCCCGCACTTAAGAACACAGCCATTGATGCGCTGATAAGTAACTTCGACTTCCTCATGATACTTCCTCCCTTTGAATTGAACTTAAACTTCCACTCCGCGGCATCGCGGTTTCGGCCCCTATTCGCTTCCTGAGCTTCCCCCAAAGCCCCAGAATTCCGTCAGGTGAGAACAAGACGACCGCAAGAAATGCGGCGCCAATGACGGTGTTGAACCGCTCGCGGTCGATCAGATCGATGGCGAAACTTTCCAGAAGGACAAAGGCAAGTGCGCCAATGAAGGGTCCGAGCGGATGGCGCAGGCCGCCGACAACCGCAATCACCAGAATGTCGATGGCAACGTCGACGCCAATGGTTCCCGGTGAAATGCGGCCATTCAAAATCACAAGCAGTATGCCGCCAGCCGCAGCCACAATTCCGGCCAGGAAAAAGGCATAAATCCGTACAAAAACCACGGAGTACCCGAGCGCGGCCACCCGGCGGGGATTATCGCGAACGGCTTGCAAGCTGAGGCCGAAAGGCGATCGTGACAAATAAACCGTTGCGCAAAATAATGAGCCCGCGACGGTCAGGCATAGATAATAAAATGGCAACGGCGCGCGCATATCAATGCCGAAGAGCTCGGGCGCTCCAATTCCTGCAAAGCCTGTAAAACCGTTGAAAAGACCATAGTTTTGCCTGGTGAAAAAGAACACCGAGACGGCAACCGCGAGCGTGATCATGATCATATAGATCCCGCTGGTGCGCACAGCAATTAACCCAACCAGCGCGCTGAATACGCCGCCAACGATGAGTGCAATGGGAATAGTCAACCACCAGCCGAACCCTAACCCCATGACATCCTGCGTATTGTTGCCAAGGATTGGAATGGTGTAGGCAGCAAGGCCTGCGGCGGTCAGTTGAGCTAGGCTAACCATGCCTCCATAGCCGGCAAGGATCATCAGCGACAACGAGATCGTTCCTAGGACCAGGCTATAGCCTCCGATCTGCACCAGGAAAAACTCATTGGCCGGAACAGGAAACAGCAGCATAAGAGCAGCAAGACCAAGCCAGGCTGGTGGAATTTGACCAATGCGTGTCATCGTCCCATGATCCCCTGTGGCCGGATTGCAAGAACAGCGATCATGATGATGAAGGTCAGCACGACCCCATAGGTCGGGAAATAGGCTAGTCCAAATTGCTCGGCGAGGCCGATGAGCATGGCACCTATCGCAGCCCCCGTGATCGACCCCATGCCGCCGACGATGACCACGACAAGCGAGGCCAGCAAGTACCGGACGTCCTCACCGGGGGCTATCGAAAGTGCTGTGCCGCCGATGACACCGGCAAGCCCCGCGAGCCCTGCCCCAATAGCGAATACAAAGACAAACACCAGATCAACATTGACCCCGGTAGCCGCGAGCATGCTGCGGTCATCTACACCGGCACGGATCATCATTCCGGTCCGGGTCCGGTTCAAAAACAGCCAAAGCGCTATTCCGATGGCAATCGCAGCCATGAGAACAAACAGCCGGTAAAAAGGGTATTTGATATAGACTTCCTGACCGGAAGAGCGGATCGTGGAAATAATCGGCAGTTCTACGGCCCCGAAGAGGGCTTCTGGCGGCGCAAACTGATAAGTGGTCCCGCCCCAGGCCGCCAGCATTAAATCAGCAGCAATTATCGAGATACCAATCGTTACAAGGGTTTGGCGTAGGTCGTCGCCCTGCATTCGCTGAAACACAGCGACTTGCAACACCGCCCCGAGTACTGCCAATACCGCGAAAGCCGCAACGGCTCCCATAATCCAATTGCCGGTATATTCAGCAACCTCATAGCCGAGATAGCCTCCGAGCAAGTACATCGACCCATGAGCGAGATTGACGTTCCGCATCAATCCGAAAATGAGCGTAAATCCACTGGCGACGAGAAAATAAAGTCCGGCGAGGGTTAGCCCGTTGAAAAGTGTATTGACGAAGGTTTTTTTGGGCCCGAGGACATCTTTGACCCACTCAGGCCAAACTGCCAGCACGAGCCACACCAGTACACAACCAGACAAAATGGCGAAGGACACACGCCAGGGATTTTCGCGCCAAAGTGTCATGACGCGCCTGCAAACAAGCAGTGGTGAATACAAAACTGCAAGACGATCATCCTCCCAAACGGTCGTTCTGTTTGGTTAGAGTGACACCTGCCCTCTCGTCATTGCAATTTGTCTTTACTCAGATAATGGGTAAATATGGGTAACAATGATCCATAATGAAAACTATCTTCGTTGGCATGTTGCCGTGAAAGAGCTGTCCAATCAGTTGCTGCCCCGCAGCATTCTGACCGCTGGAACACCGGAAGCCCCTGGCTCACTACCGGTTGAAGTTTCCCTACTCCTGCCAACCCGCAAACCTGAAACGCATTTGCCACCTGCGGGCGTTATGGAGGACGGCGATGCTGCAGGGGTCTTTTTGACAAATCCGTTTTTGAACAAAACTATACTGACACATCAATTGACGGCTCGCAGTGTTTCATGGCTGAGCAATCTGCCATCCATCATTCAGTATGACGATGCTTTTGTGCAGCAGCTAAGCGATGTAAATCTCGGGTTTGCCAATGAACTGAACACTTTAATCAGTCTTTGCGGTACACGAGCGAAATCAATTGTCAGCATTGGACGGCCCGAAGAAGCTGTGGTTGCAGCGGAGGCTGGTGTCAACGCCCTCTTCGTCCTGCCACCGGTGGATCATTTCGAAACGGGTTTTCCATCCGTCCGGATGCGTCAGGAACAAATCCTCAAAGTCAGGAAAGCCATACCTGACTATCAAGGTTACGTCCTTGGATTGGTTACCGACGCAGAGAGTGTTCGGCCCCGGACCTGGCCAGCGGGTATCGATGCCGGTGTCATCCGGCCGGTAGAGGTACAGTTGGTCAAATGACAAATCGCTTTAAGATCGGCGCAGCAGTGGGAAGCGGCATAGTTGCCAGAGCTGCAGAAGAAGGTGGCGCGGATTTCTTGCTCGCTCTCAATGCCGGCCGACTACGGAACATGGGAGCACCGTCAATCGCGTGCATGCTGCCTATCCATGACGCCAACGGCATCACATTGCAGTTTGCTGAAAGGGAAGTTCTCCCCAATGCACGCGTGCCGGTCTATGTTGGACTGAACAGCTGGTCACAGACACTCAATATTGAAGACATGGCCCGCAATATCCTCCGGCTCGGTTTTGTTGGTGCCGTCAATTTTCCAAGCGTCATGCACTACACCCCAGGCATGAAACGTCTGCTTGAGCGCAGCGGGATTGGGGTGCATTCGGAAATACAGCTGTTGAGAACCGTCCAGAAACTTGGCGGACGCGGGTTGTTTTATTGCGGTACGCGCGAGCACGCCAGAGATGCGGCTGCGGCAGGTCTCAATGCCATTGTTTTTAATTACGGCTGGAATGTCGGTGGCGGAAAAAGCCATGTCGCGGATATCAGTTTGGAGGAAGCCGCACAAAAAGCACGTGAAGTCACTCACACCATCCGAAAGATCAATCCCAACATGGAGGTCTATCTTGAAGGCGGTCCGATTTTGACGGCAGAAGATCTGCACTTCGTAATCCAGTTTGCCAAAATCGATGGATATGTTGGCGGTTCGACAATTGACCGCTTTCCCGTCCAAAACTCAGTGACCAATCAGATCGCTGAATATCAATCCGCCGCTGCTGCCTCTGGAACGAAAAGCAGGGTGGCCCAAGAAGCGCGCGCCAATGCTGCTAGGTATGGCTTGGTCGGCCAATCTCCAGCTTTCACCCAATTCGCCACCGAGTTATTGGGAGCGCGGGCAAGCTCTGTTCCTGTTGTCCTAAACGGCGCGCCCGGCTCCGATCTTCAATCCGCACTTAACATTATTCTCGATCCTCTTCGACGCAGCCGCCGGGTATCGCAATTCGATTTCTCACAAAGTGTTTCATCCCATCGCGCAAATGACGAAATATTCGGACGTCACGGCGACCTTACCAAGGTCACAGGGCTTCTGAATGAAGGGGCAGAGATTGTCGTTCTGCAAAACAGCCAGCTGATGCCAAGACTGGTCCAGGGCAAGTTTGCGTCTGCGTTGCGCTCCGGGCGGGTCCAACTGGTCGGTGGACATCAGACCAGGCCTCTGACCGCGCGTCTTATTTTTTTAACCGAAACGGACAGTGGAGATTTGCTCGATCGGCTCGGCAGCACTGTGCTGCGTTTGCGCATGCCGACATTGCGCGAGCGGCACCTGGACATGCGGCTGATCTTCAACGCTATGGTCAATACCCTTGGTCTTGAGGGGCGCATGCCAACAATCCGTCCGGCCGCTTTCCGGGTCTTGTCAGCCCACGACTGGGCGGAGAATGATGCGGAACTGCGGGCCCTTGTGATCGCCTTGTCTCAGCATTCAACGAAAACCATTTTTGAAGCCCACGACATGCGAGCAGTCCTTGGAAATCAAAGCGCGCCGCCTCTTATGCCGACTGCACAACAAGCCATGCGCCAGCAACTTCTCGAAGCGCTCACCCAAAACGGTTTTCGCAAGACAGAGACCGCCAGGGTTTTGAATATCAGCCGCAAAACACTCTACAACCGCATGAAAAAATACGGTTTTATTTAGTCTAGATTTAAGTCGAAGCGCAGATCCCTTGGAAAACAAGAGTTAAAGATGCGCACATGGTCGTGACAGAAGTTGCGTTAGAAATGCTGCCCACTGATCTAAACTTTAAAGGGTCGGTGGTTCTCAAGGGCAGCTCACGACGGCCGCAAGCCGGGCCAGTGGCGCGACCGGATACATGCTTTGCATGGGCCGGCCAATGCACACTCGCAGCGCCTTTGTTTTGAAAGCCCAACCAACGTATCCTGAAAGGATTGATTGGATAATTTGACCGGGCTTTCAGTTGATCATTTTAAGTCCGGCGTCGGTGAGGACTTTCCCACCATGTTTTCACCACGGAAGTATCTCTTGTCTTCAGACCGTCCCGCCAAGCGAACCTTCGAGCGCCACCAGTTCCTGGCCGCCTGCCATCAGGTCTTGCAGCTCTTCAGGTGTGATCTGGCCGCGCTGCGCCGTTCCTAGTGTCTGGCCGCGATTGAGCACCGTAAACCGGTCGCCGACCGCCATCGCATGGCGGACGTTATGCGTGATGAACACCACAGCAATATCCTGCTTGCGGACCTTGTCGATGGTCGCCAGCACATTTGCAGTTTGGCGGACCCCGAGCGCTGATGTCGGCTCGTCCAGGATCAGAACCTTGGCACCAAAATGAACCGCCCGGGCAATCGCCACTGTCTGACGTTCGCCACCGGACAAGGTGCCGACAGCTTGATCCGGGCCACGCAGATTGATGCCCATCTTGCGCATTTCGTCCATCGTTACCTGATTGGCGTAGTCATGGTCGAAGAGTTTTAGCGGTCCAATCTTGCGGATCGGTTCGTTGCCCATGAAGAAATTGCGGCTGACCGACATCAGTGGGATCATGGCAAGGTCTTGATATACCGTCGCTATTCCCGCTGATATGGCATCACGTGGATCGGCGAAACTCAAGGGTTTTCCTTCAAACAGGATTTCGCCTTTGGTGGGTTTGTGAACCCCGGACATGGTCTTGATGAAGGTCGATTTACCCGCACCATTATCGCCCAAAAGGCAGTGACACTCGCCCGGATATACATCGACAGACACGCCTGCGAGCGCGATCACTGAACCAAAGTGCTTTTCGATGTTGCGCATTTGAATGATGGGAGCGTGAATGGACGTCATCTTATCTCTCCCCAGTGATAATGCGGCGGATGTAGGTGTTGAGGATCACGGCAAAGAGCAGGATTACCCCGAGGAACACACGGAATAGAGAACTTTCCACCCCGGCGAAAAACAGCCCCTGCTGCACCACACCGAAGATTAATGCACCCAGAGCCGCCCCAACAACGGAGCCATAGCCGCCAGTGAGAAGCGCGCCTCCGATGACAACGGCGATGATCGCTTCAAACTCTTTCAAGAGGCCACGGTCGGCACCGGCAGAGCCGAACTCCATCACCTGACACGTAGCAAACACGGTGGCACAGAAGGCGGTGAACATGAACATCATGATTTTCACCCGGTTCACCGGAACACCGACATAGCGCGCGGCCTGAGCGTCGCCGCCTGCGGCAAAAATCCAGTTTCCAAATTGGGTCCGGGTCAAGAGTATGTGGCCGACAACCACCAGGCCAATCGCCCAGACAATCAGCATCGGCACCCCTTCCACGACCGGCTGACCGGCTCTGGATCCGCGTTCGAAGACAGCGATCAAACCCGCTTCTCCCATCCAGCTGAACAAGCCGGTCAGGACTTTTCCGCCGAACAAAAACGCAAGCCAATCGCCTTCTGCGGCTCTATCTACACCGCCAATAATTGTTTTACGTTCAATGAGTTGCGGCAGGAAGATCGTGAACCCGCGCAGGATGAACAGAAAGGCCAGCGTTACGATAAAACTCGGCAATCCGGTGCGTACAACGATGTAGCCGTTCAACGCACCAATCGCCAAGGCCAGGGCAAAAGTCACCAGGATCGCCTGCCAAACGGGCCAGCCGAGGGTGACGGTAAAGATGGCAATCATCATGCCGGAAAAGCCGATCATAGACCCGACGGACAGATCGAATTCACCGGCGATCATCAAAAGACAGGCGCCCACCGCGATGATCATGAATTGCGCGGAAACGGTCGACCAGTTCAAAATTCCTTGGGAATTGAACATGCCGCTGTCGCCAGCAAAGATCGCAAACAGGGTGAAAACGATCACAGTCCCGCAGATCCCACCCAGCTCTGGGCGGATCAACGCTTTTTGCATTTTGGATTGTTGTTTAACCCGTTCGTCGGCTATCGCTGCCGCACTGGCCTCAGACATTTGGCCCCTCCCCGGCTCTGTCTATGATGTAGGGAATGAAAAGGGCAGCATGGCCTGCCGCCCTTCCCGCTCACCGGCCGCTTAGCGGTATTCGCCGGCGAATTTTTCAACCAGCGTCAGGCCGTCTTTGGTGACAAACCCTGGACCTGAGTTGATGTTATTACCTGGCAGAACCCCAAAACGATGGTAATTCGTCATCACGACCACAGGCAGGTAGGCCTGCAGGAACGGTTGCTGGTCGATGCCCCAGTTGATCGTTCCAGCCTTGATGCCCTCGACGATATTTTCGCCAAGATCGAAAGTGCCGAAATAGATATCTCCGGCCATGCCGTTTTCATCCAACGCCAGCAGTGTCGGATCTGCACTGGTCGGACCGAGTGTCAAAATTGCATCTGTGTCCGGATTGGCATTGAGATAGGCCAGAACCCGGTTCTTGATTTCAGCCGGATCCTGACCACTGTCGATCATTTGGCTGCCGAGTTCCACGCCAAGACCGTCAGCAAATCCCTGGCAGCGCTCTGAAGAAGACGGAGAGCTGATGTAGTGATTCACACACAAGAAGCTCTTTACGCCATCGCCCTTTGCACGAAGACCAGCGGCATGCCCGGCGTCATATTCGGGCTGCCCGACATACATCAAAGCACCGACTTCGCGCGCCTGCTCCGGCGTGCCTGAGTTCATGATGATAACGTCGATACCGGACGCCACAGCATCCTTGATCGGTCCGGACAAAACGCTCGGATCTGACAAGGTGGTGATAATGCCATTTGGTCCGGACGCAGCAGCTTGTTCAATGATGCGGGCCATATCCGCCAAATCGCCCGTTGGCGGATTGCGGTATTCGACGTCGACATTCATTTGCTCACCCGCGAGGGCAATGCCGTTTTTGATTGTATTCCACCAGCTGTCGCTGTCCGGAGCGTGGCTGACAAGAATGTATTTTTCGCCTTCCGCCGAGGCGACGGACGCGCTGATCAGCGGTGCAGCCACAACAGCAGCGGCCAACATCAGCGACTTAAGAGTAGATCTCATTCCTTCCTCCCAAGGATTGCCATTTTCATGGTCACAGAGCGGCTGTTCGCCTCTCTCAGGGTTTAAGAAACCATGAAGAGATAGTTTTTGCAACCGGTTGCAATTTGAAAAATGAAATTTCATACTGTCCGCACGAGAAACTTGCGATAAGACCGACGTTTGAAAAGCACGAATTAGATCAGGACCCATGGCCGTCACATTAAAAGAAGTTGCAGAACTTGCTGGCGTTTCACGCTCAGCAGTCTCACGCACCTATACCGATGGCGCTTCCGTATCTGACAAAACCCGGCGAAAAGTTGAAAAGGCCGCCGCAAAACTCGGCTATACGCCAAACATTTTGGCGCGCGGCCTGACAACACGGCGGACCAAACTGATCGGCCTGATCTCCAACAACTTCCACAATCCCATTTTCTTGGAAGTGTTTGATCAATTTACCCGCCAACTCCAGGAATCCGGTTTGCGCCCACTTCTGGTAAATCTGTCCGATGAGACCGATGCGGACGCATCCGTGCAGATGATGCGCCAGTATTCCGTCGACGGGGTCATTGTTGCGTCTTCGACCCTGCCGCCCGGGTTTACAAAGGCATTCAAGGAGGCAGGCGTTCCTGTGGTCAACAGTTTTGGCCGGTATTCGACAGCACCAGAGTTTCATATCGTTGGGATCGACAACGTCGAGTGCGGACGTATGGCCGCCAAGGAATTGGTCAAGCGCGGCTATACGCGCGTTGCTTTTTTGGGCGGCCCTGAAACAGCAACGTCCACCCAGGACCGGTTCAAAGGGTTTCAGGAAGAGTTGACGCGCCATCCGTCCGTCGAAATGACCTACAGCTATGCAAAGGTTTATTCGTTCGAAGCCGGCCGCGAAGAAATGCAGCGGCTGATGGCCGGCGGAATGCCGGCAGATGCTTATTTCTGCGGGGATGATGTTTTGTCGATCGGCGCTTTAAGCGCGATTCAGGATGCCGGACAAAATGTTCCAGGTGATATCGGTATCATCGGCCTCAATGACATGGAAATGGCAGGTTGGCAGAACATCAATCTGACGACGATCCGCCAACCGGTACAACAGATCATCAACTCCTCGGTCGAGTTGATCGTCTCTATGCTGGAAGACCCAAGCCGCTATCCGGAAGCCCGCCTTTTTCCCTGCTCCGTCGTTGAACGGGGCACACTGCGGCCGGCGTCCTAAGGTTCCTGCCGGCCACAGTGCAATCCATACAAGTTAGCGGAACATCGGCGGGCGGGCGTCGGTCCAGCGTCCCTCCGTCTTGCCGCTTTCTGCGACCGCAAACACCGCTGCCATAGAGCGCAATCCGTCTTCTGCTCTTGGATAAAGATCCGCAGCCGGATCCATCGCGCGCCCCTCTTTGCGCGCCCGGATCGCCTCAGCAAGATCCTTATAGATGTTGGCAAAGGCGAGCGGCATGCCTTCGGCATGGCCAATGGTGACACGGGACGTTCTGTCGGCTTCCGGCGACAAGCTCCCCTCACCCCGTTCTATCGTTTCAAGGCGCCCGTTGAGCGGCATCCAAAAGAGCTGGTTCGGCTGCTCCTGCGACCAGCGAAGGCCGCCCTTTTCGCCAAATACCTGGAGCGTCAATCCATGCTGACGCCCGATCGCAACCGACGATGTCCAGAGCCGGCCGACAGTGCCGCCATCCATGCGGAAGTTGACCATCGCATCGTCTTCCAGCTCGCGGCTGGTAATGCAGGACACGGTGTCCGCTGACAACCGTTCAACTTCTTGCCCCGTCACAAAGGACGCCATGTGAAGCGCGTGAATGCCGCAGTCGGCAAATTGCGCGGAAACACCGGCCTGCGCCGGATCATAGCGCCAACGCACCCGCGGATTGTCGGCATCTTCTGCATCTGCATGATGCCCATGAGCAAACTCTGCTTTGACCAAACGGATCTTTCCAAGATCGCCCCGCGCGACCATCGCCTTCATATGCCGGACAAGGGAATAGCCCGTGTAGCCATAATTAACAGCGCAGATGTTGCCGGTGGCTTTCGCGATTCTGACGATTTCCTCGCCTTCTTCGACCGTCATCGTCATCGGTTTTTCGCACAGAACGTGAAATCCGGCTTCGAGAAACGCCTTGGTAATTTCAAAATGGGTCGCATTCGGCGTTGCTACGGTGACAAGATCTATCCGATCCTCCCGGCCCCGTTCCCCTGCAAGCATCTCCTGCCAATCGCCATAGGCACGGTCCGCGGCAAGGCCAAGACGTTGCCCGTAGTCTCGTCCAGCTTCCGGGCGGTGATCAAGCGCCCCTGCGGAAAAGGTAAAATCGCCGTCAAGTCCGGCACCTAGCCGGTGGGCTGGCCCGATCTGGCTGCCTTCGCCGCCGCCGATCATCCCCCAATTCAAACGTGTCATTGTTCTTGTCCTTATTTGAACCCAATGGATTCCAGATATTCTCGGTTCACCCGCGCATCGTCGATCGGAGAGACATCGAGTGTCGGATCACAGTCCTGTTCCACCGTGCACCAGCCTTCAAAACCATTATCCAGCAGGATCTGGCGGACTTTCGGAAAATCGACATCGCCTTCGCCGAGATTACAGAAGATCCCCTGTCCGCAAGCGTCATAAAATCCCGTCCGGTTGGCAACGACATCTGCCTTCACCTTGGGATCTATATCTTTGAAATGCATGTAGGAAATGCGGTTGACATGGCGCTCCATAAACGCAACAGGGTCAAATCCGGCATAGGAGTGATGCCCCGTATCAAAACAGATTTTCAGGTGTTTTTCGTCGATCTCTTCAAGCAGCCGCTCTAACTCCGGCTCAAAGTCCATAAAACCAGCTGCGTGGGCGTGGATGCCGACTGTCAGTCCATATTCTTCGGTGCCGATGCGGGCCGATTCTGCAATTCGGTCTCTATAGGCAGCCCATTCGGCCGCATCCATTTGCTCGGCCTCATCCGGACGGCCAGCCGTCGGCGCACGGCGCGGGGAAATGGAATCGATCAGCACCATATGCTTGGCCCCATGAGCTCTCAGTGCTTTGCCGGTCCGGTGGGTCCCATCCAACACGTTGTCCCAGGCCTCCGGATCATGGAACGGACGGAAAACCACTCCGCCAATGAGCTCCAAGTCCTGTTCTGCCAAGGCCTCAGTCAGCACCGCTGGATCTTCCGGCATGTAGCCGACAGGCCCCAGCTCTATCCCCTTGTAGCCGGCCTCGGCGCACTCTTTGAGCACCTGCATCCAAGGCGGGTTGCGCGGATCATCAGAAAACTCAACACCCCAGGAACAGGGTGCATTGCCGATACGGATGCTCATATCACTGAGCCTTTCAGTAGGTTATGCAGATTGAACTGATTGCCAGGACTTGGTGCGAGACGATGCCATGGCCGCTTCCACAACACGCTTGACGTCCAGGCCGTCGCGGAATGTCGGCCAGGACGGTTTGCCATTGGCAATTGCCTCGAGAAAATCTTTGGCTTCGATGATGATTTGATCCTGATATCCCGTGCCGTGGCCTGGTCCTTGGCAAAACGGTAAATAGTCAGGATGCGCCGGTCCCGTCAGGATTTTCCTGAAGCCGCGCTCGGCTTCTGCATCGTCCATCCTGTAAAGCCACAAAGCGTTTTGATCTTCCTGATCAAAGCGGATCGCGCCCTTGGTTCCTGAGATTTCATAGGCATACCCCATCTTCCGGCCGGTCGCGATCCGGCTGAAATACATATGCCCCATGGCCCCGGACTGGAACCGCACCATCATCTGCGCATGGTCGTCATTGGTGACCTTGCCGCCCGGGCGGTCTTCGTGAACCCGTTCCACCTCAGCCATCAGGGAAGATACGGGGCCGATCAGTGCCAGAGCGGCATTGATCATATGCGGCGCCAGATCCCCCATCGTACCGTTGGCATCGCCATCCGTCCGCCAGGTGGCAGGCGCTTGAGGATCGGCATAGAAATCTTCGGTATGTTCCCCGCGGAACCAGGTTACGTCGCCAATAACTCCATCTTGGATGAGTTTGCGCGCATATTGGCTCGCCGGTGTGCGGATGTAGTTATAGGCCACCATGTTAACGCAGCCGCTCTTTTCAGCGGCGGCAACCATGGCCTCAGAATCTTCCAGCGTTGCGCCCATAGGCTTTTCGCACAGAACAGGTTTGTCGAGGGCAAATGCGGCTTCCGCCACTTCGCGATGGGTGGATTGCGGCGATGCAATTACGATGGCCTCGACTTTGGGATCGGCGACCAGCTCCTGCCAATCGCGCGCTGCCCGCTGGAACCCATAGGCGGCCCGATAGTTTTCAGCTGATGCATGCGAACTGGCGCTGACCATCTCCAGGCGTGGTCGAAGCGTGGTGCCGAACACCGCGCCAACCGCGGACATGGCAACCGCATGGGCCTTGCCCATATAGCCGCCGCCCAGGATTCCGATCCCAATTTCAGGCATTTCTTTGTCCCATCTCCGGCTTTGCGATTTGCACTTTCGAAAATGATTTGCAACCGGTTGCAATTTTTGTATCTTGAGTTCCAACACGGCGCAAGCGGCAATCGGCTGCACTTGCACGAAAACAATTCATTGGGAGAGGCGAGCATGAGCACCCAAACGGTGAAACTCACGACCGCTCAAGCGATTATCCGCTACCTGGCAAATCAGTTCATCGAGATTGACGGCGAAGAGATCCGGGTCTGCGGCGGTGGGTTTGGCATTTTTGGCCACGGCAATGTCACGTGCCTGGGGGAAGCGCTCTACAATCACCGGGACGATCTGCCGCTCTATCGCGGCCAGAACGAGCAAAGCATGGGGTTTGCCGCTGCAGCCTATGCGAAACAATGGCTGCGTCAGCGTTTCATGTTTTGTACCGCCAGTGCCGGACCTGGGACCTCCAATCTCCTGACGTCAGCCGCTTTGGCGCATGCCAACCGGTTGCCATTGTTGATGTTGTGCGGAGATACCTTTCTCACCCGCCTGCCCGATCCGGTGCTGCAGCAATTGGAGCACTTCAACAATCCGACATTGGGCGTCAATGACGCTTTTAAGTCCGTTTGCCGGTATTGGGACCGGATCACACACCCGGCGCAGATCATTCAATCTCTGCCCGCCGCGCTTGCGACCATGCTGGATCCGGCCGACTGCGGCCCTGCTTTTTTGGCATTGCCCCAGGATGTTCAGGGCTGGACCTACGATTTTCCGGAAACCTTCTTTGACCGCCGCGTTCACAGGATCCGCCGGACGTCTCCGGACGCAAATGAAGTTGCTGACGCTGCAGCCCTGCTAAAATCCGCTGAGCGCCCGCTGATCATTGCAGGTGGCGGCGTTCAATACAGCCGGGCCGTTGCCGAACTGACGGCGTTTGCCGAAAAACATCAGATCCCCGTCGTTGAGACAATCGCCGGGCGGGCCAACCTCCTGGCCACCCATCCGCTTAATGCCGGACCGATTGGCGTCACAGGATCCAACAGCGCCAATTCTCTAGCAGAAGAGGCAGATGTCATTTTGGCGGTCGGCACGCGCCTTCAGGACTTCACCACAGGGTCCTGGACTGCCTTTTCTCAAGACGCCCGGTTCATATCGCTCAATGCTGGCCGCCACGATGCCAGCAAACACATGTCATTGCCCGTGATCGGCGATGCGAAACTGGGGATTCTGGCGCTGGAAGAAGCAGTATCGGGTTATCAATCCCCTGCAGCCTGGACGCAAAAGGCAGCCAATGAACGCAAGGCGTGGGATGAATATGTTGCGGAAAACGTGGCCTACGGAAACCGGCCAAACTCCTATGCGCAGGCCATCGGCGTGGTCAACGCGCTCTGCGATAAACGCGACCGCGTGGTCACGGCTGCCGGCGGTTTGCCAGCCGAAGTGACATCCAATTGGCGCACCCTTGATATCGGCACGGTCGATGTGGAATTCGGGTATTCCTGCATGGGCTATGAAATTGCGGGCGGCTGGGGCGCGCGCATTGCCCAGTCGGAACGCGAGCCGGACAAGGACACCATCGTTTTCCTCGGTGACGGTTCATATCTTTTGATGAACTCGGACATCTATTCATCGGTGCTGAGCCAGAAAAAGCTGATCATTCTGGTGCTCGACAACGGCGGCTTTGCCGTCATCAACAAGCTTCAGAACAACACCGGCAATGAGAGTTTCAACAACCTGATTGAAGATTGCCCGACGGTGCCCGAGGCTTTTGCGGTTGATTTTGAAGCCCATGCGGCCGCAATGGGGGCGCATGCGGAAACGGTCTCCAACCCGGCTGAACTCGGTGAAGCCTTCAAACGCGCCAAGGCAGCTGACAAAACCTATGTCATCTGCATGAAGGTCGATGCCTATGACGGATGGACCGCCGAAGGGCACACCTGGTGGGAAGTCGGCACACCGCACATCACCCAAAGCGACAGGGTTCGGGATGCCCACGTGGATTGGGAGTCCTCCCGTTCCAAACAGCGCCGGGGGATCTGATGCTTCTGGATGCAATTGCTCAAAACAACTTTGTCGTCGTCGGGCGCGCCGGGATCGATTTTTACACCGATGCCGGGGTTCGGGCTGAAGATGCGGAGCGGGTCAGTGTCGGACTTGGCGGGTCCGCAGCCAACATCGCTGCCGGGATTTGCAAACTTGGCGGCCAAGCCGCGCTGGTCACCCGGGTGTCTGACGACAGCGTCGGTAGCTACTGTACCGGTCAGTTAAAGCATTACGGTGTCAACACCGTTCATGTGACCCCGGTGGGCGGCGAATACCGCAACTCCCTCGCCTTTTATGAATCCGTTGTCGACGGCCACCGCAATGTGATTTACCGCAACGGTGCGGCAGACTTTCAAATGGATGCTGAGGACGTTTCCAAGGTCGATTACAGCGCGTTCGGTGCACTGATCACCGCAGGCACCGTCTTTGCCGCCGAACCGTCGCGCAGCGCCAGTTTCAAGGCATTTGACCTGGCCAAAGAGAGCAACCTTCCAATCATCTTCGATGTCGATTACCGGCCCTATTCCTGGCCGGCTGCAGAAGTTGCAGCTGACGTCCTCTCAAGGGCCGCCGCACAAAGCGACATGATCGTCGGCAATGACGAGGAATTCGGTTTCATGGCAGGTAGCTATGACAAGGGCCTCGACAAAGCCCGCGATCTTGCCCGGACAACCGCTTCTTTGGTCATCTATAAAATGGGCGAACACGGCGCGATCACCATTTCCCGGGATGAAGAATTCAGAACCGGCATCTATCCGGTTGACGCGCTCAAACCGAACGGTGCGGGCGACAGTTTCATGAGCGGCCTCATGACATCAATTGCCGACGGCCACAGCCTGAAGGACGCCGTGCTGCGCGGCTCTGCTTGTGCGTCGATTGTCGTTGCCAAACCCGGCTGCGCTCCGGCCATGCCCAATCCATCCGAGCTCGAAGCTTTTTTGTCTTCCCACCCCGGCCCGACATCCGTTTGAGAGGAAATCCCCATGCATATCGCTCCGCATGACAATCATAACAAGCCGATCGTCGACGCAGACAATTCAACCGTCCCGCTCAATTATTTCAACATCGTCAAACTGAAAAAGGGCGAAGCCTTTCAGTATCAGGTGCCCGGGTATGAGACCTGCATCGTTCCGGCAACCGGCACTGTTTCAGTCAACGTCGAAGGAGTCGTTTTTGAGAACCTCGGCAATCGCGGCATTGATGTTTGGGATGGTGAACCAGAAGGTGTTTATGTGCCGGCAGGGGCGAAAGTCACTATGGAGTGTGTGTCTGGGGACACCGAAACCTTCATTGCCGGGGCCAAATATGACAAGGTTCTGGATCCATTCGACGTCCGCACCAATGGTATCGATTTGGTGCAATACGGCTCTGACGACACCAAAACCCATCGCAAAATCAAGCACATACTTGGCCAAAAACAACATGGCAAGGTCGGCCGTCTTCTGGTGAGTGAGCTCTACACGGTTGGTCAAGGCGGCTGGTCCGGATTTCCGGCCCACAAACATGATACCGACCGGTTGCCGGACGAAACCCGTCACGACGAAACCTACAACTTCCGTTTCCGTCCGAACCACGGCTCCGGCGTGCAGATCCTGCAACGCGAAGACGGTGTTCCCGGCGAAGCCTTTCACGTGATGGATCGCTCGACCTTTGTCATCGACAAGGGCTATCACCCCTGCGCCGTCATGCCGGGATATGAAATGTACTATTTCACCATCCTGGGCGGTCTCAGCCAGCGCTCTCTTGTGCAGTATTTTCAGCCAACCCATGCCTATCAGGTTGAGACCATCCCAGGCATCAAGGACATGGTGGCCAAGTTCAAATGACCCTGGCAACGCTTGCCGATGTGCTGCAACCGGCGTTGAAAAACGGCTATGCGGTTGCCGGCCTTGTCACGCTTGGCTGGGAGGATATGCGCGCTTATGTGGCCGCAGCAGACGCGGAAGGAGTTCCGGTCATTTTGCAGGCCGGCCCCTCTTGCCGCGCGCATACGCCCCTGCCGATCCTGGGCAAAATGTTCCGCCACCTGGCGGACACCGCCAGCGTCCCTGTCGTTGCGCACCTCGATCACGGCTATACCTTTGAAGACTGCCAGGAGGCCCTCGACAGCGGCTTTACATCGCTGATGTATGACGGTTCCCAAAAACCGCTGTCACAAAACATTGACGAAACTGGACGTATCGCAGAACTGGCACACGCCGCGGGCATTTCCTGCGAAGGTGAAATCGGCTTTGTCGGCTACGCGGAAGGCGCAACCTCAAAAGGGACCGATCCGGAAGAAGCCCGGAAGTTTGCCGAAGCAACAGGGGTCGACGCCATGGCGATTTCAGTCGGCAATGTACATCTTCAAGAAAACAAGGAAGGCGGCCTGGATGAAGAGCGCATCCGGGCCATTGAAGCTGTCACGGATGTGCCGCTCGTCATTCATGGCGGCTCCGGAGTTCCCTCTGCTCAACGGCGCAAGCTCGCCACCGGATCCAAAATCTGCAAGTTCAACATCGGGACCGAACTGCGGAAAGTTTTTGGGACCGCGCTGAGAAATGCGGTCAATCGCGATCCAGACCGGTTTGATCGGGTAGCGATACTCTCTGACATCCACGATCCACTGGTGGCCGCAACGCGTGTGGTCTTGCGGGATTTTGGAGCGTCAAAAAGCTAGGTCTAGACCGCTTCAATCAGCGGGCCGGTTCGTCTTACGGTCCGCTGAACCAAGTTAATCGCGTCCGACTAGATCGTCTCGCCGAGCCAGCTGCTGAGGGCTGCGGTCAACCGATCCGGGGCGTCCTGCTGAACAAAGTGACCAACACCGGGCCAAGTGCGAATGGTAAGGTTGCCTGCCACCCATTCCCATACACCGTTATGACCAGCGGTGAGGACATAGGGGTCTTCCATGCCGTGGATTATGAGCACCGGAACAGTGATCTTAGGAGGTGTGTCCTTACGGTCCTGATACGGCTCAGCGGGAAAACACACCCTGTAATAATTCAACATGCCGGTCCGGTTGGACGCCTCCATGGCTGCCATATGGCGCGAGCGGAACGCCGGGTCACGAATCCAGGTTGATAGCCGGTCGAAATCCAGTTTGCTTTCAGAACCCGGCTGCTGAAACACACGGGCATAGCCGCTGGCCTTTTGCTGGTCCGGATTGTTGGCGAGTTCCCGGGAAATTGCCCAAGGATGCGGCAAGTTGACGATGCCCAGCCGGCTGACTTTTTCCGGCCGAAGCAAGGCCGTCTGCCAGGCTACAAACCCGCCCCAATCGTGCCCGATGACGATTGCATTTTCCTCGCCGCAGTCCTCAATCACCGCACAGACATCGGCGGCCAGGCGGTCAGGTGTATAGGAGGCTTCATCTTCCGGCTGATCGCTCATATTGTAGCCGCGTAAATCCATGGCCACTGTGCGGTAATTGGCGCTGAGTGCATTCATCTGTTCCCACCAGGTGAGCCAATGGTCTGGGAAGCCATGGATAAACACCACCAAGGGACCATCGCCAATACTGGCGTAATGGATCTTGGTGCCGTTGTTGTCGGCATGGTGATGACTAACTTTGGCTTCGAAGGCTGCCAAGTCGGCCTCTTTGTTGAGTGGAGACATCTTATCCTCTTACAGTTTGGAGATTTTGTTGTGCCGTGCTCCGACCGAGCCGCAGCGCAAAGAGACAGCCGATCAAGGCAATGACGGTTCCTATGGCCGGAGCACCTGCAATGCCGGCCAGATCCAGCGCCAGCGCACCAAACGCAATTCCAAGCCCCTGCCCCAAATAAACCATGGATGCATTCAGGGAGAAAACCAACGTCGCCGAAGGCCCCGCCAAACGTGCAAGGCGCGCTTGAACCGTGGCGCCAATGGCAAATTGCGCGATCGGCCCCAGAATAACACTCAGTGTTATCGCAATGAGCCCGGCTGTCCCTGCGTGTTGCAGTCCGAGCGAGGGCACGGTGACGGCAAGCGAGGCCGCCAAAACGGCAAACAGTCCACTCAGCAGATACCGCCCGCCACCGGCTTGCCGTGCACCCATCTTGATCCCGACGAGACTGCCAACACCTGCCAGAACTTGGAGCGCCGCGATGCCGGGACCGCCAAATCCAGTCAAAGCGCGAATGACAGGCCCGAGAAGACCGACAAGGGTAAAGAGCGCTGTCGACGCCAGAAGCATGATGCCGAGATGGGCCAGAACTCCTTTGTTTAAAGCACCGTTCGGTACGGCCGTTTTTTGCGGATCCAGCTGATTTGCCGGAACAAAGGCAAGCACCATGGCAAAGGCCAGCGCACAAAACAAAGCCGTGGCGGCAAAACAGGCCTGCCAGCCGAAAGCATTGCCCAAAACGGACCCAAGCGGAATGCCGGCGATCATTGCCAATGGGATACCGGCATAGACCTTGGCAATCGCTGCCGGACGCCCTTCCTCGCTCGTGTTGGTGGCGGCAATCGCCGTTGCCAAAGGGAACGCCAGAGCCCCCAGCCCGCCAACCAGAATGCGCAGGACCAAGAGGCTTGGATAATCAGCTGCAACCGCAGACCCTGCATTCAGGACCGTCAGGACAAAGAGAACTCCAAGCAGGAGGGATTTGCGTGGTAGGGCCGCCGTCAGCCGCGCAAGGACCGGTCCGCTCAACGCACAGGCGATCGCAAAGCCGGACTGGAGCGCGGCCGCCGCCCCGACGGATACTCCCAACGCCTCGGCCATTGGCGCAAGCACACCTGAAAACACGAAGGCGCCCATCGTAAAGGCGAAGGGGCATAGGAGAAGCGCAACACTCATCATTGGGTAATTTTTCCTATTCAGGGAAACGCCTTGTCCGAAGTAATCGGCCGGAGGACCGGCGACTGCAGGACATGGCACCCGAACGGCCGAACCTCGCCGTTCGGAAATCTCATTCCGGAAAGGTGTTAGGGCAATTGAACTGCAACGGCCGTCGCCTCGCCGCCGCCGATACACAGCGCGGCAATGCCTTTCTTGAGGCCGCGCGCTTTCAAAGCGTGAATGAGCGTGACGAGAATACGCGCGCCCGTTGCTCCAATCGGATGACCAAGTGCACAGGCACCGCCATTGACGTTCAGTTTGTCGCGCGGAATGCAGAGTTCTTTTGCAGCCGCCATCGCGACAACGGCAAACGCCTCATTGATTTCATAAAGATCAACGTCGCTAGCGCTCCAGCCAGTTTGTTCCAGCAACTTTTGGATGGCCGGGATCGGTGCCGTCGTAAACCACTCGGGCGCCTGACTGTGTGTTGTGTGCCCAACCATCCGGGCTAGCACAGGCATATTTTGGCTCACGGCAACATCTTCACGGGTCAAGACCAAGGCCGCTGCCCCATCCGCATTTGCTGAAGAACTCGCGGCCGTTATTGTGCCATCAGTTCCGAAGGCTGCCCTTAGCCCGGGAATCTTCTCCGGGTTGATTTGCGGCGGGCGCTCATCGGCATCGACAACAAGCGTCCCTTTGCGGGTTTGAACCGCGACCGAGGCGATTTCTCCGGTAAAAGCATCGCCCGCGACGGCGCTCTGCGCCCGCTTTAATGTCTCTACGGCATAGGCGTCCTGATCTTCCCGGTTGAACTGGTATTTTTCTGCCGTTGCCTCCCCGAATTCGCCCATCGGGCGGCCGGTTTCATAGGCATCTTCCAGACCATCGCGCATCATGTGATCGATGACTTCCGCAGATCCGGCTTTCCGTCCGCCGCGCATCTCAGGCAATAGAAATGGCGCGCCGGACATGGATTCCATGCCGCCTGCGACAATGATTTGGCCATTACCAGCTTTCAGCAGGTCGTGCCCGAGCATCACAGCTTTCATGCCGGATCCACAGACTTTATTGATGGTGGTGGCGCCGCAAGCATCCGGCAGACCCGATGCTCTGGCCGCCTGACGCGCAGGAGCTTGACCAAGCCCTGCCGGCAAGACACAGCCCATGATGGTCTCACTGACGCTGTCTGCCGCAATTCCGGCATCAGACATGGCTTCTGCGATGGCGGTCGCGCCAAGCTTTGTTGTTGGCACCGATGCCAGTGATCCCATGAACGCACCCAAAGGCGTGCGGCGGGCTGCGCTGATAACGACTGACATGTATTGTGTGTCCGGCATTCTGTCACCTCGTTCAATTTGCACATAGATTATGAATGTAATCTTTGTTGTCAATAAAAAGATTATGATTATAATCCAAGTCGGAAAACAGGAGGAAACCGGTGAGAGTGAGCCGCGAAGATGCCCAGGAAAACCGCCAGCGTGTTGTCGAAACAGCCAGCCAATTGTTCCGCGAACACGGCTATGACGGGATTGGAATTGCCGGCCTGATGAAAGCATCTGGACTGACAAATGGCGCTTTCTACAAACAGTTTGCCAGCAAGGACGCGCTGATTGCAGAGGCAACCGCCCATGCCCTGTCGGAAAACCTCGACCATTGGCGCAACAGCATTCAATCGACCTCAAACAGCGCCCCAGGCGAATCTGTTGCCAAGTGGTATCTGACCAAAACTCACGAGGAAAAACGGGCGACAGGCTGCACCTTTGCGGCCCTTGGCGGTGACGCTCCGCGCCAGGGCAAAGAAGTCCGCCAAGCTTTTGATAAAGGCCTTCGCGAAACGCTTACGCTTTTGGAGGAAGAAACTACTGGCGGCGAGACAGAAAGTTCAAAGGCTGCCCTCAGGCAACTGTCGCTCATGGTGGGGGCTTTGGTTCTCTCCCGCGCCGCAGAAGATCCGGATCTGAAGACAGCTTTTTTGGAAGCTGCAGCTCAAGAATGACGTAACTCAACCTCTCCTTGGCTCTGCAACAGTCATTCGGTGCTGGCACAAGAATTAAACTGCCACTACTGTTCTATAAGCGAATGTATTTCCGACATAGGACAAGATCATGAGCAGGTTCTGGAGCCCGATTGTCGATCGTCTGGTGCCCTATACGCCGGGCGAACTGCCAAAAACGTCCGATGTCATCAAGCTCAACACCAATGAGCATCCTTACGGCCCCTCGCCTCAAGCCCTGAAAGCCATCCAGGAAGAAACCGATGACCGGCTGCGGCTTTATCCGGACCCGGGTGCGGTCGAACTGAAACGGGCGATCGGTGGTTCACACCGGTTGGACAAGGATCATGTTTTTGTCGGTAATGGGTCCGATGAAGTCCTAGCACATGCCTTCCGCGCCTTTTTCACCGGCAAAGACCCAATCCTTTTCCCCGACATCACCTATTCCTTCTATCCCACATATTGCCTCTTGTTCGGCATTGAGTGCCGCAAGGTTCCGCTGACCGATGGGTTCGAAGTTGATCTGGCCGATTACCAGAACCAGCGCGGCGGTATCATTCTGGCCAATCCGAACGCCCCGACCGGCATTGCCCTCCCGCTGAAAAGCATAGAAACCCTGCTGTCACAAAACCCGGATTGCGTGGTGATCATCGATGAAGCTTATGTCGATTTTGGCGGGGAAAGCGCGGCAAGCCTGATCCCGGACCACGACAATCTGCTTGTCATTCAGACCTTCTCAAAATCGCGCGGATTGGCTGGTATGCGAGTCGGGTTTGCACTTACCCAGACGCACCTGATTGAAGCGCTGAACCGGGTGAAGGACAGCTTCAATTCTTATCCGCTTGGACGCCTGTCTCAAGCAGCGGCCCTCGCCGCCTGGGATGACAAAGATTGGTTCGAAACAACACGCCATGAAGTGATGGCTGGACGCGACACCCTCACCGCCCAATTGACCGGGCTAGGGTTTACCGTTCTGCCGTCAGCAACGAACTTTGTTTTTGTCAGCCATCCCAAAGTAACGGCGGCCAGCCTTCACGCTGCGCTCAAGGCGGTGGGCATTCTGGTGCGCCACTTCAAACAGCCGCGCATTGAAAACTGGCTTCGGATCACGGTCGGCACATCGGATCAATCGGAACGGCTTGTGGACGCCCTCAAACGCATTCTCTAGCAGATTGGTTTCCGCCAACAAAAAGCCCGGCACGATGGCCGGGCAATTTCCTAAGGCATGTCCGCCGTTTAGCGGCGCGGCAGATATTTTAAAGGATCCACCGGCTTGTTGCCCTTGCGCAGTTCGAAGTGCACCTGCGGCTGGTTGACCGAGCCGGTCGCACCGGCAAGCGCCACAGCATCGCCGCGGCGGACTTTATCCCCGCGCTTGACGTTCAAGACGCTGTTGTGCGCGTAAGCGGACACATATCCCTCATCATGGCGCACAAGAACCAGATTGCCGTAGCCTTTAAGTTCATTGCCGGAGTAAATCACCGTTCCGTCACCGGCTGCTTTCACCGGCGTTCCCTCCGGAACGGCCAAGTTGACGCCTTCATTCCGTCCACCACCCGGTTTTGCTCCAAAGTCGGAAATAATCCGGCCACGCACTGGCCAGCGGAATTTGGCTGAAGACTGGTCTGCCTTGGGCTGAACAGCGGCAACTTCAATCGGTTTTTCTGGTGCTGCTTCCGTTTTTGCGGGGGCTTCCGGTTGGATATCAGGTGTGGTGATCGCAGTGGTTTCGACCTTAATTGGCTTATCTGGACCCGTTGCAATCTGCCGGACTGGCTGGCGCCGCGGCGCTGGAACTGAACTGGACGAAACTGTTGCCGGAACCGAGGCCGTTACAATTGGCTGGCTGGCTTCACCGGGCTTTCGCTTTGGCAAAGTGCTCGCCGGAACGGCAGCCGTTACAGTTGCAGGCGGCGTGTTTTGTGTCAGCTGGGCAAATGTCGGCTGCTCATAAGGTTTGCGGTCCGGACGTGGCGCGGCCCGTGCGACAGTCGGAATAGATCCTGTCACGAGAGAGTCGCGGCTTGCGACAGGCGGCAGCTTGACCTTGCTCGCGCTCGATGTGCCGTAATGATCCGCATAAACATAGGTTGGGATCAAAAGTGATTGACCAGGACGGATATGAGACGATGTCTTGAGCCCATTCACAGAGGCCACTGCCTTAACCGGAACGCCATACCGCCGGGAAACGGATGCGAGCGTGTCGCCCTGACGTGATTTGACCCGAGTTCCGCCAGCAGCGGTCCAGCCCTTCCAATCTTTACCGGCTGCAGCCACTTCAGGTGCTGGCAGCGCAGCAACTTGCGGTGTTGTAATGCGCTGCGGCTTTGGCGCACTTACAACGGCTGGCGTTGTAACCGACGCCGGCTGGACCGGTGCATAAACGGGCTGTGGCTGGCTCGGAATGGAACCGGTGGAAACCGGCGCTGACGCAGTTTGCGGCAATCCGGCTGCAGTGCCCCCAGGACCATTGATAATATCCTGATAGGATGGCTGAGCAGGCGCAGATCCATTCATGATCTCGCGCTGATTATTTGTGCTGGCGGTGTAATAAGGATCCGGTCCAAACCGTTCACTCGCCGACGAACACCCTGCAAGGGCGGCGGCACCAAGTGTAACTGTTGCGACTTTTCCCAGAAGTTCCCTGCGGAGGAAACGCATCCGCTTTTTCATCGTCTCAACCCAAACTGCTGACAATGGCTGCTTTGGTTAAGATTAGAAACGAGTAAGGTTAAAAAAGAATTATGAAATTATTGAGCTTTTGCCTGCCGCACCCAGAAATAAACGCAGAATTCTACTATTGATTTTGCTTTAGAATTTCGCCTGCCCGCCGCACCTAAAAACCTAGTCTTTAGCCCTCACATCAACCGCACCACATTTTCAGCCCCGCCCGGACTTGGTTCCCCAGAATCAATCACCACTCTTATTCCTTGGCGAACGAAGAGACGGTCATTTCGTCGCGTGGCGCGTGCTGCTTCATAGCCGAGCTTAATAAGTGCAAAAGTGCTGGAGGCTGCTAACAGCTCAATCAAGTTATTTCCGGACGCGTCCCACACCTCAAGCCGGAATGTGAGGGATTTTAAATGCGGGTCCGGATCGTGGGATTTCATCAGGCGCCGGGCAACAGTCTCGGCTGTATCAGGCGTTAGCGTAACGTTTTTGCCCTTGGCTGCCCTTTCACCGATCAGTCGGGCCAGATCTTTTTCTGTTGTCCATTGCGCGTACATGTTCTGGTTATGTTCGCAATGAGCGAGCTGGTCAAGGCTCCTACTGAGTCACAGTTTCAAGTATTGCCACATCTTCAGTTTCGGTGATCTTGATTGTCTCAGGATCTGCATTCCGCAAATCCTCCAAACTTAGAACAATCCTACCGCCAGCGTTCGCGACGAGAGCCGCACAGAACTGTTCCATCGACTTTACGCGCGATGACAGGTCGGAGACTTGATCAGCTAATTCCGCTTTAGTTGGCATCTCGGCTCCACTATTTCGATCATGAATAATTGAACACACGGCCTTTGCTGAGCTGATCGGCCTTACTCAAAGAGAGGTCATAAACTTCCATCACGCGCTGCATGTTTTTGCCGTCGTATGCTTCTACAACCTTTTTTGCGGATTGACTGGGTTTGACAAAAACCGGGTAATCGTCGTGGTCGAAAGTGTCACAGACGACAACCATATGCGTCGCTTTCTGCTCAACTCCTTGATCAAACCATTTGCCTATTTCTTCTTGTGTTGCTGCCATCCCATCGGCTCCTTAACTTTCGTAGTCTTTTAGCAAATCTGGATCGAGCGGAAGCCAGCCTAGAGGCTCGCGAAGCTCGATGTCATTAGCAGCCGGATCTTCACCAAACTTTTCACCGACGACACGCCAGCAATCCCAAACATCCTCGCCGTTCGGACCTTCACGCAGCCAACTGCAATCGTAATATTCAGCAACCGCCGTTTTGCCTTCCGGCAGAAACAGCTGGATCGGCGTATCTCGCGGCGCATCCTTCATCGGCCTCAAGTCATCCGCTCCATCATTTGAACGGTGAAAACATCATTGTGATGCCCAAAACAGCTAGGCCAAAAATGAACAGCGTTAGCCAGATGTTCCAATGTTCAACCATCTGCCTCGGCTCCGTTGTAGTTCGGTATAATTTGCAGACTTGGATTAAACCAAACAGGCCTTTCGGTTTAATCCGCCCCTTAATAACCGCGCTTGAAATGCAAAAACAGGTAGACAGGCCAGAGAAGCCCGAACAGCGAATCTGCCCCAAGCCCACGTGAACGAGTGAGGCCAACGAGCGCGGCGCCAATGGCGATGTAAGCCATTACGAGCGACCAAAATATCTCCATCAGCTCGGCTCCCTATATGTCACGCTTCTGCTTTTCGAAATAAAGCTCATCTCGGCGCTCATACCAAAACTCACCTGGCGAGCCGCCGTGATCTTCAAACCCTTCGCTGATGACATCGTTCACGCGCTGCAACTGAGCATCTAGCGCCGCATCATCCAATCGACCGGCTGGAATAAAATCAAAGATCATGCTCACGGCTCGGCTCCTTCTGAGTCACGGGTTTGAAAAGCTGAATGGCCCAAACCGAAGAACCGGGTCCATTTCAACCGAATGATCCATATGCGGCCAATGCCAGACAAATGGCGTGAAGATGATGCATAGGTATTTCATCGTTCTCGGCTCCGGTATTGCTTAAGCCATTTTTGAAACGACATATGCCGATTGCACCAGATTGACCCCTCGTTGACAGGCAAAATCCAGGACCCGTTCTAACTTGCCATTCAAAATTCGCGCATTTGTCACCTTAAAGTCAGACAGCATACCGGCAACGCGCACAACATCTGTACTGCTGAACATGGTCTTTTGTCCGAGTTTCAAAGATAGACTGCGGAGTGTGTCCCGCTCGAGATCATTTGCATCCATCTTAAACACAGAGAATGCCAGCGCAGCCTCAAAAGCCTTCTGACGTTCAAACATTTCCAGGCTCCACTATTTGATACCTACGATTTTTCCAAGCAGGTGACTTCCGCCCTGGTTTCGAAAGTGGATCTCGCCCTTCGGCACTGTCGGATCGACAGTGATTTTCAGACCAGCGGCCTTATCCTCTAAGCGTTCAACTTCCGCCTGCCACTGGTCGCGCATGGACCGAGCAAAGTTCAATTCGCTCTGCGCCTCATCGTGCCAGCGCCTCAGCAGTTTGTGCTCGTTGAACATGTCACCGGCTCCCTCTGAGTCACAGTTGAAATTGAAACAGCGGCGACCGGATTCCCCGATACTTCGGCTAAACCTTATCCATTCGGACCGCTGTTATTTATGACTTAAGCTTTGCGGGTTGTGACCAAGTGCCACCGCCATCGCACCTTTGGTAGTGACCGCTTTGGAGACCTACTTGAGCCCCTTCAGAGTAAATGGAGCCTTGGTACACACAAAACTGGTTCTTGCCGGTGGCGTCCCATGCGCCATCCTCACAGGCCCTTCCACCAATACCAATTCCTGGTGAGTATTCCGTACCGTTGAAAAAACAAGTCTTTGTAGTTTCTGGTGTTTTACCATTGCCTGCGGACTCCGCCGATACGCTATAAGCGCTGAGCGCAAATACAGCAGAAGCCAAACAAACTTTAATCAAACTCATCATTCACTATTCTCCCCGTCAAATTCATCCCTGACAGCCATATCGGCCAGGAATGCCTTGCGCTCGCCCTCAAAATGTCGACGCAAAGTTGCAACGGCATAACCATACTTCTTATGGAGTTTTCTCCAAGTCATAACTGGGTCGGCGAGGTCTTTTCGTAAGGCTTTGAGTTTCTTTGGGTCATCCTTCTCCAACCGCTGAACCAGCGTTGGGGGGCCTGGGTGCCAGCCCCGTTTCCGCGCCGCGTCCATTCCGGCTTTTGTTCGTTCTGCCGTCAAATCCCGTTCCAGCTGCGCCAGAGATGCCAGCAAATGAAACATGAATTTCCCCATAGCCGTGCGGGTGTCGATGCTGTCTTGCAGGCTTACGAAATTGACTTCCCACTTCTCGAAATAGGCCATTAATTCGATCAACTCGGCAACGCTGCGGCCCAGGCGATCCAGCTTCCAAACAACCAGCGTGTCACCCTCTTGAAGGTGCAGCTTCAGTATCTCCAACTGCCGCCTCTTCACGCCGTAAGCTGATCGCTTCTCCTGAAAAATCTGCTCACAGCCATAGTCCTTCAGAGCCCTGATTTGCAGGTCCAGGTTCTGGTCTTCCGTGCTGACACGGGCGTAACCGAACACCTTCGTCTCAACACCATGCTTGTTGGTTTTCTTTTCCAAACCTGATCACACCCGGCGATATTTTTTCAATTTCTGAAGCGTTTTTCCTTCTTAAATTGAGTCACGAACCTTGTCCACTTTCTTAACATGTGGTAAACAACAATTCAAGCACGAACTGAGTCACAATTTTGATGTTGAATTTCGCAGATCGGCAGTGCTGAAAGCAGAAGTACCGGGGCACAGATGCAGCCCACGATGACCTCGCCCGGAAGGTGGCTGAAAGAGATGCCGGGAGCAGGAGTAGCGCCCTGCCCGATCTGCAAAGTTCAGAGAAGAGAGAAGGCCCGGATGATGTTTTACGTGCGTAGACGATCTGCTCCGTTCCCTTTCAAAGTTTCAACCAGAAGCCTGCGGGAGAATTTTAAGTCTCGGAAAATGATGAAGCTCAACATCATGCGCAGCAGCGGAATGCTGAAGACCGGCCCATTCACTGATTACCACGGGCGCGTGTGGCCAGCTTGGAACCGCCTCAAAAGTATAGGGATCAGATGACATGGAATTTTCGGTCAATATCGGATGGTGGGCGGTGCCGGTCTTTGTGACAATTCTCGCCTTCACCGTCGCGGGTTTGAAATTTGTCCCGTCCGGTGATTACGGAGCTGGCAGCATCTTGAACGTAGGCTTTCTAATGATCGCTTCAATCGTATCCCTGATCGCGTGGCTGATCTACGCGCTCGCAACGTGACTCGAAAGGCCCCACGATGGCAGAAAATAGCGGCATAGAGTGGACACACCACACCTATAATCCGTGGATCGGCTGCACCCGTGTAAGCCCAGCATGTGATCACTGTTATGCGGAGGCATGGGACCGGCGCGGCATGCAGCAAAAGCAAAGCCGTTGGGGACCGCGTGCGACAAGAACACGGACTAAGACCCGTCCGAACCTTCGGAAGTGGGACCGGAAAGCCGCTGAACTCAGTGTCCGGTATCGTGTCTTTTGTGCCAGTCTGGCTGACATTGGCGACAATCACCGATCTATCGAAGCACCCTGGCGGCGTGATCTGGTGGCGGATATTCGCGCCTATCAGAACCTTGATTTTCTGTTGCTGTCTAAGCGTCCGCAGAACATGCCGAAACTCTATCCGGATTTGATGGAAGACTGGCCGGTCAATGCGTGGATGGGAGCCTCAACCGAGAACCGTGAAGAGATGCTGAGACGCGGCGAAGCATTGGCCGCCCTGCCCGCTCAGATTACGTTTTGGAGCGCAGAGCCGTTGGTTGGCGACCTTGGCCCGATACCGCAAGAAATCTTGCCGTCGTGGGTCATCACTGGCGGCGAGAGTGGCGCGCAATATCGCCACGCCGACCCGGACTGGTTCCGATCACTGCGCGACCAGTGCGCCGCCGCTGGCGTCCCGTTCCTTTTTAAGCAATGGGAAGGCCGCGACCAGAAGGAAATCAAAGCCAAAGGCCGCGAGCTGGATGGCGTCATTCATGACGGCTATCCGCAGCCGCTAGCAGCGTAATCAGAAAGGCCCCCGACCAATGGACACAATGATTTATCGCTTCGATAAAACAGGTAGCCCAGAATATGACTGGGTTTCGGGTGGACACGGCAGGACGCCGGAAGAGTATCCGTATTCCTTCGATGCACACTTCATATGGAAGAGCGCCGGAGTGGATGAAGCCAGCGCCATCTATTCCGACCGGATGTGGCAGTGGGATCGGAAGAAAGCAAAAATTGCTTTTCAGGACCGGCAAGCAGCTCGACGCCTAGGCCGGAAAGAGGCCGAAGCGATCATCGACCGGTACTATGACGGCAAATATGAGTGCGTCGGCTATGCCTACGGATGCAACCAATCCAACGGCTATCCGTATGGGATTTTCTTCATCCGCGAAAAACAGAAATAGAGGCCCGGATATGAGCCAAGAAATCAAACACTATTGCGACAATTGCAAAGCGCTCATTTCCCATAACGATTGGGAGGACGGCTTAGATATCTACGGTGTGCAGGTCGTCGGCTCTATCGAATTGCAGTTCACCGCCAAGACTGATTGCGGGCGCTCAGGCTCCCCGCCAACATTCATAAACGGTGGCGAGTTTTGCGGGACGAAATGCGCAGAAGCCCATCTCGAAAAACAGATCAAAAAGGCCACAGAAAAAAACCCTGATTGGGTTTGTGGCGTGACCGAACAATAGAGGCCCGGAAGATGCGAGACACGCCACCCGACGTAATCGAAATTGCGGTCAAATTCCGGTCTTGCAACAACGGCTATTGCGTTCGCGAAGACGATGAATGTGGCGAGAAAGAATGCTGCCTAGAACAGCGTCACATAGAAGACGCGATCCTCGCAGATCGAGCCAGCCGAAAAACTGAAAACTGAGGCCCGGACATGAATATCGTTCTAAAAGACAACTGGCCCGAAACTGACCCCTACGGGATTTCCCAGGCTGACCATCCAGAGGAAGCAATAGCAATTCAGACCGGTGTTTTCGGCCAGGGTTTGCAAGTCTGGTCTATGTGCCAACCGAAAAACGCTAGCACGATTTTTGCCGCCGCCCTCGCCTTTAATTGCACCCCTGATCAGATCCGCCATGCGGTTGAGCAACACCCGTACTTGTTCGTTTGCGGAGACAAGATTGAGCACGACGGCGAGTAAGAAATAGAGGCCCCATGACCATGGACGACTTGCCAGAACTCGCATTATCCGTTCGCCAGCCGTGGGTATGGGCGATCATCTACGGTGGCAAGGACATCGAGAACCGTAGTTGGCAAGCCGTCAATCATGGCCTGAAACGGCGCGGTCGCATTGCCATCCATGCAGCCAAGGGCATGACCCGCGACGAATACGATAACACTAGGGATTTCATTGCCAATATCGGCGGTGAAGCTCCTGCTGCTATCGATCTGCGGCGCGGCGGCATCATCGGTTCGGTCGAGGTTATCGACGTAGTGTCCAAAAGTGAAAGCCCTTGGTTCTTTGGGCCTCGCGGGCTTGTCCTCCGCGACCCAAAACCGTGCAGCTTCATCCCCGCTGTTGGGCAACTTGGGTATTTCAAATGGGAACGTGCCGACCCATCGATTTTACCGGAACCAGCGAAGTGGATGGATGACGGCGAACCCTTCACCGGCAGGTCGGTCAAACCAGTCGAAATGCCGCTTTTCAACCCTGTGACTCAGTAGGCCCGGCAGATGAAATCGTGTCCACGAAAAGTCATCATCCCGCGCAGGCCGATGGTGTGTTGGTACGTCGAGGGCCGAAAGCTTTTCGCAACAGAAATCAGTCCCGCCATCCGTGCGATGTGGGGACTCGGCAAATACCAGAAATAGAGGCCCCCGACCAATGGACACAATGATTTATCGCTTCGATAAAACAGGGAGCCTAGAATATGACTGGGTTTCGGGTGGACACGGCAGGACGCCGGAAGAGTATCCGTATTCCTTCGATGCACACTTCATATGGAAGAGCGCCGGAGTGGATGAAGACAGCGCCATCTATTCCGACCGGATGTGGCAGTGGGATCGGAAGAAAGCAAAAATTGCTTTTCAGGACCGGCAAGCAGCTCGACGCCTAGGCCGGAAAGAGGCCGAAGCGATCATCGACCGGTACTATGACGGCAAATATGAGTGCGTCGGCTATGCCTACGGATGCAACCAATCCAACGGCTATCCGTATGGGATTTTCTTCATCCGCGAAAAACAGAAATAGAGGCCCGGCAGTTGCTTGCACCGAAAGTAGATCTCTCGCCATATTTGCTTCCTGAAGGCCACGTCCACATTGCCTTCAGCGGCGGGCGCACAAGCGCTTTCATGCTGCATCAAATCCTTGAGGCAAATGGAGATTTGCCGGATCGTTGCGAGGTTTCATTTCAAAACACCGGTAGAGAAATGCCCCAGACCTATGACTTTGTGGCCGAGGTCGGGCGGCGTTGGGGTGTTGAAATCACCTGGCTTGAATATCGGCCAGACAAGCCGCTTTTTGAGGTCGTCGGATATCAGGGCGCAAGCAGAAACGGGGAGCCATTCGACGCCCTGATCGCCAAGAAAAAGGCACTTCCAAACCAGGCGCAGAAATGGTGTTCAGCACAACTGAAAAGCTTGACCGCCAAGCGCTATCTTGTCGCAAAAGGCTGGAAGACTTGGTCCAATTTCATTGGGTTCCGGGCCGATGAACCTCATCGTAACGCCTTCCAGGACAACCGAGCGCGGGCAATTCTCCCCCTGCGGGTGGCTGGAGTGTCCAGGCATCATGTCATTGCGTTTTGGCAAAGGCAGCCATTCGACCTCTCTTTGCCTGTTGTCAACGGTCGGACCATCGGCGGGAACTGCGATGGATGTTTCTTGCAATCAGAGGCAACCATTGCGGCCTTATCGCGGGACCATCCGGCTCGCGCCTCTTGGTGGGAAAAGCATGAAAACAACGTCGGCCACACCTTTTCCAAGCGGTTCAGTCGG
Organism: Roseibium sp.; assembly: GCF_965216085.1. GTDB lineage: Bacteria > Pseudomonadota > Alphaproteobacteria > Rhizobiales > Stappiaceae > Roseibium. Next base: position 2,744,097 of record NZ_OZ244138.1, on the reverse strand, counting down.
CGAGAACTGCGAAAGTTCATGGAGCGCCAGGGAGATTGGGCTCTCTCTACTGAAGGCGCGTTGTGTCAGAAGAACGAAGGGGAATGCACAGAATGAACGCCACTGAACCAACTTTCTGGGCTGAAATTGCCATTGCTGGCGATTATGACGACGCCCGGAGGGCTTGCCGCCAGTTCTGCGAAAGTGGTCTCTGCGTGACCGTGACACAGACCTCATTCGTCTACACAGGCGGCGAGCAGTCCGGCGTCCTCGTGCGGCTGATCAACTATCCGCGCTTTCCGTCTGGACCGTATGGAATCGAAGAGAAGGCAATGAAGCTGGCAGAGCATTTGCGCGCCGCTCTCTACCAAGATTCATTCACCGTGATCACGCCTGAAAAATCGACGTGGTTCACACGACGAGAAACCGAACAATAGAGGCCCGGACATGGACGACGTGAAGGAAAAGGTAATCAACGATCTGCTCGAAGCTCTGAAGATCAGGCACGACGATGCTGTCATGTCAGACGAGCCGGGCGTTGCGCTCATCCCATACTTCTCACATGGACGTATGCAAGCGCATGAGATTGATCTGGATTACTTGGCACAAGTTGCCGTTTCAAGACTGATCATTGAAGGCTTCATCCCAGCAGAACAACTCGTGAAATAAAGGCCTGTCTACCCCTTAGCCTTTTTAAGAAGCCTCAAAAATTCTATGCGGTCATGGATTAGTTTGTGAAAGTCCTGCAAGCGCTCGTAGCTGAAGGCAAAGGCCTGATCGTTGAATGATATGATCGTGGAATCTTTATCCTCGACGCCGCCGATTTTGATTTCTTTGACGATGTGGTCTGTCATGCCGCCTCCAAAGATACAGCCTTGCGACGAATTGGCTTCAAGTTGACCGACGCGCGGGATTGTTCACCCTCTTCCTTATCCAGGGTGATTGAGATCAGAGAGCGGGGAGAGTTATATTTTCCGGAATGGTGGGCGTCAGGCGGGGCTATCGTCCGCATGCACTCCACATGAACGCCTAATACGTCCTTGGCGATATGGTGATGCAAATGACCATGCAGGAAGAGCCTATAATAGGTTTCGCCCCAGTCCTTGGCGCATTCTGTTGCCATCGACCCCGCCATTTCTTCCGGCTTCATTCTATGGCCGTGGTGAAGACCGATAAGGTTCATCCCCCACCGGCAAAACCAGTAATCGGCCTCTGAAGTATCAACGGTAACGCGAGGCTCATTCCGGAAATGCTCTTGAAGCGCAAGGCAAAGCCCTATCCAGGAATGCAGATCATGGTTCCCGCGAACCACCTTGATAATCACTTTCTCATGATGGGCTAAGCACCGATACGTGTGGAGAATAGCCAGTTGAACACCAGCGCGGACAGCCCGGAAAATTGAACTCGACACTTCCAGAATATGCCCAGAACGCGGGGTCATATTCTTGTCGTCATCCTGGTGCGTCCAATCCCCGAGGTAGGCGACCAAAGCCGTGCCGCCCTTTGGGGACTTCTGAATGATTTGTGCCGATTTTTCGTTGAAGAGGTTTTGCGCCCTCTCCAAATCATAATCCTCGCCGGATTCCTCAGCCGTGGCGCGAAGAGATAAATGAAGATCAGCAAGTGGGTAAATCGTGAGAAGGTTTTCGTTTTCAGTATGCTGCGCTGGAAAAGCCTTTAGCCGCGTCCAGGGGAGTGTTTTCACGAAATCCTTCGTCAGCTCCACCACCTGGAAAGGCGTGAGCTTATCCCAATCGTGGCGTATCCATTCCTTTTCAATTTCACCGCTGGCGCCAACCTGCGTTGTTACCTTGCCAATGAACCGACCGGCAGGCAGTTTAAATTCCTGCCCAACCTCATGAGTGTATTTGACGGACGTGGATTTGACTTGCCCGTCTTTACCTATCTGCTCGGAGAGCTGTTTAAGCTCAAAGCCTTCCGGGGCCTTTGGCACCCTACCGGTCAGACCTTGCTTTTCAGCAGATTTAATCCGGTTTCTAAAAGTGCTCCGGCTAATTCCTAGGGCGATAGCCGCCGCCCTCTTACTTCCATGCTCCTGGAGCGCCTGGACGGCTTCTAGAGCTGTTTCTTCATCCAGTGGCTGGAATGTCATTCAAGCGCACCTCTCTAGACCGGAACGCGGCTCGCAGCCCTTTTCAGTCGGCCCTGCAAAAGACGGGTGACAAGACATAAAAATAGCCGCCCAAATGAGCGGCTGGATCCAGAGGGGCATGAAACGCCTCCTGACTATGATTTAAACCATGTGTTTTTGACCTTGGCCGCGATCTGGACAAGCAGCCAAATCACCCCAAGGATCGGGAGAAACAACCTCGCCTCACTTGCAAAGAACTCTATCCAATCATGCAGGTACGGATATGATACCGCGACCGCTGCAACTGGCGCTGTTGCTACGTCTTGTCTTGTCACCTACGCCCCCGTATTGCGCTAGAAATTGCTTGAAGAGACGCCACCCCTGCACCGGAGCCAAACACAGCCGCAAAAATCTGGTTGGCATAGGGCTTAACGCTGTCCGGCAGGTCGTCTATTTCGCCCGAAAACAGAAAAACCGTGTCCAGGCAGATTGTCGCCCACCAGACACCAAGCGGAACTGCAAAGAGCGCCCACGTCCACCAGAACACACGCGATTGCATAGCGGTCTGACGGGTTTCTGCTGCTGTTCGAACGTATTCGGAGACAACCTTTGCTCGGATAGCTTGACGTTCTGTGTCGTTGTCTATTGCGTGGTCTACGGAGCTTAGAAGCCTGTCGAGAACGCCGCCCGTCAGCCAGGATAAGATAGCTTTGAACATCAATCATCTTCCTGCATGCGCTTGATAAAGAAGTAAGCGCCAACAAGGGCAGCGACCACAAAGATGAACGCTAGCCCCCACTGCACTGGACCTGTTCCACTCAAGAAGCCACCCGCGCCTGTTAGTGCTGTGACGCCGGTCGCAACACCTTGAGGCGTTTTCCATGCAGTAAATGGGCTTTTATCTTCCGGCTTGGCTTTGGGAATTGGCGCATCACCTGCAACATGATCAGCAACCGGATAATTCATCGCAAACTGCTTGGATTTAGTTCGCACGTCACCAACCCGGCGCGACCATCCTTTGCCGAATGTCTTCCAGGTTTTCAGGCGCTTCATAAAGGCCAAGCGTCGATTACAAATCTGGTCAATGATCGTTGCCGAGGATAAACCGCTGATTTTGAGTGCGGCCAATGTCATCGGCCCAATAACGCCATCCACCTTCGCCCCGACCACCCGCTGAAGCTCTTTCGAAGCCCGCCCCGGCCCTGAGTTCACCGAGTAGTCGTAGCAGCAATAATCAACACCTGCTGGAAGCTCGTCCGCCCGGATCGTGTCCCAGTACTGCGCCTTGTAAATCTGGATAGCCTCGTCACGAGTCAGCGCTTTCATGTCCGCTGCTGTGACGTTTCCCCCACGCCAGCCAATGAGTGTTGGTGCTGCAATACCGAAGTTAGTGCCGATCAATCGGCCTCTACCGACCTTGCCTTCTGACCAGTTCCCAGGGTCTCCCCTGTGATCAGTGTATCCGCCCTCATGCGCGAACAAGAGGGGCCGAACCTTTTCAAAGGTTGCCTTCATATTTCACCTGATTGTTTGGAGATAAGCCTGAGATTCAGCCATTCTTTAAGGAAGAAAAACCGCCTGTGCAGCGGGCCGAAAATCCATTTTTGACACCAACTTCAAACTGTTGCTACTCTGCGTTGATTAAAGAGCTGGGGTACTTATTTATCAGTATGGAAATTGTTCGCTGGCAAAATTCACTAAGCCATCAATAACACGGGAAAACCCTGGAATTTTCAGGACAAATCGCTTAAGAGTAGGTCAATGTTTTCGCCGTATTGTTTAAGTAGCGTTCAGCTCCAGCGTGTAACAGTTCAAATCGAACGGCATTTGTGGAGCGTGCCATGAACTCCATCAACGGTGACACCATCGTGGAAATCAAGCTTAAGCATATCACTTGGTATTCTCTCGGAGCTGCGATCGTTTTTTGCGGCGGAATTTACGCCCTGCATGGATTCCTTGCCGGAGACATCTCGAGCCTTCGTGTGTCCGTAGATTCTGCTAATGAAAGAACCCACCAAGCGCGCGATGCGGCAAGAAACGGCGATGATGAACTCCGCAAGGAAATCTCTACGCTGATCGCAGAAATGCGGAACAACGCCAAAGGCCTGCGCCAAAACAATGCTGCGCTTTCAGACACATCAGCAACACTGGCCGGTCTAGCTGGCGAAATGGCAACCCTTTCTGACAGCGTCCAAGGCTTGAACGGCACTGTGGCGACGATCAATGGCCGCCTAACAGATTCAATTAAGCGCCAACAAGCGTTTGAAGAAGCAGTATTATTTTATCTAGTACCAGCCGGTGACGCCCAAGGCATCTATAAGGTACCTGAAGACTGGCAAGAAACACAGGATACCTTGTACAAAAACGTCCTTGAGCGCGGTAACCCTGTTACGAACTGGCTGAATATCTCCAGCGAAAGCAAGTAATCAAAGCAGGTTGTGGTTCTTCCGGCCTGATGTTTTATCCATCAGCGCCGTAAGAGCCGCTCTCGCGGCCACCCATGCCGCCGCGCCCCCCTCCGCCACGGGAGCCGCCACGGCCACCACCAGATCCGGAATTTCCGACTGAACTGCCGAATGCTCCGCCAAGATCACGCGATAGACCTTCCATAAGCCCGATAGCAAGGCCCTGATCACGAAGGGCAGCGTTATAAGCCGCTACTCGTCCATCACGAGGAAGCCCGCCGAACGGATCAATGTTCGGGTTTCCGGTAAATCCACGCATGGCGCCCATGTAGTTGGTCAAGAAATCCTGTTGCGTGGCGAAAGGATTGCCCATCGTCATATCACGAGCATAGCCAAGGGCCTGAGTGTTTGCGCTCGGGGAGCCGTCAAAGAAGCCGCCGAGACCACCAAGCCCGCCAAAACCGTTGCCCATGAGAGCTTGAGCACCCCGCACTGCTGTGGGCGCAAGGCCACCAACAACCATTCCAGGAAGCCCGCCGGTAAGGGCGCCTATGACTGCCCCGCGTGCGTTGCTCTTGTCGAACCAGTCAAAGTCCTTTTCTTTGTCCTTTGATTTTTCTTCCTGCTGCGAAGTCAAGGCCTCTGGGGCTTGATACCCAATGGCTTCAGGTCGCGATGCGATAGTTTGAGGTGCGTCGAGTGCCGGTAGCCCTGTTGTGGTCGCCGCTGTTGACTGATTTGGTGTGCCAAACGCATTGAAAGCTTGATCAAATCGACCAGTAGGCACTCCGTTATCAAAAGCACTAAATGCTTGGTCAAAACGGCTTGAGGGTACGCCCGCAACTCCCGTGGCTGAAGTGGGTCCAAAAGCGTTGCTGACATCCGCTGTAACACTCGCTTGATGCGAAGGGCTGAACCCTTGGGTAGCTGTCGCGGTTGCTTGAAAACCCTGCTGGTTTTGAGAAGTGGGTGCACCTAAAGCGCCCATCAATTCAGCTACGGTTGAAACAGGAGCGTCATAGCTTCCCATTCTCTCAGCGAGCGGGCCAACTGCATTGTCTGAAAAGGACGGATTAGACAGGTTATCGCGCTTTGCCGATGGAGAAGGAACGCCGCCACGATCCGCAACAGCAAGACCGTCAATTCCTGGCATGGATGGCATCGAGCCCAGGGCTTCCCAACTCGTATCAACGGGAAGCGAGACATATGAATTGTGTTTGTCTCTTTCCATTACGGCTGCGAGTTCAGGGCTTATCGTTGCCCCGCGTGCAAGCGCATCGGCAACTTTACTGCCGTATCTGTCAGTCATGCGCCCTACATGCTGGAGCACCGAGCCATTTCGATCCTTCTTACTGTATTGCCCAACTCTGCCGGTCAGAATAGCTGAGTAGATGTCCTTGAGGCCCATTCCAGGTCGCACACCTGTGTGCTGAAGGTATTCCTTCACCGGCCCCTTCAACTGTTCAACAAAGGACATCCCCGGTTTGACGCCGAAATAGGATTGGTTTCTTGGGCTGAACTGGATCAACCCTTTGAAAGTCCCCTTCCCTGTACCGTCTCGGTTCATGCCGCCCATGATGTCGGGGCTCATAGTCCCAATAGTTTCGTAGGCAATGGCAGTGGCGAGATCATTTGGAGAGATCCCAAGATCATCAGCGACCTCGTTAATCGCTTGAACTTGCTCGTGGTCAAGCTGCATTAAGACTCACCCTTGATTGCATGGCTCTGCGCAGTTACAATCGTTTCTGCGGCAAGAGAGGTTTTGAATGTTTCGAACTTTGGTTGTGTTACTGGCGTTCACCGGTAGCGCCATTGCCAGTCCAGTCTATTCAATTGACAATTCAGACGGCACGAGCCTCGCTTGCGTAAGCGAGCTGACAACCGATCAACATCAAAAACTATGGGTTAACCTCATCGCCCAACTCGAAGAGCGGGGCTACGAACGCGAAACGTGGGGCGCAAGAGATAACGGCGACTTCACAGACGGCAAACATACCGTGTTCGTGAGCCAAGCCGCTGAAGGTATCTGTGTACAATATTTCTCGGCTGGCCAACCGCAGATCCCAATCATGCATGAGAAGGTAGCTTTCAAGCCTATTGAGTTCTGCCCAGTTCCTAACGCCCCGTTTGTTTTGACCTATGGCGGGGACACAATGACCATTCAGCGAGGCGAAGATTTAGCTCGCTGCTCGCTCACAGAGGGCGCGACGTTCGAATGCCGGGAAAACATAATCAAGTCTGACGACGAAAACGACTACTTCGTTCAAGCCCGCGTTGCAAAGCAGGGCCAAGTCCTGATTTTCACCCCGCCCGGCAATGAACCCCAGCAATTCATTTCCCGCTGCGATGCTTATTGAGCTTCAAAGCCCCGCAATTTTTTAGAGGGCCATATGACCGACCAAAAACCGAGCCTATCAATCAAGCTGACAAAAAAGGGCCTTCTGCTGACTATGAAGGGTGGAGACACTGAGCAGGCCGTTGAATTTCCGCTTCATGAAGCTTCTAAGTTCTTCCTGGCGTTCGGAACTGGCATGAATGAAGCCATCAAACGAAGAATGGGACAGGTTGAAGACCCAGGCGAAACAGCTAATGTTTTACCTCTTCAAGCGGATAAGTTTGCGGTCACCGATGAGGACGGGAAAACCTATCTCAGTGTTCGCTTTGCCAACTTCCCTACCCTTCGCATGGAAGTCCCGAAAGAGGCTTTGGAACCTACCGGCATAAAGCTTGTGGCAAGCAGTAAGGTCGAACAGATGTTTGGCGCTGAAGCTCTTGTGAACTAGGAGGCGGATATGAAGAAAGAGCCTACCGAAGAAGAAAAACAGCAAACCCTTTTTTGGGATTGGATCGGCGCGATAATCGTTGTTGGAGCTGTCTTCATTTATAAGGTGTTCTGGGCTTAAAAACCCGACACCAAGCCGACTGTTGCCCGCTGATTTACAGCGGGGCTTGCAATGATCGCATTTAGTTTCTTCTGGAAAGCATTGAAAGCAGCTGAGTTACCCTTAGAAACCTCAGTCAGCAACTTCTGAGCCTGTTGCGGATCACGGGTAATTAATATCTCTGCTGCTCGCTTCAATTGCTCTTCCGGCAAGCCCTTGGCTGGGTTAAGCGACTTTGCACCAAACTGGATAGCAAGATCGACCAAGCCGCTCATATCACCACGCAGAGTCCGTGTTGCAGCGCCAACTAAAGACCCTGTATTCAAGTCACCAGCTGCGTACAGATTTTCTGCGGTATCCGAACCACCCTGAATTTTCTGACGTGCAGCATTGAACTCGGCACTGTTTTCCATCTGGCGTCTGAACTTGGCGAATTCACCCTTATCCGGCCAAAGCATTCCGAGTACGCGTTGCGCCCTCTCAGAACCGAACAGCCCTCTAATTGCATCCCGGTTCAAATCACCTTTTTCGATTTTGTGTTTTAAATCAGAAGAAAATGCTTTCCTAAGCGAAGCCACTTGAGTTGGTGCCATATCATCTAACAGGAATTCGATTTCGTCTGCCGATTTGCTCGTAAGCTTCAACCCAAGATCGGCAGCATCTTGAATTTGTGAGGCAGTCGCGTAGGCCTGACGTACTTTACGAAGGTTGGGCGAAGCCCCATCAATTACGGACCTCATTTCCTTTTCAAGGTTCTTTAGTGCTGGCGCGACCGCAGATCCATCTCTATAGGCCTTCGAAGTTGCAGACTTAATGCCGCGCCGGATAATTTCTGCTTCTTCCAGGGACGGAAGTCTGGAGAAAGTTACAGTGTCGGCGGTTTCATCCAATGAAGCGATAAGGTTTTTGCCGAACGGACGGCCCTCAACCTGCGCTAGGGCTCTTGCTTCCTTCAGTGCGGAAGCTGGAATTCGACCCGATTGCATTAAATCATCAAGTGCAAACGGCGGGCCTTTCTTGCCCCAATTTTGGGCAAAAACGGCGGTGTAGGCCTTATCTGCCCCGGCCCCTTTAGCCTTTTTAAATCCATCAAGCCAGCGATAGAAATTAGGTTCAGCATCCATTGCCTGCGCAACCTTTTGCCGAGCGGCAGACCGGTTTGCATCATAGCCTTGATCCAGGGATTCCTTTATCATTCCACGGGATTTTGACGGCTGCTGATAGACAGATTTAGTTAGTCTGGTCAGTGCTTGATCTTGCTGCGCAATGTTACGTCCATCGCGCACCCCGTCAATCAGATCATCAGTCGCTAGGCCTGCCCGATTGGCTGCTTTTTTTACAAGATCTATGCCCGCCTGCTGCTGCTGCCCCTTCGGGTTTAGTTTGCTACCAACGTAGTTGGTTGCCCGTCGTGCACCTTCACCCGCAGTCGGCACAGCTCCGCCCAAGAGCGCACCCGTCACCCCCCCAATAGCAGCGCTATCAATACGGTTTTCAAGCCCACCTTCGCCAGACCCGAAACCGTATGCGCCTCCATAAGCCGCCCCCTCGCCCATCCCGGCTGCAACACGTTTCTTGAGCCCTTGGCCAGCAGTTCTGCCGATCAAGGTCGCCCCTTTGCTTGCAAGGCCTGCACCAGTCGCAACACCCCCGGCTAATTCTGCGGCAAAGGCCGTTCCAGGGTTTTCTTCTCTAAACTGTTCCTGTTGTCCACGTTCGGCAGCTAAAGCGTCGTCGTAACGCTCACCAAAGGATTTTGAATAATCAAACCACCCACCGCCCGGTGTTTTGCCCAAGACACCAGCTTCCAAAGCCGTTAATTCATCACCCAGACCAAATGTTACACCCTGAGTAAAGGAGTCTACGACGCCCTCTGGTTTAGTCTGCACGCCTATGGTCTGTTCTGTTTTGATGGCCTTTGCAAGTTTGGTCGCGGCAGCGGTGTCCCCAGCCTTGTGTGCATTCACAAGCGCGCGTTTTGCCTTTTCGATATCCATGTTTAACTGCCGTAATGTTCGATTAGAGCGTCAACGTCATCGCCCGGAGGTGCGCCGCCCGGCTGCTGGTCCAATGGGTTTTCTAGGCCAGCCTTAGCCGCGAGAGCGGCTATATCCCGCTCTTTCTGCTTAATGAAAGCGTTGAGGATAGCTTTCTTCTCTGCTGGTGAGGCGTTCGCGTCACCCAATGTTGCCCGTAACTTATCGCCTTCCTTTTCTGTAAAGGCAGAGCCAAAAGTATCGCGTAACAGAGGCAAGATCTGATTATCCACGATGGCTGTATAGGTCGCGCGGTCGACTGCCGCGTCCGTTGGCTCCATACCTAGCTGTTTACGCAGTTCATCCCGCGCCCGGCCAGCAAGCGTGTAAGTGGCTGTGCTAGAGAGATCGAACAAGGTATCAACTGTGGAGTAGAGCCCCGGCATTTTGGACGAAATGGAGTTCAATTCGCTCGTGGATGTCGCTTGGCTTTCCGCGTCCAGAGTTCCTTGTTTGGTTTCAAATGCCTTTTTGTAGTTTTCCTTTGGAACCCGCTTTAAAATCTGACCGTCACGATTGTTCACAGTCAGCAATTCAGTGCCAGTGTCGATGGTTCTGGTTCCCGGAGAGACATTTACATCCCCGCTATCAAGCCACTTCACAGAGCCATTATCGCCCATGGCGCCGATAACTGTTTTATCACCAATAGTGCCGTAAATCGGTGATTTGGAATAAGTCGGCGCTGTCGGGTTTGCAGCTTTGTACTGAGCAGTCAGCAACGGCCCCGGCAGATCCGGATTTAGCCCCATACTACTTACTGCGGCCCTTTGGTTCTCGAGCATTTTCAGCTTGCGCTCATGCTCTTTCCTTTGCAGCTCCCGGTCTTGTTTCAACATCTGGTTCCGCTGCATAACAGCCATAGTGGCCGGAAGACCTTCAAACCCGGTTTTAGGCGTCAAAGACGGCCCGGAGTTTGCCAGTAGAGAAAGACCCATCATCGACACCGGGTCATCCATCATGCGACCGATAAAGCCGCCTTGCGGGCCTTGTGGCGCGGGCTGGCCAAAACCAGCCGCAGGTGCAGGCGCAAAGGCTCCAAAACCGTTCGGAGCAGCCCCCAGGCCCGGTTTAGCCATTGGGATCGGTGGTTTCATATTAATCCCCTTAGAACCAGTTGAAGGCACGGCCTGCCATGAGACCAGCCCCTAGAAGCGTTGATGTTGGATTGGAGTACATCGGCTGCGTGGTCGTGGATGTTGAACCGGTCGTGCCTGGAATGATGTTCGCGCCCCAATTCAAGAGGTTATGCGGCTCATCCAAGAGCTGCTGATCATAGCCGCGCAGGACATCGCCAACGCCTGCCACTGTCTGGCCAGCCTGGAGACGCCGGTTAAAGACATCCCCCAGAACATCATTGGCCGAGGACGCCGCACTAACATCAAAATTCGCTGCGCCCAATCGTGCTGCGTTTTCACCGGAGACACCTTGCATGGCGAGTTGAGCTGCGCCCAATTCACGGCCCCGGCCTGCTTCTTGAAGCTGAGCGTTTTGTGAGGCTAAGCTACTCGCCTTGTCATAAGCGGCAGACCTTAATCCCGCCTCTGTTTCGGTCGCGCCCTTGATGTAGTTATCGGCTAATTCAGCTTCCAAAGCGCCCCGCCCGGAGTCTCCGAAAGCCTGACGCGCTGCCATATTGGATTTAAGGTCAGTTCTTGCCTCATCAAACCGGTCCCGCATACCCGACATGGCACGGTCAACAACCATATCCGTGTAAGGGTTCATTTGGCTTGTGATATCTTCGGAGGTGATTTGCGTTGGGGTAGCCGCCCCCGCCGCCATTTCAGCGGCTTGACCATATCCGGCTGTATTCGGGTCATACCGGGTTCCGGCTATTGTATGCGAATAATCGGCGGTAGGGAGATCCATCAAACCAGCAGTTTGCGACAACATGCCAAAGGCGGCATTGTGATGATCTGTAAACGGAGAAACACGGGAACCCGGATTGTCCAGGCCATATTCAATCAGCTCGCCAGTGCGGCCAAACAGTGCCTCTTGCGCCTCCTGGATATGAGGCGGTAGCGTTGTTGTCTGGGTAACCGTGCGGTCCCTATCCTTTTTGCCCATCCCTAGAGATCCTTTGTCATGACTGTGTAAGCTGGTGTGTAACCAAGAACCCGTGCCCAGCCGCGCCGACCGCTCAAGATTGCTTTGGTGCAGCCTTCCCTGCGCCCCCAATGAAGAAGGCGCGGTTCATAGGCTTTGATTTCTTCGAGATTTCCGCCCGCGAATGGGAAGTCGATTGTTTTAATCCCGACGTTCGGATGCGTGACGATTTCAGCGCAAATTGTTGAGTTCGGAAGCTTTATGACGTGAGAGGTTTCGTGTTTTATCCAGGCTTCAAGAGCCGCTTCGTTCATGAGCCCGCCTGAATGCTTCAAAGCCGCCCGCAAATGATCGTCAATCACCGTTTTTGCCCCGTCTCTTGAACATCAAAAGCAAGCGTTCCTTCCCGGCATCGCGCATCAAATGCTGAAATGTCATACCGAACTGAGAAATGCCGCCCGGTCGCCCGCATGTCTTTTTTGAGCGTCGAAGTCAGGAAGGAATACGGCCCGTGCGTCGTTTGCGACCCTTGCGCCCATGGCCTTGAATAAAGGGTTGTTGTGACCGTCGCGGACTGGTTCTTGAAATCCGGGATCATGCGCCGGATATGCATCAAGTTTTCGCCGTCCCCGACATCGAAATCACCGGATACGATATAGGCCGAAAGAACATCGCCGTTCGCAGACGTTCCCTTTTCGTGGTAATAAATCTTGTTGTCTGTACCGAACCCAACCGGGAAATCTTCCGTTCCCGAACTGATGACCGTTGTCCGGTCTATGGTTCCAACTGACCAATGGCTTTCGACCCAGTTAAAGGCCTGATACCGGCTGACTTCCACACCGTCTCTTTGATCCGGATAAAGGGTCCAAAATTCAGTAAATCTTGGATTGATCCAGCACTGGATTTTTTCCTGCTGGTTGATCGTGATGTTATCGTAAAAGTCCTGGCGAACACCGCTTTCAATCGGCATGGGCTGAGAAATACCAACGTCTGACACGCTGGATTGCAGCGTATAGGGAACACCGTCACCCGTAACCCAGAAAACGCGCCCTGAGTGACTAGTGACAGCCAGAGGGCCTATTGCTCCGCAGCCCTCGCCAAGCAGAGGAAGCGTGTAGGCCGTTGAACCATTGGATGGGATGAGGGCATGCACCCCGGAATCTGTCCAGATGAGGTTTTGCTCTCTGGAAGACAGCCCCGTAATCGCCTGACCGCCAATCGACATAGGCAACGACCCGGCAATGGAAGAGCCACCCGGTATCCAGGAACGGTTATTCTCCCGATCAGACCAGCGCACCAAAAGCGGATCATATTCCCCATCGGAATTGACGGTCCCATAGGTGACAACCGTTCTGTCAGAAGACACCAGCAGCCCAACATTATGAGCCGGTGCTGTATCAATTCGGTAGGCGTCGTCTTCCAGCGAAAACGTGACATTATCGATGGTTCCAGCCATGGCTGAATCTGCCTGAAACACAAGGTCAAGCGGCTCTGCTGGAAGTGTGATTAGCCGGGAATAAGACCCTGATTGATCAAGCGGCAGACCGATATCAACAATTGCCGGTGTGGTGTAACCGGCGTTGACGCCAATCTGAATTTCCCCGGCTGTAAATGTTGCATCGAATGTCAGCCGATAGGTCTTGCCGCCTTCTGCTTCGGATTCAATGTCCTGCGATAGATTTGAAGCTGTTCCAGCCGTTTTTGTTGCAACACCTGATCCGACAGACCAGCCCGTGCCTTGAGTCCAGTCTGTGCCGGAATCAAAGGCACCGTCTTCAATAATGTCCGAATATGAAAGCGCAGGTTGCCACTCAAAAACCGCCCCACCCCTTGGACAGGCCATGAGGTTTTCACCCCAGTTGTCCAAGGTCCAGGTGCGCGGGAAGAAGTCACCAGCTGAGGCGCTTCCGTAGGTTCCGGAACCATAGGTAGAGGTGCCGTAACCGGAGCCTCCCTCGCCGTCCGTCAGGCCGGCTTCAAGCGTTGCGACAAAATCCACATATCCGCCGCCGCTAGAAACCGTGCTGGTCGCGCTTGAGGAATGGGTAATTGTGTATTTGTTGGGCGTTAGTACCTCAGTGACGGTATAAGCGCCGTCAATCGTAATTCCACCCACTGCCACCGCATGTGAAAAAGTAATATTGTCATCAACCAGTAAGCCGTGCTGATCGTGCTCAACCTCAACAACATCCGATCCATTCTCCGTTGTGAACGGGTTCTCAAGCGTGCCTTCCGCCTTGTTCGGCGTAATATCTAGAATCGCACCACCAATATAGGCATAGAGCTTGGTTGGCGTTCCCCAGGCAAAGACCTTGTTTGAATTGTTATCCTGCCAAGAATGGGCGCCGCGCGCATAGCCGGTAAAGGTATCGTTGGTGATAGCTTCCCAGCCCCCCTTGACCTGCCATTTTCCCCGCCAGAACCGGACCCAATCACCATCCACATACCCGCCTTCACGGGTCAGGGTGGTGTCGTCCTTATCAATCCCGCTCGCGAAGCTGATCTTTTTGAGCATTAAAAGGCGCTTTCCTGTGGTCCGCCGAGCGCTGGCGTTTCCGCTCGCGGCGCTCAGTCAGAAAATCTTCAAGGCGGGATTTGAATTTCTGAACTTTCGGCCCCGGCCCTGCTTTGTCGGCAAATTCAGCGCGCAGTTCATCGTCTGTCTTCAAGGCGTTGGCTCTTGAGGACAGGCCGCTAAGCCAATCATCCATGTTTATTTACCGGGGAGCGTAAGGGTTGTTATTGGTGAACGGGTCTGCGCCACCCACACCGCCCAATCCGCCTAAGCCACCATAAGAGGCTCTGTTTTGCTGACCGGGCCGACCGTAGGAAGCTTGTTCTAGTGGGGCAAAGGGGTTTGTTGGCCTAACCCCAGAAGTAGGGTTTGCATTGAACTCCCCGCCCTCCTGAAATGTTTGCAGCATGCCAGAGGGATAAACACCCCCAGCCCAACCGCCGCCCATTTGGTCGGCATAGGCGCTTTGGTTCTGTTCGCGGTATTGAGCCGTTTGTTGTTTCAGGCGTTCAAGGTCAGCTTGCTGTGGTAGGTGTGGGAGTATGCCCGGTGGCGGGGTTGGGTTCCCCCCCGATCCAGAAAAGGAATATGGCACAACATTGGGATTGCTGATGTCGCCCACAACTTGAAAAGGGTTGTCTGGGTGCGGGGGGCCAAATCCGGGGCCTGTAGGGTCCCCGACAGAAGAAAATGGTTGGTCTGGATGTGGGGGACCGAGACCGGCGCCTGTCGGATCGCCCACAACAGAAAAGGGGTGATCTGGATGTGGGGGACCTGAACCCACTATTGTATTGCCCCCCGTTTGAGGTGCCTCAGGACGAGCGGTAAGCGTCTGCAACCAATCCTGATATGCCCGGTTATACCGGCCCATTTCATTATCAAAGCTGGATTGCAGACCGCCCTCGCCCATAAGAGCGACATTCCGGCCATAAACCGGATCTTCCCATGAAAAAGCCATGTTATTTCACCCCGAATAGACGGAATAACCCGTCGTCAATATTGCCGCTGGTTGTGATAACGCGGATGGAATCGTGAGATTCAGCCGTGTTGTAAGCGCCAGTGAAAATTGCAGCTTCCCACGAGCCGCCCCGTTTCATGTCTGAAGTCCCTGAGATCGAAGTCAGCTCTCCGGAATGGCCCAGCCCTAAAATACGAACCTTTATGTTGACTTTATCAGAGGACCCGACCGCCGTTTGGTGGGTAATCGCGCCTGATGTGCTGGTGACCACATTAAAGGAGCTGGTGAACCGGGCGCATGAGCTTAAGTACCCGGTTGTTCTCCAGGTTGACCCACTATCCGGAGACACCTGAATAAGGAACGTCTGCGAGCTACCGCTATCGTGTGAGCCGGCAATAACCTCCAGGCGGAAACTCTCGTAGGTGGTGGTGTCCAGACCAGTGAATTCGACTGAGGCCACACCAGACGTTACGTCTGTTTCGGTCAGACGAATTTCAGCGCCGGTATCAATTCCGGTGAGATTACTCCCATCCACAGCGGGGAGATTGCCGCTGCCATCAAGTTGCACCAGATTGTTTGCAGATGTACCAACCGCGAGACCGTCTTTAAGAAGATTGCCGCCTGTGCCATCCCAACGCGGGATATTGTTGTCGGTCGAACTTACCGGCCCGCCCACATCACCCGTGGCACCTGTCGCCCCGGTATCTCCCTTATCCCCCGTCCTTGAGAAAAACAGGGAGACGGCAGTTGAATCTGCAAATGGGCTGGCCGCGCTGGAATCTACAACTGTTACCGTTAGCTTGGAATAACCGGATGCTGCCGTGTAGGCCGTGACATCAAAAACAATCCAGTTTGAATTGTCGGTCGTTTCCCAGATCTTCAGCGAGCCTTTGACAGTGCTTGTGCTGTCGTCAAACGTTGCCAGAAGCGCGGAGATATCCGTTGCGCCGCTGTCCTCGTCATCAATATAGATTTCTGTCGTGGACGATTGAGTCGCGTTGTTAAACCGGAGAATTCCAGACCCAGGGTCAGCGTCAGTTGTCGTTGTTGAGGCGACAAATGGCACGCCAGCCGATTGACTGGTAATCTGCCCGAAAGTCGCCGCATCGTTTGAAGCAGTCCCCGGCGCAAGGTTGATGATTTTGTTTGAGCCAAGATCCAGGGAAGCCGCAGCGGCCTTGATTTGATCCAGAGTCGGGTCATTGGAATAACAGTGAGTGCCATCACAATAGACGTGCGCCATTGTTCCGGCACGGATCGTTGCCGCTGTTGATCCTGCTGTATAAGTTACGTTTGCCGTGCAGTCGTTTTTGACAAACCAATAATTTTCCTTATTCGGCACAGTGACAGCAAAGCCACCAGCCCCAGAAAGAACATGTACCGGCTTCCGTGCTTGGTTGGTCGCGCCGTTGGTGTTCGTTAGAGTGACATTGCCTGAAACCGGGATTGCCTCCACGGCAGACAAAGCCTCATCGATCAAAACAATTACATTGTTGTTGTTGCGATCACCCCAAGTCGCGTTATTGGAGCCTGTCGCTTGAAGCTCCAAGCCAAGATTTGAGTATGTGACCATTAGGTGACGTTCCTCAGAATACGGATTCGCTCCGGCATCTTGTTAAGGTGCCAGTTCATTGTTTTTGTTGGGGTTTACTGGATGTCTGCTACTCAGTCCGGATGTCGTATCCAGAACCAACGCCGATAGACGTTAGAGCCGGGTCAACCTTCATCCTGCCGCGCTTGCGGTCGGCGACGATGCGGCGAATTTCTCCGACTGATTTTTTAACCTTGGCATCATAGCCCGCAGCCGTTTGGTAATCCTTCGCGTACCGGTAGCCTTCTGCCAGGGACGCATTCAGATAAACGTTGGGGAATTTCTCCAGGAGCCAGTTTGTCGTAACCGTGTCGGACAGCTCGAACATTTCGATATGAACGAACCGGATCGGATAAGCCTGATCAAGAACCGTGTTGAAAATGATCTGCTTGCCGCCAGCGTCAAAGGTCCATTCAGTAGGCTCTGCGCTGTCACTGAGATAGGTCATTCCAGAAGCAGAGTTATAGTTCAGCTTCTTCTCTCGACCGCCAACCGTGATCCAGAGAGCGATCGGTGTTAGAACGGCATAAGAAGACGTAGAGACGTAACGAGAGCCGATGGTTCCTGTCAGACTTGCGGTAGCATCATCTGACTTGAGCTTCTGGTTTAGTTCCCCTTCGGCCCGCCTGATGAATTCCTTGATTTTCGCAACCGCCCAATCAGACCGGTCTGCTTCTTCCGGAATTGCCGTTTGAAGTTCAGCGTAGGTGTCTAGAGCCATTCAACACGCCCCAAAAGAAAACGCCGGAGACAGAGCCCCGGCGCTTGTTGATGTTTGGGTTAGTTGTTCGCCCAACGGCAAGCCAGCTCGCGACGGATGGTCTTGTAGCCGTACAAAACATCGACACGACAAGGAAGATTGTCATTGTTGATGTCGTAGTCACGAACGATCCGCATTGAAATGCCGTCCAGGACTTGGCGAGACGAGAAGTCAACACCCTTCGGCATCACAAGGTCAGCCGTTGCAAAGGCGAAGGCGTCACGGTGGAAGCCCATAGAGACGTTATGGCTTGCAGATGCTCCGCCAACCTTGGTCACAGCCTGATTGTTGGCCGCGCCGTTGGTGACGTTCTGAGTTGCCCCAGATGCCACAATGGCTGGTGCAATACTGATGGACGTTGTGCTGGCGCCCGCGTCCGCAGTCACGACGAACTGCATCAACTGACCAGTATCCAACTTCGTTTCCGGATGAACACGATTAACGCCAGCGATGGTGATGATATCGCCCTGTTTGAGTGTGCCAGTGCCGGTATCGACCGTCAGTGTAGAACCCGTCTGCGGGGTTGCGTCGTTGGTGAGGTAATCACCCGTACCATCGTCCGAGCCAGTGGTATGGACTGGAAGCAATGTGTTCTCCATGAAGGAGAAGCCGGACGTGCGGCCAATGAAGCCCTCACGATATTGCTTCGCCACTTCCTTGCTGTCGTGGAACAAACCCTTCAGAGCGTCCACCATATCGACGTTGGCTGTCGTGTCGATCAGCATGGAAAGGTCATCCTGCGGGCACAGGTTATCGACCAGCTTCTTTCGCACATTGGCAACACCGGCAAACGTAGCGGCGGAACCAAGATTGCTGACTTGGTTGTTCACGTCCTTGTACATCGACAGCGCATCGGCTTCGATGTCAGCCGCAAGAACCGACATAGCCGGTTTCAAAACACGGTCGCTGAAATCGTCCAGGTCCATTGTGAGTTCAGCAGTCGAGAAGTTCAGATCCACACCTTTCTGGGTGGCAACCTGAAGCGTAACGCTGGATTCCGTGGTGTCCTGCGTTGCCAGCGTCTTGCCTGAACGAACGGTGTACTGGTTCGGCAAGCGGATTTGCAGGCTGTCACCGATCTTGGCGCCAGACTTCGCAAACCGGTCATCATAGGTGCGGTTGACGTTGCCAACGAAGTTAAGTTTTTGGTGCAGGATTCGAAGGGCCTCACGGGTTACCGCCGTGGGCGTGAGAAGGCTATTCGCCATGATAAAGCTCCATCAGGCCGCACCGCTCTCAGGCGGTCGGCACGGGGACCGGGCGTCATCTCGACGCTCGAAGGTCTGTTGAGATTAGTAGCGGCTCCGGGCCGCAACTTGTTTGTTCCGCATTGCCGCCCACTCTTCCGCCGACATGTCGTCGCTCAGCCCTTTCTTGGCGCTTCCCCGCCCTTTCGCGGACGGTTTGGCCAAGGGCTTTGCTTCTGGCTTCGGCTTGGGTTTCTTTGCGGCTTTCTGCTGCTTTTGCAGCCGTTCTTTCAGCTGTCGCCCTTCCAGCCCCTCTTTGAGGGCCTTTACGATCCTGACATCTCGGACGCCGCCGAGTTCGTCTGCCGAAAACCCGTGGGAGTTGGCATAAGTTGTCAGTTGAGCGTTGAGGTCTGGGCTCCAACCATCAATTTCTCTGTGTAGAGCTGCCTGGAATTCCTCAGCGTGCTTGGCGCTTTCGCGCTGCTCGTTCTGAGTTCTCTGTTGCTCTTTGTGCTGAATGCTCGCGGCGACTTGGCGCCCGGCATTTTCAAGTTGCTGAATTCGTAGCATCACTTCTTGCGGCGCGAACGGGTCTTCAGCTTTGAGCTTTTGCCAATCCGTTTTCTGAAGATTGATAAGCTCGTTTTGGATGTTTTGTAGTTGGGTGTATTCACCGAACAGGTTGCGCTGTGCCTGGACTTGCTGGTTAAACGCTTGTTCGCGTGCCTCCAGGTCCCTTTTTAACTCAGCATTCGCCTGTGATTTTTGCGTGTAATCGGCATCCATGCTCTCCAGTCGAGACAGAGAAGATTTAAGCGCCGAAGGAACCTTGTAGGTCTGCCCTTCAAACTCAAAATCGTCTAGCTCTGGGTCGCTGCCGCCGTCCGCGTCGTCTTCGTCTTCCTCGTTTTCCTCTCCCTCACCTTCACCTTCTTCTTGAAGTTCCAGCTCTTCGGGATCGGCTTCGGACGATAGTTCCTCATCCTCGCTTGCTGGAACGTCTTCCGGCTCCAGTGCTTCAGGCTCAAAAACTTCATCGTCGCTCATGTCTTCACTCCGTTATCGGTTGGTGAAATAGAAAAAGGCGCCCAAAATGGACGCCCAACACACTCAGCTCCTTGCTGAATTCCTTATTTTGAAGCGGTTTGCCGCTTGCTCGAATAAAGCTTGCACCAGCCGTTTTCCGACACCGGCCCCTTCAGGGACTTACAGGCATCCGGATAGACAAAACTGGTGCAGATGCTGCATTTCATCCGCTTTTTCGGCGTGGCTTGATGCGCCGCTTCGGCTTTGGTCTTGCGTGGGTCGATCATTACCTTGCCTTCAGAAATTGCGGCCCGAGGCGATTGCGATGCGGCGTTGCCCAAATGAAAGACACCCAGCGCCGCTTGCTAAAATGAAGTTTGACCGCATGATCGAAAGGTTGCTGCAAATTGCATTTCTGCCGCTCAATCAATGGAAAGCGTTTCCGTCCCCACGCCAAGGAAATCGCATATGCATACCCCTCACCGCTCTGGTTGATTTCTGTTCCAGCGAAAAACGCGAAGTATTTTCGTCTGATAATCACCGCATAACTCCCAGATTGACTGGATTGATCGGAGCCATCGTCTCTTGAGGCTGATAAGCGGAGTTGACCACCTCAACCCGTTTCGTCTCCGCGTTAAAACGGTCGTTCTCAGCTTTAAGAAGGGCAACGATGTTTTTCATCTGGCCCTCAACCTGATCCTGGCGCAGCTTCATAGCCTCAAGAGACTTGTCGGCCTTCATCGCCTTATTCTCTTCCTCGAGCTGCTTGATGCGCTGCATGCCCCATTCGATTTGCTGCTTGACTTGCGGCGGGATCTGCTGGCCTTGGAGCTGCGGCGGAAGCATCTTCTGCAAGCGTTTGGCAATCTCATCCGCACCCGGCCAATCCATGTTTTTGGCGACCAAATCCCCGATAATCGGAGCAATGCCAGGATAGGCCCGGATCATATCCGTCATCTGCGCGGCGGCTTCTTCACGGCGTGAGGTAAAGGACGGCCCTGCGTTGACGATCAGGTCGTATTTACCCGCCGTTAGGTCAAAAACGCGAGTTTCAACCTCCATCGCCGGTTGCCCGGTTGCCGGATCAATCATCGGCTGGCCATTCGGCCCAAAAACCGGTTTCATTTTCGGGTTCCCAGCGTCATCCATGACTGGGATTGGGCCATTGATCTTCTGAGACATGTGTGACCCGTCCTCGCCAAGAACGCGAACAACACGCTCGCCGCTGTAAATGTGAGGGATGAGGTCAATAACAATGCGGCCTGTGTGGCGAATGGCCCGTGTCAGGTTGTCGATGAAGTGGAAGTTCGAAACGTCCCCTTCCCGCTGCCGGGCCATGATTGCGCGGCCTGACACCTCGTTCGAACGGGCCCCCAAAGCCGCGTCGTACATACCGAGAATGGACTTCATATCATCCGAAGCGTTCAAGGCTTCTTGAAGCGCCCCTGTGGCGGCTCCTACATCCATTTGTTGCCGCATCGGTGGCGGCATGACTTGGCCATTCTCGGTTACAACATCGTACTCTACGTATGAATGACTGACCTGATTAGCTGTGTCCCATTTCGCTTCATCAGAAATGAACGCCCCTTTAGGCCCAATGAACGGAACACGGGGAGAAAGAGCTGTCAGTTCTGCTGCCGTCGTCCGAAAGAAATTGAACGTTCTCTGAGCGTCTTTCGCGTCATGGATGAGGGAGCGAAGGTGGCGCTTGCCCTCAATATCGAAATCTTCGCCGTAAACCGGCACAATCGGAATGTATTTTCCCGGCCAATCGTCAACAGAAAGGATCTCCGCGCCGGTCATCTTGTAGCGCGTAACTTTATGGCTTTTAACAACCCGGCTTTTAACGACTTTTACGTCGCCTGCCAGCATCCATTCAATATTCTTTGGCAGCTCCAAGTCTTCAGCAGGAAGAACTGTGCCATTGCTTAGGAGAACAATCTGCTTTTGGATTTCCTCGCGCTTCCAGAAGTCCGCAACTGTAACCGTCTCTTCGTCGTGCCAGGATGGCGATACGTCCTGAAAATCAAAATCCCAATCAGTGCATTCAGCGTCCGGATATTGTTCTTTGAACTCTTCCTTCGACACTTGATCGATGACAAAGGCTCGCATCCACTTTTTGGAATCCGCGCCGGGATTGAACGGGTCTCCAAAGACAGAAAGCGGGTTTCGGATTTCCTTAATCAGGATATCTAGGTCAAAAGTGTCATCGAATGCATAGTCGATATCGACGTACCAATAACCGACACCAGCATCGACTGCGCATTCTACGCCAGTGTCATACGCAACATCAGCATCAGACGTGTATTCAATATTTCGGATCAGCCCATTGATAACATCGGCTGTCTCTACGTCTGCGCTATCATCGACCGGATGAACCTTCATCGACGGCTTGTTCTGCCGCGCATCATTGACGACTTGATCGCGGAAAGCAGAGAGCTTGTTGATTGTCAGAACCGGGCGCTTATCCAGTTTGCGCTGCTTGACTATATCCGCTGGCCACTGCTCGCCAAGACGAGAGAACCGCATATCCTCAAGCGCGCACTCGCGGTTTTCCTTCTCTGCCTCTTCTGCAAGATCGAAAGCTTTAAGAGCTTCTTTTAGGATCGCATCTTCAGAGGTTTTATCCTCTTCGGATGTCCTTGCGTCTTCTGTCATCTATTATCCTTTAAGGACGCTTCACAGCGTTCTTGAATCAGCCCATCCAACCAATGGCCTGCCGGTGAACCTTTTTCTTCTTGGGTTCCGGCTTAATCAATTTCGGGAACAGCTCAGTTAGGTTCCAAACCAGCGAGTCCGCGCGGTCTGGCGAGCCTTCCCCCTCAAACCCGGCATTGGTGAACTGCGTTAGTTGGTTCTCAAGCTCTGGAAATGAACCGACGTGATGAACCCGGCCCTGCTCATAAAGCGAAGCAATCGGCTCAGCTCTTACGTGCTTGCCTCTTGAGGCCCAGACTTCACGAATTGGCAAATCACTACGAACAGAACGGAGCGTATGCGCCACCATGTCGCCGCCTTGGTTTTTCTCAACCACGATGCAGTCAGCTTGGTACTTGTTGAAGAGCGCCACGGTTCGCCGCGCCCAATCCGTCGGGCTTCCCTTTAAAGAGCCGTCCTCAAGAACGTAGGCCTCCCGCTCTGAAAGCCCCGCAACAATAATCCCGTGTTCGTCGCTGCCTTCTTCATTGGTAACTGCCACATCGACCGAAACCACAATTCGAGAAAGGTTCTCTGGAGCTTTCTGAACGCGATAAAGGTCTATCTGGCCCAATGACCATAGAGCGCCGGGGAGATCGCCTAGAACCTCTCCGTTTAGCTCCTGACGGCCTAAGCGTGTCCCTTCGTACCGCTCCTTGATCTTACGAAGGAACGGAGCTGCCAAATTGGCGCTGTTGTCCATCGTTCGGCCACGAGTGACACAAACTTTTCCTTCAGAACCGGCAATGATGTTTTTTATCAGCGGAATTGGCCGTGGCGTCGTTGTGTGCAGCTGCTTTGGATGCTGGCCAAGTCGCAGACCAAACTGGAGCTGATCGAACGTCTCACGGGCATAACGCCACTTTGCCGTTTCATCACACCACGCGGTGTCAAACTGAGGGCCGCGCAACTGATCCGGCTGTGTCGCATTGTAGCCAAGAGCAACAGCGCCCGTGTGAAACGTGAGCTGCACCGGTTTCTTTTTGTAAACCGGCCTTTCATTCGGCGGAAAGACTGAAAGCAACCCGCTGTCGCCTTCAATCATAACCTCTTCCAAGTCCTTTTGGGTTTCAGCTACCAGCGCAATTCTTTGAGCGCCTGAATAGACCTGCTCGCGGACCCATTCCGCTCCAAGTCTCGTTTTGCCAAACCCACGGCCTGCCATTGCAAGCCAGATATCCCAATCGCCATCTGGGGCAATCTGTTCCGGCCTAGCCCTGAAATCTCGCCAGTCGTACCAAAGGGCTTTTGCTTCCGCCTCTGATAGCGATTCAAGGAAGGCTTCACGATCCTTGACGGGAAGCTCCAGGAACCTCTCAGCCGGGCTCTTTGCCATTCAGCAAATCCGCCAAGCGGTTTTTGTAACCAATTTCAATCGGGCCGCCTTCTGGGCCGGACAGCTCTTTACGCTCGGTGTAATCTTCACGGAAGCGAGCCTGCATAGTCGTCTTCCAGAGGTTCGCGTTGAACTCACGATTACTCAGACCATCAAAGGCCTTCGCCTCAAGAACAGCCTGCATATGAGTCTTTGCCCGCATGAACGCTTCTAAAAATTCCGGGTGTTCCGATGCCCAATTGTCGATCGTCTGCCGAGATATGTCGAAGTGAGCGCACATCTGAGCAACGCTTTTGCCTTCTTTGCCAAGCTCAACAACAGTCTCGCAATACTCAGGGTCATAGGTTGACGGTCTACCGGCTGGCATGAACCATTCCTTTCATCACTCCGCGAACGGTTGGTGATCTCGTTTCAGTTATTCAGCTGGGCGCCCGCGCTCATTCAGGTTCGGCTTCCAGGTCTCTTCAACGTCGCTGTTCACAATATCCCGCTGAAGGATCTCTGAGACGGTCGGAGCAAAGGACCACATCGGCATTATCGAGCCTGTGTCCCAAGTCGCATAAGCCTTTCCGGCGGCGTCGATTGCCACAAAAGCAAATGCGCGAATATCGTTTTCGAAGATGCCCTTTACACTGGAGAGCGCGTGGCCCCACATCTCCCTCATATGCCGCTTTTCAAGAGTGTTCTTGTGGGCGGAGAGCGAAACATTCTTCGGCATACCAACCCCTCAATGGAAAACGGACACGCCGTCTACGTCCTCAATCGCATCACCGTCTGGCAATCCGATAATCTCTCCGGACCATGGCTGATCTGCCCAGCCATTGGCGTAGTCATCTGCACCCAGCGTTATGACATGCTCGCCTGATCGCCACAGTTCCCGCTCTCCGTCTGGGAGTTTCTTAAACTCATCGACAAGCCAGATCGTTTCTTCACCGTCTTTGCTTGTTGCAACGATTAAGAGACTGGGAGACATGGAACCTCCAATAGAAAACCCGCCAGCGGTTAAACTGACGGGTTGGATTGGCGACCCTTGCGAGATTCGAACTCGCGACTTCCTGCTAGACAGGCAGGCACTCTTACCACTGAGTTAAAGGGCCTATATGCTTTCAGGCGGGCCGGACGCTATCCCGGCTGACGGAAGATGTCAGTTCACCGCTTTACACTCCCCCGGCCAACAGGAAAGTATCGTCATCTGGCTGGCTTGCCTCGCGCTTCTGCTTTCAGCGCCGCCGCCTGTTCTGGTCGGAAGAGTTGGATTCGAACCAACGCCGCAGGGCTTTCATGCCCCCGCTCTACCGCGACTAATCTGCTACTAACCGGTCTTCACAGACGCCTCTGAGCTATGCTTCCGATAGGTTTCGAGATGGTCCGTTCACCCGTCTGGGCTAGTGGCTCTCACTTACTGCGCCTATCCGGTTCGCGACCCTTCTAGACGGTCAATGCAAGTGGTTCGCATCTCAAACTCAGAATCAAAAGAGCGCCCCGCAAAACCGAAACGCTCAAAACCTCAAGATCGGCACAACTCTCCGATCATCATTTGCTATGCATACCCCATTCATGAGTTTTTGTCAACTATCAAGCGGCAGACTTCCGCTTTTTCCCTGAATAAATCTCAGCCAAGGCATTAAGCGCGTCTTTTAGAGATGAGATCAGCTCAAACTGAAGGCGTTGCCTCACCAAAATAACATCTAGCGCCCCGACCATTGCCGCGTTGCCCTTACGCTGGCAGGCATCCAGGATAGCGCATTCAAGCGCATTCCATCGGCCTATGGCTGTTTTACAAAACTCAACATACGCTTCCGGATCACCCGTTGGGACATGATCCTCTGGACGGTCGTAAACCGCGCCGGGGCTGCTCTTTGCCACCATGTATTTGTTGCGGCAGGTCAGATACCACTCTGCAACGTTGTACTGGTCCTGGTCGATCTTTCTCATGAGGAAGAGAAGGCCTTGAACTGTCCCTGCCCTGTGATCCTTCGCCAAGTGCTCAGGGACACCCATTGCGACACGTTGGGCTATGACCGTTTCACGCGCTGCCTTTTCCACCTGCTCAACATTGAATTGCTTTGCGTCTCTTGACCGTGAGAGCTGCCCCGATTTGGTTCGAGGCCCTTTCTTTCGGTTATGAGCTGCCTTTCCCCGTCTTGCCATGTGCCGCCTCTTTGTGTGCCTAAGTCTGATTTGCAGCCTGTATTTCTTTATCCAGCTCTGAAAGAACCTTAGTCACGCGCCGAAACATCTCATCGGACGTAACGCCGTAAATTGAAACGCGCATGGGATCGCCATCGATATTGGACATGAAGACCGCAGGGCCGCCCTTAGCCGCTTCCGCCTTCCGGTCCCCCTCGTTCTTTGTCTTCATCACCTCGTTTTCTTCGAACAAGGCTTGAATTGTTTCGTTCCAACTCATCCCCTACCCCGCCTCCGGAAAAATCTCTGAAAGCATCCGGTCAACTTGTGCCTTGCGCTTTGCCTTGAATTGATCACAGCCCAGATGATCGCCGGGGCATTCCCCGTTCAATCCCTCGCCAGAAGCATCAAAGCCCCTTGTGTAGGCCTCATCCAGTAGGTGCCTTAGACCTTCTCTTAGGCCGACATAGTTCATCAGCATGGAGGCTCCTAATCGCGGTAGTTTTTCGGAATAAACCAGCGTGAACTTTGGCTATGATGTGGAGATGAGAGAGGCCCAAAAACAACGCAGCAGTCGCTAGATTCGAGGGTGTAAAAATCATCACCTTGAATTAGAGCCCTAATTTCAGCACTCCCCACCTCAAAAGGAACTTCAGCCACCCCACAATCCAGCCCCCAAACGGAAGAATCCTGAATGTTGCTCCATCTAATGACCGCTTTAGTCATCAACTCCATCTCATCGGCTCCTCAATTCTCAACCGCAATGACACCGCCGTCCGGGCTTATCTGCGCCAAAACATCAGACCGGCCATAAAACCAAGACACCAAATAAACGGCTCCATCTTCACCCCGTTCAAGCGTCAACACCGGCGGGCTTAGATCGCACCAAGTCACAATTCGTTCTGTGTCTTCCGGCAATGTCATGCCTCTCCACCATTCTTCTCTTGGTAGGTGCCGGGGGAGTTGATCATTCAACAGGCTCATATGTGGCTTCGAAGATGTCAGGCTTGCAGGGATAAAGTTCGCCTTGAACACCCCTGATGATCCAATCTCCGGGGCTGGCGGTCATTGTGCCTTCAAGGGTTTCGATCTCGATTTTATCGCCTTTGACAAACTTGGACGTGCGGTCATCAGGAAGCCTCTCTATCAGCCAATTCACAGCCGTTATGAAATGATCATCGCTGCCCGCGCGCTCGCTTCCGCCCATCCATTGGAACGCCTCTATCTCAACCGGCTTCTTCCGAAACTTTGGCATTAGCTGTCTCCTTGTTCCGCTACCCAACAAACGTTTTTCTGTTGGGTAATCCGCGTGTTCATTCAGTGAGCCTCCTTAGTGCCCTGCTGCAACAATCACGACGACTAGAAAGCCCAGCATCAAACAGTTGACGGCTATCATTGTTCCTATGTTCATTTACCTGCCCTTCTTCACAGAGACTTTTGCTTTCTTGTTTCCAAGAAGCTTGTTTGCCGCTCTTAAAGCCTTCGCAAAACTGTCCGCAGAGTCCTTTGAAAGAAACGTCTTTTGCCGCCTGTCCCGGTAAATGTCGCAGTGAACAGGAAGCGCGGGAGACACTTCTTGGTAGGCAGTCCATTTGACTGACCAGTGTTCGACGGCTTCAACGCTGCACTCTTGCTCGTCGCGGAAGAAAAGCTTTCGGAGCTTCATTTATCTGCCTCGCCTTTTCCGGATTTCTCCAACAGCTCTTTCCGGTAAACGGCATTTGAGGCAGCTTTCACAAACCTATCTAGCGCTCGGTTGTATTGCAGCCTGCGCCAAGCCTTGACCGTGATAGGGAAGTTGGTTTCCATCCAAGTCATTTACCTGCCTCGCCCCTTGGGTTTGTGAGACTATTCACCCGGTCCATCATTGCCCGTAATACATGAGTGAATTTACGTTGATCTTCAGAGGTGCGGGCCATTCGAGAAACGTGAAAACCAGCTGCTTGATCGACGCAGGAACGACACCAAACATCGTCGCCGTGAGGTGTGGCGATACGAGAGTTCGTCCACTCAATCTCCGGAAACCCCATACGACCAGCGAACGACATCGCGGTTTCTTCACCGACACGCCACATCGGGCCGCCGCATTTCGGGCAAATGTGTGGTTGGGTCATTTACTTGCCTCGCCTCGCTTGTGTGCAATTGCGCATTCAATGATGTTAATCACGCGCTCATCGTCACACGACAAAACCTCATTCCGCTTGAAGCCAAACAACTCGCAAAGCTCCTTGATGAAGTTGTCACCGCGTCGGGTCATTGCTGTTGTTTTCCGTTTGATGCCCATTTTTGCGAGATGCGCGATCCAAGCCTGATCAAACCCGTTGCAGTAATCCCGCACGGCTTGTTGACCGGGCTCTTTTTCTGGGAATTGGACTACTTCACCCATTAGATGCCTCGCGTTCGTGTTTCTCTATTCCCGCTATAGCTTCCGGGATGCTGGAAAAATGCTCGACCCAGAAATAGAAACGCATGACCCACTCGCCCCGCTGGACATAAAACGCTCCGTGTCCATTCGCGCGTATTCGCCATTTTTCCATTACCTGCCTCGCTTGCGTTTAATCGGTGACGGCTGGGCGGCTTAAAACGGGATATCCGGATCGGAAATCGTCGTCTCCATAACGTCCAACTTTTCAAAAGCTCTGATAGCCTGGAGAACAACAAACCGAACGCCGGGGTTCTGGCGAGCAAGCCGCTTAGCCTCTGCGGCTGCAACGTCATAGCTTCTGTGCTGCGCGGACGGGCGACCCTGCCCAATGCCGTAAATCATCCAAAACGGATCTGAGTTATTCATATTCACCTCCATCAAAACGGAATTTCTGAATCCATCGAACCACCACCAAAGCCACCGCCCTGGTTGCCGTAGTCTGAGGAAGGACGGTAGTTGTCGGTGTAATCCTTCTGGCGGGCGTCTGAAGTGCCTTGGCCGGATTGCTGACCGCTTTTCGCACCATCCAACATCACAAGATCGCTGTTGAAACCCTGCATTACGATTTCAGTTGAGTAGCGATCTTGGCCGCTTTGGTCCTGCCACTTGCGGGTTTGAAGCTGCCCCTCGAGATAAACCTTGGAGCCCTTGCGAAGGTAATTCTCTGCGACCTTGACCAAACCTTCAGAGAAAATCACCACACGGTGCCATTCGGTTTTTTCGCGCTGCTCACCGGTGTTTTTGTCCCGCCATTTTTCGGAAGTCGCGAGACGGAGATTGGCAATCGCGCGTCCGTCATTGGTCCGCCGAATTTCCGGATCAGCTCCCAGCGAACCCAATAAAGTGACTTTGTTGACGCTGCTCATGCTGCTAACTCCAGTCCGTTTGATCTGATTTCAAAACCGGCGCTATCCCGCAGCCGCGTTGCGTTCTTTCGGGCACTGGCCTCGTCAAATGGCTCAAGCTCCCTTTTGATCACCATCCGAAATGCATGTTCCCGGCGTTCAGGGTGATGTTTGAAAAGTGCGTATAGATGCTTTCGGCATTCTCGCCGGTGCCGGTCGCGCGCAAGTTCTTCAGTCTCCTCCGGGGTCATCCTGCTTGCGCACTTCGCAATAAGATCATCTCCCCGCAGGCCAGCGTTCCAACGATCCAGTAAAACACCCCTTGAAATACCAATCTCTTCAGATAGCATTCCAGGTGTATATTTCTTGCCATTATACACCAATACATTCTTCGGCTCAGCAACCAACGGCTTGCCTTTGAACTTTTTACGCAGTCTCCACAGCATTATATCTTTCGGTATATTTTGGCGCTTACATATTTGATTATAGGAATACAGACCGCGCATACCACTGACATGGAGATTTATTTTTTGGCTTAAGATCATGCGATCCGACATTGTTTCACTCCATGATTTGAGTGCGGCAAAGGAAGATTGTTGTCCTGTGCGAATTTCCGCGCTCCATCGAAAACCGTTGAATGATCCCGACCGCCGCAAAACTCCGCGATATCCGGATAGCTGAAGGGCGTCCGTTGCCGCGCGAGGTAATAAAACTCCTGACGTGGGCGAACGAGCTTGCGTGTCCGCCTTGGAGATTTCAGATCCTCAATCGCGACCCGGTGTTTTCCGGCTACGTAGGTAATAATTTCTGCAAGTGTCGGCACCCGATCCTCTGCAAGTTTCATCTTATCAGGGACACGCCGGGACACTTCGACAACGATTTGCCGGGCTTTCCTAGAAGGCGAGAAAGCAAACACATCTTGCGCCGCTTTTATGATCGCGTCCCAAAGCTCCTTAGGCGCCTTTTCTGGGCAAGCTAGAGCCATTTTGATGACAGCAGGGTCATATCCTTCAAGAGCGTGAACTGTTCCCATGGGTCTACTCCGCTGCTTGCAATTCGAGGGGTTTCAAAAGATCGGACTTGAGGCGCTGGCGCATTTCAACGACCTGCTGCGAAGGCTTTGACCAGTCAATGCGCTGCTGCTCTAAAACGAGCGCTTCAATGTCGTCCGGGCTTGGAAGCCGGTGACGATAGGAAACGTAATCCAAGAGCCGCATGTGCCAGCCGTCGCGGCAGGCGTTTTGGGCCATGTCCCGGCCCCAGCGGCGGAGCCAGTTCACTGTGTCAGGCGTAGACCAGCGCGGCCTTTCAACCTGCTTCATTTTCGGCGCGCCGTTCTGATCATGAACCGGCTGACCGAATTCGGTGAGAACCGGTTTTTGCTCGTACTCAACCCAGCTCCTAAAACCTTCCGGGGCTGGATTGGCCGAGTAGTCCAACAACTTCTTTTTTTCCGCAGGGTCCATTAGCTTGCCCTCGCATTTTGAGCGTTGAAGGTGTCACGGAGCCCAGAAGGAACTTTGATATGCTCCTTGCCCCGTGGGTCGAAATTCGAATCCCGTTGACGGTGGAAATCGATTGCGAAGTTGAAAAATTCCGGATCGTCGCGGGCCGAAACCGTGATTTGCTCTGGCGTTGAATGAACGAGCTGAGGCCCTTGCGGCTGAGCGTATTGCTCCCAACCGGCCTGATTGAGCCATGTTGTGGCTTGTTGGGTGAATTGCGCGTCCTGGCCTAAGCGGGCCTTGGCGTAACCGACTGCGCCCTGATGGATCAGCTCGGGAGAAACACCGCCTTTGACGCGGCCTTGCCATTTTTTGAGAGCCAGTTCTTTTGAGCTGCTGCCCTTTCGCTTAGGGAACACAGACCAAAATTCTTCGAACGCTTTCGGATATTTCCCCTCTGGGGACTTAGGGGTATTCTCTGGTTTTTCTTCAGGTATTTCCTCTGGTATTAGTATTGTCCCGCTAGCGTCCCGCTTCTGTCCCGCTTCTGTCCCTTTGGTCGTCTTTTTGCCCTTGGGTGCATTCTGAAAACGTTCGTAGTTGCAGATAGTTATGACAGTTACGCCTGTCCCGGCATCTGTCCCGATATTTTCCTCTAGCGCTAACGCTTCGAGAAACCGTTCTACCTTCGTTTTCTTCCAGCCCCAGATTTCCGCAAGGCCGCGCACACCGGCGGCGAGCTGACCGCGCTCCAAATCGACAACAACTCTCCCAACTCGCTTTTTTCTGGGTTTCCAAGCGGCCTCAGAAATGAGCCAAAGCCATGCCTCACGTTTTGTGAAAGGCTCGTCCGGAAACTGCGGATCTGTCCAAAGAGACCGGCAAACGCTGAAGGTGTTGCTCATGAAAGCGACCTCCACGAGGCGATATTGCTAGCGCCTTTATCAAGAGCAGACTGGCGACCTGATTTTACAAGTTGATCACAACGCTCAGCGGCGCTTTCGGCGCGGGCGGCCTCTAGATTTCGCTGCTTAATGCCTGAGCTGAAGAAATTAAGACCTGACAATGCATCGAAGTCGTATAGCCTGTATTCCGATACAGCAGAGGCCTCATTGGTTGCCCAATGCGTGGCATCTGGGAACTCATCAAACCACCTTAAACAACCCAGCAAATGATCGTCTGCGACTGAAGGCCCGATAAGGAGAGGTTTAATCACCTTGTCATAGTGCCGGGCGCGAAGCTCGCAAACATAGCCCATAACTTGAGCCAGATGCTTCGCTTGCAGGGGCTCCGCTTTCAGCTCAACGACGTAATAAACGCCTTTAGACTGCCTGCAAATTACATCGGCAATACCGCTAGAAAGCCGCACTTGAGAAGCTAAGTAGCCAAGGCTAAGTCGCTCAGCACAAGAGCGAATAAAGAACTCTTCTAGCTGCGCCTCGGAGATTTCAATCTTTGTCGAAATGCTCATCACTCACCCCCTTTCGGACATGGGAGGCTGAGCCTGTCCTGCTGCTTGTGAATGGTGACTGTGTTGAGGTCTGGCGGGACCAGAAAAAAGAATATGGCCCCGGTAGCTGCCAGTAAGATTATCCAGCCAGTGGACAATAAAGACGCTGCTAGAATGTCATCCCAGTGCATCGGCCCCTCCCTCAATCGAAAAGCCCACAGCGCACCGGCTCACGGAGGCTGACAGGGATGATTTCAGGGGAAGGAGCGAGGCCAGCTATTTCCATAACCAGCTTCATTCGGATGGCATCTGCAAAAGCTCCTTTTGAGCGCACTGGAATGGCGAAAGAACCCGGCCCGCCAATCACGCAATCCTCGTAGTAGTGATCGAGGTTCAGCATGGCTTGCCATGTGTTCTTGTTCGATTTCATCATCAGCGGCAGGCCGTTGATCGTGACACCGGACTTCAACAACCGGTCACGCATTTCGGTCACGGAACCGCCCTGGTTATTCGGCCCGTCTCCGCTGATGTCGATGACTTCGCGAAGGCCCTGGAATTCATTGCCCTTGATCAGTTCAACGGATTTTTCGAGAGCCGAAGCTATGGATGTGCGCTGGACCTGCCGAAGCGGTGCATTCCGGACTTTCTCGGCAAAGGAAGCGGCTGAAGAGGCGTCCTGAATGACCGTCCAGTCCGCAACAATGAAATGCTCATCAACACCGCCCCATTCAAGGTAACTGACGGCTATGCGGCCAAGAGGGCCAGCCTGGACAGCATGCAGAAAGTCTTGCGATGTGAGGGCGGCTACATAACCGGCGCGTTGTATCTCCTGTTCTTCGGTGTCCATAGATTGGGAGATATCGACCGCAAGCACTAACTCCACATCCATCTCATTGGCTGGATTGTAGGCGACTTGCTGAAATGGGGTCGCCAGTGCCGGAGAGCTAATGCACAAAGCCCCTAGAAGAGCTGACCTTATTGCATTCATGCTGAAACCCTCCGTGCTGCGCGGGCGTCCTTGCGTTGCTGCCGTGTGAGTGATGGTCGAATGAAGGGTGTCTTTCGCTGTACTGGCTGAGCCTCTAAACGGGTTTCCATATCCGCCAACATGGAGGCCATTGCATCGACCTCTCCGGAAAGTCGGGAAACTTCCGGACTATCGGAAATTGCAGCCAGCTCAGAAGCCATCGCGTTGAAGGCGTCGATGTATTTGATTTTCCATTGGGTCGCGGCTGAGCCGGTAAAGCCCATAACAACGAGTGAAAAGCCATCACGCGTCATGGAATAGGCCCGGTATTTCCGTCCCTTGGCATCGACATAATCAATCGGCGCAAAATTGCGCTGATCGAATTCCGGCCCGCAATCTGTGCGAACCTTGTCGATGGCACGAAGCACGTCTTTGTGGGCTTTCCCGAAGTGTTCCGCGATGTTGTAGGAGAAGCACCGCGCCTCCCCGTCCTTAAGATCAACCAGGGCGACATCCTTGATGATGATATCGCCGCCGCGCTCGATGTAGCCTTTTGCCTGCAATTCACGGCGGATTGCCGCCCGCTCTTTTAAGGGCGCACGCCGGTCTCTGGGTGTCGCTGAAACAACATGCTTGTGTTGCAGGTCCTCGCCGTAACGGATGTGGACATGGGTTTTGGTCCACTCCACGTCATAAGGAACGTTAGCCGCGTCTAACTCCGCTGTGGCTGCGTCGAGTGTCGGACTTCGCTTCATGCTGAGCCCTCCCCTGAAGGACGCTCAACAAGGCTGTCTTTCCAATCGACTGTTCCGCGCTTGTAGGAGCTAATACAAGAAGCCCTTGCAGAATCCCCTTGATCGCGGCACCAGTAATTCCCGTTGTGCAGGAGCGGCCTATTTTCAAAGAGCCAAGGCTCACCACTGTCAATCCGCACCATCCATTTGTATTCAGGCGCGACGTGATCCCAATTTATGGAGTCAGGGGTTTGCTTGACGCGGTAGTCGTTACGGTCCCACGTGAACGAGGGGTTCTCGCAAGTTTGAAATACACCGCGATAGATTGAAACTGGCGATGTATGCGCTACCTCAATCTCTGCTCCATCCGCATAGGCCTGCATCACCTCTGCTGCTTTGCGTGCGTCTTCCCGGTTCATGCTGCCTCGCTTTCCAAGGCGGACACGTGAACCAACACGCCTTCTAATTCTGGATCTTGAGTGACGGTAAAGCCGGTGATGATCTTTGAATTGTCGTCCGCGATTACAGCGTGCGCGACTAAGAGATCATCAATCGGCTTCAGGAAGTTGGAAAGGTCATAGCGGCCTTTCTTCTTTCCAAATGTGTAGGAGATGGTCACAGGGCCGTTGAAGTGGGCAACGCGCTGTATTTTGAGCGCCCACCCTGCTTCATTCAGCCAGTCTTTGTAGGGCTCGGTTTTAACGCGCCCGACATTGTGCATGTTTGCGTATAGGCCGTTTACGGACGGTGGGAATGGGAGGTTTATGCGCGCCTCAGTCATGAAGGCAGCCCTGCCCGTGTCTTGCGCGGCACAGGCTCCCCTGCCTTGCGAAGCCTTACAGCCATCATTGCGACTGAAGAGACACTGCGGCTTAACTGTCGGGCAATGTCAGTTGTTCTGACGCCGCCTTCGCCCCACTGCGCAATTAACGTAGCTACATCGTCATCAGTCCAAGGCCTGTTGTCGTCCTTGCGGCTTTCGACCAATTCACCCCTTTTTCTTAGGCGGTCAGCTTTCCCGATCACAGCGTTCCGGGTGATGCCCAGTTTATCGGCGATCTGCCGGGCGCTTTTCCCAGCGTTCCAAAGGTCGATAAGTGTGCATGTTCGTTGTTCATCCCAAGCCATCAGTCCCGCACCTCCTTATCCAGCCGTTCCGCCAGCGAAGCCAGACGATCCGACGAAGCCTTTGAAAGAGCGCCCGTCCTTTCCAGAAACCGAGCGAGAACGAGAATTGCGGATACGAGCCAGCTCAGCGCGTGTCTCTTCCAGCCCTGCATGTAAAAGACGCAGTTCGGCGCGTAGTGCTTCAATCTCATTTGAGGATGCCTTTTCCTGCTCAAACTCTTGAGCCTTGGCGTTGATCAGATTGAGGTCAGAGCGGTGGTATTTCTTCGCTGTGCAGGTCCAATAGGAACGAACCGTGCGCTCAGAAATGCCGGTTGCTTCTGCAATGCGTTCTCGGACACGGCCCACATTGTCGCGCGGTTGCCGGAGCAAATGACCAAGGGCCATGATTGCGTCCTGCATATGCTTGGGTTTTGGGTCGTCAGAGTTACGCATCACACACCCCGTGTTTTTGCTGGTGGCAGAAAAAGCCGCCAATTGCCGCCAAAGTTGTGTTTAGGTGTTTGTGTCAGCCGGGAATGGTCCCGGTTCACTCAAGGACCGGCGCGGCGCTCACAGCCGCAACTGATGCCGCGTCGGTCGCATCGGAAGAATTGGAGTTTGCCGAGATAAAAGCCTGAACAGCCCAGATCGTTGGCTTCTGGCGTGTGGTGCAAGTTCCGTTTTCCAGGCGGCAATAATGAGCTTGGCTGATGCCAACCTTCTTTGCCGCTGCCGCTTGAGAGATGCCGAGCCCCGTTCGGATGGAGCGCAAATCAGGGAATTGCATTAACACACACCTTTCTGATTAGGCATATATTAATACACTTTGGATTAATACGTGTCAACGCGCGTTAAATTCATTAACACCACAGGTGATTAGGAAATGCGTAATGTGCTTAGCAAAGTTGAATCAGATTACGAGAAGATCCAACCTATGGATAAGCACGAGCGTTTGAAAAAGGCACGGGAACACGCGGGATACGGGTCAGCATCCTCAGCAGCTAAGGCTCTCGGCATTGCTGTAAGCACTTACCTTAGCCATGAAAACGACAGTCGAGATTTCGACGCTGATTACGCAAAGCGTTATGCACGAAGATACAATGTGAGTGCCGAGTGGTTACTTTGGGGCGAAGGAGAAATGTCCCAGGTTCGTAATGAGGACACGCCTCCCCTCGAGCTTGGCGCCCCATTTTCTGACATGTATGACGCTGAAGCGATTTCTCATGCGCTAGAGCTGGTGAAGAGATTTCAAGAAAAGAACTCGACAAAATTACCTAGAGATGAATTCTATGACGCGGTTATTCAACTTTATGATGAGATAATAAAACGCCGCGAAGCCGATAGTTAATACTGCCAATATCACGCCTATATCACGCTGTTAGTTTAGAACTAGCGCAAGTACCCGCGCTGTTAGCGAGGAAGGCATGGATGAAGAATTAGCGAATACAATAATTTTATCTGTCAAGTCAAAACACAGGGAATTTTCAAACACTGAACAACTATACAAAGAGATAGAAAAAATTCGAGAAGCTGGAATGGAGTTCTTCGCTAAACTTTACTGTAAGAAATACTTCGACTCCACGGACTTTTACGCCATTCCTGACAACTTCGTGCCATCCTTTATTGACTATATTGAGCCCTATGTTGCTGTCGGCTTGGCTATTGAGCGGAGCAAGAAATGAATGACGAGAATTTTGCCTATAGATTAAATGTTGCTGACATAGAGCGCGGCGCCGGGGACCAAGTCGCAGCCGACCTATTGCGGCTATGGCGCACGTCAAACGGCTTCGTTAGCGACGAGCTATTAAATTATTCTGGTTTTTTCGGTGTCTTCATCATCCCAGCGGAAGAGCCGTCCACACCACAACTTAGCTATCTTGGGCAAGAAGCCTTAGCAGTTCGCTTGCTAGGCCGTGATTGGCACGCCTCCCCTCGCAACACGTATAATGCGATGAGTGATAACTACCGTCACTTAGTCGGCTGTGCATACAAAGAGGCAGCGCTTAATGACACACCGCACTTTGATCTAATCTCAACCGTAGTACAGCCCTTAAACGAGGACGAGCGGACCCTGCGGTATCAGCGGCTACTACTGCCATTCAAAACACCGAACGGCGCGACGTTTATTTTTTCATACTCTCAAGACGCCGGTTCGTCCCCACCATCAAAGGGTCTGACGCAAGAAGGCGAATCCCTTCTGTACCTACCGCAACAAAACACAAATCTCTCATGTCCGGAGCTTCTGGCGGGTTTTCCCAAATGAATGCCTTTGGACAACTAAGGCTATAGCCCCAGTTCAAATGGTAACCCTTAGAAATCATGGAGGGGCGCATAAAGCCGTACAGTATGCGTGGCTCCCATTGGTAAAACGCAGACAAAAGCAATAAGCGCTGACTTAGTCCAAGGAGATTTTTTTCTCTCCATTCGGGCTCAACATGGCCATAACCGACATAAACGGTCTTGCCATTAACACTCGACGCGTAAGTTCCCGAACCTTTTTTTATTTTGCAAAACGTGCCAGGGTCACCAACCCCAGGCCAAGTTCTTTCGATGTACTCGTTCATGTGGTGCTGCAAGGACCAAGTTCCGATATCTTCGTATTTGCAAGCACAAGTACAGACGCATTTGTTTTTTTCGTCGTATAGCCCAATCCAGAGCAATTGATTTGGAGGCAGCGTAAAGAATGCCCTCTCAAACATTTCACTTGCTACTGGGTGTTTATTAGCCTCTTCCGCAGCGACTTCTAGTTCAGCCATATCCGAACTAAGTCGAATTTCTGCAATCCCAGATTCAATAATTGTTTTTTCAAGAGTGCTGATTGCTCGAGATATTAGTAAATGATCTGGCTTAAACAAATCCATTGGCAAACCTTCCATTATTAATTCGAGCAATTATGAGGCGATTGGCGATATTTAGAATACCCCAATTTTACCTAGATTCTCCAGTCGCTTAACAAAATTACACGTACTTACACACAATGTAGTTGACACGTCTTAATACATTTCGCATAATCCTCTTAACAACGGAGGACGCAGACATGCACCGGACCACCACAATCCAGTTTTTAGATAAAGACGGCGAAGTGTTGGAAACGGCTGTTTATGTCTGTGACTGGATGGCAGCACACGCAGCCGCAGCAGATCACGCTGAAGAAATCGGCGCGGACGACTGGGAGCCGGTCAATCCCCTCTTGGATGACACAGAAGAGTTTCTGGAGGCGGCAGAATGAAAAAGACGCCTCTCACAGAAATGTCTTCCGCACTTCGCCCGTTCACACTCTGCGCGTTGGCCTATGGAGCTGATGCGCCGGACTGGGACGAAGACGACAAGATCAGCATTCGCGTTTCCATCGGTGATTTACGGCGTGCTGTAGCGGCTCTTGAGAGCGCACAGGAGGATAACTAATGGTCATCCAAATCATAAAGACGGGAAGCAGCCTCGCTGACAAAGGCCGCGTAATGCCATCCTCATTTTCTCGGATGAAGCTTTGCGTGCTGGGGCATTGCAATCCCAGAGGTGTACAAGAACGAGCCGCAGGGTGCGCAGATCCACACTTGGCATCTGCCTGGATCCCAGTTTTGCGGCTGAAGTATCGACTTCTTTCTATTTTGGAAGCAGGTAGCACAAAGATAATGCGCCTTCTCTTCGGTGCTCACTTCTGGCTTCAAAACGTAGGCGGAAGACCCCTTCCCTATATCTTGAAGTTCGTAGCGCTCCGCCTCGCTTTCCCAGTTTTCGAACTCAGCCAGCCTTTCTTTAAGGCTTCCTACGCGCTCAACCAACGCAAGTTGCTCATGCTGCGCGGTGAGAAGTGCGGTTTGGAGTTTGATGATTTCGGAGGTCTCCAGTGTGGCTTTGCTGGATGCCGCTTCATCCAATTCACTCAAAGATTTGGTGATGTCCAGCAACGTCTTGAAGGCGGTAATTCCGGCAAAAACTTCAGAAGGCATGAGGGTGAGCCCCTAATCACAAAATACAAAAACACTCATAGGGCGAGCCTACCGCCAGCACACTTAATGCACAAGGAGTTGGTTTGATGAGACACGACCCATTCTTGGACCGCCCTGAACAAGACGACAACTTCCACATTGTGATGTTCGCCATTCAGGCAGTTGGCTTCATGGCGCTTGGATCAGTCCTGACACTGACCTGGATGATTTTCAATTCGTAGCGGGTCCTTCCTCCCACCGCTGCAAAGGCCCGGTGTTCGTCCTCCTCCCAGTTCACCGGGCCACCAATCATAAGGAATGCCAACAATGGACGACAAGCTAGAACAGTTCACAGAAAAGCTCATCACTCTAGGCGATAGGCTTGTTGAAGCCGCTGAACCCGGCGCACAGATGGCTCTGGATGCGACACTGACCGGGATCTGGCTTGATGGCGTATTTAGTATTGGTATTGGATGCGCACTCGTGGTGTTAAGCGCCGCCTCTGGATTTGCGATCTATAAATTCGCATTGAAAAACAGAGGGCTTGAAGATGATATATTCTTTTTTGGCTCTATCCCGCTCGTAGTAGCCGCGATCTTTTTCGCAGTCGGCGGGTTCATCCAACTCACTCAAACCAAACACTTCATAGCTGTTGCCTCTCCAGAGGCGGCGCTAGCCCTTCGCATCGTCGGGGGATGACTCTTTTTCCCAAGAAGCGGCTTCTGTGCATACGAGTCGCCAACTTAGCTCCTTCGGGAGCCCTTCTCTGAGCCTCGTGCGGCGGCGAGGTTCTGACAAGGAACAAGAGAGGGAAACACAATGAGCATTCTCGATTTTGATTTTGAAAGCACCACACG
The DNA here is from genome assembly GCF_965216085.1 of Roseibium sp. GTDB lineage: Bacteria > Pseudomonadota > Alphaproteobacteria > Rhizobiales > Stappiaceae > Roseibium. Next base: position 2,704,695 of record NZ_OZ244138.1, on the reverse strand, counting down.
CCAGCAAGCCCCGATTGCGGGAAAAGTTCTTTGGCTGACCACGATCAAGGCCGGGAACATTGAATACCCAGTCTCAAGATATGGGGAAACGGATCACCAATCGTTTTGTCTGGCTCTGTCTGAATACAACAAGCGGTGTGAAGAGCTTGAAACCAGTAAGGAGTACCCACAGTGACAGCCGTAAAAAGGATTGAGCAACAGTCACCGCAAGCAGTTGCGCCGGTCTCCCAAAACGAAGCGCTTCTGCGCATGATCCAGGAAGCGGCCACCAATCCGGACATTGATCTGGACCGGATGGAGCGGCTTTTTGAAATGCGCGAACGGATCGTTGCCAAGGAAGCTGAAACCTCTTTCTTCGCTTCTATGAAGGCCGCACAGGCGGAAATGCCTCAAGTTGTCCGCGATGCCAAGAACGATCAAACAAGGTCGCGTTACGCGAAATACGAGACGATCAGCCGCGCCATTCAACCGGTCATTGCTAAGCATGGTTTCGCCCTGACATTCAGTGAGGCCGATAGCGACAAGCCGAACTGTATCCGCGTCGTCTGTGAGGTCATGCATGAATTCGGGCATTCCAAGACCTACACGGCGGACATTCCGTTTGACAACGTTGGGATGAAAGGCACGGCCAACAAGACCAATACACACGCCTACGGCTCTACGAAGCAGTATGGGCGCCGTTACCTCAAATGCGACATCTTCGATATCGCTGTGACCGATCAGGACCACGACGGCAACCAGCCAACCGGAACAGTCTCAAACGAGCAGATTGAAGCGCTCGAAAAAGAACTAACCGGTATGGACGTTCATCGCTTCCTGCAATTCATGCGTGTTGAACAGATCCGCGACATTCCGGCGAACCAATTCAAACGAGCCATCAACGCAATCAAACAGGAGCGCGCGAACAATGGCCGTTGAGGTTTTCAACTTCGAACAAGGGACGCCGGAGTGGTATGAAGCCCGCCGAGGCATCCCGACAGCCTCCATGTTTGACGTGATTGTCAAGCAGGACGGCACAGCGCGCAAAAGCCAGCAGCGCACCACCTACATGAACGAACTCGCCGGGGAAATCATTACAGAAGCCCCTGCCCCGTCTTTCACGTCCAAAGCAACAGACGGCGGGCATGAGATGGAGCCGGAAGCCCGTGAGCTTTACACCTTCATTACCGGCCAAACTGTCGAACAGGTTGGTTTTATCCGTAATGGGGATGTTGGCTATTCGCCGGACGGTCTGATTGGCGAAAAAGGCGCCCTGGAAATCAAGCTCAAGGCGCCGAAATTCTCGGTTGGCTTGATCGCGAGCGATGAGTTTCCAGCGGACCACAAGGCACAGTGCCAGGGCGGGCTACTGGTTTCCGAACGCGAGTGGATTGATATCGCCGTTTACTGGCCAAATCTCCCGCTTTTCAGAAAACGCGCGTATCGGGATGAGAAATACCTTTCGAACCTCGAAGCCGCTCTAGTCGAGTTCAACACGGAACTTGCTGAGTTAGTGGAGAAGGTCCGCGCTTACGGGATGGCAGCATAATGTTACTTTTCTTCGACACAGAGACCACCGGCCTTTATCAAAGCCGCCTGCCCCACGATCACCAGGATCAGCCACATTTGGTGCAGCTGGCGGCGTTTCTGACAGATGACGAAGGCAACCCCGAGGCGGAAATGTCGGTGATTATCAATCCCGGCGTTCCAATTCCGGACGGCGCATCCAATGTCCACGGCATTACAACAGAAAAGGCCGAAAGACTGGGATGCGAGCCTGATCTAGCAATCAACATGTTCCGGCATTTGTACCTGAACGCTGACCGCGTAATTGCCCACAATATCAGCTTTGACAAAGGCGTCATGGAAGTAGCGATTGGCCGGATGCTTGGCGCACCTCGCACGATGGACCGCGACATGTTCTGCACAATGGAGGCAGCGACTCCAATCGTAAATCTGCCACCGACTGAGCGAATGATTGCAGCCGGGATGAACAAACCTAAGCCGCCGAAACTTGAAGAATGCATCAGGCATTTCTTTGATGAGGAGCTGGACGGCGCGCACGATGCGATGGTGGATGTCCGCGCTTGCAAACGCCTCTATTTCCGGCTTGCTGAGGAAGGGGTTACATGACCTCACCTCTCATCCAGTTACAGCAAATCGATAACCGGCAAGACTTGGCCGATACGTGGGAAATCTGCGTTCACATCGCCCGAGAATTCCCGAACGATAAGCACTGGGGAGAGGTAGTCAAAGCGTTTAGGTCGCGCGCGAGGGAGTTGGGTTTGGAGCTGAAGCAATGAGATTGATCACCGACAAGCAAGCCGAAACCGCATTCGATTGGCTCGCTGAAAATGCAGGCCCGGCGGCAGCAGCGCGAGCGCAGCGGGAACGGGCTGAATACAAGGTCAAGCAGGTGAAGGCCCGCCTCTTCTTGGATGCAGACGGAACCGTTGCGGAGCGCGATCATAAGGCAGTTGCTCATGACGATTATGACAAAGCGATTGATGAGCTGATTGCGGCAACAGAAACCGACGAGCATTTCAGGAACCAGCGCAACAAGTGCGATGCGATTATCAGCGCTTGGCAGACTTGCCGGGCAACTGAGCGCGCTTTCGCACGGGTGGCCTAACGGCAATACAGCAAGGGATAGGCCTATCAGATGGGAAAACCATACGGACATCAGTATTTTTTCGCGGGCGGCGGTTCCTCGTGCGGAACTATGCAGTGCGCCGCTTGTCATAAGCCTATCGACAACAGCGCCTCCGATTGGATGGCCTACAAGCGCAGCAAATATGGAGACTGGCGTTTCGTCTGCTTTCACCGTGATTGCTGTTCGAACCAGTCTGGTTGGGAAAAGATCGAAAAGGCGAGAGCCAATTCTGTAGCTAAGCGTGAGCACATCATATTGGGCCTGAAAAACCTTGCCGAGAAAAACGGCATTACGGATGGCGAAGAGTTCGTCGACATGGCCGCAGAAGCGCTTGGTGTGGAAGACTTATTCGAAGTTTACCCCTAAAGCTTCATATTGTATCGCTCACGATAAAAACGGAAACGATAAAAGCGCATGCAAAGACCCGCTCCAGCACCGCCAAAAGGATTTCGGAAGCCGATCCCTCTGATCGTCAAGCTCCAAGCCCTTTTGATCAATGGGCCGGTGCTGGATGAGGACGGGAACAAGGTCTGCGATCTAAAGGCCATTGAATGGGATCACCAACCAGCCATCCAAGAGCGTGTTTTTGATCCAGAGGCTGGAGATACCGTCCCCGCGTGCAATGACCCGAATTACATCGTCCCAATGGTCAAGGAAGGCCATGACGAGAAGACAAACAAGCGGGACAAGAGGGAAATAGCCAAGACCAAAAGGCTGGCTACAGAACAAGAGAAATTCGTTTCAAAGCTCCTATCCCGTGAGTGCGGAGAGAAACGAGTTAAGAAGAATTCAATCCCTTCGCGGGGGTTTCCGAAACGTGGAAAAGCAACGCGGTAACCACAACTAACCTGCTGATTTATATGCAATAATAGCAGATTTATGGTAGAATGGAAATCAGTTTTTGAGGGGTTTAATGCATGGCGCATATGGAAGTCTGGAGAGACTGGAAACCGCACAAATGGTTGCCGTTTATCGAGACCAGAACCGTTGCTTGGTGCTTGGACTCTATGCCGGGAATGCCGGTCGATAGCAGCACGGTTTCAACTCAGTTTCGCCTGCGCCGCACTAAACCCGAACAGAGGCAGACATGACCCTAAAACTGTATCTGGACACTGAATTCAACAGCCACGGTGGCGAGCTGATTTCTATCGCCCTAGCCGGGTCTGACGACAGCAAGTTTTATGCGGTCGCTCCCTTGCCAGAGCCAATCAAAATTCACCCGTGGGTGAGTGAGAACGTCATTCCGAAATTGTACCGCGAGCCGGAGCATATCGAACTCCTGCGCAAGCGGCTTCAAGAGTACCTTTTAAGTCGTGAGGGATGCGAGATTTACGCGGACTGGCCTGCGGACTTCCAACACCTCATGGAGCTGATGTGCGGCCCACACTATGCCGACAGCTTCATGATTGATTGCAGCATGATCTTGCTGCGGTCTACTGAGCCGAAATCAGAGATTCCGCACAACGCAATTCATGACGCAGTTGCGCTTCGCGATTGGCACCAGTCAACCGGGCTTCAAAAGCGGAAGAAAGGCTAGGCATGTCTGAACAGACGGAGCGGAACCGGAAGACACTGGAGCATCTGATCGCATGGATTGCTCAATCTTCCACGTCTCCAATCAGCATTTCAGACGCAACCCGGTTGCTTGAGATGCTGAACGGCCCAGAGAAACAGAAATAGAGGGCCACGATGAAAACAGTCACCGCATACCAAGCTGAAGACGGCTCGCTTCACAGCAAAAAAGAAAAAGCTGCAAGGGCATCAATTCTGCACCTGTCAAAAACTACCCCAGCCACCACGCGCAGGCTCCAAATTGACGAACTGGGAGCGGCTTTCATCGTTGAACACCGGAAGAAGGTGATTTCGCTTCTTGAGGCGATTGACGCGCCCGAACCGGAACAAGGTTAGGCCGCATGAACCTCGACCCAAAAGGCATTGAATCCGCCCACGATGCAGTTTGTGAGTTTTACGGATTGGACGAACTCCCCGGACCAGGAGATATCGAGCGCGCCATTCTCGCCTATCTCCAAGCAACTGACAGTGTGGTTGTGCCGAGAGAGGCAACAGAGGCGATTTTAGACGTAATCTCTTCACCGTGCCGGAACATCCCGCCTCAAGGCACCCGAGAAATGACCATTTACCGCGCCATGATCCAAGCAGCAGAGGGCAAGTGATGAATTATCACCGCAAAATGATGAATATCCAACGGCGCGAAGTTGGTGGCTGGGCTAACAAATACATCTATGGCCATCGAGACGCCCGTCACGACGCGGCAGAGATTGCGCTGAATGCAGACGCTGAGATCGACGCGCTTCGCAAAGTGAACAAAGCACTATCGGAAGCTTGTGAAGAGTTTGTTCGGAAGGTGGACGCTGGTGAGGCCAAATCCAAACGCTCATACGCGCAGATGAAAGCCGCCCTGCACCTGAACCAAAATCTTTGACTCGAAAGGCCCAATAGATGGACGGACTCGGCTCTATTTCCCCAAGCGAAATGCAATCCATGCACTCACTCTCAAAACAGCGCCTCCCTATCCAATCAAAGCACGTAGAGCAGCTTATTGCGTCTGTTGATGCGATCCAGAAGGAAGCGCGGGACAAGGCTTTGGAAGAGGCTGCAAGGCTCTGCACTGATCGTGCGTGGCTGTTTGAACAATACGGCCCAGAGTATTCGGCCTTGGTCCATACACACAACGCAATCCGCGCTCTTAAGGAAGCATAGAAATGGAATGGAAGACCATAGACAGCGCGCCGAAGGACGGGACAGAAATAATCGTTGGGTTTGAAAACCAGGGTGACATGTTCGTCCATGTGGCTTGGTGGCGTGACGTTGACGAAATCCTGGAACTTCTCGGTTGGGAGAAGGAGGACACCGGCTGGTGGTCCTACACCCGAAACTCGATGGTTCAAGAGAAGCTGGACGCCGAAAAATCGCCAGCTTTTTGGATGCCACTTCCAAAACCTCCAACCGCTCTGAAGGACAAGGGAGCATGACATGAACACTCATCCCACTTTTAAACAGGTAGACGTTAAGCGTGCAATCAAGGCGGTTGTTGACGCTGGTCAGCCTGTGCAGGAAGTGGAGATAACAAGTGAAGGAACAATTCGCGTCATCATCAATAACGACAACAAGGTTGCAAAAGGGCCGGAGCCTGAACTTTAATGTCAGGTATGCCAAAGCCCCGCTTGCCACACCTACGCAAAGAAAAATCCCGCCACGGTCGGACCAAGTGGTATTTCCGTGCTGGAAACGGCGCAAGAACCAGACTCCCGGATCAATACAGCACAAACCCGAAGTCTGAGTTCATGATGGCATACACTGCCGCAATAAATGGCCGGACGCCCGAAAAACCGCGCACCCGCCACAGCCAAAACACCCTTGGCTGGCTCTTTGACATGTATGAACGGAGCGCGAAATTCGCGGGCCTCTCTGATGGAACGCGCAAGATGTATTCCGGAGAAATCAAGCGGATTGTAAAAAAATCTGGTGGAGTACGCCTTTCCGACATAACCGAAAAAACAATCCGCCTCGCCAGGGAGCGGCGCTCAAACCAGCCCGGCGCGGCCAATATGTTTTTGAAAGTTATGAAATCTGCTTTTAAATGGGGCATTGAAAGCGGACTGATAGACGAGAACCCTGCGCGCCATGTTAGCGCGGTATCGGTCAAGACCGACGGGTTTGCTCCCTGGACGGAAGAAGACCTTGCAGCTTACGAGACGCGCCACCCACTCGGCACGATGGCACGGCTTGCACTTGATATCTATCTGTGCACCAGCTTCCGGCGCTCAGACGGGCATCTGCTTGGTCATCAGCACTTAAAAAACGGGATGATCAGATATCGAACCAAGAAAGAAGGCGTCTTGGTCGAACTCCCTTTATTGCCGCGCCTGAAACAATCTATTGAAGCAACAGAAACCGGCGATATGACTTTTTTAATCACCTCACGCGGCAAACCCTTTTCGAGCCCGGAAAGTCTGAGCGGGTGGTTCCGCAAGCGTTGCGATGAAGCCGGTGTTTCAAAATCCCTCCACGGGATACGCAAATTTAACGCAGAAGTCGTTGCGGAGTCCGGCGCCAGCGAACAGGAGATGATGGCGCTGTTCGGGTGGCTTTCTCCAACCATGCCGACGCGATACGCCAAACGTGCAAACCGGGCCAAGATGGCCAGTCGGTCGATCCGGTTTTTAGATCGAAAATAGAACAAATCCGCCGCACCCTGACAACAGGTGCGGCAAAAAACAGGCATAAGATCAATATTTTCAATATGTTATAATCAGAATGCGAAACGAGTAAGGTTTATAAAGACTAAAGAAGAAGCTTCAAATCAGTGGCTATTTCAGTTTCTCGATCCAGCTATTTTATTGTGTAAGCCGCGCATTCCTGCGGTTTATTTGCATAAAATCAATTGCAGTGGCCTGACAAATCTCCGTAACGTCAGCTGCATTCGCGAGCGATCACGTTGCAATCCGAATCTCTATAGTACGTGCAATTGTTCTGAGTCATGACCGCTGCGCAGCTGCCACCTTCCTCTCCAAAATCCTCAAAACCGCCAGATGGCCCGGCCAAGTTGTTGATGGCAAAGAGGACAAAAACGGCGCACCACGCTGCCGCAAACTTGTAGAACGTCGCGCGGCGCACAGAGGAAGCCTGCCAGAGCAGGTAAAGCGCAATTGGATAAGCCAGAAGCACAAAGGCCGGATGAACAAACCGGACGCCGAGCGGAAAGAAGGCAATCAGCACAAGAACAGTGATGCCGATTTTCCAATTGCGCTCAAAAACGTCTTCTTTCCATAGTCCATAAAGACCGACCGGAAAGAAAATCATCAACCAGGCAATGACCAGCGGTTTGTTCCCGGTCCACCCCTCGCCGGAGGTTTCTTGCGCCTCACTCATTGGCGATCCTTTGCATTGGTGCTGTGAATAGACACCTCAGTGCGGCCTGCAGTGAGACAACGGAATCGGGCTGAGCAGGAAGGTCTTGTCGTCGGGCGCGCGGTTAAAGATCCGATTGCCGGCATCACACTGATTGAAATCGAGATCCGTACCGCCGGTCAGACGCAATTTGTCGTCCTTTCGGCCCTCCAGATAAAACCGGCCGCCATCGCATTCGATGCCGCAGGCAATCCGATTGCCCTCCGGTTCACAATAGGCGTCTGTTTGCCAGCCTTCATTCTCCCCTTTGATCCAGACATCAAGCTTGAGGATAAACCGGGGGGTATCGGGATAAGGCTGATAAGGGCTTTCCATCCCCAGCAATTGCTGGCGCGAAGGAAAGTGACTGATCGCGATGTCGACCGTTTTTTGTTCTGGATGCGCTTTTTGGTGCTGAAGGCTATAGGTGCGGCCGTAACAATTGGGAAAACTCATGAAATAGTCTTCCAGCGGCAATTCATCGGCCGCCGAAGTTACGCTGCTTGAGAGGATCGCCGCACCGGCAAGCGCCATTATTGTGCTGGTCTCTTTAAGGCAAATAAACGTCCAAACACGACCAAGAAACCCGATAAAGCTCATAAAACCCCCTCCGGAAAATTGCTTAATGGGTAGCATGACGTTGGGGTATGGGCAATTCCTGACCAGGCTAAGGCGCAATATGCATCTGCAGCGCGACGTTAGAGCCGGTCGCATCTAATTGGATCCATTTGATACAGAAAAACGGGTCGTTCGGCTAGGCGCGATCGCGAAACGCGATCTGGTTGATCGTGTGAGCGGCGCAACGCCGCCGATGGGCCGTTTTTCTGCACCTTCTATATCAAAAGGCGTAAGAAAAAGGCCGGACACATTTGCTCCCTGGCGTCGTTATTTTGCGCTTATGGTGATCACACCATCAGACGCAAACTGCCTAGCCAGAGATCAAGTGTGTCACGGTCAAATGAAATCAATTGGTTGCAACAGGCTCTAAAGGTGATGCGCAACACCGCGCATGAGGGAAATCATCCGCACCTCACCCAAGGTCTTGGTGGCGCCAACGCTTTCGGTCTTAATCAGCCGCACAAGCGATTGTACGCTGCCCGGTTGCCCAAGCGGGGCTATCAGAATTCCTTCCGGAGCAAGCTGGGCCATCAGCTGATCAGGTATTTCAGTGACGGCTCCATTCAGGATAATCCGGTCAAATGGCGCCTTCTTTTCCAATCCGCTCAAACCATCTTCATGAAGCAAAGTCACATTGTCTTGTTTCATCGCGGCGAGCCGCTGGTCTGCCAGTTTCAAAAGCGTCTGATAGCGTTCCAGACTGTAAACGTGCCGCGCCAGCTGAGCCAAAACGGCAGTCTGGTATCCCGAACCGGTGCCCACCTCCAAAATCAAGTGATCGGGTTTCACATCCAGAGCCTGAAGGGCAAATGCAACATCGGACGGTGCGGACATTGTCTGTCCGCATTCCATAGGAAGTGCTATGTCCTCATAGGCAAGCTTGTGATGGCGCGCGGCTAAGAACAACCGCCGGGGAAGCCTTTCAATCGCGGAAAGAATCTCAACGGGCGCGATTCCGCGTTGGCGCAAACCAAGCACCAACGCCGCGCGCGCTTCCGCCTCGTCCGGTAAATTCGGTTGTTGCGCCCCGCTGTCTCCGCCGGGACCATAACCGGTCATCCGCTGCTCCCCGGTTCAAAACCTAACGCAGGGCTCCGGATAAATGCTCAACCAGATCATGCGCCGTCAAATCTATGCGTAGCGGGGAAACAGAGACATATCCATCGGCAATTGCGTGAAGGTCTGAATTATCAAGAACCGATTTGCCCCGGTCTTGAAACCGCAGCCAGTAATAGGGGTGCCCGCGGCCATCGGTCCGCTCTTCGATATAAAGCCCACTTTGCTCATGATGGCCTTGCACCGTCACTTTTACGCCTTTCACGTCTTCAGCTTTGCAGGCCGGGAAATTGACATTCAAAAGCGAATACGGCGGCAGATCGAAGTTCACCAGTTTTTTGAACAGCTCCGGCGCGTGAACCTCGGAGGTTCTATAGTCGGGTTCCGCTTTGGTATTCCAGCTATAGGCCTGGGAAACAGCTATGGACCGGATCCCCAGAATAGCGCCCTCCATCGCACCGGCAACGGTACCGGAGTAGGTCACATCTTCAGCAAGGTTCTGCCCGCGATTGATGCCGGAAAGCACCAAATCCGGCAAACCAGGCAGGATATTGCGCACACCCATAATGACACAATCGGTCGGGGTCCCTTTGACGGCAAAATGCCGGTCGTCGATCTGACGCAGACGCAAAGGATCGTTCAATGTCAGGGAGTGTGCGACACCGCTTTGATCTGTTTCCGGAGCCACGACCCAGACATCATCGGACAAAGAACGGGCAATCCGTTCCAAAGCGTCAAGGCCTGGCGAATGAATGCCGTCGTCATTGGTAATCAAGATGCGCATGAAAAACCCGTTCAAAGTCTCAAAGGGAAAGAAGGGAGGGCAACCGCCCTCACCCGATTTTTTCTAAACCATTCATATACGGCCGCAACACGTCCGGCACAGTGATGGTGCCATCGCTGTTTTGATAATTTTCCAGAACTGCAATCAAGGCCCGGCCAACCGCAATTCCGGATCCATTCAACGTGTGGACATGCACCGGTTGTTTGGCGTCCGCTGGACGGTAGCGGGCGTTCATACGGCGCGCCTGAAAATCACCACAGACGGAACAAGACGAAATCTCGCGGTATGTGTTCTGCCCTGGCAGCCAGACTTCAATGTCGTAGGTTTTGCGAGCCCCAAAGCCCATATCACCAGTGCAGAGAGTCATGACGCGGTAATGCAGCCCAAGTTTCTGCAGGATCATTTCCGCGCAGCCGAGCATCCGCTCCAATTCGTTGAGCGACTCATCTGGCGTTGTGACCGACACCAACTCACACTTCTGGAACTGGTGCTGGCGGAGCATGCCACGGGTATCGCGGCCAGCCGACCCAGCCTCGGAACGGAAGCAATAGGTCAAAGCAGTGACCCGCAGCGGAAGCTGATCTTCCGCAATGATTTCGCCTGCAACCAGATTGGTCAGTGGCACTTCAGCGGTCGGGATCAGATAATGATCCGTCGTCGTTTTGAAGAGATCTTCCTCAAACTTCGGCAACTGGCCGGTGCCATAAAGCGGATCAGAGTTGACCAGAAGCGGCGGCGACACTTCCGTGTAGCCGTTTTCCCGAGTGTGAAGATCTATCATGAACTGGCCGAGCGCCCGCTCCAATCGTGCAATCTGCCCTTTCAGGACAACAAAGCGCGAACCGGACAAATTGGCGGCCGTTGAAAAGTCCATCCCGGCGAGATCTTCACCAAGCTCATAATGTTCCTTCGGTGCGCCTTCGAGTTGAAGCTCCGGCTTTTCGCCATGGGTGCGATAAAGAACATTGTCGGCTTCATCCGCACCTTGCGGCACATCCTCGTGCGGCAGGTTCGGAATAACCGCCATTGCTGCTTCAAGGCCCGCAATCAGCTTCCGCTCTTCTTCTTCACCGGATTGGATGAACGCTTTGATTTGGGCAACTTCGTCGATCAGCTCTTGAGCGCGTGCATCATCGCCCGAGCCCTTGGCCTTGCCGATTTCCTTGGACGCAGCATTGCGCCGTTCCTGAGCTTCCTGAAGCTTGGTGATGTGGGAGCGCCGGGAATCGTCCAATGCAATCAGCTTGGCAGCTGAAGCTTCATAGCCCCGCTTTGCCAAAGCCTGGTCAAAGGCGTCTGCGTTTTCCCGGATCCATTTGATATCAAACATCTTCGCTTCCCGAACGGCGGTCGTTGTTAAGAACAGTCCGCCGCGGGAAGAAAAGCAGGGCTAAGGCTTAAGCCGCAGCATCCTCAGCTTCACGCTCGGCATCACGTTCCGCGCGCTTTTTCTCCACCATCCGGACGGACAGAATGGAGACTTCGTAGAGAAGCAACGTGGGCAGCGCAAGACCGATCTGCGAGATCGGGTCGGGTGGTGTCAAAATAGCCGCAGCTGCAAACGCTCCAACGATGGCGTATTTGCGTTTTTGTTTGAGGCCATCAGCTGTCACCAGGCCGGCACGGCCGAGCAACGTCAGAACCACCGGCAGCTGGAAAACCAGGCCGAATGCGAAGATCAAGATCATGATCAGACCGAGATATTCGCTGACCTTAGCAAGGTGTTCGATGGCCACCTGGCCGGCCCCGCCAGACTGTTCCATCGACAGGAAAAAGCCCATCGCCATCGGCATGACCAGGAAGTAGACCAGGCAGGCACCGATCAGGAACAGGATCGGGGTTGCGACCAGAAACGGCAGGAACGCACCGCGCTCATGTTTGTAAAGCCCAGGAGCCACAAACATATAGACCTGACTGGCGATCACCGGGAACGCCAGGAAAAGTGCACCAAACAGAGCCAGTTTCAGCTGGGTGAAGAACCATTCCTGAGGCGCTGTGAAGATCATCTTCACAGCATCCGGATCCGGTGCAGCGCGCAAGTAAGGCACGGTCAGAATGTTGTAGATATCAGTCGCGAAATAGAAGCATGCGACGAACATCACAAGAATTGCAGCGATGGACCACATCAACCGCTGGCGCAATTCGATCAAATGTTCGATCAAGGGCGCCTTTGAGGCGTCGATATCTTCCTGGCTCATGCCTTGGCTTCTTCCGTGACGGGCGCGTCTTTCGGTGGAACTTTGGGTTCAGCCGGATTCTCGGCTGAAGCGTCAGCCGTTTTCTCCTCTGCGGGTTTTTCCGCTGGAGATTTGGTGTCGACCTCGACCGATTTTTTTATCTGCGCCGCGTCTTCCTCAATCGATTTTTTCAAATCGCCAAGGGGATTGAAGTTGGCCGCTTCTTCGACCGTCTTTTTCATGTCGGCAATATCAGCCTGCTGCTCTGCTTCTCGCAAAGCCTCATTAAACGTGGATTGGAACTCGCGCGACATCTTGCGCACCTTGCCCATAGTCTGGCCAAGCGTGCGCAGCATGCGCGGCAAGTCCTTCGGCCCCACGACGATGATCGCAACACAGGCGATCACCATAAGTTCCGTCCAACCGATATCGAACATAAAACCCTTCGCCCCTTAGGGAGACGTTACGCAGATGAAGATCAGCTTGCTTTGGTCTGATCTTCTGCCTTGGTGGATTCGACGGTCTCACCGGCCTGATGATCAATTGTCTTCGGGGAATCGGCGACGTCGTCCTCAGCCATTCCCTTTTTGAAGCTTTTGATTCCCTTGGCGACATCGCCCATCAACTCGGAAATCTTGCCTCGTCCGAAGAGCAGAACCACCACGACCGCGATGATCAAAATCTGCCAGATACTAATGCCCATACGCCAAACTCCTGATACATGGCTTCAACAGCTCATTTGAGCCCTTGTACAAAACTGCTTGTCTCGCCGCAACAATACATAGTCGGAATGTTTATGTACTCCTAGACAGAAGGATAATCTGGTAAATTCTTCTAGGATTTGGGGTCACGACCGCGGAAAGACAAGCACATCCTTCGGATCTGTCGTCACAGCGACGTCCATACCGGTGGTCCATTCGCTGCCCGCGCGCACCCGTGCCTGCAACGGACGCTCCAGTCCGTCGACGACAATCGTCAGCAAATCCACTTCCCCGACGAATCGTTTCGACCGGATGCGGCCCTTTACGCCGCACAGACCAGACTTGCTCAAAACAATACCCTGCGGCCGGATGCAGACATCAGCGGCCCCTGCAGGTATGCCGTTTGACGGCAAAATACCGAGGGCCGTTTCAACACCGCTGGACGTCACCTTGCCTTCGATCTGATTGAGTTCGGAAAAGAACCGGGCCGCGAACAGATCTGCTGGCCGATTATAAAGATCAGCAGCTGTTCCATGTTGAACCAGCTCGCCCCGGCGCATCAGAGCAATTTTATCGCCCATGCGCATCGCCTCTTCCGGATCATGGGTGACTATGATGCAGGTCGCCCGGGTTTCCCGGATCACCGCCAAGGTTTCCTCGCGCACACTGTCGCGCAGCCGCTTGTCGAGCCCGGAGAACGGTTCGTCCATCAATAGTATGCCGGGCCGCGGCACCAATGCCCTTGCGAGCGCAACCCGTTGCTGTTCACCACCCGAAAGGGCATGCGGATAATCCCCAGCGTAATCAGCCAAACCTACACGGCCCAAGGCTGTCATCGCGGCCGCTTTGCTTTCCGCTGCGCCGAGTTTTTTCAATCCGAACATGACATTGTCGAGGATCGTCATATGCGGAAACAGCGCATAATCCTGAAACATCAGGCCAACGCCGCGCTTTTCCGGCGGAACGAACGTATCAGGCCCGGCAACCGGCATGCCATTGATGAGGACTGTGCCGCCGCTTTGGCGCTCAACACCGGCAGCGATGCGCATCAACGTTGTCTTGCCGCAGCCTGAATGTCCCAGCAGGCACAGGATTTCCCCAGGCGCGACAGACAGGCTCAGGTTTTTGACCGACGGAACCCCGTCATAATCGTGGGAAACATTTTCATAAACGAGCCCAGCCGCGATGGTGGCGCTGGCCGTTCCCGGTGCACCCCAGCTCAATCCATGGCCGTTGCCGTTAAGGGTGAAATTCTTGGACATCAGGTTTGCGCGGTCTCGTCCGTCTCATCATCAAACAGCGTGCCGTCTTCCAAAGGATCTTCGTCTTCAGCAAGCGCCGTATCATCATTGGGTGTTGGCACCATAAAGGATGCCGGAATGGCGCTGTCGAGCAGCCCTGCCCCTTTTAGCTCCTCAAGGCCCGGCAAGTCTTTGACATTTTCCAATCCGAAGTGAACTAGAAAATGTTCCGTCGTGCCATAGGTGACCGGCCGCCCCGGTGTCCGCCGGCGTCCGCGCATGCGGATCCAGGTGGTTTCCAGCAGAACATCCAGCGTGCCCTTTGAGGTGGAAACGCCGCGGATCTCTTCGATCTCCGCCCGTGTCACCGGCTGGTGATAGGCGATGATCGCAAGTGTCTCAAGTGCCGCGCGCGACAGTTTGCGCTGCTCTTCCACATTGCGGTGCATGAGAAAACTTAAATCTTCGGCTGTCCGGAAACACCATTTACCGGCCACACGAATTACATTGACACCCCGGGGGGCATAAAGCCTCTGCAGCTCTTCCAACAACCCAACCACATCAGTGCCTTCGGGCAGGCGCAAGGTCAGCTCTTCCAGAGACAGCGGCTCGGAGGACGCGAATAACAAGGCTTCGACCATCCGGAGGCCAGACAGGTCATCCACACTTTTGGGAGCTTCGGTGCCTTCTGGGCCATCTTCCAGATCCAGCTGGTCCGGTTCAGACATCTTCTTCCGGCTCCTGTTCTATGGCGCGGATATAGACCGGAGAAAACGGTTCACCCTGACGAATTTCGACTTGTCCCTCACGCACCATTTCCAGGCTGGCGGAGAAACTGCTGGCAACAATCGTCGCCCAATCTTTGTTGTCATAAAGATAATCGCGCAGATAGGCGTTCAAGGGGGCCCATTCGCTCACCCGGCCAACAAGTTTCGTCAGCAATTCACGCGCTTCCTGCAGCGACCAAACTGTCCGCCTTAACACGCGGACAGACGTGACCGATTGGCGCTGACGCTGGGTCGCATAGGCCGACAAAAGATCATAGATCGACGCGTCCCAAATGCTTTTATGTTCAACGGACATGGTTTCTGGCTCACCCCGGAAAAACACATCCCGTCCGGCCCGGCTGCGTGCCAGAAGTTTTTCTGAGACTTCGCGCATGGCTTCCAGACGGCGCAGGCGGAAGGCAAGTGCAGCAGCGAGTTCCTCCCCCGTTGGTTCGTCTTCATCTTTTTGTTCCGGCAGCAGTAGCCGTGATTTCAGATAGGCAAGCCAGGCGGCCATCACCAGATAGTCGGCAGCAAGCTCCAAACGCATGCGGCGCGCTTCCGCGACGAAATCCAGATACTGCTCAACAAGCGCCAGAATAGAAATTTTGGCGAGATCCACCTTCTGGGTCCGGGCCAGTCCAAGCAGGAGATCGAGCGGACCTTCGAACCCGTCTACATCCACAACCAGTTGCGGATCGGAGGTTGCCCGTTCCTCTGCCGAATGCACAGCGCTCAGCAGATCATAGGACTGCTCCTGCACTGGGACCGGTTGTGTTTCCTGTTCCGCCATCAAACTTCCGGTTACACCCCTGCCCAGCCGGTTAAGGACTGGAACTCTTGCCAAGCTGCAACGTTATCAAAGTCCGGATCGATGGGTTTCAAACCAGCCATCGCCTGCTCACACCGTTCCAACGATCGTCCCGCCAGATCCGGTGCAGCATCAGCGACAACCCGCATCTCATCCATCTCACCATTGCAATGCAACACCACGTCACACCCGGCATCCCAGATCTTACGGGACCTGTCCCCAACGGTGCCGCCAAGGGCCTTCATCGAGATATCATCGCTCATCAAACACCCATCAAAGCCGATTTCCTTGCGGATGATTTCTTCAATCACTGTTCGGCTTTGAGTTCCCGGATTATCTGGATCAATGCTCTCATAAAGAAGGTGCGCAGTCATGCCCAAGGACACATCCCGCAGGGCCTTGAAAGGTTGAAAATCCACAGTTTCCAGCGTTTTTTTGTCGTCTAGGACCCGCGGCAGTTCCAAATGACTGTCGACCTTGGCCCGGCCGTGTCCAGGAATATGTTTTATTACCGGCAAAACACCGCCTGCCAACGCGCCATTGACCATGTCCCGGCCGAGCAGCGAAACCGTTTCGGTGTCTTCCGACATTGCGCGGTCGCCGATGGCATCAACAGTTTCCGGGAAACGGACATCCAAACACGGCAAACAATCCACCGTAATTCCGACCGCACTCAAATCAGCAGCGATAAGCTGTGCCCCCAGAAAAGCCGCGCGCCTGCCCGCAGCCGGGTCTTTGCCGTAGAGATCACCAAATAATTTCGGCGCGGGATATTTGCGCCAATGCGGCGGCCGCAAACGTTGAACCCGGCCGCCTTCTTGATCGACCAGAACCGGAGCATCCTGCCGCCCAACGGCCTGACGAAAACTCTCCGTCAGGTCGGAAACCTGCTCGGGGGTTTCAATATTACGGGCAAACAGGATCAATCCCCAGGGATTGGTATCCTTGAAAAACGCCCGTTCGTCATCCGTTAAGACGGATCCGGCGCAACCGGAAATGAATGCCTTGATCATGAACTTGGCTTATCGGCCTGATCTCTCGCCGTCAAGAAAGCGTCCATGCACCCGAGAGCGCACTTGCGCTTACTGGCTGAACTTGCGATCTAAAGTTCCCGCCACTTTTTCCTTATTGGAGCAAAAACCACATGCGCGCGCGTCCCGACATTCCGGCTGGCACTTTACACCGGATTTCTGTGACTTCAGACATCCTAAAACACAACCGGCTTGGAGATCCATCAACGCGCGATGTGGTGGTCTATACGCCTTATGGCCATTCTGGTGACCGGCTCCCGCTTCTTGTCGATCTCGTAGGCTTCACTTCCGGCGGGCCAGCGCATGTCAGCTGGAAGAATTTTGGCGAAAATGTCCCGGAGCGCCTCGACCGGCTTATCCATGACGGCGAGCTGCCGCCGGTCGTGGTCGCCTTCCCAGATTGTTTCACCCGCCTGGGCGGCAATCAGTATATCGACAGCGCCGCAATGGGGCCCTGGGCAACCTGGCTGACTACAGGCATGTTACAGGCTGTTGAAAGCAAATTCGGCTGCGGCGGCTCCGGCAAACGCGGTCTCTTCGGCAAATCCTCCGGCGGCTATGGCTCGCTCGTTCATGCCATGAAACATGCCGATGTCTGGTCGGCCGCAGCTTGCCATTCAGGGGATATGGCGTTCGAACTTTGCTACTTGCCTGAAATGCCGAGCGCGCTGCGCGCGATCCAGAAAACCGGCTCTATCGAAGCGTTTGTTCGGGGATTTGAAGCCGGCCCAAAGTATCCTGGCAGCGCCCTTCATGACTTGATGACCTTTGCCATGGCAGCAACTTATGATCCCGATCCGGCGCCGGAAATCTACTGCGGCATTCGTTTGCCGGTTGACCCGGAAACCTGCGAACTCATCGAAGAACGCTGGCAGGCTTGGCTATCCTGGGATCCGGTTCACATGGTCGACACTCACACAGACGCATTGAAATCCATGAAGGCGCTCTGGATCGATTGCGGCGATATCGATCAGTACAACTTGCTTTATGGTGCGCGGCGGTTCACCAAAAAACTCACGGACGCCGGAGTTGAGCATGTTTATCAGGAGTTCAACGACACGCATTCTTCGATCGACTATCGTCTCGATGAAAGCCTGCCGTTCCTGGCAAATGCGTTGATGAAGTAGAGTTTTAGGACGGCCGGCGCAGTGTCAGAACTGCGCCGCCAGCCAGAATGAGAACCGCTCCCAAGACCGCCCCCTGGCCAGGCACTTCGCCCCACACCGCATAACCAAAGATCGCCGACAGGATCACAGTGGCATAAAACGCCGGAGCCAGTGTCGCGGCACCAGCCCGCCGGTAGGCTGCGATATTCAAGGATTGCCCGAAAATTGCCAGCGGCCCGAGCCAAGCGAAGGCGAGCAGATCGGAAACGCCAACCCCTTCGGCAGCGATCAGCCACACAACGGGTCCGGCCAACAGACAGGCGGCAAAAACATTGACGTAGGCCAGGATCGTGACCGTATCTTCCCGTTGGGCGATATACCGCATGATCAGGCTTTCAGTTGCCATGAACAATGCACTGGCGAGTGCGGCAACGACACCTGTAGTGGCGACTTCAGTTGGAACTGCCCCGCTTTTAGCCGATTGAACAACAAGATAAGCCCCAACCATACTCAGGATCCCGGCCACCCAATGCCGTCCAGTGACGAGTTCTTTCAAAATCAGACCGGCCAAGGCAATCGCGAAAATGCCTTTGGTCAAACCGATCGCCGTCGCATCAGCGAGCGGCATAACCGATGCCGCAAAAACCGCCGTTGCCAAACTACCGACGCCGCAAACAGCCCGCATCAAATGCAGTTTCCAAAGCGGGCTTAATTGCCGGTGAAGCGGGACTTTGCGCACTCCGGCAACACAGAGAATGGTTGCGGCGCCGCCGGCAAACCGCAACCAGACGAGCGCTGCGATCGGTACCAAGCCGCCAGCCAGTTTTCCGGCCGCAAATATCGGTGTGAAAGCCGCCATACCTGCAACAGCCAATAGGAGGGCAACAGGGATGTTTTCGCGTTGAGAAACTGCTGCTGGAAGGGACATGAATTCGGTTCCAAGAAACTGACGACATTACTTCCCTACCACCAAGGATCGCTTTTCATCAGCTGCCAAATGCCCATATAGGCTATTCATATCCGCATATCATTGCGGAAAGCTGCGCATATACGTATAATAAATCCATGAATTGGGATGACCTTAAACTCGTTGATGCGGCTGCCCGGGCGCGCTCGTTATCCGGCGCAGCCAAGTCTTTGGATATCAGCCAGCCGCAACTCAGCCGGCGATTAAAAGCATTTGAGGATCGGATTGGCGCGCGCTTGTTCGACCGGATGCCGTCAGGGCTCAAACCGACTGAAGCGGGCCTGCGGTTGATCCCACTAGCTGCAGAAATGCGCCAGAAAGCCGAAGCTGCAGCACGGGTGATGCCGGATCTTGCCGGAACTTCCCTAAGAGTGGTCCGAATTGCAGTGGACGAGGTACGGGCTAAAGTCCTGACTGACATGTTCCATGTACTGGATACCCGGCTTCAGGACATCGAACTGGAGCTAATTTCCAGCCACAACCATGCGGACCATCAAAGCCGCAGCATTGAATTGCAAATCCGCAATTGCCTGCCGGAAACGGATACGCTGATTGCCCGGAAACTGGGTGACCTTGCCTATGGTGTCTATGGCAGCCGGTCTTATGTTGCCGCGCATCCAGACGCATTGACGGACTCCCGGTATCACAAATGTGCTTGGCTCGGCTTCACGCCAGACGACCTTTGGTATCCGTCGCAAAACCAATGGCTGCGAGACAGGTTATCGGTCCCGCCTCGCCTCCGCAGCAATACGATGACAACCCTCATGAACATGATTGCGAGCGGAGCCGGACTCGGACTGCTGCCGGTCTTTATCGGCGACCAGCATCCGGATCTGATCCGCGTCATGGGCCCACTCGAAGAATTGACAAATCCGGAACATATCATCGTTCACCGGGATGTCCGCCGTGAGCCAGCTGTCCGCCAGGCCATTGATGCGATTGCTGACGTCTACCGGCAAATGGCTCCACGCCTCACAGGCCTTTCTGGAAAACCTGTTGTGGACGCGGCCGAATAAAAAAGACCGGTAGAACCGGCCTTTCTTCATATCAATTCATTGAGACCATAATCGCTTACGGCATACGGCGGACGAAACAATCGCCGCCCGCACCTTGCAGCTGCTCGCAAAGCCGAACCGCCTCTTCACGGGATCCTGTCGGAATACGTGCCCGGTAGAATGTCCCCCGGTCGCCGAGGTCGGCCGGAACGATCACAGCGTTCCGGTTACCCAGGATTGACGGGAACCGCCGCTGCAAACCGGAATAGGCATCCCGGGCTGCTGAAGCCGACCGCTGAGATGTGACTTGCACAATATTGGTGCCGGATGGGATCGAGCCGGTGGCGGTCCCGCCTGTCGCAGGTGTTGTCGCCACGGGAGTCGGGGCCGGCTGAGACAGATTGAGCGGGCCGTTGTTGTTGGCTGCAGCTGGAACAGGATTGACCACTGCAGCAGGCGCTTGCGCGACACGCACTGGCGCAGCCGGTTTTTTCCGCGGCAACACACTCGGAATGACGGCCGGTGGTGCAGCCGGTTCTGGCTCTGTCGCCACAGGTTCTGTTACTGCCACAATCGCCGGTGTTTCAGGCGCCGGTGTCGCTGGAGCAGGTGCTGCTGGTGTAGCAATTGCCGGAGTGGCAGGCTGCGGCGCAACCGCAGGCTCAGTTGGTGCCGGTTCCGGGCTGGCGATGATTGGCTGGGTCGTAACAGCCCGTGGTTCGCTCGGTGCTGCGGGCGTCGGCTGTGCCGGTGTGGGCGCAGGAGCTGCATCTTCTCCGGAGACAATTGTTCCGTCAGGCCGGACCACAACTGTCCGAACACGTTTGGTCGCGCCCGGCACCAGATCCGCGCCCGATTGCACTCCAGCTGGTGCAGGCGGTAAAGAAGCCGGTTCCGGCGTTTCTTGCGGAGCGAGCTGCGCCGGTGCATTTTCAGACGTGCCATCTACCCGGTCGTAGATGAGTTTCGCCGACTGATTGTTGCCGGTGCTCGGATCTTGTGCTTCCGGGAAAATTTTCAAAGGTTCTTGAAGCCCGCTGATGACGGGCGGAGGCCCGTCCGGCACGGTTATGCCGCCACTGTCCATGAAGAAGAACCCGGCGGCGCCAATTGCAGCGACAGCTAGAACACCGCCGGCAACAAAGAGGCCGCGCCGGGACCGTTCTTCGGCATGCGGGACGGCAGCCTGCTCTGCGGCCGAATGCGGCGGTAGAACCCCACTGCCCTTCAGCGTTGGGTCACTTTCCTGCATGGCGCGGGCTACCGCATCGAGATCATATCCTTCTGGCGGTGGAGGCGTATCTTCGTCACGCACGTCCGGAACGGCGTCGGCGGCCGCTGGCCAAGCCATATCATCTATATCATCTGCAGCCGGCGCGCTGGTTGTGTCCGGACGACTGACCGGGACTTGCTGACTTGGTTCAGATCCCAGAGGCTCCTGCAAATAATCGGATGCCGTCTGGTGCCGTTGTTCCCTTTCCGGGAAATCCAGATCCGCAAGCAAGGTATCGATGCCGGCAATTGCAGGTTTCGCGTCTTTGTCAGCGGGCGCGGCCTCTGTCGCAGACGCAGCTGCTGGAGGCGTTGTTAAGGCCGCAAAGAGATCATCTTCATTGATGGCCGGACGGCTTTGCGCTGGGGCCGCCTCAGGCTCGCTGGGAGCAAGATCCGGAGCTGGATCAAAATCCGAGGTGACTTGAGGCTCCGGGTCGACAGGCCTCGGGCGACCAAAGTCAGCATACTGATCGCCACTGTCCGTATTCGTCTGCGGCTGCTCGAAACGTGCATCGTTGTTCGCACTGATGGATTGGTTGTAACCGGCCACCGGTGTTTGAAGCCCGCTGATATGAAACTGTCCAACTGGTTGGGTCACCGGCGCTGCTGGCGCGATATCAGTATCGGCAGGTTGATCATCTGTGTGGCGCAGTGCGCCTTTCAGTTCGTCTTCCAACTCAGCGGTAAGATTCTGTTCCAGGTCGATTGCAACCGAAGGTGCCAAATTGGTCACGCCTGCGTTTTCGGCTTCATGCGCAAATGCATGTGGCTCGTTTACAGGCGTTGGCTGCCCGCCGAATGCATTAAAAGCTGGCCTGGCCACCGCTTGAGCCGCAGTTTTTTCAATCGTGTCCAGCCTTGGAACATCGGGCCATGACGGACTGCCTGCTGATACCTGTTGGCCGCCGAACTCCGGATCCGGTCGCTGGGCAGGAACCGCTTGCGGCTCTACTGCGCTGAGAGCTTCTCTTGGGCTGCCAAAGTCCGGTTCGGTGCGCTGGTGCGCATCGCTGACTTCTGACTGTGGATCGCTGGCAAAATCATCCAGGCCTGCAAAATAGTCTGTGTTCCCAACCCGGCCGCTGCTCACCGGCGCCCCCACTTGCTTGTTGTTGTGGACGATGCGCGCCAATTCGATCAGCGGATCTTCACCAGACGGCCGTTCGTTTCCGGGTTGTCCGGAAACGTTTATCGGGTCTGGCCGCTTTTTGTCGTCGTCTTCTGACATGAGCGCTCTAAGAATCGGTTTTGTTACGCAACGTATTCAAACAGTATACAGCCGGTTGCCGTCTATAGGCACATCAGCGCATTTCTTCGGGTGCTTGCACACCGAGAATCGCCAAGCCTGACGCAAGTACCAAGGATACTGCACGAACCAAAGCAACACGCGCTAGGGTTAATTTCGTGTTACTAGAATCAATAAAGCGTAAATGCGGCAATTCCTTGCCTCTATTCCAGTGCCCATGCAGACAACTTGCCAGCTCATGCAGGTAAAACGCGATTCGATGCGGTTCATGTGTATCGGCTGCTGCTTCGACAACTTTCGGCCATTCGGCCATCTTGCCGATCAGCTCCAATTCACCGCTGTCATCGAGCAATGAATAGTCGGTATTGGCTAGAACAGAATCTGAGAAATCTTGCCCGGCCAACTCTTCTGCTGCCTGCCGCATAACAGAGCAGCAGCGTGCGTGTCCGTATTGGACATAAAAGACCGGGTTGTCTTTCGACTGCTCAGTCACCTTCTTGAAGTCGAAATCAAGCGGTGCGTCGTTCTTGCGGAACAGCATCATGAAGCGGACAGGATCCGGGCCAACTTCGTCAACCACTTCCCGCAGTGTAATGAAGTCGCCGGAACGCTTCGACATTTTGACCGGCGCGCCGTCTCGCATCAGCTTCACAAGCTGGCAAAAACGGACAATGACTTCGGTGTCGCCACCCGAGACCGCCTGCCCGACGGCCTGAAGGCGTTTGGCATAGCCCCCATGGTCGGCGCCCAGAACGTAAATTGCTTCTTTGAACCCGCGGCGGAACTTGTCTTCGAAATACGCAACATCGGCAGCAAAATAAGTGTAGGATCCATCGGACTTTTTCAAAGCTCGATCCGTGTCATCCCCAAAATCGGCAGCGCGGAATAGGGTTTGTTCCCGGTCTTCCCAATCGTCTGGCACTTGGCCTTTCGGAGGCGGCAGTGTTCCTTCGTAAACCAGACCTTTGGCGCGCAGACCGTCCAGCATCTGGTCGATTTTCGAAGCCGCTCCGTTTTCCCGCTCATGCAGAGATTTTTCGGAAAAGAAGACCTCGTGTTCAACACCAAGGGCCGCCAAATCAGAGCGGATCAGGTCCAACATGGCGGCAATCGCCCGTTCTTTGACCTTCGGCAACCACTCGCTCTCCTCTTGGCTGAGCAACTCAGAACCGAACTCGTCTTTTAACGCAGCTCCTACTGGGACCAGGTAGTCGCCGGGGTAAAGACCTGCCGGGATTTCTCCGGTGTCTTCGCCAAGCGCCTCGCGGTAGCGCAAGAAGGCGCTTCGGGCGAGCGTATCAATCTGCGACCCGGCATCGTTGATGTAATACTCTTTGGCAACGTCATTACCGGCAAACGCCAGCAAGTTGGCGAGCGCATCCCCTACCACCGCGCCACGAATGTGGCCGACATGCATAGGACCGGTTGGATTGGCCGAGACATATTCAACGTTGACTTTGGCCGGGTTGGCTGACTTGGAGCCGCCAAACCCAAGACCTTCGGCCAAAACGCTGCCCAGGATCTTCTGCCAAACGCCTTGCGTCACACGGAGATTGATAAATCCGGGGCCAGCCACGGTCGTTTCTGTAATCTCCGGATCTTTGGCAAGTTCTGCGACCAGCTTCTCGGCCAGATCCCGTGGTTTCATCCTGAGCGGCTTGGCCAGAACCATTGCAGCATTGGTTGCAAAGTCGCCGTGAGCCGGGTCGCGCGGCGCCTCTACCACCACGCGCGATAAATCGGGCGAAGAACCATCAGGTCCTTTTAGATCAAGAGCTTCCAGACACTTCGTCACGCGTTGCGTGAACTCGGCAAAGATGTTCATTAGGCACCGGTCAGGTTTGTTTCTTCAAACACAAAGGCCCCGCACGCACCGAAGAATTGGGCTTTGGCGCGGCAGGGATCCAAAATTTGCCCCTGCGCCTACCCCAAATCCGGCGTGTCGTCAAACAATCTGCGGTGTTCTTCTATCGCATACCGGTCCGTCATGCCGGCAATATAGTCGCATACCCGCCTTGCCCGGTCCTCTTCATCGAGATCCGCAAGCCCCGCATCCCAAGGACTTGGCATCAAATCCGGCTCAGCCAAGAACTTTGCAAACAGCTCCCGCACCACACGCGCCACCAGCCGGCGGACGGCCAGAACATCTTCATGCCGGTACACCCGGGCAAACAGGAATTTTTTCACATCCCGCTCTGCCGGTGTCATGGACGGCGAAAAACCCACCAGGCACTTACCGGCATTTCGGATATCTTCAACGCTTTCCGGCGCAACATCGGCGAGGTTACGAAACCCCTCCTGGATTACATCTTCAACCATCCGGGTGATCGATCGCCGGACAATCTCGTGAATACGGCGAGTTTCTTCAAGACCCGGATATTTGTGATCGACCTCAGCCAGGATCTCGGCCAGGAACGGCACGTCACGCATATCGTCGATGGCAAACAGCCCGGCCCGAAGCCCATCGTCCAGATCATGGGCGTCATAGGCAATGTCATCGGCAATGGCCGCAGCCTGCGCCTCCGCGCTCGGCCAGGTGTCCAGCATCAAATCCTGCTGTTTTTGGTATTCCCGGATCGCAAATGGCAGCTCGCTGTCCTTGAACTTGCCAAGCGGCGCTCCGCTGCCATCCACAAGAGGTCCATTGTGTTTGACAAGGCCCTCCAGGGTTTCCCAGGCCAGGTTCAATCCATCGAAATCGGCATAACGGTGTTCCAGATGGCTCACAACACGCAGCGATTGAGCGTTGTGGTCAAATCCTCCATACGGCGCCATGCATTCGTGCATGACATCCTCGCCCTCATGCCCAAAAGGCGTGTGCCCGAGATCATGGGCAAGCGCCAAACATTCAGCCAGGTCCTCATCAAGTCTCAAAGCCCTGGCCAGCGAGCGGGCGATCTGGGAGACCTCAATCGTGTGCGTCAGCCGCGTTCTGAAATGATCGCCCTCGTGATAGACAAACACCTGGGTCTTATGTTTCAGGCGCCGGAAAGCGGAAGAATGGATGATCCTGTCCCTGTCCCGCTGAAACGGAGTCCGCGTCGGGCTTTCCGGTTCAGGAAACAGCCGGCCCCGGCTTTTGGTCGGATTCTGAGCAAACTTGGCGAGCGTTTGCGCTCCATATCCAATATCGGCCTGGATCTGTTTCCAATTGTCGTTCACCGCCCCGTCCCCTGTTGAGAGTGCCGTTTCCAGCTCCACACATTGACGCTTGTGCCTTGAGATCTTAACTATCCGGTTAAGTCCAATTTGCCGCACCCTCTAAAGGGGCTGGCCCAGCGAGTCAGTAGACCATGACCGAAATGCTTGAAAATCGAGTAACAGTCAGCGAAAGCGCTGCCAAGCGCATTGCCAAGATTTTATCCGGCGAAGCGCCCGGAAGTATGCTGCGGGTCAGCGTAGAAGGCGGCGGCTGTTCGGGTCTTCAATACAAATACGATGTGGTCAATTCCCGCGAAGATGATGATTTGGTGATCGAGAACCCCGGGGCAACTGTTCTGATCGATTCCATTTCACTGCAATATATGGGCGGTGCGGAAATAGATTTTGTAGATGACCTGATGGGCCAGGCCTTCCAAATCAACAATCCGCACGCCGTTGCAGGCTGCGGATGCGGGACCAGCTTCACAATTTGATTCTTTGAGGTGTGTTGCGGTCCTAGGCCGTGTGGACGCACTGAGCACAAACAACAAAAACCCCTGGGCATAGTTTCAGTTCATAGGCGACAAGTGAGCGCAATTGCCTATGATGCGGCTCAGCAATGCACGGGGACCAGTCATGAAAATTGCCACCTGGAACATCAATGGGGTCAAAGCCCGTCTGGAAACTGTCCAGGAATGGCTGAAAGACTCCTCACCTGACGTTGCCTGTCTTCAGGAAATCAAATCCGTCGACGAGAACTTTCCTTGCCAGCCGTTTGAAGACCTTGGCTACAACGTCGAAACGCACGGCCAGAAGGGCTTTAATGGCGTCGCCATTCTTTCCAAAACTCCTCTAGAGGATGTTCAACGCCGCCTGCCCGGCAACGACGAGGACGAACAGGCCCGTTATATCGAGGCGAGTGTCACCCTTGGCGAAGGCGTTGTCCGATTCGGCTGCCTTTATCTTCCGAACGGCAATCCGCTGGGGACGGAAAAGTTTCCCTATAAACTGGGCTGGATGGACCGCCTGCTGGTGCATGCCGAAAAGCGTCTGGCGGAGGAGACACCATTCCTATTGCTCGGTGATTACAACGTCATCCCAGATCCAATTGACGCCAGAAACCCGGAAAACTGGACAGAGGATGCGCTTTATCAACCCGAAAGCCGCCAAAAATTCCGGGCACTCACCCATCTTGGTATGACCGAAGCTGTGCGTGCTTGTACAGAAGAACCAGACACTTACACCTTCTGGGATTATCAGGCGGGAGCCTGGCAAAAGAATAACGGTATTCGCATTGATCATATTTTGATGTCCGCACAGGCAACCGACAAACTGCTCGGCTGCGGCATCGACAAACATGTCCGCGGGTGGGAAAAACCCTCTGACCACGTGCCTGTTTGGGTCAAGATGGCGGCGTAAACCGACGCTTACGTTTTGACACAAAGCGGGGCTCAAACGAAGTTGAAAATAGCCGCAAATATATACCTTTTGCGGAAGGCTGCGCCCATGGTACCCTTTGGGGAATGGGATAACGGACAAACGCCTTCCGCCCGCACCGGCGATCCGCGGGCATTTCTACTGGCGCCGCGTGCGGCTGCAACCAATCTCTGATGTTTTTGCAATAGCACTCGCGGCAACTCTTGGTGCTATGCTCTTGCTGATGTCTGCCGCCCATGCCCAACAGGCCTCCAATCCAGACGTTCCCTGCACGTGCCGGTACAAAGGCCAAGATTACAGTATTGGCGATTCAATATGTTTGGGAAGTGGGACGAGCACGCGGATTGCCACCTGCTCCATGGTACTCAACAACACATCCTGGCAAATGAGCCAGTCCCCCTGCCCGCAAGCATTCTTGACGCCACTGGAACAAAAGCCCATTCAACAAGCCTCGCCTGATCCGTTGATGAGCGAGCCGGTGTTTTGAGGAAGATGCCGCAGGTGCGACGTGCGGAGTAAGCCGTCCGCTATTCGCGCGTTCGAACAAAAATCCTAACAAATCAGGAAATTACTGCGTCGGCACTTGTTGGGCGGTCAAGGTGTCCGGCCGGTTGCGCTCAATCCAGGTATCGGCCATGGAACGCGCCTTTTCCCGAACCGGTTCGGGAGCCACTGCGAAAAACTGTTCGTGCAGATCGTTGATCCAATTGGCATCATGACCACTGGCCTGTTCACGGGCCACGGTCAGCCACATCAGGCCGCGCGCCTTTTTCTTGTCCGATGAACCAAGCGAGAACAATGTTTCTCCGAGCCGGGCCTGGGCTCCGACATGGCCCTTAAGTGCAGCTAGATTGTACCAGCGCACAGCCATCCGGCGGTTGCTCTCCTGATAAATGCGGCCGAGATGATACTGGGCTGCTGCATCACCGAAATAAGACGCTGCGTGGGTAAAAATCCGCCGGGCTTGACCGACATCTTTCGGGACAGCCCCCTCAATTCCGTTCAGATAGTAGGTGCCAAGCGCCACAAAGGCGCTGGAGACGAAGGGCGCATCCGGGGATTCCGGTCCGTCATCACCATGAGTGCGGACGATCTGGCTGTAATACTGGTACGCCTTGTAGTCGTCTTCTTGAACGCCGTCGCCCTTTGCATACATGTCGCCGAGCTTCCAAGCTGCCATCGCCTGTCCATTCTCCGCAGCGTATTGCAGAGAAGATATCGCAGCTGTCTTGTCGCCGGAATAATACTGGCGTGCACCAGCCCGCAAAGCCTCATTGGGAGACAAAGTAGATGGATTAATCGGACCGGGTGCTGCTGGCTTGCCATCGAAGGCTTGGGCAGGCACCGCAGCCAACATCAGCGCCGCAGCGCCTATCAGGACACTGGCCTTGGTCAAGTGCTGACGTTTTGTCTTCTTATTGTACATCCCGTTTACACTATTCTCCGCCGGACGCCCCCTGCCGTAACGGGCGTTTCTGTCCCATTTACAATCTATCCCAAGCACTCGCTTGAGGTTTAGAAGCTGGGACTGGTTCTATCTTGAACGCGCATCCTGCTTCACTCATATATGGCCAATCATTCTGGCCTAAGTTGGGCTGTTGGCACCGATTAGCTCAAACCGGTCTAAGACCTTGAAGACCCACATATCCCAACGACGGAAACAATGATTGCTTCCGTCTAACCGCAACTGGTGTACCGCAAACATGGCCGAACATTGGCATCAAGTGGTTCCGCGAAGGCACAGCGCCACTTTGCCGGCAACTGTTGCCAAATGAGCACAATCGCCGTTCCCCCAGCACGCGGTGATCAAAACACAGCCTGGTTGACGATCAGTTTCTGTCCCTGCAAAAGGCCCGCATTGGCCGAAAAAACAATCAACGTTGGGGAAAACGGGGGCTTTTCGCCAAAATCCTTGGCTGTTCTTTGTTTGTACTTCAAACTTGAATGTGATTCGGTGTAGGACCGGCCTTGAAATACGGCATAAAGCCCCAGTAACCAGAACCAAGAAACCCATCAGGCGATACGCAATGAGCGGAAAAGACGATCTTTTTGCAGGCAACGCGGCCATCTCCACTCCGGTGGAAGAAAACACCGTACCGGCAGCCGTGGCCCCGCCAGCGCCCGTGACCGACATCGCCTCTGCCCGCAAGAAGCCAGAAGCTGTTGCCGACAGCGGCGACTATTCGGCAGCCGACATTGAGGTTCTGGAAGGCTTGGAACCGGTGCGCCGCCGCCCGGGCATGTATATCGGTGGAACCGATGAAAAGGCGCTGCACCACCTCTTTGCCGAGGTCATCGACAACTCGATGGATGAGGCCGTTGCCGGCCACGCAACCTGGATTGATGTCACCTTGGGCGCTGATGGGTATCTGAATATCACCGACAACGGTCGTGGCATCCCAGTCGACCCGCATCCGAAATTTAAGGACAAGTCGGCATTGGAAGTCATTATGACTACCCTGCACGCGGGCGGTAAATTCGACAGCAAGGTCTACGAGACCTCCGGCGGCTTGCACGGCGTCGGCGTGTCGGTGGTCAATGCGCTCTCTAACGAGCTGGTAGTTGAAGTCGCCCGTAGCCGCAAACTCTACCGCCAGGTCTTCCGGCGCGGCCATCCGCAAGGCCCTTTGGAGCTTGTGGGCGATACACAGAACCGCCGTGGCACCATGGTGCGGTTCAAGCCGGATGAAACAATCTTCGGAAAAGGCGCAAAATTCCTGCCTGCGCGCCTTTTGAAAATGGCCCGATCCAAGGCGTATTTGTTCGGCGGTGTTGAAATCCGCTGGCACTGCGCACCTGAACTCATATCCGAAAAAGATGAAACCCCAGCCGAGGCCGTCTTTCACTTCCCCGGGGGCCTAAAGGACTTCTTGGCAGAACGACTCGGCAAAGAACGACGCGTCGTTGACGAAGTTTTTGCCGGTCGTACCAACAAAACCGGAAAACACGGCTCTGTCGAATGGGCCGTCAGCTGGTTTGCCGGCGACGGGTTCATCAGCTCTTATTGTAACACCGTCACCACACCGGAAGGCGGCACCCATGAGGCCGGTTTCCGCTATGCGTTGCTGCGCGGCCTCAAAGCCTATGGTGAATTGGTCAACAACAAGAAGGCGTCCATCATCACCGGCGATGATGTCATGACATCCGCTGGCGGCATGTTGTCGGTCTTCATCCGCGAGCCTGAGTTTGTCGGCCAGACCAAAGACAAACTCGCGACCAACGAAGCAACCCGGATCGCTGAAACGGCGGTCCGCGATGCCTTCGATCACTGGCTCACCGCCTCCCCCAACCAGGCCAACAAGCTATTGGAATGGGTGATCGACCGGGCTGAGGAACGTCTGCGCCGCCGTCAGGAAAAAGATGTCGCGCGCAAATCGGCTGTCCGCAAGCTGCGCCTTCCAGGAAAACTGGCCGATTGTTCCACCAACCAATCCGAAGGCACTGAACTCTTCATCGTGGAGGGAGATTCGGCGGGCGGCTCTGCCAAACAGGCGCGCAACCGGTCCAATCAAGCGGTTCTTCCCTTGCGCGGGAAGATTTTGAACGTTGCCAACGCTGGCCGCGACAAACTCGTCGCCAACCAGCAGCTAGCGGATCTGATCCAGGCCCTTGGCTGCGGCACACGATCCGCTTATGCAGAACCGGATCTTCGCTACGAAAAAATCGTCATCATGACCGATGCGGACGTCGATGGTGCCCACATCGCCTCGCTCCTTATCACCTTCTTCTACCGTGAAATGCCCGAGCTGATCCGCTGCGGCCATCTATACCTCGCTGTTCCGCCACTCTACCGCCTGAGCCAAGGTGGAAAAACTCTATATGCCCGCGATGACATGCATAAGGATGAGCTTCTGGCAAAGGCCTTCAAAGGCAAGTCCAAGGTTGAGATCGGCCGCTTTAAGGGTCTGGGCGAAATGCTGCCGGCACAGCTGAAAGAAACGACGATGGATCCGTCCAAACGTTCGCTTTTGAAAGTCAGCGTCGATGAAACCGCAATTGCCGATACCAATGATACGGTAGAACGGCTCATGGGCAACAAACCCGAAGCCCGCTTCCGCTTTATTCAGGATAATGCCGAATTTGCTGACGATCTGGATATTTAGGCAGACTCTTTCTTAGCAAACAACAAATGCACCCATACCAAGCCCGCTACTCAACTGACTTTTGAGAGCGTGTCGCGTATCTTGGAAATCGTAAGCATCGCTCTTAGCGTTGAAATCTGTGATTTTGGAAAGCAAAAACCGATTTCAATCGAACGCGATGTACACTGGCCGGACCTCCACACGCTTTTGGTTTTGAAATTAGTGAATACGCTAATATTAAGTCATTTGAGTACTTTCACTGATCGCGGAAGCCGCATTTTAAGGCAAATTAAGAAAGCCTATTAACTGAGATGGCAAAACACGCGCAGAAATACTGAACATTTCTAACATTTAACCTCGCCAATGCATTGACTTGGAAGCGAACAAATGTAGTGTGTGCGCACATCGGC
Source organism: Roseibium sp. (assembly GCF_965216085.1). Taxonomy (GTDB): domain Bacteria; phylum Pseudomonadota; class Alphaproteobacteria; order Rhizobiales; family Stappiaceae; genus Roseibium. Next base: position 2,673,307 of record NZ_OZ244138.1, on the reverse strand, counting down.
GTAGGGTGGCTCAAGATGAGCTGCGGCCTTTACATCACAACATCCGGGCAAAGTGCTCCATGTCATTTAATACTCTCGGTCTGAGCGAGAAGGTCCTCGCTGCAGTTGATGCGGCAGGTTATAAAGATCCAACAGCTATTCAAGCAGGTGCGATCCCGCAAGTTCTTGAACGCAGGGACGTTCTTGGCATCGCCCAAACAGGGACCGGCAAGACGGCAAGTTTCACTTTGCCGATGCTGACGCTCTTGGAGAAAGGCCGGGCCCGTGCACGGATGCCGCGCACTCTGATTTTGGAGCCGACCCGCGAGCTGGCTGCCCAGGTCGAAGAAAATTTCGAAAAATACGGCACCAACCATAAGCTCAACGTTGCGCTTTTGATTGGTGGTGTCTCTTTTGCCGACCAGGACAAGAAACTTGACCGGGGCACCGATGTCTTGATCGCAACACCGGGCCGCCTGCTCGACCATTTCGAACGCGGAAAACTGCTTTTGCAAGGCGTCGAAATCCTGGTGATCGATGAAGCTGACCGGATGCTCGACATGGGCTTCATTCCGGATATTGAGCGGATCTGTAAACTGATCCCGTTCACCCGCCAAACTCTGTTTTTCTCGGCAACCATGCCGCCCGAAATTCAACGTTTGACGGAAACTTTCCTGCAGAACCCGGCCCGAATTGAAGTCGCACCAACCTCTTCTACGGCTGAGAATGTAACGCAGCGACTCAAAGCCTCAGCGTCCAAGGATTACGACAAGCGCGCCACCTTGCGCGAGCTCTTGGAGCAATCTGAAGAACTGCAGAACGCCATTGTTTTCTGCAACCGCAAACGGGATGTCTCTACCCTGTTCCGCTCGCTCGAGCGTCACGAATACAATGTCGGTGCGCTTCATGGCGACATGGATCAACGCACCCGTATGATGATGCTTGAGAATTTCCGCAAAGGAAACATCAAGCTTCTGGTGGCCAGTGACGTTGCAGCGCGCGGTTTGGACATTCCTGAAGTCAGCCACGTCTTCAATTACGACATTCCGATCAATGCGGAAGATTATGTCCACCGGATTGGCCGCACCGGACGTGCAGGCCGTTCTGGCACTGCTTACACGCTCGTCACGGACAGCGACCAAAAATATCTGCAAGCAATTGAAGAGCTGACCAAGCAATCCATTGAGTGGATTGGCGAATCAATTGACTTCGAAGCTGCAGCCAAGGAACGCAAAGCCAAGCGCCGCACTTCCAAAACGTCAAAAACGGCCTCGAGCAACGACAACGAAGCAGCAGAGGCTAAACCCGCCAAAAAACGGGGTCAATCCCGCCGCCGTAATGAGACAAGTTCCGCTGAAGAAGCGGTTGAAGTAAAGCCGTCAACTGCAGGAGTTTCCACCATTTCTCAGAAATCTACTTCCAAGAAATCCCGGTCCGATAAATCCGCACCTGCCTTTAGCGAAGGCGTGCACATCCCAGCTTTCTTGCTGCGCGAACCCCGGCCGAAAAAAGCATCCTAACTCTGGGATATTGGTGACTTTAACAGGAGATTTAACCCGACTTTAAACCTTACGTCAGATCTTAGAGACTAAGAATTGAAGCCGTGTGGGGCGGTTAACAATTCAGCTTCTGAGCGAGAGTAATTTGATGTCGGACAAGGACGATCACAACAGGACCATCGGATATGGTGAGTCCGCGGTGGGGTATATTAGGAAAAACACCTTACCTGCCTATCCGAGATCGTACGAACTCTGGTACACATACGCTGCCGGCTACAATCAAGGCCTAAACCGGGCTGTCAACGAAACCATCAAGGAAAACGGACGTATCAGCACCGACGAGATGCTGTCACTTTATGGCCGTTTCTTATCGCCGACACGGCTCGGCGACCGTTTGGATGATGTCGGCAACAAAGTCTCCCGCGAAGTCGAAGAAATCGTCGAAACTCTGAAACTCAGCGCGGATGCGACCTCTGACTACGGCAGCGCACTTGAGCAGGCCGGTCTAAAAATTTCCAACATTACAGACCCGGACAAGCTGAAAATCTATGTGACCCATTTGGTCAGATCGACACAAAATGCTGTTGCGTCAAATCGCAAGCTGGAAAGTCAGCTGCTTGAATCGAAGAAACACATCGAAAACTTGCAATCGTCGCTTGAAGCGATCCGTTACGAGTCGTTGATTGACGAACTGACCACGCTCAACAACCGTAAGCATTTCGATAACTCACTTGAAAAAGTCATTCGCAATTCGGAAGAAAGCCGCCGCGGTTTCTGCCTTCTGATGACTGATATCGATCACTTCAAAAAGTTCAACGACACCTATGGTCACCAAACAGGTGATCAGGTTCTCCGGCTGGTTGCCTTGTCGGTCAAACAGAACATCAAAAGCCAGGACATTGCCTGCCGATATGGTGGTGAGGAATTCGCGATTATCCTGCCGCACACCGAACTGGACCAGGCTGCCGAGATTGCAGAGAAAATCCGGGCAGCGGTCATGGCCAAGGAGCTTGTTAAACGCTCAACGGGTGAAAACCTAGGACGCGTCACGATCTCAGCGGGCGTTGCCGCATTTGGCCAGAACGATACGGCACATTCCATTATCGCCCGCGCGGATGAGGCGATGTATGCTGCCAAAAATGCCGGCCGCAACCTTGTGCGTACTGAAAATGATCTTGAGCAGGAAAACGTCGCTTGATGTGAAGCGACACTGTTTTTCATAATTCCTGACTATTTGACGGCATCTAGCCCCATTTGCCAAAACCCGGATTCCAATCGGCTGGCCTTTTCAAAGAGAGACGACAAACGCGGATAGCGGGCTTCGGTCAGATAGATCTCGGCGGTCTTATCCATCCATTCAGCAAATCCTTGCGCCAATTCCTGGTACTCGTCGCTGCCGTATTCGTTGATCCAGCGCGTATAGGGATTGTCTTCTGTCGCTGAACCTTTGTTCTTCAGCGCAACACCAATTTCCGCATATCCGATAATGCAGGGCGCCAGAGCTGCTTGCAGGTCCAGCAAATCCCCTGCCATGCCCGCATCCAGCACAAACCGTGTGTAGGCCATTGTCGGCGTGTCTTCCGGCGCGCTTTCAATGTCCGAGCGCGACATGCCCCAGGAACCGCAGAGTTCCAAATGAAGGTCCAGCTCCACATCAAGGATGGCTTTAACACCTTCCAACGACTGCCGCATGTCATCGACACTTGGGCTCTTATAGATGCCGAGCGCGTAAGCGCGGGCAAATTGGATCAAAAACAGGTAATCCTGCACCAGATAATGTTTGAAGGCCTCTAGGGGCAATTCGCCTGTGCCAAGTTGCCGGACAAACGAATGATCAACATAGTCGGCCCACTGCGGAGCCGCGTCGGCTTTCAGCCGCTCAAAAAGTTTCACGTTGCCACCTTCGGGAAGGATAATAGAGGATCAGGATCTCGCGTGGACACTGAGGTCGGCAGCCTGCAAGGACACCGACTCACCGCAGCCGCAGGCGGACACTTCATTTGGGTTTTTGAAGACAAATCCGGAGCGGAATTTGGTCACTTCGAAATCCATTTCCGTACCGAGCAGAAACAGAACAGCAGACGGATCAACAAAGATCTTGGCGCCCTTGTCCTCAATCACATCGTCGCCTGGCTTGGCTTCTTCCACCAAATCCATGGCGTATTCCATGCCGGCACAGCCGCCTTTTTTGATTCCCACGCGCAGGCCGAGCGCTGGCTTATCGGAATTTTCGACAAGCTCGTTTACCCGCTCAGCCGCGGCATCGGTCAATGTCATAACCTGGAATTTTCCGGCAGACGCCATCATATCCTCACAGCTGTTCGCGATCTGAGAACTTGATATAGGAACTCAGCTTAAGATTCCAAAGTAAAGAACTCAATACCAGTTGAGAGCAACTTTGGCTTCATCGGACATGCGATCCGGTGTCCACGGTGGATCAAACACCATATCGACATTCACAGGCCCAACGCCGGCCACGGAAGCAACTGCGTTTTCAACCCAGCCCGGCATTTCGCCAGCCACCGGACATCCTGGAGCAGTCAGCGTCATGTCGATGTTGATCGAACGGTCGTCCTCGATATCAACCTTGTAGATCAGACCGAGTTCATAGATATCGCAAGGAATTTCGGGATCGTAGACCGTCTTGATCGCGCTGATGATGTCAGTGGTCAGCTGCTCCAGCTCTGCCGTTGGGATCGCACTTTTAGACGGAACGTCCGCCGTCAGTTCCGTGCTCTCCGCAGCTGTGTCGATGGTGTTGGCGTTTTCCATTGACGTCCGTCCTTACCCGAAAAAACTCTTGGCCTTCAACAAGGCCTCATAAAGCGCGTCGACTTCATCGCGCGTGTTGTACATGCCAAAGCTTGCCCGGCATGTAGAGGTTACACCGTATTTTGCCAAGAGGGGCTGAGCACAATGTGTCCCGGCACGCACTGCGACACCCGATCGATCGATGATCGTGGACACGTCATGGGCATGCGCACCTTCGATCTCAAAGGAGATGATTGCCCCCTTCCCTGGGGCATCGCCGAAAATGCGCAAGGAATTGATCTGCCGCAGCTTTTCATGGGCATAGACCTTCAGGTCCTCTTCATGGCGCGCGATGTTTTCACGGCCAATCGAATCCATGTAGTCCAATGCGGCTCCTAGGCCGATGGCCTGCACGATCGGTGGTGTACCAGCTTCAAACCGATGCGGTGGGGCGTTGTAGGTGACATTGTCTTCAGTCACATCAAGGATCATCTCGCCGCCACCCTGGAACGGCCGCAGAGCCTCCAGACGTTCTTTCTTTCCGTAAAGAGCGCCAATGCCAGACGGGCCATAAACCTTGTGGCCAGTAAAGACATAGTAGTCGCAGTCAATGTCCTGAACATCGACCGGCATGTGGACCGCCGATTGACTGCCATCCACCAGCACCGGGATGCCCCGTTCATGGGCGATCCGGCAGACTTCCTTGACAGGAACAACCGTGCCCAAGACATTGGACATATGCGTGATCGCAACCAGCTTCGTACGCTCGGTAAGTGCACTTTCGAAGGCATCCAGATCGAAGGACCCGTCTTCGCGCACATAGACCCACTTCAACTTCGCACCGTGCCTTTCCCGGTGGAAGTGCCACGGCACAATGTTGGAGTGGTGTTCCATGATGGACAGAACGATCTCGTCGCCCTCATCAAAGAACTTTCCGCCCAAACCATAGGCCACAAGATTGATGGCCTCCGTGGTGCCTTTGGTGAAAACGATGTTGTCGGTCGATTCTGCGTTCAAAAAACGCCGAACCTTTTCCCGGGCCGCTTCATAATTGTCGGTCGCTGTATTGGACAAGTAATGCAGGCCGCGGTGCACATTGGCATATTCATGCGAATACGCATGCGTCACCGCATCGATCACCGCCTGAGGCTTTTGCGCGGACGCGCCGTTGTCCAAATAGACCAGTGGCTTGCCATAAACCTCTCGCGAGAGGATCGGAAAGTCCTTTCGGATCGCTTCAACGTCGTAAGACGCCGGTGCAATGGTCTCAGTAGCGGTTGCGACCGTCATGCGGCGCTGCTCCTTGTTCAATTCTTTCTTTTCGTCATGCCATGGCTCGACCATGGCATCCATACCGTGACCGTTTCTAACAACCGAAAGCCAACGGTATGGATTGCCGGGTCAAGCCCAGCAAAGACGTACTACCTCTATTCAGTGACCAGCAAGCCAGTCGCGCACCCGCGCTTCCAGGCCCTCCGTCACATCGTCTTCGCCATATTCTTCAATCGCTTCCGACAAGAACGCCAAAACCAGAAGGGTTTTTGCCTCGTCTTCCGGAATGCCACGAGCACGTAGATAAAACAGCAGGTCTTCGTCAATTTGACCGCTGGTCGCACCATGGGCACACAGAACATCGTCGGCAAAGATTTCCAGTTCCGGCTTATTAGCCATCTCCGCTTCCTCTGAGAGAAGCAGAGCCTGCGTCATCATTTCACCATCGGTCTTCTGGGCATGCTGAGCCACATTGATCCGGCCTTGATAAACGCCCCGCGCCCGGCCATCGAGAACGGTTTTGAAGAACTCACGGCTGTTACAATGCGGCACCGCATGATCGACAATCAGGGTCTGGTCAGCCAGATCCTCGCCGCCAGCCATAGAGACACCATAGATCTTGGCTTCTGAGTTTTCGCCAGTGAAGTTGACGAACTGCTGATTGCGGACAAACCGCGGGCCTGCGATGAAGCCGAGCGATTTGAACTCCGCATCCGCGCCAAGTGTTGCGATGCTCGTGTAAAGATGCGCGGCGTCGGATTTGCCAGCGATCACACGGGTTGCAGCAAGCTGTGCATTGTCGGCAACGGAGTAATCGAAAACCGTATTGATTTCGCCGTTCCCTGTGTCCCCGGTGAAGCTTTCCAGCAGATGGAGTTTTGCGCCCTTGCCGACCACCACCTTGTTCCGGACGGCTTGCGCACCGGATGCCGTAGCCAGTTGGATCAGTTCCACCGGTTTGGACACTTCCGCGCCGTCCTTGACGGTCAGGATCACGCCGCCCTGAACAAAGGCCGTGTTGAGGGCAACAACACCATCGCTTGCTCCGGTCTTCGGAAAGGAAAGCGCCTGCGCGCCCTCTTCCCCAGCCAAGAAATCGGCCATGTTGCTTACGGTGACGCCTTCACCTGCCAGAGCCTCTACATCAGACAGCGCGGGGAGATAGGATCCGTTTGCCAAAACAATCTTGTAACGGTCCAAATCGGCAAAGCTCTCCAGGAAATTCAGAGCATTTTGGGCGTCAGATTGTTCGGTCCCGGCCGCCAGAGGAGCCGCGGATTTCATAAATGCCCGCAGGTCAGAGTATTTATATTCTTCCACCCGCCGGTGCGGCAGGCCCTTGTCGCGGATTTGGCCAAGCGCACCCTCACGCAGGGCCGCAACAGCGACCGAGCCTGGAAGGGCATCCTTCGCCGCCTCAAACCGTGCAATCAGGTCTGTTTCGGCCTGCGTGTTCTTAATGGGGACAGTTGCGTTCATATCGCACAAAACTCCCTTAAGCGGCCGTATCGATGTAATCGGCGTAGCCGTTTTTCTCCAGCTCAAGCGCCAGATCTTTATCGCCCGTTTTCACGATCTTGCCTTTGGATAAGACGTGGACAACATCGGGGACAATGTGATCGAGAAGACGCTGGTAGTGGGTGATCACAACCATGGCCCGCTCTGGAGACCGCAGTTTGTTGACACCTTCAGACACGATGCGCAGGGCATCGATGTCCAAACCGGAGTCGGTTTCGTCAAGCACGCAGAGTTTCGGCTCCAGCAGAGACATCTGCAGGATTTCGGCCCGCTTCTTTTCACCGCCGGAGAACCCGACGTTCAGCGGACGCTTCAGCATGTCCATGGAAACGTTCAGGTAGTTTGCAGCTTCCTTGACGCGTTTCATGAAGTCCGGAATTGACAGCTTGTCTTCGCCGCGAGCTACGCGCTGTGCATTCATGGCTGTCTTTAGGAATTCCATGGTGGCAACACCCGGAATTTCGATCGGGTATTGGAATGCCAGGAACATGCCGGCCGCAGCCCGCTCATCCGGCTCCATCTCAAGCATGTTTTCACCGTTGAACAGGATCTCGCCCTCGGTGACTTCATAGTCGTCCTTGCCGGCCAGAATGTAAGACAGCGTGGACTTGCCGGAGCCGTTCGGGCCCATAATGGCATGCACTTCACCGGCGTTGATCGTCAGATCGATGCCGCGCAGGATTTCCGTTTCGTCTTCCGCAATACGTGCGTGCAGGTTTTTGATCTCAAGCATTGAGATGTGTCCTTGTAATACGTTGGGCAATCGCCCGAATAGTCATTCAAATAGTGGAGCGATTACCCCACAGACCCTTCCAGGCTGATCGAGATCAGTTTCTGAGCTTCCACGGCAAATTCCATCGGCAGCTGCTGGATGACGTCCTTGACGAAGCCATTGACGATAAGGGCGACTGCTTCTTCCTCGTTCATGCCGCGCTGCAGGCAATAGAACATCTGGTCGTCCGAAATCTTTGAGGTGGTCGCCTCGTGTTCGAACTGGGCAGATGCGTTTTTGCTCTCGATATAAGGCACCGTATGCGCGCCGCACTCCTGGCCGATCAGCAGAGAGTCACACTGCGTGAAGTTCCGGGCATGTGACGCCTTGCGGTGTGCCGAAATCAGCCCCCGATAGGTGTTTTCCGATTTACCGGCGGAAATACCCTTAGAAATCACCCGGCTCGACGTGTTCTTGCCGAGGTGGATCATCTTGGTGCCCGAGTCGATCTGCTGGTGACCGTTGGACACCGCAATCGAATAGAACTCTCCACGCGAACCATCGCCGCGCAGGATGCAGGACGGATATTTCCAGGTGATCGCCGATCCAGTCTCAACTTGGGTCCAGGAAATCTTGGAGTTCTTGCCCCGGCAATCGCCACGCTTGGTGACGAAGTTGTAGATGCCGCCCTTGCCTTCGCTATCGCCCGGATACCAATTCTGGACGGTGGAGTATTTAATCTCCGCATCGTCCAGGGCAATCAGCTCAACGACCGCGGCGTGCAGCTGGTTTTCATCGCGCTGTGGTGCCGTGCAGCCTTCCAGATAGGAAACGTAGGATCCTTTGTCGGCGATAATCAGCGTGCGCTCGAACTGGCCGGTGTTCTGCTCGTTGATCCGGAAATAGGTCGACAGCTCCATCGGGCAGCGCACGCCCTCGGGAATATAGACGAAGGACCCATCGGAGAAGACAGCCGAGTTCAGCGTCGCATAATAATTGTCGGTGACCGGAACCACGGAGCCGATGTATTTCTTCACCAGATCCGGATACTCGCGCATCGCCTCAGAAATGGAGCAGAAGATGACGCCGGCCTTCTTCAGCTCTTCCTTGAAGGTCGTCACAACGGAGACGGAATCAAAGACGGCGTCCACAGCCACACGGTTTTCCGGGGCAACACCTGCCAGAATTTCCTGCTCTTGCAGCGGAATACCAAGCTTTTCGTAAGTTGCCAGAAGCTCCGGATCGACTTCATCCAGGCTCTTCGGACCTTCGACGGATTTCGGTGCGGCCCAATAATAAAGATCGTCAAAATCGATCTTTGGATAGGAAACACGGGCCCAGCTCGGCTCTTCCATCTGTTGGAACCGGCGCAGCGCATCAAGACGCCATTCCGTCATCCATTCCGGTTCGTCCTTTTTGGCGGACAAAAACCGGATGGTTTCTTCAGAAAGACCCTTTGCGCCTTTTTCGGACTCAATGTCCGTCACAAAGCCGTATTTATACTGGTCAACATCGATGGCTTTCACCTGTTCGATGGTTTCCTGTACAGCTGGCATCGCTTGCCTCCAATTGGCGGACCTTTTGTCCGCAGCTTCCTAACTCATTCGCCTCGCCCAAACGCTTGGACAGAAGCCATTCCGGTCAGCGGCGCACCGCTGAAATTCTTTACTTAAGCGGCCTGGTGCCGCGCCTCCGGGTTCAACCGGTCGACAATCTTCGGCCAGATCTCCAGGAACCGCGCCACATCTGCTTCACTGGTGTCCCAGCCCATGCTAATCCGCAGCGCGCAACGAGCCGTTTCCTCATCCACATTCATGGCCGTCAGAACATGAGAGACGGAGACTTTGCCCGAAGAACATGCAGACCCTGACGACAGTGATACGCGCTCAAGGTCAAAAGCGATCAGTGCTGTTTCAGCTGCAATGCCGTGAACTGCAAAACAAACCGTGTTGGCGAGCCTATCTGCGCCCTCTCCGAAGATAACCGTCTGCGGGCAAACCGCGCGCAAACCCTCTTCCAGTCTCTTCCTCAGATGCAGGAGATGGCGTGTTTCGGTCGCTTCCTCAAGGGCTGAAATTGCCGCAGCGCCAAATCCAGAAATGGCAGCGACATTTTCCGTTCCGCCGCGGCGCCAATTCTCCTGACCACCGCCCACCATCAGCGGAGCCGGAACCCGGGCCGTTGAGCGGACGATAACGGCACCAATGCCTTGCGGACCACCGAATTTATGTGCCGACAGGGTGATGACATCTGCCTGCCAAGCTTCCACATCAATCGGCATCCGGCCAGCAGCCTGGACCGCGTCGACATGGAAGAAATGGCCATATTGTTGTGCAAGCGCACCAATTTCGGCGAGCGGCTGGACAACCCCGGTCTCATTGTTGGCAGCCATTACGGAAATCAGACTTGGATCGACGTCTTTGATCAGCTCTTCAAGCGCTTCCAGACGGACAACACCATTTTCATCAACGGGAACAACCACCTGATCGATGACCGGAAACCGTCCGCCTGTCACAACGGAAGGATGCTCAATCGCACTTCGAAACAGTTTATCCAAGTAAACCGGTGCACCTTGATCCTGCCATGCAGGCGTCAATGCTGTCATGTTGGCTTCGGTGCCACCAGAGACAAATGTCACCGCACGGGTTTTGGCACCGCATAAACGTGCAACCGCGTCTCTGGCTTCTTCGATTTTTCCACGCGCTTTCCGGCCGTGTGTATGCACAGACGATGCGTTTCCAGCCTCCTGCAATGCCGCGATCATGGCCTCGCGCACCACCGGGCGCAGCGGCGCACCAGCGTTGTGATCGAGATAGATCGGGTCAAAATGGCGCGGCATGACACCTCAAACGCGAAACAGGACACAGACTTCGGCCCGAAAATCACATCTTTGCCAATCACATGTCCGAAAAACTTGATATTTTCCGCTGTGATGACGATAACAGCGTCAACGGTCGAACCGAGTGTTGCTGTTTTGGTGATGCGAACTTTCGAATAATTCTAAACAGGGTTCTAGAAACTTGGAGCCAAAGAGTCAAGTTTTAGACTTAGGAAAACCACGTAGACGGTCCCTCCCCGCAGCCATCCGGCTACGGATAAAAACAAAAGGATAAATCGCTTCATGCCTGAGGTGATCTTTAACGGTCCCGCTGGCCGGCTGGAAGGCCGGTTTCATCCCGCCAAAAAGCGCAACGCCCCCATCGCTCTGGTCCTGCATCTGCATCCCCAGTTTGGCGGCACGATGAACAACCAGATTGTTTATCAAATGTACTACATGTTCGCGAAACGCGGATTTGCCGTGTTGCGCTTCAATTTCCGCGGCGTCGGCCGGTCTCAAGGGTCATTCGATCACGGTCAGGGCGAATTGTCTGATGCCGCAGCAGCGCTGGATTGGGTGCAGACGGTCCATCCGGACGCCCGGGCCTGCTGGATCGCGGGCTTCTCCTTTGGCGCCTGGATCGGCATGCAGCTCTTGATGCGCCGCCCGGAAGTCGAGGGGTTCATCTCCGTTGCGCCGCCGGCAAACCTGCATGACTTCTCGTTTTTGGCCCCCTGCCCGTCTTCCGGCCTGATCATTCATGGCGATCAGGACAAGGTCGTGCCGCAAAAAGACGTCCAGACGCTGGTCGACAAATTGAAAACCCAAAAGGGAATCATCATCGACCATCAAACGATTCCAGGTGCCAACCACTTCTTTGAAAACGACATGGACACGCTGATCGGCAACTGCGGCGACTATGTCGATGGCCGCCTTGGCCTCGGCCCGGAAGATTACGTCGACATCGACTGATTTTCTGGAACCATCAAAATACAAGGCCCGCCACTCGGCGGGCTTTTTTGTTTCTGGTAACGCCGCTTCGCAGAGGGTGTATAACCGTATACGCCAACGTCACTTCCACCATTTTTTAGCTGGAGAAGCCTATGAAACGGCTCAAAGTCGGGCGGCAAACTTTCAAAGACGTACTGAAGTCCTTTTATTATGTGTTTTTGTCCGGCCTAATACTCATAACCTCGACCCTTGACGTAAACGGGCATCTGCCATTTTCCGGCATTACCCAATACATGCGTGATCTTGGTTTCTCTCAAAACACGGCAGGGGTCATCGCCTTCTTTTTTTATTTGATGATAATCGGGCATGGCATGAACTTTTTCGCCAAACACTTGCTGCGATTCGCGAAGAAACGTCACGAGGCACAGCAACTCGATACAAAGGGTCCGCCAAATGACAAGTGAACTGATATACCCGACCAAACTGATCAAACACGTCTAGATGCAGCAGATTTAAATCTAGCTGACGGATATTGCCGGATGCCCACACGGGATAAACGATCTATCATGATACAATTTCACATCCGCACAGCTTCTAAATCCGATTTTGCCGACCTTGCAGAGCTCTACCAACATCTGATTGGAAACGACCTACCCGCACCGGAAGAAGTCCAAGCAAAAACCTTCGACACGATGCTGCACCATCCGGGCATGACGATACTGCTTGGGTGTCTTGGTGACGTGCCTGTGACCACCTGTACCTTGATCGTCATTCCAAATTTCACCCGCGGCTGCGCGCCCTATGCATTGATCGAAAATGTGGTCACGCATCGCGACCATCGTGGGTGGGGCTACGGCGAACAAGTGCTCAATGCTGCCTCTGACACCGCATGGGACACCGGGTGCTACAAGATTATGCTGCTGTCGGGCATCCAAAACACCGCTGCACACCGGTTTTACAAACGCATCGGATTTTCAGCGACCAAACAAGGGTTTGAGCTGCGCGCTCCCGGATATCCGGCCCGACCGCTGACGTGATTCCGTCGTCAGCCATCGCACTGCTGCATCGCTTACAGTAAACGAGCAACTGCCGGCGCCTCTGATCCGCAAGTAGCTGTCAGAAAACACTGCCAAAATATTTTTGTATATACATTGCATATCGTTTTCATATGCACTAGCTGTATTGAAGCGAGGTTGAAATGGGTGAAAAACAAAAAAAGACAAAGAAGTCCAAGAAGGACAGTCAATTGGTCATCCGCATCAGCAGCGATGAACGGGACCGGTTTGTTGAGCTATGTGACGAACTGGATACTAGCGCTGCCCGGGAGATCCGCGGCTTTATCCGGGACTTTCTTCAAAAGAACCAATCCACTGATTAACGCCTCGTTCGAACACCTCATGAACCAGGAGATACTTGATGTCTAAAAAATCCAAAATCAAAGAACTGAAAAAAGAAGTCAAAGTCCGCAAGGCCAAGGTCGCCAAGCAGGAAAGCAAGCTGAAAGCAGCCAAAAAAGCTCTGAAAAAGGCAGCCTAACGACCGGGGCTACACGCCTCACTTGTTAGCCCGCCGCGATTGTTTGCATTCTCAGGAAACACACCGATTCAAAGGCAACAAAAGCGCTTGAATTTGTGCCTAAGGGAAAATCCATCGCGGCGCGCTAAACACGCTCCAGCATTCAACTGCACAACAAAAAGATCTGAATTCCACCTATCCCTGGAAGGGTTTTGCGCGCGGAATACCTGGGCCTGAGTCCACTCCATCGTCCGGGCCAGCAAGCGGATCTTCCCCTTCAGCTACAACACCCTTAATCGGCGGGCCGTCATAGTCTTCCGGCGGCGGTACTTTTGAAGCCAGATTGCAGTCGGTCAGCCAGATGTCATAGACGGGGTGCTCAACCGCATGAAGACCGGGGCTCGCTGCGTACATCCAGCCAGAAAAAATCCGCCGGACTTCGTTGTTGAGGGTGATTTCGTCAACTTGGACAAAGCCTGTTGTCAGGGGCGATTCCGTTTGCGGACGCGTGTAACACACGCGCGGGGTCACCTGCAGCGCACCGAATTGCACAGTCTCGCCAATATATACATCGAAATTGATGATCCGGCCGGTGATCTTATCAAGACCGGAAAACACGGCGACAGGGTTTTTGATTTTTTCTGTTTGTTCCTGAGCAAAAGTCGACTGCGGCAGTACTCCCGCCAACACACTTCCAAGAACAACAGCGGCACGTACCGCCTGATTTCGAAATTCAAAAAACACTTGGGCCATCAGCTCCAAACAGATTCGCAAGTCCAAACATATCCCTGCCGGTAGCTGCGGCGCTAGCATCGAAATGCGGCCCGGACGCGGCAAGGCCTGTGTCCGGGCATTGTATCCAACGATATTTGGAAAAAGTTAGCCGATTTCGGCAAGACGGCTCAAAGCGACTTGGATTTTTTCAAGCTTTGCCTTGGCCTCGCTCACCTTTTCCTTTTCGCCGTCAACCACCTCTTGCGGCGCCTTTTCAACGAATTTCGGATTTCCGAGTTTTTTCTCGATTTTTGTGATCTCGCCTTCCAGCTTGCCAGCATCTTTGGTCAGACGAGCCTTTTCCGCACCGAGATCGATGACACCTGCGAGCGGCAGGCACACGGTTGCCTCACCGACGATGATTTGTGCCGATCCAGCCGGAGCCGCATCTGCCAGTGAAACATCTTCAGCGCGTGCGAGGCGCTGGATCGCAGATTCGTGTGTGGCGATCCGGCCGTTGGTCTGATCATTCGCGCCAACAACAACCAGCTGCACCTTCGCGCCTGCCGGAATGTTCATTTCAGCGCGGACCGAGCGAATTTCGGAAATGAGATCCACCAGCCAGTTGATCTCGCCTGCAGCTGCATCGTCAGAAACGGTGGCATGCGGCCATTCGGTGAGCATCAGGAGTTTGTCGGCCTTGACGCCTTCATCGCCGAGACGCTCCCATAGTTCTTCGGTCAGGAACGGCATGAACGGATGCAGGACTTTCAGGATCTCGTCGATCGCCCAAGCAGCGGTTGCCCGGGTCTCGGCTTTTACAGCTTCATCATCGCCGTTGAAGATCGGCTTCGCCAACTCCAGGAACCAATCACAGAAGGTGTTCCAAGTGAACTTGTAGACAGCGCCGGACGCATCATTAAACCGGTAATCTTCAAGCGCAGCGGTCACTTCAGCGACGCACTTGCCCATTTCCGTGGCGATCCAGCGGTTGAGCGTGTGTTTGGCCGTGGACGGGTCGAAGCCCTCAACACGGGCACAGCCGTTCATCTCTGCAAACCGGGCAGCGTTCCAGAGTTTGGTCGCAAAGCGCTGACCGCCTTCGGCTGCTTGGTCAGACATACGCAGTGTCCGCCGGCCCTGAACTTCCTGGCTTGCCAGGGCGTACCGTGTGGCATCGGCGCCATAGGCGTCGAACAGGTCCAACGGGTCGAGGACATTGCCCAAGGACTTGGACATCTTCTTCCCGTTTTTATCGACAACAATCGAATTGATATAGACCGTGTGGAACGGCACTTCCTTCATGAAGTGGATGCCCTGCATCATCATCCGGGCAACCCAGAAGAAAATGATGTCAAAACCGGTGATCAGAACGTCAGTCTTGTAATACCGGTCCAGTTCCGGCGTCTTGTGCGGCCAGCCGAGCGTGGAAAATGGCCACAGCGCAGACGAGAACCAAGTGTCGAGAACGTCCTCATCGCGGGTCAAGGTTTTGCCGCCGGCCATCTCAACAGCTTCTTCTTCGCTCATGGCGCAGAATTCATTGCCGTCTTCGTCGTACCAGACAGGGATCTGGTGACCCCACCACAGCTGGCGGGAAATACACCATGGCTGAATATCGTTCAGCCAGTTGTAGTAGGTCTTGTCCCAGTTGCCGGGAACGAATTTTGTCTCGCCGTCCTGAACTGCCTTTAGTGCCGGTTCTGCCAGCGTCTTGGCATCGACGAACCACTGGTCGGTCAGCATCGGCTCAATCACGACCTTGGAGCGGTCGCCAAATGGCTGCATGATCTTTTTGGATTCGACCATCGGCAACTCGGCAGGACCTTCTTCGTCCTCTCCAAGTTTCTGGATTTTTGCCTTACCCTTGGTATCCCACTCAGGAGCCCGCCCCTTCATCCAGGAAACATCCGGATGATCAGAGGCAACAGTCACCGCCAAACCTTCGGCCGTGATTTGATCGATTACCCGCTTACGGGCCTCGAACCGGTCGAGACCACGCAGGTCATCTGGAACGATGTTGATGAGATCAACCTCATTGATCGTCATCTCGGCGCCATCAATGATCGCCTGCGCCTTCTTCGCTTCTTCATCGTAGGGTGCACCATCGGCCCGCATATGACCTTTGGTGTCCATCAGGCGGTACATCGGGATCCTGCCCCGAAGTGCAACCTGATAATCGTTGAAGTCGTGTGCACCAGTGATCTTCACCGCACCGGACCCGAAGTCCGGATCCGGATACTCATCAGTGATTATCGGGATCAGACGGCGGTGTTCCTTTGGTCCAACTGGAATTTCACAGAGCTTGCCGACGATCGGTTTGTAGCGCTCATCATCTGGATGAACAGCGACCGCACCATCGCCGAGCATGGTCTCCGGGCGGGTCGTGGCGATGGAAATGTAGTCGCGGGTTTCGCGGAGCGTGACGTTGCCGTCCTCGTCTTTTTCGACGTACTCGTAGGTTTCGCCACCAGCCAACGGATACTTGAAGTGCCACATGTGACCATCGACTTCGATGTTCTCAACTTCAAGATCTGAGATCGCAGTTTCGAATTTCGGGTCCCAGTTGACCAATCGCTTGGACTTGTAAATCAGGCCTTGCCGATACAGCTCGACAAAGACCTTCAAGACAGCGTCCGATAGGTTCGGCGACATGGTGAATTCGGTCCGGCTCCAATCGCAGGACGCGCCGAGACGTTTCAATTGGCCGAGGATCGTGCCTTCAGACTTCCGTTTCTGTTCCCAAACCCGTTCAACAAAGGCGTCGCGGCCCATGTCACGGCGCCCCGGCAGCTGATTTTCCATCAGCTCACGCTCAACAACCATCTGAGTTGCGATACCGGCATGGTCCGTACCCGGTTGCCACAAGACGTCATAGCCCTGCATGCGCTTCCAGCGAACGAGGATGTCCTGCAGGGTATTGTTGAGTGCGTGGCCCATGTGAAGGGACCCCGTCACGTTCGGTGGCGGAATTACGATGGTAAAGGCATCGGCACCCTCTTTGGCACCGGCTCCAGCCTTGAAGGCCTCCGCCTTTTCCCAGGTTTCGTAAATCCGCGGCTCAACGCTGGCCGCATCGTAGGTTTTATCCAGCATCAGGGTCACTCAAAGGGAGAGTTTTCAGAAAATCGTGAGCCCCCGTGTAAATCGGAAGCTGCCGCCCAAGTCAACCGCATAAGAAGGCTTAACCGGCAGGTATCGGCGCTTCATTGATCGCCGCCCCCTCTTGGTGAGCCGAACAGACGATAATTAAGCCGAACAGACGATAATTAGATGTCCCCATATTCCATTCCGGCCATCCGAAGTTCTGACTAGAGGGTAAAAACAACAGCTATCCAAGATATGTCTCTATTTGATTGAATTAGGAATTGAGCAGCATTTTTCCGGTCTACTTTCACGACGACTAAATGGGTCAGAGACTTAATTAGATGTTCTGGAAACACTTAAGAGCTCGATGGCTCCTTGCTTTTTCGCCCGCACTATTTGCCGCGGGAAGCGCACTTGCAAATGAACCGTTGGAAATCAAAATTCCGCAACGGATGGCCATTCAAGACTACGTTGTGCCGCTGCTTGAGCTTGCCCTTTCCAAACAGAACCGACCGTTTAACATCTCTTTTCCTGAAGGCACGAAAAACCTGACCGGCTCTCAGGTGATGGAAAAACTCGCGGATCCAGCAGATACCGAGTTCAACCTATATGCAGGTGGCACGTCCAAAGCGTATGAAAAAATAGCCATTCCCATTCGCGTTCCTCTGATGCGCGGACTGTTAGGGGCGCGCATTATTGCTATTCCGGCCGGAACTCAGCCCAAGTTTGCAAAGGTGAGAACAATTCGTGACTTGCAAAATATGACGTTTTTGCAAGGGATTGGCTGGGGCGATGTGGCCATCTTAGAAGGCGCTGGACTGACAGTAGAAACAGCCCGGAAAGATCGGCTTTACGGCCTACTGTCAAAATATCAAGGGGATGCGTTTCCCCGTGGTGCTGTCGAAATCCTGCCGGAGAAAGAGCAGCACTCTGATCTTACCTACGATATCGAAGGCGAAATCGTCCTGGTCTACGACCGCTTTCCGTTCATCTTTTTCACCGGCAAGCATGACGCAGATCTTGCAAAAGCAATTACGAACGGGTTGGAAGCCGCTTATGCAGATGGGAGTTTCATCCGTTTTTTCCGGACACACCCAATGATTCAAAAGGCCTTTTCGGTCTTGCACTTGGATGACCGCCGCCCAATTCGGGTCGAAAATCCAAATCTAACGCCGGAAATGGCGGCAATCCCTACTCACTATTGGCATTATTTCCCAGGGATTCACTAACCCCCTACCTAACTCAACAATCTGGGACCGCGATGTCATTTGGCCGGTGTCCCCTGCCTGTCCAGAGATTCTTGATCGAACCTGGCTACGATTTCTTTGGCAGGGATTTGGTGAAAATCAAGTGGATCGTTTGCCTCACGCTTCATCTTCCAAATATCGGCAACGACCTGAAATACCCTCATTACGCGGACCTCAGAAACCGTTATGACTGGGCCGAACTTGGATGGTTAAGGTCCTTTGTCGTGAGCGAATTTCCTGTCATAAAGCCACCATGACTGTTCGTCTTCGTGCCCATCATCTGCTTTGCATGCTAGCATTCGCTGGCAAGGGATACACGCCTGCCTTCGTCGCCAACTACACGGCCATCATCAAACGGCTAAATGCCGGGGAGAATATCGAACTGGTTGGTGGGCCTGACGAGATCTGCGAACCAATGCTGTGTGAAGAAGACTGTCATTGCCACAATGACAGTGTTTCTCAAAGAGATATTGCGGCCGCTGGTGACATTGCCGCGGTTCTTCCTGATTTAGACCTGACCACCAGGACCTTTCCGCTTAACAACAATGCCATCTCCCAGCTGCGCGCGCGGTTCAAAGACGGGTCGATTCGCAACGCTTGCAAGGACTGCGAGTGGTACGGACTGTGTACGGATATCGCCCAAAACGAATTCAGGGGCTGCCATCTCTGGCCGCCCCTGAAAAAACATCTACCGATAGGCTCTTAGTCTCGTCTGCGGATGACCCGCTGAATTTCCTTCTTGACCATCTGTTCCACCATTGGCGGCAAGTTTTGGTCCAACCAGGCTTTGAGCATCGGGCGCAACATTTCGCGCACCATCTCTTCAATCGTCTGTGCCTGCGTGCTGATCAGCATATCGGAGAAATTGTCGAGCGCTGCATGAACCGCGCTCCCGGTCGCGGCCGACGTCAGCGGTCCTTCCGGTGCAACGTTCGGCAGCTCGTCCGGGATAGGTTTTGCATTTATGACCGGCGGTTCGGGCGCAGGAGCGGGTTCCGGCTCAAACAGTGCTTCGGGCTCCGGCGCGGGCTCAATTTCCACCTCAAAATCAGCGGCCGGCTCTGGGTCTGGCGCAAAGGAAACATCGCTATCAGGATGCGCAAGATCTTCGGCAAGGCCCTCGACCATTTCAAGATCGTCGCTTGGCTCGACTGCAAGTTCTTCAGTCAGCTCAAGGACGTCTTCGTCGTCATCGGCGGGTTCACCCTCATCCTCTTCGGCATCAGCCATCATAGCCGCAGCCATGTCGTCCGCACCATCGTCTTCAGCAACGTCGTCGTCGCCGTCCATGTCGAACAGCTTGTCGAGATCGTCTTGTGACATTTCCGAGGCGTCACCCATAGAATCCTCCGCCTCTGCTGCTACAGGGGTTTCATCATTGTCTGTATCACCGGAGTCTGCGCTCTGGGCGTCCTCATCGGATATGATCCGGCGGATCGATGCGAGGATTTCCTCCATCGACGGCTCTTCAGCCTTGCTCGCCTCTGCCATGACGTCCCCCGTACTTGTCGGCTACTCTACGCTCCAACCAGAAATCCCGGATGATTCGTTAAGGAAATTATGCGGATCATCTGGAACCGATCATAGCGGCAGCACAAACTGTGAGCGTCTTTTCCCCTTTTAAGTCTGCTTTTTGTAAACCATTCACGAAATTCAGCCGATTCGACATGATTGACCGAGTGCCCAAACAAGAAATCCGGCTTAAAGCCGGAATTCTATCAGCACCTATAAGAAGTGTCTAAATTTGGGTTTTTCGCGGTTAACGCCCGTCTGGCGTCCGCAAACCGAACCACTTGCCGCGTACAGCTTTGTAATGCTGACTCGGATTGTAGATCGCGACATTGAGACCGAGAGAAGCCGCATCAAGCTGGCCAATGGAGGCAACAAGCTGATAGCCGCCAACAATCCGGTTGCGCTGCGCGGTGACCAGATTCGATTGCTGTGTCACCAGATCACGCTGCGCGTCAAGAACATCCAAGGTGGTCCGCTGACCGACGCGCTGCTCTTCAATCACACCTTCCAACGCCAATTTCTGGGCTTCCACAGCGGCGCGAGCCGCTATGATGGATGCTTCGGCGGCCTGGAAGATCCCCCAAGCGGAAATCACATTCGCTCGCACTTGGTCGCGGGCAACATCAAGCTGCAGACGGGTCTGGCCCAGTTCTTCCTTTGCCTGACGAACGCGGGAGTAAACCCCACCGCCTTGATAAATCGGAATGCTGACGTTGCCGAAGATCTGGGCGTTGTTGCTTTGATCAACCGTACTGGACGGATTCCAGCTCCGGCCAATGCTGCCGTCCAACGTGACCGTTGGCAACAAC
Source organism: Roseibium sp. (assembly GCF_965216085.1). Lineage (GTDB taxonomy): Bacteria > Pseudomonadota > Alphaproteobacteria > Rhizobiales > Stappiaceae > Roseibium. Next base: position 2,652,923 of record NZ_OZ244138.1, on the reverse strand, counting down.
TCACCTTCGATGGCTTTAACATTGAAGATCGCAGCATCAACTAGGTGTTGCGCCTGGCGAATCAGCGGCTGCTGTTCTTCACTGGCTTTCAAGGCCACATCAAGCGACTTCGGCACGGCGCGCGTAATCGAGGTGTCTGCGGAGAGGCTTTTGGGTTCGACACCGACGACCTGCCGGTAAATAGCCCGGCTGGTGTTCAAATTGGCCAGCGCTGTATTCAAACCCGCCTGGGCTTCCGCGGCACGGGCTTCGGCTTGTGAGACATCTGTGCGGGTGCCCTCACCCACATCAAACCGGTCCCTTGCTGCCCGAACCTGTTCTTGAAGGAAGGCCAGGTCGCTGCGCTGCAGAGATACGAGCGCGGTGTCACGAATCACATCCACATAAGCCGTAGCTGCGCTCAAAAGCGTGTCCTGTTCGCTCGACATCAAGCTTTCGCGCTGAGCCCGTACAACAGCTTCTGCCTGGCGAGTGGAGTTCACAGTCCGGAAACCACGGAAAAGCGCCTGACTAAGTGTCAGCGAAATAGATGCATTGTTCCGGTACGCCTGCCGACCATTTACTGACGAGTGGACCGATCCAACCGCGGCCGCGGCAGACGCTGTCGGACGCCAGCCGGTCAGGGCTTGCGGGACGTTTTCATCAACACCGCGCAATTGCGCACGCGCTGCATTCAAAGTCGGGTTGTTGGCATAGGCCAAAGACAGAGCATCACGGATCGTTTCGGCCTGTGCCGGCGATAGGAACAGGCCAGACGTTGTCGCGGCGGCCACACCGCTAAGAAGCGCAACCGACAGTGTCATTGCTTTCAATTTTGAACGACCAGACACTCTACACTCCTTCCGGACCACTCACTTTGACTCACGTTTGAGTAAACTCACCGGTGTCTATCTTCAACCAAGATCGGATCAATTTTTCCGAAATTCTTTCAGTGCGGCTAAATAGCAACAGACATTTTCAGCTCGCGTTGGGGCACTTTGGAAAGCCGTTGCGCAGGAAAAGCCTGGCCCAGTGGCCTAGGCTTTATCCGATACCCAAATGAAGGATTTATTTAAAAAGAAAACTCGGCTTCGCGGGCAAATCCGGGCAGCAGAGCTGCCGATGCATTGAACCCAAAACGACCGCTAACCACGTCACCCGACTTCTGATATAGTTTGGCAACGCCAGAGCCACCTTGACCTTCGATTGCCACAAGACGCCCATCTGACTTCAATTGCTCCAGAAGAGCTTCCGGCAAGTCATCCACAGCGCCATCGATTAAGATAATGTCGTATGGGCCCTCAGAGGCATACCCTTTCACAAGAGGTCCATCGACAACCACGGCGTTTTCCGTTCCAAGTTCCACGAGAAGATCAGTAGCGACCTTAGATAGATCTTCATTCTCTTCCAGCGCGACCACTGATGCGGCGAGTTTGGCAACCACGGCGGAGCTGTATCCGGTTCCCGCACCGACGATCAGAACAACATCTTCAGATCCGATTTGAGCCAGCTGAACCAGCTTGCCGAAAATATGCGGTTTCATCAGAAAACGGTTTGAGCCGCTCGCGCCGACGGGTAGGTCTTCGTCGATATAAGCAACAGCACGCTTGGATGCGGGAACGAACTTTTCGCGCGGCACCGCTTCCAAGGCATCCAAGATCCGGTGATCTGTTACATCATTGGTGCGCAGCTGGTTGTCCACCATTTTGCGGCGGGACTGGCTAAAGTCCGTCATATCGGCCCTCATATGAATTGCCGGCATACCGGCACCTCGTTGGCAGGATCCATACCGAGGCAAAGCTGCGCTGACAAGCACCAGATGAACCTGGTTGCCCGATCCCATCAGATTTTGCTGTTCTTTTTGTCTCAGCACGTCCGCTGACTGGGCAAAGATGCATGTCACAGTGGAAATGTTCCAACCCCCGCATTCTGGACTTGACCTACCGCCTCAAGTGTTTGATAAGGCGCGGCACACCACCGAGGGGCCCTGTGGCGGAGTGGTGACGCAGCGGATTGCAAATCCGTGTACACCGGTTCGATTCCGGTCGGGGCCTCCATTCTTCTTCCCACATTGTTTTTATTGACCTTTTAGCGGGTAATCGTCCCACTAAAACACGGGCTAGAAAAAGTGGGACAATTTTGTTCCTGTTTTAAACAAGCCACGCATTGCCAATGCAATCCTGCGCATATCCCATTCAATGAGATCTGCCCGCACAAGGATCGGTAAGCCCACGGCACAATCAGCAAACCTGCGGATATGAATTGCCCTAAAAGCTTCGGCTTTCACACAAGCGACAATCTGCCGCTCGAAAGTTCTTCGAAGACTACGTTCTATCACCTCTTTGCGGCGCCGATATTTCATTATAGCAATCAAAATGTTCTACTAATGATTGTCACTTTTATTTCAGCTCGCATAGAAATCAGCACCATACATAAGACACTATTTTCATATGTTCATAAGTATTCTTAAAGGATTGAATGATGAACTCAAAGGAAGCCTGATAATAGGCGTGTTTTCGACAATTGAGACCGGCGAATGCTGTGCGCCAAAGGCCAAACATAACATGCGAAACTGTGCCGCATTTTAAGTTTGGCCACAGCTAGAACCAAAAAGACAACACAGGAACATACATGCTCGAATAACACGCCATTGTGCGCGGCTATGGCCACAGCATTCCAACATTAAATGCTAATCAGGCCCGCTAGAACGCCACAAGACCGCTCGTAAACCTGTATGCGATCGGTCCAAGAGAAGGTAACGGAGCCAAACCGATGTTATTGCGTTTGAGAAACCGCTTTGGTCTTTCAGCCGTCATTGTTCTTGCCCTCCTCCTGGCGGCGGGCAGCGACCGAGCGCAATCGAGCGAACCCCGCAAACTGCGCATCGGAACCTTTGTCATTCCGTTGATGGTTGTTGATGAGGAAAACGGTATCTTCATCGAGCTAACCAATGAAATTCTGAAACGCGCCAATCTGGAGGCGGATATCATCTTGATGCCGCCAAAGCGGACCCTCCTTTATTTCTCCACCAAAGACGTTGATGTGATTTTTCCAGCACTCGACGTGTTTTTTGCTACCGGGATCAAATACACAAAACCCACGGAGATTTTTTACGAAAAGGAAGATTTTGTTTTCACTCGAAAAGGCGAGGAACTACTCCGGATCGTTCCTGAGCTAGAAGAAAAATATGTCGGCATAACAAGAGGCTACGCCTATGCTCCGGAGCTGATGGAAAACAGGTTTATCCATATTGAACGCGCCAACACGGACGAGCAAAATGCGCACAAGCTCATCACGGGCCGGATGGATGCTTTTGTTGTTGAGGAACATTCCGGCCTGAAAGCCTTCAAAAACACAGGATTGGAAGACAAGGTTCAATACGACCCGAATACACCGTTGTCCCGCCAGGACGTTTTTTATGCCTTCCAAGGTTCGCAAGAGGGGCAGGCTCTAGCGGCGAGATTTTCAGATGCCCTGCGGTCCATGAAAGAAGACGGTACTTTTGCCAGCATCATGAACAAGGCAAAGGCCGCGCAAAAAGTTAATTAGGACACCCTCATAATAATACCAAACTGGTGCACTATATTTCCTCGAAACAGCCAGGCGGCGTCAGAGCATGTTCAATTTCATCAAGATATTGGCGATCCTCATGGTTTCCGTTTTCAGCTCGTTGGCGTTTGCCAATGATAGCGATCGAGTTCGCCTCGCCTTGTTTGATACACCACCGTATGTATTCACGAGTAAAAATATTCTCGGAGGATTATTCTACGAACTCGCTCGCAAACTGCAAGACACGCCAGATATAAACATTGACTTGAAAATCCTTCCCCGCAAAAGGTTAGCAGATAGCTTATTATCAAACTCCCAAGACTGCACATTTTTGGCAGATACACATACCAACCGGAGAAATTTCTCTCTAATTGAAAAAACCGGACTGAATATTGACATTGGAATACTTCCAAAAAAGGGAGTAACTATTACAAAATACGATGATCTTTATCGTTTGAGAATTGCAACGGTTAGAGGCACGAAGCTTGACAAAAAATATGATAGCGATCGTGCAATCGAAAAAGACTTCACGACCGACTACTTGATGAGTATCAAGATGCTGGTTCGCAATAGAGTTGACGCAGTCGCAGGGTCTTTTCTCAGTTTCCGGTACATCGCCAAAATGGTTGGACAGTCGCAATCGGATCTCTTTGGCAAACCACTAGTATTTGCATCCAAAAGTATTTGGCTCGTTTGCAATCACACATTTTCACAAAAAGAAGTTAGTAAAGAGCTTGCCGATCGCCTTGCTAAGCTCCGCAACTCCGGCGCCATCGCAAAAATAGAAGAGAAATATAACTGATATGCGTTTCAAACAATAAGTCGCTGAACCATCCAACGGCTTTTGAAACACAGCGTTTATGGCGCCTCACTCGAATAATTACTTAAACTCCTCTTCTATTTCATAGTTTTCAGGATAAATCTCCATCTATTTTGTTAAGTATTTCAATATCAGAAATCAGATACCAAGTATTTGAGCGCTCACATCATCCCTATATTGACCGTCGACCAAAACCTCTTCCAAAATATTTCTCGCAGCATGCGCCATCCGCATTTTTCCGTGCTTGACCTTTGTAAGACCGCCAATCCAAGCTGCAGGGATGAAAGAACCCAGTTTCAGCATCGGGGTTGAAGAAGAATATCTTCTTGTCGACCTGGCCAGCCGGAAGATCGCCAGTTCACCTCCGCCTGAGCTTTTCGCCGCCTGCGAAAACGCACTTGAAGGCCGGGTCAGTCCGGAGTTCCTGCAATGCCAAATCGAAGTTGGCACACCGGTTTGCACGACCATGGACGAAGTGCGGTCGGAACTCTCCTATTTCCGTAAAACCATCGGCGCGGAAGCTGCCCGCCACGGACTGGCGCCAATCGCCGCCTCCACGCATCCGTTTGCGGATTGGACGGAACAACCGCATACAGATAAAGAGCGCTACAATGATCTGGCCCGTGTCATGCAGGTCGTCGCAAAGCGGCTCCTAATTTGTGGCATGCATGTCCATATCGGGATTGAGGATCCGGAACTGCGGATCGATCTATGCAATCAGATCACCTATTTCCTGCCGCACCTTCTGGCTCTCAGCACTTCTTCCCCCTTTTGGCGTGGGCGCGTCACGGGTTTAAGATCCTATCGGTTGTCCGTGTTCAACGAATTGCCGCGAACCGGCCTGCCGCCCCGGTTTGATAGCCATGAAGGCTACCGCCGCACCATCGACACGCTTATTCAAGCCGGCGCCATCGAAGATGCCACGAAAATCTGGTGGGATTTACGCCCGTCAGACCGGTTTCCGACTCTGGAAATGCGGATCACCGATGTTTGCCCATGCGTTGACGACACAGTCGCTATCGCGGCTTTATTCCGATGTTTGTGCCGGATGCTTTACCGGCTCCGCCGGGCCAATCAACGCTGGCGCCAGTACTCCGGGTTCCTCCTGGCTGAGAACCGCTGGCAAGCACAACGCCATGGTTCAACCTCAGAACTGATCGACTTTGGCCTCAAGAAATCCATTGCGTTCAGAGAACTGATTGAAGAAATAATCGAACTGGTCGCGCCAGACGCAGAGTTTTTTGGATGTGAAGCTGAGATAGCCCATATCCGCAAAATTGTTGAACGCGGCACCTCGGCGGAACGCCAGCTCGCCCTTGTCGGCGATACACCCGAGGACAGCCTAATTGCCACGGAGAAGCTGGAGGCCGTGGTTGATCAGCTGGTCAGCGAAACCCAACACGGCGTAGCCTCACCCAGCGGAGTGGCGGCGGCTCAAACGGCATCATCCCGCGCCTGAGGCGTTCCATGAGCTTTCAAATGAAAGAAGTCACGGGAACCCGTCAAAACGAGCGCAAATTCATCGATCTCTGAAACTACAGCATCGGCGGAACGGGCCAGACCCGACTTCGGTTTCATCCCCCGGTGCGCCTCAATGAGAGCCGCCCGGGCAGTTCCCAGGCTTTGCAGCAGTTTTTGCCGGTCAAAGTCCATTGGCGTCCGGCTTCGTCTTGGGTGTGACATTACATAAATTCCCGCGCACAGTATTTTTGTTCTTCGTTTGTTCTATTCTCTTTGATCGCCTATCGGCTGTCAATACCGGTCCTAGTTGAGTTCATGCCAATAGCGGTCAGGAATGGCTTTGTGCCTCTCTGACAAAAAGGGATTGGGAATTTCAAAGACAGTTAAATCGGTATCCTCCACATGGCGAAGCGCGCGTTGAATACGTGGGTGATTTTCAAAGAGTCTCATGAACGCACCGGAAGCATATGCATTATCAAGTCCGCGCTGAATAAGGTCCGCAAGCGCGTGATTTCCCTTCCGGACATAGAAGAAAAAACCAAACCGGTATTTCACCATGACGTTGTTATCGACGGTAAGGTTTGGATAAATATCTGAAAAATTTTCCTTCTCCGAATGCGCTTCATGTAGGCCGAGATTGAAGAGGTTTGTCCGGCCGAGAGACAGCATTTTCCAGATGTTCAGCCACTCTGCTGTCACAACCTTGAATCCGGCAGCACGAAAAATATCGGTATCCGGCCAACCAAATCCGGATCCGATGACAGCAAAATCGCGAAATTCTTCAAGTGTTTTGATGTGTTTGAGCCGGTCGAGCTGGTCCTTTCGGGTTACAAAAATCCTATGTCCCAACAGTCCCCGGCTCAACGGAATATCGATCTGTTCAAACCGCTGTTCCCGGTCAGGAGAGCCACCGCTGTAAAAGACATTGTAGTCAGACCGCCCTTGTTCAAACTCCAGAAGCACCCTGTCTTGGGTGGTGTCTCCCAGAGAAATGACTTCTAAAACTGCGTTTTCTCCAGAATGCTCAAGCGCCAGCTTTAACAAGGAGACTTCGTACCGTTCAGAGCCATCGTCGTAGTGCTCAATTCCAAGCCGCACGATCCGTTGCGCGTTGGCCTGCTGAAAAACAGCCGCGGCAACGAGAAACCCACACACCAAAGAGACAAACAACCGGATCATCAGACCTCCTCACTCAAGGGAAACTAAGCCACCAAATTGCTGCAAAATTCTATTTGGAAATTCTGACATTGCAGTTACTGGCGCCGCGTGCAGTTCAGAACCATCGGATATCCAGCCATACATATGTTTCTGCCGCTTCTGGTCCAGCTAAGGTCGCGATCTGCCTGTACTTTTGTCTTTTTAATCCGCTAGATATCTGTACCAGAAACACATGCCCCTAACGCGGCACGGGACAAGGCTTATCGTTTTATGAAACATGGCGGGGATTTGAGTGAGGCGATCGAACGCTTTGGGGGCGCTGAGGCTGAATGGCTCGATCTATCGACCGGCATCAATCCACATCCCTACCCTATCCCACCGAAGTTTTCAGAAACCGCCTGGTCGGCCCTGCCCGCTCAAAAAGCTTATGATCAGCTAATTGGCGCTGCACGTCAGGCCTATTTGGTGCCGGATCACCTCGGGCTTACAGCCGGCCCGGGCACGCAATTACTGCTCTCCCTCTTGCCTCGGCTTTTGCCTGAGGGTCCAGTGGCGCTCGCAGCGCCGACTTACTCAAGCCATTCCGATGTTTGGACTCGCGACGGCCGCAAACCGGTGGAACTTTCCAGCATCTATGCCCTGCCCGCAGATGCCCGAATTGTGCTGCTCGTCAACCCGAACAACCCGGACGGCCAGCTGGTCGACGTCAAAAGCCTCCTGGAAATCGCACGCACAGTGACAGAACGCGGCGGTTATCTTGTGGTGGATGAAGCCTTCGCCGATGTCATGCCGGGTTCCAGCCTTCTGCCGCATATTGGCGACGAGAACATTCTGATCCTCCGGTCCTTCGGCAAGTTTTTTGGTCTCGCCGGCCTCCGGCTCGGCTTTCTTGCAGGGCCAGCAGAAATTACCTCAAAACTGAACGCGCTCTTGGAAAGCTGGTGCCTAAGTGGTCCAGCGCTGGAGCTTGGCATTGCTGCGCTTAAAGACCATGCATGGCAAAAAGCTATGAACCGGCAACTGGTCGACGAAATGGCGGACCTGGGCCTAATCTTGCAGCAAAACATGCTCAGCGTCTTTGGCGGGACGCCGCTCTATGCGCTGACCGGCACGCGCAACGCGGCCAAACTTCATGAGGCTTTGGCGCAGCAGCGCATCTGGACCCGGATCTTTGATTACGCACCAACCTGGATCCGCTTCGGTCTTCCCGGAAGTGCCGATAATCTTGAGCGCCTGTCTAGGGCCCTTGCCGAGGCGCAAAAAGAGCTCTAACCAGCCCTGATGCTGCTTTATGAAAATACCCTCTGGCTGCTGATCGCCGCCTTGATCCTGGACGCTGTAATCGGCGATCCGGATTGGTTGTGGCGGCGTCTACCGCATCCGGTCGTCTGGATCGGAAAAGTGATATGCGGGCTCGACACCGCGTTGAACAGGCCCGCTTGGAGTGCCGCCACCCGCCGCACGATGGGTATTTTAACGCTCTCAATCCTGGTCACTGGCGGCATTGTCTTCGGTCTTGTTCTTCAGCAAGTGGCAACAACGCTTGCCTTTGGCGACCTGCTTGTTGTTCTTATTGCAGCAGTTTTTCTCGCTCAGAAAAGCCTTTATCAGCATGTTGCAGCCGTTCGCGATGGTTTGCGGGACAATGGTCTTGAAGGTGGCCGCAAGGCGGTTGCCATGATTGTCGGCCGCGATCCCAAAAGCCTGGATGAGGCGGGTGTATCCCGGGCAGCAATCGAATCATGCGCTGAAAATTATTCCGACGGGATCGTTGCGCCACTGTTCTGGTTCGCGCTGATCGGCTTGCCTGGTCTGATTGCCTATAAGGCGGTCAACACAGCCGACAGCATGATCGGCCACAAGAATGAGAAATACTCCGACTTTGGCTGGGCCTCGGCCCGGTTTGACGACGTGATCAATTTGCCGGCGTCCCGCTTGGCTGGCGTATTTCTGGCGCTTGCCGCACCGCTGGCGGGCGGCTCGATCCTCAAAAGCTTCAAGGCGATTTTGAACGACGCCAAAAAACACCGCTCTCCAAATGCGGGCTGGCCGGAGGCAGCAATGGCCGGAGCGTTGGGTTTGGCCCTGGCAGGGCCCCGCAAATATCCTGGATATACGGTCGATGATCCCTACATGAATGCAAACGGGCGCCGGGAGGCCAATGCGCAAGACATTTCCCGGAGCCTCATCCTGCTTTTGGGTGCTTTTGGGCTGGAAGCCCTCTTGGTTCTCATCTTAGCATTTGCCTTCTCACCTCTTTGACGGATCTCCTCATGCTCCCCTTTTCTGCTGCCGCCGACCGCAACAAGGATGTCATCCGCGACACGCTGCAGCCCATCTTGAAAAACCGGCACCAGGTTTTGGAAATCGGCAGCGGCACAGGCCAACACGCGGTTCATATGACAACAGCCCTGCCGCACATCACATGGCAATGCAGCGATCTTTCCGAAAATATTCCAGGGATCACCGAACGCCTCAATGCAAGCGGAAACGCACGGACGCCGGCACCACTTGCCCTGGATGTCGCCGAGGCTCCTTGGCCGCTGCCAGCGCCTGATACCAGCCAGGCTTTCGATGCAATCTTCACAGCGAACACGCTGCACATCATGTCATTTGGCCACGTGGAGCAGTTTTTTGGACGGGTCGCTGAAGTCTTGAGCACACAAAAGGGCGTGCTCTGTGTCTACGGCCCGCTTAAATACGGCGGCGATTTCACAACGGAAAGCAACGCGGCCTTTGATTTACAGCTGAAAGACTGGAACCCGGTCAGCGGAATTCGCGACTTTGAAGCGCTCGACGCACTGGCGCAAAACGCAGGCCTGACTTTCAGCGCTGACCACGCCATGCCGGCCAACAATCAGATGGTGGTCTGGGAGCGGCAATAAACCAAAGAGCCTACCGCCTCCCAATATCATTGCTCGATGCCAGCTTTCTTTGTTTCTGGTGCTCCCGGAGAAACACCAAAAGGCCGCCGCCGACAATGAGGCCGATCCCGGCAAACACCACGGCACCCGGGAGTTCTCCAAACATCAGCCAACCCCAGAAGACAGCCATAGGCAGTCCGATGTATTCGAACGGGGCGATGGTTGCGGCATCGGCAATCCGATAAGCTTGTGACATGGTGTAGCCGACAACACCCGAGCACAGGCCAAGGGCCAGAAACCAAAAGAGATCGTCTTCCGGCGGCCAGATCCAGGCGCGCAATAAAAACTGCATACTGGCATTGTCGAAACCTTCCGCGTACCGACCATCGCCCGCCACCAGGAAAAAGCCGATGGACACGATCAAAAATCCGGATTGCAGATAGACCGCAAGTGCCGAGGCCTTGCTAGCGACCCCAAGCTTACGGGTCAGAACCTGCATCATCGCATAGGCAGCCGCCCCAATGACCGGCAAGATCAGGACCAGCCGCCCACCCTCGATTTTGAGGTCTGAATTCCAAGGCTGCATCATCAGGACGACACCGGCAAAGCCAATGCCAACCGCACCAAGCCGCCAGGGACCAACTTTTTCACCCAGGATCGGTATGGACAGCAAAGTGATCAGCAGCGGCGCAACAAAAAACAAGGCAGTTGCGTCGGCCAGCGGCACCACGGCGAGCGCTGTGAAAAAGCTCATATTGGCAATCAAAACCATCACACAGCGCACCAAATGCAAAACCGGTGTCCGGGTTTTCAAAATCGTCCAGCCGCCTTCAAAATGGACAAACACCACCATGAAGATCAGGCCGATTACCGAACGCGCAAATATCATTTGATGCAGAGGGTAGCCGCCAGACAGCTGCTTGATCAGCATGTCGTTGATGGAAATGGCTGTGACGCCAGCCAGGACAAAAAAGATACCAGCGGCCGGTTTCGACAGACGTGTGGGGGAAGCGAGTGTTGCCATCTATCCCGCCTACACGAGTTGCGTGTATCTGACCAGTCACATCAAACGCATAGCCGGTCTACGTCCGGGATTTGGCAATCTGCAAGATCGCCTCAACATCCAATACACGTTCCAAATGTTCTGCCAGACCGTCCAGAACCGCGTCAATCCGCTGATCATAGGCAAGGTCGGAAACGGCCCCAAAACCTTTCAGATAGGCCTTGCGGAACCCGTCGTCGGTGAAAAGCCCGTGCAGATAAGTTCCGGCAATGCGGCCATCAGCTGATTGCGCCCCATCCAGTTTGGGAGCACCACTGGCATCCCGGATGTGGAGATACGGCCGGGCGCAATCAGGTCCGGACGTGCGGCCTATGTGAATTTCATAGCCGGATACGGCTGCCCGCGTCGCCAGATGTTTGCCAGACGCTTGAACCAAGGATTTTTCAGGTGTCAGAATTGTCTCGACATCCAAAAGGCCCAGTCCCTCGACCGTACCAGCTGTGCCTTCAACCCCGTCCGGGTCGGAAATGGTCTTGCCGAGCATCTGATACCCGCCGCAGATCCCGAGAACGTGACCGCCGCGGCGGACATGGGCATTAAGGTCAACGTCCCAGCCTTGTTTGCGGAAAAACGCCAGATCGCCGATGGTCGACTTGGACCCTGGCAGAAGCACAACATCGGCATCTCCTGGCAACGGCGACCCAGGTCCGATCAACTCAAGAGTAACATCCGGTTCCATCCGCAAGGGGTCGAGATCATCGAAATTCGCGATCCGCGAGATCACGGGTACGACGATTTTGATCTCACCAGTCCCCTCACCACTTGAGAGATCCAACGCATCTTCAGCAGGCAGTTTGCTGGCATCGGAAAACCACGGTACGACGCCAAGACCCTGCCAGCCAGTGCGCTGGGCAATCTCGTGCATGCCATCGTCAAAGAGGCTTGGGTCACCCCGAAACCGATTGATGAAAAAGCCCTTGATCCGGCCTTGTTCATCTGGTTCCAAAACGGCGTGTGTTCCGACCACAGACGCAATTACCCCACCGCGGTCAATATCGGCACACAGGATCACCGGCAGGTCTGCGGCTTCGGCAAAGCCCATATTGGCGATGTCTCCGGACCTCAGATTGATTTCAGCCGGACTGCCGGCACCTTCGACAAGGATCAGATCGGAGCTTGATTCCAGCTCTGAAAAACTTTCCAGAACCTTTTGTAATAACTCGCCTTTTTGTTTTCCGTATTCACGCGCACGCATGGTGCCGAAACGCTTGCCCTGAACGATGATTTGCGCGCCCGTGTCGGTTTCCGGTTTGAGCAGAACAGGGTTCATATGCACGGTCAAAGGCACACGGCAACCCATGGCCTGAAGGGCCTGCGCCCGGCCGATCTCGCCGCCATCGGCCGTCACGGCTGCATTGTTGGACATGTTTTGCGGTTTGAACGGACGCACATTGAGGCCGCGATTGGCGAACAACCGGCAAAGCCCGGCCACAATCAGGCTTTTGCCGACATTGGAGCCGGTCCCTTGGATCATTATGGCCGGTGTCCGAGGTGTAGACTTAGCGGTCATTCCGAAGAACTGCCGTCCACGGGAGGCGCGCCATAGGGTCGGAATTCTTTCGGAACGGGCAGATTCGCCAGCTTGAGTTCCAGCATTAGGCGGATGGTCGGCCGCACGCCGAAGAGGATTGAGCCAATCAGAAAGAGCCAGGTTCCGGCAAACAGAAGGCTGTCATAAAAGAAAAAGATACTGCCAATCACAAACAAAAGCGCTGCCAGAAACTCAACGATTGTGCGGTATAGCTCGAACTTGCGCACAATTTCCGCGTGGTCCAGGGATGCATTTCTAAGAGTGTGATCAAACAGCTTGCCCATTGTCAGATCGCCTTTTTGAACCCGCGGAAGGTCATATCAAGGTCGGTGTCGCTTTCACCGGTCTCCGTGTAACCGAGCCCTCGGTAAAACCCTTCCGCCGTACTGGTGCTTTTCAAGTGGACTTCATCGAGGCCACGGTCACGAAAATAGTCTTCCACGGCCCGCATCAACGCCTTGCTGACACCTGTAAACCGGGCTTCGGGAAGGACATAGTTCAATAGAACATGCCCCTGCGGGCTGCCCATGCCGAACCCGAGGACCTTCTTGTCGTGATCTTGAGCCACAAAAGTTCCGCCCGGCCCATCGATCCAGGTCTCGATGCTTTCAGCGGTCTTTCGCGCCAGCCATGGCTCGATCCGATCCGGATCGTTCCCGTGATCGGATGTACAAAGTTCCACAATTGACCGGCGCAAGAGCCGTGCAATCTCGTGGGCATCAGCGCTGCTTGCGCGCATGACCGTAAAAGGCATCTTAGAACTCGATGCCTTCTTGCGGCTTCACGCCAGACCGGAATGGATGTTTCACCTGGGTCATATCTGTGACCAGGTCAGCGATCTCGATCAGCTCGTCCTTGGCGTTGCGCCCGGTGATGACAACATGGACGTCTTCCGGCTTCTCGTTTTTCAGGAAATCCACGACCTCGTTGATGTCGAGATAATCATAGCGCAGCACAATGTTGAGTTCATCGCACAAGATCAGCCGGTAATCGCCAGAGCGGATCATGTCTTTGGCCGCATCCCAGGCCTGTTGCGCCGCTTCAATGTCGCGCTGCCGGTCCTGAGTTTCCCAGGTAAAGCCTTCACCCATGCGCTTGATGGTCACCAGGTCGTCAAACCGGTCCAGCGCCATGCGCTCACCAGTCTCGATCCGGCCCTTGACGAACTGAACAACACCGACCTTGTGGCCATGACCGAGGGAGCGGAACACCATACCGAAGCCGGCTGTCGACTTGCCCTTGCCCTTGCCGGTGTGGACGATCACCAGACCCTTTTCGATGGTCTTGGTGGCCATGATCTTGTCACGCGCGGCCTTCTTCTTGCGCATCTTGTCCGCGTGCCGGGCATTGAGTTCTTCTTCTGTCAGCTCGGGCTTGTCTTTGTCGGCAGTCACGGTGTCCCTCCAGATTATTGTGTCTTGTTCAAGTCTTGAAGCGCAGCATGGGTCGAATTACGCCGCGGCGTCCATAGGCCGCGATCCAGCGCCTCCTGAAAACGGGCCAGCATTTCCTGGTACCCTGCCGGATTCGCGTCCTGAAGAAAATCGCGAACGCTCTCATCCTCCAGATAGGCTTCATAAAGCTGATCGAAATGATGATCCCCGACCGCACGCGTGGTCGCTGAGAACGCGAACAGATAGTCGAGCGTTGCGACCATCTCAAAGGCACCCTTGTAGCCGTGGCGCATCACACCCTTGATCCATTTGGGATTGGCCGCCCGGCCACGCACGACACGCCCGATTTCCTCCGACAAGGACCGCACGACCGGTCGCTCGGGGCGCGAATGATCGTTGTGATAGATTTTCGGAGCATCGCCCTTCAACTGTTCGACAGTCGCAGCTAGACCGCCCTCGAACTGGTAATAATCGTCGCTGTCGAGAAGATCGTGCTCGCGGTTGTCCTGGTTGTGCAGAACCGCATCAACAGATGCGAGCCTACCCTCCAGTTCGCCGCGGGCCTGATCGCCGCCGGCACCACCGCCGTAGGCATAGCCGCCCCAGGTCAGGAAGGCGTCGGCAAAATCGCCGCGTTCTTCCCAGATACCCTCATCGATCAGGGCCTGAAGACCTGCACCGTAGGCGCCCGGCTTAGACCCAAAGACACGGAAACCTGCGCGGCGCTGGGCTTCATCAATGGAGATGCCCTCGCCCGCCAGTTTGGCCGCTTCCGCTTTCATACGAGCAGCGACAGGATTGGCCTCCGTCGGCTCCTCCAATGCCCCGATGGCCCGGACCGCACTGTCAAAAAGATCCATCTGGTGCGGAAAAGCATCGCGGAAGAAGCCAGAGACCCGCAGCGTGACATCAATGCGCGGCCGGCCAAGCTCGGAGAGTTTGAGGATTTCAAAACCGGTGACCCGGCCCGAGGCTGTTTCCCAGACAGGTTTGGCCCCAATCAAGGCCAGCGCTTGGGCAATGTCGTCCCCACCGGTGCGCATGTTGGCCGTGCCCCAGCACGTCAGAACCAGCGACTTTGGCCACTCGCCTTCTTCTTGAAAATAGCGCTCGGCCACCAGCGAAGCTGATTGCTGACCCAGCCTCCAAGCGGTTTCCGTCGGTACCGCGCGCACATCGACCGAATAAAAATTCTTGCCCGTCGGCAGAACGTCTGGGCGGCCACGGGACGGCGCACCAGACGGACCGGGCGCAACAAACCCGCCGCTGAGCCCGGTCAGCACAGCGTCCAGTTCGGCTTTGCCCGATCCTGTCACCGATGGCCGGATGCGGGTTTCGATTTCCTGCACCACCGCCTGGACAGCCGTCCATTCAGAGGACGCGATCACATCGCCCGCGATGATCTTTTGGGCGAGCAATTCTAGACGCTCCACCGTATCGCCGTTCGATCGCCAGGGGGCATCGGACTGTTCTGCTAAGATCTGTGGTTTTGCACCGGTCCAGAAGGCAGAAAAATCGCAGTTCAGCGGGTCAAAACCTGAGAGCGCCAAATCCTCTGCCAGCGCCCGCTGCAAACTGTTTTGATACGTATCGTTCCCTCGCGGCACACGCACCAGAGCGGCCAGAAGATCCGTCAGCAACTCACCTTCCGGGCTTTCTCCCAGAATATGCAGGCCATCGCGGATCTGCAGCTCTTTCAGGTCACACAAATGCGCATCGAGACGGGCAAGGCGCGTATCCTCGTCCATGTCGTCCGATATACCGATGTCCTTGTCGAGGCCGTGCCGGGAAGCAGCATCCAGTATGTCTCGTGTCAGTGCCTTCAGCCGCCGGGGGTCGACACCGCTTGCCAGATAATACTCATCCAGCAGCGTCTCGAGTTCTTCGGCAACGCCGTGGCTTTCAGCCCGCGTCAGTGGCGGTGTTAGGTGATCGACAATGACAGCGGACGTCCGCCGTTTGGCCTGTGCACCCTCGCCCGGATCATTGACGATAAAGGGATAGATGTTGGGTGTCGGTCCGAGGACGGCTTCCGGAAAACAGTCTTCCGACAGCGCAAGCGCCTTGCCCGGCAGCCATTCCAAATTGCCGTGTTTGCCAAGATGGATCACAGCATCGGCGCCGAACTCCCGGCGCAGCCAGATGTAAAAGGCAAAATAGTGGTGCGGCGGCACCAGATCCGGATCGTGATAGGTTTCCTTGGGGTCGATGTTGTAACCACGCGCTGGCTGGATGCCGACCACTTGATTGCCGAACCGGTGTAAGGCAAGCCTGAAATCACCGTCCACAATATATGGATCTTGCTCCGGTGCGCCCCAGCGCTCCTCGACAGCTGCCCGAACAGTGGCGGGCAGTTTGGCAAATTCTGTTTTGTAGGTATCCAGCGGCAACGTTTGGTAATCACCGCGCGCCTCACGCCCCTCCAGCGCGTTGGTCACGCCGGTGGTCAGGACATCCATCAATTCAGCAGAGGACTGCGGGGCAGCGCCGACATCATATCCGGCCTTGGCCATGGCCTTCAGCACTGTCACGCAAGACGCAGGCGTATCCAGGCCAACGCCATTGGCTAGGCGCCCATCCTTGTTGGGATAGTTGGCGAGGATCAGCGCTGTTTTCTTATTCGAAGCCGGAACATGGCCAAGTCGCGCCCAGTTGGCCGCGAGCTCCGCAACAAACCGCATCCGGTCCGGAACCGGCGTGAACTTCACCGGTGTTGACTGGGTTGCCTCGTCAAATACGCCCTCTTCCTTGAAAGACACGGCGCGCGTCAGCAGGCGGCCATCGATTTCCGGCAGCACCACATGCATGGCAAGATCGCGGATCGACAGTCCCTGGTCACTCTCTTCCCAGCCTTCTTTAGAGCTTGAAGAGAACACAACCTGCAGAACCGGCTTGCCCCATTTGTCGAGCGGCGTCGGTTGATGGGCAGCACCCGCCTTGGAGACAGCAAAGGCGGTGCCATTGAGCACTACGTCCGGTTTTGCCCCGTCGAACAACGCCTCCAGAACGGCAATGGATTCTGCTTCCTTGAGGCTTGAGACGAAGACCGGCAGTGCATTGACCCCAGCTTCCGCCAACGCCTTAACAAGCGCATCAATGGGCGCGGTTTGCGAGCCTTGAACCAGCGCACGATAAAACGTGATCGCAGCAACAGGAGCGGACGGGTCTGTCCACGTCGCCTCTAAAGCGTCCAGATCTGGTGCGGCGTGACCAGGTAGGTAAATGCCGGCCCGGGGCAACGGCACGGGATGAGCGGGCTCTTCGGCCTTGCCGATCAGATTGGCAGCATAACGCAGCGCATTGGCATAGTTCTCTGCGCCGCCTTCGACGCAATAGCGCCAGACCTGGTGGACTTCGTCCATACCCCGCGTGGAGTGACTTGTGAGCGCCTCATCCCATTTGTCATCGCCAGGGATAACAATCAAATCGATCTCGCTGGCGCGTGCTTCTTCCGAAAACCGTTCCAGGCCGTAACGCCAGTATTCTATCCCGCCCAGAATACGTAAGATCACCAGCCTGGAGCCACGCATGGTTTGCTCGGCATAAAGGTCGACCGAATAGGGATGCGCCAGTGCCATCAGATTGGCGAGCCGCAAGCTGGCCCGGTCCGGCCCGAGCCCGGTGTGGGCGGCTGCAAAACTGCCAAGCTCTGTATCGGCAGCGGAGAGAAACAGGATATCAGCCGGCTGCTGGCCGAGATCGACCGCATCGCCTCCATCATCAATGCGCCGCGTCTGGCTCGCAAGAATATGCATTCAGGTTTTTCTCTTTATTCTGTCGCCAGTTTGCTAGCTGCCTACAGCTGCTTTTTCGTCATCCCATGGCTTGACCATGGGATCCAGTCCGTTTGCCATCAACGCGGCAAAGCTACTGAATAGATAGTATGCAGTTTACCCGCGGCCCAAGGATTGAGCCGGGACCGTTTGGGAAACAGACCCCGGCCGGGGAAGCAAAACTCAACCGCCTCCAAACTTGATCACTCGGCAGCTTGCGCAGCCTCTCCAAGCAGGCCGCGAACCGCACCCAGGTCAAGCCCCTTGAGACCTATGACCACGAGTTTGCCGGAACTTTCCGCGCCCGCGGCGAACCAGGTTTCCACCCGCGGCCCAACCGCCTGCACCATCGCCGGCGCGACCTTGCCCTCAATTTGAACCGCCCCTTTGATCCGCAAGACACCCTTCAGAGCCATAGCGTCCAAAACGCGCGCCTCGGCATCCTTTAGGGAAGCAAATGCCGGAACGCCGATCACATAACTCTCAAAATCATCGTGATGATGGTGGTCGTGGTGGTGATCATGGTGATGGTGATGGTGATGGTCATGGTCATGGTCATCATCATGCTCGTGTTCATAATCGTCATCATGGTGATGATGATGGTGCTCGTGGCGGGCGGCCATGTCGTCTTCGGCCGCAGAACCACGGCCCAGCAACACCTCAATCGGTAAGGTGCCTTTTTCCGATGAAACGATATGCACGGCCGGGCGCACGTCTTTGGAAATTCTTTCCTGGACACCTTTAAGCGCGTCGTCCGCGACAAGATCTGCCTTGTTCAGAACAACAAGATCGGCACAGCGCAGCTGATCATGAAAGAGCTCTTCAACCGGGCTTTCATGATCCAGCGCTTCATCGGCAGCGCGCTGGGCTTCCAAAGCCGCTTCATCGAGTGCTATCCGGCCTTCCGCCAGGGCTGCAGCATCCAGCACCGTCACGACACCATCCACCGTCACTTTCGGCTTGACGGACGGCCAAGAGAAGGCCCGCACCAACGGCTGCGGCAGAGCCAGGCCAGATGTCTCAATAACGATATGCTCCGGCGGATTATCCCGCGCCAAAAGCATCTCCATGGTCGGCAGGAAATCGTCCGCCACCGTGCAGCAAATACAGCCGTTGGTCAGCTCGACAACTTCTTCAGCCGAACAGTCCGGATCGGCACAGCCGTTCACCAAGGAGCCGTCAAAGCCCATATCACCGAACTCATTGACAATCAGAGCGATCCGCTTGCCATCCGCATTTTGCAGGAGATTACGGATCAGTGTCGTTTTGCCCGCCCCCAGAAATCCGGTCACGATGGTCGCCGGGATCTTTTGACCCGGCTGGAGTTTAGAAGAAGTCATAGTCCGATGTCCGGCTGAGAGTTGGGTTTAAGAAGCAGCGGCTGTCCGGCAGCGACGAAAACAACCTGGTCGCAAACTGTTGCCATATCCTGATTGAGACGCCCCTGCGCATCGCGGAACGACCTCGACAGTTTGTTTTCCGGCACAATGCCCATGCCCACTTCGTTGGAAACGAAGATGCACGGACCGGCTGGTGCGCTCAAAACGGACAGGAGCCGTTTGATTTCTGCTTCGGTTCTTTTCTCGGTGTAGGTCAGATTGGAGAGCCACAAAGTCAGGCAATCAACCAAGACGACCCGGTCAGGTGCCAGCGTTTTTTCCAAAACACCCGCAAGATCGATCTGCTCTTCGATCGTGGTCCAAGAGGCTCCGCGGCGGTGCCTGTGTTGACCAATCCTTTCACTCATCTCCGGATCGAAGACGGCACTTGTGGCTATGTAGAATTTCTGAAGGCCGGACGTGTTGGCAAGCTGTTCTGCAAACTCGCTTTTGCCCGAGCGTGCGCCGCCAAATACAAATGTGGCCCGGTGGCCGGTCGTGTCTGTCACCAAATTCTCCCCGCCGTCCGCCCGACAGCGTTTTGAGTTGCAAAAAAGACGGCCGGTCTCCTGGCTCGCAGTTCCAAGTTTCCAGCGCCCCTTCCCGGCTGCATACAGAAAGCCCTGTACGACACACCAGTGGGTTTTGCGCCAGCACTCACCGCTCACAGTTGCGGGGGCAGCTCCGGATTGGCCGTTGACTAACGACTTACCGGATTCCCGTTTCATCCGGACCAAAACACTTGGTACCGGAACCGTCATTTCCCTTCGTAGCCGGAACTTTCCGGCAGCACAAGCGCGGACTGCCTACCGAGAATAGTGATTGAGAGGCTGACGGTTTCAAAATCCAGGCGACTTGTCAGGATTTACATTCCCGATCCGAAGAGCGTTTGAAATCACGCAACTTTCAACAAGAGAAAGAAACCGCTAGCCACCTGAATAAATTGCAGTTTTCCACATACCTGACAAAAAAATATCGCGAAGAAGAAAAAAACGCATTTCAGGGCTTGGCAAACGGATAAAGCCTGCGTTATACGCATCTCCATCGACGGGGGCGGTGACGCACTGACCGCCGCACGGTGATCCCTGATAGCTCAGTTGGTAGAGCAAGCGACTGTTAATCGCTGGGTCGTAGGTTCGAGTCCTACTCAGGGAGCCACTCTTTTCCTTTACTTTGTTAGACGTAGCACTAAGCCGCACCATTGTTGTGAGCTTCGAACAATGCTCACGGCTCTCCCTTTAGCGCGGCTTCTTTACAATCGGACGAAGGCTTGCAAGCTAGCGCAACCGTCTATGCCGGCTTTCTACGCATAATGTCCGGCGCTTAGCGAGAGAAACCCCAAAATACAAAAAAGGCCCGACCAAACGTTGGCCGGGCCTTTTGATTCAGTTCGGTCAGCTCGTCAGTTGAGCGTAACCTTATATTCCGCCTTCAAGGCATCGACCTTGGCTGCGTTATCTGCCATCCAAGAATTGAAATCGGAGATCAACTCCGGCTTGGTCGTGGTGCTGGCGTAATAGAAGTCACGCGTATGTTTCAGGTCCGGATCGAATGTTAGGGCCTTGGCACTTCCCATCTTGTCCAGCTGATACTGGATCACGGAAACATTCGCGTAGGCGGCGTCAACACGATCTGCCAACGTCTGTTTGATCACGCCTTCGAGCGCTTTGTTCTCCGACACTTTCACAGCACCGGAATTGATTACATCGAGCCAAGACCAAGCCGTGAAACCACGCACTGTGCCCAGCTTTTTGACCGAATCCATGCCTTTTCCGACATTTCCAGGCTTCACGGATACGCCGTCAATGTATTCAACCACCTTCTCCGAATAAACGACCGACTTGCCGTCTTTCATGTCGGATGACCAATACGCGTTGTCCGGATATTTCATGTCTATCTTGCCTTCGACAAGATTTTCAAAGAGGCGCTTAATCGGGAATGCTCTGTATTCGACCGTGTGCCCGCGATCGGCAGCCCAGGCATCAAAGAGCGCCCGGCCAAATCCACCATATTCACCACCGTCCATGGTGTAATGCGGAAAGTAATTCAGCTCCTCAACACCGACAACAATGTTATCAGCATAGGCAGCACCGGATAGAGCGGCAGAGCCAAGAACAACAGCAAGTATTGAAAGCTTCTTTTTGGCATTGATATTATTCACATGTGTCATTTTGCGTTATCCCTCTGTATCGGATGCATATATTTTTCTTTTTCCGTAAGGGCATTAGCTTCGCCTTTAATTACAAATTCCTTAAACTATTCTCTGCTTCAGAATAAAAGTCCTTTTTGCATTTTTTGACATTGTCCCATTTCTTGGGTTTCACAATTAGAAAGGCCTCCTGACACATTTAACGTTAAGTGATGGCAGTTTGCTTTAACCGCAAATTGGACAGCAGCCGCCTGGCTGAGGCCATGATAACTTTCTTCGCTGCCGGTGCCCCTCTGGCGGTGAAAAACCAGCCTAAATTGAAGATATCCAAAATTAATCGGTGGTTTTTGATCCTAAAAAACGCGGCAAAAACCGGCCAAATTGCGTGCTGATTTTGCAACACCACAATCGAAAGACGAATTTTATTGTCAATTATCGCGAGCGTATTTCGATCACTTGGACGTGATTTTGCTTGCACTGAGGTATTGAAGACACACTTATTAACGGAAAGTAACCGGAAATAGCGCGTTTTGTGATGTATGTTACACCCATTCACCAGATTGTGGTGCGATAATGGCAGAATAGTGGCTGCGCAAAAGGGGCGCTTTCACGAACAAAAACAAAAAGCATAAGGAATTTGGTCAAGAAGTCCAAAATGGACCACGATCGCAATGGCCCCAAAAAGCGCGGTGAAATTTGTTGTTGAAGCCTCGGGAGGCGATCATGCAACGGAATACCAAAGCAGGAGCATTTGCGCTTGGCCTCATCCTCGCTTTCGCGGGAAGCGCTGTTGCCAATCCATTGCCGCAGGAAACCATCACTTTGCCGGAAGACCGCCTCGCGGTCACCGTGGCATCGGCGTCCTTTGATCAAAAGGATCCGCTGGAAAGTGAATTGACCATTTGGGTTGGCGAAATTGAGTTGCAGGGACGTAAAGCCGTTTGGGTCGAATTAATCGATTCTTATGGAGAGGTCATTTACGATTCCGAAGTCAGCACCAACGAAACCCATCTCCTACCAGATGGCCGGGCGGTGGTCGTCAACGCCCTAGCCCCGGAAACTGTAGTGGCTGGCAAGGATGAATCCCGCTTGATCAGCGAAGGTTCTCTGATGGTGACACGCCGCGTCATCAATGATGGCGTGAATTCTGCCGCTGTCGAACTGATCGAAACGGGCAATGAGCCGGTCCGCAAAGGCACGATGCTTCAAATTGCAGATTTCGGCCAATTGGTTTGGGAGAAGGTTGTTGCCTTCTTCGACGCAGCCACCACTCGGGTGAAAGTCGCCTGGACCTGGCTGGTTGATACCCTACAAGCCTGATCGCCATTAGTCCCCGCGAACAGGTCACAAGGCCCGCTCTTCGGAGCGGGCCGCCTCCCACATGGACAAATCTCAGTTGAACCGGCCAGTAGGCCGGTTCTTTTGATTCAGGGGCTTGGCGTATTGAATAGTGGGATGCACCAATCTACCATTTTCAACGGTGTTCATCGTTTACTGGAAATTTCTCATAAATTTCATTGCCCTGCGTGATCCGGATTTTATGCAAGGCCGTAGACCGTTTTGAAACTTAATTGTTCAGCCGTTTTGGTTTCCGGCTCTGGAAATCAAAACGGCCTTTTAAGGCCAAAGGAAAAGACATGCGGATTGCCGTCATCGGCTCAGGGATTTCTGGAAACAGCGCGGCATGGGCGCTGAACGCCCATCACGACATTGTACTTTATGAAAAACGCTTGCGGCCCGGCGGCCACAGCGCCACGGCGGACATTGATTATGACGGGACGCCAATGTCGGTCGACACGGGTTTTATCGTCTACAACGAATTGAACTATCCCAACTTCACCGCATTGCTGGATCATCTGGGCGTTGGCACCGAGATCACGGACATGAGTTTTGCGCTCTCTGCGGACTGCGGCAAATTGGAATGGTCCGGCGACTCGCTCAACACGGTTTTCGCGCAGCGGAAAAACCTCGTATCTCCACGCTTTTTGAAGATGCTGCGCGATATCCTGCGTTTCAACAAGCAGGCGGTCGTAGATCTGGCAGACGGTAAACTCGCAGGCCAGACGCTGGGTGGATATCTGGAGGCAGAGCGTTACTCCAAAGGCTTCATCAACGACTATTTGCTCGCCATGGGAGCGGCCATTTGGTCCACGCCAATCAACGAAATGCGCGCCTACCCGGCAGAAAGTTTTGTCTCTTTTTTCGACAACCACCGCCTTTTATCTTTGGACCGTCAGCTATGGCGCACAGTCTCTGGCGGCAGCCGCAATTACGTTCAGAAACTGATTGCACCTTTTGAGAACAAAGTCCGGCTTGGCAGTGAAGTGGTCGAAATCCTTCGCCAAAATGGCAAGGTTATTATCCGCGACATTACCGGTCATGTAGACACTTTTGATCACGTGATCCTGGCGGGCCATTCCGATCAGAGCCTTGCCATGCTCGGCGATGCAAGTGCAGAAGAACGCCGGATTTTGAGTGCCATCCGCTACCGGCCAAATGAAGTCTATCTGCACCGGGATGAAGACCTCATGCCGAAAAAGAAACAAGTCTGGGCATCGTGGAATTACATGTCAGACCGGGACGCTGGCGAAACCCGAGATGTGACAGTGTCCTACTGGATGAACCGGTTGCAGAACTTGGATCGCTCAAAACCGGTTTTCGTGACCCTCAATCCGTTTCAAGCGCCGCGTGAAGACAAGACTTTCGCCAAATACATCTACGACCACCCGCAATTTGATGCTGGCGCTCTGGCTGCGAAAAAGCAGCTTCACCACATTCAAGGTGTCAACAACACCTGGTTTTGCGGCGCCTGGAATGGACATGGCTTTCATGAGGACGGCCTTGTATCCGGCCTCAATGTCGCAAAAACGCTCGGTGCGGTGCTCCCGTGGGAGCAACAGCATGAGCCCTATTCAGTTTTGGAAGCTGCCGAATGAGGAAAGGAGATTCCAAAAACCGGATGTCTGACAATGGGCCACCACCGGATGCGGCGATGGCACTTTTTCAAGGCGCGGTTATGCATCACAGGATGAAACCAAAAACCCACCGGTTCTCCTATGAGGTGTTCAACCTGCTGATTGATTTGGACCGGTTACCGGACGCCGCGCGGCAAAGCCGCATTTTATCAGTCAACCGGTTCAATCTTCTGTCGTTTCATGAAAAAGATCACGGTCCACGGGACGGCAGCAGTCTTCGCACTCACATTGATGGGCTTATGAGCCAGAAGGGCTTGCCGCCAGCGAACCGTATTCTTTTGCTCGCTTATCCGCGTCTTCTCGGTTACGGCTTCAATCCGCTCAGCGTCTATTATGCTTACGACGAAACCGGCGCGCTGACGGCGATCGTATATGAAGTCAGGAACACCTTTGGCGGCCTTCATACTTATGTGGCACCTGTCACTGACGGCCAGATGAGCGATGCCGGCGTCCGCCAGGATCAAAAGAAAGAATTCTACGTTTCACCGTTCATCAGCATGGAGCAGCACTACCATTTTCGGATGCTGCCACCCGGCAAAGAGGTCCGCATCCGGATCCTGGAAACCGACGATAAAGGACCGCTCTTATCGGCAACCTTTTCCGGCTACCAGGAAGCCGCGACGACCCACAAACTCCTACTCGCCTGCCTGCGTGTGCCGCTCCTAACTTTCAAGGTCATGGCCGCAATCCATTGGCAAGCCTTTAAAATCTGGCGCAAGCGTGTACCATTTCATAAACGGCCCGCAAAAGATGTAAGAGACTACCAGACGGACCGGCGCAACGCCCCAGGCCTATGGCAGAAAACAACACCTAACATTTCAAGAGGTTCGGTATGAGTGGGCCTATTGTTTTGACCGGCGACAATATCCGCAGTGAGTTGCGAGGCGTGCCGCGTCTTGCCCGGATCGCCGCAAGTCTGGCGCTTAAAATCCGCTTCGGTTCATTGGAAATCACGTTCCCGGATGGCCGTATTTTTTTGATCAATGGTGTAGAGCATGGACCAAAAGGTGTTCTGAAAATCCACAACTGGCGTTTCTTTCAGATGGTCGTGAATGGCGGTGACGTCGGTGTTGGCGAAGCATTTATGGCCGGTTATTGGTCCTCCCCGGATGTTACAACCTTCCTGGAAGTGTTCTGTATCAACCAGAGTTCGACGCTTGAAGCCCTACAAGGCCGCCCGCTCACCCGTTTGCTGCTGTCGTTCCGCCATTGGCTGAACGCCAACACAAAACGCGGCTCCAAACGCAATATCTCAGCGCACTATGATCTCGGAAACGCATTTTACAAAAAATGGCTCGATCCTTCGATGACCTACTCCTCGGCGCTCTACAACAGTGACACCAAGGATTTGGAAGAAGCTCAGGCTGAAAAATATACGTCTTTGATCCGGCAGACTGGCATTGAACCCGGTCACTCCGTTCTTGAGATCGGCTGTGGCTGGGGCGGTTTTGCCGAACATGTTGCCAAAACAATCGGTGCAAATGTCCGTGGCCTCACAATTTCCAGGGAACAATACGATTATGCCAGAGAACGTATTTTCAATGCCGGGCTGAATGAGAAAGTCGAAATCGTCTTTCAGGATTACCGCGATGAAAAAGGTCAATATGACCGGATCGCGTCTATCGAGATGTTTGAGGCGGTCGGCGAGAAATACTGGTCGACCTATTTCGAAAAAGTCTCCAGTTGCCTGAAACCTGGCGGCAAAGCCGGTCTCCAAATCATCACCATTCAAGACCGGATGTTTGAGGATTACAGGCGGGGCACCGATTTCATCCAGCGCTACATTTTTCCAGGCGGCATGCTGCCACCACCAGAGAAACTTACGGAAATTGGGAAATCTCTCGGCCTTGATCTGACCGAACAAAAAATCTTCGGGCAGGATTACGCCCGCACCTTGTCGGAATGGCGCCAGCGGTTCCGTACGGCCTGGCCACAGATCAGCCCCATGGGGTTTGATGAACGCTTCAAGCGCCTCTGGGAGTTTTATCTGCATTACTGCGAAGCCGGATTTAGGGCCGGCAACATAGATGTGCGCCAAATGGTCTATGAAAAGACCTCTTGAGAAAAAAACAGAACTTAAGCCGGGCAAGACCCGGCTTATTTCTTGTCCCAACCTGTCGATTTGCGAACAAGTTTGAAATAGAGCCGGTAGGGCAGCAGTTTTAAGGCTTTGAGTTGTCTGACAAAAGGTCTGGGAAAAGCAATCTCGAAGGCGTCCGGGTCCTGTAGACCTTTCCGAATGGCTTTTACCGCGTCATCCGGTGTCATCAGATATGGCATTGGAAACGGGTTGGACTTCGTCGCTGGCGTATCGACAAATCCGGGATTGATGACCTGAATATGGATCCCGGCACGGTCCAGATCAAACTTCAGGCTTTCCGCCATGTTGATCAAACCAGCTTTGCTTGCCCCGTAAGCTGCCGATGTCGGCAGCCCGCTATACCCGGCAACGGAGGATACAAGGGCAATTTGCCCCTGCCCTGCCTGTCCCATCACTGCGATAGTGGGCAGTACCACATTGACCGTGCCCATCAAATTGACGTCGAAGGTCTTTCGGTAAGCATCGATTTCACCGTCAAGGCCATCTTGTGGCAAGTAAATTCCTGCATTTGCGATGAGAAGTGCTAAGCCGCCGAAATTGGCAGAAATATCGGCGCAATGTTGGGCCATCTGTCTGGTGTCGGTTACATCCCCGGCGAAGACATGAATGTCCCCGCGAAGGTCAGACGCTTCAGACTGAAGCTCGCTCAAGCCTTTTTCCGAGCGTGCAGTGACCGCGACTTGCCAACCAGTCCGGGCCAGATCTAGCGCAAGTTCACGGCCAATTCCCGAGCTCGCACCGGTAATCCATGCAGCTCCGTCGGACGGGGCGGCAACAAAGTGATTGCTGGACAAATATTTCTCCTTAGGTCCTTGCTCTTAATACGCAAAGTCTAAGGATTTGGATTGATCATCCGCGCATGAAGGGGGCAAACCAGCGGCCAATAGGACCGGTCAGTTCCAGGCGTCCGGCGGTGACCGCAAAACAGATGCAATCCTCGCCATCATCGGCGACCGGTTTGTGATCAATGTCACCATCGGCAAAAGCCACATCACCGGTTATGTAATGGCCGCCTTCATCTGAAAAACCACCCTGTAAAACAAGCGTCAACTCTGTTCCATGATGGGTATGGGACGGCATCCTGCGTCCGCCGCGGATCCACAACAGGCTCGTATCGCAGCCGTCAATTTCACCGAGCTTGCATTCTTTTACGCCCGGAAGAAGGGATTTCCAGGGCAAGTCCTTCATAGGTTTTCCGATGATGGTCTTAAGCGATTGCGGCACATCCGAAGAATTAACCTCAGCCGGCAACCCGAAGCCTTCGCCGATGATCGGATCTTCGTCTGAGAAGATCGAATCCAAAAGATTTTCCCGATCAGACAAGGCGACAGGGTCACTGTCGGCAAGGCCAGTTCCGGCCAGTGTCTCCAGGGAATTGACGTAACTGCGGCTTTGATCGCTCAATTCGAGATGAGCGCCGATCAATGCCTGAGCCGGATAAGTCAGGGTTCCGGCGGCATAGCCAGCCAGCAACTCATCCATCCCGGTCACGTTCTTTTCCATCTCTACTCTCATAGCGGCCTTTTTATTCCGGTCAACACCCCACCTACGCACTGGCGTTGAAACCGGATCAATTCACGGGATAAATAGGCCAAAAATGCCAAGTTATCCATAACCTGAGAAGAACAACTCAGGCTTTACTTTTCCTGAAAACGGCTTTTAAGCGCCAATTTACCATTAAAGATATGGCATTCGCCATCACAGATCTTACATTGCAAGCTTGATCGCAGGCGTTCAGATCATTAGCGTCTGCAGCTACATACAATGTCTGCCGGACCGCCCCGCTGTCCGCATTTACCAGTCAGGATTGATTGAATGTCTGTGTCCGCATCTGTTGTTGATGCCATTGGCAACACACCGCTTATCCGCCTCAAAGCCCTTTCTGAAGAAACAGGCTGCGAAATTCTCGGCAAAGCCGAATTCATGAATCCGGGGCAATCGGTGAAAGACCGCCCTGCCCGGCAGATGATCTTGGAGGCCGAAGCCCGCGGTGATCTAAAACCCGGCGGTGTGATTGTTGAAGGCACTGCCGGCAACACGGGTATTGGCCTGGCATTGGTGGCAAGTGCCCGCGGCTACCGCACCGTGATCGTAATCCCGGAAACCCAGACCCAGGAGAAAAAGGACATGCTGCGCATGTGTGGCGCAGAGCTTCTGGAGGTCCCGGCGAAACCGTTCAAAGACCCGAACAACTATCAGCACGTTGCCCGCCGGCTCGCGGAAGAAATGGCAAAAACCGAACCGAATGGTGTCCTGTTCGCCGACCAATGGAACAATCTCGACAACCGGAAAGCCCATTATCTCACCACTGGTCCAGAGATTTTGGAACAAACCGGCGGCAAGATCGACGGCTTTATCTGTGCGGTGGGATCCGGCGGCACCTTGGCCGGAGTGTCCACCTTCCTTCGCGAACAAAAACCCGGCGTGACAATTGGCTGTGCCGATCCGCTCGGTGCCGGCATGTACCACCTCTTCAAGGACGGTGAAGCCAAGGCAACCGACGGCGGCTCTATCGCAGAAGGCATTGGCCTTGGGCGCTCGACCGTGATCGTTGGTGATGTGAAAGTCGACTATCCTTATGCCATTCCAGATGAAGAAGCTTTGCCGCTCGTCTTTGACGTGGCGGAACACGAAGGCCTGCTGCTGGGTGGCTCCAGCGCCATCAACCTCGCCGGCGCCAAACGTCTCGCCAAAGACCTGGGCCCCGGGCACACAATCGTGACGATCCTGTGCGATCACGGCACCCGCAGCCAGTCCAAACTCTACAATCCGGAGTTCTTGAAATCGAAGAACCTGCCTGTGCCGGGATGGCTCGAACGGACAACCAGCCTAAAACCGCCATTTGCCTAAAACCAAGGGGGAGCGAACCGCGCCAGACTAGGCATGAATTCTGATGATCCTGCGCTCAAAGACGGCCTAGCCGGCACCGAACGGGTCCTTCAGGATGCCGCGACCGACCTGACGTGGCTGGATATACTGGCCAACAACCTGGGTCTGGTCGCTGCGGCGCTGCTGGCGTTTTATACTGTCGCCCTTATTTGCGCGGTGCGGGAAGTGATGTATTCCCGCACTTCCCAGGGGTCGGTGGCCTGGCTCCTGTCCCTGTTCTTCCTGCCTTACCTAACTGTTCCGCTCTATTTCATCTTCGGCTGGCGGTCGTTTTCAGATTACGCCAAAATCCAGACAACGCTTGGACGAACCGAGCGGGCCCGCAGAGCCGATGAACTCGGACTGACGGACCATGAAGAAACCCGCGATTGGCCGGTGCTCACGCGGGTTGCCGGCATGCCGTTCCTGGCCGGCAACACCTCTGATCTCTTGATCGACGGTGACGCGACTTTCACGGCAATCAAAGATGGGATCGCCCGCGCCGAGTCAGTGATCTTTTTTCAGTTCTTTGCCATCCACGACGATGCCCTTGGCCGGGAGATGGCCGACGCCCTGATTGCCCGGGCCAAGGATGGGATCGATGTTTATTTCCTTTACGACGACGTCGGCAGCCACGCTCTATCACACGACTTTATCGACCGATTGACCAACGCCGGGGTTAAGGTCTGTGGTTTTAATGAAAACCACAAGTTCTTAAAAATGCTCGGGCCAATGCGGCTCAACTACCGTAATCATCGCAAACTGGTGGTGATCGACTACCGCGAAGCATTTGTTGGCGGGCACAATGTGGCGGATCAATATATCGGCCGCAGCAAGTGGTTTGGCCGCTGGCGGGACACCCATGTGCGCATCGAGGGCCCCGCCACTGTCGCTTGTGCCCTGTCCTTTGTGGAAGATTGGCTTTGGGCCAGCGGAACCCACATTGAATTGCCGCAAGTCAGTGATGTCCCGATGCCGGGAGATGAATCGATCCTGGTGATGCCGACCGGTCCAGCCGACAAGCTTGAAGAATGTGCGATCGCCTATGTTGAGGCCGCCGCACAGGCAAAATCCCGGCTCTGGATTACCTCCCCCTACCTCGTTCCGTCTCTAGATGTGCAAACCGCACTGGCCGCCGCTGCCATGCGCGGTGTCGATGTGCGGATTCTCTTGCCGGAAAAACGTGATCATTGGACCGTCTGGCTGGCCAGCCACGCTTACGAGGATGTCCTGGTTCAGCGCGGCGTTAAGGTCTACCGCTACACCGACGGCTTCATGCACCAAAAGGTGGCGCTTTTGGATGACGAACTGGTATCAATCGGCACCCTCAACATGGACAACCGCTCCTTCCAGATCAATTTTGAACTGACCCTGTGGTTCACCCATGAACGCATGATCGGCAAGGTCGAAAAAATGCTGGAAGAAGATTTTTCCAACGCCCGCCTCACCTGGCCCGATGCCTTCCAATCCCGCAGCTACGCCTTCCAGGTCCTCGCCCAAGGCGCCCGTCTGTTGTCACCTATTTTGTGAGTTTCTCTGTTTAGGCAAGCCGACATCGGACTAAAAAGGGGTAGCAGTTGCGATGAATATGAGAGCAAACACCCTGACGGACAAATTTGTTAACAACGATGTTGGTTTCGATGACGATATCGTCGTCGTTTTCGACAGTGATTGTATTCTTTGCAGTCACTGGGTCAGATTTATTCTGAGACATGAGGCGTCCGAAAATGTGCGCTTTGCGTCGTCTCGAAAGACTTTTGGGAAAGCGCTCGCAGACAGGTTTGATTTCAAACCAGAAGACCTCAATTTGACTTACTTGGTGGTCCGGCGAGGACAGGCGCTGACGAAATCAGACGCGACCGTGATCTTATTGGGCGAACTCAAAAGGCCTTGGTCATGGTTTTGTGTTTTACGTTTCATTCCTCGCGTAATCCGAGACGGTATTTACGATATTGTTGCAAGAAATCGACTGCGTTGGTTCGGAATGAAGAAAGACTGCCTTTTGCCAACGCCCGAACAGCGGCACCGCTTCCTAGACTAAACGCCAGTTCATCTCTAAGCCACCTGACGGGCGCAATGAGAACTTGGCGGACGGTGTGGGTATACTTTTCATTGGAAGCGGAGACATCCGTTGCAAGATCGTTGCTGCAACAAGACAACTTTCCATAAGGCCAAAATTCTGCCCAATGCAAACACGCGGCCCTGCCCCAAACGGCAAATAGCTAAATTGTGGCCAAGTTGGCTCTTTCAAAAAACGCGTTGGGTCGAAATTATCTGGATCAGGAAAAAAACGTGGATCACGATGGGTCGTGTATGGGACGATTTGAGCCAGTTCTCCTCTCGCCAGATTCACACCATTTATATCAACCGGTTCAACAGCTTCCCTTAGGAAAAGAGTATATGCAGGAGGGTAAAGCCGAAGCGTCTCATTGATCGTCGCACGCAAAATCGGCAAGTCCGAAAGCGCTTCCGGTGTCGGTGAAGTTCCACCCAGCACCTGTCTCAGTTCACCCAGTACGGAAGTAAGACAATCAGGAAACACGGCCAAGCAAGCAAAAAACCAACTCAGAAGTGCACCCGACGTTTCATGCCCAGCAATGAGAAGGCTCATGACATCATCCCGGATTTCGGTGAAATCTCCTTGATGATGCTCGATAAGTGATCCCAACAAATCTGTCGAGTTTGCGCCCTCTTGCCGATCGATTCCGGCACGAACAAGACCGGACACCAGATCATCCATCACTTGCATGGCCCAACGCTTTTGGCGTTTTCGTTTAAACGGCAACCAATCCGGCAGTGAGACCGGCGATGTCGATTCAGAGAATGCCGTGTCCGACAAGATTTGGATAGCACGTTCTATCTCAAATCCGTTTTTGCGCGGAGGCGCTCCAAACAATGTTCGGGTCGCGATGTCCAATGTAAGCTTGGCCATTACAGCATCGGTGTCGAAACTGAGTGTGTCCGACACATGTGCGCCGCGCATTGAGCGACACAACTGTTCCGCTTCCAGAACGGCCGCTTTACCATATGCGGGCAACCTACGCGTCTGAAACGCTGGCAAAACCTTCCTGCGCCGGACGCGCCAGCCATCCCCTTCTTCAACAAGAAGGCTGTTACCGTTCCACTGCCGTACCACTTTTGTCAGTTTCTTGAAACGTATGAAAGACTGGGAATTGCGGGCTAGCAAAGCCTCAATGTGATCAGGATGGAAGAACAGGTGCGATTTGAAAGGCCCCAGGCGAAGGGTCACGTGATCCCCGTGTGTCTCCCGCATGCGCGCATAAAAACCGAGCTGGTCACCGCGAATTGCTGTTAGGCTATCAAGACCCAGCATAAAGGCCGATGGGTTTGAAGGCAGCAGCCTTGGACCTGTCATAACCGCGCCCTCGCGGGTCGGGCGGCCTGAGACAGAACGTACTTCGCCGGTAAAACAATGATCAAAGCTGCATGCGCCGCGATTGCCCATGCGAAATTGATATGGGTCATCGCGAATAAACGCGCCTCTATGCCGCCGAACTGCCGCGTTTCACCCTTTGGCTGGTAGGTTGTTGAACCGTTCGAAGTTTCGATCGAGAGACCCGTTGCGCCGCGCAGCGCTTTTGGCCAAACGACTTCCGCAGTATCAACCGTGAAGCGTGCAGGTGTTGGAACCCACGGCTTCCAACGCGGAAGCCATTCGGGCACGTGTTCTTTATATTCAGGCCACCCTTCGGGAAAACGTTTGAGGAGATCATACCGGTGGTGCCAGCGCACCATACCTTGAACAAATACCCAGGCCATGCCCGCAGCAGCGATTACCCATGCATTTTGAAGATACAAACCCAGGATGATCCAGCAAAGAGCCGCAGAAAGCTGCATAGGATTTGAAACGTAGGCATAGATACCGGAACGTACGAGACATTTCGTCGGATCGAGAGGGATTGGGGTGCCGCCACCCTGCAAGCAAAGCATTTGGTTCGCAGATAGACCGATGACTGAAGCAAATCCCAACAATACCGCTGCTAAAACGGTACTCCATATTGGACGTTCAAGTAGCCCCCATTCTCCGCCCATCGCATGCATGATGAGTGAAGGCAAAATGGCAAAAATCATCCCGCCCGTCATAATTGCGAGCAACGCACAGCGCATCGGAAGATGGCGGTCCTCAGCCGTCCACCTAGCCAGATAGATTGCAGGGATGTGAGCGGTGACAAAAACGAATACCACCCCCAAGAACCAATTCGGGCCAGCGTACACGAGTGGCTCCAAGGAGCTAAACAGGATCGAGTGCAATCCAATGATGATCGGCAGGCATATCACAAGCGGGCTGACGTTCGGAAACGCGAAAAATAGTCCGGGACCAAAGAGTATTGCGCCACCAATGAGTATGTCTGCCGGAATACCGTTAAGCATCAAAGCATCCCACCCGTAGCGCCACCAACCGAAGTGAATGGCCAACGAGTGCGTGACGAAAATTAGCGGCACACCATAGAGAAAGGCGAACAACCCCCCAATTTTTGCGCGTCGGGGTGTTTCTCGGAGAAAAGCGAAGAACATCACCAAACATATTGGCCCAAGCAAAAGCAACCATCTAAGGGCCAGCATAAGCGGTTCGGGCAGGTCCAAGTTCAACATGAGATGATCTGCTTTTTGACCCACAATCGGATCTTTATCGGAAACCGTGTTTCGAAAATCTCAACCACCAGAAAAACGACCGGTATACCTAACGCAAGAAAAAGCGCGAACTTCGGCAATGCAATGATGAGCATCAGTTGGATCATTGTGCCAAGCTGCATCAAAACCCCTTCTTGCGAAAACATGCCCCGCCGTGTTGCCAAAAAAAGATAGGCCAAAGCAGGGATCATGACGGAAAGCGGAAATGCGAGAAATGCTGTTTCCTCTGAGTTCTGAAGCCCTTTGGCAACCTCAAAAACTCTTACCGCAACCGCAATTGCCACAGCTACCGACAAAGTAAAAACAACTAACGATTTGATTTTATATAACATTTTGAAATGCCGGAGGAAAAAATCTATTGTAGGATAAATACACGTAAGCCCTGGTGAAGACAGGCAAAACTTTTGAGCCAGAACGTAAACTCACTTTGCATGTAAGTTCTTGTCCAATCATGTAGCACCTCATTCATTGCGCGATTTACGAGCAAAAACTTGTTTGTGAGATGTCAAAACCTGCAAGACAGCATTTTCGTGCGAAGCGCAACATTTGTACTTTGGGCACCTTTTGAGCATAAGCGTCACCACGCATTAATGCCGCCCGAAGGGCGAAAACAGAGAAAATCCAAACCTCCAGGCAGCGGTTTGGCCGGAGATTCGAGGCCCTAGTCTTCTTCATCATCCCCATCTGGAATGGCGAGTTTGACGGCACCACCGGCCACTTTAGTTGTTGTTTTGACCGTGGTTCCCACAACAGTGCCTGCTGTCCCCACCACGGCGCCACCTACGGCAACGGCGGCACAGCCGGACAAGAAGCTCAAGCCGCACAGGCAGACAAGAAGTTTGATTAGCGGCATACCATCCCCCGGAACAATCCCCGTCTGATATTAGTGGCGAGACTTCTGAAGAAAAGTTAAGGACTTAGCGCCTATTCTCATTTCCTGCGCCTGTCCCCCGAAGAATTTTCTTTTGACAGACACGATCGTTTGCGTTGTTGTGCGCGACGCTCATTAAATAGGACTGCGCCCTGATGCCTGACTTTTTCCCAACACCCGCTGTCCTAGCTGCCTTCACCGCGGCGGCTTTGGTCCTGACAATCACGCCAGGCCCCGATATGACGCTGTTTATGAGCAAGACCTTGACCCAGGGCCGTAAGGCCGGTCTGGCAGCCGTTCTTGGAGCAACTTGTGGTCTCGTCATTCATACGGTGCTGGCGGCCATCGGCATTTCAGCGCTGCTTGCGGCATCGGCAACAGCGTTTTCCATCCTCAAGGTCATTGGGGCTGGTTACCTTATTTGGCTTGCGTTTCAGGCAGTCCGGAATGGCACGTCAATGACCCTTGAAGCCGTTGAGACCAAAAAACAGCCGTTTCACCGGGTCTGGCTGCAAGGGCTGGGCGTCAATATCCTCAATCCGAAGATTGTGTTGTTTTTCGTAACCTTCCTGCCGCAATTCGTGTCTGCAAGCGATCCGCATGCCACCGCTAAACTTCTGTTTTTCGGCGGTTATTTCGTGGTCCTCGGAATGCCGATCTGCGCGCTGATGGTCCTTGGAGCCGGTGCGTTTGCAAGACTGCTCAAGTCCTCTCCAAAGGTGATGCGGGCATTCGACTGGCTGTTCGCCGGCATCATGGGCACATTTGCGCTCAAACTGCTGGTCGCCAAAGCGAATTCTTGACCCTTTTTCCACTGTCAAAACCACAGCCCGTGGATTGACCCTGATTGAGCACTATGCATCCTTGGCAGAGATTCAAAATTCAAACCAAGGAGTTGTTCACATGACCACGCCCCTCTTCCGCGATGATGCCTATTTGCGCAGTTGCGAAGCGGACGTGGTGGAGGTGAACGACCGCGGTGGAATTGTCCTGGATCGGACGGTCTTTTATGCCACCGGTGGCGGTCAGCCAGGCGATAGCGGTTATCTGGAATTGGATGATGGCAGCCGCATTGAGATTGCCACAACGGTCTACGACGCAGACAAGCAGACGATTGTTCATGTTCCAGCTGAAGGCCAAACCCTCCCGGAATCGGGTGCGAAACTGACAGCGCATATTGATTGGGCGCGCCGCTACCGGCTGATGCGCATGCATACGGCCTTGCACCTCCTTTCTGTTGCCTTGCCATATCCTGTGACAGGCGGTCAGATCGGCGACGGCGAAGGCCGGCTCGACTTCGATATGGGCGACACACCCCTCAACAAGGAAGCCGTCAGCGAGAAAGTCAACGCGCTCGCCAGCGGTGATCACGAAGTCGCCTTCGAATGGATCACCGATGAAGAATTGGATGCCAATCCTGGTTTGGTCAAAACCATGTCCGTGCAGCCGCCGCGCGGGGCTGGCCGGGTCCGGCTTGTGCGGATTGGCGGTGATGTCGATCTGCAGCCCTGTGGCGGCACCCATGTCACCCGGACGTCGGAAATAGGACCGCTCACGCTCGGCAAAAGCGAAAAAAAGGGCAAGCAAAACCGCCGGGTCCGGCTTCGCCTGACAGAGTGATCACGACAGGGAATTCTACAGATGAAACTCGCCGGTAGCTGTCATTGCAAGGCGGTCACGTTTGAAGTGGAGAGCGCAGCTCCGTACCCCTTCATGAAGTGTTACTGTTCGATCTGCCGCAAATTGGCCGGCAGCGGCGGTTATGCGATCAATCTGATGGCGGATGCGCACAGCCTCAAGGTTGAGGGTGCAGACCAAAAATCGGTCTATCACGCCAAAATCGACGGCAAGACCAGTCCTGCCGAACGTCATTTCTGTGGGGCTTGCGGTTCCCACCTCTGGCTCTGGGACCCGCGCTGGCCAGAGTTGTTGCATCCCCACGCTGGGTCCATTGATACGGCCTTGCCGGAAACGCCGGAAACCGTTCACATCATGCTGAAGGACAAACCCGCGTGGATTGACGTGCCAGAGGGACCGGGCCACGTTCATTTTGAGGGTTATCCGGACA
The DNA here is from genome assembly GCF_965216085.1 of Roseibium sp. Classification (GTDB taxonomy): domain Bacteria; phylum Pseudomonadota; class Alphaproteobacteria; order Rhizobiales; family Stappiaceae; genus Roseibium. Next base: position 2,616,267 of record NZ_OZ244138.1, on the reverse strand, counting down.
AATCCATCGAAGACTGGCACAAGGCCCACGGCCTTCTGGAACACAAGGACTGATTCATGACATATCATCCGCTCGTCTCCACAGACTGGCTAGCCGATCATCTCAACGCACCGGATGTGGTTGTCGTCAATGCCTGGATGCCGCCGGTCACAACACCCGATGCCAAACCGGTCTATCCGGATTCTCATATTCCCGGAGCGGTGTTTTTCGACGTCAACGAGATTTGCGACAAAAACAGCGACTTGCCACACATGTTGCCCGCGCCGCATGTGTTTTCATCCGCCATGCGGAAACTTGGAATTGGCGACGGTCAAACCATTGTCGTTTATGATGATTTTGGTTTCTATTCCGCTGCACGCGTCTGGTGGACTTTTCGGACGTTTGGAGTCGAAAACGTCCATGTGCTCGATGGCGGCATGCCCAAATGGACCGCCGAAGACCGTCCCGTGGACGACAATCCGGTCCGGCGCCCTGAACGGCATTTTACGGCCCGTTTGAACAACAGCGCCGTTGCAAATCTGGCTGCAGTCAAAGCCTTGAGCAACGCACCGGGCGCACAACTATTGGACGCGCGCTCTGCGGCCCGCTTTGCAGGAGATGCTGCGGAACCGCGAGCGGGATTGCGAAGCGGTCATATGCCGAACGCCAAAAACCTGCCCTTTACCGACCTGATTTCAGAAGCCGGCACCTTCAAAACGCGAGAGGAGCTGAAGCCGATCTATGAGGCTGCCGGTGTTGACCTTTCCAAACCCATCACCACAACCTGCGGCTCCGGCGTGACCGCGGCAATCCTCACTCTCGGCCTCACAGTCCTCGAAGCCCGTGACCTGTCTCTATATGATGGCTCCTGGTCCGAATGGGGCGCCCGCGACGATACGGAAGTGGTGACAGGCCCGGCCTGAACGGATTGCCAGCCCCAAAAAAAGAAAACCCTGCAGAATTCGGCAGGGTTTTCTTTTTTATGGCAGGCAAGAATTCTTGTGATTAGGTCGCGGAACAAAGGGTTGGAACTCTAAACGATCCAAAACGGATAATTTTCGGATATGTTAGGTTCCGGTTTTCAATGTTTCAAAAAAGTCTTTGATGTGATCGGAGATGCTGTCAACGCTCTGGTTCATTTCGCCGGCGGCAGACTGGAAAGTATTTGCAGCGTCGTGGGTCGCATTAACCGCGTCCCCAACTCCGCGAATATTTTCCTCCAAGGATTGCGCCCCTGAGGCAACAACATTTACGCTTTGGGAAATCTCTTGGGTCGCTGCCCCCTGCTCTTCTACGGCGCCAGCGATGGATGTTGTCATTTCATCCAATTGTTTGATCACATCGGAAATGGACGCGATGGATTGGACGGCCCGTTCTGTCGTCTGTTGAATTTCTCCAACTTGCTGACTGATTTCTTCCGTCGCCTTGGCGGTTTGTCCAGCCAAGGTTTTGACTTCATTGGCGACGACAGCAAATCCCTTTCCAGATTCCCCTGCCCGCGCAGCCTCAATTGTGGCGTTGAGCGCCAAAAGGTTGGTTTGCTCAGCAATCGCCTGGATCAAGCCGACCACATCACCGATTTTCTGGGCTGCCCCGGCCAAGCTGCTGACGTGAACACTGGATTGTTCTGTGCCTTCAGAGGCTTCTGTTGCAATCCGCGCAGCGCCAATCACCTGCTCTGAAAGTTCCCGTATAGAGCCGGACAGTTCTTCGGTGGCGGCTGCAACTGTTTGAACGCTTGAATTGGATTCGGCAGAATAAGTCTGTGCATTACTTATTTGCTCCAGGGCGCCTTCTGACATGGATGACAGATTCCTGGATTCCGATGAAACAATAGCAGCGCCTTTGTCGACCTCCGCAAGCGGCCCCTCAACATGTGTTCTGAAGGTCTCGATCGATTGATTGAGGCGCTTGGCCTGTTCCGCACGTTCCAGAAGCAATTGCTCTTCATAGGTGGAAATTGCCAGGTCCATATCCAGCATGACTGCGGCAGTCACATGTTCGAGGGTCTTCCCGAGATCCCTCATCGATCTGCGGTATTTCTTGACTAGGAATTTGTTAAGGCGAACAAGGACAAATTTATATCCCGCAATATACCATTTCGGCTCCAGGCCGATCCGGCAGTGGACATGACCAATTGCATTGATGCTGCGCTGATAGTCTTCATCAAAACCGCTTGTGAAAAGTTTCTCCCAATGAGTTTTTTGAGCATTCACCAATCGCGATTGCTGGGCGCCGACCAAATTGGCCAGTTCGGGAACCTTTCCCACATGCGCGTAAAAGTCAGACAGCAAGCCATCCAGAGCTGGCTGAATGACTGGCCAAATTTCCTGCAATGCTGAAATTGTGCGGTTATCAATTTCGGCGAATTCCAACCGTTTCTGAAAATCTGATTGTAACAAATTCATTGGAGCGCCCTCACTTTACGTTAGGGCAATTGGCCACCTCATGATGAACATTTCCTAAATATACAACCTGATTACATTTTTTACCTAAGTACTTCTTCCCAGCAGAACTTCCTTCATTGCAAAAAAGAACAGGATGACGAAATACAACTAGAAACTGATTCGCGACCAATCAACCAGCCCCCCGTAAAGCCCTCTAAACAGCAAACGTCCGGTCATGAATTTTGCAGTTTTTAGTCCCCGGTTATCTAGGGCTTTGCTGCAGGGATAGTGGCTGAGCCGCGTGTTTTTCGTTCCGGTTCAAACGGATAAGAAAATCACCGCGTGTGTTTTTTAAGTGATGGCCCGGCCAGATCTCCAAACCGTTCAACAAGTCGCCTTTGGGGTGGTGCGCCAATATGGCCCGGCGGGTGTCCCGGGCGACCCGTTTGCTTCCCAAACCAAAGACATCGCACATGGCTCCACGGCTTAAAAGGTGTGCTTCGACGCCATGAACACGGTCTGAAACATATCCATTGAGATGCAATGCGATCGCATCGCCGATTTTTCTCGTCTTGGCCGGATCATGCCCTTTTGAAATCAAATGCGCTTTTCCCCGTTCCGCACCATGAACAGCAAAACAACAGGTGCACGGATGGACCGGCCGATCCTTTGCCATTCCTAGATCATGAAGAATCGCCGCTGAAAACAGTATCTCCCGGTCGATTTCCAACCCCCGATAACCGCCCAAAAGCATGCCCCAATAGTAAGTCCGCCAACTATGCTGGAAAATCTCTTCGCCAAGCACTTCATCGGCAAAAACGAGGCTATCGGTGACCAAACCAGTTGTCGGCGGCAGTAGCCCCTCCAAATCCGCACCATAGGCCTTCATCAGCCCAAGCTTGCTGGCCAGTACATCCAACCCTTGCAGCCCCGCCATCTTTCCCATGTTTCCTAAAACACCGAGCTTTTCATAAGTGGTGAGGCGGCCGTGGCTATAGGCGCCAGTCCGCGTCCCCCAGGCCAGCGATCCCAATGCCGGTTTTTTCTCAATCTCGTCAAACATTGTCATGACATCATCCCTTTTTCTTTTTGTACCGTATCGCATATAAATAGACAGGTCGAGCTTTTTATGCGAAGTGGTATAAAATGACAGAAAGCGCCAAACGCGGCCGACCGCGCACATTTGATGAAGACAAAACGCTGGATCAAATCCTGCAGGTGTTTTGGAAAAACGGGTATTCGGCAACCAGTCTTGATCAGATTGCTGCTGAAACCGGCCTGAACCGGCCGAGCCTTTATTCCGCCTTCGGCTCAAAAAAAGACATGTTCATGAAGGTGGTCACGCGGTTTGCGGACAAGATGGAAGCGCATTTGCGGGACGCTGCACTCGCCGAAAAAGGCGCCAAACCACAACTCAAAGCAATCTTCAGTGCCGCCATCGACCTTTACACCGGGCACACTGATATCGCCGGCGCGCGATATGGATGTTTTGCTATCTCCACTCTTCCGACCGAAATCCTGCAGGACAAAGATTTCAAGGACGCGCTGGAAGCTGTCATTCTTCGAATGGACACCCAATTCGGCCAGCTTATCCACTATCACGGCAAAGGTAATATCAGCGAAGCAGCAGCGTTCGAGGCCGGTCAAATACTGGCCATGGTGATCCACGGAATTTCGATCCGGGCACGTATGGGGGAAGATCCGGAAACGCTGAAGATGCTTGCTGGCAGTGCGGTCGATAAACTGGTGCCAGTCTAATAATTTTCTAAGAAAAAAGCCCCAGACAAACGTCCGGGGCTTCTTGTTTTTGGAACGCCAAACAAGGTGGCTGAGATCAGTGATGCAGGATCTGGCTCAAGAAAAGCTTCGTCCGCTCGTGTTGCGGGTTGGTGAAGAACTCTTCCGGCTCGTTCTGCTCAACAATTTGGCCGGCATCCATAAAGATAACCCGGTTGGCTACTTTACGGGCAAAACCCATTTCGTGGGTCACACAAAGCATTGTCATGCCTTCTTCGGCAAGACCAACCATCACGTCGAGCACTTCCTTGATCATTTCCGGATCGAGCGCCGATGTCGGCTCATCGAACAACATGATCTTCGGGTTCATGCAGAGTGACCGGGCGATCGCCACGCGCTGCTGCTGACCACCAGACAGCTGGCCCGGGTACTTCAGCGCCTGTTCCGGGATCTTGACCCGCTCCAGGTAGTGCATCGCGATCTCTTCGGCTTCCTTCTTCGGCATCTTACGCACCCAGATCGGCGCCAAGGTGCAATTTTCCAGGATCGTCAGATGCGGGAACAGGTTGAAGTGCTGGAAGCACATTCCGACTTCACGGCGGATTTCGTCGATCTTCTTCAGATCGTCGGTTAGTTCAGTGCCTTCAACGATGATGTTGCCGGCCTGGTGCTCTTCCAGACGGTTGATGCAACGGATCATCGTTGATTTGCCGGAACCGGACGGGCCACAGATAACAATCCGCTCTCCGCTCATCACGCGCAGATTGATGTCGCGCAGGACGTGAAAGTCGCCGTACCACTTGTTCATGTCTTTGATTTCGATCGCGACGTCCGTGTCCGAAACCTTCATTTTCGAGCGGTCAGCGGCCAGCTCTTCCGCATTTACTGCATTTTCACTCATGAGTATCTCTCCAGAAATTTCGATCCGCAGGGCGCAGCGTCTGATCGCGCGCCCTGCACTTTGTTCAGTGTCTAGCGTTTGTGCCCTGTGTGCAGCCTCTTCTCCATGTAGATGGAGTATCGCGACATGCCGAAGCAGAAGACGAAAAAGATTATCGCTGCAAAAAGATAACCGGTGTGGCCCTGGCTTGGTGTCGACCAGGTCGGATCCGTAAAGGACGACTGGATTTGGCCAAGGAGGTCAAACATACCGACGATCAACACAAGGGTCGTGTCTTTGAACAGACCGATAAAGGTGTTGACGATCCCAGGGATCACCAGCTTCAACGCTTGCGGCAGAATGATCAGATACATCATCGGCCAGAACCGAAGTCCGAGCGCCATCGCACCTTCGTATTGCCCCTTCGGAATCGCCTGAAGGCCACCACGGACGACCTCAGCCATATAGGCAGCTGAGAACAGCGTCACACCGATCAGAACCCGGAGAAGCTTATCGAAGGTCACGCCTTCCGGCAGGAACAACGGCAGCATCACTGAGGACATGAACAAAACCGTGATGAGCGGTACACCACGCCAGAACTCGATAAAAATGATCGAGACCAGCTTGATGATCGGCATTTTAGACCGTCGTCCAAGGGCCAGCGCAATACCGAGCGGCAAGGACGCCACGATACCTGTCACTGCGATCACCAGCGTTACTAGCAGACCACCCCATTGAGCAGTTTCAACGATCGGCCAGATCACCGAATCCCCAATGACCAGACCGGTCAGAAGGAAATAGGCAACGATCGGGAAAACGACGAGAAACAGGACCGCGTTGATCTTCTTGAACGGTGCACTTGGAATTGCCAAAGGCACGAGCAGAAGCGCAAACAGTGCATAGACGATATCGACCCTATACCGTTCCTCGACCGGATACCGGCCATAGATGAACTGCGGAAGATACGCTTCAACATAGGCCCAGCAAGCCCCGCTATGCCCACCATCTGACGGAAGGCAGGCCTCCCGATTTTCACCGCTCCAGACCGCGTCCACAAACGCGAACTGAATGAACGGGGTAATCAGGGAATAGGCTATGTAGATACCGACCAGGGTCAGAAGCGTGTTACCTATGGATGAGAACAAGTTCTGCCGCATCCATCCAATCACACCAGTGGTGGAAACCGGCGCCGGCAGAAGCGGCGCCTCTTCAGTTCTTATTTGGAACAACTGTGAATTTGACATGCCGCTCTCCTTACCGTTCCACGAGCGCCATGCGCTGGTTGTACCAGTTCATGAATGCTGAAGTGATCAAGCTGAGCGACAGATAGACCGCCATCCAGATGGCGATGATTTCAATCGCCTGACCAGTTTGGTTGAGAACCGTACCGCCGACGGACACCAGATCCGGGAAGGCAATAGCAACGGCAAGTGATGAGTTCTTCGTCAAGTTCAAGTACTGACTGGTCAGCGGCGGAATAATCACGCGCATTGCCTGCGGGATGACCACCAGACGCAGCGTCGGTGCGTTGCGAAGACCAAGTGCATGAGACGCTTCAGTTTGGCCATGGCTGACCGCCTGAATACCTGCTCGAACGATTTCCGCGATGAAGGCCGCCGTGTAAATAGCCAGCGCCGCTGTCAGAGCCAGGAACTCTGGAATAAGGTTGAAACCGACACCCAATTCGAAACCACGCCGCAAAATCGGACCGGTTTCAATAAAGTTCGGATGCTCCAGATACATCGGCATTCCGGTGACCAGATAGGTGAGTACCGGCAAGCCGATAATCAGACCAAGGCCAGTCCAGAAGACTGGGAACTGCTGACCCGTTTCATCTTGGCGCTTGTGCGCCCACTTTGAAACGACAACTGAAGCCACGATACCAACTATCAAGGCGACGCCGATCCATCCAGAACCCGGTTCCCAAATCGGCCTCGGCATGCGAAGGCCTGCGATGTTGAGGTGAAAAGTGTCGAAGAAGAAAGACCACTTTTCCCGCTTGCCCGGCACAGCGCGCAAAACCGCAAAATACCAGAAGAAGATCTGCAACAGCAGTGGGATGTTCCGGACCAGTTCAACGTAACAATACGCGATCCGGGAAATGACCCAGTTGTTCGACAGCCGGGCGATCCCGACAACGAACCCGATGATTGTTGCAAAGAAGATACCAACGACGGCCACCAGCAGTGTGTTGAGGAAGCCGACAAAAACCGCTTGTCCGTAGGACGATGTTTCCGAGTAGGAAACCAGCGATTGGATGATGCCGAAACCGGCTGTGTTTTCAAGAAAGCCCCAACCGGAGGCAATGTTTTGCCGCTCCAGGTTGGCTATCGTGTTCGTGACTATGAAGTATCCGAAGAGAACCAATGTTCCAATCAGGAGCACCTGATAGAACAGCCCCCGCACTTTCGGATCATTCACCAGCGAGGCACGCGCAGGTGCCCCAGCCGAGTCTTGCTCCAAGACTGACATAGAACCTCGCCCAAGTTATCACGCCCGGCATCTCTGGCCCTTGATATGGCCTCACCGTGGACGTGGCGTAGACCTCTTTCTTCGATAACGCTCTTGAAAGAGCGTTCCCCTATCGGCAGAAAGCAGGTGTGTTCCCCACGCATGTCCGGATGTTTTCCGGTTATATCTGCGTAGAATTTATTGAGGGTTCCGGCAGCCATGCCGCCGGAACCCCAGAAATCCTCAATTCATAAGAGGATTAGCGGACCGGCGGTGCGTACAGGAAACCACCGTTCGACCACAGTGCGTTCACACCGCGGGAGATGCCGAGCGGAGTGTCCGGACCAACGTTCGCATTGAAGGTTTCTTCGTAGTTACCAACGTTCTTGATGATGTTGTATGCCCAGTCGTTGCCAAGGCCGATTGCCTCACCAAAGGCACCTTCAACACCCAGAAGACGCTTGATGGACGGGTTGTCGGAACCCTTCATTTCGTCAACGTTTGCAGATGTAACGCCCATTTCTTCAGCGTTGATCATCGCGTTGAGAGTCCACTTAGCGATGTTGAACCACTCATCATCACCCTGACGGACAACCGGGCCAAGCGGCTCTTTGGAAATGATTTCCGGCAGAACCATGTGGTCGCCCGGGTTGGTCAGCTTCAGGCGCTGAGCGTACAGACCGGAAGCGTCCGTGGTGTAAACGTCACAACGACCAGCGTCATATGCAGCGACAACTTCGTCAGCCTTTTCGAAAGCGACGATTTCGTACGGCATGTTGTTGGCACGGAAGTAGTCAGCAACGTTCAGCTCTGTGGTTGTACCAGTGTTGGTGCAAACAGATGCGCCGGACAGTTCCAGAGCGGACGTGACACCAAGATCCTTACGAACCATGAAGCCCTGACCGTCGTAGTAGTTGACGCCAGCAAAGTTCAGACCCAACTGGGTGTCACGAGACATGGTCCAGGTTGTGTTACGGGACAGAACGTCGACTTCGCCGGACTGCAGAGCAGTGAAACGCTCTTTAGCGGACAGCGGAGTGAATTTAACGGCAGACGCGTCGCCAAAAACTGCTGCGGCCATCGCGCGGCAGAGATCAACGTCGAGACCAGTCCAGTTCCCCTGAGCATCCGGGTTTGAGAAGCCCGGCAGACCTTGGCTCACACCACACTGGATGGAACCCTTTGCCTTGACGTCTTCCAGCGTCGTCGCACCAGCAGCTGTCGCAGCGACACCCATAGCGGCGCCGAGTACGAGCGGAAGGATTTTATTAGACATGGATATGCAGCCTTTATTTGTTACCCATACTTTATATTTAGTCGGGTCGGGTTGGGCAGACATCCTCTTCACCCCCCAAACAGGGTGAATACCAGCCGTCAAGGCCAGTTCCTCCGGAAATCGTCCCCCCGATCCAACGCTCTCCATACGATGGCATTTAGGAGTTCGGGTCAAGTACTTGCTGGCGTTATCTCGATAAATTTCTCGGTCGAAAGTAGGATTACGGTTACCATGGCTGCACAAAACGCGAACATGTCTAGTTTCGGCGCAGCGGCTGCCCATTAGGTAATCACCCCAACGTCAAGTAAGACGAGTACCGTAGAGGAACTTCTCTCGAGGGCTGCTGATAAAAATCCGGCGCTCGGATCAACCAAGCGCCGGATAAGAGACAAATATGGGTATCGGCAGGCCTAGCGAACCGGCGGGGCATAAAGAATGCCCCCATCTGTCCAGGAGGCGTTGAGCCCGCGCTCAATACCCAGCGGTGTGTCGACACCAACGTTCCGGGCAAAGACCTCACCATAGTTGCCAATAGAGCCGATGATGCGGACGGCCCAGTCCTTGTTGAGGCCAAGCGCCTCACCGAAATTGCTTTCGATTCCAAGAAGACGCTTCACAGCTGGATTATCAGACCCTTTCATCTCCTCAACGTTGGCTTGGGTCACACCCAGTTCCTCAGCATTGATCAGAACGTTCAAAGTCCACTTGGCAATGTTAAACCATTGATCGTCGCCCTGGCGGACAACAGGACCGAGCGGCTCTTTCGAAATGACTTCCGGCAGAATCATATGGTCAGACGGGTTGGTCAGCTTCAACCGATTGGCATGCAGGCCGGATTTGTCGGTCGTATAAACGTCGCAGCGGCCGGCATCATAGGCCGCTGTCACCTCGTCATTCTTTTCAAAGGCGACAACTTCGTATTCCATTTTGTTGACACGGAAAAAGTCGGCGACATTCAATTCGGTGGTCGTACCGGTGGCAGTACAAACCGAAGCCCCAGCCAATTCCATGGCCGATGTAATCCCAAGCTCCTTTCGCACCATCATCGCCTGGCCGTCGTAATACATAACGCCTGCGAAGTTCGCGCCGAGATTGGTATCCCTGGACATTGTCCAGGTGGTGGTCCGCGAAAGCAGATCGATTTCACCGGACTGTAGGGCCGTGAAGCGCTCCGGTGACGACAGCGGGCGGAATTTAACAGCTTCCGGATCGCCCAAGACCGCGGCCGCGACAGCGCGGCAATAATCTACATCCAGGCCGCTCCAGTTGCCTTCATTGTCCGGATTGGAAAAACCCGGGTTGCCCTGGCTGACACCGCAGGTGAAAAAACCGTTTGCCTTTACATCGTCCAGAGTAGACGCTGCGGCTGGTCCAGAAAAACCGCCTACGGTGGCGGCAAGCAAAATGCTTTTGATAAGGTTGGTCATCAGTATAGTCCTCCTGAGGCGCGAAATACCGCCCGCCACACCGGAGAAATCAAAGGACCATTGCGATAATTCCCTAATACCAATGAAAAAAACACTTGGGAAAAATGGCAATTCGAAGCAGATTTTCCACCGTACACAAATGCTGCCTAGACATGTTGGCTTTGCTGGGTAAAACCCAGTGAACCGCTGTCTCTAACCGGCCCCAAAATTCACACGCCCCGTCTCACGAGCAGGACACTATGAAAAACAATACTTCCAAATCGGAAACAAAACTCGATACGAAGCTGGCGCATGCAGGACGGGATCCGGCGAACTTCCACGGCTTCGTCAATCCGCCGGTTGTTCATGCTTCAACCGTTCTTTATCCAGACAGCCAAACGCTTGTTACCGGCAGTCAGAAATACTCCTATGCAAGGCGCGGCAATCCGACGACGGATTCCCTAGAAGATGCCTTGAAGGAGATCGAAGGTGCTGCGGGCGTAAAACTCGCGAACTCCGGGCTGAATGCGATCTCTCTGGCGATCCTGTCCTGCGTTAAAGCGGGCGACCATATTCTGATTGCTGATACTGCTTACGGCCCGACCCGTCATTTTGCCGACACTGTGCTGCCCGGCCTGAATGTCGAGGTCGAGTATTATGACCCCGCCTTAGGCGCTGGCGTCAAATCTCTGTACAAACCGAACACAACTGCAGTGTTTACTGAAGCACCGGGATCTCTCACCTTCGAAATGATGGATGTTCCGGCTGTTGCGGCAACGGCCCATGAGATCGGCGCGACTGTTCTGATGGACAACACGTGGGCCAGCCCGCTCTATTGCCAACCATTGTCTTTTGGTGTCGATTTGTCGATCCAGGCCGGCACTAAATATATCGTCGGACATTCTGACGTCATGCTCGGGACAATCGCGGCAAGTGAGAAGGCCTGGGACAATCTTCACAAGCTGCACGGTGCCATGGGCAGCCATGTTGCCCCAGATGATGTTTATCTCGGACTGCGCGGTCTCAGAACTCTGTCGGTACGCCTGGAACGGCATGAAAAAAACACGGCCACTGTCTTGAATTGGCTAAAAGATCAGCCTGCCGTTGGCGCGTTGCGGTATCCGGCGCTGGAGAGCGATCCCGGTTACGAGATTTGGAAACGGGACTTTTCCGGGGCGTCCGGCCTCTGTGGTTTTGACTTCACTAAGGGAACGACAGAAGCACAAGCCCACGCGTTCCTGGACGCCCTCACTTTGTTCGGCCTCGGTTATTCCTGGGGCGGTTTTGAAAGCTTGGCCATTCCGGTTCGTTTGAAAGGTATGCGCTCAGCAACACCAATCGATCCGGATCTCCACGCCATCCGGCTTCACATCGGGCTGGAAGACCCGGAAGACCTCATCAAGGATCTTGAGCAAGCTCTGGATAAGGCGTTCAAATAAGTGATCAATACCATGAACAAATTTCATGGTTTGACCGTCTTGCGATCAATAAAACTTGTTACAAAATGGTGGGGACCAATTCGAACTCAAAGGTTCCCACCATGGACATTCAACGTATCTCAGCATTTTCCGACGGCCAGCAAGGCGGCAATCCGGCCGGCGTCTTGATAAGCGACGCACATCCGTCCGTAGATGACATGCGCGCGATTGCCGCCGATGTCGGCTTTTCCGAAACCGCCTTTGCCATGCCTGATGGCGACAGTGCTTGGCGCGTCCGCTATTTCTCCCCGCAATCCGAAGTGCCGTTCTGTGGTCATGCCACGATCGCTTTAGGATCCGCCCTTACCAGCCAGTTTGGCGAAGGCGTTTACAAACTGATTTTGAACGAAGCCGAAATCACAGTCGAAGGCGCAGCATCCGGTGAGCTTTATCAAGCGGCACTGCAATCTCCGCCAACACGGAGCGAAAAATCCCCGGCAGAGGTCTTGAACAAGGTCCTGGACCTTTTTGGATATTTAGCAGATCAGATTGATCCGCGGATCCCACCGGCAATCGTTCACGGTGGTGCAGATCACTTTGCATTGACTCTCACCTCCCGCCAGGCCGTTGCGGACATGACGTACGATCAAGAAGCCGGCCGCAAACTGATGGAAGAATATGGCTGGGTAACCATCCTGATTGGCTATAGCGAAACGCCGCAGCTCTTTCATACGCGCAATGCGTTTGCGTCCGGAGGTGTTTATGAGGATCCTGCAACGGGGGCAGCCAGCGCGGCCTATGCGGGGTATTTGCGGGATATCGATTGGCCGCACGGCGGTAAGATCGAAATCAATCAAGGCGTCGACATGGGGCTGCCTAGCCGGATCACCGCCGAAATCTCAAGTGAAAAAGGAAGTTCTATCCGGGTATCCGGCTCGGCCCGAGTGATGGATGCTGGTTAAGTCGACCCGATGCTCCGCAAAACGGCAAAAAGAGGCGCGATCAGATGGTTGGATCGCGCCGCTTTTCTTTAAAAATCAGCCACAAGTTCCGGAAGTAAATCAGCAGCCCAAGCCCCTGCCCGGCAATAAACACCGGATCTTGACGCTGGATGGCATAAATCAACAAAAGCGTTCCTCCAGCGACGGAGAAGAACCAAAAGGCGACCGGAACAATCGACCGGCCAACCCGTTCAGATGCCACCCACTGAATCACAAAACGCATCATGAACATGGCCTGCGCGAAGAAGCCAAGGATGATCCAAAAATCAAATTGTTCGATGAAGACTGCGTAAAGCCAGTCGTATAGGGCAGCCATGTCAGGTTCGTTCCAGTCGTTGACGCGCATGTTGGGGTCTAGTGCGCGGGAAATGTGGCGGCAATTTAGGTCAGAGGGCGGACTTCTGGAATTTTCTTCCTACGGCGGCGCAACCACCAAACGCCAAAGAGATCCAGCACACCGATCAAAGCTCGGTCAAAGATGCCGTATTTTGATGTCCCGTGACGGCGTTGCCGATCCTGCACATCAATATGCACGACACCGTATCCTTCGCGGATCACCAGGGCCGGTAAGAAGCGGTGCCAGCTGTCAAAATAGGGCAGCTGCAGGAAGATCTCACGACGCAGCGCTTTTAGGCCGCAACCACTGTCCCTTGTATTGTCTTTTAGGATGGCACCGCGCAACTTGTTGGCAAATCTCGATGCATACCGTTTGCCAAGGCTTGCCTTACGTCCAAGGCGCTGGCCCGCGGCCAAGGCTGCCGATGGTCCGGCCGCGTCCAAGGCATCGATCAGCTTTGGGATATATGCCGGATTGTTCTCACCATCACCGTCAATCGTTGCGACATAATCTCCGCGCGCATGCTGAAGCCCGGTGCGGACCGCGCAGCTTTGACCGCAAGACTTCTCATGCCGCACTGGACGCAACCAGTCATGGGTCGCGGCATAATCTTGCAGGACAATGTCCGTACCATCTGTGGACCCGTCGTCGATGACAATAACTTCGAAGGTCCGGCCAGTCAGTGCCTCTTCAATTTCATCAAGCAGGATCGGCAGGTTTTGCGCTTCGTCTTTCGCCGGTACCACCACGGTCACCGCGATCGTTCCCTTGGTGGCGGTCAGCGCCTCAAGATAGCTCTGTGTCATGAAATCAGTCAGCCTCACCCGTAACGGTCCGGCCCGGCACGATCCGGTCAGCGCCCCGCTGGCCGCGCAGCACTTGCCATACAGCCCGCGCGCTGGCCTTGGCCGACACATAAGTCATGTTTGGAACGATGTTGCCATTTTCCGCGATATGAAAACCAATGCGCCGCCGGGCCATGGCGCGTACGGTGAAGAATGTAAATGTGATGCCCAAGAGCGTTCCAGCGATCACATCACTCGGATAATGCGCCCCGGCCATAACCCGTGAAAACGCCAGCCAGAAGGCACTCACTACGATCAGCCAGCGGTAGGCCGGAAAAATGAAGTAGAGCGCAGTTGCCAGCGCCGCGACGGTCGTCGAATGCCCGGAGGGAAAGCTGGTGTATTTGCCGTTGAGCGCCAGAAAATCGAAATGGACCGGTCCGACCTCTTCATAGAGCTTTGGTCTGGCACGCCCAAGGCACCACTTGAGAACAAGAACCACGATTCCTGAGGCAGCAACGCTATAGAAAATGAAAGCGGCATAAGTGAAAACCGCGCCAATTGCCATCCGGATCCGGAAGGCATACCGGCCCCCATCCAACGCAAGCAGGAACAGGCATGGAATGCCGGTTGACACCAGGATCCAATCGGCTTTACCAAGGTCCGTGAACGAGCGGAACGCTATGCGGTATTCATTGGGCAGAGAGTTCAGCCACGGATACGTCGGCGCATCAAAGGCAACAACCGCAACCCCAACAGTGAGCAAAAGGACCGCAAGGATATCCTGAGGACGTTGTCCTGGGGGAAGAGACTTGCGCTGTGCTTCTCCCCGTTCCTCTCGATTTGAATACAGCAGCATCGCGCGGCGGGCGTTGCCACGCATGCGTTCCCAAATCCGCTTCATCCGACTACTGCTGCTCATCGCCGCCTTGTGTGTTTGTTCCACTAACGGCAGCTTGATAAAGCGCGATATCGACATCATCGCCGCCGTTGATATTCAGGCCCTCTACCCTTTTTCGCACCTCTGGTACAAGACCAATCTCTTTGGCTGATGCCAAAAACGCCTCTTCGTGCCGGCTTTCAATGGCCGCAATCCGGCAGCTGCCAGCACCAACTGCGCTCTCGTCCGCCAGGAATTTCGCAGCCCCCTCCGCCGGAATGATTCTGGTGTCCGTACCTTCCAGGAAAATGAAGCTCGGCTCATGGAAACCGGTTGTTGCCACTTGCCTGGCTTCTTGATTGGCACAGCCCGGGATCTCGTCCATGGCTGCGACCAACCGCGGGCTTACCCAAATTGTGGTCAATGCCGGCCCCGAAAAGCCCCAAACGCCAATCGCAATTGCAATGGCAGTCAGTGCTGTTGGCGGCAGAGCATAAAGCGCAGGGCCGCGCAAAAGCCGGGTAGCAGCTACAACAGCAAAAACGGCGCCTATTGCGGTGACGATCGCCCCAGGCGGCGACGGCCAAGTTCCAAGAACAAATGGCCCAGCGAATGCGCCAACCGCAATGCCGATAGCCGGGACAGCGAACAGGATCGCCGCAGTCCACCGGACCCATTTCCGTGTTTCAGCGCCGGCCCCTTCGATCAAGGCCGCCGCAACTGGTAGTACCAAGGCCGGTAACAGCGGCATGGTGTAATGCGGCAGTTTGGTTGCGACCAATTCGAAGACGATCCAGCTCGGGAAGAACCAGCAAGCTGAGAAAACAACTAATGGACTTGCCCGCTCGCGCCAGATCACCGGCAGGGCGATCAGGAAAAAGGCTGGTAACGGCCAAAACACCCCAAACATGGCCCCAAGGTGTGTCAAAGGCGGCGCACCATGGCTTTCCTGTCCCGTCGAGACTTTGCCTAAAAGATCTTTGCCGATGGCCTCGGTAAAGAAGGTTCCATCGGTGGCAATCCAAATCGCCACAAACCAGGGCAACACCAGCAGAAAAAACCACAGCAGACCAAGAAGCGGGGATGCGGCTTTGAACCAGGCGATCTTCCGCCGTGAAATCATCAGTGACACAACCGTGAAACCGATCACCATCGGCCCGACCGGTCCTTTCACCAAAACGCTAGCTGCAAGCGCGGTCCAGAAGATCAGACCAAGCCCCCAGGCCCGTTTGTTTGCTTCCTTCAGCCAAATACGGGCCAGAGCACCTTGGGCGATAACAATCGTTGCAAACAAAGTGGCATCGGTTTTTGCAAGCCGGGCTTCAACCCCGAGAATGATGGACAGGCCAACAAATCCGGCAGCAACCAAAGCGCCGGCAGGTCCCATAAAGGCTCTGGCGAGCCAGAAGGTCGCCAGCACACACAAAACAGCGCCGATGAGAGACGGCAATCGATAAACCCATAGTGGAGCACTTGCATCATGCCCGGTCAGTTTCACCGCTGCGGCCTGTAGCCAATAGATCCCAACCGGTTTCTTGTGCCGGGCCGTTTCTTGAAACCGGATATCGACATAATCACCGGTTTCCAGCATTTGTTTTGTTGCTTGAGTAAACCGCGGTTCATCACGGTCGAGCGGTGGCACGGTCCATTGGCCTGGGACAAACAGCAAAAGCGATAGAGCCAGCAGCAACAGCGGAGCAGACAAGTCGTGGCCGAAAATGCGGAGCCAGATCGGTTTCTTCATTGCGGGCACAGGCTGTTCCGGGCTTGCTTCCGGCTGTATATCCTCGCCTTTTGCCTCTTGCATTTCTGCCATCGCAATTCAATTCCGCTATGATTGGGCTGTTCCAGATCGTGTCGGCCCCAAAGAACCTGTGTGCATCTCCTACATGAGCTTTCGGAAAAGGGAAACACTGCTTGCTCTCAATCTCTCCGAAGCTATCGTCAAAGACACGAATCCTGTCTGTATTCGGGGACTGTTTAGATGACTCTCGTTGCGCATATCACCGATTTGCACCTGCGCCCGCGCGGTCTGGCTTGTTACCGCGTCTCAGATACCAACATGTTTGCCGAACGGGCGATTGCCGCCTTGAATGCGCATGTTCCCAGGCCAGACGCAGTGATCCTGACAGGAGATCTCACCGACACCAGCGACCCGCGCGAATACGCGCTCGGCCGTCAGATCCTCTCCCGGCTGGACATGCCTGTTTATATGATCCCGGGAAACCATGATGGCACTGCTGATATGCGCCATGAAATGGCCGGTTATCCGGGTATGGACAGCGGCGTTGACGGCAAACTCTGTTACACGGCCGATATTGGCGATGTCCGGTTGATCGCTCTTGATACCAGCTTGCCCGGGCGGCCGGACGGTGCTCTTGGAGAAACGCAATTGTCCTGGCTGAATGAGCGCCTTGAAGAAGACAAACGCCCGACCCTGATCGCATTGCATCATCCGCCCGCCCTCAGCGGGATCAGTCATATGGACGCAATCGGCTTGACCGACGCTCCGGCCTTGGCTGAGGTCATTGGTCCCTTCGCTCACATTGACCGGCTGTTATGCGGCCATTTGCACCGGCCGATTATTGCCGGATTTGCAGGGAAAATTATGACGCTGGCGCCGAGCACTGCCCATCAGGTTGTCCTGGATCTGACCGAAAAAGGCCCAGCCTTGTTCAATTTCGAGCCGCCCGCCTTTTTTCTGCATCATCACTCGAAGACTGCGGGCACAGTCACTCATATGGCCTATGTGGAATCCTATCCAGGTCCGCACCATTTCTTTGCCGATGAAGGCGTGTCCTGGCCTGGCGAGGGATCCTAAATGTCAGCTATCCGGAACTACTTCGAGCCTGTCGCTTTACGCGGATCCCAACTCGCAGCCATGGCACTGTTGCTGATTGTTGCCGGGTGCGGCGCCATACCCGGCGGCCAAAGTGAGCTGGAAGACCGGCCGGTCCTGACTAACGTTCAGGTCAGCAGTTCCTCAATGCTCTCTATGATCAATGCGTATCGAAGCCAAAATGGCCTTCATAACCTGCAGCATGATCCGGCACTTGATGCCGTCTCTCAGGATATGGCACGCCATATTGCGCAGCGCGACAGTATGGACACGTGGCAGCACAGTGCTTTTGGACTGTCTCAACGCCTCGATAAAGCCAAGTATCCGAATTACGCCGCTGCGGAGAACCTTGGCGCAGGTTATTCCGACCTTCCTGCGGCTTTTCGAGGCTGGCAGGGCTCGGAAGGACATAACAAAAACCTGCTCAATCCTTATGTCACCCGCGTCGGCATTGCACGGACAAACCGCAGCAATGGGAAGTGGCGCAATTTTTGGGTGATGACCTTGGCCCGGCCTCAAGCCGATGGCCGTCCCACACCGGTCAACTAACGGCTGGTACCTCGAGAACCCTTAAAACGGAAACGGCCGCGCGGCGAACTCAGCCTCCTCTGCCGGTGTTTTCCGTAAGCCTCTTTCCACAACACCATTGAAGAGCCGGGGTTTTCCAAACCGCGGCTGCCAGGTACACAACTCCGGCGAAAACAGTTTGATGCAAGGCACCTTCAGATCTGGTCGCGTCGCGTTGAACTCCCAAACTTTGATGTCTTTTTGCTCCAAGGCAGCCAACATCTGCTCATAGGAGTAAGTTTCGTCATCCAAATTGGTATCACTGGAGCTTTCCTGCCCCATCGGCCAATCGGCAACAATTGAACCGGTCCGGGCATACCGCAGCGCACCGGGCTGTGCAGTCTGATCAGCTGATTGTGCCTCCGGATAGGCCTGCCCCATCATCTCCAATGAGTTTTCCGCCTGAAGCATCTCACAAAGCGCGCTCAAAAGCGCTGACGGCAGATCCCAATTTGCGGATGCCCCAAAGGCCGCCATTTTTCCATCCTCGACGTGCGAAACCGCAGCAACAACATGGACCGGTAAATCGGTTTGAACGCGGGTCACAGACCAGGCACGTGACCTCCCAGACAGGAAATTCTGAAGGTCAATCGGAATTTTTTTTGACAAAACCCCTTCTGAAAGCCGAGTTATCCCCAGGCGGTTGTACCAGGCTTGAGCGACCGCGTCGCGCTCAATGAGCTCAAGCAGCGCCCGTTCACGAGCCCCCTTAATATCGCGCCACACTGCACATCCTACAGTTGAGGCAAGGCCAATTCCGTCGCTAAAATTCAAATCCGGCTCATCAAATAACGCAGTATACGCCGGCAAATATGTCTCTTTCTGATGGCTTAATTCCGTCAGAAAAACACGGCGATCACTGATTTTATCCCAGGCAATCGTACAACCTCCGCAATTGCTGATCAGCCCCGGTCTTTTATCCGCAAATTGAACAAGTTGAGACGGACTAAAACCAATCAGCGGCGCAAAATCCATTTCAGGCACTGCGGCATTTTTTAGTACAACTCTGGGATCATTCTCCCCCAGCGAGTATAGACAAAGCCGCTCCACCATTTCCCCAATACAACCAACCGCTGCAGCAATCTTGTCACCACCTTGGCCGCCAGCAGGAAATGCCCTGATATCGCCGCCCTCGCCCGACCCCGCCCCCTTCGGCAATTTGAGTATGCCGGTGCAAAAATGGATGGGACATCCCGGAATAGAAACCGGCACCAGGCGAACATCAAACCTTTGTAATACTGGCATAAACAACTCGAGCGCATTCGCCGCCATCGTACTGGCCGCCATCAAGGCACTGTTGTTTTTAACTAGGAGACCAATCCGAACCAGGTCCTCACAAGCCTGGGGCTGCAGTCCATTCATTCAAAACATCCTTTTTTGTGAAATTGCTCACTGAAGATCTCCAATAATCAACTCAAGTATACAATTCCGCTACGGGACTCATCTTCGAATTGCACCTAGATAGAAATAATGAATTGCCATTGTGATAACACCGCCATTTTGATTACATCGATGTCAAGCAAGGGGGCGACAAGAGAAAAACCACCCACAAGTTTTACTTTTACTTAATCCCCCTTGCTTTCTGAAAGGTTATTATTAATTTTTCAGATTTTTGGACAAAAATGCAACCCGTTTTATGGAGTCTTAGTATGCACACGCTCACAACTACTGACCGTGACCTGGAACTTGGCGCGAAACTCGGCGAAATCATCCAAGATTCCACTGAGCGTGCCCGGTTTGCCGAAAAGCCGGAAGAAACGCTCTCCAGCTTTGGTCTTGCAACAGATATGAAAATCTATGCCGACACGGCTGACAAGGTTCATCTGGTTATCCCGGCGAAGGTTGACGAAGCCCGCATCGCTGCTGGTGACGAAACCTACTTCGAAGAATTGGGCCGCCTGGCACTGGCAAGCTGCCACTATGAGGAAATGCCGGACTAATCGGATAACCAGGATCGCGTGTCTAACCGGGGCCCCCGCCCCGGCTGGACAATCTCACTTCTAGAATGGAACTTCGATCATGGCCCGGTTTCCCTACTATCAAAAAAATATTGTAGCACTCGGCAAATTGCTTGCTAATGCGCGCATTGATGAACGTTGCCGGACCCGATTGAAGCATGATCCGGCCTCTGAACTCCGGAAAATCGGATTACCGGAAAATGTTCTGCATTTAATGGCATTCGAAATTGTGGATGCCGAAAGCAGCAAGGTTACCGTATTACCATATAAGCTGAACCAATCCCGACTTGATGAGAAAGACCCTGCCTATCTCGGGTCTCTTGCTCGGCAATTCTGTTAACTCATCCGAGGGAAGCTCTATCGCCAAAAAAATACCTTTTCACCAAATCAACACCTCTATCATAAGCAGCCCGCGTTTTTGGCTCCTGAAAGAAATTAATCCTACGCGCCCATTCCTCCGGGTCGCCTGTCCCAAGCCCGGCTTTATCAACCACTGCCGATAAACTATCGCTCTGTCGGCTCATTAGCTCCAAAGCTTCAGCTTCCTTACCAGCACAAACTAAGGCAGCAACGCGCGTAGTTAGTCCCACAACGCTCTTATATGACGCTCTTTCGATGATTTTGGCCGCAGTTTCAAAATCCTCCGATGCGAAAAACACCAAAGAATAGTATTCATAAAACACTCGAGGAACCGTTGTGAACAGGTTCATAGCCAGTTCGGCTTTTTCGCGCGCCATATCGACTTCACCAGCGAAAGCCAAACCTTCTGCAGCAGATATAAGATTTATCGGATCAACGCTGTTCAATCTGATTGCTTGCAAAAATGCACGTCGAGCCTGATCCGGCATATTCGATTGAATAAGCGCCCAACCATGGGCCCGTTGGTTGATCGGCTGCCAAGGATCAAGCATCACTGCGTGTTCACATAGCCCCAGAATTTCTTCCCAAGATAACCTGTTAGTTCTGTCCTCTACACGATAATGAAGTAGTTGTTTAATATTTACGAGGGCTTTGCCGGAATAGGACATAGAAAATGTGCTATGTCGACGCTCAAGTTCACTCAGGATTTGCAGTGCCTTCCGGTCCGAAATCGGGTCAAAATTAACCAAAAGCGCCTCAGCCTGGCACCATCTGGCAAAGGCAGAACTGTTCTGCGGATTGCGCAATTTTTTTGTTACGTACGTATGAATTCGTCCGATAGTATGGCTGGCGGCTGTTTGAATGCTATCCCATTCCTTAAGGTCAACTATTTCACTGAAAACAATGCGGCCCTCAGCCCGGTCTTCAAATTGGACCGATACCTTGCCGTTTCTTTCATTGTGCTGAAACCGAAGCAGGTAACTACCTGCTTGATCTCCTTGAATCAGAATCGGTTGTGGCCCTTCTGCATCACCAAAATATTCCCCGTGATAGAGATCAAATGCCCTATATGCGGACAGACCTCCTACGATTTCTTCCTTCAAATACATCCCATCATTTGTTGTCGTCTGATTAAGTTGACCGGAAATGATCGATATATGTGGGAAATGGACTACATTGTCCGAAGTCTGCGGATCAATGCCCAAAAACTCAGTTGATGGCCTGCGCCAAAAACCGGGATTTTGAGGTGTCTCAGTCTCGTCAGATGCAATCTGTTTTTCGGATACAGAAAGCTCCGTGAGCAATTCTCGGGTTTCTTCCTCCGGAACTTCGTCCAGTTCCTTCAATTCCCGCTCACAAGTTTTAAACTGCTGCTCGGCCCGCTCCCGTTGGCCCTGTCTGAGGTAAAAACGGATCAAGGCCCGGTGGGCAGGTTCAAAAGCGGGATCCATGTGCAAAAGAAAATTCGCTGCCGCTTCGACGTGCTCTGCCCCGCTATCGATGACAGAGACATCCAGGTGTTTGAGCGTTGCATCAACCACCTCAGACCGGATTCTTTCGCGCTCAATCTGCAGCCATTCGGTGAACTGCGGGTCGATATCGTCATAGCCGACCATAAACTCGCCGCGCCAAAGGGCCCGCGCTTCGTCAAAGCCCGCCGAATCGCCTGCGTCCAAGATTTTCAAAAGATGCTGGAGATCGGTCCGCAATTCGGCTTGATCCAGCTGAATATGCCCGGCTGTGGATATCACCACATCAAGCCCGGCTTGTTCTTCCGCAGTTTTGAGTTGTTTGAGCGCCTGGCGGAGCGACTGCATGCCTTTCTGCCGGACCGCACCACTCCATAAGAGATCCGCCACCGCCTCGCGGGACGCACTCAAATCACTGATCCGGCTCAAGTATCCCAAAATGGCAAGCGCCTTGCGGGTTTTCGCCGCGATCGGGTCTTGATTGTGCGCGATCAGCATGGGGCGCCCAAGTGACGCAAAATAGGGAACTTGTAGCGTCAAATTCCTGTTTCCCTCACCTACGTAACTTCTGACACGGGTGACACAACCCAGAATGAAGTCACGTATGAAATACACGAATACTTTATCACGCTCGTTTCACGCTTCAAGCTCATCATGCGTATTCGGAAGGATCTTCTGAGTGCGAATATCCTAAGACTGAAACACTGGTGGGTGGTATTATGTCTGAACTCTCCAACAAGACACCGGCAGCGGGCCTAGAACAGGAACCGGCCGTCGAAGCGATTAAACGTATGATACGATATACGCAAAAGGAAGCCGACAAGGACGGCCGCACCTTTTGCACTTACTTTTTGGACATGGCACTTCAATCATTAGAAGATGGATCTGAGGATCTGGACACGATCTTGAAGGCAAAAGTTACCCCGTTGATGGTCAATCAGCCAAAGGGAGACGTTGCCAAGATCAAAGCCTGACATTGTTGGCCGCGCGGCATTCTAACTCTTCCAGCCTTCCAAATGCGCGGCGTACTTTCTAGCTCCATCATATTGACCGGGATCAGTCGATCCCGGTTCTTTTTGCTTTCGACATGTGTTTTTGAAACGAAGCCACGGCTGTATACGGTAGAGCGCAATAGAAGTCGGCAGATCAAAAAACTGATTTATGCTCATGGGCGATCAAACAGCTCGCCCGAGCCGATTTCGTTTTCACCCTTTGCGGTTATGCAAATAAGGTGTTTTTCGCAGGACCGTCAGGCGTGAAAGAAAAAAATAATATCCATTTAATTCAATAAGATAAAGAAAATTGGCGACCCCGACAGGATTCGAACCTGTGACCATTCGCTTAGAAGGCGAGTGCTCTATCCAGCTGAGCTACGGGGCCGTGAGACCAGTTTCAACCAATTCTTTCTGCGCTATTGCGGGCGCTTCTGTCGATATCAGTTTTGACGTTTCAACAGGCAATTCATCAACGCCTATTCCCAGGAGACCCAGGGTCAGTGGGTCCAGGGGGCAAGCCGGTTGAACTTGAAGTTATCTGAATAGGCCGACCCGCGCACCTTGCGCGCCTGAGGTTTTTCTAAGCGATAGGCGATGCCTTGACGCTTGGCGTAAGCGACCGCCTCCTCCTGGCTTTCGAACACCAGTTTCACCTGCTGTTTCATGTCGGACGACGATGTATAGCCCATCAAGGGTTCAACCGATTTGGCGACCTCGGGCTCATAATCGAGAACCCAACGCTGGGTTTTGGCTTTTCCCGATTGCATAGCCGTCTTTGCCGGCTGGTAAATGCGCGCCACCATACGTTTGATCCTATCCAAACCCTGATCAATTCACTGTTTCAGGAATGCTTTTTCCCACCTTTGAGGCGGAAGTCAATATCCTTGTTAACGTGATACGCAACTGAGCGTTCGTGTCACGCATGTCCTGGATGAACACCTGAAGGTTCAAGCACCCAGCCCACAAGACGTACCGATTAATCGTGACGATCCGGTTTCCACAATCCATGTAACAACGCATTAACGGTAAAGCAGAAACCTTCGCAGACTTCGTATTCTGACGCATAGCCCGGAACCACAACCTGTGCTATCTAATCTTTTGGAGTTAGAATGTTACTTGTGCACTTTGCCGCAAAGTTCCGAATCCAGATACTCTGGTGAAACGGGACACAGGCAAAAATGGCGTCCGTATAAACGCAAAGCGTGCCCGGCCGCCCAACAAAGGAAGGCTGACTATGCAACATCACTTCCAAAACCTCTTTGGTGACTACGTTCCTGAACATATTTCCCCTGGTATCAAGGTCCCTCGCAGTACCAATCCGGACAGTTTGCGTGCGGACATCGACGCCGCCAACCTTACGGAAATGTGGAATATGATCCTGACACTTGATTATTCGGTGTCAGACGTCAGCGAATTACCTCCCGGCCAGCGCGACGAATTCTTAAACGTGATGTCGTTGTTGTTGTCGGCGTTCAATCGCTAACTTATTTTAAAGAAAGGCAAATTGAACCCGTGCTCACCCGCCCGGCAACCGTCTTCACAGAACTTGGAACCAAGGTTATTGAAAAAGGCCTGGCTGACCCGCGGCTGTCTGAGTTTTATGAAACCTTCATGTCGGCCCCGGCGGGCGCGGTTCAAGCCGCTTTAAAACCACATATGAATTATCTGAGCCTCTGCTCAGACAAAGTCACCGAGTTTGCACCGCCCCCCATCTTCTACGTTGGCAAAGAGTCCAGTCAGCGCCTCCTGTTTGGCGATGACTGGGCCAATCCTCCAGCGCCAGCTGCGGTATCTGGATTGCGCACACCGGACGCAGACTTAGAACGGGCCTCTGTCTTTGGTTACAACAGTGCGCTCAATCAAGTTCCCTATTACGGCTATGCAAGGACACTTGTGAACGTCGATGGGCAAACCTCTGAGGTCGCTTTTGAGCGGTTGATCGTCAGTTTCTGCCCATCGGCTGCAGCAGATTTTCAGGTTTGCGCGTACTTCGGTGTCATTCAGGACCTTCAGCGGACGTTCTAGACGCGAGCATCCGCGCCAATCCATGCAAGTCACTGCGGGTCGAATAGACCAGCCAATCGTCCGACCGGATGTGGCCGGGCGCAACAACCCAGTGCGTACCGCGCGGGACAAACCGGCGGTAACCAACCCGGACGCCAAACCCTTTTTCGGCAGCTTTTGCGGCCATCAGGCCATAAAGATAATCCGGTGACCACTTCAACAACGACACCAAAAACCCCAGTTGGGTCAAAGGCTCGGCCAGGCCCTTGCCGCGAATGTCCCGGCGCAGCCATAAGTTGCCATGGTAGACGATCTTGCCACGCAGGAAATACGCATCATGGGCATGGTCGGTGCCGAACCGGGCCTGTGGGTTGGGATCCACAAATATCCGTCTTTGCTGTTGTTTCCAGTGTTCGGCAAGGCACCGGTCTTGCAAATCTTCGACCTTAGCCGCCTGAACGGAAACAATATTTCCATGCTCGTTGTAGGCGGCAATCCAAAAGGCCGTTGCACCATGTAGATCGAAAAAGCGCGGCGAAAAATCCTCCATGAGATATTTCTCATCTGTACCGCGAATGGTTTCTTCGAATTTCTGAAAATCGCTGCTTTCCTTGACCGACAATCCGCAAGACTCGATTTTTGCCTGCACTGCCGCAATCGCCGATGTGACGTCAAGCGTACTCTTGTCTGTGGTATCTTCGATCATACCGCCCCAAATAAGCTTGGCTATTACAGCCCAGCCTGCCTTCCATATCCCCCAAAGGCATGGTGAAACACCGCCAGTAGATGCACAAGCAAAAGCGCACAACTTCCCCGGTTTCCTCAGGCGCTTGGCGGTAAACAGCATTTCTTTTGCGCAAAACAACTCGGACTCTCCCGAAGACGAAATGTCTAAAGTCAAGCAGGGCAGCCAGCTGCAGAGGGCTTGCCAACACTCACCGGTTTTCTGATGATGGCATAACGGGCCTTTTTCGAACCCCGTCGCTTCTTTTGAACCCACTAGGGGACGAGATCCTTGAGCCAAGCAGCAAAAACTCCAGAAACACGGCTTTGGTCTGGCCAGGCCTTTACGGTTGCTCATGCCGACACAGGGGAATTTGCCGGCCAAGGCCTGAGATCCTTTTTTGAATACAGAGATCTCGGGATCAAAGAAGCGACCGCAGGGAAATACACTGCTCATGTCATCCGCGCCGTTCCGGGCCGCCATTCCGAAGGGCAATGGCATACTCATGAACTTGAATTTCAGATGGTCTATGTAACCAAAGGCTGGGTTGTGTTCGAATATGAAGGCAAGGGCAAACACATTCTGCGCGAAGGGTCATGTGTACTTCAGCCGCCCGGCATCCGACACCGCGAACTGCGCCACTCCGATGATATGGAGTTGATCGAAATCACCTCACCCGGAGAATTTGCGACGAGACCTGCCGAGGCGCCAGACGGCTAACTTTGTCTCGGTTTTATCTGGCTGAAACGATCGCACCAACGGCACTACAGCAAGTTATTGCCCGCAACAAAGCTGCCTGCATCAGGCCACCCCAACGCCAGTTCAAGTAGTAATGTGATACGAAACAGCGGGTTTTGAGCGGAAAATTGAAGATTGTTCTCATAGCGCCCTCACAAATTGTGGAGTCTGCCACTTCTATTTTCGTCGAAATTGTTGAGAAGAAATGGTCGGGGCAGCAAGATTCGAACTTGCGACCCTCTGGTCCCAAACCAGATGCGCTACCAGGCTGCGCTATACCCCGACGTCCTGATTTCGCTGGGTTTATAGCTCTGAGACGGCGCCGTCAAGCGAGAACAGAGCGTGAAAATTTGTCTTTTGTGGACAACTTTTGACAATCGAGTCCCAGAATAGTCCCAGAATCGGTTCTGGGTCTGTTCTGGTTTTGCCGGAAACACCAAGCCGCGCCTAAAGCGCGGCTTCTTCCTTCAGGAGTGGGTGTTTAAAATTGCCGATGGTCGACGCGCCAAATTCCTTGGGCGGTGCCACTGATACCGATTAGGTTACCGAAACCGCCTTCGTGACATGGCTGTGAAACACCTGCTGGTTTCCGGTGTGTCATTGTTCGAGACAATCATCTTTCCATCGATCGAACCCATCAGACCCGCTTGGCTGATCCGCACTTGCCGGCGGAAATGATAGAGCAAGTCAGACGGCTCAAAACAAACCTTCGGTCTTCAATGGGCCTTCCTCGCAGCTCGGCTACTGCCGAAACTTCCCTCCCCAAGGATCTGGCCCCAGATCCGGAATGTCCTCCGGCCGGTCTTTGCCGAGCAGCTTCATGAGTCCCACCGCCGCCTGGACTGTATCTAGGGCCCGCAGTTGCGCCTCCAAGGAAGGCTGCTCTTCTCGAGTGCAGTGCGTTAAGGCCATTGTGACGTTCTTTCGTGCGCTCGCATGTGCGGTCTCGAACAGCTCCGGATCCTTGCGAAAGATTTCCAATGCAAAAATTTGAAAGGCCAGATGCCCCGGTTCCATTTCAGGTTTCATGGCGTCCCCTCAAGCTGGCACAAACAGCCAGACTCACTTTGTCCAATATCGGCACTCAGTCGAGTGTTGCTGTAAAATGGGGAAATGCAACTAATTATTGCAGACACTTAATCAATGCAGCCGGTCGAACTTGAAATTTTTACCGCATATGACTTTGCTGAGTTCGGTTTTAAGCTCAGGGCTTAACTCTTTAAAAGCCTCAGTCAGCTCTTCTTGAAATCTGGGCAGGTCCTTCTCCAACTGCGCACTCAAGGAGATGCTGTACTCGGCGTCTTTGTGCCGGTCATTTGCGATCTCTGTTTTGGACATCTTCCGCAAATTTGAGAGCTGCAGTTGCGTCACATGAAGTCTTTTCAGCGCAAGTATAAAAGCCTCCAAACGGTCATCAATTTGATCAGTCATTTCATGATACCGCGTGGACAAAACGTCTTTCATTTGACCCCTCTCGGAGAGCAATGTGAATTCAGACAATGCGCTAGATGGGTGCCACCATGGCCATCATTTTGCAACCACGCAACAATTTCCGGTTGTTATTATAAATTTTTCAGGCAAACTACACTGATAAATTGTATAAGCATTGTAAACGCTACGTAATGTTACGGGTATCGTGGAGCGTGTCAAATGTCCGACGGGGGGATGGAAATTGGCGCAAATGCTTTAGCTTTGCAGCCAGTTGCCGAACAACAAAACGAAACATCCAAGCTGCGGCTTAGGTTCCGCCAAGTTGGGTCGGACAAGCTCTCAGATACTGAACTCTTGATGCTTCTCTTGATGCCGCGCTACTGCTTTGAGCGTGCAGAGGCGATAGCGGAGCGCTTGATTGCCGAGTATCGGACCTTTCCGGAAGTGTTGAACGCCCCCCGGCACCTTTTGATGGAAATAAAAGGTGTCGGCCCAGTGCTCGCCGATACAATCGCTACCGTTCGTGAATGTCTCATCCGCAGCGCCCGCGCTGAAATCATCGACAGGAAGTACCTAGATACTTGGGACAAAACCATGGAGTATCTCCAGCTCTCCATGGGGTATTTGGAAATCGAACAATTCCGCTGCTTGTACTTGAACACGAAAAATGTGCTCATTGCGGACGAAGTTATGAACGAAGGCACGGTCGACCACACACCGGTCTACCCCAGAGAAGTCGTCCGGCGCTCTCTGCTCCTCGGGGCAAAGGCGGTCATTCTCGTTCACAATCATCCCTCAGGCGACCCAACCCCATCGCGGGCAGACATTCAAATGACGCGCCAGCTTGTCGATATCGCCAAGCCTCTCGACATCGAAATCTATGACCACTTCATTATGTCGCGGGGCGCGTCGTTTTCATTCAGAGCGATGCAGTTGATATGAGCAGGCATCCCATCACTTATCAAACCCAGCGCCAGCATTTCGCGTTTCAAGGCTTTGCCGAGGACGGCCGGCCGCATCGCGATATTCAGGATGCGCCACCTGTGTCCCGGGAAAAGCTGGTTCAAATCCTGTGGCTCCGGTACATGCATGTGATGACCAGCCAGGAGATAGCAGCTGACCTCGCACTGCCCGCACACGCGGTCCGATCTTGTTTTGTGGAGGTCCAGGCGGCGCTGGACAGCATCGACCCCGAAGACATTTGAATGGACTGGCATACCTGCCGTTGATCAATCGAAGTTTGCTTGTATGCTCGCCAAGCCTCGGCTCATATCAGCGTATGTTGTTGCTGAACGGAGAAAATAGTAAGCAACAGCGTGTAGGGTGCCCCAAGCTCCAATGGGGAGGATGCTAGCTGGGCATCTCCGAGGCTCCACTATTTGGACCGAAAAGAAAGCAGTGTTCTTTCCAGTTCATCACGAATTGTGGACCATTCTGATGAAGGACGTTCTACTGCAATTTTGTCGATTCTCATAAACGCAGCTTTGATATGGTTTTGAAACTCCGGATATTCAGACAGGCGCGCTGCTGCAATTATTTGTATCGCAGTGCTTTGGTATCTACCTTCCTTACCATTCACCATGGAAGGTTCTCCGCCTACCACAGCTTCTAGCAAGTGTTGAACGTCTTTGTTTCTATCACGCTGCATTTCTATCTGTTTTGCTTCTTTATTATACTTTTGAGCAGCCAGAACTGATCGCGCAGCAACCAACATCGCCACCACTGTTGCCATCAAGGACATAATCGCAACTACTATCGACCCGGACGCAATCCAAATTGTTGCATTTGTTGAGAATTCGCTTAGATAATCAATAGCCGAATTGTTTTCAGATAACATCCCACATACCTACTTTTTAGAACTTCCTGTCCTGCGGACTGAATTCCCAAACGCCTTAATCGCCCTTGAAACCGCCCACTTACCGCCCATTGCAGCGACCGCCGCTACATTAGTGGGATAGTCGATTGAATTCTTCCACATTGCAATCAGCCGGAGTTGTTCTGGCTCCACAAATAGCTTGGCTACCACTTCAGAAACCGGCGCCTCAGCGTTCAGAGCAACTCAGATCCCAACCTAACGCAGCCGAACAACGTTCGCCGCGCCTCCTGGATCCGGCGCCCCAGAATCCAGAACAACCCGGATCCCCTGACGCACCAGAAGGCGATCCTTCGGGCGGTTGACCCGGCAACTTTCATAGGCTTGTTTGATAAGCCCAAAGGCGCTGGCTGCAGCCAGCAGCTCTACAAATTGCGTGCCGGACGCGTCCCAAACCTCAAGGCGGAAACTTAAAGATTTCAGGTGCGGATCAGCGCCGTCTGGCTTCAGGAGACGGCGCGCAACGGTATCGGCCGTTTCCGGTGTCAAAGTCACCAGAAGCCCCTTCCCCGCCCGGGCCTGGATTAACCGGGCCAGATCCTTTTCCGTTGTCCATCGCGCGCCCATGTTCTTCTTATGTTCTCATATGCAGCAATGATCAAGCGCGATCGGCCTGATTTCAACGTTCCCATCAGCCGAATACAACCTGCCCTCTCCCTGTGGTTGGTTGCCGGGCTCCAACCACAAGAGTTCGATAAAGATCTTTGTGTTGGGGAATATCTTCATTGGCCTTTTACCGGAAAGGCGATCCGGCGACCGGCGATTTGGAAGATGCTGTGGAATTGGCCCGTTTCGGCACCGTGCCGGACAATTTGAAGTCCGTTTTTGCGTGAGGATTTGTGATGAAAAATATTCTGAAAGTACTCAGTATCGCAACGTGTGGCTTGCTCGCTGCGGTTACCGTATCATCATCAGGTGAAAAATATTGGGATAGTTTTACATATCATAGTTACCTTTGGGGTTACTCGATCGAAATGCCGCATGGCATGGTCCCAAGTTTTATAGATGATCCGGAGGATCTAGAAGAATTCAAACGCAGGGATAACAATGGTATTACTTTCGTATACCCTGAATACAAAACACTGAAGGTATCTACGGAGGTCGATACTACAAACCTGAGTTTTAAAGCTTATCGCAACGAGTGGAAATCAGAACTAAGCAGCGATGGATCCAAAATTACATACGAAGCAAGTGGCAAAGATTGGTTTGTGTTTTCCGGCCTATATGGCAATGACACTGTTTACTATTACAAAGTCATCAATTTACCGTGCAGTGATTCTGTCGCGGCATTGTGGATATCATTTGTCTATCCAAAAGATTACAAAGATTTCCATGATGAAAAAATTGCTCCGACATTGAAGACCTTAAAGAGACAGGAGGCCTGCTAGTCAGCGCCCACCGTACGGCTTCAGCAGTTCTAGTTTCTTCCGAAAAACAGCCAGAAATTCAACATCCAGGGCTGCAAAACACTGCAATTCGCAGCATATCTATTGATGTGGAGAGGGGGACGGATGGGCCGTCCCCGCCACACCGGAGGAAAGCGAAATGAAGCTACAACTTCTCGCTATTCTCCTACAGATCGTGGTGGCGATTATGTTGCTGATCAACATTATCCATCATTGGTGATCTTTAGTTGGCCCGCCCCCCGCTAGCACCGGGGGGCGGGTTGGCAGCAACTATAAAGGAAAGGCCATGTTGAAACAAGTTAAGGTACTGCCGCTCATTTCCATAACACTGTCCCTGGTGATCCTCGCCCTTATGGCGGTGAATTTCGGCTGGTTCCAATGACCGACGCGGAATTTAAAGCGGCGCGCAAGAAGCTAGGGCTTACGCAGCCCCAGCTCGCCAGGATTTTGGCGGTCAATTTGACAACCGTTCAGCGTTTCGAAATGTCCCCGGACAAACCTTCGGCCTCGAAGGTCAATCCGACGGCCGCCCGTGTCATGGACTGGATGCTGGCCGGGTACCGGCCACCAGAATTTCCAACGTGAAAACACCCGAGGCCTTATCACCGCTTCACCCCCATCTACGCCCTAAGTGTAGTGCCTGATGTAGGTTCGACATAGAAAATGTTGCCCGTCCCGCATTATAATTGTTCGATACCTCCTGTTCAGCTCACATTCATATTGCAGAACTTAAAAGAACCAATACCAATAACACGGAGAAGATGTGATGATCCTACCAGAATATATATGAATTTAACAAAGTAATAGTTATTTATTTTTTGCAAACACACCTTCCGAGGTATGAAAAATGCATCGTATTGTGCTCGCCTTTACAATTTTCTTTGCTTTTACAGCTCACTCTCTGTCAAAGGAGGGCTGGGAAGATAAAAGTAAAGATGACGATATTAGATCTCAATCTTGTAGTTCTGGAGGAGACTACATTTCTTGTATCGAAGTTTTCTGCCGTGATGAGAAGATATATTTGGAAGTATACGCTGAACCAGATTTTGCACATCTATCTCGTGAATATAAGTTTGGCAGCAACACCAACACTGATAAGAAGCTGAAGAGATTTTCCAAAGTTAACTATGCAAAATCCTACTTTGCTGAACTTAGTGTAGACGATTCTTTTTTTGAAGAGATTGAGATAATTAATAAAAGACACCATTACGAAAGAGGTTTTATTGAAGATTTCTTATCGGGACAATACACTTATGATGGTTTTGTTTTTATGACTTTCGGAGACTCAAAAAAGGAGATTTCCGCTGAAGTGTTGGACGCGCTTATCGCTGGATCAAGAGCTCACATAAAAACTCCGTATTATGAATATGATGTTTCTCTCGCAGGATCTGCGAGAGTTCTCAATAACATAATGCGAATGTGTTCTGGCAATCTAGACGAAATACGCCTGGTCGGAAGAGGCTTAACTTCCGGGAAATTTTATAGCTCACAAGCCAATAATATTGGCACAGGTTTGGACGTTGTAATTGCTGAAATTGGCGATAATGGCGCTATAACAATACGTTCAGGTGGAGTGCCTTCACATACTTTTTCGGAAGTATTGTTCTATGAAAAAAGCTTATCTGTTGGTGTTGTAGAAGGTGCAAATGGGAAATTTAATTTACAGCTCTCAAGCAGCAGTAATAAAGCAATTAATACAGGAGACGAAATAATTTTCATAGATCAAAACAATATTCGTTACGTTGGTTCAAATAAAGGGCGGAAATTCACTGTAGATATGAAACGGTTTTAGTTGATAATTGTTAACACTCCAAATTGTCCTCTGCTCTGTCGAACCACTTCGATGTTTTACCAAAGACGCAGAAAAGTTGTAATTGGCATTCGTACATGCTGTACTTGAGATATTCCAACAGTTATTCAGGACTGCTCCGCACGTTTCTGGAGAATAATGATGCTCAGGATTTTCATTTTTTCCTTGATGTTTTTGCCGATATCCGCGCACGCTGAATGGCGCCTATTGTCCGAAGAAAGCGCGTTCTCGGAGGGTGGCCGCCATGTCGCCTATGTGGAAACACCGGACTATGAATATAGTCTATCCGTCCTTTGCGACGTCTCCAGGCTGTTCCTTGCGCACCGCACCTATGACAAGGCCATTCCCGACCAGATCAGAACACTCAATACCGGAAACCCGCAATTGCTCTTGCGGGTGGATGGCGGAGACGTAAAGCGGCTCAGCGGTGTTCTGGCAGACTTCGATGGAAACACAGCCATTTTTTCCAACATTTCCAAGGAGGAATTTGGCCAGATTTCAAACACCGAAAGCCAAATCGCCGTCGCATTGGCCTTCGGATCGGAAATCTACCACGAAGCGACATACATCGCTCTACCGCCAAAGACAGTGCTCCAGGATCTAAAACAGCGCTGCGCGTATTTTAAGAACTGAAACAGCCTTAAACAATTCCCCTAATCACTCCGTGATTTTTTCAGTGCCAAGGCCAATTGCGCCGGCATGTCCTCCAGCTTGGCGGTAAGTTGTTCAATAGCGCGCACCAGCCGGTTTTCCACCTCTTTCAAATGCTCCACTGATGCATACTCTTGCGCCACTTGCAGTTTGTAATCGGTCAACGCTTGAAGACTTTTATGGACATCGCGCTGTGTCTCTTCACGCAGCCTGCTGATCCGTTCGTGCAGCTTGTCATCAGCTTCCCGAATTTGTCTGGAAACTGCTCTGTCACGAGCGATAATACCTGAAACCAAGCCGCCAAACAGACCCACGACACCAATTATCGTTGCTATCACCCAAACGTCACCGCCATCTGGAGTTCCCATTCAAAGCCCCGCCTTCATTTTTTGCCGAAACGTGTCATGCCATTTGGCGCAGCGCTGAACCCGCGCATTGGCCCGGCCGAGTGCCTGGTCGGTCTTGATCAGCGCCACATCCAGCGGCTCGCCTTCTTGAACGCCGGAGCGTTCCCGGCGCCGGCAATCCCCTGGCAGCGCTGGATCCGGGTTTTCTTGTGCCGCTGCTTGACCCAACCGGGCGCCGGCCTCGATCGCACGGCGCTCAGCGGTTGCGCAGGCGCTTAAAGAGAGCGCCGTCAACACCGCAATCAACAGTCGAAGCATAATTATCCAACTCCATGGCCTGCTGGGTTTGAAGGGCGGAGGCTTCCTGAACCTGCCGTTGAAACTGAAAATTGGCGGCCTCTAGCGCCGTTGCCCGGCGGCGCTCGGCCTGAAGTTCGGCTTGCGCTGCCACCAACTCCACCTTGGAAACAAGCCCTTCTTTTGCCAGAGCAACCGCGGCAGCCTTGTCCAGAACGTGCCAGCCATAAAACCCCGCGGCGATCACCAGCCCACCCGCAAAAAGGATCACATTGCGCCAGCCGATGGTTTTGCCGACGAGTTCAGAAACGGCTTTCCAGATCATTCTGCAAAACCCTCCGGTGGCTGGGTCGCGGGCGGTGCCTTTGGGCCGATCGGCAGCTGCTTGGCGGCCGCATCCAGGCCAAAGGCAACACCGGCAAAGCCGAAGATCGGCAAGGCCAAAAGCTCCGCCCAGCGAAAGGCGCCGGTTGTACCGCCGCTTGTGAGGTCAAAGACACACAGCACCAGCAGGAACAAAAACATGCCGATTGCGGTTTCCCGTTTGAAAGTCTTGGTCATGGGCCTGCCCTCACAACCGCGCCGCCTGGACATGCATCCAGTCGAAATTCCGCACCCGGCCCAAGGACACCCAGCCTTCTTTTTCCCACGCCTGCCAGAAGGGAATGGCGTCATCTAAGGAGAGCCGTGCCTGCGGCTGTTTCCAAGAGAGGCGGTTGCGCTCCGGATCAAAGTCGATCGCGATGCCCCAGGAGTGCATGGAATAGCGCGACCCGCCGCGCATCTGGCGGACGTTCAACGAGCCCCCAAAAAGATCGAGCCCGAGCGCCTTGATTTCCCGGTCGGAATAGAGGCCGCGCAGTTTTTCAAAGACACGCTTGGCAGAGGGGGCGACCTTTTTATGCAAGGTCATCTTCCGGATCCGGACATCCTTGTCCCAGGCAAGGCGCATGGTCCACGGCACCTCGATATGAGTTTGCTGCGTGCCGACCTCGCCGAAATAGGCCTCAACGTCCCGCTGCCGCGGAAAGATCGCCTTGCGGCGGTCCTCTTGCGGATCAGTGTCGCGATCGGAAATAAACCCTTTTTCTTCAAAAGAGACGCTGGAAGACGGCAGGCGCAGCGCCGCCACCGTGGCTTCATCGGCCTGCGCGGTGACGGCTAAGCCTTTTGCGTCTTGAAACCTGCGCAACGCATGCAAGGTGACCGGACCGATTTCACCGTCGATCCCACCGCAGGCAAAGCCATGGGCGGTCAAGCGGCTCTGCAACCACATTTCAAAGGACATGTTGGTCTCCTTGGGTGTTCAAAAAAAACCCGCCTAAAGGCGGGCTCGCAAAAACTCTGATTATTTAGAAGGCTATTCCGGGCCGTCGCCTTCTCCGGCGCCGATAAACTCCAGGTCACCTCCGGCGGTTCCTGGTAATGCACCGTTTGACGGCGCATTTGACGGCACGCTTGTTCCGGGCTGTCCGCCACCTTCCGGACGGCTGTCCTTGCCGGCGCCGCCATGGGGTTGTTTCAAACTCAAGCTGGTGACGGACCCACCCTTTCGGTCCGCCTTGTGCTGCACACTTTCGATCCGGTACTGGCCGTCTATGCCAGCCCGAGTGCCGCGCAGAGTGAACAGCCCTTCGGCTTGTGCGCCGGGATAAAGATCCAAAAGAACAGTGCCGCTGCCGCCTTCCCGCTCCGCTTCACCCTTGCGCGCTTCGACCAGGTCGCGGGCCTGGCCTTCATCGGCTGCCCTGGAACGGATTAAATTGACCGCGTCCGGCAACGTCCGGTCCGGGATTTGGATATCGACTTCCGTTTCCTTGAACTCGGCCTTTTCCCGGTCAAACCACTGCGCCTTGGCTTTGGTAAAACCGCGCCGCCCGGAAAAGGGCTCAATATCCCAGTTGATGACGTTGCTTTTTTCACCGCCAAAGGTGCCCAAAATGGCCGGGAGACCAAAGTCCACACCGCGTTTGACCAGGACTGCGATCGGTTCCTGGATCTTGAAGGTTGCCCCCAACTCCCGCGCCAAACGTTGGCCGAGGTGCACAAAACTTTCGCCGTCAGCGGCCTGATAGACGCGCTTTATGGCCTGAAATGTCGGATCGACCTGCATGGTGTATCCGGCGAAGTTTGCCGCCATGGACAGAAAATCGCCAATGCTGCCGTCGTCCAAATGAAACTGCAGCGGTTCCTTGGCCTTGCCGCGAGTGTCGAACCCCTTACCCGTCACCTTTAAAAGACGGCCGCCGCCACGCGAGCCGGTGGACCGCACCTTGTCGACAACACCTTTGAAGACCTGGATGCGGTTCATCAAAACCCGGATCGGAGCCCCTTCCGGCGGCATGTGGATTTGGCCATCGGTGTCGTCAAACGTCAGCGAACACGTATCGGACGCGGACCCTGCCTTGTCGGTTATCGAGATGTCGGTCAGGTAGGGCCGCATGGAGATTGTCATGTCGATCCCGGCGACAAACACCCGCCAATGAACTTTCCACATGCCGTCAGGGTCTCGGGTTGAACAAGGTCACCACCTGGACCTCTTCGTATGGTTCGGGTGCCGGCATGTCGGGAATAAGAACAGCGCGGCCGAGCGGCAGATAAACGCCAAACGCCGACAGGCCCCGGTTCAGTTCAAAAAACTCGCGGACAAGTTTCTGGCCGGTTATCCCGTATTTGCGCCACAACAACAGATCAGCCGTGACATTGTCGCCCGTGATGGTCACTTCTTCCGGCACATCACCCTCCCATGCTATTGAAAAGCGATAGGAGCCCTTGAACGACACCGGAGCTGCCGTCCCGGTCGTCCTGCACCTTTTTCAGATCAATGGAGTAATCGACAACAAAGCCCACACCGCCTTTGACCAGGTGGCTGTGCTTTTCTTCGATCGCGGTAATGGCAAAGGTGCCAAGCCGGAAACCGTCACCTCGGGACACCGGCACCCGTGCGCCGCTGCGGCGCATTTGATGAGCAATCTCCAACTCGCTCAACCCGCCGATCTTGGTCGGCAAAAGCCGTCCGCTCAGTTTCAGGGTTTCCCCGCCATCCCCCATGAACTCGGACGGCGCAAGGCCGCTGATCACAGGTTTTTCAGCCAGGTCCGCGGTGCCTTTTCGCGTGACCGCATCGACGTTAAACGGCTTTGTGTCGAACGCCAGAGTCCCGATCATGTAAAGCAATATTTATGGCCCCGCTGATTCAATGTCCGCCTGGATGCCGGACATTTGTTCGCGCACCTCGCTGGCAAGTTCGCCGGAGATTTGCGCGGCGTTTGTTGCCTCGTAAACCGTGATGGGCGCATGAACGGTGATCGACGGTGGCGCTTGATTGGTCACCCGCACCTCCTGCACGCCGGAGGGTTTAGTGACCACGACCGGTTCACCGGAAACCGTCACAGCGGGTTTGCCGACCAGGCTGACATCCTTGACACCGTCGGGCGCCAACCGCTTTTCCATGTCCTGGAAGACGCCAACGCCCTTCATGGGGTTGAACCGTTCACGGATTTCCGGATCCGCCATGTTCTTGGTAAAATTCGCCTGACCTTCAGCGGTCACACCGTGACCGACCGCTGCACCAAGACTGTCGATGAAACTCAAAAAAGCGCTGGTCGCAATTGCTCCGGCAGCGGCACTTTTTAGGTTTTTGAGAAACGTCAGGCGCCCGCCTGGACTTGCGGTCGTTGGTTTTTGAGCCGCATTCAGGCGCTTCCCCATTTTGCCCAGGTCTTTGGGCGCAATCCGGCCATTCAGCGGACTGTTTTTGCCAACTGTGCCGATGCCCGGGCGCCCTTTGGAAGATGGTCCGGCTTTCGGCAAAGCCTCGGCCGATTTGCCCAAGGCGCCGGTTGCCTTGGCAAGCGCGCCAATTCCGGCAGCCCCTGCCCCCAGCTTCGTCAGGCGGCCCAAGAAACGCAGCAATCCCCACGCAGGTTTAATGCCGCTTAGGAACAAGAGCGCATTGCCGAGCATGCGGATCGGGCGAACAACAAGGCCAATACCGAGGGCGGCAAGCGCCAGGCCGCCGCCATATCCAGCAAGACTGGCAAATGCAGCACCCGCCGCATCATGGTCGACACCCAGAAAATCGGCGATCGATCCTGCGAGCGCTGTCAGATCTCCAACAAAGGACCGCAGGCCAGCGCCCATCTGGCGCATCCGTTCAAACGCAGCGCCCATCTTTTCGGTGTCGGCGGCAAGGTCCTCGGTCCGGCCGAAGATCGCATCCCAGGCCTGATTGAAGGCACTGCCGAGCCCCTCGCCCGCATCAAAGCCCAACCCGGTCATAAAACCTTTGGCCCGGGCTTCGAGCGTATCAAAAACGGTAACCCGGCTGTCGAGCGTCGTCAGTGTGGACGAGAGTTTTTCGGCAAACTCAACAATCGGCGGCAAGATCTTGGACCCGAGCGCCGCGCCGCCATTTGCGGCAATGCGTTGCAGGCGCTTTAGTTTTTCTTCTGCCGTATTGGCAAAGATCTCGAATGTCTTATCGACGGACCCGGCAAAGCTGCTGGTGTTGCGCAGGGTTTCCAAACGGCCGACGATTTTGTCGATGTTGTTGGCAATTGCCGTGGCATCGTCCTGATACTCCAGCCCGAAGAAATCCAGCAACAGACCGGAGCGGGTCTGCGCGTCCATGTCCTTGACGACCTTGAAGAAGTCGCGCATCGCATCGACAGGCGTTTTGAAAAACTTCTTTTGCAGGGAGGCCGAATATCCCTTGCCGCCAAGTGCATCGAGCGCTTTGACGGCCTTCTTGTTTTTCGACAAGGCCGACATCTTGATCATCATGGCATTCATGCCGGTGCCAGCCTTGGCGGATTCGATGCCGATTTCATTCAAGGTGGCGCCGAAAGCAGCCATTTCCTGACCGGAGATACCAAAGGATTTTGCGGTCGCAGCGGTGCGCAGCAGGAAGTCGATCAGGCTCTTTTCTGATGTGCCTGCCGTATCTGCGGAATAGTTGATCGCGTCGGCAAGGCCTTCCAAGCCGGTCATATCTAGGCCAAGCGCGTTTTTGAGCTGTGACAGGCTGTTGGCCGTGTTTTCCGCTGACATGTCGAATGCAACAGATGCCTTGCCGCCCAGCTTTACAAAACGATCGAGTTCCTTGTTGGCGATACCGAATTGACCGGCTTGCGCATAGAGCTTGGCAATCTCTGTCATCGTGCGGCCGCCCTTGGCATTGGACAGCTCACGGATGGTCTTTTTGGTCCGCTCCAGTTCGACCCGGGTCAGCGTGGTTTTCTTTTCAACATCGGCCATCGCGGTCTGAAACCGCATCGACGCGCCGGTTGTGCTGTCCAGCCCGGCGCGCAGGCCAAGGTAACTCAGCCCCATACCGATAAGACCGCGGGTCGAAGACAGAAGCGGCGCCCCCATTCGGGTCTGGGTTTGCGTGAAACGGTCTCCGGCCCGGCGCAGGCCACGCAACGTGCCATGGATCCCGCGCGCCGGACCCGAAACACGGTCATGCAGCTGCGCAACAAGACTGGAACGCAGAACAGCCATTTAGGAGGTGCCTTTCAGCTGGGACATCACGTCGGATATGGCATCGCGCTCGCGCAACGCCTCGCGCAGCGTGTAGCGGTTCACCATGGGGCGGGGTGTATGGGTGAAGTGGGAAATCAGGATGGCGAGTTTTCGCCATCCTCTTCCAGGTTTCCCATCGAAGCGTCCGTTTTCTTCACGATGGCATGAAAATCGGCCGGCAACATGCGGCGCATGTCTTCAAACGGCAGTCCGCACATGCGCCCGAGCACAAACATGGTCTCCTGAACCGTGCCGGAGACTTCTTCTTCTGCATCGATCGCGTCCCCCATCTCCGGATCCCGGAATGTCAGAACCGTGTGTGTCCGGCCGTCCTTGCCGATGATCGGCTTTTTCAAGGTGTGCGTTATGGGTGCGGCGGCAGCTTCCTGCGCCGGATCTTGTTTGCTCATGATTGGTACCGGGAAGATTAGAGGATCGAGAAATTAGCCGCCGAAGGAAATACCGGCGGCGGTCTTATGCGGCTGTGTCAACGACACACCGTCGCGGCGAATTTCGATTTCTTCTTCATCGAAATAAAACAGTTCTTTGCCATTGAGGATGAACTCGTAATGGGTGACGGTCTGGAACTTGTGGGACATTTTTTGGAATTCGGAGGCTGACCCCTCGTCCGGCGCCCATTCGGTGATCACCCCCTCAATCTCGATGCGCGCCGGAACCGGAGCCCCGTTCTTGCGCTTGTAAGCGCAGCCAAAGGTCCACTTGTCCATTTCACCCATACCGGTGAAAACATCGTCATCCGGACCGAACGTTTCCCAGCCGGGTTCCAATGGCTCCAAACGTGGCATGCCATGGTCAATAGACCCAACCCCGCCACCGGGGTTCCGGTTCACCGTCAGAAACTTCACGGCAGGCAGGATGATCTTGGAAATCTTCAGCGGGCGTGACGTGCCGGCACGCGTTGCGCGGCGCACATCCATGATGGTCAATTGATATGCCGGGTTGGCCATGTGTTTCTCCTGTGATGCTTAAAGTCGGAGCGATTAGGCCGCGGCGGCCAGGCGCTGGATGATTTCGTTGACCAAACCTTCAACGGCCGGACGCCACCGGCGGATTTCGTGGTGCGCGACCTTAAAGACCGGCGCCGGCTCGATGCCGATTTCCAGCGTGAGATGACCGAGGCGGATGCTTTCCGGCGAGTTTCGATCGCGCTTGAACATCTCGGTTTTCGGCGAAT
The DNA here is from genome assembly GCF_965216085.1 of Roseibium sp. Lineage (GTDB taxonomy): Bacteria > Pseudomonadota > Alphaproteobacteria > Rhizobiales > Stappiaceae > Roseibium. The sequence goes on along the minus strand of NZ_OZ244138.1, from coordinate 2,575,540 downwards.
AACCCAGGATGTTGCCGTCGGCCTGATGGTCGCGCAGCGCATAGGCCAGTGAGTTGATCCAAGCCTCGACCTTGTCGCCGTGGATCTTGCGGCCGAGGAACTGCTTGGTGATCGCCAGGAATTGGGTTTGGATGTAATCCGTCCCGCGGACCTGGTGGATCTGTTCCCAGAGTTCACCGGTTGTCGCATTGTCCGTCCCGATAAAGACGTACCCGCCTTCAGCCACAGCTCCGTCGACGCCGGATTCCCCTTCTGCGACAATCGCGACGTTGGAGGCGAGCATCTGCTGTCCCTCGACCGACCCGTCGGTCAGAGAGAACGGGATTTTTCGGGAAAGACCGGCAAGGCCGCGGATTGGACGGTTGGCGAAGGGTTCAAACGGCTTGCCGTCACCTTCGTCGTTGTCGACCCGCATCATCAGGCCGGCAATGCGCGGCGCCATCGGCCGGGTGACCACGGATCCGCCTTCCCAGACGCGGGCGGCAACACCGATCGGCATGACCCGTTCTGAAGACATACCTTCGCGGGCATCGGTCGCATTGGCCGAGGACGTGTCGTCAACATCGACCGGCGCTACCGCAAGGCTCTTTCCGGCATTGGCCTCGATCGCGGCGATCACCGGATTGACCGTATCCATATCCGGACGCCAGGCGGTGCGGCCCGGAACCCAGATGCGCGATGTGGCATTGACCGCCGACCAGATGTCGGACACCCCGTTCAGAACGTCCGCGATCGCAGCGGCAGTGGCGGCGGTGTCGACGCCTTCAGCCACACGCACAACCGTCACATCCGCGCCGGAGTTGAGGCCGTCGAGCTGATCGTTGATGCCCTGCACGTAGGACTTCAACATGCCTGTGCCGAGGGCTTCGACGGCAGCGGTGTCGGAGGTGGAAAAGCGTTTTGCAACACCAACAGGAAACTCAGTGTTGGATGCATCTTCCGAAGTTTCGACAATCAGCGCCTTGGAGAAATCAGCTCCGAGCGCCGGGACAACCTCATCCTGCGGACGAGGAAACGTCATGCCAAATTGCGGTGCGGACATTTTGAGAGGGCTCCTTCTAAGGGCCGCGGCGCTTCCAGCGCTGCTGTCTGGCCTTGCCCAAGGGCCGGATGGGGCATGAAAAAACCCGCCTCAAAGGACGGGTTGAAATTGGGTCAAGTGTTTGGGTTGCTCAGAGATCGTCCTGGAACAGACGCCGTTCCTGGTGCCACTCGCAAGAGGATTTGCAGTGACCCGGCTCGCGCAAAAGCCAATCGACAAACGCCACCCACCAGCGGGCTGGCAGGAGGAGCTTGCGGCCGCCGCTCTCCGACAGCCGGTAGACATAGGCGGAGGTGGTCGTGTCACCCTCTCCGCCTGTAAGCGCATTAAAAAGCCGGGACAGTGCCCGGCCGATCTGGATCACATGCCAACGGATGGTCACAGCGGCACGCCCAGTTGGATTTCTGCCGGGCGGTGATCTTCGATCAACGCAGCTGCCCGGACATTTTCCAGACCAACAGCAACATCCGGATGTGTGACATCGAGAGGCGGCAGAAGCGGATTGTCCAAGTCACCGAAGAAGATGTCGAGCGCCCGCTTCAATTCGCGGGCTGCTGTCTTTGCAAGGTCATCACTGAGCGCATCAATGACCGACTGATCGCGCGCCTGGTCTATCGCCATGCGTTCGGTCAAGGTGAACAGCCGCTTGAACTCATGCGCTGTGACGGTTGTCCGGTGTGTAGGCGGCCCCGCTGCCGCAGGGGCATCCTCAAAGGTCTGAGCCCCCGGGTTCCAGATCTGACCTTTGTCCGGACGGTCTCCATCCCAATCCATGACCTGGTAGCCAGCCACAACACTAGGAACCTTTTCGACAACCCGCTCGACAACATTGTCCTGCAAAAGAACCTTCATCTTAGTACTCCTTGATCACAACAGCGCCGGCGCCGGACTTGTCGTAGTCCGCGCTATCGGGACATCCTTGCGCTGGTAGCATCGGCACAGGGTCAGTCAACCATCCTTGCCATGTTGCAATGGCCCCCGGAAAGCCGCCGCGGTGTGTTGCAGCCAAGCCAGTGAACCCGGCGATGTTGCTCGGCAGGAAGCTGGTGGAGTTGCCGATGACCGTTTCGCCATCGCCATAAGTCTTGCCCTGATGGGCCAGCCCCGCGCCGCCGCGCCAAGCAAAAGTACCGCCGTTGGAAGCGCCAGCAATGCAAACGGGAAATTGTCCGCGATTGGCGCTGGTGGCGGCTTTCGGATCGGTTTCCGAATGACTGCCCCCAGCTGCCAGAGCGAGGTGCGAAACACAAGTTGGCAGGCCGTTGATCGGTGTTCCGACATTGACGGTTCCGCCGGAGCCGATCGCCTCAATACGGACTTCCGCGCCGCCACTTGGCGGGACATAAATGCCATAAGCTTGCTCAATCACCCCGGCATAGGCCTGAGAAGACGACTTTGCTGTCAGCTGCCAGATCCGGTCTTCCCCATGCGGGATGACCGCGCAGATCTGATCAAAGGTGTTGGAGTATTGATCGACCCAAGGATCGATCTGGAAATCATCGCTGTCCAGAAGTGCGACACCAAAGTCATTCAGAATTGTACCTTCAGAATATATGCAGCGGTGGTCTTCTGCGTAGAAGGACCCGGTGAAGTTGCTCCCGTTATCGGAGACTTTGGTCGCGGCCGCGCCCACGATGTGCCAGACCTCATCCGGCCCCCAAGCGATCACCTTGGCTGAGGCGCTGTCGAAACCCAAGCGCCGGATGTTGGCGGCCGCCGCAATATCTTCGCGCCAGGTGCTGCCGTCATCATCTGTCGAATAGACCGCTCCGCCCATCGCCAGCCACAAGCGGCCAGCGTAAAACTCTGAGCAATATATGACAAGGCCGGTTCCAGCGCCGGTAATGCCCGGGACATTTTCCCATGTGTTGCCGTTCGTGGACCGTTGAATGCCTTTGGCGGCATCTCCGCGCTGATGCGCAAACACCAAAACGGCGGTGTCGGTGCAGGCGATATGACCGGATGCGGTACTGTAAGTAACTCCGGACATATCCGGCATTGTCATTGCCGTGTGTGCTTCCAGGATATCATCGCCGACCCAAACTGCCGTGTTGCCGGTGGCAACAAAGGATTTTTTGAAGCCCTGATGATAGGCGGCGGCGACGGTCTGCCCTGTGATTTCTGCGCGGTTTGCGACCCCTGTCGAGCCATCAACAATACTCGCATGGCCGAAATAGCCGTCTTGGGTCGGGTGATACACAATCCGCTTTTCTGTGTCGTAACAGGTCGCCGCGTTTTGCATCTTTACCAGCACGTTGGCGATGCTCGACCGCAAGAGCTGTTTCTTGCCTGCGACCGGCCCAGCGATAAAGGTAAAGCTGGTTGTGCCGCCAGCAGATGTACCCTGCGCGCCGCCAAAGACCAGCACCCCATCAACGATCTTGGGCGGATGGTAGTTACCCGTCGTATGGATATATCCCAGCTCCTGGACGGCAAACTTAGGATAGTTCGGCGTGAACAACTGACCACCATTTGAAACGAGTGCTGGAGAAGTTGATTTTGAAGAACTTACGGAAGTGTTTTCCGTCGCACTTTTCAAAAGCGCGTCATACAGCAGCACTTGCGCACCTGCGAGTTCGGTTTTTTCTGCGGTTGCTGTTGACGGATCAAAAGCTTCAATTTCACTCTGAAGCTTGGCGCGAATTTGTGTAGTGTCCATTTGTGGCCTCAAAGTCCGACCCGCGAAAGGATCCGCGTGGTTCTGTTTTCAATATCAGTTTTGGCGAAAGCGCTGTCGATCATGGCGTTGACACCCTTGGGGTGCGTCATCTTGGTTTCTGATTCGCCGGCCAGGTGCTCTTCGATCGTTGCAAAGCTCGGAATTGCGCCGTTCACATATTCCAGAGTGGCGAAGGTGTCGTCTGACAGCGTGACAGTCACATTGGCTGTATCGCTGACGATCAGGATCATCTCGACATCCAAAGATGTTGACACACCTTGCGCTGCAACCAGCTTTTCCGTAGCCGGATAGTCGCCAATTGCTATGAGATCGCCATCGGCATCAAACAACCCGATTTCTCGAATTGTGAAAGGGCCAGCCTCATTCGGCACCACTGCTGAACACACAAGCCAATTGGCGTTTTTCGGGTCTACTGAAACGGTTTGCAGCCCAATCCGATATACCTCACCAACAAGCGTTGTCATCGTTTCCAGAGGTGTGATCGCTGCGCCGGAACCGTCACCAAAGGCCATATGCGTGAGGTTCAAAGGCGCACCACCTGTGGCGGCCGATGAGGCAAGCTTGTTCTGACCGACAAGGGTCGTGATTACACTCATTTCTAAAACTCCGGATGCAGCCGAATTGTTTGTTTCGCCCGCGCTGTTGCCGCGACATAGACGTAAGGACGTGCCTCCACTTCACGCGGAACATAGGGCGCCACACGAACACTCTGACGCACACGGATGATGCCAGCTATGTACGGCCCTTCGGAAAGAGCCGTCCGCTTCAAGCGCACCTCTTCCAAAAACGACCGGACGTTTTTGGTTTTCATCACTGTGCGGATTAGCAGGTTTTGATTGTCCGGCGTCCACGGTTGTTCAGGCTGCAAATCAACAAAAAGCCGGAACCTGTAAGCTCCGCCGCCGTATTCAAACCACTCCTGAATGCGCGCACCAAGCTGGAGCGCCTCAATTGCTTTTCTGACTGCGCCAGATGTGCCTTTGACTTTGTGAACCTGGTAACTGACCTTGATCACAGCCTTCTGGGTATCGATCGGCCAGACCGGATCCCATTCATCAACGGAATACTCCCAAGCCAAGATTGGGAGAAAGGCTTCCGGCGTGTCATCAATCGAATGAATGCGCCGGATGATATCGACATCAATCCCGCTAATGCGGTTGGCGTCAATCTGCGCAACCGCAAATTCAAGATCGCTCGATTCCGCCGGTAGTTCGAGCTGCACATTCATGAAACGACCTCAGCCGTTACATTGACATTGGTAACGCGGGCCAGTTGCTTCTGGTCCGGAACAACATCTTCGACAGGGTTGCCATCAACTGTAATGGTGATGTCGGTATCCTCGACCTGTTCGACATGCACCGCGGCGGTGACCGCAGACCCATAGACCGGAAAGCCAATCTTTCTCCTGGAAGCCAATTCTTCCAAGAGGGCTTTCTCCGCTTCAGCCCGGATGATCTCAATCCCTGGACCTGGTGGTACTTTCAGAACAACGTCGACGGAATAATCCAGACCTGTACAGGCCTCGACAATGACCTTATCCGTCAGGGGGCGCTGGTCTTTGTCGTCACTGACCTCGCGCACTCTCTGCGGTGTTACGGCGTAATTGATGATCCGTGCGTCCAGATATTCAGCAGCGCTGTCCAGGAGTTGATCGGTCGGTATGGCATCCCCCTGGTTGGATGCAAAAACGAGTAGAACTTCACCTGGTTCACAAAGCAGGCTTTCCGGCCCATAGGCTTTCACGTTGGCAACATGAGGATGTGACGCAAGGCCATGGAAAACATAAGCTCCGGCAGGGCCAGCTGTTGACAGCGCCTCGGGTGCCAGCTGCCGGCGACGGCGCAGGATGTCGTCATCCTCCATGACCGCTTCTGTAGGAGGATTAGCGGTCGGGTCAGCTGGGGTGACGACCCGGCGAACCACCCCGAATTCAGCAGCTTTGTGATCCAAATCCGATTTTTCGGCTGAAGAAAGCAGTGTCGCACGGACGGCATCGTTCACTCGTGACGTCAGCAGGATATCGTAATAGGAGGCATGCTCCTCCGTGATTTTTAGCGGACTGGTTTCAAGTCCACCAACGTCATAATTAATATCTTTTTCGGTAAGTCGGGTTGTCAGATCCGCCATCCGGCCAGCCAGCGTCACCTCATAATCCGGAAACGTGATCGCATCCGGCACGGGCAACCGGGAAAGGTCGATATCAACAAAACGGCTCATTCAACAAACCTTTTGCAAAGTGAAACTGACTAGAGATGTCTAAGGGACGATACGGACATTGCCCCCGGCAAAGCTCACGCCGAAACCAAGAACCCGTTCGACTGTGAAATCGCCAAGATGGCCGCGCGGCCTGTAATCGGCCTGAATTTGCAAAGTGGCATGCCCTCGGCGGATTTCTTCGGCAGACCCGTCAAATATCACCTGACGGACTTTGAAACGCGGCTCCCACAAGTCGATCGCGGTTCCAACAATTTGATAAAACACGCCAAAGAGATGCGGATTGACTAGACGGCCAAGAAGCTCAATCACGCCTCCGCCAAATTGCCGGCGCATAATTCGGCTTGCCAATCGGGTGATCAAAATGACTTCCACACCCTGCAGCGCAGATTCAAGATTGCTGATGATCGAGCCGTCTCTTCGGCTGATATCGACCATCAGTCTTTTGAACCACGAGACTTTCCCGTGGGTTTCTTTGCCGGTTCAACCAATGTTATCCGACCGAGGCCTTTGTCGTACAAAGCCTCTTCATTGGTCAGTTCGACAATGCGATCTTCTGGAACACGCGCACCATTGATCCAGTTGCAGCCGTCCGCTACGAGCCAGCGTTTCTTTTCCATTAGAGATTCTCCAAGAAATCAGCCTGCGGCTTTGACCAGGCTGGAGCCTTCCACAATTTCCCAAAGTCCTTGGGATGAGCCTTCCTTGACGTCCACGCGATCCCCAATCCGAGCCACTTTCTGACCACCAAGATCGCCGAGATCGACATTACCTTTGACAACGAGGTCGCCATTAATCGTCAAAACACCATCTTTAACGGTGAAAAGAACGCCCAAAGCTTTGTAAAGGTTCAGCTCAAGGTCCTGGCTCTGCGGAGGGTTTTTCTCAGAAAAACCACCCCGGAACATAACCCCCTGACGCATATCACCATGCGGGTGCATTACTCCGACGATTTGATCAACAGACAGCGGAAACCATGTCGATGTTTGCCCCCCCGATTCCGGATGTGGATACCAGGGCGACAGATAGGGACCGTTTGCCCCCTCGCCCCACTTGATCCGGTATCCCTTTTCCGCATCAACTTCAGAAATCGGTCCGACCTTCAGAGAATTTCCGAAGGCGGTGCGAAGCATTTCTAGATCGGTGCGCAGGTCAATTAGGATTTCATGCAACATCAGGACATGTCCTCTGGTGCAATACGGGAAATCTCCAGAGATCCATCAGAGTGATCAGGTGTAGCCCGATCCTCATCATCTCTGATCGGACCAAGCCCGATCGCCATCAAATCCGACTGTGTCAAACCAAGACGTGTTTGAACGTTTTTCCAGTCTGGCGCGGTGCCGGCAATTTCTTCACCCAAAAGTGTGGCTTTAAGAACTTCGTCTGCATCCCCCTTTGCAAGCTCGATCAGAAATCGGGCGAAAGGCGCGTCATCGGGCAGCTCTTCGCCGGAGATAGGATCTTCAACAGCCTCCGCCAAAACGCTTATTTGATGTGCCGCCTTTCGAGAGTCGCCTTGGCCTGTTGCGATCCGGCTACGCCGGACACTTGAAACGCTCATAAGCAAGGACCGATAGATGTTTGCCCATACATCATCGGCGTCGTTTAGAGCGCGCCACACCTGGCTTGCCAGCAGATCGAGTTGGTCGTCCATGACGCCGTCAGTCGCGATAAACTGATATTCACCCACAACGGCAAAGGTCTCGCCGGTATCTTCGTTCATGATTTGCAGCTGCTCTGCAATACCCATCTCGAAGTTCAGTTCGACCATTCCATTGGAGAAATGGTCCGCTCCGTCTTCCGGCTCATTGGTTCCTGAGTCTGTATAGATCGTGACAAAGGGTTTTTTTTCCGCCATCTCCAAGCCACCCTTGGCGTCGGAGCGAATGGCGTCAATCCGGCTGTTGTAAACGCGGTCACCAACAAAGGTTTTGTCCATCAAAGCCTTCGTGGCGGCGATCCTGAGTGCGATCCTCACTAGGCTCATGCGGCCCCCAGATGAACAATCAGTCGAACATGGTGGCGACTATCAACAGACTTCACGACGAACCAGGGCTGCCCTGTTCGCTCGATTGCCCGGACTTTGTCGCCCTCTCGAATATCAAGATCGGGATATGTAGCCCGATCCACTTTCAACATCCCGCCCTGGCCATTGATCTGTGAAGACCAGTTCTCAGATTGCTCACGGCCGAAACCTCCGGTTCTGACTGGGTCAGTCCGCAAAGGCGCAACGATGCTGATGTTTTCTCGCTCAGGATCCGCCTTGCCATCGGCTAAAAATTTGAGCGCGACTTCTTCTGCAAAGACGTCGTCAACAGCGGTGACCAAGCTACTCCGTAAAGTGTTGAATAAACCCGCCATTTGATCAGTTATCTCGTAGATTGAGCGTCGGCTAGTGCTTGCTTGGCTTCATCAAGAAAAGCCTGGGCCTTGCCTTTGGTCTCATCGGTCTTCGCGGCAGCAACAGCCTTCTCGGCTTGCGCCACTTTGGCTTTCAACGCTGTGATGTTCGGGGCAGTCGCAGCCTTCTTCTTTCGAGGTTTTTTCGCCTCAGGTTGAGTGACTTCAACCGCGAACCGATCATTGATGAGGCTTTCCCCATACTCGAAGGGCACCCGCACTGGTTCATGAGGCGGGATCTCCTTGTCACCCTTTCCATCATTAAGAACCGAAGGGATAATGCCGCCACCGGGGAACGCGATTAGTTTAGTTTTGCGAGACATTTTTGATTTCTCCTTGCATGGTCGAAACACCGGCACATCGAGGCTTTGAGCATGCAAAAACAGGCGCTGGCTGGTGCCAGAGCCTGATTTCATTTCACAGTAGGTTGAGGCCCGGTTAGGTCAGGGTAAGCTTGCGGAGCACTTGCGGCCGCGTGCACAAAGAAATTGCGTTCATCTGCACTTCAAGATTGCGGCCTTTGCCATTCGCTTTCCGGTATTGATGCGCATAAAATGGCACACCCAGCGGAGGCATCTTGTTGACTGTGTCCTCATAGTCGGGCGGCGCAAATCGTGTAATGAACAATTCCGAAACACCCGTCGGCACTACTCGTGCTTCATCTGCAGCGATGTATGGAGATCCAAGGTCAGCCGTCGCTCTAGCACCGGTTTTGTACCGTTCCCAGGTAGCACCACCGAATTGGAACACGTCAGGCACATCTTGACGCAACACCGCAGCACCGCCGTTGTACATAAATGTTTCTCGGACCGATTTATGCTGCCAGAGCTTCTTGTGGAACTCCCGGCCGGTGAACACGTGAATGCCGCCATACGGTTCATCCAGCGTGTCTTCCATGGAGTACACAACATCTTGCCAAAGATCAGTGACAAGCGTTGAATCCACATCAAGTTCCAAGGAAACAGCCGGAGGCACAGCAAGACCAAACCGGTTATAAAGGTTTTCAAGAACACCGCCCGATTTCGACGTGATGATGCCTTTGATTGCCCCGACCCGCTGATGCTCCAACGTCATTGTCAAATCACCGGCATGGCGCATTGCTTTGCGCTCAACGCGGCCCTGAAGTGTTTCCAGCTCTTCAGTAGAACCGAACCTGACGATTCCTTGCACTTCATCAGCAAGAACTGAATCATCACGCTGATAGTGCGGGATATCGAAGGGCAACTTACGACGCTTTTCGTCATCCGTTGTTTCACCGCTTCCACCACGTTCCGATGGTTCAACAAGTGAGAGTTTTCCGTCGCGCATCTCAATGGATATGCGAATGGTAGAGACCCCATCTTCATCAAAGATCCCGGAGGCGGACACCTGCCCGGGCCGGTAGGGTTCCGAATTGATCGCTGCGGTTAGGCTTTGCATCGAAAAGCCGTCGCCGCTCCAAATATCTACTTCTGGCATTGCGTGCGTTCCTTGTCGGTTCTGCGCCGGTTAGCGGGACTTGATTCCGACCGAGCGAAGCTGGGTCTGTTTTGCGGTTTTCTTCGCCTCGTCATCAACGGATGCGTGATAGACGAGCATCGGCGCCTTAACCTCAGCGTCATTGGACACAATGACCGCGGGGGCGTCGGCGGATGTTGCATCAACGCGATAGGCAAGCACCGCGCTGGCTGTTTCTGCACCCTCTTTGCCAACTGTCACGCCGTTGGGGGATGCAACGTATTTCTCGGTGGCTGTTACCTCACCAAGGAGGGTGCCAGGCTCCAGAACACCTTCACCCGATGCGATCGTGACGGTTTCCCGAGAGCGCAACCCGTTTGCCTCAGTCAGAATGAAGGCAAGATTGCGCGCCTGTTCAATTTTCATATCCATGGCTTAAGCCTCCTTCAGAGATTGGCGCCGCGCCGCATAGATCTCGCCAGGCTTGACCTCCGCCTTGACGTTTGAGGGTGAACCGCCCGGCAATGCCTGGCCTGAAGCCAGCAAACGCTGCTGCTCATAGGCGGTGGGGTCGAGGTCGCTGTTTTGTTGCCCCTCCTCAACAGAGCCCGGCTCCTTCGGAGCTGTGGCAAGGGTCGCCTTGGCCGCCTCAACATCCATTTCGGTGTTAAAGGCTAGGTGACTTGCGAGAGCACCTCGCCCTTCGGCTTCAGCAAGACCCGTAATAGCCTTGATCCGCTCCTTGGTTTCAGCGGCAACATCCGCTTTCAGCTTGTCTGTTTCAGCGGCCTTATCGTCCGCCTTGGTTTTGTCAGGCATGATGGTCTCCTGCTGGCCTGTGGATGCGGCGGACGCCGCAGATCGGCTAACCGCTGTAGGGAGCGACCAACCTTTTTCGAGAGAAAGGGCCACCAATCGATCTGGGGCGTTGGAATAGATGCGGTAATCAAATGCAGACACCGGCTTGGCCTTCGCCGCTTCTGCCGAATCCGCATACCCGGCTGCGACAGATTCATCAGCTGTCAGCCAAGTTTCGTCCTTCATGGTCTGACGGACGTCTTCCGCGTTGTTGTCGCTCCGCGCGGCATAAATCGACGCCATCTGGGATCCGAGTTTGTCGAGCGCGGTTTTTGCTTTTTCGTGATCTTCCGCAGTACCAAAAGTGACGCCAGATGGATCATGGATCATCATTTCCGAGCCGGCCCGCATGATGATCTCGTCTCCGGCCATCGCAATGATGGAAGCGGCCGAGGCGGCAATTGCATCAACAGTGATCGTGACTTTGCCTTGATGCGCCTGGAGCGCGTTGTAGATGGCAAGACCCTCGAACGCCAAACCGCCGCCAGAGTTCAACCTCACCGGCAAGTCGTTTTCAGTGCCATGCTCCGCGAGAGCCTCCAATACTTCCGTAGAAGTGAAGCCTTCACGCCAAAAGTCATCACCAACGAACCCATACAAGACGAGTTCGCCGTTCACATAAACCGGCATTTTTGGTGTTCCTTGGTTTAGACCCAGCGGATACTGCGAGCACGACCACGCTTGGTCTTTCCCGTCGCGCTATCGCATTCCCTCTGATAATCGGCGATCAGAGCGTCGAGATTTGCAAGGTTTGCTCTGTTGTAAGTAACTTCTTCACCGCCCAGGCGAATGATCAGCACCGACTTTCCGAGTGAGACGAGAAGACGCTGCTTTTTGAGAGCCAATACCATGTCGCAGGGCTTATTGAGATCGACCAGCTCACCTCCGATGTTGATCGTCGTGGAAACCGTCATGTTTGCGGATCCTCTTGATCAGGCGCAGTTTTACTCTTTGGCTCGCTTGTACCCCGCCCACGCCGCGCGTAAGGCGAGTCCATACCAGCATCAACATATCGCCGGTGGAGATCTAACCGCTGGTCGAACAGAGTCTCGGAATCAATTCCAAGATCGGCCGACTCCAATTCCACCGAGCTAGTACCGTTCTCCAAACGCTCTGAAGCAGCTTTTGCGCTTTTGCCATCGTCTGCAGTGGGCTTCGCAGGGCCATGAAGGCTCGCCGGAAGGATCGCTTCACGATTGGCGTCGAAGGCTCTGTAACCTTCAATGAATGGGATCTCCCCGGCGAAAATCTCCTCGTCCAGCCAACCTTCATAGACCGGGCGCTCCACCGGAACTGCACACCGTTCACGACGACGCTCAACAACCGGCCAAATCGAAGAATTATCCATACGCACGGACGAATAAGTCGCTGAACTATGGTCGAGTGTGAATGATCCATGCGTGATGCCGATTGCCCGAGCTGTAATCCGGGAAAGATCACTCGAAAGCGGAAAGTAATGAGGACCGGGAATACCCGAAGTCTGGAACTTCAGTTCCTCGCCATGCACCAACTGCGAAATCTGCGGACTGTCACCGACCTTGATCTCTTGTTCAGCCGCAGATTCCAAATTGCTCTTCAGATAATCGACATACTGCTCGGCGTAGTCGTCAGCTCCTTCGATCTTCTCGCTCTTCAGCGTTTCCAACGCTTCAAACGCTTCCATAGTCGGCTTATCGCTGGTGAGCGTAATGGCAAAAATGTTCTGCAAAATGGAGGTTTGCAGCGTCACGTCATTCAGTTTTTCATGTTGAATGTGCGAGCGAAAAGCTGACGCCAGAACCGAAATGCCTCTTACATCCTCAGCGTCCTGTGGGTCAAAAACATGCAATACCGCCGTTCGACCCTTTTGATCAAATGCGTTGTACCGGGTTTTTGAGGTGATCCCGTTTTCACGGTCCTGGAACAGGTAGCCGATCGGCCTTCCGTTCTCGTCCAAGTGGACACCCTGAAAGAGATTCAGGTTCTGATTTGTGTCTTGTACCAACCTATGTGGCGGTATCAGGCACAGTTTAGTCCCGGTCTTGATACCATAACGGCGCCGCACACTCGCAGGCATAAACTCCAGAAGCCCTGTGACTTCGCCATATGCCATGTTGTAACGAAGGGCGATGTCAGTCAGTTGGCTTAAAGTGAACTTGCCACGAAAATCAACTTCTTTGGCATTTGTCCGGTAACGCGCCCACCGCTTTTTGACGATCTTCTTCCAGTCCCGGATCTGATCGTCAGACCAGCCCATACCGGTAAAGTCTGGTGTTGGGGATAGCTTCAGACCGGTACCAACTGTGTCCGCGATCACTTGATCGGCGGCTCCGCGAAGTCGGCCAGAGTTTTTGATTAGATCAAGAGCGAGAGCCGCTGATCTTTGCCAGGACGCCCGAATATCATCTCGGCTTTCGACCAGCGGAACCATACGCGATGCGATCACGCCAGACGTGGTGTCGCGCATATAGCGGGCAACAGGCCTTTGGCTTGTGCGAGCACGCAGAGGATTGCCCTGCGCATCGATCAGCCCGTTCGTTTTCGCCATTTGTTGCGCCTGGTGTCAGATTTCTGTTTTTGGGTTTTCTCCGGAGACGTTGGCTCAGTCGGTTGGCTGAACAGGTCTTCCAAATCGCCCTGTGCTTCTTCCGGATAGGATTCGCGTTCGGTTTCGTACTTGTCCCACAACGCATCAGGCATATCGCGAACACCAAACCTCACGGCGGCAGCTTCTGCCTGGTTCATGGTGTCCAATGCTTCGTTGGCTTGCGTGGGATCTTTTTCCCAGTTGTAAACGTCGAAACCGTCTTTGTTTTTCTTGGCAACTCTGCGCTCTGCAGTGAGCTGCCGGTAATACTCATCGTCAAAACCAGACGGAAAGGACACATAACCCGTTTCGAGCGGGTCTTCTTTCCGGCAGTTTCGATAAAGCGCCATTTTCATGACTGATGCATTGAATGAATAGAAACGCTTCGACCACTTCAGTATCTTGCCGGTCTTTTTGTGCCGCTCTTTCTTAACCGGCATGATCAGGGGAGCGTTGTCCGAATTGTTCCCGCGAACCATCATCACCAGGCTCGCCGGGTGTTTCTTCACCCAATCCCAAACATCTTCTGTATACGCGTTTCCGTCGATACCAAGCCGATCGGCGGAGATTTTTCGGCCATAGGCGTTTGGCCAGCTTTGCTTGATCAGTGCGTCCAGTTTCTCCCGGCAATCGTCTTCCGAAATATGGCCAGGAAAAACGCCGTATTGGATCGTATACCGCTCACGATTCCGCCCCCAGCCGACCACTTGCCATTCAACACGATCATCTTGACAGTCGATGCCGATGGTAATGATGAGCGCGCCGGAGGGAATACGACCACGGGGATAGTCTGAAGCTGCTCCGCGGTCTCGCAATTCTTCCCAAGGCGGCGCCTCGCCTTGAGTTTGGTAGGCCTTTCCGACCGTATCGTTCAAGAAGGTCTGCTCAGAAGCCGGATCACCCTTGGCCTTTATCCAAGCCCGAGCAATTCGCTCGAAGGTTTGCAGGTAGCTGTAAGCGCTCCAAATCCAAAACGATCGATGGTGCCGTTTTGCTTTCGGATTTTGCGCAACCCAATCAATCCCGGCCAACATCTTTGGACGGTGGTGTTCTTGGATCGCAGCGCCGCAATCTATGCAGTGGAAGCAGGCATTTTCCGGATGTTCTTCATCCAGATGTTCGAGCATGTTTTCCCATTCGAGAACCTGCATGTGCCCACAATGCGGACACGGCACGTATGGGAGTTCCTGACTGCCTTCTTCAAAGGACCGAGTGATCCGGCACCCCGGCATAACCAGTGGTGTCGAGATCTTGAATATCTTGGCAAATTCGAAAGCCTGCGAGCGGCTGTCCGCTTGGCCTTCCGGATCGCCGCCAGTGTTCGTTTCCCATTTCGCCAGGTCATCTTGAACCTGACGTTTCATGGAAACCTGGCTGAGAGAAGCCGGGCTGTTGGCGCCAGAAATTTGGATAGCGCCTCGGCCGTCCTTGCGCTCTTTGTAAAGAACGCTGTCCGCGCCATCCCGCTGATTAGCGGGGAAGAGTGCTCGCAGTGAGACCGAGTTTCGCAACATCGGCGCGAGCTTCATTTTAGACCAGCGTTTCGCATTCCCCTCAGTGGGATGCGTCATCATGATGTCGCCGGGGTCCAACTCCAACGAACCGCAAAGGAAGATATTCGCAAGCACCGTCCCGCCGAGTTGAGCGGATTTGGAGAGCGTTACGATCCTACAGGGGTCATCTGGAGACAGAGCCCGGAGGATTTCATCAAAATAGATGAAGGTCTCGCGGTTGTAGGGACCAGGGAACGGGCTTTCCCGTTCCGAAAAAGATACTTTCTCCTCAGCGTATTTGAGATAGTCGACCGGCGGTGCCGGTTTGACAACATCGGCAAATGCTTCTTCCGCCAAACGCTCGGCGTTTGCCGTGTGAACAATCATTGAGGTCATGCTGACCTACTGAACGATTTCTGTTTCGACCGTTGGCGGAAGCTCTTCGGCTTCCCGGCGAGCCTGCTCAGCGGCTCTTTCCCGAACACCTCGGAATTCACCGCGGAGCAAATGCAGAACATCACGCCCTGGAACTTCAAATCTTGCCGCAATCGCATTTGCGATATCAGGCAATGAACCTTCATAGGTCTGGATCATCTTCGACAAAAGACGGGCCATTTGTGCCTGAACCTTATCGGTTTCGGTGAACCGGCCTTTCCGTTTTTCCTCTTCTTCCGCTTCCTTACGGCTTCGGATCTGGGCCTGAAACAGCTTTTGGTTTTTTAGCTGTTCCTCAACTGGTGGACGGCGATCCTGTGTGTCGGCCGATACCGTCGGAGTGTCTTGCGATCGGAACGGCAAGCCAGTTGAGGTGGTGCTAACAGGCGCCACGGGCATGTTTGGCGGATCCAACCGCGTGTCCAAGCCGTTCCCAAGCATCTGCGAGATATCGAGTTTGAGCTGAAGCTGCTTAAGCGCCGGTCCGGTGCAAATCTTCGCTCGACGGCCTTCCCCTTCAAGCGCATCGCCGGAGAGTTTACCCTCGGAGATGTATTGAGAAACGCGCCCGGCTGACACGTTGATCAGTTTCGCAAAGTCGCCCTTGCTCATGAGTTCCGGTACGGCTTGCTCCACCGGCCCGCTCCTCAAGTTCTCAACTTTAGTTCTTTAGCCTGCACTTTAGACTTTAGGCTTTGAATTTAGGGTCAGACTGATGAAATCCCGCCCGGTTTGCACCCCGTGGGCTGGCTTAGCGGGATACGGTCCCTAAATGTTTCACAGGGTGTTTCACAGAGACGCAAACGATCAGCTGAAGATGCCGCCGGTTGCCTGCTCGATCTGATCTTCGAGTTTCCGGGGCAACACACGGCCGACGGTCGACCGCCACGCTGCCGCGCTCGCATCCTTGACCATCTGCTCGGAGATATTCACCCCGGACTTCGCCTTCATGATCACCCGGCCTTTTGTATCCTTCCGGACAAACACATGGCCATTCATCTTACCGCCCAAGGCGACGCGGCGATCAGGGAAGCGGCCACCGCGGAAGAACGCGTCAGGGTAGAAAGTCGGTTTGCCGAAAGGCTTGGCAGTCGTTCCGCCATCAACTTCCTTTGGCTTGAAGTACTTCAGTGGGATATCGCGGCCACTGGAATTGATACGGTAGGCCAAGCTCCCCCAATCAGACCGCTTCACCTTGATGTGGCGTCTAACCACCTTTTGCGTGAGGCCGGTCTGCCTGGCCAAAGCGCGGAGCACTTTGGTGCGTCCCTGGTCACCGGTCTGGTTCAATGCCCGATTGGCCACTTGGCGCATTTTCTTTTCACCAAGAGCCTTCAAGGCATTATCAAACCGCCGCAATCCCTCAATGTCTGACCAAGCAACCGTTACCCGCATCAGATCGTGACTTCGAACCGGTCGCCGTCGGCATCGACGAGGGTCACATCCGCGCCGCCCATCTCGCCGGGAACAATTTCAACACCGCGCATGCCCGGAACTTCTTTGCGCAGATAGGCCTTCGCGGCATAGAATTCCGGATCAAACGACATGTCCGGCCAATACTTGGCTGCTTTGTCGATGATATCGAACATCACCCGAACAACAACTCTTCAATGATGGATGCGTCTTTGCCGATCAGCCGCGCACGCGAAGCCAGCACTTGCCATTTGTGTTTTGTCGCGGCGAACACAGCTTCGCACGCACAGACCGCTTTGGCCCGCGCCTTCAGATGTTCTAACGCTGTCATGAAAGATGGCTCCAGCCCGATATCGGCCAATAAAAAACCCCGCGAGGGCTGCTCACGGGGTCGAAATCCTTTTTCAGTGCGGTTGTTCTATGTCAAGCTGAAACCTTAAGTCAAGAATTTTTTGAGACCGCCAGGAGGATGCGGGCCGGTTCCGGCGCCCCGGTCTCCCATGGAATGGCCACGCGCGGGCTGGGTTGCACGTCCCATTTCTCCAGCTGTCCGCTCAGGTTTTCCGCCAATTTGACCAGGTGCGACCACCACATTTGATATTCACCACGGCCGATCAAAACAGACACAGGATCAGGATCGAAAAAAAACTTCCGGTAAGCCCCAATCTTTGGCGCCTTGCGGACATAACACCAGCCGTCTTCTGTTTCGAATTTGCGCTCAACAGGCCGCCCGAACGCATCTGTCGAATGGTCCACCCGCATCCGGAACCAGGCATCCGTGCCTTTCCGGGTCTTTGCTGTTTTCAGTTCCGGCACCTCGCCCTCCCATCCCGGACAGCCACCCAAAATGGCGTGTCTGCGGATCAGGTCAAACGGCTGGCGGTTGGCGTTCTTTATTCCGAACCGGGCCGCGCTCAACGCCATGGCGCAGTGCTTTTCATGGATCCCGATCTCCGGCATCGGGTTCCAGCCGTCCGGGAAATCAACAACACGGTCGGAAAGCCCGCACACGGCGGCATGCACCCGCAAAGCGTCCTCATGCGGGTCACCGTCATTCACGTTCAACGACGGCACAACTCCATATTCGTTGTCATCAATCTTGGTCAGGAGCTGCGCGAACGTTTCGATCGAGGCCCAACCGGAGCGCACCGCTCCACCCGGCTCAAATCCCGCCTTGGGCAGTTCTTCGCAATAGGCCCATTTCAGCAGCTTTTCGATGCAGATCTTTTGTTTCATTGCCCAAATCTCCTGATATTCGTGCCGAGGGACGGAAGGGACGCAAGCAAACCCTCAAAAACCCTTCCTTCCCTGCTTGCTTCCCTTGGTTATGTTATTGTTTCCATGCTGGTTTTTGACAAAAAAGTGTGATTAGGGACGGAAGGGAAGCAATTCTGAACAAAACGCATGAGACGTTTTTTTGCCTGCATTAAACCCCAGACCCCACACCCCACTCACGCGCGTACCCGCGATCTGCGTCCCTTGCGTCCCTTCCGTCCTAAATCTTTGCTTTCGTTGCGAATTCTAAAGGGATGCAAGCTATTCAGTGGTCTGGCTTGCGTCCCTTGCGTCCCTTGCGTCCCTCTTTTTTCGGCCTCTTTTCCGGCCAAATCACATGCCTGCTCTCCGGGCCTGCTCCGAAGGGGTGTCCCAATGGGGGTGTCGAGGGGGCAAAAGGGTCAAACACCAAACCCGCCTTGCTCCGGTGCATCCACGGAGGTGGAGATATCGTCCTTCAGCCGAATGCCGCGATAGACGGTCATGCCCTTTGTTTTTGATTTTTGAAATCCGAGCTTTTTGGCCTTATGCGGCATCTGACGGTTGAAGGCGGCAGCGGACCAAATGTTGTGGTTCTCCGCCTCACAAAACATCTTGTAGGCGGTATAGAGCGTGCGCGGCTCCAGGGTGTCATCCGGGTTGTTCGTCACCTCGCAATAGGCCTCGATAAAGGCCCCGACAGGGTCGCTTTCCTCCCGGTAGGTATCGGTTGCAGCGCGCACCTCATCAGGGATCATCAGCCCGTGCGTGAGATATTCCAACGCCCCGGAAATCATCCAGTTCAAGATGCCGGCGCGCTCCTCCCACAGTTTGTCAGGCAGGCTTTTGTCGACCTGATCTTTCGCGATCTGAACGTCCCACGGCACCAGCAAAACGCGGCGCCAGATGCCGTCATCAGCGCCGCGCACATCCGGTTTGTGATTGCCGGAAATCACAAGCTTAAATGTCGGATAAACCTCGTTGAATTCGGCATGAAGACGGCGGATCAGGATCGGTTCGCCGGAGGTCAGCGATTTGATCATGCTTTCGCGAAATTTCATGCCCTGCTCGGGTTCGGCTGCACGCACCATACGGGCGCCCGGCAGTCGGGCCAGGTCCGGCGTGGCTTCACCCCCTTTGCGCCGGTCATCACCTGCCAGGGTCTCAAACGGCACCGTGGTCGAATAATCCGCCATGATTTTGGCCAGGAGATCCACCAGCGTGGACTTGCCGTTGCGCCCTTCGCCATAAAAGAAAACAAACACCTGCTCGGAGGTCAAAGCCGTCAGGCAATATCCGAAATAGCGCTGCAAAAAGGCCCGCATGTCCCGGTGTGGCTGAACGTCCGTCAGAAACTTTAGAAACTGCGGCGCTTGCGCTTGGCCGTCATATTCAACCGGCATAAGCTTGGAAATATGATCCTCGCGGTTGTGCGGGTGGTGACGCAAAGCCCAAATCGAGCGCGGCACATCGGGATCCGGGTTGTCGGGATCATCTTCCTCAACAAACCGCAAGGTGCCGTTTTTTAAGTTCACCGCCAGCGGATCGGCGTCCAACTCGCGCAAAAGCTTTGCCCGATACGGTGCGGCCTCGCGCAACATGTTGTCCATCTTGCCCGAAGCGCCAGACGTTTTGGCATATCGTCTGCGCGCAGCTTTGCGGCCGGAGACGGCCTTTTCCGCGTCCTCGCCCGTCATGATCACCGGCGTCAGCTCCAAAAGCCGTGCCTTTTCCTTTGGGTCTGCTTTGCTGCCCTTGCCCTTCAGCTCGTAATACTCGGTCTCGGCGTCCTGTGCGGCCGCGATCGCCAGTTCTTCGCGCCGGGTCGGCAGCACATGGTCGATTTCATACAAGATCGCCTCGGCTGTGAAATGCGCGCGTGGGCGGATAAACCGGCCGTCTTCATCTTCAGCCCATCTCAGCCCGTCATAAACATGCCAGCCGATGTTGGAGACATGCAGGACATCCTGCCGGTTTCGATGCAAGAACCGGCGGCCATTGCCGATGTCCGTTTCCGGTTCCTGGGCGCATAAGATATCCGGGTTCGCTCCATCCGGATCAGGCGCATTGTCGTTGGCCATGCCATCTGCCGGCGGGATCGGGGGGGGCATGGGGGGCGATGCGAGTGGGCTGGCCGCTGCCGCACCAGCCTCCATTATGGAGCGGATTTGGTCCAATCCATCCTGCCGGATGTCTTCGGCGCGCGGGGTCTCTCCGGCGCCGTTTTGGCCACCGGTTTCAGTGTTGGATTCGCTCACGCCGCCCCCTCAAGTGTAGTATTGATCATGTCGTTGAAATCCATGCCGTCGGGCGCCCATACGCTGCGGATTGTGCGCCCTGGCGCCGCAAACCGGCGAGAGGCGCGTGCATGCACCTGTTCGGCTGTAAACCGGTCGCTGTCGCCGTCGCCCAAAAGCACCAGCTCGGCAACCTGATCGGGAAGTGACAGCACTTTTGGATCGCCAAAATCCGGCTCCGGACCTGGCACGCGCAGCGGTTTTCCTGCTTTGTTCTTAAGGGTCGGGTGCGCTATAGTCGCGGCCGCTTTTCCGCCCATCGACTGAAGATCGATCGCGGTCCAATAGGTTGTTTTTTCAAAAATTTCCGTGCCGTATTCAGCCAGCGCAACGGAGACCGTTGTCTCCCAGCCCTCGCCCAAAACCAGCCGCGTGAAGCCGCGTGGCTGGATCAGTTTGATCGAGGCCCCGCGTTTGGAACCGCGGATTTTCTTTGGCGCAATCAGGACGCGCCGGCCGTCGTCCCGCGGTTCGGTTTCCGGGTCCTCGATTGCAATCTTTTTGCCTGGCCTGGCCGGGTCGATATAGGTGATATGCACGCCCAAAAAGGTGTGATCCGGCCCGGTGATCGGCGCCATCATCACAGGCCCGGAAAAGAGCACATAGCGCTCTTTCTTCTTTTGGCCTGGTACATCGCGCTGGTGCCAATATTTGAAATGCGGATTGAATCGGAGCGGCAGTCTAAACGGCAGCGGCACAAGCCCCCGGCCGCGCAAATAGCCCGTGCCTTCCGTACCGCCGACCCGACCGCCAAGGTTCCAGAGCTTTGCTGCGCGGCGGATTTCCTCAGCCCGGAAGCTGTTGTCGGCCTTTTCTTTTTCTTCCCTTCGCGCGGCCCGCATTTTTTGGTCCGCGGCGATTTGTTCTGGCGTCAGAGGTTCAGCTTCGGCCTTGCCGCCGAGCTGGTCGACAGCCTCGGCAAAGGAAAGGCCCAAATGCGCTTGCAGGAAGGAAATCTGATCCCCGGAGGCGCCGCACCCGAAACACTTGTAGGTGCCGGATGTGTCGACACAGTGAAAGGACGGCGTGCTTTCGTCATGAAACGGGCAGCAGGCCCAAAAATCGCCCTGCCCCGGATTGGTCTTGGCCCGGTCCCACGTGACATAGCGGCCAACCACGCCGGAGATCGGGTTTTGATCCTTGATGCGCTGCAGCTCGGCGTCGGAAAAGCGCTTCATGCGAAGGCCGCCTGTGCTGCGAGCCGCTTTTTGTGTTGGGCGATGCCATAAGAAACGCTGCTGTGATCAACACCGAGAAACCGGCCGATCGTCGGGAGTGACTTACCCGTCCCTTTGCGCATGCCGTAACAGGCCCGATGGCGGACAGAGGACAGGACACGCCCCCGCAAGTCAGAGTTTACCATCAACTCAGAAAGGGTCATGCCGGAGCGGTACGCCACTTTCAGCGCGATCAACTGACAGCCCTGGACGACCCCGAGCTGCTTTGCTGCCTGGATATCGCGGGCCATGCGGTAAAACATGCCCTCGCGGGTTTCGGCCGCCGCGCGCGGGTCTTCCCGGATTTCCGGCTCTTCCGGCACAACAATCACCGGCAGGCCGCGGCGCTCCGCCTCAAAGGCGTCAATCTTGTAGCTACGCCCAGCTTCATAGAGATCCCGGATGGCAAGATGGGTTGTCATGAAAAGCACTCCCCCTCACTTGCCTGACAAAGTGCGCCTTCGTTGGACAAAACTAGGTCTCCCTGCCGCTCCATGTATCGGCGCAGCTCTTTACGGCTATAGCGTTTTGAGAATTGTCCCGCGGCTTTTGAAGTAGTCACTTCTGCGACCAAGCCTTCCATGCGTTCCCACCAAATGGCCCGATCAGGATAATCCCGAACAAGGGCCGCGATGTTTGCCTCCGATTTAAGAAAGCAACCATCACAATTTCCGAGCCAGCAGTTTCCGCGCACATTTGGCAGCTGAAGATCAAAGGCCTGCCGCACCCAAAACTCTGTGATAGTTCTGCGAGACACTCCAGCTTCCGCCAGTGGCATCCAATCTGTCCAGCGATCTTTGGGCTTTGGCTTATTCAACCGATGCGGCTCGTCTGAACGGATGCCGACAGCGTTCGTCCAATTATCCCATTCAAGCGACCTTAGATATCGTTTGGCCGTCCGCACCTTAAGTTCGGCAGTACAAAAGCGCGCATGTTGGTTGGGAAGGTATTTTTTCTTAAGTATTAAGGCCTCAAATGGCTCGCCGGACCGGCTGGCAGAATTGTGCCCAACGATCGCGAAAAATGGCTTCTGAGGACGGTATTCAAGCCAAATTATCTTAACGCCCCATCGGCGCCCGACTTCAGCAACAAAATCCAGTGTTTCTGGCAGTTCGCGGCCCGTGTTTTGAAACGACACCACACACCGACCCGGCAAGTCGCCATTTTCCTGAAGGATTTGGTGAAGCATGTAAGCGCTGGTCCGGCCGCCGCTGAAGGCAATTTGAACCAACCCATCCGGCAGTTTGTAATGACCACTCATGCTGCCACCTCCGCTCCCTGCTCCGGAAAGCCGTCATGCTGAACGCCGTCGAGCAAGCGGCCCGCGGCCTTTTTGCCGACGCGGAATCCTTGGACAGACTGAAATTCCTGCTTAAAGGCGTTCGGGTGACACACATCGACATGATCGCCGTCGTTCTGAAGAACCAGCTGCGGCACCGTGCAGGTTAGGCCGTAGATATCATCCAGCGCCATCTGGCTCTGACCGCCCCGCGCGATCCGGTTTGATTTATAAAGCCGGTCTGCAGCCCCATCGGCCATCTGGCTGATGGCGTGCCACGCACCCCACTGCTTGAACAGAAACGGCACGCCAGCTTGCTGGCATTGATCGCGGATCTGGCGCGCCCATTCCGGGTGCATGGGCCGCGCGTTTTTTCCGCTTTCGCCACCAACAATCACCCAATCAAGACCGCGTCTGCAGCGCTCATCATGATGATGATGCGGCAGCTTCGGATCCTCATAATGCAAAACATCATGGATGGTCTGGCCTGCGCAGCCATCATGACGATGGGTTCCGCCGCAGCCCCGCTGTCCACCAATCCAGAGCGTTCCTCCATAAGTTGAATTCAGATCCAGCGGCCCAAGCAGTGGCTCGGCCGACAAAAACCGGACAGCGGCCGAGGTTTCCAGAAGCGCGGGAATGCGCTCATTGGCCGTTTCCTGATCTTCGACCGACACGCCCAGCCAGACATTAGGCAGGGTCGGCGGCGGTGATTTTGTTGTGCGGCCATACGTTTCGCGGATGATGTCTTCCCAGCGGCGGCGCGCGCGCGGCTGATCTGCGAAATACTCCCGCATGCGGTCCGGCCGTTTGGTTAGCACCTGGAAGATGTGGCGCGGTGAGAGCGCCATCACGGCAAAGACCTGATCTATCCAGTCTTGCCGGACGCTTTCATGAAAAAGATCGCCATGGGCGCAGACAAAGACTTTGCGCGGGGTTTTCCAGGCCAGCGGCTGGGTCAGCCACTCGGTGTTAAACCGCACGGCGCCGGTGAACTTGGCAATGCCCGCGGCATTGCGCCGGGCAAGGCCTTGCCGGGACGGATGGTTTTTAAGACGGCTTGCGGCCATTTCCGCCGCATAACAATTCTCGCAGCCCTTGGAGACCAATGTGCATCCGGTGATCGGATTCCAGGTGGCATCGGTCCATTCGATTTTTGAGTGATCCGCCATTATGCCGCCCTCCCCGGAGTGGGCAGCGCGGCTTGTTCGGGAAACTGATCATCCAGCCACTCCAGGATCCGGAGTTCCATCTGATCGCCACGGGAAAGTGTCGGCATGCCCTGGCGCTGTCGCTCCCGGTTTTCTGCGGTGATCTCGCCTTCAAGCTGCCAGAGGTCAAGCGTTGCCAGCTTTGCCTCCAAATCCGCCCGTTTGAACAGTTTTGGACGCTGACAAAGGCTGTCGAGAACCGGTATAAGATAAAAGGAGCCCCATAACTCCGGTGTTTCATCCATGCCTTCAGTGTTCATGAGAACACGCAGAGCCGAGACGATGAAATCCCGTCCGCGCCGGCTCAGAACCTGCCGGAACGCCTTGATGCAGAAAATCTCACCGGCTTTCTTCTGATCGGCTGATTTGTTGTAAACCATCAGCTTGCAGCCACCGGATTCCGCAGCCGACTCCAATTCGGTCGCCCAACTTTCCCCTGCCGCCAGCGCCGCCTTGAGAACCTGGAATGTGGTCACTTTGGTGACATTGCCATTGACCGCGGCAAAGGCGGCAGCCTGTTCGGCCTGTACCATTTGAACCACCTGGCAAGGCACTTGGCTAAACCCGCAAGCCGCAGCGGCATGTGTCCGGTGCTGGCCGTCGATAATCGCAAATTTTCCGCCATCAACCGGCGCGACAAACACGGGAGAAAACTTGGACCAGCGGAATTCGCGGGCAATCTTGCGGATGGTCGTCCAGTTCGAGCGCTCCAACGGGCGCTGATAGGCGTCATCAACCACCAGGTTTTCAATGTCGATCCATTGCAGCATGGGGGATGGACCTGGATCCACTTCATTTTCTGTAATGCCAGCAAGGATTGCGATCGGCCGGAAATTTTGCATCACGCCACCTCCTGAGCCAGGTGACCCGCGTCATTGCTGGCGCGGCTGAGCGCCATGAGTGCTTGGCGACCAAGCCCGTTGCCGCCGCGCATCGGCATGAGGATCGTCAGTTTTTTGCTGTTTTCAGCCCCAATTCGGACCGGGCCACCGGCATCGGCCCCGGTCAGGACGATTTCATCTTCTTGGGCATGGGTTTGACAAAGCTCGATGAGGTACCGGCTGTTGAAACTGATAATGCCCTTGCTGAGCTTGGACCAGTTGCTGGCGATTGCGCCCTCAAGGCGCTCGCTGCATTCCTCACCGTCCGGCGCCATTGATGTAATGACCACCGTCTCGCCGGAGGCAGTTGCACAGATATCCACCGTATTGCCGGACCGATTGCATGCGCCGATCCGCATGCGTTTTAGAACCGCCTGCATCTTGCGCGGATCGAACCCCACTTCCGGCGCGTTCTCCGGAATGGTCGGGATCACACGTGTCCAATCCGGAAACGCGCCGTCAATGAGTTTGGTGCGCAGCCGGGCGCCCGGCATGTCGAACTCAATCCGGGTCTCCGTGCGATAAATCCGTGTCGGAACCGGCAGGCCGAGCAAAGACGGCAGAACCTTCCGCGGCAAGATCAGATTGCCCTCCATGCCGTGATCCAGGTCATGGGCAATCATGCGGTGCCCGTCGGTCGCAACGACAACGTCACGCCCCTCCGGGTTTTTGGTGAAACAAACGCCATTCAGATAATAGCGGGTTTCTTCGGTTGAGATGAACGGCTGACATGCCTGGACCGCGGCCAGGAAATTGTCTGGCGCCTTGCATTTGATCCGCGTGCCCGCTTTCGGGAACTCCGGAAAATCCGACGCAGATATCGACGGCAACCAGTACCGGCCGCCGGTGAAGGTGACAAAAACGCCGTAACCTTCTTTGCCGCTGAGTGTCTTTCGATCGCTGTCCTGCAGGCGAATATCGGTGCCGGTCGGCAGCGCCTTGATCAGACTAAACAGGGATTGAAACGGGATTGCAACCCGGCCCTGAAACCGCTTTGCGGCAAACTTGACCATGATCTCATGATCCAGGTCGGTCGCTGTGACTCCGCCGTCTGCCAGCAGAACACAGGAAAGGACCGGCACCGTGCATCGGCGCTGAACCGCCGGTTTCACCTTGTCCAAGGCCAGGCGCAAATCACCTGCTGTCGTCTCAATCAGCATGCCAAGTCTCCTTGTTTCTCCAAAAAGGCCTCAAGGTCGCTTTGCGGATGCGCGATCTCGCGCTCCACACGCCGGCAGGCCGTGTCGAAATGCTTCGGATCGATTTCAATTCCGGTGAAAGGATTGCCGATTCTGAGGCAGGCGATGGCCGCCGTGCCAGATCCGAGAAAGGGATCAATCACCGCCTCACCGGCCCGGGCGGAGTTGCGGATATACCGCTCGATCAGGGGTACCGGCTTTTCCGTCGGATGATCGGTTTCATCCTTGTGCGGAAAGCCGATCAGCTGCTTGTCGCCGCAATTGGCGATTTTGCGTGCCAGGCCCTGATAGAGATAAAGAACAAATTCCAGGTTCTTCATGTACCAGCGGTTGGCGGTGGCATTGACCTTGTTCCAGGCCAGAAGATTGTGAAATTTCAGGCCCGCTTCTCGCGCGGCCACCTGCGCGGCAAACTGGTTTTTGTCATTGGCAAATACATAAACATCGGCGTCGTCCGCCAGTGCGGTGGTGGTGACCTCCATGATTTCCGGCCATGTAATGTCGGAGATCATCAAGGTGCCGGAATTGTCGTAATCCGACATCCATCCGCCTTGCATCACCTTGTGTTTGCCGGACGGTTTGGCAGCGCCGCCGGAGGTGAGCTTGTAGGCCGGATCCGTGCAGGCAAGTTTGTGGGTTTTGGGAAGGCCTGGCGCTATGTCACGCGCATCGCCTTCATAAAGCCGGATCAACCCGCCAGCGAAGGTTTCTGAGGCCTTCATATCCGGGCCTCTATTTTTTCTTCAAGGATTTCAACGTGTTTCAGGGGTGTATTCCCGTGAAACAGGTATTTCACCGGATCGATGCCGTAATACTGGCACAGGATCACCCCGCTCTGGAGGTTGACGGGTGTATCCTCACACATGCGCTCGGCGCGGCTGACGGTTGCCTTGGAAAGACCGGTGTCGGCGACAACACTGTCGATCGTCCAGCCGCGGCTTGTGCGGGCCTTGAAAAAGGCTTGACCAAGCCCGGAAAAATCGAGGGACTGCTTGCTCATGGGCGGAACCATTCTGCAAAGATGTGTTTGAAATCCTCCGCACGCGGCAGACAAACGTCAGCCGGTTCGGATTTGCCGATGCCGGAGGTTTTCTTGACGATGACCGGCGCGCCGGGCTGGCACGCGCGGACGGTTTCCAGATCGAGCCCGTTCCAGGAAAACAGCCTTTCAGCGGCCCGAGCCGAGACCGGGGCGCCGCGCATGGCGTTGACCGCCTCAGAGCGGGTCACCCCGGCGCTTTTGGCGATCGCGGCCGGGCTCGCGGAGGTGTGGAGAGCGCGGGCCTGCGTGAAGAGCGCCAGCGTCTGACGCGCATGCTGGGACAAAGAACCGCTCATGGCCGGTCCTCCCGCTTGCCCTGTTGCGCCCGGCGCTCTTTCAAAACGCAGATCACCATTAGGACGGCGGCAATCCCCAAAAACAAAAGATTGGCCCAGCCGATTGGCGAATGAAGCAAAAGGTCGGAAAACCGGTCCAAGAGACTCATGACCCGGCCCTCCAGCGTGGATCCGGGAACAGATGCGGAAACACACGGGTCGCAGACACCGCGCCAAATAGCTCCAGCATGCCGCTGCGGGCAATGACGGTGGTCTCCGGTTCGGCCGGCTCAAAAACATCGGCCGGCGGCCCGTCCGGATAGGCCGCCTTCAGCGCCGCCAGCTCCCGGTCGCACTCTGAAACTGCGTTCAAATTCAGTCTGCAAGGCATCATGAGGGCTCCTCCTGGCCGAGGTCTGTGAGCGAATAGGTTGTGCCGGTGCGGCTCAAAAGCTCAGCGAAAACGAGAAAGTCGAGCGCACGGGAAACGGTGGGCGTTGCAAGGCCCAATTCATGTGCGATCCCGGTCAGCCAGAGGTCTGCCGGGCCTGCGGCAAGATCGCGTTGCGCGGCTCTTAAAATGCGTTTTTCAGCACAGGTCAGCGGCGGGATCGTGCCCGGCAGCCAGACAAAAACAATCGCGTCATCGACTGCCCGGCGGAGTTTCACCCGCCCCATAACTTCGGCCAGGCGCACCAGTTGGCTTGCTTCTCGAAGGGTAAGATCAAAACAATCGGCAATGTCCTGCACCCGCACGCCGTCGGGGCGGCGCGCAGCAAGGCAAGAAAACACATAAGGCTCAAGCACCCGCTCCAGCCTCTCTTTGAGCTGCCGGGCGTCTGCCGTTTCATCAACGTGGATACGCTGCGGCTGTGCCATTTCAAGCCCCGCGCGCTTCTGCGGCGCTGCGGAAGAAGTCGGCGAGCGCGTGCCAGGATTTGGCCCACCATTTGCCGAACCAGACCCCCAAAAACGCAATCCCCCGGCAGGCCGCTTCAAGGGCTGCAAACAGAAGCCCGGCCAGGTTTGGCCGCCGCTTTGATCTGGGTTTGTTCCACCCTGCCATCTTCACTATCCCCTACCCAAGCGGCGCCCTTCTTCGGGCAAAGCCGTCAGTTGTTGAGTTGCTGTTCCAGCTCTTCGATTTCGGAAAGAAGTTTTTCGCGCTTGGCGTTGCGTGCGGCCTTGGAAAGCCAGTCCGGTGTTTCCGGCATCAAGACGGTCAGAAACTCCGGGCCATAGACCCAAATCAGCCACAAAATGGCTTCGGATGAGGGAACGGACGGTGACCCACTGAACCAGCGCTCAACCGTGCGCACGGGCACCGGGATCCGGCAGGCGACTTCTGCAGCTGTATTGGCCGGGTGTTTGCGTCTTAAAAAGCTCGCGATCCGTTCAACATGAACCCGCAATTCCTGCGGACCGTTCCGGAGAATGTGCGTGTCGTTTCCGCAGGAAATGGTCATATGGCCCTCCTCTGCATTTTCAGGAACAAAAAAAGAACAAATGTGATAGGATCCCGGCAGGTCCGGCCCGTGTGACAGCACAGGCCAGACCCTGTCACCCACCCCTGCACCAACCAGGAGGAGATGCATCCCGTGATATTTTTGGATTTGCTCATGTGCGGTCTCATGCCAGCACCTCCCCTTTAAATGGAAAGTCGACAGAATCGCTCTTTTTGATAGTAATTTTGAGAACAAAACGTGTATATAGTTTCCGGAACCGGCGCGCATAGGCGTGCGCACCGGCTCCTGTCACCCACCCCTGCAAGCACCAGGAGGAGATGCATCCGTTGATTTTTCTTGATGCGCTCACGCGTGGTCTCCTTCTTGAGGAAAGAAGGAACCAAGTCCTTGAAGCCGAAAAACACACCAGGCACTGGCCGCGTCCTCGGCCACAAGGTGCCGAATGACGTCACAATCGCGGTGAACGCTCTCTTCCATATCAGCTGCCTGCTTGGCGCAACGGCCCGGAAGAACGGCGCAAAGCTCGGCGAAATCGCCCTTCAACTGGATAGAGCACGCGCTGAAGCTTGTGCGAGTTTGAATTCTCATGACGCCGTCCGGGATCTTGATGAATTCATCGAAGTGATCCGGCAAACATCTGAATCCGGCGCCTATCTGCGCGAGGCCAATTATGTTGATGGAAATCGCAAAATAAAACGCTGAGGCTGTTGCACCTAAACCCATAACCAGCGTTTCAGCGTGGGTCGTCCTAACCAGTAAGCGCCCTGCCGCACACCGCAAAGGCGCGCACCGATTTACGCAAGTGTGCGGGTTCAATTTGCGAGACACGGACATCACGCGCCTCCTACTGTTGGGCGTATCGGAGATCGCTCAAGATCGACGGCCACTGATTGCGAAGAGCCGACTAAATCAGCGAACTCGGTCAGAGTGGTCTTACGTGCATATAGATAGGTCTCAAGCCTTGCCATAATGGCAATAAATGCCACAAATTTGACTATGAGGCAATATGATTGATCAAGATTGCTTGCGGCAAGATTACCAAATAGGCGCTAGACCGTTGTGCCAATTAGACAATAATGCCGTTATGCATAAAAGCCCGATCAAACTCGCCAAACAAATAACTGGCTATACCGGAGAGCGCCTAGCAGAAGAGCTCGGGATCTCACCCGCACATCTTTCCCGGATGAGCAACAACAAGAGGCGTATAACGACGCAGTTGATCGAACGGCTTGCGCATGTCTCTGGTAAATCCACGGAGGAGTTCTACCAACTTCTCGGCACGACACAGGGCGAAGTTGAACAAGCAGCCGAAGTTCTTTCCGGCCATCCGGCTGGCGAGCCACTGATGATCGATCCTGACACTTTCAAAAAGGCTTATGACCGGGCGCGCGTGATCGAAGAAACCATGCTTGGTGGCCGCGGCTCCAATGCCGATTTCGCTGTCATCTTCGAAGAAGTTTATGCAGATCTTTTGAAGCGCGAGGAAGACTGAGCATGCCCAAGCCCGACTTCCTTGCACTCTACCGGTGCAAGACTCCCTACAACTATGAAGAGACATTGCTTGATACTATCGCATGGGTACGCCAGGAACACCTTGAACCAATTGCAAAAGAGTTCTGCAAAAAAATCGCAGATCACGACCGGCTAACAGATCTTGAGGGAGAGCAAATCATACAGTTCGATGAGTATCTAAGGCCATTGTTAATGGCATCAAATAAACAACGAAAACTGATGATGCTCAAAGGGATCACCTCTAACAAAAAGTAGCGCAGATGAATGGTTTTGTAATAGAGCAGCCACTGACTCTACTTCGTGATGGTGACGGAGATGACTTCGCGCGAAATTTGGTGCGGAGATGGTCCAGATCTGATGGTTATTTAACTTCCGATTTTGCTGAAAACCTGGACTTAGATCGGCTAGTGATGCTCGACGCGCCACGGGCAGACCAGCCTTCTCCCGATATTCTTTATTGCGGGAAAAATGCCCTTGCAGGAAAGCTAATTGGGCAAAGCTGGTTAGAGCAGCCGACCAAAGTCAGCGCGTTTAAGACGGAGTTCCGGAAACTTGTAGGTCGCCATTACGAAAAAGCTCAAAAAACAGAACTGCCAGTTTTTGACCTTGTGTCCGCGCCGACAATCGTCAACGAAACGCCATACAACTTCAGATATGAGCGGCTAATCCTGCCGGTCACCACCTTGGCAGGCTCTCTCTTCCTCTACTGCTACAGTTTTGCACCAAACTTCAGTGCTCAAAAGTCATATCGAGGATCATCTGATGAATGCCAATTCGATCAACACCGACAAAATACACATCTCGTAAGTCCACCTGCGCCGGCGGAATGCGCCATTCTATCCCGCGCGGATAAACAATCGTATACCCCCACCTGGCCGCATATCCCGACAGGACCTTATCTGGGCGCATCCAGCCATAAGTGAGGTTCGGCTTCCACTCGTCATAAGCAAGCAATATCAAAAGCTTTTGTATGAGACCGAGAAGGTTTCCACCCCGAAATGCTTTTGCTATCCAGCCGTCCCCTATATATGCGAATGGCCCGGCAACTCCGCGTGCATATTGGCAGCTTTCCGGCGTAAACTCAGCAAATGCTCCCGGCTCATCGGCCGGATAGAGCCTCGCCCAATGAGCGGACAAGAAGTCTTTTAGATCCCAGCCGGGTTTATCATCGTATCGCGCCGCAACCATACCAATTGGCACATCACCTTGAGAGCTTTTTCCATAAGCGACCATCACCATCGCATGACCTGGTGAAATGTCATTCATTGAACGTGAGAAGTGCGGACCAAGCGCACCTTTTCCGATTGCGTCTGCCACGCGCTCCATCTCTGACACTTCATGCAAAAGCCGAACACTTATAACCCCGTCAACGGCTAATATTTGCTGACGCAGCAGCCCTGCAGCATGCTGTAGATCCAATTTATTGACTTGTTTGGTCGCCATTTCTTCCGCCCACATCGACATCTAGCCGCCGATTCCCGCAGAAAACATATTCATTTTTTTAGCTGACGCGAAGCCAACGCCAGATATTTGCACAGTTAGTCACTTCAATATTGCCTTATTGGCAATTATGTGGCAATATTTGCGGCAATATTGCTGCGCCACCACAGGCTGGGTGGATATGCGGGCGTAGAGCTCCCTGAAAGCTCCACAACCGCAAAACACAAACAGGAGGAAGCACAATGAACATCGTTTCATCAGCAGTTTGCCTCTCCCCAGTTTCAGTCTTGGAAGGGAAAGCAATACAATCAGCGCTTGCGAGCAATTTGACACCTGCGTTGGTAGCGTCTCCGGACAACAACAATCAGGAGACGCAAATGACGGCGAACCTTCGAAACACACTTTCGGCCATGAAGGTCCTGGAAACGGCGCTGGAAGCTTATGAGCGCGACCCGGCGCCCAAGGGCGGGCCGAGGGACGGGTTGACAAAGGCCGAGCTGGGGTTTGCCTTCAATATGCGGAATTTGCTCAACACGGCCCGCAAGTGTTTTGAAAGCCTGGCGGGCGAGCTGAAATATCTGCAAGGCGCCACCAATCACGGCCGCGCCTTGATCGATGAAAACGGCGACGTGATCCGCGGCATGGCCGTCGAAACCTTGCATGTGCCGATCGATGGCCCCGGTCATGACGTGGTGATTTATGGCCGCGCAGACGCCCTTGCCTTTGTCGCCGAAGTTCTGGCGCAAAGCGGCCATCAGACCAACGGCCCGGCAGCCCTGAACGAGCTGCGCGCCAAGCTGGCCGCCAGCGCTGACCAGGCTGACCGCCAAGAGGCCGCATCATGACCGGCCGTTTCCCCTCCTCCCTCCTGCAACAATGTCTTTTCGTCACGTCGGGCATGACCGCAGGCTCCTGCCCGGCCGGACTTGGCCCCAACAGCGGGTCCGGCCGGGCTCTTCTGACAACAACGGGCCAAAGCCCGGCACCTGCCCTATCGGCACAAGACCATCACCCGCCGCCTTAAGGCGTGTGATGACGGGCGGCGCGTGGATGAACGCACACCTCTGGGCGCGCCGTCCTGCCAAGCAGATTTTTTAAAAAATGAATCTGTTTCGCAGGACTTCCCAAACCGGAGCGGAAAACATGAGTGATCCTAGCGGCATCGCTGCCGATCAGCTGCGCGCTTTCATTGAACGCATCGAGCGCCTGGAAGAAGAAAAAACGGTCATCTCCGATGACATCAAGGACGTTTATGCCGAAGCAAAGGGCAACGGCTATGACGTGAAGATCCTGCGCAAGGTTGTTTCTCTTCGCAAAAAACAGCCGCACGAGCGGGAAGAGGAAGAGGCCGTTCTGGACCTTTATCTCCATGCGCTCGGCATGACCGGGCCAGCCGAATGACCCGGGCGAGCGCCATCCAGAGGTTGGACGCCCAAAAAATCGCGCCGCCGGCCGCTCATCGGGCGGGGCTGATGGCGGAAACCACCGCACCGCTGATAACCGAAATCGCGAAGCTCCAGACCGATCTGGAACGCTGTCTCGACAAGCGGCCACACGACAAGACGGAAATCCTTCGCCTGGTCGAAAACCTGAAGAAACGGGCGATGACCCTGCACGGCCAGGCCGTCGCCGCCTTCCAAAACATCCGGAGTGGACGATGATTAATTCTTTTGTTGTTGGACCCAAGGCCTGTGGCAAGACGCTGAACGGCCGCCTGATCGCCGATTTCTTGGGCTGTGATGCGTTCGGGGACATCGGAACCCCGTTCCAGGCCGGATACAACGCGACGCATGTGCTTGTCCTGACCACCGAGTTGCCAAGCATCTTGTGCGAGGGCGACTCGGTCTATCAGTTTTCTCAATTGCGCGATTTGATCTTGCGCGATCCAATCTTTCACGCCCGGTGGCATGATCCTGAGCCGGTGCCAGATGCTGAATTGTCGCGCCTTGAAGAAGAGCGGCTAAAAAACCTCCGTGCGGATGACGTACCTGAAGCAAGCAACTTCTCGAATGGAGACCTTGTTCACCTGATCTCCGGCGGCAAGCTGATGGTCGTTTCCGACGTGAAAGGCACGGTGATCCAATGCACTTGGATGGATGCAGACGGCCGGATCCAGGACGATTCCTTCCCGAGCAACTGGCTTGAGAAACACGCAACCGTCGCGCACTTCGACGCCAGTCAAGTCGGCGATCTTGGGGTGCTGACCACCTGCGTGGATCGCTTGCGCTCAGATGTGGCCACCAGCTTGGGAGTTGCCCTATGACCCCGGACAAAACCATCAAGGCGGCAAGCTTGCCGATCGCGCCGATGCAAATGGCCTCCGGACGCGTTGTCGACCTTGGCAATCTAAAACCGGACAACGTTTATTGGCCCGATCTTTTGGAAGGCCTGGTGAAGCTGCCGCGCTTTAATGGCGCAACGGCGCACGTCACCTACACAACGGCGCAGCATTGCTGCTTGATGCATGACCGGGCCGAGGACGTCCACAAGCCTTGGGCGTTGCTGGCCGATTTTTATTGCGCCTATTTCGGCGAGATCAGCCGCTCCTTCCGCCATTTCGCCGCGCATTTGTCCGGCGACCCTCAAGCCTTCCTGGAAAGCTATTACCTCGCGCGCGACGAGGTGACGGCAACCATCTGGGAAGCGGCCGGATTATCCGAAAAAGGCGAAAGCGATACGGCCTCGCTCGACCGGGCGGCCTATTTGGGCCAGCTCGACAAGCGCCTGACGGCATCAGAGCGCCGCGATCTGATGGCCTCAAGCCGGGAAGCGCAAGACCATTGGCACCTGCCGGAGCCGTTTCCAATCCCGGTGAAGGCTTGGGGCGAAGACAAGGCGCGGGCTGAGCTGGCCCTGCGTCTGAAGATGATCGGCATCTACCTGCGCAACTAGAAGGAGGCCAAAAGACATGCAGCCCCTGCCCGACAGCGTCAGAAAATCCATGGACACGCTCTTTGGCGCGCGGCCGCTGGTGTCGCATGCGTTGGCGGCCAAATTCATCGGGATCCACGCCCGCACATTGACACGCTGGGGCGATGATGGCCTGATTTTCTACCGGCTGCGCGGAAACCGGCGCGCCTATGCCAAGGAAGACATTGCCGAGGCCCTGAACGGGGCGATGGAAGGAAATGCGTCATGTCCATCTATCTCCAATGGAAAACCGACCGGAAAACCGGCAAGCGGATCCTCAAGTCGCCGTACTATCAATATGATTTCGTCCTCACGATCGACGGGCACCGTTGTCGATTTCACGGCTCAACTGGAGAAACGACAAAAGGCCGCGCGCAAAAATTCGAAGAGCGGGAAAAACGGCGCGTAAGGGACCAAGGTCCCAACGATCATATGACCCTCGGCGAGGCGTGCTTGCGCTATCACGAGGAGGTCATCAAGGGCAAACCCTCAGAGATCGATGAACTCAACGCCATGAAACATTGCGGCCGGCTGATCGGCGACGAAAAACGCCTGGTCACCCTGACAAATGACGACATTTCCATCGCGGTTCGCAAACGCGCCGGAGAGACCAAGGGCAAGAAAACCCCGCAGCTGATCGCACCGGCCACCGTCAACCGCCAGATTATTGAAATCATGCGCAAGATTTTGACCCGCGCCAAACGTGTTTGGCATGTCCGCTTGGATCTCGATGCGTTTGACTGGACCGGACTAAAACTCAAAGAACCCAAGGAACGGGTGCGTGAATTTGTAGGTGATGAAGCCGACCGGTTCTGGGGCGCCTTGCGCGAAGACTATGGCGCCTTTGTCTGGTTCTTGGGGTCGCGCGGCTTGCGCGTCAATGCGGCGATCGGCATGACCACGGACCACCTGGACGAGCCGCGCAACCGCATAAAGATCTGGATCAAGGGGGAAGGATTTACCTGGGTGCCGGTGACCCGCGAACAGATGAAGGTGATTGCCGCGGAAGCGGCCAAAGCGCCCGGCAAAGCGGTCTGGAGCTATCAAATGCAGCGGTATCCGAACCGGGGAAAGCGCCGCCCGATCACTTACAGCGGGTTTCGCCGCACCATGACCACCACATTAAGGACCGCCCAGATTGTTGATTTCAGGATCCACGACATCCGGCATGATTTTGCCTCAAAACTTTTGCGCGCCACCCGCGACCTGGCACTGGTGCAAAAGGCGCTGCGCCATGCCGACATTTCCTCAACGATCCGCTATGCTCATGTGCTGGATGAAGACGTCCGCGACGGCCTGGAAGCGCTGGAGGCGCCGGCACATGCACGGATCGGCCACAATTCCGGCAAGTTTCAAAAGCAGTAGGAGCCGATCATTTCAGAGGTGGAACGCCTTATAGTAGCAAAAGAATGGCGGGAATGGCCTATGGCTTGCCGCGATCATTCTCAATCTGAGAAGGATACGAATCCGAAGGATAAGCCGGACGCGTGGTTGAGTTTTTAGTAGTCTTTAAACGATGGTTGTTGGGATCGGATTTAATATGGGGAGGTAGTGATGTTTCCGCCGGGTAAACCAGATTATAAATTGCCTAGAAACACAAAAAATATCCGCTCAAATCGAACGGAACGGTTGACGGCGCGGGCCGCGCGAATCTGGTTGCCAGGACTACATTCTCACATCACCAACAATACACGGCTGGCAAGGCTCCTCATCGAAAATCCCTATGGCCAGGATCATTATATTTGCTACCTGTGCGGCGACGCATCTCCGCTCTTTGGAAATGGTGTCGCCTGCGACAGAGAACACATCATCGACTGGAAGCGCATAAAAGAGAAGTTGATCGAAGACGGCAATACTAAAACCCAAGAAGAGTTGGAGCGGGACTACGATTGGATCGAAGACTCTGAATTTGAATTCAGTGACCTGTTTATCGTTAGCGATGTAGATGGAGCGGGGGAGCCGACGTCTTTTCACCCATCAGTGGTGCTGGGGGCTTTATACTGCAGCGATCTCGATAATCTAATCTGGGCCCATGGCTACGGTTGCAATCAACAAAAAGCGGATCGGATTTTGGGAGAAACTTTGGAACAGAAGAATCTGAGCAGTTCGTCTGATATCTGGCGTGTGAGAATTCGGCAAGCCAACATTGAAACCGTATCGGATCTCCAGAACTTCTTCGACATTCGGGATCACCAACGGATGCTGGAGGCTCACCGGGAGTGCGCAAAAGACGTGGCGGAGGCCCACAACAAAAGAAATGCCCGCTTATTAAGCCGTCAGTGGCAATGGGACGGGACGACACGGTTTGAAGATGCCAGTGCAGCTGGTCCAGCAACAGCGACAGCGGCAACGGCAACGGCAACGGCAACGGCCGCAACAGCGCCAGGTAAAGTTAAGGGCAAGCAAACTGCCGCTGAAGTGGCTGCGGAAAACCGCGAAGGCGCGCAGGCCTATCATTTAACGACCCTTCGGACCCGATCGATGTCACCGCCACCGGTCGCAGCTCCTGCGCCTGTGGCCAGTCGGCGGAGAAAATTTGGCAACTCGGATTTGGGGGGCAACGAAGATGAACCGAATGCCAAAAGACAAAAATTGCGCCCCAATCAGACTTCGGGACGCTTGGGCCGGTGGCCGGGGCCCCATGCGGCACCTGACCACACCAGCGATGCCAGTTCAGATACTTGAATTAAGTAAGTTGCCGATGCGACAACTCCTAGTATATTACCAGAGCGTAATATTCCTTATTGCTATGCATTGCTATTAATGCATACATTGTTTTGTGGTCTTTGGGGCCACGTGCACAAACTTACCAACCCGGTCTCGGCCGGGTTTTTTTTGATTCTTATATATATTAGTTCATACAGTTAAAGAATACGATTAGTATTAGTTGTTACTTTTCCTGTGAAATTGATAATAGAAAGAATTATTTCTAATATATAAAATATTATTGTCAAAATAAACAATACTACAGAATATATTAACTTTAAAGTTGTAGTGAGGATTGTAGACACGGCTCGGCACATCGTAAGATTTAAATCGAATTGCATGGATTGTACGGCTCACAGTATTTGGAACCAGGCATGTCGAAAATCGTCGCACTCATTGATGCCGCTTTTAAGCGGGAACTGCGCAAAAACACAGATCTAGTAGAAGAAAACAAGAGACTTCGAGCTGAGATTTCGAAGCTCACAACAGATCGCGGATACACCGTTGAGTTTGATGACGGCTATCAAGCTGCGTTGATGCCGCTGCCGGAACCGACAGACACGCCACCACGATCTTGATTGAGTGCAAAAAGAAACCGGCGCGGAGCCGGAAAGTTTAGGAGGGGTCATGTGGCTCTTTCAACCACTGACTGAACTTTAGGTCGCAATGATGAAAGAACAGTTATCATTGCGTGAGTAGTGGAGCCGAGGACGGAAGTGAGCCGTATGGTCTGTTCTCTGCCTTTACACTGATCGATGATGCCGAAGCCCGCATCTGGAAGATCGGGCGCCTGCAACGGGCGCTGACCGGCCTCACCGAAAACCTGGCGCTGGTGCAAAAGGCGCTGCGCCATGCCGACGTTTCCTCAACGATCCGCTATGGGCATATGATGGCTTTTGAACTTAGGAGGAATCTATGACCGAGCTGGAAGCCTACATCCAAAGGGAAGAGGAAGAGCTGCAGCGGTGTCTCGAACAGATCGACCATATCGAGCACGACAGAGTTCCAATACCCAATGACGATGATCTGAAACAGATAATGCTGGATCACGAGTGTCAGAAACGGGACATGCTTCAAAAGCATATTGCGACCATGAAGGGCCGGGTCCAAGCGCAATCGCGTGTTTATGTCGGCAACAATTGAAATCGCACGAAACTGAGCGGATTGAGAATCCAGAACAAACCACCAAATGCTAACAAAACATTTAGAACGGTTTGTTTCTATTTATAGTGCAATCTATTGAATTGCCATTTTTTGGGTGCAATATGTATAGCAGTAACGCGTAAAAAGGGAGAACACAGCTATGAAGTCAGGTTCATTCCTGTCGGGCTTCTATCGCGGCTTCACTTCTCCGAGCCGAATTTTTAGCCCGCTGAAAGTCGAACGGCCTGCAAAGTTTGATGCAAGCGTGGTGAGCGCATGGCGCGATACAGGGCGCTTGTTGCAGGAAACATTGATTGAAGAAGGTCAGCGTATTGGCAAAGGACAGAAAACCGTCCGCGGCAACGCCCGAGAAGGCGTCCAACAAACCAGAAAACGCAGAAACAGAATCCCTGCCTGAACTGCGGCCGCAGCTCGCTGAAGAAATCAAGCACGGTATCGAGCCGCTTCTTCAAAAAAACCAAACGACACAAGTGATGAATGTGGTCCAGTCAGTGCTCCTGAGGGAACACTTTTCTGGACCACTTCCGCATCCACGACACTTCCGAGAATATGATGAAATCGCGCCTGGATCTGCCGAACGTATAATACGGATGGCTGAAAAGGCGCAGGACCATAATATCAACATGGAAGCAAAAGTCGTTGATGCACAGATTGACGACCAAAAACGCGGCATGAACTACGGCCTGCTTGCGTTGCTTGTCGTCTTAGGTCTCGGCGGCCTCTTTGCTTTTCTCGGCAACAATGTCGCTGCCGGACTATTCCTGGGAACGAGTGTCCTGGGTGTCGTAGGGGCGTTCATAACTGGTCGCGTGAAGAAGTCGAATAAGTAGGCCGGCCAGGCCGGGCGGGTTGTCCTCTGGCTCGACCGCTTCATTAGTCGGCACCAAAGCTGGAACAAACGGAAAACCTGTTTTCAGAGTCCCAGAATAGTCCCGGACTGGCGTTTGGAACGCTCAAAGAACAGTGATTTTTGGAAAGAATTTCAGGGACTTGCTGTTTTTGGGGAGAAAACTCCCAAACCAGATGCGCTACCAGGCTGCGCTATACCCCGACGGCTGGTTTGGGCGGTGTATCCGCGTTTGCTCCGTTCGTCAAGAGAGAATGACAACGACATTTCCAGCGCTTGTGGACAGTTGATGGCATGACGGAAAAACTGGTCCAAAGACCGGCTCTTAGCGCCAGTTTAGCATCCGCATTTGTAGCGTTCGACGCCGAGTATTCCGTAAAAACAAGACATTAATGCAGCGGCAGGGTGCGGTGCCGGGTTGGATGTGCGGGATCATAAAAGTGGCTCATCGGCCCTTCGTCTTCAAACAGCTTTGCCCAACGGCGGAATTCGGCCGGGTCCAGTTCGACACCAAGTCCCGGCCCTTCCGGAACACGAACAGCATCGTTGGTCTGGCGGAACGGCCCATCCCGGATGACGTCGCCGATTTGCCAGCGGAACAACGATTGAGACGCCTCAGAAATCAACGGCGTAGCGGCAGAGACGTGCAAGTAGGCCGCCGTCATGATGCCAAGATCGTTGGAGTAACACCAAAACCCCTTCCCCATGGCTTCACAGGCCGCAATGAATTTCAGGGATTTCGCAATACCGCCAAGCGCTGCGAAATTGCAGACAAAATTGTCCGGGGCGCCGAGCGCCACCGCACGCCTGAGATCCGGCACATGGGTGGAAAACGGAATGGTGCTGTGCCGGCGCAGCTCTGCCATTTCCTCAAAGGTGGCAACAGGATCCTCATAATTCCGAATGTTGTAAGGTTCCAGCTCGCGCAGCAGCCAGCGCGCTGTTGTCAGCGAATATTGCATGTTGGAATCGAGCTTGATCTGGGCCGCGTCTCCCAAAGCGTCGCGTAGGAGCCGAACCGTTTTGATTTCCAGGTCAGGATCGCCAAGGATCAGCTTGCCTTCAAAAATGCTGGAGCCATGCATTTCCCGCATTTTCAGGCAATAGTCGCGGATCGCCTCTGGGCTCATTTCACCGCCTGCGCCATTGTGCTCCGGCCGGAACGAGAAATACTCGGAGAATTTGATCTCCTTGCGCACAGCTCCGCCAAGAAGTTTATAGAGTGGCAGGTCGAACATCTTGCCTTTGATGTCCCACAGCGCCACTTCAACAGCGCCAAAAGCAACGGACGCCGCGCCCTCCCCGGTATTTGCCGTAATTTGCCACGGAGGCACGCAGCGCGCCTCACAATCGGCGATGTCGAGCGGATCCGCTCCGAAGAGAGCTGGAGCAATCTCGCTCTTTATGATGTCCCCGAAATGATACCAGGGCGCCTCGCCCAACCCGGTAATTCCCTCATCAGTTTCAACCTCAATGATCGACTTCGAGGCCCCAGGATAAAGCCCGCCAGTCCACCAAAAGGGCGCATCAAAAGGCACATTCACATGTGTGACGCGGATGTTCGTGATCTTCATGATGCCCTCAATACCAGCGGTCTTCACTTGATGCTTTTTTGCGGTCAACGAACTCTATCAGGTGTTCCTCAATCGCGGCGTCCAGGGGTGGCGCCTCATAAGCAGCAAGAGTTTCTTTCCAGGCACGATTGGCCCGCGTCGCAGCATCGACCGACCCGGCCTCCTGCCATGTCTCGAACGGGGTGTTGTCGGCAATGGCAGCGTCGAAATAGGCTGTTTCGTAATTGCGGATCGTGTGCTCGCAGCCGAAGAAATGGTTGCCCGGACCGACTTCACGAAAGGCGTCGAGCGCTAACGCATTGTCATCGACCGCAACGCCGCCAAGGTAGGTGTGTAACGCGCCGCAGAAATCTGCGTCCATCATGAATTTCTCGTAGGACATGGACAAAAGTCCATCGAGGAAACCAGCAGAATGGAGAATGAAATTGGCCCCGCAATGAATCGCCGAGAGCATCGACATGGTGCCCTCGTTCATGGCGTGCGCGTCGGGCAGCTTGGATGTGGTGAAATTCCCCGCACAGCGCAGCGGTAGTTTGTGGCGGCGCGCCAACTGGCCGACCACGAGAGATCCAGCTGCCGGTTCCGGTGTTCCGAAGGTTGGCGAACCGGATTTCAAACTGGTGGACGACAGGAAATTGCCGTAGACGACTGGTGCGCCCGGGCGCACCAGT
Organism: Roseibium sp.; assembly: GCF_965216085.1. Classification (GTDB taxonomy): domain Bacteria; phylum Pseudomonadota; class Alphaproteobacteria; order Rhizobiales; family Stappiaceae; genus Roseibium. The sequence continues at coordinate 2,534,057 of NZ_OZ244138.1, read as the reverse complement.
TGCGTTAAGGCACAGCCAGCCAGCGTTTCTGCATGGGCCTGCGCAATGGCTCCAGCCGTTGTGACCGGTCCCATTGCCCCGCCTAGAATAAAAGGCACCAAAACCGTGCCTTGGTTGGCAGCAGCATAGGCGCGCAGAACCTTGGTCATGGTGCCGTCCCAAACCAACGGCGAATTGACATTCAGATTGCCCATGATGACGCAATTGTTGTCGACAAACTCTGTGCCGAAAAGGATCCGTGCCATATTGATGGTGTCTTCGGCGCGCTCCTGTGCCGTGACAGAACCGAGAAATGGACGGTCCGATAGCGTGATATGAGCGTGAACCATGTCCAAGTGCCGTTTGTTGACGGGCACATCGACTGGCTCACAGATGGTTCCGCCCGAATGGTGCAGCCACGGCGAGGACTGGGCGAGTTTTATGAAATTCTTGAAGTCAGCGATGGTGCCGTATCTGCGACCTTCGTCGAGATCCATGACAAACGGGCTGCCATAAGCTGGGGCAAAGACAACATTCTCCCCTCCAATCTCGACACTGTTGGCCGGATTGCGTGCATGTTGGGTGAATTGCGCAGGTGCGGTTTTCAACAGCTCCGGGATCAGGCCATGGGGGAAGCGCACCAGGACGCCATCAACCTCAGCCCCTGCCGTTTTCCAAAGTGCCAAAGATTCCGGATCGTCACGAAATTCAATCCCGACTTCGGCAAGCAGTGTCCAGGTTGTGTCTTCAATACGCTGAAGGCTGTCTTCGGACAAAATACTAAACGGCGGCAATTTCCGGTGAATGAAGGGTTTGCCGAGATGCGCAGAGCTTACTGATCGTTTCGCCCGGCGCCCTGCCCGGCCACCGGAGCGCCCTGCCCGGTTGGAAGTTTCACCGAAAGGCCTCACGGCACTTGCTTCGACACCCATCATTTTGCCCTCCCAGTAGCATCTTCATTTTTGATGCTAAACGAGCGAAGATGACTTGTGACGCTTGAAAAATGTCATGCTTGGCATAAGGTTTGTTCATGGCAAACTTGCGTTATTTGCTTCCTTCCTTTCGGGGCCTTGTGGCTTTTGAAGCCGCAGGCCGGCTTGGGTCTTTTACCCGGGCGGGAGAGGAACTTGGCATGACACAATCGGCGGTTTCCTACTCCATCAAGGCGCTTGAGGAAGAGATCGGCCAATCCCTGTTTCAACGCGGTCACCGGGAAGTGCGGCTGACTGTTGCTGGGGATCGCTTGCATGCAGATGTGTCACGCGGCCTCTATCAGCTCGCTGACGGCATCACCGCGGTTCGGACAAAACCTTCAGACTATGTGGTCACGGTTTCGGTCTCGACGGCCTTTGCAACACTCTGGATCGCGCCCCGTTTGCAACTGATGCGCACGGACTTGGCGGGCATCGAACTCAGGCTGCATACCGCCGACCGGGATCTTGATATTGTTGCTGAGGACATTCCGCTGGGAATACGGGCGGGACGGCCAAAGGACTGGCCGGGTTATGCGTGCGACCGGTTTGAAGTCGAAGAAATCATCGCTGTGGCCGCACCGTCGTATCTACAGATCCATGGCACGCCGGAGCAGCCAAGAGACTTGCTTGAACATCACCTTGCCCATCTCGACGAACCCTACCGGTATGCTGCGACATGGAAAGACTGGTTACGATCGGCCGGGGTGAATGGCGCCAACAAGGTGCGTGGATCAAGGGCCAATGAATATGTCGCCGTTCTACAAATGGCCCTTGATGGGGACGCTGTTGCGCTAGGCTGGCGTCATCTGGTCGGCGAGTTCATCCGCAACGGCCGTCTCAAACAAGTGACCAGCCATACGTTTCGAACGGGAAACAGCTATTATGTTGTCTGGCCAAAACACAAAGAACTCGACGCCAATTCGCGCATAGTCCGCGATTGGATTCTGCAGCAAAATCCGGGACCTTTAGATTCGAAGCCGCGCCAGGAGACAGACGAGGCTCGCAAACTAAACGTCGTTCAGGACGGATCCAGGCGCAAAAGCTGAACAAATTTCAGGTCAGGACGGCTCCAACCCCATGGACTGGCTCTTCACCTGATCACCCACAGCGATACCAAGTTTGGCGGCCGTCCCGGCGTTAAGCTCCAGGACAAATCTCGCCGGAACGCCAGACGGAATCACTTTTTCTGAATAGGGCGTGGTGTCAGCAGCAATGCTGACGATCCGCCCGGCACTGGAAATAAAAATGATGTCGAGCGGCAAAGGGGTGTTTTTCATCCAGAAGAACTGCTCGGCTTCCCTTTCAAAAACAAACAGCATGCCATGATCCAGGGCCATCTCTTCCCGGTGCATTAGGCCTTGCGCCCTTTGCCGATCTGTAGCCGCAATCTCCGCTGTGAAGATGTGGGTTTTATCTGCCGAAACAACTTTGAGCGCTTCGCTCGGCAAGTTTTGGCTGCTTTGGGCAAACCCCGGGAGCTGCAGGAGCGCAACCACAAGAAGGGCTGAAACAATGGCTCCAACGCGAAGAATTGAAAAACGATTTTGGGTCATGAAAGCTCCGAGCGCATACAGGCGGCAGAAAAGCCATTAAAAAAGGCCGGAACATGTCCCGGCCGATAAAACGCTGCTGAGATATACTCCCTCAATGGGAGGCTGGTATATGTGTTCCCACGCCAACCGGCCGAATTTCAGCCGCCATGCGCCCTTTCGGTCCCGTCCCAAAGCGCACCAAGACTTCCTGACCCGGCCGGAGCTCGGTGATGCCATAGCGGCGCAGGGTTTCCATGTGAATGAAGATATCTTCGCTGCCCTCGCCCTGTGTCAGGAAGCCAAAGCCCTTCACTCTGTTGAACCACTTCACGCTGGCTGTTTCAAAACCACCTTCCGGCACCACCTGAACATGGGTGCGCGACGGCGGCAGCTGAGACGGATGAACCGCAGTGGTTTCATCCATGGATAGAATCCGGAAAGCTTGAAGCCCGCGCGGTCTATCCAGAACCTCGCATACAACCCGGGCCCCCTCATAGGCGGTCTGAAAACCGTCGCGCCTAAGGCAGGTCACATGCAGAAGAATATCACCTTCCCCGCTGTCCGGTACGATAAAGCCGTAGCCCTTACCGACGTCGAACCATTTAATTGTTCCGGCAATCTCGAACACATCGACGGCAACATCATCCGCCAGGTTCTCAAGTGCACGGGGATCCGGTGCGGTTTTAACCCCCATAATCAAATGTCCCGTCTCTGGTCCGCATTAAATAGCTGAAGGTCCATTTCAAAGTGCCTTTCAGCCGATTCCTAACAAAAGGATAACACCGCCCTTTAAGCCAGGAAGAAAAATTAACAGACTAACCACAGACCATTTCCAGTTTTTTTTGCTATTTCATAGGAAAAATCGCGAATGTTTCGGAAAGTGGGGTTCTAACGACAGTGTGAGCAAGCGAATCAAGTGGTGTTTCCTCCCGGTTGAGAATCACCAGATCAGCACCATTCTGCGCCGCAATCACTGGCAACTGCGCAGCCGGATGCACAACCAATGAAGACCCCAGGACGAGAAATGTCTCGCAGTTTTGTGCGGCAATTGCAGCTTTTTGGAGTTCGTCCTGAGGCATGGATTGGCCGAAACTGATCACGGCAGCTTTCAAAAGCCCCCCGCATTTGCCGCAAGTTGGACTGATGTTGCGCGCAACCAGATCTTCTTGCTCTTCCAAAGCCGCATAGGCACCGCAGTCAAGGCAGGTCGCATAGGTGGAATTTCCATGCAATTCGATCAGTTTGTCTTCTGGCACGCCTGCGCGCTGATGAAGACCGTCAACGTTCTGCGTGATAAGCACATTCAATTGTCTGGAGGCACATAAACGGCTTAAAGCGCGATGCGCATAATTGGGCTCGGCCTTTTCAAAAAAGCTGAGCATTTCAAAGCGCCGGTCCCAATCTTCCAGGCGCCTCTCTTCAAAATCTAGAAAATCCTGATATTGAACAGGTGCGCGTTGGGACCAAATACCACCGGGTGATCTGAAATCCGGAATTCCGGACTCAGTGGAAATCCCTGCGCCCGAAAGCGCCACAATCGAGCCTTCGGGTTTTTGGGCCAAAGACGAAACAAATTCCTGCGCTTCGGCCAGTTCGGTGATGATATTCATGAGCCGGTCCGTTGCTCCTTAATTAACTGAAGACGCTGCCAAAGAGGGTAAGACATGCGTTATTTGCACACGATGGTCCGGGTCTCCAACCTGGACGACTCGCTCGATTTTTATTGTAACAAAATGGGCATGACTGAGATCCGGCGTTATGAAAATGAACAAGGCCGGTTCACATTGGTTTTTCTAGCAAGCTCAGACGATGTTGAAGCTGGTAAGGCCAACGCCGCGCCCGTTCTAGAGCTCACCTACAACTGGGATCCGGAAGAATACACCGGCGGCCGCAACTTCGGTCACTTGGCTTATGAAGTTGACGATATCTACGCTTTCTGCGACGCGCTGCAATCGAAAGGCGTCACCATCAACCGTCCACCGCGCGACGGCCGTATGGCCTTTGTCCGCTCGCCGGACAACATTTCCTTTGAACTTCTGCAAAAGGGCAAAGCCCTTGAAGTCAAAGAACCTTGGGCGTCTATGCCGAACACCGGTGAATGGTGAGTTTATAAAGATTTCAACAGCTGCAAGCCCGGAAAACCGGGCTTGCGATTTTTTCAAAAAAAGGCACTTGCAGGCAATTCATTTCCCGCCTATAAGCCTCCCCACGACGCAACCGCGTCGACCGCGCGCCCATCGTCTAGCGGTTAGGACGCCGCCCTTTCACGGCGGAAACAGGGGTTCGATTCCCCTTGGGCGTGCCAATTTCTCCCTTAAAATTCACATAAGCTTTCATTTGCGTGCGTTTTAGCTCGTATTCAGCCGTGGCGTTTTTTGTCCGCTCCGTCTATAATATACCTTGATTTTGGGGTCGGAATACGTCGGTTAGTTGGGCAATTTTTAATTCATTTACCTCTTCACAGCGAATTCCGAAATCCTGTGACCCGTATTACAGTCTAATAACGCCATTGTAGGTATTTGTAGTCATACTTGAACCAATACCTGAACAAGATCGGACCAACCGACCGGCGATATCAGATCGACGAAAGGACATGGAGATGTTCAAACACGTGATCGCCGTGCTTACTATCCTAGTGGTGGGCACTGCACCTGCATTAGCTAAACGCGTTGCCTTGGTTATTGGCAATGGCGCTTATGAGCACACTGTTGCTCTTCCCAATCCCGCAAATGACGCGGAAGTTATGGCCGGTAAACTGCGCGGCCTTGGCTTCGATGTGGTTTCCGGTACGGACCAATCCTATGGCGACATGCGCCGGACAGTTATGAAATTCGCGAAAAAAGCTTACGGTGCTGATATCGCGATTTTGTTTTATGCTGGCCACGGCATGCAAATCGCCGGGCAAAATCTTCTTGTTCCGGTTGACGCTAAGATCGAAGACGAAACATCTCTCGATTTTGAAACCATTTCCGTGGATTTCATCATGCGCCAGATGTCGAAAGACGTGAAAGTGCAGATGGTGTTCCTGGATGCCTGCCGCGATAACCCGCTCGCCCGCACTTTGGCGCGCCGCATGGGCCCGAGCCGGTCCGGCAGCGTTGGCAGCGGCTTGGCGGAAATCAAGGTCCAGGAAACCGGCGGTGAAGGCTCTGTGATCGCCTTTGCAACGAGCCCTGGCGATGTCGCCCTGGACGGCGATGGTGCAAACTCTCCGTTTACATCTGCTTTGATCCGGCACATTGATACGCCGAATGCCTCGATCCAGACCGTTATGACACGGGTAACCGGTGACGTTTACGACTCTACCGAAAAACGCCAACGGCCTTGGGTAAATGCATCCCTCATTGGTGAGGTCTTCCTCAACAAACAGGCCAATAGTGCGACCACACAGGTCGCAAGCCTTGGCGATTCGGCCACGACCACACAACCTGCAACACCTGCACCATCAGCTGCCGCCACCCAATCGACTATCGACTGGGAACGCGAAAAGCTGGTGTGGAATACGGTCAAAGAAAGTGACACGATCGCCGATTACGAAGCCTATCTCTCGGCTTATCCAAATGGCACGTTCACTAATTTCGCCCGTAATTCCATAAAACGCCTGCAATCCGGTTCTCAAGTTGCCGCCCGCAACTCGTCAGCAACCGATGCAGCGGCCGCCAACCAGAATACTGGCGTTGCAACGACGGCACAGGCTTTGCCCGATCCACAAAAAGCGGTGCCAGGCACAGCACAAACTGAAGCTGCACTTGGCTGGAACCGTTCGTCCCGCCGCGAAGTCCAGACTCGTCTGAACCTGACTGGCAATAACGTTGGACGCCCAGATGGTGCCTTTGGTCCCAAAACACGCGCTGGCGTCAGCGCCTGGCAGACCCAGAACGGGCTGATCGCCACAGGGTATTTCACTGCCGCTCAGTATGTACTGCTAACGTCCCAGACCGCCACTCAGTACTCAGCGTATATTGCGGAAGTCAACCGGAAGCGGGCCGCTGCAAAGACGACATCCCGCAGCACGACCCGGCGCGCAAACAACACCACATCGAACCGCACCACAACACAAAGAAACAACAACAGTGGCGGCGGTATGAACCCGGCCGGCGCGGCCTTCCTTGGCGGTGTTGTCGGCGGTATCATTGGCGGCGCAATCGGACGCTGATTACCCCTCCAGATCTGATATCAAAGGCCGGTCGCGAGACCGGCCTTTTTTTGTGTGAAACAGGTGTGACACGCATATCTCTCCCGCGTAAAATGCTAATCCACTTTCATGCTGATGCGTGCGATGTTCGAACTTCGCGCAAGATCCAGTAGGGTCACAACTTCCTGAAAGTCGATATCGTCTGCCGGGAGCAAAAACACATCTTCGGCGCCCAAACCCGCCAGCCGGTTCAGTTCCTCAACCATTTTGGTCTTCGGAAAATCGATACCGTTGATCGTGACGGAGGAAGTGTTCGGTTCCTGTCCAGACCGGATTGTCATCAGCACCGACGGTGCTTTTGCTGGCGCCGCAGTGTTTGTGCCCCCCGCGCCCTGCTCCGAACGCAAAGACACATCCAGCGGCTGCCAAACTCCGAAGGTCGACGACAACAAAAAGAACATCACCAAAATGAATATCACATCGATCAATGGGGTCAGTGCAAGCCGTTTGCGCGCCTTTAAAGGTTTATCGATCCGCAGCATTGGTGGTGTCCGTTGTTGCACTTTTTTATAGTCACGCAGATTTTTGGCTTGAAGGCAAACACTGGGAACCAAATTGACCAGGCGTAAGAGGTTTCATAGGCTGGATCCCACACAGAGTTCCGGCGAATGTCAAAGATGTGCGCACAACTTGATAATCGAACTCAACTGACCGCCGTTGTGCGGATCGGACTGGTTGTTTCAGCAGCTATCTTGCTTCAACTTTTGGCGTCGAAAGATGCGAGAGCAGGCCTTAAAATCTGCAACGGATCTCTTGATCTGGTGAATGTCGCGGTCGGCTATGAGACCGATGACGGGATCCGGACCGAAGGCTGGTGGACCGTAACTGCAAACGCCTGCACCCATTTGATTCAAGGCGATTTGAACCATTCTAAGTACTATCTTCATATTGCCGATGGTTTTGGTGAGAGCCGTCTTGCCGGTGACATCACACTTTGCATCCGGGAAGAAAAATTCGTTTTGTATGATGGTGACCAATGCTGGCAACGTGGTTTGATCGAAGCCGATTTTTATCAGGTCGATACGGAAGGCGCACAAGACTGGACGGTTTTGCTGTCCTATGATTGAACATAAACTGCATGGTTTTTGCGTAGTATACGGAAGAGCCAGAATTCGGGGTTCGGGGGAATAGATGTTATTTTTTAGGGTCACGGCTGCAGCCTTGATGGTTCTCGCAACAGTCATTCCAGTCAATTTAGCAATTGCGCAGGACGTTTCAGGAAAAATCGGCCTGGAACTCAATCATGTTCAGCCCAATCAAGCTGGCGGCTGCCGGTTATCAGTGATTGCCACCAATGGATTGGAACGACCTATAGATAAACTGGGATTGGAACTAGTTGTCTTTAACAAGGACGGCATCATTGACCGCTTGATGCGGCTTGATCTTAGGCGCATGTCTGCGGGTAAAACCAAGGTTCAACAATTCGATCTGACAGATGTTCCTTGTGACGGTCTCTCCCGGCTGCACATCAATGATGTTCTAAACTGTGTCCCCCCGGCAATTACCGGCGTCTATTGCCCAGACCTTTTGGAATTGTCGAACCGGACAAGTGTTCAATTCGGCGACTAATTTGTATTTTATTTGATCCTGCTAGCTGGTTGGAGAAGTGGCAAAATGATTGCATCGCCTGCGTCCCTCCTTGAATTTGGCGGTCCTGTTGTTCTTTTGCTGCTGTGCATTTCTGTCATCGCGCTGACCGTAATTCTCGGCAAAATCGCGCAATTCTGGTTCGTCCGGGTCGGACGCCACACCAGCGTTCGAAAAGCTGTCACCCAGTGGAGGACCGGCGACCGGGCTGGAGCCGCCCAGAACCTTTTGAAAGACAGATCGTTGTCTGCCGCACTTGTGCGCAGCGCAATGGACGCTCTTCAGGCCTTGGACCGGCAACAATTGGCTCTCCAAGAGCGGGACATCCGCGAGGAGCGATTGCGCGAGGAAGTGTCTGCGCGGGCCGCAGACCGGCTGTTTGGATTGGCAAGTTGGCTAAAAGCCCTGGATCTGGTCACCCAGGTCGCACCTTTGCTCGGGCTGTTTGGCACCGTGCTCGGGATGATCGAAACCTTTCAATCGCTTCAGGAATCGGGTGCTTCGGCTGACCCGGCCAGCCTTGCGGGCGGAATTTGGGTCGCACTACTGACGACCGCTTGTGGACTCGCAGTCGCGATCCCGGTCTCCGTCGCCGTCACCTGGTTCGAAACCCGGCTGGAAAAGGAACGGGCAACCCTGGAGATTTTGCTGACCGGCGTCTTCACGGCCGGGCCGGCCAAATGACGCCTCACCGGGTTACCTTAAAGGCTGCGAGCGAATAAACACCCGGTTGATCCAAAACGCTTGAAATGCGGCTGGCCGGCAGTTTTCCGAACTTGCCCGGCTGCTTGCCTTTGGGCCGGTTCCAAACGGCCAGCACGAGCGCGGTTTCCTCGTTTCCGGCAGACAACATGGTCACCGGGATCCCGAACTTCCACCCTCCAGCCCGGCCCGGGTTTGTTTCCGGCAAGATGTACGCCCGGCCATCATGAATTTGCCCGGCGTCATCCACCAAATAAAGTTCCGGTGGCCCTCGTCCGGTCAGATCAACCCCATTTTGTTCCGCAATCACAATTTTGCCGATCGGGAGATCCCGCCCAATCACACCCGAAACGGCCGTCCCGCTCCTCACCAGGGTTTTATCCAGTGAGATCAAATCGGCCACTTCAATACCTTGATAGAAACCAAGGGCATTCAAAAGCTGACATTGGGGCCGAGTTACAATCCGGACCTCGATACTGGCATCGAACCCCTGATCTTGAGAGAATCTCTGGTCAAACATTACGAAGGGCGCGATTGAAGCGCCAAAGGCCGTAATCAGCGCGGTGTCAGCCCCTGCCGACTGCACTGTCAGATGCGCGCAGTCTCCGAGCTGATAAGCTGCAACATAAGATTCGATCCGTTCAGTCGGGTCGAGCGTTTCAACATCGGCCGGAGCGACGGTATCCGGCTCAACCGTGGTCTGAGGGGCGTTCGGAACCGGTTCTGGCTCCAAATCTGTTGGCGTCAGGGCATCGACACCCTCAAGCGGATCGACCGACGCAATCTGTTGATCGACCACAACACCGTTCGAACTTACAGGTTCTGGTATAACGGGCTCGGGAACAGTCACAGGGACTGGGCCGGCTCCTGGAGCGGGCGGTCGAACGGCCTCAGGAACCGCGACCGAGGTCTCTATACCAAGACCTACAGGCACATCAGCCGAGACAGTTGGCGTAGTTTCGACCACTTGAATTTGTTCAGTCTGGGCTGTGTTATCCGGAGCAAGGGCCACTAATACGTCGCCAGAAACTGCGGGCACAGTCTCAACCACTTCAATCTGTTCTGTTTGATTGGTGGTGACCGGATCGCTGGAAGCCGCTTCGACACCGACCGCAGTCACAACTTCCTCAACATCATGGATTGCTTCACTTGATGAGAGCGGGACGTTCTCTAGCGCCGATTGCGCATCAGGCAGAGCTGTTACGACTTCGACAGTACCGACGCGCCCTGCCACTTCAGGCGGTGTTGTGGCGGCGGCGTCGGTTATCACTCCAATCACATTCAGCGGTGTCTCCGCGATATTCACCGCATCAACTGCTGCTACGTCTGTCTCCTCGACAATCCCCGCTGGCTCAATTGTTTCAACAGCCTCAATTGCTTCAACCGTTGGCGTGGGTTCAGCAACAGAGGGTGTGATGGGCTCTGTGACCAGCGGTTCAATTGATTGATCAGTGTCTAAGGGGGGCGTTTCCACCAGTGGCTCTGTGACGTGTTCAGCAACACTTTCCAAGGCGACCGGAGCGGCCACAACGGCCTCTGAGGTCACCGGCGCTGCCGTTTCCGCGGCAACCGTTTCGGCGATCTGGTCAGTCTCAGCCGTCTCAGCAGCCTTAAGAGCCTCGGGTTCGGTGACAGTCTGCGGATCTGTTTCGACGGACGCCACACTGTCAAAGAGCGGTCCGCCGGTTTCCAAAATGATTTCCGTTTCGAGCGGTTTTGGCTCATCCAGCTGCTCCGACGGTGCAAGATCTGGAAACCCGTAGACAAGAACGAGAAAATGAACCGCTAGGGACACGCACAAGCCCGCGGCCCATAATCCGGCCGACAATCGCCCGTCGGATGTTTCTCTGGAATAGGGAAGGATCGCCGTTGTCACTGACCTGCGGCCTCCACGGTGATCAACGACAGTGTTTTCAGCCCGAATTCTTTTGCGCGCTTCGCTACTGCACTCACAGAACTCATCTGCGCGCGGCGGTCCACCTGCAAAGATAGCTTGCCTCCGCCAACCGCAAGATCAGCAAGAAGTTTGTCAATTTCTGGGTCAGAGAGCTTTTCTGCGCCCAGCCAGATGCCTCCCGTCCGGTCGAGTACCAAACTGCCTTGCAGCGTACCGCCTCCATTGTCGGATGTTGTTTCAGCCCAATCGAACTCATTCGGCAAAGGCGGCCGGAGAGTGCCGGACACAAGAAGGAACACAAGCAGCAAAAACACAACATTGATCAGGGCCAATGAGCTGTCGCGTTTTGGCCCCTTAATCAACTCTGGAAGGTGGATCGGTTTGCTGAAACGCTTCATCTGCCATCACATGCTCTTACGGCAAGACCTTGATCGTTGTTGCTGTGGCCCGCAAGACCGCTCCATCCCGTTCAAGTCCTTCAAAGAAGCTCGCCGCCCGGTTTTTGGCGGCACTCGCCAAGGCACTTTGAAGGTTCTTGCCAACAAGGGCAATGATCAGTCCGGTTTCTTCAGTAGACCTGTTGAGCTGCAGCGGAATCACAAACCCCGCCCCGCCATCATCTGACAGCAGATAGGCGCTGAGATTTGAGACCTGTCCGTCGCTTGCAACGATAATCAATCCCAAATCCCCGGCAGCGGGATCAAACCCGGAGATCCGGCCAGCCATATTGCTGCCGTTTGGAACAACGGTTCTTTGCATATCCAATTGAAGCTCAGTCCGCCCGGTGCCTTGAGGCGTTGCCCGCAAAAACGTAACAGCCGCACACTGCGCATCCGTGACCAAATTGGCCTGGATCGTCGCCTCAAATCCTTGAGACTTTTTGAAATCACCATCAAACGCGATGAACGGCGGTGTCCGCGCGGCAAATCCTTCGATCTCAGCAGAGTTGGCCGCGATCTTCACCGGCTGAAGATACATGCACTCTCCGGATTTATAACCCGTAACATACTTCCGGATCCGGTCTTCTGGTGTCATCTGATCTGTGCTGGGCGCAGGGTCGGCCGGTTTTACAGACTGTTCTATGATGACGTTTGTCCGATCCTGTAGATTGCCGATAATCTGCTCATCCTGCGATTTATCTTCTGGCGCCTGTTGTCCGGCCGTATCCTGAATATCGGGAGAAATTTTGGGAGGCTCTGGCGTAACAGCCGGTACTGGTTCGGGGTCCGGTGGCTGATCTGGAGCCTCCGGGGCATTTTCCCGAGGAGTTGCCGCCAGGAACGGCCGTTCGGGCCCGGTGTCTTCCACCGTTGGTCCCGCGATGAAGAAAACACCGGCCGCCCCAAGCCCAGCAAAACCGATCAAGGACAAACCGAGCAATATCCGGCGCGGCCAATTCGGTTTGGCAAGGTCCTGATCTAAAAGTTCCTGCTCGGGCGGTGGGCCAGGCTGGAATTGAATGACGGTCTTATCCGGAATGCCGGACTGCATCGGCGCGCCCATCGTCCAATTGGCGATTTCTCGCATTGATGCCGGACGGTTTGCCGGGTCCGGCTGCAGCATAGCTTCCAGCAAAGGTTGGAACCGCAAGTCGATCCCTTCTAGCGGCGGCAGGATGCGCCGTTTTTCCACAATCTGGGCTTGTGTTCCGCCCATATCGAGCTGTTTCCCTGTCAAGGATTCCGCGATCACCAGACCAAGGGAATAAATGTCGCTGCGCGATGTCACCTTGCCATCAAAAATGCCGACTTGCTCCGGCGACACATAATTGACCTTGCCCGCAAATCCGTCCCCAATGATGGTCGGCCCGCTGGCCTTCGATTTGGAAATGCCAAAATCAATGATCTTTGCCTGACCGACATCTCCGTTTTGCAGGATAATATTATCCGGCGAAAGATCCCGGTGAATGACCTGGCAATCATGCACGGCCTGGAGGGCTTCGGCGAGCCGCTTTAACAACCGGTAAGCGGCTTCCGGTTCCAGCGCGCCCTGTTCCAGTCGCGAACTGAGCGATGGGCCAGCCACAAATTCCATTGCCAGATAATAGATGCCGAGCTCCGGCTCCTTGGCGAAGACGAAATATTGAGTCAGTGCCTCATGGGTCAGTTTCTTGAGAATTTTGGCTTCCCGGCGGAACAAATCGACGATCATCTGATCCCGAGCGAAGCTGGCAAGCAATACCTTGATGGCGACCGGATCGCCGCTTTCTACATCCCGTGCCCGGTAGACGGTCCCGATACCGCCGTCTGCGATATGCTCTTCAATCTCATACAGATTGTTCAGCCGCGTTCCTTTGGGCAGCAGATTGTCGGGAGGTGTCATTTGCGGTCCTCTGCCTGCGACGAGGATGATTGGTCGATGTCAACAATGACAACGGTCACATTGTCGGATCCACCGCTTTCAAGCGCACCGTCAATCAACCCTTTTGCGGTCGCTTTTGCCGCGCTGTTCATCAAAAACGTCTCGATAACGGCATCGTCCAGATGGCCGGTCAAACCATCTGAACACAGCATAAAGCGGTCAGAAGACCGCAAATTGCCGGATACTGCATCCAGTTCGAGATCCAGCCCAGATCCGATGGCCCGGGTGATCACATGGCGGCGCGGATACTTCTTGGCTTCTTCTGGCGTCAGAACCCGTTTGTCGACCAGGTCCTGAGCCTCGGTATGGTCTGTTGTCAGCTGTTCAAGCCGCCCGTTGCGGAACCTGTAGACCCGGCTGTCTCCAGCCCAAAGACAAACAAAGTGGGATCCGTAGGTCAGAAGTGCGGCAATTGTGGTTCCCATCCCGGCACCATTAGCGTGTTCGGCTGCCCGCTCGATCTGGTCTTTCGCCCGGATGACATGGTTTTCGAACTGGTCAAACAGGTTTTCCGCACTTGTTGGATTGGAGATGCCGGTCAACGCTTCACGGACTAGTCCAGATGCGCGGGCACCGTCATTCATACCGCCGGCACCATCCATCACGGCATAGACCCCTAAGTCCTCATCGATGAAAAACGTATCCTGGTTTTCCTGACGCATGCGCCCGACATCGGTCAAGCCAACTGCAAATCCATGAAGATTGTCCTGTGCCTTCAAACGAGCCGTCATGTCTGCAGATCCTCCCGAGACTGCCCATGAACATCCCCTGCCGAACTTCCCCCAGTTTCTTGATCAGATAACTCGGGTCTTACCAACATTTTGAAAGCCGCTGCCTCCGGCATTCCGGAAAACTTGAACCGATAGGTTTTCCCACGCGCCCCGGTCCAAAATTCAGACTGCAAATCGTCCACCTGAGGTCCGGCCAGAGCAAAGCCAGTCCGATCTTTTTCTTTCGAGCTGACTTGTACAGTTTCCGCCTCCGGCAACGCATCAACATCGCTCAAAAACTGCTCGAATGTCGCTTCGTCCCTCAACGTTGCCAAAAGCGTGTTTTCCAAGTCAGCGAACCATTTGTCTGAGGGATAGTCTCCGTCCCCAGAGCGCTTGATTTCAGCCACAAGTGCCAAGGGATATTTGCGTCCAATCCGGTCGACATTCGGCATGAAAGCCCCGGCTACGGCAGCCTGCAAAGGGCTGTCCTTTCCAACCGGTTCATTCAGAAACCTCCACACCGGCATGGTCATATAAGCCTCCTCCCATGCCTCTTTCAGATCGAGGCGGGCCTGGCTCAGGCCCTCTTGTAAAAACGGCTCCCAGATCTCCAAGAACCCGGCCGGACAATCCCGGCTGACGAAGTCCCCGCGCATGGGCAACTTGCCGAAATATCCGCACCCCATAACGTCAAAAACTGGTCGGGCATCGGAACTCACCGACGGCCGACAAAAAGAATGGATTGGGTTTTGTGCCTAAAGTGACGGTAAAGGCCACTTGCCGGCCGCCCAATGTCCGTCGAATGACGAAGCTTTTGCCTTTCGAACTGACCCGGTTTGCCCGCACGAACCGGTAGAACGCCCAGTCACCATGAATTTCCTGGCGGGATTTGTAGCCGGGCACTTCCGGGACAACCACCAGAACCATCCGGGGAGTTGCCGAATTGCCAGGCCAGTCAAAACTGGCTGGCAGTGGCTGAATTTCAGCGTTGAAGCCTGGCCCGCGATTGACCAAAACAAGATTGCCGTTCACTTCCATGCTTGCCGCATCTGCCTGCGGCGACAATGCGCGGGGCACCACTTGCAAGCCAACCGAGGGATAGGCGTTGCCGGTCGGAAAAAACGCATCCCGGATCAAAGCGGCCCGTTCGAACTGGCGCAAGGTGGCATTGGACAGCCGGTCCGCCTGGGTCACCTCCGGTTTCCAGGTCCACGGCCGCGCGCTTGTATTCACCAACGGCTTCAGGTTCTGATCAAAAAACTGCTGCATGATCCCGGACGGAGAGAACAGCTTTGCAAAATCCGTCATCGCGACTTCAGAGCGGCCATTGTTGAACGGATAATTTCGGCCAACGATTTTCTGGCAGCTGCCAACGACATTAATTTTAAGTTTTTCGTTGAGCTGCGAGATCGAAGTTTCCTTGTATTCCTCATCGAATTCTTTTGCCGCTTGCTGGATCAAACGGTCAATCGGGCTGGGAAATCTGGTGGCGTTGCTGCGCAAAAGTGAAGCTTGGATTTGAACGTTAGAGTTCGCGGTTTCGCTCTGCAGCGGGTTGTTCGCAACGACCAGCAGATTGTCGAGAATGTTTTTGAAGTTGAGCAGCAACGCATCGATCTTGCGGCTGTTGTTTCCTTCAACAAGAACATGATAGGGCCGGAAATAATCCTCGATGGCTTGCCCAGGCACAACACCTGGATCGTTTTGGCCACCTGCTGCGCCAATTGCGCCTGAAATGCCTTGGGGCGCCAGCAACTTCAATCCCGCTTCCAGGCCAATGCGCTTCAGACCACCCGAAGAATCAATCACATAGCGCTGGAAGACTTTCTCTGCAGCCCCAGCCCCGACTTCCTTGGCCTGGCCGCTGGAGGCACCAAGTCCGCCGCCGTCACCTGCGGATTGATCTTTTGTCAGCGATGTTTCGCTGCGGACACTTTCCAACAGCTGGACGATGGGCGACGTCGGCGCAGAGACCGCTTGCAGGGTCGTATACAGCGGCTTGTCACTGCTCATCGACTTGAATTTCAGATTTCCGAGCGCTGTGTCCCAGGCCGCGATAAAGTCCTTGGTGTAAAGCCCCAGGATTTCCGCCGGCAGAGATTGGTATTGGCCGGAGAAAGCGGTCGCCTCGCCGATCTTGCCGAAAATCCAGTTGTCGCGTTCCAGCTCTTCCCGGATCCCGGCCAAATTCGGCAAAACAGTCAAATGGAAGCCTGGATAGGTATAGAACTTATCGACAACCACTGTATCCAGCGTATCGCCGTTTTCCGTTTCAAAGATCGTTTCCATATCCGGACCGCCGCGCTGTTTGGCGATCCAGTGTTCAGCGCTGAGACCTTTGGCCCGGGATTTTAATAAGGCATAGCCGCGTTCGGCCAGGCTGACCCGTGCCAGTTCACGCTGGACTTCCTCAACAAGAACCCCGTCCAGCTGGCTGGTCAGCACAGAGCCGCCGAAATCCAGATCCAGCATCGCCGCAATATGGCTGTTTAACTGGAACCGCAGGGCTTCATTTCCAGGTCCAGGGAAACTTGCCAGGAAATCCGCGCGGAAGGAATTTTTGATCTGCTCCTTGTCGATCTCCGGCGCGTCGCCCGCAACCATCCTGTAGAGCTTGGCAAGATTATAGAGCACATCAATTTCGCTGCGGTCCGGCCCTTGCCGGTTATCCAGAACATCGGCCATCTGTTCTTCAATGCGCAGCAACAGCCGGGGTCTTAAGAGCCGCTCCAGACCGCTCCGGTAGGACGATATCCCGGCTGCCACCAGCCGCTCCCGCTGACTGAGTCCAAATTGCTCCATGAGAGGAATGTCGTCATCCCGCGTGTTGTATCCGGCGGGAAGTGAACGCAAATACAACAAGATGGCGTTTACATCGACTAAGTTATTGTCGCGCACGATCCTTTGATCGATCACCCCTTCCCCGTTCGACCGGACTGTGGCAACCGCCGCATTCGTCTCTTCGATCAAGGCCTTGTTGTTCAGATAACTGATGGTCCACACAGTTCCCAACCCAACGGTCAGCAGTCCGATGGCCGCATAAGCAGCAATCCGTGCGGCGGTCGCTAGACGCACCGCCTGCCGGTTGTTCGAGACCCAGCCGGATTCTCCGATGATCACCTTTGTCAGCAAATCGCGAAGGAAATAACTTTTGCCCTGCCCTGAAAGGGCCGCGGCCTGATAAGCTGTGCCGAACGCCTGGCTCATCGAACCGATTACCCGGTCAATCGCGGTTCCAGTCTGGGTCCCAGAGGTAAAATAAAACCCACGCAGAACGGCATTCGGATAATAGCGGCTTGGCTCAAAAATGGCGTTCATGAAGCCGATCACCCGGTCCTTCAGCGATGCGACTTGGGTCGGCAGGCCGAACAACATCAGCCGCGCGCGTGGATCCGGTTCTTCCTGTAAGCGGTCCGGCAGTTCCTCATTCAAGCGTTCAATCAGAAGATCAAATTCGGCGGGAGTTTCAGCGACCATATTTTTGTTTTTTTCGCGGGTCTGAAACGTTGCGCCCCACACCAGGTTCCGGCGGGTTTCCGGATAGGAGCCAAAAAACTCCATGAAGCCGGCAATCGTGTCGGCCTTGGTAAAAATCATGTAGACTGGAAAATCGATTTTGAGCGTCTTATAGAGTTCGACCAATCGGGCCCGGATCGCATCGGTGTGCAGCTTGAGATCTTCTTCTGGAAGCGTCATCAGGTCTTCCAAGCTGATCGACACCATGACCCCATTGATCGGTTGCTTCGGCCGCGCTTTGCGCAGGATTTTCAAGAACCCTTGCCAGGCCTCCCGGTCGTGTTCCTCATCTGAATCCTGCGTTGTATAACGCCCGGCCGTGTCGATCAGCACCGCGCTTTCGGCAAACCACCAGTCGCAGAACCGGGTGCCGCCCAGGCCTTCCAGTTTTTGCGCTTCGCCCTTTCCGCGGGAATTGGCGAATTTCAGACCGGATTGCATCAAGGCGGTCGTTTTGCCGGCTCCCGGCGGACCGATCATCAAATACCAGGGCAGATCATAAAGGTAGGTTCTGGAATTCCCGCTCGCTTTCTTGAGCGTTTTCAGCGCATCGGCCATCCGCTCCGACATGATTTGCAGATCTTCTTCGCTCGCTTTGGGCTGAAGAATTTCCTGTTCCAGTTCCCGGTTTGCCTTGATCCGTTTGTAAATCCGGTAAACCTGCCAGCCGCCGATGCTGAGCAGGATCAGCAAGGCCAGCGTTAAGCGCACCCACAAGGGTTCGAACGGTCGCACGCCTGCGATCGCCAAGAACGGTCCGCCAAACCAGATCAAGGCAATCAAGGCAAAAATGCCTAAGAAAATCGCAATAATTCCAAACCAGAACTTCATCCAAATAGCCTTTATTCCTGGTTTTTCTCACCAAGTTGCAGGGCCGCGACCGGCCGTCCGGGCAAGGGTTTGACGAAGACATCCACTCTCCGGTTTTTCGCCTTTCCCTCGCGGCTTGTGTTCGGCTCAATCGGTTCATCGGCGCCTCGGCCTTCGACCGTGATCCGGTCCGGATCTTCCAGGATCCCTTGCATGATAGCGGCGACCGATTTGGCGCGTTCGACGGACAGGTGCCAGTTGCTCGGGAACCGCGGATTGTTGCGGATCGGGTCACTGTCCGTGTGCCCGACAACTAGGATTTCGCCGCCCTCTTCATTCAATGTTGCGCTGACCTGAATGACCAAGTCCTCGAACTCCGGTTTCAAGGTCGCTGCGGCCACATCAAATTGCGCGCGCATGCGCAGAAGGACAGCAGGGCCCGCCTGCGATATCTCAAGGCCGTCCAAACCGCCGATCCGGTCGTTCAAAACGTCAATCAGAGCGTCCTCTGGCGGAGGCGGTGGTGGCGGCGGCTTGGGTTGATAGCCAGCACGGGCAAGCTCAATCGGCCCGCTCGGGAAAAGCGCGGCTTCCCGGCTTGCCAGAACTTCACTTCCTCCCGAGAGCAGCAGAAGCAATGTGATGTATCCCCCCATCAGGATTGCCGCGCAGATTGCGGCGACCGACCAAATCGGGATGGAAAACCCGGATTTCTTCTGCATCAGTTCCAGGCCGCGCCAATGGGGCGAGAGATCATCGCCCGGACGTGGCCGGACGCGGCGCAGGATTTCATGAAGATCGCGACGTTCGCGTTCCAGGCCTTGCTGCCCGCCCTGGATGGCCCGGTATTTGCCGAAAAACCCGAGTGACAGACAGGAGTGCATGACTTCCAGAACGCCATAATTCCGGCCTGGATCCTGTTTGGCCTTTTCCAGAAGCTGGTAAAACTCGACACCGCCGGTCGCCTGCCCAAAAAACTGGGTCAGCATCGAATATTGGGTCCACTGGTGGCGGCCGGCAGATGGCAAATTCTGGACAATGTCGTCCGATGTTGCGCAAAGGGCATAGGCGGCTGAGCGGATCTGATCGTCGGTTATGCCGGAATTTCTGAGTTCCTTTTCAAAGCTCTTGATCGCGTTATAAACGTCGCGCATCAGCGCATCGAACTGCGCATCCGTCATGGTCAGATGCAGACGCCCCAAAAGCAGCAACAGCGGCGCGGCCGCACGCGAAATCGGATTTCGGTTCGCGACCCGGATCTGCGCCAAATCAGGTGTTGCCGCCAATTGCCCTTGAGTGGGCGGCGGCGGTTGTTGTGGCGCGGCTGGTGCCGCCTGCGGCGGATGATGCAGGTCCGGCGCTTTTTCCTGCCCATATTCATAGCCGGTTGGGGTCGGGGCATATGGATCTTGGCCCGCACCACCGCGTTGCCACGGATCAGCTCCCGCAGCCTGTCCCGGCGGTTGTTGCGGCGGCGGGTTGGGCGGCGGTTGGTTTATCTGACCGGGCGGCGCTTGCGGCGGCGTCGCTTGTGCAGGCGGCGGGGCGTCAGACGGTGTTTCGCTCCACCGGCCGCCAGGATTTGGCCGGACGATGGTTTTGCCCTTGCGTTTGGAAACACCAAAGGGATCGTCATCGTCGGCCATCAACGGTCCTCCCGAATGGCGTAGAATTCAAGCTGCAGGTCCGGCCAATTGCCTGAGAACTGAAGGCCAATTGCTGAATCCTGGCTGAACTCGCGCCACAGCGGTGTTGTCTTGTCGAGACGGAAATAGACCCGGTCGGTCAAAGCCCGGATTTGTGCCGGCGGCACAGGCATATGAATGAGCGGGATGCCCGGAAGGTTCGAATAAACAATCTGGCGCATTTGGCTGAACGGGCCGACCTTGAAGAGCCTTGGGAACTCTGTCTGGATTTCCGTCAAGGGGCGGCGCGCCGCAACTTCGATAACAAAGTTGGCTTGGGAGAACAGATTGCGGTCGACAATCGTCGATTTGAACGCATTCGGTGCAAGCTGTTCGAGCGGCAGACGGATCGCACGCCGGTCATAACCAGCCGATAGAAACGCCTGTATGTCAGCCAGTACAGGCTTGAAGATGTCGTGTAACCGGTCGTGATCATAAACCGGATAATTCCGCGCCCGGCGCTCTTCCGTGGCAAAGGTTGCCAGTTCTCCGGCAACCTGCAGCAGTTCGCAGTAAAGGCGTTCCGGATGAATGTACGCCGATTTGCGCAGATGCATCAGCATCGGATGCATCCGGTTCAACATTTGCAGCGTCAGATAATCAAAGTTCTGCAATCCGCCGCCAGCAGATGTATCAGCGGCATAACGCGCCAATTCACTGAGCTTGCGTTCCACCCAGCCGATCACGGAATCGATCCACCCAGTCACCACAGGATGAACGTGACAGGCCAGAACTGGCGGCGCAAAGGACCCGTCGGTGATCACAATCCGGTCCTTGATTTCCGTGATCCGCGCCACCGGCAGGCAGACATGGCCGGGATGCGGGGTTGAGCGGATCGAATACATCAGCCGCGGATGGGCAACATCGATTTCTTCTTCCTGGCGCAAGGCCGAGGTGGAATCAATAATCGTTTCCCGCCCTTGAACGTACCGGGTCGCCGCATCATCCCGGCCATTTGCGACTTCAACCGCATTGACGGTGGTTTCCGGGATCCCGAGCCAAACGATTTGTCCAGCGGCATCTTCGGGGACATCAATCGCCGGCGGCGACGTTCCATCTGCCGGGAAATTAAAAACCGTACCGTCTGGAAAAATGCCGCGGCCGTGGCGCAGGGCAAACCGGCACTGCTGACCGACATCCTGATCGATTTCCACGTTAGCAAAGCCCCAAGGATAGGGCGAAGCAAGGCGCACCCGTTCGTCGAGCAAATGTTCCGCGTACCGGTCACTTTGCTGCAGATGGTGCGGCCTTAAAAACAGGCCTTCGGTCCATGCGACCTTGCTATACCACGACATATAAGCACTGCTCCTTCAACAAACGGCACATGCTTGACGGCACCTCAACAATTGGCACCTAGAACCCAGGGGCGTCCCCCTCGTCTGCACGGCTCAATTCCTCATAATTTTCCGTAAAATACTGGGTGAACACACCCACCAGACCATCATCATGAGCGCTGACCAAGGACGTCCAGCGTTCCTCCAGCCGGTCCCATTGTTTGGCTTTCAGGTTTCCAAAAGTGCTTTTCTGAACCAGGCCCTCAGACTCAATGGCCTTGGGCGACAAGGTCTCCTCGAACCGGGCCGCAGCTTTTTGCATGGCCGAATAGGTCCAGACATGATGTTTTTGAATATCCTTGAAGGCACTCGACATGGCTTTGCGGATCGGCAAATAGCCATTTTCCTCGGCGCTCTTGGACAGCATGGTTTGCAAAGCGGCCTGAGGTGTTGGCGAGAACTTCAGCGCATTGTTGCCGCTCCGGCTGATCATGGTCCGGTTGGCATTGCGCGTCATGGCTTTCACCTGACTGCGCGCCGCCAAAAGACCCATCAAATCGCCTGTTATCCCGGTCAGGATTTCTCCGAGTTCACGTGCAAGCTCTTCCGGCTCCCGGCCCTCAAGCGCCGATTGCGGAATGCCGGCGCCTTCTGCAAAGGCTTTCAAGAAATCAATCGCCGTAGTGACCGGCTCTACCGCGGCTGGATGTGATTGAACAGCGACTTGTTCAGCTGGCTCAGCCTCACCAGGTTCTGAACCGGCAACTATCTCAACTGGTTGCACGACAGGTTCAGCTGGCGCAGATGTCTCTGGCGCACTGGAGACCTCGGCAGCCTTAATCACTTCTTCAAACGGGTCCGGCGTGCCAGATTGAACTGGAGGTGCGGGCGGAGCTGCCGGATCTGGGAAAACCGGCTCTGGAGCCGCATCGGTGACACTGGGCGAGCTCTCTACCTGAGCTTCTGGCAAAGGTGGGGCTTCTTGTGTTGGCGCAGGTTTCTCTGGCCCTAGATCCGGCATTCCGAACAATGGCGCGGCCAGTTCAGCACTCCTGTCCTCGCTCGCAAACGGCGATGCGGGTGGCGGGTCCTGCGGCGCCGGGTCACTGTGCGCAAACGGTTGCGGCGCTGATGGTGGAAGAACTGACGAAGGCTGTAAGTCCGGCTGAGGTGCCAGATGGTCCATCGGGTCTGCCTGCACCGGGCGCGGCGGCTGTTGAATTGGCGTTTCCGGTTGCGGCGAATAAAGTGCCGGATCGGCATTTCCCCAGCCGTGACCTTGTTGGCTCCAGACATCATCCGCCGGAGTACCGATCCCCGGCGCATCTGACGGCGGTGCGTGGCGGCCTTCCATCCCAGTTTGCGGCGTGCCCCAAGGGTTATGAGCCTCTGGGATGGGATACGATGGATCTTGGGCTGCGGGCGCAGCTGCGGGCCAACCTGCACTTTGCGGAACGGCCGGTTCCGGCGCGCTTTCAAAAGGAGAGGCCCATTGATTACCGGCCGGAGCACCTGCAGGATCAGGCGCGGCTTGAACCGCATCCACTCCTTCCAAATCCACCGAAATAATGTAATCGCCGATCATGAACCGGTCACCAGACTTCAAACCATGCGGTTTATCCATCCGGTTCGGACTGCCGTTCATAAAGGTGCCATTTGTCGACATGTCATAAAGGACAAACCCGTTGCCCTCGAAGCGGACTTCGCAGTGTTTGCCGGAAATTACCCTATGCGGATCCGGCAGGCTCCAATCGAGATGTTCATGCCGCCCAATATCAAAACCACGGTCAGAGCAAGTATAAGACACCTGCCCACCGGTCTCGAGCCGATCAACATTCTCAATTCGGAGAGTGATTTGCATCCGTGCTTATCCTCCTCCGGTCCCAGCCGCAATAGCCTCAGCTTTGGTAAGGCCAGCACCCGCTGAAACGGCCGGCATTGTAGCGCCTTCTGCAAACGCAAGCCCGGCATTCAGACACGCATCGATTGCTTCGGAACGATCTCCGGGGCCGACCTGTCCCACCGCAATCAGCAACGCCGTATTCACCGCTTTGGCGGTCAAATCATCGGGCGTTTCGACCCGATGGTCTTCATTCGGAGACAAGGATCCACCGGACCATCCAGCGGCAAATCCGACCCAGACAGCGGCTGAGTCCGCTTTGATGGATTCTGCCGCCTTTTTGACTGCCGCACGGCTGTCATCGTCGCCGTCGCGCACCCAGGCTTCGCACAATTCCATGATTTCGGCTTCTGTGCCGGTGAGATCTGGCAGCAAACCCGTCACACATTGATGCCCCCACCAAACCGCTTCACGCTTTGGCAGAACATGGGCAAAATAGGCAAGCGCGCTGAACGGCGGATCGACCTTCCGGAGTTCGTCCAGATAGGCTTGTGGGGCCATGTCGGTTTCCGGCCTGGCCACCGTCTCATCCAAATCCGGATAGGTCTCAAATACCTGGCTCGCTTTTGTGAACCTGATCCTGGACGTTGCCATATACGCACCTCCCGACCCTACAATCTAATTTCCGCTCGTCCCGACGATCAATTCAACATCATCACGCCGCCCTTCAGCCGCAGCAGCGCAGTGCCTTCAACGTTTGTTATTGTGCCTTTGGCATTCAACATCCCCGACGCCTTGATGTCGATCACGGGAGACTCGATCGAAATCGACGCCGGCGTCATGAGGATTTTGCTGGCACCAACAACAAACTCGATTTTCGCACCGGCCTGTACGGTCCAGTCAACTCCGATGGTTTCATCGCGTGTGATCCCGACCTCGGTTTCCCGCTTCATGCCGACAACGAGTTTTTCGTTCTTGCCAATGGTTGTTTCCCGGTCCCGGCCGATATCGAGTGTTTCATCAACACCGATTGTCGAACTGCGGCAGTTCTTCACTTCCCGGGTTTCGTTATTTTCAACAACCGTATCCAGATCCTTTTCGGCATGAACACCAATCAGTTCTTGGCCTTTGGTGTCGTCGAACACGAACTCGTTGTAGCCGCCACCGCCCAAGGTGGAATCCGATTTGACACCGGCTTTGTTCTTTTCACCCGGCAACGGATAAGGCGGCATGTTTTCCGCATTATACACCGTCCCGACCACGATGGGGTGGTCCGGATCACCTTCCAAAAACTGGACGATCACTTCCTGATCCACGCGAGGGATAACGATACCGCCCCAGCCCTGGCCGGACCAGATCTGACCGACCCGCACCCGGCGGGATTGGGTCTTGTCGCGATCCCAATGAAATTCAACCATGATCTGACCGTATTCATCGACATCAATTTCACCCTGCCCGACCACTTTGGCCGTTTGCGGCCCAGGAATGCGGGGTTTGCGGGTGGTTGCAGGTGTCCGGAATGGGATTTCAGCCGGCAACACGTCGTAGGATCCAGTATAAGCCTCGCCTTGAGACCCGCCGCCACCGCCGGTGCGGTACTGTTCGGTGATGATTTGGTGGCTCGCCCGCACAACAAGATATTCCTTGTTTTGCGGTCCATGGAAATGGTCCTTGAGCGTAAACAGCCCCCCAGCAAAAAGCCTTGGGACTTCACCGGCCGTCTCAACACGTTTGTCGGCGGCCTGCTCGGCTTCTAGACGGATTTTGCTGAAGTTTGTGCCCTTGTCTTTTTGCGTGTACCGGCCTGGATAATCATAATGTTCCAGTGTACCGGCCCGATAGGCAGCCCCGGCTTCCCGGTCTGCCTCCAAAGACGCACTTGGTTTTTCAAAGTCGTAATCGTTGACGGCGAATTTTCCGGTTCTAAACCGCCGTCCAGGCACCCAGTGATAAAGATGCTCTTCGTCCCGTTGGCTTTCACCGCCAAGAGGAATGAATGGAATGACCGGATCTCCCTCAATTGGACTGTAAGACGACTTGGCATCCGCCAGGATCATCGTGTGTTTGCCATCCTTGTGCTCGAAAAAGTAGGAGATCCCCTCCTCTTCCATCAAACGGCAGCAAAAATCGTGGTCAGACTCCCGGTACTGGACACAATAGTGGATTGGTTCGTAGCTTTCGGTCAGGGTCTTGCGGTAATCAGCAAAGTCGTGTTCGCCCAGCACCTCGGAAATAATGTCCGGCGCCGACATATCTTTAAAAATCCGGCAATTGGCATTCTTAGTGAGCAACCAGAACCAGGGACGCAGCGTGAGCCGGTAGACATAATAGGCATCCCGGTGGCCAAGCCAGCGTGCGTCGGTCAACAGACCATCAAAATGGCGCGTATCACCATTGTTGGTCGTGACTTTGACGGTCATATGCGTGGCAATTGCCTGATCAAAATCCAGATCTTCACGCTGGCTATAGACTTCAAGCACAATCTCAAAGTCCTGACTGATCCCTTCATCGACTTCGATTTTGACGAGTGAAACTTCGTCTTTACCGAAGACAGAGGTCAGTTGAGCCATCCGCTGTGATTGTTTGAGTTGACCTGAAACCACATCTCTCTCCCAGCGAATATCGGCGCGGTCGGAGCGCCTGTTGAAAAAATACCTTCCCTAGAATTAAGTCACATCGAAATCCAAAAATGTGCTCAGCAACACGTTTCGTCTAAATATTATATTTTGCCGACCAAATTTAATTCACACACCGTAAATACTACCGCCCCTCCGATCTAAGTTCAGAACAAATACATAAAACCGCAACCGCGAACCACACCTGCGTAACGTACTGAATGTCCTCTTGCTTCTTTGCACTGATTTACGACATAATGCCATCAAACAGCACTTTAGTGACTTTCGCCACATTATTTTTTTTTGAACCCGGCAGACTGCTACCTGACACCCACGAAATGACTTGATCTCAAGTCCAACAGGGAGGTTTGACCAATGACATTGTCTCAGGACAGGACCGCAGAAACGACCATAGACTTCGCGGCTATCCGCGGTACGCTCGTTAAAATGGCTACAGCCGCCGCCCTCGCCTTCACGCTTGCGGCAATATCACCAGCTGCGGCCCAGGACGCCACATATTCCGCCGATGATGTGAAACAGCATTTCAAGCAGCTCAAAACACGCTCGTTAAAGCCGGCAGGAAAATCTCGCGCGCTGTGCATTGGCACCAGAGATGAGTGCAATCCGAACCAGGCGGCAAAAGACACCGGCGGCCAGGTTGCTGTAACGCAGGATTCCGGTGAGGAAGCCCTGGTCGCAGACCCGGAAACGAAGGCTATTGGCGAAGGGTTCAACCTGCTTGTCTCGTTTGAATACGCCTCTGCGCGGCTGAGTTCCGTTGCAAAAGCCAATTTGCGGGAATTTGCCAAGGGCATTTCCGATCCGGATCTAGCCACTGCGGCATTTGTGATCGAAGGCCATACCGACGGCATTGGTTCAGCATCTTACAATCAACGCCTGTCTGAAGATCGCGCCAGCGCCGTCACCGAATTTCTTGTCTCCATTGGCGTTGGCAGGAATCGTCTGAAAACCATTGGTTACGGCAAAACACGGCCGAAAGTGGCCGACATCAACGACCCGGCGAACCGGCGGGTGGAGAGCAAATTGATATTTGAGTGATTTGAACGATAAGGCCGGCAATCCTGGTGAAGGCAACGAAAAACACCCCGCCTCACCAGGCAAACCGGCTCAAGGTGGGGGCGTATATGGATCTAGACCCGGACACATACGGCACGGAGATCGCGCCAGGCGCTGGCTGCGGACCGGACCTTTTCGACACGGACCCCGCATTCGCCGCCTTGATGGATTTTTGCGAAGAAAAACTGCCGGAACGTTTTGGCGATTTTGACCGGACTGAATTTGATTTTCCGGATTTATTCAATCAGATGGATGGCTTTTTAAAGCAATCCCGCGACATCAGACTACTTGCCTATCTCGGCCGATTCAGCCTGCTAAACGGCAACCTCAACCAGTTCGCAAATTCCATTCGAACAATCCAAAAACTCCTGAACGACCATTGGGAAAGCGTCCAGCCGGACGATGCGGATTTCGATCACATGGAGCGACTCGGTGCGCTGGAAGGACTCAACAGCCGCCCGACAGTGTTTTTGCCCCTGGAAGCGGCCCCGCTTCTAAAAACCCGGCGCAGCGGCCCAATCAGCTACCGCACCATTCAGATCGCAGCCGGCACCGCCACCGCGCGCGCGGATGAACCTACCATATCCCTTGGCGCCATCGAGGCGGCATTGACGTCAGGCGAAATGGAACAAGAGCAAATCGACCTTGTTCTCAAGGACCTGGCGGAGCTGCCAGATCTCCTGGAGACCATTTCCGGTGTCTGCGCAGCAAAGTTAGAGGAAACAGGAAAAGAAGCCGCTGCACCCAACTTTGAAAATCTTTGCACGCTGCTGCGGGAAATGTCCTCCGAACTGAACCTGCGCCTTGGCCGGATCGAGCCTGGTGATGACACCGAAGCAGGTAGCGAGGACGCCGCCTCTGCTGATGCGGATGAAACCGAACAAACCTCTGAGCCGACATCGACAGCCGACCTGACCAACGCTGCTCAAGCAAAACAGCTTCTGCAAACAGTGGAAACCTATTTCGCGACCCGGGAGCCGTCCCATCCAGCCCTGTTCCTTGTCCGCGAAGCCCACGGCCTTGTTGGACGCACATATCTGGACGCGCTGAAAATCCTCATGCCCCGGCGCTTTGACGATGTCAGCCTGCTGCTTGGCACCAGCGGCCTGCAGCTCTCCAATGACCGATTGCGGGACCTGAACGACAGCGGCACCGGAGACCTGGGCGACGTCGATGGATATGAAGCGCCAACAATCTCAAACCGCAATGAGGCAATGAAGGCGATTACAGCCGTCAAAGCCTATTTTTCGACCAACGAGCCCACCAGCCCTATCCCTCTTCTATTGGAGGAGGCTCAGAACATGAGCTCGGGATCCTTCACCGGCCTATTGAATTTGTTCCTAAGGCCGGATGACGACTAATACTTAACTTAAAAAAATATGGATGAAAGGCTGACGTAACTGACTGACACTATTGATCTTGACACAGACCCAGAACCGGTCCTCAATATTTGGACTGTCCTTCGAAAAATCGCGATCATGTGACCACGATCACTTAAATATGAATACTCCTAAGTTATATAAACTACACAAGATGAAGCGCAGAACAAAAAGAAACAACAAAACATAGAATTTACCTGCGCTTGTATTTGATTGTCTTTGACCGGCGACGACGCCGAACAGGAAATGAAAGGCAAGTACAATGGCATCTAAGAGCGGGCAAAGCTTTATTAAGCGCAATAGGCCTCCCCGGGTTCATATCTTCTATGAAGATCCGTTCGACGCGGAAGAAAAGGTGGAACTGCCGTTTGTCATGGGGATCATGGCCGACCTCTCCGGCGACAGTCCCGGCGTCGAAAAGCCAGATATTGGCGACCGGAAGCTGGCCGACATTGATATGGACAATTTCAGCTCGCGCATGAAAGCAATCCAGCCGGGCACCTCTTTCACCGTAAAGGACCGCCTTTCTGGTGAAGACGACAGCAAGATGAGCGTTCAGCTTCGGTTTGAAAACATGGACGACTTCAGTCCTGGCCGCGTTGCCGAGCAGGTCCCGGCCTTGAACAAACTCCTGGAAGCCCGCCGCAGTCTGGCAGCTCTGCGCACCATGATGGACGGCCGCGTTCAGGCAATCAGTCAGCTGGAAGAACTGACCCGTGACCCAGCTCTGATGGCGGCGCTCGCCAAACAGATCGAAGCGGATAAGTCCGATGCAGATGAAAATGCCGCTGAAAACGGCGGTGCAGAGGAGGCGTAAATGACCAATCCGGATACCAACGCCCAGACACAAGGCGCCCCGGCTGGTGGTGCGGTTACCGAAAAAAGTCCTGAGGAATTCGCCTCAATTTTGAAGCAGAATTTCCGGATCAAGGACAAGAACGACACGGCCAACAAGCTGGTCGACAACGCCATGTCGACCTTCCTTGAAGAGGCGATGGCCGACCAGACGCTGATCAAGGACGATGTTTACGACACCATCGACGAAATGATCGCCAAATTGGACAGCGCCCTGACGGACCAGGTGAATGAAATCATTCATGCACCTGAGTATCAGAAGCTGGAAAGCGCCTGGCGCGGTCTCGATTACCTTGTGCATCAGTCAGAGACCGATGCGTCCTTGAAACTGCATTTTTTGAACATCTCGAAAAATGAACTGGCCGGTGTCTTCAAGAGCTATCGCGGTGCCAAATGGGACCAAAGCCCGCTCTTCAAACAGATCTATGAAGCCGAATTCGGTCAGCTTGGCGGTCAGCCCTATGGATGTCTGGTTGGCGACTATGAATTCTCTAATGAACCGCAAGACATTACGATCCTGCGCGGCATGGCGAAGATCTCTGCAGCAGCCCACGCACCGTTCCTGGCAGCCGCCAATCCAAAGCTGATGCAGATGGAAAGCTGGACGGAATTGCCGGCAAAACGGGACTTGTCGAAGGTCTTTGACACCGAACTTCACGCTCAGTGGCGGACGCTTCGCGAATCTGAAGATGCCCGCTATCTCGGCCTCAGTCTTCCAAGGGTCCTGGCCCGTCAGCCTTATGGTGCCAAATCTGATCCGGTTGAAGAATTCGCGTTTGAAGAAGAATTCGAAGACAACAGCCATGACAACTACGGCTGGATGAACTCCGCCTATGCCATGGCAGCCAACATCAACCGGGCCTACAAGGAATACGGCTGGACCGTGCGGATCCGCGGCGTGGAAAGCGGCGGTCTGGTTGAAGAATTGCCGACCCATGTCTTTGAGACAGACGATGGCGGTGTCGATCAGAAGTGTCCGGCGGAAGTCGCGATCACTGACCGGCGGGAACATGAAATCTCCCGGCTTGGATTGATCCCGTTGATCCACCGTAAGAACACCGATCAGGCTGCCTTCCTGGGCGCGCAGTCGGTCTTCAAACCGCGGCAGTTCTCTGGCCCGGACGGCAAGGATGCAACGGCATCCGACAACCTATCGGCCCGCCTGCCCTACATGTTCGCGACCACAAGGTTTGCCCATTATCTGAAAGTAATGGTCCGCAACAAAATTGGCTCAACCAAAGAAGCAGCCCAACTGCAGCGCTGGTTGAACGACTGGATCATGGACTATGTCGATGGTGATCCGGACAATTCGACCGAAGAAACAAAGGCGCGCAAGCCGCTGCGGGAAGCAAAAGTCACGATTATCGATGACGAGGAAAACCCGGGATATTACAGAGCCCAGTTCTTCCTCAGACCACACTATCAGCTTGAAGGCATGGACATTGGCATGAGCCTGGCGTCGCGCATTCCGCAAGACGCAAGCTGAATGAGATCTGCCGGACGGGGTTAAGCCCTCCGCCCGGCAGGCATCCCAAGCGGATGCATCCCCGGATTTCCGGGCGGAGGTAACTACGGGACGCGAATGCGCCTTGGGGATCGAACCAATTGGTTCGAAAGAGTTGTCAGGAAAGTAACAGACACAAGGCCGGACCCATTTGGCCGGTTGTCAACACCCAAGAGGACCTAAGAAAATGGCTGTAGATTTTTTTCTAGAACTTGATGGTATTAACGGTGAAGCACAGGACAAAACCCATAAGGACAAAATTGACGTCCTGTCATGGTCATGGGGCGCCTCCCAGTCCGGCACAACACATATGGGTGGTGGCTCTGGTTCCGGTAAGGCCCATTTCCAGGATCTGGCGATAACCAAATTTGTCGACAAATCCACCCCAGTGCTGCTTCAGCATCTGTCGACCGGCAAACATATTACCAAAGGCACTCTTTATGTCCGCAAAGCGGCCGGTGACAGCCCGCTCGAGTACATCAAGATTGAGATGAAGGACATTATTGTCACCAGTTTGCAATCCGGTGGTGCCGGTTCTGAAGACCGGATTACTGAAAACGCCACGCTGAACTTTGGTGAGTACAAATATATCTACACCGTCCAAAACGCAGACGGGTCCAAAGGCGCGGCTCCAGAATTTGCCTGGGACATTGCCGCAAACGAAAAGAAATAAGATCGCAATACCAGCTGCTGGACATGTCCGGCAGCTGGAGCCTTTTTGGTTTGGCATCCGCTAAGTTTTCATAATCCGAATTTTCAAAAAATGATGATCGTAAGCCAGCGTGGGGCCAGTGAATGGCGAAACAAACGACAAAACTGCATTCGCCGCTGATGTGGGCCTTCCGGGCAATGGATGATCCGGACTTCAAGGCGGCAGAAGCGCGCCAAAAAGCTGAAAACGAAAACCAGGCTCTCAAAACAGGGCGTCGCCTTACCAGAGCCTACGGCATTTCAGATCATGCTTTGCTTTCAGAAGTCCGCCGGGACTTACAAGCCCTCCTCAATACCGTGCAATTGAACTCCACTCAGGACTTGTCCGACTTTCCGGAAGTGGAAAATTCAATCCTCAATTACGGTCTTCCGGATCTCTCTGTGCATGTGGTTGACACGATCCGCATCGAACAATTGGCGGTCGATATCCGCACGGCCTTGATCCGATTTGAACCCCGAATGGACCCGCGCACCCTCGTTGTTGAGCGCGATCGCGAATTTGAAAAGGACAATCTGAAAGTCCGATTTCTGATCAAGGCGGAAATCAGATGTGACCCCGTCCGGGTGGGCAGCGAATTTGTCGCCGATGTCGACCCGGCGTTTGGACGGATCAAGATTGTCGGGGCCTCATCATGAACCGCGAATTTCTCGATCTTTATAACCAGGAACTCACTTATCTGCGCGAACAGGGCGCAGCTTTCGCCGAAGCCTATCCCGCTGTGGCACAGCGCCTGGGCGATCTTTTGGAAGACCGGTCAGATCCGATGCTCTCCGGATTGCTGGAAGGCACAGCTTTTCTCGCAGCCCGCGTGCAGCTGAAGATGAAGCACGAGTTCTCCGAATTCACATCCAATTTCTTCGAGCAGCTATACCCCTCCGCCTTAGCACCGATCCCTTCCATGGTGCTGACCCGGATTACTCCGAAATATGGCGATGCCAATCTCAGGACCGGTATTACGATCGACCGCCATGCGCTGATGGAGGCCGTATTCCGGGAACGCCAGGGCGAAGTGCGCTGCCGGTTCACCTTCACGTCGCCCGTGACGTTGACGCCTTTGGAATTGACCGGTGCGCGGTATTTGAGTTCCGCCGCCCAGATCTCCGGGATGGGCGCAGACATGGCCGAAGACCGGCGGGCCCGGGCCGGGCTCGCCCTAACCTTCACCCACCGGATGTCTGAAGATCCGGAAATGGAGGTCTCGGCCGAAGAAGCATTGAAAAAACCGGAATACCAGGTCGCTGGATGCCGTATTGATAGCCTTCCGATCCGCTTTACCGGTGCCCTGGATCTTGCTGCCAAAATCTACGAACAGATCTTCGGCCACACGATCGCGCTATTTATCCGTACCGAAGATGCTTTCGGGCAAGTCACCCTGCAACGGCTCCCTGTGAATGGGATTGAACAGCTGGGATTTGACGAAGAAGACGCGCTTTTACGCAACAGCAAGCGGCTGTTCACCGGCTTTGATTATTTGCGGGACTATTTTAATTTTCCGCGCAGCTTTCTCGGCATGCGCCTGACCGGGCTTCGCCGTTACCTCGACCGGGTTCACGCGAAATCCTTTGATCTGGTTTTTGTCTTTGATGAAGCAGAAAGCCGCCTGCCCGCGCACGTTGAGCCCAAGATCTTCGCCCTACATGCCGCCCCAGCCGTCAATCTGTTTGAGCGCCAGACGGACCGGATCCCGATCAAAAAAGGCCAGCACGAGTTTCCAGTCATCGCGGACCGGACCCGGCCGCTTGATTATGAGGTCCATTCGGTCACCGAAGTGAATGCCCATTTCGCTGGCGGTGAAAAGCGTGGTGTCGAGCCGCTTTACAGCGTTGCCCCCGATGCTGAAAAAGCTGGCCACGATTGGTTCTACACCATCCGCCGCCTGCCGCGCCGCCAATCGTCTTCCGAAGTCCGCCGCCGTCAGCCGAGCGGCTATATCGGGACAGAGACCTATGTTTCGCTATCCAGCGGCGCTCATGCCGCGGCTTTGCTGGACAGTGGCGACAAAAAACTGTCCGAGCTCTCCTTGAAGGTGATCGCCTCCAACCGGGCACTCGCGGCTGATCTGCCCGTTGGCTCAAATCCCGACACATCACAACTGGGGGACTTCCGGATCTTGGATGACGTCGGCCTGAAGGTTGATTGTATTGCTGGCCCCACTGCGCCGCGGCCTCCACTCCTATCTTATAACGAACGATTGGGTGAAGATGGCCACGTCGGAGCGATCGTCTGGCGGCTCATCAACATCATGACTCTCAACCACTCCGGCCTCATCCATGATGCGGCGGGAGAAGACGGCCGGTCCTTCCGGGATATTCTAAGTGTGTTTGCCCCGCTCTCCGACAGTGCGGCCGACCGGCAAACACAATCGGTTCTATCCGTCTCAACCCGGCCAGTTGTCCGGCGTCTCCAGCAAAAAACCGGCACCGGTGTTGCCCGTGGTTTGGAGATTACGCTGACCTTGGATGACAAGGCGTTTGAAGGTGCCAGCGCTTTTCTGCTTGGCGCCGTGCTTGACCGGTTCCTCGCCGAATACGCGTCGATCAACCATTTCACCCAATGCATCATCGCGACGACGGAACGCGGCACCATCATGAAATGGCCTCCTCGGGTGGGCGCGCAGGGGATCATATGACCGACGCTGGCAACAAATCTGCACAGCCACCGGAAACAGACCGGAAACCCCAGCCTGCGGCCGATAAAACTGTAATCCGGCCAGGCGGGTTTGGTCGGGAAACCTGGGAACCCGCCACCGGCTTAGCACAGCCCTCCGAAGAAGACCTGTCTGAAAGGATAGAAGATACTGACACGACTTTATCGGACGCGACCAAATCCGGTGAGACTGAAGCAGACCAAGAAATAGCAAACGCAAAACCTGAAAAAACAGAAGACCTGACACCGGAGACTGAACCGGAACAGGTTGGGACCCCGGAAATACCGGAGGAACCCATCGAACCGGCCCCACCGGTCCAGCAACAATATGCGTCGTTGTTGAATGCCCTCGAAACCCGTTTGCAAGACCATCCGGGCGGTCATGATTTTCTGGCGGTCCTTCGAATGCTGGAGGGTCAAACCGCACAGCCATCCACCGCCAATGAAGGGTCAAAGAAAACAGATCCGGGTACACCACCGCGGATCGGCAAAAGCCGCCGGCTCAACGAAGACATCGTCCGCTTCGGCCAGGACCCCTCCAGCGAGTTTTCGCCCTCCACAATTGAACGGGTTCAAAGGGACGTCAAAGGCGGCCTTGTTCTGATGGAGCGCTTCTTAGGGTTGCTCGGACCGCATGGTGCCCTTCCCGCCCCGCTCACCGATGAAGCGATCATGCGGGGCCTGCGCGGCGAAGACAGTTTCCCACGTTTCCTGGATGTTTTTAATGGTAGGTTCATCCAGCTGTTCTTCCGCGCCTGGGCCGATGCCCGCCCGATTGTCCAGCATGACCGGCCGGATGACGACCGGTTCCTGGCTTACCTCGGCTCGACCATAGGCATCGGAACCCCGCTCTATCGCGATCAAGACACGCTGGATGACCGGCTTAAGCTGCATTATGCCGGCCTGATGGCGCCCAAGGTTAAGAGCGCCGCGCGGCTGAAAGCGCTGGTCTCTGGAACCTTCGGCGTGCGTGTTGAAATAGAACAATGCGTCGGCACCTGGCTGCATCTGGATCCGGATGATCAATTGGCCCTTGGCGGTTTTGGTCCTGGCGGTGCCGGAAGTCTCGGACGCGATACAATCGTCGGCGCTAAGATCTACAGTGTCAGCGACAAGATCCGGATCCGGATTTATACCGAAGATCTTGATCAATATCGGAAATTCCTGCCGCCAACCCGTACCAAACCCAATCCATTTACAGAAAAACTGTTCGACTTGATCGACTTTTATCTGGGTTTGGAACTCGAATATGAAATCGAACTGGCGTTGCCCAAACGCTGCGCCTCAGCCGTGCGTATGGACAAGACCGGGTCTGCCACCCTTGGCCACATTGGATGGCTGAAACCAGCGGCGCCGGAAACGCCAACAGACAAGGACATGGAGGACGACGAACTGCTGACGGACACGAGATTCCGTCCGGTGCGCCGTCACACCGCCGTTTATCAGTAGGATTTCTATCAGAAAGGCCGACGTGATGAGTGATATTCTGGTCGAAACAGTAGCCAACAAGCTCACAACAGTCAGTTATGAGAGCCTGGAAAATGCCATGCGGTTGACCAAAAGCTCCGGCCACCGACATTTGGAGATCGTCCATTGGCTCTATTATCTGCTCCGGGACGAGAATTCAGATCTGACCCACATCTTGCGCCACTTCGACATCGATAGTTCTGTGGTCGACAGCGACCTCCAGACCGCCATTGCCAAGTTTAAGATCAACCAGACG
Source organism: Roseibium sp. (assembly GCF_965216085.1). Lineage (GTDB taxonomy): Bacteria > Pseudomonadota > Alphaproteobacteria > Rhizobiales > Stappiaceae > Roseibium. The sequence continues at coordinate 2,498,481 of NZ_OZ244138.1, read as the reverse complement.
GAACTGCCGGGCATGGCAGCGCCTTTTCAGGAAGCGTTGGAACGCGCCTGGTTTGAAGGCACGCTCCGGTATGGCGATTATAAAATCCGCTCCGCCTATGTGTTGATCGCCGCCATGGGCGACAAATCGGCCTGGCGCCAGTTTTTAAGTTATTCCAGTGCCTTTGAGAAACTGAACCGGGATATCCTGGTGAAGAATCTGGATGCGATAGCGGGCGCTTCGGCTGAAACCGGCGCCCGGCCAATAGATGGTTCCGGTCCACAGACGGCCGCAGCTGCCGCTCCCGGGGAAGCCGCAGCCCCTGGAAGCGGCGCCGGTGAAGATGCGCTTTCGCAATTCACCGTCGATTTCACGGCTCGCGCCCGGGCCGAGGAATTTGATCCGATCGTCGGCCGTGACGAAGAAATCCGCCAGGTCATCGATGTGTTGTTGCGCCGCCGCCAGAACAATCCAATTCTGACTGGGGAGGCCGGGGTCGGCAAAACCGCTATCGTCGAAGGCTTTGCACAAAAAATCGTCGCAGGCGACGTGCCCCCATCTCTGCTCGGGACCCGGCTTTGCGCCCTTGATCTCGGTCTTCTTCAGGCAGGCGCCTCGATGAAGGGCGAGTTTGAAAAACGCCTGCGCGCGGTCATCGATGCGGTCCATGCCTCTATCGTCCCGACGATCTTGTTCATCGATGAAGCCCATACCTTGATCGGCGCTGGTGGTGCCGCCGGCACCGGCGATGCCGCCAACCTATTAAAACCGGCCTTAGCTCGGGGAACACTGCGCACGGTTGCGGCAACAACCTGGTCCGAATACCGGCAGCATTTTGAAAAAGACCCAGCCCTCACCCGCCGCTTCCAGCCGGTTCAAGTCGATGAACCGGATGAAGAGAAATGCTTTGCCATGGTGCGCGGCCTTCTCGGCCCCATGGAAGACCATCACCAAGTCCGTATCTTGGACAGCGCCGTGCGGTCCGCCGTATCGCTGTCGCACCGCTATATTCCAGCCCGCCAGCTCCCCGACAAGGCGGTCAGCGTTCTGGATACAGCCTCGGCCCGGGTCAATATTTCGCAAGCCGCTCAGCCAGCCAAATTGCTCGATCTTGTCGCCAAGAAGGGATTTCTGGAAACCGAACACAAGGCGCTCAGCAATGATACCGAACTTGGTATGGAGCACGAGGAGCAACTAAGTGCGCTGACCGAGGCCATTGAAAAGACGGAGCAGGACATTGAGACGCTCCGCGGCGAATGGGAAGCCGAACGCCTCTTGGTTGCCGGCATCCGGCGCCTCAACAAAGCGTTGATGGATCTGAGCGGCGGCGAACCTGCGCCCCATCCAGACGCTGCCGAAATCGCGGATCCTGAACACGAAGGCCCTGCCCTGGTGCCGATTGATGACATTGATCTGGATCTCGGTATCGACCTTGCTGACGAACAAGCAATCCGTGATGCCCTTCATGACAAACGGGCGGAACTTGCCAAAATCCCGGAAGATGACCGCATGGTCTATGCCTATGTCGATGACGAGGCAGTTGCCAGCATCATTTCCGATTGGACAGGCATTCCGGTTGGCCGCATGGTGCAGGATGAAATGCAGACCATCCTGTCATTGACGGAGAGCCTGAACAAACGGGTGATTGGCCAGTCTCATGGTCTCGCCATGATCGCCAAGCGCATTGAGACCAGCCGCGCGCAGCTCGGCAATCCGGACAAGCCGATTGGCGTCTTCATGCTGTGCGGCCCGTCTGGCGTCGGCAAAACAGAAACAGCCCTTGCACTCGCTGAAACGCTCTATGGCGGCGAAGACAGCCTGATCACCATCAACATGTCGGAGTTCCAGGAAGCGCATTCCGTCTCCGGCCTCAAAGGCGCGCCTCCCGGCTATGTCGGCTATGGCGAAGGGGGCCGTTTGACAGAAGCGGTCCGCCGCAAACCCTATTCGGTTGTGCTCCTCGATGAAGTCGAAAAAGCCCATCCGGACGTGCATGAAATCTTCTTCCAGGTGTTTGATAAAGGCTGGATGGAAGACGGCATGGGCCGGAAGATCGATTTCCGCAACACGCTGATCTTGTTGACGTCGAACGTCGGCACCGACCTGATCATGAGCGCGGCCAGCCAGATGCTGGACACACCCGTTTCTGATGATCCGGAAATGGCTGCGACGGATCCGAATGCACCGGATCCGGAAAAACTCGCCGAAAGTCTGCGGCCGGCGCTACTGGAGGTTTTCCCGCCGGCGCTGCTCGGCCGGATCGTTACAATCCCCTACTATCCGCTGTCGCCGTCCATGCTCGGCTTCATCATCCGCCTGCAGCTCAACAAGATCGTCAAACGGGTCAAACAGAACCGCGGCGCCGATCTCACTTATGGCGAAGATGTTGTCGCCTACATCGTGTCGCTCTGCCGCGACCCGGACAGCGGCGGGCGCATGATCGACAACATTCTGACGAATGATTTGCTGCCCAAACTGTCCCGTGCATTCCTGACCGCGGAAATGAACGGCGAGGAACTCACCAGTGTCACGTTGAAGGCCGGGGATGATGGGATCGAAATCGATCAGGGCTGAATGAGCTTTAGATCTCTGACCTTTTGAGAAGGCGTCGCCGCCATTGTACGGCGACCGTCACCTTAAGTGCGTCATCCCTCAACAACACACAATCCACATAGACACTCTTCAATCAAACAAGATGTGTCTGTAATCACTGACGTATTTTCAAAAACTCCCACAATTGGCATGAACTCAAACGAAAGGTTGACGACATGCCAGTTGGTAAAATCTTTTCAGAGGGCACCAAAGCAGCGGCAAAAGAAGGTGCAAAAAAGCTGATCAACGAGTTGATCGGCCTGGCCATCAACGAAGCGTTGAAAGCCGAAGCTTATGGCATCAGCAAAGCTCTGGCGGATACTGAAATAAGCCGCGACATGCGTCGGCGCCAGCTGACAAAAAAAGGCAAAGAACTCCAAAAGGCATTCGGCAAACACGCGGATGCAGCCGTTACCGGACTGAGTTACTCCTTAGCTGTTGCCAATGTGTTTGGAGAGGCGAACCGCTATCCAATGCTTCCAGCGGATGATCTTTTAGACACGTTGAAAGGCATGCTCGGTACAATTGATACAGCCGTAGACCGTGAGTACCAAAAGTATCTGACGAAGATCAATGAAAGCGGACCGCCAGCAAAAGCTGGTAATGTTATTCACCTGGTCGCCGGTGTCCCTGAAAGCTGGGCAAATTCTGTCGATTGGAAACCGATTTACAAGAAGCTCCAAGCCGATCTTCGGGCTCGGCTACAGAAGCTGGAAAACGCGCGTGTGAAGCGGATCGAGGTACAGAAGGGCCGCAACGCTCTAAAGGATCAGATCCAGTTCAAACTCGTCAACGCGCTTGCAGATCTCCGGATCATGATCGGCAAATTCGTGCAGATGGACCGCGATGCTGACATCGTTGAGGGATGGCGTGCGGAGTCCCAACGCAAATGGAAAATAAACCTGAAGAAACTGAACCAGGGAACCGAACAACATCGGAAGTTTCATGAAAAGGGCATCGTTTTTTGGGAAGGTGAAGTTTACCGCAAAAAGGACCACAAGAAGTTTGTCAGCGTCCTGAGGTCTTATGTCACCAAGGAAAACAAAACCCACAAAACATACAATCAGTACAACACCCAGCATGAAGCCCTGGCGAAAAAAGCCGATGCCTTCGAAAAACGGCTTTTCAACAAACTGGCCCAAATCCGCGACCTGCACTGGCAACTTTGGAAAGTCAGAAGCGAGTTAAAACTCAAGACCGGCAAAGAACCGATCCGCGCCCTGAAACTCCCGCCGGTCGATGTGCCATGGCGGCTGAAAACGGGATATGTGAAGCTGCGCAGCGACACCTATCCCTTTGATACTGCAGTCCCCGGGAACTAGAGCCAGTACGAACCGCCAATTCATTGCCAGTCCAAATCGCCCCCCTGGCTGGACCAGGCACTCAGTCAAAGGAAACGGGCGCTGCGAATGCAGCGCCCGTTGTTAAGACCGGTGTCTAGCGCCCGCGTTGGTTCACCGTCCTTTGGACCCCGGCGCATAGGCAGGTTGTAACTTCTTCAAAGCAAACTGAGCGCGCATGAGCAATTGCTTGTCGACCGTTTCCTTTGAACTGCTGAAACCGCCGTATGTCGCGTCCATGCCGAAAAAGTTGTGACCGACCAGCGCCTTATAGAGTGTATCGATCCGCTTTTTCACCAACTCACCAGCGTCGTTGTAAATCACCTCTTGCTGGTGGCGGCGGTGGTCGCGTCCTGTTTTCGGATAGTTTTTGTCCGTCGGGTTTTGCGGGATTCCCTTGGTCACGGTGTATTCTTCGGCAAAGGACCCAAACGGGGTCCGGTTCCAGCGCCACTCCTGAACTTTGATTTGATCCAGCGTCAGCAGATACCGCATCCAGAACGACAGCTCGATCCGCTCTTTCAACTTGTCGGGCATCTTATGGCTGAGTTTTAAGAGCTTGGACGACTGGTGAAACTTCTTGAGATATTCCTGCTCTTTGTCCTTCAGTTTGCCGTTGAAGATCTCCTCAATCAACAACAAGGCTGTGTGACACAGGCCGTCCACATATCCGGTCATATTGACGAGCACCGTCAAGGGCTCATCGATAAATCCTTTGGCATGCTTGATGTCTTGCGGCTGGTTTGTGAGGGCAGCTTTCAACTTGTCCCCGGCCTTGGCGCTGACAACATCAAACAAGGCGCCGGCGACAAATTCCGACCGGATATCATTGGCGACGAAATCCAGTGTTTTGAAGGACCGTTCTCCTAAGTTTGCTGATACATAGTCCAAGACCGGTCCGTTGAGCATCTTTTGGGATATTTTCCCGGCGCAGGCCTTTGCACAGGCTGCTCCCATGACAGTTCCGAGCCCAAACCCGCCAATCAATGACAGGGCAAGGACGGCCATCTCAGCTTTTGCCTCGGCCTCCGCCTTGTCTGCAGCGTCTTGAGCTTCAAGAGTTTTGGTGAAATTTGTGTAGGCCTGCTGATAGGCCGCACAGAATGGTGAAATGACTTGGCTGCTATAGGCTGCGCGGGCAGTCTGCACCCATCTGTTGGCTGTGGCTTCAGTGATGTTGGCCATGGACTTCTTGCCTCCGTAAGCAATGTTTTGATGGAAGAAATGCGGTTAACGCCGATCAATAAGCCGGTTCACCGATCGTCGGACGGTAACCGAACCGAAGCGCGGGCTGGTTGTTCAGCGCCAAACGGATCCGCCGCTCTAATCGAGCAATTTCGGTCGTCAGACTCTGAATTTGCACCTGTAATCGAGCCTTCATTTGCGTCAGCTCGCTGTAGGGGCGCTGCCAGTACTGCACCAGTACCGAAGAGACGGCGAGCCGGAGGTCATAATCGCTGATATCCGGATTTTCCCGGCGAACCAGGGCAGATACCTCCCTGTTCAAGACATCATCGATTTCGCCAAAGCGCATTCCATCAAGACCTAGAAAGACCTGAGTGTCTTGCTGAATTCCGCCGATATCCTGGTTCAATGTCGTCCGGCATGCTTCGCCGCAAATCCGCGCCAACCGTTCCAGGAAAGCCCGCTCTGTCTGTTGATCCCGGCCCCAGCGGTCATAGACTTGTTTGGCCAATCTCAAAAATTCAGCCGCATCCTTTAGATCGCCCACCCCGGGGCGCCGGGCGCTGCCATCGCGTTCCCGGAAGAAAGTGCCACCATCATTTTCCGGGGAATCCAAAAGATCGAATTCATAAGCATGCCCTTGCCGCTGCTCAGCCCATTGTTCCAGGGCGTATTGAACCCCGACCACTGGCGCTTCAACCATGAGTTTGACTGCGTGGTATTCAATCAGAATGTTTCGCAGGGCCGGATTCCGCGCGATCGCGACAACATTGTTGATCTTGTCCAGAATGGCCTTTGCGGCCAACGCCTCTTCAACGGCAGCTGTTGCTTGGGCATATCGAACGCCCTGCGTTGTTGCATAGGCCCCTTCGGCGACATAGGCGCCTGCCATGACGGCTTCCACAGCCGCTGTCAGACCGAGCGTTGCGATCGACACGACGACATGGACAATCAATTGATTGACCGCGTCATCCATGCGCTGCGCATGGCGGACATGGCGTTCTGTTTCAAGATTTTGCCCATGATAAACGACCCGCATCTCCAGCCGCTCCTGAGCAGCAGCAACAGCGGCCAGAGCAGAGGTTTTTCCCATAAGCTGAGCGGACATTTCGGCAAGACGGTCAAATTCTGTATTGTTTGGCACGGCAACTCTCCCAAACTCCGACGGCACTTTTCAGGGCCGGGAAGTTTGCTTCCGGGTTTCTTTGCCCACGCAAACAATTTATTTGATTTCGAAGATTTTTTAAGTGCTACAGAACACACATCAGCGAATTTAGACGCAGATATTAAATTTAAATTGAATACAAAAAACAGAAATTACATAGTAAATATTCTAAATGTGATTTTCTTTACATGCAATCCAGGTAACGCACAAAAATATGCATCTAAATTCTCTTCAAACATTCCATAGGATGCTGAGATATTTTTTCCGATGAACAATCAACCGCCAACCAAGACGGTGAAGTCACCGGTGGTGATCACGCCACCTTTCAGGGTTGGGTCCCCAATCCGGGCAAGGGGCAATCCGTTGACCAATACTGTGATCGATCCCATGATGATCGGGTCGACATTCGCCGGCGGCGGACCGACGCAGGCACAAAGATCTGTCATCCGCGCGGCCGGGCGCTTTCCGATCAGCGTTGTCACCGCACACGGCGGAATGATTGGCAATCCGGGAGGGATCGGTGTCATGGGGCACACGTGAAAATCGCCCAATCGGGCAGCCGGACGGTTCATTAAAAGCTCCTGTCTCGGTTCGTTGGCTCACTATACTCCAAAACTGGTCCATTGATTGCGATTTACATCACAAACTAACGGAGTTTGACCGAGCCTATTGTGTCGTCAGGACCGTCTGAACAAAGTCCCGGTACCCTTTCAAAGCCGGACTAGACACCGTCTGCGGCGCATCGGTTCCGGTCTCCATCTCAAAAGCCAACGGATCGGTCGGCTCGCCGCGCTGGCGGATTTCAAAATGAAGGTGCGGTCCGGTGGAGAGGCCTGTCGTCCCGACATAGCCGATCAGATCTCCTGCCTGCACGACCGACTCCAGTTCGATACCCTCACCGTACTCATGCAAATGTGCGTAGCGTGTGGTGATGCCGTCTTTGTGACGCAGTTCAATGAAATTGCCGTAGCCGCCGCGGACATCGCGGTAACTGACCTTGCCTGAAAAGGCCGCCCGGATGGGGGTGCCCGTCGGCGCGGCCCAATCCACACCGGCGTGAAGGCGGGAGGTCTTTTTGATCGGATGAAACCGCATGCCGAATTTCGATGTCAAAACACCTTTGACCGGAACCAGCATCGCACCGGAAATGCTGACTTTGCCGCCTTCGTTGACGCAGGCGAACCGCGGACTTCCCGGAGCTTTGAGGACATAACAGCGGACCGACCAATTGTCGCCCCGCCGGACACCGGCAAAAAGAACCCGGCCACCACCGCGTTTTTCATCCCTGGGCTGAGCTGAAAACAGCAGCGTAAACCGTTCGCCCGGTTTGACGGCGCGTTTCAGGTCTGTGGTTGGGGCGAGATAAGCAATCGCCTCACCGACAATCGAGGCTGGAACCGCATTTCGGATAGCAGTTGCGTAAAGACCGTCGATCAGGCGGTGGCTTTTGGTTTTGCCGTCTTTTTTGTCCTCAGCTGGTTCTTCCTGCTCAAAGGGTTTACCGAACCAGGGATCTGCGCCCGCCACATACCCCGCCTGATCCCGGCTGGTGGAAAGCGAGGCCGTTCCCAAGTAGCCGTCGGCGGCATAGAGGGACATTTGAACCGGCCGGTAATAGTCGCCGATCCGGCCTATCTTATTGGGCAAACGAACACCTCGAACAGCGACTTTATCGCCCGCGACAAAATCGCCCCGTCCAAACTCGGATTTCATGAACCCTGCGGCGTCCGCCGCCATGTCTTTGTCGAACCCGTGCGCGGTCAAATAGGACTCAATTGGCACCGCCTTGTAAACAGCTTCCCGAATTTCAATCCGATGGGCACCCTGACCAATCGGCCGCTCATTCAGATAAAGATCCAAGGTATTGGTTGCCGGTTTCAAAAACACCGGCAGTGCGGCTCCGGCATCCGCGGGATCTTCTTCAACAATATCCAGGCTATCAGAATCCTGACCGCCGCCGAAATTGCCAAACTGAAAATCTGCCTCGGTCCCAGGCGCGCGGATCACGAGTGTTCCGCTCTCATCCAGCATCTGACTGTCGAGCACATAGGCAGCCGCCGCATTGGCAAGACCAAACTTGTCGCTGCCGCTGTCCAGTCCCAGAGGGCGTTCCGACAATTCGATACGTTGATGGGCGTCGGAGGAACGGAGCAATACCGGATCACCAGCCAGCGGGATCACCGCAGACAAGGCCATGTCATAAAACGGATCAGCCGGCGTTTCGAGCTCGTCAGAATTGACCTCAGCAGTCACCTGTTCCTGCGCGTCTTCAGATTGGCCTGGCGGTATTGCCTGTTCAGATTGTGAGTCTCTGACCGCAGGGTCTTCCACCCTCGCCTGCTCTGTTACGGATTCAGCTGTGCTCTGTTGACCGTCCTCTGGCGAAGAAAACGTGATCGCACCGGAACTGATGAGGAGCGCGACACTGCCACCACCAGCTCCCAAGAGCAAAAAGATTACCGCGATGCCAGCAAACTTCCAGAGGTTGGATTTTCCGTTGGATTGTTGGGGCTTTGCAGGACTTTTGTCGAGCGGCCCTGGGTCAGCTTGGACAATTTCGGCAGCTTTAAACGCAGTCGACGATGCAGGCCGGATGATGGTCTTGTCAAACTCCGGCCGCGGCTGTCCGCCTGGTGGATTGTCCGGCCACTCACCCATACGGCCTCACTGGCATCACAATCGATTGTCCTGATTACAGGTAGCAATCAAATGATGCCCGAAAAAGCGCATAATTCAAACAACTAACGCGGAAACTTGACCAGTTTCGGAGGTTGCCGCCGGTCTTTTTGGTCACCGGTTTCCTTATCCGGCTCCATGTACATCGCTGGCACGTCCAGAGTGAACACATGCGTGTCATGGCTTAAACCACGAAGCTGCCCGCTCCATATCTTTTTAACCGGATAATCTTCCGGTAATTTGCTGGCGACCGTATCATTCACGGCCAGGCGCACCTTTTTATCCTTAGCAACACTTTCGATCCGGCTCGCAGTATTCACAGTCGTGCCCATCACAGTGAAAGACCGCCGGTGCTGGCCACCGATATCCCCAACCAGGACAGGGCCGGAGTTCAGCGCGATGCGAAGATCCAGCGCGGTCTGACCGGTTTGGGATCGAATGCCATCCAGCAGCTCAACGATCTCGCGCGACGCATCAACCGCTGCCTGCTCCGGAAATTCAACAGTATTGGGGGCGTTCCACACGGCCATGATGGCATCGCCAATGTATTTGTCGATGTAACCGCCGTGTTTGGTGATCACCTGTCCGATGGCATCAAAGCTTGTGTTGACCACCCGCACCACTTCATGATCCGGCAACCGTTCGGACATCTTGGTGAAACCGACGATATCGATGAAGGCAACCACGACATAACGAGTCTCCCCGCCAAGCTCCGGCAATTCCTCAGACTGGGCCATTTGCTGAATGACATCCGGAGACAAGTAATGACCGAAGAGGCGCACCAGTGACCGCTGCCGCCGTTGCAGTACGCCAACCTTGCCGATCGCAGCGACAACCATACCAGAAATGGCCGCGACTGGTGCGACGCCTGGGGCCAACAAATAGCCAAAATCGAGGCCAACAAAACTCAGGCTCAATCCAGCACTCATACCAATTGCAGCAACGATGGGTAAAACGGAGAGCGGCAACAAAAGGCCCGCACACGCGCCAAAAATCGCAAATAACACGGCAATTACTGAGAGCGTCCCGGGTGGCGGATCTAAAGCCGTGCGGCCTGATAATGCGGCCCCGATCAAATCGGCCAGGACATATACCCCGGCAGTTGCATGGCGGACATACGGCCGGCCGCTTTCACCGGTCTCTGCAAGGGTGTCTGGCAGCCAAGGTAAGAACCGGTCGGAATAAAGGTGCTCATCTTCATTCGGCATTGTGCTGCCGAAGAGAACCACCCGGCCGGTTGCAAAGTCCCGCAGTTTTTCCCGGCCAGTTTCTGTCTCCGCCATAGCCAGAACATCTAGCAGGGAGAGATACGGCAACGACGTCGCCAGTCGGTTTTCCGGTACTGCGACATAACTGTCAGATGCCGATGACCGTACGCTCGCAAGCAACGCATCAATCAGCAAGGGAGATTCATCAAGCGGCGGCTGCGGCGTATGACGGCGAACCACCCCATCGTTATCAGGCGTTACTTCCGCATACCGGACACCGGATGCCCCGGCCGCTGCGGACACAGACCGGTGCGGGACACCCGTGCTTGTTCTGGAAACAAAAACCTTGCCGCGGTTGCGGTATAAAAACCCGAGAAACGGCCGGTCAAATCCGCGTAGCCGGGCTTCGCCGGAATTTGGATCAGCAAAAGAATCTGCACTAAACGCAAAGACAAAGTCATATCCGACCCCGACAGCGCCAGCGTCCAAAATAGCCTGCCCAGCTTCGGCAAAAACCGGTGTCATGAAGACACGCGGCACGGTCGCCAGACGTTTAGAATCGAGGGAAACCTGATCCAGTCCCACCACCGCAACCGGAGACGGCGGAGGTGCGTCTGACTTGAACAAATGCGCACGCAGCTGAAAGATACGGTCGGTGACCCAGCCTTCCCAGATCGCCTTGTCGGCAGTCAACCCAAGCAAAGTACCAGCGGCGATCGCCAGAATTGCGATCGCCACAACAAGCCGTTTCCGGCTGGTAAACTGATCTGATATGCGCCTGTCGGCTGTCATTTTACCACGACAACAGCGGTCTTCCGTCCAACAGAAGCCGGGTCGATGGTGAACTTGCGCATAACCACACCGAAGTCCGGTGCCTTACCTTGGAAGAACAACTCGACATCGACCTTGTCCGTTTCTTCACTGCGGACAGGCATGTCAGTCAAAATGTTTTCGCCAAGTTCGAAGCGTTTCGGCGCGCCGCCCTCAAAGGCAACAAAGACCGTATCGTAATCTGTCTTCAGTTGCTCATCAAAGCGCAGCATCAACGATGCGGCCGTCTTGTTGGCCGCTTTTATGCTGCGCAAAGTGACCGTAAGGCCCTTTTTCTCATCGGCGCTCGGAGTGCTGCCACTGTCAGCCTGGAGGCAATTTCCGGCGCGCAGTTCCTTTTCGACACCGCCGTCAACAACATAGCCTGTCGAAGAGATCATGACCCGGCCAGATGTGATCCGAACTTCGCGGCAGGCGCTGTAGTCGAGAAGATCGATATGCCCGGAATTGCCAAGTTCCACGACATCGCCGGGAGACAATTCTGTAAAGGCTGGAAACGTCACTGCTTCGGATTTGTCCAGAACAAGTGCGATTGGTTCAGCCTGCGCAGCCCCGGCTGCCAGAATGCCCCCGATGGCAGCACCGGCAGCTTTCATCCGGGCGGACTTCGGACAGGCGAAGAAGAAACCGGATAGGACCGTCATGTCAGTCTCCTGTACAATAATTCTGTGGCACTGCGTCCTGTGCAGAGGCCTTGTGTAATTTAATATAACAACTGTCTGGGATCTTCATGTGGCGGCTGTCACAAAATGACTGTTTCCGGTCCAAATAGAAAATTTTCTTCCAGACTCATTTGTTGTTACCTTGCCCAAACTCTTGAATCCACTCAGATTATCATAGAAATGAAAAGATAACTCCCTTTTTGCCTATGGTAGCCTTTTCACACCGCGTGCCATTATCAAGCCCCAATCTCCCGGAGAAATCATGACCACCGACCTAAAAATCAGAAATCTCGGCCCGGAAGATATTCAAACCGCCATCGACTTGGCAGCGAATGAAGGATGGAACCCTGGGCTCGAAGATGCGGCCGCATTTCTAGAAGCGGATCAAACTGGTTTTTTTGCCGGCGAGGCAGACGGACAACTGGTCACCGTTATCTCAGCTGTGCGCTACGGTCATGACTTCGGCTTTATCGGGCTGTTTATCACAAAACCGGAACATCGGGCCAAAGGCTATGGGCAGCTCATCTGGGACCATGCCATGAGTTACCTCGACGGCCGGACCTTGGGGCTCGATGCCGTCAAGGAACAGACCCCACGATACGCCAAACATGGGTTCAAACCCGTCTACCGGAATGTCCGGTATGTCGGCACGTCAACTTGTGGCACGCCTATGGACCCTCGGCTCACTCCGCTGGATCAGGATTTGTTTCCGTCTCTCCAGGAGTATGACCGGCGTTTCTTCCCGGCAGAACGAAGCGATTTTCTCAAACTGTGGACCTCACCAACGGCAGAAACCCGCAACGGCTTTGCTTTTGTTGAAGATGGAGAGGTGCAAGGTTACGGCGTCCTGCGTCAATGCGGAGATGGATACAAAATCGGCCCGCTCTTTGCCGACACCCCGGAGATCGCAGAAACCCTTTTCAAGGCCTTTGCAGGCAAGGTGAAAGGACAGACCGTCATTTTGGACACACCTGAACCAAACGCCGCAGCGCTGCTGCTCGTCGAAAAATACGAGATGTCGCCGGAGTTTGAGACTTTCCGCATGTACAAGGGCCCTGCCCCTGATCTTCCACTCGATCAGATGTTTGGCATCACAACATTTGAACTCGGCTAACGGGCTGTTCTAATTACTCGCGGTTTTATAAGCGAGCATGGCTCCAGCCAGATCTTCGAGCGCAGCACCGACGGATTTGAAAAGTGTGACCGCGTCATCTGTTTGCCGGCCCGGATATGTTCCCCGGCAAAGATCATAAAGGTCTGCCCGAATGTCTTCAGGTGTGATCAGCCCAGCCTTCAGCGGCTGGACGATGTCGCCCCCCTCCACCAGGCAGCCATCGCGGGTGTCGACAAATAGATCGGCGCGTTTGATGAGATCATCATCGCTTTCGCGCATTGACGGCTTGAAGGCTCCGACCAAATCGACATGTGCGCCAGGTTTGACCTTGGCTCCCTTTACCAGTGGGTCGTTCGACAAGGTGGCAGCACTAATGATATCGGCCTCTCCCAAAGCCGCTTCCAGCTCCTCAGCAACTGCCACATTGATGGAATAAGTGGCACTGATTTGCCGAGCAAAGTCAGCCGCTTTATGTTGAGATCTTCCCCAAATTGTAACTTTGGAGATCGGCCGGACAGCCATATGCGCGCCAACCAAATTGGGCGCCAACCGGCCAGTGCCGACAATAAGCAGGTGACCCGCGTCTTCGCGTGCCAGGTACCGCGCGGCCAAAGCCGATGCGGCCGCTGTCCTGCGCGCTGTGAGTTCACCCCCGTCAATCAAGGCCAGCATTTCACCGGTTTTGGCAGAACAAAGCAGATATTGGGCCGAGACAGCTGGCAGGCCGCGATCTGAGTTGCCCGGTACGACATTTGCGACCTTTACACCACTGTATTCGCCGGGGACCCAGGCCGGCATCAACAGCATGGTCGCATCCGGTTCACCTTGCATCTCGATGTCATGGTGATGACGGGTCGGCATCACGCAACCGGTGCGGAAAATCTCGTCCAAACTGTCGATTAACTCAGGAAATGGCAGGGCCTGACGGGTTTGGTCTTCGGACAAAAGCAGCATGGTTTACCGGTACATGTGAAAAAGATCGCGCCACCAAATCATATTTGTTCCGCCAGACCAAGCACCAGAACGGAATAAACACACATTACCGGAATCAGGTTCAGGACAGATCAAAGATCATCATGATGTAGGCGGCAAACAAAGCCAAATGAACCGCGCCTTGAAGGTAATTTGTGGTTCGGCTGCCGAAGGTCAACAGGCTGACAAACAAGGTCAGCATCAGCAAGATGATGTCCGCAGTTTCCAGGCCCAGCTCGATCCGTAGGCCGGTGACCCAGCCCACGATCAGCACTGCAGGCACCGTCAGGCCTATAGTCGCAACAGCTGAGCCGAGACAGATATTGACCGCCCGCTGCAGTTTGTTGTCCCGCGCGGCCTGAACTGCACTCATCCCCTCCGGCATCAAAACAAGCGCCGCTACAATGAACCCGCTAAACGCAATCGGCGCTCCGACCGCTTCAATGCCAAACTCGACATAAAGTGCCAGGCTTTTGGAGAGCAAAATGATTGGCACCAGCGCGCCCATAAGCCCCACGACATGGAACGGCACTGTCCGAACAACGACATCATGATGGCCATCATCATGGCCGCCTGCATCGGGCTGCTGAAAGATATCGCTGTGGGTGACCGTCTGGATCGCCAGGAACACGCCATAGAGCAATACAGACATGACGATCTCAAAACCTGCCTGGACGCTCGACAGTTCACCGCCCGGCGCGGAATGCGTGATGCGCGGCAAAACAAGCGCGAACACCGCCAAAGGCAACAGGACTGACAAAAAGGCGTTGGCCCCTTGCAGATTGTAAGTTTGGTTCCTGTGCCGGAGCCCGCCCAGCAGGAGACACAAGCCGACAAGCCCGTTCAAAACGATCATGATGACGGAAAACATGGTATCCCGCGCCATGGTGGGGACCGCATCGCCGGACAACATAATCGCAACGATCAGGGCAACTTCGATGCCGATTACGGCGAGTGTCAGGATCAAAGTGCCATAGGGTTCACCAAAAAGCGTTGCCAAACACTCTGCATGCCGGACAACAGAGAACGCGCACCACATTACCACGGCAAAAATCAGCGCCAGCAGAATCAGACTGCCCGCCGTTCCAACCGTATCCGGTTTCACCGCATCGCCTGCAACTTTAAATCCGGCAAATACAAGAAATGCTACGATGCTGGGAAGTTCAGATCTTAGAATAGACAAACGGTCGCCCTCGGCCATAGTCATGGTAATATTGACTATAGGCGTGAACTTCGACGGGACCAACAAACAAAAAAAGCCGGCACAAAGCGCCGGCTTCTCAAAAACAGTGTCCAGAAACTTAGATCGCGAGATACTCCTGGCGAAGTTCAGCGTTGTCGAGAACTTCCTGGGCTGTGCCGTCAAACACCACCTCACCCATATCCAAGATCACAGCACGATCTGCCAGGTGAAGCGCAGCGATGGCGTTTTGCTCCACGATGATCGTGGTCATGCCAAGCTCTTTGACGCCTTCCAAGATCCGCTCGATTTCCTGAACGATCACTGGAGCCAGACCTTCATAAGGCTCATCCAGCAGCAGCAGCTTGATGTCGCGGGCCAGGATCCGGGCAACGGCGAGCATCTGCTGCTCGCCGCCGGACATGGTCACCGCTTCCTGCATCCGACGTTCGGCAAGACGTGGGAAATGCTCATAAATCCGCTCAATCGACCAGCCCTTCGGCTCGGCAATTTGCGACAGCTCAAGGTTTTCCTCAACCGTCAAACCCGGAATAATCCGCCGGTCTTCAGGGACAAGACCAACGCCGACCCGAGCCGCTTGATAACTCTGCATATCGTGCAGCGGCTGGTGATCCAGCCAAATCTCGCCACGTGTCAGCTGCGGATCATCCATCCTTGCGATTGCGCGCAATGTCGACGTCTTGCCGGCGCCGTTCCGGCCCAACAGGGCCAGGATTTCACCTTCACGAACATCGAAATTCACACCCTGAACGATGTAACTTTCGCCGTAGTAAGCATGCAAATCCCAAGCGGAGAAAAAGGCAGGTGCACCACCCTTTGCCGTCACCGGTTTCATACCCGGCGCGGATTTGCCCTCAAACTGGTTTTCCAGAATAGTCGTCACAGGTGCGCTCCTCCGAGATAGGCTTCCTGTACGCGCGGATCGCCTTTGATGTCTTCCGGTTTGCCTTCGGCGATGATCGCGCCCTGAGCCAACACAGAGACCTTATCGGCCAGCGAGAACACAACGTGCATGTCGTGCTCGATGACCACCTTGGTAATGCCGCGATCGCCGATCCGTTTCAGAAGATCGATGGTGTTGTTGGTATCTGCACGGGACATGCCCGCAGTCGGCTCATCCAGGAGCAGAAGTTTCGGATCCTGAGACAGACACATCGCCAGCTCCAAGCGCCGTTTATCACCGCGTGACAACGAACCAGCAACAATGTCTTTTTTCTCTGCCAGACCAACGTCTTCCAGCATGTGCATGGCCTTGTCGATGATCTCCGCATCCTGGTCCAGGCGTTTGAATGCCTGAAGTGCGAAGACGCCATCGCGTTTGGCCATGCTCGGGATCATGACATTTTCCAAAAGCGACAAATCCGTGAAGATTTCCGGTGTCTGGAACACGCGGGACACGCCGACCTGGTTGATTTCATAAGGCTTCATGCCGGTGAGCGAGATGTCGCCAAACATCACGGTGCCGGTATCTGGCGCCAACCGGCCGATCATGCAGTTCAGGAACGTCGACTTGCCGGCCCCATTTGGCCCGATGATTGCGTGAACAATTCCCTCTTCCACCGAAAAGTTCACTTCATTAAGGGCTCTCAGTCCGCCGAACGACTTGTTCACGCCCTCTACTTTAAGGATATCCATCTATGTTTTCCTTACTCTGCAGGGGCCGTGGTCGCACCACGGGTGTCTGTGTCAGACTTTGACGTTATGCGCTTAAACAAACGTCCGATCCGTGCGAACCCTTCCATCAAGCCTCCTGGCAGGAAGATCACGATCAACATGAACAGAACACCCAGGGTCAGGTGCCAGCCTTCGCCGACAAACAGACCAGAGATGGCCACGACAGGCGTTTCCAGGAAATCCGGCAAGAAACCAAAGATTTCATGCAAGGTCTGATCATTGAATGCCGAGAAGATATTCTCGAAGTATTTGATCAAGGCCGCGCCGAAAATCGGTCCGAGCAACGTGCCAGCACCGCCGAGAATGGTCATCAGAACCACCTCACCCGACGCCGTCCACTGCATGCGCTCAGCACCGGCCAGCGGATCCGTGATACACATCAACGCGCCGGCAAGACCGGCATACATGCCGGAGATGACAAACGCGGCCAACGTATAAGGACGCGGATTGAGCCCTGTGTATGTCATCCGGTTCTGGTTGGTCTTCACTGCGCGCAGCATGATACCGAACGGCGAGCGGAAGATCCGCTGGGCAACAAAGAAGCCGATCAGCATCACAACGGCGCAGAAATAGAAGCCAGAATAGCCCGTCATTTCGATGCCAAAGAGATTGGAAATCAGCGGACCGTCGGCAGCCCCGCCGCCGTCAAAAATCCGAGGATCGCTTTCCAGAACGCGCAGGCCGGTTTCACCGTTGGTGATCGGCGTCAGCACAGAATACGCCAGATTGTAGGACATCTGTGCAAAGGCGAGCGTCAAGATGGAGAAGTAGATGCCCGACCGGCGCAGCGAAATGTAGCCGATTGCCAAGGCAAACAAGCCGGTTGTCAGCACCGCCAGGATCGCGGCCGGGATCGGGTTCATACCCAGAAGCTTGAACGACCAAACCGCAGTATAGGAGCCGACGCCTAAGAATGCCGCGTGACCAAAGGACAGGTAACCTGTCAGGCCGAACAGCAAGTTGAAGCCAGTGGCAAAGAGACCAAAGATTGCGAACTTCTGCAAGAGATCCGGATAACCAGCCCCGATCGGGGTCAGCCAAATCGGCATTGTCAGAACGGCGCCTGCAAAGACCAGAAAGTAGATCAGATCAAGCGAAGGAGATGAGTTTTTGACCATGTTCTTAGTTCTCCATGACGCCTTTGCGGCCCATCAGCCCGCGCGGACGCACGAGTAGGATGACCACGGCAACAAGATAGATGATGATCTGGTCGATGCCCGGCAGGATTGCCTTGACCTCGTTCATGGAGGCAAATGACTGTAGAATTCCAAGCAGGAAACCGGCTGAGACAGCGCCTGGCAGCGAGCCCATTCCGCCCACAACAACCACAACGAACGACAGAACGAGGAAGTCCATGCCCATGTGGTAATCAGGTGGCAGGATCGGTGTGTACATGACCCCGGCAAGTCCCGCGACGACGGCAGCGATTGCAAAAACAATCGTAAAACGGCGCTGGATATTGATGCCGAGAAGACCAACTGTGTCGCGGTCCGCCATGCCGGCCCTGACCACCATACCAAAGGTGGTGAATTGTAGGAAAGCAAAGACAGCGGCAATCACGGCAGCGGCAAAGCCGAGATAGACCATACGCCAGTAAGGGTAAACGATGACCCCAGGATCAAATCCGAAAATAGCGCCGATATCCGCAGCGCCGCGAACAGCCTCTGGTGCTGTTTGCGGGATCGGATTTGCGCCATACATAGACTTGATGATTTCCTGAATTACGATCGCAAGACCGAATGTCACGAGGATCTGGTCAGCGTGCGCCCGATTGTAGAAGTGTTTGATCAGTCCACGTTCCATGATGAAGCCGATCAGCAGCATCACCGGAATAGCGACAAGGATGGAGACAGGAACCGAGTAGTTGAGGATCCAGGCGCCAAAATCGCCGAGATAAGCCTCCACATAAGGAACCCGGACCTCCAGAGGTGTTCCCCAGGCTGTTGTTTTGGTTGGGTCCAAGGTCACCAATTCAACACTCAACAGTCTGTTGAAGGTCACCGCGCAGAAAGCACCAAGCATGAACAACGCGCCATGAGCGAAGTTCACGACACCGAGGGTACCGAAAATAAGGGTCAATCCAAGGGCGATCAGCGCATAGGCTCCGCCTTTGTCCAGCCCGTTAAGCAGTTGAAGTAGAATCACATCCATGATTTTGCCGCTCGTTCCAAAGCCATAGGCTCATTTCAGAAAACAGCCGCCGGAGATACACCTCCGGCGGCTGCTTTAGTTCGGGCGATTAAGCGCCGTTGTTGCAAGTGCCGAGTTCACCAGCGACATCTGCCATGTCCGGTGCGTACTCAACCTGTGCACGCGGGGTCACTTCAACCACTTCGAGAAGGTCGAACTGCGAGCTTGGGTTTTCTTTACCCTTCACGACCAGAACGTCCTTGAAGCACTGGTGGTCAGCACCGCGGTAGAGGGTCGGACCATTGCCGAGGCCGTCGAACTCGAAGTCCTCAAGAGCAGCAGCAACTGCGCAAGGCTCAAACGTACCAGCGCGCTGAGCAGCATCTGCATAAAGCAGAGTCTGACAGTAGGTGGTGTGAGCTGCCTGGCTCGGCGGGAAGCCGTATTCCTGACCGAAGGACTTGACGAATGCCTTGGAGCCTTCGTCCTGCAGTGACCAGTTCCAGTTGGTGGAACCGAAGATGCCCTTGATGTTTTCACCAGCACCCTGCGCCATCAGACGCGAGAACAGCGGCACAACGATCTGGAAATCTTTGCCGTTGACCTGCTTGTCGCGCAGACCGAACTGAACTGCCTGTGTCAGGGAGTTCACCATGTCTTTGCCGTAGTGGTTCAGAACCAGAACGTCAGCACCGGAGTTCAGAACCGGAGTGATGTACTGGGAGAAGTCACCAGCGCCGAGCGGCGTGCGGACAGCAGCTGCGGTTTCCCAACCGATGGCTTCGGTGTACTTCTTGATCGACCCTTCCTGAGACCAGCCCCAGGTGTAGTCAGCGGTCAGGTGATACGCTTTCCGGTCAGAGCCGAATGCGTTCTTAAGCACCGGACCAAGAGCAGCACCGGTCATTTCCGTGTTGAAGAAGTGACGGAAACCGTTAGCCCGGCGGTCTTTGCCGGTGGTGTCGTTGGAGTGCGTCAGGCCAGCCATGAAGATGACGCCAGCTTCCTGACACAGAGACTGCACCGCGATCGCCACACCAGAAGACGAACCGCCGGTGATCATCACCGCCCCGTCTTTTTCGATCATGCGCTTAGCGGATGCACGGGCCGCATCGGACTTGGTCTGCGTGTCACCGGTTACATAGGCAACCTTTTTCCCATTTACGCCCTCACCGCCCAGCACTTTGGACGAGAAAGTGTTCAGCATACCGCCGTCGCCTTCACCGTTCAGGTGCTTAACAGCAAGCTGATAGGCGCGCAGTTCATCAGCGCCCTCATCGGCATAAGCGCCGGTCTGCGGGACGTTGAAACCCAGGATAACTTCAGCGCCCTTCGGCTCATTCAAGTATCCAGCTGACCATGCTTTGCTGGTAAAGATAGTCGGTGTTGCAAGAGCAGCCCCGCCCATCGCGCCAGCGCGCAAGATTGAACGGCGATTAAGGGGTTTGCGAATTAAGCTCATTCTTTCCTCCCGAAAGGCATGACATGCTCCCTTTGAGCATGCCTGCAATAGCTGTACAGCGGCCAGCAGGTTCGACCTGTTCCCCGTCCGGTAATCCGGATCCTCTGAGTCAAAACTGCGAGCTGCGCCGACTGTAAAAAAGTTGAGAACTGGACAGCAATACGACTATCGGATCGCCCTATTACGAGGACGCATAATACTTTCGAAGTAACACCGGCTAAATACTGCTTATGAGAGAGCATTCATGATGCAGCGCAAACATTCAACGCGCGACCAATACAGCCATCCGGCTTCACAACACGCTGCACCGCACTATAACGTTTACGTAAACCTCTACAATCAGCCTGTTTGGGACCTATTAGACAAAAGTTATATGAGAATCTGGTATCAGAGCATCGGTTCAACCGTTGGACAGTCTCCGAATCTGCCCATAAAAACAGCATTTGTTTATTTCCTGCCCAATTAGCCAAGCCTATGAGTGTAAAATGACTATCGTTAAAACCATTGATGAACTGGAAAATCATTATGGAGTTCCGGGCGAAGCGTCTCTGATCAAGGTCACAGACCGACTCACACCTGCCTACCGGGACATTGTCGAAAAATCGTGTTTTTGCACCCTGACAACAGCTGGTCCTGAAGGGCTCGATTGTTCCCCGCGCGGCGATGCCGGACCTGTCGTACGTATAAAAGATCCACGTACCCTGCAGATGCCCGACCGGCGCGGCAACAACCGCATCGATTCCCTGCGCAATATCATTCGCGATTCCCGTGTGTCGCTGATGTTCATGATCCCCGGCTGGGACAATGTTCTCAGGATCAATGGACAAGCGGTCATTTCAGTTGACCCGGCTTTGCTGGCCTCCTTTGAAAAGGAAGGCGAACACCCACGATCGGTCATCGAAATAACGACTAACGAAGTCTATTTCCAATGCGCCCGCGCCATCATGCGGGCCGATCTCTGGAACCCCGACAAACAGGTCACCAAAAACGATGTGCCACCACCGGGCCAGATCATTCAGGAAATTAGGGATAGTTTCGACGGCAAGACCTATGATTCAGAATGGCTGGACCGGGCGAAGGGAACCATGTGGTGACGAAGACAAAGCTCTCACGGCGGCAGTTTTTGAAGCGAAGCGGTGCAACTGCCACATTGATGACGGCAGCAGTTTCTGGAGGTGGTTCGCTTATGCCAGCACGGGCTTCAATCCATGGATTACCGGATGGCTTTTATGTGCCGGCCGAAGAAGAGCAGCATGAGCGCACCTTCATGCAGTGGCCAGTCAATAGCACAGTGCATCCGGACCGTTGGTTCCTTGCAGACCTGCAACAAACGATCGCCGATATCGCCAACACAATCGCCGAATTTGAGCCGGTCGTGATGCTCATGAGCAAAGAGTACTTGCCGACCGCTCGCCGCCATCTTTCTGATCAGGTCGAAGTCTGGGACATTCCGACAGACGATTTGTGGTGCCGGGATGCCGGTCCGCTGTTTGTCATCAACGATAACGGCGGTCTTGCCATCTCCGGCATTCAGTTTAACGGCTGGGGCGGCAAACAGGTTCACGGCAACGATGGCAAGATTGCTGCGCGTGTCGCGGACCGGCTCGGCCTGGAGATCTATCCCAGCGGCCTTTTTGGCGAACCTGGCGGTGTGGAATGGGATGGCGGCGGCACTTTGCTCACCCATGAAAGCTGCTGGGTGAATGACAACAGGAACGCGCTTTCCAAAGCTGAAATCGAAAACAGATTGCTGTCCGCCTACGGCGCAGAAAAAATGATCTGGGCGCCAGGCGTCCCCGGATACGACATCACGGACGATCACATCGATGCTTTGGCTCGGTTCGTCCGGCCGGGTGAAGTCATCATCCAAGTCCCTTATCCTGAAGAAGATGATTTCTTTTCCGTCTCCGCCAGAAAAACACTATCCATCTTGAGGTCAGCAACAGATGCCCGTGGCCGCCCCATAAAAATCACCGAAATACCCTCACCTGACCGCACCCGTGTGACTTCAGAAGATTTCGTTGCCTCCTACGTCAATTATTATGTTTGTAATGGCGCCGTCATCTGCGCCCAGTTTGGTGACCCGGAGACGGATCAGGAAGCTATTACAACGCTAAAGGCGTTGCATCCGGGCCGCGAAGTCATCACCTTGAATGTCGACCCTCTTGGAGAAACAGGCGGCGGCATTCATTGCGCCACCCAGCAGCAACCGAAAACAGTATGAAACTGTAACGCGTGAATGCACATCCAGGTCATTGCTCCCTTCCTGGAAGCTGAATCCCTGTCCCAAGTTAGGGGTCATAACATCATATGAATGATGTGTAGTCCGCCGCTGCTCTGCCCCAAATTGATCGAGGTCCGGCGTCCTACCGGCTTTAAGTGAAATTCAGCAGCATTGCTGGGTCCAACTTTATCGGATAAAACAATCTTTGATTGCACATCGAGTTACTTCCCGGAACTGCCATTTTCCCGCCGGGAAAAACACTTTTGTACAACTGCGCAGCCTAATTTTTCGGAGGCACCTCATGCCAACAGTGAAGTTTCAAGATCTTTGGGACAGCCATCCTTATCCTGTTCAGCCCTGCGACGGGAAGTTATTCAAAAACCAATGCGCTATTCGAATGAGCGTTGCTTTGCGGGGCGCTGGGGTTAATTTAGATAGTTTTCGGGGTGCAAAATGCTACCCAGGGCTAAAACACTCTCCGCGGCATATCTTACGCGCAGAAGAACTAGCAAAATGGATGAAAGATCAAACACTTGTATTCGGAACCCATAGTGTTCATCGCAAAGCCAATGCGAGCGACTTCGCTGACAAGTCCGGAATTGTGTTCATAAAAGATGGCTGGGAAAGTGGCGGGGATCATATTGATGTCTGGAATGGCCGTATATTGAAAGGCGGCGAAAACACCTGGTTCACGCTCGGGAAACAAGTATGGTTTTGGGAAATCAGTTGAAAATTGCGGCTTTGATCTATGGCCTCCTTTGCCTGATATCCGTCCAAGCCTTCGGCCAAGACCTCGATGAGGTCAATTGGGGCGGCAAGGAACTTAAACTGTCGGACATCGACGGGGTATGCACTCTTAAGATTGACGATCAGGAAGTACCGGTATCGCTTGGCGTTGGCGTTCCTTGCTACTTTCAGCGCAGTGGAGATGAGTTTCAGATTTATTCCTTTTCGGAGTTCAAAAACGTAACCATTGCCGTCGTCGCCGGCACCATTGTGAGTGCGGAGCGCCGGAAAGACTATAATCTGGATGAGACAGAAATTTGCCTGAGCAATGCACAAGGCCTGGTCTTATCGACGTCGCGCATCACCGCCACTGATCGCGTTGCCTGGGATGGATTGTGGTGCCGGAACATTGGGATGGACCGTAAATTTTTCTACGGGTTCGCCGCAAGCAAATAGCTCGCTCGGATGGGTTTGGAAATCCGGAATCCAATGTCTCATTTTGGGTGTTGCCAAACCGAACCATTGGTATTGTTAACCTCTGCCGATCTTATCAGGCTAGCTGCTTTATCTTCAAATGATTGCCAACAGAGGCTTTATGGCACCTGAAACACTCTTCAACGCTGGCTTTCTGATCGCCAGCCATGCAATCGCTGCAACATCTGCGTTTTTTGTGGGAGCCTATCAACTCGCAGCCTCCAAGGGCTCCGGCCAGCACAGAACACTTGGCTACTTATGGATCGCCCTGATGCTTTGGACGGCCGGGTCGAGTTTTTTCATCTATGACATCCGCCTCTGGGGGCCGTTCAGTCCGATCCATTTTTTGTCGCTGCTGGCACTTGCTGGGGTCCTCAACGGCGTTCGCGAAGCCCGGAACAAAAATGTGCCGGAACATCGCAAAACAATGATTTTGCTCTATTCCGGGGCGCTGGTGATCGCTGGTTTTTTCGCCTTCATGCCCGGCAGGCTGATGCATAAGGTTCTCTTTGGCGGCTGATCCTTCTTTTTTGCAAGGTTTGCATTGGATCAGACCGTACCAAAACCGCAGTTCCGGCCTTGCCAAGGCAGATCTTTAGGCCTCTGATGACGGACCGCTGAAGAAATCCTTCCTCGTCTTTTCAAGTTGTTTTCATGCCCTTAGTCGAACTGAGCCGTCTTGCGGGCACTGTCTTTCTCGCCGTCACCTTGGTGGTTGTTGGAGACACCTGCGGCAAACTGTTGACCCAAGCAGGTGTCGCCCCCTTTGTGGTGGCCTGGTCCCGGTTTGCCATCGGAGCTTTGGCGCTCTTGCCGCTGGCGCGGTTTAGTTGGGGCGATTTGATCGTACTGAAAGACTGGCGCGTTCTTCTCCGCGCAGTCTTCATCACCGGTGGCATTTGCTCAATCCTGACAGCGCTGAAGACGGAACCCATCGCCAATGTTTTTGGTGCGTTCTTTATCGGCCCAATCATCTCGTACATCCTGGCCATCATCTTCTTGAAAGAGCGGCCAACACCTCTCCACTCGCTGTTGCTCGGCCTTGGATTCCTCGGTGTTCTTTTGGTGGTCAAACCCGGATTTGGCATGTCGACGGGGACATTGTTTGCGATCCTCGCCGGGATTTTTTACGGCTGTTATCTCTTCATGACCAAACTGCTGGCCGGGGCCATGCGCGCAAGTGTCTTGCTGGTTTCGCAGCTTATTATCGGCACGCTTCTGCTCACCCCTATTGGCTTGAATTCACCGCTGCCACCGAATGACACCGTCCTTTGGCTTCTAATTGTGGCGAGCGCTCTTGGATCGGCCGGCGGCAATTACCTGCTTGTTGTCGCCAACCGGATGGCCGATGCCAGCCTTGTCGCGCCATTGGTCTACACACAGCTGATTTCCGCAACTCTTCTCGGTATTTTGGTTTTTGACGACTGGCCCGACCCAATCGCCCTCGCCGGTCTCTCTTTCATCGCCCTGTCCGGCCTTGGGTCACTTGCGCTCAAACGGTCCTGATTTTCCTGATTCTCACGGATCATTTGTGTTGAGGCAGTTTCCATTGGGCATAAGATCCAATCAAAACAATTGCCTCTTGGAACCGGCGCTCTGTCGCGCCATATCTGAGGAAACATTTTCCGATTGCTTCGAGGACTTTCATGACCGTCAATCCGCTTCTTTCCGACTGGACCACACCGTTCGAGCTACCGCCGTTTTCTGAGATTGAGCCGAGCCATTTCGAAAAGGCGTTTGAAAAGTCGATGGCCGAAGCACGTACCGAGATTGACCAAATCGCGGATCAGGCGGACGCAGCAACCTTTGAAAACACCGTTGTTGCCATGGAAAAATCCGGCGAAGTTCTGACCAAGGTCGCCCGGACCTTTTTCAATCTTACCGGCGCCCACACCAATGAAGCGCTGCAGAAGATTGAGCGCGATCTTGCACCAAAGCTTGCCAAACACAGCTCGGATACCCTGCTGAACGCCAAACTCTACGCCCGCATTGCCACTCTTTGGGATCAGCAAGAAACGCTCGGCCTCAACGACGAGGACGCCAAGGTTCTGGAACGATATTACAAGATGTTCCAGCGCGCTGGTGCCGGCCTTGATGCCGGTGGCAAAACCCGCATGGCGGACCTCTCCCAAAAACTGGCAACGCTGGGCACGTCCTTTTCTCAGAATGTCTTGAAGGACGAATCTGAGTACCAGCTGGTTCTGGAAACCGAAGAAGACCGAGCGGGCCTGCCGGACTTCCTGATTGCATCAGCTGCGGAGGCGGCTAAGGAGCGTGGACATGACGGCAAACATGTCATCACCCTCTCCCGCTCCTCAATCGAACCATTCTTGCAGTTCTCGACCAACCGGCGTTTGCGTGAAGAAGCCTTCAAGGCTTGGTCCGCCCGCGGGGAAAATGGCGGTGAAACCGACAACCGTGCGATCATCAAGGAAACCCTGGAACTGCGCTCAGAAAGAGCCAAGCTTCTGGGATTTGAAAATTTCGCGGCTTTCAAGCTCGACGACACGATGGCCAAAAAACCGGAGAATGTCCGGGATCTGCTCACCAAAGTCTGGGCGCCTGCTGTCAAACGCGCAAATGAGGAAGCGGAAAAACTCGGTGAGATGGCCCAAAGCCTCGGCGAGAACCATGACATCGAAGCCTGGGACTGGCGGTTTTATTCTGAAAAAGTCCGCAAGGCCGAACATGATCTCGATGAAGCCGAACTGAAACCTTATCTGCAGCTCGACAAGATCATCGAGGCTGCTTTTGATACGGCAACACGCCTCTTCGGTATCTCTTTCCGTGAACTAGACGATATGCCGGTCTATCATCCAGATGTCCGCGTCTTCGAGGTTTTGGACACAGACGGCAACCACGCGGGCCTGTTCCTCGGCGATTATTTCGCCCGTCCGTCCAAGCGTTCCGGCGCCTGGATGAGCGCGTTCCGCTCTCAGCACAAGCTCGACGGCAACATCACACCGGTGATCGTCAACGTGATGAACTTCTCAAAGGGCGCGGAAGGTGAAGCGACGCTTTTGACCTTTGATGATGCCCGCACGCTGTTCCACGAATTTGGCCATGCGCTGCACGGGCTCTTGTCGAATGTCACCTATCCGATGATTTCCGGAACATCGGTCGCACGCGACTTTGTCGAACTTCCCTCCCAGCTTTATGAGCACTGGCTGTCGGAGCCGGAAGTCCTGTCCAAATTCGCGGTTCATTACAAGACCGCCGAAGCCATGCCAAAAGCGCTTTTGGACAAACTTTTGGCCGCCGCCAACTTCAATCAGGGCTTTGCCACGGTCGAATATACGGCTTGCGCGCTGCTCGATCTGGATCTGCATCTTCTGGATGATCCCTCCAGCTTTGACCCGGTCGAATTTGAAAAGACGGAACTCCAAAAGATCGGCATGCCGAAGGCGATCACGATGCGCCACCGCATTCCGCACTTTCAGCACGTCTTTTCCGGTGACGGCTATTCCTCCGGCTATTACAGCTACATGTGGTCGGAAGTGATGGATGCCGATGCCTTTGGCGCTTTTGAAGAAAAAGGCGATATCTTCGACAAGGAAACAGCTCAAAAGCTGCTGGACAACATCTATTCAGCAGGCGGCAAGCCTGATCCGGAAGATGCCTATATCGCCTTCCGCGGCCGCGCCCCGAAAATCGATGCCCTTTTGGAAAAACGCGGCTTGGCCGCAGCCTAATTCGCACTATATCGCTGTCCCGGCCTTGAGCCGGGACCGTTTTCCTAATCCAATAGAACAAAAAAACCGGCACTTGCACGAAGCAAACGCCGGCTGGTCGCCCGGGAGGCGGGACGGAGACCGGATGACAAGGGACGATTGCCGAAGCGATAGAGCCTGTCGCACCTAATTGAATTCATTTGATGCTGAAAAACGGCTCCTTCGGCTAGGCGCGATCGTGAAACGCGATCTGGTTGATCGGGTGAGCGGCGCAACGCTGCCGATGAGCCGTTTTTCAGCACCCTTCCCTATAAAAAAAGGCAAAGAATAAGGGCCGGACACATTTGATCACTTGCGTCGTTGTTTTGCGCTTATGGTGATTACACCATCGCACGCAAACCGCCTAGCCAGTGATCAAATGTGTCACGGTCAAATGAAATCAATCAGATGCGACAGGCTCTAGTGGCTCAGCACATCCTCCTTGTCGAAATAATTGAATTCCTCCACCAGAACATCTTGCACGACCTTTCGGCCAATGCGCTGGTTGGTCACTTTTTTCAGATGTTTGGTCAGGCTGTCGAGGTCGTAGCGTTCCAAGTTGCGGAAATCGAGGGTTTCATCCGCATAAAGCGCCCGGAAGGCCTCGTCGACCAGGAACGGATGCGGCGGTACAGGTAAGCGGCGCAGCGTGTCGCCATCAGCGGTGAACACTAGCTTGGCAACCACATAGCCTTGCAGAGCACCTTCAAACAGGATCGGCACGTTCACTGGCTTCAAGGTCTCGTAATCAAGCCCGACAAAGGCCGTTTCTTCCGGCTGACCAGTCTGGTTCTGAGCCGAGATGTATTTGGCCGTTCCATATCCGGACACCAGCATTGTGAACGACATCCAAAGACCTGCCGCCAGCATCTTCATCATCGGGCGGGCTCCGGGAACGGCGCTTCATAGGTACCGTCCGACTCTTGATCAATCATCGTGCGCGACATGATTTGAACAACTTCGGACACCGCATCCAGATGCAATCCCAGAAGTTTGACGTTTTCTTCCAGAGCTGCCTTGAAGTCGCGCAGACCGTCCTTCAACTCATCTGTGTAAGCTGGCGCGGGAACGGCCGACCGGGCGCGGGTCAGGTCCAAAAGTGCCTGGCTCTTGCGGTATTCAAACGGTTTCAGATCCGTTGTCGGATCAGCCCGCAAAGCCTTGGTTTCAGCGTCCACCACTTCTATGGCGCGTTCAACGGCAACGAGCAGAGGCGCTGAAGCCGCCGGGTTCGCCTTTGGGGTTTGCTCGGCAAGGTCCTGTGCGGTGTCCATCAGGTTTTAGCTCCTTGAGTGAGAGTATCTGAGATTAGGTCGGCAACACCAACACCGCCGCTGGCGGCCAATTGACCGGCAACCTGTTCGGCCAGCATCGATTTCCAGATTTCACCGGTAGTGCCCTTGCCGAACACCATCTCGGCGTCTTTCGGCAGCATGGTTTCAACAAACTGGGTGAGGATCATCGCCTCGAATTTTTCCGCCGGCGATTTCTGCGCCGGAGTTTCCGCGGCACTACCCGGGCGGAACAAATCGAAGGCCGCAGCACCCGGAATGCCAGCTTTTGCTGAGTCAAATGCCAAACTAAAATCGGCGCCGCTTGCAGTTGCAGCCATCGTCTTTAGCCGATTGGCCGCTTGTTTGATTTCCATCGGATCAGCCGCCTTGGCGACATCCAGGATCAAATCTGAAGGGGGCGAAATAGCCATCGCCGGTCTCCATCTCATGCGGACATGCCGCGTCTTGAATTTCTTTAAGTTCTAGAGCCTGCAGCTTGCGGCAAGCTTGCGCACTAGAAGGCGGATTTCACCCATACCGGCGTTCCAGGATCTCTTGCAGATCACGCTCATCCTCGGCGCGTTGTTCTTCGCCCCGCATCACAGCCAGCCGTTCCGACATCACCTTGAGCATCATCCGTTGCCGGTCGAATTCGGAGCTGACCTTTTCGCGCGCGGAGTTGATGCGGGCCATGTCTTCGATGATCATCCGCAAACGCGCGGCCGCATTGGCAATGAATCGGTCATGCTGAGCCAGATCCCCGGTAGAGAGCGCGGTCAGGATCCGCCGCTCCTTTTCATTGAGCTGATAGGCCTGGTCATCGAGGTTTTGCAGGATCCAGGATGACAGCTTCAATATCTGCTGCTGCATCTTGAACATGCGTTCGATTTCCTGACTGGTTCTTGCCATTGAACTATCCTAGTTGAAGCCAAGTGAAGTACCCGTCGAGGAAGATCATGATGGCTTCGGCTGCGACGAGATAAAGGAAGTAAAGGCCGCCCGCGATCACGAACGGCAGTGAGATGAAATAGACCGGTATCTGCGGTGTCAGTTTGTTGATGAGGCCAATCGCTAGATTGACCACAATCGTGTAGAAGACAAACGGGCTGACCACCCGAAGCGCCAGTACAAAAGTTCGCCCAAGTTGTTCGGCAAACTGTTCCAGACTGGCGACCGCGGCCAGCGGCTGACCGGCCGGTATGACCTCATAAGACGACACCAGCCCGCGTAGGATCTCCCAATGCTGATCGGCAATGAACACCATGGCCGTCGCGGTGAGCGTGAAGAGGTTGGCAACCGGCGGCAGCGCATCAACACCATCAATCGGCATGCCCGGCATATTGGACAGGCCGATTGCCATGGAAACCAGGGTTGTTAGGGTTTCCAAAGCCGCTAGAAAAATCCGGCCGAGAAACCCAATGAACACCCCGGTCAACAGCTCCGCACCGATAAAGGTGGAAACGGTGCCAAGGGTTTCATCCGGCAACGCCCCCTGGATGTCCTCCGCCAGCAATGGCGACAGGGCCAGGGAAATCGCCAGCGCGATGAACAAACGCACCCGCATCGGGATCCGATTGCTACCGAAGCCCGGGATCACCATCAAGCAGGCTCCGATCCGGCAAAACAGAAGGAATATGGCCAGGATCAGCGAGGATCCATAGGCGCTGAAGAGCATTCCGCCGGGGATCACGACACGGTTCCGAGAGAGGTGACATCAACCCCGCGTGCAATTTCCAGATGGGACAAGACCGGCAATGTCGGGAACATGCGTTCCACAATCATACGCACGTAAGGCCGGGCGTCGGGCGCTGCGACGATTGCAAATTTCTGGCCGTCCTTCATGTGTTTTTTGACGGCGTCCGACATCTGCGATCCGAAGTCTTCGACCAGTTGCGGTTCAATGTCGAACTCAGTGACATCACCCTTGGCATCGCGTTTCAGCGCATTGTGAAATGCCAGATCCCAACGGTTGCCCAGACGCAGCACCTGCAATGGGCCACCTTCGGCCAGATCGCCACAGATTTGCTGGGCGATACGCATGCGCACATGTTCCACCACCTGTTCGGACCGGCGCACGTGCGGCACGATCTCGGCAATCGCCTCTAGGATCAGGTTGAGATTGCGGATCGATATCCGTTCTGCCAGCAGCAGTTTCATGACCGCCTGCAAACCGGAGAACGAGGTATGCGCCGGGCAAATGTCATCGAGCAGCTTTTGGTATTCCGGATCCAGCCGGTTGAACAGGTTGCGCATGTCTTTGTAGGAGAGCAGCTGCGGCAGGTTGTTGCGGATCACTTCGCTGAGGTGTGTCAGAACAACCGTGTTGTTTTCCGCCGGTTCCAGACCATAGCGTTTCAATTCGTCCCGGTAGGCAGGCGGCACCCAGAGCGCCGGCATGCCAAAGGCTGGTTCGCGGGTTTGATCCGCCGGGACCGGCAAGGTTTGATCTCCCGAAGGAATAACCAGGAGTTCGCCCACCTTCAATTGCTGTGCCGCGACAATCGTACCGTGGATCTTGATCTGATAACTCTTCGGATCAATCGTCAGGCTGTCTGAAACTCGGATTTCCGGGACGACAAAGCCATACAGCTCAGCAAACTTCCGCCGCATCTTGGCGACCCGGCGGGAAAGCTCGCCATGATTTGCAACAAGCTCTGCAGACAACTGCTTGCCAAGGACCAGCTCTATCTCGGCGGTTTTCAAGGATTCCTTGACGGAGTCTTTTTCTTCCGATCTGGCTTTTTGTTCGGCGGCCTGCCGCTTTTTCTCTTCTGCATCTTTGTGGGCGGCCAAGCGTCGCGGGATTGTATACCCCATGAAACCCAAAACCCCAGCCAGCAATAGAAATGGCAGCATCGGCAGACCTGGCATCAGAGCAAAAACACCCATCAGGACTGCGGCCACGAACAGAGCCCGCGGATAACCACTGAGCTGCCCCAAAACTGCCTTGTCGGCAGAACCGCGGGTGCCACCTTTGGAGACCAGAAGACCAGCTGCGAGCGACACGATCAGCGCCGGGATCTGGGAAACCAGGCCATCGCCCACGGACAGTTTGGTGAAGACATCTGCAGCATTCGAAACGGTCATGTCATAGCGGGTTACCCCGATGACAATGCCGCCCAGAATGTTGACAGCAGTGATGATCAAGCCAGCGACCGCGTCGCCGCGTACAAATTTCGAGGCACCATCCATCGAGCCGAAGAAAGAGCTTTCTTCTTCCAGTTCCTTCCGGCGTTTCTGGGCTTCCTTGTCATCAATCAGCCCGGCTGAGAGGTCGGCGTCAATCGCCATCTGCTTGCCGGGGATCGCATCCAGCGTAAACCGGGCGCCGACTTCCGCGATCCGGGTTGCGCCCTTTGTAATCACCATGAAGTTCACGGTAACCAGGATCGCAAAAACGATCAGGCCGATGACAAAATCACCGCTCATGACGAACTGGGAAAAGCCGTTGATGACGTACCCGGCCGCGGTCAGACCTTCATGGCCGTTGGCCAGGATCACCCGGGTTGTTGCGATATTGAGCGATAGCCGCAACATCGTCGCGATCAGCAGGATTGTCGGAAAGGAAGAGAAATCCAGCGGCTTTTGGATCCACAAGGCAACCATCAGGATCAGCACGGACAGGGCAATCGACATGGCGAGGCCCACATCAATCAAAAACGTCGGAATCGGAAGAAACAGAACCGCCAGGATCACCACGATACCAAGTGCGAAGCCTACGTCCCGGCGGCTTTCTGGAACCCCGTCTACGCCGGATGTAAGGGAAGTGTCTGTCATGCCTACTCTCTTGCGCGTGTCTGCTGGTGCAAAAATCACTGCTCAAACTTGCGCGAGGCTTTTTCCGGTTCATTTGGGCAGTGCATTTTATGCGGGCACAACAGAAACGGCGGCCCTCCGGTTAAAAAAACCCGGCGGCCGCCGTTAAAAAAAGATCAGGCAATAGATGCCTTAAAAGCCGTTTTCGATCCGGCTGTAAATCAGTCCAGTGAGCGTATAGATCTGCCCGCCGATAAAGGGTCCCGCCACAACGATCATCACCAGGATGGCGACAATCTTCGGGATGAACGTCAAGGTGATTTCCTGAACCTGGGTCAGGGCCTGCAGGAGGGCGATCCCAATCCCGACCACCATCGCGGGGACAATTGCCGGCGCGGACCCAATCAGGATTGTCCAAATCGCAGAGCGCACCAGATCCAGGGCATCAACTTCATTCATATTGCGCGTCGACCTTCAAGAAATGGAGACGCCCGGTCCAAGCAAAATGCCCTGACCATTGTCCAAGCCGAGAAGTGTACCGTCAGAATAGACTTCCACCCGCTCCACCACACCAGTGATGCCATTGGGATCCGTGACCGTCCGGCCAATCAGATCGTCCACCTGCCCAAACGACATGTTGGTCAGCATGGTTTCCAGCTTCTGATTGGTTTGAATGGTTTGTTCGACTTGAGAGAAACTGGCGAGCTGTGACAGCTGCTCAGATGCATCCATCGGGTTGGTCGGGTCCTGGTTCTGCATCTGCGCCATCATCAGCTGCAAGAAAGCGTTGTAATCTACCGTCAACTGTTGTTGAGCGGCAGAGGCCGTACCTTGTGTGTTTGCTGCAGCCACCGGATTTACGCTGGTCATACCTGTTACTCCTTAAACCACCGCCAATTGCGGTCCCTGGTGCACCACTTCCCTGCCCCGCAGAGGCGGCGTGTTATCGTCCTCCTGCCGGGCCCGATGATCGGCTGCCATAAGACGCGCTTCGATTGGATAGAGACCACGAACGATCTTCATGGCCTCAAACCAGCGGTCGTTTTGGGCAAGGTCCTCGACGGTCCCAAGCTGGTCCAGAACTTCCGGGCTCGAAAAAGCACCGGATACAGATGCCATCACCAGATGGAACATGTCCTTGGCGGCTGGCGCTGACACCGGATCCATGATCATCGTCTGCAAAATGAAATAGAGCTGCTTTAACGGAGTTGTGGCCTGTTCGGGCTGCAGAACGTGAGATTCCAACAGGAACACAGCATCATTCAGCAGTTCTAAACTGGTCTTGCGCTCAGCGCGGATCACCGCACCGTTGATAAACAGACGTTCACCCGACTTCAGTGCAATTTTCATGGTCTTACCCCGCCAAACTGTCCCGGATGATGGAATTGATTTCGATGATGTCGGCGAAGTCGTCTTTCTCCCACTGCCGCAGGGCTTCGGCTTCCTTCAACACCCAGATTCCAACGGAGATCAGGTTGGCCCGCATCTCATCGGGCAGCTGATTGGCATCATCCGCCAGGTGCTCCATGAAGTACCCCCATACTCTGCGGGTATAGAACAGCGCATCGATGGCCTCTGCGGACCGAACGCCTTTCTCCTGCGCATTTGCCAACTTTCCGATGACGATAGACATCGCCTCGTGCTCATTCAGCCGTTCGTCGGCGCAAAGGTCTTCGATCACCTCGGCGTAAGACAGATTATACATGGCCCCTCTCTGGTGCTCAGTTGAAGTTCTCGGTGCCCGGTCAGTCAGTTAGATGTAATTCAGGAGGCTCATCCCCTGCATCTTGGACGTAACGGCATAAGTGGTTTCGAGCTGGGTGAGCGCGGTGTTGAGACGCACGGAAGTTTCTTCCAGATTGACCGTCTCCAGGTCATTGACGCGGACATTCAAGATGTCGGTTTGAACCGTTAGCCGTTCGCTCGCCAGATGGACTTGTTGCTGAACCGTGCCCAGCTTGCCCATTTCGGAAGTCAATTTGCCAATGGCGGAGCCGAGTTTTTCGGTTGCCGTATCGATCACAACTTTGAACGCATCTTGGCCTAGATCTGCGTTTCCAAGATCCGACATCATTGTATAAACCTGCGCCAACTCGCGGAAGGCCTCTTCATTGGCACTGACGGACGAAGACACAGACTCATTTGCAGCAATCCGGCTGGTCGTCGGCGTGTCAGATGCGGACGACCAGGTTGTGCCCCAAACCGGGTCTTGGAACATTGTCTCGAAGTTACCGGTCAAATAGGCCGACATAGCTGCCGGTGTGATCGTGGCGACGTTCGGGTCACTTTGTGTAAACCCGAACTCAGCGAGAAATGCCGCATCTGCAGCAACTTTGTTGGCTGATGCCGGGTCCGCATAATCAGCAATGGGCTGTTGGTCTGTATTGATACCGGCAAATAGATAGCTGCCATTCAACTGTGTGTTCAGCCGCGATGTTAACAACCCCAAATTGCCCGTAGCATCCGTATCGAGGATGTCGGCGCTGGCGGGATTTTGCTGCAAGGCGACCAAAGATGCTAAGAAATCCTGAGCATCAGTCAGCATGTCACTCATTGCAGCCTGGCTTGCATCAAGCCGCGATGCGGTAAGTGCATTGGTATCAATGATCCCGTGTAGAAAATGGAACTCTGACCGCAGTGCTACGCTTTCGCCGGTCTTCGTTCCCAGGTCCAAACCAACATCGAACTTGCGCCCCGAGGACAGTTCAACACTCAACTTGTTGACCTGGTTGGACTGGCTCATGATGTTCCGCCGTGAGGAATCGGCGAGCGAGAACGTTGATATGAAGGTCGTTTTCATGGCTGTTACCTCGCAGCGGCCAATAGATCATCTAGCATGGAGTCAACGGCGGTGATCAGCCTGGATGCAGCTGCATAGGCCCGCTCGATTTCAAGAAGCAGCGACAACTCCTCATCGATGTTGACACCTTTGGTGTTGTTCAGATTTTCTGCTGTCCGGCCGACAATCACCGATTGGATTTCGACGTTGCTCGTCATCGTCTTGCGGCCGCTTTCAACCCAGCTCACCGACGACGCCGCAAAGCCCAAGAGGCTTGCATCCGGGTCAAGTCCAACTGCTGGGTCAAAGGTCCGGTCGCTGTCCAATGCACCAACCAGTTCTTGAAGCCGGTCTGAATAGCCAGCAGCATTTGCCGGGTTGTAGTCGTAGTTCGGGTCGAGCGGATCGGACAATCCGCCATCGCGAATGCGATCCAGGCTGCCGCCTTGGTCCGGATCCGCGTTGGGGTTCACGATGATATCCGACGCAAGGCCAACGGACAGTGTGGCTGTCGCCGGTACGGCTGGTGCCCCGGACCAAGTGAACAGGCCTGCCTGATCCGGATTACCGCCCAGGCTTTGATCACTTTCAGCAAAGGCTTCAATCAAACCGCGGGCGACTTCATCCAACTGGTTTTGATAGGACACGGCAGTCGTGTCCCGAAGCTCTGCCAGTCCATGCAAGCGGCCGGATGAGATCGGCATGATGGCCCCCGGCCCCGAGACAGGAACCCCATCGACGATTACCGAATTTCCCACCGTTGTAGCGTCATAGACCGTCGTCGGCGCAAACGTGACCGACCGCGCTGTCGTCTCAAATAGCGTCACACCGCTGTCGGTATAGACAACGACATCGCCGTTTGCGCGGTCCAGCGTTGTTATCCCGATTTCTTCGGACAGCGATAAGAGAACCTGATCCCGGCTGTCGAGTGCATCGGTGACATCGGCTCCAGATTGTGTGCCCTTGACTATGACGGAATTGAGATCTTCAAGCTTACCAAGCAGCGTGTTGATATCCTTGACGGATGTCGCCATGTCGGCGTCGGCATTCGCCCGTACGTCCTGTACGAGAGCGGAACTGGATTTCAGGCTTTCCGCCATATTCTTGGCGGTCTGCAAGGTCTCCTGCGCCATAACGATATTGTTCGGATCAGAAGCATAATTTTGCAAAGACAGTTGCAGTTCTCCCAGCCTGGCTGCCGGTGACATTTCAAGACCGGTATCGCCCACCGTTTCGGCCAGCCGCCCCAAACCGGTGAGGATTGCCTGTTGAGAGGAGCCGGTCGAGGTTGAGGCCAGCAACGAAGAATAGAGCGCGCTGTCCGCCAGCCTCGAAACTCCGTTGACCCGCAAACCGCCGGCTTGGCCGGAATCGGTGTAGGCCGTGCTGAGCATTACGGATTTGCGCGAATATCCGGGATCCTGGGCGCCCGTAATGTTGCGGGCAACCACTGAAGATTCTGTCTGACGGGCAGCCAGCGCGGACTGAGCCACCTGCAGGGCGACGGACAAACTCATGATTTAAGACTTTCGGGTTTCATCACGGGAAAACATCAGCGAACCAGGTTCACCAGTTCCTGCATCAGATCGGAACCGGCCTTGAACACCTGGGAATTGGCCGTGTAGGTCCGCTGGGATTCGATCATCGACGTCAGTTCACCCGCCAGATCGACATTGGATCCTTCGAGTGCACCAACTTCCAGATTGCCCATTCCGCCATCTCCGGGGAAACCGACCCGGACATCGCCGGAATCGATCGATGGCCGGTAGATATTGCCAGACACCGGATCGAGCTTGTCCGGGCTTGGGACATCGGCCAGCGGGATCTTGTAGATCGCACGGCGGTCACCGTTCGTGTAGATGGAGTACAAGGTGCCATCTTCCCCAAACTCCACCTTCTCGACAGAGCTCGGAACATTGCCGTCCGCATCCACGTTTGTGACGGTAAAATCTGCATCCGTGTAGGTGGAATTGGTCAGATCAATATCGAAGGTACCGCCATTCGGCACGGTGATGTTGACCGCCGTGGTGGCACCGGTCCGCTGACCGGTCGTGGTGTCGAACTGGATCGTACTTGTGCCGATGTTGCCGGCACCATATGGGAACCCACCAGACGTTGGATCCCGGTCAGCTGCGTTATAAACCGTGACCTCCCAATCGGTTGTTGGCGGTGTGTCTGTTGTCTTGGTGTAGTAGACATCCAGCGTCAGCTCGTTGCCGAGGTTGTCGTAAACCACCAAAGATGTCTTGTGGGAATAT
Source organism: Roseibium sp. (assembly GCF_965216085.1). Taxonomy (GTDB): domain Bacteria; phylum Pseudomonadota; class Alphaproteobacteria; order Rhizobiales; family Stappiaceae; genus Roseibium. The sequence continues at coordinate 2,461,089 of NZ_OZ244138.1, read as the reverse complement.
TCAGCAGTGGCCGCGTTCGCGGACGGCAGGTTGGCAGCTGCTACAATGGCGGAGTCTTCATCGACATTGACATGGAGGGTCGCTGTACTGGTCGGCGTTGCTTCCAGCTGGTTCTGCGTGATGTTCACCGGCTCCAGACCACCCAGACCATTGGCAACAACGGACGGTGCCGCGCCGTTTGTGATTGGGTAGCCTTGCAGGTACATGCCGGCCGTGTTGACCAAATAACCGTTACCATCCGGGACAAAAGACCCGGCGCGTGTCAGCCCCTGGGAGGCTGCGGCCCCAGTCCCATCAGACACGATAAAGAATCCGTTTCCATCAACCGCAAGATCCAGCTTCGAGGTCGTAAAGCTCATGGACCCCTGATCGGAGATGGCATATTTGGTATGCGCTTGAACGCCACCGGAATTATAAGTGCCCGCCCCTTGAGACAAGACCATGGACGAGAACTCGGTCTCGGCCCGTTTGTAGCCGGTCGTACTCGAGTTTTGGATGTTGTCGGCCACAGCGGCAAGCTTGCTCGATTGCGCGTTCATGCCGGATACACCGCTGCGCATAATACCTGAAAGACCCATGGATAATCTCCAGTTTCAAAATCAACTGGAGCCAGTCAAACCGATCTAACTTGCGCGAAGCTGTTCGCCGCCGCCATTTTTCTAAATAATTACAATAGCTTATTTAGCTAAAATTTTAACTATCGGGGCAAAGAACAGTCCCGGCAACAGCCGGACCGAAAGATGTTTGTCAGGCGCCGCAGAACGCCTTGGACTGCGTAGTCCAATTGCCGAACCCGGTGGCCACCATGTTGCGGATCACCGTGCAGACATAGCGCTTTTGTGCCGGGTTGTTGTTCGGCCCTGCGTGATAGCGGGCAACAGCCATGGTCCAGGAGCCCTGACGGCCGCGCAGTTCTTTCAAGAAACGGGCCGCGTATTGCACATTCGCCTTGGGTTCCAGCATATGCTCCAAGGAGTTGAACCGATCGCCATGATAGTGATGATTGATCTGCATACAGCCAATATCGATCAGTTTCTTGCCACGTTTGCGGGCAGCCTCAATATCGCTTTTGGCGGCTTGCCGGCTGGGCGGGAAAACGGATTTTCCCTCAATGTTCAGGGCATGAGGATAAAGTGAATTGCGCCGTCCGGTTTCCGTCAAACCAACCGCATATAAAATGCCGAGCGGTACCCGGTATTTCTGGGCAGCGGCCACCATTTCACGCTCGCAGATGTTTTGGTCTACCGCAAACGCAGGAACGATAAGCACTCCATAAGCGCTATAGATAGATGCCGTCAGACAGGCGGCCGCCCATACCTTCTTCATCACTTTGCTCCCTTGCCGGCTCATATCCGGAAGTGTCACTGGGATCGTCCTGGCCGTTGGTTTGTCCACCGCGTCCGCCGGCACTGTTTCCAGATGCATTTTGGTTCTGGTTATCACCAAAGGCACCGCCACTTGTACCTTGCTGAGCTTGTGCGGAGCTGTTGTTAGACAAGGTCGTAGACGTTGCTCCGCCGCGGTCATCGGCAGCCTGTATAGTGATCGTATCGGCCTTGAACCCGGTGGTCCTGAGCATCTGGTCGAGCAACTGCCGGTCCTGCTTTAAGAGTTCTGCCGTTTGGACCTTGCTTGTGGCAAGTGTAACTTCGACGTTGTCCCCGACCATCCGCAACGACACCTTCACTGTGCCGAGTTCATGCGGGGTCAACTGAATGTCGAGCGTTTTGAGGACAGGTCCTTCGGCTGTGGCAGTCACCCCGCCCTGCAGGCGCCCCATTTCAGACGGCATATCTTTCAAGGCTGTTGCGATCTGCTCACCAATCTGTTGCGCCGGAGACAAACGCAGGTTCGGCGCAAAATGGGTTTCCTGACGGAGAAGCTTGACTGTCCCGGCCGCCTCTTCGGGCAAAGCATTCCTGGCAGCCCGTTGACCTGTTTCGCTAACCTGCTCAGGCTCGATACCGAATTGGGCGAACAAAGAAGATGTTCCGGTTTTGGCCGCGCCCTCCCCCGCTGCAGTTTCACTAACGGCGAAACCCGTTGGAAACGTGGGGCCATTTTGCTGAGCAGCTCCTTGTTGAGCTGCTATTTGTCCGGCGGTCGGCTGGTTTTGGCTCCCTTGCAACCTTGCCGCCAACACAGTTCCCAGAGGAAGCGCCCCGGACAAACCGGACGGCAATTGCGGCCTCGCATCCGCGCTCTCTGAGCCTGCGCCAGCAGTGCCGGTCGCAACTTCACCGTCTGCAGGTCTCCCCATAACGGTTTGCGAAACCGTCCGGATGGCGTCAGCTAGATTGGTGACCGGATAAGATGCTTCTGGTGAGGCTGAATCCACATTCTTTGGGCTGTTATTGGAGGTAGAACCGTTGGAGAAGTCACCCTGAGCGGAACCGTCTTCCGAATTAGGATGATTATCGGGCGACTTTATAGCTGTGCCGTCCTTCGATTTGGAGGCTTCTCCATCACGCAGACTTGTCATCATGGACTGAAACTTTTCAGCCGCATCCTTGGGGTCGTTTTGCCCGCCCTCACCGGACTTGCCATCAACCGCCAGAGACCCATTCTGTGCAGATCGCACAAGCGCTTGTGTGTTCACACTCATTTTTGCTCTCCTGCAAGGGCAAGCATCGTTTCTGTCCGCCTTAGCAAAAGCTCGGCAAGCTCCATATCACTTGTCAGCCAGTCCCGTTCGGCAGGTTTTTTCAAACTGCCGCCGGAATTGAAATCACCAATGAAGTTGTCCGGCGGGTCCGGGAAATGGCGGATGGAGTTGAGCACCGTATAAACGGCATATAGAAAATCGAGGTCTTCCGCCGCGAGAGAAGATTTATCGATCGACCAGAGCAGCTCCCGGTTCGACTGGACCGTTTCCGGTTCAAGCCGCGTTGCGACCTGGTAGATTTTCAGAATCTCATGTTCCGCAGTTCCCGGGATCGCCAGGATCCGGGCCTGTTCCGTCGCTTTGGCTGCCACTTGTAAATTGCCGCCCAGAAGCGCCGACCGTGCCAGCCGCAAATAAAGGCCCCGGCGGCTGTCTTCCTCAAATTCCTCCAAAACCCCATAAAGCAGTTCAAACTTGTCGGTGTTTTCAATGAATCCGAGCGTATCGAGCGCTATTGCGAACCTGCGCCGGAAATCACCGACGTAGACCGAGCCGCTATAGCGGCGCAGGTACCGGATCGACAGAGTGCGGAACCGTTCAATATCGCCGACCAGACCGGCGACAAGAACTTCGCGCCTCAAAGCAGCTTCCTCCACCAAGGTTCCGGGCATCAAGAGGCTCGCAATCTGGAGAAGTTCCATGGCTTTCAGCGGATCGGCTTGGATATAGGGAACAGCTTTCACCAGTGCGATATGACCTCCCAGGCTTGCAGGCAAATCGAGCGGGTCGATGTTGACCAGCAGCTTGAGCATCTCCTGCTCCCGCCCCTCCACATACGCCAAAGACGCTTTCATCAAGTTGTGATCGATCGCGGGCAAAGGATCGAGCTTAAGCAAGTGCCGCATGACAGAGGGATTGCCGCCGCTAAGCAAATGGATGATCGCTGCGCGGGCATTGCGTGGATCCTGCCAAACAGTTCCGGGCATTGCCAGAAAATTTTCGTCCATCTTCATCAGCAAAGCACGCTGTGCCGAGGCTGCAGTGTTGTTTCCTGATGCAATCTGCTCTTGTGCAGACTGTAGGACCCGCACCATCTTGAAAGGTGCGTTCGGGCTATGGCTGCCTTTTGTTTCCTGCGCAAATACTGGTGCACCTACCAATAATATCGCACCCAAGATTATCGCACGCGCCATATGAAGCGATCGAATTGCGGACTTGCCCGTGATCATTCCGCCCCCTCCTCAAAAAGATAAATCTCAACCCGCCGATTGGACGCAGCAAACGGATCATCTTGGTTTTTCAGGTGACGATCAGCTGCCCCTTCAATCCGGATAAATCTGTCTTTGCCAACACCGCCCCGGTTGAGCATATAAAGCGCCATGTGCGCGCGGGCCGAGGACAAGCGCCAGTTGTCGTAGCTCTTGCTCTTGAACGGGCGCGCATCCGTATGTCCTGTAATGATGATCTGTCCTTCGGTGCCGGCAATCACCTTGCCCAGGTGCTCCAGCAGTTTCACCAGTTCCGGGCGCGGCTCTGCAGATCCGATGGCAAACATGCCGAAGCTCTGATCGTCCGTCAGGCTGATTAGCGCACCATTATCCTGACGGCTTACCGTGATTTGAGCGGCCGTGTTTTCAAGGAGCGTCCCTTCAGCTGATTTCAGAACTTGGCTCAGATCCGCCACCAAACGAGCTGCTGATGCCCCTTCAGCTTCAGCTACACCTGCGCTGCGACTTGCGGCCTCAGAAGCCTTTGATTGGAAGTTCGTGGTCCTGTCCATGGGCTTACCAGAGACATGGGCGATCAAAGGATCAACTTGCAGGGCAGTTGTGTTATCCGATGGGATTCGAGTACCGGTTTTCGCAAAGCTTGCCGGGTCCGTGTTGTTACCGGTTTCTTCCGTCGTCGATGTGCCATCCTTGTCAAACGGTGCTGCCCAGGCTTTGTCCCCATCTTGCTGAACATCGCTTGGCCCGGAACCTCCTCCGGTCCCCGTGTCTGATGGCAAACCTTTGGTGACCGTTGCAGCTCCATCGACACCACGGCCAGGCCGGAACTGCCAGAATTGCGGATCGAACGGATCCCGGTAGGCTTCACCGCCAAGAGCGCCTTGTTGCTTTTGCAGGCCTGATCCAATGCCGTCAGGATTGGCTTCGCCCGATTTTGCCACCTGAATTGTTTGGGAGAGCGTATCAAGAACGGCGTAGGGATCCGTGAACAGGATTGATTCCGCGTGCGTTTGGGTAAACTGCCCCTCAGCAGCCGGAGCCCCGCCCTGCTCCCGAATTTCCTCAGCTTCAACCGCCGTGTTCCCTTTGTTTTCACCTTCCCCGAATTTCGGATTTTCATCGGCTTTTTCATCCGAACCGCCCAGTTTTCCAGTAAAGAGTTTGGTTCCGTTTTCGTTGGTATCACCATTAACGATCGGATCGTTCAGCCCCTTACGGTTGGGCGCAGTCGAGGCGAGTTTGACTGGATTAAAATACTGAGCGACGCCGCGGCGCACGCTTTCATCCGTCACATTGATCAGCCACATAACCAGAAAGAAGGCCATCAAGGCGGTCATGAAATCCGCATAGGCGATTTTCCACACACCGTGGGGTTGATGATCTTCTTCCCTAGCGTTGCGGCGCCGGACAATGACAATTTCATTCGGCAGGCTATCCATCAGTCTTTTCCTTCCGCCTGCAAGCTATCCAACTGTCCCAGCCAATCGCCGAGGCGGGTTTCGATCGTGGTTTCGTCAAACACTGCTTGCAGCTCAACCTGACCGGCGGTTTGAACATCGATCCGGTCTTTCATGCCTGGAAGCTGTTGCAAGACTTGAGCAACGAGTGTTTCAGGACCGCGAAGACGGATGGTTGTCCCTCCTGGGACTTCCGACAATTGGCGGAGCCGGCCTGCAAAGGACTCGACAAGTTGATCGGCGACTTTCTGTTTCAAGAACGGCATCAAGAGCTTGGAGAGTGAATAAGATAGCCGCTGTTCGGTGATTTGAAGAAAGCCCTCGATCGCAGCGCTGATGTTTGCGGCCTCACGCATTTCAAACCGAAGACGTTCTTCTTCGAGCTGTTTGGCGTGAACCTCACGTTCTTGTTCAAGGAGCACCTCGAAGTGCGCCCGGGTGCGGGTATCCCCTTCGGTCAAGCCGCGCTCATAGTTCGCCAGCCGGAGATCTTCCTCGCCTGCCGGAGCCTCTGCGCTGTTTTCTGGCTCAATAACGTCAGCCAGGACTCCATCCAGGTTTTCGAAGGATTTGAAAGTCGGTGTTAATAGAACCGGAATGTGCGCGGCTGCGGATGCTGTCATCAGGTACGCTCCGTGTCATAGAGCCACTGGCGCAGGATTGCGGCAGATTGCTCTTCGTTGAATTCCAGGAGAGATTCCAGTTTCTTCAGCGCGGATTGGTTGCGCTTGCTGTTGAGGTCTTGAAGCAGGTCTGAGTGATCCGGCGGCACGAGGAACCCCTGTTCGCCCTCGGCCAACTCGGCAGGCGCCTCAGCGCCCTCCGGCAGCAACCCGATTTCAGCCATTTCGGCCTGTTCACTGGTCACTTGCGGAACCAGGGCGGCCACAGCCGGTCGCAGGCCAAACCAAATCACCAGCATGGATACCGTCAGAATGGCCAAGGCATTGACGATGTTACCGGACTGACGCAGCAGGTATTCGGTCACACCAATCGGCGGGATCGGTTCAAGATCACGGCCGCCGTCGACAAAATCGACCACAGACACTTTTACGAGATCGCCCCGGTCGGGTGTCACCCCAGCGGATGAGGCCACCAGCGCTTCGATTTCCCGGACCTGTTCTTCAATTTGTGACTGTGTCGGGGATCCGCCAAGGGAGTCTGACAGACGGGTTTTGTCGACCAGGACAGCGATTGACAGCCGGTCAACCCGATAGCCGTCCTGAGAGGTTTCGATCCGTTTGGACGAAATTTCGTAATTGACGGTTTCTTCCCGCCGTTCTGTTTCTTCCAATGAACGCTCACCACCATCAGCCGTAACATTTTCTTCCGGCAGGTTCTGTTCGGCGGTTACCGGTTCAGTCGTGCTGGAATTTTCAGCGTTTTCATTTTCGCGGATGGTCCGCACGGATCGCTCGATCCGCGAGTCCGGATCGAAGATCGTCTCGGCAATCCGCTTCCGGTCTGTGTTCAGTTCGGAAGCAACGCTGACTTGGAAATTGTCGAGCCCCAGATACGGTGTCAGGGTCTTGCGAATGTTTTCCTGAATGCGGTTGTTAACCGCCATTTCAAGGCTGGCCATCTGACCAGCAGACGCTTTCGTCGGATCCTTCCCGGCCGCCAGGATACCACCCGATGTATCCAGCACTGTTACCTTGGCCGCTTCCATACCGGGTACCCCTGCCGCAACAAGATGGCGGATGGCATCAGCGGTACGGACATCATCAGGAATATCGGAACGGATCACAACGGACGCCGACGGCGGTTGCTTGTCACGGCGGAACGATCCTTTTTCCGGCAGTACGATGTGAACGCGCGCTGCCCGGATGCCTTTCATCAGCTGGATGGTGCGGGCAAGTTCGCCCTCGAGCGCTCTGACCCTTGTGACTTCCTGCATGAAGGATGTCAGGCCGAGGGACCCAAGGTCATCAAACAGCTCATAACCAGAGTTGGCGCCGCGCGGCAGGCCTTTTTCGGCGAGAAGCATTCGTGCCTTTGCTGTCTGGCCATGACGGACCAAAACCGCATCCCCGGCGGAATTGACATCAAACGGGATGCCAGCATCACGCAAGGCGGACCCAATCCGGGACACATCTTCACCAGAAAGTCCGGTGTAGAGCGGCGTCGTTTCCGGCCGGCTCAGATAAAAGGCCCCAGCGCCGACGGTGGCTATGGTGGCAAGGCCGATCAAGGCAAGCGCGATCAAGCGGCGCATGCCTAATTCCATCAAGTTGGCCCAAAGTTTTTCGGCGTGTTCACGGCCCGGCATGCATAACCCCTTCATGCACGTTCGTCTCAAGTTCCTGGCACTATCGACAGTGGAGCTTGCGCGAGCCTGTCATGCGTTGATCGAAGAAGTTGAATTCCAAACGAAAAAGGCCGCGCCCATTGGGCGCGGCCTCTCATCCGGTAATCGGTGAAGATTAGCGGAACAGGGACAGAATGTTCTGAGAACCCTGGTTGGCGATGGACAGAGCCTGAATGCCGAGCTGCTGCTGGGTCTGCAGAGCCTGAAGGCGGGTGGACTCTTTGTTCATGTCAGCGTCAACAAGCTGACCGACACCACGATCAATCGCGTCAGTCAATTTGGAGACAAAGTCTTTCTGAAGATCAACACGGGACTTGATCGAACCGAGGGACGTCGCAGCATCCGTGATTTGACCGAGCGCTGCGTCAACACCAGCAATCACCGTATCCAGACCGGCAAGGTCTGCATCGGTAACAGCAGAGATGTCAAAGTCAGCGATACCGGCACCGGTAATGTTGGTTAGAGCCGCAAAACTGCGGTCCTGATCCAAAATGCCGGATTGGTCAGCAGCATCGTACAATTCAGTACCACCAGCAGCAGATGTAATATCGACTGAAATGGTCTGAACGGTGATGGTGCCGCCTGCACGGCTGAACGAAGACACGATGTCCTTCGTTGCTGAGTAACCAGCTGCACTGGAATCAACGGACAGCCAGTTTTCGCCGTTGAAGACAGCCGAGTCTGCTGTCGACTTAAGCTGGTTCTGCAGCTGTGAGATGTCAGACTGGATCTTGCCGCGGTCAACGCCTGGTGTTTTGGCAGCAACAACTTTCGCCTTAATCTCGTTCATCACGTCCACGGTACTGTTCATAGCCGTGTACATGACGTCCACAGTCGCTGCGCCGAGCCCGAGAGCATCGGAAACAGCAGACAAGGCCATATTATCAGACCGCATGGTGGTTGCGATTGACCAATAAGCGGCGTTGTCTTCAGCACCCGCCACACGGAAACCGGTGGAAATCCGGTTTTGCGTAGTCGCAAGGTTTTTGTTTGTGGAAGTCAGGGTCTGCAATGCAGTCATCGCAGAAGCGTTGGTCATCAAACTAGACATGATATGTCCCTTTCAGTGTTACAGTAGGTACTGGTACTTGGATTGGGACATTCCGGAGTTTCACCGGGACGGCGGGGCAGCGTCATGCTTTTGAGCCCTTCAAGGTCAGTGAGGCTCAACCCGTCGTGTGATTTAGAGACTAGACATCAAAACTTGCGCGAAGCTTGCGTCTTTACCCTCAAATTAAAGTTTTTCGTTCTTTTGAGGAAAACGCCATTTTTTTGCAGGTTGCTTCACGTATTTTCTTTCCAGTGCGATCATTCAAACAACACACATTCAAGCAGCCAATCCTGCTCAGAAACAAATATGCCCTGTATCAGCAACCCAAGATATCTTTATCGCGCGCGATAATATCACACAAAAAAGGCGGAGCCATTGGCTCCGCCTTTGTCTCTTCAATCCGGATTAAATGTCAGAAGAACGACCGCACCAAACTGCCAACCAGCAAGTTCCAGCCGTCGATCAAGACGAAAAACAAAGCCTTGAATGGCAAGGAAATAACCGTGGGAGGCAACATCATCATGCCCATCGACATGGTGATGGTGGCAACGATCATGTCGATCACTAGAAACGGAAGCGCGATCAGAAATCCTATCTCAAAGCCGCGGCGGAGCTCAGAAATCATGAATGCTGGGACTAGGACTCGAAGTTCGACTTCTTCTGCCGATTCAGCCGGCTCTTCCGTCACCCGGCCGGCGGCCAGATCGTCAAACAACACCAGATCTTGTTCACGCACCTGGCTAAGCATGAAATCGCGGAACGGGTCAGTGATCCGCCCATAAGCTTCCTGTTCGCTGATCTCGTTGTTCATGAGCGGCTGCACACCGTCTTCCCAGGCTTTGTCGAAAGTCGGTGCCATGACATAAAACGTCATGAACAGCGCCAGGGAGATCAGGATCAGATTACCCGGCGTTGTCTGAAGACCAATTCCAGAGCGCAAGAAGGAAAAGGCGATCACAAAACGGATGAAGCTGGTGACCATGATCAAGATGCCGGGCGCCAGAGACAGCACCGTTAAAAGCATCACCATTTGGATGATACGTCCGGACGCACTTCCCTCGCCTTCAGGCAGCAGCGCGGAGAGATCGGGTACCTGGGCCAAAGCGCCGCCGGACATGCCGAAAGGGAGGATTAAAAGCGCGGCGGCTGTTACAAACAATCGGATCATTGAATTACCACAGACTCCAAAATGACTTCGCGAACCTGGCCTTTGCTGCGCACTTTGGCGCGTTCATTCAGGTCTTCCCGCAAGTGTTGAAGCCCGACGCTGCCTTCCAGGTGAGCCATCGTCAGCGTCCGCAGATAACTCATGAAATCGTCTTCGATACGCTTGCGCAAAACCGCGACATCGCCATCTGGATCATCCTCGAGCAGGAGCGAGGCCTGCAGACGGATCCAGGCTTTGTTCGGAACTGCCAGATTGGTGACCAGCGGCTCCAACCGCTGCAACCGCGTTGAAGGTGCAAATGGCAAGGTCTGGCTGAACGCCTGAGCCTCACGGATCCGTCCATGCACTGCGGTTTCTGTCATGTCAGAGACGAATTTCGCCAGACCGGCCCCAGCTCCGGCGCCAACCAACCCGATCAAGATCAGGGCAGCGAAGAAGCTGGAGCGACCGCTTTCTGTTTCAGCAAAGCTGTATGGAACAACACTGTTGGTCATAGTCGTGCCCCCCGCAGCTCAAAACGGTGTAATGATGTCATAGACCTGCTGGCCCCAACCCGGCTGCTGAACTTCAGTGATCCGGCCTCGGCCGCCATAGGAAATCCGGGCTTCCGCGATCTTGTCGTAGGGAATGATATTGTTGCTTTCGATGTCTCGTGGACGCACGATGCCGCTGACATTGAGGATGCGCATTTCGTAATTGACGCGCACTTCCTGGGAGCCGGAGATAACCAAATTGCCGTTGGGCAAGCGGTCAGTGACAACAGCGGCAACGGACAGGTTGATTTCCTCAGATCGGTCGATGGATCCAGAACCAGCTGAGGTCGATGCAGAATTGCCGCTCAGGTCCGCTTGGCCGCCGGATGTGCTGCCGTTGCTGCCGGCGTTAAAAGACCCGCCAATCCCGATGTCGGAATTCCTGCCGCGCTCGGACGAATTGTCCAATTCCGCCTTGTCATCGATCTGGATCGCGACAGTCAGAACGTCGCCGATTTTTTTTGCGCGCGGGTCGGCAAAGAAGTTTTCACGATCATTGCGCCAGAGCGAGTTGTAGTCCTTGACGCCGCCAGGCGCGAAGGTGCTGAGCGGATAAACCTTAGCCGGCCGGTTGGCCAATCCATACCCAACTGGGGACATTTCCGGCGCCTTGCCGAGATCTTCCAGTTGCCCGGCGCAGCCAGAAAGCACAGCTGCTCCCAAAGACATGAGCATCAAACGCATTAAAATCTCCGTTGTACGACGGGGTTCGTAAAGCCCATCATGGATTGGGTCAGCTGGGCCGCTCGGGCCGGCTCCATTTCGTCAAGGATCGCGCTGGCAACCCGGGCTTTTAGTTTCAGAAGCACACCGATGGCAGCTTCATCTTCTGTGGTCGACAGTTGTTCAGCAGCCGCCGTTGGACGCATCCGGCCAATGATCGTGACCACCTGATCTTCAACCTGTTCCAGCAGTTCCTCACGGCGCGCGACCCAGGCTTCAAACTCCCGTTCCTTGCGCTGCAGTTCAGCAATGCGGGCCTGCAGGCGGCCTTCCAGAGCAATCATCTTCCAGGTTTGCCATTGGATGCGGGCATCGCTGGCAGCGTCCGCGATGTTTTTGCAATAAAGTTCGCTATCGCGCAGCGGCTGACCGTGTTGATCCTTGTGTTGGATCTCAACCGTCTCGACTTTCACCGGCTTGGCCGGCGGTGTCTCAGCTCGCGCGGCGCTGCCTGCGCAAACGATCTGGAGAGCCAGGCATGTCAGAATGCCGGCCGTCCGGCATCCATCCACGAGAGTAGGCATGTGAGCACTGTCCTTTGCGAGTGACCAGTTTGATTGGACAATCACTGATCGAGCTTGTGCGAGGCTGTCGGCTGCACAAAACAAAAGAAACGCCGCTGGGCGCGGCGCTTCTTCTTGCGTATCCAGATCTAGCGGATGCCTACTGGACCACAAGCTCGGCTTGAAGGGCCCCTGCAGTCTTGATCGCCTGCAGGATGGCAATGATCCCGGTTGGCCTCAGGCCGATACGGTTAAGACCGCGCACCAGGGTAGGCAGATCAGTGCCGCCAACAACGGCGAGCCGCCCGCCGCTCTCCTGAGCATCCACATAAGTCCGCGGCACCACCACCGTTTCCCCGTTTTGCGAAAACGGCGAAGGCTGAGACACTTCAGGCGCTTCGGAAATTCGGACGGTCAGATTGCCGTGGGTGATCGCCACCGTCGAAATCTGAACATCCTTGCCAATCACCACTGTCCCTGTGCGTTCATCGATGACGACCTTGGCGCTTTGGTCCGGCCGGACGCGGATGGATTCGATTTCCGCAATGAACCGGGTCATGCTCACCTTCTTCGGCGGGGTCAGATCAATCGACCGGTAGTCCCGCTCTTTGGCAACCCGAATGCCATACCGTTCTCTGGTATAGCGGTTGATGGCATCAGTGATACGCACTGCGGTCTTGAAATCAGGGTTGGACAACTCAAGAACCAGGTCGGGAATTTGCGCAAACTTTGCCGGTAAATTGCGTTCGATCAGGCCACCGTTCGGCACCCGGCCAACGGTTGGAATGCCTTGAGTGAGGCTTTCCGCAGCTCCGAGTTCGGCAAATCCCGAAACAGCCACCGGACCTTGCGCCACAGCATAGATCTGACCATCCGCGCCTAAAAGCGGTGTGGCAACCAGCATGCCGCCAGCAAGTGATGTTGCATCGCCCAGCGAAGACACGCTGACGTCGATCGTCGATCCCTTGCCGATGAACGACGGCATTTCGGCGGTCACCACGACAGCAGCCACATTGCGGGTCCTAAGCGGTGTATCGCGGACATTGACGCCCAGGCTGTCCAGCATCGATTGCAAAGATTGCTCTGTAAAAGGCGAATTGCGCAAGGTGTCGCCGGAGCCTTTCAGCCCAATCACCAGGCCGTAGCCGACAAGCTGGTTGTCACGCACCCCTTGAAGATTGGCAATGTCCTTGATCCGCACCATTGCGGTGGCCGGCATGGCGGTCAAAAGCGCCAGCAGGCAAATGAAAATCCGGACCATCTATCAATTCTCCACGCGGATCGAACCGTCTTGCTGAACCCTGCCGGACACCACCAGACCGCTGTCGACGTTGCGGACACGGACAAAACTCCCGGCACCGCCATTTTGAAGCGCTTCCACCTGCATGATGATCATCAAACCCTGCTCGTGAAACACCAGCCGGGCCGGTTCACCGCGCTTCACCAGAAGCGGTTTTTCGACAGCGCTGACAGGAATTGGCTGACCCGGCAGCAAGGTCCTCCGGGCAACGAGCCCCACGACCTGACTGCGATGCGCTGCCACGGCAAACTGCTGAGCAGCACGGCTCGGAAACTTGCGTTCAATCAAATCCTGGTGGCTGAGTTCCGTTCCCGGCGGGATTGTCTGGCGCGGGACCGGCAATTGAATGCCCGCCGCCTGGACGGCCTGCGTCAAGCCAAGCACAGCAAACAGCACTGTCAGGGTTCTAAGGACTTTGGTCATGAGGTTCGCCCCCGGTGCCTGGTTATCGGATGCCGTTGGTGACGGTGTTGGCCATTTCGTCGGCCGCTTTCATGACCTTAGAGTTCATCTCATAACCGCGCTGGGCGGAGATGAGCGCGGTGATTTCCTTCACCGGGTCGACGTTGGATGTTTCAAGATAGCCCTGACGGACCACGCCAAACCCCGGATCTCCCGGGACACCGGCAACCGGTGCGCCCGACGCCGGTGTTTCGCGGAAGAGGTTGCCACCGACCGGTTCCAGGCCGACATCATTTGCAAAGTTAGCGAGGGTCAGCTGGCCAAGTTCACGCGGGTTCAATTCGCCATCAATCTTGGCATAGACCTGACCGCTTTCGTTGATCACAACTTCGATCGTGTCATTGGGAATGATAATCGCCGGCTCTACCGTGTAGCCATCAATGGTGACGAGGCGGCCGTCTGCATTCTTGTTGAAGGAACCTGCCCGTGTAAAAAGCGTTTCATCATCCGGTCCGGTGACCTCAAACCAGCCCCGGCCATCCAGTGCCACGTCAAACTGGTTGCCGGTGTTGTTCATTGGACCTTGCACATGCAGTTTGCGGATACCTGCCGTGCGCACACCAAGACCCAGCTGCGCGCCTTCCGGCACCGGATCTTCGCCGCCGCGGTTTGGAACACCCTGCAAGCGTTCTGCCTGATAAAGCAGGTCCGAAAACTCGGCCTGGGCCCGTTTGAACGATGTGGTGTTCATATTGGCGATGTTGTTGGCAACCACTTCCACATTGAGCTGCTGAGCGCTCATTCCGGTCGCCGCGATAGCAAGGGCTTTCATCTTTTGTCTCCTAAAGTCGCTGAAAAGGCGATTTAATCGCTCTCGATTTTTTCAAGGCAGATCAAATCGTCATGCGGCTCACTTCCTGATAGGCGCTGACGACCTTGTCCCTAATGGCAATGGCGGTCTGCAGGGTGGATTCCGCCTGCATCACGGCTTCAACAACTTGCTGAACGGAGGCTTGGCCATCCACACCGGCAATCGCTGCAGCTTCGCCCTGCTTGACCTTGTCGATTGCCGTTTGCGACACTTCTGCAATCGCATCGGAAAAAGACGGGCCGGAAACCTGTTCGGTTCCGCCAAGATCCGGGGGACCGGACATGTAGCGCGTGGTTGACGTTGATTTCAAAATCCCATCCGTCGACGATGCCGATGTCAGGGCAGAGATTTCGTTGATCATGATCAGGTCCTCAACAGGTCGATGTGGCGCATGACCATTTCGCGGGCCTGGGTCATGACTTTCAAATTGGCTTCATAGGATCGGTTGGTTTCGCGCATATCCGCGAGTTCCATCAGCGTATTGACGTTCGGCATCTTCACGTAGCCATCGATGTCCGCTGCCGGATGTCCGGGATCGTATTCAACGGTGAACGGCGCCTTGTCCGTGCCAATGCCTTTCACAGACACGAGATTGGCTTGGCTCGCCCGATTGAATTCGCTTTCGAACGTGATCGTCTTGCGGCGGTAGGGATCGTCACCGGATGTCTCGCCGGTCGACCGGGCGTTGGCCAGGTTTTCTGACACGATCCGCATGCGGTCGGACTGGGCTTTCAACCCGGAAGCGGCAATTTCTAATGTGGCGGAAAGAGGATCGGACATAGCTTGAAATCACCTGGGCTTAGGGTTTGACGGCTGTGAGGTACATTTTGTGGAACGACTTGGCGATGGACGCGTTCAGCGAATGATCACGCGCGACCTCACCGGCTTTCATCAGCTCCTGTTCCAGGCTGACAGAGTTGCCGGAGTGGCTCACGGACCAGCTGTCGGCCTTTTCGACATCCGAGGCTCGCGCCGCTTCCATGGTCTGGCCGAGGTGACTGCCGTGCGTTGCGGTCATCGCCAGCTGGCTTTTGCTGATCACAGACGTAAACGGCTCGACATCCTTTGCGCCAAAACCTGGGGTGTTCGCATTGGCGATGTTTTCCGCAATTGCCGCCTGGCGGACAGACAGCCATTCGTTGTTCTGCGAGACCAGTTTGTTCAGGAACACCGGTTCCATAAAAACCTCCATTCAGCCGGGATCGCAGCAGTTCTAAAACTCCAAGCTTGTCTGAGGCTGTTCCACTGAACCGTGGCACCGTAAGGCTCGCGCAATCTCCGTAGGGCATGGATCACGCTGATAACTTTCCGAGTGCCGGCACACCCACGCCGGCCCAATCCTGACGAGCGGAGACCACAATGACCCAGCGATGGCGTCCCAAGGACGGCGCGTTGATCGAAGAGCCACTAAATCGCCAGACGGCGCCTGCATACCCAATTGCAGCGGCCAGGCGGTGGACGTTTGGCGTGGTTGCTGCCGTCTGCATCGCCCCGATCCCGGGCGCGCTTGCTCAACCTTACAATTGTCATGCGTATGCGCGTGCTTATGCGGACGCCCATGTCAATCCCGGCGGGACGGATCTGGAGATCTATGACCGCGGATCCCGTGGCGCTGTTGCCGGCGGTATCTGGGCTGGACCCAGTGGTGCGGAACGCGGTGCGAAGATCGGCGGCGCGCTCGCGGTTCTGGACAACTTAGGCAATTATCCGGCCGGCTGGCGAAGTCTTTATGACCTTGCTTACCGGATGTGCGTCAATGACCAGTCCAGCGTCAATCATCGCCCGACAACTCTTGGCGATCCGACGTACCGAGGGCGGCCGCTGATCAAACAGCAAGCTCCACCACCTGCTCTCGAGCCGCGGCAGCAGCTCGCGCCGCCACCTCCTCCATCACCACCTCCCCCGCCACCGGCGGCTCCACGTCGTTGAGGTCCAAAATGTTCAAAGGTTTAAGCCTCAACAGGCAGACGGCTATGAATGCCGTTCAAAAACGTTTTTTCCCGCGCTGGCGCACACGATTGCGGCCGGCGAAACTCGCCAGCCTGACCAACGATTACATTTGCGATTGCACCACCCGGGACATCTCCCAGGGCGGCTTGCGGCTCTTGCTCAACGAAGACCTGCCGCTGCCCAAGGAATTCTACGTCTTCGATGTCACGGAACGGACCATTTCGGAAGTCCGGCTGTGCTGGCGGGACGGCTTGGAAGCCGGTGTGGCCTATCTGGTGCCGCCCGCCAGCATCGCACTTTATGAAAACACTGGTGTACGTCGGCTTGCCCAGCGCTTCTATGCACTTGAGGACTGAGGCTTAGCCCAAAAGTTCCGACGTCAGCTGGCTTGACGGATCGGCCAGACCCTCAATTACATCAAAATGGTGCTTGCCCGGATCTTCATGAAAAGTTGCCGTCTCCCAGGCATCGGCCAACAGCTGGGATTGGCGGATAAACTCCGGCCGTTCACTTCCCCCGACCCAGGCGGTCACCGGACACGAGGTAGCCGGCGCAAGCAGCGCTGCGCTTTCCTTTTCCGCGCCTTCTTCATTGAGCAGAAAATCATCGTTCATCGCGGTCTTCATCAAGGGCCGCAAGTCATGCAGGCCGCTGATCGACACGACCATTTCGATCCGGTCCAAGACATCCGGCTTCAGCGGAGTGTCCTTGCAAACCATTCGGGTGACCAGGTGCCCGCCCGCAGAATGCCCAGAGAGGCGGACCGGCCCCTCGACGCGTTGTGCGGATTTGTTGAGCGCGGCACCGATCTGAGATGTGATCTCTGAAATCTGAACCGCCGGCGCCAAGTCATAACTCGGCATGCAGACGGACCAGCCGTTGCCCAGCGCACCGGCAGCCAGATGAGACCAATAGGACTTGTCAAACCGGCGCCAATAACCGCCATGAACAAAAACCGCCAGCCCCTTACTTGACCCATCTGGGTGAAACAGATCCAGGCGTTGCCGGTCGCCGTCGCCATAAATGATGTCCAGATCTTTTTTGATCCAGCTAGACCGGAAATTCAGCGCTTCATCAGCCCAGCGCGCGGGATAACTGTCGGCGTTCTCAATATATGCGCCATTGGCGTAGGCATCGTCCCAATCGAAATCTGGCGAAAGTGTCATCAATCTTTCCTGCACTCACATGCGTTCCTATTTGAACTGGCAACCTTGCCTGATTTTCTAGCGAATTGAAATGCCGCTTAGGCCATTCATATTGCTTGTCAAATCACGCAAGTACCCCCTACCTTGGCGGCACGGATAATCTGGGAGGTTTCAAACCGTATGATCGAGCGCTGTTCCAATCGTGTGCAAAACCTGGCGCATTTTCTAACTCGCAATGCCCGCCGCTGGCCGGAACGTCCGGCGCTTGTCTGGGGGAATAGAACCTGGAGCTGGCAGGACCTTGATCAACGCGTTTCAGCTCTGTGTGCTGCCCTTACAACCGACTTGGGGATCACCAAGGGCGACCGCATACTGGTTCAGGCACAAAACTCCAATCAGATGGTGGAGATCATGCTGGCCGCTTTCCGGCTTGGCGCCATTTGGGTTCCTTGCAATTTCCGCCAGGCTCCGGGTGAAACCGCTTATGCGG
Source organism: Roseibium sp. (assembly GCF_965216085.1). Classification (GTDB taxonomy): domain Bacteria; phylum Pseudomonadota; class Alphaproteobacteria; order Rhizobiales; family Stappiaceae; genus Roseibium. Next base: position 2,443,354 of record NZ_OZ244138.1, on the reverse strand, counting down.
CGGAGAAGTCCAAGGCCAATCTTTTCCTGTGTGATGCTGACTATGCGGCTCAAGCGGACGCGGTGAAAACGGCTTGCCCGGATATAGCCGGTGTTATCACCATCGGGGAAAGCGCATTCGGGCAGTCGTATGAGACCTTGATTGCCAAACATGCAGGCACGTCCATTGGCAATGCGAACGTCGATCACAATGATCCCTGCTGGTATTTCTTCACCTCTGGCTCAACTGGCCGTCCGAAAGCGGTGGTGCTCACCCATGGCCAGATCGGCATTGTCACAGTCAACTACATGGCCGACCTTCTGCCCGGAACTTCCGAGACAGATGCCGCTCTAGTGATTGCCCCTCTCTCCCATGGGGCCGGTCTACAACTGATCGCACAGCTATCTTGTGGCGCTGCCCATATCCTGATGCCGCAAGGCGGGTTTAAGCCATCCGATGCCTTTCGCCTGATCGAAGAGCACAAGATCTCGAACATGTTCACTGTTCCGACAATCGTAAAGCGGCTGGTGGAAGATCCAGCCGTTGATGAGTTTGATCACTCCAGCCTGCGGCATCTGATCTATGCAGGCGCCCCCATGTATAGGGAAGATCAAAAACAGGCCTTGGAAAAACTCGGCCCGGTGCTGGTGCAGTATTATGGCCTTGGCGAGGTGACCGGAAACATTACGGTTCTAAGGCCCAGTGAGCACTCTATGGAGGACGGGCCTCATACACGGACCGGTACCTGTGGTGTGGAACGCACCGGGATCGAGATTTCCATTCAAGATGATACGGGCAAGGTCCTAGGTCCGCAGGAAACCGGCGAAGTCTGTGTCGTCGGGTCTGCCGTATGTTCCGGTTATCTGGATGATGACGGCGCCAACCAGAAGTCGTTTAGAAATGGCTGGTTCCGCACTGGCGACATCGGCCATATGGATGAGGCCCGCTATCTCTATCTCACCGGCCGGGCCTCAGACATGTATATTTCTGGCGGCTCCAACGTTTATCCGAAGGAAGTCGAAGAGATCCTTCTGACCCATCCCGCCATTTCAGAAGTTGCCATTCTCGGCATTCCTGATCCGCAATGGGGCGAAGTCGGCCTAGCAGTCTGTGTCATGGAACAGGGCAATCAAACCGATAGCGCGGAGCTTTCTGAGTTTTTGAAGGACAAGATCACCCGTTACAAGATGCCGGCACGCTATCTCTTCATTGAGGAAATGCCGACCAGCGCCTATGGCAAGATCACCAAGAAGCTGGTGCGTGAATACCTCACCGAAAAAGGCCTGTTATGAGACGTCCGGCGCCACGCACCCTGGAAGACGTTCGGCATCCCGGTCCAAAGGCGGAAAACCGGTTGCCGCATGCCTTGTGCCACGCAGAACCGGTATCCTTTCAGCTGTCAGGCAACGAACCGCTGCTCAACGCTTTGGGACACTGGGCAACCAACGCAGGATATGGTTCTGCCGTCTTGGATCTCTCGGGCCTTCACCTGACGCCCTTCGACTATGTCATGCCGGACCGTGCCATTGATGACCGCCATGCAGCCTGGTACAGCGATACCCATGCGTCCAAGGGCGCAAAGCTTGACGAGGCTGTCGCGATCCTCGGCTGGCGGGACGGCGGCTGGTTCGCTCATATTCATGCCTTTTGGCAGGAAGACGGCCACACGCATTTTGCGCATTTGTTGCCCGAAACCCTTTCACTTGCAGAAGAGGCTCAAATCTCTGGGCATGGCATCACCGGTGCCCGTTTTGAAGCAGCTCTTGATCCAGAAACCGAATTCACCTTGTTCCGCGTCAAATCCGATCCAGAAGGGACAGATGGCAAGGTTTGCAATGCGGTGATCACCACTTTGGCGCCTTTTACCGACCTTCATTCCAGTATCGAAGAGCTGGGAGCCGCATTACCTGGTTCCATCTATTCTGTTCATGGCCTCGGCAGTCTCGCTGGAGCAGCCTTTGCGGAAGGCCCGCCCATGACCGGACTGATATCGGAAATTCTCCTTCAGAGCGGGGCTGGCCTCACCGCAGATGGCAACTTGCGTCTGCCTCTGCGCACCATCGATCTGAACAAAGACCAGTTTCAGGGCAATGCACTGCCAGGTGGTTGCCCGACGCTGGTGACCAACGAGTTGCTTCTTGTAGCAAAGGATCGATAAGCGAAAAAAGAAAAGGCCAGCTCCGGGGAACGGAAAACTGGCCTTTCGCGGAATAAATCTGCCGAGGGATCCGGTTTACCAGGCCAGACAGCACGTCCGCCGCCCCTCAATCCGAGGGCCTCATGCGCACTGCCTCAAAACATAATTGGGCAGGTCTTTCCGTCCCGTTTTATAGGCCGCAGCAGCTCATCTCTTTCTAGGTGGGATGTGATCGAGAGTATCTGCCGCGCCCCATCGCCTGGTTGATTGGATCTCCTAGCCGATTTTTGCCGCAATGCTCTTGGTCTTGCAGTAGCTCTTCAGACCTTCGATGCCCTTTTCCCGGCCGAAACCGGATTTCTTGTTGCCGCCAAATGGCACTTCAATGCCGCCAGCGAAATACTCGTTGATGTAGATCTGCCCTGCGTCAATCTTGCGGGCGAGCTGGTGAGCCTTGGAAAAATCCGAAGTGTAGATGCCAGCGACCAGGCCGTATTGGCAGTCATTGGCCAGTTCCAGCGCATGATCGGCGTCCTCTGCGACCTGAACGGTCAGCACCGGACCGAAGATCTCTTCCTGGGCAAGCTCGTCCTTGGCCGGAACAGCGTCTACGATGGTCGGTTCAAAGAACCAGCCAGCGCCTGTTTCCGGATCGTTGGTGATGGCGCCACCGACTGCAACAGTTGCGCCGCGCTCTTTCGCCCGGTCAATGAAACCAGCAATCTTGGCCAGATGTTCGGCAGAATTGACCGGACCAAGTTCAGGCTGGTTGAGCCCATGACCGATTTTCAGCGCCTTGGTGCGCTTGACCAGTTCAGAGACGAACTCCTCATGGATCGATTTTTCGATGACAAGACGGGAGCCTGCAGAACAGATCTGACCGGCGTTTTCAAAGATGGCGCCCATAATGCCGTTGAGCGCCTGTTCCTTGTTGCAATCAGCCAAAACGACCACCGGCGATTTGCCGCCAAGTTCCAGCACAACGCGGGTGATGTCATCGGCAGCCGCCTTCATCACTGCCTTGCCAGTCTGGACAGAGCCGGTGAAGGTGATGTGATCAACACCAGTGTTTTGGGTCAAAGGCGCACCGGTTTCCATGCCTGTTCCGGTGACCACATTGCAAACCCCATCCGGCAAGCCGGCGTCCGACAAGATCTTGGCCAAAAGCAGCGCGGTGAACGGGGTCTGTTCGGCCGGTTTTGCCACAACGGTACATCCAGCCGCCAGAGCTGGTGCAAAGCCGCGGGCGGCTGTTGAAATCGGGAAGTTCCACGGAATGATGTGCGCGGTCACCCCGACCGGTTCATGGATCGAATAGCCTATGTAATCGCCCGCGAGCGGGAAACTGTCGCCCTGTAGCTTGTCACAGGCGCCGGCATAGTATTCGAACGTGCGTGCAGCACCACGAACATCGCCGATGGATTCTTGAAGCGGTTTTCCGCAGTCGAGTGTTTCGACAACCGCCAGCAGATCCAAGTTTTCCAGGATCAGTTCGGAAGTTTTCAGAAGAATACGCGCACGTTCAACCGGTGCCATGTCGCGCCAGACGGTCTCAAACGCTTTCCGCGAGGAAAGAACGGCTGCATCCACATCCTCAGACGTTCCGGCCGTGAACCGCGCAAACGCTGCCCCCTTGCCCGGATCGAAGCTTTCCATGGTGCGGTTGTGCGAGGGCTGCGAAAACGCGCCGTCGATGAAGTGGCCCAATGGCAACGCAGAGAGCGTGCCAGTCTGTTCGTATTCGGCGATGAGGTCTTGTTGAGACGCCATGATTAGCCCTCCAGGGAGCTGATTTTGTATGTGGACTTGGCAAGCCATTCCGGATTGACTTCAACACCCCAGCCCGGGGCATCTGTCACGATGGCGTTGCCGTCAACGATATCGAATGGAGATTTGACGAAGAGGTCGTACTGCCACGGGTAGTAGTCTTCCTCTTCAATGGAGAATTCCAGATACTTTCCGGCGTTCGGAATGGCGCGCAGCAAGTGCATGGTGAACAGAGTCACCAGCGACAGGTTGGCTGCATGCGGGGTGCACGGGATCCCCGCCTCATGCGCCATTTGGGCAACTTTCATGCTGCGCACCATGCCGCCGAGATAACAGATATCCGGCTGGATGATGTCGACGACCTTTTGATCGATCATGCGTTTCCAGTCGATCAGAGAACAATCCTGTTCCCCGCCGGTGACATCAATATCGAGCGCATCCGTGACCTGTTTTGTCTGGTCATAGTGCCAATAGGGGCAAGGCTCTTCATAGTGAGAGATGCCGTTGGCTTCCAGAAAACGGCCGATTTCGATTGCCTTGGCTGGCGAATAACAGGAGTTGGCATCCACCAGCAATGAAGTTTCATCGCCAAAGCTCTTGCGCATTAGGGGCACGATCTCATCTGTCCGGCCTTCCCATTCGTCTTGATCGCGGCCGCATTCGGCACCAATCCGAAATTTGAACGCGGTAAAACCGCGCTCGTCCTGATGCCGCTTCAGGCGGTCCGCTTCATCTTGCGGTGTGATGTCCCGCTTCATCGACGAGCCATAAGCGCGCACCGGCCCTGCGGTGCCACCCAAAAGTTCGCAAACCGGCTTACCTTCTAGCTTACCGCGCAGGTCAAACAGCGCGGTATCCAGACCGCCCATGGCCCGGCGAAGATAAGATCCCGGGAACTTGTGTTCGCGGTCCGGGATGATGTCCATCAGATGTTCGATGTTCAGCGCGTCTTCGCCAAGTGCATAAGGCGCTACCTGACGGTGGACAACTTCCGCCGTGATGTCTGCATAGTACGGCGCGACCTGGCCCCAACCGGTTTCGCCAGAATCTGCCGTCACACGGGTGAAGCAGACAAACTCGTTGGTAAATGTCTCAATTGATTGTATTTTCATGGGGCTTGAGGTCCTTGAACGGGGCTCCCGGAGCGCAGTTTTTGTAGATTGGACTGTCAAGTTATCCAGAATTGGACTTGATAGAAGGTCCGTTTTGCGCAATCTCCCAGACCAATTGGGAGAATTCTATGAAACGGCATGCGGGCGCGGTCCTGTCCTCCATCAAGATTGACAAGAGCGCCGAAAAGAAAATCTCGATCCAACTCTATATGGCTTTGCGTGACCTTCTTTTGACAGGCGCGCTTATGCCGGGCGACCGGCTGCCGGCAACCCGGACACTGGCCCAGGAGATCGGCGTCTCGCGCACGACAGTGATCGATGCCATCGACAGGCTGATTTCCGAAGGCCTGCTGGAAGCCAGGGTCGGCGCCGGAACTTTTGTCAGCGAAGCTTTACAAGCCCGGCTGGAACCCAAACCCTTGCCGTCGACCAGCGACGTCATCAAAGCAGTTCCACGTATTTCGCACGCCGCCAAACACGCAATCCCGGACTTTGCCGTTCGCAAGCGCCTGCCGCACAAATCTCAGGCCTTTGTCACCGCTCTCCCGGCGCTTGACGCATTCCCAATGGCGCAATGGTCGAAGCTGTCGGCCCGTCATTGGCGGAAAGACCGGGATAACATTACCGGCTATGGCGAACCCTTCGGCTATACGCCATTGCGCGAGGCGATCGCCCGTCAACTCAATGCATCGCGCGGCATAAAATGCGCACCGGAACAGATTTTTGTGACCAACGGCGCTCAGCGTGCATTTTCCCTCATCGGCGGCACGCTGGTTAATCCAGGAGAATCTGTCTGGTTTGAAAATCCTGGCGCCATTGGCGCGCGAAACGCCTTTATCGCAATCGGTGCTCAGCCGGTCCCAGTACCTGTAGATAAAGAAGGCCTGTGCGTTGAAGATGGGCTTGCAAAAGCACCCTACTTCCGCCTCGCTTTTGTTACACCATCGCACCAACAACCGCTCGGTCATGTCATGAGCCTGTCCCGCCGCCTGGCGTTGTTGAAAGCGGCCAGCGAAGCTGATGCCATGATTGTCGAGGACGATTATGACGGCGAATTCTATTACGGCGACCAGCCGCCTCCGACCCTCAAAAGCATCGACACCCATGACCGGGTCATCTACGTCGGCACCTTTTCCAAATCGCTGTTTCCGGCTCTCAGGCTTGGTTTTTTGCTGGCACCAGAAGGACTCGTGGAAAGTTTTGAACGCATCTTTCTGACTTGGCTCAGCGGCGTTCCAACCGTGACCCAGGCAATGGTTGCCGAATTTATGGATGAAGGCATGTTTGCCACTCACATCCGTACGATGCGCCAGCTTTACAAACACCGCCACGATACGCTCATGAGCGCTGCCGCCGACCTTGCCGGCGATATAGATCTACAGCCGACCAGCAGCGGATTTCATGCCGTAGGCCTGATCAATGACAGACTGGATGAAAACAAACTTGTCGCCGAAACGGCCACTCGTGGCATCACAACAGCGCCATTGGCACGCTACGCTTTGTCCGATCTCAGCCAACGCGGACTGGTTCTTGGCTTCGGCAGCGCCAGCCCGGATGATATCCGTAAAGGCATTCAGACACTTAAAGATGTTTTACCCGCCTGCAAAATAGGCTAACGTTTTTGAGGCGCAAATTGGTCTGTAAAAATATCTGGAATGGATATATTTCGCAGTCCAATTGAAACCTACCGTATTCACTGACAAAAATGATGATTTCAGGGGGACGTTATGCATCTAAAGTCAACTCTTACCGGCCTATTGGCGGCAACTATGCTGGCGGGCGCGGGTTCGGCACAGGCCGAAACCCTGCGCCTTCTGACCTGGGGCTCCTATGCTCCCGATGAATTGATCCAGAAATTCGAAGCCGAATATCCGGACATCGATGTGGAAGTCACTTTTTCCAACAACGAGGAAATGATTGCCAAGCTGCGCGCAACCGGAGGCGCAGGTTTTGACCTTGCTCAACCAAGCCATGACCGTATCTACGCAGCTCAGCTTGAATACGACATCTATAAGCCGCTTGATTTGTCAAAGATCGACACCGGCGTCATGGAAGCAAGCCTTCTGGATGGCGTGAAGGAAAACACCACCATTGAAGGCGAAGTCTACGCCGTTCCGCACCAGTGGGGCACCTCCGGCCTGATGGCCGACAAGACCAAGGCGCCTGACTTTAAAGGCTGGGGCGATCTTTGTGATCCGGCTTATAAGGGCAAGACCTCTATGCGCTTGAAGCGCACAATCTTGCTTGGCACGGCCTTCGCCATGGGTGAAAACCCGTTCGAGGCCTATTCTGACCTCGAAAAATACCAGGGTATCCTCGACAAGGTTGCCGACAAACTGATCGAATGTAAGGCCAACATCAAAGCCTACTGGAAAGGTGGCGATGACCTCAGCGCGATGATGCTCTCCGGCGAAATCGTGGCCTCCGAGACCTGGGACTCCACGGCATACAAGTTGTTCGACCAGAACCCGAACATCACCTTTGTTCCGCCGGAAACAGGCGCTCTTGCCTGGATCGACACCTTTGCCCTGCCGCGCAAGGCCAAGGCTGACGACGCGGCCTACAAGTGGATCAACTTCGTGCTACGGCCGGAAAACGTCACTTTGATGTCTGCCAGCACCGGCGCGATTGCGGCTGTCAAAGGCGGCAAGGACCTGCTTCCGGAAGACAAGAAAGCTGCCGTGAACGCGGCCTTCACCGACGCCGACATCAACAACCTCAAGTTCTTTGCCAACATTCCTCCGGGCGTGGAAGACATGGAAGGCAAGACTTTGGAAAAAATCAAAGCAGCAACCGGCGGCTAATCGGCTGTTCTAAGAGAAAAATTGGCGGACGAACTTAACTGCGGCCGCCAATTGGCCCATACGCCGAAGAGCGAAAGCCTAAATCTCGGGGGATGCCGCCAGAAACGGTGTCCCCCCAACTTCATCATCTCTCCAGTAGTGTCTACAAAACAATGACAAATCCTCCCCATTACGACCTCGAATGCGCCGGTTTGACCAAGAACTTTGGGTCTTTCCAGGCGGTCAAAGGCGTGTCCTTCGATATTCCAAGCGGCTCGTTCTTCTCCATTCTGGGTCCGTCTGGCTGTGGCAAAACCACCTTGATGCGTATGATCGCCGGCTTTGAGGAGCCGACATCCGGCGAGATCAAGATCAAGGGCAAATCCGTTCTGGGGACCCCGCCGAACAAGCGCAACGTGAAGATGGTGTTCCAGCACCTGGCGTTGTTCCCGATGATGAATGTCTATGAAAACATCGCCTACGGGTTGCGCTGCAACGGCGTTGGCAATGCGGAGATCAAGAAAAAGGTTCACGACGTTCTGGAACGGATCGCGCTGCCGGATGTTGCCGAACGCGAAATTCACCAGCTGTCCGGTGGTCAGAAACAGCGCATCGCGATTGCCCGCTGCATGGTGCTCGACCCGGATGTCCTTCTCCTCGATGAACCGCTCGGCGCGCTCGATCTGAAGCTGCGCGAAGCGATGAAGATCGAATTGAAACTGCTGCAGCACCAGTTCAACACCACCTTCATCTACATCACCCACGACCAGTCCGAAGCATTGGTCATGTCCGACAATGTCGCGATCATGAACCAAGGACAGTTCGAACAGATCGGCACACCGCAGGAACTCTACCACGAGCCAAAGACCGCGTTTGTCGCCGGGTTTGTCGGTGACAGCAACCGTTGGTCCGGCACGGTCAAATCCAGCGATGGCACTGGCGGCAAGGTGGAAACAAGCCAAGGCCTGCCGATGAACTTCTCCGCCGCTGGCGGCAGCAAGATCGGCGAAGGCTCCAAAGTCGACATCTTCGTGCGGCCGGAATTCATTCACACCGTGCGCGCGTCTGAGGCGGCAAAGAGCGGTGTTGACGGCGACAACCAGATGGATGGCGTTGTCGACAGCCTGTTGTTCAACGGCGCCAACAGCCGCGTTCTTGTGCGCTCCGGCAATGGGGAACTGATTGAATCCGATGTGACCCTAACTGGACATAATGACATCAAACCGGGTGAAGACGTCCGACTTGTCTGGTCCTCCAAGCAAGCCATGTGCTTTGCAAATGAGGAGCCCGCCTGATGCAAAAGGACATCAAACGCCTGTCGTTGATCCTTTTGTTTGCGCCCTTTGCACTCTGGATCATTCTTCTGATCATCCTGCCGCACATCGGCATGGTGATGTTGTCGCTGCGCGAGAAAGTCGCGCCGCGGGTCTATGAATACAGCTTTGCCAACTATCTGGAATTCATCAACGAACCGATCTACTGGAACACACTCCTGCGCACTGGGTCGATGTCGCTTCTGGTGACCGCCTTGGCCCTGCTGATCGGTTTTCCGATTGCTTATTACATTGCCAAGATCGCCGGGCCGCGGGCGCGCGGCGGCTTGTTTCTGCTGTGCCTGATCCCGCTTTGGGTCAGCGATCTGATCCGTTCCTTCGGCTGGATTCTCCTTTTGCGGGAAACAGGCGTGATATCGAACTTTCTATTATGGACTGGCGCCACCGGCACACCGATTGAGTTCCTCTACAACGACGCAGCCGTCATCGTCGGCCTGGTCTACACGGTGATCCTGTTCATGATCGTACCGCTGGTCTCAACACTGGATGGTATGGACAATTCCATGATCGAGGCAGGTTACAATCTGGGTGGCAACGGCTTTACAGTTCTGCGCCGGATCATCGTGCCTTACGCCATGCCGGGGATTGTTGCTGGCTGTATTGTCACCTTCATGCTGACCGCTGGTTCCTACCTCACCCCGATCCTTCTGGGCGGCAAAAACTCCAGCTGGTTTACCGAACAGATCTACAACCAGTTCATCACCCGGTTTAACTGGGAAGGTGGCGCGGCCTTCGGCATGCTGCTGTTGATGTTCACCTCGTTCGTCATCTGGTTGGGCTTGAAGCTTAGCGGACAGACGCTCGCCAACACTGTTGCCAAGAGCTGAGGAGGACGATCATGCTTGCGACCAACAAGACCACGCCGTTCCTCTTTGGTTACCGGCTCTATGTGCTTGCCTTCTTCATCTTTTTGGCAGCACCACTTATCTCTGCCGGCGCGTTTGCGTTCAATGACAGCTTGTTCCCGGCCTTGCCGTGGCAAGGCTTCACGCTGGACTGGTTCTTTTCAGATACCGAACCGAAACTGGGCATGTTCCACGATCGGCGCCTTCTCCAAGGATTGTACTATTCCTTTGTGATTGCGATTTTCGTTGCAGCGCTCTCGGTTTTTGTCGGCACCACCAACGCCTTCCTGTTTGTGCGCGGGGATTTTCCGGCCAAGAACTTCTTCTACATCATGATGGTCGTGCCGCTCGTGATCCCGGGTGTGATCCTGGGCATCTCAATCCTGGTTCTCGCCAGCGACACGGCGAACTTCATGGAAAACAAGTTCGATCTGGAACTGGAATTCCTGCGCCCGGGCATGTTGCTTGTTGTTCTCGGACAATTCTCCTTCATCGCCACGATCACCTCTCTGGTGATCACTGCACGCTTGAAAAAGTTTGATGAAACTATGGAAGAAGCGGCGTTTAACCTGGGCGCAAGCCGGGCCCGTGTCCTTAGAACAATTACCCTGCCGTTCCTGCGGCCGGCGATGTTCGCAGCCGGGATCGTTGCCTTCTTGGTGTCCTTTGAAAACTTCAACACGACACTCTTCCTGGTTGGCTCCGAGGCCCCACTCACCATCACCATGTATGACCGCATGGCCAAGGTCGGCTCCACGCCGGTTCTGAACGCCGTGTCGTTCTTCCTGATGGTTGGCTCCGGTCTCTTGGCGCTGCTGTCCATTCTCATCCAGCGCGATAAAAACGCTTAAACGCAGGGACATCATGGCTGAGTTTGACTTTGTCATCGTCGGCGCCGGCTCTGCCGGTGCCGCCGTCGCAGACCGCTTGTCTGAAGACGGCAAATACTCCGTCTGCGTCCTGGAGGCCGGCGGCTCGGATCTGAACTTCTGGATTTGGGTTCCGGTCGGCTACGGCAAGGCATTTTACAACAAGCACATCAACTGGATGTACTACACCCAGCCGGATCCGGGCTTGAACAACCGCGAAGGGTATTGGCCGCGCGGCAAGGTGCTTGGCGGGTCCAGCTCGATCAACGCCATGGTCTATATCCGGGGCCAGCACGCGGATTTCGACGACTGGAAAGCCATGGGCAACACCGGTTGGGGCTGGGACGATGTCCTGCCCTACTTCAAACGGTCCGAAACCAATGACACCGGCGCCGATGCCTTCCGTGGTGGTGATGGCCCCCTTCATGTGTCCAGCATGACGAAGCACACACACCCTTTGTGCCAGAACTTCTTCAAGGCGAGCGAACAAGCCGGGTTCAAATTCAATCCGGACTTCAATGGAGCGGACCAGGAAGGGGTCGGCCACTATCAGATCACGGCCAAGGACGGCTTCCGCATGTCCACTGCGCGGGCTTATCTTGCCCGGGCCAAGAAGCGTTCCAACGTAACGATCCTTACCAAAGCCCACACCAAGCGCATTCTTCTGGAAAACGGCCGGGCAACTGGTGTTGTCTACGAAAAAGCTGGCCGCGAACAAACGGTCTCGGCACGGCGCGAAGTGATCTTGAGTGCAGGAGCGGTCAACTCGCCGCAAATCCTGATGCTGTCGGGGGTCGGCGACGGAGCCGAACTACAGTCCAAGGGCATTACCTCGCTAGTCCACAGCCCGGCTGTCGGCAAGAACATGCAGGACCACCTCGGCCTTGATCATCTCTACCGGTCCAAGGTGCCGACTTTAAACCAGCAACTTTACCCTTGGTGGGGCAAGTTGGCGCAAGGCATCCGCTATGTTCTGACACGCGGCGGTCCTTTAGCGCTGAGCCTCAATCAGGCAGGCGGATTTGTGAAGAGCAATCCGGACTGCAAACGGCCGAACATGCAGCTCTATTTCTCACCGGTCAGCTACACCAAGGCACCAAAGGGAGAACGGCCTCTGATGAACCCCGATCCCTTCCCAGGTTTCCTGTTTGGCATGCAGCCAACCCGGCCAACCAGCCGCGGGCATCTGGAGCTGAAATCGACCGATCCATTTGAGCCGTTGGCCATTCATCCCAATTCCTTGAGCACAGACCATGACTGCAAGGAAATGATCGAAGGCTGCAAGCTCTTGCACAAGATCGCTGCCAGCCCAGCCTTTCAAGAGGTCATCGACAGCCAGATCGCACCGGGACCGGAGGTTCAAAGCGATGAGGACATGCTGGAAGATGTCCGCAACCGCTGTTCCACCGTCTTCCACCCGGTCAGCACATGCCGGATGGGAACGGACAAAACCGAGAACGTCGTCGATCAGCGTCTGCGGGTCTATGGTGTTGATGGCCTCAGGGTAGTCGATGCCTCGATTTTCCCGACAGTGACCTCCGGCAACACCAATGCGCCAGCCATCATGGTCGGTGAAAAAGGCGCGGATCTCATTCTGGAAGACACCCGAAACGCTTAAGAGGATTGAAGACAATGGGGAGCGATGTGTTTGCGGCGGATTTTCAGTCAAAGCCCTATTGGCAGGACATCGCCCCCAAGGTCCCGCTTCCCGAACATGAACTTCCCGCCGAAATTGATGTCCTGATTGTCGGCGCTGGATATACCGGCCTCAACGCTGCCCTTCAAACCGCGCGCGAAGGGATGAGCACGCTGGTGATTGACGCTGAGGACCCGGGTTGGGGCTGCAGCCTACGAAATGGCGGCCAGCTCTCCACCAGCCTGAAACCCACTTTTTTGGCTCTCTCCCGCCGGTATGGACCTGAGTTGGCGACCCAGCTTTGCGAAGAAGGTCAGGCATCGCTCGATTATATGCATGAGCTGTCAACGGACGGCCTGGATATGGGATTGAAGGACGTGGGCCGGTTTCACGGTGCCCATAAGCCGCATCTTTACGACAAACTCTCCAAAGAAGCTGCAGCTGGTCATCCGGTTTGGAAACCGGACGCCTTCATGGTGCCGAAATCTGAAATGGTAAGCGAGCTTGGCACAGATGCCTATCACGGCGGCATCGTCTATCCGCATCATTGCAGCATCGACGTGTCGAAATACTTGCCGGCGCTTCTCTCCCGCGCATTGAAACTCGGGGCACAGGTCAAAGGCCAATGCCGGGCGCTATCGCTAGAGCGGGCTGGATCGAGCTTCAAGGTGCTCACGGAACAAGGCGTTGTTACAGCCGGAAAAGTTATTCTGGCAACCAATGGTTATTCCGGGCCGCTGTCGCCTTGGCATCAACGCCGCATCATCCCGATTGGCTCTTACGTCATTGCGACCGAAGAGTTGCCGGAAGATCTCGTCGACAGGCTGTTTCCGACCAACCGTGTGCTCTCAGACACGCGCAAGCTGGTCTACTACTATCGGCTGTCGCCGGACCGCAAACGGGTGATTTTTGGCGGCCGGGTGTCTTTGAGCGAAACGGATCCATGCAACAGCGCCAGCAAACTACACCGGGACATGTGCGCCCTCTTCCCGGATCTTGCCCGATACAAAGTCAGTCATGGCTGGATGGGGTTTGTCGGCTACACCTTTGACACGCTCGCCCACTGCGGCGAAGACAAGGGCCTCTTCTATGCCAATGGCTATTGCGGTTCTGGTGTTGGCATGGCGAGTTACCTTGGCATGCGCATCGGCCAAAAAGCAGCAGGTCGGGAAACTGCTCTTTCCGCATTCGAGAAAATCCCAAACAACACCAGACCACTCTACACCGGAAACCCTTGGTTCCTTGCACCTTCTGTGATGGTCTACCGGGTCAGGGACCGGCTCGGGATTTAACTTTTAAAACAATCGAAATAGCCGTTTGCCCCACATAAACGCCCGACTGTGAAAAGCGTTGCTTTTGGATCTTATTGAGATCCAATCAAGCGATTGTGATCCCACTAACCTGGCAATATGCAGCTAAGCTTCCGGTTTCCAGGAGCTTTTGTGCTCAGGGTCACAAATTGCTGCAATTCCTTTTGAAAGCCCATCAAACCAGCCGCACAGGATCGTCAAGCCGAAATGATTTGAGACGTTGAATAAAACCGGACCAATAATGGCTCGAACAACGGGAGGTGAATTGCAGTGGCACTTGGGCTGTTGATGTTGGGCACATTCACGATGGTCTACACGCTTTTGGCCAAGAAGCTGTCGAATGGCGTCCTCACTGCTCCCATGCTGTTTCTGGGGTTTGGGTTTCTAATGGCAAAAGCCGGTCAGATGCCCATCGCGGAAGCTGAACACCTGCTGCACATCGTTGCTGAACTCGCGCTGATTGTTCTTCTGTTTCTGGACGCTGCTCAAATCAATCTCAAGAGCCTGAGGGAACGGCATCAATGGCCTTTTCGTATGCTGGTCATCGGTTTGCCTTTGTCGGTTTTGATTGGAACCGCGTTTGCCGCACTCCTGTTACCGGCATATCCGCTGATTGTTGCAGCGCTTGTTGCAGCATTACTTGCCCCAACCGATGCAGCTCTCGGTCAAGCTGTCGTAACAAACAAAGCTGTACCTGAACGTGTCCGCCGCGCCCTGACGCTGGAAAGCGGGCTGAATGACGGGCTAGCGCTGCCAGTCATCCTGCTGTTTGCCAGCCTGACTGCAGAAATGATGCAACAAGATGCCACCAATTGGGTGCTCTTTGGCGCAAAACAGCTGATTTTCGGACCCTTGGTCGGTGCTATCATCGGTGGAATCGGTGGTGTTTTGTTCCTTGCGGCGAAACAACGAAAAATGACCACCGCCGAAATCGAAGGCATTGGTGCGCTGGCAATGGCCGGCTGCGCCTATCTCTCGGCCGGAATGATTGATGGCAACGGGTTTATCGCGGCCTTCGTCGCCGGATTATGTTTTGGCAATGTCATCAAGGGCCAATGTGCATTCATCTACGAATTCACCGAAAGCGAAGGCCAGATGCTGAGCTGGGGCGCATTTTTCTTGATCGGCCTGGCACTGTTGCCCAACGCCGTTGCGCACCTTGATGCCCTTAGTCTCACGATTATTCTGACAAGCCTGTTTGTGGTGCGTCCTCTGGCGGTCTGGCTCTCGCTTCTAGGGACAGATGCCGCGCCGACAACGAAGCTGTTTTTTGGTTGGTTCGGTCCGCGCGGGCTGGCGACCGCCTTGTTTGCACTGCTGATTGTCGATCAGATCGATCATGAAATTGGCGAGACCCTTTTGAACCTTGCGATCAACGCGGTGTGGATCAGCGCTGTTCTGCATGGCATCAGCGCAGTGCCTCTTGCCAAGTTATACGGCGCCCGAATGGCGGGGAATGACGGTGCTGCGGAAATGGCTGCCATGCCACCGATGCGGCCCAATATTACGGAAGATTGAAAGCACAAAACCTTTAACGCCAAGGCGGACACGCCACTAGCTGGGGGATTGCAATGAGAACTGAAGTTGTCGCCAAATTAAGCTCTTTGCCGGATCGGGATCCGCAATATGCGTTGGTTGAAAATGTTGATCTCGTTGTGGTCCGGTTTGATGAAGAGGTGTCGGTGTTTTATGGCCGTTGCCTGCACCGCGGCGCATTGATGTCCGATGGCTACGTGGATGGTGACAACCTGATCTGCGGGGTTCACTACTGGGATTACCGGATCGACAGCGGTGTGTCTGAATACAACAATTCCGAGGCCTTGCCGAAATTCAAAAGCTGGGTCGAAGGCGATCAGATCTTGGTTGATGCCGACGAAATTGCAGCATGGGCCAATGACAATCCGCAGCCATTTCAGCGTGACAAATATCTGGGGCTCTATGCGGACACCAGCCATGGCACGGAAGAAGAACCCTACACTGGACTGATCCAATCCTACGCGCGGGATGGCCTTTCAAAAACCGGCCACCACGGTGTGGTTGACGCGATGGGAGTGCCACGGGACCAACTGCCGGACTGGGATGATATTCAACTCTTGACCGCCCAGCTGCAACGCTTCCCGCTCTTAGACGAGGATCCGGTCGGAACCGATGTTGTCATTGGACCAAACGCACAAAAGCCGCTCCATCTGAAGATCCCGTTGTTTGTCTCCGACATGAGTTTCGGCGCCCTTTCAGAACCTGCAAAGATCGCTCTGGCCCGCGGCGCGGAACTTGCCGGCACTGGTATTTGCTCGGGCGAAGGCGGCATGTTGCCGGAAGAGCAAGAAGCAAATTCCCGCTATTTCTATGAATTGGCGTCATCCCGGTTTGGCTTCAGCTGGGATAAACTTGGCAAGGCGCAAGCCTTTCATTTCAAAGGTGGACAAGGTGCCAAAACCGGCACTGGCGGTCATTTACCCGGCGCCAAAGTCAAAGGAAAGATTGCCGAAGTCCGTGGACTGAACGAAGGCGATGACGCCATCTCTCCGCCGCGTTTTCCCGACTGGACCAATTGCGCCCAGGTGAAAGAATTTGCAGACGAAGTCCGTAGTCGAACCGGCGGCATTCCGATTGGCTACAAGCTCTCTGCCCAGCATATCGAAAAAGACATCGATGCTGCGCTGGAGGTCGGGGTCGACTACATCATCCTGGATGGCCGCGGCGGGGGAACGGGCGCCGCCCCAATCATCTTCCGCGACAATATCTCTGTGCCCACGATTCCAGCACTGGCGAGAGCCCGGCGTCATCTGGACAAACAAGGTCGTGCCGACGTATCGCTGGTGATTACCGGCGGCTTGCGGAAACCTGCCGACTTCATCAAAGCCATGGCGCTTGGAGCGGATGCAATCGCGGTCTCCAATGCGGCAATGCAAGCGATTGGCTGTATCGCCATGCGCGCCTGCCACACAAACAACTGTCCGGTCGGGATTGCGACCCAAAAACCCAATCTGGTGAACCGGCTGATCATTGAAAAATCGGCCCGCCAGCTCACCAACTTTTTCGAAGCTTCCGTGGAACTGATGCAAGTGATGGCACGTGCCTGCGGATACTCGCACCTTAATCAATTCAATCCGGATGATTTGACAACCTGGAAACGCGAGATGGCAGATCTGTCCGGCGTCGCGTACGGTGGTATAGCCCGATCCAGCTGATTGGTTCTGAGGGAGGAATTCATGGACGCTCAAAATCTCGATTGGATCAAAGTCGGCCACGTGGATGATCTGCTGGAAGGCCGGGTCAAAACGGTCACTGCCAGAACAACGTCCATTTGCTTGTCCCACTTTGGTGGTCAATGGGCCGCAATGGACAACCATTGCCCGCACCAGCGCGGGCCGCTCGGCGAAGGCTCCATCGAAAAGGGAACCGACGGCAAGTGCTGGATCCGCTGCCCGTGGCACGGCTGGGATTTTGATCCGCTCACAGGCAAACCACCCGGCGGCCATGAAGACAGTGGCCAGAAAGTCTATCCGCTCAAGATCGAGGATGGGGACATTCTGGTCGGACTTGAAGCTGAACCGGAGCATGAGCGCACAGTCACCGATGTGATGGCCGAGACCATGGTCAATTGGGGCGTCAAACGGGTGTTCGGCATGGTCGGGCATTCCAATCTCGGCCTCGCCGATGCCATCCGTCTGCAGGCCAACAAGGGAGCGCTCGGGTTTATCGGCATCCGCCATGAGGGTGCCGCCGCTTTTGCCGCATCCGCCTACGGCAAATTGACCGGCGAACCCGCGGCCTGCCTGACGATTGCCGGACCTGGGGCAACCAATCTCTTGACCGGCCTTTGGGACGCCAAAGTCGACCGTGCGCCCGTTCTGGCATTAACGGGACAGGTTCAGACCCAGGTGTTCGGCCCGGGCGCCTTTCAAGACATCGATCTGAAATCCGCGTTTGAAGCGGTCTCCAAATTCTCCCAGCCGGTGCTCAGCTCTTCCAAACACGCCGAGCTGATGTCGCTGGCCTTAAAAACCGCAATTGTCGAGCGGGACGTCGCCAATCTGATTTTTCCCGACGATGTGCAAACCCTGCCAAGCACCAAGGATGCGGGACAGCCCGAAGGCCGATTGAGCCGCATTGAGGTGACACCGTCGAATGACGACCTAACTGACGCCATCACCTTGATCAACGGCGCCAAACGTCCCGTGATCGTCCTTGGATATGGCGCCAAGGATGTGCGCGATAAAGTCATAGCGCTGGCGGAGAAAATCGGAGCTCCGGTCCTTACCACCTTTAAAGGCAAGGGGCTCATTCCGGACACCCATCCTCTGTCTTGCGGTGTTCTGGGCCGGTCCGGCACACCAATTGCCAGCTGGTTCATGAACGAAGCTGATCTGATTGTTTCACTTGGGTCTTCTTTTGCCAACCACACCGGCATTGCCCCCTACAAGCCGATCATTCAGGTGGATTTTGAACGCATGCAGCTCGGCAAGTTTCATCCGGTGACGTTGCCGGTCTGGGGCGAAATCGGCACCTTCTGTGATGCAATCCAAGACAAGGTGAGCAAACCTGCGGATGCGCCCAATCAGATCAGCGAAATCACGGAACGCTGGGCGATTTGGCGTGAAGAAAAGGACCGGCGCCTGGCAGAAGATCATGGCGGGGGCATTCACTCCGCGGCCGTTTTCAAGGCCCTCACCGATCATTGCCCTGAAGATGCGATCATTCCGGTCGACGTTGGCAACAACACCTATTCTTTCGGACGTTATTTCGAGCCGCGTGGCCAGCGGATCCTGATGTCTGGATATCTTGGCTCCATCGGTTTCAGTCTGCCGGCCGCTTTGGGCGCCTGGTGCGCGACTCAGGATTTCGACGAGTTCAAGGGCCGCAAGGTCATCTCCATCTCTGGCGACGGCGGCTTTGGCCAATATGCAATGGAGTTCACCACCGCCGTCAAATACGGCATGAACATCACGCATATTCTTTTGAACAACTGCCAGCTCGGCAAAATCACCAAGGAGCAAAAGTCAGGGGAATGGCCGGTCTGGGAAACCAATCTCACCAACCCGTCGTTTGCCGCGTTCGCCCGGCTGTGCGGCGGGCATGGACACAGGGTCACAGATGCTACGGAATTGAACACCGCTCTTGCGGAAGCCATCGCTCATGATGGTCCGTCGCTGGTGGAAATCATCACCGACGCAGATCTCGTCTGATACGGGGCCAGTACTCACATAAAGGTCCCGGTTCAGGGCCGGAACTGCTGACGCATCCCGTAATCGGTAAAGGGGAAGAAGAGTGCAAACCGCTGAACTTTTGATCGAAATCGGCCTTTATTATCTCTATTGCGGCGGGGCCGTTGCAGCGATTTTTCTTGTCATCGGAATTGAGCGGGTCGAGCCTTCTGCACAGGGGTCTTACGCTTTCCGGCCATTGCTGATCCCCGGCATTTGCCTGATCTGGCCCTTGGTACTCTATCGCTGGTTCCATTTGGAACGGGAAAAGGAGGCTGAAGAATGAAACGGGCTCACCGGACCGCGCATGCCCGCATCTGGACAGCGCTTGGCATCGCGCTGCCACTGGCTTTCTTCACCATCCTGGCGCTTCGCCAATCCCCGCCTGCGGACCGGCCAGCCGTCCTTCTCGAAAAACCATCCAACGGAGAAACCTCTGGGGAGGCCTCCCAATGAGCGTTCAATACATGCCGGTCATGTGGAACCGGAACAAGATTTTTTACGACGCTGTTCTGTTGATTGCCGTTGGACTGTATCTCTTCGTGTTCATCCGAGTCGCCCCCGCCTTTGAAGATGTCAGCAAACCCATCGACGGCGCAATTCTCAGGATGCGGGCCTTTGGCAGCTGCGCCTTCCTGATGCTGACGGTCATCTTGTGTATTGGCCCCCTCGCCCGGCTCGACCGGCGCTTTTTGCCCTTGCTCTATAACCGCCGCCACTTCGGCGTCATGACGGCAGGTATTGCCGCAGTCCATGCAAATTACGTTCTCGGCTGGTATTTCAATTTTTCACCAACCGGCAAATATGCAGCTCTTCTGTCATCCAACACCAGTTACGGCCAAGTTCTTGGTTTTCCCTTTGAAACCCTTGGCATCGCAGCTCTCCTAATCTTGTTTGTTCTGGCGGCGACCAGCCACGATTTTTGGCTGAGTTTTCTCGGGGCGCCGATCTGGAAGGCGCTGCACATGTCGATTTATGCCGCCTACGCCTTTGTCGTGCTGCATGTTGCGCTGGGAGCATTGCAAGGCCCCGCCGACCCGATTTTCACCAGTGTGGTGGCGGCTAGCGTAGTTCTTGTCTGCGGGCTGCATTTTGTGACCGGCCGGATGGAAGCCGCGCGCGAACGCGGTGAGGAAACGGCTAAAGCCTCTCTTCAAGAAAAGGGATGGGTTGTTGCCGGAGAGCTCGACGACATCGATGAGGACTGCGCCAAGGTCGTAACACTGGATGAGGATGAGCGTGTCGCAATCTTCAAGTACGACGGCAAACTTTCTGCCATCACCAACGCCTGCGCGCATCAGAATGGGCCCTTGGGAGAAGGCAAGGTGCTGTGGGGTTGCATCACCTGCCCCTGGCACGGCTATCAGTACAACCTGGCTGACGGCCGGGCACCGGCTCCGTTTACTGAGAAAATCTCGACCTACCGGCTGAAACTGATTGGGTCGACAGTCCTTCTTGATCCCAATGCTTTGCCACCTGGGACCCATGTGGATCCGGTGGAAATTGGAGGTGCGGCATGACTTGGCGGCAAACCAAAGACGCACCGTTTTATGTTGGCTATCTGAACGCGGTTCCAAAACCACTTTTGGTTTTTCTGAGCGTGTTTGCCGTGTGTTTCGCCGGCGGCATGGGCCTGGCGGCTCTAGCGCTGTCTTCAACGCAAAACGACCCCGGCAGCGGTGGTTTTCAGTGGGGCAACCGGTTTGAAGAAGCCGGTTTATTGGAACTCCGGCCGTATCCGGTATTCCGTGTACCAGCTGATGGCACCACTCCTGCCCGAACCTACATGCTTTCGGGCCAGGGCAAACGCGGTGTGTTTGGGCCAGCAAAGGCCAACAAGGAAACACCCGTCAATCTGCGGGGTGTGCCGGTCAACCGCGGCGATCTCACCATGATCCAGATCGGCAAGGTCGAAGCCACGGAAGACGGACCTACGGGCTTTCAACCATCGGATCCAGTTCCGCTCGGCCGTTGGAAACTCTCTGGCGAGATCTGTGACGGCAAGTGTTACGCAGGGGCCATGCGCCCGGGCCGCGGGCTGGCACATAAAGCCTGTGCGGACCTCTGCCTCACGGGCGGCATCCCACCAGTGTTTGTCTCCACCGGCCCCGTTGAAGGCCGAACCTTCTTTTTGATGGCCGACAAAAACGGCAATCTGCTCGGCGATGAGATCAAGGATTTGCTGGCGCTTTATATCGAGGTGGAAGGTGACGTGGAGCGTCTGGACGATCTGATGGTCTTCAAGGCGGATCTGGCAACGGCGAGGATCTTGAAATGAGCGCAGACAAAAATCGTCCGCAGTGGCAAGCCCTCCTCCTGTCGCTTGTGCTGACCGGTGCTTTGGCCGCGCTGGCGTATTACGCCTGGATTTACACCAATATCGGTGTCCGGCAATTGCCGAGGGGATCGGAGTTCTTCGCTCTTTTGAAAGACCTGCGGTTTTTTGCAGGTCTTTTGGCCGTGTTCGTGGTGCTGACCTTCGCCGACCGGATCATCAGCTATGCCACCGGTAAGCTCAAAAACACTGATTAGCCAGCCTTCCGGGTAAAGGGGCAAGCAGCGAAACTGCCGCTGACTTACCCCTGCTCTCCTGCAAGATCTTCCAGGATCGGACAATCCGGGCGGTGGTCCCCGGCACATTCGTGGACGAGGTGAGCCAGGGTTCCACGCATGGACTGCAGCTGCGCGATCTTTTCATCGATCTTCTGCAAATGGTCTTCAGCCACCCGCTTCACCTGTGCGCTTTCCCGGCCATCGTCTTCATAAAGGGCCAAAAGGGTCCGGCAGTCCTCGATGGTAAATCCGAGTTCCCGGGCCCGGCCCAAGAACGTCAATTTGTGTAGTTCGATATCGCGAAAAGTCCGATAGCCGTTCTCGCTGCGCGGCGGGGTCACGAGACCGATATCTTCATAATACCGGATGGTCTTTGCAGGCAACCCGGACTTGCGGGCAACATCACCTATGTTCATTTTTGTTTCCCTATTCAGCTGCCGCCGGGACCGGCGTTGTCAGGTGTGGTTTTGGTGCTGCCCTTTCGTCCATCAAGGGCTTAATGCCGCGCAATCGCAAGGCGTTGGTGAGGACAAACACAGACGACAAGGCCATCGCACCGGCCGCCAGAACCGGCGACAAAAGCACACCCAGTGCCGGATACAAAACGCCCGCTGCCACCGGGATCAAAGCAGTGTTATAGGCGAACGCCCAGAAGAGGTTTTCCTTGATGTTGCGCATCGTGCGTTTGGAGACCTCAAGGGCATTGACCACGCCGCGCAAATCGCCCGACATCAGGACAACATCTGCAGATTCAATCGCGACATCGGTTCCGGTCCCAATCGCGATGCCGATATCCGCATGGGCCAAGGCCGGCGCATCATTGATCCCATCACCGACAAACGCGATTTTATTGTCAGCTTTGCGCAAGCCGTTCAAAGCAGCGACCTTGCCGTCCGGCAGCACACCGGCGATGACAGTGTCGATGCCGGTCTCTGCCGCAATCGCCTCGGCGGTTTCCTGCTTGTCACCGGTAATCATCGCTACCTTTAGCCCCTGCGCTTGAAGGGCAGCGATCGCCTCCCGGCTCGAGGCTTTAACCGGGTCGGAAACGCCGATCACTGCCGCAACCTGACCGTTGATGGCAGCAAACAGGGCCGTCCGGCCACGCCGGGCAAGATCTTCTTCTTGACCGCGCAAGCTCTCAATCTCAACGCCTTCCCGGATCATCAGGCGGTCGGCGCCGACCAGGACCTTCTGGCCGGAAACTAATGCACTGACGCCATGGCCGGTGATCGACACAAAGTCTTCTGCCGCCAGCTGTTTCCCACCCTGCATGGCAGCTGCCCGCACAATTGCCTCTGCGACGGGGTGTTCGGACCGGCTTTCGACAGCGGAAATCCTCTCCAGAACGGTTTGCCGGTCAAATCCGTCAGCCAGGATGAGATTTGTCAGTTCCGGGCGCCCTTCCGTGACAGTTCCGGTTTTATCGAGCGCGACGATATCGACATCTGCCAGTTGCTGAAGCGCATCGCCTTTCCGGAACAACACTCCCATTTCGGCGGCACGGCCGGTGCCGACCATGATCGAGGTCGGTGTTGCCAACCCCATGGCACACGGACAAGCAATGATCAGCACTGACACACCGGCAACAAGTGCAAAGGTGAGCGCGGGATCTGGGCCGAAAATCAGCCATACAAGGCTTGTCAGTACAGCCGTCACCATGACAGCAGGCACGAACCAGAGGGTGATCTTGTCGACCAATCCCTGGATCGGGAGTTTTGTCCCTTGTGCTTCCTCGACCATACGGATGATCTGCGAAAGCGTCGTGTCCGCCCCAACCCGGGTCGCCTTAAACTGCAAACTGCCCGAACCGTTGACCGTACCGCCTGTGACTGAGGCACCAGCGGCTTTTTCCACCGGCACAGGTTCTCCGGTGATCATGCTTTCATCTACATGGGACACCCCTTCGATCACCTCGCCATCAACCGTGATCCGCTCACCGGGGCGCACAATGATCATATCGCCAATTGCAAGGGCATCGATCGCGACATCACTCTGCTCACCATCGCGCAAGACCCGCGCCGTCTTTGCTTGAAGCCCGAGAAGTTTTTGGATTGCAGCTCCCGTCCGTCCTTTGGCCCTTGCTTCCAGGAACCGTCCAAGAAGGATCAAGACCACGATCACGGCCGCAGCTTCAAAATACACAGCTCTGACATCATCCGGGATCAATCCCGGTAGAAAGGTCGCAACAACGGAATAGGCATAAGCAGCGCCTGTCCCCACTGCGACCAGACTGTTCATATCCGGCGCGCCCTTCAACAGAGCTGGAAACCCTTTGATGTAGAAGTTTCTTCCCGGACCAACCAGGACAATGGTGGTCAAGATGAACTGCAGGATCCAGCTGGTTTGCTGCCCGACCGTCATATTGACCCAATGGTGCATTCCGGGAATGACATGGCTGCCCATTTCAATGACGAATACCGGAAGCGCAAAAACAGCCGCGGCAATCATGTTTCTGAACAGGGCCCGCGCTTCTTCTTCCTTACGCTCGCTGCGGTCCAAGGCAGCCCCGGCTTCAACAAGCGTTGCCGGATACCCGGCCGCAGCAGACGCATTCATGAGAGCCTGGGGTGTCACGGATCCCGCGGCATAGGAAATGCTGGCGGTTTCAGCGGCGAGATTAACATTCACTTCCACGACACCGGGCACAGCTTTGAGAGCGCGATCCACTCGGCCGACACAGGAGGCGCAAGACATCGACCCAATACTGAGCGTGAGTGTTTCAATCCGCGCCGGATACCCCAGTTGCTCGAGCGTTTTGATTGCTGTGACCGCGTGTTCGGCATCGTCCACAGTCAGCTGCGCGCTTTCTGTTGCAAGGTTCACTGTGACACCTGCCACGCCGTCGAGCCCGGAAAGACCTCGCTCCACACGTCCGACACAGGACGCGCAGGACATTCCTTCAATGGAAAACGACAATTTTTGTTTTGGGGACATGGATGAGTCCAATGGGATGTTGATCGTTGTTTCCTCACATAAGGATTCCAGTCACTGGAAGGTCAACACGAAAGCGCAAATTTCTCCATACGTAGTTCCACCTGTTGACCTTCCCCGGACAAGAACCTTGATAACCGGGACACAATCGAAAGGAAGAGTCGTCATGAAATTCAGCGTTCCGGATATGAGCTGCGGCCATTGCGTTGCGGCCATCGAGACAGCCATCACCTCATTCGAACCTGCAGCAATCGTCATCTGCGATCTGGAAAACAGGACCGTTACTGTTGATGGACCGAAAAACCCAGAAGTCGTGGAAAAGACACTCCGGGAGGTCGGATATGAAACTGCGCAGCTTGCAGTCAGCTGATCCGCTATGACAAACGCGTTGCGTGTGGACTTGGCGAAACATGATGGCTTTGGCTGCCAACGTTTGTCACCTTGCTCCGATCGGCAATGTAAAGGTCCAGGTCTCGCGTTTTGACGCAGCCGGGATCGCTGGAAAAGGGGCCGCCCGGCGGACCGACTTCAGCGCCACCTGGTCAAAGGCTTTGTTTCCTGAGGATCTCACGAGGCGAACACCTGCTACAGCGCCGTTTGCCTGAACAGTGAACCGGACATGCGCATCTGTTTTAAGCCGGCCGATGCTCCGGGGTGCGCGGACCGACCTCAAGACTTTGCGATGCACCTTGGCCGGATAGTTGGTTACATCTGAATTGCCGGCGGTCTTGCCTTTGCCCTTGCGTTCGGAGCCCCCCTTTTGCGCAGTCCGGCTCGATTGACCGCCCGCCCCTGCCCGGCTGGCCTTTTGTGCCTTTTGGACTTTTTTCCGTTTTTTCTTCGAGTTCTTTGCGGTTTTCTGATTCTTGGCCGTCTTGAATTTTTGAACAATCTCCCGTTTAGACGGAGCGGGTTTCAGTTTTGGTGCCGGGACAGAGGTTTGAACTTCCTTCAGGGGTTCAGCTTGGTCCTTAACCTCGGTTTGTTGCGCAGAATCGCTAAGTTTTTTGGGTTGAAGAGCAGCTTCCGTCGACACTTCCTTTGCCGGTTCGGCATGTTTACGCTCCAGCTCCTTCATCTGGCGCGCGGCCACAACTTCTGGGACAGGCAGAACCTCAGCATGAGAAGGTGCCTCAGGCGGGGATGTGACGTCAGCCTTCACCTCTTCTTTTGGCGTGACCAGTAGTTCTCCGCCTGTTTGAGCAAGCGGTGTTGCCTCCATCTGCGGAACCTCAGCGGCGGCAACGGCCTGAACCACCTTTGGCGGCTGAACCGGCAAGACTGATTGCGGTGGGGAAATTTCAGCGGCATCCGTCAGAGGTCGCACGACCGGCTGTTCTGCAACGGGATTTTCTGCTGGCGGGACGGTTTCAGCTTGGGGTACAGCGCCTGCGGAAATCGTGCTGAAAGGGGAACTGCCCAGAACAATACTCTGAACCTCCCCTGCTCCGGCAATCTCAAGGTCCGGTTTTGATTGGATGGTGAGCGCGACAGCGCCGATGTGGATTGCCAAGGACAGGCACAACGCCGCCAAAAACGCCTTGCGCAGCCCGCTCATTCAGCGCTCATCCGGGTAACGATCACAACGTTTGACGCTCCAGCCGAATAAAGCGCGGCCACATGTTCCAGCAGCTTCTTCGCCGGGAGATCTGCATCTGCACCAAGCCGAACCGGCTCACGCTCACCTTCGACGGTCTTGCCGTGCGCCTGAAAATAGGCCGCAGCCGTTGTTGTCTCGTCCCGGTAAATCAAATTGCCGTCTTTCCGCACATAGAGTGCATCGGGAGGTGGCAAGGGCGGCGCATCTTCCGATTTTGAAAGCACAACATCTGGGTCCTGCGGCGGTGCCAGCTGACCCGCCACCAGAAAGAAGATCAGCATCAAAAACACGATATTGATGAGCGAAATCGTGGTTTCCAGCGGCCGTTTTTCTACCTTTTGCGGAAGTTTGATCATTGAGAACTGGCTACAGACACGTTCAGACCGTCAACCGGCCTCAAAACGCCCATCGCCGTGACAAACTGCTGCGTTGTGCTGCCGCTTTTCATAAAAACCAGCAGACTGTCGATATCCCGATCCAAAAGATCTCGGACCTGCTTCAAGAGCTGGTCATGCGACACAGTTTCCCCGTTTAAGCGCATCAAGTCCGGCTCTATGGAGAGGATCGCTTTGGGCACGGCCCCACTGCCTCCCCCTGCAGACGGTGCGCCGATTTCGACCTGGCCAAACTGGCTGAACGTTGAAGACAGCATAAAAAACAGCAACAGCAGAAAAATCACATCGACCAGTGGTGTCAGAGAGATCGGCTTGTGTTTCTTGGGCAGCGGTTCAATGTGCATAGGCAAAGGCCGGTTCGGTTACCGGCCCATCCGGCTGATAGTCCAGAATGCCGCTTTCTGGCAGCAGCAGACGCGATGTCAGGGTTTGAATGGCAATGCGTTCCGCTTCGAGGCGCCCTTCCAGCCAGGTCACGATCAATGAGACCGGCATGGCAACCGCGAGCCCGGCGGCGGTCGTCATAAGGGCGACCCAGATGCCGCCTGCCAGCACCGATGGATCGACATTGCTTCCGGCAGATTGCAGCGCCTGAAAGGCTTCGATCATTCCCAATACCGTCCCGAACAAACCGATCAGCGGTGCGACTTGGGCTATCGCTTCAAGCGCTCGGATGCCTTTGGAAAAATGATGAAGGTCGCTAGCGGCCTGGACCGATACCCGCTCTTCGATTTCGGGCTTTTGGGCCCGTTTTTCCAAGAGTTGGCAGGTGGTCAGGACAGCTTTCCCGGCGGCGCTCTTGGACCGCTGAATATGTGTAATGGCATGTCTTTGCTGATTGGACAGCCAAGCCTGAACTCCTTCCTTTTCCCGCCGGGTGTTGCCGATGCCGCAGAACAGAAATTCAAAGACCTTCACCAGGATCAAGGCCAATGCAATCACGGACAAACCGGCGATAACCGTGACAACGGGTCCGCCCAGCTGAAGAATCGACACAACTTGCTCTAAGATTTTTGTGATCATCACACACTCCAAACCTTGGAATTAAGGCCGCCCGGCATGGGAAAACGAAAAGCCATTTTCCAGTGCCGGACGGCACCTCATTCAACTCACCAGCTGATTTGTTTGTTTAAGGTGAGTTTGAATGTCCGGCCGCGCCCCTTATCGCCGGCCAGATTATTCTGATAGGACTTGTCAAAGATGTTCTCGACGGCTGCCCGCAGCTCCATGCCGGCGAACCGGCCTTCGTCCGGCGTCCAGCTGGCAAACACATCGTGCACGGCGTAACCGGCGAACGGTCCGGTCGTGGCGCCGGAATCGATGCTTGCCGCAAACAGACCGCGCCAGCCGAAATCGATGTCGTAATCGGGAACCCGCCCGCCCAGCGTGACCGCCAGCGTATCAGCCGGAATTGAGGTCAAGGTCTCGCCGGTTGCCTTGTCCTCACCGCGCACAAGGCTTAAGGCGACGGTGCTGTAGACATATTCGGAGTTATAGGCCGCTTCCAGTTCAACACCGTAAATCTCGGCTTCGTCGATGTTGACGTAATAGCGAACTGGCGTGATCTGTCCCTGGTTCGGATTGGTCGAGATCAGATCCTTCAAGTCATTATAGAAAGCGGTTGTTTTTAGCTGAAGCCCGTCGCCGTCCTGAAGTAAATCCCAGGCGGAAACAGAGAACCCGGCTTCCACGGCGTTGGATTTTTCCTTATCCAGGTTAAGGCTTGCGGTCCGGCCTCCTGGATACCCTCTGGCCGGCCCGGACGTTGAGAACATCTCGTCCAGCGTCGCTGCACGCTCTGTATGTGCGACAGACCCAAAGATCGAGAATGTGTCATTGAATTTGTAGAGCGCAGCCAATTTGGGAGAAAACGCGACTTCTGACTGATCGGAGGCTTCAGCGATTGAACTGTCCGGAGAGAGTTCGATCATATCCACCCGAACCCCAGGAATAAGCGTCAGGCGGTCCTGCCAGATGAATTCGTCTTGAACATAAAAACCAACCTTTGTGTCGGTTCCTTCCGGGTGAAAACCAACTCCCCCGCTGGTCGTTTCCGCAATCCGCTCTTGATAAGAGACTTGAGTGCCGACCGTCAGGAAGTTCTCAAAACCCGAGCCGGACTGCTCAAAGGTGTTTTCCACCTTCCCTTGCCAGGTCCGGTAGCCGTATTCGGCATCTTCAAACAGCTGGGATGAAGAGAAAGCACCTAAGGATGCGTTTTCCTGATCAACCGCGGTATCGGAAAACGACAGGTTCACCGCCAAATCCAAGTACGGATTGTCACTGGCCGGATTCTCATAGTTCAGAACCACAGTCTGGTCTGTCACGTCCCGGTCGATTGTGCCAAAGCCTGAGGTGTTGGTTTGGGAATACTCCGTCCCATCTGCATCACTCTGCCAGCGTTGATAGGACAGGCGAACGGCCTGTTCGTTGTTGTCTCCAAAGCGATGAACGACCTTGGCCAGCCCGGAAAAGGATTTGAATGCGGACCCTGGAATTTCGATGCCTTGACCATCTTCATAATCGTTGGATTTGCGGAAGTTTCCGTTCAAAAGAACTTCCGTCTGCTCCGACAGCCGGGCCGCTGCAACCGCAGACGTCATGAAGCCATATTTGTTGGAATCGTACATTCCTTTTAAGCGAACTGCGAAGGTGTCGTCCGGTTTCAAAAAGTCGCTCGGATCTTTCGTGGTGAAATTGATCACACCGCCGATAGCACCTGATCCATAGAGTGTCGAAGACGCAGGCCCACGCAGAACCTCAACCTGTTTGTAAAGCTCGGGATCGGAGAAGAACGAACCGACCCTGTACTGCTCATAGAATTTGGTTGCTCCATCGACTGTGACGATGATTTTTGATTCATCCGATGAACTCAGGGCGCCGATACCGCGAATATTGAAGGATTGACCGATGGCCCGGTCACTGCCAGTCACTGTCACGCCGGGAATGTCGCGAAACAGCTCCCCGATTGTTTGGGCCTGCTCATTGTCGATCGCTTCCTGATCGAGAATTGTGACGGCTTGCGGCGTGTCGATCGCAACCTTTTCCACTCCGCTGCCAAGGACGATCCGCTGCAGCAGGGTCGCAACCTCGTCTTGCGCGTGAGCTGTCCCCGATACTGCAAAAGTCCAAAGAGCAACGCCGCCCAAAAGCTGAGCATGACGGGAATTCTTGTGCCCCATTTATTTCTCCAAGAGTGCGCGTTCAGCGTCCGTTTTGCCGCCTGCCTCGCAGCATTTTTAACTTGAGTCTCAAACTCAGGTATTGCGCCAAATATAAAACATGAATATGAGAGTCAAGCATTGGATTGGTAATGAAACCAAGAGACACACTCTTTAGAAATGTTCCAAATTACCAAGTTAACGCAGGGACTTACAGTCTTGCAGAAGACCGCCCCGTTTCAGTAACGGCGTCTGTGTTGGTAAGTGAGAAGGAGAATTTTTTAATGACCACTGACCAAGTTCAAACCGTTTGCGGGCTGGACGCAGCGCAAATCCGAAAAGCACGCGCAGAAAATCCGAAGATGCGGGAACGTGACTTTGCGCAATCTCTGGGCATCTCGGAAGCGGAGCTTGCCGGAGCTTTTGTTGGCTATGGAACCCGGCGGATAGAGCCACGTTTCGAAAACCTTTTTTCCGGTCTTCAGCAAGTCGGAAAAGTGATGGCGCTCACCCGCAACGAAAGCGCTGTTCACGAGAAGATCGGCCCGTTCGAAAAATTCATCAACGGCGAACGGGCAGCCTTGATGCTCGGAGAACAGATCGACACACGAATGTTCCCCTCCAACTGGGTCCATGGATTTGCCGTTGAAAAACAAGATGGCAAGGATGTTCGCCGGTCATTGCAGTTTTTTGATGCTCATGGCGATGCAGTTCAGAAGATCCATACCCGCCCGGAAACGGATATGAAGGCCTGGGACCGGCTGATCGGCGAATTGGCGTTCTGCGATCAGCAACCCGGCACATTGCCGTATATCACGCCGGCACCAGTTTTCACCCGCAAGACACCGGCTGATGGCGTGGAGGTGCAGCTCCGCAATCGCTGGAAATCCTTGACCGATATCCATCAATTCCATGGCCTCCTAAGAGATTTGGACCTTGACCGGGTCAGCGCGTTTGAACTTGTCGGGGACGATTGGGCCTGGCGGCTCGACAACGGCTCGGTTCCAGCGCTTCTGCGCCTCGCTGCAGCCGAGGATATCCCGATCATGTGTTTTGTCGGCAACAAAGGTTGCATCCAGATTCACACCGGAAAAATCAAAACCGTGATGGCAAAGGGACCTTGGATCAACATCATGGACCCAACGTTCCATCTTCACTTGAGAACCGATCACATCCATGACGTTTGGGCGGTTCGCAAAAGAGCCGATGTCGGTCATGTAACGTCGATTGAAGCTTTCGACAGCGATGGCAAACAGATCATCCAATTCTTTGGCGCGCGCGGAGAAGGCAACGCCGAACGTGATGACTGGCGCACTCTGGCCGAAAACCTTCCCAAACTGGATCGTGCCATCAGCCTCGGAGCAGCAGAATGAAGACCATCCTGCGTTTGCCTTATCTGGATGTGACAGCCGGATTGCTGCTCGCACTCCTTGCGCTGCTCCTGACCATAAATCCGCTTTCGGCACAACAGATCGCCAAGCGGATCGTTGCCGTCGGCGGATCCGTAACCGAAGTGGTTTATGCGTTGGAAGAACAAGACCGGCTGATTGCCCGGGATTCGACCAGCGTGCATCCACGTGAAGTCCACGACCTGCCCGACATCGGCTATATCCGCGCGCTTTCACCGGAAGGTGTCCTCTCGGTAGATCCGGACCTTCTGCTAATGCTGGATGGCAGCGGTCCACTGGAAGCCGTTGATGTTCTTAAAAAATCCGGCGTTGGTATCGCGCATATTCCCAATCACTTTACAGCCGAAGGCATTACGGAAAAAGTCCGGGTCATCGGAAAGGCGCTTGGGGTTCCGGAAAAAGCGGAAATGCTGGCTCAGGCGCTGGAAGCTGATCTTGCAGCCGCGCAGAAAGAAGCTGAGGACAGGGACACGGATTTACGGGTTCTGTTTGTGCTATCGACGCGGGGCGGACGCATTATGGCTGCGGGCCGGGACACGGCCGCCCACGGCATCTTGGAATTGGCTGGAGCCACGAACGCGGTTCAAGATTTTCCCGGATACAAACAACTCAGTGATGAAGCCATCTTGAGCGCAATGCCCGATGTTGTGCTGATGATGGACCGCCACGGCCGTTTTGGCGCTTCCGCAGATGAACTTTTCAGCCACCCTGCCCTTGCCCAAACGCCGGCCGGCAAAGCGCGCCGTCTTATCAAAATGCCGCCAGATTACCTCTTGGGTTTTGGTCCGCGCACGGCCGATGCCATCCGGGATCTGGCACAGGAGCTGAGCGGGATGCAAAGCTGACATGGCTGTGAGTGACGTTTTTTCAACGCGGCCGAGCCGCGGGTTTTCCGATATCCTCGGCCGGACCAACGTGAAAAACGGTGACCGGGCCGGTCTGGCGCGCTGGATGATCGGGCTTTTGGGCATGGCACTGGCGGCGACAATGCTCGCCAGTGTTGCGATTGGGCCAATTCCAATCCCGGTTCTATCGATCCTGCCGCACATTCCAGGTCAGATTTTTGATCCGGGCAGCCCGCTGCCGGAGAGTATTTCCTTGCGCAATTGGATCGTTGTCATGGAAATTCGGCTTCCTCGCATCCTACTTGGCGCCTTGATCGGAGCGGCGCTGGCTGTCTCAGGTGCGGTGATGCAGGGTCTCTTCCAAAACCCGCTTGCCGATCCCGGCATCGTCGGTGTATCGGCTGGAGCCGGGCTCGGTGCTGCATTTTTCATCGTTTTGGGCAGCACTACTCTGGCTCCTATCATGGCCATCCTGGGGATTTATGCGGCCCCCTTTGCGGCCTTCACGGGCGGCTTGATCACCACCCTTTTGCTTTACCGGATCGGGACACACGGTGGGTTTACCTCCGTTGCCACCCTGCTCTTGGCCGGTATTGCGCTCGGCGCCCTGGCCGGCGCAATTACCGGCATTCTTGTCTACATCTCCAATGACCAGCAAATGCGGGATTTGCAGTTCTGGGGCCTAGGGTCTCTTGCCGGCGCGAACTGGGAAAAGATGGCATCGGTCGCGCCGGTTATCCTTCTCATGCTGTTTGCAACACCCTTTCTGGCACGTGGACTGAACGGTTTGACGCTTGGCGAAGCTGCAGCAGCGCATATCGGCATTCGTGTCCAGCGGCTTAAAAACATCAGCATTCTGCTGGTCGCAGCTGCCACTGGCGCGTCTGTTGCGGTCAGTGGCGGTATCGGCTTTGTCGGTATCGTCGTGCCGCACCTTCTACGCCTGACCATTGGGCCAGATCACCGCTACCTGCTGCCCGCCTCCGCCCTTTTGGGTGCTTGTCTATTGATTGCAGCTGATACGCTTGCGCGCACCATTGTTGCGCCTGCGGAATTGCCGATTGGCATCATCACCGCCTTCGTTGGTGCACCGTTCTTCCTGTGGATCCTCCTGAGAAACCGGGGGCAAATGGGGCTATGACTTCAGCAGCATCACACATTGCCAGCGGAAACATCGATCACCGGCCCCGTGGGATATTGGACGTATCGAAAGTCGGCGTCACACTTGGCCGGACGCAGATCGTCAAGGACATGTCGTTCTCAGCGCAGGCTGGCGAACTCCTTGCGATTATCGGCCCAAGCGGCTCGGGCAAAACAACGCTCTTGAAGGCGATAACCGGCGAGCGCGGATACACTGGCAGACTGGCCCTGGACGGCACCGAAATCTCTTCGACCACGCCGGAAGCACAAGCACTCGTGCGCGGAGTATTGCCTCAGGCCAGCCAACTTTCCTTTCCACTAACCGTGTCAGAAGTCATTGGGCTTGGCATCCTTGAAAGAAACGCCGGACGGGCTGCTCGATTGCTACGGATCAAAGAGGCATTGGCCAAAGTTGGTTTACCCGGATTTGACGGCCGGACCTATCAGGACCTTTCCGGCGGCGAACAGCAGCGCGTTCAACTGGCCCGGGTTCTGTGCCAAGTCTGGGACCCCGTTGCGCCAGATGGCACCCCGCGCTGGCTGTTTTTGGATGAGCCTGTGTCCAGCCTGGACATCAAACACCAGTATCAGATCATGCAGCTTGCCCGGGATTACGCCAAGAGCGGCGGCGGCGTTGTTGCAGTCATGCATGACCTTAATCTGACGAGCGCTTTTGCCGACAAAGTTCTCATCATGAAGTCGGGAACCAAAATCCGGCACGGCGTCTTAAAGGAGGTCTTTTCAAGCGACATCCTGAGCCCCGCCTTTGAGATGCCCCTGGAATTCAGCAGCACGGGCCAAGGCCTGATCCGGGTCACGCCAACCTTCTCCCGGTAAACCCAAGTTTTGGGCAACGCGGTTTCGGAAAAACGGATGAGCAAGAGATCGCGTCAGAGACATATTTAGCGAGCCGGATCAGCAACCGGCAAACCTGTTCCACATTAATGTGCCGCCCAGATGGAAGTTCCCAATTCGGATTTTTCAAATTCGATTTTGCAAACTGGGATAGTTTTATTTTATCGGCACCCCAGCTCTGCGTGTTGTTTTTTAAGCAGAAAATAAAACGAACACTGGCCACCAGAACTGGCCTTCAACCTGCACCTCTCCTTCTGATCTGCGACTAAACGCACCAAAAGAAGGAGTGGTACAGATGGCAAGCTTGCCTGCAACACGCCCCATGATCGGCACAAACGAAGACGACGTTCTCACCGGCACACGGCACTCTGACGTGATGTCCGGCCGGTTCGGTGACGACATCATGACAGGCCAGAACGGCAATGATGAAGTCTGGGGCGGCACTGGAGATGACACGCTCTACGGCAACAACGGAAACGACATCCTTTACGGGTCGGGCGGACCGGATCTCATAGATGTCACCGGCATTGAGATTGTTGATGACCATCCCGTTTCAGTGGTTTTTGAAGGGGAAACGGCCGGTTACCGCAACACATTCGGCGACTACAAGGTCCAGGACGATGGATTGATCACCGATGTCGAGATCCTTTGGCCCAATGCCTCCCTGCAAGGCAGCGGCGGAGATTTGGTTCAAGGCGAGAGCCGGGAGTTTTTGGATGTGGAGGCCGGCGACCGGATCGGCTTTTTCATCATCTCCAACGGCTACAACTTAAACAACGGCTACCAGGGTCTGGACCTCGATGTCACTCAAGACACAGAAAATGCTCCAGAACTGGTGTTCCGCGACAATGACGGCAATCAGGCAACGATCCATAGCGACGGCCCAAAGCTCTATCATATTGCGGCCGATGGCTCGGAAACCTGGATCCGCACGCATGCCTACCACACGGCAGCCTTTGATGAGACCGCCGACCTCAACCCGGATGGGATCCTGCACACTACGGGCGTTCTGAAAGCCGACGCCGGTACCATTACCCTTGGTTTTGAGGACCTTTACAATGGCGGCGACCGGGATTTCGACGACAGTGTATTTACAGTCGATATCGGTTTGGCGAACTCCCTCGTTCTCAACGCACACTATCAGCAGGAAACGGACAGCACCGATCCAGAACCTGAGCCGGGAAACGGCAACACTGTCGACGAAATCGAACGCTCGGACAATGATGTTTTGATCGGAGGTGACGGTGCTGATGAACTGCACGGACGTTCCGGTGACGACGATCTATCCGGCAACAACGGCCACGATGACCTTCATGGCGGATCGGGCAATGATGAACTCAACGGCAACGCAGGCCAGGACAATCTTTATGGCAACTCCGGCAATGATCACCTCTATGGCGGCAACCACGATGACAATCTGAACGGCAACAACGGCGACGACGCTCTATACGGCGAAGCTGGCAATGACACCCTGATAGGAGGTACCGGCAACGACTATCTTGAAGGCGGGAATGGTGATGACACCCTGATCGGCGGATCCGGCGACGATGTTCAGCTCGGCGGATATGGCAACGATACACTGCGTGGCGGAGCGGGGAATGATCAGCTCGACGGCGGAAACGACAACGACGAACTCGTGGGCGGCGCCGGCAACGACATTCTAACTGGAGGGAATGGAGAAGATGACCTGACAGGCGGAGCCGGCAACGACCAGCTTGATGGTGGCGATGGGGATGACAGCCTCATTGGTGGATCTGGCGACGATGTTCTGACCGGCGGGTATGGTGAAGACACCATCCGAGGCGGGGCTGGCAATGACGAGCTTCGTGGCGGCAACAACAACGACAGCCTCTACGGCGGCCATGACGATGATGTCTTCTACGGCGATGCCGGCGATGACATGATACACGGCGGGCGCGGCAACGACACAGTCGACTATTCCGCTTTTGACGTTGACCTGTCCGTGTCGCTTCACAACGCCCGGGCCCACGGGCTCGAGATCGGTACCGACACCATCAGGTTCATCGACAACATCGTCTCCGGAGGCGGTGATGATACGTTGAAAGGGTCGAGAAGCGTCAACGTGATCGAGGCCGGCGCCGGCGACGATACAATCCGGTCGTTGCAAGGTGCGGACACCCTGACCGGCGGAGCCGGGAGCGACACCTTCGTGTTCCGAACCTACGATCTGGATGAAGCCGATATCATTACCGACTTTGAAATCGGCACCGATCTGCTGGACTTCAGCCACTTGGCTGGCAGCACAGACGATCAGACGTTTTTGTCCCGCCTTCAGTCCTCATCTGAGAGCGGGAACCTGACACTGTCTGCGGATTTGTCGGGAGGCGGTGCCTATACGGATGTCTGTATTCTCAACAATGCGAACAACGAAACAGTGACCACCTTGTTCGAAAATGACTGCTTCATTTTTTAATCAAGAAATAGCCCGGCCGTGACCTTCAAAGTCGCGACCGGGTTATCAGATAGGACGCTTACATTTTTGCAAAATGGGAAACTTGAACCTCCTGCCTGCCGGCGGCTAGGTTTCCAATTTTGCAAACCCCATCTTTTCCCGCAAACGTCTGTTTGAATATTATCCATTATTTCAACCACTTGGACTGATATCAAAAACTAGCGATTTTGGGTTTCCTAAGCAAAAACAACTGGCATTGTCCTTGCGTCTCTCCGGATACCGGCGACATCAAGGGAAGCACCAGTGAACATTATTCACGAAAGGCCCAGCCAAAGGCTGCACTACAGGGTAACAGCACCGATGCGTGTCACCCTTGATGCGCAGACCGTCGATGCTGTGGATTGGGGGCTCGGTGGCTGCCGGATCTCCGGCCTTTCAGAACCGCTTCCGGAAATCGGTTCGCGCCACACGCTGTTCTGCACACTCCCCTTCCAAGGCTTCAATATCACCTTGAAAGCGGAAGCAGAGGTCGTCCGCACGCAGCAAGAGACCCGCGAAACAGCTTTTAAGTTTGTCGAACTTGGCGAGCGCGAAACCGCCTTGATGCAACACTTCATCGAAGATCTTGTTCGCGGCAAGATGACTGAAGTGACGGATACCATCGTTCGGATCGACACTCCGGTCACACCGGTTCCAACCAAACCGGACCCCAATCCAGCACAAAGCATCCCGGTGCGCAGATGGCCGGTCAGACAGATTATCATGACACTGTTTTACTTGATCCTTGGGCTCGCTGTTTTCGGTTATGTCGGCGTCTACATCTTCGCGACCCTTTTCCGTCTCGAGGTTTCCACGGCAGTCGTTAGTGCGGACCGCTACGAGGTGACGGCACCGGTAAGCGGTCGCCTGACGTCTTTGAACGTCCGCGCCGGTAACATTGCCGCCGCACACCTTCCCCTCGCCTTTATCGAAAATGTCCAGCTGGTTTCAGACATCCGCAAAGCTGAAACAGCCTTGATGCAGGCTCAAGTCGAGCTTGCTGAACACGAGCTCTACCTTAAGGCCGAGGCGGACCGGGAAACCGGTTACACTTTGGTCGCCAAAAACAATCTGCGTCAGGCTCGCGCCGAAACGGTGTCCCTCATCCTAGCAGTTGAAACTGCAGGCGACCGGCTGGAACGTTACAAAAACTTGTTTGACCAAGGGTATCTGAAACGCGATGTCCTGGCGACAGCCCAGCTGGAGCTGGCTGCTGCGGAAAGTGGACTTGAGAAACATCTCATTCATGTCGCTGAACTGGAGCAGCTTGGCGCGACCGCACAAGACACTGGCGTTTTGAATGGTGACAAGTTCAATGGCCTGAAACCGGAACGCGTTGCCGAAGTTGCTCGGTGGCAGAAGGAAGTCGACTTCCGGATTGCGGATCTGAATCACCTGAAGAACCAGCCGATCACCATTCCGATTTCAGCCGGTTCGACCGCAACGGTTGTCGATGTCATTGCCGCCGAAGGCCAGACATTGAAGGCGGGTGCTCCCATCGCTGTCCTCGAAGAGGATGTTCACAGGACGATCACTGCGTTCCTCACCCAAGAAGAAGTACCTCAAATCCGCAAAGGTAGCCCAGCGCGGATCTATGTTTCCGCGGAAGACAGATGGATTGAGGCGACCGTCAGCCAGATCAACCGGACAGATGGTTTTGTCGATGAAATCACTCAAATGCACCGGTTCAGAGCCCCTGATTCACGGTCTGCGAAAGTCCAACTCAATACAAGTGAAGGCGAGCTGCCGGCCTCCGGAACACCAGTGATCGTCTATTTCGAACGTCATCGGTCCAACAAGGTGCTGCGATTGGTGTCCCGCTACTTTGGACGCACGGAATGACTCAGCGCCAGCATCAGAGTTTTATTGTCGACGAAATCACCGACCAGCCGAAGGGATTGAACAAGTGGACACCGTTCGCCCTGCTTCAGATCACCTTGTATTTCGGTCTGTGTTTTGTCGGCCTGACGACCTTTGAAAACGTGTTTTTCAGTCCGACAACCAAGGAAATTACCCTTGTGATCGGCCTTCTTGGGATTTGGCGCTACGGCTGGTGGTTTACCCATGCTGTCCGGGCCTGGATCTATGGCCGTTTTGTCTATCCGTCCATGCGCGATGCCGGCAAAAAGGTCTGGGCGGACGGCTGGCGGCCACGGCATCTGCATTTCATGATGACCACCTACAAAGAACACCGGGACATCACGGAAAAAGTCATCCGCTCGATTTGCCGGGAAATCCGTGATGCAGGCGTTCCAGGAACCATCTGGCTCGGCTCTGGCGACAGATATGATGAAGATTTGATTGAAAATCTCCTGATCCGGGAATGGCCTGACCTGGCCGTAACACTGCATGTTGTTCGTCAAAACCAGCCCGGCAAACGGCTCGCAATTGGCCTTGTCCTCAGGGCAATGAGCCGCGGCGACGTTGAAGACGACGATCTGATTATCTTCATGGACGGAGATTTCATTCTTGCCAAGAATGCTGTCGGTGCGTGCTTGCCGCTGTTCAAGCTCTATCCGGACCTACAAGCTTGTACGACAGATGAAGAAGTGTTGTGTATCGGCCCGCGTTGGATAGCCAACTGGCTGACGATGCGGTTCGCCCAGCGCCGCCTTGCGATGCAATCGCACTCATTGTCCGGTCGCGTTCTTACGTTGACGGGCCGGATGTCGGTCTTTCGCGCCAATCACCTCACCAAACTGAAATTCATCCGCCTGCTGGAAGCCGATCACTTGGAACATTGGCTTTGGGGCAAATTCAGATTCCTGTCCGGCGATGACAAAAGCACCTGGTACTACATGTTGCAGTCCGGTTGCCGCATGCTCTACGTGCCCGATGCCATGGGCTACACGGTCGAGGTGATCGAAGGCTCCGGCATGGATCGGATGGTGCAGAATTTCCGCCGCTGGTCCGGCAACATGCTGCGTAACGGAAGCCGCGCTTTGGCGCTCGGGCCCGGCCGGATGCCGTTTTTTATCTGGTGGTGCCTGTTGGACCAGCGGGTCTCCATGTGGACGATGCTCGTCAGTCCAGTTCTGGCGGTCTGCACAACCGTACTTTTCGATCCCTTCTATATCTTTGGTTATGTTGTCTTCATCTGCATCACTCGCATGTTGCTATCGCTGTTTTTGTATCGATATGCCCGCAAGGTGGATCTCAGCTATCCGTTCATTCTCTATTTTAACCAACTGATCAATGCATCGGTGAAGGTCTACTGCATCTTCCGTCTCTCCAAACAACGCTGGTCGAACCGGGGAGATCAACGCGCAGGCGAAGGCGATGGATTGATCGCAACATTGCAGAACTTGATGGCCGGATATTTGACTCTGCTTTACGTCACCATACTTTTTGTCGGCGTCTGCCTAATGGCCGGGCTCATCGAACCGCCAAGCAGCCGGATGATTTTCCATGTGCTTGGCGTATCGGCATAGACCCATGCACATCTCAGTTTTCCCGTTTTGCAAAGGCAACTTTCCAACATCGGAAAACGGACCAGTTCGCAAATTCAAAATGTTATTATAACCATCTGATTCTTATATCTTTTCATCAAATGAATTAGCTGGCCTTCATCTTGAATGTGACTCCCTGAAAAGCAATCGATCGGGGTGTTTCAAATGAGGTTCAAACCAAAACTTTATACGGCTGCATTGGCTCTGACGGGTTTGGCTGCTTTGGCTCCGATCGCTTTTAATGCAGTCGTGGACTCATTTGATCACAACAAACTTGTCGATCTGGGCCTCAACAAAAAAGAGATCAGCGTCAAGGCGCACTACCCGCTTTACAAGATGATCGAATATCCCAGGATCAAGGCACCGACAGTCATTCTTGGGGACAGCCGGGCGCGTGCGCTGCAGGACAAATACTGGCAAGAGCTTGGCAGGAACGATGTCTACAATTTCGCGTATGGCGGAGCGACGGTTTACGAGATCTACGACACCTTCCAATATTTGAAGGAAAACGCAGACCTTGAAACCCTGATCATTAGCCTGCCGCTGCGCAGTATGGACGCCAGGTTCAAGGGCGGTATGAACCGGGTCCCTGAAGCGATCTCCCTCGCTGAAAATCCATTCAGCTATTATTCAAACTGGTTTGTCGCAAAGACGGGATGGCGTCTTCTGGAAGACCAATTTCCAGAAGCATTTGCTGCTTTTGACCGGATCTCTTTGATGAGTGTCGCAAGAGCAGAAGCTGCCGATTTCACCGCTCCTTCTCAGTTGTCTCTTGAAGCCCTGCTCGATCCAGCACTTTGTGACGAATGTGCTCTCAAGACTCCTCCTGGCAAACTTATCCTGCCGGTACTCCATCGTGGTTACGGCATCGGCCTCGGCTTATGGGGAGCCTATTGGCCGCGCATCGACCTTGATCGCGATTTGCCTCAGCTTTTTGCCAAGCAGGTCGGAACCAACGGAGCGGCCGATTGGCGCCGCTTTAAGGAATCCGATGAACTTTGGGCCAAGATCGAAGAAATCGCAGACTGGACTGACGAAAATGGCGTTCAGCTGATTTTCCTGATCCCGCCAACGATCTCAGAAATGCAGCGCCGGATCGCGGACTTCGGTCTGAACGGTGCCAATCACCAATTCCGGGACCGGCTATCGACCCTGGCACTTGTCGTCGATCTGGATTTCGACACGCCCTTCACACGGGACCTCAACAACTTCACAGACGCTTATCATTTCGGATCGACACCGGCCCGCCGGATCGTGGGCGAACTTCTGCAGATCATCACCTCTGACAGTGCCTCTACAGCCTTGGCATTGAAGCGCCGGTCCAACCTCGCATGCCCGGTTCGCCAAGAAGATATTTCTCAAATCCAAACACATGGAACCCTTCAGCTCATTGAAGGTCAGAACTGCCGGATATGGAGGCAAGTCAATGGTTAGACGGATTGTCGAAGACACTTTGCTCAGCCTGACCGGTTTCGCCATTGGTGTGGTCATCGGCGCAAGCCTCATGGGGCCAGAAGACACCCTCAATCATGATCTGAAGATGATCGATTGGTTGTTGGATCGCGGCCACGTTCATGAAGAGCAAATGATTGAAATTCGCTACGCAACCTTTGATTTCGTGGAGCGACCACAATGAAAAAAGCACCGACAAAACCAATGCTTTGGAAGCTGCTCCTTCTTGGTACGATCTTGGGTGTATCAGGCACGGTGGCATTGATCGACACACCGGCTCAACGCAAGTCCCAATCAGCCCGGATCGATCCATCTATTGAAGAAATGCTCAAGCAAGCGCGGGGCCTCCAAAAAGTCGGCCGCTGGGAAGCCGCAGCCGATCTTTTAACCCAAATCGCAAACGATGGGCACCCGACCGCACTCTATCATCTAGGCAGAGCTTACAAGAATGGCTGGGGTGTGGAGGCAGACCTCGATCAAGCCCGTCTGATCTTCCTGGAAGCGGTCAAATACGCTTTTGCCTATCGCGGCGAAACTGCCTACGAACTCGGCCGCCTGTTTCAGCGGTCAACCGGAGAACACTGCGCGGAAATCGCTTTGCAGTGGTTTCAAAAAGCCCTTGCATGGGATTACCCAAAAGCCCATGTGCAACTCGCCAAACATTTTGAACGCGGCATTGGCACCGACCGTGATCTGGATTTGGCATTTCATCATTATGAAAAGGCCGCGATTGCCGGCTATCCGTCCTCGACGATTAATTACGCCCGCATTCTCCTGACAGGCCGCTACGGGTCAACGCCGGATCCGGTCAAAGCCCGTTTCTGGGCTGCAAAAGCTATCGAAGGCTTGGAAAGAAAGGCCCGTGACGGCTCTGCAAGCTCTGCCAAGACCCTTGGCCGCATCTATCGCGACGGCGAATTTCTACATGCAGATCGAACCCAGGCAAAGACCTGGTTTTTGCGGTCCGCGGAGCTCGGAGATGCCGGGGCCATGCATGATTTGGGGCATCTGCTGCTCAGCGGCGGCAAGACCAGCGAAGCTCCTGAAGGTTTGAAATGGCTGCGCCTTGGCGCCAAGGCAAAACACGGCGGTGCCCTGACCTCCCTTGCTCGTTTGCATCTGAAATCTGAGTACGGGCTCGACCCGATGGAGGCGGTTGATCTTCTGGAGCGCAGTGTTGCTGTCGGTCATCCCGGCGCGATGGAAGAACTCGCCCGGCTTTATGCCACCGGCACATTTCTTAGTCAGGACCGTTCCAAGGCCATCGAACTCGCCCAAAAAGGAGCCGATCGAGGTCACATCGGCTGCAAAAACCTCCTCAAAGATTTGATGCAAGCCGATCAGCCAAATGTGACGGCAATCGAGCGGTCTCCATTAAACCCCGATGATCAGAAGGAGGGGTAAGTCATGGTCTTTAGTTCCCTCGAATTCATGTATCTTTTCATGCCGCCGGTTCTGCTCGGCTATCTGCTGCTGCGTCATTGGGGATGGGAAAACGGCATCATCTGGTGGCTAACCATCGCGTCCCTTGTTTTCTATGCTTGGTGGACGCCCATTTATCTGCCGCTTCTGCTCGGCTCTATTGCCGTCAATTTCGGCTTCCACCGCGTTTTGCGGAAATACCCGGACCGCTACCTCCTCACGGTTGGAATTGCCTTCAATCTCTCCTTGATCGCGGTCTTCAAATACGCCGATTTCTTTATTGGCAACGCCAACTTTCTTGCCGGAACCGATTTCCCAATGCTGCACCTGGTGCTGCCGCTTGCGATCTCGTTCTTCACCTTCCAGCAGATTTCGTTCCTGATCGACACCTACAAGGGCAACATCACACACTGCGACTTTCCGCGATACATGCTCTTTGTCGTGTTCTTTCCGCAATTGATCGCCGGCCCGATTGTGATGCAGAAGGAGACAATCCCGCAATTCCGGCTGCCTGTCTTCCAGAACAAACTGGTCTTGAACCTCGCGGTTGGCAGCACGCTCTTTGCGATTGGGCTGTTCAAGAAGATCGTTTTGGCGGACGGAATTGCTCCTTACGCCAACAGTGTCTTTGCGCTTGCCGAAACCACAAATGGCGTTCCTTTGGAGGCGGCCTGGATCGGCGCCCTCGCCTACACCTTCCAGCTTTACTTCGACTTCTCCGGCTACTGCGATATGGCGCTTGGCCTGGCGCGTCTCTTCGGCATCCGCCTGCCGGTCAACTTCAACTCACCTTACAAAGCGACCAGCATCTCCGACTTCTGGCGCCGGTGGCATATCACCCTGTCGCATTTCCTGCGCGACTACCTCTACATCCCGCTCGGTGGCAACCGCTCAGGGCCGGTCCGCCGATATGCAAATTTGATGGTGACCATGCTGC
This sequence comes from Roseibium sp., assembly GCF_965216085.1. Taxonomy (GTDB): domain Bacteria; phylum Pseudomonadota; class Alphaproteobacteria; order Rhizobiales; family Stappiaceae; genus Roseibium. Next base: position 2,399,771 of record NZ_OZ244138.1, on the reverse strand, counting down.
TCGGCGGCCTGTGGCATGGAGCGAGCTGGACCTTCGTCTTCTGGGGCGGTCTTCACGGTGCTTATCTGGCCATCAACCACGGCTGGTCTGCGCTTTCTGAAAAAGGGTATGTGCCAAACATACTACCGCGGCCTGCAGCGCTTCTCGTTAGCCGTGGCCTCACACTTTTGGCCGTGATCGTTGCCTGGGTGTTTTTCCGTGCGGAAAGTTTCGACGGGGCCAGCAACATCCTGGCCGGAATGACAGGTTTCTCCACCGTCTACGAACCCAAGCTATGGGAGGCTTTCGCAACAGGAACCTTGCCGGTTTGGGCGGCCATGACTGCACTTGCAGCGATCGTTTTCCTACTTCCGAACTCCATCGAACTGACAGAGAACTACAACCCCGTTTTGGGTCTTAAAAAACTGCTGTCTCAACGGAAATCGGAAAACTTCCTGCCGATCCGCTGGAAGCCGTCACCACAATGGGCCTTGGGCGTCTCGATCCTATTTGGCATCGCTCTGATCCAAACGTATCGGCTCGCAGAAATGACCGAGTTCATCTACTTCAATTTCTGAGGGCACAGTCATGAGAAAATCGATTTATCCGTTTCTGGTCAGTTCTCTAGCCGGTTTATGGACCGCACCTGCGTCCGCCGATCAGTCCAATGAATTTCTTCTGGAGGTGCCCGCTCAGGACGTCACCGTCGATCTGCAGACCGGCTTGCTGCTGAAAAAGGGTGTCACGGGTCAGTGCATCGAAACCGTATCCAATGCGGGAGGCCACCAACTCATCGCTGCGAAATCGCCGGGAGATGATCATCCGACCATCACGGTCAATGGAGAGATAAGACCGCTCCAGGCCAAAGAGACGGCCAAGGCGCGCCTGGGAACACTCCGGCTGTTGCGCGATGGTTCTCTGATCTCTTTGCGAACCTGGAAAACAGGTGACAAGCAAACCGAACTTCTAAAGGACGGCGAAATATTGCTCACTTGGAAGCGTGGTATTGCCGTCAAGCTGATCCGCGCGCGCCAGGATCAGGTGACTTTGCTCCTGGACAGCTCAACTGAAGCCCCCCGTCTCATCACCCAGCGGATTGATCGCACCGGTTCAGATGATCAGAGCACAACCACGCTGGTAGAATTCGAGTCTTGCCAGCCGGAGCGATTACGGCTTTCTGGCGAAAGCTTGTGGGCACGCATGTCTTGCCCTGAACGCGGCTCCGGACTTTACAAAATCTCTCTGGAGACCGGCGAAATCGGCACACCAGTGCTTTCCAGCCCTACAGCCGAGTTCGTCAGCTTACCGAAACGAAAGGGCCGAAAGGGCCTAGCTGTCGCTACCCTCTCAGGCTCTCAGTCGGCAATGCAGTTTTATTACGCGGTAACAGGACTTCTTTTGGGCCAAACCGGTGAGGTTCGTGCCTGTTCTTCTGATGCGGAAGGCCTGCAAAGCTGGAACCAGAGCTATCGCACCCGCGCGCTTGCAAAACTTTACCGTAAAACAAAACACCCGGTTTTTGCGGCACTTGCGCAAAAATCCATACGCCTGACTTTGGCTGCCCAAAATGGTGCAACAAAACGCTCAGGCCCTTCATGTGCCTGGAGCTCGACCATCTATTCAAAGGGCGAAGATGACAGGCTCAACCTGATGATCAATCAGGCCATGATTGCTAATGCTCTCTCTGACGGGTGTAACGATCTGGCGAAAGCATGTCCGACTGCCCTTCGGTCCCAAATCGCCAAGACCCAATCCTGTCTTGCCGAAACCTTTGAACCCGACTTTGACAACGATCTGGAACTTTACAGGATTGCAGCAGATGCCGAATTCAGGTTTGCGGGAGCCGCCGCGCCCTGGAACTGGCAAACATCCTTTGCCGGACTGCTCAGCGATCTCGATGAACCTCGGTATCGAACCCGCGCGAAGACCATAACAGAAAAATTCCTTGCCTCATGGTCGGACAATCAAGATGGCAGTCTCTGGCGGTATTGGCCCGACGCTTATCACCTGGAAAAGGGCCGGACAGCTGCGCAAATCGCTGGCCAACGATACGAAGACACTGGGCACGCCGGGATCAGTCTGCTGTCGCTCGCTCAGCTTCCCAGCGCGGGTTCATCCCTGCCGATTCGAGACATTCAGTCCCGGCTGAATATGCTGCTGGCTTCCGGCGTACGAACGCCGAGGGACTTGGACGGCGCCGGCCCCAAGTCACCAAAATGGTTTCCCGCCGGCGGATGGGCGAATTTCGCAACGGATGCGTTCCGGACGCGTTACACAACACCTATTCCAAATAGAAGCGCGGCAGATTCCATCTATGCCTATGCTCAACTGTTTGACCCGATGGACGATTTCTCGCTTAGCATTGATGTCCATCGCTGTACCGACATCTGCCGTATCGAAGATAGGTTCACTTACAGCAGCTGGATGATGTTTCTGGATCGAAATCCGTTCTTCAAGTTGAGCTTATCAGAGTGACAGCCGGTACAACTCAGATGGTGCCAGCATTCTGTTCTCAATTGAAAATTCATATCCGGTGAGCAAGCATATGCAAACTGACCCCGGCTTAAGCGACGGCCCAGAAGACCATAGGCGAGAAAATCGAACCATGCAGAAAATTGTTCGGGAATTAAGCCACGACGCGACCTTCTGGCTTGTTTTGATTTTCATATCCGCATCGGCAATCGCAGCCTATGTGCTGGCCGTCGATCTTGGCCAAAAGGTCCGGACAGCAGATCTTTCAGCGGCAGCAAGAGCGCAGTCCGAACTTCTGTCTGCGACCCGCTCGTTTTATTCGCGTGAAGTTGTCGACAAGCTCTATTCATCAGACGATGTGAAGGTCAGTCACGATTTTCACGGCCGGGATTTGACCATTCCAGCGCCCGTATCCATGACGCTGGCACTCGAAGAAGAGCTGAAGGATACCGGCGCAGAAAGCGGCATCCGGATGTTATCGGACTATCCCTGGCCGTGGCGCACTGACAGGCAACTGGATGACTTCGAGATAGAAGCGCTGTCCGCCATTCAACAAAATCCCGATAAGCCTTTTGAACGGCTTGAAGACACGGACGACGGATCTGTCTACCGAAGTGCGACCGCGGTCAAAATGGAAGGCAGCTGTGTTGCCTGCCACAACACACATGAATCCTCGCCCAAGACCGATTGGGAAGTTGGAGATATTCGGGGCATTCAGGCCGTCTCCATACCTGCGTCATCGTTTTATGGATCGGGACTTGGGGAGACAAACAATCTCGTTTTTCTTCTGATCGTTGCGTTCGGCGCCGCGCTTTCTCTGACCTATGTCCTGTCCAAACAACGCAAAAGAGCCGTGCAACGGGTTGCCGATCTTGCGGATGCGGAACGGGAAAAGAACGCAGCACTTCAATCAGCAATCCACCGGGCAGAAGTCGGAGAAGCTCAAGTCGGCGCCATTCTCGACACCATGCGGGATGGTTTGCTGACAATCAATGCGGACGGCGAAATCCGCAACGTCAACAGGTCAGCACTTGCCATGTTCGGTGCGCAGATGCCAGATCAGTTGAAAGGCAAATTGATCACCGAGATCCTGCCGGATATCGCAGACACGAACCTCCCCTTTGCCTGCTGTAACGGAAAACAAGCTGCCGCAGTTTCCAAAGATGGCCGGTTTGAAACGCTCGGCAAACGGATCAACGGAGATATCTACCCGGTTGAAATGTCCCTCTCAGAAGCTCCAACAGAAGAGACCGACAACTACACGGCCATCTTCAGGGACTTGAGCAATCAAAAACTCGCAGAACAAAAACTCCGGCAGGCCGAAACACGCCTGATCGATGCCATCGAGTCCCTGCCCGACGGCTTTGTCCTTTACGACAAGGACGACCGGATGGTCATTTGCAACAAGAAATACCGCGAGTTCTACGCCAGCAGCGCAGATCTCATTGAACCAGGCAGAACGTTTGAATCCATCATCAGAGAAGGTGCCAATAGAGGCCAATATCAGGTTCCCAACGAGGACCTGGAAGACTGGATTGCCGCCAGAATGGATCATCACGTCAATCCGGGCTCGCCGATGGAACAGCACCTAGATGACGGCCGGTGGTTGCGTGTCATTGAATCCCGGACCAGCGAAGGTGGCCTGGTCGGATTCAGGGTGGACATTACGGAGTTAAAACACCGCGAAGAAGACCTGCGCCGCAGTGAAGATCTCCTCAGGAACGTCGTCGATGCTTCGTTTGACGGTGTCATCGTCATGGATGGCAACGGCACCGTGCTGGACTTCAGCCCCGCAGCTGAAGACGTCTTTGGCTGGACGTCTCAAGAGGTTGTGGGCCAGAAAATGTCCAGCATGATAATTCCCGAAAAATACCGCGATGCGCATGACACGGGGTTGAAGAAATTCATGGAAACCGGTGACGGCCCGGTTCTTGGGAAACGATTTGAAATAGAAGGCCTTCATAAGGATGGCCACGAAATCATCGTTGAATTGGCAATCCGCCATACGCAAGGCTCTGACGGCCCATTGTTTTTGGGTTACGTCCGCGATGTGACGGAAAGAAAGGCAGCAGATGCGGCCTTAAGGGAAGCCAAGGAAAAGGCAGAAGCGGCCAACGAGGCAAAAGCCAAGTTTCTTGCCATGATGAGTCACGAAATCCGCACCCCCATGAACGGTGTCCTGGGAATCCTAAGTCTCTTGCGGGACACCGACCTCAATCCCGCACAATCGGCTTATGTGAAAACAGCCAGGGAATCTGGTCGGTCGCTTTTGGAATTGATCAACGACATCCTGGACTTCTCCAAATTGGAGGCGGGCCGCATGGAACTGGAGAGAACTCCCTTCCGCCTGAAATCGGTTGTCCGCAGTGTCGTCGATTTATTCCAGCCAACCGCCCAAGAAAAAGGTTTGAATCTGAGCCTGCATTATCCCGAAAGCATTCCGGTAAATGTTGTCGGTGACGCGGGCCGGTTACGACAGGTCATCCTCAACCTCGTATCCAATGCAATCAAGTTTACAGAGCTCGGATCTGTCGAGATTTCGGTCAAGGTGAAACAGGATCATCCTTACAAGCCAACGTTCCGTTTTTCCGTGAAAGATACGGGTGTCGGGATCCCGGAAAACCGGCAGAACGAGATGTTCGGCGATTTCGTCACAGTCGACAGCAGCTACACCAAGAAACATGGCGGCACAGGTCTTGGACTGGCGATTTGCCGGCAAATCGCGGCCCTTATGCAGGGCGAAGTCACGCTGGAAAGCCTGCCGGGTGCGGGCAGCACGTTCCACTTCACAGTGCCGATCCAGTTGTCTGAAAAACAAATTTCCGAAAAACTCGCTCCACAAGACATGGGAGAAGCCACACTTCCGGAGGGACTGGTGGTTCTTTTGGCGGAAGACAATGCCACCAACCAGATCGTCGTTAGCCATGCGCTAACCCAAGCCGGCTGTGACATAGACATCGCCAACAACGGCCGCGAAGCCGTGACTGCCGCACAGAACCGGGACTACCATTGCATTTTGATGGATATCTCCATGCCTGAAATGGACGGCATTGAAGCGACCCAAAAGATCCAGGAAGGCGATAGGAATTCCAGAACTCCAATCATCGCTTTGACGGCCTATTCGCTGCGCGGAGACCGGGAACGGTTCATTGAGGCCGGCATGACAGATTTCCTGGCCAAGCCCGTGGAAAAAGAAGATCTTCTGGCGTGCATTACCAAAAACATTCAAATGCCGGACCAAATTGCGCGCAGCACAGCTGAAAAACACGCCGCCAACACGCTGCAAGCCGCGCAGGACATATTGAAAACGATGCCGGCAGACCTGCAGTCAAAACTGCTTCGTCAATTTGTGGAGGACACTTTGAAACGGCAATCGGCTGCACGTGACGCCGTCGAAAACAATGATCTCGAGATGTTGGAGCGGGCGACACACGCTTTGAAGAGCGTTGCCGGTACGTTTGGCGCCGGTGAACTTACCACAATTGCTTCTGAGATAAATTTGCTGGCGCAAAACAACAATGCCGTTGCCGCCATGGCGAAAGTTGATGAACTTCAGGAAACATGTGAGCGTACATTAACGGAAGTCAAAGCACTGGCAGACAAGATTGGGATCGACATCAATTTTAAAGCATGATTTCCCAAATCAATCAGGGAGGAACGTCTCAGTTGAAAGTTCTGATTGTTGAAGATGCTCTTTCATTGGCAACCATTTATGAGCACCAGCTCTCCCGGGCGGGCATGGATACACTGCATGTCGAAACCGGTGCAGAAGCCCTCTCAAGATTGCGTAAAGGCGGCATTAGCGTCGTCCTCCTGGACCTACAACTGCCGGACATGAATGGCTTTGAGGTCCTGACCACAATCCGGGAAGAACAACTCCCGGTGACAGTTGTGGTCGTTACCAGTTCCGGCTCCATCAAAACAGCCGTCGAAGCCATGCAGGCTGGCGCCTACGATTTTGTTGTGAAGCCGGTTGCTGAAGAACGCCTCGTCACCACCACACGAAACGCGATGGAGCGCGAAACGCTCACCGAAGTGGTGGCAGAAGTCCGCAAGCCGGCCCGCTCCAAAGCCAACCACGGTTTCATTGGCTCTTCTTTGCCCATGACAGCCGTCTACAAGATGATTGAAAGCGTTGCACGCTCCAACGCCTCTGTCTTCATCACTGGGGAAAGCGGCACCGGCAAGGAAGTCTGTGCGGAGGCAATCCATAGATCGAGCCCACGCGCTAAAAAGCCCTTCATCCCGCTCAATTGTGCTGCAATTCCGAAGGATCTGATCGAGTCCGAGATATTTGGTCATGTGAAAGGCGCGTTTACCGGGGCAACGTCAGACCGTGAAGGCGCCGCGGCACGGGCCGATGGCGGAACCTTGTTTCTGGACGAAATCTGCGAACTCGAGCTGTCGCTTCAGGCAAAACTCTTGCGCTTTCTACAAAGCGGCACCGTGCAAAAAGTTGGCAGCGATACGTTGAGCAAAGTGGACGCCCGGATTGTTTGCGCAACCAACCGCGACCCGCTTAAGGAAGTTGAAGCTGGCCGGTTCCGGGAAGACCTCTATTACCGGCTGCATGTTCTGCCGATCAGCCTGCCTCCATTGCGCGCGCGCGGCGCAGACGTCATCGAACTGGCCCAGCACTTTCTAACCCAGTTTGCGGCAGAAGAAGGAAAGGAGTTCGAAGGGTTCTCCGTAGAAGCCGAAGAAGCGCTGATGGCCCATGGTTGGGCCGGAAATGTTCGTGAAATGCAAAACACGATCCGCAATCTGGTTGTTCTGAATGAAGGACCGATCGTCGAAGCGGAAATGCTCTCCACGATGCAAACCAGGGCCCCAATCGCTCCGCCGCCGCCGTCTGCAATTCCCTTAAATGTATCGCCTTCACCCGCTGTTTCAGCAATCGCGGATAACCCGGCACCCGCCGGATGGCCGACCATCACTGTTGCACTTGGACAATCCTTCGAAACTCTGGAGCGCCAACTCATCGAAGCAACGATCACCGCCTGTGGCGGCAGTCTTCCCAAAACCGCAAGAGTTCTCCAGGTCAGCCCGTCGACCCTTTATCGAAAGAAGGAAATTTGGGCCGCTCAAGACGACACAGCAACAGATCTGCCTGATGATCAGGGAGCGGCTAACATGGATTTTGTAATCGATCAGTTGGAAGAGAACGCTCCATCTTGAGTGGATGGAGCGCTCAAGAACGATGAAAAGGTTTCACTGACTGAGGATCATGTCCGCGATCCCGGCTGTCGCAACATGTGATGTCACCGGCATCAATCCGGTCTGGATTGCGGTTCGAACCTCAGATGGCGACATCGTCGTCAACACCGTGTCTTCAAGGTCACCTGAAGAAGCCTCACCAAGTTTGATGACGTGGCGCGCGACAAAAACATGCGCATGGGCAATTCTCTGGTTTCCATGAAGAACCAGCGTCGGCCCAGTGTACCACCGGCCGCCGCCGTAGCCTGTTTCTTCCAGCATCTCACGGCGCGCCGAAAACTCCGGATCCTCTCCTTTTTCGATCTGACCACCGGGCAGCGTCAGGCAGACATCGCCCACGCCGTGTTTATACTGTCTGAGCAGAAGCACCTGATTGGCTTCATTGACGGCATAGATTGTGGCAAATGACGGCAATTCCACCTGATAATAGTCGTCCACCACCCGGCTGTCCGGCAAACGGACCATCTGCTTGCTGACTTGAATGCGTTTGCCAGCGTCAAACACCCTTTTGGTATTTAGGACAGCCCAGTGATCCAGGGGGAATTCCTTGGACAGAAGAGAGCCCATTGTCAGGCCTCCTCTCTCGCATTTTCTGGCAACCGAATGAGAGGGTCCCGTCCTGACATGCGCCGGACTTCGTAACTCAAAAGCTGACTGACATCGCTTGGCCCGGCAATCTTTGAAAGAACATCCGTTCGTGGCAAGGCATCGCACAAAGGCTTGGCAAACCCTTGCGCTGTATTTAAGTGCAAATAACTGATCAAACGCGCCGGTTTTTGGTGTGTTTCAATTTGCTCGCGAATGCTGACGAGTGAAAAACTGTCCGGTAAAATAAGCAAGCTCGTCGCCGTATCCTGATAAATTGCGTACTTTGGAAAGCGGAACTGAAATTCACGAACAATCTCCGGCAATTCCTGGGCCTTCTTTTCCCAAAGTTCATATTTCCGTTGCTCTGCGGCGGACGCGCGGACACCGGCCAAACATATGCGCAGACAGGCTGCGCCCTGGTCGACGAGTGGCGGGGTCCGCTCATAAAACGCACTCTTGCGAACAACATTGACGACGAACTCGTACAGGTCATCAGAGAACGCATGATCATGACAGTCTACCAACTGCTGATCGACCCAAAGTTCTGTTCCACAGGAGGCAAATACGCCTGCAAATCTCCTCAAGACGCTCGATGGCAGACGGCTGCAGGCATCGTTGAAGTTATTGCGCGACAGAAGATAACATTTCCTCTCATCTAGGAATTCGCGCAGATAGTCTGCAAACGAGTAGTCCATATGACTCAATGTATTGGACAGGAGCCCCTCCAAATCAAAGAGAAAGACATCCTCTCCTTGCGGCAAAGCTTGTGTAATGACCGGGCCGGAAACCTGACCAATTGGTGCGAATACAGCTTGCGGGAACATGGCTTTCTCCTTCGGAATGGTTGCTTGAAGGAAGCACTGCAAGGTCCTGGCCATTCAACCATACCGACCCGAGAAGGAAGAAATAGTCTTTTCTATTCAATAATTTAATTAGAATTTACCGCATCTAAGACGCGTCTTCTAACCTTGCTACTCTTCGCAATTCCAAAATCCGATTTCAAATTCGCAAACAACCTGATGCCGGAAACGCAGTTGGATATTGCTTTATAAATAGATCCTGCTGCGGACCAGAAATTCTTGGTAATGTTGCCCCTCCTCTTGCGGTCCTTGCCGTCAATCAAAAATTGTTTCTGTTTTGGGAATACAGTTTTCAATATTGGCAATGGCGGAACAAACATCCACAAAACCAATATCCCCATAACATTCTGATCTATATATTATTTTCTCAAAATAAGCCTGATGGCACAGTCCTTGTTCCTTTGACCTGCAAGTCCATTCAAACGGGAGCAGTCAAATGAATGTCTATGTCGGAAACGTCGAACGGGCTCAAAAATTCGAACCGTTTCAGTTCAAAGCAATCGAAACCAAAGAAGCAATCAGCGTTGTCGGCCTTGGATATGTCGGTGCCGTTTCCCTCGCCTGCCTGAGCAAGTTGGGTCACAAGGTCGTTGGCGTCGATGTTGACAAATCCAAGGTCGAATCCATCGCGTGGGGCCACAGCCCAATCGTTGAAAAAGGTCTTTCTGATCTGCTGACGCAGGGCGTTGCAGACAAGTTGCTATCAGCGACGACAGATCTGGACAGAGCCATTCGGGAGACCGACGTTACTTTTGTCTCTGTTGGAACGCCGACCAACGAAGATGGCGGATGCGATACAAGGGCGATTGAAGCGGTCGCAAAAAGTATCGGCAAATCGCTGCGTTATAAGCCGGACTTTCATGTCGTCGTTCTTCGGTGTTCGGTCCCGCCCGGCACAACACTGAACATCATGAAGCCGGTTATCGAGAAATGGTCCGGCAAACGGGCTGGAGACGGCTTTGGCATCTGCTTCAATCCGGAATTCTTGCGCGAAGGTACAGCGGTCTCTGATTTCCATACCCCGCCGAAAACGGTCATCGGCGTCACTGATGTCAAAACATCCGACATTCTGTCAAAGATCTATGCGCCTGTTGACACCAATCCGATTGTTACGTCCATCGAGGTGGCTGAACTGGTAAAGTATGTCGACAACGTTTGGCACGCCACAAAGGTCTGTTTTGCCAATGAAGTCGGCCGTCTTTGCAAACCGATGGGGATCGACAGTCATGCGGTTATGGACATCTTCGTCCAGGACACCAAACTCAACCTATCCCCCTACTACCTGAAGCCGGGCTTTGCCTTTGGCGGGTCTTGCCTGCCAAAAGAAGTCCGTGCGGTGACCCATCTGGCGCGAGAGCTGGACGTCGATCTTCCTTTGATGGATGCCCTGATGCCTTCGAACGACGAACAGATCGATCAGGCTGTGGATCTCATTCAGCGCACGAAGCCGCAAAAGGTTGCAATCCTGGGTGTCGCCTTCAAACCCGGAACTGACGACCTGCGCGAGAGTCCAGTTCTGGAATTGATTTCAGCACTTCAAAAGGACGGCATTGAAGTCACTGCATATGATCCAGCAATCAAACCTGGACCGCATATCGAAAAACAATTCGATTACATGCGTCATGCCGCCCCGCATTTGAAAGCCGTTGTAGATGCCCTGCCAACCTATTTGGCGGAAACACCGGAAACGGCTTTAGAAACGGCAGATACGATCGTAATCGCTCAAAACCAACCAAAGATAAGGAGTGCCCTAAAATCCAGGCAGAAAGACGCAGTGATCGTGGACTTGGTCCGTATCACGTCAACCGCTCCTGTGTCGTCCTGCTACACCGGCATTGGCTGGTCATAAGAAGCACTCCAGTCCGCTCCTGCTACTGCGCCCCATCGACATAATGCAGGAGCGGACACCAGCAGTAGCTGGACGCAGTGCCTATCCGTCCGGTATTCGCAGTCCCGAATTTGAGTTCGTTTGATCCGTCTACAAATGAACGGGTTTCCTATTTGATCGTTTCCCCAAATCCAGCAACCGCAAGAAACCTTTCCAAGTTCGATCAGGCCAAACCAAAATCAACTTCAGAAGACATGTACTTGTCAGAATTAAATGGCACTGGCCGGAATTATTTGGCACCAGTTGTTTTTTGCCGGGAATATGCGGGACTAAGTGAGATTTGGCGGTATTAACTAACCGAAAAAGCGCTCCACGGGGCAAGTCTGCAATTATTTCTACCGCGAAATTTCCGGATTTATTTCGAAAAATCTTCACGTCGCGCAGGCTTTGTTGCTCATAAACTCATTTCGACGGCCGCAGGAATAGCCAAATTTAATCTCCACCAAGACAGTATCGTCATTCAGGCGCGAGTTCGTACTTGTGTCCTACCCACCGGTTCAATAGTTTTTTGAGAACACGCGCGACAATGCAAGAAATGCAACAAACTTAGGAATGTCGGAAGTCATAATGTCCAAAGTATTTACGACCACCAGAGAGTTGCGCTTCGGCGATTGCGACATCTCCGGAACAGCCTATTTCCCCGCCTATCTTAATATTCTTAATGGCGTGAATGAAGAATTCTGGACGGTAATCGGCTACCCGTGGCACGAGATCATCTGGAAAGAACGGTGGGGCACGCCTACCGTTCACCTGAGCTGTGACTTTTCAAAACCCTCGCTATTTGGTGAGTTGCTAACCTTTGAATTGCGGGTGACAAGGGTCGGCCGCTCGTCAGTGACCTTTGAACATGTGATCAGTTGCGGCGAAGAAAAGCGCTGGAGTAGCAAACAGGTACTCGCCGCCAGCGACTTGGACAAACATACGTCCGTCACCTGGCCCGAAGACGTCCGGAACACATTGCTCTCGTATCTTTAGTTCGCTGGCAGGTTCGCGAACGCTTTGCCATCGCACCGATTTTCTTCTGTCAGTTAATTGGCTGCATTGGTCATTCTTGAACGAACGAGGCAATTGTCGCCAAGGCACCATCAAGAGCGGCGCCATCTTCGTCTTTTAAGGCCACCTCCCGCAGGCGCCGCAACCATTCTGCCGCATCGTCTCTGCCCTGCAATAAGGGTAGAGCACCTAGTACCTTGGCAAACTTTGACTGTCCCCGCTCATGGGTGTCGGAATACCCTTTCACCAGACGCTGCGCGGACAAGACCTCAACGGCAAGATCATAGTCCAACGCTCTGGCGTCATGTGCTGCCTTCAACAGCCGATCAAGATGCGCCTGTTCATGGCAATGGCGCAGAAAACGCCGTCGGTAAGGTTTCAATGAACTGACGAACCACAACAGTCCGAAGCCGATCAAGCCATCGGTTCTGATCCGTCGGCCCTTGTTCACCAAGCCATCGAGCATCCTGAAGGCCTTGGGCGAGTGTTCAATCCAGCCACCCAGACCGGCCGGCAAAGTGCCACAAATTTCTTGCGCCCGGGGATGAAAATACTCGGTCACATGGACGATCTCATCCCGGCTTGCCTCCTGGTCCTTTAACAAACGGTCGTGCCTACTGGCCCGCGTTTTCAAATCCGCCACACGCACAATGTCATCATAACACATTGCGTTTGCGATATATTTGGCGCCGATTGTTGTGAGCCTGAAGCCTTGATCAGCGCTATCCAATCCTTGCAGATCCAAAACGTGCTGCAGATACGCAGCGCCGTAAGCCGTGTCTTGAAAATCAACGACCTTGCGCAATCCTGCTATCGCCATGTCACGACTTTCGGGTGCAACCTGCTCAGCTGTATTCAGCAGCGCATTCCATTCCTCTAATAGCCTAGCGGGTCCTGCCTCACTCTTAACTTCAATTACATCTTCAGTTCGTCCTGCGTTTTCGTCGAACGCCAAAGCACCGCGGAAAGCTGCAAGGCTTTGATCCACCCCGCGCCCGGATGCCATTATCACCTCTTCAAAGAGAGCATTGTCGAAAGGCAATGCACCGCTACGTGCCAATCCGCCGAACAAGCTGGCCGATATCATGCTGCCGGCATTGGTCGCAATTGCCTCCATGTCGAAGCAGACGCTCAACAACGATGCCTTTATGATTTCCTCTTCCACCAATGTGCTGTCGGATCGTCCGTCCCCTGGAACCTGTTTTTCAGCAACAGAGAGAATCCGGTGCGTCGAGGCCACCAATGTTGTTCGATCAGGTGTAACAAAGCCGCGCATCACGGCTCTTCCGGCTTCCATCAATTCGGCAGCGACCAGGACATCCACATCCCCCGGAGAGGGGCTCAGAGCGAACACAGGATCGCGCTCGGTTTTGGGTGCCATTTCAACGTAATAGATGGTCGCTCCGGTGCGCTGAGCAACACCGGCGACGGAGGTCATCTGCACAGCATACCCGCCGCGCGTGGCAAGATCGGAGATCCAATTGGTCAAGACACCGCCGCCCTGCCCGCCAACAGCCAGAACTGCGATCTTGATGATATCAGCAGACGTCTGCCCGCGGTCCGTCATGTCCTCTTTCAATGCCTGCACCATCACGCTGAACCGTTGACAGACACAAGGCGTTTGGCATCGCGACGGCGCTGCAGCCAGCCTATCACAGAAGACCGGACCGACTTTAAGAAGCGGTCCAGCCAGGTCGGATTTTCAATGACATCGGCCTGGTAAAACGAGGGGCACAAGATTGCAGCATCTGCAACTTCGCCGCAGTTTCCACATCCAACACAGTTCTGATCGATGCTGGCAACCGGATCATCCCGCAGCGGGTCATCCAACTCTTTCAACGAGAGTGACGGACAGCCGGAGAGCCGGATACAAGCGTGATCCCCCGTACAGACATCTTCATCAACGCCAAACCGGGTGCGTTTGAGGCGTTTTCCATCCGCAACAGCTTTCAGTCGCAGTGGTTTCTCGCGGCGCTGTCGGTTGAGCATACATTCTGAAGACGCGATGATGACTTTGGGACCGGTTTCTTCAGTGGTCAGGGCTTCTTTTAATGTCGCCTGCATGGTGCCGACATCGTAGGTGCGATCAATCTGTCGAACCCACTTCACACCCATGCCTTCGACTGCATCCTTGATGGGATGTTTGGTCGACTTCGTCTTGTTGTTCGCACGAGATGACAGAATGTCCTGACCACCAGTTGCCGCAGAATAAAAATTGTCGACAATGACAATCACGCCATCGTTGTCATTGAATACGGCATTGCCGATGGATGACGTTAACCCGTTATGCCAGAAGCCCCCGTCCCCCAAAAAGGAAATAGACCGCTTGTCTGCGGCCTTGTCGTTAAAAGCGGACGCTGAGGCAGGCCCAAGTCCATACCCCATCGTCGTTGCGCCCAGGTTGAACGGCGCATTGATGGAAAACAAATGGCAGCCAATGTCGCTGGCAATGTGATGTTCTCCCAATTCCTCTTCGACCAGTTTGGTCGCCGCAAATATCGGCCGCTCCGGACAGCCAACACAAAAGCTTGGCGGTCGCACCGGGACGGTATTTGCAAGCTCAGTAGACGGCGCCAATGCGGGGGCATTGGGGGCTCTAGCAACCGACGGCATGAGGTTAGATGCGGTATCCCGCAAAAATGCCGATATACTGTCGAGCATGACTGTAGCGGTTAATTCACCAGCCTGAGGAAACACTCCTTTGCCGTGCAATTTCGTATTCGAACCTGCTTTGTTCAACGCAGATCGAAGTGCCTGTTCGATGTATTCCGGATACCCCTCCTCAACGACCAGAACGCTGTCCTTGCCTTTGGCAAATTCCAGAAACTCGTCCTCCAGCAATGGATAGGTGACATTGAGGACATAAAGCGGAATATCGGTATCGCCATAAAGATTGCAGAGCCCGAGGCGCTGCAAGGCCCGGACGACAGCATTGTACATGCCACCCTGGCAAACTATGCCAACTTTGCGATCGGAGGGACCGAACATCTCGTTGAGTTTGTTGTCCTTGATAAATTGTAGGGCCGCAGGTAGCCGTTTGGTGACCTTTTCCTGTTCATGCAGGAAAGATGCGGGCGGCAACACTATCCGGTCTATGTCGCGTTTCGGCGCTTCCAAAGCATCCTTGACTGTCATCGCCGGCGCGATGTTGTCCTGTGCTTCAAATTCACCCAACATATGGCACGAGCGAATTCTGACTTGAAGCATCACGGGGCTTTGGGACGCTTCCGACAACCGGAAGCCATCACCGACTGCTTTGACGATTGACGGCAAATTTGGACGAGGATCAAGCAGCCAAATTTGACTTTTCATTGCAAAAGCATGACTGCGCTCCTGCATGATTGAAGACCCTTCGCCGTAATCTTCACCGACAATCACCAGCGCACCACCGGTAACTCCGCCTGACGACAGATTTGCCAAGGCGTCAGATGCCACATTGGTTCCGACTGTCGATTTGAAGGTGACGGCGCCGCGAATTGGATAGTGAACCGAGGCTGCCAAGGTGGCCGCAGCGGTCGCTTCGGAGGCGCTCGCCTCAAAATGCACACCGAGCTCACCCAAAATGTCCTGGGCATCAGCAAGCACGTCCATCAGATGACTGATCGGGGATCCCTGGTACCCGGCAACATACCCAACGCCATTTTCCAACAGGGCTTTTGTTATCGCCAGAATGCCCTCACCGCGAAAGGTTTGGCCAGCACCGATCCTGAGATGTTCTACTTCTTTCGCAAAAGACCGCTCTGCCATACCGCCCCCACATAATATGCAAATGAATATATATTATGGCAAAGCGAAGTCAATTTGGCCTGGTCATTTCCAACTCGATCCAAGTCCTGACCACCTAAAATTTATTCACCCTGATATTGAGCAAAATCTGGTTCAGAGTGTTGAGAAATGCTGTTTTCTTCTTTTTATCTAGCCCGGCAAACAACTCCGCTTCCGCTTTCAACATGTCTGGCCAAATACTCCGGTAAAGCGCCAAGCCGCTTTCTGTTATCGAGACGTGCCGGACACGGCTATCCTGATCGCCGGTTTTCCGGACCACAAGGCCAGACTTTTCCATCTGGTCAAGCGTCCGGCTCATAGTGGACTGCTCGGATACCGCAAAGACAGTGAGCTCATTGACTGTGAGATCACCTTGAGATGCCAAAGCCGCCAGCACGCGCATTTTTGGTGTGGTGATGCCGCGTTCGCTCATCGCTACCTGAGCAGTTTGGTTGTAGCGGTGAACAATTCTGTTCATGAGGTAGGGCGCAAATTCAGTTAATTGGGTGGCAGTCAGCTCATCACTATCGGTTTTTGTCATGGATGTCTTTTCGTTTTCCGCCGGACTTACTGAAGCCAGTGTCTAACAAGTTCCTACCGAAAACCAATTGGAATTATTATCTAAACCCAACGGCGGGTTTGCAATTTATGCGACACATTCCAGCCCGCTATCCGAGAATTGCGGTGGCCTCGATTTCGATCAAAAACTCCGGCATTGCAAGTGCCTGAACCCCTATCAAGGTATTGGCCGCAGGTACAACATCACCATAAAATGCAGCAATTGCAGGCCCCAGTATTTCTAGTTTGTCAGGCGAATACCCGACCACATATGTCCGCAAGCGAACAACATTCGCTGCCGTAGCACCGCTCTGTGCTAAAACCTCGGTCAAATTTGCAAAACACTGGGCAGCTTGTGCCGCCAGGTCACCGGGACCAACGAGATCGCCGTTCGCATCCCATGCCACCTGACCAGATAAATGAAGAAGACGCTCTCCTGTGCTCTCGACAGCATGAGAAAAACCAAACTGCACCGAGTCGTACAAAATTGCTGGATTGACTGCCTTGCGTTCCATTCAACTTCTCCTTCGGTGTGTCAGTCTTTTCGGTTATTCGTAGATCGTTTGCCTGATCTATCAGTTGTTGATCAGGCCCCCAGCTTCCGGGCCAGATTGTAGCCTGACCCTCCACCAAGTCCGGGCCCAGGATGTGTGGAAGCTCCAATGTGATAGAGGTTCGATATTTTCGTTGCGTTGTTGACGGATCCGGAAAAGGGCCGCCAGACAAAGAACTGATCGATCGTGCAAGCGCCGCCATACGGATCACCACCGACCAGGTTGGGATTGATTTCGGCGAGATCCGCTGGCGAATAAGTCCGCCTTGCCAATTTAATTGCAGCGAATTCCTCAATATGCTGTTCAAGGATGGCCTCGACCCTGTCCGCAAAAGCCTCCCGCGTTGCCTCATTCCAAGAGCCATCGGTCTCGATCACACCAGCCGCATCACCTTTGATGAAGCGCGGGGCATCAGGGACCTGTATCCAGAGGATCGCCTTGCCATCAGGACAGCGTGTCGGATCTAGCTGGTGTGGTTGGCCGACACAAATTGTCGGCGTTTGGGGCAGCATACTCCTTTCGGCTTCGTTTGCCGATTTTGAAACGGAATCAATACTATCCGCTAGATGGATCAGGGCAACTTCCCCGAGATCCGGAGATTTCCAATTCGGAACTTTATCGAGCGCAAAATGCATTTGAAAATTGCCCCGACCATGCCGGAATTCCTGAGCCGCATTTTGATCTGCCGGCACGTCTTCGCGCAAGAACCGCTGATAGAGCTGACCGGGCGCAACAGATGCAATCACATCGCCTGCCAGGAGTTTTTCACCGCTGGCTGTAAGGACGCCCACAGCACGGCCATTTTCAACGAGAATACGGTCAACTTCAGTATTGCAACGGATCTCTCCGCCCTTCTCTTCAATCAAAGCCTGAAATGCTTCAGCAGCTTTGCCAGCACCTCCCTTGACGATTGGCGCACCTGCGGCCTCAAGGGCAAAGGCAATCACCTTGCCCATCTGTGCGGAATACGTACTTTCCGGCGTCAGGCCAGTATGCAGAACCCACGGCGACCAAAGGGCCTGAACGTCCGGGCTTTGGTAGCCGCTCTCCAACCAGGCGCGTGCAGGACGTAAAGCTTCGCCAATCCAGGCGACAAGTCCACGAAGCCCTCGTTTCCACGCTTGTCCGGCCATCAAGCGTGCCGTTGGCCAGGCCCACAAAGACCCGCCCAGAATTGTGAACAGAAACGGCGCTTCTTGTTCGATGGAATCTACATCTGCAACATGAACATCACCATCTCCGGGATGAAGTGAGTTGAAGGCAGCTCGGTTCAATTCGCGGTCCATCGTGAGGCGAACGACGTTGCCATTGGGACGGACAACAGCGGTTGGATAATTGGAGTGGCAGAGTTCAAAACCATGCCGCGTCAAATCTTCTGCAAGCGCTGCATAAGCCGGAGAGGTCAGAAACAAAACAAATGTCGCAGCCATTACATCATGATGAAATCCCGGAATTGTGATTTCATCCGTTCGCATACACCCGCCCGGCCGGTCCGATTGTTCCAGCACAAGAACTTTTTTTCCGGAAGCTGTCAGCATCGCCGCAGCGACAAGGGCGTTGATACCCGAACCGACAATGATGTGATCTGGCTGCGCCATATGCCGCTATCCCTTGGGAACGAGCGCCAGTGCCCGGATTGGGCTGCCTGTGCCGTTTTCAATTTTGAGTGGGGCTGCAATCAGGATTGCGCCTTTGGCCGGTACCTTTTTGAGGTTGGCCAACGATGCCAGGCCGAAGCAGTTGTTTTTGTGCAATAGATTGTGCGCTGGATAAGGAGGCTCCATCCCGCCAGCTTGACCGGCATCAGTGCCGATACACTGGGTTCCCCAGCCAACGATGTTCTTTGACAACAGATACTCTATGCAATCAACAGTTGGACCAGGCGAATGAGGCCCCGTCTCATCTGCATTGAGGAACTGAGCTTCATCGTCGACACGGCTGTCCCAATCGGTACGCATCACCACCCATTCACCGGCCTTGATCTCACCGTGTTCAGCCTCCCAGGCTTTCACACCGGCAGCATCCAGAAGAAAATCGGGATTGGCTTTAGACTGTTCAGAGCAGTCAATGACGTTTACCGGCGCCACCAAACGCTGAACATTGAGCGTATCGGTATATCCGTCCGGATAGTCTTTTCCGGTAATCCAGTGATGGGGAGCGTCAAAGTGAGTTCCGGAATGCTCACCAAGCACCATCCAGTTCCACGCAAAGAACGGACCGTCGGAATCGTATTCTGAGATTTTGTTGATCTCCACTTTGGGAGTGGGTTTTGCAAACTCGGGCGGCAATTGAATAATCGGTGTTTCCGGTCCCAAAACACCTGAGCAATCGACAACTTCAACATCACCAGACAGCAGCGCAGCGCCGAGAATTTCTACTGTTTTTGCGGAGCTCATATGGTTTCCTCCCTAGGCTTCGACTACAGAACTTTATTCATTTTCATATTTCTTGCTAGACAAAATTATATGCATTTGCAAATATTCTTTAAGCATAAAGCAAATCGATAGGCACTCGTGACAGACGCAATCATCATCGGATCCGGACACAATTCACTTGTCTGCGCAGCTCATCTGGCGACAAAGGGCTGGAGTGTGGCTGTCTATGAACAAGCTGCAGTACCTGGAGGGGCGATCAAGACCGCTGAATTGACGCTGCCGGGCTTCAGGCACGACTGGGCTGCCATGAACCTGTCTCTGTTTGCAGGCTCTCAATTCTCCAAGACCTATGGAGACGTTCTTTCCAGTCACGGGCTGGACTATGTTCCGGCACAGAACCCGTTTGCAAGCGTCTTTCCGGACGGAAAATGGTTTGGTGTGAGCGCTGACCCGGTGGCGACCGCAGCGCGCGTTGACGATTTTTCGCCTTCAGACGCCCGAGCCTGGAGAGAAATGAGCGCAAGTTTCTTTTCGGATGCTGCGCCGATATTTGATCTTCTTGGCAGCCCGGTGAACAAGCGCTCTATGGCAAAGTTGGCCTTAAAGACGCTGCCGAAACTTGGCATAAACGGTACGCTCGATCTGGCCAGGTTTATGATGATGTCGCCACGTGGCTGGCTCGATGAAACCTTTGAATCAAATCATGTCAAAGCCACTCTTGCCGCTTGGGGCATGCATCTGGACTTTGCACCCGATATCGCCGGAGGTGCCCTATTCCCCTATTTGGAGGCGATGGCCGGACAAGCCTTTGGCATGGTGCTTGGCAAAGGTGGTGCAAATACCGTCACGAACGCGCTGAAAGCCATGATTGATGCAAATGGCGGGACCATAGAATGCGGCGCCAACGTTACTCGCGTTTTGCATGAAAATGGGCAGGCGCGCGGCATCGTACTGGCTGATGGACGTCAAGTGATGGCCAAAAAGGCTGTTATTGCCAATGTTTCGCCTCGCGCGCTCGCACGGCTTGCCGGTGAGACGGGCAACAAGGCCTACGACAAGGGTCTTTCGAAATTCAGGCACGCGCCAGGGACAATGATGATCCATCTGGCGATGGAGGACTTGCCTGACTGGACCGCGGGCCCGGAACTCCGCGATTTCGCCTATGTCCACATCGCACCGTCGATGGACTATATGGCGCGGGCCTATCAGGAAGCGCAAGCAGGCCTTTTGCCAAAGGAACCCGTTATTGTCTGCGGCCAGCCGACGACCGTAGATCCCAGCCGGGCTCCGGAAGGTAAACATGTTCTGTGGCTGCAAGTTCGAATGGCGCCTGGCGAAATTCGCGGCGATGCAGCTGGCGAAATTGCAGCCATGAACTGGCAAGACGCCGCCGAGCCATTTGCCGAACGCGCTTTGGACATCTTAGAGGCCTATGCGCCGGGTACCCGCGCGAAGATCATTGGCAAGCACATTGTCAGCCCGATGGATCTGGAGGCTGACAATCCAAACCTGGTCGGCGGCGACCAGGTGTGCGGCAGCCACCACCTCAATCAGCATTTTCTATTTCGGCCATTTCGCGGACACGCCGACGGCAATACGCCAATCGCCAACCTGCATCACACGGGAGCAGCCGTCTGGCCGGGAGCTGGAACCGGTGCTGGACCGGGCTTTTTGTTAGCGCAAAAACTGGCTGGAAAATGAGTCAGGGAATTTAAAAACAACATTTCTGGGAGGGAACAATGACAACACTTTCAAGGCGCAATTTGCTGAAGGTTTCTGTTGCCGCGATGGCATTGAGCACGGCTGGAATGCCGGTTTGGGCTCAAAATATCGACGAGTTGGTGATAGCCTACAACGTCAATTTGCCGAGCTGGGATCCGACAGTTGGTCCATCGGCGGTCAATCCGACCATCCAAGGCATTTATCAGTCGGTTTTTGACCTGTTTATCGCGCAAAATCCCGACTTGAGTTTTGGTCCTGGCCTGATCACCGAATGGGGCTGGAATGATGACGCAAGCCAGATCTACATGGATGTGCGCGAAGGCGTCACCTGGCATGATGGGTCAGCATTTTCGGCTGAAGATGTTGTCTGGTCCCTGGAACGTGCTGGCAGAGAAGACACCGGCAATCCGATTCAGTTCATCTGGAGCAAGATCGGAAACTTTTCAATCGACGGAAACCGCATCACGGCGGATGTCATTTCCTATGAGCCGACAATCTTCAAATGGATGTCGTTCCTGACTGGCTACGTTTTACCAAAAGCCTATTACGAAAAAGTCGGGGCGGAAGGTTTTGAAGCCGCTCCGATCGGCACAGGCCCCTACATGGTCGATTCCTTTGAGCGCAACGCCTTTGTCCGTCTCAAAGCCAATGAAAACTATTGGGGCGGGAAGCCCGAGTTCGAAACCGTCACCATCAAATTCGTGACCGACGCGGCCAGCCGTGTCGCAGAAATTGAAAGTGGCAACTCACATGTCACGCTGGAAGTTCCGTATGAGGAATTTGACCGGTTGAAGTCTGGGAACGGGATATCCGGTGTGGCCAAGCCCATTTCAGATATCGGCATGATATTCATCAACGATATCGAAGTCATGACCGATCCGAATGTGCGCATGGCTGCGGCTCACGCCATCGATAAACAACTCATCATCGATCGTTTGTTGTCAGGTTATGGCGTGGCCATCGATACGTTGCAAACACCGGATTACGCAGCCTTCGATGCATCGATCAAAGTTCCCTATGACCCGGAAAAATCGAAGGAACTTCTCGCCGCTTCCGGCTATTCGACGGACAATCCAGTCAAGTTCACGATCCAGTCTACCCGGGGGTTCAAACCGAAGGACTATGAAATCATTCAAGCCATTGTCGGCTTGTGGCGCAAGGTCGGTATCGAGGCGGAAATCGAAGTCTACGAGATTGCCAAACATTACGAACTGCGTGCGGCAGACACTTTAGCTCCGGCAGCGTTTTACAACTGGGGCAATTCGGTAGGCGATCCAACCACATCGACCGGTTTTGCAATGTTTGGGCCCTCCCCGCATTCAGTCTGGGACGGAAAGGAAACTTTGGAGATGATCCTTCCGCTCTGGGGAGAGAAGGACGAGGCCAAGCGCATTGAAGGCTGGAAAGCAGTCGACCGGCACATTGCTGAAAACGCAGAAGTCATACCGCTCCTGCAGTATGTCCAGCCAATCCTGCATTCTTCCGGCGTCAAAGTAACACCGCACGCCTCGGGAGCACTGCTTCCGCATCTGATGACCCGCGGATAAAGAAGCCAAATGGTGTGACAAGCCGTGTGTTGAAGCAGGGCTTGTCCGCCAATAGCGACAGACGTTTCATGCTCATTCTCAGACGTACCTTAAAACGCCTGGCGACCACATTTGTCACCCTGCTTGGGGCCGCCGTGATCGTCTTTTTCGTGATCCGGGTGGTCCCAGGCAATCCGATCGCGATGATGCTGCCGCCGGGAGCCTCCGAAGCAGACATTGATCGTTTGAAGTCTCTTTATGGCCTCGACAAATCCATCGTAGAACAGTTCGTGATCTGGATCGGCGGCGTGGTTCAAGGCGATTTTGGCAATTCCATTTCTTTACGCCAACCGGTACTCGATCTGGTCTTGGGCCGCCTTCCCGCCACGCTTGAACTCTCGATCATGGCACTAGTAATTGCCGTGTTCATCGGCGGTGTCTTGGCCCTGACAGGAACGCGTTTCCGCCACAGCAAGGTGGAAGCGGCCATTGATGTCACCAATGGCGTAGCTCTCTCCATTCCAGACTTTCTCTGGGGACTGGTGCTTGTTCTGCTGTTCGGCGTTTTAGTACCCATCTTCCACATTTCCGGCCGTATATCACCGTCATTGGATTTCGATTTCCTGACGTCTTTCTATTTGTTTGAAAGTGTTCTGCGGCTTCGTTTCGACATTTGGGCTGACATTGTCTCACACATGTTCATGCCGGCAGTTGCGCTTGCGATCCCGCTTGCGGCGATCATTGCTCAGCTTTTGAAGCAATCCCTGAAGGAAACCATGCACCTGGATTATGTCACGCTGGCGCGAACCAAAGGGTATGCCGAAAACCACGTCATCACCCGCGAGGCGCTGCCCAATGCCATCCTGCCGACCCTAACGCTTGTCGGTGTGCAATTCACGTTCCTAATCGGAGGTACGGTGATCATCGAACGACTGTTTTCCTATGAAGGTCTTGGAAACATGGCCATCGATGCCGTGATCAACCGGGATCTGCCGCTGATTCAGGGGATTGTCATACTATTCGCCCTCATATTCACGGGTGTGAACCTGATCGTAGATCTGGCTTATGCCTTTTTGAATCCGAGGCTGCGGCATGGCTGAGGCAAATCGAACTGTTCATAGAGGATTGGGTGTACGCCTTTGGCTTTCAGGCGGTTGGTTGCTGCTGGTCGCCGCTGTGGCCATTTTTGCCCCCTGGGTAAGCCCGCAAGATCCACTGGCACAAGACTTGTTCACCTCTCGGCTCCCCCCCTTCTGGGTTTCAGGATCTGAGCCAGGCTTTCCACTCGGGTCCGACAGTCTTGGAAGAGATGTCCTATCCCGCGTCATCTATGGCGCCAGGACAGCCCTGATCGTTGCAATCACCGCCGGAACGCTGACATGCCTCATCGGCTCCGCGCTGGGACTGCTGGCAGGTTATTATCGCGGCTGGGTGGATCTGGTTGTCTCTCGTTTGATCGAAATCTGGATGGCATTCCCGCCAGTTTTGTTCTCGATCTTGCTGATTGCTGTTTTGGGAACAGGACTTTGGTCGATCGTGATCGCCATTGTCGTGATCGACTGGACACGATTTGCCCGTGTCATAAGGGCTGAAACCATGAACCAGTCGGTGATGGATTATGTCGCGTCGGCACAGGTCGCAGGACGCACGCGAATGGGAACATTGCTCGCCGAGATCCTGCCCAATGTGCTGGCAACAATAGTCACCTTGCTCACCTTGGAAATGGGCATCGCTGTCATTGTCGAAGCGATCCTTAGTTTCGTGAACCTGTCGATCTCGACCGATGCACCGACCTGGGGCGGAATGATTTCCGAAGGTCGGATTTCTATTCATCAAGCCTGGTGGGTCTTGGTTGTTCCGCTTGTGGCCCTGTTCCTGACAGTGCTCAGTTTCAGTCAATTAGGCGAGGGTCTGAAAGACCGTTTCGATCCGGTGTTGCGATGAGTGCACTTTTAAAGGTTCGCAATCTGACTGCCCGTTTGCGCCATGGGCCGACAATCCTGCGTTCGGTCAGTTTTGATGTCAATGCGGGTGATGTCCGTGGCCTCGTTGGCGAGAGCGGCGCAGGTAAATCCATGATCGGCAAGGCAATCCTTGGAACACTGCCCCGATCCGTCGAGATCAGCAGCGGCGAAATCTGGCTGGACAGCGAAAACCTGCTTGAATTGTCCAATTCCGAACGGCGTAACCGTATTGGAGCCAAGGCGGCGCTGATCCCGCAAGACCCTCTGACGGCGCTCAATCCTTCGCGCCGTATCGGCCCGCAAATCACCGACCGATTGGTGCAGATCCTGAACTGGAAACGCACTGATGCCGAAATGAGAGCGCGCGAATTGCTAAACGAGGTGCATATCGCCGACCCTGATCGGGTTATGAAGTCGTATCCCCATGAGTTGTCGGGTGGCATGCGTCAACGGATCTTGATTGCCTCAGCTTTTGCTGCAGAACCAAATCTTATTATCGCTGATGAACCGACGACCGCTCTGGATGTGGTGGTTCAAAAACAGATTTTAAAACTGATCAAGGAAATGCAGGGACGACACAACACCGCAATTGTCTTTGTTACACATGACCTTGGTGTGGTTTCAAAAGTCTGCCAAACGCTGACCGTCCTTTATGCGGGCAAGGTTATTGAAGACACGCGCGTTTCTGATTTCTTCAACGGACCTTCCCATCCCTATGCAGCTGCACTTCTGGCAGCAACGCCCAAATATACCGACCCCGACAGCAGCCTTATGCCCGTGCCCCAGTCCGTAACCGACGCGACACGCGCTGAAGTCGACGCATTCGATCGAGGTAAGGTATGAGTGATTTGTTGTTTGATATTCACGATTTGAAATTGTCGCTTCCCGATATGGCTCGAAAACCACTCGTGGGTGCTGCGCCACGCATTGAAATTCTCAAAGGCTTGAGTTTCACCATTCCTCGTGGCGAGATATTGGGAATTGTGGGCGGCTCGGGGTCGGGCAAATCTACCTTAGGGCGCACTCTGCTTCGATTGCTGGAGCCAACAAGCGGTAGCATCCACTTTGCGGGCCAGGACATAACGCATTTGAATGAAGACCAATTACGCCCTATTCGCCAGAAATTTCAAATGATTTTTCAAGACCCGATGTCTTCACTTAATCCCCGTCGAAGGGTTGGTGGTATTATTGCCGGGCCGCTCCGTCTGCACGATATGGACCGGATCAGTGAACGCGTCGACGAAGCTTTGGATCATGTTGGTTTGCCCCGCGATTTCCGCCACCGCTACCCACATGAGCTGTCTGGTGGTCAACGCCAGCGGGTTGGCATCGCCCGCGCGATCGCGCTCAAACCGGAGTTTATTCTAGCTGACGAAATTGTGTCCGGGTTGGATGTCTCCAGCCAGGCACAGGTTCTCAATCTCCTGGCAGATCTCGTGACCGAGCTAGGGCTGACCCTTGCCTTCATCAGTCACGACCTGTCTGTTATCCGTCGGCTCTGCACCCGGATCATCGTCATGCAGCATGGCGAAATCGTTGAAAACGCCGAAACGGCTGCTCTGTTTGATCACCCGGCCAGCGCGTACTCAAAAGAACTCTTAGCTGCAATCCCACTCCCAGATCCAAACCAGGTTTGGGAGTGAACCGAATTCCATGATGCATCAAGTGTTCACCCGGTTGGAACCAGCGCCAGGGCCCGAATGGGACTGCCGGTACCACGTTCCAGTTTAAGAGGCGCTGCAATCAAGATTGCGCCCTTGGGTGGCAGCTGATCGAGATTGGCCAGACTTGCCAGGCCAAAACAATTATCCCGGTGCAAATGATTATGCGCCGGATATGGTGGTGAAAACTTGCCGGCCATTCCCGCATCCGTTCCGATACACTGACTGCCCCAGCCGACGATGCCCTTGGACAACAGATAATCGATGCACCCAGTTGTCGGTCCAGGACTGTGCGCCCCGTCCTCCAGCGGATCGGGATCTTCGTTCAGGAACTCGTCTTCAACATCCGCCCGATTATCCCAGTCCGTGCGCATCACGACCCACTCACCAGCACCGATTTCTCCGTGCTCTGCTTCCCAGTCCTTCACCGCTTCCGCAGTAAGCAGGAAATCGGGATCGTCAGCGCATTCCGTCGAACAATCAATCACATTGACCGGCGCCATCAACCGTTGAACATCGAGCGTATCGGTGTAGCCGTCGGGAAAGTCTCTGCCAGACAACCAGTGATGTGGCGCGTCGAAGTGGGTCCCAGAATGTTCGCCCAGTTTCAGCCAGTTCCAGGCAAAGAATGGTCCGTCCAAGTCATATTCACTGATTTTGTGGATCTCGACTTTCGGCGTGTTTTTCGCAAATCCTTCCGGCAAGCGCAGGATCGGTGTATTCGGTCCAAGAACAGCCGTGCAATCAATCACTTTGATCTCACCGTTCAGGAGTTTTGTGCCGAGACTGCCCAGTACTTCATCGGGATTGAATTTGGGCGTGGACTTCTGATCACTTTCCGGTTGTTTACCAGCAAACCTGGCGGACCGGCGTTTCATCACCTGACCAACAATATCGAAGGTTTTCTCAACAGAATCTGCTTCCGTCAGAACTCCGGGTGACAGGCGCATCAATTGATCGCGAAAGTCGACAGAAATGCCTTCAACACCAAGAGCGCCGACGACGGCCCCAGCTTCCGCCTTGTTTGGCATCTGCAGCATGATTGAACCGCCGCGGTTGCTCGCATCGCGGGGGCTTTGCAGTGGCAGGTTCAGATTGTCAGCGTGACCAATGATCATGTCGATGAGTTCGCGATTGTGGCGAACCATATCTGCCCTGTCTTGTTTTGCATGCCATTTCAGCGCCGGAAGAGACGCGATGGCCGGAACAGAGGCAGGTGTTCCGCTGTCAAAGCGACGCATATCGGGCGCGAATGAAAACCGGTCCAGATCCCAGGAGAAGGGATTATTTTGAGAAAACCAACCACGAACTTCTGGCTCGAAATCAGGGATCAGATCCTTGTCCATGTAGATCATGCCGGCACCCGACGTCCCGCACATCCATTTAAGGCTGGTGGACACTGCGAAGTCGATTTTAGGTGCCATGACGTCAAACGGGATTAATCCCGCTGCCTGAGTAATATCCACCCCAATCAAGCTGCCCATCTCGCGGCCATGAGCCACGACAGCTTCCAGATTACATCGGAACGACCCTGTTGAGGTCACCCAGGTAACCAAGGCCAGCGCTACATCCCTGTCCCAGGCATTGATGAAATCCTCATCAGCAACCCAGGTTTCGCCCTCCCGTTTGGGAACAGTGACAAGTGTGAAATCAAAACGTTGCGCCAGTCCGGACAGCAGGAAGTGTACCGATGGAAAGCAATCTGCCGCCACCAGCACTTTCTTTCCCTTCAACCGGCTTGGCTGCATGCCGGTCACGATGGAATGCACCCCTTGGGTCACACTGTCACAAGTTGTCAGAGAGCCTTTCGGCGCATTGATGATTTGGCGCCAGTGATCAATGAAATCCTGACGTTTTCGCAGCACATAGCCCCACTGCTGGTCATTCGTTGCAGACCAGACCCTTGCATATTCGCCCATGGCCGCTACGAGATCGTCTTCCTTGCCCGGATACATTCCGATGGAATGGTAGAGGAAGTAAGCCTCTGGAGTAGCGTTTCTCGTCGCAACACTCATGTGCCGGCCTTTTTTAGTCATAGTGGATCTTTGGAGGTTTCTCCGGCAGCAACCCCGCACGGAACCGCTGCAACACGAATTGCAGAAGCAGACCGACAAGCAACATCCGAATGTAGGACGAACGGGTGATCCATTCCGGTGGCAAACTGCTGGTTAGGATTTCCGTTGCTGACCAGATGAACCAGATGACAATAGCGCCCAGGATCGCCCCACGATTGTTTCCTGATCCGCCAGCCATCAACATGACCCAGACAAGGAAGGTTACCAGCAGTGGCTCGGTCGCAGTTGGGGACAAAAACTTGAAATAATGCGCAGACAAAGCCCCGGCGACCCCCATAATCGCGGCACCAATGATGAAGGTCTGTTGCCGAAATTTCTCCACATCCTTGCCTACGGCCTTTGCGGAATGTTCGTTGTCGCGGATCGCGCGCAGAACACGGCCCCAAGGGCTTTGATAAAGACGTTGCGCGATCACATAGACGATCGCAACGATGCTCCAAACCACACACAAGAAGACAAAGTCGCCGGCACGTCCTTGCACCAAATCACCAAAGGGGCGTGGGATCCTTGAGATCCCGAGACTGCCATTTGTCAGCCAATCTTCGTTGACGATCACAAGACGTAGAATCTCTGCAATACCAATCGACGCCATTGCAAGATAATCGCTCTTCAACCGAACGCAGATCCGAGCCACCGCCCACCCTGCCAGTCCGGCGATCATTGCGGCCGCAGCAAGGCCGAACGGGATTGGTAGTTCAAATCCGCCAAGATGTTTGTGAGTGGAGGCCGCGGTCACGATGGCCGAACTGTATGCGCCCACCGCGAAGAAACCCGCGATTCCGGCGTTGAACAAACCACCCATGCCCCACTGAATATTCAGCGCCAGACACAGGATCGCATAGATACCACCGGCAATCAGCAAGCTTACGACATAGAAGAACAGCCCGGTCAACTCCATCAGAGCAGCCTCCCTTTGAACAGCCCTTGCGGACGGAAGATCAGCAGACCAACCATGAAGAAGAACGCGATGGCGG
This sequence comes from Roseibium sp., assembly GCF_965216085.1. Taxonomy (GTDB): domain Bacteria; phylum Pseudomonadota; class Alphaproteobacteria; order Rhizobiales; family Stappiaceae; genus Roseibium. The sequence goes on along the minus strand of NZ_OZ244138.1, from coordinate 2,370,600 downwards.
TTTTATACGAGGGAGAGATAAAGGGATCTGTCCCTATCCAGGGATAGGTCACCAATTCCTCAGCAAGACCGATGATCAAGCCACCTGCAATGGCGCCCATAGGTCTGCCAATACCGCCTAAGATCGCAGCGGCAAACATTGGCAGCAACAAGTTCCAACCGAGATTAGGGTGCATACTGGTGTCCATTCCGGCAAAAACACCTGCTGTTGCCGCCAGTGACGCGCCTATGATCCATGTCCAGCGGACCACACGCTCGGTATCAAGACCAGCAACTTCCGCCAGCTCCGGCTCATCCGCGACAGCTCGCATCGACCGGCCCATTCGAGAGCGGCTGAGAAACAAATGCAACGCGAAGGCAATCAAGATGGTCAGGACGATCACCTGGGCATGGAGAACGGAAATTCGGAATGTATCAAACAGCACTAAAGGCGGGCGCACACCGGGAATGAAAACCTGATTACCTGAACTCCAGAACAGTTGTGCCAAAGAGCGGAAAATCAGCGCAACACCGAAGGAGGAAATCACCGTGTAGATGGTCGGCAACTGGCGCAGTGGCCGATAGAAAAACCGGTCAACGGCCAGCGCAGCAACTACGGATAGCGCAATGCCAAAGGGCAGCAGCAACAAAGGATGCAACGGGATTAACCAGACCGCCGTCAGAACGCCGTAGCCACCGATGGTCATCAGATCGCCATGGGCAAAATGAGCGAACCTCAAAATACCGAATATCATGGAGATTCCGACTGCGCCCAAGGCATATATCGACCCAATGGTCAGCCCGGGCACCAGATACAGGTTTATGAAAAAGACTATATCGTTGATGAGTCCATCCCCCCCAAAAAGGAGCGGCGTACGCTCTCATCTGCCAATAGGGCTGCGCCTGTGTCGGACACAAAATTGCGACCATTCACCAACACATGCCCCTTGTCGGCAATGCGCAGTGCCTGTTTCGCATTTTGTTCAACCATTAAAATGGTGACACCGTTTTTGCGAATATCAAGCAGCAGATCAAAGATCTTTTCCAGGTAAGCTGGTGACAAGCCAGCTGTCGGCTCATCGAGCAACAGCAATGAAGGTTCACTCATCAATGCACGCCCCATAGCAGCCATCTGCCGTTGACCACCTGAGAGCTCACCGGCAGGCTGATTCAGCTTATCTACTAGATCAGGAAACAGTCCCAATACTTTGTCACGTATTGCTTTTTTATCATTAGGCGGTGAAGCATATGTGCCAATATCAAGGTTTTCTTCGATCGTAAGCGTCGGAAACACATTCCGGTTCTGGGGAACCGCGGAAATGCCAAGCGGCACCAGATCGTTGGTCTTAACACCGGTAATGTCCTTGCCCATGAAACGAATGGAACCATCGCTGATGCTTGTCAGAGCAAAGATCGTCTTGAGCAGCGTCGATTTACCAGCTCCATTCGGGCCAATGACAACTGCAATTTCGTGTTGAGCCAAATCTAGATTGATCTCTTCGATTATGGAGGCGCCGCCATATCCAGCTGTAATGCCCGAGACACTGAGCACAGAGGTCATGCCGTCGCCTCATATTTACCACCGCCAAAGTAGGCTTCGATCACGCGCTCATCTTGCCGCACTTCGTCGACTGTGCCGCACATCAACAACTCGCCCTGCGCCATGACGACAACGGAGTTACAAAGTTTGGACACGTAATCGAGGTCGTGTTCGATGAGGCAGAAGGTCAATCCCTTTTCCCGGTTCAGATAAAGGATCTTTTCCGATAATTTGGCGAGAAGCGTGCGGTTGATGCCCGCACCAATTTCATCAAGCAAAATGATGGAGGGTTTGGTCATCAATGCCCGGCCAAGCTCGAGCAACTTCTTTTGCCCTCCGGAAAGATTGCCTGCCAACTCGTCGGCAACATGGTCGATTTCCAGCAGCTCAATCATCTCGCGAGCCTCATGATAGGCCGCACGCTCTTCGCCGCGAAACCGCCCCCGCCTAAACACAACGTTGAAGACGTTTTCGCCGATGGGCATTGCCGCCGAAACCATGAAATTTTCTAAAACCGTCAAACGGGCGAATTCATGCGGCAATTGAAACGTGCGCGCCAAACCGAGTTTTGATCGGGCATGGGGTGCCAGTGCGGTGATATCGGTGTCTTGCAGAAATATCCTGCCGGTGCTCAGTGGCACATGACCGGCGATGGCATTGAACATGGTTGTCTTGCCGGCCCCATTGGGGCCGATTAGACCGGTAATCTGACCATCTTCGATATCAAAACTCAGATTGTTGACTGCCTTTAGCCCGCCAAAGCTGACGGTGGCATGTTCGACACGGATCATTGTCCCCCCTACCCGCTTGCATCACCCGGGAGCCGGGTGATGCATATCGTCAAAACCGTCGTGAGTTATTGCATCACTTCGGTTTGTTTGTAGGTACTTCCGTCAACAACGAACTTGCCGATATATCCAGACACATCGCCGTTCTTGTCGAAGTCATAAGTCCCGCCAGCACCGTCGTAATCAATGTCCTTACCGTCCATCAACAACTTCCGGGCCTTGGCCCATTCACCAGGGCCGACCTTTTCACCTGGGGCTGAAGCGACCGAACGAAGAGCTGCCGCCATGGCTCCGCGATCAGTTGATCCAGCCTTCTGAATCGCCAGCAATGTCAGGAATGTTGCATCATATGTCTGATCGACAAACGCCTTGTCCGCACCTTCGCCATAAGCGGCGTTGTACAACTCATGCAACGTGCCCTGGTTCGGATTGTCAGCCGGCGATGTTGGCGATGAAAAAAACGATGTCGCCAATGCTTCAGCGCCGATATCGTTGATCAACGCTTCATCGCGCAAACCATCTGTACCGATGAAGTTGGTGAACAGGCCGCCCTCAATCGATTGTTTGACAATCTTGCCGCCTGAATCGCCCGCATAGGCAATGACGACCAACGCACTGCCACCAGCTTGCGAAAGTGTTGCCAGCTCAGAGCGATAGGAGTCTTTCTTTTCTTCATGTTTGACAGCGGAGGTAATCTTTCCGCCTGCAGCCTTATAAGCTTCAATGAACGTCTGGCCGATGCCGACACCATAATCGTTGTTCACATAGGTGACGGCAACTTCCTTGTTGCCGGCTTCCAGCACCATTTTGGCAAGCACTTCCCCCTGATAATTGTCGGATGGAACGATCCGGTACATCAGGTCATTGTCCTCAATGTCGGTAATCGCTGGGGATGTTGCCGTTGGCGAAATCTGCACAACACCGGCTGGTATTGCGACCGCTTCAGCTGCTGCGATCGTCGTGCCGGACATGAGCGACCCCATGATGATCGGAACATTCTCAATATTGACCAGCTTGCCCGCGGCATCGACAGCGCCTTGTGCTGACCCGGTGGTATCACCAAATACGGCAATGGCTTTACCATCGAGCAATCCGCCTTGCTCGTTCGCTTGATTGACAGCCAGATTGGCCGCATTTTGCAATGGCGGAATGAAACTCGCGATCGGCCCTGTGATATCCATCAAGATACCGACTTTCGTGTCATCAGCTAAGGCGACACTTCCGGTTACGACCAGTGCTGCCGCAGCCAATAAGCTTGTTGATTTGCTCATTTCATTCCTCCCTTTTTGGTCAACACCCATCCAGTTTTGCGCGTGAATTGCTGCGTTCAACTGGCAAATGCCCATTAAAATGCGCGGTATTGTTTTTCTCTGCGCATCTACTTTTCAGGTTCTTGTCCCCTCCTCAGAAGCAAAAACCCAAAGTCTCCGTTCAATAATCAATTCCCTCAATTTCCGTTTTGAAAGTGCCTGGCAAACTGACCTCCATCAGCTGCAGGTCCTCTGTCATGTCTCGGTATCTTGTTGCCATTTTCGGAGGAACGACAAATGCGTCGCCCGGTGACAATTGGAACGGATCTTTGCCCTCACCCTCCAAAACCATGCTGCCGGACATGACAAAATTGAAGACAATATCGCCGTGATGCCGGGTCCATTTAGGATCCCCGCCAACTGGCCGGGCCACCAGAACAGAAGCGACGCCTTTGGTGTTTTCGTTGATCGTTGTGTCGCGTGCTTCAAAACCTGGAATTCGGAACGGCGCGAACACACCGTCTTTGGCAATACTATGTACAAATCTTTGCCCGTTCCATTCCCGCTCCGGCCGAAAGTTCGGCGTGGGCAATTTCATTAGGTGGTCGATTTCGGTGACATGTTCGGCAGGAACCCCAATCTCGACAACTTCAATCCCGTCCGCAGCATGAAGAACCCTATGCCGGATTTCCGGTGGCTGGATAAAACAGTCTCCGGCATGCAAACGGCGAACATCGCCTTGATCTTCATAAAGAACGTCGACCCAGCCCCGGATACAGAAAATGAGCTGAAACCCGACCTTATGGAAATGAACCATATCCGGCACCGGGCCATCGGGAACCCTTATATGAGAGGCAATCATCGCACCGCCCAGGCGAGACGGCACCAGGTCACGATATTCCATACCAGCTCGGCCAATGACCCAAGGCGCTTGGTCTGCCAACCGCCGCACGACAAAGGCGTGTTCGGTTTGGGGCAGCACAAGCGGTGGATTGAGTTCGTCAATCCGCACCTTGATGCCGCCGGGTGATACGAGGTCGCGCGCACCATCAGCAATCGCATCCGGATTGCTGGCCATCAGCCCGATTTCGCCGGAGGGCCCGGACCCATCTTCCTGTATCCTGAGGCGGACACCGTGACCGGACAGAACTGCGACCTGCGGATTATCGGCAGGATAGATCGTATCAAGATCTAGACCCAGGCGCTCAGTCATAAACGGTAGATCTGCACGCAAATCCGTGCTCGACAATTTCACTTCTGCCCTGATCTCTTCAGCCATTTGCCCCCCGCCGCTGCTGTTATTGTTTAATTGCCACTTTCTTTTGGTATTTCACTTTGGTTTTTCTTGTTATGCACCTGCGCTTATGCTGATTATTACCACCTCAATAGTCATCTCCGCTCTGCCTCTATATATTCACGACAGAGCTCCTGAAGCATTTCGTACGGACCCAAAATGTCGGTTTTGAGTGCAGCAGCTGCGGCACTCTCATCCCCGGCTTTCAGCGCGGTCATCAACATCTTGTGTCCCGGCCCGACTTCCAGATTGGAGTTCGGCCCGACCTGCTTCACCAGATCGTCTGTCAACAACCGCATGTAAGGCCCATGACGTAACCACAAGTTCTCGATGATCTGCATCATGATCGGTGATCCGGCCAAAGCGTAAATTTCGAAATGCAGCTGCTGATTGAGCTCGAGCATCCGGTAAACTTCGTTGTTTTGGCGGCAGTCTTCATGTGCCTCGGCAATGGCAGTCAGTTTTGAAAGTGAGTCTGCGTCGATTTTACCAGCTGCCAAAGCCGCTGCATGGCTCTCGATGTGCAAACGGTTGGTGCAGATATCGCTTAGCCGTTCGATAGAGACCAAAGGCACCCGCGCGGAGCCATTTTGCGCTACTTCCAGCGCCTCCACTGCGCTCAGCCGCCGCAACGCTTCGCGGACAGGCATATGGCTGACACCGAACTGTTTCGACAGAAGGTCGATCGTCAGCGTTTGCCCAGGCATGAACTGGCCAGACATCAACGCATTTCGGATTTGTAAGTAAACACGATCCGCCAGGGTGACGCGAGAACCAGCAAGGCGGAGAACAGGCGTTCCGTCAGGGGCACCCTCGGCCAATATTTTGCGCTCGTCTGGCGTCACCATCTCTTCAGATCCGATCCCCGTAGCTGCCCCTGCTGTTCCGGGGGCTCCCCACCAATCATTTGTCAATCACCGGAAAACCAGGACTAATCAGCCCAAACTATTGCCGGGACTTGCATATTATCCGTCATGATATTTTGATCAAATGCGCAAATCAAGGGCAATTTATAAGGGACGAGCATCGGCAAGCAAAATGTTGGCATTGAACTTTTTGAAAAAAGCAGTTCTTTTGCGCATACAGTTGATGCCATGGAAGAAGCTACCCGAACTGCGTTTTAGCGAGAGCATGAAAGCCGCCGCTAATTGCACCCCGACGAGTTAGCAAATAGGACTCCATCGAGACCTCCACCAAACCTGGTTAAAATGACAACTTAGGGCCGAAAGTGTCGATGCTGGAGGACTTGGCCATCGTCTCAAAGGACGAAAAAGAATCTTAGCGGAATTAGGACTGGATGGTGGCATCGGGCTAAGACTGCCGGGCAGGATCTACTTCTAAATCAGCATATAAGGTTGCTGATACCCGAGCAGAACTTCTGTCCGGCAGTTGATGCGCAATGATTATTTGCAACGTTGCGCAACATAACAACACTGGGAGCGGCACAATTCTGGCGCCAAATAAACCCTAGCCGGTGTAGATTTCTCGACAGGCCTCATCTTCTCATATTGCAGCCGTGACGTGTCTCACGTTGCAACATGGCTGACTTCCCGGTCCGGTGAGTAAATATCGAGGATGTTCCAGTGACCCGTGGTTGGGGTCGGGTTGTTGATCATGGGCACATCCAGCACTGTAGGCCTGCCGCTCTCAACGGCAGCCTGGAGCGTCGGAAGCAGCTCATCCGCACTGCCAACCTTAATGCCGACTGCGCCGTAGGCTCGTGCGATTTGAGCGTAGTCCGGGCCATGTTCTGGTTCCGCTGAGGTGCCTGGAAACGTAGTGCCGTAGGTCAGTCCGTAATGGGCTTTCTGAAGCCCAGCGATGGTACCGAATGCGTTGTTGTTCATCACCAGCCAGATGATGCCGAGGTCGAGCTCAACAGCGGTCGCCAACATGGCAGGGTTCTGGCCGAATCCACCATCGCCGACGAGGCTGAGGACCACACGCTCCGGAGCTGCCAGTTTGGCGCCAATAGCACCCGGAGGGCCAAAGCCCATCGTAGCGAAACCGCCTGGCGTGAGGATCGAGCCCGGTGTCAGGATGTCGAACTGTTGTCCCACCCCGTTCTTGTTCCAGCCCACATCCGTCGTGATGATCGCATCGTCCGGCAACGCCATGCGGGTATCGGAAAGAATGCGTTCCGGCATCATCGGAAACGCTGGAGAAGTTGCCATTTCCGTGTTGGACTCTTTGAAGTCTTTCCGGAATTGGGAAATCTTGGAAACGAGGTCCGAACGTTTGAGCCCTTCCGGATAAAGTTCTCGGGCAACGCGTGTTAGGGTCCGCAGAGCCGCCTTCGCATCGGCGACGACACCAATTTCGGTCGGATAATTGCGACCGATTTCAGAGGGTTCGATGTCGATGTGGATCACCTTGGACCCGGGAATATTGAATGTGTAGCCCGGATACCAGCTGGAGCAGTCGGCCTCTTTGAACCTTGTTCCCACAGCAAAGACATAGTCTGCGTCGAGACACGTCTGGTTGACCAGACTTGTTCCCCAGAAACCTGTCATTCCAAGCACCTGGGGATGATCGTCGCGCAAAGCGCCCTTGCCCATGAGCGAATGCGCGACCGGCATCCCCATATGCTCAACGAATTCACGCAGCTCCTCGCTTGCCTTGGCAAGCAGAATGCCGCCTCCGACATAGGCAACCGGCTTGTCCGCTTCGGCCAGTCTGGTCACGATCTGTCGCGCTGTTTCATCATCTATGGACGGTTTGACCAGAGCTCGGGTGTTCGAAGCGATCCGGTCGAAACTGTCGGAGTCAGCCAGATGAAAGGCTTTTTCCAGAATTTCGGCCATCAGGTCTGCGCGATCTACCCGCCAGGCTCTCTTGACGAACGGGCGATAGATCTCCCACTGCGCCGCGTCGGCGTGAAGGTTCACTTCCTGATGCGGGTGTTTGCCATAATAATGAGTTGGAATATCACCGGCGATGACAACCATTGGAATACAGTCGAGCGCTGCGTTGGCAACGCCAGTTGCGCAATTGGTCAACCCAGGAGACAGGTGCGACAGGACGACGGATGCCTTTCCTGTCACCCGCGCATAGGCGTCGGCCGCATGGCTGGCGATCTGCTCATGGCGCACAGTGACGAAGTCGATCGGACTGTCTGCCAACGCTGCCAGCACGGCAATGTTGGTGTGACCGCAAAGACCGAAGATGTGCTTTACATGACGCCTTTCCAGATAATCGACGATGTGCTCTGCAACGGTTTTGGGCTTGTTCAGGATGGCGTCCATCACGCAACCTCCCGACCGACGCAATAGGACGGCTGACCCAAGTGTAGTTCATCATGTGTTTGAGCGTGACATTCTCATTCGTAATGTTACCGCCCCAGATGCCGCATCCCAATGAACTGGTCATGGGCATGCCGTTGGTGAAGCTGCCTGCATTTGCTTTCGACTGGGGCTGTCGAACCATCATGCGGCTGACAGGCGCCAGGCGCGCAAGACGATCAATATGGTCATCGTTATGGCTATAGATGCCGCAGGAATGCCCCTTGCCCCCGACCTCGTAGATTTTGCTCACCGTGTTAAGCGCATCATCGAAGTTTTCAAAGTGATAAAGCGCCATCAAAGTGGTGAGCTTCTCCTTTGAGAACTTGTGCTCTGGTCCAATGCACCCCTGGTTTTCCACCATCAAGAACTTGCGATCTTCCGGAATGGCAAAACCCGCGACTTCCGCTGTCTGTTGTGGCTTGCAGGCAATCGTCGGGAACGTCCGGTTGCCCTTTTCGTCCCACATTGCCTTTTCCAGCAGGGCCTTTTCTTCGTCGTTGCAGAGGTATCCACCTTCATCTTCGAGCGCCTTCACCATCTTCTCGTAGATCGAGTTTTGAATGATGATGTTGCCGTCCGCCGAACACCCGGACCCAAAATCGCTGGTTTTGGACATACGGGTGTTTTTGGCAGCGATCTCGATATCGGCAGTCTCGTCGATCACGATGGAGGAATTGCCCGCCCCCACCCCGAACGCCGGTTTGCCGCTAGAATAAGCAGCCTTCACCATTGGCTTGCCACCTGTCGCCAGCGTGAGATCGCAAATTTCCATCAAATGCTGGGTCAGCGGGATCGAAGGATGGGTTACGCACTGGAAGAGGTCTTCCGGCGCGCCGACATCCCGACAGGCCTGCCTCAGCACATCGGTCATCTGGGAGGTTGTTATTCGGGTTCGTGGGTGCGGAGAAAAGATCACCGCGTTCCGAGCCTTAGCGGCGTAGATGCCGGTAACCGGAGGTGTCAGCGCTGGGTTGGTCATCGGAATGAGCGAAGCGATCACACCGGCGGGCTTTGCGTATTTGACCAGGCCCCTGGCCTCGTCCACTTCCACGATCCCGGTCGATTTCTGGCGCAATGCGTCCCGCAATACACCATAGATCTTGAAACGCTTGCCGGGACGCCCTTCCCTGTCGCCAATACCACTTTCGTCGACGCCCTGTTGCGCCAGCCGCGTGAAGGTTTTCTCATTGCCCGCATACCAGCCGATGGCCTGCGCAAGTCGGTCCAGGTCTTCCTGACTCCAGTCCTCGATCTCGGCCATGGCTGCGCGTGCACGCGCCAGCATTACATTTGCCAATGCGCGGTCTTCTTCAGTGAGCTCTTTGCCCATAACTGTCCTCTTTGGTCTGAAGGGGAACGAGGTCTATCGTGCGGCGCTGTGACCGGGCGGCCCCGAATTTCTGTTTGGCGTGGTGCAGGCAGCGGCGAGCATGTTCTTCATATCCAAGCTCAGCGATACGTGCGGTGTTGGGAAGTTCAATGGAGTAGTCGACCGGCGGCATGCGCTCGATAATGCCGGCAAAGTCGATCCAGCCTTCGCCCGGATAAAGCCGTGCATCCCGGGCCAGCTGGATCATGCCTTCGCGCGTATCTGCGATCCCCGGCAGGCAGTCTGAAATGTGAAGGAAATGCAGAAGATCGGACGGAACGTGGAGCAACTCGCCTATGTCCACTCGGCTCAGGTGCAAATAAAGGGTATCGACGAGGATGCCGCCATTTGTCCTGTCCGCGGCGCGAACGATATCGAGGGCCTCGTCCAACGTGCGCAGCCTGGAAAAGGAAGGAAACTCGAGGTCGACGGTCAATCCATAGGGCTCTGCAAGGTCACAGGTTTCGCCATAGACGTCGATCAGGAAGTTCCGATCGTCGCGCGTCTGCGTCCAAGCACTCACGATCATGCGCTTGGCACCCAATTCGCCGCCAAGCTCCAACGCCCGTTCGAAACCTCGTGGATCGCAATCTTCCGTGATCCTTGCAAGCTCGATATCGAGGACTTTCAGTCCTGTCGTGGCGAGCGCCGTTTTCGTCGCCTGGACCTGGGTCTTGCTGATCGGTGACTGGGTGAACTCGCCCGGAACATGCATGGGAAGAAAGCGCGGCGACACCGCATCATAACCTGCGCGCGCGGCAACGTAGATCAACTCCGGCACCGTCGCGTTGATCAGCGTCAGATGAGCGAGGGAATAGAGTGGCTGTTCCGGGTCTGCCTGATGTTTCGCGGGCATGCGCGGGCTCCGTAAGGCGTGACACAATTTATCCTGTGTTTTTAAAAATATCTGATATTTTTATATTTATCAAATATTTTATGCCTGCGCTTTCGAAGACTTTAAAAAACGAAGAAAACCTATTCTTTTCATACAACTACTCCTCAGCTAGCGGCATCTGCCAACTGAGGGGTCGAGTTTTTGTCAGATTTTTTGCCAGCTGGATTCTGTTTCCGCAGAGTTTGCGGAGGCCTCCACGAAGTGAACGCCCTTGGCCCCCTGAGCGACCGTCGGGTAATCGAGCCAGCCCTCGGGAGGCGTTACGCCGTCTCTGCGTGCCGCGACCGCCATGGCAAATTCCGTATAGAGGTTCGCCCAGGCTTCGATGATCCCTTCCGGGAAACCCCGTGCCGCACGCACGAAACGTTCCGTTTTAGCGCTGACACCGTGGCCATGCCCCCGGCTGATGATCCGGTCAGGTTCGCCAAAACGGTTGAACTTGAGCTGTTCCGACTTTTCCAGATCCCACTCCAGCCCCCCTTCGCTGCCAAAAACACGCAGACGCAAACCACCGCGATTTCCGGGAGCAAGCCGCGTTGCCATCAATGTACCGGGCACATCGTTTTCAAACCTGGTAAACATGAAGACCGTATCTTCAAGAGGTTTTGGAGCACCGCAAACATGCATTTCCGCACGCAGATGCGTCATCTCCAGCCCTGAAACAAAACTGGCCAGGTGCGCCGCATGCGTGCCGATGTCACCTGTACAGCTGGTTCTTCCGGACTTGGCCGGGTCCAGACGCCATTTGACATGATCGGCTTCGGCAACAGTCTCTGGTGTCATCCAATCTTGCATGAACTCGACATGGATCTGATTGATCCTTCCAATGCCGCCCTGTTTCACAATTTCCCGTGCCTGACGGATCATGGGAAAACAGGACATGGTGTAACCGACCGCAAAGACGAGGCCTGTTTCCCGGGCAATCGCGACGAGCTGATCCGCCTCACCGGGATCATTGGTCAGCGGCTTGTCACACAAAACGTCGATACCCTGATCCAGAAAGGCCTTGGCAGCATCGAAATGAACGTGATTGGGTGTCGTGATCATGACTGCGTCGACACCATCCGGCCGACCGGCTTCGACCGATGCCATCTCGTTGAACGATGCGTAGCTTCGATCCGGCTGAATGAACCACTCTTCGGATCGCTGACGTGCCTTTATCGGGTCTGAGCTAAGCGCCCCAGCGACGACCTCCCAACGGTCGGTCAATCGGGCGGCGGTTGCCTGTGTAACAGAGATGCGCCCTCCGCCGATAACGCCCAACCTCAGCCGACGACTCTGGCGGGGGAACGGTCCGTCGAAGTCCAAACTCTCAGGTAAAATTCTGCTCATGGCCTCACCTCAAACTGGAACCTGCGCACCTTCCGGCAGCATCTCCACTGCCATGAACACGCTCGGCGTGATTGTTTCAAACTGATGCCATGGGTAGTTGCCATCTGCGTCGAACATGGGCCGGTGCGTGTGACCAGGTGCCATCACCTCTTCCAGGTAAAGGGTGGAGAGGTCCTTCTCCCGGCATTGTTGCATCTTGCCTAAACCGACGATCTGTGTGTGCACTTCCCGGAACCCCGGAACGGGACAGAACGGATGCTCCTTGTGGAGGCCGACATTGAGTGGAACGGAGGCAGAGTGGTAAATGGTGAAGCCGATCCTATCCACCCAGGTCTTTGGCGACATGTAATGTTCGACACCGCGCAATCGCTCTTCACCTCGCACTTCGAATGCTGAGGGCCATTTGTCTCGGATGCGTGTCATGAGTTCCGCATCATCATCTTCAGCATCGAACCGATCGATAACGATGATCTTCTCGATCTCCGAAATCGTGCAGCTCTCGAGAATGGTCGACTGTAGGGGCGCAAGCTTCTGGCCCTCGACAAAAACGGAGTCAGTGCCGAGATTGAGAACAATTGCCCGCCCTTCAAGCTGAAAGGCCGCCTCGCCGGTCACGTGGCGCAGGCCAAAAAACGGTTCGCCAATTTCAAGGTATTCAACAGGCATGGGAAGTCTCGGTCAGATCTTTCTTGAAATTCAGGGGCAAGGGTTCCGGGCGATCGCAACGGCTTGTAATCGATTGATAAATGCCTTCTCTCGGAGCCTTTTCGATTGCGGCCATCACCTCGAAGACGTGATAGGCGAGCGCTCCACTGGCTCGCGGCTCGCGCCCCTCGGAAACGGCAAGAGCCAGATCGAGTAAGCCCAGCCCCCTGCTGTCCTCGTTAAAGCCGTGGCGGTTGTTGGCAACTTGCCAGGCGTCGCGACCGACCGGTCTTGGCTGATGTGTCCAACGAGCTGTCTCCCTGGTTCTGTAGAGAACATCACCTTGAAAGACATTTGCTCCATGAACCGGATCGGGATCCGGAATGCAGATGGTCCCGTCCTCGCCATAGATCTCGAAACGCGGTGTTTCACTGTCCCAGATATCGAAACTCATCGTCATGTCGCCAATGGCGCCGCTTTCGAACTCCAGCAGGCTCAACGAATGGGTATTAACCTCAACCGGCATCCATTGTCCGTGGCGCGGTCCGTTTTCAATCATGCGCCTGTCGAAGGTTCGGCGGGACATTCCAGCGACACGCGAAACCGGTCCGAGGCAGAAGATCATGGCTGTCAGATAATAGGGGCCTAGATCCAGAAGCGGGCCGCCGCCCCTTGCATAGTAGAAGTCAGGATTGGGATGATGCCGCTCGGTGCCGTGCGTTCCGACATGCGCAAAGACACCGGTCGGTTTTCCGATCACACCCTCATCAATGAGCGATCGGACGGTCTGCCAACGGCCACCGAGGAATGTGTCGGGTGCGTTCCCTATAAGCAGTCCTTTCGAAGCCGCCACGTCCAGAATTCGGTCTCCGTCCGCGAAATCCGTCACAAAAGGCTTTTCGGAATAGACATGCTTCCCCGCCTTTAAAGCCCGCAAGGAAACATCGGCATGTGCGGCGGGAACCGTCAGGTTCAACACACAGTCAATCTCAGCGTCTGCAAAGATTTCGTCCGGCAGACACGCTTTCGGTATCCCATATTCCACCGCCTTCGCCTGGCTTTCCTCAATATCGAGGCTCGCACAAGCGATCACGTCAATCTCATGAAACTTTGCAAGCGTTTTCAGGTAAATGTCACTTATTCGGCCACATCCAATCAGGCCGACCCGGAAGGATTTCGCTCTTTCATCCAGCATTGTCTTCAGGTTCGTATTGAGGGAGAAAACGAGGCGGCATTGGCCCCTTGTTGCGCCCGCCCTGGCCCATTTGTTCCCAGGCATGGGCGAGAATTCCGACAGAGCGTGACAGGCAGAACAATCCTCTGGAAAGAGGTACGGGGAATCCCAACTCGCAAAAGATCACAGCCGTTGCACCGTCGATGTTCATTGCAATCGGCACGCCGCGCGAACGTCCCAGTTCAGCCTGTACCGCTTCTCCTATGTCCGCGAAGCGCCCAGGGACGGTTCCTTTTGCTGCCGCGTCGCGGACGAGTTTCATCAACCTAGGGGCACGTGGATCGGTCGGCTTGTGAAACCGATGACCGAAACCGGAGACGATCTTGCCGTATTCAGAGCGCCAGTGATCAAGACCTTGAACAACCGCCGTCTCCAGCCGCGCCCCCGCATCCATCCGATCTGCGATATCATAGTAGAGCTCAGCGCATTGTTCGCCGGCTCCCCCGTGAACGTCGCCAAGCATGTTGATGCCCGTCGCCATGACGTTGTTGAGGCCGAGCCCACAGGTAGCCGCCATTCTCCCGGCAGCAATCGAAGGGGCCTGGGGTCCATGATCTACGCCCGCCACAAGAGCCGCTTCGAAGAGCCTTGCTTCCTCTTCGGTGGGCGTGCCTCCGCGAACCATGAGCCAGATCATCTGCGGAAAGCTGACTGTCCCGATCAGCTCCTCGATCGGTGTTCCGCGGAAAACGATCTTCCCGGGTTCCATGTCGATGATGGAGGTTCGCCACCAGTTCTGGATTGCCTCGCTATCCGTGGTCATGCAGCCGTTTCCTTGTTCTCGTTGTTGTTTTCCTGCAAGAGACCTTCAAGAGTGGCCTTCATGCGTTCCGCTTCGGGCTCATGACCCGTAATCAGCCTAAAGGCTTCCACTGCCTGCCAAAGTGCCATTGTCGTGCCATCCATCACCTGACACCCATGAGCTTCTGCGAGCTTCAAAAAGGTCGTTTTTCGAGGAAAATAGACAATATCTGCGACCCAGGCTGCACGGTTCAACCGCACCGGATCAAACGCCATGCCTGGGTGCGAAGCCATACCTAGGGGCGTACAATTTACTGCGCCGGAGATTTGATCGAACGGGACGCTATCAACGTTTTCAGACGCAACGGTCTGAAACCGGGGACGGAGCTTCTTCAACCTCACTTTCAAATCGCTTGCTCGTTTTGCGACTGGATCAATGATGAACAATGATCCGACGCCCAAGTCGGCAAGTGCGAGCGCAACGGACGCACCTGCTCCACCTGCACCGCACATGATGACACTGTCTCCAGCGATGGAGGCAATTTTGCTTTGAATTGCTCTGCGAAAACCGACGTAATCTGTATTGTAGCCAATTCGCTCTCCTGCCCGCAGTACAACGGTATTTGCTGTCTCAAGCTCTTTAGCCGGCCCTTCAAGCCGGTGGAGAAATTCGACAACGGCAGACTTATGAGGATGCGTGACATTGAGACCGACAAGACCGTCTGTTTCAGCATCGACGAGAAACTGTTCTAAATCTGCCGGTGACAGCTTCTTTCCTCCGGTATCAATTCGCGAGTATCGGTAATCGAGCCCGAGCGCGGCTCCTTCGAGTTCGTGTTGTGCTGGGGTCAAGGAGGGGCCGATATGGTCCCCCAGAAGAGCTGCTCTCATCGCAAAGGCATTCCTTCTGCGCGCTGAAGACGCATCTGGGCAGCCAGGCGGATCGGTGCATTCGACGCACCGTATCCCTGATATCCAGAGCGTCGTTCGACGATTTCAAAGAAGAAGCCGTTAAAGATTGGGCGGCTGTAGATCTGGAAGTACTCCATGTCCCCATTCCGGTCATATAGAATGCTGGCTGCGCGCATTGCCGCTACCAGATCCTTATCGAGGCCAAACCGGGCCTTAAGGTCCTCATAGTAATTACGAGGCATTTCCAACCTCGGAAAACCAGCAGCATCCAGGATGCTCGATGTTTCGAAGATATCGTCAGAGAGAAACGCGATGTGCTGAACCCCAGCTCCGAATTGGTCGGCCAGGAATGAGCCAGCAAATGTTCGGTGCCCGGCTGCCCCGTTCAGATTCAGGCGCAGTTCCCCTTCCGGGGATTCCAGCGCCTGTGAACGGACGACGCCAGCCGGATCGGCGACATCGACGATCTCACATTTACGCATATCGAATGTCGTCATGTAATAAATCGCCCAGCTACGCATTTCACTGCTAGCCATCGTCTGGGCGACATGGTCGACCCTCCGGAGACCAGCCGGGCGTGTCGCAGCTGTTTTCTTCACAGGTTCGAACTCGATGTCCCAGACCCGGTGAAGATCCGACTTCTCGTCAATAAAGTGAACCACGGATCCACCAACGCCGCGAATTGCGGGGATTTCAAGTTCGCCGGTACCAACTGCTTGCGTGAATGGTTCTGTTCCGAGTTCAGTCGCCCTTGCGACAGTCTGGCTGGCATCATCAACACGCATACCCACGTCGCAAACACACGGACCATGACTTAGAAAGGCGGAATGGGCAAAGCCGGTCTGGTCAGAATTGATGACGATGTTAATCGCGCCCTGGCGCCAGAGTTCTACGGATTTGGAAACGTGTCGCCGTTCCATCCTGAAGCACAAGGATTGGAGAATGCCGGCCAGTAGCCGATGGCTTTTGTCATCCGTGGCAAATTCGATGAACTCGAAGCCTCGGACATGTCCGCGATCTGGCAGAGTAGGTGTGCCTAGCCCAAGCCCGGGTTCCGAGCCTGAAACGTCGTCCAGCAAAGTGGCAAGAGCACGATACCCGTCTCGGGTGATCTGTTCGGCCCGGACCTCCTGATCCTGCTCATTCAAACGCGCTATCGACCAGGGTCCGCGGTATCCGCTACGTGCCAAGACTTTCACAAAACCGGAGAGATTCAACCGGCCAAGTCCAGGGAGGAGGCCGAAATGACGTTTCAACATCCGGATATCGGTGTCGAGCCGCGGGGCGTCGGACAGCTGCACATGAAAGAGCGCGGACAGGTCCAGATCACGCAAATCAGCAGGTCGACGACCGCCGGCAAGCGAAAAAAAACTGTTCAGTGCAAGGCCGAAACTGTCGCTCCCAACGGCTTCGACCAATTCACTTGCCTGAAGGTCATGTGTCGTAGCTTGCGCCCAGGGAAGCGCGAGATAGGCAATCTTCAATCCACGCCTTTGTGCCCGGTCGGCCGCGTTGCTGAGGTCTTCAACGATGCTGTCCCGCTCGATCCCCGTCTGCATGGTCCTGGCGGAACCGACCAGCAGCATTTTCGTTCCCAGGGCTTCCATGAGATCGAACTTGGCTTCGAGCCGGTCGAAGGCGACTTGCTGGTCAGCCTGACCCTCCAGGTCATGAAACGGTTTCAGCAATGCAACCTTCAAGCCGAGCCCGGAAATAATTTCCCGGACTTCCCCGGCAGTTCCGTGAAAGCCGGTGAAGTCGGGATCGTGAAGTTCCACGCTGTCGAAGCCAGCTGAGGCAATAGCTCTCAGTTTCGTCGGCAAGTCGCCGGGAATGGATGTTGTCGAGATGCAGAGGGACATCAGCCTACATATCCAAGAAGCCTGGGCAGAAAGAGTACGATTTCCGGGAATAGGATCATCAAGATTAGCGCCCCGATGAGCACCACCAGGAAGGCCCAGACCTCAGAGATGATCTCCCGTAACGGAATGCCGGTCACAGCGTTTATGACAAAGAGCAGGATGCCGTACGGCGGCGTAATCAGACCGATCATTGAATTGACAACGACCAGAACACCGAAGTGAACCAGATCGATGCCGAGATCCTTACAGGTTGGGATAAACAGCGGGACAATCACCAGGATGATTGTTGTCGCGTCCAGGATGCATCCCAAAAGGAGAACGAGAATATTCACGCCAATCAGGAACACCAGCGGATGAACATCGATGCCCTGAAGAAACTCAGACATCATTCCCGGGATGTTTTCCGAAATGACCACGAAGTTGAGGATCAATGCGCCACCAATGACGACACCAACTGCTGCTGACGAGCGGGCGCTCTCGACAAAGATCCGGTAAAGGCCATGCAGCGACAGAGCCCGGTAGAAGAGCCCTGCAAGCAACAGGGCATAAAGCGCTGCAACAGCCGCAGCTTCTGTCGGGGTCGTAACGCCGCCATAGATGCCAAAAAGCAGGATGACTGGCATCAACAGCGCGGGAAACGCGTTGGCCGTATACCGGGGTAGCTCCCTCAAGGGCACAGGTTCTTCAAGCGCAAAGCCGCGCTTGCTCGCCAGGTAGTAGTTCATGGCCATCAACACTGCACCCATCACCAGGCCAGGCAGGATTCCGGCCAGGAACAACGCTCCGATCGAAGCATTGGAGACAAGTGCATAGAGAACCATGGGGATTGACGGCGGAATGATGGGGCCAATCGTGGCTGAAGCCGCCGTGATTGCCGCAGCATATCCTCTCGAATATCGGCCATCCTTTGTCATCATTCCAATGATGATCTTGCCGATCCCGGCCGCATCGGCGACCGCGGACCCGGACATGCCGGAGAAGATAAGTGAGGCAACCACATTCACATGTCCTAGCCCGCCCTTGAAGCGCCCGACGGCGGCAACACAAAAGCTGAGCAGACGTTCGGAAATCGTACCTGCATTCATGATGTTGGCAGCTGCGATGAAAAGCGGCACAGCCAGCAAAACGAAACTCTTATAAAGACCTTGCAGAATTTTTTCTCCTGCCAACGCAAGGTCTAGATCCGCCGCCCCTAAGTAAACGAGAGACGCCAGGATTATAGAATATCCAATCGGAGTACCGATCCCGGCTAACCCGAAGAGGGTGACCAGACAGAGGGCAAGTTCCATACTCATACCGCTTCGTCTCCGTGCTGAATGGAGGGCGGTTCATGGTCATGCCCGGGAATGTCGTGCTCGCCGCTTGGTGGTCCGTGGCGCAGAATGTCGATAAAGCGCCAAGAATATCGGATAATGATGGCAATCATGAATATGAGGTAGATGGAGAAAATCGTGCGTAAGGGGATTTTCTTGCCAGTAAGCGGATTTTCAACTGTTGTGGTCTTCCGGATTTTCATCCAGTCGATGTAGTCCCAAGTCGGCAGGAAGGACCAAGCCATTCCGGCAACAATGGATGCAGCAGCGATCAGGGCAAGGGTTTTTTGGCCGCGGCGAGGCATCGCCAGATAGAGTATGTCGAAGGTGACGTGGTCTTTCTCGTGCACGATGAAAGCATTGCCGAAAAACACAATCCAAACCCACAGGATCAGACAGAGTTCAAGTGTCCATCCAAATGGTGTGACAAGCACATACCTGGAGAATATCTGAAGCAAAAAGGTGAAGAACATCGCCGCCAGCATGGCCGCGGCGACCCCTTCAGCCCCGCAGGTGAACCAAGTCGAAATGCGTTTCATATCAGCTCTCCTGCGGGGACGAGTACCTGATTACTTGCCGAGTGCGTTGATCTTTTCCAGAACTCCCTCCGGCCATGTGGCCGCGAATTCACTTTCAAGATACATGGACTGAACCTGATTGCGGAACGCATCAAGATCCGGCTCGTAGATCGCCATGCCCTGCTCTTCCAAGAAGGCGACGAGTTCCTGTTCTTTTTGCAATTGCGCTTTGCGCCCGGCCTCTGCGGCTGCGTCGGCTGCCTCTTGGACAGTAGCCTGCTGGTCAGGTGTCAGATTGTTAAAAACCTCTGCATTCATGGCAATGTAGTTCAAATCGACGAGGTGCGACGTCAGGATGATCTGATTTGTCACTTCGTAAAACTTTGCATCCACCACTGTAGGAAGTGGATTGTCCTGGCCATCGACCGCCCCGGCCGAAAGGGCTGTGTAGACTTCAGCAAATGCCATCGGGGTTGGGGATGCTCCCAGCGCCTTGCCCAGGAATTGCCAAGCGTCCGTGCCAGGCATGCGCAGATTCACACCTGCCAGGTCTGCTGGTGTCTTAACCGTTAGTTCGTCTTTTGATTGCCGGAGGTTCACCTGGCGGCGCCCAAGATACATCACTGACAGGAGTTTCACGCCAAGCTCTTCTTCAGCCTTCTGCTTGAAGGCATCCATCAGTTCATCATTGAAGACAGCTACCTGATGGGCAGCGTCCTGATGGACATAACCTGCGGTAAAAATTGAAAACTCAGGAAAAAACTGCGCAAGCTCCTGGGCTGATGCTATCGACATCTCCAAATTGCCACGGCTGATAGCATCCAATTCAGTGCCTTGGGCAAAAATGGTTCCATTGTAACTCGGCTGGTAGTCAGCAAATTCGGCCACCATGGGTCCAAATACATCGCGCATGGCGACGGAACGTTGATCGGTTTCCGACCCGGATGTAGCCAGGCGCAGCTGAACTTTGTCAGCAGCTAAGCCAGCAGCAGAACTACCAGCGAGTACCCCAGCGGCAACAAAAGCCGAAAGCGCGGCCCGGCGCGTAAAATACGTGATCATCTCTTCCTCCTTGAGATTTCAATATTCACTGTTCAATTTTGAGCATGCCTGACTATTTTTGTTTTGCAAGATATTTTTAAAAATATCGGATATTTTATGAAACTACTGTCCGATACGCCCCCACATCCGAAGCGGTGAGATCTCGAATATCCAACCGGGTGCGGTGTTTGGCTGAGAGCTGAATGGTTTCGATCACCTCTAGTGTTCGCAATCCTTCCTCCCCGGAAACAAGCGGGATCGCTTTCTTCATAATCACGTCCTTGAAATGAGCGATCTGGTTGACGAGAGGATCAGATGCCGCGCGCGTTAATGTCGTTGATGAAAGTGGTGTCCACCAATCTTGTTGCCTTTCCAGGTGTGACCAGAGCCGAAGATCGGGCAGTGAAAGAGACCCTTCCGAACCGCCTATGAGGTAACAACTTTCTGGAATCGGCGGATATTGAGGGTTCTCGCGAGAGGTAAACTCCCAGCTC
The DNA here is from genome assembly GCF_965216085.1 of Roseibium sp. Lineage (GTDB taxonomy): Bacteria > Pseudomonadota > Alphaproteobacteria > Rhizobiales > Stappiaceae > Roseibium. Next base: position 2,350,110 of record NZ_OZ244138.1, on the reverse strand, counting down.
CACGGCGCCACCACACTGTCGGAAACAGAGATGGTTCCAATCACACCATTGCTGAACTCCAAGATTGCGCTTGCAACATCTTCATTTTCGAATCCTCGGACAGAGGGGGCAGCAACGGCCTGCACCGCAGTCACCTCACCACAAAGATAGCGGATCAGATCAATGTCATGAACCAAGTTCACCGAAATCGGACCGGCTCCATTGCGTTTCCGCCAAGGGGCCGCCTCAAAATAGTGATCAGGTTTGTAGAACCAGCAAGTACCCTGAACCGCGCGGATAGTACCAATCAACCCGCTGTCGAGAGCTTCCTTTGCCTTCTGAATGAGAGGATTGTGCCGCCGGTGATGACCGACAAGAAGCGGTATGTCCCGAGCTCTGGCCATCTGCACAAGCGCTAAAGCTTCCTTTGCGGAAGCACCAATCGGCTTTTCAACCAAAACAGGACATTTGTTTTCGATACATGTGATCGCCTGTTCGATATGTAAAAGCGTCGGTGTTGCAAGAATAACACCATCCAACTGGACGCTCTTAAACATGCCATCAATTGTCTCAAAACACGGGACTCCCATTCCCACAGCGGCATCTTGGCCACTTTCGTTCGGATCGACCACTGCGACCAGTTCAACATCCGGAACAAGAGCTATCGCATCTGCGTGACGTTTGCCCACCAAGCCGAGACCGACAATGGCAAGTCGTAAAGTTGATTGCACTTAAGGCTCCTATGCACCTGTATCTTGTGCGGTCGCCAGCTTTCGGCTGTCGCCGGATCAATGTCGCTGATGTTAGGGACAAACAATATGATTTGCAATAATATCTGATATTTTTATTTTTTACTTATATTTCTGGAATTTGCCCTATAGAATCGAATATGGTAAATGCAGGACGATTTTCATTTAATCGGCAAAAAAATGATACAGCAGACACCCGCGACAATCGGATCCAGCACCTATCAGAAGATCAAACACGACATTATCTTCGGCGAACTCGAGCCCGGTTCGAAACTGAAACTCGAAGCCCTCAAGCAACGCTATTCAACCAGTCCCTCGACTTTGCGTGAAACCTTAAGCCGTCTGGCAAGCGAAGGTTTTGTTGAAGCTCCTGAGCAGCGCGGATTTCGGGTGACACCCGTTTCGAAGGAGGACTTGGTCGAAATCGGAGGGCTTCGTGTTCTCCTGGAATGTCACGCTTTGAAACTGTCCGTCGAAAACGGCGACACAGATTGGGAGGGCAATCTTGTGGCCGCGCATCATAAATTGCATCTGATGGAGCAGAAAATGCTCGCTGGTGATGAGAGCGAAAAGGAAACCTGGAAACGCTATGACTGGGAATTTCACCTTGCCATGATCCAGGCTTGCAACAACGCCAACCTGCTTTCGCTGCATGCAATTATGTATGACAAGTATCTGCGCTACCAGATGCTTGTATTAACCTATCGAGGTGAAATAGCAGCCAAAGAACACAAGGATATGTTTGAAGCAGCCCTTGCAAGAGACACAAAAGCCGCCTGTAAGATGCTCGAAAGTCATATTAACAATGGCGTAGAGCACACGCTCGCAGCGATGGGATAGGAAGTCTTTAGCTTCCAGTGTTGCCTGCAAAAAGCAGCCGATGCTGGGAAAACACATAATCGTCCGCTAGGGATCTCAAACGGACTATCAGATTTCGGATAAGTATTACAACCTATCGGACCAATATTTTCAGAACCCGTTTGCTGCCATAGATAGTTAGGAATGCAGCCTTGAGGTGGTGCAAACTGATACCGCCGGATTGGCCCCTCAGCTTTTCAGCAAAAAGCAGAAGTCGCACCAGATCCCAAAACGACATCTGACAGCCAAAGCGAGCAAGGGCCTGATAAGCCTCTGCGCCCTCTCCATTAAAGTCCACAGCGATATCCCTGCAGTCTTCTTCCAGTGGCACTCCCAGTTCGACACGGAACCCCAAACGGCTGACGATCTGGTCCAAAGCAGAATCGTGAATCCAAGTTCTGGCAAAGCGTTTGTCGTTACCGCTCAGCACCGGCGCGCAATCAGCTTCTTCATGAATGCACAGGTGTTCACGAAACGCCGACAAGTCCGGATTTTGCTCCTCATCAACGATCAAGAGTTGTTTGGATCGATACCCCGGACACAGGCGCGCCACAGCTGTATCGCTGAGATCTTTCACAAAACGATAGGATGTTCAAAAGCCGGTCGCCTCAATGATAACATTCAGTATACCCTTGACGGTCTTGTCTGCGTGCCCGACCTCACAACAATAGGCGTTCAGGTTCCGTGCATGGTGCCGCAAGGCAGTGGATTTACCCATGCCCGGTTTGGAACGGGTGAGCACGGGGTAATTCGAGATTTCCCGGGCAACATCCATGGCTTTTCTGATTTCCCGGCTCGCCAAGATGTCAACAAACCTAAAAGCACCCGTCCCCCCCTTTTTCAATGCTTCGCTCATCAAAACTTCCCTATTGTGCGGATGAAGATATCTCGAACTTCAGCGATCTCACGATGGTGGAGTACGTCTTCTCTCACAGAACGAGGGGCGCGATGCACGGGACGAGTAGCCTGCTGGTGCTCAAGCTCCTGTATAACGGAGAGTGTGCCTCTTGGCACAATTGGAGCCGGTTCAGGAACACGATTTATGGAAACCAAAACAAACTTGGCAGACTGAGGCCAGTTAACTGCGGCCTGAAGTATAGCTTCCAATGCCATTCAATTCTGACAACTGCATCAGATTATTAGAACAGTAAGAGAACGTTTACCCTTGCAGAACACAATGAGAACAGGTAGGGTGTTCTTGATTTGTACCAATTGATCCTCAAGTTCAGGGGAAGCTGATATGCTGACGCGCAAGCAGTATGAACTGCTCATGTTCATCCATGAAAGACTGAAGGAAACTGGTGTGCCGCCGTCTTTCGATGAAATGAAAGACGCGCTCGATCTGAGGTCAAAGTCCGGTATTCACCGGCTCATCACAGCTTTGGAAGAACGCGGTTTTATCCGCCGTCTCCCGAACCGGGCAAGAGCGATGGAAGTTGTCCGCCTGCCCGATTCGATCGCGCCGGGCCTCGGCAGCCCTCGGCCACGCGGCAGTTTTTCTCCGGAAGTTATCGAAGGCTCCCTTGGAAAACCGGCACCCGAGCCGGTCGCAGCGCCTGCCGCGGTTGAAAGTGCAGCAAGGGAAATTCCGGTTATGGGCCGGATTGCTGCCGGTGTTCCAATCGAGGCGATCCAGACACACAGCCATTCCATCAGTGTGCCGCCAGAGCTTCTAGGCAAAGGCGAACATTATGCGCTTGAAGTGCGCGGCGATTCCATGATCGACGCTGGTATCCTGGACGGCGATACGGTTTTGATCCGGCGGACCGACAGTGCTGACAGCGGCGACATTGTCGTGGCGCTGGTTGATGATGAAGAAGCCACTTTAAAGCGGCTGCGCAAAAAAGGCGCATCGATCGCTCTGGAAGCGGCCAATCCGGCCTATGAAACCCGTATTTTCGGACCGGGCCGTGTGCGTGTTCAAGGCCGCCTCGTGGCCCTGTTCCGCCAATATTGAGACGGGTCTTTTTCAGCTTATCAGATTTTGGAATTATGCTCCTCCGCAAGGTCTACGGCTTTGCGGAGGATTTGTTTTTTGGCCTCAAACTGGCGCGGGTTATTGTGCCTGGCCGGTTCCAGGGCCGCGGTAACCGGGGAATGGCATACGTCACGCGCGTGATGCCGGGTTTGACGGGCGTATGATTGGCCACCTGCTCTGCCGCAGGCTTCCCGAGCCAGCCGTGATCAGCTCTGTCAGGCGGCGCTAACCAAATCGAAACTGCCCCTCTTTTTTCCCGCATAACTCGATCCAAAATCACGCTCGATTGGCAGGTCCCCGGCACGATTTTGTCGGTCACGATAATATCTGCCTTTTGGCAATCTTCGAAAAGAGCCTGCACCGTTTTAGAAACACCGATTTTAAGCGGCGTCTGACCCGAGTAACGCTTGCCTTGAAGCGCATATGCGAGCACCACACATCCGTCCGGATCACATCGGCGCTGCGCTGAACTCATCTTGCGCGACTTAATCGCCCCCAATCCTTCACCCTCCCCCTCCAGCCAGATTTCAGCGGCAAAGGACTTGCGGACATGGGAGAGGCGCAGATCTCCTTGCCTATCGCGAGCAGCGAGTTGCGGCCCTGCCGCCGCGATTTGAATATCGGGCGCGCGCGACAATGTCATAAGTGTTATGGCGGCCCCCAAGGGAAACATACTGAAGCTTCGAATTCGGCCAGGTGCGAGCAAACAGATAAAGAGCGCAGCCATCAACAGACCCGCAGGCGCTGCCCCTAACGTTCCGATCTGGCCCACGTCCGGGGCTAGGTTTTCGGTAAAAGTTGCGACATCAATCAACATACCTAGACCAGCGCTCATCACCTTCAGCGGCACAGCACTGAGGCCAAGGGGCATCAAGACAAGCGCCAGAACCCCCATTGGCATAACAACCAGAGAAAACACCGGCATACCCAGCATATTCCCGACGATCCCAAAAGGCGCGACCCGGGAGAAATGGTAAGCACCGATTATCCCGGTCGCAGTTCCTGCAACCAGAGCAGTGACGAACAGCCCCCCAGCCCATTTAGCGATGCTCAAACCCAACCGGGCCGGAAGCGTCTGAGGTCTAGACGAAAAACCAGCTTCCTTTTGACGGCGCCGCCAAAGGTCGTAAACCGCGATCAAAGCAATCACGGCCGCGAAGGACATTTGAAACCCGGGATAAAACAGCCTTTCTGGTGCCAACAACAAAAGAAACAGCCCAGCCAAAGCAGCCGTCCGCAGGGTCAAACCGCGCCGCCCGGTCAATATGCCCAGAAAAACCAGAGCGATCATCATGAAAGACCGCTGGGTTGCCACCGACGCGCCAGAGAGCAGCAAATAAAAAACCGCAGCACCGAGCGCCAACAGCGCCGCGGCCTTGTGCAACGGCCAGCGCAATGCAAACCCGGGAACGAGCGCCAAGACGCCAAGTGACACAGCATAGGCGCCACCAGCAAAAAGTGCCATGTGCAACCCGGAAATTGCCAGTATGTGCGCCAGTCCGGCAGCCCTGAGGCTTTCTTCGGTTTTTTCGTCGATACCACTCCGATCTCCGACGAGAAGCGCGATCGAAAGCGCCTTTTCCGAACCTTCCGGCAAGACGGCTGAGATCCGCTGCGCAAGATGCTTGCGCAGATGATCAATGTGCCGTTCCGCCTGCCGGATGAGTGTGGGAGGCGGCCCGCTGATTTTTTCCGGTGGGCCATATGAAAACCCGGTCGCGCCTATTTTTTGAAAATATGCCCGGAAGGACAAATCATATCCGCCCGGAACGACCGGCCCCATTGGCGGAAACAACCGCGCGCGAAGCTGCACCCAGTCGCCCGGAGAAACTTCGGTATTCACAGGCACCCGCAACCGGACCCGTTCAACAAACAAACCAGGCTCAATTGTCCGCCCGTTGACCGCAGCCGCTTTTAGAAGAAGCCGCTTGCCGGATTGCCTGTGCTGAAGCTCCAGAACTTCTCCGCGCAGCTCGACTGTCATTGGTTCAAGAAGTCTGGGCGCCTCTATGGCAGCCGTCCGAAAAGTTGCCACACAAAGCCCAGTAAAAGCGGCCAACAAAAGGAGACCGTTTCTGGAGGAACCGGAGCGGCGGCTGCGGACAGCAGCCGCACTACAAATCACGACTAGTAAAACTGCCAAAACCACCCAGCTCGGTTCGTCCGGCAGCAAGCTGTAAATTAGTATCCCGCCTGCAAAGGCAAATCCGGTCCACAGTAGTCCCTGGTTTTGCGACAGGCGCTCCAACTCGTGCGATGCAGGCACCCAACGGGTTTTAGCCTGTTGATTATTGCGGTCGTGTTTTTGGAAATCGCGCGATCTTAAAAAGGCAACCCAGGGCGATCCCCGGTCCTGTGATGCCCTGTTGCCAGAACCAGATCCTATTACATTTGGGTCAGTGGATTTTGCGCCGGCGCCGCGCTCGCCGTAATAGTTGAAGCCGGTGCCATCTTCACGCGCCACCCCTGCTCCCTTCGCCGGACCTGCCAATCATGGCAAAGCCTATTTTGCCTTGGGCGCGCCTGTGTTAAGACCGCGCCACTATTCGTCAGGCGGTTGGACCGCCTCATTCTGACAGAGACTTTCAAAAAGCACCATGGCACAAGATATCGTCACGCGTTTCGCCCCGTCCCCGACCGGGTTTCTTCATATCGGCGGCGCCCGCACTGCGCTGTTCAACTGGCTTTTTGCCAAACATCACGGCGGCAAAATGCTGCTGCGGATTGAGGACACAGACCGGGCCCGTTCAACCCAGGAAGCGGTTGACGCATTGATGGATGGCCTCTCCTGGCTTGGCCTGGATTGGGACGGCGAGCCGATCTCGCAGTTTTCCCGTGTCGAACGCCACAAAGAAGTTGTCGATCAGATGCTGTCAAATGGCACGGCATACCGCTGTTATTCGTCGCCAGAAGAAGTCGACGCCATGCGCGAAAAGGCCCGTGCTGAAGGCCGTCCGCCACGGTACGACGGCACCTGGCGCGAGAAAGACCCGTCTGAGGCACCTGAGGGCGTCGATCGGTGATCCGCCTGAAAGCACCACAAGAAGGCGAAACGGTCGTGGACGATATGGTTCAAGGCCGGGTGGTGATCCCGAACAAGGATCTAGACGATTTTGTCTTGATGCGTTCCGACGGCACACCGACCTACATGCTGGCTGTGGTCGTCGACGACCATGATATGGGCATCTCCCACATCATCCGGGGTGTTGATCACTTGACCAACGCTGCCCGCCAAACGCTGATCTTCAATGCCAATGGCTGGGATGTGCCGAAGATGGCGCATATTCCGCTAATTCATGGTCCGGATGGAGCAAAACTCTCCAAGCGCCATGGTGCAACTGGCGCGGAAGCTTATCGGGCACTCGGATACTTGCCGCAAGCGATGCGCAATTATCTCGCACGGCTGGGCTGGAGCCACGGCGATGAAGAAATCATTTCCCTTGAGGACATGATCCAGTGGTTCGGCATGGACGCGGTCGGTCAGTCCGCCGCCCGATTCGACTTCAAGAAGCTGGAAAACCTCAACGGCCACTATATGCGCGCCACCGATGACAGCGAGCTGCTGGACCATTGGAAGGTCTATCTGGCCCATGTAGACGGCGGTGCGGATGTGCTCGCATGGCTGGCCGAAGCCGGCAATACCCAAACGGCGCTCACCGCCCTGCCCGGCCTCAAAGAACGTGCCAAAACCCTGGTCGAATTGACCGACAGCGCATCTTATTTGTGGCGCCAGCGTCCGCTGGAAAACGACGAAAAGGCCGTCAAAATCCTGACTGACGACGCCCGCGCGGTCTTGGGCGATCTGCACGGCGTTTTGTCTGATGTCGCAGACTGGGAAGCTGAGCCGCTGGAAACCGCGGTCAAGGCCTATGCTGAAGGCAAAGAACTGAAACTTGGCAAGGTTGCCCAGCCTCTGCGCGCCGCGTTGACCGGCCGGGGTACTTCTCCCGGTATCTATGATGTTCTGATCGCCCTTGGCCGGGACGAATCCCTGGCGCGGATTGCCGATCAGGCTCCTTGATAACGGTCAAGGCGAGAGTTTCCATTATTTTTCAAGCTTCGGCACTGCCGCAAACCGCTGCATAAACGTCTTTGACCAAAGCGTTATATGCACCAGCTTGCGGCAGTGCGGCAAATGGGCTAGGCAAGACGCGACCATTCCTCCAGCACTGTCTGGCTAAAGCGTTAGGTCTTGGTTCAAGACCTGCGGCTGGCCGGTGCAATGGGTAACAAACAGGAGGTTTTCTGAATGGCCGACAACAACGCCAAGCTCAACGTCGATGGTGGTGATCACAATTTCGACGTCCTTGACGGATCCATCGGACCGTCGGTTGTGAACATCGCGTCCTTGTACAAGGACACTGGCATGTTCACGTACGACCCGGGCTTCACCTCGACCGCATCTTGCGAATCCAAGATCACCTACATCGATGGCGACGAAGGCACGCTGCTCTACCGCGGCTATCCGATTGAACAGCTCGCCGACCATGGTGACTTCTTAGAATCTTGCTATCTGCTGCTCTACGGCGAATTGCCGACGAATGCGCAGAAAGATGACTTTGTAGATCGTGTGACCTACCACACGATGATCCACGAACAGATGAACCGGTTTTATGCCGGTTTCCGCCGCGACGCCCACCCGATGGCGATCCTGTGCGGCACAGTCGGCGCACTGTCCGCCTTCTATCACGACTCCACGGATATCTCTGATCCGCACCAGCGCATGGTTGCCTCCTTGCGCATGATCGCGAAACTGCCGACCATGGCCGCAATGGCCTACAAGTACCATGTCGGCCAGCCGTTCGTTTATCCGCGCAACGATCTGTCCTATGCAGCCAACTTCCTGCACATGTGCTTTGCGGTTCCGTGCGAGGAGTACAAGGTGAACCCGGTTCTGGCCCGCGCTATGGACCGTATCTTCATCCTGCATGCCGATCACGAACAGAACGCATCGACCTCGACGGTCCGTTTGGCTGGCTCGTCCGGTGCAAACCCGTTTGCTTGTATCGCAGCCGGCATCGCCTGCCTTTGGGGTCCTGCCCACGGCGGCGCCAACGAAGCAGCGCTCAACATGCTGTCTGAAATCGGCTCTGTTGACCGCATTCCGGAGTTTGTTGCACGGGCAAAAGACAAGAACGATCCGTTCCGTCTGATGGGCTTCGGCCACCGGGTCTATAAGAACTACGACCCGCGCGCCAAGATCATGCAGAAGACCTGTCACGAGGTTCTGGGCGAACTCGGCATCAAGGACGATCCGCTGCTCGACATCGCGATGGAACTGGAAAAGATCGCGCTCAACGATCCTTATTTTGTTGAGAAGAAGCTGTACCCGAACATCGACTTCTATTCCGGCATCACGCTGCGTGCGCTCGGTTTCCCGACAACCATGTTCACTGTGCTGTTCGCTCTGGCCCGTACCGTCGGCTGGATCGCTCAGTGGAAAGAAATGGTGGAAGATCCGTCCCAGCGCATCGGCCGTCCGCGCCAGCTCTACACCGGTGCAACAAAACGCGATTATATTCCGATCGATCAGCGCCTCGGCTGATTGAACACAAAGACAAAAAGAAAAGCCCCGGATCCTTGATCCGGGGCTTTTTTGTTTGGCGCAAGGTCAATTCGCCCCATTTGTCTCAAGGGTCTATGTGTCGATTGTTTTTAGCTTTCCAAGATGATCCGAGGTCCGGGGAGAAACGTCTCTTTGATTGTATGGACCCTACAAGCCTACACAGGGAATGTATCAGCACTTCCAGAGGTCTGCTGTTGAGTTCTTACGAGGCGCTCACGAACCTAAGATTGTGAGCCAAAATCTTGACATGGAATTGAAAAAACAAATTTCGTCCCCCGCCCGGCTGTGCTTTCACATTCGATGGTGCCAGCCAGTTTTTGAGTGATTATGTTGTAAACAATATGGAGACCCAAACCGGTCCCTCCACTATCCCGGTTTGTTGTAAAGAACGGTTCGAAAATTTTATCCAGAACGTCCGGCCCCATACCTTTACCGGTGTCCTTGTACTCGATCCGGATACCCTCATCCTGATGCTGCGCGGAGATTTGAATGGTCCCGTTGAGGTTCGACTTGCCCTCAAAACCATGGATGAGGCTGTTCATTATTAAGTTGGTTGCTATCTGAGCCAAAGATCCTGGATAAGTCTCCATTGATAACTCATCAGGAATGTCCAATATCACTTCAATTTTGGTTTTCTTCAGTTTAGGGTTGAGACTGACAAGAATTTCCTCAAGGTATTTTTGTAAATTTATTGTCCGTTTCTCTTCTGATGTTTGATCCACAGCAACCTGCTTAAAGCTTTTAACCAGCATTGCTGCTCTGTTCATGTTGGTTTCCAGAAGCTTGGCTGATTGCTCTGCGGTTGAAAGAAAGGACGTAAGGTGTTCTTCATTGAGTTCACCAGACCGAAACAGGGCACCTATTTCAGCAATTTGGGTCTGGAAATAGGAAACTGCTGTTACGCAGATACCCAACGGGGTGTTTATCTCATGGGCAACACCGCCGACCAAGGAGCCAAGGGAAGCCATTTTTTCGGCTTCAACCAAATCTCGCTGCGCTTTTCGTAACTCGGTAATATCTGTGTAGGTTGATACAAAGCCTTCTTCTACCGGCGTGCCAATAATTTCAATAATCATCCCATCCGGCCGCACTCGTTCGAACTTGTGAGGAGAGAATTCTTTTGCCAGCTTTAGCCGTTGACTTACTTGTTCATCTATATCACCCGGGCCGTACTCCCCACGCTGCGCATTGAAATAAAACAAGTCGCGCATGAGGGTCCCGGGCTGACAGAATTTGCTTGGGAATTGCAGTAGTTCGGCAAATCTGTGATTGCAGGCAACAAGAACCAAGTCTTTATTAAAAAAGGAAATACCATGCTTTGTATTTTCGGTAACAATTCTAAGAACACGGCTTTGCTCAATTTCCTTTTCATCATCCATCAAGAAGCCCTACCCCTCTATAATAAAAGCGACATATTATGAAATACTCTTGCATTCATGGGTATCTACGTTGAATTTCTTTAATCTCGTCAATATTTTCCAGAACAAGGTCCACTAAGTTCGGATCAAAGTGCCTTCCTCTCTCCTCCAACAAGAACTCCACAATCTGGTCGAATGGCCATGCTTTTTTGTAACAACGGTCACGTGACAACGCATCAAGCACGTCGGTAATTGCGGTTATCCGACCAGCAAGCGAGATCTCCTCGCCAGATTTTCCATTCGGATAGCCAGTACCATTCCATTTTTCATGATGTTCAAGAGCTACCCTAGCTCCAAGGTTCAAGATTTCTCTATCCGAGTCCCCCAACAACTGGGCACCAAGAGCTGAATGGCTCTGCATGACCTTCCATTCTTCGGCAGTGAGTTTGTCAGGTTTATTTAAAATAGAATCTGGAATGCCGATCTTGCCCAGGTCATGCATCGGAGAAGCATGCTTCAATAATTCCGCATCTCCCGCGGACATACCGGCTTTCAAGGCAAGGAACTTGGAAAACTCCGCGACTCTTTGCACATGGTTTCCGGTTTCTTTGGACCGCGTCTCAACTGCTTCGCCGAGGCGATAAACGAGTTCCCTCTGCGTCTCCTCAATTTCAACTCTCAGATTCAAATTGTCGAACGCTATAAGGGCGTTTTGACAAATTAAATTCATCATCTTTCTTTCCGAAGGATGATTATATTTCACTCCTGAAATTATTAGTAGGTTCCGGTGTCCATCTTTAGTGGTCAAGTAGGATATAAATAGATCATTCACTTCTAAACTACCAACATCATCATCGATACAAGTTAATTGCTTAATCACATGCCCGGGTAAGAAATCATCGAGATCATTACCTTGTTTCTTGGCAAACTCACCAGTACCTGCAATGAAAGTTATGCCAGCCCGGTTTTCATGGGAAACCAGTCCATTCAGCCCACAGATTAATGCGCTCTGGTCCGCATAAAGGAGAGAGCTGATTTGTTCGATGACCCCTTCTGCGAAGGTCGAAATCGACCCGAGCTTAAATATATCCTGAGATGCAGAGATAACGTGCTCAAGCCCTCGCTTGTTGCGCTCCAAGGCCATAATGTCTCGATATGAACGTAGGCAAGAGAATATCAATGTATGAAGTTTTTGAGCTGTCAGCTCCGTTTTCTCTTTGTAATCGTTGATGTCATAGTCAGATATGATCCGACTTTCCGGAGCCTGACCAGGCTGCCCTGTTCGCAGGACTATTCGAACCTGATAGTTTTTAATTTCCTCCCTAATATATTTGGCAAATTCCAGGCCCGCGTGCTCACTCTCCATCACCACATCAAGCAACAACACTGATACGTCCGGATGCTTTTGAAACAGTTCTTTAGCTTCAACTCCCGAATAGGCGTGAACAAATTCCAAACCATCACCATGAAACGAGAAATTGGATAGAGCCAACTCGGTAACCTGATGCACCTGCTCATCGTCATCGACGATGGCAATCTTCCATTTCTTCTTGGAGTTCGTTGCTGTGGAAACTGATCTATCGGGCTTGCCTTTAAACAAGGGAGACTTTGTAGCCTTGGCAAATAGTGGCTTGTTTTCAGTATCTTTGAGCGCTGAACTTTTTGGAGAATTTTCCAATCCCGATTTCTCCATCACTTAGCTGTCATGCCTTGAGACAACGCAGGTGCTTCGAAATGCAAGCAGCGTGTTCTTTCCAAGGTAAATCTTAGCGTTTCATCAGTTAAAATTAAATTATACCCACACTCATATCCAGTTTCCTTACATCATTATGCAATATTACCAAAAAAATACCATCTAATTACCTCGAAATATCAACATTGTCAGAAGTACTATTACTACCCTACTCACCTATCTTGAGCATAATCATTTGTTTTCTGGACACCATTTTTGGTCCATTAGCGTTGAATACAAAAATTGAACGAATACCGTAGCGACTGAGCGGACGAAGAGATCAAATGAAAAGCCCCGGATCCTTGATCCGGGGTTTTTTGTTATGAAAACAAACTGCTGATTTGAAGTCCAACACCCATGTGACTGATTGTTCAAGCTGTTGATTGCCTAAGTCCAAAAACCACTCAACCCCTTGAAAATATACAATACTTCCGACACTCTACCGGCACCGTTAACGATATATTAAGCAAATTAACAAAAGCCCCAAATTCCTTTGTAGTGTGTGGCAAAGAACATTTTGGGTCCAAATGAACCGATCACTCGACACCCTTATCCAAAGAGATTGCAATAACTTTGGGGTCGTGCGGCTTTTTGCTGCGACGGCTGTAATAGTTTCTCATGCATTCATCTTGTCACGGCGAAGCGAACTTGCAGATCCGCTCGCGTCACTCACCAGCTTTTCCCTCGGCGGTCACGCTGTAAATGCGTTTTTTGTGTTGTCGGGTTTTCTGATTGCAGCGAGTTGGAACCGGCAGCCTAACCTCATCCATTTTCTCTGCGGCCGGTTTCTGCGCATATTCCCCGCGCTGTTTGTTGTGACGATAACCACCATTGCCATCGCGGCCTTTGCACAAATCAGCTGAGTCTTCAGGCGTTTCTAACGTCCTGGGAAACCATTTCGCTCTTCCTCAGAGTGGTGGTCGCGCTTGATGGCGGCGGAACCCTTCCGGGTATTTTTATTGAGAATCCGGATGAACGATATGTTTTGGCAACGGTCTGGACCATTCGTTACGAGGTCATTTGTTATCTAACGATCCCACTTGTTTCAGCGCTCGGCATCTATTTTGGCGACCGCAAGAAAATCGTCGCGGTCATTCTCGCACTATCCGCCAGCGTTTTGATCATTAGGTCGAGCCAAAACGCCGGATTGCTGGTCGATCACTTCGCGCGCTTCTTCTTTGCATTTTATCTTGGTGTCGCAAGCTGGATATTCAGGAAACACCTTTCGGTTTCGTTCCTACGCGCTGTCCTGGTGATTGTCGGGTCTGTTATTCTGCTTGGAACACCCCTTTCGCCCGTTACAGAAATCCTTGCCGTTGCCTGTCTAACTTTCTGGATAGGGTCCGTTGATTTTGGATGGTTCGGCAGGCTCACAAATCGGGAAGACCTGTCCTACGGGATCTATCTTATGGGATTTCCAATTCAACAAATGTGGCTGGTTTTATGGTCAGGCCCTTATCCGATTCTGATGAACGTCATCCTGACACTGCTGACCGTCAGTCCCCTGGCTTTCTTGTCATGGCGCCTTATCGAACGCCCTGCTCTGAACCATCGCTCATCTTTGCAGAGACTGCTGCTGTCCTTGCAACGGAAATCAGTTAGCGATGCGGCCTCCGGGATCAATTTCAACAGGTCACCACATTAATGTACCTGCTCACTGAGTGACCTGCTCCGGTTGCCGTACTCGGCGCATACTGCTGCAATTGCCCTACCCCTTTGCTGGCCAAGAAAGAGCCAATACCTTCACGTTCCGGCTTGGAGCTCTCCTCACCTCCCCGCCACGCCTCCGGCTGCAGCCTTCGCTGGATGTGGCTTTCGGAAGGGCGGGGTTACACCGCGATCGGCCTACGGCACGCCTTAGTGAACACAAATACAAAAAGCCCCGGATCCTTGATCCGGGGCTTCCTAATATCGATCGCGGTTTGTCTGAGTGTTCGCCGTGTGCGCCGGCCCTGCAGACTTTCAGTAAATCTGGCTAAGCCTACGACCGGAAAACGGTGAACTGGCCCATCATGCCGCGATCTTCATGTTCCAGAATATGGCAATGGTACATATAGGGATATTTTTCCGTTGCTTCGTGATTGAACTGAACGACAAATTCTGACCAATCGTCGTCGTCGAGAACAATGGTATCTTTCCAGCCTTGTTGATCCGGTGTCACCGCTGCTCCTTCCATCTGCTCAATTAGGAAAGAACACCCGTGGACATGAAACGGATGAGCGCCCTGGTTGGACCGGACCCGCCATCGCTCCCATACGCCCAACTTAACCCGCTCGTTGATGACATTCATGTCCATCACAGCATCATTGATGGTCATATCCATATGAGCGTGCCCGCCATGCCCTTGGTGATCGCCGCCATTGTCCATATCGAGTACAAAGTCCCGCCGGTTCTTTACTTGGTGCTCTAGGGGGCGGGCAATTGTAGCCATTTTCTCCGGCAATGGAGCCGTATGTGCAGGAAGGTTTTGGTCTACATTCAAAGTCAGGGATGCCACCGGTGTACGCGTATCGGAGCCACGCAAAAGGGCCTGCAGGTTGCTGACAACACCCTCTTCATCCGCGTCGATTTCATCTTCAAACAAGGTCAGCAATTCGGCCGGCGCACCGCTGGACAGGTCAACAATGATTTCGCAGCGCTCGCCCGGCGACATTTCCATGGTTTTTAGGGGAACCGGAGCCTCCAGAAGACCGCCGTCTGTCGCAATCTTGTAAAACGTCCGATTGTCTGCAAAGGCAACGATATAAAAACGGGCGTTGGCCCCATTCAAAAGCCGAAGCCGCACTTTACCGGCGGGCACTTCTGCAACGACCGGCGCAACAGCTCCGTTGATAAGAACGGTGTCCCCGAACCAGCCGTCCTCATCTGCATTTTCCGGCTCATACACGAACTGGCCGTTGCTATCAAAGGTCCGGTCTTGAAGGATAACCGGCAAGTCATCAATGCCGTACCGGTTCGGCAAATCCACCGAATCGACCTCGTCGTCATCAATGATGATCATTCCTGCCAGCCCGTTATAAACCTGTTCCCCGGTCTTCCCGTGGGTATGCGAATGATACCAGCAGGTCGCGGCCGGCTGCACAATTGAAAGTCTAGGCTGCCACACTCCGCCGGGCGCGATCTCCAGTTGGGGACCGCCATCAACATCGCCTGGGACATGCAGCCCGTGGCCGTGAATAGAGACCCCTTCCGATAACGTGTTGTGATACCTCAGATTAAGTTCACTGTTCCTGCGGGTGCGAATGGTTGGGCCTAGATAATTCTGATTGATCCCCAAAGTGTGCGTTTTAACTCCAGGCATAAACTGCTGCGTTCCCCGTCTGATCTGCAGATCGATTGGCTCGCTATCTGTCCCATCAGCAAGCGCCGGGATCGGCAACTTAGGCCGCATGGTTTTCGACCATACCGGCCGGACTTGACTGGCAACAAAAAGAGACGCGCCGCCAGCAAGAAAGTGCCGACGAGATAGGAGATTCGACATTTAGATCCTCACACCGAATAGGATTGTCGCAGCCCGGATCATTTGCTTGATCACACGATGGCGGGCTCGATAAGGTGCTGTCTGGCCATCCACGATAAGAAAATCCATCGGACAAATGCCGGATTTCCAGTTAAGAGCATCCGGCAAACGGTCAATTTTTGCCTGAAAACAAAAGTTGATATGCTGATTTCTAGTCAAAACAGGGAATCCAACATGGCCGACCCCTCGGGGCTTTTCCGCTACCGAAAAGCGATATTCATCGTTTTTGTGTTGATTGTTTTCGCCACCAGCGTTGTCGAGATTTTCACCGAATTCAGCAATGGAGAAACCTTGGCTACTATGGCCGACGATCTCTCGGGGCTAATCATTAGTGCGGTGGTTCTGCTCGGTTTTGCCTACGAACACCGTGTTCAGCAAAAAGCTCTTAAAGATCTCAGCGGCCAACTGAGCAGCGCGCGCGGCCAGCTTGCCAAACTCGACTCCAGTTCTCCTGAACTTGCCGGACAATACCGTGCGGTCATGCAAAAACAGTTTGATGCCTGGAGCCTGACAGCCAGCGAGCAGGATGTTGTTATCGGCATGCTGAAAGGACTGTCATTTCGCGAGATAGCTGAACTCCGGCAAACACGGGAAAAAACCGTCCGCCAGCAGGCAACGGCAGTCTATCGCAAGGCCGGCGTCGGCAGCCGGAACGAACTGACGGCTTGGTTCTTTGAGGACATGCTTGATCCGCCGTCTACTGGGATCAACTGATCGCTGATTGAAACGCTCGGACCGTCAGGAAACTGATATTGAGGTCACTAGAAAACGACTATTGAGAGCTTGAGAAAAACCCGCCCTCACCCGATAAGTTCAGATTGACCGGTTTTCGTCATAAAGCTCGTCAAACCGGCGCAATATGGTTTCATAACCGGCCAGCGTGCGGCGAAGACCGAAGTGGATTGGGATAGGTGGACTGAGATCCGGCCGCGGCATAAACGTTACGTCCTTGATACGCGCACCGAGATGCCGAAATTGCCATTTGGCTGTTTTCAAACTGACAACCACATGCACATCTGTGCGGCGTTTGGCCAACATTTCAAATACCTGGTCAAAGGACTGAACCCACTCAATGTCGACGATCGGGGCAATTTTCTGTTTGGACCATCCATTTCCAAAAACATCGACGACCCGAAACTTTTTCAAATCTTTCAGGGAAGAAATGCTCTCTATTTCAGCCCGTTTCGGGTGGTCTTTCGCAAAGACGAGACCTAGCGTGATCGTTTCCAACGGTGTTTCGTTGAAACCAATATACTCAAGCCGCTCCAAAGACGGATACGCGGACAAACCATCTGCCCGTCCAATACGGATAATCTGCTGCGCGCGCCGCCAGGGATTGGTTCTATGGATGGCAATGTATTCGTCACTTCGTGCCAGGATCGTATTGATCTTTTTCGGCAAAATTCCCGCAGCCGTTCCATTCTCATCATATTCGAAGGGAGGAAAATCCTCATTGTGCATGATGATCAAAGGTTGAGCCGCTTTGGCGCCCGCACCTGACAAATCACAGCAAGCTCCCGCAGCAACAGCACCAAGACCTTTTATGATGTCTCTACGTTTTATCGACATCATGTCTCTCACCATAACCATCTCGCTTGCGAATGCCCCCCCGGTTCAACCACCGGTCAGCATCAAATGGTAATGGATTGATCCCGAATTGGGAACCATGACGGCAACGTCACGCATTCTTCGGCGCTGAAAAACTAGTCTTTTTCCAAACAGCCAATAACAACATCGGCAGCGGCAGCCCGCTGGCTGTAGCCATCGGGAAGACGCATCACCTGATCGAGGCGGGTGAGTTCGCTTACCTGGGTCTGGCGCTCGGCGGTATCGGTCAAATAGGCCTTCAATAGCGCCGCTAATACATCCGGCTGTACTTCCTCATCGAGAAACTCAGGGATCGCTTTGGTGCCAAGAATGATGTTGGGCAGCACAAAGGAGTCGACGCTGGCGAATTTGAAGATCTTGTTGAGATCTTTGAGGCGCCGGAAAAACCAGTCGACCTTATAAGCAACCACCATCGGCACACCGGCAAGCCCCAACTCCAACGAAACCGTACCGGAGGCTGCCAAAGCTGCATGCGCACGGCGGAATGCGGCCCGCTTTTCCTCCAAACCAATGACGATTTCCGGCTGGTGTTTCCAAGTGCTGACACCGGATCGAATCCGGTCTTCCAAATGCGCGACCGCAGGAAGAACAATTTGGAGGTCCGGCATCTCTTCTTTGACCAAGGCAACCGTTTCGCCAAAGACGTCCAGCAGCCTGGTAATTTCGCTGCCCCGGCTTCCAGGCAAGACCAGCAACACCTTGTTGGGATCGCTTAGAGGCGAGCGCTCGCCTTCCGAGGGACGCAGTGTATCTGCGTTCTCGCTGAGCGGATGGCCGACATAATGCGTGCGCGGCCCCCCAAGTTTTTTATGAACACCCGGTTCAAACGGCAAAAGCGCAAGAAGTTCGTCGACATAAACGCTCATCTTTTTCGCCCTGCCCGGCCGCCAGGCCCAGACCGATGGCGACACATAGCCGACAACCGGAATATGAGGCGCGCGTTTTCTGACACGCTTGGCAACACTGTGAGTGAAATCGGGACTGTCGATGATCACCAAGACATCCGGGCCTGCGGCAATTGCCGCATCGACGGTCTGATAAACCCGTTTGACGATCAGCGGCAGCCGGGCCAGAACCGCGGACAGGCCCATGACCGAAACATCAGACATATCGAAAAAGCTGGTAAGCCCCAGCGCTGTCATGCGCTCGCCGCCGACGCCGCAATACCGCACGCCGGATCCGAGCTTTTCGTTGAGCGCCTTGATCAGTTCGGAGCCGAGCTGATCACCGGACTCTTCGCCCGCGACGATGCATATGGTCGGCGGGCGGGTTGTCATTCTTCTAGATCACTGGTGAGCGCAGTTTGATCGATGCCCAGAACAAATAGGCCAGCTGCATCCGCCAGGGCTAAAGTTTCCTCGCGGTCCGAGATCAAAGCGCCACCAGCTTCAACGGCAATCCCAGAGAGACCAGCTGCTTGCGCCCGTTCAATCGTGCGCGGTCCAACGGTCGGCAAGTCCACTCTGAGGTCCTGGTTCGGTTTGGCGGTCTTCACCAGAGCGCCCGTCTTTTGTTTTGCCCGGATCCTGCCAGCTTCCCTCAAGTCGGCACAGCGCTCGAGCATGGCATCTGTGCCTTCCGCACCTTCCAGCGCAACCACCCGGCCATTAATGGCAACGGCCGCCTGGCCGATATCCAGCTCTCCGAGCTTCTGCGTGGCGCTCAATGCCAATTGAACATCGCGCCAGTCCGTATCCTTTGGCTGAATTTTGCCCAAGACACCGCTGGCAGCTAGAAGTGCCGGCGCAACATCCTTGATCCCCACGACACGAAACCCCTCTACCTCAAACAGGCCAATCACCTTGGTCAAAAGGCTGTCATCACCGCCCGCCAGCGCCCGGATGATGGTGGGTAACCGGCGCAATGTGCCCAGATCCCCCAGAATTGACGTGAAATCCGGACGTTTGGACACCCCACCTATCAAGAGGACATCCCGGCAGCCGCTTTTTTTCAAAAACGAATAAAGACGGCCGATTTCGCCCCATCCAAGTTCGGCCGAAGCAAGTCCACGGGTTGCCTCATCAGCTTCCCCCTTGATTGCAACAACGCGGCAGTCCCGGCCAGCGTCGGCAAGCGCATGCGCAACTTGCAACGGGATCCGGCCATTTCCAGCAATCAGAGCGACCGGAGCCTGCCCGGCTGATCCCGCGTCTAGCATCACGTTCACCTACTTAGGCAGGCGTACAAAAGCGCCGGTCTTCTTTTTCAAGAATGAAATCCGTCACTTTTTTCACAAGCGGCTGGTCTGCCGTTTCCGCAGCAATGGCTTCCGCCCGATTGCGCAGGGTGCCTTCATTGCTTTCAAAGAGTGCCTTGTAAGCTGCCCGCAAGGCATGGATCTGTTCGCGCGGGAAATTGGCGCGTTTCAAACCAACAAGATTAAGACCTCCGAGGCTTGCCCGGTTGCCGGTCACCATACCGAATGGAATAAGGTCATTTTCCAATCCCGCCAAGCCACCAATAAAGGCATTGTCGCCGATGCGTGTAAATTGGATCACGGCTGAACCGCCACCAAAAATGACATTGCTGCCAACGTCGACATGACCGGCGATCATGACATTGTTGGACAGAACCACCCGGTCACCCAGGTGGCTGTCGTGACCGACATGGGAATTGGCCAGAAAGGCACAATTGTTGCCGATCGTTGTGCTGAGCCCACCACCTTCCGTTCCCGGATTTAACGTCACGCCTTCACGGATGATACAGCCTTCCCCGACCGACAAGGTCGCAGCTTCGCCCTGAAACTTCAGATCCTGCGCTTGATGACCGACAGAGGCGAACGGATAGATAGACGTTCCGGCACCGATTGTGGTGTCACCGGCAACAGCTACATGGGATTTCAATTCAACATTCGCGCCAAGCTTGACCTGCGGACCAATGACGCAATACGGCCCGATGCGCACGCCGTCCCCAAGGACAGCACCATCTTCAACAATGGCCGTTGGATGGATATCAGTCATAAACCCTCACGCATCTACCAGCATGGCACTGACTTCGGCTTCGGCAACTTTTGCACCATCCACCTTGGCAACGGCATCGAACTTCCAGATGTTCGCACGTTGCTTGATTTTCTTGACGTGAAAATGGACCTGATCACCCGGCTCCACAGGTTTGCGGAACTTTGCCCTGTCGATAGTCATGAAATAGACCAGCTGCGGCGGCGCATCGGCACCGCGGGCATGGACACACAAGGCGCCCGCAGTTTGGGCCATGGCCTCGATCAACAAAACACCCGGAAAAATCGGCCGTTCCGGAAAGTGGCCCTGAAACTGCGGTTCGTTGATGGTGACATTCTTGACGCCAATACAGCTCTCATCGCCGTCCATTTCGATGATCTTGTCGATCAGCAAAAACGGATACCGGTGCGGCAACAGCTTCATGATTTTCATGATGTCCGCGGTCGCGAGCGTTTTCTTTTCTGTTTCGTCCATTCTTCGCCCCTTGGCCGTTCACCGCCAAATTCTTCAAGTAATTGGATGTTCGAACTACCGTCCGTTTACGATTTGCCGCCGCGTTCTGCAAGCTTTCTGACTGCAGCCACTTCCCGGAACCATTGTTTCACCGGTTTTGCCGGTGTTCCGCCATATCGACCGCCAGCAGCAAGGTCTTCGTTGACGACACTTACAGCCGCCACCTGAGCACCCATGCCGACCGTGACATGACCTTTCACACCGCTCTGACCGCCGATCGCCACAAAGTCTTCCAAAGTCGCGCTGCCAGATATTCCGACCTGAGAAACCAACACACAGTGCCGCCCAATGACCACGTTGTGGCCAATCTGGACCTGATTGTCGATCTTTGTGCCTTCTCCAATCACCGTATCTCTGTTCGCTCCACGGTCGATGGTGGTGTTGGCGCCAATCTCAACATCATCTTGGATCACCACTCTGCCAACTTGTGGCACTTTCAGGTGTCCGCCCGGCCCCATGGCGTAGCCGAACCCGTCCTGACCACAGCAAACACCCGGATGCAGATAAACTCTGTTTCCCAAAATGGAGTGTTGTACGGAACAGTTGGCCCCAATTACGCAATCCCGGCCAATCCGGACCCCAGCGCCAATAACAGCATTGCTGCGGATGACAGTCCCTGCGCCAATTTCTGCTCCGGCTCCAATTACCGCACCAGGTTCGACACAAACACCATCTTCGAGTTGGGCCTGGTCATCAATTGACGCCCGGTCAGACACACCGTCAACGCCCGGTTCCTTTGGTACCATGGCCTCCGGGAAGAGTTTTGCGAGTACTTTCGCCCAGGACCGGTACGCGTCTTTGCACACAAGCGCAGTAACCCCCTCCGGCACCTTGTCCTTGTGGCGCGCCGACACCAGGCACGCAGCAGCTTCCGTGTTCTGAAGCGCATTGAGATAGGCGGTGTTGTCGAAAAAGACCAACATGCCGGCCCCCGCGTCTTCCAACGGAGCAACACCGGAGATTCCAGTCTCGGCTGATCCGTTCAAAATTTTCGCATCAGCCCATTTGGCGATATCGCCCAAACAGACGCCAGTTGGAAAATGAAAGAAATTCGGTTCGGACATGTGCACATTCCCATGTTCTGGAGTGTGTTCCGGTTAGACCGTAACAAAAACGGCCGCCGTTTGACGCGGCGGCCGTTTGAATTTCAAAGAAACCGCTCGTTAGAAGCTGGTTCCACCGCTCAGCCGGAAGATCTGAGTTTTATCACTATCTTCTTTGAGTAGCGGGTAAGCAAAATCAGCCTTCAGCGGTCCGAACGGCGATTGCCAACGGATACCGAAACCGACTGATGCACGCAGATCGAAGCCATTAGACAGGATCCGGCCACCACCAGCTTCCACGATGTTCACGAGATCGTTGTCAGCATCCCAAAGTGAACCAGCATCTGCGAAGAACGCGCCACCGAGCCCAAGTTCCTTGGGGATGAAGGGGAACGGAAATTGTGCTTCTGTGGTTGCTGCGAAATACCAACGGCCACCAATTGCATCATCTGAAGACGCATCGCGCGGGCCAATACCGCGGTTTTCAAAACCGCGAACCAGGTTTCCACCAAGCATGAATTGCTCAGACACCCGCAGACGCTCACCAATACCAATGATGTTACCACCACGAAGACGGACGCTGCCGACCAGACCGTAGTCTGCCAGGATTTCCTGATAAGCCCGTGCCTGAACTTCTGTCTTGATGTATTGGCTGTCGCCACCGACGCCAGCAAACTCTTGCGAGAAGGACGCGTAGAAGCCATCGGTCGGGTTCAAGTTGCGGTCAAGCGTGGTGTACTTGAGCTCGTAGCCAACCAGCGACGTCAAATAGGTACCAAGGGAGTCACAGACCGCCAGAGAAAGGTTCGCCGTGTCACAATTAGTGATGTTCGTCGATCCATAGCGCTTGTCTTCGTTCTTTTCTTCAAAGATCTTGTAGAAAAGCCGCAGTGTGGTTTCATCTTCGCGCAACGGCAGAGTGAAGCCGAAGCCGCCTCCGGTCCGTGTTTCATCAAATGACCGGTAGTCATTGGCATCATTGACCGCGCGGTAGAGATCGAGATCAAGAGCAATCCGGCGCCCCATGAAGAACGGCTCAATAAACCGGAATTCATAGGTCTGAGTATCGGTACCACCACCAACGCCAATCTTTACAAACTGACCGCGGCCCAGGAAGTTCTTCTCAGAGACCGAAACGTCGCCAACAACACCGTCCGTGGTCGAATACCCGATACCGAAAGAGATTTCCCCGGTTGGCTTTTCTTCCACTTGAACATTTACGATAACCCGGTCCGGCGCACTGCCCTGCTGAGTAGAAATCGCAACACGTTCAAAGAAGTTCAGGTTTTTAAGGCGGCGCTCAGCCTTGTCGATCAAGGCGCGGTTGAAAGCATCACCTTCAGCAACATCAAACTCACGACGAATAACGTATTCGCGGGTCCTGTCATTACCGATGATGTTGATGCGTTCGATGTAAGCGCGCGACCCTTCTTCAATATAGTAGATCAGGTCGATGGTGTTGTCTTCGTAGTTGCGCGCGCCACGCGGACGAACACGGGCAAAAGCGTAACCTTCTTCAGAAACGCGCAAAGTGATGTCTTCGACAGACTGCTCAACACGCAAAGAGTTGAATGTCTTGCCACTGCGGGTCCGAACCAGCTTACGAAGATCTTCCGGATCGATTTCCGCGATCGTGGAAACGACTTCAACATTGCCAACGCTGTACTTCTCGCCTTCATCAACCGTGAAGGTCACGTAGAAAATGTTGTTTTCGCGATCAAGGTCTGCGCTGACCGAAACGATACGGAAATCCGCATAACCCTTTTTGTTGTAGTACTGGCGAAGCAGCTCCTCATCAGCAGCCAAGCGATCCGGGTCATATGTGTCGGTGCTGCGCAACCAGCTCAACAGACCACTTTCACGGGTCCGGATAACATCACGCAGACGGCCGTCGCTGAAGGACTTGTTACCGATGAAGCTGATCCGCTCAACACCAGTTTTTGCGCCTTCATTGACTTCAAAAACAAGATCGACGCGATTCTGGCCGCGATCAATAATCTTCGGCTCGACAGACGCACCATAGCGGCCGGAGCGACGGTAAGCTTCTAGAATGTTCTGGACGTCGGCTTGAACTTTCGCACGCGACAGCATGGAGCGCGGCTGAGAGCGCAAAGTGGTTTCCAGTGCGTTGTCCTTGATCTTTTTGTTTCCTTCAAAAGAAACGCGATTGATCATCGGATTTTCGCTGACGGTCACAATAACCGTGCTGCCACGTGGGGTGATCTCAACCGTGGCAAACAAACCTGTTGCATAGAGGGCTTTCAGCGACTCATCCACATCCGCGGCACCGTAGGACCGACCAGGAACGATCGTCATATAGCTGATGACAGTCTCTTCCTCGATTCGGCTCGTCCCTCGAACCTCGATCTTACGAGCAACTGCGGCTTCCGCCTGTGTCGCGCCAGCGAATGGCCCCAAAGTGTCCGGCAGAACAGAGCCGGCAGTGAGAACCGCGGCCGCCAAAATTGCGGCTCTCATAAGTTTCTGCAATCGCTGCATCAGTGCGCTATGCCTTTGTTTTTTAATACCCCGTTTCAGAAACCCTCACATCACCCCGGAAGATTCCTGAAAACCGATCCATGTTTTATAGACTTTTACCGATAACGCAACAGCCCTTGGCTGGCGAAAGCGATTTAGTCTGAGGACGTTGCGTCAATGTCACGGCGCCTGCGTTAGAGCCTCATCAAACGCCAGATATCGTTCCAAGTGACGAACACCATAAGTGCCAGAACAAGCCCCAGTCCGATACGGAAACCAACTTCCTGAACTCTTTCATCGAGTGGTTTTCCACGGATTGCTTCTGCGGCGTAGAAAACCAGATGCCCGCCATCAAGAATCGGAATCGGCAGTAGATTGATAAATCCGATGGAAACAGACAGAAAACCGGCCAAGCTTATCAGCTCGATCAAACCGAATTGCGCAACAGTACCGGACACCTGGGCGATCTGGATCGGTCCGCCTAACTGCTGCGCAGATTGTTCTCCGACAAAGATTTCGCCAATGAAATTGATCGTGTCGTAGATGATCTTATAGGTGCGCAAGACCCCTTCCCACAAAGCGCCCCCTACGCCGAGCCGGATCAGCACCCGAGTTTCGGCATCACTCGCCATGGCAACACCGATGCGCGGTTCCCTATACTCCACGCCGAACTGATTGACGTCCGTCACATAGGCCGGAACGACAGTTGCGGAGATTTCCGCGCCATCCCGGTTAATTCCCAATATCAACGGCTGATCAGGGTTATGCCGAACTGTCCATTTTAAATCTTCGAAGTAGGACAGAGGCTCACCATTGATCGAAAGGATCCGGTCTCCGGTTTTGATGCCTGCGGCCTCAGCAGCCGAGCCCTCAATCACCGAGGAGACAACCGGCAACAATTGCGGCTTGCCATATGCCATGAAAATGCCGGCGAAGATGATGATTGCTAAGATGAAATTCGCGATTGGGCCGGCAGCCACAATGGCCGCCCTTTGCCAAACGGGCTTGGCAATGAAGGCGGTCTTGCGCTCTTCTTCACTCATGCTGGCGATATAGTCGCGGTCAGGAACACTGGCTGCATTCTCATCTCCGGCGAATTTTACGTATCCGCCCAATGGAATCAGAGAGATTTTCCAGCGCGTGCCATGTTTGTCATACCAGCCGAAGAGTTCCCGTCCGAAACCGACCGAGAAAGCGTCCACCTTGACCTTGCACCAACGCGCCACAGCAAAGTGACCAAGCTCGTGGAAAAACACAACGATTGTCAGAACGAAAAGAAATGGAACGAGGTATCCGACCAACAATCCGTAGGCAGAGTCAAAGAGATCCATGAGATATCCGATATTTCCCGAGCTTTAAATCCAGAGCCACTCTATTAGCAATGGAATTACGGCACGTTAATGATCCTTGGCGAGTTTGACCCCGCATTTTTTCAAGCGGCTTTGCGCAAAATCCAATCGGCAGTCCATTGCCGGGCGCCACGGTCGACGTTGAGCACATCTTCGACCGAACCGGCTGCCGAAATCTCTCCAGATGCAGCAAAGGCATTGAGCGTTTCTTCTACAGCTGCCGGAATGTCCATAAAGCCGATCGCACCTTTAAGAAACGCAGCAACTGCAGTTTCATCGGCAGCATTCAGAACCGCCGGAGCCTGCCCACCGCTTCGCAGCGCTTCCAGTGCAAGACGGAGCGCCGGGAACCGCGCGAGGTCTGGTTTTTCGAACGTCAGAGAACCAAGGCTTGCCAAGTCCAGCCGTTGAACTGGCGCCTCCATCCGGCGTGGATAGGCCATGCAGTGCGCAATTGGCGTGCGCATATCCGGACTTCCAAGCTGCGCAAGCAGAGACCCATCCCGGTACTGGACTAGGCCATGCACAGCAGATTGAGGATGCACCAGCACCTCAAGCTGATCAGATTCAATGGGGAAAAGATGATAGGCTTCAATCACTTCGAAGCCTTTGTTCATCATGGTCGCACTGTCGATTGAGATCCTGGCACCCATGTCCCAGTTGGGATGTTTCAACGCCTGCTGAGGTGTCACCTGCGCCATATCCTTCAGCGCAAAGGTGCGAAAAGGCCCGCCGGATGCCGTAAGGATCACTTTTTCAACACTGTCGGGTTCAGCTGCTTCAAACACCTGGAAGATCGCATTGTGTTCGCTGTCGACCGGCAGAATTTCCGCGCCCGCCGCCGCAATCTTCGCCATAAAGAGATCCCCGGCACAAACCAGGCATTCTTTGTTGGCAAGCGCAATCCGGCGTCCAGGTTTGATGGCGGCCATGGTCGGCGCCAGTCCCGCGGCCCCGACAATCGCTCCAATAACCAGATCTGTGTCCCGGTCTGCAGCTTCAAAAACGGCGGCCTCACCGGCTGAAGCCTCGATACCGGTTCCAACAAGAAGACCTTTCAGGTCCTCGAAGTTTTCCGGATCAGCCAAGACCGCGCTCTTGGCGTTCAGAGAAATCGCCATTTCTGCCAGAGCCTTGGCACTGGAATTGGCGACCAGGCTGACAACTTCGAAGCGGTCCGGATTGCGCGCGATCAAATCGGCAGCACTTTGACCAATAGAACCAGTCGCTCCAAGCATTGTCACACGGATTGGAGAAGTCCGGGTGTTATAGTCTTTAATTGCCGGCACCGGCATATTCCCAACTAGTTTAGAGCCAATCCGGCAAGCGGATCGGCGAGAGTTCCGCCGGCCACCCAGCCGATCAATACGGCAAAGATCGCGGCTGCGACCAGTCCATCGATGCGGTCCATGATGCCGCCATGCCCAGGAATGAGCTGACTGGAATCCTTTACGTCGAATCGCCGTTTGATGGCTGATTCAAGCAGATCCCCGGCCTGTGAGACAATTGACAATACTGCCGCAAGTCCCGCCCATATCGCCATGTGTCCGCCGCTGCCTGCAACGCTGACCCCTGCCCCAAATATGATCGCAAAGACGAGGCCGCCAAGGGCGCCTGACCAGGTTTTCTTTGGTGAAACCCGCGCCCAGAGTTTTGGTCCACCCAAAGCCCGGCCAGTGAAATAAGCGAAAATGTCGGTGGCCCAGACAACGATGAACAGGAAGTAGATGAAGATCAGGCCGCCAGTCCCGCTACGAAGGGCCAGAAGAGAAAACAAAGCGAACCCGCTATAAAGCACACCTTCCGCGCCCCAGCGCCCTGCCCTTGAAAAACCGGACAACACATAAGCTGCGCCAGCACCGGCGAGAATTACAGCAAGTCCAAGCTGAGGATTTCCGGCCACTTGGAGAATGCCACCGCAAATCAGCGCTGCCTGCCCAGCAATGGCAGATGGCGACAGGTGGCGAGTTCCGGTGATCGAAAACCATTCCCACAAAAATAGAACAGCGGCGGCCAAAACGAGGGCTGCATAGGCCAAGCCGCCCCAGTAGATCAGTCCGAGAACGACCGGCGCCAGAACCGCGGCAGATATAACACGCTGATACAGATTGCTTTTCGGTTTGGCGGGAGTGTCTTGCACCGGCATCACAATACAAGGGCCCTACAGAGCTTGAGCGGTAACACCGCCGTAGCGCCGGTCCCGTGACCCAAAGCTTTCAAGCGCCTTGTCGAGGGCCGCTTCATCGAAATCCGGCCACATCAATTCGGTGAAATAGAATTCCGAATAAGCCGCCTGCCAGAGAAGGAAGTTGGATAGGCGCAGCTCACCGCTGGTGCGCACGATCAGATCTGGATCAGGAAGGCCTGCTGTATCCAGTTCAGCTGAAATCGCGTCTTCGCAAATCTCGCTGGCCTGAAGGTCTCCGGCCGCCAGTTTTTCGCACAACTTGCGCACCGCACCGGTGATTTCCTGGCGGGCGCCATAGTTGAACGCCACAACAAGATCCATCCCCGTGTTTTCGCGGGTCAAGTCCTCGGCATCTTGAAGTAATTTCAAAATGCCGGGCTCAAGAGACTGGCGTTCGCCAATAATGCGGATGCGGATGTTTTCCCGGTGAAGTTCGCTCAAGTCCCGCTGCACAAACCGGCGCAGCAGGCTCATCAAGAACTTCACTTCGGGTTCCGGCCGGCTCCAGTTTTCTGTCGAGAAACTGTAGATCGTGGCGATCTCAATGCCGCGCGTGCCGCAGTGCCGGATAATCCGGCGCAGAGCTTCAAGCCCCTGGCGGTGGCCTTCGGTGCGCGTCAGCCCCCGGGAGGAAGCCCAGCGGCCGTTACCATCCATGATGAAGGCAATATGACGCGGCACATGCGGGGATGAAGCCGCAAGCGGCCCTGCATCTGCCTGTCGTTCCGGGTTGCCGCTCATCATCGTATCCGCCGCTGCCGCGCCTTAACTAATTAGACCTGAGAGATTTCCTGCTCTTTTTTGGACAACATAGCATCCACTTCGGAAATCATCTGGTCCGTCAGTTTTTGCACCTCATCTGAGGCAACACGGCTGTCGTCCTGGGAAATATCCCCGTCTTTTTCGGCCTTCTTGGCGTCATCCATGCCATCGCGGCGCACATGGCGGATCGCGACTTTCGCGCCTTCCGCATATTTATGCGCAACTTTGATCAGATCTTGGCGGCGTTCTTCATTGAGCTCCGGGATCGGCAGGCGCAACAACTGGCCGTCGACGACCGGGTTCAAGCCAAGGTTTGATTCGCGGATCGCTTTTTCGACTGCGGCAACCATACTCTTGTCCCAAACCTGAACTGCAACCATGCGCGGTTCCGGAACGGACACGGTTCCAACTTGATTGAGCGGCATGGACTGGCCGTAAGCATCAACTGTGATCGGGTCCAGCATGCTTGCGGATGCGCGGCCTGTGCGAAGACCGGCGAATTCGGTTTTCAATACCGAAAGCGCGCCTTGCATGCGCCGCTTCAAATCGTCCAGGTCGACACCTTCTACAGACATTTTGTCCTCACTGTTGTTTTTGCTTAGAGCCAATTCAGATCCGGCGCGCCAACATGGCATAACCGCGTCGAAACACAAGAGCTACAAGCTGTTACACAGCTAAAAACTATTGCTCACCCACGACTGTGTAGGTTCCCGTTTCTTGCAACACGCTCACAAGGGCGCCCGGTGAGTGGATGGAGAAGACAATAACAGGGATAGAATTGTCCCGCGCAAGGGCAATTGCCGTCGTGTCCATGACTTTCAAATTGCGGGTGATCACGTCATCGTAGCTGAGCGCTTCATACCGCTCCGCATCCGGATTGACCTTCGGGTCTTCGGAATAGACCCCATCGACCTGTGTGCCCTTCAAGAAGGCGTTGCATTTCATTTCCGCCGCACGCAAAGCCGCGCCACTGTCGGTCGTGAAGAAAGGGTTGCCTGTACCACCGGCAAAGATGATGACATCGCCATCTTCCATATAGCGGTCCGCAACGCGCTGGGAGAAGGTTTCGCAGATGGACGGAACAGCGACCGCCGACAGAACGCGGGCGTTGACCTTGAGGCGGCGCAGAGCGTCGGCGAGCGTCAGGCTGTTCATGATGGTGGCCAGCATGCCCATGTGGTCACCGGTGACACGATTGCCGCCCTTCGCAGCCACAGCCACACCGCGGAAGATGTTGCCGCCGCCGACAACCACACCAACTTGCGCCCCAAGCGCCACAGCGTCGGCTATTTCCTTTGCGATCCGCTGAACAATGGCCGGGTCAATTCCAAAAGCCTGCGATCCCATCAAGGCCTCGCCGGAGAGTTTGAGAAGGATCCGTTTCCAACGCAAAGGAGATGTCATTTGTGCACCTTGGGTAAATTGTAGTTTCTAAAAAAAAAGCGCCGGACTTGCCGGCGCTTTTTCTTGGGAACTTACTGCCCGGTGGCTGCCGCCAC
Organism: Roseibium sp.; assembly: GCF_965216085.1. Taxonomy (GTDB): domain Bacteria; phylum Pseudomonadota; class Alphaproteobacteria; order Rhizobiales; family Stappiaceae; genus Roseibium. Next base: position 2,319,973 of record NZ_OZ244138.1, on the reverse strand, counting down.
TTCGGCGGCGAAGTCTTCTTCTTTTTTCTCGATCCCTTCGCCGAGAGCGAAGCGGACAAAGCCGGAAAGTTTGACTTCAGTGCCGATTTCCTTGGCAAGGCCTTCAACAGCCTGCTCGACAGTCTGATCCGGATTGATCACGAAAGCCTGTTTGACCAGCGTGACTTCCTCGTAGAACTTGCGCAGGCGGCCTTCCACCATCTTCTCGATGATGTTTTCCGGCTTGCCGGAATCGCGGGCCTGTTCGGAGAACACGGTTTTTTCACGCTCAACAACAGCCGGGTCCAGCTCATCGGTGTTCAGAGCCAGCGGGCTGGTTGCAGCAACGTGCATGGCGATCTGACGGCCAAGGGCGTTCAGCTTGTCCTTGTCGCCGGAAGATTCCAGAGCAACCAGAACACCAATTTTGCCGAGGCCATCGGAAACAGCGCCGTGAACGTAGGTGGAAACAACACCGTCGTTTACAGACAGGATCGCAGAACGGCGCAGGTTCATGTTCTCGCCGATGGTCGCGATCGCATCAGTGATCGAGTCGGCAACAGACTTGCCGCCCAGATCAGCTGCGCTCACAGCGTCTACGGAACCGTCGGTGCTAACAGCAACCTTGGCGACGTTGCCCACCAGCTCCTGGAAACCTTCGTTACGGGAAACGAAGTCGGTTTCGGAGTTCAGCTCGATCACAGCAGCTTTTGCGCCGTCAGCAGCCACACCAACCAGACCTTCAGCGGCCACACGGCCAGCTTTTTTGGCAGCTTTCGCCAGGCCTTTGGTGCGCAGCCAATCAACAGCTGCTTCCATGTCACCGCCATTTTCTTTAAGGGCGGTTTTACAGTCCATCATGCCAGCGCCGGATTTCTCGCGGAGCTCTTTTACCATCGCGGCGGTAATGCTCATCGATTGCCTCGTGGATGGGGGGTTTCAGATGAGACACGGTTTAGCTGATTGCTTTCCGCGCCTTTATGACGGGTGTGCAACAAATTGCGCCCCGCCGAACGAATTCAACAAGTTTCTGCCGCACAAAACCCGTGCGGCAGAAACAAAATCATTAAGCCTGAGCGGCAGCCGCTTCGGCTTCAGCCGGAGCTGCTTCTGCAGCAGCTTCAACGATCGCTTCTTCAACCGGAGCTTCTTCAGATGCACCGATGTCCATGCCGGACGCGCCCTGTGCGCGGGAAATACCGTCGATAGCAGCGCGGGCGATCAGGTCGCAGTAAAGCGAGATGGCACGGCCAGCGTCATCGTTGCCCGGAACCGGGTAAGTGATGCCTTCCGGGCTGGAGTTGGAGTCCAGGATCGCAGCAACCGGGATACCCAGACGACGGGCTTCCTGGATGGCAATCGCTTCGCGGTTGGTGTCGATGACAAAAATCAGGTCCGGGATACCACCCATGTCCTTGATACCGCCAAGGTTCCGCTCAAGCTTTTCGCGCTCGCGGTCCATGAACAGACGCTCTTTCTTGGTCAGAGCGTTTGCTGCGTCAGAGTTCAGGGTCTCTTCCAGCTTGCGCAGACGCTGAATGGACTGGGAAATGGTTTTCCAGTTGGTCAGCATGCCGCCGAGCCAGCGGGCGTTGACGAAGTACTGCGCAGAATTGCGGGCAGACGTTGCAACAGCTTCCTGAGCCTGGCGCTTGGTACCAACCAAGAGAACGCGACCACCACCAGCAACGGTGTCAGAGACAGCCTTCAGTGCCTGGTGCAGAAGCGGAACGGTCTGGGACAGGTCCATGATGTGAACATCGTTGCGTACACCAAAGATGTACTGACCCATGCGCGGGTTCCAACGGTGTTTCTGGTGACCAAAGTGAACGCCAGCTTCCAGCAACTGACGCATCGTGAAATCAGGCAATGCCATGCCTATAACTCCTGAGTTTTCCGGTTTTACCTCCGCAAGAGGTTTGTGGGCTGGAGGAGATTTTCCTTCAGCCACCGGATGGACACCGATAAGCTCAGTTTCCGCCCCTTGCGTGTGGAATGGGCGCCTTATAGTGGGAGAGAAATTTTATTTCAAGAGCCTGGCGCCGGTTTTATACGCAGAATCTTCGCCGCAATAGGCTATATTCGCCGAACCCACCCCGCCGCGGCTGCAAGTCCTTGCAAACCGCGCCTCCCTTGGCCTTTGCCCGCAGCAGCTGATCCCGATTTAGATGGCCGACCATATATAAGGAGAGTTCCATGGCAACCATAGGCATCAACCACCTCGGCCTGACGGTCCGGGATCTGGATCAAACAACCTCTTTCTTCTCAGAGTGCCTTGGATGGGAGGTGCTTGCCCGCGATGACAGCTATCCGCGCTCGACCGTTTCCGATGGCACCTGCCGTCTCACGCTCTGGCAAGCGGACAAAACCCAACCGATCACAGACTTTGACCGCAAAACCAACATCGGCCTGCATCATTTAGCCCTTGAAGTTGCCAGCAAAGACGAGCTGCTGACGATGGCGGAGACAGTCCGCACCTGGCCTGGCGTTGAAATGGAATTCGAACCAGAGCCCCTGTCCGGCGGCCCGCGTCATCACATGATGTTTTCAGAGCCCGGCGGAATCCGGCTCGAGATCATCTGGCCGGCCGGCTGACTCTTCAATGTGAATAGAAACACCGGTCAGGCCATCTGCACGTCGGTGACGCCGGGAACCGCCTTGAGGGCTCCGGCAATCTCCGGCGAGAGGCGGAACCGGCCGGGAAGTTTTACTTCGACTTCTCGGGCACCGTTTTCCAGAAGCACAATCACAGTCACATCGCCCTCTCCGCGCATGGTCAGCTGTTTGGCAAGACTGGCGATCGGCCGCTCGTCGCGGACAAAGACCCGCATGCTTTTTTGTAAGCGCGCAGCGACCTTGTCGATCGGGTCAACCTGTTCGATGATCAGGGACGGTTCATCGTCACGCATGTCGGCAGCAACCAGCACAACAACCGACCGGCCGGATTGCAGCACATCGCGAAAGTGTTCCAGCTTTTCGCGGAACAGCAGGGCTTCATATTGGCCGGTTGCATCGGAGAGCCGCGCAATGCCCATTCTTGTGCCGGATTTTGTCTTGCGTTCCTGCATGGAAATGACGGTTCCCGCCAGACGGCCAGCGGACGCGCCTTTCTTGACCGCTTCAGAAAACTGGGCCCAGGGCTGCGCCCGCATTTTTTCCAGAACCGAGGCGTATTCGTCGATCGGGTGGGCGGAGAGATAAAAACCAATGGCCGAATGCTCCCGCTGGAGCTTTTCTTCCGATGTCCAGCCATGGACATCATCCAGCTGCAAGGGCTCCTCACTATCAGAACCGCCGAACAGTTCGTCCTGGCCAAGCGTTTTATTTTCTTCCGTGCGCTGCGCCAGGCCCATCACCCGGTCGAGCCCTTCAAAGACCCGGGCCCGGCTTGGCTCAAGCTCATCAAAGGCGCCCGCGGCCACGAGATTTTCCAGCGTGCGTTTGTTGAGTGCTTTCGGGCTGATGCGGCGGGCAAAATCGCCCAGGCTCTGGAATGGAGTGTCGCCGCGGACCTCTACGATGTGTTCCACCGCCTGTTCGCCAACCCCTTTGACCGCCCCCATAGCGTAAAGGATCTTGCCGTCGGACACATCAAAATAGACCTGCGAACGGTTGATGGAGGGCGGCACCACCTCAATGCCCATACGCCGGGCTTCCTGGCGGAAATCGCCGAGTTTTTCCGTGTTGCCCATATCGAGGGTCATGGACGCTGCCATGAACTCAACCGGATGGTTCGCCTTCAACCAAGCCGTGTGATAAGAGACCAGCGCATAGGCGGCCGCGTGGGATTTGTTGAAGCCGTAGTTGGCGAATTTCGCCACCAGATCGAAGATCGTTCCGGCCTGGGTCTTGTTGATGCCGCGCTCCACGGCCCCATCGACAAAGCGGGCCCGCTGGACCTCCATTTCGGCGGCAATCTTCTTACCCATGGCGCGGCGCAGAAGATCCGCTTCACCGAGGGAATAGCCGGACAGAACCTGCGCGATCTGCATCACCTGCTCCTGGTAGACGATGATGCCATTCGTCTCCATCAGGATCGGTTCCAAGAGCGGATGCAGGCAATCCGGTTCCTGTTCGCCGTGTTTAACCGCGTTATAGACCGGGATGTTTTCCATCGGGCCCGGACGGTAGAGCGCCACCAGCGCAATGATGTCTTCAAAGCGGTCCGGTTTCATACCGGCAACGGCCCGGCGCATGCCCTGACTTTCCAGCTGGAACACGCCGAAAGTCTCGCCGCGGGTTAGAAGATCGTAGGATTTTTTATCGTCAATCGGCAGACCGGCAACATCAACGGTGATGCCGCGCCGTTCGATCAATTTGACCGCCGTGTCGATGACCGTCAGGGTTTTCAGGCCCAAAAAGTCGAATTTCACCAGCCCCGCATCTTCAACCATTTTCATGTTGAACTGGGCAACTGGCATATCGGAGCGCGGATCGCGGTAGAGCGGAACCAACTGTTCCAGCGGCCGGTCGCCGATCACCACACCGGCCGCGTGGGTCGAGGCGTGCCGGTAAAGACCTTCGAGCTTTTGCGCCATGCCCAAAAGCCGGTCAACGATCTCTTCTTCCTTGGCTGCTTCCCGGAGGCGCGGTTCATCTTCGATCGCCTGGCCAAGCGTCACCGGATTGGCGGGGTTCGCCGGCACCAGTTTGCACAGCCGGTCGACCTGTCCATAGGGCATCTGGAGGACACGGCCGACATCGCGCAAAACCGCGCGGGCCTGCAAGGATCCAAAGGTGATGATCTGGGCAACCTGCTGACGGCCGTATTTTTCCTGAACGTATCTAATCACCTCCTCCCGCCGCGACTGGCAGAAGTCGATATCAAAATCCGGCATGGAGACACGTTCGGGGTTCAAGAACCGTTCGAACAGCAGAGAAAACCGCATCGGGTCCAAGTCAGTAATGGTCAAAGACCAGGCCACCAGCGAGCCCGCGCCCGACCCACGGCCCGGGCCAACCGGAATGTCTTGGTTTTTGGCCCATTTGATGAAGTCGGCAACGATCAGGAAGTAACCTGGAAACTTCATCCGCTCGATGATGCCGGTCTCATAATCGAGCCGTTCCCAATAGTCTTTTTCTTCCAGTCCCGGCGCTAGGCCATGAGCATCAAGACGGGCCTGCAAGCCTTCGCGCGCCTGGCGTTTCAGTTCTTCCGATTCGGCGCGTTCGGCTTCTTCTGGGTCCGCATCCGCACCGGCAAACCGCGGCAGAATCGGTGCGCGCCGCATCGGCCGGAACGAACAGCGTTTGGCAATCTCGACCGTGGAGGCAAGCGCCTCGGGAAGATCGGAAAAGAGCGCGCACATTTCCGCCCTTGTCTTGAAATAGTGCTCCGGCGTCAGGCGGCGGCGATCACTTTCAATGATGACTCGGCCTTCGGAAATGCAGATCAGCGCATCATGGGCTTCATAGTCTTCCCGCTTTGGAAAAAACGCCTCATTGGTGGCAACCAGCGGCAGATCCATGGCGTAGGCAAGATCGAGGAAGGCCTCCTCGGTTTTCTTTTCACTGTCCATGCCATGGCGCTGAATTTCAACATAACAACGACCGGGGAACCCCTCCTTCAGCGTCTTTAAGCGGCTCTCGGCCAGATCCTTGCGCCCGGCCAGAAGTGCCGCCCCGACAGCCCCGAGACTGCCGCCGGTCAGGACTATGACATCTTCAGCCTTGGACAAGAGATAGCTGAGGGTGACATGCGGGCGCAGGCCTGTTTCCGTATCCAGAAATGCACGCGAGGTCAGCTCCATCAAGTTGCCATAGCCCGTTTCGGTCATGGCAATCAGAACAAGATCGGCGAGCGCCGGTTCACCGCGCCGGCCGCTGTCCAGACCGTCGTCAAAAAAGACGGACAGCTGACAAGCGGTTAGAGGCTGGATGCCTGCGCCCCAGGCTTTGGCCGAAAACTCCTGGGCACCAAAAAGATTGTTGGTGTCGGCAATTGCCAGCGCCGGCTGGTCGTCGGCCTTGGCCAGATCCAAGAGCTTCTTGATCGGCAGCGCGCCTTCTAGGAGCGACAGTGCTGAATGAACCCGCAGATGCACATAACCGGGCCCATTGCCCGATTGCATAGACGGGTTAGCAGCTGCGTCTTGAGCGCTGTTTGAATCAGTCATGGCGGCACCCTTGAAGGCCTACGCGAATCTTCGCTGTTAGTGAAACGCTTGCATCGCGTTTCGTCCAGCCGCCAGCGCGGTTGTCACCGCTGTTCTTTAATCAGCTGAAAACACCTTGACCAGAGCACGCCTGCTCAGACCTCTGTTTTTCCAACTCAGAATTGATCAGCCACATTCAAAATGCGGCTTTGGAAGACTGTCCGTCAGACCAACAGCCTGCCGGACTGGGTCGCATTTGCGGACAATGATCAGCCCGCAGACAGGATCACATCACCCCAGACCGCCAGGGTCACGCCAAAAGAAACCAGGGATGCCAGAGCAGCACAGTCACGCGCGAAATAGAACATCACTCACTCCAAACTTTCTTTCGATAAGCTAAACATGTTCCATTTATGTTCTTTTTGCAAGCCCTTTTTGTTCTCCTTGATCTGATTTGTATAAGACCCGCAGAAATCTTTGCGTTTTTGCTTTGTTCCGCCCCGCAAAGCTACGGTTTGAAATGCGGCCGATAGAAAAAAATCGTCTACTTGAGCGGTTGTACCAATCCGGCGGATAAGGTGATCGCCCGGTCCATACGGCCGGCAAGCTCTAAGTTATGCGTGGCAAAGAGTGTGGCCACACCAGACGCCCTAACAAGCGCAGACAGCGCATCAAAGACGTAATTGGCTGTCTTCGGGTCCAGGTTCCCCGTTGGCTCATCGAGCAACAGGATGCGCGGGGCATTGGCAACGGCCCGGGCGACCGCAACCCGTTGCTGCTCGCCGCCGGAGAGTTCTGATGGCCGGTGGCTGCCGCGCTCACCTAGGCGCATATAGGCCAGCAGCTCATCGGCGCGCTCAGCGGCAACTTTTTTGGAAAGACCGCGGATCATCTGCGGCATCATGATGTTCTCCTGCGCGGTGAACTCCGGCAGCAGATGATGGAATTGATAAACAAAGCCGATGTCGTTGCGCCGGATGGCCGTGCGTTCGTCGTCGGAAAGATCCGTGCAATTGACATCCCCCAGGAAAACATCGCCGGCGTCCGGCTGTTCCAAGAGCCCGGCAATGTGGAGCAAGGTCGATTTGCCCGTGCCGGAAGGCGCAACCAGCGCGACCATCTCACCAGCCTCAATGCGCAAGTTGGCACCATTCAGAACATGGAGTTTCTGTTCGCCCTCATCATACGCGCGTTCAATGCCTGCCAGTTCAATGGCAGCGGGTTTCAATCGCGGCGCTTGGCGCGGATCAACAGCTTGGTTCATCTGACCGCTCCTATTCATATCTCAGGGCTTCGACCGGATCGAGCCGGGCAGCCCGCCAGGCGGGATAGAGCGTTGCCAGAAGAGACAGAACCAAAGCCATGACCAGCACTGTGAGCGTTTCCCCGCTGTCAATTTCCGCCGGCAGTTTCGACAGGAAATAGAGTGTCGGGTCGAACAGTTGCGTTGCCGTCAGCCAGGAAACGAACTGCCGGATACTTTCGATATTGAGACAGACAATCAGCCCGAGGACAAACCCGGCCAGCGTGCCGACACAGCCAATGCTGGCCCCCGTGATCAGGAAGATCCGCATGATCGCTCCGCGGGTCGCGCCCATCGTGCGCAAAATCGCGATGTCGTGGCCCTTATCCTTCACCAGCATGATCAGCCCGGAAATGATGTTGAGTGCAGCCACCAGAACGATCAGTGTCAGGATGATGAACATCACATTGCGCTCCACCTCAAGGGCAGAAAAGAACGTGACGTTGCGCTGGCGCCAGTCGGTGACGAAGGCAGGCCGGTCGGCCGCATCCTCAATGGCGCGCAGCATGTTGCCGACATTGTCCGGATCGGTCACATAGACTTCGATGCCGGTCGTGATGCCGTCCATATTGAAATAGGCTTGGGATTCGGGCAGCGGCATGAATAGAAAAGTTGCATCATATTCGCTCATGCCGATCTCGAAGATCGCTGTCACCGGATAGGCCTTGAGCCGTGGTGTGACTCCCATGGGCGTCACACTGCCGCGCGGAGATATGATGGTGATGTTGTCGCCGAGCGTGATGCCAAGCTGTTGGGCCATACGGGACCCGATGGCAACGCCCTCGCCTGCGTCAAAGCCGTCGAGCGACCCGGCCCGCAAGTTGTTAGCGACCAGCGGCACCCGGCGCAGATCCCGTTCATAGAGGCCGCGCACCAAGGCTCCGAGGTTCCCAGCAGGACCGGATACAAGCGCCTGCCCTTCGACAAAGGGAATTGCACTAATGACATCAGGCACACCTTCCAGCCGCCCGGCAACCGCGTCATAGTCATTGAGCGGCTGATCGATCGGCTGGATCAGCATGTGGCCATTGATGCCAAGGATCTTGCCAAGGAGTTCAGACCGGAAACCGTTCATCACCGCCATGACGATGATCAGCGTGGCGACACCCAGCATGATGCCGGCAAAAGAAAACCCGGCAATCACCGAAATGAAGGTTTCTCTCCGGCGAGAGCGCAAATACCGGCCGGCTATCATCCATTCAAAGGGCGAAAAGGGGCGTGTTGGCTGCGCCATATCCCGGCTCGCGTTGTCGTCCGCAGTGTCTACCGCTGTCATAGTCCATCCATTTCCGCAACGCCCCGGCAGCCGCAGTTACCCGCGGCCGATTCCCCGCCCCAGAGGATCACCGGACAAGATCAGTCCGTCAATGCCGCGGTCAGCTTGTTCAAGGTTGCTTCCGGGGTCAGCATTTCCTTTTCCCCAGTTGCGCGGTCCTTGACTTCCAAAAGGCCGTCTTTCAGGCCACGTGGACCGGCGACGACCTGGAACGGCAGACCAATCAAATCCATGGTGGCGAACTTCGCCCCTGCCCGATTGTCGGTATCGTCGTAAAGCACTTCGATGCCCGCCGCTTCCAGCTTGGCATAAAGGTCTTCACACGCCGGGTCGGTCAGATCATCTCCCGGGCGCATGTTGATGATGCCGACATGGAACGGGGCGACTGATTTTGGCCAGATGATCCCGTTGTCATCATGATTGGCCTCAATCAAGGCGCCAAGAAGACGGGAGACCCCGACGCCGTAAGAGCCCATGTGAACCGGGACTTCCGTGCCTTCGCCGGTGGCAACTTTCGCGCCCATGGCATCAGAATACTTGGTGCCGAAGTAGAAGATGTGACCAACCTCGATGCCGCGGGCGGACACTTTCCCATCGTTCGGCAAGGCGTCAAATGCCTCTGCGTCGTGCATCTCATCGGTCGCCGCGTAGGGCGTTGTCCAGGAGGCGACAATCGGGCTGAGATCTGAGGAGAAATCCGTATCATCGGCCGGGATCGGCATTTCCAGAAGCGACTTGTCGAGAAAGACTTCGCTTTCACCGGTGTCAGCAAGAATGATGAACTCGTGGCTGAGATCCCCGCCAATCGGGCCGGTATCGGCTTTCATCGGGATGGCTTTTAGACCCATCCGGTCGAAAGTCCGCAAATATGCGACAAACATCCGGTTATAGGAATGGCGGGCGGCTTCCTGGTCGAGATCGAAGGAATAGGCATCCTTCATCAGGAATTCACGGCCACGCATGATGCCGAAGCGCGGACGGACCTCATCGCGGAACTTCCACTGGATGTGATAAAGGTTCAGCGGCAGGTCCTTATAAGAGCGCACATAGCTACGGAAGATGTCGGTAATCATCTCCTCGTTGGTCGGGCCGAAGAGCATCTCGCGCTCGTGCCGGTCGGTGATGCGCAGCATCTCCTTGCCGTACGCATCATATCGCCCGCTTTCGCGCCACAGATCTGCCGGCTGGATGGTCGGCATCAACAGCTGGATCGCGCCGGCCCGTGCCTGCTCTTCTTCGACGATCCTTTCGATCTTGCGCAAGACCTTCAACCCCAGCGGCAGCCAGGAATAGATTCCAGCAGACTGCTGGCGGATCATCCCGGCCCTGAGCATCAGGCGGTGGGAGACGATTTCCGCTTCTTTGGGAGTTTCTTTCAAGATGGGCAGAAAATATCGGGACAGACGCATTATGCACTCTCAGACTATGGGCATTGCCGGTTTTGTGCGCAGTCAAACCGCAAGCTGGGTTCAAACACAAGTCCAAACGCACTGTCTGGCTGAGTTTTGCAATATTTGCCTCTTTGACGCCCCAAAAAATGGCCACCTCCAGACATTAGCCAGCTCATTTCCGCCCCATGGAAATGGATTCAAATTCGCGATTTGCGACGCAAGGGAAATAGGCAAGCAAAAAAATTAGGCTTGGCACGACAAATAGGTGACAATGCTGAAACAATCAGCTAGGTTCCGTTTCCATAATAAAAAAGCCACGGCAGTAATGTCAGGAGCTTATGGACATCGCGGTCTGAGTCTTGGGAGGAAGGACACCAGGCGCGCCTTTACGGCAGCAGCCGCCCCGTCAAGCCGGAACACCGGCACGCGAGGGAACGGAGTCAATTTAGACGCGGAACTTTTTCAAGGCAGAGCTTTCAGCTCTGCCTTTTTTCTTTGCAAGTTTTTGGGATTGGGTCGCGAGAGATCCGAAAAATGGTCGAATCCAATCAAACATTATTTTGATAGTCACCTTATCGGATGAAAGGTGGATTGCAGAACCATTTGGTCTTGCTCGAAGGTTCCCTGCCCTTGAATGACGTGACCGGCAGGAACAGAAAGGTTCTTGGCAATACCAGAGCCTTTCAGGAGCCCGGCTCGTAAATCCGGATCCGGGTCTTCAAAGGAACTTCCGGCACCTAATACGCAGGAAATGACTGAGATATTTCCCAGGATCTGCGAACCATCTTGGAGCTCCGTTTTCCCGAACACAGATGGGTTGTTCAGGAAGCGGCCTTTGTTGCCTATCTGAATACTTGATCCCGGTTGATTGGTTTTTGCAGTAAAGCCGCCCTCGCCAAATTGATTGCCGTTGCCGATTCTGACTGAGCCCGCGCTGGCTTCAATCAAGGTTCCGGAATGAAACAGATTGCCATTGCCGATGACAATTTCAGCCTCACCTTCCGAACGCAAGGTGCAGCCTGGATATATGGTATTGCCTTCGCCGAGATGAACCCCATTGGAAATTAGAACAGAAAACGGATCCAGTATCCGGTTTCCGCGCTCGCCAAGAGCGACAGTCTCTTCAAGAGATAGAAACCCGGCAGCCTGCCGTGCAGCGTTGATGCTGCCGATCAAATCGAAGCTCATGCCGATGATCTCGCGTTATAAGAAATACCTTCTCAGCCTCCCGGCTTGGCGTAGCTGTCGCTCGGCGGCGTTAAAAATGGGATATCATCCAGCCCGAAACCGGAAGCCCGCAGATAATAATAGGCGGCAAACAAAGTACAGGTCACAACTGTCGTCAGGATAATAACGCGCAGCATCCGGGGGCGTTCAGGGGCACTGGCTTCGGAACCGGGAATCACCTCTCCGGCTTCTTCCTGCGTGCGGCGCATGCCAAACGGCAGCATCGCAAACAGAATGATCCACCACATCATAAAAAAGATTGCCAGGCTGAACGCCACCGACATGTGTTTACGCCTCTTCCAATTCGGTCAAGGTGCCCAAAAAGTCCTTCGGGTGAAGGAACAGCACCGGTTTGCCATGAGCCCCAATTTTCGGTTCGCCATTGCCTAGAACCCGGGCGCCCTCGGCCACCAGCTTGTCCCGCGCCGCGATGATGTCTTCGACCTCATAGCAGACATGGTGAATGCCACCGGACGGGTTCTTTTCCAGGAACTTGGCGATCGGCGAATCGTCTCCCAAGGGCTCAAGTAGTTCGATTTTCGTGTTCGGCAAGTTGATGAACACCGTCGAGACGCCGTGATCTGGCTGTTCTTCCTTGGCAGAGACATCTGCACCAAGGGTATCCCGGTAGGTCGCGGTCGCCGCTTCGATGTCCGATACCGCGATGGCAACGTGATTGAGCCGCCCGATCATATCAATTCCTCCACAAACACGGCGGTTCCTGTCTAATCAGTTCAACCGCACTAAATCTAAAGACGGGTCACCACCACCTTGCAGAGCGTCTTTTTGCCCCAGACGTTCAGAATTTCTGCGCGAGCCGCACGGCGAGCCGCTTCCGCAATCAAATCCTTGTCCTTGCGCCGGGCCTTCGGAATGCTGGTCACGGCGCCGACCACGGCTTTCGTGACAATCTCTTCCATTGGCTCGCCCTCGTCATCTGTGTCGGGCAGGCCAAGCAGCACCGCATGCGGATCATCCAAGAGCTCACCGGACCGATTGACCACCAGCGTGATGATCGCGGCACCGGCATAAGACAGTTTGCGCCGTTCACGCACACCGGTGACTTCCGGATCATCCAGAATGCTGCCGTCCTTGACCAGAATGCCGAACGGTGCCTCGTCAATGACTGCAGCCCGTCCGGCCACAAGGCGGATAATGTCCCCATTTTTGCCGCGGATGACTTCCGGAACACCCTGCTCCTTCGCAAACGCAGCATGAGCGGCAAGATGCAACGGTTCGCCGTGCACAGGAAGCACGACTTTCGGCTGTACCAATTTGTAGAGTTGCTTCAATTCGCCCCGGCGCGGGTGACCAGAGACATGCACCAGCGCATCCTTGTCGGTGACGATCTCAATGTCCTTGTCGGCAAGATTGTTGAGAACCGCTCCAACGTCTTTTTCATTGCCGGGAATGGTGCGCGAGGAAAAGATCACCATGTCGCCTTTGGTCAGCGCAATATTGCGGTGATCACCGGTGGCAATACGCGCAAGCGCCGCTCGGTTTTCCCCTTGTGATCCAGTGCACAGCAGCACGGCCTTATCCCGCGGCAAATAGCCAAAAGCCTCTTCATCGTGAAATGCTGGCAAGCCGTCGAGATATTCCAATTCGCTAGCAACCTCAATTGCCCGGTGCATCGACCGGCCAACCACAACAACGTCTCTGTTGTTAGCCTTTGCCGCCACAGCAATGGCACGGATCCGGGCGACGTTCGAGGCAAAGGTCGTAACCGCAACCCTGTTCTTTGCACCCGCCAACACCTTGGTCAATTCAGCAGCGACATCGGCTTCACTCGGGCTGACGCCGTCGCGCACGGCATTGGTGCTGTCGCAGACCAGGGCCATCACCCCTTCCCGGCCGAGCTCTGCCAGACGGTCCAGGTCGATTGGATGCCCGATGCCAGGAGACTTGTCGATCTTCCAGTCGCCGGTATGAAGCACCATTCCTGCGGACGTCCGGATTGCCAAAGCACAAGGCTCCGGAATCGAATGCGCCATAGCGACAAATTCAACATCAAACGGCCCGATCTGGTGCCGTTCACCTTGGCGCACGACTGTCACCGGCACTTCTTCAGCGCCCGGTTCACTTTCGGTCTTGGCGGCAAGCAAGCCTGCTGTAAAGGCCGTCGCATAAATCGGCACTTTCAAAAAGGGCCACAGATGCAGGATCGCGCCATAGTGATCTTCATGAGCATGAGTGATCACCATGCCGGCAATATTGTCGACCTCGTCTTCCAGAAACTTGATGTCCGGCATGATCAAATCGATGCCCGGCAGTTCGGGGCCTGCGAAGCTGACACCGCAGTCGACAATCAACCAGGTGCGGTTGCCTTCCGGCCCATAGCCGTAAAGGCCGAGGTTCATCCCGATTTCGCCCACGCCGCCGAGCGGCAGGAACACAATATCGTTTTTGTCTTTGGCCGAAGCCATCAAAATCTCCTACCCCTCTCAAGCATAGAGGGAACTGTCCGGCTGTTATTCGCCGGATAAAAATACATCGCCTGCATAAATGGTCCGTTTCCGGCCATCTGGAAGTTTTAAGACCAGGTGGCCGCGCGCATCCAGATCGTCAAATATGCCGGTAATCTCTTCCTGAGCGGCTTTGACCGTAATTTGCTGGCCCAAATGAGCGGCCCGTTTCAGCCATTGCCGGCGGATCCGGTCAAATCCGTCAGGTTGTTTCCATGTGGCCAGATAACTGGCCAGCGTCTCGGCGAGTGCTTCAAACAGCCGGTCAGCACTGATTTGATAGCCTAGGCTACGCAGGTCGGTGGCCCGGTAAAGCGCTGGATCTGGGTGAGAAACGCAATTGATGCCAAACCCCATCACTGCGGCCAAACGGCCATCTTCCAGTGTTTCGGCTTCCAGCAGAATGCCGGAGAGTTTTGCGCCTTCAACCAGAAGGTCGTTTGGCCACTTCAACGACACCAATTGGAATGTTCCGGCGGCCTTGTCAACGGCCTCGGCAAGCGCGACCGCAGAAATCAGCGGCAATTCGCCGATCCGGTCGAGCGGCGCTGGGTCAATCAGCAGCACGCTGGCAAAGAGGTTTCCATGCGGCGACTCCCATACCCGTCCCCTGCGGCCACGGCCAGCGGTCTGAATGCCGGCACGGATCCACAGATTACCGGGATGGCCGGCCGCAGCACGCTCAAAACAGAGCACATTGGTAGAACCAACCGTATCATGCGCCTCATAACGAAAATCCGGCGCTCCAGGCGCCGGACCTTCAAAACCTTGATGTGGTGTTTGACTACTCAATCGCTGGTGCCATCCATCAGAACAAAGACTGCGCAGCAGCTGTTGCCGCGGTCACAACCGGTCCAGGCATCACCCAGAAGAAGATCACGAACAGGCCAGAGAGCCCAAGAACGACCTTCAGTTCTGTCGGCATCGGCTGGAACGCTTCGGCCGGTCCATCGAAGAACATGACCTTGACGATGCGCAGGTAATAATAACAGCCGACCACAGACGCCAGAACACCAATAACCGCCAGCGGATAAAGACCAGCTTGAACAGCGGCGGCAAAAACGAACCACTTGCCGAAGAAACCGACCAGCGGCGGAATACCGGCCAGCGAGAACATCAAAAGCGCAAGAACCACAGCCATGGTCAAATTGGTCTGCGACAGACCTGAAAGGTCGGCAATCTCTTCGACCATGCCTTCCTTGCGGCGCATGGAGAGAATGCAGGCAAACACACCAAGCGTCATGCCGAGATAGGCGACCATATAGAAGATCACGCCTTCGACGCCCGTCTGGGTTCCGGCAGCCAGGCCGACCAGCGCATAGCCCATGTGGCCAATTGAAGAATAGGCCATCAGCCGTTTCAGATTGGTTTGACCAATCGCCGCAAAGGCGCCAAGCGCCATAGAGGCGATGGAAATGAAGACGATGATCTGCTGCCAGTCGCTGGTCACCGGATGGAACGCATCGATCACGATGCGCACCAGCATGCCCATCGCAGCAACCTTAGGAGCCGCTGCAAAGAAGGCCGTAACCGGCGTCGGTGCCCCTTCATAAACGTCCGGCGTCCACATGTGGAACGGCACCGCGGAAATCTTGAAGGCAAGGCCCGCCAGGATGAAGGTCAGGCCGATGATTACGCCAAGCGGCGCACCTTCATGGCTGAGCACCGCGGCAATCGAGGCAAACGAAATCTGACCGGAGAACCCATAGACCAGCGACATGCCGTATAGCAGCATGCCCGAAGACAAGGCGCCGAGAACAAAGTACTTCAAGCCAGCTTCCGTCGAGCGGACACTGTCGCGGTTGATGGCAGCAACCACATAGAGCGACAGGCTCTGCAGCTCCAGGCCGAGGTAAAGCGCGATCATGTCGTTGGCCGATAGCATCAGCATCATGCCGAGCGTCGCCAGGACGATCAGGATCGGATATTCGAAATGATCGAACGACTGGCTCTTTGCATAGGCCCAGGACATGGCAATGGCAAAAAACGAGCCGACCAGCACAATCAGCTTCAGGAAGTAGGCGAAATCATCCAGAATGAAGGATCCGCCAAACGTCTCGCCAAAGTTCGGAACCAGCAGCAGCACGAGGAACGTGCCGCCGAGAAGCCCCATCGCTCCGCCGAAGACTGCGTAGCTGATGTTCCGGCCGCCAAAGGCACCGATCATCAATAGCACCATCGCTCCGAGCGCCAGGATGATTTCCGGCATCGCCGGCATGAGATCTGGCAATTGGGTCATAGCTCTGTCTCGTCCTCGAAACTCTTAGTGCGCTGCAGCTGCGTGCTGGGTCGCCCCAGCAGCTTCAAGAGCCGCAGTGTAATGATTGATCAGGTTGTCGACCGATCCCTGGGTCACATCCAGGATCGCCATCGGATAGAAGCCGAAGAAAATCGTCAGGAAGATCAAGGGGATCAGAATGACCTTCTCGCGCAGGTTCAAATCCAGGATCGACTTGAGGCTTTCCTTCTCCAGTGCGCCAAAGACGACCCGGCGGTAGAGGTAAAGCGCGTAGGCCGCCGACAGAACCACGCCGGAAGTTGCAAAGAATGCCACCCAAGTGTTGACCTGGAACGCGCCCATCAGCGTCAGGATTTCACCGACGAACCCGGATGTGCCCGGCAGACCGACATTGGCCATAGTGAAGATCAGGAAGGCGACCGCGTATTTCGGCATCCGGTTGACCAGCCCGCCATAAGCGGAGATCTCACGGGTGTGCATGCGGTCGTAAATGACACCGACACACAGGAAGAGCGCGCCAGAGACAATACCGTGTGAGAGCATCTGGAAGATCCCGCCCTGAACCCCCTGGTGTGTCATGGTGAAGATACCCATGGTCACATAGCCCATGTGGGCAACAGAGGAATAGGCGATCAGCTTCTTGATGTCTTCCTGAGCGAGCGCCACCAGCGATGTGTAGATGATCGCTACGATCGACAAGGTGTAGATCAACGGCGCAAAATCCGCGCTGGCAATCGGGAACATCGGCAGTGAGAACCGGAGGAACCCGTATCCACCCAACTTCAGAAGGACAGCCGCCAGGATCACTGACCCGGCCGTCGGCGCTTCAACGTGGGCATCCGGCAGCCAGGTGTGCACCGGCCACATCGGCATTTTCACCGCGAACGACGCAAAGAACGCAATCCAGAGCCAGGTCTGCATTTCCGCCGGGAAGGAATAGGCCTGCAGCTCCTGGATATCGGTCGTGCCAGCCGTCCAGTACATCGCCATGATCGCGACCAGCATCAACACTGATCCGAGCAGCGTGTAGAGGAAGAACTTGTAGGATGCGTAGACCCGGCGCGCGCCACCCCAGACACCGATGATCAGGAACATCGGAATGAGGCCAGCTTCGAAGAAGACGTAGAAGACCACGATGTCGAGCGAACAAAAGACGCCGATCATCAAGGTTTCTAGAACCAGGAACGCGATCATGTATTCCTTGACGCGTTTCTGGACACTCCCCCACGAGGATAGAATACAGAACGGCATCAGGAAGGTCGTCAGGATGACGAAGAGGATCGAAATCCCGTCCACGCCCATCTTGTATTGGATGTTGCCGCCCAGCCAATCGCGTTGTTCGACAAACTGGAAGCCAGGGTTGGAATAGTCAAAGAAGGCCCAGATCATCAGGGACAACACAAACGTCACGCTGGTTGTCATCAGCGCGACCCAGCGCATGCTGCGTTTACCCTCGTCATCATCCCCGCGCACCATGAGAATGAAGACAACGCCAAGCAACGGCAGAAATGTCGTGAGTGACAGAATTGGGAAGTCAATCATTAGTGCGCACCCCCGCCGGTGCCGGCACCGGAGAACATCGACCAGGTGATCAGCGCAGCCACGCCGATCAGCATCGCAAATGCATAGTGGTAAAGATATCCGGTCTGCAGTTTCACGACCCAGGCCGTGACACCTTGCACCCGCGCCGCGATCCCGTTCGGGCCGAAGCCATCAATCACGGTTCCATCGCCCTTCTTCCAAAGGACACGGCCAATCCACATTGCAGGACGGACAAAGATTAAGTCGTAGAGCTCGTCAAAATACCACTTGTTCAAGAGGAACTGATAGAGCCCAAAATGGCGTTCCGCCAACCGTTTCGGCATTTCCGGCGCACGGATATAGAACTGGTATGCAACCAGTAGACCACCCGCCATCATGACAAACGGCGACACCTTCACCCAAGCCGGGACGTGATGCATGTCGTGCAAGACGTGGCTGGAGGCAAAGGCTGGCAGAGACCCGGCCCAGAAGGCTTCATAAGACGCTTCGTCGTAGAAGAATGGACCGTAGAAGACCATGCCGGCCAGAACTGCACCGATCGACAGGATAAACAGCGGCACCGTCATCACAAGCGGCGATTCATGAACGTGTTTCATCACATCGACGGAAGCGCGCGGCTTGCCATGGAAGGTCATGAACGTCAGGCGCCAGGAGTAGAAAGAGGTCAGGCCAGCTGCGATCACGGTCAGCCAGAAGCCGTACATGGCCATTGGGTTCGGATGGTCCCCACCGGTCGCAGCAAACGCCGCTTCGATGATGCCGTCCTTGGAGATGAAGCCTGCGAAACCAAGGTGGGTTAGCGGAATGCCAACACCGGTCAGGGCCAGCGTACCGATCATCATCGTCCAATAGGTGATCGGAATGTGCTTTCTCAGACCGCCCATCTTGCGCATGTCCTGCTCATCAGAGACGGCGTGGATCACGGACCCGGCGCATAGGAACAGCAGCGCCTTGAAGAACGCGTGCGTAAACAGGTGGAAAATCCCGATAGAGTAGGCACCAACGCCGAGCGCAACAAACATGTAACCCAGCTGGGAACAGGTCGAATAAGCGATCACGCGCTTGATGTCGTTCTGAACGAGACCAACCGTTGCCGCAAAGAACGCCGTGGTCGCACCGAAGAAGACGATGATCGCCAGCGCCGTATCAGAAAGTTCAAACAGGGGCGACAAACGCGCCACCATGAAGACACCGGCAGTGACCATGGTCGCGGCGTGGATGAGTGCGGAGACTGGGGTTGGGCCTTCCATCGCATCCGGCAACCAGGTGTGCAGCAGGAATTGCGCCGACTTGCCCATAGCTCCCATGAACAAGAGCAAGCAGACAATCGTCATCGCAGACTGGGCATCCAGATGGTACCCCAGGAAAGTCATCACCTCACCCTGCTCTTCGATGAAGGACGGGGCATCATTGAAGATTGTGGTGAAGTCGATGCTGCCGAAGAGGTAGAAGACGCCGAAAATGCCGAGCGCAAACCCAAAGTCGCCGACACGGTTGACAACAAAAGCTTTCATAGCAGCCGCATTGGCGGATGGCTTTTGATACCAGAAACCGATCAGCAGATAAGAAGCAAGACCAACACCTTCCCAGCCGAAAAACATCTGCATCAGATTGTCGGCGGTCACCAGCGTCAACATGGCAAAGGTGAACAGCGACAGATAGGCAAAGAAGCGCGGGCGGTGCGGATCGTGGTGCATGTAGCCAATGGAATAGACATGCACGAGCGCGGAAACCGTGTTGACGACCACCAGCATGACTGCTGTTAGCGTGTCGACCCGGATCGACCAGGCAACATTCAGGTCACCGGCGCTCATCCAGCGGAACAGGTTGATCACCTGGGCTTCTGCCCCGCCAAGCCAGAAGCTGAAGAACGTCCACCAGGATAGAAGCGCCGCCAGGATCAACAGACCGCTGGTGACATATTCAGACGCTTTGGCACCGATGGCGCGGCCAAAAAGGCCAGCGATCAGGAAACCGATCAGCGGCAGGAACAGGATTGCGGAATACATCAGCCCCTACCCTTTCATCACGTTGACGTCTTCCACGGCAATCGAGCCGCGGTTCCGGTGAAAGACCACCAGGATCGCCAGGCCAATGGCCGCTTCAGCCGCCGCAACGGTGAGCACCAGCATGGTGAAGATCTGTCCCATCATGTCGCCGAGGAACGACGAAAAGGCGACAAAGTTGATGTTTACTGCCAGGAGCAAAAGCTCGACAGACATCAAGATAACAATCACGTTTTTCCTGTTCAGGAAGATCCCGAAAATTCCGATCGTGAACAGGATCGCCGCGACCGACAAATAGTGCGACAGACCGATTTCCATGGGCGCCTCGCCGTGCTCCCCTCATTTACCCCAACCTGATACCGCACGGAGGAGCGTGCCGGTTTCAGGACTTCTCGAACGACGCGTTTTTACCGCGTCAAATACCTTTGCCCGTTTCGACCTTCCGGATCTCGATCGCGCTTTCTTTGTTGCGCGCGACCTGGGTCGGAATATCCTGACGTTTGACGTTTGGCTTGTGGCGCAGCGTCAGGACAATCGCCCCGATCATTGCCACAAGCAGCACCAGGCCAGCGACCTGGAAGAAATAGATGTATTTGGTGTAGAGCACCGAACCGAGCGCCTGGATGTTGCTCATCTCAGTCAAGGCCGGCGTCGGCTCTGCACCTTGGCTCAAGACTTCTGGGGCGATCACCCAGGCACCAAGGCCCATCAGAAGTTCAACAAGCAAAATCAGCCCAACCAAGCTGCCGACCGGCAGATACTGCAGAAAACCCTGGCGCAGCTCGACGAAGTCGACATCGAGCATCATCACAACGAACAGGAAAAGCACCGCAACGGCACCGACATAAACAACGACCAGAAGCAGAGCCAGATACTCTGCGCCGAGTAGGATGAACAAGCCAGCAGAGTTGACGAAGGCCAGGATCAGGAACAGGACCGACGTCACCGGATTGCGGGCCGCGATCACCATAAATGCAGACGCCAGAGTGACGCCGGCAAATAGGTAGAAAAAGAGGGCTTTCAGGATCATTTCAAAGACCTGCCTGTCGTGTAGCCTTGCGGCCAAAAAATGCGGGATCCAACCGGATTGCTGGACCAATTTGGTTGCGGTTAGCTCCTAACGGTAAGGAGCGTCCATTTCAATGTTGCGGGCGATTTCGCGTTCCCAGCGGTCCCCATTCGCAAGCAGCTTTTCTTTATCGTAATAAAGCTCTTCGCGGGTTTCCGTTGCGAATTCGAAGTTCGGCCCCTCGACGATGGCTTCCACCGGGCAGGCTTCCTGACAGAAGCCGCAGTAGATGCATTTGACCATGTCGATGTCATAGCGTGTGGTGCGGCGGGTGCCATCGTTGCGGCGCGGGCCAGCTTCAATGGTGATCGCCTGCGCCGGGCAGATGGCTTCACACAGCTTACAGGCGATACAGCGCTCTTCGCCGTTCGGATACCGGCGCAGCGCATGCTCTCCCCGGAAGCGCGGGCTCACCGGCCCTTTTTCAAAGGGATAGTTCACCGTTGGCTTCGGCTTGAAGAAATAGCGCATCGCCAAGAAGAAAGCCGACACGAATTCCTGCAAAAACAGCGATTTGACCACTTGACCAACCATCGCCCTTGCCTCTCTTTCCTCAACCAGCCAGTTGACTGGCCGCCCAATAGCCGACAATCGGGAAGCCGATCACCGGAATTCCAAAACTCAGTGCGCCGAGAAGCGCTTTGTACTTGGCCGCGGCGCCACCGTCGCCGCCAGCCTGTCTGTTTTTCGTCTCCACCGCCTGAAGCATGCCCTTCAGGATCTTCCAGTCGAGCCAGCCGATGTAGAACCCAACGGCCGCCCCGATCACACCGGGGAGCGAAATATCCATCAGCCGCCTCTTATGCCGCTCACGGTGCCCAGCCCATGATCATCAGGACAGTCGCGACAACTACAACCATGCCCAAAGACAGCGGCAGGAACACTTTCCAGCCCAGGCGCATCAGCTGATCGTAGCGGTAACGCGGGACCATGGCCTTGACCATTGCGAACATGAAGAAGCCGAGCAGACATTTTAAGATGAACCAGACGATGCCCGGCACCCAGGTAAACGGCGCAAAGTCGAATGGCGGCAGCCATCCGCCCATGAAAAAGATGGTCATCAGCGCGCACATCAGGCAGATGGCGACATATTCGCCAAGCATGAACATCATGTACGGCGTCGAGCCATATTCCACCATGAAACCGGCAACCAGCTCCGATTCCGCCTCCGCCAGATCGAACGGCGGCCGGTTGGTTTCAGCCAGCGCGGAGACAAAGAACACAACGAACATCGGGAACAGCGGCAACCAGTACCAGTTCAGGAAGCTCAGCCACGGCACACCCAGCATATCGGCAAGACCCGTTTGCTGGGCATGAACAATGCCAGTGAGGTTCAAAGTGCCCGCGCACAGAAGAACGGTAACGATGACGAAGCCGATGGAGACTTCATAAGACACCATCTGCGCCGCCGAACGCAGCGCCGACAGGAACGGATATTTGGAGTTCGACGCCCATCCGCCGATGATCACGCCATAGACTTCCAGCGATGATACGGCAAAGACGAACAGAACACCGATATTGATGTTGGCGACAACCCAGCCGTCCGCGACCGGAATGACTGCCCAGGCGGCAAGCGCCAGAAGCACAGAAATCAGCGGCGCCAGCAGGAAGAGAACCTTGTTGGATCCGGACGGGATCACCGGCTCTTTCAGAACGAATTTCAGAAGGTCAGCAAAACTCTGGAATAGCCCCCAGGGTCCAACCACGTTCGGGCCGCGGCGGATCTGAACGGCCGCCCAGATCTTGCGGTCCGCATAAAGCACGTAGGCGACGAACACCAAAAGCACGACCATCAGCAGAACACTCTGGAATACCATCCAGAGGAACGGCCAGCCGTAGGTGGTCATGAACTCAGCCATTTCAGTCCCCTACCCCTTATTCCGCAGCTTCTGCGGCACGCGTTTTCGCGAGCGCCGAACACTCGGCCATCACCTTGGAGGCCCGAGCAATCGGGTTCGTCAAATAAAAGTCCCGGATCACATTTGCAAATCCGGCGTTATGCATCTTGGCTTTGCCGTTGGCCAGCTTTTCGATATCGCCAGCATCGCCAGCCTCAATCGCGTCGATAGCAGCCATGTGCGGCACGGCTTCAAACAGCTTGGCACGCAGTTGCTGGAGGGAATCAAACTCCAGCGTCTGGCCGACAACGGCCGATAGCGCTCTAAGGATGGCCCAGTCTTCGCGAGCATCGCCTGGAGGGAAGCCAGCGCGATCAGCCATCTGAACACGGCCTTCGGTGTTGACGTAGATCGCGGATTTCTCCGTATAAGCTGCGCCCGGCAGGATCACATCGGCGCGGTGCGCGCCGCGGTCACCATGGGTGCCCTGGTAGACAACAAACGCCCCTTCCGGAACTTCGACTTCATCAACGCCGAGCAGGAAGAGCACATCCAGAGCGCCACTTTCCAGCATGCCGGCTGTGTCCTTGCCGCCCTCGCCTGGAACAAAACCAATGTCCAGCGCACCAACTTGCGATGCTTCGGTGTGCAGGATGTTGAAGCCGTTCCAGCCGTCCTTAATCACTCCGAGCGACTTGGCTGCAGCAGCCAGGTTTGCCAGAACGTCCGCACCATCCGCGCGGTTCAACGCGCCCTGCCCGATGATAAACATCGGCTTTTCCGCCTTGGCCGGCGCGTGTTCAATGAATTGCTTCAGGCTGTCCGGGCCGGCGCCCAGATAGGTCACCGGATAGGTCAGATCGGCGTTTTCACCTATCAATCCAACGTGGACATTGCCTTGGCTCCAGCGCTTGCGGATCCGGGCGTTCAGGACCGGCGCTTCCAGACGCGGGTTGGTGCCGATCAGCATGATCGCGTCGGCCTCTTCAATGCCTTGAATGGTGGAATTGAAGATATAGCTGGCGCGGCCGTTTTTCGGATGCAGCGGCGAGCCCGGGAAACGGCTGTCGATGTTGGCCGAGCCCAGCTTGTCCATTAGGCTCTTCAGCGCGAACATGTCTTCAACGCCGGCCAGCTGGCCAGCCAATGCGCCAACTTTGTCAGCGGATGTTGCCTTGACCTTGTCAGCGATGATCTGGAACGCCTCTGGCCAGGACACCGGCTGCAGTTTGCCGTCCTTCTTGGCATACGGCCGGTCAAGACGCTGGGTCTTCAACCCATCCCAGATGTAGCGAGACTTATCGGAAATCCACTCTTCGTTGATCTCTTCATTGAGCCGCGGCATCACCCGCATGACTTCCTTGCCGCGTGTATCGACACGGATCGCGCTCCCAAGCGCATCCATGACATCGATGCTTTCGGTCTTGGTCAGCTCCCACGGACGGGCATGGAATTCATACGGCTTGTGGGTCAGCGCACCGACCGGGCACAAATCGGCAACATTGCCCTGCATTTCTGAGGACAATGCGGCTTCCAGATAAGTGGTGATTTCCGCATCTTCGCCGCGGCTGATCAGCCCCATGTCTGTCACACCGGCAACTTCAGTGGTGAAGCGGACACAGCGCGTGCAGTGAATGCAGCGGGTCATGATGGTCTTGATGAGCGGGCCGATTTCCTTGTTTTCGACCGCACGCTTGTTCTCATGGAACCGCGACCCATCGACACCATAGGCCATCGCCTGGTCCTGAAGGTCGCACTCACCGCCCTGGTCACAGATCGGGCAATCCAGCGGGTGGTTGATGAGCAGGAACTCCATCACCCCTTCACGGGCCTTTTTGACCATCTCGGACTTGGTTTCAACGACCGGCGGCTCGCCGTTTGGTCCCGGACGCAGATCCTTGACGCCCATAGCGCAGGACGCGGTCGGCTTGGGCGGTCCACCCTTCACTTCCACGAGGCACATGCGGCAGTTGCCGGCAATCGACAGGCGGTCGTGGTAACAAAACCGCGGAACCTCGGCACCTGCCTCTTCACAGGCCTGAAGCAGGGTGTAGTCCGAAGGGACCTCTACCTCGTTGCCGTCGATGATGAGCTTCGTCATCCGCTGCTCTCCAAATCCCGTTCCGCTTACTCAGCCGCCACCAGGGTCGAAGAACTCTTCGACTTGGCGACATAATCATCGATACGTTGCTCGATGACCGGCCGGAAATTCTTGATCAACCCCTGGATCGGCCATGCGGCCGCGTCTCCAAGGGCACAAATGGTGTGGCCTTCGACCTGTTTGGTCACTTTGAAGAGCATATCGATCTCTTCATAAGAGCTTTCGCCCTTCACCATGCGTTCCATCACCCGCCACATCCAGCCGGTGCCTTCCCGGCATGGCGTGCACTGGCCGCAGCTCTCATGCTTGTAGAAGTAGCTGAGACGGGCAATCGCCTTGATGATGTCGGTGGACTTGTCCATGACGATCACCGCAGCGGTACCAAGGCCGGAGCCCATACCGCGCAGCGTATCAAAGTCCATCGGCGCGTCTTTGATTTCATCCGCCGTGCAGCACGGAACGGAGGAACCGCCCGGGATCACTGCCAGGAGATTGTCCCAGCCACCGCGGATACCACCGCAGTGTTTGTCGATCATCTCGGAGAACGGCACACCGAGCTCTTCTTCGAAGGTCGCCGGTTGATTGACATGACCGGACACACAAAACAGCTTGGTGCCGGTGTTGTTTGGACGACCCAGGCTTGCGAACCAGCCGCCGCCACGGCGCAGGATGGTCGGTGCAACGGCAATGGATTCGACGTTGTTCACCGTCGTCGGACAGCCATAAAGGCCGACGTTTGCCGGGAACGGCGGTTTCAGGCGCGGCTGGCCCTTTTTGCCTTCCAGGCTTTCCAGCAGCGCGGTTTCCTCGCCGCAAATGTAAGCGCCGGCGCCGTGGTGAACGTAGATGTCGAAATCGTAGCCGTTCTTGTTGTTCTTGCCGATCAGACCGGCATCATAAGCTTGGTCAATCGCCGCCTGAAGACGCTCGCGCTCACGGATGAACTCACCGCGCACATAGATGTAAGCAGCAATCGCTCCCATGGCGAAACCGGCCACCAGACAGCCCTCGACCAGCGTATGCGGGTCATGGCGGAGGATTTCTCGGTCTTTACAGGTGCCTGGCTCAGATTCGTCGGCATTGACGACGAGGTAAGCGGGACGGCCGTCGGATTCTTTCGGCATGAACGACCATTTCAGGCCGGTCGGGAAACCCGCCCCGCCACGGCCACGCAAGCCGCTGTCCTTCATCTCCTGAATGATCCAGTCGCGGCCCTTGTCGAGCAACGCCTTGGTGTTGTCCCACTGGCCACGCTTCTTCGCGCCTTCAAGACCCCAGTCATGAAGACCGTAGATGTTGGTGAAGATCCGATCCTTATCCTCAAGCATCTCTTCCCCTTAGTCTTCGCTCTTGGAGGAAGCAACATCGCCGGCTTCCACACGCTTGGAAAATTCGGTTGCCTCGCCGGATGCGAGGATCTTGGCCTGCTCAATCCAGCCATCCCGCTCGATGCGGCCCTTAAACTTCAGCCGGCTATCGACCCAGGCGACCTCTTCCGGGCCCCACGCAGCGACCTGATCGAAATGGAAAAACCCGAGCTCATTGAGGGTTGCTTCCAATTTCGGACCGACGCCTTTGAGCTTCTTCAAGTCATCGGCCTGGCCACCACGGGCTTCTTTGAGGACTTCCGGCTCTTTTTCAGCAGCTGGCGCATCGTCTGCAGCCTTGGCTTTCGCTGCAGCAGATTTTTTCGGTGCAGCGGCCTTTTTAGGAGCAGCTTCTTTCTTGGGCGCAGCCTCTTTCGTGGGCGCAGCCTCTTTTTTGACTGTAGCCTTTTTCGGAGCTGCTTTTTTCGGTGCCTCAGCCTTCTTCTCGGCCGGTGCAGCTGCGGGAGCTTCTGCCTTTTCCGCCGATTTGGCAGCAAACGCCGCCTTTACCTTGGCAACGGAATCTTCAGCCGGGGTCGGAACGCCATCATAGTCGTTGCCGCCGGTGTTGATGGACGCGCCAGCAAAATGATGTGAGGCCTTTTCAGAGCCGTCCACTACATGCGGAACCGGGAGGTCCCCCTTGGTGTTGTCGTCAATCTCGGTAAGGCTGGTCTGGCCACCTTCGGCCATGGAGAACCGCCGGCCATTTTGCGGGCCAGGTGTCACTTCATTGCCGGCCGCAATATCGTCGATCAGCTTGTTGAAGCTGTCTTCGGTCAGGTCTTCGTACGTGTCCTTGAAGATCTGAACCATCGGAGCATTTGTACAGGCGCCAAGACACTCAACCTCTTCCCAGGAGAACATGCCGTCCTCGGAAATCTCGTGCATGTGCTTGGCAATGCGGGATTTGCAGATCTTGATCAGGTCTTCCGATCCGCGCAATTGGCAAGGCGTCGTGCCGCACACCTGGATGTGGGCTTTTTTTCCAACCGGCTGCAGCTGGAACATGGTGTAAAAAGTCGCCACTTCCAAGACGCGGATATTCGGCATGTCGAGCATGTCGGCGATGTAGCGGATCGCTGGTTCGCTGACCCAGCCTTCGTTCTGTTCCTGCGCGCGCCATAAAAGCGGTATGACCGCAGAGGCCTGCCGGCCAGCCGGGTAGCGGTCGATCAGCTTCTTGGCCCAGCCGAAGTTCTTCTCGGTGAACTCGAAGCTTTCTGGTTGTTCCGCGGCAAGTCTGCGAACTGCCATGGTGTTATCCCCGTTTCCTGCGCAATTCAGCACTGTTTGGCCCAGATACAGACTGGCCGGCGATAAGTCCGGCGAGTTGATCCAGCCAAAACTGGCTCCGAGTTGCGAAAAAATCATAGCCTTTACGGCGATTGGTTTTCAGGCTGGTCAGATCAGCCAAATCTTCGATTTCAAAAAAGCTGCCCTTTAGATAACCGAAAACGCGCATCGCTTCATTGGCGGTTAAATATCGGGAAATCTCGTGATCGCGATCGCTACCGTGATCCTCGTAAATTAGGAGAACATCTTTTTCGAGCAGCTGAGCCGCGCCCTGAAGCGCTTTGATCTCGACGCCTTCGACATCCAGTTTCAACACGACCTTGCCGTGGGTCTGGAAGCCAGCATCAGCGACGATCC
The DNA here is from genome assembly GCF_965216085.1 of Roseibium sp. Lineage (GTDB taxonomy): Bacteria > Pseudomonadota > Alphaproteobacteria > Rhizobiales > Stappiaceae > Roseibium. The sequence continues at coordinate 2,292,422 of NZ_OZ244138.1, read as the reverse complement.
GGTCAAGTGTGGAGGACAAAACACTGCCATGACGCGCGGTTCCGGCATCGCTGGCCGCAACAGTCCGGGCTTCGTGTTTGTCACCAAAAATGTCCAGATGCTCGCCATCTTTGTCGAATACAGCCCGGTTCAAGCAGTCAAACCGGTTACCATTTTCACCGGCATTCACCTGAAGGCCCGCAAAAGTATCCGGGTCCAGTTCAATGGCGACAGCTGGATGCTGCCCAAACCGCTCACTCGTGACTTTTACAGACCAGAAGCCGTAGTTCGCGCCACAGTCCACAAATGCATAGTCGACAGATTTCAGAGCGATCAAAAGATCTTCGATCTCTTCCTCATAGCGGCTGCCGGGCTGCAGCATTCTGCTCCAGTATCTGTCGCCATAGGGAAACGTGAAGCTGCTGTCGGTGTCGATTTGAAGCCGGACGGACCGGTCACTCGGGAAAATCTTCCCAACCAGGGACGCGACATAGGAGAACCCAAAGCTGTCAAGCGGCGCAAGCAAGCTTGCAGCCAAACGCATAATGCGCAAGCCAGCAGCTTCCAGCGGTCCAGCGTGTGTGGCTGTACCGGTGTGCCAATCAACAGAAATAGGGTTCGCGGCTACGGTCATGGGCTATCTGTCGATCTCACCAAACACGATGTCCAAAGACCCCAGCACGGCCGACACATCAGCAAGCTGATGGCCGCAGCACAAGAAATCCATGGCTGCCAGGTGTGCATACCCCGGAGCCTTGATCTTGCAGCGGTACGGTTTGTTGGTGCCATCAGCGACCAGATAAACCCCAAACTCACCTTTCGGCGCTTCGACGGCCGCGTAAACTTCGCCAGCCGGGACATGATAGCCCTCGGTGTAGAGCTTGAAGTGATGGATCAGCGATTCCATCGACCGCTTCATCTCACCGCGTTTAGGCGGCACGATCTTGCCGTCCAAGGACGACACCGGTCCCGTTTCCACCGTCAGCTTTTCAAGGCATTGTTTCATAAGGCGCACTGACTGGCGCATTTCTTCCATGCGGATCAGGTAACGGTCGTAGTTATCGCCGTTCTTGCCGACCGGAACATCGAAGTCGAGCTCGGAGTAACACTCATACGGCTGCGACTTGCGTAGATCCCAAGCAGCACCAGACCCACGCACCATGACGCCGGAGAAACCGCGTGCCCAGGCATCATCCAGATCAACAATGCCAATATCGACGTTGCGCTGCTTGAAGATGCGGTTGTCGGTCAGAAGACCTTCGATATCGTCCAGCGTTTGCAGGAACGGATCACAGAAATCCCAGATATCGTCGAGCAAATCGCGTGGCAGATCCTGATGAACCCCGCCCGGCCGCACATAAGCTGCGTGCATACGGGCGCCACAGGCGCGCTCATAAAACACCATCAGCTCTTCACGCGGCTCAAAGCCCCAGAGCGGTGGTGTCAGCGCGCCGACGTCGAGCGCCTGTGTCGTGACATTCAAAAGGTGCGACAGGATCCGGCCGATTTCCGAATAAAGCACCCGCACCAATTGGCCGCGCTTGGGCACTTCGATGCCCAACATGCGCTCCACGGCCATGGCAAAGGCATGTTCCTGGTTCATCGGCGCCACATAATCGAGGCGGTCGAAATACGGAACAGCCTGTAGATAAGTCTTCTGCTCGATCAGTTTTTCGGTGCCGCGGTGCAAAAGGCCGATATGCGGATCAACCCGCGTCACCACTTCGCCGTCCAGCTCCAGCACCAGGCGCAGCACGCCGTGGGCCGCCGGGTGCTGCGGACCGAAGTTGATATTGAAATTACGAACCTGAGCCTCAGCCATTTTGAGGGTCCTGATTTGCTGTGAAGAGCGCGATGACTTCCGGGCCAGTCATTCGTGTCGTTTCATTGGCGAACGCATAATTGTCCGGCTGTTCGTCAGTGAAGATTTCAGTCTTGAATTTGAAACGGCTGGGATCGTCGAACGCCTGAGCTGAAAATGACGTGTGCGTACCGTCCTGAAGCCGCCACGCCAGGCTGCTGCCGCATTCTTTACAGAAAAGCCGCTCACCGTAGCCGGACGACTTATATATACCCAAGGATTCTGCCCCGTCGAACTCCACGCTCGCCCCACAGTCAACGGCCATATAGGTGCCGCCTGTCCATTTGCGGCACATTTCGCAGTGGCATACGCCCATCTCATTTTTTTCCGGAACGGCCGTAAACCGCACCTTCCCGCAAAGACACCGTCCTGAAAGCCGTTCGCTCATGCCGCCCCTCAGTTCGTCGTTGCTTTTTCATCGCCCGGCAGCACGTAATCCGTGCCTTCCCAGGGCGAAAGGAAATCAAAAGACCGCATTTCCTGATTGAGCCGAACCGGCTCGTAAACGACGCGCTTCTTGTCGTCGTCATAGCGGACTTCGACAAACCCGGTGACCGGAAAATCCTTGCGCAGCGGATGGCCGTCAAAGCCGTAATCGGTCAGGATGCGGCGCAGGTCCGGGTGACCGGAAAACAGGATGCCATACATATCGTAGGCTTCGCGTTCAAACCATTCTGCCCCAGGAAACAGTGGTGTCAGCGAGGCCACCGGAGTTGCATCGTCCGTTGCCAATTTCACGCGGATACGCTGGTTCTGGACTGGGGACAGGAAGTGATAAACGACATCAAAGCGCTTTTCGCGGGCCGGATAATCGACGCCGCATATGTCGGTCAGATTGACGAACTTGCAGGAGCTGTTGTCGCGCAGGTATCGCACGGCGTCGAGAATATCGGCGGCAGTCACGGTCAGCGTCAGCTCACCAAATTCCACCTTCCAGGACACGAGGGACTCAGCCAATCCGAGCTCAATATGCTCGGCGAGTTCCTTCAAGGTTTCGTCCATATTCGACCTCACTCCCCCGGATCCCTTCCGGAGCCTCACAAGGGCTCCAAGAGCCCAATTCCTAGAAAACTCGCCACCGGGACCGGCGGCGAATTCAATCAGCGTTCGATCGTACCAGTGCGGCGGATCTTCTTTTGCAGCATCAAAACGCCATAAAGCAGCGCTTCAGCTGTCGGCGGGCACCCCGGAACGTAAATGTCGACCGGAACAACGCGGTCACAGCCGCGCACCACCGAATAAGAATAGTGATAGTAACCGCCGCCGTTTGCACAGGATCCCATGGAGATGACATAGCGCGGCTCCGGCATCTGGTCGTAGACCTTGCGCAAAGCCGGCGCCATCTTATTGGTTAAGGTGCCTGCAACGATCATCACGTCGGACTGGCGGGGCGAGCCGCGCGGCGCAAAACCGAAGCGCTCACAGTCATACCGCGGCATGGACATCTGGATCATTTCAACCGCGCAGCACGCCAGGCCGAACGTCATCCACATCAACGATCCTGTGCGCGCCCACTGGATCAAATTGTCTGTGGAGGTGACCAGAAAGCCCTTGTCTGCGAGCTCGTCATTCACTTCCAGGAAAAAAGGATCGTCTGCCCCCACCGGCTTGCCGGTGTTTGGATCAATGATGCCCTTCGGCTGCTCTGCAATGAGCGGCTTGGCCGTGGTCAATCCCATTCCAGCGCTCCCTTTTTCCATTCGTAGATAAAGCCGACGGTCAGGACGCCTAAGAACACCATCATCGACCAGTAGCCGTACCAGCCCAATTCGCCGAAGACCGTTGCCCACGGGAACAAGAAGGCGACTTCCAAATCAAAGATGATGAAAAGGATCGCGACCAGATAGAAACGGATATCGAATTTCATCCGGGCGTCGTCAAAAGCATTGAACCCGCACTCATAGGCAGACAGCTTTTCCGGATCCGGGTTTTTGTAGGCGAGCAGGAACGGAGATACCAGCAGCGCAAGGCCGATCACCAGCGCGATGCTGATGAACACGACAATCGGGACATATTCCCGCAAAAGTTCTTCCATGTTTTTCGCGTCCTTGCATATGGAGGCGGACCGGGAGGCGATCCGTACCGCAGCCAAGCCCTTTGCCGGATAGCACCGGCAGGTCATGCGTGGCCCGTCGGGTTTTCATAAATCCAACATGCGAGCGCACGCTTATCCCACGCGTTGCTGCAACGCAAGACCCCAATCCGACCAAGCTATTGCCATATTTCAACCAAATCCGTAGCAGATCGCTACAAAGCCCGCAAATCGGCGGATTAGCCGAAGTCGATTTTCTCCTCACAAACCCGGTGACAGTTTGACCTTGCCGGGAGAAACCCTGACCACCAGGCTAGAATCGGCACACCGTCCGCCTCAACTCCCCAATAGAAACTTACGCAAAATCACGTACTTCCGCGAAAAAACGCCGCACGCGATCCACGCCGACACTTTCGACCGGAAGACGGAAATAGACCTTACGCCTTTTGCAAGGCTGTTGAGATCACATTTGTTTTTAAAGAAGGTAATGAGGGAACCGTGAGTGGCGCGAGTGACGGGGCTCGAACCCGCGACCTCCGGCGTGACAGGCCGGCACTCTAACCAACTGAGCTACACCCGCACATTCACGGTATATATGCGCCACACCTCCCAAAGAGAGAAGTGGCGCGAGTGACGGGGCTCGAACCCGCGACCTCCGGCGTGACAGGCCGGCACTCTAACCAACTGAGCTACACCCGCTTCGCGCGGCGACGAGATGTCGTCGCGAAGTGGCGCTGATGTACGGCGGCTGAGAGATGAAGTCAAGCACTCTGACCAGTGTTATATGTCGTTTTTTTAAAAGCCGCCGGATTGAGCCATTCAACTGCTTCAATTGCCCTTATCCTCTTGTGGACAACTCCGCCCACAAGCTCAACGCACTCACCGTCGTTTATCAGAAAAAAAATCGTTTTTGTTTCAGCGATTCAATATCTTATTCAAAACGGCTCTTATCAAGGCAGACGCATGCTGAAACCAGTGCGGTCACCTTCCCTTACGGTCGGCCGCGGAAAAACGCCATAAGCCCCTAATTGCAGGGGTACCGGTCACTTGTTTGTTCTTTGAGATGGAACCGCAGACAACACCTACAAAGTACGCCAGCTCATGACAAACCAAAACCGGCACCAGAAGCAGTTCGAAGACCAGGCGGACGCCCCGCGGGACAACTCTTCAAGGATCTTGGGCCCAGCACTCGCGCCAGTGCCGGTCACGGCGCTTTCATCGAAATGGGATGGCGCGACCTGCTGACAACACCGGCAAAGGTATGAACAATGGTTTTTAGACCTTCTGGCAAAAGCGTCTAAGCGGTCTCATGTTCAACTGAAGTGGGTCCACACCTCTTCCACCAATCCAAAACCATGATCATTCCGCTGGCACCAGCCGTGTGTCGCGCAGCTGGCCTTGTTCTGCCAGGATCGGCACTGCGACAGCCGCAAATAGAGAGTTGATCTCTTTCAGACTACGCATGACTTCCAGATGGGCATTGCTCGATTCAATGCTCTCAGGCGTGCGGGATGTCAGCCGCTCCAGATGCAGCCCATGGCTTTCCCGCTCCAGCTCCCGCATATGGTCCTTTTCGGCGATCAGCTCCCGAGCGGATTCAACATCGCCAGACACCAGCACATTCATGGCAAGCTGCATGTTGGCCAGCACCCGGTCATGCATGTTCGACAGCTCCTTCAAACCATCGTCGGAGAACCGGATTTTCCGATCCTGCAATTCCAGAGCCAAGCCATAGAGGTTCTTGGAGATCAAATCCCCTGCCCGCTCCAGATTAACCGCAAAACTGACCAGCTCCATGCTGCGCTCGGCGTCTTCCTGGTTTAACTCACCCCGGCTGACCTCTGCGATATAGAGTTTTATGTCGGAATGGATCTGATTGACGGCTGCATCGCTTTTTTGAAGCTGCTGGATTTGGTCCTTCTCGCCCTTTTCCAGCATCAAGATGACCGGACGCGCCATGGCCGCAACCACCTCTCCCATGCGCAGCAGTTCCCGGGTCGCGCTGGCCAGCGCCAGACGCGGCACAGTGACTGCCCCCGGATCCAACGCACTTTTGGGCGCTAAAGGAACCTCCCCTGGCTGCGCCGTGCTTCTGGTTGTCCATTTATCCAGCACCCAGGCAACCGGGCGGACCAATGGCAAACAACTCAGCATCAAAAGAAGATTGAAGAGGACATGCAGGGTTACAAGCTGCTGTCCAGGGGTCGTCGCCAAACCGGCAAGCGGATCTTCAAGAGGTGACAACAGCGCCATCGCCAGGACCGCCCCGCCAGAGCGGAACAGGAAATTTCCGATCGGCAGCAAGCGCGCTTTCAGATCCATGGCGCGGGTTAGCCATAACGCTACCAGACCGGCACCAATGTTCGCACCAAGTACGAGAGGAACGGCTGCGTCCAGCGGCAGACCCGCCTTTTCGACGAAGGTCACGATCATCAAGATGGCTGCAACGCTGGAGTGGACGAGAAACGCAAGCAGAGCACCGATCATCAACGCCGTTGATGGATCACTGGCAAGATACCCGGCCACCGCAGGCATAAACGACGCCTGTTTTAAAGGTTCCGTCGATTCGCTGATCATTTGCAGCGCCATCAAAACGAGCGCAATCCCGATCATGATCCGGCCGACTTGTTTTGCCGTGCGTGCGTCAAGTTTCAGAAACAGCCACGCCCCCACGGCCAGTAACAGCGGGATCAGCCAACTGAGGTCGAAGGATAAAAACTGGACCACAAGCGCGGAGCCAAGATCGGCTCCCAAGAGGATTGCCAGACCGGCCGCCGTTGACATGAAGCCGGAAGCTGCAAACCCCGCGGCAAGCATGGCGACAGCGGTTGCGCTCTGTAAAAGGATTGCCACGGCCCCGCCGGACAATGCTCCAACAAAAGGATTGGCGGAGGCTTTTCCAATGGTCCGGCGCAGGCTTGGACCTGAAACCCGTTCAAATCCCGTGCGTACCATCCGGACTGCATAAAGGAGCAGCATCACCGCCCCAAGAACCTTGATCAAGGCGATTGCGAACATTTTGGTATGTTTCTGACTTTATTCGTTCTATTTCGTTTGCCGTTTAACCAACTGATACACCCAACACTATAGTGCTGGCCAGCATTAAATGCACACAGTGCACTTATTTGTGATCCTATGTCCTCATCCAGGTCCAAGAAGCCGCGATTTTGGTCCTGTAATTATCAGCAATCCGAACCTTGTCGCCTTTCACTTCAAACCACCTCAAGGCAAACCAACTTAAAAATAGGGATTTTTACGCAGTCCTATCGAAAGAGGTTTTATGTAAAGATAAAGTAGTTCAAATCCCCAACACCAGAACCGGGTTGCAGGAGGAAGAATTACATGCCGACAATAGAAGAAATATGGGCTGGCTCCCCCACACTTACAGTTGGTCAGTCTTACAATTTCACGCAATTTGGTGAATTTGATTACTTCACATTCGAGGCTGTTGCTGGTGTAACTTACCGTATCCAGCTGGAAGGCTACGCCACGGGGAAAGGCACCTTGGACCGTGCCGGCTTGGGTGTATATGACCCGAACCTGCACACCACAGATACGGGCTATGGCGTCGGTCTCAACGGAAACCTGCTTTACACCGCCGAAGAGACCGAAACGATCTATCTTCGCCAAAACCTGGATCCCATCGACAACATCGGTGACACTTACGTTCTGACCGTTTCCACCTATGGCGGCGACGATTTTGGAGACGATGCCAGTTCCGCAACAACCATTAGCGCCAATGGGGCGACAAGCGGGGAATTGGAAGTTTTGGGCGACACGGATTGGTTCGCCGTCAATATGACCGCTGGCTATTCCTACACCATCGCTCTCAACGGATGGTCGACCGGAGCTGGCACGCTCCTTGACCCGTATCTCAGGCTATATTCAAGCTCGTCTTCAAGTAACCCGGTACAAACCGACGATGACGACGGATCAGGAAACAATGCCCTGATCACCTATACGCCGACAGTGAGCGGAGTTTATTACATTGAAGCAATGTCGGGCGGTTTGCCGACTGATTTTGCCAGCCACTATGCCGGTATCATAACGCTTGGAACCAACCGGCTGAACACCGACCCTGGAACCTACTCTATGACGGTCACGGAAAGCCGGTCGTCTACCGGTTCCAATGGCGTCACCATCACCGATGTCGATCTCGGCGTATTCCGCTTTTTCAACACCGCCACTGGAACGCACTTTTATTCACCCGACTTCACAGAAGCCGTGTCGATCAACGAAAATCTGCCCGATTTTGCCTATGAAAACGTGGCGTTTAAGAGCGTGAACAACTCTGATGCAAATGCGATCGCCTTCTACCGGTTTTTTAATACGCAGACTGGCACCCACTTTTTCACCTCTAATGAAGCTGAAAAAGACTCGGTGATCGCCAATATGCCTCAGTTTAACTACGAAGGCGTTGCCTATTACCTGCACAGCACCGCAGATTCCGATGACATCGCGCTTTACCGGTTTTTCAACTCAGAAACCGGAACACACTTCTACACCGCCAATGAAGCGGAGAAAGACAACGTCATCAACACACTGTCCAACATGAACTACGAAGGCATTGTCGGCTACGTGGACATTACATAACTCAGCCATAGCGTTTTCGGATCACTTGAGAGCAGAATGTGTTTTCGTCGAAGGGCTGTAACCGCTCGCCTTAGAAGCGCCCCTAGGGTAAGCGTGCCACCCCTCGAAATCCGGAGGCCCGAAAACCATGCTCTCAACACTTCTCACCCTGATCCGTCTGCTGAAGGCCATTGTCCGGTCCTGGAATAGGCCGCATTTTCGCTCCGGTTTTCTGCTGGCCGGTCTGATCCTCTTGTCGGGAACGATATTTTACAAAACTGTTGAAGGCTGGAGCTGGGTTAACGCGCTTTATTTCAGCGCTATGACCGTTGCCACCGTCGGCGTCAGTGATCTGGCGCCCCAGTCAACAGCAGGCAAACTGTTTACCGTCATATATCTGTTTGTTGGAGTTGGCGTATTTGTCGCGCTTTTCACGCAGTTCGCCCGTGCCTTGCTGCAGATTGAACAAGATGTGGATGCTGCTGAAGCCCGGTCCATAAAATCCGGAAAAGGTCACCTTTAGGGTCGAGCCCTGCCGGACGTCTGCCTCTGAGCTGTACCCCGGCAAAATCGGGATTGCCGACCTAGTCCTTCTGCCCAGCAGGGGCAGACAGACGGGACATCATTCTAACGGAAAAAGCTAACGCCTCAGCGCAGGAGCGCCATCTACGGCCCGTAGAAAAATGAAATATTATTTGTGGGAGAATGGTGGGCGATGAGAGACTCGAACTCCCGACATCTTCGGTGTAAACGAAGCGCTCTACCAACTGAGCTAATCGCCCTCAACGAGGTGAGATGCCTTTTATGGGCTCCCTCTCCGCTTGGCAAGTGCGAAATTGAAGAATTTCAAAAAACGCGATTTGCCTGTGGATGATTTTAGATGGCCAGCTGCGAAAAGAAGTTGTTTTATAACGATTTCTCTTGAGGGCTCGTGACAGCAGGTCAGCGGAACCGATAGGCAAACTCCAGCATATTTGTCAGGCCTTCGCGTGGATTGTCCTGCGCCAAGCCCTGGGAGTTAAAGAAACTCACCAGCCGGTTGATGCCTTGCTGATCGGAAGGGCCGCGCGGCGGCATCTGGCCCATCAGCTTTGCGGCAATCAACCAGGATAATTTCCGGCCATAACGTTCCTGGTTGGCATAAAACTCCGGATTGCTGGCGGCCTTTTCAAACATACGGCCCCAGGCCTGATTAACCTGGTCATTGATCGCTTCGATCCGGATGAACCCTGCCCCGCCCGGACTGCGTGCGCGGTTCAACAGATGATCGATGTTGTAGCCCGCCAGATCCGCCGGTTTCGCGTCGATCTTGTAAACCTGTTTGACAAAGCCCAACCAAGCCTTCTGGTAGCCAGAGTAGCTCGCCCGCACCCAGACACTGGCATTGGTGTCGGGATTGCCGTCACGGCGCACGACAATGGCGTTCTTTAAGCTTCTGCGGCCGGACTTCTCCGTCTCGACCTCCAGATCCAAATCATCGAGAAACGCGTGGCGGCGCAGGTCTTCAATGTTTTCCACCTGGACCTGTTGAAAAGAATCGGCCTTCCAGGCTTCAAAAAGGGCATTCCGCCTTTGGCTGATCACTGCATGAAGCGGCATCGCGGACATCCAACAGCTATAATACCTATAGTTACATTAGTTGAGAGTGCCGGCTCCCTGCAAGGTTCCCGTCATCTAGAGCAGATTTGAACCTATCAAGTGACCCCGTATTGTTCAAAAATGCTCTAACCAAAACGCCAAAAGAAAAACCCCGCCCTTGATCACTCAAGCACGGGGTTCTTGGGTCTTTATGACCTCTGAGAACGATTAAGCGTTCACAGCGTCCTTCAGGCCTTTACCAGCCTTGAATTTCGGCGTCTTAGAAGCCGGGATCTGGATCGTTTCGCCAGTCCGCGGGTTCCGGCCTTCGGTAGCAGCACGTTCGGAAACAGTGAAGTTACCAAAACCGATGATGCGGACTTCGCCGCCGCCTTTCAGCGTTTCAGTGACAGCTTCAAAAGATGCGTCAACTGCTTCGCCTGCCTGTGCCTTTGTCAGGCCGGTCTTTTCTGCGACAGCTGCGATCAGATCGTTCTTATTCATAGCAGATACCTTTCTAAGAAACGGACGTATGCCGACGATTCCTGTCAGCGCCGTTGCGCGAAATTCGCGAGATTTGAGACGAAACGCAAGAGGTTTTTTCGCAGAAAACAGCCATTTTGACCAATTATTCAAAAGAAAAGCCCCGGTTTGGCCGGGGCTTGACATTTTATACATTGTTTGAGCGGTTTTAGTGGGCAACGACACCTGTTGTGTCGTCATCCGAACCTCCCGCCTTGGTTGCAGCTTCCGCCGCATCGGCATCCCATTCAATGGGCTCCGGCAAACGTACAAGAGCGTGTTTGAGCACCTCTTCCATGCCGGAAACCGGGATGATCTCGAGCGAGTTTTTCACCGAGTCCGGAATATCCGCCAGGTCCTTGGCATTGTCTTCCGGGATCATCACCAACTTGATACCGCCGCGCAAAGCCGCCAGGAGTTTTTCCTTTAGGCCACCGATTGGCAGGACCCGGCCGCGCAAGGTGATCTCACCGGTCATGGCAACATCGCGTTTCACCGGGATGCCGGTCATGGTCGAAATCACCGCGGTTGCCATGGCGATACCGGCAGACGGACCATCCTTCGGCGTCGCGCCTTCTGGCACATGCACGTGGATGTCGCGTTTGTCGAACAACGGCGGCTCGATGCCGAAATCAACAGACCGGGAGCGCACATAAGATGCCGCTGCCGAAATTGATTCCTTCATCACGTCTTTCAAGTTGCCGGTAACGGTCATTTTGCCTTTACCCGGCATCATGACACCTTCGATCGTCAGCAGTTCGCCGCCAACTTCGGTCCAAGCAAGACCGGTGACAACACCAACCTGATCTTCCAGTTCAGCCTCACCATAGCGGTACCGCGGTACACCGAGGTATTCCTCGACGAGCTCCGGCGTAACCGTGATGCTTTCCTTATCGCTCATCAGGATATCCTTGACCGATTTCCGGGCAAGGGTCGCCATTTCGCGTTCAAGGTTCCGCACTCCGGCTTCACGGGTGTAGCGGCGCACCACTTTTTGAAGCGCTTCGTCTTCGATGGTGAACTCACCTTCCCGCAGGCCGTGGTCTTTTTCAGCTTTCGGAATGAGGTGACGGCGGCAGATTTCCACCTTCTCTTCTTCCGTATAACCGGCAATCCGGATGATCTCCATCCGGTCCATCAAAGGACCCGGGATATTCAACGTATTGGCCGTGGTCACGAACATCACGTCTGACAGATCGTACTCGACTTCCAGATAGTGGTCCATGAAGGACGAGTTCTGTTCCGGATCCAGGACCTCAAGCAGTGCGGATGACGGATCGCCGCGGAAATCCATGCCCATCTTGTCGATCTCATCGAGCAGGAAGAGCGGGTTGGATTTTTTGGCTTTTTTCATCGACTGGATGACCTTGCCCGGCATGGAGCCGATGTAGGTCCGCCGGTGGCCACGGATCTCCGCTTCGTCGCGCACACCGCCCAGCGACATACGGACAAATTCTCGGCCCGTTGCCTTGGCAATCGACTTACCAAGCGAGGTTTTACCAACACCTGGAGGGCCGACGAGGCAGAGGATCGGACCACGCAATTTGTTGGCCCGGCTTTGAACCGCCAGGTATTCGACGATCCGCTCTTTGACCTTTTCTAGGCCATAGTGATCAGTGTCCAGCACGGTCTCGGCAAAGCTGAGATCGTGTTTGACCTTGGATTTCTTTGACCACGGAATGCCGATCAGCCAGTCCAGATAGTTCCGTACCACGGTCGCTTCCGCAGACATCGGGCTCATCTGTTTCAGCTTCTTGATCTCGGCAGCAGCGCGTTCGCGCGCTTCCTTGGTCAGCTTGGTCTTTTTGATCTTTTCTTCGAGTTCGGCAATCTCGTCCTTGCCGTCTTCGCTGTCACCCAGCTCCTTCTGAATGGCCTTCATCTGCTCATTCAGATAGTACTCGCGCTGGGTTTTCTCCATCTGGCGCTTGACGCGCGAACGGATGCGTTTTTCCACCTGCAGGACGGAAATCTCGCTTTCCATCATGCCAAGGACACGCTCAAGCCGTTCGGAGACAGAAACGACACCAAGGATTTCCTGCTTCTCCGGGATCTTGATCGCCAGATGTGAGGCAATGGTATCGGCCAATTTCGAATAATCGTCGATCTGGTTTACCGCGCCGAGAACTTCCGGAGAAACCTTCTTGTTCAGTTTCACATAGTTCTCAAACTCGGCGATCACGGAGCGCGCCAAAGCTTCCACTTCGATGTTTTCGCCGTCTTTTTCAGGCAAAACAGTCGCTGTGGCTTCGAAATAGTCTGAACGGTCGGAGTACTCACCGATTTGCGCGCGCGCGCCGCCTTCGACCAGCACTTTGACAGTGTTGTCCGGCAACTTCAGCAGCTGCAACACGGTTGCCAGCGTACCGACGTTGTAGATCTGGTCCGGATTGGGATCATCGTCGGCGGCATTCATCTGCGTCGCAAGGAGAATGTGCTTGTCGGTGGTCATCACCTCTTCAAGCGCCTTGATCGACTTCTCACGGCCAACGAACAGCGGAACGATCATATGCGGGAAGACGACAATATCGCGCAGGGGCAAGACGGGATACACAGACGTTGAGTCTGGATCAGTGGCGCGGATTTCTGCGTCGCTCATTTTTTTTCCTTTCTCGGCGTGTTCCGGCCCCACTCATTAAAAGGCAGCCAGAGACACTGGAAAACGGCTTTCAGCGGTATTTGCCGAGGGCCGGATCGTAAACACCCCGGATGGGCGTGCCGACGATCCGCACAAGCCGTCCTTTCGCTCTATTAGGTGGCTACCTGCCGCCCCGGTGTCAAGGCAATCGCGTCTTAAGAAACGGACTTGTCTGTTGACGACTCACCGGCACGGTGGATAACGCACCCCAAACCAAATTGGCTGTGCAAAAAACAAAAATGCCGCCCCCGAAAGAGCGGCACTTTCAAACGTCTAAACTTAAGCGCTTGCCGCTAGCTTACGCGCTCGTAGCAGAGGTTTCTTCGCGGTCTTCGTAGATATACAAAGGACGCGCTTCGCCATTCACCACTTCTGGTGAAATGACGACTTCCTTGACGCCCTTCAGACCCGGCAGCTCGTACATGGTATCGAGCAAGATGGATTCCAGAATAGACCGCAAGCCACGGGCACCGGTCTTGCGCTCGATCGCTTTTTGCGCGATCGCCCGCAGGGCGTCCTCGTGGAAAGACAGTTCGACCTGCTCCATCTCAAATAGACGCTGATACTGCTTGACGAGCGCGTTTTTCGGCTCGGTCAAAATAGTGATCAGCGCATCTTCGTCGAGGTCTTCCAGAGTGGCGATGACCGGCAGACGGCCTACAAATTCCGGAATGAGACCGAACTTCAGAAGATCTTCCGGCTCCAGCTCAGAGAAGAGCTCGCCGATCCGGCGGTCTTCAGGTGCATGGACCTGCGCCTGGAAGCCAATGGACGTCTGGGTGCCGCGGTCGGAAATGATCTTGTCGAGACCCGCAAACGCACCGCCACAGATGAACAGCATATTGGTGGTGTCCACCTGCAGAAACTCCTGCTGCGGATGTTTGCGCCCGCCCTGAGGCGGAACGGAGGCCACCGTGCCTTCCATGATCTTCAAGAGTGCCTGCTGGACACCCTCACCCGACACATCACGGGTAATCGACGGGTTGTCGGCCTTGCGGCTGATCTTGTCGATTTCATCGATGTAGACGATGCCCCGTTGCGCCCGCTCGACATTGTAGTCGGCCGACTGCAACAGCTTCAGGATGATGTTCTCAACGTCTTCACCGACATAACCGGCTTCGGTCAATGTCGTTGCATCCGCCATTGTAAATGGCACATCAAGGATGCGGGCCAGGGTCTGCGCAAGCAGTGTCTTGCCGCAACCTGTCGGACCAACCAGAAGAATGTTGGACTTGGCCAGTTCAACATCATTGTTCTTGGTGGCGTGGTTCAGACGCTTGTAGTGGTTGTGAACGGCGACCGACAGGACCTTCTTCGCGCTGCCCTGACCGATGACATAGTCATCCAGAACATCGCGGATTTCCTGAGGGGTCGGGATTCCGTCCCGAGATTTTACCAGCGAGGATTTGTTTTCCTCGCGGATGATATCCATGCACAGCTCGACACATTCATCGCAAATGAAAACAGTCGGGCCGGCGATCAGCTTGCGGACCTCGTGCTGGCTTTTGCCGCAGAAGGAGCAGTAGAGCGTATTCTTGGAATCGCTGCCGCTGGCCTTGGTCATGTAATCAACCTCGCGTTTCTGGGGCCTTCACCCCTTATCTTCCCGGATTTGGCCCAATAGAGCCAGATCCGAACTGAAAGCGTTAGACACCTAAAGTGCCGCACTTTCCTGTAGGATGTCACCATGGTTCGCCGTTAAAAATCAATATAGGTTTAAGGCGAAGGTGAAAACCCTGTGTTACCTATGGATTTTTCCGGCAAAACCACGGGAAATCGCCCCGTGATTATTGCACAAACCCGCAAATTACGACGTTTCTTCGCCGCCCAGGCTCATCCGATCCGTGATGACCTTGTCAACAATGCCAAATTCCTTGGCTTTGTCGGCGGTCATAAAGTTGTCGCGCTCCAGCGCTTCTTCAACCTGGTCCAAGCTTTGGCCGGTGTGCTTCACGTAAATTTCATTGAGCCGCCGCTTCATGGCCAGGATTTCCTGAGCATGCAGCATGATGTCGGCTGCCTGACCGCGGAAACCGCCGGACGGCTGATGAACCATGACGCGGGCATTCGGCAAAATGAAGCGCATGTCCTTTTCACCAGCAGCCAAAAGCAGAGAGCCCATGGACGCAGCCTGACCAATGCAGAGCGTTGACACCGAGGGGCGAATGAACTGCATGGTGTCGTAAATCGCGAGACCGGAGGTCACCAAGCCGCCCGGCGAATTGATGTAAATCGCGATTTCTTTAGACGGGTTTTCCGCTTCCAGATACAGAAGCTGTGCGCTCACCAGCGTTGCCATGTGATCTTCCACCGGTCCGGTCAGGAAGATGATGCGCTCCTTCAGCAAGCGCGAGTAGATATCGAAGGCCCGCTCGCCCCGGTTCGTCTGTTCGACAACCATCGGCACGAGAGTGTTCATGTAGATATCGACAGGATCCTTCATACCTCATCCATATGCTTGAGATGTTGCCCAAGGGCCTTGGGCAGAACACAGACCATGAAAGCGCATCGTTTCATGGCCCAATTCGAAAAAAGCGACATCCCATATATAGGGATGCCGCCCTCAACGCAAAGTCATGGCAGATGCGGCGTGAAAGCAAAGTTAAAGTTGCCGTCGCATCTGGGGATTATTCGGGATAAAAACGCCTTACGCGTCGTCTTCATCCTCAGAAACCAGCTTTTCCAGCTCTTCCTTGGTCACCGTCTTGTCGCTGACTTTTGCCAGCTCGAGCATGAAGTCGACGACTTTTTCCTCGTAGATCGGTGCGCGCAGGGACGCGAGCGCCTGCTGGTTGTTCTTGTAGAACTCGAACACCTGCTGTTCTTGACCCGGGAACTGACGGACCCGGTCATAAAGCGCACGCTGCATTTCTTCTTCGGTGACCTGAATGTCGTTCTTTTCACCGATTTCAGACAGCACCAGACCCAAACGGACACGGCGTTCAGCAATCTTGCGGTATTCCGCTTTAGCTTCTTCTTCCGTGGTCTCTTCGTCTTCGAAGGTCTTTTCGTTGCGCTTCATGTCTTCTTCGACCTGCTGCCAAACGACCTGGAACTCAGATTCCAGCAGTTTTTCCGGCAGTTCGAAAGAATAATGCTCATCGAGCTTGTCGAGCAGCTGACGCTTAACGCGCTGGCGGGTCATCTGGCCAAACTGGCCTTCGATCTGGCCGCGGACGATTTCCTTCAGCTTGTCGAGCGACTCAAGGCCGAGACCTTTTGCAAACTCGTCGTCGATCGCAGCTTCGCCTGGTGCGCCAACTTCCTTGACGACAACGTCAAAGGTCGCGGCTTTGCCAGCCAGATGGGCAGCCGGGTAGTCTTCCGGGAAAGTTACTTCAACAACCTTCTCGTCGCCTGCCTTGGTGCCGATCAGCTGATCTTCAAAGCCCGGGATAAACTGGCCTGAGCCCAGAACGAGCTGACCGTTTTCGTCAGCGCCGCCTTCAAAAGGCTCGCCGTCAACTTTGCCGAGGTAAGACATGGTGACACGGTCACCGTCTTCAGCTGCGCCGTCTTTTGCTTCAAACGGTGTGTTGTTCTTGGCAATGTCAGAAACCTGACTGTCGACTTCCTCATCGGCGATCTCAACGATCGGACGTTCAATCTCAAAGCCGCCGAAGTCAACGATTTCGAAGTCCGGCAGGACGTCGTAGGTCATCTTGAAGGACAGGTCGGCGTCACCGGCCAGGATCTTTTCAGCTTCTTCGTCCGGCAGATCGATTTCCGGTGTCAGCGCCGGGCGCTCGGAGCGCTCTTCAACGGCCTTCTGAGTAGTTTCCTGGATGGTGTTCGACAGGATCTCAGCCATTGCCTGGCGGCCATACATCTTCTTCAGATGCGCGACCGGAACCTTGCCCGGACGGAAGCCCTTGATGTTGGCCTTGGACTTCATGTCGTCCATGTATTCATCGAGTTTGGCTGCCAGATCGCCAGCCGGAATGTCGATCTTCAGCTCGCGCTTGAGGCCCTCGGCGAGGGTTTCGGTTACCTGCATGGGTTTTGCTTCGTCCTCGGTCCTGAGCGGCAATGCGCCCTGGAGGTGTTGATTATCAAAATTTCCGTGTGCCGCACCGCCCACTCCCCTTTTTGCAGGAGCATTCCAATAGCGGTGCACGCCTTAAGCAGAGCCCAAGACGCACGATGGGAGCGCGATAAAGGCTGGGGGCGAAAGTGTCAAGTCTTGCGGGCGATGAACCACCCGTTATTGACGCAGAAAACGGCTGTATATTCTTCAATCTGAGATCTGGGAAATGGCATTGAGCCACCCTGCTCGTTTCCCGGTCTTGCTAAACCCGCTTCGCGAGCGCCCTCAATTCCTATGCCCGCAATGGATTGGCTGGTCTACCCAGCGGTACAATTTGTCTTTGAAGGTATCCAGAAATTTTATCTCGACCTTGCGGCTTTCCAAACAAAAACCCTTGTGCGGTATGGCAGCCAAAGCTAGCAAATTGCTCTCTCTGCTCATGCGTCTCAATGCCCTCGATGGTGACAACAGCGCCAAGCTGCGCAGCGATCTTGACCACCATTTTGACGACATTGCGAACATCTTCAGAAGATCCGGCGGAAATCACAAAACTGCGGTCAATCTTGATTTCATCCCAAGCGAATTTTGCCAGGTAGGACAAACCTGAATACCCGGTCCCAAAGTCATCCAAAGAGACTCGAATACCCATGTTTTGAAACTGGCGCAGAACGGCGACGGTACGATCTAGGTCGGAAATCAAAACACTTTCAGTAATTTCCAGTTTCAGCCTGTGCGGATCAAGCCCAGTTTCGTCCAAGACCTTGCGCACGTCGCGAACAATGTCTGACCGCAAAATCTGCGACATAGAGAGATTCACGGAAATGGCAGCGTCAGATTCCCAACTGACCGCCTCGCGGCACGCTAGAAGCAAAATATGGCCACCAATATCAACAATATCTCCAGTCGTTTCCGCAATTGAGATGAACTCATCTGGTGCAATTTGACCAAGCTCTGGATGGGCCCATCTCGCCAAAGCTTCAAATCCCACACACCGGCCAGTTTGAATATCGAAGAAAGGCTGAAACACCGGCCGGATCTCATGATTTCGTGCCACCGACGGCAGAGCATCCTCCACCGCCTCCCTGCGCTTCATTTTCGTCCTCAAAGCATTGTTATAGGCGACCGCGCGCCGCTTCCCGCGCAATTTGGCTTCGGTCAGAGCAAGGTCGGCATCCATAATCAGATGAACAAAAGCCTGCTGCTGGTAGTTGGACTCCGCATAGCCAATCGACAATCCAAGGCTTACTTTCCCGGCTTCAGTTTCCATCGGCACATCCAAAGACTGCAACAGACTTCTGGCAAAATCAGGCAAGGACCAATCCTGATCACAATTCTCCAGGATGATCAGAAACTCATCGCCGCCCACTCGCGCAACCATTCCCGCTGCTCCGGACATTTCAACGGCTTTGATCAAATGCTGGCCAACTGCCTTCAGGGCTGCGTCGCCGACGATATGACCCAACATATCATTGATGCGCTTGAACCCATCTAAGTCCGCAGCAAGAACGCACACCCGTTGCGGCTTTTGTTGCGCGCTTGCCAGGGCCGTCAACTTTTCATCGACAGCAGTCCGGTTTGGCAGCCCTGTTACCGGATCGTGTTTTGCTAAGTGAGCAAATTTATGCGCATTCGCAACTGCCAGATCAGATGCGGATTTAAGCGATACGTTTTGCCTAATCGCTACAAAAAGCAACAGCGCACCAAGCCCCATAAGGAATTCAGAGATCCGCCTTTGAATTTGTTGCTGGTGCTGCAATTCTTCGCGGGCTGCAGCTGCCCGGTTCATACTCGTTTGATGCGACAACGATCCTAAATCATGAAAAATTCTCGAAAGTTGATTTGATTTCTCCATCAGCTCTTTACGCTCAGCGATTGCTGTGTGCTCTGAAATCAAGTCCTCAATGTCAACTAGGACTTGTTTGGCCTGCGCCAATCGCTCAATTCGATCAGTGTCTTCATTCACAAATTCACCAAAGGATCCCTGGCTCCATGTACCCAGGCGGCTTTTTACGATTGCAATTTGGAGATCAACACGTGTTTTTCCAGCATCATCTTGGAGAAGAAGATACGAGCTCAAGGCTGATTTTAGTTTTTCCACCTCGATGCGGCCATTGGCGCCATTCCAAGACGTGTCATGACGCATAGCCTGTTTGATCGACAGGCGTGCATTGTCGAAGGACGCGATATTGAGCGCTGTGAGCGACCCGAATATCAATATCCCGGCTATCAAATAAATCTGCCAAGAAAACTGGATTTTTGGCCACTGCATCCCGATAGCCTATTTCACGAGGATCTTGTTGGCCTGCCAAACGGATCTCGAGAAATAGATTTCACTTTGAAGATTCTTGTCTGAATCAAAGGGATAGATGACAAAAAGCGGCCCCTTGTCTTCAACTCCCATGTGTTTTCCATTCAGTTTCAGGGCAAGAATGGGGTTAAATTCTTCAAGGTCCCTCATCGGAATTGTCGCAGAATAATCATTGAGCGCGAAGACAGTTAGATCGTTGCCGAGTGCCCCGACATGCGCCAACAAACTCTTCAGCGGAACACCTTCAAAACGCACCACCCCATCATGCCAGGGCGTTGTTGTGGCGATTTCCGTTGACCCGAGCGCTTCCAAGTCATTGCGCGTGAACAGGATCTCCCCGTCCGCTGAAACATTGCCGCTGATTTTCAAAATGACCTGTTCCTCAGCATCGGCAACGGTCGACCATTGACCAACGATAAGAACAGCAACAAGTATTCCCGACAGACCTTTCCAAAAACAGGAAATCATTCAATTCTCCAGCAACTTCACAAAACCAACCCTTGCCCATCTGCAATATATTTGAAAAGGGTTTTGTAAATTTGCCGTTACCACTTAAACTTAATCAAAAATTACATATGACTTTATTGAACTTTTTCCGAATGAAAACATTGCCATCTATATTTATACTTATGTAGTTATCCGGTGACGGAAATTTCACTGACGAACTTACGGACTAAAACTGTTCGGGACCGGCATTCCCGGCTCTACAGCTTGCCTTACACTGCCACCACGCCAATTTGTTCGGATTGAAATCTGCTATGGGCATCACCGTCAAACTCGTCTTCGAGCTCAACACAGATGATCTGCTTGTTTTCCTCAATCAGGCAGCCAATCCGAGAAGCGAAAGAAACGCCCTCCCCCGCGGTTGCCAGAAAACTCATTCATGAGGCTGAGCGAAGAACCGCAGTTGTTTCGGACGATTCGCGGGCACCGGAAGTGAACATCCGGACTGCCCGCTAATTTCACCTAGATGAGATTTTGATATTTTATTGATTACTCATCGCTTTCAGTGGCGGACCGACGTCATCGGGGATCGGGCAAGCGTAAGGGTCGCGCGCGAGCTTTTCTTTGTGGGCCGTGATCGCCTGATCTAGAACTTCGCTGTCTTCGAACAGATCCACCGCGGTTCCTGCCATGATTTTCGCAGCATGCAGCATACCTTTGTGCGCAGCCGGAGCTTTGCCTTGCGCGGTCAACTGCCAAGTGTGGAACGGCGTTCCAACTGCACACGTCGCCACACGGGCCTGCACGGTCGGCACTGCCCAGCTGACATCGCCAACATCGGTCGAGCCCTCTCCGCCTTCACTTTGCCTATCGAGCGGAGCCACAAAATCGCAGAGTGCCATATCCAGATCCACCTCAGCGCCGATCCGCCGGAACGAGACGGTGATGTTGTCTTCACTGAGTGTGCTGCGGATTTTGTCAGCAAATTCCCGGTCTGTGTCGTCAAAGTCAGGCGCGCCCAATCTGTCGAGATTGCGCTGCATGGTCTCTTCCAAAGGACGGTTGCCGATCAAATTGGAAACCCCGCTGACGACGCTGGTCTCAACGGTTGTTTCCGTCATCAACGCTGCGCCTTCGGCTATCTTGCGCACCCGGTCGATCAGGCCGCGCAACTCTTTCAGATTTCTGGCCCGGACAAGCTGGCGGACAGTTGCTTTTGACTGCACAACATTGGGCGCAATCCCCCCAGCGTCCAAATAGGCATAATGCACCCGGGCATCATCGGGCATATGCTCCCGCATGTAATTGACGCCGACGTTCATCAACTCGATGGCATCCAGCGCACTGCGGCCGAGCTCGGGTGCGCCGGCCGCATGGGCCGCCAGGCCATGAAATGTGAAATCGATGCGCGTGTTGGCAAGTGAATTGGCTTCGTTGACCGCCGTAAACGTCGCCGGGTGCCAAGAGATTGCCGCGTCGACGTCATCAAACAATCCTTCGCGCACCATGAATGTCTTGGCCGCACCGCCTTCTTCGGCTGGACAGCCATAGTAGCGCACACGGCCTTTGAGGCCGCGTTCGGCGAGATAATCCTTAACTGCCGAAGCTGCCATAAGCGCGGCCGAGCCCAGAAGATTGTGCCCGCAGCCATGCCCGGGACCGCCAGCTTCGACGGGTTGATGTTCGGCAACGCCCGCTGTCTGTCCCAGTTCCGGCAGCGCATCGAACTCGCCGAGAATGGCGATCACAGGCCCTTCATCACCGGCCTCGCCAACGATTGCGGTCGGGATGCCGGCAACACCTTCAGCTATTTTGAAGCCTTCCTGTTCCAGCATCTTCTTGTGTTCGGCAACAGATTTGAACTCGGTGTAGGCGATTTCCGGGAGGTCGAAGACACGATCGGACAGACCGACATAATCCTCCCGGCGGGCATCGACCAAGTCCCAAACGCGATCAGTGTTTTTCATTTCTTCCTCCCAAAAGGCAGCACATACCCGCCGCGCCGCAGCAAAGTGGCACGTGGCAAGCAACTCGATTAACGATCCCGGCTGTGGGGATCAGACGTCCTTCCAATAGTGGCAAGCGACCGAATGGCTCTCGCCGAAGGTTTCAAGGCCAGGCTGTTCCCGGCGGCACGGATCTTGTGCGTGTGGGCAGCGTGGATTGAAATAACACCCCTTCGGCGGGTCCAACGGTGATGGAATCTCGCCCTCGATCGGCGCAAAATCGCGCTTTCTCTGATCGAGCCGCGGCGCTTCTGCCAGAAGCGCCTTTGTGTAGGGGTGTTTGGGCGCACTGAAGATTTCTTCAGTCGATGCACTTTCGACAATCCGGCCCAAATACATGATCGCCACGCGGTCGGCGATGTGCTCGACAACGCTCAAATCATGGCTGATGAACAGGTAGGTCAGGCCGAATTCTTCTCTCAAATCCATGAAGAGATTGATCACCTGGGCTTGGATGGAGACATCCAGCGCCGCGATGGCTTCGTCACAGACAAGAAACTTTGGTTTGACTGCGAGCGCCCGCGCAATACCGATCCGTTGACGTTGACCGCCGGAAAACTGGTGGGCATAGCGCCGCTTCAACGATGGATCGAGCCCGACTTTCCGCATGATGTCATCAACGTAGTCCGAAGCCTCAGACCGCGAGACAATGCCGTGAAACCGCGGCGCTTCGCCGATTATGTCCTCAACCCGCATGCGCGGGTTCAAACTGGCGAAGGGATCCTGAAAGATCATCTGAATTGCGAGGGTCGCAGCCCGCTGTTCGGCACTGGACATGGCGGCCACGTCGTTGCCTTGAAAGAGCAACTGACCTGAACTCGGTGCATGAATCCCAGCAACCACGCGGCCAAGCGTGGATTTACCACAGCCGGATTCCCCGACAAGGCCCAATACCTCACCCTCGCGGATATCTAGGTTCACTTCGTCGACCGCATGCACCACTTCTTCGCGGACATTGGCCCCCAGCTTCTGAGCGATTTTTCCGGCAACATCGAGCCGTTTCGCAAAACGTTTGGAGACGTTCTTAATCTCAACAAGTGGCGTGGTCATTGGGCTGCCACCTGTGCCTGGGGATTGAAACAACGCAGTTCGCGGTTTGCCACATGTTCCACTGGAGGCGGAGCTTTGCAGGCAGCGCTCGCAGCTCCACAACGCGGCGCAAAAGCACAGCCTTCGGGCAGAGCCAGCATGTTCGGTGTCATACCCTCAATCTGGAACAGCCGTTCGCCCCTTTTGTTGGCGGTCGGCACAGACCCCAGCAAACCAACGGTATAGGGATGCAGCGGGTGATCGATCACGTCGTCTGTTAGCCCCTGTTCAACGATCCGGCCGGCATACATCACCGATATTCGATCTGCGAGGCCGGCAACAACAGCAAGGTCATGGGTGATCCAAATCATCGCGGTTCCGGTCTGGCGCGTCAGCTTCTGCGCTTCGTGGATGATCTGCGCCTGGATGGTGACATCGAGCGCGGTCGTCGGCTCATCGGCGATGATCAAGTCTGGTTTGTTCAGGAAGGCGATGGCAATCGACACCCGTTGGCGCATCCCGCCAGAGAGCTGGTGCGGATAGGCTTTCAACCGCTCTTCAGGGGATGGAATGCCGACCAAACCAAGAGCGTCCCGGGAACGCTCCCAGGCTTCCCTCTTGGACACTTTCTCATGCGCGAAGATCGCTTCCATCATTTGGGAATCGATGCGCAAGACCGGATTTAGGGTCATCATCGGGTCCTGGAAAATCATCGAAATCCGGTTTCCGCGGATCGTTTTGAGTTTTTCCTCCGGCGCATTGGCAATGTCATCGCCATTGAACCGGATAGCGCCCTCAACGATCCGCCCGGGCTGATCAATGAGACCCAGAATAGAAAACCCCGTGATGGATTTTCCAGATCCAGATTCTCCAACAAGGCCCATCACCTCGCCCTTGTTGACGGTGAAGTCGACGCCATCGACGGCTTTGACAACACCGGCATGCGTGAAGAAATGCGTCTTCAGCCCGCTTACTTCCAGGACCGCGGTCATTTCTTAAGCCTCGGATTGAGAACATCTCGGAGTTGGTCTCCGACAAGGTTGATCGACGCCACGGTCATCAAGAGGGCAAAACCGGGAAAGACCGAAATCCAGTACCGGCCGGACAGCATGTATTCAAAGCCGTTGGCGATCAGAACACCCAGAGATGGTTCGGTTTGCGGCAATCCGACCCCCAGGAAGGACAGCGTTGCTTCCAATGAGACGGCATGGGCGGTCTGCACGGTGCCAACCACGATCAGCGGGGCAAGGCAATTCGGCAGGATGTGCCGGAAAACGACCCGCATCTTCGAAAGGCCCAGACATTGCGCGGCTTCGACGTATTCCTTGCCGCGTTCCACCAAAGCCGTCGCCCGGACCGTTCGGGCATAGTAGGCCCACTGGGCCACCACAAGGGCCAGGATGATCTTGTCGACCCCTTTTCCAAGAGCTGCGACCAGCATCAAGGCCACCAAGGACGCCGGAAAAGACAATTGCAAATCGACCACCCGCATGATGATGGCTTCGGTCCGGCCGCCGGCATAAGCAGCGATCAAGCCCACTGTCATACCGATGAAGAGGGCGATCACCCCAGAGGCGAGGCCAACGGAAATTGAGATCCTGAGACCATATAGGATCGCCGAATAAAGATCCCGGCCGGCTCCATCAGATCCGAGCCACATGGTGTATCCGGCAAAGGCTTCAGATCCGGGCGGCAACCGCCCATCCAAAACGTCCACCTGGGCAAGATCATAGGGGTTTTGTGGCGTGATCCACGGAGCCAAAATCGCCAGAAGCAGAATGATCGCGAGGATGCAGAAGGCGGCCGTGGCAATGCGGCTTTCGAAAAACTCCGCCCGAAACCGTTGAAAAGGTGTTTCCACCTTGACCGTGGCCGGAGTTGACGACGAAATCGTAGTATCGGTCATGCGCCCTGATCCTGCAGACGGACACGCGGGTCCAGGATTGAATAGAGAATATCGACGACCAGATTGATCACGACAAAGAACAGGACCATGATCATCAGGTAGGCGACGACCACAGGCCGATCGAGTTGCAGGATCGCATCGATCAGGAGCTTGCCCATCCCAGGCCAGGCAAAGATTGTTTCGGTGACGACCGAAAATCCAATGAGGCTGCCGAATTCCAGTCCCATGACAGTAACCACCGGGATCATGATGTTTTTCATGACATGAACGAAGATGATGCGCTGTGTCGAAACGCCTTTTGCGCGGGCGTATTTGACATAGTCCTGGCTCATCGCTTCACGTACCCCGGCCCGCGTCAGCCTGATCGCCAGTGAGATCTTTAATAGCGCAAGGTTAAGCGCGGGAAGCATAATGTGGGTCAAGCCGTCCCAAGTCGCCAAACTGGTCTGGATTCCAAAGACTGAGGCTGTATCCCCGCGGCCGGTTGATGGCAGCCAGCCAAGTTCAACGGCGAACAGCAAAATCATCATCAACCCGACCCAGAATGTGGGCAGGGAAAACCCAAGGATTGATCCGGCCATAATGCCCTTCGACACCACGTGGTCCGGATAAAGGCCAGAGTAGAGACCAAGCGGAATTCCGATCACGATCGCCATCATCAGCGCGCTGAACGCCAGCTCGAGCGTTGCCGGCATATGATGGAGGATCAACTTCAGAGCCGGTTCGCCGAAGATGAAGGAGTCGCCGAGATTGCCCTGCGCGGCCCCTTTCAGGAACAGAAGGTATTGCTCCCAAATCGGGCGGTCGAGCCCAAGACGGCGGATCGCGGCTTCAATGTCTGCCTGATCTGCATCAGGGCTGACCAGCATGTAAACCGGATCGCCAACAATATTCACTCCGAAGAAGACGATCACCGACATGAGAAACACGACGAAGATCGCCTGCATCAGCCGGCGGATGACAAAAACAGACATGAGAGGTTCTCAGTTCAGGGGGAGAACCGGACCGCTGACAGCAGCGGTCCGGTAACTGCCAGTTATTCCTTCACGACACCCATGGCGAGTGTGTACTCGTCGGTGCGGGGAATATATTTCAGGCCCTTTTTGGTGGCCCAAGTGTTGACCTGGAAGTGGGTCGGGATGATAGCAACATCACCGATGGCCATTTCGGTGGCCTTGGCCAACAGGTCCTGGCGCTTTTCGTCATCCACGGTCCGCAATGCTTCTTCGATCGTTGCATCGATTTCGGCATTGGAATGACGGCCACGGTTCGAAGACCCAAAGCCCTGGTCTTTGTCATAGGTGTGGATCAGGGATTTCAGCGGTGAAGAGGCTTCACCAGAGCCTGCACCCCATCCAACCAGGATAAAGCTGAACTCCGGCTGACCATCCGCGCCGCCGCGGGACGCCCGGCCGAAATAGACGGACCGTGGCATTGTTTCCACTGCCGTCTTGATGCCGATACGTGTGAGCATCTGTCCGATTGCTTCCACGATCTTAGCGTCGTTGATGTAACGGTCATTCGGGCCATGAATGGTCAACTGAAAACCGTCCGGATAACCGGCTTCGGCCAGCAAGGCTTTTGCGCCTTCCGGATCATACGGTTCAGGCTTCAGTTTGCTGGAAACGCCGAAGAAGCCTTCTGGCAACAACTGACCAGCAGGAATAGCCACGCCTTCCATCACGCGTTCTACGATTGCATCCCGGCGGATCGCCTTGGAAATAGCCAGGCGGACGCGCTGATCCAACAGCGGGTTTTTGATATCCGAACCATCATTGCCTTTCACAAACGGCGAGTTCTCGCGGAACTGGTCCATGTGAAGATAAATAACCCGGTTGGAGACACCTTGGCTGAGCTGAAGATCGGCTTTTTCGCTCAAGGTCTTGATATCGGTCGTCGGAACGGCCGCAATCATGTCAACGTCGCCGGCAAGAAGCGCAGCCACCCGGCTTGGGCCGGACTTGATCGGACGGAACTCAACTTCGCTCCAGGCCGGAGCATCGCCCCAATAATCGTCGTTCCGGACCAGGTTGATGCTTTCGCCTGGCTTGTAGCTTGAGAACTTGAACGGACCCGTGCCGATAGCAGCTTTACCGGAGTTGAAGTCTTCGGTTGCTGCGCCGCAGCCGGCACTGTCTGAGACCACCGGGACGTTGGAGATATCATTCGCCATCAGCGGATAAGGCGCCGCTGTGATGGCATGAACTGTGTAGTCATCGATTTTCTTGAAGGTTTTGCCCTTCAGGTAAGTGCCGTAGCTCGACGGGGAGTTCGGCACATCCGGTGCACGTTCCATGGTGCAGACGACATCGTCGGCTGTAAAATCGGATCCATCGTGGAACTTGACGCCTTCGCGCAGTTTGAATTCCCAGGTCAGGTCATCGATCGGCTTCCAAGACACAGCCAGGCCTGGCGACAGGCGCTGCTTTTCGTCCTGAGCAATCAGCCGGTCAAAGATGTGAACCGACATGGCGTTGTTTGGACCCAGATTGTGAAAATGGGGATCCATCGCAGTTGGCTCAGAGGCCAAGCCGATGGTTAGTTTTTCTGCGGCAGCTGCTCCAGTTAATAACGCGAGCGCGCTTACCGTTGCAGCAGCAACAGCTGTTAGTTTTCTCATAACAATGTAACTCCCTCGGAAGGTGCGATATCCGTTTTCCGGACTTTTGCCGCACGATGGAAAGGATGTTAGCTTGCAGAAAATTCATTGCCAACTGGAAAGTTAATCCATTTCTGCATAGGATAATTCAACTTGGATACTGACTATGACGAAAATGGGATCCTCACCTTATGGCAGAACCGCGACACAGATTGAGGGAAATGGAAGCGCTGCGTGCCTTGGTCACTACCGGCACGACGATTGGCGCCGCCCGCCGGCTTGGTGTGTCACAATCCTCGATTAGCCGGGCATTGGGACAGCTCGAACAACGCGTTGGCCGGTCGCTGTTTTTGCGAAGTGCCGGTAAGATTGAACCGACGGCCGCCGCCCTCCGGCTCAACGACCAGCTCGACCCGCTTTTTGAGACGCTGGCCTTGATCGAAGGCGCTGAATGGGCATCAGCAGATGAAGAGCCGCTGCGCTTGATTGTTCCGCCGACGCTCGCGCACAACTACATCATTTCCAGAGTTGCCGCTTTCCTAAAACAGAATCCGGGCAAGAACCTTCAACTCGACATTCAAGCAACGGATGTCTTGGTCTCCGGCATACTCGACCTGCACTACGATCTTGGCCTGACCAGCGCTATGATCCGGCGTTCAGGCGTGACCCTCCTTCCCTGGCGGCGCTCCAAGGTGGTTTGCGCCATGCCAGCCGGCCATCCCTTGGAAGAAAAAGACATCATCACCCCGTCGGATCTGGAGGGCGTGGAGCTGATCGAATTTCTGAGACGACTTGGGACACGCGCTATCACAGAACAGCTCTTTGCCAGAGCGGGTGTCAGACCGCGCACCGTCGCAGAAACAGCAACCAACATGGCAGCCATCGAATTGGTACGGGCAGGACTTGGCGTTACCCTGCTCAACCCGTTTCCCGTCTTGTCCAAGGGGATGCCGGGCATCTCGGTCCGGCCCTTCGACGCGCCAATCACCTACGACACCAGCTTCGTTTTGCCGACCGGACGGCAACCGTCCGAACTCGCCCAGCAATTCATGGAATATGTGAAGGACACCACGGAGCCAGACGATTATTCGGAGCCTGTTTAGCCGCGCACGTCTTCCGGCCAAACTGTATCTGGATCCAGTGGGAAACTTGGACGCGGAAGGTATTGAAACGGCCAACGTTCAAGAACGGGGCTCGTCAAGCCCGCCGTATCGACTTCATAGACCTGATCGGGCGCGAACCATTGGTCAAATCCAGCGCGGAAATGGCCCCGGGATTTCACCACCACACACTTGGCAGCACCGACATCCAGTCCAAGCATGTGAAAGAAGACGGGATCCGCCGTTTGTGCCCGGTCAGAGATGACAACAACCTTTAAACCGCCGAGATCCAAGGCGGCGCAGGGCCCTAGATGCATCCGGCGGCCTTGGGTAATGCCCCGTTCTCCGACAACGTCTCCGTCATGTAGGGCAAGCACCTTGGCTTCTGCTTCAAACGGGCAATTCCATTGTTCCCAGATTTCTGTTCCAGCATTGCGGTTGAAAGTTGCAGAAAAGCTGGCTCCGACGCCTACCTGGTACGCTTCGGCTGCCAGGTCAGGATCGAAGAACGATCCATAGATCACGTCCTTTGCGCCGCTGGCGCAAAGAGCGCTCAAAAGCTCCGTGGTCCGGCCGGACCCGCCACCGCCCGGGTTGTCGCCGGCGTCGGAAAAAATCACGGGCGCTTTTCCAGGATTGCTTGCCAACGCGACAGCTTGATCGATGGACGTGAGTTCCCGGACAAACCGGTCCCGGTTTTGCCAGGCACGTTCCACAATTTCTCCCGCCAAATTTTCTGCTTGTTTCTGATCATCGCGGGCCGTCACAACCACACTCAAACCGTTGTCCGGCGTGTCGGAAAAGACAAAATTGCCGAACACTGAGACGTTCAGGATCGTTCCGCCCATCTCCGCCTGGCGGCGCTGTCCAAAGTCGATCAGATCGCCATAAGGCCCATCCGCCGTTAAGAGCGTGACCGATGCCGGAACAATTGGCGGGCGCTTGAGGACAGTTTTTGGCCTTGTGCCGCTGGAAAGACAGCGCCGCAGTGAAAATGCTGCCTCTTCACCACGCTCTATCATATCGACATGCGGGTTGGTCCGGTAGCCGACAATCAGATCACAGGCATCCACCATCTTGGACGACATGTTTGCATGAAGATCCAGAGTGCTCACGATGATCGGCTTGGGGCCAACGACCTCTCGCACGCGTGTCATAAGATCACCGTCCGGATCGTGGCTGTGTTCGGCGACCATTGCCCCGTGATTGCAGATATAAACAGCATCAAAGGGACCATTCTCCGATAGATGCCGGACAATATTCTCGCAGATTGAATCAAAGACATCTTGTTTCACTGGCCCGGCCGGATGGCTTGCCGCAAGTGTACAGGGGACGGACTGCCAGTCGCGGGTGGCGTCCATGGCCCGGACAAAAGCAGCAAACTCGGTCGCCAAGGTCGGCGTTACGGACCGCGCTTCTTTAAGCAGGGCCTCCCCGTCAAGCCACGTCAAAGAGCGAAAATCTTCCTCATCGGCTGGACGTGCGAACCGGTTTGATTCCAGTATCATGCCCAGAAGCGCAACCTTGGGTGATGCCAACACTCTTCCTCCCGCAAGCGACCATTTCTTAAGGAACACCACCTGATGAGGGAAATCAATATTCCGAACGCTTATCCGGTCGAGCTCAACCCGCCGGACATTTCTCCTTATAAATCGGGCAATTCGGGTATTCCATATCTCTGGCGCTTTGACAGTGGCACGGCCGGGCCGAACGTTATGATCAGCGCCATCGTTCATGGCAATGAGCCTTGTGGAGCCATAGCGCTCGACTGGCTGATGACACGCGAGACACGGCCCATCGCCGGGTCATTGACGTTAGCATTCATGAACGTTGCAGCTTATGAGGCTTTTGACCCAGCCGACCCGAACGCATCCCGATGGGTCGATGAAGACTTCAACCGGATCTGGGGCGAGGATGTGCTGAACGGAGACCGCGATAGCAGCGAGTTGCGCCGCGCACGGGAAATTTTGCCAGCCCTGGAGACCATCGATTTTCTGTTCGACATCCACTCAATGCAGCATCCCGCTCCGCCCCTGATGATGAGCGGCAGGCATGCACGGGCAAAAACCCTGGCAGCTTCAATCGGGGTTCCGGAACGGTTGGTTGGTGACGCTGGCCACGCCGCAGGCAAACGGTTGCGGGACTTTGGTCCGTTTGATGACCCAAGTGCCAGTCAAACAGCTCTTTTGATTGAGTGCGGCCAGCATTGGGCTGCGTCGACCGGAGATCTTGCCAAGGAAGCTTCAATCCGGTTTCTCTGCGCGGCCGGGATTCTGCCTTTGGAGGCGCTCGAAGAATTCCCCGCGCCGCAGGCACGTCAGTCAGCCTTCACAGTCATTGAAGCTGTAACGATCAAGTCAGAGGCTTTTACCTTCGCTCACCCCTTTATCGGCGGTGAGGTGATTGCGCAAAAGGGAACGCTCATTGGCTTTGACGGAGATGAGCCGGTTGTGACACCTGAGGACGATCTGATGTTGGTAATGCCCTCAAAACGGCTCTGGAAAGGACAAACCGCAGTTCGGCTCGCACGGCGCGACGATTGAGTTTTAAGACGACCAATTAAAAAACAACACTATAGGGGACCCAACATGACAACTCGCGAAGCCGCAATTGATGCCGTTTCAAAATACTTTGACGACGGCGGGTTCCAAGCCGAGCTGGCCGATTTGGTTTCGGTTCAAACGTCCAGTCGGGAGGAAGAGCATCGCGATGACCTGATGCGCTACCAGAATGTTGTGATGCGCCAGCGTTTCGAAGATATGGGTTTTTCCGTGGAGATCCATCCCAACGATGTCCTAGACCGGGCGCCGTTCCTTGTTGCCAAACGGATCGAGGATCCGGCCCTGCCGACACTGTTCTGCTATGGCCATGGTGACACTGTCCCGGGAGAAGAAGGACGCTGGAGCCAGGACCGCGATCCCTGGACCCTTGAAATCGAACAAACAGCGTCGGGGGAACGCTGGTTCGGTCGCGGGACAGCCGACAACAAAGCCCAACATGCCATCAATATGCAGGCGTTGCGTCATGTCATCGGAACGCGCGGCCGCCTCGGTTACAACGTCACATTCCTGATCGAAGTTGCGGAAGAAATGGGGTCTGCCGGGCTTGAAGAATTTTGCCGTACCAACCGTGACCTTTTGGCCGCAGACCTCCTGATTGCTTCAGACGGTCCACGGTTCTCAACGGCCGGACCGGACATCAAGCTTGGCACACGCGGCGGATTGAACCTTCGCTTTCGATTGGAATACCGTGAAGGCGGACACCATTCGGGCAATTGGGGCGGACTGCTGGCCAATCCAGCCATTGTCCTTATGCACGCGCTCACGACACTCGTAAGCCGGGCCGGCGAAATCTTGCATCCCGGGCTCAAACCGGCCCGTATCAAGAATTCGGTGCGTGATGCCCTGTCCAAAGTAACGGTGACATCCGGACCGGATGATCCAGAGATCAATCCATGGTGGGGTGAACCAGGATTAAGCGGGGCTGAGAAAGTCTTCGGTTGGAATACCTTCGAAGTGTTGTCGTTCATCACGGGCGATCCTGAAAAAACACAAAATGCTGTCCCCCCTTTTGCGGAAGCCATTTGCCAGATCCGGTTCGTGGTTGATACCGATCCCGATACCTTCCTGCCTCTGATCCGTCAGCACCTGAAAGACAATGGATTTGATGACATCACAGTGGAACCGGCCCGCATGTCGATGCTGCGCGCATCGCGTTTGGATCCGGAGCATCCGGCGGTCGCCTGGGCCGTGAAGTCGATCGAACAAACGACCGGCAAAGACGTCACCGTTATTCCCAATGCCGGCGGTTCTCTACCGAATGATATCTTTCTCAACATCATCGGCATGCCCACACTATGGGTCCCTCACAGTTATACCGGCTGCTCTCAACACGCCCCAAACGAGCATGTCCTGCCACACCTCATGAAAGAGGGGTTGGAAATAATGACCGGGCTGTTCTGGGATCTGGGAGAAGGCTTCCCTTAAACGGAAGAAACGAAACAGCTACCGCAAGTGTTTTGAGGTTGGACCATTTACTCGCAATTCCCCATTCCTTTGGTGATTGCAGAGTGCAGGGTTAGGAGTGCCTCACGATAAACATTTGTCGTGCGTATCGGCTTGAACCTTCCGCGCCTCTGGGCCGGCCTGGATCAACACGCCCCATCGCGTCATACTCCTGCATACAATTCGACAGGTGAAAACAAAAACCTTTTCCTGCTTCCTGCGACCCGCACTGTCGCCCCAAAGAACGAGCGTTTCAAATCCATGTTTGCTGTTAACTGCTCCCGGGAAAAACTCATTCTGCGCAGCATAAACCGGTTGCCGCAGCTTGGATTGGCAGCGGCAGCCGCGATTTTGTTTTGGGGCGCCATAACGGTCGAGGCAGCGGACCTCGTCGGCCGGCTGGGAATGGCAGCGACTGGTGTCGGTTTTCTGGCGATCGCTTGGGCATTCTTCCCGAAACAAACGATCACTTTCGACAGAGCCGCAGGAACGATTGTCAACGAACGTCAAAGGATCGGCCGAACTGACCGGCAAACCATCCAACTCACTGCGATCAAACGGGCACATGTTGAAAGAAATACCTCAGATGGAAGCCCGACCGAACGCCTGGCGCTTCTAACGGATACGGCAAGCATTCCACTCGAGACGGCCTTTGGCCCCTCCTCCCGGGATGATCTGGCAAAGCGCATCAACGACTGGCTGACGATGTGAAACCTGTCTCCCGGAACTTTCAACTCAACCGTTTGAGCGGCACTCCAAAATCGCCCGCCCTCTCCCGCCGACTGACCAAGTCGCAATTTCCGCAGATTGGCTGTTAGTTAGTGCTGGCTTGGATACCGAACACTGGGTAATTTGGAGCGGCACCAGACAATGCCGCGGAATGGTGCCCGTTCAGGACACATTCCACGCCATCGCCATTTGAAAGTTACAGAAGTTCGACGGGCCTCAATACCTCAGATCTTCTGGCAGAATCTCGGCTGGAATATCCTGGTAGCACACCGGCCGCAGGAAACGCCGGATCGCCAGTGTTCCGACAGCGGTTGCCCCGAAGTTGGTTGAGGCTGGATAAGGGCCGCCATGCACCATGGCGCTGCACACCTCAACACCTGTCGGGAACCCGTTCGCAAGCAACCGCCCAGCCTTGCGCTCCAGAATTGGAAGCAGGCTTTTGGCGAGACCGAAATCTTCCGTGTCAGAATGCAAGGTGCAGGTCAGTTGCCCGTGCAATCTTCTTGCAACAGTCAGCATCTCCTGTTCATCGCGGGCAACAACAATGAGACCAAGGGGGCCAAAAACCTCCTCCCCCAAATCTTCATTGCTAAGCCATGCCTCTGCAGAGGTGGATAAGAGACAAGGGGATGCACTCCGGCCGGTGTCCTGCCCCGTAGTCAGCACTTCGACCTTGGGATGCGCGCACATCCGGTCACGTCCGGTTTGGAACGCAGCTGCGATCCCACCGGTCAGCATGGTCTGCGGTGCGATTGCGCCAAGTGCTTCTACTGCGGACCTTGCAAAGGCTTGGGCCTCTGAGCCATCCAGGACAACTGCAACACCAGGGTTAGTACAGAACTGACCGGCACCTTGCGTCAGTGATCCAGCCCAGTTCTTGGCAATGTCTTCGCCGCGGGTGGCCATCGCATTCGGCAAGACGAACATCGGATTTATCGATCCCAGTTCACCGAAAAACGGGATTGGGTCTGGCCGCCTCGCGCAAAGATCGAACAACGCGCGCCCGCCCCGCAAAGACCCGGTAAAGCCGACTGCTGAAATCAGAGGATGTTTGACAAGTGTTTCGCCGACAACATTGCCGCCATCATGCACCATGCTGAAAACGCCCGGATGCACTCCCGTTGCCTTTATTGCTGCGTCAAAGGCTTGGGCAATTAGGCTGGAAAGCCCTGGATGGGCCGAATGGCCTTTCACGACCACCGGACAGCCAGCAGCTAGCGCAGAAGCGGTATCCCCACCTGCTGTCGAAAAGGCCAGCGGAAAATTGGAGGCACCAAAAACAGCAACAGGCCCGATCGGCCTCTGTACGAGCCGGAGATCCGGTCTGGGCAGCGGTGCGCGGTCCGGCAGTGCGGGCTCGTGGCGCGTGTCGAGATAGTCACCTGCTTCGATATGGTCTGCAAACAGCTGTATTTGCGCGATCGTCCGTCCCCGCTCGCCTTCAAGGCGCGCTTCCGGCAATCCGGTTTCCTTCATGCCCATCACCGTAATCTCCGCGCCCAGCGCATCGATGTGCCCGGCAACGGAACGCAGAAACGCGGCGCGGTCTGTACGGGAAGAATAGCCGTAGCTCCAAAAGGCTTCTTCTGCGGCTTCACAGGCCTTGGAAATCATCTCCGGCGTCCCGGCCGAAAACTGATCCGGTTCGCCGCTGACAGGGTCGTTCGAAAAGAGCGTTTCCGATGCGAGCCACTCTCCTGCGACCAGCGACTGACTTCTAACCATTCTTAATCCTCACTTGAATTCGATAATCTGAACACCGGCTTCACGCAGCATCTGCCGCGAAACCTGAAAACTGTAGTCAAGGGATCCATCGGCCTGTGGAATGGGCGGAGCAACGATGCGGGGAATGCCGGCCTGAATGATTGCGCGGCCGCAATCGGCACATGGGAAGCGATTGACATACAGCGTACAGCCGGAGAGGCAAATGCCCGCGCGCGCTGCGTTGTAAATCGCATTCCGTTCCGCATGTTCGAACCAGTAGAACTTTTCGCCGCTGTCCCGGTCGAACCGCGCTGGATCTGCCGCAGACACCCCGCGCGGAAAACCATTGTATCCGGTGGACCGGATTTCCCGGCCTGCTGGCGACGCGATGATACATCCGACCTGAAAGTGCGGATCTTCCGACCAGGATGCGATCTGATCACACAGCGCCATAAAACGCTGCGTCCATATGTGGTCATCGGCCATGATCAACCTGTCTGTCCGAGGTCTTGTTGAAGGACTTTTCCCTCTGCCTCGGTCAGCGCGGTGAAGGGAGGCAAGACTGTTCGCCAATCCTCATTCCCAGACCGGGATGCCACCAGATACTTGATCATTGGAACCAAACGTGGTCCGGCGAGCAAACCGCGCTGCCTGGCAATTTCATCGCTGATATCCTGTGGAGGTGCGGACCGTTCAGACCAAACCTGAGCGGCCAGGGGCGCTGTGATATTCACACTGGCGGAAATGCACCCGGCATAGCCGTCAGCTGCAGCAGATTGGAGCGCGGTTTCTGAACTCGGAAACACTTGCAGTGCCGGAGCCGCAGACACAATGGCTCGGCAATAATCCAGGTCACCAGAAGAATCCTTGATCCCGGCAAACCGGTCTGGCGCCAGCGACGCAAGATCCGTGATCAAATCTACCGGAATAGTAAGCCCGGTCATTTGCGGGAAATTATAGAAATAGATCTGGATTTTCCGCGCGCCAAGCGCGTCGTGAAGTGCGAGATACCAAGTTGTTAAACCGGCCGGATCAACGGGTTTGTAATAATAAGGCGGAAGAACAAGCGCGACGGAATACCCCAATTCGTCCGCATAGATTGTTAGATCAATTGTTTCCTGAAGCGATGGCGTTCCCGTTCCAACCATCAATTTGTCGATTGGTAAGGCAGTTGCGGCCCATCCCATCACTTTTTTTCGGGTCGCCGAATCGAATGAATTGGCTTCCCCCGTAGACCCCAGGATGTTCAAACCATCACAGCCGTTATCTAGCGCCCACCGGCAATGTTCGAGGAATGGCTCCCGCATCGGAGACAAATCTGTGCCAACCGGGGTTGGTACCGCTGCAATCACGCCGTCCATCAGGCAACCTTTTCTTTGGAATAATGTTTGGCAAGTTCGGTCAGTTCTGACGGATCGGAAAGCGGAGCATCCCCCTTTGACCATCCGCCCGGTTCTGAGAGTGTGCCGGCCGCATTTCGAAACACCGCCGCATTCAGCGCCAAGAAGGGCCGTTCGTCGTCTTCAACCTCATCGGCATAGCGAATGGCATCCACCGGGCATATGCTTTCGCACATGCCGCACTCGATGCACTCTGTGGGGTGGATATAGAACATGCGCCCCCCCTCATAAATGCAATCAACTGGACAGGCAGTCGTGCAAATGCTGTCTTTGACATCAATGCAAGAACTGGTGATTACGAGGGTCATCGGGTCAGCGCCCTTTCCAGACCGGTGGCCGCTTTTCCCGGAATGCGGCCGGCCCCTCGTCTGCGTCCTCTGACAAGAGGGCCGCAACCAGCTCTTCCGATGGATACTGATAAGCGTCCTGTAGCGGCAAATGCGCGGTCTGCCGGGACACGGCCTTGATGGCTTTCAAACTGAGCGGGGCGCAGGCCAAGAGATCCTGCACCCAACGGTCGACCTCATCATCAAGGTCTTCAGGCGGCACGACCGAATTCAAGAGGCCATAAGGCTCAAGCGCCTCGGCATCGATCAACCGTCCGGTCATCATCATGCCCAGAGCAATGTTCCGGGGAATAAGTCGTGGCAGCAAAACCATGCCGCCATCGAGTGGCACGCGCCCGACCTTGGCTTCCGGCAGTCCGAACCGGGCGGTCGTTGCGGCAATGACAATGTCACACCCAAGGACCATTTCCAGCCCGCCCCCAAGGGCAAGGCCATTCACCCGTGCAATGACAGGTGTCGACATCTGCCGTAGCGCAATTCCGGGAAATCCGGCGCCGCTGATGCCTTTCCAATAATCCACGCCGGAAAGCCCGGTGTTTTCTTTCAGATCGGCACCTGCGCAAAACGCCTTGGATCCCGCACCGGTCAGAACGGCGCAACGGATATCGGGATTGGTTTCGATTTCCGTCCAGATCTCGCCAAGTCTTGCATGGGTGGCCGTATCGACCGCATTCAAGCTGTCTGGCCTGTTGATTGTTACCCGCGCAAGATTTCCGGAGATTTCGAAATCAACACTCATTCGGCGGCCTCATGCGCCAGAAGCGCGGCCAACTCGTGAAGCACCTCGTCTGTGTGTTCCCCCAGCCGCGGCGGGAGATGCCGGACGGTGAGCGGTGCATCACTCAGATGCACTGGCGAGCCGGCAAGTGTGAGTTCGCCAATGACCGGATGCTGAATGGTGTGCAGCATGCCGTTGATCTTGGTTTGCGAGTCATCCAGTGCATCACCCAACGAACGCACAGGTGCGCACAGAAGATCCTGGGCTTCCAGACGCTCCAACCAATAGCCACAGGTGTTTCCAGCGATCGCCTCCTTGAACCGTTGCTGCAGATACGGCTTGTGTTTGCGCTGAATATCCAGCGTCGGATACTTGGGGGAAAGGTCTTCGATTTCGAGCGCTGTACAGATGTCCTGCAAGGGATTTGCCTTGAAAGCCCCGACAATAACGATCGCGCCGTCTGTCGTGTCGAAAACACCGGTCAACGGCATGGCCGCCCAGTTCAGCACATCCCGGTGTTTTGACCATTGCGCAGCTTCCTGCATCTGCATGGCGATCATACTGTCGTAGAGTGAGACCTCCACCTTTTGGCCCCGGCCGGTCTTTTCCCGCATCAACAGGGCTGCCAAAACGCCTTGCACGAGATGCATACCGGCTGAGTAATCACACAAGGTGGTTGGATAGATCGATTTGGGGATTGATGGATCTTGGGTTTTCTCCATCACCCCGGTCATGGCCTGGGCCAGAACATCCTGACCGCCCTTATGGGCGTAGGGGCCTGTTGATCCAAACCCGGTTCCAGATGCGCAGATGATCCTCGGGTTGATTTTCTCCAAAGCGTCATAACCAAAACCCAGGCGGTCCATTACGCCAGCACGGAAATTGTCAACGACCACATCCGCAGTCTTGATCAGATCCAGGATCTTTTGGTGTCCATCAGGCGATTTGGTGTCGATGACGACTGAGCGTTTGTTGCGGTTCAGTGATGCGAAAACCGCATTGTTGGTCGCTTCTTCGGTGTCCACGCCGTAAAACCCACGGCTGAGGTCACCGGCCCCTGGACGTTCGATCTTGATGACGTCTGCACCAAAGTCTCCGAGGGTCTGGGTGGCGCAGGGACCAAGCATAACTTGGGTGAAGTCGATGACACGAACGCCATCGAGCGGCATGATTTTCTCTGACATGTAGGCCTCTGTTATTCCGCCGCGACGTGATCTTCGATCAAAGCGTTTGCCGACGGTTTGTCTCCCGGGTCAGCCCCCTGGGCGCGCATCTGTTTCTGGATTGCTCTGTGATCAACCATCCGGAGCGGGACATCCCCGTTCAGGGCCAGCGCCGCAGCAACACCGGCCGCCTCCCCTTGCGCCATGCAGGGCGGAATTTCGCGCGATAGTTTCTGGGCATCGCTCTCAACTGAGTAGTGCCGTCCCGCGACGATCAAATTGTCGATTCCTTTGGGAAGCAGGGCCCGGTACGGTGTGTAATAATCCCGGCCGCGGCAAACGGTGTCTTCGAAGTAGCGGCGCGATTTCACATCGTCCTTGTTGACAACGTATTCACCTTGGAGGAGCCGCGTTTGGCGGATACCCATCTGCTCAGCTGCCCCCAGCATGGTGGCATTCTCAAAGCCCGGGATGTTTTCCTTGGCGAACTGATGAAGCTTCTTCATCCGCTCCCGGCCCTCGATTTCGGAGGCGACCATATCCTCCACCGATAGACCGTCATATCCCGGCATATGCGGACAGTTGCACCACACAATGCCAGGGATCGGTGTCTTCAGCCACCACATGCCCCAGGCACCACCAATCCGCCGCCGGGCTTCACGGTCCAGCCGCTTGTATTCCTCCGGATCTGAAAACTCGAAAGCGATTGCCTTGTCCGTATCGACATTGGCCATGCGGAACACCGTCGTAACGATGTATTGCCCGTCCGTGTATTCAGCACCTGCCGCAACACCGACATCCAGATCCCCGGTGGCATCGACAACATATTTGGCGCGGATCGCCTGTCGGCCAAGTTTGGTCTGGGCGATCACGCCGGTGATCCGGCCGCCTTCCATCAGAACATCGGAAAACCAGCTGTGGGTGCGCAGATTGACCTTCGCTTCCACAACCATGTCCAGGCTCACCCGTTTCCAGGCATCCGGATCAAAGGCAACGGCATGGATGATCGGTTGCGGCATCATCGCTTTGTGGAAGTCGATGCAGCCCCAGCGAGACCATTTCTGCCACATCTCCCAATTGGTCTGGCACTCTTCAGGCGGCGGATAAACCGCACCATCCTGGCGTTCCATCCGGTCCACAAATTCGCTGACGATGCCCGTTGTGACGATTTCATTGCCGTCATTGACCATGTCGTCGAGCACAAGCACCATACCTCCGGACGCCATGCCGCCAAGATGATGATAGCGTTCAAGTAAGGTTACGGAAGCTCCGTTGCGGGCCGCAGAAATGGCAGCTGCATGACCCGCCGGTCCGGCGCCAATGACGACGACGTCACAAGTGGCAACGACCGGGATCTGTGCGCCCTCTGTTTGAACAGTTTCTGTATGACGCTCTGCCATATTTCTTGTTCCTTGTTTCGATTTTGAACGGCTGTCGGCGGGTGGGCCGACTACCAGCGAATGACGAGTTTCTCGGCGACCGAAACTGCGGTGAACAACAGCACCGACAGGCCGGAAGACACAAAAACGGTTGCGTAGAGCAGTGGTGAGCGGAAGTTGAAGGTGCTGTCGATGATCAGGGCGCCCAGGCCGACATCCGCTCCAATCCATTCCCCGACGATTGCTCCGATGACACAGGTGGTCGCGGCAA
Source organism: Roseibium sp. (assembly GCF_965216085.1). Lineage (GTDB taxonomy): Bacteria > Pseudomonadota > Alphaproteobacteria > Rhizobiales > Stappiaceae > Roseibium. The sequence goes on along the minus strand of NZ_OZ244138.1, from coordinate 2,252,106 downwards.
TCTTCAAAGCCGAAAACAGGAACGGCAGCGAGGATGGCAACCGGATTTTCCAGAAGACTTCCGCCTTGGACGCGGACAGGATCCGGGCAAGTTCCAAGGTTTGCGGCGAGACGGACTGAAGCCCCCGAACCATATTGACCAGCGTCGGGAAGAAACAGATCAAGGCCGCAATAACGACCTTTGCCGTCATGCCGGCACCGAATATCAGCACCAGGATCGGTGCGATCGCCAAAATGGGGATCGTGTTGATAAAGACGGCGATCGGAAAGAACGCCTTTTCGATCGTCCTGCTGTGCACGAAGGCGATGGCGATCATAATCGCTGCCAGATTGCCGACGACAAATCCGGACAGGCTTTCGATCAGCGTCGGCCAGAAATTCCGCGACAACAACGCGAACTCATTCACGAATACCGCCAGGACATCTGTCGGCGCTGGTGCGATGTAAGTCGGCACCTCAAACAACCGCACCCCGAGTTGCCAAAGCAGCAGCAAGGAGACGGCTGTCCCAATCGGGATCGCGGCATTGACGGCCCGTTTATAGATCAGGTCGTTCCGGCCGGACTTCTTGTCATCCAGTTCTGCGGAAACTTGCGCCAAAGACATCAGCAGTCCTCCAGAAGTTGGCGGAGCTGGCCGCAATACCGGTTGAATTCCGGAGTTTCCCGCAAGGCGACGTGCCGGTCTGCTGGAAGATCAATGTCCACGACGTCTTTCACCCGGCCCGGATTTGCCCGAAGCATCAAGACCTTCTGCCCGAGGAACACCGCTTCCGGTATCGAGTGGGTGACGAACAGGATCGTGACGCCGGTTTCCCGCCAGATGTCCCGGAGCTGCAGGTTCAACCGGTCCCGCGTCATCTCATCGAGCGCACCAAAAGGCTCATCCATTAAGAGGAGCTTCGGTTTGCAGACAAGCGCCCTTGCAATCGCCACCCGCTGGCGCATGCCGCCAGAGAGCTCGTGCGGAAGCGCATCTTCACGTCCCTTCAGACCGACTAGTTCCAGAAGCTCGCGCGGGCTTTTGTCGGACTTCGGGATCTTGACGCCGCGCTTGCGGCCAATTTCCAGAGGCAATTCGACATTCTGCAAGGCACTGCGCCAAGGCAGAAGCGTTGCGTCTTGAAAGACAAAGGCAAACTCGCGGGCCAGCCGGGCGGCCTCGGTGGTCTTACCGAGAATTTCGACCTGTCCTGTCGCCGCCGGCACCAAATCGGAAACGAGCCGTAGCATCGTAGATTTGCCGCACCCAGATGGCCCAAGGATTGTCCAGAACTCGCCTTCGCCAATGTCCAAACTGATGTCTTCAAGGGCAGTGAAATGACCGAATTTCACCGAGGCTTTGGACAGGCAGGCCGCAACACTGCGGCTTGCCAAATCCTGTTGCGGATGCAAGTCCGCAACGTCAGCCAAATGTTGGACGGACATCTTTGGTCGCTTCCAGAATGTCCAAAGTCATGATGTCCGACAGGTCCGGCGCAACGTTGGTGAATTGGCCCAGAGCTTCGTAGGTGTAGATCTGCTCCTGCCAATTGTCTGGGTTCATAACGCCCCAGCCCCCCGCCTTGGTCTTGTCATTGAAGGAAAAGCCGAGCACCAGATCTACGGCTTTCATCTCACTGTCCTTGTCGAGGTTTGGATACCGCTCGACCAACGCTTCGACACCCGCAGCAGGGTTTTCGTAAACGGCTCCCCAGCCGCGCGAAATGGCCCGGATGGCGGCAGCAACCTTGTCGCCATTTTCTTGCAGGACATCATCCGTTGTATAATAGGGATTGGCGTAGAGCTGGATGCCTGCGTCCCAGAGCTTCATGTCGACCCGCTCGTCACCCAGAACGGACAGCGCGCCGACATTGGTCTGCCAGCCAGTTGCCACGTCGACCTGACCGACTTTAAGCGGTGCCATATCACCACCCATCACCGACACTTCAACTTGATCTTCATCGATGCCGTTCTTGGCCAGAAGCGCCCGCAGCAAGATCCTTGCGGTGCCTTGTGTTGCGACTTTCTTGCCGATCAGATCCTCCGGCTTGTGCACCGGGTTTCTGTCCATAGAAAAGTAGGTGAACGGGTGCTGCTGATATCCGGCGGCGACGCATTTGATCGGCAGACCAGCAGAGCGCGCCAGCATGAGCGACGGCGAGGACGAGATAGAGCCGAAATTGTTCGCCCCGGAGGCAACAGAGGCAACGCCATCGATGTTCGGTCCGCCCGGTATGATCTCGAGTTCAAGGCCTTCTTCGGCGAAATAGCCAAGCTTGTCAGCCATGACCTCGCCCAGAACTCCGTTGGATGCCAGCCAGCCAAGCTGCATCCGGATTTTGAAATCGGCCGCTTTCGATGGTGTGATTGAAAAGAATGTACCTGCTGTTGCCAGTCCGGCGGTTGCCCCAAGTCCCTGCAACATATGCCGGCGGTTAAGTCCCCAATGCGTCATGATACCCGTCTCCTGGTAGGTGATATTTTTTTGTTATCTCCCGTTTTCTTTTCAGACTAGACGCGGGTTCGGCGCTGCAGATAGAATTAAGTTTTGCACATAGCGATGCATTTTTTGCATCACCCTAGAGAGAAACACCGATGCACAGCAAGTTTTTGAGCTATTTTGACGAAGTCGCCCGTCAAGGATCTATCCGGAGAGCCGCGGCCGTGCTGCATGTGTCGTCATCTTCGGTAAACCGGAAGATCCTCGACATTGAAGAGCGCCTAGGGGTCCGGTTGTTCGACCGGCATGCAGAAGGTGTCGAACTGACAACAGCCGGGGCTGTTGTTCTGGAACATTGCCGGAAAACAATCTTCGACTATGAAAAGATCCTGCATGTTGTGGCTGATATCCGTGAGATGCGGGCCGGACATATTGATATTGCCTCTTTGGACTCCGTCGCACTCAGTCTTTTGCCTTCTGCCATCGACCAGTTCGCACGGGATTATCCGGATATAACCTATACCATCAGAACGGCGCAGCCGGACGAGATCGTTCGAGCCGTGGCCGAAGGCGAAGCTGGCATCGGCATATCCTTCAGCAATGACCTCCACCCCGGCGTGCGGCTGCAGACCGAAAAATCCGCACCAATCGGCGCCATTCTCACCAAGAACCATCCATTGGCCGAACGTGATGCCCTCGACCTTGAAGACCTCACACCGTTTCCGCTGATCCGCTCCTACGATGCCCTTGCGGAACGGTCACTGGTCAATCTGGCGCTTGCCGACCATACGATCCCGCTTAAAACGGCCTGTTTTACCAACTCTTTGCCCCTCGCCCGTTCCATGATCCTCAATGGCCGCGGTATTGGTCTTTATTCTAAGATTGGTTTTTTGAAGGAGATTGAAGCTGGAGAGCTCAGCTATCTCCCGCTCAAGTCGAGTTTTCTGAAGGACTTGAAGATCGGCCTGCTCATCCCCTCGCGCAGCAACCAGAAGCCAATTGAAAACGCCCTCTGCCGGATCCTGTCCAAATCCCTGCGCCAGCTCCGCTTGGATTCTTGAGTTTCGAAAAACGGGAACGGAAAAGTAATCGACCAGCGCCGGTTCCGCATCTCCGACAAAACCAATACAGCCGATCTGTGACTTTGGATCCGGTCGATTTTGGAAGGCAACGTGCCGGTTAAGCAAGTCTACCGACGCAGATAGTCTAAAGGGTTGACGCCATGGCGTTTTAGAAATCGGTCTTCGGTCGCCCCCCATATCTTTTAACGCTTGTAGGGTAAAACCTGGGGTAAATTGTGGGGCAAACACCGCGAAAACAGTAACAAAAAAACCGACCAAAGGCCGGTTTTCTTTCAAACACAATCACTTGCCAGCAAGTGATTTGGTGCGGATGGAGGGACTTGAACCCCCACGCCTTGCGGCACCAGAACCTAAATCTGGCGTGTCTGCCAATTTCACCACATCCGCATCGCGAGAACTTGAAAGCTCCGCGTTTGAAGCGGAGCCTCTATATCACTCTGTCTTTTGAGGTCAAAGGAAAAATAACGCCTTAGGTGCTCCAGACGCAAGACTTGTCCACAAGCTCGCGGATCGGCGCCTTAAGCGCTGATGCCAAATCCTCCGCGATCAGGCCGGGCCCTGCCTCCTGCCCTGCGGCACCGTGCAGCCAAACTGCCTGGCATGCGGCCTCGAACCCCGTCACTCCTTGAGACAGCAAGCCGCCAACAATTCCGGCCAGAACATCCCCGGACCCGGCGGTCGCCAGCCAGGGCGGTGCGTTGGCGTTGATCGCGGCCCGTCCATCGGGCGCTGCGACCACGGTGTCCGGCCCTTTTAAGATGACAATGGCGCCAGACCGCACCGCCGCTGTGCGAACACGGCTCAACCTGTCCACATCCACGAGGTCCGGAAACAGACGCGCAAACTCACCATCGTGCGGCGTGAGAACCACAGAATTTTGAGTTTTCCTTATTAGTTCAAATAGCTTCTGAGGTTTTTCTGAGAAACTGGTTAAGGAATCCGCATCCAGAACAGTGGCCCGATCTTGCTCCAGAATCGCTTCAACTGCGGCACAAGTTTTTGGGCCGACACCATATGCCGGACCGATCAGGACAGCGCTGAGACGTGTGTCGGCCAGCAGCTCAGGAATGGCCTCAGCGCCCGAAATCTTTTTCAGCATTACAGCCGTCAAATGACAGGCATTGACCATCAAAGCATCCGGCGGCGATGCCAAAGTGACGAGCCCTGCCCCGGCTCTCAGCGCAGCGGTTGCGGACAATCGCGCGGCCCCTGTTGCGGCCACCGGACCGCCAAAAACCACCGCATGCCCCCTTGCATATTTATGCCCGACCGGATCTGGCACCGGCCAATGATCGAGCCAAAGCGCTGGACCGTTTTCAAATGTTTGCGGCGCAATAACGTCGAGCACATTCTGCTTAATCCCGATATCGGCAACTGTGACCTCCCCACAAAGGCCGCGTCCGGGAAAAAGAAGGTGACCCGGCTTTTTTAGGAAAAACGTCACAGTCGTGTGCGCCTCAATCGCGCATCCTAGTATCTGCCCGGTCGTTCCATTGACACCGGACGGCAGATCCACCGCAACTACCGGCGCTGGGGCGCTGTTGATCACATCGACGAGCATGGCTGCCAATCCATGAAGCGGCCGGTCCAGCCCTGCGCCAAAGAGCGCATCAATAACAGCGTCGGGCGCAACGGCTTCTTCGAAAAGTTCGCCCGCGACTTGAACGGTATCCGGCAAAACTTTGTGGGGCAAATTCATAGAGGCAAACGCAAGCGCCGCATCACCCTTGAGGCCCGCCGGGTCTTTCAGAAGATACACATCAACCAAATAGCCGTTTTCTGCCAGAAGCCGCGCTGCGACAAACCCGTCGCCGCCATTGTTTCCCGGCCCACATAACACCAAAACGCGCCCGCCTGCCGGCGTAAGATCTGCAGCCGCCCTGGCAACAGCGGCCCCCGCCCGCTCCATCAGGTCAATTCCCGGAATGCCGCCCTCGATCGTCAAGCGATCGGCGCGGCCCATTTCCTCAGGCGTCAACAATGAAGCGGTCATGATTATCTTTCAGTTTCTGTCTGCTGGAGCAGACGCCACAGGGTGATCCGCAAATTCTAGTCGATCTATTTTTTGGCAGCCTTGCCGCCGATCAAACCTGTAGCGGCCGATGAAAAATGTCGAGCAAAAGGCTGGCGTGACGCCGGCGAAGGCATGGAGCTGCATATTTATTATGCAAATTGATTAGTTTTTGAGCACAAAAGCATTGCCCAGGTGTCCAACCTTCGGAAACTCGTCCCAGAGCTGCTAAAAATGGTGGCGGTTTCCCGCCGCAATGCAAAAAAATCTGGGTCCACTTTCAATTGGCACGCTTCCTGCTAACACCTGGGCAACAGCTCTCGGATGATCCCGGTCAAGGCACATCTCGCCTAAACCGGCTTCTAAAGAAGAGCGACCGGGCAGACCCTGCCAGTTTAATGCGGAGAGAGACATACGGTGATGAAAAAGATCGAAGCGATCATCAAACCTTTCAAACTCGACGAGGTGAAAGAAGCTCTTCAAGAAGTCGGCCTGCAGGGCATCACAGTGACCGAAGCCAAGGGCTTTGGCCGCCAAAAAGGACACACCGAGCTCTACCGCGGTGCGGAATATGTTGTTGACTTCCTGCCAAAGGTGAAGGTCGAAATCGTTCTTGGTGCAGACATGGTCGAAAAGGCCGTTGACGCCATCCGTAACGCCGCCCAGACCGGCCGCATCGGCGACGGCAAGATCTTCGTTTCCAATATTGAAGAAGCTGTTCGCATCCGGACCGGTGAGTCCGGCATCGACGCCATTTAACCCGCCTTGACTTCCGGCTTATTGCCGCACACCCAATTCCGGACTTTCCGCGCTGAGACAAACGCTATAAACCCTCTGCCGGACCGGGACCAAAACCCAAACGTTCACACGAAAAATCAAAGGGATGGACATAATGACCACCGCCGCTGACGTCCTGAAGGAAATTCAGGAAAAAGACATCAAGTTCGTCGACCTGCGCTTCACCGATCCGCGCGGCAAGATGCAGCACGTCACCATGGATGTTGCACTTGTTGACGAAGACATGTTCGCTGAAGGCGTTGCCTTCGACGGCTCGTCCATCGCTGGCTGGAAGGCCATCAACGAATCCGACATGATGCTGATCCTGGATCCGGAATCTGCGCACATCGATCCGTTCTTCGCCCAGTCCACCATGGCGATCTTCTGCGACATCATCGATCCGATCACCGGCGAAGCTTACAACCGTGACCCGCGCATGACCGCAAAAAAAGCGGAAGCCTACGTCAAGTCCGGCGGTTTCGGCGACACCATCTATGTCGGCCCGGAAGCTGAATTCTTCATGTTCGACGACGTCCGCTTCAACGCTGACCCGTACAACACCGGCTTCATCCTGGACAGCTCCGAGCTGCCGTCCAACATGGGCTCTGAATATGAGACCGGCAACCTCGGCCACCGTCCGCGCACCAAAGGCGGCTACTTCCCGGTCCCGCCGGTCGACAGCGCACAGGACATCCGCTCCGAAATGCTGTCCGTCATGGGCGAAATGGGCGTTCCGACCGAAAAGCACCACCACGAAGTGGCCGCTGCTCAGCACGAACTCGGCATGAAGTTCGACAACCTGACCACTTGTGCCGACAACATGCAGGTCTACAAGTACGTTGTTCACCAGGTCGCACATGCTTATGGCAAGTCCGCAACCTTCATGCCGAAGCCGGTTTTCGGCGACAACGGCACCGGCATGCACTGCCACCTGTCCATCTGGAACAACGGTGAGCCGACCTTCGCTGGCAACCAGTACGCAGACCTCTCCGAATCCTGCCTGTACTTCATCGGCGGCATTCTGAAGCACGCGAAAGCCCTGAACGCCTTCACCAACCCGTCCACCAACTCCTACAAGCGTCTGGTCCCGGGTTACGAAGCACCGGTTCTGTTGGCCTACTCCTCGCGTAACCGGTCGGCATCCTGCCGTATCCCGTTCACGTCTTCTCCGAAGGCGAAACGCGTTGAAGTCCGCTTCCCGGATCCGACAGCGAACCCGTACCTGTGCTTCTCTGCCCTGCTGATGGCTGGCCTTGACGGCATCAAGAACAAGATCCATCCGGGCGATGCCATGGACAAGAACCTTTACGATCTGCCGGCTGAAGAACTGGCTGAGATCCCGACGGTTTGCCGCGACCTGCGCGAAGCCATGGAAGCTCTCGATGCGGACCGTGAGTTCCTGAAAGCCGGCGGCGTCTTCGACGACGATCAGATCGATGCATACATCGAACTGAAGATGGAAGAAGTCGAGCGTTACGAAATGACCCCGCATCCGGTCGAGTTCGATCTCTACTACTCTGTCTAAGACAGTTTAGGCGTCAAACACGGAAAACCCCGGTCATTTGGCCGGGGTTTTTCATTTGGAGCTATGCGCTTCACAAGTTCGGAAAAAGGACGAGATAAAAAGAGAAAGACCAGAGGCTAAGGATCAATTGTCGCTGAGTTGTGCGCTCTCCGCGGAACTTGCCGCGTATTTCTTCAAAGTTTTTAACTGAAAACCGTCGGCTATGATCTTGTTGAGTCCGTTCTGCATCTTGCCGAGCAGCGCTTGATCCGTATCGGGATGGCAGGCAATTCCATTACCGATAATATCTCCAAATCCATGAACAAGTTCGACGTCAACGCCCTGCTCAATGAGGGTGTGGAACATCATGCTGGATATCGCGGCCAGATCCAGGCGCTCTTGAGTCAGTTGTCGGATAATCGCCCCGATATCATCGAAATAGTCGATGTTGCTGAAGCCGTTGTTTTGAAGAACATATTCCGAATAGTCGCTTCTCTGAGTTCCGACCGAAGAGTTCTGTGCGATATCTGTAATGGACGAAGGTACTTGCGTCCCGGCCTTCTTGACCAATAAAAGCTCCGCGCCGCCCAGCGGTGAAATCCAGGAAAAGCTGCCTGCCCTAGCGGGAGTCATCGCCGTGGTGAAGACACAATGGTTTTTCCGATTCTCCGCCAGCCAATAGGCCCTAGGCCAGGGCATCATCTCAAGCGAAAACTCAATGCCTTCCCGTTGCATGATTTCGCGAACCTGGTCTGCGCCAACGCCCACAATCTTACCATCTTCCATGAAATTAAACGGCGGGTAGTTTTCGGTCACCAAATGGATGTCGGCCGCACGGGCGTTGTCTGAAGCAGGCAACGCTGCGGCAAGCACTGCGAATGTCCCAGCACACACCCATTTCGCTTTTAAAAACGGTCTCATCATCCTGCGGATCCCGAGATCAGGTCCAATCCAAACCATTATTCATCCAAGTCTTACAAAATGTTTGAGCCAATTGGCAAAACAGCGATTAAATAGATGTTCAGTCTTGCACATTGCCCAGCCACCCAGCCAGCGACGGCCGGAAGCTGCCGTTTTTGCCATGCATCGCGGGGGACGCAATCATGGCATTCAAGACTGCTTCCTGAGTGGTTTCGGCAGCCGCCTGAAATAAGGGGTCGATTTTATCTTCATGCAGACAATCGCGCGCGACAATTGCACCTTTCGACAGGTGCGGGATACGTTGCGCCGTTGAAAACGCAAGGCCGATGTCGCCGCTGCCGTTGCCATAATAGGCGCCGAGGCGCGCCAATCCTGCGCCCGCGCGCCGGGCCACACGTTTCAGCTGACGGCTGTCCAAGGGAACGTCCGTCGCAAGCACAATGATCACAGACCCGCGCTCCGGCTGAGCCCCGTCTTCGTTAGGAGCTGCCCGCCGCCCATCCGGCAGGACCAAGTCTCCGGCCTTGCCGAAATTCGCCTGAACCAACACACCAAGCGTGAACGTTTTGCCGTCCAGCTGAAACTGACGGGATGAAGAACCAATCCCGCCTTTGAAGCCAAAACAGCTGATGCCGGTGCCCGCGCCAACACTGCCCTGCTCAAAGTCTTCTGAGGCAGCTGCGAGCGCCGCATTGGCGTCTGCTTCGGTGAGCGCAATTGCGTTGATATCGCTCAAATATCCGTCATTGCATTCCATCACGACCGGATTGACGGTACCCTTGGCACGGTCGATCTGCGGATTCTCTGCGAGCTCCCGCCGGATCAGCGCTTGGATGCCTTCTGCAACACCAAAGGTGTTAGTCAGGAGGATCGGGGTTTCCAGCGTTCCCAGCTCATCAACCTGGATCAGACCCGCGCTTTTGCCGAAGCCATTGATGACATCCGATCCGGCTGCCAGTTTTTCCAGAAAGATGTTACCCGGATGCGGCAAAATAGCGGTGAAGCCAGTTCTCAAATTGCCATCAATCACAGTTTTATGGCCGACCGTCACGCCGGCAACATCGGTAATTGTGTTGCGCGGCCCTGGCTCCAATGTACCGCAGATAAGACCTGCGTCCCGGGCGGGTGACGTGCTGCTTAAGGACATGAAAGAACTCCGGCGATTCGTTTGATCTCATTGAATGCTGGAACCGGCAAAAACAAAACCTCAGTATTCCTTGATTTCAAATCCTTCCTCAACTTCCGGTGCGATAAAATGCCGGGTGATTTGCTCAAACTGCTCGTCGCTAACCTCAAACGGATGCAGTCCGCTGGCATTCCGTTCTTGGAGCCGGATCCTGCAGATATCATCAGACACATTGAGAAAGTGCAGAGTATGACCGCACTCTGCCGTAACGATGATTTGCTTCATCCAGCCGCGCATGTTTGGCGTGTTTGCCGGAAAGTCGAGCACGACAGAAACGCCCGCGCTCAAGAGCGAAACGACATGCGGTTCCATGACCGCTCGAAGACGCGCTGAGCAGCGGACATAGTCCTTGATCGCCGCCATTTCTGGGCCAAACAGATCGGCAAGCCAGATATCTTCGCTGATTAGCACCGTGGCCGGATTGTCGGAGAGTTTTGCGGCCAATGTCGATTTGCCAGAAGCAATTTTGCCGCAGAGAATGTGGAGATGTCCGGTGGTCATCAAGAAACCTGTTCGCACTGTTCAGAAGAGAAATGGAACTGAGGGGACCGACAACGTGACATCAACCCGTCAGATTTGCAACGAACAGCAATATCCAGACAATCGTTGTTAGGAATGCGCCAGCAGGACCTCCAGACCGGCCACAAGACCGGCCAGGAAGAGAAAATAGCTGGCGAAACGGCCGTGGTCCGTGCCGTCAATAACGACCTTGCGCAGCAGCGATCCAAAGATATCGAGCAACGAAACCGTCACTAGGATGATCAGAAGGATTGCGGCCCCTGCCGAATAATCGAAGCCCCGCAAGGCTTCAGACAGCGACATTCCAATCCCACCGGCACCAACAATTCCAAGAACGGTGGCAGACCGCACATTCGATTCAAATCGGTAAAGCGAATAGGAAATCCAAAGAGGCAGTACTTGAGGCACGACGCCGTAGACGATCTCCTGAATGGCCGGGGCGCCCGTCGCTTTGATGCCCTCGACCGGTCGGGGGTCGATTGCCTCAACGGCTTCTGAAAAGAGTTTTGCGAGCGTCCCCGTGGTGTGGATCATCAGCGCCAAAACACCGGCAAGAGGACCAAGTCCGACCGCCGCTACAAAAATCAGCGCAAAAACCAGTTCGTTGATCGCCCGGAAGGCATCCATCAGGCGCCTGACCGGAAAGACGATCCAGTAAAGTGCAATGTTGGAGGACGATAGCAGACCGAAGGGCACAGCCAGGATCACGGACAAAAACGACCCCCAAACCGCCATCTGTACTGTTTCCAGCATCAAGTCAAAATAGCTGTGCCAGTAACGGAAGTTCGGTTTCAAAAAATCTTCGAGCAACATGGCCATGTTGCCGCCACCGGTGAAAACCTGTCCCATGCGGTGCATATCGGCCGGCTTGAAACTCCAGACCAGCAGAACGATCAGACCGCCCCATATGAGGACATCAAAGACCTTTTCTAGGGCCGTGCGGCCGGGAACCGGCAATTCGGGGGTTGCCGCGTTGAGCACATTCACGTTGCTGGTCATTGGTGTGATCCTGAGGAGAAACCTTCAAACAGCATGAGGGACCGTGTCCCTCATGCCTTACTTTTAAATCCGGGTTACTTGCGCGGACGAGCAGCAGCAGCAGCGCGGATTTCTTCGATCTTGGTGTTGATTTCCAGGATCTTGGTGGTCCGCTCATCGTCGGAGTAAGTGTCATCTCCTTCGATCGACATGCGCTGACGGATCTGGTCCATCTCATAAAAAGGCCAGAGTTGAGCGTTTGACGACGGGATAAACGGCCCCATGTCGATCAGCGCGAGATTTTCCCGTGCCTGAGCCACTTCCTCATCTGTGCCCTGACGGCCGTAAGTCATGAAGAAATACATGATCTTCGACTTGATGCTGTCGTCCAGTTCCGGGCGCCAAGCCATCGGATCAGATGCAATCAGCGGGGAGCGCCAGATTTCCTTAAGCTCCGCAAAGAGCTCCGGCTTTGCGTTTTTCAGGCGGGAATACATGCCGGTGGAAGATGCAACAGCTGCATCAACCTGTTGGGTTGCAACCGAAATCAAATTGGTTTCGTGATTGGCGTTGCGAAGGGTCTTGAAACAGTCCTTCGGATTCACGCCTTCCTTGGCAAAGATGAACGTCGACGGAACCAAGAACCCTGATGTGGAGTTCGGGTCACCTATGCCGAAGTTGAGGTCTTTGCCGCACTTCATGACATCTTCGTATGTGAGGCCAGAATCCTTGTGCGTCACCATGACAGACCAGTAGCCACGATCGCCGGTTGCTTCCGTGGTCTGAGCAAAGATTTCAGCACCCGCACGGTCAACCGCAACCATTGCGGATTTGTTGCCGTACCAGACAACATCCACCTTATCGAAACGCATGCCTTCAATCACACCGGCATAATCGGCTGCGAAAAACGGCTTCACCGGCATGCCGAGGGACGCTTCCATGGCTTCCAGGAACGGGCCCCACTTTTCGCGCTGGGCGGAACTGGACTCGGTGGACAAGATGCCAAAGAATAGTTCTTCCGGTTTTTCACGCTCGGCCAGGGCCGGGCCGCTCAAACCAACCATGATCGCTGCAGACGCAGCAATGCGAGCAAACAATTTCATCACGATGTCTCCCCTGAAGGGTTTCAGGCCGTCGCCGGGATTGGCGCGGTCCCGAAGTCTTCGGCGTCCGGCAGCACAAGTTCTTCGCTGGCCTCGCCGTAGATTTCACGCAAAAACTGGGTCGTCAGAGCATGGCTCGGCCCATCGTAGACAATCTGGCCGGCCCGCATCGCAATGGTCCGCTGGCAATAGCGGCGCGCATATTCAACCTGATGCAAAGACACGACGACCGTAGTGCCGTCTTCCTCATTGAGGCGGGACAATATACCCATCACACGCTTCGCAGAGGCTGGATCTAGGGAGGCGATCGGCTCATCGGCCAGGATCACCTTGGCACCTTGGACAATTGTGCGGGCGATTGCCGCGCGTTGCTGCTGCCCGCCTGACAGAGTTGAGGCTCTTTGGCGGGCTTTCGCTTCAATCCCGACGCGTTGAAGTGCGCGCATGGCCAGCTGCTTTTCTTCTTTAGAAAAGAAACCAAAAACCCCGCGCCAAACCGGCACCCTGCCAAGCAGTCCGGCCAAAACATTGGTCAGAACGCTGAGACGCGGCACCAGGTTGAACTGCTGAAACACAACGCCGATGCCGGTTCTGGTGGCTGCAATGTTCTTTGAGACCGCGCCGCTTTTTTGAACCGTTTTCCCGTTGACGGTGACCGTACAGCAATCCCGGTCCTTGTCTCCGGCAACAAGGCCGGAAATGTGCCGGATTAGGGTGGACTTTCCAGATCCTGAGGCGCCAATCAGCGCGACGAATTCACCTTCCGACACCGTCAGACTAACACCGTCAAGTGCCTGAACACCGCCGCGAAACGTTTTGGACAGTCGCTGTACTGAGATTGCAGTCATCAAGGCCTCCTCGGTTGCGAGCGTCGTAGCAAACCGGACGGGTAGCTGAATGAAGGATTGGTGTCATTCTGATGAAATCTGCAGTTCGGGAACTATGATCGTTAAACAGCGGAAAAGGGAAACGAGTGTGCTTCCTCGCCAATAAACGAAAGGCCCCCAAGAGGAGGCCTTCGTTTCAAAATGACTTTGCTAAGTGATCAGTAGCAAACCTGACGGTAACCGACGACGACATAGCGGCGTTGATATGGATTCCAGCGGCGGACGGCCTGATTGCGGCAACGGACCGGCGCATAATAGCGCGGCTGAGCCTGGCTTGCGATGATCGCGCCAGCTGCAAGACCAATAATCGCGCCGGCTGCAACGGCTCCGGCGCGGTTGCCGGCGTGGGCTTGGTTCGGCGTAAGGGAAACGGCTGCGGTGGCCAATGTCGCAGTGGTCACGGCGGCAATTGCGAATTTCTTGAACATGACTTCTCCTCCTCAACTGAACGCCGGATCTCAACCGGCCGATAAGAAGAAACTACCAGCGCTTGTTATCCGGCGGCGTGACCCGCATCACGAAAGTCAGTTTTCCTAAAAACTGAATTTTTGCCTAGCTGAACGCTCTAGATCGAGCTTGCAATTTACAACCGCCCGCCGCCGGTATAGAGCCTTGTGCAACAGGCCATGGGCCACGCGACAGTTTTAATCAACAGGCAGATATATGAGCGAGTTCAAGTCAGAGTTTTTGCAGGTTTTGTCCGAACGCGGGTTCATCCATCAGATCTCGGATCCTCAAGGCTTAGATGAGCTGTGCGCCAAGGAAACGGTGACTGCCTATATCGGCTTTGACTGCACAGCGCCGAGCTTGCACGCTGGATCACTTGTGCCGATCATGATGCTGCACTGGTTCCAGAAAACCGGCCACCGGCCGATTGCCCTGATGGGCGGCGGCACCACCCGGGTTGGAGATCCATCCGGCAAGGACGAAAGCCGGAAGATCCTGACACCGGACCTGATTGAAGAAAACAAGGCGGGTATTCGCAAGGTTTTCGAAAAACTGCTGTCCTTTGGTGATGGTCCAAACGATGCCCTGATGATGGACAATGCTGACTGGCTGCTGTCGCTTAACTATGTCGACTTCCTGCGCGAAATCGGTCGGCATTTTTCCGTCAACCAGATGATCCAGCGCGACAGCGTCCGCCTGCGTCTTGAGCGCGAGCAGAACCTGTCGTTCCTGGAGTTCAACTACATGCTGCTTCAAGGTTACGACTACCTTGAAATCTACCGGCGCACCGGTTGCCGCCTGCAGATGGGCGGATCCGATCAATGGGGCAACATTCTGTCCGGCACCGACCTTGTCCGCCGCCTGGAAGAAACCTCCGCCTTTGCCCTCACCTCACCGCTTCTGACGACCGCGTCCGGCGCCAAGATGGGCAAGACAGCTGCTGGCGCCGTCTGGCTGAACGAAGAACAGCTGTCGGCCTATGACTACTGGCAGTACTGGCGCAACACGGAAGATGCTGATGTCGAGAAGTTCTTAAAGCTCTTCACAGTCTTGCCGATGGACGAGATCAAAAGCCTCGCCGCTCTGGAAGGTTCTGAGATCAACGACGCCAAAAAGGTTCTGGCGACAGAAGCAACCGCGCTGATCCATGGCCGCGATAAAGCGGAAGCAGCAGCTGAAACTGCGCGCAAGGCGTTTGAAGAAGGCCAATCCGCGGCAGGCTTGCCGACCGTAGAGGTTGCCAAAGGCGATCTGGAAGCCGGTCTCGGTGTTTTGAATGCCTTTGTAACTGCCGGTCTTTGCGCATCAAACGGCGATGTCCGCCGCAACATCAAGGGTGGTGCGGTCAAGATCAACGACAAGGGTGAGCAGGATGCCAACCGCCAGCTGTCGTTGAACGATGTCACCGAAGACGGCATCATCAAATTGTCTCTCGGCAAGAAGAAACATGTTCTCCTAAAGCCGGTGTGATCGATCAGACGCTCACATTTTGATAAGCAGAAAGCCGGGCACGCACCCGGCTTTTCTTATGATCAGCGGTTAGAATGCCGTTCAGTTCGGCTGAAACTCAAACATCTTGCGGAAGATCCCCGGTGCGATGGCCGAGATCGGATTGACCGACAAAACCGGATCTGACAGTGCACCGGACAAGCGGTAGGTCACGCCAATCAGCCCTTCTCCAGTGCTGCCGCCAAGTGCAAATCCCAAAAGCGGGATCTTGGAAAAGACATTGTTGAGCGCATAGATCGGAACAAAGGTTCCGGTCAGGCTAAGGGTCTGTTGGCCCAGATCGACGGTACCTGAGACCGTGCCGCCAAGTGCTGCGCCGCGCAAAGCGCCCCGGCTTATAGTCATGATATCACCATCGCGGGTGAAATTGATATCGAGCGTTTCAAACGATGCGCTGCCTTTTGGCTGGTTCGAACTCGCAGATCGGCCCGCGTATGGATTAATCCAACCGTCCTCTTCGTTTATGCGGCGGTCACTTTCCCGGATCCGCTGAATCGCTGGATCTTCCGTGATATAGAGAGAGCGGACACGGAAATCTCCGACCCAACTGTCGGCATCCGCCATGGCCACATTGAGCACGCCCTTGCCGCCTTGCATCCGCTCATAGAAATCTAGAAAGGCCAGCATCGCTCCAGTATCGTCGAACCGGCCATCGGCCTGCTGCGCGTTCCCTTGCTGGGTGAGCGTGAACCGGAAATCTGACTTGCCGTCGAGTTTTCCGCGGATTTCTGCAGCCTCAAGCCCTTTCGGACCGGTATCTACCCGGCCCTTAACGTCGTTCATCCAGCGTTTGTTAAAGCCGGTCATCCGGGCGATATCGACAGCTATCCGGGCGCCATCTGCGAAATCCCCCTCGCCTTGGCTGCCACCAGGACTGCGCAGGCTTCTGATGAGCCCCCGCCCATCAAATGTGAGACCGGCAAAGATAATGTCATAGCGGCCATTCCTTGCCCGTGTAATGTCGACATCAACATCATCACCAGGCCGGAGCTGGAACCGGGGAAAAGACGCGACCTGCAATTCGCCACTCTTCGACAGTTCGATTTGGCCAAAGATGTCGACCCCTTCTGACACCAATTCGAAGTCCTGAACCAAGGTTTTCTCGTCGGTCTCAATCAACTTGAAAGTGGCCGTTGCCGGCACGCCTTTGGCTTTTTGCCAGCCAAGAGCCTTCAACTGCACGTCTGTATCGCGCAGGTTGACGGTAATGTTTTGACCACCTTCAATCTTCCCAGCGCTCACCGTCATTGGCCCGTCAAGGAACGCCGTCAGGTCGATACCTCGCGCCTTGAGCTGTTTTGCAGTAACTGCAGCAACAACGTCCTGGCGTGACGACCCTTTTTCACCGTCCAGCGGCACAACAAGATTTATGTCCGCATTAAGGCCATCAAACTTGCCATTACCGGTTATGGCAATTGCGTCCCGGTCGGCCTCAATCACCAGATCGGCGTTGCTGATCAAATGCCCCATAATCGGATTGGTGTCTGAAAAATCGCGGGACCGGCCGACCGCTTTCCAGGAAACCGACTTCATGTCGAGGTTTCGTTTCATTGGGAAACTGGCGCTGATATCCACCTCCCCAATGCCTGTTACCCCGTCTGCTGTCAGCTTCGCCCGCTCCAACACCTTAAATGGCTTGGCGTTTAAAAGGGTCCCGATTTCCGCATTTCCACCTTCCAGCCGTGTGTGAACCTGAGCGACTTTACCAGTGCGCAACGGAAGATGATGGATCTCAAAAACCGTCTCGGGAACCAAAACACGAGCGCTCTCAGGAAGACCTGCCGTCCCATCGCTTGCCGTCACCGTCAGAACTTCATTTTCGATTTTGACAGTACCTGACAGACCATCAACCACCGCAACGTCTCCAACGGGAGCCACCGCTCCATTGGTGAAGGACATGGTCAATTCCAAATCATCACCGGACCAACCGGCATCTGGGTCTTTGTGATTGAACGCCGGTGGACGGAATGCACCGGTAAACGATGCATTTTCAATGAAACCAGCCTTCAATCGCTCGATGATCCAACGCCGTGCTGGCGGGACCAAAGTGATTGGCCAGGCTTTTTTGGCCAACGATAAAGGAATCTTCTCCCCATCAACGGCGATTGCAAGGTACGGACCGTCAGGGCGCAATTGAACACTGGCAACCCCTTCCGCAGAAGCATTGCCGGAGCGAATTGAAAACCGGCTGACATCAATCAGCCGCTCGTTCAAATCAAAGGATCCCTTTACAAGAACGCCATCCAAAATCTGGGGCGGTTCAGGAATATCATTCGGACCAAGTAGCGGATACTCGGATTCAAGCTGGAAATCCCAAATAGGAGCATCTGCCTTTGGCCGGTCGATCTTGCCAGTAAAGAAAACTTGCGTATTGCCGCGGATAAAATGAGATTTCTGAATTTCAATCGGTTGGTCCGGCCCACGATAGACCAGCGACAGAGCGGCATCATCAAAAGCGACCAGAGTGCGTCCCATTTGGAACCATCCGTTCCGGACGCGGGCGACCGCATTAGCGGTCTCCAGTTTCCCATTTTCGTCAAGTACCGAATCAATCTTTGCTGACGCTGGAAGGCGCAGCCCCTTTCCATAGGCCGTCGGACCATGCGGCCCTAATAGTTCCGCCAAGGTGATGCCATTGACCACGGCTGCTATCCGGGTACCGGTTCCTGTGACCGATTGACTGCGCAAAAAATCCAGGTTCCAGGATGTTACCTGCCCACCGACACGGGCCCGCCCTGAAATCTTGCCGTCTGCAGTTCTCAAGACATCCGCTTGGATGCCGGAGAACGACCTGGGCGCCGGTCCGGACACGTCAAACCGTCCATCCAGAATACGAACAGATGTCAAACCGCGGCGGGCAAACTGATCATCCACCAGATTGCCGATCCGGTTCACTGCTTCCATCAGCTGCCCAACTTCGGGCACAACCGCCGGCCCGCCTTTCAAGGCAATCGTTACTTCAGGGCGGATAAGCTGCAGGGATGCAAACTTCAGCTTTCCAGACAATAGGGCTGATCTGTCCAGCGGCACTTCCAATTGCGGAAAGCGCAGCGAAACCGGCGCCCCTCCGGAAATCTCGACATCCACGTCATTTGCGACGATCTTGACCCCGGTGGCGTCGGTAAAATCCAAGCTTGCACTTTCAATGGATAACGTCACCGGGCCCCGTGTACCTTGCGCTGCCAAGAAGCTGCCGAGAAACGGTACCATTACTGGGCCGGAGGTAAACACCACAGCAACGAATACAGCCAGACCGACCACAAACAAGCCCGCACCCCAGCGCAAAAGGCTGCGGCGGCTTACCTTAGATTTTTCCGGCAATTGGTCTTTCATTCCGTCCGGTCGTGCCACTTACATTCCGTCCGCTATCTCCTGGCGAATACGCAGGGTCTGTTGTTAGCCATGCAATATTCTGAGATGGCCGCACATCCGTTGCATTGAACGAGTCGTATCAATGCCTATGATAGTGTCAAACGGGCAGCAAAAGCGATAGCCGCTCCCCACCCAGCTGCCCAAAACGGCTTTAACGCACAAAACATGACAGAAGGAAGGCGATATGAGCGACCTGGCCCTAGGTGATGCTGCTCCGGATTTTGATTTGGAAGCCGATGGCGGTTCCCGAATCTCCCTAAGTGCCCTGAAAGGGCAGCCGGTGGTGGTGTATTTTTACCCGAAAGACAACACGCCCGGCTGCACCAAGGAAGCTATTGCCTTCACTGATCAGATCGAAGATTTCAAAAAGCTGGGCACGGCCATTGTTGGAATCTCGCCCGACACAGCCCGCAAACACGACAATTTCATCGCCAAACACAATCTCGCGGTCCGCCTTGGGGCCGATACGGAAAAGACCACTGCTGAAGCCTACGGCGTTTGGGTGGAGAAATCGATGTACGGCAAAAAGTACATGGGCGTTGAAAGAGCGACTTTTCTGGTGGACGCGGACGGAAAAATCGCCCAGATCTGGCGCAAAGTGAAAGTTGCAGGACACGCTGAAGCGGTCCTGGAGGCGGTCCAGGCACTCTAGCCACGTTTGACCGTCTCTCCACATAAAGATCAGACGGCCAGATGAGCGAAGTCAAAGAAACACTCCTGCCGGCAAGCCTTGTTGCCGGCGCACGCGCCATTGTCGCCACGCCGGACACCTCAGAAAAGGTCCGGCTGGCGTATGCGGTCTCCAAAGCCTGGTTCAAACGGGACTTGGCGCTGGGCTCTCCGTCAAAGGATGGTCCAATGCCGGACCGTCCAGGACGGCCGGAAAAACCGGTTCTTCTGGCTCCGAGAGATATGCCCAAACGCAGCCTCTCCGGCAAAGCTGGCCGGTTGGCGCTCATTCATTCTCTAGCACATATTGAACTCAATGCCGTCGACCTGACGTGGGACCTGATTGGCCGTTTTGCCCACGTCCGCTTGCCGCGATCCTATTATGACGATTGGGTTCGTGTGGGTTTGGAAGAAGCGAAGCACTTTTCAATGCTGGAAGATCGTCTTGCGCGCCTGGATACCGCTTATGGCGACATGCCAGCTCACGACGGTCTATGGCAGGCTGCTCAGGATACTGGACACGACCTGGCCGCGCGTCTTGCCATCATCCCATTGGTGCTTGAAGCGCGCGGTCTCGACATCACTCCGCCGATGATCGAAAAGGCCCGCAACCTTGGTGACGAAGAAACCGCCAAATGTCTGGATGTGATTTACCGGGATGAAAAACATCACGTCGCATTCGGAGCAAAATGGTTCCGATTCTTGTGTGACCGGCAAGGGATTCGCCCTGAACCTGCGTTTCACACCTATGTCCGCACCCATTTTCGGGGTGCTCTGAAACCGCCGTTCAACGACCGCGCGCGGTCGGAAGCCGGACTAACCCCTGGTTTTTACAAGCCTCTTGCCCGTTTGACGGGCTAAATTTAGGTGATTGAAGACGAATTATTAACCTTAAGGAAGTCTAATCATCACAAGTGAAATGCAGAATGCAGCAGTGAACGAGTGATGATACAGCAGCGCCCAGAAACGACGCGGAGATACCAAGCGCCAAAGTCGGCAGCACCGCATCGGGAGTCTTTAAAAGGCGATTTGAGAACCACTACTTACGTTCTGCGCCCTGCGCATCTTCTTGCGGGCGCCTTAACCTGCATCGCCGCCACGCTGACCATCTCCGGCATCATTGGCTATCACGTGATGCGCAATGGAACAGATACAGAAGTCAACGCTGGACGCGCGGAAGTTGCCCTTCAGTACCAAGATCGAATCGACCGGCTGCGTGCAGAGATTGAACGTCTCAACAGCCGCCAGCTGGTGGATCGCGAGAGTGTCGAAATCCAGGTAATGGATGTCCTGCGCCGCCAGCATGATCTCAATCAGCGCCATACTATTGTCGCTGACTTAGTGGCCCGCGCCGAAAGCGTCGGGATTTATCTGAACACCGGTCAACCAGTCCCCACGCAAAAACCGGCTATCGACGCCGGACACCTTGCGTCTGCCGGCCACGACGACCGCACTGCCATGGGCGGCGAAAGCGAAATCATATCAGAACCGGTCAAGGCTCTCGGTTTGCGGGATGCATCCTCGAAAACTTTTGATCCACTGAGCGTCCTTCAACGCACAGACCCGGTAGCTGACACCAACGTAAAAAAAAACGCTGAAAAACAAGCCGCGCTTGACGCAGTAAAAGCCGATATCTCCGAAATGGGAACGGAAAGCACGGCGGCCGTCGATGCTATCACAGTTGCGACCGAAAGCCGGATTGAAGATATCCTCAACATCGCCGGCCCGCTTCTTCCCAATCTCAATAAGGCTGTCAAAACGACGTCAGGTCTGGGAGGCCCTTTTGAGCCGCTCAACCATACGAGTTTTGCGAGCCGTCTAAACCGGGCGAACACTGCCCTGAAGGTCTTGAAACGGGTGAAGTTCGCGGCTCTACGCCTGCCGGTCAAACGGCCAGTGCGCAACGGCTCCCTCTCCAGCGGCTATGGCCCGCGCATGGACCCCTTCCTCAACCGCCTGGCCATGCATTCTGGCATCGATTTCAAAGCCCCCTACGGCGCCCGCGTTTTTGCATCAGCGCCCGGAACGGTGATCCATGCCGGCTGGAAAGGCGGCTACGGCAAGATGGTTGAAATCCGCCATGCCAACGGATTCGTGACGCGCTATGCACATTTGAGCAAAATGCGGATTTCCGAAGGCAGCCACGTGCTGGCTGGCGATGTGATCGGCAACATCGGTTCTACCGGGCGCTCCACGGGCCCGCATCTTCATTATGAAGTCCGCCGCCACGACAAGCCAAGCAACCCGGCATCTTTCCTCCGCGCTGGCGAGAAGCTCACGCAACTGTCGCTCTAATCGCAATTTTTTTGGCTTAGACCATCATCGGAATCGTCTTGGAGTAGGCCACACCCGGTTCTGTGCCGCCGCCTTCAAGCACAACTGGACTGTCACCAGTTATAGCAACTTTGAAGCTCCCTGAACCACCCCAGTTAATTCCAATCACGGTGAGATTATAGGATCCGCTGGACAGAATGTTTGCTGGGTTCACGGTATAGCTGACCGGTGCATTGTAGCCGGATTTCAAATGGCAGATTACTGAACTTCCCGCGGTCTGGGAGGCGATGATAATGATTTCATTGTCGCACCCTTGAACGTCTATGCTCGTAACCTTGGACATATAGCCTCTCCGTAAGTTGCCGTAGCTGAGGTGAGTTGGCAGCCTATTTGCCGTCCTCCTCACTTCCGACGTTCCAAGCGGATATATGTGATTGGGCACAAAAAACGGCGCCGAAGCGCCGTTTGGTTTTTCCAAAACAAATTGATGTCCGACTACTCGATATCCTCGACTTCGACTTCATCGCCGCCAAAGACACGTTGCGCCAGCGCGGCTTCCATAAACTGGTCGAGGTCGCCGTCCAGAACATCGCCCGGCGCCGTGCTTTGAACGCCGGTCCTAAGATCCTTGACCATCTGATACGGCTGCAAGACGTAGGAGCGGATCTGGTGGCCCCAACCGATGTCGGTCTTGGAGGCCGCTTCCGCGTTGGCCGCTTCTTCGCGCTTCTTCAGCTCCGCCTCGTAAAGACGTGCCTTCAGCATGCCCCAGGCGGTCGCCCGGTTCTTGTGCTGTGAGCGTTCGGATTGGCACTGAACAACAATCCCGGTCGGCTGGTGGGTGATGCGCACGGCCGAATCGGTGGTGTTTACGTGCTGCCCGCCTGCACCGGACGCACGGTAGGTATCAATCCGGCAGTCGCTTTCGTTGACGTCGATCTCGATCGAATCGTCAATCACAGGATAGACCCAGGCACTGGAGAAGCTGGTGTGACGGCGCGCGTTGCTGTCGTAAGGCGAAATCCGCACCAGACGGTGCACCCCGGA
Source organism: Roseibium sp. (assembly GCF_965216085.1). GTDB lineage: Bacteria > Pseudomonadota > Alphaproteobacteria > Rhizobiales > Stappiaceae > Roseibium. The sequence continues at coordinate 2,229,401 of NZ_OZ244138.1, read as the reverse complement.
TTCGGTTTTCAGCCAGCCATAGGCATTCTCGCCCTTGATCAGCAGTGTCGCGGATTTGATCCCGGCCTCTTCTCCGTCGTGATACTCAAGCACCTCGACCTTGAAGCCCCGCTTTTCCGCCCAGCGGCGGTACATCCGCAGGAGCATCGACGCCCAGTCCTGGCTCTCCGTGCCCCCTGCCCCGGAATTGATCTCGATGTAGGTGTCATTGCCGTCGGCTTCACCCGACAGAAGCGAGTTGAGCTGCAGTTCGTTGACTTTTTCCTTCAGGCCGCGCAGCGCGTCTTCCGCATCCTCGATGACCGACGTGTCGTCTTCCATCTCACCAAGCTCGATCAGCTCAATGTTGTCGGCCAGATCCTGCTCCAGGCCTTTGACGCCATTGATTCCGTCGTCGAGCTGCTGGCGTTCGCGCATCAGCTTCTGGGCTTTGGTGGGGTCATTCCAAAGCTCGGGATCTTCAGAAAGAGCGTTCAGCTCTTCCAGTCTTACAAGGGCCTGATCCCAGTCAAAGATGCCTCCTCAGCAGGCTTATGGCCTGCTTGATTTCATCGACGATGGCTTCCATTTCGGCGCGCATCGGATACCTCGCTTTAGTTGGTGAAACGGCCCGGATCCTCGTGTCAGGATCCGGGCCGGAATTTGGAGCCGGACATTAGCTTTCCGGGCGGGGCCTGTAAACCACCGCCAGACTGCATCCGGTCAGAACACTTTAGTAGAGGCCGCCGGTTCCTTGTAACACGGCTTGGCCTGCCTCCGGCGACACATAGGTCGGAACACCCATGGTGTCCTGGAACCCAATAACGGAATAGCTGTCCGGCGGGGCCATACCTGGTTTGAAGGCTTCCAGAATAACACCGGGAGTGCCAGCAGCAGTCCGAAGACCCGTGTTGCGATTGATCGGGATCAGCTGAAGTCCACGCGGCACGCGGAATTCCACCGGCGGCTTGTCAGCCAGAGCTTTTTTGACAAAGTCGGTGAAGATCGGTGCAGCCACCTGACCACCGGTCGCGCCACGGCCCATCGGTTTGGGATTGTCGAAACCAACAAAGACGCCAACGGCAAGCTCCGATGTGAAACCCATAAACCAAGCATCTTTTTCGTCGTTGGTGGTGCCGGTTTTGCCGGCGACTGGGCGGCCAACCGCCCGAACCGAAGTCGCAGTGCCGCGTTGAACCACGCCTTCCATCATGGAAGTGATCTGATAGGCGGTCATCGGATCGAGCACTTGCTGGCGGTCATCGATCAATTGGGGTTCGCTTTGGCCATCCCAAGCATCCTGGGTACAGCCATCACAAATCCGGCTGTCGTGCTTGTAGATTGTCCGGCCATAGCGGTCCTGGATCCGGTCAATCAAGGTCGGACGCACCTTACGGCCACCATTCGCTACAGTCGCATATGCCGTGGTCATGCGCAGGACCGTGGTTTCACCGGCGCCCAGCGACATGGAGAGAACCGGCAGCATATTGTCGTAGATGCCGAAGCGTTTGGCATATTCAGCCACCAGCGGCATGCCCATGTCCTGAGCCAGGCGCACGGTCATCACGTTCCGCGAGCGCTCAATGCCGGTGCGCAAGGTCGATGGGCCGTAGAACTTGCCGCCATAGTTTTGCGGCCGCCAAGTGCCAAGTCCCGGCCCTTGCGAGATTTCCAGCGGTGCATCCATGACCACCGAAGACGGGGTGTAGCCATTGTCGAGAGCAGCCGCATAAAGGAACGGTTTGAAGGACGACCCCGGTTGGCGATAGGCCTGTGTTGCCCGGTTGAATTCACTCTGCGCAAAGCTGAAACCACCAACCAGAGCCAATACACGACCGGTGTATGGATCCATGGCGACAAGAGCACCGGACACCTTCGGGATTTGCCTGAGCTCATATGTGCCAGGCGCAACCGGACTTGCCTGAACATAAACAACATCGCCAGGCGCCAGAACATCGGACACAGCAGAGGGCGCCCGGCCGCTGACACGGGCCCATTTCATGGTTTCCAGAAACAATGGCCCGGATTTGCGCTCTTCCGACAAAAGCCCGCTTTCCAGGCGTTTTGGCTGAATACCGACCTTGGCTTCGGTTTCGCCGCTTTCCAGAACAACCGCCAGGGTCCATTCCGGCAAGTCGCTTAAGGCTTCGATCTTCGCAAGTTCAACGCCCCAGTCCGTACCGGTGGAAATCCGGTCGACAGGACCATTCCAGCTGCCACGTTTGTGGTCGAAGCTGATCAGTCCGTCCATGAGGGACTTGCGGGCCATCTTCTGCAATTCCGGATCGAGCGTCGATCGGACAGACAAGCCGCCTTCATAGAGGCGTTTGGTACCGAAAATCTCGGCGACCTCCCGGCGGACTTCCTCTGTGAAGTACTCTGCGGCAAACAGCTTCGAGCCATGACCGCGCAGTTTCACCGTGATCGGCTTCGCCTTGGCTTCTTCGCCGTCGTCGAATGACACATGGCCATCGGCCACCATGCGATCGATCACATAGTTCCGGCGGGCAATTGCCGCTTCTGTCTTTTTGTAAGGATGATAGTTGCTCGGCCCCTTCGGCAGGGCGGCAAGGTAGGCCGCCTCTTCCAGGGCAAGTTCATGCACCGACTTGTCGAAATAAATCAGTGAAGCCGCGGCCACGCCATAAGCGCCAAATCCGAAATAGATTTCATTGAGGTAAAGTTCGAGGATCTCGTCCTTGGAATAGGCCTGCTCGATGCGGAGCGCGAGAATCGCTTCTTTGATCTTACGCTCAAACTTGATTTCGTTGGTTAGAAGGAAGTTCTTCGCGACCTGCTGCGTTATCGTCGACGCGCCCTCCGGCCGGCGTCCGGAACCGTAGTTCTGGATGAAACGGATACCAGCACGGGCAATGCCCTCCGGATCCACCCCGAGGTGCGTATAGAAATTCTTATCTTCCGCGGAGATGAATGCCTGCTTCAACCGGTCCGGCATGGCCTGGATCGGCAGGAACAACCTGCGCTCGGTGGCATATTCGGCCATCAGGCTGCCGTCAGACGCGTGCACCCGGGTCATGACCTCAGGTTCATAGTTCTTCAGAGCGCTGTAGTCCGGCAGGCCTTCGTCGAGGTGCTGCAGATACATCCACAGACCTGCGGCAATCAGCAGGCCAAGCGCTGCTCCAATGCCGAACAAGTAACCAAAGAATTTCACCAAAAACTTCATATTGCGGGCTCGTCTTTCCCCGTCTTGAGTGCCCTTGCGTGTTGTACCACGCTTTCAGGGCCTGGCACACTCAGGCGCCACATCATACAAAATCAGTCACAGCCTAACTCGTGCACCATTATGGCGATGCTGAGGCAAATGCCAGCTAAAGATTTTCGAACATTTCAATCCTGCCCTCGCTTTTACTGGGACGGAGCTGCTTTGCGGCCCGCCAGCCGCGGCCGGAAGAAACCGTGGATTGCTTCCGCCATCGCGCTGGCCATCCGCTCGCGCCACTCTTCGGAGATCAGCAATTTCTCGTCATGGGCGTTGGAAAGATAGCCAAGTTCAACCAAAACCGACGGAACATCATGGGCCTTGAGAACACGGAATCCCGCAGATCTGTGCGGATTATTGATCAAGCGGACCGCACTTTGCAGCTCATCCACCAAAGTCTTGGCAAAGTAGACGGAAAACGACCGGGTTTCCCGACGCGCCAGATCCAAAAGGATGTCCGTCACTTCCGTCGGTTCTTCATCCAGTTCCACGCCAGCAATGACGTCCGACATGTTTTCGGTTGTTGCCAGCTCTTCCGCCAACCGGTCTGATGCCTTGTTGGAAAGTGTATAGACCGTGGCACCGCGCGCGAATTTCTGTCCGCGGCGCACCGAATCAGCATGGATGGAAATAAACAGATCAGCAGCCAGATCGTGGCCGATCTGAACCCGGTCGCCGAGCGGAATGAAGGTGTCATCTTCGCGCGTCAGATGAATTTCATAACGGTCGCCTTCCGCCAATTTATCCCGCAGCAGCTTTGTGAACTCGAGCACAATGGCCTTTTCGAGTGTTCCCGCAACGCCGATCGCCCCATTGTCGATGCCGCCGTGGCCCGGATCCAGAACAATCACCGGTTTGTCCTTCGCCCGCTCTGCCGACAGCCTGTCGGCTTTTGGCGCGGCTTTCTTTGCGGCTGTGCGCGAAGGTCTGGACGCCGTGACAAACTCCGTAAACTCTTGCTCGCTCGCCCTGACAAGATCAATCACAAGGCGTGAGGGCTGATCATCCACAGATGGTAAAAAGAGGGTTTTGTCGACCCGAGCTGGGGCAGCCAGATCAACGACGACCCGCGACTTTCCAACTGCAAACAGCCCAAACCTCCAATCAGATACCAACCCCTTGCCGGCTGGATTGGACGAGCTCTGAAAGCCAAATGTGACTTCAGGCAAATCCAGAATCAATCTGTAAGGAGAGCCGAGAGCTGAAATGGTTGGTGTCAGTTGCTGGTCTACCTCAAGAACGATTCGGGTCCGATCCTGATCGCCAGCGACACGGGCAGCCGAGATAAGCGGTTTGTCTTCTGCAGCGTTCGCTACCGCCGAAGCCAGCTGAAGAATTGCAACGGCAGTCGCAACCGCAACGAGGCATAACTTGACGGCCGCCACGGCCGCAATCCAGCCGTGCGCAACAGATTTGTTCAATTTAGCTGTTAAATTCCCAAGTGCGTTCATCGTCACCAAAAAGCCGCCAAATGCGGTCGCCTCAAACACGCTGTGTTTTACGCTATCGTTCTCCCCTTCGATAGGGAAAATGGCTTATCCTGTTCACATTGCTTGCAAACCATCTCCGCGGAACGTAAAAGTACCTTACGGATTCAGGTTAGAAACCGATACTGTCCAAGGTGGCAAAAGGATACACATATCCACAAAGCCATCTGTTTACGGGCCAGTTGAACGAAAGAACAGAGGCCGTTCTAACGTTTCACAGGATTGCCCGATCGTGAAGGACAGTCTCTCGGCCCGTCTTGAAACCGCCCGCCCTGTGACGCTGCCAATTACACATGAGCAGATTTTCAACCAGGGCCCAGGCGGTCACCCAGGACAAGCTGATCCGACCCGGAGCTAGACCTGCGGCCGCAACAGGCCGGCTGGTTTCGGACACAGATTAAGAGACTTTAACTCAAGGGCTTACGTTGCCCCGAAGGACCCGCGTAATGCAAATGCTGACAACCAACATACAAGCCCCCGCCAAAGGAGCGGCCGCTTGTCATGGTCAGCCAAACGCGCCGGGCTCGGACGCTCTTGCTCACAACAGCACAACAAATACGGCAGCCATCTACCTTTCAGGCGATGCGCGGTTTCGACAGGCGCACATGAACGCTGCCGTGGAGAAATTCAATAATGGCAAACAAGATGCTGATCGACGCGGGCCACCCGGAAGAGACCCGGGTCGTCGTCGTCCGCGGCAATCGGGTTGAAGAATTCGATTTTGAAGCAGCGAATCGCAAACAGCTGCGTGGCAATATCTATCTGGCGAAGGTGACACGGGTTGAACCCTCCCTTCAGGCAGCCTTTGTGGAGTACGGCGGAAACCGGCACGGGTTCCTAGCCTTCAGCGAAATTCACCCGGATTATTATCAGATCCCGGTCGCCGACCGGGAAGCGCTTCTCGCTGCCGAGGCAGCAGAACGCCAGTCTGATGATACTGAGACGGAAGAAAAGCCAAAGCGCCGCCGCCGCTCGCGCGCAGCCCGCAATGAATCAGACACCGATACTGTTGCCAGCGAAAAAATCGAAAACGCCGAAGAAACAGACGGCGAAGCATCGGTTGAGGCAGCTGGAAATGCTGATGAAGACGGCGCCGAAACTGCTGCTGCTGACAACGCCGCAGACGATACTGAAACTGTAGGCGCTGAAGCGGAAAAAACAGCGGACGCAGACGAGGTTTCAGCATCTGAAAGCGCGGCCGACACCGAAGTTGTTGCTGCAGATGGTGACGAAACGACCGCTGAAGCAGCGTCCGAGGACGAAGCTCCGTCCGAAACTTCCGAATCCGAAGAAGTTGCGGCCGACGCCAGCACTGAAGAAGACGCAAAGCCGACACGCCGCCGCCGCCGCCGGCGCGGCAAAGCTGACGTTGAAGCTGCCACAGAAGACGAAAACGGTGACGACGAAGGTGTTGAATCCGTTGGCGCTGAAGACGCCATGGAAGAAGTTCCAGAGCGGACCGTTCCGCTGCGCAAACAGTACAAGATCCAAGAAGTCATCAAGCGCCGCCAGATCATTTTGGTGCAAGTTGTCAAAGAAGAACGCGGCAACAAAGGCGCGGCTCTGACCACTTACCTGTCGCTGGCCGGCCGCTATTCAGTTCTGATGCCGAACACCGCCCGTGGTGGCGGTATTTCCCGCAAGATCACCCAGCCGACCGACCGCAAGCGCCTGAAGAAGATTGCGTCTGAGCTGGATGTGCCAGAGGGCATGGGCGTTATCCTGCGGACTGCAGGCGCCAGCCGCACAAAGGCCGAAATCAAACGCGATTTCGAGTATTTGATGCGGCTTTGGGAGAATGTCCGGGAGCTGACCCTCAAATCCAGTGCGCCAAGCCTCGTCTATGAGGAAGGCAGTCTGGTCAAACGTTCGATACGCGATCTTTATAACAAGGACATCAATGAGGTCCTTGTTGCCGGGGACGAAGGTTACCGCGAGGCCAAGGACTTTATGCGCATGCTCATGCCGAGCCATGCCAAGAACGTTCAGCCATACCGCGACCCCTCCCCGCTGTTCATCCGCTATGGTGTGGAACCGCAGCTCGATGCAATGTTCTCGCCGCAGGTGACGCTGAAGTCCGGTGGCTACATCGTCATCAACCAAACCGAAGCTTTGGTCTCCATCGACGTGAACTCGGGCAAATCGACCCGTGAACACAACATCGAGGACACCGCCCTTCAGACAAACCTGGAAGCGGCGGAAGAAGTGACCCGCCAGCTGCGCCTGCGCGATCTGGCCGGTCTTGTTGTCATCGACTTCATTGATATGGAGGAATCGAAGAACAACCGGGCGGTTGAGCGCAAGCTGAAAGAGTGCCTGAAGAGCGACCGGGCCCGCATCCAGGTTGGCCGGATCTCGCATTTCGGTCTTCTGGAAATGTCGCGCCAACGCCTGCGCACCGGTGTTCTGGAAAGCTCGACCACCCCTTGCCCGCATTGTCAGGGCACCGGCATGATCCGCTCCGTGGAATCGGTTGCGCTGCACGTCCTGCGCTCCATTGAGGACAACCTGCTCAAAGGCGCAACCCACGATCTGATCATCCGCACTACGGCGGAAGTTGCGCTCTATATCCTGAACCAGAAACGGTCCAACCTTTTCGACCTGGAAACACGCTTTGCCGTTGGCATCGAGGTGCAGTCCGACCACATGGTCAATGGCCAGCTCTATGTGCTTGAGCGCGGTGCACCAATTGACCGCGACCGTGTTCCGGCTCCGTCTCCGATCGTTCAACCGGACATGATCGAGATCATCGACGAAGACACCGAGCAGCCGGTTATTGAAGAACAGGCACAGGACGAAGATGGCGGTGACCGCCGCAAGCGCCGCCGCAGAAAGCGTCGGCGGGGCGGCTCGGATGCCCAACAAGAGGGTTCAGAAGGAACCGAAGCGCAAGCCGACAGCAGCGATGCTGATAGCGAGCAAGGCGAAACCCAGGACGCCCGCGGTTCGGATGACAGTGACGACGATGAACCGCGCCGCAAACGCCGCCGGGGCCGCCGGGGTGGCCGCCGCGGCCGCCGGGACGATGAGACAGAGGCGCGCTCAGATGAATCTGCTGAAGTAAGCGCGGATGCGGAAACAACTGACAGCGACGACGGTGAAGCCACGGTTGAAGCTCAATCCGGCGAAACACCTGTCGATCAACCTTCAGAAACCAGCGCCGTTTCTGATGACGCTGTGAACGGAAGTGTCACTGAAACTGCAGCAGATGCGGCGACAGAAGAGACTGCACCGGCAGAAGCGGAAGTGACGGCAGAGGTCGACGGAGACAGCTCTGAAGAGAAAACCGCCCCAGCCGATGAGGACATTGTCGTCGAAACCCCGACGTCAGAACAGCCGGTGGCTGCCGAAGCGGAAGAAGAGCCTGTTAAGCCGTCTGCACCGGCTGAACCGGTGGTGACCAGCGAAACCTCCGGTGACGAAAAGAAAGACAAACCGAAACGCGGCGGCTGGTGGCAGCGCGGACGGTCGTTCTTCTGAAAAGTTGTCAGTCAATGAGGAATTTAGAAAGGCGGCCGAGTGGCCGCCTTTCTTTTTTCCGCTCAGATCCAGTCTTTCAGGAGCCCCAACGCGGATTTCATGTCGTCATGGGCACCGGCAAAGGAAAAGCGAATAAACTCCTTGCCATGGACAGGGTCGAAATCCACGCCCGGCGTGGCAGCAACCCCTGCCTCGTGCAGCATGCGTTTGGCGAAAGCCAAGCTGTCATCGCTGAACCGGCTGATGTCGGCGTAAACATAAAACGCTCCGTCCACCGGTAGAAGCTTGTCGAACCCGATTTGCGGCAACCCTTCCAAGAGCAATTGCCGGTTGGCCGCATATCCGGCCTTAACCGCCTCCAGTTCCTGAACGGCGTCCAGCGCGGCACCTGCTGCAATTTGGGACAGTTCCGGCGGTGAGATATAAAGGCTTTGCGCGATCCGTTCCGTTGGACGGACCAGTTGTTCCGGCAGCACCATCCAGCCAATCCGCCACCCAGTCATGCAGTAATATTTGGAGAAACTGTTGATGATGATCGCGTTTTGCGAGGTTTCCAGGGCGGTCTTCTGCTCACCGGCATAATCGAGACCATGATAGATCTCATCTGAGATGAACCAGATCCCGGCATCGTCACAATATCTGATCAGCTCTGCTAGCGCTTCGGCTGTCATCATTGTTCCGGTCGGATTGGCCGGGCTTGCCACTAGCACGCCCTTCACTGGCCCGTCTATTTGGGCCGCCTCCAGATGCGCTGGCGTCAAGCTCCAACGGGTATCGGCCCCCACTTCCACTTCAACCGGAACAAGCCCAAGCGCTTTTAAGATATTGCGGTAAGCAGGATACCCTGGTGCCGTCAGCACAATCCGATCACCTGGATCGAAGGCGGCAAGAAAAGTCAGGTTAAATCCGGCAGACGATCCAGTCGTTGCCATGATCCGGCTGGCCGACACATCGACGCCGTAGGTCTTGCGGTAATGGCCGGACAAGGCATCCCGCAGCGGCTTGATACCCAGGGCTTCGGTGTATCCGAGTTTGCCGTGTTTGAGCGCTTCGGAAGCAGCGGCAAGCGCCGGTTTCGGAGCCGGTGCAGATGGCTGTCCAACTTCCATATGGATGATTTTGCGTCCGGCGGCCTCCAGTTGGGCTGCCTCTGCTAAAACGTCCATGGCTATGAACGGCGCGACTTCACTGCGGTTCGACGGCTGGAAACGGCCATGTGCCATGGGCTGGTCCTTTAAATTCGAAAAGTGGATCGGACATGGATTTGCCCCCTGCCCCTAAATGCACGTGCGCCAATACGCAAGGGCTGGCGCAATCAACTGCTCTTCTAAAACCATTTCGCCAGCTTTTTATCAGGTTTGATACCAGCGTTCCTTGACCGGTGGTGTCTGCCCCCATACCTTCGCCACAAATAGGTTTCAATGCTTTGGAATGCTCTTGTTGACCCAAGTTGTTAATGGCCTTCGGACAAGGCTCGCCCAGCCTGCCCCTTCCGCAGCCCCTGCCCTACAAGTTTTGCGCGCAGCTGCCCGCAAGACAATGGCGTTTGCCTGTGCCAGCGCTCTGGCCCTGCCCGTCGCCGTGTCGCCCGCTTCTGCACAAAGAAAACTTCCGCTGGTCCGGGATGCGGAGATTGAAGGTCTGATGCGCGACTATGCCAAACCGATATTCAAGGTGGCCGGTCTGGGCAATTCCGAACCGTCGATCATTTTGGTCAACGATAAGAGCTTCAACGCGTTTGTTCCCGATTCCCGGCGTATGTTCATCAACATCGGCGTTATCATGGAAGCCGAGACTCCTGGCGAAGTCATCGGTGTGATAGCTCACGAATCCGGTCACATTGCCGGCCGCCATCTGGTCCGTTTGCGGGCGGCCGCAGCTAACGCTCAGATCATGTCCGTCATCGGCATGATCCTTGGTGCCGGGGCAGCGGCCGCTGGTGCCGCATCTGGAGCTGGCCAGGCGACCAGCGGCGGTGTGGCGGCAGCGGCCAGCGCTGGGTCGCTCGGACAGCGGTCATTCTTGGCCTATCAGCGCGGAGAAGAAGCCGCGGCCGACCGGGCAGCCCTTCGGTACTTGGACAAAACGGGGCAAAGCGCGCGCGGGTTGTTGAAAAACTTCCAGCGAATGGCCGAACAACAAATGTTCTCAAAACGGTTCGCAGACCCTTACGCAATCAGCCATCCGATGGCGCAAGACCGTTTCAACGGCCTTTTGACTGATGCGCAAAAATCTAAGTATTTCGACAAACCAGATGACTACGTGTTGCAATACCGGCATGAAATGGCGAAGGCAAAACTCTTTGCCTTTACCAGTCATCCCTCGGCCACTCTTAGAAAATACCCGCGCAAGGACAAAAGCCCGCCAGCTCAATACGCCCGCGCCATCGCCGCCATGCAGGCGCGCGGAAAAGCAGCCGTCAAGGAAATCGATCCGCTGATCCGCCAGCATCCAACCAATGCCTATTTCCATGAGCTGAAGGGACAGGCCCTGCTGGAGGGTGGTAATCCCAAAGGAGCAATTCCCTCTTTCCGCAAGGCGCTTGCCATCAAACCGAATGAAACTCAATTCATGGTGTGGCTTGGATATGCGCTTGTCGGTGCCAACAATCCGTCCTATCTGCCCGAGGCAGAAAGGGTTTTGAAGAAAGCCATCCAGCGCGACCCGAATTCGGGTGTTGCATACGCTCAGCTGGCGATTGCCCATGGCCGTCAGGGCGAACGCGCCGAAGCTGATCTTGCAACCGCAAAAGGCTTGATGGTGCGCGGCGATTTTGGTGCCGCAAAACGCTACGCTGCGCGTGCTCAAAAAAGTTTGAAGCGAGGTTCAGCCGCATGGCTTCAAGCTGATGATATTGTCGCCTTCAAACCACCCAGCGTGCCTGGTCAAAGAAGGCGCTGATTTTTTTGAACCCAATAACTGCTGCCGCCTTGGACGCCGCAGTTTCAGGAGCAACACATGAACCGTAACTCAATTATCTGGCGCCTACCATTGGCACAATGTGCTGCGCTGGTAGCCCTGCTCTTTTCCATTTTGAGCACGCCAGTGGTTGCTCAGGACCTAGATCGTGGCGAAATCGAGAATATCGTTCGCGACTACCTTTTGAAGAATCCGGAGATCATTACAGAAGCTCTCGCGGAGCTGGACAGGCGTGAAAAGGCAGCAGAAGAAGCCGCCCGCCGGGAAGTCCTGACCAGCAGTTCCGATATCCTTTACAACTCCACACGTCAGGTTGTTCTAGGGAACCCGACCGGATCGGTCACATTGGTCGAATTCTTCGATTATAACTGTGGCTACTGCAAACGCGCCTATGGCGACATGGTCCGCCTGATGGAAGAAAATCCAGACCTACGCGTGGTATTGAAGGAATTCCCTGTTTTGGGACAGCCGTCGGTTGAAGCTGCTCAGGTGGCTGTTGCGGTGAATGAGGTCGCTCCGGACAAATATGGCGCCTTCCATGAAGCGCTAATGATGCGCCGCGGCCAGGCCAACCGGGCCAGCGCCCTAGAGGCCGCAACCAACGCCGGCATTTCCGAAGAAGCACTTTTGGAGGCTATGAGCACTGATGTGGCAGGCCAGACAATCGAAGAGGTTTACACGCTCGCCAACCGCCTCGGCCTGACAGGAACGCCGTCCTATGTTGTTGGAGAGGAAGTGATCATGGGAGCCGTTGGTTACGACCAACTCAGCTCGAAACTGACCGACTTGAAGAATTGTGGTCAAACAACCTGTTAATCAAGCTGCTTTGAAACCGGAAATCTTTAGTTTTGACCCGGTTTCAGGGGTTTTCCTGACCCCTTTGAATGCCTATAAGAAGCTTGGTCCGGTTTCGTAGGGAAATCAGACAAAGTATCTAGATCCGCTTTACAGTTCGGCGGAGCAAAAAGCGTGTTGCTGCTTAGCTAATATCTGGCCGTACTGACCTTTTTTGGTTGGCGCGGCCAAAATTGCGACTTGGAACAGATCGCCAATCAGTTTCCTGCAAGCGAACGCTTCTTGCGGCCCGAGTACGAGAGCCAGAAGACATGAATAAAGATAACAAGAGTTTCGACACGGCGCTGATCCGCGATTTGGCCGTTTTGCTTGATGAGACCAATCTGACCGAAATCGAACTGGAACAGGGCGAGACCCGTATCCGGGTCGCCCGTGAGATTTCGTTTACAGCCCCGGTTAGTGTTGCAGCTCCTGCTGCAGCGCCAGCACCGGTTGCCCCAGTTGCAGCTGCTGCACCGGCTGCAGCCGCAGCTCCCGCCCCAGCTGCCGACGCGTCCAGCCATCCGGGCACCATCACCTCACCGATGGTTGGAACTGCCTATCTGGCGGCAGAACCGGGCGCTGCCCCGTTCATCCAGGTTGGCGACAAAGTCGCAGAAGGCCAGTCGATCCTGATCATTGAAGCCATGAAAACGATGAACCATATCCCGGCGACCAAAGCTGGCACGGTCAAGCAGATCCTCGTGGAAGACGCCCAGCCGGTGGAATTCGGCGAACCGCTCATTATCGTCGAATAAGGAGCCGTTCCGGCCATGTTCTCCAAAATCCTTATCGCGAACCGCGGCGAAATTGCCCTGCGCATCTTGCGTGCTTGTAAAGAGCTTGGCATTTCCACGGTCGCAGTTCATTCCACCGCGGACGCCGACGCCATGCATGTTCGCCTGGCGGATGAAAGCGTCTGTATCGGTCCGCCTGCCGCACGCGACAGCTATCTGAACATTCCGCAACTTCTCGCCGCCTGTGAAATCACCGGCGCAGATGCAGTTCATCCGGGCTACGGTTTTCTATCGGAAAACGCCCGGTTTGCGGAAATCCTCGAGGCCCACGACATCGTCTTCATTGGCCCGACCTCCGATCACATCAAGATCATGGGCGACAAGATCCAGGCGAAACAAACCGCCAAAGACCTTGGAATTCCGGTGGTTCCAGGATCTGATGGCGAAGTGACAGCGGCTGACGATGCCCATGCGATTGCGCGGGAAATCGGCTTCCCGGTTCTGGTGAAAGCAGCCAGTGGCGGCGGTGGTCGCGGCATGAAGGTTGCGCTGACCGAGGCCGATCTCGATACGGCCCTGTCGACGGCCCGCTCCGAGGCAAAAGCCGCCTTCGGCGACGATGCCCTCTACATGGAAAAATATCTCGGCAAGCCGCGGCACATCGAGATCCAGGTTCTGGGTGACGGGCAAGGCAATGCAGTTCACTTGGGCGAGCGCGACTGTTCCTTGCAGCGCCGCCACCAGAAAGTTCTGGAAGAAGCCCCTTCCCCGTGCCTCAATCCGGAACAGCGCGCTGAGATTGGCGAAATCGTTGCCAATGCCATGCGCAAGCTGAAATACCGCGGCGTCGGTACGGTTGAGTTTCTTTACGAAAACGGCGAGTTCTATTTCATCGAAATGAACACCCGCCTGCAGGTGGAACACCCGGTCACGGAAATGATCACTGGCATCGACCTTGTCAATGAACAGATCCGGATTGCGGCAGGTGGTACCCTGGACATGAGCCAGGATGACATTTCCTTTGACGGTCATGCGATCGAGTGCCGCATCAACGCGGAAGACCCGGTCACCTTCGCACCGTCACCGGGCACGATTACCTATTACCACCCGCCGGGTGGTCTGGGCGTGCGCGTCGATTCTGGTGTTTATCAGGGTTACAAAATCCCGCCTTATTACGACAGCCTGATCGGCAAGTTGATCGTGCACGGTCGCAACCGCGTCGAATGCATGATGCGCCTGCGCCGGTGCCTCGACGAGTTTGTCGTCGACGAAATCAAGTCGACCATTCCGCTATTCCGCAATCTGGTTGAAAACCAGGATATCGCCAACGGCCAGTACGACATTCACTGGCTGGAAAAATACCTGGCAGACAAATCGAAATAACAAAGGGGCGGCAACGCCCCTTTTTCTTTGGGGGTATCAGAAGTCAGATAAATCCCAGGACCGCTGCTGCCAAAGCGTTGTCGTTGGCGGAGACAATACAGGGTGTTCCGGTCGGAACGGAGATTTCGAATTTCGGATCACCGTTGTCGGTGTAGATCAGCCCAATGACCGTGGCGACGTCATATTTCTGCGTCTGCGGATAGCCGCGTACGACATACGAATTGGCCGGGACCGTAAAGCCGATCGTATTCTTATAACCTTCCGTTTCACTCGACTGTTTTTGATCCGTATTTGTGGTTCCGCGGCTGTAGGAATACATGCTGCCGATATCGACAACGCCAGCGATTTTGTAAGATGGGATCTTGAAGCTGTGCATCGATGAGTTCTGGTAGATCGTCACACTACCGGCCGTATCGGATGCCGACCTCTCGAGGCTTAAGTTTGTGTCAAAGGTCAGCGGGTTCTTCACAAACGGTATATCAAACCGGATTTCCTTCAGTCCCTGAAATAGATTGGCAACCTCTGGGGTTTTCGGGATCGCGGAAATGATCGACACATTGTTGATGTAGGTCCGGCTTTTACCGGTGAACTGATTATAGGCAAGATTGACGATGGTCCGGCGGATGGTGTCCTGGCCAGCCGTCACCAGAAGCTTCAATCCAGTATCATTGACCTGGGAGAAGATCTGATAGCTGTTCGCATTTCGCTGATTGTACAGGTCAACTTCCCGCTTGATGCTGTCCAACAATGGAAGTTGCTGCGTGACGTTGTTCTTGGCTGTTTCGAACAGCCCAACAGGAGCCGCAACCAATAGGTCTGTTTGCGGATTTCCTTGGATCGCAGGTAGATAAGAAATGACAAAAGCGACCAGCCGCTTGCCATAACGTTTAGCGTCTTTTGAATCGATACTCGCCGTCTGGCAGTAATAGGTCGTGATCTTCGCGATCTGCGACATGGCGGTGAGGTCCACAGCCACCTGTTGTCCGACATCCCCTGCACTAAGATCACATCCAGCGGAAATACAGGCGTTGCTTTCCGTACAGGCCTGGATCCGGCGCAAGGGG
Organism: Roseibium sp.; assembly: GCF_965216085.1. Lineage (GTDB taxonomy): Bacteria > Pseudomonadota > Alphaproteobacteria > Rhizobiales > Stappiaceae > Roseibium. The sequence continues at coordinate 2,214,295 of NZ_OZ244138.1, read as the reverse complement.
TATTGACCGGCCGGGTCTTTCGAATCCTTAAAGGCAAATCCAAGGACTGTGAAATCCTGCGGATAAGAATCCAGCGCAAGCAATTCTGCGCAGCCCGGACTGCTCAACAAATCGTAAGGCTCGGGATTGCCGACATCCCCCGCATTTTGCAGCCGGACCGAGAGGTTGGTTTGCAGCTGGTCACTTATGGCTTGAAATTGTTGGTCGGTAGACTTGAAGGTCACGCGCATCCGGCCAGCCTTTCTTTTATAAGGGGCGATTTGCCCCGGGTTTGTCTTGAAAGACGGCTGAGGCAGACAAATGTGATTAGTTACGCGGCTTTCATGCACAGGCAGAAGAGGCAAGCCGCAACTCGCCGGTTGAAGACTTGAACATTTCGGTTTTTCTTTTGCCGTTTTTCAGGAACATTTAGCCTGAAGAGGCTGGACCTGCCGGCAGACAATACGTAAAAGGCAACGCCCTAGCCTAACGCAGTGTAAACCGGTCCGGCGTCACACTCAGAATTGGTACAACGGATAACAGACATTCGATGGCAGGATATAAGGACGATTTCATCTTGGAGATAACACCGCAGGTCCTTCTAAAGGCCTATGCCTGCGGATTGTTTCCGATGGCTGAATCCGCCGAGGATCCGGGCCTATTCTGGTTAGAACCGGAACGCCGCGGCATCCTGCCTCTTGATACAGTTCACATTCCGCGCCGCTTGAAACGCACCATTCGCAGCGATGTTTTTGAAATCCGGATCAGCACGGATTTTCAAGGTGTGATCAACGGATGCTCAGAGCCGATGCCCGGACGCCGCAAAACCTGGATCAACCGGGAGATCCGGCGTCTTTATGGCGAATTGTTCGAGATGGGCTACTGCCAAACTGTTGAGGCCTGGCAAGGTGGAGTGCTGGTCGGCGGCCTTTATGGCGTCAGTTTGAACGGTGCATTCTTCGGCGAAAGCATGTTCACCTTCAAAACGGATGCCTCCAAGGTGTGCTTGGCGCATCTGATCGCCCGGCTGATTGCCGGGGGGTACACGCTTCTGGATACACAATTTGTGACCGACCATCTCAGCAAATTCGGGACCGTTGAAGTTGCCCGGGACGCCTACAACACGCTGTTGAGCGATGCCTTGCAGAAAGAGACCGATTTTTATGCCTTGTCTCAAAGGGCGAATGGTCAGGACGTATTGAACATTCTGGATAGTCAGCAAACAGCGACGTAGATGCCGTCTGGCGAATTCGTCCACACGGCCTAGACAAAACCGATCACCGCGGTGGTCAAGTTCAAGTCCACGACCGCCTGCTGCCCCTGCATGTCAAAAACAATCGCAGGAATATTCATCGGGATGCTGATGGAATAGTTCGATGCAGTCGCGTAGTCCGTACTGTTGTAGTACTGGCTTGTCGCCTGCATATTATTGACAATTGGTACGGTGCTCGTAATCGCCTCATCGTCCATGTTGTAGGAATACTCACACTCGCAGCTCCCCCCTTGGCTCTCCTGTTTTATTGTGAAAAGGGGCCCAGTACGCTTGGCAACACGAAAGGGAAGGTCAACGTTCTGGAACACTGTCTGATCGCCGCCACCCGGGTAAACACCGTTTGAAATCACTCCCAATCCCGCCACCGAGACTGTCGGATTTCCTTGGGTTTGAGGCATTTCGACAAGAATGGTCCCCTGCCTCCTTAGAATGTTCGTGGTGCTGACAGCCTGACCGCCTTGCATCCGGCAGACCAGCTGCATGCCGTAATTCCCAGTGAAATATGAAAACTGGACGACCGCCGCCGTATTGTCCAAGGGCGTCGCGGGAAAGCTGTTTGAGACGTAACAATCCACCGGAACGGTGAGCTGCACACTGTCTGTCTGATCGATTGTGACCGACGCTTCTCTTTGTTTTGTGATCGTCTGTGCGCTGGTCCGCGAATAAATCGAACCGACAGTGAAAATCTTGCCAATTCCGACCTGCGGAATGCTGAAGGTGCTGGACGTTGATTTTTGAAAGATGTCAATTGACCCGTTTTTCTTGGATTCACCGTGACCAAATGTACAGGTCATAGCCAATCCGGAAGGGTTCTTCTTGAACGGGATCTGAAAATTGAGGGTCTCCAGGTTTTCAAACATCGACGAAACCGTGGCCTTGATGTCCACAGCGGATATCAGGCTGAAATTGCCTATGTAAGTCCGGCTCGATCCGAGAAAACTTGAATATCGGATGTTGATGACCTTGTTGCCATTTCCGTCTGTCGGGCCCAATTGCAAGCCGGAGTCATTGATTGACCAGAAGATGTAATAGTCCTTGTGCCGGGTGTTGTCGTTATATTGCCCAACCGCCGTTTCTATCGCTGTGATGATCGCGGAAGGATCTTGACCGGTGGCCGCCTGGTTGAGGGATGTGATTGACAAAGGCCCCGATGATGAAGCCTCATAGACATAGGTCACTTCATTTTGCTGGTTCCGGCCAATAAACAATAACGCAACCAGACGCACCCCGTATTCGTCCTGCTTCTTGCCCTCTGATTTGCGCATGGTGCAGTAATAGGTTCGCAGTTCCGTTATCTCGATCAGTTCGGTCAAATCGAGCAACGTAGCGCCAAAGACGACATCACTGCTTTTGGTTTCCAATCCGATCTTGAATTCCGTATTTTGGGCCCCCTTGGCCACCATCGCACGGAGCGGGTAAACTTTTGCAGGGTCGTCGTCCTTCTTGAAGCCGAACCCAATGGTTTTTATCTCGGTCGCCAACTCGGGCACCACCATCATGCGCGGGCAAGGCTTTCCAAGAAGCGCCGTCAGGTTCTGCGCATATGCCCGGTCTTCAGACAAGGCGGCCGCGTCTTCAAGACCGGCTTTAAGTTTGTCCCGCAAAGTCTTGAAATTGGCGTCCACCTGTTGCTGTCCGGCTTGCGGATCGGGTACTCGCTTGTAATTGGTAATCATGCAAACGGTCCTCGCCATCTCTAGGGATGCCGGTAAGACGCACAGCATGCAAGTTTGTGAGAAATCACCTCGCACCGACAGCGTTATTCGCGTTTTTTGGGCGCGCAGCCCAAAATAAAAAAGGTCCGCGATTGCGGACCTTTCGAAGCTCAGAATTGTGATGGCTGCTTACTGGCCCGGTGTCCAGGCTTGATAGTCGCCAGTGACATCCGGACGTTTTTCCGGGGTCAAGATGGACCCTTGAGGACGGTAGGCATCCTGCGTGCCGGTGCGGTTGGCATGATGCGGTTTCTGCCAGCTCTTGGCATGGTACGTTTCGTCCACCGGCGCCGTATCAACGCGGTGGTGCATCCAGCCATGCCAGCCTGGAGGGATGGTCGAAGCTTCAGCGAGGCCATTATAAATAACCCAACGCTTCTTGCCGTCCCGCTCTTTGTAGTACTTGTTGCCAAATTCGTCTTCGCCGACAAACTCGCCCTTCCGCCAAGTGAAGAAGCGCGTGCCCATCGTATAGCCATTCCACCAGGTGAAGAGTTCAAGCAGAAGCTTTTTCATGGCCCTTTTAAGGTCCCTTGGTCTTGGATCGCAGGATTTGGCGGCAACGAGAGACCGCCGAAATTTTGGCGGACTATGGCGTTAAGCGCGGTATCTGTCCAGTGCCGCATTGCCGCAAGGCCCCGAAATTGCACCATATCTGCATGAGCGGAGACGAATCACGTCCCATTTGCTGACCCGGATAAGCCAAATCAGCTGCTTTTAGATTGCCGTACAAGCTGAACCGTGTTGTTCAGCATAAAGATCAGGCGTTGCGGATATGGCGGGAAGCGGCCGAATGCCGTTTTTTGGCCCCTTCCGCCCGGCGGGCAAATCCACCGGTTGCAGTCGGAACTGGCGCAGGTTCAGGCTTCTTCTCAAAGGCCTTGTCGACAGCACCTTCAACAGCTGCCCGTTTTTTGACGGCGGTTTGATGATTGATCCGGGCATTGGCAAGCGATTTAACCTTTTCCGCTTGTTCATCCATCAGCTTCTGAATGCCGAAGATATTGTAGAAACCGGAATGTTCCAGAACCATCGGACGGTCGTCATTCAGAACCCATTCGATTCGCTTGTAAAGCGTCGACGGCGACAAAGGCTTGACCAGCACATGATGAGCCCCTGCCCTAAGCGCTTTGTCGACCAGCGGCCGGGTGCCATGGGCTGTAATGAAGAGAATCGGAACAAAACACAGGGGCTCCATGTGCTTATGGCGCACAAGCCGCAGCAGCTGGTAACCTGTCGTGGGAGCCATCCGCCAATCGGTGATGATCAGATTCGGTGGTTCCGCCAGGCTAGCCTCCAGCGCGTCATCGACCGAATCAAATGTACGCACCCGCGCAACCTTGAAGCTCAGCAACGTTGACCTGAGAATCGTCTGCATCGGCTTGCTGTCTTCAACAACAACAACGTCGATATCATCCATTGCCAAGCCAAAGGCAGCATGATGTTTCATTAAGACGGTCCCTTATCCCTAGTACCGGTGTACTAAAGCAGAGCCGCCTTAAACCGCGTTGAAATCGCTCGATGCCATTTTCTTCAAATTTTCATAAAATTCTATCTAATCTCATCCACAGCCTTTATTGGGCAAGTTTGACAGCCGTTTAGCGCCGTTTTCCGCGCGCTCCATCCGGCATCCGGCCGCAGTTCTATTGCACTCCCCGCTATCCACATAGACACACAAGATTTTGCGCTTGCCCTCAACATAGGCACTAGCTGTTGTCATTCGCGTCTTGACCTTAAGAAAGCATTTACATTAATTTCGACATCATAGCGATGTGCGTAGTCGGCGGCCCTGTCAGGCTTCCCGATCATCCAAAATCCAGTATTCGAGTACCGATTCCGGGGCTTTTTAACCAAAGACCGGAAAGCGGGTTTTTGTGTGCCGTTTTTCGGAGCTACATCGTGACAAACCTGTTGATGAACACTATATGTAGTGGATCATTAACGAAGAGGCGCTAGATACAGACTTCACACCTGTGACATACAGGCATGACATTCGGCGGCAGAGGCCAGTGGGAACACCCCGCCGGATGACCAGGTGGACACATTGAACGGTTCGGGGCGAACCGGTCGGGGAATTAAAGGGGACTTGAGAAAATGCGGATCGAGCGGCGCTATACCAAGGAAGGCCAATCGCCTTACGCCAGCATAGACTTCCGGACGGCAACCAGTGAAATCCGCAACCCGGATGGATCGATTGTTTTCCGCTTGGAGGACATTCAGGTTCCGGCGCAATTCTCTCAGGTCGCTTCCGACATCCTTGCCCAAAAATATTTCCGCAAGGCCGGCGTTCCCGCCAAATTGAAGCCGGTGGAAGAAAACACTGTGCCGTCCTGGCTTTGGCGTCAGGAAGCCGACGAAAAAGCCCTTGCTAAACTCCCGGAAGACGAGCGCTACGGCTCGGAAATTGACGGCCGTCAGGTGTTCGACCGCCTGGCCGGCACCTGGACTTACTGGGGCTGGAAAGGCGGCTACTTCGACACCGAAGCCGATGCCCACGCCTTTTACGACGAGCTGCGCTACATGCTCGCCACCCAGAAAGTCGCACCGAACTCCCCGCAATGGTTCAACACCGGCCTGCACTGGGCCTATGGCATCGATGGTCCGAGCCAGGGTCACTATTATGTCGATTTCCAGACTGGCAAGCTGACCAAGTCCAAGACCGCCTACGAGCATCCGCAGCCGCACGCCTGCTTCATTCAGTCTGTTGGCGATGATCTCGTCAACGACGGCGGCATCATGGATCTGTGGGTCCGCGAAGCCCGCCTGTTCAAATATGGCTCCGGAACCGGATCCAACTTCTCTCATGTCCGTGCTGAAGGTGAAAAGCTTTCCGGCGGCGGTAAGTCCTCCGGCTTGATGAGCTTCCTGAAGATCGGCGACCGGGCAGCCGGCGCGATCAAGTCCGGCGGCACCACCCGCCGTGCGGCCAAAATGGTTGTCGTTGATGCCGACCATCCGGATATCGAGGAATACATCAACTGGAAGGTCAAGGAAGAGCAGAAGGTCGCCGCCCTCGTCACCGGCTCCAAGATCTGCCAAAAGCACCTCTCCGCGATCATGCGCGCTTGTGTCAACTGCGAGGCAGACAACGGCGATTGCTTCGAGCCGTCCAAGAACCCGGCCCTGAAGCGTGAGATCCGCGCCGCCAAAAAGATGATGGTGCCGGAGAACTACATCCAGCGTGTCATCCAGTTCGCCAAGCAGGGTTTCACCAAAATCGAATTCCCGACCTACAACACGGATTGGGATTCAGAAGCTTACTTGACCGTTGCAGGCCAAAACTCCAACAATTCTGTGCGCGTCACCGACGGCTTCCTGAACGCAGTTGTTGAAGACAGCGAGTGGGACCTGACCGGCCGCAAGACCAACACCGTCTTGAAAACCGTCAAAGCCAAAGAGCTTTGGGAACAGATTGGTTACGCCGCTTGGGCTTCTGCCGATCCGGGCCTTCAGTACCACACAACCATCAACGACTGGCACACGTGCCTTGCTGACGGCGAGATCCGCGCCTCCAACCCGTGTTCGGAATACATGTTCCTGGACGACACCGCCTGTAACCTGGCGTCCTTGAACCTGATGCAGTTCCGCAATGAAGATGCATCCTTTGCCATCGACAATTTCGAACATGCCACACGCCTGTGGACCATCGTTCTGGAAATCTCGGTTCTGATGGCGCAGTTCCCGTCCAAGGAAATTGCAGAACTGTCCTACAAGTTCCGCACCCTTGGCCTCGGCTACGCCAACATCGGCGGATTGCTGATGACCTCCGGTATTCCGTATGATAGCGATGAAGGCCGCGCGATCTGCGGCGCGATCACCGCTGTCATGACCGGTGTCTCTTACGCCACCTCTGCAGAAATGGCCGGCGAACTCGGCTCCTTCCCGGGCTACAAGAAAAACGCCAAGCACATGCTGCGGGTCATCCGCAACCACCGCCGCGCTGCCCATGGCGAGACGGACGGTTATGAGGGCCTGAACACCAACCCGGTTGCTCTCGACCACGCCTCTTGCCCGGAGCCGATCCTGATCGACCGCGCCAAGAAAGCCTGGGACCGGGCGCTGGAACTCGGCGAAAAGAACGGCTACCGCAACGCCCAGTCCACCGTCATTGCGCCGACCGGTACTATTGGCCTCGTCATGGACTGTGACACCACAGGCATTGAGCCGGACTTTGCACTTGTTAAGTTCAAGAAGCTTGCCGGCGGCGGTTACTTCAAGATCATCAACCGCGCGGTTCCTGAAGCGCTTGCCAAGCTGGGCTACAAGGAAAGCGAGATCGCCGAGATCGAAGCCTATGCGGTTGGCCATGGTTCCATCGATCAGGCACCGGGTATCAATCCGTCAGCGCTGAAGACAAAGGGCTTCACCGACGAAAGCCTGACCAAGCTGAAGGACGGCATGAAGTCGGCCTTCGACATCAAGTTTGTCTTCAACCGCTGGACTCTTGGCGATGAGCAGATGAAGGCTCTCGGCGTTTCCGACGAACAGCTGGAAGATGGCGAATTCGATCTTCTCGGCCACCTCGGCTTCAGCAAATCGGATATCGAAGCGGCCAACACCCACGTCTGCGGTGCCATGACCCTGGAAGGCTCGCCTTTCCTCAAGGAAGAGCATTATCCGGTGTTTGACTGCGCCAACCCCTGCGGCCGTATCGGCAAGCGCTTCTTGAGCGTCGAAAGCCACATCCGCATGATGGCTGCAGCCCAGCCGTTCATCTCCGGCGCGATCTCCAAGACGATCAACATGCCGAACGATGCGACCGTTGAGGATTGTAAAGAAGCGTACATGCTCTCCTGGAACCTGGCGCTCAAGGCCAACGCGCTCTACCGCGACGGCTCCAAGCTCAGCCAGCCTCTGAACTCCCAGCTTCTCGCCGATGATGACGATGATGCGGAAGACGCAGCCGAAGAGGTCGCAGCCTTGCCACAGGCTGCCAAGGCCGAGGTTGTGGCCGAGCGCATTGTCGAGCGGATCGTCGAACGGGTTGTGCGTGAACAGGAAAAACTGCCGACCCGCCGCAAGGGCTACACCCAGAAGGCCAAGATCGGCGGACACACCGTATTCTTGCGCACTGGTGAATATGATGACGGCCGGCTTGGCGAGATCTTCCTCGACATGAACAAGGAAGGTTCTGCGCTGCGTGCCTTCATCAACAACTTCGCCATCTCCGTCTCCCTCGGCCTCCAATACGGTGTGCCGCTGGAAGAATATGTCGACGCTTTCACCTTCACAAAGTTCGAACCGGCTGGCATGGTCCAGGGCAACGACGCGATCAAGAATGCAACATCGATCCTCGACTATGTGTTCCGGGAGCTCGCGGTCTCTTACCTCGGTCGTCACGAACTTGCGCACGTTCCACCGGAAGTCTTCAGCGGTGACAAAGTGTCTGCTGGCACGATGAAGGACAAGAAGGACACCGGCATGGTTTCCCACGGCTTGGTCCGTGGCCAGACGGAGCGTTTCCGCCTGGTCTCCGACGAACCGTCCGGTGAGATCACCCAAACTGTAACAGCAGAGCTCGGTGGTTCCCCGGCAGCACAAACGTCAGCTGTGGCGACAGCCTTTGCCCGTGGCAGCGAAGCAGCTGTTGCCGTTGAAGTTGCCCCTGCTCCGCAGGTCAGCACGGCGGCTCAGCAAATCGCCCAAGCTCGCATGAAAGGCTATGAAGGTGAGAGTTGCGCCGAATGCGGCAACTTCACCATGGTGCGCAACGGCACCTGCCTGAAATGCGACACCTGCGGCTCGACCTCCGGCTGCTCATAAGACTCTTGCCGGGAGGTCGCCCAGACTGGTTTCCCCCGGTCACAGCGCGCCTCCCGGCACCCAACAACAAACCCGCCCATCGGAAACGATGGGCGGGTTTGGCTGTTCGTGAAGTGATGATTACTTCCAGATGGAAGATCGTCGCGCACCAAGCCATTTAGCCGGTTTAATCTGCCCCCATTAAGCGATCCGGATACCAGACATAGAAAACAGTGATATTTGTCGCGACGCGATATTTATCCCGATCACTTCCATAAAAAATCTAATCGATCTTCGAAAACAGCCGGTCAAGAAACTGGTGCGAACTTCAGCTGGTCAGCAGGCACCAAAACAGCCGGCGGCCCCGTCCCTTCTGCCCTACCCTGTCTAAAGGCAAACTGCGACGCTTGAGCCGCGGTGTGAGGCATCTAGTGAATTTTCATTAAATTCCACTCGTAATTCTATCAATGAACAACGATATACTTACCTTAGGTAACAAAATAGAAATTCACACCAAACACGGCCTTAAATTCGATAATTTTTTCAAAGTTAAAACACACCGATGACGCAGATATTATTTACTTATTAAACTCGAACGCACTATTTTTACACCTGTCAGCGAATTGATGCTTCCTAAACGCTGTTGGTGAGAATTTGAATATATCCGAACCAAAATCCCGCAGTGGATTTATGAACGAACTGACCAGACTGTTGAAAAAAATCGTGGTCTTCTGTCTGCTCACGGTCGCCTCTCCGATTTTTAATCTGCAGACCGCTCAGGCGGACACCACTTTCCCAAAACTCAATCTTCTGACAGAGGACTGGAAGCCCTACCACTATGTCGAAGACGGCGCCGTAAAGGGGCAAACAGTCGATCTTTTGCTGAATATATTGAAGAAAGTCGGATCACATCAGGGACGTAAAGATATCGTGGTTCTCCCATGGGCCCGGGCCTTCAGAGAATCCCAAACCAGACCAAACACAGTGCTTTTCTCAACCGGCCGCACGCTCGAAAGGGAAAAGCTTTTTAAGTGGGCGGGGCCAATCGTAGAGTTTGACTCCTATTTTATCGGCAAAAAGGAGAAGAACTACAAAATTGAAAAGTCTGAAGATCTCCATCAATACAAGGTCGGCGTTGTGATTGATGGTGCAAGTGCTGCCTTTGCCAAGCGACACGGTATTCCAGACGCAAACATCACTTTTAACACCCAGGGTCTCTTCAATGTCAGAATGTTAGCAGCGGACCGGATTGATTTCATACCAATCCAATGGAAGAATTTTGAACGGCTCGCGAACGAAGTAGGCGTAGACCCTACTGAATATGAGCCGGTATTTTTAGCAAATACCGTTAGCTTGAACTTCGCTTTTAACATCGACACGCCCAATTGGGTCGTTGAACGGTTTCAGACGGCTCTTGATGAATTGATTGTTTTAAGGGAAAAAGAAAAGCAATTCGACAAAGCCAATCGCGAAGTTAACTAGGCTTTTGTTTGGCCCACACAACAATAGTGGCAGCCTTTTCGACCTTATAAACCGTGTCAGATCAAAACCTGAAACGCGACCTCAATCCGCTCCAATTTACATCGCCATCAGACCTTAACGAACCGTGTCAAACGGTCTACCGTTTACATTCGCACCAACACATCTCGATCGAAGAGGATCATCATGCCAATCACCCGCTTGCTAGCAATTTGTGTGCTGACCTGCGGGTTTCCGCGCAATCGAGTGCCCAGGAGATCGCAAACCGCATCTGGATGGGTGGTCCTATTTACACCATGAACGATGCAGCCATGACCGCGGAAGCTGTTGCCGAGAAGGATGGGCGCATTCTGGCCGCGGGATCACGCGCTACTGTATTTGCACACAAAGGGGACGGCACTGAGGTTATTGATCTCAGTGGGCGGACGATGGTTCCCGGTTTCATCGATTCCCACGGCCATGTTGTGATGGGCGGTATTCAGGCGCTGTCGGCAAATCTATTGGCCCCTCCGGACGGGACGGTAAAAGACATTGCAAGTCTTGTGGCGCAACTCCAAGAATGGACCGACGAAAACCGGCCGACCGTTGCAGCTGTCAATCTGATTGTCGGATTTGGATATGATCCGGCGCAACTCGCCGAGCAACGCCATCCAACCCGGGAGGACCTCGATAAGGTTTCGACCGACTACCCGGTCTATATTGTTCATCAGTCCGGTCATATCGGCGTGACAAACTCCAAGGGCCTTGAGGTCTTGGGGATCAGTGCTGCTTCAGAAGAGGTCCCTGGGGGCGTTATCCGGCGCATGACCGGGAACGAACCCGACGGGGTGCTTGAAGGCAACATCCACTTCAGTTCTTTGGGCAAGCTTTTCGCATCGCTTGGCAATGAAGGGCTGCTTGAGCTCGGCCGCGCAGGTACAAAGCTCTGGGCCAGTTACGGGTTTACGACGGCGCAGGAAGGGCGCGCAGTTCCTGTTGTGGTCGATACGCTCAACGAACTGGCCGAGTTGAACGAACTAGAGATCGATGTCGCCGTCTATCCGGACGTAATGATTGATCGCGACTTTGTCACTGCGAACCATTCGCGCACCTACACCAACCGGGTCAGGATTGCCGGTGGAAAGTTTACACTGGACGGTTCCCCGCAAGGGTTCACAGCGCTCAGAGACAGACCCTACTATAACCCGGTTGGCGATTATCCACCGGGCTATATGGGGATCGCCTATGAACCCATGGAAACCGTGATCGACATGGTGGATTGGGCCTTTGAAAACGATGTCCAACTGCTGTCACATGCAAATGGCGAAGGGGCGTCTGACAGGCTGATTGCGGCCATTGAAGCCGCTACCAAAAAACATGGTGCGAGCGATAGGCGACCTGTTCTGATTCACGGGCAGTTCTTGCGTGAAGATCAGGTAGATGCCTACAAGCGGCTGAACGTCTTTCCGTCGTTGTTCCCCATGCATACCTTTTAATGGGGCGATTGGCATCGCGATCATACGGTCGGCCCGGCCCGGGCCGATAACATCTCACCAACAGGATGGATGGTTCAGCGGGACATGATGTTTGGCAGCCATCATGACGCACCTGTAGCTTTCCCGGATTCCATGCGCGTACTTGACGCGACCGTAACCCGGCGATCCCGGAGCGGCGACATTATCGGTCCAGCGCAGCGGATCGATGTGATCACCGCTCTGAAATCCATGACGATCTGGGCGGCTTATCAACATTTTGAGGAAGACAATAAAGGATCCATCGAACCCGGGAAACTCGCGGACTTTGCAATCTTGTCCGGAAATCCCTTGGCCATTGACCCGGAGGATCTTGAGACACTTCGTGTTGTGCAAACGATCAAAGAGGGAAAAACGATCTTTGACAGGTCATTGGACCGTGGCAACAGGATCCAACCGGGCAGCATTGCAGAACAATCCTTTGCCGGCGCGCTCCGAGGTATGATTACCCAGCATGAATTGGCGTCCTTGCCAGCGTCTTTGAAAGACAACTTTTTAGTTCGCACTGGCCTAATGGCGGGTCGTCACAACAACGCCTGCGTCCCGAGCGCATTGATGGCGATTTTGACAGGTGCTAACAACGGCTGACTTTGGGAGTATGACGGATGACGCGATATGATGTGCACCGTTAGTCTTAAAGTTGCCGTTTGACTGCGCAGTATCGAACGGCAGCAACCATCCGGAGGCACCTGTTCGGCTAAAAGCCGCTAATAAAGGCCCGCAGTAAAAGAGCCGACAGCGAGCCTTGTCTTCCCTCCGCTTGCTGGGAGACCAGCTTATACGGTATTTTCGACCTCTTTCAGCTCGACCTTGTAGCCCCATAGACGTTCGATGTGATTGATCGTCTTGTTTTTGCTGGCTGGGTCGAGCTCGACGCCGTTGCGTTTGACCGCTTGCAAATGCAGGCAGCGGTCGCCCAAAAGGTCGGCATCGACAATCTGAATGTCTGGTTCCAGGAACGACATGTCGTGATTGAGCGCCAGCACATCCCTTAAGTGGCGGTAGCCTTGGGTATCATGGATGCCGGTGACGGTGCAAAACGAGTTTTTGGCCTCGTCGGCGAGCGCAAACATGCGGAAGTGGCGCATGACGGTCGGCGATAGGAACTGCTGGATAAAACTTTCATCCCGGTAGTTGGCCCAAGCGTGTTTCAGAACACCACGCCAGTCGCCACTGCCGGCAATATCAGGAAACCACTCCCGGTCTTCGTCCTTCGGCTCGGTGCAGATCCGCTTGATGTCCTGCATCATCGCGAACCCAAGGGCATACGGATTGATCCCCGAGTAGCGTGGATCATCAAACTCCGGCTGGGTGACGACATTGGTGTGGCTGTGCAGGATTTCCAGCATCGCACCGTCTGTAATGCGGCCTTGTTCATAGAGCGTGTTGAGGATGTGGTAATGCACGAAACAGGCACACCCCTCATTCATGATCTTTGTCTGTTTCTGCGGGTAGAAATATTGCGCCACATTGCGGACGATCCGAAGAATTTCCCGCTGCCAGGATCTTAGAACCGGGCTGTACTGCTCCAGGAAATACAAAATGTTTTCTTCCGGCAGCTGCATATTCTGTTTGCGTTTGGCCAGGGCTGCGTCGCCTTGCTGATCCGTGTCCTGGTCCGGGATTGTGTTCCAAAGATAATAAACGTTCTGCTCGGAGGCCTTGAGCCGCTCAAGACGTTGTTCTTCTGCCTCCTTCAACGAGAGTTGGCGCGGCCGGCGGTGCCGGAACACCCCAAAGGACATCAACGCATGCGCCGCATCCAAAATGAGTTCAACCTCTTCGATGCCATGGCTTTCTTCACAGTCGGCAATGAACTTGCGGGCATACTCCAGGTAGTCGAGAATTCCTTCCGCATCGGTCCATTGTTCGAACAAATGATTGTTCTTGAAGAAATGGTTGTGGCCGAAGGCGGCATGGGCCATCACCAAGGCCTGCAAGGCCATGGTGTTTTCTTCCAGGCAGTAGCTGATGCAGGGATTGGAATTGATCACGATCTCATACGCGAGGCCGCGCGCGCCTTTGCGGTAGAGATGCTGATGACCAACAAAGTGTTTGCCGAAAGACCAGTGATGATACATCAGCGGCATGCCAATGGAGGAATAGGCATCCAGCATCTGTTCAGATGAGATGATCTCGATCTGGTTTGGATAAAAATCCAGTTCCAGATCCTTCAAAGCGACGTCCTCAAGAGCGTCATAGGTCCGGTTCAAAGTATCGAAGTCCCAATCAACCTCGGTAAACAGAGGCTGGCTCTTGGACTTTGGTGACCGCTTAGCCATGTTTTTTCCCCGCATCATCCCGTGCGAACAACTCGCGGAACACCGGATAGATATCCGTGGCTGTCGCGACACGTTTTTGGGCGAAATTCGGCCAGCTTTGCGCCACCAGGCGATAGGAATCCCAAAGTTCCATGCCGCTAAGTTCGCTGCGGATCAGCTGGGCTTCGTTTTCTTCAACGATTTCAACATAAGCAAAGTACTGGCACATGTGCATGATGTCTTCGCTGAGGAGCTTGGCGCATTTCAACGAGTCCCCGCTGTAGTTTTCGCCGTCAGATGCCTGAGCTGCATAGATGTTCCACTCTGATGGTGGATAGCGGTCGGCTATGACTTCCTGCATTTTGACCAAGGCCGTGCTGACCACGGTTCCGCCGGTCTGACGGGAATAGAAGAAAGTTTCTTCGTCAACTTCAGACGCATCGTGCGTATGACGGATAAAAACGATCTCTGTTTTGTCGTAGCGCTTGTTCAAGAACAGGTGCAGCAGCATAAAGAACCGCTTCGCGAGATCCTTCTCCCGCTCGCCCATCGATGCCGAGACATCCATCAGGCAGAACATGACCGCATTGGTGTTGGGCTGCGGTTGCTGGACGAAGTAGTTGTAGCGCACGTCCAGAGGGTCGATGTAGGAGATCAGCCGCCGCCGGCGCATAGCCTTGGCATATTGCGCGCGCAGTTCCGCCAGCTCGGACTGCTGTTTCTCTGTCGGAACAGCGACATCTTCAAGAACCGCAATCCTTTCCTCAAGCGCCTTCAGGTCCTTTGTTTTGGGACGCTTTAAACCAATCCTGCGGCCATAGGCATTACGCATCGTCCGGCCGATGTTGATGTTGGCCGGTGATCCGGATACCGAGAAACCCGCACGTTGCGGCTTGGTTTTCGTGATCTCCTTCAAACTGTGTTTGATCAAATCCGGCAGTTCCAGGTCGTCGAAGAAGAAATCGAGGAATTCCTCCCGTGACAGGGCAAAGAGAAATTCATCTTCCCCTTCGCCGTCCGCCGAGCCTTGTTTGCCGCCGGCGCCGCCGTCACCGCTCGGCGGTTTCTTGATCCGGTCACCAGATTGGAACGTTTTGTTGCCGGTATAAATGCGCTCATGGCGCCCGGTGCCTGTCCCATTGCGGAAACTCGGCTCCGAAATGCCGTCCGTAGGCACGCTAACGTTCTTGCCACGGTCGACATCGGCAATGCCCCGCTCCCGGACGGCGTCTTTGACCGCTTTTTTGATCTGCGATCGCACCCGCTTCAAAAACCTGCGACGATTGTTGAGGCTCTTGTCTTTAGGATTTAGCCGGCGGTCAATAAAATGCGTCATGCTTCAGTCGGCCTCCAGCCGGGTTATCCGGCCTTGTTGACACGCATGTACCATTCGACAAGCCGCCGGACTTGGCGTTTTGTGTATCCATGGCTGGTCATGCGCTCGACAAATTCGTGGTGCTTGGCGTCGGTCTTCTTGTCGCGTTTGGCACCAAAGCTGATCACCGGAAGCAGTTCCTCGACCTTGCCGAACATCCGTTTTTCGATCACCTGCCGCAGTTTCTCATACCGCCGCCAATCCGGATTCCGGCCCTGGTTCTCCGCCCGAGCCCTAAGGACAAATTTGACCACCTCATTGCGGAAGTCTTTTGGATTGGCAACACCAGCTGGTTTTTCGATTTTCTCCAGTTCTTTTTCCAAGATTTCGCGGTCAAAGATCTGGCCGGTATCAGGATCTTTGTAATCTTGCTCCTCAATCCAGGCATCGGCGTAGGCGATGTAGCGGTCGAACAGGTTCTGACCATAGTCCGTGTAAGATTCCAGATAAGCTTTCTGGATTTCATTGCCGATGAAGTCAGCGTAATGCGTTGCAAGCTCGGTCTTCAGAAAATCAAGGTATTTGCTTTCGGTTTCATGATCGAACTGCTCCCGCCGGACCGCCTGTTCCAGCACATACATAAGATGGACGGGATCGGCCGAGATTTCTTCCGTGTCGTGGTTGAACGTCTCGGATAGAACCTTAAAAGCGAACCGGGTAGAAATCCCGTTCATACCCTCGTCGACACCGGCTGCATCCCGGTATTCCTGCATTGACTTGGCTTTGGGGTCAGCATCTTTCAGCATTTCGCCGTCGTAGACCCGGAGCTTGGAATAAAGAGTCGAATTCTCGTGCTCGTGAAGCCGGGTTAAAACACTAAACCTTGCAAGCAGCGGCAGGGTTTCCGGCGCACAGGGCGCTTCAGCCAGCGCACTTTCATGCAAGAGTTTGTCGTAAATCTGGGCTTCAGCCGTTGCACGCAGACAATATGGCACCTTGACCACACTGATCCGGTCGAGGAACGCCTCATTGTTTTTGTTGTTTTTGAATTGATGCCATTCAGATTCGTTTGAATGCGCCAGAATAAGGCCTTGGAATGGCAACGCGCCGATGTTTTCCGTGCCGACATAGGACCCTTCTTGGGTCGCTGTCAGCAGTGGATGGAGCACCTTGATCGGCGCCTTGAACATCTCGACAAACTCCATCAGCCCTTGTGTCGTCCGGTTGAGCGCCCCTGAATAGCTATAGGCGTCCGGATCGTTTTGGCTGAATTCTTCAAGTTTCCGGATATCCAGCTTGCCGACAAGCGCCGAGACATCTTGATTGTTCTCGTCCCCCGGCTCGGTCTTGGTGACACCGATCTGATGCAGACGAGAGGGATAGAGTTTAACGATCGAAAATTTTGAGATATCGCCGTCGAATTCCTGCAGCCGCTTCGCCGCCCATGGCGAAATCAGGCCTTTCAGAAGCCGGCGCGGGATATTGTATTTGTCCGCAAGCAGATCACCCATCTGGTCTGGATCAAACAGTCCTAAGGGAGATTCAAAAACCGGACTGATTTGATCTCCAGCTTTTAAAGCATAGATGGGTTCTTGCTCCATCAGCTTTTTTAAGATCTCTGCAATACTGGACTTGCCGCCGCCGACAGGGCCGAGCAGATAAAGGACCTGCTTGCGTTCTTCTAGGCCTTGGCTGGCATGACGGAAGTAACCGACGATCCGCTCGATCGTCGCTTCCATGCCATAGAGTTTTTCAAAGGGTTTATAGCGTTTGATCGTCCGGTTCATGAAGATCCGGCCAAGGAGCTGGTCCTGGCTGGTATCGACGATTTCCGGCTCACCAATCGCAGCCATCATTCGTTCAGCTGCGGTTGCGCGCATCAGAGCATTGTCCCTGCAGCCAAGCAGGTAGTCCTGGATCGTCAGTTCTTCCAGGCTCTTGTTTCTATAGTCTTCAGCGAAACGTGTATAAATCTCCATTTTGGGCTTCCATTTCAGGCGATTTGATAGCGTCACCCCCTCTATTGTAGATGGGGCTTCTACTCTCGAAGGCAATGAAAAAGCTGGCGTTTCACCGCTCAAATCGACTCAAAATGATTTGTTCTGATTTCCCGGCTGGGCCAGCAGCCTTTGCCATCTAAAATAGGATAATATGCAGGCAGGGTGTTGTGACGCATTTGGCGGAAACATCCACAATCAACATGCGAAATTATGAAAATAAGGCAAAAAAACGAGGATTGCGAAGCCCCGTAACGGATGAAGATTGCCAGACTTCGCAAACTCTCATCGAGATAAATGACGAGCGCAAAAGATAAATGTGAATCACATTACAGCCAGCTCAGACACGCGTCGCGCTTCTTAACGACAGAGCCTCAATTCAATTTCCAGCGGCCGATAATTTGCGATTTGCGCGATGCCATGCAGCGAAAGCTCGTATACATCACTGCACCGGTTTAAGATAGCTTTCCATGATCCGGCCGATTTCACCGCTGTTTTTCAGTTCGGCAATGGCTTGGTTCAAGGCCGGTAGATGGGCTGCAGCGCAGGGATGAACGCGGAGGGACAGCTCCGTGGTTTCTACCGTTTGCGCAAAGTTTATCTCCACACCCATGTCATTTGCGAGATATTGACCGACCGTTTTTTCAAGGATACCGGCCTTTGCTCTGCCTTGATGAAGCATCATAATCATTGTCCGTTCGGACTTGACGTCAAACCGCTCATCAAACTCAAAAGTGGGGTATCGATACCCTAGAATCGCTAAAACGGGCTCGTCCTTCACAGAGATTTGGTCCACGCCCTGGTCCGGCCCTGCATATGCAAGGGCGTCGATGTGTTTCATAAACGGTTCTGAAAAGTGCGAGTTCGCCAGCTCTTTATCGGAATACCACGTCGGTGAGACCCCAAATTCGAGCTGTACCTGACAGCTTTCAAACAGATACCGGCCACGGGTTGCCGGCATTACTTCCCATTTGATTTCGATGCCAGTGATGGCGGTGATCCGTTCGGCAATGTCGTAATAGATACCGCGCCGCGGCGCTCCTACCGGAAATAGGAAGGGCCGATACCCATCTTCCGCTTGCCCGGTCACAAGAACAGGGCGTTCTAAGCGCGGCTCCTCAGCAATGACTGAGGGAGTGCAAAACAGAAACAAAGCTGAAACAACAGCAGCCCATCTACTGAAGAACGCTGTTGCGCCCGAGATGTGCATTGCCTTTCTAACAAAAACTTGCCGAACCCCTCTATACGCGGCTTGGTCGCAGACCTCTGGAGTGCTGCTGCAAACAGATACCTTTGTCATCTGCAAGTGCCTCCCTAAGGCGTGAAGCCACTTTTTGAAGTTCCGTTGTCGGCCCAATTATGCGTCATCCGGCAAAAAAACGGTTATGAGCAGTCAACTATACGCCAGATAGCCGTATAGTTTGTAGATTGTCACAGATACTCAGAATCGGAAAAAGACTTTCCGCGCCGTCCCCACTCAAGACGACGCGATTTTACGCCTGTGCAAATGATACCAGGCGTCTGCTGTCTTCATCCCAAAGCGCCAGATGCGCGCACTTCAAGCTTTCCCAAAACGTCAGCCGGTTGATGGATGCCAATTCAGGCTTCGCGGCCATGCACTCCTGCAAACGGTAATTGGGAATGTGACTGCACAGGTGGTGAATATGATGCAGTCCAATGTTGCCGGTGAACCAATTCAGGATACCCGGCAGCTGGTAGTAAGATGAACCGAGCACTGCAGCGGTCTTGCGATCCCACTCCCCGTCCCTAGACCAATGTGTTTCTTCAAACTGATGCTGGACATAGAACAACCAAACACCCGCCGCACCTGAGAACACCACGATCGGGGCAAAGATCAAGACAAAGTTCACCCAGCCAAACAGTGCGCCGATTGCGCCGTAGACAACGACAATTGCTACGTTCAGCATAAGAACGCTGCTGGTCATTTTCCGTGAAGGTCTTTGCACGGTGAATGGCAGCCGCTGAATGATCAGAAAATGCACAACACCGCCCACGAACGTCATGATGAACGGATTGCGGTAAATCCGGTAATTGATCCGTTTCATCAATGGTAGCGCTTTGTATTCCGCTACCGTCAGCGTATCGATGTCACCAAAACCACGCCGATCGAGGTTGGACGAGGTCGCATGGTGAAGCGCATGGGCCCGTTGCCAATAGGCGTAAGGCGTCAAGGTTACGATGCTGATGAGCCGCCCCGTCAGGTCATTCGCCGTTTTGGACGCAAAAAACGATCCGTGGCCGCAATCATGCTGAATGATAAAGAAGCGGATGATCATTCCGGCTGCAGGCAGCGACAAGGCAAGTGTAATCCAGTAGCTGTAATCCAAACTGAAATACATTGCGCCGATCAGCGCTATAAATGGAATGACGGTGGTTACAATCTGCCCAATCGCAATTCCAGTGTTGGGCGTGCGGAACTGCTCGCAATGCGCGGCAAGGTCCTTAATCTGATTAGGCTGCAATGGAACATCCCGGCATTTTAAAGATCGGGACTATTCCCTTGGGACACGTGGTGACAGACCCGCGGTGACTGGTCAACGCGCCTTCCGTCGCACTCCCCATAAAGTTCCCTATTTCGGCCATTTTTGCTGGTCTTTTCATCAATAGATTGCACTGACCTGCGTCGCCACCGATCAATCAGTGATTTTTTGGAGATACCGCCGAATCTGGCAAGAGCTTTTCTTTACGTGTTTTTTCGTATCAAAGGCTCGAAAGCAGATGCGCTGGCGACTATATTCTGCCAGCGTCTTTAACAAGTTTTCCAAGACCGGATATGACCAGCCAGCCACCGCTCTTTCAGTTCGATAATACCTATGCCCGGGACCTGCCGGGTTTCTATGTCGATTGGCAAGGGGCAGCTGTGCCTGACCCCAAGATGGTGTTGTTCAACGACGACCTTGCCGACGCCCTCGACCTGGATGCGGCGTCTTTAAGCGGGAAAGACGGGGCTGCGATCTTTGCCGGTGTGTCCCGGCCTGAGGGAGCATCTCCCCTCGCCCAGGTCTATGCGGGTCACCAATTCGGCGGGTTTTCTCCGCAGCTCGGCGATGGGCGGGCGCTCTTGATCGGTGAAATCATCGACCGCCAAGGTCAACGCCAGGACATTCATCTAAAAGGCTCTGGCCGTACACCGTTTTCGCGCGGTGGCGATGGCAAAGCTGTGATTGGACCGGTGCTCAGGGAGTATATCCTCGGCGAAGCCATGCATGCGCTCGGCGTACCCACCACCCGGGCCCTTGCCGCAGTCACCACAGGCGAGATGATCCAGCGCGAGGGCTCAAAACCGGGCGCCGTTCTAGCCCGAGTGGCTTCCAGCCATTTGCGGGTCGGCACATTTCAATTTTTCGCGGCAAGAAGCGAAACAGACAAAGTCCGTCAGCTTGCCGATTATGCGATCGCCCGGCACGATCCTGATCTGACCGGCGAAGATGATCGCTATCTAAAGTTTTTCAGGAATGTGATCGAACGGCAAGCGGCCCTCGTCTCCAAATGGATGCTGATCGGGTTTGTGCATGGCGTGATGAACACCGACAACACCACAATTTCCGGCGAAACCATCGACTATGGCCCCTGTGCCTTTATCGATGCCTACGACCCCGCAGCCGTCTTCAGTTCCATCGATCATGGCGGACGATACGCTTTTGGCCGCCAGCCGACAATCCTGCAATGGAACCTGGCTCGACTGGCCGAAGCGCTGCTTCCTTTGTTCGATGCGGAAGATTTAGACCGGGCTGTCGGGCTCGCTTCCGCAGAACTCGATCGGTATCCAGAGCTCTATAAAGCAGCCTGGACAAAAGGTATGGGCCAAAAACTCGGCCTTGAAACCTTACAGGATGACGACGTTCAATTGTTCGAAGAGCTTCTCAGCACGATGACAGAGCAAAAGGCGGATTACACGCAGGTATTCCGGAGGCTCTCTGAGGCCGTCAATGGAAATGACAAAAGCGTCAAAACGCATTTTGCGGACCCCACCCGCGTCAGCACGTGGTTGGACCGGTGGATGCAACGGCTTGCTAAAGAAGCAAGACCATCGGGTGAGATCATCGCTTCCATGAACCGGACCAATCCGATCTACATACCGCGCAATCATAAGGTGGAAGAGGTTTTGTCGGCGGCAGAAAGGGCTGACTATGCTCCGGTTAAAGCGCTGCTTGCGATGCTGCAAAATCCGTTTGACGAGCGCCCCGGATTAGAGGCCTTTGCCGAACCCGCTCCTACAGATTTCGGCCCCTACCAGACCTTTTGCGGCACCTAATCGGGACAAGCTTGTAAGGCCGATTTAGAACTGCAATCGCATTTCATATTGGCGCAGAACTTCTTCACCGCCTAACGCAGTCAAAAAGGCTGTAAGTGTTGTTGCTTCCGCATCAACATTCATAAAGGACAGCAGCTCCGTATCGACGGCCCTTGCCAGACCACCAACAAGCGCCGTGCCAACACCCTGCTTGCGAACATCCTTGCGAACCGCGATCTGGGCTACCGCACCGCCTTGATAGATGGCGCCCCACCCAATCAGCGCACCATCCTGTTGAAACGCGCCCATGATTTTGGTGGTCTCTGGCTGGCTGCCAATCGCCGCCCGGCTGTTTTGCGGGGTGGCTTGCACGTCTTCGAAAACCTCAATGTGCGCAGGCAGATCATAAACTGGCAAAGGCCGGATTTCGAAACCATCTGCCACTGAAACCGAATGGAGTTCAGCAGGTACCTTATAGACCAGCAGTTCGCGGGCCCGCCGGAATCCCATGGCTTCATAGACGGCAACAGCCCCGCTGTTTGTGGTAATCACTTCGTGTTGCAGGCCCGATGCGCCGTCCGCTTGGCAGGCGTTAGAGACCATATGAAAAAGTGTTTTGATTAACCCCTTGCGCCTGTAGGCGGGCACTGTTCCTGTCGACAGTGTGTAGCAGCGGTTTCCGTAGTCTTTCAGCGGTGCGCTGGCCAACCAGAATGCGGCTATTTCATTTCCAGACCGGGCGACAAAGGAATGCTCGGCTGAAAAACCGCGCTGAACTTGAAAATCCTTGAAAGCCGAAACGTCCATTTGCAACGGAACCACATAGTCGGAGAACGCAAGATTGAGCGCAGCACACAGATCTTCGGCTGCGATATCACTGCAATTTGTCACTTCAATTGGCATGGAACAGTCCACAGGTGGATTAGATGATCAAAACTGCAATGGTCAGACGAAAATCGCATTGTCAGTTGTCCGATCAGCAATAGTCACAATCTCGATTTCCGTCAATATTTCAATAACCTAGTTCATGTTTTTCCGGAATTTTCAACACACCGCGTAACCTATTGTAGTGACCTTTCCCCTCTAATCAGGCAGGCCAAAAAAGACCGGACAAGGTCGCTCCAGAAAGGAACAATTATGAAATTCGCTACCGGACTTATCGCGCTTGCTGCAGCTACAGTGATGTCACCAGCTATGGCGGCGGATATCAACCTGACAACGGAAGAATACAAGCCGTTCAACTACACGGATGGTGACAAGATTGTCGGATTTGGCGCAGACCAGGTGTTTGAAGTCATGAACCGCGCTGGTCTTTCCTATGATGTAGAGATGGCTCAGTGGTCACGCGCCATTGGCCTTGCAGAGAAGAAAGCGGATTATTGTGTCTTCACAGCCTCCCATACGGCTGAACGCGATCCCAAGTTTGTTTGGGTAGAGCCCCTTAACGTCGACCGGACGCTTCTGATGAAAAAATCCGGTTCGGATGTGAACCCGTCGACAATTGAAGACGCGAAAGCCTTCACGGTTGGCACTCAGTCACAAGACTACACAGAGTCCCTTCTCAAGGATCAGGGGTTTCCAAAAATCGACGCTGCAAAGAACATGGAAACAACCTTGAAGAAGCTAGATGCAGGCCGGATTGACCTGGTTGCAGTCTCCGAGGCGTTCTACAACAGTTTGAAAAAGGACGGTAAAGACGTCGATATCGCGGTCGTTCTGTCTGAAACCGTGCTGTCCATGGCTTGTAACCCGGGCACAAACGCCGGAAATGTCAAGAAGATGCAAGATGCCCTGAAATCGATGATCGACGACGGAACACAGGCTAAAATCCTAGCCAACTACCAATGAGCTAGACAGACGTTTTCGCTGACTGAAAATGTAAACGGCCCCTACGCACACGAGTGCCGGGGCCGTTATTGTATTCGGCTGATCGAGATACCCGGCCGAGCTAACAACCTTATACCGCACAACACCTTGGTCGATCTTTTCTCGCCCAAAGGAAACAAACGCGGTCGAGAGGTTCATCCGTAAGTCAATTAATCGGTTTCGGCCGGATATAGGACCCGATGATGCGCTCAAACTCGCCGTTTGCCCGTATGATGGCCATACCGCGGTTGAAGGCGTCGACGAAATAAGGGCCGTCTTCAGTCTGCCGGGAAATCAGCAGATGGTAAGACCAGGGATAGGTCAAACTCTCAAGATGACTGATCCGGTTCCGTTGGTCTTCCGTCAGATATTCGCGAACAGCATCATAGCCGCTGGTTTCCAATTCTGGCACAAAATCCACCCGCCCCATTGCGAGCATCTGGAAGAGTTGCTGGTTGTTCGGAACACGAGCTACAATGATTGAATCATTCTCGACCAACGGGGTAAACTGCCGGCCAAATGCACTTGAATCCAAAGCCCCCATAACCTTGCCGGTTAGATCTTCCGCTTTTTGGGCCGCAACCGGATTGTCGTGAGAGAAGAACACGACTTCCCGCAAAGTAAATAGAGGATCGCTCGGCAGATACAGGCGCTCGCGCTCTGGTGTCAGCACCCACATGAACGTGCCGTCCCATGCCCCGCGTTCCACAAGCATCATCGCCCGGTTCCAAGGGAAGAACCCATACTCAACTTCAATGCCGACAGCTTCAAAAGCTTTTGTCACCAACTCCGAAGCGGCCCCATATTCGGGCAAGTTTTCGGATTGATATGGCGCCCATTCGCCGTTGGTTAGGCGTATCTTGGTGGGTTTGCCGGCAGCAGCAACGCTGACGGACATACACAGAGCGAGGAGTTGGATAAGCAGAAGTCTAAACAAAACGAAATCCCCCGGCTGGGATTTTTGCGATAACCCAATAGTGCCATGCCTTTATAGTTTTCCCAAGTAAGTTTTTTATTTTATCTAATCAGGATTAATTCCTCTTCGCGCGCCGACCGTAAAGGCAGCCAAATATTATATTTGCCAGCCCAACTAAATTACTATCCACTTCCAGACTATACATGCGGGACAATGCATACACCTAAGCAAAAAAATTTTGCAGACACGCAGAACCTTGGACAAAACCAGTTTATCTCTAAGACTGACATCTAAGGCATGCTGCAAAGGCGACTATCTACGATTTGCCTGCGCTAAATCCACTCAATTTATGCGAAGCTCTCCGCGACGTCGTACATCACCGGCTCGAAACTCTTGCACAGCGCCGAGATCCGGCGATTGCGCTCGCGCATTTCTGGCGAGCGCAGCATGGCCAGAAAATCATCGCGCTTGCGCCATTGAGAATAGTTGGCAATCCGGGTCTGAGCGTCGTTCACATGCAGACCGGCGCCTATAAACCCTGGCTGATGCTGGATGAAACTGTCATAGGCGTCTTTGAGTTCTTCCAGGAGGTCTAAACAAGTCCCCGGGGTCATTTCGAACGTGGTGATGACGGTCTGGCAATCGGTACCGGCGGAAATCTGGGGCATGGCACATCTCCGTTGAGTTTCTTCAAGGCTGACATGATTTTCCCGAAGGGGCAACTTGATCGCCATATTCCTTTTCATGACGACCGGATTGCAACGATTCCTGGAACCTGCATGGTTTCAACGGCTCTATACGACACTTCGAACAGCTCTTCGAAGTGTTCCGAACGGGCACTTTCCCGGCGCCAAGCAATACAGATAGTTCGGCTTAGGTTTGCGTCTGCTACATTTTTCAATAGGACATCCGGCTCTTTCCCGAATTCAGACGCAATGTATGCGGCTGGAAATAGACACAGTCCCATGCCGATGGAAACCATCTGGCGCAAAGCATCGAGACTTGTGCCTTCATAATCTTGCCGGAACTCCGCCCCTGCCGCGTGGGCCAGGGCCTGCACATCATCGTGTAATCGAAATCCCTGGCTGAGCGTCAGAAGCCGCTCTCCGCGTAACATCTCCACCGGAATAACGTCCAAGCCGGCAAGCGGATGAGATTGGGGCACGGCAAGCGACAACTCTTCCCGGCACAGTTGAAGAGCCTGTAGACGCTCAGTGCCGGTCAGGTCCGGCGAAATGATGCAATCCAGACTGCCGTCAAGGATCTGTTGTTCTAGAACCGCAGGCCGGTCTTCGCGGATGTAAAGCTCCAAGCCAGGGTAGCTCGATTTTAGAATCGGCAGCAAATACGGCATGAAATACGGCCCGAAGGTGGATGGAACACCCAGGCGTATCAATCCGCCCAAATTTTCCCGTCCTGCCTCAGCCGCGGTCACAAAATCGTCCAATGCCTCCAAGGCGCGCCGGGCCAAGGGCAGCAATCGTTCGCCTGCAGCAGTCAAACTGATCCCGGCAGCGCCCCTTTCCAAAAGTGGCGTCTCAAGACCTTCCTCTAATATTTTGAATTGATGAGATAATGTTGGCTGAGAGACATAGCAATTTTTCGCTGCGTTTCCGAAATGCGCGCACTCTGCGAGTGCTATGAAATACTCAAGCTGCCTGGCAGATGGCCGATATCCCATATCAGTTTACCTCCAACACTTACCAGACATAGAGATAATCTATCGATATGATTGAAACAATGTATTTCAACTATCGAGATTTCATTTCCATATGAGGAGGTGTCAAAGCAACACTTTTTGAGGAGCCCGATAATGCACGCACGCCTGACTTCCTTGCGCAAACAGCACGGTACACTGGACAGCCTGATCCGGCGTGAGGAGCTGCACGCTTATCCAGACCGTGAGCACATCCGGGCACTCAAGAAGTTCAAACTGCGTATGCGTGATGAAATTCAGCGCATCGAACTGTCGATGAATTGCACTCAGTCTGCAGCCTGACCCCAAATTTCGAAAGGAACTAACCGATGACTTTGTTCTGGCCTTATTACGGGATCAACGCATTGCCGTCCGGGTCCGCATCCCGGCGCTCCCGCTTGCGGGATTTGGAGGCCCGGATGGACTCCTTCCTGGTCGAAAAGGAAAACTCACACGGCGTCTGCACCAGAGTTCTGGGTAACGTCAAAGAGTGCAAATCCCGCCTGCGCGGCGAGTTGGCACACTTGAAGTAGATCCACACTGCCCGGTCCCATCCGGCCTCTCGTTTCCGCCAGGGGCGGCCCACCAGCCGGGCATTGCCGCCTGCCACTCAGAGCTTTCAAGAAAGAAGGCTTTGCTGGCAGGCGGTTTGTTTTTGACTATTCTCCGGCGGCAGGCTGAGCGTCCGTCGGCATTGCCGGTGATTTAGATTGATCTGCCTTTGTCGGGCGAACCCGGAAAAACAGCGCGTATAACACCGGGGCAGCAATCAGCGTCAGCACTGTCGCAAAGGCCAACCCGCCCATGATGGTCACCGCCATTCCCCGGAAGAATGCATCCGACAACAACGGCGCCATACCCAGGATCGTAGTAATCGCAGCCAGCATTACCGGCCGCATACGTGAGACACTCGCCTCGACAATAGCCTGATACTTCTCTTTGCCCTCACCGATCATCAGATCGATTTCCTCAAGCAACACGATCGCGTTTTTGATCAGCATGCCTGATAGCGACAGGAAGCCGAGCAAAGACATGAAACCGAACGGGGTGTCGGTCGCCAAAAGCGCAATCGCGACACCGTTGATCGACATCGGGACCATCAGCCAGATAATCAGCGGCTGGCGGATCGATCCAAACAGCAGGATTGAGATGATCAACATCACCAGAAAACCAAGCGGCAGCTGTGCCCCAAGGGATGCCTGGGCATCGTTGGTACTCTCGTATTCGCCGCCCCACTCCAATGCATACCCAGCGGGCAGGACAATGGCTTCGATTTGAGGCCGGACACGGGCCAGGGCCGCTGTTGCTGTTTCACCGCCCGTCGTCTCCGCCTGGACTGTAATCGTGCGCACACGGTTGCGACGCTGGATCAAGGTATCCTGCGGCTCCATGACAAATTCGCGCACGACCTGATCGACCGGTACATACCTGCGTTGGCTGGCGCTCCAGACAACGGAGTCAGACACGCTTTCATTGACCGAAATGCCGTCTGTGCCCGCTTTTCTCGCGACTATCGGAATGCTCTCATCAAAGTCGCGATACGCGCCAACCTGCACACCTTCGGTGGCAAACTGCAGGGCCAGAGATAACTCCTCTCGGGTAATCCCGGATATGCGAGCCCGGTCTTCATCAAAAACCGGCCGGACGACGAGTTCGCGCTGACGCCAGTCAGTGTTGATGTCGGCGAGCTTGTTATCCGGCAGAGAGAAGATGGCCTTAGCCTCATCACCTAGGCGTTTGAGTGTATTCGCATCCGGTCCGGAAAAACGTGCTTCGATCTTCGCGCCGCCGCCAGGCCCAAAAACCAACCGTTTGGTGATGACCTGAGCTGAGGGAAATTTCTCCGAAAACTGTTCTCGGAGATCCAACGCGAGCCCGTCGATCACCTCCCGGCTTGTGGTCCGGATGATCATATGGCCATAGGCTGGATTGTCATCCTCCGGACCATAGGTCAGCATGAACCGCGTGGCACCGCCACCGGCAAAACTGGTGACTGTGCTGACCCGATCATCGGCCAGAACGATGGCTTCCATTTCCTTCAAATTCGCTTCCGTTGCCCGGATATCAGTGCCCTGAGGCGTCCAATAGTGGACATAAAAAAGCGGCGTGTTGCTGTCTGGAAAAAACGCCTGTTTGACGTTGCCGAAAGCCATGACACAGGCAACCGTGATCCCGATCAGAACGGCAATCGTCAGAAGACGGACATGCAAGGTGCCAATCAGGAACTTCCGGTAGATCGTGTAAAGAATGCCTTTGTAAGGATCGTGGTCACCATCAACATCTTCTGCCGTACGGAAAAAATACTTGCCGAACAAGGGTGTTACGGTGATTGCAAATACCCAGGACAACAGCAGTGAAATCCCGATCACAGCAAACAGGGAGAACAAGAATTCGCCCGTCGCATCCGGCGACAGACCAATCCCGGAAAACGCCATGATCCCGATAACGGTGGCCCCCAGCAGCGGCCACATGGTCTGCTTGACCACTTTGCTCGCAGCTTCAATCGCTCGCATGCCGCGCTGCATGTTGATCATCATGCCCTCGGCAACAACGATGGCGTTGTCAACAAGCATCCCCATGGCAATGATCAGCGCGCCGAGTGAAATCCGTTCCATTTCAATAGCAAACAGACGCATGAACAGAACTGTTGCCATCACGGTCAACAACAAAACTGTTCCGACGACCAGCGCAGCACGCCACCCCATGAACAACGCCAAAACACCGATCACAATGACCACGGAAGCGGCCAAATTGATGATAAATCCGTTCACCGATTCATCGACCACGATGTTTTGTTCATAGATCGGATGGATCTGCATCCCGACCGGGAGTAGCCCTTCAATTTCAGCGAGTTTTTGAATGACCCGGGCCCCGACTTCCACGATGTTGGTGCCGTCGACTTGGGACACCCCGATGGTAACGGCCTCCTGACCATCATGGCGGATCAAGCGCGATGGCCGCTCCGGTTCGCCCAGTTCGAGCGTTGCGATGTCAGACAAGCGGATCATCGCGGTGGAGCCCGGACGGCCGATCACAAGATCCTGGATCCCCCGAAAATCATCAAAGGCCGAGGCCGTCATCAGACGGATCCGTTTGTTTCCAGAGATGCCCGAACCGTTGGTTTGTATCCGGTTTTCAGCGTCCAAAACGCCGATAATGTCGGTCATCGATATGCCAAGGCCGGCAATCTTGTCGTGATCAACATTGAGGTAGATGACATCTTCCGGTTCACCGGAAATATCCACTTTGCCGACCCCGGTCACCGTCAGCAATTCGCGGCGAATGCGCTTGACCGTTTGGCGAATGTCCCGGTTGGTATAGCCGTCTGCTGTAAAAGCATAAAACAGGCCATAGACATCGCCGAAGTCATCATAGACCAAGGGCGTTCCTGCCCCTGCGGGCAATTGGCGCTGTTCGTCGCTGACCTTGCGGCGCAACTCGTCCCAGACCTGCGGCAGCTCCGTGCCGTCATAAGTGTCTTTGATCTCGACCCGGATACGCGACAGGCCAGGTTCGGAGACCGAAGTGATTTTCTTGAGCTGCGGCATCTGCTGAATGGCAGTTTCCAGAATTTCGGTGACTTCGTTCTCAACCTCTGCTGCAGTCGCACCTGCATAACCGGTGATGACTTGGGCTTCCTTGATGGTGAAAGCCGGGTCTTCCAGGCGGCCGACGGTGCTCAGTCCCCACAGGCCGCCAAGCAGCGCCATGACAACGATCATCCACGTATTGACCGGTTTTTGGATGGAATAACGTGCAATATCCAAGGGATCTAATCCTTGTTCCTAATGTCGTGGGATCAGCGCAGCGGGCGCACGACCTGGCCTTCGCTCAAGAAGGCGGCTCCAGCGGATACGATCTCTTCACCAGCACCAAGTCCGGCGCTGACGGGAATGTAGTCGCCCATAATGGTGCCGACTTCCACACCTCGCTTGGCGACAGCGCCGCTTTTGTCATCAAAGATCCAGACGAAGGACTTGCCATCCCCATCGATCGCGACTGCCCCCGTTGGGATCAGGAACATTTCTCCGAGCTCCAGCCCTTCCGGTAGAAATTTGACCCGAACCGAAGCGGTCATACCCGGGAACAGCTGGTCGGCATCTTTACGCGGCATGGCCAGCGTGACCCGGTACGTCTGGGTCACATCATCCACTTGCGACGAATGCTCCCGATAGATCAGAGGAAACCAGACATCTTTATATGCTGGGAACCTGGCTTCCATAGAAACCACTTCCGTTTCCGTGACCCGGCCGAACAGAGCTTCAGCGACGTTAATATCCACCTGAACTTCAGAGATGTCATGCAACCGCACCACAGGTGTTCCGACGCTCACTGTTGTGAAATTGTCGATCAGGCGCAGCGATACGATCCCGTCAAAAGGAGCGCGCAAATCGGTGTATTCCAGATCCTGCTTGGCTTCCTTCAAGCGCTCGACCGCCAGATCGTATTTGTCTTTCTGGGCGTCAAAAGCCGAAACAGAGATGACTGACCGGTCGCGCAGCGTTTCCAACCGATCCAATTCCCTCTTGGCCTGTTCAACATTGATGGTCGCCTCACGTAGAGCCCGGTCATAATCAGCCGTTTCCAGTTTGCCGATCAGATCTCCCTTGGAGACCTGCTGACTTTCCAAAACCGGCAACTCCACCAGCCGGCCCTTAACTTGGAATGACAAATCCACGGTCTGAACAGCTGCGACACGGCCGGCAAAACGCCGCTCGATCAGACCAATCTGATCCGTGACTGTGAACAATTTCGCCGGGCGTGGTGCGGCGTGCAATTTCGCTTCCGCCTCCGCAATTGGGTCCACCACATCTTCCTGACACGCGCCTAAAAACGCCGCCGATAGCACAATAACCGCCGCCTTGGCAGCCGGCGCCCTCAACAATGCCAACATTGATATCCGTCCTATTTGTTCAATTCTGCCAGCCGGGCGCGTAATTCGCTGAATACCGCGGCACGATCGTCGTCTGTCAAAGTGGAAACGCAATGCGCTTCAGAAAAATGCAGCCCTTCAAGGCTTGTCCATATTGCGAAAGCTGCGCCAAGATCCCCGGTCTCTTCCAAAATCGCAGCGCGCAATCGAAGCTTCACATCAATGAAGGGCTGTCTTAAGTCTGGTTTGTCGGCCGTCGCCGGTAATATAGCACGAGCCACGTCCCTTTGCTGACGGAGCCAACCTTCCGTAACATCGACCATTGCCGCCAGAGTTGGCGATTTGGACGCCCTGTTCACGTCTCGCGCAGTTGCGATTTCCGCTTCGAACTTACCGGCTAGAAATTCCACCATCCCCCGGATAAGCGCGTCTTTGGTTGGGAAATTATAAAGCAAGCCTCCCTTGGAAAAGCCCGCTTCTTCGGCGACAGCTTCAAGCGTCAGAGCAGCCGTCCCGGACTGGGAGACAACTTCCAGCGCAGCCAGCAGGATCTGGCCCTTGGTATCCTTGGTGTTTTTTGACATGGCTCACATTTTCCAAACCGTCCAGCCGGTACAGTAAGTCTTCATATAAACCGTCCAGCCGGTACAGTAAAGATGAGGCTTTTCTCCAATGCATCATTTGGTCTTTGTCGGGCAACCAGAAGTGCCTGCAACCTGTCGAAAGGCCGTTGCGACATACCGTTGGCCGATTGCCTTTCCCGAAACACCACCTATGAAGTCGGGTAATTCCCCGCCGATCTGTTTCCTTTTGCCAAGCGCCTCATGCTAACCTTACGGAAGAGAGGCTCCATGAATTTTCTGTTCTCAATTTGCCTGACCATAAGTCTGTTGCTCAGCGTTCCAATTGCTATGGCGGACACCTTTCGTGTCGCTTCTCCACATCTGGAAGGGCTTGTGAGCAAAGACGGCCAGTCCGGAATGTTAGTCCGCGCTGTTACCGAGATATTCGAACGCACTGGGCATTCAGTCGAGATTTCCGTGGTCCCAAGCAGACGGGTTCCCGTCCTGCTCAAAACAGGCAAAGTCGATTTTGGAATGCCTATCCTCGAGATAGAAATGTCGGAGTATGAGACGTTCTCGACCGAAAGGTCCGTGCCGATGATATTCCGCCGGGATTTCGTGTTTGTCCGAAAAGGAAATGCAATCCCAAAGACCGCAAAAAACCTGCGCGGAAAAACCCTTGCAGCAACACTGGGTTACGGCCTGGACCCGGCGATCCTGCAAGATCCAGACATAAAGATCAGCTACACGGACTCTGATTTATCTGCGGTTCAGATGGTCGATCTTGGACATGCAGACGCTTATATCTCCGATGAGTTCGTCGTCCTTCAGGCCATGAAGAAAGCCGGGATCGATACTCTGATCCACAATCCCGAACGGCCAATGTTTGTTTATGGAGCAGCTCTCGTCGCAGCAACACCAAAGGCCTTCGAAATCTTACCTGACTTGAACGGTACAATCCGGGGAATGTGGTCAAACGGAATGATGCAAACACTCTTGCCGTTTAATAACATTGACGACTTCCGAACTTATGTTAGTCAGCTGTCCTTGGCCCCTAACTAAGTTTTTCCAATAGCCACCCATTCCAGCTTGGTCGCATGGGTGCACAAAGGCATAGTTCGAAACTGCACCGGCCAACAATCGTTGCTGAGAAAACCGCATACCGCTTTTGGGGACGCGCTAAGCAGCAGCTTCCGACATGGCAGCTTCCGCAGCAGCCTGTTCCGCAGCTGCAGCTTCCGCAGCGATCCGCGCCCGTTCACGGGCTTCATCTTCGATCCGCTCGGCAAACTCGATGAACTCTTTAGCAGGCATTGGCTGCGCAAAATAATAGCCCTGGGCCGCAGTCACACCAAGTTCCATCAAGCGGTCAATCTGCTCTTCTTCCTCAACACCCTCAGCGATAATGCCCATGCCAAGGTTATCGGCCAGCTCGACCATAGAATCGACGATGGTGGTCGAATTGTCATCGGAGCTGATGCTGTCGATAAACATCTTATCGATTTTGATGATATCGACACCGAGTTTCTGCAGATAGGCCATGCCGCCATGGCCGGTTCCAACGTCATCGAGTGCGACACGAACACCGAGAGCCTGCATTTCCGCCATGATCTTGCGGGCAAGGTCCATGTCTTCGAGCGGATAGCGCTCCGTAACCTCAACCACGATTTGCTGGTAGGAGATCTCAGAGTTTTCAAAGATCGACTTAATGTCAGCAACAATTTCGCGATCAAGGAAATGACCCGCAAACAGGTTTATCGACAGTTTGAAGTCCGGGTTTTCACCGTAGAGTTTGCCGACTTCTTCGCTCGACACCCGCATCATGTGTCGGGTCATGTCAAAGATATGCCCATTGGCTTCCGCGTAGGCCATGAATTGTCCTGGTGAGACGATCATGCCATTCGGCCGCCGCCAGCGCATCAACACTTCGCACCCACGCACCCGCTTGGTTTCAATATCCATAACAGGTTGATAATACGGAATGAACTCGCCATTGCGGATCGCAGCAACAAATTCGTCGTTTGCTTCGCTTTCCGGCCGCCAAGAATACCAGACACCGATCGCAACAAACAAAAGCGCAATCCCTGCACAAGCAGCTGCTGCAATCACTTTGAGTTGCTGAACCACTTGAATTGCAGCGGATACCGGTGCCTTGACCGTAGCAATCAATGGATAAAGCTCGGACGCCACGTCCACGCTGAGCATTTTACTCGGATCAGACTCTTCAGAAGTATAACCGCCAACACTGTACCACAGTAGATTATCGCCAAGCCGGAGTTCAGTCCGGCGATAGGACCGCAAATACTCCGGTCCAGGATCCATTGCGATCACGGAGGGTGTAACCTCTGCAAACAATCTGTTTTCGTTTTTCAGATCCCAGCTGACAACCGCGGCCCGTGCACCAAGGTATTGGCGCTCCAACATGCCAATGCCGACCAACGGACCATCGGTTCGCAACGGTGGCAATACCACCTCGGCCGTAAGCTCCCTGTCTGGAATGATGCACATGCGCTGGCCCGATGCATCAACCATGCCGATAGCATCGATCATACCGTATTCGATAATCAGCTGTTCATAGATCGCCCGGTCTTCTGCCGCACATGTCTGGACGTTATCCCGGTCAAGGCGCTGCAGAAGTGACACCGTCGTGGTTATGGCTTCTTCAGCCCTGTGGACCGACACCTGTCCCATCGACTGCATTTCTTCAAGCGCACGGCTTTCTGCAAACTGGTTCAGGATAATGTTGATGACAAATAGCGGTGTGGTCGCCAGAACAAGGGCAACCAGAACCGTTTTTGCAAATCCGAAATAGCGAAAGGGCAACGCACAGACCTATCGTGAACACAGTCCTGCCAACCATGCCGTAAAATGGGTAAACAAGCGCTGAATATGTGATGAATTCTTAATCCTGAAAGCCGAATTTTAAGATACACAGCAAGGCTCTGGCATCTGTTTGGTGAATTCAAATTGACAATCTGAAATCCATTTTCTGCACCATTCGAAACAGGGCTAT
The DNA here is from genome assembly GCF_965216085.1 of Roseibium sp. Taxonomy (GTDB): domain Bacteria; phylum Pseudomonadota; class Alphaproteobacteria; order Rhizobiales; family Stappiaceae; genus Roseibium. The sequence goes on along the minus strand of NZ_OZ244138.1, from coordinate 2,179,841 downwards.
CCAGCGCCTAGTCCAAACAACGGATTACGAATGAAATTGAGGATAATGGATCGTAGTGTGACATCCGTCACAATCTTGCCTTAACAACTGGGTGACAAGACTTTTCACATGAGGCATCAGACCTTGATCGCTTCTGACACCGGTCGCAAATAATAGGCATCTAATTGGCGTGGCTGGTATAAACTATGGCCTACTTTGGCATCGGCCTCTGACACTGCTTGGTGGAGTATTCAAAAATGTTTGCCCAAAAATCCCGGATTAGCCTTGGCCTTTCAACCGCGATCGGCCTTTTTCTCGCTCAAGCAGGCCCGGTTCTGGCGTTTGATGCCACCGGTGTACCGGTCGCAGATGCCTTTCTGAAACTGCTCGACTCTGAAGAAGGGGATGTCGAGAGCTACGGAGCGGTCGCCGAAAACGGCGGTGTGATCACTATATCCGATCTGGTCCTCAAGAGTGATGGTGATGATGACGAAAAAGTCACCGTTGCGACAACGACTTTGAGCGATGGCATGGTGCTTGATAATGGCCGGTTGAAACTCGGCGGACTGCAGCTGGACAATCTGGAGCTGGTTGCAGACGATGGCGGAATGACAATGGCCACCATGTCGGCCACTGACGTCGTCCTGCCCGCGCCAGAAGAAATCAAGGATGGCACTCCGAACGTCGACCCGAGCTACAAGACCGTGGAAGCCTCCACGATTCAGATCAATGACGAGAATGGCAAAATTGCCAATATCGACAAGATCACGTCTACCATCGACAGCATGGACGGGGATCAACCGACCAGCGGCCGTTTCGCGGTAACCGGTATCGTTATTGATGTGAAGCAAATCCAGGCTGACGAAGCCAAGACCCTTCAGGAGCTTGGGTATGAGACCCTTTCCATGAATGTCTCAGGCTCCGGCAAGTGGGATCCGGATGCGGCGACCATCAACATTCCAGACCTGAAGATAGATGGCGAAAACGCTGCTGCCTTGTCTTTGTCCGTATCGCTTGGCGGTGTCACCCGGGAAGTCATCGAAAAGCTAAATACGTCTTCCGACAATCCGGATGAATCCATGGCTCTCATGCAGAACATCTCCGTGTCCAACGTTAAGATCCGGCTGGACGATGCGTCGCTCACGGGGCGGATCCTGGACCAAGAAGCCAAGAAGGCTGGCATTGAAACACCACAATATGTCGCCGGACTGACGGGCTCGCTCCCGCTGATGCTCGGCATGCTGCAGAATAAGGAACTGGAAGGCCAAGTGGCCGCAGCCATCACGCAGTATCTGAACGATCCAGGCTCACTGGAAATCAGCGCCTCCCCGGATAGCCCCGTACCTTTTGCGCAGGTTATGGGCGCGGCCATGATGGCTCCACAAATGATCCCGCAACTGCTCGGGGTATCGATCCAGGCGAACCAATAAACAGCGACCTAAGTGATCTAGAGAACCTGATCTGCTTCGGATACTACTGCAGCTTAAGGAACAACAAAAAAGGCTGACCACATTGGCCAGCCTTTTTATTGTTTCGGAGATATCAAGTCTCCAGATGCCTGCTCGGCATCCTATTTCACCCTTGTCCGAGCGACATCTACCCAAGTTGTCATAGGAGCTGCTGCAAATCTCGGCCTGGTCATTGAATTCTCAGACACGGCAATCTTTTCCATGGGAGTGGTCAACATCGTCGAGCTCTATGTCTTGTTGCCGGTGGTTAAGCGGGAGCTGGAAACCTACATGAGCCGTTCGAAGAGCACCCAATTTCAATCAGCCAACTGAACTAGAACAGTCGACTCAGGCACAGCTCCTTTGTCCATGGTTCGTGTGAATTAGTTCTGAAACACAAAGGTCCACGCTTCAGCTAACGCGCTTGAGCAAGCCGCCTATTCCGCAGCTTCCGTCTTGTCCTGAAACTGCAGATCGCACAGACGGCGGTAGATGCCGTCGTGATCATAGAGCTTGTCATGTGTCCCGCTCTCAACAACCTTGCCCTGGTCCATAACGTGGATTTGGTGGGCGTGGCGCACCGTCGACAGCCGGTGGGCAATCACCAGAGTGGTCCGGCCTTCCATTAATGTGTCCAGAGCCGATTGGATCTTGGCTTCAGATTCCGCATCAAGTGCAGAGGTCGCCTCGTCCAGAAGAAGGATCGGCGCGTCGCGCAACATGGCCCGGGCAATGGCGATCCGCTGACGCTGGCCGCCTGAGAGATTGCTGCCCCCCTCCCCGGCACTGGTTTCATAACCATCCGGCAGCTCGGTAATGAACTCATGAGCGTTGGCCGCTTTCGCCGCTGCCTCAATCTGCGCCTGTGTCACGTCCGGAACGCCGACAGCAATGTTATCGCGCAGGCTCATGTTGAAGAGATACGCTTCCTGGCCGACATAGGCGATGCTGCCTCTCAATGAGGCAATCTGAACATCCCGAACCGATCGCCCGTCAATGCGGATGTCGCCGCCTTGCGGGTCATAAAACCGCTCAATCAGCGAAAAGACCGTCGACTTGCCCGCGCCAGACGCGCCAACCAGTGCGGTCATCTTGCCCGGCTCAGCGGTGAAGGATGCCCCATTCAGTGCCGTGCCCTCGCCGTAGGAAAACCGGACATCCTCGAAGACAATTTCACCTGCCGTCACTTCAAGCGCCTTAGCGTCCGGCTTGTTGGTCAAATCCGGTGTTTCATCGAGCAACTCGTACATCAGCTTGAGGCCGACCATCTCGCGGCCGAGATTGACATTCAGCCGGGCCAGCCGGCGGGCCGGATCATAGGCCAGCAGCAGCGCGGTGATGAAGGAGAAGAGCGCTCCTGGATCCTGGCCCAGCTCCACCACAGAGTAGCCGCCGTAGAAAATCACACCTGCGATCGCGAAACCGCCGAGAGTGTCCATCATCGGCGAGGTTCGGGCGCTGAGCGCAGCAATCTTGTTGGCCTGCGACTGCACGTCCTCAACGGAATAGCCCATGCGCCCGCGCATCGCCTCTTCCATGCCAAAGGCCTTGACCACCCGAACACCCAGCACCGTCTCCTGCAGGGCTGCCGTGATTTTCGCGGTGGACACCACCTGGCGGTTCATGTGTTTCTTCACCCGCCGGATCAATACGGCAACCCCGATGACGGCCGGCGGCATGATGACAAACGCGAAGAAACTCAGAAGCGGATTTTGAACCACCATCACGATCACAAGACCGATGAGCGTCAAAAGATCACGCCCCAAAGAGACGACCACCATGTCCATCGTCATGCGCGCGGACGTGACACCCTGGGTGACGATAACGTTGATTTCCGCCAGCGACTTGCGATCGAAGTAAGCCTGATCCTGCTTCAGGATGTGGTCGAACAGCCGCTTTTGCAGGCTGGCAATGATCCCATTGCCGACCCGGGCCAAAACAACAAGCTGACCGTAGGTGGCAACGCCTTTGACTGCAAAGATCACCATCACGACGCTGGCGATCACATAGACCATCTGCTTGTCGCGTTCGACAAAGACCTCGTTGACCACATCGCGCATGATCCAGGCGCTGGCCGCGGTCGTGGCCGCAACCAGCCCCATGAACAGGAAGGCCAGCGCGTATTGCGGAACATAGGTCTTCAGGTTCTCCCCGAAGAGGCGCCGGATGAGCGGCACCGTTCCATCCGGGTCAGTCCCAGCGTTCAATTTTTTAAAATTGAGCACGCAAACTCGCCTTTCCTAAACGCCGCCGGAACCTCTTCCGGTAAAAGCGCCACCACCTTGTCCGTCGTGTTTAGCGCGATTCGATAAGTCAGTGAGGACTGACGAACCGGAAGACACCGCCAAACATGACAGAGGCCAGCAAAGCCGGCCTCTTTTGCTCCGGCAGACCGGAGCCTTTTATCAGAAATTTCCGAACACCCGGAATTCTTACTCTTCCGGCAGATTCAGCCGCAAATGCAGCTCACGTAGCTGAGCCGTTTCCGCTTCATTCGGCGCGCCCATCATCAGGTCTTCCGCCTTCTGGTTCATCGGGAACAGCATGACTTCGCGAATGTTAGCTTCATCAGCCAAGAGCATCACCATCCGGTCAATCCCGGCCGCACAGCCACCGTGTGGCGGTGCGCCATACTGGAATGCGTTGACCATGCCGCCAAAGCGCTTGTTGACCTCTTCCGGCGGATAACCGGCGATTTCAAAGGCCTTGTACATGATTTCCGGCTTATGGTTCCGGATCGCCCCGGACACCAGCTCGTGACCGTTACAGGACAGGTCGTACTGCCAGCCGAGGACTTCAAGCGGGTCGCCTTCCAGGGCTTCCATTCCGCCCTGCGGCATGGAGAACGGGTTGTGCTCAAAATCGATCTCGCCGGTTTCTTCGTCCTGCTCGTAGATCGGGAAATCGACGATCCAGGCAAATTCGAACCGGTCCATATCAGTGTGGCCGAGTTCCTCACCGATGATGACACGCGCCTTGGCGGCGACCGCCTGGAACTGCTTCGGCTTGCCGCCCAGGAAGAAGGCCGCATCGCCGACGTCAAGGCCAAGCTGCTGGCGGATCGCTTCGGTGCGCTCCGGACCAATGTTCTTGGCCAGCGGACCAGCCGCTTCCATGCCGCTGCCGTCTTGCGCTTCCCGCCAGAAGATGTAGCCCATGCCCGGCAGGCCTTCGCCTTGCGCGAACTTGTTCATGCGGTCACAGAACTTGCGGCTGCCGCCTTTCGGAGCCGGTATGGCGCGGATTTCCGTGCCCGGCTGCTCCAGAAGGTTTGCGAAGATCGCAAACCCGGATCCGGCAAAATGTTCAGACACGATCTGCATCTTGATCGGGTTGCGAAGATCCGGCTTGTCGGTGCCGTACCACAGCGCTGAATCCTTATAGGAAATCTGCGGCCAGTTGCGGTTCACCGGACGGCCGTTGCCGAACCGCTCGAAACAGCCTGCCATCACCGGCTCGATTGTGTCGAAGACTTCCTGCTGGGTGACGAAGGACATCTCCATGTCCAGCTGATAGAAGTCGGTCGGTGACCGGTCAGCACGCGGGTCTTCATCGCGGAAACACGGCGCAATCTGGAAGTACTTGTCGAAGCCGGAGACCATCAGCAGCTGCTTGAACTGCTGCGGCGCCTGCGGCAGCGCATAGAATTTCCCCGGATGCAGACGGGACGGCACCAGGAAGTCACGCGCGCCTTCCGGAGACGAGGCCGTGATGATCGGGGTCTGGAATTCGTTGAAACCGATATCCCACATGCGGTCACGCAGATCGCGCACCACATTGGAGCGCAGGATCATGTTGTTGTGCAGCTTTTCGCGGCGCAGATCCAAGAAGCGGTACTTCAGGCGCACCTCTTCCGGGTACTCCTGCTCACCGAAGACCGGCAGCGGCAGTTCCTTGGCAGATCCCAGGATTTCCATGTCGCGGATGAAGACTTCAATCTCGCCTGTCGGCAGATCCGGATTGATGGTCTCATCGGTCCGCTTCTTCACGGTCGCATCGATGCGGATACACCATTCGGAGCGCACGGTTTCAGCCAGGCCAAAGGCTGAAGAATCCGGATCGACCACACACTGTGTCATGCCGTAGTGGTCGCGCAGATCGATGAACAGCACCCCGCCATGATCTCGGACCCGGTGGACCCAGCCGGAAAGACGGATGGTCTGGCCTTCGTCGGACAGACGCAGATCACCGCAAGTATGGCTACGGTAGGGATGCATTCTCGTTCCTCGATTCTTCACTTCTCAACGCTGCGCGTCTGATAACGCGTCCAAGGCGTCACGGCACAGAAAATCATTACGGCCCGCAGAACGCAGGCCGTGCGCGCTGCACAAGCCATGAAGGGCGGCAAAAGTCAAGGGACGGCTGGCATGCACCGGAAAGAGACGCGTTTTATCTAACGGGAGTCCACAACAGACATTTGTTTTGGCCTGAGCCCAATGCGTGATACCATCACTGGCAGATTTAAAAGTTACTCGATTTTGTTGCATCCGCCTGCTTTTGGGCACTCCCTATGAATAAGGGAACTACATTATGAGTTTTGTTAGAACGATCCTTGCTCGCATTTTATTGATCTGTTGCGGAGTTGCAGCTGTTTCGTATCAGCCTGGGTATGCTCAATCGCTCTCTTTGGACAGTATTCCGGGCTTTCGAGAAACCGCGCCCCTTCTTCAGTCACCCATCATAGATCACGGCCTGTTTGACGCTGAGAAGTTCAATCGCATTCTTGAACTCAGCGAAACAGCACCAAACCCGGTTTGCTGCCAGTTAGATGACGGGCTGCCATACTACAATTTCAAATCTGCGAACGAATGCGCAAGCCACCTCATTGTGAGCGACGAGCTCTGCAGAGCGAAGCCTTTCGACTGTTGTTGTCTGGATGATGACGGACCGGGAACAGAAGGAACATGGGGGCCGAAATCAAGTTGTTCACGAGCATTGTGCAATGTGAATGTGCTCGTTAACGTAGAAGCCGGAATCTGCCGCGTCCCCTTGTCCGAGGAACGCCAACCCCGGTTGCAACCTTCATCTTTCACGATTGGCCTTGCCCAGCGCCTCGAGAAGCTTGGCCAAAAGCTCGCACCGGGTCTCGGGTCATCCGGGCAGGCGTTATGCGATGCCTCCAAACTGAAACCCGGCGAACCCTGCTTTGATGTTACACAATGCACTCTTGCCGCAAGCGGATTTGTCGAATGCCGGCAATGTGCAACAAAGGGCGGACAGACCTGCGGCGACTGGAGCTGCTCCAAGAAACCAGATGGCACCAAGGGACTGTGTGCCCGCGCCTGCATGCCCGCTCCCCGTGTGTGCCGGAAAGCGCCGTCCCCGGTCAAATACCGCAACTCTGCGAGCTGCCATTTCAAGGCTGAAAACCAAACGGATGCGTCGGCCAAGAAATTCTACGATCTCAGCAACGGCAATAGGGACGTGCACAACAAGATGGTCCGCGTGATGAACGCCGTGTCGGCATACACCAAATACATCGATGGCCAGGAGGCTTTTCTGATCGCAGCCATCAACGCCGGAACACGGCCAAACCAATGTCCGGACAAGTTTGATGACGGCAAAGGCGGCACAATCACCAAGCATGTCGATTGCGACAAACTGAAAAACAGCAAATGCCTGTTTGACGATGCTTACATTTTCTCACAGGCCGCCTTTTCCATCAAAGACGCCACGATGAAGAAACACGTTCAGGACTTCCTTGAAGGCGTCATGGTCTACATCAACATCAACCTGATCACCGACCTTGGCGACCTGACCAACAATCCTCAGGCTGGAAAACAGGAAATCAAAAAACGCAAGGACGCGTTCAATGCGCTGCTCAACCATGTCAACAACGTCATGCGACCGTACGTGCAATCTAACCCGTAAGGAATGTCGGTCCGACGTTGTTGGCTAAACATAGAAGCGGATCATCTCTGCTTTCCAGAAGAGAACACAATAACGATTGGGTATGTAAAAACAGTTGTCTTGGCGACCTGCCCTACCGGGTCATGTCTTCAGTGTTTTCTGCCGTCTTAAGCTCTGGCAGATCGGCATGGGGTCCGAGAATGTCCCGCAAGCGTCCGGACTTATGAACCGCAGCAATACGCTTGTTGATTTCTGAGATAAACGTCCGGCCCACTGCTGTGTCGTGGCAGATGAATGTAACCGGAAAGCGCAGATTCTTGATGGTGATCGGGCTGACATGCAAGGCATCCGGTTTGCCAAGATGGTCAAGCGCCAGAGCTGTGTCCGGATGATGCCCAAGGAAGGCATCAAGCCGGCCAAGCTCAAGCATCGCTATCAATTGTTTCTCCGACGGGATCGCGACAAACTGGTCCGAATTGGGCAGGCTCTGGATGGCACCGGATCCACTGATAAACCCAACCCGGCGGGGATCGAAGTCCGTCACTGATGCAAATGAGGTTGAAGATCTCGCTGTGTAGAGCCGCAAAGACACAATATCGACGGTCTCGGACACCAACAATTTGTAGGCATTTTGGTCAATCCGGAGCGCCAAAATGTTCGTTGGAAACAAACAAGCATCAGGATTGGGCAGAAACAGAGCTTTGCCGCGAGCCAGCGGAACGGCTTGGCGGAAAACCGCCCTGTCATCGTCGCCGATCAGCTCCTCAAGAAGCCGGTCATACTGCTGGCCGCTGGTTTCGGTCAGTCTGTGCGGCAAATAATTTAGGTAGAGCGTCGTTTGATCGAATTGACCTGCCTTTGCACTCAAAGAAAAGACGATGCAGGCAGCAATGCATACACTCAAGAACGCAGGAAATGTGAGCTTGCCAAATACCATGGCGAGAGTTTGGCGCCCATTGGAAAGCCTGACAAGATACGATGGAACCAGTTTCGCCTGCATTTGAACCAAAAAATTTGCAACGGGGTAACTCAAGGGCATTAGGAGTGAAACGACATGATCTTTGGGGATAGAGTTTGTAAAGTTTCAATTTAGCCACACTGTCCGGCTATCCACTGTTTCATGACGTAAGGTAACCACTGCGAGCGGGGTCTCATTGGTGCAGCCTTTCATAAATGTCCGGGTTTTCTGATGCGTTGTCTCTTCGCAATTGCGATCCTGATCCTTTCTATGAGCCCGCGCGCGCTCATGGCGACCCCGTCGCTCGTGGTCGATCTCGAGACTGGCGCAGTGCTTCATTCTGAGGATGTAGGACACCGCTGGTATCCGGCCTCAACCACCAAACTGATGACCGCGTTGGTGACGTTTGAGGCCCTCGCAAACAACGAAGTTGATCTCAAAACTCCCGTGATCTTATCGCATAAGGCCATGCGGCAGAGATGGGTGAAAACCAGCCTCAAAGTCGGAAGCGCTATGAGCTTGGAAGATGCGCTTTACGCAGTTCTTGTCAGCTCAGCGAACAACGTCGCCGTAGCATTGGCTGAAACGGTTGCCGGATCGGAGGACGCTTTTGTCGCACGGATGAATGCGGCAGCTGAACGTCTTGGGTTGACTGCCAGCCATTTCACCAATCCCAACGGCTTGTTCGACCGCAAACAAACCGTGTCGGCCCGCGATCTTGCCCTGCTGTCCATCGAGCTCTATCAGAAATATCCGCAGTATCACGCGATCTACACAACGGCGGCGGTCCAGATCGATGGCCAGGATCTGAAGTCCTACAACGAGCTTTTGACCCGGTTTCCCGGTGCGTTGGGCCTGAAAACCGGTTTCGTCTGCCCTGCAGGGCGCAACATCGCGGCCGTAGCAGAAAGAGACGGGCGACGGATACTGACAGTTGTTCTGGGCGCCACCACGGGGCGGGAACGCTCTGAGCGGACAGCCAAGCTCTTCACCGAGGCCTTTGACGGCACCTTGAAGCCGAAAGAGACATTGTTAAAGGATCTTGCCAACGTCCCGGATGTCCCGCCGGAAGACATGCGCCTGCGCCTGTGCAGCGATCAGACAGCGATCTATGAAGCCAAACAAGACAAGCTCTATCCGTGGGGACTGCCGGGCCAAAAAAGCTATCTGGCCGATCCGGTCCCGGCCCAGCGCCACATCATCAAGACATGGTTTGTGCCCCAACCGGAGTTCGTACCGAAGCCCAGAGCAAAGCCCGACCGCATGCTTGTCACCAGCGCCTGGAGTAAAGTCAGCCCACCGCCTAAGCCGAACCTGAAGCTCAACTGAGCGGGTTTGTAAGAAATCAAGAATCCGGTTGATCCAAACGCTCTGTCAGGTAATCACGCGACCAATCTTCCAGTTGATCCAGGATCGGCTTCAAGCGTTCCCCATGAGAGCTGAGGCTGTATTCAACTTTCGGCGGCACTTGCGCATAGACTTTGCGAACAATTATGCCGTGCTCCTCCAATTCCCGAAGTTGTTTGGTCAACATCCGCTGGGAGATATCTGGCACCATTCTGTGCAACTCGTTGAAACGCATGATTTTTCGGCAAATACACCAGAGGATCATACCCTTCCACTTGCCACCGATAATGCCAAGCGCCGTCTCAGTTGGGCAGAACATTGGGTCATGCGGGTCCGCCACCGGGCTCTCCATTAGTTACCTTTTTGTATGTATATGCCAAAATGTTGCGTACTTGGCAATTTGACATGTGCTCAATAAATCTCGGTCACCCACAACAAGGAACTGACCGATGACCGACACAAAACCAATCTTGACGCCCTGCACCATTGGCACACACACGTTACAGAACCGCCTGGTGCTTGCGCCGATGTCCCGTGCAAGCGCATTGGACGACGGAACGCCGACACAAAACATGGCTGACTATTACGCTGAGTTTGCGGAAGGCGGTTATGGCCTGCTGATCACTGAAGGCGCTTTTGTCGATGATCTTTATTCGCAGTGCTACTCAAACCAACCTGGCCTAACCACCCACACGCACGAAAAAGGCTGGGAGACGGTCTTGGACGCAGTTCGTCGAGACGATGGAAAGATCATCCTTCAACTGATCCATGCAGGGGCGGTCTCCCAGCATGTGCCAAAAGCCTTCGCCCCCTCGCCTGTCCGCCCCAAGGGCGAAATGCTGCAAGGCTATGGCTACAAACAAGGAGCGTACGAGGTACCGGGTGAACTAACACTCAAAGACATAGAGGACATCGAAACAGCCTTTGTCGAAACAGCCCGGGCGGCCGACCGGCTCGGATTTGATGGCGTCGAAATCCACTGCGCCAACGGATATCTTTTGGATCAGTTTTTGACACCGGAAACCAATCTCCGCGCTGATCACTATGGCGGATCGCTGACCAACAGGCTTCGGATCACAACAAACATCATTGAAAGAGCTCAAACGGCCACATCAAAGCCATTTCTTGTTGGTGTCCGCCTGTCTCAAGCCAAAGCGACAGATCAGGACTATTTTTGGGAAAACGGCCTGGACGATGCCCGCGAGATTTTCACAGGTGTTGCCAAGGCGGGGGCGGATTACATCCATCTTGCCAGCGAAAAAAACGGATACGCTTATCACAGCTTAACAAGAGACGGAGACAATCTGACGGCCTTTGCTAAGACAATCACGGGGCTGCCGGTGATCGCGAACGGCGGTCTACAAGATATGAATTTGGCGAACGAAATCATTTCAAACGAACAGGCAGATTTCATCTCAATCGGCAAAGCTGCCTTGCTTAATCCGGACCTGCCGAAAAGACTTCAGGCGAATTTGCCGATCAGAGACTTCACCTTCGAAATGTTCCAATACGGGGTAACGATCGAAGCTCAACAGCGCTGGGAAATGGAAAAGGCAGCTTAAGGCATAAAGCACTCTCGTCGATGACTGGCTCACCAGTCATCGCACTTCACCTTTTGCCTTCCAAACTGACAGACACGTTCAATTTGTTGCCGTCCAGGTCACGGGCATAGGCACCAAAATAGTCCGGATGATAATCGCGCGGTCCTGGAGCGCCCTCATCCGTCCCTCCGCATCTGAGGGCTGCTTCATGAAACGCCTGCACACCGTCCTTATCGGGTGCATTAAACATAAATTGCGTCCCGTTGCCGAAGGTTGCTTCTTGCCCATTGTATGGCGTTACGACAAAAACCGTTACGCGGCCATCCGGGCCAGCATAGCCTCTTTCGTGGGTTTCAAAAAACACTGGTTTCATTCCGATCGTTGCCAAGACAGCATCGTAGAATTCACTGGCTGCGGCCATATCGTTGGTTCCAATACAAACACCTGACAGCATATTCTGATCCCTACGGTTTCCATCGTGGCGCTGATGGGTTCAGGGAAGGCTCTTTACAGACATTAGCCTTTTAGACAAGTTCCCTAATGGGAACGCGGGATTGATGCGCGATGGTGTTTCCTGCCAAATTAGATACACCAGCCCAAACAGGACGGACCTCACATGAAAGACATTGTCATTACCAGTGCCGCGCGCACAGCGGTCGGAAGCTTCGGTGGCGCCTTGAAAGACTTGGCCCCTGTGGATCTCGGTACCACGATAGCCAAAGCAGCGATTGAACGCGCCGGAATTCAGGCAGATCAGGTGGAGCAGGCCTTCTTCGGCAATGTCATCCACACAGAGCCACGGGACATGTATATCTCGCGTGTTGCCTCCCGTCAGGCGGGCGTGCCGGATCATGCGCCGGCGCTCACCATGAACCGCCTATGCGGCTCTGGACTTCAGGCCATTGTCTCGGCCGTTCAAGCCATTTCCATGGGCGATGGCGATGTCACCCTTGCTGGCGGTGCGGAAAGCATGAGCCGGTCTGGCTACCTGATGCCGGCCGCCCGCTGGGGGCAAAAGATGGGCGATACAGTCGCTCACGATATGATGACCGGTGCCCTGCACGATCCCTTCGGCATCGGCCACATGGGCATTACCGCTGAGAATGTGGCCGAACAAAACGACATTTCCCGCGAGCGCCAGGATGAATTCGCGCTGGAAAGCCATCGCCGCGCCAGCGCAGCGATCAACGCGGGTCACTTCAAGGACCAGATCATCCCGCTGACCGTCGGTCGCAGAGGCAAGGAAAAGGTCTTTGATACCGATGAACATGTCCGTCACGACGCCAAGATCGAAGACATGGCCAAATTGCGGGCCGTTTTCAAAAAAGACGGCCGGGTGACCGCCGGCAACGCATCAGGGCTGAATGATGGGGCTGCGGCGATCACGCTGATGACCAGCGAAAAAGCCTCAGAACTTGGCGCCAAACCGCTTGCCAAAATCCGCGCGTATGGCGTGGCTGGGGTTGACCCAGCTGTGATGGGAATCGGACCCGTTCCAGCTATGCAGATCGCGATGAAACGCGCTGGGATCACGGCAAGTGATTTGGATGTGGTTGAATCCAACGAAGCCTTCGCCGCCCAGGCCTGTGCCGTCAATGATCTGCTCGGCTTGCCCGGTGAAAAGGTCAACCCGAATGGTGGTGCAATAGCCCTTGGCCATCCGATCGGTGCGACCGGCGCCATCATCATGACCAAGCTGTTGTATGAATTGCAGCGGACCGGTGGATCGCTGGGCGCAGCCACCATGTGCATTGGCGGCGGTCAGGGCATCGCGATCATCGTTGAAAACGCATCCTAATTCGCAAATACAAGAAAGGGCGGCCAACTTGTGGTGGCCGCCCGTACTTATTTTTTGCAGATTGTTTTTGTGCCCTTACAAGCCGAACTTATCGAGCATCAGCCAACCGGTGATCAAAAAACCAACGGCCGACAAAACCCCGACGATCACCCTTTGACGAGAAAGCTGAAAACACAAAAACCCAAATGCCGCTGCCGCGAGGCGGAGCCAAATGGGCGTTTCTGCAAGAATGCCTTGCGGAAACAGGATCAGCTTGGAAATAACGCCAGCGACCAAAGCGGTCGCGACACAGCGCACCCAAATAAACAGCTCGCTGTCTTCGCGCAACTTGCCGCCCGCAAAGACACCGAGCCAGCGCCAGACATCTGTTGCCAGCCACCCGGCCACCAAGATCATAACGAAGGGCCACCACCAGGCGTTTGCCATCACGTCATTCATGACAGCCCCCGCCTCATTACCCGTGTCACCAGATAAGCCAAAGTACCGCCGACCAGTCCGGTCCAAAGAAGATCAAGACCAGGTGCGCTGAGGAAGAACATAGGTCCCAGGATCAAGCCAGCCACCATCGCTGCCTTGTCGGCATTCATCCGCGCCGCCCCCCAGAGCGAACACAGGAAATAGACTGGCGTGACTAGAACCAGCGCTCCGGCAGCCATCGGCGGCATCTGATCGACCAGCATGTAGGCAATGCCGGTCATGGTGAAAACAAAGCCAGTCACACACCCGCCAAAACCGACAAAAAACGGCAGCCGTCCTTCCTTGGGCAAATCCGGTAGGTTTTTCATGGCAAAGACCCAGGCGGTCACAGCCACGAAGTGTGAGGCGATCAGCAGGTGCCATGTTTTCGTCTTGCCCGGCACTTTGAGGAAAGGCATCAGAGCCATTGTCATGGGCATCAAGCGGACCGAAGCCAATGCGACAGCAACAGCGGCGGGGATCAATCCCATTCCGGAGGACAAAGCCCCGGTCAAAACCACGATCGACGGCAGCGCCCAGACAGCTCCGGTCATCAAAAGCGTTTCGGCAAGGCTCAGACCGGTTTCCCGCGCCATGCCGGCAAAACCGACAAAGGCCGATGTCAGGATCAACGCTGGAATGGAGATCGAAGCCCGGGCACCGCGCAGCATCCAGCCGCCACCGGAAACCGGCGGTTCCAAAGGTGTCTGCGGGTGATTTTGACCTTCAGAAACAGTCATGACTCACTGCTGGAATGTTTCAGTTAGTAAGGTGTCCTTATCTTTATCCAAAAAACCTGTCCAGCCCACACCCCTGCGTGGGTGTTCCTTTGTTTCGACGAATACCGGCCGGCAACGTGTCCTGCAAAGACCACTTTGCCGGCCTTTCGAAGAAACTAAACCGCTCGGGTTAGACCACCATCAATACGAATGTTCTGACCGGTGACATAAGCGGCTGCATCGCTGGCGAGATAGGAAATCAGCGCCGACACTTCGTCCGCCTTGCCATAGCGGCCCATCGGGATACGCTCGCGGCGGTCTTCTTTTTCCGGCAGGCTGTCGATGAAGCCGGGCAACACGTTGTTCATGCGCACGTTGCTTGCTGCGAACTTATCGGAAAAGAGTTTGCTGAAAGCAGCCAGCCCCGCCCGGAACACACCGGATGTCGGGAACATTGGATCCGGTTCAAAGACAGCAAAGGTGGAGATGTTTATGACGGTCCCTCCCCCTTGTTTCGCCATGATAGGAGCCACCAGCCGGCTTGGGCGGATGACATTCATCAGGTAATAGTCCATGCCCAGATGCCAATCGTCATCTGAGATCTCTAAGATATCGCCTTTAGGACCATGCCCGGCTGAATTGACGAGAACATCAATCCGTCCATAAGTGTCCATAACCTTGTCAACAAAGGCCTTCAAGTCGGCCTCGACCAGATTGGACCCGGTAAAGCCGATAACGCCCAGCTCTTCAGCTAGTTTTTCGCCTTTCCCAGACGACGATAAGATCGCAACCTTGAAACCGTCAGCCGCCAATTTCCGCGCCGCATCTGCTCCCATGCCGGACCCACCGGCAGTTATCAGGGCTATCTTTTGATCGCTCATATCTTCTTCCCGTGAATTGATGTCGCGGTCAAAGTAATTGCCTGCACCTGACTTGACCAATCATGTCTCATCGCGCAAGGCTGCAGAAAAACTACAGGCTCAAAGAATTCCAGATGCCCCGACTTAATCTCAACCGGCTGGTCATGTTCGATGCCGCCGCCCGGCATCTCAATTTCCGGTTAGCTGCCAGCGAACTGAACCTGACTCAAGGCGCCGTGGCACAGCAGGTCCGGGCCTTGGAGGAAGAGCTCGGATTAAAACTCTTCGACCGCAAGGCCCGCGGTCTGGACCTCACTCAGGCTGGACGCACCTATCACACCCGAATCCGGCCCGCGCTGGTAATCATTGATGAGGCGACCGATGCCTTGTCACCTTCCAGCACCCAGGTCACCCTGAGCCTGCCCCCGTCCCTTGCGTCCAAATGGTTCGTTTCAAAGCTGGCGGATTTTAGAGAGCGCTATACGGACATCGAATTGGTCACCACAGCCAGCGAGCAACTGTCAGACTTTAAGACGGACGGCATCGACATTGCCATCCGCCACGGCAAGCCGCCATTTCCCGGCAACGTAAGACACGATCACCTGGCCGATCTTCAGCTGTGCGCGGTTTGCACTCCAGATTATGCGAACCAAATCCAGCTCTCAGATTTTCCAAAAGACCTGACCGGTTGCACACTCATTGGAGATGGCCACAAGTACTGGGAAAAAATGCGCGACAACGGTAGCCTTGGTAAGTCAGCAAAGATCGCCAGTTTTAGTCACACAGCTCTTGCAATCGAAGCGGCCTTAGCCGGACAAGGGATCGCGCTGGTGCCTGACATCATGCTGGACCGGGAATTGGCGGATGGCCGGCTGGTGGTTGTCTGGTTAGATCCAACCCCTCAAGACACAGGCTATTACATTGTCTATCCAACGGCTACGAAAACGAGGTCCACGGCCCGAGACACGGTGCTGTCCTGGTTGAACCAGCAGAAACCGGCCCGATAATCACACAAAAACCTGGGCTCAAAAAAGGTTCTGCCCCCTCAAGCCGGAGCTGTCACTTGCCCAGCGGACCACTTCATCAGCGACCAGTTGCGCGGCTGGCGTCAGTTTCTGGCCGGTCCGAGTGAGCAGCGAATATGTATGCAGGTGAACCTTCAGATCCGTATTCAAGATTTTGATCGGCCCATTTGCCCCCTTTTTGCCGCCGGCAAAACTGTCTGCAACCGATTTGGCAATTGGGGCCAGAGCATTTGAACTCTGCACCATGATCAGCGTGAACAAAAACGAGGACACGGTGACAGACGCTGCAGGCGGGGTTAGTCCATGTTCACGAAATGCATCTTCCAAGGAAGCACGCAACGGCGCGCCCTCAGGCGGCAGCAACCAATCCTGCTTCAAGAGGGCCTGGAGCGCGGTGTCTCCAGCGTTTTTAAAATCCGGATGGCCGGAGCGCGCAATGATACAAACTGGTTCTCGGCCGATTGGTTGCTCATCAAACGTCGCTGAAGCCAGCTTCGCCGGCAAACGGCTTAGTGCAAAATCCAAACTGCCTGCTGCCAGCATTCCAGCCAAATTGGTGCTGGGACCGACTTCAACAAAGATGGAGATGTCCGGGTACTTCTCCCGGATCGAGTTGAGCGCTGGGATAACATTTTCAACAGCAGGCCCAGTGACCGACCCGATCCGGACATGTCCGCTAACGCCCTTCTTTTGCTGATCGATCGCCAATCCGGTATCGGACACTTCCTGCAAGATCCGAATACAGCGGTCCGCCAAAAAAGTACCAATTTCCGTCAGCTCAACGCCGCGTCCGGTTCGGACACAAATCTCGGCGTCGACAATGTCTTCTATTTCCGCAATGAGCCGCGATGCCGCCGGTTGGGCGATTCCCAAAGATGAGGCGGCAGACGTGACTTTCTTCTGTCGGCCCAGCTCCACTAAGAGCCTCATGTGAGGGAATTTCAGCCCTTTTTGGATAAGATTGAGCGTCATTACAACCACTTATCTAATTATATCGATTATGTTATATCTAAATAACATAACATAATTTGACGGCTATATATTTTTTGCTAATCCTACAGCTAGAAACCGGCATTGCGGCACGCCGCAAATCACGCTGAATAAGCCGGAAAAATGAAAGACCTACTGTCTGAGCCATCCACTGAAGGTGGCCAGGCAAGACTGAAAGCAACGGACATATGTGCAGTGGCCGTTGCAGCGTCCGGGCTTGCAAGACAATGCAAGCGGAACGCCGGAGACCGGAGAAAGGCGACAATGCCACCCGGTCCGGTAACCCATCGGCCCTATGGCCCGGCGAACGGCAAAGCCGCGCCGGGCATAATTTTTTCTAGAAAACCTCCCACTGGCATCTTCTAAATTCGCTTCAAAGGCAGGCTGCGCAGCTTTAGGCTGATCATCAACGGTCCGCTGACCTATCTTGGTCGGATGCGCGGGAAGACGCGGTCAAAACGCTGGCCAACCAAGATGAACGGGTCCAGCTCTATGTGCCTTTCGGACAGGATTGGTGGCCGCACGCGGCCCGCCGCATCGGCGAAAACCCGCGCAATTCTTTGTTGCTGATGCACTCAATGGTTCAGTAGGCGGCGCAAAAAAGAGTGGGCGGATTTATTAAGGTGGCATTTCCCATATCTGAGAACTGCCCGCTGTCTTCAAATCGATAGGTTCTGTGCCACTTCTTGCGCAGCTTCCGCTGGCAAAGGGTGGCCAATCAAATACCCCTGCCCAAAGGAAACACCCAACTTCTGCAATGCCATCAATTGCTGTTTTGTTTCAATCCCTTCGGCAACAATCTGTTTTTCCAATTTGTCTGCCAAACTGCAGACCGTTTCCACGATCGCCATGTCCGCTTGGGACGTCAGCATCGAGCGCACAAAGGAAATGTCGAGTTTGATGAGATCAAACTCGGCCTCTTTCAAGTGGATCAGGGACGCATGTCCAGTTCCAAAATCGTCAAGGGCTACTTTTATCCCGCTTTCGCGCAAACGCCCGAGGAAGCCGGCTACACTCTGCCGTTTCTCGGTGAAAAGGACATCTTCCGTCACCTCTACATGGATGTTTTCAGGTTCTAATCCCGTGTCTGTGATTGACCTCACCAAATCATCGACAAAGCGAAAATCACGTTGATTGGCCTGAAATTCCGGAGGCGAGATGTTGAAAGCAATATGCCCAAAATCAAAACCGTCGTTTTTCCAGACAGCAGCTTGTTCGAACAACTGCCGGCGAACCATGTTACCGATGCGGCAGGACAAAACACTGTCTTCAAACACTTCGATATAGTCGGCCGGAGACACCAAAGAACCGTCATCATTGGTCCGGCGAAGAAGCGCTTCAAAACCAGCAAGCTTGAGTGTTTTGAGATCTATCTTCGGCTGATAACACACCACGAACCTGTCTTCGGCGAGTGCACTGCGGGCCGTTGAGAGTGTTTTTGTCCGATCTAGTGCAGAAGTAAGCAAATCTTCGGTGAAAGACCGAACGCAATTTCCGCCACTCGCTTTGGCGTCGTAAACGGCTAAGTCAGCATGCTGCAAGAGTTCTGTAGCGTTAGACGGCTTATTGGGATTTTTGATGGCAAGCCCGGCCGAAGCCGTACATTCAAAAACAAATCCATGCCAAGAAATAGGCTTCGAAAGCGCCTCAAGAAGCTGATGGAAAAAAGTCTCGGGTGATTGCCTTTCCACTTTGAGACAAAAGACGATAGCAAATTCATCACCACCCAATCGGATTACAATTCCCCTATTCCCAACCTCTCGAACCAGCCGCTCAGCAATGGTCACCAGAGTGCTGTCACCTGCTGGGTGACCATGACAATCATTGATTTCTTTAAACTCGTCCAAGTCCAATATAGCGACGCCGCAGAATACGCAGTCAGGACCCCGGTCTTTCAAGAACTGATCGGCGGAACGTGTAAAATAATGCCGGTTGTAAAGGCCTGTTAGTTGGTCCCGTTCAGCATAGTAGCGAGCGTTTTCCAATAGTCTCCGGTACTCGGTGATATCACTGATTGTTCCGCCCATCTTTAGAGGGTGATTTTCAGCGTCCCATATCGCATGCCCCCGCGCGCGAACCCATATCGGCGTACCGTCCTTACGCAACACTCGATGATCGATGTCATACCGCTCACGGTTTTTGAGATGGGCACGCACGGCTGTTTCGACGTTTTGGAGATCGTCGGGATGTATTATCCGCACAAAGGTGCCGGGCTCATTGGGGAGTTCATTATCCGCGTAACCCAAGATTCTCTTCCACTGCCCCGACAAATAGTTGCCGCTGGTCTGGATGTCCCACTCCCACACCCCTTGCTCTGAACCCGATATTGCAAAGGCGTAGCGTTGCTCGCTACGCCGTAGCTCTTCGGTCCGTTGTTCCAGCAGTTCTTCTTGGCGGTGATGGAGGTCTAGTAGAGCGTTTTCGGCGGCTTTGAGATTGGTGATGTCTTGAATAAACCCATAGGAGCGGAGGTGAACACCGGCGCTATTGACCACCGCTACACCGCGTTCACGCACATGGATTTCACCGCCTCCGGTTGGAATGATACGGTATTCCAGTTCAACGATGCCCTTGGTTTTCTGAAGCTGGCGCGTTGTATAGCGGTAGTGCTCCCGGTCTTCCGGATGGACCCATTCAAGGTCTGCATCCATCGAAGTGGCCCTAGACAGAAATTCCTCGACGCTGACGCCGTGCATGCGGGCGAGCTGCTCAGAACAATAGGTGCAATTGTCTTCCAGCTCATCCCATTCCCAATAGCCGATACCCGCCATAGCTTCGACTTCTTCGAACAGCTCATCCGGGCGACGAAGCAAATTCAAACCTTCAATTTTGCTCTTTTGATTGCCCATTGAAGTATTTCGCCACCAATGCCCACAAAAAGAAACAACAAGAGATCAAACCATAGGAGAACCTTAATTGAAGCCGCATTGTTTTCTGTCAAAAAGGAAAATTTAGCGTAACATCATCAGTAAATTTGCGGAGATACTACATGTATTCATCGCATATCATATTTCTAAAATTTCCAATTGAATTCGGTTATCAAGAAAACTGTACTGTGTTTTGAAAAGATACCTACTTGCAGCCATTGCCTGCCAACAAAAAACGGGCGCCAAATGGCGCCCGTTTCAATCTTAAATAATTTCGACCGTCCTCAGTCCGCCAGCGGTACTTTTGGAACCAGGCTCTTCTTGGCTGTGCCGCCTTTGCCGCTCGGTTTGGATGTCTTGGCAGCGGCAGTTTTGGCCGCCGGTTTGCGTTTGCGCTTCGGCTTAGGTTTGGCCTCAGCTTTTGCTTTAGGTTTCTGCGGCGCCACCCGCTCCTCGACACTTTCCAGAAGAAGGCCCTTGGCGTCTTCAGAGACCGACACCTTGACCATGCCGCCTTTTTTCAATTTGCCGAACAGCACTTCATCGGCCAATGGCCGTTTGATGTGTTCCTGGATCACCCGGCCAAGCGGACGGGCGCCCATCTGGCTGTCATACCCCTTGTCAGCCAGCCATTTGATGGCGTCTTCGCTGAGTTCAAAGGTGACATTGCGATCCGCCAGCTGAACTTCCAGCTGCATGACGAACTTCTCGACCACCTTGTAGACGACTTCCATCGGCAGATTGCCGAACGGAATGATCGCATCGAGACGGTTGCGGAATTCCGGCGTAAACAGCTTGTTGATCGCCTCCTGATCATCCCCTTCCCGCTTGATGCGGTTGAAGCCCACCGGCATTTTGGCCATATCGGCCGCGCCCGCATTGGTGGTCATGATGAAGATGACATTGCGGAAGTCGACCTGCTTGCCGTTGTGATCGGTCAGCTTGCCGTGATCCATCACCTGCAACAGGATGTTGAAGAGATCCGGATGGGCCTTTTCAATTTCATCCAGCAGCAGAACACAATGGGGATGCTGGTCGACACCATCAGTCAACAGGCCGCCCTGATCGAAGCCAACATAACCAGGAGGTGCGCCGATCAGACGTGAGACCGTGTGCCGTTCCATGTATTCCGACATGTCGAAACGGATCAGCTCCACACCAAGGGAAGACGCCAGCTGGCGGGCCACTTCCGTCTTACCAACACCCGTCGGACCGGAGAAGAGATAAGACCCGATCGGCTTGTCCGGTTCCCGCAGGCCAGCGCGCGCCAGTTTGATGGCCGACGCCAGTGTTTCGATCGCTGAATCTTGGCCGTAAACAACCCGCTTCAGATCCTTGCCGAGGTTTTCAAGAACCTCCGCATCGTCCTTGGAAACGGATTTCGGCGGGATCCGCGCCATGGTGGCGATGGTGTTCTCGATTTCCTTGACGCCTATGGTCTTGCGGCGGCGGTTTTCCGGCACCAGCATCTGGCTGGCCCCGGTTTCATCCAGAACATCAATCGCCTTATCCGGCAGTTTCCGGTCGGCAATATATTTGGCCGACAGCTCCACCGCTGTTTTAATGGCGTCTTGCGTATAGCGAACCTTATGGAAATCTTCGAAATAAGGTTTCAGGCCCTTCAGAATATCGATCGCGTCCGGAATCGTCGGCTCGTTGATATCGATCTTCTGGAACCGGCGCACCAGCGCCCGGTCCTTTTCAAAGAACTGGCGGTATTCCTTGTAGGTCGTCGACCCGATGCAGCGGATCGCCCCAGATGCCAGCGCCGGTTTCAAGAGGTTGGAGGCATCCATTGCCCCGCCAGAGGTCGCACCGGCACCAATAACCGTATGGATCTCGTCGATGAACATCACAGCGCCAGGATAGTCTTCGATTTCCTTGACCACCTGCTTCAGACGTTCTTCGAAATCGCCGCGGTAGCGCGTACCGGCAAGAAGCGATCCCATATCAAGGGAAAAGATGGTCGCATCCAGAAGGACTTCCGGAACGTCGGCATTGACAATGCGGTGGGCCAGGCCTTCGGCAATCGCGGTTTTACCTACTCCCGGATCCCCAACGAACAAGGGATTGTTCTTGGACCGGCGGCACAGGATCTGGATCGTCCGCTGAATTTCGCTGTCCCGGCCAATCAGCGGGTCAATCTTACCCTTTTCGGCCTTTTCATTGAGGTTGACGCAATAGGCTTCCAAGGCGTCGGTCTTCTGGGCCGGTTTCTTTTCTGCCTCGTTGCCGGACAGAACATCCTCTTCTTCAGCGCCCTCCACCGGGCGGGCCTCGGACATTCCAGGCCGTTTTGCGATCCCATGGGAAATGTAATTGACCGCATCGTAGCGGGTCATGTCCTGATCTTGCAGGAAATAGGCCGCATGGCTTTCACGTTCGGCAAAAATGGCAACCAGAACATTTGCTCCGGTCACTTCCTCACGTCCGGAGGACTGCACGTGAATGACGGCACGTTGGATCACCCTTTGGAACCCAGCTGTCGGCTTGGCATCCTCATCACTGTCGGTGACCAAATTGTCGAGCTCGGTCTCGATATATTCCACCAAGTTGCGCCGGATCGTCTCCAGATCAACATTGCAGGCACGCATCACCGCGGCCGCGTCCTGATCGTCCAGGAGCGCCAGCAACAGGTGCTCAAGTGTCGCATATTCCTGCTGCCGCTCGTTGGCGAGCGCCAGAGCCTGGTGAAGGGCTTTTTCTAAACTGCGCGAGAAGGAAGGCACGTGTGTGGGTCCTCACTTTTTTTCCATGACGCATTGCAGGGGGTGCTGATGGCGGCGTGCGAAATCCATCACCTGTGTCACCTTGGTTTCGGCGACTTCATAGGTAAAGATTCCACATTCCCCAACGCCGTGATGATGCACATGCAGCATGATGCGCGTGGCTTCTTCACGGTTCTTTTGAAAGAAACTCTCCACCACATGGATCACAAATTCCATGGGCGTGTAGTCATCATTCAAAAGCAGCACACGGTAGAGGTTTGGCCGCTTGGTGACAGTTTTCGTCCGGGTGACAACAACCGTTCCGGCGTCACCACCGTCCTTGTCATAATCAGATCCCGCAGACATTTCAGTTACACTCGTCTGTGTCACTCCAGCCCTAACCATCTACTTTCTTATGGTCCGACTAGCATCGCTAGCTGGTCCGGACCTGTTCTTAACGCAGGTTACATCCGGGCACGTTCTTCGCCCGATTGATATAATCCTGCCGCGCCAGCGGCACTTGCGCAATGGTCGATTTCATCAACATCCATCCGATTTCCCGGCCAGATGCTCGAGCATTGTTCCATTAGGGGATGTAGGTCTCTAAAAACCGATTAAAAGATGAGGTTTTGGGCGAATTTTGGCTGGCAGATAAAAATAGAATTCAAAAAAAGAATAGTTGGGTAAATCTGCTAAATAGAAAAAACCCGGCCGCCTGCGACCGGGTTTTCAAAAAATCACATTCTAGCGAGCGCCAGAAGTCCTCAGCTTACTTGGCAAATTTGCCAAGAACGCCTTCGTACGGCTTATAAGCGTCTTTGGACATGTCGGTAACCATCTCACCGAGTTTGGTCATTTCACCGACAAAACCTTCGTAGGAAGTCTTTACATAGTCCGCCTGAGCTTCGAATGCTTTATCCAGAGACTTGGACGCTACCAGCTTTTCAACGGCTGCAGTGCCTTCTTCGAAAGACTTTTTCTGGTAGTCAGCAACCTCAGCTGCGATCGCCTGGAAGCCCTTGCTCATGGAACCGAAAGTTTCCATGGCCATGTCCATGTTGTCTTTGCTCATCTTCTGGATTTCATCGAAGTTGTTCATCATGTCGTTTGCCCTTCTCCGGCGGACCGGCTGCCAGACCCTTTATGCGAGGCCTGTCTGGAGTGTCCGGCGCGCCTGTCGCTTTACCTAACGCCAATTAGATAATGCACTGCACAATAGGTGTCAAGGTGATTTTGCATTGCAAAAACAACCCTTACGAGAAATTAACAATCTTATCCCGGAAATAGAGAGGACGCCGAGAATGGGCAGTCTCTTCGACAAGATTGCTGTAAATGCCGGATACCGCGAGGGCACTCCACAATATCAGTGTTTCGCAAGCTTGGCCAATCCGTAATTTAGGTTTGGCTATCGTCGAAACCAGGCGGTGAATACCTGATCTGAAAATCACCTGCCTCACCGCAATGCACACATTCCTTTTTCCAAAGGATTTTGCGCTTAGTTTGGCAATCAGATTTGCGGTCACTAGGCTTCATACTAAACCATGAAATTAGCCAGACTGTATTCTGGAAAGCGAAAGTGACCTTAAGCAACACAGAATATTAGAAAGATTAATCACCCAAAATACTAAAATTTTTCAAGTTCACTCACAATTCAAATAAGAAATTCGAAGCTCTGACTGAGTTTACACTTAATTAACGATAACAAAATTTATATTTATTAAGTGGTTTTCGAGCATCTCCTTTACACATTCGTAACCGTGTTTCCATCAAATACGCTTAATGATTCACGGACAGGCCGGCTGTCCAGCCTGGGGCTGGCTGAACAGCAACCTGTTCACACAAGAAATGCGTGACCCGGATTGGGAAAATAACAGTGTTTGGTATGCGTCTTTCACGCTCTGCGCGAATGTTTGCCGGTTTGAACAAGCTCATTGTTGCCGGCACGCTCATTTTATGTGCCCCAGCGGCGGCAAACGCCAACTCGAAGTACGCCGGTATCGTGGTTGATGCCAAAACCGGCAAGACCCTCTATGCATCGAACGCCGATGCCTACCGCTATCCTGCTTCTCTGACCAAGATCATGACGCTCTATGTCTTGTTCGAGGAAATGGAAGCCGGGCGCCTGTCGCTGAACTCGCGGCTGAAAGTTTCTAAATATGCCGCCAGCCGCCCGCCGACCAAGCTCGGCCTGAAGAGAGGCGGCACGATCAAGGTCAAAGACGCCATTCTTGGCCTAATCACCAAATCGGCAAACGACGCGTCCACGGTGATTGCCGAAAACATTAGCGGTTCTGAAAAGAACTTTGCTGTCCGTATGACCCGGACTGCCCGCCAACTGGGCATGTCAAAGACGACATTCAAAAACCCGCACGGTTTGCCGAATTCAGCTCAGCGCACCACCGCGCGCGACATGGCAACCCTTGGCCGGGCCATTCAGGAGCGGTTCCCGCAGTATTACGGTTACTTCAAGACCCGGTCATTTAAATACAAGGGCCGCAGGTTCGGTAACCACAACCGGCTTTTGGGCCGTGTGAAGGGCGTGGACGGCATCAAGACTGGGTACACCCGCGCCTCTGGTTTCAACCTGACGTCTTCGGTCAAACGCAATGGCCGCCACATCGTTGCTGTTGTCATGGGCGGGAAAACCGGCGCCCGCCGCAATGCCCATATGACGGATCTGATCCGCCGGTATTTGCCGAAGGCCAGCAAAGGCAAGCGGACAGCGCCGCTCATCGCTGCCAAAACTGCGCCTCGGTCCTTTGATGCTGCCTCTTTGAAGAACCCGCCGCGGCCGATCCAAAAACCAGGCCGGAGAATTGAACCAGCAACAGGTGCGCCAATTGTCTTGGCAAGCAGTGCTGCTCCGGTCAAAGCTCCGGCTGCCCTAAGAGCTGCGGCTGTTGCCCCAGCTCCAGCACCGGTCCCAGGCTTTGGAAACCAGATACCGCTGCCGCCAAAGGCTGTGAAATCCCGCTTCAACGACACCTTTGCCGTAGCAAGCGCCTTACCGCCAGTACCGCGCCAAAGCCCGGATGCATCGCTGACCACAAATTCGATTACGAAAGCCGCTTTGCTTCAGGCCGCACGAGCGCGTGCAGGTCAAGATCTACCAGTCCGCACTGACGAACTGGCACCAACGGCACCGCTCCCGATCCGTACGGTAAAGACCGAAGCCATTGAGGTGATCCCGGCAGCAGATGTTGAAAACGCACCGAGCATTGCCGTCGCCGCTGTAACGCCGTCCACAAATGCACCGGAAGAAATGGCGCAGGGCGATGCAGATGAAGCAGACCTGGCCGATAGTGACGCCAAGCCGGAGGTTATTCCAAGCTGGCAGATCCAGATCGCAGCGGCAGAGACAGAAGCCCAGGCGCAGGCGCTTTTAATGAAAGCTGGCGCCAAAGCCAAACAGGCGCTGCGCGGCAGTGATCCTTATACCGAACCGGTCGAAGCCAATGGCAAGACCCTTTACCGCGCCCGCTTTGCCGGGTTTGACAATAAAACCGCAGCCCGCAGGGCTTGCAGAACCTTGAAAAAGGCGAAATTCGCCTGCTTCGCCATCTATCAGTAATTGAGTAATGGATGTCGTCAATGTCTTCTGAGAAGCGTGTCTTTCGCCTCGTTGATTTTCGCCGCGAGGAAACTGGAGCCACCCTGGTCGGGGTGGACCCGCATCATAAGCCTGCGGTGCGCAGCTCTAATTTCCGCGTCCCCGGCATCGGGAGAAAGCCCCAGGATCTGGTAGGCCTCCTCATCTGTCATGGGGCCCGCGCTCGACGCGCTTCCTTGCCGATCTGCGGCATCCGCCTCGAAGTGTTCACGCCATCCGGCAAGCCTGCGGTCGAGATAAGCTTCGACTAGTTTCAAGCTCTGCTCGTCCTGATGCGCTTCCTGCCAGAAGGACCTGAGCTCATCTTCTGCCAAGTCATCCAGCCTGCGGCCCTGAAAGCCGCCGGCCAGGGCTGTTCCAGACAGTCCGCCGGTATCATGGTCCAGCTCCATTTCGACCATGGCTGACCGCACCCGGGACTGCTGCCCGGAACTCTTTTGCGGATTGTAGCCGGATAAATTGCGTAGGCCTGCCAATCCAAGCAAAGACACGCCGAAACCGAACGCTGGGATGGCAAGCGCAATCCGGCCGGTAAAAACAAACACCGCCGACAATAAGATCAATAG
The DNA here is from genome assembly GCF_965216085.1 of Roseibium sp. GTDB lineage: Bacteria > Pseudomonadota > Alphaproteobacteria > Rhizobiales > Stappiaceae > Roseibium. Next base: position 2,153,119 of record NZ_OZ244138.1, on the reverse strand, counting down.
GATACCGCCATAGGTGCGGATCGATTGCGCCAGTGCCGCCGGATTGGCCTGGACGAATTGCCGTGCCAAGGCCACGAACACAACAAGCAGCACGAGGCCGAGAAGAAAATAAATCATGATGTCGGTTTGAGTTGCTCCAATAGCAAACGGGCACCCTGCCCGCCTTTCCGTTCAAAAGCTGCCAAGGCCATGCGCCCGCCGCTGGCATAGACGGCTACAGCCTTCAAGAGCTCCGCCAGCTGGCGGGCAGCGCCTGCATCAAAGGGGCAATAGGCCCCATTTGTCAGACGCGCGATTTCCCGGAAGGCCCGCTCAGCGACCGCATCGCGACCTTCCTGAAATAGAAACATCGGGACACCCAACAGCCCCAACTGACCGGCCTTGTCGCACAGCGTGTCGACGTCTTCTTCCATACAGTCGCCGACATAGACAACAGCCGCGATCTTTTCCTTTTCCGCCGCACTTAATGCGGCCGCCAAAACTTTGCGGATCTGGGTGTGGCCACCCTGACACGTGATCCGCCCCATCACGCCGGCAAGATCACGGCCGGTTTCGAACCAGCGTGAGGCTTTGCACTCGCCAAAGCCGCGGAAATAGACAAGTTTAATTTTCAGGCCACCAATGGACGCCGCTTCCTGAAACATTTCCGCCTGCAACTGGCAGGCCGTATCCCAGGTCGGCTGGCGGCTCATTGTGGCATCGAGCGCAAAGATCAGCCGTCCGCCGCGATCGGTTTGCGGCGGCGTGTTCTGAACCTTGTCCAGAAAGGCTGCAATATCGGAAGACGCGGACGGCGCTGTTTCCCCTTTCTGGGTCAAGGCCGATGTCCGCTTATCATCCGTCTTTGCCATTCAAGCAGCTCCCAAACTGATCTCTTTCATCAACTTGGGTTGCTCCATGGAATTTGACAAGTTTTGACGGACTTTCAGCTGTGTAAAGACAATCAAGCCCGGACCTGAGCTTCCGCCGGTGGCCGCTGCCACAATTGACGCATCCAGAAGAGGTAGATTTCCGCAAGGATCGCATTTGGAACCCAACTGGACCAGGCAACAATTGGATAGAAACTGCTGAACTCAGCCCCTGATGCAAAGCCGATTGGAAGCTGCAGCCGCAGGGTGACCGCCGCAAAAGTCAACGCGGCAGACCGGATCATCCAGACCCGGTGCCTGGCAAAGTCACGTTTCAAGGCAAACACAAGAGCTGCACCGGTCGTTCCAAGCCAGATGACCGCCAGAATACCAAAACCAAACCCGGCAAAGGTTCCGGCAATTGTTGTGAATGCTAGAATGAGCCCAGAAATACCGGAGATAGCGATTGCAGCAACGTAGATCCGGCCGAGCCAGCGATGAATGTGCGGTTTGCGGGCCCTAAGACCTTTGAGGAATTGAAAGGGCATCACGGCCAGGGCAACAGGGGCAAATCCGATATGGCCGTAAAGCGCCAGCCGGTTGCCGTCCAAATTGTGCGCCACGATCTCCATGGTTGCCGGAACGCCCCAGACGAGAAAACGAAAAGACGCCAGCGCGACTAGAACCGAAAACACAGCAGCAATCCAGTAACCCGTCTGTCCGATAGCCCTATTTGCGACCAGCATGTCCTTACCTCCTCATAACTTGACACTGTCAAGATAGGCGCAAACTTGACATCGTCAAGTTGCTCTTTCATGAAACTCGCATGACAAAATCATCGTCAACACCGCGCAAGCGGGATGGAACTTTGCGGGCCTCGCTCATCGATGCGGGAATTGAACTGTTGCGGGACCGCGGTCCAGACGGTCTGTCCTTGCGTGAATGCGCGGCCAAAGCCGGTGTCTCTCACGCAGCGCCCGGATACCACTTTAAAAACCTGATGGGCCTCTCAACAGCGATTGCTGCAAAGGGCTTTGCCGTGTTCGCAAAAGCCATGGAAAACCGGTTAGGCAATGCAGGCGATGATCCGAAAGACCGGCTTGCTGCCATTTGTTATGGCTATCTGGATTTCGCGCAGGAACACCCGGACCTGTTCCTGTTTATTTTCTCAGGTCAGAAGTTCGGATCTGATGACCCCGATTATTCAACAAACGCTAGTCATGCCTACGGGATCTTGCGCGCGGCCTGTGCGCCATTGATTCCACCAACCGCGCATCCTGAGGAAATTGAAATCTTGGTCTGGTCACTGGTCCACGGCTATGCCCATCTGGCCATGACCCGGAAACTGGATAATCCTAACCTGGAGCGGGCCTGGCCGGGCTTTGAACCCGTGATCAAACATGTGCTGACCTTGTTCGAACCGGCAGGCGATGCGCACACGGGCTCCAAAACAGCTGAATAACGAATTCAGATCAAACAGAGTTCGGTGAGATCCCGGCGCATGCTGTCCGACATATTCTGAACATCGGCCCCTGCGCGAATATCCGCAGGAGCATCTCCCGCTTTGAGATAACGCCACCCCTGAAACGGTCGCTTTGGCTGGTACTGTGTTAGAATCAGCCGCGGCTCTAGAATCAGGTCACAGCGTTTGATCCCAGCATCATCGGTAAACGGCCGGATATCCATCAGATGCTGGCGTGCCTGGATCTTGCCTTTAATCACCCAATAGAGTGACCCGCCATCCAGCAGCTCATCCCGCCGGGTCGGCACCATCCGTGTGGTGTGGGTGGTGAATTCACCAAGGCCAGCAGCCCGCGCCTGCTCGATCCGGAAATCGATCCAGGCTTGCAAGCTTTCGACGCTGTCAGCGCCCACACACAGTTTTACCAGATGCAAGGTCATGTTCCTGACCTAACAGCACAGCGGTCAAGGTCAAGAGACCTGCCCGCGCAAGCGGTGGATTGTGTCTATAACTCGGATCAGCCCTCTTGCGCACCGAGCTTCAAACCGGTTGTCTCGACCGATGGACGTTTTTGTAACAGGTGGAACCGGCGGCATCGGGTCGGCAGTGGTGCGTCATCTCATTGAAGACGGCTGCCAGGTCATCGGACTTGCGCGCTCTGGCTCTTCATCCGAAAAACTTCGGGCTTTGGGCGCATCAGCCTATCCAGGAGATTTACGCCAACCGGAAACCTGGGTGGACCGGGCTGCGACCTGTGACGCGGTGATCCATACCGGCGCGACCTTTTCCGACGATATGGGCAAGGTCGACCGGATAGCTATGCTGGACCTGAAAAAGGCAGCCCGGCACCGCAAACAACCGCTAAAGATCATCTACACCGGCGGCATCTGGCTCTTTCCGCAAACCAGTGACAGCGGCGACCTTTTGAGCGAAAAGACTCCATTCGCGCCCCTGCCCGCATTCCGTTTCATGACGGAAACCATCAAAACCCTGTCGGCTGGTACGGATGTTTCTCTCTCGGTCATTCACCCCGCGCTGGTGTGCGGACCGGACTTTGGACCGATTGCTGAGATGACAGCCGCCTTGAAATCTGGCGGCAAATTCGAAACCCGGGCAAATGGCCAGACGCTTTGGCCGTTGGTGGAGGTGACCGACTTGGCGAGGCTCTACGGCCTCGTGCTGAAACAGAACCGGTTCCGAATGTCAGTCATCGGCAGTGGCATTTCAGAAATTTCGGTTGATCATTTGGCTGCGCATATTTCCGCCCGCCATGGAAAGCCTCTGGACATCATCCCACAACAGGCGCCGGATGGGCAAAATCCGGACTTGGACTGGGCTGCCGGTTACGCCTTGTCGCAATCCGTGAACAATACCCACGCCCGGCGCATCCTTGGGTGGACACCTGAGCATGCCACGATTGAGGATCTGGTCGTCACACTGTCCAAATAGCTCTTCTGTCGAAGACTTTCTCAAGATTCGTCAGGCTATACTGCCTCCTCCCAAACCGGCTGGATGACCAAGCGTGCGCATACTCCTCCATTTGTTTGCTCTTCTGGCTCTGACGGTTTCGCTCCAGGCGGGAGAAGTCCTGCCTTTGGGCAAATTCAAAGTCATCAATTCGGCGGGATTTGTGGAGCGCGGCGGAAAAAGGCATCCGCTCGGTGTCGATCTGCAGACAGCAGACGTCACTCTCCGCAGTTCGGAAGCCGGATCTCTCCTCTTGACCATCAATGGCTCAGAAATTGTGCTCTATAAGATCGAAAACGGCCTGGCTGCACTGACATGGAATTCTGGCAATTCCTCGGTTCTGGGCAGTGCAGATATTCTGGATCTCAGCACGCTTAAGTCAGCCAAAGATGTTCCTGCCTGGGGAGCGAACGTTGACTGGCCGACGCTCGGCACCGTTCACCTGGTGCTGCTGCCCCTGCGCCAGAACGCCTATACAGGTTTTTTGATCAGCCATCCCGGCCAAACCACCGTGGTGCGCCAAATGGAATTCCGGAAGGTCTTTGGACCCCTGAACCGGCCTGATCCCAGACTTAAGCCGTCAGCACCGACGCTCAACTAATAGGAAGGTACAAACGCAAAAAGCCGCAGCTCTCGCTACGGCTTTTGAAAATGGATACGTCCCAGCCCTATTGGGCGATGGCGACGGCTTGTTGCGCGTTTTCAACGTCGTTGAACAGCAGGACCATGGTCAATGCAAGGCCAACAGCTGCGACTGTCCAAAGCGTGACGCTCCAACAAGATTTCTGCACGTGTTCGTCCATAAAATCCCTATATGGTTTTGGCGTTGCCGGCCGGTTGCGGCCGCAAATGTGGCGCCATTGAGGCGAGGAGGTAAACGATCCCTTACCCGTTCGCAAGTGCAAAAAAGCGGCATCAGTTTTGCAAAAAACGCACGGCTCCATTTAGCTAATTATTTCTGATACTTATAAATAAATTTGTTCGACAAATAATTTAGGACGGCCGCAGTGATTTGCCTTATTTCGGCCCTCAACCCCAGAAGGAATTGCAAGCTGCAGGAGAACTTAATCACATTTGAAATCCGGCCAAATCAGAATTCCTAGGCCGATGTCGATTTGGACCGGCCCGGTTTTGGAATTTGTCCAGCAGCAGTTCTCATTTGCAAGGGTTTGCGGATAGTATGCGGCACCAGCCCTACGTCAGGGCATCCAACTGCCTGTGGAGCTCATGCACGCCCTTTCCCCGCTTGATTTTGCCGCCGCCCTTTGGTTTCTCCTGGCCTGGTTCGGCTTCAACCTCCTGATTGACATCAGCCCTTTGCGCAAGAAAACCCTGTCTCACGCGATGGACGTTCACCGCCGTGGCTGGATGTTGACTATGGCCGGCCGGGAGGTCCGGATTATGGACACGGCCATTCTGTCCGGCCTTCAGCAAGGCACGGCCTTTTTTGCATCCACAGCACTGCTGGCCATTGGTGGCTGCTTTGCGCTTCTGGATGCCACGGACATGATCTTGCAAGTCGCTGGCGATCTGTCCGTTCCCGTCTCGACCAGCCGGGCCTTATGGGAAGTCAAGGTGCTTGGCTTGATGCTGATTTTTGCCTACAGCTTTTTCAAATTCGGCTGGGCTTACCGGCTCTTCAACTATGCCAGTATCGTCATGGGCTCGGTTCCGGAACGCAACGAGCGCGATGCTGAGATCATTCACGAAATTGCCAAAAAGGCCGGAGAATTAAACGTTCTTGGCGGGCGGCATTTCAACCGAGGTCAGCGAGCACTGTTCTTCGCCATCGGTTTTTTAGGCTGGTTCGCAGGACCAATCGCCTTTGCGGTGCTGACACTCGCTGTGCTTTTGGTCCTGCTGCGCCGTCAATTTGCTTCCAAAGCCCGTTCGGCGGTCGTGTCCGGACAATACCCAAGTTTGTCTCCGGCGGTTAAGTCCGGAGAATACACCTCAACAGGATCGTCAAATCCCTTCACATGATACTCGCCGAACAAACCGTGCCGACATCCCATGATGCCGGCAATCGCGTCAGACACCAGGACGTCCCGTCCGAGGTCTTTTGCAAGTTCCGCAATCCGTGACGCAAGGTTGACTGCAGGCCCAACCACCGTGAAATCCAGACGGGTTTCGCTGCCGACATTGCCATAGAAGACGTCGCCTGCATGTAAGGCGATCCCAACACTCATGTCCGGTGTTTGCACACAGGTCCTCTGTTGGTTGATTTCACCTATCTTTTCAAAAGTGTCACGGGCGGCAAGCAGCGCTTGGAAGGCCGCTTCCCTGGCTTCTTCGTCCGTTTCATAGGGGAAGATCGCCATCACCTCATCGCCGATGAACTTAAGCACCTCGCCGCCATGCGCCTCCACGGCTTCTGTCATCGCGCCGAAATACTTGTTCAAGAACAGGACAATCTTGTCTGCCGGCAGAGTGTTGGACAGTCGTGTGAAGCCACGAATATCCGCAAAGCTGACCACAGCCTTGATCCATTCACCGTCTCCCCGCCGGGTGGTGCCATCCAGCACTTTCGACCCTGCACGTGGCCCGACATAGGTGTCGAGAACCGTTGCGGCCGTGCGTTGCAAGGTCTTGAGCTCACACACCAGCGCCAGCGGCCGCATGAGAGAGTCAAATACACTCAAATGGGAAACAGAAAAGCCGCCCGGTGCCTTGGTCGCAAAGGTCGCGACTTTGACGGATCCATCGGAGAACGGCATCGGCAGCGCGAGATAGTCAGTATATCCTTCGTCGCGCAGCTCCTGGATGACCGGAAAATCATCTTCGGTGTTTTCGCTGGACGTAATGCGGACCCGAACGGAGCGCTTTGTTTCATGCACCTGTTTGATCGGACTGTTCTCGTAGTCGGCTTCTGAATCCGGACCGGGAACATAGCGGCGCAGCTCGCGCGAGCCATCGCTTGTCCAAATCGAACCTTCCGCCCGGACATTCGGATGAACGATCCAAATTCCGGTCGTTACCCTGTCAACTGGCACCCCCCCGCCCTGCAGCCGCGTGGCCAGTTCACATACAATTTCCAATGTGCCGTCCAAATATGCCGCATCGCTGTAGAGCCATTGCACGACGTCTGCCGCAACAAGCGGCGCTTCCAGGACCATCTGCCCACGTCCTTATCATACCAATGAGACACCGGTTATATGGGTGCAAGTCATTGGCATTGAAAGTGGGAAAATGTGGAAATATGCATTCAGGATAATGATCAGCCGGCCGTATCCGGACCAGGAAACCAAGCGCTGCTGCGGCCTGTCATCCAATAGACCGTCATCCCCACCCACTCCTTGAATGCCAGATCAAATCTTCGCAATCCTTTCGAGGCCCCATTGAAACCAAGGGTCCGGTCAATGGCGCCACGGGTGCGATAGTCCACAGGATAAGGCGTGACGCCGGTCCAGCCAGCCGCTTCAAACACGCCCATGGAGCGCGGCATATGATAGGCGGACGTGACCAGAAGCCAGGTTTGCCCCGGCTGCGGATCCACAATCTTCTTGGTCAAAACCGCATTTTCCCAGGTGTTGCGCGACTCATCTTCTAAAATGATCCGGTTTTCATCGATCCCGAAATCAGCAAACAGGCGCGCGGCACCTTCAGATTCGGTTGTCTGGCCGGAGATGATGACGCCCTGCCCGCCGGTATGGATGATACTTGCACCTGGAAGCGCGCGGGCGAGCCGCGCCGCGATGGTAAGCCGCTCTCCCGACAAGGTCAGCGCCGTATCCCCGCGTGCGCCCGTAATGACCGTGTCCACTGCCCCGCCTAAAATTATAACACCATCATAAGATCCAAGCCGTTCCGGACGGGAGAACCGCTCCTCTAGCGGCAGCATCAAAAAATTGGCGGCCGGTGAAAACCCGCAGACCAAAAACCCAAACGCCCCTAGTAATGCCAGACGGCGCCCCCACACCCGAAAACGCGGACGCAAGGACATAACCCCGCCCAGAACGACCAAGGCAACCAGAACATTGGACGGCTGGATAAAAAAATAGGCGATCTTGGATAGGTAGAAAAACACGTTTGCGGCTCCAGGAAGCTATTTATAAATTGGCGGGGAAAAGCAACAACGACCGAAAATCGGCGGATAACACCGACCACCGCTTGGTTCTAGCTCGGATGACAAATCAGTCGACATCCCAGTCAGGTGCAAAATCGGCATGAATTGTCCGTCCGGCGGGGCTGCCAAGTGCGGATATTCGGCGCATATCATCGCGGCTGAGTTCAAAATCAAAAATGTCCAGATTGGCTTTGAGCCGGTCCGGATTGCTGCTTTTTGGAATGGCAATGACATTGTCTTGCTGCATGTGCCAACGCAAGGTCACTTGAACCGGGGACTTGCCGTGTTTTTCCGCAATTTCAGCAAGAACCGGTTCATCCGCAACGCGCCCTTTGATGATCGGACAATAGGCGGTCAACGTCATACCGAGATCCGCACAGGTCTGCAGCAAGGTGTTTTGGCTCAAAAACGGATGGTATTCGACCTGGTTGGTAATCAAATGGCCATCCGCAAGCTCTTGCGCTTCCCACAAAAGCACCGAAGGGAAATTCGAAACTCCGATTGATTTAGTCAATCCGCGGGATTTGGCCTCCAACAAACCACCTATAGTTTCCTTCAAAGAAATATCCGGATTGGGCCAATGCACCAGAAGAAGGTCAACATACCCGGTCCCGAGCCGTTTCACGCTGTCTTCAGCAGACCGCAACAAGGCCTCAGCAGACAGCTGATCCCACCAGACTTTAGTGGTTAAGAAGACCTCCGTGCGATCAACCCCCGAGGCCCGGATTCCCTCACCAACGTCCTTTTCGTTGCCGTAGTAAACCGCCGTATCCACATGCCGGTACCCGTTCTGTAAAGCGAATGACACAGTCCGCACGCAATCTTCTTCGTGCAGATCCCAGGTCCCCAAACCAATGGCTGGAATTGAAACATCATGTAAGGATCCAAAAATCATTGTTGTTTTTTTCCAAGGACATAATCGCTGTGATCAGCATCACAGCGACTGACCGGGAACTGCCGCAAACTGTCAAACAGATTCAGACGGATATTCGGAGTCAGTGAGATGACATTGTACATGAAAATCGGAGGCAGAATGGCGATTGAAAATGCCCTTCCAGCCTTGAGGGAAGCGCTTGAAGCTGACCCATGCTTTGATCTGCCTTCATCGCGTGGTGAATTCGAACAATCCGGAGATCTATGCGAGTTTCTGGTGTTTCTGTTCGGTGGCTCGCCATTTTATGACGGCAAACCAGCGGCCGACCTTTTATCCCCCTTATGCAATTGCGAAGATGCTTATGAGCGGTTCGTCGATCACTTGGTCTCTGTCTTTTTCGGCCCATCTGGGAATTTCGAAGGCGAAGAGGGCCTGCGAACGACGATGAGCCGTCTCCGTCCGCGAGTTCTTGCCCCCAAACCGGTCCCCCCGGTCCTGGTATATTCGATCGAAAACGAACTCGTGCACGCCTGAAGATCAGCTCCTAAAGAAAAACGCCGGTGAATCTTCACCGGCGCTCCAAAAACTTCGCAGATCGCTGTCAGCTAGCACTCAGCCCAGCTCATCAACGCTGGTGACGACCTTTCCAACGAGACCATAGTCAATGCCCTCTTCCGGGCTCATCCAATAGTCGCGGTCGGTGTCTTTCTCGATGCGATCGATCGGCTGACCAGTTGCATCTGCAAAGATCTGGTTCAGACGGTCACGCATCTTGATGATTTCCTTGGCCTGGATCTCGATGTCGGTTGCCATGCCGCCAGCACCACCGGATGGTTGGTGCAAAAGGAAACGTGTGTTGGGCGTGCAGAAACGCATTTCCTTCGGTACGGACACGTAGATCAAGGCCCCAGCACTTGCGACCCAGCCCATGCCGAGAATACGCACTTCTGGAGAAATGAACTTGATTGTGTCGTGAATCATGTCACCGGATTCAACGTGGCCGCCTGGGGACGACACGATGACAGTGATTGGATCGTTCGAAACCTGTGCCAACGCAAGCAGGCGGGAACACACGTCGCGGGCCATGTCCTGGGTCACCGGACCGGTGATCAGTACCGTGCGCGCTTCGAACAGATGCTTGTCGACCTGGATCGACTGTTGGGCTTTGGACTTATCCTCGTCGTCATCGTCGAGGCTTGCAGGCACCGTGGTCGAATAGTTTTTCATGCGCAGGATTTAGCTCCCTTGGCTGTTGTGCCGGTCGGATCCGGCGGTTTTTTCCGGCAAAGTCGACATGCCGACCTGATCCGGTTTGTTTCATGTGTAAGCGAAGAGGCCCATTCTCGCAAATCATGTTGGCCTTCTTAATCCGAAAAGAGTTATCAGACCGCCAACGGAGTCCGGCAATCAGGGAAATCAATCAGTCCGGTGTGGATGAACTGGCATTTTCCCGCCCTTCCGGCCGACTATGAGATGCCAGGCGAGCATCACAGCGAATGGCAGGGATGGCCACACAAACCAAAGTGTCGACAGGCCCGAGGTCAACAAGTTCAATACAAAGAAAAAGCCGATCATAAACACACAAGAACGCACACGCTTTGGCTGCGAGCGGAGCCAGCGGCGCGCTTGTTCAAACCCGTTGGCAACTGCTTGTGTGTCTTTTTCCCAATCGTGCGTTCGGTCAGTTGTTGCCCCCGCTTGCTCGCTGCGTTTTGACGGCTCCGGACCAGAGATCTCTTCCGGTTCATTTCGGCCGCCCAATCGCACGGAATAGGTTTCGACCGGTTCCGTAACATTCTTGACCTGTTTTGGCCCGAGCGGATCAAAGCCCAGCGCAAGTTTGGTCCGTACCTGGTCATATACGGACTGGGACAGCATGATCCCGCCCTTGGGCGCCAATTCCTGCAACCGTGCGGCGACATTGACACCATCACCATAGATGTCATCACCCTCAATCATGATGTCACCAAGATTAAGTCCGATCCGGAATTCCATCTTGGTAGCGTCGGGCAGTTCTGCATTTTTGTGCGAGAGCTCGTTCTGGATTTCGACCGCACATTGGACAGCCTCGATCACGGATGTGAACTCAACAATCACTGAATCGCCCCAGGTGTTGACGATCCGGCCATTATGGCGGCTGGTCAGAGACGACATGATGCTGCGGTAAGTTTTCAACCGGCTCAATGTGCCGTCTTCATCCTGCTCCATGAGCCGGGAATAATGCGCGACATCCGCACACATGATTGCTGCTAAACGGCGCTTGGCCCGTTCCATAAACCTACCCCTGATTGCCTAACCTTAGGAATGGGAAGCTGCAGCGCCAATTGCAAGGGAAAACAAACGCGATATTGCCGCAGAAGCCCACTTTCCCCAATGCGGTCAAACGATCGTCACACATCACTTGCCAAGGCGCGCAAAGCCTCTACTGCATCTTCAGCCCTTTCTTCGGGCACAAACACATGATCATGAAAGTAAGCCGCGACCACGTTGGCCGGAATGCCCTTTTGCGCAAGTGCTTTGGAAACAGCCGCGGTCAACCCAACAGCTTCCAGAGAAGAATGCACCGTAAGCGTGATCCGGCGAAACCACTCAGCATCTGCAAGCCCAAGTTCGCGTGCCCGCTCGAGCGGCAAGATGGCGGTGACGCCCTCTGTTTCACAAAACAGGCCGATTGGCTCGTAATCGGCCAGTTCCATCAGGCCCTTTTTGGCAAACGTACAAAACACATACGGTTCCGGATCCAGCATTGGCCGCATATGCGCAATCAGGTTCTGAAGATCTTTTTCACCGGTCATTGTTTTTTCCGTCAACTTGCCGCGCAACCCAGCCTGGAATTAAAATCTTGGCCAGGAACCGCGCCCAGCATCCCGTCCTGCAACGTACCAATACATCAATCCTGCCAATACACCGGCGGCGACAAAAACACCGGTATCAAAAGCAGAATACTGAACGCCATCGATAACCCATGTCACCCAAAATCCAACCGCTGCCGCAGGTGCCATGTAATACCAAACCTTCCGAATAGAGAAGACTTCACCAGCAATGATGATGAGCGAAGCTGGCAAAACTGCCACAATAAGAGTTATCAAAAACAGGAGTAGGTAGGCCACCAGACGAGCTGCTATGTAATTTATTGAAATATCGATGATTTCTGGGAGGTCAAAAAACTGGATTACGACGCCCAACACGACTGTAGCAGCAGCCACGAGACACGCGCACACATATCCCCTAAGTATCCGCTCAAGCGCCAAGAACGCCTCCGGTTTTCAATGACTTGTTCTGCTTTCCGGAATCAATATCGTAAGACCAACGCTTCCAAGTATTAAGCTAAAGCCCGCCGATAAAAACAACCAACAAACCAACTCCGATGGCCACCACCTTCTGCAGCGGTTTTGTGAAGCCAATCACGCCAAAGGATAACAGGCCGAGCCCAACTCCGATCTTGGCCGCCGCAAGCAGTGCAAGGAGCGGTGTCTCGGTCAATGAAATAACTGAAGGATTAGCAATCATTGCCAGGGGAATGATGTAAAGCCCAATGCCCAGGGCCATCGCCGTGAACGCCACTTTCAGCCAGTTTTCTTCAATCATCCCGGCGGCTATGAACACTGCCCCGCAGACCGGTGGTGTGATGGTCGAAATCAGCGCAAACCAGAAAACAAACAAATGCGCCTGCAAGGGATCCAGGCCTTGTTGAATGAGCGCAGGCCCGGCGACAGAAACGCAAATTACATAAGCCGCTGTCGTTGGCACTTCCATTCCAAGGATCAAACAGGCCAGAGCTGTCAGGAACAAGGACGGCCACAGATATCCGCCGGATCCGGACAGGATCAGCGACGTGATTTTGACCCCAAGGCCGGTGATCGACAAAACGCCGATGACGATTGACGCGCAGATGATGATCGAAGCGATGACCGACACTTGACGGGCTGCGCTCAACAGCGCCTTTTCGAGCCGCGACAGGATTTCCGGGAGACTGGCAAGACCTTGAGAATTGAAAAACAGCAGCGCAAATCCGGCCAGGATCGCCATGCAGGCCGCGTACTGCGGAGTATATTCAGCAATGAACATCCCATAAAGCAACACCACAAAGGGCACCATGAAAAACGCCGATGTGATCGCGACTTGCCGCCTTGCGGGCCGGTCTTCCTTGGCAACAGCTTTCAGATCGTAGTGCCGGGCGTAAGCGTTGATGCCGATCCAGACCGCCAGAAAATAGAGGACGGCGGGCAACAAGGCCGCCATCATGATCTGGGTATAAGGAACGCGTGTGAGTTCCACCATGACAAAGGCCCCTGCCCCCATCAACGGCGGCATGATCTGTCCGCCTGAGGATGCCACCGCTTCAACCGCGGCAGCCAGTCGTTTGGGATAACCAAGCCGTGTCATGGCAGGGAGCGTGATCGCGCCGGTGGACGCAACGTTGGCCGATGCCGAGCCGGAGATTGAGCCAAACAGAGCCGACGACAGCACCGAGACTTTCGCAGCTCCCCCCTTGAGCCGCCCGGCGGCCGCCGCCGCCAGGTTCATGAACCCCTGTCCTGCTTCCCCGGCATTGAGCACTGCTCCGAAAATCACAAAGATCGCCACGACATTGACCGACACACCGGTCAGGCTGCCCCAGATCCCGCCTTCGGCAATCGTCAAAGTTCCCAAGAAACTCGCCAAAGGCGTGCCGGAGTGACCAAATTCACCGGGAATATGCTGACCGAAGAGGCCATAGAGAAGCGCCAAGCCGGCAACGATGGGCAAGGGCCAGCCGATCGCCCGCCTTGCGCCTTCCAGCACAACAACCAGCAGCACGGCAGCGATTGCAAACTGCAGATCGCCTTCCAAAAAGCCGTATTGGTCGGACAGCATGTTCTGATTGATTGCTATCCAAAGGCTGGCTGCGACCCCGGCGAGACACAAGATGGTGCCACTGATGCGCTTGAAAAACCCACCTTCGGCAAACAGGAAAATCCAGGGCAAGGCCAGCGCCAAGTGGACCGGGCGGCTGATCAGATTGGGCACAAGGCCTGAAAAAATCAGACCCAGATGAAACACCACCAGGGCCAAAGCCAGGCAAAACATGAGGGTTCGCCGGATGGGCGGCTGTTTTGTGTCGCTGCTGATCATGTAATGATTTTTGTTTGGCAAAGCTCCGGCGCAAACAGCTCCGGAGCAAAGTGCGTGGGACTTACTGCTGAGCGTCGGTCAGTTCAAAACCGGCTTCTTTATAGTAGCGGATGGCGCCCGGATGGATCTTACCGGTGATGTTTTCCATCAAGCCTTGGTCCACACCGTTCCACCAAGCAGCGCCCTCACCCATTTTTGCCTTCTGCTCCCAGAAGGTTTTGGTCAGGGCATAGGCCGCATCGTCCCCCATGGCGGTGGTGGTAAAGGCTGCGACCGGCAAAGACGTTGTGGTGATGTCGGCATCCTGTCCGGCATAGGTGCCCGCTGGAATGACGAGCTTGGCCCGCTTGGATTTCTTGATCTGCTCATCGGAAAGCGTAATCACGGTCACGCCCGTGGACGCTGCAGCCTCAATGACGTTTGGAGCCGGCCAGGAGCCTGCGGTGACAAAGCCGTCGATCTGTCCGTTCTTTAAAGCTGCAACCGCATTGGAGAGCTCGACTTCGGCCAGGTTGACCTTGCCTTCCAGACCAAAGAGCTTCAGGTATTTTTCGCCTTCACGCGCACCAAAGGAGCCTTTGCCGAGCAGGATTGTCTTGCCTTCCATACCGGCAAAATCGGTGACGCCGCTCTTGTCCGACATGACAAAATGCATGGTCAGTGAGGGAATCGGGAAGAGCGCCCGGATTTCATCAAATTTCGGCGAACCCTTGCCTTCAAACATGGCCTTGCCGCCCTGGGCGAGCTTCACCAGCACCGGCGGAGTCGTGAACACATAGTCGCCGCCACGGGCACGGGCTTCCATGACGTTTTGAACAGAGCCCTGGCTTTCTTCGACGGTCACGATGATATCGCCGCCACTGCCTTCCTTGACCGCTTCGGAAATCTGCACGCCCATCTGATAGTAGGACGAAGTTGATTTCGCAGACTTGTAGGTGATGCGCGTTTCCGCCTGCGCCTGAACGGCCGCAAGCGACAACGACAGGCCAAGGGCCAGTTTTAAAAGACCGATTTTCATCTGTTTCTCCCTGATTTTTTGAAAGGTTAGAAAGAGCACCGATCCGGCGCAATGATGTTCTTAGGAAAAATGGTACGGTTTTTCCAATAATGCGCAGACGTATTAACCGCAGTGCAGAATTGCGCTGATGTGCAATCTGCAGAATACAAGTCCAGGTTTAACCATTACCCGGGCTCTTTGATCAACAAGGGCAAATGCACCTAAGAAACGCTGGGGCTCCAAGGCCCCTCGACATAGTCGGCCTCATCGTCCCCCGGCCAGGGAGGCATCGAGATGCAGATGAATTTTAGCGGTTGGTCGCCATCGCAGCGGTATTGAAAGGCTGTTCCAACGGATATGTCGATGGAGACGCCTGCCTCCAGGACAACTGTTTCTTCAACACCGTCTTTCTCACGCCAAATCCGGCCCTGCCCCTCAAGGACATGCCAGAACTCGCTCACCGTCTTGTGGCGGGTGGCTCTGTTGACCTGTCCAGGCGCAACCGTGCTGTGGATCATGTTGCCGGTATCGCCGTCCATAATGAACCGGATTTCCGCACCGGCTGGGGATTTGGCATCCGGTTTTTCCGGCAGTCTCGTGTGTTTCATTGCTGTGCCCATTCTCACGATTGCCTAAAGGCGAGCGCCATATTGCACAGCATTTCAAATAGGATCGATACACCTAGAAACGCAGTTCCACCACTTTGATCAAACGGTGGCGACACCTCAACAAGGTCCGCCCCAACGATGTTTACTCGATCCAGCATCCTTGCAACTTGCAAGGCTTGAAAGGAGTTTGGCCCGCCGACTTCCGGTGTGCCGGTTCCTGGCGCATAAGCCGGATCGACAAAATCGATGTCATAGGAGACGTAAGTCGGTCCCGCCCCGGCGACTTCCTTCGCTTCGGCCATGACATCGGTAACGCCGCGCTGATGGAATTCTTCAATGGCAATCACCCGGATGCCTACGCTTTCAGCAAAGTCCCGGTCCTCAAAATCGTAGGCTGTTCCCCGAATGCCGATCTGAACCACCCGTTTGGGGTCCAGGAGCCCCTCCTCCACAGCGCGGCGGAATGGCGTGCCATGGGTGTATTGTGTGCCACCAAAATAACTGTCGAAAAGATCCGTGTGGCTGTCGAAATGGATCATCCCGACGGCCCCATGTTTCTTGGCGATCGACCGCAGGATCGGCAGTGAACACAGATGATCCCCGCCGGCAGTGAGCGGCACAATACCCGCCTCAAGCACCTGATTATAAAAAGAAGTCATGCGCTGCAGGCTATCCTCGACACTTGCCGGATTGGGGCCGACATCCCCAAGATCGGCGCAGTTGGCCAGCTCGAACGGGCGCACGCCTGTTGCCCCATTTTGGGCACGGATCATGGTGGACATATCGCGCAGCTGCCGAGGTCCGTGGCGCGGGCCTGGCCGGTTGGTGGTGCCGCCGTCCCAAGGCGCGCCGATCAATCCGATCTGAACCTCCGCCAGCCTTGGGTCCTCCAATCCAACATGCGGCAAGCGCATAAATGTCGGCACGCCGGCAAAGCGCGGTAAATCGAAACCGGAAACGGGCTGAAAAAACGGATCTGACACGAGAAACTCCCAGTCTAGTACGCTGGCGCATTGGCTGCCTTGGATAAGACATAACCACCATTGAAACAGTCAAGGGTCTTCCATCTTCAGCATGCGGGGACGGTCTCACAATAGTGGCTAATTAGGCCGAGACGGCCCGGGCATAAAGGAAATATGGCCTGGGCTCTCTTGTTTGCCGCTGGGTTTCTTGAAGTTGCCTGGGCCTTTGCGATGTAGCAATCAGATGATTTCACACGCCCCTTCCAACAATAATCATGGGTATTGCCATGGCCGGGACTTTCGGAATGCTCACACTGGCCATGCGCCCCCTCCCGCCCGGCACGGCCTATATGGTCTGGACCGGGATCTGAGTTATTGGCGCTTTTGCGCCCGGGTCTGGCTGCGAGGCGAAACACTGACACCACAGCGGACGATTGCTGTCGTCTTGATTGTGGCCGGTAGGGTGACCATGAAGCTGTCCTGAGGGACACCATTCACCTGGAAAATGACGCAGCACCTGAAAGCAAACGCTTTCGCAAATTACCAATACCTCCAGCTATTCCATCGATTTGGATCGGTAAATATCCAGACTGAACCGCACAAGTTTATCGCCAAAATTAACTTCTACTCAAAGTTTTATTTTTAATGATCTCTATCAATAAGTTGACATTTTGAAGAGATTTCCATGGAGCGATTTTTCAGGTTTCTAATCGGACTATCACTCAGCGGGTTTGTGGCAATTCTTGGCTTTGCCCTAACCGGCTACTCTGTAATTCAGATGTATAACGCCTACCAAGATTATCAGGATTTTGCTGAAAAGAAGGCCGTCTTCGAACTGGTTAGCGCACTTAAAAACGACGGCGTTAATTACGTCGAGATTGCAGAAAAAGTCTTCTTTCTTATTGGTTTCCTTCCACTCATTCTAATTATTCCAGGGTTGTTGCTGTTCGGATTTGGCATCAAACTTATGGTGCGGAAAATTAGTCAAGGTTTACCAGAGGCGGCCAAAAAACCGGAAAGTGAAGCCGAACTCTGGGGCAGCACCGCAATTTATGGCTTCGGTGTTTTCCTTACCGCACCGGCCATTTTCATGGGTGTGGTTGGAGCCCCCGAATATGTACCTGTGGTGTTTCATTCCGTTGAGACCCCCGGCATTGCAGTAAAGGTCACTGAAATAGAACCTTTTGGAAACGGCAGCCGTGGCACCTCTATTGTCCAAATTGAATTCACCGACTTGAACGGCCGCAGAGCAAAAGCGGATTTAAAAACATCAGTCCCTTTCGCAGATAACCTACGACGGCATCCGGACATAGAAATCGCTTATGTCCCGGGACGAACGGACAAGATTTACTCGGCCCGCTCGGTTCCCAGCATCAGCGGATACCTTTGGTCTTATATCTGGCGATTGGGAATGCTTTATGTTGCCGTTTGTGGCCTTTTGGCGAATTTCATGCCGAATAAGAACGTCCCGACCAGCCGCCTCGGCGCACTGACACAACCTAATTCAAACAATAACTTGACCACCGAAACAGCGCAACGACTGCGCCCGCGTGGCCGGAACAATGGATTTGGACGGAGGGGAACTTCCTAAACTGAACGCCCTCATTGCAAATGCGATTACTGAGTTTAAAAATTTTGCATCCTTGCCCGAAACCGCGCCCTTGAGAATGACTCATATGCCCGGACCGATCTCCTAAAAGCCTACCAGCCGACCGGTTTACCCAGATGATCGAAAAATCCGCCTGAGTGCTTTGGTGTCAGGCTGTCAACGACCGACAACAACCGCAAAGCCGCAAGCTCCGCCTGTTGTACTTCCAGTCCAGACTTTGCAAAACCTTCGGTCAGCGGCGTGCGGACCGTGCCTGGATGAAGCGCCACGCAGATGGCGTCCGGTTTGCGGCGCGCCAGTTCAGTTGCAGCGGTTTTGACCAGTTGATTGAGTGCTGCCTTTGACGCCCTGTAGCTGTACCAGCCACCCAATTTGTTGTCCGAAATGGACCCGACCCGGGCTGACAAGGTCGCAAAGACACTCTTGCCGTCCCTGGGCAACAGCGGCAGAAAATGCTTCATCAAAAGCGCCGGACCAATTGCGTTGATGGCATAGGACTTTGCCAGAGCCTGTGGCTCCAGCTCCCGCAGGCTTTTCTCTGGTTTTTTGTCACCAAGCGTCAACGCACCTGTCGCATCGAGCACCAGTTCAATCCGAAGGTCCTGTTTCTCGACCCAATCAGCCGTCTCAGCGATCGTAGCTTCGTCCAGCAGATCTATTCTCGGGTTAGATCGCCGGCTCAAAGCGATGATCTGGTCATAATGACCATCGGCCTCCAACTCCGCCACGATCGCTTTTCCAATTCCACCCGTCGCACCGATCACGAGTGCCGCCGTCTCATTCATGTTTTTCCCAATGCGTTATGCCTTGGGAATCAGTACGCACCCACGCACTGCGCAGATCTAATCCGCCGCTGACAGATAGCTGTTCAGGGCGGTCAAAAACTGCCGAAAACACTTGCCAATACGATCAGGGCTATCAAGGAAATCATCGGGATGACCACCGCAACCATGAAGACATCAAAATAAGCTTCTTTATGCCCAAGCTGGCAAATCCCGAGGACGGTTATCACCGCTCCGTTGTGGGGCAACGCGTCCATCGCCCCTGAAGCAACTGATGTGATCCGGTGCATCGCTTCCAGCGACGTCCCTGTCGCTTTGGCCATGTCGACAAAGGTTCCGCCCAGCGCATCGAGTGCAATGCTCATGCCGCCGGACGCAGACCCGGTCAATCCGGACAGGATTGCTACTGACACGGCCACTGCAATGAGCGGGTCGGTAGAACCGAGCCCAATGAGAGCTTCCGTGACGGTTTGAAACCCTGGCAAGGCTGCGACAACCGCACCAAATCCAACAAGGCTCGCCGTTGCAAAAATCGGCAAGACAGACGCGTCCGCGCCTTTGTTCAGGCTTGCTTTTAAATCACTCAGCCGTCCCCAATTGGTGCCAATGACAAAGAGGCTCGCCAACGTCAAAGCGATGATAACCGCCCAAAGCCCGCGAACAGCCTCTAGATTGGTTTCTCCAAACAAGGGCAGCGATAGGAAATCGACCTGGAGCAAAGGAACAATGAACTGAATAAACGCCATATTGACGGCCACCACGACCACCACCGGCGCGATGGCGAGGGCAAACGAAGGCAAGCCAGACGGGGCAGTATCTTCCACCTGATCTTTGACATCAATCTCAGCAATATCAAACCCTTCCGCCTGGGCTTGCTCCCGCATCACGACGGTTGGTTTGACAATGCTGTCTTCATGAGTGCCGTATCCCTCCCCAGTTGCGATAGCCTGGGCGTGGCGGCGGTTTAGCCAAACCATCCCTAATCCAAACATCAGTGCAGCGGTGATGACACCCAGTCCTGGCGCAGCGAACGATGTCGTCCCGAAAAACGGCATTGGAATTGCGTTCTGAATAGCAGGGCTGCCGGGAAGCGCGGACATTGTGAAGGTAAAAGCCCCAAGCGCGATGGTTCCCGGGATAAGCCGCTTGGGAATATCGGCATCCCGGTAAAGCGAGGCGGCGATCGGATAAACCGCGAAGGCCACGACGAACAGGGAAACGCCACCAAAAGTCAGTACAGCGCAGCACAGAACCACGGCGAGGATTGCCCTCTCCGGCCCAAGCCAAGCGATCACACCCTTTGCGATGGATTCAGCGCACCCACTGTCATCCATCAATTTGCCGAAAACAGCCCCAAGCAGAAACAATGGGAAGAAGTCGATAATGAAATCGCCCGTGTTGCTCATGAATATCTGAGTATAGGCAGCAAGCGGCGGCAATGCCCCTGAAATGATCGCCGCCAAAAGCGCCATCAGTGGCGCAACTATTAAAATCGTCACACCTTTGAAGGCTAGAAACATCAACAGCCCAAGGGCGATGAGAATGGCAAGAAGGTCCATCAGCTGTCGAGCTCCCGTTCCTCTTCCTCCGGCAAATGGGCCGGTTTCAAGCTTTCCTCAAACACAAACCTGGGGCTCCAGGTTGTTCGTTTGCCAACATCCTCCCAATGCTGATCAATCCAGGTTTCAGCCGTGGTACGCCCAAGCTTGTGAAGATGATGCAGGAACTGGCGTTCTGCGTTCAATTTGCTGGAAACGCTCAGATCGCGCATTTCCGCCTCAGCACCAATCATATGCAGCCGAGCATCGCGATACGCCTCCCGCTCCAGGCCTTCGTGCTGGATCAGTTCGTAAAGAAAACCAATCGACCGCAACTCTTTGATCAAACTGCCGTTGAAGGTGATTTCATTCAGCCGGTTTTCGATCTCATAGGCAGTTTTTGGAACCTCTTCGCGGTAAAATGGATTGATCTGAATGAGAACCACATCCCTGGCGCTGGTCTCGTCAATCAAGGGAAACAGCGGCGGGTTCCCCATATAGCCGCCGTCCCAATAAGCCTCGCCGTCGATCTCGACAGCCTGGAACATGAAAGGCAGGCACGCAGACGCCATCACAGCTTCGGCAGATAGATACGGCTGACGGAATACCTTTGGCCGGCCGGTCCTCACATTGGTCGCCGACAAAAACAAACGCGGAGTTTCAGACCGATTAATCAGATCAAAATCGAAAATATCTTCGACGATATCCTTGAGCGGATTGATATCCATCGGATTGTACTGGTAAGGCGAAAAACTGCGGCTGAAATGTTGTGACAGGATGAAACTTGGCGAGTATTCAAGGCTCCAGCGCCCCCACAAGCGATCAAGAACAGTCCGCTGTATCGGGCTGTAACGCGCTGCATCACTTATCGCCAGCCAGTAGTCGCTGAGAAGTTCCCGAGCTCTCTCCGCACTGCCCTCACACAGCCCTTGCGCCAATGCGACGGCATTCATAGCCCCAGCGCTTGTGCCGGATATCCCGGCGATTTCAAGATCCGGCTCCTCCAGCAAACGGTCAAGCACACCCCAAGTGAAGGCCCCATGCGCACCACCGCCTTGCAATGCGATGTCGATTTGTTTCTTCATGATATCAGCCCACCAACTTCTAAGAACCGATCAGGTAAAAACGACCGCTTTTGTCAGTTACCTCTGTTAAAGGGTACGGGTTTTTGAAGCTGTCCTGCTACCGGTCTTATGAAACTGCCAATCCAGTCTTTTTGCAATGCACAAATCTAAAGATTTCAGCTTTTTGGCTGCACTGACTAATCCATGCGGAATTCAATCTATGAAAAAGGTCTCGGAAAATTTAGGAGCCTTCCGGTCTACCGCCTAGTGAGAACCGGCCTAAGCCCGTCGTCAAAAATACTTAGCGGCCAATCAATCTACAGCGGATATCAATACGGAAAAACCAGCGGTGTCACCAAGATCGTGACCAGACCAACAATTAATGTCAAAGGCACGCCGAGTTTCAGAAAATCACCAAAGGAATAGCCACCCGGCGTCACCACCAGCGTGACAACCGGCGTTGAAACGGGAGTCGAGAAGGCAGCCGAAGCGGCAATCAGCACCGATATAGCCATCGGATAAGGCGACACGCCCATAGCTTCAGCCGCTGTGATCGAGATTGGTGCCACCAAAACCGCAGACGCTGTGTTGGAGAGGACAAGTCCGAGCGTTGCCGTCAGCAGGAACAGGGCCGCCATCATGACCCGAGGATTGGCCTCACCGACCACATCCAAAAGATGCTCTACAATCAGTGCAGACCCGCCTGTCGTCTCAAGTGCATTGGCCAGTGGCAACATCCCGGCAATAAGCACCAGTGTAGGCAAGCTAATGGATGCATATGCTTGATCCGCGCTCATGGTTTTGAACAAAACAGCCGCAAGTGCCGCCAGAAGGACAGCAACCGTCACCGGGACAATGTTCAAGGCACTCAAAACCACCATGCCCGCCAGAATACCGATCGCAATGCTGAACTTGGACAACATCGGAACCACATTTTCCCGTTCTTTGGGATAGGTCAGAAGAACAAAGTCATCCGGCATCTCCACCAGCTGATCCAATTCATCCCAAGGCCCTAGGACAAGCATGCGATCTCCGGCCTTAACAATCGTGTCTGCTTCTATCGGCACCGGGTCGCCGTTGCGTAAAATTCCCAGGCACTCAAGTTCCGGCGTTTCGCGGGTCAAAGCTTTTGAAGCTGTCTGACCGAGGATAGATGCCTCAGGATGGACCATCACATCGGCAATCCCCAGGCTGTCTTGCCAGTCTTCCGTTCTGGCACCAATCGCCGATCTGCGGGTAAAGTCAGCCCTTGCCGCTATTTGATCGAGAACGTCCTTCGGACCGCGGACCAGAACAAGATCATCGCGTTGAAGCTCCATGCCATCCCGGAACAGGACAGTCTCGCGCTCCCTGTTGCTGGCGCGCCGCCGCCGGGCGGCAATGACGGCGCCCTTGGCCTTCAGGGCGCGAATCTCTTCCAGAGGCACAGGCCCACCAATCCAGAAATCATAAACCTCGCCCTGGATCTGATAGGCAGTCCATAACTCGGCTGCCGCACGGCGTTTGCGTTTGTGTTTCGCAGGTTCGGCCGCCTTGCGCACCCCGAGCAGACCCCGGCCCCAGACAAGCATGTAGATGATTGTCACGGCAAGGATCAGCAAGCCGATCGGAAAAAAGGAAAAGAACCCAAGAGCCTGATATCCCTGCGCAACCAGTTCATCACTGACAACAAGGTTCGGTGTGGTTGCGATCAGAGTTAGCATGCCGCTGATCAAAGCCGCATAGGACATCGGCAACAGGAGCCGCGATTTGTCGAGGCCGGTTTCCGCAGCGATCCTCAACACAATGGGGATGAAAATCGCAACCACAGCCGTTGAGCTCATCACACTTCCGAGGAAACCAGCACTGACCATAAGGAGGATCAGCAGCTGGGTCTCATTGCCCCCGCCGTGCTTGAGGATCATGTCTCCGACGGAGCGTGCAACACCGGTACGTTGCAGCATTTCGCCAACCACAAGAAGACCAGCCACCAGGATGACCACGGAGCTGCCGAACCCAGAAAGGGCCTCACCGATTGTCAGGATGTTGCCCATGATCAACGCCAGAACGACAATCAGGGCGACAAGGTCATACCGCACTCGGTTGCTGGCCATCAGGACCGCAGCAATACCAATCAACGCGAAAACAAATGAAATATCAGGAGACAAGCCGGTATTTTCCAAGAAACGGGGTCAATCGCAACTACTGCGCATTAAGACCGAACATCGCCCGTACTGCTAACATTTGGCGCAAAAGTGGCGGAGTTGACTATATTTCGCACAAACAAAAAGGCCCCAGCAAACACCGGGGCCTTCCACTCGTTCGCTCAGTGAGAACCGGCCTTAGCCCGTCTTCGAAAAGATCTCGCGGCCGATGAGCATGCGGCGGATTTCGGAGGTGCCGGCACCGATTTCATAAAGCTTGGCATCGCGCAGCAGGCGGCCGGTCGGATATTCGTTGATATAACCGTTTCCACCGAGCAGCTGGATCGCATCCAGCGCCATTTTAGTGGCGTTTTCCGCGGCATAGAGGATTGCGCCCGCGGCATCTTCGCGGGTGGTTTCGCCGCGGTCACAGGCTTGGGCCACCGCATAGACGTAAGATTTTGAAGCGTTCATGGAGACATACATGTCCGCAACCTTGCCCTGAACCAGCTGGAAGGTGCCGATCGGCTTGCCGAACTGTTCGCGCTCATGGACATAAGGGATAACGATGTCCATGGCGGCCTGCATGATACCGATGCAGCCGGCGGCCAGAACCGTCCGCTCATAATCGAGGCCGGACATCAGGACATTGACGCCCTTGCCGACTTCGCCAAGCACGTTTTCTTCCGGAACCTCACAGTTCTGGAACACCAGCTCACCAGTTTCCGACCCGCGCATGCCAAGTTTGTCGAGTTTCTGGGCAACGGAAAACCCAGGGAAATCCTTTTCCACCAAGAACGCTGTGATGCCCTTCGCACCGGCGTCCGGATCGGTCTTGGCGTAGATGATCATGGTCTCAGCGGTCGGGCCGTTGGTGATCCACATCTTGGAACCGTTGAGGATGTATTTGTCGCCCTTTTTCTCAGCCTTCAGCTTCATGGAGACAACATCGGATCCGGCGCCCGGCTCGGACATGGCGAGCGCGCCCAGATGTTCACCGGAAATCAGCTTACCAAGGTAGCGCTTTTTCTGGTCGTCATTGCCCCAGCGGCGCAGCTGATTGACGCAAAGGTTGGAGTGCGCACCATAGGACAGACCGATAGAAGCCGACGCCCGGCTGACCTCTTCCATGGCAATGCAGTGTTCCAGATAGCCGAGGCCGGAGCCGCCCCACTCTTCTTCCACCGTAATGCCGTGCAGGCCAAGTTCGCCCATTTCTGGCCAAAGTTCACGCGGGAACCAGTCGTCCCTGTCGATCTTTTCCGCCAGCGGCGCAATCCGGTCCTGAGAATAGGAGCGGACGGTGTCCCGCAGCATGTCGGCGGTTTCGCCGAGGTTGAAGTTGAAGCTCGGAAAATCGTTGCGGATCATATCGTATCCTCCCATTTGCGCTTTTCGTAGCGCACAAAGTTGCTCAACATGCCCACGCGGTCATAAAGCTTGCGGGCCGTCGTGTTGTGATCATGTGTGTGCCAATAAACATTGCTGCAGCCGTTTGCATCAGCTGCTGCATAAACAGCTTCGATCAGTTTCCGGCCAACCCCGCCGCCGCGTATCTGGCCATCGACAAAGAGGTCTTCCAGATAACAGGTGGGTTCCAGCGACCAGGTGCTGGCGTGAAACAGGTAATGCACGAAACCGACAAGCTTGCCGTCCTGTTCGGCGACAAAACCATCGTGGTACCCCTCTCCAAGAAGCCGCTCAAACAGGACGTTTGAAATCTCGTCCGTGAGGGTCTGCTCATAAAAAGAAAGATAGGCCTGCCAAAGGCCCCACCAGGCGGCCTTATCATCTCGTGTGATCGGCCGGATTTTCACGTCACTCATTGTTAATCCTTCACCCCGGAAACGCTCATTAACGTGAACAGGCCCGTTGCGACATGCACCTGCTCGGTGTCTCCGAGCCCATAAACATCTGCGCGGGCAATGGTCAGGGTCCGTCCGGGTTTGACCACGCGCCCACGGGCCACAAGAATTCCCTGCGCGGCTGGATTGAGCAGGTTGACCTTGTATTCGGTCGTCAGAACGCCAACACCGTCGGCAAACAGGCTGAGCGCGGCATAGCCCGCCGCACTGTCGGCAATGGCCGACGTCGCACCGGCATGGAAAAAGCCATGCTGCTGGGTAAGTTCCGGTTTCAGGTTGAGCTCCAGATCAACCGCACCCGGCGCAAGATGGGATATCTCCGCCCCTAGATAGGTCATGAACCCCTGAGCCTTGAAACTCTTGCGGACCCGCTGTTCCCAATCCTCAGATCTCGGTGTCAAATCCATCAATGGCCCTCCTCACTGGACACAGGGCTCAACTCTTCCATACGGGCCAATGCACCAGCTTCCACTTCTTCCAGTTCAAGCAAGGTCAATTCAATGTCCCGCTGTTTTTCCAAAAGCTCATCCCGGCGCGCAGAGATCTTTTCCATCAGCAAGCGCAGCTGCCCGGCCTCCCCTGGCGCGCTGCCGTACATGCCGATCAATTCCTTGACCTCGGCCAAAGAAAAGCCAAGCCGTTTGCCGCGCAGAATCAATTTGATGCGGGTCCGGTCGCCCGGCGTATAGAGCCGTTGACGCCCACGCCGCTGGGGTGTCACCAAGCCTTGCGCCTCGTAAAACCGAAGCGTCCTGGTGGTGATGTCAAACTCCTGCGTAAGTTGGGTAATGGTAAAATAACGCTGCATGCCCGATCCTTTGGGGCGCAGACTTTCTTCTTTTTACGTTAAAGTCAATAGAACAGTTTTTAATTATATTATTCAATAATTTATCTTTTCAGATCGTTGAGTTCCAGCCCCTTTTGCAAAACATTCAAATCAGCATTCCCTGAGATTCCGCTGACCGTCCCGCGCTGATGATACTGCCACAGCACCCATTCCTTGGCATAGGACGGTGCATGCCAAATCGAGCGGACCCACAGCCGCCGGTTCAATCCCCGGTCTTTCAGGTAAGTTTTATAGAACTCTTCCGGCGCATAAAAGATTACGCGTTTGCCGGTTGCCGGCTCCACGGCCGCCACAAAATCGCTGATTTCCTTGAGCATCTCACCAACGGTTGGACGGCGGGCACAATTGCCCTCAAACTCCAGATCGAGCATCGGCGCGAGCATGTCAGGATCATCTGGCAGAACCGAGAGGAAGTTACGCGCTTGAGCAGCTCCGTCCTTGCACAGGCTGAAATAATGGTAAGCCCCTCTTGCCAGTCCAGCAGATTTAGCCCCCTCCCAGTTGCGTTTGAAAGCACTATCCTTGAAGTCCCCTCCCTCACTCGCTTTGATGTAAGCAAAGGAAACGTCGTTGCCGGCGACCGCTTGCCAGTCGATGTCCTTTTGATGGTGGGAGACGTCAACCCCGCGCAGAATGTAATCGTCCCGGTCCGGTTCCCAGTTCATGAAAAAGAAAGCTGCTCCCGCAATAGAAATCACACCGCCCACGGCAATGTAGAACAAGGTCCGCAAGACTGCTTGCAAGAATTTCATTCCGCCCCTCTTCAACGGCCCCAATAGCAGTCACACCATGCCCGAAGAATCTTTAAAAATCAGGATAGATAATTCGGCCAGAGTGGTGCTGCGGCCAGCTCCAGAATATTGCCATCCGGATCCTTGAAATAAAGGCTTGTGCCACCGGCGGGCCAAACCACTTCGCTGATAATGTCTACCTGGTTTGCACCGAGATATACCCGCCACGGATCAAGCGTTTCCGGTTTGATTTTGAAGGCAAAATGGCCAGATCCGCTGGTATCATGTCCCGGCACAACACCGCCAGGGGTTGGAACATCCTCGCCCGTGTGTCCGCGATAAAACACCAACAAGGTCTGTTCCGGTCCAGCGTCATATGCAAAGAGCCTTTCGCCTGCGACCATGCGTTTAAGCCCCAGGATCCCACCGTAAAAATCATGAGCCTTGTCCATGTCGTCGACATAAACCGAGGTTTCTAAAATACCGTTGATCTCTGGACGCTCGGCCACCGCCATTTCCTATTCAGACCCATTAGACCGCATCAAATCCGCTACCAGACCCGGTCTTTGGCGAACAAACACAATCGCCGTTCGGATTAAAAGGTAACACCGTCTGCGATCATAACCGGATTGAACTCCGTCACAACATACTCCGCGAGACCTTCCCGTTTGAACGGGTCTTGCTGAAGGACCGCTTCGATCACGTCCCGGCTTTCTGCCCGCGCCAGGATGATGCCGCCAGTGCGTGGTTCCTTGGGGCCTGACGCGACAAACAGGCCGGCCTCATAGTTTGTTTGCAAGAAAGCACGGTGAGGTTCGAGGTAAGGATCAACGTGATCCAGCGGGACAACATAGGTGAGATCAACGACAAACAGGTTTTGGGCCATTGATGAAAAAGCTCCGGTAATAGAAACCGGCCCTGCGGTTTTGCTGGACCGGTCATAGTGATCAGACGACAGACAACTTCACATCGATGTTGCCCCGAGTGGCGTTGGAATAAGGGCAAACCTCATGCGCCTTGGCGACCAGCGCTTCCGCCTCTGACTTATCCATGCCTGGAATTGAGACTTCCAACGCGACTTCCAGACCGAACCCGCCTTCTGAACGTGGCCCGATCCCGACCGTGGAATTGATGGCGGTGTCAGCAGGAACTGCGATCTTCTCCTGCCCGCCGACAAATTTCAGCGCACCGATAAAGCAGGCCGCATAGCCAGCGGCAAACAGCTCTTCCGGATTGTTGCCGTCCCCTCTTGGCCCACCGAGTTCTTTCGGTGTTGTCAGCTTCGCTTGGAAGGAGCCATTTGAAGTTTCAACGGTACCATCGCGGCCGCCGGTTGCCTTGGCTTTTGCTTCATAAAGCACGTCAACGCTCATTTCGTCATTTCCTTTACCGTTTCAAAGACTTAAACAAATCCACTTGAAGGCAGATTTTTATATCGCGCACGATATATTTTACCCACATAGGATGACATCGCAGGAAGGTCAACAGGTTGCGATCATATCGCGCGCGATTTATAAGGCGGATTATGAGTGACACGACCAATCAGATGTCTCTCCTGGACGCGATCGGATTCAGCGAGCCGGAAGAGAAAAGAACCAAAAAAGAAGGCGCCAACGAACCAAAGAGCGCCAAGGCTTCGCCGAAAAAACGCAAAGCCAAAAAGAAGGCTGAGCCGGCAGGGGATGTTGCAGCAGCCGCAGACGACACGGACGCAGGTCAAGTTGCTGAGGCTGATGCAACAGGTGTTGGTGCGGAAGACGCCCAGCCGACAAAGGCGACTGACAGTTTGGGCCCGGCTGATCCCGCTTACGTGTCTGATCCGGCGCTTCAGGAGACTGCCACTGCAGAACCAGCGATTGGCACTTTGGAGATCCAGCCAGACGGTCCATTGCCGCTGGATAAATATCTGTGTTTTGCGCTATACTCTGCAAACCACGCCATGCACAGTGTCTACAAAACGCTTTTGAAGGAAGTTGGCCTCACCTATCCGCAGTTCCTCGCCATGACGGTTCTGTGGGACAAGAACAATGTGCCGGTCGGCGCGATCACCCAGAAACTGCAGCTCGACACCAACACGCTGACCCCACTCCTAAAACGCCTGGAGGCCATGGGACTTCTCACCCGGACCCGCTCTACCAAGGACGAACGCCAGGTAATCCTGAAGCTCACCCGCAAAGGCCGGAACTTGCAGAAAAAGACAGAGCACTTCGGCAACTGCGTTTTCACGTCAACCGGAATGAGCCTGGAAGAGGTGGTTGATCTTCAAAACAAGATCATGATGCTTCGGGACAATCTGCGCCATGCTGACCTCGCCTAAGGGCGGGATCGAGACTCTCAAAACGGCAGGCCGAACCAGAGCGCTGCAATACCGAGAAAGGCGAAAAAGCCAACCACATCGGTGACCGTTGTGACAAACACGCTGGAAGCGATGGCCGGGTCAATATGGAACCGGTCCAGAACCAGCGGGATGAGCAACCCAGATAGGCCGGCAAACAACATATTGATGATAATCGCACTGCCGATTACCAGGCCGAGCCCGGGACTGGCAAACCACAGCCAGGCGGTGATGCCGATGAGCACCGCGAGGGCAACACCATTGAGCGCGCTGACCAGGATCTCGCGGTTGAGAACCCGGACCATGTTGCGCGCGCCCAGCTCCTGAGTTGCGATACCGCGCACGGCAACGGTCATGGTCTGCGTCCCGGCATTGCCGCCCATGGAGGCAACAATCGGCATCAAAACCGCCAACGCTACCATCGCTTCGATGGTTTCGTCGAACATGGCGATCACGACGGATGCCAGAACAGCTGTGCCGAGATTGACCACCAGCCAGGTCAAACGCGAGCGTGCAATGGTCATCACGCTGTCGGAGATTTCTTCATCACCAACACCGGCCAGTGCGCGCAGGTCTTCTTCCGCCTCTTCCTGGATCACGTCGACGATGTCATCAACGGTGAGAACCCCAACCAGGCGGCCGTTCTCATCAACGACTGCCGAGGAGACGAGATTGTAGCGCTCGAACCGGCGGGCCACTTCTTCCTGATCTTCCGTCGCCTCCACGGCATCCAGCCGCTCGGCCATGATCGAGGTGACTTTTTCTTCCCGCTTGGCCCGCAACACCTTGTCGAGATGCACAGAACCGAGAAGCTTGAAAGAGGCATCAACCACATAGATCTCATAAAAACTGTCTGGGAGATCGCGCGCCTCGCGCATGTAATCGATGGTCTGGCCGACGGTCCAAAATGGTGCAACAGCAATAAATTCGCTCTGCATCCGCCTTCCGGCGCTCTCTTCCGGGTAATCCAGCGCCTTTTTGAGCTGCGCCCGGTCGGCGTAGGGCAGCTCTTCGAGAATGGCCGCCTGGTCGTCCTCGTCGAGGTCTTCCAGGATGTAGACCGCGTCATCGGAATCGAGTTCGCCAAGGCCCTCGGCGATGACTTCATTCGGCAGGTCTTCCAGAACCTGCAGACGGACCGCTTCATCTGTCTCCGTCAGCGCCGCGTAATCAAATTCATCACCGAGCAGGCGAATGAAATCGGCACGGTCATCGGCGCTTAAGGTTTCCAGAAGGTCGCCGGTATCGGCCTCGTGCAGATCGGCGGCCAGCACATGCAGTTCCGCACGATTTTCAACGTGAAGCGCCGCTTCAACGGCGGCAATGAAGTCCGGATTGAGCCGTTCCTCTTCATCACGGACAGGGATCTGCAGATCTGGTGAAGGGTTTACGTCAAGCTCAGCAGCTTCGCTCATCTCGCCCTCCCCTTGATTGCTGGCAGTTCAGGGCCCGGAACGCAGCGGAACCGGGACTGTGAGTTTCAGAACTAACGGCTGAAGCAAAAAAGTGCCACAGCAAAAGCGCAGAAGGTCCACAGGGTTATCTGATCGGCATCACTGTTTTGAGCAGGTCTTCGCACGCGCTGCTTTGCGGACCTCAGTGAGATAATTCCGGACATTTTCCGGTAAGATCCGCTCTTCTGAAGAAATACAGGGCTTTGCCCGTTTAAAGGCATGCCGCGCCCGCGCGGATTTCAGGCATATCCTGCCTTCGGCCAGAACCTCATGCTCCAAATACCAGAGCTGCTGGCAGGTTAAAGAACCGAGCGAGGAGACATTTGGCGAAAATTCTTGGGCAAAGGCACCTGGAGTAAAGTTTTGCAAGAGAAGCCCGAGACAAGCGGCCATTCCAGCGCCCCGCACACACAGCTGTTTTATTCCTGTTTCGCCACCACTACTCGCCATGAAATTTGTCTGTCCCCTTACATCTGCTTAGGCGCATGGCTAGAGCACACAACCTCCCAGAAGAGCTACCATAAAAGGTTAGACCAAAAGGCGGCAGTCTGTCGGCCTTCAAATACAAAAAAGCGCCCCTACGGGACGCTATTCTGGTATTGGGCAAATTTGGGCGACTGCAGCCGCCCTCACATGTCAGGCAGCGGCTTGTTTGCGGCCCGCCTTCGGGTCCACCGCAAAATCAATGGCCGCTTTGAGTGTCTCCATATCGCCAACCTGATTGGCCAGGATCAGGATCAACCTTGCATTCATCTGGTTGGCCTCTTCGTCGCTCATGTGACGCTGGCTGGAGACGAGATGCTCATAAAACCCGTCCGGGTCGGCGATGTTGCGTGTGAGTTCAAGGGCCATGGATCACGCGCCTCCAATCGCGGTTTTCAAAGCTGATGCCACCTTGTTGTCGTTGAAATAACGCCAGCGCGCGGCAACATGCTGATCCGGGCGGATCAGATAGACCGTCCCGGGCGCCGCATTGTAGCGCTCTGCCAGCTTGCCCTCCGGGTCTTCCACATCACTGCCAACACGCAGGACATTGGCTGTGACACTGCCGACTGCAACAGTCTCGGCTTCCTCATCGCCAAACACCAGAAGGGTAAAGCCGCCACCGATTTGATTGAGAAACCAGGCGTCCTCGCCGCCCACCTTGACCGGTGCATCCAGGCAGCAGGTGCCCGGTGTCATGGAGCCTGAAAAACTGGATTCATCCGCCGTATTCAGCGAGCTTTCCACATAAGGTGTTGGCGCTGAAAGCCGTCCGGAATTGACCAGAGGCTTGGCAAAATCAGTGACTTCCGACAGGTCCAAAACCGCATCGCGGAAGCGTCGTGAGGCTTCGCTCTTCGGTGTGATGAAGTCGGTGGACCGGGTCGAGTTCAACAGATTGTCGTCGGCTGCAAACGCCCGTTCTTCATGGTAGCTGTCGATCAGGCTTTCCGGCGCATCGCCGTCCATGACCAGCTTCAACTTCCAGGCCAAATTGTCGATGTCCTGAACGCCAGTATTCGCTCCGCGGGCGCCGAAGGGTGAGACCTGATGGGCCGCATCACCGGCAAACAGCACCCGGCCATAGCGGAATTGATCGATCCGGCGGCAAGCGAACTGGTAGACCGAGGCCCATTCCAGCTCAAATTCGGTGTCTTCGCCGAGCATGGCTTTGACGCGCGGAATGATGTTTTCCGGTTTCTTTTCTTCTTCTGGATCAGACTCCCAGCCGAGCTGGAAATCGAGCCGCCAGACATCATCGCACTGCTTGTGCAGCAGAGCCGACTGCCCCCTATGGAACGGCGGATCGAACCAAAACCAGCGTTCGGTCGGAAAATCGGCCTTCATGATGATGTCGGCAATCAGGAACCGGTCCTGGAAAAACTGCCCGGAGAACCCGGCCCCAACCATCTTGCGGGTGTCGGAATTGGCACCATCACAGGCCAGAACCCAATCCGCTTCCATCGTGAAGACGCCATCGGGGGTCTCGATGGTCAGCGACACGCCGTCATCGAGCTGCGTCAGGTTGATCAGCTTGTGCTTCCAGCGCAGATCAATGAGGTTCGACTTGGCGCATTCCTCGACCATATATTCCTCCAGATAATACTGCTGGAGGTTGATAAAGGCCGGATTTTTGTGCCCGTCTTCGGGCAACAGATCGAAGGTGTAGGTCAGATCATCGCGGAAGAACACCTTGCCGATCTTCCACTTGATGCCTTTGTCGACCATGCGATCACCACAGCCGAGCCGGTCCCAGATTTCCAGTGGGCGTTTGGCGTAACAGACGGCCCGCGATCCAATGGAAACCGTATTGTTGTCGTCCAGGACAATCGTTGGAATGCCGCGCTGGGCAAAATCAAGCGCGGCCGTCAAGCCTATGGGTCCGGCCCCGATCACCACCATCGGATGCCGTTTGACCCTGCCTGTGCGCTGCTCTTCCGATTGCTGGTAGTCGAATTCCGGATACTGATAGGTTTGAAACATCGGGCTCTCCTCCCAATCCCGCTGAAATCGTGTCGAACGCCCCGCATTTACCGCAGCGGTCGCATTCGGTTTTCTCACACATCGGACAGCTCTTTGGCGTGCAGCCATTCAGCGTGTTTCGGAGCTTTTTTGGTCTTCGACCACTCTTCCAGCATTTGCCATTTCACATCATCCAGCTTGGCCAAAAGCTTTTCTTCATCCGGATCCGGGCAGGCCAGCTCTACGCGGTGACCATTCGGATCGAAGAAATAGATGGAGTGGAAGATCGAGTGATCGGTCACGCCCAGAACTTCAACTCCGTTTGCTTCCAGATGGTCTTTAAAGGCAATCAGCTCGTCCCGGTCCTTGACCTTGAATGCGATGTGCTGGACCCAGCGCGGCGTGTTCGGGTCAAAACCCATTTCCGGCTTGGTCGGCAATTCAAAGAAGGCGAGAACATTGTTGTTCCCGGCATCCAGGAAGATGTGCATGTAAGGATCAGGCTCATGAGTGGACGGCACATGGTCCTCGGCAATTGCCAGGATGAAATCCATGTTCAGCATCTTGCCGTACCATTCGACGGTTTCCTTGGCGTCTTTGCACCGGTAGGCAACGTGATGCATCTGCTCAATTTTCATCAACCCAATCCTCCTAATTAGTTACATATGCAACTATATACAGCCACCAATCAGCTTCCTTGATTTAGATCAAATTAGTTACATCTGTAACTAACTGCAAGTCACAAGGTGCACGATAAGTGTTTCACGCTAGTGATTAGCGGACTGAACAAGGGGCGGATATAGCCTCAGTTCTCAACGACTGCAGGAAAACAATGCAGCCCGTTTATCCCGCCTGCTTCAACTCAGTCGCCTCCGCGCGAGTGAGCTGTTCGCCTTGTTTGCGTTTTAGGAGAACGTCGCGGGCGCGTTCATATTGCGGGTCCTGCCAGAACATCAGGCAGCCGTTGCAGCCCTTGCCGCAGCAGCCTTCCGTGCCGACCCGGTTGGTTTTAAAGCGTCGCTCTTCTGCGCCCTCGCCAATGCTTTCTACCAGCGCATCGCGGCGGCGCTCATAGGCTTTTGGATTGTCCTTGCCCGTGACCTCCAGCCCTTGCACCAGTTTGTCGAACCGCACCCGGTTCCACTGCTCGTCCGTCAGCGCCCGCTCTTTGCGCAAAACCGTAAAGGCCGGAAAGCGGGCTTTGAGGTCGTCCAGGTTCTCGTGATCGAAGAGTTCGAACGGCAGCCGGATCACGGTCCGGTTGCTGCCATGCACTTCCGGCACACGCTCACCATTGGCCGCCTTTTCAAAGTCATAAACGCGCAGCAGAACTGTTTCACGGGCGATTGGTGAGACAAACTCCAGCACTTCGCCGGCGACCAGCTTGTTTTTTACCTCGACCAGAAAGGCGTCCTCGGTCACCTCTGTGACAACACCGGCATATTCCCATTGGGCGAGCGAGGCTGTGTGCTCATAATCGTGGGCGTAATTGGTCAGCCGGCCTTCGTGGAAGGCAAGCGTGTAGCCCCGGTTTCCAACCGCCTCCAATTCGCGCATGTAAGGTTTTGGATCCCAGTTGTCCGGGTCAGCATAATAGTCGTCGATGGCCATGCGGTAGGCTCTTGCAACGATGGCGCAGTAGTATTCGGATTTTCCACGCCCCTCGACCTTCAGGCTGTCGACACCGATCTGCAGGTACTCATTCAGCTTCGGCATGATGCACAGATCTTTGGAATTAAGGATGTAAGAGCCGCGCTCGTCCTCCTCAATCGGCATCAGCTGGCCCGGACGGCAGCCTTCTTCAAGCAGAAACTCAAACAGATGCGCATTGTCCTCGGTGATGTTCAGTTCTTCGACCGTGCCGTCCTTCAACCGCACGTGGAGTTTATAATTCCAGCGGCAGGAGTTGGCGCAATTACCCTGGTTGGCACCGCGTTCGGCCATGAAATTCGACAACAGACAGCGGCCGGAATAGGTCATGCACATGGCGCCGTGCACAAAGGCTTCCAGTTTGATATCAGGGCATTTTTCACGAATTTCGGTGAGCTCAGCAAAAGACACCTCACGCGCCAAAACACATAGGTCAGCGCCTTGGTCTTGCCAGAATTTCACCGACAGCCAGGAGCAGATGTTGCTCTGGGTGGAGACATGCAAAGGGAGATCCGGCGCCTTATCGCGCACATAGGCAAAGACACCGGGATCGGCGACGATCAAACCGTCCGGCTTCACCTTGCGCACGGTCTCGATGTATTCGTCGAGCTTCGGGATGTCCTTGTTGTGTGAAAAAAGATTGAGCGTGAGATAAGCGCGCCGGCCGTGCTTGTGACAAAACTCGACACCTTCAACCACGTCCTCCAGCGAAAACTCTGATTTTGTGCGCAAGGACATGTCCGGCGTTCCAAGGTAGACGGCATCCGCGCCATAAAGGATGGCCATCTTCAATTTGCGCAGGTTGCCAGCCGGCATCAGGAGTTCGGAACGCTTCTCGATCATGGGGTTTGCCTAAACAGTCTGAAACGCCCGCCTCATAAGGGAAATTGGCGGATCTGAGATCTGTAAAAACCCGTACCCCATCGAAACAGCATTCGATGCCGAAAGCTCCATGGCTGATAGAGCAAACCGTGGTCATGATTACGTGTGTGCACTGACGGTCTCCACTGTTTGAAAAAGCTGGAAAGCGGAACGCTGCCCTAAAGAATGCCCTGATCCGCTTTCCAGAGTTGTTGAGGCGCCGTCAATAAAAAGCAGTGTCGTCCGTGAACAGCGGGGTGATTTGGGACGCACCGAGTTGCTGATCAAGGATTGTGAAGTCGGAGATCGTGCCATCAAACCGGTTGCCGATCCAGCCGATTGCACCGGCATCACTGCCCCAACCATTGCCACCCAAAATCAGATACTCCTGATTGCCGAGGAGGCTGGCATCAAATTCCGCATCCGAGGCAACCGCTTGCCCATTCAGATAAACAACCACCCCGTCATCGCCAAACGTTAGCGCAAAATCATAGTCCTGCCCGGCAACAACCGCCTCCCTTGCGTAGAGCCAAGTTTCATCGGTTGAGCTTTGAAACCGGACCTTCAAGGTTCCGTCATCCTTGATGAAGGCGGTCACGTGCCCGCCTGCCCCATTGCCGCTTGCGTCCTTTGAAAACAGCGCATCATACGAAGAGATCGTGTCTGCTCTAAATGAGAAGGCGATGGTCCCTTGATCAACCTGCATCGCTCCTTGATGCGGAATGGCAAATTGGCCGTTGCGCACGTCTTCAAACTCAAGCTGACCAGGGACAGAGAACACGGCATTGACACCAGCCGGAGGAGTGAGACCGCTCAGCCCCGGCAAATTGTCCGGTGGCGTGATTGGTCCTCTGTCTTCAGAGATCTGGATGGGCTGGATGGCCTCGTTGAGGTCGGCGATGGACTCCACGATGCCGTAAGCCGGCCGGGAGGTGGTGGAGATGTCGGTGAGGCGCACCAGGTCGCCATAGACCGTGATCGTGCCCAGCTCATCCATATGGTGCGCACCGCCGCCCCGGCCCTGGTCGGAGTAAAGCTGGATCACCGAATGATCCATCACCCCGTCGGAATTGGCATCGCCATAGCTGATCGAGCGGATCTTGGTGGTGTGGCCTTCAATGATGATCCGGTCGCCCTCACCCCGGTTGAAGTCGGTGATCACGTCATTGCCGATCATGTCGACCCAATGGTCGTGCAGCTTGTCGTTTTCACCGGCCACCCCATGCCAGCGGATCGTGCCGTCATCCTGGGTGTGCTCTTCGATGTACCGCTGTTTGGCGTTGATCAGGGTCTGGAAGTAGAAGGTATCCGCGCCCGCGCCGCCGGTCAGAACATCGTCCGCCGGGATCGGCTGGTTCGGATAGAGTTTGCCATTGGTCAGTTCATTGTAGGGATCGCCCTCGTCGCGCCCTTCCACATAGGCAATGGCCCCTTCCCGGCCATCGGAACGCGAGATCAGAAGGTCATCGCCCGCACCGCCATCGAGCACATCCTCGCCGTGGCCGCCATCCAGAACATCATTGCCCTCGCCGCCGCTCAGATCGTCATTGCCATAGCCGCCCTGCAGGACATCATTGCCGCCCTCGCCATCAATCGTGTCGTTGCCAAGCCCGCCATCAATGGCATCGGCCTCACCGGTTCCCGACAGCGTGTCGGCCCCATCGGTTCCGGACTGGATCGCCGCCCCCGTGGTCAGATCGCCGTCATGGGTGATGCCATAGGCCATGGCCAGCGCCTTGGCTTCATCCGAGCCGTGATGCAGCTGCTGGAACGCCGGGATCAGATTGTTCTGCGCAATGGCATTCAGCGCCGCGCTCTCAAAATTGGCATCGACGGCTCCAGCAAGTGCTGCCACATCGGTCTGACCCAATTGACTGCCAAACACCATCACGTCGGAGATCGTGCCGTCGAACTGGGAGGACGCCCGCTGGCTGTCATCGGAGCGCCAGGCCCCGGACGCACCGACCACAAAGGCCCGGCTGTTGGCTTCCAGCCCCTGCTGGAATTCCGGCTCGGACGCTGCCAGCTGGCCGTTGAGATAAAAGTTCAGCCCGTCGGCGCCAAAGGAGACGGCCAAGTGATAGGTCTGGCCGGCAGCAATCACCACGTCCTTCACCTTCAGATATTCGCTCTTGCTGTCCGACTGCTGGCGGACATACAAAAAACCGTCCTTCAGATAGACCGTCAGGTGACCGCCGCTGTCATAGCCCCGGCCATCCTTGGAAAACAGCGTCCGGCTGCCCTCAACCGTATCGGCTGCAAACGTCAGCGAGATCGTGCCATTGGCTAGGGCCAATGCTTCCGAATGCGCCGCTTGCAAATAATCCCCACGCTCGCCAGAAAAATCCGTCGGACCGGCGATTGTATAAACAGCGGAATTATGAAGAGAAATACTTGTTGATTGCATGGTCCTGCCCTCCCCATGAAAAATGAATACAACGAGCCCCCCGACCTGCTGCATAAACGCATGGCGCCCAAAAGATTAATTTCTGGATTTTGCTTCGTCGGAGTTAATGTAATTCTGAAATTTTGACGAAAAAAATAGCAAAATATGTCGAAAATATATTCATTTATTGATAGAATTTGGACATCGAGACAAATATACAAATTGAACAAATATTTACTAAATTCGAAATTTATTAAATTACTGTTTTATATATACAAATTAAAAATTCGAAAGAAGGCTTTCCAACTAGACTTTTACTAAAATTTTATTTTAAATTAGTTCAAAATATACATAATCAGAACGTTCGACTTCACATTTTTGAAACTATTTTCACCGGGGTAAGAAAATCAGCGGATACAGTGAGTTGTTCCAAACGAATTCCGCAAAGGAATTCAATTTCCGATCAGAACAGGCGGCATTACGCACTTATCGAAACGGACCTCTGCAAGAAATCCCTGTTTATAGTTGATCGATTTAGCTGGTCTCCGCCGAAAAACAGTAAATATGGACAAACGTCCAAAACGATGAAAACTACTGATGGCCAGACCACAGCGCAGCAGCCCTGCAATCTCTGGCGCATATGTTTTGAAACACGGTCTTTCATCTGCCAGGAACACCAACATGAGAATTCGATCCCTGTGGCGATATCCGGTGAAATCCCTGCAGGGCGAACAGGTGGATCTGGCTTATGTCGAGGAAAGAGGTTTCCAAGGCGACAGGCTTTTTGCGTTGGCCGATCAACGCGGAAAACTCGGCAGTGGCAAATCGACAAACAGGTTCCAAAGAATCGACAATCTCCTCGCTCTGCGCGCCGTAACACAGGATGGAAATGTGTATATCGGGGCGCGCGAAGATCAATTGGAGCACATTCAATCGGACGGTCTTGACCAACGCTTGGCAAAGGTTATGGATCAGCCAGTCGAAATCGTCCGCGAGCAGGATAGTCCGCATTTTGATGATGCCGCCGTCCACCTCATTCTGTCGTCCGAATTGACAAAGTTGCAGACCCTTCTTCCGGAAGCCGAAATCGACACGCGCCGTTTCCGCGCCAATATCGTTCTGGATGTCCCGGACCACATGACATCTGAAGACCTTCTTGGAAGTGTCCTTTCAATCGGCAATGCCCGCCTGAAGGTCACCCACAAGACCGAACGCTGTGTCATGGTCACGGCCGGACAAGACACCCTCCCCAAAGATCCGCAAATCTTGAAGACAATCTCACGGTCATTCGACTTGAATTTCGGTGTCTATGCGTCGGTTCTACGGCCCGGAACAATCGAAACGCGACAGGCCGTCGGCATTTCTTACCCGGCCAAGGACCCAGCCCATCGACGCAACACAGATCTCGGTTTTTAACTCTTGAACCCATGAAGGAGAACATCAAGCAAAAAGCGCGAAAACAAAAAAGGCGCTCCGAAGAGCGCCTTTGTTTTCAATCACCTGGTAGTGTGATTGATGAATGGTGCGGTCGAGAAGACTCGAACTTCCACGGGGGTTAGCCCACAGCGACCTCAACGCTGCGCGTCTACCAATTCCGCCACGACCGCATATTCAGTTTTTCCCGGCGCTGATCGCGTCGAGGCGCCCCATGTAGCAAAAGGTTTTTGGAGGCGCAAGAGCGAAGCCTGCAATAATTCACAGGCACCTGAATTTTCTTTTGAAGAGTTTTTTCAAAGAGGTCCGTCGGTCCGCATTGGCCGGATTTCCGGCGGCCTCATCAGGACTTCCGTGATGGAAATGCCGATCCGCTCGCCAAGCAGAACCACCTGACCTTTGGCAACCAGCGTGCTATTGGCGTAAATCTTGACATCGTCGTCTTCATCGACGTCGAGATCAATCACCGCGCCACGGCCCATGCGCAAGAGCTGGTGCACAGGCATGAGGTTCTCGCCAAGTACGACTGAGATATCGACATTGATTTCATCAAAGGTGGCCATAACACGCCTTAGTCCTTACATAGGGCGGACATCCGCCAGCGCCCGATCTTACCACGGGATGGGCAGCCTGCTCAAAAAACAAAGAAGTGTCATCCACATGTCACCCGACGACCGCGACGCCCTAAACATTGATTTTCTGCCACTTCCAGGCTCTGCGCCGGTTGAATGGCGGATTTCAGATAATCTCATCGACTATGAGGACGCCACACGGGAAATGGATGCTCATGTGCAGCGAATCATCAATGGCACCGCAAATGAGCGGGTCTGGCTGTTGGAACACCCACCGCTTTATACAGCCGGACCGAGAGCCGACGACAAGGACCTGATCACCCCTGACCGCTTTCCGGTCTACCGCACAGGCCGGGGCGGTCAGCACACGTATCACGGACCCGGACAGCGGGTTGCCTATGTCATGCTGGATCTCAAACGCCGCAGGCAGGACATTCGTGTGTTTGTTTCAGCGCTCGAAGCCTGGCTGATCAACACCCTGTGGCACTATCACATCCGCGGTGAACGGCGCGAAGACCGGGTTGGCGTCTGGGTCCCACGGCCGGACCGCGGCGCCAATACCGAAGACAAAATCGCTGCTATCGGCATTCGCCTGCGCAAATGGACCACCTTTCATGGCATCAGCTTTAATGTGGAGCCGGATTTGGATCATTTCTCGGGAATCGTTCCTTGCGGCGTCAGCGAACATGGCGTGACCAGCTTGGTCGACCTCGGCATTCCGGTCACAATGGCCGAAAACGACAGTGTGTTGCGGGCCGAATTTGAGAAGATTTTTGGTCAGACCGTGTCAGCCTAGCAAAACTCCCTTTCCCAACTCCAATTTCCTGCCCCGTCAGTTTTCTGATTGAAAATCAGCTATCGGCAGCGCCCAAAGTCAAGTCCGGCGGATCCCTGTCAAAATCATGATAGTGAACCACGGTCAAATCCGGTTGCGCCAGGACGATGCCAAATTGCGGTTCTTCCGGAACCGCCGGGACATGTTCCTGGGTCTTAAGATCTAGCGCACATTGAAGCATCAAGGAGCGGTGCGCTGAAAAGGCAATGTTCCGCCAGCGGCCGGACATGGGCCGGTGATAGTGCCCAAAGAAAAGATGTTCGGCACCACCATGCGCGGCAAGCAAATCGCCCAGCGCAGTAGCGTCTTCAAGGTTCAAACCGATGGTGTCCATGGCCGGCAAACCGGTTGGGAACGGCGCATGATGCAGGAAAATCCAGACTGGTTCTGAGCCGTTGATCTCATTCAGAGCCGCTTTCAACCAATCCTGACGTATTTTGCAAAACGCACCCGCATGTGTCCCTTCGGCTTTGGTGTCCAGCAGGATGCAAGTGGCGCCGGAGGTCTTTACGACACATTGCGCAAAACCATCCCGATCCAAAGTTAGGGACGACAAGGTATTGACCGCCATGTCACGGTCATCGTGGTTGCCCACCAGGCTGACCACCGGCACCTGAAGCTTAGAGAGGATCTGTTCGGCCAATTCGTAGGCTATTGGATCGGGGTCATAAACGATATCGCCGGTGACAACACAGAGTTCTGCGTCAGCGTGATCCGCATTGATGATATCAACCGCCCGTGCCGCGCGCTCCGCTGCCCCTTCGTACGCGGTACCTTTGTCATCAGGTGCAATATGGAGATCTGTTAGATGGATGAGTTTCATAAGGATGCTCCTTCCGTCGACACAGAAATTCCCCGGATGACTTCACTCAGCTCCTGAGGGCTGGTCACAATATGATCCGGGTTTTCCGCCTCAAGACGCCCCCGCGGTTGCCATCCCCAGGTTACTGCAATCACCGGCAACTCACAGGCTTGCGCGGCCTGCATATCGCTAACAGCATCACCAACAAACGCGTGGCTTGATCCGCCGGCTGTCTTCTTGAGATTTGCGATCTTTTCAGCCTTGTTGCCGGGAGTATCTCCACCGATCACGTGAAGAAACTTTTCGATCAGTCCATGCCTGACCAGAAAAGACCGGATTACACGGCTATGACTTGCGCTCATAACCGCCAATTCATGCTGCCCGGAGATCTCTGCGATCATTTCCGGGATGCCGCCGAATGGCTGGCAAAGGTCTGCCCGCTGTGAAACATGATTAGCGACAGACGCAGCGAAGGCGTCCGGTTTGAGATCGTGCCTGATGGCCAGCGCTTCGAATGTCAGCGGGTCGAGGTCTGAGAAAGCATCATCAGCAATCGCGACCCGTTCATCCTGTTCCCGGGCCGCCGCACGGCAAGCCTCTAGGCAGACCTCTTTTGAATCAGAGATCACACCGTCAAAATCAAACATGATCATGAGTTGTTTTCCTGTGTGAGGACGCAGTACCGATTTGTCTTAAGAAATTTATCCACCTGGCTCATGACACGTGCGGAGGAGTTAGCGCCATTTTCAATTTCAAAACCGCCCTTGCCTCCCACCGTTACACGCTTTGAGAAGCGGTATTGGGTTCAGCGGTTTCTTGGAGGTTTTTGGAAGCAGGCAAAGACTGGACAAACTCTACGAGCTTGGCTTTGCCACCGGGTGCCCAGCCAAGTTTGACAAGTTTGGCGACATCCATCACGCCCACGGCACCTGGAGAGCGGATAGGCAGTACGGCCTCCACCGGGAAAACTTCTGCATAGAGTTTCAAAAGGTCCTGAAGATCGAGCAGGATGTCGGACACGTTGTACACATCAAAGACGTCGCTGCTGGCCAACCGTTTTTCCAGCAGCAGCACCACAGCTTCGGCCAGGTCCTCGCCATGCACTTCTGTGCCAACCCGGGGAACAACC
This sequence comes from Roseibium sp., assembly GCF_965216085.1. Classification (GTDB taxonomy): domain Bacteria; phylum Pseudomonadota; class Alphaproteobacteria; order Rhizobiales; family Stappiaceae; genus Roseibium. The sequence goes on along the minus strand of NZ_OZ244138.1, from coordinate 2,110,258 downwards.
GCCTCCCCCTTGGAAAAATCGGAAAAAAGTTTGGACCACTTGTGGGCGTCTAGGCCCGGCGGGACTCCATAAATCCCTGTCGCACGTAAAACCGTTCCCTTGAATGTATCGTCGCACAACACATGGAGGGCCAACTCTCCAGCATATTTGACCTGACCATAAAACGAATCCGCTTCAACTGGAGCCTCTTCGGTCAACACGCCCCAATCGGACGCGCCAGCGTAAACTGCGCGGCTGGAGAGAAACACGCACTGATCGACGCCGGCCGCTTTGGCTGCCTGATAGAGCGCCTGTGTTCCTTCTACATTCAGTGTGATGAAACCGTGCGGATCGTCGCCCTCCCCATCCCGGTATTTGCCGGGCACATGCGACAAGGCACAGTGGACCAGAGCGTCCGCTGACGGCAGAGTGAATTCACGATCTTCCAAATCCCATTTGATGAACTCATCTTCCGGGACGTCTGATGGCATACGGCCTAGACAGGTGATTTGGTGACCGTCCTGGCGCAGACGCGCCGCAATGAACCGGCCAAGCTGCCCTGTGGCCCCGGACATAAGAATATGCATGGATCGACTTTTCTACTTCTGTGCGGGCGGTGACGGCATGTTGGCAAGCGTTTCGCCAACATCCCGCCCCTCATAATAGGCCTGCCACAGATCAATCAGAGGGCGCAAGCTTTCAGAGCGCGCGTGTCCGGTTTGCCACGGCTTTTCATATTGATAGTGCAGAATGTGTATCTGATCCCAATCCCACAGCTCTGGCAGGTTGAACCAGACGTATTGCAACATGTTGTAGAAGACAGGCAGGCCGTGCCAGTCCGGGAAATAGCTTTCCAAAAAGGTCTGGTCTGTCCGCCGCCAGAAAGCGTCCGGTGCATCAAGGCGGGCGAGCATATCAGCGAAGGTCGCTGCATTCGGATGGGCGGTAAACACACCGCTGTTCAAACGGTGAAAATCGCCCAGCGCTTCATAGACATTGGGCGCAGCGCAAAACTCCGGATAGCCAAACAGCTTGTCGCAATTTTTTATTACCAGCGCATCAGCATCAATGAAGACGACGCTGTCATAGTCCCGCAATTGCCAGAGGCGCAGCTTGACGAAATTGTCGAGCGGTGTGTGAAACTGCGGCTTACCGCCCTTTGTGAAAGGGGCCGTCTTGTGCAACCGCCCGCGCTCATGCCGCTCGTTGAAAGCTTCCGAGGTTGGCAGACGATCGCATTGACCCAGCCGCGGCGAGAATTCGCGCAGGACTTCCAGCTCCTCCGGCGCAACACCGGGCGTATAAAGCACGACCAAATCCGCGACCGTTTCACTGAGACGCAAGGAGCGCAACAGGGCGGTTGCACCACGCACGTAATCAGCATTGGTCACCAGCGTGACATAGGCGTTTGCGCTGGTCGCTTCTGACTCAAAGGCCGGACGGTCCGTCATATCAGATCCTTCAGGAAACAGACTTCAAGCGCGGGTGCTCCGGATCATGCTCGATGTCGACGGCAATTTCTTTCGTCCAGGCGGAAACGGCCGGCACCCGGCTGCGGTCGATCCGATAAGCATAGGCTTTCGCAACATCAACCACTTCGCTGAGAAGCCCATTCTCCAGCGTGATCGGATCAAGTCCGAGCTCCAGGAACTGATCATTTTTGACCACCAGCTCGTTTTCCGGCGCTTCCTTTCTGGGGTTCGGCAAATAGGCGATTTTCGCGCCCGTTATCCTGGAAATCAGGTCTGCTAAATCGCGCACCCGGTGGGTTTCCGTCATTTGATTGAACACCATCACCCGGTCACCGCGGTCCGGCGGATTTTTAAGCGCAAGTTCGATACAGCGCACAGAATCCTGAATATGGATGAAGGCTCGGGTTTGTCCACCAGTGCCATGAACCGTCAGCGGATAATCGATCGCCGCCTGGATCAAGAAGCGGTTCAAAACGGTGCCGTAGTCTCCATCATAATCGAACCGGTTGATCAGCTGTTTGTGTTTCAGCGTTTGCTCGGTGTGGGTGCCCCAGACGATCCCCTGATGCAGATCGGTGATTCTGAGACCATCGTTCTTGGCGTAGAACTGGAAAAGCAGCTGATCGAGGCACTTGGTCATGTGATAGATCGAGCCCGGATTGGCCGGGTAGAGGATCTCCTGGCTGGCGGTAGCGCCGGAGAGCGTCTCCACATCCACATTGAGATAGCCTTCCGGGATCGCCGCACCGACATTGGAATAGCCATAGACCCCCATGGTACCCAGATGGATCAGATGAGCATCCAAATCCAGCTCCACCATGGCGTTAAGCAGATGATGGGTGGCATTGACGTTGTTGTTGACCGTGTAGTTTTTGTGCTGATCCGATTTCATCGAATAGGGCGCGGCGCGCTGTTCGGCAAAATGGATGATCACGTCTGGCCGCTCGTCTGCAAGCCAAGCTTTGAAAATCTCATAAGTTTCAGCAATATCGATCAGATGAAAATGAATGGTATTGCCGGTTTCCTGTTTCCAGATCCGGGTGCGTTCTTGGATGGAATCCATCGGGGTCAAAGATTGCACACCAAGCTCGGCATCAATCCAGCGGCGGCTCAAATTGTCGATAATGTGAACTTCATGGCCCTTGTCGGACAAATGCAAAGACGTCGGCCAACCAACAAACCCATCACCACCCAAAATTGCGATTTTCACAAGTCCGCTCCCTGCTCCCGATCCAGCGAACAAGATCGCTCGCCGCGATTGTTTCACACGTGAGAACAGATGATTGCGAAATTTCTGTGACAGTTCAACGGAGTTTGTTGGAATTGATATAGGTATTTTGCGATTCAGAGGTAGCTCAAGGCTTTACACGGTCGTGCGAACCTCAAAACGTCCGGTAGCAGGATCCACCGGATCAAGATCACTCACAGAGGTCACCCGGGCAAGGGATGGGCCCCGCCATAAGGCATCCATCATGTCGACTACTGTATCGGAAGGACCGGAGAAAACGGCCTCCACCGCGCCGCTTTTCAGGTTCCGCGCCCAGCCGGAGAGATCCCGGGCAATCGCTTCATCCGCACACCAGGCCCGGTAGCCAACCCCTTGCACCCGGCCCTCAATCAGCACATGAACGGTCAACGGATCCTGAGTCATCGGTGTTCCTTCCAATTGGTCCGTAATGAACTACATCTGACACACTCGGCGACGTCCAGTCGACACTATATAAAAATGAAAGCGACAGAATGAAGATCCAAGTTCCGGAAAAACAAACCCTCGCTGCGGCGGCGATCGTGGCTTACGCCGGCATTGCCAAGCGACTGCACGTGGAACTGTCCAATGTTGCTGGAAAAACAAGCATTGATCTGGATGCCATCAAAGCAGATCTGATCACTGAAGCGAAAAAGACTGTGCCGCATGGCGACTTCGCGAAAGACGAACTAGAGGTCTACAAAATCATGTTCGAGGCAATTGAGACGATATTTGAAACGGCTGAATGATCTCCAGCCACCGCTTTGACACGGCGACCGGAAATCTCAGCCAAACCTTATTTCTTCAGCGGCTCCATTGCCTGGGCACTTTGGGCCAGTCGGACAAGTTCAAGGAAGGATCCACGGTAGTTGAACGGATCTTTGCTGCGGGCACCGGCGGCCAACACTTGCACATCCTCAAAAGAGTAATCACCAGTGTGTTTGCCGCCTTTGAGTATTTGTCCGAAGGCAGCCACAGCCGCGGCAAACCGGCTGTCGTTGGACGCACTTGCCAATTCTGACCTGACTCTATCCGTTTGAACGGGAACCTCGATCAGCTTGCTCTGATCTTCCTCCGGCAGTTTGTAACGGATTTTCAGAAAAGCGATTTCGTCAGCACTCGCACCTGTTGCCCGTTTTGCCGTTGTCTGATAGCGCAGCGGTTCGATCAGGGCGCCGGTGGCTGCCACTGGGCGGTACTCATAAAGTGCGGTCACTGTGTGGCCAGCGCCAATGTCGCCTGCATCAACTTTGTCGTTGTTGAAATCCTCGCGTTTGAGCAAACGGCTTTCATAGCCAATCAATCGGTACTCGCTCACAGCAGACGGATTAAATTCGATCTGGAATTTCACATCCTTGGCAATCGGAAAGAGCGTTGAGCTGGCTTCATCAACGAGAACCTTGCGGGCTTCGCTCAAGGTATCGATATAGGACGCATTGCCGTTGCCATTTTGGGCAAGCTCCTGCATCAGAAGGTCATTGTAATTGCCCCGGCCAAATCCAAGCACGGACAAGTTGATGCCGGTACCCCTCTTGCGCTCGACAAAATCCTTCAGCTCTTCCGGGTTCTGGATGCCGACATTAAAGTCCCCGTCTGTCGCCAGAATGACCCGATTGACACCATCTTTCTTGAAACTCTGCTCGGCCAGTTGATAGGCTTGCCGGATCCCCTCGCCGCCCGCTGTAGACCCGCCAGCCGACAAGTTCTGCAAGGCCGCCTGGATTTTTGCGGTATCAGAAGCTGGTGTCGGCTCCAGGACTGTCCCGGCGCTTCCGGCATAAGCAACGATGGACACTGTATCGTCCGGCTGCAGGTTGGACACCAACATCTGAAACGCATTCTGAAGAAGCGGCAGCTTGTCCGGCGCATTCATCGATCCGGACGTGTCGAGCAGAAACACCAGATTGGCCGCCGGTGCGCTGGCGCGCTCCAACTCATACCCCTTGATGCCAATGCGCATCAGTTTGGTTTCGCCATTCCAGGGCGACGGTAAGATCTCCACATCAGCCCGGAATGGGATGTCTCGGCTGTCCGGCAGCGGATAATCATAATTGAAATAGTTGATCATCTCCTCGATGCGCACCGCATCCTTCGGCGGCAATGCCCCGTTGTTCAAGGCCTTGCGGACAAAGGCATAAGAAGCCGTATCCACGTCCGCTGAAAAGGTCGACACCGGCTCTTCAGCGGCCCGTTTGACCGGATTGTCGTCGTGATCGGCGAACTTGTCCCGGCCCTGCTCTTCATAAACGGCCGTGTTGGCAGCATCATCTGTCGGCGCCAAAGCAGTCGAAGGCACAGCTCCTCCAGCCGGTGCCGCCGCCAGCGGTGCGCTGACCTGCTGTTGCATCCGTTTCAGTTTTGCCGGAGCCAACACTTCACGGGCCCGGGTTCCCGCTGCTGCTCCCGTCTCTGCATCGGCTTCAACGCGTTCCAGCATTGGTTCGGGCTCAGATGGCGCAATGAGCCCAAGCGGTTGATTGGTGGGGTGTTCGGATTTCGGCATGGGGGAGCTCGTCCCAGCACCCTCTTGAGCTTGTTGCGGCACCGGTCCGCGCACGTCTTTAAACTCGTTGAGATTGTTCAGGTTAAACACAAGCGCAAGCGCCAAAAGGCTGACGCCGCCTGCCATGGCATAAGACAATTTCTGATAAGAACCGATCATGAAAACTCTCCTCAAAACGCTGGCTGCAAATGCTGCAGCTCTGGTCATGAGACGTGCGCCGGGTTCCGATCCTTGGTGACGATGTGAATTTTTTTCTGCCTTTTGGTCTTCAAAGCGGGAGAGCGCAGCATCAATTGCCGCTTTCCGCGCATCCGGGCGAGCGGTAACGGGGCTTTCTTGCCGGAAGGCACTGCGCAATTTGTCCAGATCGTCCGTCATGCTTCTGCTTTCGCAAGTGTTTTGAGAGTATCCTTCAGTTTGGACATGCGCCAGGAAATGGTCGATTCCCGCACAGATAAAACTTCCGCCGCCTGGGCGTGGGTCATCTCTTCACCGAGCACAAGGACCGCGGTTTCTCGAAAATCCCCACCGATGGCCTCAAGCGTTTCGTAAAGCCAAGCGATTTGGTCTCCAGCTTCCGCCCATTCAGCCCGCCGCAGGGCATCCACCTCGCCAAAACCAGCTGCAGCTTTGTCGAAAGACACCCGGCGCCGATGCCGGTCACGGGCCGCATTCAAGACAATCCGGTAGAGCCAGGTGGTAAAGGATGAACGCCGCTTGAAACTGGACAGCTTCACCGCCAAAGCAGAGCACACATCCTGCGCCAAATCCTCAGCGTCTTCCCGGTGGCCGAGAAGCCGATAAGAAAACCTGAAAATCGTATCGTAATGGCGTTCCAGCAGCCAGCCGAAGGCGCCCGCATTGCCAGCGGCTGCCGCTTCCACCAATTCTTCGTCACTCAGCTGACTATCCATCTTGAAAGATTAGACGCAGCCCGATGGCCATTCCTTGGCAGGGCTCGAACTTTTTTTGAACTTTGTTGCCATAGCCTATCTGGCAGCAAACACTAACGGGCTTCAGCCGCCGCAACACTGCGCCGCTGTTCATTCATCATAACCAGCAATGATGCACCAACGATAACCAGCGCGCCGGGCCAGAAAGTCCCTGCAGGTGCAAAACCGAACGCAAAGAAACCAACGGCAATGTTGAGCGGCAGTTTAAGATGATCAAACGGTTGCACGAACGCGGCATCAGCCTTTTGGTAAGCAAGCGTCAGGAGATAATTGGCAAGAACCGTTAAGAGGCCAGCGCCAATCAGCAGATAGAGCGCAGGGCCACTCGGGACGATGCCGCCATCGCTAAACGCTAAAAGCGCATTCACCGGGGTCAACAGCAGCAAGAGATACAGCGTGATGGAATCGGCCGCTTCACGCTCAGTCAGTTTTTTGGTGACCAACGAGGTGCCAGCCCAAAAGGCAGCTGCGCCCACGGGCAGAACTGCGCCCCAATGGAACGCCTGCGACCATGGCTCCAGGATCACCATGCCGCCGGCAAACCCGGCGACAGTGGCCAGCCAGCGCACCAGACCAACCTGTTCGCCCAGAAAAATCCGAGCGCCGAGAATGACAAAAAATGGTGATGTCATAACAAGCGCAATTGCTTGCCAGATTTCCACCCGCGCCAAACCTGCGACCCAAAGCTGAATGCCGACCACTGCAAGAGCGCCGCGCAAAAGATGCAAACCCAGCTGCTGCGTTTTCAAGGCCGCCCGGCCGCGGCGCAACACCCAGGGCAGTGCAAAGGCTAGCCCCAAGGCGTATTGCCAAAAAGCGGCCGAGGTAGACGGCACACCGAGCTGCATGGTGGACGCTTGTAATGCCCCATTGACCAGCGCGAAAGAGGCTCCTGCCCCAATCATCGCCAAGGCGGCAAGTAACGGCTGCGGTTTCAATGCGGAAGTTGGTGAGGTCATGGTCTTAAGTCCGTTCTAGTTTCAGCCCAGAACAGTCTCTAAAGACCTAAACACCCCGCAGCTCCAAGAGAAGCTGCGCGGCCAAGTTCTCTACCATCCGGACTATAACCGTCGGCTCCGGCCTCTCACCGGATCTGCTGACCCTTGGCATCATCCTGCCAAAGCGCTCGCGGGCTCCAGGTTTCCCTGATACCGCCGGTGGGGAATTTCACCCCGCCCCGAGAACTGTTCTTCAGATCCTCTTTAGCGGGCCCTATTGGACCACGCAATAGTCTTGAGAAGGATTTTTCAGTGTGACTGAAAGGCGCAAGATCACTGATGAATCCGCCGCAACATTTTTGTTGCTTCAGCAATTGCGCTAAGAACGCCTCCGAACAATATCGGCGATCTGCGCAGGTTGCTCAGCAATGGCGAGCGGTTTTTGAGATTGCAGCTCCACCCTATCTCCATACCCCCAAAGAACGCCGATTGATGCCACATTATTTGCATGTGCTCCGATCAAATCATGTTTGCGGTCGCCTATCATGACGGCTTCAGACGCATCCAGCTCTTCGGCTTTCAGGACATGAGCAATCAAATCGGTCTTTGCAGAGCGTGTCCCATCGAGTTCGGACCCAAAAACTGTCCCGAAAAAATCCCGAAGACCAAAATGTTCAACGATCTTGCCTGCATAAGAATGCGGTTTAGAGGTGCACACGTGAAGACTTCGGCCTTCTCTCGCCAATACCTCCAGTAGCTCTGGAATTCCTTGAATGAGAGTGTTTTCGTAAAGTCCGGTCACGGTGTAGCGTTCCCGGTAAAACTCTACCGCTTGGTCGAGTTCAGTCTGATTGTCCGTATCCAGCAGCACCTCAAAGCTGTCCCACAGCGGCGGTCCGATACACCACTTGAGGTCCTCCGCATCAGGGACAATTCCCCCCATTTTTTGAAGTGCATATTGGATCGACTTGGTGATCCCCTCAAAAGGGTCGGTCAATGTGCCATCGAGATCAAACAGAATTGTGCTGAATTCCAAGGGGCAAACCTTTGTCTTGTTGGACCGCTTCACTTTGATATCGAACCGGCGAAAGGAGGTCTTTGATGGACTAGTGTGCAGCGCAAGAAAGGCCAAGAAATTAATTCACTGTAAACAGCGAAATCAAAATAAATCCGCCAAACAATGAATACATTGCGGTGTATCCGGATCGAATACTGAATTTTATTGCAATTTTTCCAACTCTTTTTACACGATCACTAAAAAATGAAGGGATTGGTAACTTTTACAGTACTCACTGTTGAGAATCGAAATCGGACCCTCCGGCAGATTCGCTATATGATCGTAAAACTTACACAAAGAAAAACCCTTCTTTGGGAAGCCGGCTTTACACTCGTTGTTTTTGCAGGTCTTGCTGCACTCTTTGCATCAGTCGACTTGTTTGAAGCGCTTTACGACTTCTCCCGAACTCATGAGAATTATGAGCTCGACGATATCTTTGCAGCGATATTTGCTCTTCCAGCTGTGTTGATGGTTTTCTTGTTCCGCCGCTTGCGGGATTTGAAGAAGGAAATGGGATTGCGCGAGCAGGCCCAAGGCAAAGTGCAAGAATTGGCTTCAATGGACCCGCTGACCGGTTTAGCCAACCGGGTCCAGTTTTTCTCAGATATCAAAACACGCCTGAAAACAGGCCAAATCAAAAAAACCAGGTACGCTCTTTTTCACATTGATCTGGACCGGTTCAAACAAATCAACGACCGTTATGGTCCGGTCGTTGGCGACGGTGTGTTGAAACAAGTTTCGGAGCTTTTGGAGAGCCGGCTGGACGATGATGCTATGCTTGCCCGGATCAGCAGTGACGAGTTCCTGCTTTTGAAGTCCTACAAAAACCGGTCCGAAATCTCCGACCTTGGCCATTATCTGGTAAAACTCCTCAACCGTTCTATTGCGTTCCGGGGAGTTGAGCATGCCGTCACGACTTCGATCGGCATCGCATTAAACGATGATTTCGCACCGAACCGGTACCTCAATTTCGAACGCCTTATGACCAGCGCTGACATTGCGATGTTCGCCGCCAAATCAAATGGCCGAAATCGTTTTGAGATTTATCATCCGTCTATGCGCCAGGAGTTTGAGACGCGCACCATCCTGGCCGAAGAGCTTTTGAAAGCTGTAGAGCGGCGAGAATTTGAAGCGTATTTTCAACCACTTATGGATGCACAGACCTTTGAAGTCGTCGGCGCCGAGGCGTTGGTACGGTGGCGCCATCCGGAAAAAGGCATCCTTGCGCCTGTAGCCTTTATTGAAGCTGCGGAGTCTTTGGGCATCATCAGTGACATCGACCAATTCATGTTCGATGAAGCTTTGCGGATCCGGAACAAATTGAAAAATGCCGGATCAATCACGCCACGAATCTCGGTCAATATCTCCGCAGACCGCCTCAAGTCGCCGTTATTCCTGCACACCATCCGCAACATCAACGTTGAGCCCGAAGCTCTGGTTTTCGAAATCAGCGAAGCGGTCACATTCGAAAACCTGGATGACATGTCGCGCTTCAATCTTGAGGCCCTCGCCGATCAGGGATTTGAGGTGGAAATAGATGATTTCGGATCTGGTCGCGCATCAATTCTCAGCCTTTTGGAAATGCGGCCCAAGCGGTTGAAAATCGACAGGAACCTGACGGCGCCGATCGTCACTTCAGAAGGCTCCCGCAAGCTGATCAAGAGTGTTGTTGATATGGCAACGGCTCTGGGCATTGAGGTCGTTGCAGAAGGCGTTGAAACCCTGGAACATGCTGAAATTCTAGCCGACCAGGGCTGTCATCTGCTCCAAGGGTATTATTTCGCGAAACCGATGCCTGAAGCGGAATTCACTCGTTATCTGGATTGCCATTCGGCCGAACAAGCGACCGCGGCAGAACTGATCGCCTGACCCGGCACCAAAGAAGAACCCGCCGGCAATGCGGCGGGTTTTCAAATTCCAGTTCAGCGATGCTGTCTAATCAAGAAAACTCCATGATCACGGCGTCAACGGCCAGGCTGTCGCCCGGCTCAGCCTTGATAGCTGTAACGACACAGTCACGTTCGGCGCGCAGCACGTTTTCCATCTTCATGGCTTCGACAATGGCCAGCTGTTCACCAGCTTTGACTTCCTGGCCTTCGTTGACGGAAATGGACACCACCAACCCCGGCATCGGACACAGCAGCATCTTCGAAGTATCTGGCGGCAGTTTTTCCGGCATCAATTCGTCTAGTTCTGCAATGCGCGGTGTCATCACCTTGGCAACGAGGGAATAGCCTTGCCAATCAAGACGGTAGCCACCGGTTACCGGCCGCACCTGAACCGTAACATCTTTGCCACCAACGGCTCCGCTCCACAGTGAGGAGCCCGGCGCCCAGTCCGATTCCACGCTGACAACCGGCCCGTCGCCAATAGCAACGTCCAGCTCAATCGGTGTGCCCGGATAACCGGCCGCGAGCCGAATTGGCACATAGGTTTTGCCGAGCTTCACCACCCAGTCTTCGCGCACGGCGCCGGAGTGCGGGCGCAAACGTCCCGGGAGATGGTCCAGACGCTCGCGTTCGATCGCGCCCATGGACAGAGCAACCGCCGCCAGAACACCGTTTGCCTCATCGTCCGGTTCCGCTGGGAAGAAGCCATCTGGATATTCATCGGCAATGAAACTCGTTGCCAACTCTCCTGACCGCCAGCGCGGATGGTTCATCAAAGCTGTCAGGAACGGCACATTATGTTGAATGCCATCGACGTAATAACCATCAAGCGCCTGACTCATCGCATCAATCGCCTGTTCACGTGTCGGCGCATGCGTGATCAACTTGGAGATCATCGGATCGTAGAACATTGAGATCTCAGAGCCTTCAACCACGCCGGTGTCATTGCGGATGGTCAGCTCATCACTCTCAAGTTCTTCCGGCGGCAAGTAGCGCACCAGACGGCCGATGGACGGCAGGAAATTACGGTACGGATCTTCTGCGTAAATTCGGCTTTCGACAGACCAGCCGTTCAGCTTGACGTCGTCCTGCGCAATCTCAAGTTTTTCGCCCGCAGCAACTCTGATCATCTGTTCGACCAGATCAACCCCGGTGATCAGCTCGGTCACCGGATGCTCCACCTGCAGGCGGGTGTTCATTTCAAGGAAGAAGAAGCTTTTGTCCTGACCAGCGACAAACTCCACCGTACCGGCACTGTCATAATCAACCGCCTTGGCCAGCGCGACCGCCTGTTCGCCCATCAGCCTCCGGGTTTCTTCATCCAGCAAGGGTGACGGAGCTTCTTCGATCACCTTCTGATTCCGGCGTTGGATCGAACACTCCCGTTCGCCGAGATAAATGGCGTTACCGTGCTTGTCGCCCAGAACCTGAATTTCTATGTGGCGCGGATTTTCGATGAATTTTTCAATGAAGACGCGGTCATCACCAAAGGAAGACGCGGCCTCTGACTTGGAACGTACGTAACCGTCGTAGGCTTCCTCATCATTCCAGGCGATCCGCATGCCCTTGCCGCCACCGCCTGCCGACGCTTTGATCATCACCGGATAACCAATATCCTTGGCGATTTCGACCGCCTCCTCAGGCGTATCGATGACCCCAATGTGACCCGGCACAGTGCTGACTTTGGCGTCGTTGGCGAATTTCTTGGATTCAATCTTGTCGCCCATCGCTTCAATAGCGCGCGGGTTGGGACCGATCCAGACAATACCTTCTTTTTTAAGTGCTTCCGGGAAACTCGCGCGCTCAGACAAGAAACCGTAACCTGGATGGACGGCTTCAGCGCCTGTCTCTTTACAAGCAGCGATAATCTTGTCGGCAATGAGATAGGATTCTGCCGCCGCGGCCGGACCGATATGAACTGCTTCATCGGCCATCTCGACATGGACTGCATCACGATCAGCGTCAGAATAGACAGCGACGGTTTTAATGCCCATCTTGCGGGCTGTCTTAATGACCCGGCACGCGATCTCACCCCGGTTTGCGATCAGAATTTTCGAAAACATGCATTTCCACCCAGCTGGATCCGTTTTCTGAGTTGTAGGCCGGTCCTCCCCTCTTACGCAACTTATCCAAAGGGTGGTCAGACACCCCCAATCCACACAATTGAAGTTTCAGTGCAAAGTCAAAACAAACTAATCTTTAAACAAGTCGTTCCGGCCAAATTTCTGGTTTCCGCTTTTTTAACTAAGACCTTGATAGTGTTGACAAGGAACGGGAGTAAGTTTTGGTGTCAAAAACAGCTATAAAAACACTTCTTGCCGGTTTTTTCCTTTTCGGTACTGCGGAAGCACAAACCATTGAAAAATGGAATCGCGGCGAAGTTGACGGTTTCACGCGGTATTGGACGACAAATAATGTCGGAGCCAGTTTCGTTGTCTGGTGCCACCCGGAACGAAAAACCAACGGCACGCTTCTTCATGTGGTCATCGACGGCGCAACACCGCAGCCAAATTCTCGCATCAAACTGGTAATCGACAAAGATATTATCCAACTGCCGGTCAACGGCGAAGGGTATACAGACACTGGATGTGCCACTTGTGCAGACAGTTTTGAATATGTTTGGCATCAGTTACGGTCGGCAACAGCCATCGCAGTCAAATTTTCTGACAACAGGTATGCCGGTTTTTCGCTCAAAGGCGCCAAAGAACTCTTGCCTGCAAAGGCCTGCCCGACAGACTGGCACAAGAAACAGGCTTCCTGACAATATTTTCCTTTAAAATTTCGTGCGAAGCCGTCAATTAAACGGATTGGGATTAGTTAAAATTTAAGACAACCCCCGGTATTTTCAGCAATGCGTTCATTGGGGCTAACAATGTTTTTTCGTCTAACAGCTTTTGTTTTCATGTGGGGCCTTATGATCGCTCCCGCGAACTCTGAAACCATTGGCAGCTGGCACAGCGAAAAAGTCGATGGTTATCACAGTTATTGGACCAAAAACCAACGCGGCTCCCGGTTCACGATTTGGTGCCCGGACAGCAAAAAAGCCACCCTTCCTCTCATCGGCATCGACATCAAGGGCCGATTGCCTATGCCAGAAACATTGATCCGGGTTGAGCTTGACCATCGGCTGATCAAATTTACCGCCAGCGAGGATGGTTACATCCGGCCCGACAGCCCTGCATATGCAGATAACCTGAAATACTTCTGGCAATTGCTGCGCAATGCGGCTCGGTTTGCCGTCCTGTTCGATGAGGACCGCCGGTATGCAGGATTTTCGACCAAAGGCGCAGCAGACATTATCCCAGCCAATGTCTGCGCCCCAAACACCGGTTTGCAGGCCAAGCACCAGTAATCCGAAGCCCGGCCTGTCCGCAGATATGTGTGCCACATCACACTTAACCTAACGAAACCAAGGTATACTGCACCCCAGTTTGAGGTCGACTATTCCAATAGGCCTATGACCGCTGGAGAGCCCCATGAAACCACACGTACTGCTGATCCCGGCTGCAATTGCCTCTGCATTTGCGATTGCAACTCCTGCCGAAGCCCGTCCTGATTTACGCAAAATGACCTGTGCGCAGGCCCAACACTTGGTTCTTCAGCATGGCGCGGTTGTTTTCACCACCGGACGGCATACTTACTCCATGTATGTATCCAACCGCAGTTGGTGTGACTGGGGGCAACAGCTCTTTCCCCAATACGGTCCAACACGGGACAATCCCAAATGCCATGTGGCCTTTGAATGCAGAGAACCGTTGTTCCGACCGTTTTCTTTTGACGATTGATCAGCACTGATCAGAGAACCAAGGCACTCTGATCCCGTCGGTCGCCATAAAAAAACCCGCCAGACCTACATCTGGCGGGTTTTATCATTTCAATCCATGACCGCTTAGAGCGGAATGTTGTCGTGCTTTTTCCAAGGCATTTCGACTTTTTTGGCGCGCAGCAAGGCCAAAGCCTTGGATACCCGCCGGCGGGTCGAATGCGGCCGGATCACATCATCAATGTATCCGCGTTCAGCGGCCACGAACGGGTTGGCAAACCGGTCTTCGTAATCCTTGGTGCGCTGTTGGATTTTCTCCGGGTCATCCAGTTCAGAGCGGTAAAGGATCTCAACCGCACCTTTGGCGCCCATCACCGCGATTTCAGCCGTCGGCCAGGCATAGTTGATATCACCGCTGATGTGCTTGGAGCTCATCACGTCATAAGCACCGCCATAGGCTTTCCGGGTAATGACGGTCACCTTTGGAACGGTAGCTTCGGAATAGGCAAACAGCAGTTTCGCGCCGTGTTTGATCAGTCCGCCATACTCCTGTGAAGTGCCCGGCAGAAAGCCAGGAACGTCAACAAAAGTGACGATCGGAATATTGAAACAGTCGCAGAATCGGACAAAGCGCGCCGCTTTGCGGCTGGCGTCGGAATCCAGGACACCGGCGAGAACCATTGGCTGGTTGGCGATTACGCCGACCGTCCTGCCTTCCATACGGCCGAAGCCGGTGATGATGTTGCCAGCAAAACTTTCCTGGATCTCGTAGAAGTCGCCTTCATCCAGTGTCTTCAGAACAAGTTCCTTCATGTCGTAAGGCTTGTTCGGATTGTCGGGAATGAAAGAATCCAGGCTCATGTCGATCCGGTCCGGATCGTCATAATTCGTCAGCTCCGGCAACTCGGCCTGATTGTTCATCGGCAGGAAGTCGATCAACCGGCGCATTTCCAGCAAGGCTTCGACATCATTGTCAAAACCACCATCGGCGATCGACGATTTGGTCGTGTGAATGGAAGCTCCGCCCAGTTCCTCTGCCGTCACGGTCTCATTGGTCACCGTCTTCACGACGTCAGGCCCAGTCACGAACATGTAGGACGTGTCCCGCACCATGAAGATAAAGTCGGTCATGGCCGGAGAATAAACATCGCCGCCCGCACAGGGCCCCATGATCAGAGAGATCTGCGGAATAACGCCAGAGGCCTGCACATTGCGTTGAAACACTTCGCCATAGCCGCCCAGCGCTGCCACGCCTTCCTGGATACGCGCGCCGCCAGCGTCAAACAATCCGATGATTGGCGCCCTGTTCTGCAGAGCCATATCCTGAAGCTTGGTGATCTTTTCAGCATGGGTCTCGGAGAGCGAGCCGCCAAAAACAGTGAAGTCCTTGGAGAACACATAGATTGTCCGGCCGTTGACGGTTCCCCAGCCAGTGACAACGCCATCACCAGGGATGTGCTGTTCTTCCATGCCAAATTCGGTGCAGCGGTGCTGCTTGAACATGTCGAACTCTTCGAACGAACCTTCGTCCAGCAGGATCTCGATCCGCTCACGCGCGGTCAGCTTGCCTTTGGAATGCTGGGAATCGATACGCCGCTGTCCGCCCCCCATCCGGGCAGTTTCCCGGCGCTGTTCCAACTCCGCCAGAACGTCTCTCATCTGGTTCTCCCAATTTCTCTGTCTGCAG
Source organism: Roseibium sp. (assembly GCF_965216085.1). Lineage (GTDB taxonomy): Bacteria > Pseudomonadota > Alphaproteobacteria > Rhizobiales > Stappiaceae > Roseibium. The sequence continues at coordinate 2,094,771 of NZ_OZ244138.1, read as the reverse complement.
TGGTCCTAACACGCCGTCCTCACCCGGCAAAGTCAGCACAAGGGTGAATGAGCCGCCATACACCTTGAATAGACAGCACCCGCATCTGCTTGCAGCAAACTGGTAGCCCTTCCGAGGGGATCACACGGCCAATTTGCCCAATCGCCCAAAATTTAGGCACCAATCGCCAATAGATTAACCTTGGGTTGTTTTCAAATGCCTGCCATCTTCACAAGTAACAAACAAAGAAGTTGGGGGGGCGATGTCAGACAGCCGGGCTTTTTTCAATGAAATGCTTGAAGAGGATGGCTCACCGCGCGCGCCCTATTCAAGATTGGCGAATTGGCTTGAAGACAAGCCGAACAATTTCCTCACTAAAAAGAGCCGGGACGCAGAAACCATTTTCCGGCGCCTCGGGATCACATTTGCGGTTTACGGCGCAGAAGATGCGACCGAGCGCCTGATCCCCTTCGACCCGATACCCAGGATCATCTCTGCATCAGAATGGCGCCGCTTGTCCGCCGGCATCGATCAGCGGGTCCGCGCACTCAATGCATTTCTCCATGACATCTATCACCGCCAGGAGATCCTGCGCGCTGGCCGGATCCCAGCGAACCTGATCCTGCAAAACGAAGCCTTTTTGCCCGAGATGGCCGGTTTCACGCCTGCCCGGAAGGTCTATGCCCATATTATCGGGACAGATTTGGTCCGCGTGTCTGAAAACGAGTTCTACGTTCTGGAAGACAACACCAGGACGCCCTCCGGCGTGTCCTACATGATGGAAAATCGGGAAACTATGATGCGGCTTTTCCCGGAGTTGTTTCAAAGCCATAGCGTTGCCGCGGTTGAACGTTATCCGGAATTCCTGCGCCAGACATTGGAGAGCGTCGCGCCGGATCCGGCGAAATCAGAACAAACTATCGTTGTCCTGACCCCTGGAATTTATAATTCCGCCTATTTCGAACACGCCTTCTTGGCCGATTCAATGGGGGTAGAGCTGGTCGAAGGCCGGGACCTGTTTGTTGATGCGGGCAAGGTTTTCATGCGCACGACCCGCGCTCCGAAACAGGTGGATGTCATCTACCGCCGGATTGATGATGCGTTCCTCGATCCCCTCACCTTCAATCCGGGCAGCATGCTCGGTGTGCCAGGGCTCTTTGACGCCTACCGGGCAGGCAATGTCACCATCTGCAATGCGCCTGGTACCGGCATTGCCGACGACAAGGCGATCTACGCCTATGTACCTGATATCATTGAATTTTACACCGGACAAAAGCCAATCTTGAACAACGTACCGACCTGGAATTGCTCCAGAGAAGATGATCTTGCTTACGTGCTCGACAATCTGGCCGACATCGTTGTCAAGGAAGTCCATGGGTCTGGCGGCTACGGCATGCTGATCGGCCCGACCGCCTCCAAGCGGGAAATCGCTGAATTCCGCAAGGTGCTTCAGAGCAACCCATCCAACTATATTGCACAGCCGACCTTGGCGCTGTCAGCCTGTCCAACGCATGTCGCTTCAGGTGTCGCACCACGCCATGTCGATCTGCGCCCGTTTGTACTGATCGGCGATCAGGTGCGCATTACACCGGGAGGCTTGACACGGGTTGCACTTAAAAAGGGCTCGCTGGTGGTCAATTCAAGCCAAGGCGGCGGCACCAAAGACACTTGGGTTCTGGAGGATTGATCACAGATGCTTGGTAGAACAGCCTCCTCCTTGTTCTGGATGTCCCGTTACCAGGAACGTGCGCAGAACGTCACCCGTCTATTGGAAGTCGGCTATCGCGGCTCCATCATGGCCCACGCAGGCCAGGCAGAGGGCAGTCACTGGCAATTTGCCCTGTCTTGCGCCGGCTGCCACCACGGCTACAGCGAGAAGTATGATGAGCTAATTGCTCGGCACATCACCGCCCACATGGTGTTTTCCAAAGACAACCACACCAGCGTGCGCAATTGCCTGGAGCAGACGCGCAACAACGCCCGCGCGGTTCGAACCGGCATCACTGCAGATCTCTGGGAAGCGATCAACACCACCTGGATCGAGTTCTGCGACGTCAATCCGCAGTCAATAACTCAAGAAAAGCTGCCGGATTTTCTAGCCTGGATCACCCAGCGCGCCCACCTTTTCCGCGGAGCGTTGCTGAACACGGTCTTGCGCGATGACGGATATTACTTCAGCCAAATGGGCAATTTCGTCGAACGGGCCGACAACACCGCCCGGATCCTAGACAATCAGTATTGGGTGCTGTTGGCCGACAACGACATCATCGAAGACGGCAGCTCCGAACGCTATCAATGGTCTGCTATTCTCAGAGCCCTTTCCGGCCGCCGCAGTTACCGCTTTGCCTATCCCAACGCACGGTTGAAAGCCTTCAATATCGCCGAATTCCTAATCCTGCGGCGGGAAATGCCGCGCTCTCTTGCCTATTGTTATGATTGGCTGGCGGACACAGCTGAAGACCTCGGTCATTTTTATGGCTCCCGCGAGCCAAGCCTCGATCTGGCCACCGACCTCAGCAAGGAGCTGAAGGAAAAACAGATGCGGGATATCTACCAGGAAGGCCTTCACGAGTTCCTGACCGACTTCATCGGCAAGAACAACCAGTTCGCTCACCAGCTTTGCGAGGACTACAACTTCGCCTGATCCAACACCGGAAAGCCATTGAGACTCATGCGCCTATTTGTCCGACACACCACCCGTTACAAGTACGACCAGCCACTTGCCAATGCGATGCAGCAGCTTCGCCTCACCCCGGCGGACAATCCCGCGCAGAAGGTCCTGACGTGGACTATAGAGGCTCCCGGTATCGAGCGGGCAACCACCTACACCGACGCCTTCGACAATGCGGTACACATGATTTCCAGAGCCGGTCCGGTGGAGGATGTCGAAATTACAGCGACCGGAACAGTTGAGACCGTTGAGACCAATGGCATCATTGGCAACGAACGGGGGGCCAGTGCACCATCCTCGATCTATACCCGCGTCACACCGCTGACTGAAGCCAACCAGGCAATTTCCAAACTCGCCACTCTAATTGAATCTCCCGACAAGATTTCCGGCTTCCATACCTTGATGCATGCCATCCGGGACAAGGTCGACTACAAGGTTGGTGTCACCGAAACACATGCGAGCGCCATCTCCGCGCTGGCTGCCGGTGAAGGGGTTTGCCAGGACCATGCCCATATTTTCATCGCTGCGGCCAGGTCGGCCGGCATTCCCGCCCGCTATGTGTCCGGATATCTGCTCTTGGAAGAAGAACAAGCCTCGGAAGCTCATCATGCCTGGGCAGAAGTGCGTATTGAGGGCCTCGGCTGGGTCGGTTTCGACGTATCCAATGGTATCTGCCCCACTGACCACTATATCCGCTTGACGGCCGGGCTCGACTCGCGTTCCGCTGCTCCAATCCGGGGTATCCGTTTTGGCGGCCAGGAGGAAAATCTGCATGTTGAAGTGGATGTCGTTCAGGCCGCCATCCAGCAGCAGCAGTAATCCAATGGTCTGACGCCTCTTGCCAAGCCCCGGAACAGCATCTAAACGGCACCGGCCGAAAAAAGTGGAACAAGAAGAGCTGCATGACCTATTGCGTTGGACTGAAACTGGATCGCGGACTGGTGCTGGCCGCCGATACCCGCACCAACGCAGGTCTCGATAACATTGCCTCTTTCAAGAAACTGCACGTCTGGGAAAAATCCGGCGAGCGTGTTGTGACACTTCTTTCCTCCGGCAACCTGGCGGTCACGCAGGCAGTGGTTTCCCTGCTTAGTGAACATATTGAGACTGCCGACAAAGACCGCACCACGGTCATGAACGCCAAGACCATGTTCCAAGTCGCCCGGCTGGTTGGCAGCGCGGTCCGGGAAGTCAAAACAATCGATGGCGAAGCCCTGGCAGCCAATGCCGACAATTTTTTTGTCAGCTTCATCCTTGGCGGCCAAATCAAGGGCGAAGAGCCGCGCCTGTTCCAAGTCTATGCCGCTGGCAATTTCATTGAAGTCTCCGACGACACCCCATTCCTGCAAATTGGCGAACACAAATACGGCAAACCGATCCTGGACCGGGTAACCCGCAAGGACATGCGTCTTGGGGAAGCGGCCAAGATGGTGCTGCTGTCCTTTGATTCCACATTGCGCTCGAACCTGTCCGTCGGCATGCCGATCGATATGCTGCTTTACAACACGGACAGTTTCTCCACCGACCGGCAGGTCCGGATCGAGCAGGACGATCCCTATTTTCAAAGGCTGTCGCGCGGCTGGTCGGACAAATTGCGCGAAGGATTTGCCGACCTGGACGAATTCGACGTCTAATAACTCCCCTCTCCCGCGCTATGGCGCGGCCTGTTAGGGTCCCGTCACAGAGAGCCGCTACAAGCGGCCGGATAGAGCCGGAGATCCGCCACGATGAGTCAGACTGATATCCCTACAGACGGCGCCAAATCTGTCCTTTGGATACGGGAACCGGCGCAAGAACCTCTGGCCGAAAACAACGCAACGCTCAAAACAATCCGGGACATGCTCAAGACCGGGCAGCGCCAGGAGCTCACCGATCTCCTCAAACGATGGGATCCGGTGGACGTGATGCAGCTTCTGACCAGGCTGCGGCTGAAACAGGCGCGCAAACTGTTCAGATGGCTGCCCGCCAACCCGTCGATCAAGGTTGTTGCCGAACTTAGGCCCGAGTTCCGATCGATCCTGATGGAAGAATCGACGCTGGATCAATTCCGGGACATTCTCGCCGGCCTCGATCCTGAAGACGCCATCGAGATCTTGAATGAATTTCCAGAAGATGTGGCCGAAGAGCTGATCGCCCGCTTACCCGATGTCGAGGATTTGGCCACGCGGGGGTCTTATGCCGACGACACCGCAGGCCGCGTCATGGCGCAGAAATTCGTCGCGCTGCCGGAAACCTGCACGGCTGGGGATGCCGTCACCCAGATGCGTGCACAAGCGGCCCGGATCCGCAGGATTTTCACCGTCTATGTGACAGACACTGCTGGCAAGCTGACTGGGACTGTCGAAGTGGGGAAACTGCTTCTGGCGCCAGCCGAAACGCCTCTCTCCGAAATCATGAACCGGGATTTCATCACCGTTTCCGCAGATACCGACCAGGAGGAGGTGTTGCGTGTCGCCCGCAAACGAGACATGCGCAGCGTCCCGGTCGTTGGCAGTGATGGTCACCTGATCGGCCGGGTAACACCAAAACAACTGACCCGTATCGCCTCGGATGAAGCCAAAGAGGACATGCTTCTCATGAGCGGTGTTTCCGCCGAGGCCCGTTCCGACGACACGGTCTTCAGGATCGTGCGCGGCCGCCTGCCCTGGCTGCTTGCCGGACTCATTGGAGCCAGCATCGCCGCAACCGTTGTCGGGTCATATGAAGACCAGCTTGCGGAAGCTGCCATTTTGGCCGCGTTCATCCCTGTGACCATGTCCATGGCCGGAAATGCCGGACTGCAAGCCTCCGCAGTTGCTGTTCAAGGTATTGCGACCGGCGCACTTTGGTCCGGCGATATTTTTTTCCGGCTTTTCAAAGAACTTCTGGCAGCACTGTTCAACGGGGTTGTCGCCGGCGCGCTCCTCGGTGCCTTGGTTCTGGCTGCATCGTTTGTTGTGCCGCTCGAAGCTCCGCTTCAGCTGGCGCTTGCCACATCGCTGTCGCTACTATGCGTGACCACGATCGCCGCCATGGTGGGCGCGACCGTGCCCATTGTGCTCGACAAAATTGGCATCGACCCGGCCATGGCCATCGGTGTCTTCATCACATCCTCTAACGACGTCTTGGGGGTCCTGATTTTCTTCCTGATGGCGACGACGTTTTATCTGGGGTGACAAGCCCACTCTATCAGCCAATATACTATAGCAAATTTCGGCACCGGCGCTCCGTTCCGATTTACGCTTTGTGTTTACCCGGCCCAAAACTGGTTACTGGGCCCCTGCCTTCGCAGGGGCGGCAACCTGTGGCAAACTCAAATCAGTGTTACGGGGCTGGATGCCAATGCCTTGGGAGCGGGAATTTTACGTCTATATTATGGCCAACAAGATTGGCGGCACTCTTTATGTTGGCATGACGAATAACCTTATCCGCCGAGTTTGGGAGCACAAAAACGGCGTAGGGAGTTCATTCACAAAGCAACACAACATTGCAAAACTAATCTACTTCGAAATATTCGACGCCCCTGAACCCGCATTCCAGCGCGAACGAAACATCAAACGTTGGAAACGCGCTTGGAAAGTTCGCCTTATCGAAGAGCGGAATCCGGATTGGCTGGACCTCTATTTTGGTCTCACTTAGGTCTTAGTAGAAAGCTGCCGCCCCTGCGAAGGCAGGGGCCCAGTATCCCCAAGACCGGGTTTATTCACCCTTCCTTCAAGATCAGCACCGCCGCGTCGAATTCAGAGCGCTTGTAGGCGCGGATTTGCGTGGCTTCTGCATCTGCGCCCCAGCGTTCGATGTTGAAATCTTCTTCAACATGCGCGGCCTGCCAGGCATCATCAGCCGTAAGCTTTCCTTCGCGCACCGCCAGCGCCAAGAGCGCTGAGCCGGTCAAAGTTGTGACTGTATGGAGGGCTGCAAGCCGCAGCGGGGTTTCACCGCCAATCCTCTCGCGGTAAGCAGACAAGAGCTTTTGATCTTGCGGTGCATGAATGATGCCTTCAATCAGTGAAAACCGGCCGCCGAGCAACTCACCTGCCCAATCCACGACCGGGTCCCACACCTGACGCTGTGTGTCACACAGGCTCTGCGGATCATCCGCCCGGTAACATAAGGAATCATTGCCAGCAAAGGCGGTGACTTCGTCCGCCACTTCGTCAAACCGGCTGGCAACCGCATCCTGGGCCGAATTGGCAATCCGGGTGAGCGGCATCACAGCCGGATTGATTTCCTTTTCTTGCGCGGCCCATTCAGCAGCAACGGCTACCCCCATCGGCTCGGTCGGCAGCAACAGCGTGGATTTGCCTGGGGTCTTGACCGGCCGGCCATCCAGATGAATGGCAAATCCGTCTTCGGTTTCAACATGTTCGGCGCATTCATAGAATCTCTTTGGCAACTCGCGGCGCGATAACTCGCGGGCCCGCTGCTCCGGATCTTTCGCCGCATCTTCATGCAATGCTTCAAGATAATCGCGCATTACATTGTTTCCTTTTCCATTTTAAGCAACTCAATGAGCGCCTGATCCAATTCGTCAAACCTGTGAATGATCCGCTCGGCGCCATCGGCCGTCAGCTGCGAATGATCATGATAGCCCCATGTCACCCCAATGGCATGCACACCGCCGGCGCGGGCCATGGCCATGTCAAACCCCGTGTCGCCAATCATCACGGTCCGTTCAGGATCTGCGCCGGTCTCACTCAGCGCCCGCTCAATCATGTCCGGATGCGGTTTGGACGGGGATGTATCGGCTGTCTGGATGGTGATGAAACGGCCGTGAAGGTCATGCACATCCATCATGTGGTGCACACCACGCAGTGCTTTGCCGGTCGCAATCCCCAGAAGGACGTCCTCACGTGCATGCAAGCGGTCGATCGCTTCCCGGGCGCCTGGATAAAGCGGATCTTGATCCAGTCCCGCCTTGCGTCGCGCGATCTTTTCAGCCCGGTAAACGGCTGCCATTTCCGGCACCTTGTCCTGATGCTCCGGCCCCACAAGATCGGCAAAGGCCATATCAAGCGACCGCCCGACGATGGACAGGATCGTCTTGCGGCCCGGCACAGGCAGGCCAACAGCGGCAAAGCCAGCTTCAAAACCATGAACAATGGTGTTCTGACTGTCGAGCAACGTGCCATCGACATCGAAAATGATCAGATACATTTGGGCTCGTTTATGTGGGCAGATCTTTGCCGCCGCATGTGCCGGTTTTTGGTCGACGGGTCAAGCGAGCTGGTCATAATTTGGCCGGGATTTCCGTTAAAACGGCGCCTGCTGGATATGGCGTCGATCAGCCCGAGCAAAAAGTGCCGGTTGCTCCACAGGCCAGAGCCCGCTTGCATGCCTTCTTTGGATATCGCCGATTTCGACCGCGCAGAGAACAAACACCTGCGTAAGGTGGCTTGAGTTTGGAACAAGCTTCTCCCCCGCCAGGACGGCAACGGCAGATCCCTTTGCAACGCGATAGCAAAGGCTGAGGCAAGCTTGCCGCCAGAAAATAGGGAACCAACGCCGCTCGATGTCAGTCGCGGCCAACGGGATTTTCGTGTTTCATGCCAAGAACACCGCAGTCTGAATCTAAGAATAACAGTCCAGAAACCAAACCGGTCCCGCTTGGGAAGCCCCTTCTGACGCTTGGTGCCGTTGCAGTAGTGGCAGCAGCTCTTGCAGTCAAGGCTGCCTTGCCGTCGTTTCAATCTGAACCACAGGCAACTATACCGCTGAATGTGTCTTCGCTGAGCATTCAACAAACGGCAGATCGGACTTTAGACACAGCTGCACCAGCCGCCTTTAAGGAAATACCGGTCGAGATCACAGCTTCGGTCCGTGTGGAGGCCGCAACGGATCCTATACACACAGCCCGTGTGGTCGCAGCCGTGCAAATTCCAACCAAAGGCCAGGCCGCAGGTCCTTCTGATGCCGCACGTGTTGCCCCTAAAACCACTAAGGCTCTTCCCTCTACGCGCGAAAAAGCCAGCGCAAAAGATTTCCTCAACCAGCGCCTCGCCAAATTAAAACTGAGGCGCGCGCTTTTGGCCGCGCAGGCGGAGAAAAAGAATAAGGCGATTGAGATTTCTCCGTCTGAAGGCGCTGTAGTGGCTGAGACCGCCTCTGCCCTAGCCCCGGCAACGGTCGCGGCAGTTGAAACAAATGCGGCTGCTCCATCTTTGTCCGGAACTATTGCAGCCACATCGATTGTCTCAGCCTCAAAGGATGGAGATAATCGGCAGACGAGCGACAAAAATCCTTCCCCTTCTCTTCATACCGCAGGCCTTGCGCCATCGACGCCCCCTGCTGAAGCTGCAAAACTGTTTGCTGACAAAGAGCCTGTAGCTGAAACCAGCAAGGAGCTGTCCAAGGCTATAGCGGCACCATCCACTTCCGACGCCTCAGCACCTAATCCGCTTGTATCAGCCTCACTGAACGCATCACGGATGCCGATGATCGATGAAGACCTGCTGCCGATCGATGCGGATGTGCCGGTTCAAGTCGCAAGCCTTGCACAAGATGCAACACCAGTGGAGACGTCCAACCCTGCCGCTGCTTCGAAGAGAGCTCTTAGAAACCAACCAGAACTGCCGGCCTCAAGTGCTGCTCCATCATCTTCGGAAGCAATGACAATCGCCTCGGTTCTGTATGGCGCGCGAGATGTTTCGCGGCTTCCAATGATCGACGAGGAGCTGCCGCCGATTGATGCAGAGGTACCGGTTCAAGTCGCGAGCCTGACACAGGTTTCAGCACCAGCAGAGACTTCCAACCCTGGTGCTGCTTCGAAGATAGATCTTAAAAACCAAACCGAACTGCCGGCCTCAAATTCTGCTCCAGCTTCTTCTGAAACCATGACAATCGCCGCGGTCCTGTATGGCGCCCGTAATGCGGCGCGGCTGCCTATGATCGACGAGGAGCTGCCGCCGATTGATGCCGACGTGCCAGTTCAGGTCGCCAGCCTGTCCCCTGCCAATGTCTTGCCGGCGCCAAGTCAGCGCCCGCGGCCGCTGGTGCGCTCAAATCCCGTCGCGGAATCCAAACCCGGCGCTATCAACAAACCGCGCAAACCAGTCAAGGCAAAAACAAAAGCCAAAACCAAGGATAAGCCGCGGCAAACCAAATCAGCACCGGTGCTGGCCTACGCAGCCCCGCAGGAGCCGAAAACGGAACGCCCGCCCTTTGATGGAATTGGCAAACTCTTTAATGGCGGCAAAGCCGGTTTACCGGGCCGGAGCAGTAAGATTGCGGTCTACGACATCAGCGCCGCCGTCGTTCATATGCCGGACGGCAGCAAGCTCAAGGCCAATTCCGGTATCGGCCACCGGATGAACAAGCCCAAATATGCCTATGTCAAAAACCTCGGCCCAACCCCGCCGAATGTCTACAAGCTGCGTATGCGCGAGCGGCGGTTCCATGGTGTCGAGGCTATCCGTATGCTGCCGTATGATGTCGCGGCCATGCGCGGCCGGGACGGCATGCTGGCGCATTCACCGCTGCTACGCAAAAGCAAGGGATCTCATGGCTGCGTCGCCTTCACCCACTACAACAAGTTCCTAAGAGCTTTCAAAAAGGGCAAGGTCAAGACGATGATCGTGGTCCCGAACATGAGTCAACTGCCGAAATACATGGCCCTTTATAAGGAACGTCACTACGCATCCAAGTAGCACGCTTGTGATCAAACGGTTGATTGGGTATGGGTTGGCTCACCTCCAACCCGATCCTTCCGGAGCTGTTTGTGACAAAAATCCTAGGCGTCTTCTTGCTGCTGATTGCAGCGATTCAGGTCATCAAACCGCTTGGCTGGCCGGGCTTGAAAAGACGCGCAGACGCCTGGAAACTGGTCGCCGGTGTTGTTGTCGTCACCTTTGCCTCTGTCATCCTGACTGCCCTGTTTCAAGGGTTTTAGGCCATGGCAGCAACGATGTTCCGGCGAACCATAAAAGAACAGCCGATCAGCGTTTGATCACACTCTCATCCGGATCATCGGCTTCCGGATCATAATCGGTGACATCAAATCCAAGAAGGTTCCAGGTCTGCTGCATATGCGGCGGCAGCGGTGCAGAAACGTCGATCTTGCCGTGGCCGGACGGATGGGGAATGACGATCCGGCGCGCGAGCAGATGCAAGCGGTTCTGAATGCCGCCCGGCAGTTCCCAGTTCTCGATGTTGAAGTATTTGTCGTCGCCAATGATCGGATGGCCGATATGGGCCGCATGGGCACGCAACTGGTGGGTCCGGCCGGTGACAGGTTTCATGGTCACCCAAGACAGCTTCTGTCCGGATTTTTCAAAGACCGAATAGAGCGACACTGCATGCTGGGCGTCGTCGGCTCCACCCTGGCGGACAATTTGCATCCGCTCTTCCTCTTCATTGCGGGCAATGAAGGTTGAGATCCGGCCCTGAAACGGCTTGGGAACGCCTGCAAGGATTGTCCAGTAGACTTTTTGGGTGTTGCGGTGGCGGAAGGCTTTGGTGAGCTCCTGGGCCGCCTGACGGGTGCGTGCAACCAGGATGATACCAGAGGTTTCTCGGTCGAGCCGGTGCACCAGACGTGGTTTGTTGCCCTTGCGGTCCGTGAAAGCCTCAAGCATGCCATCCAGATGGCGCTTCAAGCCAGAACCGCCTTGTACAGCCAGTCCCGCCGGTTTGTTGAGGACCATCACTTGATTGTCTTCATAAAGCAGCATGTCTTCGACTGCTTTTTTGTCATCGGCAATCAATTTGGTGGATTTGGGCTTGGCGTTCTTCTTATCATCTGCCGGCAGATCCACACCGAGCGGCGGGATACGGATCATCTGTCCCTTGGCAATGCGTGTGTTGCTTTCAGCGCGTTTGCCATCAACCCGAACCTGGCCGGTCCGCAGGAGTTTCTGTAGGCGGCCGAAGCCGAGCCCCGGATAATGAGCTTTGAACCAACGGTCGAGGCGCATGCCCGCCTCATCGGCGGTCACTTTTTTCTGTTCAATCGCGGACATTTTGGTCTCGTTTGGCAGCACGCTTTCAGCAGTGCGCGCATTTGCGCCGTCGGCTCAGCGGCAAACGGACAAGAAATCATTGCGCCGCATATAGGCGGATTTGCCCTGAAAGGAAAGGAAAACGTTCGCCTTGCGGCTCAACACGGCATCAAGCCCCGCCCAGCCGCATGAGCATTAAGCCGGTAAACACGGCCAGAATGGACAAGACGACGGACCCGAGAACATAGATCAGGGCGAGCTGCACATCCCCCCGCTCCCACAGAACGGCGGTGTCGAGGGAAAACGCGGAAAACGTCGTGAACCCACCCAAGACGCCCGTCGCCAAAAAATACCGCAATGGCTGCAGATGCGCAGCCTCATGCTTCACCAGCCAGCCGATGAAAAGCCCCATGATAAACGAGCCGGCCACATTGACGGTCATGGTTCCGACCGGAAAGCCCGGTCCGAACAGGCGCAAGGTTGCCAAAGAGACCAGATGGCGGCCGCCAGCCCCAAGCCCGCCGCCAATGACAACCAGAAACAGATGATACAATTATGCAGCCCCAAAATTTTCGTTCACGCCAGTGATCGCCGGACTAGCGAAGAGAATCAAGGCCGAACCACCGATTCAAAATTTCTAACGACGAACTTGGTAGGCCTGCCGGCAGGCTCTAAACTTCTTCCGCCACGTGCGCAAAGTCGGGATAAATGGATCGGATCAAGGCATCAATCCGTTCGATTTCTTCCTGAATCTCGGGCAGCTTTTCCCGCTCCTCCTCTAGAATCGCCAAGAAAATGCGGGCCCGCGCTTGATTGACTTCCGGCTGCGGTAACGGAGCATCGCCGATGGAGGACAAAACCACGCTGACTAGGCGGTCAGCCGCATTGAGCCGCCCCCACAGGTAATCGTGTTCGCGCCAGGAGCGGTTAAAAAACGCACCAAACGTGTTGAGTTGCTTACCCTTGAGCTCAAAGCCTTCCGTATAGAGGCTTTCGGCATCTCTCGGGCTGATCCGGTCGACCAGGATTTCCGTCACTTCAGAAAAGTCGTTTCTCTGGAGCACCGGAAAGGTGATCAGGTCGTAAAAGCCAAAACCAATATAGGCCTCGAGCAAAGCTGTATGCCGCTCCTTGTCGAGCGAACCGGCAGCAGCTTCGGCAAACAACTCGTCCTGAAGCCGGTCGAGATCGGCCAGCCCCATCATTTGGGTCATTCCGTCAAGAAACCGCCGGACAGCAGCCTCCCGGCTGTCCGTGGTGAGCCCGCCTGCGCAAAGCTCTTCTGCAAGTTCCTGGCTGCGGCCGCCATAAAACCGGTCCTGCCATCGCCATGTCAAATGATCGACCTGGTCATATAAGAGCCCCTTTAGCCGGTCGAGTTCTTCGGTATCCGGCGGCGGCAAATCGGACGATGGATCGTAATTGTAGAACCCATTGAGCTTGCGGATGACAAAGCGCAAACGCCGGATCCGATAATCAACATCCAGGCCTCTTAGAAGCGCAATCACGGCTGGATCTGTCCGTCCCAGCTGATCCGCGCTGGCAGCAGCGATCCCGCTAAAGCGCTCGTAGAACAACGTGAGCAGCCCCTCTTCCTGCCGGGACGCTTCATCGGTTCCGCCAAGGCCGGACACCAATTTCGCCAGCCGCTCAGCCAAAGCATGCAGCTTTAGGGATTGATAGTTGAGAAAGGCAAACCCGGCTTGCTCGAACGCCGTGGCCGTTGCCTGCCGGCGGCAATTGGCAACAATTTCGGCGGTAATCGCACGCCGCTTCGGGAGGAAACCAGACACGGCCTCCTGAACCATAGGCGCGGCAGTATCGACCAGTTGCGACAGCCAGCGGCTGCGGCGGTTGTTCTGTTCCAGTTCCTTCAGATCATCGCCAATTGGTTCGTTGCGCGGAATATGCGCAAGCGACGCTAGAATCACACGGAAAAAGCCGGGCAACTCTGTTGACCGCTGGTCGTCCGGGGCCTGCTCAAGCGGGGTTGGGTCAACATAGATCAGACGCCGGGCAACTTCACGCGCCGCTGGCCGATCCTTGATGACATCGATCACGGGTGCGAAAGGCTTGTTCATCACCACGCTGCCATCAACAAAACAATGACGCGCCATTGTTTCATCGCTGAGGCGCAGACATTTTGCCAGGAATTGATCCTTATTCAGCCATTTCTCATCACGCCGGGCCAGAACCCGTTCCATTTCAGCGACCGTTGCCGGCGGAAACGCCCCTGGAAACGAAGACGTTGCCCTGGCCGCAAACACCAATTCAGGTATACAGCGGGCATCGAACTGGCTGTCGACATAATGCGGTGACCGGTGTGCGGCGTGAAAATTCAAGATCCGGCGGTGATCCCACTCTTCAACAAAATCAGGATCATCTAGCAAGATCCGCCGCTTAACGCCGTTGTAATCCGTGATCGTGACAAAAAGATCGAGCGTCTGACCACGCGGGATCAATGTGCGTTCCGCGTCGCGCTGAACTTCCATCTTCAAACTGGCATCCAGCATCCAGCCGATAAACCGCTCGCCGGAAAATGGCGGCGAAAACCAGCGGGACTGCATAAACTGGCGCAGTTTGTCCTGGGTTTCCGGGCTTTCAATCCGGCGGGACAATCGCGCCGACACCAGACGGTCCAGCACAGGAGAAACAGACATCTTGAAATAGCGCGACAGTCCCGACTGTGGCCGCGCCAACCGGGTCACATCGGCATTTTCCAGCCACATCTCACTGTGACTGTCGAGCGGCAGATCATGGGCCAGCGCCCGGCCGAGCATAATGCCGTTGACCCCGCCGGCAGACGCCCCGGCGATCGCATCGACCACGACACGAACATCTGCGACAGGGGCCAACAGATCCAGTAGATCTTGGTACGCTGTTTGGGTTGGCCCCAACTCCTCGGGTGGCTTGTTTCTGGAATTGGAATTGCTCTTTCGTTCCAAACGGTAGCTGGAGGCCCGGACCAGATTGAGAATTTCCCGGCTAACGCCATGCATATAAATGGCGAGCGACACCCCGCCATAAAGAACAAGCCCCAATCTGAGTTCGACTTCCTTCATTCTACGAACACCTGATTCCTCATACCTTTACCGTAACACAGGGAAGTTTTGGTTTGGTGTATTTGGGATCAGATCTGACCCGTTGAAAGCGGCAACACTGAACAACAACGGTCACACTTGGTCACAGCCGGGTAATCGTCTTTTGTTGATCGGGCTACTTGATAGAGGGATTGCCTTACTTGACGCTGTGTGAACACATCAAGCAAGCCCGGGCAATTCAGCTCCTGCGGTCCTTGCGCAGCTTATCCCAATATTCAAGGCGTTTGCGCAAGTCGCGTTCGAACCCCCGCTCCGGCGGATCGTAGTAGGTCTGGCGGCCAAGATCTTCCGGGAAATAGTCCTGACCGGAAAAACCGTCTGGCGCATCATGGTCATATTGGTAGCCGTCGCCGTAGCCTTCCTGTTTCATCAGTTTGGTCGGCGCGTTCAAGATATGTTTTGGCGGCAACAGAGAGCCGCTTGTTTTGGCCGAGCGCATAGCCGCTTTATAGGCGACATACGCCCCATTCGATTTTGGCGCCGTTGCCAGGTAAATCACGCATTGGGCGAGCGCCAGCTCGCCCTCCGGAGACCCAAGCATCTGATAGGCATCGCGGGCGGCATTGGCCTGGACCAGAGCATTGGGATCGGCCAGGCCGATGTCTTCAACGGCCATGCGAATAAGGCGCCGGGCCAGATACATCGGATCTTCTCCGCCATCCAGCATCCGGCAAAACCAATAAAGAGAGGCGTCGGGATCGGAGCCGCGCACCGATTTATGAAGCGCCGAAATGAGATTGTAGTGGCCGTCCGCGTTCTTGTCGTAGATCGGCGCCCGACGCTGGACGATTTCCTGAAGACGTTCGGCGTCAAACACCTCGTCCTCAGAGGACGCGCGCCAAACATCTTCAGCAAGGGTCAGAGCCGACCGTCCGTCGCCATCGGCCATGCGGATCAGAACCGCACGTGCCTCTTCATCCAGCGGCAGTTTTTTCTCTTCGGTTTCTTCCGCACGCGCCAGCAGCTGCTCCAGGGCTTGCTGGTGTAGCGAATGAAACGTCATCACGTGGGAGCGCGACAACAACGCTGCATTCAGCTCAAACGACGGATTTTCCGTGGAGGCCCCGACCAGGGTAATCGTGCCGTCTTCCATCACGGGAAGAAAACTGTCCTGTTGCGCCCGATTGAACCGGTGGATCTCATCGACGAACAACAAAGTTGCCCGTCCGCCCATACGCCGAGCCCGTGCCGCTTCAAACACCTTTTTCAGATCCGCAACGCCTGAGAAGATCGCGGAAATCTGCTCAAACGCCAGATCCGTTTCATTGGCAAGAAGGCGGGCAATCGTTGTCTTGCCGGTCCCTGGTGGACCCCAGAAGATCAGGGAGCCCAGGGTCCGGGTCTTGAGCATACGCGACAACGTGCCCTCAGGACCAAGCAGATGATCCTGCCCAACCACATCGTCAAGCTGAGCCGGGCGCATCCGGTCAGCCAGTGGGCGAGGTGCCGAGGCCGCCAATCCAGATGCTTCGAAGAGATCGCTCAAAACCTAGCCTTTGTTAGCGCAGAACCAGTTGGTTCACGATACCATCGCGCTCGATTTCCAGACGCCAAACGCGCGGCGGGGTTTTGGTTATGGTTTCCAGCATGCGGGTGCTGTTCACATTCTGATCATTCACCGCACGAACAATATCGCCAGGGCGCATGCCAACCTTATCCGCTTGGCCCCCCCTTTTTACTTCTGTGATGATGACCCCCTCCGGCAATCCGGCGAGACCAAATTCCTGGGAGACCGCGGGAGATAAGTTCATAACAGTTGCGCCTTCAAAAGGTGAAAACTCCATCAACTCCCGGGTATCGCGCGGAACAGTTTCCGGAGCCGGTTTCAAGGCGACGGTTACGACCTGTTCTTTACCGGAGCGTAGAACCGTAAATTCAGAACTCTCCCCAATCATTTTGGTGGCGAACCGGTATCCAAAGGCATTTGGATCTATTACTTCCTTGCCATCAACCGCAACGACCAAGTCACTGACCCGAAGACCCGCCTCATGGGCAGGTGTGCCGTTAAAAACGGCGGTGACCAGTACACCGCGTGGCCGGTCTAAGGACAGAGCTTCTGCAATTTCGGCGCTCACAAGCTGCACTGTTGCTCCGAGCCAAGGCCGCTGTACTTTGCCGCCCTGATCAGCGGCCCTGGCAACATAGCGGGCCATATGGGCAGGAATTGCAAAGCCGATCCCGTTGGATCCGCCTGATCTGGAGAAGATCGCCGTGTTGATGCCAACCAGCTTGCCGGTCATATCGACCAAAGCGCCGCCCGAGTTGCCCGGGTTAATTGCCGCGTCGGTCTGAATGAAAAACTGGAAATCCGTCACACCGACCTGTGTGCGGGCCAAAGCGGACACGATCCCTTGAGTCACAGTCTGGCCAACACCAAACGGGTTGCCGATGGCGAGGACCAGATCGCCAACTTCGAGACTGTCCGTACTGGCGAATTCGACATGGTCAAACGGGGCCCCTTCCCTGATTTTCAGGACCGCCAGATCAGTGCGCTCGTCCAACAGCACAATGTCTGCATCAAACTCGCGGCGGTCGTTGAGAGCGACGCGCACCTCATCGGCGCCTTTGATGACGTGATGGTTGGTGATAACCGTGCCATCGGCCGAGATGATCACACCGGAACCGAGCGACGACTCCACCCGTTCACGCGGCCGGTCACCGCCACCGTTTGGCTGACCAAAAAATCGGCGAAAGAAGGGATCGTCAAAAAACGGCGACGTCCGCTGGCGCTGGACGACCTTCCGGCTGGCATAGACATTGACCACAGCCGGTGCTACTTCCTTGACCAGCGGCGCGAAGGACAATTTGACCTGGGCTGCACTTTCCGGAACGAGTCGCAGGTCTGCAGGTGTTGGCTGCGGCGATTGGGCAGCGGCTGATCCGAACCAACACACCGCCATCAGCCCGGCTACAACGGTTTTCGCATAGCCTGCTGAACGGGTTCTAATCAGACGCATGAAGGCTCCCCTCTATTCGAATCTGTCATTCCAGTTTGATTACATGGCAGATAGGTCAGAAGAGAGGCAAATACAAAGAGAAAAGCCGCGGGAGTGACCCGCGGCTTTCTAAAAGCATTATGGACTGCACTTAGGCAGAGCGGACTTGGCTCAGGAAGTTCCGAACCTCTTCGTCCAGATGGTCTGCCTGGCTTGCCATTGCGGACGCTTCTTCGGAGAAGGACTGTGCTGCGCTGTTCGTTTGTTCAGACAAGGACGACACGTTCTGGACATCCTGAGTGACCTGAGACGTTCCGCCAGCCGCACGCTGCGTGTTTTCAGCAATGCCTTGCGTTGCGTAGCTCTGCTCTGTCACTGCAGCAGCCACTTCACTGACCGACTGAGTGATCTCGTCGATGGTTTTCTGAATGTCGCCAATAGCGCCAACAGCATCGTCGGTTGCACCGCGGATCGCATCAATCTGCTGCTGGATCTCACCAGTCGCCTTACCGGTTTGAGCCGCAAGATCCTTCACCTCGGACGCAACAACCGCAAAACCTTTGCCCGCTTCGCCTGCACGCGCCGCCTCAATGGTGGCGTTCAGGGCCAGCAAGTTGGTCTGATCGGCAATGTCACTGATAAGCGTAACAACTTCACCGATCCGGTTGGCCGCTTCAGCCAGCGACTTGACCGTTTCGTTGGTTGTTTGCGCGCGGCGGGTCGCATCGGCTGCAACACTGGAGGACCGCTCGATCAAGGTCGAGATTTCCTGAATGGAGCTGGACAGCTGATCAGACGCGGCAGCGATCGATTCGACCTCTGCCAGAGCTTCCTGCGACATGCCGGCGGCCTTGGCGGAGGTTTCGCCGGCGGTCTCGGTCATATTCCGCATATTGCCAGCCGATTCGCGCAAGGATGCGGCGGACTGGGCAACTTTGTCGACAACTGTACCTACAGTCGCTTCAAAGTCGCCAGCCAGGCTTGCCAGCATTTCCTGGCGCTGCGCAGCTTGACGCTCGGCGGTTTGAGCCTGTTCGGCCGCCCGCTGTTCGTTTTCCTCAGCTGCATTCTGGCGAATTTGCAGAACAGCACGTCCGATGTCTCCGATCTCATCCTTACGGCGAGCAGCGGTGATTTCCGCGTTGAGATCACCTTCTGCAATCGCGGTTAGCGCGCCGACCAGGGTGCTCAGCGGTTTTGTAATGTTCCGCGAGAAGACAATGGCGATGGCAGCGGCAATCGCAATTGCAATCATGGACCACATGACCATGGAGTTGCGCATGGAGGTCACGCTGGCAAAGGTTTCTTCAACCGTTTTTTCCGCAACGACTGCCCACTGATGGTTTTGGAAAGTCAGAGGTTTGGCAACCATCAACCGGTCCACTCCATCTGGCCCAGTCTCAATTCCTGCGCCCGCAGACCCGCCCAAGGCAGATTGCACGACAGTACCTTCATTAAGTTCCGTCAGAGCAGTGACATCTGCAGACAGCGGCTTATTGGATAGGGAGTATCCTTCCCCATTCACCACATAAGCTTGTCCAGTTTGACCAAGATCAGCCCGATTGGAGACAACACCGTCCAGGACACCGGCGTCTACTCTAATGGCAACAACGCCGCCGAAAGAGATATCACCAAAGGAATTCACATATACTGGCGCTGCAACAAACATCGAAGCAGAATTGCCGCCCGGCCCATAAACTTCAAATTGGCTGGTTGCGATCTGACCTTCTTCAGATTCCTTTGCCCGCTCAAAAGCAGTTTTCAAACCACTTTCCCCGCCAGCAATTTCACCAACAGGTGTAAGGAATTCATCACCTTTGGCGACGGAATAAATCACCAGGCCCTCGGGGTCCATCAGATAGACATCGCCGTAACCGCCGTTCTTCCAAATCGACACGAAAGATCCGTGGATTTCTGAATGGCGCCAGGAGTACATGGATTTGTGATCGTCACCGAGTTTTTCGGCGCGTTCCTCAGGTGTCGCCGGTGACTGGTAGTATTCCAGGATCTCCGGGCGTTGTTTGCTGAGGTTCATGGTCGCATTCGTCATGTTGACGAGTGCTTCACCGATCCCGGCACCGGTCGCCACATTGACGACTTCATTTTCGATAGAAGCCAGCTTGGCTTCCAGCAGCGCGGACTTGGCATTGACGACCATGCCCAGTTCAGCTTCAGCAGCTTCCCGCAATCCATCCCGACCATTGATGTAGCCGATTACTCCGACCGCAGTACAGGCACCGATGGTCAAGAAGACCATGAGAGCCGGAATCAAAAATGACAAACGAATGGCTGGCCATTTGCTGGCCTTGGGTGAGGTAGATGCTTGGGTCAATTGGATTCTCCTGGTCCCCCCGCGAGACATGGGAGAAAACTACCCAGTGACCGTTAAAGTATTGATAATGTGGCGATTGCAATCGCTAGATCGCGACCATCCGAAAAAAATCGCAACAAAAAAGGCGGGCCTGATAGCCCGCCTTTCCTGAAACGAAAGTCGTACGACTTACGCTGCGTTTTCAGCCGCTTCTTCAGCTTCAACACGTGCGCGGTCTTCTGCGCCACGTGCTTCCGGATCGCGGTCGATCAGCTCGATGACTGCCATCGGAGCGTTATCGCCATAGCGGAAACCAGCTTTGAGAACGCGCGAGTAACCGCCCTGACGGTCCTTGTAGCGCTCACCCAGCGTGTCAAACAGCTTCTTGACCATAGCAACGTCGCGAATCTGCGAAATTGCCTGGCGGCGTGCATGAAGATCACCGCGCTTGCCCAAAGTGATGAGCTTGTCGATGATCGGCTTCATTTCTTTAGCCTTCGGCAGGGTCGTAACGATCTGTTCGTGCTTGATCAGCGACGCTGCCATGTTCGCGAACATAGCCTTGCGGTGGCTAGCGGTCCGGTTGAGCTTGCGGCCGGATTTACCGTGGCGCATGGCCCTCTCCTTTGTCTTTCAGGCAGTCTGCTCTTTGTTTAAAGCACTTGCCCGGTTGCTCCGTTAGGACGCGTACGCCCTTAATACTGATGATCTTCGTAACGCTTGGCGAGATCGTCGATGTTCTCTGGCGGCCAGTTGGCAACTTCCATACCGAGATGGAGACCCATCTGGGCGAGAACTTCCTTGATCTCGTTGAGCGACTTGCGGCCGAAATTCGGTGTCCGCAGCATTTCCGCTTCGGTCTTCTGAATGAGATCGCCAATATACACGATATTGTCGTTCTTCAGGCAGTTTGCAGACCGGACAGACAATTCCAGTTCGTCGACCTTCTTCAAAAGTGCCGGATTGAACGCCAGTTCCGGGACAGTGTCCTCTGCAACTTCACGCTGCGGCTCTTCGAAGTTGACGAAGATGGAGAGCTGATCCTGCAGAATGCGTGCGGCGAAAGCCACGGCATCATCCGGCTTGACGGAACCATCGGTTTCGACAGTCAGGGTCAGCTTGTCATAATCAAGAACCTGGCCTTCACGGGTGTTTTCCACCTTGTAAGAGACCTTCTTGACCGGAGAATAGAGGCTGTCGACAGGGATCAAGCCAATCGGTGCGTCTTCCGGACGGTTCCGGTCGGACGAATGATAGCCCTTGCCTGTGTTGACAGTGAACTCCATGCGGATTTCTGAACCTTCATCCAGGGTGCACAGCACCAGCTCTGGATTGAGCACTTCCACATCGCCAACGGTCTGGATGTCGCCTGCAGTCACAACACCAGGTCCCTGCTTGCGCACAACCATGCGCTTCGGGCCTTCACCTTCCATGCGGATGGCGATTTCCTTGATGTTGAGAACGATGTCGGTGACATCTTCACGAACGCCTGGGATTGAGGAAAACTCGTGCAGAACGCCGTCGATCTGAACCGCAGTTACCGCTGCACCTTGAAGGGAAGACAGCAGAATCCGGCGCAGAGCGTTGCCCAAGGTCAGGCCATAGCCACGCTCAAGCGGCTCGGCAACAACAGTTGCCAAGAAGCGCGGATCTTCACCCGGCTTGATCTCGAGCTTGGTCGGCTTGATCAGTTCTTGCCAGTTTTTTTGAATGGTCACGTTTTCGTCCCTTCGGCTATCCCGCCCGGTTCAATTCAATGCCGGGCAATTCTTTGCCATTTGGAGAAACAGGTACCTAAAGCTGGAAAGCCTTAGACGCGGCGGCGCTTGCGCGGACGGCAGCCATTGTGCGGAATCGGCGTCACGTCACGGATGGACGTGATGAGGAAACCAGCAGCCTGCAACGCGCGCAGAGCAGATTCACGACCAGAACCTGGGCCACGGACTTCAACTTCCAGAGTACGCATGCCGTGTTCAGCTGCTTTTTTCGCAGCATCTTCAGCAGCAACCTGCGCAGCATACGGTGTAGACTTACGGGAGCCTTTGAAACCTAGTGCACCGGCAGAAGACCAGGAAATCGCATTTCCCTGAGCGTCCGTGATCGTGATCATGGTGTTGTTGAACGTAGAGTTCACATGCGCAACGCCAGAAGAGATATTCTTGCGCTCGCGGCGACGCACGCGCGTCGTATCTTTAGCCATTCTTGTATCCTTGTTTTGATCTCGTCACTGCCGTAGTTCCGGCAGCTCCACCACCAATCGAGGTTATGATTATTTTTTCTTACCAGCGATCGGCTTCGCCGGACCCTTACGGGTACGTGCGTTTGTGTGCGTCCGCTGACCACGAACCGGAAGGCCGCGGCGGTGACGCAGGCCGCGGTAGCAGCCAAGGTCCATCAAACGTTTGATGTTCATTGCAGTGTCACGGCGCAGATCGCCCTCAACCATGTAATCACGGTCGATGGTTTCGCGGATCTGCAGGACTTCTGCGTCAGAAAGCTCGTTTACACGACGGGCAGCATCGATGTTGTTCTTTTCGATGATTTCCTGGGCGAATTTCGCACCAATGCCGTGAATGTACTGAAGCGCGATGACAACGCGCTTGTTCGTCGGGATGTTAACGCCAGCAATACGTGCCACGTTGGTCTCCATGTTTTTGCGGTCCAGCCGAAACCAGATCGCGTTTCAAAAAGCCCCGCGTCCGGTGGAGGCCGGCCCTTGCAGGGTACGAAAATGCCGGGTCAGACCCGGCACAGACAATGCCGGTCCCATGGGTATGGAACCGGCTGAACTGTAAGCTAGAGCGGGTCGTTTACCGACTCTAAACGTTCTCGTCAAGTCCCTGAAGAACGGAATTAACCGAAGCCGTTACGTCATCGATTGACTGCATGCCATCGATGACCGACAGGAGGCCTGTTTTCTCGTAGTAAGGCACCACAACTGCTGTATCGCGGTTATACGCCTCAAGACGCTGTTTAAAGACTTCCGGGTCGTCGTCCTTGCGGACCGGCTGACCGGCAGCCTTTGCTTCTTCAGCCCGGTTGATGATCCGGTCGACCAGTTTGGTTTGGTCAACGCGCAGCTCAACAACGCTGTTCAGCTTCAAGCTGTTTTCGGTGAGCATCTGATCAAGCGCTTCTGCTTGGGCCAGTGTCCGCGGGAAACCATCCAGGATGAACCCCTTTTTGGCGTCGTCTTCGGCGATACGGTCCCGGATGATGCCGACAACGATGTCATCCGACACCAGTCCGCCAGCATCCATTACCGCTTTAGCCTTCAGACCAACCGGGGTTTCGGCTGCAACAGCTGCGCGCAGCATGTCGCCTGTCGACAGTTGAGGAATTCCATATTTCTCAACAAGCCGCGCAGCCTGTGTCCCCTTCCCCGCACCTGGCGGTCCAACCAGAATGAGCCTCATCGGCGTCTCCCCCTAAGTTTCGCTTTCTTCACCAGCCCTTCATATTGATGCGCCAGCAAATGACCCTGGATCTGAGATACGGTATCCATTGTCACGCTCACGACAATCAACAAGGATGTCCCCCCGAAATAGAACGGAACGCCGGTCGCCGAAATGAGGAATTCGGGTAATAGACAAACGATGGTGATGTAAATGGCACCAACGACAGTAATCCGGGTCAACACATGGTCAATGTATTGCGCTGTCCGCTCACCCGGACGGATGCCCGGAATGAAGCCGCCATGCTTCTTCAGATTGTCAGCCGTATCGCTCGGATTGAAAACAATCGCTGTGTAGAAGAAGCAGAAGAAGATGATCATGGCCGCATAGAACACCATGAACAACGGCTGGCCGTGGCCAAGAAGCGCTGTAATGGTGGTCAACACATCGTTACCTCCGCCGGCATTAAACCCGGAAATCGTTGCCGGAACCAACAGAAGTGATGAAGCGAAGATCGGCGGAATAACACCAGCGGTGTTAAGCTTCAGCGGCAGGAACGAAGTGTTACCCTCGAACATCCGATTGCCCATCTGACGCTTCGGATACTGGATCAAGAGACGGCGCTGCGCCCGTTCCATGAACACGATCAGCGCAATCACGACAACTGCCAGCAGAATAACGGCCAGAATGATACCAGTCGCCAGGGACCCCTGACGGCCGAGTTCCAATGTCTGTACGATCGCAGACGGAAGGCCTGCGACGATGCCGGCAAAAATGATCAGCGAAATACCGTTACCAATGCCGCGGGCAGTAATTTGCTCACCCAGCCACATCAGGAACATGGTGCCGCCAACCAGCGTGATTACAGTCGACGCACGGAAGAACCAGCCTGGATCGGTGACAACATTCGTCGCGCCTTCCAGGCCAACCGCAATGCCATAAGCCTGGAACGCAGCCAGAATAACGGTGCCGTAGCGGGTGTACTGGTTGATGACTTTCCGGCCCTGCTCGCCTTCCTTCTTCAGCTGCTCGAGCGTCGGAACGACGGTCGTCATAAGCTGCATGATAATGGAGGCGGAGATATACGGCATGATGCCGAGGGCGAAAATCGCCATGCGCTCAACCGCACCACCGGCAAACATGTTGAACATGCCGATAATGCCAGATTGGGCCTGACTAAAGGCCTGCGCAAACGCTTCAGGATTGATCCCGGGCATCGGAATGTAAGTGCCCAGTCGATAAACCAAAAGCGCCCCTAGCGTGAACCAGATGCGCTTTTTGAGTTCTTCAGCCTTGGCGAAAGCTGAGAAATTTAGATTTGACGCCAGTTGCTCGGCGGCCGATGCCATGCCCTACTCCGGTCGGATGCTTGCTGCCAAATGGGAAAAGCCCAGGCTGTTAAGCCTGAGCTCCCAGAACGGCGACTTTGCCGCCTGCTTTTTCAATCGCTGCTACAGCGCCTTTGGAGGCACCGGCAACTTCAAAGGTCACTGCCGCGGTGAGTTCACCGTTGGCAACGATGCGGACGCCATCACGGACCCGCTTGACCACACCTGCAGCCTTCAGCGCTTCGACGGTCACCGTCTCAGAAGCGTTCAGCTTGCCAGCGTCGATTGCCTTTTGAACACGACCAACGGACACAGTGCTGTAGTCCTTGGCGAAAATGTTCGTAAAGCCGCGCTTCGGCAGACGGCGGTGAAGCGGCATTTGACCGCCTTCAAAGCCCTTGATCGCTACACCAGAGCGGGACTTTTGACCTTTAACACCACGTCCACCGGTCTTGCCTTTGCCAGAGCCGATACCGCGGCCAACGCGTGTGCGCTCCGGAGAGGCACCTTCGTTGTCACGAAGTTCGTTGAGCTTCATGTCTTTATCTCCTCACCCCTTACGCGTTGTCTTCGACGACGCGAACGAGATGCTGGACCTTATTGATCATGCCGCGCACTTCAGGAGTGTCCTTCAGTGTGGAACGGCGGTGCATCTTGTTCAGGCCGAGACCGACGAGCGTCGCGCGCTGGTCCTTCGGACGGCGCAGCGGGCTGCCGATCTGTTCGACCGTAACAGTCTTTTCGGTGTTCGCCATGGAACTAACCCTCATTCAGCTGGTGGCTCGCGCCGCTAAGGTCAACCCTCAGCGGCAGCCGGAGCCGCCTCTTCGTTGTTGTCACGACGCCGGGACTGCAACACAGAGACCTTAAGGCCACGGCGGGCAGCAACGGAGCGCGGGCTGTCTTCTTTGGTCAGCGCGTTAAATGTCGCACGAACCATATTGTAGGGATTGGAGGTCCCCAAAGACTTTGCCACAACGTCCTGAACGCCAAGTGTTTCAAAAACCGCACGCATCGGACCACCTGCGATGATACCGGTACCGGCCGGTGCTGCACGCAGCAGAACCTTACCAGCGCCGTGACGGCCTTCCACATCGTGGTGGAGGGTCCGGCCTTCGCGCAGCGGCACACGAATCATTGTACGCTTTGCAGCTTCAGTTGCTTTCCGGATGGCTTCCGGCACTTCACGTGCTTTACCATGACCGAAGCCGACACGGCCCTTTTGGTCACCAACAACAACGAGGGCTGCGAAGCCGAAGCGACGGCCACCCTTGACCACTTTGGCCACGCGGTTGATGTGTACGAGCTTGTCGACGAATTCGCTGTCGCGCTCTTCGCGCTCGCGATTATCCTGTCTCGCCATTTTATACGTCTTCCGTACTTAGGAGCGCCAACGGGCGCTGGTCAGAATTCAAGTCCACCTTCGCGGGCGGCATCGGCAAGCGCTTTAACACGCCCATGATACTGGTACCCGCCACGGTCGAACACGACCTGCTTGACACCGGCGGCGGCTGCACGCTCGGCAACAAGCTTGCCAACGGCTGCTGCTGCAGACACATCGGCGCCCGTTTTCAGGCTGCCCTTGAGATCTTTCTCGATCGTGGAAGCGGAGACAATTGTATGTCCCTGCGCGTCGTCGATGATCTGGGCGTAGATCTGCTTCGACGAGCGGAAGATAGAAAGGCGCGGACGACCGTTCGCGGCTTTCTTGACTGAACGGCGCACGCGATCGCGGCGGCGTTCGAAAGCTTGTTTGCTGTTCGCCATGATCCTGGTCCGTTACTTCTTCTTGCCTTCTTTGCGGACGATGAACTCGTCTGCATAACGAACGCCTTTGCCTTTGTACGGCTCCGGCGGGCGGAATTCGCGGATTTCAGCTGCGACCTGGCCGACACGTTGTTTGTCGGTACCAGAAACGCTGATTTCCGTCGGTTTCGCACACTTGATTTCGATGCCTTCCGGGATCGGATAGACAACGTCATGCGAGAAACCAAGCGCCAGCTGAAGGTTTTGACCTTGAACCTGAGCACGGTAACCAACACCAGTGATCGCGAGGTCTTTTTGGAAGCCTTCGGTCACGCCGGTGATCAAGTTCAGAACCATGGTGCGGCTCATGCCCCACATGGAGCGAGCCGGCTTGGAGTTGTTACGCGGATCGATTTTGATCCCGTCATCAGTCATTTCGGCCAGAACAAGATCATTGAGCACGAAAGTCTTTTCGCCTTTCGGGCCCTTGATCGAGACTGTCTGACCGTCGATCGATGCCGTTACCCCGCTTGGGACGGGGACTGGCTTTTTGCCAATACGAGACATTTGACCAACCTTGTCGTTGTTTTAACAGCGAGAATGCCGCATCAGAAGACGCGACACAGTACCTCGCCACCTACGTTTTCGTCCCGCGCCTGATGGTCGCTCATGACGCCGCGCGGAGTCGAAATGATCGACACGCCCAGGCCATTAGAGACATGCGGGATGTTTTTCACCGACGAGTACACGCGGCGGCCCGGCTTTGAAACGCGCTCAATCGTGCGAATCACCGGTTCACCATCGAAATACTTCAGTTCGATTTCCAACTCGGACTTACCGCCCTCGTATTCAACCGTGGTGTAGCCACGGATGTACCCTTCTTTTGCAAGCACATCAAGTACGTGTGCGCGCAATTTGGAATTTGGTGAACTGACCTTGTTCTTGCGACGCATTTGCGCGTTGCGAATCCGGGTCAGCATATCCCCCAACGGATCAGAAATTGCCATCGGAGTTTCTCCTTACCAGCTCGACTTGACCAGGCCCGGGATCTTACCCAGGGAGCCCAGTTCACGAAGCGCAATACGCGACATCTTCAGCTTGCGGTAATAACCGCGCGGACGGCCGGACACTTCGCAACGGTTGCGAACGCGGTTCGGCGCGGAGTTCCGCGGCAATTTGGCCAGCTTCAGGCGGGCATTGAACTGCTCTTCAGGGCTCAAGGTTGCGTCCTTGGCCATAGCTTTCAGAGCGGCACGCTTCTCGGCGTATTTCTTGACAAGCTTCTCGCGACGCTTGTTCTTCTCGACTGCGCTTTTCTTCGCCATCGTGTTTTCCTTCCTTGCCCGTTATTTCGTGAACGGGAAGTTGAAAGCACGCAGAAGCTCGCGCGCCTCGTCATCGGTCGGCGCCGTGGTGCAGACGATAATGTCCATACCCCAGATCTGATCGACCTTGTCGTACTCGATTTCCGGGAACACGATGTGCTCTTTGATGCCCATGGCGTAGTTGCCACGGCCGTCGAAGCTTTTCGGGTTCAGGCCACGGAAGTCACGAACACGCGGCAGCGCGATGGTGATCAGACGGTCGAGAAATTCGAACATCTGCTGACGGCGCAGTGTCACCTTCGAACCAAGCGGCATGCCTTCGCGGACCTTAAAGGTCGCGATGGATTTTTTAGCCTTGGTGATGACCGGCTTCTGACCAGCAATTGCAGCCAGATCTTCAGCAGCGATACGGGCTTTCTTGGAATCGCCCACTGCTTCACCAACACCAATGTTCAGGACGATTTTTTCAAGCTGCGGAACCTGCATAACGTTCGCATACTCGAATTTTTCCTGAAGCTGCTTGCGCACGACTTCGTCGTAATGCGTCTTAAGACGCGGCACGTAAGAGGTCTCAGCCATCGATCAGGTCTCCCGAACGCTTGGCCACACGGACCTTGGCACCATCGTCCTGCACTTTGAAGCCGACGCGCGTCGCCTTACCGTCCTTCGGATCGGCAAGAGCGATGTTGGAAAGATGGATCGGCGCTTCTTTAGAAACGATGCCAGCTTCCTGGGTCTGGGTCTGCTTCTGGTGACGGCGGACCAAATTGATGCCGCGTACCAGTGCTTTGTTGTCGGCCGGCAACATCTGGATCACTTCACCAGACTTGCCCTTATCACGGCCGGTCAGTACGACCACCGTATCGCCTTTTTTGATTTTCGCAGCCATCAGAGCACCTCCGGCGCCAGCGAAATGATTTTCATATGGTTCTTAGCGCGGAGCTCACGCGGCACTGGTCCGAAAATACGGGTGCCGACTGGCTCCTTGTTGTTATTGACCAGCACGGCCGCATTGCGGTCGAACCGGATCACGCTGCCATCGGGACGGCGGATATCCTTTGCCGTGCGCACGACGACAGCCTTCATCACGTCGCCCTTTTTAACGCGGCCCCGTGGAATAGCTTCTTTGACCGACACAACGATGATGTCGCCAACAGAGGCATATTTCCGCTTGGAGCCACCGAGCACTTTGATGCACATGACACGACGTGCGCCGGAGTTATCCGCGACGTCGAGGTTTGTTTGCATCTGAATCATGACTGGCTGCCTTGTTCTTCTATCGGCGCACCGTTTGCGGGCGCCTGATGCTCACACATGGAGTGTGGTTACTGAGTAACCACTGTCCAACGTTTGTTTTTCGAGATCGGCGCGCACTCTTCAATCTGAACAGAATCGCCAACCTTGTATTGGTTGCTTTCATCGTGTGCGCGGTACTTCTTGGTCCGGCGCACAGTCTTTTTCAGCAGCGGGTGTGTGAAGCGGCGCTCCACATTTACCGTCACCGTTTTGTCATTGGCGTCGCTGACAACGGTGCCCTGCAGGATACGCTTTGGCATAGATCCGTCTCCTTATGCGGTCGCCGACACGCGCTTTTCGCGCATGATCGTCTGGATACGCGCGATATCACGGCGGATCTGCCGGACTCGTGCGGTGTTTTCAAGCTGACCCGTAGCCTTCTGGAAGCGCAGGTTGAACTGCTCTTTCTTCAGGCCCTCAAGCTCTGTGCGGAGCTCGTCGAGGGTCTTAGCCCGTACATCGGTCGCCTTCATGGCTGTCTCTCCTGGCCTGCCTTATTCGCCGATACGCTGAACGAAACGGCATTTGATCGGCAGCTTGGCAGCGGCAAGACGCATTGCTTCACGTGCAATGTCTTCCGGCACACCGTCAATTTCGAACATGATCCGGCCCGGCTTGACACGGCAAGCCCAGTAATCCGGAGAACCCTTACCCTTACCCATGCGGACTTCAGCAGGTTTCGAAGAAACCGGCAGATCCGGGAAGATACGGATCCAAACACGACCCGCACGTTTCATGTGACGGGTCATAGCACGACGGGCCGCTTCGATCTGACGAGCGGTAACCCGCTCGGGCTCCAGAGCCTTCAGACCGAATGCGCCGAAGTTGAGGTCAGTCCCCCCCTTCGACAAGCCGTGGATGCGGCCTTTGTGCTGCTTGCGGAACTTAGTGCGCTTCGGTTGCAGCATCGTTCTTCTCTCGTCTTTCTATTCTTACGAGCGGCAGGCAGCTTAAATTATGCTGCGCGCTCGCGGCCCCGATCCCGGCGTCCGCCGCGATCACCCTGGTTTCCACCCTCGTTGCCCGCTGTGGCGCGTTTTTCAGACGCCATCGGATCATGCTCGAGGATTTCGCCTTTGAAGATCCAGACCTTCACACCACACACACCGTAGGCTGTGTGAGCGCTGGCAACACCGTAATCGATGTCAGCCCGCAGAGTGTGAAGCGGCACCCGTCCTTCACGGTACCATTCGATCCGCGCGATTTCCGCACCGCCGAGACGGCCGCCGCAGTTGATCCGGATGCCCTGTGCGCCCAGACGCATGGCTGACTGAACAGCCCGCTTCATGGCGCGGCGGAATGCAACACGGCGCTCCAGCTGCTGAGCGATCGAGGCGGCTACCAAAGTCGCGTCGATTTCCGGCTTGCGCACTTCAACAATGTTGAGATGCACTTCGGAATTGGTGATGTCAGCAATCTTCTTGCGAAGACGCTCGATGTCTGCACCTTTTTTACCGATGACCACACCCGGACGACCGGAGTGAATGGACACGCGGCACTTTTTGTGCGGACGCTCGATAACCACCTTGGAAACCGCAGCCTGCTTGAGTTCCTTCATCAGGTACTCACGAATGCGGAAGTCTTCATGCAGAAGATCGCCATATTCGTTTTTGTTGGCGTACCAGCGAGAATCCCAGGTGCGGTTGATCCCGAGGCGCATGCCGATCGGGTTAACTTTATGTCCCATCAGGCACTCTCCTCAACTTCACGTACGACGATCGTCAGGTTCGAGAAAGGCTTCTCGATCCGGCCAACACGTCCACGTGCACGGGGCTGGAACCGCTTGATGACAAAAGCTTTGCCAACATGTGCTTCGGCAACCACCAGGTTGTCGATGTCCAGGTCGTGATTGTTTTCCGCGTTGGCAACGGCAGACATCAGAGTTTTCTTGACGTCTTGCGCGATGCGCTTGCGGGAGAATGTCAGGTCCGCAATGGCGGAACCGACTTTTTTACCACGGATAGCAGCAGCAACGAGATTCAGCTTGCGGGGAGAAACACGGATCATCCGTGTCATTGCCCGAGCTTCGTTGTCAGCGAGCGTCCGCTCACGCTTCGGCTTGCCCATCGTTACTTCCTCTTCGCCTTCTTGTCGGCGCCGTGCCCGTAATAGGTCCGGGACGGTGAGAACTCACCGAACTTGTGACCAATCATCTCTTCAGACACCAGCACCGGAACGTGCTTCTGACCGTTGTAGACGCCGAAGGTAAGACCAACGAACTGCGGCAGGATCGTCGAGCGGCGGCTCCAGGTCTTGATGACCTCGTTCCGGCCGGACTCGCGTACCTTGTCCGCTTTCTTCAGCAGATACCCGTCGACAAACGGACCTTTCCAGATCGAACGTGCCACGATCCTGTCCCTTACTTCTTACGCGCGTGGCGGGAGCGGACGATATACTTATCAGTCTGCTTGTTCTTCCGCGTGCGCTTACCTTTGGTCGGTTTACCCCAAGGAGTAACCGGATGACGTCCGCCAGATGTCCGGCCTTCACCACCACCGTGCGGGTGGTCGATCGGGTTCATAGCAACACCGCGAACATGCGGTTTGATGCCGAGCCAGCGGGAACGGCCTGCCTTACCGAGGTTGATGTTGGCATGGTCCGGGTTGGACACAGCGCCAATGGTGGCCATGCAAGTGCCGAGAACACGGCGCTGCTCACCAGACATCAGGCGCAGCGTTGTGTAACCTTGGTCACGGCCAACGATCTGAACGAACGCACCGGCAGAACGAGCGATCTGAGCACCTTTACCAGGCTTCAGTTCGATGTTGTGCACGATCGTACCGACCGGAATTTTGGACAGCGGAGCTGCATTGCCCGGCTTCACGTCGACGTTTTCGCCAGCAACGACAGTATCGCCTTCAGCCAAACGCTGCGGTGCCAAGATGTAGCTCAGCTCACCGTCTTCGTAACGGATCAGAGCGATGAATGCGGTCCGGTTCGGATCGTATTCCAGGCGCTCAACCGTTGCCGGTACGTCCCATTTACGGCGTTTGAAGTCGACAAGACGGTAAGTCCGCTTGTGACCGCCACCGCGGTTCGGAGACGTCATGCGGCCGGTGTTGTTACGACCACCGGACTTGGACAGGCCTTCGGTCAAAGTCTTGACCGGCTTGCCCTTCCACAGACCGGAGCGGTCAACTTGAACCAGCTGACGGCGGCCTGGGGACGTCGGATTGAATGTCTTAAGTGCCATTTTTCTTAAGTCCCCGTCTTAGAGCCCGGTAGC
The DNA here is from genome assembly GCF_965216085.1 of Roseibium sp. Lineage (GTDB taxonomy): Bacteria > Pseudomonadota > Alphaproteobacteria > Rhizobiales > Stappiaceae > Roseibium. Next base: position 2,062,542 of record NZ_OZ244138.1, on the reverse strand, counting down.
CACGTCAATTGCGTGACCTTCCTGCAGCGTAACGACGGCCTTTTTGAAGTCAGACTGGCGGCCAAGACGTCCGCGGAAGCGCTTCACTTTGCCCTTGCGGACCAGAGTGTTGACTGCCGTGACCTTGACGCCGAACAGAGCTTCGACAGCGGCCTTGATTTCCGGCTTGGTTGCATCGTTGGCAACCTTGAAGACAACCTTGTTCTCTTCAGAAGCCATCGTCGATTTTTCGGTGATTACCGGACCGACGATTTTGTCGTAGTGAGGAAGATTGCTCATTTAAAGCGCTCCTCAAGTGCGGACACCGCAGCTTTTGTCAACACAAGCGTGTTGGCGCGCAGAATGTCGTAAACATTGATGCCCTGAACCGGCAACACATCCAGGTGCGGAATGTTGCGGGAAGCCAGTGCGAAGTTGTTGTCAACTTCAGTGCCGTCAATCACCAGAGCGCTGGTCAGGCCGAGCTTGTTCAGCTGGGACTTCAGAGCCTTGGTTTTTGCTTCAGCAGCTTTTGCATCTTCAACAACAACGATGCTGTCTGTCTTGGCTTTCGCCGACAGAGCGTGCTTCAGGCCCAGTGCGCGGACTTTCTTCGGCAGGTCATGGCCATGATCGCGAACGACCGGACCAAATGCCTTACCACCGCCGCGGAACTGCGGAGCCTTCTTGTTGCCGTGACGTGCGCCGCCGGAACCTTTCTGACGGACGAATTTCTTCGTCGAGCCAGTAACTTCCGAACGCTGCAGCGTCTTGTGGGTGCCCGCTTGGCGCTTGGCAAGCTGCCAGCGCACAACACGGTGGATCAAATCGGTGCGCGGCTCGAGACCAAAAATCTCGTCAGACACCGTGATCGAACCGGCCGCCCCACCTTCGAGGGTTTTGACCTGGAGTTCCATCACTCGCTCTCCTTCCCGGCAGCCTCAGCCGCTGCGGACGCTTTGAAAGCACCCGGGACCGGAACGTTTTCCGGCAGCGCCTTTTTGATCGCGTCGCGGACCTGGATCCAGCCGCCTTTGGCGCCCGGTACAGAGCCTTCGACCATGATCAGGCCACGCTCAACATCAGTGCGCACAACCTTCAGGTTCTGCGTGGTCACGCGGGCATCGCCCATATGACCGGCCATCTTCTTGCCCTTGAACACGCGGCCCGGGTCTTGACATTGACCGGTAGAACCGTGTGAGCGGTGCGAGATCGAGTTACCGTGCGATGCACGGCCACCACCGAAGTTGTGACGCTTCATAACACCGGCAAAACCTTTACCGATGGAAGTGCCGGTCACGTCGACGAACTGGCCTTCGACGTAGTGGTCGGCAGTGATTTCTGCGCCCACGTCGATCATGTTGTCCGCGGAAACGCGAAACTCGACCACAGTCCGCTTCGGCTCAACCTTTGCAACAGCAAAGTGGCCGCGCAGTGCCTTCGGCGTATTCTTTACTTTACGGGTACCGGCACCGAGCTGCAGTGCGTTGTAACCGTTCTTTTCGTCAGTCCGGTGGGCTACCACCTGGCAATTTTCCAGCCGCAAAACCGTGACCGGAACATGCTCGCCTGCATCGTTATAGATGCGGGTCATGCCCACTTTCTGAGCGATCACTCCAGAACGCATGGATGTGTCCCCTTCGCCTCGCCTCAGAGCTTGATCTCGACGTCGACACCAGCGGCCAGGTCGAGCTTCATCAGCGCGTCCACGGTCTGCGGTGTCGGGTCAACGATGTCGAGCAGACGCTTATGCGTACGCATCTCGAACTGATCGCGGCTTTTCTTATCGATATGCGGGCCACGAAGCACGGTGTACTTCTCGATCCGCGTCGGCAGCGGCACGGGACCCCGTACCTGTGCACCGGTCCGCTTTGCCGTGTTCACGATTTCCTTGGTGGAAGCATCGAGAATACGGTGGTCAAAAGCCTTCAGGCGGATCCGGATATTCTGACCGTTCATTGTTATTGTTCCCAAATTGACTGCGGGCCTGCCCGCTCAAACTTGAATTGCGCCGGCAGGCCCGGCTGTCGATTATTCGATGATGGATGCTACGACGCCGGCGCCGACGGTGCGGCCACCTTCGCGGATCGCGAAGCGCAGGCCATCTTCCATGGCGATCGGCACGATCAGCTCAACGTCGACGGAGACGTTGTCACCCGGCATCACCATTTCCGTACCTTCCGGCAGGTGAACCACACCCGTCACGTCGGTCGTGCGGAAGTAGAACTGCGGACGGTAGTTGGTGAAGAACGGCGTGTGACGGCCACCTTCTTCCTTGGTGAGGATGTAAGCCTCAGCCTTGAACTTCGTGTGCGGGTTAACAGAACCCGGCTTACACAGAACCTGGCCGCGCTCAACCTCTTCACGGCCAACGCCGCGGATCAGAGCACCGATGTTGTCGCCGGCTTCACCGCTGTCCAGCAGCTTGCGGAACATTTCAACGCCGGTAACCGTGGTCTTCTGGGTATCCTTGATGCCGACGATCTCGACTTCTTCACCCACGTTGATCACACCGCGCTCAACACGGCCGGTCACAACAGTACCGCGGCCGGAGATCGAGAACACGTCTTCGATCGGCATCAGGAACGGCTGATCCTTCGGACGCTCCGGGGTCGGAATGTACTCATCAACCTGAGCCATCAGCTCACGGATCGCGTCACGGCCAATCGCCGCATCACGGTTCTCAACAGCTGCCAGCGCAGAACCCTTGACGATCGGAATGTCGTCGCCCGGGAATTCGTAAGAAGACAGCAGCTCACGGATTTCCATTTCGACGAGCTCGAGAAGCTCTTCGTCGTCGACCTGGTCAACCTTGTTCATGAAAACAACCAGAGCCGGAACGCCAACCTGACGCGCAAGCAGGATGTGCTCACGGGTCTGCGGCATCGGGCCGTCTGCTGCGGAACACACCAGGATCGCGCCGTCCATCTGCGCGGCACCGGTGATCATGTTCTTCACGTAGTCGGCGTGGCCCGGGCAGTCAACGTGAGCGTAGTGACGGTTTTCCGTCTCATACTCAACGTGCGCCGTGGAGATGGTGATGCCGCGTGCCTTTTCTTCAGGCGCACCGTCAATCTCATCATAGGCTTTTGCTTCTGCACCACCAGCTTCTGCAAGCGTCATGGTGATTGCAGCGGTCAGCGTCGTCTTGCCGTGGTCAACGTGGCCAATCGTGCCAATGTTAACGTGCGGCTTATTGCGCTCAAACTTTTCCTTCGCCATCGGAGTACTCCGTTTCTCTAATTCTTAATTAATTCAAGAGGTTGGGATCAGGCGTATTTCGCCTGAACCTCTTCGGCGACAGCCTGCGGCACCTGATCGTAGTGATCGAACACCATCGAATACTGGGCGCGGCCTTGAGACATGGAACGCAGGTTGTTCACGTAACCAAACATGTTGGCCAGCGGTACCATTGCTGTGATGACGGTCACGATGCCCCGGTTCTCCGTACCCGCGATCTGGCCGCGGCGGGAGTTCAGGTCACCAATCACATCACCCATGTAATCTTCCGGGGTAACAACCTCGACCTTCATGACCGGCTCGAGAAGTTTCGGGCCAGCTTTCTGAATGGCTTCGCGGAAACCGGCACGGCCGGCGATTTCGAAGGCCAGAACAGAGGAGTCAACGTCGTGGTAGGCACCATCGGTGAGTGTTGCCTTGATGTCGAGCATCGGGAAGCCAGCCAGCGGACCGGACGACATGACGCTTTCGATACCCTTGGTAACACCCGGGATGTATTCCTTCGGAACGTTACCGCCAACGATCTTGCTCTCGAAGACGTAACCTTCATTCGGCTCGGACGGCTCGATGGTGAGCTTGATGCGAGCGAACTGACCAGAACCACCAGACTGCTTCTTGTGGGTGTAATCCACATCTGCAACCTTGGTGATTGTTTCGCGGTAAGCAACCTGCGGCGCACCAATGTTCGCCTCAACCTTGAACTCACGCTTCATGCGGTCGACGATGATGTCGAGGTGCAATTCACCCATACCGGCGATGATGGTCTGACCGGACTCTTCGTCGGTCTTCACGCGGAAGGACGGATCCTCAGCAGCCAGGCGGTTCAGGGCGAGGCCCATTTTTTCCTGGTCGGCTTTGGTTTTCGGCTCAACAGCGATCTCGATGACCGGCTCAGGGAATTCCATCCGCTCCAGAATGACCGGCTTCAGCGGATCACAAAGCGTGTCACCTGTGGTGGTGTCTTTGAGACCTGCGATCGCCACGATGTCACCTGCGTAGGCCACATCAATGTCTTCACGGGAGTTGGAGTGCATCTGCATCATCCGGCCAACGCGCTCACGCTTGTCTTTAACAGTGTTCAGAAGGGAGACACCCTTGTTCAGAACACCGGAGTAGATGCGGCAGAAGGTCAAAGAGCCAACGAACGGGTCGTTTGCGATCTTGAACGCAAGCAGACCAAGCGGCTCTTCGTCGGAAGACTGACGCTCAACTTCTTCTTCGTTCTTCGGATCGATACCTTTAATAGCCGGAACTTCAACCGGGCTCGGCAGGTAATCAACCACTGCATCAAGAAGCGGCTGTACGCCTTTGTTCTTGAACGCAGAACCACAGAAGACCGGAACGAAGTCACCAGCGATGGTGCCTTTACGGATCAGCTCTTGAAGCTTCTCGAAAGACGGCTCTTCGCCTTCCAGGTAAGCTTCCATTGCTTCTTCGTCGATCTCAACAGCAGTCTCGATCAGAGCGTCGCGCATTTCCTGCGCACGGTCAGCAAGCTCAGCCGGGATGTCCAGAACGTCCCAAGCAGCGCCGAGGTTTTCGGACTGCCAGATCAGAGCTTTCATTTTCAGCAGATCAACAACGCCAGCGAATTCGCTTTCAGCGCCGATGTTCAGCTGCATGACCAGCGGAGTAGCACCAAGACGGGACTTGATCATCTCGCAGCAGCGATCGAAATCGGCGCCGAGTTTGTCCATCTTGTTGACGAAGATCATCCGCGGGACGTTGTACTTGTCGGCCTGACGCCAAACAGTCTCGGTCTGCGGCTCAACGCCAGCGTTGGCATCCAGAAGAGCAACCGCGCCATCAAGAACACGCAGGGACCGCTCAACTTCAATGGTGAAGTCAACGTGGCCTGGGGTGTCGATGATGTTCAGGCGTTTGTCATTCCAGTGAGCGGTGGTTGCAGCAGAGGTGATCGTGATACCACGCTCCTGCTCCTGCTCCATCCAGTCCATGGTGGCAGCGCCATCATGAACTTCACCGATCTTATGGCTCTTACCGGTGTAGTAGAGGATCCGCTCGGTGGTGGTCGTCTTACCAGCATCGATGTGAGCCATGATGCCGAAGTTACGGTAGTCCTCGATATTATGCGTGCGCGACATAGCGTCAGCCCTTCGAAGTAACTTATTACCAGCGATAGTGCGAGAATGCGCGGTTGGCGTCGGCCATCCGGTGCGTGTCTTCGCGCTTCTTAACTGCGGTACCACGGTTGTTTGCTGCATCGAGCAGTTCACCGGAGAGGCGATCAACCATTGTGGTTTCGTTGCGGTTACGAGCTGCTGCGATCAACCAACGGATCGCAAGCGCCTGACGGCGGTCAGAACGAACTTCAACCGGGACCTGGTAGGTCGCACCACCAACACGGCGGGAACGAACTTCCACTTGCGGCATAACGTTCTCAAGAGCAGCGTGGAACACTTCGATCGGGTTCTCACGGGTCTTGTTCTCAACAACGTCGAAAGCACCGTAAACAATGCGCTCGGCGGTGGATTTTTTGCCGTCGTACATGATGGAGTTCATGAACTTGGTGACGACCATATCCCCGAATTTCGGATCCGGGTTGATTTCGCGTTTTTCTGCGCGGTGACGACGGGACATCTAACGTGCTCCTTACTTCGGCCGCTTGGCGCCGTACTTCGAACGGCGCTGCTTACGATCTTTAACGCCTTGGGTATCCAGCACACCACGGATGATGTGATAACGGACACCCGGCAAATCCTTCACACGGCCGCCGCGGATCATCACAACGGAGTGTTCCTGAAGGTTGTGGCCTTCACCCGGGATGTATCCAATGACTTCAAAGCCGTTGGTCAGACGGATTTTCGCCACTTTACGCAGAGCCGAGTTCGGCTTCTTCGGAGTGGTCGTGTAGACGCGGGTGCAAACACCACGCTTCTGCGGGCAGGCCTCCATGGCCGGCACTTTGTTCCGCTTCGGCGGATCTTTCCGCGGCTTGCGGATCAACTGGTTGATGGTCGGCATTCTGTGCCCTTTACCTTGTCCATCCAAAATTCTTTGTGCAACTGCAGTCCCCCGCTGATGCCACATGTGTTCAAACATGCAGAATCGCGCCCGCACGCTCCGAAAAGAGCGGCCGGCGCTGCGAAAAACCAGAGGACCACGAGTTACCTCGCGGTCATGCAATCGACGCGTATTCGCCTATGTGACCCGGCAGCGTTTAAGAGGACTGTGTCCTGCGCTCTTCAGAAGCGCTGGAGGGTTCGCTCTTACCGCCTGCCCTTGGGATGCGCGGAACCTACTCAGATGCACCCTTTGCGTCAAGTGATTTGTTGGAAATTCCGCATTTCCGCGACTTCGGGAAATGCCGCCTCATAAATGACCGTCAAAACAGCACCAAACGCAAGATTATTTCCAAGGCAAACCCAATTCGGTTCTTTTGTTATTTACACCTAATCCAGACCAATTTCGAACAATTAATCAAACCTTAACCAGATGATTCAAATTCCAACAAATGCACCGGAATCGCTCAGTACAGCGGTTCGACAGGCCCGTTCTCGCGATTGATTCCCACATGCATGGCTGACATGCAGTTTTTCAAGATTGTCTCTGTAATAACCGATCATCCGGCTATTCGGTATTGCCCAAAAACAAAGGCGCGTCCGATGGGAGCACGCCTTTAATCTCATGCATATTCATGCTGGCAAGCTGGCGAACCAGCCCCTGCCCTCATTCGGATAGGGTTACTATAGCAACGTTCCCGGACAATGCGTCCTGATACGCCCCTTCATAGATCGGTTCATCAGGTTCACCATCGATCACACCGATCTGATCCAGTTCAGCTTCGGCGAACCCTTGAGACGACAATGCTTCGAGTGTCTTGCGGACGGCATCGTCATCATCTGGCGCTGTCAGCAGAGCATGGATCGTGATTGCTGCATCCGGCGACGTATTTTCGTCCTGCCAAACCCGGCCGATCACAATGTAGACCACCGGCTCCATTTCCATATCGTTGTCGTTCATTGTCGATCACCATTTGATTTGGTCTTGAGACAAGAAAGGCCGCCCGGAGGCGGCCTTTCGATTTCCTTGGCTTGGCAGAAGTCTATTCGGCCGCCCCAGTCATATCTTCCAAAAGGCCTTCCGCGGCACTATCCGAAGATTGCTGGCGCTGCGCTTCCTGGATGAGGTCGTCGCGGTGCGTTGCAATCTTGCGGATTCGCTTCATCACCCCGCCGGTACCGGCTGGGATCAAGCGGCCCACGATAACGTTCTCTTTGAGGCCGACCAGCGGGTCGGTCTTGCCGTTGACCGCTGCGTCGGTAAGAACGCGGGTCGTTTCCTGGAAGGACGCGGCAGAGAAGAACGAGCGGGTTTGAAGCGATGCTTTGGTGATACCGAGCAGGACCGGAACGCCCTTCGCCGGATCACGTGCATTATCGACTGCCTTGCGATTGGCTTCTTCAAAGTCGAGTTTGTCGATCTGTTCGCCGGAGAAGAACTCCGTTTCGCCCGGATCGGTAATCTCGATTTTCTGAAGCATCTGGCGGACAATCACTTCGATGTGCTTGTCGTTGATGGTCACACCCTGCAGACGGTAGACTTCCTGGATTTCGTTGACGAGGTAGGCAGCCAGGGCCTCAACGCCTTTAACGGCCAGAATGTCGTGCGGTGCCGGATTACCGTCGAGGATATATTCACCCTTCTCAATGGCATCGCCTTCCTGAAGGTGGAAGTGTTTGCCTTTCGGGATGAGATATTCGACCGGTTCCGCACCGTCCTCAGCAGGATCGATGATGATGCGGCGCTTGTTCTTGTAGTCGCGGCCGAAGCGGATCGTACCATCGATTTCAGCGATGATCGCGTGATCCTTCGGACGGCGGGCTTCGAACAGTTCCGCAACCCGCGGCAGACCACCGGTGATGTCCTTGGTCTTTGCGCTTTCCAGCGGAATACGCGCAAGAACGTCACCAGCCTTGATGGAGTTGCCCGGCTGAACGGACAGAACCGCATCCACAGACAGCATCAGGCGCGCATCGGATCCGCGCTGGTTTTTGGCAACAGACCCTTTTGCGTCCTTGATGACAATCGCCGGTTTGAGGTCCGCACCACGCTGAGACGAGCGCCAATCGATGACAACACGCTTGGTGATACCGGTCGCCTCATCGGCGGTTTCCTGAACAGAAGCCCCGTCAACCAGGTCTTCAAAGTCCACGACACCATCAACTTCGGCGAGCATCGGACGGGTGTACGGATCCCATTCGGCAATCCGCTGGCCGCGCTTGACTGAATCGCCTTCGTCGACATGCAGCTTGGAGCCGTAAGCGACACGGTGAACAGCACGCTCATTACCGTCGCTGTCGATGACAACGATGGACATGTTGCGAACCATTGCAACCAGGTTGCCTTCACTGTCGCGGTTGACCGAGCGGTTACGGATTTTGACCGTGCCATCGACGTTGGATTCGATGAACGATGAATCAACAACCTGCGCCGTACCACCGATGTGGAAGGTACGCATGGTCAGCTGAGTGCCCGGCTCACCGATCGACTGCGCAGCGATAACACCGACAGCTTCACCCATGTTCACCGGAGTACCACGTGCAAGGTCACGGCCGTAACAGGTCGCGCACACGCCGGTTTCCGTTTCACAGGTCAGAACCGAACGGATCTTGATCTGCTGAACTTTCGCCGCTTCGATCGCATCAACATCCTTCTCGTCGATCAAAGTCCCCTTCGGAACGATGACTTCGCCGGTCTGATTGTTGATGACGTCTTCCGCCGTTGTCCGGCCGAGAACACGCATGCCCAAGGAGGCAATGACGTTACCGGCGTCAACGATCGGCGCTACGGTGATGCCGCGCTCAGAACCACAATCCGGTTCAAGGATGATGGAATCCTGCGCAACGTCCACGAGACGGCGGGTCAGGTAACCGGAGTTCGCAGTCTTCAACGCCGTATCGGCAAGACCCTTACGGGCACCGTGGGTGGAGTTGAAGTACTCGAGAACCGAGAGACCTTCTTTAAAGTTCGAGATGATCGGGTTCTCGATGATGGATCCGTCCGGCTTGGCCATCAGACCACGCATACCGGCCAGCTGCTTCATCTGCTGAGGCGAACCACGGGCACCGGAGTGAGACATCATGTAAACCGAGTTCATCGGTTTTTGACGTCCGGTTTCCTCGTCGACCTGGACCGCCTTAATGCGGGCCATCATCTCGTCAGCGATCTTGTCGGTACATTTCGCCCAGGCGTCGACAACCTTGTTGTACTTCTCGCCTTGGGTGATCAGACCGTCGTTGTACTGCTGCTCGTATTCGGTTGCGAGCGACGCGGTTTCCCCAACAAGCTTCTGCTTGGTGTCCGGGATAACCATGTCGTCCATGCCGAAGGAGATGCCGGCGTTACATGCGTTGGTGAAGCCAAGCTGCATGATCCGGTCACAGAAGATAACCGTCTCCTTCTGACCGCAAGCACGGTACACCGTGTCGATCATCTTGGAGATGTCCTTCTTGGTCATCAGCTTGTTGGCCACATCAAACGGCACTTCATGATGCTTCGGCAGAAGTTCTGCAATCAGCATCCGGCCAGGTGTGGTCTCGAAGATCTCGGAGGTCGGATTGCCCTCTGCATCCACAGAGCGGAACCGGCCTTTGATCTTCGTGTGCAGCGTGATGACCTTGTTGGCCAGCGCATGGTGGATCTCACCGATATCGGAGAAGGCCATGCCCTCGCCCGGCTCGTTCTCTGCCATGATCGACAGATAGTAGAGACCAAGAACAATATCCTGCGACGGCACGATGATCGGGCCACCGTTTGCCGGGTGCAGAATGTTGTTGGTGGACATCATCAGCGTCCGCGCTTCCAGCTGGGCTTCCAGCGACAGCGGGACGTGAACAGCCATTTGGTCACCGTCGAAGTCAGCGTTAAACGCGGAACAGACGAGCGGGTGCAGCTGGATGGCCTTGCCTTCAATCAGGGTCGGTTCGAACGCCTGAATGCCAAGACGGTGAAGCGTCGGTGCACGGTTCAAGAGAACCGGGTGCTCGCGGATGACCTCATCGAGGATATCCCAGACTTCCGGACGCTCTTTTTCAACCAGCTTCTTCGCCTGTTTGACAGTTGAAGAGAAGCCCTTGGCGTCGAGGCGCGAATAGATGAACGGCTTGAACAGCTCAAGCGCCATTTTCTTCGGCAAACCGCACTGGTGCAGCTTCAGTTCCGGACCCACGGTAATAACCGAACGGCCGGAATAGTCGACGCGCTTACCAAGAAGGTTCTGACGGAAGCGGCCCTGCTTACCTTTCAGCATGTCGGACAGCGACTTCAGCGGACGCTTGTTGGCGCCGGTGATGACGCGGCCACGGCGGCCGTTGTCGAACAGAGCGTCAACGGATTCCTGAAGCATACGCTTCTCGTTCCGGATGATAATGTCCGGAGCACGCAGTTCCATCAGGCGGCGCAGACGGTTGTTCCGGTTGATCACGCGGCGGTACAGGTCGTTCAGATCTGACGTTGCGAACCGGCCACCGTCGAGCGGAACCAGCGGCCGCAGATCCGGCGGGATGACCGGAACAACGGTCATGATCATCCATTCCGGGCGGTTGCCCGATTCCATGAACGCTTCGATGACCTTAAGGCGCTTGGCCAGTTTCTTCGGCTTCAGCTCAGTGGTTGCTTCGGCGATTTCCTGGCGCAGCTTTTCGCTTTCGCGCTCAAGATCCATCGACATCAGGATCTCGCGGATCGCTTCTGCACCGATCATTGCGGTGAAGGCGTCTTCGCCGTACTCGTCCTGAGCAGCGACATAATCTTCTTCAGACAGAAGCTGATGCTGCTTGAGCGGGGTCAGGCCCGGCTCCAGGACAACGTAGTTTTCGAAGTAAAGAACGCGCTCAAGATCCTTCAGCGTCATGTCGAGTAGCAAACCAATGCGGCTCGGCAGGGACTTCAGGAACCAGATGTGGGCAACCGGAGCTGCGAGCTCGATGTGGCCCATACGTTCACGGCGCACGCGGGAAAGAGTGACTTCAACGCCACATTTTTCACAGATAACGCCTTTGTATTTCATGCGCTTATATTTGCCGCAAAGACATTCGTAGTCTTTGATCGGGCCAAAGATGCGCGCGCAGAAAAGGCCATCACGCTCCGGCTTGAATGTCCGGTAGTTGATGGTTTCCGGCTTTTTGATCTCACCGAACGACCAAGACAGGATCTTCTCCGGGCTTGCCAGAGAGATCTTGATATTGTCGAAGGTCTGTGTGGGAGCCTGCTGATTGAACAGGTTCATGACCTCATGATTCATGATCCGTCTCCTTCGATGCGCGGTGGGGGAAAGACTTTTGCCTCTCCCCTCTTACGACCGGCATTTCAGTCTAAAGGGGTCCGTTGCCGGGGTTTATTCTGCGGCGTCCGCAGTTTCTTCCGCGCCAATCTCTGGGGCATCGGTACGTTGAAGTTCAACGTTGAGACCCAGGGACCGCATTTCCTTCACAAGCACGTTGAAGCTTTCCGGGATACCGGCTTCGAAGGTGTCATCACCGCGAACAATGGCTTCATAAACCTTTGTCCGGCCAGCAACGTCATCCGACTTAACGGTAAGCATTTCCTGCAGCGTATAGGCTGCACCGTAAGCTTCAAGCGCCCAGACCTCCATTTCCCCGAAGCGCTGGCCACCGAACTGCGCCTTACCACCCAGCGGCTGCTGGGTGACAAGCGAGTACGGGCCAATCGAACGGGCGTGGATCTTGTCATCGACCAAGTGGTGAAGCTTGAGCATATAAATATAGCCCACAGTCACCTTCCGGTCGAATTCCTCACCGGTCCGCCCGTCAAACAGTGTTGACTGACCGCTCGGATCGAAATCGGCGATGTTCAGCGCATCAACAACATCCGGCTCACGTGCACCGTCAAAGACTGGGGTCGCGATGGACACACCCTTCTTCAGCTGTTCGGCGAGCTTGACGACACCTTCATCGTCAAATTCCTTGACCGGATCGCCCTTCATGTTGTCGCCGTAGATCTCGATCACCTTGCCACGAAGGTTCTCAATCTCACCGGTCTTGCGGTACTCATCGTACATTTCGCCGATGCGCAAGCCCATGCCGCGGCAAGCCCAACCCATGTGGGTTTCAAGGATCTGACCAACGTTCATGCGCGACGGAACGCCGAGCGGGTTCAACACGATGTCGACGTGCGTGCCATCTTCCAGGAACGGCATGTCTTCACACGGGTTGATTTTGGAAACCACACCCTTGTTGCCGTGACGGCCGGCCATTTTGTCGCCCGGCTGCAGCTTGCGCTTCACAGCAACGAAGACTTTGACCATTTTCATGACGCCTGGCGGCAGTTCGTCACCGCGCTGCAGTTTCTCGACCTTGTCGATGAAACGCTGCTCGAGGCGCTTGCGGCTTTCGTCATACTGACCGCGCAGAGCTTCGATCTCGGACATGAACTTCTCGTCGTCGGTCGCAAACTGCCACCACTGCGAGCGCGGGAAGTCGTTCAGGACGTCCCCGGTCAGTGTCGTGTCCTTCTTGAAGCCCTTCGGACCAGCCACAGCAGACTTGTCCATCAGCATCTCGGCCAGGCGGCCATAGACGTTGCGGTCAAGAATTGCCTGCTCATCGTCACGGTCTTTTGCAAGGCGTTCGATTTCTTCACGCTCGATGGCCATCGCGCGTTCGTCTTTTTCAACGCCGTGGCGGTTGAAAACACGAACTTCGACAACAGTACCCCCAACTCCCGGCGGCAAGCGCAGAGAGGTGTCGCGAACATCAGAGGCTTTTTCACCGAAGATGGCACGTAGAAGTTTTTCTTCTGGTGTCATCGGGCTTTCGCCCTTCGGCGTGATCTTACCGCAAAGGATATCGCCCGGCTGAAGCTCTGCACCGATGTAAACGATACCGGCTTCATCGAGATTCTTCAGCGCTTCTTCAGAAACGTTCGGAATATCGCGGGTGATTTCTTCTGGTCCAAGCTTGGTATCCCGCGCCATCACCTCAAATTCTTCAAGGTGAATGGAGGTGAAGACATCGTCAGACACGATGCGCTCGGACAAGAGGATGGAATCCTCGAAGTTGTAGCCGTTCCACGGCATGAACGCGACGAGCACGTTCCGGCCAAGAGCCAGATCACCAAGATCGGTGGACGGACCATCGGCGATGATATCGCCCTTATGGACCCGATCCCCAACCCGAACCAGCGGGCGCTGGTTGATACAGGTGTTCTGGTTGGACCGCTGGAACTTCTGCAGGCTGTAGATATCAACACCGGACTTGCCCGGATCGAGTTCTTCAGTTGCCCGGATAACGATACGGGTCGCATCCACCTGGTCAACAACACCTGCCCGGCGGGCGCCAATCGCAGCACCGGAATCCCGGGCCACAACCGCTTCCATACCAGTGCCGACAAACGGTGCTTCCGCCTTAACGAGCGGCACAGCCTGACGCATCATGTTCGAGCCCATCAGAGCCCGGTTCGCATCATCGTTTTCCAGGAACGGAATGAGTGATGCAGCGACAGATACCAGCTGCTTCGGCGACACGTCCATGAGGTCGACCTTGTCGGACGGAACCATCATGTTTTCGCCAGCGTGGCGGCAGGTGATCAGCTCTGTAGTGAACCGGCCATCAGCGTCATACTCAGCGTTGGACTGCGCAACATAGTGTTTCGCTTCTTCCATAGCCGACAAGTATACGACGTCGTTGGTGACAACACCGTCTTTCACCTTGCGGTACGGGCTTTCGATGAAGCCGTACTTGTTGACACGGGCAAACGTTGCAAGCGAGTTGATCAGACCGATGTTTGGACCTTCCGGGGTCTCAATCGGGCAGATACGGCCGTAGTGCGTCGGGTGAACGTCGCGGACTTCGAAGCCTGCGCGCTCACGGGTCAAGCCGCCCGGGCCAAGGGCCGATAGACGGCGCTTGTGGGTGACTTCCGACAGCGGGTTGGTCTGGTCCATGAACTGCGACAGCTGTGAGGAGCCAAAGAATTCACGGACAGCTGCGGCCGCCGGTTTCGCGTTGATAAGATCCTGCGGCATCACCGTATCGATCTCAACGGAGCTCATCCGCTCTTTGATCGCACGTTCCATGCGCAGCAGGCCGACGCGGTACTGGTTTTCCATCAATTCGCCGACAGAGCGAACACGGCGGTTGCCCAGGTTGTCAATGTCGTCGATGTCGCCTTTGCCGTCACGCAGCTCCAGAAGAACCCGAATAACTTCCAGAATGTCTTCCTTGCGCAAAACACGGACCGTGTCTTCCGCATCAACATCCAGACGCATGTTCATCTTCACACGGCCAACCGCGGACAGATCATACCGCTCAGCGTCGAAGAACAACGACTGGAACATCGCTTCTGCGGTGTCAATGGTGGGCGGTTCACCCGGACGCATCACACGGTAGATGTCGAACAGCGCATCTTCGCGGGATTCGTTCTTATCCACGTTCAGCGTGTTGCGAATGTAAGGACCGGTGTTGACATGGTCGATGTCGAGCACAGTCAGATCGTGGTAGCCACGCTCAACCAGCTCTTCCAGCAGTTTGCCGGTGATCTCATCGCCAGCTTCGGCATAGATTTCACCGGACTGCATGTCGACGATGTCCTCAGCCAGATACTGGCCGTGTAGATCTTCGTCGGTCACTTTCAGCGCGGTAACGCCTTTTTCGCCGAGCTGCTTGATGGTGCGTGCAGTGATCTTACGGCCACCTTCGACAACCACTTCACCGCTGTCGGCATCAATCAGATCGTAGGAGGCTTTGGTGCCTTTCAGACGTGCGCCGTCAAACGGCATGCGCCAGGAACCGTCTTTCTGACGGCCATAATCGATCTGCTTGTAGAACGTGTTGAGGATTTCTTCGCCGTCCAAACCAAGTGCCATCAGCAGTGACGTCACCGGTATTTTGCGGCGGCGGTCGATACGCGCATGGACGATGTCCTTGGCGTCGAACTCAATGTCCAACCAGGAACCGCGGTACGGAATAACGCGGGCTGCAAACAGCAGCTTGCCCGAAGAGTGGGTCTTGCCTTTATCGTGATCGAAGAACACGCCCGGAGAGCGGTGCATCTGGGAGACGATCACACGCTCGGTGCCATTGACGATGAACGTACCGTTGTCGGTCATGAACGGCATGTCGCCCATGTAGACATCTTGTTCTTTGATGTCTTTAACGGACTTGGCACCGGTGTCTTCATCGACGTCGAATACGATGAGGCGCAGGGTAACCTTCAGCGGTGCTGCGAAGGTCATGTCGCGCTGGCGGCACTCATCAACGTCGTATTTTGGAGCTTCAAATTCGTAGGAAACAAATTCCAGAAGGGAAGTGCCCGCAAAATCAGAAATTGGAAATACGGACTGGAAGACCGCTTCAAGGCCTTCATCTTTGCGGCCGCCCCCAGGCATCTCATCGACCTGCAGGAACTGGTCGTAGGAGGCCTTTTGAACCTCAATGAGATTGGGCATTGCCGCGACATCGCGGATCGATCCGAAATATTTACGGACCTTTTTGCGACCGTTGAACGTTTGGGTCATTGTCGCTCCTCGTATCGGCCGGAAAACGGCTTCCCGAAACGCCCCTTGTCCAATCGGGCCGCTGCCCGGGCGCTTCGGAAAACCGTCCACCAATGAGATCAACCTTCTGTGTTCATGAGAAGAATTGACCAGACTGTGGATCTAGAACCCATTGCCTGCACAGTGCTCAGACAAACAGGGCCCTAGTGGGACGTATGCCCCGGAAACGGGTTGGACCCGCCGGGGCGAAATACGGTCCCGGAAACCCGGGACCGCAATAAGGCATAAATGCCTTTATTACTTCAGCTCGACAGAAGCGCCAGCTTCTTCCAGCTTCTTCTTCAGCTCTTCAGCTTCGTCCTTGGAAACAGCTTCCTTGACGGCTTTCGGAGCACCTTCGACGAGCTCTTTAGCTTCTTTCAGGCCAAGACCGGTGATTGCACGGACTTCTTTGATGACGTTGATTTTCTTGTCGCCAGCAGATGCCAGAACAACATCAAATTCAGTCTTTTCTTCAGCAGCAGCAGCTTCGCCGCCACCAGCAACAGCTGCAACAGCAACCGGAGCAGCAGCAGAAACGCCCCACTTCTCTTCCAGAAGCTTGGACAGTTCAGCAGCTTCCATAACAGTCAGTGCGGACAGTTCTTCTACGAGCTTTTCAAGATCAGCCATTTTTCAGTACCTTAAGTTCGAACCAGTAGTTGGGTTCATTAGACAGTGTTTGGGGGCGCCTTATGCGGCCTCGTCCTTCTTGGCGTACGCGCCGAAGACGCGGGCAACCTGCCCGGCCGGTGCGTTGACAACCTGCGCGATGCGCGATGCCGGTGTCTGGATCATGCCAACCAGCTTTGCACGCAGCTCGTCGAGCGACGGCATTGTTGCCAGTGACTTGACCCCTTCCGGGCTCAGGTTTGTCGTACCAAGAGCACCACCAAGGATTTCCAACTTGTCGTTGGCCTTGGCGAAATCGACAGCTGCTTTAGGAGCTGCAACCGGATCGTCGGAGTAGACGAGTACGGTCGGGCCCTGAAGCAGGTCGGAGATGTGCTCAAGGTCAGTGCCTTTGAGGGCGAGTTTCACAAGGCGGTTTTTTGCGACTTTTACAGAACCGCCGGCGTCACGTACGGACGACCGCAGGGCCGTCATCTGTGCAACCGAAAGACCTGCATAGTGCGCGACGACAACGACGCCGGTGTTTCCCAGCTCGGCGTTGAAGGATGTCACGAACTCTTGCTTTTCCGCTCTTTCCACTTGCCTTCTCCATTTGATGGCGAAAATCGCCACCGGTTTACCTTGCCGCTTTCGCGGAGGTTCCGAACCCGGAACCGCCTCAAAAACGACGCTCAGGGTCCTGTCCCCTCACCTTTCGCTTCAAAAAGCGCCCGGCAAGGTCTGGTTCGAACCGGTTATCCGCAATTCGCGGGAAATTCGGTTCTCACCCATCTATGCAGGCCTTTACGGCTTAAGCCGGTTTCCCGGCACCTGCAGTCTCGGACAGGGCAATCCGGCGGCGAACCGCCGGATCTATTCAGCCCGAAGGCTGAAATTCTTTTTCAATCCGGAAAACCCGGATTATTCGCCAGCGACGCTCGCCAGATCAACTTTTACGCCCGGGCCCATTGTGGAAGACACGGCAATGCGCTTCATGTAGGTTCCTTTGGCGCCAGTCGGCTTGGCTTTTTGAACGGCGTCGATCAAAGCCTTGACGTTTTCGGAGATCTTCTCTTCAGAGAAAGACACCTTGCCAACGCCGGCGTGAACGATACCTGCTTTTTCAACACGGAACTGAACCGCACCGCCCTTGGCGTCGTTGACAGCCTTGGAGACGTCCGGGGTCACGGTGCCGACTTTCGGGTTCGGCATCATGCCGCGCGGGCCGAGAACCTTACCGAGGCGGCCGACGAGCGGCATCATGTCCGGAGTTGCGATGACCGTATCGAAATCGATCTTGCCGCCCTGGACTTCCTGAACCAGCTCTTCTGCACCAACGATGTCAGCACCAGCAGCTTTAGCTTCTTCCGCCTTGTCGCCACGTGCGAACACGGCAACCTTGACGTTTTTGCCTGTGCCGTTCGGCAGCACGCACACACCACGGACCATCTGGTCTGCGTGACGCGGATCAACACCAAGATTGATCGCAACTTCGACGGTTTCGTCGAATTTGGTCTTGGAGCGGTCTTTGACGAGGCCGATGGCTTCGTTCAGCGAGTACAGCTTGTTGCGGTCGATACCTTCACGCGCTGCAGAAATACGTTTTCCAACCTTCGCCATGATCTTACTCCGTTACCTCGAAGCCCATGGAACGGGCGGAGCCTTCAACCATCAGCATTGCAGCATCGATGTCGTTGGCATTCAGGTCCTTCATTTTGGCTTCGGCGATTTCTTTCACCTGAGCCTTGCTCACGGAACCAACGGTGCCGCGGCCCGGAGTGGAAGAACCCTTCTGGAGCTTGGCAGCTTTCTTCAAGAAGAAGCTGACCGGAGCCGTCTTCACTTCAAACGTGAAAGACTTATCGGTGTAGTAAGTGATCACGGTCGGGCACGGAGCGCCCTTTTCAACATCCTGGGTCTGCGCGTTGAACGCTTTACAGAATTCCATGATGTTCAGACCACGCTGACCAAGTGCCGGCCCGATGGGCGGGGACGGGGTCGCAGAGCCTGCCGGCACCTGAAGCTTCAGGAAGCCTTCGATCTTCTTCGCCATGTTTCTCTCCAATCATTCATGGCCAAACGGCAATTTGACCATTTGGGAGTTGGTGGTATGGCCCTTTGTCAGCACCCGGCGATGAGCGCTAGAACCTGCCACCGACTTCATTCCAGACAGCACCGCTGCCTGGCACTCAACCGCTCACGAAAGAGCGGCAACCAGTCAGAGCTTATCGACCTGACCGAATTCCAATTCTACCGGTGTCGCCCGGCCAAAGATGGACACTGCCACCTTGAGGCGCGCGCGCTCGTCATCAACTTCTTCGACCAGGCCGGAGAAGGACGCAAACGGACCATCGGACACCCGGACCTGCTCACCAACCTCAAAGCTGACGGACGGCTTCGGCCGGTCAACGCCCTCTTGAACCTGATTGATGATGCGCATGGCTTCTTTTTCCGGGATCGGCATCGGCTTTTGATCCGCGCCCAAGAACCCGGTTACTTTCGGCGTGTCCTTAATCAGGTGGAACGCCTCATTGGTCATATCCATCTTCACCAGGACATAGCCTGGGAAGAACTTGCGCTCCGCATCGACCTTGCGGCCACGGCGAACTTCAACGACCTTTTCCATCGGAACGAGAATTTCCTCAAACAGATCGGACAAACCTTTCTGCTCGGCCTTTTCGCGAATGGACTCGGCGACCTTTTTCTCGAAATTCGAATAGGCGTGCACAATGTACCAGCGCTTGGCCATGTTTCTCAGTTCCGTTTGTTGTTCTTGTCTTTAAGCAGTCCGGTAGGCGGCTTAACCGCCAACACCGAGAAGGTATCCGACCCCAAGGCCCATCAACTGATCCGCCACGAGGAAGAAAATCGAGGCGATCAAAACCATGATGAACACCATAACAGTGGTCACGGCCGTCTCTCTGCGCGTCGGCCAAGTGACCTTCGCGGTTTCAGAGCGCACTTCCTGGATGAATTTAAAGGGATTGGTCTTTGCCATTCCGGCTCCGGTCCGTTAAATACGAGTGGGCGCGCGAAAATCTCCGCGCGCCTCACCCGAGGAAACTCTTTAAGCCCTCGAGGCCAATTAATCAAGAGCAAAAGTGGCAGGGGCAGCAGGGTTCGAACCCGCGACCTACGGTTTTGGAGACCGTCGCTCTACCAGCTGAGCTATACCCCTTCAGAGATCCCTATCTGGGATCTGCTCCTGATACGCTTCAAAGACATCGTCTGCAAGGCCTTTGAAGACAAGATCGCCGGGCCGGAGCCCGGCAACCCAAATAGATCATACTATTCGATGATGGATGCTACGACGCCGGCGCCGACGGTGCGGCCACCTTCGCGGATCGCGAAGCGCAGGCCGTCTTCCATGGCGATCGGCACGATCAGCTCAACGTCGACGGAGACGTTGTCACCCGGCATCACCATTTCCGTACCTTCCGGCAGGTGAACCACACCCGTCACGTCGGTCGTGCGGAAGTAGAACTGCGGGCGGTAGTTGGTGAAGAACGGCGTGTGACGGCCACCCTCTTCCTTGGTGAGGATGTAAGCCTCAGCCTTGAACTTCGTGTGCGGGTTAACAGAACCCGGCTTACACAGAACTTGGCCGCGCTCAACCTCTTCACGGCCAACGCCGCGGATCAGAGCACCGATGTTGTCGCCTGCTTCACCGCTGTCCAGCAGCTTGCGGAACATTTCAACGCCGGTAACCGTGGTCTTCTGGGTGTCCTTGATGCCGACGATCTCGACTTCTTCACCCACGTTGATCACACCGCGCTCAACACGACCGGTCACAACAGTACCGCGGCCGGAGATCGAGAACACGTCTTCGATCGGCATCAGGAACGGCTGATCCTTCGGACGTTCCGGGGTCGGAATGTACTCATCAACCTGAGCCATCAGCTCACGGATCGCGTCACGGCCAATCGCCGCATCACGGTTCTCAACAGCTGCCAGCGCAGAACCCTTGACGATCGGAATGTCGTCGCCCGGGAATTCGTAAGAAGACAGCAGCTCACGGATTTCCATTTCGACGAGCTCAAGAAGCTCTTCGTCGTCGACCTGGTCAACCTTGTTCATGAAAACAACCAGAGCCGGAACGCCAACCTGACGCGCAAGCAGGATGTGCTCACGGGTCTGCGGCATCGGGCCGTCTGCTGCTGAACACACCAGGATCGCGCCGTCCATCTGCGCAGCACCGGTGATCATGTTCTTCACGTAGTCGGCGTGGCCCGGGCAGTCAACGTGAGCGTAGTGACGGTTTTCCGTCTCATACTCAACGTGCGCCGTGGAGATGGTGATGCCGCGTGCCTTTTCTTCAGGCGCACCGTCAATCTCATCATAGGCTTTTGCTTCTGCACCACCAGCTTCTGCAAGCGTCATGGTGATTGCAGCGGTCAGCGTCGTCTTGCCGTGGTCAACGTGGCCGATCGTGCCAATGTTAACGTGCGGCTTATTGCGCTCAAACTTTTCCTTCGCCATCGGCGTCGCTCTCTGTCCAATAGTCGTTCGGTCGATAAAGGCTCGATTTGGGCCGCAATCCGGCGCCTTGGACAGAGCCGCGAGCGACGAACAACTTCCCTATATATTCTTTCAGGATTTCCGGTGCGAAATACCTTCCGTCCCGGACACTCCGATCAGCACCCATGATGGAGCGGGTGAAGGGAATCGAACCCTCGTCGTCAGCTTGGAAGGCTGCTGCTCTACCATTGAGCTACACCCGCACTTAATTGCGAAACCAGACGATGGTGGAGGAGGTTGGATTCGAACCAACGTAGGCATAGCCAACGGATTTACAGTCCGTCCCCTTTAGCCACTCGGGCACTCCTCCATCTCGTCCTGCTTCACGCCGAAGCGATCAGGATGGCTTGACCGGAAAGCCCGTCCGCGAGGGGCGAGCAATCCCGTGGCGCGTGTTATGCAGATAGGGACCTGACCTGTCAACGACGTTTTTGAAAAGAAACGAACAAAATCCGCATCGCACCAAAAACCCGGCCGCAGAACCTGCCACGCACCGGCCATTTCCAGCGCTTTAGCGCAAAGCACGCGACCGAAAAAACGGCCAAAAGCCTCAGTCTTTGCAATCACTTTCCGGAACCAACCACTCCCTGTGGACAACTCGGAAGGCGCAGGCCCCTCGGACTTCATTTATATAAAGAACCGTTCGCGCCCTGCGCCTTCAACGTGATTTGTCGTCAAACGGGGAGACAGCTCCAAAAAAATGGCGCTGAGATTCCAATTGATACAGACCGCTATAAAAGAAAGCGCAACAGCGAGAGCCACTCCCTTCGATCAAACACCTTTTGCAAACGTCCTATAGCCCATGGCAACGACCATCGCGGTCATAACAATAAAGAAAGCATAAAACGCCGGCAGAAGAAGCATCTCATCCTGCTGAGCGCCCGTCGGAAAGCTCAAGGAGATGAGAGCCACAGTTAGGGGCGTGTTCTGAATCCCAGTTTCCATCGAAATGGTTCTGCGAATTACCGGGGACAAACCCGTGATCCAGGCGACCATATATCCAAAAAAGAACCCGATTAGGCCCAACAGAATAGCCGACAGAATGACCTCATAGGGTGTTCCAAGAAACATCTCGCGGTTCTGAATGAGAAACTTGATGATCAGTCCGGCAATCAGCAGAACCCCGAAAACGCTGCTCACCCTTTCCAAACGGCGGGCGGCGGCAACACTTTTTGATAGGACTATCATCCCGATAGCGACCGGCACCATCACAAAGAGCAATGTCGCTATGATACTGGAAAACGGCACCTGCAAGTCGGCAGATGTGTAACCACCTGCATAAATCCAAATTGCCAGCGGCATAAGGACAACGGCCGCAAGCGTCGAGGCAACTGTCATGCTGACACTCAGCGCAACATCACCTTTTGCATAATAGGTAAAGAGATTTGAGGTCGTACCGCCTGGCGTCGCACCAACCATAATCAAGCTGAACGCAATCGCGGTAGGCAACTCGAAAAAGATCGCAAGCCCAAGTGCGATGATTGGCATCAACCCATACTGACTGGTCAATCCAATTAGAAGCGGCAGAGGCCTGGCGAGCACCACCCGCAAGTGATTGACATGGATCGTTGCCCCCATTCCCAACATGATGATGAAAAGCATCAGTGCCAGCCCGACCTGCTCCACAAGACCTATCATTGCACCCCTCCCCGGCTCCAAAATGTCGAATCTTCAACACCTTCGAACAAACACTGACATTTAAACGGAAACAATCCTCCGAATTTCAGATCTTGTATCTGCATTTCACGCAGTCTCTGGAAACGACGGTTTTATTGGCAGAATAGAATTCGCTTGCCGAACATCTCTCTATGTTGTAGCTACAACAAATGACACATTCCTTGGACGGCATCGATTTTTATCAGATGGGCCAGATCTGTTTGGGACACACTGTCCGGCGAACAGCGAACCTGCTTACCCGCCATTTCAACCGCTATCTGGCGCCCTATGGGCTGGAGATTACTCAGGCGCAGTTGCTGGCGGTAATTGCCAGTGGCGATTCTCTCTCATCCTCTGACATTGCCCGCTACATCGGGATCGACCGGTCCACCCTCGCCCGCAATCTCAAACCGCTTGAATCAGCCGGCTTGATCGCGCGCCGCAAAAGCGGCGGCCGCAAGGTCGTGCCTGTCTTGACGGAAAAAGGTGTTGAGCTCACAGCCGAGCTGCACGCGGCATGGGAAAAGGCTCAGCGGGATCTGACACAGGAATTGGGCGAAGAAACCGCCGAAGCGATCCGGGGCCATCTGTCGGCTCTCAGAAAAACCGTCAGGCGTCTGGAAAAGACGGACCCAGACAAAAATGCGCCGCCGGGGAACACAGCTCTCCGCTCCACCTCCTCCTGAGCATCCAGAACACACGACAGAACCGTCACAGACATTTTGAAGGAAAAGACCTATGAGCCTTCCAGACTCGATTACCGAAAACGGTAAGACCCATATAATAGATGCCCTGCCGAAACAGCAGGTAGCCGGCATCTCAGGCCTGCAGATTTTTGAATTGATGAAAGACGGCAAATTGCCGGCCCCACCAATGATGATCCATTCCAATATCCGGATTAAAGAATTTGAGCATGGCCGCGCTGTGTTTACCGGCGTTCCTGAAAAGCAGTTCTTAAATCCGCTCGGCACGGTTCACGGTGGCTGGATTTCCACGCTCATCGACACAGCGCTCAGCTGCGCGGTTCATACGTGCCTGGAACCCGGTGAGTTTTACACAACAACATCCCTCACCGTGAATATGGTCCGCCCGCTGAAACCGGGCAGCGGCGAAGTCACCTGTGAAGGCCGGATTGTCCATCGCGGCTCGCGCCTGGCGACGTCTGAAGGCGAATTGAAAGATGCCAACGGCAAGCTGATTGCCCACGGCTCCGTCAGTTGCATGATCTTCCCGAACCCGGCAGCCTCTTCCCCTAACGGATAATTGGGGCTACAGCAGGCAGCATGACTGACGACAAAAGACCTGCATGGAAAAAATCGCGTCCAGGCCCCAACAAGGGCCAGGGCCGCTTTTCAAAAAACTCCGGCAAACCGGGACCGCGCCGCCCTGGATTGCCGCCGGAAGGCCCGGTGCTTTTATATGGCCTTCACACAGTGGAAGCGGCTTTTGCCAACAAAGACCGCAAACGCCTGAAACTTTATGCGACCGAAAACGCTCAGAACCGGCTCAAGGAGCGCGGCGTCACCATTGACGTTCCGATAGAGGACAAGCGCCCCAAGGAACTGGACCGGATGGTGACCAAGGACGCGGTTCACCAGGGCATGATCCTGGAAGCGGATCCCCTGCCGGCTTACGGCGCGGAGCATCTGAAAGGCGCGCGGCTGATCCTTGCACTCGACCAGGTGACCGATCCGCACAATGTTGGTGCGATCCTGCGTTCAGCCGTTGCTCTGGATGCCGATGCTGTCGTCACCACTGAACGGCACGCCCCGGAAGAAGGCTCGGTTCTTGCCAAATCGGCATCCGGCGCGCTCGACATGATCAAACATGTGCGCGTCAAAA
Source organism: Roseibium sp. (assembly GCF_965216085.1). Taxonomy (GTDB): domain Bacteria; phylum Pseudomonadota; class Alphaproteobacteria; order Rhizobiales; family Stappiaceae; genus Roseibium. Next base: position 2,038,178 of record NZ_OZ244138.1, on the reverse strand, counting down.
ACATGGCTCGCTTTATTGCTGAGATGAAAGAACAGTCTTTTGGCTGCATCGCGCTGGACAGTGACGGCCCGGCCAGCCTGGAAGACACCGAGTTTACGGAGAAGACCGTGCTGGTGCTCGGCTCAGAAGGCAAAGGTGTGCGCCAAGGTGTCAGAGAAGCCTGCGGCCTGCTCGCCCGTCTCGACATGCCCGGAGAAATCCGCTCGCTCAATGTTTCCAATGCGGCGGTTCTGTCACTTTATGTAGCGCGGCAGAAGATGGGGCTTTGAGGCGGTTGAGCCCCTCATCACTCCCTATAAGCTCCTCAACCGCATCGCCTTGGGTGTCGTGCCAAACTGCTTGCGGAATTTTTCGATGAAGTGGGACGTGCTGGAATAACCAAGCTCCGCCCCGATCTCCGTCACCGATTGCCGGGAGTTCAAAACCAGCTCCTGGGCCTTTTGCAGTTTATAGTCCGCCAGCCATTGCCGGGGCGGCACGCCGAACTGGCGTTTGAAGTCACGGGTAAAGGACGTCACCGAACGGCCGGAGATCCGGGCCAAATCGGCGACCGACAGGTTCCGCCCCGCATTTTCGTGCATCACATGGAGAATGTTTCGAGGCGCCTGACCGGTATGACAGGCAGTCAAATATCCTGTCAGGCGCTTGGCATCATCAACTTCCGCAATCAGATGCAGACACTCCAGAAGTTTTGTCTGCAACAGTGACGGCGAACCTGTCATCTGCCCATAGATAGTCTTTGCACTATCGAAAAAACCGGCCAAGGCGGCATGCGCCTGAATTTTATAAGCTCCTGGATCCCGGCTTTCTCCAGACGGCGGGCGGAGTGCCAGAAAAGCCCGGATGGCCGCTGTGTCGAACGACAGGATATAGGCTTCGAGCGGGCCTTCCTTCGCCGAAAAATCCGAAATCATGTAGGTGTTAGCCGGCATCAGGATCATCTCGCCGCCCTGCAATGAGATTTCCTGGCCATCGGACGTCCAAAAAGTCTCGCGGCCGCGCAGGGTCATGCACAGGCACGGCGCAGCGGTGCGGAATTCGACCGCCAGCATGGTTTTTTCAATCAGCTTGTGAAAAATCCCGGCGTCCCCATGGGCCATCACAACCGACGCCTCCCGAAACGCATGCAAGTCTTCCGGCAGGGTCAAAACGTCATCAGGCGGATGGGAAAGAAAACTTCTGTTTTGAATCATGCCCAACCATACCTGATTTCGAACATCTTCAAACCGACCTTGCCGGCGAGATGGACAGAATGTCTCAGGTCGCGGCTTATGACCGAAAACCGGCACTTTTGATGTTTAGCCGACAGTTTCAAATCAAAAGGCGCCGTAAATCGCTCCCGTTGTTTCAAAATGGGAGATCAAAATGAGCACTTGGGTCATTCTGCAAATGAAGGTTTCTGAAAACGTCTATCCGCGACTAGAAACTTTTCTGACGGACAAACTTCCGACCGTGCGCGGCTTTGACGGCGCGCTGTCAGTTTCGCTTTTCTATAATGCGGAGACACGGGATTTTCTAATCCTGGAAGAATGGGTCTCAAAAGACCACCATCAGGCCTATATCAAGTCGATCATGGACAACGGTGTTATGGGAGACTTGCTCTCCTTTATGGAAGGCCAGCCAACTGTGACCTATCACGACCGGCTGGTGATGTGATGCCCGGTCTTCCCACAATGAAATTCACCCGCAGAAAGGTTCTGGCCGGCGGAGCCATTATAGCCGCAAGCCTCCCCATGCTTCGGTTTGGAAATGCTGCAGCGTCCGACACAGATCTGCTGATAATGGAAAACTCTTTCACCTGGATGTGGCGGTTTCCAAAATCATCCACTCAGTCGGTTTTGCCTGAAGCCATCCGCCGTCGCCAAACACCGGGCCTCCTCGCCCAGCGCCTCTTGCATAGCGACAACCATCTAACGGTGTTGGAGGAGTGGCTGCCTAAGCAGCCTGTGCCGGGCTTTTTGGTGTCGGCGACAGTGAGTAATTTCTCGAAACTACCAATTTAATCAGCCATCCAGCCACACACGCTTCGTTTCTGATCGGCGCGTGTGGCTGGATTGCCCTTGCAAGGAACGTCAGCCTGCTTGTCGCAACAGGACATCCATTCCAACCGCAACATCATCTGCAAAGGCTACAGGAAAGTATCGTACAAATACCAAAACCGATGTCGTGAAAACCACACGAACTTTTCCACAGGCGGGAATAGCTTTTGATTGGTTTCTCAAGCCCTTACACAAAAAAAATGCGTTCACTGCGGAAAATTTCAAATCGGGTATAGACAAGCCCGTCTAATCTGATAGAAGCCACCCCCAGCGCCGGTATAGCTCAGTTGGTAGAGCACGTGATTTGTAATCTCGGGGTCGCGGGTTCGAATCCTGCTGCCGGCACCACTCCTCCCCAGTAAATTGGTTTTTTTGGTCTTTTGCCACAGCTCCTGCTGTTTGCAGGGACGGGCCTATATCCGCTTAATTTAGCGGATCACCGGCTCTGCTGACCAAGCTGCGCAAATTGTGCGCTGTCTGCGATCTCAGCTGGATGCCTCAGAATTAAATTAGCGGGCTTACCAATACGGACTTTTCACAGTCGCAATTGTGCTAAACTTCAATCTGGCTTTGCTCAGAAAAGAGTTCCGGCAGTCCCATGAACACCGAAGATCTTGGACAATCCCGCCTGATCAACGCGCTCTTTTGGATTGGCGGCAAGGCGATGGAAAGCCGGTTGCGCCACCTGATTTTTGATGCCGAGAAAACACTGCGCGATGCGGGTGTGGCACCGGGTCTGACCGTTTTGGAAGTCGGCTGTGGCACGGGTTTTTTTACCGTTCCTGCGGCGAAGATGATTGGCACTCAGGGCCGGCTCATCGCGATGGACCCGATGGTGAGTTTTGTCGAACGGGTGCGCGAGAAAGCCACGGCGGCCAATCTGTCCCATGTCGAGGTGATACGGCGGGATGCACTTCACACAGGCCTGGACGAGAACAGTGTTGATCTGGCGCTGCTGCTCGGGGTCCTGCCCTACCCCACACTGCCACTCAACAAACTTCTGCCGGAAATGCACCGTGTGCTGAAACCCACCGGAAAAATGAGCGTTTGGCTGTTTCCAGTTGCCGGTTTTGTGCCCGGCGCCATCACCCGATCCGGGTTCTTTTCTCAAGTCTCCCGGAAAAACCGGACATATGTATTTGAACCGGTACGGCGCTGACGCCGCGCTGAGCCAAAAGACAAAAGCCGAGATCACTCAGCCCAGCACGATCACCTTGGTGCCAAGGTCGACCCGGTCATAAAGATCGATGATGTCCTGATGCCACATGCGGATACAGCCGCTGGAGGCGTTGGTGCCAATGCTGGAGGGCTGATTGGTGCTGTGAATGCGATAGAGCGTATCTTTGTTGCCCTGCCAAAGGTAGAGCCCACGGGCGCCAATCGGATTGCGCGGTCCGCCCTCCTGTCCGTCCCGGTATTTCTCCAGGCTTGGATCCCGCTCTATCATTTCATCCGGCGGGAACCATTTCGGCCACTCACGTTTAAAGCGGATCACGGCATCGCCGTTCCAGGCAAATCCAGCCCGGCCGACACCGATGCCATAGCGGATCGCCCAGCCGCCCTGTTGCACCAGATAGAGAAACTTGTTCTTGGGATCGACCACGATCGTTCCAGCCGGATAGCGGCCTGAATAATAGACCGTCTGACGCAGATATTTGGGATCAAAGCTCTGATAGTCGATGGCCGGAAGCGAGAATCCGCCGTCCCGCACGGGCGCATAAGCCGACGCGTAATCCGGCGTCCCGTCTGCCAAAGGTCTCAGTCCGGCTTCGATCGAAGCTTGTTTTTTGCTCTGGCATGCCGCCAGAACCAGAGGAAGACCAATTACAAAGCTGCGGCGGCTAAATCGATGCGCCATGCTCGTGTCCTTTCACCGGCACTTTTATGAGGTGCCCTCTCTTCAGGAAGCTCTGAAGGCTTGTTAGCTCACCAAGAATTCCGAACGCTGGGCACTAAAATAAACACCCAAGACCACTGTGCTGATGGCAACATCATTATGGTAAACAGACGATTAATTTGATGCGTTCACGGGGCGTTATCCAGTGAAACGCACTTCAAAATTGATCACACGCCTTGAACTCCTGCCGCACGCGCCCTTTTTGAAATTCAAAGCTTTCACTTCACCGGAGCTCCGCATGATTGATCTCTACACATGGTCAACCCCAAATGGCCGCAAAGTCTCGATCCTATTAGAGGAGCTCGGCGCCGCCTACACCGCCCACGCGATCGACATCACCAAGGGTGATCAGATGGCTCCCGAGTTTCTAGATATCAGCCCCAATAACAAGATCCCGGCGATTGTGGATCAAGAGACAGGTCTGAAGCTGATGGAATCGGGTGCCATCCTCATTTACCTCGCCGATAAATATGGCCAGTTCCTTGCAAAGGACGGCGATCAGCGCACCAAGACCCTTGAATGGTTGATGTGGCAGATGGGCGGACTTGGCCCTATGCTTGGCCAAGCCCATCATTTTGTGCATTTCAATCCGGACAAATCCGCCTACGCCAAGGAGCGCTATGGCGCCGAGGCCAAACGGCTTTACGCGGTGCTCGACCAGCGCCTGACCGGGCGCGATTTCATCGTGGACGACTATTCCATAGCCGACATGGCGTGTTGGCCATGGATCTCCCGCTACGAATGGCAGAATATCGACCTTTCTGAGTTCCCGAATGTCAGAAATTGGTATCGCCGAATACTCGATCGCCCCGGAGTTCAGCGTGGTTATCAGGTTCCAAAGGATATGGGACCTATCCCTGCCGGGTGAAATTGGCACCTTGCTGCCACGCACAGACTGACCTCTCGGACGGTGCGCCTCGACTTCTTGCACCAATCCGGTTTAAGTGCCCGCCAAACCAGCTTCATTTAAGGTAATTGACCGGGCATTCCATGAACCAAACCGAGCGGAGCAAAAGTACCCTGAGCCTGGGCCAGTTGCGGGCCCTGGAGGCGGTCGTGCGAAAGGGAAGCTTTTCAGCTGCCGCCAAAGAAATCGGCGTCTCGCAGCCGTCGATTTCCAATCATGTTCATGGCCTTGAAAACCGCTTCAAGACAAAACTCTTGATAAAATCCGGCTACTCGGTGTCCGCAACTCCGGCGCTCGAAAAACTGCTACCTAAGATCCGGGCGGTTTTGGCACTCACAGAAGATCTGGAAACAGAACTACTGGACCAGAAGGCGCTTGGATCTGGCGAATTGCGGATTGGCTATTCCACGTATCAGCTGGCGATCCCCAAAATCTCCAGTTTTATGGCTCAACATCCAGATATCACCATCGAAGCGCGAGCGCTTGCGACGAGCAATATCCTGGATTTGTTCGACAACGGTGAGATTGATGTCGGTTTCATCACCGCGCCGGAAATTCCGGCAGAGCTTGATGGGGAACTTCTGATCCGGTCTCCAATCGCCGCCGTGGTCGCCCCACACCATCCTCTCGCGTCAAAAGAAACGCTATCTTGGAAGGACATCGATGCCCTCCCCCTTTTGCAGCGAGAAAGCGGCTCAGGAACACGCAGAATGTTCGAAGCTGCTGCGACTGTTGCCAGTGTAAGGCCAAGGACGATCCTGGCGCTCGGCTCCTGGGGATCGATTGCAACTCTGATCCGCTCTGGGGTCGGGATCGGCATTGCCATGGAGGCAGAAATCACGGACCGGGACGGCTGCGTTGCCGTGCCGATCGATGACCCCGCCCTGATCGCCAACCACTTTGTGGTTTGGCCAAAACACATGGCTGGTGTTGCCGCAATCGAGGCCTTTCGCCAAAGCCTCAAGGTCACGGAACCGCTTCAAGATTGACGGTTATTTGCCAGTATCAAGTCTATAAGAAAAAGCTATAAACTTTGATTTCCAATAACACAAAAGCAAAAATCCCTGTAACGAAATCCGCAATCATGTCCGGCCACTCGGCTGCGCAAAATCCTGATCATTTGAACGCGGATAATCCATGAGCCAATCTCCGGCAGTGTTGCCGAAACCGAAATGCGGTGAACCTTACCTTTTAACCCCAGGGCCGCTCACAACGTCCATCGAAGTCAAGGAAGCCATGCTGCGGGACTGGGGAAGCTGGGACGGTGATTTCAGGGCAATGACCGCAGATCTGCGCCACGGGCTCGTGGATCTTCTGGGCACCGGCTCCGAAGCCTATGACTGTGTTCCGATCCAGGGCAGCGGCACGTTTGCGGTCGAGGCGATGCTGGCGAGCTTCACCCCCAAGGACAAAAAAACGTTGATCCTGTCCAACGGCGCCTATGGCAAACGAGCAGCTGAGACCATGGCTTATCTTGGCCGCCCGACAGAAGTCCTGGACAAGGGCGATTACCTGCCGCCGCGCGGTCCGGAAGTTGCTGCGTTGCTGCAAGCTGATCCGGTAATCAGCCACGTCCTGATCGTCCACTGCGAAACAAGCTCCGGTATTCTCAATCCCTTGAAAGAGATCTCTGATGCCGTTGCCGCAGAAGGCCGCACGTTGCTGATCGATTCCATGTCAGCGTTTGGCGCCATTCCGGTAGAGCCTTCAAGCCTGAAATTCGAGGCACTGGTCTCCTCGGCCAACAAATGCATCGAGGGTGTTCCGGGTTTCGGTTTTGTCATTGCCAAAAAAACCGCCCTAGAAGCCGCCGAAGGAAACAGCCACTCGCTGAGCCTCGATGTACATGCCCAATGGGCGCATATGGAAAAGACAGGTCAATGGCGCTTTACCCCGCCGACCCATGTGGTGGCCGCGTTCCTAGAGGCTTTGAGGGCACATAAGACGGAAGGCGGCATTGCTGCGCGTGGCGCACGTTACTCCAACAATCGGGATGTGATGGTCTCCGGGATGCGATCCCTTGGCTTCGAAACACTCTTGGACGCGGAATGGCTGTCGCCAATCATCGTCACATTCTTTTGCCCGGCGGATCCGGCCTTCAGCTTCCCGAAATTCTATGACTTGATGAAAGAACGGGGGTTCATTCTATATCCCGGCAAGCTGACTGTTGTGGAGAGTTTCAGGGTCGGATGCATTGGTCAGATGGATGAACAAGTCATGCGCGCTGTTGTCGCCGCCGCCAATGATGTCTTGAAAGAAATGGGCGTCACAAGCGCCGCCCCGCCGGCCGAGGCCCTTAAAGAACGCGCCCGCCTTGCGGCCTAACTGCAAACCAACCAGGATAAAAACATGAGCAAATTTAAAGCAGTGGTCTTCGACTGGGCCGGAACCATGATCGACTTCGGCTCCTTCGCGCCGATGGTCGTCTTCGTCAAGGCATTCGAAAAATTCGGCATCACCGCCAGCATTGATCAGGCCCGTGCGCCCATGGGCAGCCCGAAATGGGATCACATCCGCGCCATGATGGACGACCCGGATATTGCAGCACAGTGGCAGGCCAAACACGGCACAGCTCCCACCGATGCAGATGTCGACAAGGTCTACAAATTCTTTGTGCCGATGAACGAGGAAGTCGTTACCGATTATGCCGACCTCGTTCCAGGCGCGCTCGATACGATTAAGTACCTGCGCAGCAAAGGTATCAAAATTGGCTCCACCACCGGCTACACACGTTCGATCATGGAACGGGTTTTGCCGAAAGCCGCTGAACAGGGATATGAACCGGACAACCTTGTGTGCTCCGACGATCTGCCGGAAGGCCGCCCGGGACCTCTGGGAATGTACCAGTGTTTTGTCGATCTGGTCGCTTATCCGCCGCGCGCCGTGATCAAGGTCGATGATACTGAACCCGGCATTGCAGAAGGTGTTGCCGCCGGCTGCATTACAGTTGGCCTTGCGCTTTCTGGAAACTTTGCTGGCAAGACCCCAGACGAATTGGCGCGCTTATCGGAAGCGGCAGTAGATGCCATCCGCCAGGAAGCGACAACAAAGCTGAAAGAAGCCGGGGCAGATTATGTTATCGACACAGTGGCTGATCTTCCTGCGCTGATGGATCAAATGGAAGCCGCATGACCGCCCGTCCGAACATCCTTTTGATCACTGCCGACCAGTGGCGAGGTGATTGCCTGGGTACAGTGGGGCATCCGGTGGTCAAGACCCCCAATCTGGATGCCTTTGCCGCAAAAGCGACGGTCTTTGAACAGCATTATGCAACAACGGCTCCCTGCTCTCCGGCGCGCGCTTCGCTCTATACCGGCCTTTACCAGATGAACCACCGCGTCGTCTGGAATGGGGCTCCACTCGACAATCGCTTTGACAATATTGCCCGGGCCGCCCGGCGCGCTGGATATACACCGACACTCTTCGGCTACACCGACACCTCACCGGACCCGCGCCAACACCATCCGGAAGATCCGGAACTTTCGACTTATGAAGGGGTCCTGCCGGGATTCGAGGTCCGCCAGGCTTTGCCAGGGCATGAAAAAGAATGGTTTTCCTGGCTGGCAGCCAGAGGCCATGATCCTGCGACATTTGATACGATCCACCAGTTGGAGCCTGAACCCGGACATCGCATTTCACGGAAAGCGCCGAGCTATTCCAAGGACGAAACGCAAACGGCCTTTCTGACGGACCGCTTTTTTAGCTGGCTGAGCGAACAGGATACCGGCAGCCCTTGGATGGCGCATATCTCTTTCCTGCGCCCGCATCCGCCCATGGCTGTGCCCGAGCCTTACAATTCAATGTACGACCCAGACGACGGGCCGGAATTCAAAGGTGCTGCCACAGCAGGGAATGAAGCCGCCTTTCACCCGTTGATCGCTGCACTGCAGGCTTCTCAGCACTTGACCAGCCACATTCCAGGGTCCAGCGGACATGTGCGGGACCTGAGCCGCGAAGATTTCAAGCGCATCCGCGCGCTCTACTTCGGCATGATCACAGAGGTCGATACGCAACTCGGCCTGATCTTCGACAAACTCGAAGAGATCGCCGACAACACACTGATCATCTTCACCTCCGACCATGGAGAGATGATGGGTGACCACTGGATGCTCGGCAAAGGCGGATTTTACAAGGAAAGTTATCACATCCCGCTCATGATCCGGGGACCGGGCATGGCCAAAGCCAACAGGGTTTCGGCCTTCACATCCGCAGCCGATATCTTTCCGACCCTTCTGGACCTTTTGAATCTGACCCCGAACCACAAGCCGGACGGCGCCAGCTTGCTGCCTTACTTGATCGGCGGCACGCCGCTTTCCTGGCGGGATGCAGCCCTTTATGAGTTTGATTTCCGCCGCCTGCTGCAGTTTTTCCCTGAGCCACTCCGAAAGGCCTGCCAGAACGGTCAGAGCTGTGCCCTCACCCGGCTGACGGAAGATTGGCAATATGTTCACTTCGGCGGCCTGCCAAACCTGCTTTTGGAGCCGAACGCGTCACCTTGCACTTTGGACAACCGTTTGGAGGAAGCCCCTAAAGCGCACCTTGAATACCTTGAAGCACTGCTCTCCACACGGATGCGCCACAACGATGACACCCTCGCCCGGTCCATGGTCTGGGAATATTATTCAAACTAGGAACGGGTTTAAGTGCGGGGTTTTAGGCCCCGTTAAACCCCTTGGGTGACTATTGTCGCCGTGATCAACGGGGCGACTGCCATGCCGGTCTTTCGAAAGACCAAATCTGAATATGGACCTACCCAATGCTTGAAGCTGGCAACCTTCGCTCTTTTGAGCCTTGCCTCCTTCGAACCGGCCGCCGCCTCAGACCCTATCCTGAAAGTCATCGACAGCACGGACGCCCCTTGGCCATCCATCGGCCGGGTAAATGTGGCGGGTTACCGGACGACTTCCATGTGCACCGGGACCTTGATCGCGCCAAACATCGTGCTGACGGCCGCCCATTGCCTTTACAACAAAGCCTCACTGAAGAAGTTTCCTGAGAAAGACATGTTCTTTGTGGCCGGTGTCCGGCGCGATGAGTATTCGGCGCGGCTGGAAGTTGCCTGCGCACTGCCCGCCGCCGGGTATGAGCCCAAAAAACAGCCAAAGCTTTCGGATGTGCACAATGACGTCGGCATTCTGGTTTTGAAGGAAACCTCCAGCCTACCACCCGTCCCGACCCTCGCACCGGAGGAAGCTTCTGTCTTGACCAGGGCCACACGTTTCGACTCCGCTGGCTACCGGCGAAGCCGGCGGTATTTGCCGACCGTGGTGTCGGCCTGCAAGGTCACGGGAACGGTGAAAGACAGCTGGGTCACCAATTGCTCCTCTGAAAGCGGTGCCTCCGGCGGCCCGCTTCTGGTCGAGACCGCAGATGGCCTGCGGGTGGCCGGGATCATGTCAGCCAAGATCGACGATGTCCGCTCTGCCATTGTCCCCTTTTATGAATGGCAGGAATTGTTGGATGCCCCAGCTTGCAACACTGGCGCACCAGTTTCGAAAGCCGCTCTTCGCTCTTCCCTCGATTGATTTTCTTATGCTTTTTGCCGCTACGCTTCAATTTGAACACCGGCGGCAGTTACGGCCAGCAATCAGATGTTCGAGTATTAAGTTCCTTAAAAGGCGTTTCCTTTCAGACCATTACCCCACCTTATCTATACTTTTCATTGAGCAGCCCTTGCCAAAATTCCGAGGGCATGGCCTAGTCCCAATACAAAGCTGAAAGCAGCCCCCATTTGGCCGTGAAGGCGGATGGATCACCTTGTCCGGACACCTGTTGAACAATGAATCGTATTGTGTCTTCTCCTGAAACGGCAAACCAAGTGCCTGAAAAAAAACTAGCATTTGTGGCCAGCGAGACGGACGAGGCAAAACAGGCTCGCGACTCTCTCGTCGAACAATATGGCGAAGTCCCTGCAGATGATGCTGACATAATCGTTGCCCTCGGCGGCGATGGTCTAATGCTGGAAACCCTTCATGCTCATATGGGCAGCGGCAAGCCGATCTATGGCATGAATCGGGGATCTGTCGGTTTCCTGATGAATGAATATCGCGAAGATGGGCTCATGGAGCGCCTGGCGAAAGCAGACACCACCGCGATCTATCCGCTGGAAATGGTTGCGACGGATGAAGATGGCAAAGAGCACACGGCACTCGCCATCAATGAAGTCTCTTTGCTGAGGCAGACGTCTCAAGCTGCTCGACTGAAGATTTCCGTCGACGGCCGGACCCGGCTTGAAGAGTTGATCTGTGACGGAATTCTAGTGGCAACACCGGCAGGCAGCACGGCTTATAACTTGTCTGCCCATGGCCCTATTCTCCCAATTTCTGCGCAACTTCTCGCACTCACTCCGATCAGCGCCTTTCGTCCGCGGCGCTGGCGTGGCGCGCTTCTTCCCGATTGGGCCAGTGTCGATATAGAGATCCTGGATCCGGAAAAGCGCCCCGTCAGTGCATCCGCCGATCATACCGAGATCCGGCGCGTTGCCCGTGTGTCCGTGCGCGAGTCCACTGAGGAAGAGGGCCGGATCATGTTTGATGATGATCACGGCTGGGATGAGCGTATTCTCACGGAAATGTTCCGGTACTAGAGTTTCCGTTTTGATCAAGCCGGAGTTTTTGTCCACTTCCGGTCGTAATTAATGAGGGTGGCTGCAAGTTCGAAGAGCTTTCGAAATCCAATAAGTTTCCCCGTGGCAACCCCCTGTTAAATTTGTGGACCCATACTGACAGCGTGAGCGAGAGCTCATCCCCAGATGAGGACTTTGCCGCAATGACCAGCATGCCCCAGGATCAGGATTACGAAATCGTGTCTCCGCCAACGGACTTGCGAAAGAAGGTCCGCGAGCTGTCACCGCGCGAAGCACGGAAATTCGATCCTGTTAAAGCAGCTGAAGCAGCCCTTGAGCGTATCGCCCCCCATTTTGGCAACTGGATGGATAATGAAGCCAAGGGGCTCGTGAGTGCCTGGGACATCGTCAAGTCCGACGGCGTCTCCAAAGAAAGCGTGGATACGCTCTACCAATCTGTTCACAATATCAAAGGTCAAGGTTTGACCTTGGGATTTCCTTTGGTCGGGGATGTCGCTGCTAGTTTTTGCCATTTAATTGAAAACCTCCCGGCACCGGAAGATCTGCCGGTCGGGCTGGCTGAAGGTTTTGTGGAAGCGATCCGCGCGATGGTTACAGAAGGCGCCAAGGACACGGCCAATAAGACCGGTGTGGAACTACTGGATACTCTTCGTACGGCAACCGACACTTACCTCGCTCAGTTTCCACCGAAAGACCGGGACGGCGAAGCTTAGAGACTTGGACACAAGTTTTAAAAGCAGTTCGGCTCCGAATTCGGAGCCGATGTTAATTTTTGAATCTCGAAAAACTGAATTAGATTAGGCTGCGTGCACCGCACGCAGATCTTTAGCGTTCTTTTTCATCACTGAACGTGCTTCCAGGCGCGCGACATCAATAGCGAAACGGCGCAAGAACGCATTGACGTCTTCGTCCGATCCAAATGCCCCATCCTGCATCCCGGCAAGCAAGGCCTCAGTGAGCGCCCGCGCCTCTTCCAATGCCAGATCATAGCTAAAGTCGGCATCGGCTTTACGCGCGATATCAATGGCCAGTAAAAACGCCTGATGCGACCGGTATGGCAGACCGGCCTTGCGCAAGATCGCCTGCAGCGCAGCCCGCCGGACTGACAGCAACACCTTGCACATGCGCGCCAACGGCATGTTTCCGAGATTTGCTAGCGCGGCAGCGAAGAACCGCAAACGGCCACAACAAACGGCCCGCAGCAGAAGCCGTGTATTCAGCTGTCCAGCGGCGCGCAGATGTTCAACAAATTCAGGTAGGTCTTCATCTTTGGCCTCAAGCGCCAGCCGCAGAACAACCTTGTCGACAGCGTCACTCAAAAAGACATCACGCTGGTGCTCTGGCACCCGCTCAAGAACAACCGGATGATTTTCCAGGTTCTGCGCCAGCCCCATCAACAGTTCATAGCGCACAGGAATCGGCAAATCACCGAGCTTAAGAAGTTGATCGCAAAGGTCGGGGTGCCGCTCAAAGCGCTCCGCCAACCGTATAAGAGAGGATTTCAAAACAGCTGCGCTCGGGTTCTGCAGGAGCCTCATGCAAGCGGACTCGTCAGCCACCTCACAAAGTGCTGCACTCACACTGGCAGGAACATGATCCCTCTCTGCGATCGCGCATTGAACAGCAGGACTGCCTTCGGCCAGAAGATCAACAAGTTCGGTTTCAGTAAGCAATGGCGAGGATTTGAGTACCAGAACGGCAATATCGTCCACATCGTGAGCAAGGCAGCGGATAATATGACCAGGCGCATGCGCGCTTGCAGCCAGAACCTTGGCGATGGTCTTGCGCACCGGCCGGCTCGGGTCGTCGAGGAGTACTGTCAGTGCTGCAGCCATGGTCGTCCGTTCCGAGCTGCCCTCTTCGGCAGCCAAATAACGTTCTGCGTAAGTTCGTGCAGCCTCAATATCGAGACTACCTTGATCGCTGTCGGTGAGGTGCAGAATATCGTGAACGGTCATGATCTTAATGCTGTCTAGAATAAGCTTCGCACCTATCCTGGCATCAAAGACTTAACGATCAGTTCACTATAATTTTGACATGCCCCCACATGTATCCGGCCTCGGATTAGGCCGGAGGCAACAAGTCTTTCTGTTCTTCCTGAGCTTTCAGTCTCAGAAAACGGCTGAGGTCCAATGGACCGCCCTGATTGGCAAGTGCCAGCTCTTGCGCTGCGACCTGATTCGAAGCACCGGAAAGAGCACTGAAAAGGGCAGCTTCTTCTACCGCCGCAAATGCAGATGCAAACCGCGGATTGACGCCTGCCTGATCTGACCCCGGATCATTGCGGAACAAAGCCTCAAACGGGTTTGCGGTCTGTGCCGCCTGGAAGGCCGACAACACGCGGTGTGAGGCTGCATCTGCGGCCTGATTGATCGACGAATCCCTTGGGTCATCAGGAACTGGCTGCGGCATGCTTGCTGCGACCTGCTGCACCGGAGCTTGTGGCTGCGGTTGCGGTTGCACCTGCTGCTCTGCCGGGTCTACAGCGTTCGCGCTGGCGGTGACCGGGTTGCTTGGCCGGCTTTCCGGAACAGGCGCCTTCGCCACGACCAGCGGTTTATCAAACGGCAGTTCCTGCTGAACAGGCTCTGCGACTGCCGCGACCTGAACCGGTGCCTGCGGCTTCGAACGCATTGCAAACTGGGCCGCCGGATCGCCTGCGAGATGATCGAAATTCTCAGGTGTTGCTTCAACCGTTCTCACTGGTGCCGGCGGTTTGGAGCGCATCGCAAAGGCCGCTGCCGGATCTCCGGCCAAATCATCAAACGGCACAGACGGGGCTGGCGTTTGAGACCCGGGCTTGGCATTTGGCAAAGTCGCCACGTTCAACAGTTCGCCCGACGTCCGCAGGTTCTTCCGTCCACCAGCTTCCGCGATCATCGAAACCGCGTCGTGTTTGGAGACAATCACCTGATAAACTTCTTCCATCGACCGGGCTGTGCCATTGCGATGATAGAAGATCGGTTTGTTGGCCCTCGCCTGAGTTGAAAAGATCCTGTCAGCGCGCTGGTCCGGGTTGGACGCTGTGTTTTCAATCAAGCGGCTGGCACCATTGGCGCCGAGGAAATGCGCCATATAAAGTTCGCCATCGGTCGGTTCGCGACCAATCCTGCGTTCCAGGTAGGCGGCATTCTTCTGCGTATAAGCACCGGCCATGATCGAAGAGATTTCCGGATCCTTGCGTAAATCAAGAATTTCCCGGCGCATCTGGGGATCGCTGACGTAGTATTTGCCACTCTTAGAGCGCTTGATTTGATCGGAGTATTTGTCCAACCCATGCTCCGGCCCAGCTTGTTTCATGGTTTCAAGCCAGGTGGACTCAATGAATTGGAACAACCCCGTTGCGCTCGAGGTTTTGGCTTTGGCCGACGGATTGAATGAAGATTCCCGTGCAGCTGTCTTAACAAGATAGTCAAACGACGTTCCTGTTGATGTACTCGCAGACTGAAACGCAAGCTCGATCTTAGACGCGACCGAGGCATTTTCACCAACCCGCATGACTGGACCTCCTCGACGAAACTATTTATTACTTTGTTAACTTTCGCGCCCAAAAGGTTAACAAATCCTTAACAGCCCACAGCCAGGCGAAATTCCTTTATTGATCTCTTAAAAACCAATCGCTCCCTACGTAACTATGTCAATGCAATCAAACGCAAATGTGGACTTTGGCGGATTTCTGCGATTTTTCTTGGGAAAAATTTACCTAGCCGCTAGGAAGATTTTGCCGTTCACCGGCGGATAAATACGTGATTCGGATGTCCCATTATGGGACAGGCGCCCCGTTTTTGAGCGCCTGTTTCGATTCTCGGAGTTAACCTTCAGACCTTCGGGCGGCCCATTTGGAAGACCTCGGTGACCACCGCGTAGTCCATGTAGCCAAGGCGGGAAAGCGGCTTGTAGCGGGTAACATCGACCATGCCGTTTACAATCACATCATCGGAGATATGAACGCCGACAACCTGGCCAAAGATCACCCAGCTGTCTGTATCTTCACCATCCAGACCTTTCATCCGAATGGTTTGCAGATGTTTGCACTCCAGCGCCGTTGGCGCTTTCGCGACCCGCGGCACCTTAACCAGGTTACTCTCAGCCATTTCCAAACCAGTCAAATCGAATTCGGACGTTTCATGAGGAACCGCAGCTGACGACAAGTTCATCTCGTCCTTCAGGTCATAGCTTGCCATGTTGCAAACGAATTCACCCGTGGCGTCGATGTTGGCCGCGCTGTCCTTATAGTTGGATGAGGAGAACATCACGATCGGCGGGCGGTCGCAGACACAGTTGAAAAAACTGTAGGGCGCCAGGTTGGTCCTGCCGTCTTTGTCCAAGCTGGAGATCCAGCCAATCGGCCGGGGTGCAATAATTGCTTTGAACGGATTATGAGGCAATCCGTGGTCGTTTTTTTCCGTTTCGTAGAACATCTTTATTGAGTTTCCGTCCAGTTGGAAGTGATGTCGGAGAGATTGGGGCGGGCACGCTCGACCGGCGGCTGGGTCGGTGTTCCAATATGGATGAAACCGGCAAACCGCTCACCGTTTTCAAGGCCAAGATAGGCACCGGCATCCTCGTCAAAGGCGCACCATTCTGTCAGCCATTGTGAAGCAAATCCGGCAGCCGCCGCGGCTGACACCAGTGTCATGCACACAGCACCTGCGGAAAGCTGCTGTTCCCACAAGGGGATCTTGGGGTGATCCGCCGCCCGGCTGACAACGCCAACCACAATGGGCGCGCGTGTGAACCGGGTCAGTTCTTTTTCCATTTGGGCCGCATCCAGCGAACCATTTTTCTTTTCATAGAGGCCTGCCAGGAACCGGCCGATTTTTTCACCATCCGGCGCCCTATAAACAATGAAGCGCCAAGGCGCTAATTTGCCATGGTCAGGAACCCTGGCTGCGATGGTCAAAAGGTCCGAAAGCTGTCCTTCGTCGGGACCCGGCCCTGACATGGTCACCGACGGGTGTGATCGGCGCTTTCGCAAAAACTCAAGAGCCTCTGGTGACCCCTTGACCATTTCTGACATTTTAACTGCCTCTAACTGAGATAGTTTCATTTGCAACTATCTTCGTAATTGATTGATGGAATTTGTCAACTCCGGTCTACAGGCAACGCCCTCGCAAATAAAATGGAAAGGCAACGAAATGGACGGAAAAGCGCATGAACCGAACTTAGCGCCCGGTTGAGCGATTTGACGCTGCAGATCAAAGCTATTTTGGCGTCGCTTCTCGACGGCGTGAATTTGCCCGGTTGCAGCGTAGCAATCCCTTGAAAACCGAACGGTTTCCTGAGGGCTCACGTCTTGTACCCTAATAGAGTCATCCCCACCAATTTCATCTCATTTGCGTGTGCGTGGCTTAAGGTCTTGAATTCGCCAAAATTTCAGGTCCAATGGCAGAAACAAGCTGGAAGGCACCGCTGACCAGATGACAGCGCTTGGCCAAAACGATAATAAGTGGGCATGCAGAATCCAACGACTTTGTGGAACCGGATCAAGACCAAGCACACAATTGCGCGCCGTATATTGGGCGCCGCGCTGTGCTGCACGGTAATCGCGGCGCAGCCTATGGCTGCTAGCGCACAATCCAACTTACCGATGCCACCCGCATTCAAACCGGATCCGGATGCGCCTGTCGCGGCGCCATCAGTGCCGATCGAGAACCTTTTGGACCGGGAACCGGAACCGTTGTTTTCCGACAACACTCTCGTTCCCTATGCCCCCGCCTTTTCAAGTGCACAAGGAACGTCGGAAGGTTTGACCCGGGGCGCATTGTATCTGATGGCCAAACTGACCCGGGACAGCGATCCTCTTAATGACGACCTGATCTGGCGGATCTATTCGGAAACAACAAATGCCGACGGACGCCTACAGCTGATTGCGACCTCCAAAGGTGGAGACGCCGAATTCCGCTTGGATCCGGGCACCTATCTCATCCATACCGCGTACGGCTACGCCCAAGCGACCAATCGGATTGTGATCGGCAAGGAAGTCTTGTCAAAAATGGTGACGCTGAACGCGGGTGGGGTCAAATTCGATGCCAGCTTGCCGGATGGCGCGCCGCTGGAAAGCGCTCCCGTCACCTTTGATGTTTACAGCCAGGAATTTGACGAGCGCGGCGAACGCGATCTCATCGCCAGCCAAGTCCAGCCTGGAGCGATTATTCGCCTGAACGCGAACACCTATCATATTGTCAGCCGCTATGGCGCGGCCAATGCCGAGATCCGAGCCGACATCCAGGTTCTGCCGGGCAAGCTCACCGAAGCAACGATCTTCCACAAAGCTGCCGACATCACTTTGAAACTTGTCAACGAACGCGGCGGGGAGGCCATCGCCAACACCACCTGGTCAGTTCTGAGTCCGGGCGGTGACGTTGTTGTTGAAGCGACCGGCGCATTTCCGGATTTTGTCCTGGCAGCCGGGGAATATGAGGCAATCGCCCGAAACAACGGCCGCACCTACTTGCACACGTTCACCGTTTCGCCGGGCGAAGACCGGGAAGTGGAAGTGGTCGCAGCGACCAGCGAGCTAGTCACCAGAGCTCCAAGAGCAAACTAGGCGACTGTCAGATTTCTGCAGAAAGGTTTTAGAACGGCCGCTTACCTGCGGCCGAGCAAGCGGCGCTTGCGCTCCGCAGGAGCCATTTCCATGACTTTCGACTGCAGGAAATCCATGATTTCCTTCTGGTCACTAAAACCGGACAATGTCTCATACGGAATTGGCGCGCCTGAGCGGGCCGGAATGACCGATCCTAGGATCTTGCGGAACTCCCGGACCAACAATGAAAGCCGCAGCGTCAGCGAGAACTTGCTGACCAGATGAAACAGCCAGGAGTTCTGGCCATCAAAATAAAGTGGCAATACCGTCGCTTTTGACGAGCGGATCATCTTGGCAGTGAATGTCTTCCACGGGAATTCTTCCGCACGGCCGAAGGGCTTTTGTGCTGTCGCAACGCCACCGCCCGGAAAGACAACGATTGTCGTGCCTTCCTTTAAGAGCTGCAACGCCTTCTTGCGGGTCTCCATGTTTGTTTTGAGGGCTTCTTTGGTTTCCTCAAAATCGACCGGCAGAGAAAACGGACGAACCTCCGGGACTTTCAAAAGCTCGTTGTTGATGAGGATCTTGAAAGGCCGTCCAAGTTGTTCTGCAAGCGAGAGGATGGCCAGTCCATCGCCGATTCCATATGGATGGTTCGCGATCAGAACCAGCGGACCGTCCGGTAAATTCTTTGGCGGCCACTCCCCGGCTTCCATTTCGACATCAATATTGATGAGGCCAAGCAGATCACTCCAGATATAGTCGGAGGTCCCGATGATCGAATGTTTCCAGATCTCATAAAGATCGAGAATCTTCCGGCGTCCGGAGAGACCTTCAATCGTGCGGATCACCCAGCGCTTCAGCGGATGGTGATCAGGATTGGCATAACTGAATTCTGCGTAGTCCACGGCAAGCCGACTTTTAACATTGAACTGTCTGGGCGCGGCCCATCAGAGCCTCCCACAATGTGACGCTCTAACAGAATTTCTATTGCAGTCTGATGACGGCACACTGCCCTTAAGGTAGGGCAGTGTGCAAGCTGGCAGTTTTTCCGTTGATAATACGGAGCCTGTTATTTCAAGTCAGGCGCTGTTGCCTCTTCGACAAACGCTGCAAGCGCTTCATCCAGCCCCATAGGCGTTTGGTTCTTGGACCCGAGCCGGCGGATATTGACAGTCCGCTCTTCAGCTTCCCGCATCCCGCACACCAGGATCACCGGAACTTTCGCCAGAGAGTGCTCACGGACCTTGTAGTTGATCTTCTCATTGCGGAAATCCGTCTCGACCTTGAGGCCCTTGGATTTCAGAAGATCAGCCACTTCCTGGCCATAGCTGTCAGCTTCCGATGTGATCGTTGCAACAACGATCTGCAAAGGCGCGAACCACAGCGGGAAATGTCCTGCGTAGTTCTCAATCAGAATGCCCAGGAACCGTTCCATGGAACCGCAGATCGCCCGGTGGATCATCACCGGAACCTTCTTCTCGCCATTGTTGTCAACGTAGAAGGCCCCAAAGCGCTCCGGTAGGTTGAAGTCGACCTGGGTCGTGCCGCACTGCCATTCCCGGCCGATAGCATCACGCAAGGTATACTCGAACTTCGGACCGTAGAATGCGCCCTCACCTGGCAGGATGTCCGTCTTTACGCGGCCATCTGACTGTTCTTCGATCCGCTTCAGAACATCCGACATGATGCCTTCCGCATGATCCCAGTTTTCATCCGAGCCAACGCGTTTTTCCGGCCGTGTCGAGAGTTTGACAACAATCTCGTCAAAGCCGAAGTCCTTGTAAACGGACAGGATCAAATCGTTGATCTTGAGGCATTCGTCCGCCATCTGCTCTTCAGTACAGAAGACGTGGGCATCATCCTGCGTGAAGCCGCGCACCCGCATCAGGCCGTGCAGCGCACCGGACGGCTCATAGCGGTGCACAACGCCAAACTC
Organism: Roseibium sp.; assembly: GCF_965216085.1. Taxonomy (GTDB): domain Bacteria; phylum Pseudomonadota; class Alphaproteobacteria; order Rhizobiales; family Stappiaceae; genus Roseibium. Next base: position 2,018,281 of record NZ_OZ244138.1, on the reverse strand, counting down.
CGACAAACGCATTGGCAGGTCGCGGTAGCTCTTCAAACCGTGTTTGAAGATCTGCACATGGCCCGGGCAGTTCATCGGCTTCAAGGCATAAACGCGATCGTCTTCACTTTCCGGATCGGCGCTCTGAACGGCAAACATATTCTCCTTGTACCAGCCCCAATGGCCGGAGGTTTCCCAAAGCGAGGTGTGCAACACCTGCGGAGCATTCACTTCGCTGTAGTCTTCCTTGAGAACACGCCGTTTGTAGGCGATCAGGTTCTGGAACATGTCCCAACCCTTCGGGTGCCAGAAGACAACACCAGGACCTTCTTCCTGGAAGTGGAACAGATCCATTTCGCGCCCGAGTTTGCGGTGGTCGCGCTTCTCTGCCTCCTCCAGCATGTGAAGGTAGTTCTTCAGCTCTTTCTGATCATGCCACGCGGTGGCGTAAATGCGGGTCAGCATTTCGTTGTTGCTGTCGCCGCGCCAATAGGCTCCTGCCACCTTCATCAGCTTGAAAGCGTCGCCAATGTGCTTGGTGGAAACCATATGCGGTCCACGGCACAGGTCCAGCCATTGGCCCTGCTTGTAGATCTTGATTTCCTGGTCTTCCGGGATCGCGTCGACCAGCTCAACCTTGTAGTGCTCACCCTTGGCGGCAAAATAGGTTTTGGCTTCGTCGCGTGTCCAGATTTCCTTGGTGAACTGCGCAGCGCGGCCAATGATCTCGCGCATCTTCTTTTCGATGACCGGCAGCTCTTCCGGCGTGAACGGCCAGTCGTCGCCAGCATTTGCGGCGCCTTCCGGATGAACACGTTTGAAGTCGTAGTAAAACCCGTTTTCGATTACCGGGCCAATGGTGACCTGAGTGCCCGGCCACAATTCCTGCACAGCCTCAGCCATCACATGGGCCGCGTCGTGGCGGATCAGTTCCAGCGCCCGCGGATCGTCCCGAGTGACGATTTCGATGTTGGCGTCGGCGTCAATTGGATCGGTAAGGTCCTTGAGCTCCCCGTTAAGAGCCATCGCTACCGCTTTTTTGGCCAGCGATTTGGAGATGCCGGAGGCAACATCAAAGCCGGAAGTTCCAGCTTCATACTCACGCACGGAATTGTCGGGGAAAGTCAGTTGAATCATTTTAATCTCCTGCTCACTCCTGCAGACAAGGCAGGTAAGCGTTTCATTGGTTTTGAGATGTGTGCTGATAGGGGATTCAAAGCAAAACAGCAACCCATTCTGCCGAGCTACCCGCCTCAAAGCCTCTATACGGTAAGGATTATCCGTTCGGTGCCGTAAGCTTCTTGATGGTATCCCACTCGCCGTCGGCGATCATCGCTTGGAAAGCAGCGTTGATCTTTTCCTGATAGACTAAGCCGCACGGCGTTTTACTGAATAAAATCCAAACGTTAAGCTCGTTGATCGGATGCTTCTGATCATAAACAATGTTGCTGACCCCGGCTTCGGAGATCGCCTTCAAACCGGAACGTTCTTCGATAATCGAACCGTCAAAACGACCGATAGACAGCATTTTGACGCTCTCAAGATCCGAGTTCGGTGCCCGGCTGAACTCAATATTTTCATTCTCAGTCAATGACTGGGGATAGGCATATTGTGACGTCAGTCCAATCCGGCGGCCTTCAAGCTCTTTAACGGTCGTTGGAATTGGCGTGCCTTTACGCACAAAAACAAAATCCCGCTTGTTCAAGATTGGAACCGATTTTAGGGACGGAACGTCGACACCTGCACTGGAATGCGGCATCAACACATCAACGACACTAATCTGAAACAAGCCCAGAGCCCGTTTCTTGGGATAGAGCTTGATCTCAAGGTCAATTTCAGCGCGTTCGGCGGCAGCGCGGAGCAATTCGACAAACTGCCCCTTCTCCGGACTTTCAACAAAATATGGGATTTCGGCTGCAGCAACTTTCATCGGACCGCAGTTCGCATCGGCGTGGGACGGGCTGGGCAGCATCACGGCCATCATCATGATGGCAGCCAATCGCAGGGGCATATCAATTTTCATTTTTGCAAATGCTCCAAACCCATCCAGCCGAACCCAAATCCGGCGCAAGAATCAGCTTCTGCTTCAATTGTTGCCCACACTTCAGTTAAAACACCTACACCAGACCAGGTATAAAAACAGTAACAATCTGCAGATTTAATCTGTTTTTCCTTTTTTGAACCGACAGAAGTCCGGCAACTCGTCAGCACAACCGACCAACCACCCTGGATAGAACTACAAGTTGACTCTGTCTGATTTTCTGAACCGTTTGATCGAACCTGACATAGTCACCTCAAGCCTGAAAAAGTATAGCGAGATAAACTTACGCTAAGCTGATCGCCAGAAATGTACCTGCCCCAGTCCGATTCAACTTTCAGCACTGCTGGCGCACAACGGCGGGGGACGTCGGGAGATCGGCTGCGATTTAACAATCGAGGTACTGGTTTCCGCCTTATCAGTGATCCGCTCCAGTATTCCATCCAGCTCCTCGATTTCCCGGATCACCAGCCGCACGACAAAACAATCGTCGCCCGTAACTTTATCGCATTCGATCACTTCGGGAATTTCCCGTAATAGCTCCCGGACAATATGAAGTTTTCCCGGAAGCGGTCGGACGCGGGTAATAGCCTGAAGTGAGTACCCGAGAGCACGTGGGTCAATGTCTGCAGTAAAACTGCGGATTATCCCCCGCTCTTGCAAACGCCGCAGCCGCTCAGACACACTCGGAGACGACAGCCCGACCTTCGCAGCGATCTCCTTGATCGAACACCGGCCATCCTCGATCAGCATCTTCAGGATCTCATGATCCTGACTATCAATATCTTTCAATATTAATCTCCGAGATAAATTTGCCTTACATTTATAGGGTATCACACCCCAACACCTAACTTCAAACATAGAACCCTTACACCGAAAGGCAGATCCTTGAATGCAGATTCAAAGGAGTTGCTCGAATGTCAGAAAGAACCAGCGGCATATTGGAAATGACTTTCGCCATGAGCCTGATTGGCACTTTAGGCATTTTCGTCGTGTTCAGCGGTGAAAGCCCAATCAATGTTGCCTTTTGGCGATGCTTGTTCGGCGCGATCGGCCTTACGGCCATCTGTGCCTTTAAAGGCGCCTTCGCATACAAGATCTCGTTGAACCAGTTTCTGCTGGCAATGCTGGGCGGCATAGCCTTAACCACCAATTGGGTCATGCTGTTCTACGCGATTGGCCATGCATCAATTTCACTGACGACTGCCATCTACAACACCCAGCCGTTCATGCTTGTCTGTTTTGGCGCGCTCTTTTTCGGAGAACAGCTCACGCTTAGAAAACTCTGCTGGCTGGCTATTGCTTTTTGCGGTGTTGTTCTGATTGCCCAATCAAAACCGGAGCTGGCCTATGCTGAAGGCAGCTTTGCCGTTGGTGTCGCACTGTCCATCGGCGCTGCATTTCTCTGGGCCGTCGCTGTTGTCGCCACCAAAAAACTGAACGATGTCCCACCGCATTTGATCGCACTAATCCAGGTCTCAACCGGCGCCTTGATGCTGACCCCGCTAGCTAGTTTTTCAGACCTTCCAACGGAAACATCCGCCTGGGCTTCCCTTCTGACCTTGGGCTTTGTTCATACGGCGATGATGTACACAATCTTGTACAGCGCTGTTCAGAAACTGCCGACCCACCTTCAAGGAGCGCTCACCTTCCTCTATCCATCCGTGGCCTACGCCACCGATTATCTTGTTTTGGGGCAAAAATTTGGACCCATACAAATTCTGGGAATTGCAGTCATCATGCTGGCGGCCGCAGGCATGACCCTTGGATGGCGCTTGCCGTTTTTCAGAAGACCCAGCCCTTTTTCTCACGGAAAAGTCTAGCCTACCGCAGCCTCCCCGGTCTTGAAACCGGGGTCATAAAAACCTGGTCCCGGCGCAAGGCCGGGACAGTAAACGCATATTTTTGGCGCGATTGTTTAGGACGCCAACGCCTTCTCCTTGGCCGCCTTGACGATGGAGGCATCCCGAGCGGACTTGGCGGCGGCATCCGTACCGCCCCGGGTTTCCTTAATCATCGCCAAATCGGCTTCAGATGCTGCATCCATCGGCGCGATGGCCAGGTCAGAGTAAGCCTTGCGGTCTGGAGACGCCTTGACCTTCTTATAGATCCTGTACGCCCGCCAAACCACGCCAACGCAGGCCAAGTGTTTGGTAAACACTTCCCAAGCGTAGCGCGGGTAAAACACCAGCGGGTTCTCGACCGGCAAACCGCTGCGCCGGTCCCTTCTAAATTTCAGGCGGAAATAGCCGCCTTCCAGCGGATGCACGCCCTCATATTCTATCATCAGCTTGAACCACATCATCAAGAACAGCTTGTTGCCCGGCCGGCCCTTCTTGTGGGCGGCTGCCCGCCTGAGAACTGTCGCGATATGATCATCCGAATAATAGGTAGACCAAGCTTCGCGGTAAGCCTCTTCCCACTCTTGATCCGACATTTTTGGATGATGGCTTACCCGGTGATTGAGATCGTATTTGTTCAGATCCGGATCCATCCAGGTGCCTTTGCTCAAAAGAACCTTATGGTCTTCCGATCCCGGCAGCGGTGTCAGATAGAAGAATTCCAGGAGATCGAGTGGCAATTCGTTCTTGATGATCTCAATGTCGCGGAGCACGGCTTCTTTGGTATCGCCCGGGAAACCAATAATGTAACCGGCATAGGTGGTTGCGCCGTGATCACGCCACTTCTGCAGCATCTCCCGGTATTCGGTGATTTTGTTCTGCCGTTTTTTAGCAGCCAAAAGATTGTCAGGGTTGATGTTTTCAAGCCCGATAAACACCCGGTTCACCCCAGCCCGCGTCGCCTTTTCAATAAAGTTCTCAATCTTGTGGCAAAGCGTATCCACCTGGATGATGAACTTAATGTCGAAGTTTTCGCTCTCTCGCAGGTGGATCAGCCGGTCGAACAGTGGCTCCCATTCCCGGTTCCGGGCGAAATTGTCGTCTGTGATGAAAAACCGGTCGATGCCTTGTGCGTAATTGTCCCGGATAATCTGTTCCAGGTCATCGGCGGAGCGGAACCGGCTTTTGCGGCCCTGAACATTGATGATGGTGCAGAACGAACATTGATACGGACAGCCGCGGCCGAGATCGAAGCTGGAATGGGATCCAGCGGTAAATTGGATGTGTTTGGTCGGCAGGATCGGTGTCGGCTCCCCTTCGAGCGACGGCAAATCGGTCATAAAGTTGTAGAGCGGCTTCAAATCGCCAGCCCAGGCGTCGCGGAACACTTGATCGAGCCGCCGGTCTTCGGCCTCTCCCGCAAAATAGGCAACACCTTCATTTTGTAAGGTGACCATTTCCTCCGGCATCTCATCCAGCATGGAAATACAGCCAGAAACATGAAACCCGCCAATTGCAGTCGCCAGGCCTTCCTTCATGAATTTGCGAGCCAGATCGGTTGCCCGCGGAAACTGATTGGATTGCACCCCAACCAGGGCGATCAGCGCCTTGCCACCGCTGCGCCGGATCTCTCTGGCGATCTTTTCCGGACGAACCCGCTTATTGGTCTCATCATAGGTGTGAAGATGAATGCGGACATCCTCGCCGAGCGCGTTTCTTTCCCGGGCGGCTTCGGCAAGGCCATTTAAGCTGGCCAATGTGTTGGAGGGGATGGCAGATCGGAGCCATTGAATGGGATAGCCGTTGTCATCGTAATGCGTCGGCTTGATCATCACAAAGTGGAAGTCTTTTGCGTCCATTCACCCTCTCCGGCCACACTGCCCACAGCCGGAGAGTTGCACTCACCATAGGTAAGTTCAACCCTTTCTTAACAGAAGGTAAATTCGCGTTTGAAATCAATCCATCCGGTGTTCCGGTGGAATGTGCTGGCCATTCCAGCGCCCGTAGCGCCATGGCAAAAACCAGCGGGCATCGGCTGGCAAATCTTCTGGCAACGGATCAAAGCCGGATGCCCCCCAGGGATTACATCTGAGGATACGGGATAGGCCCAGCCAACCACCGGCCCAAAAGCCAAAGCGGCGGATCGCTTGTTCGGTGTAATCGGAACAGGTCGGCGCATACCGGCAGCCGCGCCCCATGAAGAGCGAGAGGGAATGCCGGTAGACCCAGATCAGCCCGATCACGACATAGCTGGCGGGCGACAGCCGCTTTTCTGGATCAGGTTGTCTGTCGGTCGGAGGACACATCTGCTGTTTAAAAGCTGAAGAGCGGCCAGCTTATGCCGCCGCGCCGTCCGCCTTGCCTTCGATCTGATCAAGTGCGCTGACAACCGCGTCAAAAGTTAGAAGTGTCGACGTGTGCCGGGCTTTGTACTCACGGACCGGCTCAAGAAATCTCAGATCTTCAAACCGGCCTTCCGGTGGGTCTCCACCCTCTTTTAACATGGCGTGCATGGTTTTTTGCAGCGCCCGAAGCTCGTCAGTGCCAGCCCCAACTACATGTTGCGCCATAATCGACGACGATGCCTGGCCCAAGGCGCAGGCTTTCACGTCATGGGCAAAATCGGTCACCACACCATCTTTAACGCACAGATCAACAACAACGGTCGAGCCGCACAGTTTAGAATGCGCCTTGGCGGTGCCGTCTGGATGCTCAAGACGGCCAACACGGGGGATATTGCCCGCGAATTCCAGGATCTTGGCATTATAGATGTCGTCGAGCATTCTCGCCTCTTCGTGACAACCGGTGAACACGTGCCTCATTGCCGGCACGCTTCTTTCATATATATAGATCAGACGCCACAGCAAATTCGCAAGGGGCAGAGGGGTCGCAGCCGGTATTAAATCATGCCGCATTGGCGCTTGACGCTGGCTTCACCCGCTTTGAAACTGTGCGTTCGCTTTTTGAGTGGAGTATGTTACATCTCCGCGCCCTTAAGATTAAGAGCACTTGATCTGAGCAAGAGCGGACGCCGTATGACGAGTGATAAGGGTAAATTTGCGAGGATCCCTATGGACGCTGTCCTGAAGCCGATCGAAAAAACGTTCGAGCGCAAAGCACCGGACCAGTTGCAACGCCCCAGCCGGGAAGAGGCTGAGGCGGCCGTGCGGACTATTCTTGCCTGGACCGGCGACGATCCGGACCGCGAAGGTTTGATCGATACCCCGCAGCGGGTGGTGAAGGCCATTACGCAGCTTTATTCGGGTTATTTCGAAGACCCGGCCGAACACCTTGAGCGCACGTTCGAAGACGTTGGCGGCTATCAAGACATCGTTTTGGTGCGCGGCATTCCGTTCCATTCGCACTGTGAACACCATATGCTGCCGTTTATCGGCGAAGCTCATATCGCCTATTATCCGGCGGAAGGCGTCGTCGGCCTGTCTAAACTGGCTCGTGTTGTCGACATCTTCGCAAAGCGCCTGCAGACACAGGAAAACCTGACAGCGCAGATTGCTTCGACCATCGACGACGCCTTGGCGCCGCGCGGTTTGGCAGTGATGCTGGAAGCTGAACACCAGTGCATGACCATGCGCGGTGTACAGAAACCGGGCGTCTCAACGCTCACCACTCAGTTTACTGGCGTTTTCCAGGACGACCCGGCCGAACAGGCCAAATTCATGACCCTGGTTCGCAGTTAACGTTCCAAAATGGCGCCTTGCACCGTCACAAGACGTGCAAGGCCTGAATGAGTTTCATGTCTGATCTAGTTTTTTCCGAACGTGCCGACAAAAAAACGGTCGAAGACGGCGATCTTTTGATGCCGAAATACGACCAGGACGGCCTCATTGCCGCCGTTGTCACCGATGCAGCAACGTCAGAAGTTCTGATGGTTGGCTACATGAACGAAGAAGCCCTCAAGCGCACCATTGAAACCGGGGAAGCCTGGTATTGGAGCCGCTCCCGCAAGGGGTTCTGGAAGAAGGGCGAAACCTCCGGCCAAGTGCAAAAGGTGCAAGAGATCCTTACCGACTGTGATCAGGACGCTCTTGTGGTGAAAGTCACGGTCGAGGGCAATGGTGCGACCTGTCACGTCGGTTACCGGTCGTGTTTTTTCAGGAAGATTACAAAAACTGAAAACGGCGCAGTCCGCCTGAAATGGGTTGAGACGGAAAAAGTCTACGACCCTGAGGAGGTCTACGGTAAATCCTGAGAGGGCGCAGGAAGTGGCGGCTGACGGAAAGCCAGCCGCCTGAAAATCACGTCATGGAAATGTAGCTGCGCATCTGCTCAGCTTCCTGTTCCACTTGAGCAATCTTTTGCTTAACCACATCGCCGATGGAAATCACACCCGTCAGCTTGCCGTCTTTGACAACTGGCATGTGACGGAAGCGGCCCTGTGTCATCCGAGCCATCACTTCGTTGATGCTGTTTTCTTCGGAACATGTGATGACGTCTTTGGTCATCACACCAGACACTGGCTGATCTAGGGCGCCCACGCCTTGCGTTCCGATTACGCGGACAATGTCCCGTTCCGAGATAATTCCCTTGATGCCCATGTCCCCATCACAAACCACAATTGCGCCAATCTTATGCTTCGCGAGTGTCTCACAAAGCTCGCTCAACGACGCATCGTCGCGTGCGGTTATGGTTTCGTGGCCCTTCCCTTTCAAGATCGCGGCAACACTGCTCATATAGGCAAACCTCCCTCGGCATTAGCGACCTTGAAGAACATTTCGTTTTCACGGTCGAACATGAGGCATCATGGCAAAAAAAACTACCAGCGCAAAGCCTTGACACCCGGTTCCTAAAGGTTCTGCCCCCAACCGCGGCTTAATGCCGCCGTTGCGGCACCGGATCGAAAACGGGGAATAAGGCTAAGCCCGCGATAAATCCGCCAATATGCGCCTGCCAGGCAATGCTGCCGGTCTGGCCGCCGCTCATCAGGCCGAAAAACAAGTTCAGACCGAACCACACTCCAACGAACACCAGAACCTGCTGATTGCGGAAACACTCGGCAAGCGGTTGAGCTTGAACGAAATAGGCGCTCCGGTCGGAGCTGCGAAAGACACCAAGCGGGCCGCCGAGTTCAAAGACAAACCGAATCGCTGCAGCCATATGTCCGGATATGGCAGCTGACGCGCCGATCATCGGTGCCGACTCGCCCCAATGAGTGGCCAAGTGAGCGAACGCCCCGCCAACCGAACACAAAGCGGAGAAAACCAAAAACCGGCCAAGGCCAAATCGCCGGACAACAGCGCTGCCGAATATCGCCATCCAAAGCAGATTGAATGTCAGATGCATGGCGCCGCCATGAAGGAAGCTATAGCTGACAAAAGCCCAGAGACTGGAAGCCAGATCCAGCGCTTGAAGGCTCGCAAGAGCTGTGTATTTCACCGGCCAAAACGCCAGGAAATAGATCATCATGTTGTTCCAGCCTGCCGGAATCAGAAATTCGCGGACCACGTGGATCGCAATCAAACCGGCACTCAGCCAAACAATTGCAGAAGGAAGATTGAACGCCGGCGGCTGTGACGGTCTCTGCTCACGTTCGCGCTGTTTACGCTCTTCGTCGCGGCGTTTCCGCTCCTGATCGAATTGATAGACGTTCATGGGGCCTCGCATCTTTCTGACGCAAATCTTGTAGCCCGGCATGCGGACAAAACAAGGGCGGTGGGCACGATTCAAACCAGCCAGAATAAATATGGTGAACAGCTGCCATAGATCCAGCCAATTCATCCACACGGCCTTGTGACGGCAACAAAAACAAAACGCCGGCTATCTCTAAGATAACCGGCGCTTGTTGAGCCCCCCCACAAAGGTCGCGTCCCCACGCGCCAAATTGAGGTGTCCTACTGCGATCGCTGATCCGGGTTTTGGGCCATTTTCGGCCTCTTCCCGCTTTTTGAGCGCTCACATGGACCAACAGGTTCCTCCCACCCGTTTGTCCTGAAGACGGCCTGAATGTGCCAGCCGGTATCCGAGCTGACAAGCTTTACCATGCGTTAACCTTAACGAGGTGTTACCTGCTGATTTTTTCGTTGTTTCAGCATCTTGGCACGCCCCCTGCTTAGTTCACGGCAAACAGAAACATGGATGCCCGGACGTCCCGTTTTGAAACAGAGACTGTCTTGAGACGACACAACGCTCCGGATTGGGAAGAAAGGCAAGTTCAGATGAAACACGGCGTGACCCAGACATTATATTCATATTGGGACTCTCTGCGCGGCGCCCGTCCGGCCCCAAACCGCAGCGAAATCGATCCGGGTGAAATTCGCGGTCTTTTGGGCGACACCTTTATCCTGGAAACCAACGGGCCTCAGGATGTCCGTTATCGTCTGGCCGGCACCCGCTTGTGTTCTGCACATTGCCGCGAACTCAAAGGCCGCAACTTTCTGCGTGGCTGGGACACCAAGGACCGGGAAGCCCTTGAAAGCTTGATTGCGGCCATCACCGAAGATGCAGCGGCAGCTGTCATTGGCGTCAATGGCCATACAGAGCGCGACCAAGTTTTGCAGATGGAAATGCTGCTGGTTCCGCTCAACGTTCCCGGAGAAGGCCGCATCCGCATTCTTGGCAGTGCCACACCGATGGACAAGCCTTATTGGATTGGTCTGCATCCGATTTTGAAACAATCGATCAGCAGCCTGCGTTTGGTCTGGCCGGATGAGCGCCCCTACTTTGCAGAAGCAAATCATTCAAACCTGAATCCGGTGCTGCCGCGGTTTAAAGCTGAAGATATGCCGATGCGTGCTCCGGTTCTCCCGCAAGGTGCCCCAATATTGCCTCAAGGCGCAGAGCGTCAGGTCGGTCATTTAACCGTATATTCCGGCGGAAAATCCTAATCTGCCGGAATTTCTGCAAAAACCTTAAACTAGAGCCTTGTGTAAGGTACATTCTTACACATCGTTAACCTCATTTCCTCTAGAGTGCATATGAGAGTTGTTCCGATTCTCATCACCACCGGGGGAAGTGCGGGCTCCGCACGTTTTTAGGCATAGCAGGCATGAACGCCGGATTGGCAACAGCACCAGAAGGAAGCAAGTCGCTCCAGGTCACCGACCGTAGGCGGCATCAACGGGTCCAGGTGAACATTCTGGGCCGCTTCATGCTTGAAAACCGCCGCGAGTATCCTTGCCAGGTAATCGACATGTCACCAGGTGGCATGGCGATGATAACACCGGTTCCTGGGCAGGTTGGCGAACGGATCGTTGCTTATCTCGATCACATCAGCCGTGTCGAAGGCCGGATATCCCGTCTAATTGATGGTGGTTTTGCTGTCGAGTTACGCAACACAGTCCGAAAACGGGACAAGATCGCCAATATTCTTACGTGGCTGGCGAACCGGGAAGAACTCAATCTCCCGGAAGATCGTCGCCATGATCGCTTTGTCCCGAAAAACCAGATGACCAAGATGATCCTTCCGGACGGTTCGGATCACGTTGTCCGTATTTTCGATGTGTCGTTGTCTGGCGCAGCCATTGCCACAGATATACTGCCGGAAATGGGTGATGAGGTCACACTAGGCAAAATGCATGCTCGTGTGGTCCGCCAGATCGAAGGCGGCATTGCGGTCGAATTCGCCGCGGTCCAAAGCCGCGAGCTGCTTGAGCACCACATCACCACTCCAGAAACCAGCTAGTCTGGTCCAACGGCTCCAGCGCGACCGGTTCCAATGAGGAACCCAGCTGCTCTTCGCGCATAGCCTTACAATCTTTCTCAAATGCCCGCCGCCTGCAGACTGCGCGTCTACGGTGATGTGATCCCAATTCCACTTACGGGATTGACTGCCTCTGCCCCCGTGTGCGGGGTGCTTCACATCTATCTAGAACTTTTTTTCATTTTTTTTCTCCGCTCAAACTACAGAGAAGTTGCAAATATCCGGCGACTAAGCGCCCCCAATGCGTGACTGACCCTGAAAGCCTAAACCGCCGGCCACTTTGAAAACCAATTCAAAATCTGCGGGTTACAGCAGATCGATAAAATTCGACTCAAATTCTAGTACAAATAGACTAAAGTTATCATAAAGTAATATTAAAATTAACCTCAAGCTTTACTAAAATAATAATATAGTTTTATTACGTCAATTTCCGTGAAATAAAAAGCAATACCGCATCGTAACGCCAGCCTTGGGGAGGGCATTACGATGAAACTTCTTGGAAAAATTCTTTCGACTACAGCAGTTCTATTTGGCCTGAATGTATTCGCGCCAATAGCACAGGCCGATCCTGGCCGGTTCATGGACATGAAATCCGCGGTGAAAGCTCCCATCGGCCATCGCCAGTTTTGCCGCGACAACGGCTGGGCCTGCCCAAACGAACGATATGAGCCAGTAGTCGTCAAACTAACGGAAGCCCGCTGGAACGAGCTCATCGCGGTCAATGCAGAGGTTAACCGGCAAGTCCATCCGATGACCGACGCGGATCTCTTTGGACGAGAAGAATACTGGACCTATCCGGTCGACGGATATGGCGATTGCGAAGAGTACGTCCTCGAAAAGCAGCGCGTGCTTCTCGCAGCCGGCTGGCCGAAGAGTGCCCTTCTCATCACTGTCGCCAAGGATGTGCAAAATTCAGGGCACGCTGTTCTAACCGTACGCACCGATCATGGCGACATGATCCTCGACAATCAGATCGAAGCGGTTCTGCCCTGGTACTCAACGCCGTACCGCTACATCAAACGCCAATCAGCAAGCTCTCCGGTCAAGTGGACCGGGATCTCAGATACGCGGGTGACCACAGTCAGCAGTATCTCGAATTAATTTGGGAATTGGCTTGGAAACAGGCCTTCAGGACGATCCGGTCGCGTCCCCACCCTCCCCATCCCTACCACGACCGGATCCAGGGAACCGGCCCGCCCCCGCAGGCCGGTTCCTGCACGTTCGCATGCGCAGGAACTGAGAGTTTCTTTCAGAATGATCGGATGGAGTTCGATCCCATAGATCTAGACTTGGTTCAGACCTTCGGCATACCTCTGCCAATTGGCAACATAGTTATCGGCCGATTTCAAAATGTCGCCGGCAATGCTGTCAGGCAGGACCCGGGCGACTTTACCCGGCACACCGACAACCAACGAGTTGTCCGGAATAACCTTACCTTCAGCAACAAGCGCATTGGCGCCGATGATGCAATTCGAACCAATCACCGCACCGTTCAAGATCGTCGATCCCATTCCAATCAGGGAATTGTCCTGAATGGTACAGCCATGCAGGATCACATTGTGGCCGATGGTGCAATTGGCGCCGACAGTGAGCGGCATTCCCGGATCGGTATGAAAAACACAGCCATCTTGCACATTCGACCGGCGCCCGATCTTGATCGGCTCCCGGTCACCGCGAAGCACAGCCTGAAACCAGACACTCGCCTCATCTTCCAAATGGACATCTCCGATCAGCGTAGCTGTCGGCGCGACCCAAAAACGGCCACTTTCAGGAAATTGCGGGCAGATATCACCCAAAGAAAAATTCGGCATAACCCCTCACGCGTAGCCAGCGACGATCAATGCAATATTCATCACCACCAGCCCGGAACACATACTCCACATGCCCGCGATTGTTGACGAGGCAACAAGCCAGCCTACTGGCCTGTTCTCAATCCGGCGCCCCCGAATTGCGTTGCGCATGATGATGAAGGGACCGGCGAAAACACACATCAATACGCCAGTAACAAAACCCGTTACTGTTTCACCCGCGAAGTTGAATTTCGGCGGCTGACTGGTCACCAGCTGATAGAGACTGCCAAGAAATCCGGCAGCGACGAATCCCGCACATGCGATGTATCCAACGATAAGTAGGTCCAGCATAACGACCGTTAACCTTCTGTTAACCTCTTCACAGAGAAAGTGATGAAGAATTCTTTAACGGTCAAGAGCAAACGCCGTGCCGGTTTTTCTAAGGAACGAAAACCTTTGGTTTTCCTTAGCTTTTACCGGTTGGCATCGATCCTTCACTGAGACACATGTCCCATTCAGAGACACAGTGTGCCAGTGCAGGTCACAAGCTCATGAAAGGCAAGGCAATTGGTCAGGCCGACCCTGCCAGCAGCTACGAATGCAAAGCCGCTTCATTTCACGATGCTGGCCGCAGCTTTGTGTGTGCTGACGTCCGCCTATGTTGCCGACCGTGCGGTCTACTGGTCCGGCGTAGTTGCGCCTTTGTTCCAAAACCACCGCCAAACCCTTGTGAGCCTGTCGATCGGGCCGCATCCCTTTGAAATCCCCGCAGGGTATTTCAGGTCAGCGCAACACCGCATCGCGGCCGACGGTGAAGTTCCGCGTCATCAACAGGTCAGCCTGCTAATGACCTGGCCGGACCTCAAGATGCCAGGCGATGAGGATGCGCCAGCCCGTTTTGGAGAACCGCTTCCGCTTATTCAGGTCAATCTCGAAAACGATCCACACCGGGAATCCTTAAGAACCCAACTGGACCCAGTCTATAAACGGCTGGCCCGTGGCGGCGAGAGAACGGCTGAAGCCGGATTGAACATGCTCACGCTGTCGGGACAGAATGCCAAAAACCGGGACATCATTGTCTATGACCCGGAAGCTGATGACGGCTTCATCGCCAGATGTGTAAGAAAACGCATTACGGACAAGGCGGTTTGCCACCGCTCAATTACGCCAGGCGGCGGATTACTGATCCGCTACCAGTTCGATCAGACGCTTCTGCCCGACTGGCGCCGCCTAGACCGCGCCGTGCAAGCCAAGTTGGGCACCTTTAACGCCTCCTGAAACCACGTCTCAATGCTCTCACAAAAAACGGCCCCAACGGGCCGTTTCTCAATTCACCATATATTTCAAAATCTTAGGCTTCATCCAAGTCGATTTCGAGGATCGCCATCTGGAAGTTCCAGCTCAGGTCCTCGTCTTCGTCATCGCGGAAGATCACACCGATGAACTCATCACCGATATAGACCTCCGCGGAATCGTCCTTTTTCGGACGGGCCCTGACCTGCAAGCTCGGCAATTCGAACTTTTTTTGCAGATAGGCTTCAAGTTTGCGGACTTCTTCGGGGTTCACGTGGCTCTCTCCTTGTTCTTCGCCAAATGCGTTGTTCTGGTGCGGACCCTACAAGAGAGCGGGAAAATACCAAACAATTTCGATCAGCTTTCCCCGGCTTCCTGCAGTCCAGCCGCATCTGGCTCGCCCAGAAGCTGGTTCATGCTGCGGGCCGGTTCTGCACATCCAGCTTTGCCAACGATCTTTGCCGGAACTCCGGCAACCGTCGTATTGGCCGGGACATCCGCCAGCACGACAGAGCCTGATGCAATCCGGCTGCAATGTCCAATTTCCAGGTTGCCGAGAACCTTTGCCCCTGCCCCAATCAAAACACCATTGCGGATCTTTGGGTGACGGTCGCCGCTTTCCTTGCCGGTACCGCCAAGGGTAACGCCCTGTAATATGGAGACATCATCGCCAATTACGGCCGTGCCGCCGACGACGATTCCCGTGCCGTGATCGATGAAGATGCCGCGTCCGACAGGAACCGCCGGATGAATGTCAATCTGGAACACTTCAGAAGCGCGGCTTTGCAAATAAAGTGCAAAGTCCTGCCGCCCCTTGCGCCAGAGCCAATTGGCCAGGCGGTGGGTCTGCAAGCCATGGAACCCCTTGAAATAAAGCACCGGCTCCAGATAGCGGAAGCAGGCCGGATCACGGTCGAACACAGCGACAATGTCGACCCGGAAAATCTCAGCAAGTTCTGGTTCATCGGCCAGAGCTTCAAGGTAGGTCTGACGGATCAAAGAGGCGGAGACAATGTCCCGGCCGAGACGGTCGCCAAGACGGTGGACCACGGCTTCTTCGAGGCTGTCGTGGTTGAGCACTGTTTCATAGACAAAGGATGACAGGGCCGGTTCGGCGGCCACCATCGCCTGGGCTTCTTCACGCAACTGCCGCCAGACGGGATCATGTTTCATCACCGGTTCTGGACTGGACTGGCGTACCTGGGTCGACATGGCCTGTCTCCTTTTCAAGCCCACTGCACTCGCCTACTAAAATAGGCCCTACACATGATATTCCAAACAAAACTTGCTCATATCAGATATGAACAGTCCTTATGAATCGTTTTTTTACGATCAATTTTACGCCAACCCTCATTTTCGCGAGCACCCGAGGCCCATATGACATCCGAGCAATCTGTGCAAACGCCGCTAGACGGCAACCCGTCTCTCACTACGTCAGGCCAGATTGCCGAATTAATCTTGAACGCGCCAGAGCGCAAGAACGCTCTGCCCTTGTCCGGATGGCGCCGTATTCCAGAACTACTCAGCCAGCTTAAAAATGACAGCGATATTCGCGCACTGATCGTGCGCGGAGCTGGCGGCAAAGCGTTTTGTGCGGGTGCCGACATCGCCGAATTCGAAGCGGTCCGCGCGACACCAGATGCCGCGGCGCATTACGACCAGATCAATGTTGCCGCCTTTCAAGCACTCAAGACACTGCCGGTGCCCGTCGTTGCGGTTATCGAAGGCCCCTGCCTTGGCGGTGGTCTCGGGCTGGCATTGGCGTGTGATCTCAGGATTGCGTCTTCGACATCTTTCTATTCCATTCCGGCCGCCCGCTTGGGGCTCGCCTATCCGCCCGATGCCGTTGGCGATCTCGTTGAAGCCGTCTCGCCCTCCAATGCCAAAAGGCTGTTGTTCACCGCAGACCGCCTCTCTGCTGCAGAGGCCTTACAGATCGGCTTGATTAACGAGGTCCATGAACCAGACACCTTGGACAGCCGGGTTGCTCAGCTTTGCGCTGTGTTTGAACAGAACGCCCCGCTGTCTTTAAAAGCAGCGAAGAAGACCATCAATCTGTTGACCTCTGCCGAAGCCAAGGCCAACCTCACACAGGCCTACGCCATGGCGCGTGTCTGTGTAGACAGCGCTGATTACGCCGAAGGTTGCCGCGCCTTCTTGGAAAAGCGCAAACCGGTGTTTCAGGGGCAATAGCCCCTTCAGCCTAATCGCTGATTGGACTCAGAGTTAGGCAGCCTACTTGAATCAAAACATTAAGCACGCCGACACTTGAATCGAACTGCGAGATATTCTCGCTAAGCGATTCAAAACACGAGTAAATCCTCAGGCTATCAGCGCTTCGGCCTTCAGGTCGGTGAGAAACTCTTCTACGGCCTGGGCAAAAATGTCGTTCTTGTCGCCGGCGACCATATGGCCCGCGTCCTGGATGTCGGTGAACTTGGCATGCGGCACACACTCCATGAATTCTTGGACATGCTCCATCGACACCAGCTCGGAATTGCGGCCCCGCAGCAGCAGAACCGGCAACTTAAGATTTTCCGCGGCGGTGATCATGCTGGTCTGAACGGTTTCAGACTGATGCGGATCGGAATGTTCCCGCATTTTCAAGAAGGCCGGATCCCAGTGCCAGCGGTAGCGGCCGTCATCATGCAGGCGAAGGTTTTTGGAGAGGCCTGACAGGTCCTTCGGCCGGCTGCGGTTCGGAAGATAGCGGGCGATCGCATCCGCAGCTTCTTCAACCGTCCCAAAGCCTTCATCAACCTTGTCGCCCATAAAGCCGAGGATCTTATAAACCCCGCCCATATCGACCCGCGGTGTGATATCGACAAGAACCAGAGCTGCCTGGCAACCCGGTGCTTCAGCCCCTTCCCCCAGCATACCGGCAAAACCGCCCAATGACGCTCCGACGACAACCGGTTTGGCACCGTGTTTGGCGATCACAGCCTTGCAAACAGCAACCAGATCCTTGGCAAAGTCATTGAACGTGTAGTTTCCGGACGGAACCCAAGCGCTTTCGCCGTGGCCACGCTGGTCGACAGAGTAGACCACATGCCCAAGAGCTGCGATCCGCTCAGCCGCGGCATCCCAGGAATGGCGGGTTTGACCGCCGCCATGCAAAAGGATCACAGGCTGCCCCCTGTTGCCATATTGATCCGCTACAAGGCTGTTGTTTTCTGCCCCTGCAAACTCCACCCGTTTCCCGCTCATGCGACCTCCCGTCTCCGCACTAAACCGCCAGTTCTCAATCCATGCCTGTCAGGCATCGACATTGTTCAAAAAAGCCAGAACGCCCTGCTTGTGGACTTTGTCCCCGACAGCAACCATGTGATCGCGGCCTGGAATTTCCAGAACCTCCGCATGCTGCATCAAGGCCGCCAGTTTGTGTGGCGATCCGGCAATGTCGTCTCTGGTTCCGACCGCGACCAGAACCGGCCGTTCGATCCGCGCAATATCTTCTTCGCTGATTTTCTGGCGTGAAGACCGCATGCAGGCTGCAAGTGCATGACGGTCGGAGCCTGTCTGCTCGGCAAAGGCCCGGAACGCGCGCCCCGTCCTGTCTTTCACGTCCTGTAGCCGCTCAGCCTCAAGGGCAGCTGCGATCGGCTCAGGATCACCCACACCTTCGATCATGCCATAGCCAAGGCCGCTAAAGACCGCGCGTTTGACACGTTCCGGATGATTGAGGGTCAAAAAAGCGGAAATCCGGGCGCCCATAGAGTAGCCCATGACATCCGTACGCTCGATTTTGAGAAAATCCAGCAAGCGGCGGGCGTCCTCAGCCATGATCGGTGCGCCGTAAGCGTCCGGATCATGGAATTTCTGGCTGTCACCATGTCCCCGGTTGTCGAGTGCTATCACCCTGCACCCATCTTTCACCAAAAGATCGACCCAGCCCGGATACTGCCAGTTGACCGACTTGTTTGAGGCAAATCCGTGGATCAGAAGGATCGGGTCTCCCTCGCCTTCATCCAAATAGGAGATTTGAATCCCATCCTGCTCAAAGAGCGGCATAAAACTTCCTCTTACGTAAACGTAAAACACTTTTGTCGCACACTGTACTTAGAATAATCGCACTTGGCAAAGTCCGATTTGTCATTTGAAAATCCCGCCTCAGGAACCGCCGGTGGACGTGACAAGGTTTCCCCTATTCAACCGGGCGGCAAATGAGTATGTTCGCGCCAAAATCGTTCGGCCTTAGCGCCCAGACTTTTGAGGAATTGATCATGGCAGATCAGGTTGTCCCGCACTTTCAAAACACTAGCGGTCATGATTCCATCGCAATTGGTGCCCGGGAATTCATGTGCATTGGCGCCAATCCGCCGTTCGACCATCCGCATGTGTTTTTGGATATGGGCCGCGAAAATGAAGTTGTCTGCCCGTATTGCTCAACACTTTACAAATTCGATACAACGCTTGGCGCCAAAGAATCCTCTCCGTCCGATTGCACCTGGACACCGGAAGCCGCCTGACCCGATAGAGTTTCCATGAACGACAGCGGACCTGCCCCCTCTCCTATTGTCATTGCCGGCGCAGGCATTGGCGGCCTGACGGCAGCCTTGACCCTGCGCCAGGCAGGGCACGACGTTGTTCTGATGGACAAGGCGCGCGAACTTGCCGAAGTTGGCGCGGGTTTGCAGCTGTCTCCGAACGCCTGCACTGTCCTCAATCAGCTCGGCTTGTTGGACGATGTGGTCGAGCTCGGTTATGCGCCGGGTAATCTGCGGATCTGGTCCGGAAAATCGGGCAAACAAATAGGCCAGGTCCGGCTTGGGGATTTTGTCCGCGGCCGACATGGGGCGCCCTTCGTGGTCATTCACAGGGCCGATCTTCAACAAGCACTTTTGAAGAAGGTTAAAGACACACCCGGGATTTCCCTCCAGCTCGGAACTGAACTGACAAACGCCAAAACCGGCCAGTCCGGAAACCTTGTCTGCACGTATCAGTCTCTGGATCAGATCGGCACACTCACCTGCAAAGCGCTCATAGGCGCCGATGGCGTTTGGTCAAAGACCCGGCGGCTCATCCCGAACCACAAGAACGCGCAATTCAGCGGTCACGTCGCCTACCGGTCCACAATTCCGATTGAAAAAGCCCCAAAGCGCTGGCAGCAGGATTCGGGTCTTTGGCTGCACAAGGACAGCCACCTGGTCCATTACCCGGTCAAAAGCGGCAAGGAACTAAACATCGTCGCTCTGGCCACAGAAGACTGGCAGGATGAAACCTGGTCCGCTCCCGTGAGCGTGGAGTTGCTGTTACGCCGGTTTCATGACTGGCCAACAGAAAGCCGAAATGTCCTGCATACTCCGGATTCTTGGTTGAAATGGGCGCTTTGCGCAGTTGATGCATCGGGCCCGTGGACCCATGGCAACATTGCCCTTTTAGGTGATGCAGCCCACGCCATGTTGCCGTATATGGCCCAGGGCGCGGCCATGGCGATTGAAGATGCTGCGGTTCTTGCCGCACACCTTCCGGCCGACGTGGACAACATTCCCGCCGCCCTGCGCGCCTATGAACGCATCCGCAAGCCCCGAGTTGTGCGGATCCAAAACACCGGTTTCCGAAACGCAAAGATTTTTCATATGTCCGGCGTTTTCGCTGCGGCCCGCGATATGGTTCTAAAATCGTCTAAGCCGGAAAATCTGACCGCGCGCTTTGACTATATCTACAGTTGGTCCCCAGCCTAGACTGCCTTTGCGAATTGGTGACTCAAAAGGTTGAGCCTGGCGGCAAGCTGCGCTAAAGCCATTCTTCTGGATTCAGGGAGTGCTGACATGACTGCAGATACGGCAGATGACGTTGTAACCGCTGCATTTCTTGTCATCGGCGATGAAATCCTGTCAGGACGGACCAAAGACAAGAACATTGGATTTCTTGCCGATTACCTGACAGCCCTTGGAATTGACCTCAATGAAGTGCGCATCGTGCCGGATATCAAATCCGAGATTGTTGATGCCTTAAATGCGCTGCGAGCCAAATACACCTATGTATTCACCTCTGGCGGTATTGGCCCGACCCATGACGACATAACAGCCGACAGCGTCGCCGCAGCATTCGATGTGCCTCTCAACCTAGATCCGCGCGCCGTCGCGATTATGGAAAAGCACTATCCTCCTGGACAGTTCACTGCAGCCCGTCAGCGCATGGCCCGAATTCCGGAAGGCGCAGATCTGATTGAGAACAAAGTCTCAAAAGCTCCAGGTTTCAGGATCGGCAATGTCCATGTGATGGCAGGAGTACCGGCGATCATGCAAGCCATGATGGATGCGATTGCGCCGTCGCTGAAAACCGGAAAAAAAATGCTGTCAGAGACCGTTGATGCCCAAATGCCGGAAAGCCGGATCGCTGAACAGCTGGCGACAATCCAGGACACGCATCCTCAAACCCTCATTGGTTCCTATCCAAAAGCCATTGATGGAAAATTCACCACACAAATTGTAATCCGCTCCAGAGATGAGATCGTTCTCGCAGCCGCTGTACAAGATGTGGCGCGAGCCGTTGATGAACTCTCCGGATGATCTGAAGGAATAAACATGGAAAATCCTGCTCAAAACAAAGCCTTTCCAGTGTCCTGGGACATGTTTCACCGGGACTCCCGCGCCCTCGCCTGGCGCCTATCGAGTGAAGGTGAATGGAAGGCTATAGTCTGCATCACCCGCGGCGGCCTGGTTCCCGCCGGGATTGTCGCCCGTGAACTCGGGATCCGGACAATCGAAACCGTTTGTATCGCCTCCTACCATGACTACGACAGTCAGGGACGCTTGGATGTCATCAAGCCGGTCGACCCCAAGGTCATCGACCTGGAAGATGGTGAAGGCAGCGGCGTTTTGGTGATTGATGACCTGGTCGACACCGGGAAGACCATGAAAGTCGTGCGTGAAATGTTGCCCAAGGCCCATTTTGCCACCGTTTATGCCAAGCCTGTCGGTGTTCCGATGGTCGACACATTCATCACTGAAGTGTCCCAAGACACCTGGATCTATTTCCCGTGGGACATGGGCTGGCAGTTCCAGCCGCCGCTGTCAAAAGACACAGCCGGTTAAACTGGAAATGCAGAATTGACCCAAAAACGGCCGGTAGTCTTCCGGCCGTTTGTTATTGTGCTGGATGGTTCATGAAACGTCTCAGCTGATGGCAAGCGCGACGGCCTTGCCCGCATCAATCCCGTCCAGGCGGACGTCGCAGCCAATGGCATAGGTTTCTACACCAGCCTCGGCTGCCTCTTTAAAGGCCGCTGCGTAATTCGGATCTATATCGGCGGCCAAAGAAAGCTTGGCACAATCGGGCCGCTGAACCAGAAATACCATCGCCGCGCGGTGGCCTTCGCGAACCATATCGGCCAGCTCACCCAAATGCTTGGCCCCACGGGCTGTGACGCTGTCCGGAAACTCCGCCAACCCTGGCTCGCGCATTAGATGTACGTTTTTGACCTCAACATAGGTCTTTGAACCATCAGCTTGCTCCAGAAGGATATCGATCCGGGAGTTTTTGCCGTATTTGACTTCGCGCTTCAGGATTTCAAATTCGGCGAGTTCTGGAATGCGTCCATCGACCAGCGCTTCTTCGACCAGCTTGTTCGGATGGGCGGTATTAATGCCAACCAGCGCCCCATCCGCTTCTATCACTTCCCAAGAGTATTTCAGCTTGCGCTTGGGGTTGTCCGACTGCGACAGCCAGACCCGGGATCCCGGCTCTTTCAAACCCAGCATCGAACCAGGATTGGCGCAATGGACCGTTATTTCTTCCCCACTCTCATCAAGCACAACATCCGCCAGGAACCGCTTGTAACGTTTGACCAGCCGTCCGCTGACCAGTGGTGCGGGAAACTTCATCGATAGGTTCCTCATTAGGTCCCGAGAAAACGGGAGACAGTCACTTCGACCAGAAATCCGGATCGAGCAGCACCAGAACGGTGAACAGTTCCAGGCGACCGACAAGCATGGCAAAGGACAACAACCATTTGGCGCCGTCGGGCAACGGAGCAAAATGACCGGCCGGTCCGATCATAGGACCGAGCCCAGGCCCGACGTTGCCAACGGAAGTGGCAGCCGCGGAAATGGCCGTCACCAGATCCAAGTCGAAGAACGACAGCGCCACCGTGATGATCCCGACCGATCCAAGGTAGACGACGAGGAAGGCCAAGACGGAAAACGACAATTCCGGTGTCAGGCGCGTGCCGGCATATTCTTCCGACATAATCCGGTTCGGCCGCACCATTCGGCGCAAATGCGCACGCACCGTGCCGAAGAAAACCAGGAAACGGAACACTTTGATGCCGCCTGTGGTCGAGCCAGTACAGCCTCCAACGAACATCAAGAGCAGACAAATCCCGACGACAGGCGCGCCCCATTGGCCGAAATCGCCCAACGCATAACCGGTTCCGGTGACAATCGAAACCACCGTGAATGTCGCCCGGACCAAAGCATCATCAAAATCGAAGTCCATGTTGACGCCGAGATGAACAGTCAGGGTCAAGGAAACAATGGCCAGAAAACCCAAAAGAGCCCGGACCTGTGGATCCTTCCACAAGAGCAGCGGATGTCCGCGCAAGGCTTGAATAATCAGAACAAACGGCAAGGCGCCGATTATCATAAAGGTAATGGCCACCCAGGAGGAAGCTGGGTTCTGGAAGTAACCGAACGACAGATCATGCGTGGAGTAGCCGCCAGTCGCTATCGTCGTCAGCGCGTGGTTGAAGGCATCAAAAAGCTCCATACCGGTTGCCAAATAGGCGGCAATGCACAAAACGGTCAAAAACAGATAAGCCAAGCCCAGCAAACGGATTAGTTCAACCGAACGGCTAACGATTTTCTCCGACCGGTCCGAGCTTTCGCTTTGAAACAGCTGCATTCCGCCGATCCGCAGAAAGGGCAGCAAAACGATAGCCATAACGATGATGCCGACACCGCCCATCCATTGCATAATCGAACGCCAGACCAAAAGACCCGGCGGCAGACCGTCCAATCCGGTCAATACCGTGGAACCGGTCGTAGTAAAACCTGACACCGCCTCAAAAACGGCATCCGCATAGCCGATGCCGAGCCATAAAAACGGCAGTGCGCCAAACACCGGCAGAGTCGCCCAAGCCAGCGTGGTCAAAATGAAGGTTTGCCGGGTGTCCAAGCCCTCTTTAAGAGCCCCGCCCATGGACAGTGACAGCAGCATGCCGAACATGCCGGTCAGCAGGGCTGAAAAGACAAACGCCTGCCAATCGGCGTTTTTCTGCGCCACATCAATGATTGCAGGCACCAGCATGGCGGTCGCTAGACCGACATATAAAAACCCGAGGACATTCAAAACTGGTCTGAGTGAAATCAAGCGGAACGCATCCCAAAGCCCTTGCAGTTGAACGCGCTCCGCAGAAACGCGCGTGTCAACGTCCTAGCGCTTTTCCAGACATTTTCCAATGCTTTACGCCCGACTTCCCCCATTGTCGCCATCCGCGAAGCCGCTGAATGACAAAAACCGTCATTTTTTACAATATTTTGCAGCGTTTGTTCCAATTTGGCGGAATTGATTCAGATTTTTGTAGCGAAATGCCCTTACCCTTGCGTGTCACGTTAGAGTCAACCCGCTCCACGCGAGATTTATAAGGACTTTTCCCATTTACCGGTTCGGAATCCACTCGCTGGTCGTCCGTATCAGCCTAATTCTGGTGGTGGCCGTTCTATTCGGCATCGGTCTCGTATCGGGTATTAGTTATATCGAAATTGCCAGATCAGCCGAAGAAAGCGCAAATATTCGAATTGATCGCGCTGCCAGGGCCGCAGCGGCCATCCTCTGTTATGGCACAGATACCGCGATTGAACCGGTCATCGGAAAGGATAAGCGTCCGCTAGCCTTGCGCTACTCCTCCGCCCAAAGCGCGCCCCCGGTTATTCGCGCCAATCCACGGTTTGATGAACTTGTTTTGGCGATCGGCAACACCAATCAGGGCGCGGCCAATATTTTTAGTTTTTCTGAAGAAACCGGCGAATTTGATCGCATAGCAACCACCTTCCGGAAGCCCGATGGCAGCATGCCGCCAGCTTTTGCCATCCGGCCGGGACATCCGGCGTATGAGAATCTGGCATCAGGCCAGCCCTTCAGCGGGAATGTCCCAGTGCAGGGTCGATTGCGGCTCGCCTATTTGATGCCGATCCTGAATGCATCCGGAGGTATCCTCGGCGCAGCAGCGGTGGATGTGGGTTGGGCAGATGATTTGACATTGGCTGAACAGCGTTTGCAGTCCCGCGTATTTACAGCAGCAGTTTTGATCCTTGCCGTAATCGTTCTCGCTGGCGGCCTTTTGCTGCAGAACCAGCTCACCCCATTACGCCGGCTGGCTTCCGCCGCGCACCGTCTGGCATCCGGCGTGCCTCAAGGCAGTGTACCTTATGCAGAACGGCCCGACGAAATTGGAGATTTGGCCCATGGCCTGGCCCGGGTAACCGACCTCCAGGAGAAACTCCAGAAGCTTGCTTATGTCGACCCTGTCACAACCGCAGGAAACAGAACACGCTATTTTGCGGATCTGAAAGCCGCTCTGGAATCGGCGACCGCTGACAATAAGATGTCGGCACTGTTCCATCTCGATTTCATTGGATTTTCTAAGATAAACGATGCCTTTGGCCAGCATGTTGGCAACCGGGTGTTGATGCAAACTTACGCCCGCTTGAGTTGTCTCCTCGGGCATACTGCCAGGATCTCCCGCATATCCGCAGATGATTTCTGCATTTTGGTGCCAGTTCAAGGAGGCGGGCCTATTGCAGAAAAATATGCAGCCCGGATCATTGAAGCCTTATCGGTCCCCTTCCGGCTCGATGAGGGTGAAATCCAGGTAGATCCACGCCTGGGCATTGCTTTGGTGCCGCAAGATGCAGGCGACGTAGAAACTGCACACCGGGTCGCGGGACTCGCTCTAAGGGTTGCAAAGGAAAGTTCAAATAAACGGCACATGTTCTTTTCTGCGCCGCTGAACGAACGGATCCAGAGCGAAATGTTGCTGGAAACACGGCTGCGGGCCGCGCTGGCCACCCGGCAAATGCACCTTTTTTACCAGCCTCAAGTTTGTCCGTCCGACGGCACCCTTATTGGCCTGGAAGCCTTGATCCGCTGGCCGAACGGCTCCCAGAACTCCGTGCCGCCGAGTGAGTTCATTCCTTTGGCCGAAAAGACCGGCCTGATAATTGATTTGGGCCACTATGTTCTCGAAGAAGCGTGCCGGCAGGCTGCCGAGTGGCTGGCGAAGGGATTCGACTATGGCCAGATTTCGGTGAATGTTTCGCCGATCGAATTCCGGCAATCGACTTTTGCCAGCAATGTCAAAGACGTTTTAGAGAAGTATCAGTTACCGCCCGAAAAGTTGTGTCTGGAAGTGACGGAAAATGTCTTTGTCGACACCAGCGAACAGATGGTTTTGGACATCCTGTTTGAGCTGCAATCGATCGGTGTGTTGCTGTCACTGGATGATTTTGGTGCAGGGTATTCCTCGCTGAGTTATCTCCACCAACTACCTTTCCAGGAACTTAAGATCGACCGCACGTTCTTGACTGACGCAGACAAATATCCGCAAAAGAAACAGCTCTACGAGGCCATTGTTGGCCTTGGCAAAAGCTTGGGTCTGCGTGTGGTTGCTGAAGGCGCGGAAACCGAAGGCGAATACTCGTTGACCGTCAAACTGGGCTGCGATGGTCTACAGGGCTATTTCTGTTCACCTCCCTTGCCTGCAGCTGAAATTATGGACCGTTGCCTGGCCATCAGCCGCACCATGGCCTCTGATCACGTTCAATCGATCAGAAAGCGCGCATAAAGCCTCTCCAAATTTCTGGCTTTTCAGTCACATTAGTATCCAAGCATCTGTCTCGCCAGTTTGGGCTTCGGCAAAGCAGAAACTGGACACCTCAAGAGCACGACAGCGTAACGGTGGATGGACATCGCTTGAACGTCCAATTCATCTTTCAACCTCGCCCAAAACCCAAGGGTGGGAACGGATGTCCGCGTTTCAGTTCAGTTCTTTGTCATGAATCTGAAAAGCAATTGATTATCTGCCCGTTGTGATACCACGATATTGTTTGCCGTCCCCCAGGCCAAAGCTTGTTGATGCAGCGGCAGATAATAGGCTTTGTCGTGCGCGATGCGGAATGCCTTTTCGATCAATTCGTCCCGCTTTGTGAGGTCCGGTTCAAGGGTGAGTTTCGAGGTGAGCGCATCAATTTCCGGATCGCACCAGCCACCGATATTGTAAGAAGCCCCCTGCCCTTCATCGTCGCGGCAATTCATCAGGTTTTTTAGAACAACTGAGCTTTCCAACGTGCTCGGGGTCCAGCCAAGCATATAGAAGGATGTGTCAAATCCGCCTGAAGACAGAATTTTGGCAAAGTATAGTGCTTTGGGCATTGCGTTCAGATCAACCTTGACGCCAATGCGCGCCAGCATAGCGGCGACCGCCTGACAGATCGCCTCATCATTTACATAGCGGTCGTTCGGACAGTCCAACACCACTGAAAAACCATCTGGATAGCCCGCTTCGCTCATAAGTTTCTTAGCGGCTTCAATATCGTAAGGGTGCCGCTCAAATTGATCTGATTTGGAAAACAAGAGCGGAGAAATCATCAGCGCTGTTGGTGATGAGAGTTCCCGCATGATTTTCAAGCGGATCGCCTCGATATTGACGGCATGATTGAAGGCTTTACGGACCCGAACATCCTTAAAAGGGTTCTTGCCTTTGACATCGGAATACAAGAGTTCGTCACGTTTCTGATCCAACCCCAAGAAAACCGTTCTTAGCTCCGATCCGGTGAGCGCCTTCGTTGTCCTTGTTTCTCTGATCCGTTTCAGATCCTGCACGGGAACAGGAAAAACAAGGTCCATTTCACCTGTCAGCAACGCAGCCACGCGGGTTGCATCGGATTTGATCGGTTTGAACTCGACCGCGGTCAAATTGTGTTTTGCCGTGTCCCACCAATTCTCAAAATTCTCAAAGGAGGTTCTAATGTCAGGTTCATGGAGAACTACTCGAAACGGCCCAGTTCCGTTGGCATTCAGCGTTGCGTAGTTGACGGTGTTATCTGAAGCGGACGCGACGGTTTCAGCCTCATTTTCGACCGTCCACTCCTTATCCATTATGTAGAGTGTTTCCCAACCGGAGTGCATGATCGGGCTGGGTGCTTTCAAAAGGAAATCGACTGTATAGTCGTCAACAGCAACAACTTCGGCTCCCTCGGGGATACGATACCCCAGATTTGACCCCTCCGATCTTGCCCGGTCCATGGAGTACACGACGTCTTCAGCGGTGAAATCGTTTCCGTTGTGGAATTTCACATTTTTCCGCAGATGAAAGCGCCAATGTTTTGGAGAGATTACCTCCCAACTTTCAGCAAGCGCGGGCTCGATTTTCAAGGTTTCATCCCGCCGGATGAGCCCTTCATAGACGTTCCCCAGCATACCCAGAGTGAAGGTCTCGTTGAGGCTGTAAGGATCCAACGAGTTGAGTGACCCCTGAAACGCGACATTTACGGTTTCAGCTTGCGTTGCACTCGACAATGCCATTGACAATATGGCGCCTGTCAGGGCCGTTTTCACAGTTATCATTTGCTTCGATTTCCGGTCGAGCCGCAGCAAAACTACAGCTGGTCAACGTATTAAAACATCGGCGATAGAAACACCGACGAAGTGCGAACAATTTTCAGCACCTTACAAATTATTCAATTCAGACAAGCTATTTCTCATCTGTCGACAGCGTCATGTCAACCTAAGATGATATTTTTTGCAGGCTACACTTGGCCCAATTGCGGCCTTGAATCAGCTTATGGGTAAGATCGAAATGTATCGCAGATTTCGGTGTCCCAGCCGCTTGCGAAACACTCAGAGCAAATTGGGAAAACGATAGCAGAGACAAATAGTCAGGTAATTGGTGCGGGCGACGGGACTCGAACCCGTACAGCCTAGGGCCGAGGGATTTTAAGTCCCTTGTGTCTACCAGTTCCACCACGCCCGCAATATCTATTGCCAATCCCCTAGAGGCTTTGAAGCAATTAGGCAAGCGGTACAACCAGTTTTCAAGATCTGTTTCTCTACGCCTCTCCCATAACCGCTGAAATTTAACAAGGACTGGAAATTAACACATCTGGACTGTATGTGATCGGTCAGGTCATTATGGTTCAAGGTGCCGGCGCCACCGGCGTTGCAAACGAGCCCAACAGCGAGATAGCAAATCTATGGTCACTTACATCGATGCTGCCGATGCCCCGATGAAAAACACGGGTCAGGTGCGCCTTTACGGACCAGAAGATTTTGACGGCATGATGAAGGCCGGCCAATTGACGGCGGCTTGCCTCGACGAATTGGCGGACATGGTCAAACCGGGCACAACCACCCAGGAAATCGACGACTTCGTCTATCAATACGGCATGGATCACAACGCGATTCCGGCAACGTTGAATTATCGCGGGTATACAAAATCTTCCTGTACGTCGATCAATCATGTTGTGTGCCACGGCATTCCAAATTCCAAGGCCCTGCGCGAAGGCGACATCGTCAACATCGATGTGACATTTATTCTGGACGGCTGGCATGGCGATTCCAGCCGGATGTATCCGGTCGGAAAACTCAAACGCGCCGCAGAACGCTTGATTGATGTGACGTATGAATCGCTCATGCGCGGTATTGAAGCGGCCAAACCCGGCAACACCACCGGTGACATCGGCGCGGCAATCCAAACTTATGTCGAAGCCCAGCGCTGCTCGGTCGTCCGTGATTTCTGCGGCCATGGTTTAGGCCGGCTGTTTCATGACACACCCAATATCCTGCATTATGGCAGGCCTGGGGAAGGCGTTGAATTGAAACCAGGAATGATTTTCACCATCGAACCGATGGTCAACCTGGGCCGCCCGCATGTCAAAGTTCTGAGCGACGGCTGGACCGCGGTCACCCGAGACCGGTCGCTTTCAGCCCAATTCGAACATTCCATTGGCATCACACCGGACGGCTGCCAGAGTTTCACCACGTCTCCCAAAGGGATCCACAAACCAGGACTGCGAAACAACTAGGAGGCTCATGAAAGAACCGGACGCCGGTTTCTCCGACAAACCAGCTGGAGATACCGACACCAAAGGTCACCGCCAAAGATTGCGGGAACGGTTCCGTAAAAACGGCGCGCAAAGCCTCGCCGACTATGAGCTTCTGGAATTTCTTTTATTCTCCGCCCTGCCCCGTCAGGACACGAAAGCCATTGCCAAGGCACTATTGAAACGCTTTGGATCTTTCCCAGCGGTGCTGTCAGCCTCCCGTGTGCGGCTCAAGGAGATCAAAGGCATTTCGGACGTGAGCATTGACACGCTACATGCTGTGCATGCAGCGATTGGGCGCTTCCACTTGGGAACCGTAGATGAACGAAAGCTGCTCGATTCCTGGTCCAAGGTTATGGATTATCTTCAGGCCACCATGGAACGGTCTGATATTGAACAATTCCGCGTCCTTTATCTCGACAAGAAAAACGGACTGATCGCCGATGAGGTTCAACAGACAGGCACCGTCGACCACACACCCGTCTATCCCCGCGAAGTCGTACGCAGAGCACTGGATCACGGCTCCACAGCGGTAATATTGGTGCACAATCATCCCTCAGGCGATCCAACTCCGTCGCGCGCAGATATTCAAATGACCCGGCAGCTGGTCGACATCGCCAAGCCTCTCGGCATTGAAATTCACGACCATATTATTGTTGGTCTTAGGTCCCACGTCAGTTTTAAGGGATTACAGCTGATCTAGGCCGTGCGGACGGACAACGAGAAGCTCCAATACCTTCTCCTTCAATTGAATTCAGTTCTAACAAAATTTAGCCTAAATGGTTTTTTTACCAATATTGTCGGTCAATCCTTAACTGTCTGCATCAATAATGCGCCTGGTAAACAGGGCCACTTTATGCAGACTAAGCCGAATAAATCTGGCGGACGGATCGCCAATGTCATCATAATTCCTCTGGTGACGCTGGTTTTCTTATCTGTCGTAAGCATCTTTGTTCTAATGCACTGGTCTGCCCGCATTTCAGATGGCAGCGCCAAACAATCGCAATTGCAGTTGATTTCGGGCGCTCTGCAGCTGGTTGCCGACGACATTGCCAAACAGCAGTCGGGTGTCGTGACATGGGATGCAGCTTTCTATATCGCAAATGCCAGACACTTGGATAAGGAATGGGTGTTCGACAACATTACCCATTGGCTATATGCCAATCACGGGTTCACCAAATCTGCGATTGTCGGCACTGATCATGAAATCCGCTCTGTTTACTCTCATGATCAAAACAACAGTTGGTTGACCCCAGACATTCTGGCTCAATTGACGCCTGCGATCGCGAAAGCGCGAGCGCGCTACATTACATCCTTTAAAAAAACGCCTTCCGGTCTCTATAGCTTCGAACCCAGCCAACGGGATAAGCGATACTCAATCTATGAGACAGGTATTTTAACCCTGAACGGCGAACCGCACCTGTTCTCGGCAGCTGCAATCGCGCGCCAACTCCAGTCCGTCATAGCTCTGCGTGTTCCACCCGCAGTTCTAATAAGCCTCACTCCCCTGCGTGGTGAGAAGATGGCTGAAATTACACATATGACCCGGCTGGACGGCTTTGTGCTCGCGAACAATCAAAACAGCCGGGAAGGCATCGGCCAGTACCTTTTGAGAGCCCCCACCGGCAAGGCTGTCGGCGTCATTGCCTGGCCGGTCGGCCGTCCTGGCACACAGATGCTGAAGCGGATCAATCCGTTCCTGAGTGTTGCGGCGTTCATGATCGCAGCTGTGGTCATTGTGGTCGCAATTGCCACGCGGCATATGACCAAGCGGCTGGCGATCAGCGAATCGCGAGCTGTTCACACTTCGCGGCACGACGCTCTATCAGAGCTTCCGAATAGAACGCATTTTCATCGGTTGTTGAGCGATGAACTTGAAAAAAGCAAAGAAGATGGCTCAAACACCGCTATCGTCTACATCGATCTTGATCATTTTAAAGACATCAATGACACGCTCGGCCATTCCGCGGGCGACCAGGTTATCATTGCGATTGCCAAGCGGTTAAAGCACGTTCTGATGGACAACGGCATCGTCGCCCGGATCAGCGGCGATGAGTTCGCCATGGTGGTACCGAACTGCAAGAGCGACGAGTGGCTCGACTACATCCTTGATCAGATCCAGGACGAGATCGCCCAGCCGATCAAGATAGGCGCGCGCGAACTTCATGCCACTCTGTCGATCGGCGCTGCCATCGCCCCGCGCGATGGTCTCGATCCAGACGACTTGCTGCGCAAAGCTGATATTGCGCTTTATGATGCCAAGGCCAACGGTCGCAATCGCCGTTCGTTCTTCGAACCCAATATGGAAGACCAGGTGCAGTCGAAGGACAAGCTGTCGCGGGAGCTTCGCCTGGCGCTTAAAAACGATGAATTAAGCCTTGCTTATCAGCCACAGTCCGATACCGCGGCCCAACGCATTGTGTCCGTTGAAGCCCTTGCCCGCTGGACCAAGGAAGACGGAACGGTTGTATCCCCGGCCCAATTCATTCCGGTTGCAGAAGAAACCGGCTTGATCAACGACATCGGCCTTTGGGTTTTAAACAAGGCCTGCGCCAAAGCCCATGACTGGCCAGATATCATCATGTCGGTGAATGTGTCCCCGAACCAGTTCAAGCACCCGCGGTTCGTGGAAAAGATAATGGCAATCCTTGCGGCCAACAATTTGCCGCCGCAACGGCTTGAAATTGAAGTGACCGAGAGCGTCTTTGCCGGGCGCAACGATACAGTCTTAAAAGCCTTACGGCGCTTAAAGAACCTTGGTATCAAGGTTGCCCTGGACGATTTCGGCTCTGGTTATTCGAGTTTGAGTTATCTGCGCCGCTTCCCGTTTGACACGCTTAAGGTCGATCGGGATTTTCTATCCGACATGAACGGCAATCCGGAAGCCGAAGCAATTGTTGTCTCGATCATCCAGTTGGGCAAGGCATTGGGAATGACCATTGTTGCCGAGGGCATCGAGACGATCGAACAAATCCGCTTCTTGCAGGCCCATGGATGTCACAGAATGCAAGGCTACTTCATCTCTAAACCGCTCGGCGAAAAAGAACTGGCGCGGTTCCTCGACGATTTCAAAGCGGAAAATGCTGGCAACGTTGGTCCGGGCCTGAGCTACACGCTCAGAGCCGCGGAAGCCTAGGGTTCAGAAGATCGTCCATTTGCTCGGCAAATCTGGCGAAGCTTGAGAATGGCGCCGTCCGCGCGGCCGCCTCTCGCGTATCACACATCTTCGCGCACATACGCAGGCCGGCTTGGCCATACTCCGATAGCACCCGGTCACGAAACCAAGCACAATGCTGTTCTGAGCGCAGCCGGCCCAACCGGTCGTGTTGCGACAGATGCGCCCGGTGTTTGTAGACATCAGCGATCAGATCTTCCAGACCATCACCGGTCTGGGACGACACCAGACCGACCGGGACTGTCCAACCAGCCGCTGTGGAAGGCGAGAGGGTCAACGCCCCTTTGACATCTGCTGCGGCGCGCCGGGCCGGCGCCCCCATATCCGCTTTTGTGACTGCAACAATGTCAGGCAATTCCATGATACCGGCTTTCATGAATTGCAGACTGTCGCCAGATCCAGGTTGGATACACAAAAGAACCGTGTCCGCTGCTTGTTTGAGGTCACCCTCGGACTGCCCGATGCCAACAGTTTCCACGATGACATGATCAAAGGCAGCGCGAAGGACAACAATTGCTGCAACCGCATGATCCGACAATCCCCCCAGCCGATCCCGCGCTGCCATAGAGCGGACAAAAACCTGATCATCAGTCGGATCGGTTTTTAAACGTGTCCGGTCCCCCAGCAAGGCTCCACCGGTGATCGAGGATGACGGATCGACGGCTAGAACCGCAACGCTGTCCCCGTCGGCCCGAAACGCTCGGATTAATGCATCTGTGAGAGTGGATTTGCCGACACCTGGAGGCCCGGTCAAACCAAGCACATGCCCGCCTGCTTCAACTGCAACCTGATCAAGAAACGCAGCCGTTTCTGCATCATTGGCATGCGTTTCGATCCGGGTGAGAACGCGTGAGAGCACGCGTTTCCCCCCGGATTTCAGTTCAGCAATATCGGGAAATGCGTCACCCAACAGCCTGATCCGCTCCCCTCACTTCAACCAGTTGCGGCATTTAACCTGCCGTGCGCTTGCGCAAGGCGGCCTGGGCAGCTGCCAATCGGGCAATCGGCACACGGTAAGGAGAACACGACACGTAATCGAGTCCAACGCCTTCACAGAAGGTGATTGAGGCCGGGTCACCGCCGTGTTCACCGCAGATGCCCAGTTTAATGTCAGGGCGTGTCGAGCGACCCCGCTCCACGCCGATCTTGATCAATTCCCCGACACCATCAGGATCGAGGGAGACAAATGGATCCTGTTCCAAAATGCCTTTGGTTTGATAAGTACCCAAGAAAGATGCCGCATCGTCCCGAGAAATACCGAAGGTCGTCTGCGTAAGGTCATTGGTGCCAAAGGAGAAGAATTCTGCCGTTTCAGCAATTTCCGCGGCTTTCAAGGCGGCCCGCGGCAGCTCCACCATGGTACCAACCTGATAAGTCAGCTCCGACCCGGTTTCTTCCATCACGGCCTTGGCCATGGCTTCAATGCGGGCACGCACCAGATCCAGTTCGCCCTTGAGGCCAACCAGCGGAACCATGACTTCCGGAACGACCGGTGCGCCTGTGGCCTTCGCAGCAGCAACCGCCGCTTCAAAAATCGCCCGCGCCTGCATTTCGGCGATTTCCGGATAGGACACCAGCAAGCGGCAGCCCCGGTGGCCGAGCATCGGGTTGAACTCTTCCAGCGACAGTGCCCGGTCGCGCAGGCGCTCAGGATCGGCACCCATTGCTTCGGCGACGTCCTTCAGCTCTTCATCGGTTTTCGGCAGGAATTCGTGGAGCGGCGGATCCAGCAAGCGAATGGTAACCGGCAGGCCATGCATGATTTCGAAAATCTCGGTGAAATCTTGCCTTTGCATCGGCAGGAGCTTCGCAAGCGCCGACCGTCGGCCGTCTTCGGTGTCTGCAAGGATCATTTCGCGGACAGCCAGGATCCGCTCTCCTTCAAAGAACATATGCTCTGTCCGGCACAGTCCGATGCCCTCTGCACCAAACTCCCGGGCGACTTTTGCGTCCTGCGGTGTCTCCGCGTTGGTGCGTACGGTCATCCGCCGCCCCCGATCGGCCCAGCCCATCAACACCCCGAAATCACCGGACAATGTCGGCTGCAGCATAGCTACTTCACCGGATAGGATTTGCCCAGTGGCGCCGTCAATCGTAATGATGTCGCCTTCTTTGAGCTGGCGTCCACCGACATTGATGATCTTGTTGCGGTAATCGATCCGCAAACCGCCAGCACCGGCAACACAGGGCTTGCCCATTCCGCGGGCAACCACGGCCGCATGACTGGTCATGCCGCCACGGCTGGTTAGAATCCCTTCCGCAGCATGCATACCGTGAATGTCTTCCGGACTGGTTTCGACCCGGACTAGAATGACCTTCCGGTTTTCACCTTTGGCTTCTTCAGCTGCATCCGATGTGAAGACGATCGCCCCTGAGGCTGCCCCGGGTGACGCGGGCAATCCCGTTGACAAGATATCGCGCTCGGCTTTCGGATCGATGGTCGGATGTAACAGCTGATCGAGTGCCGCAGGCTCGACACGCAGAACCGCTTCTTCTTCCCCAAGCATGCCTTCAGCGACCATATCGACCGCAATTTTCAAAGCAGCTTTCGCGGTGCGCTTTCCGGCTCGGGTCTGAAGCATCCAGAGCTTACCCTGCTCAATGGTGAACTCCAGATCCTGCATATCCTTGTAGTGGCGCTCAAGCTTCGTGCAGTAGGACTGGAACTCGGCGAAGGCTTCCGGCATCAAGGCTTCCAAGGATGGATTGCTGGATCCAGCCTCAATCCGGGCCTTTTCCGTAATGTCCTGCGGTGTACGGATACCCGCCACAACATCTTCACCCTGCGCATTGACCAGGAACTCGCCATAAAGGCTGTTTTCGCCGGTTGATGGATTGCGGGTAAATGCAACACCGGTTGCGGAATTCTCGCCCATATTGCCGAAGACCATGGCCTGAACGTTGACAGCGGTTCCCCAGGAAGCTGGCAAGTCATGCAGGCGCCGGTAGGTGACCGCGCGCGGCGTCATCCAGGAACTGAACACGGCACCAATCGCGCCCCACAATTGCTCCTGCGGATCTTGCGGGAAAGGCTTGCCGAGCTCTTCTTCCACCAGCGCCTTGAATTTCTCGATAATTCCCCGCCACGCTTCGGCGGTAATTTCTGTATCAAGCGTCAGGTCATTACGCTCTTTGTATTCTTCCAGAATGTCCTCGAACTCGTGGTTGTCCACGCCAAGGACAACATCGGAATACATCTGAATGAACCGGCGGTAACTGTCGTAGGCAAAGCGGGCATCGCCGGATTCGCGGGCAATCGCCTCAACCGTCGAGTCGCTCAAACCGAGATTAAGGACGGTATCCATCATGCCGGGCATCGACGCGCGGGCGCCAGAGCGCACAGACACAAGAAGCGGGTGCTCCGGGTCGCCGAATTTGCGGCCGGTCGCCTCCCCGACCTTATCCATGGCGGCTGCCACTTCTGCGGTCAATTCTGATGGATAGGATTTCTCGTGAGCATAATACCAGGTGCACACTTCAGTGGTGATGGTAAAGCCGGGAGGAACCGGCAGGCCGAGGCTGCTCATTTCAGCAAGGTTCGCGCCTTTTCCGCCGAGCAGATTTCGCATGTCCGCTGCGCCTTCTGCAGAACCGTTGCCAAACCCGTAGACCCACTTGGCCATATTCTCATTCCTCCGACATGGTGCCGGGAGCCTATCGGCCCCCGCCTGATATTGCACCGCACATACCTGCTACGGTGTCATAAATGCTTCAAGCCTTTTTTACCGGAAACAGGCCATTTTACGTCCTTAGTCTAAAAAATCCGACGGCTGGCAAATACGAAAGGATTTAAACCCTCAGAAAGTTTCCCCCCTCACCTTGCCGGACAGCCTTATTGGCGCCATTGTCAAAGACCATATAGACGTGCTTACCGTTCAGGTGGCAAACAGATCTGCGAGGACCAATGACACAGTTGACCGGCGCCGTTTCCAAAACAGGCCGCAAGCCGTTCAAATTGAAACTTCTGGCTCTTGCGGGCGCCGCCTTGCTCCTACCAGCTGCCGTTTCTGCAGAGACAAATGCACAAGACAGCACTGCCGCGACCTTTGGAACCCCGCCAGATCTGCCGTTCACACTCTCTGGAAGCTATTTGGCCGGCCGCCTCGCCGGATTTCAAAAAGACTTCGCACAAGCTGCTGCTTTTTATGAAGAAACGCTCACAGCTGATCCCTCAAACGCCATGTTGCTGGAACGGACATTCCTTCTAAAACTGGCCAACGGCGATGTAGAAGATGCGATCCGCTATGCCAGCGACCTGGATCAGGCGGTTCAACGGAATTTCCTGGCACAACTGGTTCTAGGCGCCAAGGAAGTCCGTGATGGCAATTATGATGCCGCTGCCGCATTGCTGGCTGAGGCAAGAAACGGTCCGCTCGCACAATTGTCGGTCGGAATTGCCCGCGCTTGGGCCTTTTACGGGGCTGGCAAAATCGATGAAGCCAAGGCCGCCATCGACGGCTTGAAAGGCCCGGAATGGTTCGACGTTTTCAAAGAAACCCATAAAGCACATTTGCTGTTTGCCGCCGGTCAAAACAAAGAAGCGCTCGCCGCAATCGAAGAAGCTTACAAGATGGATCAAGGCGCGATCCGCGTGGTTGATGCCCATGCCCGGCTTCTGGCTGCAAATGGACGCCAAAAAGATGCCATCAAAGCCATCGATCAATTTGATCATCAATTCCGCGGCCATCCACAGCTGGACCGGACCCGCGAAGTGATTGAAAGCGGTGCAGTCATTCCGCCGATGGTCAGCGATCCGGCAGTTGGCATGGCTGAAATTCTCTACGGATTAGGGGCCGTAATCGGCCGGGATGGCGGTGAAGAACTGTCGACCTCCTATCTGCAGCTCGCGCTATACCTCGACCCGACGGCAGAATTTGCAGCCGTCGCGCTCGGCAATGTGTTTGAACGCATGGAACAGCCCGAGCGCGCGATCTCAGCTTTGATGATGGTACCGGATGACGGTGTCTTAAAACGGGAAGCAGAAATTCAAGTTGGACTGAATTTCAACGCCTTGGACAAGCTGGATGAAGCGCGTTCTCACCTTTCCGCCCTCATCAAGGACGACCCTTCCGACCTGGAAGCTGGGATCGCGCTCGGCAATATTTTGCGGGCCCACGAGATCTACGATGACGCTGAAGAGATCTACACCAGTTCACTGGATACGATCGATAAGCTGGAGCAACAGCACTGGCTGCTGCTCTATTTCCGCGGCATCAGCCGCGAGCGGCTGAACAAATGGGACCTGGCAGAGGCCGATTTCCGCAAAGCGCTGGAGTTGGAAAAAGATCAGCCACTGGTGCTCAATTACCTCGGCTATTCTCTGGTAGATCAGGGGCTCAAACTCGACGAAGCGCTGAACATGATCAAAACCGCTGTCGAATTACGCCCAACAGACGGCTATATCGTCGACAGTCTCGGTTGGGTCTATTACCGGCTCGGACGGTATGAAGAGGCGGTTGTTGAACTGGAACGCGCCATTGAACTGCGCCCCGCAGACCCAGTGATCAACGACCACCTTGGCGACGCGTACTGGATGGTTGGCCGTAAAAATGAAGCGCGGTTCCAATGGAATCACGCCCGCGACTTAGGCCCGGAAGATAAAGAACTTCCGAAGATTCTAGACAAGATCGCCAATGGTTTGACGGAACCGTCCGGCACGGATGCGGCCAAAGCCGCGACCGACCAAAACGGCGGTTAATCACACTCAATGGCGTATACACCGCAATCAGCTGTCCGGGCAGAACTTGCCCGGGCCAAAGTCAATCTCGCCCTCCATATCACCGGGCAGAGAAGTGATGGTTTTCATCTCTTAGATTCGCTTGCGGTTTTCCCCCAAATCGGCGACCGCATTGCGATCGAGCCCTCTGACACATTGAAGCTCATCGTCGACGGCCCCTTCGCGCGTGATCTTGAGGGCGGCACCGAAAACAACTTGGTCCTCAAATCCCTGAATGGATTTGCGGAATCAGCGGGCATCGTCGTCCCGAAGGTGAAAATAACGCTGACAAAACGCTTGCCGGTCGCCTCCGGAATTGGTGGTGGTTCGAGCGATGCCGCAACGACCCTGCGTCTTCTGGAAGATATCACCGGCCACTATCTGGCCGAGGATGAACTCCACAAGCTGGCCACATCACTTGGGGCGGATGTGCCGGTCTGCTTGGAACCCGAACCGCAATTCATGCGCGGAATTGGTGAAGATCTTTCACCGGGGCCAGGTCTTCCGGCCTGCGGCATTGTTCTGGTCAATCCCAAAATCGGCGTCGAAACGCCGGCAGTGTTTAAAGCGCTTGAACACCGGAAAAACCCTCCATTGCCCAAAGCGCCTGCCGAATTCGACGATCTAGCCGCTTTGACCGGTTATCTGGTAAGCAGCCGGAACGATCTGCAAGTGCCAGCCTTGTCCGTGTGTCCAGAAATTGCGGATGTTCTGACCGCTTTGGACGCAGACAGCCGTGTGGTCTTCGCCCGCATGTCCGGTTCAGGCGCAACGTGTTTTGGGCTTTGTGAAAATGCGGACACGCGCGCTATTGAGATGGATCTGCGCTCCGCACATCCAAATTGGTGGGTTGCATCTGGCCCTTTGAGATAAAATCCCCAAAACAAACACGGCGCCACTTTGGCGCCGTATTTATTTTAATGAAAACAATACCTAATGTGGATCAGCTGACACGCGAGATACAGAAAGCCACCGCATCGGCCAGCGCGTCTGTGAGCGCTCCTGACGGCAGGACTTCCAAGGCCTTTAGAGCGTTGTCGCCATAAGTCCGCGCCCGCTGAACGGTGTCGGCAATCGCATCGTATTTCTTCAGAAGTTCGATGGCCTGTGCGAGATCACCGTCGGTGACATCGTCACCTTCCATGCAGCGCTTCCAGAAGGCCCGGTCTTCGTCTGAACCGCGCGACACTGCCAGAACAACCGGCAAAGTGATCTTGCCTTCGCGGAAGTCGTCGCCAACATCCTTGCCAAGATCCACCGACGATCCGCCGTAATCGAGCGCGTCATCCACCATCTGGAAGGCATATCCGAGTTCGAGACCGTAAGTCCTTGCTGCCTTCTTCATGGTCTCACCCTGCCCGGCGATTTCCGGCCCAACTTCGGCAGCTGCTGCAAACAGCGCTGCCGTCTTGGCCTCAATCACCCGCAGGTAATCTGCTTCGCTGGTCTCAATATTCTTGGCAGCACCGAGCTGCAAAACTTCGCCTTCAGCAATGATCGCAGACGCTTCCGACAGGATACGCAGCGCCTCGAGCGATCCGGTATCAACCATCATCTTGAAGGCTTGGCCGAGCAGATAGTCACCGACCAAAACGCTCGCCTGATTGCCCCAAAGCTTGCGGGCAGCCAGTTTGCCCCGGCGCATGTCGCTTTCATCAACGACATCGTCATGAAGGAGCGTTGCCGTATGCATGAATTCCACACTGGCCGCCAGAATCACATGGCCTTTGCCCTGGTAGCCAAACATATCGGCGCATGCGAGCGTCAGCATCGGCCGCAAGCGTTTGCCGCCAGAGGAAATAAGATGTTTGGCAATTTCCGGAATAAGATCCACATTGGATCCGGCCTTGGAAAGGATCAGTTCATTCACGTCCGCCATACCGGGCGCCACCAGGTCCACAAGGGGCTGGATACTCGCTCTAGGCGTTTGACTGTCAGACAAGGTTGCGACCACGGCCACTGACGGCACTCCTGTTACAATTGGTGCGGACAATATGGCGCGAAAGTCTCCGAGGCAAGACGCCAGACGATTGACAAACTGTTGAAATGCTCCAAACAGCGAAATTTGCTGTAAATGTCTCCTACATGCCGCAAAACTGGCAGCGGTTCCCATGAAATCCGCCAACTACAGGAAACTGATGGAAGAACTTGTTAGAACAAATGATCCGGTCCTGATTTCCTTTCTGGAATCGCTGTTGAAGGACGCCGGCATCAAGCATTTTGTCGCAGATGGCAATATGAGCATTTTGGAAGGGTCGCTCGCTATGATTCCGCGCCGTGTGCTGGTGGACAGCGATCAAGTCGAGAAAGCCCGCATGCTGGTCCGCGACGCTGGCCTTGCCCATGAACTGCGCCTCGATGGCGGACAATTCTGATATGTCTGAAGCCTCCCCCCGTCCCCTGGCCGGCAACAACCCCGAACCCACACGCGATGCGTTCATTGGCGGTCAGGTCTATGTCCACCAGCCCAAACGTGGGCGCCATCGGGCCGGACTGGATGCGGTCTATCTGGCAGCAGCCCTCCCGGATGGGCTTGATGGACATGTTGTTGATCTTGGCGCCGGGGTTGGCACCGCCGGATTTTGTGCCGCCGCCCGCCTTCCCGGCATTTCCGTGACGTTGGTGGAGCTGGACCACGCGGTTCTCGACCTTGCCCGCGACGGCTTAAAAGACCCGGCCAATGCCGCTTTTGCCAACCGGGTAACTATTCTGGAAGCAGACATCACCGCCAAGGGCAGCGTGCGCCACAGCGCCGGTCTGACATCCAATTTTGCTGATCATGTGATCATGAACCCGCCCTATTATGAAGCGGACCGGTTCCGCGCCTCTCCAAAAGCTGCAAGAGCTGGCGCTCATATGCTTGATGAACGGGGACTTGAACCCTGGGCAAAAACCGCATCAGACATCGTCAGAGACGGCGGCACCCTGACCATTATCTTCCGCGCCGATGGCTTGAATGAGTTGCTCAGTGTTTTTTCAGGGCGTTTCGGCGCAATCGATGTGATCCCGCTTCACCCGAGGCCGGATACCGCTGCTACAAGGATTCTGGTCCGCGCCGTGCGCGCCAGCAAGGCTCCGTTGCAGCTCTTGCCTGGCCTCATCCTTCATGAAGACGAGGGTCATGACTTCACAAATCTGGCGAAGTCTGTGTTGCGCGACGGTAAGGGGCTAGGTCACCGGCTCCGCCGGTAAGACCTTTTGTCAGTGCATTACGATTTCACCATCAGCATAGCGGAATTCGGCGGGTTCAATCAGGTTCTGATGAGCCACACGGACCGTATGTATCTGCCCGTCAATCTCCCGTTCCCAGAAGGTTAGGAACCGGTTGAGTTCGGGAAATTTCGGCGCTAGGTCTTCGGTCTGCCACAGAAAGCTCTGTAGCAAGATCGGATGATCTGGCAAACGGTAGAGTATTTCTGCAGTAAGTAGCCCATAGCCGAGCAACCGCTTTTCAAAGTCTGAACTGACTGTCATGCTGTCCACTCCTTCCTTTAAAAGAAAAGTGTCGCAGCACTCAGGTTAACCAATTCTTTGAATTGTAGACAACCTCACGATTTCTTGAATTCTGGCAGCTCTCAAAATTGAGTGCTAACAGTCGTCAAGATTTCAACAAGAAAGTCTGTCAGTTTGCTTGGATTGAGGTGAGATACCCCAAAAACGCATCAATGTCACCCGGTTCAAACGCGACTTCGGGCATATTTTCGTGGGCTGTCACGATTCCTTCAGCCAGACTCTCTTCCAGGTTTTCCAGGGGATAACGGCTTGAGAGGTCCCGGAATGCAGGAGCATCGGCTTTTGCGCTAGTGTCTGTCTTTGTCACGGCATGGCATGTGGCACAGTGGATTTCGGCCAATTCCAGGCCGCTTGCCAGGCTGGCCGGATCACTTGGATAAGTGCCATCGGCCGCCAAAACCGGTGTACAGATGCCAGACGCACACACGCCGGCCAAGATGAGTGCCATGAAGCGCAAAACGAGTCTCCCTACCCTTTTCGCGCTTCTTATACGACGCTCACCAGCTCTTCGCTATAAGGGGCTTTACTCGGCAGCCACAGTTTCCGCCTTGCAAGCAAACGCGAAGCCCTCATCTTCCCAGCCCGTTATCCCGCCAATCATGATTTTCACCGGACGGCCTAGATTTGCCAGCTTTAAGGCCGCGCGATCTGCCCCATTGCAATGCGGGCCGGCGCAATAGGCGACAAACACCGTCTCCTTCGGCCACTCCCGCATCCGTTCTTCAGAGATCTCCCGGTGCGGCAGGTGAATGGCGCCAGGAACATGGCGCTTCGCGAAGGTTTGTGCGGAGCCAACCACATGCAGCAGCACAAAGTCGGCGGCACCAGTCTCA
This sequence comes from Roseibium sp., assembly GCF_965216085.1. Taxonomy (GTDB): domain Bacteria; phylum Pseudomonadota; class Alphaproteobacteria; order Rhizobiales; family Stappiaceae; genus Roseibium. The sequence goes on along the minus strand of NZ_OZ244138.1, from coordinate 1,975,402 downwards.
AAGGCATCAGCAACATCGGCACAATCCGTTTCGAAGCTAAGACGGCCGGAAAAATGCTGAATAGCCGCATTAGACACCGCAGGCGGGATATCGGTGACAAAACTCATGATCGGTCTCCTGTTTCAGTGGTTGACCGGACCATACTCGCGGAAATTTCCTCTGGCGTTTGGCGTACTTGACACTTATCGTAAAAATCATGCCAAATGCATCTTCAGCCAATTCATCCGCTCACCAAATTCAGAACCGCAGTGTCGCAGTGCTGGCCTATGACGGTCTTTGCTTGTTCGAATTCGGTGTGTGTTGCGAGATTTTCGGCCTCAAACGTCCGGAGATGGGGGGCGACTGGTATTCCTTTGCTGTCGCCTGCCTGGAACCTGGAAGGCCTTACCGTGCCTCAAATGGCGTGACGGTTGCTGTCGACGGAGGGATTGATCTTCTGGAGAACGCCGGAACGATTCTCATTCCGGGTTGGTCCGGTGTGTCGGATCCAGTACCGGAAGACCTCGTCGAGGTCCTCCGCCGCGCTCATGAAAAGGGCGCCCGCCTTTTGACCATTTGCTCCGGCGTCTTTGTGCTGGCAGCTTGCGGATTGCTGAACGGCCACAAAGTCACCACCCACTGGCGTTATTTCGACGCCCTATCGGACCAGTATCCCGATCTAATAACTGTTCCAAATGTGCTTTACACAGACAATGGCCAGATCCTGACGTCTGCTGGCAGCGCGGCCGGAATTGACCTTTGCCTGCATTTGATCCGCCGCGATTTTGGGCCTGCTGCTGCCAATTCCGTCGCCAAACGCCTCGTGGTGCCGCCCCACCGGGAAGGCGGGCAAGCGCAATTTGTTGATCACAGCGTGCCCCCACCATCAGAGGCCAGCCGCCTCAGCCCGCTGTTTGAGCAAATCCGAACCAATCTGGCTGACACTCACACGATCAAATCTCTGGCCGCAAAAGCCGGTATGAGCGAACGCACCTTTTTACGCCGGTTTGAAAGCGCCACCGGCACGACGCCAGCCCGCTGGCTGACAGGTCTGCGGGTACAAAAGGCAAAGGATCTTTTGGAAGAAAGCCTTTTGTCCATCGATCAGATCGCAGAACAAACCGGCTTCGGCACAGCGGCCACCCTCCGCCACCATTTCCGCGAAATACTGGGCACAGCGCCCACCACTTACCGGCGCCTGTTCCAAAGTACCAGCTTTCAGGCCTAGGCTCAGGAACTGGTTCGTTTATATATGTTTTGAAAACCTCTTTGATGTTTGGAGCCCTCCATGCCACAAACCGCCCTTCCAGCGACCATCGATGAGACGCTCAAGTTGATGGATGAGGCTGGCTATGTGGCCGACCGCTCGCTGGCCACCGTCCTGCATCTTGCACTGAAAATGAAACGTCCTCTGTTTCTGGAAGGCGAAGCCGGCGTCGGCAAAACCGAGATCGCAAAAGTTTTGTCGTCCACTTTGGGCCGAGACCTGATCCGTCTGCAGTGTTACGAAGGCCTCGACATCGCCTCCGCCGTTTACGAGTGGAATTATCCGGCACAGATGGTGGAAATCCGTGTTGCGGAAGCATCCGGCGACACGGATCATTCCGAACTCTCCAAATCGATCTTTGATGAGAAATTCCTGATCAAACGGCCGGTTCTGCAAGCCCTGGAATCTTCTGCAGGCGGCGCACCAGTTTTCCTGATCGATGAACTCGACCGGGCCGATGAAGCCTTTGAAGCGTTTTTGCTGGAAGTCTTGGCCGACAATCAGGTGTCCATTCCAGAGCTGGGGACAGTGAAAGCGGACGAACCGCCGATCGTCATCATCACCACCAACCGCACCCGCGAAATCCACGATGCTCTGAAGCGCCGTTGTCTCTATCACTGGGTGGACTATCCAGATGCGGAGCGCGAACTTGAAATTGTCCGCCGCAAAGTGCCGGGCGCCTCTGAACGGCTGGCCGGAGAAGTGGTGGACTTCGTCCAGAAGCTGCGTGCGGAAGAAGACCTCTTCAAGCAGCCAGGGGTTGCCGAAACCCTCGACTGGGCCACCGCTCTGTCGGAGCTCAATGAAATCGCGCTCGATCCGGATATGGCGTCCGACACGCTCGGTGTACTGTTGAAATATCAGGACGACATTGAACGGGTGCGTGGCTCCAAGGTGCGCCAGATGATCGACGAGATTCGCAAGGACGAGCCGCGTCCGCAATCCATGCCAGCGCTCTGACCGCGCGCCTTACCGACATGACCGCGATCCGATCCCGCATCACAGACAACATCGTCTATTTCGCACGCACGCTGCGAAAGGCTGGTGTGCCGGTTGGCCCGGCCTCTGTCGTTGATGCTGTTCAAGCGGTTGAAGTCTCCGGTATCACAAACCGGGACGACCTCTACTGGACGCTGCATGCGGTTTTTGTCCGCAAGCGCGAACACCGGATCCTTTTTGACGAGGCCTTTCGGATCTACTGGCAAAGCCGCGGCTTAATCGAAAAAATGCTGGCAATCCTGTCCCCTGTTGCCCCACCGCGCGGCGCACCAGAAAAACCGAAGGCTGGCCAAACGCGCGTGGCACAAGCGTTTCAGGCCAACAAGGAGCGGGTCTCGGAAGAAACCCGCCCGGAAATTGAAGTCGACGCCAAATTCACGGTCTCTGGCAAGGAACTTCTGCAGTCTAAAGATTTTGCCCAGATGACGGCTGAAGAGATTGTTGAAGCGAAAAAAGCGCTTGCTGGCATGGCGCTCTCGATGGACAAGATCCGGCTCCGCCGACTTGTACCGGCTCATAATGGCAAGGTCGATCCGCGCCGCACCTTACGTGCTTCCATGCGCGCCGGTGGAGACATCATTGATCTGAAGTTCCGCCAACCGGCCGAAAAGCGTCCGCCATTGGTCGCAGTCTGCGATATCTCTGGCTCCATGAGCCAGTATTCGCGGCTCTTGCTGCATTTTCTGCATGCGATGACCGCAGAACGCCGGGATGTGCACACGTTCCTGTTCGGCACACGCCTCAGCAATGTCACCCGGCAGCTGCGCATGAAGGATCCGGACGAAGCGCTGGAGGCTTGTTCTGAAGGTGTTGAGGATTGGTCCGGCGGCACGCGGATCGCGTCAGCCCTTCATGACTTCAACCGCCATTGGTCCCGCCGTGTGCTCTCCGGTAAACCGACCGTTCTTTTGATCACCGACGGTCTGGAGCGGGATTCTGATGAAGATCTCGCCCGGGAAATGGACCGGTTGCACCGCTCCTGCCGGCGTCTGATTTGGCTTAATCCCCTGCTCCGCTTCGAAGGGTTTCAAGCAAAAGCCAAGGGGATCCGGGCCATGTTGCCCCATGTCGATGAGTTTCGCGCCGTGCACAGTCTGGATGCGGTCGCCGATCTGGTCAGCGCACTGTCCGGAAAACAATCCGATCAGGCAGCGTCCAACCCAAGAGCCTGGCTCAAGGCATAGACAAAAACCGCCAGCTCCATGTTGGGACACACGAAGCCAGCGGCGTCTTGGAAGGATCATTACGATCCCGAACGCACAATACTTTCACATATTCGAAAATAAATGCGGCAAGCTGTCCCGGTGGCGCATTTTCCCGCTTGACCAAGAGTATTCACGGAAGCGCGATTACTGGCGTGCGTACTTGAACCCGGCGGAAAAGATCCGTGATGTCGTGATTGGCCATTCGGATGCAGCCGTAGGACACGGCCCGGCCGATCGATCCCGGACGGTTGGTGCCGTGAATGGCATAATTGCCGTTTGAAAGTGTCATCGCTGCCACCCCCATCGGATTGTTTGGCGCTCCGCCCCTGATCACCCGGGGCAGATGCGGGAAGTCCCGGCGCACTTCCGCAGACGGTGACCAGTCCGGTTTGACGTATTTGGCCGTTATCTGCGCCCGGCCAGTCCAGGATTTTTGCCGTTTTCCAACCGCAACCTTGTAGCGGATCGCTTGGCGGCGGTTCAAAACCAGATACAAACGGCGCTCGGAGTTTTTGATGACAATTGTGCCCGGCCTGTAGCCATGTCCGGAAAACCCAACCACTTCCGCAGCTTGCGCTGTTGCGGACCCAAACAGGCAGAAAACGGCAAAAACAGATGCCGCCCAAAAGGAATGAAGACGCATGATACAGACAATCCTTAACGTGTGTTAAGATTGTAGGCGTGCGGGTGGAGGCGGCAAGCCCCGGCAGCAAAAAGTTACAATAATGGTGAATACGCCCCTCAGGCGCCCGGATCTGCTAACCCGCGCAACACTGCGATGTACCTGTGCATGTGGGAGGAGCATTATGACCAAAATGGAGAGCAAGGCGCCTGCCGTGCCGGATCCGGCCTCTAAACGAACGGTTCGACCAGCCGTAACAGGAGCACTGGTATTCGCAACCTCCGTTATTGCCAGCTCTACCGGGGGAATGGCCGATGTTTTATCCGGCCGCTACGTCTTGCCAGCCCAAGCCTTGGAAACGCTGTTTTCTGTCGGTGTTCTCGGCGGCAAACAGATCAAAGGACGGTTTGAGAAGGTCAACGGCGAGATGGTTCTGAATGCGAAAAGACCAGAAGCCAGCCGTGTCAACGTGACCGTCGATTTGCGAAGCGTCGAAACGGGCAACGACAGGGTTACTGGGTTCTTGAAAAGCGCGGCCATGTTCAATGTTTCGAAGTATCCGACTGCGAGATTTGAAAGCTATTCGGTCCGGCTTACCGGCAAAAAAACCGCAAAAGTAGAGGGCTATTTGACAATGCGGGGAGCGCGCCAGCGAACATCGCTGGACGTCCATCTCCAAAATACGGGGAATACACGTAACATCGCAATCCAGGCAGAGGGCGGATTTTTCCGCAGCCTTTATGGAATGGATGCTGGCTTGCCGCTCTATGCAGACAAAGTCCGTCTGCAAATCAATGGAACCGGCAAACGGTATTAGAGCGTGTCGCTTTTACCTGAAAAGAGAAGTATCACTTTTGGCGTTGAAATCTTTGATTTCAGAAAGTGAAAAGTGATCCCGAATAAGCGCGATTTGCTCTAACGCAGGACCGGTTTGCCGCCTCGCCATTCATACAAGACAAATGCAGGCACGCTGCCATCGCCTTTTTCGTCAAAGGAAACATCGCCAAGAATGGTCGCAAAAGTCTCTTGATTGAGGGCGGCGATGACCGCTTCAGACTCTGTCTTTCCTGCCACGTCAACCGCCTTTGCCCAGGCCTCTATTGCCGCATAAGCTGACAAGGCATACCGCTCGGCGCTTTCTTCCCGGCTTTCCAAGTCCCCAATTACCTTTGCTGCCGTCTCAAGGGCATGCGGATCCATCGGATAGGCAAACACCGTACCCTCGCCTGCCTCGCCAGCAACATCCCAGTAGGCCTGCGCCATCAAAGCATCACCACCGACCAGAACAGCCTCAAGCCCGAGCCGTTTCATCTCGAGTTTGATCAGTCCGGCTTCCGGATGATATCCGCCCAAGAAAATGACGTCCGCACCTTCCAAAGCCAGGCGGGAAACCAGGATCCGATAGTCATTTAATCCCGCATCAAAGCCTTGATAGAGGGTTTCGATTTTGCCGCTTGCGTTCATCTCAGCCCGGACTGCATCCGTCAGGCCCTTGCCGTAAGCGGTCTTGTCATGAAGGAATGCAACATCCTTGTCCGCAAACTCTTGGGCCAAAAGCTTCCCAATAACTTTGGCTTGCGCATCATCCCGTGGCGCCAGCCGGTAAATCCCTGGCCCGGGCCGGTCATCGGTGAATTTCGGCAAGGTCGTTGCCGGGGAAATCTGGATAATGCCGGCTTCGGAGTAAACCTCGCTCGCCGGAATTGACGCCCCAAAACACACATGCCCAATGACGATGGAAACACCGCGTCCGATCAGCTGATTGGCCACCGCTTTTGCCTTGGCTTCTTCGCAACCGTCATCGACCACATCGAGAACCAAAGGTTCGCCGAGCACGCCGCCCGCCATGTTGATGTCAACGACGGCTTGTTCTGCGCCCGCACGAATCTGATCTCCAATATCCGCAAACTGGCCTTTCATCGGCCCTGCAACCGCCACATGGATTTCGGCAGAAGCAATCTGGGGCAGCAAAATAGAGCCTGCCGCCAGCATGCCTGCCAAAACACGGTAAAACCTCATCGCGCTCTCCAGATCCATCACATGCGCATTCCCGTAGAAAACTTGCGCTGGTGCAGTCAATCGAAAGTTACAGAAATTGCAAGGCTTGTTTGGGTTTGATAGGCACTGGCAACAACGAACTTAATAGCTGTACCGGATGAGCGATCCGGGCCAGGGAGTATAATACGTATGGCGTCATCTTCCGAGACCGGCCCCACCTCAAACAGCTTGCTGCTGGATTCCCAATCATTCCGGGAAGCCATGAGCCGCATTGCGGCCGCTGTTCATATTGTTTCTACCGATGGCGCAGGCGGGCGGGCCGGCGGCACGGTGTCTGCCGCCTGTTCTGTCAGCGACGACCCGGCAAGCATTCTCATCTGCCTTAACCGGCAATCGCGAATCCATGCTGCCGTTTTAAAAAACCGATGCTTCTGTCTCAACACACTGGCAGATGATCATCAGGCAATCTCCGAAGTGTTCGCCGGCAAAGAGAGTGCGGACATGAGCGACCGCTTCGCTCATGGGTCCTGGACGGACTTGGCCACCGGGTGTCCGGCCCTTGATAGAGCCCGATTGAGCGTTGATTGTGAAGTCTTTTCCGTGTCGGAAGTCGGCACCCATTCGATCATCGTAGGGACCGTCGTCGATTTGCGCATGACTGATCCGGGCAAATCTCTCATCTACGTCCGCAGGGGCTACAAAAGCCTCGACACATAGGTTGAAGCGGCGCAGACTTGCGCCCTTTCCTCATCTCGATTCCACTGAAAGTTTTTTGATGACCGGTCCTAGAAACCTGATCACCGACGTTCCTGGCCTCAAAGTCGGCAATGCGTCCGATTCTGATTTGAAATCCGGGGCAACAGTGCTGGTTCCCGATGAGCCAGCGGTCGCTTCTGTTGCAATTCAGGGCGGAGCCCCGGGCACCCGGGAAATTGCGCTTCTGGAGCCGGAACAGACGGTAGAAAAGATCGATGCCATCGTTCTGGCGGGTGGGTCTGCCTTTGGCTTGGATGCCGGCGCCGGTGTGCAGGGCCGTCTTGCCGAGCTCGGCTACGGCTATCAGGTTGGACCGGTTCGGGTGCCGATTGTCCCGACCGCGATCCTGTTTGACCTTCTAAACGGCGGCAACAAGAGCTGGGGCCAAATGACACCCTACCGGGATTTGGGCCGGGCTGCTCTCGATGCCATTGGGCACGACTTTGCCCTGGGTTCCGTCGGTGCGGGCATGGGCGCAACCACCGCTAACTTAAAAGGCGGGCTCGGGTCGGCGTCCGTGGTTTTGGAAAACGGTGTCACGATTGGCGCCATCGTCGCCGTGAATGCCCTTGGCCGGGCAACCATGGGCGAGACGCCGCATTTTTGGGCAGCGCCTTTTGAGATCGGCTCCGAATTCGGCGGCCGCGGCATGGCGCCAACGCTGCCTGAAGACTGCACGACTGTCAGAACCAAGCTGGATGCGCTGGAACCTGGCGCAAACACCACGATTGCTGCGGTTGCGACCGATGCGATTCTCACCAAGGGTGAAGCCAAACGCCTTTCTGTGATGGCCCATGACGGGCTGGCTCGTGCGCTCTGGCCAGCCCATACGCCACTCGACGGTGACCTTGTGTTTGCCTTGTCGACCGGGCAGAGAAAGCTCGAAAACGGCCTGGAAGATATGGTGCAGATGGGCGCTGCTGCTGCGTCCTGTCTTGCCCGTGCCATCGCCCGGGGCGTTTATCATGCAACGCCGGCCGCAGGAGACACCATGCAAACGTGGCAGGATCGGTTCGGGGCGTGAAATACCAAAGACCTGTTACAGTGGAGAGCGCTTACAAGAAGCGGTCCTTAACAACATCCAAAGGCCTTGCTGGGAAACCTGTCCCGAGGTCAGATTTTTCGTACTGCGGTCATCAAACGAACTTCAATCTTCCTGTTTTGTCAGCTTGAAAGCCGCACCTGAGTTTGCTTGACTTCCCCAACGTTATTGTTTTGGGGGAATGGTTATGCCCAACTGTTCATTTTCAAGAACTTTCCGGTTTCTAATCACCACATTTTTGCTCGCATTTCTTTTTTCCGCAGCTCCTGCCAAAACTATGGAGCCCGGATTGTCGGACGAATTTGAAAAACGGCTTCGAGAGCCTTTTAAAGGGGATTTTGACCAGATTGTAGAAGATGGCATTTTGCGGGTGCTCGTGCCGTTTTCAAAAACTGCCTATTTCATCGATGGCGGTGTCCAGCGCGGTACGGCCGTCGATCTGATGACAGAGCTGGGCAAATATCTTGACAAGAAACACGGAAAGAAAGTGCGCGACGGCCAATTGGTCATGATCCCAACACCGCGCGCAGATTTGTTTTCCGATCTTGAAGACGGGCAAGGCGACATTGCCTTGGGAAATCTCACCGTTACACCGGAACGCTTGCAGCTTGTTGATTTTTCAACGCCGCTCTTTAAAGGCGCAAAGGAAGTGCCTCTGACAGCAGAGGGCGCCAAAGACCTCGCATCACCGGAAGCGCTGTCAGGTCTAAGTGTCCATGTCCGGCGATCTTCAAGCTATTTCAATAGCCTGCTCGTCCTGAACGAAAGACTGGAAGCTGATGGCAAACCACTGGTCGACATTGTGCCAGCGGATGAAAACCTGGAAGACGAAGATCTGATTGAACTGGTCAAGGCCGGCAGCATCCCCATGATCATCATCGATGAACATAAGGCGGACTTCTGGATGCAGGTGATTGACGGCCTTAAGACGCACCCGGACGCCGCTGTCCGTACCGATGGTGATATCGCAATCGCGGTCCGCAAGAATGCACCCGACTTACTTAAAGAGATCAACGGCTTCGTTAAAACAGTTGAGAAAGGTACATTGCTCGGGAACATCATTCTGAAACGGTATTTTCAGGACACAAAATTCCTGGAAAAATTGAATGACGGCAACCGGCAGGAACAACTCCTGAAGATTGAAGCCTTGTTCAAAAAATATGGCCAGGAATACAATATCGACTGGTTGCTGATCGCTGCTCAATCCTATCAGGAAAGCCAATTCAAGCAGGAGGTACGCAGCCATGCCGGTGCGGTCGGCCTCATGCAGATCAAACCGTCAACTGCAGCCGGAAATCCGATCAATATCAAAGGCGTAGCCGCAGATGCTGACAACAATGTTCATGCTGGCGTGAAGTATCTGCGATATCTTGCCGACCAGTATTTCGCTGATCTGGAACATGACCGACCCAATCAGACTTTTTTCGCCCTAGCCGCCTACAACGCAGGTCCCAGCCGCTTCAAAAAGCTCCGGGCAGAAGCGGAGAAAAGCGGGTATGATCCGAACAAATGGTTTGGGAATGTCGAATGGATCGTTGCAAAGCGGATCAGCCGCGAACCGGTTCGCTATGTCGGCAACATTTACAAGTACTACGTTGTCTTCGCAAAGGAACTGCAGCGCTACGATCAAAAGAACGGGGCAGCGACAGATAGTAAATGAGCTGAAGGATTGCCCCGGTGGCTTGAAGAGTGAGACCGGCGTGTTTCAAAACACTCTCGGTCTCATCTTGTGTTCGGGCCAAAAGAACCAGCCCAAATGTTCGCTTAAACCGCCGCTCCTAGCCGGGCGGCTTTGCCGAGCATTTTGGCCCGGGCCGTATCTGTCGACTGATGGATCGGCGCGAACCAGGCATAGTTCTTCATCTTAAGTCCGCAGAATTCTAGGATTTGCAATTTCATCTGCTTTTTGATGGCCAGGCCGTAGATGAAACGGAAAATCCATCCCGGCGTGTCGGCCGTGACCAGGACTTCCGACGTCCGGCCGGTCATCAACTTCGCCGGCACCGCCTTCCCCGGCACATATTTGAAGGCTTTGCCCGGTAGCAGCACCCGGTCGATCAAACCCTTCAGTTTGGCCGGCAATCCGCCCCACCACAGTGGATGGGCAACGACAAAATGATTGCACCATTCCAGGTCGGACCAAAAAGTTTCCAAATCCGCTTCAAGCGGTTTGATGGACTTAAAGGATCCGGTCCCAAAATCAGGATCGAAGGTCAGGTCAGCCAGCCGCAGGACTCGGACATCATGGCCTTTTTTCTTTGCCGCCTCAGCGTAAGCACTTGCCAGCGCACCGCAAAAGCTCTCCCTTGCCGGATGGCCATCCAGCACAAGTATCTTCTTCGTCATGTTTATAACTCCGTTGAGTGGCGGGGCTCAGACCCAGCACAAAGGATCAATAATTGACCACGGTCATTTTTTGACGCAATTATGGTACGAGGTCAACAGTTATTTTGACCGCGGTCATTTTTAATCGAAGTTGCCATGCCAAGTGACACCAAAACACGCAAGCCGCAGGCTCGAACCGCCCTCACCCGGGCGCGTATCTTGACGGCCGCGGCCACCCTTTCCAGAACAAAGGCCCTGGAAGACATCACCGCCGAGGCGATCGCCAAGGAAGCCGGTGTCGCAAAGGGCACATTGTTTGCCCATTTCGGCGATATGGACGGGCTTCTTTCCTATCTGTTGCTTGATCATTTACGGCAACTGCGCGAAGCGGCCGACCTTGATGACATGACGTCAAAGGACGATCTGGCCGATCCTGTTGGCGCGCTTGTCAAACGCATGATGGCGCTGATTGCGGTGATCACCGAAAGCCAGACCATGTTGCGGGTGTTTTTGGAAAATATCGGAGCAACCAAAGGCCATTGTGCACCCGAGTTTATCGAGCAGCTCGATGTCCTTGATCAGAAGCTTCTGGCGTTCATGGAAATGTGGCGCGGTTCGCCGGACATCCGTCCAGCTTTGCGGGATGACCGATCATTGGAAGAGCTGCTCGACGGCCTGATCGCCTTCCTAATCCACAGTGCAATTCTCTATCGGTCTCACCAAATCCAAGACCTCAACATCATTTATGACCGGCTTTACAAACACACCGAAGCATTTTTGGTGACGGCGCCCATCAGCTGATCAGGCCGCCTCAGGCCTCCGGCATTTCTCCGGGCCAAGTGACGACGTGGTTCTCATAGTCTTCCAGCTCCATGCCGTCCTCGGTGACAGTCCGCCCGCTGACGGAGACACCGGCTTGATGGACCGTATGAGGATCCCCCGACACCAGCGGGTGCCACCAATAAAGGTCCGCTCCCTCGCGGACCAGGCGATAGGCGCAGGTCGGCGGTAGCCACGTCAAGGTCCGCACTTCGGCGGGCGTCAACTGAATGCAGTCCGGTACCGTCGCAGCCCGGTTGTCATAATCCTTACAGCGGCAACTTGCGCCATCCAGAAGAGTACATCCGACGTCTGTCCAGACGATCTCGCCCGTATCCCAATCCTCCAATTTATTGAGGCAGCAACGGGCGCACCCATCGCATAAGGATTCCCATTCCCCAGTTGTCATTTCCTCAAGGGATTTCGTCTTCCAAAATGGAAGACCCCCGCTTGAAGTGTTTGAACTGCTGGAAGACATGTGAAGCGATCTCCTGGCGCGCCAGTTTTTGGAACCGGCAGCGCCTACCATGGCTATAGCGCTCCGGCAATACTGACAGGTTCTGCATGTCAGCATCCACGACAATGATTGCTGAATAATTCCGTTACGGTATCACCTCTGGCATTGCCTGCGGTTTCCACTCTTGTAAAAACGGGTTAGTTTTAAAGTCTCAATCGTGTGCGGAGATTCTGCAAACGTGGCAAGCGATCCACACTCAGAAGAAGACGGTGCAAAGCCGCGCCCCAAACAGCGCTACCGGATCCGCCGGTTTTTCCTGTCTATTGACGCCTTAGTCGATACAGGCCTTTGGCGTGCGTGGTCGGTCATCCGCCGCAGTTGGGAGATATATGACGGATTTCTCCGCAGATTCCGAGCCAAAGGCATTTGGCGGGCACTCGCCGAACTGTCCTCTGATGCTCTGACCTATGGCGCCATAGGCATAGTAATCGTGCTCGCTTTCGCCCAACCGGCCTTTGAAGCCACCCGCTATGCCGATTGGAAAACGACGGACGACTTTGCCGTGACGTTTCTCGACCGGTTCGGCAAGGAAATCGGCCGCCGGGGCATCGTCCTAAACGACAGCGTTCCGCTGGAAGAAATTCCCGATTCCCTGGTCAAAGCAACGCTCGCCACCGAGGACCGGCGGTTCTTCCTGCATTTCGGCATTGATTTTGTCGGCACATTCCGCGCCATGGTCGAAAACGCCCGTGCCGGCGGTGTGGTTCAGGGCGGCTCCACGCTGACCCAGCAGCTTGCCAAGAACCTGTTCTTGACCAACGAACGCAGCCTCAGCCGGAAGATCAAGGAGGCCTATCTGGCACTCTGGCTGGAAGCCAACCTCTCCAAACAAGAAATCCTAAAACTCTACCTCGACCGCGCCTATATGGGCGGCGGGGTTTTTGGGGTAACAGCCGCCGCAGAGTTCTATTTCAACAAAAACGTCCGCGAGCTGACCCTTGCCGAAAGCGCCATGCTTGCCGGGCTTTACAAAGCCCCGACCAAATACGCGCCGCATATCAACCTCCCAGCAGCCCGTGCCCGGGCCAATGAGGTTCTGACCAACATGGTGCAAGCTGATCTCCTGACAGAAGGCCAAGTGATTGGCGCCCGGCGCAATCCCGCCCTTGCGGTCGACCGGTCGCAGGAGCAGCTTCCTGAATACTTCCTCGATTGGGCACTGGATGAGGTGAAGAAACTCGCCCGCCGCAATCCTGCGCTGGCGCGCGACCGGATCGTCACCGTACGCACCACCTTGGACCCGGCCTTGCAGCGTCAAGCAGATCAGGCAGTCGCTTCCGTTTTGCGCGAAAACGGTAAACTGCGCGACGCCAATTCCGCCGCCATGGTCGCAATGATCCCAGATGGAGCGGTGGTCGCTATGGTCGGGGGCAGCAACTACGGCGAAAGCCAGTTCAACCGCGCGGTCAATGCCCTGCGCCAGCCGGGTTCCTCGTTCAAGCCTTTTGTCTATATGACCGCATTCATGAACGGCTATTCGGCCGACAGCATCGTCCCTGACCGGCCGTTCTGCCTTGGCAACTGGTGCCCGCGCAACTACACCCGCAGCTACCGCGGGGCAGTCACATTAAAACTCGCCCTGACAAAATCCATCAACACGATCCCGGTCCGCCTTGCCCAAGCTTTCGGCCGGGAAAAAATCATCGAAACCGCCTATGCCATGGGATTGACCCATGAGCTGGAAAACTCTGTATCTCTGCCGATTGGTTCCTCAGAAGTCTCAGTCATCGATATGGCCTCGTCTTATTCAACGTTTGCCAACGGCGGATACAAAGCCAAGTCCTATGCGATCCTGGATGTGGTCAACAGCAACGGAGAAGTCCTTTATCAACGCGAAAAGGACGAACCGCCTGCAAAACGCGTCCTGCCAGAAGACAAGGTCTTTGAGATGAATGACATTCTCGTCAACGTGGTGGAAGCCGGCACCGGACGGCGCGCCCGGATCGACGGGGTTGTTGCAGGCGGAAAGACTGGGACAACCAACGCGTACCGCGACGCCTGGTTTGTTGGCTACACCGGCAATTTCACCGGCGCTGTCTGGTTCGGCAATGATGACTTCACCTCAACACGCCGCGTTACCGGTGGCAGTTTGCCTGCAATGGCCTGGCAACGGTTCATGGCCTATGCGCACAATGGAATTGAGTTGGTGTCTATGCCTGGTGTTGACGCAGAGAACCTGCCTCGCCTTGCGAGCCCGGCACGTCAACCATTGGCAACAACTAATGTGGTCGCCATTCAACCACGTGTTTTAAACCGGCGCACGCAGGCGCTCCTTCTGGAGATTGGCGCAGAACTGCGGGAGCTTTCTGGGCAACAGGACACCGCCAACTTGCCGGACACGACCAGTACAGATCTCGCAGCGGCCCAATGAGCGATGCTTTCATGCGAAACCACCCCGTCCACAGTGAAGCCGGCTGGCAAAAAGAAACCCTGCCGCGTGCAATACGGCCCGCAAGAGCACACCCGGTCCGGACCCTAAGTTTAGCGGCACTGATCGTCGGTCTCGGCGCGCTACTTGGGATCAGTTCCGCCTATCTCCTCATCGAACGCGAAGAACCACTCGACGCAATTATTGTCGGCCCTTGGAAAGCCTACCCTAAGGCGGGAACAACGGAAGCCGACCCCTATTCCGTGGCAATTTACACCCGCGGTGGTTACATTCCGCTGGCCTCCGGTGAAGGCTTGGCACTGACGGCCCGTTTTGACAGCGCAGACCAGTTTCTTGATCCGGCCTGCAGCTACAAGATCAGCGGTCGCACCCCGACAGCCCGTCTGTGGACCCTGACATCGGTAAACGGGCACGGCCGTCTTGTGGAGACATTGCCAGGGCGCAGCCATATCTCAAGCCAAAGCCTTTTGCGCAAACCAGACGGCACGTTTGAGATCTTGGTCAGCAAACACATTCAGGCAGGCAACTGGCTGCCGCTGCCGCCGAAAGCCCAGTCCAGTGATGGCCTCCGCTTTGTCCTCAGGCTTTATGATGCGCCCGTCACAACAGGTGCCGCGCTTGACGGGGTCAGTGTGCCGGTGATCGAAAGGACCGGTTGCTCATGACCCTCTCTGCCCGCTTCAGCTTTATTGCCGGCACGCTTGCAGTCTTCTGTCTTGCCGCAATCATCCATATTCTTGTTGTGCTGACCATTCCACACAACGTCCAGCATGGCGCGTATGATGAGGTCCAGCGTTATGGGCCGGATCGCCAATTTAACGTGTTGCCGGATGTCAAACCGGGTGCCGAACCCTTGCCCGGCCTCGACCCAGCCATGAAACACGCTATCTGCAGGTTTCAGCTCGCCAATGGTACGGTTTTCTTCGACGCAGAACTTCCCGTTCCATTCTGGTCGATTGGGATCTTCAATGAAGCCGGTGAGGCCGTCTACAGCCTGAACAACCGCACTGCCGGTGCGGATCGTCTCTCCATGCTGCTGATCACTCCCGAGCAACTATCGATCTTACGCGAGAACCCGCCGGAGAACCTGGAAGATCTGATCGTCATTGAGACCAAGGAAACCAGCGGCATTGCCCTGCTCAGAGCCTACATTCCGCATCCCACAAGAGCTAACGCCATCGAAGCAGCCATGAGCCAGGCAACTTGCGACATCCTTGGGTAAAACCAAGTTCCGGAAATTATCAGGCTCTATTTCTGAACTGGGGGACGCTCGTTGCCCCAGCCTTTGTAAATGCGGGACCGCCGTACCGGGGCATCCGCGCCATACCGGTTTTCCGTCTGGCACTCAGATTCGGCCAGCAGCACCTGGCCCTCCAACTCCCGGATTGCCGTATTGACCTTCCATTGCCGGTCTCTGCTAGGAGTTTCTATTTCCAGCGCGTCTAGCGCGCCCTTATAGGCTTTTATGCGGAAGCGCAGAGCCTGCCCTGACCATTTTATCGCAACACGGTTTTCCCACACCCGTGCCTTGGCCCCGGTATACATCTCTTCGGTGGTCAGTTGTTTGTTCTGAAGGACCCTGAGGCGCTCGTCGTCAGCCTTCCTGACGCGCACGGCGACTTCACAGAAAGGCATGACAAGACCTGCGTCTCCTGTTGCGTCGGAGGCAATTCTATCGAACCTGGCGTTGGAGGATTTGAATTTATCAGACCGGAGATACTGGTAATAAAGATCCGGCGGAATCCGGCCTTCAGTTTCCGGAAGAATTCGTGTGCGGGCGAGTTCAGCCATAGATCCACCAATCCAGTCCTTCGTCCAAGGCGGCCGGATCAACGCCCAAGCACGGTCGCGCAAGAGCTTCTCATCATCAGTGTAATTGAATTTTGATACCGGGTCTTCGCGCATCCGCGCTGACGCTTCACCGATTGCGGGCATGATCGTATCATGCATCACAGATGGTTTTGCCCGGTCGAAATCACCTGTGGGCCGGACACATCCGGCCAAGATCAACGCAAGAACGGAAATCAGCAATCCAGGGGCTACAAAAGCCGAAGATGGATTGCGGCTGCGCAGTTTACTGTGCGCACAATGTGTTCCAACCGCGTTGACATTGCCCATGGGGCGTATCTCCAGACCGCATGCGAGTGCTTGTTCAGTGCAGCTAGAGAGGCTCGAACGTCAGTCCTTGTCGGACGCAGCAGGTCCAGCAGCCTTTCCGATGGTGTTGATTCGTGCGCCAAGATCAAGGTCATGGTGCTCATAGCGGACACCTGGGAAGAGGATAACTTGTCCAAAACCATCCCGGTCCTGTACGCGGCGCCCTGCTGGACGGCAACCAACTCTGGCCGTCGGCCGTGGTGCTGAAGCAAAATCTAACAATGTGCCCATCGTCTCCTCCTTCGGTTCCAGCTTCCGCTGGAGCGATGGGCAGCGGAAACGGTCAATTGGGTGACGCGATACTACCTGTGGCCTCATTAAGCTGCCGTTCAGGTTAACAACATGCTAACGGTTTTGGTCCAAATTGAAGGAATGGAGACGGACTTATCCGCCGTTAATTTGTGTTTTTTCAGGTGTCATACGCCGCCAGAGAACGGTTCCAACGTACTGTGCAGACCTCAATACAAACTCCCGAAACGCCTTCCACACAGTCAGCAGACGATGGAATTCTGCTTTCTGCCGCAGAACTTTTCGCGGGACGAAACGGCCATAACACGCAGGAAATAAAAGTTTTTCTGGAACTTTCGAAAAACCTACTGCCAACGGCTTCTCTTAGGGACCGGCGCCAGATTGCCAATATGCTGGCATCCCATCCGGACACACCAGGAGAACTCTTAGAGTTGCTTGCCGGTGACGATGACGCCCTCACGGCTTATCCAGTTCTTCGGCACAGTTCTTCGCTTTCTGTGGATCTGTTAAAAAAAATAGTCAAAGCCGGTCCGGAGACGGCCCGTAAGGCGATTGCTGGCCGCAACGCATTGGAACCAGTGATTCTGGTTAAACTCTGTGATCATGGCAGTACAGATACCATTCGCTTTCTTTTGGACCGGAACGATCTCACTCTGAACCAGAGTCATATGGAGCAGCTTGGCCGGCGCAGCGATCTTATCGCAGACCTCGGACAAGAATTGTCCAGCCGCCAGGCTTTGAACGCTGAAAGCTTGATGAGCCAGTTTCTCTACCTGCCTGCCTCTTTGCGGGCCAAGGCCATAGCAACAGCCGAAACCATGGGCCTGATCAAGCAGGCGCAATTACCTTTGCAGGCAAAAATCCCTGCCATCGACACGGCTCGCTTACGTCTGCACGGTGCGCTTTTGAAGGCTGCTAACCTTCAAAAACGGACCCGGTTTGCCGACTGTCTCGGGCAAGGGCTCGGTCTTCCCAGTTCGATCAGCCATATGATGCCGCAAGAGGATCAAGGCGAGGCCTTGGTGATTGCTCTAAAGGCACTTGGCATGTCCCGGGCTAATACCGCGACTGTCTTGATCCGTCTTCTTGGCGAGCGCCTCCCGATACAGGACATTCGAAAACTGCTTTTCCTGCACCGGAACCTAAGTTTGGCGGCGGCTGAAGCTCTGGTTGCCTCCTGGACCTTGCTTGGGGAACAACCGCCGTCTGACCAGAAAAAGACAACCCGGCATGCAGCTCAGTACCAAGACCAGGACCGGCTCGCCCGCGACACCAGACCCCATCGTTCGGGGACAGGAACGCAGTCTTCTGCACGCACGCGGCAAAGCACGGGCTAGCGCACCAATACTTATAGACGGAAGAAGGCATCTGCCGGGTTTGGGGTATCTTGATCTTTCGCCAAAGGCAGATCCACTTTGCCATCGGCCGCTTCGATCTCGACGACCCAGAAGTCCGGATCCATCCGCGCCTCCCGCTCCAGGCGGGTTTCAATGTCGGCACGTTCAACGGAAGATAGCACTTGTTCAAACAGACGACCTTGATCGCCATCGTCAAAAAAGGCTTGAGGAGCGGGCGCGTAGAGATCGTACCGGCCGTTTCGGAGATCAATGATCACGAGTATCGCGCCAGCTTCAGCTGCGCCTTTGCGGGTAACCGCGGCAAAGCCATTGTCAGAAAACGTTTGACGAACCAGTGCACTGACAAATAGTTCAGAAATAACCCGCATGACCACCTCCGGATTGCGACGCGTCCCGGCGCCCGCCCTCCTGCATATTACCGGTCAAAGCGCTGACCGCTGACCATTTCCAGCCGTTCAAGCGTTTCCGGGTTGGGTTCACCTGTCTCCGGCAATCCCCTGTCCAGCTCAAACCGCCGAAGCGCGGCAGATGTGTTGCCCCCCATCACGCCATCGGCAATCAGAGGACCGTACCCAAGTTGGGAAAGCGCGTATTGGATTTTTTTAAGCTTGGGATCTGCATCAACACTGCCAGCAACCTCTTGATCAACAGCGACAGACGTTGTTCCAGACGCACGCGGCTTTGTACGCGGAACCGGCGGTGCATCCAAGGCGACCGGATCATCGCCATGCAAAAGCACCAGTGCCAGGAGGCCTTCGTTCGCCTGACCGGTTTCAACTCTCCCGGCTCTACGTTCAAATGCACGGATCGCCCGTTCCGTCGCCGGGCCGTTGACGCCATCAAGCGGCCCAACATAAAGACCCAGCTTGCGCAAAGATATTTGAAGGTCCAGAACGAGGGTGGAAATCTCCTGCACGGGTACAAGGCCACGGCGCCCATCGGGTTCTGGCACTTGAACTGTATCGGGCCACGCGCGTGTGGAATAATAGGGTGCCGGATGACGCCCGGGCTGCAGGCCAACCGCATTCGCTATGATCAGGCACGCCGTCAACCCCATGACAACCGTCCCGCCGGCCGCAACTGGATTATCCCGGGCGACATGGCCGGCCCGGCTCATCATGGTTTCCGGTGGCTCTTGCTTTTTCGATCGTTTCCCCTGCTTCGCCATGAACCACCTATGCCGATTTCATAAGTGTTTCAGGCTGCCAGGCATCTTCTGCTGGCTGCAGCTCATTCCCAGCCGAAATACGCGCAACATCCGCCGCATTTGTCGGCAGAATCTGATCCGCGTCTTTGATCGGGTCCAAAGCAATCAGCACAGACCTGCCTTCGGCTTTGCATTGGGAGCCCCTCCCAAGATCACCAAGCGGCGCCAATCGGACCGCCATTTTGGAATATTGAATACCGTTTGGTTCTTCTCCGTCTTCCGGACAAGTGCGGATTAAAACTTCCAAATTGGATACCAGCCCTTTGTGGCGGGCTTCGGATAGCCGGGTCAAATAAAGCGGACGGTCGGTGACATGCAAACGCGCAAAGATCCAATCCGGCCCAGCTGAGGCAAAAGCAGCACCAAACAACTGCCTCGCGGGACCAGCAAGAAGCCGCACCTCGCCCGAGGTTTGAACCTTGCAGACAATCCCGGACAAAGTTTGGTTCAATGTTTGAAAGTCATCCAGAGACACTCTGTGCAAAATCCGGCTCCGTTGCCGGTCACCGATCAAACGAACGACAAGTGTCCCCGCATAGATCAAAGCGCCCAGAACCGCGACAGGTTCAACACTGGATAGAACACCCATCATCGAAGAAAAGCTGCCGGAAAACGCCAGCAAAGACAGATAGAGAACGCCACAGAAACCAGTCACCACCATCGCAGTCCTGCGCCGAGACGCAAACGCGGCTTCCAAACACGGAATCAACAACCAAATCACAGCAAAGGAGCTGGCCCCGCCCGTCAATGCACAAATGGCAGCCGTGAACACGGCAAACAGTCCGGCTGACAGTGTAATCGCCCGCTCCAAGTTGCCGGATCGGGAAAGATACAGCGCCAAAGGCCACTGGCTGAGCATCCAGGTAATCATGAGCACGGCGGCTGCTGGAGGCGCACCGGCCAATGCCAAATGAAGCGGCAAAACAAGAAGTGCAATGGCACCGGAAAAAAAACATCCTAAAAGGAAGGATCTATGAAGCGGCCCGCAATACGGATCCGTCACAGCCTCCGGGTGAATCATTCCATCAACCCGGCTCGCCCAGACCTCCCAGGCATTTCCCAAAAACTTCAGATAGTTACTCAAAACATACTACCGATACACACGCGGGAATCGGGCCCGCAAAACTGTTATCGGCATTTTCGCCCGCACCGCTTAAGGAACGATAAAGGATAAGTCCCATTCGTCCAAAAATTGCATTATTTTCATTTTTTTCAGGGGCTTGACTGAAATTCATTCAAATTTGAATCAAATTCTCAGAAAACTTGTCTTAAATGCATGTTTTATTTTATGAAAATTGGCATTTCCGGTTCAACCGGACGTTCTGATGTCGCTGCTAGTGTCTGTTTCATAACGAGTGTGCCAACAGCTCAACAAGGCACACCTAATGTGAAAAGAACTATGGGTAGCAGCAATGTTCTTTCTTTTGAGAACGGCCTTTTGGCTAACACTTGTGCTGGTCCTTATTCCGATTGGGTCGGAAGAGGAGAGTACACCCGTTGAATCCGTCAACCCTGTCTCAGCGTACCTTGCTGCGCAAGCGACAGTATCGGACATCGGCGGATTTTGTGATCGCAATCCCGTGGCATGCGAGACAGGTGGAAACGCGCTGACCGCTATCGGCAGCCGCGCCCGCGATGGTGCCCGGATTGTATACGAGTATCTGGACACACAGGTTGCCGAGGACACCTCCCGCGACACGATGATCACAGGCTCGACAAACGTTCAGCCGACATCGGATCAATCTGTACAGATTGAATATCCGGCATTTGAGACTGTGGCAGCGGACGCTCAAGACAAGACTACCGAAATTGGGCCAACACCGCGGCCCAAACCCCGCTCAGGGCCAAAAACCTGAGTAAAACCACTAGGCGTTCCGACGACCTCCAGAACGTTACGAGTGGTTGATTGCGCCCCGCTCGTGCGGTGCAACCGCATCGCAAAGGACGGCTTCACTTCAGCGGACGTTTTCCGCTACGCCGCAGACGGACAGCTGCCCATTTCGTCTGCGGCGTTTCTTTGTCTTTCGCCTGATATTTTTTGCCATTTCACTGAGAAAATCGTCGCTGCCAGGATAGGCAGGATGTCATGAGCGGGCTATATGAAGCGCATAGACAGCATTTAAGACCCGGATCATGAAAACAACACTTGATGACATCCTGGAAAGTTTCGAGTTCCTGGACGACTGGGAAGACCGTTACAAATATCTGATCGACTTGGGCAAGGAGCTGCCCCCGCTTTCAGATGCGGAACGCAGTGAAGACCACAAGGTTCGTGGCTGCGTCTCACAAGTGTGGTTGATCACAAGTATAGAAAAAAACACCGACGGTGTGCCGGTGCTCATATTCCGCGGCGACAGTGATGCTCTGATCGTACAAGGTCTTGTCGCTATTGTGACCGCGATCTTTAACGGCAAGACAGCCGCTGACATATTGAGCATCGATGTGGAAGCGATTTTTAAAAAGCTGGGCTTACAAGAACACCTCACCCCGCAACGCTCCAACGGCCTACGTTCAATGGTTGGGCGAATCCGGGCAGATGCAGAGGCTGCTTTGGCAGCCGCCTAAGCTGTCCGTCAATTGATCTCAGCCTATTTTGCCTGCCAAGTGTGAATGTGGCCCCGCCCGGCGGCAGCCTGGGTTTTTTCGCCATAACGCTCCACGAGTGCTGACAGCCCAATCTGCAGGACGATCTTGGCGCAGCGCGCCGGCCAGCCGCGCTCTTCTTCGACTTTCTCAAGACCTTTCAGGTGGCAACAAACGTCGACAAGCACACCGGCTAGAACTGGTTCCATACTAGCCAAAATCCGCTCAACCCGCTGGCGCGCTGACAGAACATCATCGCTTAAGTCCCTGAGCCCCGATCGCGCCGGACCGGAATCGATCCGTTCCGTCCGCCACCCCTGACCAATCGCCGGCATCATGGCCGCAAAGGTGTAATCGGCGCGCAAACGTTCTCCGGCCCGGACTTGTTCGGGTTCGAGCAGCGCTTTGCCATTCTTACCTTTCCGCACGGCAAGCCGGGCCAATGGACTCTCATCGAGATTTGTTTTGGTACGTATTGGAGCAGGCCGGCGTTTCGAAGCAGAATCTTCCGTTTTCTGCTGGTAGCTAATGGTCCGATGCTGATCCGAATAAGCCTCAGCTCCGCTCAAAGCCCTTCGAAGCGCCGCCCGTCCCGCCTTAGTTATTCTGCATTCTTCCTTTGTGTTGAGATCAACAACACCTGAGGCAAGCGCTTGCTTGATAAGGTTGTCACACCAAGCCGTACGAACCCCGCCACCAGAGCGGATGAGAACCCATGAAATCTGGTCCTTCATCTGCCTGCGCATTAGTTTTGCGCCTGGCGCCGATAAGTTACGCAATAGGCGAACCCGATTTTGCCGGCTTTCAGATGTGGAGGTTTCGACAAAACTCACTTTGCCCTCCACACAAACGAACCAAACAAAGGGTCTTTTCTTAACGTGATCAGTTCTTCGATCTCACTGACAAGCTGGTCAAAAAACGGATCTTCCCGCCTGTGCTCTATGGTTCTGCAGGCATAGGACGCAGTCGAGCGGTCACGCTGGTACTTTCGACCGACAACAGCCAAAGGCAACCCAAACTCCACATGCGCAAGATACATGATCAATTGACGCGCTTCTGCAACATGCTTTGGGCCACGGGTAACAATATAGAAGTCGTGCGGTTTAATACAGAAAGCGCGCGAGACATAACCTTCGGCCAAATGCAA
Source organism: Roseibium sp. (assembly GCF_965216085.1). Lineage (GTDB taxonomy): Bacteria > Pseudomonadota > Alphaproteobacteria > Rhizobiales > Stappiaceae > Roseibium. The sequence goes on along the minus strand of NZ_OZ244138.1, from coordinate 1,952,783 downwards.
ATGGGCGGCCAGCCTATTCGCAGCAAGCAGGCGGTGCGGCTCTTTCTCCACATCCGCCGACACTATTAGAAAATTCCCTCCCCGGTTCCCAATCATGTTGTCACTCCCTGTTGTGAACACAAAGACTGTCAAAGATCTGGAACTCCGGCTCCGGGCTTTCTCTCAATAGAAGCTTCAATATGGAAACCGGTGTTCTCCCTACCCACGGCCGCTAGGCTTATTTTCCTACATTCTAGCGCTGCAATTCATAGAGGTGGATAAGTTATTTCACAACCTTAATATTCAGAAGCGCATAGGGAGCCTGTTTTGAACAAACATTGGATTGAATTGCTATTTTCGCAATAAGATAGAAACGAACCAAAAAACGAAAAAAGCCGCCCAATTTGGGCGGCTTTTTTTGTTTTACTATAATCTATTGACAGATTACTTGGCGCGCTTACGCTGCTGGCCCAGACCCATTTTCTTTGCCAACTCGGACCGAGCAGCGGCATAGTTAGGCGCAACCATCGGATAATCGGCAGCCAGATCCCACTTATCGCGGTATTCTTCCGGTGTCATGTTGTAGTGCGTGCGCAGATGGCGCTTGAGCGACTTGAACTTCTTACCGTCTTCCAAGCAGATGATGTAATCCGGCATGACAGACTTCTTGACCGGCACTGCTGGTTTCAGCGGCTCCGGCTCCGGCTCATTCGAAGCGGCCGCCGTTTTATGCAGAGCACCATATACTTCGTTGATAAGACCTGGAAGATCTGTTGACGCAACGGTATTGTTGCTCACATATGCGGAAACAATGTCGGCAGTAAGGTCAATCAAATTTGCTTCGACCAGATTATCAGTCATTTCACACCTGTTCTCTACTGAAATTCGAATCTGTGGCGATGATTACCTGCAACTCCAAACACCGTAAGTGAACACAAGAATAAGGATACTTACGAGCGCGAGAATCGGCAAAGACTCTACTTTGCAGGTGCCTGTGACAGCCTTATATAGATGGTAACGCGTACAGACAAGCCCAAATTCCAAATAAAACAACAATGGATGCAATAAAAAATGAGACATGGGAAATAATGATCATTTCCCAGTCATTGTATCCGCATTCGATAAAAAGTATTACCGCAAGGTCATTCTATGCCTACGAGACCATACTTTCCGTCTCATTTAAGTGTCATTAGGCCGTATGACCTCTGCCAACGCATCCTCTTTGGTGTCTGCGCAGGCCCGGTAACCTGCGGCATAGGACGCTTTTGCCAAGAGATGCGCCGATATCGGAGCCGTCAGCAGAAAAAACACTACACCTGCAAGAGCCCGCGTAGCAATCGCAAGGTCAGTTGCATAAATAGCCAGCGCAATGAGCATCAGACCTGAGCCCAAAGTTCCCGCCTTTGACGCCGCATGCATGCGCATATAGACGTCCTTTAAGCGTATGAGGCCGATAGAAGCCACCAGGGCAAATGAAGCTCCGATGACAAGCATTATGCCGGTTAGAATCTCAATCAGGGCGGTCATTGGCCTGCCTCCCGGCGTTCAATACTTTCTTTGACTTCCTGCGCGATGGTTTCGTCACCTGCCAGCCCCCGGTGCAAAATAAAACGGGCAAAGGCAACTGTTGCCAGAAAGCCGACAAGACCAAGCGTGATGGCTATGTCGATATAAAGATGGTAGTCGGTCAGGACACCAATCGCAGCGATAAAACCGATCCCAACGGCGACCAGCATGTCGAGCGCAACAACCCGATCCGGCAAACTGGGACCCTTTACCGTCCGATAGACGATGATGAGAAATGCGACGGTCAGAATCGCAAGCGAGGCATTAACCGACCAATCGAGAAAGCTGGCAGAGAACTCTTCATACTGGGTCATCGGAACGCCTCCAGAATCTTGCGCTCAAAGCCGTTCTTGATGTCGTCAATCGTTTCCTGCGGATCTGGAACATCGATGCAGTGGACATAAAGGGTGCCACGATCGTCGGACACATCCACCGACAGCGTGCCCGGGGTCAGGGTGATCAGGTTCGCGAGCATGGCAATCTCAAAATCCCGATCAACCGTCAGCGGAACAGCGATAATGCCAGGCTGCAAATCGATTTTAGGGCGCAGCACGATGACTGCCACCCGCCACGCGGATTTGACCAGTTCCCGCACAAACATGAAAGCTAGGCCAATCGATTTCGTGAACCGGCGGAAATAGGCATCCGTTCCCACCTGCTCCCGGATCAGGTAAAGCGCAGCGCTGCCTAGCAAAAAGCCGAAGGCAAGGTTGATCTCAGCAAAGCTGCCAGTCACGGCTGCCCAGGCAAGCGCGAGAAGAATGTTGATGAGAAAGAGACCTGTCATCACTGATCTCCAAAGACCGACCGCAAGTAGCCGAAGGGTTCAACGACCCCGCTGGCACCGCGTGTTGAAAGTTCAAGCATCCATTCCGGCTGCAGGCCAAAATAGACGATTAGTGCTGTCAGAATTCCAAGGGGAAGCCAAAGCGCGCTGCTGGCCAGCGCGGTTCCGCTATCCGGCGCCCCCCTCACCGCGACCGCCTGCCCGTCCGCGGTTCCTTCCGGTCCGCCGCGCCAAAAGGCAAAGATCCAGACCCGCCCCATAGCCAAGGTGGTTAGAAAACCGCTGAACAAAATCGCCGCTCCCAGCCAAGACCGGCCATCGGAAAAAGCTGCGTCGACCAGGATCACCTTGGGCCAGAATCCGGAAAATGGCGGCAAGCCGGACACTGCAAATCCGAGCACCAAAAATACCGCGGCAAATGCTGCACTCTTTTGGTAGAGCCCCCCAAGAGCGCGCAAATCATAGGATCCGCCCATCAAGTTAATAATCCCGGACGCCATATAGAGGGCCGTCATGACGATGATGGAATGAACGGCGTAGAAGATGGCGCCAGAAATGGACAATGTGGAGCCAACAGCAACTCCGGCCAGCATTGACCCGATCCCAGCGATAACAAGGTATCCCAGCATCCGGCGGAGTTCCGATTGCGCCAAAGCGCCAAAGGCCCCGGTTAGCAGGGTCAAAATGGCGACAAGCGCAATCAGATCGGACATGTACCCGCGTGAAGCCGGCAGGATCATCACGAACACACGGATCAGCGCATAAACGCCGACCTTGGTCAGAAGGCCTGCAAAAACCGCTGAAACGACAATATTCGGCGTATGATAGGACGCCGGAAGCCAGAAATTGACCGGAAAGGCCGCTGCTTTCATGGCAAATGCCAGGAAATAGAGAGCTGCGACCGTAGCCAATGTCCCGGATGCCGGTTCATTCAATGCGGCGACCTTTATGGCAATATCGGCCATGTTGAGGGTACCGAAGATCCCATAAAGAAGACCGGTCGCGATCAGGAAGAAGTTGGTACCGATCAGATTGAGCACGCCATATTTCACCGCGCCGTCCAACTGCATCCGGTCATTGCCCAGGATGAGCAGGCCATAAGAGGCGATCAGCAACACTTCGAACCAGACATAAAGGTTGAATATGTCCCCGGTCAGAAACGCGCCGCTGACCCCTGTCATCAGCAACAACAGGAACGGATAAAACCCATAGCGCCGACCGGTGCTGTCGACCGATGCAGCCCCGTAGAGACCGGCACAAAATGCAACGACGGACCCGACAAAGGACATGGTCGCGCTCAGCGCATCGACCGAAAACGCAATGCCAAAGGGCGGCAACCAGCTGCCCATGACCATGGTGATCACTCCATGATCGAGCACCCGTATCAACAACCCGGCATTTGCCAGCACAAGCAGCGCCAGAAAACCAATACCGAGCCGGGCCTGCCAGTCGGTGTGCTTGCGCAGCATCAAACACAAAGAGCCGCCAAGGAGCGTGATCAAAGACGGTGCGACCACAAAGAAATCACCGGCGGCCACAGGTTCGGTGGCCATTGCCAGAGCGTAGTCAACGGAAACGGATGAACCGGCCATAAAGCTTAGTATCCTTGCGGCGGGGATTGGTCGTTTTCGGGTTCGGCCAGGCGCATTTCATCCACCTCATCGGTGCCTAGCTCCTGATAGGCGCGGAAAGCCAGAACCAAAAGAAACGCGAAGAACGAAAAGGAAATCACGATCGCCGTCAGCACCAACGCCTGCGGCAACGGGTTCGCGGTGGCAACTTCGGGTGTGTAAAGATGGCTCGGGATCAAAGGCGGAACTTCACGGATCAACCGGCCATTGGTGAAGATCAGCATATTGACCGCATTGCCGAGGATCGCGACGCCCAGCAGCATCCGGACAATCTGCCGGGACATCATCAAATACACAGCAACAGCGAAGAACAATCCGATCAGGTAGACAACGATGGTTTCCATCAATCCGCCTCCCTTTCTTCCAGGGAAAGGGCAATTGACCCAATTGCTCCAACCACCACAAGATAGACGCCGATATCAAAGACAAGCGGTGTCGACAGGGCGATTTCGACATCCGCCAGATGGAAGATGAGCCACTGACTGGTCATATAGGCCTGGCCGAACACAAGCGACGGCAGACCGGCCAGCGCTCCAATGAAAAGGCCAAAAGCGGAAATGCTCATCGGGTGAAACACAATCGCCCGCCTCACGGAGGCTACACCGCAGGCGATACCAAAAATCGCCAGAGCGGAAGCTGCAATGAGGCCGCCAATAAACCCTCCCCCCGGTTCATTGTGCCCGCGCAACAGAACGAAAATGGAAAACAACACCATCAAAGCAGCGAGATACGGCGCAAAGGTGCGGAAAATGACCGTACGCATCAGCGAGCCTCCCCGGGATTAGGCTGGACAGCTGCCTGTTGTGGCTTGTCCGGCTTTGTGCGCACTCGGATCAAGGCCAGAACACAGAGACCTGCAAGCGCAACCACTGCGATTTCGCCAAGCGTATCGAAACCGCGGAAGTCAACCAGGATCACGTTGACGATGTTCCGGCCATGGGCGATGGCACGGCTGTATTCAGTAAAGAAGTCAGACAAACGGCTGTCGAACGGCTGCTGGGTGATGGCCAGCAATGTCAGGGTCAGACCAAGGCCAACCGAGGCGGCAATCACGCCGGTCACCAGCGCAGATAGGCGTGTTCGCGGATCCTTGGGAGAAAGGTTCAACCGGGTCATTACAAGAGCAAGGATCACCACCGAGAGCGTTTCCACCATGAACTGGGTGAACGACAGGTCCGGCGCACCGAACATCATGAAGATGACGGCAACCGCAAACCCCTGAATTCCGAGCGACACGATCGCCGTCAGACGTGTTTTGGCAATCAAGACCGCAATCAGGCCCATCACGGCAATCGCAAAAATGCCCCACTCATAGAACCGGTAGTCCGGAATCTTGGGCATGTCTGGGAAACTGTTTGTCAGGTAACCAGGCAGCAAAACTGCAAAACCGGCAAAGACAAATGTCATGAACATGTAAGTCTGCATTTTGCCGTTCTGAAGACGGCGGGTCAGCCATCCCGAGAAGGAAACGATGCTTGCGATGACTTGGTCAAAGCCCTTGTCGGGGCCCCAGCCAATGGATGTCAGTACACCCGCGACCAGCGCTCTCAGTTTGTCGAGTTGAGTAAACAGTACAGCACCGGTGACAACCGTGATCAACGACAGGATCAACGGTGCATTTATCTTGGTCGGCCACAAATGCAGATCAACTTGCGTGAATGTTCCCACAAGAGACGACAAGGTCGGCCCGACAAACAAGATCCCGGTCGTGTGAGCCATGAAAGCCAGTACAAGACCTGTGACCGACAGGACAACAGGACCGGCGAACAGCAGAACGGGACCTTCATGGGCATGTTTTGGTGTTTCAATCTTCGGTCCAAAGAAGGGTTTGATCGCAACGGCTGCAGCGATCACCAGCATCAAGGCATTGCCCAGAACCGCAGTGATTGTGATCAGAAGACCGAACTCCGGCCAGCCCCAAGTACCGTAGTAGAGGACTTCCTTGGCAATGAAGCCAATGAATGGTGGCAATCCGGCCATCGACAAACCAGCAAGGCACGCGGCAGCAAAGGTCACAGGCATTGCTGAGCGCAATCCGCCCAATTTGGTAATGTCCCTTGTGCCGGCTTCATGATCGATGGTGCCGGCAACCATAAAGAGCGCTCCTTTAAAGAGCGAGTGCGCCAGCAAATAAAGAGCCGCCCCTTCCAGGGCCTTTTCGTAGCTGGTCCCGGTCAGCATAACCAAGAGGCCAAGCGAGGCAACGGTCGTATAGGCGAGCATCAACTTCAGGTCTGTCTGGCGAACAGCCAGAATTGTGCCGACAAGCAAGGTGACTCCCCCAAAGAGCGGCAAAACTGTCGTCCAAAGCGCTGTGTCTCCTAGCAGCGGATGCATGCGCATCAGCAAATAGACACCCGCCTTCACCATGGTGGCAGAGTGCAAGAATGCTGAAACCGGAGTTGGCGCTTCCATCGCGTTCGGCAGCCAGAAATGGAACGGAAACTGTGCGGATTTTGTGAATGCTCCACCAAGCACCAGAAGGAAGATCGGCAGATAAAGGCCTGTCTCCTTGACAATATCCGGTGACGACAGAAGAACCGACATTTCGATCTCGCCGGTCGCCGAGATGATAAAGATGAAGCCCGCCAGCAGCAGCAATCCGCCGCCGCCGGTCACCACTAATGCCTGGATTGCCGCCCGGCGCGATGCCGCTCTCAAGTGATCGAATCCAATCAGCAGGAACGACGTTATGGACGTCAGCTCCCAGAAGATGAACAGCGAGATCAGATTGTTGCCGAGCACCAGGCCAAGCATAGCGCCCATAAATAGGAACAGAAACGAGAAGAACCGCCCTTGCTGCGGGTGACCTTTCAAATATCCGCCTGCATAAAGGATAATAAAGGTTCCGATACCCGATATCAGAAGCGCAAAAAGCGCCGACAATCCATCCACATAGACGGAGAAGTTCACACCATAGCTCGGCGCCCAGGCAACGGCGGCGACAAAGGTTTCCCCTTTAGACACCGGCCCGACAAATCCGCAAAAATGCAGAAAGACCAGCGCAGGAATTACAGCCAAAGGCCAGGCGGCATTGTGCTTGAGCCACTTGGTCAGGATAGGAGCAACGGCAGCGGCCGCGAACGGCGCTAACACAGCCAGAAGCGTGGTCTCGTCGGTTACTGCAGGCGTCATGCTGGTCTTTCGTTAGTTTTACGATGGGACAGCCAGAATGGACATTGGCGAATCAACACCCATACCATTGATAATAGCGAGCCAAAGAGATGCGCACATGTCTTAGGTATTTTGAGTGTGCCCTTCAAGACATTTTGCCCCTTTGTTCCTATGTTTAGTAAGTGCAAAAGAACTGTTTTCCCTAGTGTTTTCGGACCATTCTACAAAAGTATTTAAAATTTGACTCACTTTGTCTCCGACGGCAGAAAAAGCCGCCAAAGCTCGGTTAAGCACTGGCTGTAGAGCCCTATATGTTCTTCGGAGAGGAATTGACCAGTAGCAATCGGACCACAAAGCCCTCTTGATTTAACGCCTTGAATAACGTTCACTTTCATTACTGTCGTAGCGTTGTCAGCGGGATATGAGCGAGGCTAAGCATGGCTTTGGACCACAACGGAGACAACACATCCGGAGCAGCGTCCTCTCAGCGACCGGGCATTGATTTTGAACGATTGATTAGCCTGAGCAGCGAAGCGGTTCTTCAATTGACACTCGAAGGCGAAATCATGTTCGTTTCGCCGGCTGCAGAACGTCTATTCGGCTGGGGAAAAGACAAGCTACAAGAGCATCTAAGTGACCTTGTGTATCTTGGTCCACCCAATCCGGATGCTGATGTTGTTCATAAGATCTTGGCCGGAAGCGCAGACTTTGAAACCCAGCTTCCACATGCAGAAATCCAACTTCGTTCAGCCTTTGGGACACTGGTCTGGGCAGAGGTGACGGCACACCTTTTGGAAGACGACACCGGACAGCCGACAGCATTTGCAGTCTTTTTCCGAAATATTGCCCGGCGGAAGGAGCTGGAAGGGCTTTTAGAAGCGGCAACACAAACTGATCCGCTGACCGGTCTTTTCAACCGGAGGGCTTTTGAGGATTCCTTAAAACGGGAATGGGCTGTCGCCCTGCGTGAAAAAACCCACACGACACTGATTAAGGTATCGCTCGATAAATTTGATGCGCTTTCCGAACAATACGGGCCAAGCGCTGCCGAAGACTGCTTATCCAAAGTCGCGAATATGTTGAAAGACACCGCACGGCGCCCCGCCGATGTTGCCGCCCGGACTGCGATGTCCGAATTCGCCCTGCTTCTACCGCGAACGCATGAGTTGGGCGCTGAAACGATCAGTGCCTATATCCAGGTAGCTGTGCAGGATTTAGGTATCCCTAACCCAGACAACGCTGCAGGTGATGGCGTAGTAACTGCTTCAGTCGGCTCCGCTTGTGCTGTCGCCGATCATAAAGGCATTTCAGAAAGCTCCGAATTTCTTCTGGCGACAGCTGAAACTTGTGTCTTTCAAGCCCGTCAGGAAGGCGGCAACCGGGTCAAATCAGCCATGAGTGTTCTTGGCCTATAGCCGAGTAATTGCGCTCTTGTCAGCACACAACCATTTACTTATGTGCTTTCAAAACTATTGCTGAGGAAACAAAAATGAGCCAGGACGAAGGCAATAAAGTCAGGAAACCAACCGCAGAATGGATGGCTCAGCTGTCGCCCGAGCAATTCTACGTCACCCGGCAATCGGGCACAGAGCGTCCCTATACCGGTCCCTATTGGAACAGTTTCGAAACCGGGCGGTACGACTGCGTGTGCTGTAACGCGCCATTGTTTCTCTCAGACACGAAATTTGACGCCGGATGTGGCTGGCCCAGCTTTTTCCAAGCCGTAACTCCTGATGCAATCCGGGAAATCGAAGATCATTCTCACGGGATGATCCGCACTGAGATCCGCTGCAACCGGTGCGACGCGCATTTAGGCCATGTTTTTCCTGATGGCCCCGCACCGACCGGATTGCGCTATTGCATGAATGGTCACGCGATGCAGTTCGAGCCAGACGGCAAAGCGTAACACATCTTTTAGTTGAAAATCTTACAATTACTCAACCTCATGATTTACCAACCAAACGCCAAGCTCTAGTAAATCTTAGAACTTTCGGCCAGTTGTTTAGGTTTCCGTTACAGAGACACTGTTAAATATCCTGATTGGAATGAGCACAATCAGGGGATTTCACTTGCCTATTCTTCGGATCCTAGGTCCCGTTCTGGCGGGAATTTGTGTGTTTCTGAGCTGGTCTGCGCTTGCTCACAGTCATAACAAGATCATTGCCTATACGGGCTACCTCCCGCCGCTTTCCATAAACAAGCAAGAACAAGGAATTGCGGTCGAAATTATGCAGCTTGTGGCAGAAGAAGCGGGACTTGAACTTGATATCCGGTTTGCTCCTTGGAAACGGGCCCAAATTCTGGCGGAAAACACACCGGGCTCTCTGTTGTTTTCCCTCGCCTATTCCAGAAAACGCAGCGAAAAGTTCGCCTATATCGCGCCACTTCTCTACACCGAAAGTGCCTTCGTTACCCTGGACAAGCGGATCGACAGTTTCGAGACGGCTGTTGAAGAAGGTAAAACCATCGGCGTCCACCTCGGCAGCTACCGTGCGAAGATTCTGAAGAGAAACGGTCTCACCAACCTGACTGAAATTGCAAGCGCGGAACAAATGTCAGACATGCTGCATGCCGGCCGCATCGATGCCTGGTACACGATGTCCATGCGCGCCAGTTACATGGCTAAGAAGAGGGGCCGCGATCCGCACCAATTGATCATCGGCGCCCCCATGTCTCATGGTGTGCAATGGCTTGCGGCAAATCGGGACATTCATCCCGTGCTCAAAGGCCGGATTTCCGAAGCCGTTTCAAAAGTCTGGCGGGACCCGCGTTTCTGGCAAATTGTCGACAGCTACGCACAGTGAACGGCTCCCTGTAAGCAGGCCTGTCGAATTGCGATCCTGGGTCCTCAGGCAATCAGTGCCCAGAACATCATAAGATTGCCGATCAGCGCAATTGAGTATGCGATCGACCTGGGGCCAGGAATGCCGCTGAGATACGCAGGGACAAACACCAGTCGTGCCCAAAAGAAAACCTGCGCACCGAGAACGGCAAGTTCGGTGTTTGTTTTGGGAACAACATAGGAAAGAAGTGCAGGAACAAGGAAGAACGGCAGGTTCTCTTTCATATTGTTCAGCGCTCGATCGGCCCGGCCGGTGATCAACCCCTTCTCGGGCATCTCATCCCGCCCGCCCGCATGTCTCATCAGCCCTTCAGTCGGCAGATACATCGCCGCGCTTAAATAGATTTGTGCCAGATGAAGGGCAAGAACGGCAAAGATCCAAGTGGTCATCTATATCTCCAGCTAAAGTGAATTGTTGGCTGCTGTACCGGAGCTTACGGTTCCGGTATCCGCATTCAATTCCTTCACAGGGAATAGAAAATTCGTGCAAGACTCGGGTCGTAGTTGATGAACACTCAAACAAACGCGTTTGGCAGCACCTTAAAATCGCTCCGTCGCGAACGTGGATTGAGCCAAGCAGTGCTGGCGGACAAATTGGGTTCAACCCAGCGCCACATCTCGTTTCTTGAAACTGGCCGCGCGCGCCCAAGTCCCTTCATGGTGAAGAGGATTGAACGCGAATTGGTTCTATCCGTTGCACGCGGCCATGTGCTTTATGAAGCTGCAGGATTTACGAGCCCTTACAAAAGCCGCGCTGAAGATTCTCCGGATGTTTTGGACGCACTCGATTTGATCGAGAAACGCCTACTCGCCAATTGGCCATTTCCTGCATTTGTGCTCGACAAACGATGGACAATTCTACGCTCAAACCTACCTGGCACGCTATTTTTGACCGAGTTTGTTAAATCGCAGAACAAACCGCCAAATCTGTTCCAGATTTTCCTCTCGCCGGTCTTTCGCGAACGGGTTCTTAATTGGCAAGAGGCCGCTCCCATTTTTGCTGCCCGTCTTTATAGGGAGGCAGCTGTAGACCCCGAGTTGGCAGAGTTGTTGGAAAAAGCACGCCTGGATGGACTTCTTGACGGCCTTGAGAATAACGATTGGACAGAAGTTCCGGTGTTTGTCCCTGTCGAGTTCTCCGGCCCCGATGGCACTCCCCTTCGATTAACCTCTCTTCTTGGCCAGCTCGCATCTGTTCAGGATGCGGTCATCGAAGGTATGACAGTTGAGTTGATGGTGCCTATGGATACAGCCACAGAAGCTTGCCTTTTGAAGACCGGGCAGCAAGCTGAAAACATTCAGACGGCAAAGTAAATGCCTGGACAAACAAGAGACACTGCGACCGTGACTATCCAAACTATTTTGGCGGTACTCTTCAGAGTGTCGCTCTTGACGTTTTCTCTTTTGCGCCCGAGCTGGGCGGACGAACGGTTACCGGATGGCGAGATCACGCGCCTCGACTTGGAGAACAAATCCTATTCTGCCTGGTACGGGTCTCCAACAACCCGCTATCGGCACGGAATTTTGGGCGATGCTGTTGAGGCAGCATCTCTTCACTTCAAAACAAACGATCAGACCTACTCAGTTTTCTTACCCGAGGATCAGGTTTTTGAAGATCGAACACCCAGGCTTTCGGATTTAGACAACGACCGCCAACCCGAAGTCATCACAATTCGCTCTTTTCTAAATTCTGGCGGAAGTGTTGCTGTTTACGGCATTTGGGATGGTGTCTTGACGGAACTGGCGAGCTCTCGTGCCATTGGCAAAACAAACCGGTGGCTGAACATAGCTGGAATTGGAGATTTTGCAGGAACCGGTCAATCCCAGATTGCTTTTGTGGAAACGCCGCATATCGGAGGAACACTCTATTTTGCTGAGTGGCATGGCACAGAGCTGAAGCTAAAAGCCTCGCTTGGCGGCTTTTCCAATCACAAAATTGGCGCGCGGGAGCAAAATCTCAGCGCGATTATCAATTACAACAGCGATGATTTGCCGGACCTCGTCGTCCCCTCAAACACCCGCAGGATTTTACGGATAGTAGGATTTGACGAAGGCGTCTTGAAGGAATTCGACCGAAAAAAGCTCCCTTCGCCGGTTGCCCGACACGTCGTAGATAGCAAGCAACTCAGAAAAAACTGCGCCGTCTTTGAGCTGGAGAACCGCGAGCTCGTCACCATCTGTGGTCATGCAGGATCAGCACAGTAACAGGCCTATCGGCATTCCCGGCAGATTCCCTCTCATTCACAACGCTTGTCGATCACCGCACAGATATTGATTGGCCGCTTGTGAGCGGACCTGATAGGCAGGTTGACGTCCCTGTCCTTGAGAACCGCTAATGTCCGTCGCTACCGCCACTGATCCCTATATGCCCGATGGTTCCTATGCCTGGTTCAGGCTGGCCATCTCGATACTGTTGAGCACGCTTGGCGGTGCAGGCATGTGGGCCGTGGTGATCGTGATGCCTGCTGTCCAGGTTGATTTCGGTATCGACCGCGCCGGCGCCGCCCTTCCCTACACATTGACGATGATTGGGTTCGGCCTTGGCAACTATCTGCTTGGCCGGTTTGTCGATCGGTACGGGATTGTTCCCCCGGTTATCGCCTCGGCTCTTTTCTTGAGCGCAGGCTTTGCGCTCGCTGCACTCTCAACGGACATTTGGAGCTTTTCGCTTGCTCAAGGGGTCCTGATTGGTCTGGGGACTTCAGCGACCTTTGGCCCGCTGGTCGCGGATGTTTCCCACTGGTTTGTCAAGCGCCGCGGCCTTGCGGTCGCCTGTGCGGCTTGTGGCAATTACCTCGCGGGTGTTGTTTGGCCGTCCCTGATCCAATGGAATCTTGCCACCAATGACTGGCGTGAAACCTATCTGCTGATCGCGGTAATCTGCCTCCTCAGCATGATCCCGCTCGCTCTGTTTTTGCGCCGCCCTCCGCCAGAAACAGCCTTCAGCACCGCTCCTGAAACCACGCCTTTTAGCCAAATCTCGACTGGCCTGTCACCGCAAGCCCTGCAAGCGCTTCTGGTGATTGCCGCAATTGGGTGCTGCGTTGCCATGTCGATGCCCCAAGTTCATATCGTTGCTTATTGTGTCGACCTTGGGTATGGCGTAGCGCCTGGTGCAGACATGATTGCCATCATGACGGCTGCTGGTGTTATCAGCCGTCTGGTCTCCGGGGTGCTCGCAGACAAGATCGGCGGTGTAAAAACATTGCTCCTAGGTTCAGTCTTGCAATGCGCTGCCTTGTTTTTATTTATTCCATTCAATGGGCTGGCATCGCTATACCTGATTTCGTTGATCTTCGGCTTGAGCCAGGGTGGGATTGTGCCCAGCTACGCGGTGATTGTACGGGAATATCTACCGGCACGCGAAGCTGGACAACGGGTCGGGCTTGTCATCATGGCGACGATTCTCGGCATGGCGCTTGGCGGCTGGCTCTCAGGATGGATCTATGATCTGACCGGCTCCTATAACGCTGCGTTCCTCAATGGCATTGCCTGGAACGTCCTGAATATGGCCATCATAATTGCAATTTTGATCAAGGGACGTCCCAAAACACTCCTGCCTCGCGCGCTGTAATAATACAAGAGCAGCAAGAAAAGCTGAAAACCTTGATAATATCACCGATATTCAAGCCAACAATACACTCAAGAGCCCCTTCCAAAGAAAGAAGGGCTTAAGTTATATAATATATCTTACAAGAGGAAAAACTGACAACACGCTGAAGTAGCAACATATCGTGAAGGTCCATACTTGAAAATTCTATTCAGAATTTTGACAGTATTCTCATTTTTGCTGGTCTCTAGCGCTTGGGCGGATGAGACCAAATCCATTTTGATGCTTACGTGGCGCGGCATCACCCCGGCAGAACAAGGCTTCAAGTCGAAATTGGCCGAACTGGGATTTGAGGTGGAATACGAACACTTTGACTCAGAGAGAGATGTGACCAATCTTGCCGGATTTTTGCGGGAGAACCGAAAAAGAATTGCCCAGAAGGACCTTATCTACACATTCGGGACAACAACCACAGTCACGGTGCAGAACTTCGACATCGGGAATATCCCTCAGGTCTTCAATATTGTTACGGATCCGGTCGGCAACGGGATCACCTTCTCAATTGAGACGCCGACCAACGGGGCTACCGGCGCAAAACTTTCCTTATCGGCAGACGCGATCCTGCAACTCGTTGAAAAAATTTATCCCTTCAAGACGATTGCAGTCCTTTTTGATCCTCGCGAAGTCAACGCCACGCACGAAGCGGACAAAGTCTTGATGGCCGCGGAAGCTATGGAAAAACAGGCAACCCTGCTCCGCCTCATACCGGACAATGCAGATCTGGAAACTCAGATCGCGGCTTTGAAGCCACAGATCGAAATTGTCGATGTCGTCTATGTCGCGTCAACCTCGTCTTTCATGACCCAAGGCGAACTGTTGCGCCGGATCATACCAAACGACGCTGTGAGCGTCGGTTCGTCTCCTGCTATGGTCGACCGCGGTATTTCATTGTCATTTGGAGAAAACTACTGGAACCGTGGCGAGGCGGCTGCAGAAGTCGCAGCCAAGATTTTGCGCAACGGCAAACTTCCAAGCCAAGTGCCAATAAACGAGATCGCACCCGATGAGGCGACAATCTTCGTCAATCGCAGCACCCCAGCCGGTGAAAAACTGAATTTGAAAAACCTGCCCAACAAAATCCAAGAAAAATAGCAACTGCTGGCAGAATGGGTTTGCAAGCCTTAGCTCCCACTCAATCCCATACTTGCCTTGCCTATCCAAACACCTTACCTCCGGTTTTATGAAAAACGATATGCGCCCTCCCCGCGCCCAAGCGCGTGCCACCCAAATTGAAACCCACGGAATCACGCGCCAGGACGATTACGCCTGGCTGCGCGCCGACAATTGGCAGGAGGTCATGAAAGACCCAACTGTCCTCGACGGCGATATTCGTGCCTATCTGGAAGCGGAAAACGCTTATCAAGATGCGCAGATGTCTGAGACAAAGCCGCTTCAGGAAACGCTGTTTTCCGAGATGCGTGGCCGCATCAAGGAAGACGACAGTGCTGTTCCCTCCCCCGACGGCCCCTATGCCTACAGCCTAAAATATGAAACCGGCGGCCAGCACCCGATTTTCTACCGCACCCCGCGCGATGGCGGGCAAGAGACCATCATGGTCAATGGCGATCAGGAAGCGGATGGCAAGGCCTATTTCAAAATCGCCGGAGCCAGCCATTCTCCTGATCACAAGCTGCTTGCTTGGGCTTATGACGACAAGGGGTCTGAGTATTATTCGCTCCAATTCCGCGATCTAGAAAGCGGCAAGGATCTGGCCTACTCGATTGAGGATACCGGCAGCGGCGGTGTGTTTTCCGCGGACAGCAAATTCGTCTTCTATGTCCGCTTGGATGCCAATCACCGGCCGTCAAAATTGTTTCGTCACGAAATCGGCACAGACCCCGCAAACGATGTTCTGGTATATGAGGAAAAAGACGCCGGGTTCTTCATGGGCGTCGGCAAAACCCAATCCGGCGATACGCTCGTCATCGACATTCATGATCACGAAACGTCCGAAGTCTGGATGATCCCGTCAGATCAGCCGACTGCTGATCCGGTTCTGATTGCGCCGCGCCAGACCGGCATCGAATACTCCATCGATGATCATGGTGATCAGCTCTACATCCTCACCAATGCGGATGAGGCTGAGGACTTCAAGATTGTCACCGCCCCCAAAGCCAATCCGGGCCGGGACAATTGGCACGATCTGGTGCCGCACAATGCCGGCTGCCTGATCCTGTCCCATTGCGTCTACAAGTCCTTCATGACCCGCTTGGAACGGGAAGATGGTCTGCCGCGGATTGTCATCCGCAATCTGAAAGACGGCAGTGAACACTCCGTTGCCTTTGACGAGGAAGCCTATTCTCTCGGCCTCTCCGGTGGATATGAATACGACACCGACACGATCCGGTTCTCCTATTCGTCCATGACGACACCGGCGCAAACCTTTGACTACAATGTCAAAACGGGCAAGCGGATGCTGCGCAAGGAACAGGAAGTGCCCTCCGGCCACGATGCAGGCGATTATGTGACCCGGCGTGTGATGGCACCGGCGGCAGATGGTGAAACTGTTCCGGTTTCAATCTTGTACCGCAAAGACACACCGCTGGATGGCTCGGCGCCGCTGCTGCTTTATGGCTATGGCTCTTATGGCATATCTATCCCAGCCAGCTTCAACACCAATTGCCTCTCCCTCGTCGACCGGGGATTTGTCTATGCGATTGCTCACATCCGCGGCGGCAAAGAAAAGGGATTCGGCTGGTACAAGGCTGGACGGCGTGAAAACAAAAAGAACACCTTCACCGATTTCATTGCAGCTGCCGATCATCTGGTTGCCGAAAACTTCACAGGCTATGACAAGATCATTGCGCAAGGCGGATCTGCTGGCGGCATGCTGATGGGGGCAATAGCCAATTTGGCACCGGAAAAATTCGGCGGCATCATTGCCGAAGTGCCATTTGTCGATGTGCTGGCAACGATGCTGGATGACACCTTGCCGCTCACTCCGCCGGAATGGCCGGAATGGGGCAACCCGATCGCCGACAAAACAGCATATGAATACATTGCCTCTTATTCGCCCTACGACAACGTGGAAGCCAAGGAGTATCCGGCAATTCTGGCGCTGGCAGGCCTGACAGATCCGCGCGTCACCTACTGGGAACCGGCCAAATGGATCGCAAAATTGCGGGCGACCAAAACCGGTGACAGCCTCTTGATGCTGAAGACCAATATGGATGCCGGCCACGGCGGCGCCTCAGGACGTTTCGACCGATTGAAGGAAGTGGCACTTGTGCAGGCGTTTGCCTTGAAGATTGCCGGCAAAGTCTAGCTGCACTCCCGTTCATCACACGCTTGTGAAACGAATGCCGGGTCTGGAAACAGATCCGGTATTTCTTTTATCTGCAAGTGGCTTAGGCTGGTTGCATATAATACATAACGGCTATCATGCAGGGGTGTCATGACACACACATCGTCCGGGAGGCTGCGGCGCGCGGCCAGCTTCACACTCACATCCATCTTTCTCACTTATGCATCCACGGCTCATAGTGCCGAGCTGCGCTGGTCGTCCCCGACCGATCCGCAGACCATGGACCCGCATGCAGTCAACTCTGCGCCCGTGCTTGGTTTTTTGAACAATGTGTATGAAGGCCTTGTCCGACGCGGCAAATCCATGGAGATCGAGGGATCTCTGGCCGAAAGCTGGGAACCGATCGGAACAGACGGCTGGCGGTTCAAACTCCGCAAAGGCGTCAAGTTCCATGATGGTGCGGAATTCACTGCAGAGGATGTGCTGTTCTCCTACCAGCGCGCCTCCTCAGAAGAAGCCGACACCAGTTCCTGGTTCTCTCCGGTCAAAAGTGTCGAGGTCGTCGATGACTATACGGTTGATATCCTGACACACGCGCCGAACCCCATTTTTCCAGATTCCATCGCCAACTTCATGATCCTGGACAAAGGCTGGGCCGAGGCCAACAATACCGTCCGCCCAGCCAAGGACAGTGAAACTTATGCGACCTTGAACACCAACGGCACCGGTCCATTTAAAATAACAAGCCGGGAACCAGGTGTTCAGACGGTTCTGGAACCATTCGACGGCTGGTGGGACACCCAAGAGCATAATCTGACCAAGGCAACCTTCCTGCCGATCGCCAATCCTGCGACAGCCGTGTCGGGCCTCCTCTCCGGCCAGGTGGATTTGATTAATCCGGTTCCGGTTCAGGACGTTGACCGGATTTCGGGTGATTCAAACCTGAAACTCCATCAGGGCATTGAAGCCCGGGTGATCATGCTCGGTTTTGGTCATAACCACAGCACCTTAAAATACTCAGAGGAAACCAGCGGCCAAAATCCGTTCCAGGACGCCCGGGTGCGCATGGCGGCACACAAGGCCATCAACGCTGAGGCATTGGTCTCAAAGATCATGCGCGGAAATGCAGAGCTGGCCAGCCAACTGGTTAGCCCACAGATGAAAGGCTATAGCAAGAGTGCGGCGGATCGTTTCGGATATGACCCGAAAGCGGCAAAGGCGCTTCTAGCCGAGGCAGGTTATCCGGATGGATTTTCCTTTGGGCTCAAATGCCCGAACGACCGCTACATCAACGATGAAGCACTGTGTAAGGCGATGGCCGCAATGCTGACGCAGGTTGGCATGCGGGCTGATCTGAACGCCATGCCTGTGCGCAACTATTGGCCGGAGCTCAGAGCTGGCAACTTCGATATGTATCTTTTGGGCTGGTCTCCAGGCACTTTTGATGCCGAGCACCCGATCCGGTTCCTGGTCACCACGCCAAACAAAGAAAAGAAACTCGGCAGCTGGAATTTCGGCGGCTATTCGAATGCGCGCGTTGATGAACTCCTGCCGCAGATCCAGAAGGAAATCGACCCGTCTAAACGCCAATCGATGCTTGATGAAGTCGCCCTCACTGTCCGCGACGATGTGGTTTATGTGCCTCTCCATGTCCAACCACTTTTATGGGGGTCAAAGAACACTATCGACCTCACCCAGCGGGCCGACAATTTCCTGATGCTACGATGGATTACCGTCAACTAAACGCTTCCGAAATCGAAACAATCATGAACCGGCGCACCTTGCGCCGGCTTCTCCCTAAAGTAGAACGACCCCTTCCCATCCTTGGTAAATTTCATTTAATCTCAAGACTACTTATGGTTTTCGAAGAACTCTTAGAAACAATAAGATTACAAATTTTTCATTACGACAGTTTAATTTGAACTCGCTCGACCTCCTCCCCAAGTCAGAACTGTCAATACCGGACCAAGACGTCCAGTCCGATGGATTTTGCGGAGGAGAAATAGCTTGTCATATCAGCCAACAACCCCGTTGCCCTTAGCAATAAACACTGCACCTGTTATGCCGCTGGAGTTCTATGTCCCGCCTGGGCCGCCGGGAGATCAAGGGGCAAATAGAAACACGTCGCCCTTCCTGACCGACCTCGATGAGTTCAGCTGGACGGCGCCCGAGGGGCTAGAAGTCTCGACCAACCCTATTGAATTCAATGATCTGCCGTTCCTAAACCTCGATCCTTACAATCTCGAAGGCAAGGACAACCTGCCGACGGGCGATCTTACCAAAGGCCCTCACGGGAGTATTTCTGCGCAGGTTGATGTCCAGAACGGGCACGGTGAGCAGCAGGTGAATTTCGGCCTTGAGATGGAGAATTACACCTACCGGACGGAATACGGACAGATCGACATACTGACGCTTGCCGAGGAGCGGACAACAGAGGTCAAGACCATCAATTTCAATGGCCAAGAGGTCGCGGTCGAGTATCAATCCGGCATTGCCCAAGAATTTGGAGGCAGCTTCTACGACCAGCAGTTTAGAGAGCTTTATGTTGAGATGGCTTTCGAGACCGGGATGGCAATCCAGGCAGAAGCCTTCGATGCAAGTGGCAATCCGATCATGACCGCATTCGGATACGAACAAATGCTCGAGGTTTACGGGGAAGCCATTGATTACGGCATTCAAAACTTCGAAATGATCTTCGAACTCGGTATCGAGCTGCAGCTGAACGACTTCGGCATGTACGAAATGACCCTGTCCGTCGTGTTCGAAGGCGAGATCGCTTACATGAACGGCGCGGAGCGGATCTATGAATTTGCAGACGAGCTGTTTTTCATGTTCTCCGACCAGGAGCAAATCGACTTCAACCAGATTCCTGCCGGGTTATACAATGAGATAGACCGCTTTGCTGCCGGCATGGGCGATGCTTGGGGTGGGATGGAGATCCTGAACGCTCAGTTGGAAGCAATTTTCCTACAGTTGAAAGAAGACGGGCATTACCAATCCTGGGACGATGTCGATCAGGGATTGGACAACCCGTTCGACTTCAATGTGCCACCGTCAGACTGGCTGACATAAAAGGCGGGCGCCACATTCTTCGGACAAGTCTTTAAACAGCTTTCTCAAACAACAAGTGACTCTGTCCGCCTTACTTATTCTTACCTTTTTCGGACCGCTGTTTCTGGCACCGGTCCGTTCTTTTGTTAAATGACTTCCTATTGAGTCAAACGAGATCGAGGCTGCACAATAGCTTTTGACGTTTTGATCAGATCTTTGTACGACGGGATTCCGTTTTTAAACTCATCTCGCTGACAGAGATGAAGCCCACGATTGCCTGAGGTCTTAATGCCGTATTTTATGAGCAAAACACAAAAAGCCGGAAAAAGATCTGGGCTGGTTACGGTCTGCGCGCTGGCGTTCGGCCTGTCGGCTTGTCAGATCCAATCGCCGTCTGATCTCTTGTTTGGCTCAACTTGGGACACGAGCCGCGCAAATATCCCCAACACCTACGGCACCCAATACGACTGCCGGACGTTCCAGGGTTCTGGCTGGAAAGGAATCGCCGGCGGCCGGTCCAACGATTTGGACCAGGGAATGTCGGTTTCTGTAGCAGGTTGTTTTCATACTCTGGATGAGTGTCAGGCCTTCCTGGCGCTTATGAGCAGCTACCTCTACTTTCAAGAATATATGCGCTGCAATCCACACACTGCATGACGTTTGGCCTGAGATAAATTAAGTCATCTTTTAGTTTTGATGGATTGTGCTTTATTCAGCTTCAGGAATTTCACCCTGAAAAATCGGCTGCTCAAGCAAGTGCTGCTGCATGAAATCCCGCAGGCACTTGGCGCGCGCATTTAACAAACGCCCGGTTGGCCAGACTGCATAAATATCCCGTTGCTGGCCGCGCCAATCTGGCATGACCGGGACAAGACGGCCAGCTTTCAGCGATTTGGCAGCCTCCGTGACACCCAACAAACAAATGCCGAACCCGTCTTCGGCAAATTGCCGTACCAAACTAATGTCATCAACAATGACGTCCCCGGCCAAATGCAACTCTGCCGCTGCGCCGGATAGCAAATGACTCAAACGCCAGGATGGGATGGTGCGGATTGCAATGATGTCATGCTGGTCGAGTTCGTCTGGCGTAGATGGCTGTCCTCGGCGTTCAAGATAGGACGGAGCGGCCATCAGCAGAGTAGAAATTGTTCCAATTTTCTTTTGAAAGAGTCGTTCGTCGTTTTGAGGTCCGATCCGCAAGGCCAGATCGATCCGTTGTTCCCACAGATCGATGTTGAAATTGCTCAAGCGTAAATCCAGCCGAATGCCAGGATACGCGCGCATGAAATTCGACCACATCGGTTGGATAGGACCAACTGAAATATTGGTGGGTGCAGCAACGACCAGAGGCCCGCTCAATTGATGAAGGTCTGAACTCAAGTTGCGCGCTGTAAGTTCGGCTTGCTGCACCAACTCCGCAAAGGCCCGGTAGTAGGCCTCCCCTTCAGCTGTCAGAGCAAATTTCCGGGCTGACCGATGCATCAACTGCAGCCCGAGGCGTTCCTCCAACCGCTTCAGCCGGCGCGTCACGGTCGCGGCCGGTAAATCAAGGACCGCCCCAGCGCCCGCAAGGCTCTTGGCTTGGGCAACATGAACAAAGAGCGCAATATCGTCTAACATGATTTCATTTATGGAATTTATACTATCGATATTCAGGACTTACCATAATTATCGGAATTTATATATCTCCTCCTGTGACGCAACCCCACGCAGGAGATTTTTATGGGTCAGTATTTTATCAGCGCCGGAATTGAGTTGAGCCAGGGCGCAAACCTTCAACAGGCGGAAAAAGAATTGCGGGACCTGGTCACCAAAACCCAGGAAGAGCCCGGTTGTATCTTGTTTGAAATCCGGCAGAACCTGAAGGACCGGACAAAATTCACACTTTGGGAATGCTGGACAAATCCAGAGGCGCTGGCTGCACATTTTAAGGCTGAGCACACCAAAGCCTATCTGGCAAAGAACCTCACCGAAGTTCGTTACATTGAGGAACTTGGCGAAATCGGCGACCTGACGTTTGCGAAAAGCCAATTGGAACACGCATGATCCAAAGGCTGATTGCAACATTCTTCATGTCATTCGGACTGTCTTTTCTGATGTCGTGCTGGGTGACGTTTATCAACTTGGGCTGGAGCGATGTGTTTTTCAGCCAATGGATGGCTGCCTTCCAGCTCGCGTGGCCCGCAGCTGCGGTCATCGCTTTTTTCATGGCTCCACTGGTTCAGAACGCAACCAACTACATCGTGCGACGCCTCCCAGGTTAGTGCCCTCAAAAAAGGTTAAAGAACCAATGATCCCTCTTCGCAATAATATCCCCGAACTTGGACCGGTTATCGGTCCTTATACGCACGCAGTTGTCCATGGAAACACACTTTATACTTCCGGCCTCACCGCCTTTGGTACGGATAGCCAAGCCAAGGCCGCTGGCGCACAGGCTAGTGCCATTCTCGACCAGCTGGCGGTTCTGGCCGAAAGCTGCGGCTCTTCGATGAAACACTTGGTGAAAGTCACCGTGTTTGCCGTTGATCCCGCGGACATTCCCGATGTTCGGGATGTACTGACACAACGCTATGGGGATGCCGTTCCGGCCAGTTCGTTGGTCTTGGTCAGCGGATTGTTTTCACCAGATCTGCGACTGGAGATTGAGGCGATTTTCGCGCTGGAAGTCTCTTCACATCCGACGGCCTAACAACACCCTCAAAATCAAGTCAGGTGCGGCGGTTCCGCCGCACCGCATACCAAAAGCGTTGATCAGAGGGCACATTGAAAGAACACGGTCTCTCTGATCGGCGTCTCGTAATAGGCTGGGATTTCTTCAAAACCGGATTGTTCGTAGAGCTTGATGGCGCCTGTCATGGTCGGCAACGTATCGAGCTTCATATCTGTGTACCCGGCGTTTCCGGCAAGCTTCATGATGCGTTGAACGAGACCAGCGCCAACCCCAAGACCTCTCGCTTCCGGCACAACATAAAGCCGTTTCATCTCACAGCTGCCAGCCTCACCAAACGGGCGCAAACCCACGCAGCCTAAGCTCTCTCCCTTATCGTTTTTGGCCAGGAGCAATGCGCCGTTCGGCGGCGCATATTTACCCGGAAGGCTTGCGAGTTCTTCTTCAAACCCTTGATAAGACAGATCAATGCCAAGCCATTCGACATAGGCGCGGAACAGACCTTTTATCTCCTCAAGATCCTGATCGGTATCAACACTGAAAATGGAGTATCCGGTCATTCCCGCTGTGCTCTTTTTCTCTTGGAGTTTTATTCTGAGGCCGCTGAAACTGTCGGAATGGCTTTCAGGTAAGCGGCAATGGCTGTCCGGTCGTCCGCAGATAAATGCGCCATATTTTCCTGAACCGACACCATCTCACCGCCGACGGAATCATAATCCGGCGTAAAACCGCTTTCCAGATAATAGGCGATATCGTTGGCGCTCCAGGATCCAAAGCCGCCCGCAACCGGTGTGATATTTGGAACCTTTCCATCGCCGGTCGCAGCCGGTGCTCCGCCGAGCCAATCCGCGAGCTTCAAACCGCCGGCCAGATCCCTCGGTGTATGGCATTCGCCGCAATGCCCTGGCCCTTCAACCAGATAGCGGCCACGATCCCATAGCGCCCGATCGATGTCCCCGTCGCCAACCGGACTGGCAATCACCGGTGCCGGATCCAAAAACAGCCGTTTCCAGAGCCCAACCCCGCGCCTGACATTAAACGGGAAAGCCAGTTCATTCGGCCCGGCTTTACCTGAGATCGCAGGCAGCGTTTTCATAAACGCAAACAGATCGCTGATATCCGCAAGATCCATCCTTGCGTAAGAGGCATAGGGAAAGGCCGGATAATAATTCCGGCCATCGGGCGATGTTCCGTGTGTCATGGCATTTGCAAGATCCGCCAATGACCAGCTGCCGATCCCGTCCTCAGGATCTTGTGAGATATTCGGCGCGACAAAGACGCCAAATGGCGTTTCGAGGCGCAGGCCGCCGCCAAGATTGAGTTTTTCATCTCCCTTGGCGCCTTTGGCCGCATGGCAAGAGCCGCAGCCGGAAGCCCAGAATATGGACTCGCCTTTAGCCGGATCGCCACCCTTGAGTTGCGCAATATCCATCTGGCTAAGACGGGTCGGTGCAGAGAGAAACCATCCAGCCGCCCCCGCGATCAGACCAAGACCGATCACGGCAACAATCAGCTTTTTCATGACACCTCTCTCCCGGTCCCCGCAATAGCAGAAAGTTCAGAGCCTATTTCTTGACCCTGTAGCCCTCATGGCACGCCTTACAGGTGCCGAGAACCGGACCAAAAGCTGCTTTGAACGCATCAATATCCGCCGGTCCTGCTTTACCGGACGCGGCAACAGCCTTTTCTGTGGCCATGGCAAACTTCGCCAATTCGGCGTCAAATCCGGCACGGTCACTCCAGATTGCCGGTGCAGCCTCTGTGTCACCGGTGGTGGAGCCATCCGGAAAGTAGCTGCCGAAAGTCATGGCAGCAGCTCTCATGGTTGCAATCGCTGCCTTGCCGGCCGCTGGTGTGTAATCCAGTTCGCCTTTCATCATTCCGCCGCCAAGACCTGCCGCTGCGCCCACTGAGGACATCACCGCTTGCCGGGTCTTGATCGGATCATCCGCGGCTTGCGCCACGCCAAGTCCAGCTACGATTGCAATCGATACAACAGACAAGCACTTCGAAATGGTCCGCATAGTCCTCTCCCTACTGACACATATCAGGTCACCTCAGCGGCATAGGGTTTAGATGCGTCAATCCAAACCTGATCTGTGCCGCGGAGCTAGCTGAACGGAAAGTTGCACCTGTTGCAAGCACACAAGTGTAACAATTCTTATCAAGAATTGGTGCGTAGGGCCTCTGACCTTAAAACGAAAAAGCCCCTGGCTTCAGAGGAAGCCAGGGGCTAATCGTCAACCAAAATCCAAGATTACTTGGTTGCGGCTTCGTACATTTCCAGGACGTAGTCCCAATTGATCATGTTGTCGATGAAGGCTTCCAGGTACTTCGGACGCGCGTTGCGGTAGTCGATGTAGTAGGAATGCTCCCAAACGTCACAGCCCAGGATCGGGCTTGCGCCGTGAACCAGCGGGTTTTCGCCGTTCGGGGTCTTCATGATTTCAAGTTTGCCGTCCTTGACTGCGAGCCATGCCCAACCAGAACCGAACTGGCCAACGCCAGCTGCAATGAAGTCCGCACGGAACTTATCAAAACCGCCAAGATCGCTATCAATGGCAGATGCTAGCGCACCCGGAAGGGCGGTGCCGCCACCGTCTTTTTTCATCCATTTCCAAAAATGAATGTGGTTGTAGTGCTGGCCAGCGTTGTTGAACAGCGGAGCGTTCTTGCCGTAGCTCTCTTTGACGATGTCTTCCAGAGACTTGCCTTCCAAGCCACTTCCGGCGAGCAGTTCGTTGCCTTTGGTAACATAAGCCTGGTGGTGTTTGTCATGGTGAAACTCGAGAGTTTCAGAAGACATATACGGGGCCAGCGCGTCATATGCGTACGGCAGATCGGGCAATTCGAAAGACATAGCAAACTCCTCAAGTGTTCTATGAACAACGGCGCAGACCGAGATGGCCGCTTACCGTGTTGAGCCGCAAAATAGGATCGTCATCTGCGCTCGGCAAGGCACGTTTTGAAAATAAAGAAAATTTTTGTTTGTTTTATCTCTTGTCCGGCTGGAACGCATTCCGGATCAAACGGGAATCAAAGTTGAGCGGCATCTCCCCCTCGACTGCGTAGATGTAAAGCGCAGCGCGCAAGATCGCACTGAGTGTGGTCACGACAACAGCCCCGGCCAGGATCAAAGTCACGCCAACGGTGGCCAACCCGCTACCCAGGGCCGGGTTTTGCTCAAACGAAAATATCCCCATCATGAGGATAGGTATCGCCACAATGGAGACCAGTAAATTCAGAGCTCCCAGACCAATGTGCCCAACCAGCGCCTCACCCCAGGTTTTTCGAACGGCTTGGACTGACCGCTTTATTGCGGTCACCGGACCGACACCGTCCACCACCAAAATCGGAACGGCGAAATAGGTGGCAACAGCCCAACCGGCCCCGATCAGCTTAATGAAGAAGCGCATCAGGCCCTTCAACCGGCTTTCAAGAAGCTGCAGAATCCAACCGACAAATGCGGTCACCAACGCCCAGAGCAGGATCTGTGGAAGTCTGCGTACGGACAGGCTGAGGCCATCCATGACCGTCGGATCGCCACCGGCAAATCGGATCAAAGCACAACAAAGAAGTGCCGCGTTGAAAAAGATCATGATGAAGTAGTTGACGAAAAGGAAAACGAAAATCAGCGCCCAAAACCTTGGATCCTGATCCGGTTGTTCGTTGTCGAAGATGCTTTGGAAGAAAGCCTGAAGTTCGGGCGTTGTGTAAATCACCCAACCTCCAGAGCCAATCACAAGAGCAAGTGCCAAAGCGCTCATGATCGGAAACAACAGCATCTCCTTATCCAGGAGCAGCACTTTCCAGCAAGCCGCTCCAAGTGCCAGGGCCCGTTCCAGTTTCTCAATCATGCGTGGTTCCGTTCACCGTTCAAACCGACAACGTACGTAACCACAATTTCCGTTAAGGAAGCCCGAAAACAGGCCCTTCACACTTCAGATCAGTCTTCGTCCATCCACAGGCAAAGGCCGCTCCGACGGTCGAGTCTGTTGTTCTAGCGATGTGACCAAGGCAAGATTACGACTGTTACACCATTTGATTCGTTGAGTTTTTCCAAGATGAGCAGTGTTTTTCATGGCACGCTGAAGCCAGCCCTGTGGCTGTTTGCTTTTACGATTATCGCTGCGTCGCCCCCCCAACAGGTCCGGGCGGCTGACGTTCGGGTTGTTGACGGAGACACGCTCGTCTTGAACGGAGAGCGGGTACGCCTTGAAGGGATTGATGCACCTGAGCTGGCCCAAACCTGCCTCACGTCTTCGGGCAATACCTATCGGTGTGGCGTGGCTGCAAAAGAGCACCTACAAGCCCTGACCAGAGCCGGCGAAGTCACATGTACAGGAGCGGAAACGGACGCCTATGACC
The DNA here is from genome assembly GCF_965216085.1 of Roseibium sp. Lineage (GTDB taxonomy): Bacteria > Pseudomonadota > Alphaproteobacteria > Rhizobiales > Stappiaceae > Roseibium. Next base: position 1,925,923 of record NZ_OZ244138.1, on the reverse strand, counting down.
GAAGGCTTGCCACGTGTTTTTCAGCAGGACAGAACCTGAACAAAGCTATGGTCGCGGACGGTCAGGCGTATGCATTCTTGAGATATTCCGATGCCTATCGGACTGAGCAGGAAATGGCACGATTGAACGGCAACGGCCTTTGGGCGGGCATTGCAGTAGCCCCTTGGGACTTCAGGCAGCAAAAATGGCAGATTGCAGGAACCAGAGCCCCGGAAGGCTGTCCGATCAAAGGAAACATTTCTGCAAACGGCCGGATTTACCACACGCCCTGGTCTCCGCATTATGCACGGACAAGGATCAATGAAGCCGCCGGCGAGCGCTGGTTTTGTTCAGAAGACGAGGCCGAGGCTGCTGGTTGGCGCCCGCCACTCAGCTAGCTAGCCGGCCAAGAAGTTACCGGTCCCCTGCTAATCCGTCGCAACCGCTTCCGAAGTGTCTGCAAGGTTTTGATTGAAGAGGTCTCTGGCAGACCGGCCCGCTGCAGAGTTCTCAAAGCACACGTACAGACCGTGATTAACAAGCAGTTTTTCGTGAAATTTCAGACTATCAGCGACAAAGGCAACGCCAGGATCTTTCGCTTTTAGATACTCAAATACGTGTTTGTCGATAACAATTGCCTCAGCCCGGCGAGCAGCGATTTTCAGGATGTTCTGAGTATCGTCTTCGGCGAGTTCCGCAACAATCTCGCCTTTTGCGATCATCTCATCCAACTTCGCCTCATTGACATATCCACGGACAACGCCAATCACGAAAGACTTCAAGTCGTCATGGGTCTTCCAATCGAAGGAACTACCTTTAGGCGTCAAAAAGCCGACTGGACTGTTGCCAAATGACTTGGAGAAAAGGCACCGGTCGCCGCCACGTTCCGCATCAATCTCGGCGGAGTAATACTCCGGATAGACGCCGACCCATTGAGGATCGTCCGCAGCGAGTTTGATTGCCCGGTTCCATGGAAAGACTTGAACCTGAACATCCATTCCGGCCTTTGCAAACGTGGACCGAACTGTATCGGTATTCGGCCCCTCACCTGTCTGCTCGACATAAGGAGGCCAATGCAAAGTGGTCAGCTTCAACCGCTCGGCTGCCGCCAGCGGACTGGTTGCCCAAAGAACAATCGCAATGATCAGCATCTCTGTGCGCATAACGTGTAGCGGGCAACCACCCTTCTTCATTTCAAGTTCCGCAACCGGAGCCCCACCCCAAGCGCTGCTCCGGCTGGAACGAGCCCTTAAAGAGCCGAGTTAAACTTCTCGCGAGCAGCCCGGCCAGCATCGGAGTTCTCGAAACAGACAAACAAACCGTGTTCAACCAACAGGTTGTCGTTAAGCACAAGATCGCCTGCAACCTTGGCAACAGCCGGATCGTTCTTGGTCAGGTGTTCAAACACAAGTTTGTCGACAACACCGGCTGCTGCACGGCCACCAGCTACTTTCAAGATGTTTTGGGCGTCGTCATCTGCTTCTTCAGATTTGATGTCACCGGCCGCAACCATCGCATCGAACTGTTCTTCGTTGCTGTAGCCGCGGACAACACCGATTTTGTGTTTTTTCAGATCGTCATGAGAGGACCAGGAAAAATCGGAGTCTTTGCGCTGAACAAAACCAACGGGGCTGACGCCAAAGGATTTGGAGAACAAGCAGCGGTCGCCGCCTTTTTCCGCATCGCTGCCTTCAGCGTAATATTCCGGATAAACGCCAATCCATTCAGGTTTCTTTTGCGCCAGATTGATCGCTCGTTGCCAGGGAAACACTTTAACTTCGGCGGAGACACCAACCTTCGAGAAAGCCGATTTGACAGCATCGGTGCTGGTTCCGCTTCCATCAGCCATAACGTAGGGTGGCCACTCCAGTGTTGTGAGTTTGACGGATTCAGCCTGCGAAACCATCGGAATCAGTGAAAATGCTGCAGTCGCGGCAGCTAAAAGAAGACGCATGTGTTCGTCCTGTCTAAGTCCAACAAAAATTACGCCTGGAAGGCGCTAGTGCGAACCTACGGAAGAACAATAAACAAGATATTTCCCACCCTATACAGATGTCGCTTTTACATATGTTATACGTCGCGAATACTTAAAAACATTGTCATTTACACTAATCTAATCCAAATCTTCAAAAGACACATTTGCGCACACTGCGATTACGCGTGACTTGTTGATAGGACAGTGGCACAAAGCCCCTCCTGCTAGCGAAGCTTTGATTCCTTGATCTGAATCCGAAGAATACTGATGAGTCAGCCCCCGAATAACTCCTTACGGTTGGCAATTGGAGGGCTGCTTGCTCTGGCAGCAGCCATGGGCATCGGCCGGTTTGTCTATACGCCCATCCTTCCATCGATGGCAGAAAACCTGCCCCTTGACGCCAGCGAAGCCGGTTTGATTGCAGCAGCCAACTTCATTGGATACCTGATAGGTGCACTGGCAGGAGCCACAAGTCTTCTACGCGGAAGCGCCCGAACATGGTTCCTGCTAGGATTGGTCACAAGCGCACTCACCAGCGCTGCCATGGCTATGACAACCGATTTGTGGCTTTTCTTGTTCATCCGGTTTGTCAGCGGCATGGCGAGCGCCGTTGTCCTGGTTTTCTCCACAACACTGGTTCTGGACCGCTTGACTAACGCGGGCCGGGGTAGCCTCTCTGCGGTCCATTTCGCCGGCGTTGGTACCGGGATCTCTCTTTCCGCCGTGTTGATCGCCTCTCTCAACCACATTGGCATGAATTGGCAGACGTTGTGGCTGAGCAGCGCCCTGGTCACAGCCGGCCTTATGGCCGTGGCCACAGTTTTGATCCCGGCTGCACCTAAGACCCAAGAGCGGGCATTTGCGCTGAGCGAAGAACCGGAGATCAGATCCACAAACTGGTTCTCAGCCCCGGTGTTTCGCCTCATTGCAGCCTATGGCCTGTTTGGTTTCGGGTACGTGATTACGGCAACCTTCGTGTCAGTTATAGCCCGCACCACCCCAGCGCTCGCCGCTGTTGAAACCTTTGTCTGGCTTATTGTGGGATTGTTCGCGGTTCCGTCGATATATGTTTGGAACCGGTTTGCAGCAGTGTTGGGTGTCCGACGGGTCTTTGCGATCGCCTGCCTGGTCGAAGCAGCGGGTGTCGGCATGACTGCACTCAGCACAGCACCGGTCATATTCCTCACCGGCACTGCCCTCCTGGGCGGAACGTTTATGGGTATTACCGCGCTCGGGCTGGCGGAAGGCCGGCGCCTAAGCGTAGATGATGGATCAGAAGCGGTGCGCCGTATGCTGGCAATCCTAACGGCCAGCTTTGGTTTGGGGCAGGCTGCCGGTCCGTGGATCGCCGGGCACCTTCATGGCATAACTGGCTCGTTTCAAGCTCCATCGATTGCGGCTGCTATCGCTCTCGTAATTGCAGCCGCATTGGCATCCGTTTGAGCCTTTCCGGCTGGGGCATGCTTATGCGTGGGAGAAATCCCAGTAAAGCTCGCGGGCGCGCGCAGCGATCGGCCCTGGCTGAAGGTCGCGTTCTTCAATGCGGTTGACCGGAGATACCTTGTTGTAGTTGCCGGTCGAGAAAATCTCATCGGCTTCCAGGAACTCGTCATACCCAAGAGTGCGCTCAAACACGTCATAACCGGCAGAGCGAAGCAACTGAATCACCCGCTGGCGTGTGATGCCGTTCAGAAATGTTCCGTTCGGCACTGGCGTGTGAACTTTGCCGTCTTTGGCCATAAAGATATTGGCGGACGTCAGTTCAGCAACATTTCCAAGCATATCCCGGACAACTGCATTGTCGAATCCCCTGCCCTTGGCCTCCAGCATGGCGCGGGCATTGTTGGGATAAAGGCAACCTGCCTTGGCATTCACCGGCATACATTCCATAGTCGGACGGCGGAAGGGCGACAAGGTGATGCTGGCGGCAGCGTCTTTGGGAGACATTGGGGCATCAAACAGACACAGGCAAAACCGTGTGCTGTTGGGATCACCCACGATCACGCCTGGGCCATCGCCTTCCGTCCAATACATCGGCTTCACATAGATCTGCCGGTCGCTGCCGAACTTCGCACACCCTTCGCGCGTGAGTTCGACCATCTCGCCAACCTTCATGGTTGGCTTCATCGCAAGTGCTTCTGCGGAATCGTTGACACGTTGGCAATGCAGATCAATATCCGGCATGACACCATCGAAGAAGCGAGCGCCATCGAACACGCTTGATCCCAGCCAGGAAGCATGCGTGCGCGGGCCCATGATCGGTGGATTGCCCTCATGCCAAGTCCCGTCTATCCAGGTCCAGGTGTCGCTCCAACCGCTCATGTTTTTCCCCTTTTGGCCGTAACTATTTGAAGGTATTTCCCACGGACAGAACACCGCCTCCAACCGCGGGTCAATAGCATACCAATAAATTCCGGAATACGAGTTTTATTATTCTATATTTTGCTACAGGTAGGCGGAAATTTTCCGCTTGCAGGAAGAATGTGGAGTTATTTTCCACTCAGGCACAGTACGTGTTCCTTCTCGTAACCGCGCACGCTCCATCTCCCGCGCCAATTTGTAATGAGCCGCCCTGCATTCCAGGAACCAGCCGTTCACGTCGCTCTCCGGCCTTGTCAAACTAGAGAACACCAGCTAACATGTTCTTGTTTTGTTCAAATGAAATTCGCAGGAAAAAAAATGGAACAACGTATTTCTATGATCACATTAATTGTACCGGATGTTGCGGCCGCACGGACATTTTTCGAAACTGGACTTGGCTGGACCGTTAATGCTGCTCCCTCCCCAGCAGTTGTGTTTTTTCAACTTCCGGGCGGTGTGTTTGCGCTCTATGACCGCAACGCGCTGGAAGAAGAAATTGCCCATCCGGTGAGTGACACACCCTTCGGGGCCACAACACTTGCTTGGAATGCGCGTGAAAAAGAAGAGGTCGACACGATGTTTGCGCAGGCCGTTGCGGCCGGGGCAAAACCAGTTAAACAACCGGAACGGGCTTTTTGGGGCGGTTATTCCTCCTACGTCGAGGTTCCAGGCGGCCATCTTCTGGAAATTGCGCACAATCCGTTTTGGACGATTGAAGATGACGGTTCGGTGACACTGCCGGCAGCATGACCTCGATGTGATGACATTTTGTAAGCAGTTGGACTTATGTCGCAGCTGCTTTGACTTGACCTTCTGCTGGACTCGCGGTTCTCTGCGCCGTTCCTGATAAATCTACGCAGAAAGATCCGTCATGGCGTATGCCGCTTATGTCTTCGATGCTTACGGTACCTTGTTTGATGTTCATGCAGCCGTGCGCAAGCATGCCGCCAAACTTGGTCCTGATGCACAGCGGTTGTCATCGCTTTGGCGCGAGAAACAACTGGAGTACTCCTGGGTCCGGGCCTTGATGGGTCAATACAAGGACTTTTGGGAACTAACACAACAAGGTCTGGACACAGCTTTCGAACTCGTGCCGTCAGCCGACAAGTCACTGAAAGACGACTTGTTAAATGCCTATTGGACGCTGGATTGTTACCCGGAAGTCCCGCAGGTGCTGACCGATCTGAAAGCCACGGGTGCCAAAATCGCAATTCTCTCCAACGGCTCTCCGGACATGCTGGAGGCGGCTGCCAAAGCGTCAGGCCTGACGGATCTCTTCGACGAGATATTCTCGGTTGATAGCCTTAGGACTTTCAAGACCGATCCGCAAACCTATGAAATGGTGACCACACATTTCCGGATCTACCCGGAAGAAGTCTCGTTTCAATCGTCCAACCGCTGGGACGTTGCCGGCGCAACGGCGTTCGGGTTCCGGACTGTGTGGATGAACAGGACCGGGCAGCCGGATGAGTATAAAGATCTCTCTCCTAAAGCGGTACTTGCGGATCTGACTGGCCTGTCTGCGCTGGTTTAGGAGATTGATACACTCAACACGTTATCAGTGAGTCGACAAAAGAAGCTCACGCACTGATTGCTGATTTCACCGACTTTCTATCGATAGATCTGAAGAGATCTCCAGATTTATCGATATTTTTTCCATTTCGGAACAAATGTTTCTATACCCTGAAATTTTGCCATAGGTAAAAAGTGAATTATCATTTTGTCCGCAGGGAGACGGAATTGGACCGCAACCACTTCTCCAACCCTCAAGTATCGGGCAAATAAACACAAAAACACACTCCGCTGTTGACGGCAGAAGCAAGTACACCAGACTGGGGTCTGGTTTTGGCACGGTCAAAGGTCTCCTGATGCGATTGGGAGGAAATGATGACTCAGCTTACAACACGCAGACAGGCCCTGAAAGGTCTCGCAGGCGCAGGTGCTGCTGGAGCAGCGACACTTGCCGCTCCGCACATTGCCACCGCGCAGGGAAATACCACCACCTGGAAGATCCAGACTTCTTGGCCCGGCGGTGCCGGCCTTCAGATCTTCAAGGACTGGTGCGGTACCATCGTTGAAAAAACAGGCGGAGAATTGGCCTTCCAGCCGTTCGGCGCCAATGACGTTGTTGGGGATTTCCAGCTCTATGACGCCGTGAAAAACGGCGTTCTGGACGCGGTGAACCCCTTCACCATTTACGCGCAGGGTATCATCCCCGCCGCAACATTCCTGACCAGTTATCCGCTAGGTCTTCGCAATCCGCATGAATGGGATGTGTTCTATTACACCCTTGGCGGCCTGGATATTGCCCGCGAGCTTTATGCGGCACAGGGCATGAAATTCGTCGGTCCCGTGCACCATGGCCCAAACATCATCCACTCCAAGGTTCCGATCCGCTCCATAGATGATTTCCGTGGCCGGAAAATGCGCCTTCCTGGAGGCATGGTCGCAGAAGTCTTCACAGAGATTGGTGCGGAAACAACGGTGCTCCCAGGCTCCGAAATCTTCCCGGCTTTGGAAAAAGGCACCATCGACGTAGCCGACTATGTTGGACCAGCCGTCAATTACGCCCTCGGCTTCAGCCAGGTCACTGACTATATCTCCATGGGCCCTCCTGGCTTCATGTCGCTGTATCAGCCAGTTGACCTAATGGACATCACGGTCGGCATGGAATCCTGGGACAAACTCAGCCCGCAAATGCAGCAGTTTGTCGAAATGGAAACCCACGTCTATTCCGACCTGCACCATGCATCGATCCAGAAAGCTGACCAGGACGCATGGGCGAAATTCGAAGCCGATGGCACCGAAATCACCCGCCTCAGCCAGGACGATGTGGAATTGATGACTGAGATCGCCGTGCCGATCTGGTTCAGCTACGCCAACCGTGACAAGGACAGCGCCCGGATCTTTAAGATCCAGCTCGATTACATGATGTCCGGATCGCTTGGTTATGTCACGCCCGACCTCATCGAAGGCATGGAACTCAAGCTTTAGAGCTTCGCCACTGCAAATAGACCGGGCCTGCCCAGGTTTCTGTGCGGGCCCGCGCCGATTGTTCTTGGGCGACCTGCCCACGGGAAGGTAGAGGCATGCCTCAAATAGACTTTACGTTGCCGCACTGGGCCTATTGGCTTGGTTTGATCCTGTTTCCGCTGGTCGCCGCAGCACTCGCCAAACGGCCCAAACCCACAGAGCGCACCTATTCGCTGTTTCTTGGCTATTTCATCCTGATAACTGGTGGGATTTTGGGCCTGCATCGGCTCTATCTGAAAAGCTTGGTTGGCCTGATCTACATCCCAATTTTCATCTGCATTCTTTATGCGAATTCTGAAGGACAGACAGCCCGTTCAGCGGTTTCGGATATGTCAAATGCAGTCCGGCAGGCCGAACGCACATTGGATCGCGAAACACCAAGGGTCGAAACAGCCGAAGCTGACCTTCCCGGCCTACTCCAGAAACAGGCAGACGCGGAAGCGGGAAGCTTGGACAAACGCCGCGCCGACCGGGACGTGAAACGAGCCCAAAAACGGATAGAACAAGGCCGTGAGCGCATCGAAGAGGCAAAAGCAGACCTCCAAACCGCCCGACCGGCGATGGAAACTGCCGAATCTGATCTGACATTCTGGCGGAACTTTGCCAAATACGCCTTCTGGCTGATCCTTGCCGCGATGGCGGTCGACGCGGTCCTACTGCCCGGCCTGGTGCGCAAGGCCAACGCAAACCTGCCACCGGAACGGCCGCTCAGCGAAACCGAGCTAAAACTGAAAGAATTGGAAGACGCCGAACGCAAGGACGATTCCAGTTATGTATCGCGCGGTTGGACCGGCCGGATTGACCGCCTATCACTCTTTTGCGGCGAGTTCGTCAGCTATTGGGCCGTGATTGCCGTCATCGTTTATTATTTCGAGGTCATGAGCCGCTATGTCTTCGGCAGCCCGACCAACTGGGCCCACGAAGCCATGTACCTGATGTTCGGCATGCAATATCTGATTGCCGGCTCCTATGCGATGCTGACGGAATCCCATGTCCGGGTTGATATTTTTTATGCCCCGCTGTCGCCGCGCCGCAAGGCACTCGTCGACCTTCTGACCTCCGTTTTCTTCTTCATTTTTGCCGGCACATTGCTGGTCACCTCCTGGATTTTTGCCTTTGATGCGATCGCGGTGCCTTCTGGCAACGGCCTCCTGTCCGATTGGGCACGCGGTCAAATCACAACTGGCGAGATGCTGACCAATTGGGATCTCCTGCAATGGACGGACACAAACATCCGCTGGGGTGAAATCAGCTTCAACGAGTGGGAAGTGCCTCTATGGCCGATGAAGTGGGTCATGGTGATTGGCGGCCTGCTTCTGGTGCTGCAGGGGATATCGAAATTCGCGCGGGATATCCGCGTTCTGGTGCGTGGAGCTTGATCGATGGGACTTGAAATCGGTATCGAGTGGCTCACACTCATTATGTTCGGATCCTTGCTGGTCCTTCTCATGGCCGGCTTGCCGCTCGCGTTTGTAACGGGTGGCCTGGCTTGTGTTTTTCTATTCGTCCTTGGCGATGAGCGGGCGCTCAACATTGTGCCATCCCGCATCTTTCCCTTGATGACCAACTACCAGCTCTCGGCCATTCCACTGTTCATCTTCATGGCGTCAATGCTGGAACGGGCCGGCATTATCAACGACATGTTTGATGTCATCTACAAGGTGCTCGGCGGTGTGCGCGGCGGATTGGCAGCAGCTACGATTATTGCGTCGACAGTGCTGGCAGCCATGGTCGGCGTCATTGGCGCAGCTGTTGTTACCATGGGCATTATCGCCCTGCCTGCCATGCTGAAACGCCACTACGACCCGAAGATTGCCATGGGCTCGATCATGGCCGGGGGCACACTCGGCATCCTGATCCCGCCATCTATTCTGGCAATCATATACGCTGTTGTTGCCGAACAATCGGTCGGGGAACTCTTTATTGGCGCCGTCATCCCGGGGCTGCTGCTGTCCGGCATGTATATTCTCTATGTGGTGGTATCTTGCACGGTCAGCCCGCAGAAAGGTCCTCCGATCCCCGAAGACGAACGCATTCCGTTTCAGGAAAAGGTACGCCTTCTGTCCAACATGTCCGCGCCGATTGCTCTGATCGTGATCGTCCTCGGCGTGATCTTCACCGGTGTCGCAACCCCTGTGGAAGCGGCCGGCATTGGCACCTTCGGCGCCATCATCGTGGCGGCTATTCACCGGAACCTGGATTGGCAAACACTGCGCGAAGCCTCCCTGACCACACTCAAGGCCTCGGCCATGGTCATCTGGATCATGTTTGGCGCAACGATTTTTGTGGGGCTATACGTCCTGGAAGGCGGCCAACAGTTCGTGCAAGGCGCATTGGAAGCAACAGGGCTTGGTCCGTGGGGCATCTTGATCATCATGCAGGTGGTACTAGTGGTCCTTGGCATGTTCCTGGACTGGGTCGGAATCCTGCTGCTGTGCGTGCCGATCTTCGTTCCGATCATCAAGGCACTTGGCGCTGCCGCTTTTGGGCTCGACAACCCGGACGATCTCGTTCTGTGGTTCGGCGTGCTTTACCTGGTCAACATGCAGATGAGCTTTCTGTCGCCGCCCTTTGGCTATGCGCTCTTTTATCTGCGCGGCGTCGCCCCACCCGAAATCCCGATGACGGATATTTTCAAATCCGCGCTGCCTTTTCTAGCGCTGCAAATCGTTGGCCTGGTTCTATGTATGCTGTTTCCAGGCATCATCACGTGGTTGCCGAACCTGGTATATGGATAGAAGGCTATCTCCCATAACTCAAAAGAAAGGACGGCACTCGACAAGGAGTGCCGTCCTTTTCAAACCGCTATCAATGGATCTAAAAACCCCGCGAAATGCCGAGCATCAAACGGTGGTTGGCGGCGGTTCGCCTGGCTTCCACACCGTTATACCGATCTTTGCTGTCGGTGATCCCACTGAGCGTATAGTCAGCGCGTAGCCGCCACTTGTCACGCAATGCAACCTCAAGGCCTGCACCAAAGACCGGAGCGATGTTGACTGAGTTCTTCGTCTGGCCATTGGCCTTCAAACTATGATCTGTGGCCGCCAATCCCACGCTCAGATACGGCATGAAGTTGTTGATCGGCAAACCGACCCGCGCCTTGGTGCTAACTGCCCATTTCGATCCCGTCTCGATGGTTCCAAGAACCGGATGGTGGCCCTTTTTCCGGTCGCCGATGTAGGTGGCAGCGCCTTCAACACCCAAGATCACACGTGAGACTTCCCAGTTGTAGCCACCAAACACGCCAAATGCGGCATCGAAACGGGAATAGTCTTTCTTTTGCCCGCCGGCTTTCACCTCGGTCACGGTTTGTGACCCACCAGCTTCAAAGCCGAGATAAGGCCCGGCCCACAGCGACCCGGTCTCTAAAACCGGGACAAAACCTGTGTCATCCATTGACGGCATATCGGCCGCCCGTGCCCCTGCAATCAAGAACAAAAGAACCGCACACAAGACAAATGGCCGGAGCAGCCAATGGCCACTAAGAGCCCTTGAAGTCCGGGACCGGCGGAACAACAACGTTTTGGGGCCGTCATCCGCCACAATCGAAAAATCGCAATTGGTAAAGGAACTTACCATCGGAGGTCTCTCTTCATTATCAAACTGAATCCACATCACAACAATCAAAAATTATTGTAATACGATAATTTAAAAAATGCCTGCAATAATTATTTTGTCAATAGCATTATTTTGGATTTGTGTTTTTGAAAGTTAGCCCGTATGTAGCTAGCGTCACTCAAGCTACGAGACGGAGATGCTGATATGCACAGCGGTGCAGACAACATGGAACGCCAGAAAAGACTGAACCGTATCCGGCGGGTTTCCGGTGTTATGAAATGGTTTATTACCGTCCTTATCGGCCTGCTTGTCATCATCGCTGTCTTGGTCGGAGGCATGTTTTTTGCCCCGGAATTTGCCGGAATGACGAACAATGACGGGAGTGAATTCAGCCAGACAATGCAGGAAATTGGCGCTGAAACCGTCGACTTTGGAGAGGTCGAGAGACCAATTACGGATATCCCGTTCTGGCAGCGGCTTGGACTTTCCGTGATGATATCGGTGGCCATCGCCACGCTTATGGTTGCGCTTTGGCAAATCCGTCAGCTGTTTGTTAGCTTTTCTCAGTCCGACTTCTTTTCGCCGATCGCCCTGTCGCGCATGTTGTCACTCGGCTGGTGGCTGGTTGCCTTTGCGATCTACGACATCGTCAGCGACATGATTGGCTCTGTTCTTTTGACCCTCGATTACCCGGTAGGTGAACGACAAATAGCAATTGAGATCGAAGGCGCCGAATTGTTCTTTATTATCTTCGGAGTGATCATGATTCTGTTCGGATGGATCATGCGCGAGGCGGCCAACATCGCCGAAGAAAACAAACAATTTGTCTGACGTCAGACCGTCATAAGCGAAACCAGATGCCAATAATCATTGAACTCGATGTCATGCTGGCCCGCCGGAAGATGCGGTCAAAGGAGTTGGCCGAACGAATTGGAATTACCGAACAGAATGTATCCTTGCTCAAATCAGGCAAGGTGAAGGGTGTGCGCTTCGAAACGCTCGAAAAGATCTGTGAAGTCCTGGACTGCCAACCAGGCGATATTCTGATTTATCAGCCATCTGACAGCAATGAAGGCTGACCAAGAATCAATTTTCATCAATTTATTCGAAACTTTGAAATATGCGTGAAATACCATCGTAATTTTTACGCAATACACATGCTCCAGCATTCCTGTGCAAAGGTCTTTCTGGAGCCCCCTTATTATGTATGCGGCATCATTCTTGGACTACGACGCCGACCGTTTGGCGCCAGCCACCCGCACACGTCTCCGGCATGGCCGCCTGATATCCGTCGATAAAACCGACATTTGCGACTGCACGCTCTACGACCTCAAAAACGGCGGTGTGGGTATCGTCATCCCAGACGCTGACGCGGATTTGCCCGCAACGCTCTATGTTGCGGACACCAAACAGGCAACTGTCAGCCTTGCCAAAGTCCGCTGGCGGTCTGGTGCGAATCTGAGCATTGCTTATCTGGAAAAACCGGTCCGCTTAAGTCTGCGGCAAGCAGGCCCATAAAAGAAAAACCGGCAACGGTTTCCCGCAGCCGGCTACCAATTTCATCGAATTTCTATTGTTTATTCCGCCGCTTGGGCTGGTCCGTAGCCAAGCTGCGTATTCAGCTTTTCAATCAACCCGACAGCTGCTTCCGCAATTACGGTTCCTGGTGGGAAGATGGCAGCGGCACCGGACTTATAGAGCTCATCATAATCCTGCGGCGGTACGACACCGCCCACCACGATCATAATGTCTTCCCGGCCCTCATCGGCAAGCGCTTTTTTGAGGGCTGGAACCAAGGTCAAATGGCCGGCTGCCAGCGACGACACGCCAACGACATGAACGTCGTTTTCCACGGCCTGACGGGCCGCCTCTTCCGGTGTCTGGAACAGCGGGCCGATATCAACGTCAAAACCAAGATCGGCAAAGGCGGAGGCAATCACCTTCTGGCCGCGGTCATGACCATCCTGGCCCATCTTGGCCACCAAGATCCGTGGACGGCGGCCGTCATTGTCTTCAAAGCCTTCAACGAGACCTTGAACCTTTTCCATGGTGCCGGACATGGTACCAGCCTCCCGCTTGTAAACACCGGAAATCGACTTGATCTCCGCCTTGTGGCGGTCAAAGACCTTTTCCATCGCAAAGGAGATTTCACCGACCGTTGCCATGGCACGCGCTGCCTTGACGGAGAGATCGAGCAGATTGCCGTCGCCGGTTTCAGCGCATTTGGTGAGCGCATCGAGGGCTGCCTGCGTGTCCGCTTCGTTGCGCTCTTCGCGCAAGCGCTTCAATTTGTCGATCTGAGCCGCGCGCACCGTCGCGTTGTCGACCTTCAGAACGTCGATCGCCTTTTCGCTCTCCGGCTTATACTTGTTGACGCCAACCACCGTCTGCGCCCCGCTGTCGATGCGTGCCTGGGTCTTTGCCGCCGCTTCTTCGATGCGAAGTTTCGGTATGCCCTTTTCAATGGCCTTGGCCATACCGCCGAGCTCTTCCACTTCACGGATATGCGCCATGGCCTTCTCAGCAAGGTCTGCGGTGAGCTTCTCGACGTAGTAAGAGCCTCCCCAAGGATCAATCACTTGGGTGGTGCCGCTTTCCTGCTGCAGGAATAGCTGGGTGTTGCGGGCAATGCGTGCGGAAAAGTCCGTCGGCAGCGCCAGCGCTTCATCGAGCGCGTTGGTGTGCAGCGACTGTGTATGGCCCTGCGTTGCCGCCATGGCTTCAACACATGTCCGGATCACATTGTTGAAAACATCCTGCGCCGTCAGGGACCAGCCGGAAGTCTGGGAGTGTGTTCTGAGGGACAAAGATTTCGGGTTCTTCGGCTGGAAGTTTTCTTCCATCAAAGTCGCCCAAATCAGGCGCGCTGCCCGCAGCTTGGCGACCTCCATGAAGAAGTTCATGCCAATCGCCCAGAAGAACGACAGGCGCGGCGCGAATTGGTCGATGTCCATGCCCGCAGCGACACCAGCGCGCGCGTATTCAATGCCGTCGGCAATGGTGTAGGCCAGTTCCAGGTCTGCGGTCGCACCTGCTTCCTGCATGTGATAGCCGGAAATCGAGATCGAGTTAAACCGCGGCATGTTCTGCGAAGTGTAGGCGAAGATATCGGAGATGATCTTCATCGACGACTTCGGCGGGTAGATGTAGGTGTTGCGGACCATGAACTCCTTCAGAATGTCATTCTGAATGGTTCCAGACAGATCCTTCTGCGCAACGCCCTGCTCTTCCGCAGCCACAATGTAAAGCGCCAGCACCGGCAAAACCGCGCCGTTCATGGTCATGGACACACTCATTTTGTCCAGCGGAATGCCGGAAAAGAGCGTGCGCATGTCATAGATGGAATCGATGGCCACACCGGCCATGCCGACGTCACCGGAAACGCGCGGGTGATCGCTGTCATAGCCCCGGTGCGTGGCGAGGTCGAAAGCGACCGAAAGGCCTTTCTGACCGGCTGCAAGGTTACGGCGGTAAAAGGCATTGGAATCCTCAGCCGTTGAGAAACCCGCATATTGACGGACCGTCCAGGGCTGCTGGACATACATGGTCGGGTAAGGTCCGCGCATGAACGGCGGTAGGCCCGGCCAAGTGCCAATGTGCTTCAGGTCAGCAACATCGTCCGCACCATAAACCGGGGCAACATCAATGCCTTCCGGCGTTGTCCATTTGGTTTCATCTCCCGCGTTGGCGGCCTCGAGGGCATCGTCAAACGGAATGTTTGAATAGTTTGGAACCTTGCTCATGCCCGGCCCTCCTGATCACTTGCCGCCTCTACGCTGGCCAGCCCCAGTTGGCCGTGCGCATCCCTCAGAAGCTCCAATATATCACAGCCGGCATATACGAATGTGCCGACGCCGGCCGCCCGGTAGGCTTCTTCCTGGCCACCCGGTTTCCCGGCAAGATAGAGATGTTTTGCTCCGGCAGCGGTCAACGCCTTTGCAACAGCTTCGGCCTCTGCCTCATAGACAGCATCTGATGAAACGATACAGGCCAATGCCGCGCCGCTGTCCTTGAACGCGGCGGTCATCTCCTCAACAGAACCATAAACAGCCGCGTCTGTGGCTTTCAAACCGCCGGCAGCAAAAGCATTGGCAATCCAAGTCGCCCGCGCAGTGAACTGGGCCAGAGAGCCGAGACTTGCAAGGAAGATGGACGGCGCAGCGCCTGTCGCATTCTCATGGGCATCCGCAGCATTGCGAAGAGCTTCAAAGGACTCCGCATAGCGCCATGCACCATCCGTATCCACTGCAGCAGAAAGAACCGACACCGGTTTCTCGCCTAAATCGGGGAACTCGCTTACACCGGTCACCGGACGCTTGCGGCGGGCGATGTCTTTTTCCAGCTTTGCTTTTGTCTCGGAAATCCGCTGATCAATCAGACCGTTTTGCGAAGCTGTCTGCAATCCTCCAACGGCTTCGATTTCCTGAAACAGCGTCCAAGCCGCTGCGCACAGTTGTTCTGTTCGTGCTTCAATGGCGCCGGACCCGGCAGCAGGATCCATGACTTTGGCCAAGTTGCTTTCTTCCAAAAGCATCGCTTGAGTGTTGCGGGCAAGTCGCCGGGCAAAGGCATCCGGCACCCCAACGGCAAAGGTATGCGGTAGAACACAGACGCCATCTGCTCCACCAATCCCGGCCGCAAAGGACGCTACCGTGTTGCGCAATAGGTTCACCCATGGATCCCGGCGGGTCAGCATACGCCGCGATGTCGTCATATGAAGGTTCGCTGGCCTTTGCGGCAAACCAGCCCCTTTGAGAACGGAAGCCCACAACTTACGCATCGCCCGCGCTTTAGCGATGGTGCCGAACTGATCGGCATCCGCAACCAGGGTCAGGGAAATCCGGTCGGTCCAGGATTCTGGATCCAGGTCAGTGGTTTCCAGGGAACGGAGATGGGCTACAGCGGAGGCAAGAACCAACGCCAGCTCTTGAGCTTGGCTTGCACCGGCATTGTGCCAGATCGGCCCATCAGCAGGCAGGAACCGGGCCGGACTGCCTTCGGCAATACATCGAGCGGCGATCTCCTTAACAGCGATAAGAACGTCACCATTGTCTTTATCCACATTCGGATCGAACGACACGGTTACATGAACGTTTGCCGGATCGACTTTCTGAGCTTTCAGGTAATCGAAGAACAAGTTCAAAACTTGAAAAGATTGCGCGCCTGCATCCAGCCGCGTTTCGATCAAGTCCGGCTGGACACCTTTGTAAAGCGCGGCAAAGTCATCTGCACTGCTAACCCGGATGCCGCGACCAGCTGCGGTACCCGTGCCATCCAAAACAAGGTCAAGGCCGCTGGCACCACCATTTAGGTCTTCAAGAATTTGAGCATTCGCTTCGGCCAGGTCAGCCAAATCGATGCGCTGCGAAACAATCCAATCGCCGCGCTGCGGGCGTAAGGACCGGGCTGAAACGTCTGTTCTATTTGAATAAAGTGGGGCGATCGCCAGACCGTCGTCTGTTTTCGACGTGAGTTTTTCGCGCGCTGCTCCTTTCAGAGCCTTGTCGACAGCAGACCACCAGGCCTCTTCGTCAGCAGCAAAAAAACTCTCAGGTCCAGAAAAACTAAGTGCCATGGATACAGTCTCCCTTGCTCGCTCTTTTAGTCCGCGCGGAAAGGCGAAAGCAACTCAGCACAAAGGGTAAGCCAACGTTTGGTCGCCTGCCATTCGCGGGCACTGTCATTTTCATCAAGTATCAAGTTCGACAGAAACGCCGATTCCCTGGCATTATTAATTAGAGGTTAATTGGACAGTTTATTGTTAAATTTAACAATATATATAAAATAGAAACACAACCTTACCTTACTCCCCTTTTCGTAAACACACCTGATTACCTGGGGGAAAAGCAAACAAAATGGCACAAAAAGTCAACTAAGGGCATTTTACCTATTGGTACGTTCATCAATTGTATTGTAGCTTGAAGTTGCTGACGCATGGGAAGTTCTGCCCACGGAAGAACAACAAACGATCCCGCAAATAAATGCGCAGCAAGTCGGGTTTGGCTGGGGTGACTGAATACCCACACCAAACGCGAGTTAACCCATCAAGGATTGCCTACAGTGTGTCTGTGGCAGTCCCAAAATACGGCATAAATGCCGTGAAGGATGTGCACAATGCTTGATCAAACCGAATTGAAGAACAAACTGAGAGCAATCTCAGAGGCCAATGCCGCTCACCATGTATTGGATATTTTGGAATCCAATCTCCGCCGCATGGGAGCAACGCATATTCTTATTACCGGGTTGCCGATGCCAAATCGTCCGATCGACAATTTGGTCCAGCGCTTCCGGTGGCCTGATCAACGCAATGATGGAATTGAAAGCACGTCGTTGTCGGCAAACGACAGCGCATTGATGCTGGGCCTTGGATCAAACCGAGCACGGATCTGGACAATCACAGCTGGGGACATGGAGCATTCCGATCTCATGGCATCTGCTGGCGAAGGCAGCCAGATAGTTGTGGTGCCGGTAACTGAACTTTATCCGTTCCAGGCTTTTGTCTTTGCAAGCGGCCCGTCGCTTCAAGTCAGCAAATATGATCTTGCCAATCTGGAAGCTCTTTCTGCCTCTGCATTCTCCCGCCTGCGTGAACTTGGTGTCGTGTCCGGGCAACGCCCCGGGGCTTTGTCGACCCGCGAGCGCAAGGTTCTAGAGTTGACTGCATATGGCAAAACTGCTGGTGAAATTGCAGACGTTTTGGACATTTCCCAAAGGACTGTCCACGCGCACCTGCAGAATGCCAGCGTCAAGCTGAACGCCTCGAACAAAACTCACACGGTAGTCGAGGCTCTTCGGTACGGTCAGATTAACGTCTGACCACAGGCACCGGTCTACGCAAGGTGTCTGCCTAGGGCGCCTTGCCGTTCTAAATACCCCGCTCGTTTGAGGCGGGGTTCTTTTTTGAGTTAATTAGGCTCCTCCACCCGACGTGACAGAGAGCATGATTAGTCCGGTCAGGCAAATCTGCCGGAAATCAATGAAGTTTTACTCCAATCCTCAAGAGCACTGTCCAGATCGGTCTCATAGGCATAACCGGACGCGACCAGCTTGGCCGGCACAATATTGGTGGAGACGACCAGCTTCTGGATCCGGGCTCGATTGATCCCATTCTTGAAGCCCAGCGCATTAAGAACCTCAAACGGCAGGCTGGCAAGCTTCATCAGCGGAAGTGGAACAACGCCTTTTGGCTGGGAAAGGCCACCAACGCGCCCAAAGCTCTGGCAAATCTCTTCGATGGTGTAGGGTTTGGCATAACAAAAATTATAGAGTGACTGGCCCTCGTCTTGCTCCAGCATGAATTTCATGGTGCGGATCAATTCACCGACATAGCCGCAAGCCTTGATCGTGTCCTTGCGGCCAGGATAAAGGAAGAAGCCCTTTTTCAGGGCACCCGCAAGCCTTGTAAAATTGCCTTTCTCCCCTGCCCCGAAGACGACCGCTGGACGGACAATCACCAGCTTTCGGTCAGGGCCCTCCTGCTGCCAGCTCTGCTGGATTTGTTCGGCAAGCAGTTTTGACCATCCGTAGGCCGATTGTGGCGCGGGCGCTGTCGTTTCTTCTTTAGGTGCCTCGTCCGGACCGTAAACGGCTATCGAACTGGTGAAGATGATTTTCTTCGCCTGTTTTGCCCGAGCAAATTCGCAAATATGCGTGGCACCGGCAATGTTGGTCTCATAATACTCGTGTGTCTCATGACCCGGTGTACGGTGCACAGCCGCCAAATTGTAGATTTCATCGGGAGATTGGCACAAATCCGCAGACAGCGGCTGACGGACGTCGGCAATCTTATAATCGACTCCGTCAATCGGATCTGCAGGCGAAACCAGATCAACACACACCAGCTCATCATATTGGCCGGACCCTTTCAGAGTACGAAGCAAGTGAGACCCGATAAATCCCGCCCCCCCGAAAACGACAGCCCCTGTCATGGTCTTTCCTCATCCCGAAATTCAACAGGGTAAAAAGGCACGAAAGAGCTGAATAAATTACTCACAATGGAAAACAAACTCGACAAAGATGCCGCAATCTCAAGTGAATGTGATCTGAATACCTCGTTTCCTCGACTGGACTACAGGTAAAGAAGTCTAACGTTACATACCCGAACGCCAGCCTGCGTTTCGGCTGGACCTTATGCCAGAAGTATGATTACACGCAGCGAAAAACGGCAGCCATGCGCTTGAGGACCCTATTTTGAAAATCTCGGAAACCGATATCCTGCTCATCCCGGGTCACGGCAAAACGTTACCCGGACATTGGCTTTTGCGTTGGCAAGATAAAATGGCGACAGCACGCGTGGTCAAACAAAACGAGCTTCACCAACCCACAAAAAAGGAATGGCTCGAAACTCTGGTCAAGGACGTCGAGGCTTGCAAACGTCCGGTCGTCCTCGTTGCCCATTCCCTGGGCTGCATTCTGGTTGCTCACGCAGCACATGCGCTAAAGGGTAAAATCCAAGGAGCCTATTTGGTCGCACCGTCCGATTGGGACCGCGAAGGCCTCGTGAAAGAGTTTGATGGCGGTGACTTCAAGCCGATCCCGGCCCATCCGCTGCCGTTCACAGCCCATGTGGTCGCCAGCCGGAACGATCCTTACTGTGATTACGAGCGCGCTCAAGGTTTCGCCAAAGCTTGGGGGACAACCTTCCAAGACGCCGGTGAAGCCGGCCATATTAATCTGGAGAGCGGACATGGCCCCTGGCCGGAAGGTCTGATGTCCTTTGCCCACTTTATGAAAAAACTCGGATAATCCGGCTCTTTTGCGAATTTGAAGTCCGCCGGTAATCAACCGGCGGACTTTCTCACTTTGTTTGTCGTCCTGAGCGAACCATTCCCGATTGCTACACCCAAAAAAAGCAACAGGATTGAGATCGCAAAAAAGATTGAGATTTCTTCGCCAAAAACCAATGCGCCGGCCGCCACACCTGACAGGATTACAAAGTATCCAACCTGGCTGAAACCGACGCCGTCTGTGTGCCGGTAGAGCTCAAATGTCAGAATATAACTAAGAGCCGTGATCATCATCAGTCCCATCACATGTGGCCACAATTCCACGATCACTGGCATAGATTGTCGAAAATCATCCATTCCAAGAGCAAACGGCCACAGCAACAGCACCTGCGACACAAGGGTTCCCGTTGCAAGAATCGTAGGGTCACCGCCATCTGGAAAGGCTTTATCCCGGAAAACGTTCGTCAGCGCCAAAAACACGGGGACCAACCCGAGCAGCAACAGCGACATGCCGGATATTCTATTGGTTTCAAGTCCTGAATAGGTCGCAATGAGAACACCTGACAAACCGATCAGAAGACCACAGACCCGGTAAAGTGGCAAAAACCTGCGCTCATAGGCAGATGCGGCAAGAAATGTGAACAACGGCGACACGGTCACGGCCATCGTGAACAGTCCCGCCGGAACTTCCCGTAACGCCATATATCCCAGCACTTGGGGAATACTGATCCCAAGCAGGCCACCAAAAAAATAGTAGCGCAAATGCGCAAGGCTCATCTGGCCATTGAACTGGTTCAGACCGCGCACCAGAACCACGCCAAGCAATAGCACCGCGGCTCCGGACACCTGCCAAAAGAACAGGGCAAATGGCGAAGCTCCCATAAGAACCGCATATTTGGCGAGAGCGAAGTTACCGCCAACGATCCCGCCAACCAGGATCGTGAGCGCCATGGCAAGCCCTCGGCGGTTGGCCCGATGCGGCAATGGTGTGGCGCTGATGATTGTCATGGAGAGGTATCCCGATTGAAAACGAAATGCGTGTCTCTCATCACATATTTCCTGCAGACAAGCGCAACAATATCGGCTACCAGAAACTAATTGTTGCATTTGGATCAACAAAAATGGATCGCTACATCGATGCCGAAGTGTTTGCTGCGGTTGCGGAAGCTGGCAGTTTCTCAAAGGCCGCTGTTGTACTCGGGCTTTCAAAATCGGCAATCAGCCGCCGGATCAGCGGTCTTGAAGCCCGCCTATCCGTCCGTCTCATAGAGCGCACCACCCGGCACCTGCGATTAACGGAGGCCGGCCAGAATTACCTAGCCAAAATCATCCCTGCCCTTGCCGAGCTTCAAGAAGCCGAAACACTTGCCCAGCGCCACAGCTCTGTGGTTCGCGGCCATTTGAAGGTTCTGGTGCCAATGGCCTTCGGCCGGTTGCATGTGGCAAAGCATTTGCCGGGCCTGTTTAAGCTCTATCCAGAACTGACCATCGATCTCATCCTGGATGACCGCAAGGTTAATCCACACGATCTGGGTTGTGACCTGGCTTTTCAAGCTGGGGATTTACCGGATTCAAGCCTGATCTGCCGTAAATTGGCACCGCTTTCCGGTATGATCTGCGCAGCACCAGACTATCTAAAAAATCATCCTAATATAAAGGTACCGGCCGATCTCCTGGACCATAACTGCCTGCTCTATTCCTATTCGGACAACCGGGACAAATGGTATTTTAAATCTGAGCTCGGTAGCGAGGAAATTGGAGTTTCTGGCAACTACCAGATCAACAATGGTGAAGCGATATGCGAGGCAGCCGCCCTTGGGCTCGGCGTTGCCCGCGTGGCCACCTTCGTGGCAGCGCCTTACCTTGCCAATGGCACACTGGTTCAAGTCCTGAAAGGATATGAAATGCCGGAAAAAGCGGTTTATGCGGTCCACGGCAGCCGGACTCTAACGCCCAAGAAAGTGCGGGTGTTTATTGACTTTTTTACAGAGGTTTATGGGCCCAGACGTCCTTATTGGGAGATAACAACGGACTTTATCGACTCCGGTCAGTAACCTGCAGCTGGACCCGACGGCCTCTGTGAAATCGGTGACACTTCCCTCAAAGCCAATCGGGCCGCGTGATCAAACAATGTGATATCCGTTCCATGAGACATCAGGCGGTACCCTTGACCAACGGCCTCTTCTACCTTGGCAGCACCAAGACAAAAGATCCCTGCGATTTTGCCTGCGGCTCGGGTTTTTGCGGCGATCCCACCACATACTCGGGCGGTCTCATCTCCATTGGGATCGAGCTTGGCTCCGTTCGATAAGGCCAGTGACAAATCGCTCGGACCCACAAAAACGCCATCCAAACCTGGCACCGACAATATCTCTGCCAGGTTCTCTACAGCCTCTCGCGTCTCGATCATCGCAAACGCAAGTGTACGGGTGTTTGCGGTCGTAAGATACTCATCCGTCGTCTGCTTGTTTAAAGCAATGGCCCGGTACGGTGCCCAGCTACGTTCGCCAACAGGTGGATATTTGACTGCTCCGACAAAGGCTTCCGCATCTTTCCTGGAGTTGATCATCGGCGCAATCAAACATTCTGCGCCCACATCTGCCAACCGGCTCGCCAATGCGTTGTCACCTACCGGGATTCGGGCAATCCTATGAGCTCCACCCAGCGCAAGTGCCGAAAAGCCATCGCACGCCGATTGAAAATCATGCATGCCGTGCTGCAGATCGAGTGTCACCGCTTCATAGCCGCTGCGGGCCATCAGTTCCGCAATCACCGGCGCCGCAAGCATGGACCATCCCGTGATGACGGGTTTTCCCGACCGCAATTTGTCGGCAAGCACTGCATTTTCAGTCACGTTCGACCTCCTCCGATTCCGATGGCATCAAAGCGGCTCGCACTTATGGCCGCAAGACGTATTTGCGGCAGATGTGTTCGCATAGGCCGATAAAACAAAAACGCCCGCCGGATCCGGCGGGCGCTTGGCTTGTTCGCTCGTATAAGGCTGACTGTGGATCAGCCTTCTTCCTGGAGCTGGTCCACGGCCGTTGCCATCAATTCGTCCATGGTGCGTCGAATCTGATGGTCGGATTGATCAATGTTGTTGGTATCGAAGTCTTCACGGATCTTGCGGAAGACATCTTCGTCGCCCGGCTCTTCGAAATCGGCACGGACAACTTCCTTGGCATATTCTTCTGCCTTGTCGCCTTCATGTCCCAACAGCTCTGCAGCCCACAGCCCCAGCAGCTTGTTGCGCCGTGCGGTCGCTTTGAACCGCAGCTCCTCGTCATGCGCGAATTTGCTTTCAAATCCCTGCTCGCGCTTGTCGAATGTGCTCATGCTTTTACGTCTCCTGAACTGCGCTGCACATCCCCTATATGGGGATCATTTGGCTCCTTCAATATCCCCCAGCGGGACGCAAATCAACGCACTAGCGTCACCGATTGGCCAAAAGCATGACATTCCCCTAAAAAACACGCAAAACATAAGATTGTGCTTTTGGCTTGGTTCGGGTAAGTTCCGCGCCGCAATCGAGGAATTGCTGCCTTTTGACCGACTGCCGGTCGAAGCTTAATTTCCTGGCAGAACGAGACATATAGGCGCAGGTCTCCATCGTAAGGTTTCTCTCAAAAACGAGACGGAAAAGCCCATGAACCGCCGCCGGCGCATTTATGAAGGTAAAGCGAAGATTCTTTATGAAGGCCCTGAACCGGGAACTCTGGTTCAGCACTTCAAGGACGACGCGACCGCCTTCAACAACAAGAAACACGAGATTGTTGACGGCAAGGGCGTGCTCAACAACCGTATTTCCGAATACATCTTCAACCATCTGAACGCGATCGGGATCCCGACTCACTTCATCCGCCGGATGAACATGCGGGAACAGCTGATCCGGGAAGTGGAAATCATTCCGCTGGAAGTTGTTGTGCGCAATGTGGCCGCAGGTTCCATCGCCAAACGGCTCGGCCTGGAAGAAGGTACGCAGCTGCCCCGCTCGATCATCGAGTTCTACTATAAGAACGACGAACTCGACGATCCGATGGTTTCGGAAGAGCATATCACCGCTTTTGGCTGGGCTACACCGCAGGAACTTGACGACATGATGGCGCTGGCCATCCGCGTCAACGACTTCTTGTCCGGCCTGTTCCTGGGCGTCGGCATCCGCCTCGTTGACTTCAAGATCGAATGCGGCCGTCTGTTTGAAGGCGACCTGATGCGCATCGTTGTTGCCGACGAGATTTCCCCGGACAGCTGCCGTTTGTGGGATATTGAAACCAACGAAAAAATGGACAAAGACCGCTTCCGCCGTGAAATGGGCGGAATGCTGGAAGCTTACCAGGAAGTCGCCAAGCGTCTAGGTCTGATGACCCAAAACGAACGGCCGGTCGGATCCGGCCCCACCTTGGTAAAATAAAGACGAAACGCCCCTGCCCTTTGAAAATCGGCGGGGGTTTTTCTTAGTCTTATGCCGTCTTTGCCTTTGCGAACCGGTTCAGCTGGTGTATGGAGCGCGCAACAGCCCCTGCCAGATGCCGATGGAGAACAAAAATCATGAAAGCGCGTGTGATCGTCACCTTGAAAAACGGTGTTCTCGATCCTCAGGGAAAAGCCATTGAAGGCGCTCTTGGAGGTCTCGGTTTCGGTGACGTTGACTCGGTCCGCCAGGGCAAGGTCTTCGATGTTGAATTGACCGGCTCCGACACGGATGCGGCCAAAGCCGAACTTGAGCAGATGTGCGAAAAACTGCTCGCCAACACCGTCATCGAAAACTACGCAATCGAGATCGCCTGAAGCGGGACACCCCATGGATGACGACGCAAAGAAAGCTATTGTCTTTCTGGGCCTCAAGGTAGCGGTCTTCATCCTTGTTCCAGCCCTTGCCGCTCTCATTGCCGTTTTTGTCTTGCTCTGAACCATCGGATTTTGCCCCATGAAAACCGCCGTCATCGTTTTCCCAGGCTCCAACCGCGACCGTGACATGTTCCATGCCCTGGAACTCATCACCGGCACCCGCCCTGTTGGCGTTTGGCACACCGAAACCACGCTCCCAGATGCTGATCTTGTTGTGGTTCCAGGCGGCTTTTCTTACGGCGACTATCTGCGCTCCGGTGCGATTGCCGCCCGCTCACCGATTCTGAAGGATCTGGTCGCCAAGGCCGAGAGCGGCGTGTCCGTTCTAGGCGTGTGCAACGGATTTCAGATCCTGACCGAAGCTGGCCTTTTGCCGGGTGCATTGATGCGCAATGCCGACCTGCATTTTGTCTGCAAGGAAGTCATGCTGGAAACCGTCAACAGCGCGACCCGCTTCTCGGGCAAGTTTGAAAAAGGTCAGGTCTGGCGCTGCCCGGTGGCCCACCACGACGGAAACTATTTCGCCGACGCTGAAACTCTGAAGTCGGTTGAAGATAATGGCCAGGTGATCTTCCGCTATGCTGAGGGCACCAATCCGAACGGTTCAATCAACGACATTGCCGGCGTCATGAACGCGAAGGGCAATGTGCTCGGTATGATGCCACATCCGGAAAATCTGGTTGAACCGCTGCACGGTGGCCTGGATGGCCGTCTGCTGTTTGAGAGTCTCTTGGATCAAGCGGCCTAAACCGGACATTGGAGGCGGGTATGGCAGATCAATCTCTCGACAAAGAAACCCGGACCCGCCTTGTCGCGCAAATCCAACGTTACTTCGATGATGAGCTGGAACTTGAAATCGGCAATATGGACACTGAGTTCCTGATCGATTATCTGTCTACAAACCTCGGCGCGGCTTTTTACAATCTCGGCTTGAAAGACGCTCAGGCCCTTCTGGCGCGCAAAGTCGATGACATCAATGACGAATTCTATGCGCTGGAAAAGACGCTCGGTGATCGCAAGTAAGTGATGTAATCGGCTGATTTCAAACACTTTCGAATTCATGCAAATATATAATTTTTTCTATGTGTTAAGCCTTTCTTCAGGATAACGCCGCTTAGATATTGTCAGAATTCTCTAGTTCCCTCGTATTTTGAGGCCAGAAACATGAGCAATCTGACTTTCTTCGACCGGATTTCCCTTCGCAACCGGGTCGCCGCTCTGGCTTTTAGTGCCGTCTTTGGTTTGTCCGTCATTGGGGTTGCCCAATATGTTTCGGACAGTTCAATCACAAAGGCATCTGAAGACTTTGAAGTTGCGCAAGAGGACTACGAGAAACTCTCCGTCCTTAATCGCAAAATCCTTGCTCTCAAGGTAGCTGAACAAAACCTGCGGGCCGAACGCAAAGCGGCTGCACTTCCCGCAGTAGAAGCAACACTTACGGCAGTCACGGATTTTCTTTCAAGCCAAAAAACCGATGCAGTTCTGACCCAATCTTTTGCCAGCTATAGCGGCGCCTTGGATCAATACAGAGAAACCCTCGCGCTTCTTGGATATCGTGACCGGCAATCTGTTGTCGTTGCCGAAGGTGGGCAGCAAGGAATCAATACGCCAACGGGCTATACAGTTGATGCCAGCAACACTTCTGCAAAGATCGCAGCGCGGATTTATGAAGAGCTGGAGTTTGACGATCAGCCTGCCGTGTTCCAGGTCGCATTATCGTTTGAAACCCTTCAACGGGATATCGTCAAAATCATCTCCGGCGAAGACAACAGCCATCTTCAAGTTGCAGAGAGACGGATCGGTGATCTCCAATCCCTTCTGGAAGAACCGGATCTGGATAGTGATTTCACTGACAGTATGACGAGCTTGCTCCAGGAGCTGTCCACCCGCCTGGATAACCTGGGAACGGCAGAAGGTAAGTTGGCGGTAGCCCAGGAGACATTGAACAGCTCGTACTCCGGTCTCGACAACGCTTTATTGGCCCAGTTGAAGACAACCCAGAAATCGGCAACAGATATTCAAGCTGCTCTTAATGACACTCGCGACTCGGCAGCTACTCTCATTTTTGGCGCAGTCATCCTGACATTGTTGACTCAAATCGGAGCCGGATTTCTGATTGTTTTAAGCGTGTCCAGGAACCTCTCTGACATTACCGGTGCGACAGGACAGCTGGCGGCTGGCAATTTGGACCATGAGATCCCGCAGACCGAAACCAATACAGAAATTGGTGAGTTGGCACGTGCGCTCGTTGTATTCCGGGACAATGCGCTGGATCGCCGGCGCTTGGAAAACGACGCAGAGAAGGAAAACGAGGCCAAGGCCACCCGCCAGAGCGAAATCGATCAGACGATTGCAGCTTTCAAACACGATATCGTAGCGATGCTTTCATCGGCTGAAAAAACGATCGACGACGCTCATGTGCTGGCCGGAGGTCTGGTCGACACCAGCGAACGGAATTCACATGAGGCCAGTAATGCCAACGAAGCTTCAGAGCTTGCATCGGAAAATGTTCAAGCGGTCGCTGGAGCGACCCAGCAGCTGAGTGGCGCTATTGGAGAAATCTCTGAGCAAGTAACCCAGACCTCACTTCAGATCGAAAAAGTCAGCATCAGCGCCAGTGCGACAAACGAAGATGTCGACCAGCTCGCTGACGCGGCAACCAAGATCGACGAGATCATCGTTCTGATCCAGGCGATCGCTGAGCAGACTAATTTGCTCGCCCTTAACGCAACAATCGAAGCTGCCCGGGCCGGCGAACATGGCCGCGGCTTCTCGGTTGTCGCCAGCGAGGTCAAATCGCTCGCCAATCAGACCGCAAAAGCGACCGACGAAATCTCCAGCCAGATCAAGGCCATTCAGTCGTCCAGCCAAACAACCGTCGCAGCCATGTCGCAGATTACCGGCATAATCACCGACGTTCAGGAAAGCACCGTTGCGATCGTCGGGGCCATTGAGGAACAAACGGCCGCAACCAATGAAATCAGCCAGAATGTCGGGTCCGCCGCAGAGCGGACACAGCAAATGGCGGCCAATGTATCCAGTTTGCGGGAAACAGCCTCCGACACCATGCAATCAGCGGGAAAAATCCGAGACGCGTCCCGCGAAATCAGCACGATCAACAAGCAGGTCAATGACCGGATCGACGCCTTTCTCAACGAAGTCAGCGCCGCTTAGATTTCGCTGCAATGGGACAGCGTTATGCGGCTTTATAGCTGTTTTGTGCTTTAGATTTCCAAGCACTACTTCACCGGTCCCGACCACCAAGCGGTCGGGGCCTATGAGTTTGTCAACTTGCGATGGGCAAACTCTTCTCAGCTGCCAGCAATTCGATACCGGCGCCCTTTTCAGAAACCCATGCCACCCGGCCGCGTGTTTCCGCCATACCCCGGCGGCAAACAAACACTTCCATTCCTTGAGCTAAGCCATCAACCGACTCGACGCCCAAACCGCCGTCAGTTTCGTCCCGTAAAGACACCTGGAACGTTTGCCCGTTTGCAATGAGGTCGATCGCCTCACCGGCAACCTTCTTCCGCAAGGCCGTCCGCCTGTCACGAACATCCTGGTTCATGGCTTGAAGGAAATCTTCGACAGCTTCGAACAGATCGCTTGAGATGTTTTTAACCTCACCACTTGTGGCATTCACGGATCCAGCCTCTTCGACTGTGGAAGAAATCGCTCCGGAGGTCAGTTCGACATTTTCCATTGCCTTCTGTGTTCCGTTGGCAGCGACAGTGATGCTTTTGGTGATTTCTTCGGTCGCCTGGCGCTGGTCACCAACCGACTGTGTGATGGAGTCGGCCATGGTCTGCACATTGGAAATCGACGAAACGATCTGGCGGATGGATTCCAGTGTATCGTTGGTCAGGTTTTGAACACCGGAAATCTGCGCTTCAATCTCCTCAGTTGCATTTGCTGTCTGCTCAGACAGCGCCTTGACTTCAGAGGCCACAACCGCAAACCCGCGTCCGGCTTCTCCGGCCCTTGCAGCCTCAATTGTGGCATTCAGGGCCAGGAGATTGGTTTGCGCGGCAATTTCGCGGATCATTCCAACGACAGCCCCAATTTTTTCCGCAGCGCTCGCCAGGCCTGTCACTTGTGTATCTGTTTGGGTAGCAACGTCTGTCGCTTCCCCGATCACATCGCCAGCACGCGTTGTTTGCTCAAGAATCTCGCTGATAGACGCTGTCAGCTCTTGGGCCGCCGACGCGACGGTCTGGACGCTCTGAGACGATTGTTCCGTTGCCTGATTGGCTTCATTGGCACGATCAAAGGCACCTTCGGCAATTGTGTTCATCTTGCTGGCGCTTTTGATCATAGCGTCCGTTTTGATAGTCACTTTGGCCACCACGCCTTCGATCAGGTCTCTGAATTCGGTGATCGATTTTGCAACGATGCTCTGGCGCATCCGCTCGCGGGACCGCTCTTGAACCTCTTCTTCCTCCAACTCTTCGCGCCGCTTCACACTTTCACGGAAGTACTCAACCGTGCGGGTCATGTCATCGATTTCATCCTTGCCATTATCCTTTGGCAGGACAACATCTATCGCGCCATCTGCGAGCCGCTGCATTGCATCCGCGAGGCGGTTGATCCGGCGGGTGAGGCTTTTGGAGTAAAAGAATCCAACAAGCCCGGCAAACAATGCAATGAGTGCAGCAA
This sequence comes from Roseibium sp., assembly GCF_965216085.1. GTDB lineage: Bacteria > Pseudomonadota > Alphaproteobacteria > Rhizobiales > Stappiaceae > Roseibium. The sequence goes on along the minus strand of NZ_OZ244138.1, from coordinate 1,896,787 downwards.
TCAGAACCAGGTTTCGTTGCAGAGCCCGCAGAGGCGCTTGAACCTCATCTGTGTCCTGGGTCACGATCACAGCATAGGCATTGCCAAGGGATTCAAACGGCGCAATGGCGGCTGAAACGGATCTACCGTTTACATCATCTAATCCCAGATACTTGCTATCGGCTGCCATATGCCGCGTGACATCGGACCGGCTAAAAGAAGTGTCCAGGAGTTCGCTTTTTTGCGGCGTACGTGCACTATCATTCTGACTGACACCGTCGGCATTCACCCAGTGGACATTTCCCGTTTTGCCCAATCCGGCATAGGTCGCCAGCGTATCTGAAAGTTTCCCAGTGGGCGCGTGTACGGCCAGAACGCCAATGGTTTTCCGGCCAATTGAGACGGGAACGGCCAATATCCCGGCAGGTTCGCCGTCATTTGGCGCGTAGGCTTCTAGATCCAGCATGTGGACCGACCCTGCTTCTCCCGCCATAGCCTTTTCAAAGGCACGGGCCAGAACCGTACTCGACCACTTTGGCGACTTGAGATCCGCTGCAAAATCAGCTCGTTTCTTCAGCGAATAAACCACTTTGCCATCGGGTGAAATCAGCAAAAGATCTCCATACCCATTTTCGCTGGCATAGCGGCGCAGAAGCGGATGAAAGCTTTTGTGCGAGCGATCATAAGGTTTGCGGCCCGCGCGCACCAGCTCGTCCCTTTGATCCGCTGGGTGCGGATTGTCTGTCACATAAATTTTCCGCATCCTATCAGCGGCACCATCGCCAGCCTTTTTCCAACCCGATTGAAAATCGGCGAGAGATGCTCGAACCAGCTGACTTTCCACCATGGAGCGTAAGGACCCTGCATAGGTCTCAATCTGACTTTGCAGCGCTGCCCGATGGCTTTGCGCAAGAGCAGTCAGGCGGTCTTCAGTCAATGTTCCGATAAGGCTGCTGCCTGATAAGAAACTGGCAAAGCCGACCGCAACAGAGCAAATGAGCCCAAGTCCAACAATGATAGCCGGCAATGTCTTGGAAATTTTCATGGTTTGCCTCTTTTGTTCCGGTCGGCAAAGTGTGTGTTAAATGTCTGAGCGCTGTTCTGGCTTAGAGCTGTTCGATGTTGACACCGAAGGTCACTGCCCCAATCGGTTCACCGGTGTCGGGGTCTGCGACCGTGACACTGACTTGGCTTTGCAACTGTTGAGTTGAGTCATCTTGTTCCAGCTCGCCGATTAGGACGGAGTTGGGACCCTTGCCAAAGGTCTCTTTCCATTTGGCTTCGTCTCCTTGCCAATAGTCCGAGGTGACATCGCTTTGACCAACATTGAGACCCTTTGCATCCATCACAAAGATCTCGGTAAACAACCCGCCGCTGCCGTCCTGGATATCCATCAGGTATCCAGACAAGTCATTGCCAAGCACATCATCGATCATGGGCTGGTCGTTGGATTCGGCCTCAGCACGCCAGGTTTTATCCAGTTCATCGATTTTGGATTGATCATATGTGGCAGTGCGCTCATTTTGACTTTTGATCGCAGCGATCACTTCTTGAGAACTAGAAATATCGGCTATTTTGCCAACCGACAGGGCTTTGAGCTCCGATTCAAATTGATTGGCGGATGCCGGGATCGCCGCCGCAACAAAAACTGCACCAGCGACTGCAAGACTACGTAACGTCATGATTGCTTCTCCAGTTAGGACGGACTGGAGGTTGCAGTAAATTCGTTAACATGAATACAATCTGTAATTGCATAACTTATTACAATGCAATTAATACTTATGAAGAATAATCACATTGAAATAACACGCAAAATTCAGCTGATTTGCCGGACACGCCTCGGCGGCGCACCATAACGTTTTGCGAAGGCGCGAGAAAATGACGCGGCACTGGAAAATCCGCACATATTGGCTACAGATTTGACCTGCCGGCCGGCCGCAAGTTCGTCCCGCGCAATGTCTAAACGCCAATTCGACAAATACATCATCGGCGTAGAGCCGATCAGATCCTTGAACGTCACCGCGAATTGGGTCCTGGACATCCCAGCAACCTCTGCCAACCTTTCCAAGGTCCAATTTTCACCCGGCGCCTCATGAATTGCGACCAGTGCCTGCGCAACCCGCGAATCGGACAGTCCGTTCAACAATCCGGTGTCGACTCTTTCGCCTTCGAGGGCATGGCGAAGCAGCCGTATGACCACAACTTCGCAGAGACGTTGAAAGACTGCTTGCCCGCCACAGCGCGGTCGCATGACTTCTTCGATCAGCGGCATGACAACAGAAGACAGGCTCGGGTCTTCGGCAAGATCGATAGACAGGCACACAGGAAGGGCTGTGAAAAGCCGTTTGCCTACACCAGAGATTTCAATTTGGGTGGAAACCAGCACACTTTCGTCGGCTCGTGGCCGCACCTTGTCCAGTCCACTCGAAACTCTCTTGTTAGCTGGGTTCAAAATCAGCCGGAGATCCTGAGCCGGGTCCTTGCAAATCCATAAAGTCGCGCACTCTACATCCGGACCACTTGAGCCGTTGTCGCTGACATGGACCCGCAAGCGGTCAATCAGAGAAGACAGTCGATCCAGCCGGCCGTTGAAATTCGTGCGGTAAGGGCTCTGCATTTCCGTACTCAATGTTATTATTTTTGTACATTTACGCCGATATCGTTCGATATGCTAGCCAAATCTTTCGTCAAGAACTGCGCAGATGCGCTGAAAAAGGAAATGGCATGCTCACTCCAAGACAAAAAGTCCCAGCACTAACGGTTGAAACGCTGTCCTCCGGCACCTTTGATTTGACCGCAAGCACCGCGGAATTTGCAACACTCGTCGTGTTTTACCGCGGCCTTCATTGCCCGATCTGCGCCACGTATCTGAAAGAACTCGGCCGTCTCCTGCCCCAACTGAAGGAACGGGGCGTTGAGGCAATCGCGATTTCGTCCGACACGGAAGACCGCGCGCAACAAATGGCCGAGAAGGTCGGTCATGAGGATCTTCGCTTTGGATATGATTTGCCGCTTAACGTGGCAAAGGACTGGGGCCTCTATATTTCGACAGGACGCGGTAAGACGTCCATCGGCATCGAGGAGCCGGAATTGTTCTCCGAGCCAGGTGTGTTCCTGATCAAGTCGGACGGAAGCCTCTACTTTGCGTCCGTCCAGACCATGCCGTTCGTCCGCCCGCATTTCCAGGAAATGCTCGGGGCGTTGGATTTCGTGAAGAAAAACGATTACCCGGCCCGCGGTGAATACACCGGCGCAGTCTGACTGATTGCAGGCGCCCGGGGGAAACGGGCGCCTGCCAATCCGGAAGTGTGCCAGTCAGGTACTTAGGCTGCCACACCTAATTGGCATGAGGAAAACTTCCGGAAACCTTCCGAAGACGGGTCTGAGCTTCATTCCATCCGATACAAGGGCATTTCTCCTAGCGAAACCGCGGCCCTTGCCAGAACGGCTTTTCCACCTCTTTACGAACTTCAGCCGGCGTCAGACCAATGTCCTTCAGTTGCGCATCGGTGAGCTCTGCCAGATGTCCGCGGCTTCTCGCTGTCAGCATCCAGCCCAAGACCTTTTGCACGAATGTTGATCGCGGCGCGGCCTTGCCAGCAGGTGCGGGGCAATGGACGGCGGAGATTGACTCTATTGCACTCATTTTCAAAACTCCTTAGGGCACAATCAACACAATTATCAAAATTGTGCGGTGACAATCATATGAATTGACTCCTTCACGGTGGCAATATACAAAATTGTCACCATGACAAATTGGCTTCCTGATATCCCGGACGGGCATGGCCCGATCTACTTGCGCCTCGCGGATCAGATTTCCGCGGACATTGCCTCTGGTTCACTTGCGGCTGGCACCAAACTACCGCCGCAACGCGACCTTGCGTATGATCTGGGCGTAACGGTTGGTACAATTGGCCGGGCATACGCGACCATCCGCCAACGTGGGCTTGTCACCGGAGAGGTGGGCCGAGGAACCTACGTCCTGGGCAGCAAGGGCCCCTTGCCGCTTGAGGAAAACACAAAGCCATCTTTGAGCGCTGAACACCGCGGACCGCCTGCTTATGCAAATGTCCGTAATGAACCACTGGAAGGCCGGTCATGGGTTCAAGATGCGACGCAGCCACCCAAAGACCGCGCATTTGCTGGAACACGGATTCCCGTTCCCCATGACACGGCGATCCGCTTTGACAGCACATCAGCTCCAGAAATTGGTCAGGCCGAAGTCATCGGGGATCTGACGTTACAGATCACCCGGGACCGGCCTTACGAGATTGCCAGTTACACGCGCGCCGTGCCGCCAGATTGGCGAACGGCCGGCAAACGCTGGCTCTCAAGAAGCGGCTGGGAACCGGACGAAGGCAGCATCGTCCCAACAACCGGAGCGCAGGCGGCGATCATGTCGATCATCGCGGCCACGACCGCACCCGGAGACCGGATCGCCTTTGAGGATTTGACGTACAGCTCCATTGCCCGGGGGGCAGCGTTATCCGGTCGGCGGCCAGTTGTGGTGGAACGGGATGAGGAAGGCCCCCTGCCCGAGGATCTCTCGCGGGTCTGCGCACAAACCCATCCGCGCATCTTGTTCCTCATGCCGACGATGCACAATCCCACTCTCGGCTTCATGAGTGAAACCCGGCGGCAGGACATTGTCGCCGTTGCCCGCCAGCATAATCTCTGGATTATCGAGGATGAAGTCTACGGCTCCTTGCGGGAGACATCCGTCCCACCGATTGTTGCCTTGGCGCCGGAGCGGACATTTCATGTCGGATCTCTGTCAAAATCGGTAACTGCCGGTGTCCGAGGTGGGTGGATTTCCAGCCCGCATGCCTATGCCCAACGGATATATACCGCCCACAAAATGCTGACCGGCGGCATTTCCTTTCTCTTGTCTGAGCTTTCTACGCGTCTGGTTCTGTCCGGTGCAGCGGACAACTTCCGTGAAAAGGTCCGCGCCGAAATTACAGCCCGGCACGCACTTGTCGAACAGCATCTCGGTTCCTTCGAGTACCGTTCCGCACCGGACTGCCCGTTCCTTTGGCTGAAAGTTCCCGAACCTTGGAATCCTGGAACATTCAAGGCAGCCGCCGCAGCAAACAATGTGCTGGTGGACGATGAAGACGAGTTCAAACCCGGGCGCACGGGCAAGGTCTATCACAGCATTCGGATCGGCTTCAGCAATCCGCTCACCCGGGAAGACACGATCGACGGGCTGGTAGCCGTCGGTGATCTGCTTCAAGACAGTTGCGCCTGTTACGACAGCTTCGAATAGGCCGATATCTTCTGAAAAGCTTGCGAATAGGCCTTAACAGTCAAATGAATCGAAACTGGCCTCTCCCCATCTGCGATTTTGTCTGCTAAACCGGCGCGAAACTGGCCCAGGCGCTTTAAAGCGTTTTGCGAAACGCTCTCAACGCCGCAGATTTCCGGACCGACATGATCCCGAACGACATCAAGATCACGCCCGAACTCATCGCTTCCCACGGCCTCAAGCCAGATGAATATGACCGCATTCTTGAATTGATCGGCCGCGAGCCGACCTTCACCGAACTCGGCATTTTCTCAGCCATGTGGAACGAGCACTGCTCCTACAAGTCTTCCAAGAAGTGGCTGAAAACCCTGCCGACCGAAGGTCCACGGGTCTTGCAGGGACCAGGTGAAAACGCCGGAGTTGTCGATATCGGCGACGGCCAGGCCGTGGTTTTCAAGATGGAAAGCCACAACCACCCGTCCTACATCGAACCTTATCAGGGCGCTGCGACCGGTGTTGGCGGCATCTTGCGCGATGTCTTCACCATGGGAGCGCGGCCGGTTGCGGCCATGAATGCGCTGAGATTCGGCGAGCCGGACCATCCGCGCACCAAACACCTGGTGTCGGGCGTTGTGTCTGGTGTTGGCGGATACGGCAACTCCTTCGGCGTTCCAACCGTCGGCGGCGAAGTTGAGTTCCATGCCCGCTACAACGGCAACTGCCTGGTCAATGCCTTTGCAGCCGGCCTTGCAGACAGCGACAAGATCTTCCTGGCAAAGGCTGAAGGTGTTGGCTTGCCGGTGGTTTACCTCGGCGCCAAGACCGGCCGTGACGGCGTTGGCGGTGCGACCATGGCATCGGCGGAATTCGACGACACCATCGAAGAAAAGCGCCCCACTGTTCAAGTCGGCGACCCATTCACCGAAAAATGCCTGCTGGAAGCCTGCCTGGAACTGATGGAGACCGGCGCGGTGATCGCGATTCAGGACATGGGCGCGGCTGGCCTCACCTGTTCCGCAGTTGAAATGGGCGCCTCTGGCGATCTCGGCATTGAACTGAACCTGGATCAGGTGCCCGTCCGCGAAGAGCGTATGAGTGCCTATGAAATGATGCTCTCGGAAAGCCAGGAGCGCATGCTCATGGTTCTGCGCCCTGAAAAGGAAGCAGAAGCAGAAGCCATCTTCAAAAAATGGGGGCTGGACTTTGCCATTGTCGGCAAAACCACCGACACGCTGCGTTTTGTCGTCAAACATCAGGGCGAAGTCGTTGCCGACCTGCCGATCAAGGAACTCGGCGACGAGGCTCCGGAATACGACCGTCCGTGGGTTGAACCAACCAAACGCCCCGTTCTGGCAGCTTCCGACGTAGCCGAACCGGAAGACTACGCGGACGCACTGAAAACCCTCGTTGGCAACGCAAATGGTGCCTCCCGCCGCTGGGTCTACGAGCAATACGACACGCTGATCCAGGGCAACACAGCCGCCTCTCCGGGCGGCGATGCCGGTGTTATCCGCGTTGATGGCGGCCGCAAAGGCCTGTCGTTCTCCGTTGATGTCACTCCGCGCTACTGCGAAGCCGACCCTTATGAAGGCGGCAAGCAGGCCGTCGCTGAGGTCTGGCGCAACCTGACCGCCGTTGGCTCCGAGCCTCTGGCTGCCACCGACAACCTCAACTTCGGCAATCCGGAAAAGCCGGACATCATGGGGCAATTTGTCGGCTGCATCAAAGGCATCGGTGAAGCCTGCCGCGAACTCGATTTCCCGATCGTTTCCGGCAATGTGTCGCTCTACAACGAGACCCACGGCGAAGCGATTCTACCGACCCCGGCAATTGGCGGTGTTGGTCTTCTGCCGGATGTGACCGTGCGGGCAGCGGCAAGCTTTGCCAATGACGGCGACACAATCCTCGTGATTGGCGGCCTCGGCACTCATCTGGGTGCTACCCAATATATGGCTGACATTCTCGGCCGCGAGGAAGGCGCTCCGCCGCCGGTCGATCTGGCCGCGGAAAAGCGCCGCGGTACCATCGTCCGTCAGCTGATCGGCGCGGCCCGGGTCACCGGCGTGCACGACATTTCCTCAGGTGGTCTTGGGGTCGCGCTTGCCGAAATGGCCATGTCCGGCGGCATCGGTGCGACTGTCGAGATCGACGGCCCGGCCCACGCGGCGCTTTTTGGCGAAGACCAGGGCCGTTATGTGGTCACGGTCGCGCAAGACAAGCTCGACGCGGTGCTGGAAGACATCATAGATGCCGGCATTGAAGTTCAAAAAATCGGCACCACAGGTGGCGGTGATTTGACAGTTGAAGGTGTTCTCACCATATCCGTTGCAAACTTGAAAAAAGCGCACGAAGATTGGTTCCCAACATACATGGCAATCGCTTAAGTCAATTATCGGCTTGGATTTATGGAATAAGGACGCACCTACTATGCCAATGAACGCAAATGAGATCGAAACCCTGATCAAGGAGGCCCTGCCCGATGCTCAGGTCGAGATCCGGGATTTGGCTGGTGATGGTGACCACTACGCGGCCAATGTGATTTCGGAAGCCTTCCGGGGCAAAAGCCGCGTACAGCAGCACCAGATGGTTTATGAAGCGCTGAAAGGAAATATGGGAGGGGAACTTCATGCCCTGGCCCTTCAGACCCAAGCGCCGGAATAAACCCATGGAGAAATAAAATGGTTTGGCTTTTCCTCATCCCAGTACTTGTGATCTTGCTGATCATGGAAGTCCGGATTTGGAAAGCCGTATCCAGATTGATTTACCGCACCGGCTAAAGGCTTACCGCGCCGGCGAAACGCAAGGACGTGCAGAAATGAGCATCCAGGACTGGATTAAAAACGAAGTCGATACCAACGATGTTGTGCTTTTCATGAAAGGCACACCGAATTTTCCGCAGTGCGGATTTTCCGGTCAGGTCGTTCAGATCCTCGACTATGTCGGCGCCCCGTATAAAGGCATCAACGTTCTGGAAGACGATGACCTGCGCCAAGGCATCAAGGAATACACCAACTGGCCAACCATCCCGCAGCTCTATGTGAAGGGTGAGTTTGTCGGCGGCTGCGACATCATCCGCGAAATGTTCCAGAACCAGGAACTTCAGGGCCTGATGTCTCAAAAAGGCATCGAGGTTGCCAAAAGCGCCTAACCGGCAGCTTTCAGCATCACGCATTCAAGGGGCGGTTTTCCGCCCCTTTTTTTGTCGCCTCTGTCATTGCGAAGGGCGCCGAAGCTTTGCTGGCAACGCTGCCACTCCATCTAATCGATTAAACAAAAAGTGGGTCTGGACATTGCGTTTGGACTGGCGCTAAACCGCGCGCAGGCGGGAAAACCTGCCAATCATTGTGCGTTAATTACCCAAAGGGAGTTCGTCGGCATGGCGGCTATGGATAATCACTTCGATAACTGGAAGGAACAACAATCCGCCGCTGAGCAGATGATCCCGCTGGTTGGCCACCTCTACCGGGACTACGGCATCAACATCCGGATTTTCGGACGCCGCCTCCTCAACAACTCCGCCATCGAGATCATCAAGGCTCACCGCTACGCCCTGCAGATCACCGGTCAGGAGCTGGACGTCTCAAAAAGCCTTGAAATCGTCAAGGCCATGCTGGAGATGGATCTTGCCGCGGCCCGCGTTGATCTTGGCAAGCTCTGCCACCGCTTCATGGCGGAAGGCGGCGATGCCAAGACTTTCCTGGAGCAGCAGCTCGCCAGCATCAACACCGGCAAGACTTCCATCCTGCAGGAACCGCAGGACGTCGTTCTTTATGGCTTTGGCCGCATTGGCCGCCTTCTGGCCCGCATGCTGGTGGAACGTGTGGGTGCGGGCAACAAAATGCGCCTACGCGCCATTGTCGTTCGCGGCGGCAAGGACGGCGATCTGAAAAAACGCTCCAGTTTGCTTCGCCGCGATTCCGTCCACGGTGCGTTCAGCGGATCGATCACCGTGGATGAAGAGCAGAACGCCATCATCGCCAACGGCAATTACATTCAGGTGATTTACGCCAACTCCCCGGCCGAGGTGGATTACACCAAATACGGCATCAACAATGCGCTGGTGGTCGACAACACCGGGATCTGGCGTGACGAAGACGGCCTCGGCCAGCACTTGAAATGTCCGGGCGCCTCAAAGGTCATTCTGACCGCGCCGGGCAAAGGCTCCATCAAGAATGTCGTTTATGGCGTGAACAATGGCGACATCACCGCAGACGACGACATCCTGAGCGCCGCCTCCTGCACCACCAACGCGATCACGCCGGTCCTCAAGGTGATCAACGACGAGTTCGGTGTCGAGAACGGCCACGTGGAAACCATCCACGCCTTCACCAACGACCAGAACCTGATCGACAACTACCACAAGGGCGACCGCCGGGGCCGCTCCGCGCCGCTCAACATGGTATTGACCAGCACGGGCGCGGCAAGTGCCGTCGCAAAATGCCTGCCGGAAATGAAGGGCAAACTGACCGGCAACGCGGTCCGCGTACCGATCCCGAATGTCTCCATGGCCATCCTCAACCTCAATCTCAAGCGCGAGACGACGGCTGAGGAAATGAACGACTACCTGCGCAAGATCTCCATCCAGTCGCCGTTGCAGGACCAGATCGACTACACCGCGTCAACCGAGCTGGTGTCCTCCGATCTGGTCGGCTCCACCCATGCCGGTGTGGTCGACAGCCAGGCGACTATCGTCGACGGCGACCGCCTTGTTCTCTATGTCTGGTACGACAATGAAGCCGGCTACTGCACCCAGGTCATCCGCCTGATGCAGGAAGTCGCCGGCATGAAATACCCGTCCGTCCCGGAGTAAAGGGTACTTTTACCGGAGGGTTTCAAAACGAACGCTCAAGGGGCGGTCTTCCGCCCCTTTTTGTTTTGTTTGGTCGGTCAGCAGAAAGGGTGTCGGCCAAACGCAGCCTTTTTTAGCCGGGAGGCGACCGGCTGTTTTTGGAACAGGCTTCTAACAAAGCGGACGTTCGCACAAATCAGGCCGACTGTTTCTCGCGGTCAAAAGCTGACTTTCGGACTCGGTGCAATGCAACACCGCTTTGAGCCCAAAGAAACGAATGCTGCATTCGCCACAAAGGGTCGCAATGCGAGTATTCGATGACCGCTAATTTCTATGGTGGGTTTGGAATTGCCAGGTAGTTTTCCTTGGCAATCATCGCAATCCCTTTCACACCCAGCAGTGACCTATCTTCGTCTCCCAATGACTTTATCGCCTGTTCAACCGCTCCGTAAATCGCCGCGCTCTGATCCTTTAATGCTGTGATCAGGGGCAGTCCGGGGGTCGGTTCGGTCCAATCAAGTACACGCAGTTGTTTCGCAAACGGCTCATATCGTTCCATCAACCTCCAGGACTGGGCATCCAGGGACGCAATATCTGCCCGGCCCTCGGCCACAGCGCGCGCGGAATTCAAGTGTTGTTCGGTGTGCAGTCTGTTCTCAAACCAGAAGCCACGGGGTTTCAGGTGCCAATAAGGCGCTGCGTAACCGGATTGGGAGAAATGCTGATTGTAAGCAAAGGACGCATCTCGATAGGCATCCAACGTGTCACGGGGATCATCGTCACGGACCACCAGCGCGCTGCGGTAATATCCCGGCGGACATCCTTCAAGCCCGTAGTCCGGCGTTCCTACGAGCGCTACATCTTCATGCAGCCATGTCCGAAACGGCATACCGCAAGTCTGGCTGAGCACCAATTCCGGGTCTCGCCAGACAGAAAATTCTTCGGCGTCCTGAGATAGGGTTTCAGGGCTGTCGATGCCACGTTCGCGTAAGGCCGTGCGGATCAAGGCCCAAAACCGGTTATGCGCACCGACCAACTGAGGGCGCTGATACATCATGAGATTTGCGATCATTTCAGGCAGGCCCCTTCAGCCGGAACAACAGTTTGATTTTGAAAAATCTTCAACCTGTTTACGGCACAGGCAGGAGGATGTGATTGGAACGTCGGTTTTGGCCAATGCCTGGGCGAGCTTTTCTTCAAAGACCGGCAATTCATCGATGTCGCCACGCTGACGCAGACATTCGACGAACCCATGCAAGGCCCAGACATTGTCCGGGTGTTGCGCGCATCGTTGCAGTTCATTGTTCAGGCCCAGATCAGCCCGGTACACCTGCTCGGCCTCTTCAAAGTGTCCCTGTTCGGACAACAGCGCCGCAAGCGCGTGGCGCGGCGGGTGCATCCAGGCCCATGGCTCGGTATATTCAAGGTTGTCATCACGCTGCACGCTTTCGCGCAACGCTGCAAAGGCCACTTCATAGTTGCCCTTGTGATACTCGAGCTCTCCCTCAAGCATCTTTTCGCCCACGGCCAACGTTGAACGAGCGGTATTGTTAAAGAACTTACGATCCGGGGGGATACGATCAACAGCCTGAAAGAATTGTCGTTGCTCTTCCTCTGCGGCTTCAAAATTATTCAGTGCGGCATGTGCAACACCCTTGGCATAATGGTGCATCGCGGTTGAAACACAATAGAGCACCTGGTCGTCTGGCATGGGGGCGTCAACGATATCCTGCCATCGGCCAAAGCGAACCAGCACATGCATCTTCATGGAGAAATATCCCTCCATCGTGATCGCCATTTGCGGGCGATCCGGCGCGCTTAAAACCTCTTTGGACAAGGTAGCGCACATCTGTTCAGCGGCGGCGATAGCGGGTTTGAATTGGCCAAGATACATGCAGGTGTACATCATCAGATGCAGGTCATGGCATCGTGCCGTGGTGTAGAAATTAAACGGCCCTGCGTAGTCAACATACATGTTGTCGGCCCGGATCGCCTTTTCGCTGGCGATCTTTGCTTTCTCATACTCACCACACAGCACATAAGTGTGCCCCGGCATGTGATTCATATGGCCTGCATCCGGGCAAAGTGTGCCCAGAATATCCGCGGACCGCATGGCGCGTTCTGGTTCATCCGACATTTCAGTTGCGTGAATGTGTAGATGCAAAATGGCCGGATGCTGAGGCGTTCCTGCGGCATCGTGCATGGCGATGGAACGCTCGATCACATCCATTGCTTCCAGTGTGTCCGCATTCTGTGCTGGGATACCCTTTTTCACGTTCCACAATTGCCAGGGGGTGCGGGTTATGAGGGCTTCGGCAAAAATTGCCATGACATCATGATCATCGCGATTGGCATAATAGACCCGCCGCATCGCACTGGCATAGTCGTCATCCCAGCGATCAAATTCTTCACCCGATACCGCATGCGGTTTTTGGAACCGCTGCGCCAATGCCTCCACAAGTTGATTTTCAAGGGCACTCGCCCGGTCGGCAGATTTGCGTGCCAACTGGATATGATCGCAACACAGCCGCGTTGCAGCATTTGCTTCTGTTTCGCTGAATTGGCGCCAGACATTGTTGTAAAACGGCCCCGATCCATAGGCCACGCCCCAATGCGCCATGACGCAGTCCGGATCATGTTCAAGCGCCTTTTGAAAGCACTTCACACCTTCTTCGTGATTAAACCCGTAACACCAGTTCAATCCAATGTTAAACCAGCGCTGCGCCTCGTCGTTCTGAGTGGAAATCTGTTTTGTGTGGGCGCCAAGATCAAATCTATCCATTAAACCTCTCTAGGGCCTCGGTTTTAGACTCTTTCGTTTTCCCGTCACAGTGGATGAATTGCAGTAATTGGACAAGCAAACGGATTGGCGCCTGCACAAGTAAATGTCTGAGTGTATAAATCTCAATAAAACAAAGGGTTGTGCAGCATCGTATGGTTTTCATTAGCAAACATTGGAGAACTCGCGGCGAAAGTCCGCATCTCAGGCATTCATCCTCTTAGCAACAAACGACAGCTTTGGGTCCAAACTTAACAGCAGTGCGCGTCCAAAACGGAGATGCAAAACGGTCCTTCAAATCGTCTCCCCATCGCATGCCCTCACTCGGCTGTTCCTAATACACCGCCCCCAAGCTGATCTCCCTCTACAAACCCCTTGTCCAGCGCCCACCAACAGTGCCAATTTGGTCTCTCAAAATATAAAAAGGAAATCTCGATGTTTCACGGCAAGGTATTGGTCGCCCAAGGGGGCGGGCCGACGGCGGTTATCAATCAGTCCATGGTCGGGGCGGTCTTGGAAAGCCGTAAATTCCGCAGCGTGGAGCTGATCTACGGCGCAGTCCACGGCGTGCGCGGGATTCTGGACGAGGATTTTTACGATCTGACCCAGGAAACCACCCACAATCTGGAGATGGTCGCCAACACGCCCTCTTCCGCGCTTGGGTCAACACGTGACAAGCCGGACCTGAAATACTGCCAGGAGATCTTCAAAGTGCTCCGGGCCCATGAGATCGGCTATTTCTTTTATACCGGCGGCAATGATTCCTCCGACACCGTTCGCATTGTCAACGATGAGGCGCGCAAGGCCAATTATGATCTGCGCTGCATCCACATTCCCAAAACGATCGATAATGATCTGGTTGAAAATGACCATACGCCCGGCTTCCCGTCCGCGGCGCGCTATGTGGCGCAAGCGTTTATGGGCGTCAATCTCGACAATGCGGCGCTCCCTGGCATCTATATCGGGGTTGTCATGGGCCGCCATGCAGGTTTTCTCACTGCCGCTGCCGCCTTGGGCAAGAAGTTTTCAGATGACGGACCGCATCTCATCTACATGCCTGAACGCACCTTCGACATTGATCAATTCATCAAGGACGTCCGCGAGGTGTACAACCGCCTTGGCCGGTGCGTTATTGCGGTCAGTGAAGGCATTCATGATGCCTCGGGCGAGCCGATCATCTCCAAACTGAGCAAGGAGGTCGAAACGGACGCCCATGGCAATGTGCAACTGTCGGGAAGCGGCGCGCTGGCCGATTTGCTGACCCAAAAGGTCAAGGAGGCGCTGAATGTCACCCGGGTCCGGGGCGATACGCTCGGCTATATCCAGCGCAGTTTTGTTGGCTGTGTCTCCGATGTTGACCAGAATGAAGCCCGCGAAGTCGGCGAAAAGGCGGTGCAATACGGCATGTTCGGCGACCGCGACGGATCGGTAACAATCAAACGCACCGGCCACTATTCGGTCGACTACGAACTGGTGCCGCTGGAGGTGGTTGCCGGAAAAACCCGGACCATGCCCGATGCATTCATCTCCGCCTCCGGCAACGATGTCACCGATGAATTCCGGATGTACCTGCGCCCGCTTCTGGGCTCCGGTATGCCGGACGCTCATCGCCTGCGCCCAAACAAGGTGCCGAAGATTTTGGCGGCCGGGTCCTAGGAACCGGTTGAGCACTTTTCACTCCTCTCCCCCCTTGCGGGGGAGATGTCTCCGTCAGGAGATTGAGGGGCAATTCCAGGAACCAGCGTACCCAGACCGAGAACGTCAAAGGGACTTCGGTGACCGGACCTTTTCACAGCGGTCATCCCCGCCCCGTGAAACGGAAATGTGCGGGGATCCACTCTTGCTCTCCGCATGCGGACGGTAGAGAGAACTTTCCGCTTAGGCTCTGCAAACGAGTGGTTCCCCGGCCTTCGCTGCGCTGCGCCGGGGATGACCGCCGTAGGGCGGGGTAAAACTTATCTCCGAAGAACCCGTCGCGCAGAGACGGTCCTTTTCCCAATTCAGTGGTATTCAATCCACCCGCGGGAAGACGCCTGTCTTTTTGACAAAGCCATAGACAAAACTGGTGTCGATGGAGGCGATGCAGCCGATGGGATGGATCCGCTGGCGGATGAAATCCTCGTAAGCATCTAGGCCGGAAACGACCACCCGGAGCTGATAGTCCGTCGCCCCGGTCATCACCACACATTCCAAGACTTCGTCCATCGCCATCACCCGGCTTTCAAAACGCTGGACGTCTTCTTCATTGTGCCGCTCCAGGCGGATGCGGACAAAGACCGTGACCGGCAGACCGTAGGCCTTGGCATCCACCTCGGCGGTGTAGCCGCTGATCGCTCCACTCGCTTCCAGCATTTTCAGCCGGCGCAGGCAGGGCGACGGCGACAGGTTGACCTTGGCGGCCAGTTCCTGATTGGTCATGCGGCCGTTTTGTTGCAGTGCACGAATGATTTGCCGGTCTTTTTCGTCCATTCGCCGCCTCAGTTAGCAGATTATGCCAAATTCCGGACACTAAATGGCATTATTTGAAATCAATTGCCAGCCATAAAGGCGCACCATGTTCGCAACTCAAAGAAAGGTTCGACATGGACACTCATCTGAAGGGCTTTGCGACCCGCGCCATCCACCACGCCTATGACCCGTTGAAGAACGAGGGTGCCCTCACCCCGCCCCTGCATTTGACCTCTACCTTTGCCTTTGAGACGGCAGAGGCCGGCGGTGAAATGTTTGCCGGCGAACGTGAAGGCCACATCTATTCGCGCATTTCCAATCCGACCCTTGACCTTCTGGAGCGCCGCATTGCTCTTCTGGAAGGCGCTGAGGCTGGTCTGGCAATGTCATCGGGCATGGGCGCAATCACCGCAGCCCTGTGGACCCTGCTGTCTCCTGGCGATGAGATCATTGTCGACGAGACCCTTTATGGCTGCACTTTCGCCTATATGCGCCATGGGCTGACCAAGTTCGGCATCACCGTCACCCATGTGGATCTCACCGAACCGGAGAACCTGACGGCAGCCATCAGTGAAAAGACCCGCGTGGTCTATTTCGAAACCCCGGCCAATCCGAACATGCGGCTGGTGGACATCGCGGCTGTTTCCAAAATCGCAAAGACCGCCGATGCCACCGTCGTCGTCGACAACACCTATGCAACGCCTTACCTCACCCGTCCGATTGAACATGGCGCGGATCTGGTTCTGCATTCGGCGACAAAATATCTCGGCGGGCACGGCGATGTGGTTGCCGGTCTGATTGCAGGCCCGGCGGAAATGGTTCAGGAAATCCGCCTTGTCGGCATGAAGGACATGACTGGCGCTGTCATGGCACCATTCAACGCCATGCTGATCCTGCGCGGCCTGAAAACACTTGCGCTACGCATGGACCGGCACTGCGCCTCTGCCCAGCCGGTGGCCGAATGGCTGGAAGCGCACCCTGCTGTCGGCGAGGTCTATTTCCCGGGGCTTGAAAGCTTCGCCCAGCACGATCTTGCCAAGCGCCAGATGGCCAAACCTGGCGCCATGATCGCCTTTGAGCTGAAAGGCGGTCTTGAAGCTGGCCGGACTATGATGAACCGCTTGCAAATGATTGGCCGTGCGGTTTCCCTTGGAGATGCGGAAACCTTGATCCAGCATCCGGCGACCATGACCCACTCGACCTACACACCGGAAGAGCGGGCAGAGCACGGCATCACCGATGGTCTGATCCGGCTGTCGGTTGGCCTGGAGGACCTGGATGACATCTTGGCCGACCTTGACCAAGCCTTGCCGGCAACTGAAATGACTGCCGCCGCTTAAGACCATACCGAAAGGAGCCGGTCATGACCGCCAAGCTGACCCATCTGAAGACCATCGAACAGCGTTTGCTGTGGCTGTCGCATTGGATGATCCATCATGCCAATCACCTGCGGCCCAAGGTCGATGGTATCAAGATCGGCGGGCATCAGGCCTCGTCCGCATCGATGGTGTCGATCATGACCGCGCTCTATTTCTCTGCCCTGAAGCCGGAGGACCGGGTGGCGGTCAAACCGCACGCGTCTCCGGTCTTTCATGCCATCCAGTATCTGATGGGCAACCAGACCCGCGACAAAATGGAGAATTTCCGTGGGTTCGGCGGTGTTCAAAGTTACCCCTCCCGTACCAAGGACATTGATGACGTCGATTTCTCCACCGGCTCCGTTGGTTTGGGTGTCGCCATCACCTCCTTTGCTTCGCTCGTTCAGGACTACATAAAGGCCAAGGACTGGAGCGACGCAGCTCCTATGGGCCGGATGGTGGCGCTTGTCGGCGATGCCGAATTGGATGAGGGCAACGTCTATGAAGCCCTTCAGGAAGGCTGGAAAAACGACTTGCGCAACACTTGGTGGGTGATCGACTACAATCGCCAGTCGCTCGACGGAATTGTCCGTGAAGGTCTGTTTGAACGGATTGAGAAGATCTTTGATGCCTTCGGCTGGGACGTGGTTCGGGTGAAATACGGCGCACTTCAGAAAGCAGCGTTCCAAGAGCCCGGCGGCGATAAATTGAAAGCCTGGATCGATGCTTGTCCGAACCAGGAGTATTCAGCGCTCACCTTCATGGGCGGCGCTGTCTGGCGAACTCGCTTGCTGGATGATTTGGGGGATCAAGGTGATGTCACTGCCTTGATTGAGCGGCGCAGCGACAAAGACCTTGCCGCACTCATGGAAAACCTCGGCGGCAACTGCGTTGAGACCATGGCCGAGACGTTCGACGCCATCTCCCACGACCGGCCGACGTGTTTCCTTGCTTATACGGTCAAGGGCTGGGGCACACCGATCGCCGGACACAAGGACAACCACGGCGGCCTGATGAACAAAACCCAGTTTGCCGACTGGCAGGCGCATATGGGCGTGGCCGAGGGACAAGAATGGGAGCCGTTGGCAACGGTCGGTGATCCGGACGAACTTTCAGCCTTCCTGAAGGAGGTTCCCTTCTTTGCACGCGGTCTGCGCCGCTATTCAGATGAAAAGCTGGGCGTTCCTGCAATCGAGTTGGACAGTGCCAAGTCAACCTCGACCCAGGCTGCTTTCGGCAAGATCCTGGATGATCTTTCCAAAGGCGACAGCGCGCTGGCAAAGCGGATCGTTACCACATCACCGGATGTCACCGGCACCACCAGCCTTGGCGCCTGGGTCAACCGGCGCAAACTATTTGCCCGCACCAAACAGGCCGATGCCTTCATCGAGCACCGCATTCCATCCACCGCCAAATGGGAGTTTACACCGGACGGCCAGCACATCGAGCTTGGCATTGCGGAAATGAACCTGATGCTGCTCTTGGGCGCCGCCGGCCTGTCGCATTCCCTGTTCGGCAAACGCCTCATTCCGATTGGCACGGTCTATGATCCCTTCGTGAGCCGTGGCCTCGATGCGCTGAACTACGCATGTTATCAAGATGCCCGCTTCATCCTGGTCGGCACCCCGTCCGGCGTGACGCTGGCGCCGGAAGGCGGCGCGCACCAATCAGTCGGCACACCGCTCATCGGGATGAGCCAGGACGGGCTGGCAGCCTTTGAACCGGCGTTTGCCGACGAACTCGCCGTGATCATGCAATGGGCCTTTGAATATGTTCAGCGCGACGGTGAAGGCCAGCCGGACGAACGCACCTGGCTGCGTGATGAAACCGGTGGCTCGGTCTATCTGCGCTTGACTACCAATCCGATCGAGCAGCCTGGCAAACGCGTCGACGAAGATTTCCGGCAAGGTGCCATTGATGGGGCCTATTGGCTTCGCAAACCGGGCCCCAACTGCGACATCGTCATCGCCTATCAGGGCGCTGTCGCGCCGGAAGCCATCAAGGCCGCCGGCATGATTGGTGAAGCCCGGCGCGATATCGGTGTACTTGCAGTGACATCGGCAGACAGGCTGAATGCCGGCTGGACCGCGGCCCAGCGCGCCCGCTCGCGTGGCAACAGCGCAGCCGTCTCGCACATTGAAACGCTGATGGCGGACCTTCCCCGGCATTGCAAGGTGATCACCGTCATCGACGGCCATCCCGCGACTTTGTCCTGGATTGGGTCTGTTGGCGGACACCAGACCATTCCGCTGGGCGTTGAACATTTTGGCCAGACCGGAACCATCGGCGATCTTTACCACCACCATGGGCTGGATGCCGCCGCGATTGTCGAAAAGGTGCACGGTCTAACCAAGGGAAAACCTGCACCCGCATTCGGATTGGCAGCAGAGTAAATAGAAAGCACTAGACCTGGCGGCATTTCCTGAAAACCAGACAGTGTTTTCAGATTGCCGCCAGTTTCTGCTTCTTAAAATCCCGTTTATCCCACGTTTAGCGTCCAAGATATCCCCTGAAACGCTGCCGGAATTCGGCAAAAATTGCCGAATCATCTAATCTGAACAGAAGGTGAATGCCGGATTCAGGGTGAGTATAGGTGCGTTCCGCCATTCTCCGTCCATACCGCAGCGCTTGGAATGATTCCGGGCCAGGAGATGGAAACGGGGACCATGACCAAGTTTGCTTTTGCAACCATATCGACAGCCGTATTGATTGGCGCTGGACTGACTTTTGCCCTGTCAGGCCCGTCAACGACGGATAGCGAGCTGCGCCGGGTCGAATGTCAGGCCTTAACCATGTTCACCCCTTCGCGTGGCAAGAGCGCCGAGGAGCTCTGCGAAAACTATGGTGGTGTCGCCTTAAACAACGCAGCTCCGAGCAAGGAAGGACTCGTTATCCTCGTTCGCAACCAGCCTGTCGGGGGCTTTGAAGGCAATCCGAAGCTGCAGTAACCTGCCAAAACGGATCGACACTCAAGATGTGGCGATGCCGTAAGCCTCTACCGTTTCACTAACATTGTGAAGCTCCAGCGCGCCCAGCGCGTCAAACCGGAAATTCATTTCGGACGCAACATCTCCAGCAACAACAACACTGTGGCCGGATTTCTTACCATAATCGCCGAGCCGGGCCGCGATATTCGCCGCGCTGCCAATGACAGTGAAATCAAGACGCTCCCTTGATCCCACATTGCCGTAGGTGACATCGCCATAAGCAATACCTGTCGCACACGCCAACGCAACCTGATCGGTTGATCGGCTCGCCAGCTCTTCCGAAATCACCTTGGCGCTTTCCAGCGCTTGCCGGCAAGCTTCTTGGCGTCCCTTGTTGGCCGGGAAGATCGCCAGGACCGCGTCCCCAATGAACTTCAGCACTTCACCATCATGATCGTTGATGATGTCCGTCGTCACCTCAAAGAACCGGTTCAGCTCTTCCAGATAAACGTCCCGACCGAGTTCTGTTTCCAGGCGGGTGGAATGCCTGAGATCACAAAAGAGAATCGCGGCATCGATGACATCACCATCGCCGCGCCGGATCTTGCCGCCGAGCACGCGGGCGCCTGTGCGTTTGCCCAGATACGTCTCCAACAACGATGTGGCATTGGAGGTCAGGGCAAAGACTTCAAACAACCGGCTGATCAGGGCCGAACATTCAAACACCAGTCCGAGGTTGGCCGTTGTAAAACCATTTGGATGATCGGAAGCCAATGTCAGCACATTGATCCGGCCATCAGAGAACGGCAAAGGCATGGCGACATAATCGGTTACACCTTCTTCCTTCAGATCTTCCATGATCGGAAAATTGAATTCGTCCGGATTGGTGTCCAGCTTCTGCCGGATGCCGCCGAGCCCATCAGCTACATGCTGGAACGGGCTGTTCTTGAACTGCGGACTTTCCAGATTGTCATAAGACGGCGCGTGGCTTTTGACCTCATTGCCGTCCCGTTTCCAGACGAACAACCGCCCGGCAATCATCGGATGGAGTGACCAGATCAGAATGCTGATCCGGGAGACGGCAATCCCCTCTTCGACCAGTTTTTGCCCGAGCGCGGCGATCAAAGCTTCCGGCGTTTTGGCAAGCCAGGCTTCACGCAAAAGCCAATCCACCATAGGGCCTGAGATATTGCCGCTTATAACGGGCTCGATTGGACCGCCATTGTGCTCAACCCGTGTTGCAACATCTTGGCGGAACGCGAGATAGCCCTCCACGTCCTTGCCCTCAGGCAGAGCGTAAGGATAACTCCACGCGCCCCGATTGTAGATCTCACCGCCGATTGAGACATGCTTATATGACGCTGTCCCTTTGAACGGACAGAAGGTCTTGAAATCCGGCTCGGCGTCCAGCTCGGCGACGACATCTTCCTTCGGGAAATAAACCGTTGGCGGCAGCCGGGTCTCATGCATCACCCGCGCCCGTTCTGAGCGGGCAAGCAGGACATCCCCATGCCAGGCGGTCACCTCCCCAGTCAGGGGCTCCACCACGATCTGGTAGTCATTGGCTGTTGTTTGCGCAGATGTGATCATACCCAAGAGATAGGCACATGGATGAGTCCTGTCCAGCGGACATGCCGGACTTAATTACCAAAAGGTATTTTATTCTATGAGGCTCTATTCGGCCGCAAAAAGCTTTGCGGTCATGGCCATGCTTGCAGCACAGGGCTCTTCTGCTTCACTGGCCTCTTCGTCTGCATTGGCATCTTGCGGACGCAAATTGACAAAATCATAGAGCTTGCGGTCGAGCAGATGGGATGGACGGGCGTGGCCGAGCGCACGGGCCATCACACCAAGCCGGCCTGGTGTTTCCTTTTCCCAACCCTGCAGCATGCGTTTAACTTCCTCGCGCTGAAGACCGTCCTGAGAGCCACAGAGATTGCACGGAATAATCGGAAACTCCATGCCATCTGAGAACTTCTGGATATCGCGCTCAGATGCATAAGCAAGCGGGCGCAGCACCAGAAGATCGCCTTCATCATTGATCAACTTTGGCGGCATGGACGCCAGCCGACCGCCGTGAAAGAGGTTCATGAAGAAGGTTTCAAGGATATCGTCGCGGTGATGGCCAAGTACAATCGCTTCACACCCCTGCTCGCGTGCCACCCGGTAAAGGATACCCCGGCGCAGGCGTGAGCAAAGCGAACAATATGTCCGGTTTTCCGGGATTTTGTCCGTGACAATCGAATAGGTATCTTCGCGCACAATGATGTGCTCGATGCCGTTGTCGTCAAAGAACTTCGGCAAGATCTCTGGTGGAAAGCCCGGCTGCGCCTGATCGAGATTACAGGCGACCAGATCCACAGGGAGAAGACCGCGCCATTTCAGTTCGATCAAAACGGCCAGCAGCGTGTAGCTGTCCTTGCCGCCCGACAGGCAAACCAACCATTTGGGACGGTTCGTCTCAGACGAGCCCTCCGGCAGCATTCCAAAGTCGCTGATCGCTTCCCGTGCCTGGCGCAAAAGCCGTTTACGCAATTTCTTGAACTCGACACTCGACGGTGCGTTTTTCAAAAGCGCAGGAACATCTGTGTCCGAACTGGCAGCAATGTCGTTCATATTTCGAGCTTAATTTCAGCGTTGTTGAATTGGGAGCTGACATACCGGATTGCCGCCAGAAGGCCAAGGGCAAAGGCGGGCCTTTCCAACCGGCACGCATCCCACTTGTAAAAAGATAATTGAACCCACCATCATACTCAGCAATCTACAAATATATCTTTAGTTATAAATCAGGACACAGCAACCGTTAATTTAACCATTACAGAAGATTATCAATTTCTTAACTTCTTTAATTTTGAAGATTATTTATAATTCACTGGATACGTAAAAAAGACGAGGTCCAGTGAAGGCGCACTGAGGTGCCAATGACATGAAACTCAAGCACATTCTCATTTCTGCTTTTGTTTTCGTTGCGGCCGTACCGCAATTCATTGGCTTGCACTTTTTAAACCATCGCATGGCCGACCAGCACGCATTGGATGTCGAAGCCAACCTGATGGCATTGTCGCAAATTGCCAAGGAGCGGCTCCTCGCCTCGATTGAACGAATTGAAGACAACACAGCTCTTATTGCCAGCCGTACGCAGATGCGCATAAGCCTGAAGGAATGGACGAGAACGGGCAAAGACCTGCACAGAATGACAATTCTCCGCATTCTGGAAGACGCACAAGACGGCCTTACAAACCTGAAAAGTGTCAACCTGTTTGATCCAACCGGTCAGTTGACGATTTCCACTTTCCCCTCAGTGGAGGTTCGCCACTTACAGCCAAAAACAGATTCAACCATCAAAATCACACTGCAGTTCCAGGACGGCGAAACCATCGTCGCCAGCGAAACAGCCTTACACCTCGGTCGTGACCATGTGGGTTATCTGCAGTTGACTTTTTTTGCCGATTTCATCAATGACCTGTCCCAGGATAGAACAGGGCTTGGAGAGACCGGCGAATGGCTCTTAGGTTTGAGAAACGAAAATGGCGATGCTGTTTTTGCGTTTCCGCTAAAGTATGATCCGGATGCTGCCTTTTCCCATACCATTGCCAAAACCCGGCAAGATGTCCCAATCACCAAAGCCCTCATGGGCGAGGAAGTCGTCTTACGGCACGCCACTGATTATGCTGGCAATTTGGTTTTTGCGTCGACCCGCTACATTCCGGAACTCGATTGGGGACTGGTTGCCAAAATCAACGAAAGTGAAGTCAATCAGTACACCTTTCAAAATCTCTATCTGATTTTAGCTTCCGGCATTGCTTTACTTGGGCTCGCAACTGCCATTGGCATTGGCCTGTCGATATATATCGCACGGCCGGTGGAGCGGCTTAAAACACAAACCTCAAAGATTGCCCAAGGAGATTTCTCAAATCCTTTGGTCCCGCGCGGCTGGCAAGAAGTAAAGGAGCTCACCTTGCACTTCAGCGCGATGGCCGGCGCTCTTAAAAATATGAATAAAACCCTCAACGACACTGTTCAGCAGCGAACGAAAGAACTGGCAGAAGCCAATCAAAAACTTCAGGAAATTTCGATTCGAGACCCGCTAACAAATCTGTATAACCGCCGGTATTTCGACATCCGTTTTTCGGAAGAATTTCAGCGCGCAATACGGTACAAACACGCGCTTTCAATTGTGATCGCCGACCTAGATTATTTCAAGCAGATCAACGACACCTACGGTCATCCAGCAGGCGATGTGGTGCTTAAGGAGGTCGGCCGGCTGCTGGTCGATAGGATGCGAAACTCCGACATTGTTGCCCGTATCGGCGGAGAGGAATTCTGCCTCATTATTCCGGAAAGCGATCCAGAAGATATCGGGAAAATCCTAGACCGGATCCGCGGGGAAATTGCGGAAATGGATTTTGAAACCGAAGACGGCTCCTTCACGATCACCTGCAGTTTTGGTGTCGCGCATCTGAGCAGCGACAGTAAGAACGAGACACAATTCCTTCAAAACGCAGATAAGGCGCTCTACAACGCGAAGAAAAACGGCCGCAACCAAGTGTTTGTGCACTCCCCCGCTTCCGCGTAGCTTTTTTGGGCACCCACTCAGCCCCCGGGTGACAGCCAAGCCGACTCCCGAAAACGAACAAACCGAATAGTTGCACCCCGGCACACAACACGTCCATTGACAAACGCACCACACCATGAAATATAGCCATATGGCTATTATTTATCTTGAACCCCTTGACCGGACGTTTCATGCCCTGGGTGATGGCACCCGGCGGCAAATACTTGGGATCCTGGCAAAACAAGGGACTTGCTCGGCAAATGAACTCCGGGCACCGTTCAACGTTGCCCAACCCACCATATCGAAGCACCTCAAAGTCCTAGAGCAAGCGGGCCTGATCTCCCGCGAAATCGATGGACGCGTTCATCGCTTCCGGCTGGAAACGAAACAGCTGGATGAGGCAAACAGCTGGATCGAGCGGCACAAAGCCTTCTGGATGGGAACATTGGACCGCCTCGATGCCTTTGTCCAAGACCTGGATAACCCGGAGCAGGACATATGACTGCTGTTCTACATTCAACAACCGTCCGGCGGATCATAAAGGCAGATCCGGAAACTGTTTTTGAAGCCTTCAGCAAAGCAGAAGCGCTGCAGAAGTGGTTCTCGCCCCATCCGGAAATCACCCTTGAAGTCTTGGAATTCCAGTTCTGGGAAGGCGGCACCTACAGGTTCCGCTACTCCATGCGCGATGGCAGCACGCCGGTGCTAGGCGGACGGTTTGAACGCATCAAACCGCATCAGAAGCTGGCCTTTACCTGGACCTGGGAAGCACCGGATCCACACGCGGACATCCCAACGATCGTTTCTATCGAGTTTCTGGCTCGGGAGGGAACAACGGAAATTGTTTTAACCCACGCACAAATTCCATCAGAAGCCATCGCCGATCGCCATGCCGCTGGATGGGAAGCAACCTTCGATCATCTCGAAACGGCTCTGTTTCCAAAAAGCCAGCGAACCGGTTCAAACGAGGATGCTTAGCATGAAGTTTTACAACGCCATGTCAGGTAACACCAAACGCGTCCGGATATTTCTTGCCGAGAAAGACATCGACATTCCTCGGATCGACCTGGAACTTGGCCGCGACACGCGAACGGCTGAATACCGGAAAATCAACTCCCTCGGCGAAGTGCCCGCACTAGAACTCGACGATGGAGAAGTCATCACGGAAAGCCGGGCGATTTGCCGCTATTTGGAAAGGCAGTTTCCGGAACACCCTTTGATGGGACGAACCCCAGCAGAGGAAGGCAAGATTGCCATGTGGAGTGACCGCATCCACGGGCATTTGTTCATGACCTACGGCCTTTATGTCCGCCATACGCTGGATCTGTTTGATGGCGTTGTGGATCAAGTGCCTGAGTTCGCCCGCACGATGCTCAAGGCGATCCCTGAAAAATGGACCTGGCTGGACAGCGAGATGTCAGATGGGCGCCCGTTTATCGCAGGTAAGACTTTCAGCTTTGCCGACATCGAAGGCATGACCACTATGATGATAGCCGATGCCCTCGACCTTGGCATTCCGGAGGCGTGCCGTCATGTGCATGCGTGGGCGAATGCCATGCGCACCCGGCCGAGCTGGCAGGCTTGATAAGATGGCCCTCCTCGTCACTTCCTGCCTCACCGCTGCCTTGCTCATTCTTCTGGTCACTTTGAGCGCTTTGGTCACCGAACGCCGTGCCCGGCTTGGCGGCATCCAGTTTGGGGATGCGGAAGATGCTTCACTCAGGGCACGGATCCGGGCTCATGCCAATCTGATCGAGATCGCACCGATGATCCTGATCGGCCTTGGCCTTATGGAGCTGGCCGGAGCGCCCTCCCCGCTCCTTTGGAGCTTTGCAGGCATTTTTCTGGCCGGCAGGTTGCTCCATGCTGCCCGCATGTACATCGGCAATCCGTTTATCGGCCTCTTTTCAATAATCTCGCAGCACGTGATTTGCCTCTGGGCGGCTTTCTGGCTGCTCGATCATTTTCTTTTTTAGCCTCACAAACACAAGCGCCGGGTCCGAAACTCTATCCAAAATCGAACCAAAGTCAGATTGATAGTCCTCACATCGATTTCCGCTAAGACATCTGATTTCCACTCGGCAGTAAAATAAAATTATATGGGCATTTGTACTTAAGTACCTAAGCGCCTTTCAAGTAAACCAAAACGCGCAAAACAACTTGAATTCAACGAGCGCGATTTCGGCATATTTCTTAGTGTTTTAAGATAAAACTCCAAAAAACCTCTACAATTAAAAATTATAAATGAAATCATCGCAACTTTTCATGCAGGCACTGAAGATTTTGAGCTTAAGTTATAGTTAATTTTTATATGAGTACAAATTCATCAAATCAAAATCAAAATTTTACTTTCAAATCTCAAACACCCACCCCTCCCAACAGCTCCCTAACTGTTGGGCATTTCAGGATATAGATATGGCGAAATACACCTTTGTAACCGGGGTCGAAAAGCGATTCGACGACAACGAATTGATCGTCAGCAAGACCGATCTCAAGGGACGTATAACTTACGTAAATGACGTCTTCACTGCGATCTCCGGCTACTCGGAAAAGGAATGCCTTGGCCAACCCCATTCAATGATCCGGCACCCCGATATGCCGCGATGTATTTTCGCTCTGCTTTGGGAAACTATCCAAAGCGGTGAGGAGATATTTGCCTATGTGGTCAACCGGTGCAAAAACGGAGACCATTACTGGGTCAATGCACATGTTACTCCGAGCATCGGCCCCGGCGGGACTGTTCTAGGATATCACTCCAATCGCCGGACACCAGACCGTGACATTCTCGAGAAGAAGATCATCCCCCTCTACAAAGAGCTTGTTTCGGAAGAACAGCGCTTTGGCAGCCGCAAAGACGGACTCGCTGCCTCACAAGGCATGGTCGCTGACATGCTAGCCAATTCAAGCGTTCAATACGATGAATTCATAGCAAGACTTTGACCACCCCTATTTGGCCAATAGGCCCCAATTAATTTCCCGTGCTGGAGGAGCCACCAGAATGTTCAGCAATAACAAGGCGACAATACAAAGAGCCATAAATGTTTGTGAAGCGGTTGCAGACGGAAATTTCGAAGCCCGTATCACTGACATAACAGAAACAGGCGACGCCGCCCGGCTATTACACGCCATTAACCGCTTGATCGACAGATCCGATGCCTATGTCCGTGAGACAAAAGCGTCCTTGGACTATGTCGCCAAAAACAAGTATTTCCGGCGGATTTCTGAAAGAGGAATGTGCGGCTCCTTTGGAGAGGCCAGCAGAAGCATCAATAATGCCATGCAGACCATGGAAGAAAGGGTTCAATCCTTTCAGGAAGTTGTTTCCGGCTTTGAAAACTCGATGGAAGAAGTGGTCGAATCCGTTGCATCTGCGGCAACGGAACTAGATGCTTCGGCACAGACGATGAATGCATCATCGAAGCTTGCGAATGAGCGTGCTGCAGCGGTTGCAGGTGCCGCCGAAGAAGCATCGGTGAACGTGTCTTCCGTCGCCTCCGCAACCGAAGAACTCAGCCAATCTGTCAATGAAATCACCGGACAAGTAAACAACTCGGCAACCGTAACAACGGAAGCCGTCCGCCAGGCAGAAAAAACCAACAAGGATATCTCTGGCCTCTCACAGGCTTCTGAAAGGATAGGAGAAGTTATCTCCCTGATCAGCGATATCGCCAGTCAAACCAATCTTTTGGCGCTCAACGCCACAATTGAGGCTGCCCGCGCGGGGGAAATGGGCAAGGGATTTGCCGTTGTGGCCTCCGAAGTCAAGGAACTGGCCGGGCAAACCGCAAAGGCCACTGAAGAAATCAGCAGCCAGATCGGTGAAATTCAGACCGCGAGTACTCAGGCTGTCGACTCCATTCAGTCGATCGGGTCGACCATCTCCAAAATCAACGAGATAACTTCTGCAATTTCAGCCGCAGTCGAACAACAAGGGGCCGCCACTTCCGAGATTGCCCGGAACATCAACTTGGCATCAACCGGCACAGGCGAAGTAAGCTCCCATGTGACTGAGATCAGTGAACTGTCCGGTGAAACAGCAGCAGCGACAACCGATGTCATGATGGCGTCCGGCGAACTGGCACAACAAGGTGAAACCTTACGTGCTGGTGTTGCGTCTTTCCTGCATGAAGTTCGCAAAATCGTTTAGGCCCAGGGCGATACCGCAACATATTGGCCGCCGAACCAAATTTTCGCAGATAAAAGTAAATCCCGCCCAAATGGCGGGATTTTTTTGCCAACACTGGTACGAATGACGCCTCCCCCTCACAACAAAAAAAGGGCCGCCCGATGGGCAGCCCCTTGTAAAAGTGTATTCGGCGCTGAATTAGCGCGAATAGAACTCGACCACCAGGTTCGGTTCCATCTGTACCGGGTATGGTACATCAGAGAACGCTGGAATGCGGGAGTAAGTCGCAGTCAGCTTGCTGTGATCAACATCAACGTAGTCCGGCACATCACGCTCAGCGGACTGGACAGCTTCCAGAACGATTGCGAGCTGCTTGGACTTTTCACGAATTTCAACAACGTCGCCCGGACGCAGCTGGTAGCTCGGAATGTTGACGCGCTTGCCGTTGACCTTGATGTGGCCGTGGTTGATGAACTGACGAGCAGCAAACACGGTCGGTACAAATTTGGCACGGTAGATGACAGCGTCGAGACGGCGCTCCAGAAGACCGATCAGGTTTTCAGAGGTATCGCCTTTCAGACGGGACGCTTCTGCATAAACCTTGCGGAACTGCTTCTCGGAGATGTTTCCATAGTAGCCTTTCAGCTTCTGCTTAGCGCGCAGCTGAACACCGAAGTCGGACAGTTTGCCTTTGCGGCGCTGACCATGCTGGCCTGGGCCATATTCGCGGCGGTTAACCGGGCTCTTCGGACGGCCCCAGATGTTTTCGCCCATCCGGCGGTCGATTTTGTATTTAACGCTATGGCGCTTTGACATCGCGGTTTCCTTTAAAATTCGCGTTGTTTTTCTATCAAGGAAACGCGCCCTCCTTCTTCCTTTGCCGGGTTCTAAAACCTGCTCCAGATCGACAGGGTTTCAACAGACGGCGCCGGCTGAAAACCCACGGGTGCGTAGACCCGGCCAAGTCAAACCTGGCCAGACCGCGCGGAAGTACCCGCCAGATTGCGAAATGTCAATGCTTGCAGCCTTGTTTTGCGGACTTTTGTTGCCGGATTTCGCCCTGCTTGGCAGTGAACCAAACTCTGGGAAGACAACACTGCCTCGCGCCCCGGCACCGTTAATTGTGACTATACGTAAGATTACCGCTGAAAATAATGGATACATTTAGGAAATTTTAATTGCAATTTTTCACTATGCAATCAACGCACAACCATAAGAATAAATGCGAGGGCATTTTGCAACCTCGCACCCTGGAATCAAATCGAATTTATTTCGCCTTTACAAGACGTTAGTAGGTAAAAATGTTCTCGCCCGCGAACTTAGACCAAGAGGATGACAGCCCACAGGCGGTTTCCAGCCAGCCTCCGCTGAAATACATCCTAAAAAGCCTCGACTATGCCTTGCAGCCAATTGTGGATGTGGGTACGGGTGTTGTTTATGGGTATGAGGCGCAAATTCGAAACTGCGCTCAGGCTGGTGCGGAAACGCCCGACGCTTTGTTAAACCAGGCTTACGCAGAAGGTTTCCTGGCAGAGCTCGAAATTGCGTTGCTTCGCAAAGCGGCAACAAAATTCAAAGCGCTGCGAACCGCTAACGGCACAAAACTGTTCTTCAAACTCGACGGGCGGGACCTCGGCACTGAAAACGACCCACGGATGGATATGGGCGCCATTCTGGTCGAATACGGTCTGCAGAAGAGTCAGATTTGCTTGGAATTGTCCGACCGTCATTATGAAGCACATGATGATGTGGCCCATCATGCAATGAACGATTTGAGGCAATCCGGCTTCATGATCGCTCTGGATGATTTCGGCCGTGGATCTTCCGAATTGCGGCTCCTACATGACATGTCACCCAATTATGTGCGGATCGACCGGTTTTTCTTAAACGGCATCGACAGCGATCCGCGCCGGAAACTGTTTGTGACGACCGTCGCCAATCTTGCCCATGTTCTGGGGGCTCGTGTCATCGCTGAATGCGTTGAAACGGAAAGGGAATTCAAAGCGTGTCGGGATGCAGGCTGTGATTTGATCCAGGGTTATTATGTCGCCAAACCGTCTGCATCTTCGGCTACGGCAAAGCTGTTTTACGATCACATTCGTGCAGAATCGCCAGGCGGGAAACGCAAGGAAGAGCAGTCGCGTATCCGCAACGAGTTGCTGGACCTGCCTACTGTCCAATACGATTCGTCCATGAGCGATCTTCTTGATCTGTTCGTGCACAATCAGGATGCCAGTATCATTCCGGTTCTGGATGCCAACCATGAACCGCGCGGCATCATTCATGAGCGGGATTTGAAGGCCTATCTTTATGCGGGCGGCCCGGACGATGAAGACGCCAAAGCAGCGCTCAATTTCCCTCTACGGTCCTTCGTTCGCGCCTGTCCGATTGCCGACATTGATTCCAATGCGGACATGCTTTTGGTGACTTTTGCCTCTTCGATCAATTCCGACGGCATCATCATTACCCAGAATTTTCGCTATGCCGGGTTCCTGTCGGCCACGTCACTGCTAAAAATCATCCATGAGAAACGCTTGCAGGAGGCGCAGGATCAAAACCCGCTGACTGGTCTGCCAGGAAACGGTGCCGTCAACCGTTTTGTTACAGAAGCCGTCGCCAACAAGTCTGGCGACCGGCATATCTGCTACATGGATTTCGACAATTTCAAACCGTTCAACGACACCTACGGTTACCGTCAGGGCGACCGTGCCATCATCTTGTTCAGCGAGTTGCTGCAGCGGCATGTATCCGGTGCTAACACCTTCCATGGTCATATCGGCGGAGATGATTTCCTCGCAGGTTTCTTGGCCGGTGACCAGGCCGAGGTTGCAACCCGCATGCATGCGCTCAAGCGGGCTTTCCGCAATGATGTTGAGAGCTTCTATGACCCTGAGCACCGCACTCAAGGCTTCATCAAAGCACAGGACCGGTTTGGCACCATGCGGGAATTTCCGCTTCTGCAGTGCTCGGTTTCTATCCTGACAATCCCGCGTGGTGTCAGCGCGAATTCAAATTTGGTGACCGAAGAAATGATGCTCTTGAAGGGGGCCGCCAAATCCAATGACAACGGATTGGTGATGAAAACCTATTCCGCTTGATGTCCTGTATTTCCCTATCGCGTGACAAGCGTCAAACCGAAGCCCGCTAGAAGCCGTTTCAAGGATGGATTTTGCGGGCTCGATGTAAAGTATGCCTCGTCCGGTTCAAGTGATGGCTCGCTAGCCGCCGATTGCTCGAGAACGCGGACGAGCTGCCGAGCAATCGCTTCAGCCGGGTCCAGCCAGTCGACAGGCCAGGGCGCGATCTTGCGGAAACGGTTGGTCAGAAACGGATAATGGGTACAGGCAAGAACAACGATATCCGTTCGCTTGCCATCCTGATCCAGGAAACAGCCAGAGATTTCAGTCGAAAGCGCGGCATCAGACACCTCTTCGCCGCGTAAGTGCATTTCCGCCAATTCCGCCAGATTGTCGGAGCCGACCAGGCGGACATGGCATTTCGAAGCAAAGCTTTCGATCAGTGAGCGGGTATAGGCACGTCGAACCGTGCCAGGTGTGGCCAAGACGGAAATCAAGCCGGAGGACGTGCGCTCGGCTGCCGGTTTGATCGCTGGCACCGTACCGACAAACGGGACTAGCGGATTAGCGTCACGCAGGGCTTCACCGGCAAGGGTGAACGCGGTGTTACAGGCAATTACAATAGCTTTGGGATCGTGCTCTCGAATTAGCCCGTCGAACAACTTCATAAGCCGGTCATGAAGGTCCTGTTCCGGCCACCGGCCAATCGGAAAAGCTGCATCATCGGCCACATAGTGCAGCCTTTCATAAGGCAGCAAATAGCGCGCCTCGCGCAGAACCGTAAGCCCGCCCAAACCTGAATCAAATATGAGAACCGGACGGACATCGCTCACGAGTTCAACCTCACTCTTCGTTTTCCCCCTCACCCCGGGTTTTCCGGGGACGTGTTTCGCGCTTTTCCAAGGCCGCGATCACACCGCGCAAAGTACGGACTTCCTGCGCGCTGAGTTCCGCCTTCTGGAAGATATTCCGCAAGTTCCGCACCATATGCGGACGCCGCTCGGGCGGGCGGAAGAAGCTGACCTCATCCAGCGAGCGTTCCAAATGCTCAAACATCCTCAAGATGTCCTCTTTCGACGCCGGGGGATGTTCTTCTTCTGACAGCAGGAAAGGCAACTCCCCCTGACTTGCCGTCTTGCGCCACTCGTAGGCGCACACAAGAACCGCCTGAGCAATGTTCAGCGATGCAAAATCTGGATCAACCGGCAAGGTGACGATTTCGTCGGCCAGTGCCACTTCTTCGTTGTTGAGGCCCCAGCGTTCACGGCCGAATAGATAGCCGACACCATGCCCCTTTTCGCCAAGCTCGACAGCTTTTTTGGCAGCTTCATCTGGCCCACGGACGGGTTTCGGCACTTCGCGGGACCGGGCCGTTGTTGCAAAGACGAAGTTGAGATCCGCGATCGCCGCTTCAACACTGTCAAAGACCTGCACCTTGTCGATCACATGATCTGCCCGGCTGGCAGCAGCGCGCGCCTTTTCGCTCGGCCAGCCATCCCGCGGATTGACAATCCTCAGGTCCACAAGACCAAAATTCGCCATGGCCCGGGCGGCTGTGCCGATGTTCTCGCCAAGCTGCGGTTCACACAGGATCACCGCCGGAGGCCGTGCGGTAATCGCCCGCGCCTCATCTCTGATTTTTGCATTTTTGCTCATGACGCGGGATTTAGCGGAAGGCTGCGGAATTGAAAAGCCCTGGCCGCGTATGTTGGCAGGCCCATCCCAAATTCCTTAGATAAAGGACAAGATCTTCGAACTGGGTTTTATGGCGACAATTGTCAGACCGCAAAGAGGTGCACGACATACCTACAAATTAAAAGATGTACCATGTTCACAAAATCGCGCAATAATTGAATACAGTCTACTTTTATGCTCCCACATTGAAGATTGAGTTAGATTTAATACACACACGAGCCTGTTTATTGCTTTCACTAAACATTCCCTTATGTTTTCAAGTTAAGATATCGGCGAAAATCTTCCGCAAGTGGACAAGCCTTCATGGCACGAACAGGAAAACTGCCGGCTCTTCTTATCGCTGGTATTTTAGGAAGTTTGCCATTGGCAGCGCAGGCACAAGACTGTCCGCGCGGCGGTACTCTGATTGCTGGGGCTGGCGACTATCGTCCTTACAATATTGTTGAAGGTGATACTGTCACAGGCATGGACTTCGAGGTCATTGAAACGATCTTGAATAAAATGGACTGCGAATTGACGAAGATCCCGCTCCCCTGGACACGGCATCTGAACGCTATGCGCAATGGAACAGTGGACATCGCAACACCCGTTACGATCACACCGGACCGGGAGGAGTTTGCGCACTTCTCCATTCCCTACATCCAAGCCAATGAAATCCTGTTTGTCCGGAAGAAAGACCAAAGCGCTTACAAAGACCTTGCCGAGTTTTTCCAGCAAGGGAAACGCCTTGGTGTCATCCGCGACTATGCCTATGGCGGCGTCTACCCGGAACTGGCAAAAACCTATGCTGACCAAATTGAACAGACCGACAGCCAGGATCTCAATCTCAAACAGTTGGACCTTGGGCGAGTCGATGCAATTTTGGGCGAAACTTACGTGGTTTCATCAGTCATCCAGAGGCTTGGTCTGTCGAGAAAAGTTATACCATCCAATGTGATAGTGGCTTCAGAGTCGAATTACATCATGTTCAGCAAGATTAGCGTCAGCGAAGATTTTGTAGCCGCATTCTCCCGGGAACTACAGATGATGCAGGAAAATGGTGAGTTTGATCAGATAACCGCCCGCTACCGGAATTCGCAAGACATGGTCAACTGATCCGAATTCTATGTGACATCTCATTTTGAATTTTAATTGCAGATCTTGAAACATTCCGCAATGTTAGAAAGCTTTCCAAAATCAGCGTCCTGGCTGTTACAATGCCTATGCCACAAACCTATTTTCTTGCGTCGCGCGATTTCGATGCGTTCATTCAGGATGTTCGCG
This sequence comes from Roseibium sp., assembly GCF_965216085.1. Taxonomy (GTDB): domain Bacteria; phylum Pseudomonadota; class Alphaproteobacteria; order Rhizobiales; family Stappiaceae; genus Roseibium. Next base: position 1,862,543 of record NZ_OZ244138.1, on the reverse strand, counting down.
ACACCTGCTTATTGCAAACCCATCATCAGGCGTATCATACGCTTAGAGCCGTCCTGCACACCTTCCGCTCCCACCTGACAACAGAACAAGCCCTGCAATTTGCCAATATCCTTCCTGCCGTCACACGGGCCATCTTTGTCGAAGACTGGAAACCGAATGACACCCCTCCCCCCTTTCCGGACCGGGCAACGCTTATCCGTGAGATGAAGTCGGTGCGCAAGGATCACAATCTCGCGCCAGAAAACGCCATTGACGATGTTGCGGCAGCGCTGAGGCGCTCTTCAATTGATGAAGCGGAACTGGACCGGGTGCTTACAGGTTTGCCGCAAGGCGCGGTGGATTTTTGGAATACCGGAGACACTGTCCGTACCTGACATTAGGGCCCTCCCGTAATTGCCTTTTCCGCCCCGTTTGCTAGAACTCCCACGGCTTTTGCAGCCTTCGCCTTTATGAGGGCTGGCATTTGATTGCGTACAATTGTATACGCTTTTCAAAGTCCGTCCGGAGGCGACCTCCCTGCCTCCGTCCGATCCCGTTGGAACATCAGGAAACGTGAGCAATATGGCCGATATCATCTACACCAAGGTCGACGAAGCACCGGAACTGGCATCTGCGTCCTTCCTTCCGATCATCCGCTCCTTCACCAAGGCTGCGGGCCTCACCATCGGTACCAAGGACATTTCCCTGGCCGGCCGTGTCCTGGCGGCGTTCCCGGAATACCTTACGGATGATCAAAAGCAGTCCGATGACCTGGCACTTCTCGGAGAAATGGTGAAAACCCCGGATGCCAATGTGATTAAGCTGCCGAACATTTCTGCATCTCAGCCGCAGCTGAACGCAGCGATCAAGGAATTGCAGGATCAGGGCTACAAGCTGCCCGACTACCCGGCGGATGCAAAAACCGACGAAGAAAAATCCATCAAGGCGAAATACGACGCCATCAAAGGTTCCGCCGTGAACCCGGTGCTGCGCGAGGGCAACTCCGACCGCCGCGCACCAAAGGCTGTCAAGGAATACGCCAAGAAGAACCCGCACCGGATGGGCGCTTGGGCGTCTTCGTCCAAGACCCATGTTGCCACCATGGGCGAGAACGACTTCCGCTCCAATGAAAAGTCGATCACCGTTTCTACCGCTCAGGCTGGCACTGCCAAGATCGTTTTTGCCGGAAAAGACGGTTCCGAGACCGTTCTGAAGGGCGACTGGCCGCTGGAAGATGGCGACGTCATCGACGCCACATACATGAACGTCAAGGCACTGTCGGCATTCCTGGAAAAGGAAATCCAAGACGCCAAGGATCAAGGCATCCTGTTCTCGCTGCACATGAAAGCCACGATGATGAAGGTCTCAGACCCGATCATCTTTGGTGTCTGCGTCAAAGCGTTCCTGAAGGATGTTTTTGACAAGCATGCGGCCACTTTCGCAGAGCTCGGCGTCAACCCGGACCTCGGTATCGGCGATCTGGAGGCCAAGGTTGCTTCCTTGCCAGCAGACAAGGCCGCTGAAGTTCAGGCAGACATCAAAGCTGCCCTCGACAACGGTCCGGCCATGTACATGGTGAACTCCGACAAGGGCATCACTAATCTGCATGTTTCTTCCGACGTCATCATCGACGCCTCCATGCCGGCTCTGATCCGCGCAGGCGGCAAGGGCTGGGGCCCGGACGGCAACGAGGGTGACGCCAAATGCGTCATCCCGGACTCGTCTTACGCGGGCGTCTATTCCGCCGTTATCGATTTCTGTAAAGAAAACGGCGCTCTCGACCCGGCCAAGATGGGCACGGTGCCGAACGTCGGCCTGATGGCCCAAAAGGCCGAGGAGTACGGCTCTCACCCGCAAACCTTCAAGGCACCAAACGACGGCACAATCAAGGTGGTTAGCGAATCAGGCGAAACCTTGATCGAACATGCGGTTGAAGGTGGTGACATCTGGCGCGCGTGCCGGACCAAAGACGCGCCGATCCGCGACTGGGTCAAGCTCGGCGTCAACCGCATGCGCCTGTCCGGCATGCCGGGTGTCTTCTGGCTGAATTCCGAGCGCGCTCATGACGCGGAGCTCATCAGAAAGGTGGAAGCCTATCTGCCGGACCACGACACCTCCGGTCTGGACTACCGCATCCTGGCGCCGACCGAGGCGGCGAAATACTCCACTGAACGTATTGCCCGGGGTGAAGACACGATTTCCATCACCGGCAACGTGCTGCGCGACTACCTGACCGATCTCTACCCGATCCTGGAAGTCGGCACATCTGCCAAGATGCTGTCCATCGTCCCGCTGATGAATGGCGGCGGCCTGTTTGAGACCGGCGCAGGTGGTTCGGCTCCAAAACACGTTCAACAGCTGCAGGAAGAAAACTACCTGCGCTGGGATTCCCTTGGTGAGTTCTGCGCACTTGGCGCGTCCCTTGAGCACCTCGCCAACGTCAAGGGCAACGCCAAGGCCCAAGTTCTGGCTGATGCGCTGGACAAGGCGATCGAAGGTCTTTTGGACAACGACAAGTCCCCGGCCCGGAAGGTCGGCGGCCTGGATAACCGCGGCAGCCACTTCTACATCGCACTTTACTGGGCTAAGGCGTTGGCCGCCCAGGACGACGATGTGGATCTGAAAGCCCAGTTTGCACCGATCGCCGAAGCGCTGTCTTCCAACGAAGACAAGATCGTTGGTGAACTCAATGGCGTTCAGGGCGCTGCGGCCGACACCGGCGGCTACTACCATGCCCCGCAAGCCAAGGTCGACACGGTGATGCGCCCGAGTGCCACACTCAACGGCATCATCGGCTAAGCGGACTAATCGACAAGTGTTGAAGAAGCTCTCAAGGTTGACCTTGAGAGCTTCTTTTTATTGAAAAAATGGATAACTAGGGATTGCCATCGCCTTTTTCTGTTCCTTTGATCTCTCCCTGTTTTTGGACATAGGAACCAATGAAGGCACCAAGGGTCAGCTGAGCAAGATCAAAAAACTTATCATGAAATATCCCAATTCCCGCCAGTACGATGGTTAGAAAGATGGTTGCCAAGGGTAATCCGGTCAGGCCGATTTTGGTGAAGGCTCCGGTGACGCCGGACAGGCTGCGCAAGCGGATGTATTCGGTAATTGCTTTTTGGTCGCCCTCACGAATGGCGGGCGCCAGCAGTTTGTAATCACGCTCCGGAATGACTTCCTCTGTAATAGCTCCAGCCGATTTCAACAGCCGGATCCCAATGAACGAACACAAGATCCCTGATAAGACCAGCAATACAGGCCCGGTAAAGAAGCCGATAATCCGTCCATAGAAATTGTATATTTGCAGTTGAGTGACATCGCCATGGCTCGTAACTGCGGGCGAGAGACCGTCAGAAACTTGAATTTCAATGATTGGACCCCGGTTTATCAGCTGATAAAGAGAAAACCCTCCCAAGCCGAATAAAGAGATCGCAACCAATAGAAACAACAGTCCGGCTACCAGAAATGTGAGAGTTGGGAAATTCCGGCCAGACTTTAAATACTCTGGATCATCGATTTCGGGAGTTGGATTTTTCAGTTCAACAGTTTGCCCCATGTGTCATTCCTCCAACGCCAAACAAGCACACTCAAAGAGTGCACCTGAGGCCTGCAGCACGTCAACGAGGCTCGCGCTCAATGGCGCCCATGAATCATTGACCTGATATTGGCCGAAACTTTGCCGACAAACAGCCATTGGTTCATCCACATTGCATTGACGGACCGACCCATCTGCTTTTACTGATCTGTTTCTCTGACCAGCGAGGACATCTTACTTTGCAATCACATGCCCCCATCAAAGCCCTGCTTTTCGATAAAGACGGCACCTTGCTGGATTTCGATTCCACTTGGGCCACACCTCAAGAAAAGGTGGCGGAGTTTGCCGCTGGCGGCGACACGGCCTTAGCAACACGTTTGCTTATCGCGGGTGGCATGGATCCGGTGACGCGAAAAACCGCGGCAGGAAGTCTTTTTGCAGCCGGAAATGCCCTCGAGATTGCAGAAGGTTTTGTTGAGAATGGATCTCAGATCGCGATCGAAGTTTTGACAGAGAAACTCGACCGGATCTTTTTGGATGGCATGGACGTGGCCGCACTTCTTCCCGGACTTTCCGAAGCCCTGCCCCGCTTAAAGAGTGCCGGGTATGTTCTAGGTGTGGCCAGCAGCGACTGTGAAGCATCCATTGCCGCGTTCTTGAAAACGACCGGCGTTTCAGACTGTTTCTCCTTCATTTCCGGCTATGACAGCGGCTATGGCCACAAACCCGGACCGGGCATGGTCAACGGCTTCGCCCAGGCAACCGGAATACCGGAACATGAAATTGCCGTCATCGGCGACAACACCCATGATCTGGAGATGGCTGCAGCCGCTGGCGCAGGCCTGAAAATCGGCGTACTTTCCGGTACGGGAACACGAGCTGACCTTGATCCGCTGGCCGACCTCATTCTGGCAAGTGCTGCCGACCTTAACGTGGATATTCACTTCACCGGCTAAATAGGCTTTTTGTCGGCAAAACATGCCCCAAAACTATCAATGCAAAACTGCCATGTTGCTTGACTGAAAGTTATTGCCATTTTGCGCCCGCACCATTGCCGAATACTCTGGAAAGGACACGGCAGGGCTCCACAAATACCCCTGCCCCAGCGTGCCACCCCATAGTTTCAGGTAATCTTTCTGTAAGGGCGTCTCAATGCCTTCAGCCACGGTATTCAGATTGAGTTGATTGGCCATCATCAAGATCAGTTCGACAATCGTCCGCCGGTCCTCACAATTGGCGATGTCCATGATGAAAGAGCGGTCGATCTTAAGTGTATCGAACGGCATATTCGCCAAACTGCTCAGACAGGAATAACCGGTGCCAAAATCGTCGATAGCAAAGTTCACCCCTTCAGACCGAATTGGCAGAATCTGATCTAGTACTGTTCCAGAATAGTCCATCAAGCTTGATTCGGTGATTTCCAGCTCCAAATTATCCGGCGCAAAACCACTTTCTCCGATAATACCGAGTGTGTGATCGGAAAAACTCGGATCCTGCAACTGGGCCGGAGATACATTTACCGCCACCGACATAGGCATGTCTTCCAGATGCAGTTGCTTGGTTTCCTCCAGCGCTTTTTTCAGCACAAACTTGCCGATCGGAGAGATCAACCCGCGTTCTTCGGCCACAGGAATGAATATATCAGGCCGAACCTGGCCCAGAACCTCATCCTTCCAGCGCAACAATGCTTCCGACCCTACAATCACACCCGTAGATGGATTGACCTTGGGCTGGTAAAAAACGTCAAGTTTTTCGTTTTCTACTGCGAGCCTCAGACGCTCGGCGATGGTTTCACGTTCATTGATCTGCGTCCTCAAGCCCTGACTATACGAAACGGCTTTGCCACGGTGCGCAGCCTTGGCTTGATACATGGCAAGGTTTGCGTTTTTCATCACCTCTTCGGCTGTATTGCCGTGCTCTGGAAAGACCACGATGCCTGCACTAGCTTGGACGGACAGAGACAATGATCCAATCCTCACAGGTTTGCTCAAGAGTTTTAGAATTGTCTCGGACAGCTCTTCCAGCTGTGTGACATCCGCCAACCCGGGTAGGATACATACAAACTCATCCCCGGCGAACCGGGCAACAGCTGGCGTACTCTCGGTATGAGGATGTGCAACTTTGTCAACAAGCCGAACCAGGCGCTCGGCCAACTGGCGCAACAATATGTCACCGGTCTGGTGGCCATGCATATCGTTGTTCAGCTTAAAACGGTCAAACCCAATATGGAGAACAGATCCAGTTGATCCAGCCTTCTGATCGATCATTTTGACAACCAATTTATCAAGCTGTGCCCGATTTGGCAGTCCGGTGATGCGGTCGGTGTAGGCGAGCCGTTCAATGTCGACAATGTTTGAGCGCAGCTTACGCATCATCTCCAAAAACGCTGATTGAAGTTCACCAACTTCACCAGGTGCCTCTGTTTTCAAATCGCAGTCCAAAAACCCTTCTGCAGCGCCATTTGCCGCTTCCGTCACCTCACTGATGCCGGCGGTCGCCCGGTACATCAGCCATGCGATCACCGGAAGAAACGCTAGGAACAGGACCGCAACGGTCAGGGCCGCTTGCCAGAGCGCTTCTTGAAAAATTCCGGCCATCTCGTCTTTAGACATGCGCACCAGCACGCTGCCAACGGCGGTGCCATTTCGAAACACCGGAAGGATGTACTCGATCGTTCCAGACGTTTCGATTGTGTAATCCTGGCCCTCTTGGGCAGCGTTCAAGGCTGTCTCACTGAACAAGGTTTCGCTCACGGGTTTGGCTGACGCGAAGTCACTGGCAAACTCCTGACCGAACCGGCTGAAAGCCTTGGCGGCAATGACAGACCGGTCTCCGGCCACCGCATTTAGAAGCCGTTCCATCTCACCGTAGTTTTTGTTTTCGATTTCACGGGCGGAAATATTAGCGACAAACTGCGCTTTCTGGCGTGCATCCCGTTCCAGCCGCGCTTCGGTCTCTGAGATTTGGATATGATACTTGATGCCGATGACCACGAAGGAAAAAACGAGGATCCCGCCGACTGCAAAAAGCGTTGCACGGACAAAGACACGCTTCCAAAGGCATCGGCCAGTGTCTCGTAAACTCGTCAGCATTCACGGGCTCCCGTACGCACCTGTAGCCCGCACATGCCGCAGCCACATAGAGAACGCCAGTGTCCCCCGAGGCAAATCAATAAAAACTAAACAAAAAGCGGAACAATCAGCAAACAACTCGATTCTGCAGAAATAAAAATAATAAATATTACATCTTAATTATTTTTGACATTGACAGCTATTTCTATAATCTAGTTGGATAAACACTCCATAAATAATAAAATCTGCAGATCTTTCGGTAAGACCTCCCTTCAAATACACGACACTCATGACATGGAGGTCTATACCGGGCGTTGGGGCCGTTGACGCGGAAACATCAATTGCAAGCCTTGGCTACCCCAGACAAAAACTACGCAGACATATGTGCAACGAACCAATCATTGTGACGACCTTACAAAGTTGGTCAATCAGCGCACCTATAGTGTCACTCATTGATTTGCCTGATGGGTCAGGCTGTTGGTAGGCAAGCCAACAGGTATCGATTATTAGCTAAAATTTCCCCTTGACCTCCCCGGCTCGTTTTGACATAACATCACCCGAACCGTACGGTACGGTTCGCACAAAAATTCACAACACCGCTGCAACTCTCAGACCCGAAACCAAAAAAATGCCAGCCGCAAGTTTTGACATCGCCACTTCCCGCCCGGACGCCGCGCCCGAGTTTTCGCCGCGCCAGCAGGTGGTCTTGCAGCACGCGCTGACGCTTCTGGTCGAGGGCGGCGAAAAGGCTTTGACAACGGCAGGGCTCGCCCGCACCGCCAGCTGCTCCAAGGAAAGCCTTTATAAGTGGTTTGGAGATCGTGACGGGTTGTTAGCGGCCGTTGTTGCCTATCAGGCAAGTCAGGTGCAATTTCCATCCGAAAGCGGCGCAACGGCCGATGCTGACACGTTCCGCGCCCATGTTGCCGCCTTCGTCGAAGCGCTGCTCGGCGTTTTGTTTTCCGAAAGTTCACTGGCGCTGAACCGGCTGTCCATCGGCCAATCCAACACCAATTCCAACCGTTTGGGTCAGCTTCTGCTGGTCCGTGGCAAACACATGATTTCGGCCCGCGCCCGAAACATGCTGGAAACGGGCCGCCGCCACGGTCTTTTGAAATTCGACGATGCGGAAGATGCCTATCAGGTGCTCTACGGCCTGGCGATCCGTGACGTTCATATCCGCCTTCTTCTGGGTGAGGCATCAAGCCCTGCCGAGAAAGATCTGAAAACCCAGGCCATATCGGCCACTGACCGGTTTTACCGGCTGTTCGGCGCTTAAAGCTCCGGACAGGGGAAGCTGCAGAAGATTGGTCCGGCCGCTGGCCGCGCCTCTAATATACTGGAAAAAAGGGAAAACCCATGCGTGTCTATTACGATCGTGATGCAGATATCAATCTGATCAAATCCAAAAAAGTTGCCATCATCGGTTACGGTTCACAGGGCCGCGCCCATGCCATGAACTTGAAAGACAGTGGCCAGAAAGACATCGCCGTTGCTCTGCGTGAAGGCTCCACCACCGCTCTGAAAGCCGAAGCGGATGGCTTCAAGGTCATGACTGTTGCAGAAGCTGCTGCCTGGGCAGACCTGATGATGATGGCCACGCCGGATGAGCTGCAGGCCGACATCTACAAGGATCATATCGCAGGCAACATCCGTGATGGCGCTGCGATTGCTTTTGCTCACGGCCTCAACGTTCATTTCGGCCTGATCGAGCCGAAAGACACCATCGACGTTCTGATGGTTGCCCCGAAAGGCCCCGGCCACACGGTTCGCGGCGAATACATGAAGGGTGGCGGCGTACCATGCCTGATCGCTGTTCACCAAGACGCGACTGGCAATGCACAAGACCTGGGCCTGTCCTACGCATGTGGCGTCGGCGGCGGCCGCTCTGGCATCATCGAAACCACCTTCAAGGAAGAGTGCGAAACTGACCTCTTTGGTGAACAGGCCGTTCTCTGCGGCGGTCTGGTTGAGCTGATCCGTGCCGGCTTCGAGACCCTCGTTGAAGGCGGGTATGCTCCGGAAATGGCCTACTTCGAGTGCTTGCACGAAGTGAAATTGATCGTCGACCTGATCTACGAAGGCGGCATCGCCAACATGAACTACTCCATCTCCAACACCGCTGAGTGGGGCGAGTATGTTACCGGTCCGCGCATCGTAACGTCCGAAACCAAGGCTGAAATGAAGCGTGTTCTGGAAGACATCCAGAACGGCAAATTCACCTCCGATTGGATGCAGGAATACCGGGCCGGCGCTGCCAAATTCAAGGCAACCCGCCGCCTGAACGATGCACACCAGATCGAAGAAGTTGGCGAAAAGCTGCGTGGCATGATGCCCTGGATCAAGTCCAACGCACTCGTCGACAAGACCAAAAACTAAGGCCTTGCCCGCGTTGGACTTGTCCATGACTGGATAACCCTAAGCGTTCGCCAATGGCGAAACGCGGGGGATCAAGTCCAACGCACTGGTCGACAAAACCAAGAACTAAGGCCAGAATAAATCTGGTTTGAAAAGCCCGGTTCATGCCGGGCTTTTTTGCCTTACGGCACCCGAAAACTCGCTCGATATTCCGATGGCGTCTTTCCGGTCAGTTCACGGAAAGCGGAATTGAAGGCCGATAAACTCTGGTACCCCTGCTCAAACGCAATCTCTGTAACCGGCAGGTCGGACAACGAGAGCGCTTCAACCGCCTTGATCACGCGCAACCTTTGCAGCGCTTGGCGCCAGTTCATGCCCAGTTCTGAAGAAATCCGGCGTGCAAGAGACCGCGGAGACAAGGCAACGGCATCTGCCAGATGGTCAAACTCCAAGGTTTTCCCAAGGCTCTCTTCTGTGAGCGCCAGGACCTTTTTCACTGCATCGCTCCGGCCCGCTGGCATGAAGAGATTGCTGGGTGATAGTGACAACCGCCAGGCAACAGCTGCCAGTGTCTTGAAAAGCTCCCTTGCATAATTAGACAAGGAAGCATCATCGGCTCCCCACGGGGCAACTTCCAGGATCAGTTCCCGGGCCAATGGCGATACGTCAAACACGCTCAACACCTGCTCCGGGGGATCGACAAAATCGACTGAATAGAGCACGGACCGGCAGGTGATGCGGACAGGAAGGGTCACTTCTATCGGCTCACCAGCGGCGATCAGTGCCGCTCTTGCTGGCGGCAGCGTCCAGGTCCGTCCCTTTGCCTCCAGGCGCATGGTTCCTTCAGATGCATACAGAAGATAGTGCCGGCCGGTTTGAAACTGGCTTTTTGGTGCGGGCCCAAACTCTTGGGCAACAGAGTAAGCTGGAGGCTCAGACATCCGCAAAGCCTATCTCACGCATCGGCAGTCAGCAAAGTTGCATCATACCGGCGGCTGGACGGCGCAGACGTCATCAGCGGTCGAAGGGACAAGCCGAGCTCAGCAAATGACTTTGACGCCAGATATGTGTTGAAGGCAGCTTCGCTGTCCCACTCATGAACCACTCCAACATGCGTGTCGTTTCCTGGATCGCAGTAAGGACGGAATGTATGGCACCCCGCCATGGCTCGAATTGCGTCAGCATCTTGAAGAAGGCGAATTAAGGCCTGTTGCTGGTGCAAGGCCTCTACATTGAAATCAACGAGAACAACAAACATGGACTATAAGCTTTCAATTGGCCGCTGGACCACATAGGCGCGGCTGACACGTTCGGGGATGCCTTCCGGATAGGCGTAACAGCAAGAAACCGCGAACCCTGCGCTGGACAACATGGCCTTCATTTGGGCATCACCAAACCATTGATGACGCCAACGCAACCAAATCAACCATTGGCAGATGTGCGGTTTGCTGACCGACAACACCAAGATGCCGCCGGGTTTTAGCAATCGAAACAGGCTGGCCAGTCCGTCCTGCGGATCAAGACAATGCTCCAGAACGTGCGCGGCAAGCACAACATCGAAGGTCTGATGCTCCGGCAAGTCTTCCAACCGGCAGGGATATGCCGATAGATCGTCGCACATTGGCGACAGCCGGTTGACTGCGACATCCAGCATGGACAGGGAAGGATCAACAAGCGTCAAGGACTGCAGCCGCCCCCGGCTGTTTGCCAGAGCTAGTGCGAAGTCACCGCTTCCAGTTCCGACGTCACACACGGATTTGTTGCGCACATTGAACCTCACCCGGTCAAACAGTCCCAGGTAAGCTCGGGAAAAGCCGTGCCGCTCTAACATCGAAGCCCAAGTATTTGAGAACTTGTCATATTGTGCAGCAAGGGACATGGCGACCTCCGGAAGACGCCTGAAACTGCCATAAGCCGGATCTGAACACTCCCGGCAGAAAGACAAGGATGCGCTGTGAATGGACAATCGCTTGGGCAGCTGAATGAGCGAAACGGCTGCTAGTGGTCCCTTTCAATCAGCCTTTTGGGACGGAACATGTTCCTGAAGAAATGCCCGAACAAGCGCAATTGCGGTTTGCTGTCCCGCTTCGTCATATCCGAGCGAGCCGCCACCGGCTGCAAACCCATCCGGATTAATTTCATCCCGGCTTGCGTCATGAACAGCGCCAAATAGTTCTAAGTCAAACCCATGATAAGCGTTGCTGATAAGGGCTGAGCGAATGGGGAAATCATCCCGGCTGGTTTCTCCTGCCATCCTTTCGCAAACTGCCGCGTCGACATAATCATCCTGTGCTGCAGAAATGACGAGAATGGGACCTGCATGCGGTCCGCGCGCAAATGAACAAAACGGGTAGAGTGCGACAGCCGCAGCGAATTTCTCCGGAAAGAACTGATAAAAACCTTCAGGATTGAGGACACTCAGCGGGATCATACCAAGGCGTGACCATCCCATGATTGCGATCGAAGCCGCATCGATATCATCCCGCTCAGCAAGATGCCGTAACGCACCTAAGGCAGCCAAGGCTCCCCTTTTCCAGTCCAGTGAAGGATAGTGCGCATCATCAGGGCTGTGATCCGGCGGCTGACATCTTGAAAAGCTGAGCGTTGCATACCCCCAGGTGTTCAACCGGTCCAGCCAGGGTTCATACGCCTTTTCCCCGTGGCATGTATGCACAACGACAACTGCTGGCAACTTTCGATCTGCCGCTGGCACACGCAACCGGCCGGACAGTGTCCCCTGTGGCAGATTTCTTACGGACGTGTCCTGGCGCAGTTGCTGAAGCGAGGTGGCCGGCGCCACCGGCAATTCAAAGGCAACCAGCTTGTTCTCTGAAAGCTCCACACCCCAGGCGAAGACCGTATTTGAAAACGTGAGCGTGGCTGCCGCCAACAAAACCTTCAGACCCATTTCAATGCCTCAAACTGGTTGGTCAACATCTCATTGAAAGCGGCGAGATACGTGGACAGATGCGCGTGCATTGCCTCAGCCGCCTCCTTGGGCTGCCCTCCGGAAACAGCATCCAGAATCGCCGTGACACCGGCGAAATCTGCGCTCTCCCGCAGGCCCCTGTCCTTGTAGAAATGCCAGCATCGGGCAGTGTGTGCCCGCATCAGCTGAACTTGCGCCGCAATCAAGGAGTTTCGGGAAAAGGTGGCAAGTGCATCGTGGATTGCCCGATCGATCGCAAAAAAAGCATCGAGATCATCCGCATTGCGTGCCTGCTCAAGCTCCATGGCAAAGGCTTTCAACGCCGCCTTTTCCTCTGCCGTCACACGAACCGCGGCCAGCGCAGCTGCTGCCTTTTCGGCTGCAATTCGAGCCTCGAAAACAGAATACACCGTCGCGGCATCCATTGGAGCGGCTACGGCACCTTTGTTTTTCTGCAAGTGAACAAAATCGCGGGCGGCCAAATCAACAAAAGCTTCCCGCAATTTGGTTCGGCTGGTGCCATAGCGGGCCGCCGCCTGCACTTCCTGAATTTGAGACCCGGGTTCAATGGCACAGGAAATCAGATCAGCCAGCAACTTTTCAAACACTGGCTCCCTGCATGACAATGTGAAATTATTTTGCATGCAATTTGCATACAATAGATTTAGGTGTGGTTCAATATATCCATGACGTGAGGGGAGAAATTCAGCTTCCACCACCGCTCTAGCTGTCTAGAAACAGCAGAACTTTCTTTACGTTAATTGAGCGACGCCCAAAATCTTAATTCAGATTTTACGTTCTTCACCGTCTTATTGTCTGGCGGTTATCCGGCAAAAGGTGCAGCAGGCGCATGGACTTATATACGCTTATAGTGGCCGTTGGCGTGATCAACGCCGTTTTTGCCGTGGTTTATTTCATCACCTACTTCCACCTTCGTCATCTGAAGTACATCCTGCTGTGGGGGATCAGCACCGCCATTCTTGCGGCGAACGGGCTCTACTACGTCAATGCAGATAAGATCCCGCCAACACTCCTTTATACCGGCAGCACACTGTTTCTTTTGTCGGGCCTGTGTCTGCGGTATATGGCGGCCAGAGACTTTGGCGGAAGACCGGCATCTTATCTGCAGCTGGCCATCCCGTGCCTTTTGACCGGTCTGGTCGCAGCCCCGTTCCTGGCGGAAGGCGATCACAGCTCAGCGACAACGGTGGCCTATTTCGCTTATGGGATCATCGGTGTTTTGGCGACCTGGGAATACCTAAGGGACATCAAGGATGGTCTCATTTCCCGCTACAGTTTGATTGCTTGTTACGGGATCGTCACCTTAGCTTTTACTCACCGGGCGTTCCTTGGCCTTTTTGAACCGCCGGTCTTGGGTGAGTTCGGCCTTCCATTGGATGAAGCCCAGGCAACACACCAATTGACCCTATTGATTGGCAGCTGTGCATCGGCAGCCCTTTGTCTTGCCATTGCGTTTGAAAAAACCATGAAAGAACAGCAGGAAGCTGCGCATCGCGATCATCTAACCGGAACGATGAACCGGCGGGCGCTCGAAAGCGCGATCGACCAATTGCTGACCAATGACACCAATCACTCAATGGCGCTCGCGCATGCGGACCTGGATCATTTTAAATCCATCAACGACACCTTTGGCCACAATGGCGGCGACCAGGCCTTGATTCACTTTGTAAAACTGGTGAAGCAACATCCTGGCCCCAATGATCTTTTTGCCAGGATCGGCGGAGAAGAGTTCGTTCTGGTTTTCTTGAACCGGTCGCAGCAGGAAGTGTCGCAGTTGCTCGACAACATTCGGACAGACGTCGCAAAAACACCGCTTCTGCTCCCTGAAGGGGCCTGTTCAATGACGGTGTCCACTGGATTTACGTATTGTGAATTGCCGTCGGGACGCACACTTGCGGAACTCATGCGAACGGCCGACAAGGCTTTGTACAAAGCAAAACATGGCGGCAGAAACAGGATCTGCTTTGAGCCCAGGGAACAAAGATGGCGCGACCGCAAGGTTCCTCTTTGATCACCGCTCCGGCGGTGTCATAGGCATACAGCCTTATCAGAAATGCGCTTCGATCAACCGGGCAACTTCCTTATCACGCGCCTGTTCTGACGTACCGCCCATAACAACAACAATCAGCTGTTTGCCGCCTCGCCGGGCGGTGGCCACCAGATTGTAACCTGACATGCGCACATAGCCGGTTTTAAGCCCATCAACGCCCCGGACCTTGCCAAGCAGATTGTTCGTCGCACGGAAGGTACGGCCATTGTAGGTGAATGATTTCGCCCTGTAGTAGCTGGCATACTGCGGAAATTGACGTTTCAAGGCGATGCCGAGTTTGGCCATATCCCGCGCCGTGGTCACTTGGGCCGGATCGGGTAAACCGGTGGCATTGACAAACCGAGTACGGCTAAGGCCCAGCGCGCGGGCCTTCTGGGTCATCTTGCGGGCAAAGGCTGCTTCGCTGCCAGCCAGATTTTCAGCAACAGCGACGCCAACGTCGTTGGCGGATTTCACTGCCAGCGCTCGTGCCGCTTGTTCCACAGTGAGTGTGCTGCCGGCCTTCAAGCCAATCTTGGCCGGCGGCTGAGACGCTGCAGTGCCGGACACTTTCAGGGGCGTCGATAATCTGTTTTTACCAGAACTGACACTTTCAAACAGCAAATAGAGCGTCATCATCTTGGTAAGCGATGCAGGATACCGCGGCGCATCGGCGTTGTCGGCATAAAGCTCTTCGCCGGTCACTGCATCCAGGACCAAAGCCGAGTAACCCCGCTCCTGAGCGGTTGCAGGTGCATAGCCGATGGTGGGAACCGGTGTCGCCTGCGCGGCGGTGCCTTGCGCGACCGGAGCACCACTAGGCGATGGTGCGGCAACGGTTTGACAGGCTGCCAGAGACGCAGCCATGCTAATCACGGCTAGTTTGCGGAGGAGCTGCGAGGTCACCATCTTGCCACTCACCATTGATCCCGAGGTTCCGATTTGACGCCCTACGGCTTCAATCGGTACCCGGTTTTAAAGATCCAGTGCACGACTGCAAGAGATCCGCCTAAGAAAACCATGGTCATCAAAAGCGAAAGCCAAAGCGACACATCCGCCTGACCATAAAAACTCCAGCGGAAACCGGATATCAAATAGACCACCGGATTGATCAGGGTCACTTTCTGCCAGATCTCCGGCAGCATGGTGATGGAGTAAAAACTTCCCCCCAGAAACGCCAAGGGGGTGACGATCAGCAGCGGAACAAACTGAAGTTTTTCAAAGTTATCGGCCCAAATGCCAATGATGAAGCCGAGCAGCGCAAAGGTGACCGCCGTCAGTAGGAAAAACGCCGCCATCCAAAACGGATGCTGGATTTCGATGTCGACGAAGAAATGAGCAGTGATCAGGATAATCAGGCCGACCAGGATCGATTTGGTCGCCGCAGCCCCAACAAAGGCGACCGTAATTTCTAGGAACGACACCGGTGCTGACAGGATTTCGTAAATCGAGCCGGTAAACTGCGGGAAATAAATCCCGAACGAGGCATTGGAAAGGCTCTGGGTCATCAGGGACAGCATGATCAGTCCCGGAACGATGAAGGCGCCATAAGACACTCCATCAACTTCCGTGATCCGCGATCCAATGGCAGCCCCAAAAACCACGAAATAGAGCACCGTGGAAATCACCGGAGAAATGATCGACTGCATGATGGTCCGCCGTGTCCGTGCCATCTCCGTCAGATAGATTGCTTTAACCGCTTCGAAATTCATGAGGTTTGCTCCAGATCAGCGGTCTTTAATTTCATTTCCATCCGCGGCAAGGTTCTGCCTGGAATGGAACCGGACGGTGCACGGCCGGTGGTGAAAAATCCCATCCGCGCATAAAACGGTTCCGCGCTTGGATCAGCGTCCAACCAGATATGTTTCAGATCAAGGTCTTTGGCTCTGGCAATGAAACTCTCAAAAAGCTTCCGCCCTGCGCCTTTGCCCTGAAAGTCCGGATCGACAAAACAGGTGGCAAGTTCGCCGGTGCGCTCCATTTGGTTCGTTTCTAGCCTAATACAGCCTGCCAACACGCCATCCGCAGTTTCCAGCACCCAGAAGTCGTTCTCCAAAATCCAGCTTTCCTGAACCCGAAGCTCGTCTTCACAGGCGGCCATAAACGCATCGCCATAACCGTTCGACTGTTTGGATCGCATACACAGGTCCGTCAGGGCCTCGATCTCGTCAAGACGTGCCTTGCGGCATTCAAACTCAGACGTCATGCCCTACTCCCCGTTCTTAACCAGATCGACAAAGATATCCTCCAGCGAGGATTGATCCGTCTGCAAATCATGAAAATGAACGCCCGCCTCCGAAAGGTCCGTCAGCAGCGCCGTGATTCCTGTTCGCTCCCTCTGGGTGTCATAGGTGTAGGTCAGGCTGCCACCGTCCTCTGACAGGATCAGATCGTATTTCTCAAGAGTTGGTGGAAGCGTTTGGATTGCGGCATTGAGCGAAAGCGTCAAAACCTTGCGGCCAAGCTTCTGCATCAGCTCTTTTTTGTCTTCAACAAGGATAATCTCGCCCTTGTTGATCACGCCGACCCGGTCGGCCATTTCCTCGGCTTCTTCGATGTAATGGGTCGTCAGGATGATCGTGACACCCTTGTCTTTCAGCTCACCGACGATCCGCCACATGTCGTGGCGCAGCTCCACATCGACCCCGGCTGTTGGCTCATCCAAAAACAGAACTTCTGGCTCATGCGCCAGTGCTTTGGCCACCAGCAGACGCCGCTTCATACCGCCGGACAGCGCCATGATCGGGTTTTTCCGCTTTTCCCAAAGCGTCAGATCTTTCAGGATTTTCTCAATGAGTTCCGGCTTGGGCTTCAATCCAAACAGCCCCCGGCTGAACGCAACCGTATCGCCGACAATCTCAAACGGTGCGGTCGGCATTTCTTGCGGCACCAGACCAATCATCCGCCGCGCCGCCCGGTAGTCCTTCAAAGCATTGTGGCCGCCAACAGTGATCGCACCGGCTGTCGGGCGCACCAAGCCGCAAATGGTGCTGATCAAAGTGGTCTTGCCCGCCCCGTTCGGTCCAAGAAGCGCAAACACCTCACCCTTCTGAATTTCCAGCGAGACGGATTTCAGCGCCTGAAAGCCGCCGTCATAAGTTTTTTCCAGATTTTCAACGGAGAGGATCGGCGGCATAAAGTTCCAACCATTTGAGAATATTAGAATAAGACCGGACGGCCGTGAGCAGGCACCTGTTAGGGCGCGCAAGGTTGCATGTGGTTGAACGGTCCGCAAGATGCAAGGTCTCAGGTTTCCTGACACATCTTGTCAGCTGAAACCAGAGGCTATTGTTTCTCAAAGCGAAACACTGCGTCCAGCAGCCCGCCTCTGGGTTTCGCATGCAAACCCACTATTTTCGAGACAATTGTAGATTTCAGGGAAACGATCATGTCAATCCGCCCTATAACCCATATCGGCACAACCCAATCAGCCTTGGAAGGCGCCGGTGTCAAACTGGAGCGCGTGTTCGGATTTCAAGATCCGGCGCTGGTAGATCCGTTCCTGCTGCTGGACGATTTCCGCAATGACCAGCCGGAAGACTATCTGGCTGGTTTTCCCTGGCATCCCCATCGCGGCATAGAAACCATCACCTATGTTTTGGCCGGTACGGTCGAACACGGCGACAGTCTGGGCAACAAAGGCAATCTCGGCGCAGGAGACGTGCAATGGATGACAGCTGGACGCGGGATCATGCACCAGGAAATGCCAAAGGGCGACACACAAGGCCGTATGCACGGCTTCCAGCTTTGGGCGAACTTACCATCCGCGCACAAAATGACAGACCCGCGCTACCAGGATGTCGAAGCCAGGGACATTCCTGTGGTTACAGACGATGACGGCACATCCGCCCGGATCATCTGCGGTGAATTCTGGGGTAAAAGAGGCCCTGTTGACGGTATCGCCGCGGAGCCGCAGTATCTGGACATTCATGTGCCGGCTGGCCGCAAAAAACGCTTCAAGGTCGACACTTACAAACAAACCTTCGCCTATATCTTTGAAGGGTCAGGAAAATTTGAAGGAGCTTCCGATCCGTTCGGGGTTTTAACCGAAAAGGAATTTGGCGGAGAAGAGCTAAAGATCCGAGACGAGACCGGAGACAGAACGTTGGTTATCTTCGGTACAGGCGATGAAATCGTTGTCCATGCCGGAGAACACGGCATCCGTTTCCTACTGGTTTCTGGCGCGCCAATAAAAGAGCCCGTCGCTTGGCATGGCCCCATTGTGATGAACACCCGCGAAGAGCTGGTTCAGGCGGTCACCGAACTGCAGAACGGCACATTCATCAAGTAGGCATCTAACCGGCTTGCAACTTTCACATTCAACGGCTAGGCCTTTCGAACCTTTCCTGATTGGCCAGCCATGTCTTTAAAACTCCGCCCTGCCCGCCCAGAGGATGCCCCGGCCCTCACCACCATCATGCATCTCGCAAAAGCTTCCTGGGGGTACACGGAAGAGCTTATGCGGGAATGGCGCGAGCACTGGCAAATCACACCAGATCTCCTTCTGGAGTTGGATGGGATCGTCGCCGAAGAAAATGGGGTCCTAGTCGCCTTTTCTGGAGCCAAACACGACACTAATGGCAGGGTCGATCTCGATTATCTGTATGTCACCCCGGAAGTACAGAAATCCGGTATCGGCGCCTTGCTCCTAATGCGCAGCGAAGACCGCGCGCGGCAACAAGGCTACACAAAGATTGCTCTTCGCAGCGAGGTCAACGCCGGCGGCTTTTACGAACGATGCGGTTATGAAACCACCGGACAGGAACCGAGCCAGATGGCACCCGGCCGTTTCATGCCGCTCATGGAAAAGCATCTCCAGCCGGCCGTTTATCCGATTTCAAAAATAGATTTAAGAATCTCCGGCCAACCTTGGGCTTTTGAAGCTGCCAACAAGGCCGCCATTTCAGAGTATTTCGCGGAAAAGCAACGGCAGATCCCGGAGCTTTGGAACGGTAGAACGTTAAAACTGACGGACCACAGGTTTGAAGATGGCGTTTTAAGCGGGACCTGCACTGAATGCTCTTATGCGGCTTTTCTGACCTGGCGCGATTGGGGTGCCCCGGACCTTACGACCTTCAATCTGTTCGGGTCTGCTGTCCTCAGGTCTTCCGAAGGCGCTTTGCTCTACGGGGTCATGTCTCCGCACACCGCTACTGCTGGCCTGATCTACCCGATGGGCGGCAATCTTGATCCGTCTGATGTTAACGACAGCGGATCGATAGATATGCAAGCCTCAATCGCGCGGGAGCTGGAAGAAGAAACCGGCCTGTCAACTCGCCAATTGAAACACGAAGAGCTGCTGATCATTTTTGACGGTGCGCGCATCAGCGTTTCACAAGTCTTTGATTGCGATCGTCCGGCAGAAGACCTGAGGGCGGCAATCAATGCTCACTCAAAGGCGTCAGCGGAACAAGAATTGGCAGATGTCAGGATCATTCGAACCGTTGATGATCTGAAAGACCCGGCAATTGTGCCCTATGCCAGGGACCTCGGTCACTATCTTTTGGCATGAAAGAACTGCCCGAATTTCCGTCCCGGCAAGAGTTTGTTCACCAACAAACGCCGCAAGGGTCTGGCGGGACTTGCGAAGACATGCAAAAGTCCGCTCACATTCGAACCGCTAAGGAGTTCGAACTCTAAGGAGAATACCGCATGAGCCGTCGCTACGCGATTTTGGACGTCTTCACCAACACAGCACTTGCGGGCAATCCGCTCGCAGTTGTTCTGGACAGTGACGGCCTGAGCGACGAGCAAATGCAAAAGATCGCGGGCGAGTTCAATCTATCCGAAACCGTGTTTGTGTTTCCGCCGGAAAATCCTGGACAATCCGCATCCATGCGGATCTTCACCCCAAAAGTGGAACTTCCCTTTGCCGGCCATCCGACTGTTGGAACCGCGATTCTGATGGCCGTGGAGCGTTTTGGTGACATCTCCGGTGAACAGGATGCTGTGGTTGTTTTGAAACAAAAGATCGGCACGGTGCGCTGTGCGGTGATCTTGCGGGAAAATGCCGCTGCCTTTGCCGAGTTTGATGTGCCCGTATTGCCGGAATCAGCTGGCCCAACTCAAAACCTTGAACTGATTGCTGCTGCTCTGGATTTGGAACCGTCCGACATCGGCTTTGAAAATCACGCTCCATCCCGCTTCAAAGTGGGCCCTGCGTTCACTTTTGTCCCGGTCCGCGATCTGGACGCGCTCGCGCGCGCCAAACCAGTGCCCGCCATGTGGAAAAAGGGTTTTGGTAACGAAGAGCACAACGACGCTTATGTCTACTGCCGCGAAACACGTTCCCATGACAGCGCGTTTCATGCCCGCTTGTTTGCCCCCGATATGGGCATTACCGAAGATCCGGCTACAGGCTCGGCCGCCGCTGCTTTTGCTGGCGTCATCAAACATTATGATGGCCTAACCGCGGGCACTCACCACATTCGCATTGAACAGGGTTTTGAAATGGGCCGCCCCTCCCTGATCGATTTGGAGATCGATATGGTGAACGGCGAGATGCATGCCGTCCGCATTGGTGGCCAAGCGACCCTGATCGCTCGCGGTGAGCTCTTCCTCTAACAGCTAACATTCTGTCCGCCAGAAACACGCCGACCGCCTGTCTCAGGCGCCGGCACTGCATTGGTGCGCGCCAGCCGGAATAACCCAATTCTCACAAAAAAGGTCTGCCGAACTGGGCAAAACCAATTTTCGAGAAAACACTTAACCAATTGGTTGACTAAATTTGATCGCCATGATACTCAACCAATAAGTTCACTAAAGCACATGAGCGATATGCAGCAACTTAACGCCACTTTCTCCGCACTCAGCGACGGCACCCGCCGCGCCATTGTCGCCCGGCTTGCGAATGGCGAAGCAACCCTGTCCGATTTGGCCGCCCCCTTCGACATGTCTTTGACCGCAGTTTCCAAACACATGCGCGTTCTTTCAGAGGCTGGATTGGTTGATATCGAAAAGCGCGGCAGGACCAAACACTGCCGGCTGAAAGGCGCCCCGATCAAGGAAGCCGTCGACTGGCTCAGTAAATACGAAGCCTTCTGGCTTGACCGATTTGACGCTCTGGCCCTTCACCTTGCCAACGAGGACACTCAAAAATGACAGCTCAACCGCTTGAAAGTGACTTCCTAAAATCCGCGCCTGGACAGGAGCCTATCCTGGTTGAAGGCCTTTTCCGCGCAACACCTGCCCGGGTTTTCCAGGCATTTACGGTGCCGGAAGAAATCAATGGCTGGTTCCTGCCAGCAGGCCGCCTGGCTGACGTTGAGATCGACCTCAAGGTCGGCGGATCATGGCGGTTTGTCCTGCAAGATGACCACGAAAGGCAGGAGCGTCTGGAAGGTGAATATCTGGAGATTGCGGTCCCAAACCTCCTGAAATTCAGTTGGCGTCACGTTGTCGAGCTGGCAGATGGCACACGGCAGGAGACTGATCGCTCTTTCGTATCCATTTCGTTCAAAGCGGCTGGAAGTGCCACACAAGTGCGGCTGCGGCACGAAGCCATCAAAACTGAAGACGCACGTCTTGGTGTCGGCACCGGCTGGGCGGATTGCCTCCACCGGATGACCGGATTTCTTGCCAAATAATAGAATTAGGAGGATTGCGCCATGGAAGTGAATTTCGTCGACCGGGCCACCTGGCTGGACGCCCGCAAGGCTCTTTTGGAACAGGAAAAAGCTTTTACCAAAGAACGGGACAAATTGTCGGAAACCCGGCGCGCCTTGCCGATGGTCGAGGTGACTGAAGACTATGTCTTTGAGACAGCTGATGGAAAGAAAACCTTGTCAGAGCTGTTTGGACCGCACCCGCAATTGCTGGTCTACCACTTCATGTTTGGCGAAACCTGGGAGGAAGGCTGCCCGAGTTGCTCCTTCTGGGCGGACAATTATGAGCGATTGGATGTCCACTTGGCCGCTCGCGACACGGCATTGATTTCCACATCCAACGCGCCCAATAACAAGCTCCTGGAATACCAAAAACGCTTTGGCTGGTCCTTCACCTGGGCCTCCACCGCCGGCAACTCCTTCAGCCGGGACTTCGGAGTGACCTTTCCAGGTAAAGAAGTCTCAAATGGGAAGGGTTACAACTACAAGGAAACGACTTTCGGGGAAGAATTGCCGGGCGTCAGCGCGTTCTTGAAATTGGACGATGGCCGCATCGGCCATAGCTACTCAACTTATGGCCGAGGCCTGGACATCCTCAACATGGCCTACAATCTCTTGGACCTGACCCCAATGGGACGACATGAAGACGATTTGCCCTACCCCATGTCCTGGGTCCGGCGGCGGGATCAGTACGGTCAATAAAAACATCTTCTGACCAGGGAAGTTTTACTTGGTCAGCAGATACTCCCTCGGACCACCATCTTTGGCGCCGTCATACATGATCAAAATATTGACGGTTTCCGCCCCCTCCTTCAGGACCAGAACGGTTTCGGCTTTCTGGTCTTTCTCCGGCATCTCCAAATCAGCCAGTTTCTTCAGCGCGCCGCTGGGAAGCGCCAGATGATGGATCGAATACTCTCCCTTCGATTGCACCGGCCCCGCCAGTACAAGAAGACCATCTGATACAGTCGCAAGATCCCGCACACCTGTGCCAGGTCCAAGTGCCAACTCAATTGTCTCAAGGTCTGGTTTCTTATCCGAAAAGAGCGCGCCGGCATTGACACTTCGGATAAACGCAGTGCCATCAACGGATGGACCTCGGAGGCCAATGAAGATCCTTCCGTCCCGATACGCAAGGCCTTCGATATTGACGCCCCCTGCCCCTTCACCGAGCGGCTGTTCTGCATATTTACCAATCGGATCCGGAGCTCCTTTCAAAACCGCCTGCAAAGCGTTGGTGCGCTTAATTTCGCCCGCCACGGATTTCTTTGAAAATTCAAAGGCCGGATATCCAGTTTCTGGATCGACCGGAAACCGGAACAAGAAAAAACTTGACGGGTCGTACTTCGCTTTTTTCCGGCTGAGCCCGTGCGACCCGCTAAGATAGAAATACCCGTCGCCATAGGCTGCACCTTCGGCATCAATCTCACCGGTCTTTTCGCCGTCAATCTTCTTCGGCAACAGCCGCATGACCGCGCCGGGAACGATAGTTTTGTCCTGGATCGTAAAAAACTGTGTGTGCTGTTTTTCATCCAGCGCTACCAGGCAAACAGGCGGAGACACCGGAGCACAGGCGGCGCCGCTGATGCTTTTGCGCAGTTTCTTTTTACCATCAAATTTCGGCTGAACCGGCCAGGCGTTGCCGTTCTCCTGCCCGGCTGCTGGCAGATTTAGCATCGGAAGGCATACGGCCACCAATATGCCGGCCAAAAATTTTTCTAGAAAATTTCGGCAGTTCCAGGCCATGCGCATTGCCACGCCCTCCTTAGCTATTGTTTAAAAAATACATTCTAACAACAATATCTGGCGCTCTTGTGCACCATTGTCACATTGGCCTGGGTGGTCAAAATCGCATTCACCCCGCCAATCAAGGTATTCAGATCCGATCGATTGCGATTCGTAGTATGCCCCGCATCCTCCTTTACATAATGACATGCGATCTGAATACGCCGTTCAGCTTTGACTGATGTTTCAAGCTTGTTGGCCGCTGCAACCGTGCCGGTATGGTCCAGATTAGGCACCCACTCGATGTGCCCTTTTCCGGCGGCACGTCGGTAATCACAGGCCGTGCACTGCCGCCCGAGTTGTTGAGAGCTACATTTGCGATGTTGCTGGGATTCACGCGTGGCACCAGGGAACCATGCCCCGAGACTGCCAGTGTCCGCTGTGCGCCAACCGGCACCATTTGCCAATTCGGGGTAACGGAGGAATCGAGACCTTGAAGGGTCTGCTGTCGGGCGTAACTTATTGTCATTGAAAAACACCTCAGACATTCCGCATCGTCAGACTATCAAAATTAGCGGAAACCTTCCAATCAAACCGGTTGACACCTCTAAACCAGATTGAGCGTTTGAGGCCTTTTGCACGCAGCTGACAACTGACTGACACAGCCAACAAATCGCACAAGCTCCACAAAAGCCAGTTGCATCAAAAAGAATCCTGTCTTATGAACGACATCCGTTAACGCCTCGGTCACGCTTTGCTAGCAGACTATGGCGCACCGTGTTGGAACGACCAAAGGCCGTAAGAAGACCCATGATCGCGGATCGCGACATTGCCGTTTCTTCTATCGACGCGCAGACACTGCAGCGCGGCGGCCTCCTCCTACTTGGCGATCTCCTCCTTCTTAGATGCCCCTGAGCGTCGGCTGTTCGCATGTTTGAAGCGAACGGGCACTTAGGGGAGAATTCTTAGAACCGCATCAGAACAATCGGATCGCGCGCGCCTCAAGTGACCTAAATACGGCCCGATCCAGTTAAGGGACAAAACATCATGACTGCCACCTCTGAGAAGGACCAGATCCGGATCTTCGACACCACCTTGCGTGATGGCGAACAATCTCCAGGCGCGTCCATGACCTTGGAAGAAAAACTGCAGATCGCCGAGATCCTGGATGATATGGGCGTCGACATCATTGAGGCAGGCTTTCCGATCGCCTCCAATGGTGACTTCGAAGCCGTCAAGGAAATCGCCAAGCGTTCGAAAAACTCGGTCATCGCCGGTCTGGCCCGCGCCATTCACGCAGACATCGACCGTTGCGGCGAAGCCGTCAAATACGCCGGCAAAGGCCGGATCCATACATTTGTCTCCACGTCTCCCATCCACCTGCAGTTTCAAATGAACAAGAACCAGGAACAGGTTCTGGAGATCATCACCGATACGGTGACCCGCTCCCGCAATCTGATTGATGATGTGGAATGGTCGGCAATGGACGCCACCCGCACCCCGATCGACTATCTGTGCCGCTGTGTGGAAGCTGCCATCAAATGCGGAGCGACCACGATCAACCTGCCGGACACCGTCGGCTATGCGACACCGGATGAATACAAGGCGATGTTCGAGCAGATCATCGAGCGTGTGCCGAACTCCGATCAGGCCATCTTCTCTGTTCACTGCCACGACGACTTAGGCTTAGCGGTTGCCAACTCCCTGGCCGGTGTGGCTGGCGGCGCGCGTCAGGTTGAGTGCACCATCAATGGCCTGGGCGAACGCGCCGGCAATGCCTCCCTGGAAGAGATTGTCATGGCGATCCGTACCCGCGGCGACATCCTGCCATATGAAACGCAGATTGATCCGCAATACTTGGTGCGCGCATCCAAACTGGTGGCAGGCGCCTCAGGGTTCGCCGTTCAATACAACAAGGCCATCGTCGGCAAGAACGCCTTTGCCCATGAGAGCGGCATTCACCAGGACGGCATGCTGAAGAACGCCGAAACCTACGAAATTATGCGTCCGGAAGATGTTGGCGTCAAAGCAACGTCTCTGGTAATGGGCAAGCACTCTGGCCGTCATGCCTTCCGCGACAAGCTGCGCGAGTTGGGCTTTGAACTGGGTGACAACGCCTTGCAGGATGCGTTCCGCCGGTTCAAGGATCTGGCTGACCGCAAAAAGCATGTTTATGACGAAGACATCGAAGCTTTGGTCGAGGATGAAATCAACATCCTGGGTGAAAGCACCAAGGTCATTGCCTTGACCGTGATTGCCGGCACCGGCGGTCCGCAGAAAGCAATCCTGACCATGGATGTGGACGGCCAGCATATTACCAAGGAAGCGACCGGCGACGGCCCGGTCGATGCGACCTTCAATGCGATCAAGGGCATTGTGCCGCACGAAGCCACCCTGTCTCTCTACCAAGTCCATGCGGTGACCGAAGGCACAGACGCGCAAGCTGAAGTCTCTGTCCGTTTGGAGGCCGACGGCCGCATTGCTACCGGTAAGGGCGCAGACACAGACACGCTGGTCGCCTCAGCACGGGCTTATGTGTCGGCAATGAACAAACTGGCTCAGCGGCGCCAGGCGGCAAACCCGGGAGCCTTGCAAGCGGTTTAGAGCGCTAGCGGTTTCCAACCAGACAAAAAGAGCGGCGCCTTGGGTGCCGCTCTTTTCGTTGATGCGCCTGAAGGTGGGTGGGTCAGGCACTCATCAAATAGGTCTGCATCGACGGGCTCAACATCTGGAACACATCAGCCTGCATCCCGCCAATCAATTTGCTTTCCCGGTGATAGAACCCGGTCTCCAGCACGACTTCCCGCATATCGCGGTTATCGACACGGACGGCCGCAACCAAATGGGAAAAGTAGGTTTTTTTGAAGAACCATTCCGTTAGAGCTTTGCAAAGGCGCCGTGGCAGATCAGCGTTGTCGCCTCCAGCCTTGGAAAGGCAATAGCTCAGGCTGATCTCAGACGTTTCCGCCAGCGGCGCAAATCCCGCCCAGCCTAAGAACTTTCCGTCTTCAGCCTCAACTTTCCATCGGGATACGCCAAGATCTTCCTGGTTTTTAAGTGCAGTATGAACGAGCTTCTCGGCTTCATCTGATTGACAGGCGCAGTCGCCATCCGAACAGCGATTACCATAAGCATCCGCATGAAGGGTTCTCACCGGTCCGATGTCTGACAAGGACAAGGGAACCAGCCTCACGGAATCGTTTTCGAGAAATATCGTCTGCACTCTATCCTCCCCGACGCCAGCCTCTTCACATCCAAATACAATGGTTCTCGGGCTCCGTTCGTTCTGCTGCGGACGTTGTAACCCTGAATTGTGCCAATGAGATGGCAGCCGAAAGTATAATAACAAATTACCATTGAAAATATTCGTATTTACAACAGGTTAATTTGAAACATTCATTGCATCGCACAAACTTCTGGTTTCATCTTCCGGCCAAGAAATCCGCTGCGACTGCATCCGCATCGATTTCCCGTGACGGGTCAATTCGTTGCCAGTCTGGCATTTGATTACGAAACCAGGTTTCCTGGCGCTTCGCATACTGCCGCGTTGCAACAATTAAGCGGTATTCGGTTTCCACAATATCCTGTTTGCCTGTTAAAAAGGCTCCGATTTCCTTAACCCCTATCGCGCGCATTGCCGGAAGTTTATACGACAACTTTTGCGCGAGTAATACTTTAACTTCCCGGATGCCTTCTTCACTAAGCATCAGTTTTGACCGTTTGGCAATCCGTTCATGAAGCCAGTTCCGCGGCGGTGCGAGAACCAAACACATGCAATCCGCAGCCTGTAATACCGGGGATGACTGCTGCTCTTTCTGCCAATGAGTCAAAGGCTGACCGGTCGCCAGAATGACCTCCAGGGCACGGGCAAGGCGCTGCGGATCATTCAGCGTTTTTGCGGCCTGTTCATCCCCTGCAGCAGCCAGTGCTTTTTTCAAAGCGGGCACGCCATCTGTTTCAGCAAGCAAACGGGCTTTTTCCCGGACAATCTCTGGAATTTCAGGGAGTTCCGCAAACCCTTCGGTTAGCGCTTTGAAATAAAGCCCCGTTCCGCCAACGAGCACCGGCACCTGACCTGCAGACCAGATCGTTTCCAACTCCGCCGACATCCGGCGCAGCCATGCCCCCGTCGAAAAGGCTTCTGATGAGGGCAGCACACCATAAAGCCGGTGTGGTACTTCGGCTTCGTCCTCAATAGACGGGCGGGCGCTGACAAGGCGCAGATCTTCATAAAGCTGCATGGAATCGGCATTAACGACCACACCATCGACCCGTTTTGCCAATTCAATTGCCAAGGCCGACTTGCCGCTTGCCGTTGGGCCCGCTATCAGAATGGCGCGTTTGCCGTGACCACTGTTCGGCCCTGTTTCAAAGGAAATGCCCATGTCCCTCGTTGCTACTCTAGTATCTACTCCGACCGCCCCTGCCGTTGGAGAGGATCTGGCTCAACGGGCGGCAGAGGCCCTCGGCTCCGATAGTCCGCCAACAATACTCAATCCCGGCATTGCTGCCGATATCCTCTTCCAGGGGGAAAATGCAAGTGCCGCGGATACAAAGCTGCGGGAGCTTATCGGCTCTGCCCCAGTGGATGTGTTCGTCCAGTCTCAAGAAAACCGGCGGAAAAAGCTTCTTATTGCCGACATGGATTCCACCATGATCCGGCAAGAATGTATTGATGAACTGGCGGCTGAACTCGGGCTCAAGGATAAAATCTCGGAAATCACGGAACGGGCAATGCGGGGCGAAATCGACTTCGAACCCGCCTTGCGCGAGCGTGTTGGCCTATTGAAGGGTCTTCCCCTGTCAGCTATCGACAGCGTCTTGAGCAATCGCATTACCCTGATGCCCGGCGGCCGCACCTTGGTACAGACCATGAAGGCAAATGGTGCGTACTGTGCTCTTGTCTCGGGCGGCTTCACCCATTTCACCGGAACGGTCGCGGCCATGATTGGCTTTGACGAAAACCAGGCTAATATTCTTCTAGAAGACGACGGCAAACTCTCCGGCAAGGTTGCCGAACCCATTTTGGGACGAGACGCCAAGCGCGTGCGTTTAGAGGCTCTGGTCGCCGAAAAGGGCCTTGGGTTCGACGAAACGATTGCCGTTGGGGATGGCGCCAATGATCTTGCCATGATCGAGCGCTCCGGTGCGGGGATGGCCTATCGGGCAAAACCCGCTGTTGCAGAAGCCGCTGACTTCCGCATCGACCACGGCGACCTCACCGCCCTGCTCTATTTCCAAGGGTACGCAGAAACAGACTTCATATTGAGCTGATTTTCATACTCTGGATAGACAAAAAAGGGCGCCACGAGGCGCCCTTTCTATAGGTATGTTGAAGATCGGAGCTAGTTGTCTTCGATCCGAACCGGGACAAAACGGACATCGCCCGTCGGATTGGACAGAAGCAGAAGCGCTGACCGCCTGCCGTCTTCTTTCAACTTCTTGATTTCCGCTTCCACATCCGCAGGGGTCGATACTGCTTCCTGGGCGACTTCCTTGATGACATCACCGGCTGTTACCCGCTTTTCTTCAGCGGATGAACCAGCTTCCACCTCAGTCACAACAACACCTGTGACATCGTCCTCGATCGAGAACTGCTTGCGCAGCTCATCATCGAGTTCAGCCAAAGTCATACCAAGCACTTTGCTGGTTTCAGCCGGCTCGTCTTCCTTTTTCTCGACCGGTGCACTGGCTTCAGTCACCTGCTTTTCTTCCAGACGCTCCAGGGTCACACGGATGGTAACTTCCTTACCCTTGCGCAAAACAACGACATCGACTTCCTTGCCGATGGCGGTTTCGGCGACCATGCGCGGCAGCTCGCGCATTGCTTCGACCGTTTTGCCGTCGAATTTGACGATAACGTCGCCCGCTTCGATCTCGCCTTTCGCGGCCGGACCATCTTCTGTCACGCCGGCAACAAGTGCGCCAAGGGCCTCATCCATGCCGAGGCTCTCGGCGATTTCGTCGGTGACCTCCTGAATGCGCACACCGAGCCAGCCGCGGCGGGTTTCCCCAAATTCACGCAACTGATCGATCACGCGGATTGCAGTCTTCGCCGGAATTGCAAAACCAATCCCGATCGACCCACCAGACGGTGAGATGATCGCAGTGTTGATCCCGATCACATTGCCGTCCATATCGAACAGCGGGCCACCGGAGTTGCCGCGGTTGATGGACGCATCGGTCTGAATGAAGTTGTCGTATGGCCCTGCGTTGATGTCGCGGTTGCGCGCTGAGACGATCCCGACGGTGACTGTGCCGCCAAGCCCGAACGGATTACCGATCGCCATCACCCAATCACCAACACGAATGCCATCGGAATCGCCAAAACTTACATCCTGCAGGGGCGTTTCCGGTGTCACCTTGAGAACGGCGATATCAGTTTTCTCATCGGTACCAATCACTTCCGCACGCAATTTGGTGCCATCGTTGAAGTTGGCAGTGACTTCATCTGCGCCTTCAATGACGTGGTTGTTGGTAACAATAATGCCGGCTTTGCCGTCCAGGACGAAACCAGACCCCAAGGACTGCACCCGGCGTGGTTGCTGATCGTCATCCCGGTTTTGCCGGTTGAAGAATTCTTCGAAGAACTCTTGAAATGGCGAGCCTTCCGGAACTTGCGGCATCGGCACTGAGCGTTGCCCCTGAACCGTTTGTGCGGTCGAAATATTGACCACCGCATCAGCCAGCTCTTCAGCAAGATCTGCTACGGTTTCAGGTCCTTTGCCATCGTGGGCGTAGCCAGGCTGCACCGGCTGAAGTGCAATCATGCCGCCCAGCATCAAAACAGCTGTGGCGGACGCAATTCTTGGCATGCCTCGGCTAAATAACTTCAGAGCCATAGGGCTTTCTCCTCCATACCAGTCGTATCGACTGTCGTGAGAGCGCAAACTAGACTGGGCGGAACCCAGGGCTTGCCATACAATATAGAACGGGCGGGAGGTTTTTGCGCCTCCCGCCCCTAAACTTTTCGCTATCCGCGGATGATCCACACAAGAAATACGCCTAATGCGGCCGCTCCGAGCCCAACGGCCCGTAAGATCTGGTCTGGTGTTTCAAGGGCACTGCGCATGACATTTTTCATGCCACCGGGTGCAATTGCATAAAGCACCCCTTCCAACACCAGGACCAATCCAAGGGCCGTCAGCAATTCACTCATTGTGCGGCGAGCGAAGGCGACCCTGTTGCACCTCCGGATCCGCCAGCACCGTTTCCGCCTGCCGGAGCGTTTACACCCATCGGATCCTTGAAGAAGCGGAAGAAGCTTGAATCAGGGGACAAGACCAGGCTCGTGTCACCAGCTTGCAATCCAGCTTCGTAGGCCTGCATCGACCGGTAGAAGGCAAAGAACTCCGGATCGGCGCCAAATGCCTCGGCGAAGATCTTGTTCCGCTCCGCATCACCATCACCGCGGATAATTTCCGCGTCCCGGTTGGCTTCCGCCACCAGAACCGTCACATCACGGTCGGCACGGGACCGAATCCTGCGGGATTGCTCCTCGCCCTGGGCCCGGATTTCCGTTGCTTCACGCTGACGTTCCGTCTGCATACGGGCATAAATCGCCTGCGAGTTGGCCGCCGGCAAATCCGCACGGCGGATCTTCACGTCGATCACTTCAATGCCAAGTTCAGCCGCATTGGCACTGACGTCCCGGCGGATGTTTTCCATCAGACCGGAGCGGTCATCGCGAACAACAGCCACAAAGGAGGCCTTAGCAAGCTCAGAACGGAGCGACGACTGCAAGAACGTGGACAAACGCTGGTTGGCGACACGCACGTTGTTCACACGCTGATAGAACAGCACCGGGTTGGAAATCCGGTAGCGGGCAAATGCGTCCACGACGAGACGTTTCTTATCCGCCGCAATAATTTCCTGCGGGCTCATGTTCAGATCCAAAATACGCTTATCGAGATAAACGACATTCTGAACGAACGGATACTTCAGATAAGGGCCCGGGTCTTGAATGACACGGTCGACACGGCCAAGCTGCAAGATCAGGGCTTGCTGGGTCGGATTTACAATGTAGATCGACGTGTAGGCCAGGAATGCCAAGGCAACGATCAGGAAACCCAAAATTCCGCTACGCATGATCAGTTTCCTCCCGTCCGTGTGGACTGGCGTCCGTTGAGGTCATTGAGCGGCAGGAACGGCAGTACGCCGGAGCCCGAAGATTCGCTGTCGATGATAATTTTATTGTTGTCACCCAAGACTTTCTCCAGGGTTTCCAGGTACAGACGCTCGCGGGTCACGTCCGGTGCGTTTTTGTACTCTTCATAGATTTTTGTGAAACGCTGTGATTGACCAGTTGCTTCAGCAATCGCCTGTTCCTGGTAGGCGTTTGCCCGTTCCAAGATGCGGGCGGCTTCACCGCGGGCTTCCGGAACCATCCGGTTGGCATAGGCTTGCGCTTCGTTTTCGATACGCACCTGGTCGGCGCGCGCAGCCTGAACATCACGGAACGCGTCGATGACCTGCGCGGGCGGATCCACCTTCTGCATCTGCACTTCGGTGATCTCAATCCCGGCCCGGTAAGAATCTAGCGTTGTCTGCATCAGACTTGCCACATCATTCTGAATGGTCACACGGTTCTGCGTCAGAATGGAATCGATGTTGGATTCGCCGACAACCTCGCGCATGGCGCTTTCCGAAACGGCTTTCACTGTGCCTTCCGGGTTCTGGATGTTGAACAGGTAATTGGTGATACCTTCTTTAGTGTTCTTGATCCGCCACTGGACCTTGAAACCGACATCGACAATGTTTTCATCGCCGGTCAGCATCAGGCTTTCTTCAGGAACATCTCGTGAGCGCACCGCACCGGAGTTGGTGAAGAGTTCTTCAACCCCAACAGTGGTTTCGCGCTGTTGCTCGACCTGCGGCTTGTAAACTTCGCCGATTGGATACGGCCAATTGTAATGAAAGCCGGTACCGGTCTGGTCGGTGACCTTACCAAGAACAAGCTCAACGCCAACTTCACCGCGGCCTTCGTCGACGATGTAGACCCCGGTTGCAAGCCAGCCCAGAACACCAAGGCCGATGACAATCAAAATGCCGAGGATGCCAAGGCCGCCACCGCCGCCGCCGGGCAGGACGGTTTTCATACGGTCTTGGGTGCGTTTCAGGAGTTCTTCCAGGTCAGGCGGATTGCCACCACCGCCCCTGTTGGGGCCACCGCCCCAAGGACCGTTGTTGTTTCCTCCGCCGCCGCCCCATGGACCGCCGCCGTTATTTCCGCCACCCTTCCAGGGGCCACCGCCACCTGACTGATTGCTCCAAGGCATCAAGTTTTCCTTCTGTGAACTCCAGTCCCGGCAAATGGGGCTGGATATGGGCTTTTGCCCGTTCTGACTCATTGTAGGTTATAGGGAGGTTACCGCCCGCTTTCAACGCACGGCCTAAGGTTCCACTCCCTTTGATTAATTCATTTTTCCGCGGCGCAATGTGTATAAAGGTCAACCTCGCTCAGCACAGCCTTTAACTGCATCTGCGCTCATACCTATTGGCTCCCCCCAGGCGTTGCGACCATATCGATATGGGGAATGTCGTCTTCCAGGTAAACCTCAGAAATCGTTGAGAACCCCAAGGATTTATAGAATTTCTCCAAATGCGCCTGTGCGGATAGATGAATATCTGCTGCCGGCGCCAAATGCCGTGCCCGGTCCATCCCTGCCAGCATCAGGTCCCGGCCAAGACCCAAACCACGATGAGTTTGCGCCACAACGACCCGTCCGATGCGGATTTCTTTATCGCTCGCGGAAAACAAACGGATTGCACCGGCGAGTGCCCCGGTCTCGGTATCCCGTAAGAAAAAATGCTCCGTTTCGGGATCCTTGCCGTCTATTTCTGGAAATAGGCAATCTTGCTCCAGCATAAAAACATCCTGGCGCAGTTTGAGCAGATCATGCACGTCCCGAGCGCTAAGGCCGTCGAAACTGTTCCACTCACCAATAAGCTTGCTGCTCACACATCACTCCATAAAGTCTGGCCTCATCAAGGCTTATGTCCGCCGATACGTGACATAGGCAAAGCCAGCCGTGTCCTTTTCAGTCTGTTGACCGGCAACCCGTTCCGTTTCCTGCCAGATATCGCTGTTAATTTCTGGAAATTTTGTGTCGCCCAAAGGATTTGCATCGACTTCTGTGATTTCCAGCCGGTCGGCCAGCGGCATTGCCTGCGCATAAATCTGGCCGCCGCCAATGATGGCAATTTCCGCAGCAGATGTTTCCGCCGCGATTTCCTTTGCGCGCTCTATCGCACTTTCCAGAGATTGTGCAGCCTCCGCGCCTTCCGGCGCAAACTCCGGATCCCTCGAGATCACGATATGCGGGCGTCCAGGCAGCGGTTTTCCACCAAAGGACAGGAAGGTTTTGCGGCCCATGATAACCGGTTTGCCGAGTGTCAAAGCCTTGAACCGCTTCAGGTCGGATGACAAGCGCCAGGGCATATCATTGTCTGCACCGATGATCCCGTTTTTGGCAACGGCGGCGATCATGAAGATTTCCGGCAATGCAGGCTCTCCGTTCCATTTTCTTTTGTCTCATCGGCTCCTAGCATGAGACTGACCAGAAAAACGAGTGAGATTTTTTGGTTTCTTTCTGTCGGACCGGTGCGCCCAGCTCCGTCTTTACCGGGACACTCAATTTAAGGAACAGCACTATGCCCGAGTTGATGGAAGAAGTTTTAATCGAACGGATCGGAGATCTGATCCCGGAACAGAATGTGGAACGCAAACGCATGTTCGGCGCCACGTGCTTTATGGTCAACGGCAACATGCTGGTCTGCGCTTCCAAAAACGGACTGATGGCCCGGGTGGGAAAAGACCAAGAAGCCGACGCACTCGCCAAACCCTACGCGTCTCTTTGCCGGCCCACTGGGCAGCCCATGCCCGGTTTTATTGAAATTGCCTTTGAAGGTGTCCAATCGGATGAAGATCTTAAAGGCTGGATCGATATGGCCCGTACTTACGTCTGCACTCTGCCAGTTAAAGTGGCTAAGGCCAAAAAGAGCAAGGCAACCGCATCATGAACCGTGAACCCGCGTTCTTTTCTGCTGAGAGCTTCGACTTTCTCGCAAACCTCGAAGCAAACAACACCAAGGATTGGTTTGCCGGCAACAAAACGGTCTATGAAAGCGTCCTGAAAAGGCCATCCTTGGCTCTGCAAGACGACCTAGAGCAACACTTCACTGACCTAACCGGCCAGACGTTCAGCTCAAAGCTGTTCCGGATTAATCGGGATCTCCGCTTCTCGAAAGACAAAATTCCCTATAACACCCATGTGCGTATGGCGTTCTGGCCAAGGGATGCCGCCTTCGAAGGTAAACAGGCGCAGCCGCCCAGTTTTTTCCTGTCCATAGAAACAAAAGAACTCCGCCTTGGCGCCGGATCGATGCGGTTCGCAAAGCCGGTGCTTGAGCGGTATCTGTCAGAGTTGGACACCGGCCTTGGCAAGGAACTGAACGGCATCCTCACCGCACTTTCAAGCGATGGGTTTGAGGTGCCCGGGCCGGATCTCGTCAAACCACCACGCGGATTTCCGAAAGACAGCGATTATGCGGACCTGTCCCGGCACAAAGGCCTTACCGCCTGGACAACAATTTCTGAGACCGGACTTGTCATCGGCACCGGCGCTGCCGGCCGCCTCGCTGACCGCATAAGACCGGCATTACCGCTTTGGATACGATTATCAGAGATTCACGGAATTCCTTGATTCAAAGCGCTTTGAATACTATAGCCTAGGGACTCCACACCGGTTTAAAACGAGACCCTTATGACCTCCCCCAAGGCTTTGTCCGCGCGCTTTCCTAAGGATTTTCAATTTGGTGTGGCAACGGCTGCCTATCAGATTGAAGGTGCCGCCAGTGACGAAGGACGCAAGCCCAGCATATGGGATGCGTTTTCCAAAATGCCGGGCCGGGTCTACCAAGGTCAATCTGGTGATATCGCCTGCGACCATTATCACCGCTGGGAAGACGACCTGGATCTGATCAAATCCCTTGGCGTTGATGCATACCGCTTTTCAATCGCCTGGCCACGTATTTTGCCCGAAGGCCGCGGTTTGGTGAATGAAAAAGGTCTCGATTTTTATGACCGGCTGATTGATAGTCTCATTAAACGCGGCCTTAAGGTCTATCCAACACTCTATCATTGGGATCTGCCTTTGGCGCTGATGGGCGATGGCGGCTGGACGGCCCGGTCCACGGCAGATGCCTTAGCGGACTATGCAGAGATCGTCGTCAAACGGCTTGGTGACCGGATGGATGCGCTTGCAACCATCAACGAGCCTTGGTGCGCCGGCCATTTGAGCCATCTGTATGGCGTTCACGCCCCGGGCGAGAAAAGCCTGGAAGCCTTTGCCGCCAGCGTGCATGTGCTCAATCTGGCGCATGGCAAGGCGGTGCAGGCCGCCCGGTCTGTGCGGCCGGACTTACCTATGGGGCTCGTCCTCAATTCCTATTCCATCTACCCAGCATCCGGGACGGACGAAGATAACGCCGCCGCAGAACGGGCGTTCCTGTTTCACAACGACATTTACATGTCGCCAGTCTTCAACGGCCGCTACCACTCCGACATTCTGGATGCGATTGGCGATAAGATGCCGATTGAAGACGGTGATCTTGAGATCATCAACCAGCCGCTCGATTGGTGGGGCCTGAATTACTACACGCCCTGGCGGATCGCAGCCGATCCAGACATGTCGGCCGATTACCCGCAGGCCATTCAAATCCCGCCCAATGGCAACACGGAAAAAACCGATATCGGCTGGGAGGTTGATGAGAACGGTCTTTCCGATCTTTTGAAAGATCTCTACAGCCGTTATGCTCTGCCGCCCTGCTACATTACGGAAAACGGAGCCTGTTACAACGACGGACCTGTGGCCGGTGAAGTTAAAGATGACCGGCGCATTGATTATCTGGAAAAGCACCTATCGGCGACAGCAAACGCGATCAACGATGGGATCCCGATCAAAGGTTACTTCTTGTGGAGCCTGATGGACAATTTCGAGTGGGCTGAAGGCTACCGCATGCGGTTCGGGATCGTTCATGTCGACTATGACAGCCAGGTCCGCACTCTGAAAGACAGCGCCCATTGGTACCGAGACTTGGCCGAAAGCCACAAAACCAAATGAGAGATGCGAGCGCGGCGGCCTTACCGTAGTTTGAGATTGGCCAAAATAATCTCGCTCCAAACGCGTGCCGGTGTGATCCAAGCGTCCCAATTGTTGTAGTGACCCGAATAGATTACCGCGGTCACATCGGCCTCCGGGCTGACAAACAAACGCTGGCCCCCATTGCCGAACCCGGCAGCCCAAGAAACCGGTCCGCTCATTGTTTGAACCGGCACTTTGCCCAGCCACCACAGATATCCGTAATTGACGCCCTGATCGGTTGCAGCCTTGACGGAAAGCGAGGCCTCAATCCAACTGGATGAGACAATCCGTGTTCCGTTCCACTCCCCCTTGTTGAGGACCAACCGGCCGATTTTCAAAAGATCAGAGGCCTTGAGCCGCAAACCAGACGCAGCGGAGGCAACCCCGTCCCGGCCAGCGGACCATTCAAATTTTTCAATATCCAAGGGATCAAACAACACGTCGCGCGCAAACTCAGGCAAGGTTTTTCCTGTCCCCCGTTGAAGGATCTCACCTATGAGAGCGACAGCTCCGCCGCTGTAAATCCAACGTTTTCCAGGCTCCTCGATGAGCGGCCGGTCCAAGACAAAACGGAATCGGTCTTCTGCAAATTCCATCGCCAATTCGCTGTTTTTCGTGCTGGTGTATGGAATCGTTTCATCCCATTCCATGCCAAGCGTCATGGTCAACGCATGTTCTATCGTGCGTTTTTGCCGGTCCGGGTCTTCGGCAAGGTCTTCGTATTCGGGAAATTGCGCCAGGATTGGCGTATCTAGCGATGGAACCAGCTCCTTGTCCAATGCGATCCCGTAGAGAAGGCCGACAATGCTTTTTGTGACCGATCTCAGATCGTGCAAAGTGTCCGGGCTGAAGGAAACTGTTCCAAGCGGCCTGCCCCAGTTTTCGTCCTCGCCGTCGCCATAGCTCTCCAGAACGACATCCCCACCTCGCTCGGCAAGAACCACATGCAAATGCCGCAACAGCCCAGCTTCGACACCGGCCTGAAGTTTTTCACCAACTCTGGGATCAAACCCTTGTTTTTTGGCGGCAGAACTGTGCGGTGAAAGCGATACCGCAGATTGAGAAAACGACATATTCAAAGAACCAATCAGGATTATGGGCGCCAATAGAACAGCAAGAAACCATCCAACAGAAGGCAGAGATGTATGACCCGGGAGGAAACCAGTCTTGACCTTCCAGCAGCCGGAAGGCTCAAGTTGTGTGTGTCTTGTCTCAGATAAGTGGACCATGATCTGATACACTCAGAATGTATGGTTTTCATTGCTGTAGAACATCGCCGTCCTAAGTACCGGGAGACTGTATGAACCGAAGACATTTCCTCAAGACAGCGGTTGCCAGCTTAGCCTCCACAAGTTTGCCGCGATTTGCAATGGCAAAAACTGGAGGCGGTGCCTTCCAGCTGGAAGCGGTCAAAGGCAAGGGCCGGCTCTACGGCAACGAAGGCGGGCTTTCTGATCTCTGGCTTTACAATGGCCAGCTGCCCGGTCCGGAAATCCGCGTCAAACGCGGCGAGTGGGTGAAGGTCCGGTTTAAAAACAGCCTGGAGGAGCCAACCTCCGTTCATTGGCACGGCATCCGCATCGACAATGCCATGGATGGTGTTTCTGGGCTGACGCAATCCGCCGTTCAGCCCGGCGAAACGTTTGATTATGAATTCGTCGTGCCGGATGCCGGGACCTATTGGTACCATGCCCATCATATGAGCTGGAACCAGGTTCCGCGTGGCCTAGCCGGACCTCTAATCGTTGAAGAAGACGAACCAACTTTCGAACCGGATACGGACATCACCCTTGCCCTGTCGGACTGGCGTCTTGATGACAACGGCGTGCTTGATACGGCAAGTTTCGGGGCTATGCATGATTTTTCCCATGCCGGCCGGCTCGGCAACTGGCTCACCATTAATGGCCAGAACATGCCGGATATCCCGGTACAAAAAGGCCGCTGGCACCGGCTGCGCCTAATCAACATGTCGGCGTCCCGCATCTTGGATTTGGCACCGTCTCGGTTTGGCGCTCAGCTGATCGGCCTTGACGGGCAGATCTTTGATTCCCCAAGAGAGGTGGATGGCACCATTCAACTCGCCCCGGCTCAGCGCATGGATCTCGTCATGCGGCCAGACGGGGATGGCCCGGTCCCGTTTGAAACGATGACCGGACAGCCCTACACCTTCGCCAATTTCACAATTTCTAATGAGCCTAAAAACGACGATCCGCTGCGCCTACCCAATGCCAACGCCTTGCCGGAACCCGATCTCAACAAAGCGCGCAGTTTGCCGCTGGTGATGGCAGGTGGCGCCATGGGCCGCATGCAATCAGCGACAAAAAACGGTCAGGAGCTCTCCATGCGCGAGCTGGCCCAGGCCGGAGATTTCTGGGCCTTCAACGGCCAGGCGGGCATGGGCGAGAAACCGTTCTTTTCAGCCAAACGCGGTGAAACCATCATCCTAGAAAGCACCAACGACACAGCCTTCCCGCATGCGATCCATCTGCACGGCCACCATTTCCGGGTTCTGGAGCGCAACGGCGAAAAGCTGCAACATCCAGACTGGCGCGACACGTTCACCACCCAGCGCGGCGAAACGGTCAAAATCGCCTTTGTCGCCGACAATCCGGGCAAATGGCTCCTCCACTGCCACATGCTCGGCCACGCAGCCTCCGGCATGATGGACTGGTTTGAAGTGAATTGAAGACTCCCATAAGGAAAAACGTCGGATTTGAAACCAGGGTCTTCTAGCTACCCAATTGATCATCCGCCTTGATCGCCTCGGCAAAGAAGTTCAGAAGCGTTTCGATGTTGGATTGCCGTCTGAAATCCTTATGGGTTGCCACCCAAAGACCGGTTTCCGGTCCGGTTGGCATTCTGTCCACCGCGACAAGTCCTTCAGTCTGCCGGCCGATAAAATCGGGGAGCATTGTCACCCCAAGTCCCCGGGCCGCCATGCTGGCCAACGCCAGAAAGCTGTCGGCAGAAAACTCAAAACTCGTCTGCGCATTTGCGAATAGCCATTCGCCAGCGGTCGATCGGGCAAAATGTGGCGCGACCCCTAACCACTTCAAATCCCTAGCTGGAAGACCTGCGGCCTCTTTCAGATAATCGGGCGCCCCATAAACGCAGAACTCAATGGAACCGGCGCGGATGCCGCTGAGATCCGGCGGCATTTCTCCTCCTGGCCTGATCAATATTTCGGCGCCGGATAAGGACATGTCGATTGGATTGTTTGAAACCACGACTTCAATATTGATGCTGGAATGAACGGCGCGGAGCTGCTCCAGATAACCCGGAATTTGCAGACACGCGATGGAGTCCGTTGTGGCCAGACGAAAGCTCCCTTCAATGCCTTTGGACGTGAGCGCCAGACTTCTCATTATCCGGGCAGATGCCTGGTCCATTAACTTGAGTGAAGCCAGAAGCGCCCGGCCCTCCGGCAGCAGTCGGTAGCCGTCATTTCTGCGCTCAAAAAGTTTGATGTCATAAGCAGCCTCCAGCAGAGCGATCCGCCGTAACACAGTTGCATGATTCACGCCGAGCGCGCGTGAGGCAGCTGACAATGATCCATGCTCGATGACTGCATGGACATACTGAAGATCATCCCAATGAACCTTGTGCATCAGCGCACAGCCTCCTGGCCGATTTTTCCAAATTTACCGGAAAATATAATCATGACAGATTTCAGGTGTTCAATACTGCACAGCTTGGAGTGCTCAATGAAATACATTTTTAAGCTAACATGTTCTCTCGCGATCATGGCTGTGATCGGACTAGGCTCCGCATTCGCAGACGGAAAATTCGACAACGCCATCAAGGCCCGCAAGGCACTTATGTCCTTATATGCCTGGAACCTTGGGCAACTCGGTGCCATGGCAAAAGGAGACGCCGAATACAATCCGGAGGCTGCAAAAACTGCGGCCGATAACATCCTAAGCCTGGCGACCTTAAACCTCGGCTCGGCTTGGCCTCAAGGCTCTGACAGCACAGCGCTCCCTGGCGCCACCAGGGCAAAGGCAGAAGCTTGGACGACGTATCCTGAAAGCGCCAACATTCACAAATCCCTTGTGACTGCCGCGACCACGATGGCAGACGTTGCCGGGTCTGGCTTGGATCAGGTCCGCGCCAACATCGGCGCAGTCGGTGGAGCCTGCAGCGCTTGCCACAAGAAGTTTCGCGAGACCGAATAACAACAACCGCACACGGCCCCATCCGACCTCTTACGTGCAGGTGCTCTTCGAAACTTTGTGGCTTTACCGTCGATCAGTCGCAGTTCAATCAGCAGGCTGATCGGCGGAACGTTTTATTCCAGTCTCATGATTGAGGGCACATGGCGATCCGAAGACAACGAATTGCAAGTATCATGGTGGCGCTGGCAATTGCCGCCAGCACCACCCGGGCTTTTGCAGCTGACTTGCCCCAACGCGATGGCCCCGGCGCCAGAACAACGAACAAAGTCCCACATATTCAAATCGGTGCAGAATTGGTCCCGGAGCTCTCAGACCAACTTGTGCGCCAAACAGCCACACTCCCCGGGGTGGAAATTCGCAAAACAGTGATTTCCCTTCCCGGTGCAAAGGGGTTTTGGATATCAGAGCAAATCGAACTTGCGCATCCGGAAGCCATTGTCGGTGGCCGGGAATTTGCGCACATACATCCGGATGGAAGCTTGCATATTTCTCTTTCGCCGGACCGGGCTAAAGAAGCGGTCGAAGCAGGTTGGGCCGATTTCCACCCATGGTCTCACCGTCCAGGATGGGCTGGATTTGTCCTGCTCTATACACCGCGCTCTTCTGAGGAAGCCGATGTGGTGCTGCAACTCATTTTCGATGGCTATGAATATGTGACCGGCAGAAAACTCTAAGTCTGCTTCAGCCGAGGCGATCAAACGCTATCAGGTACCAGGTTCCAATGGATTTCCCGATTTAAACCGCAATCGGCGCAGAGATGTGCGGGTGTGGATCATAACCGGTCAGCTCAAAATCTTCGTATTTGAAGGCAAAGAGGTCGGTGACGGCCGGGTTCATCTTCATCTGCGGCAGAGCGCGCGGGGTCCGGGTCAGCTGCTCGCGGGCCTGGTCGAAATGATTGGCATAAAGATGGGCGTCGCCGAGCGTATGCACAAA
Source organism: Roseibium sp. (assembly GCF_965216085.1). Taxonomy (GTDB): domain Bacteria; phylum Pseudomonadota; class Alphaproteobacteria; order Rhizobiales; family Stappiaceae; genus Roseibium. The sequence continues at coordinate 1,821,036 of NZ_OZ244138.1, read as the reverse complement.
ATCGCCGGGCTTCAGGCTCGTCACCTGCGCGATCATCATGGTGAGCAGCGCATAAGACGCGATGTTAAAAGGCACACCCAAAAAGACATCGGCAGAGCGCTGGTAGAGCTGGCAAGAGAGCTTGCCGTCAGCGACATAAAACTGGAACAGCGCGTGGCAGGGTGGCAACGCCATTTCATCGACCAAGGCCGGATTCCACGCCGAGACGATCAACCGCCGGCTTTCAGGGCTATTGCGGATCATCTCCAGCACTTTTGCGATCTGATCAATCGACTCGCCGCTTCCGTCTTTGGAGGGCGCAGGCCAGGACCGCCATTGATAGCCGTAGACCGGGCCGAGATCGCCATTCTCATCCGCCCAGTCATCCCAGATCTTGACGCCGTTTTCCTTCAAATAGGCGATGTTCGTGTCGCCGGCGATAAACCACAAGAGCTCATGGATGATGGAGCGCAGATGCAGTTTCTTGGTGGTGACCAGCGGAAAGCCTTCGGATAGATCAAATCGCATCTGGTGGCCGAAGATCGAGCGGGTGCCGGTTCCAGTCCGGTCGCCACGGTCAACGCCCTCATCAAGGATTTTTGCCAAGAGATCCAGATACTGCTGCACGATGTGCGCCCTTTTCCGCTGTCAGTCACGTTGTTCTAACTTGGCAGATTCTGGCAAAAACGCATCCCCTCCCCCGGACTTTCCCCAGCTCCGGCCACAGAACCGGCCATGCGCCTGTGGATGATCTTAGCCCGCCAAGGCGCCTCGAACTTTGAAAGCCCTTTCAATTCAGACCAAAAGTGCCTATATCTCCAGGGCTGGTTCGCCAGCTATGGCAATAAACTGTCAGTGTAATAAACCTATCGGACCCGGGGGCGGTACCCGGCGCCTCCACCCAAGCTCATGAGGCTTAGCTCTTGAAATCTCATGGGTTTCGGCGGGGGCGAAATAGGATCGACGAGGGCGTAAAGACTGTGCTTTTGCTCGGCATTGTACCACCGTTATCGGGCTAATTCAGTAGTTGCAAATGACAACACTGCTATGGACAACGCTGTAGCTGCGTAATGCGGTTCCGGTAGTCCACTAAGTCCTGTTGGTTAGCCCCTTCAGGCGGGGTTCGGAGGCACCTGGCAACAGAAGCCTTCACTGAATTCACCCTCCGGCCGTTTCTCAGAAAGTTAGCCAAGTTAGAACGTCGCGGCGGCTGCCAAAATCCGCTATCCTTGGATAAGGGCCTTTCGGCTTTGAACCTGACCCGCTGATGTGCTTTTCTGAGATGAGATTCCAAGCGAGATTCGACTGAACACGATGTCTGAAGACCTGTTGCGATACGATATTCTGATCCAGGACGCCCTGCGTGGTGCCGTCAAGAAAATCCTTGCGGAGGTCGGCCGCACCGGGCTTCCCGGCGATCACCATTTTTACATCGCCTTTGAGACCACAGCCCCGGGCGTGAAAATCTCGCAGCGGCTGAAAGAACGTTATCCGCAGGAGATGACTATCGTCCTGCAGCACCAGTTCTGGGATCTGGCCATTGGCGAACACGCCTTTGAAGTCGGCCTGTCCTTTGGCGGTGTTCCAGAAAAGCTTCTCGTGCCCTTCTCCGCCATCAAAGGCTTCTTTGACCCGTCCGTTCAGTTCGCCCTGGAGTTCGATCCGGGCAAAACAGCGGAAGAGCTGCCGGAAGATCTTCTGGAAGCCGTTGAAGAACTTGCCAAGGCCGAGCAGGAAACCGCGGAAAAAGTCATCAAGGCAGACAACAAGCAGGACGACGACGCTGCTGCTGCCGAGGACAAATCAGAAAAGTCAGAGACCAGCTCCGAAGACGGAGATGGCGGCGGCGAGGTTGTCTCCCTGGACGCATTCCGCAAAAAGACCTGAGTTTCAGGAAGCCAACATGAGCGCCGAGATCGTCAATCTGCGCCAGGCGCGCAAACAAAAACAGCGGCAGGACAAGGAAAAGACTGCTGCTGACAACCGCCAGAAATACGGCCGCAGCAAAGCCGAGCGGGACGCCGCCCGTCGGCGCCGGGAGACGTTGGAAAAGCAAGTCGACGGTCATCTTCTAGACAAGGCTGAAACCAGCCGCGATCCCGGCGACGACTGACTAAAAAATGGCGCTTCACAAAAGATCCGTCTCCCTGCACGGCCACCGCACCAGCGTGGCCCTGGAACCGGAATTCTGGGAAGTCATCGACAGTGCCGTTAACGCCGAAAAGCGCTCCCTCGCCAGCCTGATCGCCGAGATCGACGACACCAGAGATCCGGACGAGCCGCTGTCGTCTGCCATTCGGGTATGGGTGTTAAAGCGAGCGCAATCATCTCATCACTAAAAAAATTGGAAGTTATGATGCAGCCTGAGAAGGTTCGGCATCACTTCATACACTGCAGCTGTCCCTGTCGAAATAGGCTTGTGCCTGACGAGAATAATCACTGCCCGGCGGGAATGCTGAACTGGCCACTCAAAAGATCATCGATGGTGATTGGCCCATCCAGTGGCGGCAGGTCTGATCCGGGTTTGGTGCCGGGTGGTGACACATTCCCCGAGACATTCAAATCGCCGTTTGAGGCATCCAGAACCGCCCGGATCCGGTCCGTCAGCGGCACCTGGGGTTCGGCGGGCGCGCGGGCCGGACTGACGGTGGCTTCTTCAACAGGTGCATCATCCGGGGTGGCGCGTGTCCGCTCCTGGCTTTGTGTTTGTTCCCGCTGCTGACGCTCAAGCTGTTCCTGCTCCAAGCGCAAGCGTTCTTCTTCTGCTGCCTGGGCTGCAGCTTCCGCAGCGGCAGCTGCTTCAATCGCTTCCTGTTCGCGCCGGGCTTTAGCGTCAGCCTGGCGTTTGAGTTCCCGGGTCAGCCGGTCCCGCTCCAGGATTTCTGCCTGCAGACGCTCCACTCGCTCCACTTCCTGTTCAAATGCGCGCAGGGTCAGGTAAGCGGTAAACGGTGTGATATCGACACTGCGCTCCGGCGCTTCCACAGGTCCTTTGAAAAGGAGCCCGATCTGCGGTTCCGCGCCCGTGACAGCATTTTCACCGGGATCCACCTTCAGAGAGAAATCGGCATCCAGATCATAGGTGTTGAGATCGAGCTGGGCAGACCCGAAAACCTCGGCCTTTTCTGCATCAACCACTACATTGCGTGCACTTAATCGTCCGCCCACCAGCGTCAGCGTGCCCTCCACCTTCTCGAAAGGCAGGTTGCCAGCCGCCATGTGGTTGACAAAAACCTCAGCAATCTTGTCGTCTTGAAGATCAAGTCCGGCATCAACAGCCCGGGTGACTTGCATGAAGGCCTGAGGGTTTAGTCCGCGGACATCACCTTCTTTTAGGGTGAAGGTGCCGCCACCATTGAGGCCAGACACAATCGCAGAAATCGACCGGCCAATACCTTCAAATTCCAGATACAGATCTCCGGTCCCTGAGACAACAGCACGCCCCTCCGGACGCCAGGCCAGCTGCCGCAAATCCGCGCCTGTCAGCTTAACCCGCCCAGACGCCGCGCCTTCCGCATCTGACCGGCGGATTGAGAGATTCCCCTCCAGATTACCGCCGGAATACGTTCCATTGAGACCATCAAGGCGCATGAGAACGGGTGTGAGACGCAGTTCGGCACGCGCCGATTGGATTGCGGTATCGTCATCGACCAACATTTCGCCTGCGCGCAGATCCAGCGTCAGATCCAGATCATCCAGAAGCGGAGCACCAAAAAAGGCCACCGGCCAAATGCTGCTGCCATCGCCGAGGGAGTACCATTGATCGGGACCGAGCACCAATTCGCTCAAGGCCCGAACGTCCAGCTGACTAACCTGCAGCTCGCCAGAGAAGCGGCGGTTCCGTTCGCCTGGCACAGGCTTCAAATCGCCTTCAAGACGGCCATCAAACCGCACATTCCGGAACGTGCCTGTCAATGACGGCACGGCCAAGCTGGTTCCAACCCCTTCAAGCGTTCCACTGATTGTGGCCGGCAAATCGCCCGCCATTACCGGCAACACCCGTCCAGTGAGCAACGCAAGAGGTGTCAGATCGGCTGTTTTCAATTCTCCGGTCAATGCGTAACTGGCTTCTTCGCCCTTCTTGAGGGTCACAGTTCCATTTGCTTGCAGAGAGGTCTCGCCCAGGGCAACGGAGCTCGAAACCGTCATGCCTTCACTCGGAACACCCTCGAGTTTGCCAGTGATCCTGGCAGTCCCGATGGCGTCAACCGGCAAAACATCGAAGCCGAGTTGCTGCAGAACTGCCCCGCCCTCAGGTCCGTTCATAGAGATGGACAGGCCCACATTCGCATCCCGCCATTGATCCACCCGGCCTTTCAGGCTGGCAATGGTCACAACGTCGGTACCGCCGGCGGTGCCCTTCAGGTCAATGGACAGATCCGTACCGTCAGCGAATTCGGCTGCCTGCAAGGACGCATCAAATTTCGCGGGAACCAAAACACCTGCAGCCCGCTCCAGCCTATCGGCGAACCCAGCTTCTGGGAACACGCCTTTGGTGAGTGCCACCAGGCCCGAGAGATCGCGCGCATCCAATGTGCCGGACACTGCCCCCTTGGGCGCCGATAGCAGATCCTTCACGTCCCCTTTGACATCAATACGGGCGCCAGCCAGATCGGCCGCAAAGAGCCGGTCAATCCGGACATTGCCGTCTGAGTATTCCGCTTCAAAGGCAAGGCCTTCGCCTTCAACACCGCGTCCACGAACTTCACGGGCCTGCAAGCGGACGGAAACATTCAAATCCTGCCCCGCCTCGGCCCCGCCATTGTTGGCAGATCTGCCCGCCGTCAAAGGCCGGACCAGTGCGGTCATGGTGTCAATCTGATCGAGATCGAGCACGTCTGCATCCAGCGACAAGGAGAACTCCGGATTTCCGGTCCGCGGCCGCCGGTAAGCCAGTCCACCGCGGGCTTCGGCCCCAGCCACGGTGAGCCTCAAGTTGTCGAGAGCCGCGCCTTCCGGAACCAGGTTCAACCGTCCTTCGACCGAAACCGGTTCCAAAATGGAGGACCCTGTCTCTTGGCGCTGCCACCAGCTAAAAAAAGAGGCCGGTTGATCGGATTTGACGGAGACGGCGCCCCGGTAGGTCATCGCGGGCGTAAGACCCAGATCGCCTTGTGTCGCAACTGTGGTGCGCCCGGGCAACCGTCCGGCAAGGCGGGCAATCCGCCAGCCGCCGAGCATGGTTTCCAGATCCAGGCGCACGTTCTGAACGATGCCACCACCGGCGACCAAGGCTGGCACATCAAACGACAACGCCCCCTCAATGGTAGGCAAGGGGACTGCTTTCAGTGCGGCCACAAGCTGCTTGCCGGCATCGTTGATTTCCACCGGCGCTTGCGGCCCGCCGCCCAGCAGCCGGTCGAGATCAATCTGTTTGGATTTGGCCCGGACTTCAAACCGTTTGTCGCCGGAATAAATCAGGCCAGCCTTGCCGGCCATGCTGAGCCGTTTTTCTTCCGGCCCAAAGCGGAACTCGAACTCAGGCACAGAGACTTCGGCAATGTCTGCGGCAAAACTTCCTTCGACTGACCACGTGTTCAAACTGGCCTCGTCCAGAAGAACTGACGCGATATCAAATGTGCCTTCGAATTTCGGCGCCGCATCGGTTTCACTGAGGGCACCGTCAAAGCTAAAGTTGACCGGCCAATCTGTCGGCGTGATTTCGCCCTTAAGACGCAGGCTTTCATTATTGCGGATGCGGCCAGAAGCAAAACTGACCGTGTAGGCCTTGTCGTTCAATGTCAGGCTGCCATCTGCCCGGAACGGCCCGGCCAAAGACCGCGCACTGACAGACAGATTGCCGTTATCGAGTTGGTGAGTTTCTCCAGTCCGGGCATCGATCACGGAAACCGCCCCATCACGGATCGTCACCTTCTCAAGGGCAACATCCTCCGGCGGCAGTTTTGCAAGCGCGCCATCTGCCGTAACGGCTGTCAGCCAATCAAGACGCCCCGCCTCGTCAAGAGACAATGTGAGATGAGGCCGCTCCAGCGCCATATCTATGACCCGGAATTCGCCCTTCAACAGAGGTGGAAGCTCCAACCGCATATCGAAACGGGAGACCACCAGCAGAGGGTCTTCCGCTTCGCCAACCCGGACATCGGAAAACCGGATATAAGGCGCAGGCAGCAACCGGAGATCCGCCTCTCCGAGCACGGTCACGCGGTGCCCCAGCACCCGGCTTGCGTATGTTTCAAAGGTCGACCGGTAAATGGTCCAATCAATGAAAAATGGGCCGACCAGTGCTGTGATCAGCACCAGAACCACTGCAATCCCAAAAGTAATGTAAACCGAGTTCAGGCTGTATCTCCTTAAGGTTCAGCCGAAATAGATGTATCTCCCCCTGATTTAACGCATGGCAGGCGATACGCAAACCAAATGCTGAATAGCGGCGCGACATCAGCGGTTATTGATCCGATTCGCTACAATATCATGACTGATGCGCATCCGGCGCTGTAAGAATCGGGCAAATTGTCCGGTGTCTTAGTCCAAAAACCGACTACCGGACAATTTCAGAATACCGCTCAGATCGAAAAATTCATTATTTTCAAAATTTTACGGAAGAATTTTACCAGGATTCATGATGTTGTCCGGATCGAGGGCCCGTTTGATGGCTCGCATCGGTTCAAGCGCATTGCCGTGTTCCCGCTGCATGTATTTCCGCTTGCCCTGCCCAACGCCATGTTCGCCAGTGCATGTGCCGCCCATATCAATCGCTCGCAAAGACAATCGTTCAATAAAACCTTTCGCCTTCTTTACTTGTCCCGGGTCTTCAAGATCCACCAGGATTTGGACATGGAAATTGCCATCACCGACATGACCGACGATCGGCGCCAGCAGTCCTTCGGCCGCAATGTCTTCCGCGGTCGCAAGAACGCAATCAGCCAACCTTGAAATCGGCACGCAGACGTCGGTCACCATGATATCAGCATCTGGCTTTAGCGACTTTCCAGCCCAATAGGCATCATGCCGCGCGGCCCAGAGTTTTGTCCTGTCTTCCGCAACCGTTGCCCACTGAAACTGTCCACCGCCGAGCTCTTCGGCGATCGCAGAAAACATCTCCGACTGTTCTTTTACACCTGCCTCCGAGCCATGAAACTCCAGGAACAAGGTCGGCGTTTCGGGCAGGTCCAGCTTGGAATACTGGTTGCAGGCGCGAACCTGCAGGCTGTCGAGCAGCTCGATCCGGGCAACAGGAAGCCCCATCTGAATGGTCGTGATGACCGCATTGCAGGCCGATTGAACATCCGGGAACGGACAAACACCCCCGGAAATCGCTTCCGGCTGGCCATGCAGACGCAAGGTGATCTCTGTGATGATGCCAAGCGTGCCTTCTGAGCCGACCATCAACCGGGTGAGGTCATAGCCTGCCGAAGATTTTTTTGCCCGCCCGCCAGTCCGTACGATGGATCCATCCGCCATCACCACGGTCAGCGCGACAACGGCGTCTTTCATGGTGCCGTAACGGACCGCATTGGTGCCGGACGCCCGGGTGGCCACCATGCCACCAATGCTGGCATCAGCGCCCGGATCGATCGGGAAAAACAGGCCGGTGTCACGGATATAGCTGTTGAGCTGTTTGCGGGTCACACCAGCTTCCACAACACAATCAAGATCTTCCGGATGCACTTCCAGAATCCGGTTCATATCGCTGACATCAATGGAGATACCGCCCTCAGGCGCATTCACATGGCCCTCCAGCGAGGTTCCGGTGCCATAGGCAATCACCGGCACTTTGGCTTCAGCGCAGAGTTTGACGATTTCAGAAACTTCTTCGGTGGTCTGTGCGAACACAACGGCATCAGGCGGCTGGGTTTTAATCCAAGTGGTCGTGTGGCCGTGCTGCTCTCTCAGTGCAGCGGACGTGGCGCATCGATCGCCGAAGCGCGTTTTCAGCGTCTCAACAACGGCGTCCACATTGTTATTAGATTCAGTTGTTCGGGCCACTTCAGCCATTGCATTCCCCCCTTTGTGCAGCTTTTCCTCACCCACAATCTGCACTTATGTTAGCGGTGGTATACAGATAATGATCATTGGCCAACGGTATTTATACCGAGAATTGGGCGCAATTGCGGGAGTACTTCATGCCAATTTCGTGGAAACCGGAGCCGGTTATGAGCGATATCATGACCGTCAAGGACGAATGGATTGATTATAACGGCCATCTCAATATGGCCTATTACAATGTCCTTTTGGATCAGGCATGTGATCATGTGTTCGGAATGCTGGGTTTAGGTCCCAACTACGTTAAAGAACGCAACGCGTCCTTTTTTACCGCCGAAGCGCATGTTTGCTACGTGCGAGAGCTCAGCGCTGGAATGCCGGTTAAAGTCGGGTTGCAGCTGGTCGATTTTGACGAAAAGCGTGCCCATTTTTATGAAGAATTGTACCACGCGGAGGAAGGCTGGCTGTCGGCGACGTCCGAACAGCTGTGCCTTCATGTGGATATGGGCGCCCGAAAAGTCGCCCCATGGCCAGAAGACATTCTGGCAAACATTCAATCACTTGCCGATGCTCAAAGTTCCCTGCCCCGTCCGGAACGGGCGGGCCGGCACATTGAGATCAAAAAGAAGGCCTAACGAACAAGATTTCAGCGCAAATTACAGTGATTTAGGCCATTTACCGGCGTAGAAGGCCTATTCATTGCGCGCGACTCGGGTGAAACTGGCACAGAAACTAAGAAACGTGCCGTTTCGCAGCGGGCCGAACGAATGCGCAAAATCATTGAGACCGCCTGGCAACTGCCTGACATCCTGATCAGCTGGATCACGCCCAACGTGCGCCAGTACCGGTCCAATCGTCTTCACATTGTTTGGCTGCTCGCCATCATCATCGGTGTTTTGGTTGCAGCTGCCGCCATCATCTTCCGGACCATGATCGGTCTGTTCCAATGGCCTTGGCTCAGGACAACCACGGAACTGACCATGCAGGCTGCGGCAGCCCAACCCTGGTGGGTCATCCTGTTGGCCCCGGCTTTGGGCGGTCTGGCGGTTGGCTGGATCCTGCACAAGTTTCACCCCTATCAACGGGCTGGCGGTGTCGCCGATGTTATTGAGGCCCGCGCGTATGGCGGCCGGGGTTTGCCGCTTCGGGCTGGCCTTTGGTCCGGTCTTGTCACCACGATTTCCCTTGGCTGCGGCGCAAGTGCCGGCCGTGAGGGTCCCGTTGTGCATCTCGGGGCCACTGTGGGCGCCGCAGTCTGTGAAAAATTATCCCTTCCCGACTCCGCCCGGCGTGTACTGCTCGGGTGTGCGGTTGCAAGCGCCGTGTCTGCCTCGTTCAATGCCCCCATCGCCGGCGTGTTGTTCGCGCATGAAGTGATCCTTGGGCACTATGCGGTGTCCGCCTTTGTCCCAATCGTGCTCGCCTCGGTGATGGGCACGCTGCTGGTGCGCTGGTGGTTCGGCGATGTGGCCGCCTTTGTGATCCCGCAATATGAGATCACCTCTTATTTGGAAATCCCGGCCTTCGCCCTTCTGGGGCTGACCTGTGCTGCCGTGGCCATTATCTTCCAGTTTGCCTTGATCGGCACTGACTGGACTGCGCGCAACATCACCATGCCCTTGTGGTTGCGCCCGGTCCTCGGCGGGCTGGCTGTTGGCACCCTTGGGATCTTCTTTCCGGGCATTCTTGGAGTTGGCTACGAAGCGACAGACCTGGCACTCAAACATGAACTTCCGCTTTTTACGCTTCTCTCGCTTCTGGTGGTCAAGACGGCGGCAACGGCGATCACTCTGGCGTCAAGATTTGGCGGTGGAATATTCTCGCCAGCCCTTTACCTCGGAGCGATGACGGGCGGCGCCTTCGGCTTGATCGCAGCATCCGTTTTTCCGGAAATGGCCTCTAGCCACGGCTTATATGCCATTTTGGGGATGGGCGCCGTGGCTGCCGCAGTTCTTGGGGCGCCGGTCTCAACCACAATGATCGTCTTCGAGTTGACCGGTGGGTATGCGCTGTCGATTGCCCTGCTGCTGGCAGTATCAATCGCCACTGGCCTGACCCAGGCGGTGCACGGTAAATCCTATTTCCATTGGCAGCTCGGCATGCGCGGGTGTTTCGTCAATGAAGGTGCACACCGTCTCCTCAGCGAAACCGTCAAAGTGCGCGACTTCATGGATCCACCGCCGGAAGAGGAAGACCCGGACGCGCTTAAATTCAATCCCGGCACCGACGGGCCCTATTTGCACGACACTGATAGTCTCGAAAGCGCATTAAAGAGTTTTGACGCCTGCGGAAAGTCATCTCTGCCGGTGGTGCGCAAGGGCAATGCCACAAAGATCATCGGCACCGCCCGGCATGTACGGGGCTTGCGGTATTTCAACGCCGCTTTGATCAAGGCGACCAAAGAAGAACATGTGTGAGCCTCTGCCTCCAACCAAATCGCGCCAGAGATGCTGAAAGGCCCGGCTCAAGCCGGGGCAAAACAGCATGAGGACAAGACAATGACAAACGATGTTGTGTGGAGCTTCGGCTTTAAAGAAGTCGCGGGTTTTATCGTGGAGCGCCATATCTTGGATGGCGATTCAAGCAAAATACAATATGTCGATACTACGCCCGAGAAAGGGCACAATCCCCAGTTCAAGCCGGGGCGCTTGTATTCCGGCCGGGCCGTCAAAGCCGATCACGTGCCGACGCGCATTGAATGGTGTAGCAAAAAACATCCCCCTTATGATGTGTTTATTCTGCAAGGTTTGATCGTGGTGTCAGACACATTCAAGGACATTATCGAAGGGTTGGAGCCGGAAGTGCATCAGTTCTTTCCGATTGAGGTCGTCTACAAGGACGACTCTCCTGCCCGGCAGATGTATTTCTTCAACATCTGTAACCGCCTGGACACAATGGACCGGGAGAGCACGACGGCGACATTTGAACAAATATATTGGAAGCCTGAGACCGGTGATTTTGCCTTCAGCAAGGCCGCGATCGGCGCGCGTCACGCCTGGAGAGATAAGCACGTCCACCATGGAACGTTTTTGTCTGATGCCGCCAAAACTGCAATGGAAAAAGCCAGGGTGAGCGGCATCACTTTTCACAGCTTTCCCGTTTATTGATTTTTTTGGGCACCGCCGCTGTTTCCTGCCGCTCAGTTTGGCTTCAGCCACGCTCACTTTAGAGCAGCCGTTATGCCCCAGCTATCTTTCTCCGCATTTCCCCCACTTGCTTATTTCGAAATTATTGTATACGAGCGCACACAATAATTTTCCGGTACAACAGCACCAGGAAAATCCGAATTTTTTATCCACCCAACCATCGTAAGGCGGACCATTCCATGGCAAAGATCAAAGTCGACAATCCGGTTGTTGAACTCGATGGCGATGAGATGACCCGGATCATCTGGGCCTTTATCAAGGACAAGCTGATCCACCCCTACCTCGACATTGACCTCCACTATTATGACCTCTCGGTTCAAAAGCGCGATGAAACCGACGATCAGATCACAGTGGATGCCGCCAACGCCATCAAGGAACACGGTGTCGGCATCAAATGCGCCACGATCACTCCGGATGAAGCCCGGGTTGAAGAATTCGGCTTGAAGCGCATGTACCGCTCGCCGAACGGCACTATCCGCAACATCCTCGGTGGCGTGATCTTCCGCGAGCCGATCATCATGCAGAACGTGCCGCGCCTGGTGCCAGGCTGGACCCAGCCGATCATCGTTGGCCGGCATGCTTTTGGTGACCAATACCGGGCCACCGATTTCACCTTCCCGGGCAAAGGCAAACTGACCCTCAAGTTTGTCGGTGAAGACGGCACCGAGATCGAGCGGGACGTGTTCGACGCCCCCTCCTCCGGTGTTGCCATGGCCATGTACAATCTCGACGATTCCATCCGCGACTTTGCCCGCGCTTCGATGAACTATGCGCTGGGCCGCAAGGTGCCGTGTTACCTGTCGACCAAGAACACCATCCTAAAAGCCTACGACGGCCGCTTCAAGGATCTCTTTGAGGAGATCTATGAGACTGAATTCAAAGAAAAATTCGCCGACGCCGGCATCTGGTACGAACACCGCCTGATCGACGACATGGTTGCCAGTGCGCTGAAATGGTCCGGTGGCTACGTCTGGGCCTGTAAAAACTATGACGGCGATGTGCAGTCCGACACGGTTGCCCAAGGTTTCGGCTCTCTTGGCCTGATGACCTCGGTCCTGATGAGCCCGGACGGCAAGACAGTGGAAGCGGAAGCAGCCCACGGCACGGTGACACGTCACTACCGCCAGCATCAGAAGGGCGAAAGCACATCGACCAACTCGATTGCGTCCATTTTTGCCTGGACGCGCGGCTTGGCCCACCGGGCGAAACTTGACGGCAACGACAAACTGGCCCGCTTTGCCAAGACACTGGAAACGGTCTGTATCAAGACCGTCGAGAGCGGCTACATGACCAAGGATCTGGCTCTGCTTGTCGGCCCGGACCAGGGCTGGCTGACCACCACAGGCTTCCTCGACAAGATTGACGAGAACCTGCAGAAAGCGATGGCGGATCTTTGAGTTTCGCCGGGCCCGGCACAGCTCCTTCAGCCTGCCGGGTCCTCTCTTCAAATTGAGCAGGACTATTTCGCCTGCATTTTTGAAATCATTTTCAAGACCGTCCGGCGCGGCAGTGCCGGTATCACCCAATTCATCGCAAAATCGAGTGCTTTTTCGTTGATCGCAATCAGCTTGCCTTTAAGCATGGCATCATAGCCGATCTTAGCGACGCTCTCCGCCGTCGCACCGGAACGTGTTAGTTTGGTGCCTTCCAAATCGGCAACTTTCGCAAATTCAGTCTCGACATACCCCGGCGCCAGAACCGTTACCTTCACGCCTTTGGACCGCAGTTCCTCATTCAGCGCCTGGGAATAGGAATTCACAAAGGCTTTGGTTGCGAAATAGACCGCCTGTGACGGACCGGGCATGAAGCCGGCGGTCGAGCCGACATTCAACACATAGCCTTGACCACGAGCGGCCATATCATGCGCGAACAAGCGGGTCAGCGTCATCAAGGACATGACATTGAGATCAATCATGGCCTGTTCACTGGCGAGATCTCGCTCAATGTGATTGCCGCGTCCACCGAACCCGGCGTTGTTGATCAGGATGCCGATCTCGAGCCCGGCGGCTTTTACATCGTCATAGAGCGCTTGAGCCGCTGCGCCTGTGCCGACATCGCGGGCAAAAACATGCACATTGATGCCGTGTTGAGCTTCAAGGTCAGATTTAAGCTGCTCCAAGGCTTCCTTGCGCCGCGCAACCAGAACCAGGTTACCGCCCTTAGACGCATGATAGCGGGCAAAAGCCGCACCAATCCCAGCTGATGCACCCGTAATCAGAGCCGTCGCAGTCATATCTCTTTCCTTTCAGCACCCGCACAAAACTACACTCAACAGTTTACTTCTGCGCAAATGCGGTCCCAACAAGCCATTTTCAAGGGTCAGGCCGCAAGTTTCTCCTAGCCTCAGTCTGTTTCGCAATCTCATCCCACTCAGAAACAGACGTTTCACGACCCACACGAGGTCACGAAAACGTCCGGGCCTCAAGAAGCCTCAGGAGAAACAATCAGAAACAAAATCGCGAATTTGGCAATCATGCAGAAACAAAACCGCCGAACTACAGCCTGTATTGCTGATCAAAACGAAGTCTCAAACGATTGAGGACTCGGTTGATGCATACCTTCTACACACGGCTGCAAACCGCCCGGAAAATTCGGAATAAAACGCGGCAAATCACGCAGCATATGAATGATTTGAGGGACAACGGCTGGACAGATCCAATTGTCGTTGCCGGGTATCCAAAATCCGGAAATACCTGGCTTTGCCGTCTCGTTGCGGAAATTCTTGATTGTCCTGTTGGTGGTTATGCCGGGCTTCCCGATCCAAATGAGATCGCAATTGAGGGTGAGGAGCGCAAATCCCGCCAATACGTTCTCAAATCGCACCATGTCTTGCCGACCTTGGACCGTCTGTCCCACCCCAACCTGAAAATCTTGTGCGTCGTTCGCGACCCCCGCGATGTGGCGGTCTCGGGCATGCACTATTGTTTTGAAGGCCACATCGATGCGTCGAGCCAAATGCTGGCGACAATGATGGAAGATCAAAAAGGGCATTATTGGAAGTATCGCAGCTGGTCGTCTTATGTGGACGAATTCCGTGCCGCCGGTTTCCCAACCGCCCGTTATGAGGATTTGCTGTGGGCGCCAGAAGCAACCGTGACTGAGCTGCTCACCAAGGCAGGCCTTTCATTCGATCCTGCCCGTGTTTCTGCAGCCATCGAAAACCAATCTTTTGCAAACGCCAAGGCCCGTTATGTGTCCAACGGCGAGGACGACAAAATCCGCCACATGCGCCAGGGGAAACGCGGCAGCTACAAGGATGAACTGTCGCAAGCGGAAATCCAGCGCCTGACCCGGGCGCTCGCTCCGACAATGGTAGACCTGGGATATCTATCTTGAGCACTTGGCCGGACAAAGAATATGCTGCCCCAGCCCTTCTTAAAACCTCTCTAGCGCCTTCCACCAATCACGCATTCAGCTGAGCGCGAAATCCAACGCCGCTTCGGCGTGGAGCGCTGTGGTGTTGAAACATGGGATTTCGAAATCGGCCTCTGACACCAAAAGGCCGATTTCCGTACAGCCGAATATCACCCCGTCAGCACCGCTTGTTACCGCCCGGTCAACAACATCGAGATAGGCTTTTTTTGAGCTTTCTTTGATGTCGCCTTGGCACAGTTCGTCATAGATGATCCGGTGCACTTCTTTCCGGTCTCCTGCCTCCGGAATCCGGACAGCAATCCCATGGTGATCGGAAAGGTGTCCCTTATAAAAATCCTGTTCCATCGTGTAGGCCGTGGCCAGCAACAGCGGCGCCTTGCTTCCAGCGGCCTTGATCGCAGGTGCGGTCGTGTCGGCGATGTGGATGAGCGGGATGCCAATCGCGGCTTGAACATCTGCAGCCATCTTGTGCATCGTATTGGTGCAGATCACCAGACACTCGGCCCCGCCGCGCTCCAGATTGCGCGCAGCGTCAATCATCAAGTCGGTCGCCTTCTGCCAATCTCCATCTGCTTGAGCCTTGGCGATGTCGTCAAAATCAAAAGACCAGAGCAGGCATTTCGCGGAATGAAGACCGCCCAAACGCTCCCGTGTCATCCGGTTCAAAAGCTGATAATAAGTAACTGTACTTTCCCAGCTCATACCGCCGAGCAGTCCAATGGTTTTCATGTTTTCCCAATCCTCCCGCGCCATTTCCAAAACGACTCAACGGAAGCTACTTGAATCAAAGTCTCAACCCGTTCGTTTTTTAGATTTCTTTCAAAGGCTTGTCAGCGTCTTCTTGTGCGTTTTCTTCCTGACCGTTTCCGCCGCAACCACCAGCGCCCAACCGGTTCACGAACCTGCCCGCGGAACCATAGAGCGCAAGGCGATCCTCAACACAATCCGCCCGTTGATGGAGGCCCGGCTCGGTGCTCCGGTCGAATTTGTTGTTTTCTGGATGCGGTCAGGCGGCGACTGGGCCTTTGCCGGATTGGACCCTCAGCGCCCCGGCGGTGGTCGCATAAACCTTCAAAACACTGTCTATGCCGGACAAGGCGACTATATGGACGGCCTCCACACCTATGCACTTTTGCGCTATCAATATGACCGCTGGAATATCATCGATTTTGTTGTTGGTCCGACCGACGTCTTCTGGCAAGGCGATCCGCTCTATAGCCAGATACCTGCCGGCCTAACTCCGCACTAATCACGACTTGCCTATCAAATACGAGGAATAGACGTCTGCCATGCTGCATCTCTATGGAGCGGAATATTCTGTCTACGTCCGTGCAGTCCGGATCGCGCTTGCCGAAAAAGGTGTCCCTTATCACCAAACGCCGATTGATATTTTCAACAAGGCCGCCACGCCAGACAGCTATTTAGACTTGCAGCCATTCGGCAAAATCCCTGCATTGCGTCATGTTGATTTTGAGCTTTTTGAAACCATAGCGATCCTGCAATACATCGATGAAGCATTTGACGGTCCGGATCTGCAGCCATCTTTGCCGCGGCCACGAGCACGGATGACGCAAATCCTATCTATCCTAAATAGCTACGCATATCGAACACTGGTTTGGGACATCTATGTCGAGCGCATCGCCAAGCCGGAGGATGGCAA
This sequence comes from Roseibium sp., assembly GCF_965216085.1. Taxonomy (GTDB): domain Bacteria; phylum Pseudomonadota; class Alphaproteobacteria; order Rhizobiales; family Stappiaceae; genus Roseibium. The sequence continues at coordinate 1,804,932 of NZ_OZ244138.1, read as the reverse complement.
GCAAACAGACGAAACCAAAATCACAGCCGCATTGCCTGCCGCAAAATCAATATTGAATGCGCTCGAAAAACTGGCAGATAATGATGGCCCGTTTCTGCTGGGTTCGCAGATAACGTTGGCCGACTGTTTGGCTGCACCGATGTTCGATCTTTTTCTGAAAACACCCGAAGCTTTGGCTCTGGTGGAGCCAGCCCCGCGGCTGCGAACCTGGTGGAGAGATGTATCAGCCCGGACCAGCTTTTTAGAGACACACCCGCAAACCCGTCAGGTTTGATCCTGTTTCGCGGGATCACCGTTCTCAAACAGTTCCTGCTGTGCTTCCTGGTCCTCATCAGCTCCGACATAGCCAGCCTGTTCCAGCTCCTCTTCGGCAAGTTCGCCAAGAATTTTCTTGCCAGCCTCGGCCCGTTCCCGCGCCTCATCCATGATTTTTTTCGCCAAGGCGGCATCGCTGTCCATCAACTGGTGAAGCGCTTTCGCCTCCAGCACCAGCAGCTGGCAATCCCTATAGGCAACAACGGTCGTTGTCCGCTGGGTTTGATTGAGAAGAGCCAGCTCACCGAAGAAATTGCCCTCTCCCAGATAGACGGTGCCGTGTTCCATCCGGATTTCCACTTCACCGTCGTTGATGAAGAACATTCTGTCGGCAATATCGCCTTCTTCGGCAATTGTGACACCCTTGCGGACATTGAACGCCTGCAACTGTTTGGCGACAGAAGCAACTTCTGTCGCGCTGAGATCCTCAAACAGAGGAACCCGCGCAACCATGGACCAGGTCACGACAAAATCGCGGCTGTGGATCTCACGAGCAAAAGCAGAGGCAATAATCCCGACAGGTAAGGCTATCAGACCGTATCCCATCAACATCACCACTGCCCCGACCATCTTGCCTGGATTGCTGATCGGCACAACGTCCCCATATCCAACGGTCGTCACTGTGGTGATCGCCCAATAGATGCCGTGCAATATACTGCGGAATTTTTCCGGCTGCTGGTCGTGCTCAATCAGGTACATGACCGTTGCAGCCATCAAGATCACACCAAAGATGATCATGCTGGAGCCAAGCAGGGCATGACGCTCCGCCGCAACAGCAGAGATCAAAGAGCGTAGAGCTGGAGAATACCGGGCAAGCTTCAAGAAGCGCAGCAATCTCAAAATCACCACCATGGTGACCGCCTGATTGGGCAGCAACAAAACAAGAACCAGCGGCAAAGCACCAATGAGATCTACCAGAGCATCAGGGTGAATCGCATAGCGCAGCCGCGCCCCAATCGGGCCATATCGGCGCAATGGCGGATGAAGATCGGCCACATAAAGCCGCAACATGTATTCGACGACGAACACAACACCTGAGCCAAGCTGAAGGAACCGCAAATGTGGTCCCAGTGTCCGCCGGATTTCAGGAACCGTTTCCAAAACCGCAAAGACAACATTCGCAATAATAAGAATAATCAGAACATTGCGCAGTGTCTGAGCGGCAAGGCGCCGTTTGCCAGTGTCTTCCAACACTTCATAAAGCGTACGTTTAAAGTTGTGTCCGAGCACTGTTAGTCCCGTTCGCAAGGGGCTGAATACAATAAGGAATAGCCGAACTTTGCTTCAAGGCAAAACCTTGACCATCGATACTCCAGTGGGAATTGGCAAAATTGCAGAATAGACCCGATGCAATTCAGGTCGCATAATTTGCCCAACATGGTTTTCCAGCCCCCCTATGGTTTGTACAAGACAAACCTGTGTGGCGCGGCACGATTATATCGTTCGAAGTTCCGAAGGCTACGAAATGCTTGATACTCCTAATTCCGGCACTCTGATGCGACTAGCCTTGTATCATTTCATCGGGCTATGCCTTTTGCTCATCGGAGTAACTCAAAGCGTTGCAGCCGAATGCACCAAGGTCCGCTTATCAGGACCTCCAGTGTGGCCGCCTTACGTTAATGGCGAAGAAATTGGCAGTGAGCGAAGCGGCGTTGCGATCGAACTTGTCGACCGGGTGTTTTCCGAACTTGGAATTCCTCGTGAAATCGATGACGCCAAACCTTGGGCAAGGGTCGTCTCCGACCTCGAAAACGGCGAAATCGATATCGTCTTTGCGTTGCTGAGTTCCCCATCCCGCCGCGAGAAATTTATTTTCACCGAATCTTGGCTCGACGATTACTACGCGGTTGTGACCTACAAGGGGAAGGAGTTCCCCTACAATCGCATTGAAGATCTGAAAACCAGGCGTGGCGTTGTGTATCACGGCATCAACCTGCCGACCCCGTTACGCAAGGCACAAACAGAAGATTATGATCTTCTCGAACTTCCAGATATTCCGTCTCTTTACAAAATGCTGCGGCTTGGCCGGGCCGATTACATAATTACATCTCCACTGACGTTCAAAAAGTTGATGCCGGAAGACTATGCCTGGAGTGATTTCAGCGTCTTGGAGCCCTCTGTTGTTCGGATTCCCCTATACATGGCAATGTCAAAAAAATCACTCTGCACGGCGATCCTGGATCAACTCAACGAGAAACTGCTGATGCACGGCAAACAGTTGAAAACAGAAAGCTATTCCCAAATATTCTCAAACTGAATCTTCCTACCACTTCGGAAAGGAACGAACCGGACACCACTACGCAAACAGGCGCCCGTTAGGACGCCTGTATGAAGCACCATCTTTGCGGTTCTAGTTGCCGCTTAGAGGCCAGCCAAATGGGCCTCGATTGCCGAGATAGCGCCATCGGCTTTGGCGCCGTCCGGACCGCCAGCCTGGGCCATATCCGGGCGTCCGCCGCCGCCACGCCCGCCAAGGGCTTCTGAGCCAATCCGCACCAGATCGACCGCGCTGACCTTTTCTGTAAGATCCTTGGTCACGCCCGTAACGATCGCAGCTTTGCCATCATCGGCAACATTGATCAGCACCACGACACCAGACCCAAGTTGGGTCTTGGCCTCATCGGCCATGCCTTTCAAATCCTTAGGGTTGATGCCTTCAACCGTGCGGGCCATCAATTTGAAACCGCCAGCGTCCTTGACCGGCGTGCCGCCGCCCGCACCGCCACCCATGGCGAGTTTTTTACGCGCGTCCGCCAGTTCTTTCTCCAGCTTTCGGCGCTCTTCGACAAGCTGAGTAACGCGGGCTGGGACATCGCCAGCACCAACTTTCAAGATGCCAGCGACTTCGCGCATGCGCTTGTCCTGAGCATCCAAATAGGCGCGGGCTTCCGAGCCGGTCAGTGCTTCGATCCGGCGCACGCCCGCAGCTACCGCGCCTTCAGAGACAACTGTCACCAGGCCAATATCGCCGGTCCGGTTAACATGGGTTCCGCCGCAAAGCTCCAGCGAATAAGGTTTTCCTTCCTTCTCGCCATGCAACGCCGTTCCCATGGAGACAACACGGACTTCCTCACCGTATTTCTCGCCAAAGAGCGCCATGGCGCCAGCTTCAATCGCATCATCAACCGCCATCAGGCGTGTTTCCACCGGCGCGTTTTGCAGGACGATCTCATTTGCGTAGGTTTCCACCACCGCCAGCTCATCATCACTCATTGGCTTGGGATGAGAAAAGTCGAAGCGCAACCGGTCCGGTGAAACAAGCGATCCCTTCTGGGCAACATGGGTGCCCAGCACTTCGCGCAAGGCTTCATGCACGAGGTGGGTCGCCGTGTGGTTGGACCGTACAGCGGAGCGCCGGTCATGATCGACCTTCAGCTCAAGCGCCAAGCCTGGAGTAACAGACCCTTCTTCAACGGTCACGACATGCACAAAGAGACCATCGGCCTTCTTCTGAGTGTCCGTCACCTTGATCTTGACGCCCGGCGCAGTCATTTCGCCGGTATCGCCAACCTGACCTCCGCTTTCGCCATAGAATGGGGTCTGGTTGAGCACCACAAACCCGCTGTCACCAGCTTTCAACTCGTTGGTTTCTGCCTCGTCGGCAGCAAGACCGGCCACAACACCTTCAGCGACCTCGGTCTCATACCCAAGGAAATCGGTCGCGCCATATTTTTCCTTCATCGCAAACCAGACAGCTTCGGTCGCCGCCCCGCCAGAGCCGGACCAAGCTGCTCGAGCTTCCGCCTTCTGCCGCTCCATTGCAGCCCCAAACCCGTCTGTATCGACCGAAATATCGCGGGCGCGCAGTGCGTCCTGGGTCAGGTCAAGCGGGAAACCATAGGTGTCATAGAGCTTGAAGGCGGTTTCGCCATCGAGCTGGCCGCCAGCAGTCAAATCACCGGTGGCGCTGTCGAGCAGACCGAGACCCCGCTCCAGCGTCTTGCGGAAGCGTGTTTCTTCGAGCTTCAACGTTTCGGTGATCAAGGCTTCAGCGCGGGTCAATTCCGGATAAGCCCGGCCCATCTCGCGAATGAGCGACGGCACCAGCTTGTGCATCAACGGATCCCGCGCGCCGAGCAGATGCGCATGACGCATGCCGCGGCGCATAATCCGGCGCAGAACATAACCCCGGCCTTCATTGGACGGCAGAACACCATCAGCGATCAAGAAGCTGGACGAGCGCAGGTGATCGGCGATCACCCGGTGGCTGGAGAGAGCCTTGTCCGCTGCATCGACACCGGTCTCATGCTCGGATGCGGCGATCAATGCGCGGAACAGATCAATGTCGTAGTTGTTGTGAACGCCCTGCAAAACTGTTGCAAGACGCTCAATGCCCATGCCCGTATCGATGGACGGGCGCGGAAGATTTAGCCGCTCCTCGACCGTTTGCTCGTACTGCATGAAGACGAGGTTCCAGATCTCGACAAAACGATCGCCATCTTCTTCCGGCGTTCCTGGAGGGCCGCCCCAGATGTGTTCGCCGTGGTCGTAAAAAATCTCAGAACACGGACCACACGGGCCAGTATCGCCCATGGACCAGAAATTATCCGAAGTTGGGATACGGATGATCTTGTCGTCGGAAAGACCGGCGATCTTCTTCCAATAAGTCGCTGCATCATCATCTTCGGCATAGACGGTAACCAGCAGGCGATCCTTGGGCAGACCGAATTCCTTGGTGATCAGGTTCCAAGCCAATTCGATCGCCCGGTCCTTGAAATAGTCGCCGAAGGAGAAGTTGCCGAGCATCTCAAAGAACGTGTGGTGGCGGGCCGTATAACCAACGTTGTCGAGGTCGTTGTGCTTGCCGCCAGCGCGCACGCATTTCTGCGAGGTCACCGCTTTGTTGTAAGGCCGAGTTTCAAGACCGGTAAAAACGTTCTTGAACTGGTTCATACCGGCATTGGCAAACATCAAGGTCGGATCGTTGCGTGGAACCAGCGGGCCGGAATCAACCACCTCGTGATCGTTGGCCTTAAAATAATCCAGAAAGGCGGAGCGGATTTCGTTTACGCCGGTCATTCACGTCTCGCTTAGATCCGGGCCCTGTCTTCCAGGCCCTAAAACTTTGACAATAGTGCGGACTGGGCAAGCCCAGCGCACCGGAACAGCCTTTTAACTTTCGCCGCCATGTGTGTCCAGCGGTTGCTTTCCCTTGTTTCTGCGGTTTTGAGCGAAGCGCTAACAATTTCGGGCCAAACTCTATCTGAACAACAAAAAGCCCTCCCCCAAATGCTCGGGAAGGGCCATGTTACTGTTATGCAGCTGGATAGCATCAGGTCAGCACCGGTCCGCCTGCAATATGCCGGCAGACTGGCGATGTTGATACCTTATTCGTCGTCTTCAGCACCGCCAGAAGGGTCAATGATCGCATCGGCAATGAGGCCAGCGTTCTGACGGACAGCCAATTCGATCTCTTCGGCCACTTCCGGGTTGTCCTTCAGGAACTGCTTTGCGTTCTCACGCCCCTGACCAAGCCGCTGGCTGTTATAGGAAAACCAGGCGCCGGATTTCTCGACAATGCCGCCTTTGACACCAAGATCGATGAGCTCGCCCATCTTCGAGACACCTTCCCCGTAAATGATGTCGAATTCGACCTGACGGAACGGCGGTGCGAGTTTGTTTTTAACGACTTTAACGCGGGTCTGGTTGCCGACCACCTCGTCCCGATCTTTGATCGCCCCAATACGGCGAATGTCGAGACGGACAGAGGCATAGAATTTCAGTGCGTTGCCGCCGGTGGTTGTTTCCGGTGAGCCGAACATCACTCCGATCTTCATGCGGATCTGGTTGATGAAGATCACCATGCAGTTCGACTTGGAAATCGAGGCTGTCAGCTTGCGCAAGGCCTGGCTCATCAGACGCGCCTGCATGCCCGGCAGGCTGTCCCCCATTTCGCCTTCCAGCTCGGCTTTTGGCGTCAGCGCAGCAACGGAGTCAATCACCAGAACATCGATCGCGCCGGACCGGACAAGCGTGTCGGCAATTTCAAGCGCCTGCTCCCCAGCATCGGGCTGGGAGATCAGAAGATTGTCGATATCAACACCGAGCTTGCGGGCGTAAATCGGGTCCAACGCATGTTCGGCGTCAACAAACGCACAGATGCCGCCGGTCTTCTGGGCTTCGGCCACCGTGTGCAACGCCAGTGTGGTTTTACCGGAGGACTCCGGTCCGTAGATTTCGACAATGCGGCCCTTCGGCAGGCCACCAATTCCAAGTGCGATATCAAGTCCGAGAGATCCGGTTGAGACGGCTTGCACCTCCACGGCCTGACCCTGGCCCATCCGCATGATGGAGCCCTTACCAAAGGCCCGTTCGATCTGGCTGAGCGCTGCATCGAGCGCTTTTGTCTTGTCCATCTGGCTGCTTTCTACGAGACGAAGTGTACTTTGCGACATGGCTGAACGCTCCTTATTCCATGATGGACGCGCTGTTTCAATCTAGACCTTTGTACTCATTTTGTTCTCTTTTTTCAAGTCCTCGAAACCGATTGGTATTTAATTAGTTTTTATCATTTGTTTCCAATATGTTCCGCATAGAAGCGGCCGCAATTAACGCTAGGTCAGCTAGTTTTGGAACATTTCAAGATCAGGCGTCAGAACAGAATCACTCCCGCTCTGGAGTTGCATGCCTGTTGGCAATCTGTTAGCCCGCCAATCTTCTTCTTCAACAGACCCTAGCCCAGCAACAAGGTTTGATGTCAGCGTGATCCTTCCCTCTCCCCGACCTGTATTGTGCATCGGTGCGATCCATTCCGATACGTTGGCACACGCTGCTGAAACCTACCGGCCGGAAACCTCCACTCCGGCCAGGTTGACACATAAGCCGGGCGGCGTTGCCACCAACATAGCCCGGTCCTTGAACCGGCTTGCAACACCCACGGCCCTCTTGGGCGCGATTGGTCGAGATGATGCCGGAGACGCTCTCACCAAACGTTTGGCACAAGAAGGCCTCCAAGTTCTCACCTGCAAACGTCCGGGTTTTGTGACGGGTCAATATATAGCCTTTCACAATCCGGATGGATCACTTGCTGCGGCCAGTGTTGACGACAGGGTCTTGAGTACCGCCCCGGCTGATCTGTTTGATACACTTTGGGAGGCTGTAGACCCGGCGTTTATCAACGGGCTTTGGTTTATCGATGCCAATCTGCCAGCTGGCCTTTTGGAAGCCGTGGTGTGCAGCGCTCCCAAAGACGGCCTGATCGCAAATGCGGTTTCCAATGCCAAGGCCGCGCGTCTCAAACCGGTTTTACCAAAGCTGTCGTGCCTGATGCTCAACCGCGGAGAAGCCCTTTCTTTGACCGGAGCAGCGCCGGACACGTCCAATGAGGACTTGATCAGCCGGCTTCAAAAGCTTGGAGCTCAACGGATCGTTCTGACCAACGGCAAAGCAGATGTATTGGCCTTTGAGGGCGGACGGATCACATCGCACCCAACGCTTGCGACGAAAATCGTCGATGTCACCGGCGCAGGTGACGCTCTGACAGCCGGTATAATCGCCTCTCTCAGCCGCGGCATCGCTTTGGTTGACGCTGTTCCCTTCGGATTGAAGGCGGCGGCCCTAACGTTGCAAAGCCCCGGCGCACTTTCCGAAAACATGAGCTGGACTGCCCTGTCCCAATCCTCAGGCGCTGAAGCTTAGATAAGCAAATTTTGACCATCTGGACAAATTCATGTCTTGGCGATGGTCCTTCACAGGCTTATAAAAAGCAAAACCCCTCCGGCTACGGCCGGCATGCCTCAAAAGAAAGGCCCTCCGTGACATCTTACGCCCCTGCAGCCGCCCTAAAGGACATAATTGTCTATAACGATGAAGTCCGTGACGCGCTTGTCGCCAACCGCCCGCTCGTTACGCTTGAATCAACCATCATTACCCATGGCATGCCGTTTCCGAAAAACGTCGAAACGGCCCGCCAGGTCGAGGCCGACATCCGGGAAAACGGTGCGGTGCCTGCGACCATCGCGATCATGGATGGCAAAATTCATATTGGGCTGTCAGATGCAGACCTCGACCGACTCGCGCAGGCTGAAGATGTCATGAAATGCTCCCGTGCGGATCTGACTTTTGCTCTGGCGACTGGCCGGTTCGGCGCCACCACGGTGGCTGCCACCATGATGGCCGCGCATGCTGCGGGCATCAAAGTTTTTGCAACCGGCGGTATTGGCGGCGTCCATAAGGGGGCTGAGGAAAGTTTCGACGTGTCGGCAGACCTTGATGAGTTGGGGCGCACACCGGTTTGCGTTGTTTCTGCCGGCGCCAAAGCACTGCTCGACATTCCCAAAACGCTCGAAGTTTTGGAAACAAAAGGTGTGCCGGTCATTGCCTATGACACCGATGAACTGCCCGCATTCTGGTCCCGAAAGAGCGGTTTGCCGGCGCCTTACCGCTTGAACACACCAGCAGAATTTGGTGTGCTCTTGAAAATGCGCGAGAACTTTGCCGATCATGGTGGCGTTCTGGTCGCCAATCCGGTGCCGGAAGCGGATGAAATTCCACGCGAAGAAATGGCGGGCTATATCGACGCAGCCATCAAAACAGCATCAGATCAGAATGTCACCGGCAAGGACGTCACGCCGTTTGTTCTCGGCAACATTTTGGAGCTCACGTCCGGCCGAAGCCTCGATACCAACATTGCCCTGGTGCGCAACAACGCCCGTCTTGCTGCAAAAATTGCGGCAGCGCTGGTCTAGAGCGCCGGGCGGTTCCTTCTGCAATATCCTTGTTGTAATTTCAGCTTAAGGACAACATCTCTTAAGATGTGCAAGTTTCTCCGGCGAAAACGCAAGCGGCCAAAGGCAGGAACTCCTGCCTAAGCCGTTGACAATGCGACGTAAGCCTGACCTTACTTGCGGCACTTAAGGATGTTTTGATACGGCAGCCGGCCACCAACAAGACCGGGAATGCCGAACGGTTTCAGGAGGTACTCTCAGATGACAGATGCGGCAGAACCAGCAGCCCCGGGAACAACGCCTGCTCCGGCCGGCAGCTTTTCACCGCTTCAATACCTGGACCGCGCATTATCCACCTTGCGGGATATCGGTATCACGCCTGAAACGGAAAAAGATGCTCCGATCAACGCGCTTCTGGAACAGATTTCAGACCTGTCCCCGGACAAGGTTCTGATTATCTCCCGCACGCTCGGCCAAGCCTCCAACTTCAATGAAGTTGTCCGAAACCAGGTCCAGCAAATGGACATTGGCGAACGGTATGAGGAGATCACCGACGCGTTCAATTCCATCCGCGATGACGCCAAAACCCTGGTCGATCAGCTGGCGGACGGCAAGATTTCTTTCACCGAGAACCTTTCCAACAAATGGCGTGACATGCGCCGCGGGACGATCTCCGACCGGTTCACTGATATTCGCGGCACCTACAAGGAAGTCGCCAGAGCCACAAAAGACCAGATCGAGCGGGAACAGACGATCCTGGAAGCCTATCGCGATTTTCGTGGGGCGTTGAAGCAGGCTGAAGTCACAGCGCTTGAGCTGCTGAACGTCGCCACCTCCAAACTGGATGCAGCTAAGGCTGCGCTGGAAGGTGCATCCGCGGAAGTGGAAAGTTATGCCGGTGACGACGCAGCGCAGAAGGCGCGGCTGGAGCTTGCCCGTGACGAACGCTTGCGGGAAATGCAGGACGAAGAAAAGCGCTATCAGATTGCCAAGGATCTCTCTGACAATCTGACGGTCGGTTACAACACCTCTGAAGTGATCATGGCCCGTTTGGTTCAGACAACCAATGCCAAGGAACGGGTTTACGCTCAATCGGTGAGTTTCTTCTCCACCAACGAGTCGGTGCTGACGGCGCTCAATGCGTCCTTCACAGGTCTACAGGGCCTTCACGAATCCACCGAAACGCTGAATGCGATGAAGGATGGCATCAACAAGAGCCTGGAGACCCTTGCCGAGATCGGTGATGCTGTTCAAAAAGAAGCCCTGAAAGCCGGTTACGGCCCGACAGTGGCAGCAGCATCAGTGAAGAAACTGGTTGATTCCGTTGTGAACTTCCAGGTCCAGTCCCGTGAAATCATTTCCGAAATGCGGGATATGTCGACGAAAAACTCTGAAGAAATCCGCAACGCGGTTGAAGACGGCAAACGCCGCCTGGCCAAGTTGACGGCCGAGGGGCAAGGCCTCTAATTTCACCTCAGAAACATCTTGGAGCCGGGCCCACCCGGCTCCGCCAGTTTGGGAAGACCCGACCGTATGGCTGCACAGCCCGACACGCCGCTCGATGATCTGATGATGGCGATGGATGTGGTGGATACACTCCGCCATGAGGAAGGCCAAGTTGCCCGCGAACTCAAAGCCGACGAGCGCGATGCTGCTATGGTGGAGCGGCTGCGCAAGGTCTATGCCGCACAAGGCATCGAGGTTCCGGACCACATCTTGAAGGCCGGTGTCGAAGACCTGAAACGCGACCGCTTTGTCTATGCACCGCCAGCTGCCGGGTTCCAGCGTACGCTGGCGATGATCTACATCTCCCGGTCGACCTGGTCCAAATGGCTCGCGGGCCTTGCAGCCGTTCTGGTGGTTGCCATAACGGCTTGGTACATGCTCGTCGCCTTGCCACAGCAGCGCGCGGAAGCTGCTTTAGCCGCCCGTCTGGAAGCGTTGCCACAAACCTATGCGGATCTGGTGGACCGCATTGATACCTTGACGGAAAACACTGAGATTGAGGCGGAAGCCCAGCGCCTGGCAGATGATGGCAAGATTGCCCTGACGGATGGCAAGAACGAAGCTGCTTTCAAAGCCGAAAACGGATTGCGTGACCTAGCCGGAAAACTGGCGGAAGTGTTCGAAGTACAGATCATTTCCCGGGAAGGTGTTCCAACAGGGATCACCCGCATCCCCGATGCCAATCAGGATGCGGAAAACCATTACATTGTCGTTGAAGCCATTGATCCGGACGGGAATGTTCTGGAGCGCGACATTGTTTCGGAAGAAAACGGCAAAACCGTTCGTGTCGACAAATGGGGCCAGCGCGTTTCGGACACCATCTATAATGCAGTGCGGCGCGACAAGGTCGACGACGGGATCGTCCAGAAAGGCATGTTGGGGCAAAAATTGCGTGGCGAATTGGATATCACCTGGCGCAGCGGCGTCCAGGAAGGAGCGATCACGGAATGGTAAGTCCGGTGAAACGTTGTTCTAGCTCAAGGGAAATCCAATGCTGACAGGCAGGCAAACCCTTGGCACCATCGAACAAGCCCTTGGCGACTTGCGCCGTGAAGAAGCGGAACTGAGCAAACGTATCGAACGTGCGACCCGTGGATTGACGGATCTACAAGAACGCCAGAGTGAAGCCTATCGCGATCTCGCCCGTTTTCATTTGGATACGGATGCGGCTGGCGCACTCAACACGCGTCTTGACAGCGCAGCCCGAGAGGCGCGCCGTCTTTTGGAAAAACGGACTGCTGATTACAAGGTTCTCTCAGACCAGTTGCGCCAGTGCGAAAGCGAGCGGAGTGAACTTAACAGCCGCCGCCAGAAGCTGGATACAGACCGGGACTCGGCCGAAAACCAGATGGATGATCTTCTGGAAGCCGTGGACAGCCGTCTTGAAACGGACACCGGGTTTCAGCGCCAACGCGACGCTGTCGAACAGGCGGAACAGACCGCGGCGGCAGCCGGAGCCAAAGCGCAAACCTCTGAAAAAGACCGTGTGGAGAAGGGGAAGGCTTATGAAGCCGATCCTTTGTTCCTCTACCTTTGGAACCGGAATTTCGCCACACCGGCCTATGACAAGCGTGGCCTGACCCGCTCGCTTGACAGGTGGGTCGCAGGACTGATTGGTTTTACCGATGCCCGGGCCAATTATGCCATGTTGACCGGCATTCCGGAGCGCATGGCCAAGCATGCCGCCCGCTGTGCGGAACTGCTTCAGGAAGAACAGGTGAAACTCGCAGAGCTCAGCCGCACTGCGATGACCGAGGCAGCTGGGAGTGACCTGGTTGGCAGCATCGAGGCTCTCAGTGATGAGATCGACACGATCGACACCGAATTAGACAATTTGGACCGGCGAATTGAAACATTGTCCGGTGCACTGGCAGAGTTTGCCATTGGCGAAGACAATGATTTTCAAAAAGCCGAAGAACATTTGGCAACGTCTCTGAAGACAGACGCGCTCAACGATCTGTGGCGCGCTGCTCTAGAGACTCCGTCTCCTGAGGACGAAAAAATCGTCCAGAGGATTGAAGACTTCCGGGAGCGGATCGAACAGGTTGGCCGCGAAGTCCGCCAGGACCGGGAACTCCAGCGCGATATCGGCCGCCGCCGGGCCGAATTGGCGGATGTTGTCAAACGCTTCCGGTCCAAGGGCTACGGCAGCTGGGAAACAACCTTTTCCGATGACCGGCTGACCACGGTCCTGCTTGGCGAATTGGTCAAGGGTGCAATCACCGGGGCGGAGTATTGGTCTCGGGCCGAGCGGAGCCACAAACGGCGGCGGCCCAAAGGGCGCCGGGTGGCCTTTCCAAAAGGCAACGGGCTGCCTCGCTCCATGGGTGGTTTTGGCGGCATGAACAGCCCAGGCGGTTTTGGTGGTCCTGGCGGCATGCCGGGTGGCGGAGACAGTTTTGGCGGTGGTGATTTCAAAACCGGCGGCGGTTTCGGCGGTGGCGGTTTTAAAACCGGAGACACATTCTAGATCTGCGATCAGAAGCGAGTTGGCTGGCATGCGGTTGATTGCTCTATCGGCCGCCGAAAACAATAATCACCAGCGTTTCTTAAGTGACCCCATAACTCAGATTCTGCATTGAGGCATCAACTCTGTTGCCCGCCAATGTCACAATATTGGAGCATCAATCGTCACTGATTTATCCGACCCAAATATGGATCCTACGGAGAAAATCATGATGAAAAGACTGAAATTCCTAAAACTAATGATTTCAACGATGAGTTCGGTTGGCTTGTCTTTATCGGCATTGCCCGCGATAGCCGGAGAACCTTTTGATTCACTGCGTTCGCTTTACACATTAGACGCACACTTGCCACAATCGGTTGACGTCTTGTCAGACGAAACGTCTGAGGGCGTTCGTAGTGTCGAGCTAAAGTTTACGGCCTACGACAATGAAAATGTACCGGCCCGGCTCGAAGTTCTCCAAGATGCAGAGAACCCACCAGTGATAATCCTTTTACACGGATTGACGCAATCACGCGCACAGTGGTGGAGAACCGACAAAGGCCCCTATTCCTTTCCATCCCGGCACCGCAAAGCTTTGGTTGATGCAGGCTTTGCAGTCTTCGCCTTCGACGCTCGCAAACATGGAGACCGGCGGGGTCCAGCTGACTTTGCTGACCCTGGGATCTATTTGCAAAATGGTTACTTCGATGCCGCCCGCAAATTCGCAGCTGAGACCGCCATTGATGTTCGCAGTGCAATTAACGCGCTCGATCATATTGATGGTGTTGACACCTCTAACATAGGGGTCACCGGGTTCTCACTTGGCGCATTTATCGGGTACCTTGCAACCGCGGTAGACACCCGAATTGATGCGGGCTTCTTCATGGCCTTGCCGCTCCTTCCGGTCACAAAAGGAGAGGCCGCTTCATTTACTTCCCCGTTTGCTTATGCCGAAGGGTTTGATGGCCGGGTTATGGGGCTTCTCGCCGGAACCGAGGATCAGCTCTACACCAGAGAAGGAATAGATTCTCTTGCGGCCGCAATGAGAAGCGACACACAAGTGACTTGGATCGAAAGCAATCACGACTTTCCCGATAGCACCGCAGACATTTCGGTGAACTTTTTTGAAACTGCCTTTTGATCAGTTGGGCTGGCCACCATTGGCCAGCCCCGTTCACGCTATCGTTGAGCGTGTACCTCACTTTGAAACAGCATTGACGTGTCGATAAATTTGCTAGTCAAAATCGCAGCCACCTGACGGGTCTTGCCAAAGAAACTCTGAGCCTCTTCAAACACAGCAGATGTGCTGTGCGGTCGGTATCGAGGAAACTGACGCAAGGGTTTCCGGTACAATTTGGCAACAGGCTCAGAAAACACGACACTTGTCACAGGCTGTTTTCTTGCGCTTGCAGGAGAGCTGATTTAGACCGGTCTGACTATCCCGGTTTATTGGAATCAGGCGATCAGATGCGGCATCTCATTTTAGCAGGTTTTTGTGCGCTCACCCTGGCAGCGTGTCAGTCCGGATCATCGAAGCAGGCCTCTCTTGGCGATCAGCCGCAGCTGTCCGTGCCGGAAGGCGCGCAAAGCGTACGTGTTGCTGCCGATCCGATGACCGTCCGGTCTGCTCTGGTTGCCAGCGCCACAGAACGCGGAACGATTGTCATTCAGGATCAGCCGAACATGGTTGTCATGGAACGGCAGTTGACCGGCGAAAATCCGGCCTTGGACAAACAATTTGGCCCATCTGACAATGGCAATCGCGTCATCCGGATCCGCGTTCGCTTCACCGGGGCGCCGTGCGAAACGCTGGTAGTTCAGGATCTGGCTGTGATCAACAATGTTCGCACCGCTTTAGAGCAAAGCTTCGTTCTGCCGGGTAACCCGAACACATTGCAGAGCCTGCAAGGCTTGAAAAACCGCGCCGAGCAAAACAGCTCCTGTCCGCCGATTGTTTCCTAAATCCCCTTTCATGCGGATTGGGCACACTCGTTGACCAGGCTGCAAACATTAGATTCGCGCCCTAAAAAACAAGATTTTCTTGCTAAATAAGTTTGTATCCCCACCTTAAAAAGAGATCTGTTGCTCGGTCGGCAGCGGCATTCAAAATAGGGGATGTGAACGGATGAACAGTCTCGCGGGCAAGAAAGTCGCCATTACCGGCGCAGGACGGTCAACGGGCCGTGCCTTGGCCGCGGCCTTGGCAGACCGGGGGGCCGAGCTTCATGTGTCGGCCAGAGATTTGTCAGCTGCTGAAAACACGTGCCGGTTCATTCAAGACATCACCGGACAGGCCGCAACACCTTACGGCTGCGATATTGCAGACCCGGAAAGCATCCGGGCCTTTGCAGCGAACGTCGGAGAAAAAACCGGAACAATCGACATCCTGATCAACAACGCGGCGACTTGGTTATCCGGCGCGTTTGAGACAGCGGTCGATGAAGATTTGCTTGCGACGGTCAATTCCACTGTCTCTGGAACAATTCTTGTCACCAAGCATTTTCTGCCGTTGCTGGAGAACTCTGACAATCCAGATATTCTGACGCTGATCTCCCAATCCGGATTGGCACTACAAGGCGATGCCGCACCGAATGCTGCGTATCATGCAGCAAAGAGCGCCCAAACCGCCTTTATGAACCGGCTTCGGCAAACTCAGCCCCACATGCGGGTAATGTCCGTATTTCCGCCCGACTTCGAAAGCGATCTGGAATTCAAAAGCCCAGACTGGTTCAAAGATGTTGCGCCCGGGACCGGTGCAACAATGACCGCGCGGCATGTGGTCGAGGCGATCCTGTTTGTCCTTCAACAGGACCGCATTTGTACGATTGAAACGCTTGTTCTGGGTAATTCAGGTCCTCGATAACCTATGAAGAGAGGTCAAGCAGGCACTGCCTCCGGAGCAAATTGCTTCAAGAACTCCGGGCTCGGCGGGATCGGTTTGATCACATCGATCATCACTCCATTAGGGTCTTCGGTAATGAAATGCCGCTGGCCAAAGGGCTCGTCTTTCAGGGCCAAAAGAATGGGCAGGCCAGCCTTCTCAGCTTCGCCATAGATCCGGTCGACATCTTCAACTTCAAAGTTCAGCAGCATGGAACCCGTCCCCTGCCCCCGGCGGACTTCTGGAATGGTTTCATGATCCTGATCGAGAATGGCAAGGTTCACTGTCTCGTCTTCGACCGACTGCAGATGCACATACCAATCGGCTTCAAAGACAGCCTTAAACTTAAAGTGCTGCTGATAGAACTGGGCACACTTGGCGACGTCCTTGGTCACAAGGACGGGATAATATTGAGAGCATTTCATCGCACTTCTCCTGCAGTCTCGTGATCGGTTGACGTTTTTGGGCTTAGAGGCTTTTCAAGCCACAAAAACAAACATACTATCTGTATGTAAATATCAACTAACATACAGGCTGCATGTATGCAAGATGAAAAACCGCGCCGCTCTCAAGCCGAACGCCGGGCAGAAACCAAAAGCGCGCTGATAAAGGCCGCTCGGGAACTCTTTGTTGAAAAGGGATATGCGGAAACCGGTACACCGGAGATCGTCAAACAAGCCAATGTGACCCGCGGGGCGCTCTATCATCATTTTGAAGATAAAACCGACCTGATGCGGGCCTTGGTGCACCAGGAAGCCGAAGCTGTTGCCGCAGACATCGATGCGGACACAAACACCAGTCAAACGCCGCTTGAGGCGTTTATGGCCGGCGCGCAAGCTTACTTCTCAGCCCTTTCTGTACCGGGCCGAGCCAAGATCCTTCTCTTAGAAGGTCCAACAGTGCTTGGACTTCAAGAAATGACGGAAGTTGACCGAATAACCGGCGGCGCAACGCTTCTGGAGGGTTTAAGGCACAGCGCCCAAAACGGCTTTGTGCAAAACATCCCCTTGGAACCATTGGCAGATCTGCTCTCGGCCGCCTTCGACCGGGCCGCCCTCGAAATCGCCAATGGCGCTGACCGCTCCAGCTACGAGACGGCAACCAAGGCGCTTTTGGCCGGCGTTTTAAAGACGGATTAAAGTGGCAATCGAACCCAAACCGGACTATGAGGTGCCCGTCCTCACATAATCTGCCAGGTTGCCGTCTCGGCACTGATGCTCTGGCAGTGTTTTCCGGCAAAAGAGTTTGGCTTGGCGGAATTTATTTCTGATATTTTGCTGCTGTTGTTCGCAGCTGCCTTTGTCGCCGGGTTCATTGATTCCATTGCAGGTGGTGGCGGACTGATTGCCATTCCTGCCTTGCTGATGGCCGGACTTCCGCCGCTGGAAACTCTTGGAACAGCCAAACTGCAGGCCTTGTTCGGGTCCGGGTCCGCCACCCTTGCCTATTCGCGCCGCGGCCTGGTCGACTATAAGATCATTCTGCCCATGGCAGGCATGTCTGCTGCGGGGGCCATCTTCGGCGCTCTGGTGGCAACCGTTTTACCAACAGATGTTCTGCAGACGGCCCTTCCGGTCATCCTCATCCTGATTGCCATCTATTTCGCGCTGAAACCCAATGCCGGTGCGGTCGAAAGTGTCCCGAGACTGACCAGCTTTGCTTTCGGCGCAACGATCGTCCCCATCATTGGCTTTTACGATGGCATTTTCGGTCCAGGCACCGGATCTTTCTTCATGCTCGCCTTTGTCGCGCTCATGGGTGCAGGTCTTTTGAAAGCCACTGCCCACACCAAGGTTTTGAACTTTGCATCAAATCTGGCCGGATTTCTGGTCTTCATGGTAAGTGGCGTCGTGTTTTGGAAAATCGGTTTGCTGATGGGGCTCGGCCAATTTCTCGGGGCACAAGCTGGTTCCAAGCTCGCCATGAAAAACGGAGCAACAATCATTCGACCACTGCTTGTTTGCGCCTGCATTGCCATGGCCGTCAAACTGCTGCTCGACCCAGCCCATCCTGTGCGCATCATGCTGGCGTTCTGATCGTCGCTCCACCGGGCCGACGGGGTACCGCTGCCGAAATCAGCCGTTATAGTACTGTCATCTTTTGTCACACGCGCAGATTTTCATGCCTACGATTTACCAGCTCAAATCCCGCTTTCAGGACCTTCTGCGCCCGTTGTGCCAGAAACTGGCGAAGGTTGGAGTGACGGCAAACCAAATCACCTTGTCAGCACTCGGACTGTCCCTTCTGGAAGGCGCTGCACTCTGGATCTTCCCCGGGGCGTTTCTGCCTCTGATCCTGCTGCCGGTTGTGCTGTTCGTCCGGATGGGGCTCAATGCCATCGACGGCATGCTGGCCCGCGAACACGATCAGAAATCTGATCTCGGCGCGATCTTGAACGAGCTTGGTGACGTCATTTCCGATGCCGCCCTTTACCTGCCCTTTGCCGCCCTGCCGTTCATGTCTTGCGAGCTGGTTGTCGGACTTGTCACACTCGCCATCATCGGCGAGATGACCGGTGTCATCGGCGTTCAGATTGGCGCCAGCCGCCGCTACGATGGGCCGTTTGGCAAAAGCGACCGGGCTGCCCTCTTTGGCATTTGCGGCGTTCTAATCGCTTTTGGCCTGACTGCAGACGTTTTCTTTAACATCCTTATGGGTATCGGGGTGATCTTATCCGCCGTCACCATCTGGAACCGGGCGAAAAACGCTCTTAAGGAGCTGGAAAGCCAATGACATTTCAAGCCATTCATTGGGCCTTGATCGGCATCTGGGGCCTTCTCGCCGCGGCCAGCCTGATCGTCTACGGCCTCTCCAAACGTTCGGATAAGGATCTGACAGAACTGGTTCAGCGGACCCAGAGCTGGTGGGTGATGGTGGCGATCTTCACCCTTGCCTTCCTGGTCTCAAACACAATCTCGATTATTGTCTTTGGACTCATCAGTTTCCTGGCGCTAAAAGAGTATTTTTCGATGATCCCGACCCGGCGGGCCGACCGGCGAGTGCTGTTTTGGGCCTATCTGTCGATCCCCGTTCAGTATTTCTGGGTCTATGACAGCTACTACGGCATGTTTGCCGTGTTCATCCCCGTTTACATGTTTTTGTTCCTGCCCTTTGCCAGCCTGCTCTCCCAGCAGACTGACGGCTTTTTGAAGTCTGTCGGCACGCTGAACTGGGGGCTGATGCTCTGCGTCTTTTCGATCTCCCACGCAGCCTTCCTTTTAATCCTGCCGCCGACTGAAGGCAGTTCGGCCGGCGGAGCCGGATTGCTGCTGTTCCTGGTGTTTCTGACCCAGTTCAACGATGTTGCCCAATACACCTGGGGCAAGATGTTCGGCCGCCGGAAAATCATTCCAGGTGTCAGCCCAAATAAAACCTGGGAAGGGTTTTTGGGCGGGGTCGGCACCACTTTTGTTTTGGCGATTTCCACCGCGCCGCTGGTCACCCCCTTCAGCATCACTCACGCCGCCGCCGCTGGTCTTTTGATCCCGATCGCCGGATTTATCGGTGACGTGACTGTTTCGGCGCTGAAGCGGGACCTTGGCGTCAAAGACACCGGCAGCCTCATTCCTGGCCACGGCGGTATTCTCGACAGGATCGATAGCCTGACGTTTACAGCCCCTCTGTTCTTTCACTTCACCCGTTATTTTTATTATTAGGCCGGGACCATGTTGCAAAAGGCCTTTTATATCTTCATCAAAATCGCGGTCTTGTTCCTACTCGGGCTGAACGTCCGGCGGAAAGAATTGCTGCCCTCGGACGGTCCGGCGATCATTGTTGCCAACCACAACAGCCATCTCGACACCATGGTGTTGATGGCCCTGATGCCACTGTCAAAACTGAAAGACATCAAGCCGGTCGCCGCAGCCGACTATTTCTTTTCCTCGCCCTGGAAAGCTTGGGCATCCGAACATGTGCTCGGCATTATTCCAGTGGAGCGCAAAGGCGCCGACCGCACTGCCGATCCGCTGGAGGGCTGTTACCAGGCGCTCGAAAACAACCAGGTGCTAATCCTGTTTCCCGAAGGCTCCCGCGGCACACCAGAGGAAATGACGGATCTTAAAAAAGGGATTTCCTACCTCGCCGAACGGGCGCCCACCGCCCCTGTTGTGCCAGTCTTCACGCACGGCCTCGGCAAGGCTCTGCCAAAGGGCTCGTTTCTTCTGGTGCCGTTTTTCTGCGATATTTTTGTAGGTGAGCCAATCACTTGGGCGGGCGACCGGGCAGAGTTCATGAATGGGCTGCAAGAGAGGTTTAGCAAGCTCTCCTCGGAAAAAACCTTTGCACCATGGGAATAGAGAACTAAATAGCAAAAACTAATAAGCAGCAGACCTCATGTACTCATTAGAAAATTTCTTGGTAATCACGTTTATTGCCCTCGTTTTTTCCGGATTTGCCGCCAGGTTATATCGGACTCACTTATTTGATAAAATAGATCCAGAGAGGAAATATCACCGAGTTAATTGGCAAGGTCATTCCTCTTTCAATCCGTGGAACCCGGCTGCTCCAAAAGAAATGATAGTAGCAAACAAACGCACCACAAGGATAATGTATTCTATATTTGGATTAATTATATTAACTGCAGTTTTGATAATAAATGTGAGGCATTAGCATTCAAATTGAATAATATGATTGAAATTTTTAGATACGCGACATTCACCTTACAGGTTTTTCATTTTTCTTATATTTCATATTGCAACTTATAAAGGCGATAATACTCTCCTCCGGACCCCGATTACTCTATTTGCTCTTACGCTATTTTCTAGATTTTTATTCATTTCGCTTGAGATCTATTACTGAGAGAAAATCCCATTTGCAATAAGTCACAGCTTCGCCGCTCTTCCCAGGAAAAACCTTTACCCCTTGGGAATAGAGCGTGAGCAATCATTCCGGCTTGAACGGATAGCGGTCCGGTTCTTCAAACACATCGATTGCCTTGGTGCCGGCCTTGATAACCGCGCCATGCTCAACGCCGGCCGGAATGTCATAAATGGCGCCTGGTCCCATCTTGCGGGTTTCGCCGCCAATGGTGAACTCGATTTCTCCGTCCAGAACCGTGCCCCACTGCGCCAGATGCGAGTGCGGCGGCAGGATCATGTCTTTCAAAAACTCGAAAAAAACAACCATGCCTCGGTCCGACCGGATCGCGTGGGTCGTCACAACATCGTCGGGAAATGGAATATCCAACGCCGGAAACGATTTGATGAACTCAGGAAATTTCATAAAAACATCCTCCTAAGGGTTCGGATAATAAGTAGCCCCGCCCCCAATGCCTTTAGTTATTGTTGAGTCTGCCGATTTTGGCACAGATTTCCAAAACTCTCAGCCCCTATCATGCCCTGGGTTGATGGAAATCGGTCTCACTTGCCGGTTCGGATGATCTCCGAAAAGGTCTGTCCGGCCATCAGAAGCCCGGATGTGTCGGGTAGCAAGGCCGATTGCCAGCGTTCCTCCATCGACTGAATGCCAACCAAGACCCCCAGGCGCTGCAGATAGTCCGGCACATGTCCGGACAGCACCAGCCGCCAATCCAATGGCATCTTCGGCCACAAAGTGTTGGCCAACTGAAAGACAACGGTGGTGCAATTGGCTGTCAGCGTATTGTAGAAGGCTGGCTTTGCAGCCAGATCCTGTGCGAGCGCCACATAGGACAAAAACAAGTCCTGCTTCTGTTCCATTGTCAGGTTCACAGGAAACAAACTGACCGTTTCTTTGCGGACATCTGTTCGCAACTTGATGATGTCCTGCTCTGTTGCTGCAATGAGTACCAATTCAAACTGGCGGAAAAAACCACCAACTTCGTTAAATGCCTCACCAGCCTCTCGGCGGATCTCAACTGAAAATACGATGTTCTCGCGGTCTTCAAACCCAAAACTGACTAGAAGGTGAGCAAAATCCGGGCTGTCCCAAACTGACGTGATGACATCGACGCCGATCAGCTTCGACAGATCATAAGTTCCGTCGGTCCAGCGCTGTGCGGCACGGTCCGGGGTCTGCCAGCGAAAGTCCCGGACATCTTTCAGCTCTACAAGGTCACCATCCACATGCGCTATGACCCCTCGCGATACATCGGCCGCCCAGTTCAAGTTTTCCTGCGGTGTGATCGTCTGATACCAACCAGCAACGGCAAGGCCACACATGACAAGGGCCACCCAGGCCGCGCGTTTTGAGCGCGCCCGCAGTGCAAGGATTCCGATCGATAGAAGACCGGTAAGGGTAACTCCGGCAGCCAATATCTCTTCGGCGAGATGAAACCGGAAGGCGGTCATAGTCCAAAAACCGCCCGCAAACACAAGCCCGCCAAATGCGGCATGTTTGAGTATTTTGAATGGTCTAAACATCATGCATTCCCCAAAAACTCATAGCGGTGGTCCGGCAAGGGCAACCTCAGAAAGCTGCCCCTTGATTGATGAAATCTCTATTTGCCTGATTTCGTAGGTGACCGCCGGTCAGAGATCAGCCGGTCAGGCAGGATCCTGAGCCGAAACTTCGGCCAGCAACCGTTCCGTCTTGGCATCTTCGATCTTGTTGTAGATGCGGTTGTTTTCTTCCTGGTCGCGGACGGCCTTTGTGATCGAAGCCGTTGAATAGACCAGCATCAAGGCGGCCATCGCGTAGTAGCCCTTGGCCGAGAAACTTGCTTCCAGTGACCAGATCCCGCCGGCCATCATCAGGGCGGCAACGCCGAAGTTAAAATAGGTGAACAAGTTCCAAGCGTTGGATGCTTTTGTGGTGTAGGTGGACATTCGATTTCTCCGTGTTTGCCGGTGTCCGGCGAATGATGGGAAGATGCGGGAATTCCCCGCCCGTATTGCTCTAGGAAATTAGGAAACCGAGTCAGAAGCCCCTGCGGCTTTGGCCTGAAGGCGCTTCAAAACCTTGTCTGCATCCGTGGTCACAGACGCCCCGCATCCAGCTTCCGCCAGCCGTTCAACGACCTGCTCCGCAGAAGAACTTGCGGTCATTTCCACCATTGCGATCTCCACCTCTTCTGCGTGGGACTGGCGCTCCCGCAGCCGCTCCAGTGTCGCTTCGGCATCCCTCAGGCTCGCCAGGACACCGTTCGGGATCGATCCGCGAAGCTTGTGGGTGTGTTGAACTGCATCGGCGATTTGTTTGCCGCGCTGAAGTGTCCGCAGCCGCTGTTCGGACAAAGCCACTTGATCCCGAAGTTTCGCAATTTCGGCGGTGTAATGGGTGTGGGCTTTGGTGGTTGCAGCATGTTCCTTTTCCAGCTCCGCGATTGCCGCAGCAGCATCGCTCGCCAGCGCATCATGACCGAGCCGGATCGCCTCCAACGCCCTTGCCTCCAGATCAGCCAACTGGACCGCTTGTTTCTCAGCCAGTTTCTTCTCGCGGGCTGCATAGGCCATGACAACTGCAACAGACCTCTTTGCGGAACTCAAACCATCGGCGGCATCGCGCAGCTGCTGGCGCAGAATGGAAATCGTGTTGGTGTCCGCAAACGCTTCAGCGACGTCGAACGTTCTTCCTCGAATTAACGTACTCATCATCTTGAACATCTGTCTCTCCATTGCTATGAACGCTGTTCACGAATTGGTTTTAGCAACATCATGAACAACGTTCAAGAAATTTCTGAACAATGTTCACTCATATGGTTAATTGGACATGACAACACGGGAAACGAAACGCGCTGAACTCCGGGACAGGATCATCACCGCAGCTGAGGCAGAGCTCGTTGAAAAAGGACTATCCGGCCTGAAAGCCCGCGACATCACCACCCGCGCGGGATGCGCGCTCGGCGCGCTTTATAATGCAGTCGACGACCTGGACACGTTGGTTCTGGAACTCAATTCGCGGACGCTCGCGGATTTGGGCAAGGCCTTATCAGCCGCCATTCCTGATAACGCACCAACAGATACGGTGTTGCAGGCGCTCGCGGCGGCTTACATTGAATTTGCGGTTGAGCATCAACGGCGATGGATGGCGCTTTTTGAGCACCGCCTGCCAGAAGGGAAAGAGAAACCGGACAAATACCGGCTCGGCCAAACGGTGCTGATCGATGCACTTATTCCGTCACTCACCGAATTATGGCCGGAGCTTTCGGAAGAGGAGATAGCATTGCGGGCCCGAACGACTTTTGCTGCCGTTCATGGTGTTGTGCTTTTATCGTTGCAAAAGCAGTTTGTCGGCGTTCCCTTGAAAAACCTCAGGTCAGAGGTCTCCGCCCTCGTCAGAATTCTGGCCAGAGGACCGGAATAGGCAGAGATTTAAACAACCTCTCCTATCCGTCTAAAACGTCCTTCACCGTTGTGGCCAGCTGCTTCAGCGTGAAGGGCTTTGGCAGGAAGAAGAACTTTTCTTCTGCCGGCAGGTTCTCCTCAAAGGCATCTTCGGCGTAGCCGGAGACGAAAATGATTTTAAGGTCCGGCCGGGTTTTGCGCAGTTCCACCAGGAGCGACGGACCGTCCATTTCCGGCATGACGACATCGGAAACCACCAGATCGACATCGCCGTCAACTTCTTCCATTACCTCAAGCGCCTCAGCGCCGGTTCCCGCTTCATGAACGGTATAGCCGCGCGAAGCTAGCGCCCTGGCGGCAAAGGCCCGCACAGCTTCTTCGTCTTCCACCAAAAGTATGGAGGCGGTTCCGGTCAGATCGGCGACCTTCTCCTTCTCAGGCTCTTTTGGATCCGGCTGCGGCTCTTCAACAACGGCTGGAATGTAGCGCGGCAGGAACAGGCGGAACGTTGTTCCACCGCCTACTTCAGAGGTGCAGAAAATGAAACCACCGGTCTGTTTGACGATGCCGTAGACGGTCGACAGGCCAAGCCCTGTGCCCTTGCCCACTTCTTTGGTGGAGAAGAACGGATCGAAAATCTTCTCCATAACATCCGGCGGAATGCCGTGACCGGTATCCTCAACCTCAACCAGCATATATTCGCCTGGCGGCATACCGCGGGTGTTCTCGAACTGCGTGGATTCTGTTTCCGAAACATTGCGAGTCGAAATCGTCAGATTGCCGCCATCTGGCATGGCATCGCCGGCGTTCACCGCCAGATTGACAATCACCTGCTCCAGCTGATTGAGGTCGGCCATCACCGGCCACAAATCGCGGCCGTGAATGACCTTCAGGTCAACTTTCTCGCCCAGCAAGCGGTCAAGCAGGATCGAGAGGTCAGCCAGAACATCGTTCAACTCTAGTTGCTGCGGCCGCAAGGTTTGGCGGCGCGAGAACGCCAGCAGCTGACGCACAAGACCAGCGGCCCGGTTGGCATTCTGCTTGATGTTCATAATGTCCTGGAAGGACGGATCGGTTGGCCGGTGGCTTGCCAAGAGCAAATCGGAAAAACCGATGATTGCCGTCAGGACATTGTTGAAGTCATGCGCCACACCGCCCGCCAGCTGACCGATGGCCTGCATCTTCTGGCTCTGAGCAAATTGGGCTTCCAGCGCGCGCTGCTGTGTGGTTTCCAACGCGTAGACGATCGCAGCTTCACCGTCGCCCTCGCCTTCTTGAACGGCGGAAACGTAGAACGTTGCGGAGCGCGGATCGTTGCCCTCCACAAGCGGAATGTCGACCGGCGCAATTTCACTGATGCCGTTCGCTGCTGCACTCAACGCTTTTCGAAGATTTTCGCGGCCGTTGTCCGCGACATAGGCTTCCAGTTCCGGTGCTTGATCGTCGTTATCAACGGCCCCAAACAACTTCAGGAACGGTGCATTGGTGCGCAACACCCGGCCTTCTTTGTCGAGGGAGGCAATCGCCATTGGCGTATTGTTGAAAAAGCGCGCAAAGCGGACTTCGGCTGCCCGCAACGCTTCTGAGGCTTCTTCGCCTCTCGACCTGTTGAGCACAAGGGTACGGCTATCCCCTTGGATGCCATTTTCACCGAAGGGAACACGGTGCAAGAGACGTACTGGCAAACCAAGGCCATTGCGCGTCACAAAATCAAGATCGAAAGTCTCGCTTTTGACCTCTCCGGCCTGACCTTTGACAGACCGGATCAACTCCGTTCCATCGCCGCGTACGATATCCGACAGATCCAGATCACCAGCATCAAACTGCGCCAGATCATAACCGAGCCAGTCGGCCAAGGTTGCATTGAGATAGACGATCCGCCCTTGAGAATCGGACGAAAAGAACCCAGCTGGCGCATGATCCAGAAAATTGATGACGCGCTGGAGTTCCTGGAAGGAGTTCTCCTGCTCCGCGCGGTCGCGGGTGATGTCCGCGATTTGCCAGACGGCCATGACCTTGCCCGATGATCCGTCGCCGGACACCTGCAACGGCCTGACAGAAACCCTATACCAGCGCGCTGCGCCGTCCGCGCGGCCAAGCGGGAACGGCATGCGGATTTCTTCTTGCGCCTTGCGGCCATCCCGTGTGGCTTGCGACAGACGGAAAATGGCATCTGTTGCGTCTGGATCGGAAGAAAACACCCGTTCAACCACACGAACATCGGCAGCCGTATCGGCGCCTGTGAGATCCGCATAGGCTTTGTTTGCATAAACCAGCCGGCCGTCTATGTCTGTAATGAGCGCGCCATCTTCCAGCGTGTCGACGAATGCGGATGCAAGCGGGTTGGCTTCGCCTGGCCTTGCGGACAAACGCAGAAACCCAATGGCACCGGCAAACAGGCAGAAAACACCGACGACTGCCAGGATCCCCAAAAGTGCCAGAATGAAGGGTTGCGCGACAGCACGGTCCATTACCGCAAAGGCAGCCGCAGCACCTGCAAGCACTAGCGCCAAACCAATTAACAACCCTATGTTTCCGGATCGCTCCGGCCGATTGATCATCGGCCCACCTGGCGCTCCGTCAAGGTCACTCATACATTCCGTCTCCTCGGCCCGATTCGATTAGTTGGGGCCGATCTTCAGCATTCTGTTGTTGGCCTATAATTTCAACTGATCTAAGGCTCAGTCCTGTTGAAATTCGCCAGCAAAGGCGTCTTCTCTACAATATTGTTACTTTAGCCGGTATTTCAGTTGGCTTTCCAAGCTGCCCGCTTGCGCATTCTGAAGACGAAGCCAATAACCTCGGCCACTGCCTTAAAGTGCTCCTCCGGAACTTCCTGATCAATCTCTACTGTTGCATAAAGTGCCCGGGCAAGCGGCGGGTTTTCAATAACCGGAACCTCACTGTCCTTGGCAACTTCTCTGATTTTCAACGCCAGCGCATCCGTTCCCTTGGCCAAACAAAGCGGCGCACCCATGCCTTCTTCATATTTTAGGGCCACAGCATAGTGCGTCGGGTTGGTAACGACCACAGTTGCCTGCGGAACGGCCGACATCATCCGCTTGCGCGAGCGTTCCATGCGCAACTGACGGATTTTGCCTTTAACCTGAGGGTCACCTTCGGTCTGTTTGAATTCTTCCTTGACCTCTTTGAGGCTCATCTTCTGTTTGTTGAACCATTTGTTCTTCTGGTAGATAAAATCCGCACCAGCAACAATGGTCATCACGGCCAGGATCGCAGCAAGCAACTGCAGGATCAGTATGCGGGCCCGTTCCAGGATAATCACCTCATCGGCGAAAATCATGATGTCCGCTTCGTCCTTATGCGGCCACAGCACGGCCACCATCAGTGCTCCAACCACGGAAATCTTGATCATGCCTTTTGCGAAGTTGACCAGACTGTCGACGGAGAAGAGCCGCTTGAAGCCGGACAGCGGGGAAACCTTCGATAGTTTGGGTTTGATCGTTTCGGCAGTCAGCAAGGGCTGGTGTTGAACCAGATTTCCGGCCACCGCCATAACGACCAAGGCAATCAACGGAAACCCGACGATCATGGCAACGGACTGGCCGGTATCCCGCCACAAAGCCTTGATCGCATATCCGTCGACAGGCATCTGATGCGCATGCTCCAGATAGCCCTTCATCAGTTTGCCTAGCGACTCTGCTGCCCCTGGCGCCAGCAAGGCAATCATCAAAGTCGCCCCTGCCAAAGCGAACCAAGTGCTGACTTCCTGCGATTTGGGAACGTCCCCCTTGTCATGAGCGTCTTTCAGACGCTTCTGCGTGGGGTCCTCTGTCTTTTCTGAGTCGTCGGTATCGTCAGCCATAACGCACCGTTACCCCGCGATAAACTTGCCGAGCGACTGCTGAACATGATCGAGATAGAACATCATCAGCGTCGTCAGAAGTACCATGAGAAGAAAGAACCCGATGGCGATATTCACGGGCATGGCGATAAAGAAGATCTGCATCTGCGGCATCAGTTTGTTGAGCAAACCGAGGCCGAAATAGAACACCAGACCAACAACCAGAAACGGCGCGCTCATGCGCGTCGCAACTGAAAATACATGCGCGACCGTCTCAGTCACGTTTTGCGAAAAATCACCGACCGGCGGCATTGATCCAGGTGGAAACAGCGAAAAACTGTCATGCAGCGCTGCAATCACCAAATAATG
Source organism: Roseibium sp. (assembly GCF_965216085.1). Classification (GTDB taxonomy): domain Bacteria; phylum Pseudomonadota; class Alphaproteobacteria; order Rhizobiales; family Stappiaceae; genus Roseibium. Next base: position 1,776,743 of record NZ_OZ244138.1, on the reverse strand, counting down.
CGTATCGGTGACAAAAATCAGAGTTATGCCGATAATGGCAAGAAAGTTCCCGTAAAGTGCCCCTTGCTGGCCCTCGTTGGAAATGTCTGTTCCAAGCGCAAATGCCAAACCGGTTTGGTTGGCGATAATCACGCCGGCAATCTGAACGGCGGAGGTAATCAGTTTGGCACACAGTCCGATGGCTATTCCAATGGCGATCTCGCTGAAAAGAAGAACAGCCAAACGTTCTGGAGAGGCCACCAGATCGGCCGGATATTGCTGAGAGCCCATCGGATAAAGAACCAGCGTCAAAGCCAGTGCAATCGTCAGGCGGAAACGTGTCGGAATGGAGCTTTCACCGAGTGCCGGCAACAGCATGATCATCGTGCCCAGCCGCGCAAACATGAGCATAAACGCTGCGGCCACATCAGGCAGAAAATCAAGCTGGATGTTCATCTAACACCACCCCTAGACCGGCCCGGTGGTCAGGATCATTTCCGCAACACGTGACATAAACCCTTGAAGTACTTGGCTCATGAAGGGCAATGAAATCAAAAGCGTGACAAAAATCGCCAAAATCTTTGGAACAAAGACCAGGGTCATTTCCTGAATCTGGGTCAAGGCCTGGAACAGTGCAATGACAACACCGACCAGCAAACCAACGACCATCGTCGGCCCGGCAACCAGGATCATGGCCCAAACAGCAGCCCGGGCAAGATCAAGTACTTCAGCCCCAGTCATGACTGTCCTTTCCCGTGTCCCAATTTCTGGTTTCTGCGAGGCCCAACCCGATCAGATCGGCATCCGCATGATTTCTTCGTAAGCCGAGATCACCCGATCGCGGACGGCAACCATGGTTTCCAAGGCAACTTCGGTTTCAGCAACTGCGGTTACGACGTCTACGACATCCGCTTTGCCTTCAATCAGACCAACCGCTTTGTTGTCCGCCACGCGCCCCTGATCGACGACATTTTCGACAGCGCTTTGAACCATCTGGCCAAAATCCACTTGCTCGCGGACGGGCGCCGGATCCTCAATGGCCTTTGCCTGCTGCTGCAGTCGGGCCGCCATCTGATAGGCGTTGTTTGCAACTGACATCGTCGACATGGGCTTACTTCCTTATCAGCTTCAAAAGGCGAAAACGCGGCCTAAGCACGCAAGATATCGATCGTCCGCTGTAGCATTTTGCGCGTCGTTTCGATCACATTGAGATTGGCTTCATAAGACCGCTGCGCCTCACGCATATCCGTGGTCTCAATCAGTGTGTTGACGTTCGGCTGAAGCACATAGCCGTCCTTGTCCGCAGCAGGATGCCCGGGCATGTAAGTCGACTTGAAGTCTGACGTATCTTCCACAATCCGGCCGAGCTCGACCTTGTCAGCTCCCAGTTGCTTGTCGAACTCCGCTTGAAACGTTGGTATTTTCCGCCTGTACGGCTCTTCATCCGGGGTCCGGGCTGTTGAATTTGCGTTGGCAATGTTTTCTGCAATCACGCGCATCCGCCCGTTCTGCGCTTTCAAGCCAGATGCGGAGATAAAGAGCGATTTCATCAGATCCATGTCAGGTCTCTCCTAATCCGCTTAAGCACTCTTGGACAGGGCTGTCCGGATCAGGCCCAGTCCCTTTGTGTAGAGCGTTGTGGCTGCCTGATAGTCCATTTGGTTCTGCGTGATTTTCATCATCTGCTCTTCCAGATTGACCGCATTACCGCTTGGGGTGACTTCAAAACTGTCGCGGTTCTCGGTCTTGCCCCCAATATCGCCTCCCATCATCCCGGAGATATGCTGCTTAGAGGTTCGGTCGGTTGTCAGGCCGAAAGCTTCCCGGCCGATGTGATCTTCAAAGGAATAGGATTTCACATCGCGCGCGCCATAGCCCGGCGTGTCCGAATTGGCGATATTTTCTGCCAGCACGCCCTGCCGTGTCTGATGCCACTGCATCTTTGACTTCAGAGCCTGAAACAGGGGCAAGTCTGTAAAGGTCATCCGATTCACCTTTTGTTAACCTCACAGGCAAAGCTTGCCGAGCAAATGGTTAACGACTGGTTAACTATTCTTAACAAACACCCTCAAAAGCTTAACAACTCAGCAGGGGCGATTGCGTTTTCCGTGCATTTCGCGATTTACCGCGACCATCAACAGGCAAATTCTGCCTAGCTCTGTTAACTTTAAGCCTTGAAGAGATTCGGAACAGGGCATCAAGCGGCAGAAATTGCCATTCAAGCTCAATTCAGCGGACCAACCGGCGGCAAAACGGCAAGCAAACACAGACGCTTTTGGCGATTGGCAGGTAGCTGGATGAAAATCGGAATTACTGGGGATAACGGACAAACGCCGTCATCACGCACAAATTCCGCAATAAGACCTCCCTACGGCTTACGGCGTTAAGGATGGCGAGAGGATAAGATGTACAACTGGATTCAAACCAATTTTCAGGTTAGCGAAGGCTTGGCGCAGGGGCTGCAGCTGGTCATTTCACTGGCCGTCGTCCTGGCCCTGTTTGGATTGTTCATTTTCATCATCAAAAGACTGATGGGATCTAGAGCACCACAGTCTCGCGGGCGCCAACCACGAATCGCTCTGATGGACAGTGCCGCGATCGACAGCCGCCGCCGGCTCTTGCTGGTCCGCAGGGACAATATTGAACATCTCATTCTGGTCGGCGGACCAAGTGATGTTGTGGTGGAACAAAACATCATTCGCAATGCTCCGCTCGCCGCCGGGCAGCCTCGATCTGGTGCCTATCAAACACCTCAACAGGCTGGCTCTATCAAGGCACCAATGGCACCCGGACCAGACATCCCAATAACACCGGAGGACAGCGCCGCTGCTCCGCCCCCCGCCCCTTCCGCGCCAGATGAAGCACCGGTCCAATCAGCGCCACCCGCCCAGCCAAGCAGCCCAGCCGTCAGGCCTTCAACACCACCGTCAGCTCCGCAGGCAAGCCCTCCACCGGCACAAAAGTCACCGGCATTTGGCGGCAGTAGCCGGACATCAATGGGAGCTATGTCTGCGACCGGCATCAGCACCTCTTCCGCGAAGGAAAAGCCCCTGCCAGCTTCCAGCTTCTCCCAGCCGCGCAGGGAAAAAGCCCCCCCTGCTGAGCCGCGAGCTCATGCACCTGGACCAGCCGAAAGCACAACACCGGCAACGCCAGAAACAGCTAAATCAGACATTCCAGCACCGGCACCAAAAGCCAACAAAGAAAGCGACCAAACCACAAAGAAAGCCAGCCCCTTGCGCGCACTGACCCGGCCTTTTTCGCCCAAAGACCGGCCCTCTTACGGTTCTGGAAAGATCTCTCCGCCCGCCTCCGGACCTGCGGCCCGGGTCAAGACTGCCTTGGTAAACCCGTCTGACACCGACACTCAGCCGGGCCGTGTGGAACCAAAACTCGGTGGAGCAGGCCTGTCCGGTTCCGTTTCTTTCACGGATAAAATTTCAGCGGAAAGCAAAACGCCGGCCAAAGCTGAGGAGCCCAGCGCTTCGACGCCCCCCGCGCTCTCCGAAGAGAACAGTGCAAACAAGGATAAGGCCGATTTGACCGACGCCGTAGCGGAAGGAATTGAGAAGGAGCTATTCTCGGAACCGAAACCTGCGGCCGATGCCTCCGCGCCAAATTCCGGAGAAGCATCTGAGGAAAAGCCTGCCGATCCAGTTGCAGCAGCACCGGCGGCCGATCAGATTGATAGCCAAGAAAAGGCAGAACCGGAGGCGCCCGCAGAAAACACGGCAAAATCCGGAGATGACCAAAAGCCGGTTGGTAACACTGCCAGCTCAGATCCTGACTCGGAAAAGGGCATTGGCGACCGAAATCCAATCGAAGCAGAGATGGCGAAAATTCTGGATGAGTTGGGCGGACAGCCGAAACAATGACGTGTCGCGTTTGTCATATCAGTTTGCGTAGTTTTTTCGGAGCCGTCATTGCACTTGCCGGCATGGCCGTTTTTTTCGTGTCCCCTGCAAATGCTCAAGAAATCTCAGTTGGTTTTGGCGACGATGCCAGTTTGACGGAACGCGCTGTTCAGCTCGTCATCCTGCTAACGGTTCTGTCGCTGGCGCCCTCCATTCTGGTGATGGTCACCAGCTTCACCCGTATTGTCGTTGTTCTATCCCTGCTGCGCTCTGCTATCGGACTGCAGACTGCGCCGCCGAATATGGTCATGGTCAGCCTTGCGCTGTTCTTGTCGGCCTTCATCATGATGCCGACCCTTCAAACTGCCTATGACGAAGGTGTCCAGCCGCTGGTGGATGGCGACATTGAAATCAATCAAGCCTATGAGAGGGCCTCAGATCCGTTCCGGACGTTCATGCTGTCACAGGTCCGGGAAAAAGACTTGATGCTGTTTCAAGAGCTTTCAGGCCGCGAAGCACCAGAAGCAGAAGAAGACCTTGCAATGCCAGTCCTCATTCCGGCTTTCATGATTTCGGAACTGCGACGTGCTTTTGAAATCGGCTTCCTGCTCTATTTGCCGTTTTTGATCATTGATCTCGTGATCGCTTCAGTACTGATGTCGATGGGTATGATGATGCTACCACCTGTTGTCATCTCGCTACCGTTCAAGCTGATTTTCTTTGTGCTTGTTGACGGTTGGAATTTGGTAGCTGGCTCCCTCGTCAAGAGTTTCGGTGGCGGCTGAAACGCACCAAATTCCCCCTGCCAAACATTACCTTACGGCAATTCGCAACATCCCAGCCAGACTGTCTATCAGGTAAATTAGGCAGTACAGGCCACGGTAATCTTAATTGCCTTCGCTTCGGACTTTGTTCAGTGCACCCTAAAATCTGGATACCCGATGGCGAAAAGTAGAGAAAAATTAATATAGTATTTGAAATAATACGGAGCATTGCAGAACGCCCACTCCAAAAGAAGTTTGGTTTATAGGTGCTCATAGAACAACTTGAACAACTGGCGCGGATCAAAGAACCTGAAGCGCGCTCCAAATTGATCCGGACACTCGTTGGAGAGTATGCCCGTTCGGAAGATCATGAGCCGACTGAAAACGAGCGCGAGCTGTTTTCCCGGATCGTTCTGTCTGTTTTTGATCAACTCGACCGCAGCGCCCGGTACGAACTCGTCGTTCGCCTAGCCAAGACCGACCGGATCATTGCGGATTTGGCCGATCGCCTTGCGCAGGAAGATTTTGAGTTGTCAGAACCTGTGATTGAATCCTCCCCGGTCATCAGCCAGGAAGCCATGATGGCCATCGCCACGAGCGGTGGAAATGACAAGCGGTTGGTCATGGCACACCGGAGCGATTTGAGTGAAGAGCTGACAGACAAGCTGATTGCCAGAAGCGCAAGGCCTGTTGTGCATGCGCTGTTGGAAAACTTGGACGCGCCGTTTTCTGTACGCGGTGTCCTCGCCCTGCTCATCTTCGCCAATACGGAAGTTGAAGTTCTTTGCGGATTGGCCAAACGTGCCTTACGGGACAACGGATTTTTAGAGACCCAGATACAGATCCTTGAGACCAACTGCCCAATTTTCCCTGCACCGCTAAAGCGTGCCATTGCTGAAGAGACGCTGGAGAAGCTGGCAGCTCAGATCGGTGACATCAAACGCGGTCAGGATAACATCGAGATTGACGGCATTCTCTATTCCCGCCATGAAGCAAGTGTGCATATTGCAAATGGTGAACTGTCTTTCGACGCGATTTTGAGAACCCTATTTGAAGAGCAGCGACTCGACGCTGCAATCTGGCTGATCAGCCGTAAGATCAATCTGGCCGACGATGTCGTCTCTGATACGCTGAAATCTGACGCCGATGGCGCCATCATGCGGCTGATGCTGCAAACCGGTATCCATGAGAAAACTTACCGGGACTTCCTGAAAGCACGCAGTGAATGGCTGGACCGCAGCACCCGCGGTATTCCAGATCTTGTGATGCGGTATAAGGCAGAACTGAAGAAGCCTCGCGCCACGGCCACCGCACATTAGAGCCTGTCGCATCTCGTTAGTTTCATTTGACCATGACATATCTGATCACTGGCTAAGGTGGTCTGCCTGCGATGGTGTGATCACCATAAGCGCAAAATAACGACGCCAGTGACCAAATGTGTCCGGCCCTTTTTCTTACGCCTTTTGATATTGAAGGGTGCAAAAAGCGGCCCATCGTAAGCGTTGCGCCGCACGCACGATCAACCAGATCGCGTGTCGCGGCCGCGCCGAGCCGAGCCGAAGGAGCCATTTTTCTGTATCAAATGGGTCCAATTAGGTGCGACAGGCTCTAAACCGAACCTCAAATAATAAGTTTTTGGAGTTGTTATCCGGCTGGATCGGTTTCCGCAGGTGCTTCCGCACGGTTGGAACTGCGGTCAGGAGACATGTATTGGCGCCGGTATTCTTCCAAGAAAGTTTCCAGAGAGTCGATGTCAGCAAGCTGATTGGCAACCTCCAGGAACTCCACTCCTTGCGCCCGGATGGGCCGAGTAACCACTTCGAAAGCCAGAGCCTCTTGGCTGTCCGCCATTTTAGCCATGTATTTAGTCTGCAAGCGTTCCAGGCTGAGCTGATCGCCGGCCAACGAATAGGCGATACCCGCCCGCAGAATGTCGCGCCGTTCCTGGTCATCTAGCGGAATCTGGTCCGACCAGCGGGATCCATGCATGGCTTCCAGTTGCTCACCAGCATCCCGCCAGCTTTCGGCAGCCCAAAACGTGTCGGCCCGCAGCCGGTCCACATCGGTGCCCCGCATATTTCGGACAAGCTCAAGAGCAAGGTCCGGGCGGCCACTTTCAGTTAACGCCCGCGCTTCTACGATGTTGCGTTGGCGCTTCAGTGTCGAAGGTAGGCTCGCTTGACGGGTCCGGTTCAAAACCCGGAGCGCTTCTTCCGGTCTACGGTCCATCAGATAGATCGCACCAAGATCTGCCGCTATTTGAGCCCGTGCTGCCCCCTTCAGCCGATTGTCGACCTGATGCCGTAGAAGTTCTGTTGCCTGATCCAAAAGGTCCACTTCAACAAGGCGTTTGGCCAAAAGCCGGACCATTTCATCCCCGCGGCGGCCAATCGGTGTCAATTCCCGAAAATCGTAATACAGCGCCAACGCCTTAATCGGCTGCATTTCATCGGCTTTACCATCCAGGAACAGAGAATTGAACAGGGCGTTCATCTCTTCTTGGAGCAAGCGGGTTGTGTCGGAATCAGGCTCGGCCTGCACCGCTGACTTCATCGCCTCAAAAGCTTCGCGATACTGTCCGCGTTCCGCATAAAGCTGCGCCAAGAAGCGCAAGGTTTTGAGCTCGATTTCATCACCGCGCCAAGATGTCGACAGGCCAGCCAACTGATCTATGGCCTCATCGATCGTCATCTCGCCGTCACGGTAACGGATCCTCAGCGCCCGATATTCTGCTTCTGCCGCCCGAGGCCGGTCATCTGAGCGGGTTACAAGGTCAAACACGGTGAGCGCTTCTTGCGAACGGCCAGATGCATCTGCGACCCGGCCCCGCAGGATATCGTAGCGGGCAGCCTGTGCACGGGTAACTTCGGCTGGTTCAATCTCGGCCAAAATTCCGTTGGCAATGCCGAAATCGTTGGCCTCGACCATTGACTGAGCCGCAGCCAGTTTAAACTCGGTCTGGATCGATGTTGGATAGTTGCCAACGACTGCCCGGCCACGCGGCATCGCTATGCGAGCCTGTGTCCAATTGCCCAGCTGAACATCGACAATGGTTTGCCAGACCGCAGCATCCGGACTGTTTTTCAGATCCGGCCGATGAAGATGCCCATAAGCCTCATCCGGCCGCCCTGCCATTGTCAAAGCAGCTCCTTTCACAAGATTAAAGGAACTGTTCTCAGCCAGAGCAGGATCTTCTTCGAGCGCGAGGTTCATCAAACCCATCGCCTCTTGCGGGAATTGGTGCGCGAGATAAAACTTCGCCAACGCCATCAGCGGCTTACGGCGTTTGCCTTCGGGCGATTTGGTCAATTGGGATTGGAGTTCTTGAAGCCGCGACCGGTATGCCCCTGGGCCTTCAGTGCTCAAGGAAACAAATTCGACGGATCCGGTGTCTTCGGGATCAACAATTCGGCCCAATGTTCCGGTACCGCCTCGCAAGTGCCGGTTGGACAAGGCCAGGCCGCCATCTTTTTCGATGATGACATCATCGCCTAGGATTTTGATCTTCACGCCATCAGAGCGTGTCGCCAAAGCGATACCTTGCGCCGAACTCAAAGCTTCAAGATCGACAAATTTCTGAGGTTTCAGAAGCCCGCGCGGCGGTCCAAATCCGGTGACAAGGGAAATAGTATCGCCAACGAACGGATCGGTAATGCTTCGGATATTCTGCGGATCTTGATAAAGGACCCGCAGGATGGACCCGCCATCCCCGCGGATTGTCCGTTCCATTTTGAGCGGGATAGACGGCTCCAGAATTAAATCGCCAATGACCAGCGACCAGGCGTTTCCGTCCGCACCAACTGTCGCCAATACCGGATCATTCATGTCAAGGCGCAGGATCTGATAGTCGCCGTGTTGCTCAACATCGATGGTTTCCGCAGTTTCGGCCAACGCCGAGACCATCCCGCGAGTATCAATTGTCGCATCGGTATCAAAAACCAGCCAAATGCTATCGTTCCGCCGGAACACCGCACTCGAAACCGGTTCAGAAAATGGAAATACCACGCGGACCGTATTGCCAATACGACGGGCTTCCGCAGACACAAAATTGCGGGCTGCTTCGCCAAAATTCTCCGGAGGGCTCTCCGGTGATACTTTTGATCCGGCAGGATCCCGCCCCCCTGTGGCGCGCCAAACTTCAGGCGCCCGTTCTGGTTTGCGTGGCAACTGAATACCTGCAGGCACTTCACTGCTGCCAAAGCTTTTATTTTGGCGAATTTGCACCGGTGCCGGAGCAACGGGGACTTCGGGCTGCTGGGCATCGGAGCCTGTGCCCGCCTGTTTTAAAGTCGGAATAGCGTTTTCACGTTGCGGCGCCTCTGGCACCGGGTCGCCTATCTTCTGTTTGGACAAATCCAGCATCGGCGCTGGACGGGCAATTTCTTCTTCCGAAGGAGTTATCTCGCTCAAAGGCATCGCGCGCTGGCTCGCCTGAGCCAACTGGATCAGCTGAGGAGCGCTGTTCGCGCCGGGTGCTCCGTTTATCCCCGCAGCTCCCTGCTCGGCAGAACCTGGAATCGAAGCGGTCGTTTCCTCGCCATCTTCAAGCGCAGTTTCTGATGGATCTTGCGGTTCAGCAAGTACAGTTACGGGGACCGTTTCCGCTATCCGGTCTCCCACCTCAGAATCGGGCTGTGCAGAAACGACTTGAACCGGGGCTTGCCCGGTCCTAATCGGTTGCTGCATTTGATCCTGGTTCTGGGCAAACCCGAGTTCTGGCACCTTGCCCGGTTTATGTTTGGGCACGTTTTCGGCCAGAACTAATTCTGAAGACGTCCCATCAATATCACCGGGGCTGGGTAACAAATTTGCTGATCTGTCGCGAGCAGGCGCTGGTTCACTGCTATTGCGCATAGGCTGCGGCGCGCCACCTTCTGCTGCGCCTCCAAGTGGAACGGCCGTGAAGCCCGCAGATTCATCCGCCCGCGATTCCTTCAACCGGCCACCTCCGCCATATGACGCGGAGCCTGAAGGCGGCAGACCACGCGGATTGCTGACCTCACGCGTGTCCCGCAAACCAGGTGCGGTAATCATGTTCTTCCGGTTTTCGTTATCCGCGACCGAAAGCTCCTTGTTTATTAGAGCATTCGCCGGATCATTCGGTTCCATGTTCTCTGGAGTAACGTCGATGACATAGGTCTGCTCTTCACGGAAAGCCCGAATATCGACAGCAGGATCGACGCGCATAAGAAATTTCAACTTGCCTTTATCGAGGAACGATGTCGCGTCGATAACGCCAGGCGGCAGATGCGCCCGTAAGTGAGAAATATCCAATTGTGCCGGGTGATTGAAGGTCACCTTGATAATGTCGTTCTCGCGGACAAAGGCAGTATCGAACTTGATCGACCAGTCGAACACAAGCCGTGTAAACGTTGGATGTTCGCCAACATGCAACGTCACTTGCGGACCTTCCTGAGCTTTAAGCCGCGCTTGTTCAAGAGCACGGACCTTCCGCATAGCTGCCTCGGCCCGTTTGGCGAGCTCGCGAACCACGTCATCCGGAAGTCCAGGCGGCAAGCCCGACCAAGTCATCGGCAAAATGTCGATGAACAGCTTCTCACCGGCTTCCAATGTGTTGATCTGATATTGGCTTTTCAACGCAAACCGAATGGCCGCCCCATCGGGATCCCGGCGTGCAATCGTGACATATTGCGCAAGATCCAACGGCACATCATCGACATTCACATCGATCGGTTCTTGGAATGAAATCCGAAGTACACCGCCGGTAATGACCGCATCATAGGTCGGCAGCAGGGTCCGGTCCTTGAAGGTCAGGACAATCCGGCCAAAACCTTTTTCCTGAGAGACGTCCAAGTCAACTGGTTCGAGGGATTGGGCATAAGCAGAGACCAGCGGCAGGGTTCCAAAAAACATTGCTACGAGTAGCAGACCCATCCGTAAACACACAAAGGCCCTGCATTCGCGGAAATCTGCGAATGTCCCGGTTGCCCATGATGTCAGGATCTGCCTTGGCAAGTTGTTTCGACCTCGGTTTCTGCCAACACTCTAGTTTTATACAAGTCCCCTTAACGCGCTCTTACGCTGAGTGAAGAGAGCGGACTTTATTCGCTCAGTTGGACGGAATTTTTGGAAGGACCGCACTTGCAGGCGCCTGCGCCTGTTCCTGGACCGGTTCTGGCCGTTCGGAGGACTGACTGGCGATCGCAACGGTTAGCCGCTCGGCAGCATCCGGCGACATTTTCGCCAAAATAGCCGACATTTTTCGGGGCTTCATTTGCCGGACCACTTTCATCAGGATCGGCAGGCTCAGCCTATCGAAAATACGCGCCGCATCTTTCGGCTTCATGTTTTCGTACATGGTCACGAGACCGGCAATTTCGTTTTCTTCCTGCTTCTTCTTCTGCTCAACTGCTGAGTTGATCCGTGCTTCGAGCTGCTTCAATTCCTCAACCCGTTGCTCTATGCGTTCCTCAGTGGCCTGAAGCAGTTTTTCGCGAAGGTCCAGCTGGCCTTCCTGTTTCTGCAGGTTTTGGCGGCGTTTGCCGAGGCTCTCTAGAACTGCACGTTCCGCGGCAGATCCGCCAATTTCGAGGCTGTCCGGCAAGACCGGTTGAGCCGGCGGTGCCACACCGGGAGCCGCGGCGCCCTCTTCAGGCATTGGGGCAGTCTCGGCACCGTCTGCTTCCATTTCGGCGTTTTCTTGAGCGATTGCGCCATTGATTGGCAGGCTGGTGCTGTCCGGACCCATAACGAGGCCTAGAAGTTTCAACCCGAACAGCGCGCTCGCGGCAACGCCCAACAATGGCAACAATCTTACACTCATGCAGCAGCGCCTTTACGCTTGTTGCGGAACTCTTCCAGCCTTGCTGTAGCTTCCGCCGCCGCACTCCGGATATCGGATGCGCGACTGCTCCGTTTACGTTCAGGCTCCACGGCTGGCGCCTGTTGCAGTATCGATGGCTCGGCCGCCACATGCCCGTTGGTATGCGGCGGTGGTGCGGCTTGCGGCTGCGCGGCATAAAGATCGCTCGCAGGCGGCAATTCCCGTTGCTGCGCGGCAGACCGGGCCGCTCCAGCAATTTGCGAGATCCGCGTAAAGACTTTGTCACCTTCGCCGATCTGGTCGGCTAAGGTGTGGGACATGGTTTCTGCTTCCTTAAGACGGCGCCCGAGAGATTTATCCGCTTCCGCTGCGGTGGTCTTCAAACCCAGGATCGCCCGCTCGGCGATTTCCGTGGCCGTCATCAATTCCGAAATGGTCGCCCGGAGCGTTTGTTCGTCTGCCCGAAGCCGCTGGAGACGGCGGTTCAAAATCCAGCAATAGGCGATGGTGATTACAAGAAGGACAGCGACAAGGCCTTCAATAATCAGTCCGATGGGCAAGGACGTCATGGTTGCTCCATTTCGCTCTGCATGGCGCGCTCGAAAGCTGCCAGAGTCATTTTCGGTTTGCGCAAATTCTTTGCGACACGGATGGCAATGGAATCTTCCGTTTTGCCAAGCGTCCCCTCTGTCAAAGGGATGTTTCCACACTTTACGAGTACTGGATCCGTAGGAGAGACGTCGAAAACCAGCGTTTGCCCGACATCCAAGCTGAGCACCCGGCCAAGCGGCAAATACGTTTCGTAAAGCACCGCATCGACCTCAACTTCTGCAGCATGAATTTCTGTCGCCAAATGGCCTTCCCAGATCGGATCCCGGCCGAATTTTTCACCCATGAACATTTGGAGCAGCAGATCACGGATCGGCTCCAAAGTTGCGTAAGGCATCATGATTTCGACCGTCCCGCCCCGGTCTTCCATATCGATACGAAGTTCGACGAGGATCGCAGCGTTCGCTGGACGGGAAATCGCAGCAAAGCGCGGATTGGTCTCTAGACGTTCCAGATTGAAATGGACCGGAGACAGCGGCGCAAAAGCCTGTTCCGCATCCTGCAGAATCAGCTGAACCATTTGCTGGACGAGGTTCGTTTCAATCGTCGTGTAGGGCCGTCCTTCGACCCTGGCAGCCGTAGTTCCACGGCCTCCGCCAAGCAGAACATCGATAATCGAATAAATAAGGCTGGATTCGACCGTGATCATCCCAAAGCCGTCCCACTCTTCGGCCTTGAAAATACCAAGGATCGCCGGCAGAGGGATGGAATTCAGATAATCGCCAAACCGAACGGAACTGATGGCATCAAGAGACACCTCAACGTTGTCGGACGTGAAGTTGCGCAGAGACGTCGTGGTCAACCGCACAAGACGGTCGAACACGATTTCGAGCATTGGCAAACGCTCGTAAGAAACCATAGCGGAGTTAATGAGCGCGCGGATACCGCTCTGATCACCGGCAATGGTGTCTTCAATATTGAAGCCGAGAAGGTTATCGATCTCTTCCTGGTTGAGAACACGGTCCGCACCACGGGTCGCGTTTTCCAGGTCCGGCTCGCTGTCGTCGATCATGGCGGCCCATTGCGCAGCCATATCGTCCGAGCTTCCGGCACCCTGCTCTTCTAGAGCAGCGCCCCAGGCCGCGGCCAGATCATCATCTTCATCGCCGCCGGCGCCCTGCTCAGCCAGAGCAGCACCCCATGCGTCGGCCATATCCTCTTCGGACAGATCGTCTTCGTCGGCGTCAGCCATCTAGATCCTCACTGTACAAGGATTTCCTTGAACAGTACCCCTTCGACTTTTGCCGGATAAACCGACAAATTGATCCGCCTGAGCAATTCTTCCTTCAGACGGAACAGACCAGCAGACCCCTCCAGGTCCGCAGGGCGGAGTTCACGCAAGTAAATCTGAAACGCATCCAGAATCCGTGGCAAAAACGGCTGGATCTGCTCGATCATTGCGCGGTTTTCAACTTCAAGGGCTATGCGGACCTTGAGATAGGTCGTACGGCCCTCAGTCGCCAAATTCACAGTCATTTCCGGCAGATCATAAAAGACCACCGGCTTCTGAACCTCTTGCGGCACCGGACCTTCCCCGGGCGCAGGCGTAGGCGCATCTTCTCCCATCAGGAAGAAATAGGCCCCACCTCCAGCGGCAAGCAGAACGACAAGCCCAATTGCTCCAAAGAGAATGAGTTTTTTCTTACCACCACCGGCGGCGGCTTCTTCCTCGCCTTCTTCTTCGGCTGCGGCGTTCTCGTCGGCCATTATGCTCTCCGCTCTATGCGAGCGCTCGCGCGCGTTTAAATATTACTAAAGTGTTAATGGTTAACGATTGGTTACCACTCCACCTCAGCGAGTCACCGGGCAAAAATTGCCAAGTGGTTAACTTCTGCCGGAATCTCTTGCCGCTTGCATCCTCCCCCTGAAGGTTTTGCCCAGTTTTCCCAAGGATTTAAAAACTGGCACGGGTCCTGCATTAACCTTAACGGGCGCCGATGTCTGGGGAGGCAGACGCGCTCATCGGGGAGCAAAGGAGCCGTTCGATATGGAGAACGCACAGTTAATAGGCCTGTCCCGGCAAACCGCCTTGCGGAACCAGCTGGATGTGGTCGCCAACAATATGGCGAACATAAACACGACAGGATACAAGTCGCAGCGGTTGCTCTTTGAAGAGTATTTGATGCCGGTTGCCGAGGCGACAGAATTTCAAACGCCGGATCATTCGCTGTCTTATGTGCTGGACTATCAGTCAATAACGGATTTCGACACCGGCGCCTTTAAATCAACTGGGAATGACCTGGACCTTGCAATCGAGGGTGACGGGTTTTTCGTGGTTCAGATGGGCGACGGATCGGAAGCTTATACGCGCGACGGGGCTTTTTCTCTGGATGCGACCGGGCAACTTGTTACTGCGGACGGACGGCCGGTTCTGACCACTGGCGGCCCATTGACGATTTCCCGGGAAGACGGCGCTGTTGAGATCGCCAAAGACGGCACGATTTCGACCGAGCAAGGCATCCGCGGAAAAATCCGTGTTGTGACCTTTGAAGATCCGCAAGCGCTGCAGAAAAACGGCGACAATCTCTTTCGCGGTGAAAACCCCGGCATCCCGCAAAAGGTTGGCATAATGCAAGGTGCATTGGAACGTTCAAACGTCCAAGGGGTCTATGAAGTCACCCAGCTGATCGAAATCACCCGCGCTTACGAATCCGTATCGAAGATGCTGAAGAACGTCAACGACTTGCGTCAGCAAGCGATCCAGACGCTCGGCAAACTTGAAGCTTGAGCGCCTTAAGGAGTTAGCAAAATGAGAGCTCTCTACACCGCAGCCACCGGTATGAAGGCGCAAGAGTACAACGTCGAAGTCATTTCGAACAATGTCGCCAACATGCGGACCACCGGCTACAAAAAGCAACGAGCCGACTTTCAGGATCTGCTTTACCAGAACCTTAGACGCATGGGCACCGAAACGTCTGATGCCGGGACGATCGTTCCGACAGGGATCCAGATCGGTACCGGCGTAAAACTGGCCTCGACCGGCCGCGTTATGTCGCAGGGTTCGCTGGAACAGACCGGCAAGGAGCTGGATATCGCTGTTCGGGGAGAAGGCTTTTTTCAGATCCAGCTTCCCGATGGGACGACCGGTTACTCAAGAGACGGCTCTTTTGAACGGGATCAAAACGGGCAACTGGTGACCGTTGACGGTTATAAGCTCGACCCGAACATCACCATTCCGGACAATACGCGAGACTTAACCATTGCTCCGAGCGGAAAGATTCAAGGCATCGATGAGGGAGGCGCCACCGTTGACCTCGGACAAATCCAACTTGCCCGGTTCGTTAACAAAGCCGGCCTGGAAGCAATCGGCGACAATCTGTTTCTAGAGACCGACGCCAGTGGTGCACCACAAACCGGAAACCCGAATGAAGACGGATTTGGCAGCACCCAGCAATTCTTCCTCGAGATGGCCAATGTTGATGCTGTCAATGAAATCGCCGACCTCATATCGGCTCAGCGCGCATATGAAATGAATTCCAAAGTCATTCAGGCCGCGGACCAGATGTACTCAACCACGACCCAAATCCGCTAGTGAGAAAGGCTTAAGTCAATGAAGACCTTACTAATGGCCGCTCTTAGCCTGACCATGGCTGCACTTGCCAACGTATCGGCAGAAGCAAACGAGCGCCCGGTCTTGCGATCGCAGGTCATGACACTTTCGGAAATTGTCACAGTCGGCGATTTCTATTCGAACGCAGGAAGCTTGGCCATGGTCCCGCTGTTCCGCTCGCCGGATATGGGAACATCCGGCAATGTTCCGGCTAGCACAGTGGCAAAACGGGCCCGTGACGCCGGACTTGAAACTGCAGGAACAGATGGACTGCGGACAGTCGTGGTTCACCGGGGCGCAACCAAACTCAACCGACATCAGCTGGAGAACTTGATCCGCCTGGATTTCTCCAAACGTAATGCCAGCCTGGATGGAACCTCCTTAGACATCAAACTGATCCAGGCACCAATGCAGGTTCTGGCAGACCCAAAAGTTCAGGATCCTGTCCGGATTAATCGGATAGATTGGTCACAGGAAACTGGCTATTTCACAGCACATGCAACTGTAGCCGTTGAACACGGCGCTAAACCACTGACGATCACGGGATCTGCAGTGGAGATGATCGAAGTTCTAGCCCTGAGCCAGCCTTTAAAACGCGGCGATATCGTTCAAGAAGCCGACCTGACAACCGTCCGACTTCCCAAATCCAAAGTCATGTCAGCTGCCCTTCATGACGGCAAAGACATCATCGGCAAAGCCGCCCGGGTTAATATGCGCTCCAACCAGCCGCTTTCCCGTAAAGACTTTCAACACCCCATTCTGATTTCCCGCGGTGACAAGGTGACAGTCACCTTCAATCTTGGGGCCATGAAACTCACATCCCGGGCAAAGGCCCTGACCAACGGTGCCAAAGGCGACGTTATTGATGTGATGAACCTTCAATCCCGGCGCATTGTCCCTGCGACGGTATCCTCTCGCGGCCAAGTAATTGTTCATGCCGCCCATGCAGTTGTTGCTAGCCTGAACAATGAGGCCAACTAATGTCTATTTACCGCTGTAATTCACTCTTGGCAGGTATCGCGCTTGCCGCCCTGGTTGCCGGCTGCGGCAGCGCCGACCGGCTGGCAAACGTCGGCAAGCAACCGGCACTCAATGCCATCCAAGATCCGACCACAACGCCGGGATACCGGCCGGTCCAAATGCCAATGCCAGAACCAGTTCAGGCCCACTATAACCCGAATTCTCTATGGCAATCCGGCAGCCGTGCCTTCTTCAAGGACCAACGGGCCAGCCAAGTCGGCGATCTTTTGACTGTGATTGTGTCCATTGATGAAAAAGCCGAGATCGAAAACGACACAGATAGGAGCCGGACTGAGACGAACGGCTCGGGCGTGACCGGCGCCCTCGGCACGGCCATAGACACCATATTCTTGCCCGCAGGTACAACCGCCAGCAATCTTGGCGCAGTCAACAGCAACTCAAGCTTTGCGGGCTCCGGCAAGGTTGACCGTGAGGAAGAGTTAAACACCACTGTCGCTGCCGTGGTCACGCAGGTACTACCCAACGGCA
Source organism: Roseibium sp. (assembly GCF_965216085.1). Classification (GTDB taxonomy): domain Bacteria; phylum Pseudomonadota; class Alphaproteobacteria; order Rhizobiales; family Stappiaceae; genus Roseibium. Next base: position 1,759,694 of record NZ_OZ244138.1, on the reverse strand, counting down.
ACATGGTCATCGAAGGCCGCCAGGAAATCCGGGTCAACTTCGAAGTACGTGAGCTGATCGTTGCCGGTATTGTCCGTCCGGAAGACATCACATCAAACAACACCATCCAGAGTCAGCAGATCGCCGAAGCGCGGATTGGATATGGCGGCCGCGGCCAAATCACCGACGTCCAGCAACCACGCTACGGCAACCAGGTCCTGGATATCCTCCTGCCCTTCTAATCCGAAAGGCAGCATAGCTCCCCCGGCAGCTTTTGGCTGGTCAGACGTGGTCTGCCTTAAGCTGCTGAACCGGGCACGGCATCTCGCTCCCCGAGTGCCGTGCCCGATTTCTTTTTTGGGAACAGATAGCCTGAGCTTGAGTTAGGCCTGGTAGCCAAACGCATAAAAAAACCTTCCCGAAAACGGGAAGGCTTGAAAAGTCAGTTGGTTTGCATGCCTCGTCAAACCGGCCGTTACTGGAAATCAGTCGTCGCGATACACCTTCTCGCGGCGCTCATGCGCTTCCTGAGCTTCGATCGACAAAGTCGCAATTGGCCGTGCTTCAAGTCTGCGCAAAGAAATCGGTTCGCCAGTTTCTTCACAATAGCCGTAGCTGCCATCCGCGATTCGCTCCAACGCGTCGTCGATCTTGGAGATCAATTTGCGCTGACGGTCACGGGCCCGCAGTTCAATAGACCGGTCAGTCTCTGAAGACGCACGATCGGCCAGATCGGGATGATTTTGACTTTCTTCCTGAAGGTTCGCGAGCGTTTCCGCGCTTTCTTTCAGGATTTCATCTTTCCAGGCTAGCAGCTTGTTTCGAAAGTATTCGCGCTGCCGGTCATTCATGAACGGCTCGTCTTGCGAGGGTCGGTACTCAGACTCAATATCAACCGTCATCTATCGCTCCGGTTTACCGTTATGACGGGCTATATATATAGACGCTTCCCCGCGGGGACAACGGTTCATTTGTGAAAAATAGCCTGTAGAAAAAAGCATATGTTTCAAGCTGTTGCGTAAATTTTAGTCAAATTTGTGGTTAATCCCCAAAACCCTTACGCAGGGGCATCTGGAAATCGGCCAAGCTTTGCAAGCTCGACTTTTACGCGCAGTTCAATTTCTTCCAGCACAGCGTCGACCTTTGGATCACCACTGGTCTGGCGATTGGATACAGTCGCCGCAAGATGCTCCAGCCGATCTTCTGAGACCAGGCCTGCTAACAGATCTGCGCGGATCATTTCCAAACTATCAAGAAGCGAATGCCCGTGGCGCGCTGCTTTTTTGCGGCGGTCGGAGCGTTCATCCACTTCCTGAAGTGCCAGCAAAGCATCAATGCCCTGGATTCCGGCACCGCCGGCTGTTTCATTGGTTTGGGGGAGATCCGTTGCTCCACCCATATCCGGTGTAAATTCTCCACCGGAGGCGCTGCGCTTTTTGGCTCCACGCCCCTGAACACCGCTGAGAGGTTTGTTCCCGGTAATGCGCATCTTGTTTATCCAATCTTTCTGATAGCTGGCCGACACCAAGTTGCTCCAGCTCCTGTCAGATTCTGCCTGAAAGGGTAAATGAGTCCGGGTCAGCAAGGCAATATTTGCCGGGCATCTATTCTTAATGATTAACTCTATTTAGCGAATTTGCGTGGATATGCTCGCCTATTTTCCGCAAACCCCGCAGAATCCAGCCACTCTTAAGTCGCAGCCGGTTTGAACCAGAAACTTGGCACGGCTCTCGCATAATGCATTTGGAACCCAACCGACCATCGGCCACTAAACCCGGCCAATCACATGGATCAGCGTCAAGAATGCGTCACCTGAGCACATATTTCCCAGGCCCAACCGTCCGGTTTGCCCTATTCGCCGCAGCGCTTTTGTGCACGCAGCTTTTGATGACTATCGCAGCAGACGCCTCATCGCGGATCAAAGACATCGCGGACTTCGAAGGCATTCGTGAAAATCAGCTCATCGGGTACGGTCTCGTGGTTGGTCTGAACGGAACCGGCGACTCTTTGAACAACACCCCGTTTACGCAGCAAAGCTTGCAGGCCATGCTGGAACGTCTCGGCGTCAACACGCGGAACAGCGCTCTGAACACCAACACCGTGGCTGCCGTGATGGTGACGGCTAACCTGCCGCCCTTCTCGACCCAAGGAACACGGATCGACGTCAATGTAAGTGCTCTTGGGGATTCTTCATCCCTTCAGGGCGGCACTCTGCTCGTCACCCCCCTCGTTGGCGCCGATGGTGAGGTTTATGCAATCGCGCAGGGGTCTGTCGCCATTGCCGGCTTCACTGCGCAAGGTGATGCAGCGTCAATCACTCAGGGCGTCCCCACAGCCGGACGGATCGCAAATGGTGGTCTCGTTGAACGGGAACTGGAATTCAAACTGGCCTCCTTAACCAACGTGCGACTCGCGCTGCGTAATCCGGACCTAACAACGGCCCGCCGGGTCGCTCTGTCGATCAACGAACTCATCGGCATGCCAACCGCCGAGCCGGTTGATCCGGCGACAGTCCAATTGGAACTACCGCGCCAATATGATGGCAATATCGTCGACCTTCTAACCGACATCGAGCAATTGATCATTGAACCCGATCTGGCAGCAAAAGTTGTTATCAATGAAGCCTCCGGCATCATTGTCATGGGGCAAGATGTGAAGGTCTCTAGGGTGGCCGTCGCCCAGGGCAACCTAACGGTCACGATCGCAGAAACCCCGGAAGTCGTGCAGCCCCTACCCTTTGCCAATGGCGAAACCGCCGTGGTGCCGCGCACAGAATTAAACGTCAACACCGATCCGGATGCCAAACTGGCAATCGTTCCAGGAACAGTAACTTTGAAACAATTGGTGGATGGATTGAACGCATTGGGCATCGGACCGCGCGACATGATCTCAATTCTTCAAGCGATCAAAGCGTCTGGCGCGCTGCAAGCTGAAATCGAGGTGCTGTGATGGATTTGCCACTTGCCCCCTCGCAACCAAGAGCCAATCCTCTTGATGTCCTTCAAGGCGTCGACCGGACCAGCAAAACTGCAGCCCGTGCCGCGGCGGAGGAATTTGAAGCGGTCTTTTTGAACAACATGCTTCAGAATATGTTTACAGGCCTTGAGAACGGCGGCGCCTGGGATGGCGGAACCGGCTCCGATGCCTGGCAAAGCATGTTGGTCGATGAATATGCCCGTACGATTTCAGCTGCCGGCGGCGTTGGAATCGCAGATAGTGTAGAACGTGAATTGCTTGCTTTGCAGGAAGGCGCCCAATGACCGCACAACCAAATTCCAACACGCTTCCCTTTTCCCTGGAGCGCCCGGCAAGCAAACAGGATGCGGAAACTTTTTGCTCGGCCCTTTCCAGCACTATGGAAGCGCTTCTGTCTGTCATTGAGATGGAAACGGATCTGGTGCGCGCCGGCAAACTGAAAGACGCCGGAGAATTGCAGGCAGACAAAGCCAGGCTCATACATGAATACACCCGCGGCATGATGACCGCGAAGGACCATGCAATAGCTCTTGGCAACCTCGCGCCGGCGGCCACTCAGTCTTTACGGCGCCAGCATGGCGAATTTCAGCCGGTCTTGCGTATCAATCTGGCGGTTTTAGCAACGGCCCGGGAAGTAACCAATAACATTGTCTCGTCGGTCGCAAAGGCAGTTGGCGCCCAAAACGCCAACGCACCAACCACTTACGGCCGGACCGGCACCGCCCCAAATGGCCCAAAATCTGCGCAGGGCATTGCTGTCAATCAGTCCTTGTAAGACCGCTACCGGTCCTATTGGCAGACTTGCGGAGGGCTTGTTTTCCTGCCGACATTCGTTGGTGCAATGCAACCGAATACGAATCAGGAACAACTACAAAAAGATAAATTCACACCCTTAAATTCCTAACCATTCGGTTAACGGAAAATTCATTCCCTTACGTTATTTTGCCAAGATCGGGTCAATGTACGAAGTAACCCGGAGGGCAAAAATGGATACCGCATTAGTCCGGCCTCCATCGCCGACATATACGGCGATTACGCCGGTTACACGGGCCCCGGACAAAGATAAACCGGCAACATCGACAGATTTGCCGGCCGAGGAAACTGTTAGACCAACAGGAGACTCAACCGGAACACAAAGGTCCGCAAACTACGAGCAAAACCGCAAGCCGGATGATGAACCCAATCAATCCGCGCTAGAGCGGTATACGCCTGCCATTACCCGGCAGAACGTGATCGATCCGGAAAGCGAAAGCCTGATTTACGTGGCAACCGACACGGAAACAGGCGAAGTTGTCCGGCAGATTCCGAGCGAAACCTTGCTACGGCTGCGCGCCTACAGCGAAACGGTCCAGGCTCACCGCAATCAGATCGATGCTCTGCGCACAGGAGAAAATCCGGACGCCGTCCAACGCACCGCCTAGGTAGCGTAGGCCGGCACCGGTACAATCGAACTTTATTTTCCCAGCCTCCGCTGGCCGCCGCCGCGGTTTATCAAGATTTTCGATTGTGATGGACCTCGACCTGAGAGGTTTAGCAAGTGCGGCTCCCGCAAATCGGCCACACAAAAAAACGACTTTCGCGCCCCCTTCCCTCAAGTCTCGTACTGGACAAACCAGGCCCAATAGATCAGTTGCGCAAGATATGTCTCTGGCACTTGCAACTGCCGCCTCAGCGAAGGCCAGGCCCGACCAACGTACATCAATTGAGATCAAACCTACCGCTATTTAGCGCGGATACTAGAATCCCTACCCGTGCCTCTCTCTACGGGAGTAGGTGATTAGATAACATTGCGGCCTCGTTTATCGCTAAACCAACTCCGCCAATTGCCGATCCGCGCAGAAATAAGTCCGGGCGGGCTCTATCCCTGGTCCTAAACTCAGTAGATGTGTGCCAGCCATCCAGCAAAGCCTACCAAATCAGCGCCTGCCTTGCCTCTGTTTCATTGGGGCAAAGATCCCCTCTTACCCGGCAGTCATAACGTCTCCCGCACTCCAAATGGATTGGCGGTTCCCCTAGTTGTTGAAGCCCCTCTCCGCTTCAACCAATCGAACAGAAAGAGTGGCCCCTCGGCGCGGTACCCTTTATGCGGCGCCCGATAAATTGCCGCGGCTCCTTCCCTCGATATCTGCCGGCTTTGGGTCAGCATCCAGCAAAAACAGCTGAACATCGGCCACTTTTGCCGCAAAGTGATCGTAACATCTTGTTAAGGTTAATTTTCGCTAACCGTATTTTTTACATTGTCATTAATACCTATAGTCTTTCTTGGTCGGTGATCCCCAGGACGGGAATCTTGTTTTGCGTTTTTCCAAGGAAGGAAAAGAAATGTCCGACATCACCCTCACCAACGCCGTCCGCGCCAACCTCAACACTTTGACCGCGACTGCGGACATGATGTCCCAGGTTCAGAACAAGCTGGCGACCGGCAAGAAGGTGAACTCCGCCCTCGACAATCCGAACTCGTTTTTCACGGCAAAAGGCCTGGAAAACCGGGCAAGCGACCTCGGTACCTTGCTTGACGACATGGGTCAGGGCGTCCAGACGCTGAAAGCAGCAGACAAAGGTATTTCGGCGATCTCGGATCTGGTCGACGCCGCAAAGGCAAAGGCCAATCAGGCGTTGCAGACCTCGGATAAAGCTCAGCGTGCCCAATACGCCAAAGAATACAACGATCTCCTCGGCCAGATGGAAGACTTGGCAAAGGACTCCAGCTACAAGGGCAAGAACCTTTTGGCTGGTACCGGCAATGATCTGTCAGTCACCTTTAACGAAGACGGTTCGTCGTCATTGTCTATCAAAGCGGTCGACTACACAGACACTTCCGCAGGTCTCGGATTGAGCGATGTTGACACCACCGCAACCACAGGCACCGCATCTTTGTCGGTTGCGACAGCTGGCGCGACGGGGGGCGTTAACCTGGTTTCAGCTGGTCTTTACGCTGCCGGTGATACGCTAAGTATCACGGATAAAAACGGAGACGCGGTGGGATCGGTCACGATTACCGGCTCACATACTCTGACCTCGCTTGCATCAGACATCAACGGTCTGACTGGCGTAACTTCCGCATACTCCGGCGGTAAAGTCACGATTGCTGGCGAAGGCCTTCAGATAGCTAAGAACGGCACTGATACTGCAATGGCAGGGTCAATCAGTGACTTTGACACTGACGCCAAAATCGAGGCTGCATTGTCTTCTTTGAAAGGCGCTCAAGACAGTCTCCGGGCGCAAGCGTCAACTTTCGGCACAAACCTGTCCATCGTGGAAAACCGGCAGGATTTCACCACCTCCCTGATCAACACGCTTCAGGAAGGTGCCGGTGAATTGACCCTGGCGGACACCAATGTGGAGGGTGCGAACCTTCTGGCGTTGCAGACCCAGCAGCAGCTGGCGTCGACTTCCCTGTCCATGGCCTCGCAGGCCTCTCAGAACGTGCTCCGGCTGTTCTAAGTAATTTTAACAATACCTCATCGGGCGTTCAATCAGCGTCGATTAAACGCCCGATGATCTAGAATATTGAAACTATATATATTTCAAGCGACGGGGTGTAACTCCGGCGTCCACACGTGTTTACCTTACGTTATCCATAACAGCCATTAACCATGTTTCTTTAGATTCCATTTCCAGATTCAGCCTTTGATGGTGCCCTGTCCCAGGAAGGGACTGTGTATCTCGTGTTCCTAGAAAGGAAACAAAATGGCTGACATTACTCTGTCAAGCGCGGTTCGTAATAACCTCAACACTCTCCAGCAGACTGCTTCCTTTATGTCCGATGTCCAGAACAAACTGGCCACCGGTAAGAAGGTGAATTCAGCTCTGGACAATCCAAGCAACTTCTTCACCGCTTCCGGTCTCCAGTCCCGTGCAAACGATCTGGGCACCCTGCTTGATGATATGGGCCAGTCGGTTCAGACCATTAAAGCAGCTGATGAAGGTATCACAGCCATCACCAAGCTGGTTGAATCTGCAAAAGCGAAAGCCAATCAGGCTTTGCAATCGCAGAGCCAGTATGAGCGGAAAGAATTTGCGGCTCAGTATAATGAACTGCTGACCCAGATCGAGGACGTTGCGAAAGACTCCAGCTACAAAGGTAAAAACCTGTTGGCTGGTACCGGTAACGATCTGCGGGCTGTCTTCAACGAAGATTCCACGTCCAAACTGGATGTCTCCGCTGTTGACTACACCGACACCACCCTGTCCACCGGCCTGAACCTGTCGGATCTGACCGAAGGCAAAGGCGGCGCAACTGCGTTCAACCTTTCCGGTGGCAAAACAACCATCACCCTCACCGGTGCAGATGGTTCTCTGAACTCCAGCTCTACATTGAGCGAATCGACAGCGATTTCGACAACGACAACGCTGCAATTCGTCGACAATGCAGCCTCCGGCACCCCGACGGTAATCACGGGTACCCAAGTGACAGCTGGCGCGACCGTTCAGGACCTCGTCAACTCTTTCAACGCGGTTGAAGGTGTGCGTGCGGAGTTTGATGAAAGCAATGGCGAGCTGACCATCTACAGCAACGAAGATCTCTTGATCAACGACACTGCGGCTGCGTCTGTTTCTGTTGCTTTGACCATCGGCGCTGCGGGTAGTGTCAATGCCTCCGCACTGACATCGGGTTCAACACTCACAGACAGTGGCTCGTTTAAAGTTGGCGATACCATCACCTTGACGGACGGCAACAACTACGAGCTGGGCTCCTTTGAGATTGAAGCGACATCCACAGTTGATGATCTCAACAACTTCATCAACGATTTCAATGGTGTCTCCTCCTCGTTCTCGTCCGGCCGGATCAGCGTCACCTCTGACACTGACCTGACCATCAACAGTAAACGTGATGGGTCCAACAACACCGACTTTGCGAGTGAGGACTTCGCGGCGACAACCAACGGCTCATTCAGCATTGCTGCATTGGCCGACTCCGGTTTTGCCACGGACAACGACATCAACCGGACCATCGGCAAGCTGAACAATGCTCTTGGAAACCTGAGAACCCAGGCTTCCTCGTTTGGTACCAACCTGTCCATCGTGGAAAACCGTCAGGACTTCACCAAGAACCTGATCAACACGCTGGAAGAAGGTGCTGGCAAGCTGACACTGGCCGATACCAACGAAGAAGGTGCAAACCTCCTGGCATTGCAGACTCGTCAGAGCCTGGCCTCGACGTCCCTGTCCTTCGCATCTCAGGCAGACCAGAACGTTCTGCGTCTCTTCTAAGACAGAAAGTCTTACACGATCAGGAAAAGGCGGGCCCAGGCCCGCCTTTTTCTTTTTTGTTTTCAAACTCAGTCTTCATTTTAATTTTCGTCCAAGCGGGCCTTCCTCAAACCCCGCCTCCTCCGCTTTTTTAATCAAAAAAGCTCCGCAGCCTCCCCCGGCCCAACCCCAAGATTTCCAACGTGAAAAGCGCGCCGAAACGTGGGTGGTGTTTCGCTATCTGAAAGCCGATTAACACCCTGTTAACCATAGAATGCGAGACAAATAGTAATTGTTATTTTTAACAATGTTATTTTTGTCATCTCAGGAAGAGATGTCATGGCCCCAGGAAAGGATTTCCTATGTCGTCCATCACGATCTCCGCCGCCGTCCGGCAGAACCTCCTCACCCTCCAGTCCACAGCCGACCTCATGTCCGATGTCCAGAACAAACTGGCGACGGGGCAAAAAGTGAACTCGGCTCTCGACAATCCAAACTCCTTCTTCACAGCGTCCAGCCTCAACGCACGCGCTGGCGATCTCAGCACCCTGCTCGATGACATGGGCCAATCGCTTCAGACGATCAAGGCAGCAGACGAAGGAATTCAGACCATCACCAATCTGGTCGAATCTGCAAAAGCAAAAGCCAACCAGGCTCTGCAGACCCAAAGCCAGTATGAGCGCAAACAATTTGCCGCCCAATACAACGACCTGCTGACGCAGATCGAAGACGTAGCAAAAGACAGCTCCTATAAGGGCAAGAATCTCCTCGCTGGTGCAGGCAACGACCTGACAACCATTTTTAACGAGGATTCGACTTCAAAACTGACCATGGAAGCGGTCGACTACACCGAAACCTCACTGTCCAACGGATTGAATCTCTCGGACCTAACCGAGGGCGAAGGTGGCGCGACTGCATTCAATCTGACCGGCGGGAAAATCACCGTAACGTTGACCGGCGCAGATGGAACGCTGAATACCAGCTCCAAACTACATGAATCAGCCGATATTGCCGCCACAGATGGCTTGCAACTGGTCGATACAAGCGCCACCGCAGCCACGGCGCTGACCTCCGTCGTCACAGCTAGCGCGACCGTACAAGAACTCGTAGACCAACTGAACAAGCAGGATGGTGTTCGCGCCGAGTTTGATGATAAAACCGGAAAACTCACCATCTATAGCAATGAAGATATTGTCTTGACAGAAGATGGCGGCGCTCTTTCAGCTGCAGTAACGCTAGGTGGTGTCGCGGCATCAGTAAATGCCACCGATTATGCTTCAACTACGGCCAAGCTAGTAGATAGCGCATCCTTTGCCGCTGGAGACACCCTGACCCTTACCGATGGTAACAACTATGAATTGGGGTCACTGGAAGTCGATGAAAACACGACAGTTGGCGACCTCGTCAATTTTGTGAATGACTTCCAGGGTGTCGATGCGTCCTTCAACAACGCAACTGGAAGGTTTAGCATTTTGTCTGAGACGGACCTTACATTGGGAAGTGAACGCAACGGCAGTACGAACACCGACTTCAATGCCACTGACTTTACCGCTAACACAACCGGAGTTCAGCTACAGGCACTGGCAGATTCCAGTTTTGCCACGGACAATGCAATCGACAGAGTTGTTGACCGGCTGAACAATGCACTCTCAACCTTGAGATTCCAGGCATCGGAGTTCGGCACCAACCTATCGACTATTGAGCACCGCCAAGACTACACAACAGCAATGGTCAACACGCTTCAAGAAGGTGCCGGTGAATTGACGCTGGCGGACACCAATATGGAAGGGGCGAATCTGCTGGCGCTGCAAACCAGGCAGCAACTCGCCTCAACCTCCCTCTCCTTCGCCTCTCAGGCAGATCAGACGGTTTTGTCACTGTTCTAAAGAGGTTAGCCTTAACCATATCACCACTGGCTGGTGTACAAATCAATCAAAGCGGGCCTCCGGGCCCGTTTTTTTTGCATTTTTTTTTAAACTCTTAATCCGCGCTGCTTCTCACGGCCATAATCGGCAGAATTCTGCGCCATGCGACCTCCACGCGCGTTAACCTTTGCACATCCAGGCACTTAAATCATTGTTATTTTTAACAATATAAATGACACTAATCTTGTATATATATTGTTATTTTTTGCAGAATTCATTTTTCGATTTACTAGCCATTAACCTCGTTTTTCAACGAATTTACCATTGATTAAGGTTAACAGGGAATTCTCTACTCAACCTGCTCAGGAAGAGCGGCTGTACATGTGACCCAGGAAAGGGATAAACTATGGCAGACATTACCCTGTCGGCTGCCGTGCGGCAGAACCTTCTCACTCTTCAATCCACTGCAGACTTGATGTCCGGCGTCCAGAACAAACTGGCGACTGGATTGAAGGTGAATTCAGCTCTAGACAACCCGAATTCCTTCTTTACAGCGTCGGGTCTGAACGCCCGTGCCAGCGACCTGAGCAACCTTCTGGATGACATGGGTCAGTCCGTGAACACCATCAAGGCCGCTGATGACGGTATTCAGAGCATCACCAAGCTGGTGGAATCGGCAAAGGCGAAAGCCAACCAGGCTCTGCAGACCCAAAGCCAGTACGAACGCAAACAATTTGCCAAGCAATACAACGAGTTGCTCAGCCAGGTGGAAGATGTCGCGAAAGACAGCTCCTACAAAGGCAAGAACCTGCTCGCTGGTACCGGTAACGATCTGCGGACCATCTTCAATGAGGATGCCACCTCCCGCTTGGATATCTCCGCCATCGATTACACAGACACGTCTCTGTCTAACGGCCTCAACCTCTCAGACATTGTCGAAGGTCAAGGCGGCGCAACTGCGTTCAACCTTTCTGGTGGCAAAACAACCATCACCCTGACCGGTGCAGATGGGTCTCTGAACTCCAGCTCGACATTGAGCGAATCCACAGCGATTTCGACAACGACAACGCTGCAATTCATCGACAATGCAGCCTCCGGCACCCCGACTGTAATCGCGGGTTCCCAAGTAACAGCTGGTGCAACCGTTCAGGACCTCGTCAACTCCTTCAACGCGGTTGAAGGTGTGCGTGCAGAATTTGATGAAAGCAATGGCCAACTGACCATCTACAGCAACGAAGATCTCTTGATCAACGACACTGCGGCTGCGTCTGTTTCTGTTGCTTTGACCATCGGCGCTGCGGGTAGTGTTAATGCCTCCGCGTTGACCTCCGCATCGACACTCACCGACAGCGGCTCGTTCAAAGCAGGTGACGTGATCGCCCTGACGGACGGCAACAACTACGAGCTTGGCTCCCTGGAGATCGAAGCAGATACAACTGTTGATGATCTTGTTAACTTCATCAATGACTTCAACGGTGTAACTGGCGCGTTCAACAACTCGACCGGCCGCGTCAGCATCACATCGGAAACCGACCTAACGATTGGCAGTAAACGCGACGGCGCCAATAACACCGACTTCGCAAGTGAGGATTACGCCGCCACGACCAACGGCCAACTTAGCCTTTCGGCATTGACCGACTCCGGTTTTGCGACAGACTCTGACATCAATCGCGTCGTCACCCGGTTGAACAATGCACTCGGCAACCTGAGAACTCAGGCTTCCGAATTCGGTACCAACCTGTCCATCGTGGAAAACCGTCAGGATTATACCCGGGCGCTGGTTAACACGCTCCAAGAAGGTGCCGGTAAGCTGACCTTGGCAGATACCAACGAAGAAGGCGCAAACCTTCTGGCTTTGCAGACAAGGCAGCAGTTGGCATCGACATCCCTCTCCTTCGCCTCGCAGGCGGATCAGACGGTACTGTCCTTGTTCTAAAAGAAGAATCAGTCGCACAGACTGCGGCATCTACAAAAACAGAAACGGCGGGCCTTTTGCCCGCCGTTTTCGTATTTCTCAGCATATTACTTATGAAGGCGTATTTTTTTTATCCTTAAAATTCAATGCCTTAAAAGAAAGCTTTTGGTAACTTTCATTTACATAACGTTAAACAGTGCATCACCGATTAACTTTCCGTTTAGATTTACGGCAAAGGACCAGTCTTGCTCATGAGATGTCCGGGATGGCCTTGCCGAGTACTGAACAGGATATGCGGTGAAATCAGATGCCTGATATTGTTCTTTCCAGCGCGGTCCGCGACAACCTTTTGTCGCTGAAGAAAACTGCAGGTTTCCAGGAAACCACCCAGAACCGTCTCGCGACGGGTTTGAAGGTGAATTCGGCGCTCGACAATCCAAATTCCTACTTCACAGCGCAAACACTCAACGACCGGGCCGGTGACCTTTCCAATCTTTTGGACAATATGGGTCAGGCAGTTCAAACGCTGCGGGCCGCGGATGACGGCATCACCTCGATCACCAAACTGGTGGAATCGGCAAAAGCGATTGCCAACCAGGCGCTGCAGACATCCAGTGAGTACGACAGACGCCAATTTGCCATCCAATACAATGCCATTCTCGAGCAGATCGAAGACATGGCAAAAGACTCCAGCTATAAGGGCAAGAACCTTCTGGCTGGCGCTGGCAATGAGCTGGAGGTCATCTTCAACGAAGACAGCACCTCCAACCTGACGGTTAATCCGGTCGACTACACGGACACGACGCTTGATCAAGGCCTCAACCTAGACGATCTGGCGACTGGTGGTACCGGCACGTCGTCGTTCAACATGTATGGTGGCACTGCACAGCTGACTTTAACGGGGCTTCAAGCCTCTTCGAACTTAACAGATTTGGCCGCTTTTGCTGACAACAATCACGTCATGGTCACTGACGGTTCGACGACAACTACTTTGACCGTCGGCGTGGATATCGTCACAGTTCAAGACTATGTAGATGCGCTTGACGGCCTTTCCGGCGTTCATGCATCATTTGATGAAACGACAGATTCCATCACTCTCGTCACCGGCCTCAACAGCAACGTAACAATCACCAAAGACGCCAACGGTGGCGGTTCAACGTCCGACGGCGGTATCACCGCGGGCGCGACGACACTGACAGCGACTGCATTATCAGCCACAAATACCCTTATCACCTCGGGCGGCTTCCAAGCAGGCGACACCATAACCATCACAGACGGCAACGGTTTTGAGCCGGCATCACTTGAGATTGATGCTGAGACCACTGTTAGTGATCTGGTGAATCTGATCAACAATGTGAAGGGCCTGAGCGCAACATTTTCCGGCGGTAGTGTCAGCTTGATCGGCGACGTTTCCTTCAACATCACCAGCGACAATGCCGATTACAATCGCATGCGACTAGCTTCCGCATCAGGAACAGTCGCCTTGAGCGCGACAGCATCGGAATTCAAGACCGATACAGACATTGAACGCGTACTCCAAGCGATCAATGCGTCGCTGGATGAGCTGCGAAATTCCGCGCGAACACTTGGAACATCGTTATCCACTGTTGAGATTAGGACCGACTTTACCCAGAATATCATCAATACGCTTGAAGTCGGCGCTGGAGACTTAACAATTGCTGATATGAACGAAGAAGGCGCAAACATGCTGGCCCTTCAAACACGTCAGCAGCTTTCGTCAACGGCCCTATCCCTAGCGAACCAGGCGGAGCAAAGCGTTCTGAGCCTATTCGGCTAGTGGGCAAAGCCTAATCCGTCCGGTACCGGGTAAAAGTGTTAACCTATTTGTTAACGTTTGAAACCGATACTCGAAAGTGGAGGTCAAGAAATGGCGCTCAAGGTCGAGCTTAAGCCAGGCGAACGCATCATCATTGGCGACAGTGTCATTACCAATGACAACCAGCGCACCCGCCTGTTTATCGAGGGCCAGGCACCAATTCTGAGAGAAAAGGATATTCTCACACCAGCCACTGCGGATACACCGGCCAAACGGGTCTATCTCGCCGTTCAGCTGATGTATCTATCCACCGACCTGGAGAAGATTAAGGAAGATTACTTCACCCTGGTCAATGACATTGTGAAGGCCGCGCCGAGTACCATTCCTTATGTGACAAGGATTAGTAACTCAATATTATCCGGATCCTTCTATAAGGCACTGAAAGAAGCTCGTAAGCTCATCGAGTATGAAGGGACGCTGATCAGTCATGTACAAACAGGCAGCTCAGGCCTACCAGAAAACAGCACAAGTGGCAGCGGTGTCACCGCGGGAGCTGGAAGCGAATCTGCTGATGAAAGCCGCCGCCCGGCTTCAGCTGATTAAGGATGAATGGGACGACCTTTCCCTGGCCGAAGTCGACGACGCCCTGATTTACAATCGGAAATTGTGGACTGTCCTCGTCACGTCTGCGACCAGTGATGACAGCGCGTTGCCACAAGATATCAAGAACAACATCGGGTCACTTGGTGTCTTTGTCTTCAAGCAGACAATGACAGTAATCACCACGCAGGACCCTGAGAAGCTGACGACCTTAATCAGCATAAACCGGACGATCGCAGAAGGATTGCGCGCTCAGCCGGAATAAGCTTTTACGCCGTAAACATGTTAAAGGCCGGTTGCTGATGCGACCGGCTTTTTTTGTACTGAAGACGTTTTCCAGTCACATCCAATGCCGCATGTTCAAACGCAGTCTGGACATGGAGCGGGCCACGTTAACCGGGAAACATTGGACCGTTATGTTTTTTCTGCCTTGGCGGGTTTGGTGGCGCGGCGCAGGTCAACAAAAGCAAAACAGGGCCAATGACAAAAACTCGTCCAGCCTTTTCAAAACGTGAGAGCTGGGTGCATCGGCTATATCCCGCTGATTGAAAGGGGCATCGCACCGCTTTGCACGGTACCGAGCGAACTGAACTCAAATCGACATCATAGGAATACGATTATTGGTAACATGCTCTAGCCGGACAGATTAAGTTTCCCTCAGCTGCAACAACAGTGAGAATTTATATGAGGCCCTATGCCACGTATAGAACGGTTACCTTAGATAATCAGCCAGGTTCAAATTAAACACGATGGCAGATGCGTTGTAGGAGACCTCAATATTGGTCTGCAGGTGCAGTATCTCGGCTGCCAGCCGGTTCTGATCAATTCCTTCGATCTCACCGATGGTCGCCTCATAAGTGTTCTTCATCTGGACATGACGTTCATCGGTTAATGCGGTTGTCCGATGAGCAATTGCAATGTCTGTCGCAATATCTACAATTCCAGATTGGTCGATGCCTGCGGGTTGAAGAATTGTCCGCAGATCTGCCGATAGAGCATTGTAATACTCTTCATCGATCTGCGCCCCG
Source organism: Roseibium sp. (assembly GCF_965216085.1). Classification (GTDB taxonomy): domain Bacteria; phylum Pseudomonadota; class Alphaproteobacteria; order Rhizobiales; family Stappiaceae; genus Roseibium. Next base: position 1,744,361 of record NZ_OZ244138.1, on the reverse strand, counting down.
CCTGAAAAATCGGCTGCTGCAAATGTTGCCAGGCTCTGTATGAGCTCCTTCAATGGCTTTTCGTTCGCCCGGACTCCGTATTCAACGGTTAGATTCGTATCGACAATTGCGTTTTTATCGGTTCTTGGATCAGTCGTCGTCGTATTGCGGCCTGTATACCACCCGAGAGTATCCGTCGCACCAGAGGTAAGTGCGGTCGCTGTCGTATGCGGCGGCCCATCAATGCGCTGCGGCACTTCGCCATTATAAGTGCTAAAAAACTCATCCGATGCCCAGATATCCGATGCCGCTTTCAGCGTCGTCCGCGCCGCGTCCTGCAGCTCAGTTTCGATCGCATCGCGTAAGTTTTGCGCTGTAACCGCCAAATCGGCACCAATCGCAAAGGTTCCTTCGACCTCATTGTTTGTCGCAGCGGTCAACTTGATTTTTGTTGTTTGCGTGTGCGTTGGCGGCAATGTCAACGTGATCTCAATCTCTTCGCCCAAGGTCGGCTGACCGGTAAATTGGACATCGAAACTGTCCGGGTCTGCTGCTAGAGGACCCGTTATCGCAACATTCGTCAGCGTGGATGTGACTGCGGAGATGTCAAACCCGAAATCATGAGCTCCATCTTCGGCAATGGTAAATGTAGAATCGATTGGGCCCGGAGTTGTTGTCAGCGCTGAGACAGTCATACGACCGTTGTTCAATGCGCCAAGGTTTGCCTGCGAAAACTCACTCATGTAGTCCTTCAGGCCGGACAAGCCGTTGGCTCCATCCATGATCGCATTAAGCGCCTGAACCGGGTCCGAGACCGCATCAGTCCCTCCAAAGGGAAAATAACCGGCAACTTCGGTGTTCAAAATGTTCAGCGCTTCATTAAGCAGCAATTCAGCACGCGACTGAGTCTGTGTTTGACCATCGCTTTGGATCACAAAGTCATTGGTATCCATTGCGGATTTGGCATCCTGGCGGATATCTTCCAGGCGGTCGAGCGACACAGTCATCGTCTCGAGGTGCAGGTTCGAAATGGTGATTGTGTCCTGATACGATGCGATCAGGCTGACTTTTTGGGTCAGCTGTATGTCTAAAAGGCGCCGGTCTCCAACTTCGCCATAAGTCGTGCCGACTTTCCCACTTGCCAGCTGGGTCGTTTTTTCTGTCAGCTGGTTTTGCAGGTCAAGCAGCTGATGCGTTAGGTAGTTCCGGGACGTGGAGATGGATGAAACAGGCATAATCTACCTCACAACGTTCAGAAGTTCTTGCATCAAGTCATTGATGGTCTGCATAACCCGGGCATTTGCTGAATAAGCATTTTCAAGTTGGACCAAGAACGCCATTTCAGCATTCAGATCGACCGAATAACTTTCTTCATAGCGTATCGCGAGGTTTAGGGTCAGCGCTTCTTTGGAATCCGAATAAGTTTTGGCGTCAGCCGCCTGGTTGCCCTGATAAGCAACCGTCTGATTGATGTAATCCAGAACGGTGCCCTGATACGGGCTAGAGGCACTGCCGATCCCGGCATTCGGATCGAAGTAGGCGGTATCGCTAGTTAAAGCGTTCAATAGGTACTGCGCCCGCGCCGGATCGTTCTCAGTGTTGGGCGTGGGGGTTGTCTGGTAATTGACCAGCAATGAGCCGTCAGCAAGCAGCGCCGGATTTACGCCGATACCACGGGCAAAGCCGACACGTTGCCCGCCATTTTCAAGAGAGTCAGTGAAAATCTCCGTACCATTCCGCTGATCAACGAAGATCGAAAGTCCTAGCCCCTGGTCGCTGTTGGCCGTTGGGGTCACGTTCTTCGATAGGCTATCCAGAGACGGCAATGCGGCCTTGTTGCTATCAACAATTTGAAGCTCATCTCCACCGGTTTTTGACACGGCCAACCCGGCAGGCAAGCCGCCCAGCGCCGTTACAATATCATCAATGTATGTGGCCAGCCCGGTCGAAATATCGACGCCAAAGACAGTATCATTCGGGTTGTCTGTCGCGGTGTTGGCTAAGGGCAACAAGGATGCGTCGGTAACAGCAACGATGGTGATTGAGCTTTGGGCGCCGGCGCCGTCCGTGTAGGTCAACTCCAGCGTATCACCAGCCTGCAGGTTCGAAACATCCAAAGTTTGCGTGACTGTCGCTGTTGTACTGACCGCTGTGGCGTTCGTGGTTACTGTCGAAAAAGCCAGCGACAACTCCGCTGCAATCGTATCGAGTTGTCTTTGTGCCTCAATCAGAACGTCATCGCGCAACTCCATGGTCGCAACCATGAGGCCGGTACCGATCGTCCTATCCGATCCCGTTGACCCGGCCGGAATGATATCAAATGTAGCACCGCCTGCAGTCGTTGCAACCACTGCATTTCCTTGCTGATTAGCACCCAATTGATTGGTCGGCTGAAATGCAAGAGTTGCCGCGTTGCCATCAGAGAACAACGGCTGGCCGTTTTTGCTTTGAATGAACAGCGTGTTTTCGCTGGTCTTGCTGACATTGATATCAAGATAGCCAGAAAGCTGCTCTACGAGGCGATCCCGTTCGTCTTCCATCTCCGCACTGGAGACACCTGCCTGGGTCGCATCACGGACGGATGCATCAACAGCTTCTATGCTGGACAGAAGATTGTTGACCGTCTCAGTCTGACGGGCAAGAGCAACATCGGCTTCCTTCCTTAAATCAGCAATCTGCTGATAAGAAGAATTCAACTCCCGGGCAATCGCATCCGCGGCTGCAACAACTTCTTGTTGGGCTGCGTAATTGCCGGGCTGATTGACCAGTGCCGATAAAGATGATGTGAGTTCGCTGGCCAGGGCGGACAGACTGGTCTGGTCACCGATTGTTCCGAAAATATCATCAAGCCGGTCGGTAAAGGCAGCAATCTGCTTGCCATAGTTGGTATCAGCAAGTGATGCAAAATAGTCAGCTTGGATCTCTTCGTTGATGACCCGGCTGATTTCATTGCTCACAATGCCGGCAACATTGCCTTCGCCATCAAAATAGGCATTTGCGGAAACTGTTTTTTTGGAATAGCCGGCAGTATCGGCATTAGCGATGTTTGCAGCGGTGACATCGATCTGACGCTGATTGAAACTTATGCCAAAAACCGCGGTATTCAGGGCGCTTGAAAGACCCATAGCGGCTACTCCTCAGATTTACTTAAGTTATTGCGGTGGCCGGCGGGTCTCCCGCCGGCCGGCAGGTCATTAGCGGACCATGTTCAGGGCGCTGTCCAGCATCTCATCTGCCGATGTGACGATCTTGGAGTTTGCTGAATAGGCCTGCTGAGTGATGATCAATTTGGAAAATTCGTCCGCGATATCCGCATTGGACAATTCCACGGCATTTGAAATGACCGCGCCGCCGCCGGACAGGTCAGCGTTGCCGGAATCCGAGGTTGCAGCAAATGCAGCGCCATCGACCCGGCGCAGGTTCTGCTCAGCTTGGAAAGTCGCCAATGGGACTTCATAAAGAGCCCGCGTCTGATTGTTTGAGTAACTGGCAATAACACGGCCAGATTCATCAATCGCAATATTGCTGAGCTCACCAGCGGCATAACCGTTTTGACTCAAGTTGACCGACGTCGCGATGCCATCAGGATCGGCGAACTGGGTCAGAGATCCATTCGCAAAGGAAATCGTAATGCTATCGGCTGCACTGGCTGCTGTACCAGCAGTCACGCCACCAACCGTTATAGTGTCAATCGTGAAGCTTGTCGTGCCCGTGGTGGTCACACCCAATCCAGCAGTTGCGCCTGTATTCGCCAGCGCTGTGACTTGGCCAGTGCCATCGAACGTAACATTCCCAACTTTGTAGTACGACGTACCAGTTTCACCGCCGGTATCAATATACATACTCCAAACTTCAGCGCCGGCAGTGTTATCAACTTTAGCCCAACGGATATTCAAAGGAACTTCAGAACCGTTTGAATTGTAGGTCGTAACCGAACCGCCGGAAATCGAGGAATTCAGAAAATCAGCTTCAAGTGTACCGGTATCGCCGATCTCGGTTGCTCCAAGGTTCGGACCAGGTGCACCATTGGCACCGTCGTTCAACAGTTCAGAGTTAGCAACGGTCGAATCGTAGTTGGTCGTCGCAGGAACCCGCGGCAAGCTGGCCTGATAGTTTACAGTCGTTGTCGCACTGGCAGGTAATGGCTGGCTGTTTATCTGAATTACGGATGGAGTATCACCGACTGGGTTGCCTGTTGTAGCATCCAGCGGAAACCCTTTCAGGTAATAGCCGGCCTGGTTGACAAAATATCCTTCTTTGTTGACCTCAAAATCACCGGCGCGGGTGTAATAGGTATCATCTGCAAAGGTTGTCGATCCATCAACAAAATCCGCGGCTTGGGTTACAACAAAGTACCCCTCACCGTTGATCGCCATATAGGTATCAATGTCGTTTGACGAGATATCACCGGACACCGTGTTGGTTGCCCGGGAGGTTGCATATGTTGTCCCAGATACTTGACTTGCCTGGGTAGACCCTCCGCCCGACACAAGATCTGAGAACGTCGTATCGAGACGCTTGAAACCAATCGTCTGCGAGTTCGCCACGTTGCCCGAAATGTTTTCAAGCGCTTGAGCTTGCGCTGCCAATCCAGAAACGGCCGAGTTAATCGCCCCGTAGATACCCATGTTTCGTCCTCTTGATCTGCATGGAGCACACCCCTTTGCTAAGGCATGCCCGGTCTCGGCCTTAAAAAGCAATTGCCGTGCCAAACGAAAGAATCAAAAAATATTCCTTTATTTTCAAAATTTTACGCGAGACACCAGCATTACCCCGCACATCTCCCAGGCAGGCAACATCTGAAACAGAGGGGCAAAATCTTCCCGCCCGACCGGCAAGAGTCTCCTGTTTGAAACGGCAGAAACCGTCATTGAGCAAAAGCTGACTTGCAGAACAGGCTTCTGCCTGCCACTTTTCGGCAACGACAATTACAGGGACAGCCATATGCGCTTTGAAGGCACCGAAGATTATATCGCTACTGAGGATTTGAGAGTTGCGGTCAATGCCGCCGTCGCTCTGGAGCGACCGCTCTTGGTAAAGGGTGAGCCAGGCACCGGAAAAACCGTTCTTGCCGAACAGGTGGCACAGGCGCTGAATGCCCCGCTGATCGAATGGCATGTCAAATCGACAACCAAGGCTCAGCAAGGACTATACGAATATGACGCCGTTTCCCGTCTGCGGGACAGCCAGCTAGGCGATGAGCGCGTCAAGGACATCAACAACTACATCCGCCGGGGCAAACTTTGGGATTCCTTCACAGCGCCGGAAAAACCGGTCCTCTTGATCGATGAGATCGACAAGGCAGACATCGAATTCCCGAACGATCTTCTTTTGGAACTCGACCGGATGGAATTCCATGTCTATGAGACCGGTGAAACTGTCCGTGCAAAACAGCGCCCGGTCGTGATCATCACATCCAACAATGAAAAAGATCTGCCGGATGCGTTTTTGCGCCGCTGTTTCTTCCACTTCATCAAGTTTCCGGATGCGGAGACCATGACGGAGATCGTTGAAGTTCACTTCCCGGGCATCAAACAACGCCTTTTAAAAGAAGCCCTGCGATTGTTTTTCGAAGTTCGTGAAGTGCCGGGTTTGAAGAAAAAGCCTTCAACATCCGAATTGATCGACTGGATCAAACTGCTGTTGAACGAAGACATTGACCCCGAAACGCTCCGCCAACAGGATAGTGGCAAATTGATTCCGCCCTTGCACGGCGCGCTTCTGAAAAATGAGCAGGACGTACATTTGTTTGAACGCCTTGCCTTCATGGCACGCCGCGAGCGGGGTTAGTTGTCTTTCGGGATACATACACGATGCCATACCTGTTCCTGATCTTTCTGCTAAGCCTCGGTTTGGGCTTATTCAGCGCCGGACGACCTGCAGCATACGCCCAGGTGTCACCAGAAGCAGAAGCAGGCTGGCAAAGTGATGTTGAGGGCCTTCGGCATTTCACCGGCCTCAGATGCCCGGATGTGATTGGCGCCTTCTACCGCATCAAGGTCATGGAAGGTGATGGCTCTAGCCTGGCTGGCTGCATCTATACCGGCCGGGACGGCATCACCGCAGTCCTGCGGATGCATCTACAAGGCACCGGACGCCGCGAAGCGGTCAATTTCTCCCGCAGCTACAAAGCAGCCAGTTTTGAGGCCATTCAATTGAGCGGCGCCGCCGCGTCTGGCATTTCCTTTAAAACCGGGACACGCGGGCCGGCAACTCAGTGCGAAACACTCTGGCATTTTGCTGGAGCAAAATCGGATTTCACCCTTTGGATGGCCTACACATTACCGACTCAGGAAGTTGATATCGGGCCGGCGATCGCATCCTTTACCGATGCGCTCGCCCGTCAAAACTAATCCCAAACCAAAGCGCGGCTTCGACCAGCATCAGACACAGGGGCTTACTCATGCGGCTCTATCTCTTGAGACACGCAAAATCGGATTGGGGCGAGGAAAGCCTCCGCGATTTCGACCGCCCCTTAAATACACGCGGTAAATCAGCTGCCCGCCTGATGGGCCGGTACTTGCAGGACAACAGCCTCTTTCCAAACCGAATCCTGTGTTCGACATCCCAGCGGACCCGCGAAACGCTGACCCGCATCTTGCCCTATCAGCCACAGGAAGCGCAGATCCACCTGCTGTCCGATATATATGATCAGGGCGACCTCAGTTATACGAGCGTGATCCGCCGCCATGGAGGGCGGGCACAGCAACTGATGATCATTGGCCACAATCCGGCAACTGAGCAAACAGCTATTGAGCTGGCAGGCACCGGCGCCCCCAAAGCGATGGCCGACTTCAGGATCAAATATCCCACCGGGGCTCTTGCCGTCTTCGACTTCGACATCGCGGACTGGGCGGACTTGCAAACCGGGACGGGGCATCTTGACCGGTTCATCAAACCCCGTGATCTTTCAAGCAAACTGGACGAATGATCGCAGGCGGCACGGCAAGATTTGCATGTCCCAGGCCTGACGCCTACATGAAAGTCATGGAGGCCCCTACTTGACCCCGCTCACGACCCTTGCCGAAGAAGCCCGGCTGACCCTTGCCAACCTTACCGGTGCTGCCAGTGATCTAACCGTTCCAAGTCTGCGTCTTGGAGTGACCGGCCTGGCTCGGGCCGGAAAAACCGTCTTTTTGACTGCCCTGGTTCACAACCTCGTCCACGGCGGCAGGCTGCCGGTGTTCAGCGCAGCAGCAGGTCAGCGCATGACCGGCGCACGCCTTCAACCACAACCCGACGATGCAGTGCCGCGGTTCGACTATGAGAACCATGTTGAGGCACTGGTTGGAGAACGGATCTGGCCGCAATCGACCCGCCAGGTGTCCGAGCTCCGCCTGACGATCGAATTCGAAAGTGCCTCCTACATCCATCGGAAACTTGGCCCTGGCCGCCTTCATCTGGACCTGATCGACTATCCTGGCGAATGGCTTCTGGACTTACCCCTGCTCGACAAGGATTACGCTGCTTTTTCCGCTGAAGCTGTCGCGCGTGCGCGCAAGGAGTATCGCTCAAGCATCGCCGGGAGTTATCTGGAAGAACTTGCCCAAGCGGACCCGAAATCGGACGAAAGTGAACAGACCGCGCAGCGGCTGTCTTCTGCCTTCAAAAGCTACCTGAGCGCTTGCCGGGCAGATACTCATGCGCTCTCCATGCTGCCCCCTGGCCGGTTCCTCATGCCGGGAGATCTCGATGGATCCCCTGCCCTCACATTCGCCCCACTTGATATTCCAGCCGATGCAGGCCCGACTCGCGCTGGCACCCTACGGGCGATGATGGAACGGCGCTATGAGGCTTATAAGACCCATGTGGTCCGGCCTTTCTTCCGCAATCATTTTGCACGGCTTGACCGGCAGATTGTTCTGGTGGATGTCCTTCAAGCGCTGAATGCCGGTCCACATGCGATCCAGGACCTGGAAATCGCGTTGAGCGAAGTGCTCTCCGCCTTCCGGCCCGGCCGGCGCAGTTGGCTCTCCTCAATCCTGTCCCGCAAGATCGACCGGATCCTCTTCGCTGCCACGAAGGCCGACCATCTGCACCGAAGCGACCACGACCGGTTGGAAAAGATCACAAAAAGGCTGGTTGCCCGGGCAGCGGACCGAGCGCGATTTAGGGGCGCAGACGTGGATGTGCTGGCAATGGCCGCCGTCAGGGCAACCCGCGAAGCGACGGTGCGCCATCAAGGGCAAGATCTGCCGGCCATTCTCGGCAAACCGCTCCCGGGTGAGGCCGTTAACGGCGAGGCTTACGATGGTGACACGGAAATTGCGATGTTTCCCGGAGACTTACCGGAAAACCCGGACTCACTTTTCAAAGAACTTGAATCAGGGTTTGAAGACACTCAAGCACCGCTTCAAAACACATTTTCAGAGCTTCAGTTTCTCCGATTCCGCCCTCCGGAACTGGACACAACAGCAGAAGGCCTGACCTTGTCCCTGCCCCACATCCGCCTGGACCGGGCCCTAGAGTTCTTGCTTGGAGACCGTTTAGCGTGACTGATGCCACTTCCAAGCCATCCCGGAAACCGACCGCCTTTCGCCTGGACGACGATACGGTCCACCTCAAGGATGCGCATACCGATCTTCCACCGGTGGACGGCATCCTGATATCTCAGGACACACTGGATGAAGACGATCCGCGTTTGCCCCGCTCGGCGAGCACGCCAAAATCGGGCCAAGGTTTTGCCAAGTGGTTTTTCATTGGCCTTGGTGGCCTGATCTCGCTCAGTATTGGCCTTGCCATCGACAGCCTGATCCGTGATTTGTTTGCGCGCACCGACTGGCTCGGCTGGCTGGGTGTGGCACTCACGGCCCTGGCGGTCCTTGGGCTAGTCGGTTTGATTGCGCGCGAACTTGCCGGTGTCTTCCGGCTCAAGCGCATAGACGACTTGCGCGACCGGCTGCAGTCCGCCGCAGATGATGATGACGCCCGGGCGGCCCAGGCAGGAGTGAAGGATCTCCTATCACTTTATCAGGACCGTCCGGAAACCGCGCTTGGGCGCAAGACACTCGCGGGGCACATGCGTGAAGTGATCGACGGCCGGGATTTGGTGAAACTGGCGGAGCGGGATCTTCTAAGTCCACTAGACCAGGAAGCCCGTAAGATTGTCATGAACAGCGCCAAGCGTGTCTCTCTTGTCACCGCTGTCAGCCCACGAGCTGTCGTAGATCTTCTGATGGTCCTGTTTGAGAACATGCGCACGATCCGCCGCCTGTCGGCACTCTACGGTGGCCGGCCCGGCACACTCGGCTTTATCCGGCTCGCCCGGCATGTGGTCACGCACCTAGCCGTGACTGGCGGCATGGCCGCAGGCGACAGCCTAGCCTCGCAAGTGCTGGGGCACGGCGTGGCCGCACGTCTCTCAGCCCGGCTCGGCGAAGGTGTGATCAACGGGTTATTGACCGCCCGCATCGGCATTGCGGCCATTGCGGTCTGCCGCCCAGCGCCGTTTGTTGCCACCAAAGGCCCGACCGTTTCTGAATTCATGGGAGAGCTGATTTCTTCTGAGGAAATCGACAGCAATCAGAAGAACGGAAAACGAGTAACCTAGCCTCCCCTCACGGTTAAATTGCCGCCTCAATCGATAATTACAGGAAACCCCGTAAGTAGTATTGATTATACGAAATATTCACTTAACCAAATAAATAAAACAATAATCCAAGAACTTAAATATCGAAGCAAATAAACACTATATTTCCTTTGCTGGCTTAGTCCTTTTCTCAACGACGAGAGGACAGATCATGGCAGCAGAGACACTTATTTCCCCCGCCCAAACGAAGAATGCCAACACCGACCGGGTCAAAAAGACAGCTGTCAAACGCTCCCGAAAACCGGCAGCGGCAAAACCTCAAGCGGTTAAAGAAGCGTCCGGCGCAAACCGTCTTCATGAGCTTGGCCAAATGCGCCACGACCCGGCTGCGATCAATCAGTTTTTTGAAACCGGCGAGTACCCCTACGCCAACAAGATGAAGCGCGCGCCTTATGAAAAGCGGAAAGCCGCGCTGCAAGCTGAACTCCTAAAAGCCCAACAATGGGTTCAGGACACCGATCAACGCATCATCTTGATCTTTGAAGGCCGCGACGCAGCCGGCAAAGGTGGCACCATCAAACGCTTCAACGAGCATTTGAACCCGCGCGCATCTCGTATTGTGGCCTTGCAAAAACCGACCGAGCGCGAAAGCAAGCAATGGTATTTCCAGCGGTACATCGAGAACCTGCCGTCTGGCGGTGAAATGGTGTTCTTCGACCGCTCCTGGTACAACCGCGCCGGCGTTGAGCGGGTCATGGGGTTTTGTTCACCCAATCAATATCTGGAATTCATGCGCCAATGCCCGGATGTTGAACGCATGCTCGTGCGTGACGGTGTTTTGATGTTCAAATACTGGTTCTCCGTGACCCAAGAAGAACAACGGCGCCGCTTCAAGCAGCGCGAAACTGATCCTTTGAAACAATGGAAGCTGTCGCCGATCGATAAGGCGTCTCTCAACAAATGGGACGACTACACCGAAGCGAAGGAAGCGATGTTCTTTTACACCGACACCGCCGATGCGCCTTGGACCATCATCAAGTCGGACGATAAAAAACGCGCCCGCCTAAACTGCATGGAACATTTTCTGTCGTCTCTGCCCTATCCGGGCAAAGACAAACATGTCGTTGGCCACCCCGACCCGCTGATCGTCGGCATGGGCCATCACGTCATCGGCCGTGACAACCATATCCTAGGAAAAACCCTGCATCCCGACATCAAAGGCGGCCGCTCCTGCAACGGCAGCTAAGCAAGCTACAAAGGGCGTCAAAATGACAGAAAACGGATCGGCCCTGCCCGGTCCGTTTTTGTTTCATCTTCAAAACAGACTTGCTCTCGACACTCGCTTTTCCCGCCGCTAATCTGCCGCGATGTTCATCACCTTTTTTTCCGAATTGAAATCGGCCGGCATTCCGGTGTCCTTGCGCGAATATCTGACGCTGATGGAGGCGCTGGATAAGGACTTGGCGGAGCGCAGCGTCGAAGATTTCTATTATCTCGCCCGGCTCTCCCTGGTGAAAGACGAGAGCAATCTCGACAAGTTCGACCGGGTCTTCGGCACCGTCTTCAAGGGCCTGGAGCTGATGAGCGATGTGCCGGTCACCGACTTGCCGGAAGAATGGCTCAGGAAACTCGCTGAAAAACATCTGAGTGAAGAGGAAAAGGCGCAGATCGAGGCCCTTGGCGGCTTTGAAAAGCTGATGGAGACGCTCAAGGAGCGCCTGAAAGAACAGGAAAAGCGGCACCAGGGTGGCAACCGCTGGATTGGTACCGCCGGCACCTCCCCGTTCGGTGCCTATGGCTACAATCCGGAAGGCGTGCGGATTGGCCAAAAGGAAAGCCGGCACCGGCGGGCGGTCAAGGTCTGGGACAAGCGCGAATTCAAAGACCTTGATGACACCCAGCTGCTGGGTACCCGTAATATTCAGGTCGCCCTGAAGCGGTTGCGGAATTTCGCCCGCACGGGCGCGGCTGAAGAACTCGATCTTGATCACACCATCAAGGCAACCGCCCACAAAGGTCTCTTGGACATCAAGATGCGCCCGGAACGGCACAATGCGGTCAAGGTGCTGCTGTTCTTCGACATCGGCGGTTCGATGGATGACCACATCCGCGTCTGCGAGGAGCTCTTCTCCGCCGCCCGTTCGGAATTCAAGGTAATGGAGCATTTTTACTTCCACAACTGCCTCTATGAGACGGTCTGGAAGGAAAACAAGCGCCGCCACACCGAGCGCCTGCCGACCATGGATGTGCTGCACAAATACCCGTCCGATTATAAGATCATCTTCGTCGGTGATGCCTCCATGAGCCCCTATGAAATCGCCTATCCGGGTGGCTCTGTGGAACACTGGAACGAAGAGGCTGGTTCTGCGTGGATGCAAAGGATCACTGGGCTTTACAACAGTGCGGTCTGGCTCAATCCGGTGCGCCAAGAACATTGGCGTTACACGCCGTCCATCCAGATGATGCAGGAACTGATGGAAAACCGCATGTTCCCGATGACGGTGGAAGGCTTGAGCGACGCCATGAAGGAACTGGCCCGCTAATAGTCAAGGGAAGGCGAAAATGAGCACGTCTGAAAACAGGTCGCCCCCTTCCCAAACACCCGTCGCTCACGCAACGACGACCGGCATGACTGGTGGCGGGTTTTATAATGAAAACTCGACACCCCAATGGGATGCGATCGCTGCAGTGCTTCCTCTATTGGAGGAAGCTGCGGCTAGTCTTCCGTTGGACGGGTCAGGTCCGGTTACGTTGGTGGATTTTGGGTGTTCTGAGGGCCGCAACTCCATTGCTGCCCTCGCAACAGCCATCGCTGCGCTACGCCCGTTGACAAACCGGCCGATCCAAACCATTCACTCGGACCTGCCGACCAACGATTTCTCCAGTCTGCTGCGCACCCTTCGGCCAGACGGACAATCCGTATTTGGAAGTCCGGACGTTTATTCGTCCATTGCCGGCGGCTCTATGTTTGATCAGCTGTTTCCGGCACAAAGCCTTCATCTAGCGACGAGTTTCAATGCCATCGGATTCCTGTCTCGAAAACCGGTGGCGCAACTCCCAGGATACATTCTCCCAAACGGACCCAGCGCTGTCCGCGCCAGCGGTTTTGTCTCAGAGGAGGACCGGACTGCTTTCTCTAATCTTGCAAGAGCAGATATCGCCACTTTTTTAAAAGCGCGGGCAAAAGAGCTCGTACCCGGCGGAAAACTGCTGCTTCAAGTGTTCGGCGGCAACGAAACGGCCCGAACCTGCGATGGGATCTACGACCTCCTAAATGATGCGGTGCTGGCGTTCGTCGAAGATGGGACAATCTCGCGAGACGTCTATGAAGCTTATTACCAACCGGTCTATTTGCGCTCGCTGGATGAGCTGACAGGTCCGGTCACCGATCCGGTTTTGGGCGCTGCCGGGCTTTTTGAATTGAACAAAGCGACGTCCTACGAAATCCCGGTGTCATTCAACACGCAATTTGAGGCGGATCAGGATATCGACCGCTACGCCAAGGGTTACGTGAATTTCTTCCGCGCCTTCACGGAAGCTGTGTTGAGGTCAGCACTTCCAGATGACGGTGGAAAGGATCTCTTGGTCGAGCGGATCTTCGCCAAAGCTGAGGAACTTCTAAAGAAAGATCCGCAACTCTACCCCTTCCGGTATATCGCTGTTGCAGTGCTCTTAACTCGCACGGCTGATTGACATGTCGACAGACTTTATTTCTTCCTGGCAGGCATCCCTTCATCAGGCCGCCCTTTATCGGCAAAGACTTAAGAATTGGCCGCCAGTTTTCTGCGACCGGTTGGTGTGTCTTGGTCGGAGTCAGTATCATACGAAGTTGTATCGGCTGCGGCATCGGCAATATAGGCGCTCAAATCAGCTTCGGTATCGGCCTCCTCCTCGTCTGAGATGCTGGCAAGGGTCACTCGATTTCTTCCCCCGGCTTTTGATGCATAGAGAGCATCGTCCGCAGACTTGATCAGCTCCTGCGGCATAGTTCCATGTTTAGGATGTGCGGCAACCCCAAGCGAAATCGTGATCCGTGGAAGATTCCTTTCGCCATAGCGTACTGTAATAGCTTCGACTTTTGACCGAAGGGTTTCAGCAAAATCGGCCGCAAATTCTTCTGAAGCCTCCGGCAGCAAGATCATGAATTCTTCGCCACCCAAACGGCACGGCAGCTGATCGCCATCACACGCCTCTTCAAGAGCCGATCCAACAGCCCGCAACACCATATCACCGGCGTCATGACCATGATTGTCATTGAACTTTTTGAAATGATCCACGTCGACTGACACCAGTGAAACCGGGTGGCCTTTGTACTTGGACGCTTCCAGATGCTTGCGCAGGCTGTCTGTGAAGTGGCGGCGGTTATAAAGACCAGTGAGCGAATCCCGGATAGACTGATTGTGCAGCTCATCGCGCATTCTTGTGTTGGCAATCGCAAGACTGATTTGCTCGGCAGCCATTTGGGCCAGTTTCCGCCTCTTGGCGAAGGTGGTGCTTTCAAGTTCTTCAGCAGGTGTTAGATGCATTAACCCAACAGTTTCACCATGCGCCAGGATTGGCAGGCACACATAAGCCCCTTTTTCCTGCGGATCGACGTGATCACAAGTGAAATTGATGACGTTGTCGCCGTGAACATAGGTCCGGCCGCGCCGAAGACCCCAGCATGTGTCCGGCCGGATGTGATCTTCCAATTTCGCGCCATTCCATGAGCACGCACCGTCCAGCACATCCCTTGAATTGGAATAGACGTAGATAGAGCCGCGGCAGTCTGGGAGCAGTTTGGTCATGAATTTGCTGACCATATGAAAAAGTTCGTCAAGCGAGTTCGACGATTGTAACCATTCATTCAGTTCGGAAAGCAGTTTGATTTCCTGGTTCAATGCCTGCTGGCGCTGTATCTCCTGCTGCTCCTGCTTCTGCATCTGCAGCATCTGCTCCTTGAAGGCATTGAAAGCCCGGCCAATATCACCAATCTCGTCTCGCCGTTTGCTGGATAGATTTGCCTCATAATCCCCCCGGGACAGGCTGTAGAGCGCATTGACGACTTCCAACAGCGGTGCCGCAATCGTCCGCCGGCCGATTACCATGGCAAACAAGAAGGACAAAACAGCGGATCCTAGGGAAATGGAAATGGTCAACTGAAGAGCCTGCCTTTCATGCGCAAGCGCCGCATCGGCGGCCTCTTTGGCAAGGGCCTGAACCCGGAAAAGAAGACTTTCCAATTCCCGGTCGAACGCAGTATGAGCCTCTTCGACATTGGCAAGAACAGCTTCAGCTTTTTCGATTTGCCCAAGCCGTGCATGGTCAAGCGCTTCCTGGGATGTCACCCCGTAGCGGATGTTTTCCTCCGCAATCTTGCTCAATATATTGATCACTTTAGTGAATTCGGTGACCTGTACATCCGTTTTTGCCAGGAGCAGAGCTCCACGCGCAATTTCCATGGCCTCGCCGAACTCTTCGTTGATTTCCACTGATAGGACTGAAAAGCGGGCCTCTGCCTCGGCGATGGTTTTTTTGGTGCTGTAACTGCCATTCGCCCGCAAGCGCATCATGCGCTCCATAAGAAGCGACTGTTCCAGTCTGTGTGTTGTCACATGACCAAGGGCTTCGGTCAGTGGCACTTCGGCTTCGGCCACAAACTGGATTTCCTGACCAATCTGCCTGATCTGGTAGATCCCGACACCTGACGCGGCCACCACAAAAAATATGCAAAAAGAGACGATCGTAAGAATTTTCGCCATCACGGATGATCTGAAATTAAAAGACGATCGCATTCGAAACTCCTTGGTCACAGCCCAAGTTTCCGCAAGGAAAGTAAATACGACCTTAGGGAAGTGAGGATATCTTTCCTACAACTTGAATACGGCGAACCAGGACACGGTCGTGTTCAGCAAAAACACTTATTTATCGAAAAAATATGCAGCAATTTCAGATAGATATAAAATCTCTTTGCGCCAGGCGACAAAAGAAAAACTAGCTTAACAGAAAGTTTCAATAATCAATAAAATACACAAGTTACATAGTCAGTTTGGACAAGGAGTCGAACGCCTTAGACACCATCCTGCGACGGATATCCGCCGCAGGTTTGCTTGTTACTGTGTCGGATTATTCGCCCCGAAGCACCATGACCGAACATGGCGCATGACGAACGATATGAGCGGCGTTGGAACCGATGAAGTAGGTCGACAGACCCGGTTTGTGCGAGGTCATCAGAACCAAATCACACGATGCTTTTTCAGCTTCCTCGATCACTTCATGATAGACGGAACCAACCCGAACAGTGACATCCAAGGCACCAGCCGGCACATCCAGGGCATCGCCAACTTCTTGCAAGATGCCAGCCGTTTCCTTCATTTCGCGCTCTTGAAAGCCCTCTGGTAACTGGCTGGCAACAAAGCTCTGAACCTCCGGACAAACAGCGAGCAAATGGATTTTGGCACCATAGTCACGGGCAAGTTGCGAGGCTTTGGCCAATGCGTCATCGGCGAATTTCGGTTCGGCAGGATCTATCGGAACTAGGATTTTCTGAAACATGGCACGCCTCCTTTATTCAATTGTGAGAAGAGTCATGACGTTCTGACCGTTTTTATGCCATGAGAAATGTCAATTAGCCTTCTGGTTGTCCAAAATACCGCCCCGGTGTCACCCCAAAAGCCTTTCGGAAGGTGGCGACAAAAGCGCTCGGCCCTTCATATCCAAGTTTATGCGAGACATCAGAAACGCTACGCCCAGCTGCCAGCAGTTCCAGGGCCCGGAACAATTTCACCTGCCGGCACCAGGTCCGGTAGTTCATGCCGGTCTCTGCCTTTATCCGCCGCTCAAAGGATCTCACGGACATGGCGCTCTTAGCGGCTGCCTCAGCGAGCGCCGGGACATGTGCGGGACAGCGCACCAACCCATCGCACAACTCTCTCAGTTTTGGATCTTGCGGCATTGGCAATTGAAGGGGCGCTGCCGGCAGCATTTTCAGTTGATCCAAAATGACGTCCGCGATCCGCCCGGCAGGTCCATCAGCGGTTTCCGCGCGCGGGTAGGACATGAACTCCAGAATCAAGGCACGCAACAAGGTTGTCACTTGAATGACCTGCGCAGTCTTCGGCAAATCCTGGGCGTAGTCGTAATTGACATAGACGAACCGGATGTCCGTATCAGTCAGATACCGGGTTTCATGCGCAATCCGGGGAGGCAGCCAGACCGCCCGCTCCGGCGGGGCGAAAAACGTTCCAATTTCGGTATCAATCGCGATTGAGCCTTTTACGACGTGAAAGAGCTGGGCTGAATCGTGAGAGTGCCAGCCATTATGGCCCGGTCCTGCTCTTTGGCTGTTGGCATAACCGATGATTTTCGCCTTCACCTCATGATCAGGAAACGCGGAAAGCTCCGGATGGATTGACATGCCTTGCCTCTTGAACTGCTACATGGATTTGGCGAAACGGAAACATATCATGACAAAACAGCGCTAACACGCAAGAGCTTTATCGCTGTAGACACAATCCGCAGCGCTGCCAGTATTCACTCTTTGGCTGAATGGAATGACCTACTTTACACAAAGCATAAACACGGACGGCCAGACCGGCTGGCGATCCCCCGCTGTCCTCTTGATGATCATGGCCGGCGCCATGCAGCTGTCTTTTGCTGCGTGGTGGAACCTGATGAACAATTTTGCCGTCCAGGAACTGGATTTTACCGGACGCGAAATCGGCATCCAGCAATCGATCCGAGAGATTCCGGGGTTCTTGAGTTTTTTGGCTGTCTATCTCCTGCTTGTCATGCGGGAGCAGACACTGGCCTACCTGTCGCTGCTTTTGCTCGGCATCGGCGTTGCCATTACAGGCTACTTTCCAACAGCGCTCGGCTTCTACATTACCACGCTGATCATGTCGATCGGGTTCCATTATTATGAAACCATGGCTCAATCTTTGTCGTTGCAATGGCTACCAAAGGCAACGGCTGCAGCCAGTATGGGCAAGATCCTTGCGGTCGGTTCCTTTGCCCAGCTGATTGCCTACGGCCTGATTTTCATCGCCTGGAAGATGTTCGACCTGTCTTTCACAGTTGTCTTTGCGATTGCGGGCGGACTGACGCTGGTCGTTCTGGCTTTCCTGATCATGGCGTATCCGCATTTCAAGGAAGGCGTGCCCCAGCACAAGAAAATCATCCTGAAGAAGCGCTACTGGCTTTATTACGCCCTCACCTTCATGGCCGGAGCGCGGCGTCAGATTTTCACGGTCTTCGCTGGTTTTCTGATGGTCGAACGCTTTGGGTACGATGTGCACGAGGTTGCCGGGCTTTTCCTGATCAACGGCGTCTTCAACATGCTGCTGGCGCCGAAAATCGGTAAGCTGATCGTGCATTTCGGTGAACGCAAGGCTTTGATCCTGGAATATGTCGGCTTGATCGGTGTCTTTGTCACATATGCATTTGTCACCAATGCCACGCTGGCAGCGACGCTCTACGTCATCGATCACGCGTTTTTTGCGATCGCGATCGCAATCAAGACCTACTTCCAGAAGATCGCCGATCCAGCAGACATTGCGCCGACAGCTGGTGTTGCCTTTACAATCAACCACATAGCCGCAGTGTTCATCCCGGTTCTGTTCGGCTTGATCTGGCTGATATCCCCGGCAGCAGTCTTCCTGGCTGGTGCGGCTATGGCAGCCGTCAGCTTGTTCCTCGCAACTTTGATCCCATCAAATCCGGATGATGGGCGAGAAGTCGACTGGTGGTTCAAGCGGCCTGTTGCCCAACCGGCAGAATAGCCTGACAAAAAAAGCCCGCCGGAGCATCCCGGCGGGCTTTTTATCTCAATAGGTTGACCGTCTTAGGCCTGACGCTCAGGAACATGAACAACCAGACCGTCCATTTCGGCCGTCACCTTGATCTGACAAGACAGCCGCGACGTCGGCTTCACTTCATAGGCGAAGTCGAGCATGTCTTCTTCCATCGGTTCGGCAGAACCGGTTTTGCCCGACCAGGCGTCGTCGACATAAACATGGCAGGTAGCACAGGCACAGGCACCGCCGCATTCGGCCTCAATGCCTTGCACCATGTTCTTGATGGCATTTTCCATAACCGTGGAACCTTCCGCAGCGTCCACATCGGTGCGGGCCCCATCGGCGGTGACAAAGGTGATTTTTGGCATAGTCGCGTCCAAGAATAGAAATAGGTCTCTCGTCGACCCGACATAAAGGTTCCCGACAAAAGGTCAAGGACCATGCCGTATTTGCGCTTGTGTAAGCCGCTTGGAAGACCGTTAGCCTTCCAGTAGATCGCAGATATATCCGTTGGCTTCGTCCACAGCCGCCACCAAACGTTCTGTCGGCGCATCTGCGACGGTTTTCATGTTCCCTTCCAGGCTCTCGCATGCCGTGGCGACGCGCTGCGCACCAATTGCCCGCGCAGATCCTTTTAAAGTGTGCACCAGATCCATGCGCGCAGCTGTGTCAGTCTCGCTCTCAAGCCTTTCAAGGGTCAACCGTGACTGGGACTTGAACAGATGCAGGACCTGAACCTCCAGATCCCTGTTGCCAAGCGTATTTGTGGCCAGTTGCACCAGATCAATCGGTGCTTCGGGACTGGCGCGGCCTGCAACGCGCGCCATCGAAGAAGGGGCCATGAGGGTGCTCCGAAATACTCGTTACCTGCCTGACGGCACCCTGCCGCAAGCTTTATCTGCCCCTGAGTGTGACGCGAAGACCCAAACGCACGGTTAAATCAGACCCCAACAGACCGTGTTTGCGCCCATGTCCCCAAAAAATTGCTTTTTTGGTTAATGGGCTTTAACTCCCGCCGCTTGATTACACTAAAAAAAGGCTTGCAAATCGGCAGCTTTCCTGAATCGCTAAAATTTTAATAGAATGATTCGCATTAACGTTCTTCGTTTTTTTGACTTGCGGTCAATATTTCGAGTGCGTCAGGCGTGAGCTTACAAACCAGCCAATCAGGCTTGATTGGGTTGGAAAACCAAGGCTCTGCCCACCCCGCATCGATACAGGAACGGATTGTACGAACCGGGAACTGACGCCCTTGATCATCAAACAGAGGTAATTTTCCGCCAGGCTGACTCACTCCACGTTTCAACCACCGCTTTTGTGCAGGGGTTAATTTGCCCGCATCAAGTTCAAATCTTTTTATCCCCTTCGGGGCACCTTCCGCAGCGTTCACTTCCTTCATTTTCGGCATCAGACCCCTCTCCTAAGTGATTCAGGCCATTGCTGTTTCTTGTTCGTTAGGAGAGAGTGTGCCATTACAGGAACTAATGCGGCAAGATGGGGAGTGTGCTGTTTACCATTTTGGTTGCAGCCGGTCAGCGGCGGCCCTCCTCTAACAACAGATCCGAACCGGAAACCTGTTAAAAATTACGGTTAGGATCAACGCATTCGGATGACCCTCATGGCAGCGACGGCTGACTGAGATCACCGGTGTGTAATGAGTACGGATGTGAGGCGACCCAAACATGGCAAATCCGACGAAGGCGAAAGATCCGGCGGAAGCAGCACTGTCTGCAGTTGAAGAAGCGCTGAAACTTGATTTCGGCGGTCCGGAAGCAACTCCCCCTGATGAGGAGCCTGATACTCAAGCCGAAGCGGCCCCGTCCCGGCGTGCTTCCAAAAAGTCGGACGAAAGTCAATCTGACCGCGACAATCAGCGCGGTTCTCGGCGCCGGAGCCGCGGAGGACGCCCGCCTGCGGCCAATGACGACCGCCGGAACATCGGCAACTTGATTTACGCGCTTCAGCGCCGGCCCTCGACAGCGCCATTTTGGGGGGCCTTTGCCCTGGCAGCAGTTTGGGCAGCTCTCGGCACGAGCCTCTTTATGTCGACCTTCGGCGAGAAGCTCGTTGCTGTCACTGACGCGCAATCACTGCTCCAGTCTCCGGACATGATCCTCGCAGCCATCGGGATCGTCGTTCCGATTATCTTCTTCTTTGTCATGGCCATGATGATTTGGCGCGCGCAGGAAATGCGTATTGTCGCCCGCGGCATGACGGAAGTCGCCTTGCGCCTTGCCGAACCGGAAGACATGGCCAAGGAATCCATTTTGAGCGTCGGTCAGGCCATCCGCAGAGAAGTCGCAGCCATGGGCGACGGCATCGAGCGGGCGATTGCCCGTGCCAGCGAGCTGGAAGTCCTTGTGCACAACGAGGTCTCCTCGCTGGAACGCTCTTACAATGACAACGAACTGAAGATCCGGTCGCTGATCGAAGAGCTGGTCACTCAGCGCGAAGCCATTGTCATGAACGCCGAGCGCGTGCGCGAAACCATTGCGGGCGCCCATGAGAACTTCGCGTCGCAACTGTCTGATACGTCTGGTGAATTGGGGTCCAACGTCGACCAGGCAACCCAACGCATGATCGACGCGGTCAACGAGCGCGTTGAAGAACTGACCAGCACAGTTGATGCCCGCATTGACTCTCTGGGCGCGACACTCAATGCCTCCGGCAATGAGATGGTGGAATCTTTGACGGTTCGTGCCGAAGATTATGTTGCCCGTCTGTCCACCACCGGCACCGAGTTGGTCGAAAACCTGTCGCAGACTGGTACGACCATGTGGGAGACCCTCTCCTATCGCGGCAACGAAGTGAACGAACGCTTCTCCGAAACTGCGAACACGTTTGTTGAGACCCTGTCCAAACAAGGCCTGGAGATCAACGAAACGCTTGCATCCTCCAGCTCTGAGGTCGTGGAAACCCTGAGCGGTAAGGCCGAAGAGTTCCGCAACGCTCTGGAGACCACCGGCACACAGGTCGGTGACGTCATTACGGCGCGCGGCGAAGAGATCAACGCGAACCTGTCCCTCACCTCTGGCCGTTTGATTGACACGATCACATCTCGGACCGAGGAACTGGTCACAACTGTCGACACACGGGTGACCCATCTGGACGAGGCTCTGGCGGAAACTGGCAGCAAGGTTGTCGAGAGTATTTCCGAAAAAGGTCAGGCCGTTACCGACACCATTTCGATCCGCGGTGCCGAAATCGTCGAAACCCTGTCCAGCCGCTCCACCGAAGTCGCAGAGATCCTGCGCGGCACCGGTGAAAGCATCGTGGTTGATCTGTCCCTGCGCGGCGGCGAAATCGCCTCCAAATTGGACGAGACCGCTGGCTCGCTTACGGAGACCATTTCCGTGCGCGGCGGCGAACTTGCCGACAAACTGGACAACATTTCCGAGCGGATTTACACCGCCATTTCCATCAACGGCAGCGAGCTGGACGAACGTCTGGCGGCCCGCAGCAACGAGATGGCAACTATTCTGGAACAGCAAACCATCGGCTTCCGCGAAACGCTGGAAGGCGTTTCCGGCCAATTCGCGGCTAGCCTGGGCGAACAAACCGGTTCGCTTAACCAGAAGCTGGCGGAAACCGGGACACAGCTGGCCGAACTCATCGGCAGCCGTGGCGACCGGGTCGCGGGCGACATCAACGAAATCAGCGGCAAGATCGCAGAAACCATCGAAGTCCGCGGCCAGGCACTCAACGAAGGCCTCAGCAACCGCTTGGGCGAATTGGAAACCATCGTCACAGACCGCGGCGGTCAGCTGATCGATGCTTTCGACACCAAGACATTGCTGCTCTCCGAAGCGCTCGACAGCCGTCTATCCACCTTGGATGTGACGTTCGAAAGCCGCATCGAAACCATGGACAGCAAACTCGGTGAGCGCATCGCAACCATGGATTCGTCCCTGGACCAGCGTTTCTCGACCATCGATACGTCGCTGAACGAGCGCATCACCACGATGGACGCAACTCTTGGCGATCGCATCTCCACTATGGATGCTTCCCTGGAGCAACGCTTCACAGCAATGGACACCTCCCTTGGCGAGCGCATCTCGGCAATGGACACCTCGCTGGACCATCGCTTCACGACGATGGACGCAACCCTTGGAGATCGCATCTCCACAATGGATGCGTCCCTCGAACAGCGTTTCACAACTATGGACGTCTCGCTCGGGGAACGTATTTCGACAATGGACGCCTCTTTGGGCAGCCACATCAACACCCTGGATCTAACCCTGGATCAGCGCACGGCATCGTTTGAAGCTGCGTTGGAGTCCCGGACCCAGATCCTGGGCGATGCCATCGAACAGCGCACAAATGTGATCAGCGAAGCGCTAGAAGATAAAACACGCAACATCACCGATGTTCTGGCCGATCGCTCTGATGCAATCACCCTTCAGCTTGGTCAGCGCGTTGAAGCAGCCGGCAACACGCTGGCAGACCGTGCCGACGATATCAGCACCAAGCTGACATCCCATGTCGATAGCGCCGCAGCTGCCATGGCCGAGAAAGCTGAAGTTTTGTCCGCGACCATGACCAGTGGAACGGAACGAATTGACGAGACACTGGATGCCCGTGCGCGCCAGATCTCCGATACGTTGATTTCCCGGACCAAAGAAATCGCCCAGGCCTTCGTCGAAGGTCAGGATGAAATGACCTCTGCCCTCGACAACCGTCTGACAGAAGCTGGCACTGTTCTGGGCAGACAGAGCGAACAGCTGACTGAATCCCTGTCCGAGCGTATTGCCGAAATCAATGTTTCGCTTGGAGCCAAGGTCTTCGAAGTTGCAGAAACGCTCGACACCCGAGCAGGTCAGCTGGAAACAGTCTTGAACGAACGCCTGGAGAGCATCTCGGGCACTTTGACCGGCGAAAGCGAACGGGCCCGCGATATCCTGACTGCTGTGATCTCTGAAGCCGGGGCAACCCTCTCGACAGAAAGCACACGCTTGCGGGATATGGTTCAGGACGCTGTTGCAAGTGCCGTTGAAACGTTGGCCAGCGAGCGCAGCAAAACCGTTGAGATTGTTGACGGCGCGCTTACAGATGCCACAACAAAGCTTTCCGGCGAAGGCGACCGGATGCGTCAGATCGTGCTGGGTTCTGTCGGCGAAGCCCGCGGCATTCTGGTCGGCGAAAGCCAGAAGGCTGCAGACCAGATCAGCCAGACAATGGCACAGGCGACCGGTTCACTTACAGACGAGAGCCAAAAGGCGGCGCTTCAGATCAGCCAAACTATGGAACATGCCACTGGGGCAATGTCCGGCGAAAGCGGCAAGATCCGTGATCTGGTGCTTGCAGCCGTTGGCGATGCAGCCCGGGCCATGGCCGCAGAAAGCGAGAAGGCACGGACACTCTACGCCGGTACGCTGGCTGAGTTCTCCGGCTCCCTGACCGGCGAAAGCGACAAGGTCCGCACCGAGCTTGCTGGTCTGATTGCAGAAATCTCCGGCAACCTGTCAGCTGAAAGCGAACAGGCCCGCATGACGCTCGCCAAGACGCTCGAGGAAATCCGCGGACAGATGTCCGGTGAGGCTGGCATGATCCGCGCCCGTGTCAACAGCGCGGTTTCCGAAGCTGCCAACCTTCTTGTCAACCGCGGCAATGAAGTGGCGGACGAGTTGCTCGAAAAGGCAACGGCCCTCAACGAGGCCTTTGGTGCCCGCTCCGGCGAATTGGCTAAGATCGTTGGCACCGATGGCAATGAACTGATCAGCGCGATCGAAACACGCGCCAATGATCTCACAGGACGCCTGTCTGAAGTTCATGGCGCGATCCTTGAGGCAATTACTGTCAAAGGCAAGGATGTCACCGACACCTTTGCCCATACCGGTCTCGATGCGACCCGTTCGCTCGTCGAAGCCGGGGACCGGATCGTTGCCTCCATCAACGAGCGCAGCGATCAGGCCACCCGCCTGCTCACCGATACAAAACTCCGGCTCGAGGCCGACGTTTCCGATATCCTCAATAAGATCGAGACATCGAACTCCAACCTCCAGTCCATCGTTTCCACAGCTGGTGAGAACCTCTCCGAAGTGGAAAGTAACCTGGCGCGCCGCGCTGGCGAGTTCCGCTCTGCGGTTGACCGGGCCGTATCGGAAACCACTTCGACAACCGGCTTGATCGACGAGCAAGTCAGCAACTTGCGGGACGTCACGTCGACGACATTGGCAGATATCCAGAACCTCACCAACCGCTTCGGGGACCAAGCAGAAGACTTGACCAAAGCAGCGCGGCATCTGGAAGACACCAACCGTTCTGTTGAGGGCCGCGTATCTGAGCGCAAGACCGCGATCGAAGATGTCGCCGACACGCTTCTGGCAAAAACCGAAGCTGTCGACACGCTCATGCGCTCGTTCACGCAAACCCTGTCTGAAACGCTGGAGACCGCCGACGACAAGGCCCGCGATGCGGCAGGCATGCTGAGTGCTGCTGCCGAGGCAGCGTCCAAGAAGGTCTCCGAGCAGTTCGAATCCATGCGCTTGACGGCTGGCATGGAAGGCCAGAAGGCCCGCGATGCGATCCGCTCTGCACAGGACGACATCATTGCGGAAATGTCCCGCACGGTCAGCGACGCGTCCGACCGGTTCAACGATGCGGCAACACGCATGCGCGATGTGGCCCGCGACGTTCACCGCGAACTGGAAGCAACGCGCAGCGAACTGAAACAAGGCGTGCTCAATCTGCCGGATGAAGCAGAAGAATCTTCTGCAGCGCTGCGCAAAGTGGTCAACGAACAGATCCGCGCCTTGACCGAGCTGTCCGACATCGTTGCCAAGCAATCCAACGCGCTCGATGTCTCCAAACCGCAGGCGCAGGCGGCAACTGCAACTGCTGCGCCGGTACAACAAGCTCCTGCTCCTGCTCCTGCCCCGCAGATCCCGCAGGCACCGGCATTCGTCCAGCAACAACCGCAGCCACGTCCGGCAGCTCCACAGCAGCCCGAAGCGCGTGGACCGGTCAACACCCGCCGTCAGCAACCGGCTCAGGCTGATGCCGGAAATCCCGCTGGCAAAGGCTGGGTCTCAGACCTGCTGCGCCGAGCCTCGCGTGATGAGGACGATGCTAGTGCCGACACCGAACAGGGCCGCACACCGCTGCAAACAGTGGAAAGCCTGAATTCGCTGTCTGTCGACATCGCCCGGGCAATCGACCATGAGACCTTCATCGATCTGTGGGAGCGCTACCGGAAGGGTGAACGGCATGTCTTCACCCGTCGTCTCTACACCCTGCAAGGCCAGCAGACGTTTGACGAGATCCGTCAAAAGTATGCGCGGGACCCGGAATTCCGGACCGCTGTTGAGCGGTACGTAGCCGACTTCGAGCAACTGCTCGCCCAGGTATCCCGCAACGATCGCGACAACATGCTGGGTCAGACCTATCTGACGTCTGACACTGGCAAGGTCTACACAATGCTGGCCCATGCCAGTGGCCGGCTCGACTAAGCCCTGGTCATAGAAATCAAAAAGGCGGCTCCCGGGCCGCCTTTTTTCATGTCCACTACCCCAATCCTGAACCGCCTAGCCTATGCCTCAGTCGGCGGCTCTGACACTGCCAGGTTGCCCCGGATCTTGGACATCGCCGCCAGCACGACCTGGATTTCATCGTCTTTCAGTCCGTCCAGCATTTGTTTTTCGACGGCCATCAGCTTTGGGGCGAGGTCTTCAAAAGCGGCGCGCCCCGTGTCGGACAGGGACAGAAGATAACTCCGTCCATCAGCTGCATTGGCGTTCCGTTTCAAAAACTTGCGCTCTTCCATGCGTTTGACGGCCCGGCTAACCACCACCTTATCCATACTGGACCGGAAGACGATTTCACTGGCCTGCATACCTTCAGAGCTGGATCCGAGGATCGCCATGACCCGCCATTCCGCCGGTGTCATGCCGTAATCACGTTGATAGATATCTGAAAGTGCACGGGTTACATCAGAATAAAACACACGGACCAGGTAAGGAAAAAAGGTTTCCAGCTGGAACCCGCCTGGCTTCAAATCCGTGTCAATCTCGTGTCCTGTCATCGTCTTAAAAAACCCTTTGACGGCCTATCATTCCGGTTCAACTTTTGGCGCACCGTACTGTTTTGCGAGATTTTACGATTGACTTAGTTTCAAATGCAACTAATTTCGACACACTCACTTCAAGAATGGAAGCGACGGACATCGGCGTGAGACCGAATTGGGAGGAAAAGCCGTGAAACATCCAAAATATCTTTCGATCCTTGCCGGCGCTGCGGCCGGTGCCTTGACCGGCCTGGTTGCCAGCGCCTCTGCTGACGAACTGGTTCTATCGTCCTGGCTGCCGCCGAAACATCCGGTCGTCACCGGAGTTATCCAGCCGTGGGCACAACAAGTTGCCGACGCAACTGAAGGCCGTGTCACAGTCCGCGTCCTGCCAAAGCCGCTTGGACCGCCGCCGGCTCATTATGACCTTGCTGCAGATGGTGTTGCCGACATCACTTATGGCCTGCATTCTTTCACCAAGGATGACCGGTTCTTGCGATCGCGCATCGGCCAGTTCTCCTTTATCGCAGACACTGCGACCGATGGCTCCAAGGCTTATTGGAATGTCTATGGTGGCAGCCTGAAGGCGCAGGACGAGCACAAGGGCACCAAACTTCTTGGTCTCTGGGTGCATGGCCCTGGCATGTTCCACAACAACCAGCGCAAGATCGAAAAACCGGAAGACTTTTCTGGTCTGAAAGTGCGCACACCGGGCGGTTACATCGCCGGCCTGTCGCAAGACCTCGGCATCACCACCCAGTTCATGGGCCCGGGCGAAGTTTATGAAAAGCTGTCCCGTGGCGTCATTGATGGCGTGACCTTCCCGATGGAAGCGCTCCAGGCCTTCAAACTGACGGATTACATCAAGTACTCCATGAAAGTGCCGGGCGGTATCTACAACACCTCCTGGTTCCTCGTCATGAACGAAGACATCTGGGACGGCATCTCTGCCGAAGATCAGGCGGCGATTGAAAAAGTTTCCGGCGAAGCGCTTGCAGAACTTGCTGGCGGTGTCTGGGACGGTGCAGATAGCCGTGGCGCTTCTTACATTGCCGACAAGGACATCGAAGTCTACGACGCCCCTGCCCCGGTTCTGGCAGCGATCAAGGCACTGGCTGAAAAGCATGAAGGTGCCTGGGTCAAGGCAGTGTCGGAAACCGGCTTTGATGGTGCAGCTGCCTTGGGCGAATTCCGCGCCCAAACCAACATCAGCAACTGATCATGACGGCAACGTCCAAAAAAACCAACGCGGGCTGGATCTCCAAGATCCTGCCCGTGATGACTTATGTCCTCGGTTCAGCCTGCCTTTTGGTCATGTTTGCCTTGATCGGCCTGACATGCGTCGACGTGGTGGCAAGATATGTTTTCAACAGTCCGGTGACTGGGGCCTATGAGCTGACCGAACTGCTATTGGCGACTCTGATTTTCCTGGCGCTTCCGCTGACGACGGCTGCCGGCGAACATATTGAAGTTGAGCTTCTCGATGGCATGAAGAGCCGGGTGCTCAAGCGCCTCGGTACTGTCATTGCTGGGGTCTGCACCATCACAATCTTTGCTCTGATCGCCATAGAGCTGATCGAACATGCGGACAAACTGCAGCGGCGAGAACAAGTGACCGATTCCCTTGAAATTCCGCTCTTTATCATCGGCTGGCTGGGGTCTGTTTCCTTTGCTGTTTCCGCAATCGCCGCCGCCGTCTTCTCCTACAACCGTTTTCGTAAAGGGGCCTAACTCGTGCTCGAGGCTCTGATTGGATTTGGCGCCCTTTTCAGCCTGGTTCTGGTGCGCGTACCGATTGCTGTTGCGATGATCATCGTCGGAACCGCCGGTTTTGCCATGCTGCGCAATTGGAATGCAGCCTTCAATCTTCTGGGCAATGCCGCCTTTGATACTGGCTTGTCCTTCACCCTGTCGGTGATCCCGCTGTTCATCTTGATGGGCAACCTTTTGACCATTTCCGGCGTCAGCCAGTCGCTGTTTACGACCGCGCATCGCATGTTGCACCGGATGCGCGGCGGTCTGGCGATGGCTGCAGTCGTTGCCTGTGGCGGGTTTTCTGCCGTCTGTGGCTCGTCGCTGGCAACAGCCGCCACCATGTCCAAAGTGGCCATGCCATCTATGCGCAAGGCCGGATATGCTGACAGTTTGGCAACCGGATCAATCGCCGCTGGCGGCACGCTCGGCATTCTGATCCCGCCCAGCGTTATTCTGATCATCTACGGTCTATTGACGGAAGCCGACATCGGCAAACTGTTTATTGCCGGCATCATCCCGGGGCTTCTGGGCGTCGTCTTTTATATGGCAGCCGTTTATGTAACCGTTCTTTTCAAGCCGAAACTCGCGCCCAGCGAACATGAAGACATTCCGGTAGAACGTAAAGATATCTGGGGTGTCTTGGCGGTGCTCGGGCTGTTTGCCGTCATCATGGTCGGTATCTATGGCGGCTTCTTCACGCCAACCGAAGCGGCCGGCATCGGTGCAGCAACCGCATTTCTGATCGCACTTTTGTCCGGTGGTCTGACTTTTGAAAAACTGTTCAGCGCCGGGCTCAATTGCGCGCGAACCACCGCGATGATCTTCGCAATCATCATTGGCGCGGAGGTCTTTTCCAACTTCATCAGCTATGCAGGTGTTCCAGACGCCCTGCTCAACTACGTCCAATCCCTCGACGTAAATGCCTATGTGGTTATCCTGGTCCTGGTGCTGATCTATGTGGTTTTGGGGGCGGTTCTGGAAAGTCTGTCGATGATCCTCTTGACTGTGCCGGTGTTCTTTCCGCTCGTCACATCGCTCGACTTTGGCACCGGCCTGCTCAGTGATCCGGAACTGGTATTGATCTGGTTCGGAATCATCGTTGTTGTGGTCACCGAAATCAGCCTGATTTCCCCACCGATCGGCCTCAATGTCTTTGTGCTGCGCTCTGTCCTAACCGATGTGCCACTGCGCACGATGTTCGCTGGCATCCTGCCGTTCTGGGCGGCAGACATCCTGCGCCTGATCCTGCTAATCGCAGTACCGGCGTTCTCACTGGCGTTAATATAGATAGATTATTGGGCGCTCAGACGTTTCTGAGCGTCCAGGCGGCAATGTCGGAAAACACCTGCTCTGCAGACTGGTTCATGGCCGCAACCGCCTTATCCACGTCCGAACTTCCAGAAGGTGTTTCGCGCCGGAAAACCTTGCTGGCGACGGTCCGGCCATTACGATCATTGACCACCCGAGCCGCGATCTCGACAACGCCCCGGTTTGCGCGCTCAATATTGAGCTCAAACGCCCGGATATCTGTCTGCAACTGATAATCGATCAACAGGCCATCGCCCGGCAACCCAACACCGCGCAAGCGTCCAGTGTTCTGCAGGGTTTGAACCAGCTTGGTCTGCACGACATTCGGCAGCGTGTCCGCCCAGGCAACTTTCGGAAAGTAGGAATAGACCGGACCGCTGTCGACAACGGCAATATAAGAAGTATCGAGAGCTTTCAGCGCACGCGGCGGGGCCACAAGCACCTGCACACGGCTTGAGCGTCCAGACACACTGCCAACGTCAGCGGCCTGAAGGCTATAAAAGGCGGAGGGACCGGAACTGGTGCAGCCGGAAACCACGGCACTGCCACAAAGAGCGCCGACGAAAGCCCGTCGGGTCAGCCGGCTGTCTGCCTGTGTCATCCGCGTTTGTCCTTTACTCACCTTACTCACCGGCGCCGCCCGCCTTGATATGTCGGCACCTCTTCGCCGCCGAAGATGATCCGGTTCGGCTGTTGTTCAAAGCTTTGCGCAGCCCGTTGAATAGATACCAGTGTCCGGTTGAATTGCGCCAGTGCCGACGATAGATCCGCGGAGCCTTGTGTAGCAAATTTCGACAGGCCGCCTGCAATGGAATCGGCACGGCTTTCGAAAGCAACGGCAACCTTGCGGATCGCCCGGGCCGCCAGCGTTGCTTCCTTGATCAATCCCTCGCCGTCGCCGTCGACCATCTCGGATACTTTCTCGACCAGGCTTTCCACCCGGACAGAGGTGGAGTTCAATGTTGCCGTCATTTGCTTGGCGTCAGTGATGATCTGATCGACATCTGGGGTCCGCTTGGAAAGATCCGCGGTCATTTGCTGGACATTGTCCGCAGCCTGACGTGCACTTGCCAAGATCGCCGGAATGCCGTCTTCGCCAGCCAGCCCTGAGGCCGCTGTTTCAACCGATCCAACAATATTGGCGACTTTCTCCGGATCAACTGCTTTCAAGAGATCGTCTGCCGACTGCAACGTCGCCGCAAACCGTTCCGCGGCGGACTGAACGTCACTGATCAGCGCCGCTATCCGGTCATCCTGACCTCGGACTGTCGCCGATACCGCTTCGAAATTCTGGATGGTCGACTTTGTGGACGCGATGATCTCGTTGATCTGGCTTTGCTGATTGTTGAAGTTGTCGATCACGCTCGCAACACCATCAACCGCTTGTCCCACCTTGTCCGGGTCGACGCTGGCCACAATTTCATCAACCCGAAGCAGTGATGCGTTCAGCCCACTGGTAAAGGTGCCGACTGAGGCGACAATCTCCTCGATCTGAAGCGGATCGATCACTGCCGCGACTTCAACTCCACGTGTGACGATTTCATCAACTTTCACAACAATATCGCGGCTACCCGTGATCACTTCAGAGATGGTTCCCTCACGCTGACGGATCATGTCGACGATATTGTTTACACCCTGCATGGTGCTTGTGGTTGCGACCACCAATTCGTCGATTTCACTGGAGCGTTTTTTCAAGACATCGCCGAGCGCAGCAGCGCCTTGCATGACCGCTTCGATATCTTCCGGTTTGACCGCCTGAACAATGGATTCCACCTGTCCGAGGCCGCTGTTCAATCGCTCCGTAAAGGCAGCCAGATCTTTGGCAACGCCTTGGGCATCGGCCATCACAGCATCAATGTCGTCGCCGGCCTTGCCGAGACTTGCAGAAAAGGTCTGCAAATCGTCGACAATGGCCGTGACTTTGTCAGAGGGCACAGCGGCCAGCAGCCGTTCGCCTTGGTCCACCAGACCTTCCATCCGGCCAGACAGGCTGGAAAAGGCTTCTGACGCCTTGCCGATGCTGGCCATGAAGTCTTCAACGCCATCCGCATTGGCCGCCAGCGCGTCCGAGAATGTTTCGACATTCTGGATAGTCTTTGCGATCGCCGGGCCATTCTCCTTTAGCAGCGTATCGACGGTCTGCATGGTCGAATCTGCCCGTTTCAGGACATCACGGGCTCCATCCACGATATCGTCGAAAAATGAGCGCTCGGCGTGAAGCACCGGGATGTTGTTAGGATCCTGATCACCGTCCGGGTTGAGCAGAAGCGGCGCGGAGCTCGTCCCGCCGGTCAAATCGACATAGGCAACGCCCGTCAATCCGGTGAAATTCAAGGTTGCTTTGGTATCTTCACGCAGCGGCGTGGACGGGCGGATCCGGACCGTCGCCAAAACTTTGGTCGGATCACCTGGGGCAAAATCCAGCGACTTCACGTCACCGACCCGGATGCCGTTGAACAGAACCTGCCCGCCAACCGGAAGCCCTGTTACCGGACCCGGATAGAGGATTTTCACTTCAACATTTTGCCGCGATTCAGCCGTCACTGCGAGCCAATAGATGAACCCGAACGCACTGATCAGGATCGCGATCATAAAACCGCCAATCAGAATGTAATTTGCGCGGGTTTCCATTCACTCCAACCTCATGTCCGGCGCAGGGCCCGTTCCCCTCGAAAATAAGACTTAATCCAAGGATCGTCATTTTTCATCATATCTTCGAGCGGTCCGAGCGCCAGAACCTGCTTATTCCCCAGAACTGCGATCCGGTCACAGATGGAATGCAGACTATCGAGGTCGTGAGTAACCATATAAACGGTCAAATCCAGAGTAGAGCTCAAATTGGCAATCAACGAATCGAACGCAGCGGCCCCAATTGGATCCAGACCGGACGTTGGTTCGTCCAGAAACACCAAATCCGGGTCCAGTGCAAGGGCGCGTGCAAGGCTCGCCCGTTTGACCATGCCGCCGGACAATTCTGCTGGCAATTTATCAGCAGCGTCCTGGGGCAGGCCGACCAGCTCCAGTTTCAATGTTGCCAACTCATCCATCAGCTGTTGCGGCAGTTTCAAATGCTCGCGCATCGGCACTTGAATATTCTGTTTGACCGTCAACGACGAGAACAAGGCGCCCTGCTGAAATAACACGCCCCAGCGCCGCTCGATGGTTTTGCGGATCTTGGGGCTGGCCGCGGCAAGGTCATGACCAAAAACGCTGATTTTACCAGCTCTTTTGGGGGTCAGCCCTAGGATCGTGCGCATCAAAACAGATTTGCCTGTTCCCGAGCCCCCGACAAATCCGAGCACTTCGCCCCGGCGCACATCAAGATCGAGATCCTGCAAGATAATCTTCGAACCGAATCCGACGGTAATGTCCCTGACAGAGAGGATGTTTTCAGAAGTTCTCTGTACCGGCTCTTTTCTGCCGTCAGCCGATTGGGTCTCAGAAACCGCCATATCGCCGTTACACTCCGATCGCCGCAAAGAAAATCGCAAAAAATCCGTCCACGACAATCACCAGGAAAATCGCCTTCACCACCGACATGGTTGTGTGCCGACCGAGGGATTCCGAAGAGCCTTCAACCTTGAGTCCTTCGACACAAGCAATCAGTCCGACGATCAACGCCATAAAAGGCGCCTTGATGAGACCGACAACAAAGGTGTTCACCGTAATTGCAGCTTTCAGCTGAACAAGGAATGCCGCCGGTGGAATGTCCAGATAAACCCAAGTGATCAGCCCAGCACCAAACAGCGCGGCCATGTCAGCCACGAATGTGAGGATCGGCAAGGCAATCATCAAAGCCAGAATACGTGGCAGCACAAGAACTTCTGTGACGCTCAGACCGATGACATGAAGCGCATCGACCTCTTCCTGCATCCGCATTGCGCCGAGTTCAGCAGTAAAAGCAGAGCCAGATCGGCCAGCGACCATGATCGCAGTCAGAATGACCCCAATTTCCCGGAGCACCAAGATCCCAGCCAAATCAACAACAAAGATATCGGCGCCGAACTGCTTCAGATAAAATCCGCCCTGCTGCGAGATGATCGCGCCAATCAAAAAACTCATCAGCGCAACAATCGGCACCGCTCCAATACAGCTGCGGTCAAACTGAACAGCAATGGCGATACTGCGCAGGCGTTTGGGCTGCAGAAGCACCGTGGACAGCACCATCCCCAAAGACCCCAGGATGTGAAGCATCGCGAGGGCGTCTTTGTAAGCTTCCACCATCTGACGGCCGGTCGCTTCCAAAAAACCGACAATGGTGAAGCCGGACCGGTCCGGAGACCAACGCGGCGGATGATGGCGTTCGATCTCTTTAAACAGGCTCCGCCGCACCTCACTGAGGCCGGTCAATTCCACCTTTCGGCCGCTGAACTCCAATTGACCGCGGGTCCGGTGGATCAACCAGGCCCCGCTGGTGTCCAAATGTCCAATTTTCGACACGTCAATGCAGGTGAGTTTGTCCTTGGCTATTTCGAGCGTCTCAATCTGCCGATCAGCTTCTGCAAGCGTACTGACCGTCCAGTCGCCAGAAAGAGATAGAAACTGGCGGCCAGCATCATCGGTTTCAAGATGCATCTCCGGCGCAATGTTTTTTTCCAAGAATGCCATTCCGGAGGGTTGCCCTCTTGCCGCTCGTCAACTTCCCCCCGTATACCTGATTGCGAAGATTAACGTCCAGCAGTCAGATGAAAGCTTTGTCCATGGAAATAGCCCGTCCTTACCTTTTGTTCCTAGGTGACGTTCACGATGCCCTCGCAGCCAAAACCGCGACCGGCATTGTTGATTGGCGCAAAGACTGGTGTATCGGGCAAGTCCGGCTCGACGGCTGTGCGGCCGATACAGGCCTTGCAGACATGTCGATCGCAGAAGGGGTTGCCGCCGGTGCAAAAACCTTCGTCATTGGCGCGGTCAATGCGGGCGGCCGACTGCCGGACCATTGGATCGATTCGATTGTTGAAGCTTTGAATGCTGGCCTGGACGTCGCTTCGGGCCTCCATGTCCGGCTCGGCGACATTCCCGAAATCGCAGAAGCCGCCGTCACACACGGCGGGCAGCTGCATGATGTGCGCCACAACAATATGGCTTTCGCAACCGGCAAAGGCACCAAGAGACCCGGCAAACGCATCCTGGCGGTCGGAACGGATTGTTCAGTCGGCAAGAAATACACCGCACTGGCCATGGACAAGGCGCTCAATGAGCGTGGTTACAAGAGCTCGTTCTGTGCCACCGGTCAGACAGGTGTATTTATTTCAGGCCGTGGCCTCTCTCTGGATGCTGTCATTGCGGACTTCATTGCAGGTGCGGCCGAATGGCTGTCCCCAGCCACCGATGACGATCATTGGCAGGTCGTTGAAGGTCAGGGGTCACTGTTCCACCCGTCATTCGCGGGCGTAACACTTGGGCTTCTGCACGGCTCTCAGCCAGACGGCTTTATTGTCTGCCATGAACCGACCCGTACCAAGATGCGCGGTGTCGACACGCCACTGCCGACCATCCAGCAAGTCATCGACATGACCATTCAATGTGGCCGGCTGACCAATCCGGACATCCGCTGCTTAGGGATTGCTGTTAACACCCAAGCACTGAGTGATGAGGAGGCCCAGGCCTATCTGGCAAAGGTCGGCGAAGAGCATGGTCTACCTGCGACCGATCCAGTGCGTTACGGCATGGACAGCCTGGTGGATAAAGTTGCGGCGGAGTTTGGTGCCCCATGAGCCGCACTGTCCGTATCGACCAAGAAAGTTTTGAAATCGCTGGGGGAGGATTCGCAATTTCACGCGGCACCCGGACACATGCCAACGTGCTGGTGGTGTCGATAGCCGATCGCGGGCACACAGGCCGCGGCGAATGCGTTCCCTATGCCCGCTACGGCGAGACCATGGAAAGTGTGCAGGCACAAATCCAGGAGATTGCGCCGCTTCTGCAGGACAGTCTAACGCGTGAGGCCTTGCAGTCCGCAATGCCGGCAGGCGCAGCCCGAAACGCGGTCGATTGCGCACTTTGGGACCTGGATGCAAAGCTGTCCGGCAAACGCGCTACCGATCTTGCCGGGATCGCAGCTTTGAAGCCTGTGACCACCGCCTACACCATCAGCGTCGGCACGCCCGAAACAATGGCAGAAAAAACCGCTCAGGCCGCGCATCGACCGCTGTTGAAAGTCAAACTTTCCGGAAGCGGAGATGACGAGCGGATCGAAGCCGTGCGCAATGCAGCCCCTGACAGCACGTTGATTGTCGATGCCAATGAAGCCTGGGACGACAGCTGTTTTGCCCGCAACATGGCGGCGTGTGAAGCCGCAGGTGTGGCCCTGATCGAACAACCCCTGCCCTCAAGCAATGATGGCCTGCTAGCTGGGTTGGAGCGCAAAATCACGATCTGCGCCGATGAGAGCCTGCACACACGGGATGGCCTAGAGGATTTGCGCAGCCGCTATGATGCGATCAACATCAAGCTCGATAAATCCGGCGGCCTGACGGAAGCGCTGGCGCTTCTCGACGAAGCAAAAAAACTCGACTTCAAAATCATGGTCGGCTGCATGCTGGGAACATCATTGGCCATGGCACCGGCGGTCCTGCTGGCTCAAAGCGCCGATTTTGTCGATCTTGATGGTCCCTTACTGCTGACCGAAGATCGTACTCCCGGCCTGGTGTTCGAAGGCAGCACATTGTTCCCGCCGGAAACTGCCCTTTGGGGTTAGTCTACCGCGCTTGAAGCCATGCGCTGGCGCACCACAGGTGTCAGCGCAAACATGCCAAGTGTTCCAACCGCGGATACGGCCGCCATCACATAAAACGGCAGATCGGGATTGCTTTCATAAAGCGCACCACAGACACTCAGCCCGGCTGCCATTTGCAACCCAATGGACGTTGCCAGTAATCCCTGGCCCGTGCCCGCCCAACGGCTGGGCACGACCTTAGCAAGGATTGCAATCGCACCAAGGTGCGCTGCCCCAAAGGTCAAAGCATGGAGAAGCTGAAGCGCGACCATGGACCAAAGTGCGTCAGCAAATGGAAACAGTCCCCATCGGATTACTGCGGCACCACCGGCAACAATCAGAAACACCGGTGGATCGAACCGCAGCGCAATCCGGCCGGCAACTGTGAACAGCGCAATCTCAGCCACAACACCAATAGCCCATAGAATTCCAATGGTTTGATCTGCGATTCCCGCGGCCTGCCAGTACAAGGTTCCAAAACCATAAAAGGCCGCATGGCTTGCCTGAAACAGCCCCATAAGCATCAGCACAGGCCAAAACCAAATGCTTCTAAACGGAGCTTCCAACGAATCGTCATTGGCGACACCAGCGTCCCCGGCCCCGCTCTGGCGCGGAAGCGACATGACAACGAAACCGGTGAAAAACGAAGCCAGACCGATCAGAAGCAGGATCGCCCAGATGGTTTCATCGGTTGCCAGCCAGCCGCCCGCGATGGTCGCGGCGACAAATCCGGCTGATCCCCAAAGCCGCATCCGGGCATAATCTGCCCCTGTGTTGCGTGCTGCATCCAAGGCATAAGCATCGCTGAGCGGCAGAACCGGTGCTTTGAACACCATGTACCCAATAACGCCAGCGCCCAGAACATAAAGCCCGTTTCCGAACGCAAACAGCGCGATGAACGCTGTGCCGAGAATCGAATAGATGAAGATGGACCAGCGCCGCTGGCCGGTCCGGTCGGCAAGATTGGACAAGGCTGGGCTCGCCGCAATTCGCGCTATGGTGCCCGCGCCCAGGACAAAACCAATGTCCGCTGCCGAGAAACCCTCAAACTCCAGAACGACCGGAAAGAACGGCAAAAACAAGCCATATCCGAAGAAATGGACAGCAAACAAACTGGAGACACGCGCACTTAAGCTTGGGGACAATTTAAACATGTAAAGTACGCCGTATGTCGAAGCCCAAAAAAAAATTAACGATTTTGAGTTTACCTAGAAAGCCAGAATAGTCCGTAGCGGCTACCGAACGGCCCTTGCAGAGTTGAGAATCGCGTCCTTATGAAAGCGGAAACACTACAAGCAGAACCGGAGCTGATCGGCGAAGCCGAATATCAGACGCTTGAACAGACCTTGATGGAATCCGATCGGGGACGTCGGTTTCTAAAGGAGTTTTTGAACCGCAACAAGACCCCGGAAACAACCGAGATCTTAAGTTCGATCCGGCGTCTTGAAAAAGTGGTCACCCGCCAGCGCAAAGTTCCCGACCTCGATAAAATCCGCCTTGATATTGCAGACATGCATGAAGCGATCGAGCGGACAAAATCAGAAATCGCGAACATCAAAGACGATACCGATCAAAGCAACCGCTTTGTCGATGCCTCCCATGAATTGGATGCCATCGTCACGCAGACCGAAGGGGCAACTCAGTCCATTCTGGAAGCTGCCGAGCAGATCCAAGAAAAAGCCTGGGTCCTTCGCGAAAACGGGGCGGATGATGCAACGTGCGATGACATCGACGCCAAGGCCACAGAAATATTCATGGCCTGTTCCTTCCAGGATCTGACCGGACAGCGGACCAACAAAGTGGTTCAGGTGCTGCGGTATTTGGAAAGCCGTATCAACCTGATGATCAACATTTGGGGCATTGAGGACCTTGAAGCTGACGATACAGCTGGTCCGGTCGACAATCGCCCGGATGCTCATTTGTTGAACGGCCCGCAGATGGCCGGCGCCGGCGTTAGCCAAAACAGCGTCGATGAACTGATGTCCGTCAGTGGAGACGTGTTGGACGCTGCGCTGTCCGATGTAGCCAAGGAGGTGTCATCCGAGGCCAATGACTTCAGCCACGAAATGGGCCAATCGCTCGGCGCTGCCGATATTGATGCCATTATGGCAGAAGACAATCAGCCCATGGACGCGGCAGCCATTGACGACATGTTTGCGCCGGCTCCTAAAAATGAAGCCGTTGAAGAAGCCCCAGCAGATGAGTTCTCTGGTGACTTTGATTCTGTGGCAGGAGATGAAGTTCTCGACGAAGCTGCAATTGATAAATTGTTTGACGCCGAAGTCGCTGACTCGGAAGTCGAGACTGACGAACCAGCTGATATGGCAGCAGCTGTAGAATCTGAAACAGTGGCTGTTGAAGACATCCAGGCCGATCTCGCTGCTGAAGTTGAGGCAGAGTCAGAAGCTGCTTCAGAAGCTGAAGCCGACGCGGATTGGGCTGTGATCGAGCAAGAAGCTGACAGTGATGACAGTGCCGATCCTTTGGTGGATCTGACCGAAGCCGAACGCCAGGCTCTCTTCAACTAAGCCAGCGCTAAAATCTTACCGAAAAAGGGCGCCGCATCTTCGGCGCCCTTTTTTATTTGCCCAGCAATGAAGTGACTTGCAGACGTCCGGTAAAACGGCCGCCAAAAACAAACGCCGCACAGACGACAATCCGTGCGGCATGGTACAGATGATATAGAGCCTGCCGCATCTCATTGGATCCATTTGATATGACAGGCTTTAAGGCATCGCCAAGAAGTCCGTGGACCGCTCAGCGATGCCTCCCCTCTTTATTCAGATTTAGCCAGTCTTGACCGCGGCAAAGAACCGGTTCGCTTCTTCTCCAAGCCGCGCTGCCTGGTCCTTGAGTGTCAAAGAAGTCCCATGTATGGCTTCAACGGTACCATCGACCACATCAACTGAAGTTCGTACCGCTGAAATCTCGTCGGTGAACACTTGCGTGCCAGAGGCGGCAATCTGGACACTCGAAGAAATCTCCGCAGTTGCCGAAGCTTGCTGATCGACCGCAGCGGCAATGCCAGTGGCAATTTCCGACAGTTCGCCGATGATGGTGGTAATGCCCTCGATATCCTGAACCGATTCCTGCGTAGCCTGCTGAATAGCTGCAATCTGTTCCGTGATCTCTTCGGTCGCCTTTGTCGTCTGGCTGGCCAGTTCCTTCACTTCAGCCGCAACAACGGCAAAACCTTTGCCCATTTCACCGGCCCGGGCCGCCTCGATGGTTGCGTTCAAGGCAAGAAGATTGGTCTGCTCTGCGATATCGGAAATCAAACCGATGACAGATCCAACCTGATCTGCAAATCCGGCCAACTTCGTGACCGATTCATTGGTATTCTGCGCACCCTGCACCGCCTGCAAGGCCATCTCCCGGGACTGCCCAGCCTGACGGCCAATTTCAACGATCGAGGCACTCATTTCTTCCGTCGCAGTCGCACTGGACTGAACGCCGCTCGCCGTCTCGCCGGACGAGGCATCCATGTTTTGCATGCGCTCGCTGATGGAGCTGGTTTCGCGGTTCAAATCCCGCGAGGAGTTCTCAAGTTC
Organism: Roseibium sp.; assembly: GCF_965216085.1. Lineage (GTDB taxonomy): Bacteria > Pseudomonadota > Alphaproteobacteria > Rhizobiales > Stappiaceae > Roseibium. Next base: position 1,704,748 of record NZ_OZ244138.1, on the reverse strand, counting down.
ATCGGATGCGGAGCTGAGACCGCCGACCACACTGCCCAAGGTCGTTTCAAAGGACGTGATCGCAGTCTTGAGCTCTTCTTCCTTGGCAACCGCGTCCGCCACCATTTTCTCGTGATAGGTGGAAATGGCGATATCCATGTCCAGCATGACAAGCTTGGTGACCACGGCCATCGCCTTTGCCCGTTTAGACGCAGACATCAGCCGTTTCTTGATCAGGATCTCCGAGATCTGCGTCATCGCAAAGGAATAGCCGCCGATGTACCAGCTCGGGTCCAGACCGATACGCACATGAGCCAAGCCAATGCGGACCGACCGGTCGAGATAATTGTTGCTCGGGCCTTCGGAAAACAGCATTTCCCAATGCGACAACTGCGCCGCGATAAGACGCTGCTCCTGATTTCCGACCATATCAGCCAGATGGGGAACTGTTTTTACATGGGCGTAAAACCCATCCATGATCCGCGGCAACTCAGCTTGAATTGCCGGCCAAACCGACTTTGCCAGTGCGCGATCATCGTCTGTGTATTGGAAAAACGCCAGCCTGTCCTTTAGCGTTTGTTTGTGCATATCAGCTCCATACTGTCACCTGACAATCCCGTCCCCCTCCGGCCAGGACTGCACATAGTAAAACGGCCTTCACCACCAAGCGAAGTTAGACATCTTGGAATATTGCGTACTTCGGCACCGAAGACAGAAAGATCATGGTTGCGTTAGGTTAAAACGCACCCGACGCAGCGTAAGCTGTTGATATTTCCGCTCAAATAACGCGACCCTACGAATTTTCCCTTACCATTAAATCCGCTACAAAGGTTTTTCTAGCGAACTATTCGGCTAGCAACCGGGTAACGGTTAGCCTCCTAACAGCCGGTTAACGTGAAAGAGAACTAAACAACATCTTAGGGTCGATATTCCCGCCGGTCAGCACAACGCCAACTGTTTTTTCCTTTAGGTCAATTTTTCCGGAGAGAAGAGCGGCCAGAGCTGCGGCGCCGCCCGGTTCCAACACCAATTTGAGCTCGGAAAACGCAAAAGCAACGGCGTCTAAAGCCTGGTCATCGCTTATCGTATAACCTTCTCCAGAATACTGGCGCAGAATTGAAAATCCAATGTCTCCGGGACTTTCAGACAACAGCGCATCACAAATCGAACCGGACTTTGCTTCATTGGAGAGCAGCGTTCCAGCTTCTAAGGAGCGCTTGTAGTCATCGAAATCTTCCGGTTCCACCGTGTGGAACACCGTTTCGGGGGACAGATGGGCCAACGCCAAGGCAATGCCACTGGACAATCCACCGCCGCCGGTACACGCCAAAACGTCATCCAATTGAACGCCCAGCTCTTTGGCCTGCGCGGCCATTTCCAGACCAGTCGTCCCCTGACCCGCGATGACAGCTGGGTCGTTGTAAGGGTGGACAAAGGTCGCTCCCGTTTCCGAGCAGACCCTTGACGCAATTTGATCCCGGTCTTCGTTGGCCCGGTCGTAGGTTATCACCGTCGCTCCATAGGCGCGGGTCCGGTTCAACTTAACCTCAGGCGCATCCGCCGGCATGACAATCGTTGCTGGCATATCGAAGATTTGAGCGCTCGCAGCCACACCCTGCGCATGATTGCCAGAGGAACAGGCCACAACACCTTTGGAACGTATCTCCGGATCTATCTGGCGCAAACAATTGTAAGCACCCCGGAACTTAAACGAACCGCTTCGTTGGAGGCATTCAGGCTTAATGAAGACACGCCCGCCAACTCTCTCATCCAAAGCTGGGTTGTTCAAAAGCGGTGTTTTGACTGCAACACCCTTGATGGCATTGGCCGCATCCAAAATGTCGTCAAAAGTGACTGCTGCGTCCTTGCAGGAAGAGGGGTCCGTTGCCGTATGTGCTGCCGTTTCCGTCATCAAAGCCACCTTGAATCTCATCAATGGAAGAAAGGAGTACTCAGATGGCTTCGGGCTGGCAACAACAACATTGTCCCCGTGACAACACCCTCAAAACCCACCCAAACGGCAACGTCAACTACGCCGGCGGGCTATTCAGCGGCGTTTGCCGTGGTTGACCGGCTGATGGCTGCGTTACAATTGTCAAGAAACTGTCGGCTGCTCGCTGCCCAGGTGTAGTTCAGCGCAATACTGCGACAATGATCGCGTGGAATGTCGAGCGCCGCTTCCGCGGCTTCGGCCAGATTATCTGAGAGCACACCGGCTCCGGTACCCCCGATCACATCGAGTGGCCCCATCACGGGATAGGCGGCAACAGGGACACCACACGCAAGCGCTTCCAACATGACGTTGCCAAAGGTATCCGTCAGTGACGGAAAGACAAACACATCCGCATCCGAATAGTGACGTGCCAGGTCTTGGCCGGTTTTCGACCCCACAAAGAGCGTGTCGGGGTATTCCCGCCTCAAGGACTCAAGTTGCGGACCACCGCCAACCACGACTTTTGATCCGCTTAGTTTCAAATCCAGGAAAGCCTTGATGTTCTTTTCGATCGCAACCCGGCCAACATACATAAAGACCGGCCGCGGTAGATCCGCCGGAAGGACTGAGCCGTCATAGGGCTTAAACAGGTTCTCATCGACTCCGCGGGACCACCGCATCAAGTTGTTAAAGCCGCGGTCTCTCAGATCATTTTCCAAGGACTTCGTAGCCACCATGCAGCCATCGCCGGCGTTGTGAAACCGGCGCATCCAGGCATAAGACCAAGATAATGGCACAGGCATCCTGGCGGACACATACTCTGGAAAACGCGTGTGATAGCTCGTCGTGAATGGTTGGCCACGTTTCTTCGCAATACTGGCAGCCAGCAGCCCGAGCGGCCCCTCTGTGGCAATATGAAGATGCTCACAGTCAAACTCATCGATCATCCGGCGGATGGTTCCCCGATGGGTCAAAGACAAGCGGATTTCCGGATAGGTTGGACAAGGCAACGTCCGGAAGGATTGCGGGGTTAAAAACTCCACGCGCACGCCGAGGGCGCTGAGTTCTTCGGCCGTCCGCTCTAATGACCGGACAACACCATTGATTTGCGGATGCCAGGCATCCGTCACAACAAGAATGGAACTCATGCGGCGACCGGAGTTTCCTGTGGTTTCGCCAACTCGGCACCGGTCTGGGCCTGTTCTACCCATCTGATCACCTCAAAGGTTCCATCATGATGTTCGGCAACCGCCGTGCAGCTTTCCACCCAATCACCTGTATTGATGTAGTGGATGCCATTCACATCACGGTTCGCAGCATGGTGGATATGACCGCAAATCACGCCGTCCACGCCCTGTCGGCGTGCTTCATCACAAAGCGCATCTTCGAACCGCCCAATGAAACTGACGGCATTCTTGACCTTCAGTTTAGCCCAAGCAGACAGAGACCAGTAGGTCAGACCCAACCGCCGCCGAATGGTATTCATGACCGTATTCACGGCGAGCGCGGTGACATAAGCCTTATCACCAAAAAAGGCGAGCCACTTGGCGTGACGGATCACCACATCGAACTGATCGCCATGAATGACCAGATATTGTTTTTTATCGGCAGTCTCGTGAATGATGCTGTCGGTAACCTCGACGCCACCAAAATGCGTGCCCAGAAAATTCCGCAGGAACTCGTCATGATTGCCGGGGATATAGACGATACGGGAGCCCTTGCGGCCCTTGCGAAGGATCTTTTGAACCACATCGTTGTGGAGCTGGGGCCAGTACCAAGACCGTTTCAGACGCCAGCCGTCCGCAATATCGCCGACCAGATAAACGGTCTCTGCATCGTTGTCTTTCAAAAAGTCCAGAAGCAGCTCTGCTTGGCACCCCCTGGTTCCCAAGTGTACGTCTGAAATAAACAAGGCCCTGTAATGCCGCGATGCCTCTGAAGTGGACATTTCACGTCTCCATGATCCATTGGACCGCTATAGACGCGATTCAGGTTGCACTATTATGACAAGCAGCCTTCTGCCGCCGTGGACGCAGCGTTTTCTTTGCTCTTTGAGCCAAAAGCCACGGTCAGAAAAACCAGAGTTTGCTAACTGCTTGAAAGGTTAAGTGATCAACATCTTGCTACTGTTGCCAAGAAGATGGCGGCAGTTCTCCAGTTTCCATAGTATCCGGCAGTGATTTGTAAATGCTTGGGGGAGACCTGCACATGGATTTGGGATTGCGCGGCAAATCGGCGATCGTTTGCGCTTCAAGCCGGGGACTGGGCCGTGGCTGCGCGGAAGCGCTTGCCGAGGCCGGATGTGATTTGGTGATCAACGGACGGGATCAAGCGGCTCTAGAGGCCACACGGGCCGATTTAGCCGAACAGTTTCAGGTTAAGGTGACGGCTGTTGCAGCTGACGTCTCGACCCCGGAGGGGCAATCTGCGCTCCTGACTGCCTGCCCTCACCCAGACATTCTGGTGAACAACAATGGCGGCCCACCCCGGAGAGATTACACAGAACTCGACCGCGACGCCCTGCTCGGTGGCGTTGTCCAGAACTTCGTCACCCCAATCGAGCTTATTCAGGCGGTAACCCCGGGCATGAAAGAGCGCGGTTTTGGACGGATCGTCAACATCACCTCCCTCTCGGTCAAAATGCCGATTGAAGGCCTGGATCTCTCAAGCGGCGCACGGGCCGGCCTGACTGCATTCCTGGCCGGTGTCTGCCGGCAGCTCGCCCCTTATGGCGTGACTGTGAACAACCTGCTTCCCGGCAAGATGGATACAGACAGGTTAAAGGGGGGCTTCGAAAGGACAGCGCAACAGTCCGGAAAAAGTATTGAAGCTGTACGAGAGGCCCAGGCTGCCGAAATTCCGGCTCGGCGGTTCGGCAACTCAGAAGAATTTGGCCAAACCTGTGCCTTCCTATGTTCGCAATATGGTGGCTACATCACAGGTCAAAACATCCTCATGGACGGCGGCCTCTACCCTGCAGCGTTCTGAACGGATGAGCTCGTTGGGTTAAACAAAAAAAAGCCGGTCTGCTGTGCAGACCGGCTTAGTTGTAAAGCTGTCTAGTCCGATCAGAACTTGACGCGGAGAGACGCAGTCAAAATGTCGACGGCAGAGTCGACTGATCCTGTCAGAGACCCCTTTGAGGCGCTGTAATCCTGATGGCCTGGTACCAGGTTCAAGTCGGTATCGGCGCCAAAAATGTGCGTATAACCCAAGTCAAACGAGACATGTTTGTTGTAGGTGTAAGACGCACCTGCGCTCAACCACAGACGGTCGTTGTCTGGAAGGCGTGCAGACCGGATTTCCGTATCGATCGGCGACCATTCGTAGGCAGCACCAGCCCGAAGCGTGAGTTTGTCGTTAAAGTCGTATTCACCGCCGAGAGCAACGAAGAAACCGTCATCATAATTGAACGGCAACGTCGTCACAGTTGCACCTGTTGCGGTCGATTCAAGGCGTGGCTGCTTCAAACGGCTCCAGTTGGTCCACTCAAAGGTGCCAAGAACCCGAATGTCATCCGTAATGCTCTGTTTTGCAGATACGGTGATCATGTCTGGCGTCGAGAGAACAGTTTTCACGCCCAGTGTCTGAGACACAAACGGATTTGTCGAACTTGGCGCTACAATGGTTCCGTCAATATCTGTAAAGATTGCAGACCGGTAACCAATCCCAATTTCTGTTTTGGCGGTCGGTCTAAAAGAAACACCTGCGGTTACACCAAAGCCGGTGCCGTCACCATCCAACTGCTGACCAGGGATCAAGGATGCTCCAGGAATGGTCGGAGATGCGGATGCATTGGTAAGCCGGATATCGGCATATTGAATCTGCGCCCCGATACCCACAGACCACATTTCGTTGATCTTATAGCTGGCAACTGGGTTTACATTCAGGGAGAAGATTTTTGACGAACGATTGTAACCGGCACCGGTCCAATTGGTGTCTTTTGGCTTGGTTGCCAATCCAAATGCACCGTTAATTCCAACGCCGAGGAAGACTTTGTCATTGAAATTGTAGGACGCATAGGACGAGGGAACAAACGCATCCTGGCCTATATCGCCTGTATTGAAAGTTGTCGAAATCAGGCCTGTCGGTGTCGTCAGCGAATTCGGAACAACATTGGTTCCGGTGATTTCTGATCGCGGAATGATGAAGGTGTTATGCGCCTCAAAGTTTATTTTATCTTTGGCCGCGGTGATCGTAGCTGGGTTCCAGAACATGGACGAAATGGAATCGCTAGATGTTCCGTTGCCAGCAAAAGAAGTTCCCTGATAATAAGCACTCTGCTCACGCAGGGCGAAGCCGCCCGCGACAGCGGCGCTGGCTGCGAGCGAAGCAGCAACAGCTGTCGACGTCAGCAGCACGAGTTTTTTGGTTGCCCACATTTCAACGTTTCTCCCAACCCACCTCCCCCACCGGGAGGCGTATGACACTGATCCTAGAGTTCCGGAGAAACGCGGCCCTTTCAACAGTCAAATGCGATCTATAATTGCAGGATTAGTAGATGCTGCAGCGCAATAGATGGTACTTTTTTGATACGCCGCCCTCTCTGGGGGAGCCCATAGCCAGATAAACATCTCCATGATCGTCGATTTTTTCTAGGCCTTAGCCCAAACTCACACAAATGCACAAATATTGAGCACTTTACCAGAACGTAAGCTTTCGAAAACTTTCTTTGCCGAGCGTTGCCTTCTTGTCACACGTATCCCTGCGGAACCGCTAAACTTTTGAACGAAAATGTGGACGATTTACTTCTGAATCGTGCATTAAAATCGCGGAAGTAACATCGAAGATGCGCCTAAAGCTGGAAGCAAACGCACGAGATTCGAGCACACTAATCCCGAATTTTAACAGCTGTCAGATTGACCAATGAAGCGCTTGATAAGTGCTTTTTGGTGACTGAAACGAAAAACCAAGCCCAGTTTGTTCATTCCCTCAGCAGCAGCGCAGGACAAAACAATGGACCGTCAGACAAACGCAAAGGTTGCACCCCTTCAAAAACCCGGAATCTGTTCTGGCGAATGAAACACGGACTTGCCGGCACTGCATTTTTTCAAACGACAGGCCGGCAAAATTTCACAGAAGGGAAGTTTCCTTATTATGCGGCCCCATCTCTGGCGGCCATAAACCGGCGCATGGAAGTGTCACTCCAGGGCGCCAATCTCTGACGCGCCTTCTGATGACTTTCGTAAATCCTGGCACTGAGCGGCCCTTCTTCGGCCGTTTCGGCCAACACAGCTTTGGCCGTCTCACGAAGCGCCGCCATAATGGTGTCAGGATACGGCAAAACTGTTACCCCATCTTCGTCCTGTAGCAGCTGCAGACTACGAGCATTTTCCCAATCACTTTCCGCCAGCGCCCGTCCATTTTCAGCCCTGCAAGCCTCCAAAAGGATTGCTCGAAGCTCTTCCGGCAACGCCTCAAGCGCCGCCTGATTGAACAAGGCTTCACCGGTTCCATTGGGTTCATGAAATCCCGGTGTATAATAGAATTTGGCAGCCTTCTGGAATCCCATTGCCCGGTCCGACCAAGGCCCCAGAAACTCCGTCGCATCCAAAACACCAGTTTGCAGCGCCTGAAACAATTCCCCTGGTGGCAGGCCAACGGGTGCTGCCCCCAAGCGGCGCATCACTTCGCCGCCGAGCCCTGGCATCCGGATTTTCAAGCCACGCAAATCATCTAAGTTTTCGACCGGCCTTTTGTACCAACCGCCCATCTGCACACCGGTGTTACCTGCCATCACAGGTTTGATGCCGAACGGTGCATAGAGTTCGTCCCAGAGGGCCTGTCCGCCCCCCTGTTCGATCCAGCAGATATGTTCGTGCGGCAGTAGGCCAAACGGAATGGCTGTGAAGTAGACCGAAGCTGGGATCTTGCCTTGCCAAAAGAACGAGGCTGTATGGGCCATGTCAGCCGTCCCGGCGGACACCGCATCAAATACACCGAGCGCCGGCACCAGTTCACCAGCAGCAAACAAGCGTATCTGGAAGGCACCCGCCGACATTTTTGCAACCTGATCAACGATCCGCTGAGCGGTCACGCCGGGCCCCGGCAGATTTTTCGGCCAGGAGGTGACCAGCTTCCACTCCACTACCGGTTTTTGGGCGGCAATAGCGGGCGCAGCCAATGCGCCAGCACCACCAGCCACCGCGCCAGCGATCACGCCCCGTCGGGTCAGACCTGCTGCTTTTTTGGAACCAGACGTCATTTTATTTCCCCCAAAATGCGTGAAAGTGATGGACGGGGCCATGCCCTTTGCCGATCTGAAGTTCATCAGAGCGACAAATGGCTTGGTGGATATAGGCCTTGGCGGCAATCACGGCTTCACTGAGCCCCTCGCCCTTCGCCAGTGCAGCTGCAATAGCGGACGACAGAGTGCAGCCGGTTCCATGGGTGTTGTCCGTCGCAATCCGTTTTTCCCGAAGCCAGAGAGGGTCGCCGGCACCGATCAAAAACAGATCTGCGCTTTCATCACTGGAGCCATGACCGCCTTTTAAGAGAATTGATTTTGCACCCAGTCCAATCAACCGCTGCGCCTGATCCAACATGTCTTCTTCGCTGGCGGCCATGTCTGTTTCCAGCATGCGCGCAGCTTCATGCAGATTGGGCGTAATGACATCGGCCAGCGGCAAAAGCTCGGACATGAGACTGGCGACTGCGCTATCCACCAGAAGCGGATCACCGGACGCGGCCACCATCACCGGATCCAGCACTACAGGTCCGGTTTGATGGCGCTTCAAACCTGCGGCCACTTCTTCAATGATCGGAACTTGCGACAGCATGCCGATCTTGGTCGCCTTAACCTCAAGGTCGGAATAAACGGCATCCATTTGCGCCCGTACAAAGTCTATCGGGATATCATGGATGGCCGTGACACCAAGCGTGTTCTGGGCTGTCAAAGCGGTCAAAACGCTGGCGCCATAAACCCCATTGGCGGAAAAGGATTTTAGGTCCGCCTGAATACCGGCACCGCCGCCGGAATCCGAACCTGCAATGGTCACCGCGATAGCGGTCATGGTATCCTCCATCAGATTTCACGAAAGAGTGGTCAGCCGGTTTGAAGACGGCTTTCGATATCCCGAGCTGTCAGGCCAAAAAGCGCATCCAGCAGTTCAGGCACGAGACTACCCGGCCCCGCCGACCGCGAGGCTGCAATCTCTCCGGCGATATTGAAAACCGACAGGCCACAGGCCGCGGCAAATGCAGTATCAGGTTCAACGCTGGCAAAAGCTGCCAGCACGGCGCCACCAGCACATCCGGTCGCCGTCACCCGGGCCATCAAGGCATGGCCATTGCGCAAACGGTAGTCTTCTCCAAGGCTTTCGATCTTGTCTTCTTCACCCGTTACCGCAAAGACCGTTCCGGCTGAAATCAACGCATCCACCTCAGAACGTTCAGCAAAGAGGGCTGCTATTTCCGCTTCATTCGCCCGCACCAAAGATGGCCCGGATTTCATCAGATCCTTGGCAAAGGCACACCGAGGCGGGGAACGATCGACAAATACAGGATCGATCAAGACCGGCCGGCCCGCTGCCTTGGCGGCCTCGATCGCGAAGGGGATGGCTGTCTGCCGGACATCATCCGAAGTGCCAAGATTGATCACCAGCGCATCAGCAGACGACGCAAAACCCGCGACTTCTTCTGGTGCGATGGTCATAGATGGCACGGCGCCCAGCGCCAGCAGAACATTCGCGGTAAAACCCTGCGCCACCGAATTGGTGATCGCATGGACCTTGGGTTTTCTCTGCCGCACCCGTTCAAGAACAGCGAAAACAGCTTCTGGCGCAAGATTTTGCGTGCTGGCAGCAATCGACAAGGTCATGCCAAACCTCCAGCCCAGTTTTTGAATAAACTGCTGGCAATGGCTTCGATTAGAATGTTGAGTGTTTTGTCTGCCATGATCTCAATCCCTCCGCCGGTATAAGCCGGATCAGGTTCAAGGAGTTGGCCGTTTGCCTCTCAGCCCGATCCACGATTGCCGGGCACCCCCATGAGATGATTTGGCGTACCAAGGCCGGTTCCGATTTTCAACCCCCGTTGCACTTAGGCTCCCGGCTCATATGGACGCACCGATTGACTGTTCGCAGCAGATGCGCGATGTCCTGACTCAAACGTTATTCATCCATTCAGGAGCGCCGTATGACCCCGTTTTTCGTGATGATCAAATGCCAGCTTGGCAAAACCTATCAAGTCGCGAACGCAATTGCGGACGCCGAGATCGCCTCAGAAGTCTATTCCACCAGCGGCGATTATGATCTCTTGGTCAAATTCTACATTGAGAACGGCACGGACATCGGTCACTTTGTGAATGAGAAGGTTCACCCGATCGATGGCATTCAAGACACCAAGACAATCATCACATTTAAGGCGTTTTAGCGCCAAGATTTATTGACCAGCGAATGAGAGCGACAATGAGCAAACTTGGAAATACAATGTTGCTGGCCGGATTGGTCGCACTCCCTTTAACCGGATCCCCAGCAGTCTCGCAAGGCATGCCGCCGGAGCAGATCAAACAGATCCTGGATGTCACGAAAACCAGTTGGGTGTCCTTCCGCGATTGGAACGGCCAACAGCTGATTTATTTCACCCATCTGGAATCTTGGCGCTGCGGCATCGACTTTGTTTTCTACAGCCTCAACAGCACAGATCTTGACCAGATGTGGGAGCTGGATGCCTGTGATCCCTCCAATCCGAATGCTGTCTTAAAGGAAAAACCCTATATCGAACTGCCTGCCAACAGCACTCAATCAATTACTGTCCAGTTGATTTTTAAAGACGGCACCAAGAGCTCAGGTGAAACGTTCTACTACAAGCCATAACCCTTTTTGATTTCTAGCATTAACGTGCGCCGCAGCTTCCCCGGCCTTGAGCCGGGGTCTTTCTTGAAATGGTCCCGGATCAAGTCCGGGACGGCACCACGCGCACTCTGTAGAGAAGCTCTATCACCACATAAAAGTCACGACTTCGATGGCGTCGACGCCCGGCGGTGTTTGGTCCGGTCGAGGCCCAGTTTGTGTTCGCGGTAAATAACGAAGATCCCGGCCGCAATGACAATTACGGCCCCCAAGATCACCTCTAGAACCGGTTCTTCGGCAAATACCAGCCAGCCGATCAGGATCGCCCAAATCATGTTGATGTAATCGAACGGAGCAATGGTCGAGGCATCGGCATAGCGGTAGCTTTGTGTCAGCAGGATCTGTCCCGCTCCGCCGAACAGTCCAATCAGCACCAGAAGACCGGCAGTCTCAAGATCGGGAAGAACCCAAGCCTGGCTCGGCCAAATCCAGCCAGCAGGGATGGTCAGCAATGAAATCAGCGTTGCGGCCAGAGAAAACCAGGTGACGATGGTCGACGTCCGTTCCGTCTCGCACAACTTGCGCACCGTGATCATGGCAAGCGCAGCAAAGCCAGCCCCCAAAAATCCCGCCACTGCCCCGAGCGTAGAGGCATTGACGGCTGCTCCCTCCCCCAAATGCGGTGACAACACCACCAGAATCCCAAGAAATCCGACACCGACCGCACTCCAGCGGTAAATCCGTACCTGCTCGCCAAGCAGAAAATAGGCAAGCACAACCACTAGCAATGGCGTGGCAAAGTTGATTGCGGTCGCATCCGGCAACGGCAAGAGGTCAAACGCTGTAAACATGCAGACCATTGCGGACAGGCCGATGCATGCACGAACCAAGTGGCCCTTCGGGTTTTGAGTTTTGAAAGCGAGACCGAGTTCCCGCCGCATCCCCACCATGATCAGGACCGGGAACAAGCCGAAAAAATTGCGGGCAAAGACCAGTTCGCCGATCGGCACACGTTCCGCCGCGATTTTCAGCGCGGTTACCATGGCAAAAAACACAAGCGTTGATGCAAGCTTGAGCGCAATCCCAATCAGTGGTGCCTGACGGGTCATGCCTGTTGGTGCAGGCGGGCCAGAAATACGGGAATCTGCGCGGGTGTTTGCCATTCGATAAATCCAGTGGCCGGCACAAAATCAGAGGCTCACGGAATGCACCAGCACTAGAAATTACGTGAACAGCAGAACAAATTACGCAGGTAGGAAATTCTAGCAGGGCCCGCGTGTTGAGCCGCATCAGTTTGCGCAAATCGCTTTGGGAATGGACCTAGAGTATCGGTCTATGAGACCAAATTTGCAATCGCCAAGCTTCGCAGCCCGTCAGTGCAATCCACACTCAGGATGATAACAAAGAGCTTTGGGGTAAATTCTCTTCACAACCGGCCTAAATGTGCCGCAACGTCTTATCCTGCCATCTGACGCCCCTATAATCCCAAAAAATTCCGATTCGAAAGGCGTAGACCCATGTTCCGATCGTTTTTTATGAACCGCCAATGGCTTTTGTGGGCCTGGGTCGGCTCGGTCATCATTTTGAGCGTCACTTGGTACAAGGTTCAAGTGGATGTTCAGATCAACCAATGGTTCGGCTCATTTTACGATTTGGTGCAAAAGGCGCTTACAACGCCCGGCGAAGTCGATGAAGCTCAGTATTGGAGCGAATTGGCGACCTTCCTAAAAATCGTCAGCGTCTACATCGTTATCGTTGTGCTCCTGGAATTCTTCATCAAACATTTTGTCTTCCGTTGGCGGACGGCAATGAACAACTACTACATGGCACACTGGAAGGTGGTCCGGCACATTGAGGGCGCCTCGCAACGTGTTCAAGAAGACACCATGCGTTTTGCTCGGATTATGGAGGGTCTCGGGGTATCCTTTATGCGGTCCGTGATGACCCTGGTTGCTTTCCTCCCGCTGCTTTGGGGCCTCTCCAAGAACATTACCGAACTGCCCTGGATCGGCGCTGTTGACCACTCTCTGGTTTACATCGCGATCCTGTCAGCTGCTTCTGGCACCGTGCTTCTGGCCCTGGTTGGTTTCAAACTTCCAGGCCTGGAATTCAACAATCAGAAAGTTGAAGCCGCCTACCGGAAGGAGCTCGTCTACGGCGAGGACGACGACAACCGGGCCACTCCACCGTCCGTCGTGGAGTTGTTCGGACATGTGCGGAAAAACTATTTTCGGCTGTTCTTCCATTATATGTACTTCGATGTTGCCAAGTGGACCTATCTTCAGGTCACCGTCTTGGTACCGCTTGTGGCGCTTGGCCCGACAATCTTGAGCGGCGCAATCACTTTCGGCCTGATGTCTCAGATCACTCGCGCCTTTGACCGAGTGGAAAGCTCGTTCCAGTATTTGGTTCATGCTTGGCCGACGATCGTCGAACTGATTTCCGTTTACAAACGCCTCAGAGCTTTTGAAGAAAACATCTGGGAATTTGAACGCAGCGGCGGCGTCCCCCAACCATTACCTGCCGAATAAAGATTAGGCGCCGGCGTTCCCGCTGGCGCTTTTCAGCTTCAAGCGGTAAGGCCTGCTTGACTCATTAGATTGACTGAATTGGAAGCTCTATCCTTCTGACGCAGTCCTAAAGCAGAACGCGTTCAGAACACGGTCTGATCCGGGTTTGCTTAGATTATCTCAGAGCATGTTCCGACCAAAATACACCGTTGTTTTCAATCAACTTTTGATGCAGATCCTTTGAGGACATGGGCTTTCCGAAATAAAAGCCCTGCAGATAATCGCAGCCCATGTCTGCTGCAAAACGAGCGTGGTCTTCTGTCTCGACACCCTCAGCGACAATCTTCATGCCAAGGCTCTTTCCAATCCCGATGATCGAAGCTACCAGTGCGCGGGCGGTCGCGTCGTCAACGATCGGTAGGATGAATTGACGATCGATCTTCAAAACAGTCGGGTTGATTTTCAACAGCCCCTGTACAGACGCGTGCCCCGTGCCAAAGTCATCAAGTGCAATGGCCACGCCCATTTCCTTAAGTTCGCCAAGTGTCCAATGCACCACGTCCCCAATTCGTTCCAGATAGACTGATTCCAGTATTTCGATGATCAGTCTCTTCGGATCGACGCCAGATCGTCTAATGTCGTGAATGAGGCTCGGGTCTGCGAGCCGGCCCGCAGAGGCATTTGCCGAAAGACGGGGAACATCGACGCCAGCGCTATCGAAAAGCGCTAAAACATCAGGAAGATAACTGAAAATTATCTCGTCTATCCGTTTCAGGATCCCCATCGCAGTAGCCGTCTCGAGAAACGAGGCTGGTGAGAGCATTCCCATGGTCGGATGCACCCATCTGGCCAACACTTCAGCGCCAGCAATCTTGCCAGTAGCAGCGTCAATGACAGGCTGAAAATGAGGGACAAACTCACGTTTTTCACACGCAATCAGAAGGTCTGAGACAAGCCGCTTTGTCGTGATTGCCTCGGCATGCATCTCTTCAGTAAAGAACGACCATCGCCCCCTGCCATTCGATTTGGCATGATAGAGCGCCATATCCGCATCTGAGACCACTTGTTCCGGAATTTCCATCTTTGCATTTGCGATGGCCACACCAACGCTTGCGCTGCAAAACGTTGATTTTCCCTCAAATGCAAATGGCGCGTGCATTTCCTGCACGATGGCATCAGCCAGGCTGCTGATATCCAATGCGCTAGATCCAAGAGGGCGCAGTATGACAAATTCATCTCCGCCTATTCGCGCGATCAAGTCGGCTTCGCTCGTCAACCGGCGCAACATGTTTGCAACTGAGATGAGTAATCGATCTCCAGCGTCATGGCCGAGTGTGTCGTTAACAGACTTAAAGCGATCCAAGTCCACATAAAAGACCGCGAAATCTTTTCCCGTTTTTTGAAGGTCTTGGATCCAGGATTTCAATTCGACTTCAAAATGGCGCCGGTTAGACAAACCGGTCAAAGCATCTTCTTTGGATTCCTTTGCAACTACCTTCGCCAGCTCGTGAAGGCGTTTGTTCTCTTTTTCCAGCCGCTCGATTTTTTCTGCATATCCGGTCAACAAGTCCCGGCTGGCACCCTGCAGGTCCGGCATTTTCTCTTCTGCCTGCATATCCGGCCGATGCTCTAATTCGATAAGGGAGCAGAGCCACCACCTGTTTCCCGTTGCCATGTCTGACAAGGGAGTCCAGCTCATTTTTTGCCAGTATTGCTCGCCATTTTTTCGATTGTTCTGGGTTTTGAGCGAAAACTGTTCCCAGTTCATCAGTTTTTCGATGATGATCAGGTGGCTGCCTTGATCCATGCTTGAACCAATCAATATGGTTCCGCGTTTTCCGATGACTTCCTTGGCCTGATATCCGGTTATCTTAGTGAAAGCTTTGTTGCACCACTGCAGATACATGACAGCGCCATCGTCATCAGACGCCAATGCAAGCGCGAGCCCCTCACAGGTTTTGTCTGTGATTTGGTCTAATATCTGCGATGGAATTAGGGGATTGTCTTGCATCGTTAGGGTCATAGAGGACCGGCAAGAGGCTACGCAATTGTCAAATTCCCTTACGGTTTGAAAGTAACTGACTACCTATGACTTTTCTTGAAACCTCCACCAATGCAATTGCTTGAATTTGCCGGACCCAAAATGAAAAAGCGCCGGCGTTTCCGCCGGCGCTTTTTCTTTTGAGTACAGGAAGACTACTTCACTGATTGGATTGCATCCCAAACCCGCTGCGGCGTTGCTGGCATGTCGAGAAGTTTCTCAACACCAGCGCCGTCTTTCAGGGCATTCTGGATCGCATTCATTACTGCCGCGCAGCCGCCAATAGTGCCTGCTTCACCAGCGCCCTTGATGCCCATCGCATTGGTGGTCGACGGAATGTTCCGGGTCTGAAAATCGATTTCCGGCAAATCCGCAGCCCGGAGCAGCCGGTAGTCCAGAAGCGAGGCTGTCAGAAGCTGGCCATCTTCATCAAAGACCGTGTGTTCACACAAAGCCTGACTGATTGCCGAGGCAGCTCCGCCATGCACCTGTCCGGCCAAGAGCAGCGGGTTCACGGTGACGCCGAAATCATCCACGATGACGTAGGTTTCGATTGAGATATCCCCGGTGTCGGGATCGACTTCCAGTTCGCAGATGTGTGTGCCGTTCGGATAGGTCGCTTCCGCCTGCTTGACCTCTTCGCGGGCCGACAGGTTTTCCTCCGCCCCAGCTGCGATTTCGGCCAGGCTCACCTGCTGGTCTGTGCCAACAACCCTTACCATACCGCTGTCGAGTTCCAGATCTTCGATACCCGCTTCCAAACGGTCAGCGGCCAACTCCTTGACCTTGTTGACCAGCGAAACGCTGGCATCGCGCACGGACGGCAGACCAAGCGGAATGGACCGGGATCCTCCGGTACCCCCGCCCTTGCGCACCCGGTCCGTATCGCCTTGGATGACCTCGATATCCTCGATGCTAACGCCGAATTTCTCCGCAACCACCTGGCTGTAGGCTGTCGCGTGCCCCTGGCCATTGGTCTGGGTGCCGATTAGCAGAGTGAGATTGCCTTCCGGACTCAGTTCCACAGTCGCCTCTTCCCCACCCGGGAAGGCGCAGGCCTCGATATAGGAGCAAATGCCGAATCCCCGGTATTTGCCGTTTGAGGCGCTCGCCGCCTGGCGGGCCTTGAAGCCGTTCCAATCTGCGGTTTCCAGCGCCTTATCCAGATGCCCCGCATAATCGCCCGTGTCATACATGCGGCCCGTCTGGGTGGTATAGGGCAGCTGCTCTTGTTTGATGAAATTCAACTTGCGGAATTCAATGGGCCCGAGACCGGTTTCCTCAGCCGCCTTGTCGATCAACCGCTCGATCAGATAGGCCGCTTCTGGTCGGCCGGCGCCGCGGAAGGCGTCGGTTGGAACTGTGTGGCTGTAAACGCCTTCCACCTTCGCAAATACCGCCGGGATATCATAAAGCCCGGACGACATGGTCGTTCCGACCCAGGGAATAAACGGTGCAAACTGGTGCAGATAGGCGCCCATCGCAGCTTTCACATCGACCCGCAATCCGAGGATCTTGTTGTCCGCGTCCAACGCCAACTCGCCGCGCGTCAGATTGTCCCGGCCATGCGCGTCGGTGACGAAGTGTTCTGTCCGCTCCCCGGACCAGCGCACCGGACGCCCCAATGTCTGGGCGGCAATCATCGACAGCGGATATTCGCGGTAACAGAACATCTTGGTGCCAAAACCGCCGCCGACTTCCGGCGTAATGACCTGGACCTTATCCTGCTCCAAACCAAGAATGCCGCACAGCGTATTGCGCATTCCATGACCGCCCTGGGTGCCGAGAGTGACCTTGAAGCGCTCACTGGCTGAGTCAAATTCGGCAACACAGCCACGCAGCTCCATGTAGTTGGCTACGATCCGGTTGTTGACGACATCGATTGAAACTGTCTTAGCCGCCTTGGCAAAGGCTGCCTCGGTCTTGTCTTGGTCACCATGACCAAAGGTGAAAGCGATGTTGGTGCCGAACTCCGGCCAGACTTTTACAGTATCGTCTGCAAGCGCATCTTCCATCTCGACAACAACATCAAGAGGATCATAGTCGACTTCCAGCATTTCAGCCGCATCACGGGCTGCGCTGACACTGTCGGCGACGATAAATGCAATTGCATCACCAACATAACGAACCGTGTCCGTGCACAGGAGCCCCTGCACCGGCAGATTAAAGTCGGTGCCATCGATCTGCTTCAAAAGGGCCTGAGTCGGCATCGCCTTGCCAGCAACATCCGCCCCTGTGAGCACCAAACGTACGCCCTCCAACGCCCGCACGTCATCGGCGTTGTCTACAGAGATTTTTGCATGCGCCATCGCTGAGCGGACAACATACCCATGAAGACAGCCTTCCGGCTGATAGTCGCCCGTATAGGTTCCTTGCCCTGTGATCAGCGGCAAATCTTCCTTGCGGCGCAAAGGGGCACCAACACCGAATTTCGGAGTAGCCATTTGGTTCATGAAACGGGACCTTCAGTAGAACAAATCATTGGCCGGGGTCTTGGACGCGTGGGATATGGCTCCCGGCAGATTAGAACCACTATAAGGCGCCAAAACTAAACTGGCCAGTGCACTTTTTCATTTCAATGCGCCCGGCTCTTCCCTTCAGCACGATTTGCGGTAGATTTGTACGCACACTCACAAATCGCCCGGGCACAATTCCGCACCAGTTTTTCTGGCATGTCATATCCGGACGGCTTCAGGACTGCTCATGGACACCTCTTCCCGCAAACCGCCGGCAGATCCGGCGGTAACGCCAACAGCATCGCCGTCCCGCGGCCTTAAAAGCCGCCTGACTCAGAAGCTCGGCCAGCTGCCTCCCAATACGATTGGCGCGCTCTGGATCTTGCTAGCGGCATTCCTGTTTTCCATCATGGTGGCACTGATCAAATTCATCGGCCAGGACCTGTCCGTTTTTCAGATCCTTGTTGTTCGCCAGGTTATTATGCTCGTAATCGTAGCGCCAAAGATTCTGTCCGGTCTCCCCCATTCTCTATCGACCAAACGGCCAGGACTGCAATTGACCCGTGTCGTCTTTGCTGCGACGGCGATGCTGCTTGGGTTCACCGCGATCATTGAACTGCCGCTTGCTGATGCGACCGCCATCAGCTTCTCCAAGACCTTCTTTATCACGATCCTTGCCATTTGGTTCCTTGGGGAAGAAGTCGGCAAACACCGGTGGGGCGCTACTATCGTGGGCTTTCTCGGAGTGTTGCTGATGCTACGGCCAGACGGCGAAGGGCTGGTTAACCCCTATGCGCTAATGGCCCTTGGCAGTGCCGCTTGTGCTGGCATGGTGATGGTTGTCATCCGCATTTTGACTCGCACCGATCCGCCAAACACCATCCTCACTTATCAAGCGCTTGGCGTCGGTTTGATCATGTTGGTGCCGGCCTGGTTCACCTGGCAAGCGCCTACGCTGGAACAGTGGGGTCTCCTCCTTGCTGTCGGCGTTTTCTCATGGGGCGGACAAATGGCCAACATCAAAGCGTTTCAAGCTGGGGAGGCAACCGCAATTGCCTCCCTCGACTACACACGGCTGCTCTATGCCACCATGTTTGGAGCGCTGATCTTCAGCCAATGGCCTGGCCTGGAAACGCTGTTAGGCGCCGGCATTGTAATTGCAGCATCAATCTACACTGTCCGGCGTGAGGCTATCCGGGGCCGTCAGCTTGCCCGAGCCTCCGACGGCCGCGGCTATTCCAACTGACGTTTGCAGCTATCTCAGGCAAGAACGTGCCAAAAATCCAAATCGACGCTTTCGGGGTCAAACATGGACAACAACGGCAAGCACGCGTCTTCATTGACGTAACCTGCGCAGATCTCCCGCGCGGCTCCTGCTGTCTCAATAAAACAGATTTCTGAATAGGTTTCACCGTCTACCTTGCCGATCCTGTGTGTCCGGCTTTCTGGAAATCTTGAGAGATACTCTTGCTTGACCCGATCGGCCGCCGCGTTCAGGGCGCCCTCATTGAACCCATTCCCTCCTTTTGGCCGGAAAGTTCCGAATTCGATTGCACAGAATCCTTCCGGAATGGCATTCAGTGGTTGTTGTAAAATGTTCTTACAGAGACGAATGCTGCCAGGCTCCAGAAGGTCCATAAACGCTCTGGAACTCTCAGCTTGCATATGCGCCTCGCTCATTTCGGCAAAGGCGGTTTCGTCAGTTGCCAAAATCGCATCGGCGTACTCACCAGTTAGATTTCCCAGAAAGCAATGCATCGCGATTCCGGGTTGTTTCTCCAGGAATTCCTTTTGCCATCGTCGCGCGGCTCCAATGAGCTCTGCCGGGTTCACCTCGTCCTTGGCCCGATAGCGGGCAAACCCCATTACCTTCATTTGTCCAAGATCTTTGCGCAGCATTTGATGTCCTTTCTTCGTATTGCTGCACTGGCTATAAGAAACCCCAGAGACAGTTTTTGTCAGGGGCCTTATGCGTACACTCCGTCTTTTCTCCATTCTCGACATTTTGCGAAGCCGAAGGTCTCCAGTCTCTGCTGCAACGCTTGCAGAAATGCTGAGTGTGACTGAACGCACGGTCTACCGGGACATGGCAACTTTGAAAGAGATGGGGGCCCCAATACGCGGCGAGGGTGGCATCGGCTACGTAATCGAACGCGGTTATTTTCTGCCTCCGCTGCAGTTCGACCCGGACGAACTGGATGTGGTTCTGCTCGGATTGCAAATGATCAAGGCGCGCAGTGACAAGGACATGCAAGCTGCAGCCGAACGCGCCCTTGGAAAAATTGGAGCTGTCCTCAGTGACCAGGACCGGAACTTCAACCGTCCCCTGCTCGCGGTCGGCAACCGATCGTCAGCCGAGGGGCAGGACGCGCTCTCTCCCCTGAGATCTGCGATACGAAGCCGGCGCAAACTCCTGGTACACTACAGAGACGGCGAGAACCGGCTGAGTGAGCGGACCGTACGACCACTGGGGTTGACCGCATTTGAAAAGGTGTGGGTCCTGACCGCCTGGTGTGAAAAGCGCGAAGATTTTCGCAACTTCCGTTTGGATAGGATTGCTGATTTTCAACAAACGGGAACGCGGTTTCCGCTCGAAAGTGGCAAGGAATTTAAAGATTACCTGCGAACCTTATAACCTCAGACCGACCGATTGATACAATAAGGGCGGCAGTCCGTTTGATAGAACAACCGCCCGATCAGCAAAGGCTTTGGCCTATATCCTCAAGCTGCGTTGGCGCGCTTGGCAGCTTCTTCTTCAACCAGCTCTTTCTTCGACAGTTTGCCGACCATTGTCTTCGGCAATTCGTCGCGGAACTCGATTTCCCGCGGCATTTCAATGGCCGACAGGTGGTCCTTTAGGAAGCTCTTGAGGTCTTCAGCCGACAAGGAATGGCCGTCTTTCAGTTTGACAAATGCCTTTGGAGACTGCCCCCGGTATTCATCGGGAACTGCAATCACGATCGTTTCATCAACGGCCTCGTTTTGATAGATCGCTTCTTCAATAACGCGCGGATAGACATTGTAACCGGAGCACAGGATCAGATCTTTGATCCGGTCGACCAGGTAGATAAAGCCGTCCTCGTCCTGATACCCAACATCACCCGTGTGAAGGTAACCGTCGGTGTTGATGGTCTCAGCTGTGGCATCGTCGCGTTTCCAGTATCCCTTCATGATCTGATGACCATGCAGCAGAAGCTCGCCCTTTTCGCCAGGACCCACTTCTGTCTCGCGGTCTTCGATATTGACGAAACGGACCTTTGTACCTGGAACCGGACGGCCAATGGAGCCGGCGCGGCGGTTTTCGTCCAGCGGATTGACTGCAGCCACCGGAGAAGACTCGGTCAAGCCATAACCTTCCACCAGGATACAGCCGGTCAGTTTCTCGAAGTTTTCCTTCACTTCGACCGGCAACGGCGCCCCGCCTGAAATACACAGGTTGATACTGGACAGATCGTATTTCTGCGTTTCATGCGAGTTGTTGATCGCCGTGTAGATGGTCGGAACGCCCGGGAATAAGGTGACCTTCTTGCGCACAATTGTCTCAAGCAACATCTTCAGCTCGAACCGCGGCTGCAGCACCATTTCCGCGCCAAGGATTACAGCCAGATTCTGGCCCACGGTCATTGCAAAGACATGGAAGAACGGCAGAACGCAGAGCAGCTTTTCTTCGCCCGGACGCGCCTTTTCAAAGACGGCGCGCATCTGTTCGATATTGGCGCAGAGGTTCTTGTGGGTCAGCATCGCCCCTTTGGGAACACCCGTTGTTCCGCCGGTGTATTGAAGAACCGCAATGGCTTCTGCCGGGTCAAATTCAACTGGCGCTGGCTTGTTGCCCTTAGTCATTAAACTGTCGAACAAAACGTGAGCATCGTCTTGCGGGATGGCCGCCAGTTCTTTGCGCTTGAACAGGCTGAACAAGGTCTTTTTTACGGTCGGCAAGCAGAAGGTCATCGGGCAAACGATGATCTTGTCCAGGACCCGCTCTTTGCGGACATTTTCGACCTTGTCGTAAATCACCTTCAAATCCATGGTCACCATGATACGCACATCCGCATCACGAGCCTGGAAAGCAATTTCGCGCTCCACATACAGCGGGTTAAAGTTGGCAACCGTGCCGCCGACTTTCAAAATCGCAAAATAGAAGATGGTGTAGAACGGCGTGTTCGGCAGGCACAGGCCAACATGAACACCCGGACCAACGCCCATAGCCTGAAGGCCTGCGGCAGTGCGGTCAACCAGCTCGCCGAGCTCGTTGTACGTCCAGACTTTCCCCATGAAGTCTGCCGCCGGGCGGTCTCCAAACTTGGTGACGGCAATATCCAGATATTCGTGTACTGGGCGGACTTTTAGCGTCGCGCTCCACTCCTCCGCAGTCATCATATCGTTCTCCAACGCATCTTATCCGGCTTAAACAGGGTTCTTTGCCGGCAGACCGGTTCAGCCGCCCCTCTGGCCGAACCCTCCTCCCTAAACGGCATCGTATATTGCGGTGCCGAAATCGGTATTCCTCCCTGACATGACCCAACTTTCCGTTTACGTCAACGGACGACGTAACGACACCTCTTCAACTTTTTTACACGCTCAGGTGTCATTCCACACCAAAACCACTCATTTTCTGTCCATTTGGGGCTCAAATGGCCGAGCTGACATCCGCGAGCCATTCTATCGGCTCGGCCAGCGCCATCTTGGCGGATCCAAATGCTCGACTTGGGTTTCTCCCAGTTCCTTGAACAAGTGATGATGAATGCAATCCGGTTGTGCGGCAAGCGCCGAAACAAGAGGGTCTGCGTGCGAAACAACAATCACCTGGGTCTTTTCAGCCGCTGTCGCAATCAATCGGGCAAGCGGTTCGAGAAGCGCCGGATGAAGACTGGTCTCCGGTTCGTTCAGGACGATCAGCGGCGCGGGACGCGGCGAGAGGAGAGCCGCCGCCAGAAGAAGATAGCGCAGCGTGCCATCAGAGAGCTCCGTTGTCCTGAGAGGGCGCAGCAGCCCTTTTTGCTGCATCAGAAGTTCAAAATAACCATCGTTGACGACCACCTCGATGCTTGCGCCTGGAAACGCATCGTCGATCGCCTCTGCCAGCGCCTGTTCATCACCAATTTCCAGGATTGTCTGAAGGGCCGCGGCCAAATCGGCGCCATCGCCGGACAGCACGGGTGTCCGCGTGCCGATCTTGGGAAACCGGGCCGGGGCCTCACGGTCAGTCCTCAGGTGGTCGTAAAACCGCCAGGCGCGCATGCGTTCCCGCAGAACCAGAAGCTCCAGTCCATCTTTCGGATCGGCTGCGTGGGTCATCATGCTGTCGAACCGGGCCAGATTCTGAACAACTGGGATCCGCTGCCCGTTCTGGTTCAGGACTTTGACAGAAGGGCCATTACGCCCTGCAATTTCGTTGGATCGGGACAGGGCTTCGCCAGCCCAGAGTGCCTCGCACTTGATTTCGGGATCCATTGAAAAAAACGACCGTCCCGCATCAGCGGGCAATCCGAGATCAATGGCATAACCATAGTCTTCATCGGCAAAACCGAGTTTTAAAGAGACAACGCCCTTTCGGACAGAGCCCTGGACCGGCACATCACCGCGCTTCATTGCCCGCGAGACAATCTCAGGCCCCGCCCACAAAGTGGACGGCAGACCACCCTCGGCAGCCAGTGAACCGATCGCCCTCCCCTGCGCCACCTCTGCCAGAAGCCGGATGGACCGGTACAGGCTTGATTTGCCACTGCCATTGGCCCCAGTGATCAGCGTGATCCGATCGAGCGGAAAGATGATGTCACGCAAGGAGCGGTAGCCGGAAACGGCGAAAGTCAGGATCATGAAGAGGGCCTATACGACGGGATTGGGTTGCAATTTGGACTCTGAGGCAATTCAATTCTAAATTGATACTTTCGAACACCCGGTCTTCGCAAGCAGCAGCAGGTCCGCCATGTTCAATCCGAAAGAAGCGGCGGACGACAGCCGAGCCCTCAATGTCGTCATCTTGTTTTTCGCCTCCCTTGTGGTGGTGATCTCAATTGGCCTTCATTTTGACAGCGCCATGAAATACTGGCTGTTGACCCGATTTGGAGAGACCGCGTCCGGAACCATTGTCAGGGTATCGAGCGCGCCGAAAAATCCGGACGCGGTTCGGGAACTCGCCCGTCAAAATCCGCGCAATTACCTTAAGAACAGACAGGCCTGGGTATCAGGCGACAGTCTTCTGATCGAATTCCAACCGCCCGAAGGCACCTTGGAATATGTCCGTTTCAAACGCCCTCCCGGCAGCAACATTGGTCAAGGCGGCAAGGACGTGCAGGTCGTCTATCTGCCGATCAACCCCCGGATCGCACACCCGGAGGATCATTTGTCCGACTTTGCCCTCGACAGCAAGATCATGATTGGGTCCCTGATCGCCGGCATGATCTTCTTCTGGCTGTTTATCGAAGCCTATGTGGAATGGAACCGGTTCCGGAAAAACATGCGGCGCTATTAGCTTCCCTGATCCACCAGTTCGAACTTGTCGACATCAAACACACCGAAGTCGGTGATCTTCAGATGCGGGATGACCGGCAACGGCAAGAAAGCCACTTGCAGGAAGGGTTCGGCAAGCGTGCAGCCCAGCGCTTTGGCTGCATTGCGCAGATCCTCAAGCTCGTGACGCACGGTTTCAAATGGTTCCAGGCTCATTAGGCCGGCCAACGGCAAAGCAAGCTCTGCCTTAACGCCATTTTTATCGGCCACCGCAAAGCCGCCCTTCATGGCAATCACCCGGTTGACTGCATGGGCCATGGCTGCTTCATCGGCGCCAACCACACAGATGTTGTGGCTGTCATGACCAACGGAAGACGCAATCGCCCCCTCTTTCATCCCAAAACCATGCACAAACCCGAGGCCAATGTTGCCGGTGCCCTTGTGGCGTTCGACCACGGCAACCTTCAATACATCCTGATCAAAGTCGACAAAGGTTTTGCCACCGGTCACCGGCAAGGTTCGTTTCAGGTGTTCGGTGATGATTTTTCCTGGAATGACCCCAATGACATCGGCTTCACTGTTGCGCGCGGGAATGTCGAAGGATGCAGCCGTGACTTCTGACGCCTTCACACTGTCGAGCCCCACCGGAGAAACGATCGATCGCGCACCAAAAGCGGCATCATCCGCAACCACACCACCGCAGATTGCCATTTCGACCTGACAGCCCTCAAAGTCCTTCAAAAGTGCGATGTCCGCGCGTTTGCCCGGCGCCAAAACACCGCGGTCTATCAGGCCAAACGCATTGGCCGCTGACCAGCTGGCGGTCCGGTAGGCATCTAAAGGCCGGATGCCCTTGGCGATGAGGCGCCGGATCATGCTGTCGAGGTGGCCTTCTTCGGCAATGTCGAGCGGGTTGCGGTCATCCGTGCAAAGGGCAACAAACGCAGAGGTATCAGCGCTGAGGATTGGCGCCAATGCGTCCAGATCCTTACAGACGGAGCCTTCCCGCATCAAAACAGCCATGCCTTTTGCGAGTTTTTCCTGAGCTTCTTTTAAAGATGTTGCCTCGTGGTCCGTCCGGATCCCAGCCGACAGATACCCATTCAAAGGTTTACCGCTGAGCAACGGTGCGTGACCATCGATATGTCCGTCCTGAAAGGCAGCAAGTTTCGCCAGGACTTTTGGATCACGCGACAGAACACCCGGAAAGTTCATGAACTCAGCCAGGCCAATCACGCTTGGATGGTCTTTGAACGGCAGCAGGTCTTCGATTTCCAGGCAGGCACCGGCCGTCTCAAATGCGGTTGCCGGGACACAAGACGACAGGTTGACCTTCAGATCCATCACCGTCTCTAGCGAACTTTCCAGGAAATACTTGATGCCGTCTGCGCCCAGAACATTGGCGATTTCATGGGGATCACAGATTGCCGTCGTGACACCGTGGGGAAGGACGCAGCGGTCGAACTCGAACGGAGTGACAAGCGATGATTCCACATGCAAATGGGTATCGATAAAACCCGGCACAGCAGTCAGGCCAGTTCCATCGATCGTCTTTTCACCTTCGTAAGTATCGTGGGTTCCGACGATCCGGTCGCCGGAAACGGCAATGTCTGTTGTGGTCGTCGAGCCATCGACAACACTGAATAGCTGAACACCCCTGATGACCAGATCGGCAGGTCTTTCGCCCGCACCGGCCGCGATGGCCTTTTCAAGAAACGTTTCATCATGGGTGCGCGGCATGGATCTTTCTCCTGTTCTTATTCAGGTTCGGACCATAGCGCTGGCCCGCCCTGATCCGGAAGCCCCCGCGAACAATTTCCACGTTCTGTATAAGGATGCGCCAACATTACGTTTCCCAAAACGAAGAGGATCGCGCGTTGGCTCTCCAGACCTCAACAATGGCTTCTTTATTCCAAAACCGCGCCCTGATTAATTTTATCAAATTTATTTAATCTAGAAAACTCAACAACCTACCGCAGCACAGCAACGAAACCCTGCGTCGCAGCAGTGTTTTGAATTGACAGGATGGAAAATGAGTCAAATAATTTCATCAAAATAAATAATTACGGTTTCCGGGCGGAAACCTGCCCGGAAGGCAAGGGAGGTGCCTGATGGAAGACATCCGCAAAAGTGGCCGCGGTTCCAATTCAGCACAACTGCGGCGGTATAACGAACGCATTGTTCTTCAGATCCTGCGGCGTGCAGGTGAAGCGTCAAAGGCCGAACTTGCCCGCGCGGTGCAACTGACCAATGCGGCCATCGGCGCGATCATTCAGAACCTCATCGAAGAAGGCCTGATCGTGGAAGCGGGCAAGCGTCACGATGGCAGCCGCGGCCAGCCGGCAACGATCCTTCAATTGGCGCCGCGCGGTGCATTCTCCTATGGGGTACGTCTCGACCGCACCAATATGGAAACCGTTTTGATGGATTTTTCCGGACGTATCCTCGACCGGCGCATCCACGAAATGATCTTGCCCGCCCCGTCAAAGGCACTTGAAATCCTGATCGATGACCTGGAGAGCCTCGGCGCCGCGCTCGATGAAGATGAAAGCGCCCGGATCACAGGCATAGGGCTTGCACAGCCGTTCAATCTTGGCGCCTGGCTGCACGAACTTGGCTTGCCGGAAGCGCATTTCAAAGAATGGGACGACTATGATCTGGCCGGAGCCCTGGAACAGGAAACCGGCCTGCCGGTCTTTAGCGAAAACGATGGTACGGCAGCCGCTGTGGCCGAACTTTTCTATGGACAAGGGCGGCAGAACGACAATTTCCTCTACCTGTTTCTCGGCCCGGCAATTGGCGGCGGCCTGATTATGAACGGAGACATCGTGCGCGGTGTCACCGGCAACGCGGCTGATGTCGCCATGATTCCAGTGCCGCCAAGCACGTTGCCGACCGCCAATCCGCCACGCCAAAAGTGGGATATTCTTCTGGCGCGGGCTAGCTTGGTTGCTCTTGCGCGGCATTTGTCTCCGGAAGGTTTTTCCAGGCTCAGCCGGACCGACCTCCGGGAAGCAGCTGAGGCCGGTGGGACTAAGTTCCAAGAGTGGACGACTGATTGTGTCGAAGCGCTCGCACTAGGAATGCGCTCAGCTTATTCGCTTCTAGACATGCCACTGGTGGTTATCGACAGCGATCTCGGCGGCACATTCAACACCGACTTTGCGAAGAACTTGAGTGCGGCCAGTGATGACGCGGCCCCGGAAAGCCGCCAGTCGCCAGATATCGCAACAGGCAGCTTTGGCCATGACGCCGGCGCCATCGGAGCAGCCAGTCTGCCACAATTTTTCAACTTCTCACCCCGGGCAGCGATCCTCACGGGCGGCAAACCTTCCGCACCTGCAGGATCCGGCCGGACAGAAGACCGTGCCAGTTTTCCGGCACGGGCAGCACGGTTGGGGTCACATCTGGCCGCACCCAACCGCACCTAATATTTGGCCAGGGAGGAAAGACACTATGATCCGCAAACTTCTCGCGACCGGTTCCGTTCTTGCCGCCATGTCAGCGGCCCCGGCCATGGCGGCCGATATTTCTGCTTGCCTGATCACCAAGACGGACACCAATCCATTTTTTGTAAAAATGAAAGAAGGGGCCACCGCAAAGGCGCAGGAACTCGGCATTGATTTGAAATCCTTCGCCGGCAAGATCGATGGCGACCATGAAACCCAGGTTGCCGCGATTGAGACGTGCATTGCTGATGGCGCCAAAGGCATCTTGCTGACAGCTTCCGACACCTCATCCATCGTACCTGCAGTGCAGCAGGCCCGCGATGCCGGGTTATTGGTGATTGCCCTCGATACGCCGCTAAACCCGATTGATTCAGCAGATGCAACATTTGCAACCGACAACTTCCTTGCTGGAGAGCTGATCGGTAAATGGGCGGCAGCAGCCCTCGGCGATGAAGCTGCCAATGCCAAAATCGGCATGCTTGATCTGGCCATCAGCCAGCCCACCGTTGGCGTCTTGCGCGATCAGGGGTTCCTGCAAGGGTTTGGCATTGACCTTGGCGATCCGAACAAATGGGGCGATGAAACCGATCCGCGCATTGTTGGCAATGATGTCACAGCCGGTAACGAAGAAGGCGGCCGCAAGGCTATGGAAAACCTTCTCGCCAAAGATCCGATGATCAATGTGGTTTACACCATCAATGAACCGTCAGCGGCAGGCGCCTATGAAGCCCTGAAATCGATTGGCCGCGAAAACGATGTGCTCATCGTTTCGGTCGATGGCGGCTGCCCTGGCGTTCAGAACGTCAAAGACGGTGTCATTGGCGCAACGTCCCAGCAATATCCGCTTTTGATGGCGTCCCTTGGCATCGAAGCCATCAAGGCCTGGGCAGACACAGGTGCAAAACCGGAACCGACCCCAGGCAAGGACTTCTTTGACACCGGCGTCGCCCTTGTGACCGACAAGCCGGTGGACGGTGTTCCGTCGATCGATACGGCCGAAGGCACGAACCTTTGCTGGGGCTGATGGCTCAAATAAGCTAAAAACAGGAAGGGGCGCGGTTCGCCTTTGTCCCTTCTTTCCTACGTCTTAGAAAGAACCGGGCATGACCTCAAAAAGCGATACGGCCAGCGGACCAGCGGACTTTGAAGAAGCCGCAGCCTCCAGTCCGCAAGCTGTCGCCGAATTCGACGATCATCACCATGGACTGGGACACAAAATCCAGCACCGGCTGCACCAGACACCTGCCTTGGTCCCGCTGATTGTCCTGCTGATATCGATCCTGGTTTTCGGTCTCCTGCTCGGCTCCAAATTCTTCTCACCGTTCGCTATGACGCTGATCTTGCAACAAGTGCAGATTGTCGGCATCGTCGCAGCCGCCCAAAGTGTCGTCATTTTGACGGCCGGGATCGACCTATCGGTCGGGGCAATTATGGTCTTGTCATCAGTTGTGATGGGGCAATTCACTTTCCGCTATGGCTTGCCGGTGGAAGTAGCGATTGCCTGCGGCCTCATCTGCGGCACCATTTGCGGCTACATCAATGGTTTCCTGGTCGCCATCGTCAAATTGCCACCGTTCATTGTCACGCTTGGCATGTGGCAGATCGTCCTGGCCACCAACTTCCTCTATTCGGCCAATGAAACCATCCGCTCGCAGGACATTGCCAAGAACGCACCGCTGCTGCAGTTCTTCGGCAACAAGGTCAACTTGGGCGGAGCGATTTTCACCTACGGCGTGATCTTCATGGTCCTGCTGGTGATCGTTCTGGCCTATGCCCTTCGCCAAACAGCCTGGGGCAGGCATGTCTATGCAGTCGGAGACGACCCGGAGGCCGCGCAGCTTTCAGGTGTACAGGTCAAAAAAGTACTGATCTCGGTCTACATGCTCTCTGGCCTAATTTGCGCCTTTGCCGGTTGGGCGATGATCGGCCGGATCGGCTCAGTTTCACCAACGACCGGACAACTTGCCAACATTGAATCCATCACAGCCGTTGTGATCGGTGGAATTTCACTCTTTGGCGGACGCGGCTCCATTATCGGCACTTTGTTCGGAGCGCTGATCGTCGGTGTCTTCACGCTTGGCCTGCGCCTGCTCGGCGCCGATGCCCAGTGGACTTACCTTCTCATCGGCCTGCTCATCATTGCGGCCGTTGCAATCGACCAATGGATCAGAAAGGTGTCGGTCTGATGAAACCTATTCTGGAAGCCCGCAATCTGGTCAAGCGCTATGGCCGTGTTGTTGCTATGGATCACGCGGATTTTGAACTCTATCCGGGCGAGATTTTGGCCGTCATCGGCGACAACGGCGCTGGAAAATCCACTTTAATCAAGGCCCTCAGCGGCGCGGTTCAACCTGACGAAGGCGACGTTCTTCTGGATGGCGAACCGGTCAATTTCTATTCGCCCATTGACGCCAGGGCCGCCGGCATTGAGACAGTCTACCAGACCCTTGCCATGTCGCCTGCCCTATCGATCACCGACAACATGTTCATGGGGCGCGAGCTGCGGAAACCCGGTTTCAGGGGCAAATGGCTGCGCCAGCTGGATCATCGGCGCATGGAAGACATTGCTCGCGAAAAACTCAATGAGCTCGGCCTTTTGACCATTCAGAACATCAACCAGGCCGTTGAAACGCTTTCCGGCGGTCAGCGCCAGGGTGTGGCAGTGGCACGGGCTGCGGCCTTTGGCTCCAAGGTCGTCATCATGGACGAACCAACGGCAGCTCTTGGCGTCAAAGAAAGCCGCAGGGTTCTGGATCTAATCAAGGACGTGCGCGCCCGGGGTTTGCCGATCGTTCTGATCAGCCACAACATGCCGCATGTGTTCGAAGTGGCTGACCGCATTCATATCCACCGCCTTGGGCGGCGGGCCTGTGTGATCAAGCCCTCGGATTTTTCCATGTCCGATGCGGTGGCCATCATGACGGGGGCGATGGATCCACCGGAAGAACTGGCGGCCTAACCCGCCTTCGTCACTGATAACTCCGAAAACCATCCTGCTACTATCTGGATGGTTACCGTTACATCTGGGCTCCTCCCTAGAGCCTCACTCACAACATCACAGCGGTTAAAGGCCGCGTCCAAATGAGACCAAACATGTTTTTAGTTTGCGGTGAAGCCCTCTTCGACTTCTTTGGTTCGAACACTGGCAAGGACAGTTTGAGTTTTGATGCCCGGGTCGGCGGATCACCGCTCAATGTCGCCATGGGCCTTGCGCGTATGGGTGAAGACACCGCGTTTTTTGGCGGCATCTCGAAGGATGCCTTGGGCGAAAAACTGGCTCAAAAACTCAAAGATGAGGGAATTTCGGACCGCTATCTGCTGCGGACCGATCACCTGACAACCTTGAGCCTCGTTCAACAAAGCCCGGACGGCCAACCCGCCTATACCTTTTATGGGGCAAACGCCGCCGACAGGATGGTTTTTGAAAAGGACTTGCCGGAGTTCGAGACAAGCCCAGCCTTCATCCATATCGGCTCCTACACCGCCCTCACCGATCCTGTTGCATCGGCCCTGAAATCGCTGATCCTCCGCGAGCACACCCGCTCACTCATCTCCTTTGATCCCAACATCCGCCCAACCGTTGTTGCCGACATGGAACTTTGGCGGAAAAACACACAGGCTATCGTCCCGCATTCAGATGTGATCAAGGTGAGCGACGAGGACCTCGACCTAATTGCACCTGGTGAACCTGTCGACGCGATTGCCAAGGACTGGTTGGCAGAGGGGGCAAAACTGGTTGTGGTCACACGCGGAAAAGATGGCGCGTCTGCGTTTACGGCACAATCAGAAGCAAATGTTCCAGGTGTACCGGTCAATGTGATCGATACTGTCGGGGCCGGCGACACGTTCCAGGCTACTCTGTTATCTGGTTTAAACACTCTTGGTGTAAGTGACCGGCAGAACCTGTCGGATCTTAGCAGTAGCCACCTAACCCGGTTGATGACATTTTGCACGAGGGCTGCAGCGATCACCTGTTCGCGGCGCGGTGCAGATCTACCGACGACGGCAGATCTCGAAAAAGACGGAAGCGCCTTGAAATGAGGGGCTGACAAAAGAATTAAATCGATTTAAAAGACAGCCGAACGCGGATTGTGTTCCGGCTCTAGGTACGGAATACTTGGATTTGGAAGGGAAAGGGTTCATGGCGGCACGCGTCATCGAAGTAGACAATTTCGATCTGGTGGTGTTCGGCGCCTCTGGAGACCTTGCACACCGCAAGCTGCTACCTGCCCTTTATCACCGCGATGCTGACGGCCAAATGCCGGATGACGCCAGGATAATCACCAGTGCCCGCCGAAATTATTCCGATGACGATTACCGGGATTACGCTCGAAAGGCTCTGGAAGAACACGTTTCCGACCTTGACCCAGCGCATCTGGAAAAATTTCTGAGCCGCATCCGCTACGTCAAAATCGATATTGCCACCGGCTCAGGTTTCGACGACCTTAAAACCGTGCTCGAAGAACGTACGGACTCAATCCGAGCGTTTTATCTCGCCGTTGGTCCGGACCTTTTTGGGACCATCTGTGAACACCTTGGCAAGACGGGTGTCGTCAACGACAACTCCCGAGTGGTGATGGAAAAGCCGATCGGCAAGGACGGTGCTTCTGCCAAGGCGCTTAACGATACTGTCGGGGCCGTCTTCAACGAACACCAGATCTTCCGGATCGATCATTATCTCGGCAAAGAGACAGTGCAGAACCTCATGGCATTGCGCTTTGCCAATGCCTTGTTCGAGCCGCTGTGGAACGCCGCACACATTGATCATGTCCAGATCACGGTTGCCGAGTCCCTGGGCACTGGAGGCCGCGCTGGGTATTACGACACGGCAGGCGCCCTGCGCGATATGGTTCAAAACCACATTCTGCAGCTCTTGTGTCTGGTCGCAATGGAACCGCCGGAGTCTATGGATGCGGACAGCGTCCGGGATGAAAAGCTCAAAGTTCTAAAGGCACTTGCGCCGATCACAGAACAAACCGCCGGCAAACTCACTGTTCGCGGCCAATACCGCGCTGGTGCGTCAGCTGGTGGCGCTGTTCCAGGGTATTTGGAAGAGCTTGGCCACGACGAAAGCCGCACGGAAACCTTTGTGGCGCTAAAGGCGGAAATCTCCAATTGGCGGTGGGCCGGAGTTCCTTTTTATCTGCGCACAGGCAAAAGGCTGGCCCAACGGGTTTCAGAAATTGTCGTCCAGTTCCGGCCAATCCCGCATTCGATTTTCGGCCGGGAAGCCGGTACAATTACGGCCAACAGGCTGATCATCCGGCTACAGCCGGACGAAGGCGTGCAGATGCAGGTCATGATTAAGGATCCGGGCCCCGGCGGCATGCGCCTGCGCCAAGTACCGCTTGATATGAGCTTTGCAGAAGCATTCAAAGTGCGCAATCCGGATGCTTATGAGCGGCTGATCATGGATGTAATCCGCGGCAACCAGACCCTGTTCATGCGCCGGGATGAGGTTGATGCTGCCTGGGCGTGGATCGATCCGATCCAAGCGGCCTGGACCGCCTCTAAGGAAACACCGAAAGGTTATACCGCCGGCACTTGGGGTCCATCAGCATCGATCGCATTGGTCGAGCGGGATGGGCGCACCT
This sequence comes from Roseibium sp., assembly GCF_965216085.1. Lineage (GTDB taxonomy): Bacteria > Pseudomonadota > Alphaproteobacteria > Rhizobiales > Stappiaceae > Roseibium. The sequence continues at coordinate 1,671,541 of NZ_OZ244138.1, read as the reverse complement.
GGGCGGAAGACGAACTCAGCTAAAGCGCAGGAATGGGATACCACCCGTTCTTTGCTCGGAATTTAAATCGATTTAATAAATGCAATTGACCGAAGTGCCTAAATGACGACGCCAGCCGGCAGAATTGCCTCGGCGAGCAAAGAGGAAGACAGGTCTATGACCGTTAGGGATCAAATCGCGACCGTTACCGAACGGATTATCGAGCGCAGCCGGGACAGCCGCAGCCGCTACCTCGACCGCATTGGACATGCGGCCGATAAGGGCCCGCAACGCTCACGCCTTTCCTGCGGCAACCTTGCCCATGGCTTTGCCGCCTGCGGTCTGTCGGACAAAGCCGCCCTTTCCGGCGATGTCGTGCCAAACCTTGGCATCATCACTGCTTACAACGACATGTTGTCCGCCCACCAGCCGTATGAGACCTATCCGGGTTTGATCCGGGATGCCGCACATGAGGTCGGAGCGGTCGCCCAAGTCGCTGGTGGTGTTCCTGCCATGTGTGACGGCGTCACCCAGGGCCAGGACGGTATGGAGCTGTCGCTGTTCTCCCGGGATGTGATCGCGATGTCCGCAGCCGTTGGCCTGTCCCACCAGATGTTCGATGCGGCTGTGTTCCTTGGAATCTGCGATAAGATCGTTCCTGGCTTGGCGATTGCCGCCCTCTCCTTCGGCCACCTCCCAGCAGTCTTTATCCCTGCCGGCCCGATGACCACCGGGATCTCCAACGACGACAAAGCCAAAGTTCGCCAGCTTTATGCGGAAGGAAAAGTTGGCCGCGATGCATTGTTGGAATCTGAATCCAAGGCTTATCACGGACCGGGAACGTGCACGTTCTATGGGACTGCCAACTCCAATCAGATGTTGATGGAGATAATGGGCCTTCATATGCCCGGCGCGTCCTTCATCAACCCAGGCACGCCCTTGCGTGAAGCCTTGACCAAGGAAGCCGCCAAACGGGCCCTGGCGATTTCAGCACTCGGCAATGAATTCACCCCGGCCGGTGAGATCATCGATGAGAAGGCCATCGTCAACGGCGTTGTCGGCCTGCACGCGACCGGCGGGTCGACCAATCACACCATGCACCTGGTCGCTATCGCTGCGACTGCCGGGATCAAACTCACCTGGGATGACATTTCAGAACTGTCCGATGTGGTTCCGCTGCTTGCCCGCGTTTATCCGAATGGCAAGGCGGATGTGAACCACTTCCAGGCTGCCGGCGGTCTTGCCTTCTTAATCCGTGAATTGCTGGGAGACGGCTATCTGCACCAGGACGTGAAGACGGTCTACGGTAGCGATCTATCCGGCTACACGGTGGAAGCCAAACTCGATGAAGATGGCAATGTCATCCGGCAAAATGCACCGGAAATCTCCGGCGACGAAACCGTTCTGGCTCCGGCCCGCACCCCCTTCCAGGAAACCGGTGGTTTGAAAGTTCTCACCGGTAATCTTGGAAAAGCCGTGATCAAGATCTCTGCCGTCGCCAAAGAGCGCCACATTATTGAAGCTCCTGCCCGCGTTTTTCACACCCAGGAAGATTTCCTGAAGGCGTTTTCCGACAAGGAGCTGACTGGCGATGTCGCAGCAGTGGTTCGGTTCCAAGGGCCAAAAGCTTGCGGCATGCCGGAACTGCACAAGCTGACACCGTGCCTCGGCATTTTGCAGGACCGCGGTCACAAAGTTGCTTTGATCACGGATGGACGGATGTCCGGCGCCTCCGGCAAGGTACCGGCCGCTATCCACGTTACACCAGAAGCAGCAAACGGCGGGCCGATTGCAAAAATCCGTGATGGGGACATGATCCGCATTGACGCAGTCACTGGCGAATTGACGGTTCTTGTCGATGCGGCCGAGTTTGAAGCCCGCCCTGCTGCACAAGAAGATTTGACACATCACCAATCCGGTGTTGGCCGCGACCTGTTCGCCGCCTTCCGCGCCAATGTCGGCGCAGCAGATACCGGCGCGCACGTGTTTGGTGGTTAAGGAGAAGATATGGGACAGGACATCCAAAAAATTGAAGCGGTGATGACCGCAGCCCCGGTCATTCCGGTTTTGGTGATCGAAGATCCGAAAAAGGCTGTTCCGATGGCTGAAGCTTTGGTCCGCGGCGGACTGCCGGCTATCGAGATCACCTTGCGCACACCGCACGCCCTGGAGGCCATTGATGCGGTCAACAAACATGTGGAAGGTGCAATTGCCGGCGCCGGTACTGTCCTGACCCCGCAGCAATATGAAGCGACGGTATCAGCCGGTGCCCGCTTTGTGGTCTCGCCCGGGGCAACCGACACTTTGCTAGAAGCCGCCGACGAACACAGCGTGCCGCTTCTTCCGGGCGCGGCGACAGCTTCTGAAGTCATGAAACTTCTGGAACGCGGCTATGAGCGCCTGAAATTCTTTCCAGCTGAACAAGCCGGGGGCGCTGCCTATCTGAAATCCCTGTCATCGCCTCTAGCCGCTGCGAAATTCTGTCCGACCGGCGGCGTCAGCATCGACAAGGCAGAAGACTATCTGAAATTGCCGAACGTTTTATGCGTCGGCGGATCCTGGATTGCGGATCCGAAGGCTATTGCGGCCGAAGACTGGACTGGCATTGAAGAACGGGCCCGGGCAGCAGCCGGACTAAGCACCTAAACCTTCAGATTGCTGCCGTTTCTCGCCCCCTTCCCGATCGGGTGCACTAACCTGGTTACCGCGCTACAATCTCTTGAAAACCGAAAGGTTTGCCGAGGGCGACTAGCTTGTATCCAGAAAGGTTCAACTCCGCCATTTCCATCTCATTTGTGAGAGCGTTCCCTAGGCTGAGGCTTGTTGAGACGCCGGTTCGGCTTCGGCGTCTTCATCCTCTTCATCGCCACCAACATCGCGATCCCAGAGCATTCTAAGTCCGCCGGCACTATCGTTACGCCACGCAAACTCGGCAACGATAGGCTTGCCGAATTTTTGCATGGTCAAGAGCACTTCCTCAGGAAGGGCTGGCAGGCTTTTGGCCATAACACGGCAGCCGTTCTTTCCCGCATCCACGATGGTTCCGTCAATCTCAGTTATGCCGTCAAAATCAGAGATCTTAACCGGAATGCTGACTGTGTTCCGTTTTTCCCGCCGTTTGTCGGCAAATTTCTCCGAGTTCTTAGAGAAAATGACAGCAGCATCGTCTGACTTTCGGGAAGTAATCTGACATTTCACCAGTTTGTCGGAATCCTTTGGCCGAATTCCAATATTTTTGCCAAGTTCCTGAATCTCAGGCGACGTCAGCCGACAGCCCCACTCACTGACGTTTGAGATCACAGCATTGACAACCGACAGGTTCTCCAAATCAACGACAAGGACTTCTTCCTCGGCCTCCGGTTGATCTTGCAAGTGTGCGAGTGCGCTCATCTCTACCTCCGACGACACCAATTACTTAAAGTAAGTATCATTTCAATTCGCTTAACACCGGCCACTTCCGCCCTTGAAAGATGGTACAAATCGCAAGTACGCTAGAGCATGGGGTTACGCGTAAATTCTTGAAAATCATTACATTGCGACACTTAAGGCCTGCGCCCAGATTTTTACACCCCTACGGAATGCCAAGACGACCGGTCCAAAGTTTGAACGGTGCCCCAGAAAAATCGCATAGATTGATCCGTAACTGCTGGAGATGACGATGAAAGTTCCTTTGAAAATCTCACTCAAAGCCGTGGCAATCGTTCTGCTGCCGTTTACCGCCCAAGCTGAGAATATCTGTCAGGGTTATGGTCCGCAGACCCCACGCGACATCACCAGCACGGATGGGGCGAATATGGCCGATGTCGCCTTCGCCCCCCCGTCGAGCGAAATGAACCTTTGCAATCTCCATACCCACACGAATGCCGAACATAAGGGGCCGGGCTATGCCGTCTTTGCAGGTGCAGGCGATCATGGGGGCTATCAGTGCAACGAAGCGGACAGCCTTACAGAAGCTGAACTGACCGCCCCCGCGTCCAGCGCTTACCACGGCGTCAAACCTGGCGATACCATCGAAGTTCATTGGGTCTTTTCTTCCTGCGACATTTCACCAGGCAAAGGTCTGGGTTCTTGTTTGAGCGAAGCTTGCGTCAATCCGCAATTGCGCGTCGAGGCTCAGGTGTTTTTGGTAGTGAACGACGCTAAGGCGCTGAACTTCATGGACTTTGCCTATCAGAACAATGTTGTGGATGGCCGGCACCAACCCAAAGAGTTGCCCAGCGGAACTGGGACACCCGTCACCTTCATTGGCTCAACAACTGGCACCAGTTACACGCAAGAAAAATGCTCGCCCTTTCAGGTCACTTGGAGCGTACGTCCGCAGTGTGCGAAACTCGACATCAACTCCCTCAATGCCTGGGCGGAAGCGGGCAATGTCTTTAAAGAAGACCATTCCCACGGTGTCCGGCAGCTCGTGACCGCAAAAGAACTTCTGGCTCCAATCAACTAAGCCGTTTTGCCGCCGGCCTTATGGGTCGGCGGCATTCGCAAACCTTTCTCGCCTTTGCGTGAATAGACAGCTGTGCTATCTGGTGCCGCAGCGCATTCATGGGCGCACCCCGAAGTATTAAATCGATTTAAGGAAACCTGCATGACGCTTGACGCAACTTTGGAAATGCTCGCTCAGCAGGCGGACACTTTGTCCGGCACCTCACTCAGAACCCTGTTCCAGGATGACCCGGACAGGTTCTCAAAGTTCTCGGCCCATTGTGATGATCTTCTGCTCGATTATTCGAAGATCAAGCTGGATGCCAAGGTTCTCGAATTGCTGCTGCAGATCGCTCGTATAGCGGACGTGGAAAGCAAGCGAGCAGACATGTTCAGCGGCCAAAAAATCAACCAAACAGAAGACCGGGCAGTCTTGCATACAGCGCTGCGCAACCGATCGGATGAACCGGTGTTGGTTGACGGCCATGATGTGATGCCGGACATCCGGTCGGTATTGGACGCAATGGCAGACTTTGCCGAAACAATCCGTTCCGGTGACCTGACATCCTCTTCAAACGCTCCTTTCACGGACGTCGTCAATATTGGCATCGGCGGCTCAGATCTGGGGCCAGCGATGACCACGCTTGCGCTGAGCCCCTATCATGACGGCCCCGAACTCCATTACGTCTCCAATGTCGATGGCGCCCATATTGCCGACACGCTGGAAAGGCTCGATCCGGCAACCACATTGATCATCGTGGCCTCGAAGACGTTTACAACCGTCGAGACCATGACCAACGCGCAAACCGCGCGCAAATGGATCGCCGACGCGCTGGGAGAAGATGCCGTTGGCGATCACTTTGCGGCTGTCTCCACTGCCCTCGACAAAGTCGCCGCATTTGGCATTGATAAGTCCCGGGTCTTTGGCTTTTGGGATTGGGTCGGCGGCCGGTATTCTATTTGGTCGGCCATTGGGCTGCCTCTCATGATCGCGATCGGCCCGGATGCCTTCTTTGAGTTTCTTGAAGGTGCCCATGCGATGGATACACATTTCCAAACCGCACCTTTGGAAGAGAACCTGCCAGTGCTGATGGCTCTAATCGGCGTTTGGCACCGAAACGTACTCGGATACGGGTCGCGTGCCGTTCTGCCGTACGACCAGCGCCTCGCCCGCCTGCCGGCGTATTTGCAGCAGCTGGATATGGAATCAAACGGCAAACGGGTGAAACTCGACGGCACCCCGGTTGATGGCGCCACAGGCCCGCTTGTCTGGGGTGAGCCAGGCACCAATGGCCAGCACGCTTTTTACCAACTGCTGCACCAGGGAACGACTGTGATCCCGTGTGAGTTCCTGATTGCCGCAAAGGGACATGAAGACGATCTTACGCATCAGCATGAGTTGCTGATCTCCAATTGCCTGGCACAATCCGAAGCCTTGATGCTCGGCCGCACGCTGGACGAAGCAAAATCCCTGCTCGCCAGCACCGGTCTTTCGGCAGAAGACATTGATCGTCTGGCACCACATAAAGTTTTCCCCGGCGACCGCCCGTCTCTTACTCTTGCCTATAACCAGTTGACACCATTTACTCTTGGCCGGCTGATTGCGCTCTATGAGCACCGGGTATTTGTTGAAGGCGTTATCTGGGGCATCAACTCCTTTGACCAATGGGGCGTTGAACTGGGCAAGGAACTGGCGACAGCCCTCTTGCCGATTGTGCGGGGAGAAGTGGAGCCAACAACCAAGGATTCCTCGACCAGAGGATTGCTGACCGCATTGAGCGCACCGGCCTCCGATTGACCCGTTGTTGAGCAAGGTCAATGGCAGACCGTCTCATCTGCCATACTTTTGCCTCAACGAGCGGGTGTGTTCCAGCCGAAATATGGTTGAGTTGGTTTGCGAATCTGGTTTCGGCGATCCATATCGCGGATTGCCGGAAGCGCAAAACCGACCTACGTTGTGTTCATTGATTTACGCTTCGTGATTCTACATTGTGGAGCTGACCGAGAGGTGCCGTCGGGCGTCCTTTTTTAAAGAGGAGATCTCATTCATGAAAAAGCTCATTTTGCTCGCGGCCGCCGGCCTTGCGCTCGCCGGTTGTCAATCTGACAGCCAGCGCGACCGTGCGCTCGTAGGCGGTGGACTTGGCGCAGCTACCGGTGCAATTATTGGCTCTGCTATTGATGGCGGCGGAGCTGGCGGCGCAATTGCAGGTGCCGTAATTGGCGGCGTCGGCGGGGCAGCTGTCGGCGCGGCAACCACACCGAAAAACTGTGTCGCCTATGACCGCTACGGCAATCCTTACCGGGTTGTTTGCCCATAAGAGCTCCGTGAGTGCCCCATGTCCGGCATGAACCAGACAGCTAAGGAATTTGGAATGAAGAAGCTATTTTTAATTGCGGCCACAGCAGCACTACTGGCGGGCTGCCAATCCGACAGTCAGCGGGACCGTGCCCTTGTCGGTGGCGGCCTTGGCGCGGCGACCGGTGCTGTCATTGGCGCCGCGGTTGACGGTGGCGGTGCAGGCGGAGCAATCGCGGGTGCCCTGATCGGCGGCGCAGGCGGTGCTGTCGTTGGCGCAGCGACCACTCCGAAAAACTGCGTAGCTTATGACCGCTACGGCAACCCTTACCGGGTCGCCTGTCCGTAAGCTGACCAAATCGGGCGTTGGATAACAGCTCTTATTAAGAAACTGTTAACCATCGCCCCAGCACCCTGGGCGTAACCAATTGTTAACGGAGCGCCTGGGATGAAGTCCGCCCTTGCCATTTTGTCACTCACCCTGCTGCTTGCAGGCTGTGTGAATACAGAAAGCCAAAGAGACAGGATGCTGATCGGCGGCGGTCTTGGAGCGGCAACAGGCGCGACCATCGGAGCGGCAGCAGGCTCAACCGCTGGGGCAGCCTTGGCAGGTGCGGCTATTGGTGCCATCGGCGGCGGCCTCATCGGGGTCATCACCACACCGCGCAGCTGTATCGCCTACGATCAGGAGGGCACACCTTACAAGGTCAAGTGTCCATAATCACAAGGCAGAGAATCGAAAAGGCCAGCCCCAGAGGCTGGCCTTTTGTTTTTCAGTTGAGGGATAAGCTTGGCTTAGGCTGCCTTGCTGGCCGCGCTGCCCTCAAGTGCAGATGCCGGATCGACGTAATCGTATCCGAGTGCCGTGGCGACAGCCTCGCAGGTGATTTTGCCCTGATGAACATTCAGACCCGGCAGGAAGTGCGGATCGTCGAGCAGCGCTTGTTTTGCACCTTTTCCGGCAAGAGCCAACGCAAACGGCAAAGTTACGTTGTTGAGTGCATAAGCAGATGTCCGTGGTACGGCACCCGGCATGTTGGCAACGCAGTAGTGGACAACTTCATCGACGACGTAGGTCGGATCAGAATGGGTGGTGGCTTTCGATGTTTCAAAGCAGCCACCTTGGTCGATAGCAACGTCAACCAGCACGGAGCCCGGCTTCATGTTGCTGACCATTTCCGCAGTCACCAGTTTCGGCGCGGCTGCGCCAGCCACCAGCACGGCACCGACAACGATATCTGCTGCCAGGACATGTTTTTCCAAGGCAGATTTGGTCGAATAAACAGTCTTGAGGCCAGAGCCAAAAGTCTGCGCCAGGTCAGCAAGAACATGTGTGTTGCGGTCTAGAACGGTCACATCCGCTCCAAGGCCCAGCGCCATGGTGATGGCATGAGACCCAACAACACCACCGCCAATCACGACCACTTTGGCCGGCTCGACACCCGGGACACCGCCGATCAAGGTCCCAGAACCGCCGTTGATCTTTTCAAGGCTGTTGGCACCGGCCAAAACCGAGAGGCGGCCAGCAACCTGAGACATCGGCACCAGAAGCGGCAAACCGCCCTGAGCATCGGTTACGGTCTCATAGGCAATGCAGGTCGCACCAGATTTCACCAGATCCGCGGTCTGCTCTGCGTCCGGAGCCAGGTGCAAATAGGTGAACAGGATATGATGCGGGCGCAGCATGGCGCGCTCAACAGCCTGCGGCTCCTTGACCTTGACGATCATTTCCGCGGTTTCAAAAACTTCTGCTGCGGTCTGAAGGATCTTGGCACCGCAGGCTTCATAGTCGGCATCGCTTGCACCGATGCCGGCACCCGCATTTGTCTCGACAAAAACTTCATGACCATGGGCGGTCATTTCGTGAACGCTGTCCGGCGTCAAACCAACCCGGTATTCGTGGTTTTTGATCTCTTTCGGTACACCAATACGCATGAGCCCGTCTCCTCTGGGTGGGGTCTATCATTGCCTTAAGTCTATCATTCGGCGCTCCGCAGGTGCTTGCGTTCCCCTTCGGAAAACCTCCCATCCAGACAATTTTATTGCGCAAAACTCACACTCATTTGTATATTCTGCTGTCATGAGTTCTCAACCCCGCATTATGTGCAGCGCAGCATTATGATCTTAGACCGCCTCGACCGAAAAATCCTGAACGTCCTGCAATCGGACGGCCGCATCGCCAATGCCGATCTTGCGGATAAGATCGGGCTGTCCCCGTCCGCCTGCCTCCGGCGCATGCGCGCTCTGGAAGAAGCGGGAATCATCGAAAACTACGTCGCTTTGCTGGATCAAAGAAAACTTGGCCGGCGTATGGATGTCTTTGTAGAAATCTCCTTGACCGGCCAATCCAAGGAAACATTGGAGAGTTTCGAACGGGCGGTCGCCCGCTCAGAAGAGATCATGGAATGTTTTTTAATGGCCGGTGATGCCGATTATATTCTGAGGCTGACGGCTGCCGATCCGATTGATTTTGAACGCATACACCGAGATCATTTGGCTCAGCTGCCCGGTGTTTTGCGAATGAAATCGTCATTTGCTATCCGCCCGATCGTCAAACGCACAGCCCTGCCCTTGCCGGAAACCCTTGAGGTCGCAGACATCTGAACAACACAGCATTGCGCTATCGACGCTGCTGCAATCGCCCGCTATAGTCGCGGCCCTTCTTAGAGACTTTCAAGGAACCCGCTCTGGTGTCCCACACGATTACCCGATTTCTCGACACGACCTATCAGCTTGCAGAATGCCCGACATGGGACGACCGCACCAACAGCCTGCTTTGGGCCGATATCCAAGGCCGCACGATCCAGTCCATGGCCTGGGACAGCCGGGACATCACCACGTGGCATTTCGACAACGAAGTCGGGTCATTTGGCCTGTGTGACGATGGCCGGCTGATTGTCAGTGTCTGGGACAAGGTTCTCTTGTTTGATCCGAAATCCGAAACCCATGAAGTGCTGGCTGAAATCGAGACCGACAGGCCGCAGACGCGGCTGAACGACGGCAAAGTCGGTCCGGATGGCGCTTTTTGGGTTGGAACGATGGACACCAGCTCGCCGAGAGAACCAGTAGCAGGGCTGTACCGCGTCGATGGTCGGGGGGACGTCGCAGAAATCCGCGACGAATTACAGTGCTCCAACGGCCTCGCCTGGTCTCCGGACGGCGCCTACATGTACCATTCCGATACGTCGCCGGGCTGGATCGAGTGTTACGCCTTTGATGCCGATACAGGATCACTCGGCTCCAAAATGCTGTTTGCCCAGCAAACCAATGAAACCGGACGGCCGGACGGGGCGACTGTTGACAGCAGCGGCAACTACTGGAGCGGTGGTGTGTCCGCCGGTGTGGTGAATTGTTTTGCGCCAAATGGTCAGCTTTTAGACGCCATTCAAATGCCCATTCAACGGCCAACCATGCCGTGTTTTTGTGGACCTGACCTGGATCATCTGATCATAACCAGCATCAAGCAGCCGACAGATCCGACCGCGATCGAACCGGATACGCTGTCCGGCGGGCTTTTCCTCGTCGAAGGCCACAATCAAAAAGGTTTGACGGCCGACCGCTTCAAGACCTGATCAGAACCGCAAAACCCAACCCAGCTTCGTTGGCATCAGAAGTTGCTGGATATCCGGACATTTTGATCGCAATTGCGAACACGCCTTAAAACTGTCCGGGCCGGATGAACCATCACATTTTGATGGACCTTTTGATAAACAGCCGGCCGATGCACTTTACAAAGGACATCGCGTCCATTGATGATCCGGTTTTCCCAGGCAGTGTGGGCCCGGTGGGTCATTATGGTTCGTGTGATGTTTTTATACACAGCAGGCTGATGAACTTTTTCATAGCAGGCTGTTCTCATTCCAGCAGCGGAAGCAGGTGCTACCCCGAGAAACGCTGCGACCAAGGCCATCGTCAAGAAATTGATCGATAACTGCATATTACTACTCCCGTCATCAGGATTGCCAGAATTCCTGAGATGACCTTAGGGAACACACCGCAATCAGAGAAGCAAATCTGGTAAACCTGCTTAAGGAACTCCTTATTCTGCAGACTACACTTGCGATGTACCTGCGTAGGAGCGAACCACACTCGACTTCAAACTGACATCTGACTTGCCTTTCTCGATGTCAGTTCAAGTAATCCAGATCCGGTCCAAGCGGGACAATGCCGCTCGGGTTCAAAGCCTTGATAGAGTAGTATCCCGCCTTGATGTGATTGATGAACGTGGCTTTGCCAAACTCCGGCATTGCATAGAGCCGAAGGAGATACCTGCTCAAATGCGGGTAATCGCGGATCGGCCGCAAATTGCATTTGAAGAGATTCAAATAGGCGGCATCAAAGCGGATCAAGGTGACATAAAACCGGACGTCAGCCTCGGTCAGTTTGTCACCGAACAGATAGGAACGGCCATCCCCGAGACGGGTTTCCATATCGTCCAATGTGGCAAAAATCCCGCCCACGGCTTCTTCATAGGCACTCTGGCTTTGGGCAAAACCGGCACGATAGACGCCGTTGTTGAAAGTCTCATAGAGGCGTTCGCTTAGCTTCTGAATGTCCGGACCAAGCTCTTGTGGCCGGAGGCTGGGCGGCTCACCCGTCAGGTTCTGAAACGCCCTATCAAAGATCCGGATAATGTCGGCTGACTCATTGTTGATAATCCGCTTTTCCTTTTTGTCCCACAAGACTGGGACCGACGCCCGGCCTGTGAAACCCTGATCCGACCGGGTGTAGATCTCGTGCATATAGGTGGCACCGATTTCGGTATCGGCACCAGTTGCTCCCGGGAAATCGCCGAACCGCCATCCTTGCGGGCTCATGACAGGTTCCAGAACCGAGACAGTCACGAGCTCCTCGAGCTTTTTCAGATTGCGCACAATCAAAGTCCTGCCGGCCCAGGGGCAAATGTAGTTCACAAAGAGATGGAACCGGCCAGCTTCCGCTTTCAGAGCCGGTTGCCCTTCCGGTCCCGGCGCGCCATCCGCTGTGATCCTTGTCCGGAAACTCGAGATCTGGCGGACAAACCGGCCGCCATCGTCCGTCTTTTGATAAGGATGCCAGTCGGCGCTCCATTTGCCATCGATCAGCATTGTGTTTCCTCAAGTTTTTACTGTCGGTTTTTGGGCTTACAGATCAGGCTGTTCTCGCCACCAGTCGGTCGTCTTTGCCGGAAAGCGTATAGGCGCCATTGCCCAGCAGAGCCTGCACAATCAGCGCGAGAGCCCAGAATGCTGGAAACTCCCAGCCACCGTTTTCATTGGAAAACAGCCAACCATTGTGGCCATGCACAAATACGATGGCGCCGATCAGGACGGGCAGCAATGCGAGAGCCGCAATACGCGCATGAAAACCAGTGATCAGCGCCAGTGCGCCGAGCACTTCAACACCGATCGTCACATGCGCCAGAACACCTGGCAATCCCAGGGACTGAAAGAACCCGGCAGCACCTGCAGGGGTAAACACAAAAAATTTGAGCCCAGCATGTGCCAGAAACAAAACACCTAAAGACACGCGCAGCAAAAGAACGGCATAGGGACCGGTTTTGGTATCGATCATGACGATCTCCCGTAAAGAAATGTGGTTGCCCTTTCGATTTAATTAGAGCAAATATTTTTATAAACATGGAAAAATGATACTCTTTGATGCAAAATTGGAAACAATATGAATTTGATCGACGCCATGCGCGCCTTTGTGTCCGTTTATGAAACCGGCTCGTTCACCAGTGCCGCCGACAAACTCAGCACGTCCAAAACACTTGTTTCGAAGAAGGTACAGGCTCTCGAAAACCGTCTTGGAACGCGCCTTTTCAATCGGACAACCCGGAGCCTTAGTCCAACAGAAGCCGGCCAGCTTTATCACAGCCGCTGTGTCCAAGTGCTGGATGATATCGATGAACTGGAAGACCTGATCCTTCATCAGTCAGAGCAACCACGCGGACGGCTGCATGTGAGCGCGCCAACCACATTTGGGGAGCTTTACGTGGCGCCCCTTCTGCCTGAGTTCACAAAGGCCTTTCCTTGTGTCTCCGTCGACCTCAGCCTGTCGGACCGGCATGTCCATCTGGTCGATGAGGGATTTGATGTGGCGGTGCGTATCGCAGATCTGCCGAGTTCCGGTCTGATCGCCCGCAAACTTGCGCCGTCCCCGATCTACCTATGCGCTTCACCTGCTTACCTGAAGGAAAATGGCACACCGGAAAAACCAAATGATCTTGGCCAGCACCAATGCATCATCGACACGAATTTCCGCAACCCGCACAGCTGGCCGTTTCAAGAGGACGGTAATCTCATCCAGGTACCTGTCGAAGGTGGTCTATTGGTCAACAGCGCCCGTGCGGTCCGCGATTATGTCCTCGCCGGCTGCGGTCTGGCGCTCTGTCCCGGATACATGGTGTATCAGGACATTGCCGAAGGCCGCCTGAAGACGCTGCTCTCAAGCTTCAACGCTTTCGAGATCAATGCCTACGTGATCTACAATTCCAAACGGAATATGGCGCCCAAAGTGCGAGTCTTCGTCGACTTTCTCGCCAAAAAGCTACAACCGATTGGCCAGACCTGGTGAGCATCCACTTCAATGTGGTTCGGAACTATCGCCAACTTCTGCAACGAAAAGTCAGCTCCGGCAGCCGCGAACCCGAACCGGCTGCCAAACCGTGCGGGCTGGTTGCACCTGAACCCTACGGGTTACCGTCTTATAGACCGCCGGCTTTTGAACCCGGTACTGACTTGCGGGCTGCACCAAGACCTTTTCTTTAACATGGCTGTAGACCGCAGGCTGCCGGACCGCCACCCGGGAAGCCGGTTTCACCAACACTTGCTGGCTCGCCATCTGGTAAACGGCAGGATAGTGAACCTTGCACAGGATCCTGCGGCCCTTGATGGTCCGGTATTCCCATCCGCTGCTGGCCGGTTTTGCCAAAACCCTATGTTGCTGTGTTCGATAAATAGCCGGACTCGTCCGGTAACTCACCCGTTCCGGCTGAACCAGAACGCGACGGGTTTGAAAAGAATAGACCGCCGGTTTTTGTACAACATAACTGCTGGCCGCCTGAACCAAGACCCGCTCCTGAACAGTCTGATAAACCGCCGGCACCACAGCCTGTTCGTAACAGGACGATGCATATCCGCCAGCGGAAGCTGGAGCGAGAGCAATTGAGCTAAAAAACAGCGCGGCGGCCGCGCTCCAGAATGTGCGACGCATGACACTTCCCCCAGTCTGGTACAGGAACCTTTCTGTACTTTGACTTTAGGGAAGCTTCACCAGCGGGAAAAGCTAAAAGTTAACGGCCGTTAAGATTTTCTTTTACTCAGAATCTGGGGCGCCTTCTTTAGCCGGGCCTTTTTCGTAGTCGGTGTCTTCATTGATGATGTGCCTGGCTTCCTCCGGCACCCATTCACCCCAGCGCGGTTCCAACTTGTGATCGACGGAAACCCGGTCATCAAAAACAAAACACTCGCCCTTCCAGAGGCTTTTATCTTCCGGCACCTTCTCCAGATAATTCAATATACCGCCTTCGAGGTGATAGACATCGTCAAAGCCGTTCTTCAGCATCCAGGTGGTCGCTTTTTCGCAGCGGATCCCACCTGTGCAGAACATCGCAACTTTTGGCTTTTCCTTCAGGGTGTCCTGATCATGCACCCAGTCCGGGAACTCCCGAAAAGACTGGGTTTCCGGATTAACCGCGCCATCAAACGTGCCAAAGGCGTATTCATAATCATTGCGGGTATCGATGACGATGACACCAGGTTCGGAAATCAACGCATTCCAGTCTTCTGGTTTGACGTATTCGCCAACCACCTCATTCGGGTCGATACCGTCGACCGCAAGACGAACAATCTCCTGCTTGAGCCGCACCTTCATGCGTTTGAAGACGTGCCGGTGCGTCCAGGACTCTTTGTGCGTCAGACTTGCCAGCCGTTCGTCGGAGCGAAGATGGTCCAGAACCGCACGCACGCCCGCTTCAGGCCCGCAGATCGTGCCGTTGATACCCTCAGCGGCGAGCAGAATACTGCCGCGCACATCCTGGGTCACACAAAATGCTTTCAGCGGATCGCGCATCTCCTCGAAATCATCGAGCGGCGTGAACAGATAAAGGGCTGCGACAAGAAAGTCGTTCATGGAGCGTGTTCTTTTTGCTTGAAGGCGCTGTAGGGCATTGCCCGTTTGGCGCCTTCTATACAGCGACACCCCCCAGTCTGAAAAGACCGCACTTTTGGCAGCCTGTTTTACTGACTTCGAACCACCCCGCACCAGGCGGCCGCTACACCACTTCTTTCAACGCTTTTAGAAGCGAGAGGATGTCCTGATCCGGATTTTCAGCGGCCGCGGCCGCCGTGCTGCTGCTGTCTGTGATCTTCTGCAATTGGGCAATGCCCGCCTTCAACGCACTTTGCGCAAGCTGGGTCTGCTGTTGCTGCGTTGCAACCGTATTTTCATAAAGGATGCTGAGAGAATTCGCGTTGGAAACATAGATGCTTGTCGCGGCCAAAGCTGGAGACATCCCCAGCACTAGGTCGTTGAGATTGGCTGCTTCGCTTATTTTTGACAAAGCTTCCAGCTCATTTTCAAGGTCTGTAATCGGATCATCGGCCGGACCAGCCGGTTGGGTTTGAGGTTTTGTCGGCATGATATCTTCCTCCACGTGCCGGAAACGTCCGGCTTGCTGCGGGCGCCACCTGCCCTTTCCATCCCGAATTGGTGCTGATTGGACGAATATCCGAACCAAACTGCCGCCAATTACCAACGGGACGCAGATAGAAGTATCAACCTTAAGTTGCTAAAAATCCATTATACTCATCACGCACAAGGGCTCCGCTCCAGAAACTGGAACAGAGCCAAGAGTTTATTGATCCAGTGCCGGTTTACCGGCCGCCGCTGAAAGCCTGTAAAACGGTCATCAGACCGGTCAGATTGTCCGCGACACCGGTTTGGCCAACCTTTTCGGTTGCCCCTGCACCGGCCATCGTATCCATGCTGTAAATCTGCATGACACCCTGGTTCACAGCTGCCTGCGCCAGGATATTCTGCTGCTGCTGTGCCGCCACTGCATTCTCAAACAGAATGCCAGTTGAATGCGCCATAGACTGATACAGTGTACTGATGGCCATGGCCGGGGATTCACCGACCACCTTGACGTTGGATTGGGTCACGGCATCCGTGACCATCGGGTTCACTGTTACGGGATCTGCCATACTTGCTACTCCTTGAGCTGAGCCGGACTAGATCCGGCCATGGGCATCTGATTAGACGCACCTTTGCTTGGAATGTGACGGCAAAACTCACTTATCTGATTGAAATTACTCTAAAATAGCGCAACATCTCAAGGAGGCTGCATAGAGCAGAAGAGGCCCGCCAGCAGGATGCCAGCGGGCTCAATAATCCGGAGTCCAGCCGGATCACTTTTGCAGATTTCCGGACTGCTGAGCCGACGCCACCTTATTGCGCAAGACCGAAAGCTGGCGCTCGACCTCCCTGGAGACCATCACATTGATGTTACCCATCAGCGTGTTGAGCTGGTAGGCAACTTTCGGGTCGGCCAATGCGGCCGCCTCTGCTCCCAAATGCGGTAAACCTTTTAGCTTGTCGCCGGTTTGCTGTTGGCTGGCTTTTAGAAGGTCTGTCAAAGATGCTTTGTTATTCAACAACTCCTCGAGGGCCGTTTGTTGCGCAATCATCGCCTTTGATAATTGTTCAGCTTTATCCCGGGCATCGCCGAGAACCCGCTCAACCGCTTGCATGCCCTCATCCAGGGCCGTGTCCCCGGCTTCCTTTTTTTTCATGATCTCTGCGGCAATCCCGACCACCGCCGGCAATGACCGGTAGAGGGTTTGATAATCGGTTTGAAGTGACGAAGTTTTTAAAAAACCCTCCAGAATCTGCTTCAAAAGATCCGGGGATGGTGTGCCGCGGCTGGATGACCGCGTTGACTGGCTGTCCGAATTGCCAGCTTTGGCTTGCCGAGCACCTGCAGACGCTGTTTGTCCTGAGTTCTCTAAAGCAGTTTGACCTTCGGCCGCTCTTGCGGTGCCCGGCGTCCCACTGGCCTCTTGAGGCGCTGGTGACGAAACAGCTTCTCCCGGAGCTTCAGCTCCCGAAGGTTTCGGATCATCCACGTTTGCGGGACCTGGTTGACTTGCTTTGCGTGCCATTTTCCGGCTCCTTCACAAAGGTCTCTTCCGGTTGTTGGGGAGTGAGTTCCAGGTCGCTGGGATCAGAAGTTGCGTAAACCATCTCGCTTGCGGCTTCGGTCCGGCCCATAGAAAATGCCGCGTCCAGGTCTATCTCAGCAGTCTCAGTGCTCTCATTATTGACGCCGCCATTTCCTGATTGTCTTGTGGTGGCTCTGCGCATGGAAACAGGCAAGCTTGCGGACATTGGCCGGCATGCGAGAATGTCGCGGTTCCAATCCCGGATTTGGCCGCGGCATCGTTCTTGCGGTCTCTGCGGCCGGTCGGGCCGCGAACTGGACCCTTCAACGTGGATCATTCGCCACTCAACATCTGCACAATGGCAGTGGACTACCTTCTCCGACTCCCGGACCTCACTTTGAGCTGAGTGTTTCCTGAGATCGCTCGCCTCGATGTCTGCCGTTTCATCATCGAGTGCCCGGATCGCGGCTTCAATTGCGGTTCTAGCCTCAATCAGAGACGACGAGCGTTGACCAAAATGGGCATGGACCGGTGTCAGCTGTGCGCTTTCACGTCCCTGACCTGCTGCCTCACTCCAGGTCAGCAGACATTCCAGGAGCTGTTCATCGATCTCCTGGCAAGCATATGCGAGATGGGCAGTCATTGTTTTCTCCCGATCATGCGGTCAACCAGTCGTTTGACCGTTTCTTGCTCTTCAGCTTCCAAGTCGTCAAAAGCCTCGGTAAGCGTCTTTTCTTTCGGCCCGGTCTGCGGCAGGTCAGGTTCATAAGTGTCCCGGTCATCGGTATTTTGGTTCTTTTTGTCCTTTCCCGACCCGTTGTCACATATGAAAGCCTGTACAGTCAGCGATAGCCTTATAGTCGGGCCATTGAACATATATTCTGATGGCCTGTTGAAGAGATCGATGGATTCCAGCATTGGCAGCCTCCTCGTAATTCAGCCAGCACAGTCATGATCCCGCCTTGAAATCCGAGATCACCGTTTTGGCCGACGTACCAGCTGTCGTGCTGACTGTTCCGTACACAGTAACCGCTTGGGTCACCATTTGCTGAATATCGGTAAGCAGAGGCACTTCAGCGCCTGCCAGGGCTGGGTTTTCGGCCGCTTTTTTTATTGCAACAGCCTGAGCAGCAACTGCGATTTGCATAATCGCGTTCATGTAATTGGCTGCATCTTGGACAGCGAGCCCGGTCGTTTGCCCAACCATGAGTTCCGGCGGCGTTGCAACCATGGTGGCTGCATAGTCCGCGTTCTCATAGTTCGAGAATTCAGCAGCCTGCACAGCCTGCTGGTTTAGGGCTGACGTTGACGGGGCAGACCCGCCACCGAGGGTTTGCTGACTGGAGTTGGTGCCGGAACCATCGCCATTCGTTCCATCATTGCTGCCCGATCCCCCCGGCGTTCCTGCAGGGTTGGAAGACGGATCGTTGCCGTTGTTGTCACCTGCCATAGCACCCTGGTCCTTTTGTGCTGCCGGCTTCAAATGGCCGTTAGAATCCCGCGACAAACCTGGCACGGTTTCTTTTGACGGAGACGCTGGCTCCTGAGAGTTTGGCGCCGCCTTGCCACGGGTCATCATTGTCTTGAGCGCACCAAACATGGCCTATTCCTCCCTGCTTGGCGCGCCGGCATTGATTATGCCGATTCACCAATATCCATGATCAGCTGACATGCCTTGGAGACAACTGCCGTTGTGATCTGGTTCATGGCTTGCTGGCTGTGAACTGCATTCTGGATTGACAAGCCGGAGGCATGACTGGCGACTTGGTAGAGGCTGGCGATCGCTTGTGCCGGGGCTTCTGCAACCACCTTGACGTTGGTCTGTGTCACCGCATCCGTGATTTGTGCATTGACGATGTCAGCCATGTCTTCATCCTATTCCGTCTTGATCGCGATCCATTAGGCCTGATGTCCGGTTCTCACCGTCAAGGAAATGGACGCATCATTGCACCGCCTGTGACATACCGTTGCGTGGGGTCGCGTGTCCGCGCTCATCCATAAGAGCCGCCCGCAAATGTTCCCGCAGGTGCTGAACCCGTTTGCGGGCAAGCGGTTCGGAGATTGCCATCTTGCCGGCAATCTCCCGGTAGCTGCATTCTTCGCAGAACCTTAGCCTGAAAATCCGCTTGAACTCCGGTGTCAGTGCGTTGACGACGGCCAATACTCCACGGAGGGCGTCTTGATGCCGCAGCAGGTTTTCCTGATCCGGCTGGCGGTCAGCAAGCCCTGCCTGATGATCTTGATAAATGTCGGTTCCAAAATCACGGACCTGCCGCTCTGACGTCTCTTTGCGCAACCGGCTGATGTGCTCGTTTTTCATGGCAAACAGCAAAAATGCCCGCGGTTCGCGCACGTCTGTGCCATTTCTTTCCACATGGCTCACCGCTTTGATCAAGGTTGCAGACAGAAGATCCTCCGCTGCCTCCCGATCGCCGCGTGTCAAACGCAGCGCCCGGCGGCGCAGGACCTGCCCATCGTCAATCCAGCTCATCCATAAACTCTGTGCTGGTCCACTCCACGTCATAACTTGTGCGTCCCTGCCCGTCATTTTGGGTCTCGCCTCGTATTTTTGAACACGTTTTGTTCACACAACCACTAGACGATAGGAATTAATTCTTGTGAACGCTTTTTTGTGAATTTTCATTACTGCAGCGAGGGACCCAACTGAAATTCCTGTTTATGTTGAGATAACCACCTGAAGCGTAATCCAATCACTTTATCCTTAGACACAAAGTTTACAACCACAAATACAACCTGGGTTAGCAGTACTCATTCTAGCGCTTCGCAGACCGCTTGGGACCGAGCCTATAGGCAGGGCTTCAGAAGGAGCGGAGGCGCAGTCGGTCAAAACCCTTCAACCCGCTGCTTCCAATCCCATGCGGGCGCCTGACCGGAAACGCCCAGACCATTGCAAAACCGGATAACCAGCCGTCATTCCGATCGGAAAAAAACCGTTGGCGAAACTCTCATCTGGAAAAAATTGCAGTTTTTGATATTACTAATAGAAATAGTATCACCCCCCAGCTCAAGAGCAGTTTACCTCTCATGATGAACAAGGGAATTTCATGAATGTATACATCTGAGCATACGGCCGAACAACAGTCATTTCTGCAGTTGTTTCATTTGGCCGCCAGATGTGATTGTCTTTATCTGCTTGATTTTTATTGCCAGCATCTCTTCGATCACGATCAGACATCCTTACTGTCGGATCACCAGCGCGGCTTGTTGGCGGAAGTTGCCCAGGACGACATTTTCGCCAAGGCGGCAGAAATCGGCCCCCTTGAAGGGGCAGCAAATGCTGATGGCCAACCAGATGGCCCGGTTTGTTTTGTCAAATCACTGCCGGTCGAAAATGTTGAATCCGGCCTTGCTGGCACGGAAGAAAAATTCTTGTTTCAGCTTTGGCGGTCCGACAAAGGATTGATCCATTCAGATTCCCGCTTAACCCGGCTGTCCTCAAAATGCATCCTCACCCTGCCGGAAGCTGATCCCGGCAAGGTGCCGCATGTCACCTTTGCAGGCCGTCAAAGTGTTTTCCGCAAGATTTTTCCCAACGCCATCTCCAATGACAAGCCAGTACTGGCCAACCTTCCGGACCATTATTTGGAAGCGGCGGCGGAAGCCTATCACGTTGCTTTTGCCGGAGAGCCCTCATTTGACATTCAGCGCACCGGGCCCTTACTCGGCCCTTCGGTTCCGGACATGACTTTGCAACGCCTGGTACTTAAATTCCGGACGGCAACCGGCTTTGAACGCGTATTCAGCCTAATTAAACTGCTGCAAATTCATAGCCCACCAGCGACACAAGCAAAAACTGCCCTGGCCAACCTTGAGCCGGTATGAACAGCCAGAAGTAGGCACTGAGAACACACGATTGACCGCAATCTGGATGTTTTCGAAAACATTGGTGGGTGAGTGGGGGCTCGAACCCCAGACCCGCTGATTAAGAGTTTCGATTTTGACGTATTTCTGCGCGTCAAAAAGTGACTTTAAGTGTCTGAAAAAGTAATTAAAATACCATAAATTGCAACTACCAATTTTTCGCAAAAAACGCTACTTTTTCGTAATCGGCATACCCTGGAACACCCCCTGCTAGACCGCCTGATTATGAAACTGACTGACACCGCCATCGCAAGAATCGTCCCCGGCTCTTCTGGAGAAGTTGTTGTCCGGGATTCTCAACTGACCGGATTTGCGGTCCGTGTCCGCCGAAACTCGAACGGCTCTCTAAGCCGGTCTTTCCTGGTGCTCTATCAAGAACGGGTTGATGGCAAGCGGCGGACCGTCAAGGCAATGATTGGCCAATGGAAGAACCCCTGGCGCGCAGGAGCAGCACGAGACGAGGCCGCCCGCCTTCTTGAGGCGCGCGACAAGGGCGAACGGATGATAAGCGCCAAGATGGCGCGAAAACTCGCTCGGACCGTCGCCGATCTCGAAAAGGGTTTCAGAAACGACCATCTGGATACCGTGAAGCCGTCAACTGCGAAGGATTACGGCAGGCTATTGGATAGAAGAATTCTTCCGGCCTTTGGAGAGCATAAAGTCGAAGAAGTCACGAGAAGCGAAATCCGTGATTGGCACGCCGCTATGAGAAAGACCCCCTATTCCGCAAACCGTGCCCTCGCCGTGCTTAGCCGGATGTTCACATATGCAATTGAACGGGAATGGCGGACCGACAATCCCGTAGTTGGGATCAAAAAGTATCCGGAACAGAAACGAGAAGCATGGATTGATGAGCACGACCTGCCAGCCTTCAAACAAGCACTCGCGCAACGGAGCGGTCCCTATGCAGAGACAATTCGATTTCTTGCTGTAAGTGGCTGGCGCGTCTCCGAAGCACTCAACATGCGATGGTCGGATGTCGACTTAAAGCGCCAAATCGTGTTTTTGCCGGATACCAAGACCGGCGCACAAAAACGATCGATCTCGACTGATGCAGCAAAAATCATTGATCGACAGCCCGAACGAACAGGACATGTCTTTTTCCTTCGTGGCCAGCATTTTCCCTTGTGCCGAAAAAAGCTGCGTGACGAATTAATCGCGGTCTGTGAAGCAGCAGACATCACACCGATCACACTACATGGCCTCCGCCATACGGCAGCCACCTGGTCCGCAATCGCTGGCGCAAATACAATGGAACTAAGAGAGGCCTTTGGCTGGAAAACATCGCAAATGGCTGAACGATACGTAGAGCGTGCAGAAACGCTTTCCCGCCGCGGAGCTGAACGAGCTGCAAATGCAATCAACCTGTTTGATACACCGTCAGCAAAAGTGACGAAGTTACACAGATAGCTTTGAGCTGATATCCACTTTTCAATTTTTTTTCGCCCAAACTTTGGCGTTAACCGGCAAGATTTCACGCCGCGCCGAAAATATACAATTTTTACGATTTCGGCCCCTCAAGTTCCTGAAACTAATATTCATTCTTACAAACATCTCGTGTATATCTATAAAATGCCAAATAATAATAAAATCGGTTGCAACAAAATCCGACAATATGGCGCACAAAACCCCAAATTTTGGATTTTTTACTTAATACTATTATTTGACACGAGCTTTTATTAAGTACACGCTAAGTCACCTTCTAACAAAGGAGACTCTCATGAACGCAATGAGCGAGTTACCGGCACATGAGCTATTCAATCACCGGCTGAAATATTGGATATCTGAAGGCAAACGCGGGCGAGCACTATACGAGAGCGTTTCGACTGACCCTCATCTTCCGCATCTGCTGAACGAATCCCAAGCCAGTCGGATACTAGGCCTTTCCGAACGTGCGCTTCGAATGAGGCGGTTTCGCAAGCAACCTCCGCAGTACCAAAAAATTGGCAAGGCTGTGCGCTACTCCACGGAAGATGTTTGCCGGTTTCTGGCCGATGGGCTCATGGAAGAATGATTTCCGGCGCCAATTGCCGAATTGACTGAAGCCAACCTTACCTAACCAAAAACCATGACAGCAAACCTCTCGGACCGATCGGCCCGGGACAGAGCACGTTTGTCTTTTTTAGGAGAAAACAATGGTCGAACTCGCATTTGAAGATCCACATGACAAAAATCTCCCGAGGTTTTGGAGAAGCCCATATCTCGATCACGCTCCGCTTTGGGTCGATCTAAACGAACTTGCTCGCTCACTCATACGAGCAGAGGAAACCATCAGCGCTGTTGCTGCTCATGCAGCTTCGCCAGTCGTCCAGTTTGGAAATGCCTTTATCCGCGGCGCTGATGAGCTCTATCTGATCAGCCAAGCCGAGTGTTTCGCCTTTGCTGTTCGTGCTTCAGGCTACGCGAAAGACGAAAATCCAATGGTATCAACTTGGTTTTCGATCAGTCTTCAGGCGCATCTGGATTATATGCGTTCATTCGAAGTTGCATCCAGCGTAATGCAAGAAAACTGGGAGGATGAACTCGCTGAGAACTGGGTAAAAGCTCGTCTTGGCGAGGATCTCAACGTTCAAAAACTTGCCAAAAGACAGGTCAGGAACTTGCTTTCCGCCGCATCAGAAGAATTGAGTTTTTGACCCGACTCTGAAAGCGGTTTCGATTCACGAAACCGCTGCATATCCATGGACGGCAAGTTGAGATGTCAATTTCCCACAAGCTGCGGAAGACACTTCCCAATGGTCGTAACTCTAGCGGCTTCAAAAAGCAGAAGATTGACGGTCCATTTGTGGCGATTACGCTGGAGATGCTGGCATCTCCAGCCTGGCAAGCGCTTGGAATAACTGAAAGGCGAGTGCTCGATCGGATCGAACTTGAACATCTCAGTCATGGCGGAACTCAAAATGGCAACTTGATTGTTACCTATGACGATTTTGTCCAATACGGCGTTAGTCGAAAAGGGATTTCAAAAGCGCTCCACGTGCTCGAAGAGCTCGGCTTTCTTGAAGTGAAAGTTAGGGGTCGCGGAGCAAATGGCGAAGCCCGAATTGCTTCACGGTACCGTCTCACCGCAGTTACGGGAAACCTCGAACCAACAAATGAATGGCGTCAAATCAAGACGAAGGAAGAGGCCAAAAACAGCATCAGGCTAGCCGTGCAAAGGTCGGAAGCCACCGGGTCTCGTTATCGCAGAAAATAGAATTGCCAGTCCCCAATCGGGTACCCACCCCAGTTCCCGATCGGGAACCCATTCCAGCGGGGGAACAGTGAAACTTGGGTCACCGAAACGCTCCAGCCCAGTACCCATTCGGGTACCACATTATATATTCTGGTATGGGGCCGGATCACAGCTTACAGGCATAGGCTCTCAAGATTCCACCTGAGGATCGGAGCCAGCACCCCTACCCCCCCTATAGGTTCTTTTCCGACCCCATCCCACCGCGGGGCGTCGGCAGCGCACTATTTGAGTGCGTTTTGACTAAAAAAAACGTCATTTCCGATTCCGATTTTTTGCAAAAACATACAAACAAACCAAATGAATTAGCTGCATCTTTTCAATAACTTAACCAACTTTCTTAAGTTCATTTAAAATCAAAAAATAGGAAACGAAGTTATTCAGAGCCCCTGATTCGAGATAGGAAACACATATCCACAATCTCAAAAGAAAAATAAAACAAAGCGCGTGTATCGTTGTAGTAATACGTACTTTTTATTTAGCAATTTATCAATTTTTTTCTTGATACCTGCAAGAGCATCAACAATTCTCAATTTCATCAACGAAGCCGGGATGAGAAGAACAGTATTCGTTCCGCGAGTTTATTCAGAACGACAGCCTGAATTTCGTTGAACGGCATTCAATCGCCGCGCCCTGATAACAGGAGAGCCATCGATCATGTCCGATGCCACCGGCCTCAGATTGCATTCAGACGGAACAATCTCGGTTTCAACCTTCCACGAGAACGAAGTGGTGATCGTCGAAATCGCGCTCTTGCCAACCGAAATGAAAGACTTTGCAGCTCAGCTTCAAAAGCTTGCCAGCGATATCGAAAACAACCCGGCTAGTCTCGCGAAGCTGAGAGTTCTGCGAAGCGATACTTTGGGGACAGCCTGATGACCAAAATGTTGTCTCGCTCCGGCCAACCTGCGAACGTCCAAACCTTCAACGAGGACGCAGGCACTATAGAGGTTCTTTGGGTCTCCAAAACACGCGTCCAACGGCGAAACCTGGAGGGACCATATTTGGAGGAACTCTCCGTTACCCCGAACGCCGTAAGAACCGCCCGGTTTGAAAACGGCTCTATGTCACTTCTCGACAGCCATTCGAACACATCAATGAGCGATCGCCTCGGCACTGTCGTGCCCGGAAGCCTACGATTTGAAACGGATGCGGCGTACGCCACGGTTAAGCTTTCAAAGAACGGTCGGGGCGCTGAAATACTTGCCGACCTTGCAGACGGCCACCCCTTCGCCGTTAGCGTCGGATACCGAATTCACAAGACAAAAGAAATCGAATCCGAAGACGGCATGCCTGTAAAGCTTGGAATTGATTGGGAACCACTCGAGCTGTCCGTTGTTCCAATTCCTGCAGATCCCAACGCTCGCACGAGGAGCCTTCCTATGTCGCCTCCCAAAACACAGCACAACACAAGAGCCGAGCGCAGGACACAGATTGAAGCGATTGCTTCACGTCACAATTTACCGGAAGACATGGCACTTCGAGCGATCGACGAAGGCACCAGCATTGATGCCTTTCGCACTGCCGTACTCGACTACTTGGCAGGCGAAGAAGAAAAGACTCCAACATTTGGTATCGGCCAAATGAGCACCAGTCTCGATGATGGCCGCCAAGCGGTTGAAGATGCCATCTACGCAAGAATGTCCGGAAAAGCGCCGCCTGAAAGCGTTCGCCATCTGATGGACCAAAGCCTTGCAGACCTTGCTCGGGTCCGCCTGGAGGCAATGAATGTCAGTACCCGGCAAATGACGCGCACAGAAGTGCTGACCAGAAGTTTCGCCGCCCACACGACCAGTGATTTCCCGTTGCTGCTGCAGTCTGCCGGCAATCGCATCTTGCACGAAAGCTTCGAGCTTGCTCAAAGCCCAGTCCGCCGGCTTCTCACTCGCTCCACGCTCCTCTCCGACTTCCGCTCCAAACAGGGCATTCGGTTGTCGGACATGGGACTTCTTGAGAAGGTCAACGAAGCCGGTGAAGTCTCGCACACCACGCGCGCTGAAGTGGGCGCTGAGAGCTACCGGCTAGATACGTTTGCGCGCATCTTCTCAATGTCGCGCCAGGCCCTCATCAACGATGATCTCGATGCATTTACGGACTTCTCGAGAACCGCGGGCCGAATGGCTGCAGAGACGGAAAATCGGCTCGTCTACAATCTCCTGAAATCCAATCCGGTCATGGAAGAAACCGGAAAGACCTTGTTTCATACCGATCATAACAACCTGGCGGCTTCTCCCGCGCCCCTATCGGAAACCGCTCTATCGGAAGCCCGGCTAGCGATGCGGACACAACGGGCCTTGGATAATGGTGAGAAGGACCGGCCATTTCTCAATGTGCAGCCAAGATACCTTGTCGTTGGTCCGGCGCTGGAAACAGCCGCTGAAAAGCAACTGGCAGCCATCTACGCCGCGACAACAGATGATGTGAACCCTTTTACAAGCAGGCTAGAGCTGCTGGTCGAACCGCGCATTGAAGACGAAAGCTGGTATGTCTTCGCAGACCCAGCATTGTTCCCCGTTCTTGAACACGCCTATCTGTCAGGCGCACCAGGCCCGCAAATGGCCAGCGAAAACGGGTTCGAGGTCATGGGTATCCGGTTTCGCGTAAGCTTGGATTTTGGGGCAGGTGTTATTGATTTTCGCGGTGGATATGCAGCTGTGAACCAGTAACCTCTCTTCACTTTACATTCGAGTTTCGCCCCTAGAATTCGCACTCAATTCAGTTAACAAATTCAGATACAAAAGATATTTTTTTCAAAATTGGACAATAAAGATAATAACAGTATAAAATTACACTTCGGCGGTAAGCAATGATGGATAGAAGCGATAGAAATCCTTGTAGTTATCTAAGAACGAATTCAAATCAACATCTTGATCGAAGCTAAATCCAAGCTCCTCGGCTACCCCTGCATAACTTCCCGTTGCCACCGACCGATCAAGCACCATGCGCTCTCGTAAAGTCAAATCGGGCACGAATAGGCGATGTATTTCGTTCCAGGCTTTTGATGCAAATGGCCACGCTGACATTTCCAAGGCATTCCAAACAGCTTCCTTTTCTGTTCGTTTTGAGATCATTCCGGTTATCGATAGCATTTGGTGTCCATCAGCATATCTTACGATCGATAACGGCATGAACGACCTACCACTAGTAGGAGGAAGCGCTTTCGACGCGGCTTTCCCAAATGCACCAGATAGCGCCAAGGGCAAATAATCATCCGTCATGTGGTCGGAAGTGATTTCGGTTTGCAAGTAATCGCCAATCCTACTCTTTAATCGTTCGAAACGTTTTTTTCGGGTTGCCAGTTTGTCCAACCTCTTACCGTTTTCATCCTTGAACTCGCCGAGTGCAGGGGGATGTGCATTTACTGTAATCCGAACCAAATCGTTCTCTGAAAGGCGGTCAATCAGCGTTTGGAATTCTCGTATCTGTTCACCAATCTGCGAAGGCGCCGTATAGTCAAGCCAAACGATTATTCCGGAACAATCAGCGGCATTTGCGTCAGATAATACATCATCGATATTATCGATCAGCTCGCCTGATTTCATGCAAAAACAATGACACGAGTTGATTGGTCTGTTGAATTTTTGCCGATTAACTATGTCTTGGCTGAAATCAAAGGCAATTAAACGCGTAACTCCTAGAAGCCGATGAACGAGCTTGTGATCCTCGAGTGGATATGCCCCCATCGAAATGTAAGCATAATTCTTTAGCGACCTATGACGTTCAAATCGGTTCAGCAAATCTAGAAAGAGGCGCCTATCGACTGATTTTTGAGGCCTAAGGTGATAGGGTAACGTAGACGCACTCATGCATCGCCATCCTTGGCTGACGCAATAGCCTCATCGAATGCTCTCTTTCCAACTTCTGCAGCTGTAGCAGAGTCAGTGTCGAAAAAGTGCTTCGAAACCAGTTTCACATCGTTTTTGTCCGCAACAAAACTGACCCGCGTACTTGTATTCTCTTGCCGGGGAGAAGGAAGAGTGGGAGCGTAAAATGAAATGCTTGGATCTTTACGAGTTGGTTTCGAAGCTAGATCTATCGCACTTCTCCGAAGTTCAGGTAAAGACAAGTGTTGCGCTGACCGGTAAAGCTTCTCGCGATCTTCCGGGAACTTCTTCCATTTGTTTGTAAAGGTGGTCATCGCCTTTGTAGCTGTCCGCATGTGGTCTTTCGCAGACAAAAATACGTTGGACGCAGCGTCGATCCCACGTTTTGTTGTTGTTAGAGGTAGCTTGCGAGTATCATTTGCCGAAAATAGAACAATACCGGTTATCGGAATAAATTGACCATGATAATTCGGAACACTCGCTTCACCCCAACCGGTCAGCTTTGTTTTGTCCTTCCAAATCACTACACGGTCATTACAAGCTACCGTCCAACCAGCAGAATCTGTACTTCCTCTGGTTTCCTCTTCAGTATCTAGTTCGGATTGCGATAGCAATTCACGATATAAACCAGCAAATATTTCGATTTTAACACCGTCTATTTCTCCAGTGTAATAATGTGGAGAAATTTTGCTAGACTCATCATCTCCGTTATTTGAAGATAGTAGGGAAAAGCTTTCTGCCTCTATCGGCTTCACATCTTCCTTAAACTCCTCAGGTGTTCCGATACGGACACTAAATCCTTTGGCTATTATCAAGGCATAGTGTTGTGCAACTTTACGCTTAAAATCATCTACCCAATTTGCATCGCCGAAGCGTGATTTTACTTCCTCAGCGAGTTCTAAAACCGATATTTTTGTATGTCCCTGAGCCAATTGCTCGGAGGGCAATTCATACATCGGGAGATCGTCCCAATCTTCAGATGCCATCCATTTGGAACTGAACTCCACCCAGAAGCTTTCATCATTGAAAGATTCTACAAACCCATCGGTTCCGAGTTTGAAAATCGCTCGTTTCATACCAATTCCGTACATCCCGATAGTGCCAGGAATAGTATTTCCAGCATTAGGAGGACGGCCCATTGTGAACGCATATTTTTTTGCGATATCAATTGGAATACCGCCACAATTATCTTCGATGGAAAAATGCTCTGGCGAAATGGTCAATTTGGCTTCGAAACCGCTGTAAGGAAGATCGGTAATTGTAGCGCTAGAAATACTACGGACAACTCCATCTAAACAATTGTCCAACAGATCAAGTATCGCGTCTTCTAGTTCGATATCTCGGGTTAGCATTTTCACGAAGAATTCCTTCGTCGGCGATGCTTTTGCGTCGCCTATTTTGGTTCGTGTCTGGCTGTCGGTGATCATTGCTTCTGCTGGCTTCGTAGCGATGGTTCTAGGTAAATTGAATCTCGTGTATAGGTTGAAAGGTATGCATGAATCCGAACGATCGACAACGGCTAATTTGTGTGTTACCAAAACCTGTCGAGAGAAAGGTGTTGGGGTAGCGTGCTGAAGTTAGTGGATTTTTTCTCCGGGTGCGGCGGCTTTTCCCGGGGAGCGTTGAATGCCGGTTTTGAGGTGAGTGTTGCCTATGACAACGATCCCATTTTGTGTTCCTCGTATGCTCGGAATTTTCCGAACTCTAAGCACGTACTAGCCGATGTGGCGAAACTAACAGCGAACGATGTTTTGCGTGATGCAAATGGTCCAATAGACGGGGTATTTGGCGGGCCACCTTGTCAAGGTTTCAGTTCGATCGGAAAGAGGTCACCGCATGACCCTCGCCGACAGTTATTGGGCCATTTTTTCAGACTAGTTCGGGAGTTGCGGCCGAAATTTTTTATCATGGAGAACGTTGTAGGGCTTTCGCAAGGAGCAGCAGCGGAAGTCCTCGAACGAGCCATGCAGATGGTCAGCGCTGACTACGACATTTCGGGCCCTTGGATTCTTGATGCAGCTGATTACGGCGCAGCTACTAGACGCCCCCGACTTTTCGTATTGGGCTTTCTATCAGAATTGAACGTAGGCTTCGAAAGTGGCGACTTGGACTTTTATCTGTCTGAGGCTGCGACCGTTAGAGATGCCATAAACGACCTTGTTGAATTATCGATGATCGGAACAGATCTCGCGGAAGACACATGGCGGATAAGCCCGGCGGTTGAGCCGTCTAACTACGCGGAACAATTGAGATCGCCAGATTTGGTCTGTACTGGCAACCTACGTACCAAGCACAGTGAACGTGTCATCGAACGCTTTCGCGGGGTATCTCCTGGAAAAATGGACAAAGTCGGTCGACATCATAGGCTCTCTTGGTCCGGACAATGCCCAACGTTGCGAGCGGGCACAGGATCAGACAAAGGTTCATTCCAATCTGTACGGCCTCTTCACCCAAATGAGCCTCGCGTTATCACTGTTAGAGAAGCTGCCCGACTACAAGGGTTTCCTGACTCTCACTATTTCCATCCTACTATTTGGCACTCTTTCAGAATGATCGGAAACAGCGTTTCACCGATAATGGCCGAGGCTCTGTTTGAAGCTGTCCGAAAAAAAATGGAGAAGAATGTAAATCTAAGTGAACACGCAGCGTAATTGGCTGCCACTCAATAAACCTGCATACCCTATAGCACACCCTACTAGCTCCAGTATAAACACACCACTAGGAAAACTAAGAATAACTTACTGAAATAATAAGATAAAATTGGTGGGTGAGTGGGGGCTCGAACCCCAGACCCGCTGATTAAGAGTCAGCTGCTCTACCAACTGAGCTACACACCCACGTCGGCTCTGCGCGAAACGCGCCGCCTGATTGCGGTGATATATAACTGCACCTTAGCCAGCGCAATGTTTTTGTGACTGTTTTTACGTCGGTCCACCCGATGGACTACAAACCCTCTGAGCCCCGCTCGTTTGACCTTTATCAATCCAAAGCCGTTGAGAGTTATTTAGTGTAGCTCGTATCGAAACCTGTGGCCTGTCCGTGCTGCGGGTGAATATATGGAGCCCTTCACCGGAACCTGGAATGACGCTTATCCCCTCTTCAGGCAAACATCTGAAATATAGGGAATTCATAAGCTGGACCGCTACGGTTCTGGCCTTGATCGGGCTTGCGGTATTAACTGTATTTCCCGTCCTTACGGCCCCGCGCGTTGTTGCCGCTGCGCAATCCAATTTTGAATTGGCGCAATACCGTCTGCCGGACGGCTCTCTGCCATATATTTGTGTCATTGGCGCAGGCGAGTCTTCCCAGGAAGACGGCTCTTCACGCCACTGCCCACTTTGCACATTGTGCGAAGCCTCCATCCTTCCCTTCGAAAAAATCCAGCCGGCGTATTTTCTCCTTGAACGCCGTGGATTGCCGTTATCCCCGGCCCGGATCGCAGTTGTTAGTCACGCTTCTGGTGGTCTCGGCCCGCGCGCACCTCCAGCCGCCGCTTGATCTCTTTTGAGACGCCCGCCCCTTGTCTGGCAGGCTCCTAATCATTCCCAACATGTGATCACGGATCAATCGAGATGCCGCGTGTGTGTACGCGAGCGTCTTCTGGAGTTTTTAGATGAACATCACCACCGCTCAGGCCGCTTTTGCGGCCATTTTGTTTTCCACCTCGATGGCTCAGGCGCATGCAACCCTTGAGGTGAAAGAAGCAACGATCAACAGCTACTACAAGGCGGTTATGCGCATTCCGCACGGCTGCGATGGTCAAGCCACACTCAAGGTCAAAATCTCGGTGCCGGAGGGCATGATTTCGGTCAAACCAATGCCCAAAGCTGGCTGGATGCTGGAGACCGTCAGCGGCGACTATGCCCATGAGTACGAATTGCACGGCCGCAAGATCACGTCCGGCGTCCAGGAAATTGTCTGGTCCGGATCCCTGGAAGATAGCCATTTCGATGAGTTTGTCTTCCGCGGCCGTCTGACAGACAAACTCCCGGTCGGCCAGAAGGTCTTTTTCCAAACGGTCCAAGACTGCACCGATGGCACTGTTGCCTGGGAAGAAATCCCAGCGCCGGGTCAAGACCCGCATGACCTCAAACGCCCCGCCCCTGGCTTGATGATCAAAGCTGTGGCCCATGACCATTCCCATGCAATGCCAGCCGCCGGCAAAAAGGCGGCGCACAATAATCATGGAGATGCACACGAGATTACCCATGTTCTCAAAGCAGAGTTCGATACGCCCGAAACGCCTCTGACAGTTGAACCTGTTGTGATTTCCGGCGCGTGGGCGATCGCGGGCTGGTCACAGGATGGCCGCGGCGGACGAGCTCTCATGAAAAAGGACAAGGACGGCTGGTACGTGCACATGTGTGGCGGCGAGCCGTTCAAACACGCCAAGACGTTGAGCCAAATCGGTTTGTCTCCTGATGCGGCCATGTCCCTGGCCTCCGATCTTGCAGATGCCGAACACAAGCTCGCGCCGGCAGTTGTTGCCCTGTTCGACGGATTCGGCGAGGCCATTGAAATTGGGCGGACCGGTCACGGCGGTCACGGTGACCATGGCGCTCACACGCAGTCGAACTAGTCGGTTCCCCCGGGCACCAACTGGAATTTCGGGGCAGTCAATACTGCCCCGTTTTATCTAAGCCACAGATTTCCTTAGCAGAGTTTTTGCAGTGCAATTGGGGTGTTTGGCAGGAAAACACCCCGATCTTCATGCGTTCAATGAACTGAAATTTTCAAAAACATTGGGCCACTTTGACGCAACAAATGTATTTTTTTGGCTTGACCACAGAAACCGCTCTCACTAGGGTGCGGCGCATCAAAGCCGGTGGGAAAAGACGGGTTTGATATCCAACTCCGTTTGCGTCAAAAAGCTGCGGGTGGATCTGGCATCAACCGCCAGGCTTGCTTTTTCGGATCGGGTCAACGACCTGCAACTTCAAGGAACCGGGACGACATGATGATGTCTCTCATTCTAGTAGTGGTGGAAATGCGCGCCCCGGCGGGATAATCCCGACGGACAGGATGGCGCGCGACCAAGGCTCCCCCAGGGGCCTTTTTTTGTATCCGCCGCCTGACGCCGCTTCCCCAGTTCCATGTAAGTGCAGCCAGCTGCCCGGCATCAAGACCTATAGAGCCAGGCCCAAAGACGGGCATAAATGTAAGGACGTTAAGAGAATGACACGGGAAATGACCGGCGCCGAAATGGTCATCCAGGCGCTGAAAGACCAGGGAGTTGACACAATCTTCGGCTACCCGGGTGGTGCTGTGCTTCCCATTTATGACGAGATCATTCAGCAGGACGGCCTTGAGCACATTCTGGTGCGCCACGAACAGGGCGCCGGCCACGCGGCGGAAGGGTATGCCCGCTCCACCGGCAAACCCGGCGTTGCCCTGGTCACTTCCGGTCCGGGTGCAACCAACATGGTCACAGCCCTGACCGACGCCATGCTGGACAGCATTCCGCTGGTTTGCATCTCGGGCCAGGTTCCGACTCATTTGATCGGCAACGACGCCTTCCAGGAATGCGACACCGTCGGTATCACGCGGCCCTGTACGAAGCACAACTGGCTGGTTCGAAACGTCGATGATCTGCCGCGTATCTTGCATGAGGCCTTCTATGTCGCGACCTCTGGCCGTCCGGGCCCGGTTGTTGTCGACATCCCGAAGGACGTCCAGTTCGCCACCGGCACCTACCAGGGCCCGACACCGAACCCGGCGGCGGCCCACAAAAGCTACCGCCCGCAGGTGAAGGGCGATGCCCAGTCGATCCGCATGGCTGCCGAAATGATGGCCGCGGCCAAAAAGCCGGTTCTTTACACCGGCGGCGGCGTCATCAACTCAGGCCCGCAGGCGACCCAATTGCTGCGCGAATTGGTCTCCCTGACCGGATTCCCGATCACCTCCACCTTGATGGGTCTCGGCGCCTATCCGGCCTCCGGCGACAACTGGCTCGGCATGCTGGGCATGCACGGCACCTATGAAGCCAACATGACCATGCACGACTGCGATCTGATGGTCTGCATCGGCGCCCGCTTCGACGACCGGATCACCGGGCGCACGGACGCCTTCTCGCCGGGGTCCCGCAAGATCCACATCGACATCGATCCGTCGTCCATCAACAAGACGATCAATATCGATCTGCCGATCATCGGTGATGTTGGCCATGTTCTGGAAGATCTGGTCCGGATCTGGCGCACCTCGTCCATGAAAGCTGATGCCGGCGCGATGAAAGGCTGGTGGAGCCAGATCGATGCCTGGCGGGCGCGCAATTCCTTGGCCTATAAGCCGAACAACGACGTCATCATGCCGCAATATGCGATCCAGCGGCTATATGAGTTGACCAAGGACCGGAAAACCTTTGTTTCCACCGAAGTCGGTCAGCACCAGATGTGGGCTGCGCAATTCTATGGCTTTGAAGAGCCGAACCGCTGGCTGACGTCCGGCGGTCTCGGCACCATGGGCTACGGCTTGCCGGCTGCTATCGGCGCGCAGGCAGCGCACCGCGATGCTCTATGCATCGATATTGCCGGGGATGCCTCGATCCTGATGAACATTCAGGAGATGTCGACCGCCGTTCAATTCGGCCTGCCGGTCAAGGTGTTCATCTTGAACAACCAGTACATGGGCATGGTCCGTCAGTGGCAGCAGCTGCTGCACGGCAACCGCCTGTCCCACTCCTACACCGAAAGCCTGCCGGACTTCGTCAAGCTGGCCGATGCTTATGGCGGTGTTGGCTTCCGTGTTGACAAGCCAGGTGATCTGGATGGGGCGATCGAAGAGATGATTGCTGTCGACAAACCGGTGCTGTTCGACTGCCGTGTTGCCAATCTCACCAACTGTTTCCCGATGATCCCGTCGGGCAAGGCTCACAACGAAATGCTTCTGCCAGATGAAGCCAATGACGAAGCGGTTGCCAACGCGATTTCCGCTGAAGGCAAGTCCCTCGTTTAAGGCTCAAGGCAAAGGATTAAAGACATGAACGCACAAAACGTTGACGCTCTCTCTGCCTATTTCCTGGCCGAAGTGAGCAATGAAATCGAAACCCACACCCTATCGCTGATCGTCGACAACGAACCGGGTGTTCTTGCCCGGGTGATCGGCCTGTTTTCCGGCCGCGGCTACAACATCGACAGCCTGACCGTGTCGGAAACCGAGCACGAAAAACATCTGTCGCGGATCACCATCGTGACCACCGGTACGCCGATGATCATTGAGCAGATCCGCCACCAGCTTGACCGGTTGGTTCCCGTGCACCGGGTGACCGATCTGACCGTTCGCGCTCGCCGCGCCAATCAGGACAAACCGCTGGAGCGGGAACTGGCCCTAGTGAAAGTTCTTGGCGACGGCGACAAGCGCCTAGAAGCTCTGCGTCTCGGCGATGCATTTAAGGCAACCGTCATCGATGCCACCACCGAGCACTTTGTATTCGAAATCACTGGCCGCACGTCAAAGATCGAGCAGTTCATCTCGATCATGAAACCGCTCGGCCTGGTCGAAGTTTCCCGCACCGGCGTCGCCGCCGTTCAGCGCGGACCGGAAGGGCTCTAAGGAAAATACTCTCTCTATCGGTAGTGGCCCCGGTATTCGCCGGGGCCAATTGTTTTTTGGCAGGACATTCCGAGCCGATCTGTCGGCGGCCGGACAGTGACCTTTCAAATAGACGTTATCCGGCCCCTGGTTCAAACGCTGTCAATTCCGATATGACGGGCTGTGAAGCCAAGAACGTGGTCAGTTCAGAAAAGGGCATCGGTTCCGCGAAATAATACCCTTGCAGCCTGTCACAACCGAGTTTCGCGAGGATTTCGGCCTGTTCCTTTGTCTCAATGCCCTCCGCAGTCACCCCAAGTTCAAGCGCCTGCGCGATCTCGATAATTGACCTTAAGAGGCGCAACCCACCGCTGCCGGCCGTTACAAGACCGGCCAGCCGCCGGTCAATTTTCAGACGGTCCGGGTTGATCCTCTGCAGGGCAACAACCGACGCATGACCACTGCCAAAATCATCAACCTCAATCGATATGCCCAGATCCCGGAGCTGATCCAGCCGCCGCAAGAACGTGTCATCCTGCTCTTCCAGAAATATTGTCTCAAGAAGTTCAAAACTCACCTGGCCTGGATAGGCTTGGACCATGTGTCCAAGTTCATCTATGTCGGCCAGGTTGACCCTGTCCTCGCTGACATTGAATGACAGCGTGATAATGTCTGAAGCTGCCGCTGGTAGGCGCCGCGCTTCGTAAAGCGCACGCTCGAAGACTTGCCGATCAATATCACCGGCAACACTCAGATCCGCGGCAAAGGTCAGGAATTCACTTGGCGCAACGATACCTTTTTCAGGGTGGAGCCACCGTGTGAGAACCTCAACACCAACAATCTGGCCAGTCTTCGAATCCACCTGCGGCTGATAGTAAGGCACGAACTCGCCCTGCTCCACAGCGCGCAGGATATCATCGGCGAGCGTTTTTGCGTTGCGGACGTCCTCCAGATCGGAATGGTCAAACATCTCCGCGCGTCCGCGACCACGGTGCTTGGCCTTGTAAAGCGCCACATCCGAGTTTGTTAGAAGGTTTTCGACCTCAGAAAGCGGTGTCTGCGCAATCCCGATGGATGCCCCAAAACGGCATTCCTTTCCGTGGGTATGCATCGGCCGCGCCAAGTCTTTCAACAGAACCTCGGCCAGATCCGCAGCCCGTTTCGGATCATTTGCCAAAGGCACCAGAACAACGAATTCGTCGCCGCCAATGCGGGCAACCTCCTCCGATCCGCCCAGGACCAGCCGGATCCGCTTGGCCACTTCCACCAGCACATCGTCTCCAGCCCGGTGCCCCATCGTGTCGTTGATCTGCTTAAACCGGTCCAAATCAATGTGCAGCGCTCCGATTTCTCCCCCAGTCTGACTGCGCCTTATGGTGAACTCTTCCAGTTGTTTTGCCAGATACCTTCGGTTGCCAAGTCCTGTCAGATCATCATGGAGCGCCATATGGGTGATTTCAGCATTCGCTTTCTTCAGCTCTTCTGAGTTCTGCTCCAGCGCCCGGCTCTGGCGCACGAGTTCGGTCGTGTCGATCCGCAGAATGACAAGGTCGCCATTCTCGACCCGGGACCGCAACAACCGGTGATGAATATCACCGGGTAATTCCAAGTCCTGCACCGGTTTACTCACGTCCATGCTTTGATGCGCGTCGGACATCCACTCTTCTTCTCGTCCGACCGCATTGGCGATCTTTCCGGCGCGGACGGCGATGCGAGCGACTTCCGTCCGGTGCATTCCGACTTTCAGGTCATCCGGTTTGTTGGACATGGAGTCGCGGTAGGCGTCATTGCACACCACAAGGCAGTCATCGGAATCATAAATAACAAAGGGAGCAGGATAGGCATTGAGCGCTGCGATCAGCCTTCCCTGCACGGCTTCAGCAGCCCGTTTTTCGCGGACAAGTTCTGTTGAATTCAGCCGGATCACGACGTAATCACCGTTTGCGGCGCGCGAACGAATGAGCTTGTGGTGCACATCACCAGCCAGTTCAACATTCTCCGCCTCTTGGCTCAATGAGTTCGGCGACAGGATTTCTTCTATCCAGGCCTCTTCCCGCCCAACAGCCGCCGGATATCTGCCGTGCTCGATTGCCAGCAGAAGCACGTCCCTCAGGCGCATTCCCTCGACCAGCTCGCTCGGATTATCGGTGACCGAGGCAGCATACCCATCGTTGCGGTAGACAAGCCGCAAGTCGGCATCATAAATGACGATCGGATCAGGGTGAGCATTTAACGCCCCAAGGATACGCTCATACGCCGCCTTGAGCGCTACCGTGTCTTCCTGAAAGCCTGTTTTGTCCGGGCCCGACAGATGCTTGGGATCCCGCTTTTCTGTCAAAAGTGAAGAGACATCCCGATACGTCACACAACTACGGGGCTCTCCGGTCTCTTCATCCTTAAAGCCAAAACCAGTCGCACTTGCGAGGAACATGGAGCCATCCGCTCGTCGCAACTCGGCTGCGTCCTGAGGTTTTCCGGATGAATCATCGAGAAGGTCTCTGTGCATGGAGGTCATGGGAAAGTGCTGCTCTGCAGACACCATATCCATGGGTCCGAACAAAGCGATGAAAGCGTCATTGACATAGACCGGACACACGTCTGCAGCTCCGTTCTGCGCCCGGCAGACCGCGACGGCATCGCTGGTCATCTCAAAAAACGTTTTTATGAGGCTTCCAATCCCAAACTCAGCTTCGAATACTGACATCTTGTTTTATTAAACACGTATTAGACAAGGGTGAAGTGAGACGAACAAAAAACTCTGTTTAAGAATTAAGCAAATCAACAAATACTGTCAGTTTTTACAATTTTCTCTAGCGTTATTCGACCAACCGGAGAAACATCCAAACCTTAGATTGTTAAACAATTTAGAACTGCAGTTCGCCACCACTCTCCCTCGTGATGTGCTGCCGGAGAGGCTATTCGTAGTTTGGTTGATAAATGTCAATTTTAACTTGAGTGAAATATTCAATTATAAGCGCAGCCTTGGTGCGATCCAGCAGCGGGCATTTCCACTTGAAAAGAAGCGTGCTTCATCCGCGTGCGAATCTGAAATGGCGCTCGAAATTCTCAACTCCCCAGCTGTTGTAAATAAAGCTTATGTGTCAGCATTTTGGCAACGTGAAGCCTATCGCTCAAAGCCGGCAGAACTGGTTCTCTATTTTCTGGCGATCAGCGGTCTAATGCTGTGGGATGGCTTTGGTCTGCCGTGGCAAATGCAACGCAGCACGCTAACGCTGCACCTCTTGATATCGCTGTTCCTGTTCCCTGTCTTTGTGGTGCCATTCTGGTTGGCCCACAGAGAAATCCTGAACCGCTCGACGAAACCGTTTCTGAGGCACACTGGTCATCTCATCGAGTACAGCCTGATCCTTTTGACAATCAGCGGGCTTTATCTGGCCTTCTTTGGAAATCGCGGTGGGTCCTACGGCGAAGTCGCCTACTGGACACATTTGCTGCCGTCTTTGCCCATTTTGTTGGTCGTCGCGCGTCATGCCTTCCGTTGGTCCATGCTCAAGAGCTTGAAATGGATGCTGGCGCTGGCCCTTTCTCTTCTTGTCCTTGCCGGCAGCGCCTTCGCGGCGACGGAGAGCGGATCGTTGATCTCCGGAGATGGCGACACAAAACTTTTCGGCGCAAACTTTGATGCCGGAACTGTTTCCTGGGTCGACAAGACCCGTGGCACCCGCTTGGGGGAACTCACAATCGGCGGTGACCTTCGCCGCCTTGCTCTGGCCAAGGACGGCTTGCTGGCAGTGACCGACACTTCCGGCGGGCGCATCGTTTTTGCTGATTGGAAAAAAGAGAAAATACTTGAAAGTATTCCGGTTGGGTCCCGGCCATTTGGCATTCTCTACGATCCAGCGAATGATCTTTTTTGGGCAACGCTCTTTGAAGACCACGAACTGATTGCGGTCTCGCCGGACAAAGGCGTCGTTCACCGGACCAAAACGGAAGAAACCCCGCGCGGCCTTGCGCTCTTGTCTGACGGGCGGCTGCTCGTCACGCATGCGATGGTCGGCAAGGTTTCAATCTTCGACACAAGCACACTGCCCGCAAAACTTCTTAAAACCATCGCCTTGGAGGAAACCCAGGACCCGGATGAATTTGTCTCTCAAGGTCGCGCCCGCATCCTCGACGATATAGCCGTCAGCCCGGATGAGCGGGAGGCCTGGCTGCCACATGTTTTGTGGAACTTCGACCATCTCTTCCAGTTCCAGTCCACCATCTTTCCGGCCGTTTCCCTGTTGGATCTGCGTCCCGGCCAGGAACGTGAGCTGTCGGACAGACGAAAACACTTGTTCAAGCAGATCAACCTGAAGGATCCCGTTCAAAAACGCTTTGACGGCTCCCCGAAGACGATCATTGTCTCCAATCCTCATGACGCTGCCTTTTCGGAAGACGGCTCGAAAGTTTTTGTCACACTGGCCGGCAGTGAAGACCTGTTGGTTTTCGATCTTGAAAACCGAGATCCTGCCGATGCAAAGCCGGTTTATGGAGCAGAAGCCAAAGATGCCAAGGCAACGCAGATCTTGCGGCATCTTCCAGGCAAGAACCCACGAGGACTGGTTGTCAGCGGCCAGGATCTCTTTATCCAAAATGCCATGTCACTGGACGTTACTCAGCTGCAGGCGAATCCGGATGACCAACAAGTAACTGTTACAAATGACGTCTTTGCCAAACTGGTTGAAACGGATCCATTGGATGCGGACTTGCGGGAAGGTCTGACACTGTTCCACACCGGCAACACCGACCGGTATGCAGACTATCCTATGACTGGTGACTATTGGATGAGCTGCCAATCCTGCCATGTCGACGGGTTCAATTTCACCAACGGCTACTTTTTTGAAGACACTGAACTCGACAAGTACCGCTACGCCCGCGTCGGTCACGGCAACCTGTCATCGATGATCGCTGGCGATTTCCTTGGCGACTACATCAACATCATTCAAGGCACCCAAGGCGGAATGGGCCATGACGGTGAAGGAACCGCTGAATACATCGACCCTGAAGATCCACCGGCAGAAGCGGCTCAGATGATGGCCAATCTGCATGAGTTCGTGACCCGGAAAGGCAACCTGCCGCTGGTTTCCAGCTGGCTCCGTCTCGATGATGAACGCGGGACCGTGCACGAAAGCGAGTGGGTCAACTCAGCAGCCTGTGCCGAGTGCCACTCAGACATGTTCGATCAATGGGCGGACTCGCTGCACC
The DNA here is from genome assembly GCF_965216085.1 of Roseibium sp. Taxonomy (GTDB): domain Bacteria; phylum Pseudomonadota; class Alphaproteobacteria; order Rhizobiales; family Stappiaceae; genus Roseibium. The sequence continues at coordinate 1,631,020 of NZ_OZ244138.1, read as the reverse complement.
GGCTGATGGGCGATTCAAACCCCTACTACAAGGTCGTCGAGGATGTGGCCGCCGAGACCGAAGGCGAACAGTTTCGGCAATGGTGCATGGGCTGTCATCATCCCCAAGGTCTCCTCTCCGGTCTGACTGCCACATCCAACGCCGGGCACATGTTTGAACAAGGCGGCACTTCGCTGTTTGAGGCACAATCTCGCGGCAAGCCAGATCTTGATGAGGGAACAGGCTGCTTGTTCTGTCACCGCATCACCAAACTCGAATCCGCGGCTGGAACCAAGGCGGGCGCGAATGCCAGCTTTACGGTGAACCTCAAAGACCGAGACACTTATGTCTTCGAAAACAACAAGAACCCTGCTCTAAACTGGCTTGGAAACCACGCGATCAACGCAAAACCTGAAGTGCATGCGAAGTCCTATAGTCAGGATTTTTACAAGGAGTCCGAACTTTGCAGTTCCTGCCACAATGAATTCGCCCCCGGCAGCGGCTCTGTCATTGTCGACACCTATGGCGAATGGGAACGATCACCTTACAACACGCCCGACAATCCCACGCAGCACAGAACCTGCATCGACTGCCACATGCATGCCGATATCAAGCGGATCGGCGAAGACATTCCCGGCATTTCAACCGATGGCGGACGGATAAAAGAGAACGTCGTGACCCACCAGTTTACCGGTGCCAACTATCACCTGGTTGGGCTGCGCAATGCTGAACTCAAACGCATGAGCATCGAGCTGTTGCAATCCTCAGCAGAACTCGAAACCAGCCTGACATCGGACGGCAAACTGAATGTCCGCGTGTCCAATACGGGCGCTGGCCATGCCCTCCCGACCGGCGTCGCGGATTTTCGGCAGGTCTGGCTCGATATCACAGTGCGCGATGCATCGGGCAAGGTCATTATGGAAACTGGCAAGATCGGCTATGACGGCGTCGTTGACCCGAAATCCCGTTTCTTCCGCAAGGTCTTTGGCGACAAGTACGGCGAGCCGGTCGGCTTTGCTTTTTGGCGGTACGAAAAAATGCTGGAAGACACCAAGATCCCAGCGGGCGGATACCGCGACGAGGTCTATGACCTGCCACAAGAGACGGTATTCCCGGTCACAGCCGACGTGAAGCTGATGTTCCGGACCTATCCCCAATTCGTAACCAATATCGTGCGCGAGAAATACCCGGACCTGACGAACCCGGAAGCTGTTCTCATGACGGAGCAGCAGACGATCCTTAAACGTGCCACGAGCCATTAGGCCACTTGCACGCCACCTCATCAAACAACCGGCCCTTATTCGGAGTTGAGAATGTCATTTATGAAAACAGTCGCCGGACTGGCGCTAAGTTTTTCAGTATTGTTGGCTGCCGACAGTTCCCCTTACGCCGAATCTTTCGAAGTTGATCAGGTCATCGATCTTTCCGCCATGACACCGGAAGACGTCTACCGGTTTGATCCTGACTATCTCTGGATTGAACCAGGTGACAGTATCCGCTTCCTGAATTCCACTGGGAACCATACTGTCACATCGATTGAGGGCATCTGGCCTGAGGGTGCTGAGCATGTGAACATTGAGCACAAAGCAAAAGCGGACGTGGTGTTTGAAAAACCCGGTCTATATGGCTTCCGCTGCAAGGTTCACGGTCGGCACGGCATGTATGCACTGGTCGTCGTTGGTTCGCCAGAACCCAACATCAACTCAATCGAATACACAAAAGTCAGCAAGCTGGGCCGACGCATTTTCAAAAAACTTTTTGAAAAGATGGAGAAGGATATGGCCGCTCGCTCAAACTGAGAAGCCTATCTAGAACCACCTGACCGTCGCTTCCCCTGTGCAAAATCTACGATATTGGAAGGACCATCTTGCCTTTCGAGCTGCGGACGTGATTATTTCCCCCTGTGGTTCCGCCGGACAGCAATGAAAGGCGGATTAAAAGGGAATACGATGCGGTGTAGCCAACAGGCGCCAAATCCGTAACTGCCCCCGCAACTGTGAGCGGCGAGCGACCTTGAGTTTACCACTGGAGCCTTTGGCTCTGGGAAGGTTCAAGGAATGCTGTGACCCGCAAGTCAGGAGACCTGCCGCGTATCTTCAACTCAACCCGGGCGGGGTGCCTCGGAAGGGAGCAGGATCGTGTTCGTCCAACCGTATGGTTTTCAAATAGTCCTTGTTTCTTATGCCCCGCTCCTGTGCGGAGGGCACGATGGAAACAACCAAAAACACCTCACATCGCATTACGGTTTGCCTGTCTTGCAGACATAAGGGAACCGACTGCAAGCCTGGCTATGAGCTGATCGAAAAGCTGCGCCAGGCCATGCAAACAGCTGGCAAATTCGTCTCCGAAGACTTCGAGATATCCGGCGTTGCCTGCATGGCTGGCTGCAGCCGTCCGTGCACGGTCGCCTATCACGGCACGCAAAAGGCGACCTATCTGTTTGGTGACATCGATCCGGAGGAAGACGTTACGGATCTGATCACGTTTGCCCGGCAGTATGCGGAGCTGCCCGATGGCTGGTGCTCCTCCGGTGAGCGACCCGGAAAACTGCGCCGAACGGCGCTCGCGCGCGTACCGGCTGCGATCATTGTCTCAGAAGAAACAGAGATGGCCGTTCAATGACGTCGGCCGCATCGCTGACCGTCACGGAGGCCAGCTGGGCCCCGCGCGGCACAGCTCCGATCCTAAAACCGGTCTCCCTGCACCTTGAGGCAGGGCGTGTTCTGGGCGTGCTCGGCCCCAATGGCGCTGGAAAGTCCACCTTCCTCAGGCTGCTGTACCGCTTTCACCGGCCAGACACGGGGCGGATCGAGATCGATGGTCAGGACATTTGGTCCCTGTCCGCAAGGACGGCTGCCCAGCGCGTGGCGGCGGTGCTGCAGGAACAGCCGACGGACTTTGCCCTCACCGTCTTGGAAATAGTGGAACTCGGCCGCACCCCCTTCCACGCACCTCTTGCCGGGCGCAGTGCCGACGACCGTGCGATCATTCAAGAGGCTTTGGACCGGCTCGACTTATCCGGTCTGCAAAACCGGAGGTTTGGCACCTTGTCGGGCGGTGAACGTCAGCGGGTTATGGTCGCCCGCGCTCTGGCGCAGCAGCCTGGCCTGCTCATTCTCGATGAACCAACCAACCACCTCGACATCCGCCATCAGCTGGAAGTTCTGAAGCTGATCCGCCACCTCGACATGACCATCGTCACCAGCCTGCATGATCTCAACATGGCCAGCGCGGTTTGCGACGATATTCTTCTGCTGGATCAGGGTGTGGCCAAAGCCTTTGGTCCACCGGACACGGTCTTGAGCGATAGGACCGTATCAGCCGCCTTCCGCGTCCAGGCACAACGCCAAAAGCTGACACCGTCAAATACATCCCACTTCACCTACACGCTTTCCGATAAGGAACTGACATGAAACCAATCTTTCACGCCCTTGGCGCACTCACTCTCATGACAACAGGAGCATTTGCAGACACGACCGTGCAAAGCTGCGATCGCACAGTCACGTTCTCAGAACCGCCCAAGCGCGCCATCTCCAACGACGTCAATCTGACCGAGATGATGCTGGTGCTTGGCCTGCGCGATCGCATGGTTGGATACACCGGCATTTCGGGCTGGAAAACACTAGATGAGGAAATGCGCGAGGGTGTCGCCGAACTGCCGGAACTCTCTGCCAAATACCCGACCAAGGAAGTTCTCATCGGCGCTGATGCGGATTTCTTTTTTGCCGGCTGGAACTACGGCATGAAAGTCGGAGGTGAAGTCACGCCCGATACACTCGCTCCCTTCGGGATTGATGTCTACGAACTCACCGAAAGCTGCATCCACATCGGCGAAAAGCCGAAAGTCTCGATGAAGGACATGTACAACGACCTCCTGAACCTTGGAAAAATCTTTGAGGTGGAGGAGCGCGCTGAAGATCTGGTCGCAGGCTACAAAGCCGAGCTTGCGGACTTCAAAAAGGTTCTGACCACCGGCAACGCACCACTGCGGGTTTTCGTTTACGACAGCGGCGAGGACACCCCATTCACAGCTGGCCGCTACGCCATGCCAACCGCGATGATTGAAGCAGCTGGCGGCAAAAACATTGTCGACGATCTAGAAAAGAGCTGGGCCACCGTCGGCTGGGAAACCGTTGTTGAACGCAATCCGGAAGTGATCGTGATCGTCAACTACGGCGACGTGACCGCTGCACAAAAGCGGGCCTTCATGATGGAAAACCCGGCCTTTGCAAACCTCGATGCTGTCAAAAACGACCGATTTGTTGTCCTGGAATACGTGGAAGCAACGCCTGGACCGCGCAACATCAAGGCGATCAAGAAACTGGCAAACGCCTTTTGGGGAGAGTGAACCATGCTTGAAGCCATCAAAGGGCACAATCAGCGGAGTTGGGCTCCTCCAGCCCGGTTGCCAATGGTCGCCCTGATTGGATTTGGCGTCTTGATGGCCTCGCTCACTCTGGCCATCGGTGTCGGGGCTGTCTCGATCCCGGCCGCCACCGTTTGGGGTGTCATAGCGAACAAGCTAGTCCCCGGACTTGTCGAACAGACCTGGTCAGCCGGGCGTGAGGCAATTGTCTGGGATATCCGGTTTCCACGGGCACTTCTGGCAGTGATGGTTGGTGCAGGTCTGGCGCTGGTTGGTGCCAGCCTGCAGTCCGTTACCCGGAACCCGCTGGCCGATCCGCATCTGCTTGGGATTTCGTCCGGCGGAGCCTTCGGCGCTATTCTCGCCCTGCTCCATACTGGATTGTTTCTAGGAACCCTGACTGTGCCGCTGTTTGCCTTCGGTGGTGCTTTGATGGCAACCGCAATCGTTCTCGGCGTGGCACGGGTTGCAGATGCCTCTACTGCGGACCGGCTTGTTCTCGCCGGCGTCGCAGTCTCCTTCATCGTCATGGCACTTGCCAATACCTTGATCTTTCTAGGCGACCCACGGGCTACACATACGGTGGTGTTCTGGATGCTTGGTGGTCTCGGTCTTGCCCAGTGGTCTCAGCTCCTCTATCCGCTCGCGATCCTAACCACCTGCGGATTGTGGCTCTGGATCCGTGCACCGCAACTCAATGCCATGACCGTCGGCGACGAAACAGCGTCGACCCTCGGCATTGCCGTTGATCGCTTCCGCCTGGAAATCTTTGTTGTTGGCGCCCTGATTACAGGTGTCATGGTCGCCTTTTCCGGGATGATCGGGTTTGTCGGCCTGATGATCCCGCATATCGTACGCATGATTGTTGGCGGCGACTATCGAAGGGTGCTTCCAGTGAGTACGCTTCTCGGTGCGATCTTTCTCCTCTGGGCCGACATCGCCGCCCGCACCCTCATGGCCCCGGAGGACATGCCCATTGGCATCGTCACCGGTCTCATTGGCGGCTGTTTTTTCATTTGGTTGTTAAGGCGGAACCGGGGCTAAAAAACAAACCCGCACATTTGCCTTTAGAACCCTAGACGCGACATGGATCTGCGCGTATACGACACCGGCGTTCCGCACCGTGACCGGTGCATGACTCACCCAAATCTTCAGAAAAGACGTCAGACCCATGATGACCGGCCTCTCCCGCCCCAAAAACCAGATCCGCTGGCTGCTGCTGGAAGGCATTTCGCCGACTGCCCAAGCGGTACTGGAGAAAAACGGTTACTCGAATGTCGAAGTGCTGCCTGGCGCACTGGAAAAAGACGCGCTGATCGAAAAACTGCAGGATGTCCAAATCCTGGGCATCCGGTCGCGCACACAGGTGACCGAAGAAGTCCTCGAAGCGGCAAAGTCCCTGGTCGCCGTCGGCTGTTTTTCCGTCGGCACCAACCAGGTTGATCTGAACGCATCCTTGATGCGCGGCATACCGGTCTTCAATGCTCCGTTTTCCAACACCCGCTCTGTTGCCGAACTGACGATTGCCGAAATCGTCATGCTGATGCGCGGCGTTTTTTCTAAATCAAGCGGGGCCCATGACGGCCGCTGGATGAAGACCGCCACAGGTTCTCATGAAGTGCGCGGCAAAACCCTCGGCATCATTGGGTACGGCAACATCGGCACGCAGCTGTCAAATCTCGCAGAAGCCATGGGCCTCAGGGTCATCTACTACGATACGATCGACAAGCTGCAGCACGGCAACGTCATGCCGGCCGACAGCCTGGATGCTTTGCTCGCCGAGTCCGATGTCGTCTCCCTTCATGTGCCTGACACACCGGACACACGTGACATGTTCGGCGCTGATCAGATTGCCAAGATGAAGAAGGGCGCATTCCTGATCAACAACGCGCGCGGCAAGGTAGTCGACATCGACGCTCTGGCTGCAGCACTGAAATCTGGTCATCTGGCCGGGGCAGCTGTGGATGTGTTCCCGGTGGAACCGAAGTCCAATAAGGATGAGTTCATCTCGCCGCTGCGCGGCCTCGACAATGTCATCCTGACACCCCATGTCGGCGGTTCCACCGAAGAAGCTCAAGCGCGGATCGGCGAAGAAGTCTCCAAACGGCTGGTGGAGTACTCCGATGTCGGCTCAACCATTGGGGCGGTCTCCTTCCCACAGGTTCAGCTGCCGAAAGGGACGGACGCCACCCGCTTCATTCAGGTGCACCACAATGCTCCCGGCGCAATGCGAACCTTGAACGACCTCTTCACCCGCCACAATCTCAACATCCACGCCCAGTTCATGCAGTCGCATCAGGACATTGGTTATGTGGTTTTGGATGTCGACAGCCCGGTTCAGGACCCTGTGAAAATCCTGGAGGAAATCCGGGCTCTGCCGAACACCATAAGAGCCCGGCTGCTTAACCGGGTTTGAAGACAAAAACTGCTAAGAACAAAGAAAAGACCCTGCGGTTTGCAGGGCCTTTTTTGTTTATTCGACCGGATCAATCACCAAGAGCAGGCGGGGGCCGTCTTCCGGGGTAATTTCCGGCGAGCGGTGCAAAATGCCGGTGACGTCGTCGCCTTGCCACAAGGCGCCACGGAACAGCCCGACCGCTCCGCGCTTCAGTTGCCGGATCCGTTTAGGATCATGTTCTGAGCTGGCCGGCACATATTCGGTTCCCGCCCCGCGATAGGTGCACAAAAGACGCGCTGGAACGAGATCAATGTGGAATTTCGGACACATCACGTCGTCGGCCACATCCAGCCTGACCCGGACGGTTTGAACGTCCAGTATTCTGGCCATCATGACAGCAAGTGCGCCAACATCGCTCGCCAACGTGTCCCGTTCAGGACACGCCTCAAGACCGGCGGTTTCACAGGCCGTTATGACCGCAGCCTCCGCCAGATGGACCGGAACCACGGTGCGCAGATCCGGCAAGTCATCCATTCCAAGCTGGTCAATCCAGGAGTTGAACGCCGGTTCCGGCGTGCGTTGCCAGATCGCTGCCGCAACACCGGGCGAACCGATCTCGCACAAGATATCTGCGTCCTGTGCCATGAAAACATCGGCAGCGACCGAACGGTTAGAGTGATCGAGGGCTAGGCTCATGCCGCAGTCTCCTGCCGATGGAACGCAGGAAATGGATCGGCAAGCGATTTGAACGCGGCAAGATCATCGCCTGCGTCCAGCGGGATAAGACAGGCATCCATCCGATCCTTCAGCGCCGGCCAATCAATTCCAGCGCCGATCACCACGATTTCCTGGCGCCGGTCACCAAAGGGTTCGGCCCAATTTGCCTTGGCATAGGCATGGGCCCGCTCATCATCCGGCCAACGGTTCATCGGCACCGACGCCCACCAGGTTCCGAGCGGACTGATGCTAGAGAGGGCTCCAGCCAGCGAAAATTCCAGAACCCACTCCGGACGGGTCCCGATCCAGAAATGCCCCTTGGCGCGGATCACGCCCGGCATGGGACCATTTAAAAGCGCATGGATTTTTACCGGATCAAACGGCCGGCGCGCGCGGTAGACATAGGACGCAACACCATATTCTTCCGTTTCCGGCACATGGTCGGCAAAACCATAAAGTTCCTTGGCCCACATCGGATGTTCATGTGCCTTTTCAAAGTCAAACAGGCCCGTGTTCAGAATTTCAGCAGGGGGAACTTGCGAGAAATCCGTTTCGATGATTTTGGCGTCGGCATTGAGGCTGCGGATGATCTTGCGGGCAGCATCCACACGGGATGCATCGGCGGCACTGACCTTGTTCAAGACAACGATATCGGAGAACTCGATCTGGTCGGTCAAAAGATGTACCAGCGTGCGCTCGTCCTCTTCGCCAAGTGTCTCGCCCCGGTCACTCAGGAAGTCATGACTGGAGAAGTCCTGCAGCAGGTTTACCGCATCGACCACGGTCACCATCGTGTCGAGCCGAGCCACATCAGACAGACTTTCCCCGTATTCATCACGGAACTCGAAAGTCGCGGCAACCGGCAGCGGTTCGGAAATACCGGTCGACTCGATCAAGAGGTAATCGAACTTCTTTTCATCAGCCAGACGGCGGACTTCCTGAAGAAGGTCATCGCGCAAGGTGCAGCAGATGCAGCCATTGGACATCTCAACCAGAGTTTCCTCGGTCTGGTTCAATTCGGCACCGCCAGATCGTATCAGGTCGGCATCGATGTTGACCTCCGACATGTCATTGACGATGACCGCCACCTTCAAACCCTCCCGGTTGTTCAGGATCCGGTTGAGCAAGGTGGTTTTTCCAGCGCCTAAAAAGCCGGACAGGACGGTGACGGGCAATCGGGTATCGGCCATAGAGGATCTCGCTACTTTGAATGTTGTAATGTTATTACATTACAAGTCTCATATCGTGCACCCGCTGGAGCTGGCAAGCCTTTTGCGCCACTGCTCCACGAAACCAGTGCACGCAAAAGACTGCGCAATTGGCAGTATCAGCGATCGTGACTGCGCTATGTTTTTGAATTTCTTAGAGTTCAGCGTGATACCGACCGTCCGCGACGGCTTGCCGTGCCAACGGCGGCAGGAATGGATTTCTCACAGAAAAGTTCCGGCTAAGTTGAGCTGATCAGGGAAACGGCGGGCAGTTTTCGAGCACTTCCCATGAAGACCCGGTGGTCATTGCGCTCAAACAGCAGAACATTCTGCTTAGGAACCAAGCATTAGTCCGGGGTGATCACCTCAAGGGAGACATCGGCTTCACTCTTTGGCGAGCCGTCGGTGACCGTATCAAACGTGAGATCAAAACAGTAGTCAGCTCCCATTCCCGACTTCCTCAACAGGTACTTGGGAAGAAAGTATTTCTTGGGCGTATCTTCGAGCCCAAAGCCGATATTGGGGAAAAATCCGATTGAGGCGACCGGGTCAACCGCTCCAATGGCAGATCCGGTCTCATGAACTAAAATTCCGCCACCACCATTTCCAGGATGATAGGAGCTGATAACCAGCGCGAGCTTGTTTTTCGGGTCTGCCAATTGCTGCTTCAGCCCCGCCGTCTGCGGCAGGCAAACGGTCTGGATCTGGCCATCTGTCAATTTCGTAGAGCCATCTGGCCCCATCCCGGTGTCTGCCTTTTCGGCGTCAGACCCGGAGCGCTCTCGGTCGGATTGGTCTGTCGCTTCGGCTTGCACTGGCCTGGGCACTGGTATTGCCGCCTCTCCGGATTGTCCCGCCGACACCACATTGGACCCGGACAACAGGACCAGACTTACGATGAGAGACCGCAAGCTGATCCTGCCAACAGAGTTCAATCCCTTTGGGACTTCCATGACCTTTGTCATTCGTTTTGATCGCCTTCCAGGTTCATTACTTTCCCTTGTCAGCCATCATGAATCTAAGGTGCACTCACACAATCGCAACCTCAACAGAACCAGGAACGATCGGCGCAGCGTCTTGGGGGCTGACCCCTTGACGCGGATAGGCCAGGACCTGCACCACAATATCATCGCCTGTCACCTGTCCCCGGCGGGCCAAACGCTGCAGAGCGCCGGTGAGGTTGACCAGATAGGAGCTAGGTTCCTTGGCCGTTCCGCCGTGGCCGTGACCAGCATGGTCGCCCGCCAAGCCAAAGAAGCCAAATGTCGTCACATAGTGCGGATCTGTGTCAGGAACTTCGAGCGATAGGTAATCACAATTCACAAAGACCCTATACTCGGCCGTATCGGCCGCAGGGGCCGGTACATCTCGCAAGATAGCGATCACTTGTTTAGGAGCACCACCGATCTGGCTGGAGAGCCTTAAGGTTTCGGTAGATTGCGGGCTTTCACCCAATGCGGCCGCAACCTGGGACGCGGAAACCGGCACTGCGATATCCAGTGGGTTAAGCGCCGTGGCCGCAAGGGAGTTTGTTTTTGTTTGTGTGATCACCCCTTCCGGGGCAGGCCGGCCGGCCAAAACATCATTGAGACCTGTTGAGGACGCTCCGGTCCGAACCCGGGCTGCAAGCGCCAAAATGCCGGAGGTTTCTGGCAGATTGTAGGTGTACCCAAGAGACTCATAATCCTGGGTTTCACCGGTGATTACCGTATAATCAGCACCATCCATTTTGCGGAAGTTGTTCGCAAACGGCATATCCGTCCAAAGCGACTCTTCTGTGTTCTGACGGCCCTGACTGTTCCAAAGTGCCCAAAGCCGGTCGATGTTGCCATGATGCATAAAGAACAAGGGATCCCGCGCAGATACAGCCGTACACATCTGGCCGCCAACAGCGCAATGCACCCTGTTGTGTGGATTGGCTTCCAATGGCCCAGAGACACCACCGCCAGCTGGAATCCAGCTTTGATCAAGATTGTTTTGAGATGGGTTCTTGGACGTGCCGAAAACCTGGTACTCGGTTTCAGCCAAGATGTCGGTAATCACGTTCTGGCCTACCATATTGTCCGGCAGGCTAGCGGTCGCAGACATTGTCCGCGTAGCGTCATAGAGCGGATTGGGTTGGCCGTTGTAAGATTGATCTGAATAGGCTTTTGGGATCTGCCGGTCGGTGGTCCAATCCCAATAGGGCATGGCGAAGGACGCTTCCCCGGACCAATCCCTCACTGCCTGTTCATACATCGACACATAGCCGCGATGCCAAGGCAGAAAATACCAGTCGCCATGTGGGCACTTGTTAAAGCCGCCGGTAGACGTTCCATGAATATCGGCAAACCCGATCCAACTGACCGGTTCGTTTTCTGAAATCCCTTTCATATGACCGACAAAATCACGCCAGAGGCTCAGATCCTTGTCGTCAAGCGGCATGCCACCAAGGCTGCGGCGGACTGGAAGCCCCGTATAAGCAACGGCTCGAACGCCTGGAACAACACCGGAAAAAGTAAGGGCAGCACCCGAAAGCGCGGCGGTCGTCATCAATTTTCTTCGCGTAATCATCTGTCGCCTCCTCCTTAGGTTCGGCAGAATACTTACGTATAGTAAACTTTGAGAAATTTTTCTATCTTTAAGTGCAATCTTCAGAAAAACAACCACAACACATCCGGTGATTACTGAGTGGCAATCACCCACTAGAGTGCAAAATTCCGGCTGAATTCCGCGGAAACTGAGGTTGAGCGACAGCCAACTCGGATCAAATCAGGTCCTAGGTCGTGTGGCCGCCGCCTGTGTCCGGTTGCTCCGCGCCAGGATAAACAGGCCGGACAAGACAATCACGGCACAGCCGATCAGGGTTTGCAGGTCCAATTGTTCGTCGAAAAAAAGAACTCCAAGCCCAACCCCAAACAGCAGCCGGGAGTAACGGAACGGTGTGACCAGAGACACATCGCCAGTGCGCATCGCAAGCATCAAGCTGCCATAGGCAAAAACGCCTGCCAAGACAGCAAGCCCCACATAAAACCCGCTTAAACTATCCGGCATTACAAGCCGCTCACCCGACCAAAGCGCGTAAGCAAGTCCCGCTATGATCAATGTCACAAAGCCATAGAAGCCCAAAAGCGATGTACTGAGAATTTTTGGTGCAGCACGACTGGTTAGATCCCGGCCGGCGAAGCCAAGCATTCCGATGAAGGCCAGCATCGAGAGCATGGTGAAACTGTCTGCCCCCGGGCGCAGCACAATCACTACGCCAATCAAGCCGATGACAATAGCGGCCCAGCGGCGCCAGCCCACCTGTTCGCCAAAGAACACCATGGCACCAAGCACGACAAAAATGGGTGTAGCCTGAAGGATGACAGTGGTTGAGGACAGCGGCGTCAAGGCCAGCGCGAGTACATAAAACAGCCGGCCGGTGAGTTCAAAGACGAACCGGATACCCATCACTTTGCCAAAGGCCTGGCGTTGCACCAGCGCATCGCCCTGTACCTTAGCAACACAACCGAAGACGAGCGCGCCCCCCAGACCGAACAACATCAAGATCTGACCCACCGGCAAAGACACAGAAGCAGCTTTCAGAAACATGTCCTCAACTGCAAAGAGCGCCATTGCAGAAATCATCGCAAGGCTGCCGCGAATATTCTCCGTGTTCGCCGATTGAATGCCGTTTGCTGTCAAAACCTCTACCTTTGAATCTCTATTGTAAATTTTCCGGATAACGGCGCCTGTGGTAACGGTTTTCCCCGCTCAGCGCCACAATCGAAAGAGCACCGCCCTGCGACATAAACTCCAGAATTTACATTGTCACTAGGGACAATTTCTTGTTTGACTTCAATGACCTTTGGCACAATCTTGCGCTGAAGTCCGATCATCTTGAATCAAACTGCCAACCTTCTTAACCGGATTGTGAACATGACTGCCGTCTCGCGCCTGTCCGTCAATGTCAATGCCATCGCCATGCTCCGCAATCGCCGCGATCTACCCTGGCCGAGCGTCACAGGCCTTGCCAGCATAGCAATGGAAGCCGGCGCAAAGGGCATAACAGTGCACCCGCGCCCCGATGAGCGCCACATACGCAAGAGCGATGTCTTTGACCTTGCTGAGCTGATCGAAGAGCGGTTTCCGAACAAGGAACTGTGTCTGGAAGGCTATCCTTCGCCGGACTTTCTAAAACTGGTCGAAGAGGCCCGTCCGGAGCAGGTCCTGTTTGTGCCCGATGACCCGGATCAGACAACCTCCGATCACGGCTGGGATTTTTCCAAGGACACCGGCCTTTTGGAAACAGCAATCGCTGCGTCCAAGGAATGGGCAATCACTGTGTCGCTGTTCTGTAATCCGGATCCTTCTGACCCGGAACATGCAGCACGCCTCGGTGCTGAACGCATCGAGATCTATACCGGCCCTTATGGCGCTTGTTTTGACGATGCGGACCAAGCGGCCAAAGAACTGGACAAGGTGGCAGCCACTGCGAACGCGGCAAAGGCATCGGGTCTTGGCGTCAATGCCGGTCATGACCTGACCGTCGAAAACATCCCGGCACTTCTCGCCAAAGCGCCCTTCATCCGGGAAATGTCTATCGGCCACGGCTTTACTGCCGATGCGCTCATTAATGGATTTGGCGAAAGTGTCCGGCGGTTCCGTCAGGCGATGGGTGAACTCTAGATGGTGTTGGATCTGGAAAAGCAGGTCAGTTTCTTACTCGAAACCGACAAGCTCAAGGATGTGGTTCGGCTCAATCAACTGTCTGATGGGAACCGGCGGGAAACAACAGCTGAACATTGCTGGCACGTCATTCTGCAGACTTTGACCCTGGCGGAGCACGCCGAAGACGGCACCGACATCAATCATGTCATCAAGCTGCTCGCCGTTCATGACCTCGTTGAAATAGACGCAGGCGATCATTGGGTGACGGACGACAACCATGCAGATGTCGCTGTGAAAGAACAGGCCGCTGCCCAAAAGATCTTCGCACTTCTACCAGATCAGCAGTCAGCAGAATTTCGGGCCCTGTGGCACGAGTTTGAGCACAATGAGACCAAAGAGGCCCGGTTCGCCAACGCCATGGATGTTTTGCATCCCATGCTGCTGGTCTTTGCCTCCCAGCAGGACAACCCGGTTCATGAACCAATGGCCGTTGGTGACATTCGCAAGAAAAAGGAAGACAAGTTGGCCCCCTTCCCCGGCCTCTGGGCTTATGCCCAATCTTTGCTGGATCGCGCTGTTCAATCCGGCCATCTGCTTCCTTAAAACACGCCCTATCCCTGCCTAAGCATTCAACTGAAAGACCTTTTTCATGCCCTTTGATCTCTGGCTTCTGTTTATTGCCGTCTCACTCCTGCCGGCCATAAGCCCTGGCCCAGCTGTCATGCTGGCGATCTCCAACACATTGCGCTTCGGCCGCAACGCGACCCTTGCGTCTGCCAGCGGCAACATGATGGGGTTGATCGTGATCGGGTATGCGGTTGCCTTTGGGTTCGGCGCGCTGATGGCAACATCTGCTCTTGCCTTCACGGTGATGAAATTCATTGGCGCGGCCTATCTGATCTTTCTGGGCATCAAGATCTGGCGGGACAAATCCAGTTTTCAGGTTCAAAATGGTGCGCTGACTGCGCGCAAACATCCGGCAAAACTCTTCCTGGAGGCTTTCCTGGTTTCCGTGACCAATCCCAAGGCCATTCTGGTGATCACTGCGCTCTTTCCGCAATTCATGTCCAAAGGCGGCATCAATTTTCTGGAAACGACGATCCTATCGGTCACGTATGCCGTTCTGTGTTTTGCCAACCATGCCGCGATTGCTTTTGCCGGCGGCCACATGCGCCGGTTCTTGACGTCAGAAAAGCGCATGCGCTGGGTGCGCAGAACCACAGGCGGCCTATTTGTCGGGTTTGGTGCAGCCTTGGCTAGCGCCAGTAGGTAGGCAAAAGAACGAGTTCGTTTGACCCGCTGAGAACTGGCTAGGCCATTGTTTATCCTAGCCGAAATCCCATGGCAGTGGTTTTAAGATAGGTCTGGACCCAAAACTTTGTTCCGGCCACTGCTCTTGGCCTTGTAAAGGCGTTGGTCAGCGGCTTGGAAGAGTTGCTCAAGCGTTTCTCCGTCGTCCGTGAGACTCGACACGCCAATGCTGACAGTGATTTTTTCCGGCAACAGATACTGGCTCTGGCGTTCGATTGCCCGCCGCAAACGTTCTGCAAGCGACACCGCCCCTTCCGGTGCCAGGCGTTCGCACAAGAGAACAAACTCCTCTCCTCCAAATCGGTAGAGGTGATCGTCAGAGCGCAAATTGTCCAAAAGCATGCCCGAGATGGACTTCAGCACTTTGTCACCTGTTTCATGACCGTGCTGGTCGTTGACCCTTTTAAAGTGATCAATATCGATGACCAGCATTGTGAGCGGACGGCCGTCCTTGAGGTTCACCTCTACGATCTTCGGCGCATCTTTGTCATATAGCCGCCGGTCCAAGGCACCGGTCAAGTGATCCCGGCTGGTTGCCTCAACCAGATCCCAGTATCGCTCGCGATAGGTAAGTTCGTTGAACACATCGCGGAACGGCCGGTTGGTCAGCCAGCGCTCTCTGCTGCTGAAGTATTTCAGATAAGCAACGAACAACGCGGTGTAGACAACGACTGCAACCATTTTGGCCGCCCAACCGCCAAAAAAGACCTGCAGCGGCGCGCCTGTAACAATATGCAGTGCTAGAAAGAAACCGGCCTGATCGAACGTCAGCACGATCGCCCCGGAGATTAAAAAGCGCAGTCCGAGGTGTCGGCCAAATAGGTCTCCAATTTTCTCGTATAAGACAATGATCGCGATCGCATCAATGAAAAGCAGGATCGTGCCCCAGACCATGAGCCAGCCGATCTCGTCGACAAAAGCGATATCCGGCAACCGCCCCACAGCAACCTGAATGGTTTCGTGGTTTCGCAAAATCATGACGAGAGCGACAATCAAAAAATTGCCGATCAAAAGACCGTAAATCGGCTGCCGGACGATCTGTGCATCCTCCCGGATATACAGCAGCAAGATCATCAAGAGTTTGCCGGAAAACAAAACGGTCGATCCCGGCGACACAATGCCGAAAGGCAGTTCTATGTAAAAAACGGCGGCGAGATAGGTCTCCAGAAAGTGCATGACTCCCAGCGCGCACATGAAAACGCCGATGCCAATTGCGCGTCTTGCCCGGAGCAAGCTCATCATGACAGCAAAATAGACGATAGCCTGCGCAAACAGGAGAAGTGCGTTGGAAGAAGCCATATCTTGCTCTACCAACTCTCGTTGCTTTGACAAGGGTTGCTGCAATATTTCGGAAAATACGTGCAACCCTCTGAAATATTTACTATTTCAAAATGTATATTTCCATTAAAATAACCCAATGGCGCACAAATCCGGAAATTTCGCGCAAAAATTGATTCTCTAGTTGCGCTGAGCAATCGAAACATCGCGATGCAGATCCGATCTGGCACCGTTTTTCCGTACCTAAAAAGTCTTTCCTCAAGCAGCTTCTTCCGCGCGTTTCATTTTCTGGTGCTCGTCCTCGACAAGGCCGATCTTCCAATATCCGGAAATGTAGGTGTCTTTGCGGGGGACTTGGCGCGTGTTGTTGAGATATCCCCGCAGCCCGCGGATCACCGAACTTTCCCCGGCAATGCAAGTCTGAACAACACCGGCGGGCCACTCCATCGACGCGATGAAGTCGAGTTGAGCGCTGGATGCGACATGCGGATCTTCATGGATAAGCCAGTGGACCGAAAACTTCTCAGGAACCTGGATTTCGCGAATATCTTCTTCAGACGGGACCTCAAAAATCGCAAAGCCTTTGGCATTCACGGGCATTTGTTCCAAAACTGCCTCGGCAACAGGCATCGCGGAAAGGTCCGCGGCCACCAGATACCAATCAGCGTAAAATTCTTTGATTTTCTTTTGGCTCGGACCAAAGAAGCCCAGGAAAGCCCCCGGTTTTGCCTGCTGTGCCCAGCGGGTGGCAGGGCCACTGTCGCCATGAGCGACGAAGTCTATGTCCAGTTCAAGTGTATCCGCACGGTAGGCGCGAACGGTGTAGGTTCTAACTGGATGAATCTTCTCATCCGGTCCATCCGGTGCAAAGTAGGCGTCAAAATCCGAGCGGCTTTCCCCTTCGCGCGGCAGCACCAATTTGCAATTGGCCCCTTCCTGATTGAGCGGAAACCCTTCCAGCTCCGGACCGGCGAAGGTCACCCTGATCATGTTTGGACTCAAATAAATGGCCGACTTGACGGTCAAAATCCGGGGCTTGCGTTTTGGCATGACGGCTTTGAGCACTTTTCTAAATGTTGACTTCACTACTCAGCATTTAGCATCACTGTCCTGAGTTTTAAAGGTACCATTGTTCAACAATTCGAAACGGCGCGTTTTAGCGCAAAAAAGCCCGCCGAAACGGCGGGCTCAATCGTTGTCCTCAATAGCCGGGAATTACCGGATGATCGGTTCTTTCAAGTCTTCTGGCTTGGTGTCCTTGACGATATCCCAATTGAGATCAGCGTGATTGATCAGTTCAGCCGTATTGCCTTCAAAACGTTTTTGAACCGCGAGACTGTTGTTGAGGTAGAGCTTGCCATCGACGATCTTCCAGGCTTCCGGGACGACCGGCACTTTAAAGCCTTTGCTAAGCCCAAAGGCGCAGAAGCCACCATATTGCGGCGCATATTTGGCTGGATCGGCCGCGAACTTATCGCGGTTTTCGGCCGACGAGAATTTCCAGGTGACGTCATCATGCTGGAAAGTATAGGCGTCAGACCCGGCAACCGGTTTGCCTTCGGTGAAATAAGCAACCGGGTCCGTTCCGCCGATTGCCGCACCACCCTTGGTGAAGGTGGTGATTTCATCAGCCGAAACGGCAAAGCCTGTGACGGAAAATAGAGCTGTCAAACCGAGCAGCACTGATTTGGACGTATAAAGCGGCATCGAGGTCTCCGTTGGAGGGGTGGGACTATGAGCCATCCAGCGCGGCAGCACAGGACATGCCCGGAGAATGGCGGCACCCCAGCCCAAATGCCAATCACCCTTAATCACAGAGATGCCAACAGCCGGCGAGGAAACCGTGATGGCTATGTTCTTGGGCGTCCTATATTCCGGCAGGCGCCTTTGGCACCACCAGCCCGAGAACCAAATAGATCGCACTTTCCAAATGAGCTTGTTCCAGACCACCGGGACCTAGGTGCCGGTCATAAAGAACTTGCCAGATAAGTCCGAGAATAAGACCCGCGCGGGCGGAGAGATCCTGTTCAAAAGGTGTTGCGATCAGGCATTGGCGGACATGGAAGCGGATTTCTTCTTCCAACTGATGCACCAACGACTCAAATCCCGGACATGCCCTGATCTTAATAACGGCTTTGCCGGTGTCACCTGCCAATCCGTTGAGGTAAGCGCCCACAAGCCGGTGCAGATCGCGTGCTGCATTGGCGCGCTCGGGTACAGGTGGCAGCACTTTGCTGAGACCACGCTCAAGCGCAGCCACGGCAAAGGCGTCCTTGCCTGGCCATCGGCGGTAGATTGCTTGTTTGCTGGTGCGTGCCGCCCTGGCGATCTCCTCCAGCCGGACCGCCTCAAAACCCTCCCGTGCCAAGGCCTGGATCATGGCGGCCTGTAGCCGGAGTGTCAGGCCTAGGTCATCTTTCCGGCCAAGGCGGGGCGATCTCATCGTCATATTCCGGTCCTCACCAGGACCGTATTTCATTTCTTGGTCCCAACAGCAAGCACATTCATTGGAAATTCAGTGCCGTAAAGCGTATGCACGGATCCAAGCCAAACATTAATCGGCCAAAGGAACAAAAATGTCCGTAGATACTGACACGGTAAAGCGCGTTGCCCGTCTTGCCCGCATCAAAGTGAACGAAGACGAAGCCACCCGCATGACCGGCGAACTCAATGCCATTCTCGGTTTTGTCGAGCAGCTCGATGAAGTGAACATCGATGGTGTTGAGCCGATGACCTCAGTCGTCGAAACGACCATGAAGAAGCGCGTTGACGGTGTAACGGACGGCAACAAAGCTGCCGACATCACCAAGAACGCCCCGGCCTCTGAAGACAACTTCTTCATGGTACCGAAAGTCGTCGAATAACTGGGAAGCCCCGGAATGTCCTCCGCCCCTTCACTTTCAATCGCCGTAGAGACGCCGCTCAGCGATGACATGCGCCAGATGGTCAGCGAATTGAACGCTGTCCTGCGCTCGCTGACTCCGGAAGAAGCCAACTTCAGCATGAGTGTTGAGGAAATGACTGGCCCGGAAACAACCTTGTTCGTTGCCCGTATCGATGGGGCGGCAGCAGCCTGCGGTGCGCTTTACCGCCACGAGGGCGGCATTGCCGAATTGAAGCGCTTCTACTCCCGCCCGGCCTTTCAGAGCCAGGGACTGGCGCGCCTGATCCTTGACCGGGTTGTCGAGCTGGCAGAAGGCGAAGGCTTCCGCGAACTGGTTCTGGAAACCGGACACAACTACGAAGCCGCCAAGCGCCTTTATGTTGGCGCCGGCTTTGAACAGTGCGGTCCGGTGCTCGACTATCCTGACAGCGAATATTCTATTTTCTTCCGCAAACCGCTCCGCGTTGCGGCATAAGAGACCCAACATGACAGACCTTACAAAACTGACCATTGCCGAGGCCCGCGAGGGACTGAAGAACAAGGACTACACGTCCACAGAACTCACCGAAGCCTTTATCGGCAACATCGAGAAAGCCAACGGAGCGCTGAACGCCTATGTGGCTGTCACCGCCGACAAGGCCCGCGAGATGGCCAAGGCCTCCGACGACAAGCTCGCCAAAGGTGAAGGCGGTGCGCTGGAAGGCATCCCGCTTGGGATCAAGGATCTATTTGGCACCGAAGGCATTCACACCCAGGCCTGCTCGCACATTCTGGATGGTTTCAAACCGGCTTACGAATCCACGGTAACATCCAACCTGTGGGCCGACGGCGCAGTGATGCTCGGTAAGCTCAACATGGATGAGTTCGCTATGGGCTCGTCCAACGAGACCTCCTACTACGGCGATGTCATCAACCCGTGGCGCAAGAAGGGGTCCAACCAGGATCTCGTTCCGGGCGGCTCGTCTGGCGGTTCTGCGGCAGCTGTGGCGGCCCGCATGTGCATGGGCGCAACAGCCACCGACACGGGCGGTTCCATCCGCCAACCTGCCGCCTTTACAGGCACGGTCGGTATCAAGCCGACTTATGGCCGTTGTTCGCGCTGGGGCGTTGTTGCCTTTGCTTCCTCGCTCGATCAGGCCGGCCCGATCGCCCACACGGTGCGCGACAGCGCGATTCTTTTGAAATCCATGGCTTCGGTTGATCCGAAAGACACCACGTCGGTCGACATCGAGGTTCCGGATTATGAAGCAGCCATCGGCAAGTCCGTAAAAGGCCTGAAAATCGGCATTCCGGCCGAATACCGTCTTGACGGCATGCCGGGCGAGATCGGCGAGTTGTGGCAAAAGGGCATTCAATGGCTGAAGGACGCGGGCGCGGAAATCGTCGACATTGCCATGCCGCACACCAAATACGCCCTTCCGGCCTATTACATTGTGGCGCCAGCCGAAGCCTCGTCCAACTTGGCCCGTTATGACGGCGTGCGTTATGGCCTGCGCGTTCCGGGCAAAGACATCGTGGAGATGTATGAAAACACCCGCGCTGAAGGCTTTGGTGACGAGGTCAAGCGCCGGATCCTGATCGGCACCTATGTGCTGTCTGCCGGTTACTACGACGCTTATTACCTGAAAGCCCAAAAGGTCCGCACGCTGATCAAGCGCGACTTTGACCTGGCCTGGCAGAACGGTGTCGACGCCATCCTAACCCCGGCCACACCATCAGCAGCTTTTGGCGTTGCCGATCAGGATCTGCATTCCGATCCTGTGAAAATGTACCTGAACGACATCTTCACTGTGACCGTGAACATGGCCGGCCTGCCGGGCATTTCTGTGCCTGCCGGCCTTTCAGGCGATGGCCTTCCGCTCGGCCTGCAGCTGATCGGCAAACCGTTCGACGAGAGCACACTGTTCCAGGTCGGTCAGGTCATCGAAGACGCTGCAGGGTCCTTCGAGCCAGAGGCTTGGTGGGGCTAACATCCGCCGCCTGAAAAGGACGCCCCGGACCTGATCCGGGGCCTATTCACAGCACGTTTGGTCCCGGGTCGAGCCCGGGACGGCAAAAGTTCTGCTCAGTCTTGGAATTTGCACCTTTCCAGGAACTTGCCGCCCCAGCGAAGGCTGGGGCCTAGTAACCACCGGAAAGACGTGTTTTCTAATCGCCTCCACAGAGAATACTGGGTCCCAGCCTACGCTGGGACGACAATTGAGAGGTTTTAGAAAGCCTCACTCTGAGAAACTTGCACCAGCTGCTAATCGAGCAAAACAACTGCAGGATTGAGCTAAACCATGCATGATATCGAAACCCTCGTGATTGGTGCCGGAGTTGTCGGTTTGGCTTGTGCCCGCTCTTTGGCGCTGGCTGGCCGCGAGGTGATGGTGCTTGAGCAGCATGATCTAATTGGATCAGAAACCAGTGCCCGCAATTCCGAGGTCATTCATGCAGGCATCTATTACCCAACCGGCAGCCTGAAGGCGCAGCTCTGCGTTGAGGGTAAGAAAAAGCTCTATGCCTTCTGCAAGGAAAACGGTGTTGGCCACAAGCAGACAGGCAAGCTGATTGTCGCCTGCACGGCGGATCAGGCAGAGCAGCTGGACGCCATTCGTCTCAAGGCCGCTGAAAACGGTGTGACGGACCTGGTCCGGCTGAGCGCAGAAGAAGCCTCCGGCCTGGAACCGGAATTGGCCTGCCACGGTGCCCTCTCCTCACCATCGACGGGAATTGTCGACAGTCATGGCCTGATGCTCGCTCTTCAAGGAGAACTTGAAACCAATGGCGGCCAGGTGGTTTTGAACACCAAAGTCACTAAGCTGGAAGCCCTTCCGAGCGGAGGCTACAAGATTAGCGTGGCTGATGGGGATGACAGTTACGCGATGACGTCCCGCGAACTGATCCTTTCTGCCGGACATGGTGCGCCAGGGCTCGCAGCGCAGTTGCCGCATACCAGCCCTCCACGCGCTTACCTAGCCAAGGGTACCTATTTCCGGATCAACGGCAAATCCCCATTTTCCACCCTGATCTATCCCGTCCCAACGACAAACTCAGGCCTCCTTGGCGTTCATGTCACACTCGACCTGATGGGCCGGGTGAAATTCGGGCCGGATATGCAATGGGTCGAAAACTTCGACTATGACGTCGACCCAAACCGTGCTGATAATTTCTACGAGGCCATCCGTCAGTATTGGCCTGCTCTCACCGACGGGGCTCTGGAGCCCGATTATTGTGGTCTCCGGCCCAAAATCCATGCGCCCAGTGATCCAGCTCCGGATTTCCGCATCGACGGGCCTAAGGAACATGGATTGAACGGATTGGTGGCCCTATACGGCATTGAGTCGCCCGGCCTTACGTCTTCGCTCGCAATCGGCGATTACGTTACACAGCGGCTAACTACGGAATAATTCGACCAGAAGGTTCAGTGAACCC
This sequence comes from Roseibium sp., assembly GCF_965216085.1. Classification (GTDB taxonomy): domain Bacteria; phylum Pseudomonadota; class Alphaproteobacteria; order Rhizobiales; family Stappiaceae; genus Roseibium. Next base: position 1,608,830 of record NZ_OZ244138.1, on the reverse strand, counting down.
GGCTTGCTTCAGCTTCCAGGATCTTGTCCGCGTTCAGGCCGGCAATAGGCTGGGTCTTGTCAGTCGGCACATCACCGGAAAGCTGTAGCGCCAAAAACCGTCCGCAGCATACCCTTAAAAAGGACGTGAAATTGCCGAGGTCGTGGCCTGCTTCAATGCTTTCATTGTGAAGTTTGGTAATCAGTTGAACAACATTCATGCCGTCCCGTTCGGCAAGCTCTTCCAATACATTCCAGAAAAAATTTTCCAGCCTTACGGACGTCACCATGCCATCAATCCGCAGTGACCGGGCCCGGCTTTGCCAGAGCTCTGAATCGGCCTCAACAAACAATTTGCACATGTGTCCCCCCAGACCATCCGCGAAAAAGAAAACCCCGCCCGGGTTTAAAAGCTGTCCCGGGCGGGGAACCGGAAACCCGCCATAATCTCAAATTGGTGGGTAGAGATCGAATGGCAGGATCGGCAAGTAACCTTATGTATGTGGCCGAAGCCACAGCTAGTTGGCCTTCGGCGAGAGACACTCGCCAAAAACAACGAATACATTGTCGTAGCAGGCAGACACAAGCGACGGGTAGTAACGGAGTACTACAGCCACAACTCGTTTGCTCGCAAAAGTGGCCGTTGCATAGTTTGGTCAAAATGGCAATAAGATCAATTGCCGCAATGGGAATTTGTTAACCGACTGCGGATTGCACACCCGCAACCTGCCCTAAGGGCACAACCTAATCAGTGAACCCGGCGGTCTTCGGCTTCCAAGATGCCATCGGCATCAAGCCCGGCAATTGGAACGCGTTTATCCAAGGGAACGTCACCAGCAAGCTGCAAGGCAAGATACCGGCCACAGCACACCCGCAGGAATGAGGTAAAATTGCCCAGGTCGTGGCCAGCGTCGATGCTCTCATGATGCAGTTTGGTGATCAGCTGGACCACGTTCATGCCATCACGGGCGGCGATTTCATCCAGCACCTTCCAAAAGAAGGTCTCCAGGCGGACAGAGGTCACCATGCCGTCGATCCGGAGCGATTTGGTCGTGCTTTGCCAGAGGGTCACATCGGCTTCGATAAAGAGTTTGCACATTGTTGCCTCCAGATCTGGCGTTCACAGAGAGAATACCGCCGCTCGCATTCAAGGAAAAGTCCCGCCCCGGGGCAGCGCCGCACCGAGGCAGGAAACCATCCGTTGCCCAGCGTGTCATGGGATCCAGGCTGACCTGCGGATAGTTTGGTTCAGGTGCTCTAGTTTATGCAGCAAGCGTGTTCGCGGCGGCACCACTCAGGACGGCATGGAACTGAGCCAGCCAGGCGGGATGCGCCGGCCAGGCCGGAGCAGTGACCAGATTGCCATCGGTGACGGCGGCATCGACAGCAATATCGGCATAGCTGGCGCCGGCAAGTTCAACTTCCGGGCGGCAAGCGGGATAGGCAGAGACGGTCCGGCCCTCAATGACCTTCGCTGCAGTCAGAATTTGAGCACCGTGGCAGATGGCAGCCACCGGTTTGTTCTCGTTCATAAAATGCGCGACAGCAGCAATCACAGTGTCATCTAGACGCAAAAACTCCGGTGCCCGACCGCCCGGGATCACCAACGCATCATAATTCGCAGGGTCCACATCGGCGAAAGTCGCGTTCAATGTGAAATTGTGACCGCGTTTTTCGGTGTAGGTCTGGTCCCCTTCAAAATCGTGGATGCAGGTCGCCACAGTCTCACCTGCCTTCTTGCCAGGGCAGACGGCATCCACCTCATAGCCCATGGCCAGCAGGGCCTGAAACGGCACCATGGTTTCATAATCTTCGGTGAAATCGCCCGTGATCATCAAGATCTTCTGCGCGCTCATGCTTCGTCCTCCCGTTGAAGAATTGCGGATGAACAAAAGCTAACAAGCAATAGAACTGAATGGGTAATAGAGGAGTAATACAGGCCGAATTTCATGCTATCCGGCCTGCCAAACTCCTGTTTTTATTTCCGATAATCCGGCTGTTTTTTATCGAGCTGACGCTTTAGAAAGTCAAAATGGGCTTCCGCCATGCCCTTATAGGGTTCCCACTCGGCAGCCGTTTTAGCGGCCAAATTATCCGACATGACGGCCAGAGGCTGGCCGGTTGCATAGGCTGTCAGAAGGGTGCCCGCTGCGCGTTCAAAATAATAGAGATAATCGAAGGCATCGGCGACGGTTTCAGCGGCAACCGACACCCCATGATTGCCCATGATCAGCACCGGTTTGGTGCCGAGCGTCTCGGCAATACGCCGGCCTTCTTCGGCTTCGTCCGCCATGCCGCCAAAGCCGACGTCAATCGCAATCTTGCCAAAATAGCGCGCGGTGTTCAGATCAATCGGCTTCATCGACGGGTCTTTTAGGGTCGCCAGCGCCGTCGCATTGGGCGGATGCACGTGAAAGAGAACCTTTGCCGCCGGATTGACCCGGTGCACAGTCGCATGAATGCACCAGGCGCTCGGGTCCGGCGCTTCTGGACCGTCCATGACACCGGCGTCATTGGCGTCCAGCAAAAGAAGATTGGAGGCAGTCACCTCTGAAAAATGCCGCCACTTCGGGTTCATCAGGAACTTTGTGCCATCTTCAGAGACAGCCGCGCTGAAATGATTGCCAACGCCTTCATGCCAGCCGAACTCGACCGCCAACCGGAAGGCAGCCGCCAAGTCTTCGCGCAGTGTCTGCTCCGATTGCCGGTCTGCATTTGTATTCAGGTTCGTAACCACACTCATTTGAACTGCCCCTCCACAGACAAGATTCATAGTTACTAGAGACGATACATTCACCCACGTTTAGACGAAAGCGCAGTAAGGTGGAAAACAGGACCGGCGAGGCAAGCTTAATAGGGGCCCCGGATCAAGTCCGGGGCAGCCACCACAAATGACAGAAAATTAGATTTCTTCCGTGGCCTGTTCCAGCCAGATGCGGTCCTTGGCACCCAGAAGCGGACCAATTTCGGAACGGACTTTCAGGTGATAGCGGTTAACCCAGGAGCGTTCGTCCGCCGTCAGCATGGCGCTCAGGATCAGACGCCGATCGAATGGCACCAGCGTGATGGTCTCAAAACCAAGCATCGGCCGTTCGCCGCCGGTAATATCCTTTGGCTCCGTGACAATCTCCAGGTTTTCCAAACGGATACCGTATTCACCGGCCGGGTAATAACCGGGCTCATTGGAAAGGATCATGCCAGGTTTTAGGGCGACATGGCCGGTTTTAGCGATCCGCTGCGGACCTTCATGAACGCCAAGATAACTGCCGACGCCATGACCGGTGCCATGGTCAAAATCGAGCCCGGCCTTCCAAAGATCAATGCGTGCCAGCGTGTCGAGCTGGGCGCCGGTCGTGCCTTCCGGAAATCTCGCCGTCGAGATGGCAATATGGCCTTTGAGCACCAGCGTGTAGTGGCGCATCATCTCTTCGCTGACGCTCCCTACCGCAAGCGTCCGAGTGATGTCGGTAGTGCCGTCGATGTATTGCGCGCCAGAATCAATCAGGAACGGCTTGTCTTTCGGAATTTTCAGGTTGCTGGTCCGGCTGACCCGATAATGGCAAATCGCTCCATTCGGGCCCGCCCCGGAAATCGTGTCGAAGGAGATATCCTTGAGCTCGCCCGTCGCCCGTCGAAACCCTTCCAGCTTCTCGGCCGCGCCAATCTCGTCAAGGTCGCCCTTGGCAACTTCTTCGTCGAACCAAGCCAGGAATGCGATATAGGCGGTGGCATCGCGGATATGAGCGGCCCGGACGCCATTCAGCTCGACGTCATTTTTGGTGGCTTTCGGCAAAAGCACCGGATCAGAGGCTTCGATCAAGTCACCGCCCGCGTCGGTGATCGCCTCGGCGATGCCAATTCCGGCAAGCGCCGGATCGATCAATACGGTTTTGCCGGCTCCGCCCAAGGCTGCCAGGCCAGATTTAAAACTACCGGGCTCAGAGATTTCAGTCAGTTCCGAGAGTTCATCGCGCACCGAATTGGAGAGCTTGCGGCCATCGATATAAAGCGACGGCTTGCCCTCGGCTGGAACCGTGGCAAAGGACAGCGGCAAAGGTGTGTGGGTGACATCGGAACCACGAACATTGAACAGCCAAGCAATGGAATCGGGTTGTGTCAGCACACAGGCATCAGCCTTTTTTTCCCGAATGGCGGTCTGAATTTCGGCGATTTTGTCACTCGCGACCCGGCCGGCCAGTTCAGTCGGATAAAGGGACACTTGCCCGATAGGTGGTTCAGGGCGGTCCTCCCAAACGGTATCGACCGGGTTCGTGTCGAGCGTGACCAGTTCTGCACCGGCCTCCTCGCAAATGTCTCTGAGACGCCGGACCTCGCGCACGGTGTGCAGCATCGCATCAATGCCGAGTTTCTGACCAGACTTTAGGCGCGCGGCCAGCCAGTCCGTCACCGGTTCGGTGATCAGATGCTGTGCCGGAAACACCGCCATATCGACCTGCTCCCCCACCTGAATGGTGTAACGGCCGTCGACAAAAATCGCAGCTTCCTCGCCGAGGACCGCAGCCACACCGGCTGAGCCGGTGAACCCGGTCAGCCACTGAAGGCGGCAATCATGCGGGGGCACATATTCGCCCTGGTGGGCATCCGCACGCGGAACCAAAAAGCCATCCAGCTCGAGACGCTTGAGTTCGGCCCTGAGAAGCGCTGCATGCGGCGCCCCGCAGGAAGGATCGGTGAGATCGTCAAAATCTTGAAACATGGAGGCAAAACTAAAATGGGTCCTGCACGCAATCAAGGCGGATAATTTTTTCCGTTTCCTCTGCTTTATGGGAACACAACAACTTCTTATGTGCGGCGCACAAGATATCTCGCATATGCGAAATGCGCAGAGCTGGCATGCGGCACCCCCCCTACCTGAGCCCCTTCGAAGCACTCATATTGGGATCAACGAACAAAAAGACGTTTCTCCCTAGGGAAGCTCTTCAACTTCAAATGGGATTAAAGACCATGACCATCGCAACGACCACATCCACCCGTGTTTCTGGCAGCTTCATGCGCCGTGCTCTTGACCGGATGATCGAAGCCCGCTCTGTGCAAGCCCGCCGCTATGTCAACGGCTACCTGCTGTCGCTCGACGACGCCACTTTGAGCGCTCACGGCTACGACCGCGCTCAGCTGGAGCGTGAAGGCTCTGCAACCAGCGCATTCTAAGGCGCCGAGCGCAAACAAACGACTGTGCATGTCTAAAGAACCCGCTAGAAATCTGGCGGGTTCTTTTGGTTGTGGCGCGCTTTTGGGCAAGCCGTACTAAGCCGGGCTGAGGGTATCCCGCTCAAGCGCCACCAACGCCTCGGAAACAGAAACCCCATGTTTCTGGGCATACTTGGCGACCTCTGCAGATCTTTCATAGCCGATCTGCGGCACCAGCGACGTTGCCATTGCCAGACTGTTGTCGAGCAGAGACCGGCAACGGGTTTCATCCGCTTCGATCCCCTTGACGCACCTGTCAGTCAGGCAAGCCATGGCCCGTTTCAGGATGCGGATCGACTGCAGGATGTTGTAAATCGCCACGGGTTCCATGGCGTTGAGCTGCAACTGTCCGGATTCGGCAGCCATCGTCACCGTCAGATCATTGCCGATTACCTGAAACGCAACCTGGTTGACCACTTCCGGGATCACCGGATTGACCTTGCCCGGCATGATCGAAGAGCCGGCCTGAACCGCAGGCAGGCGGATTTCACCGAAGCCAGCGCGCGGCCCGGAACTCAGCAACCGTAAGTCATTGCAGATTTTGGAAAGTTTAACAGCGACCCGTTTCAATATTCCCGAATAGGTGACAAAGGCGCCGAGGTCAGAGGAGGCCTCTACCAGGTTCCGTGCCGGGCGCACCGGAAACCCAGAGACTTTCTGCAGTTGGGAAACAGCCACATCAATGTAGTTGGCAGGCGTATTAACCCCGGTTCCAATGGCTGTCCCGCCAAGGTTCACTTCGAGCAGAAGTTTGGAGACATCTCGCAAGCGTTCAATATCCTCCTCGATCGTGTTGGAAAAGGAGCGGAACTCCTGGCCCAAAGTCATTGGCACAGCGTCTTGCAGCTGGGTGCGGCCAACTTTTGGCAATCCGTCAAATTCGGCAGCTTTGGCTTCAAAGGCATCACACAGCCGTTGATGTTCTGAAATGAAATCCTCCATTTTCAAAAGGATCGCCAGCCGCAGTGCGGTCGGATAGACATCGTTGGTCGATTGGGATTTGTTGACATCATCATTGGGGTGCAAATGATCATAGGCACCGGCAGTAAATCCGAGTTTCTGCAGGGCCAGATTGGCAATCACCTCATTGGTGTTCATATTGGTCGATGTCCCGGCCCCACCCTGGATCATATCGACAATGAAGGCCTCATGGTGCTTGCCACCAAGCAGCTCATCACACGCCCAAAGAATCGCTTGCGCCTTTTCTTCAGGTAGTACACCCAGTTTCCAATTCGCGCTCGCCGCAGCCTTTTTGACCATAGCCAGAGCGCGGACCAGTTCCGGGAACTCGGAAACCGGAACGCCGGAAATGGAAAAGTTGTTAAAGGCCCGCTGAGAGTGAATGCCGTAAAGGGCACCTTGGGGAACATCCAAGGACCCAAGGGAATCGATTTCGGTACGCATACCGCCTCCTCGCCATAAATGCGGGATGCGTCTTACGCCGCAAATGGGATTTGGCAATGCGATCACCGGCTTCAATCGCGAATTTGGCGCTGATTGATGCTAAATGCAGTAAACTCCGCACCAAAGGCACCACAGCTAGGATCTGGCTCCGGCGGTTCATCTAAGCCACCAAGGAAGCTGGCTTTGCGGCCGCGAACAGACGTAGTGCGTAAACTTAAGGACATCTGATGAGCACTTTGCTGATCCATACTGGCGGTACGATTGGAATGGACAAGACCGCCGATGGGTTTGCCCCGCGGGAAGGCGTTCTGGAACAAGTGGCAGCAGACCTTTCCCGGCAACAGGTGACAGCAGATCCCTCAAGTATTCAAAATCTTAGCCCGCTCATCGACAGCGCAAGCTCGACACCGCGCGACTGGCATCGGATCGCAGCAACGATTTTTGAAAATTACCCCAGTTACGACGGTTTCATCGTAACCCATGGAACGGATACGCTGGCCTATACTTCCAGCGCCTTGTGCCTGGCCCTTTCTGGCTTGAACAAACCGGTGATCGTGACAGGAGCCATGTTGCCGCTAACCGTCGAGGGGACGGATGGTGTTGCCAACTTGAAAGATGCACTGCAAGCCGCCCGAACGGCCGCTCCCGGTGTCTGGGTTCAATTTGCCGGCCACAGGCTGCATGGCGCGCGGGTGCGCAAATCCCACTCCCGCGCGTTTGATGCGTTTGAAGCCGAGGATTGGGATACCCCGCCGGTGATCCCTGCGCCGCAGCTATCCCTTAACCCAGTCGCCGGGAACAAGGTTGGGGTTGTTTCTGTTACGCCTGGCATTTTCACTGATCCTGTCGCCTATGCCGCAGACCGCTGTGACGGTCTGCTTCTGCGGTGCTACGGATCGGGCACAGCTCCTGACACGCCAGACATGCGGGCAGCGCTCACCCGCGCTCAAGACCGCCAAATACCAGTGATTGCCGTCAGCCAATGCCCAGAAGGCGGTATGAAACTCGGGACCTATGCCGCAGGAAAAGTCATGCGGGACACCGGCGTCATTGACGGCCGCGACATGACACCGGAAATGGCCTACGCCAAGCTTCAATTCTGCCTGACACAAGCGGGAGACCTGGAAGAGAAGCGCCAGTATTTGAGCACCAGCCTTTGCGGCGAATTCACGGTCTAACGCTGTTCAAGCCCTTACCTGTCACGGCAAAGGCGCTTCCATGAGCCTCCGGCCTTGCCCAGAGCCGGCAGCCAGCATAGCGCGGACATCGGCCGGCACGTCTTCGTGATCTGGTTCAAACAGGCCGCACAGCTTGAAGGTTTTCCGAAGGTCCAGATTTTCTCCGAGATACTGATAGACAATCTGCGTTGCTGCCGGTGGCCGTGGCGCTCGCGCAGCAACCCCAGAAACAATGCCAGTCATATATCGGATCCGGTTGTTGTAACTCGGATACAGTATGATCTGCATGACCTCGTTGCGGGTCAGCATTTCCATCACGGTGATGAAGACCCGGTCACCAAGAACAAAACAGGCGCCTTCATATTTGCAGGTAAAGAGTCTGGCGCCAGGTTGGCCAACCGTCTCAATACTTTTGACGTTGACGCCATAGGGTGTCCGGTAAATTCGGGTCAAGGAACGCAAGATCATGCCCGGATGGGACATGGAGTTGTAATAGGTAAAATAGTAACCGACATAAGCATCCAGCGTCGAACGAGACGCCAGGCGTATGTCTTCGCCGATTGCAGAGACGATGTTCTTTTCCGCACGGACACCACTCTCGCTTGGCTTAAGCCGAACAAGCTCCGTAAACTGGCCTGCAGGCAGAAGAATTTCGGATTCTTCGACACCAAAGAAGTCGCACATCCTCTGCATCAGCCGTAAAGACGGAAAGCTCTTGCCATTCAGATACCGGTTGAACTGCGACCGGTTCACCCCCAGCTGCCGGCAAACGTCAGCGATCGATTTGTGGTAGCTGCACAACAGCCTCAAGTTGGAAGGAAAGTCGCGGGACACGTTTAGAGCCTTCTCTAGTTGATGCTATTTTTGTATCTGGTCGCCCCAGCCTTGCGCAAGGTAGGCAAATGGAAAATTGGCCCTCTCCCCCTAACCTGTTCCCATCAGCACAGCCGGGCATCAAACAACCGGACTGCTGCGTCAAAGGAGGAGTTAGATGGGGTTTCTGGAACAATTGTTTGGGTTGATCGGGGATTTGACCTGGGGCTGGTCGCTTATCCCGATCCTGGTCGTCTTTGGCGTTTTCATCACGCTGGCAACCGGGTTTGTGCAGTTTGAGTTTTTCGGACGCATGTTCCGCGTTCTCAAAAACGACAATAATTCCGCGGATCCGAACAAGATTTCAGCGCGTGAAGCGTTGCTAGTGTCTGTCGGCGGACGCGTCGGCGGCGGCAACATCGCCGGTGTTGCGGTTGCAATCACGCTTGGTGGACCGGGCGCTGTGTTCTGGATGTGGGCAACGGCTTTGTTGGGAATGGCCACCAGCTTGGTCGAATGCTCACTCGCTCAGCTTTACAAACGCAAAGTGGGCGAAAACGATTACCGCGGCGGTCCGGCCCGGGCAATCATTCATGGCCTTGGCAAGGAATATAAATGGCTGGCGGTTGTTTATGCCATCTGTCTAATTGCAGCCTTTGGCTTTGGTTTCAACGCCTTTCAGGGCAACACAGTTGCTGGTGCTGTTGAGGACAGCCTTGGAATTGACCGCCTCTGGACCGGTCTGCTTCTGGCAGCAATCGCCGGCGTGATCATTTTCGGCGGCATTCACCGGATTGCCAAAACCGCGGATGTAGTCGTGCCCGTGATGGCCGTGGGTTACATGCTCATGGCACTGATCGTCATCGTTTTGAACATCACGGAAATTCCGGCAGTCATTTCATCAATCGTGCAAAACGCCTTTGGCTTCCAGGAAGTAGTTGGCGGCGGCATGGGTGCAGCGATCGCTCAGGGCTTGCGGCGCGGCCTTTTTTCCAACGAAGCCGGGCTCGGTTCCGCACCAAATGTTGCCGCAACCGCTGAAGTGCGCCATCCGATCAGCCAGGGCATCACACAAGCATTTTCGGTCTTCATCGACACGATCGTCATTTGTTCCTGTACAGCCTTCGTCATCCTATTGGGCGACGTCTATGTACCGGGCGCCGAAGGGATTGACGGTGTCGCTCTGACCCAGCAGTCGATGGTGTTCCATTTGGGCGAATGGGCGCAGTACTTCCTGACCTTCGCGATCCTGCTGTTTGCCTTCTCGTCGATCATTTACAACTACTATCTCGGCGAAAACGCTCTGACTGTGCTCACCGGCCATCCGATGTCACTCACCGTTCTGCGGGCTGCGATTATCGGTGTTGTGTTTCTCGGTGCCGTCGCACCAGCAGCGACATCGGTGTTCTTCTTCTCAGATCCGATGATGGGTGTGTTGGCTCTCGTCAACCTGCTGGCGATCATGATGCTGTTCCCGACCGCGATGCGCTTGTTGCGGGACTTCCGCACGCAGCTTAAGGCAGGCATTGCCCGCCCGGTTCTCAATCCAGACGACTATGCCGATCTGGATATCGACCGGGAGGCTTGGAAAGCCCCTGTTGAGACAGCGGCTGCCAAAGTAGCAGCCCAGTAAGCCAGACTTGTTCTGGCCAACTTAAAGGGCCGCCTCGTGCGGCCCTTTGATTGTTTCTGGAAGATATTTTATTCGATCAGGCCTGTTTGCGGCCGCGCACCAAAGTCAATGTTAGCCAGCCGTCTTTCTCACGCCGACGGTCCAGCACAAAGCCTTGGCAGCCATAAGCAAACAGAATCCGCGGACCGTCTTCAACGCGAAGGCCGGATAGAACAAGCGTTGCAGTTGAGGTCATCTGATGGCTGATGGATTTCGCCATCTTCATGAGCGGCCGCGCCAGAATGTTGGCAATCACCAGATCAAACGGTCCATAAAGACCGAACCGCCGGTCCTCCACCCCGTTGGCTGTGAAGCCTTTGATCAGATGGCTGGCGCCGTTCAAACGCGCGTTTTCCAGCGCCGTGCGGGTCGCCACCGGGTCGATGTCTGTTGCCAGAACCGTCTGCCGGGCTTTCAGGGCTGCGGCAATTGCCAGAACACCGGTGCCGGTACCCAGATCGAGGATGCTGTTATACTCACGCATAGACAGCAGCCGGTCGATTTCCTCTAGGCAGCCTGCCGTTGTTCCATGATGACCGGTCCCAAACGCGAGCGCCGCCTCAATTTCCAAGCTGATCACCCCAGCGGGCACCTTGTCGCGGTCATGGCTGCCGTGGACCAGGAACCGGCCAGCGCGGACCGGTTTCAGCCCCTCCAGGCTCTTTTCGACCCAGTTGATATCCGGCAGCTCTTCAGCGTCCAGCGGTGCAGCAAAAGCGTCCGCGCCCACCCGATCGCGCACGGTTGCTGCGGCTTCGTCCGGCTCCATACCGAACAGAAGAATTTCCGCGGACCAGATCTTTCCGTCCTTGGAATCTTCATAGATGGTCACCGGGTTGCCTTCATCTTCAAAGGCCCGTTCCAGGATCTCAGAGATCCGTTTGGCTTCCAGTTCTTCCGCGGTGATCTTGACCCGGATCGTTTTCATGAGCCTGTGCGCTTTCAGTTGTCATGGCGTTTGGCTGAGCGGTATAGCCGCATGTTGACCTCACATCCAGAGCCAAACACGCCCGCTCCGGGTAAACATTGGAAATCAAGGATGTTCAGTCTGCCAAGAGAAATTGCAAGCGGACAGTGAGGCCACCATTCATTGTCTCAAGCAGATCAAGAGTGCCTTCACTCCCCTCAACGATCGTCTTGCTGATCGCAAGGCCGAGCCCGAACCCTTGGCCATCACGAATTTGCCGGGCCTGGTCTCCGCGTTCAAAAGGATCCAGCAGCCGCGCCCTCTCCGCCTCCGGAATCCCTGGGCCGTGATCAATGATGTCGATCCGGGCAAAACTGCCGGACGGTTCAAGGATTATTTCTGCACCCGAGGCATAGTGGTTGGCATTGTCAATCAGGTTGCACAACGCGCGGGTCAGATCATCCACATTGGCGTTGATGCCCAATCCGGGTACGACCTTCAAATCGACCGACAAACCGGTATCTGCATATTGATCAACAATCGATTGCAACAGGCTTGGAAGATCGATCCGTGCCTTGGGTCCGCTGCTGCTGCCGCCCCGCAAATACATGAGGGCCTGACCGATCTGCTTGTCCATCAATTCAAGATCGGCCAGGCTGCGGTCCTTGATCTCGCCGTCATCCAGCAAATCCAGCCTCAGGCGGAGCCGGGTGAGCGGCGTTCGAAGATCATGGCTAATCGCGGCCAGTGTCTCTGTCCGCCGTTTTACAAACTCGTCAATCCGTTCCTGCATACGATTGAAGGCCCGGGCCGCAGCGCGCACTTCTTCCGGGCCATGTTCGTCCAAAGGCACCGGTTTGGTGTCTTTGTGGCCGAAACCGGCCGCCGCTGCCGCGAGATTTCCCAACGGCCGGACAACGCCCCGGGCGGCCCACAACATCAAACCGAGAAAAGTCACCCCGACGAAAATCAACGGCAGCATAATCCGGGGTTCCGGCCCAGGAAGCGGCGGAGGCTTGGGCGCGTCCCAAACCACCTGAACGACATCACCGTCTTTTAAACGGAAATAAAGCGTTGGCGGTACACCCGGCGGCTGTTCGCCTCGGCCAGCCACATTGATCAGCTCGATCCCGAAAAGTGTTTCACCCAGCTGAAACGGCCCTTTGCGTCCGTCGGACCTTGGCGGCCTCAGATCCGGCACTTCGCTGTCTGCAATCACTGAGATCTTCAGATTTGGCGCTTGCTCCCGGAGATCTTCCAGAAACTCCCCACGTGACTCGGCGGGAACCTCATTTAGTTTCGAAATTGCCAGGGAGTTTAAGAGTGCCGTCATCGCCGATGGTGATCGGTCAAAGGATTGTTTGAGCAAAAACCCACCCGCCGCACCGGCCAAAATCATGATCACACCGACCGCGCACAATAGCAGCAGAACCTGAAAGACCATGGAGCGCGGCCAAAACCTAGCCATCGGCGGCCACCGCCTCGGTTGGCGCGACGAATTCGTAACCACCGGACCGCACCGTTACGATAAATTGGTAGGCCGCACCGCCCGCCTGCAGTTTAGAGCGCAACCGGCTAACCAGAATGTCGATGCTGCGCCCGTTTGTGGCACCGATCTGTCCATAGGTCAGATCAACCAGTTGATCCCGGCTGAGCACGTGCCCGCTGCGCTCCACCATGACCTGCAGCAGATTGAACTCACCAGGTGTGAGAGACACCATGGCTTTTTGCGGATTGGTGAGGCTGCGGGTATTGCAGTCTATCTCCCAGCCTTCAAACCGGAGCGTTTTGGGTGCGGCTGCCGGTGTCGCCTGGCCCATCTCGACCCTGCGGAGTAAAGCCCGGACCCGGGCAATCAACTCCCTCGGGTTGAAGGGCTTCGTCATATAGTCGTCAGCGCCCACTTCCAGCCCGATCACGCGGTCGATATCTTCGGTTCGTGCCGACACAATGATGATCGGCAGCGTGCTGGTGGCTCGGACCCGGCGGCACAGGCTGATGCCATCTTCACCAGGCAGCATGATGTCGAGCACCATGAGATCAAAACGGCCACTGGCAAGAAGCCGGTCCATTTCAGTCCCGTCGGCCGCCACCGTGACCCGGAACTCCTGGGCTGTCAGATGCCGCTTCATCAGCAGTCTGATTTCTGGATCGTCTTCGACAATAAGAATATGCGCTGACCGGGTCATTGTTTTATGTAGGCCGGATTGGCGTCCGATTACATCTGAAAAATGCCCGAGTTTGTTTCAGAGTGTTTCTGAAAACCATCTGCGAAAAAGAGGGAAATCAAGCGCTTTCCGGCATTAAGATCTCGTTAACCCTCCCGCCGCAACGCTCGTCCGATAACGCGAACAAGCCCTATCAGGAGCGTAAAATGCAGATCGGATCCACACCTCCCCCGCCTCCCGGCCCTTCGCCCAGAGATCAAGCCATCAGCAGCCTGGACGAAAAGGTTGAAGCCGGCGAGATCTCCGCCGACGACAAGGATGCCATGCTGGAAGCGCTCGATGCGATGAACGAAGAGCGTAAGGCAGCAGGCCGGCCAGAGTCCGGCTCTCCACCGCCGACCCGTGAGGAAATGCAGGCAAACTTTGAAACGCTGCTGTCTGATCAAGTGGACGCTGGAACCTTGACCGAAGAACAGGCGGACGAGCTCAGCGCAATGTTCGAAGAGGGAGAGCTGGGCAAACCCAAAGGTCCCGGCGGCCCAGGCGGACCGCAAGGCGGGGAACAGGGATCCCGCGCCGAAGAACTCCTGAGCGCCATATTGAGTGAACTGCAAAGCCAGTCGGCTTACGATGAGAACGGCGAAAACAATTCTGATGTGTCTGCCTTGGTTGCAGACTTCCAGGCCTGACAAACAAGCAGAACCATCAACCGGAAAACTGGGTCTCGCCCCACCCCGAATGGAGGCTCAGTGAGGTTTCTTGGTCCCTGTCTGTTTCAGATGGGATTGGAAGGAATTCCTGCCAAAACGCCTACAAGAAACCGGCTGGCTGCTTGTGCAGAAAGCACAAGCAGCCGGTTTTTTTCGTTCCAAGAAAGCTCAATGTCACTCAACAAAACAGTCGATGACATTCGTCAGGCCAGCTTTCCCAAATTCGGTGGTCACCGGATTGCCATTCTCTTCAAAATCCATTCGAAAGCTTTTGAAATCCGCTTGGCTTCCAGCTCTTCCGCAGTGATCTTGACCGGTATCGTTTTCATGCGCTTGGCACTCTGGGTCGGTTGCGCCCGAAAACCTGCGGAATAACCGCAGAGCCTTATGTTGGCAGGCAGATCATCACACAAAGGGCTGGGCAAAGCGCGGTGATGCTCCATTTTTGGTAATATAAAGCTACGGGAGCGGGCAAATGATCCATCAGTCTGAGATCACTTCGAGACAGTTCGTCACCCAATTGGCCTGGATCGTGTTGGCCTGTGCGGTTTTGTTTTCCGCGCAAGCGTTGGCGGAAGATAAACGGGACCAGCTCTTCGATGCGCTCAAAAATGCGTCGACAGAAGAAGAGGCCCGCGCGATAGAAGATCAGATCTGGGAATCGTGGATGGCCGACGCCCCCGACATGCATATTCGCCTGAAGATCGAAACGGCGATGCAACGGCGTCATGTCTATGATCTGGAAGGCGCGGAAACAATCTTGGATGAGGTTGTCGAAGCCGCGCCGGACTATTCGGAGGGCTGGAACCAGCGTGCCTTCATCTATTTTCTGCAAGGTAATTATGAGGCCAGCTTAGCCGACATAGAAAAAACCCTGGCGCTGGAGCCCCGGCACTTCGGCGCCCTTTCCGGCAAGGCGATGATTTTCATAACCCAGGGGCGCACAAAACTCGGGCAGGAGGTTTTGAAGGAAGCGGTCGAAATTCATCCCTTCTTAAAAGAACGCGGCATGCTTTTGCCAGAAAACCGTCCGGCAAAGAGTGTCGACCTGTGAGTTTTGCCAGTCCAGCAATTGAAACGCTCAATGGCGCTCAACGAAACTGTCGATCACCTTCTTCTGGCCCGCCTTTTCAAAGTCGATGGTCAGCTTGTTGCCCTCGATCGACTTGATCGCGCCATAGCCGAACTTGATGTGAAACACCCGCTCCCCGATAGAGTAGTCGGAGGGAGTTTCGCTGACGGACTTGGCAACCAGTTCGCCCTCGATTGTCAAAGGCCCCTGGCGTTTCTGCCGTGCGGATTGATACCCACGCCCGCCGCCATCTGAAAACCCGCCGGAGGATTGCGACGCGCGCTGCGCCCGTTTCCAGCCTGGCGTCGAATAGCTGCCGCTTTCAAACGTGTCCTGACTGTCGAAGCGGGAGGGACCATATCCGCCGCCGCCATAACCGCCATAATTGGACGAGGCTTCAGCGATCTCCACATGTTCCGGCGGGAGTTCATCCAGGAACCTTGACGGCACACTCGATTGCCATTGCCCGTGAATGCGCCGGTTGGAGGCAAAATAGAGTTTGGCCCGTTTTTTCGCCCGTGTGATGCCGACATAGGCCAAACGCCGCTCTTCTTCGAGGCCCGCCCGGCCGCTTTCATCCAATGCACGCTGATGGGGGAACAGGCCTTCTTCCCAACCGGGCAGGAAGACCGTGTCGAATTCCAGCCCCTTGGCCGAATGCAGCGTCATGATGGAAACGGCGTCGGAAGCATCAGCACTGTCCCGGTCCATCACAAGGGAAACTCGTTCCAAAAATCCTCGCATGGACTCATCACCATCCATGGACTTTACGAGTTCTTTCAAGTTGTCCAATCGCCCGGGCGCGTCCGCCGACCGGTCCTGGCGCCACATCTCCGTATAGCCGCTTTCATCCAGAATGACTTCGGCCAGATCGGTGTGTTTCATGGTGTCGAGCTGGCGCCGCCAGCGCTCGAAATTGTCCAGAACCGTTTTCAAAGAGTTGCGCGGTTTCGGCTTGAGCTCCTCGGTGTCAATTAGCTGGCTGGCGGCCTGCATCAGCGGAATACGCTCAGCCCGTGCCAGACCATGCACCAGCTTCAAGGTGGCATCGCCCAAACCGCGCTTGGGCGTGTTGACGATCCGCTCGAACGCCAAATCATCGGCCGGTTGCGCAACACAGCGCAAATACGCCATGGCATCGCGGATTTCCATGCGCTCATAAAAACGCGGTCCGCCGATCACGCGGTAGTTCAGGCCGAGCGTAATGAAGCGTTCTTCTAACTCGCGCATTTGGAAGGACGCGCGCACCAGAACAGCCATCTCATTGAGGCTGTGCCCCTTGGATTGCAGCGCCTCGATTTCATCCCCGATCGTCCGGGCCTCTTCCTCAGAATCCCAGACAGAGGCGACCGAGACCAGATCATGGTCCGGTTCGTGAAAGTCGGTGAACAGGGTTTTGCCGAGCCGGCCCTCGTTGAACGAAATCAAGTGGGAAGCTGCGGCCAGAATGTGGCTCGTGGACCGGTAATTGCGCTCCAGGCGGATGACTGTTGCGCCTTTGAAATCATGTTCAAAACGCAGGATGTTGTCGACTTCCGCCCCGCGCCAGCCGTAGATCGATTGATCGTCATCTCCGACGCAGCAGACATTCGGATTGCCCTGCGCCAGCAAACGCAGCCACAGATACTGGGCAATGTTGGTGTCCTGATATTCGTCCACCAGCATGTAGCGGAAGCGGCTCTGATATTCGGTCAAGACATCCGGCCGTGTCTTGAAGAGCGTGATCACGTGCAAAAGAAGATCGCCAAAATCGGCCGCATTCAGGATCGACAGGCGCTCCTGATACTCTTCATAGATCCGTCGTCCCCGGCCATTGGCAAAAGCCCGCGCTTCGCCTTCCGGCACCTGATCCGGCGTTAAAGCCCTGTTTTTCCAACCGTCGAGCATGCCGGCGAAGGCCTTGGCGGTCCAGCGCTTGTCATCCACCCCTTCGGCTTGAAGGATCTGCTTGATCAGCCGGATCTGATCGTCTGTATCCAGGATCGAAAAGCTGGATTTCAACCCGACCAGCTCGGCGTGTTTGCGCAGGATTTTGACACAGATGGAATGGAACGTGCCGAGCCAGGACATGCCCTCCACATTGCCGCCGACAAAGGTGGCAATGCGTTCCTTCATTTCCCGTGCGGCCTTGTTGGTGAAGGTCACAGCCAGAATTTCGGACGGCCGCGCCAGGCCGGAGGCCAGAATATGGGCAATCCGTGTGGTCAGAACCCGGGTTTTGCCGGTGCCCGCGCCTGCAAGCACTAGGACCGGGCCTTCGGTGGTTTCCACCGCCAGCCGCTGTTCCGGATTGAGGCCGGTCAGATAGTCGGGCGCCCGCCGGGCCGCCATGGCCCGCGCCGCGATCCCGCCACCCGAAGGAGGTGGCGCAGGTGCAGGAGCTGCATCCGCCCGCGTCCCGATGGGCTGAAAAGGATCGTCAAAGGGATCGTCATACCCGTCCGGGTCGGTCATGGTTTACTGGTCCGGTTGTCTCAAGCGCTTTGGAGAACAATATAGCAACAAATGCGGCGCTGGCGAGACAGGACCTAAGGAAATAGTGGGGACAAAACCCCCCGCCGGTGGCGGGGGCTGATGTTTTTCTAAATTAAAGCGTGATGCGGTAGCGGGCGAAGCCGTCGGCGCCGTCACCGGCCGGTTCAATCGCAACGCCCTCAACTGAGGCCGCGTGCTCCTTGCCGCCCGGCCCTGTATCGAACAAAACGCTGGTGCCCGGCATGGCTTTGAAGGTCCAATTGGCATCGGCGGACGGGTTGATGGTGCCTTCCTGAACAATGTAGCGCACCAAAACGTCCCGATTGGTATCGGGCGCCACCAGAATGACGACACTGTCATCAACGCCCGGGAAGTTGCCGCCGCCGCCAGCGCGGTAATTGTTGGTGGCAACCACAAACTTCGCCTCCGGATCAATCGGCGCACCGTTAAACTGAAGATCCACAATGCGGCTGGCGTCTGGATTGATCAGCTCGCCTTTCGGGCCGTATTTCGACGGCTGGCTGAGATCGATCTGATATGTGACCCCATCAATGATGTCGAAGTTGTAGCTCGGGAACTGCGGATCAAGCAGCATCTGATCGGCCTTGCCAGGCTCAATCTGCTGGAAGATGCCCGCTGACCGCTCCAGCCATTCTTTGACGGTCGCACCAGTGATGGCAACGGCGCGGGCCGTGTTTGGATAGAGGTAAAGATCGGCGACATTCTTGATCGCCACATCGCCGACCGGAACATCGGTGTAATAGTCCGGACCACCCCGTCCGCCGGCCTTGAAGGGCGCTGCTGCCGACAGGATCGGCAGGCCTTCCCACTCGGTGCCCTTCAGCATTTCACCGACATACCAGAGCTGCGACTTGGAGACGATCTGAACGCTGGGGTCATCGGCCACAAGTGCAAAATAGGAGTGCAGTGGCGCCGAGGTCTTACCGACCGCGCGGCGCACATAGGCAAGTGTTGCCTCGTGCTCTTCCTTCACAGAATCGATAACGTCTTGCTGGCTCTCAGTCAGAGGTAATTTCTTACGGCCGTCCTTCTTGTAGATCGACCGCGCTTCGGTGGTGAAGTTGGCCACACGCCAGCCGGACCCTTCGCGCTCCAGCATCAGATCGATCACGCCCAGATGCGAGCCCCAGAACCCGCCCATCGCGGCCGGTTTGCCAAAGAGCGTCCCCTTTTCGCTATCGACTTCCGGAATGCCTTCATAGGCAGGTCCCGGGAACACCAGATGGTGGTGACCGGTGAAGACCGCATCGATGCCGTCAACGGCAGCCAGATGCAGCGAGGCGTTTTCCATGCCGTCTGAGTAGCTGCCGCCATCAATGCCGGAATGCGATAGGGCGACAACGATGTCGCAGCCTTGTTCGCGCATTTCCGGCACAAAAGCCTTTGCGGAACTCACGATATCGCGTGCGTTGACTTTGCCGTCCAAGTGCCTGCGATCCCAGTTCATGATCTGCGGCGGTACAAAGCCAATGAAGCCGATCTTGATTGGATGGCTGGTGCCCGCACCGTCCATCACTGTTTTTTCGACGATGACATAGGGTTTCAGCATCAGCTTGTCGTCGCGCGGGTTCGATGCCAACGCGCCATGGGCAACATTCGCACAAACGATCGGGAAATTGGCGCCTGCCAGCGCTTTGGTCAGGAAATCGAGCCCGTAATTGAATTCGTGATTGCCAAGCGTGCCGGCATCGTAGCCCAGCACATTCATCCCTTTGAGCACCGGATGGATGTCGCCTTCCTTCAGGCCGCGCTCATAGGCAATGAAATCGCCCATCGGGTTGCCCTGAAGAAAATCGCCGTTGTCGACCAGAACGGAATTGGTGGCTTCCTCGCGAATGCCTCGGATCAGGCTCGCGGTCCGGGCGAGACCGGCCGTATCGACCGGGCGGTCACCATAATAATCGTAAGGCAGCACATGAACGTGAAGGTCGGTTGTCTCCATCAGCCGCAAATGCGCCGTGTTTTCCTTGGCCAGCAGCGAATAGGGATGCATGGCGGCAACAAAACCGGTGGCAGCCATGCCCCCGAGCAGCGTTCTTCGGGATACGGAACTTTTGAGAATGTTTGACATGGCTGGTCTCCTCTTATTGTCGGGCGCTTTAGGGTCTGTTGAGGATCAGGTTTCGGGCATGGCGCGACGTGCATTCGGCCGCTGAAAAGGAAGAGGGATCGCCGTGGAGTAAACTCCACAAGATACCGCTGACGCCTTCAGTGGCCGAATGCACCGCGTCCCGAAAGGGATATGGCGAAAATCGCCCGGCTCCATGGCGCAAAGCCTTGAAAAGGGGCGACCTTTCCTGCGGAATTGCTTCGCGATCCGACCGATTTTCGCTCATACCATGCTCCAAATCCTGATACTCATCAGACCCTGATCCGGTCGAAAAGGGGCACATCCTCCATTACTGGACGGATCACAGCACAGATCTTTCTTGTTTCTGAGTGACGGGACTCGAGCTTATCAAATGAACCACTCAGCGTTGACGTGCGTCAGCGCCGCTTGCAGTTCACCCTTCCCCACCAAATCAGGCTCGGCCTTATATTTTGACCGTTTGTTCGAAAATAGTGACACGAAAATCCACGCCACGCCACTTAAACTTGATAAATGCCATGCGGATAAAAACGAAGGGCGATTATCTCAAACAAAAAGCCCCGCACGTAGCGAGGGCTTCTAGATGCTCATCGAAATATGGGGACCTAGGCAGCCTCTTCGTCCCGAACCTGGTCGAGGAAGTGACTGACAGCTCCTGACAGATCCGAGGCAACTTTGCCGAGCTGGTCGGCAGACTGGCTCATGGTTTCGGATTGTTCCCGTGTCTGATCAATAGAGCCTGATACGCCGGCCACATTGGATGCAGCCGCTGAAGCCCCATCAGAAGCCAGTGTTATGCTCTGGGTAATCTCACCTGTCGCAATGTTTTGCTCTTCGACCGATGCTGCAATTGTGCTTGTCACGGACTGCACTTGGCCGATCTGCTCGACAATGGAGCGGATCGCTGCCACCGACTTCTGGGTAGATCCCTGGACGCCGGTGATCTGACTGGCAATTTCATCCGTTGCCTTGGCGGTTTGTGTCGACAGTTCCTTCACTTCCGCTGCCACAACTGCGAACCCTTTACCGGCTTCGCCGGCACGGGCCGCTTCAATCGTGGCATTCAGAGCCAGAAGATTGGTTTGCTCAGCAATCGCCCGGATGATTTCGACCACTTCACCGATTTTATCGGCAGTTTCCGCCAGGATTGAGACATCTTGATCGGCAGCAATTGCGGTCGTGGACGCTGTCTCGGAGATCTCCATCGCTGTGTTGGCCTGACGGGAAATTTCGCTGATCGACGCAGAGAGCTCAGCTGCCGCAGAAGCAACCGTCTGGACATTTGTCGTGGCTTCCTCGGTCGCCGCATTCGCCGCTCCGGCACTTTCCGAAGCATGTTTGGCGATTTGAACCATACTGCCCGCAGTTTGGCTCATGCCATTCGATTCATCTTCCAACTGGTGTTGAATTGCTTCAACGCTTGTCTGGAACTCCCGAATGGCGCCTTCCAAATGCGCACTGCGTTTGCGGCGCTGCGCCCGGCCGACTTCCGCTTCTTCCTCAAGTTCCTTCTGGCGGATAAGCTTGTTCCGGAAGACTTCTGAAGCCTTGGCAATATCGCCGATTTCATCCGGGCGGTCCTGGTATGGAATCTCGGATTCTAGATCGCCCTCCGCCAGGCCGGAGATGGATTCACTCTGTCTCTTCAGAGTTCCAGAAATCTTCCGGACCTGGAGAACTGTGAAAATGCCAACTCCGAAGAAAATGACGATCCCGGAAAGGCTGATCCAGAAAATGTGGCCTTGCAATGTTGCGGTATCGCGGTCTGCCGCATATTCGGCGCGGTGGATCAGTTCATCAGACAGAGCTTTGATCTTGTCCAGGCGGCTTGTAGCTGTCGCAAACCATTGCGGCCCAGTTATGCCTTTGGCGTCTTTGGTCAGCGGCAGATCTTGCATCACCTTGCGCCACTCGTTGACCTTGTCGACGTCTGGGCCGGAAACCATCTCCCGGAACATTTCCTTTTGGTCTTTCAAGGCAACCGCCTTGAACTCTTTCAAGAAGGCAACTTCTCCGCCCTCTTGAATGATGAAATTCAGAAAGGTCTTGTGGTCGACTTCACCGGTTTTGTGGAAATTAGCCAACATGGCAGCACCATGAGCCCGCTCCAAACCGCCAGCTTCTTTGGCTTCGACTAGCGCAAGATATGGCAGAAGTTCAGAGGTGATTTCTTGAGATGGGCTGGCCTCAACCGCAATTCCAACCAAATGGATCAGACTGCTGATTTCGTGAGTATAATTTTTGACTGTTTCTTTGATGCCATATTTTTTGCTGTCGATCGCAGCGCGCACATCTGTAATCTGATGCACGTCATCAGCAACGTGCTGAAGCTCTTCCTGAACATGTTTATTGCCCAGATCAGCCGCCGCCAAATGATCGTCAAAGATTTTGATCGCTGCATCGGTCAGGGACCGCTGTTTGTCGAGTTTTGCAACTCCATCCGATGGATGCCCGGCTTTAATCCAGCCGACCGTCATTCCGCGCTCTTTTTGCATCTCATGCACAACATTGCCCGCATCTTCTGCAATGCGTGTCAGCGGACGCATAAATTCGTGATGAGAAAGTTCAATTCCCTTTTCCACCACCGCAAGGGTTGCAAACCCCGCAACCGCGATCATCGGAAGAAGCGCCAGTAGCGCAATCTGTACTTTTATCCGCTTCATTTCACTGGCCCCGTTGAGCAAAAAATTTTCTCGAACATGACGTAGGGGAGATTGCGTAAAACTTAACGGAAGGCGTTAACTTGACATTTTACGACGCTGGGTAAGCCAAAAATCAACAGAAACAATTGCTGGTAGAAAACCTGTTACCAGCCCTATTGACAGAAATACGGGTAAGGAAAAAATCGGACCCAATTGTAACCATGTCCCAACGGCATCAGGGACAAATTACATCGTGATTCGTGACAATTAACGGACCCCGGAACTGAAGCTGGTTCCCAGCCCCGATACGGTCAGTTTCAGGCCATGATGGCACCCGTCCTTGCAGAATAACCTAGTCTAGTTGGCCCCAACCAGATCGAACCAGCCATCTTCTGAAATGACATCGACGTTTAGATCTTGGGCCTTTTTCAGTTTCGACCCGGCCCCCGGACCAGCCACGACCAGATCCGTTTTTTTCGACACGGATCCAGAAACTTTGGCACCAAACCGCTCGGCCATGGCCTTGGCCTCATCCCGGGTCATCCGTTCCAGTGAACCAGTGAAGACGACAGTCTTGCCAGCCACCGGTGACCCAGAGGCCTCGATCTTTTCGGCCTCCTTCGGAGTGACCTCTTCCAGAAGCGCAGCAAGCTGTTCCCGATTGTGGCTTTCGGCAAAGAACTCGACCAACGCCTCAGCAACGATATGGCCGATGCCGTCAATATCATTGAGATCTGTCCAAGCCTCTCCAGTTTGTTCGCCAGCTGCTTCCATGGCCGCCGCGAAGGTCTCCCAAGAGCCATAGGCGCGTGCCAGCAGCTTGGCATTACCCTCCCCCACGTGACGGATGCCGAGAGCGAAGATAAAGCGGTTGAGATCAATCTCCCGCCGGGCATTGATCGCTTCAAATAAGTTCTTCGCCGAAACCGCGCCCCAGCCTTCCCGGTTGCGCAGTTTGGTCAGGGACTGTTTGTCCCGCGCTTCAAGCGTGAAAATCTCTGCCGGCGTTTTGACCAGGTCATCTTGATAAAATGCATCAACCTGCTTGTCGCCAAAGCCTTCGATGTCGAACGCATTTCGGGAGACAAAGTGCTTGAGCTTTTCAGTTGCCTGCGCCGGGCAGATCAGGCCGCCGGTACAGCGGCGTATGGCATCCTTACGGCCCGTTTTTTCGTTTTCTTCGCGCACAGCATGGCTGTTGCAGATCGGGCAGCGGACCGGAAACGCATAGGCTTCCGCATCCGCAGACCGTTTGTCGAGATCAACGT
The DNA here is from genome assembly GCF_965216085.1 of Roseibium sp. Lineage (GTDB taxonomy): Bacteria > Pseudomonadota > Alphaproteobacteria > Rhizobiales > Stappiaceae > Roseibium. The sequence continues at coordinate 1,585,225 of NZ_OZ244138.1, read as the reverse complement.
CAACAATCTGCGGAATAACATCGCCGGCTCGTTGGATCTTGACCGTATCGCCAGGGCGCAGGTCCTTGCCCCCGCGGATCGGCTCGCCGTCCTGGCCAATGCCCTTGATGTAGTCTTCGTTGTGCAGCGTCGCGTTGGAAACAACCACCCCACCGACCGTGATCGGCTCCAGCTTGGCCACCGGTGTTAAGGCTCCGGTGCGGCCGACCTGAATTTCAATGTCGTTGAGAACAGTCCAGGCTTGCTCGGCCGGAAATTTATGCGCAATCGCCCAACGGGGAGAGCGCGAGACGAACCCGAGCCGCTCCTGCAGGTCCAGCCGGTCAACCTTGTAGACGACCCCATCGATGTCATAGTCTAGCTGCGCCCGGCTTTCCTCAATGCCGTGATAGACGGCGAGCAAGTCTTCGACCGTCTCGCAGCGTTTCATCAGCGGGTTGATCTGAAACCCCCAGTCGGCCAACTGGTCGACCATGCCGTCCTGGGTATCCTTGGGAAGCTCACTCATCTCCCCCCAGGCATAGGCAAAAAACTTCAGAGGCCGGGACGCGGTGATCTCAGACTTGAGCTGACGAAGCGAGCCGGCGGCCGCATTGCGCGGATTGGCGAACACCTTGCCGCCATTGGCCTCCATACGCGCGTTGAGCGCCTGAAAGTCCCGATGGGCCATATAGACCTCACCCCGGACCTCGACGACGTCCGGAACCGTGCCTTGAAGGGTTTGCGGGATATCCTTGATTGTTTTTGCGTTGGCGGTGACGTTTTCACCTGTCGCACCATCGCCGCGCGTGGCGGCATAAACGAGCTTTCCGCCTTCATAGCGGAGCGATAAGGACAGTCCGTCGATCTTCGGCTCAGCAGTGACGGCCAATGCGCCCATTAGCGGATCGAATTTCAGGAAGCGGCGCACCCGGCCGACAAAATCGCGCACATCGTCATCGTTGAAAGCATTGTCCAGCGACAACATCGGCACACGGTGAGCGATCTTGCCAAATCCGGAAGCAGGCGCAGCACCGACTTGCGCAGACGGCCCCTCAGCCAAAACCAGATCCGGGAACCGGGTTTCAATCTCTAGGTTCCGGCGGCGCAGGGCGTCATACTCTGCGTCCGAAATCGACGGAGCATCTTCCTGGTGGTAGCGCCGGTCGTGGTCCGCAATTTCTGCCGCCAACCGCTCCAGTTCCGCTTTGGCGGTCTCCGGCGACAGATCAGCTACGGAGATATCTGAGGACGGGCTACTCTCAGGGTTTTGATTGCTCATCATCGAAATCCGGCTAAACAGTCAGCAATTTGCGGGCGGCGGCACGGGCTTCCTCTGTGATCACGCTGCCAGCCAGCATACGGGCGATTTCTTCACTGCGGTGATCTTCAGAGATCTGTTTTACGCGGGTTGCAACACGCTCCGGATCCGTCGCTTCTTTAGCAATCAGGAAGTGACCGCCAGCGCGGGCCGCAACCTGAGGCGCATGCGTTACAGTCAGCACCTGAACATTGGCAGCCAGACGCGCCAGGCGCAGACCAATCGCCTCAGCAACGGCACCACCGACGCCCGTGTCGATTTCGTCAAAAACCAGCGTTGGCGCCGAGCCTTTGTCGGCCAGGCACACCTTCAGTGCCAACAAAAACCGGGAGAGTTCGCCACCCGAGGCCACCTTCATCATCGGGCCCGGCTTGGTGCCCGGGTTGGTCTGAACATGGAATTCAAGCTGATCAATGCCGGATCGGCTGCGCTGTTCTGGGGCACTCGTCATTTCGACGATAAACTTGGCCCGTTCCAGTTTCAGATCAGGGAGCTCGGCCTCGACCGCCTTTTCCAGGCGTGTTGCAGCCTTGCGGCGCTTGTCAGACAGTTTCGCAGCCCTTTGATCATAGTCAGCACGCGCCTGTTCGGCTGCGCTGATTAAAGCTGCGAGCTTGTCTTCCCCGGCATCCAGATCAGCCAGGTCCGTCGCCATGCGGTCTGCGAGCGCGGCGAGCTCATCAACAGGCAGCGAGTATTTGCGCGATGCTGCCCTAAGCGCGAAAAGCCGTTCTTCTACCGCTTCCAACTCCCGCGGATCGAACTCGGTTTCCCGAAGAGCGCTTTCAAGCCCGGACCGGCTTTCTTCCAGCTGATCCAAAGCTGCGGCCAGATGCTGCACCGGTTGGCCAAGCAGATTGGGAACCTGATCCGTTTTGCGCTCAAGACGCCTTAGAAGACTGGCAAGTTCTGGAATTGGTGACGCAGAGCCATTCAGCGTCTCATACGCTTCGCTCAAATCACCAGCAATCTTTTCGACAGCCATCATGTCGGTGCGCCGGGCCGCAAGCTGCTCTTCTTCCCCGGTCTCAGGCTTCAGCTGCGTCAATTCATCAACGGAAGCGCGAAGATAATCCGCCTCGTTCCGCGCAGCCTCAATCCGCGCTTCATGGTCTGAAACTGCTTTTTCGGACGACCGGAACGTCTGGTAAGCCTTCGCAACGGACGCAACATCCGAACTCAACCCGCCAAACACATCGATGAGCGCCCGGTGGCTATCAGGATCTACAAGAGCGCGATCGTCATGCTGGCCATGAATTTCCACAAGCAACGCACCTGCCTGGCGCATGAGACCGGCGCTGACTGGTTGATCGTTGATGAAAGCGCGCGTCCGGCCATCGGCTGTTTGAATCCGGCGCAAAATGACATCGCCGTCGTCATCAACGTCATTGTCTTTCAGGAACGCGCGCACCGGATGGCCCGGCTCAACATCGAAAAGCGCAGTTACCTGACCTTGGGGCTCGCCGTGGCGCACCAGATCGGCGTCGCCTCGGGCGCCAAGTGCCAAAGACAAGGAATCCAAAAGGATAGATTTTCCGGCCCCGGTCTCGCCTGTTAATACAGACATGCCGGATGCGAAATCCAGATCCAGACGATCAATAAGAACAATGTCACGGATAGACAGCGTGACCAGCATAGACGGGATGCTCCTTAGAGTTCGGCACGGCCCAGCAAGTCATACACATGCCAGGCTGAGTCGTTCTAAAGCTTGATACCCTTGAATGCGCGGCTAATCCAGCTGCCACTGTCTTCAGACGGTGAATATCCGCCCTTGTTCAGAAGCGAATAGGCATCCTTGTACCATTGTGTATCTGGAAAGTTATGGCCGAGGACAGCTGCCGCTGTTTGCGCTTCGCTGATCACACCGAGCGCATAATAGGCTTCGGTGAGACGGAACAGGGCTTCTTCAACATGGCGCGTCGTCTGATAGCTGGTCACCACGGTCTTGAACCGGTTGATGCCAGCCACGTAATTTCGCTTCTTCAAGTAAAACCGGCCGACTTGCATTTCCTTGCCGCCAAGCTGATCTTGCACGATGAGAAGCTTGCGCTCCGCGTCAGGCACATACTCAGATTCCGGAAAACGCTGGATCAATTCGCTAAACGCGGACGCTGCACGTTCCGTAGTGGCTTGATCGCGGGTGATGTCCGGCATCTGGTGGTAATAACTCTGCCCAACGAGATAGAGCATATAGGCCGAATCTTCATCGCCAGGATAAAGCGTCACAAACCGGTTCGCCGTCGTCACCGTTTCGGTGTATTTGCCACGCGTGTAATTCAGATAGGCGAGGTTCACCAGCGACTTCTTAGAATACTCCGAATACGGATAAAGCTTGTCGAGCTCTTCGAATTTGGTCGTGGAATCCCTGAACTTGCCTTGAGCGCGCAAGGCGAGGCCCTCGTTGAACAGAACTTCCGCCGGCGTGTCATTGAGCGCAAGCTCATCCAGTTCTTCTTTGCCACTGCATGCCGACAAAGCCAAAGGCGTTGCAAGAACTGCAAGGGCGAAAATGCTCTTGAGATGTGGAATTGCCCACGCTGCAAAGCCGTAATGTCTTCCGTTCACACCCTATCTCCCGGGCTGCACTGTCAGCCCAATTCCACACCGCGCTTACAAAAGGCGGAATTTCCTTAATCGAACAACACGAGTGTTTAGCGGAAACAACCCGCCCCAGTCACGCTTTTCTAGACGCGATCTGCCGGATTTTTTGAGCTTTTTTGTGGCAAGGCACAGGAATTGCGGGGAACGGCTGTATTTAGTTGATTGATGCGCCCCTATGTCCGAGGTCAATACTCAGGAAACATCCGGGCCGAACACAGCAGCTGCTGCCAGTCCACCATTGTCGACCTGACCTACCTGGCGGAATGCAGGGGATTCGACAATTTCAAAAGAAGACGGATCTTCAAACAATTTGACCAGGATGGAGTGGTTCATTTTATGGCCGCCCTTGAAGGAGCGATAGAGCCCCAAGATCGGTAGACCGGCCAGGGCCAAATCGCCGACAGCGTCCAACGCTTTGTGTCGGGCAAATTCATCCGGCCAGCGAGTGCCTTCCGGATTGAGAACTTTATCTTCGGAAATCGCGACAGAGTTTTCCAAGGATGACCCCAGAGCAAAACCCATTTTCCAGAGTTGCTCGACATCTTTGACATTACCAAATGTCCGCGCACGGCACAGCTCAGTGCGGAATACGTCCGGTGTCATGTCCGAGACAAATTCCTGGCGGCCGATGGCAGGGGTATCGAAGTCGATGGTGATATCAAATTTCGTGCCGTCGTAAGGGTGCAGCTCACACCAAGCGCTGCCATTGTCGACACGAACAGTCTTTTTGACTTTTAGATAACGGCGGCCGCGATCGAGTTTCTTCAGGCCGACTTGCTCAATTGCTTCAACAAACGCATGGCTGGAGCCATCCATGATCGGCATTTCCGGACCATCGATCTCGACAATCACATTGTCGATCCCCATACCGAAAAGCGCAGCCATCAGGTGCTCTACAGTTGAAATTCCGTCCTTGGACGGATCACCAAGAACGGTACAAAGCGCTGTTGCAGAAACCTTGTCCCAAAGGGCCGGAACCTCATGTGAATCATCGCTGTCGGTGCGGGAGAACACAATCCCCACGCAAGCTTCGGCCGGTAGCAACGTAATTGAGGCGGGTTTACCGGAATGAACACCGATACCTGTCAGCGTCACCTGGTCGGCGAGCGTTGTCTGTCGGTCTACATATGCGGTCATAATCCCCTACCCTTCCGGTTTGGTGTCGGAATAGTCTGTCATTTGCAGATGCAAAGTTACGGACTTTTAACGATCACCAGCTGCGGGGAACATAGTCCTATTTCACGGTGGGGCGAAATAAAGCTTTATTACGGTTTGTAACGATCCACAGGCCAGCAAACATTTGATTTTTATGACCATTTAAGTTGGCAATGCCAAAACGGCCCGAAGTTGTAACTTCGGGCCGCTGCGATCAGGGAAGAAGACCGCAAATAGGATCAGTTGGCCTGACGGCGCAAGAACGCCGGGATTTCCAACTGATCGTCTTCAGGCTGGCTCACAGGTGCCGGGGCGGCACGTCCAGTGGCATCCAGTTGCCCTGCAGCACCATCGTTTTGCATGCGCGCTTGTGGGGCCCGTGGAGCCGCACGCATTTGCGCAGCCGGACGCACATCCTGGGCAGGAGCCTCTTCATGATGCTCCTCTTCATCTTCACGCCGGCCAAGACCACTGGCCAAACGGCGCAGCAGACCCATTGGGCGGCGCTCATCATCACCCTCAAGCTCATCAGCCATCTCAGCAGTCTGAACTGCTACAGCTTCCGGCTGAGCAACCGGTGCGCTTTCGGGGGACGGAGCCGTGTTCGCCATGATCTCACGCTGAGCAATCGGCGGGAAATCTTCCACCCGCGGCATGCGCGGTGCCGGTGCGTGCTCTTCAGCTGCCGGCGGAATGTATGGCTGCGCCATCGGCGCTTCATCGACAACCGGTGCCGGCGTGTCATTTTCCAGATCGATCATGGAAGTGGTTTCAGCTACCGGGGTGCTGGCTGGCTGAACCTTCTTGATCTCAACATCCGGGTCACTGGCAACGGCAACCGGCTGTGGCTCCGGAATTGCCAGTTCCTTTTCCAGGTTGGCAACGGCTTTTGCAGCAGCATCCTGAAGTTTTGGCGCTGCGGCAGCCAAAGATGGCTTAGTCTGGATTTCCGGCTTGCGCGGAGCAACAAAAGCGTCTGACATCAGAGAGGGTGCAGCGGTGGCGGGAAATGTCCCGGCCATTTGGCCCTCCTCACGGTCGATGCCAGTGGCAACAACAGACACGCGGATAATACCATCCAGCGTCTCATCAAAGGTCGCACCGAGAATGATGTTGGCATCCGCATCCACTTCTTCGCGGATCCGCGTTGCTGCTTCATCCACTTCAAAGAGGGTCAAGTCGTTGCCGCCAGTGATGGAGATCAACAGACCTTTCGCCCCTTTCATGGAGGATTCATCCAGCAGCGGGTTGGCGATGGCTGCTTCAGCAGCCTGCTGAGCACGTTTTTCGCCAGAAGCTTCACCAGTGCCCATCATTGCTTTGCCCATACCGCGCATCACAGAGCGGACGTCGGCAAAGTCGAGATTGATGAGACCTTCTTTGACCATCAGGTCAGTGATGCAGGCAACGCCGGAATAAAGCACCTGGTCGGCCATGGCGAAGGCATCGGCAAAGGTTGTCTGCGCGTTGGCGATCCGGAACAGGTTTTGGTTCGGGATCACAATCAGCGTATCAACGCTTTGCTGCAGCTCTTCGATGCCGCTGTCCGCGATGCGCATCCGGCGCGCACCTTCGAACTGGAACGGCTTGGTGACAACACCAACTGTCAAAATGCCTTGTTCGCGCGCGGCGCGGGCAATGACGGGCGCTGCACCAGTGCCGGTGCCGCCACCCATACCGGCGGTGATAAACACCATGTGAGAACCGGACAGGTGATCATTGATCTCGTCGATCACTTCTTCGGCCGCTGCCCCGCCAACTTCTGGCTGAGATCCGGCGCCGAGACCTTCCGTCACCGCCACGCCCATCTGGACGAGCCGGTCGGACTGGTTCATCGCCAGTGCCTGGGCATCCGTATTGGCAACGACAAAGTCGCAGCCCTGGAGGCCAGCTGTGATCATGTTATTGACGGCGTTTCCGCCCGCGCCGCCGACGCCGAAGACCGTAATGCGGGGCTTCAGCTCCTGAATGTCGGGCATCTTCAGGTTAATGGTCATGTTATCCTCGCGACCCGCGGGCGCCCCCGATACGGGAGAACCCTCTTCTTCCCTAATTTCGTTTGCCATCCCTGGCAGTTCCAACTCTAGGCTCTTGTCGTCTGTCATGTGCTCAGAAGCTTTCCCTGATCCACTGGCCCATACGGGCCAAATAGCCAGATTGTCCGCCCCACCCCGATCTGCTGCTCTTGTGCTCGAACTGCTCAATCTGGGCGACTTGCGGATAAATCAGGAGGCCAACGGCCGCGGCGAATGCCGGACCCTTTGCAGCCTCGGGAAGACCGGCGACGCCTAGAGGCCGGCCAAGACGGACGTTGCGGCCAAGGATATGGCGCGCAACCTCTCCAAGACCTGTGAGCTGACTGGCACCCCCCGTCAGGACGATCTGCTTTCCGACGCGCCCGGCAAATCCGGACGCCGTCAGCCGATCTCTCACAAGTTCTAGGATTTCTTCCACGCGCGGCCGGATGACCCGGGTCAACGCCGAGCGCGGGATTTGATTTGGCAAATCGCTGTCACTCTCCAGCGGCGGAACAGTCAGCATGTCCCGATCGTCGGAGCTGGAGGCCAGCGGCGAGCCGTAAAGTGTTTTCAGCCGTTCGGCATCCTGCAGACGTGTTGCAAACGCCCGCGCGATGTCCATCGTGACATGATTGCCGCCGACAGCTATGGCATCGAGATGCACCATATGGCCTTCGACAAAGACCGACAGCGTTGTGGTGCCACCACCCATGTCAATGCAGGCTACGCCGAGTTCAGCTTCATCATCCACAATCGTGGACAGACCGCTTGCGAACGGCGTCGCAACCATGGTTTCGACATGCAAATGGCCGCGGTTGATGCAGTGTTCCATGTTCCGGACCGGCGGCACTTCCGCGGTCACGACTTGCATATCAACACCGAGTTTATGGCCCATCATGCCACGCGGATCGCGGATGCCACGGCTGCCGTCAAGTGTATAGGAGATCGGCAATGCATGCGTGACTGCCCGCCCTTCAGTAACTGAATGGCTGGAGCCGGCTGACAATACCCGCTGAATATCGGCTTCGCAGACGCTTTCGCCTGATAGCGGCACACTGGCGCTGTAAATCTCGCTTTGTAGACGGCCGCAGCTGACATTGGTAATCAGGCTTTCAACAGTGACACCCGCCATACGCTCCGCGCTATCAACAGCCAAGCGGATCGCATGCTCTGCAGCATCCATGTCAACGACAACACCGGATTTAATGCCGCGCGAGCGCTGATAACCATAACCCAGCACTTCCACCTTGTGGGACCGGCTGGAGAGAATGTCGTTTTCGTCCTGCGGGATAAGCTTGGCGATCAGGCAGCAGATTTTGGTCGACCCTACGTCCAAAACAGACATAACCACCGAGCGGCGGCTCGGTAGTGGGCGCATTTTCGGAAGGTAAAGCGGCTGATCGGAGCGGCTCATGTGTCCTGCCCTCCGTTGCCCGACCGGCCACGTCCGCCAGTCATCACCTTACGCTGCTCGGCCGCATCATCCGTTAACCGGACGGTAACACGGTCCGCCAAGCGCATGTCGATTGCCTTGATATCCCGGGCCAGCAGACCGCTTTCTTCGTCCATTCTCACCAATTCAGCCAATGCGGCTTCCATATTCTCTTCCGGCAAGCGGACGGAAATCCCATTTTCAAGTTTCAAATCCCAGCGGCGGTCGCTGATCAAAAAGGCCGCGCGCACCCGCGGGCGGAGTTCTGGAACGGTCTGGAGGGCACCGTTGATTTCTGCGGCCCGGCGCTGCGCGCCATGATTGACCACAAGCAGCAGGTTGGCATAGCGGCCATCGACCTCGTCGGTGATGACGTCACCGGCTTCATTTACAATCGACACCAGATCCCCGCGCTGCCACAGCACATACGGGATCTTTTCTTCCAAACGGATCTGCAGCGTATTTGGATAGAACTTCATCACCGATGCGTTCTTGACCCACGCCATCTCATTCAGGCGTTCTCGCGCGCCATCGGCATCAAACAAGATCAGTGAAGACCCGTCATAGATTTCGAGCGCTTCGAGAATCTGGAATTCGTTGATTTCCCGCTGCCCGGAGAGTTTGACGGCCTCGATCCCGAAGCCGGCTGCTGACAACAGCGCATCGCTGACGACGCGTCCATGTCCGCCTATGACTATTCCGTAGGAAATCGTTAAGGTTAAGAAACCTAAAGCAGCTGCAGACCCGGCCCAGTTCGGCAGATCGGCCAGCCGCCCTGCGGCCCGCCAAACAGGTTGACGGTGCAAACGCGGAACACCTCGGCCGCGCGGAGCCAATTCGGCTTCCAGCGGCTCAAAAGCATCCCGTTTCTGTTTGCGACCTAACGACAGCAACTCGCGTCCTCAACCATCCAACTTACCAGGTCCTTGAAGCTCATTCCCTTGTAGGCGGCCATTTCCGGCACAAGGGAGGTCGGCGTCATGCCTGGTTGCGTGTTCACTTCAAGGCAAATCAGATCCCCGCTTCCGTCTTCGCGCTCGTCGAATCGGAAATCGGCCCGGGACACCCCTCGGCAACCCAAAGCCTGATGCGCCTTAACCGCTAGTGTCTCCGCTGTTTGGTAAACAAGTGGTGAAATTTTTGCAGGAAGAATGTGTTTTGAACCACCTTCTGCATATTTTGCATCGAAATCGTAGTACTCATGCCCTAGCGGAACGATGTCGATGACTCCAAGGGCCCTATCTTCCATCACCGCACAGGTCAATTCGCGCCCCCGAATGAACTTTTCACACATCAGGACATCGGGGTACGGCCAATCATCGCGATGCAGCTCCTGGGGCGGAAACTGTTGATCTTCCTTGACAATCAGAACCCCGAAGCTGGATCCCTCATTGATAGGTTTGAGCACATAAGGCGGCTCCATCGGGTGTTCACGGCCAATGTCATGACGGTTGACGACCTTATGTTCGGTCACCGGGATTCCAGCTGCCGCCATAACCGCTTTTGCTTTGATTTTGTTCATCGCAAGGGCAGATGCCATCACACCGGAATGCGTATAGGGAATGTTAAGAAACTCTAATATTCCCTGAACGCAGCCATCTTCGCCGAACGGTCCATGAAGTGCATTAAAGGCCACATCCGGCTTCAAATCCTTCAAAACAGCGGAAACGTTCCGGTCGACATCAACTCGGGTGATTTTGTATCCGGCCTCTTCAAGCGCGTCGGCGCAGCCATTGCCACTTGCCAGGCTCACCGGTCTCTCATTGACCCAACCGCCCATCAGAACGGCGACGTGTTTTTGGCTCATGGATGAAATCTCCCAATTATACAAAAGCCCGGCCACGCCAACAGCACTTGAAGCTGGCCGGAAAACTCAACTACTGGAAACTTTGGGCAAAATACGGGCACAAAGGCCCGTTTACGCTTGCCCCAAAAACGGTTCGATGGCGCCCTGCGGGCCAAATTCGCCAAGACGTTTGATTTCCCACTCCAGGCGGATGCCTGTGGTCTCAATCGCTTTGGCACGCACGGTTTCGCCAAGCAGTTCCAGATCGTGGCCTGTGGCGTCCCCGGTATTGATCATGAAATTGCAGTGCATTTCGGACATTTGCGCTCCGCCGACCATAAGTCCGCGGCATCCGGCTGCATCAACGACTTTCCAGGCCGAGTTGCCTTCCGGGTTTTTAAAGGTCGAACCGCCAGTTTTTTCCCGGATCGGCTGCGCCTTTTCCCGGTGCTCGACAACAGCGGCCATCTCCGCACGGATCGCCGCTTCGTCCTGAGGCACCCCTTCAAAAACAGCAGAGGTAAAGATCAGGTCCTTACTGGCGTCCGAATGCCGGTAACTGTAACCCATATCGGCATTGGTGAGCACATGACGGTTGCCATCCCGGTCGATGGCCGTCAGTTCAACCAAACGCTCGCAAGTTTCCGTGCCATGGGCACCGGCGTTCATGCGCAAAGCCCCACCGAGACCACCCGGAATGCCGGTGTAAAAGGCAAAACCACCCAACCCGGCCTTTGCTGCCGCTTCTGCCAGCCGCTTGTCCGGCACAGCCGCCCCGGCCCGCAATCGGTTGCCGCCAAGGTCCTCGATCTGGCCAAATCCCTTGGCGCTCAACCGGACGACAACACCCTTCAGCCCACCATCGCGGATCAGAAGATTGGAGCCAAGACCGACCGGCAGAACCGGAATGTCTTTCGACAGCTTTTTCAAAAATGCTGCCAAATCATCTTCATCAGCTGGCTGGAACATCAACTGCGCGGGGCCACCAGTGCGGAACCAGGTTACCGCCGAGAGAGGCTGATTGGGGGTAAGCTTGCCGCGGATACCGTCCGCAAGTTCTGGATATTCCGCCAGTAGGTCCGGGAAATTCATGCGCCCCCCGCTTGTAAAGCTTCAAGCTGCTCCGGAAGCGCATAAGCCCACTGGGTGATGTTACCCGCGCCAAGGCAGATGACAAAGTCACCGGGTTCAGCCAGTTCGTTGACCAGCACCGGTATTTCCTCCGGGCCATCAACAGCATGCACAAGCCGGTGCCCGCGTGTTTTCAGGCCAGAGACAAGATCTGTATGCAGCGCGCCTTCAATGGGCTGTTCACCAGCCTCATAGACGGGCGTGATAACGACCGCATCGGCATCGTTGAAACAGTTGGAAAAGTCGTCAAACAGGCTGTGAAGGCGAGTATAGCGGTGCGGCTGCATGACCGCGATCACCTTTCCGCTGGTGGATTCCCGTGCCGCATGCAGCACAGCTTTGATTTCCACCGGGTGGTGGCCATAATCATCAAAGACCTGCACGCCACCGGCATCGCCAGTGAAAGTAAAGCGGCGCTTTACCCCGCCAAAGGACGCAATGCCTTTTTCGATGTTTTCAGCCGATACGCCCAGCTGCGAGGCAACTGCAATGGCGGCCGTTGCATTGGAGACATTGTGAAGACCAGGCATCGGGAGAACGAGCTGATTGAGCTCTGTCTCTTCCCCGGTGCGCCGGTCGCGGATGGTCACCGAAAAAACCGACTTGCCACCATCCATGGAGACGTCGGTAAAACGCACATCGGCCTGAGGGTTGGTGCCGTAGGTCACGACACGCCGGTCTTCGATGCTGCCGATCATCGTCTGAACTTCCGGATGGTCGAGGCACATCACGGCAAAACCGTAGAACGGTACGTTCTCGACAAATTGCCGAAAGGCTTTCTGAACGCCAGAAAAATCGCCGTAATGATCCAGATGTTCCGGGTCGATGTTGGTGACGATGGCAACGTCCGCCGGAAGCTTGACGAAGGTACCGTCGCTCTCATCAGCCTCCACGACCATCCAGTCGCCCTCACCCATGCGGGCGTTGGTGCCATACGCATTGATGATGCCGCCGTTGATCACGGTCGGATCCAGGTTTCCGGCATCCAACAGTGCGGCCACCATGGATGTGGTCGTCGTTTTGCCGTGCGTACCACCAACGGCAATCGCCTGTTTGAAGCGCATCAACTCGGCCAGCATTTCCGCCCGGCGCACCACAGGGATCAGTTTTTCCCGCGCTGCAATCAGCTCCGGATTATCCTTCTTGATCGCGGACGACACGACTAGCACTTCCGCTTCACCGAGGTTTTCGGCAGCGTGCCCAACTGTAACCGGAATGCCGTTTGAGCGCAGGCGCTGCACGTTTGCATTCTCGGCCATGTCCGAGCCTTGAACCTGATAACCGAGGGTTTTCAGAACTTCGGCAATCCCGCTCATGCCGATGCCACCGATCCCAACAAAATGGACCGGTCCAATGTCGCGCGGCATTTTCATGACCGTTCTCCCTTGTTCTCGGCAACTTTCTCAAGAAGGTCCGCCAGCCGTTCAACGGCGTCTGGTTTTGCGACGCGCCTGGCGTTCGCAGCGGCCTCGGCGAGCATGCCGGGGTTCTCCATAAATCTCATGATTTCCTTGGCGAGCCGGTCCGAATTGAAATCGACCTGCCGGATCGGCCAAGCGCCACCAGCTTTTTCCAAGACCTTGGCGTTTGCCGCCTGATCTTGATCGATTGCGCCGGGGAGTGGCACCAGGATGGATGGCCGCCCAAGAACACTCAGTTCACTCACTGATGACGCGCCTGACCGGCAGACCACCAAATGAGACTGCGCGATGCGCTGCGGCAGATCCTGAAAAAACGAGGCACATTCGGCTTTCACCCCAAGATCGTTGAGCGCTTTTTGGACCCTATCCATGTCTTCCGGACGGCATTGCTGGACAAGGCGCAGACGAGCCCGAATATCTTCCGGCAGTTTCTCAAGCGCTGGTGGTACGAGGTCCGAAAAAAAACGCGCGCCCTGTGATCCACCAAAGACCAACAGATTCAGTTCGCCACCCTCACGCGGTGGCGTGTAGCTGAGTTCCGACGCAGCAATCACCGCATCGCGCACCGGATTTCCGGTCTCTATCAGTTTGGAGGACAGATCTTCCGGCAGGCCTTCGATTGGCACACTGGTCGCAATCGCCGACACGCCTTTGGCCACAAGTTTGTTGGCCCGGCCCATCACCGCATTGGCTTCATGCAGGATCGATGGAGTTCCTGTGAGACGCGCGGCATACATTGGCGGAAAGGTCGGATAACCACCAAAGCCGATGATCACATCCGGCTTCAAATCCTTGATAACCTTACGCGCCTGCAGAGTTCCGAACAGCAATTTCAGAGCGGTCTTGGCGAGTGCAATCGGGTTGCGGCCGCGAATGGTCGCTGACGAAATAATGTGGACTTTTCTGGCCGGAAATTCGGTTCCATATTTGTCGGCCCGTTCATCGGTAGCCAACTCCACGGTCCAGCCCCGCCGGATCAGCTCGGAGGCAAGCGCTTGCGCAGGAAACAAATGGCCGCCGGTGCCGCCGGCTGTAAGAAGAACAGTTTTACTCATTAATTCGGGCCAAAGCCTTACATCAAAGACGAGGGTGATAGGCGGCTCACCGTGACAGTATCGCGGGCCATGGGCCGCGGCCGTTTTCGGGTGAGCGCCAATAGAGCTCCGGCGCTCATCGCAGAGGCGAGCAGCGACGAGCCACCATAAGAAATGAAGGGCAAGGTCATGCCCTTGGACGGAATAAGATGCAGGTTCACTGCCAGATTGATGGTCGCCTGCAAGCCAAACAGGACTACAAGCCCGGCGGTCGCCAATCGTCCAAAGGCATCCTGATCCCGGCCGGCATGTTGCAGCCCCCGGATCACGATAAACGCAAAGACGATCACCAAGAGCAGACAGGCAATCACGCCGAATTCCTCGCCAACTACCGCAAAGATAAAGTCGGCATGACTATCCGGCAGGATCCGCTTGACGGTCCCCTCTCCTGGTCCGCGGCCGAACCAGCCGCCGGACATGAAGGATTCAAGGGCGGTATCAACCTGGAACGTATCGCCTGTGCTCGGGTCCAGGAACCGGTCCACGCGGCTGGTCACATGCGGCAGAAACGCATAAGCGGCAAAGAGACCCGCAATGCCGATGATCCCGAGCGCCACGATGATCAGCCAGGAAATTCCATTTAGGAAGAACAGCGCGGCCCACACCATGCCGAGCAGCATTGTCTGGCCAAAGTCCGGCTGAGCAACCAGGAGAATTGCGCACACCGCGAACAGCACAAAGGCAAATAGAACACCAGGCACTTCGCGGCGGCGCCCGCTTTCAGACAGAAGAAAGGCGATCAAGATAACAAAGGCTGGCTTCAGATATTCCGATGCCTGAAACGACACCCCGGCAATATAGATCCAGCGCCTGGCCCCCTTGGTCTCAAAGCCCATAAACAGAGTGGCGATCAACAACACCACGGATATGCCGAACACGACTAGAGCGGCCCGCCGCACCATGCGGGGCGTCATCAGCGATCCTGCGAGCATGATCCCGAGCGCCGGAATGGTGAACATCGCCTGGCGTTTGACGAAATAGAAGGTCTCAACACCGATGCGCTCCGCAACGGGCGGGCTGGCGGCAAAGGCAAAAACCACACCCGACAGGAGAAGAATGCCGAAGGCGGCCAGCAGATAGTGATCCACTGTCCAAAACCATTCAGCAAACCGGCTACGATCGGCGCGCGACACCATCTATGCGACCTCCTGAGTGTTTCCAGCACCCGGCAAGGCACGCACCGCATCTACAAAAGCAGCGCCCCGCAGTTCGAAATTGGCATATTGATCAAAGGACGCACAGGCTGGCGACAGCAAAATCGCGATTTCCTCAGCGCCATCTTCGGCAGCTTCGGCCGCAGCGTCCTGAACCGCCTGAGCCAAAGTCCCGCTGATGGCAAAAGGCACCCGGCCTTCCAGCGTTTTGGCAAAATCCTCGGCCGCTTCCCCAATCAGGAAGGTTTTTGCGATCTTCGGGAAATATTCGTCGAGCGAAGAAATGCCGCCAGACTTGGCGCGCCCACCAGCAATCCAGTAAATCCGGTCGAAACTGGAGAGCGCCCGGGCTGCTGCATCGGCATTGGTTGCCTTGCTGTCGTTGATGAAAAGTGTCCGGCCCTGGTGGGCGACAACTTCCATCCTGTGATGAAGTCCTGGAAAACTAGTCATGGCCGCAGCGATCTTATCGCCGGGCACTTCGAGTGCTCTGAGACAGGCAAACGCGGCAGCCGCGTTTTGGCCGTTGTGATCACCGCGCAGGCTGTCGATGCCTGCAAGCAATGCCACTTCCGTCTGCGCGCCGTCGTGTGCTTCGATCAATCGGCCATGATGGGCATAGATACCATCGCTCAGCTCCCGCTCACCCGCAATCCGGCACACTGGTTTACGCGCCAATTCCAGCCGGTCGGCAATCGCGGAAGATAAACGGTCATCAACTCCGACAATCGCCACTTTGGCGCCAGCGACCAACCGTTCCTTGATGGCCCCATAGTTTTCTAGCGTGCCATGCCGGTCCAAATGATCCGGCGACAGGTTCATATGAATGCCGACCGTTGGATCAAGCGTTGGGGCAAGATCAATCTGATAGGAGGAACACTCAACCACGTAATGGCGGCCCGGCCGCGGCGGCTCCAACTCCAGAACCGGCGTGCCGATGTTGCCGCCCATCTGCACATCAAGCCCAAGCTCTTTCAGAAGATGGGTCACCAATGCCGTTGTGGTCGACTTGCCGTTCGTCCCAGTGATCGCGATCAGCGGAGCTTCCGGGCAAAGTTTGCGCCGCTCCCGGCAAAAGAGTTCAACATCGCCAATGACTTCAACACCGGCATCACGCGCAAGTTCGACTGTCCAGTGAGGCACCGGATGCGTGAGCGGGACACCCGGTGCCAAGACCAGCGCGGATACGCCAGACCAGTCCAGAGTTTTCAGATCCTGTGTCACCAAGCCCACGGACGTTGCATCGGCAACACGTGTCTCGCTGTCATCAAAACACACCACATGTGCACCGCCAGTATTCAAGGCTTTGGCGGTCGCAAGACCGGAACCGCCGAGCCCGAAAAGCGCGACGGTTTTTCCTGCAAATGTGGTGATTGGGATCATGCGCCTTACCTCAGCTTCAACGTGGCAAGGCCGATGAGGGCAAGGACAACTGAAATGATCCAGAAACGGATCACCACCTGGCTTTCCGTCCATCCCTGGATTTCAAAATGGTGATGGATCGGCGCCATCCGGAACACCCGTTTGCCGGTCAGCTTGAACGACATTACCTGGACAATGACTGACACCGCTTCCAGCACAAACAGGCCGCCGATGATCGCCAGCACGATCTCGTGTTTGGTGGCAACAGCGATCGCGCCGATCATGCCGCCAAGCGCCAAAGAACCGGTATCGCCCATGAAAATCGCGGCGGGCGGTGCATTGAACCACAAGAACCCGAGACCTGCGCCGATCACCGCCCCGCAGATCACCGCCAATTCGCCGGTGCCAGAGACATGATGGATCTGCAGGTAATTTGCGAAGACAGCGTTACCAGAAAGATACGCGATCAAGCCAAAGGAAGCGCAGGCGATCATCACCGGGACAATCGCGAGCCCATCTAGGCCATCTGTCAAGTTCACCGCATTGCCGGCGCCGACCATCACAAACGCTGCGAACGGGATGAAGATGATCCCAAGGTTAAGCGTGAAATCCTTCAGGAAGGGAAAGGTGATCGCGGACGAAAACTCAGAAGTATCCAGGATCGTGACCGAGAAGGCAGCGGTCGCGGCGATGAGAAATTCTAGGCCAAGACGCGCCTTGCCGCCAAACCCTTTGTGGGAGGACTTCGTCACTTTCAAATAGTCGTCATAGAAACCAATCGCGCCGAAGCCGACGGTTACGCCGATAACCACCCAGACATAAGGATTGCTGAGGTCCGACCAGAGCAATGCGGCCACCAACGCACCGGAAAGGATCATCAACCCGCCCATTGTCGGGGTGCCTTTTTTGGTCAGATGGCTTTCAGGCCCATCCGCACGGATCGGCTGGCCATGTCCCTGACGGATGCGCAGACTGGAAATAATCTTGGGTCCAAAGAGGAAAACGAAGAACAGCGCGGTCATGATTGCTGCGCCGGTCCGGAACGTGATGTACCGGAAAACATTCAGTGCAGAAATTTGATCGGCAAACTGGCCGAGATAATAAAACATCAGATGTCCTTCACGCCGCTTCGGTGCTGTCCGCAGGCGGATATTCTTTTTTCAACGCTTCGACAAGCGGTCCCATACGGGTTCCCAATGATCCTTTGATCATCACCACATCGCCGGGCTGTACTTCCTTGGTCAACAAATCAGCCAGATCTTTGGCCTCTTCGCGGTAATGCGCCTTGAGCGCATCCGGAAGTTTTTGCCAGAGCGCATCCATATGCGGCCCGGCGCAATAGACCTGATCAATCGCCGCCTCAGTAATTGGCGCAGCTAAGTCAGCATGTAACCGGTCAGCGTCTGTACCGAGTTCCCGCATGTCGCCGATCACGGCGATCCGCCGCCCTGAGCTGCCGGGTTCAGCCTGCGCCAGAACCGAAAAGGCTGCCCGCATAGATGCTGGGTTAGCATTATAGCTTTCGTCGATCAGTTCGACTTCGCCGCTCCCAACAGTCAACAAACACCGTTCGCCACGTCCTTTCGGCGCGCGCATGGCGCCAAGTGCTGCCGCCCCAAGGTCCAAATCCGCGCTAAGATCGGCAACGGCCGTTAAAACCGCGAGGCTGTTTTGGACGTGATGGTTGCCCGGCGCACCGATGCCGTAAGAGACATCCCGGCCCAGAATAGAAGCTTCCACGCTGGTTCCTTCACCGGTCGGCACGATCATCTTGAGCGAACTGTCCTCAGATCCACTCTGACCGAAGGTATGCACAGTCGGCACGCCAGCCGTCACAGCCAGAAACCGCAAAAGATCGTATTGCTTGTTGTCCTTGTTGAGGATCGCAACACCGCCCGGCTCCAGGCCGTCAAAGATCTCGGCTTTGGCCTGGGCGATTTTTTCTACCGACTCGAAAAACTCAATATGGACGGCTTCCACCGTGGTGATGACCGCAACATGCGGCCGGACCATTTTGACCAGCGGCGTGATCTCTCCGGCATGGTTCATGCCGATTTCAAAAACTCCGTAGTCGGTATCTGCAGGCATCCGCGCCAGCGTCAGCGGCACACCCCAGTGATTGTTGAAGGATGCAACGGACGCATGCACCTTCCCGGACGGTTCCAAAGCGAGCCGGAGGGCTTCCTTGGTGCCCGTCTTACCGACGGAACCGGTCACCGCAACAATGCGGGCGTTGGTCCGATCACGGGCTGCGATACCAAGAGCACGCATCGCTTCCAGCGGATCTTCCACCACAACGTAGCGGCCGTCTTCTGGCAATTCTTCCAAGCGGCTTTCGGCAACGAGCGCCAAAGACGCGCCTGCTTCCAAAGCAGCTGCGACATAGTCATGTCCGTCCAGCCGGTCGCCCTTGATTGCGATGAAGGCGTCGCCCGGCTCCAGGGTCCGGCTGTCGATGGAAATTCCGGTGATCTCGGCGCCAACATCCCCCTTGGCGGTTCCACCACAGGCTTCGATAAAGGCTTCAGATGTCCAAAGCGGATCGCTCATGTGTTTCCCAGTTGGCTGATGGCGCTGCGAACGGCGTCGTGGTCCGAGAACGGAATCACTGTGTCGCCAACAATCTGGCCGGTTTCGTGACCTTTTCCGGCAACACACAGGATATCACCGGTTTTCAGGCGCTTGACCCCTTCGGCGATGGCTTCGGCCCGGTCGCCGATTTCCAATCCTCTCGGGGCACCCTCCAAAACGGCTTTGCGAATTGACGCTGGCTCCTCGGATCTTGGATTGTCATCCGTCACGATCACAAGATCCGCATGCCGGGCGGCGGCCTCGCCCATGAGCGGTCGTTTCCCGGGGTCCCGGTCACCGCCAGCACCGACCACGACAGACAGACTGCCGTCAGCGAAAGGCTTCAAAGCGGCAAGCGCCTTGTCGAGCGCATCGGGTTTATGGGCATAGTCGATGAAGACCAGGCCGCCGGAAGCGGTTTTTCCTGCAAGTTCCAACCGGCCTGGCGCGCCTTTGAGATTTTCCAGAGCCCTTAGCGTGGCTCCGGTTTCATTGCCTGCAGAAATGGCCAGCCCTGCGGCAATCAATGCATTCGAGACCTGGAAACGGCCGATCAGCGGCAAGGTGATCTTATATTCCCCGCGCGCTGTCTCGATCGTCAGCTCCTGACCTGCCCCGCTCGGCTTCAAGCCGGTGAGCTTAAGGTCCTGCCCCGTTTCTCCCACCGTGAAGACAGGTAAATTCCGCTTTGCGGCAATGTCCAAAATCCGATCGGCATATGTTTCGCCCGGATCAACAACAACTGTCCCGCCTGCGGGCAGCAACTCCTCAAAGAGGCGCAGCTTCGCTTGAAGGTAATCCTCGATGCTCGGGTGATAGTCCATGTGGTCCCGGCCGAGATTGGTAAAGGCGGCCGCCGTCAGCTGAACGCCATCCAGACGGTATTGATCCAGACCGTGAGACGACGCCTCAAGGGCCGCATATTGAATGCCTTCGTCCGAAAGCTCCGCGAGGTCTTTCTGCAGTGCCACGGGATCAGGTGTTGTCAGACCGCCATAACTCTCACCATCCGGCTTGATGATCCCAAGTGTTCCGAGGCTGGCTGAGGGATGTCCGGCGGCTTGAAAAATCTGACGGACAAAATGAGCAACAGACGTCTTTCCGGCCGTTCCGGTGACAGCGACGACGGTGTCGGGCTGACGTCCAAAAAACCGAGCCGCCATCTTGGCGAATGTGAAACGTGGCTCTTGCGCTTCCAATACCGCCATCGATGCTGGAACCTGTGCACGCACGGCATCAACAGCATCATTTGCACAAAGGATCGCGACCGCACCGGCTTCGACCGCTTTCGGCACGAAGCGCACGCCATCGACCGTGGAGCCTTTGAAGGCAGCAAACAGAAAACCCGGCTGAACTTTGCGGCTGTCTGCCGTCAGCCCTGAAATCGAAAGGCCTTTTGCCGTGTCTGGCAAATCCATGCCGTCGGCTAAGTGCTCAAGGTGCATAACATCCGATCATCCGGTTTGTGCGTCGTCTTTGCCGGAAGCTTATATTTGGACCGGATTACGGCTGCGACCCCGCCGGACCAATCAACTTCCCAAGTGTCTCCTTAATAGGAAATTTCGATCGGTTCATCCCCTTTACCGAACCGCGGCATCACGCCAAGCATTGGAGCGGCCCGGCGAATGATGGATCCAGCGGTCGGGCCTGCGTTCAAACCAGCTGTAGCGCCAATGCCTTCCCGTTCCGGTTTCGGCTCGTCAACAACAACCAGAACCACGTATCTCGGGTCATCCATTGGGAAAGCTGACAAGAAAGAATTGCGGCGTTTGTTGTTCACATAAACACCATTTTCGATCTTCTCCGCGGTCCCAGTTTTCCCGCCAACAGTGTAGCCAGGAACGTCGGCGCGGCGGCCGGATCCAGACAAGACATTCAAGCGGAACAGATAGCGCATCATGCGGCTGACCTCTGGAGAAATGACCTGTTTTTTCAGCGCGTTGACCTCATCTGGAGTACGCGGCATAAAGGTCGGCGGCAGCAAGGACCCACCGTTCACCATTGCCGCGGCGGCAACAGCGGTTTGCATCGGCGTGACCGACAAACCGTGCCCGAAGGAGATGGTCATCGCAGCCAGTTCGTTCCATTTTGGCGGCAACAGCGGAGCAGCATTTTCCGGGAGTTCGGTCTGCAAGCGCTTGGTCAAATGCAACCGGCCGAGGAATTCCTTTTGCCGGGCAACACCCGTTGCCAGCATCATTTTGGCGGTGCCGATATTGGACGAATAGATGAAGATTTCCGGGACGGACAGGATGCGGTTTTTCCCGTGGAAATCGGTGATCGTGCGGCCTGCCGCGCGGATCGGACGGGTCGCATCGAAGCTGTCATTGATGGTAACCGCGCCCGAATCTAAGGCCATCGCCGTTGTGAAGGCCTTGAACACCGACCCCATTTCGAAGACACCGCCGGTCGCGCGGTTGAGCCGGTCCCGCTCCAATGCCTCTGCGCGATCGTTTGGATCATAGTCCGGCAATGACGACATGGCGACGACTTCGCCGGTCTTGGCGTCCAAGACGATGCCAGCTGCGGCGATAGCCTTGTAGCGCTCCATCGCCTTGACGAGTTCGTCGCGCACGACGTGCTGGACGCGCAGATCGACCGACAAGCGCACTGGCTCCATTGAACGGCCAGCTGCAAATCCCACCGACTGCAGATCACCCAACCATTCGTCATCAACGAACTTTTCAATTCCGCTCAGGCCCTGATTGTCGACATTCACAGCACCGACAATATGGCCGGCGGTCGGACCGCCCGGGTAGAAGCGCTGATTTTCAGACAGGAACCCGACCCCAGGTAGACCAAGATCGTGCACTTGCTCGGCCTTATCTGGGGTCATTTCCCGCTTCAGCCAGACAAATCCGGCACCGCTTTCCAGACGGCGACGGACAAGCCCCTCATCCAATTCCGGCAGAACGCGGGTGAGACCCTCAACAGCCTCATCGACATCGATGATCCGGCGCGGTTCGGCATAAAGGGACGCGGTCTTGATATCGGTCGCGAGAATTTCGCCGTTGCGGTCAATCAGATCCGGCCGGGACGCGGCAATGGAATCCTGGGCGGAAATCCAGGCCCGGGACGGCGCTTCATCCATTTGCGCCAGATAAATCAGGCGCCCGCCAATCGCGGCATAAACACACGCAAAGGCGATCATCGCCAGATAGACCCGCGATTTTACCGCGCTCGATGAAACAGAGCTGCGCACCGCCCGCGGCTGAGCGCGCCGGACCTGGAGAAAGCTTGCTGGTTCATGTGCCAAAGTCATTGCCCAAAGCCCCTACCTGATCATCGCCGAAGAGCCGGCATAGCCGCCCATCTGGTCCGCACCGCCGACCGGCTCCAGAATGACCGGACGCGCCGGAAGCTCATCCGGCATCACGATCTGCTTAACTTCCAACGGCTCCAACTGAAGATATTCGTTGTAACGCTCAACGAGGTTCTGCAGCCGGTCCGGCTTGTTCAGCAGGCTCCACTCAGCCCGCAAATGCCGGATGGCATCGCGCTCTTCATCGATTTGCCGCTGTAGCTCCGCAACTTTTTCTGCCGATTTCGTTGCAGCCATCTTCAAGTCGTAAACGGTCGCCGCGCCGATAACGACGGCCACAACGAACAAGATGTTGAGCACTCGAACCATATCAGCCCCCTAGCCCATGGAATGCCGCAAGGCGCGGCACGCCGGCCGCATGAATGTCCAGCTCGCGGGCTGGAGCATCTGTGCGGCGCCCAGCGCGCAGCTTGGCCGAGCGTGCACGGGGGTTGGCATCGGTCTCCGTATCCCGCGCCTCGACGGCCTTGCGTGTCAGATTTTCAAATGTTGCCGGCGGCACTTCTTCTTCCGGCATATGCCGCGATCCACCGCCACGTGTCTTAGTACGATCCTGGAAAAACCTTTTGACAATCCGATCTTCCAGCGAATGGAAGCTGACCAAAACAAGGCGGCCACCCGGCTTCAAGATGCGCTCTGCAGCCCCCAAAGCCTTGGCCGCCTGGTGCAGCTCACCATTCACATAAATCCGAAGCGCCTGAAACGTCCGGGTCGCCGGATGGATCTGAGCCTTCTTCGGCGACCGGCCCAGCACCTTCTCGATCAACTTGGCGAGCTCAAGTGTTCGAGTAAACGGCTTTTCCTTGCGCGCATTGTCTATGGCGTGCGCGACCGAAGTGGCCCGCTTTTCTTCCCCCAGCAATCCGATGATGCGGATAAGATCGCGCACGGGCAGCTCATTGACGACATCGGCCGCCGATGGCCCGGCCTGCTCCATGCGCATGTCCAGCGGCCCATCCCGCAGGAAAGAAAAGCCCCGATCTGCTTCATCCAACTGCATGGACGACACGCCGAGATCGAGAACGACGCCATCAACGCCGTCAAAACCGCTATCGCGGGCATGGGTTTCAAGATCGGCAAATTGACCAGGCACCAGGATGAGCCTGCCATCGGATTGCTTGACCAGCTCCTGTCCGTCGGCAATGGCATCCGGATCCCGGTCGATACCGACTACCGTCGCACCGGCCTCCAGGAGCTTGCGGGAATAGCCACCCGCTCCGAATGTCCCATCGACGATGACGTTTCCAGGCTGCGGAGCAAGCCATTCCAGAACCTCATCGAGGAGAACCGGCACGTGGCGCTCTGGTCCGCCAGCGTCAAGAACGTCCTTCTTGTCGCCGAGCGCCATCATACTGGCTCTCCTTGTGAGGATGCCGGGAGTTGACCCGACAACATTGCGAGTGCGCGCTTTTGGGCCTCTGCGCGATACTCGCGGAACTTTTCCGGTTCCCAGATCTGAAACTTGTAATCCATACCGACAAAGGTGACCTGATCGGTCAAACCCGCGTGATCCCGGATCATATCGGAGAGGATCATCCGGCCATCTCCATCGATCTTGATGATCTCACTGGCGCCGAAGAGCGCTGCAGCCAGCATGTCGTGGTCCGGGGTGAGTTTGGCAAATTGCTGGGCGCGGTTCTGGATCTCTTCAACAAGCTGATTGCCTCCGGCATCCACTGCCGGGCAATGCGCTGATGAGATGCAATAAAGACCTTCAAACCCGTCTCTCGCCAATACCGCGCGGAAGGCTGCCGGGATCGACACGCGACCCTTGGCATCCAGCCGGTTGGTAAAATGCGAAACAAAGCCGGCCATACATCCCCGCCGCGGACCCCCGTCCGCTCAAACCCCATAAACACCCATGAATGAAAGAAACGGGCTGAACCCTGTCAGGACATGCAAATTGCGACGGCAGCTCTTGCCAGCTCGTTAAGTCATGTCCTGAGCCCAATACATATGGGCCCGCACTCCCCATTCTGGGTAACTATGGGATACCATGGGTTTTCATGGGCGGTCAATGGAATCTCATGGATTCCTGGTCGATTTGATCGCACACGACCCCGTCGAGCGACCTTACGCCCAACATGCTTAATGAAGCCTTGACAGAATTGTAGAATCGGAGTCGCAGAAATACGGAGGTTTGACGCGGGCGCAGCGATGAGAAGCCCAGACTTCCGCCTCACTCAAAGACTTGTGGATACAAAAAACGCCGCGGAAAATCCGCGGCGTAAGTTTGAGCATGCGCTCTTCGCGGCGCTCAAAACACTTCGTTGTCTCACAATAAGAAGTCTGTGTTTCCGAGTGCACGAAGCTGGTCAGCGACGCCCCCGGCATCGGTCACAACAGTGTTCCAGTCTGCAGCTGTCAGATTTGCGAGCGACAAATCCTCAGCCTGAACACCTTCCAGCACATAGGTGTGTCCGCCATTGTTCTGAACGGTGATCGTCAGATCAGTCCCGACTTCCTGGAGCGAGATGTCATTGGCTGACAAACTGCTGAAATCCAGCAAATCCTCAGAGGCATCGAAGCTGAAAACAGAGACTTCCCGTCCCCAATCCCAGGTAATTGCCACTGTATCGGCACCAGATCCGAGGTTGATCGTGTCCGACGCCGATGGAGGGACCGTTGTGGCCGGCGGCGTTGGAACTTCCGAAGTGTCCGGTGTATCCGGGGCGCCGGTACCAGGGACAGCGCCAACACCTTCACGAACCTGGAACCCGTCTGTGCCTTGACCGGCAGGCGCTTCCGGCGTCAGCAACGCTTCCCGGGAAACCAACGACACATCGTTCTGATCAATCCCGAACGGGGCTTCCAGATTATCTTCCATCACCTGGTCGAAATGGAACTCCAGATTGCCCGGAATAAGATCGGCCTTCTGCACGCCAGTAAAGGTGAAGCTTTGACCACTCGGCAGAACACTGATGACCATTCCATTCGGCGTATCCTCAACGCTCAAGCGCTCGCGCGTACCGAAATAGAGGAAACTGATCTTCTGTGTCGCCGGATCAAACCCGTTGATGACTTCGGCCTGCCCGTATTCATGAGAGCGGATGTAGACCGTGTCGCCATCCCGCGGGCCGATGCCCTTTTCCCAGGAAAGAACGCCGCCGAGATCCTGACGCAAGTGCTCGTTGCCGACCACACCAAAACTCTCAATGGAGAGATCCGCGAGTTGAACCCCTTGCAGGATCTGCATGTCCGGCCCCCACGGATTGTCGACGACCGGTTCTCCGTTTGGCGTCATGTTCAAGATTAAGCCGTGAACCGAAGCGTTGCCAAAGTCGAGTTGATCCGTGGCCGGGTTAAAGCCGACGATATCGTCCTTGCCAAACTCCGCGGCCCATTTGACGCCGCCGAGATCACTTGCACCGGTCGGGACCGGTGTGTTGGATCCGTCCGCATCATAAATCACATCGAACCCACCGGCATCCGGTGTTTCAATGGATTGACCCAAAAGGCTTGCAACCTCATTGAGCGCAGATTCTTCGGCAACCATGAAATTGTTCATGGTCATGTCCGCTAGAGACACGCCCGTCAGCACCGTTGTGTTGGCAACCTCGCCGGTAGCTGTGTAGACGGTGACCATCAGACCGTTTGCCGTATCCTGGATCTCCAGACGTTCAGCAATGACACCGGCTTCAAGATGAAGCATGTCCCCACCCGCCGGATCAAAATCCGGGATCACACGGGACGGGCTGTTCGGCATGATCATGATCATTTGCGCCCCGCCCGGCATATCCGGCATGTCCGAAGTGCCAGATCCTGAGCCTGTTCCCACCTGCGACAGGATTTCCCGGCCGGTTTCCGTGCTTTGAATTGTGAAGTTCGACGCTGACAGATCGCTCAAGTTTACGCCTTGGAGTGTCACGGTCTGATTGTTCGATGCAATCGTGAAAATCACGTTGCCATTGACTTCCGTGACATCAATCGCTTCCCGCCCAAACCAGTCGATGAAAATGGTGTCACTTTGAGGGTTGAAGTTGGACACGACACGATCCGTGCCCCACGCCCAGGTGATCACAACCGAAGCATTGGCCGCGGTAACCCCAGCGGTCCCGTTCCAGCTGCCCGGATCGGTGGGCGGTGCCGGTGTGGGATCAACAGGGTCCGGGTCAACGGGATCAGGATCGACCGGATCAGGGTCAACCGGGACCTCTGGATCCGGATCAACAGGATCTGGATCCACCGGCACTTCGGGATCGGGCGTTCCGCTATCCTGACCGATCAAACCGAAAATCTTGCTGGCTGTCCCAGAATCCAGGACGGTGAAATTGGAGGGGCTGAGATCAGACAGCTGCACCCCTTGAAGGGTTGTGGTCTGATTGTTGGATGCTACGGCAAACACAACACCGTTTGCCGTCTGGGTAACTGTGAGTTCGGCCGCACCAATCCAGTCAACGAAGATGCTGCCGGTCGCAGGATCGAAGTTCGAAACAACCGTGTCCTGCCCCCACGACCAGGTAATCACGACGTCCGCAGAACCCTCGTCGACATCAGCCGATCCATTGCCCCCATTTCCTGGCGTCCCCGGGGTACCAGGTGTTCCGGGCGTGCCGCCGTCCGGTGTTCCAAGCCCTTCATCCCCGGTCAAACGGCTCTCATAGAAATCAATCGCCTCGACAACGGTCGGAGCATCGAAGCCACCGAACTGCTCCATATACTGCAGAATGGACGTGCCATATTCATCGGTGCTGACCGCCCCGCTTTGCAGAAGGGATGCTGTGCCCCAGGCACCTCGCAAGTGCGCTGCGGCCATTATCCCGGTCAATGTCAGCTCAACCGTTACCGTCTGGCCGTTCTGCGTGTAGGTCGCAGTCTGGCCGATATAGTCGCTCAGCGATTGGCCGCTGTTTGCGAGCTGGTTTTCGATGACCTGAAGATTGTAACCAAAGGCTTCCTGGATCGCGACATCCTGGGCGGCCTTGGTTGTGAAGTCCGCAAAGGAGTTCACGCCGTTCTTCCCGGTCCAGGTCCCGTCCCAGGTGTTGGTGGCAGCCCCGTTTCCATAAAAAACAGTGTCGTCGTAGTAGCCAAGATCGATGAGCAGTGCTTCACCGAACTGAAAGCCGACAAAGCCAAGCGAATTCTGAGACTGGTAGGCCATTGTCTCCCATTCGGCATCGGTCAGCTGAGACCAGCTCGAATACTGCGGAAACCGGTCTTGCACCGGGCCGCCAGCCCATTGATCAAGTTGCCAATCCTGTATGATACCGGCGTCGTAGCGCGCCCGGTCCCATCCAGATTCAAATGCCAGCAAAGCAGACAAGAAGTCTTGATATGTTCCGGCCATGTGTTCCCTGCCTATTGAGTACTTAACAACTCAAGACTAGGCAGCGATGTCGCGCGTAACATGGACGCAAGATTAAAAATTCAAGGAATTATCAAGGCATAACCGCCGCAATTCGCCTTATTTCGAACCACTCACTCAAACGCCAAAGAATATAACACTTCCCAACTAGGTTTTATTCCAAACTTTCGTTCTTTCACCTTCAGGATAGCCGAAACTGTTGAGAGACATCTCCAATTCGTCCTCACGGCCTAGCAATACATCTTGCTGCGCGCGGTTATGCGCGGTGACTCTCCGAAGCGTTTTTTGTAAGTGACCGAAAACCGGCCGAGATGCCGGTGCCCGGAAAGCTCTGCCACTTCGCTAATCGGAAGATGTCCGTTCCCCGCCAGCAGAAGATGCCGCGCCAGGTTCAGCCGGCAGTCTTGCAAGTATTGAACCGGCGTCCGGTCCAATTCCCGTTTGAAAATAAGCTGCAGATTACGCGGCGTGGTGCCGGCAAACCGGCTGAGGTCGAGAAGACTGATATCCTCCCGCAACCGGTCATGGATCATGGTGACAGCTCGCTTCAAAATAGCTGGAGCTGCACGGCACTCCGGCCGGGAAAGCAGCGGCGAAACCGTGTTTTCCTGTATTTCCAGTAGGGCCATTACCAGCCCCTCTTCGATGTGCCGCTGCCGCACACTTGGGGCAGCTTGAAACGCATGGCCTTCTTCAGCGGCATGCACCACACCCGAAAGTCCACGGTACCAGCTTGAAGACTGCGCGCCTTGCAAACAGAATTCGGGCTTGAAGCGCACTCCATCGCCAAGGGACATACCGCTCATTTTGGCAGCGATCCCGGTTACAAATTCTTTGTCGATCTGCAACAGCAGCTGCTCGCAACCAGCGTGCCAGCGCATGGCCGTGTGACGGTCCGGATTGAGGATCGTTGCCGTCTCTCTGCCTGAAGCGACTGTCTGGCAGCCATTGGTAACTTCTGCCGTTCCGTTCAACGGGATCTGGATCAGGAAAAAATCCGTCAACTCGCCCGGCTCAATGGTCACATCCGCGCCATAGCGCAGGTAGTTGAGAGACAGATGCTCGCCGGCAATCCGGTGCTGGCAGGCATCGAAACGATCCGAGACTGTCATCCGGTCTAAACGATGGCTGCAGAAATGGCGCGCGACAATCTCCCGGGCTTCATCCACGTCATGTGTCTGAAAGCGCTGGTAATCGCTGAGCGGAGTTCTGCCATGAGCCTGCAACACCATGAGAAATACATGCCCTCAACGTTGGGGCAGGATCAAGCATTCTCGCTGCTGCAATGCGGCATTTTGCTGCTCCAACCAAAGTAATTTCGCAATCTGGATAATTGTTTCGAACCGGCCAAGGTTAGCCTCTGGGTGTCTAAACAAGAGGGGACATAAAAATGCAAAATGGAGCCGGGGTTACCGCATCCGCTGAAGGACTGGACGGCGTCAGTTGGAATGTCGTCGGCCACACCTACACGCCTAAGGTTCACAGCACCAACGCTTTCATCTGGCACGCAGTTGTGCCCGCGGACACCTTTGTTCCGCCGCATATTCACCCGACCCAGGACGAGTGGATCGTCATGCTGGAGGGGGAACTTGATGTCGAAATGGGCGGCCAAGTCCATAAGGCCGGGCCCGGCGACACCGTCCGCATGCCAATGGGTGAAGCGCATGGCATCTTCAACCGGTCCGGAAAAACAGCGACTTGCGTCTTTGGCGTCGCCCCGGCCCGCAAGCTGTTTGACTTGTTCGGCGCCCTTAACGGCGTGACGGATCCCGAAGAACTGGTGCGCCTGTCCGCCCTTCACGAAGTCGATTTTCTACCCCCGCCCGATCAGGCCTGATCAACCGCGCTTTCAAAAGGGGAAAACATGACCAAACGGAAATCAGTCGCCGTCATTGGCGGCGGCGTCAGCGGCTTGGCGGCTGCCAAGGCGTTCGACGAGCGCGGACATAGGGTTTTTGGGTTTGAGCGCAGCCACGATTTCGGCGGAGTGTGGGAGCTCTCCCGGTCCTATCCGGATGTCCAGACCCAATCGCCTAAGGACCTTTACCGCTTTACTGACCTGCCCATGCCGGACGACTATCCGGAATGGCCGAAAGGACCGCAGGTTCACGCCTATATTCATGCCTATGCCAAGAAACATAATCTGGCGCGACTGTTTCAGCTCAACACGAATGTTCTATCCATGGACCGCCGGGCCGACGGTCGGCCGGGCTGGACCTTGACGCTGGAAGCTGCCGGCAAAACCTGGACCCAGGATTTTGACTTTGTTGCCGTCTGTACCGGCCAGTTCTCGGACAAGAACATCATCTCCCACCCGGGCCAGGATGCATTTATTGAGGCTGGCGGTCAGGTGATGCACAGCTCTGACTACACCGACAGTTCTTTGGCCAAGGGAAAGAATGTCGTGGTGCTCGGCGGATCGAAATCATCCACCGACATCGCCGTCAATGCGGCTAAAAACGGAGCCAAATCAGTCACCATGGTCTACCGCGAACCGGTTTGGCGGATTCCGTACTTTATTGGCGGTATCAACTTCAAACGGTTGTTGTACATGCGCGCCCAGGAACAACAGTTCAACAGCTGGCAGCCGTCCGTTCTAGGCAAAATCCTGTCGACGGTCTTCAAGCCTCTGATCTGGGCCAATTTCCGCGGCCTGGAGACGCTGCTCAAAGCGCAGTTGAAACTGAAGAAATGGGACATGGTGCCCGATGTTCCAATCGAGAAGGACGCATCCTGCTCACTGCCGATTGTGACGCCTGGCTTGTTTGAGGGGTTTGAGGACGGCTCGATCAAGCCGATCCGGGGGACCATCGACCGTTATGAGGACGGCTGCGCAGTTCTGACTACCGGCGACCGGGTTCCCTGCGATGTCTCGGTCCTGGCGGTCGGATGGAAGCTTGGTGTGCCGTATCTGGCGCAAGAACATCAGGACAAGCTGGTCGATGCAGATGGCCAATACCGGGTCTACCGCCTATCGGTGAACCCGGAGCTTCCGGACATGGGCTTTGTCGGCTTCAACTCCAGCTTCTGCACGATTCTTTCGGCTGAAATGATCGCCAATTGGCTGGTGCGCTATGCAGACGGCCAGCTGGTGAACCAGCCAAGCGACCAGGAGATGCGGGACAACATCGAGATGATGCTGAATTGGCGGCGCAAGGAACGCCCAGCGGCTCAGGTCTATGGCGGCCTGTGTTCAGCCCCGTTCCACTTCCGGCACTTCGATGAGCTGTTGGCCGATATGGGAGCAACCGTATCAAAACGGTCCAACCCGCTCGCCGAACAGTTCTCTTATCCGAATGCGGATGCCTATGGCGGTTATCTCGCCAGCACGCCGCAATATGCGGCCGGATAACCGGAAGGAGAATTTGCCAGCCGGCCTGTAAGCCGGGTTCTGTATGGCCCGCAGAAGCGGACGTGACAGCCATTCATCTGGGACGCCTGTTGCCAGACGCCTTACGCAACCAACCCGGACAACTGGCCTGGAAACCAGCCTGGGCCTTGGATCATTCCAGGGTCCGCGTTGTCCCTATTCGGTTTTGCTCCCGGTGGGGTTTACCATGCCGCCGCTGTTACCAGAGGCGCGGTGGGCTCTTACCCCACCCTTTCACCCTTACCCCGGCAAAGCCGGGGCGGTTTGCTTTCTGTGGCACTTTCCCTAAGGTCGCCCTCGCCGGGTGTTACCCGGCACCGTGTTTCCATGGAGCCCGGACTTTCCTCCCCCGCGGCCTTTCGGCACTTGCGGCAGCGGCTGTCCGGCCGACTGGCGCTCCGGGACTTAGGTTGCTTTGAGGACCAGGTCAAGCTGGCCATCAAGTTCTACGTCTTTCCCTGTGTGAAAGCTATCTCGAAGCCGCTTCATCATCCGGGGCTGTTTCCGGCTGTAAAGCCGAGGTTCTTAAAATCATGCGCTGGTAAAGATATCCGATACCGATGAGCGTCAATCCAAGTCCAATAAAGGACATGGCTCGAAGAACTCCTTCAAGCGCGGACATATCGATCAGGAAGACCTTGAATACAACAACCGCAATGATCCCACCCGACGCCTGGCGCAAGCGCAGCTGGTTCCACTTGAGGCCGGCAAGAAGGCAGAGAACCCCTATCAACAGCCAGACGAAGGAATAGACGTATTGCTCCAGATCCCGGATTGGCGAACTGGTCAAAACGTCAGGGCTGAAGCTGTTGCGGATGGTTAGATTGATGAACAAGAAGCCGAATAGAACAGCAAACACAAACACAGTCTTTGTGTACCAGCCGGGCCGGCGGCGTCTCGCGGCAAGTGACAGCAGCCCAAAAAGGATGCAAGGCAATCCGTAAGCAAAAGTCACCCAGTTGATGATCAAGCCTGTACCAACAGACTGGCCGGTCAGGACCGGATTGTTGATCAAAAACAGCGAATAACCGCCGATCGCCATACCGCCAACACTCAACACCATAGCCATAACTTCCAGCACCGATTGCCGTTTTCCTGGCAGAAAGCGTGTCAACGCCAGCGACAAACCGGCGCCGACCAAAACCAGCATGGCGGACCCTTGGAAACGGGACCCCGGGTCATCGAACCGGAACAGCGGATCAACAGCGTGAAGCGACAGCATTGATAGGGTCAAAGCCAAGGCGAAAATCGCAATAGCCTGCATCGCTTCGGACCAACGGTCCTGTTTTCTTGCCGTCATCACCACAGCCGAGACAACGAATCCGGCGCACGGGGCCCCATAACCGTAAAGGAGAGCGTTGAAGACCGGTGTTGTTCCAAGGGCATCGCCGACGATGAAGGGATCCCACAGAAGCCGAAGCACATATGGAATGACAGCGAGCGGTGTTAGAACTCTCAACTGCGGCAATGGATACCGCTGATAAACGAGCATTACCGCCGGTACCAGCAAACCAAGCGCGACTGTAAGCGCGGCCTTTTCAAAGGCCAACGTAGCTGAGAACGTGACGGCAAACAGTCCCCCAATGAGCCAAGCGGACAGGCATTCTGGTCCGCCCAAGACGTTGGAGAGCTCATCTATGAACCGTTCGGCGACTGCGAAATAAAGCAACCCTAGAGCCAGCGCCAATCCCGCGAAGGTTATAGAGACCTGCCAGGATTCAATGCGCAAGTACGCAATTGCAAACAGGCCTGATGTGGCCAAAACAGCGCCACTTGCCATCACAGCCCGCCCAGCGCTCCGCGCGGAACCCAAAATGCCCGAAAAGAAAACGAGAACGCCGAAAAACAGAACAAATCTGATAAATTCGGTCAGGGCATCCGTTGCTTCAGGCGGCAGCGGCGATATCACCTGCGCCAGACCATCTGCACCATTCATCAAAGCTGTAATGTCCAGCTCTGCCTGAAACTGAAAAACATGGATGAGAGCACATATCAGCGGAACAAAAACTGCGTAGCGCAGTGCAGAATGAACGTAGGCAAGAGCAAACGGCAGAAGCAGCAGCATAGCCACTTCAAACCCGCTGGCGCTGACAGAATGCTGAAATTGCATCTGTCCGAGCATGGGCAATGAAAAGATGGATAAGGCGACCGTTGCCGCGCGGTCGATCGGCGCGGCATGTCCCGGATCTACGGCATGAACCCGCCAAACGAAACCGCCATAAACAATCATCAGCGCGCCGGTGAAATAGAAATTTAGCAACAACCTGTCACCCGGAGCCGCGCCGACTTCCATAAGGCCGGCATAGAGAAACAGACCAGCCACTGCAGACCCGGCAAACCAGAGCCATCCCCGAAACCGTCCAATGGCTACAGCGGCGGCTGACACTGCAAGAATGTAGAAGACCAGCGGCAGAATATCGCTAGACTGAGAGCTGATGAGAAACGGCACCACATAACTGCCGAGCAACCCCATTGTTGCCAGCGCCGGACCATGAAGCAGAGCTGTCAGCATTGCTGAAAACGCGAGAAGGCCAAGAAGCACGAAAGCCGCAAGTGGCCCGATCAGGCCGTAAAGCGCATGAGCGGCAAAGACGGAGCCAAACAGAACCAATGTACCTGAAGCGGTGAGCGTCGCCGGGATGTTGGCATTGTCATATCCAGGTACTTTGAAACGCTGCGGCTGCCGCCGGCTCCACTCACCGCCGACAAGAAGCACCATGCCGAGCAGAGCCCCAAGAAGAACGCGAGGAAGCGGCCCGAGCACACCATGGTCCACCGCGTATTTGACCAGGAAAATGCCGCCAATAGCGAGCGTTACGCCGCCAACCCAGATGCTCCAGCGCGCGCCAATTGTTTGTTCCTTTTCGATACTGGCAGATGCCTGCGCCCCGGCTTCCGAAACACTTGCCGCGATAGGCGGCACAGTTTTCTCTTCCTCGGGGATGTCAGTTGCTTTTGCAGGTTTTTGCGCGCGCCAAGGTCCAATTTGGAAATCCGTGCTTGGCGATGGAGGTTCATCAGCCTCGCCCAAAGCATCTGACGGGCGCGCAGAGGGTTTTCTGGTGTCTGCGCCGCCGCTCTCCTCAGCCGCATCTGTATCTGGAGCTACTTTTTTTTCTGCAAAAACCGCCTTCAGACTTGCAAGCTCCGCACGCGTCTTATGCAAATCCTGCGAGAGCCTTGAGACTTGGCGTTCAACACGGGACACCCGGACCAAGAGAACAACGGGCAAGACCAGGGAAATAAAAAATACAACAAGACCGACGACTACAAACAACAAATCCACATCAGTCCTTCCTGCACTCGAAACGTCCTCAAAGCGCTGCACATCCGTGCTCGACAAGCTAAAAATTCACATTCCCGCCGAGGCCACATCAAAAAGTCAAACTGCAATTTGAACCATTAAAAACTGTCCTTCCAAAACAGTAATCCAAAAACACATCCAAAGATCACTGACACCGCATTTGACGGGGCCGTGTGTATTCTCCCGCAAATTTCCCAGGGTCGCCCACATAGGTTTAGTCCGGCGGCACCTTGCCGACTGACTAAGGCACCGAGAACTCAAGTTGGCTTTTTACACAGGGTCATGCAAGCCCTGAACTTAATACCAATTCTCCCCCTACGCAGCTTTCAGCATCCGGTAAGCCAAAGACGGCAGGAACCGGTGAAGCGTATAAAGGACAGGCACCCGGCCCAACCGGATTTCGGTTTTTCCCTGTTCTAGTCCCCGAACAATGACATTCGCAGCATCCGCTGGGTGTAGCGCGTTTTCCTCCCGGCCGGCGGCCATCCGCGTTCTAATCAGATCAGGAACCACATCAGCAACCAAAACCGGTGTCCCTTCCAGCTGATAGCGTAGACAGCGCGCGAACGTCGAAAGACCCGCTTTTGTAGCGCAATAGACCGGCGCGGATTGTTTTGGCACACGGCCCAGCGCCGACGAAATGAAGACGATCTGCGGCCGTACCGCTTTGCGGAGCAGCGGCATTAAGTCCGTGGTCAATTCGATAGGCGCATGCAGATTGATGGAAAGTTCAGCGGCGATCCGTTCCGGTACTGCGGCGCCTTTGGAAAAATCGGCTGAGACCTGAATGGCGGCATTATGGATCAACAGATCCACGCCGACGTCCAGATCATGGATCCCGTCCACAAATTGCCGGCGGCCAGACGGCGTTGACAAATCAAGACAAAAGACGGTCGTATTTGGATATTCTTCCGAAACAGCCGTTAGGGCGCTCTCGGTTCGGCCACACACGATGACATTGTGTCCGCGGCCAGCATAGATCCGGGTCAGTTCAAGCCCCAACCCAACAGCGCCCCCGGTGATGATGATAGTCTTTTTGATGCTCATGCCGGACGGCCTCCTGTTTCTGTTGACAGGAGCAATATCCGGCAGGCCAGAGATCGGCATTATACTGGGTTAAGAAGCACGCCTCCCAGTCCGGCGTGCCCGGATCCGCGACAGAGCGACCGGTGTAATCCCGAGATAAGACGCGATGTGATATTGCGGCAAACGCGGTGCAAGATCTGCAAAATCGTCCAGAAACAACTCGTACCGCTCGCCCGCATCCATCAAGAGGAACGAGGCCTCCCTTTGTTCCTTCTTGACGGCAAGCTGGACAACAAAACGGTTCACCAGGCGCTCCAGACTTAAGTCGGTGGCTGCTAGTTTGCGAACGAACTCCATAGGCAGCGCGACGGTGATCGTCTCTTCCAGTGCCTGTGTGTGGAACGGGCTTGGCGCTTCCGACAGAAAGGTCGACATGCTGGTCACGACACCACCTTCTGTCGCAAAGCTCTTGTTGTATTCCTTGCCGTCTCGGGTCAGGTAATAAAATCGGACCAGACCTGATTGGACGAAGTACAAGCACTTCGGCCGATCTCCCGCAGCGAACAAACTATCCTCACGCTCAAAGCGGCGCACCTCTGCATGGGTACGAGCGGCGGCAGCCGTCTCTGAAGAAACCCCGCCCGTTTCCCGCAGCCAGTTTGAAAACGCTGCAAAAGCTTCTTGGTCGGTCAATTCTGTTCCGTTCTGTTGCTTTTTGTTTGGGCCAGGCCGCCAATCGATCAGCAAAGAGTTACTGGTGACATTTTGGGCAAACGAACTGGTTCTTTCCTATCAACATCACCGGCAAAATCTATTGCCTGCGCTCCGCGCCGTCCAGCTCATCAAACAAACCAGTCAACCTCATCGCCGATTGGATATGCAGATTGATGTCACCTGTTTGCGAGTGGAGCACACGATTTCTTGAGCACGCATCTCATTCGCAGAAACAAGCCCTTTTCGAGTTCAAATTAATTTTTGACTATAGAGTACAAAATACCCATCTCTAGCGCGGCACTTTCGCCAAGATGGAGAGTTCGATGACTGATTTTCAATTGCACACCCAAGAAACGGCACCGGATGGCGGGCCCGCTTTGCTCGACAACTCGATTAAGGCTTTTGGTATGATCCCGGGCCTTCATGCTGTTATGGCTGAATCGCCGGAACACCTGGAGGCTTATCAAAAGCTGCATGAGCTATTTCAGAAGACCAGTCTCTCAACGGTCGAACAAAATGTCGTCTGGCTGACGATCAATGTGGAACATGAGTGCCATTATTGTGTGCCGGCCCACACTGGCATTGCCCATATGCAGAAAGTCCCGAACGACGTCATCGAAGCTCTGCGCAACAAAACTCCTCTGCCAGACCCGCGCTTGGAGGCTCTTCGCGACTTCACCTTAAAAGTTGTCCGTCAGCGTGGTTTTGTCGATGATGCCGACGTTCAGATCTTCCTGGATGCCGGATTTACCAAACGCAACGTGCTCGACATCGTCCTTGGCCTGGCCCAGAAGGTTATGTCAAACTATGTGAACCACTTGGCGCAGACGCCGATCGATGCTCCGTTCCAGAAATTTGCCTGGACAGCACCAGATCGTGCGGCTGCGGAATAGCCCTTTGCCCGGCCGGTTTTCCGGCCGGGCCGCCGACTTTTGATGGGAATGTATGGCTGGACGACCAAAATCCTATGACAAAGACATGGCGATGAAAGCTTTTGTCGATGTGTTCTGGACCAAGGGCTTTGACGCCACCTCCATTGACGATCTTCAAGCCGCCGCCGGCATCAAGCGCGGCAGCTTCTATGCGGCTTTCGGCGGCAAGGATGAGGTGTTTCAGGCCGCTCTTCAGCGCTATTGGGACGAGGTCACCGAACCGGGCCTATCCAGCTTAACCTCAAACAAATCGCCGCTGGACAGTCTCGCAGAATTTATCCGGCACATTGGCGCATTCATGTCGGCCAACACCTTCCGCGGCTGCCTTTTGCTGTCTTCCGCGGTCGCTAAAACGGAACCTCAAACGGTCAAAGGCGCTGTCGCAGGGCACATGTCCAAGATGGAAATCCACCTCAAGAGTCATTTGGAAAAGGATCTGGACCTCAATGCGGCCGGACCGGATTGTATCGAGGCCATCACCGCCTATGTTCTGACTGTGTTGATGGGCCTAAATGCTCTGGCCCGAACAGGTCACGACGGCAAAACGATTGCGTTGGCAGCAGACTGTGCTGCCCGGAGCCTCAAAGCCGAACTTTTCGTCTAAGCTCAATCGACCAAACCTCCCGCGTCGCACAATCTTCATTTGCATATGGTCCTGAAAGCGTTCACGTTTGCCGAACGGCATTTGGGACTTGGGGGCGCATAGATGAAACATGCGGTCAAGGCGGCGGAAGCCGCTGAGATGATACCGGACGGATCAACTCTTTTGATTGGCGGCTTCATGGCCGTTGGATCTCCCCACAGGTTGATTGACGCTTTGGTCGCACGTGGCGCCAAAAACATGACGGTAATCGCCAATGACACCGCGATGCCCGGCAGGGGTATCGGCAAGCTGATCAGTGCCGGTTCCGTCACCAAGGTGATTGCCTCCCACATCGGCCTTAACCCGGAAACTCAGCAGAAGATGATTTCCGGCGAAATCGATGTCGATCTGGTGCCGCAAGGAACGCTGGTCGAGCGGATCCGCGCTGCAGGCGTCGGCCTTGGCGGGATCTTGACGCCAACTGGTCTCGGCACCCTGGTGGAAGAGGGCAAGCAGCGGATTGAGGTCGATGGCAAAGCCTATCTGCTTGAAACGCCACTCGGTGGCGACTTTGCCCTGATTGCGGCCCATCAAGCCGATTATGTCGGCAATCTGGAGTATTCGCTGACCGCGCATAATTTCAATCCGATCATGGCAATGGCCGGATCAACTGTGATCGCCGAACCGCAAACCATCGTCCCAGTCGGCGTGATTTCGCCTGATGCGGTCAAAACACCGGGAATTCTCGTAGATCATCTGCTGGAGAGGGCGCACTGATGGATGCCAAGGAAATCATTGCCCGCCGGGTGGCCCAGGAAATTCAACCCGATACACTGGTCAATCTCGGTATTGGCCTGCCGTCAATGGTCGCCAACTACCTTCCCAAGGATGTCCATGTTTTCTTTCAGGCGGAAAACGGTGTCATTGGTCTCGGTGCCCGCCCGCCGGAAGGTATGGAAGATCCGGACCTAACCGATGCCGGTGGCGGGTTTGTGACCGCGGTACCGGGGGCAGCATCCATTGACAGCGCTATGAGCTTCGGCTTGATCCGGGGCGGTCATCTGGACACAACCGTTTTGGGCGGTCTTCAGATCGATGAGCGCGGCTACCTCGCCAACTGGATGATCCCCGGAAAGATGGTGCCGGGCATGGGCGGCGCAATGGATCTGGTTGCTGGCGCCAAACACGTCATTGTTGCAATGGTGCACACCGCCAAGGGCAAACCCAAGATCCTGCAGAAATGCGAATTGCCGCTGACCGCTCAACGCCGGGTCAGTCTCATCGTCACTGAAATGGCGGTTATTGAGCCCACCGATGATGGTCTTGTTCTGAAGCAGACCGGTCCAAACACCAGTGTTGACGATGTGATCTCTGCGACAGAGGCTAACTTAATCATTCGCGGTGACGTTCCGCAAATGAAGCTTTCTTAAAAAGACGGTCTTCGACCAGCGCAAAGAAAGATCGGCTCTGCTCTCGAAATCGTTGAAACTAGCCTGCGGGGCAAACCTGTTCTCAATTTGTAGGTAAATCTCCAGATGATCCAACGCAGGCTTCAATCTTAAACTCGGACATGTTGCAATCTATCATCACCGTATTTGGTGGGCTCGGCCTGTTTCTGCTTGGCATGCATTTGATGACCAGCGGGCTACGCCAGCTGGCCGGAAACCGGCTCCGTCAATTCCTTCAAAAATCGACGCAAACGCCGCTCGCAGGGGCCGTCTCGGGAGCGCTGGCCACGGCCGCCTTGCAGTCTTCCAGCGCCACCACTGTCGCCACCGTCGGATTTGTCAGCGCCGGCTTGATGACCTTTCCGCAAGCACTGGGTGTCATATTCGGGGCCAACCTCGGCACGACGATCACTGGCTGGATGGTCGCGCTGCTCGGTTTCAAACTCAAAATAGGCTTGCTGGCGCAGCCTTTGATCTTTGCCGGTATTCTCGCGCAGTTGTTCGGTAAGGGCCGCTGGAAACCGTTCGGGCTGGCAATTGCCGGTTTCGGACTGCTTTTTGTTGGCATCGATACACTCACTCAAGGCTTTTCGATCCTGGAAGGCAAAGTGACACCCGATGATTTCCCAGGAGATACGCTCTTTGGTCGGTTCCAGCTGGTCTTGATCGGTATTGTCATCACGCTCATCACCCAGTCATCCAGCGCCGGTGTAGCAACGGCTTTGGCAGCTCTAACTGTCGGAGCTATTTCCTTTCCTCAGGCGGCTGCACTGGTCATCGGCATGGATGTCGGTACAACCGCGACGGCTGCCCTTGCAACTGTTGGAGGATCAGTTGCTTCCAGGCGCACCGGATTTGCCCATGTCGTCTACAACCTGCTGACCGGGTTCTTAGCGTTTTGGCTGCTCATTCCATTGGGGTCGCTCGCTGCTTCTGCAGGGGCCAGTCTCGATCCGCAGGTCGCACTCGTCGGCTTCCATACGGTGTTTAATCTCATCGGCGTGTTCGCAATCGTTGGATTCACCAATCAATTTTCGCGGCTGATCGTGCTGTTAATCCCATCAGGTGAAACCGACCCGGCCGAACGTCTGGACGAAGCTTTGCTTAAAGATCCGGCCAGTGCCCTAGATGCAGCTGACGCTGCCGTTCGGGACCAAGCAACCCTTATGTTTCAAGCTTTATCTGATCAGCTCGGACCAGTGGGTGACAGCACAGCCGCAATCCCTCTCGACACGTTTGACCAATCGATCGACACACTCCGAAGTTTCGTAAACCGAATCCGGACAGGGCCGGAAGATCCGCGCTCCCATGACAAGCATCTAAAGCTTGTACATGTGCTCGACCATATGGACAGGCTTTCTGGCCGGCTTCGGCAGACAGACCGCATCCTGACCATTCAGTCGACAGAAGAACTCACAAGGCTTGCCCGGCAACTAGCCAAACTCGCAGGCGAGTTTTCAGCATCCTCATCATCAAGGGAACTGCCTGCAGAATTTGATAATTTGAGGAAATGCTTTCGTGAAGAACGGTGGCGCTACCGCCATAACGTCCTTGACCTGGCGTCCAGAGATCAGATCGACCTTGAAAACGCCTTCTCCCGCGTCGATGCGGTGCGTTGGCTGCACCGCTCCGCCTATCATCTTTGGCGGATTACTGTCCATCTGAATGGTAAAACGCCGAAATCCGGAACCCGTTTTGAAGTAACATCCAAAGTGGTTGAATAACGCTGATTACGATCTGCATAGGAGGTTCGGATCTAAGCTGAGTTCAGGACCTCTTTCAAAGCACTGACCCCTCCTTTGATCTGCTCATCAGAGGCGCCGGCAAACCCGATGATCAGTCCAGGTTTGGGCGGTGCGTCCAGATAACAGACACTCAGGGGCGACACGGAGTAGCCTCGCGCTTGCATGGCTCGCGCGATCTTTAGATCCTGCAGATCTTCATTCAACCGCACGGTGACCTGCACATTACCCATGGGAGGGTCCACCGAGATTTTGTTGCCGAGCCCGTCTTTCAAGGCGCCAACCAGCGCCATACCGCGCTGCTGGTACAACGTGCGGATCTTTTTCAAGTGGGCCCGGTAATGACCACTATCGATGAAATCCGTCAGGGCAATCTGAGCATGAATATTCACCAGCTGCCCCATGTTCCGGAACGCGGAGCCAAGTGGATCCGCCAAATCCTTTGGAACGACCACATAAGACACCCGCAGTCCGGGCAAAAGGCTCTTTGAAAAGGTACCCATGTAAATCACTTCACCGGCATCTGCGAGACCTTGCAGAGCAGCTACCGGGCGGCCTTCAAACAAAAACTCACTGTCGTAATCGTCCTCCAGAACGGTCGCGCCCAATTGGGCAGCCGCGTCGATCAGCGCAAGACGGCGGGCCAAGGGCATACGCGCGCCAAACGGATACTGATGCGAAGGGGTCACATAGATAAGACGTGGGCTAGGACCATTGTTGAAAAGACTCTCTGGCAAGACGCCGAACTCATCGACCGGAAGTCCTTTGATATTGAGACCTGCACCGTAAAAAGCGGTTCGCGCCCCCATATACCCCGGATCTTCGATCCAGGCCGTGTCACCCGGATCCGACAGCGCCACCGAAATCCCGGCAAGCGCCGCCTGCATGGATGGCACAATCAATACCTGATCCGGCACCGCGCGGACGCCCCGTTCACTGGCCAGGTACTCAGCCAGCACCTTTTTGAGCGGCGGATAACCTGAAATGTTTTGATAAAGAAGGTCCGGGGTCTGCACCGTTCGGGCCGCACGCCGCAAACAACGGGCCCACAGTTCATAGGGGAAGGCGTCCAAAGCTGGGGCCCCTGGCTGAAGTGCTCCGTGGCGCTGTCCCCAACTGTCACCCCGCAGATTTGCTGCAAGCTTACGGCCCCGGACTGACAGCCCTCGAACTGGCCGCGGCACATTCTCGTCTGTTTTAGAACCCTCCGGGCTTGCCCCTTCCACAATTACGGGTGCGGCGCCCGGCCTGATTTCGACAATTCCCTCAGCCTTCAGCAACTCATACGCGGCATTGACCGTATTGCGCGAGATGGCGTGTTGATGCGCAAAACTGCGCGACGACGGAAGACGCATACCCGCCTTAAGACGGCCCTGCCCCACCGCCTCCCGGAGCGCACGGTAGATCTGCTGGGACAGCGGAACCACCGTGCTGCGGTCAAGGTCGCACACCCCTTCCAGGATTTTTGGTACTTTCATTTTTCCAAAACCGGATCTTTTTAAAGGACCAGTTTACCGGTCATAATCAAGGCACTCAAGATCCAGATCCAAAGAACATTGATATGAAACACGAAAAACCTGACCTGCCGCCCTATGCAAAAATCCGGCAAATGAACCGGGGTGGTTATGACAAGGACCTAGCCTACGAAATTCTGGATGCCGGTCTCATTGCTCATTGTGGCTTCATTCACGAAGACCGGCCAATGGTGATCCCGATGGTCTATGCCCGGATTGGTGACAAATTGTACATTCACGGAGCCAGCACGACCCGGATCATCAAGGACAACGAGGCGGGTGTTCCAGCCAGTTTGGAAGTGACACTGCTCGACGGCCTGGTGTT
This sequence comes from Roseibium sp., assembly GCF_965216085.1. Taxonomy (GTDB): domain Bacteria; phylum Pseudomonadota; class Alphaproteobacteria; order Rhizobiales; family Stappiaceae; genus Roseibium. The sequence continues at coordinate 1,542,612 of NZ_OZ244138.1, read as the reverse complement.
CGGAAGGTCCGCGTTCCACCATTCCATGAACTTCCGGTGTGTGATCGTGCATGGCACCGCGCGACTGGTGGAAGACCTGGAAGAAAAACACACCGCTCTTGCCGCAATTACGGATCACATGGCGCCTGGCCGCTGGGATGAATGCCGGGAGATGCTGCCCAAGGAGCTCAAGGCAACCGGCGTTTTGGTGCTCGACATCGAGCATCTCAGCACCAAAGTGCGTGACGGCGCCCCAGTGGATGACCCAATTGATATCGGCACGGATATCTGGGCGGGCGTTGTGCCCGTTGCAACTGCATTCGGACAACCCGTTGTAGCCGCAGATGTCCCCGATGGCATTAAGCCGCCGGCCTCCATTCGAGCTGCGAAGCAGAAGTTTGCCTGAGTTGGATAGCCAACCAAATTTGAAAAGAAAAACCCCGCTGCGAAAGCAACGGGGTTTACTGCCCACGAGTGACCGCCCTGTCACAAGTTAGCTGGACGCCAGAATGCGTTTTACTTTTTTGCAGTAGCGGGCACTGATCGGGTTCATGCGCTTGGCATAGTGACCAGCGTTGTAGCGCAAGATGGTTCCGCACAAATCGCCATTGGCCCGTTTATGTGCGCCAGCAAGGTATTTCATGCCCCATTCCAGATTGGTCTCTGGGCGATAAAGCGCCTTGGTGGAGCCGCGGTAGCCCATGCCCCGCGCGGTCGCCGGCTTGATTTGCATGAGGCCAACTTCACCAGCTGCGCCGCGTGCTTTCGGATTGAAGTTGCTTTCAACTTCGACAACAGCCCGGGCGATCTTCATGGGAACACCATGCTTTTTTGCCGCCTTGTGAATCATCCGCGCATACTTATCTTTGCGGGGATCACCAGTTTTAATGCTGTCCCGAGGGGTGAACAGTGCGGCGAGACCACGCGGACCATCGTCCGCCGTGCCGATATTGCGGGTTTCAGCAGAAACAGACTGCGCCGTTAAGATGAGGGTATAGGCAAGTACACAGAGTGCCCCAGTAGCTTTTTTTATCGACCGTAACATTCGTTCAGCTCTTTTGGTTCTTGTTCAACGATTTCCGGGGGCGGAGAAATGGCGGAGCTATGAGACCAAAATTGGCGCGAAATTATCACGAATTATTTCAAAATATTTCAATATTTTACTGATTTTTGCAGTGCAGCATCGTGTGTTTCTGCAATTTGTGACCAAGTTCGGGCAGGTGCCTGTTCAAACCGGGGCAGGAGTGCACAAATTCAGACCACCAGCCTCACAGAGGATTGATGTGGCGACATTGGGAACACTGTCTCCGTCTTTAGGACAACTGTGCGCGGCCCGGCCAGTGCAATAAATTGACGTCTTAGACTGGTCCCACCCGCAATAGTGCCTTTTGAAATGATCAAGCAAACGCATCTTTGCATTTGGACAACCACGGTAGCCGCCTACTTGACGTTTTTGCCGTTGCCAGCATCGGCTGACCAAGATTGCCTAACAATTCTTTCTTCCTTCACAAAAACTGAGCAGCAGATTCTGCCATCATTGCAGGCCAAATTCGCCGAGTATGAGATATGTGCCAAGTTCAAATTCGCCAGGGCAGATGAGGCAACTGCTCTACTGCAGGACAATAGCGCAGACGGAGAGTTTTTGCGGACAAGCGACTATCAGGCCAAAGTTTCTGATTTTGCTATGATGATCGCTGAGCCGATAGTGGATGGACACGGCCTGCTTGTCACCGGCGCTGATGTCCTACCGTCGTTCAAACATCTTAAAGGCAAATCCATCGGTGTGATGCACGGTTATGTCTGGCAAGAGAAAGTCTTTCCTAAAGACGCAACAAAGTCCTTTATCCAAGATTACAAATCTGGCCTCGCCATGCTTCAAAGAGGCCAAATATCAGGACTGTTGATCGACAGCCTCAATTACTCAATTTACAAAGAAAACTACGGAAACCTTCAGACTAAGCAAGTCACTGCAAAAAAGTATGGGTATTTGTTTCTACATAATCGCCATAAGAACCTGGCCCCGCAAATCAGCTGGGCGATCACAGCATGGAAGAAAGAGTTTTACCGGGTGAGTTCTAACTAAGTTAGAGAGGCGAAGTCGTTTACCATCATAAACATCTCTAACGTCACGCGCGGCCAATAAGGTCGATTATCTCCGATCTCCAGGCTCTTCTTTTTTGCACGCACGCCATGAAAAACTGGCCACAATATCAACGCTGCGATCATGAAATGGAAAAGAGAACTTGCCCGCCGTACCGGCCACTCCGACTGACTGGGAGAATAATTTTTATGCCAGCGATGGCAGCTTTGCCAACAGCCTGTGAAGGGTTTCAATCGTCGATTCATCGATAACCCCATCCACTTTCGCAGGCCGGAAGTGCCGCTGAAATGCCGTTACAACTTGTTTTGTCCTTCCGTCAAATTCTCCGGTAATATCAAGATCATAACCATAAAGAGCCAACATCGACTGGATCGCTTCGACTGGCTGTCCCTGATCGCCTTCCTGCATCATCATCCCGGATTCAATTGTTTCAGGCTCAACAAAATGCCCGACTCCTGCTTTTGCGAGCCTGGCCCAGGGAAACAGCTCGCCAGGATCTTCCTTCCGGTTGGGGGCTATGTCTGAATGCGCAAGCACCATCCAGGGATCGATCTTGTGCCGTCCACATATATCCAGGCACAGGGCGATGACCGCGTCGATCTGAAGATCGGGAAAAGGACGATAGCCGAATTCATGGCCTGGATTGACGATCTCAACACCGATCGACCTGGAATTGATGTCGGTGTCGCCTTTCCAGAAGCTTTGACCCGCGTGCCAAGCGCGCCGGGCTTCAGGCACACATTGCAATATGGAGCCATCTTCATCGACGAAATAGTGGGCTGAAACCTCAGCGCGTGGATCGCACAACCGTTGCAGGGCGTCCTGGGCGGTCGGCATTCCGGTGTAATGCAGAACCAGCATGTCGATCGGAGCTCCATCGGGGCGTTGGCCGTGATTTGGAGACGGATGGACCCGTGCTTTTACCCCTGTGTCGGTTGCAACACTCATATGCCCCTTTCCGCGCATACCTGCGCCCAAGCTTCATTCAGGGCGGCCAGCCGGTCATTGGCGATCCGAACAAATTCCTCAGGAACTCCGCGGGCAATCAGCCGGTCAGGATGCGTGTCCTGAACTTCCCGCCGGTAATGGGCCTTCAACTCCGCATCACTGGCACCTGCCCCTATTCCCAGAATCTCGTAGGGATCGCCGTCTTTACGGACATGACGGGCTAGTACTTTGGAAAACTCGCGCTCGTCCAGCCCAAAAACCTCGGCCACATGGGAAAGGTAGCCTATTTCGCTCTGATGGACGACGCCGTCAGCTTTGGCAATGTGAAAAAGACCATCCAGGATATCGAGCAAGGTCTTCCGGTCATAGGGAAAAAGATCGGCAAGTTTTTTTGCGTAAACTTCATAACCAGCTACATCTTCCTGTGCCAGATTGAACAGCCGGGTAACATTGCGCTCTTCCTTGGGCGGCACATCGAATAGTTCCCGGAAAGCAATGACTTCATCAGCAGTAACGACCCCATCTGCTTTGGCCATCTTTGCAGAAAGCGCGATCATTGCGACTGTAAAGCCAACCGTCCGGGTTCCCTCAGGCCGGGCAAGCACAAGCTGGACAAGCCGGTCGACAACTTGCGCACCGCCACTGCCGATGGCACTGACAATGCTCCCGATGCTGCTCCAGACGTTTACCATTCACTTCCTCCATCGCGGCAGCATCCATATTGGACACCACCAGTCGGCTCACCGGGAAGTTCAATCCCAAGCCGGAAATTGAGTTCTATCGATCCGTATCTGATTTGACCAGAAATCCGCGGTGCTCAATGACCTTTTGGACAGTTTTAAAGTCGCACACTCGACGCAGCGTCACGATTTCCGGATAGCGCAGGAAAACAAGCCGATTCATGATGGTTAAAGGATTTTGCCATATCGTCGGGGAAATTATTTGTCCGAGATGGTATCGCGCCGAATGGCTACTTCCTTAGTCAGAAGCAACATTGTTATATTTTTCATATCCATGTCGCTGGTTTTACTGCTGGCTGCCGGCGTTTATGCAAGCAATCGTTTATTGACCCATTGGCTGCTGGTTCGCAGTCTGGAGCAGGCTTATTCGGATACGTCTGACACTGTTTACGGCATTCTTGAAACGAGCGAGACAAACGAAACCGATAACCGGCCGGGAACCCTTACTGGACTTCGCACAACACTCACCGGCGATGGGCTATCAAAGGCGTATCACCAGCAAATCGCATCGCTGAAAGAAGCACTTCAATCCGAAGGTGCGCACCCGGAAGTTCTTGAGTTTTCGATCCTACCTTCTGCAATGGAAATGCGGGACGGACCGCAAGCTGCAACATGGTCTGCGCCAGAATGGGAAAGCAGCCACAAGTTCCTATCGCCACAAACCCTGATGAAAGCAAAGTTGGCCGCGTCTGGAGGACAGGGCATCAAGGCAATCCCGGATATGAACCTTACCGGGACGTTTGGTTCGACTGCGATTGTAACTTTTCCAGCACAGGATGCCTCTGGGCGCAGTCTCATTGTTCTGACTGGCACGTCGGACATCATGGCGAGCCTTGCTCCTTTACTGTTGTCGGTCAGCGCATCAATCGGCGCCTTGTGCTTGGTGTCATTTCTGTTCGCCGGCATCCTTTTGTGGATGCGCTTCCGCGATCAACTGCGGACAAACCGGAACATCCAATATCTCGCGCACCACGACACTTTAACCGGTCTTCCAAACCGCGCGGTGTTTAACGCACGCCTGACCGAGGCATTACGATTTGCTCAAGCCAAGGCTTCCAACATCGGCGTGATGATCATTGATGTCGATAAATTCAAGGAAATCAACGACACTCACGGCCACGGCATCGGCGATGTGTTTCTTCAGATCATTGCTGAGCGCTTGAAATCGGTGTTCGGCGGTCATTTGGTTTCGCGATTGTCCGGCGACGAATTCGCGGTGATGCTGACATCCGTGTCTGACACAGCCAGAATGACCCGGTTGGCCACAGACATGATCAGCGCGACGGAACCGCCCTGTTCGATTGACGGCCGGGAAATCAAGATTTCCTTGTCCATCGGCCTAGCCAGGGCGACGGATGGCTCTTGGCGATCTTCCCGCTTGCTTCACTGCGCGGATCTTGCCCTTTACCGAGCCAAACACAGCGGCCGATCAACATTTTGCTGGTACACACCTGAACTAGATGCCGAAGCGCAAAAACGCAAAGAAATTGAACAGGGGCTCATCAAGGCGCTGAAGTTCGATCAGCTGAAATTGAAATATCAGCCACAGTACGCGCTAGCCGATGGCTCTTTGAAAGGCTACGAGGCGTTGATCCGGTGGGAACATCCCACCAAGGGGATGATCCGCCCGGACTTGTTCATTCCTGTTGCAGAGGACACCGGCCTTATCGAGGAAATCGGCAACTGGGTTCTCGAAAATGCCTGTAAGCAAGCGGCCCTTTGGCCAGATCGCAGCCGGCGTGTTGCGGTGAACATGTCACCTGCCCAGTTCGTCGCCGGAGAAACCCAAAAGCGGGTTGCTCGAGCCTTGCAATCCTCTGGACTAGATCCGAAACGTCTTGAAATCGAGATTACGGAAAGCCTGCTGATTTCCAACACGGATGCGGTCATCCACACACTCCGGCAAATCCGGGACATGGGTGTCTCCATTGCGATGGATGACTTTGGCACCGGGTATTCGTCGTTGAGCTACCTCAGCTTGTTCCCGTTCGACAAGATCAAGATCGACAAGGCATTCATTCAAGATCTAGGCAAGGACGCCAGTACCGACGCAATTGTAACATCGATCGTCGGCCTCGGCCGCTCCCTCGATGTGACCATCACCGCTGAGGGGGTCGAGACTGAAGAGCAAGCCATCTTGCTACGCGCCGCTGGTTGCGATCTCGTACAAGGCTATCTCTATGGCAAACCTGATGATGTTCAATTCCATGAGACGAACCAGCCGGACATGACGATCAAGGCCCGGCCAGCCGCGAACAAGTTGATGGTCAAATCCGTAAAGCCTCAAATTGAACTCAAAGTGGCTCTTCAAGACCAAGCAATGGATGAACCGGGCACATCAGAGCTGGAAACAGCGAGCGAAAGTACACTTGATGAAAACGCGCAGGTCCAAAGCCCTGTCATAGCTTTAGGAACTTAGGCAAACAACGCAGCCTATGCCGCCCCCTGTTTTTCCCGTTCTGCTTTTCGTTCAGAATACCGATCAACTAGATAACCAGACCGTCCGCGCACGAGCAGTGTGAACTTCATCAGTTCTTCCATGACATCGACAACCCGGTCATAAAGTGGCGATGGCAGCATCCGGCCCGCGTCATCAAATTCTGTGTATGCCTTTGGTACTGAAGACTGGTTCGGAATGGTGAGCATCCGCATCCAGCGGCCCAAGATCCGCATTTGGTTGACCGCATTGAACGACTGGGATCCGCCTGATACCTGCATCAATGCAAGCGTTTTGCCTTGCGTTGGCCGGATCGCGCCGGTGCTGAGCGGGATCCAGTCGATCTGAGTTTTCATGATCCCGGTCATGGCCCCATGGCGCTCGGGAGAACACCAGACTTGTGCTTCCGACCAAATACTCAGGTCCCGGAGTTCGGCCACCTTCGGATGACTGACATCGGCATCATCGGGCAGCGGAAGACCGGAAGGATTAAAGATCCGGATTTCAGCGCCAAATGCCTGCAACAACCGAGCAGCTTCCTCCACCAAAAGCCGGCTGTAAGAGCGCTCGCGCAAAGACCCATAAAGAAGCAGTATTTTGGGCGGATGGCCGATCACGGCTTCGCGGCCAACATCGGCAGCTGTAACCTGCTTCACATCGTCCAGACTGATATTCGGCAGGTCTGACGCAACTTCATCAAACATTCGAAGATCCCGAAGAGACGATTTCACCGTCTTCCTTGGTGAAGGACCCGATGTCTTCCGGCAGCAGATCCAACACTTTTTCCGAAGGCCGGCACAGCCGCACACCCTTGTCACTGACAACAACCGGACGGTTGATCAGGATCGGGTGTTCCATCATGAAGTCGATCAGCTGATCGTCACTCCACTTGTCGTCGCCAAGCCCGAGGTCGTCAAAAGGTGTTCCTTTCTGACGCAACAACTCGCGGACTGGAATACCCATTTTGGAGATCAAATCCACCAATTCCTCACGGGAGGGCGGGGTTTTTAGATATTCGATAACAGCCGGTTCGACACCGGCCTTTCGGATCATTTCCAAGGTATTCCGCGAGGTACCGCATTTTGGATTGTGGTAGATGGTAATGTTCATGAGCCAAGTCGCCCTATTTGGTTTCATTCAGTGGAGCCGTGCCGTTTGCCGGGAAACAGCAAACGGCCGGATCATTGCCGCAGCAGTCTTCAATCAGGAATCCTAAAAGAGCGCGCATGCGGTCTTGATTGACCGAGTACAGAATGTGGCGCCCCTCCCGCTTTGCCTCCAAAAGCCCGGCACGTTCCAGTCCTGTTAGGTGGAAAGACATCCGGGTCGGCGCGACATCCAGCCGCGTGGCTATCTCGCCGGAGGGCAACCCCTTAGGCCCCTCTTTCATTAGCAGCCGGAAGGCGGTCAACCGGTCGTCCTGAGCCAGCGCTCCAAGCGCCAATATCGCCTCTTCAGATTTCATAATTCGTCTATACAAGAATTATTGTAGCATTCAACAAAAATCAGCCTGCCTGCCTGCGACTAACCGGGCTACATTGCGGCAGCCGCGCGGGCTGCCTGGTCGTAGTTTCCAGAAACAAGCCGGAGAGTAGCTGCAAGGCGCGACAGCTCACTTTCATCCAATCCAAGGGCCTTCATCGGCTCGACTAGCAGCGCTTCACGAAGTCGGCGGTACTCCATACACGCCTTCTCACCGTCAGCCGTGATTTCTGCGGTTTTTTCCTTGCCGCGGCGTCCAGAAGAAATCAGGCCGGCTTTTTCCAGTTTTTTCAACGCGTAAGTAACGGTGTGCGTATCCTCGATGTTAAGGACGAGGCAAATGTCGGAAAGGGTTTTGGCCCGGCCGCGGTGATTAACCGAATGCAGCACGAGAACATCAAGCGGCCCCAGTCCCTCCGAGCCGCTTGCCGCCATGCAGCGGACCATCCAGCGGTGATAGGCATTGACCATCATGGTCACGGCAAATTCGATTTCAGAAAGGGCCGGCATCGCCCCAGAGGCCAGGTGAGCGGCCGAAACCACAGGTCCGATTTGTGCATCAGGGTTCGGTTTCGAACGCTCACTCATTTAAGACTGCCTCCAGCAGCAGGTATCCTCCAGGCTAGTTCGTCAGCATTGTCTGCGGCAGCCAGAGCGCCAAGCCTGGAAACGCGACAATCAGGACAACAGCCAGGATCATCAACAAGAAGAATGGCAAAGCCATGCGGGCGACGGAGAAAATATTCCGGCCGGTCATGCCCTGAAGGACAAAGAGGTTAAACCCGACCGGCGGCGTAATTTGGCTCATCTCGACCACGAGAACGAGATAAATCCCGAACCAGATCAGATCAAGCCCTGCTTGCTCAACCATTGGCAGGATGACAGACGTTGTCAGCACAACAACCGAAATCCCATCCAGGAAACACCCCAGGACCACGAAGAACAGGGTCAACGCGACCAGAAGGGCATATGGAGACAGGTTCATGCCACCAATCCAGCCCGCCAGTTCGCGCGGAATGCCGGTATAGCCCATAGCAACCGTTAGGAAAGCGGCCCCGGCAAGAATGAAGGCAATCATGCAGGAAGTCCGGGTCGCACCAAGCAAAGACTCTGTGAAACTCCGCCGGTTTAATGTGCCAGACGCCCAGGACAGACAAAGCGACAACATAACGCCAATGGCCGCGGCTTCCGTTGGCGAGGCAACACCAGCATAGATCGAGCCAATCACTCCAACGATCAGACCAATCACCGGAAACAGGCGGCGGGTCGCCAAAATGCGCGCAAAAAACGGCACTTTTTCTTCTACCGGCGGCATTTTGCTGCGGTTCATCAGAGCCCAAAGGCCAACGTACCCCATGAACAAAAGACACAGCATTGCCCCTGGTACGACACCGGCCATGAACAACCGGCCGATGGATTGCTCCGTCGCAGCCCCATAAACGATCAAAATGATCGACGGCGGGATCAAGAGGCCAAGCGTTCCGGAACCCGCAAGGGTGCCGATGGCCATGCGCTCGTCATATCCGCGCTGCTTGAGCTCAGGCAATGACATCCGCCCGATGGTCGCTGTGGTTGCGGCAGACGATCCGGAGACGGCAGCAAAAATCCCGCAGCCGAGAATGTTGACGTGCAGCAACCGGCCAGGAAGTCCACGCATCCAAGGAGACAGGCCAGCGAACATATCTTCCGACAACCGGGACCGGAACAGGATCTCCCCCATCCAAATGAACATCGGCAAAGCGGTCAGATCCCAGGAGTTGGCGGCGCCCCAGACGGTTGTCGCCAAAACGGGGCCTGCGGGAACGGAAATCAGCGCCATGATGGCTGCGAGAGCCACTGCAAAGAGTGCCACCGCTACCCAGATACCGGTTGCTAGAGCAGCAAGCATGCCCAGCCCGAGAAACAAAGCGATTAGAGAGAGGTCCATCATTCCACCCCTTCAATCAAATCGTCACGTTCGACCGTTTCGAAACTGATTGGGCCGCCCATCACGGACGAAATCAGATCATCCAGCAGTGCGATGGCCAGAACCAAAAGGCCGAGCGCCATGACGATCTGCGGATAGACAAGCGGGATCGGAATAATCCCGAATGAGACCTCGTTGTAGAGATAGCTGTCATATGCAAGCGCACCAGCATGCCAGGTGAAGAAGACAGCAAATGCGGCCGCAACGGCCAGACACCAGATGTTCAACAACCGGGCTATACTAGGTGTGACGGCCTGCAGAAGTATCGAAACCCGGATATGGTCTGCATTGCGCAACGTTCCGGCAAGCGCCAAAAAGGATGCGCCAACCAGCAAAAATCCGGCAATTTCAGCAAGCGACGGCACAAGCAAGCCGAGCGGATCCATTCCGAAGAGGCCGCGCGCTCCGTCCAGCAACCGGCCCAGAACCTGAAGTGTGACCAAAACAGCAATGGCCAGCAAGCAGCAGGCCGCAAGGACCGTCGCCGCTTTATAGAGCATGTTGAGAAGGTGTCTCATCTGCTCTCCCCCACTTTATTATCGAAAAAGCGCCGGACTTTTGAGATCCGGCGCTTTCAGAAATTTTAGTTGGCCTTGTAGGCGTCGAGGATTGCTGTGCCGGTATCTCCGGCTTTTTCTTCCCAATCGGCTGCCATGGTTTCACCGATTGCAGCCAGATCCTGAAGCAGCTGAGCGCTTGGCTCTACAACCGTAATGCCATTTTCAACCAAGATCGCGGTTTTGGACTTAGTTTCCGCCTTGGAAGATTCCCAACCACGGGTTTCAGCAGCAGCTGCGGCTTCCAGAACGGCAGCTTTTTCAGCATCGCTCAGACCATCAAAAGCGCCCTTGTTGACGATCACCATGTTCTTCGGCAACCAGGCCTGTGTGTCATGATAATGTGTCAGGAAATCCCAGGCCTTGGAGTTGGCACCGGTGGACGGTGAAGTGATCATGGCTTCGACGCGGCCGGTGGAGAAAGCAGTCGGAATGTCCGGCACTTCAATCTGCGTCGGCACGGCATCGGCGAGTAGCGCCAGACGTTCGGTTGCCGCGTTATAGGCACGGAACTTGAGGCCTTTCAGATCGTCAGCTTTTGTGACTTCCTTTTTGGCGTAGATGCCCTGCGGCGGCCACGGCACGGTGTAAAGAAGCTGGAGCCCCTGCTCTGCAAGCTTTTCTTCCAAGGCCGGCTTAGACGCTTGATAGAGGTTCCACGCTTTATCGTAGGAAGATGCCAGGAACGGGACGGAGTCGACGCCGAAGACAGCATCTTCGTTGGCAAGACGCGAGACAAGAAGCTCACCGATCGGCGCCAGACCTTTGCGGACAGCGTTTTTGATTTCCGGGTGCTTGAACAGCGAGCCCGCGGAATGGATCTGGATGTTTAAAGACCCACCGGTCTTGTCAGAAACATCTTTGGCGAAGGCGGCAATGTTCTGGGTGTGGAAGTTGCCATCACCATAAGGGGTTGGCATATCCCATTTGGTTTCAGCAGCAGCGGCGGTCAGGCCAGCCACACCAAACGCGGCGGCAGCTGCCAGATGCATCCCGGCCTTGGCCAGGGAACGGGTCGTCAACATGGTATTCTCCTCTTGGAAGCAAGGGTTTTAAAACCTGAGCACAGCAGCGCGACGGCATTTTCTTATGAACGCCAATCAAACACTCCCACTCAAACGCTAATCCGAGAAGAAAAAAACATCAACAATTTATCGATAAATTCTCGTTATAAAATTGCAAGCCGTTGAAATTCGGGATCTTTCCAAGGGGGATTTGGCTTTTTCCAGATAGATTTCACGCAGCAACTGCGCAAGTAGAACGCGAGAAACAGCACATCAAAGCCAGAATTGACCCAGCACCGCGCAGGATCGATCGAGGTAAAAGGCCGGATTTCACGGCCAACAGAAACCGTTATGCAGGATGCAAACGCAGTTCGGATTTCAGCCGGTCCATCGCGATGGCCCTGCGGACGCACAATCCAAACAGAACAAGGACCGGCACGCCAATCGCGGTGAAATCCATCGCAATCCCCCACCCGCTGCTGTAGAGCAGGCAGAGTGTCGAAACCGCAATTCCAGCCTTTTCGTAGGCGAGATATCCGGTTTCGTTGCCTTGGCGAATAATCAGCAGCACTACAATGACCAGCAAACCCAAGTCGTAGTCCAACAGGTACGGCGTTGTAAGGCAGGTTCCGGCAACAAGAACACTTCCCTTAACAGTCAGCGGAAGATCTCTGCGCCAAACCCATACCACGGAACAAACCGCCACACCGGCAAACACCATCTGCACAGTCATGCCGATCGTGTTGTCGACACCAAATTGGCGCAGCCAGCCGAGAATTGATGCATATTTGTTCGCCGGCGTTTGCCCGCTCTGCAGCCACTCGCGTGCGAATTCGATGTTCTCAAAAAAAGCCCGCCAAACATCAGTTCCAAGGACCATCCAGCTGGTTGCAGCAAAGAGAACCGTGGTTACAGCAGCAGACACAAAAACCCTGTAGTCCCGGCCCGCCAGCAAGGCAATCGGGATCAGCACCCCGATTTGCGGTTTATAACTCAGCAATCCGATCAAGATTCCGGCCAGCACCGGTCTATTACGATCCATTGCGGCCAGTGCACCGCCCAACAGGGCCACATTGAGTGCGGTATTTTGCCCATGCATGACGCCGAACATAACGGCCGGAAAGGCGATCAGGATCCATAAGTTGGCTTTTGATCGCGTCAGGCTCAAACAGGCCCACACCAATGCGATGACTTGCAGTGCTTCAAACAAAAGTGCCGAAAAATTGTACGAAACGACCGAGAACGGGGCGACAATCAATAGCCAGGTCGGTGGGTACATAAACGGCAGTCCACCTTGATCGAACAAGTCGAGCTGCAGTTTATGGAGCACCTCATAGTCATATGCTTGAGTTGGTGCGCTATCCAACACAAAGAAGCTTGCCGTCCAAAAACTGATGAAATCGCCGAACATTGGCCTGTATTCGACAAACACCAGTTTTGAGAGCTCAAAGCCCAATCGGAACAATATGATTGCGCCTGCAATGCCGAACACGACCGCGAGCAAGCCATCTGTCCACGGGTTGGTTGGCTTAATCCCGTAACGATCCACGCTCGACTCGGTGCGAGATGCCTGATTGTCCATGTCGCTCATATGCAGTTGCTCGGGCAAATAGGTCAGTTGAAAAAAGTCTTACAAAACAGGCGTTAAAATCCGGGTAAAAGAAATTGTATTTTTTCATCGACATTTTATCTACAAAATGTCAACATAAACTCAGAAACATTAAGAACGTGCATCAACCGTCCGGCCAAAGACGGCGCGGCACAGTAAAAAATGCGAGGGAAAAATGACGGCCAAGTGGGACTTCTGGATTGATCGTGGTGGCACCTTCACAGACATCGTTGGCCGCGCGCCAGATGGCACCTTGCATCCGCACAAAGTGCTGTCTGAAAACCCTGAAGCTTATCGGGACGCAGCCATTCAGGGTATCCGCGAGTTGCTTGGTGTTGAAAAAGGTGCGCCGATCCCGTCTGACAAAGTCGCGACCGTCAAGATGGGCACGACCGTTGCGACCAACGCTTTGCTGGAGCGCAAAGGGGAACGCACGGCTCTCTTCATCACCCGCGGCTTCCGCGATGCATTGGAAATCGGCTATCAGGCCCGCCCTCAGATTTTCGCCAAGGAGATCGTCAAGCCGGAATTGCTCTACGAAAGCGTCCATGAACTGACTGAACGGGTTCGCGCTGACGGAACGCTCGAACAAGCGCTCGATGAAGCCGAAGCCCGAGCAGAAATGCAGGCTGCATGGAACGCTGGTATCCGCTCCATCGCAATCGTTCTGATGCACGCCTATGCCTATCCGGCACACGAGCAAGCCCTGAAGAAAATCGCCGAAGACATTGGCTTCCCGCAGATTTCTGTCTCCCACGAAGTTTCACCCTTGATGAAACTTGTCGGACGCGGCGATACCACCATTGTCGATGCTTACCTGTCTCCGATTCTGCGCCGTTATGTGGACCAGGTTCAGGAAGAGCTGGGCGCTGGCCCGCGCCTGATGTTCATGCAGTCTTCCGGCGGTCTGACTGCAGCCGACCTCTTCCAGGGCAAAGACGCGATCCTCTCCGGCCCGGCAGGTGGTGTTGTCGGTGCCGTCGAAACCTCCCGCATGGCTGGCTACGACAAGATCATCGGCTTTGACATGGGCGGCACGTCCACCGACGTTTGCCACTATGACGGCGACTATGAGCGCGCCTTCGAAACAGAAGTCGCCGGTGTGCGCATGCGTGCGCCGATGATGATGATCCACACGGTCGCCGCCGGCGGTGGGTCCATCCTTCATTATTCCGCTGGCCGTTTCCAGGTTGGACCTGACAGCGCCGGCGCCAATCCGGGTCCGGCGTGTTACCGTCGCGGCGGCCCGCTGACGGTGACCGACGCAAACCTGATGACCGGTAAACTCGCTCCGGAATTCTTCCCGAAAATCTTTGGCCCGAACCAGGATCAACCGCTTGATGGCGATGCTGTCCGTCAGAAATTCGCAGACCTGGCGCAAGAAATTGGCGACGGCCGGTCTCCGGAAGAGGTTGCCGATGGGTTTATCAAGATCGCTGTCGAGAACATGGCCAACGCCATTAAAAAGATCTCGGTCCAGCGCGGTTATGACGTCACCGAATACGCCCTGACCTGTTTTGGCGGCGCAGGCGGCCAGACCGGCTGTAAAGTTGCAGACAGCCTCGGCATGAAAACGGTAATCCTGCACCCGTTCTCCGGCATCCTGTCGGCCTATGGCATGGGCTTGGCCGATATCCGCGCGGATCGGCAGATGGCTGTGGTCAAGACCCTGACCGACGATCTGTTGCCGGAACTGGGCGGCTTACGCGATCAGCTGGCTGCTCAAACCGAAGCAGAACTCGACAAGCAAGGCGTTACCGCCGATGCCCGCCAGACCACGGCGACAGCGCATTTGCGCTACGATGGCACGGATACGCCCCTGCCCGTTCTGCTTGGCAGCACCGAAGAAATGCGCGCTGCTTTTGAGGAAGCGCATAAGAAGCAGTTCGGCTTTGCGTATGACAACAAGCCCGTCGTCGTCGAAGCACTGGAAGTGGAAACCGCCGGTGGCGGTGCAGGCCTTGTCGAACCGGACCTTACTCTTGCGTCCGATGTTCCAGCCGCAGCCACAGGAACCCGGATCTATTCCGAAGGTCAGTGGCACGATGCCGGTATCTTCAAGCGCGAGACATTGAAGCCCGGCATGAAGGTCATGGGTCCTGCGGTGATCATCGAACCGCATGCCACCATCGCTGTCGAGGACGGTTGGCAGGCTGAAATCAATGGCAAGGACCATGTGATCCTGCACCGCGTTGTTGCGCTGAAGCGCGCCGAAGCCATCGGCACCCACGCCGATCCGGTGATGCTGGAGGTGTTCAACAACCTCTTCATGTCCATCGCCGAGCAGATGGGTGTCACGCTGCAAAACACCGCTTATTCGGTGAATATCAAGGAGCGCCTGGATTTCTCCTGCGCGGTCTTTGATGCCAGCGGCGCTCTTGTGGCCAACGCGCCGCATATGCCGGTGCACCTCGGGTCCATGGACCGTTCGGTTGAAACAGTCATCAAGCTGAACCAAGGCAAGATCAAACCGGGCGATGTCTTTGCCCTCAACGCCCCCTACAACGGTGGCACGCACCTGCCGGACATCACGGTTGTCTCCCCGGTCTTCGACAATGCGGGCAAGGAAATCCTGTTCTGGGCCGCTTCGCGCGGACACCACGCGGATGTCGGCGGCTCGGCGCCGGGCTCGATGACACCGCGCGCAACCAACGTGAACGAAGAAGGTGTTCTCTTCGACAACTTCAAGATCGTCGATCAGGGCCGGTTCTGTGAGGCCGAACTGGTCGACCTTCTGACCGATCACGCCTATCCGGCCAGAAACCCGCATCAGAACGTCGCCGATCTGTCGGCTCAGGTCGCCGCCAATGAAAAGGGTATTCAAGAACTCAGGAAAATGGTCTCTCATTTCGGACTGGATGTTGTTCAGGCCTATATGGGCCACGTTCAGGACAATGCCGAAGAGAGCGTGCGCCGGGTTATCGAAGCCCTGAAGGACTCCGAATACGAATACCCGACCGACCAAGGATCGACGATCAAGGTCAAGATCACGGTCGACAAGGACAAACGTGAAGCGACTGTTGATTTCACCGGCACCTCGGGCGTCCGCCCGAACAACTTTAACGCACCGGAGCCGGTCACACGGGCCGCTATCCTCTATTGCTTCCGGGTGATGGTCGATGGTGACATCCCGATGAACGCCGGCTGCCTGAAGCCGATCAACATCATCATTCCAGATGATTGTATGCTCCGCCCGGCTTACCCGGCTGCGGTTGTTGCAGGTAACGTTGAGACGTCCCAGCATGTGACCAACGCCGTCTTTGCAGCGCTCGGCGCAATGGCCAACAGCCAGGGCTCGATGAACAATCTGACCTTCGGCAATGATACCTATCAGTATTATGAAACCATCTGCTCCGGCTCTCCGGCAGGCCCTGGGTTCAAAGGCACTGATGGCGTTCATGTCCACATGACCAACTCGCGCCTGACGGATCCGGAAGTCCTGGAATTCCGCTTCCCCGTCCTTCTGGAGGACTTCCATATTCGCAAAGGATCCGGCGGCAAGGGCCAATGGTCAGCCGGCGATGGCACTAAACGGACGCTGCGTTTCCTGGAAAAAATGGACTGCGCCATCCTCGGTTCTCACCGCACCATCGCCCCGAAAGGCATGGAAGGCGGCGAAAACGGCCAGGTTGGCCGCACCGAAGTCCGTCGTTTGGATGGCACAGTCGAGAAACTGGAAGGCTGCGACCAGACCATCCTGGAAGCCGGTGAAGCTGTGACAGTTATCACTCCAACGGCAGGAGGCTGGGGCAAAGCCTGACTTTGAGCCCCTTTTGAGGCCTTAACCAAAAAACCGAGGCTGGCAGAGAATAATCTTTGCCAGCCTTATCCCATTCTGCATTTGCGTTCTCGCGTGAGCGCTCCCAAAGCACCTGCACTTCCGAAGTTATTGCGAACGGCAGAGGGTTGGTGTTCGAAGAATTAGGCCCCACAACAATGTAAGAATGCCCCAAACGCGAACTGCAACCAGTAGTAATAATACGTTACTACCCTAGACAGAACCTTCCCGACTACTTCGACCAAAGACCACCAACAAGCCTATTTTCACAGTTTCGAAAGGACTCTATATAAGAATGATATCCAGCGACTAGTGCCATGCACTAATTATAAAAGTAAGGACCAACTCGATAGTGGCCCGTTCAGTTAACGATGATAAAATCTGCGCTCTGAACGAGCTGCAGCGCAATATCGCACACCACTATCAATGGTCGCTCAATCTCAACCGCACACTGGTTTGCGGCACTCCTCCAAAAGACGACACTTTGCGTGAAGATGCACATTGCCGTTGTAAATTAGGCAGGTGGTTAAACGGGCGTGGGAAGCAGTATTTTCAAAACCACCCGCGGTTCAACACGATCATTCAACACCATAAAGAAATGCATGACCTTGCCCGTGAACTGGCAAACAGTGCCTTGCGGGAAGAGAAGATTTCCGAAAAGGCTTACGACGCATATCAAGACGCCCAAAGCCGGTTGCGTGATGAGATCCAGGCGACACATAAGGAACTGCACGACGAAATTGTCTCGACGGATCCATTAACTGGCGCTGAGACCCGAACAACCATGCAAGAGCGGTTGAAGGAGCGGATCAGCAGTGCCAATTACGGGCAAGTTCAGGACTGGCTGATCATGATGGATCTTGATCACTTTAAGGCCGTCAATGACACATACGGTCATGCAACAGGAGATGTGGTCCTCACGGTCGTGGCAGCCACCGTGCGCCAGCAAATTCGTTCCAACGACTTGTTTTTTCGCTATGGCGGTGAAGAATTCCTGCTTTGCATCAGCAATGTAGATGAAAGCAAAATGCAGGAAGTCTCCGATCGCATCCGGAAATCGATCGAACTGACACTAATCAAATCGACTGATGGTGCTTGCCTGTCTGTCACTGCATCCTTTGGCGTTTTCGGCCTCACCCCGAATGTCAGTGTTGAAGAGGCCATCAACAAAGCCGACAAGGCTTTGTATGAAGCAAAAAATGCAGGGCGCAATTGCGTTCGTTTTTTCTACGATCAAAATTACCTAACTACAGCCGTTGCAACCGGATAGTTCCAAGACCCATTCTTTCGCTTAATGACCTCAATGAAAACTTCGCTTTTTCAAAAGGTTAATTCTACAATCCAAAAACTACTTTTACGTGCAACTATTAAAAAATAGCACCAGCAGTTAACTCTATCAGTAGGTGCATTGACTAGGTAATTTCTCTCTTAAGTTAATACAATCTTTAGTGAATCAACCAAAAATCCACACGTTGACTTAACGTTATCACATACTTACACCCGTCAATGTGCGGAGATTCAAATGATTGCCAAGAACCCGATTGCTGCCTCCGTTTCAGCGAAAATCCTGTCACTGGTTATTTTCTTATGTTTAGGACTGGTCGTTGTGGCAACGGTCGCGATCGTCCAAATGCACTCCATTGGCAAGGAACTGGCGAACATCGCGGAAAAAGACATCCCCCTCACCGAAGCGATCAGCCATGTCACCAACCATCAGCTAGAACAGGCAGCTCTTGTTGAGCGCTATATGCGCATTTCCGGCCTGCAGGACGCAGATGAACACCACACCGCCGGGAAAATCAAAGAGACCATCAAGAAACTTGAAGTGCAGGTCGCAGACGAGATTTTAAAGGCAGAGCACCTGGCTGAAAAGGCACTCAACAACTCCGCCTCTGAGTTGGAAAGAGCAGAGTTTTCAAGTGCTTTGGAACAGTTAAAACGCATAGAAATCGAATATGCCGAGTACAAGTCACATGTCGATGAGGTGCTCCATCTGATTGAAACAGATGCCCTTCAAAGCGCCAATAAGCTTGTTGCACAGTTGGAAAAAGAGCAGGAGCGCCTCGACCATGAGTTGGTCGCGCTGTTGGAAGAGATCGAGCGCTTTACACTCGAAGCCGCCATCACTGCAGAAGAGCATGAAAAACAGGCTTTTCAGCAGATCATCTGGATTTCCGCGTTAACATTTGCTCTGTGTATCCTGGGGTCAATGATCTTTACCCGGTTTGTGATCACCAATCCTCTGAAAGAAGTCACCAATGGACTGACCGAACTCACCAAAGGCAACACGGATGTAAAAATCACTGTGCGCAGCCGGGATGAGATTGGCGTTGTGGCATCAGCGTTTGATACGTTTAGAGCCAATATGGTCGAAATGCAGCGCCTTCAGGCACAGGCAAAGGAAGAAGAACAGCGCGCTCAGGAAGAGCAACGGGAAAGCCAGTTGCGGCTAGCTGACGAACTTGAGAAGGTTATGGCCTCCAGTTGCGATGCCGTTGTCAACGCCTTGTCGGAACTTGTAGACGGTGCCAATCAGCTGGCCGCCTACAGCGAAGAAACCATCAGCCGGTCGAACACGGTGGCAGCTGCTGCTGAACAGTCGACAAATTGCGTACAATCCGTGGCATCAGCTGCCGAAGAACTTGCCAGCTCAGTCAGCGAGATCAGCCGCCAGGTCACGCTTGCCAATACCTCAACAACAGAGACTGCCGGACAGGCGGAAAAGTCCGGTGATACAGTAGGTGAATTGTCGAGTTCTGCTCAGGAAATCAACGAAGTTCTGAGCTTGATTACAGAGATCGCGGGCCAGACAAATCTGCTGGCACTTAACGCGACAATTGAGGCAGCCAGAGCGGGAGAAGCCGGAAAGGGCTTTGCGGTCGTTGCCTCTGAAGTCAAAGCCTTGGCAACGCAAACCGGTCAGGCGACCGAACAAATAAGCTCACAGCTGAGCGCGGTCCAATCTGGTGCAGGGCAATGTTCCAGTTCCATCCAATCGGTTGTTGATTCTATGTCAGGTATCAAAGAGCAGATATCTGCGGTGGCGTCTGCGATAGAAGAACAGAATGCTGTGACATCTGAAATCGCCCAGAACGCAAACGAAGTCGCCCAAGGCAGCTCGGACATCACTGCCAACATTGCTGAAGTTAATCAGGCTGCGCGCGCATCGGGTGAAAAAGTAAAACTTGTCGTGAATCGTGTTGAAGCGGTTTCACAACAGATCAACGGTGTGCGCACCGGCTTGTCAGATTTCCTCGGACATTTGAGAGCGGCCTAACCGCAAATCCAGGAATATGGGACGGACTGTTCGAGCCGAGCTGAACACAAGAGCCGTTATCTAGCACCAGCTTTGTTGAAAAGACCCATTTCAGCAAGGCTGATGTGTTTTGGGTTGACGACGCTGAAATGATGCGCCGCAACCTAAACCGACTTTACTTGCAAAAAATGCATAATTAGCCGGCAAATATTCCCGGAAACATAATAAAAACACAAAACTGACCAAACAAACAGCCTCTCCCAGAGACGCACCAGAGATCTATTTTTGACCCTATAATAAAAACAAACGAACACTCCAAAAAATCTACAGATCCGAATAATTT
Organism: Roseibium sp.; assembly: GCF_965216085.1. GTDB lineage: Bacteria > Pseudomonadota > Alphaproteobacteria > Rhizobiales > Stappiaceae > Roseibium. The sequence goes on along the minus strand of NZ_OZ244138.1, from coordinate 1,522,412 downwards.
ATATTCCGTTACGGAAGATATACATATTTCACAAATAAAAATCTTCGAAAATAATAATAAGATTATTTTTTGAAACTTATACATGAATCATATTGTGTAAATCTGACAAATGACGTTAAATCCGCCCATTGTCAGTCCCTTCTGTGTTTTCAGGAGAATTTTTGCAGAACATGGAGATTATCCCCACTCAACGGCAGGTAGAAACAGCAAAAGAAATTGACGCTCTGTTAGAAGAGCATAAAGCCTGGATCGACCGCCTGAACAAGAGTTTGATTTGCGGAACTTCATCTGCAGCTGACATGCTGGAAGAGGACGCACATTTGCGCTGCCCTCTCGGCCATTGGCTGGAAGTCCGTGCTGGAAAACTGTTTTCCAATGACGGTCAGCATCAAGAGCTTAGATCACGCCACAAACATATCCATGATCTCGCCCGCACTATGGTTACGGCCGCCAATTCGGGAGCGATGATTGAGGAACGCACCTATGAAGATTTTCTGGTCGCTGCTTCTGAATTCGAAAAACTCATAGGCACTGCCTATGATTCAATTATTGCGGCAATCAATGCTACAGACCCGCTAACCGGGGCACAAAACCGGTCCCACATGCGAGCTTTGCTAGAGGACCGGATTGCAAAAACTGGCTCGGGTTTGCCAAGTTGGATTCTGATGATCGATCTGGACCACTTCAAGTCCATCAATGACCGCTATGGCCATGAAGTTGGTGACCGGGTGCTGAAAGGCTTCTCGTCAGTTGTCCGTGATCATATCCGGTCCAGTGATCTGTTTTTCCGTTATGGTGGGGAAGAATTCCTGTTGTGCATCAGTGATGTCGGGGAAGACAGAATAGCTAATGTCGCCGAACGCTTGCGCAGCGCGGTTTCCAGAGAAAGTTATGAAGCCCCGGACGGAACGCGGTTTTCGACAACGGCTTCTTTCGGGATTACGCGGCTGAGTGCCGACCACGATGTAACAAGCGTCATCAATGCAGCCGACACAGCCATGTACGCGGCCAAGCGGGCTGGCCGGAACCAGGTTATCTTTTCCCCTGTTGGCGCTTCAGAGGACCTGCAAAAAGCTAGCATTGGCGCGCACTGAATCTGTCGCGGGTTGCTAGAAGCCCCTCAACAGACCTCTCAGGAAGAACCCGCGCGTGCTTCTTGCGCCAGCGCGACAAGTTCTGCCCTCACCTGATCTGGGTTTTCCAATGGCGTCTCAAACCAAAGGCGCGCTACCCTATCGCCCGCAACCAAATCCAGGCCCTCCGGATCCAGGCATGCAAGCCGCCAATTGGCGGCCTCGGAATGACAAAGGACCTCTGCATACAATTTGATCGCGTCCTTATGGTCATCGTTCATATGGGCGCACGCGCCACCGTCCATTGCAGCCCAACTTCCCAAGTCAGCAATGGGTACGACCAGATCATCTGTTGTCAGTTCAAAGGCCTTACCGAACCCGCCATTTAGACTGGCCCCTGCGAGCTCCATCCGGAAAAAAGAAAAATCGCCGAAATCCGCATAAAGCTCTGCCTTAGGATGGCGGGCTAGATACCGCCGGCGCAGCCGGACATGGTTTTCTGACTCCCGGTCGATTTTAACCGCGTTACAAAACAACGATATCCGCGGGTGTGCCAATGGGTCGCCCTTTCCGGGCTCTCCCATCAGGAGCGAACAGACAGGATTGGCCAGGATCCCGGCCGTATGTCCAGACAATGTACTGGTCAAAATAACCGGTGTTCCATCCAGATCGGTCGCAGTTGCCACGCGGCTGGCCAAAGGGGCAGCGGTCTTAGCATCAAGCACCGCCAAAGCGCCGAAGCGTGCTGAGCGGATGAGGCCCTTGGCCAGACGGCGCGCTTCATCGTCGGTTGTCCGGATCACGGACTTGGGTTCTGCATTGTCCGGCTCGTTTCCACTCACAACCACATTCCTCCAATTTCGTCAGTATGAGGTGTCGCACACCAGCACCGCGCCGTAAACGCGTCATACCCGCGCCCCGTCAAACCTGAACGCAAGATGAACGGCGGTCTCAGAACCGGTTCAGGGCGCGGCCGCCATATTGCCTCCAACGAATTCAAAACCCTGCCTCGGGGCACAAGGCCTTAAAGGAGAAACCAAATGAACGCTTTGAGCAAACGTCTTCTTGCCGCAGCCCTATCGGGCGCCCTTCTTGTACCAACGATCGCCACGGCAGAAGCTGGCCCGCGTCACGGCTGGCGCGATCATGGCGGTCATCACCACCAACACCGGCCTGGGCGGCATCATCGCAAACACAGAAACAACAATGCCGGGGCGGCCGTCGCTGCTGGGATTATTGGCCTCGCCGCTGGTGCGATCCTGCTCAGCGCCACCAACCGGCCTTCTTATGCCGGACCACCTCCTGGCCCGGCCTATCCGCCAGCACCTTATCCCGGACATGTTTCCGGTCCTGTAGGTTACCAGCCCTGGAGCCCGGCCTGGTATGACTATTGTTCCGCCAAATACCGGTCTTTCAATCCACAAACCGGCACCTATACGACCTATCGCGGTGTACAAAGGTTTTGCCAATAAAGCGCTTCCAGCCGCCCTGGTCCCGGCCGGCCCTACCGCGGCGGCTGGCTTTCCAGACCAGGCGCCGCCTATTGGCAGATCAGATAGGTGCAGTCTTTGCCGTGACAGCCCGTATCCAAATGAAAATGAGATTTGTGATTGGGATCGGCGTCCGGCCCCAGAACGGTGGTGAACCTCTGGCATGCCGAAGCATGCACTTCCTTTAAAAACTTCCCAGATGCGGTGTCGGAAGACCAATCCGCCTCAACAGAAACCAATTGCCCACTCAGAGTTTGAAATCCGGAGATATCCACGGCCTTCCCGAGCGCGTGCTCAGACAGTTTTCCATCCGGCTGATTATTACGGCGCCGGCATTGGTAGCCTGGGCCAGTGTTTATCACGCTAATCGGACTGCCAAGTAGTCGACCGGCGATGGTAGAAGCATCTGAAACGCCCCATTCAGAAAACAGTGCGGCAAATTCACACGACACGGTAACCGGTGACGAGATGCGGATCGTGCCCCCGTCTGGCGTCTTCAGAGCCGTTAAAACGACGGCTTTGTCAAAACCGCAGCCGTCATCAGATCGAACAGGTGGGACTTTCGTGAACTTGGCAAACGGCAATTCGCAAGCAAATGTTTTTCCACCGTCAGCAACCGGATTTGAATTGGCCGCGGGTTTTACCGGCGGCAGCACATCACCTTCAGAAACGGGAGAATTTGCAACTCCTTGCAAGGGTTTGACTGCAGGAGACGGAACACTTTGCCCGCTCGCCTGAACACTCCAACAACAAACAATGGCCCATCCAACAACAAGAGCCGAAATACCAATCCGCAAACCTCGCCTCCTCACATCGGCCGGTGAGCCATATGATTGTATATTGAACCGGCCCCGTCTATCCTCTGGTCAAACCAAGGTGCCTGAAGATGACGATTGAACTTTATTCCGCCTATGTTGTAGCCACCCTGATCGTGCTCGCTGTGCCGGGCCCGACCGTTATGCTGGTTGTCAGCTACGCCCTCACGCAAGGCCGCAAGTCAGCTTTCGCAAGTGTCATGGGTGTTGGCCTTGGCGATGCGACGGCTGCGATTGCCTCTCTGATGGGACTTGGAGCCATTTTGGCGACATCGGCAACGGCCTTTTCCGTGCTAAAATGGGTTGGCGCGGCATACCTTGTCTGGCTTGGCATTAAAATGTGGCGCAGCAGGCCTGCCGCCCTTGGCCCGCACAGTGTCGCCGATATTCCGGCGGGGAAAATTTTCTGGCACGCCTATGTGGTCACCGCACTCAATCCCAAAGGCATTGTGTTTTTTATGGCTTTCCTGCCCCACTTCATCGCACAGCAAGCCCCGGTCGTACCGCAACTTGCGCTGCTCGGCACAACTTTCGTGATATTGGGGATCGTCAATGCGGCTATGTATGCGATGGCTGCTGCTGCAATCGGTCAGAGACTGCGCAATCCATCTTTGATCCAGCTGATCAATAGAATCGGTGGTGGTTTCTTGATTTCTGCCGCCGCAATGACTGCCACCTTGCAGAGATCTTCAGGCTAAGCCCATCTCCTGCAGTCAACCGGCGTTAGCGCTGTGCGGCGAAAGGTACGTTTTTCCTAGATGCACGGGCCGATGGTTTCTGCTTTGCAGCCTCTTGAGACATATCTGGCTGCTCTGCAGGTTTTTGAGGGGCAGCCGGCTGGCAGGACTGCCGCAAAACGTCCAATGATCTGCAGGCGCCTTCTACACTCATAAGGCCGAAACGCTGGATTGCCTCATTCAGCTCCATCCCGTCGATCCGTAACCGCTGCGCCCGCATCATCAGAACGTCCTTGTATGATTCTGTGGTGACCCCAACAGCTTTGCACACGATAACCAGCGGTTTGTCGTTCTGGCTAAACAGCAATTGCGACACAGCATCAAAAGGCAGTTTGCTTACGCCGGCCAGCAGCATCCCTAATTCCGAAGGCTTGCCAGACCGCGCAATTCGCCGGACCACGTCGTCGACCAACATTTTGCCGCTGTCGATTTCCTTCACCAGCGCGCTCGTTTGGATTTTAAGCCGTTCCAGTTGTTTTGCCCGGGCCTTTTCCGCTCGTTCGTTTATCAGCTTGGCCAGTTTGTTGTCGGCTCCAAGGGAACTCACCCGTTTTTTCAGATCATCCGACAACTTGGGCAAGAGCATACGGCCCGCCTCCTCGGGGAGGTCAGGACGGACCATCAAGGCTGCCTGGATCTGTTCAACATCTCCCGCCTTTTCCAGAATCACAAAGAACGATGCTTCGGTAAAGTCGGCTCCCTTGTTTTCGGCGACCTTCGACAGAACAGTTTGATCTCCCCGGTCTACGAGAACCGCCGTCACCGCCTGCTCGACCGATTCCCGGCCAGCAATCGCTCCAAGATGATCCATCGACGCTGTTGATGCTATCGCAACCAGATCCTCAGGCAGTAAGACTGGAGAATTCTGCAGGACGGGCTCGGCAACAGACACCGAATCCTGAGCCAATTGAAGCATTAATTGGTGCGGCGCCATATCATCGGCACAGACCCTTTCGGCCAATGCCGCCCGGGTTTCTTCCTCTAATTGGCCAAGTAATTTCAGAGCGATATCGCCAAACAAAAATGATATCTGCTCACCGCGGGCATCCCCGGCAGCCAGATACATATCCGTAAGAGTTCCAATGAGGCTTTTACGGCCTGCGATACTTGAATCTTTCGCAAGATCAGCAAGCTTTGCCAGTTCGGTCATTCCATCTCCGCAGCGCCATACGGTTCGACTGTTTTCAAAGTACTAAAACCATCTTAATAGACCGCTACTTAAGCGGGTTAATCTTTATCCGAATTGTACCGTATTCCGCCTATTTGCAACCTATGCGCGCTTTTGTCGCTGCATTGCAGCAACGTTTTTTCTTCGCATCGGCGCCAGACTGGACTAGTGTAACAGGCTGTGACTGAGGTGACGGGAGGAATAAGATGACTCTTACGCGTAACCTAAACATGATCGCATTTTTTGCTGCTTTCGCTTTCTTGGCAGCAATCGTTCTCGGCGTGATCTAAGGTTCAAATGACCAGATAGATCAAAAATCAAAAACACTCCCGGGAACTAAAACGATTGAACGCTGCCGGGCGGCCGAACATAAGTTTTGCATGAAATTGATACAGCCGCAGGCGCAACCCAGCAATTGGGGATCTCTCCGCCGACGCACGACATGTCTGGAGAGACAGCATAGCGATTCACTTGACACGTTTTACTATTTGACGCGGCCCCATCGCTAATATCAGCGTCTCTCTTGCTTTGCTCCGAGTGTTTCTTCGAGCCATGAAGATCCCGATTCGTGTTGACTGGCCCCGTCGGCAATACATTGTGCCCTCGCCCAATCGTCCCGAAAGCAATTGTATGCGTCTGGCCGGATCCCATCCCTGAACAGGAACAAATCCAGCTCGGAACGTCGACTTTATCTATGCGGACTTTTTGAACTTCGCGAGCTGGCTCGAGACGGCTACGCTCCGTTCTTCCTTGCAAGGCTGCCGCATGGAAGAACAACAACACACATGGCCGCTGGCCCGGAAACGCTAAGACGGCATGCTGGATAATCATCTCCGGAACGGGCCACGAACACCGAAGTCCCAATTGATTACAACACACCGGAAAAGCTCATAAGGGAGGTAACTGGAACAGCGAGAGGCCCGGCAATGGACGACATTAGCAAGAGTATCTGGCTGGTAAATGGCTGGAGGAGATCGCCAAGATTTCACGGCTCCCCCCTCAAACAGTTCTGCCGCCCTAAAAAAGGACGGCAGATTTTTCATTGTCAGAGCGTTATTGCGGTCGTTTACCGAAGGAATTGATGGTTTCCAACCGCTCCAGATTGATGATCGCTGATAACATCAACCGGTCCTGGCTCCAATCTGCAGGCTTTTGAATTGCCAAAGCCGTCACAAAGACGATGGCCGCCATTGGAACAACTACGAGGGCTGCAAATCCCGCATGCGGCTGCACACGGTTTGGTTCCATCAAGGCTTCTACGCGGCTGCGAAGCTTTTGTGCCGGAGACCGGCGCAGGAGACGGTCCTGAACCTCGATCAAGGCAACAGCAGCAACGTCAGACCGGTTCCGGTTCAGGATGGCTTCACGCTTCTTCAAGCCGGACTTGGCAGCCCGCAGGAGACACATGCAATAGGATCGCAGATCAACCTGAGCGCTTTCCGCAACCTTCTGATCGCAGGCCAACTCGCGCAACCGCTCGACTTCGGACTTCCAAATGTAGAAGAACGGATTCCAGAAGAACAGAGGACGCAGCACTTCAAGACCGATTTCCCAGGTGACATCCCCCTGGCGCAGATGTTCGAACTCGTGCTTCAGAACAAGTTTTAGATCCTCGCTCTGTGTCAGGAGTTCGGTCGGCAAAACCACATAGTTTTTGGTCAGGCCACGTGCAGAAAATGGCACCACCGCAGTATCGGACAACAACAACCGCAGACGTCCGTGCTCCCGCCAGAGATGACAAGAGGCCAGCATCTGGTTCAACCGGATGAAAGCCCTGCAGAGTTTCAGACCAAAGAACGCAACACCAGCCACAAAGAAAATGGCAACGCCGGTCCCCAGAGCCGAGTTGAGCGCCAATATCTCCTCAGACAGGCGTGCCCTCAGTCCCAAAAGTTCCTGAAAATCCTGCGCCGATATCGCGATCCCTCCCCGCAAATACTGCGAGACAGCCGCATCAGCGAGATTGACAGACATGGTTCCAGGAACAATGCCCGCATCCAGAAGATGCCGGTAGAGCGCAACAGCCCCAGGCGAAATGGCAGTGATGACAAACAGGCCATTCAGCAAACCGAGCTGAACGGAATAGGCCAGTTTCACTCCCATACGTTCCAGAACGTATTTTGCAACCAGCCAAACCACCGCCGTGATGGCGAAGGTAATGTTCAGGTCGATGTAAATATCGAAAATCTGGTTAGGTAGCGTCATCTGTCCTCCTCCTGTCCAGTAACGCTCTTATTTCCTCCAGATCGTTCTCCGAGAGATCGTAGTCATCGACAAGACGCGCCACCAATGAAGCAGGCGTCCCGTCGAAGAGCTTGTCAGACAAGTTTCGCAGGGAACGGGACTGATAGGTGTCTTTGGAAAGCCGCGGGGCATAGATCAAAGTCTTCCCTTCTTTCCGGCTGTCCACGAAGCCCTTGTCATCCAGGATCCGCATGATGGTTGCACAAGACGTATAGGCAAGTTTTCTCTCCGCCGGCAAACATGCGAGAATATCCCGCACGGAGCCTTCGCCGATTTTCCAGAGTTCAGTCATGAACTCCAGTTCGACTTCGGTGAGTAACTCGTGGCTTTTACGCTTTCTCATTATTGTGCTTCATTCATGCGGTTCGGATGGGACTAACACTTCTATCTTTGCACCATCTCTTGCGAAACTTCTACGTCAAATGTTTACGTCTATCCGGCTTCTATACTTTCCAGAAGCAAAAGACGCCCCAGCCAATGCTGATTGCCAGCGGTCCCCACAAGGGCATCCCGATCAATCCCAGCCAGGCCAGGAAGATATAGGCTGTGCCCAGAAGCGTGATGAACAAACGGTCACCGCGGGTCGTGGTCAGTCCCAAAACGCCCTGGCGTTCATCGCCCCCAGGAAATTTCAACTCCAGGACCGTTAGAAACCCGATCGCGGCGAATATGCCTACAAACACCAGGGCCGTCGGCCAAGTCCAGGCCATCCATCCCAGCATTACACCCTCCCCAGGGCAAAGCCCTTGGCAATGTAGTTACGGACAAAGTAGATCACGATTGCCCCAGGAATAATCGTCAGCGTGCCGGCTGCAGCCAAGAGCCCGAGCTCATAACCCGCAGACGATGCTGTCCGTGTCATGACCGCTGCAATCGGCTTTGCTTCAACAGCTGTCAGCGTTTTGGAAAGCAGCATTTCCACCCAAGAGAACATGAAGCAGAAGAAGGCAGCCACACCGACGCCGGATTTGATCGCCGGCAGGAAGATGGTCATGAAAAACCGCGGGAAGGAATAGCCATCCACATAGGCCGTTTCATCCAGTTCCTTTGGCACGCCGCTCATGAAACCTTCGAGGATCCAGACCGCCAGCGGCACGTTGAACAGACAGTGCGCCAGGGCAACAGCCAAATGCGTGTCAAAGAGGCCAACAGCTGAATAGAGCTGAAAGAACGGCAGCGCAAAGACGGCGGCCGGCGCCATCCGGTTGGTCAAAAGCCAGAAGAACAGATGCTTGTCGCCCACGAAGGAATAGCGGGAGAAAGCATAGGCTGCCGGCAGGGCCACCGAGACGGAAATCAACGTGTTCAACGTCACATAGATGATCGAATTGATGTAACCCCAGTACCACGTCGGATCGGTGAAGATCGCGATGTAGCTATCGAAAGTCCAGGTTTGCGGGAACAGGGAGAACCCGGCCAGGATTTCATTGGTGGTTTTGAAACTCATCGCGACGAGCCAATAGATCGGCAACATCAGGAAGAGGATGTAAATGATGGGAACTAGGCTTCTCAGTCTCATTTTGAATTCCTCAAGCCTTGTTATCGTCTTTGGTCATCAGCGTGTAGAACAGCCAAGAGGCAAGCAACGTGATGGCAAAGTAGATGAGAGACATGGCGGCCGCCGGGCCAAGGTCGAACTGACCGAGGGCGATTTTCACCAGATCGATGGAAAGCAGCGTGGTCGAGTTACCCGGACCACCACCGGTCAGAACAAACGGCTCGGTGTAGATGTTGAAGCTGTCCATAAAGCGGAGCAGGATCGCGATCGTCAGAACTGTTTTCATTTTCGGCAGCTGAATGAAGCGGAACACAGCCCAGTTGGACGCGCCGTCAATTTCAGCAGCCTGGTAGTAGGCGTTCGGGATAGACACCAGACCAGCATAGGAAAGCAGCACCACCAGCGATGTCCAGTGCCAGACATCCATGACGATGATCGTCACCCAGGCAGCAACCGGATCCTGGGTCATGTCATAGGAAATGCCCAAAGTGTGGTTCATGAAGTACCCGAGCAGGCCGATGTCCGGCAGGGTAAAGATGTTCCACATCGCACCGACAACGTTCCACGGGATCAGCATCGGCAAAGCCATGGTGACCAGGCAGACCGGCACCCAAAATCCCTTTTTCGGCATGGAAAGCGCGATGGCAATGCCAAGTGGAATTTCGATGATCAGAATCATGAATGTGAAGAAGAACTGGCGTCCCAGAGCGTTATGAAACCGCTCGGACTGCAGAACTTCCTGGAACCAGCGCAGCCCTTCCCAGAAGAAAAGGTTGTCGCCGAAAGTTTCTTGGACGGAGTAGTTCACCACGGTCATCATTGGGATGAGCGCGTTGAACGCGACCAGAATGAGCACCGGGAGAACAAATAACCAAGCGCGTTGATTTTGCGTTTTCATCAGACACCCTCCATCGGAGCGCTGGCCAGCCAGCCGTCCTTGTAAAGGCGGGTCTGGGATTGTTTGAATTCGAGCTTGACGGTTTCACCGGCACTCGGCGCTTCCCCATCAAGGATCGCGTGAATGCGGCTGTCATGCGCGATGGCTTCAACGACCTTGTGCCTGCCGACATCAGCAACCTTGCGGACAACAGCGTCGACGCCATGGCCGTTTGATGCGATAGAGACAAACTCAGGACGAATGCCAACTTCGGCAGTTCCATCAGCGACGTCTTTGGCCGGACCTTCAAGATCCACCTTTTCGCCGCCAAAGAAGGCTGCCCCGCCCTTCACGTCGCACGGCAGAACGTTCATGCCCGGCGAACCGATAAAGTGACCAACAAAGGTGTGGGCCGGACGTTCGAACAGATCGACAGGCGTGCCCATCTGAACGATTTCACCGTCTTGCATCACCACAACCTTGTCCGCAAACGTCAGAGCTTCGGTCTGATCGTGCGTCACATAGATCATGGTCGCTTTCACCCGCTGATGGAGTTCCTTCAACTTGGAGCGCAGCTTCCATTTCAGATGCGGATCGATCACGGTCAGCGGTTCGTCGAACATGACAACGTTGACGTCCTGACGGACAAGGCCGCGGCCCATGGAGATTTTCTGCTTGTTGTCCGGCGACAGGTTCGCCGCCCGGACATTCAGCATGTCCGTGACCTCGAGCATTTCAGCGATCGCGGTGACGCGTTGCTTGACGATGTCTTCATCACGGCCGCGGTTGCGCAGCGGAAATGCCAGATTGTCGTACACCGTCATCGTGTCGTAGATGACCGGAAACTGGAACACCTGGGCGATGTTGCGCTTAGCCGGCGGCAAAGAGGTCACATCCTGATCCCCGAAGAGAATCTTGCCCTCAGACGGAACCAGGAGGCCGGAGATGATGTTCAAAAGCGTGGACTTGCCGCAGCCAGACGGACCGAGTAGCGCATAAGCGCCGCCGTCTTCCCACGTCAGGTCAATCTTTTTCAGTGCATAATCGGCATCACTTTGCGGATTTGGATTGTAGCTGTGACGCAGATTTGAAAGCGTGATTTGTGCCATGATGTCCTCTCCTTACGCCACCAGCTCGCCACTCGGGGCAAAGAAGAAACAATGGTTCGGATCCAGATAGAACGTGTGGACCTCCCCGACAAAATACGGATGCACGCCCGGCGACAGCGACACCCAGGACTGACCTTCCATGTCAAAGTGGGCGCTGCTTTCCGAACCGCTAAGTTCGGTCACCTGTACATGCCCTTCGAGCCGGACCGTATGGTCCTTGGATTCCACCGGCATGACGTGGTGCGGGCGGATCGCAAGTGTGTAGATGCCGTCGGATAGACCAGCTGCAGCGCCTGAGAGCGTCCAGCGGGTTTGGTCGTTCAGGATCACCGTATCGCCCTGCTTGCTGACTTCGGCAGTGTTGATCGGCGGGTTTGAGAACACCTTGGCAGCGTCCAGATCCTTCGGCTGACGGTAGATCTCAGCCGTCGGGCCAAACTGAACCACATTGCCGTCTGTCATGAGTGCCGTACGGCCGCCCAAAAGCAGAGCTTCCTCCGGCTCAGACGTAGCGTAGACAACGACGGCACCGCGACCGGCAAACAACTCTGGAAGCTGATCGCGCAATTCTTCGCGCAGCTTATAATCAAGGTTAGCAAGCGGCTCATCGAGAAACACCGCGTCGCTTTCCTTGACGATTGCCCGCGCCAGCGCACACCGCTGTTGCTGACCGCCAGACAGTTCGTGCGGGTTTCGCTTCAGGTAAGGTCCCAGTTTCATGAGACCTGCCGCTTCTTCTACCCGGCCTTCGATTTCCGACTTGGCCACGCCTGCGATTTTCAGCGGAGACGCGATGTTGTCGAACACCGTCATATGCGGATAGTTGACGAAGAACTGATGCACCAGGCTGATGTTGCGCTTTTGAGCGCTCAAACCCGACACGTCCTTGCCATTGAGGATAATCTGTCCGGAAGCGAGGCTGTCGAGACCGGCCATCAGTTTGATGAGCGATGTCTTGCCGGATCCGGTTTCCCCGAGCAGAACATTGAAATGCCCTGGTTCGAGAGACAAGCTGGTTTCCTTCACATGAGTGATGGAACCCACGCGCTTGCTGACGTTTTTAAGCTGTAGAGACATTGAATATCTGCCCGCGTCCGTTCAGGCTTTGGCGCGGAACACATGCCGCAGCCGCCTAACACATTCGGATCGGTGAAGGACCGGGGACAAGCCCCGGTCCGGAGTTTTATTTAAGACGGATCAGGTGATCACTTCTGCCAGCGAGCAACCAGTTCGTCGTAGTTGACGGTCTCGCCCTGAGGCTTCTCGTTGGCGAGTTTTGCCTTCGGAGCACCCGGCTGGGACAGCCAGTACTCAGCGTCTTTTTCTTCGTTCAGACGCGGTCCGCAACCACCGTAAACATTGGCGCGCTCGTCAGCCTGCTGCATGCGGGACATAACGATATCCATTTCCTGCGCAAGGCGGTCCATCGCCTCTTGCGGGGTGAATGCACCGGAGTTCACGTCACCAATCTGCTGCCACCAGATCTGGGCCAGCTTCGGGTAATCCGGAACGTTGACGCCAGTCGGAGACCAGGCAACACGGTCCGGGGAGCGGTAGAACTCAACCAGACCACCAAGGCGGCCAGCGCGTTCGGTAAAGGACTCATGGTTCACAGAGCTGTCACGGATGAAGGTCAGGCCAACATGGCTTTTCTTCACGTCAACAGTCTTGGAAACCACGAACTGAGCATAGAGCCAAGCAGCTTTCGCGCGGTCTTCTGGAGTGGACTTCAGGATCGTCCAGGAACCCACGTCCTGATAACCAACCTTTTGGCCTTCTTCCCAGTAAGGACCGTGCGGGCTCGGTGCCATACGCCACAGCGGGGTACCCTCGTCGTCCACGGTGTTGTTGCCTTCAGACTTCGGCTTCACCATGTCCGCGGTGAACGCGGTGTACCAGAAGATCTGCTGAGCAACATTGCCCTGGCTGAGAGCCGGCAGAGACTGGTAGAAGTCGAAGCTTGCAGCGCCAGGAGGCGCGTAGTTGCGCAGCCACTCATCCCACTTACGGATCGCGTAAACAGCCGCCGGGCCGTTTGCAGCGCCACCGCGGGTGACAGATGCACCAACCGGGTTACAAGTACCGGCTTCCATGCGGATGCCCCACTCGTCAACCGGGATACCGTTCGGCTCGCCCTTGTCGCCAGCACCGGCCATGGAGAGCCATGCATCGGTCATACGCCAACCAAGGTCCGGAGCACGTTTACCGTAGTCCATGTGACCGTAGATCGCGACACCGTCGATTTCCTTCACCTCTTTGGAGAAGAACTCAGCGATATCTTCGTAAGCGGACCAGTTGACCGGAACGCCAAGATCGTAGCCGTACTTGTCCTTAAAGGCCTTTTTCAGGTCTTCACGGTCGAACCAGTCTTTACGGAACCAGTAAAGGTTCGCGAACTGCTGATCAGGAAGCTGGTAGAGGTCGCCATCCGGGCCAGTCGTGAACTGGGTGCCCATGAAGTCAGCCAGGTCCAGACCTGGATTGGTGACGTCTTTGCCGTTTCCGGCCATCCAGTCAGTCAGGTTGTAAGCAAGCTGCAGACGGGAATGTGTCCCGATCAGGTCGGAGTCGTTGACGTATGCGTCGTAGAGGTTCCGGCCGGTCTGCATTTGGGTCTGAACGGCCTGAACAACCTCACCTTCACCGAGGATCTGGTGATTCACCTTGATACCGGTGATTTCCTCAAAGGCTTTGGTCAGGACTTCGGACTCATACGAGTGAGTCGGAATACCTTCGGACAGAACGTTAATTTCCATGCCCTTGAACGGCTCAGCCGCGCCGATGAACCACTGCATTTCAGCAAGCTGCTCATCTTTGGACAGAACTGAAGGCTGGAATTCTTGATCGATCCACTTTTGTGCTGCCGCCTCATCGGCAAAAGCAGATCCGGCTCCAGCAATCACAGCACCAGCTGCGACTGCGCAGAGAAGATACTTGCGCATCTTAAATTTCCTCCCATGAGAGTATCTAGGCCGTCATTAATCCGGCTGCCAATACTTGGACACAGGGAGATCACATTGTCAAACTAAATTTTTAGTAGATGATTTAGCCGCGCCTAAAAACTGACAAGGATTTGATTTTTTTACTATATTACAAACACCTTAAAGCGAAAAAATCCCAATTCCCTATCGAAAATTCTCCTCTCCACACGGAGAGTGTGACACAAATCTGACAAAAAACCAGCGAAAAATGCTTTCGAATAGAGCCAAAAGAAACATGATATGAAATCAAATCGCGTTAATTCGCACTGCAAACGAAACCGCACCGCACTGCAGCATACCCTCTGATCGAAGGCGATCGATCAAACCAAATGCTCTTCAAAAGATAAATTATTCTGAAATCAGTTCATGTCTTTCAGCAGCCGCCCGTGCTTGCGGGTCTCCTGAATGACCTCACCGAAGGTTTTGTAGCCTCGGGATGCAAGGATCGGCAAAAGCTTGCAAAAGGCTTCGGCGGTCGCTTCCGCATCTCCCAGCGCCGTATGCCGGACTTCGGGACGGATTTTGATACCAAGCCTCAAACACACCGCATCCAGCGTGTGCTCTTCATTCGCGCCAAACACCACAGCAGAGAGCAACACAGTATCAAGGATCGGATGATCCCAATCCAGCCCAAGAACTTTGCCATAGCGGTGCAGGAAGGCCATGTCGAATGGCGCGTTATGGGCAACAATCACCGAATCCCGGGCAAAACCGTGAAAGTCCTCGACAGCATCCAGGGCCTCCGGCGCATCAGTGACCATCTCGTCGGTAATGCCGTGCACCTTGCTGGATGCCAGCGGAATGGGACGGCCGGGATTGACCAGCTGATCCACTTCTTCACCCGGCACGATCCGTCCATTTACGACGCGGACGGCACCAATTTGTACAATCTCGTCCTTGTTCGGCATAAGTCCCGTTGTTTCCGTGTCAAACACCGTGAAGGACATTTCCTGCAGGGGCCGGTTTTCAAAGGCCCGCTCTGAATCCTGCACCTCAAGGTCAAAATCATAGATCAGCGGCCGAGCGGCATCGGGAGCAATGCGCGCGCTCGTATTATCGATCAGGATCATATAGCCGGACGCCTGACTGAGCTTCTTCAAGCGCAGCTTAAATGTCAGGTTCCCGCGAGTACCATGGACATCCGCCTCAACTTCCCGCCGTTTGTCTGTCAGCTGCTCACACGCCTTCCGCAATTCATCTTCAGAAAAATAGTCAAAGATCGAAGCGCTCAGTCGCGGGACGTGCACCTGTCCGAGCACATCGGCGGCCTGCCCGTCATACAGCATGATTTGATGGGTCGGACTGACCAGGACGATTGCGACCGGAATCTCGGTCAAAAGCAAGGCCAGATGGGCGCGTTCTGCGTTCAGCCGCGCCGTTTCTTCGGCGACAATGTCCTCAGCCCCGTCCGAGACCTTGGACAATTCCCCTGTTACAGCGGACACAGCAGGCGCCAAGTCCCCAAGATAACGTGCTTCATGATGGTCGACGGAAACCTCAACGCCGGCATGCGCTCTTGTGCGCATGGCTGCTGCAATGCGTTCGATCGGCTTTGCGACGTTTTCGTCAAACAGCAGCCAGAAGAGCGCGAATACCGCAAGCGTCCCGAAGTTCGCCAAAATACCCGCAAATAGGAAACCAGATCCAACGCCCGTTACCTCGGTACGCAGAAAACCAACATAAAGAGAAAGGCTGACGGCACCCCAGGTAACAGCTGTCAGTCCCAAAAACAGGAGAAAGATCCGCAGCCGCAAGCTGAAGGTGGTCAGCATCATCCAGCTCCGCAAATTGTCGAAACAAGCGGATCATCGTCAGGAACGTCTACCCACTCAGCCCCTTCAACGACCCCATCAACTTCAAAAGTAACCCCGTCGATCAGAGCGGCCCGCCGGGTATCAACACAATCGGTGAGCACCGGCAATTTGTTGACCGTGGACCAGCGGCCGAAGAAGTAAGCTTCAGCGAGTTTCATGCCCGGCTGAGAGGTATGCGTCTGGATGGAAAAGGTGTCGATCGCGACAAACCGCTCAACATACGGCACGAGGTAGGTCCAGGGGCGGTATACCGCCTTGTTTTCGACCGTATGAGCGACAACCAATCCGTCGGGCAATGTCTCCTTTGTCCGTTCAAACCAGCCGTATTCGTTGGAAATCGTTGCCGCCAGCATGGCAACACCAGCCATCACGGGGGCCAGCCAGCGCGGCATCTTTCCGCCGAGCGCCCGGTTGATCAGCAAGACAAGCCCCGCGGCAGCGGCACCGGCCACAATCGTTGCAATCAGTTCTACAAACATTCGCTCTCCCAACCCGGCAAGCAGCTATCCTCCCAGCCGCGTTGTCCGGTGTTTCTTAACTGAGCATTCCGCGCCCCTGCCCGGCGGCCGACTGCATGGTTTTGACCACAACAAACGCATCCCTTAAGTGACTGCGTTCAAAATCCGATAGGATCGACGGTTGCAGAAAATTGTTCGGCGGCAATCCCTGTTTGATCATATCAACCTGATGCAGCAAACGCGTCTCGGCAATTAGATCATAAGCATCAATGAGATCCCCTGCCCCGGACTGACTCAATTGACCATTTTCACGGGCTTCAACCAACCGGGCGCGGGTGTTCACCGCCCGAATTTCACCACGCAGCGCATAGATCCGGGCAAGATCCACCACCGGTACAACCCCGTTGTGTTTCAAATCGAGTGTGTTCTTGTTTTCTCCGGACCGGATCGTTGCCAGCCCGCGCAAGAGATTGAGCGGCGGCGTATGCTTCAGCGAATTGCTGATCATATGCGCCACGAAAATTGAGTTCTTGGACGCAGCCGCCAGTGTCTCTTCCTGAAGGTTGGCGAATAGTGGCGTGTGACCACCAATCGGCCGAAGATCAAACATCACTGAGCTCAGCATCTGAGCCATGGGGTCTGGCTTTTCGATCCAGCCTTCAAAATAACTTTTCCAGACTCTGACCGGCTGGCACCAGCGCGGATTGGTCGCCATCATATCACCTGGGCAATAGACATAACCGCAAGTGTTGAGACCGTCGGACACGAACTTGGCGAGTTCTGCAAAGTAGCCTGTTTGGTCGGCATCCGTGACGCCGTCGTCCAAGAACAGGCAATTGTCCTGATCGCTCACCCCAGTCTGCTCCTGGCGGCCTTGCGAGCCGCAGGCAAGCCAGAGATAGGGCACCGGCGGCGGCCCCAGTTTTTCTTCAGCCAATGCCAAAAGGCGCCGGGTGGCTATATCGGCGATATCTGTTATCAGGCGGGTCACCACTTCATGGCGGCTGCCATTGGCAACCAGCTGGACCAGAAGGTCCGGGATGCGCGCGGTCACTTTAGCGATCTCTTCTGCTGTTCCAGCAGCGCTGATCTCCCCAACCAGCTCGGCCGAACTGACGGCCTGAAAACGGGTCAAATCTGTCTGTGTGACAATACCGGCCAAGACATCGCCATTGACGATGGGGACATGACCAATGCGCCGCTCCATCATCAAATGCAGGACATCAGAGCCAATCGCGCTTGGTGCCAAAGTGACCGGATCAGCTGTCATCACCTCCCGCACAGGCGTCTCGATCGGCAGGCCTTCGGCAAGAACCTTGCCGGACAAATCCCGGATGGTAACGATCCCGATCAACCGGCCATCCCCATCCGTCACACACAGCGAGGACACGTGGTGATCGCGCATTTTGCGGGCCGCGAATTGCACATTGTCATCCGGCTGACAGGTAATCGGCGCATTTGCCATGAACGTTGCCACTTGCGTGGTCGCCAAATCCTTGTCGCGCGCCTGAGGTTTGCGGCTGCGATCAAAAAACCGGGCAAACGGCTGATGATCCTTGATCAGGTTCTGGAATGTTGCTGGCGGAACCACCAGCAGAATTGAATCGGCGTCGGCCCGGGCAGAAGTTACGGCCACACCGTCCTTCAAAAGACCGCGTTCTCCGAAGGAATTCCGGGGTCCCAGATAACTGAGTACTGCGCCTTGTTCATCCCGGACTTCGACCGCACCGTCAAAAATGATGAACAGACCGGGCAATGTTGCTCCGAACTCGTAAATCGTTCCGTCTTTTTTGACATCCCGGACATCGACCTCCTGAAGGATTGCGGTTTGCACATCTGCAGGAAGCGCATCATAGGGATGCACTGAATTCAAAAACCGCACTATCCGATCAGGTGTCAGGGGCATGCTGAAGCCTTTACACAAAAAGAAAAAATCCCGCCCAATGTGAACCGGGCAGGACAAAATCGGAAGCAGACAGACCGCCGCAGAGCGGCGGCCTGAATATCAGCTTTAGTGATCCTGAGCTGCGCCGGCACCGCGCGGAACCCGCACGCTTTCAACGAGCTGCTCGATTTCCGCCGGGATCGGCTCGGAAGATTTCGAGACGAAGTAAGCAACCGCGAAGTTCACCATGGCGCCAATCGCACCGAAGGATGTGGACTTGATGGTGCCCAGCAGCGGATCCGCATCCGTGAAGGAGTTGGTGCCCGGAATGAACAGCCAGCCCTTATGCAGGAAGATGTAGATCAGGGTGACGGAGATACCTGCGATCATGCCGGCTACTGCACCACGGCTGTTCACCTTGGTGAAGATACCCATCATCAGCGCCGGGAAGATCGAGGCTGCCGCCAGACCGAAGGCCAAGGCCACCGTTTGCGCTGCAAACCCTGGAGGATTGAGCCCCAGATAGGTTGCCACAACAATCGCGACCGCCATGGCTATCCGCGCAGACAAGAGCTCACCTTTTTCCGAAATCGACGGATTAAACGCGCCCTTGATCAAATCGTGCGACACCGCGGACGAGATCGCCAGCAAGAGACCGGCAGCCGTTGACAGCGCGGCGGCAAGACCACCGGCAGCCACGAGACCAATCACCCAGCTCGGCAAGTTTGCGATTTCCGGATTGGCAAGCACAAGGATGTCACGGTTGAACTTGGTCAGTTCGTTGCCGGCCCAGCCTTTTTCTTCAGCCATTGCCTGCATGCTGGCATTCTTGTCGTTGTAATACTGGATCTTGCCATCGCCGTTCTTGTCTTCCCAGTTCAGAAGACCGGTCTTCTGCCAGGTGTCCATCCAGTCGTACTGCGGATCATTTTCGATCTGCTCAACTGCAACCGCACCGCCGGCAATACCGCCGTTCGGCCACATCATTTCGGTGATGTTCAGGCGTGCCATGGCACCAACGGCCGGAGCGGTGATGTAAAGCAGCGCAATGAACACCAGAGCCCAACCAGCGGACCAGCGCGCATCAGCCACTTTCGGAACAGTGAAGAAGCGCATGATCACGTGCGGCAGACCAGCCGTACCAATCATCAGTGACAGGGTGAACAGCACCATGTTGAGTGTATCAGCGTGGTGGGACGTGTAGGAGTTAAAGCCAAGTTCCGTAACCACCTGGTCCAGCTTGGTCAGAAGCGGAACACCAGCGGCAACATCATCGCCAAACAGACCCAGACCCGGGATCGGGTTGCCGGTCAGCTGCAGCGAGATGAAGATAGCCGGGATGGTGTAAGCCGTGATCAGAACGACATACTGGGCGACCTGCGTGTAGGTCACGCCTTTCATGCCGCCGAACACCGCGTAGGCGAACACAACAGCCGCGCCAATCAGAAGGCCCGTTGTGTTGTCAACTTCCAGAAAGCGGCCAAAGGCAACACCAACACCGGTCATCTGGCCGATAACGTAGGTCACGGACGCAACAATCAGGCAGACAACGGCCACGATCCGGGCTGTCTGACTGTAGAAGCGGTCGCCGATGAACTCAGATACGGTGAACTTGCCGAACTTACGCAGGTAAGGGGCAAGCAGCAGCGCCAGCAGCACATAACCGCCAGTCCAGCCCATCAGGAAGGACGAGTTGTCATAGCCTGTGAAAGCGATGAGGCCAGCCATGGAGATGAAAGATGCGGCCGACATCCAGTCAGCAGCCGTTGCCATACCGTTGGTGACCGGATGGACACCGCGGCCGGCAGCATAAAACTCAGATGTGGACCCGGCACGGGCCCAGATCGCGATGCCGATGTAGAGGGCAAAGGAGCCACCCACAAACAGCAGATTGATAGTAAACTGATCCATCGTTGAAGCCGCCCTTACTCTTCTTCTACGCCGTGTTCACGGTCGAGTTTGTTCATCTTGAAGGCATAAAAGAAGATGATCCCAAGAAAGACGATGATCGACCCCTGCTGGGCAAACCAGAAACCAAGGTCAGTGCCGCCAACAGAAATTGTGCTCAAGAGCGGGCGCAGCAAAATGCCAAACCCAAAAGAGACCAGCGCCCAAATGATGAGGCTGACCACGATGATGCGCATATTGGCGGACCAATAAGCGTTGTTGGATGAGTTTTCGGACATACAGTCTCCTCCATTTGATCCTGTCACGCGCGGAGGCTCCGGCAACCGGCCCCCGGTATTTCTCCATGGCGGCCACCCTCAATTAGCAACCGTCTCGCTCCAGCTCCGGCAAATGCCAGATCCTGAATTCCATAGCCGATGAAAAGTCGGGAGTTCCGTGACCGAATTACTGGGCAGCATGTCAATGGTGAAAACAGTCACAGCAGAAAAACGAAAAACGCACTGTATCTGCTACTTTTATGCCGCCGATTTTATGTACTAAAGGCGGCAATCAGTTTCAACTTTTACATGCCCTTATCCAGTATTGGTCGAGGATCCCCCTTCCCTAGACCTCAATCCACGAACCTCTAAAAAGAGAAACTTAGATTGGCAATTGACCTAAAGTGACTAGCGCCACCGAACTTCACTGGAATTTAAGGATTGTTTTCTACTGATAATCAAAATTTACTCAAGACTACTTAGGTAGGCCCATACTTCCGTAGGATCATCTTAAGTCTATTAAACTTATGAATGAGAAAAAGGGCGCCGCGCTGGAGATTGCGCCACGCCCAAAAAGGATCTGATAAGCGAACAAATTGGTTAAAAGCGCACCGTTTTCGCGCTCTAAACGCCGGCTCCACGGGTTCTCGTTTCGTGGATCTCGATCAGGCTAGGACCTCCCTCACCGGCCAGCCGCCGAAGCGCTTCTGGCAAGTCGACAACATCATCCAAGCGCACCGCTGGCACGCCATAGGCCTCAGCAATCTTCAGAAAATCCGGCGCAGACGGTGTTACCCCTTCCGGAACAATGCCGCTGTCTTCCATGTAGGTCTTGATCTCACCATACCCGTCATTGTTCCAGACCAGAAAAATGACATTGGCACCGCAATCCTTGGCCGATCCGATCTCGGCCAGGGAAAACTGGAACCCACCGTCGCCAACGATGCAGACAACCGGCTTTTCCGGCGCACCCAGGCTGGCCCCGATCGCGGCTGGCGGTCCGTAGCCCAACGCGCCATAACCGGTCGCGGCATTAAACCATCCCTTGGGTTGGCCGGCTTCGAAATAGAGATTTCCGGAGTAAATCGCCTGGGTCGAATCGCCGACAAGAAAACAGCCAGGAAGGGCATCCCGGATATTCTCCAGGATATTGATTTCCAAGCGCATTTTCGGACTGAGGCTTTCTAGTGAACCTCTCTGGCACTTGTCAGCGCGTTCTGCGCCACCTGTGCGTCCACTCAGACCGCCGACCATCGGCAAAAGGTCAGCCAAAAGCTGGTCGACTGTGGACAGGATTTGAAGAGAGGCCGCCGGACCACGGGCAAGCTGATCCGCATCAATATCCACCCGCACCAGATTGCCAAGCTCTGGGAACCCGCCGTCGGCATACATGTCGTAGTCGGTTGCTCCCATTTGCGTTCCCAGCGCGATCACCAGATCGGCGTTGGCAAGCATGTCCCGGACAGGCTGAAGGCTCGGGCTTGCCGGCACCGACAACGGATGACCTGCAAACATACCGCGGGCGTTCACCGTTGTGACCAGAGGCGCATCCAGAGCTTCCGCCAACATCTTAATCTGCTCGGCGGACGAAATAGACCCACCACCGCACAGGATCACCGGCGCCTGAGACTGACGGCATTTTTCGGCCAAAGCTGCAACTTGAGAAACGGATGCCCGCGGCCCGAAGGTTTTTATGGGATCCGGCACCTCAATCACGATTTTTGAATCCATCACATCGGTTGGGATCTCAATATGAACCGGCCCCGGGCGGCGGGACTGAAGGATTGTAAAGGCCCGCTCCAAGACAGATGGCAGATCGGCCGGATCCAGCAACGTGTGGGTCATATGCGACACGGTGGCCATGGTCGCCCGCTGGTCCGGCAACTCGTGCAGACAGCCGCGACCATGCCCAAGACTGCCCCGCGAATTAACGCCGGATATAACCAGCATCGGTATCGAATCTTGATATGCCTGGGCCATCGCCGTGATTGTGTTGGTGAGCCCCGGCCCTGTGATAACCAGCGCCACACCGGGTTTGCCTGTCACACGCGCATAGCCGTCAGCCATGAATCCAGCACCTTGCTCATGGCGCGGTGTGATATGGCGAATACTGGAGGTCGCGAGCCCCCTATAAAGTTCTGCAGTGTGAACGCCCGGAATTCCAAAAACGGTGTCCACACCATAGACTTCCAGCAAATCGATCAGAACTTCGCCGACGGTCTTTTCCGCTACGCCCATTTTTTATTTCCTGCACCCGCACCAAGTTCATCTGCAAAGGCTGCGATCCGGTCTGCAGCTTCTAAAAGCTTTTCGTCCGCAACGGTCAGCGACAAACGAATGAAACCGGCAGCCTGATCGCCGAACGAGGCCCCCGGCATCACGGCGACATGTTTTTCATCAAGCAGACGGGTCGCAAATGTTTCTCCATCCAGACCGGTCTCCCGGACATCAACCAGCAAGAACATGCCCGCTTCCGGCATCATCGGCCGCAAGGCGCCATGGCCGCCAAGGTGATCCATGACAAGGCCCGCGCGTCGCTGGTAGCTCTCACGCATACGCTCTGCCGTATCGAAGTTTCCGGAGACCGCCATGGCGGTCATATCGGCGATAAACGGCTGACCACCAAACAACATGGTTTCGGAAACGGACAACAGACGGTCGCAGAACTCCTCCGGACCAACGGCCCAACCCGAGCGAAACCCAGGAGCGGCGTGAGACTTCGAAATCGAAGACACCGCGATTGTCCGCTCTTGCAATTCCAGGATATCGAACGGAGAGACGAACTCACCGTCAAAAATCAGCTTCTCATAAACTTCGTCACACACGATCCAGAGATCATGACGGCGGCAAACCTCACCTATCGCCGCAACTTCGTCTTTGGAAAGAGTTGCACCGGTCGGATTGTGCGGATTGTTCAACAAAAGCACCCGGCAGTCTGGTGTAATCGCCTGCTCGAGGTCTTCAGCCTGCAGATGAAATCCTTGTTCCGGACGCAGCGGCACGGGAACCATCGATGCCCCGGTGGCTGCAACCACGCCTTCGTATGTGGCATACAGCGGATCTGGCACCAGAACCGCGTCACCACCCTCAACGAGACCGAGCATGACAGCAAACAGTGCCGTCTGCGTTCCCGGGAAACAGAGGATGTTGCGTTCAGTGACACCAGGCTGGCGCTTCCGGTATTTCTCGGTCAGGGCTGAAACGATTTTCGGCTCACCCCGGCCATTTGAATAGCGGATCCGTCCTTCCCGCATCGACCGGTTGGCTTCGTCCAGCAGGGCTGTATCCGGCATGATGTCCGGCTCGCCAATCGTGAGTTCAATGACGGACGTGCCAGCCGCCATCATCTCACGAGCTTTGAGATGCACAGTCCATTTTCCTGAGCCCAAATGGGCCAGACGATCGGTGATCGACGCATAACGCATAGTCGGTCTCTCAGGTTGGTTAGTCGTCGGCGGCGAGTTTGATGCCGCCCAACAGGGCTTCAACGGATTTAATGGCAATGCCAGGCAAAGGCGTTTCGGAAAAAAGATCGCCAACCAGCGTGCCCTCCAGCCAAAGGCCGTCGATCACACCGTTGATAGCAATCGACAACTCCCGGCAGCGTGTGTCATCAGGCACTTCTCCAGCCTCTGCCAACACCTCAGACACAAGTACTTCGAGCGCGGAGCGAAAAGTGAGATAACTCTCCCGGTGGATTTCGGCAAAAGCAGGATCTACGCGGACATGACTGATAAAAGCGGCCCATAGTGATAGAGACCGGCCGTCGGCGACCGGAGGTGTCAGGTTGGCAACGATAAAATCATGCAACCGGGCCCGTGCGCTTGTCTGTCCCACGTCAGCAGCTGCTGCCACCTTTGATGTCATCCCGGTCATGACTTCGCGATAAGCGGCCTGCAGCATCTGATCCTTACTGGAAAAATAGTGCCGGATGAGGCCTGGAGTGACCCCAGCGCGTGTTGCGACTTCTCGAACGGTCGCGCGTTGCAAACCAAGTTCTGAGATGCAGTCGAGCGTCGCGTTGATCAAGTCCTGGCGGCGCTCTGCCTCGCTGGCGCGATGAAAAGTACGCCGGCTCATTCAGCACTCCTGAGCGAAACAGCAACGAAAAACGGCAAGAGCACAGTGCCGGAAGACGGCAGATATTGCGTGATTTTGGTCATCTCCGCCCCCTTCATCATTCGCGTTTCCTTATGGCCTCCGCTTAAAAAAGCTGGATAGATTCGTAAAACCGCTCTCAATTATACGACTGAATAATAAGCACACAAGCCCAAATTATACACTTGAATAATTACGAACTGGATGCAAAGCTAACAAGACATATCGGGACGGAAAGCTGGCACCGCACCGTTTAAAACAACAAGCCAGCGGGAACAGTAACAACAGCGGTCCGGCGTTGCCGGGCAATGGCGGTATGATGGAACCTGTGGCGCCAGCCATAGAGGTGCGAGACCTCTTTAAACGTTTCGGAGCACTTGAAGTGCTCAAAGGTGTTTCGCTGACAGCTAACAAAGGCGATGTCATTGCGATCATCGGAGGATCGGGCTCCGGTAAATCAACGCTTTTAAGATGCATCAATATGCTGGAGCTGCCGAGCGCCGGGTCGGTCACAATCCATGGCGAGCCGATTTCATTAAAAGACGATGGCCACTACGGCCTACGCCCAGCAGACCGCAAGCAGATCGAACGCATCCGCAGCCAGCTGGCGATGGTCTTCCAAAGTTTCAATCTCTGGCAGCACATGACAGTCCTGCAAAACGTCATTGAAGTGCCCGTCCATGTTTTGGGTATGAAACGCGATCAGGCCGTTGAAATCGCAGAGGGTCTTCTTCGGCGGGTCGGCCTTCAGGAAAAACACGACGCCTATCCGGCTTTTTTATCCGGCGGCCAGCAGCAGCGCGCAGCGATCGCCCGAGCCCTCGCCGTCCAGCCGCTTGCGCTTCTATTTGATGAGCCCACTTCCGCCCTCGATCCGGAGCTGGTCGGAGAAGTTCTGAGCGTCATCGGCGATCTGGCGCAGGAACACCGGACCATGGTGCTGGTCACGCACGAAATGAAGTTTGCCCGCGAAGTCGCAAGCCATGTCATCTTTCTGCACAACGGCATCATCGAAGAACAGGGACCGCCGGACCAGGTTTTTGGCGCGCCGAAATCGGACCGACTGAAGAAATTCATCAGTTCGGTCCACTAAAGGGCCAGGCCTTGCCGGGAGGACAAAGGCAGGGGCTGGACGCTTTTAAAGAACGGGCATCCCGTGGCTCACATGCGCGGGCTGGTCAAGCCGGGCCTTCCGGCAAACAAACCGAAAAACAGGGGAACAGCATGAAACAGATCTTCAAAGCAGCATTTGTTGCAGCGGCAGTCAGTGCCACTGCAGTCACCGGAGCGCTGGCTCAAGACGTTAAAGTAGGTGTTGCTGCTGAACCATATCCGCCGTTCACATCGCCAGATTCCAGCGGCAAATGGGTTGGCTGGGAAGTTGAGTTCATGGAAGCGATTTGCGCAGAAGCCAAACTCAACTGTGTCATCACTCCTGTTGCTTGGGACGGCATCATTCCGGCTCTGACATCCGGCAAGATCGATATGATTGTCGGCTCCATGTCGATCACTGAAGAACGCCTGAAAACTATCGACTTTTCGGACAAGTACTACAATACACCGACCAGCGTTATCGGCGCCAAGGGTGACAGTTTTGATGCCACTCCGGAAGGCCTTTCGGGCAAAATCCTCGGTGTGCAGGTGTCCACCATCCATGCCGCATATGCCGACAAGTATTTCGGCCCGACCGCTGACGACATCAAGCAGTATCAGACCCAGGATGAAGCCAACCAGGACCTCGCTGCCGGCCGTGTCGATGCTGTCCAAGCTGACGCCATCGCACTGGATGCTTTCCTGAAATCCGAAGCCGGCGCTTGCTGCGAGCTTAAAGGCAACGTTGCAGACGATCCGGCTATTCTCGGCGCCGGTGTTGGCGTCGGTCTGCGCAAGGGCGAAGACGAGCTGAAAGGAAAGATCAACGCCGCGATCGCTGCGATCCGTGCCAACGGCACATACGAGGAATTCTCCAAGAATTACTTCGACTTCGACATCTACGGCGGCTAACGGCCAGTCCCTACCTAACCCCGCCGGCGTTTATTGACGTCGGCGGTTCTTCGATAAAACTAAGGTGATTTGCCGTCGATGGCTGTTGATGCCGGTTTCTTGAACCTCGAACTCCTCGCACTGTCACCACCCGGTTGGGGCGGCGTGCTCCTGCAAGGATTTGCAGCGTCTCTGCAGATTGCCGTTGGTGGCTTCAGTCTCGGCCTTCTGATCGGAATTGCCGGTGCATTCGGCAAGCTTTATGGCGGCCCGATCCTGCGGGATTTGCTGGAAATCTATACGACGATTATCCGCGCAGTGCCGGAACTTGTTCTCATTCTTCTGCTTTATTATGCGGGGTCCGATGCGGTAAACGCGATTCTCGGCCTGGCAGGATTGCCCCGGGTCGACATCAGCGGCCTTGCTGCCGGGATTTTTGTCATCGGCGTCGTCCAAGGTGCCTATCAAACAGAAGTCCTTCGCGGCGCGATCAAGGCCATACCGCCAGGCCAGATTGAAGCGGCCCGCGCTTACGGCATGTCACCCTTCAAAACCCTGCGCCGCATCACTTTGCCGGCAATGTTGCCTTACGCCATTCCCGGCCTGTCCAATCTCTGGCTTATTGCCACCAAAGACACGGCTCTTCTGGCCGTCGTCGGGTTCAGCGAATTGACGCTTGTCACAAGGCAGGCGGCCGGCAGTACAAAAGCTTACATGCTCTTCTTCTGCGCCGCCGGGGTCCTCTATCTCACGCTAACGCTGGTATCCAACCGGATCATCTCCATCATCGAAAGACGCGCAAGACGCGGCATCGCGGGGCCTGTGTGACATGAGCGAGACAAAAGTCACCATGCCGGCCTATGTGCCGCCGCCGCCTCGCCGCCTGTTGGAGCCACACAGGATTTTCCTGATTGCCGTCTTTGCGGTGATCGTTGGCTGCGCCATTTATTTCCTGCGCTGGGACTGGCTGCCGAAATACCAGAGCAAGTTGATTTACGGCATCGGCGAAACCCTGTTCCTCCTGTTTTCAACGGCCGCGGCTGGATTTCTATTGGCCTTGCCACTTGGTCTTGTACAGGTCACCGGCCCTTGGCCGCTGGCGGCCATAGCGAGGGGCTTTTGCACGCTGATCCGAGGCACTCCGCTTCTGCTGCAATTGTGGCTGCTTTACTACGGCCTTGGATCCGTTTTTGCGCAATACCCGGAAATCCGTCAGTCGATGTTCTGGCCCTATCTGCGCCAAGCCTGGCCTTATGGTTTCACTGCGTTGATGCTGTCGTTTGCCGCCTATGAAGGTGAAGTGATGCGCGGCGCCTTTGCCGGTGTCCCGCGCGGCGAGCTGGAGGCCGCCCGTGCTTTTGGCATGAGCCGCTTTACCATGTTCCGGCGGATCTGGTTGCCACGGGCCATTTACCGCGCGCTGCCAACCCTCAGCGGCGAAACCGTGCTGCAACTAAAAGCCACGCCGCTCGTCGCGACCATCACGGTCGTTGACGCTTACGCCATCATTTCCCGGGTCCGCCAGGACACCTATCTCACCTACGAACCACTGCTTCTCCTGGCGCTTATCTATATGTGCCTGACCGGAATTCTGGTATTGCTGTTCCGCTTGTTGGAAAACCGCATTCCTAGCCGCGGGACCTAAGCGACGCCTCAATTTCACAAATGATTTCAGAAAAGATCATGACCAAACAGACCACCAATTTCGATCCCGATCTCGTTGCCACACGGCACCATCTGCACAAGATTCCGGAGATTGGCTTATCCGAATTCAAAACGTCGGATTACGTCGCAGGTGAGCTGGCGGCCATGGGCTTTGAGGTGACCAGAGGCCTCGCCAAGACCGGAATTGTTGCCACCTTGCGCAATGGCACGTCCAATCGCAGCATCGGCATCCGCGCCGATTTTGACGCTTTGCCGATCCAGGAAGAAACGGGCGCTGATTATGCCAGCACGCATCCGGGCCTGATGCACGCCTGTGGCCACGATGGGCACACGGCCATGCTGCTTGGCGCGGCCAAACGTCTGGCAGACCGGAAACAATTTAACGGCACGGTTCATCTCCTGTTCCAGCCCGCTGAAGAGAATTTCGGTGGTGCCAAACTGATGATTGAAGATGGCCTGTTCGAACGTTTTCCTTGCGACGCTGTTTTTGGCCTGCACAATGACCCGACCCTTCCCTTCGGCGAATTCGCCTTTATCGACGGTCCGATGATGGCAGCCGCCGATGAATGCACGATCACGGTGATCGGCAAAGGCGGGCATGGTGCACAACCCCAAGCCGCGTCCGACCCGATCGTTTGTGGTGCATCCATCATCATGGCGCTGCAGACGATCCTCTCCCGAAATGTGCATCCGATGGATCAGGCAGTGATCACGGTCGGCGCCTTTAATGGCGGCATCGCCAGCAATGTGATCCCTGCGAGCACCGAGATGAAACTCACGATCCGTGCGTTTGATAACAACGTGCGGGATGAGTTGGAGCGCCGTGTCCGCCTGATAGCCGAAGGCCAGGCTACAAGTTATGGCATGCAGGTCGATGTGGACTATGAGCGCGGGTATCCGCCAATGTACAATCCTAAGCGCGAAACAGATTATGTGAGATCTGTCGCCCGTCGCTTTGCAGGTGAAGACAAGGTCAAAACCTTACCGAGCCCGGAGATGGGCAGCGAAGATTTTGCTTACTTCCTTGAAGAAAAACCCGGCTGCTTCTTCCTCCTCGGCACAGCCAAAACGGATGATGACCCGCCGCTGCACCACCCGGAATACGATTTCAACGACGATGCCCTGCCCATTGGCGCGGCGTTCTGGGTTGAGCTTGCCGAAGATTTTTTGTCCGAAGCCGAAAAATAACCAGGAAACCGGTCAGCTGACCTCCGCTTCCAACGTAGTCCTGATCCGTTCGATCAACCAGGATCGCACTGCCGTGAGATGCGGGTCATCCGGCGAAGGTTTTTCGGTTACGAACCAATAGCCAAATGAAATCGGCAAAGAGACGGGAAAGGGTTGAACAAGCTTCCCTTCGGCAAGATCATCGGCAACCAGCAAGGTTCGTCCCAGCGCCACCCCCTGCCCATTCAAGACAGCCTGCATCGTGGCCGCATCATCGCCCAGCTGAGGTCCACGTAAGGCTGGCGGCGGAACAACGCTGGCATGGTGAAACCATCCCTGCCAGCCTTCCTCCATATCGCTGTGAAACAGCCGAACCTGCAGAAGGTCTTCCGGATGATTGAGATTATGTTCGGCAACAAAGCCGGGTGTGCATACCGGGCACACGGATTCACCACCAATATATTCAGCCTCAACCTCCGGCCAATTGCCTTGCCCAAAGCGGATCGCCCCGTCTATCGAACCTGTCCTGAAGTCGGCCAGGTCCCGGGACGCAAGGACTTTCAGGTCAACGTCCGGAAAATCCCGATCGAATTCACTTAGCCGGGCGGCAAGCCACCGGGTTGCGACGCTCGGCAAGGTCGAAATAGTGACCGTAGCCGTCTCCTCATACCCTTGCACGTTCCAAAAAGCCTGCTGAAGATCGGTAAATATCTCAGCCAGCTGATCTGCAAATGCCCGGCCCTGATCTGTCAGAAACAAACGGGGTCCTGAACGCCGGAACAACGGCCTCCCGATGACGCCTTCCAGTTCCTTGATCTGTCTGCTGACGGCCCCTTGAGTGACATTCAAACTCTCTGCGGCGGCCGTGAAACTGCCAAGCCGAGCTGCTGCCTCAAAGGCTCGCATCGCACGGAGCGAGCTCTTCGACCATGTATCATGACTTTTTCTCATAATGACACTGAGGATAATCCGTCTTTTGCCCGCAGCTCAACACTCTACGATCACTGATCGCAGGCAAAACATCGCCCGACAGCAAACGTTCGGCACGCATTCGAAATTGGTTTTGCCCTTTGAACAAGATTGGAGCGGTTTGAGTGGCATACCAAACGGAAGACAACACACAGCCCGAAGATTTTGCGCCAACCCAAACCAGCGCAATCAACGTCCGCCCTGTTAGGCCGGCGGACGTCGCAGCGGTGAGCACAATTTACGCGCATTACGTCAAATATGGCACTGCCACCTTTGAAGAAGTTCCTCCAGATGAGCAGGAGATGGCCCAGCGGATCGAAGCTATTCAGGCCCAAAACTACCTCTGGCTCGTCGCTGACATCGCAAGCCAAATTGCGGGATACGCTTATCTCGCCCCCCATAAAGACCGGTCTGCCTACCGCTACACGGCAGAAGTCTCGATCTACATGGACCCAAGCATGACCAGGCAAGGCGTCGGCACACAGCTACTCGCTGCCCTGCTGAAGTATGCGGAACAGTCACACCGCTTTGCGACCGTTATGGCTGTGGTTGGCGACAGTGCCAATAGCGGATCAATCGCGTTGCACGAAAAATTCGGCTTCAAGCGCAGGGGCCTGTCCAAGGGCCTCGGATATAAGTTCGGCCAGTTCATTGATGTTGTTTACATGCAGCTGATCCTGCCGGATCCACCTCTTTTTCCGCCTCGCTCTGAGATCAAATGTTCCAGTTCTGACGGAACACCGATCGCCGGTCTTGAAACGGAACAACGTGTTCATGGAGCTCGGGCATGACCAAGAACGCGATAACAATCCCTCAGGAACAAGCTAATACGCGGCGCCGGTTGACCGCACCAAGTCTGCCGTTGCCTGTCTGGATAATCCTCGCGACACTGGTTCTGCTTTTGGCCGCCGGACTGCCCGCCAAAGAGCTCGTAGCTGTGTTCAACGCTGGCTGGGGTGCTGCGATTGGGGAATTCGCCTTAATACTGATCCCCTCGTTCACACTTGCGGCCGCGATTGACCGGATCAGAGTGGAGGCACCACCCCTGTTGGCAGTCGGACTGTCCCCATTGGCTGCAGCAGGAATGGTCTGTCCAGATACCGCCTATGCAGCGCTCACACCGATGAGCAAACGGCGCCGCCTGGAAATAGCTTTCGGTTCTTATGCCGGGTTCAAACTGTTGTTTCCAGCCGGGCCTCTCATTGTCGCAACCAGCATTGGCGTGAGCGACACTTGGCTATTGATCACTTGTTTTGCTTTGTTTCTGCCGGTTTATGCAGCTGGTCTGACGTTTGCGCGGTTTGTTGAACTTCGAGCTGTAACGGCACCACCTTCATCAGGTACCACGAAGACACGGCTCAAGGTCCTCATTCCCTTTGGCACATTGTGCGCATTGTTGGCATTCGGCGTCAGCTTTGACGTCTCTCAGAATGTCGTGACCAGTTTTCTTGTGAACCCGAAAGGCGCGCTTATGTGTGCTGCTGGAGTGGCTCTAGCAATGGTTCCCGCACGCGACCGTCGTGCGTGCCTTGAGACCGGTCTGAGCCGGAGTGGCTCACTCCTCGTAATAATCGGGGCCGCCAGCGCCCTCAGCGCAGCCGTAACTCTGACGGTCCCGGTTGGCAATTTCTTTGCAGGCCAAAGTGGCAGCCTTGCCCTGCTGAGCCTCTTTGCCTTGACCGCCTCTTTCAAGATTGTTCAGGGTTCGAGCATGTCCACATTTGCAGCGGTTTCGCCGATCGCCGCCCCCATCGTGATGGCTGCTGGATTGCCACCAGTTGCTGCGGTGTTGGCAATTTGTCTCGGCTCCTTTGTCGCCATATTGCCGAATGACAGTTTTTATTGGCTGGTCCGCAAAAGCGCGCTAAGCGACAGACGCGAAGGTCACGCAACTGCAATCCTGGCTAGCGGCTCTAGTCTACAGGCGGCAGTCGGCTTGGCCATTCTCTTGGCGGCCTACTGGACCTTCGGGCATTAGGGCAGTTTCAGACAGGCGGCAATCCAGGCGGGTGAAACTGCGAATTAACCGCACCTTGTGTCACCGCTGTTTCACATCTTCCAACGACTTTAGAACGCGGACAAATTAAATGGCCGAAAAGCCATGAAAATTCGCCGTGATCCAACCGTGATAAGCAGGAATCACGATGGAATCACGTTGCAAGCTGTCTACTGGTTCCAGAAATTCAACAAGCCTCATCGACGCAGGCGCAAAATAACAAGCATAAACTTTCATGAGACGGATAGGAGGAATTTCCCGTTTCAAAGAAAGAATTGTCTTTCCCATTTTCTTACGGGAAGGGCAGGTTAAGGCGGGGAAGGGTAATGCATTTACTCAAAAGCACTTTAAGACTGGAAACAGTCTTCTCAGACTTTGAACAATCGAACTTTTTAAAAAGACGTTCTCCTTTCCCCGCCTTATCCACTGGCACACGGCCAGCGCCTGCAGATCTTTATTCCGGCATCGAAGCCAATGGAAAACTGGACAAACGCAAGACAGAAGATCTTTTCAGAAACATCGCCCTTTTGATGGAAGCCGCCGGTACAAGTGGCCCGGTCTACGGCAACTGGGGCGAAAACCCGCGCATTCCAGCGGGTTATACCTATTTTGCCCAACTGATTGCCCACGACATTACAATCAATGGCGAAATCCGGCCCAATATGGAGGCGCCGAAGGTTCGGACGAATGTTCAGAACGATGCCTTGATGCTGAACACCCTCTATGGCAGTGGCCCGCTGGTCTCGGCACATTGTTATGATTTCAAAAGTGATTTCAAAGGCATTGATGCACGGCTAAAACTTGGTCCTGTGTCTCACAACAAGAGCACAGTGAACCAGCCAAAGCGCGATATCTGCCGGTATCAGGAATATGACGACAGCGGTGTCAAACGGGGCGGCCGTCCGCTCATTGCCGATGCGCGCAACGACAACAACCCAATCCTCTCCCAGCTCACCGCCCTTTTCTCCCACTTTCACAACATTGTCGTTGGCTATTCGGAGGAGCAGCATCCCGGTTCGGACATCGACACCCATTTCAACTTTGCCAAAGCGGTCGTTTTATACGTCTACCGCAACATCATCAGAAATGACTTTCTGCAAAAGCTGCTGGATCCAGACATTTATCACTACTACAGCCGGTCGCAGGACCCCGACCGGTATCTGTTCGAAATTGATGAAAACAATCCGGTCACCAGTGAATTTACCCATGCAGCTTACCGGTTTGGCCATGCGATGGTCCGGCCGCTTTATGAAATGTCAGAACGAATGAACGGCGAAGCCTTCACGCTTGAGGACGTTCTTGGGCAAACTTCGGACGGTGAACCCAACCGGGCCCCCCTCAACGATGATTGGATTGCTGCCTGGTCCTTTTTCTTTGACCTTCCGGACAGGACACCGGCTGTCGTTTCTCAAAAGAGCAACCTGCTGGGGCCTCTCTATATGCGAGCTCTGAACAGCAAGCTCAAAGACGGCGTCCATTTCGACAATGATACTCTTGCCTATCTGGATCTGCTGCGATGCGTGTCCGCACCTGTATTGAAAGTCGAGCGGTTGCGGCAACACATCCTGCAGACGGTTCCAACAAAACCAGATTTTCCGGCAGCAAGCCGGCAGACAATTGCAAATAGCGCTGACATTGCCGCTGAGATCAAATCTTTCGCAGACCGGCCGACACGACCTATCGGCTCAGGTGTCCTTCCTCCCAGATTGACAACCGAAACGATTGATGAACTCAGCGGCAACCCGCCATTGGGGTTGTTTGTGCTCATCGAAGCCAACAGCGGGCCCGGACAGGGACAGCATCTCGGGCCGATCGGGTCGATCATCGTTGCGGAGACCCTCTTCCGCGCAGTTGACGACGACCGCGGTCTACAGCAGCTGGAATTGCCAAACTCCCATACGCCGCAAATCGCTGCGTCCATCCTATTTCAACAAACCGGGGCCGGTCCCATTCCCCAAACCATGCCGGATTTGATCCGCTGGATCGACCAACACCTGCCAGATGAATACAAGACCCTGGAAGACGGCAGCAGACTTTCGTTTTTATAACTGGAGGAGAGTATCATGCTGGAGGAGAGTATTATGTCTGACATTCACCAAGGTGAGTTCGGCCGTTTCAAAGTCATCAAACCCGTGGAGTTTGGGCAACTGATCCACGATTGGGCCGTTGGCAAGGCCACTCCGCCGGAAACCATTGGCGATCTGCGCAAGGTTCTTGAAGGCCCAGATCCAATCGCAATGGTGCCAGACCGCTGGAAGGATGACGACTGTGTTCGCGCGGTACAAGCAGAACCGAATGAATTTCTCCTGCGCCTGCCTCCGAAGAAAATGATCGAAAACACTATGAAAGTGCTTTCATCCGGCGAGGAAGCCACCGGCCGCTACGATGTACCCAACTTCTATCGGGTCAAACTGCGTGGCCAGACCGACGGACAGGAATCCGAGCCGTCAAACGTCCATATGACCAATCTTGATTTTTTCCTTTGCCGGGTATCCGACTATACAGTCTCGGTCTGCCGGTAAACGGTTATACCAGCCAAATCAAATCCCCCATTTGACCGGCTAGATCCTACAATCCAGCTTCCGACAACCATTTCCGAATGCGCTGCCGGAGACTGCTTGACCGGATTGGAAACATTTGAGCAAGCCAGTCACCGGCGTTTTCCGGTGACGGCGCCACTTGCCCGTACCAATCCTGTTTGAGCAGCTTGTAAAGCTCTTCCGCTTCTGTCTTTGCCTCATCGAATCGACCCAACTCAGAAAGCGCGGAGATCGTCCAGGTTTTCATCCCGTAATACCCCTGCCCGGCACGCGCAGAGGCAGCAAGACATCCATCGAAGTCTCTTGCGAGAAACCGGATTCCGGCTAAATAACTCCAATGTTCCGGAGCAAGGTCGACATCAAGATCCAGGATCATGCCGGTATCGACGCCCTGTTCATCTGTTGACCGGCAAAATGCCAATCCGTGAGTTCCGGAAATCAACGCCCACGGATCGTTTGGGTTTAATTGTATGGCCGAGGTAAAGGAGCTTTCAGCTTCATCAAAATTCTGCAAAAGCGCTTGGGTCCAGCCAACACTTAAATGGGCCCGGGCATCCAGTGGGTCTAACTCCAAAGCTTTTTTTGCGTGACTGTAAGCGAATTCGGCATTTGCCGTACGCCGAAAAAGACCTGGCCGGACAATATGACGGCCATTGGCAAATTGCGCCATCGCGCTGTGGGCTGGGCCAAAGTTGGGCGCCTTTTCTACAATAAACCGGAGCAGTTCTAAGGCTTTGTTGTCGTCAGCATCCCGCCATTTTTGCAAGCGTTGCTGCGCATGTATCCAGGCATCATACAACCCGGGCATCAACGCATCTCCGGAGCTGGCCATTTGCAGCCGGTCTGCAGATACCTGCACCCGCACGGCATAGGCAATCTCTTGCAGAAAGTTATGCTGTTGAAGCGGGGACTGGCCCTCGGCACACCGGATCGTTTGCCCCCAAACAAACGTCCCTGAATGCTCATCCCGCAGGTTCAAGGAATACGCGATTTCCCCACCTTCGCGCCATGCGGATAGCGGAATTGAATAGGTTGGCCGTTTACTCTCCTTTTGATCCGCTCCCCAATCAACGACAGACCATTCGCGGAATTTTACGAGCCGGGATATCAATTCAGAGCGCATGCCCTGCAAATATGAGTTGGCGACTTCTCCCTGAGTAGACTGGTCTACCGGCGCAACGATGATGATCGGGTGTTCGGACAAGTCTTGGGACACCGGCACATTCCGAGGCACGGGGTGTTGCCTGGACTGGTCGACCTTTCCCAGCTTGATGTCGGCAATCACATCCTGCGTTTCAAAATCCGGTTCGGTGTCGAAGTCATCCGATAGGGTTTGCCAAAGCGTGTCATAGATTGCGATTGCGCCTGCATAATCCCCTTCTGACGCCTTCTCGATCATGAGATAGCGTGCAGCTGGTTCATTGGAAGGGTCGAAGACAAACAAAGCTTGCGCCCATTTCCCCCCAATTGCCGGCAGCTCTTTCGTTTCGTTGAATTTCTGCAACAGGGCTTCCATGACCCTGTCACTCCAGATCTGACGTTGAACCCGCAGCCAATTGGTGAAATTGGGATCAAATTCATCACAGCCGGCGAAAATCTTGTGCGAGTACCGCAGTTCGTGAAGCACGCTGCGCCTTGGCACTTCGGAATGTTCAATCGATGTCAGCAGATCTTGGACGTCAATTCTAAATCCACTGCCACGCAACTCAATGCTCTGTGGGTCTGCGAAAAAGTCGTCATATCCAACACTCTTACAGGCCACACGGATGGACCGGATGACTTGCCGAAGAGACATGCGGGCCTTGTCTTCGCTCGATTCCGACCACAAAAGACCGGCCGCAGACTGCCGGGAAATGGTGCTTCGCTCACTTACCGCCAGATACGCAAGTAGGGCGTCGCCCTTCCGAGACGAAGTGCTAAATGTTTGACCATCCAGCTCAAATGCTGGCGGACCGATAACGCGGACGTACAAATTTCGATCCAAGCGTTCCCCCAATCAACACGCTGGAACAAGAAATGTTAAATCGGCTCACACACCACTACAGTGTCGGACCATCCATTGTACAACGTTTGCGCACATGTCAATCTTTGCGAGGCAAATACCACGGGAAGTGGCTGCAACTGAGGGCAGACGACTCGGGCAACCGGCACACCTATTTGGGGCGATGTCATCTCAACAACAAACCTTCTTAGACCTGCATTCTGCAAAGCTGCGTCAATATCGGCATCCTGATCGGTCGGTTTCAAACCGCACTCACGCGGAGCACAAACAAAAGGAGCTGATCCAAGTGACAAATGCTGACGCCGCTTTATCACCTTAAAGTCGGCCGGAGTCAGCCGGTCGGTTTTGCCGGACTGTACTTTGAGATCACACAGGAGGCTGCCCAGTTCCATCTGTGCCAACTCCTTGAGCGCCGCCTCAATCGCTTGCGAAAAGCTCCTCCGTGCGGCGTAGCCGAAGGCGACATCACCACCGTCTGCATTTGCCGATACGGCCGCGACTACGGGCACTTCAATGTCAGTGCTTAGGTCCAGAAGAACGGTTTGCCGATCTCCCCTCCCCTTGCGTATGACTCTCTGAAAAAGCTTCGCTTGATCTAAAAACGGGGCTGCGATGCTGCGGGGCGGTCGCCCGCCATACCACCACAGTGCAACAGCATCTCGCTCAATCAGCTCCAGTGTCGCCGCTTCGATGGCAGCAGACAACGTAGGCCCCGCTGCGAAGCCTGAACTGAAGGCGGTTTCAGTTTCTGATTGTCCCTTAAGGTCCCGAAAGCACAGAGAGGCTGGAATAAAACACTCCGCTTGGCTCAATACTTCCAGTCCGGCAACCCAGCCATCTTCTCCCAAATGAGATCCTAAAGCTTCAAACTCCGCGGATAAATCGTCTGATGTCGCAAGCGGAAGGATTTCTTGGATCTTCGTGCTGTCTAGTTTGAAAGCTGTGTACTGCGAAAGCGTTTCTGCGATCTCGCCAAAGCATCGCTCTAGGGCCCTCTGAGGATCGATGTCAGCGGCCCCAGCCGAGATTGCTTCCATTCCCTTCGCCGGTTGAAACTGTGCACCGACAAACACCATTCCCGGCGCATACGGCAGGTCGATACAGAAAATGTCCTGAATGTAGTCGGCAACCCCATTCAGATTGGAGCCGTCGGGCAGTTCCAAACTCAATTCATTCAAAGCACTCCCCCACGCCAATGCTACCGAACAGGCGGCCCCAAAGAGTTTTGCACAAACACCCTTTCGAGTGGCCGACCCAGAATACATTTCTAATCGCTAGCCAGACTGTTCAAAAGAACCAAGACTTTTGGGAGGTAATTTTAACGTTCCAGGACGTCTTCGGGCTGTGTCCAATCTGATAGACCATATTGCGCCATAACATCGCTGACCCGTCCGTCCGATTTGAACTTGGCCATTGCGCTATCAAAATAGGCTCGCATTTCCGCAACATCAGATGCCATCTCTTCTGTAGGTGAAAATGCCATGTAAACTTTCGCGACTGAGACACAACCGGCTTGGCGAATTCTGTTTTCCATACCAAGCCGCCGTGCGGCATGAACGGTTGAGTTGTGAGTGAACAAAAAGCTATTCACGCGACCTAACATCAACATATCTATACTATTTTTCAGATACTCATCGCTATAGGGAGCAAAAAAGAACAAATCCGTTCTCTTCGAAATGAACTCATTCAACTCCTCAATTGAGGTGTCAGTTGCGACAGCTGTCAGATGCCCCTCGAGTGAGGATGTCCCCTCGAATGTCCAAGGGTTCTCCTTCAGGACAAAGAAGCACATCCTTTGAACCCCGATTTCCTCTGCGGGATAGACCAGGTCAGGCGCTTCAGCTTTTGCGGGAGACAACAATGCATGAACTCTCCCTGCTCTTGTGTATTGAATGGCGCGGGACCAAGGATAGATCTTGATTGCCAAATCATAGGGACTGGCTTCAAAGATCTGCTCAACGATGTCGGTAATATAGCCAGCTTTATCGCCGTCAATACAAAGTTGGGGGCACCAATCTATGGACGCGATGTGCAGTGTTTTTTGATCCGCAGCGGCACCTGAAATGAAGTGCATGGCAAACCAAACAGCTATTAAAACTCTACAAGCACCGGCCAGCATAGGCGTTGTCAGCCTTCTTTTATAACGCGTCTTCCGTAGCGGCGAAGAGATTGAATTCTAACATACTCGCTGACTGTTAAAAGAAATCAAACCAAACCTTCCCAAGGAGGAACGTTAGTTTTAACTCACTCTGCTTAATGAAAGACGGCGGGCGTGAAGCGGAATAGAAACAGAAAAACTGACAGGCTTGAGCGGATTGGAGCCCTGTTTTCCATAGCCGTACTCGTATCTTGAACACTCAGATCCTGAGCACGCGCTTTTCTTCAAATCACCGTTAAGTCTCAACAGTTTGCAGACGGTAAGAGTGAGCGTTTTTCTTCTGTTTCAGCATCTTGCGGGATTTCGCGCACGACCTGCCAATAGTGCCAGGCAGCCCAGATACCCGCGATCTGGAGGGTCAGGAGCCCATAGGCGATAGAGCGGTTGCCTGCTTCCGAAAACACGGTATCGCTTAGTATGCCGATGATTGTCGGACCAAGGCCAACGCCAACAAGATTGAAACAGAACAGGTAAATTGCCGTCCCCATTGGCCGCATAACAGACGATAGATTTGAATGCAGATAGGCAAAGGTTGGCGCCCAAAAGACACCGCCCATGAAGGCTGCAACAGCAAACGCAGCAAGCGCAGTAGCCGTGTTGTCCGCCAACAGAAATACAAAAACAAACGGCTTTGAAATCAGAATTGCGGCAACGACTATGCCGACACGCCACTTCGCATTTTTTTCACCCAGCCAATCTGCAAGTTTGCCGGAAAACCAGGTGCCAAACCCGCCACCGATGCCAATTACCAGCGCCAGGAAAATCCCTGTTTGAGCTTGTGTCAGGCCATGGCTCCGGATGATGAGGGTCGGGTTCCAGGCCAGTGCCCCAAATGTGACGACACCGACAATGGATATGCCAAGCATCGCATGCAGCATTCCGCGATGCCCATAAATGGTTTTTAGGGACGATAGAAAAAGGGACCGGCTTTTTTCGCTGGAAACAGCGTTTTTTTCGCGCACTGGCTCTGTAACCGTAAACTTCAACAGAACAGCGAGAACAAGGCCGGGAAGACCTGCAATTACAAAAGCCCACCGCCATCCCAAAAGCTGACCAGCAATGCCGCCTATGAGGAATGCCAGCAAAATCCCGATATTTGCTCCGGTCACAAACGTCGCCATTGCCGAGGTTCGTTTGTGTTTTGGATAGAGATCAGAAATCATGGAATGAGCCGGAGTGACGGCGCCAGCTTCACCGATTCCGACACCGAGACGGGCAACAGCGAGTTGCACAAAATTCTGCGCCCCGGCCATGGCTATGGTCAAAGAGCTCCACAGGGCGACACACGTGGAAATGATGTTGCGCCGGTTCCCTTTGGCCGAGAGTTTTGCAATCGGAAATCCGAAGAGCACATAGACAAGGGCAAACATGAGGCCGGACAACAGCCCGAGCTGTGTGTCGGACAGAGCAAATTCCTGTCCGATTGGATCCAGGACAATGCTCAGAACATGCCGGTCCAAATTGTTTACGGCAAATACAGCGGTGAGAACCGCGAGGGTCCAGCGGCGCTCAGTATTCATTCCAGTTCAGTCCACTCTTTGATTAAATTTTGAATGCGGCCACGCAACCACATATGCCCGGCGTCATCATTGAAGGTTTCATTCCACACCATGTGCCAATGATGGGTGGGACGATCGAGCGGCAGCTTGAAGGATTTCAGATTGAGCTGCCTGCCAACGGCTTTAACAATGACTTCGGAGCAGGCACCGACAAGATCGGTTGAGGCGACAAGATAGGGAACAGACCAAAGGCGCGAGACGAAAGCCACGTGGTTCCGGTTCACAGACTTGGCCCGCATCTCATGATCGAGATGCGTGTGCCTGCGAATGTCGTCGTTGAACCCGACAAGATCGGCTTTCGACATGTCTTCAATCGTGAACTCGTTCTTGGTGCCATATACCGGGTGATCCGCCCGAACGATGATGCAGGCATCTTCTTCCATCAGGTAAGCCGTACTGATGTCCGGTTCGGTCAAAAGGTTGGG
Organism: Roseibium sp.; assembly: GCF_965216085.1. Taxonomy (GTDB): domain Bacteria; phylum Pseudomonadota; class Alphaproteobacteria; order Rhizobiales; family Stappiaceae; genus Roseibium. Next base: position 1,481,536 of record NZ_OZ244138.1, on the reverse strand, counting down.
CAACAAGGCGACGTCAATCTTCTTTTCCAGAATGGATTCCCGGATGTCGACGCCCACAAAGGGGTGGGTATGGATTTTGACGTTGAGACCCTCAGCCTGAATTTGCCGGGACATGCCGGTCAATATGATAGGTTCCATGGAGTCCGGCATGACGATTGTAAAAACGCGGTCGCTGGCTTTGGGATCAAAGACGTTTGCCAGGGAGATTGTCTCCTGGACCGTGCGCAAGGCGTCACGAATGGCCGGCGCAATCCGATCGGCCTCCCGGGTTGTTTCCAACCGGTTGCCACTTCTTTGAAACAGCGGATCGCTCAAGTGTCCGCGAAGACGTTTTACCGCATTACTGACCGCCGATTGGGTCAAGCCCAATTCTTCTGCTGCCTTGGTGTTCGACCGGGTCCGGTAAACCGTGTCAAACACCAATAGCAGGTTCAGGTCCAGCCCACGCAAGTTCACAGTGTAAATATCCGTGTTGCAAATTTTAAATTTCCGTAAACCTTTATAACCAGTTAAATCAAATGCAGAAAGCTTTTTATCGAAAGTTTTCAAGGCGTGTGAGCGTCGTATTGGTCGGAGGAGTTAATGCGATAAACTCGCATTATTCATCACGTAAACTTGTTGGTGCATGATCTGATCCGGGATTGTTGAACACAATCCCCACCAGCTGACATTTGAAGTCATGTTCGGCGAAAGCAAAACCGCTTTTGCCAACGGCGGTGTTCGCCCTGAGTTCATAAGGCATCACACCGGCGGTACGCGGTTCAGCGCGGCTCTGTCTTTGCGCGTCCTGCGTCAATTTTCACGAGTTCCAGTTGAGTATCTGTGTAACGGAGCGTGTTTCATGCTGTCATTCGATGAGGCTTTCTATTTAGCCCAAAATCCGGATGTGGCCGCGGCCATAGAAGCTGGGTTGATCGCGAGCGCCGAAGCCCATTTCAATCTGATTGGATTTCAGGAGGGACGGGACCCGAACCCGTTGTTCGATGTCTCCTTTTATCTTCAGCAGTATCCGGATGTTGCGCAGGCCGGAACAAACCCGTTCGATCACTTCAACAGCATGGGGGGCGGTGAAAACCGTAATCCCAATGCGCTTTTCGATGCCGCTTATTATCTGGAACAAAATCCTGATGTCGCGGCCGCTGGCATCAGTCCGTTTGAGCATTTTCTGAATAATGGCGCACAGGAAGGCCGGGATCCAAGTCCGAATTTCGACATCTCCTACTATCTGGAGCAATATCCGGATGTTGCTGAAGCGGGTATCAACCCGCTGCTCCACTACCTTAAATACGGCATTTTTGAAGGCCGATCTCCGCTAGCGCCATCGGGTGACCCGCCGCCCCCTGAGAACCTGCCAAATCCCGGAGATGGTGGCGACGGTGGGGGCGACGGCGGCGCCGGTGGTGCCGGAGGCGGTGGTGGCGGTGGGCCTGACAACACCGCACCGGTCGTCACCGCTTCCCAAAGCTTTGATCTGGCTGAGAACGGCGCGGATGGGGCTGTGGTTGGAACCGTAGCGGCAACAGACGCCGTCGGCGTCACCGGCTTTGCCATTACCGGCGGCGATGACGCTGGTTATTTCGCGATCGATGCGAACGGCCAGATCACGCTGACCGCGGCGGGCGCGGCCGCCGCGCCGGGCGACTTCGAGAGCGGGCCCAACAGCTTCGCCCTGACAGTGACCGCGAGCGATGCTGCGGGAAACACCTCGGCTGGCGAGACCGTGACGGTCAACATCACCGATGTGGATGAGAACACCGTGCCGGAGGCAACTGCACAGACACTGGGGACAGCGGAGGATGTGGCCGTTGCCGGTACAGTCACAGGTACGGATGCCGAGAACGATCCGCTCACCTATGCGATTGTGGTGAACTCGGCGGTTGGCGGCACTGTGACAAGCTTTGATGGGCAGACTGGCGATTTCACCTTTACGCCAGGGATAGATTTTTCCGGCGAGGCTTCGTTCCAGTTTACCGCCAATGATGGTGCAGAAACTTCAACGCCTGCCGAAATCACCGTTGACGTGAGTGGCCAGCCGGACGTTCCCTCCGTCGGGATCCAGGTGCCCAACACGGTCGAAGAGGGGCAGGCTTTCACGGTTCAATTGACGGCCGAAGTCAGTGATACCGACAATCCCGGCGACACCGAGCAGATCACGCTTGTTACCCTGGCCGGTCTGCCTGCGGGCTTCCAAGTTACGGATGACGAGGCGAATACAGCGACCTCCGACGGCGATCCGATCAATGTCACCAATTGGGATCTGTCCGGCAATTTGACGGTAACACCGACCGGCGATTTCAATGGCGATCTCACCCTTACCATCGAGGTGGATGTTAACGAAAACGGCATCACCATTGCCGGGATTCAGGCGTCCGATGATATCTCGATAGAGCCGCCTGCCGACAATACAGCCCCGGTCGTCGCGGAGGAGCAGTCATTCGAACTGGCTGAAAACTCAGTGGCCAATACTGTCGTAGGTTCGGTTCAGGCAACTGATAACGTTGGCGTCAACGGCTATGAGATCACCGATGGCGACGACAACGACTATTTCTCCATAGATGCCAACGGCCAGATCACATTGACGGCTGACGGCGTTAACGCCGCGATCAACGATTTTGCTGCGTTACCGAATAGCGTTGACCTTACGATTACGGCCTCTGACGCCGCCGGAAACACATCGGCAGAAGAGACAGTAACCGTGAACACCACGCCGCTGGTGGCCGCGGTGTCGGCGGTCTTTAGAGCGAACTTTGGCGGTGCAGGCTTTGAACTCGGGATTACCGACGGCACCCCGGAAGGGACAAGGCTCGAAGCTGATACGATCCCTGGTTTTGAAAGCGGAAATGTAAATGATATAACCCGGTTCGGCGACGATGGGCTGTTGTTTACGGTGACACAGGAGGCCGGTGCGCCTGTACGCGAACTGCCCTATCACTATGACCTTCAAACCCAGACGCTGACGCAGCTTTCTACGGATATTTATTCTTTTGGTTCCTACGCTGATTTGGGGAACGGCCGTGCACTTTTTTACGGGAGTAACGGCAATAGCGGCACTGAACTCCATGTCACCGACGGAACGCCGGACGGCACCGAACTCGTGCTAACCATCCGGGGCGGGGCCGGGTCGGGCGTCGGCTCCTCTCCGATAGCAACCGGCATTGGCAATGGCCGAGCTGTTTTCATGGCAGACGATGGCGGATTAGTTGGTCACGCACTTTGGGTCTCCGATGGGACGGCAGCAAATACGACGAGACTAACGGACACCCTGTATTCAACTCGGGAATTCGTCTCCACCCGTGACGGCAAAGTGTTTTTCCCCGGAGATACGACAAGCAATGGCCGGGAACTTTGGGTGACTGACGGAACGATACCAGGCACCGGGATGGTCGTCGAGCTGTGGAACGCTGACAACATCCAGAGAAGCTCGTCTCCGGAAAGCCTGGTCCCGTTCGGAAATGATCGCATCGTGTTTGCCGCTCAAAATCAGGATGGACATCACATCTGGATTTCAGACGGAACGGAGGCAGGTACACAGCGGCTCAGCGACAACGAGACCTCGCCTGAAAATCAGACGATTCATGGGGTCATGGCGTTATCGGATGGCGTTGTCCTGTACTTTACGTCTCCGAACAGAAGTACCAGCTACCAGATGTGGCGCACCGAGGGCACGCCAGAAACAACACAGCGGGTGGGAACGTTCGAGTTCACCGATGCCCCGATCATGAGCAAGTTTGCCCAGTTGCGGGATGGCCTTGCAGTCTTCAGCGCAGGTGATGCCGAACATGGTGAAGAGCTCTGGATCACCGATGGCACGGCTGAGGGGACTGCTCTGGTTGCGGATATCGCGCTCGGCCCTGGCTCGTCGATCCCTACAGATTTCACCTCTCTTGGCAATGGGCAGGTATCGTTTACGGCCTTTTCCGGCGAATGGAACGATGGAGAAAACAACAGGTCGGCTGGAGAAAACGGGCTGGAACTTTGGGTCACCGACGGCACCGCCCAGGGAACCCTGCGGCTGGATGATTTCGATACCAGCGGCAGTTCACGTCCAGCATCGTTCCTTGCCGGTGAAAACGACGGAACCTTCTTCCGCGCAAATGACGGCCTACATGGCAAAGAACTGTGGCGCTTCGACGAAGCGACAAATACGGCTACGCTGCTGGCAGATGTGGTGCCAGGTGTGGAGAATTCACATGCGACGCCAGAAGCCGTTCTTGGCGATCTGCTGCTTTTCACCGCGACCACCCCGGAAGATGGCGACGAATTATGGGTCTCCGATGGCACCGAAGCCGGCACGCAATTGCTTCGCGACACCTATCCGGGCGAACGGGACGGTTTCCCGGATTACTTTGTGACCTTGGATACCGACGGCGATGGATCGGATGACCTTGCGATCTATCGAGCGAATGACGGGACGGGACAGGGCCTTTGGGCGACTGACGGAACGGTTGCCGGCACAGCCAAAATCACCGGCACAGGTCAGGACGACTTGACAGACATTCGCGACATGCATGCGATCGACGATCAGAGGGTGTTGATTTCCGCTGGCACTGCCGCTACCGGCCGCGAATTGTGGATCTATGATGTGCCGCAAAACTCCATTTCGCTGCTCCGGGACATCGTCGCAGGGACTGGCGATGGGTTTGTTTCGCATTTTGCTCAGGCGTCAGAGGATCTGGTTTACTTTGCGGCAGAAACGCCGGATGGCGAACGCTCGCAGCTTTGGCAGACGGACGGCACGTCACAAAATACCGAGTTGCTGTTCGACTTCGATTCCGATCCGCAAAGTAACGACAACAGCTATCAGCAAATACAGGCCATCGTTCCAACTTCTGATGGCAACGTCTTTATCTCGGTGTACACTCCGACCCCGGGCCCCAGCACCCAAAGTTTCTTCTATTACAACAGCACAACGGGCGAAACGACCGCCCTGGCTGAATTGTCTGCAGGCCCGGTTTCCAACCTCCCGGAAATTGCCGCGCTTAACAACGGGTCGGTTCTGTTCGGCGTTAAGGAGCTCGATGGCTCGAGGTCAATTTGGATCACAGACGGCACGGCAGCGAACACGGGCCATCTGGTCCCTGAAGCCCAAACAGATTTTGACTTTGTTGGCGAAATGGCCATGCTTGGCGATGGCAGGGTGGTGTTCGCTGCGGACGATGGCGAGGGGGCAGGCCGTGAACTCTGGATCACCGATGGTACGGCAGACAACACCCAAATGCTCGTCGACATCTATGATGGTGAGAACAGTTCTTTCCCGACCGGGTTCGCTCCGACAAGTGATGGCAGGGTCGTGTTCTCTGCCAATGCAGAAGGCGAGGGCTATGAATTCTTCGTCACCGATGGCACCGTAGATGGCACGACGTTGATCGGCATCAATCAGACATCTGAAGGATCCGAGCCTTCTGACGTGACGCCTCTCCTTTGATGAAGCATGGCGGGCGGACCGTTCCGTTGATACCGGCATGCCGACTACCCAGACGGATTACCTTGTCGGGTATCCTGACATAGACCTTGAAGATACCGTTTCACTTGTTCAAAGCATCGAGTTCTAGGAACTGATGCGATTACGGCCAGAGGTTTTGGATTGGTACATCAGTTCATCGGCACGTTGGACGGCTGCTTCGAAGTCGTCACCCGGTTGGGTGCGAGCAAGGCCGGCGGAGACTGTGAGCGGTCCAAAGGATTTGCCGGTTCGGCTATGATAAATGGTGCGGCGGGCGACATCAGTGCGAATGGTCTCCAACATTTCCAGGCAAACGGCCGCGTCTGTATTATAGAACAAGATACAGAATTCCTCGCCACCATACCGGCACAAGACATCTTGAGGGCGCAGGTGATTTTGGATCAAATTGGCAACTATGCGAATCGCGTAATCACCCAGAACATGACCGTGCAGATCGTTTATTTGCTTAAAATGATCGACGTCAATCAGGGCGATATGAAGTGAAAGGTCAGCTACGCTCAACCTGGCAGGCAGCTCAGCTTCCAGAAAACGGCGATTGGGCACCCCCGTCAGGGCGTCGGTGAAGAGTTCGGCCTGGTAGGCCCGCAGCTCAGCCTCGAGGACTTCAGCCTGAGCAGTAATGTTGGTCAGGTTCTCCTGCAATTCAGAGTTTATTCGCAGGACCGTATCGCACAATGGTGTTTTTTCGGATTGGGCTTGTGCGCAAGTAGCCAGGTGTTTGGAAAGGTCCATCGCCGTATTGGCTGACGTTGAAATCGAGCTTGTCCGCGCCTGCGAACTTTGAACCACAGACATATGGTGTCCCGGTTCGATGCCTGAGTTAATATACGCGTCATAGAGAAATTCCAAATCCCTCGATGTCAACGCAGTCCCGTTAGCTTCAAGGCGGCGAACTTCCCGGGCTATATCGGACTCTGGTTCGGTAAGGGCGACAAAGAGCACATGAAAGACCCTTGGGTCGCAGTCCAAGTCATGAAGTTTGATATCCCGGAGAACCTGTTCACATGTCCATGTCACTCTAAACGGTCCTCTAAAACTTTGATGGCACCTGCTAAGAACACCCGCAACCGCAGTGGCTTTGGTTGCGTGAGAGGATGAATCAATTGGTCCATCACCGAGGTATTTTTCTGCAATTTCCGTCAGCTCAGTTTGGGCATGACCGTATTAAGAAAGACTTGCTTTTCGACTATACTCTTGTCCGAGAATTTGTTGAGGAGGCATACACTAGCGTTGGATCCCCTCCCCGATCCGTAGATGTTTTTACGCCCAACTAGAAATATGGTGCTGGCGCGAGCAACCCGCGCGGCTCAATTATGCAACCCAAGATTTTGTTAGGGGTAATGTCATTTATGGAACATTAAAAATGGTGGGCCCGGAGGGACTCGAACCCCCAACCAATCCGTTATGAGCGGACGGCTCTAACCAGTTGAGCTACAGGCCCACGGCGTGGTTCGGAAATGCCAAACACACGCGCTGATTTGCTACCTACACCAAAGCCCCTGCCCTCTCAAGCGGTTTCAATCCTCCTCAACAGGGCAGTTCAAATAAGCCGGAAAGTATTTGAATCACACCGGCACTCTCTGAGACGTCAAAGCTGTCCAACGGCTATTGGCACATGACAGTTAGACGCCTTCATTCGCGATGAATACGCCAAGAGAGACAGACCAGTGCTAAGACTAACGGCTCGCTGCCACCACCCCGAGACGACGCTGTGCACCAAACCAAACGGCCCTCGCTTCGCAAACGAATAGGCCCATCCAATAAGGACAGGCCTACATGCATACGCGGGCCGGGTTTAAAGACGTCGACCTAAACCTATTCGCCCGGGGCTGGTGTCGCCTTATCCGTCTTCTTCAGCATGTCCCAGTTTTTGTAAAAGACCCGGTTGATGCCGGAGAGCAGGATATTGAAGATCTTCACGCAGACATTCTGAAGTCCAGTAAAGGCGCTCGGACGTAAAACGTCGACAAACACACACGCTCTGAGACCTTCTTCGCCGTTGACCGAGCGGTGCTGGATCGTGTCGTCAAATATGAACAGCGGATCGTCGTGCCAGAAGTGTTTGTCGCCATTCACCTCGATAAAAATCTCATCGCTCTGGCGCGCGGTCATGTTGTAGAGCACCCGGATGGTCAGGCGCAGCGGACCAAAATGCAGAGAAGTCTTTTCCTGGCCGTTGAAAATCGAAACGCCGATGGTCTTGATGTATTTGAAATCCCGGTTGAACTCAGGGATCGATTGGTCGCCGCGCTCATCATACCAGCGGTAGAACACCATGCCGCGACGTTTGTCGCCCATCCTCGATTTCAGATCCTCGAGTATCTCCTCCTGGCGGTCCTTAAACACCTGGAGCATGCCCTCGATTTCCTGACGCTCTTCTTCCGGAAATTCATCGAGCTGCATGCGGTAGGCATGGCGCTTGGAGATCAGATCGAAGAACAGATTGACCGGCGACAGCAGCCAGGTCAGCAGGCCGTTTCCGGAAAAATACTTGGCAATCAGCGAACTGTCGAAGCGCTTATGGCGGGCAAAATCAATCAGACCACAAACGGTAAAGATAGCCGCGATCCACGGCGCCAGCCAAAACAGAACGGCAAGCGGAAGAACCACACGCAGCAAGCGGCGAACGGCTTTGAAATTCATCGATGACCCCATGATGTTTGGCCTCCGCTCAGCGGAAGCAAAAAGCGCCGCACAGTGTCATGACTTTGCCGCCGGCGCAAGAACGGGAAATTGCCCAACTCTGCCCCTGCCCCGGAAAGCCAGTAGTCCACTGGGCGGGATCAGCGACTGCAGCACCGCACCGGCAATGAACAGAACCGGGCTTTCAAAACTAAGACCAACAAGTTAGGGTCCAGGGTCAGGACCCATTAATTTGATTGGAATGGCACGGCAAACGGCGATGATCTGCAAGGAAAAACGTGAAAAGCGGGCTTCTGCCCGGTTGAACGGTTAGACGCCGCAGATCGAAGCCGTTTTCGCGTCTTTTCAAGATAGGATGAATTTGCCCGGCAACGTCGTTGCAACCCTTTGGAAACCGGACGGTTTCCTGCAGATTTGCGTCTCGTATCCGAACAAATTCCTTCCTACCATTTCAACCAAATTAAAGGGTCCTGACCCTAGCCATCGCTTTGATTTTGCTCACCTTGCCGTCCGGAGTATTGATGCGCTCTCCGCTGTTGTCCATCACCTTGACCGTATTTCTTGTGTCCATGATCGGATGGCTGCTGGTCGTCGGGCGGTCGCTGCTTTTGCCGTTCATCATTGCGGTGATCGTCTGGTACATGATCAATGCCTTGTCGAATGTTTATAAGCGGGTCGGCTATGGCAAATGGCACGTCCCGGGAGTTGTCGCCTTTCCGCTGGCGCTGCTGACGATTTTTGGTGTCAGCACATTTGTGCTGGACATTGTGACGGTCAACCTCACGCAATTGGCGCAGGATGCCCCAAGCTATCAGGCCCGGTTGGAACAACTCTTCGATCAAGTCACCAAACTGTTCAAGCTGCATGATCCGATAGAGTTGCAGGACCTTCTTCCAGATTCAGTGGTGCCGCGCATGGTGACCGCCGGAGCAAGTGTTGTCACAGCGCTCGCAGGATCAGCCAGCCTGGTGTTTATCTATGTACTCTTCCTAGTGCTGGAGCAGTCGACCTTCGACCGCAAGTTCGAAAAGCTGTTTGCTTCGCCAGAGCGGGCGGCGGCCGCTTTCGCCATTCGTGAAGAGATCAATGCATCGATCATGCATTATTTCACAATCAAGACCGCTGTCTCTGTTGCAACCGGCGCTTTGACAAGTCTGGTGCTGATCCTCATTGGCCTCCCCTATGCGGCCTTGTTCGGCTTTATCGCCTTTGTTCTCAACTACATTCCCACAATTGGATCTCTGATCGGTGTCTTGTTCCCAAGCCTGCTCGCCGTCGTCTACTACGACACACTTGGCCCGTTTGTAGCCATCGCTGCGGGTCTTGGCCTGATTCAGTTTTCCGTTGGCAATCTGATCGAGCCGCGCCTGATGGGGGCCAATTTGAACCTCTCCGGACTGGTCATCATGTTGTCCCTGGCGCTTTGGGGCGCGATCTGGGGCGTGGTCGGCATGGTTTTATGTGTACCGCTCACAGTGATGGTCGTCATCGTCTGCTCCAAGATTGAAGCTGCCCGGCCGGTTGCGGTTCTTCTGTCGGAAAATGGCGAGATAGGTGACTTACCAATCCCGGCGAAGGTTGACACCGCTGCCTCATGACACGGAGTGCCAGGTGCGGCATTTGCATGAATGCAACATGAACCGGCTGGCCATACCCTTGCCCAATTGGGGGATCAAACCTGCTGCGAAATTGAATGGTATTAAAGGATATTTGCCATGCATCGATTGACGGTCCCAGAACTCCGCTATTTGTCAGCGCCTGTACGCAAGTTTGCCCTCGCTGCAACGCTCGCCGCAGTGGCTCTCTCACCCCTGCCCGCACAATCGGAAGAAGCTTCAGCCGGTTTTGGTACGATTACAATGGAGGGGCAAGGCTCCGTCACTGTCGCCCCGGACATGGCCGTCATCACAGCACGTGTTGTCACAGTCGCAAAGACCGCAGCCGAAGCGCTCGCCGGGAACACGGCGGATATCTCCAAGGTTATTGAACAGATCAAAGCCACAGGCGTAAAATCCAAAGACATTCAAACCAGCGGATTTGCGATCTATCCCCGCTATGAGCGGGTGACCGACAATTCCGGCCGCCAACCGGACATTACCGGTTATGAAGTGCGCAATGGTGTTGAGGTGAATGTCAGGGATCTTGTCAAACTCGGCGATCTGCTGAGCAAAGTGGTCGACAGCGGTGCCAATTCAGTCGACGGCATCCGGTTCCAGGTGAGCGACCCGGATGAAAAACTCGACGAAGCGCGGAAAGAGGCCGTCATGGCTGCCCGGCATAAGGCTGAGATCTTTGCGGCGGCAGCTGGTGTCGATCTGGGCAGCATTGTTTCGATATCTGAAACCGGCATCCAAAAGCCGCGCCCAGTGATGATGCGGGCCGAGAGCATGATGATGACGAAAGCTGCTCCCGTCCCTGTTGAAGCTGGTGAAGAAACCATCAGCGCGTCGGTGACTATTCAGTGGCAGCTTACAAGTAACGACTGATTGGGATTCAGTGAGCGGGTCTCCTGCCCGCTCATAGTTTTCCCGAGTTATCCGGTTCCGTCTTCACCGCTTCCCACTGCAGAAAATCCGTCTTCCGGCCGGTAAGTCAGAGGAACGCCCAAACGGTCACTCCAGTTCTTCGCGATACCTTGCAAAGTGTCACTCTGTTTCAGCTCTTCATAAGCCGTCCGCCATTTCTTGAGGAGTTTCGGATCCGTCCCATTCGAAATCATCAGATAAGACGGAGATTTCCGAACGGTAAAAACCGTTTTGGCCTCCGAAGTCGGCACGCCGATTTCTTTCAAAACCGCCGAGGCTTGCAGGCTAGACGTAATCCACACATCCACCCTGTCAGCAAGCAGCATCCGGGCACCAGTGCCCTGGTCGCTCGTTTCAACCGTTTGGATGCCTGCTTTCTTTAAGAGTTTAACCTGCCAAGATCCGCGAACACCGACTGCAGTTATTCCTTGTTGCCGGGCATCCTCCAGGCTCTCGATAGTAAGTTCCGATCCGTTCTTCACCAAAAGACCATGGGTCCACATAATCGCAGGTCCGATAAATTCGAACCCCGCATCAAGCCTCTCTTGCGTGCGGCCCGCAGTGAATAAAAGGATGTTCGGTTTGGCCTCAGCGATTTTATAACCACGGGCCCAGGGAAGGATTTCAATTGGTGTCGACAGACCCATCTGATCCTTCAGCGCGGTTACCATATCCACGGCAATACCTGTCGGATGTCCGTTTGCATCATAGAATGCTGACGGCGGCCAAGGAGATGTGATTAGTCTCATCTCCTGAGCTTTAAGAGGTGAACAAAGCGCGGCAAACACCACCAAGCTTTTCAGAACCGACCTGAAAAGAAAAACAACTGCCGCCCTAACACCTTCATTAGTATCCAACATGTGCCGCCTCGCCCCTCAACTCGCCGCGCAAATTCTTCAACCTATGAAATCATAGACAAATCAATTGTTGCCAAGCTTCGCAATCGCAAACGCCGGCTGTCAAATCACTTTGGCTGGCGCACCTTGGCCGCGCAGACGAGTTGCATCTCCAACTCGCCGACACGGCCTGGCAACTATTTATACTTGGCGGTGATCGCCTCGAATTCTCCAGACGCTTTCATTGCCTGCATTTGCTCACTGAAAGCGGCCACGAACTCTGCAGGCACACTTTTCTTGCTGAACATAATGTAGGACGGGTCGGACGAAATCAGGAAGCTCGCCTTTGTTACCTTATCGGAAAATCCCAAGCGTTTAACGTCTTCGGAAACAACAAACACTTCTCCGAGTGTTGCATCGATCCTGCCGGCCGCAAGTTTTTTGAGATTTGATTCCTGGCTATCGGTTTCTTGAATCTGGCCAGCATATTTGTCTTTCAGTGCCGAAAAATCTCCGCCATAGGCATATTCGCGGATCGTACCAAGTTTCCCGCCCTTCTCGAAAAAGTCGGCGAGAGAACTGTAAGTCCCTTCATTGCCGGCGCGGACAAACAGAACTTCCTGCGCATCCACGTAGGGACTGCTGAAGTTTGCAAACGCTTCCCGTTCCGCTGTCTTGGACACGGGCGACGCGATGTCCACATCGCCGTCCTCGATCCCCTTCAAATGCCGCGCCCAAGGGAGCGCTTTGGCATCAAGACGACAACCAAGCTTCTCCAGAACTGCCCCGATTACCTCGAAGTCCATCCCGCTTATTTCTTTGCCATCGACCTTTTGATAAGGCCGGTAATCACTTGCTCCGGCAATCAATGCCCCATCACGAGGACACTCAACTGCAAAGGCTTGAGTGCTCATACCAAGTGCAACGGCACCTGCTCCTACAAACGTTTTCCAATTGAACAAGGTAACGATCCTCCGCAATTTCCAAGGGATTGTGACTGTACCGAAACAGCTTTCAACCAGAACTACAGGAACGTAAATCCAAATATTGACTATAGTATTAAATAATTAAACATAACATACAGCACAAATTCCACTGCAACTTGTTACAATTGAATTAGAGAAATATAAGTAAAAATATCATAATTTACTATGTTCGAAACATTCTCACAAAAGACTGCAGGCCTGAATAGGTCTTTCGACACCTTTCAAGTCAACAAGCCCCAATGCCTCCACGGAATACGGGAGCCGCTCAGCCACTTCATTCGTAAACAGGACTTGCCGATCTAACTGACGGCACAGTCCCTCCAAACGTGCGGCAATGTTCACCGCCGATCCAAGAACCGTGAAATCGATCCGCGTTGCGGACCCGATGTTGCCATAAAGAACGTCTCCAAAATGAAGGCCAATACCAAACTTCAATTCGAGAGGTGGATCGATCTCGTCCGCCCGCAGCAACGCTGCCTTAGCAGCGGCAAGCGCATTGCTACACACAGCACAGTCGTCGGCGTCACCGCCTTGCGTCGGAAAAACCGCCAATACGCCGTCGCCGAGAAATTTCAAGATTTCCCCGCCGTGAGATTCCACAGCCTCAGCAATCACTTCAAAGTAACGATTGGCACACGCCAGCGCCTCTTCCGCCGGAAGACGCATGTTCATTCCTGTCCAGTCCCGAATGTCGCTTACAAGGATTGCGGCTTGAATATGCTCAATATCGCCACGTGTGATCTGGCCATCCAGAACCCGTTGGCCGGTCCGTTTGCCAAGATAGGCCTCCGCGATAGCAGCTGAGGTGTCACGGTACCGGAAAACTTCTACGATCGGTGTCACCGCGGAGCAGACTCGTTCAAACGCCAAGACATCAGCATCTGCCAATCCACCTTCCGCATCACTCGTGACCACAAAAACTGCACCAGCGCCACCTGCCAGGCGGAGCGGCATCCCAAGATAATCGGTTGCCCCACGAGCTTTCAGCTCATGAAGAATACGATGATCTTCTTCTCCCAAGGTGTCAGTTAACCGTCGGCGGAAGGGTTTTCCCGTTTTGGAGATACTCTCCATTGGACTGCCGATATAGGAGGGGCGGTGCTCAAGCCCATGAGGGGATTGCACCCTTTCGTCGCCCCCCGGTTCTCTTTCCCAGGCCGAGCCGATCGCGGTCATCAATGGATGAAGCGTTCGCATTGCAAGCCGCAACCGCCAAACCGGCGCACCGGCTGCCAGAAGCCGGTCCCCTAATGCCTGTGTAAGCGCATGCAGATCTTCGGAAAACCGGCCCTCTTCCAACAGCCAGTCGCGAACCACTCTTGGATCCCAGGTCAAGGGAACGGGTTGATCCGGTGTTTCGCCCATGAACGGCCTTCCCCAGCTACATCTCTTTCCCTTGGATCGGGATCACCACCAAATACTACTCGCGATCACCACCTTCAGACATATGGGCGAAGCCGCCCACGACAATAGTGGAACGCGCTAAAACTAGGGTTCAGACCCATAAATGAGGCTTGTTTGGCGTTAAAATGACACCAGACAGACAGGAAGAGCATGATGAGCGGGCGTTTGCCCGGCCGAATGCTTTTATGCAGCTGGCTAAAGTCATTTTATCGTCCCATGGATTTGACCGGTTTATCCAAGGCCGACATTGCGAAAGACTTGAAAAGGCTCAGTATTTCCTGCCCCTTCGCGCCTTGGCCTTGGACAAACCGCTTCAAACCAAGTCAATCTCATTTATGGGTCTGAACCCTAGAACCGCCGGTGCCAAACCTGCATCGGTTTTTCGGTTTCTTCGGTTTCACCAACATCCCGCCAGGGGAACGTCACGGTGACCCCTTCCAGCTTGGCATAGCCCCGTTTGACCCAAAACGGATCAAGTGGCTGGTATTCTGCTGGTCTAAGCGGATGGCTCTCCGGACGGATCACAGCACAAAAGACTGCCTCCTCAAATCCAAGGGCCTTCGCATGCGCTTCCCGTTCGTCAAAAAACAGGTGTCCAATCCCCCGTCCGCGATAGGCCGGGTCCAGGACAGATTCGGCCATGTAAAAGATGTTATCCGGGTCGAACCCCTTGGCCTTCAAAGGTGCCTGAAAGGCTTCATATTCACTCCCGAGCGGTTCCCCCGTGGCCGCACCGATCAAACGGTCACCGTCATAAGCGCCGACGATCACCGCGCCTTCAGTCTCCGCATAGCGTTGAAGATACTTCGTTTCGTAGTCTTCAGTCCCCTCATAAAGATAGGGCCAGGCCCGAAAGACCGAAATCCGCAAGTGAGCCAACCCGCCCAACGCCAATTTCAAATCTTCGCCGATCAACCGCCGGATCTGAAGTGTCATTGCTAAACCGCTCTTTTTGTGTCGATATTCTGACAGAACTTCACTGAGTGATGTTAGTCACGCGCTTCCAGCCAAATGCGGGCGGCGTCCATATCCTTGGCTAGAAAACCGTCCGCAAGCTTCTGGCCCACAACGGCGCCGAACTTGTAACCGTGGCCGGAGCAAGCGGAGACAATGGTGGCCTTGGCTTCACTCAAACAGAAGAAGTGTTCATCAGCGGTGAAGGTGTAGGCGCAGGTAACAACATCGTCGACCTTATACTCCTCAATCCGGCCAATGGGCGGTGAAAAGTAGTTGCGCAAAGCCTCGCCTTCGCCAGGTTTCGCGACCCGGTCCTGATCCGGGCTGGCTTTGTGTTTGTGAATCCCTGCACCGAATTTCAAACCTGTTCCAGGGACCGGAGGCAAGACATAACCATCTATGGTTCCGCCCGGATCAAGGATCGCCGGAGCGCTAGCCCAGGACGCTACCAGACCCTCCGGCGGGGTCAGGTAGACAACAGCGGTCCTGTAGGTGGTCAGGCTCGTTTGGAAATTCGGGAAAAGACCTAGCGTCCAGGCCCCAGCCGTGACGATGACATGATCGCCGGCCAAAACAGCCCCATCAGCAAGAGTGACTGAGCCTGCAGCCGTATCAACGGAGGCAACACAGCAGTTTTCGCGCACGGCCCCGCCCTTGGACCGAAGCCAATCACGCAGCCCACTGGCAATTCTCTGGCAAAGCAGCACCCCGCCTTCCTCACTGTAGGCACCCCAGCGAATGGTTTTTGGATCGATAAACGGATAGCGCTCAGCAGTTTCTTGAGCGCTCATGTCATCAACCGGATAGCCGCCTTCAATCAAGCCGCTGCGGTACTCATCACCGCCATCTCCCACTTGCTGGGACAAGAGCAAAAACCCGGTTTCTGCCAAGTGTTTTTCCCCGAGATCAGCCCACATCTCATCCCAGGCCGCGTAGGCATCTCCGATCCGGCGCTGATAGCCGCCCTGCCCGCCATAGGCCCGGCGGATAATGCGGTGCTGATCACCGGAGGCGCTGAGCGGATTGGGAATCGGCCCCTGCTCCAAAAGGGTAACTGGCACGCCCCTTTTGGTGAGTGCCCAGGCGGTGGAAAGGCCCGAAATACCGGCGCCAACAACAATGACTGACATGAGAGATTTCCTAAGATTGCGGCCCGCAGATTAGCGATCACAAGCGCCTGCGCAACATGTGATTTTCCCAAAAGAACACATGCCGGATATGCGATTGCGATTGCCGCAAGGGAAAAACCGTCTACCTTGCGATCCAGAGACACTGGCCAGTCACTTGTGGGCAGGAGGAGCGCTGACCTTGCTGGAATCAGAAAACACCGAACCGGAAACATTGGCCAACCGGCGCCTATCGGATTACCCCGACTGGGGATACCTCTTGCGGGAGTATTATGAAGTCTACCGGTTCCTGTCTTCCGGCGGCAGTGACCGGATCCGCGCGCACCAGCGCGGTGTGCGCGAAGCGATCTCCCGGGTTATCAAATCCAATGCAGAGATCCGCTTCGATGCGCCTGCACAAAAACCGGTGACAGCTCACTTAAAGCGAGCGCTGGACGAAGGCCGGTTGGAACGCACGGCCACCTTGATCCGCGCCATTGAATCCGTTCAGGACCACTTGATCTGGCAATATGGCTACGAGAAGGTGCCGCGCGGGCTCGACAAAAAATATGCTTATGCCGAGATCTGCGGACCGAACGGACCGATCCTGACCACCGAAGTCATTCTGGGGCTGGTGTTGTTTGCACCCAACTGCACCTATCCGGCGCACTCCCACGATGGAATCTCGGAAAGTTACATCTGTCTTTCCGGCGCGGTTTCAGAAAATCACCAGGGCGTATATTCACCTGGCTCAATGATTTTCAACCCACCAGAACACGCCCACCGGATCACAGTGTCGAAGCTGGAACCGGCCCTTCTTGCGTATGCTTGGATAGGGCCTCAGGAGAAACTGGCTGGGCAGAAAATGGTGTTCAGCCGGAAAAGAAGTTGAGGCAAAACCACCGCCACTTCATCTTGCTCGTGCCGTCCCAGAACAGATCCGGGACCAGTTAGGGCCCGGTCCCGGCCCGGAGGCCGGGACAGCTCGTTATGCCGCGGCAGCTTCGCCGTCTTGTTCACAGCGAATACCAAGCTCGGCCTTGCCGAGAATGCCATCCCCCCCGACCCAGGCGGGCTCGCCGAGCAGTTTGGTCTCGACAATACCCTGCGCCGGAAAACTCAGTCCCATGGAGTGAGCAACGGCGATCCTGTGCCCGGGTTTAGGATTGAGACCACAACAAATCTCGCGAGTGCCCAGTTTCAGGTGAAGGGCAATGTCCCATTCCCTCACCTCACCATCGTGACGCGTGACCACCCAGCAATGACCGTCATCGCAGGAACCGTTTTTCTCTTCCGGAAAGAAGTAACCGTAGACGTACCCCGCATCGATACCGGCTGCTCTTAAACATGCGATCAGATAGGTGTTGATGTCGACGCAGGAGCCTTCTGTGAGACCACAGGAGAGATACGGGATTTCCTCGAGGCCATCATTGAAGCGGATTTCTGGGTGGCCGTAAGTGAATTTCTCGGCGACTGCGTTGACGATCTTCTCGATCAATTCGTTGCCATCGGCCGCATTAGCCACCAGATCACGGACATCTTCCACCAAGGCATCTGCCGCCCGTGTGAAGCGGGTCTGCCGTGGTACAAACATGGTTTCCGGATACTGGGCTCCTCCGTTTTGAAACAGGTAGTCCAGGACCACAGGCCCATCTCCGAGCGGTGTTATGACAGCCGCCATCTGGCCGGTTGCACTTTCACCAGCAAGGCGCCACGTCCCGCCTTTGGCGTCAAAGGACACCGGTGTTTGGTGCGGTGTTGATATCCCAACCGGGACCAGCAAGCTGGCCCCGGTGTTCTTGGATGTATCAACACGCACAGTTACCAAAACTGTCATGAGTTGCCTCACACAACCGCTTGAAAGATCAGGCCAGACAACACCGCCCCGACAAACCCAAGGCCGAGATAAGTTGCAAAGACCGTCGGTTTGACCAGCGACCAGACAGCTGCCATGGCCGGGATGGAGCTGACCGCACCGGCGATCATGAAGGCCATGGCAGCGCCAGAACTCATGCCCTGCTCCATCAAGCCAGCCAGCAGCGGCGGTGCCACATAGCTGTTGAGGTAGGCCGGCATGCCGACAAGCGCGGAAATCACGATTGACCCAAGACCGTTGCCACCGACCACACCGGCGATCAGATCGGCTGGGACATATGTCACCAGCAAAGCTTCCAGGACATAAGCCAGCGCCAGCCATTTGACGAGAAACAGCGCATTACTCTTAAGCTCAGTGCCGAAAGTGCTGCTGCGCTCGGCTTCTTTCCAGAAAGACCAGACCGGGCGGCCGGTTTTGGGAGATGCACCACAGCCACAGCCGGAAATCGAGGCCGCACGCGCCGGAGTTTTGAACCCCCCGGTCCGGCTGATTAGAGCCACAATAACACCACCAAACAAGCCCAGCGCCACCGCAAAGACGGCTTTACCTATGGCAAAGTTCCAGCCAAGCGCACCCGCTGTGATCAACAGAGTGGGCGGATCGATCAACGGCGACGACAGCCAGAAAGCCATGATCGCGGAGATCGGCGCGCCAACCGCCAAAAGCCCAGCGACAAATGGAATTACTTCGCAGGAACAGAACGGTGCCAACCCGCCAAACATCGCGGCCAGAACAATTGCCTGGGCCTCCCGTCCTTCAAAAGCTTTGCCGATATAGGCTTCGGCACCTGCGGCCTTCAGCCAGGCAATCAGCAGAACGGCAAAGGCTATGTATGGCGCTGTTCCGCCAAAGGCTTTGATCGCGAACGTGACAACATTCCAGAATTGCGGCTGATCCAGCAACAACACCAAAAGCGGCGCCCCGAGAACAATTGCCCAGGTCGACAAGACATGTTTGCGCAGGAATTGAAGACCGGCCTTGAGTTTGGAGTTAGACGGAGGCTCGGTATTGGCGCCTCCGGAACAACAGCTGGAGGACGTGTCTTGCAGATCGACAATATCAGTCATTTGCTGCGCTCCTTGCACTATCAGAAGCGGCAGACCCATTTTCGTCTGCGCAGCATTCTTTCAAGATGTAACCGGCCAATGCTTCCAAATGCTCGAATTGGGCCTGGTTGATCACCGTCCGGCCGTCCTTTTCCTGACGGATGAGCCCGGCGGACGCCAAGAATTTTAAGTGATGGGCGAGTGTTGAGGCGGCCATACTTGTGCGCGATTGAATGTCGCCGACACTCAATCCAGACCGCCCTGCCCGCACCAACGTAAGCAATACCTGCAGCCGGGCCTCCGAGCCCAGCGCCGCAAAGCCTTGCGCGGCTTCTTCCAGCACCATGTGATCGTCTCCGATGATCATCAAGTTAATATAACTATATTTCTAGTTATATCGAATCATCAGATCCGTCAACACCTCAATTTGGAGCGCACGCCCCCCAAAACTAACATCCGGTGGAATGACAAAAGCTAAGCTGATCTCAGGGAACAAGGAATTTGCAGAATTTGGCAGCCAATCCAGCCCAAGACTAAAAAGGTCAGAAACCGATTAATTCTCAGCGGCCCCACCAACTTGATCGATCCAGTCCTGTAAATTGTAGTAGGTGGTGATGCGGGCGATTTTGCCGTCTTTGATTTCAAAAAAACTGCCGGCCGGCAGGTTGTATGTCTGGCCATTGGCTTCCGGCAGACCTTCATCGGTCGCAATGTATGTGCCGTGAACAATGAACTCGGCGGCAGCACGTGTGCCCGCATCATTGACGAACAGCTCGATGTCCGTGAGCCGCTCCTTATAGCATTTGGCCATGTGAACGTTGAAGGACCAGAATTTGTCCTTGCCCGTGCGCCGTTCCCCCTGATTGACATCGTGGATCACATCCTCGGCAACCAATTCCTCCATCTTGTGGGTATCGCCTGCATTAAATGCTGCGAAATAGGTGTCGATCAAAAGCTGCGACTGTTTGTTTGCCATTGGAACTCAACAGGTTGGAGTTTTCAGTATTACAAAGTGTGCCGGTCCCGGCCAGCCATGACAAGTCCGTGCGGCTCCGGTGGTTTACGGAGCCTCATCACAAAAGCCATAATCCAAACTAACGCTCCCTAAGTATCAGGAATGCGACTGTTTTCTTGCTCAGGCACGACACATGGCAGAGCCGAAGCGCCCGCCGACCTTCAACGAACTTCTCCATTTACGTCAGAACCACAACAAAGGAAGAAATTAGCAAAGGTTGCGCAAATTTTCACCACCCACCTAAAGTTATTTAAAATAATTGGAAATATTTATCGATATACATATAAAATAGAAGATCAGAGAAACGAATGATAAAATCTGAATTCTGGGCTTGTGCACCTTGAAAGCGATCATACCCATCATTTTGTTGACGTTCATGACTCTGTCCGCAGCTGCGGAACAGATCTCGGTCGTTACAGAGCATCTCCCGCCTTACAGTTATCTGGAGGAAGGTGAGGCCCGCGGCCTATCGACTGAAGTGGTTCAAGCGGTGCTTGAGGAAACCGGGCACACGTCCGACATTCAGTTTATGCCCTGGGCACGGGCGTATCAGACCGCCCTAACAAAACCCAATACGCTCGTTTATTCGATCGCCCGGACACCCAAGCGGGAGGATCTATTTGCGTGGATCGGGACAATAGCACCCTTTGGAGCCGCACTTTATCAACGCGCGGATGCACCACCGATGGAGCTAAATTCCCTTTCCGATGCCAGGTTTCTTTATGTCGGCGTTTATCGAGGAGATGCCAAGGAAGCCACTTTAATTGAACATGGATTTGAAAATCTTCAGACGACAGATGACGACCGGCTAAATCTGAGAAAACTCATGCTGGGACGCCTCGACATGATCGCAATAGACGACAGCGTCATTGGCCCGTTGTTAAAGGAGGAGGGCATCGATCCGAAAAGGCTCAAAAAAGTTATGCCGATCAAAGAACTTAGCGGACAGCTCTACATGGCCTTTAACAAAGCCTCTGATCCTGAGCTGGTAAAGACCTTTAAGGAAGGTTTGGAGACAATCAAGGAAAACGGTCTCTTTGATCAGATCTTGATGCGTTACTTGCTGGTGAACTGATATTTTATTGTCGGCTTTTCTAAAGAACGTCCCAATGTCCAGGTTCATTTTACAAATTTAGCAAAAACTGATACCAGAACACGCGCAAAGAACGAGCATCTTATCTAAAGGCTCGCACAACAAATCAACCTTGCATTTAGAAACTCCAAGTAATCATAGCCGGGCAACCAAGCGGAGAGAGTTTTGAAATTTCCGATCATTGCCGGGCTCTGCCTGCTCCTTTCCTTTGCAGCACGGGCGGACACCTTGGAGATTGTCACCGAACAATTGCCGCCTTTCAATTATCTGGAAGACGGTGTCGCCAAGGGCATGGGAACGGAAGTTGTTCAGGCAGTGTTGAAGGAGACTGGCCGGGAGGCACAGATCCAGTTTTTGCCTTGGGCGCGCAGCTATCAAATGGCCTTAAAGACACCGGGCACACTGATTTTTTCCATCCTCAGAACGGACGAACGGGAAGAAAAGTTCAAATGGGTCGGAGAGATCGCCCCCTATGGCGTGTCCTTCTACCACCTGGCGGAAAACACCGAGATCAATGTCCGCACGCTCGAAGACGCCAAACCATTGTCGGTTGGGGTCTATCTTGGGGATGCCAAGGCCGAATACCTGGCGCAAAAAGGTTTTCAAAACCTATCTCAAGTCGAAGACGACCGGTTCAATCTGCGCAAGCTTCTGCTCGGCCGGATCGACCTGATGGTCATCGATGACAGCGTGATCGTCGAATTGCTCCGCTCAGAAGGTGTCGACCCGGCACTGGTTCGGCGAACAATGCCCATAAGCGACCTCAGCGGCCATGCCTATATGGCGTTCAACAAGGATACCGCACAGGACCTTGTTGATTCATTCCGAAAAGGCTTGGAGCAAATCAAGCTAAACGGCACCTACGACCGGATTATCGGCAATTATCTGCTGATCAACTAATTCCTTATTTGGCACCTGGCCGGTGGCGTGCCTGTCCGCCGTTTTTGCTCAGACCCTTAGATGCCCGGCCTTGCCATGCCAGAACCCGTTGGAAAACGGGAGGGAGCCGGTCACCACGGAGAGCCGCACGTCTGCTTCTTCGCTCGAGACTTTGTCATCTAAGACATCCCGGAAGATTTGGGCGATGGCCACCATATCGTGCGTGTGTGGTGACAGCCGGTAGTGCGAGATGCCTGCGGCCATCAACTCCGGCAGGTCCGTCAAATAGTTGAGGTATGACTGCGACAAGGTTTGAATGCCATTCACCGCCAAGAACGGTTTGCCGTCCAGAGTTTTCAGCGGCATGCCGTCCGGATCATCTTCGCAAACGAACTGGCAGTTGTCCTTGGTCCGTGCATGGGCCCGAGCATGATAACAGCGCGCCGAAACGGCAAGGGACGCCCGGCCATAGACCTGCAATTCAACGCCAGCCCCAAGTTCAGCAGCTTTGTCTGCTAGGAGCTTGGCAGAGGTTCCAGGCAATTCAACCGGCAGGCAGAAATGGGTTGCCCCGCCCTTGGCCAGGTAAGCCATGGTCATTTCATTATAGACGTTCATCAATGGTCCGACCCGGTGGGCCTTGCCATTCATGCTGAGGAGAGCAGAGGTGTTGTTAATCTCGATTTCATGATCGTCCAGCTCACAGAAACCTTCGATTGCCTTGCGCTCCCGCTTCAAAACAACCTCGGTCAGCGAGGAAAAAACCACCTTCTTCCCGCCCCGCTGCAGCCGCTCGGCGACCTCATCATAATGCTGCTCAAAAAACGGCGAACGCTTGGAACAGATTACTTCTCCAAGATACACCGTGTCGACCGGCGCCTCATCAGCAATCCGCGCATAAAAGTCGAGTTTCTGCTCGGCCGGCCAATGAAACAGGATAGGTCCGAGAGTCAAACTGCGTGTCATGATGTTATCGCCATTTCTTGGTTTTGAACGCGCCTTCGGTCTGTTTTTGCCCCTCCGTAAGAGCCACCAGATCGGCAATTTTCGGTTCCCCACCAGAGAGCACCGCATCGACGGCTTCGCGGAAGGCACTGACTACGGATTTGACATAAGCGCGGGACCGTTGCCGGCCTTCGATCTTGAAGGCATGCACGCCTGCGCCAATCAAATCGGGCAAGAGGTGCGCAAGGTTGAGGCTGATCGGCTCCTCAAAGGCGTAGTAGCCGCCTTCCCGGCAATCGGTCAGATAACGGCCCTTGCAGATCGTCGGATAACCCGCCTTATCGGAACAGGAGAAACAGTCGATGGTGAAATCGGCCAGTTTACTGGACAGATTGCCTTCCGTATCGCGCTCATATTTAACCTGCGCCGCGGGCGAACAAACTCCGTCCATGTTAGTCGACAGTCCTGTGACGTAATTAGTCAGGCTGCAGCGGCCTTCCACCATCAGGCCGTGATTGCCGAAGATGAAGGTTTCGATCTCGCACGGAATTTCCTCCGCAACTGCCTTGATCTCCGGAACCGTCAGGATGCGCGGTAGAACCACGCGTTTAACGCCAAATTCGCGGCAGTAATACTGGATGGCTTCCGGACTGGACGCCGCAGCCTGGACTGATAGATGCAGGCGTTTTTCCGGGTATTTCTCTGCGGCATAAGACGCCACACCGACATCAGCCACGATAAACGCGTCGACGCCGAAGCGAACACCCGTGTCGATTGCGTCTTTCCAAAGATCGAATTTTCCGGCAGGCGGGAACGTATTGATCGCCAAGAGCACCTTGGAGCCCTTGTCGTGGGCATAGCCGACCGATTGCTCCATCTCTTCGACGGTGAAATTGAGCCCCGGAAAGTTCCGGGCATTGGTGGCGTTTTGAAAGCCGCAATAAATCGCATCCGCGCCAGCATCAGCAGCTGTGCGTAAAGCAGCGGGAGTTCCGGCGGGGCAAATCAGCTCCGGTCGCAGCATAGTGTCCTCTTATGTGGTGGGCGCAGAATATCCGGCAGCGCGCCGTAGCGTTGACAGCATCAAACGGCCCGGAGGACCGAACATGTCGGCAACGCGGGCCGCCAGGGAACCATCGAGATCATCAAGCGCATTGCGCAAACTGACGACGGCTTCTGTGTCTCCCGAAATATCGAGCCCGCGGGAGAAGAACATCGCATCGCCATCCTGGTCACAATCGACCAGCTGCAAGAGATCGAAGAATTTTCCGGAAATGCGCGCTTCGTGATCCGGGACTGTACTGCGCGGGCAGGCCCGCAACACCAGATTGTCCGGGTCCGGATGAAGCTGCAAAACGAACGGCAGATTGGCCGGATCTATGATGTATCTTGTGTGTTTGTGCGGCCCCAGCCGGTTGAACACGGATGGCTCATCCCGGGCAACCCGGTGAACAATCCGCGCCAGGATCGGCTGCAGGATAAACAGCGGCAAAGGAAACCGGACCGGAGACGGCAACTTGCCGGGTTCCGGCCCATCGAAGAGGGACGTTGATTGGGTCATGGCCCAATCTGGCTATCATGGGGATTCTGGCCTCGGCTTGACCAAGATCAAGATGGTTTTTGCGCCGTAATGACGCACTTCCGCTCTAAGAAGTCCATTCGCTTTTGCGCCACTCTTCCAATGCAAAGGCATCTCGTCACAGCGGAAATCCCCGCTGACGCCACTGCGATCTTGGGACAGGCGACCCAACCCGGAGGCTGAAACGCTCCACCCGCCGCACCCCAGCATCTGTCTGACAACGGAAAGCCACGTTGAACCACTGGCCAAAGCTGCGAAACGCAACCCAGCCCGCCGGCTCCAGCACCGTCCCTGAGCGTGGTCGAAGAGACGGCATCAGATCTGGAAAGAAGGGAGGGGTCGATGCATTCAACTGCGCGCGAAGCTCAGTTGTACAAAGTCTGATCAATCTCTGTCCGGGCGGCATTCCGCGCATTGCTGTGCGTGTGCGTGAATCCACCATCACATCGCCGGTCAGAATGCGGGTAACCGGACGGAGTTGCCCCGCAAGGCTGCCACCGCGCGCACTTGCCCGGGCTGACCGGGCGGACCTGGCCGCCCACGCCGGAACTGGCGGTTTAGAGCGCGGAATGCCGGCAACGACTGTTTCGCCCTCACCGGTACTCTCTCCGGTTTCGTCCGGAACTTCAGCACCGCTTTCTATCTCTATCTCCTCAGCAGCCGGTTCCGCTTCTGTCTCTTCCGAGGGACCCGGTACGACCACATCTTCATCAACAACATCTGAGACCGGTGCAGGCTCTTGCGGCCCTAGCTCAGCCTCCGACTCTGCTTCTATGCTCTGCTCTTCTGGCGTTTCTGTTTCACCCGGTTCAACCGTCTCTGTTTCTTCCAACAGCTCCTCGATTTGAGGCTCTTCCGGCTGCAAGGCTGTTATCTCAGTCTCCTGGATTTCCGGTTCTTCAACATCTTGAGGCTCGGCCACCTCTGTCTCCGCGGTCTCCGGCTCCTCGGCCTCAGCGTCTTCGGTCACAGCTTCTTCAATTGGCAGCTCTTCTGGATCCACTTCTTCCGGCGAAGCCTCTGCCTGTTGCGTCTCCCCCTCTTCACTACTGGCAGGTGCTGTATCTTCTTCTCCGAATTCTTCGACCGGCTGCATCATCCGCACTTGTTCGCGCGCTTCCGGCACCTCTTCAGGGAGAGGTTCGGGTTCCGGCTCTATTTCCGGTTCCGGTTCGGCAGGAGTTTCCTCCTCTTCTTCCACCAGTTCCTCTTCCTGCGGCAGCTCTTCTTCAACGGCCGCCTCTTCTTCCTCAGCCGGAGCCGGTTCTGGTGGAGAAATCTCCGGCGGAGCGACCAGCTCGACTTCGACGGAATCGACTGGCTGTGTCGGCCGATGGCCTTTGAACCCATCGACAAGCAATAGGGCTGCCAGAGCATGCAGGATCAACGACAGAATAACCCCGGTAGCAAAACCCACTTGGGTTGCCTGGCGCGGCGCCAACATTGGCTGATCCGGGACTTCAAGTATCGTCAAATGCTACGCCTTGCCCTGCCCAGAAGACGGGCAAATTTCTCACTTCGCTTCTTAACAAAAAACCCGGCAGAAATATGCCGGGTTTTTTTCAAGTTATGGGGAGCCTGATCAGCTGTCCAAGAAGCTGCGGAGTTTCCGCGAGCGGCTTGGGTGTTTCAGCTTGCGGAGCGCTTTTGCCTCAATCTGGCGGATACGTTCGCGGGTCACCGAGAACTGCTGTCCAACTTCTTCCAGCGTATGGTCGGTGTTCATACCGATACCAAAGCGCATCCGGAGAACGCGCTCTTCACGCGGCGTCAGAGAGGCCAAAACGCGTGTCGTGGTTTCCCGCAGGTTCGACTGAATGGCCGCATCGATCGGCAGAACAGCGTTCTTGTCTTCGATGAAGTCACCAAGGTGCGAATCTTCCTCATCGCCGATCGGCGTTTCGAGGGAAATCGGCTCTTTGGCGATCTTCAGAACCTTACGGACCTTCTCCAGCGGCATCTGCAGTTTTTCGGCCAGCTCTTCCGGGGTCGGCTCACGGCCGATCTCGTGCAACATTTGGCGAGAGGTCCGGACGATCTTATTGATCGTCTCGATCATATGCACCGGAATACGGATCGTCCGGGCCTGGTCGGCGATCGAACGGGTGATCGCCTGCCGGATCCACCAGGTCGCATAGGTGGAGAATTTATAACCGCGGCGGTACTCGAATTTATCAACCGCCTTCATCAGGCCGATGTTGCCCTCCTGAATGAGATCCAGGAACTGTAGGCCGCGATTGGTGTATTTCTTGGCAATGGAAATCACGAGACGCAGGTTCGCCTCGACCATTTCCTTCTTGGCGATGCGGGCTTCGCGCTCGCCCTTTTGCACCATTGCGACGATGCGGCGGAATTCGGTGATTTCAAGACCAGTCTCGGTCGCCAGAGTCTGGATTTCCTGACGCAGCTCGCGGACGTTTTCCTTTTCCTTGGCGATGAAGTTCTTCCAGCCGCGTGTGGAAAGGTTGGCCACCTTACGCAGCCAGTTCGGATCGAGCTCAGCGCCCTGATACTGTTTCAGGAAGTCCTGGCGGTCGACATTATAGCTGTCTGCCAGGCGCAGGAGACGGCCTTCGTAGCCCATCAGGCGCTTGTTGATGTCATAGAGCTGAGCAACAAGGGCATCGATACGGTTTTGATTGAGCGACAGGCTCTTCACATCGATGACGATGTCTTCCTTCAGCTTCTTGTACCGGCGCTCCTGGCTTGGAGACAACGTCCGGTTGGCCAGCTTGTTTTCAACAAGCTGATCCTGCAGGCGGCGCAGTTTTTTGTAGTTGTCGGCAATGTTGTCGAAGGTTTCCAAAACCTGCGGCTTTAGCTCAGCTTCCATTGCAGACAAAGAGACGTTGGATTCGAACTCGTCGTCGTCGTCCTCATCGCCCTCACCTTCGCCGCCTTCGTTTTCCGTCTCTTCAGAAACACCACCGGCGTTGTCCTGCTGGCCTGACTGGTTTTGCGGGCTGGTCTGCTCACCGCCTTCGCTGTCCGGGTCATCATCGTTGGCCCCGGTCGGGCCAGCCTTGGCATCCGGGCCAGCATAGGTGGCTTCCAGATCGATGATGTCGCGCAGGAGAACCTGAGCTTCGTTGAGTTCGTCGCGCCAGATGATAATCGCCTGGAAGGTCAGCGGGCTTTCACAAAGCCCTGCGATCATAGCCTCGCGGCCGGCCTCAATGCGCTTTGCGATGGCGATTTCGCCTTCGCGGGACAAAAGCTCAACCGAGCCCATCTCGCGCAAATACATGCGCACCGGATCATCGGTCCGATCGGCAGGTTCTTTTGTCGTGGTGGTTTTGGCAACCGCAGTGGTGGTTGCTGCGACCAGCTCACCACCATCGACCTCCTCAGGTCCGTCTTCGGCTTCTTCGGCCTCAACCACATTGATGCCCATATCGGAAAGCATCGACATGATGTCTTCGATTTTTTCCGATGAGTTCTGATCAGATGGCAGAACCTCGTTAAGTTCGTCGTAAGTGATATAGCCGCGTTTTTTCGCGGTCTTGATCATCTTTTTGACTGCAGCGCCCGACAGGTCCAAAAGCGGGCCGTCCGGACCGTCTCCGCTTTGTTCCTTGTTGTCGTCCGCTTGTGTCGCTTTGGCTACCATATCGTGCTCCAATTCGTGACCTTAACAGGCCACGCCGCGCCCAGTTCCGCTCAAACCCATTTTCCCCAGCGCGCCAGCAAAGATGCGGCGGCAGCCAGGCGAATCAATGTCTTCAACAGGTTGTAAGCTGTGTCCCTTAAGTCCCAATTAACTGCTCACCTATCGACCATGTCATTTATCGCATCGACAATGCATGCAGTATCCAACGTTGCGGCAGCCAAAGCCTCCACAACAGTGTTCATCAGTGGGTTGCAGCATTTTTCTGACTATTGGCCGTCAGCAGGCTTGAAGGCTGAGGCTCATGAGGGCTGCAAAAGATCTATTTAGCTCGACGCGCACGATTCGCAAGTGTGATTCGCGACTGGTCAATAAGATTTCTTCATTTTCCGCTGTGAATTACCGGATTTAGCGGCAGACACCTCCTGCAGACATACAAACGCCGCGAGTGTTCACCAAATGCCCAAACGAAAATAAACCCACCAGAAAAGCAACAACTCCAAAATGCAAAACACCAATAAGAAATAGTTTGTTTAGGTAAAATTTACAGTTCCTAACATCAAGTAAAAATTTAGATATTCAAAATTTAATTTCCAATCAAAAATAAATATACCGGAGAAAGTTTGACAGGTTACTGACAGGTACAGAACGCACTCTAAGTGCAAGCAGTAAAAATGCGGAGAAAATCTGACTTGCAGGAAGAAAAACAAAAACCTGCCGAAATTCTCAAAAATGAAGTGAAGAAAGAAAGCTTGTCATGTCCACTGGTATCCGTTCGACAACACTAAAATCAGTCACAACTGCAGCTCTTATGGGGCTTTTTCTCACCGGCCCGGTTTTGGCAAAAGAAATCGAAGTGAATTTCCTTATTCCAGGCGGCGAAGGAGGCGGCTGGGACACCACGGCCCGGACGGTTGGAGGCGCCTTAGAAGAAACAAATCATGCCACGGTCAAAGGGTATGAAAACCTGACCGGCGCTGGAGGCGGACGCGCCCTACTCAGCCTGGTAAACGATCCGGAAAAACATCCAAACACGCTGATGGTTCAGTCTACACCCTTGGTCATTCGTGCGCTCACCGGAGTTTATCAAAACAACTGGCAGGACATCACGCCCGTTGCGACGATGATTTCCGCCTATCAAGCGGTCGCAGTCCCGGCGACTAGCTCGTTTGACGACATGAACAGCTTTGTTGCTGCGCTGAAGGAAAGCCCGAAGGATGTCGTCGTCGCAGGTGGTTCCGGCCGTTTGTCCCTTGACCACCTAACGCTTGGATTGATCGCTCAGGCCTCCGGTATTCAGCTTGAGAAGCTGAGATACTCCTCCGCAGACGGGGGTAAAGAGGCACTCGACCGCATGCTCGACGGCAAAGTGAAAGCTGTCGTGAGCGGTGTTGGAGAACTCCTGCCAGCCGCTGCAGACGGCCGTATCCGAATCTTAGGCGTTACATCGGCTGAACCGCTTCCGGGACTTGATGTTCCAACTATGAAAAGCCAGGGCCTAGATGTCGTGTTTTCCAACTGGCGCGGTTTCTTCACTGCACCGGGTGCAAGCGAAGAGCAAGTTGCAGAATACCGCCAAATGTTGGTGAGCATGTCTGAAACAGGCACTTGGACAGAGGCTCGAGGGAAACACAAATGGGAACCGCTTGTCTTGGTGGGAGATGAACTGACAGCCTTTCTGGCAAAGCAGGAAAAAGATCTCGGCGAAATTCTGAATAAACTTCAATAGCAACACTGCGAAACACAAACAGTGGCGGCCTCCGCCACTGCTAACCAACCGATTGGTCATGGGTGTTCGGGGAGGAGAACTATCATGTTTTATAGTGACAGATTTCTGCGTGCTGCCCAGCGGCTTCTGACAGCTGCTCTGCTTGGGTTTATTGTAACTTCGACAGCATGTGCCGACACAAAGCCGATCCGGTTCTTGATCCCTGGAAGTCCGGGCGGTGGCTGGGATTCTACAGCGCGGGCAGTTGGGGCAGCGCTCACATCAACAGGTCTTGCCACCGATATCACCTACGAAAACCACCCGGGCGCGGGCGGGGGCCGGGCGCTGCTAAGCCTAATTAGGTCTCCGGAACGGCATACAAACACTTTGATGGTTCAATCGGTACCAATCATAATCCGTGCAATTCGACGCGATTTTCAGCCAGGTTGGCGGGATACCACACCTGTCGCGATCCTCATAAATGACTATCAGGCAATCGCCGTCCCTGCAGATAGTCCATACCAAAACATCTACGCCCTCTTTGCCGCAATCAAATCCTCTCCAGCAAGAGTGCCAATCGCCGGAGGGTCGGAGTACTTTTCACTGGATCACATCACTCTTGGTCTGATTGCACAGGCGGCAGAAATTCCACTCAACAAGATCAGGTATTCCCCTGCCGATGGCGGAGAACAAGCACTCAATCGCATGCTTCAAGGTCAAGTGAAAGCGGTCGTCAGCGGCGTCGGAGAACTCCTCCCGGCGGCACAAGAAGGCAAGATTAGAATACTCGGCGTAACCTCGGACGGGCAATTGCAAGGCGTTGCGGCCCCGGCCCTGAATAGCATTGGATTAAATGTTGTGTTTGCGAACTGGCGTGGCTTCTTTTCCGGGGCCAATGCCGAGAATAGCGAAGTAACCCATTACCGGACCATGCTCGCATCTTTGTCCGAGACCCGTGTTTGGGAAAACACGCGACGCTTGCATAAGTGGGAGCCAATGTATCTTGCCGGAGAACAGATGACGGACTTTCTTCTGGCACAAGAAGCAATGCTTCGTGACATTCTTCAGGCCCTAGAAACTGGCGAAGTAGAATCTGAGCCTTCCCAGCTGCAGGTTTCGTCAAATCGAAGCAATAGCACTACTATCCGCTGATGCAGCTGGGGGCGCTGATCGGATTTTCTTGGCCCGTTCGGCAAGTTCACCTTCTTCACGGGCGCATTCCTCGCGCCGCCGTGCAAGATCTTGCGTCAGGGCCTGAATCCGGTCCCATGACGTCTCATCCAAGTGCTCATCAGCACTGGCCAGCTCTGACTGCAACTCCTCTTCCAAGGCATTGAGTTCCAACACATCCAGGAAATGAAGGAAGGCCGCCTCGACAAAATCCTCGGGCGGGTTCGCTTTGAGCAGCGGAAAGCGATGGTTGAGCGCTGAAAACTCCGCCTGTTTTTGTTCCTGCAGGCCAATCGTTTCCAGAACCATCTCATGCATGATGTCCTTGAGCGGATCATCGAAGGAGGAAATCAAACCGGCAACCGGTGCTGTTTCAAGGTCATCAACGATCCGGCACAACGCATCCCGAACTCCGATGTGCAACTCATTGACAAAGGGCAAGCCCGAGACCCGCTCGAAATTCCTGTCCAGGAGATAGGGATAGCGCATGCAAAGGCCCAGAACGAGCCGCTCAGTGCCAAAGTCATCGCTGACTGCCACTCGTTCGCGCGCAAGCCCAATGACACCACCAGCAGACTCGGCACCAGGCTTGCGACCACCTTTGCGGTCTTGGCGCGACAATTCGAAAAACAAGTTCGACAGTTTGAACTTCAGGTCCAGCTGATAGCGCCGCTTAACCCGCTCGTCCCGGATGGTGCCGATTAAATCGTCGAAGCGTTTTTCCAGGGCCGCTTTGCGTTCCGGCGTATCCAGCCGGGCAACAGAAATCTCCCGGTCCCAGACCACATCAAACAAGGATTTTGCCCGAGCGGTTTCCTCCTGAAAACCGGAAACACCGCGCTGCTTGATGAGATCATCCGGATCCATGCCATCCGGCAGAAAGCTGAATTGGAACGAATAGCCGCTTTTGAGCACTGGAAAAATGCGGTCAATGGCGCGGTGAGCTGCAGAAACTCCCGCGGCATCGCCGTCGAAACAGATCACCGGTTCAGGAGCAAACCGCCACAGCCGCAGGATCTGGTCTTCGGTAAAGGCCGTTCCGAGCGAGGCCACCACATGGCGGATCCCAGCCTGGTAGAGTGCAATTGCATCCATATAGCCCTCAACCACCACAGCCTGGCTCAACTTGAAGGCAGGTTCGCGCGCCCGGTGGGCGTTGAACAGCATCGTGCCTTTGTGGAAGAGCGGTGTTTCCGGCGAGTTCAGGTATTTCGGCTGACCATCAGGCAACATCGTCCGGCCACCAAAGGCAACCACCCGGCCGCGGTCATCCTGGATCGGGATCATTAAGCGGCCACGGAACCTATCATAAGTCGGACGGCCGTCCTCCGGTTTGATCAAGAGGCCAGCTTCTATCATCGCCGCCTCAGGAATCCCCTGGCCTTTGAGATGGGTTTTCAGTGCATCGCGGCTGTCTGGTGCCAAGCCAAACCGGAATTCGCGTAAAGTCTCCTGAGTGAGCCCGCGTTTTTGGACATAAGCGCGGGCCGCGTCTCCACGCGGGCTTTTGAATTGTGTTTCGAAAAACTGCGCTGCCATCTCGCATATATCGGCAAGCCCTGCGCGCTTTTGCTCCCGCCGCGCGGCCTGCGGATCCGGAGCAGGTAAGGCAACGCCAGCCTGTTCAGCCAGCCGTTCCACGGCTTCGGGAAAGCTCAAGCCTTCGGTTTCGGTCAGAAACCTGAAATGATCGCCCGAGGCACCGCAACCAAAACATTTGTAGCGATTGCGCCGGTCATCGACGTGGAAACTCGGGCTCTTTTCCTGGTGAAACGGGCAGCAAGCCCAATAGTCCCCTTTACCCGGCTGGGTCTTGCGCCGATCCCAGGTAACCCTGCGCGCCACAATTTCGGATAGCGGCAGTCGGGCCCGGATTTCATCAAGTAGGCGCGGCTCAAATCGCATGAAAGTTTATAAATCCGTATCGGCAGAACTAGGAGTGCTCGCACCTTGGCAGCACGCAAGACAGATCAAAATAGGACGTATTTCGATCCCGCACCAGAAGATTGACATCTGACCGGCGTATCTGGGGATGATATGTGGTCAACCGGGAAAGGACAGTCCGGCGGCAGCTATTTGAGCTGCCAGCACAAGTTCAGTTACTGGCCTCATCTCCAGGCTCGCCGCCTGTGTTTTCGTTGCCGGCATTGCGCAACATATCCTTCATGACGCAGGACGCCTGAACAAAGTCCATCTTCCCTGGATAACGGGATTTCAGTTCACTCATACAGCGGCCAATGTCCCGAAGCCCATGGGCATCAATTTCTTTAACGGTTGACTCGCAGGCCGAGCGAACCTCGGCTTCGCTCAATTGTTCGGGCAAAAATTCCCGGATAATCGCTTGCTCGATGCGCTCCTGTTCAGCCAAATCCAGCTGGCCGCCACTTTCAAATTCTTCCGCAGAAGCATCGCGTTGCCGGAGCATTTTTTGAAGTATATCAACGACCTCATCCTCGTTGACACCATCTTTGCCATGTTCTCTGGCCGCGTTTTCGCGGTCTTTGACAGCAGTTTGAATCAAACGCAGCGTGGCACACCGGCGTTTGTCGCTCGCGTCTTGAGCTGCCCGCAAAGCAGTATTGATTCTTTCTCGCATTGCATCGCGCATGGTTTGCCCCACCTCTGCCACGCGAAACCGCAGGTACGTTTTGCACCCTCTGGCCCGCTCAAGCCAAGTGATTGAATTTTAAAGATCTTTTTTCAGAGGATCAATGTTGACGATCCTGTCCGCTTCCCATAGAGTCCCGCGCTTAATGCAGGCGGCCAGATGCGTGGAAATCCCACGCTCCAATCGCCCTTCCTGCAGCGCATGATGTCACCAACAAACTCTGGATACAAGACATGACGACTGCAGACGCATGGTCCGACACCCCGGCGACCGCCCTGCTTGTGCTCTCCGACGGCAGTGTTATCGAAGGATATGGCTTAGGCGCCACCGGTCAGGCCGTTGGTGAAATCTGTTTCAATACCGCAATGACAGGCTATCAGGAGATCCTGACAGACCCGTCCTATTCCGGTCAGATCATCACCTTCACCTTCCCCCATATCGGCAATGTCGGCACAAATGGCGAAGACATTGAGACCGTGAATATGGCGGCAGACAGCGGTATTCGCGGCACTGTGCTGGCCGCCGCCATCACCGACCCGGCCAATTACCGTGCTGCCCAACACCTAGATACCTGGCTGAAAAGCCGCAACCTCATCGGTATCAGCGGTGTCGACACGCGCGCGCTCACAGCCCTCATTCGCGAGAAGGGTGTGCCCAATGGTGTGATCGCCCATGATCCGGACGGCAACTTTGATTTGGATAACTTGAAGATGGCCGCTGCCAACTGGCCTGGATTGGTTGGTATGGATCTGGCCAAGGACGTATCGACGGCCCAGACTCACACTTGGTCTCAAAAAACCTGGGTTTGGGATGAAGGCTTTTCCGATGCCAAGGGCGGCAAATTCAAGGTTGTTGCGTTGGACTTCGGCATCAAGCGAAACATCTTGCGCCTTCTGACTGACGCCGGTTGCGATGTCACTGTGCTTCCGGCCAACACAAACTCTGACGATATTCTTGCCCACAAGCCAGA
This sequence comes from Roseibium sp., assembly GCF_965216085.1. Lineage (GTDB taxonomy): Bacteria > Pseudomonadota > Alphaproteobacteria > Rhizobiales > Stappiaceae > Roseibium. The sequence continues at coordinate 1,447,119 of NZ_OZ244138.1, read as the reverse complement.
CGGGATATTCCTGTCCAACGGCCCTGGCGATCCGGCCGCCACTGGCGAATACGCTGTCGGCGCCATTAAGTCCGTAATTGATACCGGGCTACCGGTTTTCGGCATTTGCCTTGGCCACCAGATGCTCGCTCTGGCGCTCGGCGGCAAAACCATCAAAATGCACCAGGGTCACCATGGCGCTAACCATCCGGTTCTTGATCAGACCTCCGGCAAAGTGGAGATCACGTCCATGAACCATGGTTTTGCTGTGGACGCGGACAGCCTTCCGGACAACGTCGAGCAAACTCATGTCTCCCTGTTTGACGGATCAAACTGCGGCTTGGCAATGAAAGACAAGCCGGTCTTTTCGGTCCAGTACCATCCGGAAGCGTCTCCAGGCCCGCGCGATAGCCGCTATCTGTTCAAGCGGTTCACCGATTTGATGGACGCCAACAAGGCCGCTTAACGGTTCAGGTAAGTCGACGCGCAGCGGCGAATTTCGCGCTGCTGCGCCAACGGCGCAACCTGCGTGAGACAAGAAACACCTGCCCCCTTGTCTTCATGTGATTTATGTTCTGCGCATGAGTTTGAGTGCGCAATAGGGCACGATATTGAACACAACAATCAAGAGCTTGTATTGGGTCAAAACGTTTACGTAGAACATCCCGATTTCTTTTTGATCGATGTGTAGAAGCTCCGAATGCAAGGCCCGCATATCCCCGGTGGTATAAGCAAGCGCAAATACGCTGCGTATCCAGCTCGGCTCAAATAGAAGCGCAACAGAACTGATGAGCAGCAGCGTGACGTTCAACACGCAACACCAACCCACAAAAGCCGTGATCTCTTTCCTGGTCATCAGACATGCCCTATCGCTAATCTGAAACACCTGACGCCGAGCCTAGATAGCAAAGGCATCTCGAGTATATCGGAATAGGTAAAAATAACAATTTTGGCACCCAAGCCATAACTGCAAAACAGGGCGTTTGGGGAAGTCGACCGAATGTTTCAAAAATTCGGCCTAGATGCGAAGGAATTGAGCGGCTAGCTCCACGAGCTCACGGCATTGAACTTGGGCTCTCTCAGGTGAAACCTGACCATTGTGCTTCGACGTGCTCTAAATATGACTGCAATAAAAAACCGGCGGCCAAACCAGCCACCGGTGTGGTTTTTAACCTGCTTGTTTTGATCAGCTGATCAGCTGATCAAAAGATGTCAGGATTTCGTCGACTTCGACAATTTGCTCATCGAGCATCTGCTTTTGTTCCAGCAGAATTTCCTGCTGTGCAGCGCAGATCTTTTGCAGCTCCTTGAATTGATCTCCGCGCGGTGAATTGCCCTCAACCAGAGAAATTACCCGCCGGATCTCAACGAGGGTGAGACCGATTTTCTTGGCCTGCAAGATCACCCGCATCCGCGACACATCGCGTGCGCCATAGAACCGACGGGCGCCTTTGCGGACTGGATTCAATAGGCCTTTTTCTTCATAAAACCGAAGTGTCCGCAGAGTTACTCCGAACCGCTCCGACATTTCGGAGATCGCCAAAGGACGGTCTTCCTGAGGGACTTCAGTGTCCGGACCAGCTATGTCCGGAACTACCACCATTTTCGTAGCTACGTTGTTCATACTTTCTTGCCCGATCGTTTTATTCCTCTTGAAGCCTGATCTGGCCCGCAGCACACCTGAACTCTGGGTCCCACCATCCGTCGTTCCGATATTTACGTCCTGCAAGCATAGCCCACGTCACCGCATCAATGCGGAATTCACAGTGTGGGCACACAGCACCAAACTCACTAGAGACTAAGCGCGTACAGCTTTACACCGATTTTGTAGAAAAAATCCAGTAGAAACCAACCCGTCTCCGCCTTTTTTTTACACAACCGGAGTTAATGATAACCATATTCTCTATTGATCAAAGGAAGTATGCATCATTTTTCGGGGAAAAACAGAAGCAATCAATACGTATTCTGGACAAATATGAATTATCGATAATTAAATATATTATCAACATTATAAATTCAGGCAAAATTTAACTTCTCACGCGACGACAAGTTCGCAAGTTTAATTATAAGGTAAACTTCATAATTACCCTGGCAATTATTACATTAGGACTTGATATTATCGATAATTGAAAAAACTCTGCCCAGAAGTTTGCTCCGTCGCCTTTCAACAATAACCGATATATTGCAATTCAAGTAGTTGTCCGCCACCAACATACGACCAAACACCGGACACCAGATAAGCCGAAAATTAATTTTCATAACCGCGCATTTCTGGAATTGTTGGCGCTTTGACGCCGCTGAATATTCCGTTGATCGGAAAATTTCCGCGGTGATTCGCTCAAAAGTGACCTGGATGAACCAGTATTTGAGGACAGGAAATCCAAAAATTCGGCATACCTTGTTCTGCCGACTTGGCAAATCCGAGTTGGCACCCCAGCGCTTCAGCGGTCATTTCCGAAGTCGCACTATGTGCACTTCCGGATTGACAATCACCTGCATAAGCTATTTGTGTCAGGAACTTGCGGCTGCCTATGCAGGCGCCCTCATACACTGAAGCTCGACATCTGTATTCAAAATGCCCGATTCAAAATCCAAATCCATCAATGCCATCATGACACCGGATCAGTTCCGGAGCTGGCGGAGAACGCTCGGGTTGAAACAAAAAGATGCAGCTGAGCAGCTTGGGCTCAAAAAGCGGATGCTCCAATACTATGAGAAAGGAAACCGGGATGGCCGTCCTGTAGAAATACCCAAATCGATCCGCCTAGCTTGTTATGCCCTGTCCCAGGGAATTGCCGATTTCGACGGACAAACGGCCACAGAACTAGCGTCATCACCCGATAATCCGGACAAGTGAAGCATTTTCCTTTCCAGAAACATCACCTTTGACACTATCGGGGTTCCCACGCGGCCCGGTTTTGCCTATAAGACGCGCTCAGCCAACATCGTCATTCACTAACGACCGAGCAGACCGGAAGCAAATGCCCGCTTTCCCGGACCGCTCGCTTCGAGCTGCGAGCCCAGATGCCTAAACGCACAGATATTTCTTCCATCCTGATCATTGGTGCCGGCCCGATTGTTATCGGCCAAGCCTGCGAATTCGACTATTCGGGAACCCAGGCCTGTAAGGCACTGCGCGAAGAGGGCTACCGTATCATTCTGGTCAACTCCAATCCGGCGACGATCATGACCGATCCGGACTTGGCCGATGCGACATACATCGAGCCGATCACGCCTGACCTGGTTGCAAAGATCATTGAGAAAGAACGGCCGGACGCGCTGCTGCCCACCATGGGCGGTCAAACCGCACTGAACTGCGCCCTCGACCTGGAACAGATGGGCGTTCTGGAGAAATTCGGTGTCCAGATGATCGGTGCTCGTGCCGATGTCATCGATAAAGCGGAAGACCGTGAGAAATTCCGCGCTGCCATGGACGCCATCGGCCTGGAAAACCCGCGTGCTGCCATCGCCTCATCACCGGCCATCCGGGACGAAGACGGCAGGATTACAGGTTATGACCGGAATGCCGGTTATCTGGAAGCGATGCGCGCGATCGATGAGATCGGCCTGCCAGCCATTATCCGCCCTGCTTTCACCCTTGGCGGAACTGGCGGCGGTGTCGCTTACAACCGCGAAGAATTCGAGACGATCGTCCGTTCTGGCATCGATGCCTCACCGGTCGGCCAGGTTTTGATCGATGAGAGCCTTTTGGGCTGGAAAGAATATGAAATGGAAGTCGTTCGCGACAAAGCGGACAACTGCATCATCATCTGTTCCATTGAAAACGTCGACCCGATGGGTGTGCATACCGGCGATTCGATCACCGTCGCCCCTGCTTTGACTCTGACCGACAAAGAATACCAGATCATGCGGGACGCCTCGATCGCCGTCCTGCGAGAAATCGGCGTCGAAACCGGCGGCTCGAATGTTCAATTCGCCGTCAATCCGGAAAACGGTCGACTGGTCGTCATCGAGATGAACCCGCGTGTCTCCCGCTCGTCTGCTTTGGCGTCCAAAGCAACTGGCTTCCCGATCGCTAAGATCGCAGCCAAGCTGGCGGTCGGCTACACGCTGGACGAGCTGGAAAACGACATCACCGGGGGCGCGACTCCGGCGTCTTTCGAGCCGACCATCGACTATGTGGTCACCAAGATCCCGCGCTTTGCCTTTGAAAAGTTCCCGGGCTCCGAGCCGTATCTGACGACCGCAATGAAGTCGGTCGGGGAAGTCATGGCGATCGGCCGGACCTTCAATGAAAGCCTGCAAAAAGCGCTGCGCGGTCTAGAGACCGGCCTCAACGGCCTGGATGAAGTTGAAATCCCGGGCCTCGACCAAGGCGATGACCGCAATGCAATGCGCGCGGCTGTTTCCACCGCAACACCGACCCGGCTTCTGTCGGTTGCCCAGGCCATGCGGCTTGGCATGAGCGTTGAGGAAATCAATCAAGCCAGCGGCATCAACACCTGGTTCCTGGAACAGATGGCCGACATCCTGGCCATGGAAGCCAAGATCCGGAACATCGGGCTGCCCAAAGACGCCGCAAACCTGCGCAAACTCAAAGGAATGGGCTTTTCCGATGCACGCCTGGCAAGCCTGGCTGGTGTCGATACGGACGACATCGTCAAACTGCGCGGAGAATTGGATGTTCATCCGGTGTACAAGCGGATTGACACTTGCGCGGCCGAATTCGCCTCCCCGACGGCCTACATGTATTCCACCTATGAAGCGCCCTTCATGTGCAAGCCAGCGTGTGAAGCCAATCCGTCTGACAAAAAGAAAGTCGTCATTCTTGGCGGCGGTCCAAACCGGATTGGCCAGGGCATCGAGTTCGATTACTGCTGTTGTCACGCAGCCTTCGCACTGGAAGACGCTGGCTACGAGACCATCATGGTCAACTGTAACCCCGAAACCGTCTCCACCGACTATGACACGTCCGACCGGCTCTATTTCGAGCCACTGACACCGGAAGACGTTCTGGAAATAATCCGCAAGGAACAGGAAAACGGCACCCTGCACGGCGTGATCGTTCAGTTCGGTGGCCAGACACCGCTGAAACTGGCCCAATCGCTGGTAAAAGCGGGCGTGCCGATCCTTGGCACCTCACCGGACATGATTGATCTGGCGGAAGACCGGGACCGGTTCCAGAAGTTGCTCATCAAACTCGGCCTGAAACAGCCCGAAAATGGCATTGCCTATTCCGTCGAACAGGGGCGCCTGATTGCAAGCCAGCTCGGTTTGCCACTGGTCGTCCGGCCGTCTTATGTTCTGGGTGGGCGCGCCATGCAGATCATCCGCGATGAAGAGGCACTCAATTCCTATCTTCTTGGCACTTTGCCGGAGCTCGTTCCGGCCGAAGTCCGCGCCAAGTACCCGAACGACAAGACAGGCCAGATCAACACGGTTCTGGGCACCAACCCGCTGTTGTTCGACCGCTATCTTGAAGGCGCCATCGAAGTTGACGTCGACGCACTCTGCGACGGCAAAGACGTCTTTGTCTGCGGCATCATGGAGCACATCGAAGAAGCCGGCATTCACTCCGGGGACAGTGCCTGTTCCTTGCCGCCGTTCTCTCTCTCAGAAGAGATGATCGATGAACTGAAACGCCAGACAACGGAAATGGCGCTTGCACTCGAAGTCGGTGGCCTGATGAACGTGCAATTCGCCATCAAGGACGACGAGATCTACGTTCTTGAGGTCAACCCGCGCGCATCCAGAACGGTTCCTTTTGTTGCCAAAACAGTTGGCGCACCAATCGCCAAGATCGCCAGCCGGATCATGGCCGGCGAAAGCCTTGCGTCATTTGGTCTCAGCGAGAAAAAGCTGGACCATATCGCGGTCAAGGAAGCTGTCTTCCCGTTTGCGCGCTTCCCCGGTGTCGACACCATCCTCGGCCCGGAAATGCGCTCTACCGGGGAAGTCATGGGCCTCGACAACGGTTTTGGCCGCGCCTTTGCGAAATCTCAGATCGGCTGTGGCACAGGTGTCCCGCAAAAGGGCACCGTGTTTGTATCCATGCGCGATCAGGACAAGGCCGGTGTCGTCGATGCCGTCAGAAGCCTGGAAGAAGCTGGTTTTACCATCATTGCGACAGCCGGTACGCAGACGTACCTGCAAGAGCAAGGGATCGAGGTAAAAAAGATCAACAAGGTCATGGAAGGCCGTCCGCATATCGTTGACGCGGTGAAGAACGGCGAAGTTCAGTTGGTGTTGAACACCACAGAGGGCGCCCAGGCGATCTCTGATAGCCGCTCCATGCGCCGCGCCGCACTTTTGAACAAGGTGCCTTATTACACCACGCTGGCAGGCTCTGTGGCCGCGGCAAAGGGGATCTGCGCACATAAAGCGGGGAGTCTTGAAGTTAGGCCTTTGCAATCCTACTTCGCGTGAGGCTAATATGGTTGTTCACCGGCCGGGAAAGAGATCCTTTCCCGGCTGGGTTTGTTTTTTTAAAGCGCGGTCTTCTTTAGAAAGACCCAATAAGCTGAAGGTCTGAGACCCATGGAAAAAGTTCCGATGACCTCCGCCGGGTACGTCATGCTCCAAGAAGAGCTGAAGGAGCGTACCGGTTCTGAGCGCCCGCGGATTGTAGATGCCATCTCTGAGGCACGCGCGCATGGCGACCTATCGGAAAATGCCGAGTACCACGCAGCCAAGGAAGCTCAGAGCCTGAATGAAGGCCGGATTGCCGAACTGGAAGACAAGCTCTCCCGCGCCGAAGTGATCGACGTCAGCAAACTGTCTGGTGATGTTGTAAAATTCGGCGCAACCGTATCTCTCATTGATGAGGACACGGAAGAAGAAAAGAAGTACATGATCGTGGGTGACGTTGAATCGGACGTCAAACAAAGCAAGGTCTCGATTTCGTCTCCGATCGCGCGTGCACTGATTGGCAAATCCGTTGGGGACAGCGTCGAAGTTGCAGCGCCCGGCGGTGCACATTCCTATGAGATCGTAGACGTAAAATACCTCTGATACGTCCGCGACTTAAGAACCGAATTATCGCCTGTTAAAATCAACTTCCCATTGACCTTGGCCGCTTATTCGGCAGAGGTACTTCTATCTGGCCGCGAAAGTCACTAAAGTTGCGGCCATAAAGATGTGGAGGTCTTGGAATGGTTTTTCAGGCGATCGGTTTCTGGTTGTTAGTGCTGGCCATCCCCTTGTGGGCCTACCGGTTTTACCTGTCTTCCCGATTGGAACCGCGCGAACGCGACGCCTTTAAACGTCTGCTTCAGCGGGCCGACGAAAAGGCACTTGTATTTGGCATCAAGCTATTTGGTTTCCTTGTCGCCCTGAGTGCCAGCGTCTTGGCTTTAATCGCCCTGCTCGGATATATCAAATACGGCAATTCTCAAATCGGCAGCTACCGGGAAGTTGTTCGAAACCGGATCTATTCCGGCGTCGATACGGTCGATAATGCCCTCGACACGTTCCACTATGACCAATGGTTGCCCATAGCGATCCTGATCACCTGCGCCCTGCTCACCATCAGCTTCACGCTCGTGGGAACCGCACTCCGGGACATTTCGCTCTTGCGTCGTCTGCATTCACGCCTGAAAAAGATTGGCAAGGGTAACAAAACCGCCCCCGGAAATCCGCAGAACGCTTGAAATAATCAGAATTCTCAGCCGTCGATCGGAACTACAGGCTCGTCTTTGGTCCGGCGGATCGTCAGCGCTGTGCGCACGCTATCGACATTGGGCGCGGCCGTCAGTTCCCGGATGACAAAGTTCTGAAACGTCTGCAGATCTGGCGACACGCATTTCAATAGAAAATCAACTTCGCCCGACAGCATGTAGCTCTCGCGGACGAGCGGCCATTTTTCCACTGTCTGCTCAAAGGCAAGCAAATCTGCTTCCGTCTGACTATGAAGTCCGACCATTGCAAAGGCGGTGACATCATAGCCAAGCTGTTTCTCGTCAAGGAGCGTCCGGTAGCCCTGGATCAACCCTGCTTCTTCAAGGGCCCGGACCCGCCGAAGACAGGGCGGTGCGGATATTCCAACCCGGCGAGCCAACTCAACGTTGGTCATCCGGCCATCATCTTGCAATTCCTTTAGGATCTGCCAGTCAATGGCATCAAGGCGCGCTTTCACACCGCTCTCCTTTGGATTTTTTATCGAGGTGCCGCCATACAACGCCGGTGAAGGCTAAGCATGTGGTTCCGGAGGACTTGAGATTCATACACAAACGTGTTTCTTCGGTGCCGAGTTATGACTTTTTGCGCGTTTGTGCAAGACTATAACAAAATTGCGCACAATCTTGAAAGATTCCGACCGGGAAACCCTGCAATTTATGCTGAGATCGATGGCATCGCCCAGCACCATTTGGATACTGTCAGATGGCAAGGCGGGCGACGTGGCTCAATGCGTCGGTGTCGCCGAAGCACTCCACCTGCCCTATGAAATGCGGACCGTGGCACCTAAGCCGCCCTATTCCTGGTGGCTGCCCTTTGGCCCGTTTCCTCCGAAAGATCGCGAAACGCATGCAGACAGTCCAATAGCACCACCCTACCCCGACATAGCACTCGCCTCCGGACGCCGGGCTGCCGCCTATCTGAAGCGTCTCAAAAAAGCTTCCGGTGGCAAGACCTTCACGGTGTTTTTAAAAGACCCCAGAACCGGTCCAGGAAGTGCCGACCTCATCTGGGTTCCGGAGCACGATAAATTGCGTGGCCCAAACGTTCTGGTCACCCCCACGTCGCCACATAAGTTTTCGCAAAGCCGCCTGGCAGAACTGAAATCCGAAGCATTTCCGGAGATTGATTCACGGCCAGCCCCCATAGTTGCTGTTTTGCTCGGCGGGGATAGCCGGCACCACACATTCACTGAAGCTGACCAAACGCGATTTATTAACGGCTTGAGACAGATGGCCACCGATGACCAGGCCCATTTCCTGATCACGGTTTCCCGGCGCACGCCTGCCGACTTAGCGAAGGCCGTCGAGGAGTTGGCAATCAGCGGCGGACACTATTTTTGGGCAGGGGACGGCGCTAATCCCTATGGCCACTTCCTTGCAAAAGCCGACGCCTTTGTTGCAACGGCCGATTCCACAAACATGATCGGCGAAGCAACGGCGACCGGACGGCCAATTCATGTGTTCCATCCAAGCGGTGGTCACGACAAAATCACCCGGTTTTTGGGGACTTTGGAACAGCTCGGCTGTGTTCACCCCTTTCCAGGGCCGATGAAAACCACTACCTACGAGCCGATTGATGCTACGCCTGTGATCGCAGAACGGATTCTGGCAGACTACAGCGCGCTTCACCATGCCGGATCGCCCTCATCTGGGGAAGAATATCCGGCAGTCACGGTTGAGACAAGAAAAACGGATTAAACTACGCCCATGAGTACACAGCACAGCAAACTCTTGATCGTCGGCTCCGGCCCTGCTGGTTATACCGCTGCGATTTATGCAGCCCGCGCAATGATCGAGCCGACCCTGGTGTCCGGTATCCAACCAGGCGGTCAGTTGACCATCACCACGGATGTTGAGAATTACCCCGGTTTCGCTGACCCGGTGATGGGCCCCTGGCTCATGGAGCAAATGCAGAAGCAGGCTGAAAACGTCGGCACAAAGATGGTCTATGACACCATCATCAAAGCCGACCTGTCCGAACGCCCCTTCCGTCTGGAAGCTGACAGCGGCACCACCTTTACAGCGGATGCGCTCGTCATTGCCACCGGCGCTCAGGCCCGCTGGCTCGGCCTTGCCTCCGAGCAGGACTATATGGGTGCTGGCGTCTCAGCCTGCGCCACCTGTGACGGGTTCTTCTACCGCAATAAGGAAGTTGTTGTTGTCGGTGGTGGCAATACAGCTGTTGAAGAGGCGCTTTATCTCGCCAACCTTGCCTCCAAAGTAACTTTGGTGCATCGCCGCGACAGCCTGCGCGCAGAGAAAATCCTGCAGGACCGTCTGTTCGCACACGAGAAGATCGACATCATCTGGGATCACCAGGTCGATGAAATCCTTGGAGGCGGTGAACCGAAAGCCGTGACTGGTGTGCGGTTGAAGAACACGCAAACTGGCGACCTCCAGGAAGTTTCCGCCGACGGCGTCTTCATCGCAATCGGCCATGCACCTTCTGTCGAGCTGTTCAAGGACCAGCTGACATTGAAATCAAATGGCTATCTTGAAACAGCTCCAGATTCCACGAAGACTTCCATTCCAGGTGTCTTTGCCGCTGGTGACGTCACCGACGACATCTACCGTCAGGCTGTGACGGCGGCCGGCATGGGCTGCATGGCAGCTTTGGAAGCTGAAAAATTTCTTGCCGAGCAAGAAACCGCCAGCACGCAACAAGCTGCGGAATAGCACAGTATCCCAGATAGATGGATAGGGGATTGTGATGGATTGGGACAAATTGCGTATCTTTCATGCGGCCGCTAAGGCAGGCAGCTTTACCCATGCGGGCGATACGCTTCACATGAGTCAATCCGCCGTCAGCCGCCAGGTCAGTGCGCTTGAGCATGATCTGGGGGTGCCCCTTTTCCACCGCCATGCCCGCGGGCTTTTGCTGACAGAGCAAGGTGAATTGCTGTACCGCACTGCCAGCGACGTACTGATGAAGCTGGAAGCGGTGCAATCAAGCCTGACGGACAGCAAGGAAAAACCATCCGGTACTTTGCGTGTGACAACGACTGTTGGCCTCGGCTCAACCTGGCTTGCTACGCGCATCCGGAGTTTCATCGACATCTATCCGGATGTGAACCTGCAGCTGATCTTCGATGATGATGAACTTGACCTCGGTATGCGTCAGGCCGATGTTGCGATCCGGCTGCGCCAGCCGACCCAGCCAGATCTAATCCAGCGCAAGCTGTTCACGGTGCATTTTCACGTCTTTGCTTCACCGGACTATATCCAGCGGTTCGGCGCGCCCTCGACCATAGAAGAGATTGACGACCATCGCATCATCACGTTTGGTGAGCAGGCCCCCGCCTATCTGCGCTCAATGAACTGGCTGGTGACCGCTGGCCGCGCTGACGGTAGTCCCCGGAGGTCTGTGCTTCAGGTCAACAACATTATCGCCATCAAACGGGCGGTTCAGACCGGCGCGGGCATTGCCATGTTGCCGGACTACATCATCGACAGCGGGGCGAACTTGGTTCCCGTTCTTGCCGAGCAGGAAGACAAGGTGCCGTCTTTTGACACCTATTTCGTCTACCCCTCGGAACTGAAGAACACAGCCCGTGTCACCGCTTTCCGGGAATTCCTGCTGCAGAACGCTCAAAAATGGGTCTATTGAGCCGAATTTTTGACAGCAAAAACCGGACGCTTTTGGCGCCCGGTCTTCAAAATCAAAACTGAATCCCGCTTAGAAATTCAGGTACTGGCTGAAGATCTTTTCATGCGTGCCGTCCGCGCGCAATTTCTTGATCGCTGCGTTGATTTTGTCGCGCAATTCTTCACCACGTGGAGACGTTTTGGCGATGTAGATATGGAATGTGGTTTTATCCAGGAATTCAACCACATGCGGCTTCACCCCATTCGGCACAATCGGCTTTCCGATCGCGGCAGAACCATAGATCGGTTCAATCGCGGACGGAACCACGTCGCAGCGGCCGGCGGCAACCTTTTTTAAGGCCTGTTCCGTCGATTTCGCTGAGGTTTCGATCTGATTATCCGCAAGGTTCCAGTCGATGTAGTTGTAACCGTGCACACCGCAAACTTTGTATTTTTTTGCGTCTTCGACACTGTTCACATCGAGACCGTCCGGAAATTTTTTAGTCGAATAGAACAAGCCGCGTCCGGTCTCATAGATCGACTCGCTGATGTAATAGATTTTGGTCCGTTCTGCATTGTAGCTGCCGTTCTGGAACATCTCGAAGTTCCCGCGGTCACCGAAGTTTTCAACCTCTGCCAGGCACCGTTTCCAAGGCAACAGCTCTGTCGAATGCTCTAGGCCAACTTCTTCAAAGATCCGGTTCACAAAATCAATCGCAGCACCTTCGATCTTGGACTTATCCGCTTTTCCGTTTTCGATCGGGTTGTAAACATAGGGAGGCCAGCCCGCTTCATCATCACAGATTTTTACAGATTGCGCCGATGCGGTTGCAACTGACATCGCGCCTAGAACCAGAGCTAAAGACAAGACTTTCATTTCACTTCTCCTTACGGGGAATAATTCCGACAAAGAAGATAATAAAACCAAAGTAATCATAAAGTATTAATGGGATTTTTTATTAAATGAATACTATAGTAGATCAGAGCAGAAAAGAAAATAACCATTATAGATTATTCACTCATGCCAATTTTGCGAAAACTACCAAGTCTGTTTGCCGCCCTATCCAAAACTACCGAACAGGCGCAAACGTTGCCGCAAAGTTTGTTCGACCGGCAAATGACACAAGAAGTGAGGCAAATGCAGGCAATCTGCTTGCTCGAGAAGTTAGCAACGAGCTCACTCGTTCCCCAAAAACGATGTTTTTTTGCTGCACCGCACATCAAATTAGTAAGTTCAAACAAGCTCAAAAAGCTGAAATAACAGCAGAAAACGGCAGCTCTGCACAAATTGCATAGCAGCTCTGCGCAACTGCCTCTTGTTTATGCAGCTTGTGCACTGCATATAAGCATCACTGTTGGTCACACGGGTGTCACGTCCTCCTCCCAGTGATACCCAGACCAGCTGTTCCCCTCTGGAAGGTGATTCCACTGGTTACAGTGAATCAATTCAAACTGCCGGGTCTTTGACCCGGCATTTTTTTTGCCAAATTCAATTATCAGTTTTTGGAACTAAACGCTGGCAGGCTGCGCCGCAGAACCTGCTGGAACAGAGGATCGAACGATCGGGACATCATCAATGGGAATCGGCTGCCCAATAAAATAGCCTTGCGCATAGTGGCACCCGCAATTGGAAACAAAATCCATTTGGCTGGCGTTTTCCACGCCCTCGGCGGTGCAGGTCATATCGAGGTTACGCGCAAGCGCTGCCAAGGTGCGCAAAATGGAAGCACTGCCTTCGCTGGTATCAACCTCAGTGACGAATCTGCGATCTATTTTCAACTTGTTGAAAGGGAGATCCTGAAGGTATCCGAAGGAGGAAAAGCCAGTCCCAAAATCATCAAGAGCCAAGGTCAGCCCCGCATTCCGCAGTTTGCGTAAATCCTCGTGCGCACCTGAACCCGCTGACATTACGACACTCTCTGTCACCTCGAGTTCAAGCCTGTGCGGTGGTATCCCATACGCCTGCAAGCCACTAATGACTTTCTCCACGAATTGCCCATTGCCTAACTGGAGAACAGAAACATTGACACACGCGTAAAGGCCGTCCGGCCAACTCGAAAGCGCCTTCAAGGCCTCTGTTAGAACGAAGTCCCCGACTTCGGAGATCAAACCGATTTCTTCAGCTAGCGGAATAAAGTTCGACGGCGGCAAGTAATGTGCGTCATCCTTGTGCCAGCGCACTAGCGCCTCAAAATGGTCTACGGATTTGTTTTCAAGGTTTAGAATCGGCTGACAATAGACATCTAAACCCCTGTCCCGCACGACCTGGATGAGTGCACTTTTGGTCTGCCGCCGCTCTGCTTCTTCCTCAGCAATTTCCAAGTTATAAAAACGGTACGTGGATGCTTTTTCAGCTTTGGCTTTGTACAGCGCCAAATCTGCTCGCGACAGAATTTGTTCAGATTCGGTGTAACTGGGCAGGATTGTCGCGATGCCAACACATAGACCGCTGTTGATCACCAAACCGCCAAGATCGACGGGCGCTTCAAACTGCGTGCAAAGGCTTTTGGCAATTTGGTGTACGTCCGCCTCAGTCCTTGAAGTCATAATCAGCGCAAATTCATCGCCTCCAAGCCGCGCTGCATGATCACTTCCAGAAACAATAGTCCTGAGAACGTCGCCTACATGTTTAAGCAACCGGTCTCCGACAATATGCCCAAAACTGTCATTCACCGCCTTGAAGTCGTTCAGGTCGATTAGCAAAAGAAACTGATCACCTGCATCTTCCCTGTGTGCTCTTGCCAATGCCGTATCTAGGGCGTTTTTAAAAGACAAGCGGTTCGCCAGTTCCGTCAGTGTGTCAGTTTCCGCGGCTTTTTTGACGCGTTGATCCGCGATCGCCTTTTCTGTCACATCTTCATAAGTTTCCACCCAACCTCCGTTGGGCATCGGCGCGGCTGAAAATGACAAAATCCGACCATTGGTCAAATGAATAAGGGAACGCACATGAGTTTCAGGCCAATCCTTGCCTGACAAACTTAAATTCGTCCCATTGTGAAAATCCGAGATGACCGCACCAGCGCGGTAGCTGTTGTAATCTTCACTTGAAACGCCTGGTACAAGCCGATCCTTGGATAAACCCGTAATTTCTGAGACCTTTGAGTTGCAAAAGCGAAGACTGCCATCGGAATCAAAAGCACTGACTCCCTGAACCACAGACGCCAGTGTCACTTCAAGTTCCTCTGATCGAAGGCGAGCTTCTTGTTCCTGCTCGGCCAGTTTTTTTGCGAGAGTTTTCTCTTCCGTTACATCCCAGTTAACACCAACTGCTTCAACAACCTTACCGTCGTCATCTTCTACAAAGTCGCAGTGAGCGGTAATCCACCGGATAGTTCCATCGCGCAATATGATCCTGAATTCTGTGGCAAACGGCGATTTATGCTCATATGCGGTAACAAATGCCGCTCGCGCAGCACCCAGATCCTTTGGATGAACAGTTTTTTCCCAGTCATTAAACTCACCATGGAACGTCGCTGGATCGACATCAAACAGCTTAAACATGGCCTCATCCCAAGTCAGCCGGTTGGCATCCATGTCAAATCGCCAAATAGCTATTCCTGCTGATGACCGCGCGAGATCTGCCAACCGCATCGTCGTCTTGAGTTCCGAGTGCTCTTTCTCAAATCGGCGTGCTTCCCCCACCATTGTGCCTAGGATGACAACACCGGCGATATTGCCGAGAAGTAAGAGATACCAGGCATTTTGAAGAACTGAGAACCCGACTTCGATCCCCTGATCGACAAAGAAACAGGGCAGAATGACAATTGTGCCAAGAACAGCCATTGCAAATAAGCGTAAAGGGCTGGGGCCTGTTTTCCGATAGGCGCAATATGATCCACACCAAACCCCAAAAAACATGTAAACAAATGGACTTAGCGCCCCACCGATTACAAATGGCCCTCCTACCCAGAGGCGCGCCGCACTCGCAATTCCGGCAGCTATCAGGCCTCCAACCGGACCAAGGAAATAGCCTGCCAGGATAGCTGGGCCACCGCGCGTATCAAATGTGGATCCGTCGGCGATATGCACCGGCATTAACACCACCAGCGCCGACAAAACTCCGAAGATGATACCAAGAGAGGCGATGCTTAGAGGCCGGTTTTTCTGGAGAGTTTCTCGGCGCGCAAAGAAGTAATAGGCGAGAGCACCAAAAGAAAGCGCGCCAACATTCGCAATCCAGTCGACAATCATTCACTTCTCCTGCACGCCCACAAGCACGCTTTGAAAAGAAGAGTATTATCGAAATTCTATTTTGGAAAAGGTATGAACCGCAATGTACAAAAATACCTACTCTCTATGAGAAAGTAGGTACTATTCTCTAGCTCCAAAAACGAAAACACTACATGTTCTACATGAACAAAAGCTCACCAGTCATGTTTTTGTACAATCCGGCGACCTGCTCTTCATAGCCATTATAAAGAAGCGTGTTGCGGCGTTCATCTGTGCCGAGAAGTTTTTCGCTTGCTTGCGGCCAGCGCCGATGGGGAACCGACGGGTTCACATTCGCCCAGAAGCCATATTCCTTTGGCTGGATTTCTTCCCAGAAACTCACCGGCCTCTGGTCTGTGAAGGAAATCCGGACCACCGATTTGATGCATTTAAAGCCATATTTCCAGGGCGTGACCAACCGGATCGGAGCGCCGAATTGTTTTGCAAGAGGCTTGCCGTAGATCCCCGTCGCCATAAACGCGAGTTCATTGGTGGCCTCAGCCAGTGTCAGCCCTTCAACATAGGGCCACGGATACCAGGATTGCTTCTGGCCACTGGCCACTTCCGGATTGAGGAAAGTTTCAAAGCGTAAGTATTTGGCGGCGGTTTGCGGCCCGGCCAATTTAACCAGCTCAGAAAGAGGGAAACCGGACCAGGGCACAGCCATGGACCAGGCCTCGACACAGCGATGCCGGTAGAGCCGCTCTTCCAAAGGCATTTTCGCCAAGAGGTCATCAATATCAAGCGTCTGCGGATTGTCGACCAAACCATCAAGGGTGACGGTCCAAGGACGGATCTCAAGGCTCTGGGCCGCTGGCCAGATCTGTTTATGTGAACCAAACTCATAAAAGTTGTTGTATTTTGACGCGACATCTTCGTCCGTCAGCGGCCGGTCAAGTGTAAAAGCCGCATTGCGTGTTACTGGGTAAAGCCCTGCGCTCGGGTCTTCCTCGGCAAATGCCGGACGGATGCCAAGACCGGAACCAATCAAAGCGCCGCTTCCAGCAATGCCGGCAAGCAACGCACGCCGGTTCAGATAAACATGTTCCGGTGTTGCCTCGCGCTCCGGAAGTTCCCAGCTACGCTTTTTGAAAATGTTCATCTATCAAACTCCTATTTCGGCAGAGAAAACCGAAAAGGCAATTCAATGGCAAATAACGCCCTGGTGACCACGGAAGACTTTTCCGTGATCACCGTTACCTGTAAGCACTTTCTCAGTGCATTAAGCAGCTTGTTTGCCGGACTTCTGCAGTGCCTGGTCAGCCGCTTTGCCTGAGAGTTCAGCCATATGGTCGAACTCATCAGTGTAACTGGCAACCCCGGCAGTCGCCGAGCGCAGTTCCACAATGAGGTCACCGATTTCCGCTTCTGGCATCAATGCTTGGACCTCGTCCCAGCCGTTCCAGCCTGGTCTTGCGTCAAAACCAAGCAACTGACCGCGCCGCGCCGAGACAATGGCATTGATCCGCGCTGTCGCATCACTCGGGCACGCAACAACCACCTTGTGGATCGGCTCCAGCAGCACTGGTTTGCACTCAGGAAGCCCCTCCCGAATGGCCAGGATACCTGCCATCTTGAAGGCCTGATCTGAGCTGTCGACGGAATGATAGGAACCGTCGACCAAGCAGACCGAAAGATCCACCACCGGGAACCCCAAGGACCCTTGGCTCAAGGCATCCAGCACACCATCACGCACAGATGGAATATACTGCTTGGGTACAACACCGCCGGTGATCCGGTCACTGAACTGAATGCCCTCACCGCGCGGCAGGGGATTGATTTCTAGCAGCACATCGCCGAACTGGCCGTGACCGCCGGATTGTTTCTTGTGGCGCCCACGGATCTTGGTGCTGCCGCGGATGGTTTCAGAATAAGGCACATGCGGTGTATGCGCGGTGACCTCCAGCCCGTATTTGCCGGACAGCCGCTCCTGCGCGACACGCAGGTGCATTTCCCCTTGGCCACTGAGCAAAGTTTCGCCGGTTGTTTGGTTTTGCCGAACCGTCAGGGAGCCGTCTTCTTCCACCAGCTTGGTGAGTGCCGCCGACAGCCGCACCTCGTCCTTGCGCTGGCCCGCCTCGATCGCGATTGCCAACACCGGTTGCCGCGGTTCAAGCTGATCCAGGCTGGTTAGACCATTGCCTTCAAGGCTCAACACGTCGCCCGTATGAACTTCATCCAGGCGGCCAAGACCAACAAGGTCCCCTTTGCCGGCCGTTGCAATCTTGTTCACATGCTGTCCGAACAGGGAGAAAAGACCGGAAATCTTGACTTCCGTGCCGTCCTTCATCACCAGATTGTCGCCGTCTGCTGCCTGACCTTCCAGGATCCGGGCGACAGACAGTTTCCCGCCGTGCTGGGTGTGAAGGGTCTTGATGACCTGCAGCGCACTTCCGGATTGATTGTCCAAAATCCGGTTTTTCAGGCGGTCAACGCCCGGGACTTCATGGCGCAGGGCTTTTAGAAGCCGTGTCACACCGTTGCCGTGTTCGCCAGATCCAAAGAACACAGGGCAAATCAAGCCATCCTGCATCTCATTGACAAGGTCAGCGAAGACCCGGTCCCGGTCAGGTGCAATATCTTCCAACAGAGCTTCCATCAGACTGTCGTCATGATCGGCCAAATGTTCCAGCATAGTGAAGCGGGCTTCGTGCTCCCGTGCCCGGTCCTCATCGGACATGTCGATCACGGTGCTTTCTTCTTTCTCGTGATAGACATGCGCCCGTTCCAGCGCCAGGTCGATAAATCCGGTCGCATGGCCATCTTCCCAGATCGGAATTTGCCGCAGGACAAGCGGTACGTCAGACGCCGGCTGGAGGAGGTTCAGGACATCGTGAACCCGCCGGGTACTTTTATCGATCTTGTTCAAAAACAAAACCCGCGGAATGGCGCGGGCTTCAAGAGCTTTGAGGATCAGCTGCAAGGCAGGAACCTTGCGTTCATCATCCTCAGCCACGACAACAGCCAAATCTGCTCCAGAAAGCGCGCTATCCATCTCGCCCAAAAACTCAACGGAGCCCGGGCAGTCGATAAAGTGAAACTGGTCTCCGAGATATTCTGCATCGGCAAAGTTGAGCTCCACGCTCATACCGTGGGCACGCGCCTCTGCAGAGCCGTCCCCGATCGTATTGCCGTCAGCAACCGTCCCTTGCCGGTCTACCTTGTCGGTGCGCGCCAAGATCGCCTCCAGCAGACTGGTTTTGCCGCTGCCAAAGGGGCCGACCAGCGCCACGCAGCGCGGTTCCCTGCCGCCCGAGGTTGCCTTTCCATTATTGTTATTCGCCATACTATGCCTCCCGTTTGCCCGAGGGTCTCCTCGTCACAACGCGGCGCGGCCGGCGGAATTGACGCGGGCCTGCCGCGTCTCGCCCGGATGGGAATGAAGGCCGTAAGCAAAGCACTCGTGGCACTAAGCCCCAATTGCTTTCGCAACCTTCAGTCTGGGGCGGTGGTTTATCGTCGCGCCGACGTCCCCGTCAACGCAAGCAAATTATACACCGCACCGCACCAATTCGGCGTTGACCGGAGTCAAGACCAAAGCCTGGCAGCCGCATCAGCAAGTTTGTTTTGAACAGGTTTCATCTTTCTGCGGCCACTCACCTACAGCCGGTTTTCTTAATGAAGTCCAGCACCGGCGAAAAACTCTAACTGGCAATCAAACGACTAAAATGCCAGCATGGAACTATGGCCACACAGTATTTTCGGGTGGAGGACAACCGTGACTGAAACTGCCACACTGCCCGCCGGAAACGACACTTCCCCGCAACCGACGATGCGCCAAGTTCTGACAGCCGGCGCGATCGGCAATGTTCTTGAGTGGTTCGATTTTGCAATCTACGGCTACCTCGCCCAATACATCGCATCTGAGTTTTTTCCGACAACAGATCCGCTGAGTTCACTGCTGGCAGTCTACGGCGCCTTTGCCGCCGGTTACCTTGCCCGGCCACTCGGCGGCATGGCTTTTGGCCACATTGGGGACACCCTGGGCCGGAAATACGTCCTGACACTGTCCATTACATTGATGGGGATCAGTACGGTCGGTATTGGTCTGTTGCCAACCTACGACCAGATTGGTCCGGCAGCCGGTGTGCTCCTCGTCATATTCAGAGTACTGCAAGGGGTTTCCGTCGGCGGCGAATTTACCGGATCGATCGTCTTCATTGCAGAGCAGGCACCGCGGCGCAGGCGCGGTGTTTACGCAAGCGTCTCAATGTGCGGCTGCATGGCCGGTTTCCTGCTTGGTTCTGGTTTGACCACGGTCCTCTCCAATCTGTTTACAGATGCACAGATGGCAGATGGAATCTGGCGGATCGCGTTCCTGTCGGGGATCATTATTATGGCCGCTGGCGTTCTGCTGCGCAGGTCTTTGAACGTGACAGAAGAGATCGGCGAAGCCGAACAGGGGCTAGAGGAAACACCGCCGCTGGTAAAGGCCATTCGTTTTCATTGGGCCGATATTCTTCGGGTCGCGGGCCTCGCTTTGTCGACCAATGTCGGTTTCTACATCATGTTCGTGTTTGCCGTGACCTATTTGACCGAACAAATGCATATCTCCACGGCCGAAGCCATGGACATCAACACCTTCGCACTTGTGCTGATCATGCTGATTGTCCCCCTGGGCGGCTGGCTCTCCGATGTCGTTGGCCGCCGTAAGGTCTTGCTCACGTTCAACATACTCCTGCTGGTATTGTGCTACCCTTTGTTCTGGGCGATACACCATCAAGCGGCCTGGATGATCGTGCTCGGTCAGGCCGGATTTGCGCTCGTGATCGGTGTGCTGTTTGGCTGCAATCCCGGCACCATGACCGAGATTGCGCCGCGATCAGTCCGTATCAGCGTGATATCCATCGGCTATAATGTCGCCCTAGCAACATTTGGCGGTACCGCTCCTGCCGTTGCGACCTATCTTATTCAACGCACATCAGACGACATGGCGCCCGCGTTTTACATGATGATTTTCGCGCTGGCCGCAATTGTAGCGGTCCTGTCCATCCCCGCAGGCACATTGAACAAACCGGCTCCGAAAGATCAGGAAGTCTCCGCATGACGCACGACAACAAATCCGTTTTCCAGCATTCAAGCTGCGTCCTTGCCGCCGCAGCTTTGCTTGTTTTTCTGCCCATCCAGCAGACAATGGCCCAGTCCATTCAGCCGCGTGGTGTCATCCAGCCGGGCTCGACACTTGCCCCATCTGCACAACAACAGCTCAATCAGAATTTGAACCGTCAGCAGAACAACTTCTCGACCCAGCAGCGCATTGAGAGCAACAACCGGCTGAACCGGACACAGCAGATCAACAGAAACAACAGCCGGACAAACTCGTTCTCCACCTGCCCCGGCGCGAACACAGCCTGCCGGGACTAACCAGAATAACAAGCCGACCTTGGCTAGTAGAGATATTCCACAAAATCGGTGTTGCTGAAGCTCTGAACGCCTGCCAGTGTCGTAGCATTGTCGAAGGTAGCAAGTTGCGATCTGTCGGCCGTGCTGCTCCAGTCCGTATCGTACCAAAGTTCTCCCTTGCCAGTGGTTGAATTGTGCACCAGCACGTAGGCTGCGACCGCCGCGCCTAAGCTGGTGGTCAACTCTGTACTGGTCTGAGAGGTCGACAGCTCTATAACCTGCAATGCATTCCCGACCGCGATATCAGTGACAGCAGCCACCGAGCCGTAGTCGCCCGCATCCAGTGCCGCACCGGCTTGCGTCGCCGTTGTGTTGGCAAAATCTATGTCGTTCAGACCAATCTTATCCGTGCCGACTGTGAAATCCGTCAGTCTGTCGGTTGAGCTGTTGAAGCCTGAGAACCGGATCTGATCGGCCCCGCCATTACCGGTAATAACATCTGCACCATCCTGGCCATAGATGATATCGGCCGCAGAACCACCACCGATGGAATCGGCGCTGTCTGATCCGGCAATTCGCAGCTCACCGGTGAAACTGCTCGCATCAACATTGACCGCTGCGGAGAAACCGGCGACTTTCTGACCGCTGGCCAGTGACTGCCCTTCGACCGCACTAATGGTCAGCGCATGCGACCCAGAGATATTGACGTTTTGTGTTCCTGAGTTCGCGAAACCGTAATCGAAGTGCGTTGTTCCCGCCTGATTGGCCTGGATCAAGTTGGCATTTGACTGGCTGCCAGACGTGATCGTGCTGCTGAGGTTGAGGATCGACACATTGGTCAAGTCGACCACATGCGTGTCAGCTCCAGTGTTGGCAGCGGCAAAAGACACTTCGCCACCTGAAGTGCTGGTTGCGCGTAATTCAAGATTTGCCGTCGTCCCGACAACATTGCCCTGCAATTGCAACGCATCGTCGCCCGCAAAACTGATATCGGAAGCGAACGCAACAGTGTCCGCAGTCTCCAATTGGGAAATGGTCGTTTGAGTGCTGGCTGCAGATCCCGAGAACAGGAAGTTGCTAATGCCGGTAAAACCAGCTGCGGCCAGGGACTCACCCCCATTGATGCCTTCCAGGATCTCGAAATTCGACGCCGAATTCACCACTGACGTCGTTAAACCACCGAAGGTTTGGGTCGCCAGAGTGTCGGTGCCGCCACCGCCATTAAGTGTGGCTGCGGTGTTTATTGTGGTATTGAGCAGAACGATCCTGTCGTCTCCGCTGCCGCCCGTGAAAGAAAATCCGCTTTCCGTGCTGCCGCGCGCATCCATCATCAGGCCGCCGGCTGTCATAGCACTGGCATCTACTGTTTTCAGGCCAGCAAAGTTCTGGCTTTCACCCAGGGTCAATGCTGCGTCACCCGAAACATTCACAGTCGCCAAACTCATCCCGGTTCCCGTGTCCAGTGTGACATAGGAGGCCGTGCTCGAGCTTGTAATGTTGGCAACTTCAAAGCTGCTGTCCGAATCTCCGTTTGTGGTAACCGTGCTGAAGGTTGAAACTTGCGTTGCCGACCCCGCGCCACTCAGTTCCAGCGCAAAAGCATCGCTGGTTCCGGTCCGCGAACCGCTGAAATTGACTTCAAAAAGCCCAAGCGTGTTGGTCATCGCCGCAGTTGTGCCGTCGTCGACATTGATCATCCGGCTGACGCTGCCGCCGGTGCTTGTCGACGACACATCCGCCACCTTTGTTTCACCGGTAATATTTTGAAAATTCAGGATGAACGTATTGCCGTTGGTCACCTGGTTGGTGATGTTGAACTCTTCAACATTGCTGGATGTCGGCGCTGTAACATCCCCGTTCCCGGTGCTGACCACCGTCAAATTGAACTTGTCGGTGCCACCTGCACCGTCCAGCGTATCGGAGTTTGACAACGTCGTAGCGTTGCCCGTTGGATCATGCACCGCTGTGTAAACATCAACCGCATCTGTGCCCTGTGTGTCCTGCGCCGGCGGGGTCGCTCCGGGCACATCCACATTCTCTGTCAAGACGATGGAGTTCTCACCCGGATCCGTCGGTGGTGTGGTCGGCGTTTCATCGCTGTAATTTGGATCGATATAATAGGCCACGCCTTCATTTCTGGCGCCCGGAATGGCTTCCAGAATGGCAATCTCCTCCGCATTTGCAGACCAGACATGAACCTGCAACACCGGGTGGTAGATCCGCACCACCGCCAGCGTATTGCCCGTTCCCGTGTTCGGAGCGCCTTGCGCCACATAGAAGGAGGTTTCTTGCGGCACCCAGCCTTGGGTGACGATGATCGCTTGTTCAAACGTGCTCGCAGTAAACAGGTACCGGCCGGATTCCGGATTGAAATAGCGGACGACCGGAACCAAACCTTCCGTCGGCACAGTCTCTGCGCCAAAAGCCTTGCCTTCGTTTAACCAGGTGGGATTGGCCGCGGCGATTGTTGCCCGCTCCTCCGCCCCGACGGCGAAATAATGAGATCCTGTCGCAGGATTAAAAAACCTGAAAATGTCAGCCATGAGCTCCTCCACTGAACAGCACAGTTTTAATTGCCCACATGATTGTATTCTCGCAGAACTACTGCCTGCTTTCGTCATTGCCTTTCCGCGGCATCTTCACCCCACCGAAAACCGCGCAAGATATACTTTTAAAAGTAACTCTTATTCACAAACAACAGATAAGAGTATCGGAATTTCATTAAGAACGACCAACTTGAAAGCAGAAAATATTTCGGTAACTCCACCGGACTTACTTTAGGTCATCCAAAACGACTTGTCCAGCATTTGCTGTACGGATCAGGCCGATTCCGACATAAACACAAGAGCACCCAATGCGGCACTGGTCCGATTTATTGAATTTGATCGTGTAGGGACGTGGCAATCAAGCGCGCCAGCATCAGGTGGCCGGATCTACAGAAGAACCCTTGCCGCCGCCAACCGCGCTTCCGGTAACTGCTGCGGCTCCGCTCCCATTCTTGTCGCTCAAACGCGCCTGCAAGAAGTTCCGGCCCACAAAGAGCACCGTCAGCGTCGCGACTACGGGCACAAAACTGCTGCCCGTTGTTGTCAACGCCCAGCCAGCGCCCAGCGCACAAGCCCCCAAGAACATCAGCGAATACCGCAGCTGAACAGTGTCTGAAACGTCTTCCAGTGCCGAAAATCGTCTTGCCGAAAACAGAGTTTGCCCAATCCCAACGATCAGCACTGTCACAAGAACCCCGGAATGAGCATTTGCCGACAACAACTCAGCAATTTCTGTCTGTCCGGTCCGGAACAACCCAACAATTATCGGAGTTGCCAAAAGGATATGAAGGTTTATCCCGATAAACACCGGATGCATTTTGGCCTTTAGATAAACCAGGACTGCCAATACCCCCAACGTCACACCGGACCCAAGCCAGCCCGCAGTCTCAATATCCCCGCTTTGCCGCCACAGCAGGATAAAGACAATAGATGGCAAGCCTTCCAAAAGATCCGTCAGCCAACGCTTTTGTTTTGAATGGGTCATGCTGAACTCCGCAAAAGGAGCCCTTATGCTAATGCAACTTTTGGAAGCAGAAAAGCCTAAGGCCTTTCAAGCCACCATCACTGCAAGAAATATCAGGCATCTGGACCGCGGCCAGCCGCATCAAGTAACGCAGACAAGAATTTCATCAACAAAATCAATCTTGACCGAAGTCAAGAGCTATACGGACTAATACTTAGCCAATAAACACAAGAATAGATAATAGAAGAGCGACAAAAGGTATCAGATTACGCCAATATCAACAATCCAGCACTCCACTTTAACTAGTTAGAAACCTCAACACACCAAGAAACCCTCCAAATCCGCACACGTACCTTACGACACCTCGTCAAAACTGGATTCCAGAAATGTTCATGCGTAATCTCAAGATCACTCACGCAATCATGCTTGTTGCAGCAATCCCACTGATTGCGACAATCCTATTTGCCGGACAGAGTGTTTTTAAAGAATACGAGACCGTTGAGGAGACTGAACAGCTCAGTCAGCTGATCAATCTTTCAACCAAACTCAGCGCAGTTGTGCATGAACAACAAAAGGAACGCGGCGCCACTGCGGTGTTTCTGGGAAGTGGCGGCACCCGGTTCGTCACCGAACTGGCAAATCAGCGTAAACTGACTGACGGCAAACATGATGAGTTAGACAGCTTTTTGGCATCCTTTGATCCGGAAACGTATGGACCAGTGTTTTCTAAAGCTCTGTCAGCAATCCTGAAACAAGTTGATCAAATGGGTACAGTCCGGGATAAGGTCGATGCGCAGACGATCGCCGCCAAGGATGCGATTGGTTATTATACTCAGCTGAATGGCAAAAACCTGTCGCTGATCGGCTCCATGACATCGCTGAGCAGCGACCCGGTCATTGTTCGCAGGCTGTTTGCCTACACCAATTACCTGCAGGGCAAGGAACGGGCCGGTATTGAACGCGCGGTCGGCTCCAACGGTTTGGCTGCAGGCAAGTTCGAGCCCGCACTTCTGGACAAGTTCAAACAGCTTGTCTCCATGCAGAACACGTATTACGGTGTCTTTTTGAGCGAGGCGACAAAGGAGCAAAACGCCGTTTTTGAGCAGATCATGTCTGGTGCCCCTGCCCGCGATGTAGACCGCATGCGCAAGACCATCTTTGCAGGTGGTCTTTCTGGAGACCTTGAGGGGCTGGAAGCCGGGATCTGGTTCGCGACGATCACGAAGAAGATCAATGGCCTCAAAGAGATTGAAGACACGCTCGGCGCCGATCTCTTGAACTCCCTGGCGACGATGAAGACGCAAGCCGTTGCCAATCAATGGAAAGCCACCACGACAGCCGTCGCCACCATTCTTGGCGTGGTATTCCTGGCCTTCGTTATCATGCGCATGGTGAGCTCTGGTTTCCGGAGTTTAATCGCGGCAATGACCCGTCTGGCTGACGGAGATACAGATGTAGAGCTGCCGGCCATGCGGACAAATGAAATCGGCGACATGATCAATTGCGTCCAGGTGTTCAAGGAGAACGCCATTGAGAAACACCGGCTGGAACAGCAACAGGCTGAAGATGCCGAGCGCGCGGCCACCGAACGACGCGAGACCATGCAGCAGCTGGCCGATGAGTTCGACACCAAAGTGGGATCCATCATTGAGACCGTCTCATCCGCATCGACAGAACTGAATTCGACGGCCGAAGCAATGGCCCATATTTCAGACCAAGCCAACACCCGCGCCGCAACTGTTGCCGATGCCTCAGAACAGGCAACAGCCAATGTCCAAACCGTCGCCACGGCTGCGGAAGAGATGGCCGCTTCCATCAGTGAAATCAGCGGGCAAATGGTTCGTGCATCTGAAGCTTCACAAGAGGCCGTTGAACGGGCTTCAAACACCAGCCATCAGATTGAAGTGCTGTCGAACAAGGCCGAAAAAATCGGTGATGTGGTCAAGATCATCTCCGATATCGCTGAACAAACCAATCTTCTTGCCTTGAATGCGACCATCGAATCCGCCCGTGCAGGCGAAGCTGGCAAGGGGTTCGCGGTCGTGGCCTCTGAGGTCAAAGAACTCGCCGGACAAACCGGCAAGGCGACGGAAGAGATCAACCGGCAAATCGAAGAAGTTCAGTCCGCAACAAAAGACGCGGTGTCTTCCATGTCGCAGATTTCAGAGAGCATCTTGAACCTAAATGAAGTTGCAACAGGTATCGCCGCGGCCATGGAAGAGCAAGGCGCAACCACTCAGGAGATCTCACGGAGTGTTCAGGAAGCTGCCTCTGGAACCAATGACGTCAACATCAACATTGCCGGTGTCAGCGAAGCCGCCCAGGAAACAGGGGCAGCAGCTGGCGAAGTGACCTCAGCATCGCAGGAGTTGTCGACACAATCCGAACGGCTGAAATCTGAAGTCAGCGGCTTTATCGAGCAGGTCCGGGCGAGCTAGACATCGGATAGGGCAAGTCCTTTGAGAGGCTGATTGCTTGCTTCGCAAGAAGGTCGAGCAGTCGGCAGACCTAAACGGTTGAACTTCTGACTGTTTCCTTGGCAAGTAATGCCAAACCACCAGCCGCTTTAGGAGACCCGAATTTGATCACCTGTTATGTGCAGTATGAACTCAACCCGTCCAAGATTGCCGAGTTTGAGGAATACGCAAAAATGTGGATACCGCTAGTGGAGAAATTCGGCGGTATTCATCACGGCTACTACCTACCGCACGAAAGCCCGAATGACCTGGCCGTCAGCCTGTTTTCCTTCCCCTCATTGGCCGAATATGAGCAGTACCGGACAAAGAGTATGGAAGATGAAGACTGCTTGAAGGCATATGAGCTGGCGGAAAAGACCGATTGCATCCGGCGCTACGACCGCCATTTCCTGCGGCCTTTAGAACGGAGTTAGAGGTTCGCCAAGTCCAGGTTACAAGCATATAAAAAAGGGCGGCCACTCGGCCGCCCTTGATGTTTCATATCCAGAAAGTCTTACTTCAGATTGCCGCAGAAGCGCTGGATGCGGGTACAGGCTTCTTCCAGGGCTTCCGTTGAGGTTGCATAGGAAATCCGGAAGTTCGGACCGAGGCCAAAGGCCGAGCCGTGCACAACCGCAACGCCTTCGGTTTCAAGAAGCTCGGTGACGAAGTCTTCGTCGTTCTCGATCACCTTGCCGGACGGCGCTGTCTTGCCGATGGTGCCCGCACAGGACGGGAACACGTAAAACGCGCCTTCCGGAACCGGACATGTGATGCCACTTGCCTGGTTCAACATGGAAACCACGAGATCGCGGCGGCCTTTGAAGACTTCGTTGTTCTTCGGAATGAAGTCCTGCGTGCCGGAGATCGCCTCAACCGCAGCCCACTGTGCAATCGAGTTCGGGTTCGACGTCGACTGGGACTGTACCTTGGCCATGGCCTTGATCAGCTCTACCGGGCCACCAGCATAACCAATCCGCCAGCCGGTCATGGAATAGGCCTTGGAGACACCATTGACGGTCAGCGTACGGTCGTAGAGTGACGGCTCAACCTGGGCCGGCGTGGTGAACTTGAAGTCGTCATAGACCAGGTGCTCATACATGTCGTCGGTCATGATCCAGACATGCGGATGCTTTTTCAGAACTTCACACAGCGCCTTCAGCTCGTCTTCGGTGTAAGCCGCGCCAGATGGGTTGGACGGCGAGTTGAAGATAAGCCATTTGGTGCGCGAAGTGATCGCAGCATCCAGAGACTCTGGTGTGATTTTGAAGGTGGACTTGTCCGCTTCCACGATCACCGGCTCACCGCCAGCCAACAACACCATGTCCGGGTAGCTCACCCAGTACGGGGTCGGGATGATGACTTCATCACCCGGGTTCAGCGTCGCGACCAGTGCATTGTAGAGCACCTGCTTGCCGCCGGTGCCGACCGTGATCTGATTGGTTTCGTACGTGAGTCCGTTTTCCCGCTTGAACTTTTCGACGATCGCAGCTTTCAGCTCCGGAATGCCATCTACAGCCGTGTATTTGGTCTTACCGTCATTGATTGCCTTAATGGCAGCTGCCTTGATGTTATCCGGGGTGTCGAAATCCGGCTCGCCAGCACCGAGACCGATCACATCGCGGCCTGCGGCTTTCAGCTCGCGTGCCTTGTTGGTGACAGCGATGGTCGCAGAAGGTTGAACTCGCGCCAATGCGTCAGCAAGAAAGCCCATAATGTCCTCCAGGGGGAAACGGGAAAGTTAGCGCGCGGAACGTAGAACTGCTTTCCCGGGAAAACAAGGAAAACTTTGCGCAAAACATGCTTCATGGGAGCAATCTTACAAGGAGAAGCGGGCAGATATTTAGGACCTGACCAGCATTCCCAAAGAAAGGGCATTCTGCCGCCGGAATTGAGGACGCGCGGAGCCCTGATTAGCTCCTGGTTTCCAGAACCAGCTTCGGCTCCTTGCTGTCCTTGTCAATCAGCATGGCCCGGAAGCGTTTCTTTTTGGTCTGGCCGTTGAGCATGTTAACCGGAACTGACATGGGAATTTCAGCGCCTTCCTGGGCAGCACCGAGCAAAGACGAATAGTTGTTCGGATGAAGCAAGGTCTCCGTGATCGTCTTGTTGTCCATAATGTCTGTTGTCAGATGATAGGTTTTCATTGCCGCCTTGTTCGCCGCAATGATCATGCGCGACTTGGAATTGACGACCAACATGGGGGCGCTGCAAACCTCAAAGACTTTCAGAAAATCGACATCCCCACCGACCCGGCCTGCCGAGAACAGAACCCCGCCAACTGTTCCGCCAATTCGGAAATGCATGGCTTCATAGGTGAGCTCGATGGCATCATTGGAGGCCAGCAGAAACTTCCCCCGCCCGGTGGCGCTCGCCCTGCGGGTCAATGCCCCCAACGCCAGAGAAACGATCGTCCGGCCAACCCGTTTCTGTATGTGGGCTATATTGCGCCCGATAATCAGACGTGCATCCTCGATCTGAAACGTCTTGACGAAACCATCGCTGGCAAACCGCACATAGCCGAAATTGTCGACCAGCAGGACTACACGATTGGAGGACGCTACAAAGTGCTGAAGGATTGGCGCGAGTCCCAGCACGATACGTCCGGGGTTCTCATCCTCCCCGATGGACGGGAAGCAGAATACAACGGTCCGTCCATCTGCAAGGTGATAGCGTTGTGCAACAATCGGAATACCGGGAATTCGGTGATCAGGCCCTCCGCCGACATCGAAGGGTCCCGCAGAACCCTCCCGAAGCGCGCCCTGAATCAGATGCAGTATTGTCTTGCGGTCCTCTGCAGCCAGGTTTCGCAAAGCCTGGGCCGAAGGAGCCTGTTGTAAATCTTTGACTTCACTATGAAAACTTTGACTACCGAGTTCGTGCCAGAGAATTGTTTTATTGGAGATGTCGGCAACGAAAAACTGCAGTCCGGCTAGGGCCAACGCGGGTGGCTCGTCCGGAGCAATCGCCTTTTGGTTTTCTTCCGGCGCGTCGGTTTCCGGTTTTTTGGCCAGCGCACTGCGCACTGCTTCCACTGACATATTTGTCCACACTCTCTACATTGGACCTACCCAGCTTCAAGTATCGTCAGAAAAAGCAAACAAACCATAAAATCACTCAGTTAAAGTCTCTCTTTATTTAGATTTATCAGCAATTTAGTCAATAAATAGGTGAAAAACTTGAAATATTCAGAATGAACTTCTGACAAATATTTTCTAACGCCGCTTTTTACGGAACTCCTGCCTTCGCTGCGCCGCCTTAACCTGCCCCATAATTGTCATGAAATGGCGCCAGCAAAGCCCAAGTGGCGACCGTGTACCGGCGCAATTTCATAGAAAAGTGCTGCCGTGGAAATGACGGAGGCCCCCATGCTGAAGCACCGAGACAACACCCGCAGCCATAACGATGACACCAGCACAATTCTGTCCGCAATCCTCTTCGGGTTTGCAACTGTACTCCTGATGCTGCTTGTTGTTGTGCCGCGGCCGGCCGCAATTCTGCCCGTGCTGGCGCTGGTTCTTATGGTCCAACTGACCCGGATGCTCGGCCTGCGCCTTTATCGCGATTTTGTCGACTAGTGGTTTGACTCCAACATTTGCATCCCAGTGACGCACACTCATTTTGCAAATGTTGGAGTCTTAAGACCACTGGCCAAGCCTATGTTTCTAGTGGATCTTTTGAATTTGACATCTGAAAAGAGCCTTTCCGAAAACGGAGTCAATTGTCGAATTCGATCCACTAGGCCGCTAGCTATCTCAACGTTCAAAAAGACTGATGCCATGACTGACGATTCAACCAATCGAACTCCTGCAAAATCAGCGGATACAAAAATGCTCAAATTGCCAAGGTCTCGAACCCACGATGTGCAAGACGCCCGCCCGTTGTTGCAGGCCATTTGCCTCGGGATTTTTCTTGCCGCAGTCCTGACGGCCGCTGCGGCATTGGCCGATCCGAATACAGAATTGAAGGAATTGTTCAAAACCAGTGGGATCGGAGGGACCATCCCGGTTTCCACTCAAATGGACAAATAGCTATCCTGCACTTGTCTATGCGCTGTTGATCCCGATCAAGGACAAGCCTGCTTCATATCCGAAAACTAGACCAGAACGAGGGTGGAGCCTTGAGGTGCTGCTGCGGCCCAATAAGCCGCGCTCACTGCGATTGATGACCAATATTGGTTTCAAAAGCTCCTAAAGCAGCAAATAAGAGACAAAAAACAGGAATTTGCAGGATGGCCATTGCCAAGGAACTGAAGTGGACTGATAAAGAAAGTAGTATTTCGGAGGCAGTCATGGACGTTGATCTCTCTCTATCAGCCGATACCATCCGGATGTTGGTGCAAAAGGCCAAAGCAGTCGCCGTATCTTCGAACGACACGTTTGAGGATGGGCATGAGGGCGACGTAGAGTTTGATGCCGACACGCTTGAGGAGGCTCACAGTCACGACGGTTTGGCGGAAGAGGAAAATGATGACCTTTCCGACGAAGAACTGCGCGAGTTGCTGGAAGACCTGAACGTGGACGAATCCGCCGAGCTGGTTGCCATCGCTTGGATCGGCCGGGGCGATTTTGAAGCGGAAGATTTTACCCAAGCCGTGCAGGAAGCCAAGGAGCGCGCTGTCGGGTCAACCGCGACATACTTACTCGGGATGCCTATGCTGGCAGACTACTTGGAAGCAGGTCTGGACGCCCTGTCCCTCTGATTTTCGCTTGATGGCGGGCATTTCCCAAGGCCCGCCAGGGACTTCCTTCAAGTCAATTGCGGAAATGGTGTTTTGCATGGCCATCCACAACTAGACGTTTTTCTTGGGAAAACAGCTTCAGATTCTATTTACCATCTTTTCGCCACGAACTTTCTGGAGCAACCTCTGCGGCAGGTTATCTCGACCGAAAGGGTAGTGGATATGCTGCAAGATCCGGTCAATCAGGATATGTTTGCCACTCATCGGCCATCTCCTTGGCCCTACGTTGGTGCGATCCTTTGTGCAGTGGCGCTAGTCACCACATTAATGATGGCTTTCAGTGGCTGACCTCCGGCGCTTCACATAAAACTGCCAAGCGCGCTGAGCGGAATTTCAATCGCTTTTGCAACGGACCGGCGGTATGCAAGGTCCCATGACAGTTTCATCCGGATACAGCGATGCAATAGAAACGTCTGGCCAAGCGTCTGGACGGCTCGCACTTTTGGATCTGGCGCGCGGCCTCGCCGTCATCGCCATGGTGATTTACCATTTTTCCTGGGACTTATCCTGGTTTGCCTTTGTCGATTGGCAAGTTGCAGACGCTGCGGGATGGCGAACAGTTGCCATCTCAATCGCAGCAAGTTTTCTGTTTCTGGCCGGTATCAGCCTGGATCTCGCCCATCATCGCCAGATTCGATTGCGGTCGTTTTGGAAACGGGAAGCCATTATTCTAGCGGCGGCGGCCAGTGTTTCGCTCGGCACTTATTTCGCTTTACCTGAGATTTTCGTTCGCTTTGGCATTCTGCATTGCATCGCCGCTTCGAGCCTCATCGCACTGCCCTTCACCCGTCTGTCGATGTTTTTTTCCGCTGTTGCCGGCGTCACCTTTTTAGCCCTGCCCCACCTGGTTTCTACGAACGTCTTCGACGGCGATCTTTGGCTCTGGACAGGATTGGGAGCCCCCGCGAGTGCCAGCGTTGATTATGTTCCGCTAGCGCCCTGGACTGGAGCCACGCTGCTAGGGATCACAGCTTCACAGATGGTCCGCAGGGCTGGACTGTTGGAGCGGCTCTCAACACTCCGCTTCAGCGGCCGGCCCGGCCTCCTGTTGCAATGGATGGGCCGCCATTCCCTGCCGATCTATCTCCTTCATCAGCCCGTGCTCTTTGGCCTGGTTTGGAGCGTCACTGTCCTCGGGCCAGACATGGATACAACGAGCCGCAGTTTCCAAAAGAATTGCACCGCAACCTGCACGCAGAGCTTAGATAACGAGCCGCTTTGCAAAGCGGCCTGCGCCTGCACGTTAACTGGATTGAAAACACAGAATGTATGGGAGCCGTTGCTGGCAACACCGCAAGATCCCAGCTTGCAAACCCAAATGAGTGCTCTCTACAGCACGTGCCTTGCCGATCCCCAGACTTACGCCAGATAACACGCTGTTGCCGTGACGTTGCACTTAACCTGAAGCGGGGTTCGCGACCTGCACCATCTCGTTCAGAAAAGCACGGATGCGATCCCCATTCATGTCATAGGGATTAAATGACTTCTTGGTTGTGTATTTGAAAGCCATCGGTTCGTGATACTCACTTTCGCCAATGTACGCCATGCTCCATTCTGAAAAACTGCGAGATGGGACCTCCCTGTAATCCAGGATAACCGGATCTTCGTGTCTTGGGTCCTTGGCAATCGCATTGTAGAGCCGATTAACGTCCATCCTGCCGCCTTCAAGGCATTGAACAAAGAACTTGCTATTGAAGAGGAGGACACCGGTCAGACCGAGTTTCGGATTATTACTCCGCGCTTTCTGAAGAATGCCGTCAATCGCGACATCATCAATATCCTTGGTTTTGCTGGCATAAATCATTGAAACCAAATGCATTGCACGCCCCCAAAGCTTGAAGTCGACTAACTGAATGTTATCAGACCATCAATGGCATAAGGGATTTTGCTTAATTTTGAGTTGTGCAACCCTACTTCTGCCGTAAGGGAATTTTTCTCTCATAGTGGAATAAAACCATTCTGATGAGTTTCTTCCCGGGCTGCGAGCCCCTTGTTCAAGAAAATCCAAGGCTGGAGTTAAAGGCCCGAGTGAATCGGTCATGAGCAAATGGAGCAAATACCTTTCGATCCCGCCCCTTTGATATCTGCAAAAGCGCCCACATGGCCGAGATGCTATCGCAACGCGCCTTCGTGATTTGCAGGTCTCTGTTTGAAACTTTCAGTCCGCCCTGACCTTGATAGGCTTGCAGAAAACGGCTTTCCGCTGCCGCATCAAAGCCATGCTCCTGAATTGCATAGGCCAGGTCCCATGACCGGGCTGCCATACCTGAAAACTCCCAATCGATCAGCCACACCCGCCTCGTTGCAAACAAGCAGTTTCCCGGCGACAGATCTCCATGACTTGGCACTGGCTCAATTCCTGTTTCTGTTCCACGAGCCTCAAACAGAGCAGCCAAGTCCCCGATCTGATCCATCAAGTCGTTATTCAAAAGTGCAGGCTCCAAGGCATCCCTAGCGCCGTTTACCTGCGAAAAAAGACTTTCAAATACGTGCTTTGGATTGATGTCCCCCTCAAACTGCAGCCCGGAGGTATGCAGGCTGGCCAGTTGTTTCCCAAGCAACTCCGGCAAATCATCTCCAGAAGCCACCAGGCCTTCTACACTTCGGGTCACCAATGTTCCTGTCGATGGTTCAATGAAGATTGGCGCTACCGCCACACCAATATCCGCAGCAAGGCGCACATTATGCGCTTCCCGATACCGGTCGACCGGCGCCTTTGCGCCTCCGGTGCCCAGCCGTAGAAAAAATACGCCCTTTTCTGCCGTCACGCGAAGCACATGATTGCTGAGACCATCCATCACTTCGGCCGCAACTGGTAATCCCATGACCGCAAACAACTCCGGAGATTGCTGGAATGCCGTCTGCAATGTCTTGGGCAAGGAGGCTGGAACATCGGAATAGGAATGTGGCAAGAGAGGTCTTCGAATTCGCAAAAAACAGGATTGAAGGATCATGCAGGACCTTCCCGCGCCCCATATCATCATCACCTATTGCCGCCAATGCAATTGGCTGTTGCGCTCCGCCTGGCTGGCGCAAGAAATCCTGTCGACGTTTTCTGAAGAAACCGGCGCTGTAACGCTTGTCCCAGGAACCGGCGGCACCTTTACGATCACCTGCGACGGGACCACTGTTTGGGACCGCAAGGCGGATGGCGGCTTCCCTGAGGCAAAAATCTTGAAACAACGCCTGCGGGATCTTCTTTGGCCGGAAATGGATTTGGGCCATAACGAGCGGAAATAGGCTTGGTGACGGGTCACCAAGCCTATCATGGAAACTCTGAAAGCGATTATCAGTCAGGCTTGGCAACGAGATATGTGAAGGACACAAGGTGCTTCATGTTGAATGCCCCGACCATCTCCAGGATCTCTTGATTGTTCTCCCGGAAGCGGCTGCCGTTCTCCGGCGTGTCGTAATAAATCGCGACCACTTCATCGGGTGTCCGTACCCCCGACGCCCGGTGCACGTCTATGAAGAGTTCATTGTGATACCGGTCCTCAAGCGGCTCAACAACGTTTCCAATGGCTTTTAGATCCACATTTCGGGCGTCGATGTTCTTGTTGTTGTAATAGGCGACCTTTAGCAGGTACTGCCGGTTCTTGACCTCTTCACCCTGCGCCGGATCTTCCAATAACTCCAATCCCCCTTCCAGGATGAGGGGTGCTTCGAGGTTGGCCAGCAATCCCTTTGCACCACCGCCTGATAGCTGAGGTCCATTGCAGTTGAGGAGGACAAAGCGGTTGGCATCGGGAAGATCAAGATTGCCTTGACGGGCAACGATTGTTCCCTGCCGGGTCAACGAACATCCGCTATTGTCAAAGGCAGATTGAGACACTCCTTTTTCAGCGGAGTACAAGGCGAAAACACCGACTTTGTCGGACGCCTGTACGGCTGCTGACGTAAACGAAAAAGCCATCAAAAACGCGGCAGCTGTATTCAGAAAACGCATGTTCATCACTCCACTTCGATTTCCACTTGGTGATCCTTGAAAACATCCGTTGGCCGCTGATGATCAGGCGTCATCATTCCCCGGATTGCGGAAATCGGCTTTTGAAGCAGCAGGACCGGGTGGGCGGGCGTCGGCAGATTTGGCGCATTGCCCAAAAAAGTCGCTGTAAATTGGTCTTCGTTCCAGCTGTAGTCCAGCTCGGCAACCTGGGTCCCGGCATGAATTAGACCGAGCCGCATGCTTCCTTGCATCGGCTCCGGGATGTCTGCATGTAACAAACTGATTTGGTAAGTCATTCCTTGCACTCCTCGTTGGGAATGCTTTTTGGATACCGCAGTTGAAATGGATAAAAAATTCTCCATAATTGCAACATTATGTCGCAAAAATCATCCATCAAGAGTGCGTGATGCAGTGGGACCATCTGAAAACATTCCTGACTTTTTTGCGGGAAGGCTCCGTCAGACAGGCCGCAAAACGGCTTGAAACGACACATTCAACCGTCGCCCGGCAATTGAAGACTCTTGAGGCTGACTTGGGCGGACCGCTTTTTGAACCAGGCGCGAAAAACCGGGAACTCACCCCTTTGGGCAGTCGTATTCTCCCAATTGCAGAACGAATGGAAAAAGACGCCGCTTCTATCGACCGGGCCGCATTCGCAGAAGATACCAGCCTGGCCGGCCCTGTTCGATTGTCCGTCTCTGAGAGCCTATATTTAAGCGTGCTCGCACCGGTTCTCGGAAACTTCCTGCAACAGTTTCCGATGATCATTTTGGAGTTGGTTATGTCTGATCAGCTGACCAGCCTGCCGAAACGGGAAGCCGATGTCGTAATTCGTATCACCAAATCACCACCGGATAATGCAGTTGGCCGGAAACTAGCGGACAGTCCAATGTGCCTCTATGCGGCGCCCTCCTACTTGGAGAATAGGCCGAAACTCGATCGATGGATCTCCATCGACTACCCCTTATCGAAAACGCCAGCGATACCCGCCCGGATCGCTGCTGCGGTCGATTCCGCAGTCGCCGCCACCCATATGATCCGGATGGGACAGGGCATCGGTATGATCCCGTGCTACTTGGGAGACAATGATCCCGACGTTGTGCGGTTGCCGGGTTTTGATCCGGTTCCTGATATGGCGGTCTGGATCCTCACCCATACCGATCTGAAAACGAATCCGAGGGTGCGTGTCCTTCTGGATCATCTTTACGGATCATTTTCAGACATCCGGCCAAATATTGAAGGCTGAACTTCAACTGCCAGTTTCAAACGTGATCGAAGGAACTGCGCCTCATTGCTAAGTTGGTGATTTACCTACGTTAGAGGATTGTAAGAATAAGGTGGTTGGCGGCGGTTTTGGAGTACTATCAAACGCACATGTTTGAATCGCGGGAGGCGGACAGAATGCGAACCTTGGTCAATGGCATCGCTTTCATAGTGTGCTTGTTTGGCCTTGTATCCCATGCAGCTGCTGACGCCGAGCAGCCCGATCTGCTTATCTACACCGAAAACTACGAGCCTTTCTATTATCGCGACGAAAATGGCGGGATCGCGGGCCGAGTGACGAACATAGTCCGCACCCTCGCGCAAGATGCGGGTGTATCCATTACGATGCGCCTGGCTCCCTTCAAACGCGGCCTGCTTGTCACACAACGAAAACCAAACACGTGTTTCATGGCGTTGTGGCGGACGGAAGCCCGCGAACCAAACTTCGAGTGGGTTGGCCCGCTGCAAATTGACGGTTTCGCGTATTTCGCCCTGGCAGATAACAAAATCAAATTGACCGCCCATTCGGACACCTTCGCCTACAGCACCGGGGCTGTCGCTGGCTGGACCAGCACGATGGAAGCACAACAAGCTGGTCATCCGCGCTTGACCTTGGTTGATTCTGACATTCTCAACGTTGACATGCTGCTCGCCGGCAGAACCGACCTGTGGCTTGGCGGATTGTTGTCAGCTCCCTACATCGCAGACAAGCGCGGGATTAAGATCAAGAACGTGTTCACACTGAAAGAGGTCGATCTTTCACTGGCGTGCCATCCAGATTCAAATCCCGACGTCCTAAGCAGATTGAGAAAATCTCTCAAGCTGCGCTATTCGATGGTCGATGACACCAAGAATGTCAGGCGTTAAGGCACTTCAAAAGCAACGGCATCGTGAGCAAATTAAATGCAATTGGTGTAGTTATTTCGAAGTACACGGCATTCTCTGATCGCACTGACATATTTGATAAATTTTAAGTATTAACCGGTAAAAATCCCAGTAGATACTGTTATTGGGACATCAGAACATGAAGTTGTCATTTCCGGAAATTGGAAAGCGCCGTAGATCCAGAGAAAATTCCTCAACGGTACCAACCACCTCCAATTCCAAGCAACCGGCATTTCTGAATTGGTCCATCAAAACACAATTGCGAATTGGCTTTGCTGCCATGCTTTTGTGCGCCATTGGCGTCGGGGCCAGCGGCTTGTTCGCGGCATCGCAAGTGCAGACATCGGTCACCACCGCAAAAACGGCAAATGAACTGTTGGGGAATATCCCCACGCTCCTAACCAACGCGCAGAATTACGACCGTTCAGCCACAATTGGCAGCGCCTCAGCTGTCAAATCAGACATTTCATCTCTTTCCGGGCACAGTGCAGACCTGGCTGCTTCACGGCCCGCTGAAGCTGAGAATCTCGACAAAATCATCGCGGATCTTGAAAGCCAGTTTACCGCCCTTGCGGCTGTGCGAACCGATCGCGATATGGCCGTAAACGAGCTGAACTCCCTGACCACCAATCTGGTCGCAACGACAAACAAGGTTTTCGAGGACTACACAGCCCTTGAGGTCTACCGGTCGACCCTTGCCCTTACGAACAAGGGCAAGATGAATGACCTCAACAAAGTCTCGCCACGTCTTACAAACATGCGCACCACCGCAGCTATGCTCGAACAGGAAACATCTGCGTTTGTAGCGTCTGCAGACAAGGCCGCAGGCAAGAAACTCGCGGATCGGGTCAAAAACCTGGAGAAGGATGCCAAGGCAGTCCGCAGAACCGTGAAAACCAAGGCTTTGAAGGCTGACGTCAAAAAGCTGATCAAAACCTCCAAAGCCCTTGGCAAGAAAATCAAGGCCCATAAGGCACCAGGCTCAGACGATGTCTGGAAATCGGACTTTCAGCCGCTTGCGAATGAGCTCAGCACATTGGCGGAAAGCATCATTTCCGAGGCACAAGCCCCGATAAAGGAGCTGCGTGCCGAACTGCGCGCGTTTGAAGCGGCCTCCGCCGAAATCGCACTTCTATCTTCAAACACCCAGAACATCGCCCGGAGCGTGTTGGGAATCCGCAGTTCCTATGCCGATTTTCTGAACACTCCTTCAGATGCGGTCGCAGCCAGTTTTCAGGACTATCTCAATGGCGCCAAGTCGCAGCTCGCGGATCTGGAGAAAGTTAGGGTCGCCGCTCTCAAAGAGACCAAGGACAAAGCCTATTCGGACCTCTTGAACGGTCCTTTGCAGACACTAGTGAAAGCAGGCACAGACGGTTTTCCGGCACTCGCAGCGACATTTGAAACGGTGATTACAAGCACCCGGGATCTAAACGCAAGTCAGACTGCATTCACTACGGCGGTTACCCAGCTGACCGAACAAGCTGAAGCCATTAGTTTGGCATCAGGAAACTCGGCAGTCGGGTCGGCAACCGCGGCCCAAACCCAGATCACGGGAGCCCTTGTTGTAGCCCTTGCGATGGGGATCGGCTTTGTGGTCCTGTTAACCGGAGCCATCATCCGGCCCTTGCGCGGTCTGACCGGTGCCATGCAGCAATTGCAAGACGGTAAAACCGACCTTGATCTGGCAGCAGACCAGCGCGGCGATGAAATCGGCGATATGGCACGCGCCGTTGGTACGTTCCGAGACCGCGAAGTTGAACGCGTGCGGCTGGAAGCGGAAACCGAAGCCAGCGCCGAAGCTGTCCGCCAGCGCCAGCAGGCGGTTGACGATCTGGTTGCCAACTTCCGTGAAGACATTGAGACCGCGCTCTCAACTGTTAACGGCAACATGCAGCAGCTGGAAGATACCGCAGAACAACTGACAGGAATTGCCGACACCACGAACGGCAAAAGCGAAGACGCCAGCCTGGCTTCCAGCCAAACCAGCCAGAACGTCCAGACAATCGCGGCCGCGACCGAAGAGCTGTCCGCCTCAGTTCAGGAAGTTGGCCGGCAGGTAAACGCCACCCTGGGCCGCGTCGAAGAAGTGACCGGTGCCACCCGGACATCCAACGACCAAATCCGTGGCTTGTCAGCAGCCGCAGAGCGCATTGGCGCAGTGGTCCAGCTCATTCAGGAAATCGCAGAACAGACCAATCTGCTTGCCCTCAATGCCACCATTGAAGCAGCCCGCGCCGGCGAAGCGGGCAAAGGGTTTGCCGTTGTCGCCTCCGAGGTCAAATCCCTCGCCGGTCAAACCGCCAAGGCAACCGATGAGATTTCCAGCCAGGTGTCCGAAATCCAGCACTCCACCGGGGCCGCTGTGGACGCAATCAGCGCAATTATGAACATGATGGAAGACGTCAACGAAACCGCCGCGGCGATGGCCGATTCCGTCGAGCAACAATCCGAAGCAACCGCCGAGATTTCGACCGGTGTTTCGCAAGCTGCCGCACAAACGGCCACGGTCTCCAACCACGTCGGCGACTTGTCCAAAGGATCCAGTGAGACCAGCCAATCGGCCAAACAGGTCGAATCCATCGCTGACGAAGCCACCGCCCAACTCAACACTGTCACCAGCCGGATAGACCGCTTCCTGAAAGACGTCGCGGCGGCATAAGTGCCGCCTTCCCGGCCATAAAAGACCGGCAACTGGAACTCTTTGGCGACGGAACGCGGGCTGGAGGGAACTTCCACCTGAATGTGCTGACAAATTCAATCCGCGCTGCGATCAGAGCGACTGCAGATCATTTAGATCTGGCTCTGCGCTAAGCATAGGCATTTCTCCAGATCCCCATTTGCTGTCTCGAAACAGAACGATTTGCTTGACCTGAAAGCTGGAGCGCACTTCAGGTCACGACGCATTCTTCAGTTTCTCAGTACCTGGCGCCAACCATGAGTTTTCGCCCAACAAGCTTCGGATCTTTTTTGATTGACTGATCAATCAGGAAAAATCCATAGTCTGCCAACACAGCCAAAAGCATTGGCGCCGGGAACGCGGGAGGAGGCTGCGATGAGTGATAAGAAAAACATTCTGATCCTGATGGTTGATCAGTTAAATGGCACGCTGTTTCCAGATGGTCCGGCGGACTTCCTTCATGCGCCAAATTTGAAAAAGCTGGCGGAACAGTCTGTCCGTTTTGAGAACACCTACACGGCATCCCCGCTTTGCGCCCCGGGACGGGCGAGTTTCATGTCCGGCCAATTGCCGCGCCGGACCGGGGTCTATGACAATGCCGCAGAATTTGCCTCTGATATCCCGACTTACGCGCACCATCTGCGCCGCGCCGGTTACACCACGTGCCTGTCTGGAAAAATGCATTTCGTCGGCCCGGATCAGATGCATGGTTTTGAGGAGCGGCTGACCACCGACATTTACCCGGCCGATTTCGGCTGGACTCCAGACTACCGCAAGCCGGGCGAGCGGATCGACTGGTGGTATCACAATATGGGATCCGTGACTGGCGCCGGTATTGCGGAAATCTCCAACCAGATGGAGTATGACGACGACGTAGCTTTTCAGGCCGTGCGCAAGATCTATGATTATGGCCGGGGCAAATACGACCGCCCCTTCTGCCTAACCGTCAGCTTCACGCATCCGCATGATCCCTATGTCGCCCGCAAGAAATACTGGGACCTTTACGAGGATTGTGAGCACCTGCTGCCGGAGGTTCCGGCCAAGGCCTATGAGGACCACGACCCGCATTCCAAGCGGATTTTCGATGCCAACGATTGGCGCAACTTCGACATCACCGAGGACAACATTCGACGGTCCCGCCGCGCCTATTTCGCCAATATCTCCTATCTGGACGACAAGATCGGCGAAATTCTGCATGCGCTGGGCGCCATGGATCTGGCGGACGACACCACCATCCTCTTTGTTTCAGACCATGGTGACATGCTCGGAGAGCGCGGCCTTTGGTTCAAGATGACGTTCTTTGAGGGCTCGTCGCGTGTGCCGCTGATGATCGCCGACAAGGACCTGACGCCGTCCCACATCACCACACCGGTGAGCACGCTCGATGTTCTGCCGACCACCTGTGATCTGGCCGGCATCGACATGAGCGAGATCCTACCCTGGACCGATGGCACAAGCCTGGTTCCGCTCACCAAGGGGCAAGAGCGCATGGAACCGGTCCTGATGGAATACGCAGCCGAAGCCTCCTATGCCCCGCTGGTCGGTATACGGGAGGGCGACTGGAAATACATCCACTGCGAACTCGACCCGCCCCAGCTGTTCAACCTGGCCGATGATCCGCAAGAGCTGACAAATCTGGCAGATGACCCTGCCCATGCGGACACCGCAGCAGGCTTTGCAAAAAAAGCATCAGAACAATGGGACATGGCCGCCTTTGACGCCGAAGTCCGCCAGTCCCAGGCCCGCCGCTGGATCGTCTACGAGGCTCTCAGAAACGGTGCCTATTTCCCCTGGGACTACCAGCCCCTGCAAAAAGCTTCGGAACGCTACATGCGCAACCACATGGATTTGAATGAGGTGGAGGAAGGCAACCGCTTTCCGCGTGGCGAGTGAAGCTCCTTTTGGATGCTCCTCAAAGGAGACAAGCGGGAGAGTTTTGAAACAGGAATAATATCGCAAAAGCGAACACGCGCGCTGACAGGCATATTGTTGCTGGCCATGAGCAACCTCCCATGAGATGGCGTCTACATCGCCCAACCACTTAAGCGAAGCGTTAGCGATCGCTCTTGTTGTCGCCATCTCAGCAACCTCTTGCCTGATTGGGCATCAGGAGATCAAGGCAGGTGGTGAAACGCCGACCTGCCTTGACGGTTCTCCTGCTGTCCTAGTCGCGGATTTTTCCAGCAATCCAGCTTGCGGCGATCGCCTCCCGTGGGTCCCGTTGCGGACAGTGGCCCGGTTCGTCGGTCACGTGCAGGGTGACATCCGAACCGCGAGCCATCAGCGACTGAACGTCGCCCAACGGCGCCACAGGGTCCCGGTTTGTCAGAATTGCGAGAAGCGGGGTGTCAATCCGCGGCCCCTCAAACAACCCTTGGCTTTTTAATGACAAGGGACGGAGACCCACCGACATTTCTTCAAAGCTTGCGCTGATGTCGAGGCCAAGCCGGGCGCGAACACCATCCATCGTAAAGGCCGGAAACTGGCTGTAGGCATCCGGCGGAGCCATGAAGGGCCGGTGCAGCGGGCCGCACATGTAAATGACACCGGCCAGGTCAAGATCCGGCCGGGCAGCCCACGCCCGTGCGGCCGGTGTTCCGCCAAAGCTGGCGCCTTGAACAAAGATGTTTCGGCCATCGATCTCGGGCAACGTTTTGAGATGGAGGGCTGCGGCGGCGTGCAACTTGTCCAGATCCGGTGAAAATGAATAGGCCGTTGAGCTTCCATTCCCTGGCATATCGAGACTCAGCATGGCGATTTTCCGAACAGCCAGCTGTTTGATGAAGTACGGAAGAAGTTCCTCTTTCGTTACATCCGATCCCATGGAAACGATCACCACAGGAAACGGACCGTCACCTTTGGGAAGATGCAACCAAGTGGAAAATTCCTCGCCATCGAACGGGATATCCAGCTTTCGGATAGGTACAGGCAAAAACTGTCCAGCCTTTTCGTAGGCTTGCCAAGCCAGGGCCAAAGCCGAACGCTGTTCCGGGTCATTCGTATGTGGCGATGACGCCCGCAGAAAATAGCTGAATGCATCACGGTAGCGGCTGGCGGCCGCCTCCGGTTTGTCGTCATCGTTCAAGTCATCAGCCTCTGCCAATGCCGTTTTGCCCAACTCGGTCCAGGTTTCGATCCAGCTTCCGGCCCCACGGCGCGACGGATCATCGGGAAGTGTATCGCTGGGAGCTGTCTCTTTGATTCGTGTCAGTGCGGCTGCAATTTCTTGCGGTCGTCCGCCAACGTGAAGCCAGGTTTCCGGGTCGATCGGGTGATACCAAGAACCTTCGCTGGGAGCCCTGAACTGGTTGCCATCAAGCTCCTGAGCCGGCGCCGCTCCTGTGAATGCAAATCCTGCGGCGATACATGCAGCTAAGAATATTGTTCGGCACATGCTATGTCCTTCTTTAACGCGAGCAAAATTGTCAGTCCAGACTGACGATATACGTAGCTACACAGGATATAATGTCAACCTCGACTGACAAAAAACACTCAAACTCGGCACGCCCAACGATCCGCGGTCTGTTGCAGGACACCTGGCAGAAATTGGATAAGCGCATGATCGAACTACGCAAAGGCACTGGGCTCGATGTGGTTCGACCGGCCGATGCCAACCTGTTCATGACCATCTGCCGCCACCCACGTACGGTGTCAGAACTGGCCCGCGACCGGGGCGTTACCCGCCAGTCGATCCACTCGGCAGTCCACCGGCTGGTCGAAGCCGGCGCCCTCCGGCTCGACCCCGTCCCCGGAAACTTGCGGGACAAGATGCCAGTTCCCACCGAAAAGGGATTGGAAGCGCGAAAAAAAGCCCAGGCGCTGGTTGCAGAGATGGAACAAGAACTCGCTGAAAAACTCGGCCGGGAGAAACTCGAAACGCTCCGTGGCCTTTTGCAGGAACTCAACGAAGTCCCCTTCTCCTGACACCCTTCTGTCAGGAGACTGGCAAGAAGTCTGAGAAACTGGAACAAAGCCGCAACGGAGGGGTTTTCTCACGCGCGGACTCGGACCATATTGCAGCCATGAGCAAGCGCCCCCCAAAAACATCTGCAGACGAAACCAAGACGCCCGACGGCTTCGGCGAGGCCCCGCAGAAGCCCTTGTCTGGCGCCCCTCTGTCCGGCTCGATTTCCGATTGGGCCGCCGAGATATCGGAAGAAGCAGACAAACCTGCGCCCAAAAAGGCCGCAGCAAAAAAGCCAGCGTCCAAAAAAGAAAAGCCCACCAAATCCGCCCGCGGCACGTCCATCGGCAAGGCAGAAAGTGCGCGCGAACGGGCGGCCGGCGGGTTGAACCCGGTCGCCGGGCTGGACATGAGCCTGGAAGAGGCCGAGGCGCTTGAAGCCAAGCTCAAGCAGCACAAGAAGGACAACAAGAAAAAATCCGCCGCCGA
Source organism: Roseibium sp. (assembly GCF_965216085.1). Lineage (GTDB taxonomy): Bacteria > Pseudomonadota > Alphaproteobacteria > Rhizobiales > Stappiaceae > Roseibium. The sequence goes on along the minus strand of NZ_OZ244138.1, from coordinate 1,402,492 downwards.
CGGCCGCTATGGCGAACTCGGCGGAAATCAGGGCGCAACGGCCACCGTGGAAGCCCTGTCGGCGCTGATCGAAAGCGGCAATCCCCTGCACAAGAACGGCGCGGAGTGGGTTCCGCACCGGCCGGAACGCCCGCCAAAATCCGAAGGCGGCGTCGAGATCGTGCTCGCCTCCGAGTATGAGCCCAAGGGCGACCAGCCGACCGCCATTGCCGATCTTGTCGAAGGCATGAACACCGGCGACCAGACCCAGGTGCTGCTTGGTGTCACCGGTTCGGGCAAGACTTATACGATGGCGCAGGTGATCTCCCGCACCCAGCGCCCGGCGCTGATCCTGGCGCCAAACAAGACGCTGGCGGCCCAGCTTTACGGTGAGTTCAAGAGCTTCTTTCCAGACAACGCAGTCGAATATTTCGTTTCCTACTACGACTACTACCAGCCGGAAGCCTACGTCCCGCGCACAGACACCTATATCGAGAAGGAATCCTCGATCAACGAACAGATCGACCGGATGCGCCACTCAGCCACCCGCGCCCTTTTGGAGCGCGACGACGTCATCATCGTCGCTTCGGTGTCCTGCATCTACGGTATCGGCTCGGTCGAAACCTACACGGCGATGACCTTCGCGATTGAGGTGGGTGAGCAGATCGACCAGCGCCAGCTGATCGCCGATCTGGTTGCCCTGCAGTACAAGCGCAACGATGCCGCCTTCCAGCGCGGCACCTTCCGCGTCCGCGGGGATACCATTGAGCTGTTTCCCGCTCACTATGAAGATCGGGCCTGGCGGATCTCGCTGTTTGGCGACGAGATCGAGCAAATCACCGAGTTCGACCCTTTGACCGGCCAGAAATCCGGCGAGCTGAAGAGCGTCAAGATCTACGCCAACTCACACTATGTGACGCCCAAGCCGACCCTGAACCAGGCGACAAAGTCGATCAAGGAAGAGCTGAAACACCGGCTGGAAGAGTTGAACGCCCACGGCCGCCTCTTGGAAGCCCAGCGGCTGGAACAGCGCACTATGTTCGACCTGGAAATGCTGGAGGCGACCGGGTCCTGCGCCGGTATCGAGAACTACTCGCGCTATCTCACCGGCCGCAAGCCGGGTGAACCGCCCCCTACGCTGTTTGAGTATCTGCCGGACAATGCCATCGTTTTTGCCGACGAGAGCCATGTCACCATTCCGCAGATCGGCGCCATGTACCGGGGCGACTTCCGGCGCAAGGCGACGCTGGCAGAGTACGGCTTCAGACTCCCGAGCTGCATGGACAACCGCCCGCTGCGCTTTGAGGAGTGGAACGCCATGCGGCCGCAATCGATTGCGGTCTCGGCCACCCCGGGCAGCTGGGAAATGGAAGAAGCCGGCGGCGTTTTTGCCGAACAGGTGATCCGCCCGACCGGCCTGATCGACCCGCCGGTGGAGATCCGCCCGGCGACGTCTCAGGTCGATGATCTTCTGGGGGAAGTCCGGGAGACCGCCCAGAAAGGTTACCGCACACTGGTCACCACCTTGACCAAGCGTATGGCCGAGGATCTGACCGAATATCTGCACGAAAACGGCGTGCGTGTGCGCTACATGCACTCCGACATCGACACGCTGGAACGCATCGAGATCCTGAGGGATCTGCGCCTCGGCGCCTTCGACGTGCTGGTTGGCATCAACTTGCTGCGCGAGGGCCTCGACATTCCCGAATGTGCGCTGGTCGCGATCCTGGATGCAGACAAGGAAGGCTTTTTGCGCTCCGAAACCTCGCTGATCCAGACCATCGGCCGTGCAGCCCGGAATGTCGACGGCAAGGTGATCCTTTATGCCGACAACATGACCGGCTCCATGGAGCGGGCGATTGCCGAAACCAACCGCCGCCGCGACAAGCAGATGGCCTACAACGCCGAACACGGCATCACGCCGGAAAGCGTCCGCCGCTCCATCGGCGACATTCTGGAATCGGTTTACGAGCAGGACCACGTCACGGTCGATGCCGGCTTCGCCGAGGAAGGGGCGCTGGTCGGCCACAATCTGCAGGCTCACATTTCCGATCTGGAAAAACAGATGCGCGACGCCGCCGCCGATCTCGACTTCGAGACCGCAGCCCGCCTGCGCGACGAAATCAAGCGTCTGCAGGAAACGGAGTTGGCGGTCGCCGACGACGCCATGGCCCGGCAATCTGCCGTCGACCAGAAAACCGGCGGTTACAAGGGCGACAAGAAATTCGGCGCCGGCGGCACCAAGGAAGGCGCTTCGGGCAAGAAGAAGGAAACCGCGAAGGATCGAGCAGCCAAGGCCAAATCAAAGGTTCATAAGCCAAGCCTCGACGAAATGACCGTTGGGCGCACGGAAGTCCCACTAACAAAAGGCCCGCTGCCGCAAAAACCGGCACCCGTCGTCCAGGCAGACGATGCGCCGCATCTTACACCGCGCGGCAAGATCGGCGCCGGGTCTTATGAGGATCCGGTGGACGAGAAAAAACGCCGCGGACGGCCAAAGAAGAGCGGGCGGCCGGGGCAGTAGTTGTATTTTGTCTGGCCCCACACGATTTTCCGGCCTTTGAACGACAATTCATGGTTGAAGTATTTTGAAATATTGCATCTTAATAGGTGCAATAGTATCGAATCACGGGCAACTCATGAATGTAGCAGCGCCTGCGCAAGCAGCTAATCAAAATCAGTCTTCTGCAAGTGAAACAAGGCAATCTCTAGCACAAGCATCTTCGGAACTCGTGATTGGGTTAGTAGGTTTTGCGGGTTCTGGATGCACTTCTGTAGGGAAGGCCTTACACGTGGCATTAGAACAGGCCGGCTACGAACCACAAATCATAAAAATGAGCAGTATTATTGCTGATACGCTTGCCGAAACTTCGCCCCCCGCCATCAACAATGAAGATCCAATGGAGAAAGGAAGAAGCACACTCGAAAGAGCTATCGCCCTGCAGAATGCGGGAGACGAGTTAAGAGACGGAAAGAATTACAAGATTGCGTCATTAGCTATAGACAAAATAATTGAAAAACGCGGCACACGGGAAGTCGGCCGAGAAAAAATAGCCTACATAATAGATTCATTTAAACACACTTCAGAAGTCGAACTTTTTCGGGACGTATATGGATCAAGTTTCAGGCTTATCGCTGTACACTGTGACAAAAAAACTAGAAAAGAGCGTCTATTTGGAGACGTTTCATCTCAAGCGAAATTTGCGGGAGCTGACGAAGAACGAGTAGACTATTTCATTTTACGCGATGAAATGGATAATTCGAACAAAAATGGTCAACAAGTTCGAAAAGTTTTCCATCAAGCCGATTTTTTTCTGGATGATAACAAAAATAATGTGGGATCCATCCAATCAAATTCCGACCTAAAACGGTTTCTAAATTTAATCCTTGGCAATGAGTTTCATCGCCCATTCCCCTCAGAAACCGCAATTTATATGGCCTATTCTGCCGCTCTTCGATCTTCCTGCTTATCCAGACAAGTCGGAGCGGCGATTCTCTCGACTGACGGTGAATTGATATCAATTGGATCCAATGATGTTCCGAAATACGGAGGAGGAACAAACCTTGAAGACCTCAACAAGAACGCACGATGCGCTTACTGGGAATTCGACCTGCAAGATGGAGGAAAATTCCTCGGCTGCCACAACACAAGACTTAAAGCTGATCTAAAAGAAGAAATCGCCGAATCTATAAAAAGTCAAATACTTAATATACTCAACCAAAACTCAAGCCCACGATTGGGTGAAGATGACGTTATTCAAAAAGTTGAACAAATAGATTTCAAAGCCCTTTCAGTACCCAAGGTGAATGATCTCATCGAGTATTCAAGATCAATTCATGCTGAAATGGATGCACTTTTCAGTGCCGCTCGACAAGGTAAGAACATAGTTGGCTCTACACTTTATTGCACTACCTTTCCGTGCCATAACTGCGCAAGACATTTAGTAACTGCTGGCATTAGAGAGGTTTATTACGTAGAACCTTACGTTAAGAGCCTAGCAATAGAATTGCATAGCGATTCTATCCAATTGGATGAAGTCGTTGACCCGGAAAAGCAAACAAGAATGGCTGTACGACCATTTACAGGCGTTGGTCCTCGGATGTATGAAGATCACTTTATAAAGCGCGGTGAGCTCAAGAATGAGGACACTGGCAGTTTCGACTATAAGACGATGGGTTCTCCGATTTCTGGCGCTAGATTAGACGCGCTAGAGAATATTGAGAAAGCAGCAGCTGGCCTTGTGAAAGAATGATCAAAGGTTCAAACATTCTTACCTTCCCAACGCACGAAATTGTTCGTGAAGCGATTCAGCTCGATCTTTTTGATTACTCTGAGATGATAAGGCAAAGGTTCTTAATCAAGGACATAAAAGATCTGCATCAGGAAAATGTTATACACTTTATCAGCAATCTCCGAGTTACCGCTGTCGCCGATCTTCGAGTTTTTCCAACCTTTGAAGTGCCCAAGTTTAACCAAAAAGCACTCCTCCATGAATTTAAGTCCCATTCAGTAACCTATTTCCCTGCTGTATTTATGAGGAAAACCAGATCTCAGTTCAGAGATTTTCAAATACAAAAAGAAAAATTCTTTGATTGCTCCAAATCCGGAACAACTTTATTTATACATGACTTTGACAATAAAAATGAAATAGCGAATTTTCGCCAACATATATTCAAAAGGCTTCCAAATTACACTGAAGTAATTTCGTCATAGAATTACTATTTGAGTAATCGTCATCATTGATTGGTTACCGGATCAAGTTCGGGTAATGACGACGGAGCCTGTGGCACGACCTTCCAACCCGCACGCTGTCATCCCATAACTAGTCGTGGGATCCACTCCGTGTCGTTTCCTAACGATACGATCTTGCTTGGGACACCATCACGGGATGGATTACCCGGTCGAGCCGGGTAATGACGTAGGAGCGGGTGGTACGGCCCATTAAGATACACCGCGACATTCTCGGGCTTGACCATTTCCGTCTTGGATGGATCCATTCAGCGACCTCACCACTTTCTAAGAACAGTGTGCACAAGAAACGGACATCAGCGGTTCAAATACCTGCCGAGATCGAACCAATCCGAGTTCATGGTTTCAATCAGCTCGATCTTCCAATTGCGTGGCCAGCGCTTGATCGCCTTTTCGCGGGCAATGGCTTCAGGAGCGGTCGCATGTTCTTCGTATCAGACCAGCCGCTTGACTGAATAGCGGTTGGTGAACCGTGAACCGGTTCCGGATGTATGTTCGAAGAGCCGTCTCGAGAGATCGTTCGTCACGCCTGTATAAAGCGTGCCGCCCTTGCGCGTTGTCAGGATGTACACCCAGTAGCGCCTCTGCATTCTTGGATAGGAAACGGTATGGATCCCATGGTCAAGCCATGGGATGACGTCTGGGGTGTGGTAAGATTACGCCTCTGCGTGCCGTCCCCGCCTCCGTGCCAGGACAAGATAGACAAACAGATCCCGGATCAGGTCCGGGGCGTGGTCTGATGCCCCTCCCCAATACAAAAAAAGCCGGGCACGTGGCCCGGCTTTTCGAAGCGGTTTTCTGAACCTGGTTCCCTGTCCGGTGACCCGCAGTCCAGAAAAAGCCTTAGACTGCAGACAGATTGTCAGCAGCGGACTTGCCGGAGCGGCGGTCCTGAACAACTTCAAAGCTGACCTTCTGGCCTTCGTTCAAAGTTGTCATGCCGGAGCGCTCAACAGCGGAGATGTGCACGAACACGTCATTGCCGCCATCTTCCGGCTGAATGAAGCCGAAGCCTTTGGTGGTGTTGAAGAATTTAACTGTACCGATGGCCATTACGATGTCCTTTCAATCGGTCATAAGAAGATGTCCGTCCTGCGTCATGCAGCCCGGCGCGCGTAGTCGACGTTGAGAGGGAAGATCGTTCTGAGCATGGAAGTCCACACGCGTACAAAGTTCGTCAAGCAATATCGATTTGACCGTGATAGCGGACAATTGCGGTTTATTAAAGACTATTTTCTGTGCGGTGTCTGATAGCCACAATTAAGCCCGGCAGCTGTGATACCTGTGCTGCAAGTGACTTTGCAGGCAACAAGGCCTTCAAGTGTGTAAATCCTGTGATTTCAGTTACAGCAATATTTAACGATCCATCCATTATCAGGTAAAGACCGATTGGCCTCGCGAATAAAGATGCGCGGTTCGGGAAGAAAAGGGCCGCTGCCGGTTTAGATTACTGAGCAGACAAAAAGCAAGGCAGCCGAAGGCAGACGAAAAAGCATGTCAACAGAAGCGAACGACGACAGTTTTCCCGGTCAAGCGGTTGCCTATATCGTATCGACCTGGGGCCGTCAGTCTTATGTCAGCTCCGGCGTGCTTGTCGGCCGCAATGATGTACTCACCGCCAGCCATGCCATCTACGCCGCTGAGTTGGGCGGCCTGGCCGACGAGATCAAAGTCTATTTCTCTTATGACCCGGATGAGAGCAACCCGACCTATTACACCCCGGCCAATCAAAGCTACTACGATGATTTCGACCCTGACAATGACGGGCTGATTTACAGCGGCGACAACCGCGCCTTCAGCCTCGGCGGGGCGGAACGGGACATCGCCTTGTTGTCACTCAATGAAGCGGTTGGCGATACCTATGGCTGGTTTGGCATCAACTACAGCTTCACCTCCGGAACCGTCGGTGTACTGGGCTTTCCAGGTGCCTATAACAACAACCTGACCTATGACAGCGCCTTTGCTTCTAAGGATCTAATCGACAATTACGTTGATACCCGCAATCTGGAAATCAATTCCGGGAACAGCGGCGGTCCGATCTTCACCGGCAGTGGTGACAATGTCAGCGTTGTCGGGGTCGTCTCAACCAGCGCCGCGGCGGCTTCGGTCACGGCCCATGAAGCCTGGCTGACTTCCACCATGGCCAGCAATGACAGTTACATCGAGACGGCCAACCCGCCGGTGATCGATGCCTCCGCAAACGCCATCTTCCGCTTTTTCAACACGCTCACCGGCACGCATTTTTACACCGGCGACACCACGGAACGCGATACGATCATCGCGGCGGCCTCTTCTATGTCTTATGAAGGGGTTGCCTTTGCGGCGGCCGACGCGGCAACCAACCCATCTAGCCTGATCAACGTTTACCGGCTTTATAACACGTCGACGGGCACTCATTTTTACACGGCCAGCGAAGACGAACGGGCGCACGTCACCAACAATCTCCCGGATTTCATCTACGAAGGCATTGCCTATCAAGGGTATGCAAGTGAGGTCAGCGGCACCAGTGTGGCCCTCTACCGTTTCTACAACAGTTCTACCGGCACACACTTTTATACAGCCTCAGAATCTGAAAGAGACAGCATCCAGACGGTCGGCTCCCTGACCTATGAAGGCATCGCGTATTACGTTGACACTGCGTAACATTCAAAAGCAGCCGAACAAACTCGACTGCACCCCAAAGAAAACCGACACCTTAAGTTGTTTTATTATCAGCAAATTTTGCTATAATTTCCGTTAACCATCCTGTCATTTTCACCGACTTTCCGGGGATATCGTTCTTTTTGCAGTAACGCTGACCGGTGTAATGTGACTGCGCACCGTCTGAGTCGTTGTACGGCCCCGCCATTTGGGTTAAAAAAGGCTTAATAGTATTGCGTATCCCGCGTTGCTAGGATTTGGCGCGCGGCACATCAGGAGCACGGAATGGGCATTTTCTCGAAATCCTCGAACCCGGGCCAAGACCTGGACCAGACGATCGAGACGGATACAGGACAGCAGCCGGTACAAGAACCAACCACCAATGTGGAACAACTGTCCCCCTTCGCTTTAAGAATGCAGGAGAAGATGAACCAGCTGGACGGCCTCAAAGGCCGGATTGGCGGGCTCACCCAGACCTTCGACCAGATGGCCGCCTTTGCCGCAGAAAGCCAGACCAGCATCCGGATGATGGCGGAATACCTCGAAAACTCCCGCGCCAGCGTGGAGACCGAGGTCCGGCTGAAATCGGAAAACGCCAAAATCTCCACCGACCTGCTCGACGCCGAGCACAAGGTGAAGTCACTAACCACGCAGCTTGAAGACGCTCAGGCAGAAGTTCATTCACTGCGCAAACGGTCGACCGAAACCCGGACTGCGTTGGAAACGGCGCGCAACGATATTGTTTCGATCCGCGACAACAATAAAAAGATCAACGAAGAATACCGGCTTCAAAGCGCCACGCTGGTAGATGCCAACGCGCAAATTGCTGATCTGTCCGGTAAACTGAATGACCTGACAGCGAAGTTCGAAACGCTGGAAAAACACGCGGAAAGCCTCAACTCAGATCTGGAAGCCGTCAAACACCGCGAGAAAGAGCTGCAGCAGAACCTTTCTGAAAGCGCTGCGCTTCTGGAAGAGGAAATCCGCAAGAACAATCAGGCTTCCAGCGAGCTGGAAGCGGTCAAACGTGAACTGATTGATTTCCGTAATGACAACATCGACCTGAAATCCCACCTCGATGTCGCCAATCAGGAACTGGTCTACGCCAAGTCGCGGCTGGAAGAAGAACAACGCAAGCACGACAATGAAGTCTATGCACTGAACGCCGAGATCGAAAACCTGTCGTCACAGCGCCGGATCGGCGCACAGTCCTTGCAAGAAATGGCGCGTGAAAACTCCACCATCAAGGAGCGCAGCCGCGAACTGGTCAAGCGCATGCAGGAAATTGAGCACCTGCTCGACAGTGCTCAGAAGAATCACGAGAAAGACCGCAACGAGCTGATGGCGACCACTGCCAAGCTGCGCGAGGTCAACTTGCGCTACAACTCGGCCCTTACAGATCTTAATCACCAGCGTAATCAAAACCAGAAATTCGCGGACAATCTGGAAGATCTGGTCGATGAGAACAAACGTCTGCAGCGCTACAAGATCCAGGTAGACACCGCCAACGAGCAGATTACGCAGTTGAAAGCCGTCATTGCCAATTATCAGATGGCCATGGAAGGCCGCGGCCCGGCTGAGGAACTGGGTTTGACGGAAAGCTTCGACCTCGCTGCGGATTTGGGGATCACCGACCCGCTGCCCGAAGTGAAAACCGACACGAGCACCGATATTCTGGATGATGTCACAGAGCCGGTCGACGAAGGTCCGGACGACGACACGCCAGGAGGTGGCGACGACAAGATCGTCAAACTGCGCGACTGATCGGCAATCTTAAGGTTTATCAAAATGCGAAACCCGGCCTATGATATGGCCGGGTTTTCTGCATTAGAGAGACAAGAAAACGAAGCGGGCCCTACTCCGGTTCGACATTAAACTGTAGCGGATAACCGAGCCGCCCGGCCGCATCCAGCGCACGCATGGTTTTGGTTTCGGCAACATCTTTGGGATAAACCGACACCACACAAGCCCCTTTTTGATGAGCCGTCATCATAACCGTTTCCGCCTGAGCTGTGTCCAAGCGGAATTCGCCCTTCAAGATCAAAACGACAAACTCCCTTGGCGTGTAATCGTCATTCAAAAGAACGACCTTGTAGAGCTTGGGTTTTTCAACTTTCGTGCGTTTCTTAAGCCGGAATTTCAGATCAGGATCGCTCATTACATTACCATTTCCCGGTCCAACACCATCGCCTTACCAAGATTCGAATTCATCCATTTCTTAGCCAATACTTCAAGCTTCTTGACCGAGACTAAGCCGTCCCAAACGGCCGTTTCACATTAAAAAATGTAACATGGACGAAACAAATAACGGGGCAAACGCCGTCCGCTTGATGGTTAAGTTATAATGCACTGGTTGAGAAAAGAAAACATGACACCGGCTTGCCTTCATCCGACAAGAAAAAACCCCGCGCTAAATGCGCGGGGTCTGTGTTTTTCAGCCACTCTGGCGGGGGCTGATTTGAACCTTAAGCGGCTGCGACGGTTTTGAGGAAATCATCAATACGCTCAGCCAGTTGGCGGGTGTTTTGAGCCACTTCAGAGGATGTCGCAGAAACCTCGCCAGCGGACTGGCTGGTATCATCAACCGCAGCCTTAACACCCGTCATGTTCTCGCTGATCTCGCGTGTTCCAGAAGCAACTTCCTGAATAGAACTGCTGATTTCAGCAGTTGCCGATCCCTGTTGCTCCAGAGCCTGAGTGATTGAGTTGGTGAACTCGTTGACCTTTTCCATAATGGTCGCAATTTCCTCGATCGCTGCTACAGAGTCCGAAGACGCACCCTGAATGGCATTGATCTGCGCGGAAATCTCTTCCGTTGCCTTGGAGGTCTGGGTAGCCAGCTCCTTAACTTCGGCTGCTACAACTGCAAAGCCTTTGCCGGCTTCACCAGCACGCGCAGCCTCAATCGTGGCGTTCAGTGCCAATAGGTTGGTCTGTTCGGCGATATCCTGAATGAGCTGCAACACTGCACCGATCTTTTGAGCAGAAGCGGCAAGGCTCGCAACTTGCTCATTCGCAGAGTTGGCTTTGTCATTTGCAGTAGAGACAACTTCACTGGTTTCATTGATCTGGCGGGAGATCTCACCGATGGAGGCCGACAATTCTTCTGATGCCGATGCGACCGTCTGGACGCTCGCATAGGCCTGTTCGGTAGCAGCTGCCACAGACGCAGTCCGCTCTGTGTTCGTAGTGGACAGGTCCATAAGAACACCAGAGATATTGGCCATGCTATCCGTCGACTGGGAGACCGGCTCCAGTAGGCGTCCGCTGTCATCGCGGAAATCCGAGATCATCTCGTCCAGAGCAGCCTGGCGGCGGCGCTCGTTTTCAATGTTTTGCTGCTGTTCTTGTTCCAGTTCCCGTTGGCGCAAACCATTGTCCCGGAAGATCTCGACCGTTCGAGCCATCTGACCCATTTCATCGACGCGCTCAACATACGGGATATTAATGTCATAGTTGCCGTCAGAAAGCGTGCCCATAGTGTCGGACAGCATTCCGATCTGGCCGGTGATACGGCGGATCAAGGCAACCAAAACCAAGGAAACGGCAACAATTGCAATCACGGTGATAATCAATGCGGTCATGAGCGCTTCACTGCGGGCGCTGTTAATCGCGGAGATATCAAAGGCAACATACATGATGCCGAGCGTTTCGGCCGTGTCACCGTCCTTGCGTGTGATCGGCTTAATACCGATTTGATACTCTGAACCAGTAAAAAACTCTGTCGTTTCAGACGCATTTTCACCGCGCATTTCCTCAGGGATAAGGCTGATCAGTTCATCATTGGATCCTGCTGCTTCTGCCCGGTTCAAGGACGCAAATACATCACCGTTTTTCTCCTGAACGATCGCCCAGGAAAAGTCAGGGTTGTCCAGCAATGGATCAAGCAGCGTGTTCGCCAAGTCTTGGTCGAAATCCCAAATCGCATTGCCCAAAGCCTGATTGGTCAGGTTGGCACTCATACTGATTTGTTGTTCGAAAGCGTGCTGAACGCCCGATACACGTTGCGATGATGTTACATACGCGAAGGCGACGAACGCCAACGCTACCACAGCCACGATTGGCACTGTCGTGGTAAATTTCACTGATTGCCAGAACTTCATAATGTCCCCCATAAGGTTCGGGGAAGTTATAAAGGCAGTCTGCAAATTTTCTCTTAATCGGGCGGCCCGCAGGAGGCCAAAAAATAAGCAAAAACAAGCCGATTATTGGAAAAATCTACAAGCTTTTATTTGGAAAAAGAGCAAAACTATCAAGTCAACCAATAAAATATCTGCTCACGATTTATTGCGATAGAAATAACTATCCGCTGGTAGCCTCAGGCTTTCACCAAAGGATTTGTGACAAGTTTCGGAAATCCGTCGATGGCGGTGCTGCGTAAGGTCCTGCATAACTAAAGGAGTGACCAATGCAGTACCTACGCCTTCCCGCTCTCAAAATTCGTTACCTCATTGTTTTTGCCCTCGTCCTGGTCACTTTCGGATCGCCCATCAGCGTAAGCACTGCACGGGCAGACCTCGGTTCGGCAGCCAGATCCATCCCTTCAGCAAGTTTGGTTGGACAAGGACGCCTAACTTTTTTGGGTATCAAGGTATTTGATGCTGCACTTTACGCACCTGGGGGAGCATATTCACCGTCAAAACCGTTTGCCTTGAAGTTGACCTACCTTCGCAATTTCAAAGGCCAAGCGATTGCCAAACGATCGGCTGATGAGATGCGCAAACAAGGTGCTTCAAAAGCTCAGCTGGCAAAATGGTCCAAACAAATGGAAGCCATATTCCCGAACGTTTCAGCAGGCCAATCCATCACTGGCGTCAGAACGGCGTCCGGCAGTACCGTGTTTTACTTTGGCAACCGGAAAATCGGCGCGATCTCAGATAAGGCGTTCTCAAAACGCTTCTTTGCCATATGGCTGGGGAATCGCACTGGAAATCCCAGACTGCGTGCAAAACTAGTTGGCGCCGGTTCTTGATCATTCATGCTTCAAGCAGCAACAGTCGGTAACAATCGGCCCAGTAGTCCTGCCCCTGCACCTCGGATCCAGTTGTTCGAGCTGTTCACATATGGCGCCCTTGCTTTTCCCTTGGCTTTTGCCGGTCTCCCGATCTACCTGCATGCGCCGGATTTTTATGCGGTAACGCTCGCCCAACCAATTGGTACTTTGGGTTTCATTCTCCTATTGCTCCGGCTCGTGGACGCGTTTCAGGACCCCTTGATTGGCAGCTTAAGTGACCGGTTTTACAAGCAACGGCCTCAAATTCTAATGGCCGGTGTTGTGCTGCTCGGGGCCGGTTTTTGGATGTTGTTTCATCCGTTGGAATCAAGCCCCCTCACCTGGTTTGCCTTCTCCGTTCTGATCTGCACGACGGGCTTTTCTATCGTAACCATCAATCTCCAGACTGTCGGCGGATTATGGAAGGTGTCGACAGCAGAACGAACCCGTATCACCGGCGCTCGCGAAGCTCTCGGACTGCTGGGGCTGCTTGCTGCCGCGATTGCTCCGGCGTTGCTGACACAATGGACCGATCCGGCTTTTGCGTTTCATGTTCTTACTCTTGCTTATATCCCTCTGCTCACAGGCGCTCTTTATCTGCTGTCCCTTTGGACAAAATCGGCCGAGCTCTCCCGGCCAGCAAAGTCATCGCAGCAAATACCCTGGCGCGCTCTATTGAAAAACAGGTGGCGCGCTTGCTTTTACGCTTTGGTGTTTTTGAACACCTTCGCCAGCGCCATTCCTGCCGTGCTCGTAATGTTTTTCATCAGAGACCGTCTGGGTGCAGAACCCTACACTGGGTTGTTTCTGCTGATCTATTTCCTGAGCGGGGCCGCCTCCATGCCGCTTTGGATAAAGGTAGCTGCAAAGGCCGGGAAAATCCGTGCCTGGCAAATCTCTCTCGGACTTGCGGTAATTACATTCATTTGGGCGGTCTTTCTCGGACAAGGGGATTTGTTGGCATATGCAGCCGTTTGCGGCCTGTCCGGCTTAGCACTTGGCGCAGACTTGGCTCTGCCGCCTGCCCTATTGGCCGATCATATTGAAGCCGACACGCGCCAGGCAGAAGCGTCTCGGCTGTTTTCCCTGATGGCATTGTTGTCGAAAGTCGCGTTGGCAGCCGCAACCGGCTTAGCGCTGCCCATTTTGGGATCGTTCGGCTACGTCCCGGGAACCGAGCTCACTCCCAAGCTGGAATGGGTGCTCAGCCTTACATATGCCGCTTTGCCTTGCCTATTGAAATTGGCTGCGCTTTTCGGATTGGTTTTGGCAGACAATACACTCTCCAAAAACAAGTCTGCGGTATAATGCAGCCGTTGTGCGCTCCCGAAACGGAAAGCTGGAACAAGATTATGTCCATCCGCCCGCCTCAAATCTATTACCGGCCTGACGCAGCCCAAGATCCGTTATCCGCCGCGTTACAGCATGAGATATTTAATGAAAAAGCCTCAACCCTCGGCCGGTTGCAAAAGAAATTGGAAATCGCACTCACTCAGTTGGAACACGCCAAAACGCTTCATCCCAAGGACGAGGAGTTGATTGGCGAAAAACTCGCTGTGGCGCGGGAAGCTCTGTGGTTCGTTACCATTCAACGGGAACTATGCGGGCTCATCCGGCACAAACCCTATTATGATCATATGAACGTGCCAAAGGACGTCCGGCTGCACATGGGACCGATTGCCGGCAAACGATAATGACAGTTTTACCAAGGCCCACATTTTCACGAAGGGACATGCCTTTGTGATTTATATCACTTCCTTGTTGATGGACGGCCTGTAAGACGTTGTGGCAGTTGCATCTCGCTGGCAAGAATGCTCTTTTCGCACGCATATAATAAAATCAATATCTCCCAATAACGCTGCGTTAGATATACATTCTGTCGGTATCAAGTTTCACTGGGCGCAGGTCCGGTCCACGATAATAACCATGAGAATTGGCCCCGAGCGATTACCATGAAACGAAATTCTGTCGTCCATAGGTTTTCTGTTCGCCTAATTGTGGCCGCAACACTCATCGGTACGGTTGCTCTGTCCTCTCCGGGCCTTGGCTTCCTGGTCAACAAAGCCTACGCACAATCTGTTCGTGTGGTTCCGGAAGGAAACCGTTACCGCTCCCAACCCAAAATTCCTTATGCCTCCGCGCGAAGAACATCGGCGTCCAAATCGTCCTACGATGCCAAGTTTAATAAGGTTCTAGGTGTCCTCAAACGGGATCGCCGTTTGATGTCCTCCATCAAACGTGTTGCCAAGCGCTATAAGATTGACCCTATTCACATCATTGGCTCGATCGTCGGCGAACACACCTATAACTACGATACGCTCGACAGCGCGCAGTCCTACTATGTGAAGGCACTCGCATATGCCGGCATCCGGTTCGAGTTTGAGCTTGATGGCGAACAAGTGGAGGACTTTGTCAAACGGCCGCAATTCGACCGCTGCCGCAAAGACCACGTACAAAAAAGCAGCGACCGGCGCTGGTCTTGTTACGAGCAGGTCTGGAACAGTCGCTTCCGTGGCAAACGCGTTGACGGCACGAAATACCCTTCCAAGAACTTCAACGAAGCCTTTTTTCAACCGCTCTATTCCGGCCAGAGTTTCGGCCTCGGTCAACTCAGCCCGCTGACGGTTCTTAAAATGACCGACCGCGTGGCAAGGCAAAGCAACTTCCGCAAGCTCAAGTCCACGAACCCGGAAGCCGTCTACAAGGCAACGATGGATCCAAACCAATCCCTGCACTACATGGCCGCGATCATCCGCGATGCGATCGATGCCTATAAGTCAGTTGGAAAGGTAGATATCTCTAAAAATCCAGGCCTGACGGCAACGCTTTACAATCTCGGCGATCCCTGGAGCCGCGCAGCGAAATTCCGCCGGAGCGGCAAATCCTGGCCACGAGAGAACTATTATGGCTGGCTGGTCAATGATCGGATTGAGGACCTCAACGCACTTCTTTAAGGTCCTCTAAAGGGTACTTAAGTCAGAAACGGATTGGTCTGACGTTCCTGACCAAAAGAGGATGCAGGTCCGTGCCCAGGCAGGAAGGAAATGTCATCCCCCAGCGGCAGAAGTTTTTCCGTGATCGACCGGATCAAGGTCGCATGATCGCCACCTGGAAGATCGGTCCGGCCGATTGAGCCGGCAAAGAGCACATCGCCCGAAATCGCCAATCGGAGTTCCTTATCGATAAACACCAAGTGCCCGGGTGAGTGGCCAGGGCAATGTAGAACATCGAAACTCCGACCCGCCATATCCAGGACGTCCCCTTCCTGCATCCATTTGTCAGGAGTGACCGGCTTAGCTTCACCCATACCAAACTGAGCAGCTTGATCGGCAACCCGGTCGATCAACGGTTGATCGGCTTCATGAGGTCCTTCAACCGGAACCGACAAGCGCTCAGCAAGATCGGCAGCGCCGCCAATATGATCAATATGACCATGCGTCAGAACAATCTTTTCGACTTTGACGGATTTGTCTTCAATCGCCTGCATGATCATATCGACATCACCGCCGGGATCCACTACAGCCCCTTCCATCGTGGCTGGATTCCAGATCACGGAGCAATTCTGCTGGAACCCGGTGACAGGAATAATCATAATCTGGATTGGCGGCAGTTCTTCTGCCTGTGTGCTGTTGCCAGCCCCCTCACCCGAATTCGGCTTGTCCTGCGCCACAGCATTCTCCTTGTTGGACAGATTGAAAGAACCTTGTAACAAATACGGGACAAATCTCCAGCACCGTATGTTTCTGCATTCCGGCGGCTTCACCTTGCCCTCTCCATTTCGTACAAGATGAGAGGTCCTTGTAGGATTTGCCCAAAAATCAGGTTCGGAACCGAATGACATCTCGACTGTTCAGCGCTGTAGTGGGAGCCTTCCTAGTTTTGGGAAGCGGGGCCGAAGTAGGGGCCCAGCCTGGTCGAACTGCTCCGGTCTTTGACACTTGGTCGGTTGACTGTGCCAGCACAGGCGTGTGTTTTTCTTCTTCCTTGACCCGCAACCAGTCCGTCTGGGTGGATCTGAGGATCGTCCGGGACTGGCAAGCCGATGCTTTGCCGCTCCTGCGGCTGACCACAAATACCGTTCTCCCTCAGACAGGAACTCTGCGTTTCGATGTAGACGGCCAAACTATTGAATCTTTGCCGATCGAACAGCTGCGGGAAATTCAGCCAACTGTCTCATCTCCAGCCGGTTTCCGCCCGCTTGGCGGCGAGGGATTTTGGTATCCGACAGGCGCTGTTACGCTAGCCCTTCTGGAGGCCCTGCAGACCGGTGCCGAGCTGACGATACACATGCCAGATGAAACCGGAACAGATACCCTATCCGTTACTGTCCCGTTACAGGGACTGAAGTCCGGCCTCTTATGGTTAGACAACCGCCAAAACCGCACCGGAACGGTAACCGCAATCGTTTCACCAGGAACAGATCCTGCCGTCAACGCACCGCACGCTCTGCCGCTTATGGCGCCCGAGGAATTGCCAGCCGAGGTTTCCGCTATCTGGCATGCCAACCGGCTGTGCTCGACAATTGATCCAACTATTTTCGCCAGTTTGAATGCAGTCCGTGTCCCGCTGGAAGATGGGGCATCGCTTTATATCCTTCCTTGCGGTGCCCCTTCGGCCTACAACAGCCCCTATGTTGCAATTTATGCTGGAAAAGATGGTGCTGCCCGCCAGGTACATGTGGCCAGAATGTCGGAAAACGGTCCAATAGCGACCGATTTGATCTACAATGCCCTTTGGATTCCGGCTGATTTGCAGCTGATTAGCTACTTCAAAGGCTCCGGTGTCGGCGAATGCGGCCTTTGGAACCGATGGCTCTGGAACGGCACCGGCTTGGTGTTACTTGAAGAAGCCTCGCGCAAAACGTGTGACAGCACCGAGCCAGACTTGTCCAATTGGTCAAACACCTGGCCCTTAAAAAGCACGCCTAAATAGCGATTCGCTCCAGGATTTTCTTGCGATTTTCACAAACGCGCCCTTATGATGTTTCCGCAGCGGCTGGATAGGGGTGCGGCAGACCTGTTTCAACCCGATCCCGTAGTTTGGTGAGTGCACATGAGTGTGCTCGCCTGTATTGGCTCGACTGAGAAGGCGGGTGAGACTTGGTGTTAGTGCTGGATGGCACGGAAATTAAGGTGATTAAGTAATGCACGATGGGGATTCGGACCGGCGGTCGCGTGGTCGGCGCGGCGGCAAACGTGAGTTTGGCGGTCCGCAAGACTTCGGCAGTGACTTTGGCGGAAGCGATTTTGGTGGTGACTACGGCGGCGGCCGTGATGGCGGCTACCGGGGCGGACGCGACAATGACTTTGGTGGCGGCCAAGGCCGCGACGACAGGGATGGTGGCCGTGGCGGCTACGGCAATCGTGGCGGTGGCGGCCGCGGCGGTTATGGCGGCGGCGGCCGTGAAGGTGGTTATGGCGGCGGTGGCCGCGAGGGCGGCGGCTACGGCGGTGGCGGCCGTGAAGGCGGTGGATACGGCGGCGGCGGCCGTGGCGGCTACGGCGGCGGTGGCCGCGAAGGTGGTGGCGGCTATGGCGGCGGCGGTGGCGGTCGCGGCGGTTATGGCGGCGGTCGCGAAGGCGGCTATGGCGGCGGCGGACGCGGTGGTTATGGCGGCGGAGACCGCGGACAAGGCGGCTACGGCAACCGTGAAGGCGGAGACCGCCCGCGCCGGGATTTCCCACCTGTCGAACGTGGGCCGCGCCAGTCTGGCGTCGTAAAATTCTTCAAGTCCGACAAAGGCTTCGGCTTCATCACGCCAGATGAAGGCGAAACGGATGTGTTCGTGCATATTTCTGCAGTGGAGCGCTCCGGCCTTGCGTCTCTGGACAGCGGTCAGCGGATCTCCTTTGAGACCGAACCGGACCGCCGGGGTAAAGGCCCGAAAGCGGTCAACCTGCAGATGATTGAAGAAGGCAGCGACGGTGACGGCGGAGACGCTCCAATTCCTGGAAGCGGCGAGCAGCCAGACTACGAATAAGCCGGGCGCTTTACCCAGTTAGAAGAACCGTGACAACGGGCGTACTTTGTGCGCCCGTTTTTATTTGTATCTTCAATTCTTTTCTTGCGCCCCACGGCACTTTATAACTCGCCTAATTCTGTCTTTTATGAGCATCCAATGACTTCGTCATCTCAGCCCACTGCGGCCATCCGATCATTCCAACCCGGTGACCTGAACCATCTGCTTCCGCTAAACACTGCGGCTGTGCCTGCGGTGAATGAACTAACTGCTGCGGAGATGCTGGATCTCATCAATCAAGCGCTCATCTGTCTAGTTGCCGAAGTTAATGGGACACCGGCAGGTTTTCTCCTTTGCATCGGAGATGGCACGGATTATTCCAGCCTCAATTACAAGTGGCTCAGCGAAGAGGTTTCAAATTTCGCCTATACTGACCGGATCTGCGTTGATGAATCCAGGCGCGGTTTGAAGATTGGCGAAAAGCTTTATCACGCTTTGTTCGAGCATTTCGAAGACACCGGGCGCAGTTTTGTATGTGAGGTCAACTCCCGGCCTCCCAATCCCGGCTCACTCCGGTTCCATCAACGCCTCGGTTTTGAAGAAATTGGCACCGCGGATCATGGAGAAAAAGCGGTGGTCTTTCTTAAAAAGGATCCCGTGACTGCCAAGGCGGGTGCTGCTGAATGAATTACCGCCACGCATATCATGCCGGAAACATTGGCGACGTTCTCAAGCACGCGGTCCTGGCGCGGCTGATCACCTATCTCCAGCGCAAGGACAAAGCCTTCCGTGTTCTTGATACGCACGCCGGGATTGGTTGCTACGATCTTACGTCGGAAGAAACCCAAAAGACCGGCGAATGGCAACAAGGCATCGGGAAGGTTCTGGCAGCCGAAATCCCAGCTGATGTCGCAGATCTTCTTGCCCCTTGGTTAGATGTCATCAGAAAAGAAAACCCGGACGGCGATTTACGGATCTATCCCGGCTCCCCGCTACTCTCCCGGCGGCTTTTGCGCAAACAAGACCGGCTGACCCTGACTGAACTGCATCCAGCCGACTTCAAGACCTTGTCCAATTTGTTTGCTGGAGACCATCACGTCAAAACCATCCATTTGGATGGATGGCTCGCTCTGGGCAGCTTCTTGCCACCAAAAGAAAAACGCGGTCTGGTTCTGATCGATCCGGCTTTTGAGAAAACCAGCGAATTTGCCGATATGACCGAGGCGGTCATCAAGGGCTGGCGCAAATGGCCAACTGGCACTTTTGCGCTTTGGTACCCCATGAAAGAGGCCAGTGCCATTTCACGAATGCATAGAGAATTCGCAGATGCCGGTTTGCGTGACATCCTGGCCTTGGAATTAAATGCCGGGAAAAGCGGTCCTGACACCCGCATGTTGGGCTCTGGAATGACCATAATTAACCCGCCGTTTACCCTAATGGGAGAAATGAAAGAAGTGCTTCCATGGCTTTGTGACGTGGTCCATCAGGGCCCCGGAGCGGACTGGAGCGTAAAGCAAATCGTCGGTGAATAACCAAATGAGCCGATTTTATACGATCCTACCTTGACCTTGCCTGGGGCCTCCCCCATCGTCAGGGCGAGATACTACCGGAGGTTATGCCGTGACGTTTTTCCGCATCGCTCAAACCGCCCTAGCAGCACTGGCCTTTTCTGGGATCATGACCGTGGCTGCTTCTGCCGGGGAACACCGTGTTTACTTCTCAACAAGCGGGTCCAATCAGTTGCCAGGCTGTAGTGCAACGTCTGTCCAGAACGCAGTTCAGAAAACCGTCACACGGGCCATTCCGTCCTATTATGGCGGTGTCCGGATCCTCGACCTTTATAAAATTCGCGACACCACGTTCAGAACCAATGTCGTTAGTCCGGTTGCCCGCCGGTATTGCAGCGGCACCGCCAAACTGTCCGACGGCAGCCGCGTCCGGGTAAAATATCTGTTGGAAGCGCATGCGGGCCTGTTTGGTCTTGGCTGGAATGTAGAAACCTGCCTGACTGGCCGTGACAAATGGTATGTCTATGGTGGCTCCTGCCGCTCATTGACAGCTCAATAGTTCAAATTCGGAAAATAGGTTATGCGTCTGGCGAAACATCTGCGGCGGTTGGCTGCAGTCCTGCTCACAGCTCTGTTCGCGCCAGCCGCTTCTGCCGACACACCCGGCGATTTTGATTTTTACGTCCTGGCGCTTTCCTGGTCCCCTGCTTACTGCAAACAAGCTGGCCCAGACGCCAATCCGCATCAGTGCAAGTCGGCAAATCCCTTCCGCTTTATTGTTCATGGGCTTTGGCCGCAATATGAACGCGGCTACCCCGAGAGCTGTGATGCCACACGCCGGCGGATCGACCGGCAGATTGCATTCGATATGGATGACATCATGCCAAGCCATGGCTTGATCTTCCATCAGTGGCGCAAACACGGCACCTGTTCCGGCTTGGAACCTGAAGACTATTTTGACCTCACCCGTCAGGCTTACAAGAAGGTTTCTATTCCCAAAGCGTTCCGGACTTTGAGCAAGCGGGGGCAAGCGGCACCTCAAGCCATCGAGAACGCTTTCAAAAGCGTCAACCCCGGTCTCTCCAATGATGCAATTTCTATCGTCTGTGAGCGCGGAGAGCTGGAAGAGATCCGAATTTGCATGACAAAGGACCTGGAGTTCCGGTCTTGCCAATCTGTCGACCGCAGCGGATGCCGGTCCGGCAAGCTGACCGTCTCACCGCCCGCCCCCCGATAGAATTCCCGCTTATATCAAAACCTGTCAGGAGTTTGAGAATGATGAAACTGCGATCTTCGCCGCCCTCCCCCTTTGGCCGTAAGATCAAGCTTGCCATGGCCATTCTCGGTCTGAAGGACAAGATTGAAATCGTGGAAGCCAACACGGCGGACCCGTCTGACGAACTCAGAAACCAGAACCCACTTGGTAAGATCCCAGCCTTGGTCCTGGAAAACGGCGAAGTGATCTACGACAGCTCCGTGATCCTTGAATACCTCGACTTTCTAGCCGGTGGCGGAAAGCTCTTTCCCGAAGGAGAAAGCCGGTATCTGGTGCTGCGCGATCAATCGCTTGCAAACGGCCTGATGGATGCAGCAATTCTGCGGGTCTATGAAAAGCGCTTCAAGGAACCAAAGTACCGTGACCCGGCCTGGGATGCCTATCAAGGGGCCAAGATGGAGCGTGCTTTGGCACATTTCGATGCCAATGCTCCAGCCCATCCGGCGTCCGCAGATGACATCAACGCTGGAACGCTAACTCTCGCGTGCGCACTCGGTTATTTAGATATCCGTTACAACGGCGACTGGCGCTCAGGTCACCCAAAACTTGTGGCTTGGTTGAACGCTTTTGAAGCCGTGGTCCCGGCTTTTACCGACACCAAACTTCCTCCGGCTCCGGTTCCGGAAAATGATCCCGCACCACTGCGGTAGTTCACGAGAAGCCGGGCATCTGTCCGGCTTTTTCTTTAGTCTTACTCGCCTCGTTCCAGCGCATGAAACATGCTGCCTTTTTCGGCAAACAAGATGCAGGCGATTGCAGCAACCCCATAAAAGCCAAATGCCAGGCCAAGGGGCAAGGTCGATCCGTCGAACATCTGCCCCATCAGGTAACCAAGGATCGCGCCCCCGAGCGTACTGACAAAGCCAATGACCGACGATGCGGTTCCGGCAATGTCACCAAGAGGCTCCATGGCCATGGTGTTGAAGTTTGCCCCAAGAAAACCGAAGGTCGTCATGACCAGGGTGGTCAAAATCAGGAAGATCCAAAGGTTCTCAAATCCGGCCGCAGCAACCGCGGCGATCGAAAATCCCAGAGCGGTAAAAGCCAATGCAGCTGCATGCGACAGGCGCCGCATACCGATCGCCTCGACCAACCGCGCGTTCATGAAGGACGACCCAGCCATGGCAATGGCAATTGCGGCAAACACCAGCGGGAAATAGGCGCCGAGCCCAAACACGTCGACGAAGATCTGCTGAGACATGGCCAAAAAGGCAAACAAGCCGCCGAAGATGAACGCGAGGCCGATGGTGTAGCCGAAGGTGACCTGGGTCGTCAGCGCTTTCCAATAGGCCCCGGCGATGTTTGACACCACCATCGGCTGGCGGTGTTCCGGCGCCAGCGTTTCAGGCAGACGCAGACCGGTCCAGGCAAGCATGCCGACACCAGCCGCAAGCAGCATCGTGAAGATCCAGTGCCAGCCAGCAACAAACAAGATCGCCTGTCCGATGGAGGGCGCCACAATCGGCACAGCCATAAACACCATCATTACAAGAGACATCACCTTCGCCATCCGCCGGCCGGTGAAACAATCGCGGACAATGGAAAGGGCTGTCACTCGGGCGGCAGCGCAGCCCACCCCTTGCAGAACCCGGGCAGCGAGAAACTGGGTCAGGTCATTGGTCAAGATCGCCGCGACACTGGCAAGGCTGTAAAGGGCAAGTCCGCCGATCAAAACCTTGCGCCTGCCCAAGGAGTCCGCAATCGGGCCGAAGAACAGCTGCCCACCGCCAAAGCCGACGAGATAAAGCAGCAAGACCATTTGCCGGTTGTTTTCTTCCTGAATTTTGAGCGCCTCGCCTATGGCGGGCAGCGCCGGAAGCATGACATCGATAGCCAGGGCATTCAGCGCCATCAAAAGCGCAATGATGGTCACAAATTCGGCAAACGGGATTCCTGGGTCGCGCAGAACCTCGGCTTTGCCCCTTCCGGCTGCCGGTGCAGTGCCGGAGGCGGCAGGGGAGTATTCAGTCGCAGTATCGCTGTGTTTCACAAGTTGGTCCGTTCAAGCGCGATGAGATCTCCCGGAATGAGAGCCGGAAGAGGTGAAGTGTTGCACCGATCTACCATATAGGCTGAAAGGCCGTTAGGATTCTATCCACCTGCCTGCGTCGGCATCGTCGTCTGCCTTTGCAGCAACCCAGCTTTCCGATTGTCCGGACAAGAAGTGTTCTTTTTTCCAGAACGGTGCCCGGGTCTTCAAGAAATCCATCAAAAAGTCTGCAGCTTCAAAAGCGGCCCGCCGGTGAGCAGACGCGGCAACGACGAGTACAATTTGCTCACCCGGCCTGATTTTTCCATACCGGTGAACTACGGTAAGTCCTGTCAAAGGCCATCGTTTCAAAGCTTCACCGGCAATGCGTCCGAGTTCCGCCTCTGCCATCCCGGGATAATGCTCAAGCTCCAAAGCGGCCAATGTGCCGGCTTCATCCCGGCAAAGTCCGGTAAAGCTGACGAGAGCACCAACATCTTTGCGTCCCTTTGCCAGTTGGTCCGCTTCTACCTGAGCCTCAAAATCCCTGGCTTGAACCCGGACGGTTGCCTCAACGGACATCGACTATCCCCCCGTCATAGGCGGAAAAAAGGCCGCTTCCTTGGCGTTGCCAATCTCGGCGTCTGCCTCCACATGCATCTGATCAAGGGCAACGCGGATGGCATCTCCATCTTCAAAGGCAAAGGCATGCCGGTCATCCAGCGATTTCAGGTGGCCGATCAGATCCGCGACGGTCACAACTTCAGTCGGAACGTCAATCGCTTCTTCCTCTAGGCCGACACGCTCACGTACCCAAGCGAAATATCGAATATTCATAAACACCTCGACCGTTGTCCGGTTTTGAAAGGCCTGCTTACGGGGCTTGTTCCGTAATCAAATGCCCAATACCGGCCCGGAAATAATCATAGCCCGTATATAGGGTCAGAGTGGCTGCCACCCAAAGCGCGATCAGACCCGTCAAAGACGTATACGGAAAGATCGTATCACCCGCAGGTCCTGCCAGCAGAAAACCGATGGCAATCATCTGAAGTGTTGTTTTCCATTTGGCCAGTTGGGTCACCGGAACACTGACCTGCAGTTCGGCTAGGAATTCCCGCAATCCAGACACCAGGATTTCGCGGCACAAGATAATGATTGCGGCCACCAGAGACCATCCGCCAATGGTGCCATCTGCCGCCAGCATCAACAGGACGACGGAAACCAGAAGCTTGTCGGCGATCGGGTCGAGCATCCGGCCAAGAGCAGATTGCTGTTGCCAGGCCCGCGCCAGATATCCGTCGAAAAAATCAGTGATGGCAGCAAGGATGAACAGGCCAAGCGCGATCCACCTCGGTGTTGTGCCTTCAAAATAAAAGCAAACAGCCACGGCAGGAACTGCCAAGATCCGCCCATATGTCAAAAGATTTGGCAAGCTGAAGGCGACGCTGTTTTTCATTTGGCTTTCTAACACCGGTCTGTATCAGGCTATTCGGGGAAGGTGATGGGTTTTTTGGCTGGACTTTCAGGCTCTAACTGCAAACGGCAGGCAGGTCCAGAAATTCGGAGCCTTTCAACCTGTCCGGCCCTGCCCTCACTTGAATATGGTATCGCCCTGTTGATCGATCATCAATTTGGCTTTGCGGATCATCTCGTTGGCCGCTTCGCTCTCACCCGGCAGCGTATCCGCCCGGATGAAGACATGGCTTTTCAGGTCTTCTCCGACCTGTTTCTCGATCCGGCCGCGGACTTGCCACTGACCGCCGGATTGTTGCGGTTCCGCGATGATTGTGTAGCTGTCATAGTCAACTGAGACACTGCTGCCGGTCTTTTGACCGCCTTCAGACGTCCCAAACAATGACTTCAACACTTTGCCGAACATGTGGCCATCCTTCTCAAGAAGTTCCTGCCGTTCTTTTAGGCCGGTCCAGCCAGCGCTTCAAGCCGTCCGTTTGCACACGGCTGTTATCCGCTAATCCTGACCGCCAAGATTTTTCTCGGACCAGTGGCGCCGGCACAAAGAAATGTAGGTCTCATTGCCGCCAATGACGACCTGATCCCCCTCATCAACGATATTGCCGTCAGCATCCAGCCGGGCCACCATCGTTGCCTTACGTCCACACCAGCAAACCGCCTTGATTTCCTTCAGATTGTCGGAGATCGCGAGCAGCGCCGAACTGCCCGGGAAGAGTTTTCCCTGAAAGTCTGTGCGTAGCCCAAAACACATCACCGGAATGCGTAATTCATCGGCAACCCGCGCCAGTTGCCACACCTGTTCCTCCGTCAGAAACTGCGCTTCATCGACCAAAACCGCGTGGATTTCCCGGTTTTTTCTATCAGCCACCACATGATCAAAAAGGTCATCTGCTGCGGAAAACACATCCGCATCCGCTGCCAATCCGATGCGCGAAGCAATCCTGCCCTTACCGGCGCGGTCATCAAATGCCGCAATCAGGAGCAACGTGTTCATCCCACGCTCCTCGTAGTTATAGGAGGCTTGCAGCAGGACTGTCGATTTGCCCGCGTTCATCGAGGAGTAATTGAAGTAGAGTTTGGCCATTAGGCTTTCCGCAGGAATCGGTCAAAAGTCCGCTGCAGTTTTTCCAATCCTGAGCCCAAGCTCAATTGTTTTCTGGCCCAGCCCACAGAGGAATCCAGACGTGTAATCCGCGCCTCAGTTTTTTGCCGCCTCAGGAAGCTGCAGCGTAACAATCAATGGCCTGTGGTCTGACCCGATATGTGGGCCAAGTGCCACATCTTCGATGCCGACATCGTCCGAAACCGCGACCTGGTCAACTGGAGCCCCGATAATCCAGCGCAGCCGGTAGTCATAGAAATACCGCGTTGGCTGCGGGATGCCATCTGGATAAGCGGTTTTGAGATCATTTTGGGTCAATGATCGTTGGAAGCGGGCCGACCAAGGAGCGCTGTTCCAATCCCCAATCGCAACAAATGGAGCAGGATCTTCCTGGCGCAATTGCGCGATTGCTTCGTCCATTATGTCCAGATAGGAGCGTTTGTTTTGCCAGCGTGGCTGGGTCCGGGGGCTATCCGGATGGACGGCGACAAGTTTGACCTTCTGTCCCCCGACAAGCAAAGACATCGATAAAATTTCCCGGTCGGCATCGTGATAAACATTGGCACCTGGCATCGAGACACCCGGAATCACAATAGAGGCCGTGTCCTCGATCGGAAATCTGGAGAACACCACCAGTCCGCCCAGCTGGCCGACATGATAGTTGGCCGGATAAATCCCATTGTCCGTGCCGCCGATGGGCAGACCACGCCGCTGCCACTGCCATTTTTGCAAATTCCAGATCGTCTCTTGAAAGACAATCACATCGGCATCGACCTCTTCCAGGTAGGTTTCAAGAATCGGATCTCCGAGGAACAGCGCTTCCAAATTGATCGAAGCGATTTTGAGCGTTTGGACTTCGCCAGTTGTGGGTGCAAATGGTTTTGTGTTTTCAACGGTTCGAAAGCCGGTCAGGACCGCAAGCGACACTATTGCGATCGCGGCAACGGCAACCGTCAGGCGATAGAGCGCCCAAAACCGATGAGCCAAGAAGAGGCCAATCGCTCCGAGCAACACCCCACCAAATCCTGCATAAAGGAATTGCCAAAGGAAGAAGCTCATGTTGTCAGAGAGCCAATAATCTGGCACCAGAAATGATGACAGGCCAAGCGCGCTGGCACAGATAGCCCCAAGCACTGCACACCATGCCGCAAGCCCTAACAACTTGCGGACCATCCGGGAAATGTCACTGGGAGATCTTGGCAAGAGTTTTCCTTAGACGTTCATTGGCAACTCGAGCATTTTTGAACAATACGGAGCCGCAGCACCCGCTCTTTTATTGCGTCTGCGCAGAAAAACAAACTCACTCGTGGAAATGATCATAAACCAGGCGGGCGATGGCTTCGGAAATGCCCGGAACTGCCGCAAGATCTTCCACACCCGCTTTTGACACGGCTTTGGCCGTGCCGAAGTGTGACAGCAGTGCCTTCTTGCGGGTTGGGCCGATACCGGCAATCTCATCCAACGGGTTCTTGGCAATGTCTTTCTTCCGCCGCGCCCGGTGCGAACCAATGGCAAATCTGTGGGCTTCGTCGCGCAGGCGTTGGACAAAATAGAGCACCGGATCGCGTTCGGGCAGCATGAAGGATTGCCGGCCTGGAATGAAAAACTTCTCACGGCCCGCATCCCGGTCGGGCCCTTTGGCGATACCCACTAGAGGCACGTCCGTAATGCCAAGCTCTTCCAGCGTTTCCCGGGCAGCCGTCAACTGCCCCTGTCCGCCATCGATCAGCACCAGATCCGGCCAGGCAGGGATGTCAGTTTCGACGGGCACATCGGCCTCATCAGTCTCTGCAACTGCTTCAGCGTCCGCCACATCATCCGCCATGCCTTCAGGCCGAGCATGTTCCTTTAGGAGCCTGGAGAAGCGCCGGGTCAGAACTTCACGCATCATGCCGTAATCGTCGCCTGGCACCAGATCTTCCGATTTGATGTTGAACTTCCGGTACTGCGCTTTGGCAAAGCCTTCAGCGCCCGCGACAATCATGCCGCCCACAGCATTTGTGCCCATGATGTGCGAGTTGTCGTAGACCTCGATGCGCCTGGGTTGTTTATCCAGATCAAAAGCTTCCGCAACGCCTTTAAGCAACCGTGCCTGGCTCGAGGTTTCGGCCAATCGCCGGCCCAGCGCCTCCCTGGCATTGGTCAGCGCATGCGCGACGAGCTCTTTCTTCTCCCCACGCTTGGGAACAGAGACGTCGACTTTGCGGCCCATGCGCTCGGTGAGCGCTTCGGCCAGGAGGTCCTGTTCACTCAGCGGATTGGACAGGAGGATCTGTTTGGGGGCTGGTTTGTCGTCATAAAACTGCGCCAGGAAGCTTTCCAGAATATCCGCCTCGTCCCAGGATTTGTCGGCTTTGGGAAAATAGGCCCGGTTGCCCCAGTTCTGCCCTGTCCGGAAGAAAAATACCTGTACGCAGGATTGTCCGCCTTCCTGGTGAATGGCAAAGACATCGGCCTCTTCCACGGTCTGCGGATTGATCCCCTGGTGAGCCTGCACATGGGAAAGCGCGGCCAACCGGTCGCGGTAGATCGCAGCCCGCTCAAATTCCAAGTCGGCGGATGCCGTTTCCATCTGCTGAGCCAGCTGCCCTTTGATCAACTGACTGCGGCCAGACAGAAACGCCTTCGCTTCCGACACAAGGCCGGCATAGTCCTCTTCCGCAATTTCCCCCGTGCAGGGGCCGGCACAACGCTTGATCTGATATTGCAGGCATGGCCTAGACCGGTTCTCGTAATAACTGTCGGAACAGGTCCGGATCAAAAAGGCTTTCTGCAAAGCGTTGATGGTGCGATCAACCGCGCCAGCTGAGGCAAAGGGTCCAAAATACTCGCCCTTCCGCTTTCTGGCACCACGGTGCTTGATGATCGCGGATGCCTCATGATCACCGGTCACCAGAATGTAAGGGAACGATTTGTCGTCCCGCAGCAGAACATTGAAACGGGGCCGCAACCGCTTGATCAGATTGGCTTCCAGAAGCAGCGCTTCGGGTTCGGTCTTGGTGACGACGAACTCCATAGCGGTCGTTGCCAGGATCATCCGCATGATCCGGTTGGATTGTCCTTGCAGCCGTGTGTAGCTTGTCACCCGTTTCTTGAGACTGCGCGCCTTTCCGACATAAAGAACGTCGCCATTTTCATCGAGCATCCGGTAAACACCCGGCCCATTTGGCAGGCGTTTGACTTCTCGGGCAATGACTTCGACACCCTTCAGTGCCGGGCATTCGTCATTACTGGATGCATCGTCCTTGAGATTGTCGGTTTCGGACACGTCGTCCATACCTGCCTTTCAAGCCGGATCCGCTAATCGCAGAATTGATAAGAAGTAAGGTTCAAGACCTTCAACCAGCATAGCCCAGCATGTAAACACTGGCGATGTAAAGCGCATAGGCAGCAGTCATCACAAAGCCAGAGATTTTGCCAAGGCAGATCTTGAATCCGGCCAGCGCGGTCAAAAGAACGGCACACGCTAGCATTACCCAGACATCGAGTTTCAGCACCTCTTGCGGCACATCAATCGGAACAACCACGGCCGTAATGCCGATAATCGCCAGCAGATTGAAGATGTTCGAGCCGATCACATTACCAATCGCAACGCCGCCATGCTGGCGAATGGCCGCCATCACCGTCGTTGCAAGTTCCGGTAAGGACGTGCCAAGCGCAATCACCGTCAAGCCGATCACCGCTTCGCTCACACCCCAGGCGGTTGCGATCGTGGTGGCACCTGTAATGGTGAAATGCGCGCCAAGCGGCAGTCCGACGAGCCCGAGGACAATATAGATGAGCGCAATCCAGACAGAATCGGGAACGTCATCGACATCCTCCAACTCGTCTTCATCGAAACTGTCGGCGGCAACATCAGCTCCAGCTGCATTGGCTGCTGCCTTCAGATCCTTACGATGGCGCCGGGCCGCAATCGTCGACCCGGCGAGGAAAACAGCAAGAAGAGCCAGAAGCAGAATGCCTGCCCAGAGGCCAATGGGCGAATAGAAACAAAGGGCGATGAATACCAGCGTGACCGCAACCATGAAAACGGCAGTCCGCGTTGCGCCCTGTTCGCCGCAAGGTGTGGCGGCGATCAATGCCGGCATGCCGAGAACAAGAAGCACATTGGCGATGTTGGACCCGACCACGTTACCAATGGCGATGCCGCCTGCATCTTTTAAGGCCGCTTTAAGCGAGATCACCAATTCAGGAGCCGACGTGCCGAACGCCACAATCGTCAAGCCAATCACCAGGTTTGGAATGCCAAGCCGCTGGGCGATCCCAACGGACCCCCTGACCAACACATCGCCGGCGATAATCAGCACAACCAATCCGCCTGCCAGGCTTATGTAGTCAAACAGCATTCTGAGTTCCGGTTCGGGTCTGAGTTGTGAAAAAGCGCGGCATTTGACACGGCGCGTCTTCGACTGGGCGCGTTATACGCAATAGATTGGTGCGGGGGAAGCTGCGAACAAGGATCTTCAAACCCAATTTTCGCATATTGCTGAATACTTAATTTCCCATTCACCCTGACAGAAATTTGCCGCCATTTGTCACCAAAACTCCACATTGTCTGACCTGATCCGCCACAAACGGTCCCCATATCAATGAGCGGGGGAAGTGTGGACGCGGCTTCAAGCCCGTCTGGAACGAACGAATTAGTGTGGATTTGGAGTAATTTCAATGAACCGTCTTGCACTTGCAGGTTTTGCCCTCACAGCCAGCGCGGCAGGTACCTTTCCTGCCTTGGCAGCCGACCTGCCGCAGGCTCCGGCACCAGCGCCCGCATACGACGCGGCACCGGCGGGACCGCAATCCGTCGATTGGACCGGCATTTATGTCGGTGGCCAATTGGGATGGGTGTTTAGCAACTTCGATAATACCACCGGCGGTCTGAGCAACGACTTCAACACCAATGGTGTCGGCGGTGGCGTTTATGGAGGATATAACTTCCAGGTAACGCCGAACGTCGTCGTCGGTCTGGAAACGGACTTCAACCTAACCGACATCGAAAAAAGTGGCACTGTGGGCGGCCTTTCGCTGAAATCTAGCTCGGATTGGAACGCCAATTTCCGCGGTCGCCTCGGATACGCCTTTGACCGTTACTTGATCTACGGTGCCGGTGGTCTTGCTCTTGCTGACCTCGAAGCCTCTGCGAACGGCTTTAAAGACAGTAAAACAGCGCTCGGCTGGACACTTGGCGCCGGTGCCGAAGCTGCGGTGACCAACAATATTGTTGCCCGCTTCGACTATTCTTATCAGGATTTCGGCGATCAGAACTTCAACCTTGGCGGAACGGGGGTCAACTCCGACTTCAACAACCACCAGGTTCGCGCAGGTATCGCGTATAAATTCTAAGAAACCCTGCCCTAACGGCAATAGAACCCGGCATCATTGGTGCCGGTTTTTTTTGTGACACCTGGTTACAAGCTTTTCAGTTTCTCGCCTTAAAGACGTGGTAAAACAGGCACAAAGCACTACATGTTGGTCGAGGTCTCCTGACAGGCCAGCAAGTGCAAGCGATGGTGGGAGAGGTGAATGCGATTTTTGGTGCGCGGCCTGATCGGCTTGGCATTGATCGCAGTTATGGTCGGTTTCGGAGGCTTTGGTGCCTACCGTTTGTATGAATCCGTGACAGCGGAAGAACCTGCCCGGTCTCGCCCGGTCCGCGAACGCAGCTACGCCGTTAATGTTGCCAAGTTAATCCCGCAAACTGTAACCCCGATCACGACCGCTTATGGTACAATCGAAAGCTGGCGAACCTTGCAGCTGCGCGCAAGTTCGGAAGGCCGCCTAGTGGAAGTTGCCGCCAAATTCCGCGACGGCGCGGCGGTCGCCGAAGGTGAACTGCTCCTACGCATCGATCCGGCCAATGCCGAATTCCAATATCTTGATGCAGAAGCAGCGCTCGCCGATGCAGAAGCTCAGAAGACGGAAGCAGAAGAAGCTATTGTCGGCGCGGAACAGGAACTGGAAGCGGCCCGGCGCCAACTCAATTTGCGCAAACAAGCGCTTGAGCGGCAACTCCAGCTCAGGGATAAGGGCTATTCGACCGCTGTTCAGGTGGAAACTGAAGAGCTGGCCGTGGCTTCTTTGGAACAGGCTCTGAGCAACCGGCTTCAGTCGGTCATCACAGCGCGCAAGAAAGTCGAACGTATGGATCTCAGTGTCCAGCGCGCTCAGCTAGCCATGGAAGATGCTCTACGAGTTCTGGAAGAAACCACCCTCACCGCCCCGTTCGCCGGATATTTGTCTGACGTCGATGCGAACCTTGGCCGGAGGGTCAGTCCCTCCGAAACACTCGCACTTCTGATTGACCCTGCAGCCCTTGAGGTCCGTTTTCCGCTTTCGACCGGCGAGTTCTCCCGCCTGCTTGATGAAAGCGGTGCTTTGATCAAAGCGCCCGTCACCATCACGCTAGAACTCGGCGCCCGGTCCGTGACACTTCCTGCGCATATCGACCGCGCTGCCGCCGTTGTCGCAGAAGGCGAAGCCGGCCGGACTCTGTTTGCAAGTCTCGATATTGGCCCTGGGACAGTTTTGCGGCCGGGCGATTTTGTCAAAGTCGAGGTTCAGGAGCCCGAACTGACCGGTGTCGCGGTGGTGCCAGCCGCCGCAATCACCGAGGACGGCCGTTTGATGCTCGTCGATGAAAACAGCCGGCTGCAAGAAATTACCGCCAAAGTGC
The DNA here is from genome assembly GCF_965216085.1 of Roseibium sp. Lineage (GTDB taxonomy): Bacteria > Pseudomonadota > Alphaproteobacteria > Rhizobiales > Stappiaceae > Roseibium. Next base: position 1,370,173 of record NZ_OZ244138.1, on the reverse strand, counting down.
TGCGCCGGATGAGCGATGAAGTCGTGCTGACAAATGTGCCCTTCAATGCAACGTATGTGCGTGAACGCCTGCCTCAACTTGGTCCTGGTCTAAAAGTCACACCCCGCCAGAAAGATTTGAAACAAGATACTGATCCTGCTCTGTCGCAATCGGGAGAAGCCACACCTCCCGGTGACCTGGTCGCCCTAGAGCCGGAACGGCGAGAAGCGCTGATCCAGCAACTCGCCGAAAGCAACATGCCCGAACAGCGCAAAGCAAAATTTCTTGCTTTGTTGAATAAGCCGATGGTTCCCAAAGACTTGATCGAGCGCCTGGAACAGCGCCGGGAGCGCCGGGGATGACACGCATGATATCGGCCGCCCTAAAACCTTGGCAGAGTAACTGATCATGCGCTCCCCGGGAGGTCCGCGTTTCGCATCGTTTCTGGACTACATGGTTCAGCACCGCACCGCGGCCAATCTGCTGCTGTTGCTGATGCTGTTGTTCGGAATAGCTGCAGGAACTCAAATCCGAACCCAGTTTTTTCCTGACTTTGTACGAGAAGATGTCGATATCGACATTTCCTGGTCAGGAGCCGGCCCTGAGGATATGGATCGGACGGTCGTTGAAATTCTGGGTCCCCAGTTGCTGTCGATAAATGGTGTCGATGAGGCAACCTCCGTTGCCCGTGAGGGCCGGGCCAGCATTGAACTGAAGTTCGAAGACGGCTGGGACATGGGACAGGCGACGGACGAAGTCAAAGCCGCCGTGGACCAGGCCCGGTCCAGCCTTCCAGACGGGATAGACGAACCCGTCATCACCCGGGGCGTTTATCGCGACCGGGTAACCGATGTTGTCATCTACGGTCCAGTGGACATCGATCAGCTCGCCCGGTTCGCCGAAGATCTGCAAACGCAGTTGTTCCGCGAAGGCGTTACCCGTGTGAGCCTGCGCGGCCTGGAAAACCCGATCATCCGCGTGAATGTGGGTGAAGCCATGCTGATCCAGCATAATCTTACCATTGACGGCATCGCAGATGTGGTCGCGGCTGAAATGGAAACTACTCCCGCCGGCGATGTCAGCGGAGGAAGTGCACGCCTCAGAACGGGACAAAACCGCCGCAGTGAACAAGAACTCGGTGAAATTGTCCTCAAGGCTCCGGCACAGGGCGAGAAACTGCACCTTCGAAACGTAGCTGAAATCAAGACCGAAGGTGTTGAAAGCGGACGGGCTTATTTCCACACGGGGATGCCAGCGGTTGTCCTACAGGTTTATCGCAGCGCACAGGGCGATACGATTTCCATCCAACGGGACGTTGAGCGGGTTACAGCAGCCTATCAAGAATCTTTGCCAGAAGGCGTCTTGGTCCAGCTGACCCGCACTCGCTCGCAAAACATTATCGACAGGTTGAGCATCCTGATCGAAAACGGGTTGTTCGGATTGGGGCTGGTTCTGGCGTTCCTGTTTCTGTTTTTGTCCTCAAGAACAGCCTTTTGGGTCGCCGCAGGTATTCCGGTCGCCATGACGGCCACCATTGGGTTGATGTATTTCTTTGGATTGACCCTCAATATGGTGTCGGTCTTTGCCCTGATCATCTGCCTCGGCATCGTCGTTGATGACGCCATTGTTGTCGGGGAGCATGCCGATTTTTTGCACCGGCGGGGGTATTCACCAGCAGAAGCTGCCAGTCTTGCCGCCCGACGGATGACAGCGCCCGTGTTCAGCGCATCCATCACCACATTGATCGCATTTGCGGGCCTGGTTGCCATCGGCGGACGGTTTGGCACCCTCATCGCGGACATTCCATTCACGGTGTCCGTTGTCTTGATCGCCAGTCTGGTCGAATCTTTTCTAATTCTACCAGCTCACATGCGCCATTCCCTTGCAGCCAGCAAAAAGCAGCATTGGTATGACTGGCCAAACCGCATGTTCAACCGCGCCTTTGTCTGGTACCGCGAGCACATATTCCGGCGCGTTATGTCCTGGGTCATCACGGCACGCTATCCCACTCTCGGTTTTGCGGTGATGATATTGGCTCTATCGCTGTCGCTGTTTTTTGATGGTTCGGTTCGCTGGCGTTTTTTCAACGCTCCAGAACGGACTGTGATTTCGGCAAGTTTTGCCATGGTGCCAGGGGCAGACAGGACCAACACCAAGGACATGGTCAAGGAATTGGAACGGGCGCTTTATACCGCTGGGCAGCGGTATGAAGAAGAGTATGGCTCCAATCCGTTAAAGTTCGCACTCACGGTTGTGGGCGGCAATATGGGCCGCGGACTGGCCGGTGCTGACACCAAAGATGCCGATCTCCTCGGAGGGATTACCATCGAACTTATCGACCCGGATCTGCGCCCCTATTCGGCCTATGGATTTATTCGGGATTGGCGCAAGGAAATTAACCGCCCGCCTCTTTTGGAAACCTTGTCCGTGCGCGGTGATCATTCCGGTCCCGGCGGAGATGCGATTGATATCCGGCTGTACGGCGCCTCTACAGAAACGTTGAAGGCTGCGGCTGAAAGCCTGAAACTGGCATTGTCATCTTTGGATGGGGTGAGCGGACTGGAAGACACCCTCGCCTACGACAAACCTGAATTGAACCTAACTCTCACTCCGCGCGGTGAAGCACTCGGTTTTAACACCGATGATGTTGCCCGGATCCTGCGCAACCGGCTGGAAGGTGTCGAAGTTGCCGAGTTCCCGGTCGGCCGCCGGACTGCGACCGTAAAAGTCTTGATGCCGGATGACGAAGTCGATTCAGCATTTCTCTACACCACACGCATCCGAACCAATGCGGGCGCCTATGTACCCCTGAACGAAATCGTCGAAGTGTCCAGCAGTTACGGCTTTGCTTCGGTTCGGCGCACCGACGGATTGAAAACCCTTCAGGTGACCGGAGACATCTCCGAAGACGACCCGGAAGCCGCCAGCCTGGTCATGAAACGCCTGACTGAAGAGTTCTTGCCGCAGCTGGCAGCGGAATTTGATGTTGAAAGCGAAGTCCGAGGTCTAGCCGAACAGGAAAGCAGCTTCCTCACCGACGCCATGTTTGGTTTTGCTCTCTGTCTTGCCGGAATCTATCTGACACTTGCCTGGATTTTTGAATCCTGGACCCGGCCACTGACCATCATGCTAATTATCCCCTTTGGCGCGATTGGTATGTTGTGGGGGCATTACCTGCATGGCATTCCCTTATCGATGTTCTCCGTGGTCGGTTTCATTGGCATGTCCGGAATCATCATCAACGACAGCATCGTTCTGGTTACGACGATTGACGACTACGCCAAGAGCCAGCCGTTCAAGAAAGCCCTAATCAACGGTGTCAGCGACAGGCTGCGTCCAGTGATTCTGACGAGCGCCACAACCGTCTTCGGGCTCGCGCCGTTACTTTTTGAAACCAGCCGGCAAGCGCAGTTTTTGCTGCCCACGGTCATCACCCTGTCCTATGGGCTGGCGGTTGGACTGTTTCTGGTGATTTCGATCACCCCTGCCCTGCTTGCGATCCAGCATGATGCGGGCATGGCGATCAGCAGTGGTCGGCGCCTAGCCAAGATCCGCGGCCGAAAGCCTCTCACAAGCAACCGCACATAAAAAAGGCGGCCCGAGGCCGCCTTTCAACTTCAGGAACAGAACTGTACTCAGCCTGTGGCAGCCGTTTTCAGCTCGCCGGCTTGCGGACGAACAGCCGCGTCATAATCTTCCATCAGCGTCTTGATGATCTCGCCAACTTCATAAGTGTTCCCCGCAATCTCGGACACTGGGGTCACTTCAGCTGCCGTACCGGTCACGAAGCACTGCTCAAAGCTGGGGAGTTCATCAGGCATGATCACCCGCTCAACAACCTCAATTCCGCGGTCCCGGGCAAGGCCGATAACTGTCTGACGGGTGATACCGTTCAGGAAACAGTCCGGTGTTGGCGTATGGATCTTTCCATCCTTGATGAAGAACACATTGGCACCGGTTGCTTCTGCGACCTGACCGCGCCAGTCCAGCATCAAGGCATCGGTATACCCCTTGGCCTCGGCTGCATGCTTGGAAATGGTGCAGATCATGTAAAGCCCGGCCGCTTTTGCCTTAAATGGCGCGGTTTTCGGGTCCGGACGGCGGTAGTCCGCCATGTCGAGGCGGATGCCTTTCAGGCGTTCTTCCGGTGCAAAATAGCTCGGCCATTCCCAGGCAGCGATCGCGAGGTGAATGGTGTTCTTTTGCGCCGAAATACCCATCATCTCGCTGCCGCGCCAAGCAACCGGGCGAAGATAAGCATCGGTCAGGTTCATGCGTGCCAGAGTTTCTTCTTTGGCAACGTTGATCTGTTCCGCTGTCCAGGGAATTTCGAACCCGAGTTCACGGCCAGAGGCCAGAAGACGTTCCGTATGTTCTTCGGACTTGAAAATGCGGCCGCCATAGGCGCGCTCGCCTTCGAACACGCTGCTGCCGTAGTGCAGTCCATGGCTCAAGACATGCAGTTTGGCATCCGACCAGGGCACGAAGGTGCCATCATACCAGATATCACCCGTAAGCTGATCAAAGGGCTTTCCAGCCATTTCTTAACTCCCGCCCGCTCTATAGAGCATGTTTTCATTATCTAGTTGCTATTCAATTGGCTCTGGCGAAAGAAGGCCCATCGAATGGCTGTATCTTTTGCACAGCACGTCAACTATCGGTATCCTTGAGAAGCGCGCCGATCCTGATTGGATTCGTCTGTCAGTAAATGCTGAAAAAAGCAACAAAACGACCAATCATTTCGCGCACCGCCGTCAACAAGTAACAATCGGTCCGAAATAAGTCAATATGACTGACATAAATTTCAAAGCTTCCTTACCCTCCAAATCCAATAAAATGAGTCGGCTGGCACCGGCAGGAGATGAAGGGGATCCTGTAGATGCCGTTCCTTATGATTTGATCGAGCTTTTATTCTTTGCATACCGGGATTTTACCGGCGATCCGGACGATGTTCTGGCCGAATATGATTTTGGCCGGGCGCACCACAGAGTTCTCCATTTCGTGGAACGCAATCCAGGGATCATGGTAACGGATCTGCTTGCAATCTTGCGGATTACCAAACAAAGCCTCGGCCGGGTTTTGAAGCAACTCGTCGATGCCGGGATCATCGAACAGCGTGAAGGACCGCATGACCGCCGCCAGCGTCTGCTCTATACGACTGATCAGGGCCGTGCCCTAGCGGACGACTTGGCCCGTTTGCAACAAAACCGCCTTGAACGTGCCCTAATTGGGTTGCCAGATGGCGCCGATAAAGTCGTCCGGCGTTTTTTGTTGCAAGTGATTGATCCGGAAGCCCGGGATGACATCATCGAACTGATACGCAGTTCGTATGACCTGAAAGATTGACCGGCTCCGGCCGATGCCTGTGTTTGGAAGGATACGTGACCGGTAATGAACGCGACCGCTCCCGAAGACAATGCACCCCACTTGCTTTTGGTGGATGACGACAGCCGGATCCGAGATCTTCTTGGGCGGCTTTTAAAAGACAATGGTTACCGGGTGTCGGCAGCAGCCAATGCGGCAGAAGCACGGGTATGCCTGTCCGGCCTGGAGTTCGACCTCATTATCCTGGACGTCATGATGCCGGGTGAAACAGGCACAGAGCTCGCCGCGTCCCTGCGCCAGACATCCCAGGTCCCGATCTTGATGCTGACGGCCAGGACCGACGCCCCAGACCGCATCGCGGGACTGGAGGCCGGTGTTGATGATTACCTCGGAAAACCCTTTGAGCCGAAAGAACTCCTGTTGCGCATCGGTGCTATCTTGCGGCGTGGCCAGTATCAGCCGCCAACAACCGTCACCGAAATTCGGTTTGGCCCCTTCTGCTACAATACCTCTCGCGGTGAGTTGAAGAACGGCGATAAATCCATCCGCTTGACCGACCGGGAAAAACAAATCCTGTCGATCTTTGCTGAACAGCCAGGTGCCACCGTTCCACGGCATAAGATTGTTGGCGATGACAGCGGCCTGGGTGAGCGCACAGTCGACGTTCAAATCAACCGCCTGCGGCGGAAAATTGAAGAAGATCCTGGAAATCCGATATTTCTGCAAACGGTCCGCGGCATCGGTTACCGGCTCGCATGTGACTAGGCTCCGCACATATGGCAAGCATTGAGAGGCTTCTCCAGAGGTTTACCCCGTATCTGCCCCTTCAAACGGTTCATCGCGGCTATCGGCGCGTGTCCCGTTTTCTGTACCGGGTCATGCCCAAGGGCCTCTACACGCGAACCTTCCTCATCATTGTGATCCCGGTTGTTATCCTGCAATCCGTGATCGCCTTTGTGTTTATGGAGCGCCACTATCAGCTGGTTTCCCGGCGGATGTCCGAAGCGGTCGTGCGTGAGATTGCTGCCGTTGTCTATGCGCTGGAGAATTTTCCGCAAGACCCGGAACATACAAAAATTGAGGAAATGGGATCGCGTGCACTTGGCATGTCGATGTCGGTGTTGCCGTTAGAACCACTGCCGCCGCCTGCTCCCAAACCTTTCTTCGACGTGATTGATCAGGAACTGAGCAAGGCAATCGGACAGACCATTGGGCGGCCATTTTGGATCGACACCGTCGGCCGGTCCCGATTTGTCGAGATCCGCATTCAGCTGGACGACGCGATCCTGCGCGTGTTTACCCGCCGCAGCCAAACCTATGCATCCAACTCTCATATCTTTCTTGTCTGGATGTTCTCAACTGCGGTTGTGCTCATCATCATCGCCGTCTTGTTCCTACGCAATCAAATGCGTCCAATTATCCGGCTCGCCAACGCAGCCGAAGCCTTTGGTAAGGGACGTCCGGTTGATGACTACAAGGCAAGCGGTGCTCTGGAAGTCCGGAGAGCCGGCATTGCCTTTGCAGACATGCGCCGCAGGATTGAACGTCAGATCGAGCAACGCACCACCATGCTGGCGGGTGTCAGCCACGATCTACGCACCATCCTGACGCGCCTGCGCCTGCAGCTGGCCTTCCTTGGCGACACGCCGGAAAGCGATGCCATGCGCAAAGACGTCGACGAGATGAGCGGTATGCTGGAAGATTACCTAGCATTTGCAAAAGGCGACGGAGATGAAGACCCTCAGGAGACTGACGTGGCGTTGCTGTTTGAAGAATTGGAAGAAGAAGCGGAGATTTCCGGCAACACGGTGTCAGCAAACTTTGAAGGACCGTCGGAAGTTCTCTTGCGCCGCAATTCTATGAAACGATGCCTCGCCAACCTTGTCACCAACGGCTGCAAATATGGCGATCGCGTCGCCCTTGGTGGCCGCATTGAGAAGAATTGGCTGGTCATCACCGTTGACGATAACGGGCCCGGCATTCCGGAAGACCAGCGCGACCAGGCGTTTCGCGCCTTTCAAAGGCTGGATCTTGCCAGGAACCTGGATGAGACCGGAAGCGGACTGGGGCTTGCCATTGCCCGCGACATCGCCCGGTCTCATGGCGGTGATCTTTATCTGGAAGACAGTCCGCTCGGCGGCCTCAGAGCCCGGCTAAGAATTCCGGCTTAGAGCGCCGGTCGTAAACGTGAAAACGTTTGATGGCTTTGGGCGGTTTATCCGGATAGGCGCGGCACGCAGCGCGATGCGGGGCATCGGGCAAGAGGTGCAACACGGCCGGAGGATCGCCAAAAGCCACCGGGAGGGGCCCGTCTCATTGGCCTGCTGACGTGCGTTGACCCACCCTTATGGCGCCAGACCACTGCGGGCGGCCTGCCTTGCCAGCAAACAAATGAGACGGGTCAAACGCTTCCACGTTTCCGCTCGGCGCTCTAATAAAGCCGCCCGCCGATTGGCACGTCCTTGTCTGGCGTCAGAAGAACCACTTCACCGTCACCATCGGGTACGCCAAGCGTCAAGACTTCCGACATCACCGGTCCGATCTGGCGCGGTGGAAAGTTGACCACAGCCATCACCAGCCGGTCTTTCAACGTTTCCGGAGTGTAGTGCTTGGTGATCTGGGCTGAGGTTTTTTTGATGCCGATGTTCGGTCCAAAATCGATCCGCAGCTTGTAGGCCGGTTTCCGGGCTTCAGGAAATTCCTCGGCCTCGATTACACGGCCAACCCGGACATCAACTTTCAAAAAATCGTCAAAACTAATCTGGTCGCTCACACGTCACTCCATCATTTTGAAGTGAAGATGGCGACAGAATTGGAACGAGTAAAGCCCAGAATTACACGCCGCTTTCCCGCATTGCCTCAGGCTCGGAATCCGCAGCGTAATCATCGTCTGGATATCCGTCCCGGCCAGAGCGCTGCGGCCGCCTTCTGGAAGCAGCCTTCACAAACTTCCGAAATCCTTTGGCAACGCCCTCCAGACGGTTCAGCCGTTTCATGAAGGACGATCCCTTGTCGAGTTCCTTGTCGAGGCGGGACATGGTACGCGGCATGCCTTCATCTGGTTCGTCCAGCCAGGTGTCGACTACACGGGCAAAGGACACCGCCAGAGCCTGCGCCACGATACCGGACTTAATTCCGGAAAGATCGATCCCGGCGGCAACCAGCATCCATTTTTGCGAGCGGACGGCAAAGCGGTTGAAATCCAGGGCAAGGCCAGGATCCTGCGATGCAGCCTTAGCAAAAGCCCGAACAGCCTCTTTGTTCTCGGCCAAGACATCGATGCGGGTCATCAGAATATCGAAAAGCCGATCGCGGGGCGGCTGATCGCCAAGATCCTCGTCACGCTGATCTAGAACGGCCGTATCGACACTCTCGTAAAAGGCTTCAACCAAAGCCAGCTTGGAAGAATAGGCGCGGCGCAGCTCCGACAATTTGACCTTTGCCGTCTCCGCAAGCAGCTGCAAAGAAACATCCTCATAAGGATTCTCCGAAATCAGGTCCAAAAAAGTGGTGAGGATCTTCTGCTTCGTCTTTGCGGTCGCCATATCCGGATCTCCTTGTCTTATGAGAAACATAGGAAACCCGGAATGCGGCGAAAAGGGGTATCTCGCCGCACCCCAAATGCTTTAGCTAACCAGCAAGTTCCCGGGCACGTTTGACGGCGGCTGCCACGGCATCCGTCATCACGGGCTGCAAACCGCCGCTGGCCATCAGGATATCCAGTGCCGCAGCCGTCGTGCCGTTCGGGCTGGTCACGTTTTGACGCAAGATTGCTGGATCTTCGCCCGACTGATGCATCAGCTCCCCTGCGCCGCACACCGTCGCGATCGCCAGTTCCTCAGCAAGGGCGTCCGGCAATCCGGCTGCTTTGCCCGCTTCCCGCAGGGCTTCTGCGAGGTAAAACACATAGGCTGGCCCCGAGCCACTCACACCTGTCACCAAATCGATCTGGTCTTCACTGGTGAGCCACACCACCTTCCCCACTGCCGTCAACAGGTGGGTGACCGTGCTTTTTTGCTCTTCAGAAACTTTCTGGTTCGGAAAAACGGCGGTGATGCCACGTTTGACCATTGCCGGCGTATTGGGCATGCAGCGCGCGACAGGAATATCGCCAAATGCACTTTGAAACTTAGAGACAGGTGTGCCTGCGGCAACCGATAAAACCAATGTCTCTTGGTCAATCACCGGCGCCAGGCTAGGCAGAACCTCGTCCATCATCTGCGGTTTTATGGCCACCAAAACGATGCCGGCGGTCATCTCTTCCGGCACGTCGGTGACATGCCGGATGCCGTGCTTGGTCAGCAGATTGCTGACTTCGGCTGACAAAAACGGATCCAGTACCAGAACGGAAGCCGGATCAATACCGTCCGCCATCCAGCCGGACAACATGGCCCCTCCCATCTTGCCGGCACCGACAAGCAGAAAGGGGCGCTCTTTTGAAAAGGTCATGCTTCTCCTGCAGTTTCGAACAGAGCGGTACTAAGCGCTTCTTGTGCACTGTGACCGGCCCAGACAACGAACTGGAATGCTTGATAGAAACGCTCGCAGTTTTCAAGGGCATTCGACAGCATGGTTTCGATCTGTGCCGAAGTCGGTTCGGCGCCGCCTGCCAAAATGAGCGATTGGCGGAACATCACCACGCCCTCTTTGCTCCAGAGGTCAAAGTGGCCCGCCCACAATTGCTCATTCACCAGAGCCAGAAGCTGAACGACTTCCGTCTTTCTAAGTTCTGTCACTTTGAGATCAAAGGCACAGGCCAGATGCAGGGCTTCAACATCCTCCATCCAGGAGAAGGAAACATGATAATTACACCAGCTTCCGGCAATGGAGATCGTGATCTCATCATCATCTGAGCGCTCGAACGTCCAGTCGTTCAAGGCGGCCACAGTTTCGATGGTATCAACGGGGTTGTCAGGTCTCTCGAAGTCGATCTCGATGAGGCTCATGATGCCTACTCCCCTTTCCAGCCGGGGCCGAGTACCCGATTAGGATAACCGGGTGGGCCGCCGGGGTAAGTCCCAAGCAGAGGAGCAAAGACGCGTCCTTAACTGGCCCAATCAATGACCGGTTCCGTCTTGCTCCGACGAATCCCTGTTGTCCTTGAGTATAGGAGCAGGAAGGACTTACGGCCTACCTACCAAATTCAATAAAAATATCGAAACTTGTGGACGACTCAGCAACTTAATTAGCCAAACTGCGCAAAAACACTGCAATTCCGCCAAGTTCAACCGTTACCCTACCGTCATGATTCGTTAACAGAAATCGGTCGATCACACTAAATTGCACTGATTTGGCAAGGTAATTTGCCCAGAAGGTATGGCCCGGTTCACCGGACCATCCTCTGCCGTCACGATTCGGTTTAGTAGCGCCACCTTACCCAAGCAGCATTACTCCCCGGATGGCGCATCCTTATCGCCGCCTTCCAGGGCAGCAAGACGGGTTTCAAGCTCTTCAACTTTGTCGAGGGCACGAGCTGCCATTTCCTTAACAGCGTCATGTTCTTCGCGCGAGACAATGTCCATATCCGACATGAACCGCTCAGCCTGAGCTCTAAAGGCAGTTTCCACTTCGCGGCGGGCCCCTTGTGCGACACCAGCGGCATCGGTCATCAATTTGGCAAAGTCATCGAGCAAACGGTTCGGGCCTTGGGTCATATGCCGCTCCTATATAAGGAAATTCCAGATACACGCTACGTATGAGGGTTCGAAGGCAACTTCAAGCTTCGATATCGACGCAGCCAATTGGAAACTCAGTATAACGCCGGTATTGAACAAGAATGATGCAAGGCGAGAGCCTTGACGCAGCGCAGTAGATCGCGCAAGCGTTGCCACCGAATAGCCGCCTTCGCAGCTTTACCGACCTCATGAGGTTTCAGATTGCCCCCTCTTCTTGCCCTGCCGTTTCCAGCCATTGACCCCGTCATTGTTGAAATAGGCCCATTTGCTCTGCGCTGGTATGCGCTGGCCTATATCGCCGGGATTGTTTTGGCCTGGCGTTACATGCGCGCGCTTGTGCTCAATGATGGACTGTGGGCCGGGAATAAGAGACCAACTCCGGTGGATCTCGATGACTTTGTCCTTTGGGGGACATTTGGCATTATCTTAGGCGGCCGCCTTGGCTATGTGCTCTTCTATAATCCGGCCTACTATCTCGCAAATCCAGGAGAAATCCTCGCCATCTGGTCCGGTGGCATGTCATTTCATGGTGGTTTTGCGGGAACGGTCATTGCCATGATCCTGTTTGCGTGGAAGCGCGGTTTTCCGCTTTGGACTATGTTCGACTTGGCGGGCTGTGCTGCCCCGATTGGATTGTTTTTTGGACGGATGGCGAATTTCATCAACAGTGAGCTCTGGGGCCGGCCAACTGATGTTCCTTGGGCGTTTGTCTTTCCCAACGCCGGTCCTGAACCTCGCCATCCGAGCCAGCTTTATGAAGCGGCCCTGGAAGGTATTGTTCTATTCTTGGTTCTCCGGGTATTGAGCCACCGGTTTCATCTTCTGAAAAAGCCGGGCTTTTTAGCTGGCGCCTTTGCCTGCGGCTATGGATTAGCCCGGTCCTTCGTTGAGTTTTACCGGGTACCTGACGCCCATATCGGCTATTTCGGCGGTTTCCTGACCATGGGGATGCTGTTGTCCGCACCGATGGTTCTGGCGGGCATCGCCGCGATGATTTGGGCTGCCAAACGCCCACAACCGGCTGCCGAACAGTGACGGGCTTGAAAGACAAACTTCGCCAACGCATTGCTTCCGGCGGCCCACTGCCTGTCGCCGAATATATGACGTTGTGCCTGAGCGATCCTCAGTTCGGCTATTACACAACACGCGAGCCATTTGGCCGGAAAGGCGATTTTATAACGGCGCCGGAAGTAAGCCAAATGTTTGGCGAAATGATCGGCGCCGTCTGCCTGGGAGCTTATGAAAGCTTCGGCGCGCCGGACGCCGTCCAGCTAGTGGAACTTGGCCCGGGCCGCGGTACGTTGATGGCAGACTTTCAAAGGGTTGCTGCACGGCGGCCCGCCTTCCTCAATGCGGCGCGCCTAAACCTTGTCGAAATGAGCCCGCGCCTCCGGAAAATTCAGAGTGATACGCTACAGACAGCCGCGCTTCAGCCGGAGTTCCGGGATCACTTTGCCCAAGTGCCGGACGGCCCGTTGATTGTCATCGCGAATGAGTTTTTCGACGCCCTACCCATTCACCAATTCGTCAAAACAGTCAGCGGCTGGCGAGAACGTCAGGTCGGGTTGGACGATAAAGGCAACCTTGTTTTTGGCGTCGGCGTAGCCAGACTGCCCGATACTGCAATTCCGGCCGGAGCCGTTAGCGCGTCAGGCGGCAGCATTTTGGAAACCCAACCTGCGGCCAATGCGATCGCAGAAGAAATCGCCGCACGGATTGCCAAACACGGCGGCATCGCGCTTTTCATAGATTATGGCTACGCGAAATCGGCTGCCGGAGACACATTACAGGCCCTTTATAACCACAGCTATGATGATGTTCTTGCGCATCCCGGCGAAGCCGACATTACGGCCCACGTCAATTTTGAGACCCTTGCCCTCGCCGCGCAGGCTGCCGGAGCTGTCCCCTTGCCGCTTCTCGAACAAGGAGAATTCCTGCTGCGGGCTGGGCTCCTGGAACGTGCTGGCAGCCTCGGCGCCGGAAAATCACCACACCAGCAAGACAGCATCCGTGATGCGGTTGAACGCCTGGCGGCCCCTGACCAAATGGGGGCGCTCTTTAAGGTGCTTGCGATTACCGCAGACGGAATACCCTTTGCACCATTTGATCCGGCACCTTAAGTGCATTTGAGAATGGATGAGTCCAATTTTGGAGAGCCACATGAAACTCGAAGCCCCGGAACTTCAGTCTGACGGACTCTCACATGGGTTCTTCACCCGCAACGGCGGGGCCTCCTCCGGTCTGTATCACAGCTTGAACATCGGCCTTGGCTCGGACGATGACCGGGAACTGGTTTTGGAGAACCGGTCCCGTGTCGCGCAATCCTTTGGCGTCGCTCGCGATCATTTGGTCTCTCCCTATCAGATCCATTCTCCAGATGTGCTGACTGTTGACGGCCCTTGGCTGGATAATCAGAACCGCAAAGCAGATGCCCTGGTCACCGCAACCCCCAACCTTGCATTGGGCATCTCCACGGCGGACTGTGGTCCGGTGTTGTTTGCTGATCCTGAAGCATCCGTCATCGGTGCGGCCCACTCAGGCTGGAAGGGGGCGATCTCAGGTGTTCTTCAAAATACGGTTGCTGCGATGGAGAACCTGGGTGCGCAAAGAGGCCGAATCCGGGCGGTGCTCGGCCCCACCATTTCGCAAGCTTCTTATGAGGTCGGCCCGGAGTTCCACGACCGCTTCTTATCGGAATCATCTTCTTGGGCGCAGTATTTCATACCCTCGTCCCAAGACGGTTTTCATATGTTCAACCTTCCGGCCTTCATTATAGATCGGCTTACCGGCCTTGGTTTGGCGCACGTCAATGCCATGAATATCTGCACCTACAAGGATGAAGCGCGTTTTTTTTCCTACCGCCGGACGACGCACCGCAAGGAGCCGGATTATGGACGGCAGGTCAGTGCGATCATGATCAAGGGTTGAGTTTGTTCCCAAACGCCAGAGAGGCCGCAACAATAAGAGATCATCGAGGCTCATGGTTCTCCTGCCGTTTCACCCGAATTCCTCGACACTGGCGCTGGCCAAAAGACTCATTTTTCGAAAGAAAGGGTCGATCAGGATAAAAACCCAAGGTCCAAAAACCCTGCTTATCCACCATCCCTCTCGACCTGCCGCGCAAGTCGGGCTAAACCAGAACCCGATCTGAGCGGGTTTCCGGGTTTTCCGGGCAACCGACTCTCTCGTAAATTACATAAATCAGGCCAACCGTCTTCATGTGCAAAAGAATCTCAATTGCTCAAGCAAACCTTTTTAAGGCCGCGGGCGGTCTTCTTTTGTTGATTGGCCTGGCAGCTTGCCAAGGATCGCCTCAGCCGCCATCAGCGATATCTGCAACGCCAACTGCTCCACAATTCATCCAGGAGATTGATCAGGAACAGGGCGTGACTTTCGCCTTCGAACCGTTCACGGGCGCGCCCGGAAACATAGCGGATGAATTGTCATCCGAAATCGGCGCAAAAGCGGCCACTCAGGGCCTCAAGTTGGTCAGGCGTGTCGGCGCCGACGCCACCTACCGGGTCAATGGCTACCTGGCAGCAACAGGACAGCCCGGCCAGGGCACCATCTTTTATGTGTTTGATGTTGTCGACAGATCGGGGCGCCGCCTGAAGCGAATCTCTGGCACGGAGGAGACGGGTGGATCGACGGGAGATCCATGGACGGGTGCCTCATCCGACGTGCTTTCGCGCATCGCGGAACGATCTGTGGTGGAAATCAAGGCCTGGCTCAACCAATAAGAACCTATTGAAACGGTTCAAGCACCTTGTTCGTCATAAAATCGAAAAAAACCGCGCCAGACTCCAATAGCGCGGTTGTCGTCTGACCGGTTGATTGTTACAACGCCGCCGCCTGCCGAGGTTTTTTTAGCAAAAGTCCAGGCAAGAGGCACCTTGAACGACTTAGGCTCCTACCGCGTGTTTATCAGGCCGCCTTGGCCCAATAGACCCGGCTCCGCACCAGAAGGACTTGCGGCTTATGAAGATCGTCGCGGGCAACTCCAACCGAGCCCTGGCTGAGGAAATCTCCAAATATTTGGATGTACCATTGGCCAAATGCCAGGTCCGGCGCTTTGCCGACCAGGAAATCTTCGTAGAAATCCAGGAAAACGTACGCGGTGAGGACGTCTTTGTCGTCCAGCCCACCAGCTATCCGGCCAACGACCATTTGATGGAGCTCTTAATCATCATCGATGCGCTCCGCCGGTCCTCGGCCCGCCGGATCACGGCCGTGATTCCTTATTTCGGCTATGCCCGTCAGGATCGCCGTGCGTCAGGCAGGACACCGATTTCCGCAAAACTGGTGGCCAACCTGATCACTGAGGCCGGTGCAGATCGCGTCCTGACGCTGGATCTCCATGCCGGACAGATCCAGGGTTTCTTTGACATTCCGACCGACAACCTGTTCGCAGCTCCGGTGATGACCCGGGACATCAAGGAGCGCTACGCGACCGACAATGTCATGGTCGTCTCCCCGGATGTTGGCGGTGTGGTTCGCGCCCGAGCGCTGGCGAAGCGCATTGAGGCCCCGCTCTCCATCGTCGATAAACGCCGCGACAAGCCTGGAGAGTCGGAAGTCATGAACATCATCGGCGATGTGAATGGTTACGATTGCATTCTAGTGGACGACATCGTCGACAGTGGCGGCACGCTTTGCAATGCAGCTGATGCGCTCCTTGCCAAGGGCGCCAAGTCGGTGACCGCCTACATAACCCACGGTGTTTTGTCCGGTGGCGCGGTTGCGCGTGTAACTTCGTCCAAACTGAAGGAACTGGTGATCACCAACTCCATCGAGCCGACCGCTGCGATCACCGCTGCACCGAACATCCGGGCGATCTCCATCGCGCCGCTGATGGGCGAAGCGATCAACCGCACAGCCTTGGAAAAATCAGTTTCCAGTCTGTTCAATTAATTTTCTGGATCACAGAAGACGTCAAAGCGCCGGCCATGCCGGCGCTTTTTTTGTTTGCAGCCATGGCCGCAATTTTCAGTTCAGCTTTCCTGGAAGGCTGAGATCTCCAGAAGCAACATCAAAGACATCAACGACGCAGAGCAATGGCGCGTGGATGTTCTGATTGACCCGTAGGGCGGACGTCACGCCGTCATAAGACATTCCGCTGGCAATGGCCGGATCATCAAAGCTGACATTGATTGTGATCTCCTCACCCGAAAGCACCGGTGAATAGCCCGGGCTATCGATGTAAATCGGCAATCCGGGCCAGGTGGCTGGCATTTTCGGTGAAACACCATCCGGAATATCCTTCACAGACAAGGCCCCGGCTCCGCATGCTTCATTGGGCGTTAGCACGACCCAATGGGAATGCCATTTGGCGCCATCGTTCCCGACATCACCATCCCCGTCCTCATCAAAAAGTGGCGTATCATCGAAGTCGGGGTGGGACGTGGCAACCAACGCCAAAATGCCATCTTCACTTTCAAATCCCACAGCGTCCGGTTTCAGCGATGTCGGCCAGACATAGGCCTCAACAGGGGCGCCCGCGAGCTGGCCGGCCGGTTCAGGAACCGTTGCACCGGCCGTTCCTTTCAGCGTCATGTGAAACGTCACAATTCGCCCGTTCCGGTGCACGTGTGCTGCCATGATATCGTAGTTTTGGTCAATCTCGACATTTTCGGCCGACAAGACCGCGCCGTGTTGATGGATCGCGTGGCCGCTATGATCTCCACCTGCTAACGCCGTTGCAGGAACCAATACGGAAACCAGGCCGCCAAAAAGTTTCTTAAGCATGGATGTTCTCCTTGTTGAAAGATGCCAACCTAATAATAGCGAGTCGCTATTATTGCAAGTTTAATTTCGACTCGCTATAAAACTTCTATGCTGAACCCCCAACGACAAAGCCGCCTCATTGCAGATCTGATTGACCGGCTAGGCCGCCTGAACGCTGCTGAAGAATGGAATGGCCCGCTCAATCCATCGCAATATGCTGCGCTGGCCTATCTCGGCCGGGCAAACAAGTTTTCCCGGGCGCCGTCCCATGTCGCCGATTATCTTGCGACTACGCGCGGAACCGCTTCGCAGACCTTGAAAGCGCTGGCCCGGAAGGACCTGATTGCCGAGACACGGCTGCCGGAAGACAAACGCAGTATCCGCTATGACCTCACGCTCCCTGGCCTAAAGATACTGGAAACACAGTCGGCTATGGAGGACGCAATCGCGGAACTTACGATGGATAGTGCGGTTGCTCTGCAGGATGGTTTAAGTGCGTTGGTCCGTCAGCTTCTTGACCAGCGCGGCGGAAAATCCTTTGGCCTTTGCAAAGACTGTAGACACCACCAGGAAACTGATGCAGGCCTGTACTGCCAGCTGTTAGAGGTGCCCTTGAAATCGTCTGAAACAAACCAGATTTGCCACGAACACGCTGCCAAGCAAGGTGCAACGACATGACGACAGCCGCAGAAATCCTCGGACTTTACACCGGAAAACCGGAACAGCGTTGGGACGGAAAAGCGCCGTCTGCGATCCGCAAAAACCGGGTTGGCGGATCTGTTTTTGTGACGGAAACCGGCATTTCTGACGACCAACAGGCCGATCTAGAAGTTCACGGCGGCCCGGAGAAGGCTCTGCACCATTATCCTTCGGAACACTACGCCGACTGGGCGGAACTTTTTGGCACAGACGGCTTCGCCTACGAGCCCGGGACATTCGGTGAAAACATCTCTTCGCACGGGTTCACCGAGACGGATCTTTGTATTGGCGACGTGTTTGCTGTGGGTTCGGTCCGCCTCCAGATTGCTCAAGGCCGCCAGCCTTGCTGGAAACTCAACCTGCATACGTCCAATCCGGCTCTCGCCGCCAACTTCCAAAAAACAGGTAAAACAGGCTGGTATTACCGCGTCTTGGAAACCGGCCATATTCAGGCGGGTGATACGATGGTCCTTATTGAACGGCCATGCCCGGATTGGAACCTGCGCAACGTCATTATAGCCCGCTTTAATCCGAGGCTGGACAGTACCACAGCCTTGGCATTATCGAACCTGCCGGAACTGGCAGCGCCCTGGCGGGCATCTTTTGCAAAAAAGGCTGATCCGGACTATCTGGAAGACACATCCCGCCGGTTGCCGGGCGGCTGAACGAGATCGCGCTGAATGCGCAGGCACACTTGCATTCCACTATGTTTTCAGCTATACGCGCGCTCGCGCCTGCACCCCTGGAGGAGGCGTTCAAAGGACCGATCCCGGACAAGTTATCGTCAATTCGGTGCGCCTGTTCGCCGGTCCATATCATATACCTATAGGAGTTTGCCATGGCTGCCAGCTATGAGCTGAAGGCGTCGGCACGGGATCGTGTGGGCAAGGGGGCCGCACGGGCACTGCGTCGCGAAGGCCTTCTACCTGCCGTTATCTACGGCGACAAAAAACCGGCTATGCCGATCACCATTCCGGTGAAAGAAACCACTTTGACCCTGCACAAAGGTGGTTTTTTGACACACATCGGCACAATCGATGTTGACGGCAAAAAGCACAAAGTCATCGCGAAGGACTTCCAGCTGCACCCGGTGCGCGACGATGTCCTGCATGTTGACTTCCTGCGCGTTTCCAGTGACACGACACTGACCGTCGACATTCCGGTGACATTCATCAACGAAGAAACCTGCCCGGGCCTGAAAAAAGGCGGCATGCTGAACGTTGTTCGCCACACGGTCGAACTCATCGTTCCAGCAGATGCGATTCCGGAATCCCTGGTCTTCGATCTGGCGAATGTTGAAATCGGTGACACGCTGCACATTTCCGCAACCACTTTGCCGGAAGGCGCACAGCCGACCATCACCGACCGTGACTTCACTGTTGCAACACTGGCTGCTCCTGGTGGCGGTGCTCAGGACGACGCTGAAGCTTCCGAAGACGGTGAGGAAGAAGCAAGCGAATAAGCTTGATCTTCTCGTTGATTTTGCAGAAGGCGGCACCGCCTTCTGCATCCCCAAAGCAGCCAAACCGGCTGCTTTTTCTTTTTAATTTTCGGCTGTTAAACTGCGGCCACTGAAACGCTCTCAGAGACCCGTGATGAAACTGATCGTCGGCCTTGGAAATCCCGGTGCAAAATACGCTGGCAACCGGCACAACATTGGTTTTATGGCCGCCGACGAAATCCACCGGCGCCATTCCGGCTTTCAGCCGTGGCGGGCTCGGTTTCAGGGTCAGGTCTCCGAAGGCCGGCTCGGCAGCGAAAAGGTGCTCCTGCTCAAACCGTCGACCTATATGAACGAATCCGGGCGCTCGGTCGGGGAAGCGATGCGCTTTTTCAAGATCGACCCGGAAGACATTGTCGTCATCTACGACGAGTTGGACCTGCCACCCGCGAAATTCCGCATGAAAAAAGGCGGAGGGCATGGCGGCCACAATGGCTTGCGGTCAATTTCGGCTCATATCGGTCCGGACTACCGCCGTTTGCGGCTTGGGATCGGCCATCCAGGCGACAAGAAACTCGTGGCCAATTATGTTCTGGGCGACTTCGCAAAAGCCGATCAAGACTGGCTGGAACCGCTTCTAACCGAAATTGCGGACAATGCCGACCTGATGGCTGAGGCAAAGGACAGCCAATTCGCCAACAAGCTCACGTTGGCTTTAGAACCAGAAAAAGCGCGGCGAAACGGCAAACCAACCTCAGCCAAAACCGAACAGGTATTGAAGCCAAAACAAAAAAGCCATATCCATCAGGCGCGGCAAACCCAGGCAGCGCCCCTGCCGAAGTCTGGACCGATGGCTGATATGCTGAAGAAGCTACTTGGCAGCTAGGTTCAATCAAAAATTTAGTTCCATGGAATTTCCCGTCATAATATAGTGACCTGCATAGACATAATGGCCCGAGGTTATCTTAGGGGAAAACCATGCGTCACTTTCTATTAGCATCCGCCGTTTTGGGCTTGTCGATTGGGTCTCCAGCCGCCTTTGAAAAGCTTGAAGGCTATTTCATCGCGGAGAAGGTCTGCGAGGCCTACCAAAGCAAAAACCGTCAGACAAATCCCGGTGAAATTCTGACCGCACCGCAGCTTGCCTATGAGCTTCTCGGGATCAACAAAACAGGCGGGGACTTTTTCCAAATCCATGTCGATGGCGCCCCCGTAACCCAATCGCGCTGGGTAAGCACCTCCTGCGGCATACATGTTGTTGAAGCGGATACGGCAACGGCGCCGCCTCTGACCGACGATGAAATCACGCCGGTTCTGGATGCACGAGAATCGACGGACAATCTTCTGACCTTGAGCTGGCAGCCGGCCTTTTGCGAAATCCGGCCTGGCAAACAGGAATGCCAGGATCTAAATACCGGAAATCTGCCCCACACGACCCGGCAGCTCTCAATCCATGGATTGTGGCCACAACCCCGCGGCAATGATTATTGCGGCGTCTCCGCCTCTGTCCGTAACCTCGACAAGCCGGGCAGCTGGCATTTACTCCCCGCGCCGGACCTCGACACCGAAACAGCCGATGCACTCGCCGCGGCCATGCCCGGGGTTGCCAGCCACCTGCACCATCATGAATGGATCAAACACGGCACTTGTTACTTCGGCGAAGGCGGCGCCGATGAATATTATGACGACACGCTCCTGCTAACAGGTCTTGTGAATGACTCAGCCGTTGGCGACCTCTTCTTCAACAACGTCGGCCGGGAAGTGACCGGCGTTCAAATTCGGTCCGCATTTGATCAAGATTTTGGTCAAGGTGCAGGCGACCGTGTGCTCATCAAGTGCACCAACGATGGCAACCGCACCTTAATCAACGAAATCTGGATCAGCCTGCGCGGTCAAATCAATCCGGCGGCGGACCTGGGAGAACTGATGCTTGCGGCAGATGAAACCGATATGGGATGCAGTGGTGGACTGATCGATCCAACTGGACTGCAGTAACTGTTCTGAGCGCTTCTCAATAAGAGAGCAGGTCACATAATGACCCTGCGCTCAATTGCTTTTACAAATTAGATAGGACCTGCCAACCCCAACCATTCAGGCACCGCTTTGAAAACAGTGTTAACAATAGTGCTTTTGTTTCTTCTGGTTGCCGGCCCTGCCCAAGCTGAGACCGATACTGCAGACCTGTCCGATGAAACGCTCCTGTTACGGGTCTGGAACGAAACCGCCCCGCACTCTGATTGGTTCGCGCAGTCCTTCCGGACCGCTGTCCCGATGACAAGGCTGCGGCCAGCATTGAAAGAGCTCAAAACCACTTATGGCCCGGCGGAACAGGTTTCCAAATCGACCCAATCTAGAAACTTTGCGCTCTCAACGGCAACACATGATGTTGCAATTCGGCTATTTCGAAGTGGCAACGGTCGAATAACCGGTTTTGAAATCAAGGACATTCAACAAACTGGCACTCTAAAAGACCTCCTCAAAAAGCTTCCAAGGTTTGCTGAGCAGTCCTCTTATCTCCTGACGAAGAACGGAGAGATAGTCGCCAGCCACGCCCCGTCGGAAAAACTGGCTGTCGGGTCTGCTTTCAAATTGTTTGTGCTGGACGCACTCGCAATGAAAGTGGAAGCGGGAGAGCTTGAATGGTCGAGCGTGCTCACACTGAATAAACTCCATAAATCCCTGCCATCCGGAACTCTGCACACCTGGCCCGATGGTCATCACGTTACGATCGAAACCGCAGCAGCCTTGATGATTTCTATTTCCGGCAACACGGCAACAGACCTCCTCATGTCGCAGCTGCCTTTGGCACAACTCGAAAAGATCTCAGAACAAGTTCCTTTTTTGACAACACGCCAATTCTTCCAGCTCAAAGCCTCTGACGAAGAGGCATCAGAGTATCTTTCTGGCGGTCTTTCGGAAAAACGCAGAATTCTTGCTGAACTGGGAGGACGCCACGCGCCCGACCCCGGCGATGTCAACAACGGCTATCAGCCGGGATTGGAGTGGTATGCGGCTGCCCCCAGCCTGTGCAAAGTCATTGCGAAAGTGGACCATCTGCCCGTGTTCAAGATCAATTCCGGGCAGGCAAAGCCGGCGGATTGGAAAACCATTGCTTTCAAAGGCGGCAGTGAGACCGGCGTTCTGAACCTCACATACCATTTGACTGCGCACGACGGCACAAAGTGGTGTTTTGTAGCGACCTGGAATTCTCCGGAAGCCCTGGATGAAAATGCGATCCTGGCAGTGAGTTCGGGGATATTAAACCGCATCGCGCGCACCAGCGAATAACGGCGCTGCTCATTTCCGCAAAGACAGCGCCAAATCGGCAGCCAGCCTCCTAGCTGACATCGCAGAAACCCTTGACCTTGTCTGCCCCCTCGGGCATGTAGCGCGGCAACAGTTTCAGACACAAACCGAAAGCGAACTCACGATGGGTTTCCAGTGCGGCATTGTCGGACTGCCGAATGTCGGTAAGTCCACCCTTTTCAATGCGCTGACCAAGACAGCGGCGGCTCAGGCCGCAAACTACCCTTTCTGCACCATTGAACCGAACACCGGCGAAGTGGCCGTGCCGGATCCGCGCCTTTATGCGATCCGGGATATTGCCGACTCCAAAGAAGTGATCCCGACCCGGATCACCTTTGTCGACATCGCCGGTCTGGTACGCGGTGCCTCCAAAGGTGAAGGCCTTGGCAACCAGTTTCTGGCCAACATCCGCGAAGTCGATGCCATCGCCCATGTGCTGCGCTGCTTTGAAGATGACGACATCACCCATGTGGACGGAGCCATCGATCCGATCGCCGATGCGGATACGGTCGAGACCGAACTTATGGTCGCCGACATGGAAAGCCTTGAAAAGCGCATCGCGCCCTTGAAGAAAAAGGCGACTGGCGGAGACAAGGAAGCCAAGGCCGTGCTGCCGATCATGGAAGCCGCCCTTGAGTTGCTGCAAGACGGCAAACCAGCCCGCATGCTGGACGTTGCCGATGCCGAAGAAGCCAAGATGCTGAAGGGCCTCAACTTGCTGACCTCCAAGCCGGTGCTTTACGTCTGCAACGTTGACGAGGGATCGGCCGCCGACGGCAATGCACTGTCCCAGAAAGTTGCCGAAAAGGCAGCTGCTGAAGGCGCTGTATCCGTTGTTATTTCCGCTGCAATCGAAGCGGAGATCTCGCAGCTGGACAATGAAGAGCAGGAAGAGTTCCTGGAAACCATCGGACTGGAGGAGCCGGGCCTCGACCGGATGATCCGTGCAGGCTACGACCTTTTGGGTCTGATCACCTACTTCACTGCCGGTCCAAAAGAGACCCGTGCCTGGACCATCACTGAAGGCACCAAGGCGCCGGGGGCTGCCGGCGTGATCCACACGGATTTTGAACGCGGCTTCATCCGCGCACAGACGATCGCCTATGACGATTACACCTCGCTTGGCGGCGAAAGCGCTGCCAAGGAGGCCGGAAAGGCCCGCGATGAAGGCAAGGAATATATCGTCAAGGATGGTGATGTCCTGCTGTTCAAGTTTAATACCTGATTTTTCTTAATTTCCGTATTCGCTTTCAAAGGCGCCGCACATCGCGGCGCCTTTTTTGTTTTGCCCGGCGCAAATTGCTCCGGCAAAACAGAAAAATTGATTAGTTGGCAAAATTTTAGTTGTCCAAAAAATTCCATTCTAATAACCTCATGAAATAAATATTCTAACTGGGAGGTAGGAATGCGGAAATCGTTGATGTTAGCGTCGGCTGGATTGTTGGGCCTTCTGGCCGCGGGTCCTGCTCTGTCGGCGGAAAAGCTCACTTTGTATTGCAGCGCGCAGGAAGACTGGTGCCAATTGATGGCCAACGGTTTTGAGGACGCGACCGATATCAAAGTGAACATGACCCGGAAAAGCTCCGGTGAAACCTTCGCTCAAATCAAGGCGGAAGCGTCCAACCCGAAAGGGGATGTCTGGTGGGGCGGAACTGGTGACCCGCATCTTCAGGCCGCTGAAGAGGGATTGACAGAATCCTATGTCACGCCCATCCGCGGCGAGCTTCAGGATTGGGCTATTTCGCAGGCAAGCTCTGCCGGTGACAGAACAATCGGCATCTATTCCGGCGCACTTGGATACGGCTACAACACGGATGTTCTTGCCAAGAACAATCTGCCCGAGCCGTCTTGCTGGAAGGACTTGTTAAAGTCGGAATACAAGGGCCACGTCCAGATGGCCAACCCGAATTCCTCGGGAACAGCTTACACAACGCTAGCGACCATCATGCAGCTCTTCGGCGAAGACGAAGGCTTTGAGTTCATGAAGGGCCTTCACAAGAACATCAACCAGTACACAAAATCCGGATCAGCTCCGATCAAGGCAGCAGCTCGCGGCGAAAACACCATTGGCATCGTCTTCATGCATGACGCCGTCAAACAGGCTGCGGCCGGCTTCCCGATCAAGGTGGTCGCACCGTGTGAAGGTACAGGCTACGAAATCGGCTCCATGTCTATCGTGAAGGATGGCCGCAACCCGGAAAACGCGAAGAAGTTCTACGACTGGGCACTGTCGGCTGATGCGCAGGCATTGGCACTGCAGGTCAACGCGTTCCAGGTTCCGTCCAACAAAAACGCGCCAACATCGGACAAGGCGCCGGATCTGTCCTCGATCAAACTGATCGACTACGATTTTGCAAAATACGGCTCCAGCGACGAACGCAAGCGGTTGTTAAAAAAATGGGATGATGAGGTCTCCACACTGCCGCAATAATCGTGAAACTCGCTCATAACAGTAATTCCAGCCGTCCTGTCCTGATCTTCTGGATCGTTATCGGATGGCTGGGATTTGCCGTTCTCCCCTGGTATGGCATTGAGGAATTCTGGACCCTGGAGTGGCTGGTCGACGGCTATCCCTTCGACAGCGATTATGCTCCGGGTCTGCTCCTCCTTGCTCAAGGCGAGAAACTCTGGCTTTCACCGCTCGTGCTGCCGCTGCTCGGCGCACTTGCTGCTGTCTCATTGCCCAAGGCACATCCGAATTACGCCCGGATACTTATCCTCGCCGGTGGTTTTGGCGCCGCATGGCTGATCGCGCAAGGCTTCGGCATCGGCCTGCGCGGCTGGAATTTTTCCTGGCTGGAAAGCCTTTTCGGCCAACTGGGAGACCGGCAATTTGGCATGGGCTATGGCGCCATGCTGGTGGCGACTTGTTTCTTGTTCCTATTCACACAAGGGATCGCGGCTCGAGGCGCCGTCAATGGTGATGTCTTTGTCGTTTCATCGATCGGCTTCGTCATCACAGTTGTCACGGTGTTCGTTTTCTTCCCGATCGCCAAACTGCTGATCGCCGCCTTCGTTACCGAAGAAAACACCTATTCGGTCGCTGTCTTCTTCTCCAAGTTCCTGAGTTCCCGCCTTTGGAGCCTCGATTGCCTGTCCGGCGGACGCTGCGGAGCGGCCTGGAACTCGCTGTTCCTGGCGATCCTGGTTGGCTTCCTGACCACCGCGCTCGGCCTAGTCTTTGCACTTGTGGCAACTCGCAGCAACTTCCGGCACAAGAAGCTCCTGCGGGCGTTGACCGTTCTGCCGATCATCACCCCACCGTTTGTGATTGGCCTGGCAATCATCTTGCTGTTTGGCTTGTCCGGCACAGTCACGACCGCTGTCGCTGATGTTCTCGGCGTGCAGCCAACCCGCTGGGTCTACGGCCTTCCGGGCATCCTGATCGCCCAGCTACTCGCTTTCACACCCATCGCCTTTCTGGTGCTGATTGGTGTTGTTGAAGGTGTCAGCCCGTCGATGGAAGAAGCCGCACAGACTTTGAGGGCCAACCGCTGGCAAGTCTTTAAGACAGTCTCCTTGCCATTGATGCGTCCGGGTCTCGCCAACGCATTTCTGCTCGGCTTCATCGAAAGCATGGCGGATTTCGGAAACCCGTTAGTTCTTGGCGGCAACTTCGATGTGCTGTCGACGGAGATTTTCTTCGCCATTGTTGGCGCGCAATATGACCAAGGCCGCGCGGCGGTGTTGGCGATTGTTCTGCTCGGCTTCACTCTTTCGGCCTTTTATGCGCAGCGCTTCTGGCTTGGCAAAAAATCCTACACAACGGTATCGGGCAAAGGCGATTCCGGGATCCATCCGACCCTACCCTTTGGCGTGATGATCCCAGTCTATTCGATCGCCTTCATCTGGGCGGCCTTCACCGCCGTCATCTACGTGATGATCTTCTATGGTTCGTTCGTCGAGCTTTGGGGCGTCAACAACACGCTGACCTTCAAACACTATGAGACGGCCTTCTCCATTCGTTTGGTTGAAGACGGCATCCGCTGGACAGGCTCTGCCTGGAACAGTTTCTGGACCACCATCCAAATCTCTGCTCTTGCGGCTCCATTGACGGCTGCTGTCGGCCTTGTCACGGCCTATCTGCTGACGCGGCAGTCGTTTGCAGGAAAGAATGCGTTTGAATTCGGCACGATGTTGAGTTTCGCGATCCCCGGCACCGTTATTGGCGTGAGCTACATTCTCGCCTTCAACGTCCCGCCGATCGAGATCACCGGAACCGGCGTCATCCTGATCATCAGCTTTGTTTTCCGCAACATGCCCGTTGGAGTCCGGGCCGGCATCGCCTCGATGAGCCAACTCGACAAGAGCCTGGATGAAAGCTCGCTGACGCTTGGTGCCAACAGTGCGGCAACGTTCAGACGGGTAATCCTGCCGCTCTTGAAACCGGCGATCCTGGCGGCTCTTGTCTATTCCTTTGTCCGGGCGATGACCGCGATTTCCGCCGTTATCTTCCTGGTCAGCGCCGAATACGACATGGCAACCAGCTACATCATCGGCCGGGTGGAAAACAACGACTACGGACTGGCGATTGCCTATTCCAACACGCTCATTTTGGTGATGCTCACAGCCATCGCCCTGCTTCAACTGTTTGTCGGTAAAACCGACATCGGCCGGAGGACGGAGCGTGCCAAATGACTTCTAGAACGGAACCGACGATGACTGTGAAACCCAAAGGCAATGCAGCCTCCGTCACGTTTGAAAACGTCACCAAGGTCTATGGCCGGGACGTCACCGCGGTGGATAGCATTTCGCTGACGATCGAAGCCGGGCAGCTGGTCACGCTGCTCGGCCCGTCAGGCTGCGGCAAGACAACGACCTTGCGCATGATCGCCGGACTGGAAATGGCAACAGAAGGCCGCATCCTGATCGGCGATCAGGATGTCACCAAATTGCCGGCGACCGACCGGGACGTCTCCATGGTGTTCCAGTCCTATGCGCTCTTCCCGCACATGAGCGTTTTGGAGAACGTCTCCTATGGCCTAAAATTCAGCGGCTTCAAAGGGGTTGAGGTTCGAGACCGGGCCTTGGACGGATTGGAACTGGTAGGTCTGGCCGGCTATGGCGACCGCTTGCCGTCGGAGCTTTCCGGCGGCCAGCAGCAGCGTGTTGCTGTCGCCCGCGCTTTGGTACTGGAGCCTCAGGTTCTCTTGTTCGACGAACCGCTCTCAAACCTGGATGCCAAGCTGCGCCGTCAGGTGCGTGAGGAAATCCGCGATATTCAGCAATCCCTGGGACTGACGGTGGTTTATGTCACCCACGATCAGGAAGAGGCGCTCGCGGTCTCCGACCGGATTATTGTGATGCGCAATGCTCAGATTGCTCAGGAGGGTGCCCCTCGCGACCTTTATGAATATCCAGACGATCAATTTGTGGCCGATTTCATCGGCGAAGCGAACTTGATCAGATGTGACATCGAAAGTGTTGACGGAGACCAAGCTTCGATCAGCATTGGGGCCTACCGGCAGTCCTTGCCCGCACGCGGGTTGTCTGCCGGCCCGGCTGTCCTTGCAGTCAGACCAAACCGCATCGGCATTTCAGTCGGATCTCAAGACGGCGGCATTCCAGCGCAGGTTTCAAAGGCAACTTATGTCGGCCGCCATATGGAATACACGCTGAAGGCAGAGTTTGGGTCGCTGTTTGTCACCTCTGGCGACATCAACGCGCCGCTTCAACCTGGGACCGATGTCAGCCTATCGTTTCAGCAGTCCGCTCCGGTTCTGCTTCCAGCTGAAAATACATGAGGACCGGAGCTCTCTGTCACTGACAGCAAAGACCGGCGGTCCAAGCACCTTAATAAAAACAAAATGAACCCGGGCAATCTGCCCGGGTTCCAGTTCTCGCGATAGGGCCCGAGCCTACCGCGACGCCGCATAATATGAGACCCGCCGTTCCAGGTACCCGAGGAACTCGGCCACTGAGAAGGCTAGCGCAAACAGCACCAGCAGCACCGCCCAGAAATGCGCCATCAGGAAGTTGTTGGCGTAGAGCTCAAAGAGTGCGCCGAAGCCGACAATCGAGATCAGCAATTGGCCGATGATCACGCCTTTGACTGCCCGGATCACGCCAATGCGCACGCCGCCGAGAATTTCCGGCAAGGCCGCCCAGAAATAGATCTTGTAAAAGGCCTGCAGCGGATTGGCGCCATAACACCGTGCCATTTCGATCAAGGACCGGTTGATCTGCAACACCCCCGCCCGGGCATTCAGGATAATGATCCAGATCGCGAACAGCGTCGTCGTGATGATGATCGATTTCATTCCAAAGCCGAACAAGACCATCAGCACCGGAACCAGCGCGGTCAACGGCGCGCTGAGGAACATGTTGACCCAAGGCAACAACAACTCATCGATCAAACGGTTCTTGCCCATCAAGATCCCGATCGGAATGCCGATCACAATCGCCGACGTCACCCCAACGGCAAATGCGTAGGCAGTTTCAGACAGGGCTTTTAAGAAGGGCGCGGTCGTAATCACTGAAAACAGCGTCACCACCACTTCCGACAAGGGCGGGATGAAGAAGGTCAGATCCAAACGGCCGACAATCTCCCACAAAAGCCCCCACAGGATGAGCGACGACATGGCTGGCAGGCGAACTCCAAAAATAGTCATATCGCCTCCTATTCCACATAGCTGCGCAGCGATGCCCAGATACTGTCGACGATGTCGAGGTATTCTGGGTCTCTGCGAATGTTGTCGACATTCTTGGTACGCAATCCTGACGGCCGGATAACCTCAGAGACACGGCTCGGACGCGGCAGCAAAATCGCGATCTGATCGGAGACATAGACAGCTTCTTCGATCGAATGCGTGACGAAGATAAATGTCTTGTTTTCGTTCTGGACAAGGTTCAGAAGATCTTCCTGGAATTTGCGCCGAGTTTGCTCATCAACAGCTGAAAACGGTTCATCCATCAGGAGAACGTCCGCATCCACCGACAGGGCGCGCGCCAGTCCAACCCGCTGGCGCATGCCGCCGGAAAGCTGATGCGGATACTTCTTTTCAAAGCCCTTCAAGCCGACTTCGGCGATGTATTTCTCTGCAATCGCTTCACGTTCGGAGCGCCCAACACCTCTGAGTTCCAAGGCAAAGGCCACATTGTTCAATACATTGGCCCATGGCAGCAGAGCAAAATCTTGAAAAACAAAGGCACGGTCTGGGCCAGGCCCCGTGACCGGTTTGCCGTTGACTTCGATTTCCCCACTGTTCGCATCGAGAAGGCCGGCGATGATTTTCAGAAGCGTTGTCTTTCCGCAACCAGATGGCCCCAAGAGAGACGTCAACTGACCTCTTGGAAACTCCAAGGACAGGTTTTTCAGCGCTTCAACATCGCCATAAGTTTTTGACACGCCACGGACAACAACCGCGTTGTCGACCGGTGCGGCTGCGGGATCCACGACTTCTTTAATCTGAGGCATAACCACGGACATTTCCTTCAAACAGGTAGACCTCAAGCCGTTCCAAGAGATTCAGGAACACGACGGCGAGAAGGATGATTGAGAAGATCGCAGCGTACATGGCCGGATAATCCGCGATCGAACGGCTGTAGGTGATGATGTCGCCAACACCGGTCGGCGTGATTTTAAGTTCCGCCAGAATGGCACCGATGAAGCCGGCTGAAACGCCGAGGCGGAGCCCGCTAAAAATCACCGGCGATGCCGCCGGAATGATGATCTTCAAGATGATTTCCCTGTCTGACGCCAGGAATGAGCGGCCCATATCCTTGATCGACGACGGCGTATTGCGCACGGCACTTGCGGTGTTCAGAACGATGACCGGCATCGCCATGATACAGACCACAAACACTTTGGATGTCAGGCCGATCCCATAAGCCATCACCAGAAGCGGGATCAGAGCAGCCAGCGGCGCGGCTTGCATGACGATGAAAATCGGCGAGAACAGCCAGTCAAACTTGGCGCTGAGGCCGATCCACAACCCAAGAGCTATTCCAAAAACCGCTGAAATCGCGACACCGACGACCAATGGGCGCAAGGTTTCCAGATAGGCCTGGAACAACGTTCCATCACCGGCCATGCGCAGCAATGCGCCCATGGATTCAAAGAAAGTCGGAAACGCGTAGCTGACCGGAATCATTCCTGCGATCTGCCAAGCTCCAAACAGGATCACCGCCGATAGAATTTTCAGCCAGAAAGAGCGGCTTTTCATTTATCGCTGTCCTTATTGAACGGAAAAAGCATGTCAGGCTGCCGGACGTCCGGCAGCCTGAGCGGTCGGCTTACTTCGTCGCTGCATCCAGCGGTGCGAGGTACCAGAAGTCCTCGATATTCAAGGACGCGAGATCACCTTCTAGCTGACCGGCATTGTGATACCACTCAAGGTCCGCCTTTGCGGCTGTGCGGCCTCCACCGTTCGGAGAATACAATCCGCCTGCAACAGCGTCCGAATAGAAGGTATCCAAGTTGCCGAGGATTTCCGGTGGCAACTGGCCAATCGGACCTTCCGGATCGGTTTCCTTGGAAATGATCGTCGGATCTTTCGACATGTCCAGCCAAGTGCTGACCAGGGCCTCAACGAAGATAGCGACATCCTTCTCGTTGGATTTGATCCAATCGAGATTTGCAAACAATGCTTCATCGCTCGCTTCAACTTCAAACATCGGCAGGACGTTGAACTTGTCACCGGCGATTTTCATCACTTTGTTCTTGTTCGACAAATCAACAATCGTCGCATCGGTTTGCCCGGCCATCAGTGCCGCCACCCGGTTGGACGAACCTGGAACATAAGACCGGTCACCGAATTTTATGTTGAGCTTGTCCTCAATCACATTGGCAATGGAATCTGTCCCGCCACCGCGGGAGTGCAGCATGATCGGCTCCCCATTGAGATCCTCAAGTTTGCTGTACTTTTTGGACGTGACCGGGAAGAACTTCAGCTTGGACAGCTGAAATACGATCCGGATGGGGGCTTTAGAGCGTTGCATGGCCGCATAGGGTGTTCCAAAACCGATGTCCATCTGACCGCTCAACACGGCCTGAATAGCCAACTCTTCATCGGAAAAAGCGGTCCACTCGTAGTCGAGGCCATTGGCTTTCGCCCGGTCAAGCGCCACGAAAAACGCGGCAAGTTCGTCTGATGGCGTTTCGGCCAATGCGATCTTGATCTTGCCTTCCGCAGCTACAGATCCGGTCATTAAGGCAGCAGCCATCGGCAGCGCGGCAGCGGCCACGCAGAGTTTACGAAGTAAGCGTTTCATTATTTCCTCCCAACTTGAACCTCGCGGTTCTTTATTCCGGCCTAGAGTGCGACCTCCTTCGCCTTCTTTGCCGGTTCAAAACAGCCTCCTCACAGCTGCTCGAATAATCGGGCCGACACAGACTGGATGTGTTGCCACATCGCGTCATGTGCAGCCTTTGGATCTCGCGCCTCGATAGCCGCACAGATCCGGTCATGCTCTTCAAAACTTGTATGGTTTTCCGGCGGCCGCTCTGTTGCGCGGATGACCGTACTTAAAGCGACAGCCCGGCGGACCTTGTTAAGCTGATCAAACAAGGCCAGAAGCAGAATATTGTCCGCAGCCTCCGCAACAGCTGCATGGAATTGATCATCCAGCGCTTCGTATTCGGCCCAGCTCGACACGCCGCGTATACGATCCTTAAAGCCATTGATCTTCTGAACGGCCTCATGTGAGGCATGGATTGCCGCTTCTCTTGCAATCGCAGCCTCTATGCACTGACGC
Organism: Roseibium sp.; assembly: GCF_965216085.1. Classification (GTDB taxonomy): domain Bacteria; phylum Pseudomonadota; class Alphaproteobacteria; order Rhizobiales; family Stappiaceae; genus Roseibium. Next base: position 1,338,328 of record NZ_OZ244138.1, on the reverse strand, counting down.
GCCTTCATCATTTTGACCGGTGTGATCTGCCGGCCAATATCAGACAAGCTGCCAATGTCGAGCATGTCAGTCGGAGCAGAAACGAAAGTCCCTTTGCCAACATGTCGCCAGATAGCCCCTTCCCGCTCCATCATATCGAGCGCTTTTCGCAGAACCGTCCGTTTGATCTCAAGCTGATCAATCAACTCCCGTTCGGCCGGAAGCCGGTCACCAGGCTGATACGCATTGTCAGCGATAAAGGCTTTCAAGGCGCTGACGGCGTTTGCGCAATTCGATGATTCCGGACGGGTTAACACAGATCGCTCTCCCTCATCACACACTCGTGATCAAACACTGAGTCTAATCGATAATCAACATAAAATTGTATTTTTATCGATTTTTTTATTTCTGATTGACAATAATCGATTATGCACAGAGTCGGCTGTATGCAGAGACCCTATTGCTGTGCGATGTCTCGCCATCGCATCAATTGATCGATCTATTTCCAATCAATATTCCAATTAATCCAGATCAATTCGAATTTTGCAAGAAAATATCGAAATTAAAAATATTGATTGCGATTGATCGATTTTTGAGTAGGGTCGAACGCCATCGCTTACAAGAACAAGCCGAGGTCACGCATGCCAGATTTTGTGATTGAGCCACCGAAGGTTCCCACCCTCCCCATTCTGGGGACCGATGCTCTTTTCCCGGTCCGACGCGTCTATTGCATCGGGCGAAATTACGCAGCTCATGCAGTGGAAATGGGCCATGATCCGGACAAGGAACCACCGTTCTTTTTCCAGAAAAACCCTAACAATCTCGACACATCCGGCACGTTCCCCTATCCGCCGAAATCGGAAGATGTGCATCACGAGATAGAACTGGCCGTGGCTCTCAAATCAGGCGGCAGAAACATCCCGGTGAGCGAAGCCCTAGATCACGTTTTTGGTTATGCGGTGTCCCTCGACATGACACGCAGAGATTTGCAGGGCCAGGCTAAAAAGATGGGCCGCCCTTGGGAAATCGGCAAAGCATTTGAAGATTCGGCGCCCATTACAGCCTTGGTTCCTGCAACCGAAAGCGGCCATCCTGATACCGGCACGATCAAGCTGACCGTAAATGGTGACCTGCGCCAGGAGGGGGATCTCAATCAGATGATCTGGAAAATTCCGGAAATGATTTCCTATCTGTCAGACTATTTCGAGCTGGCCCCCGGTGACATCATCCAAACCGGAACGCCAGCAGGTGTCGGACCCGTTGTCCGCGGCGATAAGTTGCTCGGAACAGTCGATGGACTTCCCCCGCTCAGTATTGCGGTTGAATGAACCGTAAGACCTCCCGCCGGACGGATTAGCTCCAGCAGTGTTAGCTGCGCTCCAACCCCATCATAACAAGCGGGTTTGGCGCAGCTTCGCCGGCCCATTTTCCATGGATTTGCCGGTAGTGACTTGCCCTGACATAATACTGTATGCGCGCGAAGGTCGCGCTGGTGATGGTCTCAAGGGCAGTTTTTTGTCCTTTGCTCATTAGTATTCTCCTCTTCCAGCGGCAGATACCGCCTTCTTTGAAAAGAAGTGGATATTGATTGTGGCGACCGGGTGTTCAAACAAACACAGCGGCAAAAACATCTCTGTAGCCGCACCTGCCATCAATACAACCCTAGATTACCACAAGGCACTCACAAAACCTAATTTCCAGAAACAACACCAACAAGTCGCCCGACAGACCTCATGGTACGGCAACATGAGCACCGGCACCGTCTGCCCGCTTTTACAGTTACGCCATGAAAGCGGTTACTGCCAGACATCACCAATTAGAAATCGCTCGACGCTCAACTCCAATCCGGCCTAAGTTTCTGACACTTCTTTGCGCTTATCGGGATCGGAGATTGTTCCAGGTGACCCCTGATCAAATTCTACTTTTTTTATTGTTCGCCGTTGTCTTCGCCCTTCTGGTCTGGGGCCGGATCCGGTTTGACTTAGTCGCCTTCGCCGCCTTGATCCTGGCCGCCCTATTAGGCCTCGTCCCATCGGGTCAGATTTTTTCAGGCTTCGGCCATTCCGCGGTCATCATCATCGCCCTCGTCCTGATCGTTTCCAGAGGCCTGATGAATTCCGGAGCAGTTGAACTCGTCGCCGGAAAACTGCTCTCCGCTTCGCGCAGCCTTCCCGGACACATCGGTATTATGGCCGTGGTGGGAGCAGCACTGTCCGGCATTATCAACAACGTCGCAGCGCTGGCGCTTCTAATGCCGCTCGATCTTGAAGCTGCCAAGAAAGCGTCCCGCTCGGCCGGTCTGTCGCTGATGCCGTTGTCGTTCGCAACAATCCTCGGCGGCATGATCACCCTGATCGGCACGCCACCCAATATCGTCATTGCCGAATACCGGTCCGATGCGCTCGGCAGCCCATTTTCCATGTTTGACTTCGCTCCGGTTGGTTTGGCGGTTGCCATCAGCGGCATCGCCTTCGTTACCCTGATCGGCTGGCGCCTGCTACCGGCCCGTTTCCGGGCAGCTCCTGACGAAACAGGCCTTGCGGATGGTCTTTACAGCGCGGAACTCAAGGTCGGGAAGCTCTCAAAGGATAAGGAATTTACGGTCGGCGATCTTTATCCAGTGGCAGAAGAAAAAGACATCACCATAATCGGACTTATCCGCCATGGGCGCCGGATCCGGGGGTTTGCCCGGGCCGAGCTCATCAAGGAAAACGACTTTCTACTGGTTGAAGGGGATCCCAAAGCCATCGAAGCCTTTATGGGCGCTGCCAAACTCGACTTTGCCGGGTCAGAGCAACACAAGGGCGGGATCACTGGCGGCGCGCTCAATCTGGTCGAGGCAATTGTTCCGGACGGTGCCCGAATTGTCGGCATGTCGGCCTTCAAGATGCGCCTATTGTACGGTTATGGCGTTACTCTGCTCGGTATTTCCAGGGAAGGCCGGCGCATCCAGAACCGGGTCCGGCACGAACAGATTCGCGCTGGAGATGTTCTCCTGCTGCTTGGAAGATCCGGACGGCTTGATACCGCAATCCAATGGCTGGGCGTATTCCCGCTCGAGGGCCGGACGACTGGCATGATCCAGCGCAACAAAGCCTGGCTTGCCATCGGGGGATTTGCGCTGGCAATCACCGCCGCGGTAGCTGGGTTCGCCTATTTGCCTGTGGCTTTGGCCGCTTGTGTGGTTCTCTATGCCGCAGCGGGTCTCGTTAGTGGAACAGAAGTCTATTCGGCTGTGGAGTGGAAAGTGATCGTCCTGCTTGGATCCCTGATCCCGTTGGGACAAGCCTTTGAAGAAGCCGGCAACGCTCAGATCATTGCCGACGGCATTCTAACACTCACAGCAGGCGCGCCGGCTTGGGTCACGCTGGCGGTCCTAATGGCCGTGACCATGACCCTGTCGGATTTCTTGAACAATGTCGCAACTTGCCTGATTGCGGCGCCTATTTCGGTTCAGATCGCAAACAGCCTCAATGTAAACCCCGACCCGTTTTTGATGGCTGTCGCCGTTGCCGGCTCCTGCGCCTTCCTTACGCCAATCGGGCACAAGAACAACACTATCATCATGGGCCCCGGAGGTTACCGGTTCGGTGACTACTGGCGGATTGGATTGCCGCTGGAAGCGCTTGTTCTTGCAATCGGCATTCCAGCGATTCTTCTTTTCTGGCCGCTCTGACATTTTCGGTTCACTGTTTTTCCGAGGCTGATTGAAGTCTCCTGCCATAAGGATGTCAGTTGCGACCAGTTATGAGAGCTCCGGTCAACAAAAACGGAGCAGCACATGACACAATTTGAACGGGACATGGCGTCAGATCAACGCGACCTATTCCTTCAGGTACGCGATCTTCTTCTGACAAGATATGGGTTCCAAGAAACCCAGAAACCAAGGATCACAACCTATGCCAATGCGAAAAGTGGGATCTGCCATTTAAGAACGATGCCGCATGGGATCGACATTGGATTCTTGAAGGGCGCAAAGATGACCGACAGCCGCGGGTTATTGACGGGCAAAGGAAAATCGATTCGAGTATTACCAGTAAATATCTACAACGAGGAAGATCTCGCTTACTATCTCGATCAAGCTGATGAGCTAAACGGATAGAAGATTAAAATATTCAAACAATACTTCTGAGGTCTTTTGGATTTTACATATCTCGTCCATAGCACTAGCATAAAAACAAGATCCGTAACCAAGGATCTTTTTTTGGGGGGAGAATTCATGAGAATATTAAAATCACTCTGCCTTACGGCGGCACTGGCCGCCTTTTCTGGAACTGTTTTGGCACAAGGCACCGGGTCTGAAGGCTATTTCCAGATTTACAACAACACAGAAGGTAATGTGGTTGTCGGCTTTTACACCAATGCCGGTGATGGCTGGAGCGACAATTGGCTCACAGATGCTTTAGTTCCTGGCCAAAACGCTCAGGCGTCCTTTAATGCAGATACTGGGAACTGCGATCAGGTGTTCCAAGTCGGATGGCTGGGTGATAATGACAGCGAAGTCCTGGATGAGCTGATCGCGATCGACATTTGTGCCGCCAGCAACGTCTATCTCGGTGATAATGAGATTTACTACGACTGATTAATCGGTAGAATTGCGGACCACCATAGCGCGGATCCCTGCGCTATGGCCCCTCCGACCTTGAAATCATTCATGCCAGACATCTATCATTTTGAAGACTTTCAGCCCGGCCAGATCTTTGAGTTGGGCAGCATCAGCGTTAGCAAGGACGAAATCATCGACTTTGCTGCTGAATTCGATCCTCAGCCTTTTCACCTCGATGAAGAAGCCGGCAAAGCGTCCCTGCTGGGCGGATTGGCAGCTTCCGGCTGGCACACTGGGGCCATGGTCATGCGTTTGCTTGCAACCGGTCTTCTCAACCGGTCATCCGGCCAGGGTTCTCCGGGCATTGACGAATTGAAGTGGCAGAAGCCCGTTTATCCAGGCGACACGCTGACGGCGCGCGCAGAAGTGCTGACCAGCAAGGAGCTGCGGTCCAAACCAGATCTGGGCATCGTGACATTCCGCGTCACCGCGGCCAACCAGGATCAAACTCAGGTTTTGTTTTGGGAAAACCCGATCCTCTTCCGCAAGCGGGAGACCGCCGGATGACAAAGTTCTTCGAAGATATCGTGATCGGCGATACGACAGACCTCGGCAACCATACCTTTACGGCTGAGGAAATTATCCGCTTTGCCGAGAAGTACGATCCTCAGCCATTCCATTTAAGCGAAGAAGGCGCTGCACAGACACATTTCGGTCGGCTATGCGCGTCCGGCTGGCATACGGCAGCTGTCTTTATGAAACTGCTAGTGGCTACAAACAAACGATTGGTTCAAGAGGCAGTTGATGAAGGCCGCACTGTCGCACGCATCGGCCCATCCCCAGGCTTTGATAAGCTGAAATGGCTCAAGCCGGTCTTTGCCGGTGATACATTGTCGTATCAGCGGGTCATAACTGGAAAAACAGAAAGCCGCAGTCGTCCGGAATGGGGCATTCTCCATTCAGATATGATGGCGCGCAACCAGCATGGAGACTTGGTTTTTTCCTTCAAGGCAAACGTATTTGTCGAACGCCGGAAGGATTGATCCCGGCGTTCAGTGCTTGTGGTGATCAGACTGGCTTTCGTCCAAAAACTAAGGTCGTCATGCCCGGGATCATTTCTTTAACAGTGATCCCGTCAAAGCCAGCCGCTTCCATCAGGCCAGCGACATAGTCGCTGGTGATTGATTTTGCTTCCGGATTAAAGGCCGTGTGCTGCAACTGCCAGAGCGCGGCAAGCTTCGGCCCTTCCCGGCTGTCATCGACCATGAAGTCGTGCACCATAAAGACGCCGCCCGGGGTGAGCGTGTCCATCGCCTTGCGCACGAGGCCCGGAATGGACGTCCCCGGCACACCGGAAAACAGATAGGACATTAAAACGGCATCGGCAGAAGGCGGCCACGGATCATCGAGCGCATTGCCCGGCTGATAGGATATCCGGTTGTCCAGCCCTTCAGCAGCAATGTATTCCCGGCCGACCTTGGCGACATTCGGGAAGTCCAGAATAGTGGAATTCAGTTTGTCGTAGGCTTTGCAGAGAGAGATGGAAAAGGCACCGGTTCCGCCGCCAACATCCAGCAGTGTTTTGGTGTTCGAAAGGTCAACCAACTTGGCCAGGCCGCGGCCGGGCCCAAGCGATCCGGAGTGCTGTGACTGGGAATAAAGTTTTGCCTCATCCGCATCGCTGAACCATTCCTCGTAAGAAGCAACCTGATCCTCTTCTAAAGAACCCTCCAACGCCTCGTTGAGCTGGGTCATAAACGGGTACATCTGCCGGTCGATCTGAAACCGCAGATAATCGCCAAAATCATATTTTTGACCCTTTACCAGAAAGGCTTCTGCAGCGGGGGAGTTGGTAAAACCATCCCCTTCGCGCCGCACCAAGCCGAGGGACGTCAGTGCGGTTAGAAGTGTTGTAACGCGCTCAGTATCCAGTTTACATTTCTTAGAAATTTCTGCAGGGGTTAAAGTCTTCTCTGAAATAATAGAAAAAATATCTGCGTGAAGAGCAGAAAAAAGAGCCTTCGACCCCATAAAACCAAATGCAATATCAGAAATATCTTCGGCCGATTCCAAAGGTTTTGCGGCAGACAATTTTTTACTCCCCCTTCAACATTTTGCAGTTCGTCGCGCTGATGCAAAATGTCGTTTTTTGAACACACGATGCCGGAATTATAACTATTGTGCAGCGCAAGGCAAATCTGCGCTATTCGCGGCAAAACCGGCAGCGTTTAGGAGAAGTAGTCGTTGATCTAGGAGCGCTGTGGGCGCTTATAAACTACGGGCAAAAAACACTTCGTCGTGGATCTCTATGCCATAATCGCCTGCAAGCGGAATGCCTGGTTTCTGCTCCCGTTCAGCATCGATCACACCTTGTCCGATCCGTTCAAGGCGAAACCCACGGCGCTGATAAAACCGGAAAGCATCCAGATTGTCGTTTGAGGTGCGGACCGTCAGACGGTGGATATGATTGGCCTTGGCTTCCTCAACAACAGCTTGCAACAGCCGGCTACCGACCCCATCCCAGCGGTTCAGAGAATCCAGTGTCAGGATTTCCCATTCGGTTTCCCGCTTGATCAGTGTGACCAATCCGACCAATTCGCCATCACTGCGCGCGGTATACCCAGGCAGCCGGGAAGCGTCGATCGTTTCATTCTCGATAATCATCTCCGGTGAGGTCCACCGGTCCATCAAAAGCTGCAGAACATCAGCATGATCGTCCACTGTTGTTGCATGGATGGCTACAGACATGATGGCTCCTCAACTCCCTGCGACTGACCGTGAATCATTTATTTTATCGGCCGGGCGCTATGCTAGCGGCGAAACAGGCGCTCGTCCAATGGGCTGCGGGCCTGCCAGCGGACACGCTCCAGTTCCGGATCCATATGTTCTTCTTCAGGATATCCGACACACAGATAAGCGACAAATTTCCAGCTCGTATCAACTTCAAGGATCTGGGTAACCTGATCCGGATCCAAAATGGAGACCCACCCAACGCCGATGCCTCGCACTCTGGCAGCCAGCCAGAAAGTATGGATCATGCTGACAGTGGAATAAGCAAGCGTCTCGGGCATAGTTGCCCGCCCAAGGCCATATCCTTGTTTGGGATTGGTATCGCTGAAGATCGCCAGATGAACCGGAGCTTCCTTGAGGCCCGCAAGTTTTAACTGGCGGTACAGTTGCGCCTTCTCATCTTTATAGGAGCTGCCTGCTGCAGTATTTTCAGCTTCAAACGATGCAGCAACGCGTGCCCGTTTATCTGAGCTCTCAACTTGCACGATCCGCCAGGGTTGGCTGTTGCCGACAGAAGGCGAAAGATCCGCCAGGCTAAGCAGCTCTATCAAAATCTCTGGAGCAATCGGATCCGTCCGAAAGCGGCGCACATCCCGGCGCCACCTGAGCAGGGTCTGAAAGTCTTGCTGAAAGTCTTTGTTGAAAACCGGTTTGGCCGGTTCGTCCAGCCCGCCTGCCCCCATAAGGGATCAATGCCCCGGGAATTCGACCAGAGTACGCACGGGCACTTTCAACTCTTCCAGCTTTTTCCGGCCGCCAAGATCCGGCAGGTCTACAATGAAACAAGCCGCTTCAATATTAGCACCCATGGATCTCAGGAGTTTGCAGGCAGCCTCAGCGGTTCCGCCGGTCGCAATCAGATCGTCAACCAGAATGACCCTATCGCCCGGCTGGATCGCATCCTTGTGCATTTCCATTTCATCCAGGCCATATTCAAGCGAATAGGCAATGCGCACAGTTTCATGTGGCAGCTTGCCCTTCTTGCGGATCGGCACAAAACCGGCAGACAGCTGGTGCGCAACTGCACCGCCCAAAATAAAGCCCCGTGCTTCGATACCGGCGATCTGATCAACCTTAGACCCTGCCCAAGGCTGAACGAGCGCATCAACCGCGCGCCGGAAAGCGCGGGCATTGCCCAATAGCGTTGTGATGTCGCGGAAGAGGATCCCCTCTTTCGGGTAGTCCTCAATGGTTCGGATTGCGCTGATCAGTTCATCTTGGATTGTCTGATCGGTCATTTTGCTCTCTTCCCTGCAAAAACTATTAAGCGCAACTCAATCCGCTGCACAGCCCCGGCCGACGCTTATATCAAGTTTACCGCGCGGGTCGAAGCCTTTTGAGAATTAGGTGTATTGGCAGAAAGGCTATGACGCCTTGTTCAGGATACGTCCGGCAACGGCATCAAGTTTGGCAACAAGCTTTGGATCGCGTTTTTCCGGTGCCGTCATCAGGGCAAATTCCAGAGCGGTATCAGAACCTGCCGGACAGGACTGGTGCTCTCTTGGCAAGTCTTTAGCGACCCGCCCAACCAGACGCTGAGCGTTCTCCGCATTCTCATGAAGCACTTTCAGGATTGCCTGAATGTCGACTTCGCCATGATCCGGATGCCAGCTGTCATAGTCCGTTACCATGGCAACGGTCGCATAAGAAATCTCGGCTTCACGGGCGAGTTTTGCTTCCGGCATATTGGTCATGCCGATCACGTCACAGCCCCAGGAGCGGTAGAGCTGGCTTTCGGCCAGTGAGGAGAACTGCGGGCCTTCCATCGCGAGATAAGTCCCGCCTTTGTGGTATTTCAAGCCTTCCGCTTCGGCTGCGGCGGCAACTGCATCTACAAGCTTCGGGCTGACCGGGGTCGCCATGGAGACATGCGCCACACAGCCGGTTCCGAAGAAACTCTTTTCGCGGGCAATAGTGCGGTCGATAAACTGGTCCACCAGCACAAACATGCCCGGCGCATGTTCTTCCTTCAAAGACCCGCAAGCCGAGACGGATAGGAGATCGGTCACACCGCAGCGCTTCATGACATCGATGTTGGCGCGGTAATTGATGGTTGTCGGAGAGTAAACGTGGCCCCGCCCATGACGCGGCAGGAAGACAATTTTCAGGCCATCGATCATCCCGATCCGGACCTGATCGGACGGTTCCCCCCAGGGGCTGTCCACGCTGATCCACTGAGACTCTTCCAGACCTGGAAGGTCATAAATACCGGATCCGCCGATGATCCCTAGAACCGCATCGCTCATAATTGCCCTCTTTGGAGAAATCACTAAATCCAGAAAATTGCTTAGCAAGCGAGACCGGTCTTGAACAGTTCCAAATGAAAAAAGGCGGGCCCAAAGCCCGCCTTTTCCGAAATCGTCAGTCGTAGCCGGAAGCTTAGTGCTCCACGTCCCGCCAGACTTTTTTCTTGGTGAAGTACAGCATTCCCGCAAAGACGATCAGGAACAGCATAACGCGGAAACCGATCTTCTTGCGCTCTTCAAGATGCGGCTCTGCGGCCCACATCATGAACGCGGCAACATCACGCGCATAGTTTTCGGTGGTCATCGGCGTGCCATCTGTGTACTCAACCGCTTCTTCATAAAGCGGCGGAGCCATGGAGATGAACTGGCCGGCCAGGAACGAATGGTTGAAGTATTGGCCTTCCGGCACATCAACTCCTTCCGGAGCATCCACGTAGCCGGTCAGCAGCGAGTAGATATAGTCCGGACCATTTTCCTGATACTGCGTGAAGATGTCGAAGACAAACCACGGGAAACCACGCTGCGGAGCACGGGCTTTTGCAAGCAAAGAGAAGTCCGGCGGATAAGCGCCGTTGTTTGATGCACGCGCAGCATTTTCGTTCGGGAACGGTGATGGGAAGCGGTCTGCCAAGATCGCCGGACGCTCGAACATGTCGCCGAGGTCATCCGGACCGTCAATGACGGTATATTCTTTGGCAATAGCCTTTGCCTGCTCTTCGGTGAAGCCCGGGCCGCCGTCTTCAGCAAGGTTGCGGAAAGCAACCCGGCTCAAGCCGTGACAAGCAGAACAGTTTTCCCGGTAGACTTTAAAGCCGCGCTGCAGCTGTCCCCGGTCAAAATAACCGAAAGGACCAGCAAACGACCATTGCTGAAAGTCGACCTCAATCTTCCCGCCGGCAGCGTTGGCCGGGGCCGCAATGGCGACAGCTGCCACCATTGCTAGGGAACGAACCATTTTGATCATGGTATTCATTGTCTCAAATAACTCCTGATCCGGTTCGCGTTATTTCGTTTCCGGTGCAGCTGTTGCACCAGCCGGCGTGCCGGACCCGCCTTTCAGGACAGCTTCAGAAATCGAAGCTGGCAGCGGTAACGGTTTTTCCAAGAAGCCGAGCATCGGCAGGACAACCAGGAAGTAGCCGAAGTAGATGAGGGTACAGATCCGGGAGAAGATCACGTACCAGCCTTCAGCCGGCATCGCGCCGAGGTAGCCAAGAGCGACCGCGTTGATCGCGAAGATCCAGAAGAACTGTTTGAACAGCGGACGGTAAGCACCAGAGCGAACCTTGGAAGTGTCAAGCCACGGCAGGATGAACAGAACCGCGATAGCACCGAACATCGCAATAACGCCGCCCAGCTTATCCGGGACTGCACGCAGGATCGCGTAGAACGGCAAGAAGTACCATTCCGGAACGATATGCGCCGGTGTTACCAGCGGGTTGGCTTCGATGTAGTTGTCCGCATGACCCATGTAGTTCGGCAGATAGAATGCGAAATACGCGAACAAGATCATGAAGACAATGATCGCGAACAGATCCTTGACCGTGTAGTACGGGTGGAACGGGATCGTGTCCTGCTTGGTCTTTGGCTGAACACCGGACGGGTTGTTGTTACCGGTGGTGTGGAATGCCCAAACGTGCAGCAGAACCACGCCGAAGATCATAAACGGCAGCAGGTAATGCAGCGAGAAGAAGCGGTTCAGCGTTGGATTGTCGACCGCAAAGCCGCCCCACAGCCAGATCACGATATCTTCACCCACCAGCGGGATCGCCGAGAACAGGTTGGTGATCACGGTTGCGCCCCAGAAAGACATCTGGCCCCATGGCAGAACGTAACCCATGAAGGCAGTTGCCATCATGATCAGGAAGATGATGACACCCAGGATCCAGGAAATCTCGCGCGGCGCCTTGTAGGAACCGTAGTAGAGACCGCGGAAAATGTGGATGTAGACGGCGATGAAGAACATCGATGCGCCGTTGGCGTGCAGGTAACGCAGCAGCCAGCCGAAGTTCACATCACGCATGATGTGCTCGACGCTGTCAAAAGCTGCGCCAGTGCTCGGAGTGTAATGCATCACCAGAACGATACCGGTGATGATCTGAGCAATCAGCACGAAGAAAAGAATGCCGCCGAAAGTCCACCAGTAATTGAGGTTTTTCGGTGTCGGGAAATCCACAAAGGACCCATGCATGAGCGAAATAACCGGCAGGCGGCTTTCCAGCCACTTCGCCGCAGCGCTCTGCGGTACGTAATTCGAATGTCCAGCCATGGCTGTCTCCTAAAAATCTTTGCCGTTAGCCGATTTTGATCGTTGAATCGCCAACGAATTGCAGCGGCGGAATCAGCAAATTCTCGGGAGCCGGGCCCTTACGAATACGGCCGGCAGTGTCATAGTGGGAGCCATGGCAAGGGCAGAACCAGCCTTTGTAGTCGCCGGCATCGCCAAGCGGCACACAGCCAAGGTGGGTACAGATCCCGACCTGAACCAGCCATTTTTCCTGACCTTCGACGCCACGGTTGACGTCGGAAGCATCAGCATCTGCCGGCAGGTTGGCGTTACGTGCCAACGGATCTGGAAGATCAGAAAGCGGAACGGACTTGGCCTCTTCCACTTCCGCTTCGGTGCGGTTGCGGATGAAAACCGGTTTACCGCGCCATTTCACGGTGATTGACTGCCCCTCTTCCACGGCAGAGATGTCGACTTCAATCGAAGCCAAAGCCAATGCGGAGGCATCCGGGTTCATCTGATCGATGAACGGCCATGCCAACGCGCCAGCGCCCACAACGCCCATGGCGCCGGTCGCAATGTAGAGGAAATCGCGGCGGTTTGGTTCCGCCTGATCCGTATGTGCCAAGGTCGCGTCCTCTCGAAACCTGTTCTACCTGTACCGAAAGCCCGCGCATGTCCGGATGTTTCCCTTGAAAGGAACATCAGCGAACGAATGCCGGGCTCAACGGTGACCAGGTGCGGCGAGTTTCCGCACCCAGCAAAGCGTGTGTCTTTTTGCACCCTTCAAAGCGCTTGTCCAGTTCAACAAACGCCTCATTACCCATATGTCGCAGATCAAACCACAACAGCGCCGTTTTTCTGCCATTTTTTGGGAAGCTGCAAGACCGGAATTTGCAAAAATCCCGGCCTAGCTTTGTTTATTCGTCTGAATCAGGCGGCCTGAACCGGTGCCAGGAAGCCCCCGGACTGGTGTTGCCAGAGCTGCGCATACACCCCATTGCGCTCCAGCAGCTCGTGATGAGACCCTTCTTCCATGATTCGGCCATTGTCCATCACGATCAGACGATCCATGGCCGCAATCGTCGACAAACGGTGAGCAATTGCAATCACGGTCTTGCCCTCCATCAAGTCGAACAGGCTTTCCTGGATCGCGATCTCCACTTCTGAATCCAATGCCGATGTAGCCTCATCGAGCGCAAGTATCGGCGCATCCTTCAAAAGCACTCGGGCGATCGCGATTCTCTGGCGCTGACCACCGGAAAGCTTTACACCACGTTCGCCGACGTGTGCATCAAGACCGGTCCGGCCGTTTTGGTCTTCAAGTCCGTGCACAAATTCATGGGCGTGCGCCTTTTTAAGCGCCGCCATGACCTCTTCCCGGCTGACATCCGGCTTGCCATAGGCAACGTTCTCGAAAATCGACCGGTGCAGCAGCGACGTATCCTGTGTAACCACACCCACATTCTTGCGAATGTCATCCTGACGGACCTTAGACAGATCCTGTCCATCAATCCGGATATGGCCACCTTCCAGATCATAGAATCGGAGAAGCAAATTCACCAAGGTGGACTTACCGGCGCCAGAGCGGCCAATGAGCCCGATCTTTTCACCGGCCTTGATGGTCAAGCTCAAGTCCTCAATCACCCCGGCATCTTTGCCGTAGTGGAACCGGATGTTATCAAACTGGATCTCGCCTTTTTCGACAACTAGAGGCTTTGCATCCGGCTCATCAACCACGTCGCGTTCCCGCGAAATGGTGTTGATGCCATCTTGAACGGTACCGATGTTCTCAAAGAGGCCCGAGACTTCCCACAAAATCCACTGGGACATGCCCTGAAGCCTGAGAACCAGCGCCACAGCGACTGCAATTTCGCCCGTCCCCACCAGATCTTGCTGCCACAGGCCGATAGAGAGTGCCGCAACCCCGAACAGCAAAGCGACATTCAACACCATCAAAGTGATGTTCATGCCCGTCACCAAACGCATCTGAAGAAAAACTGTCTTCAGAAAGTCGAGCATGGACCTCTTGGCATAGTCTTCTTCGCGCGCAGCATGCGAGAAGAGCTTCACGGTGGAAATATTGGTGTAAGCATCCACCACGTGACCGGTCATGAGCGAGCGGGCATCTGCCTGGTCCCGGGAGATATTCTTCAATCGTGGAATGAAGATCCGCATTGTCAGCAGATATCCGCACAGCCAGGCCACGAAGGGTACCGCAAAATACGGGCTTGCCTCAGCGACCACGAACAAAGCAGCGACGAAATAAACGACGACATAGACAAGGATATCCGCAATTCGGGTCACAACCTCCCGGACAGCCAGGGCCGTTTGCATCAATTTGTTGGCGATCCGGCCGGCAAAGTCGTTTTGATAAAACGCTACGCTTTGGCGGAGCAGATACCGGTGAACCCGCCAGCGCACCGACATCGGATAGGTGCCCATCAGCCCCTGATGGAAAGCCATTTCCCAAACCGCCGAGACCGCTGGCAGAAGGACGAGAACAACAGCCCCCATCCAAAGGAGCCGCCCCCAATTGTCAGCAAAAAACGTCTCAGCGTTTTCCGTTCCCAGCCAATTCACTAGGTCTCCCAGAAAGGTGAAGACCATGACTTCCAGGATCGCAATTGTAGCGCCCAAGACCGAGGCCACGGCAAGGATTGGCCACACCGGCTTGGTGTAGTACCAACAGAAAGCCCAGAAGCCTTTCGGCGGCACATCGAGTTCCGTGTTTTCAAACGGATCAATCAGGTTTTCGAACCACTTATACATGATGAACCTTTGCATGAGTGGGCTGGACGGATGCATGACCATCCCCGCACTCGAATTTATAGGGCTCCCTCTCATGATCGCGCACGCCGAGGCGCGGAGATGCAATCGCTGCCGAAGCACAGAAACTTACCAGCGATACTGCCACGATAAAGGAACCAAACAGAAGATTTTCAAGCCGGTCAGCGAACTGGAGCGCTGTCAGAGTCTTGCCATGGACGCCGACAGTTTTGATCGCCGCGAATTCGGAAATGAAGACCGGCGCCGCAAACAGCACTGTCAGAACGCCAGTCGCCCCGCCAAACAAACCGAATATCTTCAAGAAGTTGCGTATACCCAGTCGAGCGGACGGGCGCGATTTCAAATACGGCTCAATGATGACGTCTGGCCGCCGGACAGGTGGCTCCTGGACGATATCCGGGCCTATGCTGGGCTGGAATGGCCCAAAGGGATCACCGAAAGACATGATGTGTCTCCGAAACGAAGTAAATTGAGAGAAACGCCCGCAGACACGCGCAAGGACACGCATGCAGCCAGAACTGATGGACGGCTTAAGCCGGACGTCGGAAAAGTTTTAGGAACTCAGGCGCGCTTATTTAGGCGAAACGCGCAGATGATCCCGTGCGAACCCGATGGACGGCTGTCGCTGTGTGCGTCGAACGATTCAGCATGTAAGCCCTCCTGGTTGCTTGGCCGGGCGGCCAAAGGGATCGAAACAACAACCCGTCAAGGTTGAGGACTTCTTGTTACTTTGGAAACGCGGCTAAGGGAAGAGCGATTTCCGCCGAACTGCACCTAAACCCAGAGCTGTGACAAATCAGCCACATATGTGACATGTGGGTGCACGGTCGTAATGCTTCATACAGCCCGGGACATGTAAGGCAGCGTGACTTAACCACCATAGACAAGCGTCAAAGATTTAGGCTGCGCGGACACTTTGCAGGAATTGGGACACCTGAGCTTGGAGGGAATTGGAAAGACTACCCAATTCTGCGGATGCACTGGTCATTCCTTCCGTTGCCGTCCGACTCGCTTCCATCGCATCGTTCAATGTGCTGACATTGCCTGAAACACGCTCCGAGCTGTCCAGTGCCGTCTGTGCGCTGCCGTTGATTTCCCCTGTCGCAGACGTCTGGTCTTCGACAGCTTCCCGGATCTTCGACGAAATTTCACTTACCCGCTGAATGGTGTCCGCAATCGACGAAATGGCGACACCTGATTGCTCTGCCACTTCCTGGACTGCGGCAACCTGCGCGGAAATGTCGTCGGTTGCCTTTGTGGTCTGCTCGGCAAGCGCCTTGACTTCATTGGCCACAACAGCAAATCCCCGACCGGCCTCTCCCGCCCGTGCCGCCTCGATTGTGGCGTTCAAAGCAAGCAAGTTGGTTTGGCTTGCGATTTGGCTGATAAGTTCAACGATTTCACCGATTGCCCGGCCGGTTTCCGACAGACGCCCAACAATCTCATCAGTTTTGCGGGCTTCGGCGACAGCGGCATCTGCAATATCACTGGCCTGATCGACATCGTCGCGAACCCGCGACAAGGAGTCCGACAAACGATTGGAAGCCCCTGTTACTGTCTCTACAGACTGGTTGGCATCGCTTGACGCACTGCTGACTTCAGAGACCGCCTGAAGAGACGACTCAACAGCGTTTCTCAAGTCCACTGAATTGTTTTCAACCGTTCCCGTCGACTCTATCAAAGACGACACAACCCCCATAACCGACTTCTCAAAGTCATCGGCAACATCGTGCATCAAGGCTGACCGTTCTTCCGTCAATGCCTCCAGATGAGCCTGTTCCTTGCGTGCCTGTTCTCTAGCGTTTTCAGCCAAATTACTGCGGAAGTCAGTGACAGATCGGGCAATAGAACCGATTTCATCGTCACGATCGACACCATCAATTTCGATATCAAGATCACCGGCCGAAAGACGGTCAAGCGCAGACTGAAGCCGGCTCAAAGGGCGGGCAATTCCAACCGCGAGAACAACCGCTATCCCAAGAAAGACCAAGCCAACCGGTGACATCGTAAAACCGATCGTGATCATTTGATCCAGGATCAGCCCATCGATGTTCGAAGCCACATCTCCCTCCAGGAAACGTTGGGCTCCGTTAGCTGTTCCAAGCTGCGCGATTAATGCCTGCCGAAATGTGTAGAAGGCGAATGCCGTACCACCCATCATGATCAGAGCGGCAGTTACCACCATGAAAACAAAACGGCCGTTTATGGAAAGCGTCACGATAGTCCGGGCTCCAACCCAACAAACATGGCAGTCTACGGGTAACGCACCTGCCCAAACCTGAATCGTCGTCGATAAATAATGCAAAGCTGTAAAAAATGAGTAACTACAAGCCTTAAGGCCTCAACGCAGAAACCGCAGCGTCACCCGGCAAACGCACCCACGTCATTTCTTCTTAGTGATGAATTAATTCAATAGCTGCCGGCTCAACAGAAAACCAAGCGCAGCGGAGGACGCCGCTAAAACTGTACCCCACACAACATCAACCACCACAACGATTACGGGCCAGTTCTTCATGGTGGCGTAATTGGTGACGTCATAGGTTGCATAGGTGAAGAAACCGAACAATGCACCGTAAATAACCGCATATGCCAGACTGCCGTTTTTCAGGGCCGGCCCAACAGCGAACACCACGATCCCCACAACGTAAATCAGATAAAAAGCGGCTGCTGCCGCCAGGTTCGGCCGATCCATAAGAAGATGGCCTATCCGATCAAAATAAAATCGTGTCGCGATTTGGCTGAGCCAGACGTAGTCGACTGCGAAAAACACGATGGCGGTGGTGACATAGGCGGTGGCGAACTGAACCATAAGACCCTCAGGTAATTGACCCGACCTTTACGTAGCTCACAGCTGTTCAGATCAAACACAATCAGTCAGAGCGTAACCGAAACAAAAACTAATCCGCCAGAGCTTCGGCCCGCAAAAACCCGCCAGACTGACGGCGCCAGAGCTGAGCATAAAGACCGGCTTCATCTTGCAGCAATTGCTCATGCGTGCCTTCTTGTACAATCTGCCCCCCATCCATAACGACAAGCCGGTCGAGAGCTGCAATGGTCGAGAGCCGGTGCGCAATCGCAATGACTGTTTTGCCCGCCATAAGTTGTTGTAGATTTTCCTGGATCGCCGCTTCCACTTCAGAATCCAACGCAGACGTCGCCTCGTCCAAAACCAGGATTGGAGCGTTTTTTAGAAGTACCCGGGCAATCGCGATCCGCTGGCGTTGCCCGCCGGACAATTTAACACCGCGCTCACCGGCATAGGCATCGAATCCTTTGCGTCCTGACTTGTCTTCCAATACCTCAATGAAGTCTAGCGCATGGGCCCGCCGGGCGGATTGATAAAGGTCGGTTTCGCTTGCGTCCGGGCGCCCATACAAAATGTTCTCGCGAATGGATCGATGCAACAAGGAAGGATCCTGTGTCACCATTCCGATCGACTTTCGAAGAGAATCTTGAGTAACGCTGCGAACATCCTGGCCATCGATGGTTATCCGACCAGCTTCAACGTCGAAGAACCGCAGCAAAAGACTGGTCAATGTGGTTTTGCCGGCTCCTGAAGGTCCGACCAGGCCTACCCTTTCGCCCGGTTTGATCGAGAGATCCAGATGATCAATGACCCCACCCTGTTTGCCGTAATGAAACTTGATCCCCTGAAAGTCCACGGCACCTTTGCTAACCGTTAAAGCTGTAGCATCCACTTTATCGGTGAGCGTCACTGGCTTGACGATGGCTTCCATACTGTCCTGGAGGGTGCCGAAATTCCGGAACAAGCCATTCAGCTGGTTGAACAAACGATTGAGCAGAATGCTCAGCCGCAAAATAAGGCTCAACGTGAAAGCCACATGCCCCGTGCTGATGCCGCCATTTTGCCAGGCAATCAAAGCCACGGCCGTGATCGCGACGATCATCACCCCGTTTATCAGGCTCATCACCATCCGGATCGTCGTCAGCAACCGAGTAAAGGCCATCAACTTGCCGATAAAATGCAAGAACGCCGACCGGGCGCCCCGGTTCTCTTCGCTCAGAGACCCGAAAAGCTTGACGGACTGAATATTGCTGTAGGTATCCACCAGCCGCCCGGATGCGCCGGAATAGGCATTGGCAGTCTCCTTTGCCGCTCCCCTAACCCGCGGTACGAAGATCCATGCTGTGAGGAAAAAACAACCGAGCCACAGGCACACGATGGCTCCAAGCCGCAGATCCAGATCCGCGACCAGCACGAGGGTGGTCAAGGCATAGACCACGATGAACCAAACGACCTGCAGAAGATTGACCATGAAGTCGCCAGCAGACAGGCCAGACTGCAAGACCTTTTGGGACAACCGGCCGGCCAGATCATCCTGAAAGTAACTGAGGCTCTGGCGCATCACCTGTTGGTGTGCCTGCCAACGCACCAGATTGAAGAACCCCGGAACAATTGTCTGCTCTTCAAGCAAGGCCATCAAGGTGTTGGCTGCCACCCTTACGACCACGACGAAAACCGCCATGCCCGCCAGGGTCCATGCATGATCGATAAGAAATGTTTCAGGGGTGCTGCTGTCCAGAAGGTCAACGATTTTGCCGAGAAAACTGAACAGTGTGACTTCTACAAAAGCCGTCAGGCCACCTGCAAACAACATTAGGAAAAACGGCCAGCGCGCTTGTTTTAAAAAGAACAACAAAAAGGCCAGGCCGCCGCGAGGGATCGGAGCCTCGGGCAGCGGACGGAAGGGATCGATCCAGGATTCAAAAAGCCGGAACAGGGCGGACATGAGTTTTCCAGACAGGGCGGGCAATTGATTCTAGCAACTATCTTACGCGTGGAACCAAGGCTTGGGCCACGGTGCATGACAGAAAGCGAACGACCTGCTACGAGGCGTTGGATTTCTAAGGACTAAACTTATGCCCGATATCGCCCTTTACCAGCCTGACATCCCCCAAAACACCGGCACGATCCTAAGATTGGCGGCTTGTTTGAACGTCACTGTTCACCTCATCGAACCGGCCGGTTTTCCGATATCCGACAGCGCCTTGAAGCGCGCGGGTATGGATTACCTTGAGCGGGCGGCGATGAACCGGCACATCAATTTTGAAGCTTTCGACAGCTGGCGGTGCCACCAAAACCGCCGTCTTCTGCTGCTCACCACCAAGACTGACCTGGCCTTTACAGATTTTGAGTATCAGCCCGGAGATATCTTGCTTATGGGCCGGGAAAGCACCGGTGTGCCCGAAGACATTCATGCTCTCGCCGATGGCCGGCTGACCATCCCTATGGCCGATGGCATGCGCTCGCTGAACGTTGCTGTTTCCACCGGCATGGTGCTTGGCGAGGCCTTGCGGCAGACACAAGCATTTCCTAAAAGAGCAGGCCAATCTTGAGCCGGGAATACCTTCCGGGAAAACGCGTTCTATGCCGAGGCATTACCGATGACAGCAAACTCTCCTGAATCCCGTGGTGGACCGATCCCTGATGGTATCGAGGACAAGAAGAAGTTAGCCGCTGCATGGTTCAAAGATCTGCGCGATCAGATTTGCGGTGCGTTTGAAACGCTGGAAGACGAAATCGGTGATCGCAAAGGCTCTTTAGCCGACCAGCCTGCGGGCCGGTTTGAGCGGACACCTTGGGAGCGCACCGACAGCACCGGAGCCAAAGGTGGCGGCGGGGTCATGTCGATGATGCATGGCCGTGTGTTTGAAAAAGTTGGCGTTCATATTTCGACGGTCCACGGTGAATTCTCACCTGAGTTCCGGGGGCAAATCCCTGGCGCGAGCGAGGATCCAAGATTTTGGGCCTCGGGGATCAGCCTCATTGCCCACCCGCACAATCCCAATGTGCCCGCGGTTCACATGAACACGCGCATGGTTGTCACAACCCGGCAATGGTTCGGCGGTGGCGCTGATCTAACTCCGGTTCTCGATGCCCGCCGCACCCAGGAAGATCCCGATACGGTCAGTTTCCATGACACGATGAAGGCAGCATGTGACCGGCATGCAGTAGCGGATTATCCAAGGTACAAAGACTGGTGCGACGAGTATTTCTTCCTAAAACACCGCAATGAACCGCGGGGCATCGGCGGCATTTTCTATGATTATCTCAATAGTGGAGATTGGGACGCGGATCTGGCGTTTACGAAGGACGTCGGCCTGGCATTTCTTAAAATCTATCCAGAGTTGGTCCGCCGCAATTTTGAAAAATCTTGGACCGATGACCAGCGCGAAGAACAATTAATCCGCCGGGGCCGCTATGTGGAATACAATCTTCTCTATGATCGTGGCACAATTTTCGGGCTTAAGACCGGCGGCAATGTCGCCTCAATTCTGTCGTCCATGCCACCTGTGGTTAAGTGGCCCTAGAATTGACGGAAAAATAGTGCGGTGATTTAGGCGGCGGCGCCATTATTCGCCGCCGAACTTGACTTTGAGACCTCCCCGAAGCCCCTATCCACGATCATACCGACGAATTGACGCAACATATCCTGATCGAGTTTTGGCCCCATTTCTCTCATTTTCACCAGGGCTTGACGGACCGGAATAGCCTCTTTGTAGGCCCGCTCCTCGGTCATAGCGACGAAAATATCGCAAATAGTTATCAGTCTGACCTTCGGCGAAATACGTTTTCCCTTTAGGCCATTCGGATATCCGGACCCATCCAAATATTCGTGATGCTGGATGGCCATTCGTTTGACTTCAAAAGGAACTTCTAAGCGCGGTTTCAAGATCTCCTGACCATAGATCGGATGTTTTTGGACCAATGCCCATTCTTCATCGCTGAGTGCAGATTGCTTGTCTAAGATCGTCAGAGGAATACGCATTTTGCCGATGTCATGTACCAACCCGCCGGCAATCACTTCCTTGCAGTCGGCTTCAGACCACTTGAGATGGCGTGCAAAGGCTCCGGCCAGACCAGACACTTTCAGGGAATGACTATACGTGCCGCTGTGGTGGTGCTGAACGGCCTGCATCCAAGCGGTCAATCCATCCAGCTCAATAGCAGACAGCATTTCCGCGGCACTGTCCTCCATTGCCTTGACCTTGATTTCCATATCGGTGGAAGCGGACATACACAAGGACTCAAGAAACGCATTTGATTTGCCATAAGCCTCAGAAGTCTTTGCAGGCGTATCGTCTGGAAGGTCAGCAAGAACGTCGGTATTGAGATGCTTTCGGATTTGCTGCAGCAACAGGGCCAGCGGCGCCTCGCGATCCAACAATTCCGTTTGCCCGAGTGCAGCGGCTTGTGTGAGTTCTCTGCGATCCGACTTGGCAACAATACAGATCACTGGGATTTCGGCAATGGTCTGCCACGATGCTTTCAGAGCCGACATTCCAGCTTCGCTCGATCCGATTAGCTCAATCACAGCAACAGCTGCTTCTCCGGCTGTTTTTTCGGAGACTTTCGCCATGTCGATCAGACGTGCGGGGAAGAAAAACGGCACTTTACGCAGTGGCGATGCCATCGGCAGCGGCCCATCGGAGATCAATATGATTTCGCTTTGTGGCATTGCCCGTTTCCCCGAATCCTCCCAGCCCCGCGTCATGACCCAGCGGAACCTTCTAGGATATTTATCGAAGGACCCTTATCAATTCGCTAAACGTTGATCACCACCCGGGACATCAGATCTTTCTTATCAAGCGTAAATCCACTCTCGCGCCAAATCTGCTCAAGTGACTTGAGCAACTGGCCGACGCCTGGCCCTGGAGGATGGCCCAAGGCAATCACATCCGCGCCCTTCAATGGAAAGATCGGGATATCGGCCGTTCGCAAAGTATTCAGAGACTTAACAAAGTCCGGTTTCGAACCGGTCCGGTATTGTGCCTCAAAAGCTGCCCAATAGGCCAGCAGCCCATCAACAGCGCCTTGGCGGCCATGAACATACAACAACCACTCCAAATCTGGCCAAATATCCGCCTGCCGGAACTGCTTATAAACGGACCAGCCGGTCATCATTCGTCTGCGTTCCGAATTCGATAGGCGGAGCCGGTCTGCCACCCGGTCCACATCCTCGCGGACAAACCCAGCAAGGACAATCAACCCAAGTTCCGGATCGCGGGTTTCAGCAGCTATTCCATCGAGCGCGCGCAAAGCATCATAATCGTCAATCCGGGCCAGCCCGCCTGTTGCGATTTCCCAAAGGCCGCAATCATTCATCATTCGCAGGGCAATGGCCGCCTTGGGCGCTGCCATTAGACGGCGCATTTCATGGCCAATGCGCTCTGCGGAAAGATGACGCAATCCGTCACGCTCACGTAAACATGCACCGAGCCCGTCTGCATCCATGTCGCCTTCGCCATAGGCTGCATAGATCCTGAAGAACCGTAGAATTCGCAGGTAATCTTCGCGGATGCGCATATCGGGATCGCCAATGAAACGAACCCGGCGGGCAAAACAATCCTCAAGGCCGTCCAGCGGATCGTGCAAGTACCCATGCCGGTCCACGTAAAGGGCATTCATCGTAAAATCCCGGCGCAGCGCATCTTTGGTCCAATCGCGGCCAAACACCACGCGGGCCTGCCGGCCGTAGGTCTCGACATCTTCCCGTAATGTCGTCACTTCATAAGGGAAACCGTTGCTGATCACCGTGATGGTGCCGTGATCGATCCCGGTTCCAATTGCCTTCAAACCCGCATTGGAAGCACGGCGCATCACATCCTGAGGCATCGCTGTGGTCGCGATATCGATGTCGGGAACGGAATATCCCAGCAATGTGTTTCGGATTGCCCCGCCAACAACGCGTGCACTATCCCCGTCCTGATCAATCGCAGAAAACACGGCCTGTATATCTTTCGACTGCAGCCAATCAGCCGCAGCGAGTATCTGATGCGCCTTTTCCTTCATGGCACTATTCGAACCGGCCCGGAACGAGCACTCCGTCCCTAAACTCCGAAGGTCTGTACTCCTTACCTTCCGGTGCCTTGTTCAAAAGGGCGACAGCAACAAATCCAGAAATTGTCAAAGCCAGACCGGCAAGCGTCAGCCACGCGACGGGGCCACGGGACCAGCTCTCTGGTTTGTCGCCTTTTTTGGACAACCATAACCACGTCGCATAACAAGCAAAGGGCAGCAAAAACAGAAACAGTTGCGTCAGTATTATGCGCAGCATTAGCGGTACACCGTGTCGTACAAGGAGCGAATGATTCCAGCCGTTACACCCCAGATGTAACGGTCGGCAAAAGGCATCTCATAAAAGTAGCGGCGTTGCCCATTCCATACCCGGCTCTGCTTCTGGTGATTGGCCGGATCCATCAGGAACAGAAATGGCACCTCAAAGACGTCTTCCACCTCGTTCGGATTTGGGACATAGCTGACCGGCTCATCAACAGCCGCAATAACCGGTATGATGCGATAACCCGATCCAGTGAAATAGGGCGCTAGCTTCCCCAACGGCCGTGCGAGCCCCGGGTCCAACCCAATTTCCTCATGGGCTTCCCGCAAGGCGGCATCAACCGGACCATTGTCTTCCGGATCAATTTTACCACCGGGAAAGGCAACCTGCCCCGCATGAGAATTCAAATGCCCGGTGCGCTGTGTCAGGACAACACTTGGTCCGTCAGCAGCATTGCGAAGGCCGATCAACACTGCTGCATCGCGCGGTGGTTTCTCCCAACTCGCGAACAGATCGATACCCGGATTTAAAATATGATCGCCAGTGTCGCGCTCAGGTTCCGCTTGTGTTGCGAGATCAAGCCGTTGTTTCAAATCTTGGGCCCAACCGCTCAGGCTGTTGTCGATCGTCTCAAAAGAAGCTGTCATTGATTCTGATATGGGTACTTCCATTCAAAGGGCAATCACAAGTTGGAACAAGGTTACAGGAGGTCAGGATCAAGGGCAAAAAACTGCCCGCTGCTCCAAACGCCCGTCTCGGTTCCATTGGAACCTGTATGCTCCACCATGAGGTCCGCCAGCTGATACATCAAAGCGCGGGTGAATAGCGCTTCGAGACGGCCACGAACCAAAACATAGGGTTTTAGACCTCCGCTCACCGCCTCCATTTCGAATCGCAGCGGATGATCTTTACCGATTCGGATCAAATCACCGAGATTTGAGCGTACTGTTAAAGTCTGCGCAATCCCTTCGCCCTCAACTGCCATCTCAACTGCTAAGAGCGGTGCATCTTCGACCGTAATACCGATCTTTTCGACTGGCGTGACAAGATAGTGTTTGCCGTTTTCATCCTTTCGCAGAACGGAGGCAAACAGTTCCACCAAAGGCTTCCGGCCGATAGGAGAACCGAGGTAATACCAGGTCCCGTCCCGGGCGATCCGGATGTCCAGATCCCCGCAAAATGGCGGATTCCATTTATCGACCGGCCTTAATGTCTTATCCTTTGCATCGGCCCGGCTCATCAACGCCTTGAGGCCTTCTGGTAAGGAAGCGTCCGTCTGTGCGTCTGTTGTCATGTTTTTCCCTCGGCCCATTTTCGTTTTACAAAGGCTCCGAAAATCTACCTAGCCTCTATCAATGAGGCCGTGCATTTCTACCTGATATCCATTGATCTTTTTGCATTTATCCAAAAGCGATGAAAAGATTCTTGGACCTATCCACTGTATGGCGCACAATTGCGCCTTATGTACCAGCCTATATGGTGTCAAACTGTCATAACAGCAGCAACTTAGCAGCCTACCGCCTCCGCCCGGCAACCGCCGCACCGTCAAAGCAACAGGATAGGTGATCCATGAGCGTCGTTTCTCCCACAAATCCCTCCGAAGAAGATCTTGCCGCTGTTGCTGAAAGCGCGGAACGGGCAGTCGAGCGCATCTCAGATGTTAAAGCCGACATAGCCCGCATCATTTTCGGACAGGAAACAGTGGTTGAGCAATCACTGGTTACAATTCTTGCCGGCGGGCATGGTTTATTGGTCGGCGTCCCCGGCCTTGCCAAAACCAAACTGGTAGAAACTCTGGGAACCGTCCTTGGACTTGACGCCCGGCGGATTCAGTTCACGCCCGATTTGATGCCGTCCGATATTCTTGGCGCCGAAGTCATGGAGCAGGACGCCAGCGGGGGGCGGTCTTTCCGGTTTATTCCGGGGCCAGTTTTCTCCCAGCTCCTGATGGCAGATGAGATCAACCGTGCAAGCCCGCGGACCCAGTCGGCCCTTCTTCAGGCCATGCAGGAATATCATGTCACAGTCGCAGGGCACCCGCATGA
The DNA here is from genome assembly GCF_965216085.1 of Roseibium sp. Taxonomy (GTDB): domain Bacteria; phylum Pseudomonadota; class Alphaproteobacteria; order Rhizobiales; family Stappiaceae; genus Roseibium. The sequence goes on along the minus strand of NZ_OZ244138.1, from coordinate 1,312,622 downwards.
TCTGCCTCGCCCATTCCACGTTCTGGCAACACAAAACCCACTGGAACAGGAAGGCACCTACCCGCTCCCAGAAGCACAGCTGGACCGCTTCCTGATGCAAATTGATGTGCATTATCCGGATTTGGAAGCCGAGCGGCGTATTTTGCTGGAGACAACGGGAGCCGGGCAAACAGCTGCCCATGGCGCGATTACCGCTCAAGAGTTGATGGAATACCAACAGCTGGTGCGGCGTATGCCGGTCGGTGAATCTGTCGTTGAAAGTATTTTGAAACTGGTGAGGTCTGCCCGGCCGGGAGAGAGTTCAGAAAACTCAGATCTCACCGATTTGATTGCCTGGGGTCCAGGCCCACGGGCCAGTCAGGCTTTGATGCTCACCGTCCGGGCACGCGCGCTGGTCGATGGCCGCCTCGCTCCGTCCTTAGATGATGTGCTTACCCTTGCTGAGCCGATTCTTCAACATCGTATGGCTCTGACATTTGCGGCGCGCGCTGATGGCCATACGGTCCGCGATGTTATCCGGCGAGTGAAGGAAACCATAACCTGATTGGAAGGTTTCTTTGACGAGGGAGGAACTTGAGACCATGGCCTCACAAGCTGAGCGAGCGAATATTGACCAGACGACTTGGCCGAATGTCATTGGCGAAGCCCGTTCGGTTGCGGATGCGCTCCCGGATCTGCTTGTTGAAGCCAGCCATGTTGCAAGTTCCATCATTGCAGGCTGGCATGGCCGCCGCCGCGCAGGACCTGGTGAAAGCTTCTGGCAATTCCGTCCATTTAATATGGGGGAACCGGCCAAGCGCATTGATTGGCGCCGGTCCGCCCGGGATGACCATCTTTATGTGCGCGAACGTGAATGGGAAGCCGCCCACACGGTCTGGCTGTGGGCGGATCTTTCATCGTCCATGGTATTCCGGTCGCGCCTTTCTGAAGCCAGCAAACGTGACAGATCTCTTGTTTTGATGCTGGCTGTTGCCGACATGCTCGCCGAAACCGGCGAACGAATCGGTCTGACGGGTGTCACGCGACCATTTTCGGACCGAAGGGCTGCCGAACGGCTCGCCGATGCCCTCACCCATTTATCGAAACCGGTCGCGCTGCCGGATCCCACCGATGTCAAACGTTTTGCAGATGTCGTTTTGATTTCCGACTTTCTGGATCCTCTAGAAGAGATCTCTGCCTGGATTGCACAGGTCGCAGGCACTGGTGCCCGCGGTCATCTCGTGCAGGTTCTCGATCCGATCGAAGAGACCTTCCCCTTTGATGGCCGCATAGAATTCAGTGATCCCGAGCAAGGAATCCGGCTCACTGCTGGACGGGCCGAAACCTGGAGAGCAGAATACCAGAACCGCCTTGAAGCCCATCGCGCTGAAATCCGCGATATGGCCCGGCGGGCCGGCTGGACTTATGTTCTTCATCATACAGATCATTCAGCGGCAGAACCGCTTCTGGTTCTGCACAGTGCCTTGTCCGGCAATCTGGATGTGATCCCGAAGGGAGGCGCGTAATCAATGTTTGCAAGTTTGCCGCTGACCTTTACCGCCCCTTGGATTCTTGCAGCACTGGCTTTATTGCCGGTTATCTGGTGGCTCTTGCGCCTCACCCCGCCACGCCCGCGGCAGGTCGCCTTCCCCCCAACGCGCCTTTTGATCGACATCGATGAACATGATGAAACTCCACAGCGGAGCCCCTGGTGGTTGACCTTGTTGCGGCTGTTACTCGCCGCGATCTTGATCATTGCCCTTGCTGGGCCAGTCTGGCGGGCGCAAGAGCCAGTGGCAAGCCGCGACGGTGTTTTGTGGCTTCTGATCGACAACGGCTGGACCTCCGCCGAAGGATGGTCCGACCAGGTTCGGACCGCCGAACAGATCCTCGCGGAAGCTGAACAAAACAGCCAGCCAGTGCTGTTTGCCGCGACAGCAGAAGGTCCTGGTCAGGCATTTGTTCCAGAAAGTTCTGCCGCTGCGCTTGAGAAACTCCGAGCGCTGGATCCAAGACCTTACCCTCCGCTGCGCAGCGAATTGAACATTGGCCTTCGAAAAGCCGCTCAAGAAACACCTCCCGGCGCCGTCGTTTGGCTCTCGGACGGAACACACACGGTCGACCCGTTTTTGGAAACATTGGCTGCGCTGACAGAAGGTATTCCGGTAACTGTTCTGACTGGACTGGAAACACCGCTTGGCCTTAAGGGCTTAGCAAACGACACCGAAGCCTTGAGCGTAGATGTCGTCCGACATCCAGATAACCAAACGAAGACTGCAAATGTCCGGGCTCTGGATCTGAAGGGGCTGGTTCTTGCAGAAGCAACGGCGACTTTCGCGGGTGATGAATTGCAGGCCGAAGCGCGGTTTGAGCTTCCGAGCGAATTGCGCAATGACATCGCCCGGGTCGAAATCACCGGCGAATTGGCGGCCGGAGCAGTCCAACTGGTTGACGACAGCTGGCGCCGGCGGACGGTCGGCCTTATTTCGGGACAATCAGGTGACCTCGATCAACCGCTGTTGTCGCCGCTCTACTATCTTGAACGTGCCCTTGCGCCCTTCTCCGATATCCGCCGCCCCCGTGACAGCGACATCGCCGTGGCAGTACCTGCGCTGATAGATCAGGGTATCTCCGTGATGATCCTGGCCGACGTCGGGCGTTTGCCGGACACAACAGCGGGTGTGCTCGCCGAATGGGTGCGTAGCGGCGGTACCTTGGTTCGCTTTGCCGGCCCCAGAACAGCGGGCGGAACGGACGAGCTGATCCCGGTAAGCTTGCGGGCTGGCGACCGGTCGCTTGGCGGCTCGCTTTCCTGGAAACAACCGCAGCATCTGGCACCCTTCCCCGAAACATCGCCATTCTCTGGCTTGAAAGTCCCCGGGGAAGTCACCGTCACCCGCCAAGTATTGGCCGAACCGACCTCCGATCTTCCAAAACGCACTTGGGCGATGCTGGAAGATGGCACGCCTTTGGTAACCGCCACGCAATCGGGCGCCGGCAGCCTTGTTTTGTTCCACGTGACGGCCGATTCCACTTGGTCCAACCTGCCGCTTTCCGGCGTTTTCCTGAATATGCTGCGACGGATTCTGTCAGTTTCGAATGTCGCACAAGCCTCTGAAACGGCGGAAGATGGACAAGCCGCCCGCAGCGTTCTGCCGCCTTTGCGGCTGCTAGACGGCTATGGCCGCTTCGGCTCGCCTCCGGTCGACGTGACGCCTGTCAGTGCGAACGAATTCCGCGATGCGCTTGCCAGCCGCCGGACACCACCTGGCCTTTATGGAACCGAGGACGGGTTTCGCGCGCTCAATTTAATGCGCCCGGACGACTCCTTGCAGCCGCTCAACATTGACACCCTTGGCCCGGACGCAGAGACCGCGCCCTATCCCGCCTCTGATCCATTGGATCTGCGGGCAGTTTTCTTCACTCTGGTCTTCCTGTTGATGATCCTGGATGCGGTCGCAGTATTTTTCCTCGCAGGCGGCATCAGCCGCATGCGGTTGCGTAGCCGAATGGCCAGCGTTGCAGCCGTTGCTCTAACCGCAACGCTGCTGGCATTCGGAGCCGATCTGAATTCTGCCAAAGCGCAATCGTCTTCAGATGATTTGAGGGCCTTGGAAGCGACCTTGCAGACCCGGCTCGCCTATGTGCTCACCGGGTCTCCAGAAGTCGATGATGCCAGTGCGGCCGGGCTAAGCGGTCTTTCTCAATTTCTTGCAGAACGCACTGCTTTGGAACCCGGCGAACCGGTTGCAATCGACATTGCCCGGGACGAACTGTCCTATTATTCCTTGCTCTACTGGCCCATTGACCCCGCAGCAGACAAGCCGAGCGACCGGACGATTGCCCGGATCGATACTTTCATGCGCAATGGCGGGACGATCCTGTTTGACACCCGCGATCACATCAATGCGTCGACAACCGGCTTTGGCTCCACGCCAGCCACATTGAAATTACGCCAGATCCTGGAAGACTTGGATGTCCCGCCCTTAGAGCCGGTCCCACCCGACCATGTCCTGACCAAGGCGTTCTATCTTCTGGAGACATTCCCAGGCCGCTACGCCACTAGCCCCTTGTGGGTTGAAAGTCTCGAAGACATCAATGCTCGCGGAGATCGCCCAGTACGGGCAGGCGATGGTGTTTCGCCGCTGATGATTACCGGCAATGACTTTGCTGCGGCTTGGGCCATCACACCCTCAGGCGAGTTCATGTATCCGACCGTGCCCAACAACCCGGTTCAACGCGACTATGCCTTCAGGGCTGGCGTCAACATCGTCATGTACAGCCTGACAGGCAACTACAAGGCCGATCAAGTCCACATTCCAGCCTTGCTGGAACGGCTCGGGCAATAGGAGATCTGATGGTCTGGTCAATCTCATTCGATCCGCTTGTCCCGCAATGGTTGCTCATCACAGCGGCCTTTGTGACCGCCTTGATTGCTATAGTGTTGGGGTTCATCAATCTGCGCGGCTGGGTGTTGCGAACAACCGCCATGGCCTTACTTGTCCTGGCTCTGGCCAATCCAGCAATTGAACGCGAAGACAGAGAACCGTTGTCCAGCGTGGTAGCGTTGGTTGTCGACAAAAGCCAAAGCCAGCGGCTAGCTGAACGCGAAGACACCACGACAACCGCTGCAAAAGAACTTCAGTCCAGGATTGAAGCGCTCGAGGGCTTTGATCTGCGGCTCTTGGAAGCGCGCAATTCCGGATCGGGAAATGGCACTGAGGTGTTCCAAACACTTGCCAACGGTCTAGCGGATGTCCCGCCCGAACGGGTGGGCGGCGCAATCATCATCACAGATGGCCAGATCCACGATGTTCCCGAAAATGCAGAGGCTCTCGGCTTTAACGCGCCAGTCCACGGACTGATCACCGGCAGCGCCGACGAACGTGATCGCCGCATTGTTCTGGAGACAGCTCCGCGGTTCGGTCTTGTCGGATCGGAACAAACCATCAGCCTGACGGTTGTAGATCAGGGGTTGGGCACAGGCCCTGGCGACCAAGTCAATCTGACCGTGAAGCGTGATGGCAGCGTGGTCACCACCCGTACGGCTCGCACAGGTGAAAAGATCGACATACCCGTTGAAATCGCGCATGGCGGCGACAACATTTTTGAAATTGAAGCAGACTCCCTGCCCGGCGAACTCACCACTTTAAACAACCGGGCCGTGGTCACCATTGATGGCATCCGGGAGAATTTGCGGGTGCTGCTTGTTTCCGGGTCACCGCATGCAGGCGAGCGGACCTGGCGCAACCTTCTGAAATCTGATGCTTCGGTCGATCTGGTACACTTCACCATCCTTCGCCCACCGGAAAAGCAGGACGGAACCCCGATCAATCAGCTGTCGCTGATCGCCTTCCCGACCCGGGAACTGTTTTCCGTCAAGATTGATGAGTTCGATTTGATCATCTTTGACCGCTATGTCCGGCGCGGCGTTCTTCCGATGCTCTATTTCGACAACATCGCCCGTTATGTCCGCGAAGGCGGTGCCGTCCTCCTTGCCGGCGGTCCGGACTATGCTGAAGGTGGCAGCCTCTATCGGACCCCGCTGGCCCCGATCCTTCCGGCCCGTCCAACCGGTGCCATTTTGGAACAGCCATTCCATGCCACGCTTGCCAGCTTGGGTGAACGGCATCCCGTAACACGCGGATTACCCGGTGCTGAACAAGACCCACCGGCTTGGAGCCGCTGGTTCCGCATGGTCGATACAGAACTGGATGCCGGGCACGCTTTGATGTCCGGGCCCAGTGAGACGCCGCTTCTTGTGCTGAACCGAGAAGAAAAAGGCCGGGTCGCCATGCTCCTGTCCGATCATGTCTGGCTTTGGGCCCGCGGCTTTGAAGGCGGTGGCCCGCACGTGCCGCTTCTTCGGCGCCTGGCGCACTGGCTAATGCAGGAACCGGACCTAGAAGAAGAAGCGCTTAACGTCTCCCTACGTGGACCCGAATTGATCGTGGAACGGCAAACACTGGGCCAAACCGCGAATGACGTCACAGTTGTTACGCCGACAGGAGACCGCTCTGAGCTCAGCATGACTGAACAGGAGCCGGGCCTGTGGCGGGGCTCCATACCTGCAACGGAAACAGGGCTCTTTTCGATCAGCGATGGCGCAATGAACGCACTGATCCATGTTGGCCCGCAGAACCCGCGGGAATACACGGACGTTCTCTCCACGACTGAAGTGTTGACCCCGGTCAGTGAGGCGACAGGTGGCACTGCCCGGCGTCTGCGGGATGTCGGTGGCGATCTCGACCTACCGCGCGTGGTCTCCATGCGGCCATCTGCAAGTTATGCCGGCAATGGCTGGATCGGGCTGAAGGCAACTGAGGCCAGTGTCTTGAACGGCGTAGACCGGTTCCCACTTTTGATCGGGCTTCTTGGTTTGGCCATACTTCTCGGCGCGACGACCGCAACTTGGTACCGGGAAGGCCGTTAGAGCGTCTTTCCGTGAACATGGCCTTCAGGCAGGTCGTCCTGATGTAACCGGGCAATCAATAGGCGCTCCGGATCCACCGGACCGGGCAAGGTTATATTGCCAAATGGTACCTGCTCAAATCCAAAGGGGCTATAATACGGAGCATCGCCCACCAGCAGAACGAATTGGTCGCCTGCAGCCTTTGCAGCGTCCAGTGCCGTCCGCATCAAAGCTTTTCCAAGCCCGCGGTTCTTAAAATCAGGAGAGACCGTCAGAGGCCCTAGAAGGAGCGCATCCGTTTCACCAATGGTGATTGGGCTCAGCCGGACAGATCCTGCAAGCTGGCTGCCAGCCATGCCGACAAACGCCAAATCTTCCCTATGTGGCACATTTTCGCGAATACGAAACGCCGTCCGTGCAAAACGGCCCGGACCAAAAGCCTCGGCTTGCAGATCTTCAATCGTTGTGTTGTCGGCGGCGTCTTCGAGACGAATGACCCAGGAGGTCTGTTTCATGGCGATGTTTCCAGCTGGCAAAGTGTATCAGTTACGCGCCCGCCGGTATCCCGTTTTTGAATCAGGTGTTCCGGGATCAGGTCAGCCGCGACGGTGCAGACGAGAGTTTCCTCGTCGGCTAGTTCGTCGTCGGAGCATGTGACCTGCGCTCGTCAATCCGGTGTCTTTCCCATGCGGTGGCCAAGCATCATCGGCACACCATTTCAAAACAGAGGCTAGCGCCTACCACGCATAACACTTTCCGGTCCAGAACTTTTTTCAATCGGCCCCAGTTAGAAAAGCCGATCCGAATTGTTCTCTGACTGCGAACAGTGCATTCAGTTGATTGAAAATGGCCGCCGGGACACAAGCTATTGTCACAGAGAATTGCAAAAGGAGACCGGCATGGGAACGCTTGTTGAAGGCGTCTGGCACGACCAGTGGTATGACACAAAATCAACCGGTGGGCGGTTTGTACGCAAGGACGCCGCTTTCCGTAATTTCATCACAAAGGATGGCAGTCCCGGGCCAACCGGACAGGGCGGATTTGAAGCTGAATCCGGCCGCTATCACCTCTTTGTCTCCTTTGCCTGCCCCTGGGCGCATAGAACCCTGATTTTCCGGACACTAAAAGGATTGGAAGACTTTGTTACCGTTTCCGCTGTTCAGCCTTTGATGCTGGAAAACGGCTGGGAGTTCGGCGAGAGCGAACCGTTAACGGGGGCAAACTTCGCCTGGCAGGTCTATGTCAAAGCCGATCCAAAATACTCTGGGCGCGCGACGGTTCCGATCCTTTGGGACAAGAAAAAACAGACCATTGTCAGCAATGAATCCGCGGAAATCATCCGCATGTTCAACACAGCGTTCAATCATCTGACCGGTTCGGAAGCTGATTACTATCCTGAAGGATTGCGCGACCAAATCGACGCCATCAACGAGCCGATCTATCACACAGTGAACAATGGTGTGTACAAAGCTGGCTTTGCGACAACACAGGACGCCTATGACGAAGCAGTAGCAGAACTCTTCAAAACACTTGATGAATTGGAAAACCGTCTGGCAGAACAACGGTATCTTGTTGGGGATACGCTGACGGAAGCCGATTGGCGGCTATTCACGACACTTGTGCGCTTTGACCCTGTCTATGTGTCTCATTTCAAATGCAACATCCGCCGGATCATTGATTACCCGAACTTGTCAAACTATCTGCGCGAGCTCTACCAGTATCCTGGAATTGCGGCGACGGTGGATATGGCGACGATCAAGCAGCATTATTTTGGCTCGCATGAATCGATCAACCCGCATCGAATTGTGCCTGCAGGCCCGGAACTCGACTATTGGGCACCGCATGACCGGGATCGTTTCAAAAAGGCGGCCTGACACTAGAGCACTTTTGAACAATACGCAGCCGCTTGATGGATTCAAATCTGCTCAGATGCAAGGCGCGGATTGATGTGCGATACGGGGTTATCGGGCGAAATTCGCAACGCTGCAGCTGTGCGGATTTGGCCCACCGGAGGTCCGCTTTTCAGATCCGTAGACCTGTGTTGGTCCGGCTTGTGGCCATCCAGGCCATGGCACCGGCCGCGCCTATTCAACAGACCCGAAAAGCGGATCAAGCGGCTCCGTAGTGTTCAAAAATGCTCTGATATTCCCAACGCCATCGGGATCACAGTTTTTCCCGATGGTGTTGCTTGAGAGGGCATAGGCCATTTCCCAAGCCCTGCGCATAGGTACTCAACACCCCTTCACGCAATAAATATACAAAAACAGCGCCCCGCTTTTTGCAGTTAGATCAAACGGGCCCCTGAGCGAATAACTAATGCAATTCTGCATGTTGTTACCAATTTGAAGTATCTGGGAAGACTTCATTAACCCATGCAATCCGTGCAACGCAGCCCTCGAAGAATAACGCTCCTCTTTTGCACAGCGAATGCCTATATATGCATCAACTTGATGACTTAAGGGGCAGCGCAGTGCCCACGACCAAAAAGGAACGCGCTATGTTGAAAGCTCTCTTCTCTAACCGCCGCCGCCGCACTTACCAGTGGAAACCGGCTATCGATACCAGCAACCCGCGCATCGCCGCATCCCTGACCACATTCCCGACCAACTGATCTCATTAGTTGGCGGCAGGCGGAGGCCTTGCCATGTTTGGATTTGTCAACGTCGTCGGAGCAAGCCTGCGGGAAGGAACCCGGACCGCACAGGCAAAAGCAGCAGGTCCTAGAACAGCTGCAAAGATCAAATCCGGCAAAAAAGGCGCATAAGCGCCCTTAAAATTGCTGCATATTTAGCGCCGCTCATTTTCCTTGACGCGGCGCTTTTTGTTTTGATGATGCGCGCATCATGTTCAAGCTTGCCCATATCTCTGATCCCCACCTTGGTCCTCTGCCGGATCCCAAACTCCTTCAGTTGTTTTCCAAACGCCTGCTCGGTTATTTGAACTGGCAGCGCAACCGCTCGAAAATCATGGGTGGCAATCACCTGGAGCAGTTGGTGGAGGATATGAAAAACCAGTCGCCCGACCACATCGCGGTGACAGGAGATCTCGTAAATATCGCTCTTCCAATGGAAATCACCGGCGCACGAACGTGGCTAGAGGAGATAGGCCCAGCTGACCAAGTGTCCGTTGTTCCAGGCAACCATGATGCCTATGTCCGCGGCGCCGTCAAAAAAGCCCGCACAGCCTGGTGGCCTTACATGAGCGGCGATAATGGCGCTGCTGCCGCCCCTGCGGAAAAAGTCCGTTCGGAAGCAACATTTCCTTATGTCAGGAAACGGGGAGAGGTCGCGATCATTGGCGTGACAACAGGGCGAGCCACGGCTCCCTGGTTTGCGTCCGGGCGCGTCGGTATCAAACAATCCCGGCGGCTACGTGAAATTCTTGAACAACTTGGCGAAGAAAACCTCTTCCGCGTTGTGCTCATACATCATCCACCGTTTAAAAACGCCACCTTGTGGCACAAACGCCTGTCCGATGCATCGCGTCTACGGACAGTGGTCAAACGTGTCGGCGCGGAACTGATCCTTCACGGTCACACCCATATCGACAGCTTAGAGGAAGTCGAAGGTCCAAGTGGCCCCGTCCCTGTGATTGGTGTGCCGTCAGCCACAAGCGCACCAGGTGGGCACAAACCCGCCGCCCGCTACAACCTCTTTTCGATTGCGCGAAATGGGGATGGCTGGACGTGTCAGATGGAAGAACACGGCTTTGAGCCAGACGGCGGCCCGGTGAAACGGCTTAGCCAGCAAAGTATTGCGGTTCCAAAGTGAACACAGCCAATCTAGAGAGATTCGCTTCATAATTCGCAATCTAATATTGAACTTAACACGGTCGCAACCAATCGAGAACTAACATGACCGATGCCATCTAATGTGATCCATTCCGGAAAATTGTTTTGCCCCTTTCAGTTAGGTATTTCTCCGTCGTTAGCATGACAGTGCTTTTACTTTCTGTCGCCGGGACCATCGCCTATTTCCAGAAATCAGAAACAGATTTGCAAAGAGAGCAAGACGGGTTCTATCTCTTTGAACGTTTTTCTGGAAAAGATGTTCAAGAAGTCACTACGACTACAATGTCAAAACACATAGATTTTGACGCAGCAGACATAAATTATCTTGAGGGGCTGAAAGGCACACCACTTGAGAAAATCAGTTTTATTCTCGGATCTCTGGGAGATGATCTACTCGCTGCCGACTTTGCTTGGTTTGAAATTAGCAAGATTATCCAAAACGAACGAATTCTTCACAATCACGATATTGATCAAACAGATGAGATCGAAGATATCATCTATAATCTGTGCGTTTCAGACGTCTTCACAAAAAAGGTATCAGAGGACGCAGTCAATCAGATAGCCCAATACTTGGATAAATCAGGTCACACGGTGTCTGCCACAAGCGAACTCATGATAATGATGAAGCGTTTAACGAAACTGGACCTGTTTTCGCGGCGATGCCTGGAGAAGTTCGTATATTCGTAATTCACCGTTTTGCTCAAAGCGGGTTTGCGAACCAGGCGAATCCGATCAAGCCAACAATGCCCAGCGCCAGGCCAATGCCGAAAGCCCCTGCAACAGGCAACCAGGGCGTCCGGCTTTCTTTGACCCGAACTACCTTGGATTCCAGGGCCACCTGACGCAGACGGTTGTTGAGCCAATCACCTTCCAGCGCTTTTTCCCGCTCCAAGACCCGCTCGGCGATATATTCAGTCAAACAATCGGCCATATCGTCGATATTCGCCGTTTCCAGAATGACCACGCGCCCGAGCCGGGTATCCTTCAAGAAACGATACGTCCGCCTATCACCGGCCACGGCAACATGACTGGTCGCATCGATCCAGAGGCGCGGAGTGGATCCTGCAATGATCTGAAGAGAGAACTGATCATCGTCCTCTGGAATTTCCCGGAAAACGTCTTTCAGCTCGTCCGCCAGCATGTCCAAACGCGCGCGTTCGGTATCCTGCAATTCGACAACAACATCAGAACGCTCAACTTCGCCCAGCTGCACTTTGCGGATGGCATCGCGCAAGGATCGCATGCGGGTGTGCGGAACCACGTTGTCCTGCATTTCAGCCATTGAGTGCCAGCTCCATATGTTTTGTCAGTGCGACTTAGTCTTAATTGAATCTTAAACACGCACGGCCGAGACGCCATTCCTCATTGCAGGGTATCCACTGCCAATCGCGCGAATATGGTTAACAAACATTAATTGATTTTTTGCCTTGAGACCAGCAAGCCAGTGCTGGTTTGCTTGCGAGCGATGAGGTATTCAAAAAGAAATCCGGTTTTTAGGGAGATACCGGCATGGATGTCGATGGCAAGAAATACCGCACGATTTGGCTGGCCGATGATGGCGAAACAGTCGAAATCATCGATCAAACGAAGTTTCCCTATGTGTTTGAGACTGTCCAGATGAGGACAATGGCAGAAGCTGCGCACGCGATTCGCGTGATGCAGGTCCGCGGAGCACCGCTGATTGGCGCGACCGCTGCCTATGGTGTTGCGCTCGCCATGCGAGAAGATCCTTCTGACATTTCTCTGCACGCCGCCTGCTCCAGTCTTCTGGAAACCCGGCCAACCGCAGTAAACCTCCGATGGGCTCTGGATCTTGCTCGAAAGACGCTCATCCAAGTCGCACCAGAGCATCGCCGGGACGCTGCCTACAAATTCGCCAATGACGTTTGCAACGAGGACATAGCCATCAATATGGCTATCGGTATGCATGGAATGGAGCTGATCGCAGCGATTTCCAGAACCAAACGAGAGGGCGACCCCGTCAATATCCTGACCCATTGCAATGCGGGCTGGCTGGCAACAGTCGATTGGGGCACAGCAACAGCGCCGATCTATATGTCCCACGACGGCGGTATTCCGGTACATGTCTGGGTCGATGAGACCCGCCCGAGAAATCAGGGAGCCTTTTTAACGGCCTGGGAGTTGGGCAAACACGGCGTCCCCCATACCGTGATTGTCGACAACGCCGGTGGCCATCTGATGCAACATGGCGAGGTCGACATTGTGATCACCGGCACCGACCGAACCACTGCAACGGGCGATGTCTGCAACAAAATCGGCACCTATTTGAAAGCCCTGGCGGCTAAGGACAACAATGTGCCCTTTTATGTCGCCCTGCCCTCTCCCACGATAGATTTCTCACTTTCCGACGGCGTGCGAGAAATCCCGATCGAAGAACGCAGTGGTGAAGAAATCAGTCAAATGACGGGGCGCACGGCCGCCGGAGCAATTGAAACCGTCGACATCGTCGCAGATGGATCCGAAGTCGGAAATCCGGCCTTCGATGTCACCCCGGCCCGGCTGGTCACTGGACTGATCACAGAGCGTGGTGTCCTTGAACCAAACCGCCAGGCGATTGCGGCGGCTTTTCCCGAACGGGTAAAACTGAGCGCTTGAAAATACTCTAACCCAGACACGGCACGTGAGAGGCTGTGTTTTTGGAATAGAGGCCTTGAAGGCGCGGATCGTCCATAACTTCAATCGATCGTTTGAACGGTTTGAAGCCACAAGATTGATAGAACCGAATTGCTTGCGGGCTGTCGGCCGTGCAGGTGTGCAGCCAGACCCGCTTGGTCTCCGGCCGGGCCCAAGCCATCTCAATCGCCTGGCTCATCAGCCAGCGGCCAACCCCGCCGCCAATTGCATCCGGAACCAAACCGAAATAGGCTATTTCGACGTTTTCTGGATCGGCAAAATTGACTTCAAGTGTTCCCAACACTTTTCCATCGCGCATAGGACGAAAATTCTTGCGGGCCGGCTCTGATAGAAGTGCAGCAAGCTCGTCATCCGGTTTCACAAGACGGCCAAACCAGATCCATTCTTCTCCGACCGCCCTAAAGAGGGCTTTATAATCTGCCGTTTCTGGGTTTTCCCATTGTTCCAGAACCACATCTTCGCGGCCAGCCGACAAAGGGTTCTCCGGCGCAGCAGTCATTTCCAGATGAGTGACCACAACTGCGACTTTTGTATCCGGAATGTCCGTATAGCCGTTCAGATCCAAGACCGGTCCCGACATGCTGCCTCCTTTGGCCAAATTTGCTGCGAACCGCCATAACAGGTGTTTTTGAAACCGCCAAGCCATAGCCGCCTCCAGGTCGGTCTGTCATGTCCTTCGTGAAGAAACAATCTGTGAGGATCCCGAACCCAGGCTGATCGTTAACGACTGATTAACCATGTTTTGCCACGGTCAATCTGTATCCAGGAGAGATGCGAGATGCCAAAAGTAGGAAACTATGTGCAACGCGATTACCACAATCGTTTCAGCTCGAAACGGAAGTCGAAGTGGAAGGCGTACAACACCGGCTGGTCACAAAAGCGCTCAAATTCCATAAAGAAGGGCCAAGCCCTGCGTACTCAGTTGAATACGACGGTTACAAACATCACGACTGCCGCCGGGCAACAACAAGCTCAGATGTTTTTGCGAAACAGCTATACACCTCAGGCCACTTACGCGAGCCCAACCGCAGTGGCCTCACGAGTGAGTGTGCTGGCCTAACACTTCCCAAAAATCAAATTCATTATTTTTAGATTGACCCAATCGTCTTCAGCTTGACCCGCGGGTGCACTTCACCTTGGCTCATCACGGTCGTATGTGCCCGGAAGCGCTCTACGATGGACCGGACAAATGGCCGGGTTTGTGGAGAGGTTAGAAGCACCGGCACTTCACCTTGCTGTGCGGCCTCTTCAAAGGCATCCCGCACAATACCAACAAACTCCTGAAGTTTGCTCGGCTGCATCGCAAGCTGGCGGTCATCGCCTTCGCCAACAATGGATTCAAGGAACGCCTGCTCCCATTGCGGGGACATTGCAATCAACGGCAGATAGCCTCCCGGTGACAGGTTTGCAGCGCAGATCTGGCGGCCAAGGCGAGTCCGCACATGTTCTGCGATCGTATCAGTATTGCGGGTCATGCCGGTTGCTTCGGACACACCTTCGAGGATCGTGCCCAGATCACGAACGGAAATCCGCTCATTGAGCAGTGCCTGCAGCACGCGTTGAATGCCGGAAACGGTAATCTGCGACGGGATCAGATCTTCAACCAGTTTGGCCTGCTCGCCCTGCAGCTCTTTCAGAAGTTTCTGAACATCACCGTAAGTTACCAGCTCACTGATATTGCCCTTAATGGTCTCAGTCAGGTGGGTCGACAAAACGGTTGCCGGGTCTACAACTGTATAGCCGCGCAGCGAAGCATCCTCACGATATTGGGCTTCCACCCAGGTCGCAGGCAAACCAAAAGTCGGCTCCGTCGTATGTGTGCCGGGCAGTTTCACTTGCCCGCCCGCCGGATCCATCACCATGAAATGGTTCGGATAAAGATTTCCACGGCCAGCTTCGACTTCCTTGACCTTGATGACATAGTCGTTGGCACCGAGCTGAATGTTGTCGAGGATCCGGACAGGCGGCATGATAACGCCCATATCGCCTGCAATCTGCCGGCGCAGTGCTTTGATCTGCTCGGTCAGCACATCGGCATCTCCGGTTGCCTTGCCGTTGATGAGCGGTAGCAGAGCGTAGCCAAGTTCGATGCGCAGTTCATCCATCTTGAGTGCGTCGGTGATCGGCGGCTCTGCAGGCGGCTTAGGCGCTTCTTCAATCGCCTTAACCACAGCTGCCTGGGCTTCTTCCTTCTTCTTATTCGTGCCGACTTGATAAGCGAGATAGCCAGCTGCACCAGCCAGTCCCAAAAAGGGGATCATCGGCATACCCGGCAGCAACGCCAGAACGACCATCACCGCAGCGGACATGCCGAGCGCTTTCGGATAGCCGGTAAATTGGCTTGCAAGCGCTTTATCTGCAGCACCGTGCACACCGGCCTTGGAAACCAGAAGACCTGCGGCGGTCGAAACAATCAGCGCTGGGATCTGCGAAACAAGACCATCACCGATAGTCAAAAGCGTATAATTGTTCGCCGCCTCTGAGAAACTAAGCTCCATCTGGGCGACGCCGATGAAGATCCCACCGAGGATATTGATAAAGGTGATCAGAAGGCCCGCGATGGCATCTCCGCGGACGAATTTGGACGCACCGTCCATCGCGCCGAAGAATGAGCTTTCATCTTCGAGATCTTTACGCCGGCTTTTCGCTGTCGCTTCATCGATCAATCCAGCGGACAAATCGGCATCAATTGCCATTTGTTTGCCCGGCATCGCGTCCAAGGTGAAACGTGCCGCGACTTCTGCAATACGGCCGGAACCTTTGGTGATGACCACGAAGTTCACGATCACCAGGATCGCAAACACGATGATCCCGATGACGAAGTTGCCGCCCATCACCAAGTTGCCGAACGACTGGATGACATTCCCGGCCGCTGCAGTTCCCTCATGACCATTTGCCAGAATGAGGCGGGTGGAAGCGATGTTCAGTCCCAAACGCAACATCGTCGCGATCAAGAGAACCGTCGGAAAAGACGAGAATTCCAAAGGCTTTTGAATGAACAAACCGGTCATCAAGACCAGCACGGAAAAGATAATGGAGACCGCCAGGAACATGTCCAGCATGACCGGCGGCATCGGCAGGATCAAAAGCGTCAGGATAATGAGCACGCCGGTCGCAAGGCCGATATCGCCCTTGCGCAGCGTATTTATTATTTCCTGAACACTCGGCAAACCGGAAACAGCAGAAGCCGGGGCGGCTCCTGGAGCCCCCTCCTGACCAGCGGCAGGTCCTGCTGCCCCGCCTTCTCCACCTGCTGCAGTGTCCGACATGCTTGTTGCTAATCTCTTTCCGTTTCATCCAGTCCCGGATTATTCCCGATCTGGATGGTTATGACGTTTGTTAACCGCGTGCTTCGCCCGGGCTCGGCACTTGGACGCCTTCATCTGAATACTGATTCAGTTTGTTGCGCAGTGTCCGGATCGAAATTCCGAGAATTTTGGCAGCATGTGTCCGGTTTCCCAGGCAATGATCGAGCGTATCCAGGATGAGGTCCTGCTCAACATCGGCAACAGTTCGCCCAACAAAGTTACGAGTGACGGCTTCTGCCGTTTGCGCTGCGCGCTCCGCTGGACCGCGCGAAACACTCAAAGGAGTGCCATCGGGCATACGAATAGCTTCAACACCAATTTCCGCGCCGGACGCCAGCAGTGTTGCGCGGTGCATGGTATTTTCCAGCTCACGGACATTGCCCGGCCACGGATTCGACATCAACGCCTGCCGGGCTTCAACAGACAACGGCCGCACCGGCACCCCATTGGCTTCCGAATAATGCGTAATAAAGAACTGAGCCAACTCCATAATGTCCGCCGGGCGTTCCCGCAGAGCTGGCAATTTCAGATTGACGACGTTGAGGCGGAACAAAAGGTCTTCCCGGAAATGTCCTTCGCGCACACTTTCAGCCAAGTCCCGGTTGGATGTTGCGAGGATACGAATGTCGACTGGAACCGGACGTGTCCCGCCGACCCGGTCGATAACCCGCTCCTGGAGAGCGCGCAGAAGCTTAGCTTGCAAGCGAACATCCATTTCCGAAATCTCGTCCAGCAGAAGCGTGCCACCATCTGCTTCTTCGAATTTGCCAATGCGGCGGGCAACGGCC
This sequence comes from Roseibium sp., assembly GCF_965216085.1. Classification (GTDB taxonomy): domain Bacteria; phylum Pseudomonadota; class Alphaproteobacteria; order Rhizobiales; family Stappiaceae; genus Roseibium. The sequence goes on along the minus strand of NZ_OZ244138.1, from coordinate 1,295,690 downwards.
CCGGTGAAGGCTCCCTTTTCGTGACCAAAAAGTTCTGATTCCAAAAGGTGCTCCGGGATCGCGGCACAGTTTATGGAAATGAAGGGCTTTGAAGCCCGGTTTGAACACTTGTGAACGTGGCGGGCAATGACTTCCTTACCGGTTCCGGATTCTCCGGTAATCAAGACGGAGGCATCGGAGGGAGCAACCTGTTCTGCCAATTTCACGACACTCGCCATGGCATCATCACGGTAGATGAGATCACCACGTTCCTGTGCGACAGCAGCCAAAACGGCAGCGATCATCTCCGGATCAGGCGGCAGCGGAATATATTCTTTTGCCCCAGCCCGGATAGCAGACACAGCAGCTTGAGCGTCTGTTTCAACGCCACAGGCAACGACGGGAACGTGAACCCGCTCGGTCTGCAGCTTGGCGATCAATCCTTCGATATCGAGGTGAACCTCGACCATCATTAGGTCCGCGCCGCGCCCAGACCGGAGAACCTTCAATGCCCCATCGACATCGTCGGCATGGGTCACCTGAGCGCCGCCCTGCATCGCTATTTTTGAAGCTGCCGTTAGCTGCCCGCCGAGGGTTCCGACAATCAAAAGGCGCATACGATCCCTTTCCTATCGATCGGTCTTGATGATTTCTGTCATGGTCACACCAAGCTTGTCCTCAACCAGAACAACCTCACCACGTGCCACAAGGCGATCGTTTACATAAATATCAATGGCTTCCCCGACCTTCCGGTCGAGTTCCAGAACTGTTCCAGAGGCCAGTTTGAGCAAATCTGAGACATGCATTTTGGAGTGCCCCAGGACAGCAGAAATCCGGACTGGAACATCAAAAACCGCTTCAAGATCAGCTGCAGACTGCGGATTATGAATCTCATCATCGTCGCCGATACGCTCTGGCGCCTCTAGTTCATCTAGAGGGATGTTTGTGTCTTGTTCGTCACTCATGCCTCAGTGTCCTTTTCCGGCTCAGCCTCGGCTTTCGTGGCCGGTTTCGGGGCGCTGCGCGCTGCCAAATACGCGCGTATGCTTCCATCTATCTCCGCTTCAAGCGCTTTCCGGTCCCGCTTGATACCGCCATCGGCCCACTCGATATGACAATCACCCCGGTCAATCTCCGGCTCTCCAAGAATGACCAATCTTCCGTCAAAGCCTTTTTCATGAATAATTGGATCGACCTTGGCCTTCAGTGCTTCAACATCCTGTTCGCCCACTCGGATGACCAAGTGGGGAGCCCGGCGCAACGGTCCAAGGCATTCTGACACCAAAGCGATCGTTTCTGCCAGTGGCTGGCGGGCAATCAGGTGGCTGCACAGGCGTCTAGCCACAAGAAATGCAAAGCTGACCGCATCTTTCTCTTGCGCAGAGATGGATTCATCCACCGTCTGCAAGACCTGCCCGATCACTTTGGTCAAATGATTGACCTCTTCAGTCAGCAGAGTTTCCTGCTTGGTCTGCATATCTTTCAGGGCTTGAACACGGCCCTCTTCAAAAGCTTGCGCCTTCGCCTTTTCAAGAAGCTTTTGGTGATCGGCAACCGGGATCATCGGAATTTCCGGTTCCGGCGGAGCAATCTCCTCGGGCTCCTCCGGCTCGGAGAAGTCAACATTGAACAGAAATTTCGACGGGTTCGTCATCGTGCCCATTCTCGTGTAGGATTCTGCTTGTTGCCGCATCAGTAGATAATCTCTTCATCACCCTTGGACTTGGAGATCATGATCTCGCCCTTGGCTGCCAGATCCTTGGCCTGATTGACCATCCCTGTCTGAGCGTCATCCACATCTCTCAGGCGCACAGGGCCGAGCGCTTCCATATCATCCTCCAACAATTTGGCCGCGCGGGAGGACATATTACCGAAGAAGAACTCGCGTGCTGTATCCGTAGATCCTTTAAGGGCGATCGCCAGCTGATCTTTTTCCACATGCCGCAGTAGTGTCTGCGCACTTGCCGCATCCAGCTTGAGCAGGTCGTCGAAAGTGAACATCAACGTCTTGATGCGATCCGCAGCCTCACGATTATCTTCTTCCAGAGCAGCCAAGAAGCGCGCTTCGGTCTGCCTGTCAAAGTTATTGAAGATATCCGCCATCATTTCGTGGCTGTCCCGGCGCGATGTATTTGTCAGATTCGACATGAACTCAACGCGCAAGGTCTGCTCAACTTTTTCCAGAACCTCTTTTTGGACAGCGTCCATGCGCAACATCCGGCTGACAACTTCCAGTGCCAATTCTTCCGGCAAGATTCCCAAGACCCGGGCAGCGTGATCGGAGTTGATCTTCGACAGAACAACCGCCACCGTCTGCGGGTATTCGTTCTTCAAATAGTTGGCCAGGACGTTTTCCTGAACATTTGAGAGTTTCTCCCACATGTTCCGGCCGGCAGGACCACGGATTTCCTCCATGATGACCGAGACTTTTTCGCCCGGCAGGAAAGTCGCCAGCAAACGTTCGGTCGCATCGACGTTCCCGGTCAGCGCGCCCTTTGAGCTGATCCGGCGCACGAAGTCCTTAAAAAGATCCTCCAGCATATTCGGCGTAACGGGCCCAAGGCTTGCCATGGCTGCAGAAACCTGACGGACTTCAATTTCGTCCAATTTATCCCAAATGGGTGCACCATGAGATTCCCCAAGCGCGAGCAATAGGACAGCCGCACGCTCCGCACCCTTGAGTTCCCGCTCTTCTTCATCAACACTGACTGTTAGATGTTGCTGTAGCTGATCACTTGCCATTACGCTGCCTGCTCATCCAACCAGCCCCGGACGATATTCACCGCTTCCGTTGGATGATCCGATATCATTTCGCCGACCTTGGCAATTGAGCTGGCCTGCAGCGCACCTTCCTGCTTAGCCTGCTCAAGCCACTCAATAACGAACTCATCTTCGGCTTCCTCTTCTTGAGGCACTTCGCTATCGGCCACCAACGTTCCGTCCGGCCCGATTACCAACTCCTGCGGCTGCTGCTCCTCAGGCGTTACAATGCGGCGCAGTAGCGGCCGGACCACGAACAGCAGCAGTAAGATCGCAATCAGGAACAAGACACCCAACTCTGCAAACCGCATGATGTCGTCGCGGGTGAACTCAAAGAGGCCATCGCCTTCTGCGATGTCTTGCTCCGGCGGCAAGGCGAATTGCAAGTTGATGACTTCTACAACGTCGCCTCGACTTTCATCATACCCCACAGCGGAGCGAACCAACACTGCAATCCGGTCCAAAGCGTCTTGTTCCCGCGGTGTATAGACGGAGTTACCATTTTCATCCGGCAGATAAGTGCCATCCACGAGAACCGCAACAGACAGGCGCGTGATCTTCCCGGCTTCGACAACTTCTGTCAGTGTCGATTTAGAGATCTCGTAATTGACAATCTCTTCCGTTAGAGACGACGTATCTTGTTCGCCGCCATTCGCACCTGCATTGTCGTCAGCATTCGGCAGTTCGTTTCCGACGGTGACCTGACCGTCCTTACGCGTGCTGGCCGTGGCCTCTTCTTTTGATTGGGTCGAACGGACGACCTGACCTTCTGGATCAAATGTTTCGGTAGTTTCTGTACGGCGATTAAAATCAATATCGGCATTCACCCGCACCCGGGCACGGCCTGGCCCGACTATCGAATTCAGAATTTCTTCCACCTGGTTGCGCAAACGGCTTTCAATCGCGGTCGTCCGCTCTTGCAGACGGGCAGACACCATACCTTCGTCATCGCTGCCAGCGCCGGACGCTAACAGGCGCCCGCTTTCATCAACGATCGACACTTTATCAGGATCCAGCCCATCGACAGCCGTCGCAACAAGATGCTGAACAGCGCGGATCTCACCAGGCCCAAGGCCACCACGCACATTCAGGACGATAGACGCGGACGGCGGACGGCGGTCCCGCTGAAACAGCTGGCGCTCAGGAATGACCAAATGAACGCGGGCAGAACGGATACGATCGAGTGAACCGATCGTACGCGAGAGCTCGCCTTCCATTGCTCTGAGATGATTGATGTTTTGAACGAAGCTGGTTGCACCAAGTGTGTCAGACCGGTCAAAGATCTCGTAACCGATTGAACCACCCGTCGGCAAACCTTCAGCAGCAAGCTGCATACGCAGCCGCGCCACTTGCTCTTGCGGCACAAGAATACTCGATCCCTCGCGCGCAAGCTTGAATTGGACACCCTGGCTTTCGAGTTGCGTAACGATTGCAGCGGAATCTTCCAGAGTCAGCTCGTTGTAGAGCGTTGTCATCTGAGGGGCTGTCACCCGGAAGATGATAAATGCAAAAACACCGACCAAGATCGCAGCCACGGCTCCCATCGCCGCGATCCGCGCCGGTCCAAGTGTTTTTATGAATTCAATTAATCCGTTCACGAATGCCCGCCCGCATCTTTCGCATGCCTTCCGCCCTTATCAGCAGAGTCGGAGCGACATGCCACGCACCTGTTAGGCAAAATTTGCCGCCCTGAAGGTTAACAAGAAGTTAACAAAACATTACTCGCGAACACAGAGTGGCAGAAATCGGCGAATTTGGGAGCTGCAGGATGCAACTGAGATGGGGAAAAACTGCCCATCCCATTAACCTTTGGATAAGCATAACGTTTCAGCAGGCAACAAAAAAGGCCGGCACAGCCGACCTTCCCCGAAGCACCTGGTCAGGTGCCTATGAATTTCTCACCAGGCTTATCAGCCCCTGTACTGCTGAATCCGAGTGGCCCGCAAACCGGCCAACCCATGTTTTTCAATTGAGCTTTGCCAAGACAAGAACTCTTCAACAGTCAGGGTATATCTCTGACAGGCTTCTTCAAGCGACAACAGTCCGCCTCGAACGGCTGCGACCACTTCCGCTTTTCGCCGGATCACCCATCGCTTTGTAGACGTGGGGGGGAGGTCCGCAATTGTAAGCGGGCTTCCATCCGGGCCGATGACATATTTTACACGCGAACGAATTTGTTCGGTCATTGTACTCTCACACTAACCATGACCAAGGTTTAGATGAGACTACACAATGACGCTTAACAAACGGCTAAAGCAATGTTCGCCTTTTATTAACTATAAAACTCAGATTTTGTGAATAATATTTAGCAAACTATGAAAAATTAAACTTAGAAACTACAGGACATTATATCAATTTGTTAACCATGATGTCTTGATCGTGCAAAATGCAACGCAATGCGAGACAGAACGGGACAAACGCAAATTTGCCACACCCTGCCTGCGGTAAAATTCGCGGCACAGCCTGTCTGAATTGGCAAATAATTTGAAAAAACCGCCACCTTCCCGCCAAATAACTGCCAGGGAGGTGCCTGAACAGCCAATATTAAATAGAGCGGACGGACTTCACTGCACTGACCGGCACTGAGATTTCGCCAATCCTTAGGAAAGGGATATCCCCACCGAAATCGACCTCATCGACAACACCAGACACCTCAATCGATGCCGGTTCAGCGTTCCCAGCCGCATCGGACACATCCAGCTGGATGGTATATGCGCCGCCTGCCGCTGTTCCACCGTCGTCCAGTTCGCCGTTCCACGTATATGTTCCGCCACCCGCCTGCATCTGAATCTCACCGGTATAGACGACATTGCCAAATTCATTGAGAATTTCGACTGTTCCAGAGGCGTCTTCGAGGACATCGTATTCCCATGACGCCTGGCCATCCACCATCATCGCTGTACCGCCAGCTGCGGTTACTTCTGTGCCAATATAGTTGACATAGGCAGAGGATTGATTGCTAGACAGCAAACTGATCATCTCTTCCAAGTTTTGGTTGGTCTGGATAGACTGCTCAACGCTGGAGTATTGCACAAGCTGGTTGGTGTACTCAGCAGAATCCAGCGGATCCAGCGGATCCTGGTTTTGAATCTGCGTCGTCAGCATACTCAAGAACAGCTCATAGTTTGCCGATAAACCGGACTGGCTAGCTTGGCTCGCGGCATCACTTGCAGATTGGGTGACACCACTTGTTCCAGGTGTAATAATCGTCATTACTCTCTCCTAAGACGCTTGGCACGCCCCTTAAATCCGGATGTCCAAACCGCCACGCTGCTCTGCGAGCGTCATTTGTAGAAGTTCCCGGTCTATGATTTCGCCAGCCGCCCCATCATCGGCAGCTCCATCTTTGCCGCTAGAAGACTGACCAGATTGATTTTGCTGATGGTCTTCACCAGACGCGAATTGCTGCCCGGCTTCCTGCTTCAAGGAAAATTGAAGGTCGTTGGAATTGGTATTCAGACCCGCCGCTTCAAGTGCCCGCTCCAAACCGCGCTGATCCCGCAGGAACATATCAAGTGTTTCCGGACGCTCAACGATCAGATGCGCCTGAACGCTGCCGTCTGCCGCCACCTTCATATTCACATCCACACGACCCAACTCCGGCGGATCAAACCTCATCTGGAAGCGGGTTTGGGCGTTTTTCAGGTTCCGGGCCATCTCGACAGCCACTTGAGTGGCCACCTGGGAGCTTTGCGCCTGAGTTGGAGTTTGAAGAGCCTCGGTCCGGGCCGCACCCTGCATATCACCGCCGCGCAGCGTAGCTACAAAATCCGGCTCGTCGGCTAACTCGGCCTCTAGTCCGGCTTTGGTACCAGCACCATCAACGACAAGATCGTCAACAATCTCGCTCACCTGCGACTGACCTGAGGCCGCCGCGGCAATCGAATTTTGAGGAGTCACGATTTTCGGCTGTCCGGTAATTGGACTTCCGGCCTGCGCCTGACCATCAACGCCGACACTCCTCGAACCGGCCATCCGCACCTCGTCAGCCAAGCGCGGCCCCGGCCGCATCTCTTCACCGCCAAGATCGAATGGCACGTCCTCGGATTGACGAGCAGTGGCATCAGATAAAGAAGCATCCGACCGAGACAGTGTTTGAGGCAGAACCTGACCAGCCAACGCACCAGCTGTTTGCGGTGCCGGCGCCACAACGCCTTGAGCTGGCTTAGCATCGGCAGCTTGAACCGGGCGAACCAGCTTTATATCCGCATCAGCCTGGTCATACCTAGCCACGTCACTTGCCCCAGCCGCACCATTAAAAGGTGCGCCACTTGCCTGCCGCACCAAACTCGCAACCTCTGCGCCAGGCGCAGTGGAAACCGGCTCTGACCGCCAAACACGCGGTTTTAAGTCATGCTCGGGCGCCTGAGCTCCATCCGCTGCCGGAACCTCAGCGGCCCCGATTGGCACACCAGGCTTAACATCGCCTACCCGCTCACTTTGCACGGCCAGGCCAGCAAGCTCTTGCACTGGCTGGGACAGGGTAGATTCGGAAAAACGCTGCACATTCGGAGTATCGGCTCTCAGCTCCTGAGGCAAACCCTCCTGCCAGCGACGGCTATTGGTTTCTACAGCCTGCACGCCATTTGGGCGATCGACGGCCTTCGTGTCACTTCCAACCAGTTCAGGGTCGTTTTCCACGATAATGGAACGCGTAACCGCGCCTGCATCATTTACATCTGCCTCACCAGCGCCTGTCAGCGGACCGTTACCCGCGCTAACACGCTGCTCTGCTGAGACTTCAAAATTCGGCACTGACCCGGCTTGCTTGCCAGGAACCCCAGCACTCACAGCTGGTTTAACATATTTGCCTGCCTCGCCTGCGGCGGCTGGCATACCGACCTGAGGCAAGCTTGGCGCTTCAGCCACCCTAGACGCAGCACCGGCCGAACCTATTCCCTCCCGGCCTGCCACTTCTACGCGCCCATCGTCAGCCAAATCTCCAATCCCAGCATCCGCCTGCCAGGCGACCCCGAGATATCCTGGAACCGCGCTTTCTTGCGCCTCAGCAAAAACAAGCCCAGCATCCGGAGACGACATATCCGTACTTTGAGCAGCTTCCAGCATCCCACCACCAACACCATCTTCAGGCGATGAAGTCGGCATTTCCAGTTCACCGGACAGGTCAACTGGAAGAGCATCACCCTCTACCTCTACCGGCAGCTCTGCACCTGGCTCTTGCAACGCGCTTTGAAGCTCCTCGGAAAACTGCTGAAACTCGTTACCAGACCCACCAGTCGAGCCAGACGCCAGCCCACCAGCGGCTTTGACTTGCACAGGTCCTTGAGTTAGCTCGGTCATCATTCCAATAGGCAGCACGGAAAGCCCCCAATAGTTCACGCCCAATCAGCGGACGGATAGCATCAGCCAACTGAAAGCAAACTGCGGGCCAGTTTCCCCAAAACCATCAAGACATTGAATCACTTAGCTTTTGCCACGTACTCGCGGTACAAGCACCGCCCTTAACACGGCAAGCTTTGCCGCTCCGGCAATGCATGCCGGGTGCCCGGCACTCGCAATTGGCAAAAACAGCCCTTATCTGTATAGTGCCGCGCAATGAGAATTGGCCTGACCTGACAACCGCTTGGCGGCAGCCATCAACGGCGCACAAATGTGCATGCCGGACGGCAGGGCCCAACACTTCTGAAAGTGCCTTTGAAAATGTTGAACAGTCTGGATCTTCCCGGCCGCCCTGAAGACACGCGTGTCGTTGTTGCCATGTCTGGCGGTGTCGACAGTTCTGTGGTTGCCGCGATGATGCATGCACAAGGGTATGACGTCATCGGCATCACCCTACAGCTTTACGACCATGGTGCGGCCGTTGCCAAGGCAAAATCCTGCTGCGCCGGGGTCGACATTCACGACGCCCGGCGGGCTGCAGAAAAGATCGGCATTCCGCATTACGTACTCGATTATGAGAGCCGCTTTAAAGAACAGGTTATGGACCGGTTTGCCGATAGTTACATCGACGGCGAAACGCCCATTCCGTGCGTTTCCTGTAATCAGACTGTCAAATTCACGGATCTTTTAAAAACCGCCAAAGATCTTGGCGCCGACGCGCTGGCAACCGGTCACTATGTGCGTTCAGTTACCAAGGGCAACAGGCGCGCCCTCCACCGCCCGGCGGATCTTGATCGCGATCAAAGTTATTTCCTGTTTGCCACCACCCAGGAGCAGCTGGATTTTGTCCGCTTTCCGCTTGGCGGCATGCCGAAATCGAAAGTGCGGGAACTTGCAGAGGAGTTTGGCCTCTCTGTCGCAAACAAACCGGACAGCCAAGACATCTGCTTCGTGCCGAACGGAGATTATGCTGAGGTGATCAGAAAGCTCCGGCCGAACGCAGCCGAACCCGGCGACATCGTTCACATGGACGGACGTGTTTTGGGCAAGCACGACGGCATCATCCATTTCACCATCGGCCAGCGCCGCGGCATTGGCGTGGCCACAGGCGACCCGCTTTATGTGGTGCGTCTCGACGCCGATGAGCGCCGGGTGATAGTCGGCCCGCGCGAAGCCCTGGCGACGCACACAATTTTACTGCGCGAGATGAACTGGATCGGCGACCAACCACTGGATGAAGGTGATGAAATAGATGTCTTTGCCAAGGTCCGTTCGACGCGGCCGCCGGCACCAGCGACCTTGCGGATCTTGAATGGCAAGGCCTTTGTCGACCTTGCCAATGGCGAAACTGGAGTTGCCCCGGGCCAGGCCTGTGTCTTCTTTGACAGCGATGATGAAACCGCTCGTGTTCTGGGTGGCGGATGGATTCACAAAACGGAACGCACGGGCAATTGGGCTGTCGATTTTCCACAAGCCGAGACGCCGGTTTCTGCCGTTTAGACTGCCAGCCGAAAGAATGTCGTCAGGCGCAGATTCTGCGCTTGACGCCTGCGCGCCGCCTCACTATAAGCTCCCCACACCGCAGCGCCTTTGTGAAGGTAGCTGACCGGATGGCGGGGTAGCTCAGGTGGTTAGAGCAGCGGAATCATAATCCGCGTGTCGGGGGTTCGAGTCCCTCTCCCGCTACCAGTTCTCTCAAAATGGCTCAAGCACCAAGCTTGCAGTGCATTTGGCAGATTGATCATCATCATTGAACTGGTGCTACTTCCATCTTTTTCGAAAAGTCTCGACCGCCGCGTATCTGCTATTGTACTCTAGCACTCACTGCGCACTCTTTTCGCGTGCGGGCTCTCAGACTTCAATCTGACACGATTGCCGCATATTAGCTTTTGCCATGACTGATCGGAGTTGAGCTCACCCAAAGCTCCACGGATTCTTCATCGCCCAACACCTTTGAATAATGCGGCTTGGCCGTATCGTGATGAATGCTGTCTCCAGCTGTCATGATGAAGGTCCTATCGTCCAGATGGTACTCCAGTTTGCCTGACAACAGATAGCAAAACACTTCCCCATCATGCTGCATGTGCTCCGAAACATGACCTGCTGGGCGGTGGACGATGCAAGGGTACGTCAGTGCACCTGAAAATCCCGGCCCCAGTTTTTCGTAAAGGCGCTTAGATTTACCAAGCACATAGGTTTGACGCGCGTCTTTGGAAACATATTCGCTGTAAGGCTCGTTCACCTTGATCAATTGTTCCAGGCTTGTCTGCAACGCTCCGGCAATCCGCTGAAAGGAGGATAGCGACGGCGCACTAATTCCCCGCTCCACCTGAGACAAGAATCCGATCGTCAAATCTGTCGCCTTGGCAACATCCTCCAGCGTCATACCAAGAGCCTTACGCCGTTGCCGGATTACCGGCCCATAATTTGGGGCATCCTGGTCGGGGTTTAGCGATGCAGGCGATCCGTGATTGGCCATGTAGTCCTCCGTTCCAGCACCCTTATATAACTCAGTGACAATCAACACCAGCTTTCAGCACATGCCGATATTTAGTCAAACTAAAAATATTTTTAGTCGTCTATTTCAACGGAAACTTCTAATTTTTTTCTTTTATTTACAACTATTTAAGTCGATTTTAAATTTTCTAAACCACACTTAAAAAACTCCCATTTTCGTAGCCTTACTAAAATTTTGCCTTGCGGCACCTCGCTGTTTGGCTAAGTTTGAAACATCGCATGGGCATCTTGGGAGGACACACCATGAAGGCATCATCACTTGCCGCATTGCTGGCAATCGGCACAGCAATCAGCACACTCACCTATCTACCGGCCGAAGCTGTCGAACGAGGTGGAACCCTCAGCTTTGCCCGTTACGACGGCTCCAAACTCATTGACCCGATTTACGCTGATCGGAATCCGGATATCTGGATGGTTGGCAGCTTGTTTTCGACCCTTCTGGCAACCGATCCAGATACCGGAAATCTCGTCGGTTCTTTGGCAGAAACCTTCGAAGTTTCTCCGGACGGAAAAACAGTCACTTTGACCCTTCGCGAGAACTTGAAGTTTTCCGACGGAAGTGCCCTGACAGCAGATGATGTTCTGTTTTCCCTTGGCCGCGCTCGAGATCCGGATCTTGGCCCTTGGGCCGGCCTGCTTTCAGCCATCTCCGATGTAACAGCAGACGGACGGACAATAACACTTTCACTTGAAAGCCCGGATCCAGCCCTTTTGTCGATGCTGGCGACCTTCAACACAGCGATTGTTTCCAAAAAAGCATTTGAGGCCGCTCCTGGCAGCACAGACCAGGAAAAATCAGCCGCGCTTTTTGCTGAAGGCGGCCCAGGTCTGGGATCAGGTCCGTTTTTTCTCAGTGGATTTGAGCAAGGAACGTCTATGTCCTTTGCGGCCAATGAGCACTACTGGAAAAACGGTGAAGACGGCAAACCCCTCCCCTATGTGGATGGTGTTAGTTTCGAAATCATCCCAGATGATGCCACACGTGTCTTGAAACTTGTTGCTGGTGAAGTGGACATTGCCGAGTTTATTCCCTTCTCGAGAGTGGCAGAACTCGACGCCGACCCGGCCATCAACATGAACCTTTATCCGTCAACACGGATCATCTATTCCCCAATCAACACCCGCGAAACGCGGGCAGACGGTTCCCCGAACCCGCTGGCAGACAAGCGTGTCCGCCAGGCGATCAATTACGCCACCAACAAAGAAGCCCTGATTGGCCTGGTTCTGCAAGGTGCTGGCAAACCGATGTCCACATCGGTCATGTCTTCCGCCACCCGGTTGGCGGTGGATCTGAGTCCGCTTTATGGCTATGATCTGGACAAGGCAAAATCGCTGGCTGCTGAAGCCGGTTTGAAGCCGGGAACGGAAATCACACTGACGACGCTGGCCGGGTCTTCCGACGATGCCACCGTATTCGCCGCACTTCAGCAAATGTGGTCGGCAATCGGCATCACCCTGGTTGCCGAACAGGTCGATGGCGCGACCCGCGGCGCAAAGAACCGGTCAGGCGAGTTCGACATCCACACCTACGGCTGGGTCGATGATGTCAACGATCCGAGCCAGGTCACCGGATGGCTTGGCTATTACCCAACCCGCAAGGCGGTTGGCACCGGCTGGAACAACGCTGAGTTCAACGGTCTTTACGAAGCTTCCTCTTCGGAAATGGATCCTGAAAAACGCGCAGATCAATACCGGCAGATGCAGGAAATCTATGCTGAGGCTGCACCGCTTCTGTTTATGTATGAAACCCCATTTGCAGTTGCAGTGTCCGGCAAGGTGAACGGTTACATTCAAACACCTCTCGGAAACAACATTTTCGAGAATGTTTCGCTGGACCGGTAGCCTCTAAGGCTCCTCCTGGACCACTCCTGGAGGAGCCTGCTTTTTCGAGCTGGATGACGTTATTCCGTTAGTCCTGAGCCCCGAGTATGTCTTGGAGCTCTGTCTGCTACCCCAAACAATTCACGGCAAACGATATGGCTGGTGTCCAATACACCCTGAACCGTTTGATTTTGATGATCCCGACATTCCTCTTGGTAATGGTCATCATATTTTTGCTGGTCCGGCTTTTGCCGGGAGATCCTGCAATTGCAATCGCCGGCGACAAAGCATCCGATGCGGATATCGCCGCAATTCGGGAGAAACTGGGCCTAAACGCTCCACTATGGACCCAGTTCTGGCTATTTCTAACCAATACCCTTCAAGGTGATCTTGGCCGCTCGATCCTAATGCGGGCGCCGGTGGTTGATGTTGTATTCGCAAGACTGCCAACAACGGTTTTCCTGACGATTTATGCGGTTTCCCTTTCAATCCTGATCGCCGGACCTCTCGCATTTCTGGCCGCAGTCAATCGCGGCAAATGGCAAGACAATCTGATCCGGGCGATCTTCCAGATCGGCCTGTCGATGCCGGTCTTTTACATAGGACTGATCCTGTTGACCTTTTTGGCAGCCCAACTAAGGCTGTTTCCGGTCGGCGGATATGGCGAAACCTTTTCCGAACGGCTCTATCATCTGTTTTTGCCCGCTGTGACGGTCGCGCTTTACACGTCCGCGATCCTGATGCGGAACCTGCGCGCTGCCATCATTGAAGTTCTTGATGCCGAATATGTCCAGTTTGCGCGCGCCAAAGGCCTGCCCAACCGGCTCATTCTGGGGCGCCATGTTCTGAAAAACGCGCTCATTTCAACCGTAACCCTGCTGGGATTGTCCATTGGCCAATTGATGAGCGGCACATTGGTCACTGAAACGGTGTTCGCTATCCCCGGTGTTGGCCGGTCTATGCTGGAGGCGATTTTTGCCCGTGACTATCCTCTGATCCAAGGGCTGACGCTCACCTTCGCTGTCCTGGTGTCACTTGTCTTTCTCATGACCGACATCTTTCAAAGCTGGTTAGATCCAAGGATGCGCCTGACATGAGTGACGCAATAGCGAACCAAGCCCCACAGCAGATTAAGAGACCCGGAAAACTGGCCGCCGCGCTGCAAAAGCCTGGTTTCATGTGTGGATTGATAATAATCGGGATATCGATATTGCTGGCATCTGCACCCTCGGTGTTTGCGCCTTATGATCCCAATTTCATCAACTACACTGCCGTCCGCCAGGCACCAAGTTGGCAACACCCATTTGGTACTGATCTGTTGGGTCGCGATACGTTTTCACGCGTAATCTGGGCCTATTCGGTCAACATGCAAATGGCATTCCTGGCAACGATTTTCGCTCTTCTGATCGGCGTTGTTGTCGGCGCTCTGGTCGGATACTATCGGGGCATTGCCGACATGATTTTTGGACGGGTTGTTGATGCGGTCATCACCTTTCCTTTCCTCGTTCTCGTGATTGCTGTTGTCGCGGTCCTGGGACCGGGCCTCGTCAACATGTATATCGCCATCACCCTGGTTGGCTGGGTCTATTACGCCCGGCTGATGCGTGCCGAAGTGATATCGCAAATGGGCAACGACTATGCCTCGGCCGGAATCGTCATGGGGTATTCGGACCGCCGCATCATTTTCCGCCATCTGTTACCGAATGCGATTACCCCGATCATCGTTTACTGGATGACAGACATGGCCCTTGCCATTCTGCTTGGCTCGTCTCTCGGATACCTCGGTCTTGGCGCACAACCGCCGCAAGCCGAATGGGGTGTGCTCATCGCCGAAGGGCGCAACTTCATCACCACAGCCTGGTGGCTCAGCCTGATGCCGGGGATCGCCATCGTTCTGACCGGCCTCGGCTTTTCACTCATTGGGGATGGTTTGGCAGATCTGTTGAGGCCTCGCGGATGAACTTAAAAAGCATTGAACCCCCTCTTCTTGAGGTCATGAATTTGAACACGACGTTCAGCGCGACAGGTGCCCAGATTCCAGCCGTGCGGGATGTAAGTTTCACACTAAAGAAAGGCGAAGTTCTGGGGATCGTCGGCGAAAGCGGCTCGGGCAAAAGCGTGACGATGCGCTCGATCCTAGGCCTGTCCCGTCGCTACGGCGAAACAACAGGCAAAGTCCTATGGCAAGGGCAAAACCTTGTAACTATGCCGGAAAACAAGATACGGCAAATCCGCGGTGGTGAGATCGCGATGATCTTCCAGGAACCGATGACCTCGCTCAATCCGTTGCTGACGGTTGGCATGCAGATCGATGAAACGTTGAAGGCGCATACCACAATGTCGTCGCCGGAGCGGAAAAAGCGCGCCATCGAGATGCTCGATCTTGTCGGCATCCCGGCAGCCGCATCGCGGCTGTCAGAATATCCGCATCAGTTTTCGGGCGGCATGCGTCAGCGGGTGATGATTGCCATCGCCCTTGCCGCCCGGCCCAAGCTCTTGCTTGCCGATGAACCGACAACAGCCTTGGACGTGACCATCCAGGCGCAAATCCTTGATCTCATCTTGTCGCTCGCCAAAGACTTCAACATGGGTGTCATTCTTGTGACCCATGATCTGGGCGTGGTTGCTCAAACCTGTGAACAGGTTGCGGTTATGTATGCGGGCCGCATCGTGGAAGAAGGCGCTGTCAGAGCGGTTTTGAAGTCACCGCAGCATCCTTATACGGTCGGCTTAATGCGCTCGGTGCCACAAAATGTTCCGCCACGTACGCCGCTTTATTCGATCCCGGGAACACCGCCGAGCCTGCTTGCCTTGCCTAATGGCTGCGCCTTTGCGCCGCGCTGTCCCAACAAAACCCAGAACTGCGGCGACGCCCGACCGGAGCTGCAACATAAAAACGGCCGAGCACTTGCCTGCTTCAACAAAATCGAAGCCCACGATGGAGCCGCGGCATGATCGACACCGTTCTTGAAGTTCGTGATGTGAACCTTGCCTTCAAAGGCAAAAGAGGTGTGCTTGACGTTATCGCCGGGCAACCCGCCCGAGATGTGAATGCACTCAATGGAGTTTCCCTGAAACTCAAACGGGGCGAAACACTTGGCATTGTCGGGGAGTCTGGTTGCGGGAAGTCGACATTAGCCCGCTGCATTGTCCGCCTACACGAACCGAACAGCGGGCAAATCCGCTTTCACGACAAGAACGTCTTTGCCGCCAGTGAGCGCCATGACCGCGCCTACAACCGGCGTGTCCAAATGATGTTTCAGGATCCCTATTCCTCTCTCAATCCACGTATGACCACAGCGCAGATCCTGAAAGAAGCGCTTTTGGTGCACAACATGTGTGAAGAGATGGAAGTGGCGGATCGCTTGGCAAACCTGATGGATCTGGTTCAATTGCCGCATGACGCGTTGGGCAAGTATCCGCATGAGTTCTCCGGTGGTCAAAGACAGCGCATAGCAATAGCCCGCGCCCTGGCTGTGGAACCAGAAGTTCTCATCGCGGATGAGCTTGTGTCTGCGCTCGATGTTTCGGTGCAAGCCCAGATCGTCAATCTGCTTTTGGAACTGCAGGAACGGCTTGGCCTTACCATTCTATTCGTCGCTCATGATTTGAGGCTGGTCCGCCATGTCTCCAACAGAGTCGCTGTTATTTACCTTGGCCGTATCGTGGAAATCGGCGATGCCGAAACCTTGTTTGCAACCCCCTCACATCCTTATTCACAGGCGCTGTTAAGTGCAGCTCCCTCACTCGATCCGGATGACAAGGGCAAAAAAATCCACCTTGAGGGCGAATTGCCATCGCCTCTCGACATTCCGTCAGGCTGCCCATTTCACGTGCGCTGCCGCCATAAAACCCCCAAATGCACGACTGACCTCCCCATATTACGGCCCTTGGAAGGGCGCGGTGAAGTCGCATGCCATCATGCTCACGAGATTTAAGATTGCCTAACAAATTGACTTCTATTGCCAACCGTCTGACCGCCCTGCGAGACGCAATGCAGCTGCGCCAAATCGATGTGTTTATCGTGCCCCGCTTTGATGCCCATCAGGGTGAATACATCGCCCCGCACGATGAACGGCTTGCGTTTTTGACCGGCTTTACTGGCTCGGCCGGTATGGCAATCGTCACCAAAGACCAAACACGCTTGTTTGTAGATGGCCGATATACGGTTCAGGCACAGAACCAGTGTCCAGTGAATGTGATCGAACGCGATCATATTTTTGAAAATCCACCTGAAACCTGGCTTGCGGAAGTCGCCAAAGACAGCTGGACGATCGGCTATGACGCCATGTTGCTACCACCCAGCTGGGTCGATCGTTTCGCGCAGGCAGTCTCCACTAAAAAAGCAAAATTGATTGCTCAATACGACAATCTGGTGGATACGATTTGGGACGATCAACCTGAAGAACCGTTTGGTCAAATTAGCAGTTTTCCACTGCAATATGCCGGCGTATCCCCGGACACCAAACGCAATGAATTGCTTGAGCACCTGAAAGCTCGAGATGTCGGTCTTCTGGTGGAAACCCAACCGGACAACATTGCCTGGATGCTCAATGTGAGAGGCGATGACGTCGCTTATAACCCGATGCCGCAGTCGTATTTGCTATTGGAAGACACCGGTGCTGCACATTGGTTTGTTGATACGAAAAAATTTGAAAATGGACTGCGCGATACCCTACCGCAGTGGCTGGAACTTCACTCGAAATCGGAATTCTTGCTAGTCCTGAAAACTAAAGTAATTGAGGGAAAAAGGGTTCTTGCGGACCCGGATTTTTCCCCGGCGGCAGTGCGCAATCAGATTGAGCAGAACAAAGGAACACCGGTTCTTGAGCGCAGTATACTGACTATCCGGAAATCTCAAAAGAACACGACAGAGCTGGAGGGACTGCGGGCCTGCCATTTGGAAGACGGTGCAGCCTGGGCGGAGTTTGGTGCTTGGCTTTCATCAGAAGTTCCGAAGCGGGCTGCAGCTGGCAATCCGGTTATGGAATATGAAGCAGAAAGCCAGATCCATTTCTTTAGAAAAAGGCGAGCCAGTTTTCTGTCTGATAGCTTCCGGTCGATTTCCTGCGCCGGGGGAAATGCAGCCATGTGCCACTACGCTGCCGACCTCAAAAACTCGGCCCCGGTTCTTCCTGAGAGTTGCTATCTGATGGACAGCGGCGGCCAGTATGAGACAGGAACAACCGATGCCACACGGTCATACACATTTGGCAGTTACCCGGACGGCTACCGGGAAGCCTATACCGCCGTCTTCAAAGCTTTTGTTGCCCTGGCGACGGTGAGATTTCCCGACGGAACACAAGGACACCACATCGACGCCATTTGCCGGCGCCCGCTATGGGATCTTGGGCTCGACTATGACCATGGCACAGGACACGGTATCGGCCACCGGCTGTCTGTTCATGAACATCCGCAAAGAATTGGCAAACCTCATAGCCCCTTCGATTTGCTTCCAGGGGTGGTGATGTCGATCGAACCGGGGCATTACAAAGCGGAGCTTTATGGAATCCGTCTAGAGAATTTGTTTGAAATCATTGAACTCAATAACGGGTTTTACGGATTTCAGACCATCACCTGGATCCCCATTCAAACCGCCCCTTTGCTCCTGGACCGGCTTACCAACACAGAAACAGACTGGCTCAACGAGTATCACACCCAAGTTGAGAGTAAGATTTCCCCGCGCTGCACAGAGGAGGCTGCAGCATGGCTGAAAGTGGTCTGCAAGCCTCTGAGCAACTAACTAAGGCATGCAGCTGCTTGGCACACCCAAATCGCAAATGAAGCCTTACTATATAGGATTGTATCTGCCGCTCGAATTGTGCTTACCGTGCAAGCAAACGAAGTACAGTGAATTTCATGCTAAAAACCGTAAGCGAAGATTGCCGCGATTACGGACGGATTTCATCTTTCAAATCAAATGGTGAGTATCACACACCTAAATTGTTGAAGTTACGGCAATCCGGTGCTTCCGCGCCGCTTTCAAATCATTGTAGATCGTGGCGCGGCTTACCCCCAAAACACGGGCGATATAGGACGCAGCATGTTTCTCCCGTAGACCGTCGGTGCGGAGGATATCGTCCAATAGATCTTTGCGGTCATCGCGAGAGAGTGTGTCTGCGTTTTTATTTTTATCTCGGCACCAATCGACAATGAAGCGGTTCATCTTTTCATGCCAATCATCCTTGAACAGAACTTCCGGGCCTTGGGGGGCGACTGGCGCCCCAATTAGCGCGGTTATGGCATTCTGAGCGGCCATAATGTCAGAAAGATCATAGTTGAAGCACGCAAGTGCCGCAGGTTTGGAGTCACTTCCGCACAAAACAGCACTGATCGACCGGATTACCCGGCCGTCCCAGTTCACACGTTCAAAAGGCCCGAGTACACTGTCACCTTCCCGGAAATCGAGCTCGGACAAATAGGATGGATCACCTATTTCCCGTTTAGAAAACGGATTGCAGATATAGGCGACTGTTTCGGTGGCCAGGGAATGCACAACGATTTCAACGTTGGATCCCAACAGTTTGGAGAGAGCATCAGCGAGCGGGATCGCAATGTTCGTGACGACGTTCTCAGACTGGTCCATTTAATTCGATCATCTCCCAACACAATTCCACTCAGCAATAAACTGCCCATGGCAATTGATAAAGTTTTCTATCAAACAGCCTTGAAAGAGTTCGGGGTCCATCAAATGACGTATCAAACGAGTTCCGGTGGTGGAGCTGTATGGCCTATCACAGCCAAAACATCGCCGCGCCGCACAAGCCCTTGACCCGCTGAACAAAACAACACTCCACCAGTGCCAGCAAAGATGGGTTTGGGCGCTATATCAACGCGATCAGCAAAATGGAGAAAACCGATCGGCTCTCCCTTTGACACAGGCATTCCAACACCGGCAGACGGCTCGAATATCCCGTGATCATCAGCGTAAATATAGTGATGGAGACCATCGACATAGACCGTCTCTGATGGTGTGCTGGCAGGCGGTTTTTCCCCATCTACCGGCGAGGCAGGCGCAAGCAGTCCCATGACCCGCATCACACCTAAGATACCTTTTCGGGTGATTGTTACGGTCTCAGCGGTAACAATCCCCGACCCACCCAATTCGGTTGCCAAAATGCGTTTGCCTTGTTTCTCCACCTCCGTATCGATCATTGTTTCGACTTGAGGTTCCCGTAAGACAACCATCATGGGGGCAGCAAATGCATTTGCTAATTCCATGATCTCTTGCGTGGCAGCAGGTGTGGCCTGCATCGGCACGATGGTACAGGGCTTGAACATAAGGGAGCGGCCACCTGAATGAAGATCTAGAACCACATCTGCGCGTGAAATCAGCTCACGGCTGATGAAGTCAGCTATCCTTTCTGTCGCCGACCCACGCGGGTTCCCCGGAAAGGCCCGGTTCATGTTACCACCATCGAGTGGTGACAGCCGGGTTCCGCATTGCACAGCAGCCGGATTCATAGCAGGTAGAACAATGACCCGGCCCGTTAGGTTTTCAAGGTCCAGGCCGCCGTGGAGGAGCTTCGACAATGCAATCGGAGCTTCATATTCATCGCCGTGACAGCCGCCTAAAAGCAACAGCGTCGGCCCATCACCGTTTTTCAGGCAAAAAATCGGAACTCGCTGGTTCGACCAAGCACTGTGGTTCAGTGAGACAGGGACATCAATGTATCCCTTCTGAAAACCATTCTGATCAAGATCAAGCGAAGTGCTCAGCATCTTAGTGTCCTAATAGAGTGAGGTTTGTTGCGTGCAGTGGATGCGCCCCGGCCGGAGAATTTGAGGCCGCTCTGTTGCCGTCAGCAAATTCAGGCGACCGCGGTTTTGCATTTACCGTCAGCTAAATCAGACAGTTTCAAGCATTTCGCCAACGACAAGATTCATCCGGCGCAAACCTTCCCGCAAATGGGCGTCTGGCAGCGCGGAGCTGAAACGGAAATGGTTCTCGACGTCAAAACGGCTACCGGGAATAACCAGAACGTCCTGCTCTCGATGCAGTTTCAATGCCAGTGTTTCGGAATCAACCGGCAGTTTAAAACGGATGAACGACATTGCAGACGCATGCGGTGGGGACACAGAAAAGACACCAGGGTGCACTTGAAGCGCTTCAGTCAATGTTTCAAAACCGGTCCGGATGAGCCGCCGGGCACGCTCGACAAGCGCTTTTCTCGCCCGTTCTTCGAGCGCCGCTTCGGCTAGTTTCATTGACAGCATGCTCGCCGCAACAGAAGCATATTCGTGCCGCCTCCAGCACGCTCTCACTTCGGCCTTGGGCGCAACAAGCCATCCAAGACGGAGCCCGGGCAAACCATAGGCCTTACTCATAGAGTTGAGAACAACAACACGGTCGTAATCACCCCACATGCTTTTCGTTGTTTCATCCGTGTCACGCTCGGTGCCGGCATAGACCTCATCAGACACGATCCAGGCCCCAACTTTGGCCGCAGCAGCGATGATCCCGCGCCGTTCTTCTATGCTCAAAACCCGCCCGGTCGGATTATTCGGATTGATGACGTGAATAACCTTTGTCGTTGCATCAACGGTATCCGATACCGCTTGCGCATCGATTTTCCAATCGTTGAGCGGGTCCATATCGACGTATTTCACGTCGATTCCGCGGTTTTTGACGTCTCCTGTTAACTGCTCATAGATCGGTCGGAAGGCAACCATGCTGTCACCGGGCTCAAGCAAGGTGTTGGCCACCAGCGTGTTGGCTTCGGTGGCTCCAGCGGTCACCAGGACATTGTCCGATGTTGCGCCTTCATAAAGTGCGGCGATCCGCTCGCGCATCAATGTGAACCCATTGACCTGCGGATAATCCAGCATGGTCGCCCAAAGGGCGTCAGGATCCATGCCAGTCAATTCGACAAGCTCTTTGAGCGTCATCGGATGCACACCGCTTTCGGAGTAATTGTATTTGACGCCATTTTCCAATTCGGAAAGGAACTGTTCAACGTGGAAGGGGTGGAACATACCCATATCCTTTCAAGGGGTTCAGGCGAACCGACGTTCGACCATAGAAAATGCGGCAGTTAGTGCCAATGATAGAGTCAGATAGAGTGTGCCAGCAGCAATGAAGGCTTCAAACGGCGCGAAGTTGTCGGACGAGAGTTTTCGGGCAATGCCCGTGATATCCATGATGGAGATGGTGCTTGCCAGGGCTGTACCCTTCAGCATCAGAATGATTTCATTGCTGTAGGCCGGCATTGCGATGCGCAATGCCTGCGGAAACATGATGACGCGAGCGGTTTTGACTTGCGAAAAACCATAGGCAGCGGCTGCTTCCAATTGGCCGCGCTCGATCCCCAGTATCCCTCCTCGAATTATCTCCGACGTGAACGCAGCTGAATTGAGGCCAAGAGCAAGAACGGCACAGAACCAGGCCTCCTGCAGAAGCGGCCAAGCAATGCTCTCGCGAACGGCCTCAAATTGGCCCAGGCCAAAATAGATAGCAAACAGTTGCACCAGCAATGGAGTTCCGCGAAAGAACAAGACGTAGAAATCGAAGAACTGCGCCAGAACAGGCATACGGCGCATCCGAATGGTGCAGATAACCGCGCCCAAGAGAAGACCCAATGACAAGCTGCAAACCAGAATGCCAAGTGTGGTGGTGAGACCTTCCAGCAAACGCGGATAAAATGAGATAAGAAGCGGCCAGTTCATGAATCAAGCCCCTTTCAGTGCGAATTGCCGTTCAACCCGGTTGAGTACCCGTTCTGAACAAAACGAAACAACCAGATAAATCAGCGCAGCGGCAGCATAAAATGTAAACGGACGATGTGTGGAGCCTGCGGCTACCGTCGCCTGGCGCATGAGTTCGGCTACAGCTGTCAGGGAAACAAGCGCAGTGTCTTTGAGGATGATCAGCCAGATGTTGCCCAATGCGGGAAGTGCCACGCGCAACAGCTGCGGCAGTTCAATCAAAAGGAAACGCTTGGTCGGGGAAAATCCATAGGCATCGGCAGCTTCCAATTGTCCCTTCGGTATACTGTTGGCCGCGCCCCTAAGAGCTTCCGTTGCATAAGCGGCAGCAACGACTGCCAACGCAAAAGCACCAAGCGCAAAACCGCTCAGATTAATCCGCGATGTATATCCAAAGCTCGCTGCAACGGATTGGATGATTGCACCAGTACCAAAGAAAAACAGATAGAGAATGAGGAGCTCAGGCACGCCACGAAAAATCGTCACGTAGCCCACCACAATATATCTTGGGAGGGTTCCCTGACGCCGGAACAACAACATGACAAGTCCCAGGGTCGACCCCGCAATAAAGGCGATGGCCGCCAAAGCTAGGGTTGTTGCCAGCCCGGAAAGAAGTTCATCGCCCCAACCTGAGGACCCGAAGGAAAACAGCTCAAACATTCAGTATCACATCGCCAAAAACAGAGCTGCAAGAAGAGGGCACCTGCAGCTCTGAAGGTTTAAGTCGTTTTTGTTATGGAGAAACGTCGTAGCCGAACCATTTCTGAGAGGATTTTGCTATGGTGCCATCCTTCAGAAGTTCGGCAACTGCTGCGTCCACCTTTTCCTTCAGATCCGTATTGCCCTTTGCAATACCGAAGCCGATACCATCGCCGAGTTGCGGATAGTCAGCGTAGGTCAGCAAGGGGCCGAACATGGTCAAGTTGGCTTCCTTGTGGTTACTGCCATATTCTTCCCAGGCCGAGACTTCCATCACAGCCGCATCAATGCGACCGGTCTGAAGATCGGCGATGATCTGATCAGCTTGCTGGTAGATTTTGGCGTTTGCTGACTTGAAGTTCTCGGCAACGACACCTTCAAATATGGACGAACCCTGCACGCCGACATTTTTTCCGGCCAGCGCTGCATCAAGCGCAGCTTTGTCCTCAATACCGCTGAAGTTATCGCCTGTAGTGCCGAATGATGCCGGAGCCTGAGCGTAAGGCGCCGAAAAATCGATATTCTTTTTACGATCTTCTGTAATCGAGATTGCTGATATGATCATGTCGTATTGGCCTGCAACCAAAGCAGGCAACAAACCGTCATAGGCTTGGTTCGTCCATTCACACTCGACCTTGATCTTTTTACAAACCGCATTGCCAATATCGAGGTCAAAGCCAATGATATCTCCCCCGGAATTGACCGATTCCCAGGGCGGATAGTCTGCACTTGTTGCAATTCGAAGCGTCTTGGCGCATGCCGGAACAATTGCGAAGGCTGACACCACAGC
The DNA here is from genome assembly GCF_965216085.1 of Roseibium sp. Classification (GTDB taxonomy): domain Bacteria; phylum Pseudomonadota; class Alphaproteobacteria; order Rhizobiales; family Stappiaceae; genus Roseibium. The sequence goes on along the minus strand of NZ_OZ244138.1, from coordinate 1,272,079 downwards.
CGCGAATACGAGATGTTTCATCCGTCTCTCCAGTTTGTCACATTACGGTTGCTAGGAATTGGGCCGCACGTTCACTACGAGGGGCTTCGAACACTTGCTTTGGATCGCCTTCTTCGGCGATTTTTCCTTTATCGAGAAAGATCACACGGTCTGAAACGTTGCGTGCAAATCCCATTTCATGGGTAACCAGAACCATTGTGTTTCCGGCTGCTGCCAGCTCCTCGATCACTTTCAAAACTTCACCAACGAGCTCTGGATCGAGTGCTGAAGTCGGCTCATCGAACAAAAGTGCCTTGGGCTCCATGGCAAGAGCTCTGGCGATTGCGGCGCGTTGTTGCTGGCCACCGGAGAGTTGATGCGGATAATGATCCAGCCGCTCGGAAAGACCGACACGCGCAAGCAACTCACGCGCCTGCTGGTGAGCATCCACCTTGGAACGACCCAGAACGTGGATGGGCGCGGCAGCCACATTTTCAAGTGCACTCATGTGCCGCCAGAGATTGAACCCCTGAAAAACCATCGGCAATGAAGCCCGCAGCGCCCTCACTTCCTTGGTGATCTTGAGCTTTCTGTGCCTTTGCTCAACGTGGATTTCCTGACCATCAAGACGGATTTCACCGGCAGAGGGAACTTCCAGCAAGTTCAGACACCGCAGGAAAGTGCTCTTCCCTGATCCGGAAGACCCAATCATGGTGATGACCTCTCCTTTGGATGCGGTCAGCGACACGTTGTCGAGCACTTGAAGAGAGCCGAAGGACTTGCAAAGGTTTTTCACACTTAAACGCGGGAGTGATTCAGGCATTTTTCAGATCCGGCATTTTTAAACTTTCCCATTTAATAAAGACGAAAAAGTCTAATCTCTGTTTGAGTTCCGTTGCTTCGGCTTGATCATGTTTATGGATCAGAAGAAAGCAGTCAGGTGTCGGAGATCTTTGACCAGACAGACTTCGCAATCGCGGCATCTTGAACTGCCACGCCAGTCAGATCTGCAATGCTGATTGAATTTGGCGAGAGCTCGAGTCCACCAGCCAGCAGCACATCTCCCAGCGGCTTTAGGGTGGCTTCTTCAACTGCGCCCTCTCGCAGTGCATTTGTTGTTTCACCATGTTCAATGCACTGGACTAGCGAGTCCACAACGATATGCTCGGCTCTTGCAAACAAATCGGTATCCAGCTCCTGTTTTCCCGGTGAATCGGCACCTACCGCGACAATATGGGTTCCATCCTTTACCCACTCCGATTTGATGATGGGCGAAGTTGCTGCTGTCGTTGTGATGATCACATCCACATTGGCACACAGCGCTTCTGGATTTTCGGCCTTCTCGATGGAAACATCAGGAAGCGCCTCCACAAGAGCACATGCAAGATCTCCTGCGTTTCTGCCATTCCGCCCCCAAACAACAACCTTGGTAAATCCAAGTATCTCGCAACAAAGCCGAGCTTGAAGCCGGGCCTGAATACCCGTTCCAACAATCCCAAGAACTTTTGCATGCCTCTGCATCCCAATGCTGGCTGCAATCACCCCAGCCAACGCCGTTCTAAGGTCTGTCAAAACACCTTCGTCCTGCAAAATCGCCAACGGCGTTCCATGACGGGCCGAAATCACAGCCATGAAGCCATTGCTTGAAGAGATTGAAAGAGCCGGATTGTCATAAAAACCGGTCGCCAACTTAACCGTAAAAACATCATCTTCGCCAACATGCGCGCATTTGACGTGGCACTCGCCATTAGCTTCTTTAAAAGCCAGATGAACCACGGGCGCAACCTGAGCGGTGCCAGCGGCGAAAGCTTTGAAACCATTTTCGATATCAGCAAGGACGGCTTGCTTGTCGAAGTTTGCCAGAATCTCGGGCTTGGTCACAATGCGCATTAATATTTCTCTTTCAATTGTTCTTTCAAAAAGCGCGACGGCAGCGCCTTTAAGTTTAGAGTAGACAGTAATTCTAATTTAGACAATAAAGTCAATAAGAGAAATTTGACAGCAGGTATGAGTGATGAAAATCCGAATAGACGACATCTACGCGGCACAGAACAGGATCGCGCCTTATGTGCGTCCTACCCCCTTGCGCAAATCCCATACGCTTTCTGATTTTCTAGACTTGCCGGTTTGGCTGAAGTTCGAGACAATGCACGACACGGGCGCTTTCAAGCTTCGGGGGGCGGCAAACAAGCTTCTCAGCTTGACGGACGAACAGCGTCAGCGGGGTGTCATTACTGTCTCATCCGGCAACCACGGGCGGGCCGTTGCTTATATCGCGCGACATCTGAACATTCGTGCCGTGGTCTGTGTTACTGAAATCATCCCGGCTGAGAAAGTCGAAGGTTTGAAAGCCTTTGGAGCCGAGGTCGTCGTCCACGGCCAAAATCAGGATGCGGCCGACGCACATGCGCGCCGACTTGCCGACAAACATGGGTTGGTTTTTGTCTCTCCATTTGATGACCCGCTCGTAATCGCAGGACAAGGAACACTTGGCCTTGAGCTTCTCGCAGCGCAACCCAACCTCGATACTGTGCTCATTCAGGTCAGCGGCGGCGGATTGATGAGCGGTGCAGCATTGGCCTTGAAAACCCTGAAGCCCAGCATTCGAGTTATCGGCGTTTCGACCGAGCATGGAGCGGCAATGCTCGAAAGTATCAAGGCCGGACATATCGTAACTGTCGAAGAAAAACCTTCGATAGCCGATGCCCTGCCGGGACCCATACCAGCGGACAATCAATACACTTTCAATATGTGCCGCGATCTGGTTGATGAATTTGTTCAAGTCGCAGATGCCGACATCGAAAGGGCCATGGCCTATCTGATACGTCACGAAAAGTGTGTTGTTGAAGGGGGCGCAGCGGCGGGCGTCGCTGCCATGTTATCAACACCAATCATTCAAGAAAGCCGAGCGGCCGCAACCATCCTTACCGGCAACAACATCGCAACTGAACGGGCATTGGCGATCTATGAAAATGCAAAAGAGACGTTATGATTCCACAGCCTAACCGCAAGAAATACAACAATTTGACGTTTCGGGATAGCTCTTGCAGCGCAGGATAAAGCTATACACTTTGTTTTTGCCGCTCCTATTTGGCATCCTGGGCTGTGTCGCCGACCAGATGCTTGTGGCCAGCTTTGATGCCCCGTCGGCAAACAGTAGTACTGGTCAAGGAATGCCTGCTAAGCGATGCAGCTCTGCTATACGCATTCGCCTCGAATGCCTGCAAGTACAATCTGGAACTTGTCTTCGAAAGCAACTTCCCCTGCATTTCTGCGGATAACCTTCACGGGGCGGTCCATGGCGTCTCGGGGATGATCACTCTTCGGTCTCATGCTTCATAACTGAGCGGTGAAGGTGGGCCAAAACCGTTCCCTTATGCTATCAGCACATCTGGCCCTACAGATACAGACGGATAACGGCACCAAAAGGATGTCGCCTGACCGGCAAAACCGGCCAAGCAAAGGATACTATCGCTTTAAAACGCCAGAATAGAAGTCCTGATATTCCTGTGACTCGCGAACCTTGGCGATTTCATCATAAAACGCCTGGACAAAGCTCGGATCTCCTTCGGACCGGCCATGTGAGAACATCAAGTAGTAGCCCTTTTCGGTTAAAGGCGTTTCCACCTTCCGAATAGATTTTTGAAACTTGTCAGACTGGCTGATCAAACGATCAGCTTGTGCGGTCAAAGAAGCAACGCCTGATAAACGTCCCGCCTCCAGCATTTTGAACAATTGCTCCAGCTTGCCGGCCTCATAGACTTCGGCCCCAGATTCCTTCAACTGCTCAACGATGGAATACCCTGCTACGCTACCGATTTTGCCATCAAGGTTTTTAAAATCAGTCCCGTCCCAATCGATTTGGGAATCCGTCCCGACATACAGCGTGTAACTGGACGAATGCAAACGTTTGGATGCATCTGGACTATCACCTGCCATTGGATAAATCCCAAATTCACCACGTTTGGCTTTGTAGCTTGCCGAAAAACATCCATCGACTTCATTCTTTTTCATAGTCGCGAGACAGCGTTTCCAAGGCACCCTGACAAATGAAACGCTATGACCAAGATTTTTGGCTGCTGTTTCTATGAGGTACGAGTCAGCACCACCGCCTGCGGAAAACTGCCACGGAAAGACATCCGCGTCTTCCATTGCAAATGTCAGCACCTCCGCTGAGGCAGTAAATGGCGCAACAAACAAGGAAACAGCAACTGCAAACCCGGCTAGTTTTTTCATATTAAAGAACTCCAGTGATGTTAAAGCCCTCAATTCTGTATTTTGATTCTATTTAATAATTATTGACAAAAAACCCAGCAATCACTGCAAATATTACCAATAGAACATAAACTCTCTACAAATTTCAAATTACTTCAAATGCCTCAATAAATTGAAAGTACAAAAATCATTTCTCTTTTAATGAACCAAAATGCACCAACAACTCTCAATCCGACAACAGAACCGTTCGGCATGGGATTGCTATCCATGAAGGTATGGATAAGGCAGGTTCGGCTGAGTATACGAATTGGAGATGTCTTTCGCCGGAATTTACTGCTTTCAAGATCAAGAAAATCTAGGGTCAGATGATGCTGGTGCATCCTCAAGGCGGGTTTTCGCAGAGGATCGGTCGCAGCAACCCCGGCCCTTCGGGTGAAGCAAAGGGCAGCAATCTGACACGGACTGCCCTTTGACCCTATCATCGATAGGCTCGGCAGGTCTTGCTACGCCGTCTTTCGAGCTTTGCCTCACGAAACGTATCTACAATTCGTCCTCAGGACCACGAGCTTCGCCAATGTTTGCAGGGCAAGATGATTGCATTGAACAAAGACAGACGTCTTTCGAAATTATGTCTGACAATCATGCAAAATTATGTATTATGTCCGACAAAGATACATTCAACGGCATTCTGCGCAACGCGATAGAGACCAAGCTGAACATGGCAAATAGAGCACCAGACAAATCGGATGCCGGCCAAAACGCCGCGAATTTCCTGCGCCCGATCAAGGCCCGAACACGGGATATGGAAGTTATTGATGCCCTTATCGGCATGATCGAAGCAGCAGGTTTGAAGGTTGGCGACCAGCTGCCACCGGAAAACGAACTTGCAAAACGTCTTGGCGTCGGACGCTCGACGATCCGCGAAGCCATGAAGTCCTGGCAAAGCATGGGGATCGTTGTTCGCAACAAGGGTGCAGGAACCATCCTTGCTGCGGAAGTATCGTCCAACTCGATTCATGTTCCACTTACCTTGAAGCTGGAAGCGGAAAGCCTGCTGCGGACCCATGCGGTGCGCAGACCGCTCGAAATCGAAGCCTCACGGCTGGCTGCTCTGAACGCCTCAACTTCCGACAAGGAGGCAATCGGACGGCTATCGGAGCGGTTGCTGGCAGTGCACGCCTCAGGCGGAGATTGGCGCGAGGCCGATGCACACTACCACGCGGCCATTCATCAGGCGTCCGGAAATCCTTTGTTCGGACAGCTGATTTCCCAACTGCAAAACGCGTTTCACAGCATCTATGACGCACCGTTCGGTGATGTGTATCTCGGAGAATCCTCCATACCCGTCCATGCCGAACTCACCCGGGCAATACTTGCAGGAAATGCTGATGAGGCCGCCCGGGTCATGCTGGAAATCTCCGGTTTTGTCGAAGACGAAGTGAAAGCCTATATTAATGAAGCCTGACACTCCGGATCACGGCGAAGATAGCCTCGCAACCCTGCTCAGCACGCCCTACGAAGGCGCGGACGGGTCAATAACACCACCGATCGTACAATCATCCCTTTTTGCATTTGACAGCTACGATGCTTTTGAAGACCGGATGGCTGGCCGCAGCGACCAGTCGATCTACAGCCGCGTCCAGAACCCTACGGTTCGTGCCTTTGAAAACCTCATGGCCAGTGCGGAGAAAACGGAGGATGCCATTGGTTTTGCGTCCGGAATGGCTGCTATATCGTCAACGGTTATGGCCTTTGCCAAACCTGGTCAGAAGATCGTCTGCATCGAGAATGTATATCCCGACAGTTATCGTTTGTTTGAACGGATGCTGCGCCCGATCGGCATAGAAACCGAATATGTTTCTCCCGCCCGGATGCTGGATGATCCAAGCATTCTGGACGGAGCGGCAGTCGTCTATCTGGAAAGCCCGAACAGCATCAAGTTCGAAACGGTGGATCTCCGCCGGACAGCCGATGAGGCTGGCAAACGCGGCGCGATCACAATCATCGACAATTCCTGGGCAACGCCGGTGTTTCAGCGGCCAAGCGAGCTTGGAATCGACCTGGTCTTGCACTCGGCTTCAAAATACATCTCCGGCCATTCCGATACGGTTGCCGGGGTGGTTGCCGGCTCAAAAGCCCATCTGGATGTCATCCGGGATCTGACGCAGCCCCTCCTGGGTGGCAAACTGGCTCCTTTTGAAGCCTGGCTGCTGGTCCGCGGATTGCGGACACTGGTTCCCCGGATGAAGACACATCAAGCCTCGGCCAATACGTTCATCGACCGGCTCGCGGGTCTGGACACCGTTCACCGGATCAATGCACCGGGTCCCAACAGCGCCGCGGGATTGCACGGCCGGTCCGGATTGTTTTCGATCGAGCTTGATCCGGCGGTCGACATTCGCGCCTTTTGCAACGTTCTGCGGCTGTTCAAGCTGGGGGTCAGCTGGGGTGGGTTTGAAAGCCTTGTCCTGCCTGCAAAAGTCGGAATTGCTCAGGCTGGCGAGCACAACTCAATGAGGACATTCAAAGTTCCGGAAAACCTAGTCCGGATCAGCATCGGCTTGGAGGAGACCGATGATTTATGGGCTGATTTCGAAAAGGCCCTGACCAAAGCCACCGCCTAAAGGTGGAAGTTGCATGGGAGGAAAACATGAAGAAGCTGTTCTTGGGGCTGAGCGCCACGGCAATGCTAATTGCCGGATCTGCGCTGGCCGACACAAAGCTAAAACTTGTTGAAGTGATCACCAGTCCGGAACGGACCGAGACCCTGAAGTCAATGGTTGCGGGCTATGAAAAAGCCAATCCTGGTGTCGAAGTGGAGATCGTATCCCTTCCCTGGGGACAGGCCTTTGAAAAGCTGGCCACCATGGTTGCAGGCGGCGATATTCCCGATGTGGTTGAAATGCCGGACACTTGGGCTGCACTTTATGCCAATTCCGGTAAACTCGTGGATCTTGAGAGCCGTATTGCCGGTTGGGACAATGGTAAAACCTTAACTGACAAGACCATGGCAATGGCGCGCCAGACAGGCAAGGCGCGAATGATCCCCTATGGTTTTTATCTCAGGGCCATGTTCTACAACAAGAAGCTTCTTGCAGAGGCCGGCATCGACACACCTCCGGCAACTATGGCAGATTTCATGACGGCATCCGAGGCTGTTTCCAAGCTGGATGGCAAATTCGGCTATTGCTTGCGCGGCGGACCGGGCGGCACGAACGGCTGGATCATGATGGCCGCCGCCATGAACGGCACAAATGAGTTTTTCACCAAAGAAGGCGTCAGCCGGATCAACGAGCCCGGCTCGGTCGAAGGTATTCAGTTCCTCATCGACCTTTACCAAAAAGGTTATGCACCGAAGGATTCCGTCAGCTGGGGCTTTAATGAAATCGTTGCCGGTTTCTATTCAGGAACCTGCGCATTCCTTGATCAGGATCCCGACGCCTTGATTGCGGTGGCCGAGCGCATGGATGCTGCCGACTTCGCGGTTGCACCTATGCCGGTTGGCCCGGCAGGCAAAGCCTTCCCAACAATCGGGTATGTCGGCTGGTCAATCTTCAACACCACCGAACATGAAGAGGAAGCCTGGGGTCTGTTGTCTCATCTTTCTACCCCCGACAACAACAAGGTCTGGTCGAAGCGTGTCGGCGTCATTCCGATCCACAAAGGTGCGGATCAGGACCCCTACTTCAAGACTGAACAATTCAAAGGCTGGTTTGAAGAACTCAACGGTGACCAGTACGTGCCAACCGTCATGCCAACCTACCTGGAAAAATGGGGGTTCTTCACCAGCACCGTTCTTCTGGAAGGTGCCCAGCAGGCCCTGCTTGGTGAACGCACCGCTCAAAATCTTGCTGACGAATGGGCTGAATACCTCACCAATGAATATGCAGCTTATAAGGATTCCCAGTGAGTTCCAGCTTCTCAGCCACCTCTGCTTCCGGCCCCGGCCGGAAGCGTTTTTTTGGCAACTTGTCCGCTTTGGCAGAGCCGTATCTTTACCTGTCTCCGGCGCTGATCCTGATCGGACTGGTCATGTTCGTGCCGCTGGCAATCGGAATTTCCTATGCGTTTCAGGCGATTTCTCTTCTCAATCCATTCGAGACAGGATGGGTCGGATTTGAGCATTTCGAGGCGCTTTATTCTGACCGAAAGTTCTGGAAATCACTAGTCAACACCTTCTGGTGGACCCTCGGCTCAGTCTTCTTTCAGTTCTTCCTAGGGCTGGGATTGGCAATCCTATTAAACCAGGCATTTGTCGGCCGAAGGCTGGTTCAAGCATTGGTGTTTCTGCCCTGGGCGGTCCCAACGTTTCTATCCGCCCTCACCTGGGCATGGCTTTTTAACCCGGTCATAGGTCCTTTGCCGCATTGGCTCGCAGCCCTTGGCATCCTGAGTGAGCCTTTCAATATTCTTTCAGATCCCTCGATCGCAATGTGGGGTCCGATCACGGCCAACATCTGGTTTGGCATTCCGTTCTTCGCGATCACGCTGCTCGCAGCCTTGCAATCAATTCCGGGCGAACTTTATGAGGCTGCGGCCATCGATGGCGCGACCGTATGGCAAACATTTTTCAAGATTACTCTGCCGTTCCTGGCGCCAATGATCGCGATCACGGTCATGTTGCGCACGATCTGGATCGCCAACTTTGCCGATCTGATATTCGTCATGACAGGTGGCGGCCCCGCCAACTCAACACAAATTCTGTCCACCTACATCTTCACTACAGCCTTCCGCAAACTCGACTTTGGCTATGCCTCCGCGATTGCCGTCGTGTTGCTGCTTCTGCTTTTAGCCTATGCCGCAGTCTTGCTGAAAATGCGCAAGGCACTGGTACAGGTGAATTGACATGGCCGCTTTGCGCAGACCAAATCCGCTGATAACAACCGGCAAATATTGTGCGATTGGCCTTTACGTCGCCTTTGCGCTGTTCCCGCTTTATTGGCTCTTGAAGATCGCAATTACGGAAGAAAAGCTGATCTATTCGGAAGGTACTGCCCTGTGGCCGAGCGCCACGACTCTTGAAAACTTCCGGGCCGTGATCTTCTATTCCGACTTCATGGCATATTTCCAGAACAGCGTTATCGTTTCGCTTGGAACCGCCGCCCTGACAACAGTGATCGCGTCCGCCGCAGGTTATGCCTTCTCCCGTTTTGATTTTCGCGGCAAACGGCTGATCATCGTAGTGATGCTGATCACGCAGATGTTCCCGCTTCTGATGATCATCGCACCGATTTACAAGATCATTGCCGCACTTGGCTTGCTCAATACACTGACGAGCTTGATCGTGGTTTATACGGCCTTCAACGTGCCCTTCGCCACTTTCCTCATGCAGTCGTTTTTTGATGGCATCCCGAAAGACCTGGAGGAGGCCGCGATGATTGACGGCTGCACACGGTTCCAGGCTCTGCGCAAAGTGATTTTCCCGCTAACCCTTCCGGGTCTGGCCGCGACACTCGGCTTCATATTTACGGCTGCCTGGAGCGAACTGTTATTCGCCCTCATGCTCATCAACTCCAACGACACAATGACTTTCCCGGTCGGGCTCTTGACCTTTGTGTCGAAATTCTCAGTCGATTGGGGACAGATGATGGCTGCCGGCGTGCTCGCGCTAATCCCGAGCAGTCTGTTCTTCATCTTCATCCAGCGATATCTGGTCCAGGGGCTGACCTCTGGTGCGGTCAAAGGCTAACTTCGTCATGGCGCATATCAAGATCAACAACATCTCAAAAATCTACGGCTCTGTTGAAGTCATGAAAAACTGCAACCTTGAATTTCAGGACGGCGAATTCATTGTCCTGGTCGGCCCGTCCGGTTGCGGCAAGACCACTCTTTTACGCATGATCGCCGGTCTGGAACGCATCACTTCAGGGGATCTCCTGATCGATGATCAACGGGTCAACGATCTGCCGCCCCGGGACCGGGATATTGCCATGGTGTTCCAATCCTATGCCCTTTATCCGCATATGGATGTCGCCCGCAATATGGGGTTCAGTCTTGAGATCCGGCGCGAAAAACAATCCGAAAAGACATCACGTGTCCGCATGGCCGCCGAGACACTTGGACTGACAAGTTACCTGGACAGGTTGCCTCGTGCCCTATCTGGCGGCCAGCGCCAGCGAGTCGCCATGGGCCGCACGATCGTACGTGATCCGCGCGTATTCCTGTTTGATGAACCGCTTTCTAATCTGGATGCCGCACTCAGGGTTGAGATGCGGCTGGAAATTGCCAAGCTGCATCAGCGGCTCGGCGCGTCCATGGTGTATGTCACACATGATCAGGTGGAAGCTCTTACTCTCGCTGACCGGATTGTTGTACTCAATCATGGCGTGGTCCAACAGGTTGGTACACCGCTCGAGCTCTACCAGTCGCCGGAAAACTTGTTTGTCGCCAAATTCATCGGGTCTCCCACAATGAACATCATTCCGGCCGCACCGGACTCAAACGCTCTCGTAATGCCAAACGGCGTTCGGCTCTGCAACCCCAAACTGCCCGCATCACCGCAGGCCCGGCATATCGGAATTCGTCCTGAACATATCAGCTTGTGTGACCCGGAATCAGCACATGCACACGGAACAGCTGAGGTCGTCGAAAGACTGGGATCAGAGTCTTACATCTATTGCGACATTCCCAAGATCGGTCGTGTCCTGTTGAGAGTGGCTGGTAACACCGATGTGAAAAGTGGCGAAGCCGTCCCACTCCGCTTCGACCTCTCCAACGCCCATGTCTTCGATGATCTAGAGATGACGTTACCATCGCCACCATTCGCGGCATCGACATAAAAGTTGGCAAGGTGATCCTCCCCCTTTGAAGTGGTCCATCGTTATGTTTAGGAAAACGGAGGATAAAAATGGCCACAAACGTCACAAGCCAGAAGAAATTGTCTCGAAGTTGCGGCGGGTTGAGGTCCTTGTCGGCCAAAGAATGCCGCGTACTGATGCCTCTCGGCAAGTTCGCATTACCGAGAAGACCTACTACCGTGGGCGGATGCAGTGTGGTGGGATGGGAACCGACCAACTGAAAGAACTCAAGCGCATTCAGAACAAAACCGAACGGCTGCGCAAAGCAGTTTATGACCTGGCCCTGGACAAGTTGATCTTGTTAGAGGCCGCCAAGGTGTTCCGCGAAGCGGCCGCGCAGCCAACTTTTGAGAGCCGCCCGTCGTCGAGCCTGCGTCAATCATATCCGTCAACATCTCGGCGTCTGAGAGCTTCAGACCTATTGTGTGTTGGGTCAGCACCGGCCCACCCAGAGGAAGGTGCCCACAGGGCGTGCTGACGAAGAAGGTCTTGTGGCGGACATGATAGAACTGACCCGCCAGTATGGCCGTTACGGTTACCGGCGTATCGCTGCTTTGCTCAGACAGGTCGGTTGGCATGTAATTGACAAGCATGTTGAGCGACCTTGGCGACGAGAGTGGCTGAAAGTGCCCATGAAGCAACCAAAGAGAGGACGGCTCTGGCTGAGCGACGGATTATGTGTTCGGCTGTTCAAACTCACGCGGAACTTTTTCTGGTCTCGCCTGATAGCTGCCTCAAGCGAACATCTCGAGACAGCTCATCCGCCATAGCTCACGGCTTTACGAGCATATGCTCCCGTTTGCCATGGATGGTTCAAAGCGCATTGCGATCGTCGTAAAGACGATCACCAGATACTTCCCTCCCGTCTTCACATAGCCCGCATAAAAGAACCTCTGACCCATGTAAGCGCCGTACCGGTTCTTCGCGTTGACCGAGCCGCAGATCTTTCCAGCCATACCGCCCTCGAATTCGTTGACCACGTCGAACGTGAAGACGGCTGAGTAGGGATCGACGAGCGTCTCAGCCGCTTTCGTCCGCACAGCCTGCTCAAGTGCGGGATCTACTTCAGCCGCAAATAGGCTCGATATGCCCAATGCTGCGGCAGCTGTGAGAGCCGTCGTAAGGGTTCTGATTTTCATTGCTGAGATCCTTTTTCATCGTTTCAGATCACAACGCGATAGGACGCCGGTTGCGCGGCGCCAATTTTTTTCGCTTCAAAAATGGCAGAAATCAGCCACTTCAGACAAGAAAGTAAGTCATTACTGACTTATTATTTTACTTTTTACTCACTTTAAGATTGACGATCGATCAGCGCTGACTTACTTTGCTCTCAACAAAAGGAGCTTGCCTGTGTCAGGACAACGAAACGCGGATATCCCAGCCTCTGAGCGTGCCGAGATTTTCCATGAGAATTTCGGAAACACCCTTGACGGGGCAAACACTTATGAAGACATCTTCGTTGCGCTAGCGCGATACCTCTCGGTCATCGGCGGTGAAGTTGCCTCCGATAAAGCGATGGCAACCTATCTAAATGAAGTTTTTAACGCTGGGCTCGAGGAGTCGTCTCAATGGAAGGAATTCGTTGAGCGCAATGCCTATAATCTCTTTTCAGAAAATGAACTCGGCGAGATCATGCACAATCTCATGGCCTATGCTGAGTATGGAATTGTTCTGCACCCAAGTACCGATCGCGACACTCTGGCAGAGCATATCAAGGCGATGATCGAGCGCGTCGACGAGCTATGGTCCCTGACACCAGTGACCGCGTGGCAGCTTGATGACGCAGACCAAATTGGCCCTCTACTCACTTGGGCAAAAGGACGTTGGGCACTCGATAACAATGAGCCCATCGAACCTGCAGGTCTCGCCTACCTCGCTGGTATGGCCGGACAGTCTGTCCGAAACCTGATGTCCAAAAAGAAGGGCGGTCTGTACTCAGAAAAGGGCAAGGTTCCGGCTCAAGATGCGCTGGAATGGCTCTCAACACGGCCAAACTTTTGGGATTCGATTTGGCAGACACAGGATATGCAGGGCCACTATAAGCCATTGGAAGAGCTCACTGTCGAAACGTTTGTTTTCGTTCCAGTTTCGCGCGATGGCAGCATTTTTCATCCGGGTCTGAAGCACGACGGAGGTTTTCGCGTTGGCCCACGAGACGCTGAACAAACGATGGGTCAGTTCGAAGACGCGCTGTCTCATCTTCAGTCACTTTCCAAGCCTTACTGGCGCCGGAAGAACGCAAACGGACAATGGGCACTCATTGCTGGTGTTCGCTGGGAACGCATCACTGTTTCCGAGCTCAAGAAATTTGAAGATGACCCAGAGAGGCGTCTTCAAGCTGCTCTCTAAATAAGACGATTGGTCTGACCAGAGAGTAATTCACCGCCGAAAGGCATATCCAAAAGGGCCTGTGTCAACTCGTGTGCACCCTCGCACGAGAACGGGCTCCCCGTATCTAAAGGAATAAAAATGAGCTTCGGCTATTCTGTATCAAAGAACGCTCTTCATCACTTCCTCCACAAGATGGCGATTACTCAGCAGTCAACTTTGGAGATCCACGAGATCGATTTTGCGAAATCATTCAACCGTCTTCTCTTGGACCTTGGCTATGCGTTGGAAAAACAGATGGGATTGGTTGAAAAACTGCAAGTGCTTCTGGACCCAACTCACGCAGCACGCGTCGTTCACAAACGGATCGATCCGCAACGCTGTACTTGGGTCGAGATCCATAAAGAAGTAGTCGCAATTCAATGCGAAACGCTGGGCACTTTGCGTGCTTTGCATCGGACTTGTAACAATGAGGTAATCCCATTGTCGGTCTTGGATGGTTTTTTGGCGACTTGGAGGGGCGCTGTGATCGAAGCGGCTATTTCGAGCCGTGGCGCTCCGCGTGTTCGGTCAGCGGCACAGGCGTACGTTTACAGTATGTCCCGTTGCGAACTGCATCAGCTGAAAGCACAGACCTACGACTTCAAGCACCAAGAAACAACGCTTCGCCACCTCGTTAAGCGGTTGTCTGCAGCCTAAATTACCTCGAATGCCGCACCACTAGCGGCATACTCACCCCGAAAACTTATCAATCCCTCAGGAGGTTCGCATGAACAGCCAACGGACACGTGCGTCCAATTTCCCATCAGAGATCCACGAGATCGTCGAAAACACCGCACGCATGCTCTCCTTGCCGTCCAGCGACCTCACTGAGTGTTTGACCAACGAAACTGCCGATGAGGTCGCGCAATTCTCGAACTGGCTCAGGCGCACCAACTTTTCGGACGCCCTGTTGGCAGAGATCCGCAACGACCTCATCCGCCGCCCCAATAAACGGCTTTGTGAGATCCAAGCCCGCTTCGGCGTTTTGCTCGCAGCCTAATCTTGAAAGGAAGTCCACATGTACCCTCTGGAACTGCTCCGGCTCCTCTATGCGCCCGCTCTCGATCAAGCCTCTTGGATCTTGAGCATCGCCGCGAGCCCGCTGCAGCGCCTCCGCACAGCCACCAAGAAGCACTGCTGCACCACAGCGCAATGTTCAGATCAAGATCCTCAACCCGGAAACGAAAACCTGCAGAAAAAGAAAGGCGCAGCATGACCGACTACGCCCCCACTAACTTCAACCAGCCCTTCGGCAACGATCCAACACCGGCTGCCATCACCCAGGTTCCAGATCGGCCGAAATTTGATGATGTTTCTTCGCGCCTGGAGGAACTTCGCGCATTTGAGACCGCTGACATTCTTGAGATGATGGAAGGAATTAAGACAGCGATCGACATGTCAAAGCATGCCGAAGCCTTCAAAGGGAAGACTCGCGAGACCTATATCGCCTGTAATCTCGCTCTGAACGAACGGATGATGCAAAGTCATTGCCCTGCGCCAGTTTTTCGTCCTCAGCCAAAACGCACAAACATCCCGGTCGGATCTGAAGCAGCGTTGTCTAACGTCGCGCGGATCATCGATATGCACTTCTGCGCAATGATGGGTCACACGCCGGTGACGCACGAACTTTCACAGGACATCTTCGGGAAGCCGTTCGACTTCGACAAGGCTCTAGAGTTCTCATCTACCCCGGGCAAGGTGCCAGCGAAGCTGAAGTTTCTTGATTTAGATGATGAAGAAACGATTTCCCTTTGCCGCCTTGGCAATATGTCGTTGAAGACAGCCGATGATCGCATCGCGCAAAAAGCCTTCTTCGAGCGGCGCAGGTCCTATCTCGTTCGCTTGAAGAACCGGAGCATCCAGGGCAAGCCCAATCACGAGGCGCAGGCCGATCTCCTTGCTGTTGGAAGCATGCTGAAAGCCCTCGACTATGAGGTCACCGGGAAGAACCTGATGCTCGGCTGCCGGTTGATCGGCCGCGACTTTGGCGATCGCCCATCTGGATATAAAAATCGCTATCAAAAGGTGATGAAAACGCTCCGCGGCAAGAAGCCAGCATGACTTCGATTTGCGCCAAGTTCGATCCGGATTTGTCAGCAATTCGCATCAAATTCGGAAAGAGTATTCCAGCCGGAAATTCATGAAAACATTGAGCTAATAGAAGATCCAAAAATCCACTAAACTAACAAAGGAATAGAACAACAGACAAATAGATCATTCTTTGGGGCCTGCGGCCCTGCGAGCTTCGCTCCGGCCTTCGCCTTCGGCTCCGGCACTGCGCACGCTCGCAATGAAACTCCCTCCCGGAAGAGATTGAAAAGAAGATCTCAAAAACATCCCGGCATCAGACTTGGTCTGGCTTAAACAAGAAGATCAGAGTGAAAGGCACCGGCTCGCGCCTGCGGCGCTCTCCGCTCCCTTCCTTCCGGCTTAGCGAAGCGTCAGGTTTTTTCCTCCGGAAAGAAGAACAGGACACTGTTCCAGCTCGATGGGCCGTTCCGGCCCGACGAGCGCTCTTTGACATCGTGAAACGTCGGCAGCTTTTTCCTTCCGGGTCTTGGCACCAAGTCTTGACACAACAATAAGATGGCGGGTGTTTCCGCACTCCTCCCCCTCCCCGGCTGACAATCAACTCGACAAAACACACCAGACATGCCCGAGGATCGATTTTGAGAGTCACTGGCGCGCGCTGCGCACTCTCAACGATAAATCACACACGCCAAACAGAACGCGCGCCACGGAGCTTCCCTGTCGATCTTGCGTTTCGAGAACTATCCGTCCGGACGCGCACATATTTCGGCGCAAGGGCCAGCAAGGCGTTGCGCGATCAAGCATGAGATGATCTTCAGCCTGGTAGGGCAAATGAATGACAGCCGATCAGAGGGCCAAATTGCTATCGTTTTGATAGCTAGAACTATCCGACCGGATCTCGCCGCGAAGCAGATTCAAAGGCGCGGCTCGGAATTAGCACTTGATCGAACTTGGTGATCAGCAGAAAAGCGCGGGTTCGCGTTTGCGGTTGAGCAAAAACGTGCAGATCCTGTTGACTTAATTTGCACTTAATACAACCGACACGGCCGGTCGATGAACAGCGGATCAAAGGATCGAATGAGTTTGCTGGTCGGAACTTTGAAACAAGTTCACGCTGAAACGAGCGTTATGAACTTTTGTGAACCACCTTTGAACCAGATGTTCCGGGGATTGGACAGGAATTGCTGGTGAGCGCAGAAGGCATCACCCACGAGCCATCACGGTTTCTCTAGGACTTCGCATTTGGCGTGGGTCAGTTATCGCAGTTCACCAAAGACCGCTCCAGCTTATGAGTAATGGTCAGCTTTGGGCGGGAAACGGACGTTCGCTGCAATTGGAACGAATGTCCGCATACCCTCAGCTAAGCCCATTTGATGAACTAGGAGTTGATGTAGGATTGGGTGATTAGGGCTGCGGCAGCACCGCAAGTGCGAGCTTGGTAGCCTAGTCGACCGGCTTCGATTACTGGCATGTAAACACCTTGCAGATCGGTGTTCTCCATTTGAAGGCGGACTTCTTTTACGAGACGCTCCTTCACACCCAAAGGCATTGCCCCGTCAATGATCACGGATTCAAAGTCTAAGACTGAAAGTGCGGATACTGTTGCGTGAGCCAGGTTCCTCGCTGCCTCGCCAATCCAATCGCTGACGAGTGGCTCAAACTCGTTCCAGGATGACCGTTCCTCGTATATCTCATATGGGCTGCCACCGTTGGCATTTATCATGCGCTCCAGTACGACCAGCGATGCGTGATCGACCAATCTGTTACCGCCATGTTGATCCGGAACGCGCATCGGGCCGAAGCCGCCCGCGTTGCCTCTGCTTCCCGTGTAGACTGCGCCATTCAGGACAACGCCGCCGCCTATAAACGTACCAACAAAGAAATATATCCAGTTCTGTTTTTCCGCATGCGGCCCAAACATTAGTTCTGCCCGGCAAGCGGCAGTTCCGTCATTCTCCACGAGAATATCCCAGGGGACCATACCGCCAAGGTCATCGGCCGCATCGAAGTCACGCCATGCTGCCATTTCATCTTGCGGCGCGCCGAACTCTTCGGTCCAACTCCACAGCTCTGATGGCATCGACACCGCCATTCCAGAAATTGATTTCCGGCTTTTGCCCACCGCCTTCAATACCCCATTGAGGTGCTCACGTACAAAGTCGAGAGTTCTGCTGGGTGTAGGATAGGGAAATGAAGCCCGTTCACTAGAAATGATCTCTCCAATGAAGTTGACAACAGCCAATTCGAGACTGCGGCGCCCTATCCTCAAAGTGACATAAGTGTGGGAATCAGGATTTAAACGCAGGGGAACGGATGGCTGACCGATCCGGCCTCGTATCGGAGCATCACGGATCAGCAATCCTTCTTCTTCGAGTGATCGAAAGATTACAGAGATTGCGTTGGCGGACAGGCCTGTCGCTCTCGTGGTCTCGGCTTTGGTGAGCGCTCCGTGCGCCCTGATCAACTGCAATACCAGCTGCTCGTTGTAACTGCGAACTGCAACTTGGTTGGTCCCCTTTTTAAGGTTCCCTTTGAGCAACTCTTCTTTCGTTTGATCATCCATCGACAGCACCTAATTCTCCTAAAAAGGGAATAGCAAATATTTGCTCCATGGACCACCATTTGCTGATCTTATGTCGATAACTCTCTAATTTTACGCGCGTAAATATAACTAATTCATAACGAATTAATTATTGACAAGATACATAAACAGCCACTATTCAAAGGATAGACGGGATTAATTCCGTCGGGAGGAGAAGCTGAGGGGCGCGCTGCGCGCAGAGCTGCGTGGCAGCCTTACATCTTACATATTTCGCCAATTTATCACGCTGCACAGCGCTGTGCAGTGAACGGACAATCATGTCCAATTACCTGGGAGACCATAATGAAGTATCTTAAGACAGGCATTGCAGCCCTTGCGGCGTCGTTTTGCTTTGCCAGTGTTGCGTCCGCAGAAACAACCGTCTGCCTGATCACCAAAACAGACACCAATCCCTTCTTCGTGAAAATGAAAGAAGGGGCGACAGCCAAGGCAGAAGAGCTTGGCCTGACGCTTAAATCCTTTGCTGGCAGCTTCGACGGTGACCATGAAATACAGGTTCAGGCTATCGAGACCTGCATCCTCGATGGGGCAAAAGGTATTTTGCTGACCGCTTCGGATACGTCCTCTATTGGCGGCGCTGTTAAGCAGGCGCGGGACGCTGGTTTGCTGGTTATCGCGCTTGATACTCCGCTTGACCCGGCTGACACAGCGGACGCGACGTTTGCCACTGACAATTACCGTGCGGGCCTGCTGATTGGTCAATGGGCCAAGGGACAGCTCGGCGATGCTGCAGCCGATGCGAAAATCGGGCTGCTGAACATAAATATTTCTCAACCGACTGTAGGCGTTCTCCGGAACCAGGGGTTCCTTGACGGGTTCGGAATCGATTTGGGCGACCCGAACAAATGGGGCGACGAAACTGACCCGCGTATCGTGGGACATGACGTTTCGGACGGAAATGAAGAAGGTGGCCGCAAGGGTATGGAGAACCTGCTCGCTGCAGATTCTGGCATTAATGTTGTCTACACGATCAATGAACCGGCTGCGGCTGGAGCCTATGAAGCCCTGAAATCTATTGGCCGTGAGAATGACGTTCTCGTGGTATCCGTCGATGGTGGCTGCCCTGGTGTCCAAAACGTCAAGGATGGCGTTATCGGCGCCACAAGCCAGCAATACCCACTCCTCATGGCATCGCTCGGCGTGGAAGCCGTCAAGAAATGGGCAGATGAAGGCGTGAAGCCGGACACAACTCCGGGGAAGGACTTCTTCGACACCGGCGTTGGCCTCATCACGGACAAGGCTGTTGACGGTGTTGAGTCCATCTCTGTTGAAAAGGGCCTTGAGCTCTGCTGGGGCTAAGAAGTCCGAACCTTCGGGAGGCGTGATGACGCGCCTCCCTCACAAATCCGAAAACTTGGAACACGCTGAATTGTAGCTGGCGATGGGAGTGATCGCCGTGCTGCGAAAGGGGGAGGTATGTCTGAATCAAACGACGGCGCGCAAGATTTTGAAGCTGCGGCAAGCCGATCAACAGCGGTTGCGGAATTCGAAGATCATCGGCGCGGTTTTCTTGGTCAAGTCCAGCATACCTTGCATGGAAATCCATCATTGGTTCCGCTGATCGTTTTGGTCGTGGCTATTGTCGTATTCGGCATTCTGCTGGGATCGAAATTCTTTTCACCATTCGCTATGACACTGATCCTTCAGCAAGTTCAGATCGTTGGCATCGTTGCGGCTGCTCAAAGCCTCATTATCCTGACAGCCGGCATAGACCTCAGCGTCGGCGCCATCATGGTGTTTTCATCAGTTGTCATGGGGCAACTGACGTTCCGATATGGAATACCCGCACCGATCGCCGTCGCATGCGGGTTGGCTGTCGGCACTATGATCGGTGCGCTTAACGGCTGGCTCGTCAGCAAGGTCAAGTTGCCGCCGTTTATTGTCACACTTGGCATGTGGCAGATCGTTCTCGCCACCAATTTTCTTTACTCGGCCAACGAAACTATTCGGTCCCAGGAAATCGAGGTCAATGCCCCGTTCCTCCAGTTTTTCGGCACCAAGTTTGACATCGGAGGTGCGGTATTGACCTTCGGTGTTGTCTTTATGCTCGTGCTGATCCTCGGGCTTGCCTACGCACTTCGACACACCGCCTGGGGGCGTCATGTTTATGCCGTTGGGGATGATCCAGAGGCAGCAGATCTGTCGGGCGTGAACGTCCATCGGACCTTGATGTCCGTCTACATGCTTTCCGGTCTCATTTGTGCTTTTGCCGGCTGGGCTCTTATTGGGCGGATTGGCTCCGTTTCTCCGACTTCCGGTCAGCTTGCCAATATTGAAAGCATCACCGCCGTGGTGATTGGAGGTATTTCCCTCTTCGGTGGACGCGGCTCAATTCTCGGTTCGCTCTTCGGCGCCTTGATTGTTGGTGTCTTCACCCTTGGGCTCAGGCTCCTTGGTGCGGACGCGCAATGGACCTTCCTTCTTATCGGACTGCTCATCATCGCCGCTGTTGCGGCCGACCAATGGATCAGAAAGGTATCGGCATAATGTCTAGCACAACACCGGTCGTAGAAGGCCGCGGGATCGTAAAGCGTTATGGCCACGTTACCGCAATTGATCATTCAGACTTTGAGCTTCGCCAGGGAGAGATCCTCGCGGTAATCGGTGACAACGGCGCCGGGAAGTCTTCAATCGTAAAAGCAATCTGCGGGGCGACAGTCCCAGATGAAGGTGAAATTCTGATAGACGGCAAGCCTGTCAACTTCACGTCGCCGTTGCAGGCGCGGGCGATGGGGATTGAGATTGTCTATCAGACGCTCGCCATGTCTCCGGCTCTTTCAATCGCCGATAATATGTTTATGGGCCGAGAGATCCGCAAATCAGGGTTTATGGGCAAATACTTGCGGATGCTGGACAGGCCGGCAATGGAAAATTTCGCTCGTGACAAGCTCACGGAACTCGGACTGATGACCGTGCAGTCAATCAACCAGACCGTCGAAACCCTGTCTGGTGGACAGCGGCAAGGGGTCGCCGTGGCCCGGGCTGCGGCTTTTGCAACCAAGTTCATCATCATGGATGAACCGACAGCGGCGCTTGGGGTCAAGGAAAGCAGGCGGGTCCTGGAGCTGATTCAGGACGTTCGGGCACGTGGGATTCCGATCATATTGATCAGCCACAACATGCCGCATGTCTTTGAAGTCGCAGATCGTATCCACATTCACCGGCTGGGCAAACGGCTTTGCACGATTAAACCCGATGACTGTTCCATGTCTGATGCGGTGGCTTTGATGACGGGAGCAATGAAACCTGAAGAAGCAGGTGTGGCGGCATGACTACCGCCTCCATGAAAGAAGATGTTGATGCCGTATGCGAGCTAATTCTAGCTCGCATGCAGGGCGACCGGCGCACCATTGTTGGGATCGCTGGCCCGCCCGCTTCCGGAAAGTCCACCTTGGCGGAATCCGTGGTTCACAAGCTCAACACTGATCGCAGTGGCTCCGTTCCAAGGGCGGCCCTCCTTCCGATGGACGGTTATCATCTTGACAATCGCCTGTTGGAATCGCGTGGTTTGCTTGCTCGCAAAGGGGCTCCAGAATCCTTCAATGCGTTTGGCTTTTGTGAGGCCGTGAAACGTCTTTCCATCGCAGATCGGGAAACATTTCATCCAAAATTCGATCGGCAAATGGATCTGGCGATAGCGAATTCGATCGCAATTCATCCAGCATCGCCAATTGTGGTTGTGGAAGGCAACTATCTGTTGCTGCGTCATGAGCCCTGGTCACGGCTCAGCGAGATATTTGCCGCCACGATCTTTGTTTCACCGTCGATTGCGGCTCTTCGGGACCGTTTGCAGCAACGATGGATGAAGCATGGCCTTGATCCGGACTCCGCGTCCTTAAGAGTGCAAAGCAACGATCTTCCTAACGCGGAATTTGTTGTTCGGGAAAGTCAACAAGCGGATCTAAAGATCACTCAAAACTACAAGGAATTTGGCGTTCGATACGCCTATTGACCTTAGAAATGGAACGAAAAGTATGCCCATCAATCCAACTGAACAAGAGCTGGCAAATGTTATTCGAGGCCTCGCGATAGACGCCGTTGAAGCTGCCGGACATGGTCATCCTGGGGCAGCGATGGGCATGGCTGATATCGCTCTGGGGCTTTATTCCAAGCATCTCAAGTTCAGTGCATCCTCCCCAACTTGGCATGACCGCGACAGGGTCATTCTCTCGAACGGTCATGCCGCCATTTTTCTTTATTCGCTCCTTTGGCTTACAGGCGTCCCAGGGATTGAGCTGGAAGATCTGAAGTCCTTTCGAAAAGGTGGATCCATTACACCAGGTCACCCCGAGTACGGCCATACACCCGGTGTAGAAACTACAACGGGTCCTCTTGGGCAGGGCCTTGGCATGGCCGTTGGTTTTGCAATGGCCGAACGGCGGCTTCGAGAAGAATACGGCGAAGCCATCTGCGACCATAGAACCTGGGTGTTTGCGGGGGACGGATGCTTGATGGAAGGGGTCGGACAGGAAGCCGTGTCATTAGCCGGCCATCTGGGTCTGGGTCACCTTAACCTCCTTTATGACATGAACGGCATAACCATCGACGGCAACACTGATCTGGCGTTCACTGAAGATACCGCCTCAAAGTTCAAGGCGCTCGGTTGGCATGTGCTGGAAGCTGATGGGCACGACCATTCGGAGATCGACCGGGCCCTTGGATCTGCCAGAAATGAAATCGGACAGCCGTCAATAGTTCTTTTCAGAACTACAATCGGCAAAGGCGCACCGACGAAGTCAGGCTCTTCGAAAATACATGGATCTCCTCTTGGGGTCGATGAAGCACGCGTGGCCAAGGAAGCCCTGGGTCTTCCGGCCGAGCCGTTTGAGATTGATGATCAACTCCTCTCTGCCTGGCGTAGTTTTGGAACACGGAGCGATGCGGAGCGGGAGGCCTGGCACAGCAGAGTTGACGCGCTTCCTGAACGTCAGCACAGCGAATTTCATCGAAGGCAGTCTAGCCAGCTACCTGCTGGGCTTTTTGAGGAAATTGAAGCGCAAAAAGTTACCTGGATTGAAGAAAGGCCCGCCGTTGCAACACGCAAGGCGAGCCAGCTCTGTCTCGAGGTCTTAACGCGCAAACTGCCAGAGTTGATTGGTGGATCCGCAGACCTAACCGGTTCGAACCTGACAAAAACAAACACAACGGAAACGACTTTTAGTAGATCGAGCAGCGGGCGTTATATCAACTATGGTGTGCGTGAATTTGCCATGGGCGCGGCGATGAATGGATTGGCGCTGCACGGAGGCGTACGCCCTTACGGCGGGACCTTCATGGTCTTTTCCGATTACATGCGAAATGCAATCCGTCTCTCCGCACTCATGCAGACAAACGTTCTCTACATTTTGACGCACGACTCCATCGGCCTTGGAGAAGATGGACCAACACATCAGCCGGTTGAACATCTCGCCAGTCTGCGCGCCATACCGGGGCTGGCGGTTTACCGGCCAGCAGATGTCGTCGAAACGATGGAAGCCTATGAAACCGTTCTGGCGACCGGCGGTCCGGCGGTGTTTGCCCTGTCTCGCCAAAACACGCCTTTAGTGCGCGATCACCAGCCCTCTGAGAACCTCGTTTCGAAAGGCGGTTACATTATCCGTGACGTCGATGGCCCGCGCGACATCACGCTCCTGGCCACTGGAACGGAAGTTGCCCTTGCTCTTGGTGCTGCGGACATGTTGCTGGCGCAGGGGATCAAAGCCGCCGTTGTATCCATGCCATGCTGGTCACTCTTCGAGGCGCAGAGTGCCGCTTACAGGAGCGATGTTCTGGGACAGGCTCCCAAACTTGCCATTGAGGCGGCTACTCCATTCGGCTGGGCCAGATATACCGGATCTGAGAGAAATGTGATCGGGGTAACCGGTTTTGGCGCTTCGGCCTCAGTTGAAGAGCTCTACCAGATGTTTGGGCTGACCCCTGAAAACATCACGTCCGAAGCCCTTCGGATCATCATTCGCAACTCAAAACCCTACGCAGCCTGATTGCGGCTAGCCAACTACGGGACAGAACAATGAAGTTTTTTGTAGACACTGCTGAAACCAAAGACATTAGAGATCTGTTGGCGACCGGCCTGCTTGATGGGG
Organism: Roseibium sp.; assembly: GCF_965216085.1. GTDB lineage: Bacteria > Pseudomonadota > Alphaproteobacteria > Rhizobiales > Stappiaceae > Roseibium. Next base: position 1,248,002 of record NZ_OZ244138.1, on the reverse strand, counting down.
TCACCACCAATCCAAGTCTCATCGCGAAGTCCGGGCGGGATTTCGTGGAAGTCATTGCCGAAATCTGTGCGCTGACAAATACGCCGGTGTCGGCGGAAGTGTCAGCGACAGATACGGATGAAATGATCGCAGAGGGAGAACACCTTGCCGGGATCGCCCACAATGTGGTCGTTAAATTGCCCCTGACGCTTGATGGGTTGCGCGCATGCGCCCACTTCAAGCGCAATCAAATTCGCACCAATGTGACGCTTTGCTTTTCACCAAATCAAGCGCTTTTGGCTGCAAAGGCAGGGGCCACATATGTCTCGCCGTTCATCGGACGGCTTGATGACATCAATCTGGAAGGCTCAAATCTGATTGGTGATATCCGAACAATTTACGATAATTACGGGTTTGAAACCCAAATCCTGGCTGCATCCATCAGGACCGCGAACCATGTAACCCAAGCTGCTTTGGCCGGGGCTGATGTCGCGACGATACCGCCCGATGTCATTCGCAAACTTGTCCAGCACCCGCTGACAAGCAACGGCCTGGCGCAGTTCCTCAAAGACTGGGAGGGCACTGGGCAATCGATCCTCTAGAAAGTCGCAAAGCTGCCGTTCGATAAGTGTCTAACGAGCGGCGGCTTTGGGCCGAAAACTGCCATCACCTTCAACCTGATCTTCCGGGGTTTGGCACGGACGAGCTGTCGACCCCATAAGGCATCCCCCAAGCATCGTCGCGGTTTTTCTAGGACTTCCACGCTGCACTGATAAGCATCTTCATTATTCCATCTGTCCGACTGGAAAAACACCCGACACCGTCTTCCGCCCGTCCTACACTTTTGTAAATCGAAAATTTGGACGAGCAGAATGACAAACAACAAGACAATCAATGACGCATGCAAAGCCTGGATCAAGCGCTGTGAGCGCGATGAGCTGGAACGAGCAACCCTGCGCTCCTATCGCAATCATGTTGATCACCACATTGAGCCAGCGATTGGCGATCGGGAGCTATCTGCCCTCACCCGCTCACACGTGCGCGATTTCATGGATGACATGCTTGATAAGAACTCAAGGGCGATGACCGACAAGGTACTGCGCTCTTTGCGCTCAGCTCTCAATGAGGCTCTCGATCGCGAGTGGATCGACAACAATGTTGCTCTGTCAGTAAAGCTGCGCAGGGCATCAAGGAACGCTCCCGATCGCATCATCCCGACCAAGGCTGAAATCAAAGCCATGCTCGAGACTGTTCCAGACAAACAGCGCCCGCTCATCACAACCGCGATTTATACGGGCATGCGCATGTCCGAGCTGCGTGGTCTGCGTTGGGAAGATGTTGATTTTCAGAAGTCGATCATTCTTGTGCGTCAACGCGCTGATCGCTTCAATCAGATCGGGAAGCCCAAGTCGAAGTCGGGCCGCCGTGACATTCCAATGGCACCAAGTGTGAAGAAGGTGCTGATGTCCTGGAAAGCAGACTGCCCAACCGGCGAGCTCGATCTTGTCTTTCCAAACGGCATCGGCAACGTGGAAAGCCCGTCGAATATCTCAAACCGGGTTCTCTACCCGCTTTTGAAAGACGCTGGAATTGTCACTGCAGAGGGTAAACCGAAGTTCTCGTTCCACGCCCTGCGTCATGCCGCTGCCTCGCTGTACATCGAACAAGGTTGGCCCGCGAAGAAAATCCAGACGCTTCTGGGACATGCCTCAATCACCATGACCTTTGATGTCTATGGGCACCTGTTCGACAACGCCGAGGATGATGTCGAGCTGTTCGCAAAGCTAGAAGCAGATCTGGAGGCCGCTTAGTCAAACATTCAGATGCTGCCAAATCGGAGCATTAGGCTTCGCAGCGCGCATTGTCTTAAGCCTTTTCTTCAAATTTGGGAGCGTCCAGGGCTTGCCCGTCTTTGTCAGAACACCGCGCTTATTGAGTTCATCACAGAGGGTTCTAAGCGCAAGCGGCAGTTCGCCGGGATCGCATTCGGAGGTGATCTTTCCAATCTGCATTGAGAGAACAATACTCTCAGATGCCTTGTGCGCCGCGACCTGTTTCCGCCTAAGATCAGGTTTTGCCCGTGGTGGTTTTCTATGCCCAAGTGCAGCGAGTTCAGCTTTGATATCAGCACGCTGACAGCGTTCATTGATCTGTACGAGACGATCAGCCAAAACAAGTTCAAACAGCTCCGGATCAGAGTGCACCATACAGTCATGCGCAGCACTAATAACCGGAAATGGCGTGTCCTGAAGATACCGCGTTATCTCAGAAGCACTATCCGATGTCGCTCCATCATAAAGCCGCAAAACGTTATCCATCACCAAAGGCGATTTCTTCATTGAAGCTCGAAGGCGGGCCAACGAAAACCCCGGGTTCGATGGTCGTAAGGGCCGACTGGCATCTTCACCAATAGCCAGCCAGCCGCAAATATCTTTGCCGTGCTCTGATGCCCAGCGCTCTATTGCTCGATACTGAAAGAGCCCTGAAGGCGTTGCTCGAGCTTCAACCGGCAATATCCCATGCGGGTATCCCCGAACAAACATCAAACCAATGACTGACTTCACAGAAACTATCCGCGTAATTTTATGCAGCCAGTTACAGCGATCGAACTCCGTGTCGCAAGCACAAAGTCAGCTCAAAACAATGAGATTCAAAGCTTTTCCGTTGGAATCATAATCCGCGTGTCGGGGGTTCGAGTCCCTCTCCCGCTACCAGCTTTCTTCAGAAAAGATCATCCAAATAATAATGTATGCTTCATGCTTGCTGTAGGGCAGTGAGACAAAGCTGAACGGGGTCATGTAACCAACCACAGTTCAAACAGTGGACGATCATTGTGTGAAATGGGTCCGGGAGCTGACTGACGGATTCTGAAATTGAAAACAAGTAATTGGACGTACCCCTGTTGGGGGCGATGAAAGGTCTTAGCCTAGGGCAAACATATGCCTCGTTCCTTTCAATCGTCTGCAGTGTTTGGCTAGTTGGTTCGGTGATCTACATAACCGCGCCGATCTGCCACGGAACAAATTCAACTCCGCCGAAGCCAAGTGTCTCGCTCTTGGTCTTTTCACCGGAGGCTATCCGGACAATCGTATTGAAGATTTCTCCACCCTTGTCTTCCAGACTCACGCCGTCGGAGATGACATCTCCGCAATTGATGTCCATGTCTTCAGACATCCGGCCGTACATCTCGGAATTCGTGGCGAGCTTTATGCAAGGCGTTGGCTGATATCCGGAGACAGATCCGCGCCCCGTTGTGAAGACGACAATATTCGCCCCGGAGGCAATCTGACCGGTTACCGAACAGGGATCGAACCCCGGACTGTCCATGAAGACAAATCCCTTTTTGTCGATCAGCTCTCCAAACTGGTAAACATCGGTCAGCGGTGCGGAGCCGCCCTTTGCAGTGGCGCCAAGCGATTTTTCAAGAATGGTCGTCAAACCACCGCGCTTGTTGCCAGGTGATGGGTTGTTGTCCATCTCACCGCCGTTGCGCGCCGTATACTCCTCCCACCAACGAACCCGGTCGATGAGTTTCTTGCCAACTTCTACCGACTCCGCTCTGCGGGTGAGCAGGTGTTCGGCGCCGTAAATCTCCGAGGTCTCTGAAAGGATGGTCGTGCCGCCGTGGCGGACCAGCAGATCGGATGCAATACCTAGCGCTGGATTGGCCGTAATCCCGGAATAACCGTCAGAACCACCGCATTGCATTCCAACCGTGATATGCGACACCGGCGCCGGTCTGCGCTCTGCTTTGTTTGCCAGCTCGGCCAGCTCGCGCAATTCGCTCAAACCGGCTTCGATGGTTCGGCGCGTTCCGCCGGTCTGCTGGATGGTCATGTAGCGAAGCGCGCTATCTGAACGAATTGGCCGGCCGCCAACAAGATCGGCTACCTGCATCACCTCGCACCCAAGACCGATGAGGAGGATCGCACCAAAATTCGGGTTTTGCGCATAGCCGGATAGCGTCCGGAACAAAGTTGCGTATCCCTCGTCCTTTGCGGACATGCCGCACCCCGTACCGTGCACGATGGGCACAATCCCATCTACGTTTGGAAAGGCATCCAGGAGCCCAGTCCGCTTGGCGGCCTCAGAAATAAACCGCGCCACAGATCCTGAGCAGTTCACCGAGGTCAGGATGCCAACATAATTGCGCGTACCGACTTTCCCGTCCTCACGCACATACCCTTGGAAAGTCCGCTGCTCGGCAATCGGCTCCAACGCCACACAGTTCTCGGCATAGCCATAATCCTGAGTGTGCTCCCCCATGCCCAGATTTTGAGTATGGACATGTTCGCCGATTTCAATGTCTGTTTTCGCCTGCCCAATGATTTGGCCATAGCGGATTACAAACGCTCCCTTGGGAATGGTAAAGCGGGCGATTTTGTGCCCAGGCGCAATCGGTTCGCGGACAGTCACCTCCGTGCTTGAGGCACGCTCCCCCTTTTGCAAATCACGAAGCGCGATGACAACGTTGTCGTCAGCGTGTAGCAAAATCGCGTTGGCAGGACTTTTATACACGTAATCCTCTCCCAGGCAGTTTTTACGCTGCGCCATCTTGTCTATTTGGTAACTTGACACACCAACTGCGTCAACTAACATGTTAGCATTCTAGGCTGAGGAAAAGATGATCCCTGCCCCCAAACCCGCAGAAAGCGATTACAAACTCAAAGACATTACCAAGATGAATGGGTCCTTGGCTCAACGGGTTTATGAGGTTTTGCGCGACGCCATTCTGGCTTTGGATCTGCCGCCAGGAGCGCTTTTAAAGAAGCAGGTCATTTGCGAACAACTGAGCGTTTCCCGGTCTCCAGTGACCGAGGCCATTACCCGGCTTGCTGGTGAGGGATTGGTGGAAGTTGTTCCGCAGTCCGGGTCCCGAGTGACGAAATTCTCACTGCCAGAAATCCGTGAAGGCGCGTTTCTTCGGGAAGCCGTCGAACTCGCTGCAGTTGCCAAGGTGGCAGAAGAGCGAACAGATGACCAGCTCGCCCAACTGAAACGAAACCTGCGCCTGCAAGCAATGTGTCTCGAAGAAGGTGATGAAATCGGCTTCTACCGGGAAGACGAACACATGCATGAGCTGATCCTTGAATTTACCGGGTTTCCCAAGTTGGGGGCTTTGGCTGCCACCGGCTGGATTCAGGTGAACCGGGCGCGCCAGCTTCTATTGCCGCTGTCTGAACGTGCCGTTGGAGCCTTCCAGGAACACCTGGCCATTATTGCCGCCATTGAAACCAAAAATCCGCCGGCAGCCCGGGAAGCCATGAGACAACACTTAAGTGAACTGGTCACGCGTCTGGAACCACTGGCGCAGGAGCGCCCGGATCTGTTCGACTGATCACGTCACCGGAAACTGAAAACGGTTGGGAGGACCGGAATGCCGAAATTCGCAACACGCGCCGTGAATGGTCATACGCGTGATCCACTCAATCTGACTGTGATGGGTTTTGGCGGTGCGCCCCTCGGAAACCTTTATCGCAAAGTCTCCGACGAAGACGCCCAAGCCGCGCTTCAGGCCGCGTTTGACCAGGGCATCCGCTACTTCGACACAGCACCGCAATATGGGCTCGGCCGTTCCGAAGAACGTTTTGCAGAGGCCATTACCCGCTTCGGGCGGGACAACATTATTTTGTCGACAAAGATCGGCCGCCTGCTTGTCGATTGCGAACCGGAAGACGTCACTCCCGAAGCATTTGTCGATGTGCCGCAAAAACGGATCGTCTTTGACTACAGTTACGACGGCGTCATGCGCAGCTATGAGGCCAGCAGATCACGGCTGAAAACCGCGAATGCGGATATCCTTTTCATTCACGATGTCTGTGCGTTTTCGCAGGGCTCACAAGAGATGAGCGATCAGCGTGTCCGGGAGCTTTTCGATCTCGGCGGATATCGGGCGCTGAGTGAGCTAAAAGACGCCGGTGATGTCCAGGCCATCGGTGCCGGTGTTAACGAGTGGCAAGTGTGCGAAAAACTGCTCGGGCTTGCCGATTTCGACTGCTTCCTTCTGGCCGGCCGGTACACCTTGCTGGAACAGGACGCGCTCGAAAGCTTCCTGCCGCTTTGTGAAAAACGCGACGTCGGTATCATGCTTGGCGGCCCCTATAATTCGGGCATTCTCGCAACGGGTGCTGTTGAAGGCGCAAAATACAATTATGCGGACGCACCTGCGGGCATTCTCGATCGGGTGCGCCGGATTGAGGCCGTCTGCAAGGCTCACGATGTGCCCTTGATCGCCGCAGCCCTGCAATTCGTCCTAGGCCATCCGTGTGTCAAAACGGTCATTCCAGGAGCAGTCAATGCATCGGAAGTCACAGCGAATGTGGCCCTTCCAAACACCCCGATCCCCGCTGCGTTCTGGTCCGATTTGCAATCATCTGGCTTAGTTCGAAAGGACGCCCCGCTGCCCAAGGAGACTTCATGCTACGCGACTTGAACCCTCTGCTCTCCCCAGATCTGCTGCACTGTTTGCGAGCCATGGGCCACGGTGACGAGATTGTCATTGCCGACGCTAATTTTCCGGCAGTAAGCACTGCAAAGCGGCTCATCCGGCTGGATGGCATCTCCGCAACCGATACGCTGGAAGCTGTTTTGCAAGTCATGCCACTCGACACATACGTTCCAGCCCCGGCGCTCACCATGCAGGTGGTCGGTGACCAACACGAGGTCCCTCCAGTCGTTGCCGCATTTCAGGAAGTGATTGACCGTGTGGCCGATCAGCCCGCAAAACTTGCCTCCCTGGAAAGGCATGTCTTTTATGACCGGGCTCAGACTGCTTTCGCCGTTGTTCAAACCGGTGAAACCCGGCTTTATGGCAACATCATTTTGACAAAAGGGGTGATTGCACCATGACCAGCCCCCCGCCCCGGATTGATGCCCATCAGCATTTCTGGAAACTGGACCGTGGCGACTATGGTTGGCTGACGACGGATCTCGCCCCGCTTTACAGCGACTTCCATCCGGAAGATCTCCTCCCGCATCTGAAAGAGACCGGGATCACCGGCACAATCCTTGTTCAAGCTGCTCCAACGGAAGCGGAAACGGACTACATGTTATCGCTGGCCGCAGCACACGACTTCATCCTGGGTGTCGTCGGCTGGACCGATTTTGATAGACCAGATGCCCCTGACCGCATTTTAGAGATGAGCAAACACCCAAAACTCGTTGGGCTTCGCCCGATGATCCAGGATATAAAAGACGATCTCTGGATGCTGACACCGGCCGTTTCCAATGCGCTGGCCGCTATGACCCAAGCGGGCCTGACTTTTGACGCTTTGACCCTGCCCCGCCATCTTCCGCCGCTTCTCACCCTGCTCGAGAAACATCCAAATCTGACGGTTGTGGTCGATCATGGCTCCAAACCGGAAATTCGCGACGGTGGTTTCAATGCCTGGGCCAACGACATGACAGAAATTGCCCGCGAAACCAGCGCCTATTGCAAGCTTTCCGGACTTGTCACCGAGGCTTCCGAGAACTGGACAATCGGCGAACTGAAGCCCTATGTGGACCATCTTTTAATAATTTTTGGCCCAAACCGCCTGATTTGGGGGAGTGACTGGCCAGTCTGCACACTGGCCGCATCCTTCACCGACTGGCACGCAGCAACGGTAGACCTCCTGTCTGACCTCAGTGCAGATGAAGTCGATCGGGTGTGGAACCTGAATGCGATTGAGGCCTACAAGCTGGCACCGTCTTAAGTTTGTGGAGATTGCAATATTCAGCCGCACAACTTTAGACCTTCCGGACGTGACGCACACAAACAGAATGTGCGCCATCACCCACCCCGGTTCTGCGCGAACACTAACGCTGGTCCTCTCAAGTAACGCTGGTCATAGAGCAGCAATGTCCCGGGCTGTCGTCTGCAAATGCTTGTAGGCCGTGAAGCGTTTTTCATGCAGTTTCAGGATATCGTCCCCTGCCGGATAATAGACGGCACCACGATCCGACATGGCGGTCATGGCAGAAGCGACATCGTTATGTTGACGGGCGGCAACGGCTCCCAAGATCGCTGAGCCTAAGAGTACGGGTTCCTCGCACGACGTGGTGAGAATAGGCGTTCGGGTCGCATCCGCCAGCAATTGCCGGATGAGCGGACTGCGGCCGGCGCCACCGCTGATTACAATTGCACGTGTCTCTGTTCCTTGGGCTGCTTGAGTTTCGAGGATCTGCCGCAACCCGTAGCCCAGGCTGCAAATTCCGGCGACATAAAGCGCAATCAGACTATTGATATCATTGTCCATCCCCAAACCAGCGATCACCGCTCGGGCTTCCGGATCAGCGAAGGGCGCCCGGTTTCCGAGAAATTCCGGCACCACATGCAACCTGCCAGCAAGCATAACCGTGCCCGACAAGTCGGCTGATTGCTTTTGGGCCTGTTCGGCAAGCCAAGCTGGAACGGAAGATCCGGCTGCTGTGGCATGGCCTTTGGCTTCGGAAAATGCGGGGTGCAGGGCGATCAGCCGGTCAATGGCAGCCCCTGCTGCCGATTGACCGCCTTCATTGAGCCACAACCCAGGCACCATCGCCGAATAATAAGGGCCCCAGACACCCGGCACAAAGACTGGCTGCGCTGTCGACGTCATCGTGCAGGATGATGTGCCAAACACATATGCCATTGTGTTTTCTGGGGAATACGCCGGCGCAAAGCCCCCCACGGTTCCAACACCGCCTGCATGGGCGTCGATCAAGCCGGTGGCAACAGCTGTTCCGGGGCAAAGACCGAGCTCCAACGCGCTATCCTTACACACCCCATTGGCAAGCGGCGCTCCGGGCTCTGCCACCTCTGTTCCGATCCTGCAGAACTCTTCTTCGACAAATTCCTCTAGGCCGGTGGCTTGGAAATAACTGGCATCCCAGCGCTTTTCGTGACCGAGATACGTCCACTTGCAGGTCAAGGTGCACATGGACCGCGCAAGGCTTCCAGAGGCTCTCCATGTCAGGTAGTCGGCAAAATCGAAAAAATGACCGGCTTGCGCGAATGTCTCCGGCATATTTTCCTTCAGCCAAAGAAGTTTGGGCGTCTGCATTTCCGGTGAAATCCGGCCGCCTACATATTTCAAGACTTCATGTTGAAGATCATTGATACGGGCCGCTTGGCCAACAGCCCTGTGGTCCATCCAGACGATCACGTTCCTGTCGGGATTGCCGGAAGAGCTGACTGCCAGGGGAGAACCGTCAGCCTGCACCACGGCAAGGGAGCAAGTCGCATCAAAGCCAATTCCGACGATGTTTTCTTTTCGCACACCGGACTGTTCAATGGCGGCTCGCGTGGCCTGACAAACAGCGTCCCAGATGCCTCTGCTGGACTGTTCGACAATCCCGCCATCCCCGAAGAATATTTCGATGTCGGATTTAGCAGTTCCTAAAAGAACACCTTGCTCATCAAAAACCCCGGCGCGGGCGCTTGCAGTTCCGACATCAACACCAATGACATAGTTCATGCTGCCCTCCCGTGTTTCCAATGCCGCGCGCCCTTGACTTTTATTCCTCAGCCAGACGCTCGCCTGTTTGCTGATCAAACAAGTGAATTGTCTCCGCCCGCGGTGACAGATGGATCGTTTGACCCGGAGCAAAGTCCTGCCGCTCATGGAAGACAGCTACGATTTCCTCATTGCCGTGGCGAAGGAAGACCATCGTTTCTGACCCAGTCGGCTCCACAACAGAAATGGTTGCCTCCAATCCTTTATCGCTGAGCGTCAGATGCTCCGGCCGGATCCCCAACAAGATGGGTTGGCCATCTTCGGCGGCCGGGCTGAGCGGCAGGGGCTGCTCGGTGCCATCCAGACCGACGAACGCGTTTTTCGACCCGCTGTATGTCCCCTTGATCAGGTTCATCGAAGGCGAGCCGATAAAGGTCGCGACAAAGGTATTTTGCGGATTGTCGTAGAGCTCAAGGGGCGTCCCTATTTGCTCCACCCAACCCGATTGCATGACCACGATTTTGTCTGCCATAGTCATGGCTTCTACCTGATCGTGGGTGACGAACAAGGTGGTGGTTTTCAGCCGTTGATGAAGCTCCTTGATCTCCTTGCGCATTTGAACGCGCAGTTTGGCATCCAGGTTGGACAGCGGCTCGTCGAACAGAAAAACTTGCGGATCCCGGACAATCGCCCGGCCCATCGCCACACGTTGACGTTGTCCGCCTGACAGCTGGCGCGGGTAGCGATCTAGGTAAGGTTGCAGGTCGAGGATCTCGGTGGCGTTTTGCAGGCGCGTTTTGATGACGTCTGCCGGCTGCTTTTGCAGCTTCAGAGCAAACACCATGTTTTCGGCGACAGTTTTGTGCGGGTAAAGAGCGTAACTCTGAAAGACCATGGCAATATCACGGTCTTTTGGCGGGATGTTGTTGACCACTTTGTCGCCGATCTGGATCGTGCCGCCGGTAATACTTTCAAGCCCGGCAGTCATGCGCAGCAAGGTGGATTTTCCGCAACCGGACGGTCCGACCAGAACAACAAACTCACCATCAGCGATGTCCACGTTGACGCCATGCATGACTTCAACCTGGCCGTAGGACTTCCGCACTTCTGAAATTATTACCCCAGCCATTTTCCGCCCTGTAACTCTTTCTATTGTCGTTGTTTTTCGCTTAGCCATTAGATCCCAAAGAAGAAAAAATGGCGATTGACAAAAAAATGAAACGTTTCATATTTGGTAGCATGGTGTATGGTCGGACGCCAGGCATATCTTTTTGAAAAGGGATTTGACCTAATTTTGGGAGGAAACCGATGAAAGTAGAAATCTATAATAGCATTGTAAAAAGGCAGGCGAGTCGCCGCGATATACTTCGCGGATCCGCAAGCCTTGCAGCACTGGCTGGCCTGTCGACGCTCGCAGGTGGCTTGCCAAACGCTGCCTTTGCGGCGAGTGACAGTGTCCGGGAACAAATTCTGAAAATTCCGGGAGTTGGCAACGGGTCTCCGACGGATTCGGATTGGCAGAAGGTCGGTGCGCTGTGCCTGGAAGCCACCAAAGCCAATGTGGCTGAAGGGGAATTTGAAGGTGTTGAACTGACCTTTATGGGCCTCAACAACCAGAACCTGCACAACTTCCTGTTCCGCGGCTTCCTGAAGCCTTGGGAAGCTTATACGGGCGCAAAAATCAAATGGGTTGATCTGGCGCAGGCCGATTACAATGCTCGTCTTCAGCAAGCCATCGCCACCGGCACCGTGGACTTCGACATTGTCGAGATGGGCGCTCCGTTCGAAGGCGATGTCTGCGGCAAAGGACTGGCTTCGGAAATGCCGGACTGGGTCAAAGACCAGATCGAAATGGACGATTATGTCGGCTATTTGAGTGCACCGGTCGGCACCTGGGGCGGCAAGACCTACCGCGTCTCCATTGACGGCGATTGCCACAACTTCAATTATCGCAAAGACTATTTTGCAAACGAAGAGTTCGCACAGGCTTGGAAAGCCGCCGGGCACGAGGGCGAATGGGCCGTGCCCACCACCTGGCAGAAAGTTCAGGAAGTCACAAAGTTCCTCAATGGCAAGACCGATCCCTTAAGCGGCCTGCCTGCCCATGGATATCTGGATCCGCTGAAAGGTTGGGGCGGCTTCGGTTTCTACTTCCTGGCGTCCCGCGCGACAGCTTATGCCAAACATCCAAATGATCCGGCATGGCTCTTTGATGCCGACACCATGAAGCCTCGGGTCAACAACGAAGCTTGGGTGCGCGCCATTCAGGATGTTCTAGATGCCATGCCGAGCCAGCCGACCGATCAGCTCAATGCCGATCCGGGCGTCACAGGGTTCCAGCAGTTCCTGGCAGGAACCGGATCGATGTTGTCCTGGTGGGGCGATATCGGCTCCAGCGCCAAGACGTCGGACACCTCTGTTGTCGGCGAAGTTACCGGGTTCTCAATCCTGCCGGGGTCCGACGATGTCTGGAATCACAAGGAAGGCAAATGGGAGACACTGGCCTCAGGACCGAACCACTCGCCGAATATGGCCTACCTCGGCTGGGGTGTTTACGTCATGGCCCGCGTTGACGGTGATGAGAAAAAGAAAAAAGCGGCCTGGTCTGCTGCCGCGCATCTCGGCGGTAAGGACATTTCCTTGTGGTGTTCTGCTTACCCGTCCGGGTTCCAGCCGTACCGGCAGTCCCATTTCAACATCGCCGAATGGGTGGGTGCAGGTTACGATGAGGCGTTCATTGAGGACTACCTTGCGTCCGAAGCCGATTCCTACAACCACCCGAATGCGGCAATCGAACCGCGCATTCCAGGGATCTTCCAATACTATTCAGTAGCGGAAGACGAATTGGCGAAAATCTACGCGGGCAAATACGCCTCAGCTCAAGAAGGGGCGGATGCCATTGCCGCCGCATGGGAAAAGATCACCGATCAGATCGGGCGCGAGAGCCAGATCAAGCTCTATAAAGCCAGCCTTGGTGTTTGATTGATCTCGAACTGATCGACGGGGCGGACTATTACCCAGGTCCGCCCCGTCATTTTCTCTTTCTGGCTTTTTAAGAAGCTGCAAAAACTAGACAGGTCGTTTCAAGATGAGCGCAGCTGACGTTGATCTGCTTCACACGGTAAGCGTGGACAACATCACACCAACGAGAAAGCGGACCGGCCACATTGCCCTTTGGATCAGTGGTCTTCTCCTGGTTGCTCTGGCGTCCTTGCAAGCGCTTCATGCGTCCGGACTGACAAGCTGGGGTTTCGCAAACTGGCGGCCTGTTCTTTATGCCTATTTTCTTTGGGCCGTCACGCTCTGCGTGACCCGTGTGGTCATTCATGGCGAAGAGGGTAAAAAATCCCTCTTCGTTCTGCCGGCGGCACTCTTTGTCATTTCCATGGTTGTCTTTCCGCTTGTGTTTGCGCTCTGGATTGCCTTTTCCGATTGGAACCTGGCGTCTTTGACCGGGCGGAAATTCAACGGGCTCGATAATTTCTGGCAGATGACCCAGGACCCGTTCTACTGGAACGCCCTCTACAACATGGTGATTTTCACCCTCGCAATCGCCGTTGAGTATGCGATCGCGTTCGGCCTTGCCCTCTTGTTGAACCAGAATATCGTTGCACGGAAATTCTGGCGGGTGACCTTCCTGATCCCCTTGATGCTGTCCCCTGTTGCGCTGAGCTGGATGGTCGGAAAATCCATGCTGGAGACCCGTTTTGGCCCGGTCGCCCGATTCGCAAGGTGGCTGGGCTGGGAACAGCCATCGTTTTTTGGCTCTCCGGAAATCGCCAAGCTGTCCATCATGATCATGGATGCCTGGACGTTCATCCCTTTCATGATGATCATGATCCTGGCTGGCCTTCAGGCCATGCCAAGGGAAGTGCTGGAAGCCGCTGAAGTCGATGGCGCGACACCCTGGCAAAAATTCTGGCAGGTGACTTTCCCGCTTATGTTACCGGTCTCCATCACCGCCGTGATGATCCGCATCATCTTCAAGCTCAAACTGGCCGATATCATCATAACCGTCACCGCCGGCGGACCAGGCGGTGCAACAGACTCCGTGACCAGTTTCATTTTTCGGGAATACCGCGACCGTTCCAACGTCGGCTACGGCACACTCCTGGCAATCGTTTATCTGGTGATCATCGTGGTGGCGATGACACTTTTGCTGAAACTTTCTGACCGTCTGGTGCGGCGGACAACTGGGAGACTGTGATGGCCGCCATCGATATGGATCGATTTGACCGGAAGCAGCGGCTGCGCTGGTGGTCGATGCGCTTTGTTATCTACGGCCTTCTGATCTTTTGGGCTGTCGTCTGTCTCTTCCCGATTTTCTGGACATTGACGACATCGTTCAAAACGGCCGCCGATGTTATGCGCGGCAACATGCTGCCCTGGCTTGAGTTCACACCGAAGTGGCTGGGCTGGAGGTCCCTTGGCCTGTCGCCAGACACGATCTTCGAGACGTCGACTGTGCGCGAAGAATTCATGCGCCGGTTCTGGAACAGCACGCTGATTTCTGTTTCCGCGTCAGCACTTGCGGTTATTCTCGGATCGTTGGCCGCCTATGGTCTAAGCCGGTTTTCCTACCGTTTCGGTTTCATGAAGAACTCCGATATCTCGTTTTTCTTCTTGTCCCAACTGATCCTGCCGCCGGTGGTTTTGGCCCTGCCGTTTCTGGTCCTTTACAAAGAGCTGAACCTTCTGGACAGCCACTTAGGCATGATCGCGGTCTATACCCTCATGGTGCTCCCGATTGTGATCTGGATTATGCGCGATCAGTTCGCAACCGTACCGGTCGAACTGGAAGAAGCTGCACTGGTAGATGGCCTGTCGATCTGGGGCGCCTTCACCAGGATCATTGTTCCGCTGGTTTTGCCGGGCATGGTCGCAGCTTTCATTCTGGCCTTGGTGCTGTGCTGGAACGAATACTTCTTTGCCGCTCTTTTGACGTCGACCAATGCCAACACCTTGCCGGTGATGATCGCCAGCCAGACCGGCAGTCAGGGCATCAATTGGTGGTCGATGGCAGCGCTATCGGCCGCGGGGATAATCCCGCTGGTGATCGTTGGTATCCTATTGGAAAAACACATCATCGCCGGAATGACTGCAGGCGCGGTCAAATAGGCAGCTGTCGCTGCTTTCACTCAGAACTTCTGGAAAACTGCACACCAGGAAATTGCGGTATTAACCGGGGCTAACCTTAGCCCCGGTTTCTTACAAATACGCTTCAATCTCTGCCAAAGTTGGCATGGCTGGTGCGGTGCCGCGGCGTGTGACGGCAATTCCTGCCGTCGCACAGCCAAACCGCACGGCATCCAACGGGTCCATATCGCGGGAAAGAGCCGATGCAAATCCGCCGATAAAAGCATCACCTGCGCCGGTCGTATCAATTACGGTTCCAGCTTTGACCGCCGGAACAAGTTCCGATGTTTGAGACGTGTGATAGAGCGCGCCATCTTCACCAAGCGTGATCAGCGCAGCCTTAGCCCCTTTTTCCAGCAAAACATCACCCGCCCGCTGGGCGTCTTGCGGACTGTTAATCGGAAAGCCGACAATTTCCGCAGCTTCGACTTCATTTGGGGCGATGTAGTCGCATAGGCCGAACAAGTCATCCGGAAACTCAAGGGCCGGCGCTGGATTGAAAATCGTTTTAACCCCGGCCTCCCGCGCGATCTGCAAACCAAGCCGGGCCGCTTCGACCGGTTGTTCCAGCTGTGTCACAAACACGGCTGAACTTTCGATGATGTCCCGGTTGGCTTCCACATCTGCAGTTGTGATTTTTCCAGCAGCCCCGGCAACGACAATTATAGCATTGTCGCCGTTGTTTTCATTGACAAAAATAAAGGCAGCCCCAGTCGGTTGATCGTCCATCCGTATAATCTTTGGCGTGACACCAGCTGCGGCATACGTCGACAAGGCCAGTTCACCAAAGGCGTCTTTGCCGAGCCGGGATATGAAATTCACCTCAGCGCCAGCTCGCGCGGCGGCCACAGACTGGTTGGAGCCTTTGCCCCCTGGCCCCAATGTAAAGTCCGACCCCATGATGGTTTCGGCAATCTTGGGCAGCCGATCAGCATAATAAGCTGTATCTGCCACAAAGATCCCGAGGACGGTAATGCCGCTTTTTTGGGTCATACCGCCAGGTCCTCAGCGGGAATAACCCCTTTGGTCAGCAGAAAGCAGCCGTAAAACCGCGTCTCGCCGGTCGCGATGACACAGTAGGCCTTTTTGGCTTCTTCATAAAACGCCATCCGCTCCACAGCATACATTGGCGCCGGCTGGCCTTCGCTGGCATCGACAATGGTTTGCACTTCCGCCTGAAGTTCCGGAATCTCATCCGGTTTCCCGATTACTTCCATCCGGCCGACAGAGGGCTGCAGTGGGGTATCCAATGGAAAGACCGACAGGATTGCTTTGATGGCATCCGGCGCGCTCATGTTTTCCATTGTTAGCAATTTGCCGATGCGGCTCTGGCGGGCAATTGAATCAGATGGAAAATTGCCGTCGGAGACAACCAATGTATCACCGTGTCCCATGTTACGGAGCGCCTTCAAAACATCCGCATTCAGCGCCGGGTGAATTCCTTTGAGCATAGATCCCCCTCGTCCTAATTCAGTTTTTGTTTGTTCAAACAGTTAGTTTGGTGCCGGGCCAGTCGACGTTCTCCGAATGAGTTTTCCATCGATTGTGATGTTTTCATCTGGGGCAGTTTTTGCAAAAATCGCCTCGATAGCCCGCTTGGCAAGCTCAGAGGTTGGCTGGCGGACAGTTGTCAGCCGCGGCGCCACCAATTCGGCCAGAACGATGTCATCAAACCCTGTTACCGACAAATCATTGGGAACATTCAATCCCAGATCCCGGGCCGCGCGCAAAGCGCCGATCGCCTGCTGATCACTTGCTGCCACAATTGCGGTGGGGCGGGCTTTTTCTGGCACATCAAGGAGCTCCAGCGTGATTTTCTCGCCGGATTCATAATCGAATTGTCCTGGCCGAATGATCAGATCTGCAGGATCTGTATCATCTGTTAGCTGGCGCAGGTGCTGGACAAACCCCACTTGGCGCGCCCTGCCAACCTCGGTGTTCAACGGGCCGGCAATATAAGCGAAGCGGCGATGCCCAAGCTCCACCAAATGATCAGCAACAAGCGCAGCGCCCTGAATGTGATTGGTGGAGATCAGCGGGTATTTTGCATATTGGCGGTCAAGCGATATGACCGGAACGTCGATTTCCAAGGAGTTTTCGGCCTCATCGGACGCAGCAATGACCACGATGCCCCGAACCGATCTGTCCAGAAGGGCCCGGATGTGGGTCTGCTCAATTGCCGGGTCATTATAAGAACAGGCCAGCATCACCGTGTGGTTGCGCGCGCTTGCTTCGCTCTCGATGCTTTTCGCCAGCTGGGAGAAAAATGGATTGGTGATGTCCGGCAGAACGAAACCGACAACGTCGATATGATTTTTGCGTAGCGCACGCGCGGCGAAATTCGGCCGGTAGCCGAGGGCGGCAACGGCGGCATCGACTTTTTCTTTTAAGTGCGCTTTGACCGCTGGTTCCTTTGATAAAACGCGTGAGACCGTTCCGATCGAGACCCCAGCATGGGTCGCTACATCCTTGATCGTGGGTGTTTTTTTTAAATCTTTCGCCAAAGCGGGATGGTCCAGTTTTTTTGTTCCGGGATTGGTTCCATCAATTAGTAGACCTTTGTTTCTCCAATAAAATTACCAAGGCATCCGCCCCTAAGAGACTTTTTCAACAGTGATCAAACCCGGATGCCCTGTCAATATGAAACGTTTCATTTTGAACGCAAATTCTCACTCGATTGCAGCTGATCTCCTGATAGCCACTTCAACCCACAATCACACGCAGCTTATTGATTCAAGTCCTGCAACTCATCACATCGTGAAGCCCCGGCATTCGGCGACGATGGCCTGCTGGTATTAACGCGCCTTAAAACCAGAACTCGCCTAGCAGGAAGCCAACGAGGTCGCCCGCGCACGTTCGGTGCAGATGGACGACTGAGGGTCTGGCGCGGCATTTATAAGCTCGGACAAGAAAGCAACGCGCAGTTATCTGAACTCTCCGGCAGGCACATTGCGAACAAATAGAGCAGGCCCAGCGTTTGCGTCTTCAATCTACAGCTTGAAAACCGCCTGAATAGTGCATGATCGAAAGCATGAAGGGCAGCTATGGAAAACACCTTTCAAACGCTCACACCATCTGATCATCTATCTGCTGTTCAGGCCACAGCTCCAAAACGTCTGATTTAATCGAAAATCAGACATACGTTGCGCGACGTACAAATGATTCCAACGAAGATAAACGCAGTCTGCCGGGTTTCGTCACCCTAATGTTAACACAGAATCTGACAGCAACTCCCGCACCTTACCCACGCGTTCTCAATAGTGCTGACAAGTCTGTTTCGAGCTTTTCGGAAACTTCTTTGTAGGTCGGAAAACGCTCCTCTCCGACACACGAGACAAACAGTGCCGCTGCCGAATTGGCAAATATAACCGCGTCCAGCTCGTCAAATCCGTCGGCCAAAGCAAAGGAAAAGGCTCCGTGCCAGACGTCGCCCGCCCCCAGAGTATCCAGCGGGACAACCTTTGGAGGGACACATAAACTGGCATCATGAACCTCCACCGGACCTGAGCCGCGCGTAACACATGCCCAGCATTTGATTTGGTCTGCGATCTCAGCAAGGGATTGGCCATTGAAATCGGCCAAACCCTGCTCAGAAAGTGCAAGGTGGCTGACAAACGGTAAAAGATCCTGTGGAACTGGGGCTTCGCCGTCCAGAACCGTTGGTTTGCCTTGGGTTTGTGCCACTTCAAACAGGTCTTTAGCGAGATGACGGCACCTCGTGTCTGCAAGAACAATGTCACAATCAGGAAAATCGATGGCCAGCCTCGCATCGACCAATTGGTCTGACCTTTGATTAACGATAGTGCGTTCACCATCTGCTGTGACGATCACAGCGGAACTGGCTGTCGCCACACCGTTTACGGTTTGGACGAGTGCGTCATCGATGCCCCGTACAATCATCTGATCACGAAGGAACTGGCCAAACAGGTCGTCACCTACAGCCCCGGCAAGCCGCGCGATTCCTCCCAATCGCGCCACCGCCGTTGCTGCAATCATCGCACCGCCACCTGGTGACAGTCGAGCAGACCCTGCTCTTACCTTGCTGCCCTCTTCCGGATAACTGCCCAGATCATAGATCACATCCAGCGTTATCAATCCGGCACAAACAACAGTCGGCATACCAGGCTCCTCTCATATTCACATGTAACATGTTAGCCTATACAAGTCTAAAATGTTATGTATTATGGAGCTAATAATCCAAGGGATATGATGACACGTTTCGGCATATTAACGGCTCTGTTGACTCCATTTGCAGCAGATGGCTCCATTGATGGGAACCGGTTGGCGCGCCACGCTGCTGCGGTTGTAGACAGGGGCGCCTCAGGCGTAACGTTGTTCGGCACGACGGGCGAAGGTGCTTCGATAGCCGCACCCGAGCGTGAAGCGGGGATCCATGCATTGCTCGAAACCGGTTTGTCGGGCAGCCAGATCGTCTTGGGTGTATATGGCTCAGCAGTAGCGGATGCTGCCGCTCAGATTGACGAAGGTCTGCGTGCCGGGATCACACGCTTTTTGGTCCCGCCGCCTTGCTACTTCGGCAATGCCGATGAAGACGGTGTGTTTCAGTGGTTTGCTGAGCTCTTGGCCTTATGCAATTCCCAAGCCGGGATCATTCTCTACAATATCCCTCAGGTGACCGGTGTCGGCATCTCGCCGTCCCTGACCAGGCGTCTGAAGGAAGCTTATCCCGACCAGATAATCGCCATCAAAGACAGTTCCGGAGATTGGACAAACGCTGTGCGATTGCTGGACAGCAAGTTATTGCCGGTGCTGATTGGCGATGAGCGCTTGCTGCATAAAGCCATTCCCCTGGGATGTGTCGGCTCAATCGCAGGCGTCGCCAATCTGTATCCTGAAAGGCTTTGCAAAATCGTCGACTCCGCCACCGAAGACACGATGCTATCGCGCACAGTCGACCGCATCGTAGCCCAGCCTGTGATCCCTACCCTCAAAGTTCTTTTGGCCAATGCACTACATGACCCGATCTGGGAAAACCTGCGAGCGCCGCTAACGCAGTTATCGGCAGAACAGAAATCTCAAATCCTGGCGTTGGAAGGCAAAGGTGTCGCAGCATGAAGAACACAGATCGACGCCTCAGAGACGACGCTTACTCCAGTTTCACCGAAAAGCTCCTTTCGCGCGACATCCAGCCTGGCCAAATCGTGTCCCAGCGGGAACTTGTCGAACTGACCGGAATGCCCTTGGGCGCAATACGCGAAATGATCCCTCGGCTGGAAGCGGATGGCTTGATCCGAACTGTACCCAAACGAGGCCTTCAAGTGCTCAATATCGATCTTGAACTGATCCGCAATGCGTTTCAATTGCGCAGGATCATCGAGAGTGAGGCATTTGCAGAATTTTGCAAAAATGCGCCCGATGCCGATATCACCCGGATCGCCAACGAACATCGCACGACATTGAGCGAAGCGGAACGTGGTGTCACACCGGAATTGCTATCGCGTGCGCAACACATGGACTGGGCATTTCATGATTTTGTAATCGATTCCGTCGGGAATCGGATCATATCCGACATTTACCGGGTAAATGCGATCAAAATACGCCTGATTAGAAACTCCGACACCCGTATGTTGCCAGAATTGGTTGAATCCGTATTGGCCGAACATCTAGAGATTATCAAAGCACTTGAGAAGCGCGACGTGGAAAAAACGGTTGAAGCTGTCCATGCCCATGTGGACAGCGCAAAACGCCGAGCCCTTGGGGTCTGACGAAGAATGCGGGGCACGCCGCAATAATAGAGGAGGAAGTAATATGAAAACATCATTTATTCGGAAGGGCTTGGCCGCCCTCGCAACCATAGCAATTGCTGCACCTGCCCTGGCTGGCGATATGGTGACGTTGCGTATGTCGACCCCGGCATCAGAAACCGACCAGCGCTCCCTAGCCTTGGCGGACGTGTTTGCTCCAGCGGTTGCGGACTTCGCAACATACGAACCTCACTACAACGCGTCGCTGATCAAGCAGAATTCGGAACTTGAAGCCATCGCTTCAGGTGATCTGGAAATGTCGATCGCTTCCGCCCAGGAACTGGCTCAATACTTCCCTGAATTCTCAATCTTTGCGACTGGCTATGTGCATCAGGATGCCGAACATCAGGTGCGTGTATTCAATGATGCTCTGATGGATCCGTTCAAAAAAACAGTCGAAGACGAGCTGGGCATCAAACTACTTGCGGTGATGTATCTGGGCCGCCGCCACGTGAATCTACGGCAATCCAAGGATGAATTGACGGTAACAACCCCCGCGGATCTGGCTGGTGTAAACCTACGTATGCCAGGCACAGACGCTTGGCAATTCCTTGGAAAAGCTCTGGGCGCCAACCCAACCCCGATGGCTTTCACGGAAGTCTATACCGCTTTGCAAACCGGTTCTGTTGATGGACAAGACAACCCGCTGCCAACCGTGGTCGACGCCAAGTTCTTTGAAGTTACCAACCAAATAGCATTGACATCGCATTTGGTTGATTTGAACTATGTAGCCTTCTCAAAAGCTGTCTGGGACAATCTCAGTGCAGATCAGCAAGCGACAGTAAAGGCTGCTGCCGAAACCGCGGCTGAAAGCGGCCGAAAGGCCCAGCTTCAAAAAGAAGCTGAACTGGTGTCGTTCCTGGAAGAAAAGGGCTTGGCGATCTACGAACCGGACCTGAAAGCTTTCCGTGAACACGTACAATCTCAATATGTTGGCTCCGAGTTCGCGGCGTCGTGGCCGGAGGGTGTGCTCGACAAGATCAACGCATTGGGCAAGTAACCTGTGCAGGGCAAGGGTGATTTCCGCCCTTGCCCGAATTGGTGATCAGCAAATATGAAACAGATTGCAGCAGGCCTGAAGCACTCTGCACAGGCAGTCGCGGCGGCAATGATGGCCGTCATGTTCCTGACCTTCGTTTTACAGATTTTCATCCGTTATTCGGCACGTCTGGAGTGGCTGCCGGACTATTTTCCTTTCCTGGAACCGACGTTGTTTGGTTGGACCCTGGAGCTTTGTCTTGTCTTGTGGCTATGGCTTGTGTTTTGGGGCAATGCCTTCGTGGTCCGCGAGAGCGACCATGTACGTTTTGACATTTTCTACAGCCGGGCTAACCCACAGCTGCGGCGGGTATTCCTTATCGTCTCCGGCTTGTGTATTGCCATTGGCCTTGCCGTTTCAATTGAACCCACCTGGTCCAAATTCTACATCCTCAGGCTCAAGAAAACGGCCACATTGTCTTCGTTGTTTGGCGACTGGGTCCGGATGCGTGACCTTTTTGCCATCTACATTCTGTTTCTCGTTGTTGTGTCGGCCCGCTATTTCTGGTCCGTTTGGCGCGCATTCCGCTATGGAGCGCCTGACCTGCCAGACCAAAGTGGCGCGAGGCAAAGCAAATGAGCTTTGAATTCCTTCTGTGCCTCGGAACGCTGTTTCTGCTGGCAGGTATCGGCGCGCCCATTGCCTATGCCATCCTGATCTCTTCACTTTTGTATCTGTTTGCCGCTGGACAAGACATTGGCCTCACCGGAAAGGTGTTGATGGACGGGCTTTATTCAAGCTTCGTTCTGCTCGCCGTTCCTTTGTTTATCGTTGCGGCCAATATCATGAATGCCGGTACGATCAGCGATCGGCTTCTGCAGTTTTGCGTGGCCCTGGTTGGCCGATTCCGCGGCGGATTGGGCCATGTAAACATCGTGGCGTCATTGATCTTCTCCGGAATGTCCGGGTCCGCCGTGGCCGACGCTGCTGGGATCGGCAAAATCATTATTGAGATGATGACCAAGAGCGGTCATTACACGCGGGGCTATGCAGCTGCTATTACAGCTGCGTCCGCCACCATCGGTCCAATCATTCCGCCTTCGATTCCCATGGTGCTTTATGCACTCGTTTCCAACACCTCGATTGGCTACCTGTTTCTCGGCGGGATTGTTCCGGGCTTGCTGATGGGAGCGGTGCTGATGGGCCTCAACACCTGGGTCTCGCATCGCAGGAATTTCGCCCTGGAAGCTGCGGTTCCCTTAACTGAATTGCCCCGGCTAACCGTCAACGCCTTCCCCGCGTTATTGATGCCCGCCATCCTTCTTTATGGCATTTATGGCGGTGTCACCACTCCGACCGAAGCTGCCGCGGTTGCCGCCTTTTATGCGCTTCTCCTGGCGGGACTGTTCTACCGGGCCCTGTCGCTTGGAACGCTTTACGAAATCCTGGTGGAGAGCGCCCGCTCCTCGGCAGCGGTGGGTATTGTGATCGGCGGCGCGTTGATCCTGAACTACATTGTTGCTTCGGAAAACATTCCGTCGTTGATGGCGGCGCAGCTGGTTGGACTTGATATCCACCCACTGGCCTTCCTTGTCCTGGTCAATCTTTTGATCCTGCTTCTGGGATGCGTATTGGATGCCACAACAATTATTCTAGTCATCATCCCCTTGTTCATACCCACTTGCCGTGAACTTGGCATCGATCTGGTCCATTTTGGCGTCGTGGCGGTTGTGAACTGCATGATCGGGCTGATTACGCCCCCTTACGGTATCCTTCTGTTTGTCATCAATGCCGTCACACGCATCCCTCTGAATGAAATCATCAGCGAAATCTGGTTGTTTCTGGCGGTGCTGCTGGCAGCGCTATCTGCCCTCATCCTATTTCCAGAACTGGTGCTTTGGTTGCCACGAGCATTTGGGTATATCAACTAAAGTTCAGCCAATCCTGCGAAGATCAAACGCGGATCTGCACTCGTTCCTTAAGGCTGTAATCGGTCTTAGGGAGACATAAGCGTTTCAGATGAGATATCCATTGTGATCAGCGCAACAAAACTCAGTGGGAATGACAGTCTTAGAAACCAAGGCAAGAAGCACCGAATGTCCAAAGTGGTGACACATTATGATCGCTCGCAGCCGCTTGTATCAACGATAGCTTGAGGGCAATTGCGGCCATTATTGTTGACCTAATTTCCGGGGATTGACCCCGAGACCCTTGTGGACCCAGAAGGCATTTCGCAAGCGATAGAGATGATTTTCTAGGACTTCCATCCGGCATTGAGAATGCATCTTCATTTTCCATCTTCGAACTGGAAAATACCCGACACAGTCTTCCGCCGTCCTAAACAATTGTTCGTCTAAGACTTGGACGAACAGAATGACAAACAACAAAACAATCAGTGACGCCAGAAAAGCCTGGATCAAACGCTGTGAACATGATGAGTTGGAGCGTGTAACTTTGCGCTCATACCGCAATCACGCAGATCATAACATTGAGCCCGCAATCGGTGTTCGAGATTTGTTTTTTCCGAATGACATCCTCAATGTCAAAAACCCATCGAACATTTCAGACCGCGTTCTCTATAAGATCTTGAATGGCACTGGATTTGTAAATGCAGAAGGCAAGCCGAAAGCAGCTTTTAACGATGAACTTCGGAAGCTAAGCATTGGAGTTGTAATTCGGATGACGAGAGTTCGAGTCCCTCTCCCAATACAAGATCACGGTCGGTCAAGAATGTAGTCTGGCCGAATACCCGATTGTGCAATCAGTCCAGAAACCGGAGTTCCTGCAAAAAACCCATAACTCGATATCAGAGCGGACGAAACTCCTGCCGTTTGCGCCCCCAGAATATCGGTGTGAAGACTGTCGCCAACCATAACGACCCGGCTCCGGTCTCCATCACCGCCCAGGCGCTCGAACACCAGATCATAGATATTGGCGAAGGGTTTGCCGTAAAATCGCGGTGCGACACCGGTTTTGTCTGCCAGCCGGTGCGCATAGCTGCCAGGCTCTGTCGAAAACCCGTTTTCGCGCGGCGCCACAATGTCCGGATTGGCGACCAGAACCGGCCTTGGATGCTCAAGCAACGCCTCTTCCAGCAAAGCTTGCCGTTCTTCGGTCCACTCTGCCGCCCCAAGGCACAAGAAGCCTTCCGCTTTGGCATAAGCAGAGCGGTCTTCTTCCAAGCGCGTGAGATCAATGTTTTCGAGATCGGTGAGACCTGCAGCTTTGGACAGCATGGCGCCCCAATGCCGTTTCGGCTCGCTGGTCAAAGCGTGCAGCAGGGTCATTCTGCTTGAAATGACATTTTCCGGGGCGAAATCGTATCCAAGGCGGGCATACTTTGCCAGCAAGGTCGCATTTGAATACCCAGCGGCATTTGTCACAACAAAAATGCGCTTTCCCTTGGCTTGCAGACCGGCAACCCGCTCTGGAACGCCTGGAATAGCGTGTTCGCCGATATTCAGCACCCCAAAGGCGTCGAGCAGAAAGACATCGAACTGATCTGCAATGTCATCGAGGTTGCAGCACCGGGTGGCAAGCCCGCGCTCTTGCGCTTCAGGCAAACGTGGGCGCGCGGCCTCATAGGCCGCGAACGCTTCTTCCAATGTCATGTCGGTCAAATAATTGCTTCCCGTACCTTTGCCGAGACCCACTCGCTGAGAACAACTGCAGCCAAGATCACCAACAGGATCAGGCTGACTTGTGGCCAGGCCAAAACATTGAGCGAAGAGGAGAGCTGTAGTCCAATTCCACCGGCCCCGACTAGTCCAAGGACCGTTGATTCACGGATATTGATATCCCATCTGAACACGGCAACGCCAGCAAATGCTGGCGCAATTTGTGGAACGATGCCGTAAGCCATCACTTGCCACCGGGATGCCCCTGTCGCCGTTATTGCCTCAACCTGGGTATGATCAATCTCTTCAATCGCCTCATAAAGGAGTTTGGCGCAGAAACCGATTGACCGGATCGCAATTGCGACCACGCCCGCCAGAACCCCCGGCCCGATGACTGCGATCAAGAGCAAGGCCCAGATCAGCGAGTTGATAGAGCGCGTAGAAACGATGATCAGCAGCGCGATTGGGCGGATGAACGTCGCTGAAGGTGTTGTATTACGGGCTGCCAGAAAGGCCACAGGCACCGCCAGACACAAGGCGATCAGCGTTCCAAGCGTCGCTATATTGAGCGTGTCCCACACTGGCTTGCCAAGCTGGGTGATATATTCCCAGCGCGGCGGTGTTGCTCTTGTCCAGATATCCTCAGCAATACGCGGAGCGTCCCAGACGAAGAACCAAGTGGTGGATTCAGATATCTGCTGCCAGCAATAGACGAAGACAGCAGTGCCCGTCAGCCAAGCTGCCCAGCGCAACAGGGTTTCACCTTGGGTCCGGCGCTGCCAGACCTTCAGGCCGTTTTTCTCAAGTACTGGCATTATTGCACCTTCGCCCGGATAATGCCGGACAGATATTCCAGCGCCATAACGATCAAGATGATGATGATCAGGATTGCAGCGGCCGTATCATATTCGTAACGGTCGAACGCTGTGTTCAGCGTTGCCCCGATCCCGCCAGCCCCAACAAGGCCAAGGATCGCGCTTTCGCGGAAATTGATATCGATCCGGTACATGCTGAGCCCAACAAGCCGTGGCATCACTTGTGGCTGGACACCATAATTGATCCATTGCAGCCAGCGGGCACCAGAAGCTTTGATCGCCTCAGCCTGGACTTTGTCCATGCTTTCAATGTCTTCCGCCAGGAGTTTTGACAGGAAGCCGATGGTCGCAAAACTCAAGGTCAGGAAACCGGCCAGCGGCCCGAACCCAAAGATTGCCACGAGCAGGATCGCAACGATGATTTCCTGCAGCGCCCTGCTGATCGCGACAATTCCGCGGCACACCAAATAAACCGGTAACGGCGCAATGTTGCGGGCTGCCCCCAGTCCGATTGGAATTGAGATCGCAATCCCAACAACCGAAGCGGCAACGGTCATAACGATGCTTTCAAGGATCCCGTCACGAATATCGGCAGCACGCGAAAAAAAGTCTGGCGACGTGAAGGCCAGAATGAACGCTGCCCCCCGATCAAGTCCCTCGTAGACCCGGCTCCAATTGACATCGATGGTCATGAAAGCCGCAATCAGATAGGCGGCAAACCCAATGCCGAGGGTCCAGCGAAGCCAGGTGCGTTTGATAAATGGTGGTTTCTTCCACTTTCGCCCGATGAGCGCATCCAGTTCACTGCTCATAACGCGGCGGCCCCGGCGTTCTCATCGAAGCCGGCATGAGGATGATCGTCCTCATCTTCAACCTTCTCGATGGTCGCTTCCCAATCCTCTTCACCATAGATCGACGTCAGTACATCGGGTGTCAGGTCTTCCGGACGGCCATCAAACTCGATGCTACCAAACCGCAGACCGACCACGCGTTGAACGAACATTTTGGCCAGGGCGACATCGTGGATGTTGATGATTGCCGCAAGTCCGCGTTCTTCACACAATTCGCAGATAAGACGCATAATCTGACGGGAGGTCTTGGGGTCGAGCGAGGCCGTCGGTTCGTCGACCAGAAGTAGCTTCGGGTTCTGGATCAACGCCCGGCAAATACCAACCCTTTGACGCTGGCCGCCGGAAAGTTCATCAGCGCGTTTGTCCGCCATGGCCAGCAGGCCGACACGATCCAGAAGACGAAAGGCTTCATCGACACTTTCCTGCGGATACCGCCGCAGAAAACTGCGCCAAAAACCGACGTACCCAAGGCGACCGGACAAGACATTTTCCATGACCGTCAAACGCTCCACCAGGGCATATTCCTGAAAAATCATCCCCATTTCGCGTCGCTTATGGCGCAGACCACCAGAAGACAACGTGGTCAGTTCGGTATCCTCCAGCCAGACTTCTCCACTGCTCGGCTCAACCAACCGGTTGATACAACGGATCATGGTTGATTTGCCCGCGCCTGATGGCCCGATCAGCGCCAGAACTTGGCCTTGCGGTATTTCCAGATCGACAGCCTTGAGTGCCTGATCCCCGGTCTTGTACGTCTTAACAAGCTTCTTCAGCCGCAGCATGAAGCCCCCTAGAATCTTAAAGTCGTTAAAAAAGGTGGCCCACGCAGGGCCACCTCAAAAAGGATTATTCGCAAGCGTAGCTGACACCATTTGCGGCATCGATTTTGCGGATAACTTCCCAGAACTCTTGATAGGTCATTTCCAGGAACTGGCCTTCATTCGACTTTTCGAATTCTGTCTGCAGCGTTGTGCCTTCCCACTCGAAGTTGAAAAACGCATTGCGGATCTTGTCCTGTAGTTCAGGCGTCAGGTTGTAAGCAGTTCCAAAACCCGTTGTCGGGAATGTCTGTGATTTATAGATAGAGACAACCTGATCCGGCTTGATCACATCACGTTGGATCATGCGGGACAGCACTGAGTTTGCGATCGAAGCAGCTGGATAATCCTTGTTGGCAACACCCAGGATCGAGTTGTCGTGCTTGCCGGAATAAAGCGGTTCGAAATCGCGCTCTGCCTGCATGTCAAAATCAGCTTTCAAAATAGCCGACGGCGCTTTGAATCCGGAATTGGACGTAGGCGATGTAAAGGCAAGCTGTTTGCCTTTGATGTCTTCGACCTTCTCTATGCCCGATCCCGGATAGGTCAGGATTTCCATTTCATAACCGAAATTGCCGTCTTTCGACGCCATGATCGTGAACGGACGGAAACCGGCGCAGTTCACTGCAAGAGGATTTGAGCCGGTGTTAAATCCGGCGATATGTAACCGGCCGGAGCGCATGGCTTCAATCTGAGCCGCATTCGACTGAACCGGGAAGAAAACAACTTTCTTGCCGGTTTCGGCCTCAAGATGGGTCAGGAAATCCGACCAGGCTGTCTTGTAGACCGCAGGATCTTCAACAGGTGTATAGGCAAAAATAAGAGTATCCGGATCTATCAGTTTGCTGGCGTCTGTTGGAATATCGGCAATCAGATCACCATCAGCATCGCAAAAACGCTTGTCGAGATCACCCCGCGGGCATTCTTCCGCCTGCGCTGCACCGGCGAATGTAAACACCGCGACAGCCGCCGCCGACGCAAGAAGTGTTGCAATCCGTTTCATATGAGTTCCTCCCAGAACGTTATTTGATGGCTCAATTGGGCGGCATGCTCAATTGAACCCCTTTGGAAGTAGCCTTTTTTAGCCACCTAATGACTGACATTGACCGTTTGGGACCCGTCAAGCAAGCGATCTTGAAACCAAAATGGAAAAATCGAAAGACAACGAAGGTTAAATTCGAAACCCAATATTGCTAAAAGGCGTCCAC
Organism: Roseibium sp.; assembly: GCF_965216085.1. Lineage (GTDB taxonomy): Bacteria > Pseudomonadota > Alphaproteobacteria > Rhizobiales > Stappiaceae > Roseibium. The sequence continues at coordinate 1,219,418 of NZ_OZ244138.1, read as the reverse complement.
ATCGACCGGTCAGATCCTATTCCGGCACGGCCATATTCCTCAGGAATCACACTCCAGCCCTTGATCTCAAAGTCATGCACTTGTGCCCACGTTCAATGTACTTCCTCTGAAAATAGCAATTGGGTTCAGCTTAACCTTTCTATTGCTAGCCGATTGACATGCGATCCAAAGCATGGGCGCTTACGGCTTTGTCTGCGACCCAAATTCCTGATCCGAAGTTACAAAAAGCGATGATCTCAAATCATCAATGACGAACTGAACTCACGTTCAATATGTTTCATATCGTTGGAATCAGGAACCGCGTGTCGGGGGTTCGAGTCCCTCTCCCGCTACCAGTTTTCTTCATGCCCAGCCCGAAGACATAGACAACGGTTGCCCAAGAGGATTGAGCTGTACCCTTATGCAGAAATGGCTTCTCCTTGCCTGAGGTCTTAGCTACTTCAGGTCTATGGCCATAGATCACAACAAACCAATCAAACAGAACAGTTCATCCAATACCTTCTGACTGGGAAACTCAGGACTATTGCTGAGATATTCAGGACAGCAAAAGCCCTATAGCATTTCGAGCAACGAGCGATGCAGCTCTGGACTTGCGGCAGATACAACTGTTCCATCTGAAGAGAGGCCGAGTTTGTTGCCGTTCCAGTCGGTGATCACCCCTCCGGCGGCCTCGATCACGCCAGTCAGTGCAAAAAAGTCATAGGGCTTGAGATCATAATCCACGACAGCATCGATACGGCCAGCGGCGAGCAACGCATGCGGATAACAGTCATAACCAAACCGGCGGGTTCGGCCTTTTTCTAGCAGTCGTTTCAATTGTTCAGGCCGCTCGGCCAATAGTTTTTCGCCTTCATTGATATAAAGGATGCAATCGTCAATATCCGTTTGACCGGAGACGTTTATGAGCGCTCCGTTAAGCGTTGCCTGACGCCCGACACCGCCGGAATAAACCTCCTCCAGGACAGGCATTGAAATCGTTCCGGCCACGGGCCTCCCCTCCTCGACATAGGCCAGCAGAAGTCCAAACAAGGGATTACCCGAGATAAACGAGCGGGTCCCGTCAATCGGGTCAATAATCCAGAGGTTCTGCGACGTGTCGCCCTCAATCCCTGTTTCCTCACCGAAAATTCCGTCTTTCGGGTATTTGGATGAAATTGCCTTTTTGAGTTCTTGTTCGATCAGCTCATCGGTCACGGTTACCGGGCTCTCATCTTGCTTGAACCGGACAGAACCGCGCTGGCAGAAGGCCTCCCGCGCAATCGGAGCAGCGTGCCGGGCCCAAGCTTCACAGTCGGAAATGATCTCGGCGACATCTGCTACAATCGGTTTTTCTGCCAACACGTTGCTCATTTTATTCTCTTTGAGTTAATATCTTTTTTTTCAGGAAGGCCGGTCGCCGCACATCAAATCAAGACCGGTATTCCGTTCTCCTCAAACGGAGCTATTTGTTCAGGCAGTGCTTTGCCGTCAGTTACAAGCATATCGACTTGGTTGGCTTCGCAGATCTGAACGCGGTTCGTCTCCCCCAGCTTGGTCCGATCACACAAAAACACGCGGCGTGACGCCTGGCCAAGCATTGTTTTGGCAACTTCCGCTTCTTTAAGCGCATAGGAAAACGCTCCCTCGGAGGCACTCAGCGCAACCGGCGAAATGATCGCCAAATCAACCTTGAAACGCCGGATTTCAGACAGAGTCAGCTCCCCATAGGTTGCCGGAACATCCGAAACGATTTGCCCGCCCAAAAGGAAGACCTCGATGTCGGCCTCAGCAGCCTTCAGCACCTGGGTGATTTCGACAGAATTGGTGATCAATGTGAAGTTGGAAAGCTTTGAAAGCGCATGTCCGAAAGCCGCAGTCGTCGTCCCGGCATCAACCAAAATCGACATGCCCGGCTCAACCAATGAAACAGCTTTTCGCGCAATACTCTGTTTTGCCCCGGCTTGAGCATCTCGGCGCTTTTCAAAGGGAGCTTCGGTCTTGCTGGTGCGCAGCACTGCGCCCCCATGTACCCGGTCTATTAGTCCGGTTTCTTCCAGTTCAAGCAGATCCCGGCGCACGGTTTCACGCGACACACCAAGAAGTTTCGGCAGATCGTTCGCGCTCACATGCTGAGAGCTTTCAAGCAGAGCCAGAATTCGTTTATGCCGTTCTTTCGACCACATTCAGAGCTCCCGCTTGGATGTACGTTGGCGTGACAAGACCGCCAAAGTCACTTTCATCAACCCCAGAGAAACAGCGACAACGGCCATGACACAGGTCGAGAAAGCTGCCGCCTGAGATGTTAGCCCCGCATCGTCCAGACGCATGATGGTGACCGCAGCAACATCAAGCTTGGGCGTTGTGAGAAACACGACGGCGGACAAGGTCACCATCGAACGCATGAAGAGGAAGAAGAAGACAGACACCAGCATGGGCGCAACGAACGGCGCGATGATGTTGATCGCCGTGCGCGCCATGCCCGCACCGAGCGTTTTCGCAGCCTCCTCCAGTTGTGAAGGAAACTGCCGGAACCCGGTCATGACCGTCAAAAACGCCTGTGTGTGGTAGTGATAGAAGTTGATAATCGCAATCAGCACCGCCGTCCCGTAAAGTAGATAGAGGGGTGTGGATGTCGAATTGAAGGTCAGGATGTAGGAAAGACCCAGAACAATCCCCGGCACAGCAGCTGGCATGGCAGCCAGGACCTGAATCCATTGCGCGAGTTTTTCAGGCAGCTCCCGCAAGCCCAGCGCCATGATGAAGATCAAGAACGTTCCGCCTGCCGCAGCCCCGAGCGAAATGGCAATTGTGATCCACAGCGAAGAATATCCGCCCGCTAAGGTGATATTGAAATGCTTAAAAGTCAGATCGAAATTGTAGGGCCAGAGCTTAACGAAACTGGCGTAGACGACAATTCCGATGACCGAAACTATCATGGCCACAATCAGGAAACAGAGTGCTGCCATTGGAACATCGCGCCGGGCGTAGAAGGCCGGCACAAACTTTTCAATGTTGGTATTGCCCCGGGTTCTCTGGCGCTTCATCGCCTGACGTTCGATGACATAAGAAACCACGGTGGGCAGCAGCAGCATGATGCCAACAACAGCACCTAGATTGAAATTGCGCAGCCCGATCACCTGCTTGTAGATCTCGGTTGCCAGAACCGAGTAATCCCCGCCAATGACCGCAGCATTGCCGAAGTCCGTAATCGTGATGATGAAGACGACAAAGGAGCTGTTTAAAAGTGCAAAAACCGTTGCAGGCAGTGTCAGGTCGCGAAACTGCCGGCTGGGTTTTGCCCCGATGACTTCGGCCGCTTCATAGGTTCTGGCATCCAGCAACACCAGGGAAGCGCCAATGATCATCACCGCCTGGGGCAACGCATAGAGCGTATTCGATATCAAAAGTCCCCAGAAACCATAGATATCCAGTTCAATTCCAAGAGCCCGGCTGATGACCCCGTTGCGCCCCAAAAGGAATATCAAGCCAAGAGCTTGCACCAGTGACGGAGCCAAAAGCGGCAGGATGATTGCCCCTCTGATCAGCCACTTGCCAGGAAAAGCACATCTGTGCAGCCCATGGGCGATAATGAAACCCAGGAAGACGCTGACAACGGTTGTCGCTGCGCCCATGGCCATCGAGTGCCAAGTTGCGCGCCAGAAACCAGTGGACTGCAAAACTTCTGCATAGTTCTGCAAGCCATAGGTTCCATCCGGCGCCGTGATTGACCGCAGGAACACGACCACCATCGGATAAAGGAAAAACAGCGCCAAGCCGATCAGCGGGATCAGGACACAGGCAGCAGCAATAATCTTGTCGCCGTCAAAACTTTTGCGAGCGTCGGTCGGAGCGGTGGAGATGACAGCGGTTGTCACACGGCCTCTCCTTCCATGTCATCTGCGACCCACGCCACAGAAGACGGCGCAATTTCTAAAGCAACGGCTTGTCCTTCCGTCAGTTCGCTCTCGCCGTGGGTTTCCACAACGAGGTCACCGAGAGGACTTTCAAGTTTCAGCCTTGTAAGATTGCCGAGGAACGAGATAGAGCGGATCGTTGACGTGCCCTGTTGATCACTTTTGACCGAAATTTTCTCCGGCCGAAGGCTGGCAAAATACCGCCCATTTCCCGTCGTCGGCATGTCCGCCAGAAGCTCGGGCATGACGTCTTGCACCCGGCACGGTTCGATCAGGTTACCGGCTCCCATGAAGTCCGCAACAAAACGCGTCTTGGGTTTGTGGTAGAGCTCTTCCGGCGTACCGGCTTGAACAACAACACCGTGGTTCATGCAAATGATCTTGTCAGCAAGCGCGATAGCTTCTTCCTGATCATGGGTCACCATCAAAGTTGGAATGCCCAATGACCGCTGAACTTGCTTGATTTCATCGCGGAGAGATCCACGCACTTTTGCATCCAGCGCAGAAAGCGGCTCATCCAGAAGGAGAACACGAGGGTCGACCGCAATCGCCCTTGCGAGCGCAATCCGTTGCTGTTGACCACCCGACAGTTGCCCGGGATATTTCTGGCCCACATTAGGGAGATGAACCATCTCCAGGAGGTCCGTAACCCTGCTGGCGATTGTGGCCTCTGACACGCCCCGAATTTTCAACCCGTACCCAATGTTCTGAGCAACCGTCATATTGGGAAAAAGGGAATAGGACTGGAACACAATCCCAAAATCCCTCTGCCTTGCAGGAACTTTGGAAATATCCTGCCCCTCCAGCAACAGGCTGCCAGCGTCTATTCCGGTTAGTCCCGCGATGATCCTGAGCAAAGTGGTCTTGCCGCACCCGCTCGGTCCAAGAAGGCAGACGAACTCGCCTTTTTCAAGCTCAATCGAGACGCCATCGAGGGCCGTGAACGCGCCGTATTTCTTGGTTGCTTTATCGACTTTCAAATACATCGGGAATCTTTCGTACGGCAAGCCCGGCAAGCCAACACATCAAGCTTGCTCTCACGTTCAGCAGGAGCAGTTGGAACTAAGACACTTGCGGACGGCGAGGCCGCCGCCCGCAAAGATCCAGAGCGTTAACGGCCGAACCGCTCGCGCCACTCAGCTTTGACGTCATTTTGGCGGCCTGCAGACTCTACGAAATCTACAGGAGCCAGAACCGAACTGATGTCATTTGGAAGACCGGCTTCCTTTGCAAAACCGGAGAGCTCAACGCCTGGAGCCGTTACCAGGGCCTTGTACTGTGCAAAGAGAGACAGAGCATCGTTACTCATGGACCAGTCAAGAAAGCGCTTTGCAGCATCTTTGTTCTCACTGCTGGAAAGAACACCGGAAGCTTCCAGCTCATAGCCGACGCCACCTTCCGGCAGCACCATTTCCAGCGGATAGCCGTCGTCGATAGACTTCATGGCTGTGAACGCAAGAGAAATACCGACGGTGTATTCGCCAACGCGGGCTGCTTTACACGGCTTTGAGCCGGAAGAGGTGTATTGGGCCATATTCGGGTCAACTGCCGCCAGCTGCGCCCAGCCCTTTTCGACACCAAGGCTCTGCAAAACAGCATTTACGTGCAAGTAGCCAGTACCTGATGAGTTGGGATCCGGCATCAACACCTCCCCCTTGAAGCCGGGCGCTTCGAGATCAGCCCAGGTCTTGGGCATCTCCAGCCCCTTGCTCTTGAGGCGTTCGGTATTCACACAGAATGCGCCCATGTAGCCGATCTGGGCGAACCAACGATCTCCGGCATCACGGAATTCCGGTGCCAGTGTCTCGGCACCAGCGACCTTGACCGGCTCCAACAGCTCCAGAACCTGAGGATCCATCATGGCTGTCACCGCCCAGCCCCAGATTAGATCCGCCTGAGGATTGTCTTTTTCTGCGAGAAGTCTCGCGCCAAGCTTGCCTGTCGACAACCGTAGAATGTCGATTTCCAGATCAGGCATCGCTTCTTTGGCAGCCTCCAGATAAACAGCAATCTCTTCCTCCTCAAGAGCACTGTAAATCGTCAGCTCATCTGCATTTGCTGCTGTCCCCGCGCCAAGCGCAAATAGAGATGCCGCGATCGTGGCCTTTGCCTTTATCATAGTCTTCCCCTTCCAGTTTCGTTCCGGTTTCACTCCAGTTTGCATCCTCCCAGAAACACAAACGCGTCTGCTTTTTCTTCTACACATTCGGCAAAATGTGCAGTTTTGTGTTTTTTTGTGTACTATTGGATTTTTGTGTAAATTTCAATTCCTTTTTGATCGCCAACCTTCAGGACGGCACAGCTACAAGAAGGGAGGGCAGGAAAAATCGCGCAATCAGTGAAAGTCAATGCTCAGTCAAACGGTACGGCTCACACGACACTAACCGAAACTATCAAAGCTTCCTGATGAACTCTCAGCTGCTTGTTTATTGCCTCGCCGCGTCAGCTCCCGCGCCGGACTTCGGCTGATAATGAGACTGTGTTGACAAACTCACGACGCTCAGCAAAGAACCTACTGCCAAATTTGTGCGTGTAATCTGCACAACAGTGTTTTGTTCAGACTTGATCTGAACTTTTTTGGGGCAACGTCACCAACTAGCCTTTTTTTCAGAGTGGCTTAGACCAAATCAAATTGGATTTGCGTCGCTCCTGAACACTCTCATTGGTGACCCTCAGTCTTGGCCTACCCAATCAGTAATGGCAGGACTTCTGGATTCGCTACCATCGCCTTGTTTCAATCTACTGAAATTAACTCTAGGAATTGCTGCAGGACAGCTGACTGGGTGCGATCGCCACGCCAGACCGCACATATTGGTGTTGAATAGCGAAAAATGTCCGGCCTTAGCTCCTTGAAATGATAGAGTGTTTGATCCGTACAATGGGCCGGAAAGAACCCGAGATAGACACCAGCACCGACCAGAGCCAGCACCGCTTCGGTCTGATAGACGATCGTTCCGACCGGAAATTTCTGTTTCAGGTTTCGCAGAGTATCGCTTTCGAAATAGCCGCGAAAAACCAAAGCCTGCTTGAGAATCTCGGCTTCAGAAAGCGTTTCCCCGGCATCCAGCGCCAATGACAGCGGATGCTCACCTGCACAAAACAATCCGACATCCTCATCATAAAGGCGGCGGTATTTGAGGCTCGGGTGACGCTGATAATCCGGCACAATTCCGAGGTGAAGCTTTCCGTCGATCACTCCGCGCTCGACTTCCGCCGGAGTTCCGGTCATGAGGCTTACATCAACCTCCGGAGCGTCGTCCTTGAACCTGCGAATTGCCGAGACCAGAGGATTGCGGACATCGGACAATGTGTAGTCGATCATCCCGATATCGATCTTGCCAACCAGCTGGCGATTGATTGATGCAACGCTGGTGGCAAACTCATCGGCGGCCGCAAGCAACCGGTCGATATGTTCCAGGGCAATTTCGCCCTGCTGGGTCAGTGAGAACCCGCTGCGCCCACGGTGACACAGCCGGATGCCGAGCCGCGTTTCCAAATCCGAAATCTGCCGCGAAATGGTCGAAGCACCAACACCAAGTTCGGTTTGCGCTGCAGATAATCCGGAGCATTCAATCACGGTTTTGAAGATCCGCATCAAGCGAATATCCGCACCGCTGACGCTTCCTGAAAACGCATTTTTCCGCCGAGCCATTTGCTTGTTCCACCCCAATTTTTCTCATGCATTTTTATGCAAGAGATCTTTGGATAGTTCAACTTTTTGGAGATTAAAATCCGCCCTATCTGATGCGCTCAAGTTCGATTAAGGAGCGACAGATGGCGGACGCGAAACTCCAGGCCCTACGGGAGAAATTTGGGAATGCAGATGGTGGAACCCTGTTTACGCCTAAATATCAGAAAATCGCCGACAAGATCTTTTCTGAAGGCGGCAAGCGTCCCGCCCCCTATTCCGGAATTCCAACGCTTCTTGATGCTCCACAATCCTCAATCGATGATGCCTCCACCCTTCAGGTTGCCCTTTATGGCATGCCGATGGACCTCGGTGTCACCAACCGCAACGGATCGCGATTTGGGCCACGTGCCCTGCGCTCCATTGAACGTGTCGGACCTTACAACGACGCCCTGGAGACCGCACCGCTTCACGAAATGTTCGTCGCTGATATTGGCGATGTTCCCTTCAGCAGTCGCTTTGACCTAGGCCAGAGCCACAAGGAAATCGAAGACTACGTGGCGCAAATCATTGCAACTGGTGCGATCCCGATGGGCGTTGGCGGCGATCATTCTGTCACCCATCCAATCCTGCGTTCCGTCGGAAAATACCGCCCGGTCGGTATGATCCACATCGACGCCCATTGTGATACGGGCGGCTCTTACGAAAACGAAAAATTCCACCACGGCGGCCCCTTCCGCAACGCGGTGCTCGACGGTGTTCTTGATCCCGAACGCACCATCCAGATCGGCATCCGGGGCGCGGCAGGTTACATTTGGGAATTCTCCGAAATGTCCGGCATGACGGTTATCGAGGCCAAAGACATCACGGATGGATACCTTCCGGAAATCATCAACAAAGCCCGTCAGGTTGTCGGCGATGGCCCAACCTATTTCTCCTTCGACATTGACAGTCTCGATCCCGCTTATGCGCCCGGCACGGGGACACCGGAAGTCGGAGGCCTGACACCACGGGAAGCCCTGCGCCTGATACGGGGCATGAAAGGCCTGAATTTTGTTGGCGGCGATGTCGTTGAGGTCGCTCCCGCCTACGATCCAAGTACCAATACTGCGCAAAACGGCGCTCAGATGCTCTTTGAGATCTTGAGCCTGATGCAATTCTCCCCGTCTCTCCCGAAAAAATGAAAGTGAAGATTGATGACAATTGAACGCCAGGAAAAAGGCAGCCGAATGAGCCAAGTCGTCGTTCACGGCGAAACGATCTACCTTGCCGGTCAAATTGGCGAAGGCCCTGACATGGAGAGCCAGACACGCTCCATGCTGGCTGAGGTCGACCGGTTACTGGCCTCTGCAGGCACCAACAAATCAAACATCTTGTCCGCTCAGATCTGGGTCGCAGACATGGCCGGTGTCGATGACATGAACAAGGTCTGGGATGCCTGGATCGATCCGGCAAATCCTCCTGCGCGAGCCTGTGTTGAAAGCAAGCTGGTTGCGCCCGAGTTTCTGGTGGAAGTCATGATCATCGCGGCCAAGGCGTAACTCATGACACAGTTTTACAACGCCAAAGATGTAGCCGTGGCGTTGGCTTGGAGGCCGTTGATCGATGCGATCGACGGCCTCTTTCGCGTCGGCTGCACGATGCCTATCCGCCATCACCACGGGTTTCATATCCCCGGCGAAGAAGACGGCACTCTACTGCTGATGCCCGCCTGGAGCGAAGGCAATTATCTGGGCGTCAAGATGGTGTCAGTTGTCCCGGGAAACTCCGGTAGAGGCCTGCCCGCCATTTCGGGAACCTACATTCTGAGTTCGGCAAAGACAGGCGAACTCCTGGCCATCCTGGATGGTGCCGAACTCACGGCCCGGCGCACAGCCGCTGCATCTGCGCTTGCCGGTCGGTATCTTGCCCGCCAAAACGCCACGCATCTTCTTGTTGTTGGAACTGGAACACTGTCGTTGAACCTGATTGAAGCGCATTCTGCCGTTCATGACTTCGGCCAAATCTCAATTTGGGGACGCCGGTTTGAACAGGCTGAAAAGATCGCATCGGAAGCGCAGAACCGAGGGTTCAACGCAAAGGCTGTTTCCGACCTGGAAGCAACAGCCCGGAACGCTGATATCATCAGCTGCTGCACCTTATCCGACAAACCCTTGATCCTCGGGCGCTGGCTAAAGCCTGGAGCGCATCTAGACCTCGTCGGAGCGTTCAAACCAACGATGCGGGAATCCGATGACGCCGCCGTTCTGGTCGCGTCTGTTTTTGCAGATACGCGCGAAGGCGTTTTGTCGGAAGGCGGAGACATCGTCCAACCGATGAATGCCGGTCTGATTGACTTTGAACACATCCGCGCTGATCTCTACGACCTCAGCCGCGGTAAACATCCGGGGCGCATGAGTGAAGAAGAAACCACTCTATTCAAATCGGTTGGCGCTGCTCTTGAAGATCTAGCCGCAGCCATCGTCGTGCATGAAACCAAAGGCGGGTAACCCCGCCTTTGGTTTCATGTTTATTGGGCTGGGAAGACAGAAACCCGCGCGGGGTCTGCTTTTAAGCTAACGATATCTCCAGCTTGAAAGTTCGGTCCAATTGCCGTCGTGCCACGAACCCGAATTTCCTGGCCGTCAACGGATACCAGCCATTCCTGGAAGGCGCCGAGATCCCGGGCGAACACGATCGTCCCGGTCCCCCTGCCGGACATGTCGGCGCGGTTTAGCTCAATGTCTTCCGCCCGAACTGCCGCGCAAACTTTGGTTCCCGATGGGAACTTGTTGCCCAAGTCGAGCATCTGGCCAAACAGCTTCAGCTTTTCTTCACCGTCCACCTCGGCATGAACCAGATTTGCAGCTCCGATAAAGTCGGCCACAAGGCTGTTCGCCGGGGTTCGGTAAACTTCCGTTGGTGTTGCCGCTTGTTGGACGATGCCGTGGTCCAGGACCACAAGCTCATCGGCCAGCATCATCGCTTCTGTCTGGTCGTGGGTCACCAGAACGGTCGTGACGCCGAATTTTTGCTGCAGACGGCGCAACTCGATCTGCATGTTGTCCCTGAGCTTGGCATCAAGTGCAGATAAAGGCTCATCGAGCAGGAACAGTTTTGGCTGGATCGCCAAAGCCCTTGCAATCGCAACCCGCTGACGTTGCCCACCGGAAAGCTCTGAGACTGCCCTGTCGGCGATGTGCGGCAATTCAATTACATTCAAGAGTTCCTCGACGCGCTCGCGCTGCTCCAGGGCAGAGGCTTTCCGCAGTTTCAGGCCATAGGCAATATTTTGGGCAACACTCATATGCGGGAAGAGGGCGAGCGATTGGAACACCATGCCAAAACCGCGTTTGTGCGGCGCCACCTCAGAGATATCAGTCCCATCCAATAACAAACGGCCGGAAGTCGGCTTTTCGAACCCGGCAATGATCCGCAACAAGGTTGTCTTGCCGCATCCAGAAGGTCCCAAAAGGCAAACAAACGACCCGCGCTCAATCTTCAGATCAATGTTGTTCAAGGCGGTAACCGCTCCAAAGGACTTGGAAACCGCTTCGATGTTCAAGTGTGTGTTGGTCACGAGAGAACCTTTGTCAGAACAGGTTGCCGCGTCCGGCGATCAGCTTGTCGACAAGCACCACCAGAACAACATCAACCAGAATAATAAAGACAGACAGCGCCAGCGTCGCCGGATCGAGGGAAGACACCGTCCGGCTGTACATCCAGATTGGCAACGTGCTGACGTCAATGGTGTACATGAAGAAGGTGACAGTGAACTCGTTGAAGCTGATGATCAGCGCAAAGATCAAACCAGCCAGGATGCCGGCTTTCATCAACGGGATCACCACATCCCAGATTGCACGCAGCGGAGGTGCGCCAAGGGAAATGGCCGCCTCTTCGATTTCGACGCTAATCCCGTTCATCGCACTGAGGCAATTCCGCAGAACAAACGGCAGGACGAGCGCTATGTGCGGGATGGCAATCCGCCAGATACCGAGTTCAACCTGAAGGCTTTCAGCGATCAGCAAAAAGGCGATCCCTAGCATCACCAACGGAAACACCAGCGGCAAAGTGAACAGAAGTTCCATGCCTTCGCGCAGGCTGCGATTGCTGCGGGTCAGCGCATAAGCCAGTGGTACGCAAACCAAGGTCGATATAATCATGACCAGGAATGCGACCAACAAACTGGTGAGCGTTGAATCGACCACCGACTGAGCGCTCGATGGATCTTCATTCGTAAAGAGCTGAAGAACTTCGACGTACCAACGGAACGAAAACTCCGTCGGCGGAAAGCTCGAGTACTCCGACGCCGAAAAGGACATGATGGTGACGACAATCACCGGCAGCGACGAAATCAGGATACCGACGGTCGCAAGAAACAGGACTGCGAAACGATAGGTGCCCCCGCCTTCAGTTGGAAGTAGACCGACCCGCATCATGCGCCCCTTTTCGCTGTGGACGTCAAACGCACCAGCCAGGAAGAGAATATCAAAACGGCAAGCGTCAAAGTGATCAGAATCATGCCGCCAGCAGCAGCGCCAGACCAATTGAAGAGCGGCGAGATCATGTCCCGAATGACGACCCCCATCATCTGGACGCGGCGCCCGCCCAACAACAGCGGGATCGCAAATGCGCTGGCATTAAATGCAAAGACGATAGAGGCCGCACCGACCAGACCAGGCCTGAGAAGCGGTACCGTAACATCTTTGAAGGTCCGCCAATGACCAGCGCCCAGCGAACTCGCCGCTTCCAGATATTCAGGTGAGATTGCCCTGACCGCTCCGACAATTGGGAAGACGGCAAGCGGCAAGGACGTTTGAACGAGACCGAGCAACACCCCTGTCTCATTGAAGAGAAGAAACATCGGCCGGTCGATAAGGCCCAGCGATTTCAGCGTCGAGTTCAAAACACCCGATGGACCGAGCAACAGGATCCAGCCATAGGCCTGAACCAACAAATTCAGGATGAGTGGCAGAAGGATGGAAATCGTCAGAACGCGGCGGAAGAACGAGCTTCTCAGCGATGTCATCAGGAAGGCCAGCGGCACCGCCAGAACCATGACAATCACTGTCGCTATGAACGCCAACTTCAAGGTCAGCCAGACTGATCGTCCGAAGAACGGCGTCATCAGATCCCGGTAGGCTTGGATCGAGAGCCCTTCAATCGTTCCCTGCTCGGCGGAAAGCGAAAACCGCAGAATGTAAAAGCACGCCCCCAGAAATGGGAGAATGGCTATGAATGCAGGCGCTGCAAAAAGGAGCGCCTGCTTTTTTGGAAGAATTTCCGTCGACACGGTCGAAATCAGCCGATTACGAAAGTGTTTGCTGGTAGGTGGCGATCCATTTCTCGCGCACTTCAGCGATGAAGGCTTTGTCGTGGACAACCGCTTTCTCGGTCAGCTGCTCTGGCTTCACAATGAACGGGCTCGCCTTGGCAGCATCGCTCATGATCGCCTGCTGGTTGATCGGACCGTTGAGGACCGCTTCGGCCATCACACCCTGTACCTTGTCATCCAGCGTGTAATCGATGAACGCGTGAACAACATCATCGTCACCTGGTTTGGCCTTCGGCACGATGGTGTACATCAAATCTGCAAAGAAACCTTCTTCCAGATCATAGGTCGCGCCCATGTTGGATTCAGCCGGATTGGCCAGTTCTTTGGCAAAGAAGGCTGGAGCATAAACGCCGCCGATATCCAGAGCGTCGGACCGGAAGAGTTCGGAGATTTGACCCGGGTTTTCGCCGAAGGTCAGAATGTTGTTGCGCAGCTCGGCAAGTTTGGCAAAGGCCGCTTCGGAATTCGTCCCATTGCCGCCGATCATCTTACCTGTGGCAAAGATCGTATCCAAGGCGTCCGTCCATGTTGCAGGCGGCAGGAACAAACGGCCCTCATGCGCAGCATCCCACATTTCAGCGTAGGACTTCGGCGGCTCCTTGAAGGTCTTCGTGTTGTAGATAAGACCACCTGTCCACAACAGGTATCCAATACCGTGACCATCGGCGCCGGTCCGGAAGCGCGGATCAACCTTATGAAGGTTCGGCAGCATATTGAGATCAGGTTTCGCCAAGAGGCCATCGCCTGCCAGCTCAACAGCGCCGACGCCGGCCAGAGTGATGACGTCATACTGCGCCTTACCGCCGGAAGCGCGGAGTTTTGCAACCATCTCAGACGTAGAACCGGTCCGGTCGGCAATGACCTTGGCACCGGTCATTTCCTCAAACGGCTTTGCAATGTTTTCCAGGATGGCAAGGCCTGTGTTGTCGGACCAAGTCAGAAGCCGGATTTCCTTGCCAGCGAAGTTGCTCTTGCTACCAGCTGTTACGATGGAGGGCATGGCAAGTGTTGCAGCAGATGCTGCGCCGGCCTGCAGGATGCCGCGTCGGGTCAGTTTGAAAGTCACTGTTCTACCTCTGAATTTCGGCCGCTGCGGCCTTATTGAATTATGCGAGGCAAACTCCAGCGATATCGCGTGCATTAACACTGCATTGAATCGAATTTTTCTTGCAAATAAATGCAAGCGTTACGATTTAGATGAAAATTTATGCACGTCTGATGCACATTGCTGCAAAATGAGCCAACAGTGGAATTCACCCGAGATCGGATGCATTCAAAGACTTTCTAAGAAGAGTCTGTGAGGCTAATCTCCGGAATATTTCAATTCATAAATGCATTTCGAGAGACCTGCTCACAAGCAGCAGCAACATAGATTGTTTAGCTCGATCCGCCCCCTTGAACTTATAGACCACGTCGAACGTGATGACCGCCGAGTAAGGATTTCTGGGAATTCGCTTCGATATCCAATTGGAATGCAAGCTCACCTAAACACGGTATAGTAACGTCGCCTGGCAGAGTGCCACTTTGCACGTACTGACCACGATTATTGCGGATTGAAACAGCGTTGATTTCGAACGCTAAAACGGACACCAAAGGCGATAAAAATCAGTGCATTATCACCTGTAAAGTCATAATATTTCACGGATAGCGAAAAGCTCCTCTATTCTGAATACGAATTCGTTGTGAGGTGATTTGCCCTTATGGAACTCCGCCAGCTCAAGTGTTTTGTCGCCGTTGCCGAAGAGCTGCATTTCCGCCGCGCGGCGGAACGTATTGGCCTCGCCCAAACAGCCTTGTCAGCACAAGTCCGCAATCTTGAGCAGGAACTCGGTTTTCCGCTGTTTTTCCGCACAACCCGGCACGTTAGCCTGACCCAGGCCGGCTCAGTGTTTCTCGATGAAGTGCGCACTGTTTTGGACCGGCTCGATCAAGGTGTGGAATCTGCCCGCTGCGCGGCAACCAGCGCGCTGGAACGGCTCAGGATTGGTGGGATCGACGCCGCTTTGGTCTGGTTTCTACCGCCGATCCTGAAGCGCATGCACAAACAATTTCCAAGTCTGCATCTGCCGTTGACCGAGGTGAACGCCTCGACCGAACAGGTGCGGGAACTGCTGCGCCACCGGGTCGATGTTGCATTCTTCCGGCCTCCGGTCGCGATTGAGGGCGTCACCTGGGAAGTCCTGTTTGAAGAAAAAGTTCTGGTCGCCTTGCCGAAAAACCATCCACTCGCCAAAGAAAACGAGATCAACGTGGCTCAAATCGCAGTGGAACCTCTAATCGGCTATCCGGCACATGCCCGCCCGCTGCTTCATGCGATGGTCAAGGAGAGCTTTGCAGAGGCGGACACCCGGCCAAACATCAGCCTGGAAGTGATCGAAAAATCAACGCTTCTAAAGCTTGTCTCTCAAGAACTGGGTATTGGGCTTGTTCCGCAATGGGTCAGCCTGGACACACATGAAAACATCGTCTTCCGGCCGTTTTCAGGTGCAAGGTCCAAGCTCGATTTTGGGGTCGCCTGGCGTGAAAATGACACCAGCCCGACCCTGAAAACGTTTCTCCAAATGGTCCGCGATGAAGCGAAGTCGGTTGGCAATACTCTTGCTAAGGCCGTCTAAATGGCTCTAGCGGCCCAGGTTTTCTCGTGTCTTTCCTCGCTCAGCACGGATTGAAAGAAGGACTGAAACTCCGCAAGCACAAGCTCCGGCACTTCCTCGGCCAAATAATGCCCGCCCGGAAGCGCCCGGCCTTGGACATGCGCCGCCCGTTCAGCCCAAAGGGCCAGGCAGTCAAAGTGTTTTTCGATCGCGCCGTGTTTCCCCCACAGTGCCAGCAAAGGGATAGAAAGCTTCCGCTGTCCGTCCTCATCATCGTGCTCAATGTCGATTGTCCTGGCCGCCCGGTAGTCCTCGCAAGAGCCGTGGATCACCGCGGGATCACGGAAGAATCTAAGGTATTCTTCCAAAGCCTGCCAGCTGAAAGGGCTGAGCCCAGCAGATCCAGATCCGCATTTTTTCAACCAATAGAACTCCGAATTGCTGCCGATCAGATTTTCCGGAAACGGAGCTGATTGCGTGAGCCAATACCAATGCCAATAAGTTTGGGCAAAGGCGCTGTCTCCGTCCCGGTACATTTCCCGCGTTGGTGCAATGTCCAATGTAGCAAGTCCAAGGACGCGCTTTTCGTGATCCAACGCCAACCGGTGGGCAACCCTTGCTCCCCGGTCATGCGACCCGACCAGAAACCGGTCGTGTCCCAAGTTGGTCATCAGATGCGCCATATCACTGGCCATCGCGCGCTTGGAATACGGCGCATGGTCGGGCGTGGTGACCGGCTTGTACGAGCGTCCATACCCCCTGAGGTCGGCGCAGATGACGGTGTAAGTTTGAGCCAGTTTCGGTGCAATCCGGTGCCACATGGCGGAAGTCTGCGGATAGCCATGAAGCAACAGCAGCGGTGTGCCGCTTCCTTTTGTCCGGCAGAATATTTTTCCCTCAGGAACGTCGATCAGGCGTTCTTCAAACCCATCGAAAAATGGTTCGGTTTTGGAAAATTCCAAATCCTGGCTGCCGGGAGTGGTCATTGATACGATGTCTCCAACTCATGATTTTCCATAACCGTAGCCGCAAATCACAGACTTATTACTCCTTATTATTATATAATATTTCGCGCTTAATTCTCACAGGGTTCCCTGACTAAGGTTCGGCTCAGATCAACGGGAGGACGAGATGACGCCGAACCAGCATATCAGTTTCTACAAGATTGCACGCTCTGGAACCGTAGCCGCCTTGGCCTTTGCGGCCACAACCTTTCTGCAGCCTTCAAGTGCTCTGGCAACGGATGGTGAAACCTGTATTTCCAAACCGGTAACCTATGTCGTTGGTTACAAACCGGGTGGCGAATCCGACGTCACTGCGCGTATGCAACAAGAGTATTTCGAGGCAATTACGGGCCAGCCATTGGTCATTCACAACCGGCCGGGCGCAGGCGGGGCAACTGCCTGGGCACAGCTCAACCGGTTTGACGGAGATGGCCACACCTTGATGGGTACAATCGTCCCGCACACAGTGCTGCAGCCAGCGATGAAAGATGTCGGTTACCAAACCGATGACATCAACAATGTCTATTTCTTTCACTACACACCGGACGCGATTTTGGTGAAAGCGGACAGTCCCTTTGAGACCTTGAATGATCTGATCGAAGAGGCCAAAGCCGATCCTGGACGGATTACCATGGGCGGCTCGGGCACCAACTCGGCCAATCATCTGGCGACACAGATCATCAAGGATTTAACTGGCGCGGCAACCACATACATTCCATTCCGCGGGTCGGCACCAGCAATAACCGCGCTTCTGGGTGGTCAGATCAAGGCGGCGATGAGCTATACGACACAGGGCGTCAAGGCAGGCGATCAGGTCCGCATCCTGGCTGTCGCCACCAACGAACGCCACCCGGCTCTACCGGATGTCCCGACATTCAAAGAACTCGGTGTGGATCATGTTGGCGGGGCTTTCCGGGGTGTGGCTGTGCCAGCCGGAACCCCTGATGGAATCCGGGAATGTCTCTCCGGCATCATCGCGCAAATCAACGCGAACCCGGACTTTCAAAAACGCATGAATGATGCCGGCTACTCTGTCATCGACATACCTGTCGGCGATGTTCCGGCCTTCGTTGAGCAGAAGAAGAAAGAGTATCAGCCGGCGATCGCGCAGTTGAAATCTCAGTAACCCCGTCCTCCCACAGTGCCGGCAGCAAACTATTGGCTGCCGGCAACCATCCCCTTTCAGGAGGACAAGCGTTTGTTAGACGCATTCTTGAGCTCCATCACACCATTCAATATCTGCCTCGCCCTTGCGGGTGTCTTTCTGGGCACTATCGTTGGTGCTCTGCCCGGTTTATCGGCCACGATGGCCGTGGCAGTACTTGTGCCTTTCACGTTCACCATGGACCCGGCATCGGCATTGATCGCACTGGGTGCAGTCTATACCGGCGCTATCTACGGCGGCGCTTATGCGGCGATTTTGGTGAATACACCCGGCACGCCTGCGGCCATTGCAACGGCCCTTGATGGGTTCCCGATGGCCAAGAAAGGCAAAGGCGATCTTGCTGTCACGATCTCCTGTTTTGCGTCGGCCACCGGCGGCCTGATCGGCGCAATCGTTTTGCTTCTAGTGGCGCCACCGCTTGCCGTCATTGCACTGAAATTTGGTCCGGTGGAATACTTCTGGCTTGCCATCTTTGGCCTGTCGCTGATCGCTGTCCTTTCCAAAGGTGCAACCTTGAAAGGTCTGATCGGCGGCGCCGCAGGGTTGCTGCTGTCGACCATTGGCTCGGCGGTTGTGGGCGGTGATGTCCGCTACACTTTCGGCGAACCCGCGCTCCTTGGCGGCATTCATATCATCCCCGCGTTGATTGGCCTTTATTGCGTACCTGTCCTGCTCAACATGGTTGGCACCCGCGATCCGCACATTGAACGGGCAGACGCCTCTGGCGGTTCTCGCATCACCGAAGCGCTCGCGACGCTTTGGGCGAGCAAGGTGAACCTGATCCGCTCGTCTGTCATAGGCACTTTGGTCGGCATTCTTCCGGCCGCGGGTGGTGCGGTTGCGGGGCTGGTCGCCTATTCAGAGGCCCGCAGAACGTCGAAGAACAAGGCACAGTTTGGCAAAGGGACCGCTGACGGGGTTATCGCATCGGAATCGGCGAATTCCGCAACGGTTGGCGGCGGCTTTGTGCCGACACTGGTTCTGGGAATTCCCGGCACACCACCAGATGCCATCATCCTCGGTGCTTTGATGGTTCAGGGTGTCCGTACTGGTCCGCGCCTATTCAGCGAACAGGCAGACATTGTCTTCACCTTTGTCTTCGGCCTGATCCTCGCAACGATCCTGATGATCCCTGTTGGACTTTTGATCGGACGCTCCGCCTACAAGATGATTTCCAACATCCCAAAGAGCGTTCTGGCACCCGCAATTGCGTTGTTGATTGTCATTGGATCTTTCGCCGTTGAATCAAATCCGACACATGTTGTGATGATGGTTCTGCTCGGTGCCTTCGGCTGGCTTGCTCTGCGCTACGGCTTTGAACCCTCACCGATCGTTCTTGGCCTGATCCTTGGCCCAATTGCCGAACAAGGTTTTGTGCAGGGCTATCTGATCGGCACTGCTTCCGGCGATGTTCTGGGCGAGTTCTTCGGCCGGCCGATCAGCATGGCGATCCTGCTCTTCACTCTGATCACGCTGGCCGCGCCGTTTTGGTCCGAACGGCAGGAAAAATTGCGCGCAGCCCTTCCGAAGGAGGCCGACAATGTCTGAGACAACCCGGTCCCACAGCCATTTACGAAGCATTCTCCCGCTGGCGTTTTTCGCAGCCGCTGGCGTCTATGGCCTTTATGAAGCGCAGGGGATGACGGATTTCGGGGCGATCTTTCCCCGTTTCGCCAGTGGCGTCATCGTCCTCGCCTCTGCTGCGCAACTGATCCAGCATCTTCGCGGAAAGGAAGCAGCCGGTTATGGCAGCGGAACGCTCCTTCGCCCGCTCCTCCTATTGGCCGTTCTTCTGGGATGGGCTTTGCTGTTGCCGGTTCTTGGGTTTGTGCCAACCTCCCTGCTCGGCGCCGGCCTTGCATGGCTGATCGCCTCTCAGGAGCCCAAACCGCTCAAGACACGTGTTCTGCAAGCGTCTTCCCTGGCAGCTTTGGTTCTTGTGGTCGACTTCGTCTTTGGCCAGCTGCTGCTGGTGCCCCTGCCCTAATCCTATTGGAGAGAAAATGTCTGCGAAGACTTTGTACGACAAGTTATGTGAGAGCCATCTTGTGAAGCGGATCGATGAAGAAACGATCCTTCTTTACGTCGATTTTCACATCATGAACGAATACACCAGCCCGCAGGCTTTTGCCGGTTTGCACGAAGCTGGCCGGAAGGTCTGGAACCCAAAGGCGCATCTGGCGCTGGTCGATCATGTCAATCCAACGCGGCCAATAGTTTCGGTTGATGAGATCGAGGATGAAGGTGGGCGGCTTCAGATCAAAACTCAGCTGGACAACTGCCAGCGGCACGGTATTGAGCTGGTCGATCTGTTCGATCCCCGCCAAGGCATTGAACACATCGTTGTGCCGGAAAATGGTTATGTCTGGCCGGGAATGGTGGTGGCCTGCGGCGATAGCCATACGACGACTTACGGCGCATTTGGTGCTTTGGGCTTCGGCATCGGCACCTCTGAGATTGAACATGTGCTCGCCACACAGACCCTTGTCTACAAAAAGCTGAAGAACATGCGGGTGACCGTTGATGGCGATCTGCCGTTCGGCTGCACGGCAAAAGACATCATCATGACGGTTATCCAGAAGATCGGAGCGGCCGGCGCCAGCGGTTATGCCATCGAATTTGCCGGATCGACGATTGCAGCACTCAGTGTTGAAGCCCGCATGACCATCTGCAACATGGCCGTTGAAGCCGGTGCCCGGGCAGCTCTGATGGCCCCGGATGACAAAGTTATCGAGTATCTTCGCGGAAAACCGCGCGCACCAGATGCAAAAGATTGGGAGACTGCCGAGGCAAGCTGGCGCCTGTTGGCGTCTGACCCGGACGCCATCTTCGACAAGGACGTAGCAATCGCGGCAAACACCATTGCGCCCATGGTCACCTGGGGAACCAGTCCGGACCAGGCCAGCGCCGTCACCGGCAAGGTCCCTCAACCTGACAAGCCGTCCGACGCCCGCGCGCTGGACTATATGGCCCTCAAACCCGGGATGAGTCTGGAAGACATCCGCATCGATCGCGCCTTTATCGGGTCCTGCACCAACAGCCGCATAGAAGACTTGCGCCTTGCCGCAAAGATCCTAAGGGGCCGGAAGATCGCCGGTCATGTCACCGCCATTGTGGTGCCAGGATCAAAGGCGGTACGTGCCCAGGCCGAAGCGGAAAATCTCGACAAGGTTTTCCTAGAGGCCGGATTTGAGTGGCGCGGATCCGGCTGTTCCATGTGTCTGGCTATGAACGACGATGTTGCAGGAGACGGTGAGCGCTGTGCCTCGTCCACCAACCGTAACTTTGAGGGCCGTCAGGGTCGCGGTGCCCGCACCCATTTGATGAGCCCGCAGATGGTCGCCGCAGCCGCCGTGACCGGTCATCTGACCGATGTTCGAAATCTGGACATCGAGACCTGAAAATGGAGTCCTTCACCACGCTAAAAGCTATTGCAGCCCCCCTGCCCGCGCCCAACATCGACACCGATGTGATCATGCCAAAGCAGTTTCTGAAACGTATTGACCGCGCGGGCTTGGCCGAAGGCGCCTTTCATGAGCTGCGCTTTGATGAGAGCGGCACTCAACGTCCTGAGTTCATCTTGAACCAGCCTCCTTATGACCAGGCCAAGATCCTGATTGCAGGTAAAAACTTCGGCTGCGGTTCCTCCCGTGAATATGCAGTCTGGGGACTGATGCAATTGGGTTTCCGGGTCATCATCGCGCCGAGCATTGCCGGGATTTTCTTCGGCAACTGCGAAAAAAACGGCCTGCTCGCGATAACGCTGCCAGAAACTGAAGTCGAGCACCTCCTAAGAGCCACCGCAACTTCGGCAACCGCCGAAATGACAATCAATCTCCCTGACCAAACCATTCAAACGGCAAGTGGGCAGATTTTTGGTTTCGAAATCGCGACAGCGCGCAAGAAATTACTGCTCACCGGCGCAGACCACATCCAGCTCACATTGGACGACGCTGAAACCATTATAGACTTTGAAAAGAAGTATTTTGAACTCTTGCCGTGGATAGCAAAAAGAACCATGCCAATGAACGGAATGTAGGAGCTTTTTGGAATCACCTTTTTCTTTGTCTGGCAATTCCCGGAATCCCATCCATAAAGTGTTGGGGGAGCGAGCCACACTCCCACCATTATTCTTCACTCTTCGATATTCATTTGAAGCATCGACCACTTAATTTGAAATGCTTCTGTCTGACCGGAGAGAACGGAGCGTTGCCAGCGCGATCAAAACATCGCCACCGACCGACCAGTTGCGGATATAACGCAGATCGAAATCCAACCGCCGCTGCATATCGGACAAATCCGTTATAGGACCGCGGGCGCCTTTTATCTGCGCAATTCCGGTTATTCCGGGCCGGACTGTGTAGCGCAGTGCAAAGGACGAAAACCGAGGTGCGAGAACAGCATCCAACTCCACCGGATGTGGCCGAGGCCCCACCAGCGACATGTCACCGGTCAAGACATTGATCAGCTGAGGCAATTCATCCAGGCTCCAGGCCCGCAGCCACCGGCCGAGCGATGTCACACGCGGATCATAATTGCCTTTTGTCTGTTCAAAGGGCTGCTGTGCCGTCTGGTGCTGCATCGTTCTGAATTTCCAGATCCGGAATGATTTCCCATGTAGCCCAGTACGTTCCTGCCGGAAGAAGATCGGTCCGCCGTCCTGAAAACGGATCGCAAGTCCAATCAGGATCAAGCCCGGCACTAGGGTAATCAGCCCAGCCGCGCTGCCGATAATGTCAATAAGCCTCTTGAAGGGTGACGCCACGCAGCGCGCTGCTCGTTCGGAAAATCCGGGATAATCTTCCCACCCCGTAACGACGGAGAAATCCGGTTCGGTCTCCTGATCAACACTCATTGGGCGTCACCGTTGTGGATTGGGTGTCGTGCTCACCTGGACGGACCGGTCTGCTCTCAATCTGTTCTGACGCCACGTGTTTAAAGACTTTGCGGGCACCAGCATAAATATGACTAATTTCACCGACGAAGAGCTGATCCTCGCCATCCGTGAAAAAATCGACACGGACATAATCGGCGAAACGTGCGATCTGCTCAGCAATGTCGATCATCCGGGCGATCTGCTTGGGACGAAGTGCAGCGATATCGATAGAAGCAGCCTCCGTCTCAATGCCCGGGCCGTCCTTCAAGTGCCAGTCCGGCGTTAATTGATAGCTGATCTCTTTGTCTGTCGAGACCCGCACGCGAAGTCCGATCCAAGCAACGTTTCCGTTGTACATGTGAAACCGGAAATCATGGGCAAATTGGCCGTTGAGCTCTAGCCACGGCTCCACGATGATTTTGGGCTGCAGACGCTTATAATTATTTTCCCCGGTCATGTCGGCAAAGTTCATTTTGAACCACCGCCGCATCCGCTCCCGCGCTTCATCTGGCACAGGTCCGGATGTGTGGAACACAAACTCGTTCGACATATGCGTCGGCTTGATCACGCAGTTGTCCGGAAAAGCAAATTGGTCAACATCCTCGGCCGTATGAAGCACAGCCAGCGTCGGAACACACACATCTTCGCCGGTGACACCGCGAATGAAAATCTTGGAGAATTCCTTGTCCGAGGTGAACGAACGGAACACGTAATCGGACTCCATTGCCCGGATGCGGAACACCAGGTCATTAATGTAGCCGGTCTTTTTGAAATTCGGCCACCTGCGATGCTTTAGCAGGAAACACAGGCCTTCATAAAGATTGGAAATAATCCATGGCCGGAAGAAATACCCCAGCATTGGATGAGACTTCACAAGGTGGTGTCTTGACATTTGTGCTGTCCCCCTTGTCGCAACGGTTTGTCTTGCCGATGGCGCAAGGCCTGATCGTAGATCTGTTCGGTCTGCGCAGCGATGATGTTCGGGTGAAACTGTTCCCGGTGCGTAATCAACGCTCTGTTTCCGAGATCGGCAGCCAAGCTATCATCATCTAGAAGTCGGGCTATTGCGAGGTCGAGTTGGTTTATGTTTCCAGGCGCGACAATCAGGCCGTTCTCCTCATGGGTAACGCTTTCTGCCAATCCACCGCCGTTTGAAACGATGGCCGGAACACCACAGGCGAACCCTTCCACAGGGGTGTTTCCGAACGGCTCTTCCCACAAACAGCAATTGATGACAGCCCGGCTGTGCGCAATCCGGTCGATCAAATCCTCAGTGCTCAGTTGTCCGAGAAAGACAATGCTCGGATCTTTTTCGGCGAGATGGCGCAGATCAGCTTCCATAGGCCCTGAACCGGCAATGGCAAGCTTTCCATTGCGTGGTTGAAGCTGCCAAGTCCTAATCAGGTGGTCGATCCCTTTTTCCTCTGACAAGCGGGAAGCACACAGGATTTCGCGCCGCCTTTCGCCGAATGGCACCTGCCGACCCGGAGTAAAGGCCGAATACCGGCGGCGGATCCGGTCTGCAGGAAATCCGCCGGCGATATGAACTGACCTTACGTAATCGGAATTCGCAATGTAGGCGTCTACGTATTTTGCATAGGTGCCAATCAGCCTGTGAACCGCCACCGAAACGGCAGGAACAGCACTCGCCGCCCGGCTGTCCCGGTAGCACTTGTGCAAAATGCCACGCCAGGGCCAATTGGCTTGCGCACAGTCATGGCAAATCCGGCCTTCTCTGAAAAGGCTCGCGTTGGCGCAAAGGTGCCGATAATTCCGCAAATGCTGCACGGTTGCCAACCCCTGTTTCGCAGCTTCAACAAGGATTGCAGGCGACAGCAACGGAAAGGAATTCTGGACGTGCACCAAGTCGTATGTCTTTGCAGCCAACCGGCGGCGTAACTCTCTGGTTGCCGATTTCGACCAAATCGCGTTGAGGGCAAGAGCCGCATTTCCTGTTCCGGAGATCTGCTCGTTGCTGGTTTCCCAAAGATCGACGTCGTGGCCGTGGGCGCGCATCAGTTCGACTTCGGCGCGGGTGGAGATGTCTTCGCCGCCGGGCGTCTTGTAACGGTTATGGATCATCAGGACGCGGAACATCGTCATCGCGCTCCCATGTATTGCGCAACGCCGCTTCGGCGCGCCGCCCGCAATTCCGCACCGAGATAGGCCGCAGACAGACCGGACAGGACAAACAGAAGGTTGTCGAAGAAGCTCGACCACAGGATGACCGATTCCATCATGTTCCGGCCGATCACAAAAAACGCGATTGAGAGGAACAGAAAGGCTGTTCCACTTTCGTCTGCAGCACGAGCGCTAGCCTTAAGTGTTGAGAGAACAAACACGGCCAACAGGGCAAGGCCGATTACGCCGGTATCCAGCGTAACGTCGAAAAAGCCATTGTGACTGCTGCCGGTTTCGCGGATGAACTCGATTTCCGAATGCAGCTTCGGCGAAAGCTCGCCGACGCCCCAGAACCCCCTGTAGCCGTGACCGGTCAGTGGCGCTTCGGAGATATGGCTCGCGATAAATGACCAAATGTGCGTGCGCCCGGTAAAGGTCGGATCGCCGAAGGCCCAAACCAGGATGTCATCCGGCCGGAATGGCCAGATTTGCGCGGCAATGACAGCTGATGAAAGGAATGCTATCAGTCCGCCGGCCAACACCGTCATGGCCCCGGCGTGAAGCCTTCGGGACAAGACCAGAACCAGCATTGCTGCGGCCGGAGCAGCCAAGGCGAGTGCGATCGACGTTTTGGATTCACTGGCAACAAGAACAACAACCGCAACGACCAGCGTAATGAATGCACAGAACCGCAGAAACATGCGCTGTCCGGGGATATGTGCGAGCGCAAGGATCAATGCACAGCCGGCCGCAGCACCGAGCGAATTTTTATATGGGTAAATGCCCTGATGCCCGATAGCCCCTGCTGGACGCAGAATGACAAATAACAAATTGACGGCCATCGCCACGGCAAAAACCCAGAAGATATTGCGGAAGATCCGTTTGGGATTGTCTGACATGCAAACCGAAAAGAACAAAAGCGCGCAGAGCAGGCTTTGGTAGATTGCCAGCATCAACGACCGCATAGGCATCGCTGACCAGGCAGACGAGATGATCGCAAATCCCAGAAACGCCATTAGTGGGGCGAGCACCGGCAGAACGCTTTGCCAGCGACGCGGGGGATGAAGGGTGGCCAAAAATGCCATTGCAACAAATAAAAGCGGGATCAGCAATTGAGCCAGGAGTGTCGATTTCTCCTCACTATCAAGCGCTCCGCCAGACCCTGCTTCTGCGACGGGCTGAAGGTTGATCAGCGGGTCAACAATCAGCGAATAAGCGATCACGACCGCCGGAATAATAGCGGCAAAGGCGCAAACAAACCGCTCAAAGGCAGGGCTCAGACCGGCTTTATGGCTCAAAAGCGCCGTCATGTCAGTCCTTTCGGACCTGCCGGATCGCAAATGCAGCGGGTTACCGGAGAAACAGCAAGACACCAGCTCATTGCTGGCGCCTCCTGTAGGTTCGTACTGGTATGTGCGTGTCGGGAATGGGCTGGCGGGGCAGAGGCGCGCGTGGAGGTTCTCCGGATTTCAGGAGATATCGCACCCATACGATGATCACACCGATTAAGAGGCCAAGAACAGCGGCGGCCGGCAGCAATAGTTTGACAGCTGGAAAGCTGGGCCGTGTGGCCGGATAGGCTTCCGAGATTTTTCGCGCGGTGCTGTTGGGAATGCCGATCTGCTCGCTCGCTTCCTTGGAGCGCGTCAGGAAGGACTGATAAACCGCCTGGCTGGCATCTGCCTCGCGCTGCAATTCCTGCAGTTCGACCGAGTTCTCGTTGGAGAGTGCCATCTGGGCCTGTAGCCGGCCGACTTCAGCCGTCAAGGCCTGCGTGTTTTCTAGAGCCGCCTCGTATTCAACCTGGAGTCGAGCGACAATCCGTTGATATTCAGCTGAGATAGACCCTTGAAGGGCCTTTTTGCGCTCGCTGAGTTCAATCAGGCGCGGGTGGTTCGCCATCAAGGACACCGACAACGCTGCAGCCGTCGACTCAACATTTGCATAGTTGGTTTGCAATTGACTCAAGACCTGCGATTGCGGCACGCCAGCAATGGGACCAAGTTCCGCAACGCCCAAAGCACCGGCCGCCTTGACCTGATTGAGGGTCGCAAGCGCTTCTTTTTCCCGTCCCTGAGACTGAGTGAGCTGCTCGTTGAGATCCCGCAGCTGCTGTTCGACGACTAGGACGTTTTGAGTGCCAATCAGGTCGTTGGCGCGGCGGTAATCTTCCACCTGACGGGCTGCTACACGGGCATTGCGCGAGAGCTCATCCAGGCGGGATCGCAAACTTTGGGCCGCTTCCAGTGTGGTATCGGCAGCTGCGCTATTGGATTCCTCGATATAGATATCCGCAATCTTATTGGCGAGCAGCGCAGCTTTTTCCGAACTTTCCGAAAGCATCGTGATGGCAATCACATATGTGTTGCGCTCCCGCTCAATGCGCAGTTGCTTGCGGAGTGTGGTATTGGCGCGATCAAAGCCACTGATTGAGTTCCAATGCTGCAGTCTCGGGCCATAGATGGCACCTTTCAGTGCCGTCTTGATCACGCCAGCAATCGATGCCCGGTCCGAGCTGACGAATTCCGGATCTTCGGTAAGGTTTTCCTCCCGGATCAACCGGCCGATCACCGCTTGGGATTCCATGACCGCGATTTGGCTGTCGAGAAGCAGTGTATCTGCACCTGCGGCTGACCGGCCCAGTCCGGTCGGGGACACTTCGTTTTCAAATGTGCCTTTCTGCCTTGGGTCGATCAGCAGCTCCGCTGTTGCACTGTAGAGCGGCGGGGTGATCCAGACATAGAGGATGGCCAGCACAACAGCCAAACCGGCACACAAAAGGATGAGCGGCGTGCCTTTCCAAAAGACACGAAACAATTCGCGCAATCCGAAACCGGTGTGCGCCAAAGAGGGTTCCAGCGGGATCGCCCTGGCTCTGCTTTCAGGCCCACGATGCGGATTAGCTGTCATCTGCGCACCTTTCAGGCATAGCCAACCTGCGCCACCGGCTTCGAGCCACCATCGGAGAACCGTCGCAATCCAATCGTCTGCAGGAAGAGCAGGATCAGAAAATAGGAATTCAGCCCGAGATACCGCCGCCACAAACGCCCCGGCTCTTGCATCAGCCGGAAGAACCACTCCAGGCCACGGTCCTGCATCCAGCGCGGCGCCTGCTGTTTCAGACCCGCGTGAAAATCAAAGGCGGCCCCGACGGCGAGCAGGGGTTTGCCAATGGCCTCGGCAAACTCATGGACAAATACTTCCTGGCGCGGGCAGCCAAGACCGACAAAGACGATCCCGGCACCGCTCTCGCGGATTTTCTGAGCGATTTGCTCCTTTTCATCAGATGAAACCTGGCGGAATTGCGACGGTGCGCTGCCAGCGATTTTGAGTTCGGGAAACTTGGCCTGCAGTCTTGAGGTCAGCGCTTCCAGCACTTCAGACCGGCTGCCGTAAAAATAGACCGGTATGCCATCTTTCGCGGCGGCTTCACACACATGCAGCGTGAGGTCTGGTCCATAGACCCGTTTTGCCAATTTGGTTCGGTGAAGAAGATTGAGCGCCCAGCGGACGGGTTGGCCATCAGGGGTCACCAGATCAAAACCGTTGAGACGCCATCTGTGCACTGGATCCATAACGCCGGTCATGACGCCGTGGACCGCAAGCGCAGTTACCTTGAATGGGCGGCTTTCCTTTGCCGCGGCCAGAACGGAATCTACCGCATAGGCATAGTCAAGCGCATCGACCGAGACGCCAAGAACGTTGAATTTGCCCTTGTGCAACATCATCCAGCATCCCGCCATTTCAGCCGGTTGGCAGCATAGATTTCTTCAAGAATATCGGCGATCGACCGTTCCGCTGACCATCCAGGAAAGTCCTTGCGGAAACGGCTGGTGTCGGAAATCCACCAGATGTGATCGCCGGTCCGGTTTTGCGGATCGTAACTCCAGTCGAGTTTGACGCCGGTGATCTGCTCGCACAGCTCGATGGCCTCCAGCATCGAGCAATTGCAGTCCCGTCCACCGCCGATGTTGTAAACCGCGGCGGACTTGGGATCTTGAAAGAAATGCCAGAAGGCCGAAACCAGATCAGCGCTGTGAATGTTGTCTCGGACCTGTTTGCCCTCATAGCCAAGGACGGTGTAGGGGCGGCCGGTCGCGCAGCACTTGATCAGATAGGCAAGAAACCCGTGCAGCGCGGTCCCGCTGTGCGCTGGGCCGGTCAGGCAGCCGCCACGGAAACACGCGGTCTTCATGCCGAAGTAGCGGCCATACTCCTGGACCAGCACGTCAGCTGCGACCTTTGAGGCGCCGAACAAGCTGTGCAGGCAGCTGTCGATCGACATTGTTTCATCAATGCCGAGAGCCGCATAGGCATGGTTTGGATCGAGCTCCCAGCGCTTGGACTGTTCGATCAGCGGTAACTGATTGGGCCGATCGCCATAGACCTTGTTCGTCGAGGTGAAAATGAACGGCGCTTCCGGGCAGTGTTTGCGGCACGCCTCCAGAAGGTTCAGCGTCCCGTTGGCATTGACCGTGAAATCAGTTTGCGGATCTTTCGCGGCCCAGTCATGGGACGGCTGGGCGGCGGTGTGCACCACCAGCGCAATTCTGCCGCTCAGTTCGGCGAAGAGCGCTTCAATCGCATCCGTTTGCCGGATGTCAATGTCACAATGCCGGTAGTCGGTTAGCTGTGCCTGAAGCTGTTGCCGGTTCCAGGCCGTAGACGCGTCCTCGCCGAAAAAGCGGGCGCGGAAATCATTGTCGATTCCAACGATCGAATAGCCCCGCTCGCCGAAAAACCGCGCCGTTTCAGAGCCGATCAAGCCAGCAGAACCAGTTATGAGAACAATGTCAGGTTTCATCAGATCCATCGGCAGAGTTAATATCGGGCATCGTCAACACTGCTCAATTTACGATTTTTTTACCTTTGGATCTTGGTTAACGCCGATGATCAGACCTTAAATTCATTATTAAGGTTAACTCGGACGGCAAACCGGTTCAGTTTAGGTCTAGGTTTACTGCTCCGCTTTCCTAGATGTCTGGAATCATCGTTGGCGTTTGCCTTCAGAAAACTGCCCAAAAGCGCAAATCGGTGTCTGAATAACCTGCTATTACTGCGCAATGCATCGACATGCGGCGGTTATTCAAGCTATGCAGCGGTCATCATTTCCGGTTCAAGAACGGCGGCGAACACATGCGGACAGCATTAAACGGGTTATCCGGTGCTCACGTTTTTCAGTCCTTTGCCGCACTGGCCGATCAGGCCGTGGTCAGTGGAACCCGTTTTGCGGTGACTATCCTCATTGGCCGGATTGCCGGTCTGGAAGAACTTGGTCTTTATGCGATCGGTTTCTCAATCGTTATCCTGATGGTGACGGTGCAGGAATCGCTACTGATGTCGCCCTATGCCGTGCTTGGCCGCCGAGAGAGCGCTGCTGACCAACGGCGGTTTGCAGGCAGCATCCTTGCGCTGTCCTTTGTACTAAGTGCGATTTCCGCAGGCATACTGGTGGCAGCTGCTTTTGTGGCTCCAGCCATCGGTTATGCCGGTCAATCCGGATTTCTTTCCACATTGGCTCTGGTCGTCGGATTTGTGCTGTTGCAAAACTTTGCCCGCAAAATGTGTTTTGCACATTTTCAGCTCGGTACGGCCTTCCTGCTCGACGCGGGCGTCACAGTGCTGCAGATCGCAGGTCTGACGGTGCTTGCCGTCACCGCTTCCCTGACCGCAACAAAGGCACTTGCGATCATGGGCTTGGCAAGTGCCGTGCCCGGCATGGTTTGGCTTGTCGCAAAATGGCGCTTCTTTTCAATCGATTGGCGCGATGTGTCTCCACAACTTGCCAAGAATTGGAGCTTTGGCAAATGGATACTCGGCACCCAGCAAATCGCAGTACTCAGTGGCTCACTGATCTTGTGGATCCTCACAGCTCTCTCAGGC
Organism: Roseibium sp.; assembly: GCF_965216085.1. Classification (GTDB taxonomy): domain Bacteria; phylum Pseudomonadota; class Alphaproteobacteria; order Rhizobiales; family Stappiaceae; genus Roseibium. The sequence goes on along the minus strand of NZ_OZ244138.1, from coordinate 1,188,940 downwards.
GTGGCGGCTGCAGGTCTGTTTGCCGCTTGTTCGATAGTTGTTACCGCCGCCAATCCCCTGCTCTTAGGTTTGAGCAATATTCTTGAACCACGAACCGCCAAAGCCTGGGCAGATGGGCACTTGTCTGAACTGCTTGGGATTGTTCATCGCACAACCCTTGCGGTGACCGGTACTCTCGCACTCTACTGGCTCGTCGTCTTTTTAGCTGGAGATACGGCGCTCGCCTGGCTCTTTAACAAACCCCAGCTCTTCGGGCAGGGGCATCTGCTTGCCGTGCTCGCCTTTGTGGTTCTACTACGCGGGTTTACACTGGCGCAAAGCTTCGGCCTCAGGGCGCTTGGCGTTCCCCGGAAGAATTTTGCGGCCACCCTGTTTAACTTGGCTGTGACCTTGGCGTCGGCTTATCCGCTGATGTTGGAACATGGTGCTCTAGGCGGCGGCTACAGCATGCTCTTCGGTGTGATAGCCGGGACGTGTGCACGGCTGTGGTTCTTCATCCGGACCACCCGGTCACTCTGACCAGAAGTCGTGCAAAACAAAACTATCGATTAAGCTTCTGCGAGAAACTGTTCTGCTGTGACACCCAGTGTTTCCCGCATGTAAGAAATGGTCGGGATCAAGCCTTCATTGAGCGGGATTTTCGGTGCCCAGCCCAGCATCTGTTCGGCTGCCATGATGTCCGGACGGCGCTGGCGCGGATCGTCAATCGGCAAGGGCCGTTTGGTGAACGTGGAACAAGACCCCGAGATTTCGATAATCCGGCTGGCAAGTTCGCGCATGGTAAACTCATCCGGATTGCCAAGATTGATCGGGCCCTTCACCGTGTAGTCCGAGTTCATCAGCGCAATCAGGCCGGAAATAAGGTCGTCTACGAAGCAGAAGGACCGGGTCTGGTTGCCGTCACCAAACAAAGTGATCGGTTCGTTTCGAAGCGCCTGACCAATAAAGTTGGTGACGACCCGGCCATCGTTCGGATGCATCCGCGGGCCATAGGTGTTGAAGATCCGCGCAATCTTGATCTGAATGCCGTGTTCCCGGTGGTAATCAAAGAACAGGGTTTCGGCGCACCGTTTGCCTTCGTCATAACATGAGCGGGGACCAATGGGATTAACATTGCCCCAATAGTCTTCCGTTTGCGGATGGACCGCAGGATCCCCGTAGACTTCACTGGTGGATGCCTGAAGAACCGGGACCTTCAAGCGTTTTGCAAGACCCAGCATGTTGATCGCCCCGAGTACCGAGGTTTTGGTCGTTTGAACAGGGTCGTGCTGATAGTGAATTGGCGATGCCGGGCAGGCCAGATTGTAGATTTCGTCGACTTCGACATAGAGCGGGAAGCAGATGTCGTGGCGCATGAAATCGAACCTGGGATGCTGGTGCAGATGATCGATGTTGCGCTTGGTTCCAGTAAACAGATTATCGACGCACAGGACTTCATGCCCTTCAGCGATGAGACGGTCAATCAAGTGTGACCCCAGAAAACCAGCTCCGCCGGTCACCAGGATCCTTTTCCTGCTTTCGTAAAGTCGCGCCATCAGCCGTACGTGTATGATTAATAATTAGTTAACCGCACACTAGGTGCATTGTCCGCCCATGAAAACCGGTTTCAATTCCTATGGTTAATGCTGTTGAGTTTTCCAAAAAACAGTCGATCAGGGGCAGGTCCGCCAACCCACAAATATCAAACTGTCAGGTAAAAAAACCGGTTGGAGCCTCAAACTGAATCTGTTGACCATCGCTGTCTCATGTGTTGCAGAATTTCGAGCCGCATCGTTCTCTGCGACGGTTGAAATGAAGCAATCGGTAAATCTTCATTCTGAATAGGCGCTCTTTTTTAAAAGCGCACTCATAGACCCAAGCTACCTCGATGAGACAGTGATGATCTTCTGTGATTTCGAATCGGGAGCCCTCGAACTAGCATCGTTGTAACACACACAAATGCTGAACTGCCCCAAGAGTTTAAGCTAGCACTGGCTGCCCGCGGCTTAACTCGATTTTGGACATTTGTGGGGTCAAGGCACAGCCTGTGCCATAGCACCTCTACTGCAATTTACTTCGTAGCCAGTCGGTGATGAACTCCATCACAAGCACGATGACAAAGATCACCAGGATAATCGCGGACGCATTTTTGTACTGGAAGAGATCGAAGGCCGCCTTCAATTCCTGACCGATCCCGCCAGCACCAACTAGACCGAGAACAACGGACGACCGGACAGCTTTTTCCAACGCAAACAGGGCTGTGTTGATCATTGATGGTGCGGCATCCGGCAATATTCCACCCATGAGGATAGACACCTTGTTGGCACCGATCGCTGCGAGCGCTTCCTGCGGTTCCTTGTCGGCGTCTTCCATGGCTTCCGCAAAAAAACGCCCGCAAAACCCAATTGTGTCGACAACGATCGTCATGGTGCCGGCAACGGCGCCAAGCCCGACTGTCACCACAAACAGAAGCGCCCAAACCAGATCCGGGATGGTCCGAAGAAGAGAGATAATAGCTTTTACCAGCCAGGATGCCGGACCGATGGGAGACACTTTTTTCGCAGCCAGCCACCCAATCGGAAGACTGAGAGCGATCCCGATCGCGGCACCCGCCAAGGCTATTTGAAATGTCTCGACGAGGCGCATTCCCACCCGCGTCAGGAAACTGGCTTCCGTGTTGGGCGGCCACATGCGGTCAAGCAGATTGACCATACTCGGCAACCCATCCGCCAATTGGCCAACGGATGGCGCAACAGAGTTGATGGAACTTAGAACAATCGCGGCAACAACAAGGACCAGCACGAAATTGATCGATGACATTCCCGAAAAACGGGACCGGGGGTCCTGGGGCACGCCACTCATTGGAATGTGTCCCGAAAGTCTTGGTCAGAAACCTCGCGCGAGACCTTGTCAAACAGGATCTGCCCATTCTTCAGAGCCACGATCCGATCGGAATAAGCAGCAGCGTGTTCCATGTCATGGCTGGTGAAGAGCAAAGTAATCCCATGCGCCTGGGCAAGTTCAGAAAACAGACGCATGACCTCTGTACCAGACACCGGATCTAGGCTTGCCGCCGGTTCATCGGCAATGATTAGCCGCGGCCCACGCACGATGGCGCGTGCAATTGCAACGCGCTGCTGCTGCCCACCAGACAACGCATCAGCCCGGCTTCGCGCCCTGTCGACCAGATTTACATCTTCAAGGGCAGACATGGCCTTCGCGCGCCAACTCGTGGGGGCCGTTGCCTGAGTGAACGCACGCCAACTGCCGGGCAAACCCAGCATGCCGTGGACAACGTTGCTCAGAACCGAGTGCCGTTTCACCAGACAGTGTTTTTGGAACACAAAACCGGTCTGCTTGCGCAATTGCGAGCGCTGCTCAGCGGTCGGCATGGAGCCAAAGGTTTCACCCAATGTTTGGACCGATCCCTCATTCACAGCATGCAGCCCGATAAGGCACTTTAACAAAGTTGATTTGCCGCTGCCGTTTGAGCCAATCAACGCGACCCGCTCGCCGTGGCGAATGGTCAAGTTGACGCCCTTCAAGACCGGAGCGTGGCCATTCTTGTACTGTTTCTTAAGTGCCGACGTTGCAATTGCAACATCTTTGGTATCGGCGAGAGGCGTGTGAAGCACCGCGCTGTCCTCAGGATTTTTGGTGTCAGTTTCCGGGGCAAGACACAGCGACAGCCCCGGAAAGGAGCGCGATCACCCGCGCTCCCGGTGTTTCCAGACGTGGTTAGTCACCAACGACTGAAGAGGTGTCGACACCAATGGTCTGATACATGTCGCGAACGTAGTTGTAGTTCTCATCGTTCACGCCGGTCAGGAAGAAGCCACCACCGTATTTTTGGTTGTCTTCGCCCTTCAGAACAGCAGCCATGAGAGCTCCGCTGTTTTCCAGAAATGCCGCCTTGATTTTTTCAAGTGCATCCCGATCCATGTCTGGGCGAGCGACCAGGATGTCGTTCGGAAGATCACGGCCCCGGGCAATGACCTTGAAGGCTTCGCCAGGAAACGCATCGCGAATGCGGCGCAGGTGGCTGTCATTCATGCCAACGGCCTGCACATCGCCGCGGATCAAGGCTTCGATGGCCACGTTTCGGGAAATGATCTGCGGTGTGTAGTCAGTGCCGTAGGCAAGACCGAAATCTGCCAGAACCTGCGCTGGGCCAAGATGCTGGGAGGTCGACCCGACGCTGCCGAAGGTCACGGTCTTGCCTTTGAGGTCCTGCGGCCCGTCAATCTCACCTTCTGCCATCACCACGATCTGGGCGAAGTAGTTCGGGCGCTGCCAAGCGACAACGATTTCTGCGTTGGTCAGTTCCTTCATTACGACATATTCTGCCGGACCGGTCAGAACCAGATCGACCTTTTTCTGGTTTATGGACTCAACGGCAGACGTCCGGGAGCTGACCGGAAACAGTTCGATGTCCAAACCTGTTGTGTCTTCCAGAGCCTTTTCAAAGGCAGAAAATTCCTGCTGCAGGGCTTCCAGGCCTTCGATGTCGGTGACCGCAAACCGAACAGGTTCAGCGGCAACAGGGAGCGCGAAAATCATTGCAGCTGCAGCAATGGCAGAACGAAGCATGTTGAATTCTCCAATGGCTATTCCTGTGTACACAGGAGTGTCATACAGCCTCCCTATAGATCTCCGTCGATAACGGTTTCATGACGCAGCCGCACCATTCTTAAAATATTCGAGGGCCCGAAATTGACTTCCATAAGTATTCTTGGCGGCGACGCTCTGAAAAATGATGATTTCATTCGTGAGCCGGTTAACATTCACTCAGGCGTTTTCGTTGATTCATCAAAAAGATTTAGCGGAACAGTTGACGCAGCGGACTGCTATATCCTCCCGGGTATCATAGATGTACACGGAGATGCTTTTGAGCGATCAATACAACCGCGGCCGAGTGTCGACTTCCCGCTTCCAATTGCGCTGGCGGATGTTGACCGGCAATTGATCTCCAATGGCATTACCACCGCTTATCATGGGCTGACTGTTTCCTGGGAACCGGGCTTGCGCAGCTATGAGGCTGCCGCCAATTTCCGAATGCACCTGAAAGCCCTGCGGGCAACGTTTGCCTCAGACATGCATCTGAACATCCGGTGGGAGACGTTTGCACTGAACCATGTCCAAGACATGATTGACTGGGTTCAGGACGACCCCAAGTCCGTTCTGTCACTCAACGATCACACGACCGCCTATCTCGACCTGCCGAAAACTTCATCGAAGATCAGCCGGATGGCCGGGAGATCCGGCCTTTCAGAAGACCAGTGCAAGACCCTGATCGAGCAGGTTTGGGAACGGCGCAACGAGGTGCCAGCTGCGATCGAAGCCATCTGCGCAGGAGCGCGGGATGCGGGCTGCTCCGTCTTCGCACATGACGAGTTAACCCCGGAAACCCGCACGGAACATCGCCGCTTGGGCGTCTCCGTGTCCGAGTTCCCTATGACCATCGCAACCGCCAAAAGCGCGGCCGACGAAGGCGAGCACGTAGTCTTGGGCGCCCCCAACATCGTACGCGGCGGCTCCCAGAACAACGCCATCGATGCAAGCGAAAGTGTGGCGTCCGGCCACTGCACCGTTCTGGCATCGGACTACTATTACCCAGCTCCATTGATCGCTGCGTTTAAACTGGTTGATGACGGTGTTCTTCCGCTGGAAAAGGCATGGAACCTCATCTCCAAAAACGCAGCCGCGGCGGCAAAACTGGCAGATCGTGGCGAGATAGCCGAAGGGATGCGGGCGGATTGCATTCTCGTGGACAAAAAGACCCGCAGCATCCGGATGGTGATTGCCAACGGTCAGGTGAAATATACCTTCAAATGAGGTGATCCAAACCACCGGGTGTGATGTGACCGATCTGGAACTATTTCGAACTCTCGCGCGCGAACCCTATCGAGCCAAAGGCGAAAAAGCCATCTGGCTGCAGATATGTGACCGTCTTCAGTTCGCGTATGAAAATGGCGAGCTGGCGCCTGGCATCAAGCTTCCCGGAGAAGTTCATCTCGCCGAAGTCTTTCAGGTCAGCCGGATCACCATCCGCCGGGCACTTTCCAAATTGCAGCAGGAAGGTCACCTTCACGCCAGAAAAGGTGTTGGCGTCTTTGTCCGCCAAAGACCTGAACGCTATGAAGTTGAAAGCAACATGAGGTTCGCCGACGGTTTCAAGGTCGCCCGCGATCGGGTGACCACTGAGACATTGAATCTCACACGCGGCGATGTTTCGTTTGAAGGCGGAGTTGCCCTTGATCTTCCGACCGGAAGCCAAGTTATCAAACTGCTCAGACGCCGCATTCTGGATGGCGAGCCGATTTATCTGACAGCCAAGGAGTTCCCGGCAGCGAAGTTTCCGGACTTCGAAGCGGTCTACAACGAAACTGGGTCGGTTACAGAGGTCTACAAAGCGCACGGTGTTACGCGCTACGAACGCGCCGAAACACGAATTGCAGGCGGATTTGCAACGGCGCGGCAAGCAAATGGACTGAACCTCAGTCCGCGCACGCCTGTTTTGGAAGTGATGGCGATCAATTGCGATCCAACCGGCACACCAATCGAGTACAACGCTGGGTGCTGGCCACTCTCAAGCGTCGAAATCGTGTTTCCCGGCGCAGTCCCCGGTCTTTAAAGGCAACATGAAAATCTGTTTCCTTTGATCTTATGACAGCAGCTCTTCTTCACACGGATCATACACTCGCTGATCAAGCTGATGTTTTAGAGCACTGATTGGGGCGGGAAGCTGACATTGCTTGCATTGGTTAAGAAAGTCATGAAGCAACTTTCTATAAACAAGCGAAGTTAGCTAGTTCGTTGCGCAATCCACCGCATCAATACAGACACCCAAAAAGCTTTTGATGAGCCGCAGGTCTTTTTTATCTCGCGGGATGACGACACAATCCCGGTACTCTTCCGGCATTTCGTGGACCGGGATCGCCACCAGTTCCTCTGACGGATACAGGCTGTTTTCCAGAAGTAATCCGACCCCAAGACCATGCAGCAGCGCTTCCTTGACCATCGGAAAGGTCGTGGTTTTCAAAATGCGCTGGAAGGTCAGATCGTGCTTTTTGATCTTTCGGTTTGCTACCCGCTGTGTCAACGATCCGTCCTCGGGCAAAACAAGTGTTTCGGTTTGAAGATCGACAAGCGAAAGCACTGGCTTTTTCGCCAGCCGGTGGTCGGCCCGCATATGTACCATGTATTTGGATCGCCGGAGCTCATGGGTCACGAGCGCCGGGTTTTCCTGAGGTTCGGTAACAATCGCCATATCCACCTGCCGCTCGTTCAACAACGTCATGGCCGTGGTCCAGTCATAGAGCGTGAAATCGATCTGAACCTTGGGATAGAGCTCTCCATACCGGGCAATAATAGGCATGGCAGGCCGGGGTGCGTTGGCAATCAGTCGAATACTGCCGTCCGTTAGAGCGCTGTAGTCGTTCACTTTTTCAGTGACCAACTGGTCCAGCGTCGCCAATCGGTCAGTGATTGAAAACAGCTCTATGCCCGCACGTGTCAGCTCCAGTCCGTCGCGGCGCCGAATAAACAGTTGGGTCCCCATCAGGTTTTCCAATTTGGCCACATGCTGGGTTACAGACGACTGCGTCACGTTGAGTGCGCGCGCAGCGCGGGAAAAACTGCGTTCCCGCGCAACATAAGTAAAAGCCTTGATTTGGTAGGGACTGGGCGAGGCGTTCATGACAGTTCCATGTTGTATGCATGAAACACGATAGCGCCCATTAGCAACGCTAATATTACGTCACAGATGGTTCAATCACGCTCGCTACGGTGATGGCAACTAGAGGGGCGATCATATGGCGGCCATTTCCTTAAAAGCGATCGAAAAGAGCTTCGGCGACACGTCAGTTCTTGAAGGGATCAATCTCGACATCGCGCCGGGAGAATTCCTGACACTTGTCGGGCCATCTGGATGCGGGAAGTCGACCTTGCTCCGGATTCTGGCAGGACTGGAGGCACCAAGTTCTGGTGACGTTCTGATCGACGATCGGAAAGTCAATCAGGTGCGCCCCGCTGACAGGAACCTCGCGATGGTCTTCCAGTCCTATGCGCTCTATCCGCATTTGACTGTTGGCCAGAACATGATGACGCCCTTGCGTCTCCGGGATTTATCCTTTGCCGAACGGCTTCCTTTTGCCGGCCCGCTGCTCGCAAAATCCAAGTACAAGGCGCTTTGGGCGCAGGTTCTCGAGTTGGCGAAAATTTTGCAGATCGATCATCTCCTTGATCGCAAACCCGGCCAACTCTCAGGCGGTCAAAGGCAGCGTGCAGCCCTAGGCCGTGCAATGGTCCGCAAACCGGCCGGATTCCTGATGGACGAACCGCTGTCGAACCTGGACGCGGCGCTACGCATTCATATGCGCTCAGAACTGGCCGAACTCCATCGGTCTCTTGCAACGACCTTCGTTTACGTCACGCATGACCAGGCCGAAGCTCTGACGATGTCAGATCGGATGGCTGTGATGATGGATGGCAACATCCTGCAGCTCGGCACGCCGGACGAGATTTACAACAATCCGCAGGACATCCGGGTTGCGGAGTTTGTTGGAGCGCCGAAGATCAACCTCTTGCCCGGGCATCTGGACAGCAATGGACATGCACGCTGCGGCGATGTTGTCTTGACGCGGGTCGCAGCCACCTCTTCAGACAAAATTACGATCGGACTGCGCCCGGAACATTTGAACCTCTGTGACGACACGGATCCTGAGGCTTTGAAAGGCCGGGTGGTTCACAAGGAAAACCTCGGCGCTGATATCTACCTGCACATCAGCCTTCATGACGGTGCGCATCGTCTCGTGGTCCGCTCAGCGCCCGTAGATGGTGTTGCCGTGTCCATTGGTCAAGACGTTGCCTTCAAGCGGCATCACGGTGTCGCCATGGCATTCGACCCGAAGGGAAAACGGGTCGATCTTACCGACAAGGCCGAAACCACCGTTGCGGAGGTGGCGTAATGCCCCGCTCCAAGGCGCACTATTGGTTTGTCGGCCCTGCCCTTTTCCTGATGTTTGTCATTTTGCTTTTGCCGATTGGCATCGCATCCATCATGAGTTTCACGAATTACAGCCTGGGCAATTCCGGCGCTGAATTTGTCGGACTTGAGAATTACGAGAAGATCTTCACCCGTTCCACCTACGAAAAGATGTTTGGAGCGACATTCCGGTATGTCTTTGTGGTTGTTCCACTTTCAGTTGGACTGGGCCTCGGCGCCGCGCTGCTCATAAATTCGACCAAGCGCTTCGGCGATCTTTACAAGACAATCTACTTCTTGCCCGTGATGGCTGCGTTGATTGCGATGGCCATCGTTTGGGAGTTCGCCTTTCACCCGACCATCGGGATCGTCAATTCCACATTGGAGCGCGGTTGCGGCACTTTTCTGGAAGTCTGGGGCTGGTACGCACACGGGTGTGAACGCGGCTTCCCGCTCTGGCTGACCGACCGCGACTATGCCATCTGGACGGTCGCCTTCATCGGGGTCTGGCAAGGCTTTGGCTTCAATATGGTGCTCTACCTCGCGGGTCTGACCTCTGTGCCGCGTGAGCTTTACCAAGCGGCCGAAATGGATGGCGCAAAGTCGGCCTGGGACCGGTTCCGGCTTGTCACCTGGCCAATGCTTGGCCCGACCACGGTCTTCGTCGTCACCATTTCGTTTATCCGCTCGTTTCAGGTCTTCGACACGGTCGAGGCGTTTTACCCGCAAGGCGGCGGACCGTCGAAATCGGTCTACGTCATGATGTTTGCCATCTACGAAAAAGCCATTCAGCAAAACCTCATGGGAATTGGCGCCGCCATAACCGTTGTCTTCCTGGGATTTGTCATGTTTCTCACGCTCGTCCAGCGCTGGCTGGTGGAGAGAAGGGTTCATTACACATGAGCGACATAACTCTTTCCTCGACCAGTACCGTCAGCCTGCCAGCCTTCCGGTTTTCAGCGGTGGAAACCCTGAAACACATGGTCCTGATCCTTGGCAGCCTGATCGTGCTGCTGCCGTTTTACGTGATGGTCAGTTACAGCTTCAAAAGCCCGGCTGAAATCATGCAGAACATCGGCGGTTTCTTCGGCGCGCAGGAAGCATTCCGCGACGACTATTGCATCAAGCTCGGCAAGGATGTCGCCGATTGCATGGTGACACCGATCATCTACAACTACACCACAGCTTTTGAGAAAGCGCCGCTCATCCGGTACCTCCTCAACGGCGTGATTGTTACGGCGTCCATCTTCTTTATTCAGGTTCTTGTCGCGCTGCCCTGCGCCTATGCGCTGGCAAAACTCAGGTTCTGGGGGCGCGAAGCTGTCTTCGGACTGGTTCTGTTCTGCCTGCTTATTCCGGTCCATGCCATCGCGCTGCCGCTCTACATCATGCTGGCCAAGGTCGGGCTGACCAACACCTATGCCGCGCTGATCATTCCGTGGACCATCTCCGTGTTCGGCATTTTCCTGATGCGCCAGTTCTTCATGACCGTCCCGGATGACCTCATAGACGCGGCGCGGATGGACGGCATGAACGAGTTTTCGATCATCTGGAACGTCATGTTGCCGACCGCGATCCCTGCCCTCTTGGCCTTTGCGATCTTCTCGGTCGTTGCGCATTGGAACGATTACTTCTGGCCACGGATCGTCATCACCGGCGACAGATCACTGTTCACCCCACCGCTTGGCTTGCGCGAATTCAAGGGCGATGCGGATGGCGACAACTTCGGCCCGATGATGGCGACCGCGACGATCATCGTGGCGCCGCTGATCGTGGCCTTCCTGATCGCTCAGCGCCGTTTCATCGAAGGCATCACGCTCAGCGGGATGAAATAGACCGAAGAGCTCAAAAACATGCGGGGCCGCCCAAGGGCAGCCCCATCACCGAAATCCCGCGAGGGGATCAACCGGGAGCGGACGAGTTTGGCGACCAGCCACTCCCACGGCAACAGACGGAGAGTTCCATGAAAAAGACCCTCACCGCAATAGCGCTACTGCTGGCAGCCTCCGCTGCACATGCAGACGAAAAAGTAACGATCGAATTCGCATACCCGTATTCCCATCTTTTTGATGTGACGTACGAAAAAATCCTGCCGAAGTTCAACGAGCAGTTTCCGAACATCGAAGTGAAGATCCGGGCGACATACGAATCTTACGAAGACGGCACCAACACCATCCTGCGTGAAGCGGTTGCCGGCACGCTCCCTGACGTAACCATGCAGGGTCTGAACCGTCAGGCGATCCTGGTTGAAAAGGGAATTGCCAAGTCGCTCGAGCCCTTCATCCTGAAGGAAGAGACGTTCGAAAAAGACGGCTACCACGATGCCATGCTGAAGCTCGGCTCGTTCAACGACGACATCTACGGCCTGCCGTTTTCTGTCTCCCTGCCAGTCGGTTACTACAACATGGATGTCATGGCGAAAGCCGGCATCACATCTGTTGCCGACCTGCCGAAGTCCTGGGACGAAGTCGTTGAAGTTTGCGGCAAGCTCCATGACGCAGGCGTTAAAAACCCGATGTTCTGGGGCTGGAACATCACCGGCAACTGGTTCCTGCAGGCTCTGATGTGGTCGCAGGACAAAGCCACAATGGAAGGCAATGCGTTCCAGATTTCTTCCAACGAAGGTCTGAAGTCTCTGGAAACCATGAAAGGCATCTTCCGCGGCTGCGACATGCAGAACATTGAGTGGAAAGCGGCCCTTGCCTCCTTCTCCGCTGACGAAATCGGCATGATGTTCTGGTCGACCTCTGCTTTGGGTGCTGTTGAGCGTGCCAAAGGCGATTTTGAGCTGAAGACCAACGAGTATCCGGGCATCGAAGCATCTGGCCCTAAAGGCCTGCCAGCTGGCGGCAACGCGGCCATGCTTGTATCTTCTTCTGAAGATCCGAAGGTCCTGAACGCTGCCTGGGAATGGCTCAAGTTCATCACCTCCGGTGAAGGTGCTGCCGACGTAGCCCGTACAACGGGCTACATGCCGCCGAACAAGGCTGCCAACGAAGTCATCCTGGCGGATTTCTACCAACAGAACCCGAACAAAGAGACCGCCGTTCGCCAGTTGCCACTGCTGCGCGACTGGCAGGCTTACCCGGGTGACAATGGCTTGGCGATCACTCAGGTCATCTACGACGGGATCGAAGGCATCGTAACCGGCGAATTCGACGACATGGCCGAACTCCAAGAGCAGCTGGACGAAGAAGTCTCAGATCTTCTGCCGTCCAACTGATTTACCTTCCTTCTTGCGCCGCCCGGTCTACCGGGCGGCGTTTTTCATCACAAAAATAATCCAAGGAGGAAGCTATGAAACTTCTACAACTGACGGACATTCATTTGACCAAACCGGGGGACACGATTGCCGGACGGGATCCGAATGAGAATTTCCGAAAAGCCCTTCGTCACGCCATAACCCATCATCCCGACGCCGAAGTCATTTTTATTACCGGTGATCTCTCTGATTGGGGCGACAAAGACGATTATCTGCGCCTGAAAGCAGAAATCGCTGAATGCCCGCTCCCTATTCATTTATGCATTGGCAATCACGACGAGCGGGACGTTTTCCTGTCTGTTTTTCCGGAAGGCGCGGACGAGAGCGGCTTTGTTCAAACGGTTGTTCCGCTGAGTGAAGGAACGGCAATTCTGTTGGATACCTGGGGACCGGATACCCATGCCGGTTTCTTCTGCTCCAAACGGCAAGACTGGCTTGATCGGGAGCTCACTAACGCCACGGCCCCGGTTTTTTTGTTCATGCACCACAACCCGGTGCCAATTGGCATTGCACCCATGGACCAGATCATGCTGCAGGATGCGGACGGATTTGGCCAAGTCGTCTCCCGGCATGCGGCCAAGATCCGGCACATCTTTCATGGGCATTGCCATCTGCCTCTGGCCGGTTCCCTGCACGGTGTTCCCTTTAGTGCACCGCGCGGCACCAACCATGCCGGATGGCCGGATTTCGCCAACAAGGGCAATCTCGCTGGGTCGGACTTGCCGGAAAGTTATGCAGTCGTCCTCGCTGAGGAAACCTCGACCATGATCCACATGATTGAATATGGATATGAGGGCACCGTTCGCCGTGAGGGATCACCCGATTACGCGGACTGGGATCGCCTCACCATGGTGCGTTAACACACGAGTGCTTCTGGGCAGTATCAGATGGACACTCCTGGTTCTCCGGAGTGTCCGATATACGTTCAAGTTGACCTAGAAAAAGCTCCGCAAAACAGCACATTCATTTCATTGACATCGCAACTAGTTTTCACAACGAAGCCAGGTAACATCGTCCACGCATTGTTGCAGTTTTTCTTGGATATCGGCACTACAGGCAACGCGAATTTCGCCGAGATATAACTTGTTGGAAACGCAACCTGATAACGTTCAGACTCAAACGAAAACCGATAAATACATTAATGTTCGTTTACTTGGTCCAAGTCCGCTTACCTTCATAAGCAAAGACACGAACATAACAAAAGGTTTCTCACACTATAATCGGCAGTTCCTCGACCTTGTATTCCAATCGAATGGTCCGCCTCAGGCGAGGGTCAAAGAGTTCCATACGATAGGACCTTGCTGGTCGGATCGAACCAATCGCCGACAACGTACCGCACAGCATTGCGCTGTTATTGGAGAACTCTGATTTTTCGATCAAACTGCTGAGCGGCAGGATTCTCGCAAGCGGTCCTTCCTGATAAAGCCCCCACTCCCCACCCTCTTCGATCTGACAGCGTAAAATCAAATCATCCAGATGATCCGCGACGTCCTTAAACCTCCACAGCTGATTGGATACCGGCTTGGGACAAGCTTGTTTGGAAGCGGCAACCGAGATGGCTTCCAGCTCCCGGTCGGTGTGATCGGAGGCCAAGCCGAGCCATACTTCGCCGTCACTCTGCAAAAGTAGCGGCTCAGCCTCGCCTGACGTTGCCTTTCCCAGTACCTGAATATGCGACGTCTGAACGAGACAGTTTTCCGACACCCGGTAAAACAGAGGCGTCTGTGATGGCGGAGCAATGCCGAGCTCGGCAAGTTCCTGAATATGATGGTCGACGGCGTCCTTGTCCCGCCCGGTCCACCCCGCAACGATTACCTGCTCGACAGGGCAATCGAGGGGCGTGTCGCCGTGAAAAAACTGCACGTCTTATCCTCCAAGGATTGATGGCAAAAACAGCGCTATGCCGGGGAATGCAATCAGTGCTGCCACCATCAACAACATCGCGATCACGTATGGAACGGCGCCAAGCATGACTTCGCTCATTTTTCCAGAGCGCCGGGCCCCTTGAACAACATAGAGATTGAGACCGACAGGGGGTGTGATCAGAGCCATTTCGATGAGCACGATCATCAGGATCCCGAACCAGATCGGATCAAAGCCCTGTGCCACCACAAGCGGCACGATGATCGGAATGGTCACGACCATCAGAGAAAGGGTTTCGATGAAGAACCCCAATACGATGTAGATCAGCACCACAACGAAAATGGTGCCCATGGGCGACAGACCCAACCCGTCGAGAAAGCCTTGCAACTCCCGGCCCAGACCTGCGGACGCCAATGTGAAATTCAGGAACGATGCGCCGATGACAACCAACATGATCATGGACGTGATCTTGACTGTGCCAATGATGCTTTCTGCGAACATCCTGTAGCTGATCCCGCCGAACAGAGCAGCGATCGCGATCGCGCCGGCAACTCCGACGGCTGCCGCCTCGGTGGGCGTTGCCCAGCCTTGATAGATACTGCCGATAATGGCGGTGAACAGAAGAAAGATCGGTACCAATTGCACCAGCGAGCCGAGCATGTCGGTAAGACCGAACACCCGCCGCTCCCCACCGAGTGACGGCTGCATCAGGCAGATGACTGCGGTGATCAGCATGAAGCCGATGGCAAGTCCGATCCCGGGTATCAGGCCCGCTAGAAAAAGCTGCGGGATCGAAGTCTGGGTTAAAAACCCGTAGACGATCAAGTTAATCGAAGGTGGGATCATGATGCCCAATGTGCCGCCGGCGGCAATCGCGCCGGAAAACAGCTTGGGGTCGTATCCCAGTTTCTCCGCTTGGGGCATGGCAACGGTTGCGACAGTGGCCGCTGTTGCAACGGAGGATCCGGACGTTGCGGAGAACATGGTGGCCGTTGCGATGTTTGCATGGACCAATCCGCCCGGCAGCCAGCTCACCCATCGGTCGAGAGCTGCATAGGTGCGCGCGGCAATACCGGACCGCACCAGGATTTCACCCAGCAAAACAAAGAACGGGATTGCGATCAGTGTGGCATTGTTGGAGGTCGACCAGACCTGATTGCCCAAGCCGCGAATGAGCGGAAACGGGCTGAAGAAAACATCAATGCCGAAGCCGAGCAGAAAGAGCACGATCCCGACAGGGATCGACATGGCCAACAGACCAAGCAGACCGGCTGAAAGATAAACAATCACTGAGCCTGCTCCACTTCAGCATAGGCACCGATGGCCTGTTCGCTCTTATCAAGCTTTCGTTTGAAGATCAGGATCCCCGCCAGGACGACGGTGAACCATGCAACCACGGCAAACCAGACCCACCCGGCGAACCACGGCGCTTGCACCCAGGCCAATGGTGTTTCAAGGGGGGTGTTGGCGCGGGAAGAGTTTGCAAGCGAACGGGCAAGAACAGGCCAGCATCGCCAGGCAATCAAGGTCACTGTTCCGGCAAGAACCGCAAGGGAGAACAGATCAAAGATTGCCCGTGCCATCCCATGGGTGCGTGAACGCAGGATGTCGATCCGCACGTGCCCGAGTTCAAGCAATGTGAAGGCCATCCCCCAAGAGGTGGCAATGGCCATCACATAGCCTGAGATTTCGTCTGTGCCGCCAAAAGAGGCCCCAAATTGTCGAAGCACAACGTCGATGAGCACCACGCCGGCGCAGACCAGCAGACCCAATCCTGTTAGGATTGCAATCCGACGGTTCCATCGCCGAAGGTGGTTCAGAACATTTTCTTCCATGGGGCCCTCTGGTTCTAACGATTAGTTTGCGATTGTAACGCCGACGGTTTTACCCACCGAAGCGTTCCAGCGGTCGGCCCAATCGCCACCGGCACGGCTTGCCCAATCCGGCAGAACTTCGCTCACTAGAACATCCCGTGCCTTAGCGAAATCAGCATCTGACACATCGACCAAGATCATATTGCGCGCTTCCCCAATGGGGCATTCGCCTTTGCCGGTCAGGCAGGCAATGTCATTGACCAGCGCATCTTGGGCGCTTGCCCAGGCTGGAGCTTCAAAATTGGTCTTGACCTGCTCGCTGATGAGTGCCTGTGTGTCCGCATCCAGACCGTTCCACTTGTCCAAATTGACAGCAGTCACGACACTGTCCCAGCCGCCAAGCGGGATCGGCATGAGATGCGTGGAGACTTCCCACCAGCCGGCCGAATACCCGGAGCCTGCTCCCGTTACCGCGCAATCGACGACACCCTTTTGAAGGGCGCCTGGAACTTCAGAGAATGAGACATTGACGCCTTCGGCGCCCAGCGCTTCCAAAAACTTCGCTGTCATGCGGCCGGAGGCCCGGATCTTGAGCCCTTCAAGGTCGGCCAAGCTGGCGACTTCAGCGTTACAGAAAACCACCTGCGGCGGATAAGGAGCAATTGCCAGAACATGGCTGTTGAAACGGTCGCGGTAGATATCTGCCACCATCGGGCGCGCCGCATCGACCATCGCGCGGGCGTCGTCGGCATTCAGCGCCAGAAGAGGCACATCAAGGCCTTCCAGCTCTGGTGCGTCGGCAACCGCGTAGTCGGCAACGGTCATACCGACATCGTAGACCCCATCACCAAGCAAACGAAACACGTCGGCGACACCCAGATTCATCTGGTTGTGGGTTGTCAGCGACACATTGATTTTACCGCCGGAAGCTTCCGGAAGTGTCTCGCTCCAGAAAGGAGCCTCATATTGCTTGTGAAGCGGCAGGCCCGACCAACTGCCGACAACCGAAAGCTCTTCGGCTATGGCTGGCGTCGCCAGGATCGTGGTTGCGGCGAGAAACGTAAGCATGCGGTTCATGGTAGTCTCCTTGCTGAGGGTCATTCAGTCTTGCTTCAAGACCGGGACTTCTGCGTCCTCGGCCACATCGGTGATCAACATGTGCCCGGGTTTGTGGGTGATGCAAATCGGCAAACGCGCGTTTTCGATCGCAACTTGCGGCGTCACGCCACACGCCCAGAAAACCGGCGTAAATCCTTCCGGAACCGGGGCCGGGTCACCCCAATCAGGTCTTTCAATATCGGTAATACCGATCTTCGAGGGATCGCCCCAGGAAACCGGTGCGCCGTGCGCGTAAGGAAACCGATCTGAGATCGCGTTCGCTTCACCTAGCCGGTCATTGGGAATTGCCCGCATTGAAACGACCATCTCACCGGCAAACGGGCCGGCTGGGATCGTTTGAAGATTGGAACGGTACATCGGCACAGTCGTGTTGTTGGTGATGTGCCAAACATCAATTCCCGCGCGCTGCAAGGCGTTTTCGAATGTGAACGAACATCCGATCGCAAAGGCAACGAGATCGTCCTGCCAGATTTCGGATATGTCGGTGGCCGAGCCTGCCAGCTTGCCATCCCGATAGATATTATAAGCAGGAACATCCGCCCGAACATCTAACCGTTTGCCAAGAGTGGATATGAATGGGCTGCCCGTGTCGGATACGCCGACCAAGGGGCACGGCTTTGGGTTTCTCTGGCAGTACCGCATAAAGTCGAGAGCATAGGCTTCGGGAAGAATTGCAAGGTTGGCCTGTAAGCGCCCCTGGCCCAATCCTGCGGTGTGGGACGCATAGGTCCCTGCACGAATGGCAGCGCGAACATCGTCGAGCGTTTGTGTTTTCAGGTTCTGATAACTTACAGCCACTGTATCCCCCAATAGTTGGACGCAACGTCTCAAGTGGAGGATATAAAATCAAATTGATTTTTTTGTTCAAAAGTGATCAGGTTTTTTTATCACTCAAATAGTGTACCGCTACTTCGTATGCCACTTGCGCAGCAGTCTCGACGATATGGCTGCGCGGTTCTCCGAGAAACGACGCAGAAAAACGCAAAGGACTGGGCGCAAATCCCGGGTCAAATTCACGGACCCGGTCCTCTTGCACTAAGGGCTGACCAAGGGCACGCGGCAATGCGGCCACACCGAGATCCGCTTCCACCAGACGGAAACACGCCGACAGAGACGAAGAGGGAAACAGCGACACGTCAGGACCGACATGCTCAAACAGCAAGTCCTTTAGTTCACGGTATGGGCGGGTGTTGCGCGCATAGGTGAGCACCGGGCGAGACAAATGATGAAGAGGATCTGTGTCTACCGTCGCATTTGCGGCCGCGTACCAAGCCAAATCAAAGCCGGGCAATTCGATGTTTTCGACCGTGTACTCAGAGACAGGCCCCAACAGGATTGCCAGGTCAAACTCCCGATTGAGAATGCCGCTGCGCAAATTGGAAGAGATATCGACGTTCAGATCAATCTCCAGCTTTGGATATTTGCGATGCAGTTGGGCGACGAAATCTGGTAGCCAGGATTGGGCAATCGTCTCGGCAATACCAAGCCGCAGCCGGCGCTCCACGCCAGCAGGATCGACAACATCCCGGTCGACCAGTTCCGTCAAACGTTCGATTTTCTCGGCATGAGCTAATAAAAGCTCACCCCGTTTGGTCAGCTTTAGACCGCCTGGGCTCCGTTCCAGCAATTCGCAAGCAAGCGCGTCTTCTAGGGTCTTGATCCTGGCTGTTACAGTGGGCTGGGTCAGATTTAATGACACGGCCGCTTTTCGCATCCCACCCAAACGCACAACTTCGAGGAATGTCTTCAGTTGCTCAATACTGATTCTAGTCATTCTTCAGTATGCGCATAGAACTGATCAGAGTGCATAGCCGAACACAGCTGCAGACAGACGGTACCAACACGTCTTGACCGTCAACCGGTTTGATCATCTGCTCTATTTCCATAATCGGGCAGACTTCGACGTCGCCATGAACTTGCCCCTAGAAGGAAGAAGAAACTCGAAAAACATGCGAACCGGAAAAAGAACCGATGCTCTTCCGAGCATCCGGCAAACTAGAATTGCATGCATTTTCAAATTTTCAACCATTCATGGCAAACTACGTCATTTATTACAGATAGGATCTTTTATTATGACAAATCTAGAAATTCTTGAGACTTGGTTCCAACGCGTCTGGAGTGAAGAAGACCAATCAGCCATCGACGAAATGTTCCTCCAAGATGGCCGCGCCGTCGGATTAGGCACGCAAACGAAGGTCGGCGAGAACGAATTCCGCGAGCACGAGATGCTCGGCCCAGATGATTTCAAAGTATTTCAAAAGGCACTGCTTAATCTTGTTAAGGACGTGAAAATTGAAGTCACGCACAGCATGACTTCAAATGAATGGCTGTGCGCACTTTGTTTGTTTCAGGGCACGTCGCGAAAGACGGGTGAGCGCATCAAAATGACAGGTACTGTCTATGGCCGTTTCTCAGACAATCAAATTCTCGAAGCTTTCAACCATTTTGACTTCCTAAGTCTGTTTCAGCAGCTCGGCTCACTGGAGGCCGGAACCTTTGAGCGCTGTCTAAACGATAAACAATGACGGCAACTCAACTGGACAAAGATGATTGCGAAGATTACCCGACGCGAACCATGCGTCGGCAAGATAGTTGTTTCATAATTCTAGGATTTTGAGGAAATACCCATGACAACAGAAGAAATCGTTCGCAAAGCAATTCTGTCTTATAACAGCGGGGATGCAGATACCATTTCCGCCTTATTGCATGATGACGTTCGTTATTGCATTCACGCCAATGCGGAAACCGGACCTTATTGCGCCGACTGCAGCGGCAAGAACGCTTTCTGGGAGACAATCAGCAGAATACAAGCAGACTGGAATATCGATGAGTACCGTCTCACAGATATCATCGTTTCTGGCGAACGGGCCGCAACCCAAATAAGCCTCACGATCACCAGCCGCCACACAGGCGTTTCGCGTGAGACCGAACTGGCTTTGTTCTGGACCGTGAAGGACGGCTGCATTGTGGAACTACATGAGTATCATGACACCGCAGCAGCGACCTTGTCGAAATAGCTGTGGCCGAGCCAACTATTCTCTCGAGAAATATCTGGGAACAAATACTGCCATTTGGAGTTGCCGGGGCTCAATGCCCCCGTCAATTCGGATCATGTATCCGATGTTCAGACAGAGCTTGAGCAGAACCGACAATAGGTAAGATCAAGGAAAACATTCATTCCAAATCAATTTGGACCGGAAAAAGTCTGCAATTGGCCAACCGCACCTATCTTTTGTACTAATCGCCTCCGCCCCGTATCCAGAATGTTGAGTGAAGAACACATCGCCTCGTTGGTTTGACTTAAAACCAACAGCGCAAAAGTCGGGATTATGATTTCACCCTGCCGATCCAAGGACCCGGCAGGGTGGCTCAACGCCATCAATTGGTTAGCGCCGTTCCGAGATATCCCAGAATAGCCCTGCCATCAGGCGCAACGCATCGCGTGAGACCGATTTCAGAATATGTTCATTCGGCGCGTGCTGGGAACACCCTCCATATGAATGCGGAACCCATATGGTTGGGAGGCCCAAAATATCGGTGAAGCTGTCGTTCGGAAGGGACCCTGCAAGGTTTGGCAAAACGTGCGGATTTTTACCACTGGTCTCCGTCAAAGAGTCCCTTACAAAATCCACCCATGGATGATCTGGATCTAGCCGGGTAGCCTGAAAAAACACACGATCAGCCGGGACGATCTCAACCATGGAAAACCCGTGTTTGTCGAGATGCCGCCGAAGTGCTGGCAGAATGTCGTCCGACTCCGTCCCAACGACATAACGCAGCTGACAGTGCGCCGATGCATGACCCGATATGGCGTTCACCGGAGCCTCGGGAACACCACTTTTCATGGCCAGAACTGCAAAGGAATTCCAGCCAAACGCCCGTTCAGGTGCCGAAAGCCCCTCTTCTCCCCAATTAGCGCTTATTTCAGGCCCACCGTCTCCAATCGGCAGCCCCTTCAAGGCTTCTTGAATTTTTGGCGTCAGACTGTCCGGGCGCCATTCCTCGATTTGGATCTGCCCTTTCACATCACAGATGGAGGCAATCGCGTGGGATAGGATCATGGCCGGATCAGCCAGCAACCCCCCCCAGTTGCCGGAATGATTGGCGCCGTCGCGCAGGTTCACTTTCAGATCAAAATTTACACCGCCGCGCGAGCCCATAAACATCGTTGGCCAGTCCGGCTGAAGCCGGGGTCCATCAGACGCAATCAGCACATCGGCCTTGAGCTTGTCACTGTGTGCTCTGAAACATTCGGACAATCCAACGGAGCCCGTTTCTTCAGAGGTCTCAATGATCACCTTGACGTTGAACCCAAGCGAACCGCGCTCTTCCAGCAAACACGAAAGCGCTTTCAGATTGATCAGATGCTGGCACTTGTTGTCAGCCGTACCCCGGCCGTAGAGCCGCTCGCCCTCTTCAACCAGACGAAACGGGTGCAAGCCTTCGCGCCATTGCTCGGTTTGGGCACGGATCACATCCCCATGGCCATAGGTCAAAATCGTTTCAAAGGACGGATCCTCAATCCGCTCGGCAAACAACAGAGGGCCGCCGCGATCATCCGTATTGTCGATCAAACTGGTCGTGAACCCCATTCCTTCCAAAAGAGGCTTCATCTCTTCCGTCAGGTATCGATAGAGTTCCGGCAACTGATCCGGGTTTTGACTTTCGGTTTCTATGGCAACCAGCCGCGCCAAATCTTCCTGAAAGCTGCCTTGATCAAAGTAGGCCTCGGCCCGAGCAATGGTATTCGCGCGTGATGCCATAGATTTAAGCCTTTCCTTCAATGACAGCATCTCCCCAAGGAGACATGATTTCTGTGCAGCCCATGTTAAGCCCGTTCTCGCGCAGGACACCTGCGGGACAAGCGAAGGCATAGGGGAACACTGTTCGTGGCGTCGTGACGACTGTGTGTTGTGATTTCAGTTCGTCCAGAACGGAAACCGGCAGCTTTTCATCTGCAACGACAACATCACCGCCCGAAACATCAATTCTCGGATGATGGAACGCCTCTTCAAGGCTCATTCCATAATCACTCAAATAACTAGAGAGTTGGGCAACAGCCGGCATAATCTTCCGGCCGCCAGATGCACCAACGGCGAACCGACGGTCACCAGCCTCCCCGATAAGCGGACAGACATTCATCAGACATGTCTTGTCCGGACCGAGCGAATTCGGGCGGCCGGGCTCCGGATCAAACCACATGATGCCATTGTTCATGAGCAGACCCGTTGAAGGGGAGACAACCCTCGAGCCGAACAGCGACAACAGGGTCTGCGTCATCGCAACCATATTGCCGTCACGGTCAACAATCGAAAAATGTGTTGTACAGGAGGGGGCATTTGGATCCTCCTGATCTCCCATGGTGGCCATTCGTTCCGCGTTTGCCGTCTGGATCGACTTCGCATAGGCACTCATCACGGTTCCATCCGGCTCCACACCATGCGGGACAAATGCAGTTTGAAGCAGCTCGCAAGTTCTTTCCAGGGTCGGTCCCGCGGTAAACCCAGGCGTTACATGCCAACGGGCATCCCGATATCTTATGGATTTTGGTGTTTGCAGAACGGCTTGATAGGCGCCCAGGTCCTCCACAGACAAACTGCCTCCCTTCGCCTGAACATCCTTAGCGAGCGCCAAGGCGATATCTCCGTGGTAGAAGTCCCGCGCACCTGCTTCAGCCAAATGGGCCAAAGTGTCAGCGGTCAGGGTTTGATCAATCCGCTTTTCGGAAAGAGCCGTCCATCCTGCAATTGTCGGCCACTGCCCATCTTCCAAAAACTGGGCTGCAGCATCTGGATCTTTTGCCAATGCACGGCAGGCAGACGCAATCATCAATGCCGCATACCAATCCACATGAAGCCCGTCCCGGGCGACCTCAACGGCCGGCTGAAGCAAATCTTTCCAAGCCATGCTGCCAAAGTGCTGATGGGCAAGACCAGCACCTGCGACTGTTCCAGGAACGGCAATGGCAGCTGCACCTTGAACATTACGGTCATCAACAACAGCTTTCCACGGGAAGAGATCACTGGATTGCCCCTCCCCACTTAAAGGATAATCGCTCGGCTTTAGCGCCTTTGGAGACTTCATTCCAAACCAGATGGCATGCGCCTTTTGCTCTTTTTCCAGCCAAATCATCATGGCTCCGCCGCCGGTCGGACCACTCATCCAGGGCTCGAGAACACCCATAGCGAACGAGACCGCAACTGCCGCATCAACAGCGTTGCCACCATTTGCGAGCACATCTGCACCAATCTCTGCGGCTCGGACATGTTGTGCGGCCACCACACCTTTTTGGGTCGAAACAACTGGTTTTCGAACCGTTTGGCTTCGGGAAAAACTATGCGTCACAAAACAAGCCTTCTAAAAATGCGTTTACCCCCCTCTTGCGTTCGGGGTCTACCTGAAAGGAAAACACTCAAACTGAAAGCTCCAACTCGGTGTCGGAGAATGTCGGAACAGTCCAGTTTTGTCCCGGCTGTGCGGCTAGCAGTGTTTTTGTGTAGTCGTGTTGAGGATTGCCAAACACGGCATCTACTGACCCGCGTTCAACGATCTCTCCATTTTTCATTACGAGAATGTTGTCACAAATCTGAGCAGCAACGCGGAGGTCATGCGTGATGAACAATATTGTCAGGCCAAACTCATCGCGAATGTCGCGCAACAGGTTCAAGACTTCCTTTTGAACCGACACATCAAGGGCGGACACAGCCTCATCGGCGATCAAGATTTTCGGCTCGACCGCCAAAGCTCTCGCAATGCAGATACGTTGACGTTGTCCGCCGGAAAACTGGGCCGGATACCGGTTCAGCGCATCCTCATCCATCCGAACGATCTTCAGCAATCGTTTTGCACGTTCGAGAGCTTCCTTCCGGCTCACACCAAAATTGCACGGCCCCTCGATCAGCAAATCCCCGATCGTACGTCGTGGATTAAGCGACCCATATGGGTCCTGAAACACGATCTGCATGTCTTTTCGATGGGGACGCAGCGCGGTTCTGGTAAGCTCTGCGAAGTTGTAATCCCCAATCTGAATTTGCCCGGTATCAGGGTCCAGCAGACGGATCAGACAACGGACCAGGGTTGTTTTTCCCGATCCCGATTCACCAACGATGCCAATCGTTTCCCCTTTGCGCACTACAAAGGACGCGTCTTTCACGGCGTGCACCGTACGTCCGGACTTGAAGAAATTGGCTTTGCTATGGAAGGTCTTTTCCAAACCTTCCACAATCATTGCGTTGGGTTTCTCATCAAGATCGGCCGGGGCCTGATCTCCTTTTCGCGGAACAGCGTTGATCAGGCTCTTCGTATATGGGTGCTGCGGCCTGTTCAGAACCTCATCCGCGAACCCTTGCTCAACAATGCGACCGTGTTTCATCACAACGACCCGGTCAGCAATTTCAGCAACCACATCGAAGTCGTGGGTAACAAACATGATCCCAGCGTTGTGGTTGGCTTTCAGCTCCTTGATCAGGTGCAATATCTGAGCCTGAGTGGTCACATCCAGAGCCGTCGTTGGCTCGTCCGCAATTAGCAGTTTGGGATCGAGTGCCAGAGCCATGGCAATCATGACCCGCTGACGCTGCCCTCCTGACAACTGATGCGGATAGCACCCGTAGAGCCGCTCGGGCTCCGGCAAATGCACTTCCTTGAGCAGCTCGATCGTTCGCGCGCGCTGGTCCGCCTTTTTCATTT
Source organism: Roseibium sp. (assembly GCF_965216085.1). Classification (GTDB taxonomy): domain Bacteria; phylum Pseudomonadota; class Alphaproteobacteria; order Rhizobiales; family Stappiaceae; genus Roseibium. Next base: position 1,164,228 of record NZ_OZ244138.1, on the reverse strand, counting down.
TCCGATGGGCAGCGAAGACCTCCTCGATCTGATCGCCGACCGTGTAGCACGGGTTCAAGGCCGTCATCGGCTCCTGAAAGATCATGGCCATCTTGTCGCCGCGCAGCGCGCTGCGCTCACGCTCTCCAACTGACAACAAGTCCCGTCCATCAAACCGGATCTCACCCGATGTCGGTTTGAGGATTTTCGGCAAGAGCCCCATCGTTGCAAAGGAGGTTACAGATTTGCCAGAGCCGGATTCCCCGACAATGCAGACGATTTCCCGCGGATGGATTTCCAGACTGAGGTCCTCCACCGCGTGGGGGCGGTCACCTCCAACAGGCAAAGCGATCGACAGATTGGAAATCGACAGAACCGGCGCATTTTGATCAGTCATTTTGTGTCCTCACATTACCGGTTCAAATCAATTGCGGCCTTCAGGAGCCGTTACATCCCGCAAACCATCCCCCAGCATGTTGATCGCCAGGACCAGCAAGAAAAGCGCAATGCCCGGGATCGCAATCAGCCACGGTTCAAACAGAAGCATTTCCTTGCCTTCGGAAATCATCAGTCCCCAGGACGGGATCGGCGGCTGTACACCGAGCCCGAGGAAGGAAAGCGCGGCTTCCAAAATGATTGCATGGGCCATTTCAAGTGTGGCGATCACGATCAGATGGTTGGCAATGTTAGGGAGAATGTCCTTGAACAGCAGACGGATCAGCGGGGTACCGAGGATCTCACCTGCAGCCACATATTCCATTGACCGTACTTGCATGGTGGCACCACGCAGAACCACGGCAAACCTGTCCCATAAAAGCAGACCAAGAACAGTGATCACAACAAACAGGGATCCACCAAACAAAGCGACAACGGCGAGCGCCACTAGAACAACCGGCATGGCCAGTCGAACATTGATGAGAAAGGTGACAGCAAGGTCGACCCGGCCACCAAAGTAACCTGCGGCCACCCCCATTGCAGTTCCGATAACACCCGAAATCAGTGCCGCGACAAACCCGATCAGCAAGGATACCTGAGCGCCGTAGATCAGCCTGGAGAGGTAATCCCTGCCAAGATGGTCGGTTCCGAGCGGATGCTCCCAAGTGCCACCAAGAAACACCGGTGGCTGCATGCGGCTTAACAGGTCCTGATGATAGGGATCATGCGGGGCGAGCAATGGAGCTGCCAGTGCAATCAACACAAGGAGCAACACAACGCCGAACCCGAACAGCAATCCTTTATGAACCTTCGCCCGGAGGAACATTGCTTCACGCGGACTTGGAGCTTTTTGTTGTGCCGGAGCAGAAGTAGCAAGCGAACTCATATCAGTGAACCCTCATGCGCGGGTCTAGCCAGGCATTCACGATGTCAGCAAGCAACGTGAAGACGATGTAGAACATGGAGAAAATCAGGATCAGCGCCTGTATCGTGGGCAGATCATTCCGTGAAATGGATTCCCAAGCGAGATACCCGGCGCCATGAAGGGCAAAAATGGATTCCACCACGATGGATCCACCAAGCATGAAGCCCATCTGAACCGCCGCCAGAGACACGACCGGGATGATCGCATTCCGTAGAGCGTGCTTGAATAAAATCTTTCGCTGGCTCAAACCTTTCGCCCGTGCCGTCCGGACATAATCGGCCGACAAAACTTCGAGCATACCTGTGCGGGTAAGGCGCATGATCGCTGGCATTGCATAGTAGCCGAGCACAATTGTCGGCAGGATGAAATGCCGCCATGAGGAAGCTCCAGATGCGGGTAACCAGCCCAAATTGATCGAGAAGATCACGATTAGGATAAGGCCGAACCAGAAACTCGGCATTGCTTGCCCCATCACCGATAAAAACAGTGAAAACCGATCGATGAACGAGTTTGGCCGAAGAGCCGCGACAACTCCAAGCGGAACGGCGAACAGCAACGCAAAACTGATCCCGCATACACCAAGCATCATGGTGATGGACAGCCTGTCGGCAATCAGTTGGGAAACTGGCAATTCGAAATAGTAGCTTTCACCGAAGTTGCCCTGAAGCGCATTTATCAGCCACTCCAGATATTGAACGATCAAAGGGCGGTCAAAACCGTAATACTCGCGAATGGCTTCGATATCAGCATCTGTCGCGGATTCCCCTGCAATCGCAGATGCCGGATCTCCGGCAATGTAGAGAAGACTGAAACTGATGGCGGACACTGTCAACGCCACGAGCGCAGCCAATCCCAGCCGCTTCAAAATAAAAGCGAGCATCGGTTGCCCTTTCGAATGGTCAAACTATCGGGAAGGATGCGGACTGAGAAAACCAGCCCACGCCATATTTGATGAAGGTGAAGAGACTGGCCGCCGCTGACGGGCGGCCAATCGGAACGGGGGCCTAGTTCCAGCTCATCGTGGCGAAGCGCACGATTTCGTCCGGTGTTGGCTGGAAAGCTACGTCCTTAGAGAACACGTAGTTGGTGTTGTAGGAGAACAGCGGCGTCCAATAGGCTTCATCTGCGATTTTCTGCAGAGCTTTGCTGTAATAGGCTTTCCGCTCTTCCGGATCGGTAGACGTATCCGCGACTTCCAGCCAGTCGCGCACTTCATCATCACGCGCATCATCAAGAGAGCCATGCTTGAAGAACTGGCTGGTGATCGCTGAAGTGTCATTGATCGAGTAAGACCCCCAGGTCTGGAATGTGATCGGCGTCCCAGAAGACATACGCAACTCACGAAGAGCCGAGTATTTCAGCATGTGGAAGTTGGTCTTGATCCCGACCTCATTCAGGAAGTTGGCCAGCGCTTCTGCATAATCGCGGTTCCGATAGGCATAAAAGTCTGTCGTGAAGCCATCCGGATAACCTGCCTCGGCCAGCAGAGCCTTCGCTTTTTCCGGATCATAGTCGTAAGATGTCACTTCCTGCTCGCACCCGAATTGCGATGGAAAACAGGCTGTATTGACGACCTTGGACTTGCCGCGCAAAAGCGCCTGAACGATCGTCTTGCGATCAATTGCATGGGCAACAGCCTGACGGACCTTCAACTTTGTGAAGGGGTTGTCCGCGCCGGTGCGACCTGCCGCATCCAGTGACAGATAACCAATCCGCATGGTGCTCTCGTTGGCGACGGTCAACTTGTCCATTCCAGCCAGTTTGCCCGCCTGATCGGCCGGGACTTGCCAGATGAAATCAAGCTCACCATTGAAGAGCTCAGCAATCTGCGTATTCACATCCGGGATGGTACGAATATCCAGTTTACCGATCTTTGGCTGCCCTTTTGGGGAGTCGTGATAGCCGTCATATTTTTCGAGCTGGTAATGAGTGCCCGGTTCAACAGAAGTGACTTTGTAGGGCCCTGTCCCCACCGGCTTCAGCCCCATTCCTGCAGGGCCAACTTCCGCATAGTACTCATTCGGATACATGGACACCGGACCGGCGAGAAACTCAATAGCTGCCGGAAACGGTTCTTTTAGGTGAATTTGGACGGTGTACTTGTCTAGCTTTTCAGCACTCTTCATCCAGTTGACATTACGCTGGGTTTTAACGCCGTTGTCCTTGTCCGCAACAAAGTTGACTGTGTAAACAACGTCGTCGGCATCGAACTCCTCGCCATTGTGGAACTTTACGCCCTCACGCAGCTTGAACTCCAAAGTGACATCGTCAACCCACTTCCAGTCAGTCGCAAGGTTGCCGACATACTCATTGGTTGCCGGATCCCGATAGACTAGCCCATCCCACACGGTTCGCTGAAGGATCACACCTTCACGGGCCGAGTTGAAGTAACTGTCGACGTTTTCGACTTCCTTCGTGAAAGCCACACGAAGCGTGTCATCCGACTTACCGGCCAAAGCAGGTGCGGAAAAAGACATCATTGAAAGAGACGAGAGCAGCGCCGCTTGCACGGCACCGCGCTTAATGATCTGAACCGACATGTTTCCTCCCAAATTTAAAGTGCAAATTATTATAATAAGCACTTGCATATCATATAATAATATTTAGTATAAAAATACGATCTTGTCAAGGTCATCCTTGATCAGAGGATGCGCATTTCCATGCGCTGAGGGAGAGACGTATGAAATCCAAGCAGGACACATTGTTCGTGGCTTCATTAGAAAAGGGATTCAGGATCCTGGAAGCCTTTGATGAAGACCATCCGGAACTGGGTCTTGCCGAGCTCAGCCAGAAGACTGAACTGGACAAAAGCGCCGTTCAGCGTTTTTCCAACACATTGACAAAACTTGGCTATCTGAAAAAGGACGAGATCACCAAACGGTATCGGCCAACGATCAAGACACTTGAACTCGCCAATGCCTATTTATGGTCCGACCGGCTGACACAATTGGCTATGCCCAAGTTGATTGATCTGTCCAAGATCCTCAATGGCACCGTCAATATGTCCGTTCTGGACGGCACAGACATCATTTACGTCGTCCGCCTGCCAAGCCGCCGGACAAATTTTGCCGCCACAATTATCGGACGCCGCGTGCCTGCCCTGAACACCTCAAGCGGACGCGCTATTTTGTCGGTCTACCCAAAGCCTTACCGTGAAGAGGCGATCCAAACTTGGCCGCTCAAGCAATTCACACCCAAGACAACCATGGATCGGAACGTTATTGAGCAGATTGTCGAAACGGCAGCCGTGAAAGGTTATTCGCGATCATGCAACGAACTCATCATGAACGAGATAGGTTTTGCAGCTCCGATCCTTGCCAGCGACGGTCAACCACTGGCGGCAGTCCAATGCTCTGTCTCGTCTTTTACCCATGATGAAAAACTGATTGAAACAAAGCTGGTCCCAACCCTGATGGAAACAGTAGCCTCGCTCCAGCCAGGTCATTTGGGGTGACCTGCTTCTCCGCTGATATCTGCTCTCGCCAGCCGTTTGACAAACAGAGACGTCGGGTGCAGGGCGAAAAGAGATTCTTGGTGCGATTGATAGACAGGTCTTGAATAAATATGCGAGCGCTGGCGGCCAACTGGCGTAAGCATTTAGGACATTGACCCCCCGAAAAAAATTTCCGGAACACGAGATGCAACAGGCACAAGACTTTAGCGACGAATGCCAAACCCTCGAAGCGCTCTTGCGCCCGCTGAGCGAAGACGACTTCGAAACCTCCACCGGCTTCAAGAACTGGACCTTCAACAACATTCTCCGGCATCTGCATGTCTGGAACTACGCTGCCTATCTCTCTCTAGCCGATCCTGAATCCTTTCGGTCCTGGATAAATGTGGCTCTCAAAGCTGTATCGGCGGGACGTTTCACAGAATTCGAGGCGCAGGAACTAAACGGAGCTTCCGGTCATTCCCTCTTGGATCTTTGGTCAGAGTTCTCTCAAGAAACGGCGCGCCATTTTTCCGATGTAGATCCGTCTCTGCGTGTCGAATGGGCCGGTCCAAGCATGAGCGCGCGATCTTCCATTTCCGCGCGCCACATGGAAACGTGGGCCCATGCCCAAGCCATCTATGACGCTCTTGGTGTCGACCGCGTGAGTTCTGACAGCATCAAGAACATCGTCGTCATCGGCGTAAACACTTACGATTGGACCTTCAAAAATCGCGGTATGGCAGTTCCACAGCCCAAACCCTTGCTGGAATTGGTCGCACCTTCTGGTGCGCTATGGACCTTCGGCGATCCATCTGAAGAGGAGAGGATCACAGGACAAGCAGAAGAGTTTTGCCAAGTTGTCACTCAGACTAGAAACATCGCTGACACAAACTTGAAGTTTACCGGCAGCAACGCCGCAAAATGGATGTCAATCGCCCAGTGCTTTGCCGGACCACCAGTTGACCCGCCAAAAGCGGGCCTTCGAAAACGGTCAGACAAATAGAGGATTTCACTGGCTAAACGACCAGGGGTAATCTCGAGCGAGTAAAAGACATTCGCTGTGTTTTCAACGACTGGCCGCACTACGGGTCTGCTATGTCGACTATCGAAGCTTTGGCTGTTGTTTCTGCGGCAACACTTTGTTCCCAATGGGTTAGGGCGGCCTCAAGCGGTGTGCTGTCCGGCGTCAAGATTACTGGAAAGCATGGGCGTTTGAGCAGCGGGAGCTCAGAATTCATAACCTTTTCAGTTTAATCGGCTGACGGCATCTGCCAACACGCGCAAGCCCATAATCAAGTCAGCTTCGTTCGTGTCCTCGGCAAAATCGTGACTGATCCCGTTGATCGACGGAACAAACAACATCGCTGACGGCATCAACCGCGCCATGTTTGAAGCATCATGCAAAGCACCTGACGGCATTTCTCGCCATTTACCTGGGGCCAGCATCTCCGCTCCGGCACACAAGGCCGCGCGCAAGGTCGCATCCATCGGCACCGGCAGCAGCGCCTTGATCGGCACGATCTCGGCCGTCATCGCATGACCAACGGCAATCTCGGCAACCAGATCACGAATGAGCGTTTCCATCCGGGCGAGCCGATCATCATCAACATCGCGCCACTGCACGTCGAACACCACCTCACCGGGTACAATAGAGGGGGCATTGGGCTGCAAATGAATTCGGCCGATCGTCCAGACTGTACGGGGTGTTACGATGTTTCTGAGGCGGTCGTTTAGAGCCGTGTTGAACGCCGACAGCGCTTGGAATGCATCCTGTCGCTGGTGCATCAGCGTGGTGCCGGCATGGTTTTGCTGACCGGTCAGGGTCACCTGCAACTGCCGGGACCCGACGATATCCGTGACAACGCCAATTGCCTCGCCCGCCTCGTCCAGTGTGCTGCCCTGTTCGATATGCAATTCAATGAAACCTGAAAACCGGGTGTGGGACACGAAACTTTCTTCAAGATCTGCCATCAAAGACCGCGCATCGCGGAAAGAAAGCCCGTTCAAGTCCGTGAATTCGTCAGCCTCGGCAAGCGTGGTCTTGCCTGAATAAATACTGGACCCTGTGAGTGCCCCAAAGCGGCCCTCTTCGTCCTGAAAGTTCACAACGGACACGGGCGGACCGCCCGCCTCTTTCGCAGCACGCGCGACCTCCAACGCGGCGATGACACCCAAGGCCCCGTCCAGCCACCCGCCTTCGGGTTGGGTATCGCTGTGAGACCCCAAGAGAATGGACGGACCATCTGCCAGCCCAAAAACGTTGCCGGCAGGATCTACATGCGGAGCAAGGCCGGCCGCCTCCAACTGTTTGATCAGCCAAGTGCGGGCAGCAACATCCGGTTCAGAAAACGCCGGACGCACCACGCCCTTGCCGACGCCACTCGCGCCGAACGAGCGCAAAGTATGAAGATCTTCTAAAAACCTGTCTGGCAGAACCTGCATTTTGACCTTTCCAAACTCATAAAACTTCAAATTTAATCGACATTCCGCGATTAAGGCTTCTTCGTTTTTTTGAGGCTGCAACTGATCGGCTAACCGTTCAGTGACCTCATCCGAAAGCAAGCCCGACAACCAGACAGTTCTGTCTCACTCGTCTGTAGTCCATGACATGTTTTGCTCAGAACTTCATCAGTTGTGGTGGCATCAAATCGGAGGGAAAGGAACTTAAATCCCGCGAATGCTGCCGCCGTCAATCCTGATCTTGCTGCCCGTCACATAGGACGCACGCTCTGAGCAGAGGAAGGTGACGACATCGGCAAATTCATCCGGCCGCCCATAACGCCCCGCCGGTATGGCGGCTGCCGACTGTCTTGCAACGTCCTCAACGCTCTTGCCAAGACGTTTGGCCGCCGCTGCATCTAATTCATCGACACGGGTCGTATGAATGCGCCCGGGCATTGCGACATTAACGGTGATCCCGTTCGACGCGACTTCGGTGGACAGTGTCTTGGACCAGCCGACAAGGGCCGACCGAAGGCCATTGGACAGAGCCAGGTTCGGGATCGGCTGCTCAACACCGGACGAGGAGATCGTTACGATCCGGCCCCAGCCGGCCTTTTCCATGCCCGGCAGACACCGGTTGGCAATATGGATCAGGTTGGCGACCATGGTTTCGAAATGTGCCATCCAGTCGGCGCGCGCCGGATCCGTGCTGCGTCCCGGAGGTGGGCCACCAGCGTTATTCACCAGAATATCAATGTTTCCAGCTTCCAGCAGGCTGTCCAGCACCGCATCGACTTCAGCGGCATTCGACACGTCCAGCTTTTGAGCCGTGACAGAACCATCTGTCGTCTTTGCCCACTCTGTGATCGCATCCGCATTCCGGGCCGCGGCGATTACATCGACGCCTTCAGCCGCAAGGCTCTTGGCAATAGCGCCCCCCAAACCACGGCTTGCACCAAGAACAAGCGCCCGTTTTCCTTTGATCCCAAGATCCATCAGTTCAATTCCTTCAGTCTTTCTTCTTGACGCGCCAAGAGCGCATCGACTTCGGCCTGCGCCGCTTTGGTGAGCCCGGCACCTGGCCGCCGCAAGGCAGCGCTACCGATCACACCCCGCTTGGCAAGCACGTATTTCCGCACGGCCAGGCCAAGACCTGGTTGCTGCTCGTATCGGGCCAGCGGCAAATATGCGTTGAAAAGGTTGCGCGCCCGCGCAGCGTCTCCGGCGTGCGTATAGCGCACAACGTCCCGCATCATTTCCGGATAACAAAAGCCGGTCATAGCCCCATCAGCGCCGCGATCCATTTCCTCCGGCAGGAACAAACCACCATTGCCACACAGGATGGAGATCCGCCGGGCCAGCGCCCCCTCTGCCCGCAGTGCAGAGATCTTTTCAAGGCCCGGCCAGTCCTCATGTTTGAGACACACACAGGTCGGGACGTCTTCAACGATCCTGGCAATGGCGCTTACCGGAATATGCACCCCCGTTGCCAACGGGAAATCCTGCAAGACAAACGGCACATCGCCAATAAATTCCGCTGCCTGAGTGTAATATGTGACGATCTGGGCATCGGTCTTGAGGTTGCCGGGCGGTGCAATCATCACTCCTCCTGCGCCAGCATCCATTGACGCTTTGCTGAGTTCCGCCATCTGAGCGAACCCCGGTGCCGAAACGCCCACGACCAGTGGGATACGCCCGTTCAAACGGGCAAGGATCCTTTCAACAACCTCAAGGGACTCTGCTGTTGTCAGCTTGGGTGCTTCTCCCATCATGCCCAGCGCCGTCAAACCGGTCGCACCGGCTTCCAGATAGAAATCCACCATCCGGTCGACACTCTCCATATCGAGAGCCCCATTATCGTTGAACGGCGTCACAGCGATCACGTAGACGCCCTGCGCCTCTTCCGTCAGTCGGGTCATACCCGATTCTCCCTTTGTTATCCGCAGGCTCTCAGCGCCAGTTGACCGATCGCGGCAGCTGTTGCTGCCTGGCACGGATCGACAACCGGCAAACCTGTCTTTTCTTCAAGCAGTGTTCGATATTGCGCCATCCCCGCACATCCAGTGATGAGGACATCGGCGCCAAATTGATCTCTCAGCGTTTCGCCAACCTCTGCCAATCGGGCGACGGTCCTGTCCGCATCCGCGAGATCCAGAACACCGAGCCCGAGCGGCAGATCTGCGGCGAGCCGGTCCCGAATGCCAAGAGCCCCGAGATAACGGATATGCCGTTGAATGGAAGCCCGCCCCAAAGACAGGATGCCAAAGCGTTGACCGAGCATCATGGCCTGAAGATAGGCGCTTTCCGCAATGCCGAGAACCGGTACGGTCTGCGCCTCCCGAAGCGCCGCCAGACCGGGGTCTGAGAAACAGGCAACCACAAAAGCAGAGGCATCTTCTTGCAAGCCGCCGGCAAGCTTCAGGAGGGGACCAACAACGCCATCGACATGCGCCTGCGTTTCAATCCCCGCAGGACCCTCCTTAAGGGTGAGGCATGAAATCGGAACCGGTGATATCTGACGCATTGGAGCAATGGCATCATCAATCCCGTCCGTGACGTGTTCTGAACTGTTGGGATTGATCATATAGATGGTCATGCTGGCATCTCCAGGCAGCGGGGCGCGATTGCGTCAAAACTGCGCCCTTTTGTATTCTCCGCGACCCTGATCGCCCGCGCCTGCGCCGCCTCAATCTCGGCCAACGCGCCAGCGGTATCGAGCCCTATGGGCTTACCATTGTCCAGCACATGCCGGCCGGCAACCCAGACATCCCGAACTGCCCGTTCAGCCCCTGCATAAATCAGGCTGCGCAAGGGATCGTGCACCGGCCGCATGGATGGGGCCGTCAGGTCGATCGAAACAACATCAGCCGCGGCTCCGGGGAACAACCGGCCAAGATCACTGCGACCAAGCGCCTGTGCACCGCGAACAGTTGCTGCATGGAACACCTCGGCCGTATTGATGTCCGCGAAATCGCCGGACCGGCACCGCGACTGCATTATGGCCTCGCGCATTTCCTCGAGCATGTTGAACGGAATGGTGTCGGTTCCGATCCCGACATTAACCCCTGCTCTCAAGTACCGGCCGAGACTTTCCATACCCTGTCCGGAGCGTGCGAAAGTCACGGGGCAATGAGCAATATTTGTCCCTGTTGCGGCCAGCGTTTCAAGGTCCTTTGCCGTCCGCGCACGGGTCAGGGGATGATGATCCAGACAGATACCATGCCCCAGGATCACATCCGGACCAAGAACACCGATTTCTTGCAGCAAGGGAACGGGTCCCTTGCCATGGCGGCAATAGAGTTCCGTGACCTCCGCCATCGTTTGGGCAGCGTGAACCGTCAGCCGCAATTTGCGGGATCTGGCTTCATCCAGAGCGCGAGCCAGAAATTCTGGATGGCACGTATCAATCTGGGAAGGTGCCACCACGCCGGTCAACCGGCCGCTTCCGTCCTCTGTCACTCGGTCGAGAACCGACATGGCTTTATCGCGCGCTGTTTCTCCTGCGGCCTCATCCCACTCATAGTCCAGCGCCTTTTCTTCTGTTAGCCGCCAGCGAGCCTGGCGGAAACCGGGAGCAAGCCAAACCCTGAGACCGCTTTCCGCGGCTATGCCAAGCCAACACGGGTGATCACCCGCTATGTCGAGACAGGAGGTCACGCCCGAGGCGAGAAGTTCCGACAGCATCAAGGTCTGACAAGCGGCCTTCGCATCGGCATCTGAGTCGATCAGGGTCGAGAATTCATAAAGGGCATTGCCCCAAAGCTGCGGTGTTCCGGCATCATCGAAAAGCCCCTTGGCAAGCGGCTCGTCTCCGGAATGGCAATGAATATTGACCAGTCCCGGCATGATCAGCCGGTTGCGTCCATCCATTTCATGATCCGCAGTGCTTTGCCACGCGGGCCCCACATGCAGGATCCCGCTGTTGTCAAAGGCGATGTCCAGGTCCCGCCCGTAGACATGCTTGCCGCCCTCCCACCGAACCACCCAAGAGGCCTTGCGGATAACCGTCACGCTCATACGCCTGCTCCGTAGCGTTGTGAGGACCAAAAGCCCTTCGGGACAGTCAGCGCGGATTTGCTGTTTGTCCGTTCGATCATACGCTCGGCCTCAAGGGCAGCATCCCGCAAGATCGCCTCCTCGCAAGCCTTGGTGGACTTTCCCCCCTCAAGAACAACTTCGCCCTGCACCAACACTGTGTCGACATCGTTCCCGTTTGCAAAACAGACCAGCCGATGTACCGGCATATTCGGCGGGTAAAGGTGCGGACGGCGCATATCCACCAACACGATATCGGCATCCTTGCCCGATTCAAGCGATCCGATCCGGTCTTCCAGGCCAAGAGCCTGCGCGCCTTCTATCGTCGCCATTTCTAGCGCCCGGCCCGGTGGAAGCACACTTGGGTCGCGGAAATGGCGGCGATGATAGTGCATCGCCTGTTGCATGTGGCGGAACATGTCCGAGGACCGGTCTGGTGCGGTTGCGTCAGAGCCCAGCGCGACGGTCACACCTTGATCCATCAATTCGATTGCCGGACATCGGCCCATGATGGAGGCAACGGCCGATGGATTATGGGCGATTTTTGTTCCGGTATCCGCACATAGAAAAACCTCGTCGTCATGGAGGTTGATTGCATGGGACAGCAGCGCATTCTCACCCAAAAGCCCGAGTTTCTGAGCCCTTCGGATGGACCCGCCCTGATGCCCGTCCTGAGTAAATACGACATCGGCTTCCCGTGCAGCCTGTGCCACGCGCTGCGATTGTTTGCAGGCTGCCACATAAACATCAACTGGCATTGTGTTTTCGTGTTCGTCCCGCAGTACCGGATAAAGCAGCGCGACATTGAGACGCCTGTTGTCTGCGCCGTGCCATCGCGACAGCAGGTCGAGGCTGGTTCCAAGCTGCGTATCAAAATCCACCGGATGCGAGTCTTTACCGCCATCGGAATACCCCAACGGGTGTGGCGCACGGGTTGGGCCGACAGCCATGACCGTGCGTCCGCCGAGCGCGCGCACGCCTTCCATATGGGCATCACCATACTCCGGCGTATCGGTCCGCATGATCGTATCGCCGCCCCCGAGAAGCGACACACCGCAGGTTACCCCAAAACGGATGCGTTCCAGTTCGGCAAGGCGCGCTTCGGCATTCCAGTAGTCCGGTGTTGATCCGGTCGTATAAACCTCACCGCAGAGCGCTTCCCAGGCATCGCCGTCATGCATCGACATGGTCTTGATAAGCGCATGTCCGGCATGGGCATGCACGTCAATCAAACCGGGAATGATAGCCTTTCCTGTTGCGTCGATCCGGCGGGGAGCATCGTGTTCTGCGGTAACCTCATCATGCGTACCGACTTTGAGGATCTTGCCGTCCTCAATGGCAATGGCGCCGTTATCAATGATCCGGCGCTCTGGGGCGACTGGGATTACGGTGCCACCAAGGATTAAGAGGTCAGCCATGCGCGGCTCCTGTCAAACGGGGAAGTGCGCGCAAGTCAGGTACACCATCAACCGGCATGGAAAACCCCTTGATATCTCTGGAAAATGCAACGGCACGCAGTGGATTGTAGAGTGTCAGCCACGCCGGGTCTTGTTGAAGAAGACGGAACGCCTCCCGGTAAATCGTCTCGCGTTCCGCAGAATTGTCGGTCTCTCGTCCCCGGTCGATCAAAGCTTCAACAGCAGTGTTCCGGTATCCTTGCCACCAAGCCCCGGCAATCCGGCTGTCGATCTTCTCGTAGAGCACCCGGAATGTGGACATCGGACTGGAGTCGAACACACATAGATCCCGGATTTCCTTGCGCCGGACCATGTGGGCATAAGCCTCACGATCTTCGTGGATATGAACGGACAACCGAATCCCGACATTGGCGAGCTGTTCGGCCAACACGTCTGTCAGGATTTGCGCCTCGTCCGGCAGACGCGTCGGACAATCTACGGCAAGCTCCAGTCCATCTTTGTATCCGGCATCGCAGAGCAATTGCCGGGCAGTGTCCGGATCGTGCGGCACACGCTGTGCGGCATCCGTTCCAAAGTGCGCGGGACTGACAAACCCATGGAGCGGTTCGCCCGCTCCTGCAAGAACGCCCTGAACGACAGCGTCCCGGTCAACCGCAAGGCTCAGTGCCTTGCGCACTCTCGGATCGCGCAAGGGTCCCTTTTCAGCATTCAAGAGATAGATGATCGCGACCGGTGCCCGGTAGGTGTGAAGCGCAACACCGTGCCTTTCTGCATGAGGGGGGATGGCTGCGGCCATCAGTGCCTCGCCCGCCGCGACAGCCGCCAAACGCTTGTCCGCGTCGGGCTCGCGGGCGATGCGGAGGGATGTGTTTTTCGGCTTGGGCCAGTGGCGCACGTCAGATGCCTCCAGCACCAGCGTGTCTTCCGAGCGCCCCGCAAGCCGGAATGGTCCCGAGCCACAATGAGCGCTTCGGTCCCCTGCATCCAATGCCTCAAATGCACTTGGGGCAACAATAAACGCTTGAACCAAGACATCACAGAAGTCGGCCATGGGCTCGGCAAGTGTGACGGTCAGAGCAAGACCAGACGCCGCATACACCGCCCCTTCAAGATATTGGCGCCAAACGGCTGGTGAGCCGAGCGTGTAGCCCTTGTCCTCCCGCGCCATCCGTTCAAGTGAGGCCTGAACAGCGGCGGCGTCAAATTCCGTTCCATCGTGGAAGGTCACACCGCTGCGAAGGAAAAACCGCCAGATGCGCCCGCCGCCGGACACTTGCCAGCACTCGGCAAGGCCGGGTACGAACTTTGCTCCCTCACGCCGCACCAAGGTGTCGTAAATTGCGCCAAGCACGCTGAGTTCATCTGCCGCATCGGTACAATCGTGCGGATCACCCAAGGGTGTCCGGGCCTGGAGAATTGTCACGCTCATGCTACGTCCCGCGCAGGCTCATCAATCAGATGACAGGCGATCTGCTGCCCGGCACCATTTTCTTTCAACACCGGGCGTTCGACAGCACACCGCTCCCAGGCAAACGGACAGCGCGTCCTAAAGCAGCATCCGGACGGCAAAGACAGAGCGGACGGCACTTCCCCTTTCAGATCCAACTGGGTCGACTTTTTGGCGGGATCCAGGGATGGTGCCGCCGACAGGAGCGCGCGCGTATAGGGATGACGGGGAGCTGAAAAAATGCGGTCGCGGGGTGCTGTTTCGACAATGAATCCCAAATACATCACCGCGACCCTGTCGGCGATGTGATGGACGACACTCAGGTCGTGACTGATGAACAGATAGGCCAGGCCAAATTCATCCCGGAGATCCATCATCAAGTTGAGGATCTGCGCCTGGATGGACACATCAAGCGCAGAGACGGGTTCATCCGCAATTATCAGCTTCGGATTAACCGACAGAGCCCGGGCAATACCAATCCGCTGGCGCTGACCGCCGGAGAATTGGTGAGGATAGCGTCCCGCATGCTCGGTGTTGAGCCCCACCCGCGCCAACAGCTCTTCCGTTCGTGCATGCGCTTGGGCCCAGCTGCCGGTTTGTTCGGCCAGCGGTTCTGCCACGATGTCGCGCACCTTCTGCCGCGGGTTCAAGGACGCATAGGGATCTTGAAAGATCATCTGCATTTTCGAGCGGACCGGCAGCAACTCCTTTGGCGATAGGTGCTGGATGTCTTCGCCTTCAATGCTGACAGTTCCGGCTGTCGGCGTGTGAATGCGGGCGATGGTCTTTGCGACCGTTGACTTGCCACACCCGGACTCCCCGACAAGAGCAAGTACCTCGCCTTCCTTCACTTCAAAAGACACACCATTGACCGCATGAACCACCCGCTTGGGTGCGCGCAGCCGGCCTTTCTCAAATTTCAATCGGTCCAGAAGTCCGCCGCCAATATCGAACCGCTGCTCAAGGCCTTTGACCTGCAACATCGCCGTCATGCCGGTTCTCCTTCGACTGGAAAATGACAGGCGGTTAACCGGTCCTTGTCCTGCTCTGCCAAAACCGGCTCGATCTCTGCACAGCGCGCCTGTGCCCGAGGGCACCGGTCCTGAAAATTGCAGCCTCTCGGCAGTTTGCGAATGTCGGGAACGGCTCCCGGGATCTGGTCCAGCCGGTGCTTGCGATCCGATGGATCCGGGATCGACGCAATCAGGCCTGCTGTATATGGGTGCCGGGGTGTATCGATGACCGCGCGGGTCGGGCCGCGTTCAACGACCTTCCCGCAATAGAGCACCGTGATGTGGTCCGCCATTTCGGCAACAACGGCCAGATCGTGGGTCACAAGGATCATCGACGCCCCATGC
This sequence comes from Roseibium sp., assembly GCF_965216085.1. GTDB lineage: Bacteria > Pseudomonadota > Alphaproteobacteria > Rhizobiales > Stappiaceae > Roseibium. Next base: position 1,148,756 of record NZ_OZ244138.1, on the reverse strand, counting down.
TCGCGCACCTGTCGCTTGATCAGCTTCAGGATCTGGGCCTGTATGGTGACATCCAGCGCAGTCGTCGGCTCGTCGGCAACGATCAGACGCGGTTCGGCGAGCATGGCAATCGCGATCACCACCCGCTGGCGCATGCCCCCTGAAAACTGATGCGGGTAGGACGACAGGCGGTCTGCTGCCTGACTGATCCCCACATCTTCGAGCATCTGAATGCAGCGCTTGCGGCGCGCGGCTTTGTCCAAGTTCGTATGAAGGCGCAACATTTCATCCATCTGCCGGCCGATGGTGTGCAGCGGATTGAGCGACGTCATCGGATCCTGGAAGATCATGGCGATCTCTTTGCCGCGGATCTGACGTAGCCGGTCTTCAGAAGCCCCCGCCAGATTTTCGCCGTCAAACGCGATCTGCCCGCTTTCGATCCGGCCAGGCGGATCAATCAGACCGAGTATGGAAAACCCGACCACGGATTTGCCGCCTCCAGATTCGCCAACGAGACCCATGATTTCGCCCTTGCCGATCTGGAACGAAACGCCGTCAACGGCCTTTACCGTTCCGGCAAAGGTGTGGAAGTGCGTCCGCAGATCCGCGACCTTAAGAAGTGGTTCTTGCGTGTGTTCCATCACTTCAGCCTCGGATTGAGTTCGTCGCGCAGAAAGTCGCCGAACAGATTGATGCCGAACACCAGAGCCATGATGAACAAGCCAGGGAATACGGAAACCCACCAGAGCCCTGAAAACAGCACATCAAAACCGTTTTTGATCAGAAGACCGAGGGACGGCTGTGTAATGGGTACGCCGACCCCCAGAAACGACAGGCTCGCTTCAATCAGGATGAATGTGCCAACCTGAACGGTGGCAACAACAATCAAAGGCGTCGTGACGTTTGGGAGAATATGACGGCCAATGATTTTGCCGTCGCGCAGTCCGGACACCCGGGCGGCTTGCACGTACTCGCGGCCAACTTCCGAGAGGGTTTGCCCACGGACAGTCCGTGCATAGACAACCCAGCCAACCGCCGTCAGGGCGATCAGGACCTTGTCGATGCCGGTGCCGAATGCGGACATCAGGAACAAGGCGATCAGCATGGACGGAAAGGACAGCTGTATGTCGGCCACCCGCATCATGAATGCATCCACGCGTCCACCGAAATAGCCGGCCAACAGGCCAACCAGCGTCCCGAGCATCAAGGAACACACCATCGCGGTGACACCGATCATCACGGAGATGCGTGTGCCGTAGAAGATCGCCGCCAGAACGTCCCTTCCCTGGCCATCCGTGCCGAGCAGGAAACGCGGATCTCCGCCCGGCAACCAGGCCGGGGGTTTGTAACTGTCCATCAGATCCAGAGCTGCGATATCATAAGAGTTCTGCGCCACCAGAAACGGTCCGAACAGGACAATGACAACGAAGCAGACAAGGATCAGGCTTCCAGCGATTGCCGATGCGTTGCGGCGGTAATTTGAAAAAAACTCGGAGGAGAAAAACGCGGTCATCATGTCATTTCACCGTGATGCGCGGGTCGATCAGCGTGTAGACGATGTCGACAATGAGATTGATCACCACGAAGATCACCGCCACCAGCATCAGGTAGACAACGATTACCGGGCGATCCGCACGGTAGATGGAATCGATCAGGAGTTTGCCGAGACCCGGCCAGGCAAAAATGGTCTCCGTGATGGTGGCAAAGGCAATCAGATCGCCCAGCTGAATCCCGAATATCGTCACCACCGGGATCAAGGCATTGCGCAGACCGTGGCCATAGAGAACACCACGCCGGGAGACACCCTTGGCCCTTGCGAATTTCATGTAGTCCTGACGTGTCACTTCCATCATGCCGGCGCGAGTGATGCGCAACAGCATTGCCATGGTCGCAAGAGACAGCGTCAGAGACGGTAAGATCACATGGCTCCACCCATCGGCAGTCAGAATGGACCATTGCACACCAAGGAACGCTTCAGTGTCACCGCGCCCGGAAGACGGGAAAATCCGCCACTTTACCGCAAACAGGAAGATCAGCATCATGCCGACCCAGAAGCTCGGCAAGGAAATCCCGAGCAGCGACCCAGACATGATCGATCGGCTAGAAAACCGGCCCGGATTCGCCCCGGCATAAACCCCCAGAGGGATTGCGACAAGCGCCGACATCGCCATGGCAACGAGCACCAATTCGAGGGTCGCGGGTAAGCGTTCCAGGATCAGGTCGAGAGCCGGTTCGCGAAATACGTAGGAGCGGCCAAAGTCTCCCTGGAGCATGTTCTGCACAAAAATAAGATACTGTTCCGGCAGCGAGCGATCGAGCCCGAGAATGCGGCGGGCCTGTTCGATCTCGGCATCGGTCGCGTCAATAGGCACAACCATGAACACCGGATCACCGGTGAAACTCATCATCAAAAACACGATGATAGACACGGCCCAGAGCACTATCAGCATCTGAATGAGCCGCTTGATGATATAGCCCAGCACGTTGGCGGACCTCCCCAATTCCCCTCAAGAAGATGCGGGATGCAACAAGCACCCCGCAGCTGCGTTTTATTGGGCAACATCCATGTCGTAGGCCCACAGGAATTTGTCCGTGCGCGGGGTGAACTCGACCCCGTCGCGCGCACCGTAAATGTCTTGTTCGTAGTGAACCGGGATCATCGGGATTTCGCGCATGAGGATCTTGGTAGCCTGTTGAAGATGCGCGTCCCGCTCTTCAACCTTGGCCGTGCTGTCTGCCTTGTCGATCAGAGCATCCACTTCTGCATTGGAGTAGCTGCCGCGATTGACCTGACCATAGCCCTCGCGCTTGTCCCGGCTGTAGAAAAGCGCGCCGTACATGGAGCCCGCATCTCCGGAAGGTACGTCCCAGCCGGACATGATGAAGCTGGAATTTTCAGTTGGAACGCGGATGTAGCCCCAGAAGTTGGACTTCGGCATCACATTGAGCTCAACATTGACACCGATTTTGGCAAGCATGCCCGCAAGTGCCTGGGCGATCTGAGCGTCGTTGACATAACGGTTGTTGGTTGCGTCCAGTGTCAGGGTAAAGCCATCAACACCAGCATCGGCCATCAATGCTTTCGCTTTTTCAAGGTCATAGGGGTATATTTCGCGGAAGTTCAGGCCATCGACAAACCCCACATGACTGGATGGAACATACTGTTCGGAAGGCGTGGACAGGCCGCCCATGATCGCACGTTGCAAGGCGGTGACATCGATAGCACGGGCCATGGCCTCACGAACCCGGCGATCTGTCATCGGGTTTTCACCGTCAATGGTCGGGCTGTTTTCCCGCATGTCGAGCGCAAGGACGAGGTTCAGGAGAGAGGGACGCGTGACCACCTCAAAACCGTCTTCGCCCTTGACGCGCTCAACATCGCGGACGGCGAGGTCCTGAACAATATCGACTTCACCGGTCAGCAGAGCCGCAGTCCGGGTCGCCGGATTGGTTATCGGGCGGAACGTTACATTCTCGATCTCAGCTTCACCCATGTAGTAATCGTCAAAGGCCTCGAGCTCGACCTTGTCCTCACGGACCCAATCTACGAGTTTGTAAGGCCCGGTTCCCATCGGGTTCTGTTCAAGACCATCATTGCCGACCTTGTTCACATGGTCTTCGGACAGGATCAAAATCGCCGCAAGATCATTGGGCAGCGCCGCATAAGGCGCAGGCGTCTTGATCTCGACCGTGCGATCGTCAATCGCCTTAAAGCTCTCGATATTAGCCGCAAGATTAACCATCAAAGATTCCTTGAGGCGATTAAGTGTGTAGACGACATCAGAGGCTTTCAGCCCGTCGCCATCATGGAACTTGACGCCGCTGCGCAACTTGAAATGCCAGGTCGTGTCGTCAATCAGCTCCCAGCTTTCGGCCAGGCCGGGCTCAAAGGTCAAATCCGGCGTGCGACGGACGAGTGGGTCGTAAATATGATAAAACATGATGTTGGAGGACAGCTCCTCCCCGGCCTGCGGATCCATGTGCGTCGCATCCGAGGTCAAGCCAATTGTCAGGCTCTTTTCGGCCGAGGCCGCCCCAACTGTAAGAGCCGCTAGACACACGGACGCCGCCAACGCCCGAAGCGCAGTATTAATTGTAGACATATCTTTGTCCCCTTTGGGTTCTGGTAGGGTGACAGGCGTTGACCGCCCTTCTGGTTATGCAGCCGCCCTTTTGAGGACGGACTGAATCTCAATCTGATAGCCTTCCGGATCATCAAAAACGAACGCTCGGATCCCGAGCTCGGCGCTGTCGCGCGACTCAGTCAACGCTGCAACCTTTTGGGCCCGCACCCAATCATGCCAAGCATCAACATCGGGAACCCGGAGGCAGATCTGCACCGGCTTGTCGACGCTTGCCCGCTTGGCACCGCGTGATTGATCGACCAGACCAACATGCGCTGCGCCGGCCAGTTGATAAATCTTTGACCAGCCTTGATCGATGGCAAGCCTTGCGCCCAGCACACGCTCATAGAACTCCTGAGCGCGCGGCACATCATGGAAATACAAGAACGTGATTTGAAGCTCCGGCGCGGCCGGCATCTCAAGGGTAATCGACATGAAAAATCCTCTCGAACACCATTGGTATACCAATGGAACTCCAGGTGTCAATGCAGCAAAAACCCGCGCAAGAGACTTGCGCGGGTTAATAGATAGGTTTGACTAAAATTTAGTCAGGAGAGCCGATGAATGTGTGCCAGGATCGCTTCGCGGGCATTTTCGATATGCCGACGCATGGCAGCTTCAGCCGCATCCGGGTCGCGGGCAAGAATCGCGTCTATGATTTCAAGGTGCTCACGGGCTCCAGGCTCAAAACGCGACGGGATTTCCCCTTGATCGAAAATGCGCGTCTTGAGTTTAAGGCCCTGTATCATTTCGGCGAGCAGTTTAGATCCGGCGGTTTTGGCAATATGCATGTGTAAATTAAAATCAAAATCGGCATGAGTGACGGCGTCCGGCCGATCATTTACAAGGAATTTCTCGATCGTAGCCTTGAAGTTCAGCCAATCCTCGGGGGCCGAGTTGACGCTGGCAGCTTGCCGCGCCGCCTCGCATTCCAACAAACGCCGCACGTGCAATATCTCGACGATTTCCGAGACTGAAATCCGGGAAACTGTCGGCGTTCCCCGCGCGCTCCGAGTGACAAGACCTTCCGTGATCAATCGGGTTATCGCTTCCCGAAGTGGTGTACGCGACACACCGAGACGCTCCGCAAAGGCGCGCTCTTGCAAAGGCGTACCAGCCGCGAGATCACCACAAAGGATCATCTTGCGAAGCCGTTCCAAGGTATGCTCTGTTAAATTTGGCTCTGCTGCCTGCTGTAACGGCATGAGTTTCCTACACCTAAATAGCGCCTTTTACAGGTCGTGTTTGCATCTTTGGTATACCAAGCGTATTCTGATTTTGCAAAGAGGAGCGATGCATGACCCCACCCGTTTACGACACAGTGATCCGCAATGGCGTTCTTGGAGATCCACTAGGGCACGCCGAGGGCGATATTGCCATTGTGAATGGGCGCATTGCAGCAACCGGCCTCAACTTACCCAAAGGAAACACGGAAATCGACGCCCGGGGGCGCATTGTCCTGCCTGGCGGCGTGGATACCCACTGCCATATCGAACAAATGTCCGGAGCCGGCGTGATGAATGCCGACACGTTCGAAACAGCAACCCGGTCGGCACTCCATGGCGGCACAACAACTACAGTGTCCTTTGCCGCGCAACACCCGGGCATGCGCATTCGCGATGTCCTGGTAGACTACAGCAAACTTGCCGCTGCTGGCGCGATGACGGATTACGCCTTTCATATGATTGTTGCGGACACGTCCGGCGACAATGTTGATGATCTGAAAACAGCCATCGCTGATGGGCATCGGTCTATCAAGATCTTCACCACCTATGACAAGGTCCGCCTTCAGGATAGCGAAATCCTGACCACTTTGCGCACGGCAAGGGATGCGGGCGCGCTGGTGTGTGTGCATGCGGAAAACGACGCCATGATCCGCGATGCCACAGCCACCCTTCTGGCGGAGGGCAAAACCGCGCCGCGATACCACGCCCAGTCCCACCCGCGACTAGCGGAGATCGAGGCGATCGAGCGCATGTGCCGGTTTTCGGAATTCACCGGCGCGCGGGTGATGATTTTCCACATCTCAACAAAAGAAGGTGTCGAAGTCGTCCGCAAGGCAAAAGCACGCGGCGCCAAAATTCACGCCGAAACCTGCACGCATTACCTCTTTCAAACGGAAGAGATTCTTGATCGACCGGACAGCGCAAAATTCCTCTGCAGCCCGCCGCAAAGACAGAAGGAAGATCAGGACGCCCTGTGGGCCGCACTTGGCCAAGACCTCGAGCTCGTGACCTCAGATCACGCTCCTTACCGGATGGATGAAAGTGGAAAGTTCCGGCACGGGCCGGATGCACCTTTCCCCAAGATCGCAAACGGCCAGCCAGGATTAGAGCTTCGTTTGCCTCTCTTGTTCGACGCCATGGTCTCAAACGACCGTGGTGGCTTGGCCAGGTATGTCGAACTCACTGCGGCAGCGCCCGCGAGAGTCTTCGGTCTCAAAACTAAAGGCTCGTTTGGCATCGGCAAAGACGCAGATCTTGTTATTTGGGATCCGGAACGGACACACAAACTCCCCGACGCGCTGCATGACAACGTTGGCTACAACCCCTTTGCCGGCGAAGTCCTCAAGGGTTATCCGGAGACAGTCTTAAGACGTGGCGAAACAGTCGTGCAGAACGGTGCGATTCTATCTTCACCTGGCAGCGGCCGGCATCTGGATATGGCTTCCCAAGATTGACGACAGAGAGAATGGCAGGCCTGGCGACACGGATCTGCACTTAGCCAATATCAAATCCCGCACAACAGGCCGTATTAACGACATGCTGGCGCATTGCGGCACGCGACGCTTCGGCATCTCCGGATCCGAGCGCCTCGACGATTGCCCTATGTTCTGACAAGGACGCGCGCATTCGGGCCGGATCAGTAATAGGGATCGGCTGACGCTGCGTTTCGGTGACAAGTTCGCGAACTTGATCATAAAGCCGGGCAATCATTCGATTTTGACACTTGCGGGCGATGAGATCGTGAAATTCGAGATCGGCATCCACATTGCTCAAGAAATCACGGTCCGACCAGGCTTGTTCCATTCTATTGGTGAGATCCAAAAGGTGTTTCAAGTCATCGCCTGAGAGGTGGCCGGCGGCATAGCCCGCCACCTCGCCTTCCAAGACCAGCCTGGTTTCAAAAACCTCTCGAAGGGAATGCTTGCCGGAAAACTTCCACTCGGACATGGCTCTGCTAGCACCGGCCCCGACAACAAAGGTGCCACGGCCAGCTTCAGTTTTGATCAATCCGATCGTTTCAAGCGTAAGCAAGGCTTCCCGCAACGACGCGCGGCTGATGCCGAATTTTTCCGACAATTCCCGCTGAGATGGAATCTTCTCTCCGCTTTTTAAATCTCCGCTCAGGATCATTTCCTGAAGCTTGCGGGCAATGCTCTGCGGAACGGGCGTACGTGTAAACATAAGTGCTTTCGTTTTGTCTCTGACCGGACTTTAGCGGTTTCCAAGCCGTCTTTGTCGTCTTTTAGCTGCCCATTGCGCATTCAGCATCATTTTTGGGCTTGCGTTGAAAGGGATCGACTTGTTTATTGGTCTAACTGGTCAGACCAGTTAGACCAATAAACACCTTCCAGGGGAAATCAAATGTCATTTCACTCTTTGTTTAAGGCCGCTGCAGTTGCCGGGCTTGCCGCAGTCGCATCCATCACCACCGCGTCCGCAGCAGATCTGACCGTTGGCGCAAACATTGGAAACGTGCCGTGGGAATTTCAGGACGAAACCGGAAAAACGGTTGGTTTTGAAGTCGATCTCGCGACAGAGGTCGCTAATCGGCTCGGCAAGACAATTGCATTTGAAAACATTCCCTTTAACGGGCTTTTCTCAGCTGTTCAGTCCGGACGGATCGACATGGCGGTTTCGTCGATCACCATCACCAAGAAACGTTTGGAATCAGTCTCTTTCGCACAGCCTTACTACGATAGCGATCAATCGCTGACCGTAGCGGCAAGCAGTGGTCTCAAGTCTGTCGACGACATGAACGGCAAGGTTATCGGTGTCGACACAGGGTCCACCGGAGATATCTGGGCGACGGAAAACTCGGACAAATACGGATTTGGCGAAATTCGCCGTTATGAGGGCCTTGCACCCGCAATGCTGGACCTGACCGCAGGCCGAATTGACGGCTACGTCAGCGATATTCCGGCCCTGCTCTACTACACTAAGGACAAACCTAACCTCGCCGTTGTGGAGCGGATCACCACCGGTGAACAGTATTCCATGATGTTCGCAAAGGACGCAGAGCTCGCAACCCAGGTCAATGACGTTTTGACCGAGCTCAAAAAAGAAAACTTCATCTCCGGCCTTCATGAGAAGTGGTTTGGCGCCCAGCCTGAAGAAACCACGTCGACTGTCTCAATCCTGGAAATGCCGAAACTCTAAGCGCTTCGAAGATGGGCGGCGCGAGACGGGCCGCCCAAACCTGACATCAAGTGTTCTTGAATCTTATCTCGGAAAACTCATGGATCTCTTCGAGACGTTCTTTAATGTTCCCGTGCTCGTTCGAACATTTCCGCTTCTCATAAGCGGCCTCATCGTGACACTTCAAATTGGAATAACCAGCATTGTATCCGGCCTGGTTCTCGGTTTGGGCCTGGCTCTTGTGCGCATGTATGCACCCGCAGCACTGCGTCTGCCGGTCATGATCTACATCGACATCTTTCGGTCCATCCCGCTACTGGTGCTTCTGATCATTGTTTATTACGCCTTGCCGTTCATCGGGATCCGCTTGTCGCCGTTCCTGTCTGCCGTCGTCGCACTGACCCTTGTCTCCGGCGCATACACTGCAGAAATCTTCAGGGCTGGGATTCAGGCCATTCCAAAGGGCCAATTCGAAGCCTCGCGGGCGCTTGGTCTTTCTTACAAGGACATGATGGTTGACGTCGTTTTGCCTCAAGCAATCAAGATTGTCATTCCTCCGCTGACCAACAATTGCATCAACGTGATGAAAGATACAGCGTTGGCATCCGTGGTCGCCATGCCGGATCTTTTGAAACAAGCCACCCAAGCACAGGCACTTGCGGCAAATCCTACGCCATTGATCGGCGCAGCTATCATTTACTTGGCGTTCTTGTGGCCGCTTGTCGCCCTCGTGTCGCGCTTTGAAAACCGGCTCAATCAGAGGGGCGCCTGATGCGAAACATCATCGAAATTGAGAACGTTGCGAAGTTCTATGGCGATTTCGCTGCGCTGACCGACATCGACCTGAACATCACCGAGGGCGAGGTTGTCTGTGTTATCGGCCCCTCGGGTTCGGGCAAGTCTACACTAATTCGCTGCATCAACCTTTTGGAGACCTATGCGGAGGGCGGCACGATACGCGTGGATGGAATACCGGTCCAGCCAGGTCCAAACCTTGACCAGGTCCGGGCGGAAGTCGGCATGGTCTTCCAGTCCTTCAATCTTTTCCCGCATATGAGTGTCTTGAAAAACGTCATGCTGGCGCCGATGCGGGTCCGCAAGTCCTCGTCCAAGAACGCAGAAGCCAAGGCATTGGACCTTCTCAAGCGTGTCGGGATTTCCGAGCAGGCAGACAAGTTCCCCGGTCAATTGTCCGGTGGCCAGCAGCAGCGTGTGGCGATTGCCCGCGCGCTCGCCATGGAGCCGCGGGTTTTGCTGTTTGATGAACCAACCTCTGCCCTGGACCCGGAAATGGTCGGTGAAGTGCTGGATGTCATGCGCACCTTGGCAGGCACCGGTGTCACCATGATTGTGGTGACACATGAAATGGGATTTGCCCGCCAGGTCGCGGACCGGGTGATTTTCATGAACGGTGGCCAGATTGTTGAAGCGGGAACACCTGAACAGATTTTTGACGCCCCAAAAGAAGAAAGGACGCGCGACTTTCTGAGCGCAGTCTTGAACCACTGATAGAAGCAGCCTCATGCTGGAGCCACAGATGCATACCAACCAACCACTGGACATTGCCTGGGTGCGGGAACAGTTTCCCGCGCTACGTTCGGATTGGGTCTTTTTTGACAACGCCGGCGGATCGCAGATCCTGAAACCGGCGGTCGACCGGATAAACGAGTTCCTATTTCAAAAAAACGTCCAAATTGGTGGGAGTTACGAGCGATCCCAAGCCGCTGCGGCTGCACTTATGGATGCCCGCAAAGCCGGACAGTTGCTCGTCAACGCCGCACACCCGGAAGAAATCGTCTTCGGCCATTCCACCACTGTTTTGGTGCAAAACCTTGCCGAAGCCATGCGCCGGCAACTCGCCCCAGGAGACGAGGTGATTGTCACCAACGTAGATCACGAATCCAATATCGGCCCATGGCGCCGGCTGGAGGAGTTTGGCGTTGTCATCAAGGTTTGGGAAGTCGATCCAGTCAGCCTCACGCTTCGTCTGGAAGACCTTGAAAAACTAATGGGGCCCCGCACCCGTCTCGTTGCGGTTCATCATGTTTCAAACATATTGGGCGAAATCAATCCGGTGCGCGAAATCGCTGATTTCGTTCATGAGCGGGAAGCTAGGCTCTGTGTCGACGCCGTCGCCTATGCGCCGCACCGGGCTATAGATGTGCAGGCATTTGATGCCGACTACTACATCTTCAGCCTCTACAAGACTTACGGCCCCCATACCGCGGTGATGTATGGCAAATACGATCTCCTGTTGGAGCTCGACACGCTCTACCACTACTTTTATGGCAAAGAGAAAGTTCCTGGCAAACTCGAGGCCGGCAACCCAAATTATGAGCTTGCCTACTCGCTGACCGGCATCGTTTCCTATCTGCAGGAACTGGGCGAAAAATGCGATGCACGTGAAAACAGCACGCCGCGAGCGAAGATAGAAGCCGCGATGGCGGCCGTGGCAGCCCACGAAGACGTACTCACAGAAAGGCTCCTGAACTGGGCGCGCGGCCGGTCAGAGATAAAGATTATCGGGCAAGAGACCATTGATCGCGGCACTCGCATCCCGACAATTGCATTTACGGTTGAAGGTTGGTCTTCCGAGGCCATTTGCCGGGAAATAGACCACGCGAAGGTTGCGATCCGGCATGGCGATTTTCATTCCCGGCGCCTGATCGAAGAGCTTGACCTTTCAAAATCCGGCGGAGTCGTTCGTGTCTCCATGGTCCATTACAACACGCTTGACGAAATTGATCGGCTGACGGATGCCCTCGACGCTGTTTTAAACGCAGGAGCGACAACTCCGGCTGATCAGAAGGTGTCAGCATGAAAGAATTCACGTTCGACACGATCGTCCGGGGTGGCACTATCGTTACGGCTGCTGACACGTATAAAGCCGATATCGGGATCAACGGTGGGGTGATCGCGGCCATCGGGGCGGATTTGCCAAGAAGTGAAACCGAGATCGATGCCACCGGGCTATTGGTCATGCCTGGGGGGATCGACAGTCACGTCCATATCTCCCAACCGTCCGGCGACGGCATCGTCATGGCCGACGACTTTGAGAGCGGAACCAGATCTGCCTTGCTCGGCGGCAACACCACTGTCATGCCGTTTTGCTTGCAAGAGAAAGGTATTTCGCTCCGGCAAGCCCTCAGCTCCTATCACGACTTGGCCGATGGCAACTGTTATACGGACGTCAGCTTTCACATCATCGTCTCCGACCCGACCCCTCAGGTTCTGGGTCAGGAGATGCCGGCACTTGCCGAAGAAGGCTATACATCCATCAAGGTCTTCATGACCTATGAGGGGCTCCGGTTGAGAGATGATGAAATCCTGACAACCCTTGATGCAGCCAAACGGTCCGGCCAGATCGTTCTTGTTCATTGTGAAAACGAAGATGCAATCCGATACCTGATTGGCAGGCGTGAGGCCGACGGGCATACGGCACCTTATCATCATGCCACCTCCAGGCCGATTGCGGCCGAGCGTGAAGCCACCCATCGCGCCCTCTCCCTCGCGGAAATCGTCGATGTGCCCATCGTCATCGTTCATGTCTCGAACCAGCAAGCCATGGAGGAAATCTCAAGGGCACGGACACGCGGCCAGAAAATCGCCGGTGAGACTTGCCCGCAATATCTGGTGCTGACGGCCGATGATCTCGACCTGGACGACTTTGAGGGCGCAAAATACGTTTGTTCCCCACCCCCGCGTGACAAACAGAGTCAGGAGGCGTGCTGGACCGGTCTGGAAACCGGTGTGTTCGATCTGTTTTCGTCCGATCACTGCCCCTTCCGGTTCGATGACCCGGCAGGCAAGATGAATGAAAATGGACAACAGTCATTCCGCTGGATCCCGAACGGTATTCCAGGTGTAGCAACGCGGCTCCCGATCCTGTTTTCCGAAGGCGTAAAATCGGGCCGGATTGATCTCAACCGGTTCGTTGCACTGACGTCGACCAACCACGCAAAACTCTACGGGATGTATCCGCAAAAGGGCACGATTGCGATTGGATCGGACGCCGACCTAACCCTCTGGGATCCAGACCTGAAACGCATCATAACGAATGACGACCTTAAACATGGTGCGGATTATACACCCTATGAAGGTATGGAGATCACCGGCTGGCCGGTACGTAGCCTTTTGCGTGGCAAACTCGCAATGGAGAAGGGCAAGCTTATGATGGACAAGGGATACGGTAAGTATCTTTCGCGCGGTCGTGGCCAGCTGTGAAAAATGCGCCCATCCTTAGGATGTTTTGATAAGTCTCAAACCGCATGACCTTGCCTCATATCATTTGGCGGACAAGCCGTTAGATTATGAAGGACTACATCGGTTGTTTCGGTAGGGAGAAGGAAATTGGAAAAACGCAAACTTGGCGTCAACGGCCCGGAGATAGGTGCAATCGGGTTTGGCGCTATGTCTTTCTCCGACATGTACGGCCCAACGAACGAGACAGAGAGCCACGCAGTCCTCGATGCCTGCCGTGATCTCGGTGTTACCCACTTGGACACGGCAAATGTCTATGGGATGGGGAAGTCAGAAAACGCCATCGGCACCTATCTGAAAGCCAATCCGGGCGCACGGCGCGAATTCATCATCGCAACAAAAGCCAGCATCACCCGCGACCCGGACGGCAACCGAAGTTTTGACAATTCGGCAGAACACCTGGAAGCCGAACTGGATAAGTCGTTGAAACGTCTCGGCGTGGAGTGTGTGGACCTCTTTTATGCCCATCGCCGGGATCCACGTTTCACACCGGAAGAAACCGCAGCGAACCTTGGCCGGCTGGTCAAAAAGGGCAAGGCCCGTGCGATTGGCCTGTCAGAAGTGGCCCCTTCTACTCTCCGGCGCGCAATGAAAGCTTTTCCGATAACCGCCGTGCAATCGGAGTATTCCTTATCGACACGATTTCCTGATCTTGGACTGGTTCAAGCTTGTGCTGAACTCGGAGTGGCCCTGGTGGCCTTTTCACCTGTCGGGCGCTCGCTGCTAACTGATCATCCAATCCCTCGGGAGCGCATCCCGAGCCTGCCCTTCCTTGCAGACAATCCACGTTTCATGGAACCGAATCTGACCGAGAACCTGAATATATTGGAGGGGTTCCGGAACCTCGCGGCAGAAATGGGCACAACAGCTGCAGGGCTTGCAAATGCTTGGCTGCTGTCCCGTGGTCCACATGTGATCCCGATCCCAGGCACACGGTCGGTGAACCACTTGCGCGAGTGCATTTCCGGAGCATCCCTGAGCCTTAAAGAAGCGGATCTTGATCGTTTGGAGACCGTTCTACCTGTCGGTTGGGCTCATGGTGACCGGTATTCAGACGCACAATGGATTGGCCCAGAACGATATTGCTGAAATGAGCGAGACATTGGCAACGCGCTTGACTAACGCAAAAGCAAGCACATAGGCAGCTCATACTGCCGAGCGCTGTGCTTGCATACGCGAGCCATTACTGGGCTCGACACGCTTGTACAATCCGTTTGGCATAAAACCCGAGTGTGTGATACTCGCTTGCCAAACAACATTAGGACTGCAGTAGTGAGCGAACTGACCGTAGCAGAAGCAATAAACCGCGTTTATGAATCCCTGCAAGCCGACAACGAAGACATCGATATACATATTGAGGCTCTCAAGTCGGCGATGAAGAATGAAGGTTTGAAAGAAGCCATCATAGATCCGACGCAGCTCGTTCAGAACAACCGTTCCGGCCGAAAGCTTTTACAGGCGTATTTCCGCCAGCGTGGTGTGAAAGTGAAATTCGCGTCGCTTTGACGCCAAGCCGCGCCAAGTCTGCCAACAACCAGGTTACCTATAAAGGTACGACGCTCTCATTAGCCAACTGTTTGACAGTTTATTGGCGCCGTCACCTGAAAAAACATCCAGGATCAAAGGCGGGTTCAGACATCATGACCCAAACCCTGTTTTTCCGGCAGCAATTTTGCGAGTGAAGCGACATACTTATCAACACTGTCACGCTCCGGATCGTACCATTCAAGCGACCAATTGAGCGCCCCTAACAGAGTATAGCGCATATGGCGTACCTCAATTTCATCTGCCGAACCGCCCAGGTAGGCACCGATGATAATGGTCCAGTCCTGATCATATCCCCTGCGCACGGCGGTCAACTCGGCGCGGACCTTTTCCGGGACGAAGGGATAACAACGGATGTGCGCTGATGAAAAATCGATCGCCGACAGCAGGGTTTCAAGGTGGACACGCATCGCCGTGACAAGGCGGTCGCGCGGTGAGGCATCAGGCTGATGCTGCAAAGCATCGCGTACGGCCCGCTGAACCACCTCAACACCAAGACGCATAACCTCTGTTGCGAGGGCATCCTTTGACGGAAAATGATAATAAAGGCTCCCGGCTTTCATGCCCGCTTCTGCTGCCAAGTCCCGCAATGACATGTCCGCATAACCATTCTGGCGCATCTTGCGTGCGGCAATGGCCAGGATCTCCTGACGCGCTATTGCAGCTTTCGTTCTTGGGCGCTGTTGCGGAGTTCCGGTCACTTGTTTCTGTCCGGCTGGCAGGAAACACATACCTTCCCGAAAACTTCACCTGACTCAAGAGCGCCAAAGGCCAATAGCGCATCATCAAAATCAAACAGCTTGCCGATGACCGGTCTGATCCGATGAAACTGCAATACCTTGCAAAGAGACCGGAAAGTTTCCTGTGAACCGACGGAGACAGCATGCAAGGTAATGCGACGCGATAGCAGCAACGGCAGAAAGAGCTCGGCGACATTTCCTGTCACATTACCGATCAACAGAACTGTGCCGCCTGTCTTCACAGATTTAACCGATGTATTCAGTGTGGTCGCGCCTCCAAGTTCCAGAACACGGTCAACTCCCCTACCTTCTGTCATCTCCTGCACAAGGTGGTGCCAATTGGAGACCTTGGAGCGGTCGATAACATCATCTGCCCCAAGTTCACGCAACTGCTTCGCCTTCGCAGGTGTTGAGGTGGTCATGATCACCCGTGCGCCCATGGCCTTTGCAAGTTGCAGTGCCATCAGTGCAACGCCTCCCGTTCCCTGAACAAGGACCGTTTCCCCAGACCGCAGCGACGTGGGCTCATTTAATGCGCTCCAAGCAGTCACGCCTGCGCAGGGCAACGCGGTAGCTTCGGCATCACTGAGATATTCTGGGATCCGCACCAATGTCTCCGCTGCAAACACCCGGTGTGTTGCCAATACACCGTCAAGCGGGCCACCAAGCCGACCTTTATCAAGATTGGCAGGTGGAGCCCCACCGTACCAGTGCTGATAAAATGCCGGACAAACACGGTCGCCCACAGCAAAGTCCGCAACCTGTCGACCGGTAGCAATAATTTTGCCCACCCCGTCGGATAAAGGAACAAGTGGCGGAGCGACGGTGCGGCCGTGCCCACCTTGCATCACGACCAGATCCCGGTAATTCAGAGACGCCGCATGCATTTCAAGCAACACGTCCCGCGGGCCGACTTCAGGCATCACCTCGTCGGTCTTCACCAGATTGTCGAGGCCAAAACCCTCTTTAAAACTCCAGCTTTGCATCAATCACATCCGCTTCGCGACTTCTTCCAGCATCACTTCAGTGGCTCCTCCGCCAATGGCCTGAACCCGAGCATCGCGCGCCATGCGCTCTATTGTACTTTCCCGCATGAAACCCATGCCGCCATGGAATTGAACACAGGCGTACATGACTTCATTCACCAACTCTCCACAATAGGATTTGATCATGGACACCTCCCGCACCAGGCTTTCGCCCATGGCGGACCGTGCCGCTGTCGCATAAATCATGTGCCGTCCAGCCTCAACTTTGGAGGCCAATTCGGCCAGACGGGTCCGGATCATTTGTTTTGCCCAAAGCGGTTCTCCAAATGCCTTGCGGTCTTTCGTGTATTGCACCGTCAGTTCCAAGGCGGCCTGCGCTTCCCCCATGGCCATGGCGCCAAGAACCAACCGCTCGTTCTGGAAATTCTTCATGATCTCGTAAAACCCGCGCCCCTCCTGCCCAAGCACGTTTTCTTGAGGCACCCGGACATCAACGAAAGAAAGCTCGGCGGTGTCCGAGCTGTTCCAGCCGTGTTTCTTGAGTGAGCGCGACACAGAAAAGCCTTCCATGCCCTTTTCGACGATAAACATGGTCACGCTCTGGCTTGGAGCCCCCTGCGGATCCGTTTTGGCAGCAATGCAGAAGACATCGCCATGCACTCCGTTTGTGATGAATGTCTTCGCACCATTCAAAACGTAGTGGTCTCCTTCACGTCGGGCATTCGTTCGTATGCCTTTTACGTCCGACCCCGCATCAGGCTCGGTAATTCCCACCGCTGTAATGATTTCACCGGAAATCACACGGGGGAGGTATTTCTGTTTCTGCGCATCAGTGCCGGCATTGAAAATATGTACGGACGCCATATCCGTATGCACAAGCGCTGTAATTGCTACTCCGGCATAAGTGCAACGCCCAAGCTCCTCGGCCAGGACTACGGTTGCGCGTTCGTCCATGTCTGAACCGCCGAACTGGTGCGGATAGGTGACGCCAAAAAAACCCAAGGCACCCATTTTTCTGAGCAACTCTCGCGGTGTGGCACCTTCCTCCTCCCACACATCTGCATGAGGCTTGATTTCCTCTTCAACAAAGCGCCGCACTTGGGCGCGGAGCATGTGATGCTCTTCATCAAAGAAGAAACTGCTGGATGTGGTGGCATCAAATCCGGGTGTGGTCACCTTGGCTGCTCCTTTGTTTGTTGACAGAATTTCTAACGGTCGTTAGGTAGAAAATCAATCTCGAAAATTGAAACGAGGAAGTCGGCGATGGCTGCGATCACGGATTTGGTCGATGAATTGCGGAAAAAACTCCGAGGCGCGTCTCAAGGGGGCGGAGAGAAGTTTCGCGCCCGCCATGCCGAACGCGGGAAATTGTTTGTACGGGAGCGCATCGAAATGATCGTCGATCCCCAAACAGCGTTCTTGGAATTGTCCCCCCTGGCAGCACATGGACTCTATGGTGGTGAGGTGCCCAGCGCCGGGATCGTCACAGGTATCGGCATGATCCATGATCGTCCTTGCATGCTCATCGCCAATGATGCGACCACCAAGGGTGGATCCTTCTTTGCCGAAACAGTGCGCAAGCATTCACGTGCTCAGGAGATTGCTGAACAGCACCGGCTGCCCTGCATCTACCTGGTGGATTGTGGCGGAGCCTTTCTACCTGAGCAGGACCGTGTTTTTCCCGATAAGGATCATTTCGGTGGCGGTTTCTGGCGTCAGTGCCAAATGTCAGCTGCTGGTATCCCGCAAATCTCGGTGGTTTTCGGCGGCTGCACAGCGGGCGGTGCCTATATTCCCGCCCTGTCAGATCAGGTCATTATGGTCAAAGGGACCGGCCGAATTCACCTGGGTGGCCCTCCGATCGTTAAAGCAGCCATCAATGAGATTGTTGACGGCGAAACATTAGGCGGTGCCGAGATGCACACACAGGTTTCCGGTGTCAGCGATCATATTGCGCCGGATGAGGAATCTGCACTTCAAAAACTGCGTGAGATCATTGCCAACCTGGGTGACAACCGCAAGGTCTCATCTCCCAAGCAAGTCGGCAAACCTCCATTGGCCCTGCATGGTGAAACCCAGGATCATGCGCCTGTAGATCTAAAACATCCGATCGACATGCGGGCGTTGATCAAGACTCTGGTGGACGGCTCAGAATTCTCAGAGTTCAAGCCTGATTACGGCAAAAGCCTGATCACGGGTTTTGCCCAAATTCACGGTTACCCAGTGGGCATCCTGGCAAATGACGGCGCGCTGTTTTCTGAATGCTCGGTCAAGGGTGCACATTTCATAGAACTCTGTGACCAGCGTCAGATCCCGCTGGTTTTTCTACAAAACATTACCGGTTTCATGGTCGGAACCGAAGCTGAACGCGGAGGCATTGCCAAGCATTCGGCCAAACTGGTCTATGCCGTATCGAATGCACGGGTTCCGAAATACACCATACTGGTTGGAGGATCCTATGGTGCCGGAAATTACGGCATGTGCGGCCGGGGATTCCGGCCTCGTTTTCTGTTCTCCTGGCCGAACGCACGCATCGCGACAATGAGCCCCGATGTCGCGGCAACAGTCGTAACCGACCTGCGCCGTGCCAGCATCAAATCGCCTGCAACCGAAGAGGAAATCCAGGAGCTGGACTCCCGCACCCGCGCCCAGTTCGAAGAACAGTCCGACCCTTATTATGCGACCGCCAGGCTGTGGGATGACGGCATCATCGAACCCAACCAGACCCGCGATGTTCTGGGTCTCTGCATTGCCTTGGCGGCGGGGGAAGAACAGGACACCGGTCCGCGCCCGGTCTACAGAATGTGAGGACGGGACATGTTTGACAGCCTTCTCATTGCCAATCGCGGCGAAATCGCTTGCCGCATCATGCGCACCGCGCGCAAAATGGGACTGCGTACGATCGCCGTTTATTCGGACGCTGATGCAGCTGCATTGCATGTCCAAATGGCGGATCACGCTGTCCACATCGGCCCTGCCCCTGCAGCTGAGAGTTATCTGCGAACAGACCGCATTTTGGATGCAGCCCGCGTGACCGGCGCCGAGGCAATTCATCCCGGCTATGGTTTTCTGTCCGAGCAAGCGGACCTGGTTCATGGCTGTACCGAGCTGGGTATCACTTGGGTCGGCCCACATATCGATGCGATCAGATCTATGGGATCCAAGATCGAAGCTAAGAAAATCGCGCTCGAGGCCGGAGTTCCCTGCATACCTGGTTATTCGGGCGAAGATCAGAGCGATGCTGCGCTTGTAGCCGCCGCACATGAAATCGGCTTCCCGGTTATGGTAAAGGCCAACGCAGGCGGTGGTGGCAAGGGCATGCGTGCCGTCTTTGATCCCATTGATCTGGAAGCCGCTATCAGAGCTGCCCGCACAGAGGCTACCCGTTCCTTCGGCGATGGGCGATTGCTGATTGAAAAGCTAATTGCAAATCCGCGCCATATCGAAGTGCAGCTCCTGGGCGACACGCACGGCT
This sequence comes from Roseibium sp., assembly GCF_965216085.1. Classification (GTDB taxonomy): domain Bacteria; phylum Pseudomonadota; class Alphaproteobacteria; order Rhizobiales; family Stappiaceae; genus Roseibium. Next base: position 1,129,286 of record NZ_OZ244138.1, on the reverse strand, counting down.
CGATGCTACATCTTTTCGAACGCGACTGTTCAGTGCAGCGTAACCACCAAAAAATACTGGAAGAAGCACCCGCTCCAAATCTGCGCCAGGAAACGCGTGCAGCACTTTATTCAGCCGCGGTCGGTCTTGGGCGCAAGATCGGCTATGATAGTACCGGTACAGTAGAGTTTGTTATGGAGGCGGAAACCGAAGGGTTCTACTTCCTGGAGATGAATACAAGGCTGCAGGTCGAACATACCGTAACCGAGGAGATCTGCGGTGTTGATCTGGTGGACCTTCAGCTTCGCGTCGCTGCTGGCGAAAAACTTTCACTCTCGCAAGATCAGATAACCTGCACCGGTCATGCCATAGAGGCGCGGCTGACAGCAGAGGATGCACGCAAAGGGTTTCGTCCTGATACGGGGAAAGCCTTGCACTGGTCGGGTGCTTCAGAGCTGCGCATTGACAGCGGCATTCAAGCCGGATCCGTCATCGGGGCACATTACGATTCACTGATCGCGAAACTGATTTCCCACGGCCGGGATCGAAATACGGCACGTAAAAAACTTGCCAAAGGTCTTGAGCGGCTCGAAGTTGCAGGTGTGACCACCACGCGAACCTTTCTTCGCGACGCTCTCCTTCGCGAACGTTTTGCGATCGGCCGCGCCTCCACCAGTTTCCTGGCACAAGAGTGGCCAGAAGGCTGGCAGCCCGCTCCAGTTGACAGTCTGGCCTTTGCCGCCCTTGCATGGCACATCCGGCCAAAACCTCAAGCTTCGCCCTGGCAGGGTGCTGGAGGTTTCCGCTTGCTCCAGAAGGCGGGGCACCCTGCTCAAACCACCTATCTTGATCCCAAAGATCCGGAACATCGCGTGCGAATTGCCAATACCTCCGAAGGGTTTGTGATTACCAGCAATGGCAGCACAAAAACGATGCAGGCGGAATGGAATGAGGCTCACAGGCTTACAGTTACGGAAGATGGCATCAAACAGACAATTGGCGCATTGATTGAAGAAAATACAATCCATCTTTGGGGTCAGGATTTCGATGCCGCTCACCAGATCGTGTCCCTCGGTGACTACGACACTGCGGAACAGGACAACCATTCAGAAGCTCCCAATCAAATTACGGCACCGATGCCAGGTTTGGTGGTTGAGTTGCGCACCGAACTAGGAGCAGACGTGGCTGAAGGCGACACACTGGCAGTGATGGAATCCATGAAACTCCTTTTGGAACTCAAAGCTAGAGCCGCCGGAAAAGTCACAGGCATCCAAACGGAAACGGGGAACACTGTTGAAACGGGGGCTCTGCTCGTTCAACTCAAACTGACTAACGCTGAGAACTGACCGATGGCGGGACTTTGGTTCGAAGAATTCGCCGCATTTGAAAAGCCACTGGCAAAATCCCTTATGACCCTTGGGACGATGATCAGAATGTCGGTCAATGAAACCACGCTCGGTACAACTTTTGCCTATCTGGGCATGTCTAACGTGACCTTCCCGGCGCCGGTGTTTCAAGGAGACACTTTGCGTATCCGGACTACGGTGGAGAGCTGCAGAGAGAGCGGCTCACCGCCGGAAGCCGGGATCGTGAATTTACTGCATGAAGCGAGACGTCAGAATGGTTTTTTATCCAACTCCAGAAAACGCGCCGCCCGCGTGCGAAGGAGAACCGCTGCATGACCGGTCTCAAACCACTGGCCGGGCTGAAAGTTCTGGAATTTGACGCCATTGGCCCGGTGCCGTTTTGCGCCATGATGCTGGCCGATCATGGCGCGGAGGTCATCAGGATCACGCGCCCCGGAGGTCAACCAAACGGTGTCGATGTGGGAGACAGCGAAATTCTGCTCCGCGGCCGGGCCCGGAGAATCCCACTCGACCTGAAATCGGATGAAGGCCGTACCGAGGTCTTGAAGAAACTCGAAGGGACGGATGTGCTTCTTGAGGGGCATCGTCCCGGCGTTATGGAGCGACTGGGACTTGGACCCAAGGAATGTCACAAGATCAATCCGGTTTTGGTCTATTGCAGGATCACCGGCTACGGACAGACAGGCCCGCTCGCCCTGCATCCAGGGCACGACATCAACTATATCGCGCAGACTGGCGCCCTTCATGCGATCGGTCCAAAGGACGAGCCGCCGCCTCCCCCACTTTCGCTGGTAGGGGACTTTGGTGGCGGAGGCATGCTGGGCGCGTTTGGTATTCTCGCGGCTGTAATTGCTGCTCGTTCGACTGGAAAAGGGTCTGTGATTGATGCCGCCATGGCTGATGGCACGGCGCTGTTGATGGCCATGAACTACGGCTGGAGAAATGCTGGTGCCTGGGCCCCTCAACGGAGCGGCAACTTGCTGGACGGCGCTGCGCCGTTCTATCGCTGTTATCAAACCCAAAGCGGAAACTACATTGCCGTCGGGGCAATCGAACCGAAGTTTTACTCCGCCCTGCGCAAAGCCCTAAATTTGGACGATCCCATCTTTGCAGATCAGATGAACCGGGAGAATTGGCCTGCAATGAGCCAAAAAATAGCGGCTGCGGTAATGCAAATGGACGAGACCGCCTTGCAAACAGCCGTGGAAACACCCGACGCCTGCCTTTCATGGGTAATCCCAATAGAAGATGCCGGAAAAACTGGTCATATGAAGGATCGGAAAATGATCCAGCAAAAAGACGGCGGAATAACCGTTGCTACCGCGCCCCGATTCATACCGGCCAGTAAAGATGAGTAACACAGTCAATCAGGGGCCGTTTTTCTGCGTTTAATTCGTCGCCCAACTCTCTCTTAATGTCGTCTCGACTGGCCGATCCGGTTTAAACGTAATGCGGCTCTAATGCTCTGTGTTTGGAATAGGCAACCTAGTTCCATAGGAGGCTCAACTAAGCCAAACCAATCGCAAACATAGTCTGAGCAACCCCGTTTTTCTCCCGAGCGACTCTTAGAGAAAGGTTGTTGAAATTCGGCCGTTCGCCGAAATTTGGGTTGGAAATTGAATAAGGCAGATGCGGCTTGCCGTTTTCAACGATGTCAGAAGACCGAATACTCTACCGTTCGAGTACCAGCATCGGCGAATTGCAAAATTCAAATGACAGGGCGTACATCTGCATCGCTATCCTCCGTCAGCCACGATCAGATCGATCTCGTTCTCTTCCAACATAGTCCGGATACCTTTTGGCGGATCCCGGTCGGTGATAAGTAAATCAATTCGGCTGGTGTTCTGTAGCGCGACAGGTGCCCGTTTTCCCAGTTTTTCACCGTCTGCAACGATGATCCGGACCTGGGCATTTTCCATTGCAATGTTGGCAAGATTGGCTTCCTGCAGGTCATGCAACATAAAGCCGGTATCCGCATTGATCGCGCCAACTGAGAATATCGCGAACCGGACATTGAGGCGCCGGATGAGATCCTGCGCTTCCACGCCAAAGGCGCCGCCGTCATGGGGCCGCAACTCGCCACCAGCCATGAAAACCCGGTTGTTGTTCCGCGTCGACAACGTGCTTGCCACAAAGACGGAATTGGTCACGACAAACAGGTTGGAGTGGTTTTGCAGAGCCATCGCGACATAGGCCGTTGTTGATCCAATATCGAGAAACACGGAATCGCCATCGCTGATGGTTTCCGCAACAGCTTTGGCCAACACCTCTTTGGCATGAACTTTCTTATCCAGCCGGCTTTCGAAGGTCGGCTCCAGAATGTCTTCGACCAAATGCACGCCGCCATGAACCTTGCGGACGATTTGACGGTCTTCCAGCGTCTTCAGATTTCTCCGGATTGTCTCCAGCGTTACACCGAGTTCCTTGGCCAGAAAACTGACGCGGCAGGAACCGCCAGCCTTGTAAAGCTCCCGCAGGATTTCCTCTTCCCGCTGATTTTTGGTCTTTATGTTCATGCGCTTAAGAGCTCAGATTATAATTTCGTTTTGAAGCGCCCGTCCTGTAGCACGAACACCACATAAAGCAACATTCTCAACGCTTCCGGTCCAGGGTTTAGACCATTCTTACATTATTTGTATGGTTTTTTGTGGTTTTTCTTGATTTGAACGGAAAAGCAGGACATGATTTTCGAATTGAATGCCATAATTCAATACAAAAAACCACATTTGGGAGGGTGGTATGAGGGTTCAAGCTACGAAATTAAGTGCAGTCGCTCTGGCACTAATGACGTCTGTTTCCGCGGCTGGGGCGGTGGAATCATCTGATCCAATCAAGCTGACCTTGCACGATTGGTCCGGCCAATTGATCAACACGAAAATCATGGGCAGCATCCTGACGGAAGCAGGATACAACGTCGAATATGTCCAGGCAGATTACATTGCTCAATTCGCGGGCTTGAAAAACGGCGATCTGCATTTGGCAATGGAGATCTGGGAAACCACCGGCCGTGAAGCCCTTGATGAAGCAACCGGTACCGGCAAGGTTGTCAACGTCGGAGAAACCGGCCTGATGGCGATCGAAGAGTGGTGGTACCCTTCTTACATGAAAGACCTCTGCCCTGGGCTGCCGAATTGGGAAGCTTTGAAAGACTGCGCCGAGGAATTCTCAACAGCTGAAACTGCTCCCAATGGCCGCTACGTCGGCGGGCCCGTGACCTGGGGCGGCTTTGACGAAGAGCGTGTTGAGGCGCTTCAACTGGATTTTGAAGTTGTTCATGCTGGAACAGATGCCGCGCTGTTTGCCGAATTGGAATCGGCTTATCAACGCAAAGATCCGATCATGCTCTGGGTCTATGTGCCCCATTGGGCTCCGGCGAAATATGACGGCGAATTTGTTGAGTTCCCGCCCTACTCTGCCGAATGTTATTCTGATCCGTCTGTCGGTGTGAATCCGGAACTGGCATATGATTGCGGCAAGCCACGTGGGCCGATCTGGAAAGCTGCCTGGTCCGGTCTTCAGGAAAAATGGCCTGGCGCCTACAACATCATTGACGCCTATAAGATCACAAATGACGAAATGAGCGCCATGGTGAGCAAGGCTGATCTGGAAAAAGTCGACATCGACACCGTGGTTGCAGATTGGATGACGGCCAACAAGGACCGCTGGTCTGGCTGGATATCAAAATAAATCAATAAAACAGGGCCGTCTGTTCCCCGATTGGCCCTGATAACTTGCCCCATCGACTTTTTTTCACCGTCACGTGCCAGCCAAGGCGTGACTGCGGAGCGCATGTATGCCGTCTCGGATCAAATTGTCCTGCCGGAATGTCTGGAAGCTCTACGGAGCGGACGCCAATTCCTTTCTGGCTCAAAGCAACGCGCCGGATGCGGAAGATATCCGGCGCGCGGGACTGATCGGCGCGGTCCGGAACGCCAGCATTGATATTGCCGAAGGCGAGATTTTTGTAATCATGGGCCTCTCGGGGTCCGGAAAATCAACGCTGGTCCGCTGTTTGTCGCGTTTGATCGAGCCAACTGGTGGTGAGGTTCTTTTTGACGATGTTGATCTGCTTCGTGCTAGCGATCAGGAGTTGATCGAGATCCGCCGCCACAAGATGGGGATGGTCTTTCAGCACTTTGCTCTGCTTCCGCATCTGACCGTACTGCAGAATGTCATGTTTCCCCTCATGATTCAGGCGGTGCCAAAGTCAGAAGCGGAAGCCATGGCTCAGGATGTTGTCGACTTGGTTGGCCTCAAAGGCCGGGAAGACAATTATCCACGAGAGCTGTCGGGCGGACAGCAGCAGAGGGTTGGCATCGCACGATCCCTGGTGACCGAACCTGACTTGTGGTTTTTGGACGAACCTTTTTCTGCCCTGGATCCGTTGATCCGGCGCGAAATGCAGGACGAGTTTTTGCGCCTGCAAGCCCGGTTGCACAAAACAATCGTCTTTATTACCCACGACTTTGATGAAGCGGTGCGTCTTGCAGACCGCATTGCGATCATGAAGGACGGCGAAATCATTCAGGTTGCTACGCCAGAAGATCTGGTCATGAACCCGGCAACCGACTATGTGGCCGAATTCACGCGCCACATTCCGCGGTCTAAAGTTCTGACGGTCGGAGGGCTGTTTCAGTCCGGAGGCTTCGGCGAGGGAGTTCCGGTCACGATCTCCGATAAAATCTCCGACGTGGCCGAGCGCATCATTGCAGCGGACAAACCTGTCCCGGTAGAAGATACGTCTGGGCAAATTGTTGGTTCGATTGACCGCGCGGCTGTCGCCAGCACTTTGTTCGGCCGAGGCCAACCCAAATGACCAGTTGGGCCAACAGGCATATGTATGCGATGTGGGGTGTGCTTCTGGCCACCATCGTCATCGGCTACAATGGCCGGGATCTTGCCAAGGCACTGGATGCAAGGTGGCTGGTCAAGTTTCCATCGGCTTGGGTCATCCCCTTAAAGAAACATATCTCCGCTGCGATGAAATGGCTGGTCGAAGATGCGGCCATCGGACCGGTTTCGTTCACCGATCTGACACGTAGCATCGCCTGGCTCATCGAACAGCCTTATCACTTTGCTTTGGCCTTGCTGGCAGATGGGTTTGTCATCGGACAAGGCGCGGATGCCTATACCCTTTTGCCTGCCATAAGCTGGATTGTCGTGACAGCGGTGGTCATCGCGCTCGGGCAATATTGCCGGGACTGGGGCCTGGCGGCTTTGGTTGGGGCGTGCTTCGTCTATTTGGCGGTCTTTGGCCAATGGGACAGCGCGATGGTGACATTGGCGTCGGTTATGATCGCGGTTCCAATCGGAGCGGGCGGCGGATTGCTTCTGGGGATCTGGACCTATCGCCACCCAACAGGCGAACGGATCTTGTCCCCAATTCTGGATTTGATGCAGACGATGCCGATTTTCGCGTATCTGGTACCGATCCTCTTCATGTTTGGCTTCGGGCCAGTCTCGGCTTTGGTCGCAACCATCATTTACGCCACTCCGCCAATGGTACGCGTGACCACCTTGGCGCTCCGGTCCGTTGATCCGGAAATTGTTGATTTTGGCCGCATGGCCGGCGCAACCGACCACCAGCTCATGTGGCGCGTTCTGGTGCCTTCGGCGTCGCAGACCCTGATGGTGGGCGTTAACCAGGTGATCATGCTGACGCTGAACATGGTGATCATCGCCTCGATGATCGGTGCAGGAGGTCTCGGCTTCGATGTGCTGGCAGCGCTGCGGCGTCTGGATATTGGTGCCGGGTTTGAAGCCGGCATTGCCATCGTGGTCCTGGCCATCTCCGTTGACCGGCTTAGCCAAGCCTTCGCTGAGCGGATGGGGCAAGTTCACAAGCCAGTATCAGGTACTTGGATCGCACGGCACCGCCGTACGGTACTGGTCGTCGGATTGCTGCTTGTCACCTGGGTTTTGGGGCAGTTTTCACCGCTTCTACTAAAATACCCGGACGCGCAGACCATCACAACCGGAGCGTTTTGGAACGACACGGTCAAGTATCTGAATGTAAACTACTTTGATGTTTTCGAAGCCATAAAAGTGTTCTTCTTGACCTGGTTCATGCTGCCAATCAAGAAAGTTCTTCTGGGCATTCCGTGGCCCTTGGCGATCACGCTCATCACATTTTTGGGATGGCGTGCCGGCGGACGGAACCTGGCGCTTATGTGCGCCGTCATGTCGGTCTTTATCGCGGTTACCGGACTTTGGACCAAGGCGATGGTCACGGTCTATCTGTGCGGGGCATCGGTTATTCTGGCGACACTGATCGGCGTCCCGCTCGGTATCTTGGCCGCTTTGAACAAACGGGCGGGGCAGGTCATCAATCTGATGATCGACACGCTGCAGACTCTGCCGAGCTTTGTGTATCTGATCCCGGTCGTCATGTTGTTCCGCGTCGGTGACTTCACCGCGATGATCGCCATCGTTCTTTATGCTCTGGCACCGGCTGTGCGCTATGCAGCTCATGGGGTCCGCGGTGTAAGCAAGGATCTGATCGAAGCAGGCCAGGTGTCCGGCTGCACGCGTTTCCAGCTGTTGCGCCATATCCGGTTGCCGATGGCCCTGCCTGAAATCCTGTTGGGGCTGAACCAAACCATCATGCTGGCGCTGTCCATGCTGGTCATCACCGCGCTGGTCGGTACCCGCGACCTAGGCCAGGAGGTTTATATCGCCCTGACAAAGGCGGACACCGGGCGCGGCCTTGTTGCTGGCCTTGCAATCGCATTTATCGCCATCATTGCCGACCGTATTTTGAAAGCCAGCGCCCGCGGCGCCCGCGTTCGTTTCGGATTGGAGACCTGACTAATGAGCCAAACCGATTTGCTGTCCCGCATTCAGGCTTTGCCGATCTGGCAAGGCAAGATCAGCGCCGAGCCGCTGACCGGCGGGATCACCAACGTGAATTACCTCGTAGAAGATGGCGAGACGAAATATGTCGTCCGCGTTGGAGATGACATCCCGTTGCATCAGGTCATGCGGTTCAACGAGCTGGCTGCCTCAAGGGCGGCACATGCAGCAGGCCTGTCGCCAGCCGTGGTGCATACGGCCGACAATCTGGTGGTGTTGGAATATATCGAAAGCAAGACACTATCGGAGGCCGATATCCGCGACCCCGATGTCTTGCCGAAGGTGCTTGATCTCGTCAAAACCTGCCATCGCGATGTCGCGAAAAACTTGCGTGGACCGGCGCTCGTGTTCTGGGTGTTTCACGTCATTCGCGACTACGGCGCGACTATGAAAGATCGTGGCTCAGCACATCTGAAGCTTTTACCCGATCTCATCGAGGCCTCAGAACAGCTGGAACAAGCTGCCGGTCCGTTTGACATAGTGTTTGGCCACAATGATCTGTTGTGCGGCAATTTCTTGGATGATGGCCAGCGTTTGTGGCTGATCGACTTCGACTATGCCGGTTTCAACAGTCCGCTGTTTGACCTTGGCGGCCTAGCCTCAAACAACGGTCTCGCACCGTCTCAGGAAGACTGGATGCTGGAGACCTATTTCGAAACGCCCGTCACGGACGAATTGCGCCATCGCTATAGCGCCATGAAATGCGCATCTCTGTTGCGGGAAACCATGTGGAGCATGGTTTCGGAAATCACCTCCGAAATCGACTTTGATTATGCGGCTTATACGGCCGAGAACCTCGGGCGGTTCCGCTCGGCGTTTCATGACTTCCAGTTAAGTTGAGGACTGACATGACCAACCTTCCTAAAACCGCCAAGGCTGTGATCATTGGCGGCGGCATTATCGGCTGCTCAACCGCCTATCATCTTGCCAAATTGGGCTGGTCCGACACGGTTCTTCTGGAACGAAAAAAGCTGACATCCGGCACGACTTTTCACGCTGCCGGCCTGGTCGGGCAATTGCGGTCCAATGCCAATATCACGCAGCTGCTTGGGTACTCCGTCGACCTCTATAACAAGATTGAAGAGGAAACCGGGCTTGGCACCGGCTGGAAGATGAATGGTGGCCTGCGCCTGGCTTGTAACGAAGAACGCTGGACGGAGGTCAAACGCCAGGCCACCACGGCCCACAGCTTCGGCCTGCCAATGGAATTGCTGACGCCCAAGGAAGCTCAGGACCTGTGGCCACTCATGGACATTTCGGATGTCGTCGGCGCCGCCTTTTTGCCGACCGATGGCCAGGCCAATCCATCTGACATTACCCAGGCGCTGGCCAAGGGTGCCCGAATGGCCGGCGCGCAGATATTCGAGGACACCAAGGTCACGGATATCGAAATCGAAAACGGCAAAATCCGGGCTGTTGTCACGGTACATGGCCGCATCGAATGCGAAAAAGTCATCTGCTGCGCTGGCCAATGGACACGGGATTTTGCCAAGCGGTTCGGCGTGAACGTGCCTCTGGTACCAATGGAACACCAGTTTATGGTCACTGAACCCATCGAGGGCATCACCTCGACGTTGCCGACGCTGCGCGATCCGGACCGGTTGACCTACTATAAGGAAGAGGTCGGTGGCCTGGTGATGGGCGGTTATGAACCCAATCCCATTCCATGGGCGGTCGGCGGCATTCCGCAAGGCTTCCACTACACCTTGCTCGACAGCAACTTCGACCATTTCGAGCAATTGATGGAGCTTTCTCTGGGCCGGGTTCCCGCGCTGGAAACCGCTGGCATCAAGATGTTGACCAACGGACCGGAGAGTTTCACTCCCGACGGCAATTTCATTGTCGGAGAAGCACCGGAACTGAGCAATTTCTTTGTCGGTGCAGGCTTCAACGCTTTCGGCATTGCTGCTGGCGGTGGCGCAGGTATGGCGCTTGCCGAGTGGGTACACAAGGGCGAACCGCCATTCGACCTGTGGTCTGCCGATATCCGTCGCTTTGGTCGGCCGCATTTCGACACAGACTGGGTGCGCACACGCACCGTTGAAGCTTATGGCAAGCACTACACGATGGCTTGGCCTCATGAGGAAAACAATTCCGGCCGGCCGTGCCGCAAGTCTCCGCTATACGACCTTCTGGCTTCACAAGGGGCATGTTTCGGCGAAAAACTAGGGTGGGAACGTCCGAACTGGTTTGCGGACGAAGCCAAGGGAGAAACAGCCAAGGATGACTACAGTTTTGGCCGGCAAAACTGGTTCGAAGCGGTGGGGCGTGAACATAGAGCGGCCCGGGAAGCAGCTGTTGTGTTCGATCAGACGTCCTTCGCCAAATTCGCCTTGAAAGGTCCCGATGCAGCGGCAGCACTCAACTGGATCTGCGCCAATGATGTCGACAAGCCCGCCGGATCGCTCGTCTATACGCAGATGTTAAATGACCATGGCGGCATCGAGTGTGACCTGACCGTCGCCCGTGTGGCCGAGGACGAGTTTTATATCGTCACCGGAACTGGCTTTGCTACCCACGACTTTGATTGGATTAGCCGCAATATCCCGCAAGGCATGCACTGCCAGCTGTTCGACATCACCTCATCAAATGCAGTTCTGTCGCTGATGGGCCCCAAGGCACGCGCGATCCTGGAAAAGGTGACACGCGATGATATTTCCAACGATGGCTTCAAATTCGGCACCATCCGCACCATCGGCATTGCCGGTTGTCCTGTCCAGGCGCTTCGGGTGACTTACGTTGGTGAACTCGGCTGGGAACTGCATCTTCCCGTCGAATATGCCCAGACGGTTTACAAGGCGCTCATGGAAGCCGGTCAGGATCTCGGTCTGGTGAATGCAGGCTACCGGGCAATTGAATCCCTGCGTCTGGAAAAAGGCTACCGGGCCTGGGGCTCTGATATTGGACCGGATCACACGCCGTTTGAAGCGGGCCTGGGCTGGGCCGTCAAGCTGCGCAAGGACGTGGATTTCAAAGGCCGGGCGGCGGCCGAAAAACAAAAAGCGGACGGCGTCAAGAAAATGCTGGCGTGTTTTACTGTCGACCCGTCAGTTGTGCTGCTCGGACGTGAAACGATCTATCGCAATGGCGAGCGTGTTGGCTGGCTGACTTCCGGTGGGTTCGGTTACACGGTCGGCAAATCCATCGGGTATGGCTATGTGCGTTGCCAGCATGGTGTTGATGCCGAATATGTAACCTCCGGAGAATATGAGCTTGAAGTCGCAACGGAGCGTGTGCCGTGCGACGTCACGCTTCACCCGCTTTACGATCCGAAAATGGAACGTGTGAAAGCCTAAGCCGGCATTCCAGTCCTAACGGCAGGTTTGAAGGAGGGAAATGCGATGACGGCCGCACACGCGATTGCCGACCATGCTGAAAACATCTGCAATTTGGCGTCTAAAACCGCAATGCACTATTTCCGGGGCGCGCTTGGTGTTGAATTCAAGGCCGACGAAAGCCCGGTTACCCAAGCGGACAAGGCGGTGGAAACCGAAATCCGCCGGTACATCAAACAGCATTTTCCAGATCACGGTATTCTGGGCGAAGAGCATGGGCGGGAGGATGGAAAAGATGACCGCCTGTGGGTCATCGATCCGATCGACGGCACCCGGTCCTTCCTCTCCGGGCATCCGCTCTTCGGGTTTTTGCTTGCGCACATGGTGAATGGCACACCGGAATTCGGAGCCATCTGCATGCCCGCCTTGAACGAGACTTTTTTAGGTCTCAAGGGAATTGGCGCCACGTTGAACGGCCAGCCGATACGAACGTCCCAAAAGCGGGCTTTGGCAGACGCGATCCTCTACATCAATGAGGGCGAGAAAATCTACCGGGACCATCCTTTGGTGTTCAACCGTCTTCTGCAGGTTGGCCAGACACGCCGGTTTGCCTACGACTGCTATCCCCATGCACTTCTGGCTGCCGGACATGTCGACGCCGTGATCGATTATGACCTTCAACCTTATGATTTTTTGGCTGTTTCAGCAGTTGTCGAGGCGGCAGGCGGTGTCATGACCGATTGGCAAGGGAACCCGCTTACGCTGAGCTCCGGCGGCACTGTCGTATCTGCTGCTAATCGAGTGCTTCATGTGGAAATTCTAAAAACAATTTCAGGCTAGGTTCTGGCATCATATTGGCAGTATCCCGACACAAGTTAATCATTGGCCCTGATAACAGAATTACAATATCGAAAAGTCAAACGCTCTCACTATCAACATTGTGAGAGTTTAACCTAAAGGCTGGTTTTAACAATTTCCTGCAACAGATCACGCAAGGCAATATGCTCAGGGTCCTTGTCCAAACGCCGGTGCCAATGGATCGACGTGGAAAATCCATCCAGCTCGAATGGCAATTCAAAGACCTGCAGGCCGAATGCCTGCGCCCCCATCAGAGCGACTTGGCGCGGCAAAGTGAGTAGAAAATCAGTCCCGGCTACATACTGGCAGGCCGAAAGAAAATGCGGTGCGCTTACCTGAACATTCCTGGTCAAGCCTTTCTCAGCTAGCTTGTCGTCAACAAGTCCAGAAAAACCGCCTTTTTCTGGTGACACAATCATGTGCTGCAGCTTCACAAATTCCTGCAGGGTCAATCGCTGCCCAGCGGCCGAATGACCACCTCGACACACACAAACGAAATCCTGAAAATAAAGTTCCCGGCTGATCAGGTTCTTATAAGGGTCGCGCAGATACGCCATGACAATGTCCACCCGACCGGCCACAAGCTCATCTGCCAGAGTGACCCGATTGAAGGGCCTGATCTCGATCCGCACATTCGGTGCTTCCTCAGCAAAACCTGAAATCACAAGCGGAAGGATCAGACACTCTTCCATGTCGTGAGCAACGATCTTAAAGTTCCGCACCACCTGCTTCAGATCAACAGGACGTTTGCTTTGCGTTTGAGTTAACTCCTTCAGCCGTTCAACATGCTGCTCAATCTCAGGACCGATATCTGTTGCAAATTTGGTTGGCACCACGCCGCGACTGGCCCGAATAAAGAGCTGGTCACCGAACTGATGCCGTAACCGCGCCAGTGCATTAGAAGCAGCTGGTTGGGTCAGGCCGAGAACGGCAGCCGCTTTGGAAATGTTGCGGTGGCGCATGATTTCAACAAACACCGGAAACAGATTGTAGTCCACGAAACGCCCTCAAAATATCATCTCAATCAATATCAGATTATACAAATAATAAATTTCAACAATATCTCGTTCTGCCTTACCTATGGTTCAGGCACACACAAAACGGAGATCTCTCATGAAAAACGTATTGGTTGAATACACTTACACTGGAAATGAAGAAACCTGGCAGCAGCTGATCGCTGATTTTCTGAACGCTATCGAAGCAGACAGCAGATTGAAGGGTCACTTCCACTATCAGGTCTTCATCATGCCGGAGGGGCGCCGGGTCCACATCGGCCGCTGGGACTCTGAAGAGACTCTAAAGGCTCTCCAGTCGCAGCCGTTCTTCAAGACTTTTGCTCAAGGCATTCAGGCACTGGCCAGCGATTTTAACAGCGGGTTTGGAACCGAAGTCTTTTCCACCGGCTCATAAGGACCAGTGAAGATACCGTGTCCCCACAGCACCTTCTCCTATAGCGGACTACAGCGAAAGGGTGCCAACACTTGCTCCACCACAGACAAAAAGGGTCTGTCCGGTAACAAAGCCATTTTCCGGGTCTGCGAAGTATAGGAACGCGTTTGAGACGTCTCGTACCGTACCAAGGCGTCCAACTGGCATTTTTTGGGCAAGCTCGGCTTCCCGCTCTGAGCCTTTTGGGACAATGCCCCAGAAGTTGTCCGTAAGCACAGGTCCCGGCGCGACCACGTTCACGGTAATCCCGTGCGGAGCCAGTTCCAATGCCCAGGTGCGGGCCATACCAATCATGCCAGCCTTGGCTGCAGAATAGGCTGTTCGTGTCGGCACGCCAAGGGCCGCACGCGAGCCATTGAACAGCACGCGGCCAAAGCTGCGCGCCTTCATCGCCGGCAAAAACGCCTGCAACAGGGTCAGCGCTGAGCCCAGCTGCAATTGGGTCAGCCCTGTGATGTCCGCCGGTTTGGCTTCTTCCAGAAGGTTCGGCCAGATCACACCCGCGTTCTGGACAAAATGTGTAACCTCATGAGCGTCCGCAATTTCGCGGGCGGTTTCGGCCACTGCCTCAGCGTCCAGAAGATCCGCGGACATCTGGATCAGTTCGCTCGGAGCATCCGGCGACTTCCCCCGGGCGATAGAAATGACCGTGTATCCCTGGTCCAACATCCGCTCCGCAAGGTCGAGCCCGATGCCTTTACTGCCGCCCGTGATAACTGCTGTGTAGTCCGTCATGAGCTTTTCTCCACCAGAGCCATTACGCGCAGTGGACTGCCGGTGCCATTCTTGATCTTCAAGGGCGCGGCCAACAAAAAGGCGCCTGTCGGCGGCAAGAGATCGAGATTGCACAGGCACTGCAGACCGTACTTACCGGCACCGTGAAGCGTGTAGTGCGCAGGATATGGCGGCGTATAATGCATGCCCTGCCCTGCGTCGGTGCCGACGGTTTCGGTGCCAAATCCACGTATCTTCCGGGTTTCAACCAAATATCGGATACCCTCCGGCGTCGGACCGGGAGAATGCGGACCATCATCGCGCATGTTCAGGTAGTCTTGACCGCTTCGTTTAGACCAGTCGGTGCGCATCAGCACCCAGCTGTCTTCGGGCACCGGCCCATGCACAGCTTCCCAGGCCTGGATGACCTCTGGCGTCAGCTCAAAATCCTCATCGGCAGAGGCACCTTTAGAACAATCGATGACAACGACCGGACCGGTAAACTGGTCAACCGGGATCTCATCGACCGCGCCATTGGGCACGTCGCGCCCGGAGATCCAGTGCGAGGGCGCATCAAAATGCGTGCCGGTATGCTCGGACATGGAGATGTTGTGCCATTTCCACGCAGGACCGCGATGATCATAGGCGCTGACTTCCTCCATCCGGAAACGCGCGCATTGGCCAAATTCCGGCGGCAGAATGATGACCGGAAAATCAGGGTCCAGCGTATGGGTTAGGTCAACCACTTCAATGGTTCCGCCGGCAATCGCTCCCGCGAGCTGTTTCAGGACGCTCATCAGTTGCCTTCTCCGCTGGTCATTTCGCGCTCAAGAATTTTCGGTCCGGCGCGGAAGCGCTCAATCATGTCTTTCGCAACGTCCCCGCAATAGACATCTTCCAGCCCATCACGCAGTCCTTGCACCACGGACCTTGCAATCGCATTCGGCAACACCTTGGGCGGCGGCAGCGGTTGATGCCAGTCATCTTCCGTAGGCCCGACAAAGACATTCATCAGCCGCAGTCCACTCGGGCGGAACTCGGCGCGTAGGCACTGACTGAGCGATAACGCGGCGGCATTGGAAGCTGAAAAGCTGCCGAACTCGGCGACATTGACTAGGGAAGCCGCCGACAGGATGTTGACCCAGGCGACTGACGCATTCACGCCGTCGGCAGTCCGCGCGCACATGCTCGGGCCAAAGGCCTGCGCCAGACGCATCAGGCCCATGTAGTTCACTTCGATTTCCTCATGGGCAAACGCAGTGTCACCGCGCGTCATCACGCCGCCCGGGCGGATAAATCGGGCATTGTTGATCAAGATATCGGTTTTGCCGCCAATCTCGCCGGCAAGTTCCCGGACAGATGCGGTGTCAGTCACATCCAGCGGCAGGATCTCAACGCCGGGGATCGCCTCGAGGACAGAGCGGTTCGGGTTGGGCCGCCAGTTTTCAGCCTCGCCAATGAAAATCATCGAGGCCTGAGCTTCTGCCAACGCTTTTGCTAAAGCCGGGGCATTTGCGTTCCGCCCGTCTGTGATCAAGACACGGCGGTGTTTCGGGTCGGAGGTGATGGCACGCAATTGGGGGTCGTCCTCCATGTTTGGGGTGGCCTCTTCCGGCACAGCCAGGATCACCCCCTGACCCGAGCGGTCGAGCCGGTTCCACAGCACCACACGCGAGCGCGGTTCGACATCGCCGTGCACATGGCAAACAACCGTCGGTCCTACATCCAGCTTGACCGATCCGGTGCGCCAGGGAGCCCGTTCCCGGAAATAAAGATTGGTCGAGGTGCGGACCGTTGTCTCTGCCAGAAGCTCGCCAGTGGGCGGAACATCTTTCCATTGCAGATCAACCGACAGACAAGAACAGCAAGCGTCCCGCGCGGGATACTGCACGGCGCCGCAGTCACCACAGACCTGGAGCATAAACCGTCCTTCGGCCGCGGCAGCACTCAAACCGAGCGAGGCCCGGCTGCGGCCGCCGGGCGGGCTCGTCGGGCTGACCGTGCGCTTTTGCGGGTTCTTTTTCGGAGGCGGAGCCAAAGGTGTTGTCACGTCCCCGCTCCTTTCAAGATCGCCGCGCTGGTACAGACACCACGGTCATAATTGATCATTCCAAAGCCTGACACCATCGCCGTTTTTGCATTCGCCACCTGCGTTCCGCCAGCTTGTCCGGTCACCTGGCGGATAGACTCAACCAGCCCGATGAAACCGCCTGCGGCGCCCGCCTGGCCGCCTGAAAGCTGCCCCCCCGAGGTGTTGTGCGGAAAATTGCCTTCGATCGTCAGGTCGTGACTTTGCACGAACTGCGGGGCCTCCCCCTTACCACAAAACCCCAGATCCTCGATCTGCATCATCGAGATCACGGGATAATCGTCATAGGTTTGCAGGAGATCGATGTCTTCTGGTGAGCAACCTGCCTGCTGGTAAAGCTCTTCAATATCCAAGGTCCAGCCACCGCGCAGCTGGATCGCATCTTCGGCATGGGCGTTGTGGCGTTCAATAGCCCCGCCAATCGTGGCGTAGCGTAGACCCCGTTTTTCGGCTTCTTCGACTGTCATCACCAGAAACGCTTCTGAGCCGGCACAAGGCATGACGCAGTCAAACAGCGCGATCGGATCGGCGATTGGCCGGGCGCCGAGATACTGCTCCAGCGTCAAAGGCTTTTTCATCACCGCGCCCGGGTTCTTCAGCGCATTGGCCCTTTGGGCGACACAGATTTTGCCAAAATCTTCGCGCGTCGCGCCATATTCCTGCATGTACCGGTCGGTCAAAAGAGCGAAGTTCGCATTCGGACCGCCATAGCCATACGGATAGCTGGCATCCATGGAAAAGCGGGAAAAGCTGGACAGCATGTTGCGGAAGCTGTCGATGTGGTTTGTATCGCCGGAAACACACGCCACGATATCTGCATCACCGGTCTGAACCGCACGCGCTGCGCGACGCAAAGCAACCACTCCCGATGCACCGCCCATCGGGATGTGGTCCAGCCAGCGCGGGCAGAGGCCCAGATGTTGAGTGAGACCAACTGCGGTATCGGGAAACAATGTGAAGCTGGCAACAGAGAACCCGTCCAGGTCACGAGGCTTCACCCCCGCAGCATCAAGCGCCCCTTTAAGCGCCCGCGCGATCCACCAGTGGGCGGTTTCGATGGAGTACCTCTGATAGGGAACCGAAACCGGAGCCACCAGCGCAACACCGTCGTATGACTGTCTTTTACGGCTCATGCCACCTGCCGCTTTTTCAGTTTGGTCGTATTGTAGGTCCCAATATCATCAAGCAAGGCCGCCGCCATGGTTTTCAATTCAGCGCGCTGGATCTTTTGGGTCGCAGTGAGCGGCAGTTTTTCAACAAACGCAATGTAGCCCGGCACCTTGTAATAGGCCATCTGGCCCAACGCCCATGTCACGATCTCCTGCGCTTTGTCTTCCCCGGGATTGGCAACTTTCAGGCAGGCAAACACTTCGTCGCCGCGAATGGGGTCAGGCACCGGCGCCACCGCAGCAGCTGAGATCTCCGGATGGCGCATCAGAATGGATTCGACTTCAACAGCGGCAATGTTCTCGCCGGAACGGCGGATCACGTTCTTCTTGCGATCAACAAAGAAGAAATAACCATCCTCGCCTTGCCGCACAATATCGCCGGTGTGAAACCAGCCGTTTTCCCAGGTCTCTTCAGTCGCTTCAGGGTTCTTGTAGTATTCACTGAAAAACCCAAGGCGTGGAGCACCGCCCTTGCGGCGCACGAGAAGCTCGCCCGGTTGCCCTTCGGGCACTGGATTGCCGTCGTCATCGGCCAGAAGAATATCCAGGAAGTCCGGCGCACGGCCAAGTGCGGCCTTGCCAATCACCCGGTCATCGGTGTGGTTTGAGATAACAGCACCGGCGCCTGTTTCCGTCATCGCCCAGGCTTCTGTCAGCGGAAAGCCAAACCGCTCCTCAAACGCAGCATGCAATTGCGGATCGACCCCTGCCCCAAAGCCGAAGCGCACAGAATGGTCCCAGTCAGCCGGCGATGGCGCGGCCGTCATGAGCATGGACGGCATGACGCCAAGGTAGTGAAGACAGGTCGCGTTGCTATCGCGAACATTCTGCCACCAGCTGCGCGGATGGAAGCGGTCGAGCGCGGTCAGACACCCTCCCAGGCTGATCATCGCCATGAAGGAATAAGCCATGGCGTTCATGTGGAAAATCGGCAGCGGGGTAATCATACGCTCACCGTCTTCGGTCAGCGACACGATGCCGTCCAGCGTGGAGTACCACCGCCCAACCTCGAGGAAATAGCTGTTGGCCAGCACGCAACCCTTTGGATTTCCGGTTGTCCCGGATGTGTAAAGAACCGCCGTTTCCCGGTCGAAGTCCCGGCCTGCAGACGCCGCCACAACAGCATCAGCCCGCGGGGCCGGTACAGCAACGCCAATCGCAATTGCTTGAACATCAACACTTGCAGTATCGGCTGCTGCCTGCAACTCGCCAACGCGCGCCTGGACGGTAATGATCAGCGCCGGTTCGGCATGCCCGATCAGATACTCCAGTTCAGCCGCCCTGAGATCCGGATTGATCGGCACCACCGAGGCACCAATCTTGTTGAGCGCCAGCCAGATCAGAAAAAAATCCGGCCGGTTTTCGAGCAACAAGGCAACACGCATGCCCTTGCCAAATCCGGCCTCGGAAAAGGCACCTACCCAGGTTTCGACACGGTCCATGGCTTGAGCATAAGAGATTTCGCCAGCCTCGATGCCATAAATTGCTGCCGTCTCCGGCAGCACATTCAGCATCGGGCGGGTACCATATTTTTGGCAGGCAGAGGCGAACACCTCATACACGGTCTGTGTGTCTTGCGGGATCATGGCAGCAGCTGAATGTTTCCAAAAGCGGCATCGGAATTCAGCAGCTCAACCCGCTTGTTCGCGATCCGTAGCTTGCCGTCGACCAGTTTCAGCTCGTGCGTCGCGGTCAGCGCCAGCAAGAACTGCTCGTCTAGCCGCGTCTCCACATAATGCATCGACGTATTGGTTTCATACTCACCTGCGTCTGCGTCAAACTTGTCGACGAACGGGCGCTGAATGACATGACTGCAGCGGCTCTTCGGCTTCTGGCTGAATGTCCGCTCGCCGTTCAGCCGTTCAACCCGCAGCTTGCGCATGAAGTCGTCTTCATAGAGCAGAGACGTGAGGGTCGGATCCGTCTGTTTGTAATCCAGCGGCATCCAGTAGATCCCCTCCGGCAGCCACAATTCCAGCCATTCGGAAAACCGGCCCTCATCTAGCATCCGGACCTCTTCATAGATGAAATCAATGATGTCCTCGCGCGTTACAGTCATTCTGCGGCCTCCGGTGCGGCCTGTTCCATCGACAGGGTGATGAACTTCTTCCACGCATGCATCTGATTGCGCATCTGGCGCTCCGTCGTGCCGTTCTCCACGGCGACTTCGTCGAAATTCTCTTCACCGGGATATAGCCGCTGGATATTGATCCACTCCATGCCGTCCGCATGGAGACCTTCCTGCGCCCGCTCGTACATCTCCAGATCATCATGACCAACAATGGACGTCGGCGCATTGATCAGGCGGTTGTACATGGACGTGCGTTCCAACAAATAGTCCGGTGCACCAACAAGACGGAACACATGGCTTTCCACCAATGTCTCGTTGGGGCCGAGCGGAATGAAATTCCGCAATTGCTGGACCGGCCCCTTGATCATAATGTTTGGAAAATAAACGGTGTTGTGCCGGTTCTCATCCAGAACCGCCTTGGCCTTTTCTTCGCCATGGGCCTCGACCAGCGCGTTCCAGTATTCCGATGTTTGCGAATAGTCGGAGTGAATGGAGTGGTGCACACCGGTGTGCCCGTGCCCATTCGGCCATGTGCGGATGCCCATCTCTTCGAAAAATTCATAGGGGCTCATGAAGGGCGCGATGATTTCCATCGCCATTGGCTTGGGTTTGTCTTCCGGCCAATTGGCTTCGTCGAACAGACGGACAGCCGTGCCAGCGGAACTTTCATGAGCAACCATCGGGTGGCAAGTGTCGGTCTGGTTGTCGACCAGCATCTTCCAATTGCACTTGTGATAGTAGCGCAGGGGAGGCCCGGCCACTTCGAGCCGCTGTTCAGGCGCCCGGTCAACCATATTGTCAACGGAACTCATGGCGTCGCCGAAATAGTCTTCGAAACTGATGCCCTCCTTGGCGATCCGGGCAAAGACAAAACCGCGGTAGTTTTTGACCGCGCCGACGGGCGCCATCCCCTGTTTGGCCTCGCTATCGTCAAACCCAGTATCGGCATAGCCTTTCTTCAACGGGATCGCGAGCAGACAACCATTCGTCTTGAAACTCCAGGCATGGTACGGGCAGCGGAAGAATTTGCCGGTATTTCCTGACCGGTCGATGGCGATCTTTGTGCCCTTGTGTGGACAGCGGTTGAACAAAACATAGATCTCACCGTCGGAGTGACGCACCATGATCACCGGCTGATCGCCGATTTGCGTAGTGATGTAGTCGCCCTTTTTCGGCGTCTGACTGTCATGGCCGACATACACCCACGTGTTGCGAAACAGATGCTTCATCTCCAGATCGAAGATCTCTTTGTCGATGTATGTATCGCGATGAACCTGGTGCTCCTCCACCAGCGCAGCGACGGCTGCCGGATTATCGGCGTATTTGCCCATCATCCCTCTCCCTAGATATCCAGCACCAGCCGCGCGGACTTGGCCCGGCTGACACAGATTTGCATAATTTCTCCTGAAGCACGTTCGGCATCGGACAAAACAACATCGCGGTGGTCAGGCGTCCCACTGACCACATCTGTCTGGCAGATGCCGCAATCGCCGCGCGCGCAGTCGTACATGACGTCCACCCCGTTTTCTTCGAGCACTTCAACAATGGTCTTGTCGGCAGGAACGGAGAAGACCCGCCCATCGGATATTTCCACCTCGAATGGCTGATCACCGTCATGGCTGGCGGGTGACGCAAAGAGTTCGAAGTGGATTTGCTCCTTGGCAAAGCCAGCAGCTTCGGCCCGCTCCCGCACCGCTTCGATCATGCCCTTGGGGCCGCAGCAATAGATATTGGTATCCGGACGAGCCTCCCCAATGAGCCGATCCAGTTCGATCATCTTCTGATCGTCGAACCACAGCGTCAGCGCATCGCCGAATTGCGATTCCAGTTCTGTTTGAAACGCGCAGTTACTTGCATCGCGGGCAGCATAATGAAAGGCGAATTGGGCTCCGCGGGATTTCAGTTCAGCGGCAAAGGATATGATTGGCGTCACACCAATCCCACCTGCAATCAGTAGTGCCGGAGCGGTGCCGACATGTAGATGGAAATCGTTCTTGGGAGGCGTGACCGATACCGTATCACCCACGGAAAGGGCATGCATCGCCTTCGAGCCGCCGTCGCCGTCGTCTTCTCTTTGTACGGCCACGTGATAGGCAGCAACAGGAGTCGCGCGGGTTTCAAAATCCACTAGTGAGTAAGACCTTGTGCCGGCGCTGCCGAGATCAAAATCGATATGTGCCCCGGCATCATAAGCGGCCAAATCACTACCGTCTGCAGCCACCAGCGTGAACAGTTTGATCCGGTCTGTCACCGTGTCGATTTGTTGGATCTTCAGTTCAGGCATCAGGATCGCTTTCCGTCTCAGCAGATGGCTTCAGGTGTCAGTGAAAGATTGGATGGTTTTCAAGGCACCCTCAAGCGCCTCGCCGTTTTCGTCCTGCAGGGCCGCTTCGCGCAACCGGCGCAGCCAGTCTGCTGCGTCGGTCCGCCCGGACAAAGAGGCAAGTCCGGAGAGCACTTTGTCGAATTTTGAATGCCCTCGAGCATGGGTGTCCGAGTACCCTTTGATCAGACGCTGGCATTTGAAGACTTCAACACCAAGCGCGCAGTCGGTCTTAGCGGCGGTTAGTGCGGTATCCATCAATCGGCCGAGATGCGTGGCTTCGGTGGCGTGGCGCAGCAAGCGGCGGCGCATTGGCCGTAGGCCTGCCGCCAGCCACAACATCAGAAAGCCGCCCAATTTATCGGTCCGCAAGCGTTTGCCGTTGCCAGCCACCCTCCCAAGTATCTTTTGCATCCAAGGGCTGCCGTCAGCCTGGCGCCCGACCCCGGCCGGCAAGATCGAGATCAGCTCTTCTGTGCGTGGATGGAAATACTCGGTTACCTGCACGATCCCGCCTTCCGGGATCTGCTGCTCCTGACGCAAACGGGTACTGCGCGTACCACGCGTTTTCAGATCGGCCACACGGATGATGTCGTCATAGCACATGGCATTGGCAATATATTTCGCGGCAGATTCGGTCAGAGCATGATTCAGTTCAGCGCTGTCAGCTGCCAACACAGTTTCGAGATGATCCAAATACTCAGCACCATAGGCTAGGTCCTGATAGTCGACCACCTTGCGCAGGCCTGCATGCGCCATGGCTTGCACGGTTTCTGGCAGGTCTGCGACGCGGCGCTCCAAGCCCGCCCACTCAGACAGAAGCTGACGAGGCCCCTCAGCCTTCGGCATGGCCTTTTCCGGGCGGGTGACCGGTGCTGCCTCGTCGAAATTGAGCGCAGCCCGGAATGACCGCAAGCTGGCCTCAACACCCTTTCCCGAATTGCGGATGACTTCTTCGTAGAGTTCCGCCGGGAAGGGCAGCGCCTTGCTGCGCGCCAACCCACCAAACAAGCTCGAGGAAATCACGCTACCATTCTCAAGGGCCAGCTTCTCCATGTCGAAACAAATCAGGTCCTTCGCTCCTGACACGAGGCTGCCGCGGACTTCGGCGCTGTCGCCACGCCCGTCACCCGGTGTTTGTTTCTCCGACACGGCAAGGATGCGGTGGCTGGAGGCAATCATCGTGGTTCGATCGGGCGTGACAAAGCCGCGTTGCAGAGCGCGTCCGGCCTCCATCAATTCCGACGCGATCAGCACATCGACGTCTCCGGGCGTGGGCGAGAGTGCAAAAACGGCCTTGGCGCCCGATTTTGGAGCCATCTCTACATAATAAATCGTGGCCCCGGTGCGCTGCGCGACACCGGCAACGGAAGTGACCTGCGCATCATAACCGCCAAGTTCTGCGAGGTCGGCCACCCAGTTGGACAAAACGCCGCCGCCCTGCCCGCCAACGGCGTGAATGGCGAGCTTGAGAATGGATGAGGACGTATCTGCCTGCACCAGATTGTTTTCGAGCCTTTCCGAAACGTTCATGACGACGCCTCACTGGAAAAGCTGAGCCTGCGCGCCTGGCGGCGGCTTTGCAAAAAGCCGATGACGGCTTGACGCATACGGCTAAAAAAAATGTCGAACCGGCTAGGGTTCTGGACAAGATCGGCCTGGTAGAAGGACGGGCACAACACCGCAGCATCAGCAACTTCGCCACAGTTGCCACAGCCCACGCAATTGGCATCAATCGCGGCCACCGGATCATCACGCAAGGGATCATCCAGGTCTTTTACGGACAGCGACGGGCAGCCCGACAGGCGTATGCACGAATGATCGCCGGTACACACATCCTCATCCACACCAAACCGGGTGCGCAGCATACGCTTACCCTCGTCTAAGGCCTTCCTCTTGGCCGGCTTTTCGCGGCGCTGCCGGTTCAACATACACTCCGAGGAGGCAATAATGACTTTGGGGCCGGTTTCCCTGGTGGTCAGCGCCTCGTGCAACGTATCGCGCATCAGGCCGACGTCATAGGTGCGGTCAATCTGCCGAACCCATTTTGCTCCAATGCCTTCAACCGCCTTGCTGATCGGGTTCTGGGTGTTGCGGTTATTGCTGTTGGCCCGCGACGACAACAGATCCTGTCCGCCAGTTGCCGACGTATAGAAGTTATCGACAATCACGATCACACCGTCATTGTCATTGTAAACCGCGTTGCCGATCGAGCTGGTCAACCCGTTGTGCCAGAAGCCGCCGTCACCGATAAAAGCGATCGAGCGCTTGCTCGCCCCCTTCACGTTAAAGGCCGAGTTTGAGGCTGGCCCAAGCCCGTAGCCCATCGTCGTGCCGCCGATATTGAAGGGCGCATTGATGGAAAACAGGTGGCAGCCGATATCGCTGGCGATCTGATGCTCGCCAAGGTCGTCCTGCACCAATTTGGTCGCCGCGAAAATCGGGCGCTCGGGACACCCGACGCAGAAGCCTGGCGGACGCGCCGGTACATTCCGGTCAAGCCGGTCGTCGCGCAACGCGGGCGGCCGGTTCGGCGCCCGTCCGATGGCGGGCAGCAGATCACGACCATGGTCGCGCAGGAATCCCGAGATGGCGTCATACATAATGGCGCCGGTCAATTCTCCGGCAGCCGGAAAGCGGGCGTCGCCCTTTCCATCGACCTGCACTGTCTTGCCAGCCTTGTGCAAGATCGCGCGAATGTTCTGCTCTAAGAAATCAGGATAGCCCTCTTCAACGATCAGAACCGCGTCTTTGCCCTCTGCAAACGCCAGCACCTCGTCTTCGACCAGCGGATAGACCACGTTCAATACATAAAGCGGAATGTCCGTCTGACCGCTCATCCCCGCAAGACCCAAACGCTGAAGCGCCCGGATGACGCCATTGTACATGCCGCCCTGAAGGATAATGCCAACCTTTCCGGTAGCATCTCCAAACAGTTCATTGAGTTTCTCGTCGGCAATAAACTTCTTGGCCGCCGGGATGCGTTTTTCGATTTTTTCCTGTTCGTGCAGGAAGGAAGCAGGCGGCAGGACAATCCGGTTCACATCACGGCTGGGTGCTTCCAGTGCGTCCCCAACGGTCATTGCAGGGGCAACGTTATCGGCTGCAGTGAAAGAGCCGCGCAGATGACAAGAGCGTATCCGCACTTGCAGCATCACAGGTGTATTGGATTGTTCGGACAGCCGGAAACCATCGCCCACCGATTTCACGATGGACGGTAAGTTGGGACGTGGATCGAGTAACCAGATCTGGCTCTTCATCGCAAAAGCGTGGCTGCGCTCCTGCATAATAGAAGACCCCTCGCCGTAGTCTTCCCCGACTATAACCAACGCCCCGCCTGTGACGCCGCCGGACGCCAGGTTGGCCAGTGCATCGGAGGCGACATTGGTGCCAACAGTGGACTTGAAGGTAACCGCACCGCGGATCGGATAATGAACTGATGCGGCCAGCATAGCTGCCGCAGTCGCCTCGGATGCACTGGATTCAAAATGAACGCCGAGCTCCTCCAGAACGTCCTGAGCATCTGAGAGCACATCCATGAGATGGCTGATCGGCGAACCTTGGTAGCCGCCAACATATCCGACACCGTTCTCAAGAAGGGCCTTGGTGATGGCAAGGATGCCCTCACCGGCGAATTCCTCGCCTTCGCCTTTCCTCAGGTGCTGCACCTCTGTTTTGAAGGATCTTTCAGCCATGGGTCTCAATCATTTTATATGATTTTTCATATAACGTGTTTCACGCAACCTTTGCAAGAACATTCGCCCGCTCAATTCAAATTGGGTTTTCTCGAATTTGCTTCAGAACCCGGGTCAGCAAACTCATGAACTGGGCGCGCTCATCCGGGTCCAAAGCGGCTAACAAGTCCTCATTGGCGCCCCTTAAAACCGGCATGATATCGACATACATGGCCGCACCTTTTGGTGTGAGCTGTACCACGCGAGAACGGCCGTCATCATCCCGGATCACGCGAGACACCAGCCCCTCCTGCTCCAGACGATCGAGGGCCCGGCTCATCGTTGGCTGTTCGGCGATTGCGTGAACACAGAGTTCGTTGATCGTCAGCTGCTCGAATGTTTTCAGGCACGCAACGATCCGGACATTCAAAGTCGTCAGACCAATCGCCTTCAGCTCACCGTGCACATTCTTGTTGTACCGATGTGAAATGCGGTTGATGAGATAGGACGCCATGTTCCAGAGCTTGTTATACTCTGATCCACCTTCTCTGCCATTCGGGCTCGATGATTTCATTGCGTTTCCGTATGGAATGACATCAGACCAGCCTCATCTTCAAATAAACTGCTTCGTGATTTGATACCGCAGCATAAATTGCATGGGGTTCTCACATCTGCGACGGCAAGTACAAGGCCAGCGCGGGAAACCCCAGGAGCAAGGCCAACCGCAGGATATCCATCATCCAAAATGGCGTTACTCCTCTAAAAATAGTTCCGGTGCTTACATTGCCGACCACAGCCCTCAAAACGAATACGTTCAACCCCACCGGCGGCGTGATCAGACTGATCTCTGTCACAACAACCACGATGACGCCGAACCACACCGGATCAAAACCCAGAGACGTTACGAGCGGAAAGAAGATCGGAACCGTAAGCAAGAGCATCGATAGGGATTCAAACACACACCCCAAGGCGATGTAGATCATCAAAATCACAGCCATCACCATCCACGGACTCAAGTTGTTGCTGGTAACCAGCTCCAACAGAGCCTCGGGCAGACCGGCGATGTTGACGAAATTAGAAAAGATGTGCGCGCCGATCAGCACCGCAAACAGAGACGCTGATGTAATCGCTGTTTCTCTCAAAACCTCGAACGTATCGCTCATGGTGAGCCGACCCCGCGCCAGCGCGATTAGAAACGCTCCCATAGCGCCCATTCCAGCCGCCTCGGTCGGCGAGAACGTCAGGTTCAGCGGCCAGAAATCCAGCACACCATACAAGCCCCCGATCACCAGAAAGAACAGAAGCAAAACCGCCCAAACGCCTTTAAGTGCGGAAAGCCGCCCGTCCCAGTTGGTGCGCGGCCCTGCAGGACCCGCCTCCGGACGGCGCATTACGGAATACTTCACCGCTGCGAGATAAAACAGAATGCCCATTAGGCCCGGGATCACGCCTGCAATGAACAGTTTCCCGATCGAGGTTTCTGTCAGAATTCCATAAATTACCAAGATCACCGAGGGCGGGATCAGGATCCCAAGCGTGCCGCCGGCTGCAATCGACGCGGTCGATAGTTGGTCGCTGTAATTGAAGCGGCGCATCTCGGGCATGGCGACTTTCGCCATGGTCGCCGCGGTTGCAAGTGATGAACCGGAAATCGCGGCGAAGCCGCCGCAGGCCACGATCGTCGCCATAGCCAGCCCACCTTTGAGGTGCCCCATGAAGGCGTTGGCGGCGGCATACAGCTCCTTGCTGATGCCGCCCTTGTTCACGAACAAGCCCATCAAGATGAACAAGGGCACGACCGACAGGCCATAATCCTGGCTGGTATCGATGATCAAACGCGACACCATTGAAATCGAGCCGCGATAGCTGTTTTCGAGCATATAGCCGATCATTCCAACAAAGCCCATCGCAAAGGCTATGGGAACACGCACAAGAACGAGCACGAGCACGCAGGCGAACCCGATCAGTCCTTCGATCATTTTTCGCTCTCCAGGAACTGAGGGGCAAAAATGATGGCCAGTCCACGCAGAATAAGGACCACCATTGTCGCGTATGTCATGATTGCGATGAACCAGGTCATGTAGAATACTGGGATACTTAGATACTCAGTCATATCCCCGTAGGACCGTGCACGCTCAGCCAAAACCACGACACGGCTGGCTGGCCACCACAGCATAGCTCCGCACCCAAGGCAGATCAGCGCGTCACGCACACGGTTCAGGCGCAGGCGGTAAAAGAAACCGTCCAAGAGGTCGACGTAAATATGCTTCCCAGCACCGGAAACCACAGGCATGACGGCAAAAACGGTGATTGCCATGGACATCCGGGTCAGCTCCGTCGCCGCTTCAATTGGCGCATTGAAGACGGATCGCAGGATTACGTCACAGAAGGTCAAAACCATCAGGAAAAATAGAGAACAGGCAGCCACGAAGACCGGCAGCATCGCCGCTGCTCGGAAGAGATTGGATAGACTGAGCATCGAAAAGCCTTTGGGATGCAACGGGACGGCCACTCAGTAAATGGCCGCCCCGATGAACATTTACGAGCCGGACTTGGCCATCTCAGATTTGACCATATCGTGAGCTGCCTGAGCGTCGACGCCCGCAGTTTCCAATTCGGCCAAAACCTTTGCAGTCACCTCTTCGGCGATCTTGGCGAATGCCGCCTGATCGGCCTCATTGGCGACATGGATCGCGTTGTCTTCGGCAGCCTGAGTGGCGGCAACACCCTTGGCGTCCGCGTCATCCCAGACCTTGCCCATCATCCGGCTTGCCGGTTCCCCAAAGACCTTTTCGTCCAGCGCCTTTTGCGCGTCTTCCGGCAGCGCGTCAAACGCTTCCTGACTCATGATCACCGCGAAGGACCCACGATAAAAGCCACCGGGCATCTGATAGACGTTTTTAGCCACTTCGGTGAGTTTGAAACCGACCCGGCTTTCGATCGAAATCGCAACGCCATCGGCTGCATTGGAGGCAAGAGTTTCGTAGACCTTCGGACCAGGGACGCGAATGCCCTTTACACCAAGAGCTGCGCCGACATCGCCGGCGACGCCGCCGCCAATGCGCATTTTCATGCCGTTCAGCTGCGCCAGCTCGGTCACTTCGGCATTTGAGTGCATCTGGCCAGGCCCATGGGTATTCAGTGAAATCACCTTGACACCGCGGTGTTCACCCAGCTTAGCCAAATGCGCTTCGTGCACACGCCAATAGGCGACAGACGCCGCTTCAGCGTTCCCTTCATATCCTGGCAGTTCGATCAGTTTGGTGCCGACAAAACGCCCCGGCTGATAGCCGTGGAAGATGATGGCAATATCGGCAGCGCCATCCATGATCAAATCCATCTGAGCCGGCGGCGGCGCCAGACCGTGCTTCAGCTCACCGGTAACTTCACCCCCGGTGGCCTCTTCCATCATGTCGATCAACCCTTCGAACATTCCGGTGTTGATTGAATGTTTTGGCGGCAGCCAGGTCGAAATGGTCAGCTTGGTTTCTGCCACCGCCACACCGGCCGTGGCGCCGAAGCATAATGCAGCGGTCGTCAGCAATTTCGCAAACTTGTTCATGATTCCTCCAATTGTCGGTCGCTGTACCGGTCCCCTTCCGGCAGTTCACTCGCATTTTTCTATCTGATTGACCTTGCTTGTGATGCGAATTGAAAAGTTATATGATTTTTCATATTATTTGTCCATATACGAACCTGCGACATAAGCAGACCTCCTCTTTTTTGTTTTTCAGGTAACGAGCCAATAGTCGGCGCGAGCAAAATCAGTGACGATTTCAAACGGGAAAAGGTGCGATAGAATACCCTCAAAAGTCGTAAAATTTCGCCACGAGAGATGCTCGCCTTCGTCGAGATGCTCTTCAATCCAAAGTGCAAACATGCGAGGAACAGGAAGCTGTTGCACGCCCAATTCGAACAGCAGCAGAAAATGAAAGCCTGGGGCCCTTAGATTACTCTGGGCAAATCCCAGTATCGCCCCCGACCTCTTTCTCTCTATCAGCGTTCATTCTCATTCCAGCCGACTAAATATCCTGGTCACACAGGCATGCCAGCTAGTTTACGACTGTTAAGCGCGGCGGGCGCGAGGCGATCATTACTCCATCTTCCAATGGCCTATGCGCTTTAAATTGAACCTTTAGAAAATCAATGAAGACCCGCAAGCTGGGTGCCATTCCGCGATGAGGATGAAATACCGCATTGAAGTCGACCGAAGGACCTCGCCATTTCGGCAGAACCTCCTCCAACTCTCCAGACACAACATGTTCACGTGCCAACCAAGCTGGCAAGAGCGCAACCCCCATGCCGGCAAGAGCAAGACTCAAAACCGCCTCATGGTCGCGAACTCCGATACGCGGAAGCAGCGTAACTGAAACCACCTCACTCATTTCGCGCAAATCTACCTTCATAGGCCCGAAGCCTGTCCGACTAGCGATAAAGGCATGCTGTTCTAGATCAGAAGGATTTTGGATAACATCGCTGGTTTTTAGGTAGGCCGGAGCTGCAAACAGATACTGACTCGATGCGCCCAATGGGACAGCACACAAGGTATCGTCTTCGATCGCGCCCTTTCGAACAGCTACGTCGCAACGTTCTTCAATCAGGTCGACTTTTCTGTTGCAGAAGGTGACATTGAGTCGAATGTTGGGGTGATTTTCCAAAAACTTGGGAAGCAGCGGTAGAATAAACGAGCGACCCAGGGTTTCTGGCAGGCTGATGTTCAGCAGCCCGCTTGGTGACGATGTCATAGCCATCATTGCGGCATCGGCAGCACGACCTTCAGCAACAAGCCGGGCACAGTACTCGTAGTAGAGCCGGCCACTTTCCGTAACACCAATTTTCCGAGTGGTTCGATGGATCAGCTTGAGGTTTAGCCTTTCTTCGAGCGCTGAAATTCTGCGACTGACATTTGATTTCGACATATTGAGCGTTTCAGCAGCTGTGGTGAAGCCGTTTTGCTCCACGACCGCCGCAAAGACCGCCATATCGGTCAGCAGTTCCGGATCCATATTGTTTCCCTCATGCAACAAAGTGTTCTCTATCTCTATATTGTTTATCCGGCGAGCGCAATTAAACTGATAAAAATTAGCTAACGGCCATAAAGTAGAAAATTATCAAAAAAGATCGATAATATCGATTTCCGCCTATAGCGCGTTGGCTGACGACTTTTGGGAGGACGTCAATGAATAGGAAGCTCGTTCGTACACTCTTGGGTGGAGCCGCGATGATGGCGGCTGTTGTGCTCGGGACATCTGGAACTGCACAGGCTGTTGAACTGCCTTGCTCGACAGCGAAGCTGGTGGTGCCATGGGGCGCTGGCGGGGGCACAAGTGTGATCTTCGGCATTTTTGAAAAAGCCATCGAAGCATCTGATGCGCCGGTCAAGGTGAAGGTCGTGACTGTTCCAGGACAGGGCGGAGCAAAGGGCGCCAAGGAAGCCCATGCCGCCAAACCGGACGGGTGTACCCTTTTTGCAATTCACCAGCATCTGGTCGTGAATTACATCAATGGAGTGACTGACTTCAGTTGGGATGGATTTGAACCTGTCGCCATGTTGACAGATACGCCCGAAATCATCGGCGCTGGCGGGCATGTTGAATACGAAGATCTCGAGGGAATGCTGGCTGCGGCCAAGGCAAAACCAGGCGAGATACCAACAGGCGTCTCTATGGGTGCAACAAGCCATTTCCTCTGGATCATGCTTGGCGCCAAGACAGGAACTGATTTTCAGTATGTGCCGTTCCAAGGCGGAACAGCCGGCCGAATTACAGGCCTTCTCAACGGGTCCATTGATCTCGGCGGCATCAACATGGCCGCGGCCCGGACCCAGCGCGGCGATGGGAAACTGAAGGCATTTGCTATTGCAGCCGATGAGCGCAATCAACTGATCCCGGATGTTCCGACCTTAAAAGAACTTGGCGTCGACATGACCTACTCGCTGACACGCGGTGTCATGCTGCCGAAGGGCACACCGCCAGAGATCGTCGAGTACTGGGCCAATGTTTTCAAGAAGCCGACCGAAGACAAGGAGTTTGTCGACGCGCAGGCGGCCAAGGGTACATCTGTGGTCTATCTCGGTGCGGATGAATACGCCAATTGGTGGAAGGGAACCGAAACCGAGTTCCTGGATGCTGCAAAAGCTCTCAAAGTTGGCCGTTTTCAGTAACTAGGTTGGACTTGAAACAACACCAACAAGTCTTTTCCTGAAATGTCGGTGGGCCACGTCAATATCAAGGTCGTGGTCCTTCGGCTCCTGGTCCCAATCATCCTGGATACCCGGTATGGCTTTCAACCGAGACACCCTCGTTGCGGTCTTCTTTCTGCTGCTTTGCGCCGTGATGTTCATTGCATCCATGAATCTGCCCGAAGCTATGTTCGGGCAGATGTCTCCAGCATTGTGGCCCCGCATCATTCTGGTGCCCCTGACCCTGCTCTCAGCTTTGCTTCTGGTCCAGTCACAGCGGGTCGTCGTGGACACGAAAACTGAGGAAAAACCAAGCCTGCGCGGTTTGTGGGATCATAATCGTAATCCGATCATCTGCTTTTCACTCTTCTTATTATTCCTGGTTTCAATGCCGGTTGCCGGCATGTTGCTGGGCGGCCTCGTCTATGTGTTCCTCACATTGAATGTGCTCGGCGGCTGGAAGCCCAAACAACTTGCCCTTCACGCTGCCATCTCGCTGTTTTTCGTGGTCGGCATGTGGGCGATCTTCACTCAATTGCTCGGCGTATTGCTGCCGGAAGGCGAAATTCTGAGGGTTTACTAACGCCATGGGTCTCTTTGAAAATCTGGCGACAGCAGCGCCAGAACTCTTCACAATCAAGACAATGATCTTGATGATGGTCGGCACGATGGCCGGCCTGGTTGCCGGTGCCATTCCCGGCTTTACCATCGCCATGGCCGTCGTGCTGGTGTTGCCGTTCACCTTTTCCATGACACCGGCCGAAGGTCTGGCAACCATGATCGCCGTTTATGTTGGCGGGCTGTCGGGTGGCCTGATGTCCGGCATATTAACCGGAATTCCCGGAACACCCTCATCGGTCGCAACAACCTTTGACGGTTACCCGATGGCGCGAGGCGGCAAACCAGGTCTGGCACTGGGTATCGGGGTGTGGGCATCATTCTTCGGCGGTGTCATTGCATCAATCGTCTTGATGATCGTCGCCCCGCAATTGGCGCTCATCGGACTTGAGTTTCAACCCGTCGATTACTTTTCGCTGATCCTTTTCGCCCTGACCGTGACTGCCAGTATGGCCGGTGACCAGATCCTCAAGGGATTGATGGCAGCACTCTTGGGGTTACTTATTTCAACCGTCGGCAGTGACGTTGTCTTTGGTTTGCCACGCTTCACCTTCGGGGTGGACGCAGCGGCTCAGGGGTTTGCCTTCCTGCCGGTTCTTGTTGGCCTATTTGCCTTCAGCCGGCTGCTTGGTGATGTCCGGACATCCGAAAAAGCGCATCAACGCCTCGGTGGCAACGAAGCCCATGCCGTTCATATCGATTACTTGGGATCTGCACGTGAGGTCATCAGGCGCTGGGGGAATATCGTCCGCTCCTCTCTGATCGGCGTATTTGTCGGCGTGCTGCCCGCAGCGGGCAGCACGATCTCCAATATCCTCGCTTATGATCAGGCCAAGAAGACCAGCAAAGATTCCGACAAATTTGGTTCGGGTGCAATCGACGGGATCATTGCGCCGGAATCTGCGAACAATGCAACGGCCGGCGGAGCGTTGATCGTTATGATGGCGCTAGGGTTGCCGGGCGACATCATGACAGCAATCATGCTCGGCGCCCTACTGATCCACGATGTGATCCCGAGCCCATCGTTTATCACTGACGAGCCACAGATTGCCTATTCGATCTTCCTGGCATTCTTCGTCGCCAACTTCATGATGCTGTTTATGCAGTCCTTCACGCTCAGAGCTTTTGTGCTCGTGACCAAGGTGAAGATATACATGCTGACCGCCGTGATCCTGTTCTATTGCTCGGTCGGCATCTTTGCCCTGAACAACATCACCTACGATATGTGGACGCTGTTCATCTTTGGCATCATCGGCTTTGTCATTCGCGCTCTTGGGTTCCCGATTGTGCTGATGGTACTGGGGGTCGTGCTGGGTGGCATCGCAGAAGCAAGGCTGAGCCAAGTGTTTGCACGGTCAGATGACATCATGGTGTTCATCAGCCGGCCATGGTCACTGTTCTTCCTGCTTCTCGGGTGTTTCTCTCTTCTTTTCCCTTACTACCAAAAGCACATGAAAACAGCGGTATGGGCCCGGTTCTTCGTGCCTGCCCTGCTGATTGTTCAATCCATCCCAGTGTTCATGATGCCTGGCATCGTTCGTCCCTCCGTTGCCATCGTGATGGCTCTGACCGGGGCGGTGATGGTGGCCTACCGGCTCAAAAACGGCGGCAAGGCGCCTGAGGCCGAACAGATCAATCAGACAAGTTAAATTCTATCAGGAGTACAACCTCATGGATTTGGGTATCCGCGGCAAGACCGCACTGGTTCTTGGGGCTTCCCAAGGGCTCGGCCGCGCCATTGCCGAGAAGCTGGCTGAAGAAGGTGCCAACGTCATACTAACGGCCCGCAGCGCAGACAAGTTGCAGGCCCTAGCTGCCGAGCTGTCGGAAAAGTACGGCGTTTCCGCTTCCCCCATCGCAGTTGACTTCTCGGACTCTGATGCAGTCAACAGTTTCTGCGCTAGGGTCAGCAATGAAATCAAACCTGATATCCTGTTGAACAATGCTGGTGGACCTCCGCCGTCTCCATCTCTCGGAGTGTCCGGTGACATCTGGCAACGGTCTGCTCAAATGCTTCTGTTCAGCCTGTTTCAGATCACCGAAGCAGCTGTATCCTCGATGAAGGAACGCAAGTGGGGCCGTATTCTTGCAATCGGTTCGTCCGGCGTCATCCAGCCTATCCCCAATCTGGCCGTCTCCAACACAATTCGAGGTGCAATGGCCGGTTTTTGCAAGACCTTGTCGGCTGAGGTCGCTGGCGACGGAATTACAGTCAACATGATCCTTCCAGGCAAGATTGATACCGACCGTGTTGGTCAGCTGGACACAGCACGCGCCGATCGTGAAGGCAAGACCTTGGATCAAGTTCGCACCGAAATCGCAGCTTCCCTGCCGGCAAAACGCTATGGCCGGCCGGAGGAGTTTGCCAGCGTTGCAGCGTTCTTATTGAGCGACCCGGCCGGGTATGTGACCGGACAAATGACCCGCGTCGACGGCGGCATGATCAAAAGCATCTAACGGAACTGGGGGACGACATGTCCAAAGCACTGGAAAACAAAACGCTTGCCGACGCTGCGATGCCTCTGCGCAGCGGAGGACGCATACTTGCCGACCAGCTCGCCTTGTTGGGTGCGGACAAGATCTTTTGTGTTCCAGGCGAGAGTTTTCTGGGCCTGCTGGAAGGTTTGTACGCACATCAGAACGACGTGGAAGTCATCACCTGCCGGCACGAGTCTGGTGCTGCAAATATGGCGGACGCCTATGGCAAGATGACCGGCAAACCCGGCATTGTCGCTGTAACCCGCGGTCCGGGCGCAACAAACGCCTCCAACGGAGTTCACACCGCTTATCAGGATTCCACACCGATGATTGTTCTTATCGGACAGGTCGGACGGGAGATGATGGACCGTGAAGCCTTCCAGGAAATGGACTACCGGCGCATGTTTGGCGAGATGGCCAAATGGGTTACCCAGATTGATGATGCACGGCGCATTCCCGAGTATCTGTCCCGTGCTTGGAAGGTGGCGCTTTCCGGTCGGCCTGGGCCCGTTGTCCTTGCCTTGCCAGAAGACATGCTGACCGAGGAGGTCGCAACTGTTGACCTAAAACCAACGCCTCTTCCTGTGGCCGCCCCTCAGCCGTCTGCGATGGCCGATCTGGAGAAGATGCTCCACGCCGCCCAAAAACCGTTGCTGGTTGTTGGTGGCCCTGGCTGGAACAAGGCCTGCTGCGACAAGGCGGTAGCATTGTCTGAAAGGTTTGGCCTTCCCGTCGCCACATCCTTCCGGTGTCAGGATTATTTCGACAATAGCCATGAGAACTATGTCGGGGTTATAGGCATTGCACCTTCACCCAAATTGCGCAAGCGGGTCATGGAGGACGTTGATCTGATGATCGCCATCGGCCCCCGATTTGGTGAAATGACCACGCAAGGTTACACTTTACTGGATATTCCTACCCCACAAATGAAGCTGGTTCACATCCATCCTGGTGCGGAAGAACTTGGTCAGGTTTATGCTCCGGAACTCTCGATCGTCTCTTCGCCGGAGGCGTTTCTTGATGCAGCGCTTAACTTGAAACCGTCAGACTGCGCGAGCAGATGGCAAGACTGGCGCCGTGAACAAAACGTCGACTACCGCAGTTTTATCGAACCCACCTCGGTTCCAGGCAATGTCAACATGGCTGATGTTATCAGACATCTCACGGAAACGATGCCGGCCAACACCATCGTTGCCAATGGCGCAGGCAACTACACCGTCTGGGTCCATCGCTTCCATCAGCATACTGGCTACCGCACTCAACTCGCCCCAACCAGCGGCTCGATGGGCTACAGCCAACCCGCAGCGATTGCGGCAAAGCTCATCGCCCCTTCCCGGGAAGTCATAAGCATCGCTGGCGACGGATGTTTCATGATGGCAGGCCAGGAACTGGCAACCGCCAGACAATTTGGCGCTGACGTCATCTACATCGTCGTCAACAACGGTATGTTCGGAACAATTCGGATGCACCAAGAACGCAACCATCCCGGGCATGTGATCGCGACCGAGTTGGTCAACCCGGACTTCGTCACCTACGCAAAAGCATTTGGAATTGGCGGGGAACGGATTACAGACACCCAGGCTTTTCCCGCCGCACTGGGTCGGGCGCGGGCGTCCAAGGGCGGATATCTGATCGAGATCGTCGTCGATCCGGAAGCACTGACACCAAGCCAGTCTTTGAGCGATGCCCGTAGACAAGGCGAAGCGGCGCTGGCTCATTGACCGCCCCGAAGTTTCGGGAAGAAGGATGAAAACCAAATGATTGTCGAACAACGCACCTATACGCTCAACATCGGTGCCGTACCTGAGTATCTCAAGCTCTACGAAGAAGAAGGCCTTGCCATTCAGCGGCCGATCCTGGGGCGGATGGTTGGTTACTTCTCAACCGATATCGGCCAGCTGCACCAGATCATCCACATGTGGGCTTACAAGGATCTGGCGGAGCGGTCGGAGCGCCGCGCAAAACTGACGGCCGATCCGCGCTGGAAAGAATACGCGGTCAAGACCCGGAAGTTTCAGATCAGTCAGGAAAACAAGATCCTGATCCCTGCCCCTTTCAGTCCGTGGGCTCAGGACGATCCGGCACTGGACATGGCTACAAACAACGGCTGACCCGAACAACACTCAAATCAGACACGCGGAGTATACTCGTGATCGATCTCTACACCTGGACCACACCGAACGGCCGGAAAGTCTCCATTCTTCTTGAAGAACTGGGCATCGACTACAACGCCCATCCAATCAACATCGGCCAGGGTGACCAGAAAACACCAGAATTTCTGGAAATCAGTCCGAACAACAAGATCCCGGCGATTGTTGACCAAGACAACAGTCTAAAGCTTATGGAATCCGGGGCCATCATGATTTACCTGGCAGACAAATATGGCAAGTTTCTCGCAGCCGATGGCGAACAACGGACACGCACCATCGAGTGGCTGATGTGGCAAATGGGCGGTCTTGGGCCGATGCTGGGCCAGGCGCATCATTACCTTCATTTCAATCCCGGAAAAGCCGAATACGCCGAAGAACGTTTTCGCACGGAAGTCCGGCGGCTATATGGAGTTCTAGACAAGCGCCTGGAAGGCCGCGACTACATTGTCGACGACTACTCTATCGCCGATATGGCCTGTTGGCCGTGGATTTCTCGCTATGAGTGGCAGCAGATCAACTTAGCCGACTTCCCAAATGTCCAGGCTTGGTACAAACGCCTTCTAGAATGCCCTGCGGTCCAAAAGGGCTACCACGTGCCGAAAGTCATGGGCGAGATCCCTGCAGGTTAACGGCGAAAGCCCAAACAGGACAAAGTCAGTTTGATGTTTATTGGAAAACACCTTGTTGCAGGTGAATGGGTTGCAGGCGACGACACGTTTGAAAACGTACCGGTATCAGGAAACGTTGACCGATTTTCGATCGGTAACCCTGAACATGTGAACGCCGCGGTGGAAGCTGCGGAAGACGCCTTCTGGAGCTTTGGCTACAGTTCCCGCGAAAGCCGGGCAAAACTCTTGAACGCAATCGCCGACCATATCGATGCTCGCGGTGACGACATAACGGCAATCGGCACAAGGGAAACGGGGTTGCCGGAAGCCCGACTTATTGGCGAACGGGGCCGGACCGTCGGGCAGCAACGGTTGTTTGCCAATCACATCGCAGCTGGAGATTACTTGGATCGCCGCCATGATGAAGCCCTGCCAGACCGTCAGCCATTGCCGCGTCCTGACCTGAAAATGGTTCAAAGACCAATCGGCCCGGTCGCCGTTTTTGGCGCGTCGAATTTCCCGCTTGCCTTCTCGACAGCGGGCGGAGATACGGCAGCGGCCCTGGCCGCAGGCTGTCCAGTTGTGGTCAAAGGCCACTCTGCCCATCCCGGTGTCAGTGACATCGTTGCTCAGGCTGTCTTGGCCGCCATCCAAGAATGCGATGTGCACCCGGGCGTATTTAGTCAGATCCAGGGCGGCAACCGGGCGGTCGGCACGGCCCTTGTCCAGCATCCGCTGATCAAGGCCGTCGGTTTTACTGGCTCGCTTGGTGGAGGCCGCGCTCTTTTTGATCTGTGCGCCAGCAGACCGGAACCCATTCCGTTCTTTGGTGAACTGGGATCCATTAATCCGGTCTTTTTGCTGGATCATGCATTGCAAAACCGAGGGGCCGAGATTGCTGCCGGTTGGGCAGGGTCGCTCACGATGGGTGCCGGCCAGTTCTGCACCAACCCCGGCATCTTCATCCTTAAGGAAGGACTGGAAGCGGAAACTTTTGTAGCAACGGCTGCTGAGAACCTTGCCAAAATTGGACCGCAAGCCATGCTGACGGACGGTATTGCAAGTGCGTTTCATAGCGGAACCGCTACCATGAGCGAAGTCGCAACCAGCGTGTTCCGTGCAGATTGTGAAGGCCGCAACGCCCAGCCCGTACTGTTGCGCACAACGGCAAGCAGACTTCTCGCCAACAAGGCGCTAATGCACGAAGTCTTTGGACCACTAGGTTTGATTGTAACCGTGCGTAACGAGGCTGAGCGTCTTGCCATCGCCAAATCACTTGAGGGGCAGTTAACCTGTACGCTTCTTCTTGATGCGGAAGACACCGATGCTGCGCAATCGATCGTGCCTGTTCTCGAGCGCAAGGCTGGACGCCTTTTGGTCAACGGCTTCCCAACGGGCGTTGAAGTCGCAGATTCGATGGTCCACGGAGGCCCCTATCCGGCCTCAACGAACTTTGGCGCCACCTCAGTAGGCACCTTATCGATCCGGCGTTTCCTCCGCCCGGTCTGCTATCAGAACATGCCAAATGCGTTGCTGCCGATGGATTTGGTGTAACAATAACACCAAAATGGTGCGTGGTTTGGGGCATGTAGCCCGGTGACCGGGTGAATTGGCTAACTTTTTCACTCACCACTACTCATTTCCTACCACCACCTCCCGGACCAAAAAAGCGGACCGACGACAATGGGCCACATAAAAGACAGCCCAACCAATATTGACCTGGACACGGGTGCCATATGACATGGCATCCGGCACGTATCCAAGGGCCATTGGCTCGCCGCCACAAAACTTCAATGCGCAAGATCCACTGACTAAAGAGCCCATAAGTCAGATCCTGTAAGTCGACTGGCTTTCTAACCAATGGGCGTTATTGAACTGTCCTGACGAACAACAAGGACCGTACCGGAATTTTTTTGCTGAAAATCAACAGAGCATTTCCGAATTCGCTGAAGAGCTTTTGGCTAGTCATTATTAAATTGTCTTATCGCAAAATGGGTTACAGCAATCGATCCAAGTGACCGGCAACCTTCATTTGCGAGAGTCTGCAAGCAACTCAGCCACATTGAGGCGGAATATCTTTCTCAAGAATAGCGCTTTTGCGAACATTTTATTCGAACACTATCCGTAGAACGACATACCCTTGACTCCAAACAGCCATAACGCTCTTTTACCGGTCAGGATGCCGCATGGCTCTTTGCTGACTGAATTCAATCAGCAATCAAGTCTGCGAAAATGTCCATAAAGGCTAGCTGGGGATCACTATAAGATCACGCCGACAAACGGCCCCAGTCACAACCGAAGGGGAACAGTATGAAAAAATCCGTCCTTAAACTAACCGCTGCAAGTCTGGCCATTTGTGCCGGTCTTAGCGCGGCAAATGCTGAAACGCTCCGTTGGGCACGCGCAGGCGACTCGCTGACGCTGGACCCGCATGCGCAGAACGAGGGCCCGACCCACGCTTTGGCGCACCAGATGTATGAGCCGCTTCTGCAGCGTGACATGGAAGCAAAGATCATTCCGGCGCTCGCAACCAGCTGGGAGCCGACTGAAGACCCGACAGTTTGGGAATTCAAACTCCGCGAAGGCGTGAAATTCCATGGCGGCGAAGACTTCACCGCTGATGACGTTGTCTTCTCCTTCAAGCGGGCAATGATGCCGACTTCGGCAATGAAAGAGCTGCTGAACTCCATCAAGGACGTTCGCAAGGTCGACGACTACACGGTCCATTTCGAAACAAACGGCCCGAACCCACTGCTGCCGAACAACATGACGAACCTGTTCATCATGGATTCTGGCTGGGCAACCGATAACGGATGTGAAGCACCGCAAGACATCGCCAATGGCGGCGACAACCCGTGCGTTCGCGCAGTGAACGGAACCGGTGCATTTACTCTGGAAAGCCGCAAGCAGGATTCCAAGACAGTTCTGAAGCAGAACCCGAACTACTGGGGTAAAGGCGAGTTTCCGCTGGAAGTCACTGAAATCATCTACACCCCGATTCAGGAAGGCGCCACACGCGTGTCTGCGCTTCTGTCCGGCGAAGTAGATCTGATTCAGGACGTCCCGGTTCAAGATTTGCCAATCGTGGAAAAGACCGATGGTCTGAAGCTCAACACCGCAGCTCAGAACCGGACGATCTTCTTCGGCATGAACCAGGGCGCGGATGATCTCACAAGCGACACAGTCGACGGCAAAAACCCGCTCGCCGACAACCGCGTTCGCGAAGCGATGAACATTGCGCTGAACCGCCAGGCTATCCAGAAAATCGTCATGCGCGATCAGTCCGCGCCGACCGGTGTGATCATGCCTCCGTTCGTCAACGGCTGGACCGAAGCGCTGGACGCATATCCGGAGTATGACGTTCCGAAAGCAAAGGCGTTGATGGAAGAGGCCGGTTATGGTGACGGATTCGGTATCACGCTGAACTGCCCGAACGATCGTTATGTCAACGACGAAGGCATTTGTCAGGCTGCTGTCGGCATGCTCGGCCAGATCGGTGTCAAGGTTAACCTGGACGCAAAGCCGAAGGCGCAGCATTTCCCGCTGATCCAGAACAAAACCACCGACTTCTACATGCTCGGCTGGGGCGTACCGACCTTCGATTCCGAGTACATCTTCAACTTCCTGGCACACACCACGACCGACAAGCTCGGCTCCTGGAACGCAACCGGCTATTCCAATCCGGAACTGGATGCGAAAATTGCAAGCCTCGCATCTGAAACGGATCAGGAAGTCCGGAACGCCACGATTGCTGAAATCTGGGATACGGTGAAGTCTGAAAACCTGTACCTGCCGATCCACAACCAGGTCCTGAACTGGGGCATGGCTGACAAGGTCAACTTCGCAGTACAGCCAGAAGATCAGCCGCACTTTAAGTTCCTGACTTTTAACTAAGTCTCACGCTTTCGCCACCGTACCGGGTAAAGTTCATCCGGTACGGTGGCGATGTTTTAAGCTTGTCAGCCAAATGAGTTTTACGGTTTTATCCGCCAGCAACACTGTTGAAACATTGGAAAAACGGTAGACTCTGCGCATAACGCAAGTATAAGCACGTCCTTATCGGAAGACTTAGCAGACTGTCGCGGACGCCACAGTCTCTCGATTGGCTTGAAAAATGCTCGCATTCATCATTCGCCGCCTCGGCCAGGCACTTCTAGTCCTGATGGCCGTCGGTTTTGTTTCATTTGCCATGTTCAAATTCATGGGCGACCCCGTGGAGAACATGCTCGGTCAGGAAGCAACAGCTGCCGACCGCGCGGA
Organism: Roseibium sp.; assembly: GCF_965216085.1. Lineage (GTDB taxonomy): Bacteria > Pseudomonadota > Alphaproteobacteria > Rhizobiales > Stappiaceae > Roseibium. Next base: position 1,087,171 of record NZ_OZ244138.1, on the reverse strand, counting down.
GCTTGAGGAGCGGCTCGGACTGAATGATCCGATCATCGTTCAATATGTCCGCTACTTCCAACGCGCCATGTCTGGCGATTTCGGTGTTTCCTACCGCGTTGGCCTGCCAGTCGGAGAGGTGATCCTGGAGCGTCTGCCCGCCACGCTCGAATTGGCCTTTCTATCAGGTGTCATAGCGATATCACTCGGCTTCATGCTAGGGGTCTATACGGCCATCCGACGAGATGGGTATGTCGCTAACTTCATCATGACGGCCTCGCTGATCGGGGTTTCGCTTCCAACCTTTTTAATCGGTGTCTTCCTGATCTGGCTTTTTGCTGTCAACTTAGGCTGGCTTCCATCCTTTGGACGTGGCGACACACGCAGTCTGTTCGGCGTTGAGCTTGCAATTCTGACTGTTGATGGCTTTAAGTCGATGATCCTGCCAGCGGTGACGCTTGGTCTCTATCAGATGACCCTGATCATGCGCCTTGTACGATCTGAAATGCTTGAAGTGCTGAGGACCGATTACATCCGTTTTGCCCGGGCCCGCGGCCTTAGCCAAAAAACCGTCAATTTCGGCCACGCCATGAAAAATACGCTCGTCCCGGTGATTACCGTCACCGGCCTTCAATTCGGTTCGATTGTCGCGTTTGCGATCATCACCGAAAGCGTCTTCCAGTGGCCCGGCGTTGGCCTGCTCTTCATCAACGCAGTCAGTTTCGTCGATATCCCGGTCATGTCGGCTTACCTGCTGCTGGTCGCCGTGATTTTTGTGACCATTAATCTGATCGTCGACTTGCTCTACTTCACCATCGACCCGCGTCTCAGTGTCAGCAACAACTGAGGTCAAGAGGCATCATGGAAATCCAGACCCCAAAGGGCGCCTCAGCCCGCCCGGAATTCACCGAAGCTGTTGCCGTATCCAGATGGCAGCGCTGGATGGATTCCGACATTTGGCATTCATACAAATCTTCGCCCGTTATCATCGTCTCATCGATAGTGTTTCTTACACTTGTCCTCGGCGCGGTTTTCTCTCCAATTCTGTCGCCCTATACCCCTTTCGATCCATCAAGCCTTAACTTGATGAACGGCTTCACTAAGCCAATGGCGGCAAACGAGTTCACCGGCGATTATTTCCTCTTGGGGACAGATGACCAGGGACGGGATGTGTTTTCCACGATCCTATTTGGTTTGCGTATTTCACTGTTTGTTGGTGTGGTCGCGGTTCTTTTCGCAATGACCCTCGGCGTGGTCCTCGGACTTGTATCCGGCTATGTCGGCGGCTGGATTGATGGCGTCATCATGCGGATTGCGGACATTCAAATGACCTTCCCGTCCATCATGGTAGCCATGCTGCTCTATGGCATCGGCAAAGGCCTGATCCCGCCAGATCTGCGAGATGAGATGGCAATCTGGGTCCTGATCATCTCAATTGGCCTGTCAGAGTGGGTCCAATTCGCCCGCACCGTGCGTGGCGCCACTATGGTGGAGCGGCAGAAGGAATATGTGCAAGCAGGCCACCTCATCGGCCTTACGCGTTGGAGCATCATGCTGCGCCACATTCTGCCGAATGTGACAGGTCCGATCCTTGTGATTGCCACCATCAGCCTGGCTCTCGCCATCATCGCCGAAGCGACCCTGAGTTTCCTAGGCGTCGGGGCTCCAAAAACAGAACCGTCTCTTGGAACTCTGATCAACGTCGGCCGGCAATACATCCTGTCCGGTGAATGGTGGATCTTGCTGTTCCCATCCCTCACCCTTCTTGCTCTTGCGCTCTCCGTGAACCTCTTCGGCGACTGGTTGCGTGACGTTCTGAACCCAAAACTGCGATAGACACGTGTCAGATACTCCACTTCTCAAAGTCTCCGATCTCATCGTCGAGTTCCCGACCAGGAATGGTGTGCTGCGGCCTGTGGACCGGGTTGGTTTCGAGGTCCGCGCCGGCGAAATTCTCGGCCTTGTAGGCGAAAGCGGCGCGGGTAAATCCATGTGCGGGTCGGCTATTATCGGCCTCATAGACCGGCCGGGCCGGATCAGCGGTGGCACCATCCACTTAGACGGCGAACGCATCGACAATCTGCCTGAAGACCGCATGCGCCGTATACGCGGCAAGAAGATCGCCATGGTCTTCCAGGATCCGCTGACCAGCCTCAATCCGTTGATGACGGTCGGCCAGCAACTGATCCAGACCATCCGCACCCATCTTCCGCTCTCCCAAAATGAAGCCCGGGCAAAAGCGATTGCATTGCTTGAAGAGGTTGGTATTCCAGCTGCGGCAGCCCGGATCGATGCCTATCCGCATCAGTTTTCCGGTGGTATGCGTCAGCGCGTGGTGATCTCTTTAGCACTTGCTGCAGAACCAGAATTGATCATCGCGGACGAACCAACAACCGCCCTCGATGTCTCAGTCCAGGCTCAGATCATGGCGCTTTTGAAACGCCTATGCCGGGAACGGGGAACTGCCGTTATTCTGATTACCCATGATATGGGCGTGATTGCCGAAACAACCGACCGGGTCGCCGTGCTCTATGCCGGCCGGATTGCCGAGATTGGCCCGACACGCAATGTACTGAGCTCTCCGTCGCATCCCTATACTGTGGGATTGATGGCATCGACGCCGTCCACAACAGGCACGATGCACACCCTGAGCCAAATTCCCGGTGCCATGCCAAACCTTCGGGCCATTCCGAGGGGGTGTGCCTTCAATGCACGCTGTGACAAAGCAATCTCTGCCTGTTTCAAGGACATACCCATTCTGGAACCTGTCGAGGGCACCGAGGTGGCTTGCTGGCTCTATGATCCGGCCTATCAAACAATCAAAAAAGAGACATCCGGAGCGTCCGAATGACCGGTGAGACACCTTTGATCAGCGCACGAAGCCTGGGCGCAATATTTGATGTGTCCAAACCCTGGCTCAACCGGTTGCTGGCAATGGAATCCAAGCGGCTTCTCACGGCAGTCGATTCCGTGGACTTTGACATCCCCAAAGGCAAGACCTTTGCGCTTGTCGGCGAGAGTGGGTCTGGAAAATCGACCATTGGGCGGATGATCGTCGGGCTTCAGAAGCCAACCAGCGGCCAGGTTCTGATCGACGGCGAAGATTTCTTCGCTATCAAGGATCAAAAGCACAAATTGGCAATGCGCCGCCGCATTCAGATGATTTTCCAGAGCCCTTACGCGTCTTTGAATCCGCGCTGGAGGGTTAAACATATTATTGGCGAGCCCATCCGGGCGTTCGAACTGATGCCAGCTGGCGACATTGGCAAACGGGTCGAAGAATTGCTCGACCAAGTTGGGCTGGCGAAATCAGACGGCGAAAAGTTTCCGCATGAATTCTCCGGTGGTCAGCGGCAACGCATTGCGATCGCACGAGCTTTGGCGTCGAACCCTGAGTTCATCGTTTGCGATGAACCGACTTCAGCGCTCGACGTTTCCGTGCAAAGCCAGGTCCTCAATCTGATGAAGAACCTGCAACGGGAACTCGGTCTCACCTACCTTTTCATCAGTCATGATCTATCCGTAATCCGGTACATGGCCGATGAAATTGGTGTTCTCTATCTTGGCCGCCTGGTCGAAGTAGCAGACCGGGATACGTTGTTCGAAAATCCGCGCCATCCCTACACTCGAATGCTCATGGATGCCGCACCGCATATTGATGCTTTTGGCCGGACCGCCGATATCGTCTCAGGCGAAATCCCAGATCCGATCAACAAGCCGAGCGGTTGCAGCTTTCACCCAAGATGTTCGTTGGTGGAAGACGGTTGCCGTCAAGAACGCCCCGCAGTCAGGGAGTTCGGCCCTGAAAAGGCACGTGTCGCCTGCCACCTCTGCACCGCATAAGGAGCGGTGGCATAAAAACCTGATTGGTAAAGTGGGGTATCACAAACTGCTCACTTGCGTACATTTCCGCCGGAATGATGGTCCACTAGTCGGGGCGCCAGCATCAATCACATGCGAAATGTGCGGTCGCGACACGAAGGCTTTGTGACTAACAAAATGGCTGCGATCGCGCGTTTGGTGCAGAGCCTCTTTGGCAGTGTACTTCCTACGACTACGCTCCTCTTCGGCCTCATAGCCCCCACAAGCCAAAATTGCTCTGCATGTGATTTAAAGCGGAATGTGTCCTCCAAAGAGGCTCCTCCGCAATCATCTTAGAATGTTGACGGCGTGCAGGCGCTAACCACTTTACACGGCTCGCTTTCGGTGTTCTGAAACCGGTGCGGCAGCCGACTATCAAAATAATACGCATCCCCAGGCCCAAGAATTTGCGAGCGGCCATCGACTGTGACTTTCAAATGGCCTGAGATCACAACGCCGCACTCTTCACCTTCATGAGAGAGGGATGCCCGACCAGAATCCGTGCCCGGCTTGTATTCCTCCAGCAGCATCTGGATCTTACGGTTTTGGCGCTCACTCGCAATCAGGCGGTAGGCAACCCCAGCCGTCCCAAGGTTGCGGTGATCTTTCTTTGTAAAGAAGACCTTCTCTTCATCCCTAATTTCGAAGGAGAAGAAAAATCCCAGATTAACATCGATCCCCCCAAGGATCTTTTTCAAGAGCGCCACAGAAGGCTGTGTTGCACCCGACTCGATCAACGAGATAGTACCGCTTCCAACGCCTGACAGTTTGGCCAGCTTGCGCTGACTAAGCCCTTTTGCGGTTCGGATCACTCGCAAACGTTTGGCGGTCTCAAAATCAGATTTTTCGCTTTTCTGCTTCATATCGAAAGCACTTTAAGCAAGGGTGTATTGTTTTTCAATACGTTAAACTTTCTCAAGAATCTGGAGTGACGAACCACCAAAGCGTGTGGAACTATTGGGCATCGAACAGCTGCACATTTTGATGGAGGAGCCACAATGCTGCAGAGAACCAACACCATGGAATCGTTCTGGATGCCGTTCACGGCCAACCGTGATTTTCAAAATAATCCACGGCTGATCAAGTCCGCAGAAGGCATGTATTATACCAGCACCGAAGGACATAAGGTGATGGATGCAACTGCCGGACTTTGGTGTGTTAACGCCGGTCACAAGGATCCATTCGTCACCAAAGCCATTCAGGAACAAGCGCTTGAACTCGACTATGCGCCGAGTTTCCAGTTTTCGCACCCCAAAGCTTTTGAGCTTTCTTCACAACTCGCCAGTCTCATGCCGGAAGGCATGGATCATGTGTTCTTTACAAACTCCGGTTCTGAATCTGTCGATACCGCACTCAAGATCGCCCTGCACTATCACCGTATGCGTGGAGACGGTTCGCGGACCCGTTTGATTGGCCGTGAACGCGGATATCATGGCACCGGGTTTGGGGGCATTTCAGTCGGCGGTATTGTTTCCAATCGCAGACACTTTGGTACACTTCTGACCGGAGTGGACCATCTGCGCGATACACATGATCTAAAGCGCAATGCTTTTTCCAAAGGCTGCCCACAACACGGAGCCGAGTTTGCTTTTGATCTGGAGCGAATTGTAGGTCTGCACGACCCCTCGACCATTGCGGCAGTCATCGTCGAGCCGATGGCCGGATCAACCGGGGTCTTGCTGCCCCCCGTTGGTTACCTCAAGGCTCTGCGGGAAATCTGCGACAAACACGGTATTTTGCTCATCTTCGATGAAGTCATCACCGCCTTCGGCCGGCTAGGCGCAGCCACAGCAGCAGAATATTTCGAGGTCACGCCGGACATCATCACGACTGCCAAGGGACTGACCAATGGGATCATCCCAATGGGCGCCGTAATCGTGCAGAACAACATCTACGAAAGCGCGATGGAAAACTCTGACAGCCCGATCGAGTTGTTCCACGGCTACACCTATTCCGCCAGCCCGATGGCTTGTGCAGCTGCGCTGGCGGCACTGGAATCATATGAGAAAAACGACCTGTTTGCGCGGGCAGCCAAGCTTGCACCTCAATGGGAGAAGCGGATCCATGACTTGGCCGGTCTGCCGAACATCGTTGACATCCGCAATCTTGGCCTTGTCGGCGCAATAGAACTCGCTCCGCGTGATGGCGCTCCGGGTGCCCGGGGTATGGACGCTATGAAAAAGGCTTGGAACGCTGGCTTTATGGTCCGCGTTACCGGCGACATCATCGCTCTTTCACCGCCACTGATCATCAGCGAAACTGAAATCGACACCCTGTTTGACGGTCTTGCCGACATCTTAGGGGACTTGGATTGAGTTCATAGGCCGACTGCCCGGCTTGGGCTAACTTCGGCACCTGGCTTGAAACCGGCGCTATTGCGCCGGTTTGACCAAAACGACAAGAGCTAAAGAACAAGAACGAAGCTCTCTCTTCTAGAACTGACTGTCCCTCGCTCAATTCGCGGACAAGCGCCAAGAGCCAGATGATCACATAACGATTGTTGGGGCGGCTCCCGCCAAACCAGATTTTTAGCCCATCAGCAGACATACCAACACCCAACTCAAAAGCGGGTGGACGAGAGAATTGTAGCTGCGTGCACGTGTGCATGCGGCCCGCGACCTTTGCTGACTTCAGCGAAGCAAAGTCCTGCGGCAGGGCGCCGGCGGGACAAAAAATCCGAGGAGGAAACCCGAAATGATAGACAAACTCAGCAGACGTGCCTTTAGCGCATTGGGTGGTGCGGCGTTTATTGCAGCAGCCGCCGTTTATGCGCCAACCCCAGCAGATGCAAAAGAGCGGTTCATTCTCGCTCACGCCATGACAACCGATCACATCTTCCATGCGATGTCGGAGAAATTCCAGGATACCTTAGGTAAGGATTCCAATTTCCGCATTGCCTATCATCCAGGCGGCGATCTGGGCGACTGGACCTCGCTTTTTGAACAGTCCATGCAAGGTGTCGTTCCCATGTCCATGACCTGGGGGGCTTCGGAGTTTGACCAGCGGCTCGACCTGTCCTGGCTTGGTTACGTTGTGTCCAATTGGGAAGACGCCCGCAAGGTCTATGGTCCAGGCGGCGACATGCTCGATATCTACAACGACATTCTGCACGACATGGATGTGCATGCCATTGGCATCATTCCCACCGATTTCGGATCGGTCGTGATCAGAAAGGGCGTTGGTGCCAAACCGCTGGATCTACCGGGCGACGGCGGAAACTTGAAAATCCGCGTACCGCCGGTCTCCATTGCTGTTGACCGCTTCAACAACCTCGGTTTTGGGGCCGTGCCGATCCCGCTTGCCGAGGTCTACACCGCGTTGCAACTGGGAACTGTTGATGCCCGCGCCTTTTCGACTGCGGTCGAGACTTACAATCTGCGTGATGTGCTGGAAACAAACATCCTGACCAATGATTACTTTGAAACCGCCTTCTGGCTGGTGAACAAGGATTGGTGGGACGGACTTGCCGAGGAAGACCGTACGGCTCTGCAAAAAGCAGCCGACGACACCGTTCTGTGGTCCTGGGATGAAGCGGAAAGCAAGAGCAATGAATTTCTGCAAAAAGCCCGCGATGCCGGCATCGAAGTCATTGAATTGAGTGACGCGCAAATCGCAGCTGCAGCTTCTGTTGTCCATGAAACCGAATGGCCCGCGATGGAGGAAGTCGTCGGCCCGGAGATCATGACCAAACTGAAAAAGGCCGCTGGTCTGGAATAACAAAAAGCCATGGGCCCGCGATTGTGCGGGCCCTTTTCATTTCAGGGAGGACGAAATGGATAGAACGTCAAAACAGCACCCGCGTGATCCGGTCGAACCGGGCGCATCCTTTATTTATGACCCGGAATTAACCACCCCCGAACCACCTGAACATGTAACTGCCGTACCGGACGGCCCGGTTTCGGAGCGCTACGCTGCCTTTCTGAAATTCGAAAAGGTCTATGCTTCCATCCTGTCGAACGGGCTGGCCGCTTTCTCAATTGCTCTGGCCGTTTTGATGTTTGCCCAGGTGATCCTGCGTTACGGCTTCAACTCCCCCTTTGTCGGCATTGAGGAGATGGCGTTGTTGTTCGGTGCCTGGGTCTATTTTCCAGCCATGGCTTATGTCACCCGGCAGGGCGAGCATATTCACGGCGGTATCTTGACGCTGATCGTGACAAACCCGGCCATCATCCAGAGCATCAGACTGATCATGACGGTCTTCAGCATCATTGCGTGCGTGGTGTTTGGTTACTTCGCTATAAAATATGCGTTTTTCGAGATTGAGAAGGGCCGCCTCAGCTCCTATCTGCGCTGGCCCAAGGGGCTTTGGTCCTTTTCACTGGTGATCGGTTTTACAGGAACAATCCTGGCTTTGGTCATGCAAGGCGTGAACCAGTACGTCGCCCTGCAAATGATGAAAGAAGGGGAGACGGTTCAATGCTGATCTTTGCCATCGCACTTCTGATTATTGTTGTTCTGCTTTTGGCTGAAATGCCCATAGCTTTTGCATTTGGTATTGGCGCCTTGGTTTTCGGTATTGGCACCGGCAGCAATATCTCGTTCCTCATCCCCTACGCTTATCAGACCACCACCAGCTTCGCCCTTCTAGCACTTCCCCTGTTTGTGCTCGCAGGCACAATTATGGCGGAAAGTGGCATATCGAACAGGCTGCTGGATTTCGTCAATTCCATCGTCGGCAGGATCAAGGGAGGTCTCGGCGCGGTGACCATCGTCACTTGCGCCCTGTTTGGCGCGATCTCCGGATCGTCGTCAGCGGCGATTGCAGCCATCGGCCAGATCATGATCCCGCGAATGGTTCGGGAAGGTTATCCGGTCGGCCATGCAACAGCCTTGGTTGCCTGCTCATCGGTACTGGCGCTGATGATCCCGCCATCAATCCCAATGATCGTTTTTGCCGTGACCGGTGGCCTGTCAGTTGGGGCGGCATTTCTATCAACAATCATCCCGGGGATCATGCTGGCGCTCCTTTACATAGCGCTTAACTTTTTCTTCTTGCGCAACAACAACGACATTCAGGTGGAAGAAAAACTTCCCTTAGGCCAAGCCATATCCGGTGTTGGCCGATCTGGAAAAAAGGCGTTCTGGGCGCTTTTGATGCCCCTGATCATCTTGGGCACCATCTACGGCGGCATAGCAACACCGACAGAAGCAGCTGCCATTGCGCTGGTCTATGCCACGGTGGTTGGTTTCCTGATTTACCGCAGCCTGTCCTTCAAGGACTTCTGGAAGGCGACCAAATGGGCCGCAATCACAACCGGCTCGATCATCACTGTGCTGTTTTTTCTGTTCATGATGAGCCGATCCATGGTGCTGCAGCAGGTGCCCGGCCAGATTGCTGACCTGCTGCTTGATCTATCAGAAAACCGCATCTTGCTGCTCTTGCTGATCAATCTGGTGCTCTTGCTGATGGGTATGATCGTCGATGACATCTCAGGCAGCGTACTTGCCGCGGTTGTTTTGTTGCCCGTTGCCAATGAGCTTGGTATCCACCCAATCCATTTTGCAGCAATTGTGGGCACCAATTTGGGTCTCGGTAACGTCTCTCCGCCTTGCGCCCCGATGCTTTATATGGCGGCCGGTGTTAGCAAGATCACGCTCGACAAATATATCGGCATCACCCTCAAATTCCTCTGTCTCGGCCACCTGCCGATGGTGATGCTGGTGACTTTCTTGCCGGAACTGTCCCTTTTCCTCCCGAAAATGCTTATGGGCATTCAATAGGGATCTGTTGATGGCAAGCAAACCCCGCCGGAGCTGTCCGCTCCGGCGGGGCGTTTGTAAAGGCGCCTCGTGGCAACAGATCGGAGAGGCTAAAGATCCACCACGATTACATCATCCGGTTTGGCCGCGCGGGATTGGCACAAGATGACTGTATTTTCACGCTGGCTCTTTGACAGCACAAAGTCACGATGCTCAACGTCGCCAGACACCAGGCCGCATTTGCAAATACCGCAAATCCCGTCTGAGCACTTAATGTCGATTTGAATTCCGTTTTCTCCCAGCACCTCCGCCGCGGTTCGATCTGCAGGCACTTTTATTTCCCGGCCGCTTCGCGCCAGTTTCAACGTGAAGGCATGGTTTTCATATTCCGGCGTGTCTGGGACATTGAAGTATTCAACATGGCGTTCCGTTTCCTGAAAACCCGCATGCTCCGCAGCCTCCATTACGGACGACATGAAGCGTGCCGGGCCGCACGAATAAACATGAGCGCCGGGCGCATAATCTTTCAGGATTTCCGCCAGATCGGCGCGGGTGCCTTCATCGCTGAAATGCAATTGCACGCGCTCAGCCCACGGAACCGTTGCAAGATCGTTTAAAAAACCCGCATCTGCCCTACGGCTGCAGCAGTAATGAACTTCAAACTCCCCGCCGATCGAATGGAGCCGGTTTGCCATCGCGATCATTGGCGTAATGCCGATCCCGCCCCCCATGAGATAGGATTTTTTCGCTGTCTCCTGCAAAGGAAAATGGTTGATTGGACGAGAGATGAAAATCTTCCGTCCCTTGGTGAAGATCCGATGCAATAGCCTTGATCCACCGCGACCAGCCTCTTCTTTCAAAACTCCGATTTGATACTTGCTCAGATCGGCGGGATCGCTGCACAAGGAATATTGGCGCAGAAACTCGGGGGCCACAACGATATCGATATGGGCACCGGCATCCCACCTTGGCAAGGGAGTGCCATCAAGCGATGAGAACTCATATTTGGTCACGCCATCGGTCATGACTTCGACACCCGTCACCTCGACACAAATGACCGGCGCATCACCCGAAATCCTATACTCGTGAGCAAGGCCCTGTATTTCGTTTCGCTCCAATCGCGCCTTGTATTGTTCTGCGGTTATCAGTGCTTGATAAGCTTCGATCCCCTTCTCCCGCTCCATAGGAAACGGAAATGGCCAGGGGTGTGGTGCCAAGTTAGCCGGATAAACCGCAAGTGTTTGATCCTCGTATCTGAGGTCCAGGTCCTTTTGCAGTTGCCGAACGTTGACTTTTTTCGCCGCGCGATAAGCGCCATCAGGCGCATGCTCCAAGTCCCACCACCATTTCTTGACGAAGTTTTGTTCTCCGTTTCCAGCAATGTCGTCCAGCTTCGCCAGATATGGTGCCGCCTGCGGTACATTCATGGCGACCCAACGAAATGGCGCCTCCGAAAAAATGCCTTCAAGGTTCCACGGACATGTTTTCATACAGCGTCCGCACATGGCGCCACCCTGGTTGGTAACCCGGTAGGTTGTGCACTTTTGGCTGTCTGACTTCCAGATCTCATAGCCGTTGAACATCAGCTTCGGCCCCGCGGTAATCGCGCCGGACGGGCATTCACGGGCACACTTGTTGCAATTCTCGCAAAAGTTCTGCAATCCGAACGAAATCGGCTTGTCGTGCGCAAGTGGCATCGTGGTGGTAACGGCACCGGACTTCAAACGGGGTCCTAAGTAGGGATTGAGAATAACCTCACCAATACGACTGACTTCGCCAAGACCGGACAGCAGCAAGAGCGGCGGCTGTAGAACTTCACCGTCCATGACCGTATGGGCGCGCGCCGGATACCCAAGGTTCCGGATCTGCTTGGCGACGATGCTGCCAAGAACGGAAAATCTCAAATAGGCCCGCATGGATTGGGATACCGCAATCCAATCGTCTCCGGTCGCACCTTCCATCGTGTCGAACCCCTGATCGATCACCATGGATATGGCCTGGTCATGAGGTGGATCAATCTTTGCACCAGCCGCGTCATGGGAGTACCAGGCCCAGTCCGGGCAACGGGACAATCCAACCGCATCCACACCCAGGAAATACGACATAGCCTTCAGGTTTTCAGCATTCTCCTGTGCATTTGTGTGTTGACCCGCAAGCGCGGAGTTATGCTCGCCATCCTGGAGAAGGACGAAGGCACCGAGCGCCCGTCTTTGGGCCATCGACGGGGCTGACTTGCGTACATACTGACCGCCGGTCGCCCCCACTTGGTTCTTCTTGCCCATGTCGCCGAACAGAGCCCTGGCAAACATATCCGCCCGTTTGGGAACTCGCGGAACTCGTGCTTCGTCAATGAAGGTTGTTGGCGTATCGACCCTTTTGAGTTTTTCGAACGGATAGGCGCCATCGACATACCGGCGCTTTTGGAAGGGATCGAGTGTCCGCCCGCTCTTCGCTGTGCGATAGCCAAAATGCCAGGCCGGACCGTGCGTACGCAAAGTAGATTGCCGGTCCAGGCCGGCTAGAGGTGCGTCTTCTGCAATCTGAAAGTCGGTCGTGACGGCGGCAAGAGAAAACTCAGTCCCGATGTAGGGCGCGATCACAGCACCCCGTTGAAAAACTGCAAGACCCGAAGCAACGGCAAGCCGGTTCAGATCAACATCGCTGGTGGAGTGACTGTGTGCACAAGCCGAGTAGCCGAGCAGGCGCAAGTACTGCGCTAGCACAACTGCAACTTCCGCAGCCCGTAAGGCAGATCTGTGTTTGCCCGCTCCTTTCAACCATGTTTCACCGGGTTCACCTGAACGGACCTCACGAGGCGTTTGTACCGCGATTATCAATGCATGACTGTGATTGCTGATATCCGGCGCGGGGGCTTCCATTGCATCCCGCAAGTCCGCCATGATCATATCGATCCCGGACGCGAGCGACTTCGTCTGCGTTGTTTTCAACTTGTCGGCCAGAACACCAATGTCCGGATTTCGCAACGGATGATCGAGCAACATCTCCGGCCGGAGGGCGCAGGTTGCCATCATCGAGGCATCGGCGAAATACCCAAAGGCTTTCAGATGGTTCTGGCGCTCCAACAAATCACCGGGCACCTCCGCCTGGGTCTCGTTGATGACACCGTCTCGCAGAGCGTCGAGCATTGCTTGTGCTTCACTCATTGCGTTGATGATGCTCTCGGGCCGTGCCTTCTTCTGGAAGCTCATGCCCTCGAAATCCCGCAATGCAGATAGGTCAGCGAGTTCTGAAATTCTCGCCAAACGCTCCAGTGGGAACGGTCCCAGATGAGGCGCCCGGTTTCGATCAGAAAACAACTTCATCCGCGCTGCCACGCGCACTTAAGATGCTGTCTGCAACCTGGTTTTACGACGTCGTTTGTCAAATCTGTTTCCTCCCCAAGATATCGCTTTCAAAGCCGCATCAGCTGGATGTTCTCGCCCTCAGTCATTTGGTCGATCACTGTCATGAACAGCTCGTAGCTGTCCTGATCCACTTTGCTCGAGAAGTGATCGTTCAACTCACGCACCAGAACGTGGCAGAGTTTCATTTTCTCCGTCCCCAATTCGGTTAAATCCACTTCAGTGAAACGCTTGTCATCGTCGATCCCGGTGCGCCGAACCAATCCACGTTCTTCCATGGTATTGAGCAGCCGTGAGATGGCCGGCCGGGTAATGCAGATGTAATCCGCCAATTGGGAGGGAGTGGTAACGTTTTCCATCCCAATCCCGCGAAGGGCGCACCACATCAACCGTGTCACTCCGTGTTCAGACAATTGCGATTCCAGACGGGTTTCCATGATCCGCGCCAAACGGGTGACTTTGAAGCCGATACGTTTGTGCAGTGTGTATTCGCCTGACATGCCTGCCTCTTCCTTAGCTCGAACCAGAGAGATGTGCCGCAAGCTATATAATTAACAATGTTAATTACTAATGTTAACTATCCATTTGATCAAGGCTGAGTGTACTCCAGAGAAAACCAAAACCATGCACCCGCGGAGCTAAGATCCTTAAGTACCCAAATTGGGCGCTGCCAACTCAGTCCGAAGACTAGGCGAGAAACAAATGAGAAATCTGTGGTGCGTAGAGCGCGTCCACCGCAGTCGCGGTTGCCCCCAGTGCGACTGCTGTTACCCCGGCCTCACCGATCATGATCCGTTCAACCTTTTGTCCCGTGCCGAAAGGACGCTCTGGCAGAGGTGAGGCTTTGGATAGCAATTCCCGGAGAAATGCCGGGGCGATTATCCCCCCAATGATGATTGCTTCCGGATCCAACATCATATCAATCACATCGATCAATTTCCAAAGATGCGGAGCAACTTCTGACATCCAATCGAGAATTACTGGATCCCGTTGTTCGAAAAGTGCCTCGATCTTAGCAACAGACGTATGATCTGTCGGCTCAAGCCCCAACCGTTCGCATAAGGCATTTATCGAGAGGTATTTTTCGAGACAGCCTCGACGCCCACAGGTGCAATTCGGACCGGCCGGATCGACGCAGATATGCCCAACCTCGCCCGCATTTTTGGTTGCGCCTGAATACAAAGCACCGTTGAGAATCAATCCTGAGCCAAGTCCCATGCCGAACTGCACAAAGGCGAAACTGCTGAAGCTTTGTCCGAGGCCATAAACGTGTTCTCCGAGAGCTGCAGCAGAGGCATCATTTTGAATGACAACCGGAAGGCCCAATGTGGTCTGCAATTTGGCGAGATTATCTGGAGCTCCGAACTCTGAAAAAACCGTGGCATCAAATCCCTCCGAGATCTCCTCCTCAGAAAGAAATGGGCCAGGAGCCGCCAATCCGACCCCAAATACTTTTTCACAAAGATCTGGTTTGTCCTTCCGGAACTGATTTGTCAGCTGCACAACGAGGTTGTTGGCAGCCGTTGCTGATGCCGGCCCCGATGGCAAGACGGCAGACCGCTGCCAGACAATTTGCCCGAAAAGATCACAAGCGATCGCAACAACAGAGAGCCGGTTGACGTGGAACCCAAGGCTGAACGCATGATCTGCTTTCAGCTGCACCTTCATACCCGGATGACCCCGGCCGACGGCTTTGCTCGCCTGCATTGTCACTACACCACGGCTTTCCATATCCGCCACAATGTTTTGTACGGTCTGGCGGGAAAGCGATGTAATTTCAGAGATTTCGGTGCGGCTAACAGGGCCGCGTGTCCGGATGATTTCAAGGACGACCCGATGGTTGTGCAGCTTTGCGCGCTTGAGGTTTGTACCGCTGGTCCGAAAGGCCACCGACGAAAAAGATGTATCGTTCATCCTTCTCGCAAACCACATTTTATTTTTTATATCAATTTGACAAAATAAAAAATCCACATAGGATGCCGCTCGCCAGATAAAAACCGGAGGGCAAAATGAAGACGATTGGAAAACTGTTTGTCGGGAGTGTTCTGACAGCCTTGTCACTGTCATCGTCGGCTTTCGCCGATACAACTCTGAACGCTTTGTTCATGAGCCAGGCCGCCTACAGCGAGGCGGACATCAAATCGATGACCGAGAAATTTGAAACAACAAATCCGGGCATCAAAGTCGACTTGGAATTTGTGCCTTATGAAGCGCTCCACGACAAGATTGTCGCCGCGGCCGGCGCTGGAGACAACGGCTATGATGTCGTGCTTTACGATGTGATTTGGCCTGCGGAATTCGCGTCCCGCGGTTTCCTAACAGATGTCACAGACCGCATTCCGGCTGATTTGACCGGGCAGATTTTCGACGGCGCCTGGACCACCGTTGAGTACGGCGGAAAACGCTATGGCATGCCATGGATCCTCGACACGAAATACCTGTTTTACAATTCAGAGATGCTTGAAAAAGCCGGAATCTCCGCACCGCCTAAGACGTGGTCGGAACTGGCAAACCAGGCAAAAACCCTCAAGGCCAAAGGCGTGGTTGAGTATCCGCTCGTCTGGAGCTGGTCCCAATCAGAGGCCATGATTTGCGACTTCACAACCTTAACCGCGGCAAATGACGGAGCGTTTTTCTCCGAGGGCGAGCCTGCTTTCACTGCAGGTGGAGCGCGGGACGCGGTTGAATTCATGAAGATGACCTTGGATGAAGGTCTGACCAACCCGGCATCACGTGAATACTTTGAAGAAGACGTCCGTCGGGTATTCTCAAACGGAGAAGCAGCGTTCGCCTTGAACTGGACCTACATGAACGCCATGGCGAATGATCCGGCGGAAAGTAAGGTTGCCGGCAAGGTTAAAGTCGCTCCAGCCCCCGGCGTCGACGGAAAGTCCTCTGCGTCCAGCGTGAACGGATCGATGGGCCTCGGCATCCCGTCTAACAGCCCGCATGTTGAAGAGGCTTGGGCATTTATTTCCTTCCTGACTCAGAAAGACATCCAGGATGACTATGCAAAGTTAAGCCTGCCGATCTGGAAAGCGTCCTACAGCGAACCCAAGGTGCTGGAAGGTCAAGAAGACCTGATTGCTGCTGCAGAACAAAGCATTGCGGTCATGTATCCGCGCCCGCTTGTTCCCTCCTACACCGAAGTCTCCGACATCCTTCAGAAGAACATTCATCAGGTCCTGCTGGATCAAGCCAGTGTTGATGATGCTCTGAAAGCGGCGGCAGATCGCGTGAAGCGCATCCGCTAATTCTGACCGCTGTTTTCAAGGAGACACGCTATGCACGGCCGACGCCAGAAACGAGAAAAATGGATCCTTCTGGCGCCGGCCGTAGCGGTTCTTGGAACAATCACCCTTTTGCCTCTCGCAAACACGGTTTGGCTGAGTTTCACAGACACGCGGATTTCGGCTCTACCAACACCGGTGCACTTCATCGGGCTTGAGAATTATATCTTCGCACTCACAGACCCTGATTTTCAGGACGCGTTGCTACGCACCCTCTACTTCACGATCGTATCGGTGGGACTGGAAGGTGTGCTCGGCGTCGCAGCCGCAGTATTGCTCAATCAGAAATTCCGCGGACAACTCCTTCTAAGAGCTCTGATTATTCTCCCTTGGGCTGTGCCGACAATAGTCAACGCGGTCGCCTGGCGGCTGATATATCATCCGGACTATGGCGCCCTGAATTCCTTGCTCTTTCAACTGGGGCTCATCAGTGATTACCAAAGCTGGATCGGCAATCCAGCGACCGCGCTTAACATGGTGATCTTGGCCGATGTCTGGAAGAACTTCCCACTTGTTGCCTATGTCGCGTTGGCAGCCTTGCAAACTGTTCCAGGCGACCTTGAAAAAGCTGCCGCGGTTGAAGGCGCCAGCCCGTGGAAACGGTTTTGGACGATCACGCTGCCCTGGATATCAGGCCCGTTACTGGTCGTAATGGTTTTACGGACCATTGAGGCATTCCGAGTCTTCGACATTGTTTATGTGATGACCGGCGGCGGTCCGGCAGATTCAACTAAAACCGCAAGTTTTTACATCTACCAAGAGTACTTCAATTACCTCAGAAGCGGCAGCGGTGCGTCTTATGCCGTGTTGCTAGCAGGCTTAAGCGCCGTTCTCATTCTCTTATACTACACACGGGCAAAGCGCCAAGGACAAGGGGCTGCAGGATGAAACGTACTGCTCCCCAGACAGCTGCGATTTACGTCTCTGCAGTCATGCTCGCCAGCTTCACAGTTGCACCGCTTTTATGGCTTGTGGTCATGAGCGTTAGCGCTCCAACCGACTTGACTGAAGTTCCCTTGCGCTGGATCCCCACAGAATTTGACATTAGCCGGTACGCGGCATTGCTGGATATCGACGGCGGCAGCGGTGAACGGTTTCTCTACGCACTCCGGAATTCATTGTTGACCGCAGGCGGAGCCACGTTTGCCGCAGTGATCCTTTCTATTCCCGCGGCTTATGCTTTTTCGCGGCGAAACGCATCGATGGTGCTTCTGTTTGCGTTCCTGGCAACAATCATGATGCCGCCAATCACTTACATTCTGCCGCTCTATTCGACCTTCAGCAAATTCGGAATGTTGAACCATACCGCTACACTCGTCATCGTTTACACAGCCATGTTGTTGCCATTCGCTACCTGGCTGATGAAGGCAAACATTGACGTACTGCCGGTTGAAGTCGAATTGGCTGCGTTCATGGAAGGCGCAAGCACGGCCTATACCGTCCGGCACGTTGTTTTGCCTCTAGCACTTCCAGCCATAGCCGCAACAGCGATGTTGTCGTTCCTGGTCGCCTGGGATGAGTTTTTCTATGCCCTCATTTTCACCAACGATCAAAGCGCCAAGACGCTTCCTGTTGCTATCGCAGATTTCTCCGCCGGCCGGGTCACGGATTACGGCGTGATCGCATCGGTAGGGGTTTTAGCGACACTTCCTCCGGCGCTCCTCGCGATCTGCTTCCAGAAATTTATCGTCTCCGGCCTCGTCGCCGGATCCGTAAAGGGCTGACGCCTGACAAGACAGCGTTGAAGGACGCAATTCAGAACATGGCTTTGGATCAGATCTTAAAGATCGACAAGCTCGCGAAGAAGTACGGCGACGTTGATGTGCTAAAAGACATCAATATTTCGATGAAACAAGGAGAGTTTCTCGTCCTTGTCGGACCATCGGGATGCGGAAAGTCGACATTGCTGAGTTGCATTTCCGGTTTGACCGAGACGTCGTCTGGGGCAATTCACATTGCTGGTACCGACTGTACTTATGTCGAGCCATCAAAACGGGATATCGCCTTGGTTTTCCAATCCTATGCGCTCTTCCCCAACATGAGTGTTGAGCGGAATATCGGCTTCGGTTTGGAAGTTCGAAAAGTCCCTGACGCGATAAAGAAGCAGAAAGTTACAGAAGTCTCCGAGCTCCTGAAGATCGGACATTTACTGCAACGCCGACCTGCTGAGTTATCAGGTGGCCAGCGGCAACGTGTGGCCATGGGCCGCGCTCTAGTCCGTGATCCAAAACTGTTTTTATTCGATGAACCCTTATCCAATTTGGACGCAAAGTTGCGCGTGACTATGCGCACAGAAATCAAAAGAATTCATCAGCAGACAAACGCGTCGATAGTCTACGTCACTCACGATCAGATCGAAGCGATGACACTGGCAACCCGCATTGTCGTACTTAAGGATGGGATTGTTCAGCAGATTGGAACCCCGCACGAAATCTATAACCAGCCGGTCAACACATTCGTAGCGGATTTTATGGGGTCGCCGGCAATGAACCTCATGCGCGGAACGGCTCACCGGTTGTGTGATCACATCCGTTTGGAAATTAAGGCGGAACAAGGCCCTGATATCATTCTTATCGACAAGGAGACCCCTCCCGACCTCCTACCGTCTGAAACAAGCGATCTCATTATCGGTCTCCGCCCGGAAGCCATATCCGATAAATCGCCGAATGAACGGCCAAACCTTCAAACCGCGGACTGCCTGCTCGAAGTTGTTGAACCAGCGGGGGCTGACACCTATGCCGTGACCAATCTTGGCGGCACTGAAGCTATTGCCCGGCTGTCTGCCGATGCACGGCCAAAACCCGGAGATTTGGTTCCGATTACGTTCGACCTTTCCAAAATCTCATATTTCGATTCATCCTCCGGAAACAGACTATGATGAACTCTATCGGCCTTGCAGCGGATATCGGCGGCACAAACGCGCGTTTGGCTTTGGTGGAAAACAATGAGGTGCGCAGGGATAGCATTGTCCGGTACGCCAATTCTGAATTCCCAACACCCGAAGCTGCGATCGCATCCTATCTCCGTGAAATTGGTCAGAAAGGCTGCTCTCAGGCGGTTATTGCTGTTGCCGCGCCCATCGAGGGGCCTTCCGTTGAAATGACAAACCACCCCTGGACACTGAATTCCAGCAGCATTGGGCGTGTCCTCGGCAGTGCTGAAATCCGTTTTATCAATGACTTTGAAGCCCTTGCCCATTCTCTCGGCAAAATCGAACCGGAACGGATCAAACCGGTCCTAAGCCCTAAGGCTGCGGCGCCAGACAAGGCCTCAAGACTTGTGGTTGGTGCGGGAACCGGCTTCAACGCAGCGCCCCTCTATTTCAAGGCGAACGGCCTCATCGTTGGCGCAGGGGAATGCGGTCACAGCACCCTGCCAGCGACGTCCTCAACTGAGCTTGATCTCTGGTCCTACCTAGCCAGAGGCCGGGGCCGGGCGTCAGTGGAACGTGCCCTATCCGGCAACGGACTGCGGGAGATTTATGAATGGCAGTGCTTGCGTTCTGGAACGGCCGCTGCACCATATACTTCTGCCGAGATCGCCCAGCGCGCAGGAGAAGAAACCGATCCGAATTGTGTAGCCACTGCACGCCAGTGGGTGACCCTTCTTGGACGGGTTGTTGGAGACCTTGCTCTTATCTTTCTCGCCCGGGGTGGAATTTTTCTCACAGGTGGTGTCACCCGCGCGCTATCTCAATTTCTGGACGGCCCGGATTTTAAGACCGCTTTTTGTGCCAAGGGGCGTCAGTCGAAGCTCGTCTCGGAAATTCCTGTTCACCTGCTCGACGATGACTTCGCCGCGTTAAGCGGTTGCGCTGCGCAAATGCGTTAATCGCTGCAACCGTCTCCAGACTTTCGTCTGCTTCAATTTCTTAGATTGGAAAACCGCTCATGCCCAGCGATCAATCAACTCAGATGGCGACGGAAATCGCTGAAATTCCCGCAATGATCGAGCGCCAGCTGACGGAAGGACTGGAACAGTATTGGCAAACCGGCGCCCGCTGGCGAACCATAAACCTCCATGGGTTCGTCACATGCGCACGCGGAACGTCGGATCACGCCGCTACTTTTTTTAAGTACATGATGGAAACTGCAACCGGCCGCCCTGTCGCCTCGATCGGTCCGTCTGTTGCGTCAATCCACGATACAAAACTCAAGCTAGATGGATTTGTCTCCCTCGCTTTTTCTCAATCGGGCGGAAGTCCTGATCTGGTTGCATTGCAAAAGGCTGCAGCAAAGGGCGGCGCCGATACCGTCGCCATTCTCAACGAAACACAAAGCCCACTTGGCGCCACCTCTAGAACTGTCCTCCCGGTCTTGGCCGGACCAGAAAGGGCCGTTGCCGCAACCAAATCTTTTGTTGGAATGCTGGTTGCTTCGCTCTGCCTGGTCGCCGGCTACACAAACGATGTTGATCTGAAAATGAGCTTGGGTTCCCTTCCGGATCTGACCCGATTGGCGCTGGAGAGCAACTGGTCTCATGCTGTAGCACCGGTCGCTCGCGCCAATTCCATCTATTGTTTGGGTCGCGGTACAAGCTTGGCAGTTGCCGCTGAAGCTGCGCTCAAGTTGAAGGAAACCTGCCGGATCCATGCCGAGGCCTATTCGGCGGCGGAACTCCTGCATGGACCAATCGTTATTGCAGACAGAAAACTTGCCGTATTGTCTTTTGACAGCGGCATGGCGGCTTCGGCCTCTGCCCATGTCGCGGAAACCCGATTGGTCAAAAACGGAGCGAGCGTATTCTCGGTCAATGGCCATCATGGAAATCTACCGCTGAATTTGCCTGATGGTGTAACTGAGCCGGTTTTGCCCATACTCCAGGCAGTGGCTTTTTATAGTTTTGTCGAAACCCTTTCCTGTCTCCTCGGCGAAAACCCAGATGCTCCTGAAGGTCTGCTCAAGGTAACGGAAACCGTCTAGAGAGACTGAGCGTCTGCTCTGAGCCGACGGCACTCAAAAGCCTTTGACGATCCGCGACAGTTTGAATTAAAGGGAGCTGCGGCTATCTACCGCTATTCTAGCGAGACCCAAAGAATCTTTGCATCTTCTTTGCTTGTGGAAACACAGCCATGTCCCATACCACTGTCGTAATAGACTGAGTCACCGGCTTTCAGCTCGAGTGGACGGTAATGTTCGGTGAAGAATGTGAGTTCTCCGCTGATCACATACATAAACTCTTCGCCCCGGTGCCGGACCCAAGCCTCATACTCTGAGACATCCCGGGCCTTGACCGTGGCGATGTAAGGAAGCATGCGCTTGCTGGTCAGCTCTGTGCAGAGCAACTCGTGGCTATAGGTTGGTGTTTCCTGCTTTTCCCCCTGCCCCGCCAGGGTCACGTCACGTCGGCCCGAGATATCGTTCGGTCCACTTTGGACAAACAATTGCGGCGTTTTGAGATCCAGCGCTTTGGTCAGCCGGCGCACGATATCAAAACTCGGCCGCGTCTGGTTGTTTTCGATCTTGGACAGAGTTGACCGGCCAATGCCCGCCGCCTTGCCCGCCTCTTCGAGTGTCCACCCTTTTTGGGCGCGCGCTTCCCGGATCATCTTGCCCAGATGATCGTGATCTTGTGCGTCGATGACCTCGTCATCCTTGCTTTGCGAAACCGGTTCCATCTTCCGCCTCTTAGGTCCTCCAGCGTATTTCGCACACTCCCGAAACACCGTCAAATTTCCGCCAAACTAAACTTTTGTTGCATTTTGAGGATAATTCCCCTATTGGAAACTTCAGGAGACAAAAGGGAACTCATCCCCTTTTTGGGAAACACGTTGGAGGACAGACATGTTTCAGACAAATCTAGACGTCGCAGATCCGGTTATTGCCAAGTCGATTGATCGGGAAGCCACCCGTCAGGCCGATCAGATCGAATTGATTGCGTCTGAAAACATCGTCTCCAAGGCCGTGCTTCAAGCGCAGGGCTCCGTCCTGACCAACAAATATGCCGAGGGCTACCCAGGCCGCCGGTACTACGGCGGCTGTGAGTTTGTCGATGAAGTTGAAGCTGAAGCCATTGCCCGGTTGAAAACACTCTTCGGCGCCGGCTTTGCAAACGTTCAACCGCATTCCGGCGCCCAGGCAAATGGCGCAGTCAAGTTGGCTTTGCTGAAACCAGGCGACACCATTTTGGGTATGTCACTCGATGCCGGCGGTCATCTCACCCACGGCGCAAAACCCGCACAATCAGGCAAGTGGTTCCGGCCCGTCCAATATGGCCTGACACCGGAAGGCCTGATCGACTACGAACAGGTCGCCGAACTCGCAAAGGCAGAAAAGCCGCAGATGATCATTGCCGGTGCATCAGCCTATTCGCGGGTGATCGATTTCAAAAAATTCCGTGAAATCTCGGATGAGGTCGGAGCTTGGCTGCTGGTAGACATGGCACACATCGCCGGGCTCGTAGCCACTGGTCTCCACCCTTCCCCGATGCCGCATGCCCATGTCGTGACATCCACCACTCATAAGACTCTGCGCGGGCCGCGCGGCGGCATCATCCTGACTAATGATGAGGCGATCGCAAAGAAGATCAACTCCGCCGTGTTTCCGGGTCTTCAAGGCGGACCGCTCATGCATGTTATTGCGGCCAAGGCTGTCGCATTCGGCGAAGCTTTGACACCGGAATTCAAGGAATACACAACACGGGTAGTCGAAAGTGCTCGGGCTCTGTCAGAGGTCATGATCGCCCGTGGATGCGCTATAGTATCCGGCGGCACGGAAAATCACCTGATGCTGGTCGACCTTCGACCAAAAGGTGTCAAAGGGAATGCGGCTGAAGCCGCGTTGGAGCGCGCCGGTTTCACCTGCAACAAGAACGGCGTTCCAAACGATCCGGAAAAACCAACTGTTACCAGCGGTATCCGGCTCGGCACGTCCGCCGGTTGCTCCCGTGGGTTTGGTCCGGAAGAGTTCCGCAAGATCGGCCATCTAATCAGCGACGTTCTGGATGCGCTTGCCGCCAACCCGGATGGCGATGCTCATATCGAAGCCGAGACCCGCAAACAGGTCGCAGAAATCTGCAAACAATTCCCGATCTACGGTCTTTAAGGCGAGAAGATGAGCAACTTTGATCTCGTTGTCATCGGCGGCGGTCCTGGAGGCTACGTGGCCGCTATCCGGGCAGCTCAGCTCGGATTGAAGGTCGCTTGCGTGGAAGGCCGTGGTTCACTTGGTGGAACCTGCCTGAACGTTGGCTGCATTCCCTCCAAAGCGCTGCTGACCTCTTCTGCCAAATTTGCGGAGCTGAAACATCTTGCGGTCCATGGCATCAGCACAGGCGAAGCAAGCCTGGACATCGCCGCAATGATGGGCCGGAAAGATAAAATCGTTGGAGACCTGACCAAAGGCATATCCTTTCTTTTTAAGAAAAACGGCGTGGAATCGATTGAGGGCTGGGCCTCCATTCCTACACCGGGTCAGGTTTTGGTGAAAAACGGTGCCGGCGCAACAGTACTAACCGCAAAGAACATCCTCATCGCGACCGGATCTGAGCCGACACCGCTTCCAGGCATCGACTTTGACGAGACTAACATTTTGAGCAGCACCGGTGCGCTCACGCTTTCTGAAGTGCCGGATCATCTTGTTGTCATTGGGGCTGGCGTGATCGGCCTCGAACTCGGGCAAGTCTGGTCCCGGCTTGGGGCGAAGGTGACCGTTGTGGAATACCTCGACCGCATTCTTCCCGGATTGGACAGCGACATTGCCAAATTGGCGCAACGGGCACTGACTAAAAGAGGTCTCAAATTTCAGCTTGGCCGCAAGTTGACCGGAATTGAACAAACACCAACTGGTCTTGTCCTGAACCTTGAACGGATCGGCAAGGACACAACCGAAGTCCTTGAAGCTGACAAAGTGCTCATAGCCGTCGGGCGTCGGCCAGTGACACGAGGCCTTGGCGCGGAAGCGCTCGGCATCGAACGAAACGACCGCGGCTTCATCTCTGTCGATGACCGGTTCATGACTTCCGTTCCAGGCATCTACGCCATCGGCGATTGCGTCCCCGGTCCAATGCTTGCCCATAAGGCCGAAGAAGATGGCGTGGCCTGTGTTGAGATGCTGGCGGGTCAGCCCAGCCACATTGACTACAACGCCGTTCCTGCCGTGGTTTACACCGACCCTGAAGTTGCTTCAGTCGGAGCGACTGAAGACGACCTAAAAACAGCCGGTACAGAGTACATCAGTGGCAAGTTCAGTTTCATGGCAAACAGCCGCGCCCGTTCCAGTGGCGAAACCGACGGCGCGGTTAAAATTCTAGCGACACCAGAGGGAAAACTACTGGGCGCTCACATATGCGGTGCCCATGGTGGAGACCTGATTGCAGAACTGGTTCTGGCACTGACCAAGGGCGCGAGTGTCGAAGACATCAGCCGAACCTGCCATGCCCATCCAGCCCTCGGCGAAGCAGTTAAGGAAGCCTGCCTTGACGTGCTCGGCCGCGCAATACACGCTTAAGGAGTGTTACGGATGCCAATTGGTGTCGCTCACACTCGCGCGAAAACATCGGCTCACGAGCCGCTGCAAAAAGAATGCATTCAAAAAAGAATGCGCCTTGTGTGCTCCATGAGAGACAACTCGAGCCTTACTGACACACCCATCGCACTACGTTTTTTGAAACCGGGCTCTGCTCATATGTGCCTTGCCGCTAGGCAGCAGAACTCGAACAAAAACGCATTGGGAGGAAATCCATGGAAGCGTTGAATAATATCGTAGGAGCCATCAATGGCATTGTATGGGGACCGGTGATGCTGGTTCTTATTCTGGGTGTCGGGTTTTTCCTGCAGGTTGGCTTGAAGTTCATGCCAATCATGCGTTTGGGCAAGGGTTTCAGCCTGTTGTTTCAAGGGCGTTCCAGCCAGGGTGAAGGTCAGATCAGCCCGTTCAACGCCCTGATGACATCCCTTTCGGCTACGATCGGCACCGGTAACATCGCAGGTGTTGCGACCGCGATTTTCTTAGGTGGACCGGGTGCTCTTTTCTGGATGTGGATGACCGCGCTTGTGGGTATGGCCACCAAATACGCCGAAGCTGTTTGTGCAGTGAAATACCGTGAGGTTGATGAGCTCGGCAACTACGTCGGCGGCCCGATGTACTACATCAAAAACGGCCTTGCGTCCCACTGGCATTGGCTTGCCTGGGCATTCGCCCTGTTTGGTGCAATCGCAGCCTTTGGTATTGGCAACGGTGTTCAGGCCAATGGTGTCGCTGACGTTCTCGAAGCCAATTTTGGCGTCAACACGTCGGTAACCGGCGTGATATTGATGGTTTTGACAGCAGCAGTCATTTTGGGTGGCATCTCACGGATCGGCGCTGTTGCTGGTAAGCTGGTTCCGTTTATGGCGGTCGCTTACATTGTCGCAGGCTTCCTGGTTCTTCTCATCAACATCGGTGCGATCGCTGACACGATTGGTCTTGTCTTCACGCATGCTTTCACGCCGTCTGCTGCACAAGGCGGATTTGCCGGAGCTGCAGTTTGGGCAGCCATCCGTTTTGGTGTTGCACGCGGTGTGTTCTCCAACGAAGCCGGTCTCGGTTCCGCACCTATCGCTCACGCTGCAGCATCGACCAAAGGTCCGGTCAACCAGGGTCTGGTCGCCATGCTCGGCACATTCATCGATACGATTATCGTATGTTCGATCACAGGCCTTGCAATCATCGCCTCCGGTGCCTGGACCAGCGGTGAATCAGGCGCTGCTCTCACATCGCTCGCCTTCGAAACCTCCCTCCCTGGAATTGGCGGCTCTTTGATCGCGATCTCTCTGTCGATCTTTGCCTTCACCACCATCCTGGGCTGGTCCTTCTACGGCGAAAAATGTGTTGGGTTCTTCTTCGGACACCGTGCACTGATGCCATACCGTGTCCTGTGGATCGCAATGATTTACTTCGGCGCGACTGCGGATCTTGGCTTCATCTGGCTGTTGGCTGATACGCTGAATGCGATGATGGCGATCCCGAACCTGATTGCTCTTGCCTTGCTCAGCCCGATTGTTTTCAAGCTGACGAAAGAGTTCTTCGCTTCCGATGGCGCAAGTGAGGAAACCAGTTCAAAGCCGGCGGAATAAGAGACTTGGGGAGGGCCGCAACTTGGTTCTCCCCACACCTTAAGCCGATTTGTGGAGACAAGACATGACCACTAAAATTCTATTGCCGATTGACCATACCGACGACCGGTCTTGGAAAAAGGCCATTCCATTTGCTTTGGAACAGGCTCGATTTTACGGCGCTGAATTGCATGCGGTTTCGGTCATTCCCGAAATCATCCAGCTGCCCAACTTGCCCGCCAACTATGGATCTGGAGCAAAAGACTTCGTTCGTGGCAAAGTGAGTGAAATTCTTGCGGCTAACGGCGCAGAGGACATTCCGATCCATATTGAGGAAGGCAGCGTATATCGTGAAATTCTCAAACTCGCCCATAAAGATGGCTACGACCACATTATCATGGCTTCAGCGAAGGGCGACTTCCCGAACTACGAGATAGGACCGAACCTGGCCCGGATAGTACGCAATGCGCATTGCACAGTCTCCGTCGTGCGTGACTGATAGTCTTTAGAACAAGAAAGGGCCTGCAGATGGCTGACACACCGAAACGCACTCCGCTCTATGACCTTCACGTCGAACTCGGCGGCAAGATGGTTGATTTTGCTGGTTGGGAGATGCCGGTTCAATATCCCATGGGCATTATGGGAGAACACAAACAGTGCCGTGAAAAAGCGGCCTTGTTCGATGTCAGCCATATGGGCCAGGTAATCCTCAGAGGCGAAAACATCGGCGAAAAACTGGAAAAGATCTGCCCGCAAGCCTATTCCACTCTCAAAGAGGGCAAGGCCCGATACGGCTTCTTCACCAACGAAGATGGCGGCATCATGGACGATCTGATCGTCTCGAATGCGGGCGATCATTTCTTTGTGGTCGTCAATGCCTCCATGCGTCATCAGGACATTCCGCATATGGCGAAACACCTCGACGGTGTCGAAGTCGAGGAGATTTTCGATCGCGCACTTGTTGCCGTTCAGGGCCCCAAAGCGGAGGATGTTGTCGGTTCTCTGTGCCCAGCTGCGCGCGACCTGAAGTTCATGGAAACAATGGTTGGTGAGATTTCAGGTGTTGAGTGCCGGATTTCACGCCTTGGCTACACCGGGGAAGACGGTTACGAAATTTCTATCCCCGAAGATAAGGCGGTTGAGGTTTCACGCGCCTTTCTGGCCGATGAGAATTGTGAACCGGCCGGATTGGGTGCACGCGATTCCTTGCGGTTGGAGGCTGGTCTTTGTCTTTACGGAAACGACATCGACAACGACACATCACCAATCGAAGCATCATTGGTCTGGGCAATTCAGAAGCGCCGGCGTGAAGAAGGCGGATTTCCGGGCGCTGAGCGCATTCAAAAAGAAATTGCCGAAGGCACTTCTAGAAAACTAGTCGGCATCAAGCCCAAAGGCCGTGCGCCCGCTCGGCATGGCGTTGAAATTCAAAGCGTGGATGGCAACAATGTCGGCGTCATCACTTCAGGTGGCTTTGGACCGACTGCAGGCAGCCCGGTCGCCATGGGTTACGTTGCAACAGCTTGCAGTGAGCCGGGAACAGAGATCAATTTGATGATCCGCGGGAAAGCGCAACCTGCCGAGATTGTCTCGCTGCCCTTCGTGCAGCAAAACTACAAACGTTAAATCGGGAGAAATCAGCGTGACCACCTATTACTCAGAAGAACACGAGTGGATGACCGTTGAGGGCGACACTGCCACCTTGGGCATCACGGCCCATGCTGCCGAACAGCTCGGCGAAATTGTCTATGTCGAACAAAAAGAAGCTGGCGACACATTCGCCAAGAGCGATGAAATCGGTGTAGTTGAATCCGTCAAAGCGGCTTCTGAAATCTATGCCCCGGTCGATGGAGAGATCGTCGAGGCGAACGAAGCACTTGCCGAATCTCCGGCAACACTAAATGAAAGTCCTGAAGGAGACGGCTGGCTGTATAAAATAAAGCTGTCGGACACCTCTCAACTCAATGATCTTATGGATCTCGACGCTTACAAGGCCTTCATCGGTTAAAGGATTGCAGGGATGCCTTTTGAACTCACCACGTATCAAGCTTACGACTTTGCCAACCGCAGGCACATCGGCCCTTCTCCCGCCGAAATGGAGGAAATGCTGAAGGTCGTCGGCTTTGCCTCTCTCGACGATCTTATCGATGCGACAGTGCCACCGTCCATACGCCAGAAACAGCCGCTGGATTGGGGGGGACCTGGCCTTTCGGAACGTGATGCCCTCTTCCACATGAAAGAAGTTGCTGGCAAGAACAAGGTGCTGACGTCACTCATCGGTCAAGGCTATTACGGCACAACGACACCTGCCCCGATTTTGCGCAACATTCTGGAAAATCCGGCGTGGTACACAGCCTACACGCCTTATCAGCCGGAAATCTCCCAAGGCCGCCTCGAAGCTCTTTTGAACTTCCAGACCATGGTGTCTGACCTTACCGGTCTCGACATTGCCAACGCTTCTCTTCTGGATGAATCAACGGCTGCCGCAGAAGCCATGACAATGGCCAAACGCTCTGCAAAGTCGAAATCCAACACGTTTTTCATTGATGAAAACTGTCATCCGCAGAACATTGCGGTCATAAAAACCCGTGCAGAGCCTTTGGGCATCGAAGTCCAGGTTGGTAACCCCGATGAGCTGGATCCGGCAACAGTGTTCGGAGCCATCTTCCAGTATCCGGGAACTTACGGTCATGTTCGCGATTTCACAGCGATTATTGAGCAACTGCACGAAAACAAAGCTCTTGCCATCGTCGCTGCCGACCCCCTTGCCTTAGCGCTTTTGAAATCACCAGGTGAAATGGGTGCCGACATCGCGGTTGGGTCCACACAGCGCTTTGGCGTTCCAATGGGCTTTGGTGGTCCTCACGCTGCTTACATGTCTTGCAAGGATGCGTTCAAACGCAGCATGCCAGGCCGTATCATTGGTGTCTCTATCGACAGTCGCGGCAAGAAGGCCTACCGCCTTTCCCTGCAGACCCGCGAGCAACACATCCGCCGCGAGAAAGCCAATTCCAACGTCTGTACAGCGCAGGCGCTTCTGGCAGTCATCGCGTCCATGTACGCGGTTTATCATGGCCCAGACGGCATCAAGGCGATCGCTCAATCCGTACACCGCAAAACCTCCCGCCTGGCAAAAGGCCTTGAAGCTCTCGGTTTCGAAGTCAAACCGGATGTCTTCTTCGACACAATCACCGTTGAAGTTGGCGCATTGCAAGGCGTGATCCTCAACGCTGCCGTCGACAACGGCATCAACCTGCGTAAAGTTGGCGACAACAAAGTCGGCATTTCACTCGACGAGCAGACCCGCCCGGAAACAATCGAAGCCGTTTGGCGTGCGTTCGGCGGCACCATGCAGGATGACAGTGAAGCAAACCGGGAATACCGGTTGCCGCAACATGCTCTGCGCGAAAGCGAATACCTCACGCACCCGATATTCCACTTGAACCGGGCAGAAGCGGAAATCACCCGCTACATGCGGCGTCTTGCCGACCGTGATCTGGCACTTGACCGTGCAATGATCCCGCTCGGCTCCTGTACGATGAAACTCAATGCCACAATCGAGATGATCCCGGTCACATGGCCCGAATTCTCGGACATGCATCCGTTCGTCCCAGAGGATCAAGCTGCTGGTTATCATGAGATGATCGCAGACCTGAACGAAAAGCTGTGTGACATCACTGGTTATGACGCCATCAGCCAGCAGCCAAATTCAGGCGCGCAGGGCGAATATGCGGGTCTCCTGACCATTCGCAACTACCACAATGCACGTGGCGAAGCGCACCGTAACATCTGCCTGATTCCGACGTCAGCACACGGCACCAACCCGGCCTCCGCTCAAATGGTTGGATACAAGGTCGTGCCGGTCAAGGCGGACGAGAACGGCAACATTGATCTGGCTGACTTCCGGGAAAAGGCAGAGAAACACTCTGCGGATCTTGCCGGCTGCATGATCACCTATCCTTCGACACACGGTGTGTTTGAGGAAACCGTTCAGGAAGTCTGCCAGATTACCCATGATCATGGCGGTCAGGTTTACATCGACGGCGCCAACATGAACGCCATGGTCGGCCTGGTAAAACCGGGCGACATCGGCGGCGATGTCAGCCACTTGAACCTGCACAAGACGTTCTGCATTCCGCATGGCGGTGGAGGTCCTGGCATGGGGCCGATCGGTGTCAAATCCCATCTGGAAGCCTATCTCCCCGGTCACCCGGAATATGGCAGCTCGGTAGGCCCCGTCTCTGCGGCACCTTTCGGGTCACCATCTATCCTGCCGGTCAGCTGGGCCTACATCTTGTTGATGGGTGGTCAGGGTCTGACTCAGGCAACCAAGGTGGCAATCCTGAACGCCAACTACATCGCGGCACGTCTGGAGCAGGGCTACGACATTCTCTACAAGTCCGAAACAGGACGTGTGGCTCATGAATGTATCCTAGACACCAGACCTCTCGCGGACAGTGCCGGTGTCACGGTTGAAGACATTGCTAAACGCTTGATGGACAGCGGTTTCCATGCCCCGACCATGTCATGGCCGGTTGCCGGGACATTGATGGTCGAGCCGACCGAGTCAGAACCAAAGGCCGAACTCGACCGGTTCTGTGAGGCAATGCTATCCATCCGCGCAGAAGCACAGGACATCATCGATGGCAAGATCGATCCGGAAAACAATCCTCTGAAGCGGGCGCCCCACACGGTGGCCGACCTCGTCGGTGAATGGGATCGCCCCTATAGCCGAAAACAGGCGTGTTATCCTGCAGGATCGTTTGATGTCGACAAATACTGGTCACCAGTCAACCGCGTCGACAACGCCTACGGCGACCGGAACTTGGTCTGCACCTGCCCGCCAATGTCGGACTACGCGGAAGCAGCTGAATAATCAGCATCTGAGCGCGGCACCTTTCATTTGGCGCCGCGCTCCACATCGGATCAAGAACAATGTTCCTAAGTGTCTTCGACATCTTCAAAATCGGGATCGGCCCTTCATCCTCACATACGATGGGGCCGATGACCGCAGCTGTTGATTTTCTCGACAAGCTAAAGAAGGGAGAAGGCGGGCGCTTCGATCCACGGTCGGTTGCCCGGATAAGAGCGTCGCTGCACGGATCGCTGGCTTTCACCGGCAAAGGCCATGCGACGGATCGAGCAGTCATGCTCGGTCTCCTGGGCTTCCGTCCAGATGCTGTCAATGCTGACCTGGCAGAACAACAATTAGGTGATCTGCAGAACTCCGAAAAACTCACGTTGCCAGAATGTGGTGACGTTGCCTTCAGTCCTGAAGCAGATCTTACTTTCGATTACGGCCCGGCCCTGCCACATCATGCGAATGGCATGAAACTTACAGCGCTGGATGCGTCTGGCGAAGTTCTGCTGACCGAGACGTATTACTCAATCGGTGGCGGGTTCGTGATGACCGAAGCAGAACTCATCGCCTCCGAGAAAGCACCGGATGCAGACCTGCATCAAGAACAAGAAGCCGTAGGTTATCCCTATCCATTCGGCTCTGCTTCCGAAATGCTTGAAATGGGGGAAGCTTCGAACCTGTCCATCGCCGAGATGAAACGGATCAACGAAGAAACCGCCCTTGGCCCAGAGACTTTGACCAACCGGCTGGACGCTATTTGGACCGTCATGAACGCGTGTATCGATCGCGGTCTCGAGCAGGAAGGTACGTTGCCCGGCGGCCTGAGTGTTAAACGCCGTGCAAGAGCGATCCATCAACGCCTCTTGGATCAATGTGGCGCCAACTCCAAACAGCCACATACCATCAACGATTGGCTGTCTGTTTATGCAATGGCAGTCAACGAAGAAAACGCCGCCGGCGGTCAGGTTGTGACATCGCCCACCAATGGTGCGGCGGGTGTTGTTCCAGCGGTAATCCGCTATTACCGAGATCACTGCGTCGATGTCACGCGCGAGGGCATCGATACATTCCTGCTGACTGCTGCAGCCATCGGTGGCCTGATCAAGCACAACGCTTCAATTTCCGGCGCCGAATGTGGTTGTCAGGCGGAAGTCGGTTCAGCGTCCGCCATGGCTGCGGCCGGCCTATGCGCCGCGCTCGGCGGCAGTAACGCGCAGATCGAAAATGCCGCCGAAATCGCCCTAGAGCATCATTTGGGAATGACCTGTGACCCGGTCAAAGGTCTTGTGCAGGTGCCCTGTATTGAGCGGAATGGCATGGGTGCAATCAAAGCTGTTTCAGCAGCTTCGCTTGCCCTTCACGGTGACGGTTCACACTTCATGCCCCTGGACAACTGCATTGAGACCATGCGCCAAACTGGTCAGGACATGCGGGAGAAATACAAGGAAACCTCACTGGGCGGACTTGCTGTTAATCTGCCAGAGTGCTGACCAAAGGTTCTTGTTACCTTCAAAACAATGCTATGCAGATATTTCGAACCAATGATCGACACATGTGACCTTCAGTGACGGTAAATCACCACCGATAACTTCTCCTGCTGTTCATGTTCACAAGAACAAGGTCTCAGCACTCACGCCGTCAACGGCGTAACCGCTCCGGCCTTCCAGAGCACCCAAGAGGATGAAGTGCTCATACGCTGAGCTGAAGTCACCGGACTGGACAGCAGCAGCGACATCCGTGTTGGCAGCCAAATAATCGGCTTCATCAAAATACTGGCTCGCGGACCGGCCTTCAGCAGCCCCATAGAAACTGAAATGATCATAAGCAGAGGCAAACCCGCCAGCATCGAGGGCGACCATTACATCCGCATTTTGAGTCAGGTAGTAAGAAGCATCAAACAACGGATTTGGATCCCGGCCTTCAGTTCGGCCATGGGCCGCAAAATGGATTGACCCCGAAGCCACCAATCCGGCAGCAACTGCGGCGGCAACGTCGGCGTTTTCTTCTAAGTACCACGCCTCATCGATATCATTTCCAAACAAACGCCCTTCTTGGGCGCCGTGGTTTTGATAATGTTCGAGCCCGCTGGCAATGCTCCCTGACTGCACGGCTTCCGCGACATCGCTGTTGAGAGCCAAATAGACTGCTTCATCAAAACCAGTTGGCGCATTTTCCTGCAACAACCTGATTTCATTTCCGATCATCAGAAGTTCGACACCGCTCAGGTGATCAGTATCGTCGCCGGTGACAACCACGGTGTTTGAACGCGGACCAGAAATATCCACGCCAACAAAACTCGCGCCCTCCAGCTTGGCAATGTCGCGGCCCGTTCCGCCCTCTATCTGATCATTGCCAGCGTCGCCGGATAGGCGGTCGTCCCCCGCTCCGCCAGAGACGAAGTCATTGCCCTCCCCGCCAAAGACAAAGTCATTGCCGGCATCGCCGAAGAGCTTGTCGTCCCCGCCTTCAGATCCAATGGTGTCATCGCCACCACCGCCATGCAGTTCATCGTCGTCTGCGCCCAGGACAATGTATTGCGCCCCCTCATCACCAACCGCAATATTGCTACCGGCACCACCCGTCATTCTCACATCGCCAATGATCTGAATGAATTCAACATCATTGATTTGCAGCTCTGTACCTGATGGCAACCCGCTGACGTCGATCACAAAGGCTTCGCGAGTGGTACTCGTGTCGCCACCGTCAATCACAATTGGCCCGGACGCGGCTTGGTCTGCCGTCAACTCCAGAGACCGCACTTGATATTCGGTATCGTCAGGCAAACTGTTGATCCAGGTGTTTGCAGCCGTCTCTGCAGCTTCATTCTGTTCCGGAGTTCCGCCCAATATGCCAAGCAGATACTCCAGCGCTTGCGTATTCATCTCTGGCGTATCTGGACCACGGCTTTGAACGCCAACACCACCTGGCAAAATCGCAACAAGACCATCTTGTTCATTGTCTCCCAACAAGAAGACACTTGCTGTTTCGGTTCCCTGATTGTTGTAGTTTCGCTCTAAAATCGGCACCCCGGATGGTGTCTGTATGGGTCCGGACCCCGGCGGTTGATCTTCAATTGCAACAGGTTTGGACGGCGGTCCGAAAGGCCCTGAACCACCTGGTGCTGAGCCCCCATTTCCTCCTCCGGTTTGCCCACCGTTCCCGCCTCCGGTCTGACCGCCGTTGGTGTCTGGAAGATCGTTCACTGAAATTGTCAGAGTTTCATCAACACTCAGCCCCCCGGCATCAACAGCGCGCAGTGTGATTTCATGGCTCACTGCAGTCTCATAGTCGAGCGGACCATTGACGACCAGATTGCTGTTTTCCAGCGAGAATAGCCCGCCTGCATCATCGACGAGACTAACAGTATGCGTATCTCCATTGTCCGGGTCAGTGACCGTGATCTGGCCAATAACAGTCGCAACTGGAGAATTCTCGTCGATGGAATTTGTTGATATTGAAATAGACGTCGGCGCGGAGTTTCCAGCCGGCTGAGCTGGAACAGCCGGCTTTTCGAGCAAAAACCGGTCGATGGTTACATCCGCGACCTGGGACTGGGTGAAGACCCGCTTTCCATTTGGCAGCCTGATCTCCGCAAAGCCTTGAAAATCCTCTACGATTGTAACGTCGGAATATGAGAAACCTTCGATGTAGATCCAGTCCTCAAGCGCATTGAAATCGGTGAAGTCGTTTCCGCCGCTCGAGGAAATGACAAAGGTGTCCTGCCCTGCTCCACCTACAACCTCATCAAACCCGGCACCGGCCAGAAGAATATCGTTGCCGGCCTCGCCGCGCAGTATGTCGTCCCCATCACCGCCGCTGATGTAGTCATCCCCTTCGCCGCCGGTAAGAAAATCATCGAGCACAGTGTTGGGGTCAGCCGAATTGCCTGCGGCAATGATGACATCGTTGCCATCGCCGCCCTCAACGTTGTCCCGACCATCTCCGGTTTCAGCGTAGTCGTTTCCGGCACCAAGGTCCGCGGTGTCATCGCCAGAACACAAATCGACACGATCATCACCATCACCGGCTTCAACATCATCATTGCCGCCGCCAGATGTAATCTGATCGTCTCCACCAAGCCCTTCCAGCTTCTGATCACCATCGCCAGCCACAAGAACATCGCGCCGACCATCTGACCCAATCACTCTTTCCAGGCCAGATGCGGTGGCTTCGTCGCCATTTTCAAAAACGGCTCTGCCTGTTGTCAGGTCAAGCGTGACACCAAAAGCCGATCCAGAATAATCGGCGGTATCGGTGCCGTCGCCGCCCTGAACATCATCGGTGCTTTCGAGAGCCAGAAATGTGTCATTGCCAGCCCCTCCAATGAGGATGTTGGCAGCATCAGACGCCGTAATCCTGTCATTGCCGCTGGAGGTGATGACCCGTTCAAATCCGGTCAACTGAACCGACACACCACTAACGAGCTGATTGCTACCGTTGGAGAGATCGACGACCAGATTCCGAGAAGTTGGTTCAAAAATGTAAGTGTCTAAACCAGCGCCACCGGTCGCGATTTCTGCTTGAGCGATGATATCATCGCCGCCTAGCCCTTCCGCCCGCTGTGCCGTAACTAAAACATCACTCCCACCATCACGGCCAACAACGTTTTCAAAATTGGCAATAGTGATGGCATTGGTCCCGAAGGTCAGAACCTGGTGTGCGCTTACCAAATCAATGAACAGGACACCGGTATTTGCGGCTCCGCTCATATTCAATACGTCTGCAACACCACTGCCGCCATCGAGGAACAGATCGTCAAGATCTGCGAAGATTTCATCTTCACCCAAGTTGCCGATGAGGGTGTCCGCACCAGCACCACCAATCAGAATGTCGGCGCTGCGCCCCCCTTCCAGAACATCATCGCCAGCTTCGCCGTCCAGGGTCGTTGTTGCAAAGACACTCGTTACCGAGATCGTGTCGTTACCTTCGCCACCGGCAACTGACACGGTACTGACAGCGCTTCCCACCTGATCAACGGAGATTTCATTGTCTTCAGCATTACCGGAGATATCGGCCGAACCGTCGGTATTGAAGTCCAGATTCTCGAAGTTCAGTGCCTGAGCTGACGCTCCACTGCTGTCACTCAGGGCACCGCTTGCGAGATCAATCAGATAGGTTACAGGCGCGCCAGGCACCGAATTTAGCGCATTCAGGATGAGATGATCCGTGCCGGCACCGCCATCTGCAGAGATACCCTCCACCAGCGACATCGTGACGGTATCATCACCCTGCCCCGCTGTAATCGTATCCGCACCACCACCGCTCGTAATGGTGTCAGCCCCATCGTCACCATCCAAGATTTCCGCGTCCGCTGATCCGTCGAGCTTGTCGTCGCCGTCACCGCCCTCAAGCGAGATTGATGCACCTGTGGCGGTTAGATTGTCATCGCCTGAACCACCGACCAAACGCCCCGTGCCCCGGAACGTATCATTACCGTCACCACCGTCGAGAAGGCCACTGCCGGTTAGGGTGTCATTTCCCGCGCCGCCTCGCTGTGTTGCATTGTCGCCTGTAATGACATCGTCGCCTGGTCCACCGATGAGCGTGGCGTCGTCACCGTCTAGCCGGTCATTACCTGATCCACCGTCAATGAAATCACTACCGCCATTTCCGTAGATGGTGTCATCCCCGGAACCACCGAACAGGGTGTCCGCCTCTCCGCCATTTGCAATGTCGCCGCGGATTGTATCATTACCGCCGCCGCCATGGATGCTGTCCGGTTGATCGACCCGGCTCCCGTCGTTTTGCTCAACAGTCGTCCCTTCAAGGACGTCGCCCCCGGGACCGCCAAGAATCGGATTTTGGCCGGAAAGGTTTCCGCCATCTTCGGGCTCGATTTGCAGCCGCGCCGTCACGTAGGTCGTATTGCCGGAAAGGTCGTCGGTGAGGATCTGAAGCTCCGCGGCATTGCCCTGAATGTCCGGCGCAAAAAACACCCTTGTAGAGGTTGCCAGAAACGCAGACAGGTTCTCTGCTGTTCCCCGTAGCGTGAGCTGATTGCTGCCACTGCCTGTCACAGCAACATTGGCTGTCGGATCAGCAGACAATGTGCCGTTATCTACCGAGAACCGAACCAGAAGCTCGCCCACAGTATCATCGTCAACGACCTGGATTTGCCCAAAGGCTAACGGGTTGAAGGCGCCTTCAAATACTGCAAGCGGATCGGAAAAAGTCAGGTCGTTTCCTGCACCGTCCAACAAGCGCGGTTGCGCATTGACCGGGATTTCACCATCAAGCGCAATTGAAAAAGGAACAACGACTTCCGGGAAAAAGTCGTCGGGCAGATCAACGGTGACTGG
The DNA here is from genome assembly GCF_965216085.1 of Roseibium sp. Lineage (GTDB taxonomy): Bacteria > Pseudomonadota > Alphaproteobacteria > Rhizobiales > Stappiaceae > Roseibium. The sequence goes on along the minus strand of NZ_OZ244138.1, from coordinate 1,049,786 downwards.
CGCAAAGATATTGAACGAACCTGTGCCTGAAGCACCCGTGACAGAGTTCTCGAAAACCGGACCTACCGAAGCAGAACTTTCTTCACCATCCACAGTAATGGAGCCGGCGGCAGCAAGCGCCTCAAAGCCAATTGTCCCGACTGGAGCGATCTGGAAATCGAGCGCGACTTCGCCTCCAAGATCAAAGCGCAGCTCACCATCCAGCGTGCCATCAATCAGGTTCGCGTCACCTGCGAGCAAGGGAGCGGTCAAGTTAAAGTCCGTTGACAAAAACCCGCTGTCGACCTGCTGCCCTTCAAAAAACACCTCAACATCGACCAGGCTATTTGGCGTGAAGGAAACATTCTGTACAACGCCAAAGCCGCCAGAAATGAAAGGCGCGAACACCACAGCCTCAAGGGCGGCCTCAACCTGATGGCCGAGAATATCAACTTCCGAAAACTCAAAAGTCTCGCTGAGCGGTCCCAACGGGCTCAAACTCGGGATCAGACTTAGAAGCTCGAGTGGATTGATTGTGACGTCGGCCAGGGTCTCGATGAGCTGAAGCTCAAGAGGTTCAAAGCTGTTGGCAGATGCAATTTCGAGCGTCGCATCGGCTTCAACGCCCGAGGGTGTTGCGAAGTTGAAATCGACACCGTCTATAGGGCTGATCGAGGTATCACCTGCTGGCAGCTCAAGAATTGGCACCTCGATATTGAGCGGGTCAAAGACGAGATTGTTGTCCAAAGTGAATGCAGAGCCGAAGGACGTGTTCAGCAGCGATATTTCCGATAGTCCGGACCGCTCCGAACGGAAAAACAGATCGATACTGAAGCCGTCGAAATTGAGGGACTCCGCAGTAATCGTTGCTGGCGAGTGTCCTGTCTGTGCGGCTGTATCCTCGTCAATAACCTGTAGCTGGTCCTGAAGAAACGAAATCTCGAAGCTTTCGCCTTCCGTGACCCGATCCGGTAGATCAATATCGAGCAGCATCGGATAATCGATTTGGAGATTACCCAATGAGCTGTCGTGCAAATTGAGCTGAAGACCGGTGGAGAAGGAGAAATCGAAATTGGCAGAAGCTAGGAAGCTTTCAAAGCTGCCACTTTCCTGGAATGACAAGGTGAAGATGTCATTGATCGCACTGATATCTACAGGCGCAACATTCGGCAGATCTTCAAGTGCCGTTGCTTGCGATGAAAAGAAGATATTTTGGGTAAGTGCCATCTATGAAATCCCCGCTCGGACATCCTGGGGCAACCCTATGGACTTGTAGAAATTCGGAATAGCTGTTCGTATCGACAGGTTCACAGTCCGGGGGTGATCACCAGTACCGGCCCCCTCGCTTCTCACCAGCTCGCTTAGATTGATTACCTTAAACTGTGATTGGTGCACACAGCCGGGTGCCGGATTGGCTGGCTTAAATGAAATCAGAAACAACCGAACTTTCGGAAGCTTTGATAAAAAAAACAAAAAAACTGCATCAAGCAGCCTGCAGCAACAAGCCACCAACTCAAGAAAAACCATAACAATGCCGACCTGATTTACTTATATGACATTATTGTTTTTCTTAAAAAGGCCCAAACTCGGGATTGAACGCAATTCCCACAAATTCGGTTAACGAAAATTAATTACCCTAAAATTAGGGAGGCACCCGCAGCAATTAGATGCGGAAAAGGCCATATTTCAACGCGCGCGCAACAGCTTGTGCTTGCGAACGCGCGTTCAGCTTGTTGGTTCCAGATTTGAGATATTGCCGGACCGTGTGGACACTGATGCCCTCTATCGTGGCAATTTCATTGGCCGTTTTTCCAAATGCACACCATCGCAGGCAATCGACTTCCCGCGGCGAAAGCTTTGACCTCCGGTCAGAATTTGCTCGATGTTTCAAAGTATTGCGGACAATTCCCCGAGTATCAGGACTGGGGTCCATCTCGGTCAAGTAAGCGTGGAAATACAGCGCCAGCTGATGGACGATTTCTTTGTTGTCCGGAAGGCGATGGTAATCATCCGGATCGGCAATGACATGAACGCCGCCAATAAATCCCGGCTTTGAGGTCGGAAACACCCATCCACGGTTCAATCTCATTTGCCGCAGGATTTCCCACCGTGGTGCGGCCGACGGCAATGGATTGGACCAAGCGTCTTCCACGTCAAATGGCCTGATTTCACCAGACGCCAAACGCGCGACGACCGGATCATCCGACCACCAGGGTGTCTCTTCGTCGAGGGGCGAAAATATGTCTGGCATTGAGGTATAAAGAAGGAGGTCAGAACGGTCATCAATCGAATAATCCGCTGCAACAAAACCGATCGATCCAAAGACCTTTATCTGATCGACAAAGAGATCAATCAAAACATCAGCGGTCCGGCAACTCTCAAATTGCGAAACGGCAGATTGAATAAAACTTGCATCCATCAATAAATCCCAACAAGAAAATCAGGCACTCATTATTTGCAATGCAACACGGCAGGTTGCAAAACAAATTTACAAAAAAACAAACTCACCGCAAGGGAACCATATTGAAATCTTTAAAAGAAATCCGAAGCTAAGGACATTCACTTACCCCCCCAGTAATAAACCTCAACAAACTCGCGAAATACTAGGGCGACGATTGCCGGCCCGACCGTTCTTTCGACCTAGATTTAGCGGCTGAAACCAGTTTCTCACGTCGCAAACCGCTGTACGCGACATGAACATTCTTTTGGCCCTTTGAAGAGAAAACTGTCCGTCTAGACAGGTTCAATTCCTAAAACAAATCGCTAGTATCAGTCCAAGAATGAACGGATTGCTGAAAGATGGGGGCAGTGAACCTGGCGCAAGACAAAATTCGTGTCGTCATGGCGGATGACCATCAAATGTTTCTGGATGGTCTTTCACGCCTGCTGTCGGGAGACGAACGGTTATTCGTGGATGGCACATGCGCTGATGGCGATAGCCTGATCCGGCTGGTCTCAGACAAAAAGCCGGATGTCGCCATCATAGATATATCTATGCCCGGCCCCGGACCTGCCGGGATCCTGGAACAGATCGATCGACTGGCTCAAGACACGAAAACTCTCGCATTGACCATGCATCTTGAGCCGTCTTTCGCTCGCGAGTTGCTGGCTCTTGGCATGAACGGCTATGTGGTTAAGGAAGCTGCTTTTGATGAACTGATAGAAGCAATCCTGACAGTCGCGCGGGGGGACCAATATCTGTGCCGAACTCTGGTCGAGGCCATGTCTGAGGAGACACCCCTGACTGATCGGGAGCGGGAATGCCTCGCAGGCGCAGCCCGTGGCCAAACGGCGAAGATGATCGCCATTGATCTGGACATCACCGAACGGACGGTCCGGTTTCACTTTGCGAATGCTTGCCGGAAGATGGGTGTCCAACGCGTGACGGAAGCTGTTGCTGCGGCTTTCAAATTGCGCCTTTTGTCGACGTGAGCCGGTCCATGACACCGCATCACGGACGCATTCTCCTATTGGGCATTCTTCTTCTGCTGTTCATTTGGCCACTTGGAGTGCAAGCCAAAGGTTTGAACCTGGCCGAGATCCCGTTTCGTTTCACAATTGGCGATAGCAAAGACTATGCTGGTCCAACTTACGACGACAGCGGGTGGGCTGAATACCCGATCCTCTTGTCCGGAGGATGGGCAGAACGTGGGGCCGGACTTGATGACCGCATTTTCTGGCAAAGGGTCACTTTCGACGGATCGGCCTTGGCAGATATTTCCAGTCCTGCACTTCATATTGGTGTTCTGCAGGGGGGCAACATTTTTTATCTTAACGGCGTGGAGTTCGCCCGGGTGGCTATGCTCGACCCGCCATATGCCGGGTTGGTCAGCGACAACAATATGCCGTTGCCACGCACGTTTGCCTTTCCGCCAAACTTGCTGAACCTGCAGGGAGAGAATGTTCTTGCCATTCGATCCACCCGCAACGGGCTGGAAAACACTTTCCTATCCGGGCCAATTGAAATCATCGAAGAGGTAGACGCACTCAAGAAGTCCAATGCCCGAACGGCGTTTTTCATTCTCTACAACAGCCTGTCGGTCTTCGTGCTTGTGCTCGCATTTTTTATTACTTTCGGTGTTTGGTTGGTTGCTCGCAAAGACACAGGGCTTCATTGGCTACTGATTGCTTTCGTAGTTCTACTACCGGTGTGTCTCTTGAACTCATCGGCTGCCGCGTACTTGGAGTGGAAATTCCCACCGGCCCTATTCCCGTTCTTCGTTTTAAACCTGTCCTCTTATGTACTCGTTCCGGTCATCGAATTCTCTGCAATACATTTGAGAGTTCGTATCCGTTGGTACACACGCATGCTGCAAGTCGCCATATTGGCGCTTCCGTTCATCCCAGACGGAACAGCTGACTTTCTATTCCCGATCTCCCGTGCCGACACGTTGATCTGGTCTATGCTTTCTGCCTTGACGTTTTTACAGATCAGTATCTGGGCAATCCGCGGGGCCCTGCACAGAGACAGCAGAGCTTATCCGGTCATAGTCGGCGCTGCCGTCATCTGGATCTCAACCACGATGTCCTTGCTCGGGTTAGAAGACTGGGCGCTGCGGACCACCGGTTCCGGTTTTGGTGCGGTGACCGTTCCGATATTTCTGCTTTCCCTCACCTGGGCAGGTATCCAACCTCTGTTTGAGGCCAAAGCGCGACTGGCTGAAGCCCAGAGTGAGGTTCTGCGCGCGCAGGAACATGAACGGCGTCGTGTGGCTTACGACATTCATGATGGTGTTGGTCAATGGCTTTCAACGATCAAACTGAACTTGCAAATGCTGCAAGGCCAACACCGCGGAACATCCGCCGAAAGCGGCTTTTCCGAAGTGGTCGGGCATGTTGATGCCGCCATTTCGGATACCCGCAGGATCGCTCATGACCTTTCACCGGCTATGATCGAAAAGAAAGGACTTGCAGCTGCGATCCGCAGTCATGCGGATATCATACGTCATCGATCCGGGCTGACAGTATCTGTTGATGTCGATGACAGCATCACTTTTGCCCCAACTGTCCAGGGACACCTTTACCGCATCTTTCAAGAGGCACTGCAAAACGCCGTCAGGCATGGCAAGGCGACCGCAATTGACATCCGCCTCGCTCAAGAGAAGAAAAAATACTGCCTTGAAATAAAGGACAATGGCATCGGGTTTGATTCAACTGTGCAGAGTGATGGGCTCGGGCTGAAATCTATGCGGCAGCGCACCGAACTGGTCGGTGCGCATCTTGATGTCATATCAAGCCCTGCCTCAGGAACAACTCTCAGGGTCACAAGCCGGAACTAGAGAATTTTTCATAAAAACGCCCGCTTTTGTGAGGGCATCTTCGAGCTTATGTAACTGGCTTGTAGGCGACCGCGTCGATTTCAACCTTGGCGTCGACCATCAATTGGGAACGAACCGTAGACCGGGCTGGGCCGCCATTTGGAAAATAACCCGCATAGACTTTGTTGAAGGTCCAAAAATCACGCGTATCGTCCAACCACACACCAATCTTCACAACATCGTCCAAAGTGCAATCCGCCAGTGCCAGTGCGGCGATGACGTTTTCCATGGTTCGTTTCGTCTGGCTCTCCACACCGCCCGGTTCGATTTCACCGTTTTCCTTCATGGCGACCTGCCCAGAAATAAAGACAAAATCGCCGGCCCGGACGGCTGTTGCAAATGGGAGTGGCTGCCCACCGGCGCCGGTTTTACCATCGCCGAAGCGTTCAAGTGTTGCTTGGCTCATATCAAGCGTCCTTTGTTTTGGAAGACTTTTTGTAGTCGGTCTGTTGGATCACAGCACTTTGCCGCGGGCAGAAACGGGAGATGTTCCCAGAACTTTGTCCCCGCGAATGAGTTGAACTTCATCGACCATGTTGCTGACGACACAGACATGATTGGGAACGATCCGGATCTTGTCACCGACTTCAAGATCGATCGCATCGGCCCTCAAGACACCATGTTCTTCAGATAGGGCGTCAACTGTTATGTCAGGACGGCCGAGAACATGACCATGCCCTTTCAAGCCCAGTAAATCGGAGGTCAGGACTTTGGTACCTGCGTCAATCACAGCCCGGTCCGATGCCGGCACTGAAACCACTGTGGCAAGTACCGTCAACGCGCAATCGTCCCAGTCACAGACACCACGGTCTTGCAGGGAGCGGTCATTGTAAACATAAGTACCGATCCGGTATTCGGTCGCCACCGGCACTTTTTGCGCCTGCCACATACCGGGCGACCCACCGTTGGAAATCACAGGAACGGAATGTCCGGCAGCTTCGATCAAATCTTTCGCGCTGGAGAGCCAGTCCTGAACGTCTGCCTCCTGTCCAACAGGCGGATAGGTCATCAAACCGCCAAAGCTCAAACTAGGTTTGTTTGAGATGTAGAGTGCGAGCATGGCAGCATCTTCCGGACGCATCACACCGCAGCGCCGAGCACCCGTATCGCACTCAACGAGGACATTGAGTGGTTCCACCGCATCCTGAAACGCCTCTGAAAGCCCGTCGACGGTTTGAGTGTTGTCGGCCACGACGCTCAAGCGGACCTTTTTCGCAAGAGTCCGCAATCGGCCGAGTTTTTCAGTGCCCAAGATGTTGAACGTGATCAGCACATCTTCAATGCCGCCTTCGGCGATCATGGCCTCCGCTTCACTGACTTTCTGGCACGTGATGCCGATTGCGCCCGCTTCAATCTGGCGTTTGGCGAGAAAGGGCAGCTTGTGGGTCTTGATGTGCGGCCTAAGCGCAAAGCCATGTTCAGAACAATAAGCCTGATAGCTGTCGATATTGGCCTCGGCGATATCAAGATCAACGAGGACAGCAGGCGTTTGAACGTCTGGAAACATCATGACTCCGCAACTTCAAAAGGATTGGCAACAATCGGCCAAACAGGCCGCTTTAGACGGGTGTAAGGGGTCGTTCTCGGGTTGTTCGGATAAGGGCCGTCGACCGACGCATAAAGAACTTCAGCGGCAATATCGGCGAAGGCTCCATAGAAGTGGTTTGTCGACTTCACGACAACTACCTTCTTCGACGTAATGTCGATCCCAAGATTGGTGAACAGGTCGGGCGAAAACGCCTGGCTCCGGTTGGAATTTAGAACCACTTCAATGCCGCCGAGCTGGATGACAGAACAATCCCCTAGTGGAACAACCGATGTGCCGAAGCTCTGCACCGCATCGCGTTGATTTCGCAAGACGGTCACATGCGCATCGATCGGATCGCCTGCTGTCGCAGAGGTCTTGCCGCCAAAACGCAGGTTGAGTGTTGCGCCCTCTCCTGCTGCATGACAAAGGCGAACAGCCATCGGATCCCAGATCGTGCCAAAAGCAGCCGATTGCAGATTTTGTTTTATCGCTTCTTGCAGTAGCAAAGTAGAGTCGCCTGCAACTCCACCGCCTGGGTTGTCCCATACGTCGGCAACCACAACCGGTCCGCTCCTCGCACTGTTTGCACGCCTCAAGGCATCTGCGGCATTCAAAAAAACCGGTTTGGTCTGTCCGCGAAAGGAAAACAACTCCTCACCGAGGCATTTGGCGATCGCTTCACCCTTGTCTTTATCATTGTCAGTGACCACGACGATTTTGGCACCCAGATCCGGAGAGTCGCCAGCCATAAAACCATGGATAGCCGACACAGAAAGGACCGTGCCGTCTTCTTCCATTGCTTTCATGCGGTCAACAAAACCACGCATCGGGGTCTGACTTGTCGGCAATATGTCCATCATCCGGACATCGAACGCACTAACCACAGGTGTGATCTCGCCTCGCAAAGCGCGCAAAACCAGATCAACACAGGCCTCTCCTGTTTCGGCAAAATCCGTATGAGGAAATTCCTTGAAAACAGTGATGATATCGGCGTTATCGACCCGCTTTTGGCTGAGGTGGCTATGCGGATCAAAGGTGACACCGACAATCGTTTCTGAACCGACAATATCCCGAACAGCTTCCAGAAGAACACCTTCGCAATCCGAGCAGCCATCTGCAATCATCGCGCCGTGAAGTCCGAGGACCACAGCATCCAGCGGTAGGGCAGCTCGCACTTGGTCGAGGATTTCATCACGCAAGTATGTCCAGGTTTCAGCATTCAACAGTCCGCCCGGTTCCGCCCATGTAGCCGTGCCTTCAATCAAGTCGAAATCCTGATCCTGGGACGCTCGGCGGAGAGCGGGAAACACGCCGCTACACAAGGTCGGTGTCTCTGGATGTGCGCCAGGAGGCGCGTAAAAACTCTGCTTGAAGTCAGCAAAATCTGTCCGCAAGGGCGAAAAGGTATTCGTCTCTGTGGCGAGCGATGCACAGAAGATCCGCATTGAAGGGTCCTGTCCGGGTTATTGTTATGAGCCGAAGGCCAAGCAAATGGCCTCCAGCGGATCTTGAGACAGCCATCCGGCCGTGCGGATCAGTTCAAATATGAGGCCGCATTCGCTTTGCCGACCGCATCACGGAACTTCGCCAGAAGCTCATTGGCTTTCGGGTCGAGGTTCTCTGCCACGTGTGTTTCAAACGCCGGCTGGGTAGCTGCGGCCATTTCTGCACGTTGCTCGTCGCTCAAGGCTGTGACCTTGATGGCATCGGCAAGACCGGCGAGACCGCGGTCAGAGGCTTCAATGATGCGGGACAGGCCACGGCTGGCGGCTACGCAGTTTTCAGCCGCCGTCCGCACATTCGCCTTTTCGCTATCGGACAGGCCCTCGTAGAACGCACGGTTCATCAGGAACGTGTAAGGTGAGAACAGGTGGTTGGTGAGTGTCAGGTATTCCTGAACTTCCGCAAAATTGGCAAAGGAGATGATCGGCACCGGGTTCATCTGGCCATCAATCACGCCAGTTTGCAGACCGGAGTAAACTTCACCCCAAGACAGCGGATAGGCTTCCGCGCCAAGCGCTTTCACAATCGTCTGATGCGATGGCAAGGTCATGGTGCGAATGCGGATGCCGTCAAAATCGGCAAGATTTGCGATTTCGCGCTGCGAGTTTGTCACGGCAAAGAACCCGCCAGTATCCGGGAACCCGAGCACAACAACATCGCCGAGTTCCGCTTCGATATCAGCAGCCAACGCCTTGCCGAATTCACCGTCGAAAACTTCATAGGTGGCCGCGTTGCCATTAAAAGCAAACGGCAGGTTCAAAACATCGATGCGCGGATAATAGCTGGCGAGCGCCCCAGTTGACGTCAGAGTTGCTTGAAGCAGACCATCACGCACCTGCTGAACATGTTCTGCCGCAGAACCGAGCTGGTTCGAGCCGAAGACCTCTACAGACACACTGCCGTTCGTGCCGGACGTGACGAGATTATCGAACACAGCAGTACAGGCATGGGCTGGATTTTCAAATGGGTCGGTCTTGTTATCATGACCAAAGCGGATCACACCGCCGTCCGCAAAAGCTGTGCTCGCGGTTAGAGTTGCGGCAAGCGCCGCGATCAAAGCAGTCCGTTTCATGTCATTTCCCTCTCTGGTGTTTATTTTTGGTTAGCTGGCAAAGCCAAGGAGCCTGGGCAGGAGCAACGCTGCGTCCTCCCAGAAAGCGAAGATGAAGAGAATGGCGACTTCGGCGAGAAGGAACGGCATAAGCTTCAAGGAAATGCGTTCCAGCTGCTCGCCGGTCACCGACGAAAGCACGAAGAGGCAGGCGCCCACCGGCGGCGTCATCAATGAGATGTTGAGCGCCAGTACAAAAATGATGCCGGCATGGATCGGCTCGAGACCAACTTGTTCGGTCAAGGGCACGAGGACCGGCGCAAGAATGATCAGGATCGCGGTGATGTCCATCACCATGCCGACCACCAGCAAAAGACCGATGATGATAGCTATGACAGCATAGCGGTTGTCAGAAAGGGCCAAGACAGTCTCGGCCATCAGCTGCGGAATGCGTTCAAAACTCATCCACCACCCAAGCACTCCGGCAAAGGCAATGATGACGAAGATCACTCCGGTGATCCGTGCTGTGCGCACCAGCATGGAATAGAAGCTCTTGAAGGTCAGCGTGCGATAGACCACCGCACCAATGAAGAGCGCATAGGCAACGGCGATGGAGGCGGCTTCTGTTGGTGTAACGATGCCGCCAAGGATTCCGCCCAGAATGATCACTGGCATGGCCAGCGCTGCCAGCGAGGACACAAACGTTTGCCAGACTTCCTTGAGGCTTGCCCCGCGAACGGCTTTGGGCAGGTTCTCCCGTTTGCCGCCAATGACGATGACGCCCATGCAAACTGCGCAGATGACAAGCCCTGGAAGAATACCGGCTGCAAAAAGTCCGGCGATCGAGACCCCCATCAGCGAGCCATAAACCACCATCAAACCAGACGGCGGGATGGTAGGCCCAATGATCGACCCAGCCGCTGTAACAGCACAGGCATAATCGCGTTTGTAGCCTTCTTTCACCATGGCCGGCACGAGAGTGCGGCCAAAGGCGGCCGCATCGGCCGTGGCAGATCCGGTTAGACCTGCAAAGAAGACAGACGCCAGCATGTTGGTGTGGGCAAGCCCACCACGGAACCGGCCCACCAGCACTTGAGCGAGGCTTACCAGCCGGGTGGTGATGCCCGTTCCATTCATGATTTCCCCGGCCAGAATGAAGAACGGCATTGCAAGGAACGGGAAGATGTTGAGCCCATTAAAGATCTTGCTGGGCCCGATCGCGAGGAAAGACCCGCCACCCATGTCGATCAGGCCAACCACGCCTGCGAGACCGATGGCAAACCCGATGGGCATACCAAAGAGGATCAGAACGACAAATGCTACAGCAACGATCATTTGCCCTCCTCCATGACTGGTTCGGAGAAGACCGGCTTATCCAGATGACCACCAAGATCGCGCAGGAGAACTAGAACGAGCTGCACCGAACACAAGGCTGCCGACACAGGGATAGCCGCATAAAACGGCGCCAAACTCATACCAAAGATCATGGCGTGACGCGGCGCACCACTTTGAGCAAAAGCAATCCCGTACCAGGCGACATAGAGAAAAAGCGCCAGCGACAACACATCAACCGCGATCAGAACAAGTCGGCGGACAGATAAGGGAAAGACCATAACAAAAGCAGTCAGACCAATGTGATCCCGCCGCGCAATGCCGGAGGAGACAGCCAGCATGGCCGCCCAGATCATCAGATATCGGGCCAGCGTTTCCGGCCAGGGCAATTGCCAGCGGAAGTAATAACGATCCACAACACCCAGCCAGACGTCCAGTACGAGCGCGAGCATCAAGCCCGCGACCACGAACTCCACGACTTTATTAACCCGCTCACTTGCGGTGGCCGCCCAATCCTGAACCAACATATTCCTCCCAGAAACGCGATCCGTAACTCGGTTACATATATGCCCGCATATTTTATCTTACGCAACGCCAAAATGAAATTTAGTTACAAAATTTATTAGATCACACCTAATAAGGGAGAGAATCTTGATTATTTTGACATGGATATGTAACTTAGTTTCATGACTTATGAACCTGACTCGACGATCGAAACTCAAACACAAGACGCGACCAACAGCCCAATGCAGCCGCCTCAAAAAGGCGGCCCAGGCGTGTTTGACGTGATTTCAGCGCTGAACAATCTGGATGGGAAATTTGCAGCTCAGGAGCAAAGGGTCGCAACCTACGTCAAGAACCACCTGGATGCGATCAGCGGAATGACGATTGGTGACTTGGCAGATCATTGCGAGGTCAGCAAACCGACCGTCATCCGGTTCTGCCGTAGCTTAGGATGTTCAGGTTTCAAGGATTTCAAACTGCGACTGGTGCAGAACTTGGCTGTGAGCGCGCAATACATGAGCGCCAGCGCCATTCCGAATCTCCCGGATACAGACACAGCAATTGATCAGGTCATTGGCGCTCTTTATGCGTCTGTCGGCACGCTCCGCAAACAAATGCAAACGAGCACGCTTGATGTAGCCAAGGATGCCATTCTGGAAACCAAGCAAATCCTCTTTGCAGGCATCGGCGGCGGCTCCTCGATGATCACACAAGAGGCGGCCAATCGGTTTTTCCGCCTCGGAATCCCATCGTTTCACGTTAGCGACAGTTATCTTCTACAAATGCGCGCGGCAACGCTTGGCCCGGGAGACACCCTGTTTTTGGTCTCTGCAAGCGGCGAAGCTGACGCGATCGTCGGTGCGGCGGAAATCGCCAATGGATATGGGGCGACAACAATTTGCATTACCAAACCGGACACAAGGCTGGCCACCGCTGCAAAGATCCCGATCCTGATCGACGTTCCAGAAGACCGGGCCATCTTCAAACCAACAGCCTCGCGCTATGTGCATCTGGTTGTCATCGATGCACTGGCAACATCTGTGGCGCAGGAAGCGGCTGAGACAACTAAAGAAAATCTCAGGCGTATTCGAGCATCTCTTACAGCCTATCACGGCCGCACCGGACCTCAACCGCTTGGAGATTGATGCGCAAGCCCGCAGATCTCAATATTCGTTCTGCATGAATCGCACCGCAGAGGCGACCAGACACTCCATTTAACTCCACTTACTCAAAAGCCGGATAAGCGAACTAATAGGCTTTTTAGCTTTTGATCTTACGCCCCGCTATTGCGGTTTGGACTTACCTTACTTATATAATGAACGAACGTTCGCTCTTATTCAATCCTTTCCCCAAAATGGGCAGAGGGCGGGCATCCCCAAAACTTGCGGACAACTGTTGCAGAGACAATTGACCATGCAGATCCCGATAGATCTCACCTACATCTTGCAAACCTTCCGCGCACGTATCGCGCTCACCTGGACAATCGTTATTGCGGAAAACATCCTGATTGCATTGATCCCGTTGTTAATCGGCTGGTCTATCGACGGCCTTCTTGCAGGCAAAGTGACAGAACTCGGCTGGATGGTCGCAACCCTGGGCGGTCTGGGTGTGATCGCCGTCGGACGGCGGATTTACGATACGCGCGCCTATGGAACGATCCGGTTGCATCTTGGCGCTGAATTGCATCGGCGCACTGCCGCTCTGCAGGTCTCAAAACGAAATGCCCGCATCGACATGTCCCGGGAGCTTGTCGACTTTCTAGAGCAAGAAGCCCCGCAATTGATAACCGCCTTCATTCAGATAGGTGTCAGCCTGGCGGTCCTCACCTATTTCGACCTTGCTCTGGGCTTGTCATCGATCCTGGTGGTTGCCGGTATGCTTCTGGTTTATGGCTGCTTCCACAAGCGGTTCTACAACGTGAACAGCCGCCTCAACGAGCAACGCGAACAACAGGTGGACGTGCTCGCACAAGGCAAGCTTCTGGGCGTTTATCAGCATCTGCGTGCCTTGCGCCGGCATGAAGTTACAATCTCCGACACAGAAGCCCTGGTCTACGGCGGGATCTTTCTGCTTCAGATCGGATTTATCGCTTTCAACCTTTATCAAGCCGCCGGCCTGCCTGGCATCACCGCCGGGCGGATCTTTTCCATTGCAAGCTACTCTTGGGAGTATGTCGAAGCAGCCTTGATGCTGCCGATCGCGCTGCAAAGCTGGTCTCGCCTCAATGAAATCACCCGGCGTATCAACTCAAGTGGAGATCTGTCTCTTGGCTAATATCTTTACGACCCTGGCATATGCCGGTGGAATGCTCGCATCATGCTTTGCCTCTTCACCTCTAATGGCCGAGGAACCGCCGGAAGCGCTCTGGCTCACTGATGACCGCGGGATTGTCGTTGCGACAGGGCCCTGCAAAGCAGGAAGCAAAACACTCTGCGGCATAATCGCCGGTCTGCCAGGCGCTGTAACAGATACGACCCTAGCCCAGCATAAAAACGCGTTGTGCGGTTTACCCCTCCTTTGGGACCTCGTCTGGGATCCCGCAAGACAAACGTGGATCAATGGCAAGGTTCTCGATCCATCCACGGAAGAAGTCTTCAATCTCTCGGTAACGACTTTTGACGAAACCATGAAGCTGCGCGCCTGGGCGGGAAATCAATGGCTGGCCACTGACATGGTATGGCAAAAAATCCAGACACTTGAAGAACCCTGCTCATTTCCAGAATAGGCGGCGAGAGCAGACCATTGCCTTTTTGATGGTTTCGCGTCTCGCGGAGATACTTGATGATAAGAAAAGCTCTTTGGATTGGCCTTGCTTGTCTCGCATTGGCCGGGGTCTTGGGTGTGTTGACCGTACTGGAAGACACCGCTGACGTTGAGACTGCGGCGGCTCAACCGCCTTTGCGCCAGGTTACGGTGATCGCTGCGCAAATCGGCGCACATGCCGGCTCGGTCAATGTGTTTGCAGAAGTAACACCGCGTTGGCAAGTCGACTTGCGCTCCCGCGTTTCCGGAGTTGTGAGTGATGCAGCCCCAGTCGCTTTGGCCGGATCCCGCGTTTCCAAAGGCGATGTTCTCCTTCAATTGGAAGACGCGCCATATGTAGCCAACTTGTCAGATGCGCGTTCGGTTCTTGAAAATACCCAGTTTGAACTCCGCAAGAAGAAGAACAAACACACGATTGCATTGAAAGACTGGCGCGCGGTTAACCCCGACCGGCAGCCGCCCGAAATGGCGGTTCACATACCTGAAGTTCGGGTCGCCGAGCGTACTGTAAGCGCTGCTGAAGCGCGGGTTGCGGCAGCAGACTACGATCTGAGCTCAACGCTTCTACGCGCACCCTTTCCCGCTATTGTAACTAAACGAAACGTTAGCCCTGGTGCGACCGTCAATGAAGGCGATGTCCTTTTCAGTGTTTTGGACGATAGTCTGCTAGACATCCAGGTGTCCGTCGGTGCACGGGAATGGTCTTTGCTGAACCGGAATTGGCAATCTCTGGGCGTCACAGTCTACAGCGATACCGATCAAAAAATTGGAACCGCCAAGGTGCGTCAGGGCGGTGGTTTTCTCGACCCGCAGTCGCGCAAATACCAACTTTTTCTCGAGGTCGAGCGGGCAAACGAAACCGGCATCCTGCCTGGCGCCTTTGTCCGGGTCAGTTTGCCCGGCCGGGCCCTTGAACAAACACTCCGCATTCCTGAAAGTGCGCTCACCCAAAATGGGTTTGTCTGGTTTCTCGACGACACAGAACGGCTTCAACGGTTCGAGGCAAGGCCGCTGTTCCGCGACAATGGCGCAATTGTGGTTAGAGTGCCCGATTTCTTGCGGAAACATGAAGAATTCCGTGTTGTCGCCTTGCCAATGAGTGCCTACCTGCCCGGACAAAAAGTCGAGCCTGTAAAGCGGGAGGCTGGCGAATGATCTGGCTCACGAATTGGTTCATCCGAAACCCTGTCGCGGCAAACCTCCTGACGATCTTCATCCTCTTTGTTGGTGTGTCATCCCTACTGACGGTTCGTATTGAAGGGTTTCCAAAAATTCCGGCTGATACCGTTACTGTCGCCACATCCTTTCCCAACGCACACACCGCCCAAGTTGACGAGCAGATTACACGTAAGATCGAAAAGGCTGTCGAGGGATTGGAAGGCGTCAAATCGGTCCGATCCGAAACCCAACCTGGTCTCTCCGTGGTTTCAATTCAAAAAACCAACGGATCAAAGCTGCAGAAGCTGCTCGACAATGTCCGTCTCAAGGTCGACAGCATCTACGACCTGCCCAAGGATGCAAGGCGCCCGGTTATCGAAACAAACAATTTCGATCTGCCAGCACTTTACGTGCAGGTGTATGGCGAAACCGATCTGAAAACGCTTCAAACCATCGCTCGGGATTTGCGGGCCGACCTGCTTGCGGACCCGGAAATATCCCGGATCGACAATTGGGGTCTTCAAACCCAAGAGATCGCAATCGAGTTCGCACCTGGGACTCTGCAACGTTTGAATTTGACCATTTCGGATGTGATGGAACGCATTCAGCAATCGTCTTTGTTTTTTCAAGGCGGAACGCTGCGCACTGAAGGTGGAGACATTACACTGCGCGCCGATAGTCAGGCCTACTCCATCCGTGATTTTGAAGACATTGCGATTGTAACCTGGCCGGATGGCACGTCGACAGGACTTGGTGAGATCGCAACCATCACCGACGGTTTCGAGGAAGTCCCGATCGAAACCCGTTTCAATCAAAAACCATCGGTTGGCATGGAGGTTCTGGTTGGTCGCAAAGACAACCTCTTGCAGGTGTCAGATGCAGCCGAACAAGTCGTCGCGAACATCTCGAAACGGCTGCCGCAGGGCGTGACAATTTCAATTTGGGGCAATTCACGCGACTACATTTCAGATCGCTTGCAGCTCCTCTCAAGCAGCGCTGTCCAGGGTCTGATCCTAGTGATGCTCATGCTGTCTCTTTTCTTGAACGTAAAATTGGCGTTCTGGGTTGCAATGGGAATTCCCATCTCGCTGGCAGGCGCATTTGCCGTATCCACCAGCAGCTGGATCGATTATTCGCTTAATGACATCACGACATTCGGGTTCATCATCGTGCTCGGTATTTTGGTCGATGATGCGGTTGTAGTCGGTGAAAGTGTTCACGAGCAGCGCCGGAAGTTCGCCGATCCGATAAAGGGCACTGAGATCGGTGTTGCAAAGGTTTCCGTTGCCACTGTCTTTGGTGTCCTGACAACGGTCGCAGCGTTCTTTCCATTGCTTCTTATTCAAAACCCGCTTGGAAAGGTGCTGGCTGGCTTTGCAGGTGTTGTTATTCTGGCACTGTTGTTTTCGCTGATAGAAAGCAAGCTGATTTTGCCGGCGCATTTGGCGCACCTCAACACCAAGGAGACGAAAGATCCGGGAATGTTTTCTCGGGGTTGGGGAAGTCTGCAAGGCATCGCTCAATCCGGGCTGAGAGCTTTTCGTGACCGGATTTATGCACCGTCACTGCGTTGGGCGCTGGCCAACAGATATGCAGTTTTGATTGCCTTTATTGCTGTTGCCAGCCTGGTTTTTGGACTGATGGCAAAGGGGCAGATCAAGTCTGTGTTTTTTCCGAATGTTCCGGGCCAGGTAGTTTCGGTGGCACTTCAAATGGATCAACGTGCCCCGGCTCACCTTACGAAGAAAAACGTCTCGGTTATAGAAAAGGCGGCGTTTTCAGTTGACCAGGATCCGGATTTGAAAACGCCTGCAGGAGCCAGCCCAGTCGCACACGTCTTTGCGTTTGTCACAGGCGCAACAACTGCAGAACTCTATATGGAACTGACGCCATCTGCGGAACGGCCCAACCTGACCACAACAGACATTCTTGAAGCCTGGAAATCCCGCATTGGGCCGTTGGAAGGGCTATCGGAGATAACCTTTACCGCCTTTGAAGATTTTGGAGGCGGCTTCCAGATCCGGCTAATCGCAAAGGATCTTCAGCTTTTGGAACTGGCAAGCCGGGACGTCAGAGAGAAACTGGATCGATTTGACGGTGTCTCCAACACAAGGGACACCATCCTCACCGGACAGCCTGAGTTGCGCCTCCGCCTCAAGCCCGAAGCCAGATCATTGGGGTTTACATCCGAATTGCTGGCCAGCCAGATCGGCTACGCCTTTGGCGGCGGCGAAGCCCAACGAATTCAGCGCGGAGATGCAGAAGTGCGCGTTGTGGTTCGAAATACGCTGAGTGCGCGGGACCGGATTGAAGACCTGATGGATCTTCAACTCAAAAGCAGCAAGGGAACTTGGATCCAGCTCTCCGCTGTTGCCGACATCGAGGCCAGTTATGTTCCAGAACGGATTCAGCGACGAAATGGTGCTCTGATCACAACAGTAATGGCCAATATCAATCGAGAAATCGTCGCTCCAGAAGAGGTTGCCGAAGCCATCTTTGGTGAGTTCTCGCGAAACCTGGAAGCCAAATACCCCGGTCTTATAATCGATGCGGGCGGCGAGCTGGAGGAAATCGGCGAGATGAGAGGCGGGTTGCTGCGCGCGTTTCTGATCGCCTGTCTGCTGATCTATATTCTGATGGCCATCCCTCTAAAATCTTATTTGAAACCGCTGATCATCATGTCGGTTGTGCCGTTCGGATTTGTTGGCGCGGTCATCGGCCATACAGTCATGGACCTGCCATTCTCGTTGCTGTCTTTTTTTGGAGCACTTGCGCTAACCGGCGTGGTGGTGAACGACTCACTGGTGATGATGACTCACTACGTTCAGTCACGTGAAGAAGGCGTGGCGCATGAAGACGCTGTATTAAACAGCGGCATCGCCCGGTTTCAGGCGATTTTCTTGACAACCGCCACCACAGTTGCCGGCCTCATTCCATTGATGAGCGAAACTTCCGAACAGGCCCGGTATCTTATCCCCGCAGCGGTGTCACTCGCCTACGGCGAAATCTTCGCAACACTGATCACCTTGATCCTGATCCCAGTGCTACTGGCTATTGCGAATGACATCAGGCGCTTGATTTTTTCGGATACTCCCAAATCCGTCCAGCAAGCATCATGAGTATGAGATAGCCGAGCACAAACGCTTGGACATCAACGACAGCCTAGCGTAAGACGCGTAGACGGCCTAGATGAGGTGCCATCGTTTCAGGACTTCTCTTAAAGCATCCGGCGTGATGGGTTTTGCGACCATATCAAAACGCGGCAGCAACTCCTCATCCAGGTCAGCAGCTTCTGGCAGTTTGCTGGACATGAGAATCGCATGACTGTTTTCATCCGCCCCTAAAACCTCACGGACCAAGTCCCATCCGCTTTTATCATGATCAAGATAAAGGTCTGTGACAACAAGGCGGATGTTTTCCAGCTCTGTAACAGCTCTGAAACCATCAGAAAACGTCAGTGCTGTTTCAGTGGCAAAGCCTAAATCCTTCAGAACTTTTTGCGTGTTCTCCGCCGAAACCATGTCGTCGTCGACAATCAAGGCCAAACCATCCGCATGAAAGCAGCCTATTTCATCGGCACGTTCTTTAAGGATCGGGAAGCGTAGCCTGACTGTTGTTCCCCGGCCAACTATGCTTTCAATCTCCATTGTCCCGCCGGACTGGTGAACAAAACCGTGCACCATAGACAAACCAAGACCGGTGCCTGCACCATCAGAGCGCTTGCTGAAGAATGGTTCTGATGCGCGATGCAAAATGTCCGGAGGCATGCCGCAACCTGTGTCGGTGATTTCCAGAACGATGAAATCGGTGTTGTCTCCAAACACCGAAATTCGAACAGAGCCTTCATCGGAAATTGCTTGTCCCGCGTTGATGCAAAGGTTCAAGATAGCACTCTCAAGCTGCCCCGGGTCGACCCTTGCACTCAATGAGGAATCGCGAATGTCCAGGGACAGGCTGGTGCCGTCGGACAGGGCAACATCCAAAAGATCGCTCATCCCTTCAACCAGGGTGCCGATTTCGACCACCTCGGGTTCTAAGTGTTGTTTCCTCGCAAACGCAAGCAGCCGTTCGGTTAGGGTAACGCCAAGGTCAACGGCCGCAGAAATCCTGCGAAGATGTTCGGGCGCCCGGCCTTTGCCTGTCGTTTCCAAAAGATGGATGTTACCGGAAATGGTCGACAGGATATTGCCAAAGTCGTGGGCAACTTCTCCTGTCAGTTTGCCAAGAGATTCAACGCGGCGGATTTCTTCCAAGCGTTCATCAATCTTTCTGCGCTCTGTTGTTTCGGAAAACAGCCAGACGGACCCTCCGTCCGGTAATTTTGATTGCCGGATTTCGATAACATGTCCCGCTCCGTCAATGTACTCCTCAAGACCAACAACGCTGGCTTCGGTCGCCTGGCGACGGAAATCTGACGCCTCAATTACGTCTACCAAAAGGTCTTTGCCACCAGGCTTTGCCTCAGGCAAACGCAACAAGGCGCGAACGTTCTCGTTTTCGGCTTCGATGTTCCCATCGGCAGACAGGATAGCTACGCCATCGTTGATGTTACGAAATACGTTTGCAAACAACGCATTTTGGCGATTGATCAGATTGGTATGCCGCTCCAGTTTGCGGGCGTTGGCACGAAACACATTAAAGGCGTCGAACAACTGGCCAATCTCATCGTCTTGTTTTGTGTTGGGCTGTAATTGCGTGTGCAAATCGCCCGCCGCGAGCCGCCGCATAGCCTCTGCAATCCGGCGCAGATTTGCTGCGACATACCGGGAGACAAACAATGCAGAACCGATCGCAATCAGGGAACTGAGCAACGCCAGCCCAAGCACCACCCTTTGGGCAATGACGAGGTTCCGCGTCGTTTGCGTCTGAGCCAGGGTCAGCCGGTCTTCGGCCTCTTCCACCTTCTTATCCGCATAGGCAGTCAGTTGATTGGATGCCCGCCGGATCCGAAACAACGCATTTTCCGCATCAAGCGAGGACGTTAAGGCCCGATGTTTGATCACAAAAAGATGGTCTGGTCCGTATTCAAGAACACTTTTCAGCTCCCTTAAACCGGATTCCATAGCCACATTCAACGGCTCCGGAAGACCTGCGAGGATCTTTTGGAAACGGCGGCCAAATTCACCGACCGATATCATTTCCTGCGCCCGCGCCGCGCCAATCGCCTCGGCTGTTAATTGCTGCAGCTGTGCCCAATAAAGCCGTTCGTTCAAGGTGGTTTGGGTCATGCTGGCGCGGCGCTTGAAGCGGTTCTGCAAGCGCACCAGATCCCGGTCGATCCGCGCGACTTCCGTTTCCAGAGCACTTTTGGGAGTGGCAGCCCGGTTCATATCCAGGATTGCGACTCGCATGCGTGAAAGAGGAATGGACAGTGCCGGATCGTCACCAGCAATCTTCTCAATTCCAGAAATAGTCTCCAGGATAGATTTAACCTCCGCATCCATCAGCCCCGGGATTTGGACGGTAATCAGAAAGGGTGCAGACGTTGCGAGGTCAGCCGCTCCGCTGGAAAGCTCCAAAGCCCGCGAAACCTCCGCCAATGTGTCGCGGTGAACTATGTCCAGCCAGCCCTCTGCATTGCGCAAGGTTGTCAGCGCAATCGCTGAAATCGACAGGATCACCAAAAACAGGATCGCGATCGCCGTCGACAGACGCAGCTGAACACTTTGGCGGAAGATCGGGGCGGCCACTGGGCTACTGGCCATTGAGCTGAAAGACATACCCTTGCGAACGGCGGGTTTGCAGATGAACGGGTTTGGAGGGCACAGCTTCAATTTTCCGGCGCAGGCGCAGAATTAGAACATCGATGGTCCGGTCAACATAGCGCTCCATGTCGGTCCCCAGTTCTTGCAGCAACTCCGGACGTGTGATCACGCGGTCCGGGTTCTTCAAGAAATACTCCAGGAGCCTGTACTCACCGTTGGTCAGCGGTATTTCATCGCCGTTATGGTCAATAAGCTGCCGCTGTTTCAAATCGACATGTTTGTCGCCAAACTTGATTGAGATGTCAGACGCGGCTGTAACTCGGCCCGGCCCAGTGCCTGAGCGGCGTAATACGGCACGAATGCGGGCCACCAGTTCGCGCGGGTTGAAGGGCTTTGTGACATAATCGTCAGCGCCGGTCTCAAGGCCGATGATTTTGTCAATTTCATCGCCTACCCCGGTCAGCATGACAATGGGCAAGGGATAACGTTCACGAATATGGATGGCGAGTTCCAGACCGGATTCGCCGCGCAAACGAAGATCTATCAGTGCAAGATCAATCGGCGGCGGGTCTCCCAATGCTAGAAAATCCGCGATTCGTGAACAGACAACTGGCGAAAAACCACCTTCAGATAGCAATACAGAGAGGGTTTCGCTCATGTCTTGATCGTCATCGACGATCGCAATTGCAGGACGGTGTTCAGAACCGCTCATTCTCACTCCCAGAGATTTATTTATTGCCAGATTAGCACAGGCCCCCGCGTCAAAAACCTCTGGTTTATTACAATTGTTGCCGGACCCATCTCACCTTGTAACACTGTTAACATAAAGGCTTTGATTGGTTGCTTTTGTTAATACTTCGCCGCTGTCACGAAAAGGCCCTGCAGCAATAGGGTCTTGTTTGCGTAATCCAAACACCGCCTGGGACGTGCCCAAACGCGGTGGTAAAACACCTTGGGAGGAAATTATGCAAACTCATTTGATCCGGACCGCCGCAGCGGCATTTCTTCTGTCCGCCGCCAGCGTTCCGGCCCTCGCCGCCGATGACTGCAAAAACCGTGGCGCACTGGATGTTCTCTATTGCGATGCAAACGGTGACATGGTTGCCGATGCACCGACTGATCCGTCCAAGCTGAGCGACCCGGACACCCTTGTCTTTGCTTACACCCCGGTTGAAGATCCGGCCGTTTATGAAGACATCTGGGAGCCTTTCATCCAGCATCTCGAAAAGGAAACCGGTAAGGACGTACAGTTCTTCGCGGTTCAGTCGAACTCTGCCGAAGTTGAAGCCATGCGTTCTGGCCGCCTTCACATTGCTGGTTTCTCCACTGGTCCGACCCCGTTTGCCGTGAACCTCGCTGGCGCTGTGCCGTTCGCTATCATGGGCGCGGAAGGCGGTAAGTTCGGCTATAAGCTGCAGGTGTTCACTCAGGCAGATTCCGACATCAAGACTGTTGCTGATCTGGCCGGCAAGCGTGTAGCGCATACCTCCCCGACCTCCAACTCCGGCAACCAGGCGCCGCGCGCCCTCTTCCCGGCCCAAGGCGTGACCCCGGACAAGGACTATGAAGTCGTTTATTCCGGCTCTCATGACCAGTCCCTGCTGGGTGTTGTCGCCGGTGACTATGACGCGGCTCCGGTCGCCTCTGAAGTGGTTGAGCGCATGGCCGCCCGCGGTCTTTACGATACCAAAGACGTGCGCCTAGTTTGGGAAAGTGATCCGTTCCCGACCACATCCTACACGCTGGCCCACGATCTGGATCCGGAACTGGCTCAGAACATCAAAGACGCCTTCTTCTCCTTCGACTTTGCCGGCACCGCGCTTGGTGAGGAATTTGAAGGCGTGAGCCGGTTCATTCCGATCACTTACAAGAAACAATGGGCTGTTATCCGCCAAATTCAGGCCTCCAACGGTGTTGAATACACACCTCAGGGCCTGGCCGGAAAATAAGCTTTCGACCACTTGTCTGCCGCTTCAGCCCTGTGCTGGAGCGGCATCTTTGTTTCGGCGGATATCATGTTAGAAATCAATCACCTCATTAAGAGCTACGGCGATGCTGCGCCGGTCCTGAAAGACTTGCACCTGAAGGTGGAAGGCGAACAGGTTGTTTCCGTCATCGGCTCTTCCGGCGCAGGCAAAAGCACACTGCTGCGCTGTATCAACCGGCTTGTGGAACCGACCTCGGGCTCCATCGTGCTTAATGGCACGGAATTCACCACCCTCGGTAAGCGGGAGTTACGGACCGCCCGCCGCCGGATCGGCATGGTGTTCCAGAGCTTCAATCTGGTTGATCGCCTGACTGTCATGGAAAACGTACAGTCCGGCCGATTGGGATATATCTCCACTTGGGCGGCTCTCACCCGCAATTATCCAAAGGACGACATCCGCCGCGCCTTTGAATTGATGGAGCGGGTCGGAATTGCCCAATACGCCAACAAACGTGCCGATGAACTCTCCGGCGGCGAACGTCAGCGTGTCGGTGTTGTGCGCGCGTTGATGCAGCGCCCGGAAATTCTCCTGGCTGATGAGCCAACCGCGTCCCTCGACCCAAAGACCTCTGAACAGATCATGGGATTGTTGCGCGATTTGGCGAGCGAATTGAACCTGCCGGTGATCATCAACATCCACAATGTTGGTGAAGCCAAGGAATACAGCGACCGGATCGTCGGAATGCGCTACGGCAAAATCATCTTCGACGATCTGCCTGCGTCCCTTGGAACCGAAGAAATGGATGCCATCTATTCTGGCACGCCAGCTGACGAACGGCCCAGCATGGGTGCGGCGGCATGAGCACAGTTCAAGACTACTGGCAAAAGCCGCCATTCATAGAAAACAAGCTGCTGCGCTACGGGCTCTATATCGCGGTTTTTGGATATCTCAGCGTGACGCTGGTGACCCTGCCAATCAATTGGCAACGCGTGGCAGAAGGCATGGAACGCGCCGGCCGGATCTTTGGCGGCGCCTTTCCGCCCAGCTTTGAACGCTCCGGCCTGTTGATCGACGGATTTTTGGAAAGCCTGAAAATCGCTATTCTGGCAAGTGTCGGCGGCATCCTGCTGTCCATTCCGCTGGCCTTCATGGCCGCCAAAAACATCTCGATCAAACCGATCTATCTGCTTGGCCGTGGGCTCATCATCATCGCCCGCAGTTTTCATCCGGTGATTGTCGCCATCATCTTTGTGAAAGCCGTTGGTTTTGGCCCGCTCGCCGGTGTCCTGACGCTCGTTGTCTATTCCATCGGTTTTGTCGCTAAGCTCCTGGCGGAAAAAATCGAGGAGATCGACTTCGGTCAGGTGGAAGCGATGAAATCGGCTGGCGCACCGTTCCTGTCGACAATTGCCTATGCGGTGTTTCCACAGATCATGCCCCGGCTCGTTGGCCTCAGCATCTATCAGCTGGACAGTAACCTCAGGGCCTCGGCCGTGGTCGGAATTGTCGGCGCGGGCGGGATCGGCGCCACTCTGGCGAACGCCTTCGGCCGTTACGACTATGACTTTGCGCTCGCCATCACCATGGTGATCGTCGGGGTGATTCTGATCTCCGAAGCCTTCAGCGGTGTGATCAGAAAGCGAATCTCATGACCAGTCAGACCACTCTCGACAGTTGGGCACTGTATTCGCCCAAGCAAAGGTTCCAGCGATACGTAGCATTTGCGCTGGCTGCCCTAACCATTTCTTGGGCCCTCAGCAGCATTGATGTCATCTGGGCCTGGGTCTGGGATGCTCCGGAACAGATGCTGGATCTCTTTAATCGGATGATCCCGCCGGATCCGAAAAACCTGCCGTCAATCCTGGAAGCCATCTGGCAAACAATCAACATTGCAACGCTTGCAACAGCTATCGCCGTTGTTGTCTCCCTGCCGGTTGCTTACATCGCCGCGCAGAACACCACACCCAATCGCTTAGCGCTCTGGGTCGGTCGCTTCATTCTCGTGTCCTCCCGCTCTGTGAACACGATCATATGGGCGCTGTTGTTCGTGGCAATCTTTGGCCCGGGCATCATCGCCGGTATCGTCGCGATCATGTTCCGCTCCATCGGCTTTCTCGGCAAATTGCTGGGTGAGGCGATCGAAGAGATCGATCCCAAGCCAATCGAGGCACTAGAAGCCTGCGGTGCATCAAGGTTCAAGGTGGTGCTTTACGGCATTGTTCCGCAAGTCGCACCGGCATTCTTTGCCATCGCCATCTTGCGCTGGGACATCAACCTGCGCGAATCCACGGTTCTCGGGCTTGTTGGCGCAGGCGGGATCGGTGTGATCTTGCAAGGGGCTATCGACACCTTCAATTGGCCGGAAGTCTCCATGGTGCTCTTGACCATTCTGGCCCTGGTGATCCTGGGTGAAATGATTTCATCCAAACTGCGCAGCAAGATCCTTTAAGCGAAATAGAAGGGGCGGCCATACGCCCCTTCAGCTACTTTTTGATCAAACACTTAGTTATTCCGGCTACGCCTGTCCTGCCAAAGAAAGCGTGCGGCATCCAAAATGGAGTAGACAGGCCTTCCGGACGCCTTTCGGATCGCATCCGTGTAGGGCGATAAGTTTCCGCACTCCAAAATGATCGCGCCGATATCCGGGTTCTGAGAAACAAGTTCCCGCGCCTTGTTTTCCGCCTCCCTTTCAATCGTCTCACTGTCGAGCACATCGGGTTGCACAGATTTGTCACTCAAGATGGCAGATGTGAAAACTTCCACATCTTCAAACCCGATGACCCTGGCCTGGTCCGGCTGAAATCCCGCAGCGGCCATGCCATGCGGCCCAAGGCTTGGAACAGATGCTGTCATAATTCCAACCGGCCGGCCGCCGGTCATAGCTGCGATCAGGGGAAACAAAACGAGTGATGAGGACACCACCGGGATCTGAACACTCTGGGCCAGTTCCCGCTGGATATTCACCAGGAAGCCGCAGGTCGTCACAAGACCAACAGCACCTTCTTCTTCATGCTGGCGGGCTGCTGCAAAGAACCGGTCTAGAAGGACCTTGGGCGGCTGCCCATCCCTGACGATTTCAGGGCTGCCAGCACCATCAACAATCTTGATCTTGGTCGGACATTCATAACTTCCTGGGTTTCCCGCATCTCCCTGTATTCGCGGAAAAATCGTATCGAGCATAATGATGCCGATGTAGTCAGACGTTTTCTGCCAAGGCATTCCAAGCCTCTCCATTTCTAAGAACCGGCCCCGGCTGCTACCAAGTGGCAAGCAGATCTGTGGCCCAAACCAAAGTCGACAAAACGGGGTGCCGGGTCCTGACCGCAAGCGTCAATGACTGCCGGACAGCGTCCGGCGAACCGGCATCCCGGTGGCGGATCAATTGGCTGAGCAACTTCGCCCCGGATGTCTGGAATAGGCCGCCGGTAACGGGGATCGGGTACGGCAACCGCATTGATCAATGCGCGTGCATAGGGATGTTGCGGATTGGCGATCACTTCATCTGTCGGACCAATTTCCATTACCTGTCCCAGATACATGATCATCAAACGCTGGGAGACGTTCGATAAGATCGACAGGTCGTGGCTGACATAGATGCAGGAGAACTTCATCTCAGTCGAAAGCCGTTTCAAAAGATCCATAATCCCGGCGCGGATCGACACATCCAGCATGGAAAGCGGCTCATCGGCGATCACCAGTTCCGGCTTCATCACCAGCGCGCAGGCAATTCCGGCCCGCTGCCGCTCCCCGCCGCTCATCTGATGCGGATATCTCTGAGCATATTCTTCCGGCCGCAAACCGACATCGGCCAGCATGTCCATAACCCGGGTTTGAATTTCCTCTTCTGGCCATAACTTCAGTGCCCGTGGCCCTTCAGCCACCGTATCGAAGATGGTGAACCGCGGATTGAGGGATTCATAGGGATCCTGGAAGATCATCTGCACGTCTTTGCGGTATTGCCGCAATCCGTCTGCATCCAGGTCAGCGATATTGCGCCCCTTAAACAGGATCTCCCCACCGGATGGTTTATGAAGTTTCGACAAGAGAAGACAGGTCGTGGACTTGCCGCAGCCGCTTTCACCGGCAACACCGAGAATTTCGCCCTCGCCAACTTCAAAGCTGACACCGTCGACAGCCTTGATCATCTTGTCCTTAGCCCCGGAAAAGGTTTTGGCCAGGAAGCCGGCGTGGATCGGAAAGTGTTTGGTTAGACCGCGGACTTCAAGGACTGCCATGTTTCCCCCCTCGCTGCGCCGGTACGGATGGTTTCGTATTGATCGTTGTGGTGACAGGTCACGTGGTGACTATGGTCAAGGATGATTTCATCGGATTTCTCGGCACGGCAGACTTCCGTCGCAAACGGACAGCGGGCGGAAAACAGGCAATAATCTATCTGCCCCATCAAATTGGGTGGTGATCCCGGAATGGAGATCAACTCTTTGCCCGGCGCCTTGATGGACGGAAAGGCATTCTGCAAGCCAAGCGTATAAGGATGCCGCGCTTCCTCGAACATAACTACCGACGGTCCCTGCTCAGCCACCCGGCCGGCGTACATGATGGCGATCCTGTCGCTCATCTCTGCAATCACCGAGATGTCGTGCGTGATTAACAGGATCGAAGACTTTACCAGTTCCCGGATTTCCCGCAGTTTGCGCAAGATCCGCTCCTGGACCAGCACATCAAGACCTGTGGTCGGTTCATCCATGATGACAAGCCCGGGATCCAGCACCAAAGACGTGGCGATCATTGCCCGCTGGCGCATGCCGCCAGAGAACTCGTGCGGAAAATTCCGCAATAGCCCTGGCTGAAGGCCAACCAGATCGAACATCGCCTCCGCCCGTTCCCAGGCTTCAGCTTTGGACTGGTTGGAGTGTGTCCGGATGGCCTCAACCATCTGATCACCGACCCGGTAGACCGGATTGAGCGAAGCCATGGCACTTTGCGGGACCAGGGCAATTTCGTTCCAGGCGATGTCCTTGCGGAATTGTTTGTCACGCATGGACAGTAAATCGCGACCGCGGAAGGACAACTTGTCAGCTGTGATCTTGGTTCCCGGCGGGTGCAGCCGCATCAATGCCTTAATGAGTGTGGTCTTGCCGCAGCCGCTTTCGCCGGCGATACCAAGCACCTGGTTTTCCATGATCGTCAGGTTCACACCGTCGACCGCACGGACCGGGCCTTTTGACGTCTGGTAGTGAACCTTCAGGTTCTCAATCTCAAGAAGCGGTTTTTCAGTCATCTCAACGCCCCTTCAGCCGTGGGTTGGCATATTCCTCATAGGCGCGGCTGACGAACACCAGCGAACTGACAAGGAGAACGATGCAGAGCGACGGGAACAGGAACCACCACCAGGCAACCCGGGATTTTCCGGAGATCCAGAGTTCATAGAGCATGCTGCCCCAAGTCAGCTGATCTGGATCGCCGAAGCCGAGAAAGCTGGCCCCGGCTTCCGTGATCACCGACCAGGCGATGTTGAAGGACGTATAAAGCATCAACAGCGGCATGATGTTGGGTACGATGTGGCGGTAGATGATCCGCAGACTGGAGCATCCCCGCGCCCGGGCGGCCTGAATGAACTGGCGCTGCTTGATCGTCAGCGTTTGTGCCCGGATGACACGCGCTGAGGTCCGCCAGATGATCAAGACAATCGCCAGGATGACAAACCATTTCGACCGCCCGAACAACGAGATCAGGACAATGATGAATGGCAGGAACGGCATACCGTAGATAATGTCGGTGAACCGCATCAGGATTTCGTCTGTGCGGCCGCCATAGTACCCGGCAAACAGTCCGATATTGGCGCCGATGACGATGGAGATCACGCCAGAGATCAGACCGATGATCATCGTGTTTTGCATGGCAATGATCAGCTGCGAAAGGATGTCATAACCGAGTGTCGTCGTTCCGAGCGGAAATTCCGCATTGGGTGGCAACAACATGGCGAAACCGCCTGTCGTCTCGCTCATCAGGTTTTCCCAGGGATCATGCGGTGCCAGCACTGGTGCCAGGATCGCGACGATCGAGAAAAACAGAATAACCATAGCCCCGAAGGTGCCGGATTTGCTGGCCCGGATGATGTCCCAGTGGGTTTTGAATGCTGCCAAAATCCGGGATGGTCCGCCTGTGGCGCGGACGGAAGTCTCAGTCTGCGAATTGCTCATGGCGCACCGTGTAGTCTTCCAGTTTTTGTGGGTTCAAAGTGATGCCGAGGCCGGGTCCATCCGGAAGATGAGCGGTGCCATCTTTTACAAAGTCGGAAAAGTCGGTCACATCGCCAGCAAGGCGAAGCGTTGACATATAGGCATGCCCGGTATCCAGAAGGTTCGGCAGGGTCACGCCGAGCTGCAAACTGGCCGCCTGCGTGATGCCGAATTCCAGCATCGAGTTCATCAGGCACTGCGCACCGAAGTGATGGGCGAGTTCCGCGATCTTTCTGCCAGCAGCTATCCCGCCGTTTTTCGAAACCTTGATCGACAACACATCCGCAGCCTCCCGGTTCAAGAATTCCAGAGCATGCTGGATCGACTGAACCCCTTCATCGGCCGACACCGGCTGGCGGGCAGCCTGACGCACTTGCGCCATACCGGACACATCTTCTGCTTTAAGCGGTTGCTCTATCAGGACCAATGGAAAACCGGCAGCCTTCATCGAAAAGTCGAGCGCTTGGGATCGGCTCCAGCCTTGATTGGCGTCAACGGTGATATCTGGTGGAGTCTGATAATGCCCGTAAAGCGCTTCAAGGCGGGCAATCTCCTCATCGATGCTCAGTGTTCCCATTTTCAGCATGAAGGAACCGAAGCCTTCGGCCATTTTGGTATCTATCACGGCACGATCTTCGTCCGGGGTTCCGCTGCTGAGCGGCCACAGGACTTTCAGCTGATCGGTGCGCGCGCCCCCAAGCAGCTGGTGCACCGGAATCCCGGCCGATTTCCCGGCAATATCGTGGAGCGCCATGTCGATGGCACCCTTCGCCGTCAGATTGCCCTTAAGGATCAGGTCCAACCGCTCATTGAGCGTATTGATGTTGCGCGGATCCTCTCCCCGGATCGCAGGCCAGATGTACCGTTGCAAAACCTCCATCACACCGAAGGGATTTTCCTCGGTAAATGGCGGCATCGGGTTGGCTTCACCGAGACCAATGATCCCGGTATCGGTTTCAATCCGGACGATCACGGCCCGTGTATGGGTCATCGTGCCATAGCGTTCCGACAACTTGTATGGCACCGCGAAAGGCTGCTCGATCAGATTGGCCGTCAAAGATACTATTTTCATGGATCAAGCTCCCCGGCCAACTTTGATGCGCGGGTCAAGCCAGGCATAAGACAAATCCGCAAGGATGTTCAGGAAAACAACCAGAGCAGCGAGCATCAGGAACGCCCCTTGAGCGACGGGGTAATCATGAGACGCGGCCGCCTCGACCATGAGCAGTCCCATGCCCGGCCAGGAGAACACAGATTCCACAATCACCTGCCCGCCAATGGCAAATCCCAGCAAGATCGATGACACGGTCACCACTGCAAGAAGCGCATTTCGGGCCGCGTGACGCACCATGACCCGAGCCGGAGACAGTCCCTTGGCCTTGGCGTATTCAATGAAATCTGACCCCAGGATTTCCAGCATGGAATCCCGCATGATCAGCATCGGCGTTGCAAGGAAATAGGCGGTGATGGTGATCGTCGGCAGCACCAGGTGATGCAGGAAATCGCCTGAGAACACAAAACCCCAAAAAGTGTCGAACCGCACGCCTGGACTGCTCATACCGCCTGTTGGAAAGAGGTCGAGTTTGTAGCTAAGTGCCATCAACAGGAGCAGACCGGTAATGAACGGTGGCGCCGACTGAAAAACCAATGCTACCAAGGTTCCGCCGAAGTCCAACGCCCCGTTGCGGCGCCAAGCCATGACCATGCCGAGCGTAATGCCCAGCGCAAACGTCAGAACCATACCCGCGCTCATCAAAAGCAACGTGTTCCAGAGACGGTAGACCAGAATGTCGAAAACCTTTTCTGAGGTGGTGAAGGATCGTCCCCACTCCAGCGTCACAAGGTTCTTTAGATAGATCAGATATTGCTTCCACATCGGCAAATCGAGGCCGAAAGCCTCGCGCATGCGCGCCCGTGCAGCCTCATCAAGTGCCGGGGAAATGACCTGTGCTGTTGGATCCCCAGGCATGATGCGGAACATCAAAAACAGGATCGTTGCAACTGCAAACAGGGTCACAAACGAGTAAAGCAACCGCTTTGCGAGATATTCTTTCATCGCCGTGCCAATTCAATCAAAAGTGTTATTCATCCGGGGCCGCATTTACGGCCCCGGATTCACGTTATCGGAGGGGAGAAAGGGGGCCTTTAGCCCGGATAATGAAGCTTGCCGTCTTTCCAGGTGTACCCGGCTGCGGCGAGCATATCTTTGGCCTTCTTGACATTCTGACCGCCACCAACCACCGCAGAATTGTGCCAGAACTTGTTGGCTGGTGCGATGACGGACCCACCGGTCGATGCATGGCCACCGAGGACAACATCCCGGATCAATTCAATCGGCATCACATGGCGCATGGCAGCGCGAAAAGCCGGATCGTCAAATGGTGCGATGGTGGTGTTGTAGCTCATGCAGTACATGCCATGGCTCGGATATCCCTTACCAACAACGCCGCGGACACTGTTTAGGTCTTCCATCAAGCTCGGCTTGAGGATGTAACGGGTCCGGTCGCATTCGCCTTTTTCGATCGCTGCCGCCATTGCGTCATGGCTGCCGTAAACGACGCGAATGATCCCGGCACATTTCGGCGGATTAAAGTGTTCGGCGTTGGCCGACACCTTCAGCTCCTTTCCGCGGTCCCAGTAGTCGAACTTGAACGGACCGGAACCAATCGGATGTTCGTTGGCATAGTTCAACGGATCTTCGACATCGACCTCTTGCGGAATTTTCCTCCAGATGTGCTTCGGCAAGATAAAGAGCGATGCAAATAGGGACACAAAGAGTGGCGCATATGGCTCTGCCAGATGAACCCGGAAACTATGCGTTCCGGTGACCTCGATACGGTCCACTTTTTTCAAGGAAGCTGCAAAGAATGGCGCGCCGTATTCCGTACAATAATCGAAGGAGAATTTAACGTCCTCCGCTGTCACATCTACGCCGTCATGGAACTTCATGCCGGAACGCATGGAGACGTCAATCGTTGTTGGATCCACAATGGTGTAGCCTTCGGCCGCCCATGGCCAAACCTTGCCGTCAGGACCAACACGGAACAAACGATCATAGATCATCCGCAGTTCCAGGAACTCGTTGTTGTCCTTCACTGCGATTGGGTTCATGCTTTTGAGCGGCGATGTTGCGCCGGTTCGCACATATCCGTCACCATCCAACACCGTCATATTGATATCGGTCCAAAATGACCCGATGCCCTCGCCCATTTGCGGCACCAGATTTCCGATCCGGTCTTCCCGATAGGCGTTGGTCATTTGCGGATTGACCAGGATATGGTTCGGCTGATCATCGTAGATCAGCTGCTGCGCTTCATAGACCAGCTCTTTGCGCTTTTCCGCATTCATCTCCGCTTGCTGGGCTGCCGCCAATTCATCAACTCGGGCGTTCTTGTATCCGGACCAATTGTAACCGCCGGACTTGTGCTGACTGGAGTGGTGCAGCTGATAGATGAAAACATTCGGGTCGATCCGGATTGCGGCTCCGGACAGCCGCACCAAGAAGGCCTCAAAGTCATGCTCCATGATGACTTTCTGGATACCCTGATTGTAGTCAATTGGGTTCGCCTGAAGGTTAAAACCGATCGATTGGCAAGCTTTGGCGATCAGCCGGGCTGCTTCCGGGCGCACAGGATCGAACTTTGCTGTAGACGTAATCAGCGTGCGGCTTTCAACCGGTTGCCCTGACTTAGATGCCCAAGCTGGCAAGCTTGATCCGACTGATGCCGCCACCGCACCAAAAGCGGCTCCGGCTTTCAAAAACTGTCTGCGGGAAACTGTATCCCTCATCGCACCCTCCCCAAATGGAATATTCATTTAACTAAGTACATCAAGGGATTTCAAAATATCAAAGTCGAAATAGTGACTTATATATTCCAAAAAGTTATAGTCTGGTATGTCTTTGAATTTCAGATCAATAGAAGCCTTTAAGGCGCTTATGGAGGCCGGCACTGTTAGCAAAGCAGCTGACAGAATGCTGATAACTCAACCTGCAGTTAGCAAGCTGATTTCTGCATTCGAGGCCTCCGTTCCAATCCCCGTATTTACCCGGGAGGGAGGGCGGCTGGTGCCAACTCCAGAAGCCCGGCTCATTTACGCTGAGGTTGACCGTATGTTCAGCGGCATCTCTGAACTGGAACGGTTTGCGCATAAACTCGCCGACAAGACGAGTGGACATGTGTCGATCGGTGTTCTGCCAGCTTTATCTATCGGAGCAGTACAAGAATTCGTGTCCGGTTTTTTGGAAGAACGACCCGACGTCCAGATTTCGCTGCACACACGAACTTCCATGCAGTCGACGGAGCAACTGCTGCTTAGAAAGATTGATGTTGCCATAGCGGTGAACCCTCCCAGCACACCTGAAATCGATCTGCGCCACCTGGTTGATGCGAAAGGCGTTTGTATTCTTCCAATAGGTCATCCACTTGCGGAAAAGGAGGTTATTGAGGCCAAAGATTTGCACCTGCAGGATTTCATCTCGCTGACGAACCTGGACGGATCCCTTCAGCGTGTTGAAGCCAGTTTCATGAAAGACCGTGCAACACCGCACGTTCGTATTGAGACACCGGTGACCGCAACCGCTTGCGCTTGTGTTGCCGCCGGGATGGGTATCAGTATCGTCGATCCATTTGTTGCCGATGCGTTTTCCCACCGACTTCAGATCCGGAGATACGAACCAGACGTCTATTTCTCGATCTTTTCCTGCATGTTGTCGAATGCAACGTCCATCACGCAGCTCGCGCACTTGTTCCAGGACGAGCTACATGACCACTTTCCCAAGCAATATGGCCGGCTCACCGATAGGCTCCAAATCAGCTAGCCTTGATGATGTGACATAACAATTCTCTTAAACGCTCAAAATCTATGGGCAATACACCGGGTCCGCCTCAATGCGCGTGAGCAGTTCCATAACTTCTTGCTGCCAGCCTTCTTTGATCCGGCGGGCAAGTTGGGACAGCGGACGATAAATTGGCGTTATGATCGAGTAGTCATAGCGGAAGGCTTCCGACAGCTTTCGGAAGACGACACGTCCCACGGAGGAATTGATTTCCTGTTCTGTGGCCATCGTCAGGGGATCCACGATCGATAGGCAACGCCCGACACTGATGAACTGCATGATGGGCAGGAAAAACTGACTGTCCAACACGACGTTTGGCGTTATGCCAGCGGCTATCATTGTCTGCACGGTTTTCTGCCGGACTATGTGAGAGCTTTGAAGCAGCCCGAGCGGCACGTGATCCAAATCCTTCCAAGAAATGGCGTCTTTTTCCGTCAATGGATGGTCTTCCGGCATGGCACAGAAACAGTTTGCCGAAATCGTTTCCTGCCGGAAGGTTACTGTTGACGGCTCGCGGCCGATCAGATCGGCAAAGCCGAAATCCAAGCCTTGTGTGGCCCCCAGTTCTCGAATTTGCGGCGAAGACCGGCTGGAAAATACGATGTGAACATCGGGATTGGCACCAACAGCCCGGCTGATGTACCTCGGCATCAAAAAAGTAGACGGACCGGGCATGCAGGCGACATTCAGACTGCCGCTCTGGCCAGCTTTCAGGCTTTTCATAGTTCCTGCAACACTCGAAACCCTGTCCAGGATTTCACTAGCCTCCGCCATAAGGTACTGGGCTTCCGGAACCGGCACCAATTGACGGCCGCGGCGTTCAAAAAGTTTTAGTCCGAGGGTCTCCTCAAGCGAGCGGATTGCAGCACTGATCGCAGGCTGTGTTCTACCAAGCTTTTCAGCAGCTTCTGATAAGGACGCCGAATTCATCACAGCTCGAAAGGCTGTCATCTGAGACAAATTCACGAACACCTCCCACGAGTTCACAGGCCAACGCCACCCTCTAATACATAAACAAAATTTTGAAACATCAAAAATATTAAAATTTGTTTTTATCTTAAACCTGCATCACTCTACGTTCTTATCGATCCGGGGCGCGACGATCCTGGACGAAACCAGAGGGACTGAAAATCATGTTTTATCGCTTGGCCGTCGCAGCCATCGCGGCGTCACTAACGGCAGGTACCGCGCTTGCCGAAGATCCGAAATTTTTCCGCATCGGCACTGGCAGTGCAGGCGGGACTTACTTTCCGATTGGCGGCACGATTGCCAACGGCATTTCCGCACCTCCCGGCTCCCGCCCTTGCGACAAAGGCGGCCAGTGCGGTGTGCCTGGCCTCATCGCTATTGCTCAATCGACAACCGCTTCGGTCTTCAACAATGCCGCAGTTCAAAATGGTGAATTGGAAGCTGGTCTGGCGGGCGCTTATTCAACCCGGGATATGTATCTGGGCGAAGGCAAGTTTGAAGGCAAACCGCATCCAAAGCTACGGGTTGTTGCCAATCTTTATCCGGAAGACCTTCACCTGGTCCTGGCCAAGGGCACCAAGATCAACGATTTGGGTGATCTGAGAGGCAAACGCGTAGGTATTGCCCAGGCAGGTTCGGGAACTCAAGTCGCCGTTGAGGCGATGCTCGGTCTTTGGGGCGTTAACCGGGACAATATCGATGAAGCCGAATTGAACAACAGCCAGTCCGCAGAGCGCTTGGCCGACGGTCAGCTGGACGCCTATTTTTACGCCGCAGGCTGGCCGGTCTCTGCAATGGTTCAACTGGCGACAACCAAAGGCATGGATCTGCACAGCTTTACCGATGAAGACATGGCGAAGATCAATCAGGCAGTCCCGGCCTACATCCCATCAATGATCCCGGCTGGGGCCTATGAGGGTGTTGACTACGACGCCAAGACACCTGCCGTTTCAGCCTTGCTGGTCGTCTCGTCGGATCTCTCCGAAGATTTCGTCTACGCCATCACCAAAGCACTTTGGAACGACAACACCCGCAAACTGCTGGATAATGGCCACGCCAAGGGCAAACAAATTACGCTCGACACTGCACTCGATGGTGTTGCTGCTCTTGGTGTTCCACTCCACGACGGCGCTAAGAAATTCTACAAAGAAGCAGGCATGATGGAATAATCAACGCCGCATGCAGCCTGCTACACTGGGCGGTGCGTCCCCTGTCGTACCGCCCCTTTTCAAAGAGAACTGACGATTTTTAGGATTTTGAGCAATGAGCGATGCGTCTCAGGCCGGTCTCCGCAATCCAGTGGTGGAGGAGCTTTCGGCCGATGAACTGGCAGCGATCGAGAAGAAATATGATGAAGGCGCGGCCACTCGCCAGGTTTCTGCTCATTTCGCCAAGGTTCTGAGGTATGTCGCGCTCGTTTTTGCTACCTACCACTACTTAACGGCGGGATTCGGCCTGCCGCCCGACTATTGGCATATGGGTTGGCACCTGTCGGGCCTGTTTATCCTGATTTATGCGCTGTTTCCGCATATCAAAACCAAGACATCTTTCGACTTGAACACCGGCGCCCTGCATCTTGGCGGCGTCCCGTTTCTCGATATCATCCTGATGGTTCTGGGCATTGCCGCCTCTCTCTATCTCGGATTTGCATGGCACGGCATTCCCGCCTTGGGGATCGAGGAACAAACGTTCCGGATGGGCAACCCCAACACCTATGACCTGATCTTCGGCTGCATCCTGATTGCTCTGGTCCTCGACATCGCCCGGCGCACCTTGGGCTGGGTTCTGCCGCTCATCATCTGCGTCTTCATTTCCTACGCATTGTTCGGCCCGATCTTTCCGGGAATTCTTCAGCATCCCGGCGTGAAATTTCGCACCTTTGTGTCGTCAATGTATTTCCCGCAGGAAGGTATCTTTGGCGTGACCCTGTGGGTCGTCTCAACCATCGTCTTTCATTTTGTCCTGTTCGGTGTCATCGCTCAGCGCACCGGACTGGGCCAGCTCTTCATCGACAATGCCACGATCCTGGCGGGTCGTTATACTGGCGGACCCGCAAAGGTCTCAGTTGTCTCCTCGGCCTTTTTCGGCACGATCTCCGGATCTTCGGTTGCCAATACCGTCTCCACCGGAGCCTTGACCATCCCCAACATGAAACGGCTTGGTTATCCAGGTCACTTTGCGGGCGGGGTTGAAGCCGCGGCATCCGCTGGAGGACAAATCACACCGCCAATTATGGGTGCAGCCGCCTTCATCATGGCGGAATTCCTGGAGGTGCCCTACACCACCATCGTCGTTGCCGCGATTTTCCCGGCACTTCTGCATTACACCGGGGTATTTGCCGTTGTGCATTTGATGGCCCGCCGCTTGGGCCTAAAAGGTATGTCAGCCGACTTGCTGCCGAAACTGGGGCAAGTCTGGCGCGATGGCTGGGCCAACATGGTGCCGCTAGTGGGCCTGCTGACAGTGCTCTTTTCCGGCTACACGCCTTATATGTCCGCTTTTTGCGGCATATCCCTCACCTTGATCGCTGGAATGGCGCGTGTGAAGTCGCCACTCACGCTGGTCTATCCGGCAGCATTTATCGCTTTTGTTGTTTGGAAATATGCAGGCGGCGGATTTGATCTACCAATGTCTGCGCTGCTCATCGCCGGTGCGGCCTTGGCAACGTTCAACCCTCAGCGCCGCACAACTGTGAGCGAAATGGCCGATACGATGGAAACGGGAGTAAAATACGCTCTCGCAGTCGGGGCTGCAGCGGCTGCAGTCGGCATCGTGATTGGTGTCATCAACACCACCGGTGTTGGTTTCCGTATCGGCTTCATGGTGACACAGGCGGCCGCCAATTTGGGCGGCGACCTGCATGGATTGTTCAGCATCGGCAATTTCGAGCTGTTCAGTGTTGAAGATCTGACCCTCTTTATCAGCCTTGTCTTTATCGCGATTGCTTGCATTTTGATGGGCGCGGGTGTTCCGACAACTGCGCTTTACATCATGCTGGTTTCGGTCGCCCAACCTGCCTTGGCTCAGCTCGGAATTCCTCCGATCGCAAGCCATATGTTTGTGCTCTACTACGGTGTCGTTGCAGAGATTACACCACCGGTTTGCACATCCGCCTATGCAGCTGCAGCCATTGCCAATTCCAACCCGTTCAGAACCGGCATTTCGGCCTTTTCACTTGGTCTTGGCAAGGTCGTTGCCCCGATGGCATTTGTCTATGCACCAGTCTTACTGTTTGTCTCTTCGACCGGCTTCGATTTCCTCGAGTTCACCTATACCGCTGCAAGTTGTATCGCAGGCGTCATCGCCCTGTCGGCGGCGGTGGTGGGGTATTGGCTCGTTCCCATGGGAATGATCTTCCGGGTTCTGCTCGCGCTTTCCGGCCTGGTCTTCATTGCGCCCTCAATCCAGGCGGATCTGATTGCGCTTGCAATTGCCAGCCCGGCCGTTCTGAGCCAGATCGTTCAGTCGCGCCTCTTACGGGCAGAAGCTATCTGAACAGTCATGACCCAAAGCGTAACAATTCTTGGCGCAGGCGCGATTGGTCTGTGCACCGCCTTATCCTTGGCTGAACGCGGCATTTCGGTTCGATTGATTGATCGCGGCGCTCCAGGCCAAGAAGCCTCCTTTGGCAATGCAGGCGTCATTTCGCCTTGGTCATTTGTCCCCCAGTCGCAGCCAGGCATCTGGAAGAAAATGCCAGCACTAATGTTCGGCAAACACCGTCCGCTCAGCGTTCGCATGGGCTTCTGGCTGCGGATGCTGCCTTGGGGCCTGCAATTCTTGCGCAACAGTTCCGAAGTCCGCACCCGGCAAATTTCTGACGCCATGGAACCCTTATGCGCGCCATCGATAGATCTCTACCGCCGCCATCTGAAAGGGACAGGACAAGAGCATCTGATACAAGACTGCGCCTACGTCCATGCCTTCCGAGACGACAATCCAGACCGGCTAAAATCCTTGGATTATCGGATCCGGCAGGAGAAAGGAGCGGCCCTTGAGCTGGTTGGACAAAGCAGTTTGCAAAAGATCGAACCGGCCCTCTCCCCCGAATTCAAGGCCGCGGTGCTAATTCACGGTCAGGCCCGCGCCCAGTCGCCGGGCCGGATCATGACAACGCTTGCGGGTAAGGCAGAAAGACTGGGCGTCGACATTCTGCAATGCGCGGTTACCGGAATCAGAAAAAGGGAAAGCGGCTGGGAAATCGACTGCATGGAAACCAAGCTGACGGCACCATGCATCATTGTTGCAATGGGGGCCTGGTCGGCGGATCTGTTAAAACCTTTGGGTATTTCCGTGCCTCTTGTGGCCGAGCGCGGCTATCATATTGAGTTTCCTTTTGCCGGGATTGAACTTCAGAATTCTGTAATGGACACAGACGCCAAAATCGTTGCGAGCACCATGGAAGGTGGTTTACGCGTGGCCGGTCAGGCGGAGTTTGCCCACGTCGAGGCACCAAAAGACATGCGGAAGGCCCAGCGCATGCAAAATCAGGCAAAAGCTGCCTTTCCTGACCTCGAAATTCGAGAACCCCGGCACTGGATGGGGAGCCGTCCGTCGTTTCCCGACAGTCTGCCAATGATCGGCGAATTTGAAAGATTGAAGGGGCTCTATGCCGGCTTCGGCCACAGCCACTATGGTTTGATGATGGCCCCAAAGACCGGAGAGCTGCTCGCTGACCTGATTACAGGCCGAACTCCAAACTTCCAACTGGCTGCGTACTCGGCAGAACGGTTCAACATGTCTTGAACCTCCTCATCTTGAACACTTTGTACAGCTGCGACCCAGCGATTTCGCACTTCAAGGCGGCACTAAGGGATCCGGAAAAACCGGATCCCTAACTCAAGCTCAGCCAAGGACCTCTGTGACCGCTTTTCTGACGCCGTCAACAATCGTATCAGCCTCGTCTTTGGTTACGCAAAGCGGTGGTGCAAACCCGAGGATATCGCCTTGCGGCATCGCACGCGCGATAACACCGTTCTTAAGCAACGCGGCCGCCAGTGCCGGTCCAATTTTGCGGGCCGGGTCGAAGAAGGTCCGTGTGTTCCGGTCTTCAACAAATTCGGCCGCAA
The DNA here is from genome assembly GCF_965216085.1 of Roseibium sp. Taxonomy (GTDB): domain Bacteria; phylum Pseudomonadota; class Alphaproteobacteria; order Rhizobiales; family Stappiaceae; genus Roseibium. The sequence goes on along the minus strand of NZ_OZ244138.1, from coordinate 1,009,942 downwards.
TCAACAGCCCTTCGCCGCGAACCTCGCCGACATTCGGATAATCTCCAATGGCATCCTGCAGCGCCAGCTTCAGATAGGCGCCGGTTTCTCCGGCATTGGAGACCAGCCCCATGCTGTCAACCAGCTCGAGATTGGCAATGGCGGCAGCCGCCCCAATCGGATGGGCGGAGTAGGTCCAGCCATGACCGATCGGACCGGTTTCGTCTGTGCCTTCCATCAGGACCTCCCAGACCCTGTTGGAAATGATCGATCCGGAAAGCGGCGCATATGCTGAGGTCAAACCTTTGGCGATTGTGATGATGTCTGCTTCAAGGCCGTAGTGGTCCGATCCGAACATCGACCCAAGACGCCCGAAACCGGTGACAACTTCGTCGGCGATCAGCAGGATATCGTGCTTTTTCAGGATCGGCTGAATGGCAGCCCAGTACCCGGCAGGCGGAGGAACAAGACCACCTGTCCCCATGGCCGGTTCACCGATAAACGCCGCGATCGTATCTGCGCCTTCACGTTCAATCAGGGCTTCCAATTCAGCAGCGCAATGCGCCACAAAATCGGCTTCGCTCATAGAGATATCCGGACAGCGGAAATAGTATGGGGCTTCCGTATGCAGGACGTTGCCGAACGGCAAGTCAAACTTCTTGTGGAACAGCTCTAGGCCGGTCAAGGACCCAGTCATCAATCCGGAACCGTGGTAACCACGCCAGCGGGAGATGATCTTTTTCTTCTCCGGACGGCCGAGGATGTTGTTGTAGTACCAGACCAATTTGATGTTGGTTTCGTTCGCATCAGAACCGCCGAGGCCGAAATACACCTTGGACATGTTGGCCGGTGCCCGGTCGAGGATCATTTTTGACAGGGTGATGGAGGCTTCTGTGCCGTGCCCAACATAGGCATGGTAATAGGCAAGTTTCTTGGCCTGTTCTGCGATGGCTTCCGCAATTTCCTGACGGCCATAACCAACGTTGACACAGTATAGACCAGCAAAAGCATCCAGAAGTTTGTTGCCGTCCCGGTCCTCAATATAGACACCAGACCCGGTCTCAACGATCCGGCTGGGTGCTTCGCCGCGGGCGTGCTGGCCAAGATGGGTTGACGGATGAAAGAAGTTTTCCCGATCCCACTGATCGAGCTTGTCGTTTCGAAGCATATCGTTTCCTCTTTTTTATTTGGTCAGGCCCAATCACGGCAGACGTATTTAACATCCATGAAGTCAGCCATGCCCATGCGGGCCCCTTCGCGGCCAAGGCCTGACTGTTTCATGCCGCCAAAGGGGATTGGCGCACCGGTCACCTTGGTTCTGTTAATGGCAACCATGCCGAACCGGAGACAACGGCTGGCCCGGTAAATCCGGCGTGGATCGCGAGTATGCACATAAGCCACTAGGCCATATTCGGTATCGTTTGCCCGGCGCATGACATCTTCTTCCGTGTCAAACGGCGCGATTGCGGCCACAGGGCCGAATGTCTCCTCGTGCATGATCTTAGCGGTCTCTGGAACGTCGCAGAGGACCGTAGGTTCGTAAAACAAAGGTCCGGCAGCATGTTGTTTGCCGCCACACAGGAGCGTCGCACCGGCTGCCAGGGCATCGGCGACATGGCTCTTCTGCTTGTCGACTGCCTTTCGGTTCATCAACGGGCCAATGTCAGGATCGCTGTAACCTGGTCCGACCACTAGCTCGCAAGTGCGGGCAGCAAAGCGTTCACAAAATTCCTGATAAACCGGCCGCTCAACCAAAAACCGGTTCGCGCCGAGGCAATCCTGACCGGAAGTCGCGAATTTGGCTTTCACAGCTTCATCAACTGCCAGATCCAAATCGCAATCCGCAAAGACAAGAAAGGGCGCATGCCCGCCGAGTTCCAACACCATGCGCTTGATGGTGTTTGCGCTTTGGCGATATAGCAGCTTGCCGATTTCCGTCGAACCAGTGAAAGAGACTGCCCGGACGCGCGGGTCGTCCATCAACGGCTGAACAACGGTTACCGGTTCACCAGTCACCACATTGAAGACACCGGCCGGCATGCCGGCACGTTCGGCGAGTTCCGCCAATGCCAAACACGAAAATGGCGTTTCGCCGGATGGGTGCACAACCACGGTGCAGCCAGCAGCAAGAGCCGCCGCAGCTTTACGCGTTACCATGGCACTGGGAAAATTCCACGGCGTGATCAAAGCAGCCACTCCGACCGGTTCCAGCCAGACTTCCACCTCTGCGTCGGCAAGATGGGACGTTACCCCCTCAACATTCGGCCGTTTGGCTTCTTCGGAATAAAACTCGACGAATGAAGCACCGTAATCCACCTCACCTCGAGATTCTGAGATGGGTTTGCCTTGCTCGAGCGTCATGATCTGCGCAAGATCCTCACGATGCTCGGCGATCAGTTCAAACCATCGCCGCAAGATGGCTGCCCTTTGTTGCGGCAACAATCCGGCCCAGCCGTCAAAACTTCTGTGTGCAGCGTCAACAGCGGCAGAACTTTCGGCAGAATTCAGGCTTGCGACGTCACCAATCCAGTCCCCCGTTGCCGGGTCGGTGACCGGAAGCGTGTGCCTTTTATCATTTGCGGTCCACTTGCCATCGATATAGGCAAATGTGCGGAACAATCGTTTGTCGTTGAGATGAAATGTCGTCGTTTCCTGATGAATGGGCATTGCCATTGATCCGGCCTCCTTTTGCTTGACCGGATCGTAAGAGGAGTTTCATGGAAGAAACGACTAAAGAAAGACGTCGGCGAAGACGTTACATTCTTATTCGGTGCCGTCGCCAGCAGATCCATCTGGCAGATCCCGACCGAGGAGGAAATTCAATGGAGGAGCTCCGCGGAGTTTGACCGGCTTCGTCACAACGTAGGTATAGTATCTTGCGAAACCTACCTTCCCCTCCAGCAGGGTATCGATAAGCCGCTGATAGCTGTCGATGTCCCGGGTGATAACTTGAAGAACATAATCAAATCCGCCACCTACGGCCCAGCAAGCCACGATCTCTTCGTGCCGGTCCATGGAACGTTCAAAAGCCTGGAAACTCTCTGCCTTATGGTTCTCAAGCTCGACGGTAACAAAGACTTCGATGTGCGGGGCTACGCCTTTCAGCGAGATATCAGCATTGTAGCCGCGGATAATACCTGCGTTTTCCAAACGCTTTAGGCGCTCCCACAGAGGGGTGGGAGACAGGTTCACACGTTTGGCAAGGTCCGCTTTGGAAAGCCGTCCCTCTTGTGACAAAAGGGACAGGATCTTCAGGTCGCGGTCGTCAAGTTTCAGCCCAATCATGGCGCGACCATGGCTGTGATGATATGCCTTGTCAATTGTTATGATTAGCTCCAATATCAAATCATGACAATATGGAAAAGCTTCCCACAGCCCATTCAAAGGCCTGCCTATCGCTCGCTTGCGGACCTGATTGCAACTGCAATTAAAAACGGTGAACTAAACGTCGGTGAGAAACTGCCCCCGCACAGAGAACTCGCTTATCAACTGAACATCAGCGTGCAGACAGTCAGCCGGGCCTATGATCTCCTAATACGGCGAGGGATGATATCCGGTCAGGTTGGTCGCGGAACTTATGTGAATTCAAAGCCTGTTGAGACGGATGCTCCGTATCTGTCGACGGGCCTTGGCGAGTCTTTGGTGGACTTCTCCAACCTCAAGCCGGTGAGCGGGCATATTCATCTGGACAAGATGCACAATGCATTGGTGAATCTGTCCGAAACGCTTCCGCCATCAGCAGTCTTTTCCTTCCGGCCAGCCAACGCTTTGCGCCCGTATCAAACGGCCGCGGCCTCATGGCTGGAGCAATGCGGTGTTGTCTGCTCGCCCGATCGGGTTGTGCTTACAAACGGAAGCAGTTCCGCCATGACAACAGCGTTTATGAGTGTGATCGATGGCAGCGCGATCGTCGTGACGGATGGGGTTTGTCATCACCCGCTAATCCGTTTGTCCCGATACATGGATTTTGACGTACAGGGGCTGGCAACGGACCAGGAAGGTATCATCCCAGAAGCCCTGGAGCTTGCCTGCCGTAACAAAGAAATTAAGATACTGTTTCTATTGCCGAATGGTTTGAATCCAATGGCCCATGTCATGGGTCTGGAGCGCCGGAGGCATCTTGTTTCCATTGCCCGAGTTCATGATCTTTTGATCATTGAGAACGATGCCTGGGGCCCGCTCCAGCCAAGACGCCTTCCACCTGTCGCGGCCCTGGCTCCTGAGCGGACTTTCTATTTCACAAGCTTCACCAAGTGCCTTATGCCGGGACTTCGGCAAGGGTATCTGGTCGTGCCTGAACACCTGGCTCCGGTAGCGGCAAACCGGCATTTGGCGATCGATTGGATGGCAACACCGCTCGTTGCAGAAATCGCGGCTAAATGGATTGAGGATGGCACGGCGGACCAGCTTATTGACTGGCAGAAATCTGCTTTGGCGCGAAGGAATGCGCTTGCTCAGGACGCATTATCCTCCGTGCCGTTCAACAGCAGCCCGAATGGTCTTCACATATGGATGCCCCTGCCGGATGGTTGGTCAGAGGAGGTTTTTATTGAAGCGGCGCGGCAGCGCGGTGTGGTTGTTGCCCCCGGATCGGCGTTCACGCTTCCAGGGATAAAGGTTGAGCCAGGCATTCGGATTTGCCTTGGCAACACCGGTGAGGACCAGTTCATTTTTGGCTTGGAGCAACTGGCTGCGATCTGCCAAAACCCGCCAGGACCTTACACGGACATCTTTTAGCATCCGTCGACAAAATTGTCATGATTTAATATATTTATTGACCTGTAATTGTCCTTTCTTCAGTCTCCACAAACGATCTCTGAGGAGCTGGAAATGGATAATGTTTGTTGGACATCGATAGTTGTGCTGAGGGGGGACCAGTGAGCGCAAGCTGTCGGTTTCAGGTGGCGGATTTTGTTGCCGCCCGTTCGGCGATTTCAACCGCCGTTCGGCACACGCCGGTGGTGCCGTCTGCCAAACTCGGTGCACATGCAGGCGTACCTGTTCATCTCAAGCTGGAACACCTGCAGGACACCGGCAGTTTCAAACTCCGGGGCGCAACGAATGCTGTTGCGAAATTGGATCACGAAGCGCGCCGCCGTGGTATCGTCGGCGTTTCAACCGGAAACCACGGCCGGGCACTCGCATTTGCGGCCAAACAGGCTGGCGTTTCCTGCACAATATGCATGTCTCGCCTAGTGCCGGAAAATAAGGTTGCGGCAATCCGGGACCTGGGTGCCGAAATCCTGATTACCGGCAACTCGCAGGATGAAGCGCAGATCGAGGCGGACCGGCTGGTCGCTGAAAGGGGGCTTGTACTCCTGCCGCCTTTCGATCATCGGGATGTCATATGCGGACAGGGCACACTTGGTCTCGAAATTCTTGAAGATGTTCCCGATGTTGGAACCGTGCTGGTTCCGCTTTCGGGCGGCGGGCTGATTTCAGGTGTTGCCGCGGCAATGAAAGCAACGAAACCGTCGGTCAAGGTGATCGGGATCTCCATGGAAAGAGGCCCGGCTATGATTGCATCGTTAAAAGCAGGTTGTCCCGTTCAGGTCACCGAAGAACCCAGCCTTGCCGACTCCCTTGGCGGGGGCATCGGATTGGATAACCGGTTCACATTTCAGATGACCCAGGATCTGGTCGATGAGGTGGTTTTGGTAAGCGAAGCCGAAATCGCCGCTGGAATACGTCATGCGTATTGGCAGGAAAAACAGATCATTGAAGGTGCTGCAGCTGTTGGCATTGCAGCCCTGATCAGCGGGAAAGTGCGATTAGATGCCTCAATTGTCGCGGTTCTGTCTGGCAGAAACATCGACATGAAGCTGCATCACCGCATCACCTCCGGCGAAGATGTCGATCTCGCGGCTGAAGAGGACGAGTAAACCATGCCCGACATTTCCATTCTAACGGAAGATGAATTGCGAAAAGCGGTTCAGCTTGACCTGACCGCAATTGACAAGGTTGCGCGGGGATTTGCCGCTTTAGCCTCCGGCGGTGTCGTCATGCCGCCGATCTTGTCGATGGACATTGCTCAGTTCAACGGTGAGGTTGATGTAAAGACAGCTTATGTCCCGGGGATCGACAGCTTTGCAATTAAAGTGTCGCCGGGTTTTTTCGACAATCCCAAGATTGGTTTGCCGAGCACGTCTGGATTGATGATCCTGTTTTCGGCGAAAACCGGAATGGTCGAGGCATTGCTGCTGGACAACGGTTATCTGACAGATATCCGCACAGCTGCAGCGGGAGCTGTTGCGGCGAGACACTTGGCACCGGAAGAAGCCTCCAGTGCCTGCATTGTCGGGGCTGGAACCCAAGCCAGGTTGCAACTCCAGGCTTTGTGCCTAGTCCGGCCAATCAGAAAAGCTTTGATCTGGGCGCGCGACCCGGAAAAGGCATCAAATGCGGCAAGCCAGATGACGAAACAGCTCGGTATCGAGGTGTTGCCGGCTTCCGATCTGCCGGCAGCAGTCTCTCAAACCGATGTGATTGTGACGACGACCCCCAGCACCGCCCCCCTCATAAGCGCGGAATGGTTACAGCCTGGACAGCACGTCACTGCAATGGGCTCGGACCAATCTCACAAGAGTGAACTCGCGCCTGAGTGTTTGGCCAAGGCAGATCTTTATGTTCCGGATCGTCAGTCGCAAACCGAGTTGATGGGAGAATTACGCGCGGCTCTAGCAGCCGGCGCCGTGACCAAAGGCACGCAGTTTGATGATCTGGGCGCGATTGTATCGGGAAAGGCGGCCGGCCGGACCTCGGATGCGGCCATCACGATCTGTGATCTGACCGGAACCGGCGTTCAGGATACCGCAATTGCAACATTTGCCCGAGCCCGGGCACAGGCCGCAAATGCCGGCATAACCATCGAAACATAAGCAAGGGATTGCGCCTGTGATTGAGCTTACTCTCCGCTTTTCCAGAGACGAATATCATCAGCGGGTCAGAAAGACCCGGGAAGCGATGCAAGCCGCTGGCCTGGATTTGCTCATCGTTTCAGATCCTTCCAATATGAACTGGCTGACTGGCTATGACGGCTGGTCATTCTACGTGCATCAGGCTGTGCTGGTCGGTCTGGACGGCGAACCGATCTGGTTCGGGCGCGGGCAGGATGCAAACGGAGCGCTTCGGACCTGCTTCATGCATCCGGACCGAATTATCGGATATCCGGATCACTATGTGCAATCGACGGATTGTCATCCGATGGATTACCTTTCGACCAGGATTGAAGACTTTGATTGGAGCAAATCCAACATTGGCGTGGAGATGGACAATTACTATTTCTCCGCGGCCGCCTTTGCATCCCTGCAAAGGAACCTTCCAAATGCCCGCTTTCACGATGCCAATGGTCTTGTGAATTGGCAACGCGCTGTCAAATCCGAACGGGAACTCGAATATCTCCGGATTGCCGGTAAAAAGGTCGAGAACATTCATGCCCGTATCCTAGAAAAGGCCGAGGTTGGTCTGCGCAAATGCGACCTGGTCGCGGAAATCTATGATGCGGGACTTAAATATGATGCCGACTTGGATGCAGGTGGCGACTATCCAGCCATCGTTCCTCTTGTACCGTCGGGAAGTGATGCTGCTGCACCACACCTGACATGGGACGATCAGCCAATGCTTGCCGGCGAAGGGACGTTCTTCGAAGTCGCCGGTGTCCACAATCGCTATCATTGCCCATTGTCGCGCACTCTTTTTCTAGGGAAACCGGACCAGAAATTCCTGGATGCCGAGCAGGCTGTATTAGAAGGACTTGAAGCGGGGCTGGAGGCAGCAAGGGCCGGGAACCTGTGTGAAGACATTGCACATGCCTTTTTCGCAATCCTAAAAAAACACGGCATCACAAAGGACAATCGGACGGGGTATCCGATCGGACTGTCATATCCACCCGATTGGGGCGAACGCACCATGTCTTTGCGCAATGGCGACCGCACGGTCTTGCAGGAAAACATGACGTTTCATTTCATGACCGGCCTTTGGATGGAAGACTGGGGATTTGAGATCACGGAAAGCATTGTCATCCGGGACGGTGAACCCGAATGCCTTGCAAATGTTCCGCGCAAATTGTTTGTGAAAGCCTGACCCATGACCAAAAATCCGATTGTTCCAACGATCCCGTTTGACGAAGACGGGGTCCATCATGGGTATCTGCGCCTGCCCTATAGCCGCGATGATTCCGCCTGGGGCTCAGTCATGATCCCCATCACGGTGATCCGGAACGGCAACGGCCCGACGGCTTTGTTGACCGGCGGCAATCACGGCGATGAATATGAAGGCCCGGTCGCCCTGCAAGATTTGTCCATTTCCTTGTCTCCAGAAGACATCACAGGCCAGGTCATCATTGTACCGGCCTTCAACTACCCGGCGTTCGAAGCAGGAACGCGAACCTCCCCGATCGACAAAGGTAATTTGAACCGGTCTTTTCCCGGCAGACCAGATGGCTCAGTGACAGAGAAGATCGCCCACTATTTCGAGACGGTTCTGATCCCCTTGGCCGACATCGTTCTCGATTTTCATTCTGGCGGTAAGACGCTGGATTTTGTGCCCTTTGCCTCTGCTCACGTGCTCGAGGATAAGGCCCAGCAGGAAGCCTGTGTTGCCGCTGTCAACGCCTTCAATGCGCCCTACACAGCGATCATGCTCGAGATTGACAATGTCGGCATGTATGACACTGCGGTTGAAGAAAAGGGCAAGGTTTTCGTGACGACCGAACTTGGTGGCGGCGGCACTTCGACCGCCCGGTCAATCGCAATAGCAAAGAAGGGCATCCGAAACGTTCTGCGGCACGCCGGTATCATGCAGGGAGACCTTGAGCACAGCCCGACTATCTCACTCGACATGCCCGATAGCGACTGTTTTGTCTTCTGCGAAGGCAATGGCATGATTGAACCGGTTTTGGATCTCGGTGATGACGTGGCTGCCGGTGATGTGGTCGCCAGAGTTTGGGCAACGGACCGCACAGGTGTTGCCCCGGTTGAATACCATGCCAAACGATCCGGCATCCTGATGGCCCGCCATTTTCCGGGACTGATCAAATCCGGAGACTGCCTCGCAGTTGTCGCGGACGTTGTTTGATCGCAGAGCAATCAGCGAGTTTTAGAACCCCCTGGTGCAAATGCTACCCCCACAACAATAGCCGCTGACAAGGAACTCAAAAGCGAAAAACACCCAATTACCTTCGTGATCTTTGCCGCTTGACCCTGACACTAGTGTCAATCCTCTAAGCCTATGCGCACATCAAAATGTGCCGCATTCGAAGATAGGATTAAACTCAGGATGACACGGGAAACCACTTGGCAGGACAAGGTTGCAATCATCACCGGAGGCAGCTCTGGCATAGGCAAAGCCACTGCGCTCGCTCTGGCAAAACGGGGCGCTAAAGTCCTTGTCACCGGTCGCGATGAGAAGAAGCTGGCCAATGTGGCGGCAGCGGATAAGGCAATCGTTACATTAAAGGCAGACAGTTCAGATCCCGGCAGCGCTGCGCGCATTGTTGGCAACGCACTCGACCGTTGGGGGCGGCTGGATCTGATCGTCAACAACTCAGGTGCCGGTCAGCCATTACCGGTTACGGCCTATGACGCCGACCTTATCTCCAGGATGTCGGCGATCAATATCGTTGCCCCTTCTCTGCTGGTGAAAGAAGGCCATCAGGCGTTACGGGCGACCAAGGGGTCGATTGTCAACATTGGAACTGCTGTATCGCGGAACGCGGTTCCGATGGTGGCGCATTATGCAGCCACAAAAGCCGCTCTGGAACATTTGACCCGTTCCTGGGCTATCGAGTTTGCCGGCGATGGCATCCGGGTGAATGCGATTGCGCCAGGCCCGGTTAAAAGTGGCGCTCTGACCGGCATGATGGGATTGCCGGACGAGATGGCTCAGCAGATCGAGAAGCAAGAAGAAGCTCAAGTTCCTCTCGGTCGGCGCGGCGTTCCCGCTGATATTGTCCCCTGGGTACTCCGGCTGGGCAGTTCGAAAAACGAGTGGCTGACCGGACAAGTCCTGACAGTGGATGGCGGCTGGTCGCTTCGAACCTAATACTTGGGCAATAGGGGCGGAAAACCGTTTCCGCCCAACGTTATTGATCTTCGATCTGGCCCTAAACATATATGCCAAAGTTAGTTGGAAAGGGAATGGGATGCAGGCCAAGGAAGCTGCCGAACGGCTTGGGATTACCCAACGTATGTTACGCCATTATGAGAAGACCGGCTTGCTGGATGTGCGCAGGTCTGAAAACGGGTATCGCACTTATGGCGAAGCTGATTTACGCCGTGCCGGGCGCATTCGCGACTTTATTGCGACGGGATTTTCCACCCGTGAAATTCGCGCCATGAGTGCCTGTCTATCAGATGAGGGAGCCGGGCCTTGTGAAGGTGGAATCGCCAAACTGACAGAAAAGCTCGAACACATCGACCGGCTGAGGGCCGATCTCGAGACCCGCCGGAATGCCGTCCTTGATCGTCTGTCTGTTTTAAAGGCAGAGCTTTTGAAGGATCAGACGCCGGATGGCTCGAACCGAACAGGGTTTTCCGACGCAATCCTGCTGATCCAATCGAAGAAGATACCGGCTTCCGCTGTTTCACGGTTGATCGATAAGAAATAACCTTCGTTCGCGCTCAGCAGGATTGGGTGAATGGGTTCTGCCAGGTTGCTCTTAAGCGGATGGCGGGCGAGCATTTCATTGACTAGACACGCCCCGTTTCCTTTGACTGCCAATTCAAGCGCAGTGCCATATGAATCGACAAAGATCGAAGGTTTGGGGCATTTGATCTTCGCAGCAGCACTCCACGCCTCCCAACCTCCGGAAACTCCGACAGCTTCAATCAACGGATAATCTCCCATCTCGCCGCTGAGGCTTACCGGCTTCAGCGCGATCAGTTTGTTGCTGCCGAGCAAAACAGCCTTTGGGCCGGCCTGTTTGCGTGAGCCAAAACTGATGACAATATCTGCAAGAGACCGCCTGAATTCATCAGGCCAGACTGCGCCCATGAACCTAAGCGATATATCAGGATGTTCGGCCTGGAAGGCAGGCAGAACAGGTGCAATGACCCATTGAAGCACACTGATTGAAAGAGAGATCGTCAATAGTTTTTCCGGCTTCTCCGGTAGAAACGACCGGGTGGCCTCAGTTAGCTGATCGAGCGCAGCATCAACTTGGGGCAGCAAACGCCGGCCATTGTCGGTCAAGGCAAGCCCGCGCGGTTTGCGCTCGAATAACGGCACCCCCAATCGAAGTTCCAGCGATTTGATCTGCTGGCTGACAGCGGATTGTGTCATGCCGATTTCTTCCGCTGCGGCGGTGAAGCTCAAATGCCTGGCCGCGGCCTCAAATGCGCGGAACCAGTTTAGCGGCGGTAAAGCTGAAGCCATACGCAAGTTACCCATTAGTTTGACTAATACATAAGTGTCAAAATCATTCGTTTGTGCGGATTGTCAAGCGAGCGAATACTTCGGGCCGACGCTGATAGGAACCAAACGGAGAAGATGGATGCAGCCCGAAGTCCGGAAAATAGTCACGTTCGAAGAAGAGATCTTCATTGAGGGTTTTAAGAAGACCGAGCACCCATGGCATCTGTTTGCGGCTGCAGCCGTTGTGAAAAACCCTTGGGCTGGCCGGTTTGTTGAAGATCTAAAATCGGAAATTCTGGCTTTCGGCCCCGTTCTAGGTGAGTTGCTGACAGAGCGCATGATCAAGCTTGGCGGCAGCGGCGACGCCATTGAAGCTTATGGCAAGGCGGCGGTTGTCGGTCTTGATGGGGAAATCGAGCACGCCTCCGGTCTGATCCATACCTTGCGCTTCGGTAATCATTACCGAGAAGCCGTTGGCGCAAAGTCCTATCTTGCCTTTACCAACACCCGAGGACCGGCCGATGCGCCAATCATGATTCCGCTTATGGATAAAAACGACGCCGGGCGACGATCTCACTATCTGACAATTCAGTTTTCTATCCCAGATGCTCCGCGCGCTGACGAAGTGGTTGTCGTCCTGGGCGGAGCAACGTCTGGCCGACCCTTTCATCGCATTGGCGACCGGTATCAGGATCTGAAGGAGATGGGACGTGACGTGGACAACCCGGCCGCGGTCTAAATGCGCAGGTATCGCCAGCATCCGCCAGGGAGAAGGTCTTGAGGTGTTGCTAATCCATGGTGTCGGACTGCGCGCGGAAGCCTGGAATGCGCAGATTGACGGGCTCTGCGGGGAGTTTCAGATGGTTGCAGTAGATATGCCCGGTCATGGTGAAAGCGTTCCTCTTGATGGTCCAGCATACCTCGCCGAATTCACCGCACGCATTGCTAGGGTTTTGGATGGCCCGGCCGTGATCATCGGACACTCTATGGGCGCCATGATTGCTCTCGATCTGGCAGCCCGCACTCCGGATCTGGTTTGCGGTGTTGTGGCTTTAAACGCGATCTACCGGCGCACAACTGAGGCAAAAAGAGCCGTCCAACAACGGAGCAAGGCGCTTAGCAACTCGGGTTTTCAAGACTATGAGCCCACGCTGGCGCGCTGGTTTGGATCTGATCAGTCAGACGCACGCAAAGCCTGCGAATACTGGCTAAAGACCACAGATTTGCAAGGGTACAGCGCTGCCTATCAAGTCTTTGCCGAGGAGGACGGACCATCGGATGACCTGCTCCAAGGGCTGTCCTGCCCAGCCGTATTTATGACTGGCGGACTTGAGCCGAATTCGACGCCGGAAATGTCCGAAACGATGGCTCGATTGGCGCCCCGAGGAAAGGCCCAAGTGATTGCGGATGCCGCGCATATGATGCCGATGACGCATCCGGACCAAGTCAACAAAGCTCTGCTGGATTTTGTGAGGGAGTGCACGACATGAAGCCTATCGATCCCCGCGAGTTACGGACTGCCTTTGGCCGTTTCATGACCGGTGTTACGGTGGTTACAGCACGGGACAAAAGCGGAAAGCCGGTTGGTTTCACGGCAAACTCCTTTACATCCGTATCCTTGGACCCACCGCTATTGCTGGTCTGCCCGGGAAAATTCCTATCAAGCTATGAGGCCTTTACTTCCTGCGACCGCTTTTGCGTTAGCGTCCTGGAAGAAAGCCAAACCGATGTTGCAAATACCTTTGCTGGTTTCAAAGGTGATAGATTTGCCAAGACTGATCATCTGCTGGATGCCCATGGCATCCCTGCCCCGCGAGGGGCAATTGCAAGATTCTCGTGCCAAACCCACAACGCCATTCCCGCCGGTGACCATGTCATCCTGATCGGCGAAGTAACTGCATTCGAGCAAACGGCTGGAGCAGGCCTTGGGTATTCGGAAGGTCAGTTCTTCAGCCTGACGCGCGAACGTAACGCACGTGATCCATCCGCAAAAATGAATGTCGTAGGAGCACTGGTTCGTCATCAAGGCAACGTTTTGCTGGAAAAGACCGCCGACGGTTACCAGCTGCCCGAATGCGCGGTTCCTGAAAGAACAGCTCTCCGGAAATCCCTTACAGCCACGTTAAGACAACAGGGCGTGACAGCCAGTTTTGGCCCTGTCTATTCAGTTTTCGATGATCCCGGTGAGGATACGCATTTCGCGTACCTCCTTGCGGAAGCAACCAGTGTAGCAGCTGACACCAAATTGACTTCGGTTGCTCCAAAAGACTTTCCCGGTCTGAAATTCACCAGTCCGCCGCTTGCCAGCTTGTTATCTCGCTACGCCCAAGAATGCAGGACCGGAAACCTCAATTGTTATCTCGGTGACACGGTCTCAGGAGAGATCCACGCATTGACAGAGGGGATTTAATCCATGGAGTTTTCTCTTTTTGCCCATATGGAACGGCTCACGCCCGACCAACCCCATGAAAAACTCTACGAGGAGTTTCTGTCCCTATGCAAACTCGCCGATGACGGTGGTATGCGGGCTATTTGGACCGGTGAACACCATGGTATGGAATTCACAATTGCGCCCAACCCGTTCCTGACGCTTGTCGACCTCGCGCATCACACAAAAAATGTGCGACTGGGAACCGGTACTGTGATTGCACCTTTCTGGCATCCGATAAAATTAGCTGGCGAAGCGGCCGCAGCCGATTTGATGACCGGCGGCCGGATCGAACTTGGCGTCGCCAGGGGCGCATACTCCTATGAATATGAGCGTCTGATGCCCGGACTGGAAGCCTGGGAAGCCGGCCAGCGCATGCGCGAAACGGCCCCCTTGCTGAGACCTCTGTGGCAAGGAGACTGTGAGCATCATGGCGGTTTCTACAACTTTCCCGCCACAACGTCAGCTCCCAAGCCCTTACAGGAAAACGGCCCGCCAATCTGGATCGCAGCCCGAGACCCGAACAGCCACCAATTCGGCGTTCACCAAGGTTTCAACATCCAGGTCACGCCGCTTTGGCAGGGGATGGAGGAAATTGAAAGCCTGATGGATCGCTTCAACGACGCTTGCGCCACCTACGACGGCCCAAGGCCCAAGGTCATGCTGCTTCATCACACATATGTAGCTTCGGATGGCGATGATGCAGCACTGGCGGCACAGGAACTTTCCCGTTTTTATTGTTATTTTGGAGCCTGGTTCCAAAACAAACGGGCTGTATCAAAGGGCCTGATTGCTGAACTTTCTGAAGAAGAAATGGCAGCCAACAAAATGATGGCGCCAGAAAACATGGCCCGTGACCTGACGATCGGAACGGCGCAAGACGTCATTGACCGCCTCAAGCGCTATGAAGATCTTGGATACGACGAGTTTTCATTCTGGATTGACAGCGGCATGAGCCATGAACGCAAAACAGCGTCTTTGAACAGATTTATCGATGACGTGATGCCGGCATTCGGCTGAGGGGGAAGAATGCAGCACTATCAGCTCTATATTGATGGCCGCTGGCGCGAGGGCGCAGATGGCCAGGTGATGCACAGCCAGAACCCTGCCACCGGTGAAAACTGGGCATCCTTTGCGTGTGCAGCGCTGTCAGATGTTGAAGAGGCAATTGGCGCTGCCCGCCGGGCCCTGAGCGACCCCAACTGGCGGGATTTGAGCCAAACCCAGCGTGGCAAGTTGCTTTACCGGCTGTCCGAATTGATCGAAGAAAAGGCCGAAGATCTTGGCCGGCTGGAAACCACGGACAGCGGCAAATTACTCGCCGAAACCCTCAGCCAGACAAAATACGTCGCCGACTACTACCGTTATTACGCAGGACTGGCGGATAAGATCGAAGGCGCCGTTTTGCCGATCGACAAACCAGATATGCATGTCCACACTCGCCGGGAACCGATCGGCGTTGTCGCAGCGGTGGTTCCATGGAATGCGCAGATGTTCCTGACTGCGACGAAGCTGGGTCCGGCACTTGCCGCGGGCTGCACTGTTGTCCTCAAGGCGTCTGAAATTGCGCCGGTCCCAATGCTCGAATTTGCAAAACTCATTGAGGAAGCTGGATTTCCTCCAGGTGTTGTTTCTGTCGTCACAGGCGATGCTGTGAACTGTGCCATTCCTTTGACCCGGCACCCTGATGTGGACAGGATTGCCTTTACCGGCGGCCCGGAAACGGCCCGCCATGTTGTCCGCAACTCGGCGGAGAATTTTGCGGTAACGAGTTTGGAATTGGGCGGAAAATCTCCGGTCCTGGTGTTCGACGACGCAGACCTCAACGGTGCCGCAAATGGATTGATAGCCGGCAACTTTGGAGCCTCGGGTCAAAGCTGTGTAGCCGGATCACGCGCCCTCGTTCAAAGAAGTGTCTTTGAAGATCTGATTGAGCGTATTTCTGAAAAAGCGGCCACAATCGCTGTTGGTGATCCGCTGGATGCGGCGACCCATGTCGGGCCGCTTTGCACAAAGGCGCAGATCAACAAAATTACCGCAACACTGGAAACGGCCAAGGCGCAGGGAGCCAGAATCCGTTTTGGTGGGGCGTCCCTGTCGCGGCCAGGAAACTACATGGCTCCAACGCTGGTGGAATGTCCATCTTCAGATATTGAAACTCTTAAGGTGGAAATGTTCGGCCCTGTCATGTCTTTGCTGCCCTTCGACACAGAAGAAGAAGCCATTGCCCTGGCAAACGATACGCCCTACGGGTTGGCATCCGGGGTCTTTACCCGGGACGTTGCACGCGCCCATCGGGTTTCAGAAAGGTTGCGGGCTGGCATCTGCTGGATCAACACCTACCGCGCCATATCTCCCATGGCCCCGTTTGGCGGCTTCAACCAGTCCGGTTATGGACGGGAAGCCGGTGTTGAGGCTGTTCTGGATTACACCCGCACGAAGACCGTCTGGATCAACATTTCCAGGGAACCAATGGCCAATCCATTCGTGATGCGATGAGGTATTGCAAAGGCTGAACCAGCAATACATTACATTGGCCGAAGTCAACGGCCTTTACTCCAGTGAGCCTTCGCTTAGACTCCGGCCAAAATCCATTTTGCTGCTTTTTCGGCGATCATCAGCGTCGGGGCATTGGTGTTCCCGCTGGTGATTTCCGGCATGATGCTCGCATCCACAACGCGTAGCCCGGACACGCCCTTGAAACGGAGATGAGGGTCAAGAACCGCTGAGGCATCGTCCTCGCGGCCCATTTTGACAGTGCCGACTGGATGGAAAATCGTGTTGGCGATATCTCCTGCCAGTTTAGCCAGTTCGTCATCGCTCTGGTACTGGATACCAGGTTTGTATTCTACCGGAGCGTATTGTTTCATCGCCGGCTTCGCCATGATTTCACGCACTTGGCGCAGGCTATCGGCAGCGACTTTGCGGTCCTCTTCCGTCGCAAGATAGTTCGGCAAGATCTTCGGAGCATCCCGGAAATCGCCGGAGCGGATTTGAACATGCCCGCGGCTTGTCGGGTTCAGATTGCAAACACTTACCGTGATGGCTGGGAAGTCGTGCAGGTCTTCCCCGAATGCTTCCAGGCTGAGCGGCTGCACGTGATATTCGAGATTGGCATACGGGCGATCGGGATCAGATCTCGAAAAAGCGCCGAGCTGGCTTGGTGACATGCTCATAGGCCCTGACCGCTTGAAGGCGTATTCCAGGCCGATCGTTGCTTTCCCAAACAGGGAGTTGGCCAGCGTGTTGAGTGTGCGTGTCCCTTTGACCTTGAACACGGCCCGGATCTGCAAGTGGTCTTGCAAGTTCCCACCAACCGCCGGCGCATCCAGAACCACATCAATACCATGGGACTTCAAGAGATCGGCCGGGCCGATGCCGGACAGCTGCAGGATCTGCGGAGACCCAATGGCACCGGCAGATAGCACAACTTCCTTGGCGGCCGTCACCGGGGTGGACTGCCCCTTGCGGTTGACGATCGCGCCGGAGCAGGCAAGCTGCCCGTCTCCGTTTTTAGCTAAAGTCAGACGCTCAACTTGAGCTTCGGTCCAAACGGTCAGGTTTGGCCGCTGCTTGGCTGGTTTGAGGAAGGCCTTCGAAGTGTTCCATCTCCAGCCCGAACGCTGATTCACATCAAAATAGCCAACGCCAGCATTGTCTCCCGTGTTGAAGTCGTCGGTCTTTTCTATGCCCGCCTCCACAGCAGCTTCGGCGAAACTGTCCAGAACATCCCAACGCAGCCGTTGTTTTTCGACCCGCCATTCTCCGCCATGACCGTGCATGTCAGAAAAACGGCTGTTGCCGCCGGTCGCCGGATCCGCCCCGTTGTCGAGCGCGTGATGATCTTCATGCGCCATGAAATCTGTTAGGCAGTTGTCCCAGTTCCAATCGTCATCGCCGGTCAGATTGGCCCAGTTGTTATAATCCTGTGCCTGACCGCGCATGTAGATCATGCCGTTGATTGACGAACAACCACCGAGGGTTTTGCCGCGCGGATACCGCAAGCTGCGGCCATTAAGGCCCTTGTCAGGCTCGGTTTGGAACAGCCAATCGGTCCGCGGATTGCCGATGCAATACAAATATCCAACCGGAATGTGGATCCAGGGATAGGTATCAGCCTTGCCTGCCTCCAGCAGAAGCACCCGGTTTTCAGGGTTCCTACTCAGGCGGTTGGCCAAAAGGCATCCTGCTGAACCGCCGCCAATGACGATGTAATCGAAACCCTGATCAGACCCGTCTACAGATGGCATAGGCGCCCCTTGACTTTATTAGTATTTAGCACTTGCGGCAGGAAGGACTTTTGGCACAGCCGGATTTACATTCCGAGGTAGCTTGTCATGTCACCGTGAGGAGGTTCCTCCCAGAACACTCATTTTCAATTCCATACTGATGCCGCGCAAAAAATCTAATGACGAATTGAACAGAGCAATATTAGAATTTTGAATATGGAACGATTTTCTAACATAAACACGCTGTTAGCTTTCATCACAGTCGCGCGTGAAGGGAGTGTTTCTCAGGCAGCCGAGGTGTTGAACCTCAGTCAACCCGCCATCAGCCATCAAATAAAACGTCTCAGCGAAGACGCCGGCGTGTTGCTGTTTTCGCGCACCGCCAAGGGATTGAGGCTGACACCGGATGGATCCGCCCTTTTGGCAAAAGCCGAAAGGGTGCTTGATGCATTGGACGATTTCCGGCGCAGCGCGGAACAGCGCACCAATCAAATCAGCGGCAAGCTCAGGCTCGGAACAATCGTTGATCCGGAATTTATCCGCCTGGGCCAGTTGCTCATTCAGGTCCGCGAAAACTTTCCGAATATCGAGACCGAGTTGAAACATGGCGTGAGTGGGGAGATTCTTACCCGTCTCCAGCGCAACCAAATAGATGCTGGTTATTACCTCAGCGGGCCAAAGCCCGGTCAGGATGAAGTCACGGAAAGCGAACCGGACCTGCATTTTATGAAGCTCGCCGATTTCAGCTACCACGTCATCGCCCCGTCCGGCTGGCAAGGACGCCTGGAAGGAAAGTCCTGGCCGGACCTTGCCGAACTGCCGTGGATCGGAACCCCTGACGCGTCGGTTCATCGCCGACTGCTAAGCGGGATTTTTGAGGAAGCTGGATGCCACCAAAACATCGTTGCTTTGGTGGATCAGGAAGCTTCCATGCTGGAAATGGTCCGTGCTGGTGTTGGTCTCAGCCTTTGCCGCGAGTCGATTGCCCTCCATCAGCAGCAAGCGTTCGGGATCGCGGTATCGGACACAGTTTCCGTTCCAGCCAGTTTGAGTTTTGTGACGTTAGACACCCACAAGAAACTGCCGGCAATTGACGCCGTGATCACTCTATTGCGCGATATCTGGCAACTAGAGACCGCTTAGACCTAGAATTCGCCCCAAATACGTTCGTTGCAGACAGCCAAGGCTTTCAGCGGCTGTGAGCCAGACAAGCACATCAACGCTAAAATGACCGGTACTTTTCCGGCTTCCTGAAAACTTGATCAGTTTCCAAAACAACAAAAATTGGAATTTTTATATTTTCGCGCGTAAATATTCTGAATTCCCTAGCGCGCTTCGAAAGGTGCATTGGGTCCAAACATGAAGTTGAATACGAAGAGGCAAATAAATGGGCGACCGGAAGGTGAAGAATATGGAGGAGTTTGCAGCCGTCAGCGGCATCTCCCGGCCGACCATTTCAAAATACTTCAATGATCCCGAAAGCGTCCGTACATCAACGCGCGAGCGGATCGAGGCAGCTTTAGAGCGGTTCGACTACCGCCCAAACATCTATGCGATGAACCAAAATAGGCGGATGACGAAGAATATCGGCATCGTTGTTCCCTATTTGGCGGACCCGTTTTTTGCCGAGATCGTCCGAGTGATCGAGCGGCGTTGTATTGACGCAGGGTTCGCCCCGACCCTCTTCGGTTCACATGGCGAGCAGGAGCGGGAAAACGACATTCTAAACAGCCTGCGTTCGTTAAAGCCAGCAGGCGTTTTGCTCGCTCCGCTTGGGCGGCAGTCTGACAAATCCGCGATCGAAGCCTTCTGCAAGGAAGTCCCAACGGTATTGTTCGACAGCAATATTGAAGGCATGGGAGAGGCCTTTGTTGGCTCGGATAACTACAGTTTTGTGTCACAAACGGTCGAGTATTTAAGCCGAACCGGCGAACCGCCATGTTTCTTCGAGATGCGCTATCCGGCAAACCCGAACGCGAACAAAAGGCGTGAGGCTTATCTGAGCATGATGCAGCGCCTGCAACTGGAGCCCCATGTCATTCGCATCGAAGGGCAAGGTTGGGGTTTTGAGGAAATCGGGCGCCAGGGAGGACTCGAACTCCTCGAAAACAGAGCCCTTCCAGTCAACACGGTCTTATGTAGCAATGACCGCCTGGCCATTGGATTTTTGTCTGCCTGCTATGAATTGGGTGTAAAGGTCGGACGGGGTGAAGACTGTGACCTTCGCGTCGCATCGCATGATGGCCATCCTTTTTCACGCTTCACTTGCCCGTCGTTAACAACAGCTTCGCATGATTATGCGGCGGTGTCGGAACATGTCGTTAACACCTTGTTCCGATTGATCGAAAATGGAGGCCGGTTTGAGCAACGGGAGGAAATCCGATTTCCGGCCCGCTTGATTATGCGCGACTCTGCTTAATTCAAATTTTACGCGCGTAAAAATTTTCTTGACGCGAGAAAACTTTTCGCGTTCACTGGCTGTGGGTATAGCGCCCAGTCCAGGGAGGAATAAATGCTATTGAAGACCACACTGACCGCAGCCACAGCGCTGTCTTTGCTCGCAGTAGGAGGAGCTGCGGCAGAAACTTTGACCATCGCCACGGTGAACAACGGCGACATGATCCGCATGCAGGGCTACACCGACGACTTCACAGCCAAGACAGGCCATACCGTCGAGTGGGTCACGCTGGAAGAAAACGTCCTGCGCCAGCGCGTTACGACCGACATCAGCACCAAAGGCGGTGCTTTCGACATCATGACCATTGGTATGTACGAAACTCCAATTTGGGGTGCCAACGGCTGGCTAGTTCCTCTGAACGACCTTTCAGCTGAATATGATGTTGACGATATTCTGCCCGCTATGCGCAGTGGTCTAAGCCACGATGGAACACTTTTTGCCGCTCCATTTTACGGTGAAAGCTCGATGGTCATGTACCGAACCGACCTCATGGCAAATGCCGGGTTGGAAATGCCGGAAGCACCGACTTGGGAGTTCATTCGCGAAGCTGCGAAGGCGATGACCGACCGTGATAACGACATCAACGGCATCTGCCTGCGGGGCAAGGCCGGTTGGGGTGAAGGCGGCGCCTTTATTACTGTGACCGGAAATTCCTTCGGTGCCCGTTGGTTTGACGAAAACTGGAACGCCCAGTTTGATCAGCCGGAGTGGGCAAACGCGCTCAACTTCTTTGTCGGCATGATGAAGGAATCCGGCCCTCCAGGATACGCAACCAACGGCTTCAACGAAAACCTGTCTCTGTTTCAGCAGGGCAAATGCGGCATGTGGATTGACGCCACCGTTGCAGCATCTTTCGTAACCAACCCGAAGGACTCTACGGTTGCAGATAGCGTCGGTTTTGCGCTGGCGCCCGATACAGGCCTTGGCAAGCGCTCCAACTGGCTTTGGGCATGGGCACTGGCCGTTCCTGCGGGAACTCAAAAGGAAGCTGCTGCCAAGCAGTTCATCGAATGGGCCACATCCAAGGACTACATTGAATTGGTCGCGGCAGAAGAAGGCTGGGCCAACGTGCCTCCTGGCGCACGCACCTCTCTCTATGAGACGCCGGAGTATCAGGCCGTCCCATTTGCAAAAATGACCCTCGATTCCATCAACGCAGCGGATCCTGCCAATCCAACCGTCAAACCGGTTCCTTATGTTGGCATCCAGTTCGTAGCAATTCCGGAGTTTGCAGGCATTGCGACAGAAGTCAGCCAGGAATTCTCAGCTGTATACGCAGGTCAACAGAGTGTTGAAGATGCTTTGGCAAAGGCTCAAGCCCTGACCAATGATGCAATGGAAGCGGCGGGATACCGCTGAGCTTCACTGCTCCCAGAGGGCGGGACTCCTGCCCTCTGGTCCTCTAGTCTGATTGCACCCAAAACAATCGAATTGGCATCTGAGGCGGCGTTGCCGTCAACAGAGGAGGCGTATTCATGGCCACCCAGCACTCACGATCTGCAGCCAGACTTATGATGGCACCCGCTGTAATCCTGCTCCTAGGATGGATGCTGGTTCCATTGACTTTGACCCTTTTCTTTTCATTCAAAAAGTACTTGCCGCTTAGAGGAGACTCGATGGCCAACGGTCTCGATTGGGTCGGCTTTACCAACTATACGCGGTTTATATCGTCCAGCTCTTTTTGGCCCAGCATCTACGCCACCCTCATAATCGTCGGAGGGGTATTGGTCATTACGATTGTTTTGGGCGTTCTGCTGGCCCTTCTCCTTGATCAGCCGATGTGGGGCCAAGGGATTGTCCGCATCCTTGTAATTGCGCCGTTCTTTGTCATGCCGACTGTATCGGCGCTGGTCTGGAAGAACATGTTCATGGACCCCGTGAACGGTCTCTTAGCGCATATTTGGCGGTTCTTTGGCGCCGAACCCATATTGTGGCTTAGTCAGGCGTCCCTACCCTCCATTATCCTCATTGTTTCCTGGCAATGGCTGCCATTTGCAACGCTCATCCTCTTAACCGCCATCCAATCACTCGACAGCGAACAGCTGGAAGCTGCGGAAATGGATGGTGCACCGCCGCTCGCCCGCTTTGGATTTATCATCCTGCCGCACCTGGCACGGGCCATCACCATTGTGGTGCTGATCCAAACGATCTTCTTGTTATCGATCTTTGCCGAAATCTTCGTCACCACTGCCGGTGCATTTGGCACCAAAACGCTGACCTATTTGATTTTCCAGCGGGTTCTGGAAAGTCAGAACATTGGCCTCGGGTCAGCCGGCGGTGTCTACGCCATCATTCTCGCCAACATCGTTGCCGTATTCCTGATGCGGATTGTCGGCAAGAACCTGGACGCTTGAGGGGAGACGGATCATGGCTCGTGCAGTCACCAACCAGCGCAAAATCATCAACACACTCGGTGCATGGATCATCGGTTTGTTGATCTTCTTCCCAATTCTTTGGACCATCCTGACCAGCTTCAAAACCGAAGCTCAGGCGATCAATGATCCCCCGCTGTTTTTCTTCTTTGACTGGACACTGGAAAACTATGCGATCGTTCAGGAACGGTCGGATTACATGCGGTTCTTGTGGAACTCTGTAATCATCGCCGGAGGTTCGACACTATTGGGGATCATCGTTGCCGTCCCCGCAGCCTGGTCGATGGCTTTTGTGCCGTCCAAGCGCACCAAAGATATCCTACTTTGGATGCTGTCCACCAAGATGCTGCCAGCCGTTGGTGTGCTTTATCCAATCTATCTCTTGTTTATCAAACTGGGACTGCTCGATACGCGCATCGGACTGACAGTCGTGCTGATGTTGATCAACCTGCCGATCATCGTCTGGATGCTCTACACGTACTTCAAGGAAATTCCAGGCGAAATACTTGAAGCGGCCCGAATGGACGGTGCGAGCCTGAAGGAAGAGATCCTCTACATCCTGACACCAATGGCGATCCCCGGCATCGCTTCAACAGTGCTGCTCAATATAATTCTGGCGTGGAACGAAGCCTTCTGGACGCTCAACCTGACGGCGGCCGATGCGGCACCGCTAACAGCCTTTATCGCAAGCTACTCAAGCCCTGAAGGCCTCTTCTACGCCAAGCTCAGCGCGGCCTCGACCATGGCCATTGCGCCGATCCTCATCCTTGGCTGGTTCAGTCAGAAGCAACTCGTTCGCGGCCTCACGTTCGGCGCGGTTAAGTAGGAAACGCTCTCATGGGACAAATCTCACTCAAGCAGGTGACAAAGAGGTTCGGCGATGTGGAAGTTATTCCGTCGCTTGATCTGGAAATCGAAGATGGCGAATTCACTGTCTTTGTCGGCCCATCCGGATGCGGCAAGTCAACACTGCTTAGATTGATCGCTGGTCTGGAAGACATCACATCCGGCACGATCTTTATCGACGGTCAAGACGCAACCAGCGTTCCGCCGGCCAAACGCGGCCTTGCGATGGTCTTCCAGTCTTACGCGCTTTATCCGCATATGTCGGTGCGCAAAAACATCGCCTTTCCGTTGCGCATGGCCAAGCTCGACAAGGCCGAACAGGATCGCCGGGTGGAACAGGCAGCTGCCGTTCTGAACCTGACAGACTATCTGGACCGCCGACCGGGACAGCTGTCTGGCGGTCAACGACAACGCGTTGCCATTGGAAGGGCCATTGTCCGCGAACCCTCAGCGTTTCTGTTCGATGAGCCATTATCAAATCTCGACGCTGCCTTGCGGGTCGGCATGCGTCTGGAGATTTCCGAGCTTCACGAGCGCCTTAAAACGACAATGATTTATGTCACCCACGATCAGGTCGAAGCGATGACCATGGCGGACAAGATCGTGGTTCTGCGTGCCGGCAACATAGAGCAAGTTGGGTCTCCACTTGAGCTTTATAAGACCCCGCGCAACCAGTTCGTCGCCGGTTTCATCGGCTCCCCGAAGATGAACTTCATCGAAGGACCGGAAGCCGCCAAGCATAACGCTCACGCGATTGGGGTCCGCCCAGAACACATTGCAGTTTCGGAAATCGAAGGCTTGTGGTCCGGGGTGGTCAGCGTCTCAGAACACTTGGGTTCCGACACGTTCTTCCATGTGCACAACACAGGCCTTGCCGACACCATTACCGTTCGGGCCGATGGGGAAGTCGGCTTTCGTCACGGCGACCGCATCCACATGACACCGCGCGCAGATGTCATTCATAAGTTCGATGAAAAAGGCCTGAGGCTTCCATGAAGCGTTTAGAAGGAAAAACAGCACTGATTACCGGTGCTGCACGCGGTATCGGTCTGGCCTTCGCAAAAGCCTACATTGCGGAAGGCGCCCGGGTGGCGATCGCTGACATTGATTTTCAACGCGCGCAACAGTCCGCAAGTGACTTGGGCGAAGCTGCCATCGCTGTAAAAGTGGATGTCACAGACCAGGAAAGCATTGATCGTGCTGTAACCGAGACCGTTTCTGCGTTTGGAAAAATCGACATCCTCATCAACAATGCGGCAATCTTTACCGCAGCTCCGATCGTCGAAATTGAAAGAGCCGACTACCAACGGGTCTTCGACATCAATGTCAGCGGCACACTCTTCACAATGCAAGCGGTCGCTCGCCACATGATCGACAGAGGCGGTGGTGGCAAGATCATCAACATGGCCAGCCAGGCCGGCCGCCGCGGCGAACCTCTTGTTGCCGTCTACTGTGCAAGCAAAGCAGCTATCATCAGCCTCACTCAATCCGCGGCTCTCAACCTCATTGACCATGGCATCAATGTGAACGCGATCGCCCCTGGCGTCGTTGACGGCGAACATTGGGATGGTGTTGATGCGTTTTTTGCAAAATATGAGAACAAAGCGCCAGGACAGAAGAAAAGAGAAGTCGGCGAATCCGTTCCGTTTGGGCGCATGGGGACCGCAGAAGATTTGACAGGAATGGCGGTATTTCTCGCCAGCGACGAAGCCAATTACATCCTGGCACAAACCTACAATGTGGATGGCGGCCAATGGATGAGCTGATCCCACTATATGATGCCAATCTTGACAGGATTCCAGCAAGCATTGCCCGGCCAACCTATGACCGGTCCAATCTGACACCTGGCATTGTCCATATAGGTGTCGGCAATTTCCATAGGGCGCATCAAGCTTGGTATCTGCACCGACTTATGCAAGAAAATCAGGCTCTTGATTGGGCCATTATCGGCGCCGGTGTCCGCTCATATGATGCTGCCATGCGCGACAAGCTTCTTAGTCAGGACTGCCTGACAACACTTATCGAGTTGAAACCTTCTCACGCCACTGCCGAAGTCGTTGGTTCAATGATCGATTACCTGCCGATCGAACCAGATAACCGGAGCCTCATCACACAGATGGCAGATCCCGCTGTCAGGATCGTGGCACTGACTGTGACCGAAGGCGGATATTACATTGATCCGGTGACAAAAGAACTCGACGCCGAGCACCCGGACATTGTGCATGATGCACATCACCCTGATGCGCCGCGCACCGCATTCGGCGCCATTGTTGCGGCACTCAAAATTCGCCGTGACCTCGGAATTGGGCCATTCACCGGCATGAGCTGCGACAACCTTCTGGCAAATGGCCATGTTCTACGCCAAACGGTTGTGAGCCTTGCACACTTATCAGATCCGGAACTCGGAGACTGGATCAATACCAACTGCAGTTTTCCCAATTCGATGGTCGACTGCATTGTCCCGGCAACTGGCCCTCGCGAGATCGCTCTTGCACAAGACATCGGCATCGACGACCAAGCTCCGGTAACCCACGAGTCCTTCCGGCAGTGGGTTATTGAGGATGATTTTTGTGCAGGTCGCCCATTATGGGAGAAGGTAGGGGCGACATTTACTGATGACGTCCACGTATATGAGATGATGAAGCTTCGCCTTCTGAACGCTGGTCATCAGATCCTTGCAGGACCTGGAGAAATTCTTGCGCTGGATACAGTCGCCGACTGCCTAGCTCATCCACTGATCTCCGAGTTATTCAGGACGGTTCTGACTGACGAAATCGTGCCACATGTGGCAGATGTTCCAGGCATGACGGCAGCACAATATGTTGATCTGATCGAAGATCGATTCAAAAATCCCGCGATTGTCGACACGACCCGGCGCGTTGCGTTCGATGGGTCGTCGCGGCATGCGGGCTTTATTTTACCCATAATTCGAGATGCACTTGCGTCCGGAATACCCGTAGAAGGCCTTGCTTTGGTAGAAGCTCTCTGGGCACGGATGTGCGCAGGGACTCGCGAAGATGGGTCCACGATTGAACCGAACGACCCAAATTGGTCAGAACTGACTGATATTGCGGAAAAAGCGCGCACGCGGCCACAAACCTGGCTGACAGACAACAGCATCTATGGCGATATTGCTGCCGCCCGTCCCTTCGCAGATGCATTTGACCACTGGCTGGAAATGATTTGGGCACACGGGTGCGAAGCAGCGCTAAGGGCCTACACCGGTGAGAAAGCTCAACTTAGAGCACAATCTTGAGTACTCAGTTATCTCAGTTCAGGTGACACCAATTTCGCGATGCGAGTCTGTTGTTCCTATAACCAAGCTACGAACAGGGTTGCGAAAGTTTGTTTCGGGTGCTCATCGGCGTGCGATTGACCTCCATATAACAACGGACACATCCTTCCCGGTGTTCTTGACCCGTGAATGATAGAACGGCCCTGAAGTGATAGCAGGGCTTCGTGTTGCATGAGACATTTCGAAACAACTGAGCCGCTGGGTCATTCCCTTCAGGTTGTTCGGACTACTGCCCTTTTTGCCGGCTAGATGTCCGAAAGGGGGCGGGCAAATAGCCGCGCGGATCATTGAAGACTTCATCGAATATTGAGATCGGCGTCGGCCACGCCATACCGAGCGTTGCTTCGATATTGCCACTTTCGATTGTCAGATGTGCATCGTGCTTCCGGGCCAAATTCCGCATTCGAGTGTTCTCGTGCAGGCAAAGCATATTGAGCTTCTTAATGCCACGCTTCTGGGCGGCAGCAAGCAGACGGTTGAACATCGCTTCGCCTATGCCTCGGTCCTGCCAGGCAGGCTCCACCACAAGAGCAATTTCCGCGCTCCGAGGCCAACTATCTAAAAGCCCGCGCAATTCCGCTACGCCCCGCAATTCACCATCAGGAAAAGCGCCAAAATTCACATAGTCGGTCGTTAAAATCGTCTCGGCATACTGCTTTAGAAAACTGTCGCTTACTGTGCCGCCAAATCTAAGATGCCGTGTATGCTTGTCGAGCCGCAGAAAGTGATCAACCAACTTTAACTGGTCGGACTTCCACAATCGCCGGATTCCAGTCTGAGAAAGAATTGTTCTATAAATCATGAGTTTGGACCTCTTTGTTACGCCGGTTACCAGCAACGAAAGTGTCCTCCCGCAAAGAGAGTAATATCGCAGCGCAGCATAGTCTAGCTGTAAGAGGCAAACTCGTTTTAGGATCGGTCAGAGGCACGGCCGAAACAGCTGATGAAAGTGTAACGCAATATCCGATGCACAACTTGCTTTCGTTGTGTTTTCTTGGCTGACTGGTTAGATCCTCTTCTGCAAGAACAGCAGGCATCATGGAGACCGCATTTGGTAGACTTTCTGGATGCAGCCGAGGCTCTGGCACGTGAGTTGGAGCTTCTTGAAGACGTAAGCCGCAATCCGGATAACCGGCATTTGTGGTTTTGGGAAAGCCCCAGGTGTCTCGTTTCTCCGAAGAGCCTGAGCACTAAGCCTCGGTTCGGCGAGACCTCTCATAGTCTGGCGGCAGAAGGTTGGCCGGTGAACTTGCGCAGCACCGGCGGCGATGTCACGCCGCAAGGTGCCGGTATCTTAAATGTCACCCATGTTTATGCGACTGAGCCGGGAAAACCCGTCGATCTGAAAGAAGAATATAATAGGCTTTGCACTCCGATCGAGCAGGCTCTTGGCCCGGGGGCAAGCAGAGGCTGGAAACCCGGGGCCTTTTGTGACGGAGAATACAATGTTCAGCTGAACGGCCTTAAATTCGCCGGCACCGCAATGCGCATACGGCGGGGAAAAGCCGACCGGACCCGAAGCGCCATTATGGCCCATGCCATCATGCTGATTGAACCAGTCTCAATTGACGCCATTGATGCCATCAACCGCTTTTTAAACCTGCTCGGCGAAGAGCGGACGATTGACCTTAAGGCGCATACCTGCCTGCCGGAGGATGATACGAAACCGGCGTTCATCGCCAGGCTAACAAAGGCTTTCAATGCGCAAGCCTAGAAGGGTCAGCGCGTTCTCAAAAACCAGCCTCTGCGAAATGGGCGCTACCTTGACCGTCTAAGACGATCGTCAGATGCCGAACACACGGGACCGTTCGTCTGTAGTTTTTAACAGGCAGTACAACTGCACCCTACCCTCATCCTGAAAACAGACTAAAGAGCTGAGAAAGCGCCGGTTTTCTCACGCCCGAACTCTCCAATAACTGAAAACCACAATGCGCCTGACAAAGGCGCATATTCATAACTTGCGCAACGCCATTTAAATTGGTAAATAAATTATACCAATATGAACCCGCCGGGATTATCATACTTTTGGTGCCGATTGCCGGAGCCCGACAGGGCCGGATTGAGACAAGGGTCTGAATTGACCAGGAATCTGGAGATTGCCAATGCAAACGCCCGTGTCCCCCAATACTGCCGATCAACTCCTCGGAAAGCTGAAGGGCATCGTTGGCAACCGGCATGTGATCACCAATCCAAGGTCGATGGAACGGTTCTGCAAGGGGTTTCGCTCTGGAGAAGGCACAGCACTTGCCGTGGTTCAACCTGGGACCCTGCTGGAACAATGGCAGGTGCTGAAGGCCTGTGTTGAGGCCGACAAGATCGTCATCATGCAGGCCGCCAACACCGGCTTGACTGAAGGCTCAACACCAAACGGGGATTACGACCGGGACGCCGTTGTGCTCAGCACCAAACGCATGGATAAAATCCAGGTTCTCAAGGACGGGCGGCAGATCATCAGTTTTCCAGGTGCAACGTTGTTTTCCCTTGAAAAACTGATGGCGCCTTATGACCGTGAACCGCATTCGGTCATCGGATCATCCTGCATCGGCGCGTCAATCATCGGCGGGGTCTGCAACAACTCCGGCGGCTCGCTGGTAGAGCGCGGACCGTCTTATACCGAACTGTCACTTTACGCCCAGATCCGCGAAGACGGCCGCCTAGAGTTGGTCAATCACTTGGGCATTTCCCTTGGGCAAGATCCGGAAACGATCCTGACCCGGCTTGAAAACGGAGATTATTCCGACAAGGACGTCGACGACACCAATCTCAAGGCCTCCGACACGGATTATCATCGGCGGGTGCGCGAGATTGATGAACCCAGCCCGGCCCGCTTTAATGCCG
This sequence comes from Roseibium sp., assembly GCF_965216085.1. Lineage (GTDB taxonomy): Bacteria > Pseudomonadota > Alphaproteobacteria > Rhizobiales > Stappiaceae > Roseibium. The sequence continues at coordinate 980,145 of NZ_OZ244138.1, read as the reverse complement.
ACAAACGGCGCCTCCATGAGGCCTCCGGCTGTGCCGGCAAACTTGCAGTGTTTGCAGCCCGTTTGGACACTTATCCAAAGCCGGATACTGAGAAAGTCTTTTACATCGGCACCAACGACACCCAGGTTCTGACACGCCTACGCCGGCACATTCTGGCAGAGTTCGAGCATCTACCCGTCTCCGGGGAATACATGCATGCCGAGATCTATGACATCTCAAAGCGTTACGGGAAGGATACTCTTGTCCTAATCGACAAACTCGGCACAGACTGGTTGCCAGGGATCTTTGCTCTGAAGGGCTGGGCCGACGCGCGGCTTTCCAAGATCCCATTTTTTCCGGCCAACCTGACCGACCGCTTCATGCAGGTGCTCACCAAGTTGTGGCCCAACATCCTGCCGAAACGCATGGAAGATTTCCGCGCGCACTATGAACATCACTTGATCCTGAAAATGCGCGATGGCGGCGTGCAGGAAGCCGAAGATTTTCTGAGCAAGTTCTTCGGGCAAGAAAAAGGAGACTGGTTTATCTGTTCGCAGCGCGAAGGCAAAATAGCCGGCCTTCACCGGTTTGCCGCCGCAGGAGCAGCGGTGCGTTATCAGGCGGTCCACTCAAACGAGGTTGAAGACATTCTGGCCCTCGACATTGCCCTTCGCCGCGACGACAGGGACTGGTTCGAACAGCTCCCCGGCGAGATCGAAGACGGCTTGGTGCACAAGCTCTACTACGGTCACTTCTTCTGCCACGTCCTGCATCAGGACTACATCGTCAAGAAGGGCCAGGATCCGAAAGCTCTGAAGGAAAAGATGCTCAAGATCCTAGATGAACGCGGCGCCGAATACCCGGCAGAACACAACGTTGGACACCTATATGCCGCCAAGCCAGGCTTGGCGGAATTCTATAAAACCTGCGATCCGACCAACACACTGAATCCAGGCATCGGCAAGATGTCCCGGCGCAAATGCTACCATTAGAAAACTGCGTGTAGGGTATTCAACCGTTGCCAAAACAAAAGGCCGGAGCGAGGTTTCTTTCCGCTCCGGCCTTGTTACTTCTTTTCGGCACAGCCTAGATATGAAGAGCGTGTCCCAGCGCGCGCAAACAGGCTTCCTGCAGGCCTTCCGACTGGGTCGGGTGGGCATGAATGGTCGACGCGATGTCTTCCAGGCAGGCGCCCATCTCAATTGCCAGCGAAAACGCAGCAGACATTTCCGAGATACCCGCTCCAACAGCTTGGATGCCAACGACGGCATGATCCGCCTCCCGCCAGACAACGCGGATGAATCCGTCCTCGCGTTCCGTTGTCATGGCACGGCCATTGGCCATAAACGGGAAGTCGGCAGACTTGGTGCCTTCAAGCTCGCCTGGCAGCGCGCCACAGGTCACGACTTCCGGATCAGTGAAACAAACAGCCGGAATGGCCCGCTTGTCCCACTCCACGGAATGTCCGGCAATACGCTCGGCAACCATTTCACCCTGAGCCATCGCCCGGTGGGCCAGCATCGGTTCGCCGGTCACATCGCCAATCGCGTAGATACCACGCATGGAGGTCTGGCAGAACTTGTCGATCTTTACAAACGGCCCGTCCTGGGTGAGAGCCAGCTCTTCAATCCCAATCCCGACGGTGCGCGGACGCCGGCCGACCGTGACCAGCACTTTTTCAGCGGCAATATCACCCTTGTCAGTGCTCAGCGTTCCATCCGCATAGCCCTGCGCCTTTGTCCCGGTCATCACAGTGACGCCGAGATCTTTCAGCCGCTTTGCGACTGGAGCCGTCAATGCCTTGTCGTAAAGCGGAAGGATACGATCTTCTGCTTCAACCACTGTGACCTTGGCGCCGAGTTTGGCAAAGACAGTACCCAGCTCAAGTCCGATATAGCCGCCACCAACGACAGCCAGGCTGTCCGGCACTTCAGTCAAGTTGAGCGCATCGGTCGACGATAGTATTGAACCGCCAAACGGCAGGAACGGCAGCTCGACCGGAGCAGAACCGGACGCAACGACGATATATTCGGCGCGGATTGTCTTAGTGCCGTCGTTGTCGGTCACTTCAACGGTTTTGCCATCAAGGAAACGGGCCCGGCCGGAAACGAACCGCGCCTTGGCCTTTTTCATCAAGCCCGCAACACCTGTGTTCAGGCGTTCCACGATACCGTCTTTCCAGGCGACCGTCTGCTTCAGGTCGATGGTCGGGCTTCCGGTAGAAATCCCAAGAGGCCCGGAACCGGCATGGGCCATCTTGTAGAATTCATCCGCCGCGTGGATCATCGCTTTTGAGGGAATACAGCCAACATTGAGGCAGGTTCCACCGGGTTTGCCTTCATCGACAACAATGGTGTCGATGCCGAGCTGCCCTGCCCGGATCGCACAAATGTAACCGCCGGGGCCAGCGCCGATGATAAGAAGTTTGCAATTCAAATCTGACATTTAGCCCTCGACAAACAGCATGGCCGGGGTTTCCAGCAGGGTTTTCAGTTTCTGGACAAAGACAGCTGCATCCCAACCATCAATGACCCGGTGGTCGAAGCTGCAGGAGATGTTCATCATCTTGCGCGGCTGGAATTGCTGTCCGTCCCAGATCGGGCGGATCTGCATCTTGTTGACGCCGACGATCGCCACTTCCGGGTGATTGATGATCGGCGTCGTTGCAATAGCACCCAGCGATCCGAGTGAAGTGATGGTGATCGTGCCACCGTTCAGCTCTTCCCGTTTGATCGAACCGTCCCGCGCAGCTTCTGCAAGCCGAGAGACGGTCTCCGCGTTGTCCCAAAGGCTTCCGGCTTCCGCGTGATGCACGACCGGGACATTCAAGCCCTGAGGCGTCTGGGTCGCGATGCCGACATGCACACCGCCATGGCGGTAGATGATGCCAGCTTCGTCATCGTAGCGCGCATTCAGTCCCGGTTGTTCCCGCACGGCTTCAACAATCGCCCGCATCAGGAATGGGAGAAGCGTCAGTTTGGCGCGTTCACCCTTGTATTTGGTATTGAGCACCGCCCGCAGGTCTTCCAAAGCCGACATTTCGACTTCTTCGACAATGGTGATGTGCGGAATATGCTTTTTGGAAAGCGCCATCTTTTCGGCGATCTTGCGCCGCATGCCGATGACACGCACTTCCTCAATGCCCGTGTTCTGGCCGCGGGTCACCCCGCCCTGCTGAATACCGCCAGAAGCGATCCAGTTATCGAGGTCCGAATGGCTGATCCGGCCGGCCGGACCGGTGCCCGGAACCTGACGCAGGTCCACGCCTTCTTCGCGGGCGCGGGCCCGCACAGAAGGGGCTGCCAAAGGTTTGGTTCCGCTTGCCCGCGGAACCGGCGCGGAAGCGGGTACAGCTTGAGCTGGTTTGGAAACCGCTGCAGGAGCCGCTGAGACAGACGCTTCACGTTTTGGATCTGGTTTTGGTGCGGCAACAGGAGCCGGGCTTGGCTCTTTAGCAGCGGCAGCTGCAGGAACTTCGTTGCTTCCTTCGGCCTCATTGCCTTCACCCTGGACTTCAATGCGAACCAGAATGGAGCCGATGGCCATCATCTGACCGACGTCACCACCATGTTCTAGCACCTTGCCATCAACCGATGACGGCACTTCGACGGTCGCCTTGTCGGTCATGACCTCGGCCAGAACATCGTCTTCGCGAACCAAATCACCTGGCTGGACATGCCACTCAATCAGTTCTGCTTCGGCAATGCCTTCGCCTACATCCGGCAGCCGAATTGCAAAAACACCCATGGGCTTAATCCTCCATGACTTTGCGAAGGGCCTCACCCACGCGGCCTGGGCCTGGGAAGTACTCCCACTCCTGCGCGTGCGGATAAGGCGTATCCCAGCCGGTGACACGGATCATGGGGGCTTCGAGATGATAAAAACAACTTTCCTGAACAAGGCTCATGAGCTCAGCCCCAAACCCGGAGGTGCGGGTCGCTTCATGAACGATCACACAGCGGCCGGTCTTTTTGACCGATTCCGTGATCGCCTCCAGATCCAGCGGCAACAAGGTGCGCAGATCGATGATTTCCGCGTCAACACCTGTTTCTTCTGCGGCGGCTTCGGCGACATAGACCATCGTGCCATAGGCCAGAACGGTGACATCCGAGCCTTCCCGGAACGTATGCGCCTTGCCGAGCGGGACAATCTCATCGCCATCCGGGACGTCACCCAGCGCATGGTTCTTCCAGCTGACAATCGGCTTGTCATGATGGCCATCAAATGGGCCGTTGTAGAGCCGTTTCGGTTCCAGGAAAATCACCGGGTCCGGATCTGCAATGGAGGCCAGCAGCAGGCCCTTCGCATCGCGGGGATTGGATGGGAGCACCACCTTCAAACCCGAAACATGGGTAAAGAGCGCCTCCGGGCTCTGGCTGTGGGTTTGTCCACCAAAGATGCCACCACCGGTCGGCATGCGGATCACGAGCGGGCAAGTAAAATCGCCATTTGAGCGGTGGCGCAACCGAGCTGCCTCAGACGCTATCTGGTCAAATGCCGGATAGACGTAATCGGCAAACTGAATTTCGATCACCGGCTTCAGGCCATAGGCCGCCATGCCGATGGCCGTTCCGACGATGCCGCTTTCGTTGATGGGCGCATCAAAGCAGCGGGACTTGCCGTATTTTTCCTGAAGGCCAGCCGTACAGCGGAACACACCACCGAAGAAACCGACATCCTCGCCGTAGACCACAACCCGCTTGTCGGCCCCCATCGCCACATCATGGGCTTCACGGATCGCCTCGATCATTGTCATCTGAGCCATGATCAGAACCCCGCTTCCTGCCGTTGCCGGACCAAGTGCGGCGGCATGGTTTCATAAACTCCTTCAAACATGTCGCGTGGTGACGGCGCTTCTCCACCCGCCAGCGTGCCAACGGATTCAGCTTCTTTCTGCACGGTAATCACTGTGTCGAGGATTTCCGCTTCGGTCTGGCTGTGCCGTTCCTCGCTCCATTCACCGATGGTGATCAGGTGGTTTTTCAAACGTTCGATCGGATCGCCGAGCGGCCAGGCGGCCGCCTCGCTTTTCGCCCGGTAGGCAGATGGATCATCAGAGGTCGAGTGCCCCCCAGCACGGTAGGTCACATGTTCGATCAACGTCGGGCCGAAGCCTTTGCGCGCACGTTCTGCCGCCCATTTGGCGACAGCGTGAACGGCGAGGTAATCGTTACCATCAACCCGGATGGAGGCAATGCCAAACCCATGGCCACGAGCGGCGAACGTGCCAACGCCGCCCCGAGCAATCCCTTGAAACGTTGAGATGGCCCACTGGTTGTTGACGATATTCAGAACGACTGGCGCCTTATAGGTTGAGGCAAAAACCATGGCCGCATGAAAATCACTTTCCGCGGTCGAGCCATCGCCGATCCAGCCGGTCGCGATCTTTGTGTCCCCGGAGATCGCTGAAGCCATCGCCCAGCCGACGGATTGCACAAATTGGGTGCCCAGATTACCGGAAATCGAGAAGAACCCATGTTCCTTGGACGAATACATGATCGGCAGCTGGCGACCTGCCAGAGGATCTTTTGCATTCGAATAGATCTGGTTCATCATCGTCAGCATTGGATAATCGACGGCAAATAAAAGACCGGCCTGACGATAGGTCGGGAAATTCATATCTCCCGGCTCCAACGCCCGGGCAAAGGCACAAGACACGGCCTCTTCACCCAAATGCTGCATATAGAAACTGGTCTTGCCTTGGCGCTGCGCGTTCTGCAAGCGCGCATCAAAAGTGCGCAGCAACAACATGTGGCGCAGACCTAAGCGCAGCTCCTCAACGCTGAGCGCTCCAGCCCATTCGCCGACCGCCTTGCCTTCCTTGTTCAAGACCCGAACGATGGAAAAGGCCATGTCCCGGATTTCATCCGGATCGACGTCTACCGGGGGGCGGCCAACCGCACCGGCCCTGGGAATTTCGAAATCGGAAAAATCCGGTGTGTCGCCGGGCCGGCAGCCCGGCTCCGGCACATTCAACGATAGAGGAGCAGTATCCTGGGTCATGCAGCACCTTTCTGAAGGCTGCGGGCGTCGGCTAGAATCTTTGCGACCAGTTCATCGGCAACACGTGTTGTAGTCTTGCCGCTTTGGTCGCTCAGATCCAAAATCTCGCGGATCCGCCCGGCCAGCAATTTCAAACGGTCATCCCGATAGTCTTCACCAGTTTTGTGGATCTCCCTAGCAACACTGATGATACCACCAGCATTGACGACGTAATCCGGCAAATAACGTATGTCGCGTGCACGCAGTGTTTCAGCCACACCCGGAGTGGCGAGCTGATTGTTGGCCGCTCCACAGACGAGCTTGGCCTTCAATCGCGCAGCACTTTCCTCAGTCAGCACACCGCCAAGAGCGCAAGGCGCAAAAATGTCCATTTGCGCGTCAAACACAGCATCGACGGCACAGACCTCAGCACCAAGGTCTTTTGCCGCACGCTTCAACGCAGCTTCGTTGATGTCAGCGACGATCAGCTGCGCGCCAGCTTCATGAAGCTTTTCCGCCAGCGACATACCGACATGGCCAAGACCCTGAACCAGAACCCGGCGCCCGGTAAGGTCAGACGTCCCAAAGACGCTTTCTGCGCCAACCTTCAGACACTGGAACACACCTTCCGCAGTAAAAGGCGACGGGTCACCACTGCCATGCTGACCGCATTCCAGGCCAACGGCATAGTCGGTTTCGGCTGCTACCATCGCCATATCTTCCGGCGAAATCCCGACATCTTCCGCGGTGTAGTAAGTCCCTTTCAGGGATTCTACAGCCTGGCCAAACGCTCGGAACAGAGCTTCAGACTTCTCCGTCTTTGCGTCGCCAACGATCACCGACTTGCCGCCCCCAAGTCCTAAGCCCGCCATGGCATTCTTGCTGGTCATGCCCGAGGCAAGGCGCAAGACATCGGTGCGGGCTTGATCCAAGGAACCATATTTCCACATGCGGCAGCCACCCGCCGCCGGGCCAAGTACGGTAGAATGGACGCAGATAAACGCCTGCAGCCCGCTGTCCGATTCCTCAACAAAAAGCAGGCGCTCAAAGCCCGCCGGCGGCGTTTCTTGGGTGATCTTAAGCTGCATGATTTCCTCGCCAACAGTAGAAAACTACGTCCCGCTTTAGCGTAGTCAGGTTCGTTAGACGAAAAATCGTTTTCTTAGCTTCAGAATTATGATTATTAGCTGATATCGCTCACTAATTGGAGAAATTGAGTGGAAGTCACTATCGATGACATCGATCGGAAGATTCTTCGCGCAGTCTGTGACGATGGTCGCATTTCGATCGTGCAGTTAGCCGATCGGGTTGGGCTCTCTCCAACGCCCTGTAAGCGCCGTCTCAGACACTTGGAAGACAGCGGTGTGATTTCCGGTTACCGCGCCCGGATCGATCGGAAGGCGGCCGGGTTTGGCATTACAGCCTACGTTTCCGTCGAACTTGAACGGCAAGATGCCGATGAAGTCTTAAATTTTCAGAGCCAGGTGGCCCTCTTTGAAGAGGTCGTAACCGGCACACTTATGACTGGCGCTCAGGATTTTCTGCTGGAAATCTGGGTCGAAAGCCTGGAGGAGTTTGAGAGTTTTCTCCAAACCAAGCTCATGCGCCTTCCAGGGCTGCGGGTGGTCCGGTCACGTTTTGCTCTGCGCAAGTTCGTTGATCGCACACGTATTCCCTAAAAGCCTGCAAATGGCCCTTTGGACCTACGACACCCAGCCACCTGATAAATCACCCTACCAGATCGTGTAAGGATTGACCGCTTCGAAATCATCCGGATCAATCAATGTGTTCATCAACTCAGCATTTGCCTTCACGCTGCCAGCCTTGGCAGAGCCGATGAGAACCGATTTGATCACTGGAGAAGTTAAAGGGAACTGCAATGCGGCCTGAGGCAGCTGATGCCCTTTCGCCTCCAGGTATTTTTGGATGTGCGCGACCTTCTCGCAGATGTCGCGCGGCGCTGGAGCATAGTCAAAGTAAGCGCCGTCAATTGGCCCCGTTGCGAGAATACCGGAGTTAAACACCCCGCCGGCGACAATTGAAACGCCACGCTGTTCACATAGCGGCAGGAGTACCTTTGCCCCACGACGATCTAAAAGCGAAAAGCGCCCCGCCAACAGAATAACGTCGAGATCGGCCTGAACCAGTATGTTCAGACACGCCTGAACTTCATTGACCCCAAGGCCAAAGGCTTTGATTGCACCGCTGGATTTCAATTCGGTGAGAGCCAGATGACCGCCCCCGAAAAAGTCTGTCAGGTGTTTTTTATAGGTCGCCTCATCAAAGCCGCGCGGCTCCAAATCATGAACGTAGAGAATGTCGATCCGGTTGAGGCCAAGCCGGGCGAGCGACATCTCGTATGATTTCATGATGCCATCGTAGGTGTAGTCGAAGTCGACCGTGAAAGGCAGCGGGTCAACAAAACCATGATCGGGAACATCGGCCTCGGCAACCGGACGCAACAGCTTCCCCACTTTGCTGGATAGAACCCAACCGTCTTTGTCTCGCAGAAAATCACCAACCCGCCGTTCCGACAGCCCATGCCCATAGAAGGGCGCGGTGTCGAAATATCGGACCCCGGCGTCCCAGGCCGCCACCATGGCCAGCATGGCCGTTTCCTGAGTGACAGGCCGGTAAAGATTTCCGATAGCGCCAGCCCCAAAGCTGAGTTCGGTTAGTTCCAGGCCAGTCTCACCAAGCGCTCTTTTCTTCATCACGCGACTTTCTGCTGGGAGGATGCTGCGATCAGGCCGCGCAGCTCGGCGAGGCCTTTCAGCCGGCCAATGTAGGAATAACCAGGGTTGGCAGCGCGCCCAATGTCAGTTCCGATTAAATGTCCATGATCCGGACGCATCGGGATGGCCTGGTCAGTCTTTTCTTCCCCAGCGCGAATGTGTTTTATCACTTCAAGCAATTCGTCCAACCGGTGCAAATGCTCCGCTTCATGGAAACTGTGTCCACCTTCAAGGCGCACCATGCGTAAATGGGCAAAGTTAATTCGGTCCGCGAACTCCCGCGCCATCTCCGGCAAGGTGTTATCAGCCCGGGCGCCATAAGAGCCGGTGCAGAAGGTCAGCCCGTTTTCCGGGGCATCGACAGCAGCCAGAATGGCGCGGGCATCGGCCTGTGTGGAAACCACCCGCGGCAGCCCGAACAGGGAAAACGGCGGATCATCGGGGTGAATGGCAAGTTTTACACCAACGTCCTGGGCGACCGGAACAACTTCTTTCAAGAAGGCGGCCAGGTTGGCTCGGATGCCGTCTTCGCTCAAGCCGGCAAAACTCTGAATCGCTTTTGCAATCGTCTGCCGCGTTTGCGTTTTTGCACCACCTGGAAGACCAGCAATGATGTTCTGTTCCAGCCGGATCTTGTCATCTTCGCCCATACGGCCGAGCCGCGCTCGGGCCGCAACTATCACTTCGGCAGAGTAATCCCTCACCGCGTCGGATCGTTTCAGTATGCCGATGTCATAGGCCGCAAAATCCGTGTGATCGTAACGCAACGCATATCCACCGCCTGGAAGTCCGAACATCAGATCTGTCCGGGTCCAGTCGACGACTGGCATGAAATTGTAACAGACGGTTTCAATGCCCTGGCGGCCAAGCCGCGCAAGCGTGTCCTTCCAGGCGCTGATTTCTGCGCGGGCAGCAATGCCTTCGCGTTTGATTGCATCCGGTACGGGAATGGATTCACAAACGGACCAAGCCAATCCTGCGCGCTCAATCAAGTCTTTCCGCTTTTGGATATCCTCAACCGTCCAAACCTGTCCCGGAATATATTGGTGTAGGGCGGTGACGATGCCTTCAACGCCAGCTTGCCGGATATGGGACAGGGGAACCGGATCTTCTGGTCCGAACCAGCGCCAAGTTTCAATCATCAGGTTTTCCAATATTGGTGAGTAGGACAGACAGAGTGGTGTTGGCGTCAGGTTTTTATTCTGTAGGCTTCTATGGCCGAGGTCCGCAGGATCTGCTCCTGCTCACCAGCCGGGCGACCAGCAATCGCTGACCGCACCAAATCAAGCGTGCTGCCATAGTCAGCCGCCAATGTGCAAACCGGCCAGTCCGAACCTGTCATCACCCGGTCAGCGCCAAACAGATCTATGACGTGGTTGATGTAGGGCACAATGTCGTCTGCTGACCAGTTGGCCCAGTCAGCTTCCGTTACCAGACCAGAGAGTTTGATCCAGACACGATCTTTAAAGACCGCAAGACGGGCAATACCCTCTTCCCAATCAGCATCCCAGCCATCGGCAATGCGTGGCTTGGCGATGTGATCGATGACAAACTTCAGGTCCGGTTGCCTTTCGACACAAGCGGCAGACGCGGCCAGTTCACGCGGACGGATCAGCAAATCATAAACAAGTCCGTGCCTGGTAATTTCCAGTAACGATGCCTGGACATCGGTCCTCAGAAGCCAATTCGAATCAGCTTCGTCATGCACCTGATGGCGAATGCCCTTCAGGTATTTTGCTGCGGGATGCTGCTTAAGACGGTCAAGTTGTGCCACCGCATCCTTGGTGAGATCAATCCAGCCAACGACACCGGCAATGAAGTCGGTTTTGCCGGCAAGATCGAGAAACATTTCGGTTTCTTCAAGGCTGGACCATGTCTGGACAAGGATGGTGTGGGAGACTTGCGCGCTGGTAAGAAGTGGCGCCAGATCTTCGGCGGAAAACACCTTGTTGATCGGTTCATGTTCTGCGCCCATCCAGGTAAAATCCCCCCGTGACGGGTCCCAGATATGATGGTGGCTGTCTATCGCAAACATTGGTTTCAGGCTCTTAGAAAATGCGGGGGTCAGTCGAACTGCAAGCCGCCATTCATATCGATCACTTCGCCGGTAATAAATCCAGCCATGGGCGACGCAAGAAACGCGACCGTATGCGCCACCTCTTCAGGAGAGCAAAACCGGCCAACAGGAATTTCAGACAAGAGATGCTGGCGCTGGTCTTCGCACAGCTGTTCCGACACCATTGGAGACATTACATAGGCCGGAGCAATTGCATTGGCAGTCACACCTTTGCCCGCATACTCCCTGGCAACAGAAAAAGTTAAACCGGTCAAAGCTGCTTTTGACGTGGTGTAGGCGGTTCCAGCAGTCAGGCCGCCACATTTGGACGCCCAGGACGACATGTTGATCACACGCCCCCAACCGCGGCTGACCATTTTTGGCAGAGCGTTTTGGGATAACAGAAAAGCAGCGTCCAGATTGATCCGGTGAATCCGGTGCCAATCTGTCAGAGATTGTTTTTCAAGTTTGTCATTGGACAAGACGCCAGCGTTGTTCACCAGAATATCGACTGGAGCAAGCTCCCCAATAACGGTTTCGAGCGAACGCGGATCACCCAGGTCTGTACATATCAGTGTTGCGCCCGTTGTCTCTGCGAGCTTTTCTAGGTGTGTTTGGTCGATGTCGAGCGCGATGATATTTGCACCGTCAGCCGCAAGGCGCTCACAGATGGCAGCTCCAAGAGCTCCAGCTGCACCTGTTACCAGCGCCGTTTTTCCATCAAGGTTCATTTCGAAAGCTTTCCAAGAGGGACCGGGGCATCACTGCCCCGGTGCGCAAGATTACAGCGATGGCGGGTTCAAGAGCGAACGGATCGCCATATCGCCCTGAACAAGGATGGCCACACCGGTATCGATGTCGGCTGTGGGAACCTGCCCCATGCCCGGGTTTGTCATGCTGTCGAACTGTGTCGGATGCGCAGCCGACCAAAGCTGCCAGAAAGATTGCACACCCATCATGTATGGGTTTTGAGCAACAGTCGCGAGGTACTCGCCATCGTCGATACCCATCAGGATCGGCGCATCAATGGACCAAGCCAATACGCCAACCTGATTTTCACCACGGTCCCGGCCGACGTTGCGGGTTGCCGCTTGCGCGCCGGTCGCAGGGTTGCCATGTGCACAGAAAATGACATTGATTTCCGGATTGGCCTGCAGCATCGCCGTGTTCACGGTCTCAGCTTTTTGCAGGTCGCCTTCATCATTGACTTCCGCAACAACCTTTGCGCCGGGTGCGACGGAAGCCATGCCCTCTTTAAAGCCGCGCAGGCGGTGGTTGATGGAATCGAGGCCGGGGATCAAGGACACGCCAACACGGGCTTTGTCGCCATAGATCTCACCAATTGCTTTGCCGGCAGCGTAACCTGCGTTGTAGTTGTTGGTGCCGACGAACAGGAGGCGGTTCGATTCCGGGCTGTCACTGTCAAACGTTAGTGTTGGGACACCTGCTTCCATGGCGGCATCGATGGCACCCGTCAGCGTGTCCGCGTCACCGGCAGTCACTGCAATGCCTTTGACTCCTTTGGCGACAAGCTGTTCCACCGCACGGGCTTCTGCCGATGCATCCCAGTCGGCCGGGCCTTGCAACTCTGTTGTTGCACCAACAGTTGCAGCAGCATCCTTGAAGCCGGCATAGGCCCAATTGAAGAACTCAGAGCCCTTCAAGAAAACCACCATGCCGTAGTGTTCTTTGTCTTCCGCCAAGGCGGGGGTGGTAAATGTTGCGCTCAAGGTTAGAGCGGCAACAGCCAGTCCTTTGATGAGGTTCATCCTCAACTCTCCTCCACGATCAATTTTTTAGGGGTCTGGTCCAGTTTCATTTGCCTTGCACCAAGCAAGTCCCGCCGGTTTTTGAGAGCGATCATGCGGCTCAAGAGGACCGCCAGCAGAAGCATGGCGCCATTGACGACGTCATACCAAAATGGGTTGATGGCTGAGGTGACGAAGACGTTGTGCACAACAGCCAGAAAAATGACGCCAAGCACGGTGCCGAACATGGTTCCCGATCCGCCCATGATGTCAGTGCCACCAACAGCAACAGCTGCAATGGCTTTCAATTCGGCGAGGTTTCCATGGCCCCAGTGCGCCGCACCATAGCGGGCAGCGGCCATGATCCCGGCACATCCAGCCAAGGTCGAGCACAGGACGTAGATAGAGATTTTTACCCGGTCTGTGTTGACGCCGGAAAACCGGGCTGAACGCTCAGAACCGCCAATGAAATAGAGCTGGCGGAAGTACCGGTGGTGGGCAAGCAACAAGCCAAGCACCAACGCCGCAATGGCAAAAAACCAAATCGGAACATCGACACCAAGGATCTGGCCCTGACCGAGATAGAGGAAACTGTCGGAAAAACCTGAGACCGATTTTCCATCGGTAATGGCCAGATTAACACCGCGCAGCGTGAGCAGCATGCCCAATGTGATAATAAGCGGATGAACTCGCAGCAGTACAATCAGCGTGCCGTTGATCGCGCCAATCAGCATGGAGGCCAGAACCGTCAGTGAGACTGCAAGAAACACTGGCAGTCCGGCCTCCACCATCAGCTTTGCTACCAAGATTTCGGCAAATGCAAAGACTGATGCAACAGATAGATCAATGCCGCCCATGATGATCACAAAGGTCATGCCGATAGCCATGATGCCTTCGAACACCATATTCATCGCCAGAACCCGCAAATTTGCGCCAGTCAGCACGTTGCCGAACACCATCTGGAAGCCAACGGCAATAGCGAGTGTCACCAGGATCAGGCCAATGTACTGGACCTGTTCAGGGCGTATCTTTTTGGTTTTCTGATTCATTATTGAATGCCCTATTCAATGGCCGCAGCCATGACCTCTTCCTGGCCAAGCTCAGTCTTGCTGTTGTCAAGGAGTGCGGAGACCCGCCCGCTGCGAAAAACCAGGACGCGGTCCGACATGCCAAGGACCTCAGGCATTTCGGAGGACACCATGATCACGGCGGCCCCGGCCTCAGCGAGATCCCTTAGGCGCTGGTGAATAAGGGATTTCGCACCGACATCGACGCCGCGGGTCGGCTCGTCAACGATGAGCAACTTTGGTTCCGCTTCCAGAGCTTTGGACAGCAGAACTTTTTGCTGGTTACCGCCTGACAGGTCGATCACCGCCACTGATGGCCGGGCGGGGCGGATGTCCATGCGGCCAATGTAGGTGTTTGCTGCCTCCGCCATGGCGCCGCTGTTGACCATGGCCATCGGCCCGGACTTTCGCATCACGGATGCTGCGGCGATGTTCTGTTCAATCGAATATGTTAGGAAGAGCCCAGAACCTTTGCGATCTTCCGAGACATAAACAATTCCCTTTTTCATGGCATCGGCAGGATCTGAGATATCGACCCCAGCCCCCTCCAATTCAAATGAGCCAGCGGTTCTGGGTGTTGCGTTGATAAGCGCCAGCATGGCCTCGGTTCGGCCTGAACCGACAAGCCCAGCAACACCGAGGATTTCACCGCGCCGCACTTCAAAGGAGACGTCGGCAACGGTGCCGAAGGCCGAAAGACCACTGCAACGGAACATCACTTCACCTGGTGCACTGGCCTTGGGCGGATAAAGGTCGGTCAGATGACGGCCGACCATCATGGCAATGATTTCACTGGTATCGGTTTCCGCGACTGGACGCGTTCCGATGAAACGACCGTCACGCAAAACGGTGATCCGGTCCGAAATCTCGAAGAGCTCGGACAGCTTGTGAGAAATAAACACAATCCCCAGCCCTTTGTCCCGCAGGTCCCGGACCACTTGGAAAAGTTCCTGGATTTCCTTCTCCGACAAAGAAGAGGTCGGCTCGTCCATAAAGATGTATTTGGCATCCAGGGAGACGGCCTTGGCGACCTCGACCAGCTGCTGCATCCCGGTTGAGAGCGAACCGGCGAGCGCATTCGGGTCGATATCGACACCCATCCGGTCGAAGATTTCTTGTGCTGCCCGGGTCATTGCAGGCCAGTCATTCAGACCAAACCGATTGGTGATTTCTCGGCGCAGAAACATGTTTTCCGCAACCGTAGCATTCGGCACCAGGCTGAGCTCCTGGTGAACCACGGCGATTCCGGCACGCATGGCTTCCAGCGGATGGCCAAACGCGTGCTCGTCTCCATCCAAAAGCACTTTGCCCGTGTCATACCGCAGGTTGCCGGAGATTATGTTGACGAGGGTGGATTTGCCCGCACCATTTTCCCCGATCAAGGCGTGGATTTCGCCTGGCGCCAGCTCAAAATCGACACCGTGCAACACGGTGTTGCCGTGAAAACTTTTGGTGATTTCTTGCGCGAAGAGCATCAGGCATCTCCTCCGCGGGCCCGACGGATAGCATCGATCGCAACAGCCAGGATAAGAACGGCACCAACAGTCGCCTGCTGCCAGTTGGGGTCACCGTTTAGCAAGACAAATCCGTTGCCGATGAGCGCAAGCAGTAGAACGCCAAGAAAGGTTCCAAGAACAGATCCAGCCCCGCCAGATAAGCTGGCGCCGCCGATGACGGCTGCCGCGAGAGCGCGTAATTCAGCGCCGATCCCATAGTTTGCGTAGCCGATCTTGTTTGCCGAAGTCATGAGTACTGCGGCAACCCAGACAAAAGCGGCTGCGAGCACATAGGCAGAGATCGCGATCCGGTCGACTTTTAAACCGGAGAGTTTGGCCGCTTCCGGGCTTTCACCGAGGTAAAAAAAGCCTCGCATAGGCGCCCAACGCCAGAGCAAGAGGCCAAACAAACCTGTCACCGCAAGAGTGATCAACAGCATATTCGGGAAGCCATAGACCATGTCCCCAATGGGGATCCGGATTTCTTCGCGGGCAAACTTGGAAAACCAGCGGGCAGCATACGGGAAAGAGACATATTGCCCGGTCGTCAGAACCGTTGCGACCCCGCGCGCTGCTGTCATCATCGCGAGGGTGACGAGGAAAGGCAGCAAGCCGACCTTGACGATCAGGACGCTATTGATGGCCCCGCACAAGAGCGCAACACCGAGGCTTAAGATCAGAGCCAGATAGACCGGGGTTCCGTCCTTCAGCAACATGGCCAGGACAACAGATGTTAAGGCAAGAACCGAACCGACCGACAGGTCCAGCCCGCGCACGATGAGAACCACGGTCATCGCTACAGCGAGCAGGAGATCATAGGACATCAAGGTCAGGATAGCCTTGAAGTTGGTCCAGCTCAAAAAGGCCTCCGGCCGGAAATACCCGATTAGGCCAATCACGACCAGGTTGATCATCAACAGCCAGAACTGACGGTTGGCGGCAAAAGCCAAATTCATGCGCTCGCGCGGTTTTGTCGCGGCGGCTATCGCCATTTTTCGTCCTCCCACAGAACCGAAGTGGCACCCGTTTTGGGAGGCGCGACGGCCGGTTCGTTCCAATACTTCGTAATTCATATACCGATATATTGGTTTTTGCAAGTGCTTGTTTTTGATCCAGTTGAGGCACGGACTTAACCTCGACAAAAAACCGATATTTCGGTATTCAAGGTGGTGTTAATTCGAAGGTATTGGACAACTCGCAGGAGCACAGCGTGCCGAGGCCCAGAAAAAAAGATACTGAAAACAACGCATTGCTGCAGGAACCCTTTGTAGTTCCAGACCGGATCCTGGCCGGGATTGACGACAGCCAGCCACGCGCGCAGCAAATGTACAGCCTGATCCGCAGCTTGATCATCGAGATGGAACTCAGCCCCGGCAGCCCAATTTCGGAAAAGGCCATCGGCGAAGCCATGTCGGTGTCACGCACTCCTCTGCGCGAGGCACTTTTAAAGCTTGCCGACGAAGGCTTTGTTACCATCGTGCCCAACATGGGCACGTTCGTATCGAAGATCGATCTAGCAACAGTTTTCGAAGGGCAATTCGTCCGGCGGGCCTTGGAATTGGAAACAACCCGGGTTGCCGCACTAAAGATGGACGCCGAATTTCTTCGCGAGCTTGACGTCAACATGTACCAGCAGAAGCGCTGCGCATCAGACATGGATGAAGCCGCTTTTTATCAAGCGGATGAGGAGTTTCACCGGATTATCAGTTCAATCGCAGCCTCAAAACGGGTCTGGAAAACCATTCATGTCGCCAAGGGTCAACTAGATCGAGTGCGCAGACTAGCGTTCCCCCTACCCGATCATATGAAGGTCGTCTTGGACGAACACACGGCGATTTATGAGGGATTGAAAAACAACGATCCGGCGGCAGCAGTCGCGGCGATGGAGATCCATCTTGCCCGGATTTTCATAACACTCCAGACCCTGTGCGAGAGCCGGCCAGAACTGTTTTCAGAAGATGCGGCCGATATGATCGCAGAACATGCCAAATTGCTGTCGCCTTAGGCGCGCATCAAACAAATCTGTTGTGGCCAGCAGCACTGGTGCGGGCAGCTGGCCAATCTATGACATGCCCCCCCTTAAGCAGAAAGCGCGTGCCTGGTGAGAATTTGCTCAAACAACAGCGCAACGGCTTCAGCTCCGGGATCATTGTAGCCGGACAGACTGCTCTCCGAGACATAACTGGCTCGCCCCGCCCTGGCCCGAGTGATCCGGGAGGTTGCATCCGCCCCCTGGCGTGCGGCCGAAGCCGCCGCCTCCAAGCCATTATCAAGCGCGTCCAAGGCCGGCAGGAGCGCATCGATCATTGTCCGGTCGCCCGGACCAGCGCCGCCCACCTGCATGACCCTTTCAAGCCCCGCTTTCAAAGCCCCGATTGAATTCTGACCACTGGAAGACGCGTCTCCGGCAGCAGCGAAAAAGATCGCCAGAAGCACGCCAGACGACCCCCCCATGACCTGGCTCAATTCCAAGCCGATCGCCCTGTAAAGCTGCGTAGTGTCAGCCAAAGGAAGCCTGGGAAGTGCTTCGATCAAGGAACGGGCAGCCGCCGCCAATGTTGTCCCAGTATCTCCATCCCCCGACTTTGCGTCCAGAGCATTAAGATCCGTCTCAGCGGCAATCAGGATGTTGCAACACCGTTCAATGAAATCTTGCGTCCTTTCGTCCTGTGATGGCAGCGGCTGGATCGGTGAGAGCCCATCTGGAAGCGGGAGAACCGAAACCGCGCCGAGGGCCAGACACCCGGGCCAAGCCCATGGTGCCACAGGAGCCTGCAAGAGAGCTTCTTCCGTCTGGCTCACCGGCAACAAAGAAACCGAAAAGCCATGCATATCCAGGGACGTCATCAATGGCGCCGGACCAATCAGCCAACGGATTTGCGGTCCGATCCGCGAATGGGTCAACTCTTCAGCCAAGACAGCCATTTCGAGCGGAGTTGTACCACCCAGATTGTTCAAAAGGGCGACATGAGGGCCAGGGGGAAGCGAAGCCTCTAGCCGGTCAACAACCATCGCCATAGCGGTTTTAGCGTTGGAAAATCCAACTTGTTCAACACCGGCTTCGCCATGAATGCCAAGCCCCAGCTCTGCCTTGCCGGGTTCGATCCGGTCTTCCTTCGGTGACCCCGGGACTGTACAGGTATCTAGGGACATGCCAATTGACACAGCACCATCAATCACGCGTTCAGCAGCGTCGGTAACCGCCTGCAAGCTGGCGCCTTGGTCGGCCAAGGCTCCAGCGATTTTGTGCACAAAGAGAGTCCCTGCAACACCGCGGGATTGCGGCAGGTCCGGCAACGCAATGTCATCATCGACGATGACCATGTTGACCTTGAGGCCGAATGCGCGCGCCCGTTCTACTGCAAGGCCAAAATTCAATCGATCACCGGTATAATTCTTCACAATAACCAGGCAGCCGGCTTTACCAGTTACGGCCAGAATACCAGCGAGAACCGCATCGACCGATGGTGAAGCAAACACTTCGCCGCAGACAGCGGCCGTCAGCATCCCCTGTCCGACAAAACCCGCATGGCTCGGCTCGTGGCCGGAACCGCCACCAGACACCAGCGCAACTTTGGATTTATCCCAGTCGGTGCGCACGACCACTTTGATATGCGGGTAGCCGTCGAGCCTGGCCAACCGCCCGCCACCTGTCCGAAGCGAGCCATCGATGGCTTCGGTGACCAGCGTTTCTTTTGTATTGATAAATTGTTTCATGACTGGTCTCCTCAGGCGACTCGCGCGCCCGCTGCGTCAAAATACAGAGCATTGTTGGGTTGAATAGCAAGGGTATCGCCGGGTTCCAGGCCGGTATGGACATCTGTCAGTGTCACGATTTCGTGGCCCTCCAGAGATAGGTGTAATCGGGTTTGGTCACCAAGGCGCTCAATGCGTGTGACCTGTGACTGCTTGCCCTCTCCTTGACGGATATGTTCTGGCCGAAGTGCAATGGTCTTGGCACCAAGTGGAGCACCAGAAAAGATGTCTGCAGGCAGCGCATTGATGCGCGGCAATCCAAGCCGTCCGGCAACGTATAAGTTCACCGGATTATCGTAAATTTCGCGTGGGCTGCCGACTTGCACCAAACGCCCTTCATCCAGAACGCCGACATGTGTCGCCATCGTCATCGCTTCAATCTGGTCGTGTGTCACATAAAGAAACGTGGCCCCAAGGCTTGCATGAACGCGTTTTAGTTCAATGCGCAAGTCCGCCCGAAGTTTGGCATCAAGGGAACTGAGCGGTTCGTCCATCAAATAGATCGATGGATCCCGCACAAGCGCGCGCCCAATGGAGACCCGTTGCATTTCCCCGCCCGAAAGCGCGGTAGCCTTGTTGTCAAGTTTATGAGCAATCCGCAGAACTTCCGCGACTTCAGACACTTTGCGGGCAACCTCGTCCTCAGGGGTCTTGAGCATTGGAGACCGCAGCGGGAACGCTAGGTTATCCCGAACACTCATGTGCGGGTACAAAGAGTACTGCTGAAACACCATCGCGACGTTGCGCTGAGCCGGCGTATCCCCAATGACAGAACGCCCGCCGATAAGAATGTCGCCGTTGTCAGGCTTTTCCAGCCCAGCGATCAGCCGCAAGGTCGTCGTCTTTCCAGCGCCCGTTGGTCCCAGAAGAACCACAAAAGCACCGTCTGGAACCGTCAAACTCACATCATCGACCGCGGAAGTGGAGCCGAAGGTCTTTGAGATATTGCGAAGAGAGACATCAGCCATGGGACAGCACTCCTTCGTTTAAGTCGGAGCGGATTGCCCGTCCGGATTGATTGTCGAACAGCGTCACAGTGGCGCCGTTAAACTCGAGGCCTACCCTGTCACCGGCTCGGGCCGGTTGACTGGACGCGATGCGGGCTTTGACCTCACCATTGTGGGTGTTCAGAGTGACAATCTGGGTCGTTCCGAGATACTCAGTTGCAGTGACCTCGCCCCGGTATCCGCCTGTATCTGAGAAGGAAATGTGCTCGGGCCGCACGCCATAGACAATGTCACCGTCAAAGGGTTCGCGCAGCGCCGGGATACTGAGTTTCTCGTGGTGCATCTCAACTTCGGTTGCGCCGAAATCAAGACTGCCGTGGAACTTCAGGAAAGTCATCGACGGAGACCCAATGAACTCTGCGACAAACATGGTGGCCGGCTTGTCGTAGATGTCCTGCGGCGTACCGAACTGCTCAACAACGCCATGATTCATCACGACGATTTTGTCGCCCATCTGCATCGCTTCCAGTTGATCATGCGTCACATAGACGGTTGTCGCGCCCATCCGGTCGTGAAGCGCACGCAGCTCCTCCGACATATATTCGCGGAATTCGGCATCGAGCGCCCCAAGCGGCTCATCCATGAGGAAACACTTCGGATTTCGCACGATCGCACGCCCGAGCGCGACCCTCTGGCGATCGCCGCCAGACAACCCGCCGACAGGCCGGTTGAGGATGTTTTCGATCCCCAATGTCTTGGCGACTTCCGCGACTTTCTCGTTCACCTGCGCCCGCGGCATACCCTGGCTGACTAATGGGTAGCTGATGTTCTTGCGCACATTCAGGTGCGGATAGAGCGCAAACATCTGAAACACAAAAGCAATGTCACGCTGGCTAGCAGGTTTTTGCCCCACCTCTTCGCCGCCGATGTAGATCTCGCCTGATGTCGGAAGCTCCAACCCAGCGATCATCCGAAGGGTTGTCGTCTTGCCGCAGCCAGACGGCCCCAGCAGCATGAAGAATTCACCATCTTCAATCTTGAAGGACGAGGACTGCACGGCTGTAAACGATCCGAACTCTTTGCGCAGATTTTGAATTACGATTTCTGCCATCGGTCACTCCGGAAAATGGCTGACGACGATGAACATGACGGTGCCCACCAGCGTTACGATGAAGGAGTAGGTGAAGGCCCACATCACATGCGGCTGCATCAGCATGACAACTCCGATTGCGATGAGAAGTGAGGCGATCAGCTCCCACGGGCCACGGCGCAGCCGCTGCAAATCTCTAATGAACTCGGTCATTTGCGAACTGCTCCAAATGTGATGCCGCGCAGAAGGTGTTTGCGCAGAAGGATGGTGAACACCATGACCGGCAGCAGGAAGATTGTTGCCCCGGCAGCCACTGCCGGCCAATCCTGTCCACCGACACCAATGATGGTTGGAATGAAGGGCGGGGCCGTCTGTGCCGTGCCTGATGTCAGCAACACCGCAAAGGCATATTCGTTCCAGGCAAAGATCAGGCAGAAAATGGCGGTTGATGCGATGCCCGTTGCCGCCTGTGGCAGAACCACTTTGTAGAAGGCCTGAAACCTGGTGTACCCATCGATGAGCGCTGCCTCTTCATATTCGCGCGGTATTTCGTCGATGAACCCCTTCAGCAACCAAACGGAGAGAGACAGATTCACAGCCGTATAAAGCAGGATCATTCCCGCATGCGTGTCGCTCAATCCAAGTGACCGGAACATCAGAAAAATCGGAATTGCGACAGCTATTGGCGGCATCATTCGTGTGGAGAGGATGAAAAACAGAAGGTCATCCTTGAGCGGCACCCGGAAGCGCGAAAAAGCATAGGCAGCAAGTGTGCCAAGGAAGACCGAAAGGAACGTCGAGCCAAAACCGATGATGACCGAGTTCGCAAACCGTTCGCCATAACGAGACGGCCCGGCAATCACCATGCCTTTGCCATGGACGATTTCTTCGACCCAATTGGTCGGGGGGTTGGCGTCCAGAAACTCCTGGGTCTGACGGGTCTGGGTTGTGAAGAGATTGACGTAGCCTTCCAGAGACGGCTCAAAAACCACTTTCGGTGGATAGGCGATCGCATCGGCAGAGGACTTGAAGCCTGTTGCAACGATCCACAACAACGGCAGCATGGTGACCAGGGCATAGCCGATAACGAGTGATCCCGCGATCCATTTCTGCCGGTTGGACGGCTCCGTGACAGAATAGCTGCTCATCTTTCTTTCACCTTGTTGAGGGCTTTCACGTAGATCGAGGCCAGGCCAAATACAGTGACAAAGAGGATCACGGCATAGGCGGAAGAATACCCTGTCCGCCATTTTTCGAAGGCTTCCCGCTTCAGGTCGATTGACGTGAGCGTTGTGGTGTTGCCGGGCCCCCCTCCGGTGAGCTGAACCACCAAATCGAACATCTTGAAGTTCTCAATGCCGCGGAACAGAACTGCCAGCATGAGGAACGGAAGCGCCATCGGGACCGTGATCGTCCAGAACTGCCGCCACGGGGACGCGCGATCACATTCTGCCGCTTCATAAATGGTGTCTGGGATCGATCTAAGGCCAGCAAGGCAGATCAACATCACGAACGGCGTCCACATCCAGGTGTCGACGATCACGAGCGCCCAGGGCGCCAGATTGACGTCGCCGATCATGGAAAAGGTGGTTGGGTCCGCACCTGTAAAGAACGCCACAATGTTATTGAAGAGACCAATCTGCGGCTGATAGAGCAAGGTCCAGAAATTGCCAACAACAGCTGGCGACAGCATCATCGGCAATACGATGATTGTCGTCCAAAGATCATTTCCCTTGAATTTCCGATTGATCAGCCAGGCCAAGGCAAAACCGATCAAAACCTGAAAGAACAGCGTCCAAAACAGGAAGTGCGCGGTGGCCTGCATGGTCATCCAGACATCGCTGTCAGTCAGGATGCGCTCGTAGTTGCGCAGCCCCACCCATTTGACATCAGCATTCGGCCGGTTCGCCCGGAAGTTCGTGAAGCTCAGCCGGATGGTCCAAATGAGCGGAAAGATGTTCACCGCCAGCAAAAGGAAAATGGTGGGAGCAACAAAGAGCCAGGCGATCGTGCGGTCAGAGATCCCTCTTACTTGGCGCGCGAGTGTTGGAGGCGTTGCCTTGGCAACGCGGTCCATCGTTGTCTCAGTCATGAGACGCCTTTCCAAGAATTCTTGTGATGGAGGCGCGGGACTTCAGGTTAGGCAATCAGCCCCGCGCACCTTTATGCAAAGCCGCTCTGGAACCTGAGCGGCTGCGACTTATGCGCTTAGAGCTTGCCTTCGTCTTCGAAGACTTCGACCCAATCTTTGACCAAGCCGTCGAGCGCTTCCTGGGCGGTGCCTTGACCGGCAACTACATAGTTGTGGACCCGGTCCTGCATGGCGAGCAGCAGGGACGCATAGGCCGGCTCCGCCCAGAAATCTTTCACGATTGCCATGGAATCGAGGAATGTCTGAGCATAGGGTTGGCTGGTCGCAAACGAGGGATCTTCTACCACAGCCCGCAGCGCAGAGTATCCACCCAGTTCCCACCATTGTTTTTGGATCTCAGGTTGCGCAAACCACTTGATATACTCCAGCGCGGCCTCTTGATCTTCGGAGTACGACACAACCGAAATACCCTGCCCGCCAAGCTGTGCAAAATGCCCGCCCGGTCCTGCAGGATTTGGGAAATAGCCGGACCTGTCTCCGCCAACATTCGGATCGGCATGGACGCCCGGCCAAATGAAGGCAAAGTTCATTTGCAGCGCAACCTGACCGGATTTGTAGGCATCAATGTTTTCAGACATGTACCAGTCAGACGATCCCGGTGCGGTACAGCAGTCATAGAGGGTCTTGTAGAACTCCAGCCCGGACGCCGCTTCTGGTGAGTTCACAAACCCCGCGAGTTCATATGGGTTTTCCGGATTTCCGTATTTGAACCCATAATTATAGAGGGCATTCGTAACGCCCATGGTGATCCCTTCAGAACCGCGCTCGGTGTAGATCGCGGCGCCATAAACCTTGTTGCCGTCAATTTCGCGCCCCTGAAAAAACTCGGCGATGTCCTTAAGTTCTTCCAGCGTTTTGGGAACAGTCAGCTCCCGCTCATATTTGGCGCTGAACTCGGCCTTGAGTTCCGGCCGCTCGAACCAGTCCTTCCGGTAGGTCCAGCCGACCACGTCTCCAAACGCCGGAAGCGCCCAATAGTTCGGCGTCCCCTTTGGCCATTCGGCATAACCGGTCACCGTTGCCGGAATGAAGTCGTCCATTGAAATGCCTTCGGCATTAAAGAAGTCATTCAACTTCACATAGTGGCCCGCTTCGGCACCCAGACCAATCCACTGGCTGTCACCGATCATCAAGTCACACAGTTTGCCGCCGGAGTTGAGCTCATTGAGCATCCGATCGGCGAAATTCGGCCAGGGCACAAACTCGAAGCTCATGTTGTGGCCGGATTTTTTCTCAAAATCTTTTGACAATTCAATCAGCGCATTTGCCGGATCCCAGGACGCCCAGCAAAGCGTCAAATCGGCGGCCTGTGCCGGCGCAACAAAAGAGCTGCTTGCCGCAACAAGGGCAGACGCAGCGAGAAGTTTTGCAGATTTCATGGATCATCCTCCCAAAAAGACAGTGCATCGGCGCTCGCCGGGCAGAGGCACTCCTCCAAGTGCGTCACGAAGCTATTTGACATACGTCTGTCAAGTCAAGAACAAAACTGACATACGTCTTTCTTTTTGAGTCAAAACGAGCAGATACACCGCCTCTCCAACACCGAAAAACGCAGGACAGTTCAGATTAAGGCAATGATTTTAATAGAGGTTTTCACGCATTGTGATTTCAACGCGGATTTGCTCTTGGGCTTCCAGAATTTCGGCACCGTCGCACTTTGCCCGCAATACCCGAAGGGCGCTGCGCACAAGATGGCCAACATTTTGCGTGATAACAGCGTCAACTTCACCGTCAAGCAGCGCCTGGCGGGTGACCGCGGTCAGATCATGCGCAACAATGACCAGGCGGTTGTCATCGACACAGCCGCGCAACGCCTCAAGCATGACAGCGTTGCCAGATCCCATCGAATAGACCCCGACGATGTCCTGATAAGATGTAAAGGCAGCCTTGAGGGTTTGCTGGATCCTTTGAGGATCGTCATAGAACTCTATTGTTGGAAGCGCATGAATCTGCGGGAAATCGCGCATCAAAACTTCGTCCAAGCCAAACCGCCGCTCAATGCTGTCCCGAGACGTCATTGAATTGGTCACCACCAGGATCTTGCCGGTTTCATTTCGAAGGAAGCGCCCAAGCAAGGCTCCAGCAGTGCGGCCAGCCGAGAAGTTATCTATACCAACGAAGTGATCACACTGAGAATTGGGGAGGTCCGACACCAAAGCAACAACCCGGGCGCCCGCCTCCTTAAGGTGCGTGATCGCATCACGCACTTGCGGAGTTTCCGGCACCATCAGGGCCACTCCGTCCAGTTCTTCCGGCTTCAAGAAACTCAGCCGTGCTGCAACGGCATGCGGATCGCCGACATTGACGAAGAGCTTTTGAATGTCCGTCCGGTCCGCAAGCGGTGATCCGATAAGGCCATCTACCGCTGCATCGATCGTTTCAATGAAATGGTTCGGCCCTTCCGGCAGGATAAACAAGAACCGGTATCTCTTTTGCTTAGCCAGATTGGCAGCGTTGGTATCACGCACATAACCAAGTTTTTGAACGGCAGCTTTTACCCGCTCTGCGTTCTTGGGGCGGACATCGGTCCGGCCATTTAAAACCCGATCGACAGTCGACAAACTCACGCCGGCTTCGCGTGCAATATCATGTACTGTTGGCCGTACCATTCGATCCCCTTGAACCGGCAAAAACGGGCAGCATTCTGACATGCGTAAATCAAAATGATCAACGATTCGAAGCCCTCATTATTTTTCCTTAAATATCAAACAATTATCAAGAGGCTTTCCGATCCACACTTTGGCCTCATCGAAGTCAGTGGTCAGGAAAGGGATCAAAAAGGAGCTGGCAAGCTATTCGAAACCACAAATTGACTAATACGTATTGTGGAACAATCAGCCTCTAATGCGCAGAACATGAAAAACGCTACGTCTACATTATTCTTACATCTGCAATGGGTATTGCAAATAAATGTCGGCGCTACTATCTGGCTCGCCATCTGCTCCGGGAGCTAGGGTCGTGTCCTTATCAACCTCGTTCAGAAGGTTCATGTCAGATGTCGATTTTGGCCCCGATATTGCGCGGCCCTTTGCCGTTTCAAAGTCAGTATTTGACCACCAGCTTTCCAATCATCGCGCCCTTTTCGATGATCCTGTGCGCCTCACTTAATGTGGCCGCCGACAACCCGTTCAAAACACGTGTTTCCAAGGTGGAAATGACACCATCTTCCACCAGACGCGCCATCCGCGTGAGGATCAGGCCCTGCCGGCTCATGTCAGGCGTGCCATAGAGTGAGCGGGTAAACATGAGCTCCCACATCAAGGCTGCGGACTTGCCTTGAAGAGCAGAAATGTCGAGTTTGTCAGGTGTTTCAACGATCGTCCCAATACGCCCCTGGGGAGCGATCAGCTCACACATCGCGTCCCAATGCTGTGACGTGTCTGCGTATTGAGCAATGTAGTCCACGTATTCAAAACTGGCCCCGCGCGCGCTTGCAATCAGGTCACGATGATCCACGATCTCATGCGCCCCCATTTGCCGGCACCAATCAGCCGTTTCCGGACGGGAGGCCGTGGCAATCACCGTCGCACTGGTGAGTTTGCGGGCAAGTTGCGTTGTAATTGACCCGACCCCACCTGCCCCGCCAATGATCAAAAGGGAAAAAGGCTGTTCGTCCGACGGCACTTGCAAACGGGAAAATATCATTTCCCAGGCGGTCAAGGAAACAAGAGGCAAGGATGCTGCGGCTTCCGCTGATATTCCCTTTGGTGCATGTGCCGCGATCCGATGGTCTACACATTGTAGCTCAGCATAAGATCCAGGCCGCGACGCGTCGCCTGCATACCAGACGCGGTCGCCGTCTTTAAAACCGGCCGTACCGCTCCCGCAGGCGCGGACCCTTCCGACAGCGTCGTATCCAAGCACAAATGCCGTTTCGTGAGGCGCATCCACGGCCGTTCGGATCCTGCGTTTTGCATCGGCCGGATTGATCGATATCGCTTCGATTTCGACAAGCAAATCGTTTTCGCCTGGAACTGGATCCGGGAGGTCGACATCCAGCAAACTCTCCGGATGTTCAATTGGCAGGGAGTTGAAAAAACCAACAGCTTTCATGTCTCAAACGCCTTGATCAGTTGGAAGAAGCCCAAGTGCTCCAAAAGGCCTTCATGGCCTCCGTCAGGTTCAGGTAAGTTTGGTAACGCCGGTCGTAAAACGCCTTCATGGCCGAGTCCGGCTGGTAGGTTCTGCGGATATCAGTCATTGCTGAAACCGCTTCTTCATAAGACGCAAACAGCCCGCTTCCGACACCGGCACCGATCGCGGCACCCAGTGCCCCGGTTTCACGCGCATCAGCAACCGCGATCGGAACTCCAAGGCAGTCTGCAAACATCTGCGGCCACACCGGGCTGCGTGCACCGCCCCCAGATAAAGTCGCCGTGTCAAACTGAACACCGGTAGACTGAAGCACCTCTATGTGCCGCCGGTGTTCAAACAGGACCCCTTCAAACAACGCCCTGAGCAAATGCCCTTCGCTATGCCATCCAGCAAGTCCGTAAAACCCGGCCCTGTAGTCCGCTCCTTGCCCTGATCCATAAAGAAATGGATGAAAATACGGATCATCAGCCGCCGGTGTAGTTTCGGCTATGCGGTCGTTGCAATAGCCGAAGGGGTCATCGTGATGTTCGCCGCGTTCGATGAACTCGCGCACATACCATTCCAAATTGGCTGCCGACGTTGCGCTTGCTTCAATGTTCACAAACCGGCCCGGCGCAAAACCGGAAGCCATGAACATCGACCGGTCGACAACCGGCGCATCGGAAAACACCTGATTGATGCTCCAAGTCCCTGCAATGATCGATGCCTCACCGGGATTGACCACGCCGGAGCCGATAGCACTTGCAACGACATCGAAGTAACCACCGATCACGGGCGTGCCGGCCACAAGTCCTGTCAATTCAGCCGCGACTTCTGAAATCCGCCCGGCAACATCCGTTGGCCGGATAAGGCGGGGCAACAACTGACGCGCATCTGAAAGGCCATAGAGGGATAGCAAGTCCTCGTCGTAGACGCATTCCGGCATCCGTGTCAGACCGCAGCCGGACATGTCCGAGATATCGCTCACACGCTCGCCGGTCAGCTTGAACGTCATGAAATCCTTGCATAAAAGCAACGTTCCGGCCTTTTGATAAAGATCCGGACGGTTGGCTTTGATCCAGGCAAGCAGCACGGGTGTTTGGGATGGCCAGGGTTCTTGAAGACATAGGGCATGGAGCGCTGCGCCATTGGCCGTCCTCAGCTCTTCAGCATGGCCCGCAGCTCTCGTATCTAAAGACTGAATCCCGACAAGTGGCTCGTCTTGCCGATCCAGCAGATAAAGGCCATTGCCGTGCCCCGCACAGCCAATCGCGGCGATCTGAGATGGTTTGATGTTTGCGTTTTCAATGCAGCCCTTAATGGCTTGCTGCGCATTGTCCCAAAGTTCGTTCAGATCACGTTCCACATGCCCCGGCTGCGGAGTGCTGGACTGTCCGTCCAGAGCGTGCATGGCAATTTGCCGGCCATGAAGGTCGAAGAGCACAGCCTTGATAACGGTGTTTCCCGCATCAAGGCCCAGCACATATGTGTTCTCATCAACCACGGCTGTAGATATCCCAGGCTTCGTCACCATCTGCACCATGATGGATCATGGCCATAAGAGCCGAAACTACCGCCCGCGGATTGTCGTGCTGATAGATGTTCCGGCCGTAGACCATGCCCTTGGCCCCCTGTTGCATCAGTGCGGCCGACTTGTTGAGGACCGTTCTCAGATCCTCTTTGCCGCCTCCCCGCACCAGTACGGGCACCCGGGCAGCTTCGATCACACGATGAAAATCTTCAGGGTTTTCGGTGGGATCCGCCTTAATAATGTCTGCTCCCATTTCATTTGCCAATCGGACCAGTGTGACAATCTTTTCCGCATTACCGTCAACCTGATATCCACCACGCACCTCATTCGGCAGCATGACCAAGGGCTCGATCATCAGCGGCATGCCGTATTTGTGACAGGCAGCCCGCACGCGGGAAATGTTGTCGACACACTGACGGAACAGTTCGGGTTCATCCGGCAGCATGAACAAGTTCACCACAACACAGGCCGCGTCCATTTCAATCGCACCGATGATCGGCTCGTCCGAGTTTTGCAACATCGACCACATCACCCGGTGGCGCTGGTCGTTGTAAGGGTTGCCCATATCGATCCGCATGACCAAGGCCGGCTTGTCTTTTTCCGGGCGGCTTTGCAGAAGGTCGGCCTGACCATATGCCATCTGAATGGCATCGGGTTTCGCATCGACCAAAGTATCGACAACTCCGGCCATATCTTCCAGACCAACCATGAAACTCGGTTCGTTGCACACCCCATGATCAATCGCCACATCCAGGCAACCGCCATGCGTGAACATCCGGTTCATGCGGGCTTTCGTGCTAACTCGCATTCTTCACTCCAATTTTGATTGCGGGATTCCAGCGTTTTTTCGGAAACGCCGTGATAATCGCCAAGTTCTTCAATGAGGTCCGAACGTTGCCGTTCGGCTTCCTGTGAGGAAAGGTTTCGCTCCTGACGTAGCAGGTCTGTCAGCTGATCGATGATGTCCAGAGAAACGCTGCCGTCGATTGCCAGGGATGTGCGGCGCAGAACAAGATCAGAGACGGTTTCGACAAACTCATTTCGGATCAGGTAAATCACTTCATTCTCTGTCAGGGCACATCCGGCGATCGGCTGGTCATTTCCCTGAGAAAAGCAGAATTTCTGAAGTTTGACCGCCGCCGCACCGTAAGTCCGAACCAGATGCCGTGCCTGGTCGAACCGGACAGCAAATTCATTTATCAGGTTTGTCTCAAACCGATTGGTATCCTTCGGAAAAGTCTGTCCGCCGCCAATTGGAAGACCAAGCGTGTTTGTCTGCCTTGGACGTCCAAGTTCCGCCAAAACTTCGTCCGTGGCCTGCTCGGCAAAGGCCCGGAATGTCGTCCACTTGCCCCCAACCATGCACAATTGAGGAACCGGCCCTACAAGACGTTTGGTAAAATGCCCCCGGGAAATCCGGCCCGTATAATCATGATCGCTTTTAGGAAGCGGGCGGATGCCCGCATAGCTGAAGACAATTTGGTCTGCCCGGACATCAAGGTCCGGAAAGACAAGCCGCAAGGATTCTAAGATGTAATCTCGTTCATCATCTTCACAGCGAACCCTGGCTGCGGATTTCACCCGGATATCGGTGGAGCCGGCCAGCACCTTCCCGAGATAAGGAAACACGATACAGACCCGGCCGTCGGCATTTTCAAAGTAGACCATGTGGCCGTCGAGAGCGTCTGCCAGGTCATCATTGTCGAGAATGAGATGAGAGCCCTTGGTACCTGACACCAGCCGCTCCCGGTCCGTCTCGCCGCTGATCTGTCTGATCGTTTCATCCAGCCAGGCCCCGGTTGCGTTGACGACGAGACGTGCCGATACGTTCGCTGTTTCACCGGTCCGGAGGTTTTTGACATCAAATCCACCGCTCTGCCGAGCGCCAACCTCTGCATAGTTTAAGGCCACACAGTTCGGCGCCTGTTTCTGCACATCAGAAATCAACTCAATACCAAGACGTTCCGGATGGCTGATCCAGGCATCGTGATAGACCGCCGAAAATCTCAGATCCGGCATCAACTTCGGCCATCGGGCACGCGTTGCTTTTTTGCCCTGAAATGTATGTTTGGGCAGCAAGCGGCGCGAGCGTGTCACCCAATCATAAAGCATCAGGCCAAGTTTGATCGGTAAGGCGCCGCGGCTTGACGGTTGACCGGATAAACCAAAAAAACTTGCTGCAGAATTCAACAGCCCTGAAAACATTGATTTGATAGGAATGACCGTCGGAAGCGGGTGAACCAAATGCGGTGCATTTTTGAGCAAAGCATCCCGTTCGCGCAGAGACTCCCGGACCAAGTCAAACTCGCCGTTTTCAAGATACCGCAATCCACCATGGATCATACGCGAGGGGGCAGCGCTGCAGCCGGAACAAAAATCATTCCGCTCAACGAGAATAACGCGCAGTCCCTGGAGCGCCAGTTCTCTGTAAACGCCGATACCATTGATGCCGCCACCGACCACTATGACATCGAACGCGCTGTCGCTGCGCAGGCTGCCCCAGTTTTCTTGCCGTTGATCGGACATAGATCTCCCGTTCGCCGAAAAGAGTTCCGGCGTTCCTTACTGCTAGATTTTGTTGTGCACCTGGTGTGGTTGAATCAGGCGGCGAGTTGGGTCAAATGCGTTTGCGCTGCGGCGCTGATGGCATCCAGATCTGATTGAGACAAACGAAGCTTACCGGCTTTGGCGTTTTCTACTGCCTGGCCGGGATCGCGTGCTCCGCATAGTGAAAAAGTGATTCCGGGTTGCTGCAGGGTCCAGGCAATCACGACTTGAGCCTTGCTGGCCCCATGCGCCCCAGCAATCGGCGAGATGGTTTCCATCAAGAGAGCCACCTTCTGACGATTCTCAATTGAAAAACGCGGATTGTCTTTCCGCTGATCGTCCCCACTGAAAGTGCGTTCCGGGCCGATTTTTCCGGTCAAAAGCCCAAGCGCCAACGAAGAGTAACTCAAGACCGAAACGTCGTTCTCCAGGCAAGTAGGAACGTGGGTCGTTTCAATATCCCTCTTCACCATGCTGTATTCTTCTTGAACGGCATCAAGCTGACCGGCCTGGATATAGGCATTCAGATTATCGACCGATGTGTTGCTGGCCCCGATGGAGCGGATTTTTCCCTGAGCCTTGAGCAACTCAAGGGCTTCCATCGTCTCATCAACCGGGGTGGTCGGATCTTGCCAATGCGTGATGTAGTGGTCAATGTAATCGGTCCCAAGCCGCATTAAGCTTTGTTCGACTTCATAGACGATGGCGTCTTTTCCGAGATACCGGTGAACCGGCTTGCCGTCATAGTCGAAGAAATGATTGCCTTTCTGGGTATGCCAGACCAAGCCGCATTTCGTCGCCAGAACCACCTTGTCGCGGCGTCCCACCAAAGCCTTACCGACGATTTCTTCTGCCAGTCCCTGACCATAGGCGGGCGCAGTGTCGATCAAGCTCACCCCTTCGTCGATCGAAGCGCGGATGGCATCTACCGAGCGGCTTTCGTCTGTGCCACCCCACATCCAGCCACCGATGGCCCATGTCCCCAGGCCAACTGCCGAAGCCTCAATACCCGAGTGGCCAATTTTGCGTGTCAGCATGTCATGCAACATTTTGAGCACCTTCCGTTGCCGCCAGAACTTCGCTGGCAGTGTCTTCGTCCAAAATAAGTGAATCCATGTGATGGCCGTTCAGGATTGCCCGGATCGGCATCACCTTCTCAGCGCCTGATGCCACCCCGATCACCCGTTTGCATTGCCGCAATTCCTCCGGCTTCAATGCAACAAGCCGTGAGTTCAAAGCGTAGTCGGCAACGGTTCCGTCCGGACGCATCAGATGCGCGAGGAATTCGGCCGTGATCCCGGTCCCCACCAGCATCTTTCGATCACTTTCCGGCATAGGATGCAGATCGTAATAACTGGAGCCAGGTGTCTGGATTGAGCCAACTCCAACTAGCGCGACGTTCGCCTGCCGGGCCGTTTCGAAAGCCTGTTTGATCGACGCGACATCCATCAGCATGTCCCGCTGTTCCCGGCTCTCGGCGAAGAGGGGTGCATGAACAAGGATGGCCTCGCCGCCAAGCCGGTCAGCCAATTGCGTCGCCAGATGATTGACGTCCGTGTAGAACTTTCCCTGGACCCCGCCCGTTAGCGGAACGACAGTAACGTCAAACTTGCGGTCGGTTTCAATGTTCTGGACAACGGCGCTCACCGCCTTGCCGCCCGAAATTGCGATCACATCCCCGTCCCGAATGGTTTCGATGAGATGATTGGCCGCAGCGAGCCCAACCTGTTTCAGGGTCGTGTCCGGGCTGCCGGGAACCGCTGACGTCACAAGCGCCCGCGTCAAAGGAACTTGCTCTTCAAGAAGCGCTTCAAGATCGGTTAGCCGCTGGAACGGATTTTCGATATCGATCTTCACCATGCCCATCTTCCGGCCTTGCGTGATCAGCCGGTTGACCTTGGATGTCGACAAGTTGAGCGTTTCAGCAATTTCAGATTGTTTCCTGCCTTCCAGGAAATGCAACACCAAAACAGTGTGCATCTGACGCATCAGTTCTATGTCGTTTTTCTTGTCTGCCATCAGGAAACCCTTTTTCTTCAAGGCCGTATCAGGCGCGTTTTTTGACAAGGTAATGGTCGATGGATACCGCTGCGAGCAGGATCGATCCGCGAATGATGTCCTGCCAGTAGACCGAGACATCCAGAAGCGCGAGTGAACTGGAGACCACCGAGAGAAGGACAGCGCCCAGGATCGCACCAAAAATCGTGCCCGATCCGCCCGAGAGGCTAGCGCCGCCAATGACAGCTGCCGCAATGACGTTCAGTTCCATGCCGATGCCGAAAGTCGGCTGGGCTGATCCAAAACGCGCCATGTAGATGATCCCGGCAAAGCCGCACAGCGCCGAACACAAAGTCGTTGTCAGGAACACCACTTTCTTGGTGCGGATCCCGGAGTAGGCAGCGGCCTTCTCGTTGCTGCCGGTATAAAACACCTTCCGGAACATGGTGGTCCGGCGCAGCATGAAATCGAAGGCCACAACAACGCCGATGAACAGAATGATGACAACCGGGATTGGACCAATCGAACCTTGGCCGATGAATTTGAACTCCGGCGGCAAGGTGTAAAGGCCCAGCGGACGGCCGCCCGTTCCCAACAGACAGGCCCCCCGGGCGATCACCATCACACCTAGGGAGACAATAAAGTGATGCAGCCCAATCCGCGTGGTGAAAAAGCCCATGAATGCGCCGATTGCAGTACAGGCCGCAATTGAGATCGCCGAGGCCACCCAAGGGTCAACGCCGTTCAAGAACAGCCAGCCCGCAATCACCATGGCCAGCGCCGTGACAGACCCCACTGACAAATCGATCCCGCCAGAGATCAACAGAATGGTCATGCCGACGACGACTATGCCTTCCACGGCGAATGCCATGACCATCGCCCGCATGTTCACCCAAGTCAGGAAGTAGGGTGAGGCAAAGGACATCACGATAAACAACAACAGGATGATCGCGATCAGGCCGGTTTCGCGCATGCGCAGAATACGGCGGATGAACGAGGCTTCCGCCTTCTTAGTATCCGGTGTGTCGGTCAGGGAGACTGCGTCTTCCATTTTATTCCCACCCTTTGTGTATCGTTGCCTCGGCATCGCCGACCGATGCGAGGTGCATGATGTTTTCTTCTGTCATTTGATCGCCGGTAACCTCACCGCTGATCCGTCCTTCCCGGACAACCAGAACCCGGTCGCATACGCCGATCAGTTCGGGCAGCTCTGACGAGATCACCACGATGCCGACACCGCTGCGCGCCAGATTGCGCAAGATACGGTGGATCTCAGCCTTGGCCCCGACATCGACACCGCGGGTCGGCTCATCCAGGAAAATGAGCTTCGGGTTGACCGACAGCATTTTGGCAATCGCAACCTTTTGCTGGTTGCCGCCAGATAGCGAAGAAACGGGATCAGACAGCGTTCCGCATTTCAAATTGAGCCGATCACCCAGGTCCTGGGCCTGTTCTTCTTCTTTGTGTTTCTGGATCAATACAAATCCACTCGCCACCTGTTCCGGCTTAAGCGCGGAAATGTTGGAGGCGATCGACATATCCAGAAAGACGCCATCACCTTTCCGGTCTTCGGAAAGATAGACAATTCCTTCAGATATGCTGTCGCGATAGCAGGTCAGGTCGAGTGTCTTGCCGTTGAGGACGACTTCACCCGTGACCTCCCCCTCCAGCTTACAGATGCCCTTGACGATCTCGCTGCGCCCGGCGCCGATCAGGCCGGCAACACCGAGGATTTCGCCCTTTTCAAGTTGAAAGGACACATCCTGGAACCGCGTCCGTTCATTTAGGTGCCGAACATCGAGGATGATCTCGCCGGTCTTTTCGGTATCCGTCTGTTTTTTCGGATAAAGGTCATCAATAACCCGGCCGACCATTGCATTGACCACGTCACTCGGCTGGATATCGGCAACATTCTGCGTGGTGATGTAATTGCCGTCCCGATAGACGGAAACCCGGTCGCAGTTGTCGAAGATTTCGACCATGCGATGCGAAATGTAGATGATGGAAATGCCCTGGTCTGCAAGCCGCCGCATGATCTTAAACAGGATCTGAGCTTCTTTTTCCGTCAGTGCGGCGGTCGGCTCATCCAGGATCAGGATCCGGCAGTCCAGTGTCAGCGCTTTTGCGATCTCAACCAGCTGCTGATGGGAGATCGACAGGTTGCGCACAAGGGTTGCTGGGTTGATGTCGCTCAGCTGACCAAGAACGGTAGCAGCTTTCTTTTCAAGCGCAGCATAATCCATCAGGAACGAACGGCTGACATTGGTGGTTGCCATGAAAATGTTTTCAGCAACCGAGACATCCGGACAGAGCGCGATCTCTTGATGAACGAAACCAATGCCCAGCTTCTGCGCCACGGTAGGCGATCCGATTTTCACACGCATGCCATCAAGGAAGATGTCGCCATCATCGGGTTGCAGGATGCCGTCAATCACATTCATCAGCGTGGATTTCCCGGCACCGTTTTCACCGGCAATCGCGTGGATCTCCCCCTTGCGGAGTTGGAAGTCGACACCTTTGAGTGCACGGATCGGTCCGAACGATTTGCTTAAGTTTGAGATTTTCAGGATCACGTCATCGCGCATGACTGAAACACTCTGCTAAACGAAGGTTTTTTGGAAAGTGGGTTGTCTATCCGTTTCACGTCGACAGACAACCCAGGAGTTTGGGGGCACTAAGCCCCGGACCAGGATCAGCTCGGATCGCGGCCTTCCATGTATGTGTTCAGGTCAAAACTGTCGGCATTGTCCTTGGTAATGACAGCGAACCCATTATCGACATAGGGGATCTGAACCGGATTGTAGCCGGAGACCTTGTAGTCGTTGAAGGGATCGAACACATCAGAGTGCGAGGCTAGGAATGTTGCCATAAAGCCCATGAAACCCTGCATGCCCTGGTTCGGGTTCAAGGCCATATGGATGTTACCGGCCTTGATGTGTTCCAACGTGGTCGGTGTCACATCAGCATGCATGATCAGGACTTTGGCTTCCGCTTCCAGAACCGCAGCCACAGCCCCTTCCGCAGACCCAGCTTCAGGGATCCACAAAGCACCGAGGTTCGGGTTCGCCTGAAGGATCGAACCGGTCGCACGGTAAGCCGCGTTGCTGTCCTGGTTCGTCGCCTGACGGCCGACCAATTTCATGTTCGGGTAGTTGTCTTCCATATAGGAAATCAGCGCAGTCACCCGAAGATCGTGATTGGACTGGCCCGGGTTTTCCAATACAGCGTATTCCGCACTGTCGCCGATCTGCTTGACGATTTCCTCGGCAGCGAACTTGGCTTCAGCAAGATTGTCGGACGTAATGTAGGCCGTGCGGTTGGATTTCGGAGAGTCAGCCGCAAATGTGACTATTTGCGTTCCACTGTCGATCGCCCGGTTGATCGGCTCGATGAACGGATCAGATTGCATTGGATGAACCAGAATTCCGGCCGGCTGTTTCACCATATCCTGTTCAAAGGATGCAATCTGCTTGGTGATGTCGTAGTCCGGTGTACCTGAAAAGACAGTCTCGCAGCCAAAGGCTTCAGCCGCCTGTTTGAACCCCTGATAGACAGGCACCCAGTATGGATGGCCCGACACCATGACATTCATAATGTAGGTTTCACCCGGTTCGCATTTCAGCCCGTTTGCCGTCGCTGGTGTTGCAGACAGTACGGCCGTCGACAACGCTGCGGACACCAGCACAGCCTTCAATTTCAAAGCGCCCATAGTTTCCTCCCTAGAGCAACTCCTCCTCATCTTGCAGAACAGCTTTTCAAACCCAAAGCAGCTTTGCAAGAAATTTCATGAACCGGTTTTTATCCCGGACAAGGGATTGATAAGGGGCACATCAAACGATGGTCAACAGGAATTGGTATTTATTTCTTTTTATGAAATTTATTTCAGGAACAAGCGCAATCTCGCGCTTGACCTAAAGGCGATCAGAGAAATCTACCCATTTGTAGTATTAGGGGAATTCGAACGGATATCGGTCAGTATTTACAATTGTCGGTCAAACCATAAGCGCAGTTCGAAAAGGACCTACGGACTTTCTGCTCTTTCAAGTCGGCAAAAAGAAAGGGGCAGTTTCCTCCCCCTTCTCAAATTTCGGCGATAAAGTAGCGGCCTGTTTCCGGCGGATTGCCGGTTACCGGAGCCCTTCATTGATACTATTGAGAACGCGGCTACCGGGGCAAAGCTCATCCGTGCTCAAACTGTTCAACGGTTTGTCGGCAAGTGCCAGAGTGTGATTGAGGTCCTGCGCGTTCGGGTCGAGGTAGAATAGCCCGGTCAGGACTTTCCCATTGCGATTGGCTTCCTGAAGCGCCATC
The DNA here is from genome assembly GCF_965216085.1 of Roseibium sp. GTDB lineage: Bacteria > Pseudomonadota > Alphaproteobacteria > Rhizobiales > Stappiaceae > Roseibium. The sequence goes on along the minus strand of NZ_OZ244138.1, from coordinate 942,676 downwards.
AGCGCGTCGTCCCGGCTGTCGGCTTTGTATTTGCTGCTGGCCTTGTGCAATTGGATGTTCGACCCGTCATGCAGTGTCACTGTCTGACTTGATCCTTCCTTGTATTGGGTTCGGATCTCCTCGCGCATGGGCACAAAATCGACCGGCATCGCATCCAGGTTCTCACGGGTGGCTGCATAACTTTTTGTCGACCCGACATTGTTGGCAAAGGTCACACATGGCGACACCACGTCAATAAAAGCAAAGCCTCTATGGGCCATTGCTGCGCGGATCAACGGCTCCAGCTGCTCCTTGTCACCGGAAAAACTGCGCCCCACAAAACTGGCACCCTGCAACACTGCGAGACTGGCCAGGTCAATTCCTTCAAATGGGTTTTCGCCGCCGTATTTGCCGATTGATCCTAGATCGGAGGTGGCACTGGTCTGCCCCTTAGTCAATCCGTAACAGCCGTTGTTGGCCACGATATAGGTCATGTTCACATTGCGCCGGATCAGGTGAACGAATTGGCCCATCCCGATGGACGCCGTATCACCATCCCCTGAAACACCAAGATAGATCAGGTCGCGATTGGCAACGCTCGCCCCCGTGGCAACAGACGGCATGCGTCCATGCACGGAATTAAATCCGTGACTGCGCCCCAAAAAATAGGTGGGCATCTTCGACGAACAGCCAATACCGGACAGTTTCGCGATGCGGTGCGGGGGAATGGCCGAGAGATAACAGGCGTTCCGGACGGCAGCGGAAATACTGTCATGTCCACATCCCGCGCAAAGCGTTGAGACCGCTCCATCATAATCGGCAACCGTATAGCCCAGCTCATTTTTAGGCAGTTTCGGGTGTTGGAATTTCGGCTTGTAATAAGACATCAAACGGTCTCCGGATGCAGCTTGACAACGTCGGCGCTGGCGACATTCAGCGCTTTTCGGATTTGGCCGGCAATCGTACGGGCCGTAATCGGTGTCCCGGAGTAGTTGAGAACCGATGTCAATTTGTCTGGTGCGATATGGCACTCGTTCATGATCAGCTGGCGCATTTGTCCATCGCGGTTTTGTTCGATCACAAAAACGATGTCGTGCTCATGCACGAACGCATCGAGGTCTTTGTGAAACGGGAAGGCCCGGATGCGCATCACATCAATTGGGTAGCCTTCACTCGCAAGAATTTCGACCGCTTCATAGGACGGTGACGCCGAAGTACCGAAGAACAGTGCACCAAGTTTCTTTTTGGTCTTCGGTTTCTTCACCGGAATTGGATCGTGAACCTTGGGCGCAGGAACATAGGTTTTGGCAGTCTCGAACTTGCGGACCAGCCTATCCACGTTCTTGACATAGTCTTCGCCTTTTTCGGAATAGACCGCCATGTCATTCTTTGACGAACCCCGGGTGAAGAAGGCGCCCTTGTCCGGATGCGTCCCTGGCAGCGTGCGGTAACAAATACCATCGCCATCGACATCAAGATAACGGCCCCAGACCTCCGCCTCGTCCAAAGCAGCGGCATCCAGAACTTTACCGCGCTTCATCTCGTAGCTGTCGTCCCATTCTAGCGGCGGCGACATCCAGTCGTTCATGCCAAGATCAAGGTCTGACATGACAATGACCGGGGTTTGCAGCTGCTCGGCCAGATCAAAGGCCTGAACTGTCATTTCGAAACATTCCTGCGGCGTCGCCGGGAACAGAAGAATGTGTTTCGTGTCGCCATGGCTGGCATAGGCAGCAGCAAGAATGTCCGATTGCTGGCTTCGCGTCGGCATGCCGGTCGATGGCCCAGATCTTTGAACGTCGATCAACACAACCGGCACTTCCGCAAAATAAGCCAGGCCCAGAAATTCGCTCATCAAGGACAGGCCGGGGCCGGAGGTTGCGGTAAAGGCCCGTGCGCCATTCCAGCTGGCGCCAACGACGATCCCCATGGCCGCCAGTTCATCTTCCGCCTGCAGGATCGCAAAATTCCGTTTGCCGGTCCCGGCATCGATCCGCATGCGTTCGGCGTATTTGGCAAAGGCGTCGACCACGGATGTCGACGGAGTGATCGGATACCAAGCCGCGACGGTGGCCCCGCCATAGATGGCACCAAGGGCAGCCGCCGTATTGCCGTTCATCAAAATATGCTGGCTTTCACGGATATGCGGTGCATCACTGACACCCCGTTCCAGCCGGATCGGCAACGGACAGTTGAAATTCTCCTGGGCAAACTGATAGCCCATCTCAAGCGCATGTACGTTCGGGGAGACAAGCTTTTCCTTGCCCTTGAACTGGTCATGCAGCAGATCCTTTAAGATCTTAAAATCGACATCCAGCAGTGCCGCAAGTGCGCCGACATAGACCACGTTCTTTAAGAGCTGCTGCAACCGCGCAACTTCGAATTCGCGCATGCACATGGCCGTCAGCGGAATACCGAAATAGCTGATGTCGTCCCGCTTAAGATGCGGAGCCAATGGCCGGGTGGAATCGTAGACGAAGTACCCACCGGGCTCGACGCTGGCGACATCGTCTTCCATCGTTTGCGGGTTCACGCAGAGCATCAGGTCTACACCGCCGCGCCGGCCGAGATATCCTTTGGAGCTGACCCGGACTTCGTACCAGGTCGGCAAGCCTTGAATGTTGGACGGAAAGATGTTGCGCGGGCTCACCGGAATACCCATCCGGAAAATCGCTTTTGCAAACATATGGTTGGCGGAGGCAGATCCGGTGCCATTCACATTAGCAAATTTCACCACAAAATCGTTGACGCCTTTGATCTGTTTCATTTGAAGTCCACCAGGTTGGGCGCCGCTTTTGCCATGTTGTAGAAGAACATCTGCATGTCCCAGGCCGCCGTGGGGCAGCGTTCCGCGCACAAACCGCAGTGCAGGCAAACATCCTCATCTTTGACCAGCACTCGCCCTGTAGGCAGCGTGCCTGAGACAAACAGGTCCTGATCTGTGTTCTCGGCTGGAACCAGAAGCTTGTTCCGTAGTTCCCCTTCCGGTGCGTTTTGCGTGAAGGTTATGCAGCTTGTCGGGCATACATCCGTGCACGCATCGCACTCGATGCAATTCACATCCGTAAAGACCGTCTGCGCATCACAGTTCAAGCAACGCTCGGCCTCGATAAAGGCGGTTTCAGGATCAAAGCCCAATTCGACCTCAACCATCCGGTCGCTCAAGGATTTTGCCAAGTCTTCTAGAGGGACAGTCTTACGTTCGTCAGTGATGGGAATGGAGTCATAACTCCATTCGTGGATACCCATCTTCTGACCCACCAAGGTGACATTCGGCGGCGGCCGTTTGGACAGATCCTTTCCTTGGCAGTAAAGGTCGATAGACACCGCCGCTTTATGACCGTGCGCAACGGCCGTGATGATGTTCGAGGGACCAAAGGCCGAATCCCCGCCAAAAAACACTTCCTTGCGGGTGGATTGGAACGTCTCGTCATCGTTGATGATCGGTGTTCCCCAGCTGGTGAACCGGATGCCCGTTTCCTTTTCGATCCAGGGGAATGCGTTTTCCTGGCCAATCGCAATCAGCACATCATCGCAAGGGAAAAACTCCGGCTCCTCACCAGTCGGCACCAGCTCGCGTTTTCCATCATCACTGTAGACCGCTTCAACCTTGTCGAACGTCATCCCGACAAGCTTGCCATCTTCGATTACAAACTCACGCGGAACGTGATTGTCAATGATCGGAATACCTTCGTGAACGGCGTCTTCTTTCTCCCAAGGCGATGCTTTCATATCCGCAAACGGGCTGCGGACGATGACCTTCACGTCTTCCCCGCCCAGCCGGCGCGACGTCCGGCAACAGTCCATGGCGGTGTTCCCGCCACCGAGCACAATGACGCGCTTGCCAATTTGCTTGGTGTGTTCAAAAGCGACATTGGCCAGCCAGTTGATCCCGATATGGATATTTGCATCAGCTTCTTTGCGGCCGGGCAGCTTGGGCAGATCACGCCCACGCGGCGCTCCGGACCCAACGAAGATCGCGTCATATCCCTTGGTCAGCATCTCCGCCATGCTGTCAACATAGGTGTTGAAAACGGTCTTGATGCCCATATCGAGAACATAGCCGATCTCTTCGTCGAGCACGCTTTCCGGCAATCGGAATGACGGGATCTGGCTGCGCATGAAGCCGCCGCCTTTGGCCTGTTCATCGTAGAGATGCAGTTCGTAGCCAAGCGGTGCCAGATCGCGGGCCACAGTTAGCGACGCAGGTCCCCCGCCAATCAGCGCGATCTTTTTGCCATTGGGCGGACCTGCTTTTGGAAGCATACTGGCAACTTCGTCTTTGAAGTCCGCCGCCACCCGCTTCAAACGGCAGATCGCAACTGGCTCTTCTTCAACGCGGCCGCGCCGGCATGCAGGTTCACAAGGCCGGTCACAGGTACGGCCCAGCACACCAGGAAAGACATTGCTTTCCCAATTGATCAGATAGGCGTCTGTGTACTTTTGCTGGGCTATTAGGCGGATATAGGCTGGCACGGGCGTATGCGCCGGGCAGGCATATTGGCAGTCGACGACTTTGTGGAAGTATTCCGGGTTCGTCGTATCGGTGGCTTGCACGTCCAGTTCCCCTCCCATCAGGTCCAACGTAGCTGGCTCAGAGAAATTTAAACGCCTTGCAAACGCCTCTGTAAAGATGGCATTGCTTTTTCAGGTAAATTTTCTGACTTTTGAGGTCTCGGGAAACCCAAGGCTGACATATGAAAAGCTGAATCAGTCAGCGCAGTGCGGTGGGAAATGTTCCTCTCATCCCTTCCGCTCACCAATTGTCCGGTCGTATGATCCGACTGATACGGAATCCCGCATCTTTTTAGCGGGACGCATGAAAGGTCAGAGACATCGAACCCTCCAGTGAGACATACACCCCGCCGCGGAAAACCGCCCAAAAAACTAAAAGCGATGCAACACGTGCCCGCATCCTAAAAGCCGCTGTCGGGGTCCTGATCGAACACGGTCTTTCAAAGACAACAACGCTGGAGGTTCAAAAACAGGCCGCGGTCAGCCGAGGCGCATTGCTCCACCATTTTCCGACCCACGCTGACTTGTTGTCGAAGACCGTCAATGAGTTGGTCACTTTGAACGAGCAGGCGGTCTGGACCGAGGCGGCAAAACTTGAACATCTTACCGACCCGATCGCAAAACCCATTTGGATCTTGGCCAATGCCTATGCCCATCCCTCATTCGGCGCTGAGCTTGAACTTTGGGTGGCATCAAGGTCGGACCCAACACTCAGAAAAGCATTGCGCGCCGCCGAGAAGGACGCCGTCGAGGATCACGACAGGGTGCTGGCGAAACTCTTCGGCGAACTTCCGGACCAACCCTGCGGCCAAAAAGTCATCTTCTTGACCATCGAATTCGTGCGTGGGCTGGCGGTATCAACCTTACTTCGCAACGACCCGCGCTTGCGGAACCGGTTGATTGAAGACTGGATCGAAACCGTCAGAAATCTGCTGAAGTCTGAGACCAAATAAGCAGCTCCCAACCCAGCGGCGGCCATCCGTCAATCAATGTAATTAAAACAGTCAGCATTGACTGTTTTTAACAATCTTGCGATTGTGACCCCATCTGCTGATGCCGATGGAGGACACCATGCCGGAATACTCAACGCTTCGGATTGACCCTTTGGACGACGAACCGCGCATTGCCCGGTTGCTGTTGAACCGGCCGGAGCGCTTCAACGCCATTAAAGACGACACGCCCCGTGAAATTCGGGCGGCCGTTGAATGGGCCGAAGACAGCAAAGATATTCACGCCATCATCGTTGAAGGAGCGGGAAAGGGGTTTTGCGGTGGCTATGACCTGACGTTTTATGCCGAAAATGATGCAGATCATCCTTGCCAGCAGGAAAGCAACCCTTGGGACCCGATGGTCGACTACGCTGTCATGAAACGCAACACAGAGGACTTTATGGCCTTGTGGCGGTCCCGGAAACCAACAATCGCAAAGGTTCACGGTGCTGCCGTTGCCGGAGGAAGCGACATTGCCCTGTGCTGTGACTTGCTGGTTATGGCCGACGATGCCCGTATCGGATATATGCCGACCCGGGTTTGGGGTTGCCCAACGACAGCCATGTGGACCTACCGGCTGGGGCCCGCCCGGGCCAAACAACTGATGTTCACTGGCGATATGATAACGGGTAAAACCGCCGCCGATTGGGGTTTGGCGAATATGTCATGTCCGGCAGAAGATCTCGACGAGACAACGTTGAAACTCGCCAAGCGTATTTCTGGAGTACCGGCAAGTCACCTCGCCATGCACAAGCTGGTCGTCAATCAGATTATGCTGACCATGGGCCTGGAACAGGCGCAAATGTCCGCCACCGTCTTTGACGGGATCACCCGGCACAATCCGGAAGGCATGTGGTTCCGCCGGTACGCCCAGACTGAGGGTTTTAAAGCGGCGATTGAATGGCGTGACAGTGGCCGCCCAATCCCGGAAGGTGATGAAGCCCGGGATCTGATCCGCGACATGGAAAGCAGATCAGATCCCAACTAGTAGGTCGGACTGTTAGATCATTTGACCAGACAACACGCGGTGCCGCGGGTCAAAGACCTGCGACACACATGTATTTGCTCTCCAGGTAATCATCGAGCCCCTGAGTTCCGCCCTCTTTGCCCATTCCGCTTTGTTTCAAACCGCCGAAAGGCGCTTCAACGGTGGTAATCAAGCCAGCGTTGATACCGATCAGCCCGTATTGCAGCCCCTCGTTCAGGCGGAAGATACGGGCCAGGTCTTTGGTGTAGGCATAGGCAGCAAGCCCAAACTCCGTTGCGTTGGCCGCCGAGATGGCCTCTTCTTCGGTTTCGAACTTAAAAACCGCAGAAAGCGGACCAAATATTTCTTCCGTTGCAAAAGCCATATCGGCTGTTGCTCCGGTGACGACGGTTGGCTGAAAATACGTGCCGCCAAGCGCATGACGCCCGCCGCCTTCAACCACCTGCCCGCCTTTACCAACAGCATCAGCGATCAGTTCTTCAACCTTTGTGACTGCGGCATCGTCGATCAATGGCCCCTGCATTGTTGACGGTTCCATGCCCGCCCCCACTTTGAGATCCGCGGTTGCGGCCCGCAGTTTTTCGACAAACGCATCATGCACACCGGCCTGGACGTAGAACCGGTTGGTACACACACAGGTCTGGCCCATGTTGCGGTACTTGGCGATCATGGCACCTTCGATGGCCGCATCAATGTCCGCATCGTCGAACACGATAAACGGTGCATTGCCGCCAAGCTCCATGGATACTTTTTTGACGGTGTCGGCGGATTGCCGGATGAGTGTCCGCCCCACCTCGGTTGATCCGGTAAAGGTCACTTTACGCACCAGCGGGCTGTCCATTATCGCGCCGCCAATATCCCGCGCTCCACCCGTTACGATATTCAAAACACCGGCCGGATAGCCGACCTCTTCGGCAAGTTTGCCCCAGGCAAGCCCGGAAAACGGTGTATTGGTCGCAGGTTTGGCAACAACCGTACAGCCGGCTGCCAGAGCCGGACCGAGCTTGCGCGCCAGCATGGACGACGGGAAGTTCCACGGTGTGATGGCCGCGACAACACCAACCGGATGGCGCGTGACGAACAATCTGCGGTCACCACCGGGTGCCGGAACGATTTCCCCTTTGGCGCGCCGGATTTCTTCCGCGAACCAGCGGATATATGCCGCTCCGATGGCGATCTCGCCGCGCGATTCAAACAGCGGCTTCCCCTGTTCCGCAGTCAACAACTGCGCCAGTGATTCTTGATTGTCCATCAGTGCATCGTGCAGATCTTGCAGCAGCTTCACCCGTTGGCTCAGATCGCTCCGCCCAAAGCTGTCGAAGGCTTTCGCAGCCGCCGCGATAGCACGGTCCGTTTCGACCCGGCCGCATTTGGGGATATGTCCAATGACATCGCCGGTTGCTGGATTGGTCACCGCGATCCTGGCGCCGTCATCTGCACCGGTCCAGGCGCCACCAATCAGGTTGTCTTCGCAGAGGTAAGTCTTGTAGTCGCTCATGGTCTATCCAGTTCGAAAATATATTGGCTATGCTGCCGGTACGTTTCGCCGGGGCGCAGCAAGGCAGATGGAAAGTCAGGGTGATGCGGCGCATCCGGCCAAATTTGCGGCTCCAGGGCGATACCTGCATGCGCGCCCATTTTCATGCCGCCAAGACCCGGCTCATCGATATCAATCCGGGCGCCGTCATAGATTTGAAGACCCGGCTCAGTGGTTCTGCATCGCATGGTTACCCCAGAGGACGGATTACGAAGGACCGCAACATCACGCAGTTCCAGGTGATCAGGGCTGATACAGAAATTGTGATCGAAGGTTCCAGAAGCTCCGCCTTGTGCAACTGGCGCCAACTTGCGGAAGTCGAAGGGTGTTCCTTCTACCGGAGCAATCTCTCCTGTCGGGATCAACTCTTCATTGACCGGCAAATAATGGTCAGCTTTAATTTGCAGCTGATGTTCAAGAACCGTGTCACTGCCAAGATTGAAGTAGCTGTGATGGGCCAGATTGCACAACGTTGGAGCATCAGTCGTTGCTGAATAAACGATATCCAGCACCCCGCCCTTCAGGAGCGAAAACCGGGCTTCGGCTTTGAGATTTCCCGGAAAACCCATCTCGCCATCTGCAAGATCAATAGCGAATACGGCGGCACTCTTTGAGCTCTCCTCCAGGCGCCACATGCGCTTACCCATGCTGACCGCACCGCCATGTAGCGCATGTTTGCCCAGAAAATTCTGGTCCAATTGGTAGGTTTTGCCGTCGATCTCAAGATGGCCATCACGGATCCGGTTGGCATACCGGCCAGCTGTCGCGCCGAAATAAGGCGACTTTGTCAGATAGGGATCAAACGTCTCAAACCCCAACACCAACGGTGCGGCATGGCCTTCAAGCCGCAGATCTTGAAGAACCGTGCCGTAGGTTAGGAACGAAGCAGTCAGACCGCCACCTTCAAGTGAAATGCGCTTGACGGGTATCCCGTCAGGCATCTCGCCAAACACGTCCATTTCCTAACCTTTCAATAAAGCTGCCCAGATCATTGGGGCCGGCTCCGCGAACGCAGATTTTCGGCAACCATTGAGAAAACTGAGATTGCGGATGGGCTCCTGGCCTATCCTCTCCAGACAGGCCAGCCCGCAGCGGTGGTTTTGTTGTCAAATCTCAAGAAGGGGCAAATCAAGCGCCCCTGCCGCGGCCCGGAGCGTTTGCCGGTGGTCGCCATAAGCAAGAGCCATATGGTGCTCCAATCCAGACGCAATCAGGTCCGCCAATACATCTGATGCTGGCCGGTCAAACCGCATAACACCCGAAGTTCCTGTATAAGCTGCTGGGCGGGCAAGCATTTCGCCATATGACAGCACCAGCTTCGGCTCGTTGAAGGATTGGCTGACCCGGACCAAGGTCACCTCCCCCGGTTTCAGCGGAAACTGATAGAGCAACGGCTGCTTGCGATTTGTGTGAACGGTTGCGGTCGCTTTAACCGCCGGATCACACATCGACAGCGGCGCCTGGCCACAGTGCCAGACCACAGCGGTGCCGTCTTCACAATCAACGTCCACGAGATCCGTCAGAAAAACCGGCGCTTGTGCTGCTTCCATCAAAAGCAGCTGCGTCAAGGCGCCATAAACATCTGCTTCGCAGGCGCAGGGCACTTTTGCTTCACCCATCATCGCTGCAGGTCCACAAACCGCGCCGCCATATACTGTGAAGGTTTCCGGCCAGCACCGGATCGCAAACGCATCGAACGCCCCAGAATTACGGATGCTATCAAGGCCCAATTTCAGGCGTAAGGACCGGTCGAGCTGATCTTTGTCGACATCGTCCGCATTGGGCACTTGGCTGTCGAGCTTTTGGCGCAGCACCGCGACATCGGCAGCCTCTGCCTGCCGGGCTGTATCGAACAGGGTTTCCAGTTCCAGCGCCTCGACTTCAACACCGGCCAGCTGATCGATCCTCTTAGGATCGTAGGCACAGGTGTCAAATCCTTCCGGGTGTTCACCGATCCGGGCGATCCGCCGGCCTTTCAAGGCCGCAGCCACGGCTTCACCTTTGGCGTCCGTGCTCGGCACAGCGCCCGCATCAAGCTTCCCAGCCGGACGTTCCCCGGACAGCAAAGCGGCAAGATCAGGAGCGATGCTCCCATCCGGATCCGCATAAAGCCAGGAGAAGGCCCGGTCATTCAGCCCGAGCGCATGAGCTGCCAGATTGAGGCCGCAAAAGGCATTCAACCGCAAGCGGCCACCTTCGCGCGGCTCCGGCACTGCCCAAATGGACAGTGGCTGAGTAAACGCATTTGCAGCCGCAACAGCCATGCTCGCATCCGTGAAGGTCACCTGCAGGATCAGAACCTGATCGACATTCTCTTGTTTCAGGTTCTCGATCGCAGCAAGGGTGGCAGCTTCATCGAACAACAGCGTCCGCGCCCCAACCACCTCATATCCGCAAGCGTCAACGGCTGACAACATGGCCGCCAGTTTGCTCTCCGCAAACGGCACATCAAAGGTTGGACGCCCAAGGGGCAGCAAACCAAGTTTCATAGTTACTCTCCAAAACCCGCATAGCCATGCCGGAAACTTGCATCGGCCGGCTGGAATGCGGCACCCTCCGGACCATAACAAGAATGGCTGGACCAAGGAGCTGCTTTGGCATCAGCGAGAGCGGAGATGTCGGCGAGATAAGCGCTGGCATCGGTTTCAAGCGCCGAACGGATTTTGTCCCAATCCGGATAAGCCTGAAACGCCTCAAGCCAGATTGCCCGGCCAGCCAGGAACCCGGAGGCACCGGCCGCAAACGCGTGGTCCAACACATTGCGGAATTCGGCTTTGCCGGCCCCTGCCGACAGCATCACCCAAGGACGTCCGGCCAGACGGCCCATTTCATCAAACACAGCCTGGACTTCCGCAGACCCGTCCGCGTCCTTGGCATTGACCGGGCTTTCCAGTTTGAAAACGTCAACACCATAATCCGGCTTGGCGAATTCTTCGACAGAGGCCAGAACATCGTCCGCCTTCTTGCCCTTCATTTCGATGTAGTCCGTGGTCTGATGCGCATCGGCCGCGAGCGGATAGACAAGCAGTTCAAACAGGAACGGAATGTCATAACGGGCGCAATCCTCACCAATCTTTTTGACGTAATCCTGCTGCGCCGTACAAACACTTTCACCAGCATCAGGCCGGTACCAGGCCAGCACTTTGACCGCATCGCCGCCCATGCGTTTGATTTTTTCAACCGACCAGTCGTCGATATTCGAGCTCAACCGCCCGTCCGGTGTTTCCGTGAACAGGCTGTCTTCTAATGTGACGATCAGTCCCTTTGCCGGAGACAAGGTGTCGATCGCTTTTGGAATGGCGTAGTGCGGATCGAGCAGCATAGCTGTCGACTTGTCTTGCAGGGTTTCAACCAGCAACGCCTTGAACCGGGCGACCTCCTCCCACGGCGCAGCTTCGACACCCAAGTGTGCCGCAATCGGGCCCTTTATCGGCGGACGCTGATCGACAGCGGTCATTTTGAAAATACCGTTGGCATCGGCCATCCGGCGCATACTCCACTGTTTTCCTGGGGAAAGCGTCATTGGGAGTTCTCCTTTAGAAATTGGGTGACCGCAGCGCGATCAGGGGTTCCATTCCGGCCACCGGGCCGGGTACATTTGAGCGCTGCTGCAGCACTGGCAAAGCGGACCGCATCTTCAACGGTCTGATTTTCACCAAGCGCGAGCGCAAAGGCGCCATGCCAGACATCGCCGGCGCCCAAGGTATCGATAGCTGTCACTTGAAAAGCGGGAGTATGCGCGATGCCGCTGGGCGTCTTGTGACGAACGCCGTTCGCACCGTCTGTCATGCAAACCCAGTTGCTGTGACGCGCGGCAATCTCTCTCAAAGCCTCATCCGGATCACGCCCCGGCATCACGGCTTCAAGTCCCTGGCGGGAAAAGGCCACATGGCTGGACGCCGCGATCAGCCGGGGATCGACCGGCGCTTCACCATCCAAAATTCCCGGAATGCCGCGTGATCGCGCCAGTTGCAAACCGGCAAGCGCGGCTTCCGGCAACCGGGTGTCGACCAAAACCGCATCAAGATCTGCAGCGCTTGCAAAGGTGTTGCCGTCCAGATAGAGGCCCTCGCCGCGGAAATTGACGATCTGGCGCTCGCCTTGCGCGTCGATGTAAACAGAGGAATAGGACGAACGGCCACCTGCGGCCCGATTGACGAGCGAAACATCAACGTTTTCCGCGCGGAGCCCGGAAAGGATCGTTTCGCCAATGGTATCGTCCCCGAGTTGCGCGCCGAGCAAGGCCGTTCCGCCCAATCGGGCCACGGCAATGGCAGCATTTGCGGCAATGCCACCGCCGACCACTTCAGCGGAGCGTGCCACATATTTTTCTGCCCGATCCGGCAACTGGTCGAAGGTGAACGTGAAATCGACCACAGCGGAGCCGATGCACAGGACACGGGTCATGACAACACCATAGAGGCCACTGGGAAGCACACGCACGGTCCAAGACCGGAAGCGGGGGCCTCCCATGGATTGAAATTCAAGACAAACATGTCGAGGTAAGGGGTGTTTGCGGCCCCAGGGTAGACAGATCTGCCCTGGGGTCCTGTTGTTGAGTTTCTAGTTCAGGTCGGCATTTCTTGCTGCGTTGATGTCTGTTTCTGCGGCTTTGACGGCTTCTTCGAGGGCGCCGAAGATTTCGCCGCCGCGGCCGACGTTTTCCTTGAACCAGGCATAGACCGGGGTTGCCGCTTCCTTGAACGCCGCTTTTTCAGCCGGGGTCGGCACATAAAGATCGCCGCCGCCGGCGACAAAGTCTTCATAGGCCTTGATCGACTTGCGTTTCGGCGAAGCAAAGGTTGCCTGCTGCAGGGCATAAAAGCCGTCGACAACCACCCGGCGCATGTCTTCCGGCAAGGACAGGAACTTCTCGTTGCCCATCCACCACAGCGCACCCATGTAGGCATGGCCGTCGAGGGTGACATACTGCAGGCCTGCATCCGGGAACTTCATGCCCATGATGTCGGTGATGCCGTTCTTGGAGCCTTCCACAACGCCGGTCTGGAAGGAGGTGAACAGCTCCGGCCACGGGATCGGGGTTGGCGATGCGCCCAGGGCTTTCACCAGTTCCTGCGGCAGGTCGGCGACAACCGTGCGGATCTTGAGGCCTTCCATGTCAGCCGGGGCGGCCACGCGGCGCTTGGTGTTGGCAAAGTTGCGCCAGCCACCGGTGTTGCCGATGGTCATCAGGCGGATGGTGTTGTCTGAATCTTCCAGCGCCATGGTGCGCATGGTGCGGGTGAAGTCCCCGCTCAAAACATGCTCGGCAATGCGGTCATCGCTCATCATGTAGGGCAGGTCGAGCACCTGGACATACGGGAAGATGCCGGACGCCCCGCCGGAGGTGGAGATGTAGATGTCGATCGCGCCGCCCGCGACCCCTTGCAGGCACTCCGCACCGTTCGAGCACAGCTGCGTGCCGATGTAGAGCTCCACTTCGATGGCGCCGTTGGAGGCTGCTTCCACGAAGTTCTTGAACACCACAAGACCGTCGTAGTCTTCATCGTTTTCATTGGAGTTGGCGGTGGCGCGCAGCGTGTAGTCGGCGGCCGCCGCACTCAAGGCGGAGCCGGCGAGCATTGCCGCGACCGTTAGGGATTTCAGGGCAGATTTGAGCATGAGGTTCCTCCCTTTTGAGCTCAGATCAGTTGGCAAATCCGGTCAGACGCGGGATCGTCATGGACAGTGCCGGAATGTAGGTGATCAAAAAGATCACCGCGATCTCCACCGCCAGAAACGGCAGAATGGCCTTGGCAATTGTCTCCACCCGCTCTTTGGAGACAGAGGCCGCAACAAACAGAACCAGCCCCATCGGCGGCGTCGCCAGACCGATGGTCAGGTTGACGCTCATGATGATGGCAAAGTGGATGGAATCGACCCCCATGGAGGTGAAGATCGGCCCCAGGATCGGCCCCAAGATGATGATCGCCGGTCCGGCGTCCAAAAACATGCCGACCACAAACAAAAGCAGGTTGATCAGGAACAACAGGATCAGCGGATTGTCGGTCAGGCTGAGCACGAAGTCGGCCATGATCTCCGGTGCGTGGCTCAAGCTGACCACGGTCTTGAAGGCCATCGCCGCGCCAACCAGGAGCAGAACCACGGCCGAGGTGATGCCAGCCCGGTTCAAGACGCCCGGGATCTCATGGGGCTTCAAGGTTCGAAGCACAAACAGGCCGATCACCAGCGCATAGGCCACGGCGACGGCCGCCGCTTCCGTCGGGGTGAAGACGCCGGCCAGAATGCCGCCCAAAATGATCACCGGGGTCATCAGCGGAAAGAAGGCTTTTAGGGACGCCTGGCCGCGCTCGCTCCAGGTCGACTTTCTAGAGGCAACCGGAAAGTCGTATTTGTCGGCCATGACCTTGACCATCAGCATCAGGCCAACACCGACCATGACACCGGGCACAATGCCGGCCAGGAACAGCGCGGCAACACTCTCCCCCATGACATAGGCATAGATGATCATGATGCCGGACGGCGGAATGATCGGGCCAATGACGGAGGAGGCCGCGGTGATGGCGGCGGCAAAGCGGCGGGTGTAGCCCTGTTTTTCCATCGCCGGGATCAGCATGGAGCCGAGCGCAGACGTGTCGGCAACCGCCGAACCGGAGAGACCGGCAAACAGCATCGACGACAGGATGTTGACATGGGCAAGGCCGCCGCGCAGGTGCCCCATAAGCGCCTGAGAGAACTCCACCAGGCGCATCGTAATGCCGCCCTTGTTCATCAACTCCCCGGCCAGCATGAAGAACGGGATCGCCATTAAGGGGAAACTATCCATGCCGTTGTAGACATTGCGGTACAAAAGCGTGATGTCGCGCTCCTGACCGTTCAGCCACAAAAGCAGGCCAGGGGCGGCCAGAAGGCCGAAGAACACCGGCAGGCCGATCATCAGGAACACAAGAAAGACAGGCAGGAACCAGATCAGCATCAGTCTGCCCCCGCCATATCTGCATCGGGAATGCGGGGCAGCTGGTCTTCACCGCCGAACAAGCCGATCAGAGAACGTAAGATCAGTTCCACATTCACCAGGATCAAAAGCACCACGCCAACCAGCAGCGACAGCATCATCCAACTGCGCGGCACCCGCATCCACTCGCTCAAGCTCAAATTGCTGGGCACATAGAGCGAGGCGGTGGCAAATTTGCCGCCAAACCCAGTGACTTCCGCATAGCCGATCTGAACGGCCACCAGCAAAACGGCGAGCGAGACAAACAACAGCACCAGGGACAAGGCGCTCGCCAGCTGCCTGGGCAGCATGATCACCAAGGTGTCGATGGCAACAAACCCGCCGCGCCGCAGCGCCGTCGGCGCCATCAGGCCGGTCATCCACAACATGCAGAACCGCGCCGCCTCATCGGGCCAGGGCAGCGCATTGTTGAAGCCATAGCGGAACACAACCTGGATCAGGATCGCAACCACCATCAAAGCAACCGCAACAACCCCAACCCCACGACCAATCCGCAACAAATGCGAATTCATAATGGAAAGCGGCGCCAGAACGGCCAATAGGTATCCAGGTTTTGATTGCATCCGCTCCTCCCAAAGCGCATTTAACATCGCCTTATCGGATCATATCTTTTTTCGTTATTTTCGTTTTACAAATCAAAACGAAAATTTTGTCAAGCTAATTCGGCGTCGGTCTCCTCTCTCTGATCCGCGATCACCACTTCAACGCCATTCTTCGCGCAAGCTTCAAGGAATGGTTTGCCGGCGCCTGCATCCGTAATCAGGGTATCGATTTGCTCCAAGTGGCCGAAACACACCGGTGCACCATGGCCGAACTTCCGGCAATCGGCCGCCAGAAACACATGACGTGCAGCTGCGATGATGGCGCGTGTGACCGAGGCTTCCCGAAGATCATAATCAAGCAACGCCCCGTCCGCGGCGATTGCAGCAGTGCCCACCAGAGCAAAATCTGCCCGGAACTGGCGAATAAATTCCACGGCGCTTTCACCAAGAACAACACCGTCCGCCCCTCGAATGACACCAGCAGGGATCATCACCTCAAGCCCGGTGAAATGCCGCAATTTGTCTGCCAGATGCACAGAATCTGTAACGACCTTCAGCCCATAGTGGTGCTCAAGATGCGGGATCACCGCTTCCGTCGTCGTCCCTGCGTTTAGGATAATTGAGCAATTGTCCGGGATCCGGGATGCCAGGCTCTTGCCGATGCTTTCCTTTTCCGCCCGCGCTATTTCGCGCCGCGCCTCGAAACCAGTGTATACGGTCCCTGCCAGCAGCGCCGCACCGCCGTGAAAACGGGAAATCTGATTGGCTTCAGAGAGTGTTGTCAGGTCTTTGCGGATCGTTTGTGGCGTTGCGCGGAAGAGCTCCGCCAGCTCATCAACCGTGGCGCTGCCCACATGCTTCAGATGCTGCAAGATCTCCGACTGGCGCGTCTGCGAATTGGTCGCCTTCTTCATTACTCTCCCCAAAAACGTCGTTAAAAGAGAGAATACGAAAAAAACGAAAACTTGTACGAAAAACTTTGCGACGCCTTCTAGTCCATGCGGACGGCATAACTGGCATTCGTGGTCAGATAGACGCTGGCACGAAGTTCTACGACACGATCAAGCAAATCGTAGCTGCGCCGCTGCCCAAAAAGAACCGGCGTTTCAGCAGGCAGATGAAACACCTCAGCCAGCTTCGCGCCAAGCAGCCCAGCTTTGAGATCATCTTCTGCTGCGATAACAGCGCAGGCATAGGCCTGCTGAAACAGCACATAAAGGGTATTGGGCAAAGGCGCCCGCTCTGCCAATCCAGGAAACAAATCCACTGGCACGACACTCACTTCTTGACACAGCGGCTTACCGTGCCAACCCCTGGTGCGTTCAATTTCAAAAACCTGAGCCGGGTTTCCAAAAAGCTGCCTTTGTTCGGCTGCAGTCGATTTCCGCCGACGTACGGTTTCTGCCGACAGCTCCGGAACAACCTGCTGGCCATCCGCATCGCGCAGGCGGAAGAAGTGGAAGAGGGAACTTTCCGGCGTCCGTTGGGTGACAAATGATCCTTTACCTTGCCGGCGTTCGATGACGCCTTTTCGCTCCAGCTCGATTAGAGCCTTGCGCGCCGTTCCCTGGCTGACCCCAAGTTCAGCCGCAAGATCAAATTCGCTCGGCAGCATCGAACCAGGACCATAATCGCCGGATACAATACGCTCGATGATGGCGTCAAACACGGTTTGATAGAGTTTTGGCTGCGCGCGCTTTTCAGTCATGCGCGCAAGTTAACATGGGCTGGAGCTTGACGAAACATCTACATTGACTCTTATATAAGACTTATTATACATGCCCTTCATGTTTCCAGTCTCTTGAGGAGCTAAATGATGTCAGAGATACCGCATTTGCTTGTCCACGAGCATGCCGACAATGTCGGTGTTGTTGTTGTGGAAGGCTTGATTGCCGGCACGGATATGCTGTGCTGCGTCACCCATGACAATTCCACGTTCCGGTTGACGGCCGGCGCGGATGTGCCGATCGGCCATAAGATCGCGCTGAAGGACCTGAAGGACGGCGACACGGCGATCAAATACGGCGAGGAC
The DNA here is from genome assembly GCF_965216085.1 of Roseibium sp. Lineage (GTDB taxonomy): Bacteria > Pseudomonadota > Alphaproteobacteria > Rhizobiales > Stappiaceae > Roseibium. The sequence continues at coordinate 925,118 of NZ_OZ244138.1, read as the reverse complement.
ATCGGCAAGATCATCGCCGATATCGAAAAGGGCGGCCACGTTCACACCCACAATTGCAAAACCAAGCGCTGGTAAGGAGCCGTTTCATGTCGTCCAAATATTCGAATATCACGGTGAAGGCCTACCGGCGGGAAAACGGCCGCGTCGGCGTGCGCAATCACGTTCTCATCCTGCCCGTCGATGATATCTCCAACGCGGCTTGTGAAGCCGTTGCCAACAACGTCAAGGGCACGCTCGCCATTCCGCATGCCTATGGCCGGCTGCAGTTCGGGGAAGATCTGGAGCTGCACTTCCGCACCATCATCGGCACCGGCGCCAATCCGAATGTCGCCGCTGTCGTCGTCATCGGCATCGAGCCGGGTTGGACCAAACGCATCGCCGACGGCATCCGCAAAACCGGCAAGCCGGTCGCTGAGTTTTCCATCGAGCAGAAAGGCGACTTCGAGACGATCCGTCAGGCGTCCTGGGCTGCGAAGGACTTCGTCCATATGGCGTCGGAATACCAACGCGAGGAATGCTCGATCTCCGATCTATGGGTCTCGACCAAATGCGGCGAGAGCGACACGACAACCGGTCTTGGCTCCTGTCCGACCGTCGGCAATATGTATGACAAGCTCTTGCCTGAAGGAATCACGGGTTTCTTTGGTGAAACGTCCGAGATCACTGGCGCCGAACACATCTGTCAGAAACGGGCCATCAACGAAGAAGTCGGTGAACGCTGGTACAAGATGTGGAAAGCCTATTCGGACGACGTCATCTTTGCCCACCAGACGGACGACCTTTCCGACAGTCAGCCGACCAAAGGCAACATTGAGGGCGGTCTGACCACCATCGAAGAAAAGGCGCTCGGCAATCTGGAAAAGATCGGCCGCACGTCGCAGTACATCGATATTCTGGAGCCGGCCGAAGCGCCGAACTCCGGCAATGGTCTCTACTTCATGGATTCCTCGTCTGCAGCCGCCGAGTGTGTGACGCTGATGGCGGCTGGCGGGGCTGTCATTCACACCTTCCCGACCGGCCAGGGCAATGTGGTTGGCAATCCGATTGTGCCGGTGATCAAGATCACCGCCAACCCGCGCACGGTGCGCACCATGAGTGAACATGTGGATGTGGATGTCTCCGGCATCCTGCGCCGCGAGATGACCATTGATGAAGCGGGCGATGCGCTGATCGAGATGATCCGCCGCACCGCCAACGGCCGCAACACCGCTGCCGAAGCCCTCGGTCACCGCGAGTTCTCAATGACTAAACTCTACAGAAGCGCGTGAGGCCTATGAAAATCGTTGTTTCAGAATTCATGGACGAAACAGCGCTTTCTGGTTTTTCTAACGAAGACCAGGTGCTTTACGCACCTGGTCTGGTCGATGACCGGGGCGCGCTTTTGGGAGAACTTGCCGATGCAGATGCCCTGATTGTCCGCAACCGGACACAGGTGAACCAGGAGCTTCTAGACGCAGCCCCAAATCTCCAGGTGGTTGGCCGATTGGGTGTCGGTCTCGACAATATTGATCTCGACACTTGCGCCAGCCGTCAGGTCGCCGTTTGCCCCGCGACGGGCGCCAACACATTGTCAGTCGCAGAGTATGTCATTACCGCCGCTCTTGTTCTGGTACGTGGCGCCTATCATTCCGCAGCTGAAATGCAGGCTGGTGATTGGCCGCGCAATGCGCTGATCGGCGGAGAAGTCTCCGGCCGCTGCCTAGGACTTTGGGGTTTTGGCGGCATTGCCCGGGCCGTTGCTGTGCGTGCGCAAGCCCTGGGAATGACAATTGCGGCTTATGATCCCTTTGTGGCTGCCGACGATCCGGTCTGGTCCGGTATTCAGCGCTGTGAAAGTGGAGACGAATTGCTTCAGCAATCTGATGTGCTGTCGCTTCATGTGCCGCTTACCGACAGTACCCGGAACCTGATTGATGCGGCAGCCATTGCAAAAATGCCGGCAGGTGCTGTCCTGATCAACACGGCCCGAGGCGGTGTCGTCGATGAAACAGCCGTTGCTGAGGCGTTGCGCTCTGAGGCCTTGGGCGGTGCGGCCTTGGATGTCTTCGAGAGCGAACCTTTGACGGAAGATGCCGCCTCCCGCTTCAAGGATGTTCCAAATCTTATTCTGACACCGCACATTGCCGGTGTGACCAAAGAAGGCAACGTCCGCGTGTCTTCCGTGACAGTCGAAAATGTCAAACGGGTACTCAATCATGGCTGATGATGTCGTCCATATGCCGCGCCAGGCCGCCGAGGACATGGTCCAGGCCGTGCTCGAAAACAACGGCACCAGTTCCGGTAATGCACTATCCGTGGCCCGCGCTCTGATCGCCGCGGAAATCGACGGTCAGGCCGGCCATGGTTTTTCCAGAGTGGCCAGTTATGCGGCGCAAGCCCGGTCAGGCAAGGTGAATGGCAGAGCAACACCAGAAATCGTCCATCGCGCAGCAGCCTATGCCGGCGTTGATGCGGGCAATGGCTTTGCTTTTCCAGCCATTGACTTGGCAATCGACACGCTCACAGAATTAACTCCCAAAACCGGCATTGCGGGCGCAGGTATCCGGCGCTCACACCACTGTGGCCAATTGGGCGCGCATGTGGAACGCTTGGCCGAGCAAGGTTTGGTTGCGCTAATGGTGGCCAATGCACCGCAGGCGATGGCGCCCTGGGGCGGGCATGCGCCGCTTTTCGGCACCAATCCAATCGCTTTTGCCGCCCCCCGCAAAGACACCGCGCCTTTGGTGATCGATCTGTCCCTGTCAAAGGTTGCCCGCGGTAAAGTGATGGCAGCCTCAAAAGCCGGTAGGCCTATCCCGGAAGGCTGGGCACTGGATAAAGACGGTCAACCGACGACGGACCCGAAGGCCGCGCTCGCCGGCACAATGATCCCGGCCGGAGACGCTAAAGGTGCCGCATTGGCACTCATCGTTGAGATCCTGGCAGCCACTTTGATCGGGGCCAATCACTCCTTTGAAGCAACGTCCTTTTTCGACGCTGACGGCGCGCCTCCCGGTGTTGGGCAAACCATAATCACTTTTGCCCCGGACCTGGTTTCTGGAAACAATTTCGCTGATCGCGTGGAGGTGCTGATTGGTGAAATTGAGGCCCAGGACGGCACACGCCTTCCTGGCAACCGCCGCTTCAATGCGCGTGAGGAGGCGCGTAACCGGGGCGTCGCCGTTCCGGCTCATTTGTTGGAGGAGATCAAAAAAACCGGTTCAGCCTGAACCGTTGGCCACGGGGTGGCACCCGTGTCTGGAAAAAGAAGGCCAATTTTTTGAGGAGGAAATTCATGAAGTTCAGAACCAGCATCATTGCGGCCGCCCTTTCGGCCGTGGCCAGTATAGCTGTAGCCGAAGATTTTCCGGCAGGAAGTGTCGATTACGTCATTCCATTTGGTCCCGGTGGTGAATCCGATATTACCGCCCGGTTTCAGCAACCTTTTTTTGAAAAACTCTATGGTCAGCAGCTTGTTGTCTCCTACAAGCCGGGCGGCGGCGGTGCCGTTGGCTGGTCGCAGTTGAACTCCATGGCGGGCGACGGTTCGGTGATCATGGGCATTAACTTGCCGCACATTGTCATCAAACCGCAACAGGGCGACGTCGGCTTCAAGACTGAAGACGTCACAGCTGTTTACATGTTCCACTACACGCCGGACGCAATCGTCGTAAAAGCCGACAGCGACTTCAAGAGCCTGCAGGACCTCATTGACCACGCAAAGGCCAACCCGAAGCAGGTTATCTTCTCCGGCTCGGGCAAGGGAACAGCGAACCATTTGGCGCAAGTCCAGTTTGATGCACTTGCCGGGATCGAAACCACCTATGTTGCTTTCAAGGGGACCGGCGCTGCCGTTGCCGCACTGTTGGGCAATCAGGTGAAAGCCGAATGGGGTTACACAACCGTCGGCGCAAAGCAGGGCGACAAGGTCCGTATGTTGGCTGTTGCCATGGAAGAGCGGCATCCAGCCTTCCCGGATGTGCCGACATTCCGCGAGCTGGGCTTTGATCTTGTGTCCGGTGCCTATCGCGGCGTCGCAGTTCCAAACTCTGCCTCAGAAGAAACCCGCAAGCAGGTTTCAGATGCAATTGCGGCGATCAACGCCGACCCCGATTTCCAGAAGCAGATGCTTGATGGCGGTTTTGCCCTTCTGGATGTTGGCTATGGCGACAGCATGAATGCTTTCCTCACCGAAAAGGCTGAAGGCTACATTGGCGCAGCCAAAGCTGCGGGTATCATCGAATAAATCTGGACTTGGGAGCGTGCGATTTTGCGCGCTCCCGCCCTTTGTTTTGTTCCTACCGCCCCTGAACCGCCGCCCAGGGAGATACTTTTGCTCGATTTCTGGTTAAACGCCCTTTCGCCATTGAACCTGTTGCTTGCCCTTCTGGGGGTCGCAGCAGGAACGATTATCGGTTCGATACCGGGCCTGACCGCCACCATGGCCGTTGCGGTTCTGGTGCCGTTGACGTTCACCATGGCGCCTGACAGCGCGCTAATCTTGATGGGGGCCATCTACACCGGGGCCATTTATGGCGGCGCATACGCGGCCATCTTGTTGAATACGCCCGGAACACCTTCCGCGATCGCGACAACTTTCGACGGTTACCCCATGGCAAAACGGGGGGACGGTGATCTCGCGGTTTCGATTGCCTGCCTGGCCTCCGTAGCCGGAGGTCTTGTGGGGGCTTTGGCGTTGCTGATTTTTGCCCCGCCATTGGCTGAGGCTGCCCTCGCCTTCGGTCCGGTTGAATATTTCTGGCTGGCGATATTCGGCTTGTCGCTGATCGCAGCCCTTTCAACAGGGGACTTTCTGAAAGGTGTCATAGGTGCCTGTTTTGGCCTGCTGATCGCCATGATCGGCATTTCTGAGACCAGCGCAGAAGTGCGCTTCACTTTCGGATCCAGCACCCTTCTAGGTGGCATTGAAACTGTATCCGCATTGATTGGGCTTTACTGCATTCCGGTGCTGATCGATCTCGTTGCAACCCGGAACAAGCATTTGCAGGAACCTGAGGACACTCGCGGCTTCCGCTTGCCGGAGGCGTTCTTGGCGCTGGCCCGCAACAAGTTCAACCTCATTCGCAGTTCCGTCATCGGCACGATGGTCGGAGCCCTTCCGGGCGCTGGTGGCTCCATCGCTGGCCTGGTTGCCTACTCGGAAGCGCGCCGCAGCAACAAAGGCGAAGAGAAATTCGGCGAAGGCAATCCGGGCGGCATAATCGCAACGGAATCGGCCAATAACGCCACCGTTGGTGGCGGCTTTATCCCGACACTGGTCCTTGGTATTCCCGGCACGCCGCCGGATGCAGTCATTCTGGGCGCACTGCTGGTGCAAGGCGTGCGCACCGGACCGAGCCTGTTCTCTGAAGGGGCGGACATCGTCTACACCTTCATTTTCGGGCTCCTGCTTGCCACTGTTTTAATGCTGCCGGTTGGCCTGTTAATCGGGCGGTTCGCCTACCGGGCAATCGTTCAGGCGCCCAAGGCGGCGCTTGTGCCGGCCGTTGCCTTCATGACCGTCATTGGCACCTTCGCCATCCGCAACAGCGTTTCCGACATTGTCATCATGATCGTGCTTGGTGTGATCGGCTGGCTGGCATCTAAACGCGGCTTCTCTGCGTCTCCAATTGTGCTGGGGCTGATCCTTGGGCGTATTGCCGAACAGGGTTTTGTGCAAAGCTGGACCATAGGGGATGCCATCGGCGATCTGTGGGGCCAGTTCTTTGGCCGACCGCTGTCAATGGTGATCATCGCCCTGACGGTGCTCAGTTTCCTTTACCCCTTCTGGCCGCAAATCAAGAAACTGGTTATCAAGTCGAGCGGCGAACCAGTTCTGGACCGGGATCCGGCACCGAGAAATGCGGTGTTGCGCGATCTTGCCAGCCTTGTCGTTTTCGGCGGCATTGCCCTGATCGCGATCTCCCAATCGGCAAGCCTCAATCAGGAAGCGGCAGTCTTTCCCAGAACGATCGCCATTGCCATGTTTGCCTTGACCGCCTTAGCCGTGATCAAGCTCTTCATCACTCGCCATGTCACCGAAGTTGCTGTGGAAGGGTCGTGGCTACGGATGGCCGCCGTGCCAGTCTTGATGCTGGGGGCCGTCGCCTTGTTCCCAATTCTCGGCTTCCAAATCTCGGCAATCCTGATGGGATTGGCGTTGATCCTACCTGCTCAACATGAGGCCTATTCGGCAAAGGGATGGGTGATGCTTGTGACCGGTGTTGCGGCGATCATCTTCTGTTTCACCCTGCTCTTCAACGAGGTTCTGGGCGTTCCACTGCCGTGAATTCCCGCGCACAAATAAAAGACTACGGCAGACATGCTGCCGTAGTCTGCGAGATCCCGCGGCCAGATGCCTCTCCGTTCTTTGACGGGACACCTGGCCTGATCGATGGCAGAAGTGTTAGCGTCCGGCTGCAACAACGATGATTTCTACGGTGTAATCCGGCGTCGCCAATTTGCTTTCGCCGCATGCGCGGGCCGGAGGATTGGCAGGATCAACCCAAGCGTCCCACACTTCGTTCATCTCGGCAAAGTCATCCATGCTGGCAAGCCAGATCGTCGCTTGCAAAATGCGGGACTTGTCGCTGTCTGCATCGGCAAGAAGTTTTTCGATTTTTTGCAGGATCACTTTGGTCTGATCCGCAACACTGTCACCTGGAGTGCCAACCTGTCCGGCCAACCAAACAAGACCGCCATGGACAACTGCCTGGCTCATACGTGGGCCGACTTCAAGCCGTTTGATATCTGACATCGTGTTTTCCTAAATATGAGAATGAAGACTAAATAAGGCGGGAGGGATCGAGAGCCTGCACCACGTCAAGTGGCAAGTCCGATTTCCGGTGAAGGCAAAGATCCGCCACAAGCTGAGATAAGGCAGGAGCTGTCTGAACACCATAGCCACCTTGCCCGGCAAGCCAGAAAAATCCGTCCGCATCGGATGCAAAACCCACAGCAGGGGTCCGGTCTTTCACAAAGCTGCGCAGGCCCGCCCAGCTGTGTTCAACACGGGCGACTTCCATATTCATCATCTGTTCAAAACGATGCAGCCCCTCGGCCAGTACCATGTCATCGGCCCAGGCATCATGCGGCTCAACAGGGTCTTCATCCGCTGGCGACACCATAAACTTGCCCGCATCTGGCTTGGCGTACCAGGTCTCCGCAGCGCTGGCGACCAACGGCCAGGACGTGACATCGAGCCCGTCCGGTGGCGGTACGATGGCTGCGGAGCGGCGCATCGGCTGTAGGCCGACTTTTGTGACGCCGGCCCGTTCTGCAACAACATCTGCCCAAGCGCCAGCCGCGTTGATGAGGATTGGAGCCTCATACGTCTCTGCTGGCGTCGTCACGCACCAAAGGCCGTCTCGCCGTTGGATCGTTTCCGCGGGTGCACATGTTTCAATCTTGGCACCGTGCTGCTTTGCAAGACGCAAAAATCCTTGCAGCAGACGGTCAACATCAATGTCCTTGGCCGCCCGCTCTATGGCCACGGCCGCTATTTTTTCTTTGCGCAGAAGCGGAAACAGCCCCACCGCCTCGTCGGCGCTTAAAACCTCCATCCCTTCCGCGCCCTCAAGGTAAGTATAGAACGCGTCCAGCTCGTCTTCGGTTGCCACCAGCATCTCACCGCGTGCCGACAAGAGGCTCTGATCGGAAAGACCATCTGGACAATCCAACACTGGTTCTGATGTCGCGTTCAATGCACGCAAGGTGGCATTGCCGTAATTGCGAATGAAAATGGCGGCCGAACGGCCGGTTGCGTGTCGCCCCGGAGCATCTTCCATCTCCAGCAAAGTAACAGAAGCATCTGGCGCCAGCCGGGCCGCAGCACCTGCCCCGGCAATACCGCCCCCGATAATGAGAAAATCAGACCGGATGGTCATACGTTTTGTAATCCTGTGAGAACACTGGTGAGATTCTGGCCGAGTTCTTCAGACAAATACCCACCTTCCTGGACAAAGAGTACGGGCAGGCCAAGGCCAGCAATGGCCGCACCGATCCGAGCAAATCCAGGCGTGGTGATGGCCAAACCTTTCAAGGGATCCTTTTCATAGGCGTCCAGCCCAAGCGCGACAACAACTATGTCCGTTCCAAACGCTTGAATTCGATCAAAGGCCGTATCAAGCGTTTTCAGATATTGATCATCTCCCGTCCCTCTCTCCAGTGGAAGATTGAGATTGGCGCCGCGGCCGTGACCTTCACCACGTTCATGGTTATGGCCCCAGAAAAACGGATAAAAGCGGCTTGGATCGGCATGAATGGAGATGGTCAAGACATCCCCGCGCTCATAAAAGATACCTTGGGTGCCATTGCCGTGATGGACATCGATATCGAGAATCGCCGGGCGTTTACCAGCCTTGAGCAAGTGTTCGGCGGCAATACCGGAATTGTTTAAAAAGCAAAATCCGCCAGCAAGATCGGCAAAGGCGTGATGGCCAGGCGGACGGGAAAGCACATAGGCGGATTGTTCCCCTGCCAGCATCAGATCAGCCCCTTCGATCGTGCTCTGCGCTGACCAATAGGCTGCGTCCCAGGTCCCCGCCGCAATCGGGCAGGCTGTATCTGCTTGATGGTAACCTGCTTGTCCGACCGCAGACCGCGGGTAGCTCGCCGTGCGCCGATCCGGATGGACATTCGGGATGACTTCATCAGACGCGTTTTCGATGCGGCTCCAACGCTCGTGAATGGTTTTCAGAAAAACGAGATATTCCGGGGAATGCAGAGCTGCGATTGGACCAAGACCGTGATCTGCTGGCGCCAGGAACATGCATCCGGCCTCTTTCGCCCCGTTCTGCAGAACTTCAATCCGCCGCGGCTGCTCCGGATTGGCCTTTTGGGTGCCGTTGGCCATAAAATGCTTGGGATCATGCTTCCACTGGCGGTCATCAAAGATGGCTTTCATAAATGGTTCCTCAAGTTTTCCAGCGCATCTCCTTTGAGGGCAAGCACTGTTTCATCTGGCAAGTCTTTGAACCCAAGACGCTCATAAAACCGGCGCGCATCGGTGTTGTGGTTGTGAACAGCGAGTTTTAAAAACCGGATGGTCCAATCGCTTGGCGCCTCCGCAAGCGCGGCTTGTAACAACCGCTGCCCCAATCCCTGTCCGCGAGCGTGATCCGAGACCCAAAGATCAGATACATAAAGCCCAGCGCCGCCAAGGCTGGTGGAAAACACTGGTGAGGCAATCAGGACGCCAACCAATGCTTGGCTTTCACCCTGTTCTGCCAACAAGGGAAAGAAAGCTGGCGTCTCCCCAAATCCGTGCCGCACAAGATCGTCTGCATCTGCTTGATGGGTTTCACCCAGGTCGGCCGAGAGTTGCGCTAGCGCCTCATTCAGGCGGCCGGCATCAATGGCTGTTGCTTTGCGGATGACTATACGGTTCATGTTGGAAACATCGATTCTTCTTTGTTTTTCAAACTAAGCATAATGCGTGCATTCCGCACCGGCGCAACCGATTGCTTTTGTTTTCGTATATTTGGTTCGCCATCCCCCAACCTGGAAAACATCCAAGGCTTCCTTTCCTGGCCGGGTCAGTAAGGTCAGGAACGGTGGCCTCGGCGCCTGGCCAGAACTCTGTCCTGATAAATGCTGGGCACGTCAAGGTCAGGTTTATCCAAGACGTAATTCAACTCATATTGAGTTAGCACATGGATCTACACGGCAAGAATTGACATGTGTCTAATTCTGGTCACACTTTATTAAATACTTGATTTTTGGAATTTTTCGAAAGTAGGCGATCTGGAACGCCCTATCTTCCACGTCTGTTATCCGGCGGCTGTTTTTAAGATTTTTGAACTTTGTTCATTGCTTGGACCATCTCTTTTACGCGCTGTTCAGAAGTCTGTTTGAGACCGCCAGCCGGTGCAAAACTCAATTCTTCATCACTATCAGCAACCACCACTGAACAAGAGGTATGGAGTTCTCGAACACCCGTTGCCTGAATGATTTTTCCGGCATTTTCGGGTGTCACCCCGGAACCCGGCATAATGCTGATCCGACCAGAGGCGGCTTCAACAAGTTTCCGGATCAAAGGCAAGCCTTGCTCTGCCGCTAGCTCTGCGCCCGATGTCAGAACTCGCTCAAAACCAAGGCCGATTGCCACTTCCAGGTCCGCAATCGGATCCGGGACTGTATCAATAACCCTGTGCAAGGTGCGCCCCATTCCTGTCGCTTTGGAAGACAACCGCTCAAGCATGTCCCTATCAAGACTTCCATCATGGCGTTGCGCGCCCAAGACAACACCAGCAAGGCCGAGAGACAATGCCATTTCGATGTCTCGCGCCATGATCTTTTCTTCCTCTTCTGAGAAATGGAAAAACCCCGCACGCGGACGGATCATGACATAGACAGGAACTGGAAGGTCCGCAGCAGCGGACATGAGGCCACCCGAAGGCGTCAGGCCACCTTCCGACAACGCAGAACAGAGTTCAATCCGCCCTGCCCCACCTCGAACTGCATTCCAGACGCCCTCAATCGTATCAACGCAGACTTCAAGCAGCATCTTTGGCTCCCGGCCAGCGGTCAATCCAGGGTAAGCGGAACGGCGGTCTTGAGATCCTTTGAGATGCGGATGAAGTTATCCGTCGGCCTTCCAACAACTTGAAACGGCGCCTTCGATATGAGGTCGAACGGCGTTTTGGTGGCGGCGTTCAAAGCATCTGCCAAGGGAATACCAACCTGCTCAACGAGCATGCGGACGGCAGTCAGCAAATCAAGATCAGCGCCCGCCAAAGTGCCGTTCTCAAGGGTCAATTTCCCCCCTGCCCGCAATATTTTCCGGCCATCGAGTTCAAAGGAGTTTGTAGCAGTTCCAGCCACGGCCATGGCATCACTCACCAGAAAAATTCTGCCCGGCTCCTGTTTGGAAGCCCAGGCGATCCGGATCATATCGGGATGAACATGAATGCCATCTGCGATCAGCCCGGCTGAGAGGTTACCTGACGCCAAAGCCGCGCCGACGACACCGGGTTCGCGGTTTCCCATCTGGCTCATGGCGTTGAACAAATGCGTGACGCAGCGCGCGCCCGCTTCCGCATAGGCCATAACGGTGTCGAAATCGGCATCCGAATGCCCGATTGACACCAAAACACCAGCCTCAGACAGCGCTTTCACTTGATCCAGGGAAACGTTCTCCGGGGCAATCGTGACGAGCAGCGCAGGAAGCTGCTTTGCAGCCTGAAGCAAAGTTTCAAGATCGCCATCCTCCATCGGCCGGATGTAGGCCGCGTCGTGAGCGCCTTTCCTGGCAACAGACAAATGCGGGCCTTCCAAATGAAGGCCAGCAACTCCCGGCACCGCTTCTCCTACAGCTTCGATAACTGCCGCGATAACAGCTTCCGTCGTTTCAGGCGTGTCGGTGATCAGTGTCGGCAAGAAATGGCGCGTGCCCAAAGACCAATGCGCCTCAGCGATCCGGCGCACCGTCTCAACACTGGGCGTATCGTTGAGCATGATGCCACCACCACCATTGACCTGAAGATCAACAAAGCCAGGGCTGATGCAATCCTCGCCGAAGTCGATGATCCGCGTATTATCAGCGACACTTTTAACGGGGCTGATACGCTCCAACCCGTTTGGGCCAAATAATAAACCAGCGCCGGTGTGCAGTGTGTCGCCGTCAAAGATCGCAGCCGCTTTTACAAGAATAGTCTCGGTCATACGGTTTCCGTGACTTTGTTCAAATGCCTTGGGGCATCCGGATTGATGCCTTGCAGTCCGGCTACATGTTCCACCAATCCATAAAACGACACGATGGACGCAATCGGATCCGTCAGCCAATGATCCGTGCGAATTACCGGGAGAACATCTGCCTTTTGTGCATTTGAACTGGTCACAAAAACCCGAGCGCCCATTTGAGACAGTTTATCAGCGACATCCACCACGGCTTGCTCGGCTGCATCGGCGGCGGCAAAGGCGATCACCGGAAAATCTTTTGAGACAATTGAAACCGGCCCGTGCAGCACTTCAGCCGAGGAATAGCTTTCGGCGTGAAGCTGGCACGTTTCCTTGAACTTCAACGCAGCTTCATTGGACACGGCCCAGGATGGTCCGCGCCCCAGTGTAAACAGAGACCCAACATCCTTGCTCGGCGCCGCTTCCGACCAGTCGCATGTCACAGCTTTTTCCAGATCTCTGGGGAGATTTCTGATCGCAGTGATGAGCCCGGCATCAGACTTCAACTCAGCAAGCAACCAGAGCCCAGCAACAAGCGAGGTTACAAAGGTCTTGGTTGCAGCGACCGACAGTTCCGGACCAGCATGGATCGGAACTGTCGCTGTAGAGGCATTCGCCAGTGGTGAGCCTGGATTGTTCGTGATTGCGAGCGTCGTCGCACCACTATCCGTCAGCGATTGCGTCATCCGGGTGATGTCGGGGCTTTTGCCAGATTGAGACACCGAAAAGCAAAGCATGCCCTTCGCGCGCAAATTGGCGCCATAGACCGAAAAAAGCGACGGACCGACGGAAGCCATTGGCAAACCAAGGAGTAGTTCCGCAGCGTATTTCAAATACGTGCAGGCATGATCGGAAGAACCGCGCGCCACCGACAAAAGGCAGCGAATATCGCTGCCACGCACTTCAGAGGAAATGGCTTTGATGTCCGCTTCCCCTGCGCTCAGCAACCGCTCTACAGCGACCGGTATCTCAGCGATTTCCTGTTTCATCTTGGTGGCCTGCGCCATCGGAAAGGCCTCACTAGTCAGACAACCGGAGCTCTGCGACAAAGTCATAAGCATCTCCGCGATAGATGGATTGGGTAAATTCAGCGACACGTCCGCTTTCAAGATAAGAAATCCGCTGGATCTTCAGGCCTGCAGTCCCTTCAGGAACACCGAGCAAATGCGCTTCGACTGGCTCCAGATTGATTGCCGCAATCTTCTGTGTTGCTCGGACCGGCCGGTGACCGTGTTTTGCGAGCACCTCGTAGAGAGAGGTCGCAACCTCAAGCGGGTTGGGAAGGATATCAAGCGGCAAAGCAGCACGTTCTAGTGCCATAGGTTGACCGCCGGCTTCGCGCAATCGATAGATGCGCGCCACCTGGTCTTCATGCGAAAGGGACAGCGTCCTGATTTCATCCTGGGTAGGCATGAACACTCCGCGCTCCAACCACCGGGAACTCGTTTCCATGCCGCGATTGGCCATGTCCTCGGTGAAGGATGTGAGGTGCGACAGGGACTGCTCCACCCGCGGTGGCGCCTCCCGGACAAAAGACCCTGACCCCTGGCGCTGCTCGATCGCGCCATCCTTGACCATCTCCTGGATGGCCTTTCGGACCGTAACTCTGGAAAATCCCGTAATATCGGCAATTTCGCGTTCAGGCGGCAAAGAACTATTTGCCGGAAGAAGACCTGTTTCAATCGCCTCTTCCAGTCGCTGGCGGAGCTGCACGTATCTTGGGCCTGCGCTTTGCGTAAACCATTGGTCAGGGACAAGGAAATCACTTAGCATGAGACCTGCACCTCCTCTGCAAACATTCGGGCTAGAGAAACAGCTCCATCAAGCGGCGTTCCGGTGGCGGCCGATAAGCTGCTTTGAACATCTGCTGTGAGATACGGCGCCAATTGCGGCGCTAATCCGCCGGTCAAACACACAGGCAAATCCGCCGACCAGCCAATTGCACGCAGATTTCGCTCAAAGTGACTTGCCGCTCTCTGGAGGAGAATTTGCGTGACAGGGTCATTGGGAACATCAAGGATAATCGGCGCCAACTCGCCAAAATCTGCAGGCCTCGCGTCGTTTGCGAACTCCAATATTCCGGAAGGTCTTTTAAAACGGACAAGCAACGTTTGAGTAAGAGCGGTCTTTTCCAGAAGTCCATCTTCTGCATCAAGAACCAAAGCCAAGGCACTTTTGCCAAACCAGGCCGCTGAACCACAATCACCCAGGATTGCCCCCCAACCGCCAGAGAATTTCTTTTTACCGCCTACTTGAACTCCGAAAAACGACCCGGTCCCGCTGTGAATCAGCGCCCCGTTCCTCGCACCGAGAGCACCCTGTAGCGCAGCAGGGCGATCATCTTCGACTTTCATGAAACGAAGCGGCAGCCCTTCCTTGAGACGCGCCAGATTTTTTTCGGCATGAAACCCTGCCAATCCAAGGTAGGCCGGCATTTTGCCGAGATCTTCCAAAGCAAGGCCAGCCTTTCCAGACAAGCTCGAAAGTCCCAAATTGATCTCGTGAACAGCCGCCTCAATATCGGTCGTCACGTTCGCCGCCCCGACCTCCACCCGCATGTTGCCAGCTCCTGACACCAACGCCAGACGGCACCGAGTGCCGCCGCCATCTACAGCGAGAATACAGCTATGCGCAGGTTCAAACATAACAATACCTATATAATACCTTTCAGCAAAATCAATTAAAAAAACAAGACCAACCGCGCCTCACCGCCCTCAAACCGCAAAATTCCCTGAATCAAAATTAAGGTCTGGACAAATGGTATTAAAAAGGTATTGTTCTGTTGATTGAAGGAGGATCGCGTGCCGAAGGCCACCACAGAAAAGCTGCATCATTTGGCTGCCGGGATCGATTCCCAGCCCGCAGCAGACGTGGCGTCCATTCTTATTCAAGGACAAATTTCAGCCGCTCAATCCGTGGAAAATGCCAAAGCTGCAATCACCACAGCAGCTATGGCCATGGCCCGAACAATCCGCGCCGGCGGTTCGCTTTATTACATTGCCGCCGGTTCTTCAGGGTTGATGGCCGCAGCAGATGCAATGGAGCTTGGCGGCACGTTCGGGATCCCTGCCGATCAAATTCGCATCATGATGGCAGGAGGCATTCCAACTTCGGCTTACATGCCAGGAGATACCGAAGACGCAACTGCAGACCTGGAAGCTAATCTCGCAAACCTATCGGAAGAAGATACGGTCCTTGTGGTGTCGGCAAGTGGATCAACGCCCTACACGCTCGAAGCTGCGCGCCTTGCAGTCGCCGCCAAATCGACCTTGATTGCCATTGCCAACAATGCGGATGCGCTATTGTTCGAGATGAGCACTCACGCGATTTACCTGCCGACAGCGCCCGAAATCGTTTCCGGCTCGACCCGCATGGGCGCTGGCACCGCCCAAAAAATAGCACTTAACACATTGTCGACACTCATGGCCCTGGAGTTGGGGCACATATACGACGGAATGATGGTGAACCTGCGGGCGGACAACATCAAACTGCGCGAACGTGCACGCCGCATTGTCACAACGATCACAGGTGCAACGCTAGATGCAGCATCTGCAGCCATCGAAAAATCAAACGGCAATGTCAAATACGCCTGCCTGCTTGCCGCAGGCGCGCAAAGCATCACAGAGGCATCTGACCTTTTAGGAGATAGCGGTGGGCACCTACGCCCAGCGCTAGAAAAAATTCGGGCAAAGACCCGATGGGAAACAACACATCATCGAACAGAGGGGACACGCTCATGAAACTGAAAACGTTAGGTATTGCCCTTGCATCAACAGCGCTGGTTAGCACAGCTGCGATCGCTGAAGATGTCACACTGACAATTGAAAGCTGGCGGACGGACGATCTGACACTCTGGCAAGACAAGATCATTCCTGCCTTTGAGAAAGACAATCCGGGTATCAAGATTGTTTTTTCGCCAACGGCACCAACAGAATACAATGCTGCCCTCAATTCTAAACTAGCGGCTGGCAGTGCTGGCGACCTGATCACCTGCCGCCCGTTTGATGCCTCCCTTGCACTCTTTGAAGACGGTCACCTGGCGGATCTCAACGACATGCAAGCCATGTCGAATTTCTCCGATGTTGCGAAGTCTGCCTGGCAAACGGATGATGGATCCGCTTCCTTCTGTGTTCCGATGGCCTCAGTCATTCATGGGTTCATCTACAACAAAGACGCCTTCAAAGAACTTGGCCTAGAAGCCCCAAAAACCGAAGATGAGTTCTTCGCAGCGCTCGCCAAAATCAAGGACGACGGCAGTTACATTCCGATGGCCATGGGCACCAGCGACCAATGGGAAGCGGCCACCATGGGCTACAACAACATCGGTCCTAACTATTGGAAAGGCGAAGAAGGCCGCCAAGCCTTGATCAAGGGCGAACAGAAACTGACGGACGAGGCCTGGGTCGCCCCTTACGCTACACTGGCAAAGTGGGCGCCATATCTGGGTGACGGTTACGAAGCCCAGACCTACCCAGACAGCCAAAACCTGTTCATGCTCGGTCGCGCAGCGGTCTATCCGGCCGGCAGCTGGGAAATCGCCGGCTTCAATGCGCAAGTCGACTTTGAAATGGGCGCCTTCAAAGCGCCGGTCAAAAACGCCGGAGATACTTGCTACATCTCTGACCATACGGATATCGGCATCGGAATGAACGCTGCCAGCCCGAATGCAGAGGCTGCAAAAACCTTCCTGGCTTGGGTCGCAAGCCCCGAGTTTGCGTCAATCTTCGGCAATGCACTCCCAGGCTTCTTCCCGCTGTCAAAAACACCGGTAGAGCTGGAAGATCCACTTGCCAAGGAGTTCGCGAGCTGGCGTGGTGAGTGCGAATCCACGATCCGCTCGACCTACCAGATCTTGTCCCGCGGCACGCCAAACCTGGAAAACGACACCTGGGGCGCAAGTGTGGCGGCGATCAAAGGCACAGAAACTCCGGAAGCACTGGGCGCCAAACTTCAGGAAGGCCTGTCCAGCTGGTACGCACCACACAAATAAGCAACACACCTAGAAACGTACCTCCGGGTAGCCATTGAGCTACCCGGATTGGCATCGGAGGCCGCATGAACCGCCCCCGCATTCGCTGGCATATTGTCGTTTTTCTGGCACCTGCAGTGCTTGTTTATTCGACGATCATGATTTTCCCGCTGTTTAATACCCTGCGTCTGGCCCTCTATAGCCGCATTGACCAGGAGCGGATTTTTGTCGGCCTACAAAACTTCATGACGCTCTTTGGCGACCCGGTCTGGTCTGACCAGTTCTGGAATGCTCTGGGTAACAATATCTGGTTCTTTGTCATCCATATGCTCGTCCAAAACCCGATTGGGATTGCGCTTGCAGCGATGCTATCTCATCCAAAGCTCCGCTTCGCGGCTCTTTACCGGTCTGCCATTTTCATTCCGACTATTTTGTCCTTCGTCATCGTCGGATTTGCCTGGAAACTTATTCTTTCGCCGATTTGGGGGATCGCACCGTCGATGCTAGACGCCGTCGGATTGAAATTCCTGTTTACACCTTGGCTCGGTAAAGAAGAATACGCGCTGACAACCTTGTCACTGATTTCCGTTTGGCAGTTCATCGGTATCCCGATGATGCTGATTTATGCCGCGCTCTTGTCGATCCCGGAAGAGATCCTGGAAGCCGGAGAGATCGATGGAATTACCGGCATGGCAGCCTTCTGGAAGATTAAGCTCCCTTTGATTTTGCCTTCGATCGGGATCATCTCCATCCTGACTTTTGTCGGCAATTTCAACGCTTTTGACCTGATTTATGCTTCCCAAGGCGCTCTGGCCGGGCCCAATTTCTCCACCGATATTCTCGGGACCTTCTTCTATCGCACGTTCTACGGTTTCCAGCTTCAATTGGGTGATACGCACATGGGTGCCGCCGTTGCCAGTGCCATGTTCGTGATTATTCTAGCTGGCGTGAGCGTCTACCTTTTCGGCATTCAAACCCGGCTCCGCCGGTACCAATTGTGAGGTCGAAAGAATGAGCCAGGCCCGCACCAATCCCATCAACACTTTGGCAATGCACGGCGCGTTGATCGTCTATACGCTGATCGCGCTGTTCCCTGTATTCGTCATCCTGATCAACAGCTTCAAGAGCCGGAAGTTCATATTCCGCGAACCGCTCGCATTTCCAAGTGCGGACAGCTTTTCGATGATCGGTTATCAGACTGTGATGAAGCAGGGAGATTTCTTCCTGTATTTCCAGAACTCCATGATCGTCACGGTTGCATCCCTCTTCTTCATTCTGTTGTTTGGCTCGATGGCGGCCTTTGCATTGAGCGAATACCGGTTTCGCGGGAACATGTTGCTCGGACTTTACATGGCGCTCGGCATCATGGTGCCGATCAGGATCGGCACCGTCGCGATCTTGGAAATGATGGTCACAACAGGTCTCGTGAATTCGCTCTGGGCACTAATCCTTGTCTACACCGCTCAAGGTTTGCCACTGGCTGTCTTCATCCTGACAGAGTTCATGCGTCAGGTGTCAGATGACCTGAAAAATGCCGCAAGGGTCGATGGCCTGAGCGAATATACAATCTTCTTGCGGTTGGTCTTGCCGCTGGTCCGCCCGGCTTTGGCAACCGTCGCGGTTTTCAACATGATCCCGATCTGGAACGACCTTTGGTTCCCGCTGATCCTAGCACCGGCTGAAGAAACTAAGACGCTGACGCTCGGCAGTCAGGTCTTCATCGGCCAATTCGTCACCGACTGGAACGCAGTGCTCTCGGCGCTGTCCATGGCAATATTGCCGGTCTTGGTCCTTTACGTGATCTTCTCTCGCCAGCTGATCCGCGGCCTCACATCAGGAGCTGTCAAATGATCCGTGCTGTTATTGCCGGGCTTGGCAACATGGGCGTGTCCCATGCTCTGGCCCTTCACAAACACTCCGGTGTAGAGATCGTTGGTTTGGTCAACCGCTCTCCGGTAGACTTACCTGATGAATTGAGAACCTACCCCCTCTTAAACCATTTTGACGATGGATTGGCGCTCAAACCAGATCTTGTTGTCGTCGCGACTTACTCCGAAAGCCACGCGGATTATGCTTGTGCTGCGATGGGGGCCGGCGCCCATGTTTTCGTTGAAAAACCGCTGGCAACAACTGTCGAAGATGCTGAACGGGTGGTTGCAAAGGCTATAGAGACCAACAGAAAACTGGTGATCGGTTACATCCTTCGTCACCATCCATCCTGGGTTCGTCTGATCACCGAGGCTCGCGATCTTGGCGGTCCCTTCGTCTTCCGCCTCAACCTCAATCAACAGTCTTCCGGCCCGGAATGGGAAACGCACAAATCCCTGATGCGAACCACAAGTCCAATTGTCGACTGTGGAGTGCATTATGTTGATGTCATGTGTCAGATCACAGATGGAAAGCCAGTCCGTGTTAATGGCATGGGGGTGCGTCTTTCTGATGAGATCGCCGAGGACATGTACAACTATGGCCAGTTTCAGGTGGTTTTCGACGATGGTTCCGTCGGATGGTACGAAGCCGGCTGGGGTCCGATGATGTCGGAAACAGCCTTCTTCGTGAAAGACATCGTCTCGCCGAACGGGTCTGTTTCCATCACTGACGGCAACAAAGGTGCGTCTGCGGATATCGACGGACACACCAAAGTCGGCAGTATCCTTGTACATCGGCCAGAAGGCGATGAGACCATCGACATGCCCGATGAACCTGGCCATCAGGAACTCTGCGATGCAGAACAAGCCTATATGGTTCGGGCGATCGCCGAGAACATCGATCTGACCCGTCACATGCAGGACGCCGTTCAGTCTCTTGCAATCTGCCTTGCGGCCGATGAAAGCATCCGCACCGGCCAACCGATTACCTTAGGACCAGCGCAATGACCGCTCTTTCTCTCACTAATGTGCACAAGTCGTTCGGCGCAGTTGAGGTTCTAAAGGACATCAACATTGAGGTCGAAGAGGGAGAATTTGTCGTCTTCGTCGGCCCGTCCGGCTGCGGCAAATCCACTTTGCTTCGGATCATTGCGGGTCTTGAAGATGCGACCTCAGGAGAGGTACGGATTGGTGGCGACATCGTCAACAATACCCCGCCGTCCAAGCGCGGCATTGCCATGGTGTTCCAGAGCTACGCTCTTTATCCGCACTTGAACGTGCGTGGGAACATGTCTCTCGCTTTGAAACAAGAAGGGCACAGCAAAACAGAGATCAATAACCGGGTTGCCGAGGCCAGCCGGATGCTCAATCTGGAAGAGTATCTCGACCGGTACCCATCAGAGCTTTCCGGCGGCCAGCGCCAGCGGGTTGCCATTGGGCGGGCGATTGTTCGGCAGCCCAAACTTTTCCTGTTTGATGAGCCACTGTCGAACCTTGATGCCGCGCTCCGAATGAACACTCGACTGGAAATTGCCAACCTGCATCGCCAGCTTGGCACATCGATCGTCTATGTGACCCACGACCAGACAGAAGCTATGACATTGGCTGACAAGATCGTCGTTCTACGTGACGGCCGCGTCGAACAGATTGGTAGCCCGATGGAACTCTACAACGATCCCGTAAATCAGTTTGTCGCCGGGTTCCTCGGTTCACCATCCATGAATTTCTTGCCCGCAGACGCTATAACACCGGGAGATACCCGCACACTTGGAGTTCGGCCTGAAGACCTTGTTGTTGCAACTGACGGGCCAATCAAAGCGATCGTTCAGCATGTGGAACATCTCGGCGGCGACACCAATGTGATTGCTAAGACCGGTGAGAAACAAATCACGGCACGGTTTTTTGGCCAGCATGACATTCCAGAAGGGCAGGAGGTCTCTTTGGGTTTTACAGCCGAAAAGGCCCGTTACTTTGATACCGAAGGTCGCCGCTCTGTTTAACAGTGCGGCGAAGCTGGCAATCAGCCCCAAATTGACGTAGGGTCATTTTTATACTACTTTTGATTGAATTCATTTTATTATTCAGCGGCTTTTACTTAAAATTTAGCCATTCCCCCTACGCTTCAGCCAGCTCACCTAAGTGGCACAGAGCGAGTACAGTCCGTACGAAAGGGCCGATGATGAAAACAGGTGCTCCCGCGCCCATTGGGGAAACTGATCTACAACGCCTGGAGACCTACGGTTCTGCTGTGCGCCAAATGCGGGCTGGGCAATTCGACAAGGTGACCGCACCAAACAGTGTTGCAAATCCGATTGATGCATTCGGTCACGAGTTGGCGGAGCTCGGCCAGTGGCTCGAAGTAAGGTTCAGCGAATTTCGAAAACTTCAAGAATTGTCGGAGGAAATTGGCAGCGAACTGTTTGCAGAAAACGTTCTCGACAGAATATACAAAACCTTTCGCTCGCTCATTCCTTATGACCGGATCGGCTGCGCTCTTTTGGAAGACAATGGCCAGTCGCTGTGTGCCTATTGGGCAAGAGCAGATTACTTGGACACGCGGATCAACAAAAACTATTCAGCGAAGATGACGGGCAGCAGCCTGGAACAGATTATTGCGACTGGGAAGCCGCGGATCATCAATGACCTTGAAGAGTATTTGGCCCAAAACCCAGGTTCAAAAGCCACACGAACAATAGTTGCAGAAGGCATTCGCTCCAGCTTAACCTGCCCGCTCATTGCCAATGGCAAACCTATCGGGTTTCTATTTTTTTCTAGCCGCGAGAAAAACACCTACGATAATGTCCATCATGACATTTTTCTGCAGATTGCCGGTCAAGTCTCAGTTTTAATCGAAAAGAGCCTGCTCTATCAGCAGCTGTTCGACCTAAACACCCTCCTTTCTGAGGCGCATCAACAATTAAAAGAACAGTCGATGCACGATGCACTCACTGGTGTTTTAAATCGGGGAGCGATATTCGAGCTGCTGGAAAACGACCTTAGCAAAGCCAAAAGAAACAACAAACCGGTCACGGTCATCATGGCCGATATTGATCACTTCAAGTCTGTCAACGACGACCATGGGCATATCGCGGGTGACGCAGTCCTGCATTTAGTCGCCACTCGGATTAAAAACGCTTTACGCGACTACGATCACGTCGGCCGCTATGGCGGCGAAGAATTCATGATTGTTCTCAGCGACACCGACCTTACGGCGACCGCCGATATTGCGGAGCGTGTGCGTCAATCCGTTGAGGTCTTGGAAGTACAACACGAGGATCATACCATCCAGGTGACCCTAAGCCAGGGTATTGCAATGTCCAACGGCAGTGAATCGATTGATGATCTCGTTGCCCGAGCGGATAAGGCACTTTACCGAGCCAAGCAAGATGGCCGAAACCGCTATTGTATGGAAACCTCCAGCCTCTACTAGACACATCGCAAATGGGTTACGAAGGGGGCTTCACAAAAAGGTCCTTCAGATATGCTGCAGTTCGAGATCTCGGATGATACGTACATCCATCAATGACTTCCAAGTCTCCAGCCTTGTTCAAAGTATGCAGCTTGCGCCCAGGCCAAACAGCACCTGGTGTCAGAGTTTTATGGACGGTTTGTTTGAAAGTTGACGGGGTCAGTTCATCAACTGTCGCAAGAGCAAGAGCAGCGCCATAGCCGTTTCTGCAATCCTGCACCGGCCTCCAGAGTTTGCCATCTTGATGGTAGAACTCTCCGGCTGGTCTGGCTGTACGGTCGTTGACGATTACCGGATTGCCTTCATGCGAGTGCCAGGGTCCCGTAAGCTCATCGGCATAATAAATGCTCAACGTGTCAGAATAGCCGCCCGTACCATTGCGGGTAACCGCGAACATCCAAAGCCGCCCATCATGCTCAACGATCGTAGCGTCCGCCGCTTCGACATCAGCAAGCAAAACAGTGTGCCGCTCCCATCTCAGCGGGAACTCCGCTGCCCGGTAAAGAACCACTTCATGGTTCGTGGAACTCTCAGGGATCATCCAGATGCTGCCGTCCCGTTCAAACACAAATGGATAGGAGAGATGCCACGGTTCCTCCAGAACCGTCTGAACGTCCGATACTGGCCCATCCGCCGACATTTCAACCATGGAAATGACACCCTTTTGGGTCTTTTGCGGCAGATCTTCTAAAAACAAAAAATGCCGGCCGTCTTTTTCGAATAAGAAAGGGTCGGCATAGAAATGATCATGTGGACTGGCTAAAACCTTCCAAGGTGCACCGCCTAAATCCTGATTTGCAGCAACACTTTCTGCCGCACCAAAGCGCCAGCCAATGCGCCAATGCGATGCATGAAAACACATCCCGTAGATCGTACGGATGGCCATAACCACGCTCTCCCGAAGCATCCGGGCCGTAACTTGTTTTAATGATATCGGAGGGAGAATGACCGTTTTAATGGGTGTTCCGTGTTCACGCGCGCCCGCTATAACCCGGTTAATCAAGATTGCCACACGCGAATAGACGGCCTCCATCGCCCCGCCTGTTCCAACAGCTGCCTCCAAAGAGGCCGTCCCATGCGCTGCAACTTGGCCGGAACTCAGTTCAACGATCTCAATGGTGGGCGTTCCTTTTGTTAGCAATGCTGCAAACAACGCCTCCTCTCCGGCCTCACCTTCAAATCTGATATCGAACGTTTGACCGGAGGAAGCTGAAAGGGATTTGGACGTCAGGTTGAACGTCCAGTCTGCCTGGGCCTCCCCGGCTCGCGCCTGTGGCAAACGATCAGCGTCGATCACCTCCGATCCGCAGGGCCGGTGGGAGCGCATCAAGACCTTTTCAAACGCCAAGAGCGTTTTCAACGGGTTGGAAACCGGCGGTTCGGGATCGACAAACCGAAACACAACATCTGCGCACCGAGACTTTTTCAGGACCTCGACCAGATGCAAAAGCCAGCCACGTACCCGGTCTTTTTCAATGACAATTTCAACCCGCATCAGGACGCCAATACCTCGTTTGCGGAAAACGAAGTGTCACTTCCGACTGCAAGGTTCTCATAGGCGTCCACCATAGCCTCGAGTGAATACCGCTTCTTCAAATCATCGCTTCGATCACGAAGGGAATTGGCAAGGTTCTGGTCAGTCAGGACCGTTTCAATCGCATTAGAGAATTCAGCAGTGTTTGAAACATCTGCAAACAGGGCACAAGGCGCTCCGCTTGCCTGAAGCACTTCTTGCAAAACAGGCAGAGTGTTTGCAACAACCGGCACACCGGCTTGTGCCGCTTCTATGGCCGCCAATCCAAAACTTTCGGCAGCGGACGGAAACACAAACACATCCAGGCTCGCGAGAAAAACACCAATGCGATCCGGAGAGAATTCACCCAGAAAGTGGACTTGAGAAGTCACACCGTGTTTTGCGGCCAAATCCATCAAACGATCAAAATCCGGCCCCTGGCCGGCAATTGCAAAGTGCCAATCCGGTTTATTTGGCAGGATTGCTATCACCTTGTCCAATTGTTTTGCCGGATTTAGCCGCGCCGAACATCCGAGCAGCGCCACACCTTCGGGCAGCCCAAGTTCATGACGGGCGGTCGCCTTGTCAACGTCCGACATCTTGGTCTCAAACCCTTGAGGAATTAGCATGAGCTTTTCGACATAGCGTTTTGGCCGCTGGGTGTACGCATCAAGAAGGAAGTTCGAATTCACGGTAATGCTGTCATACAGCCCGATAACTCCGAATACCTTGTCGAGAGCTGTCAATACCGGGTTGATCAGGCTCGGCGCCGTCACCTGATTTGCAACGACCACCGGACATCCAGCCAGGCGGGCAACAGGTGCTCCCAGTACATTGCCAAAGTGCTGAAAGCAGAACACGCAGTCCGGCTCGAACTCCTTGATGCATTTGTAAAGGCCAGTCAGGAAAGAGAAAATCTCAGCTTTGGACGGCCGCTTGTCACATATTATGAAAGTGTTCGGCGGCGCTGTGAAATCCGCAGACTTCCGATAAAAAAAGACGTGACGAACCTCATGGCCGCGGTTCGTCAATTGCTCGCCAAGAAGCCGGGAAACTTCCTGTGCACCCGCATTTTCCCCCTGTGTCTGGACGAAAACGATGCGGCGCCTCTTCATTCTCACGATTCTCTGACCTTCATGCGACCGGAATACCAGTCAGTTAATACACGTGTCGCCGTCACATTATAACCGGTCGATACTTGCGCTTTGATGCTGACCAACACAGCCATCACAAGAAGCGATACTGCCGTAGTCAACGCTGCGCCGACAATCCCGAAAAACGGCACAACAAATATAAATCCGACCGCTCGCACCAAAACGCTGATTGTAACAATACGAAGATACGCGCCTTCGTGCCCCGTCAACATCAACACCGGTGCGGCAGGTCCAGTCGCTGCCAGCGCTGAGGTCCCCAAACACAAGATCAGCAGAACGTGGTAGTAGCCCATGTATTCTTCGCCGAATATCAGCAAGAGCCAATCCCCAGCAAAGCCAACCACAATCAGGCCGGAAACTACGGCCAATCCAGTCAAGAGCGCGAGCGTTTGCAGCAAACGCACAAGGCCTACGCTGTCGCGCTTGTAATAGAGCTCAGGAAACTGGCGCATAGCAAATGTGTTGAATGCGTCGGCAACCGAAGCAAATCCATTTGCAAGCCGCGTTGTTACGAAATAAGCGCCGGCTGCAATCGGATCTAGAAGATACCCTACCAGGATGACATCGAGATACTGGTTCGACACCTCCAGCATACTAGCCCCCCAAAGCCGGAGCGACGACGGAAACCAAGTCTCCGGCGTATAAGAGCAGGAGCTTTTGAAGATATCTGGCTGAGTTCTTCGCAAGACGCGCAGCAAATAGAAGACCTGAAAAGCCACAGCCAACAACATTCCAAGCGTCAGCAGATTGACAACCCAGGTAACCGAAAGGCTCAAGCTCAGGGCAAGGCAGACACCAAGACCAAGGTTAGCCGGCAAAAAGGCTGTCATTTCCCGTTGCCCGTCGCCCATCAAAATACTGACAACTGATCGGGCAAGACTGGAAAGAAAAAGTAGAAAAACGGCGATCGCCACGAACAGACTGGCGCTGAGTGCAGCGACAAAAGTATGATAGAAATAGATAATCAGCCCCATGACCGCAGCGCCCAGCGCCCCACCAGCTGCTGAGACAGCCAGGCCGAAAACAATTCCGCCTTTAACAAGATCCAAACGGCCAGCCGCAATGTGTTCGTTCCAGACCCGTACGATCAGCATTTCCTGGCCGAAGACAGCAGCAACCGACACCATGGATGCGGCACTAAAGAACAGGGCGAATTGCCCGAATTGCTCCTCCCCTAAGACCCGTGCGCTCAAGGTGAACAGCAAAAATGCAGAAAGTATCGATACGGCTTTTATTACGATGGACGTAATGACACCCATCACTTCGGCCCGTCGGGCGAAAGCGGTAAAAGAGGCAAACACGTTTTTCATGCCTATGGAATGAAGCCTTTTCGGATAGCCTGGCCAAGCGCCATGCCGTTGAGAGTGATCAAGAGACCGAGCGCAAGCGGTGAAAATAGAGCTTCTTCTTGAAAGATTCCGTTCACAAGTACAGTTAACAGAGCAAAACTCGCAGCAATGTGAAGTGAATTGCCAGTATAAGATGCAACTCGAAGCGTTTGCCACGCAATCCAGACGTAAAGTCCCAATAGAATAAACGCACCCGGCCCCATCTGATACAGCAAAACACCAACAGCGCTCTCAATAGCAACCGGCGTTCGCCCCAGCGCTTGATAAGCAGGCCAATCGAGTTTGGTAAAATCCGTCGCAAGGTTTCCGCCGACACCTATACCATGCCCGAAAGGGAAACTCAGGAAATTATGCAGGCCGCCCATAAAGCCCAGAACATGGAAATCACCGATTTGAAGGCCGACTACGATACCGGCCAAAGTGTAGACCGTTAGGAGCAACCCCATTGCCCAAAAACTCAATCGTGCACCAAAAAGTCTAAATGCGCACCAGCCTACCCCCACCAAGACCAGAAGTATGAGCGCCCCTTTCGCGTTGGCAAAGACCAGCAATGGAAAGAGCAGCGCAGCACTTATAGGCGCGCCCCGGAACAGTGTAAAAATCAACAGAAACGCGACCGCATAGGAATAACTGATCGCATGCATATTCGGTCCCATAAGACGGGTGATCCGCAAATCCAGCCCATCCAGGAGCGGAGTATTAAAGAAATCAACTTTAAAAGCATCCAGATAACTGGTCGTAACTCGCCCCGACTCACGCGCTTCCCGGTCCCACTCCAGAGAAAGACGCTCGCCGCGCATATCCAATTCCCAGTAGTTATTGCCACCGGTGAGATTGAGCCAATCTGCACGCGACGTTAACTCAAGGTATCCCAACAAGATAAAAATAAGAGAGATGAAGAACAGTGCTGCTGAAATCCGGAACTCAAATCGGCAAAAGACCAAAATTGTTATTTGAAAAAGCATGATCGGCGAAACAATGTTCCGCAAATAAATAACTGCTGGTGTCGGGTTTTGAATGAATCCGAACAAAAAATAGAAAAATACGATCCCCATAACGCAAGACGTAACGTTTATCAGCTTATCGATTGATCTGTTTGCCCCACGTAGCCGGGTTAAATATCCTGCCGCAATCGTCACCCAAACCATGACCAGAATAATGAAATTGTAGCCCCGGATGATCTTGAATTCATCCGGCCCACTGAGGTGTTGTGAAACCAGCGAAACAAACAAATTCTGAAACAAAAGCGCGACAATAACGCTAATCACGGCAGTGCGCGGCGCGTAATTTGCCACGAATGCGCTGAGCAACGCCGCCAATGGGATCGCTATCAACGGGGACAGCAAATGCCCAACAACAGAGATGCCAATGAGCAAAAAGCCACCCGCCAATGCACCCAATGCATCAAAGGTGTCGCGGTTCCAGGTTCGGAACCGCAATGACATCTGAACAGAATGATTTTTACCGGCAACTCTCATACAAACGACAAGCTTTGAGGACGCACCTGATAGGAACCAATACACACCGAAGCCTGGTATGTTTAACGGATAGTTATTGAATTAGTGCTAACTTTTTGACCATCGCCACCAACAACTTACGCCCCTAGGCGTTTTAACAATCGTATAAATTTGAGTGCTTTTCGATGGGACTAGAGCGCGTTGACATGACCGCCATTCCAGGTAGAGCCTGGTACAAAAATACCTCGGAAGGTGATTTCTCCCGCGAAGACAATCGGTTTTACGGACCTTTCGATCAGGGTTTGGTGGATTTTTCCGAACTCTTGGCATTTGCCCGCCGCAATCTCGTCCGGATTTCGATCGTCACGATAGTTTTGACGCTCGTCTTTCTGGTGCTGTTTTCTCTCTATCCGTTCCCGTACCGCGCTACAGCTTTGGTTCTGGTTGATCCAAGGGAGCGCAGGGTCACGTTGACGGAAAACGTTCTGCCTGGAATTGGATCTGACGCAGCATTCCTGGAGAGTATCGTTCAGATTGTTCATTCAGACGGCTTCCTGCAGCCGGTGCTTGATGACCTGAATGTCAAAGAAGATCCCTTGTTCGCCGGCTCAGCAGGATCGGATGACCGGAAACTGCTGGCGGCTTTCAAACGCAAGCTGGAAGTCGATCGTGTCGGCGCAACCTTTATTGTTGAGATTTCCTTTTCCTCGAACAGCGCTGATAAATCCGCACTTTACGCAAATGCTGTTGCGCAAGCTTTTGTTGACAGTCAAACGCAATCTCGGGTGTCAGCGACTGAGACCGCGGCGTCGTCGCTGCTGGAACGCTTGAATGTGCTCCAAGGAAATCTCGAGACGTCAGAAAAAGCGGTTGCTCTTTTCAAAGCAGAGAACGGCATCATTGACGTCACTGAAGACAGTACACTTTTGCAACGTGAACTGATCACGCTGAACGAACAAATTGTTGCTGCCAAAGCACAAACCGAAGCTGCCCGGGCACGACATGAAAAAATCCGCACCGGGTCTGGCGTCCTTCCGGCAGCAGAGCAGTCAGATGCCGCGCAGCTCGTAGAACTTCGCCGTGAACGCGGCCAGGTTTTGCAAACCCTTTCTGAGTTCAGCCGGGTATATGGTGACCGGCACCCGCGTGTGACCTCCGAACGCAGCAAATTATCTGGCATCGACCGGCAAATTGCAGAAGAACGCAGGCGCCTCCTGGCCATCCAAAAGGAACGTTTGGATAGTAGTACCTCCGCACTGGAGGCCCTAACACAGGAACTAACGCTGCGAAAGCAAGCGGCGCTGGAAACTGAGCGCGCCATGGTGCAGCTGGCTGGTTTGGAACGTGAAGCGGCAGCAAACCGCCGACTTTACGAAGAATTCCTTGCCAGATTCAAAGCCACGGAAGAACAAAGTGGACTTGAAACCGAACAGGCCAGAATTGCGTCCCCAGCTCTGCCACCTTTGAAGAAAAGCAAACCAGGTACTATCCTCGCAGCAATCGTTTTCGGCTTGCTATCAGGGTTTATTGCAGTTGCGTATGCCGTAGCCCGAGAAACGTTTTTTGCTACGCCAATAATACTCTCGAGAAAACCGGCTTTGCCATTCGGGTCAAAGAGATCCGCAGAGCATACAACGGCAGTTTCTCACGTAACAGGTCAAAAAAAATCGGCGCGGAAACTACACGCGACTATCCAGAAGATCGGTTTTGTGGATGTAGATGCAGACTATGCTCGGGCCGAGCCACACCAGAGTTCAGACCACAACAATGCTGAACGGTATGACGATCAGGAAGCACTTGATCCGATGGATATGGCTCAACAACTTGAAGACGGGCCGTTGCGGCGCGATCTCAATCAGATGCTTCGGCACGGGTCGGTCATTGTGTTGAGCTCACCAGTTACACACCCGGGGCAATCTGACCTTGCGCTCGGCCTCACTGCGCTCGCAGGACAGCGCTCGGTTCCTATCCTTTTGCTAACGGCCAACAATGCACTGAGTGATATGAATCGGTCGGATCTGGATGCTTTGGGCTTCCCAAAAAGTCAGCAGATATCGATCGTCAATCCAACTGAGATCACTGCGAAACACTTTGGAAACCGCCGGTCGATCTGGGAGATCGTTGAGGGCTTTTCGGTAAGCAACTCCGGTCGAGAATCTTGTATGATTGTTGATGCCCCACCGGTGAAAAACCAAGGCCAAATGCAAAAATTAGTGGAATTTGCTGACTATTTCGTACTGTTGGAATCTGCTCAAGAGCCTGAAAGCCCGCAAACTAAGGCTTTGTTAGGCGAGCTTTCCTCAAAGGCACATAACAAAATTCACCGGATGTTACTTTAGTGTCTGCCCGCGTAAACCATACGTGTTTGCCGAACATTAATCCCCTACTGGTATTCCTAGGCATGTAAATATTCGGGAGCCTCACTGGAACACATGAACGGTCAGCAAACATCAAAACAGACACGGGGTGTCCAGGAACGTTCTGAAGACGCAAAACACCTGGCTGAACTGGCGCGTTCTTATCTGCCGGTAAAATCCCTTGGCGGACTACCGATTACATGGACCGACCGCACTACGGCCGCCGAAACACTTATTGCCCAGGCTCTCGCCAAACGGGGTCAGCCTGCAAAACCGTTTTATTCGACTTCGGCAAATGGTCAGGTTGTCGTGATGTGCAGTGAAGACAGCGCTGTGCTTGATGAGTTCTTGCATGCCGACCAAATTCTGGCCGACGGAATGCCAATGGTCTGGCTATCAAAATTCAAACATAAGCTGCCGAACGTTGAGCGGGTCGCAACAACAGATCTTTATCACGACGTTGCCGAGATCGCTCAGAAAATCGGCGCATCGTTCTATTTGCTCGGAAGCGATGAAGAGTCCAATGAGGCTGCAGTGAATCGGACCGTGGAGCTTTATCCGGATCTAGAGATCGCTGGCCGCCGGAATGGCTATTTCTCTGCAAATGAAGAAGACAAAATTGTCGCAGAGATCAACAAACTGGCACCTGACTTTTTGTGGGTTGGAATGGGTGTTCCCAGAGAACAGCAATTTGTATCGCGGAACCTCAACAAATTGACAAATGTCGGTGTCATTAAGACTTCCGGCGGACTATTTGACTTCTTGTCATTAAAGCGCTCAAGAGCCCCAAAGTGGATGCAAGCACTCGGTTTGGAGTGGCTCTACAGAACAATTCTTGAGCCGCGCCGACTGGGGCCGAGATATCTCCAGACAAACCACAAGGCGCTTTTTAAATTTCTTGAAGATTGACCAGTATGCGGTTCCTTCTTCCGATCAAGCGCAGTTTGTGTGCGGGCCTTCTGGCAATCGCGGCAAATTCTTCTCCAGCTTTCAGCCAAGCAGCCAATCACTGTTTCACAGCGGAGACCTTTCCGGCGTTTGCAAATGCGCCGCTCCTGGCAAAAATGGCCCGGGGCGTAAACCTGTCGAATTGGGATACCGACCACATCGAATATCGTCCCAACTTTGCGACCGTGCGCGAGCTTTTTGGCCAGGGTTTCACCCATATCCGTTTACCGATTTTCCACTCAGCCTTTAACAGGGCGGACTTTGGATCGGCGGACTTGGCGGAGTACACGAGATGGTTCCTGTCTGTGATCGAAAAGCTGACTGGGTTCGGATACGCAGTGACAATCGATTTCCACCCGGATGGAGATTTCAACCGGCTTCTCAGAACTAACACGGAAGCGGGCTACCGGCGCTTGGAGGAGAGTTGGCGCTTTCTGGCAAAAGCTCTTCAGGATACCAACCCAGAATTCGTCGCTGTCGAAGTTTTGAATGAACCGGACCTGACACCAGAAATTTGGTACAGCCACGCAGAAAGACTAGCTCACAAGATGCGGCAATGGCTGCCTCGTCATACGTTTGTTGTTGGGCCATCCGGGCCTATGCGACATGAAAGTCTTGCCGATTTTCATCCCTTAGACGACCCGAATGTCATTTATGCAGTCCATTTCTACGACCCGTTCATCTTCACCCATCAGGGCGCAGAATGGCATCCGCCTTCAGATCCTGTCCGGCTTTCCGTCGGTGTTCCTTTCCCATCCCGCGACAATGACCCACGGATTGACGAGCTGATTGCCCGATTGACCGAAGAGGGTCATTTTCATGCGGTAGAAGAAGTGCGTCAGATTTTCCAGGAACCCTGGACCGTCAAAGACATCGAGAACGCATTCAACACCGTTCAAAGGTGGTCGCAAAAACATGGCCGTCCGGTGGTAGTGAATGAATTCGGCGTACTTTCTTACGACGCTCCACGAACCGACCGCTTGTTCTGGCTGGGTACAGTTGTGAATGCAGTGGAAGAACGGTGCATCGGCTGGACGCACTGGGATTATTCTGACGGATTTGGAATAGTGGATCCAAGGACGCATGAACCTGACAAAGAAGCGTTAAAAGTGCTTTTGAAATCCAAAGACGCCTCCATTCCCCAAAATCAATAGGGTGCATGTTTCATGAACCGCCAAGCTGCCATCGACGTCTCCGATTACCGGATCGAGACAAGCGAGGCTTACGACTTTTCATCTGATCACTTTTCAGAGCTGTTTGACCGCTCCAACGCAACGGCGTTTCAAGGCCCATTGTGGCTCGAGCAGTTTTACAGAACGATCGTGCCAGGAGCAGGCGCAACGCCGATCATCGTCACGATTTATCTTCATGGCTCTCAAGTTCCGGACGTTGTAATCCCGCTTGTACGGGAAAGTCATTTTGGCATAAAAATCATCCAGCCCGCTGACCTCGGTGTCGCTGATTACAATGCGGTCATTGGCTCAGACGAAAACCTCGAAATGCTGGTAAAAACGCCCAGTTTTTCAAACGATCTCCTGAAAGTCATCCAACCTTTTGATTTAATTTTGTTCCGCAAGCAGCCGCCCTGGGTTTTTGATGCCGCACGGCTTTTTTTGAATGCTGAGAAGACTCCCAACATCAGCAGCTCCTACGAGTCCATAATTGGTCAAGATTACGACTATTGGATGAATACAACTGTCTCTAAAAATATGCGCAAAGGGTTGCGGCGCAAACGGAACGGCTTTGAAAAAGATTGCGGCACACTGAGCTTCCATGAACTCACCGAAGAAAAGGATATCGACGAAGCGTTCAATCTCATGCGTGAGTTGAGGGCCGCCCGTTATGAGGGCGACCTGTTTTCGCGGCCAGAGTATTTTGAGTTTTACCGAAATGTTGCAGTTCTGGGCAGCCAACAGGGAACTGCATCAACATTCGTTGGGAAATTTGAAGATCAGATCATGTCGGTCGATTTTGGATTGCGCCACAAAGATCGCTTTTTGTTCCTACTCGGTGGGTTTTCGAACAACGATGAATATCAACGATATTCTCTTGGCTTGATCGGCTTGTGTGAAAAAATTCGCGATGAGACGGAACGAGGCCGAACGATCTTCGACTTCACCATTGGTGATGAAGATTACAAGCAATCGTTTCGGGCCGATAGAATTCCTCTCACCAATGTGACCTCGACGTCCGGGTTGGTCGGCCGGCTGGCCTTTTCCGCATATCAATCGCGAGGTTCAATTCGCGGTGTTCTCAAGAAACTGATGCCGAAGTTTAACTAAACACGGTCTGGATTTAGAATGCGACGGTCGAGTAATCGCATTGTGAACATCGCCAATATAGTGAAATGGAAACTCCCAAATCGTAGTGGCAAAACAAACATACCGTTGGGTAACCATATCACTCATTTTATGGATATTAGCCCGGATTTTTACTCCGTTTACAGAAGAAAGCGCTTAAACCCAAAGACTTACTCATCACCTTGGGGGAACTTCCGTGAAAGCAGCATTGCTGTTGGGAAATTATCGGCCAACTTTTATACTCGCACGCAGCCTGAAGCAGCGTGGGTATAACATTGTTTGCGGGCTGGATGGTTTTGATCGCGGAGCAGAAGTTTCCAGGTATGTTGATACGGTCTGGCGGCATAGTTCCTACTCCTTAGAAGTAGACGTTTTTCAAAAAGAGCTGAACCATCTCTTGGCATCCCGGCCTGATATTTCGGACATCTATCCGGTTGCGGAGTCGGTCATCCGTGCTTTTGCAGACGGCAGATTGACGTTACCGCGTCCCCTGAGATTGGGCTCAATAGATGGTGAACTTGTTCTTCGCTGCCTCGACAAACAGAGCCTGCTTGCCGAAGCAAAGGAGTTATCGATTCCGGTAGCCCCCTTTGCCAAAACGTCAGGTAAAACGCATTTTTATGGTTCTGCGGCGGAAATCGGCTTTCCTCTGGTTATCCGCCCGCTTCAAACCGGCAAATTGTTGAACGGTCAAAAAGCCATCACGGTTGACCACTTGGAGGCCCTGAAGGGACTCGATCCCATTTGGATCGATTGTGACTACCGGCTTTTAGTTCAACGGCATTCGCCAGGATTGCGGGAAAACATCTATTTCGCAGCCCAAGACGGCGAAATCTATCGCTATCTTCACGCGAAAATCACCCGGACAGATCAGCCTGACGGATCTGGATTGGCAATCGAAGGCAAGACGGTTGCGCCATGCCCGGCGCTGAAGCAGCACACCAAAGCACTCGTCAAGAACTTGAACTACACTGGGATTGGATGTGCTCAATATCTTGTTGAGCCTGAGACAGGCAATGTGAATTTTCTTGAACTAAACCCGCGTATTGCGGGCAATCACGCTGTGCCTGAGGAATGCAATCTTGGCCTTGGAGACTGCTTGATCGACTTGACAGAGGGCCGTAATTCCCCCACTTCCTATCTAGAAGGGACTGTTGGAATTTCCTACGGTTGGCTGGCTGGCGAACTGGCTTCCATCAAAAAAGCTTGGCAAACAGGAAAACTCTCCTTCTGGCAGGCATTGGTTGCCGCCCGTAAGGCCTATTCCTACTTCAAGCACACAGATATTGACGTTGGGTTTGTCCAAAATGACCGATTACCAGGTCTTTTCACACTCTGTGACAGCTTGCCTCTGATCGGTGGCATAACACGGCTCCGGTTCACGCAACCAGCCTTCTTTCGGGTCGTGATGCGCAAGGAGTGCCTGTGATGCCGGCACTCCAACGATCCCCGCATGCGACGGCAGATATCAGCAATGATTTAGACGGTCTTGAGCCCAGGTTTGTTCCACCAACAGAGTGGGATGAAATCGCTATTCAATTTCGCGATGTGCTTCACGAACAGACAGAATGTTTCAACGCCCTCCGCTGGGCCCCTCATCAACTCGATCGCGTTGCGTTCTACAAAAATGGTCAACTGGTCAGCGCCGCGGTAATTCTGAAAATGCGATTTCCGGTCGTCGGCGGCGGGATAGCAGTCGTCAAATGGGGCCCGCTTTGGCGCCGAAAAGGCCTGCCGGACGATCCAAAGAACCTTCAACAAACAATTGACGCCCTCAAACAAATCTACGCGCTCGATGGAGGGTATTTTCTGAGCTTTTTCCCGCGAGCCGATCCGGAAATATCAGGCTTTGAAACGCAGGCATTGGAGCAATGCGGGTTTCATCTTGGTGAAGAGCTGGCATCACCCGACCGATATTTTGTGAATATGGATCTGTCGCTCAAGGACTTGCGCGAAAGCCTGTCGCAGAAGTGGCGCTACAACCTTAAAAAGGCGGAAAAGAATGAACTGTCGGCACGCTTCGTAGAGGGCGAAGATGGCTTCAAGACCTTCATGCAGCTCTATAACGCCATGATGGATCGAAAGGCGTTTCACGACACGTCGGCGATCAATACGTTGCAGGCATTGATGGGCGCCAAAGAACCTGCGTTGAGACCATTGATCCTGATCGTTGAACAGAACGGAGAACCGATTGCAGGCGGCGTTGTCGACGCAAGCGGCGAACGTGCGGTTTATTTATACGGAGCCACCAACAACAAAGCTCTGCCTCTCAAGGCCGGTTATGTCATGCATTGGGAGATTTCAAAACACTTGGTCGCTGCGCCACAAGTGCGTTGGTATGACCTTGGCGGCGCCGACAAGGATTGCCATTTGCATCAATTCAAACGCGGCTTTGTTGGCAAGCGCGGCCAAATATCGGTAACGCCAAGATACTATCATTTTGGCGCCACTCTCAAAGCGCGCGCACTGGGGCACGCGCTCTATTTTACACGGCGCAAGAAGGGAGAGTTCGCCCGGATCCTTCACGACTACCGTAATCGGACAAAGCCAGCTCAGGTGTCGAGCACTTCGAGGCAAGCGTGAGGAGTGTATTCAATAGCCGTTTGTTTTCTGGGATGGCGTTCCTGACCGGGGCGCGGATCCTAGGTTCATTATGCATATTTGCGACAACGCTTTTGATCACCCGCCAATTTGGTGCGGATATAATGGCGAATTACGCCGTCTATCTGGCAATCGCCAGTGTTTTGTCTGTGCTGCTGCCGTGCGGTTTTCACGCCATCGGCTCGATGCTTGCCGCCGAATATGCTTCACAAGACAATCCGGCAATGCTTCGAGCTTATATCGGCTATGGGCAGAAACTGATTTTTGGGACTGGCCTGCTCGTTGCGGGATCGGCAATCCTGTTGTTTTCCATTTGGCCTGACAGTCAACTTCACAAATACGGACTGATTTCCACCTTTGCCGTTCCGTCTGCCGTGGCGATGGCGCTCATCTATTTCAACAGCAGCATTTTGATCGGCCTACAGCATCCTTTTGCCGGACAATTGCCGGATATGCTCTTGCGCCCCTTGCTGGTGATACTGGTGACAGTCTTGTTTGCTGGTTTCGTTCCGGACATCGAAACCTGGACATTTCTGCTTGCGGCAACCTGCATTTTCTGGGTCACAGCTAGTCTTTTGTGGCTGAGCTTACGGCGGCACTCTGGCTCAGGCCCAGTTGATCCAGCGTCTTTCAAAAAAGAAAAGAAAAAATGGTGGCAAATCGCGCCCAGCTGGGCACTGATCACGCTGCTTTGGGACTATTTCATCGAGATTCAGATCTTGCTGGCGAGCCTGCTGTTCGCATCGTTTGAAATCGCACTGCTGCACATTTGTTTTCGTATACGCCAGCTCGCAGGTTTCGGCATGAAAGCGCTCTATTCCCTGCTCATGCCCAAGGTCTTTGCAGCCAATGCAATCGAAAATGACAGCGAAGCACAAGGCCTCATCCGCCTATCCAGCAGGGTGGCGTTTGTCTACGCCCTTGCCGCCTGGACCGCTGTGGCACTCGCCGGTCCATTCCTGCTGGGATTGTTTGGAGAACAGTTCAGGCAAGGCCACGAGATTCTGATGATCATCATGGCAACTTTGCCGATCCGGGCTTTGTTTGGTCCCGCCCCGGCAGTTCTTGGTATGAAGCGCAATCAGAACCGCGTCCTCCAGATACTCGTGTTGGCTCTTTTCGTTTCCATCGCCGTGTTGATCGCCACACATCAAAGTGTAGGGCTAACAGCTGTTGCAATTGGATATTTGGCTGCAGGTGTTGTGAGCACTTTGTTGATGTGGTTTTCGGCAAGACAGAAAACCGGGATTAATTGTGCAGCTTGGGCATGACGGCTTAGCCTCGTGCCAGGAAAGGCATATTTGAAATGATTACGACAAAACCAGACGCTGACAAAATCATTGCTGAACGCAACACCGTCCGCAGGTTTACGGTGTCCGAAGGAACAGTGATCCGTGCTGCGATTTTCATTATGTTTGCGTTTCCAGTTCTGCTCTTGGCCGCCGTGTTTTTGCAGCCGTTTGCCGAAACGAAATGGATGTTCCTCGATCCCCTAGCAGCTGCTGAAATGGCTCCCGAATGCTGCCATGTCTATTATGGTTTCATATCAAACATCGGTTTGGTTTTTTGGATCGGAACAGCTGCCGTCTGCCTCGTCGTTGGACTGGCCTTTTGGCTGGTTTCCGGTGCTGATCGCTTCACGCGCTTTGCGATAAGTGCTGGTTGCCTGTCCGGCTGGATAGGGCTCGATGACATGTTTCTGGTTCATGAAAAAGTCATGCCAAAACTAGGTGTTCCGCAAGAATTGGTAATGGTTATCTACCTTGTTCTAGCTGCCCTTTATGTTGCCGTCAGTTGGCGTTTTATCTTCGCTCAAAGATGGTGGATCTTGGTCTTAGGCGCTGCCGCACTCGGGCTCTCAATGTTTGTCGATCAGTTTTTTCACAGCGTTGATGCGGGAATCGTCTACCTGGAAGACAGCGCCAAATTTTTCGGCATTATGTGTTGGAGCACATTCCATCTGCTGGCAACGTTTGAGCACTTGTGTGCAAGAATTCGACCCACAGCAACCCGTGCAACAGGCTGAGGCTAGAGCTGAAACAGTTTGTGTTTTTTCAATAGTTCGATCAGCACTTCCCGGGCGTGCTGACGGTGGCTGTGGTGCCGCTCACGCGCCAAACTGGCATCACCCTTTCGGATCGCATCAAAAACAGCTCTGTGATCCTCATTGGATTTGAGCGGCAGCGGCCGGATGTAGAGCGTCATGGCACGCGCCCGGCGCACCTGGTTGGCCATCATCGCAACGATGGTCTGAATTCGCGAATTGCCGCCAAGGCGGACCAATTCCGTATGAAATGCGTCATCGGCCAGGGCCCAGGCTTCCCGGTCCTCGTCGGCCAGCGCTTTCTCCATGGCTTCAATTGCTTTTTTAAGGTCGCTCAGATCCACGTCCTTGTAGCCGCGCCTGGCGGCTTCTTCGGCGGCCAAGCTCTCCAGCTCTGTTAGGACTGCATAGATTTCTTCCATATCCTTGAGCGACAAGGTGACGATCCGTACGCCTTTGCGCGGGCGCACCTCCAACAACCCTTGTTGCGCCAGCATAAGTGTCGCTTCCCGGACCGGTGTGCGGGACATCCCCAAACGTCCGGCAAGTTCGCTTTCAAGATGATCGGACCCCGCCGCCAATTCGCCATCAAAAATCAGCTGCCGGATTTTTTCCATTGCCTGCGTTGTGATGGTTTTTTGTTTTGGGGTTTCAAGCATGGGCGAAGTCCCGGATTTTCCGCTCCTGTCGGTCGGAGTCGTAAATTGCCTGTTCGATGGCAATGACCCTTAAATACTCTCTTGCCTGATTCTCGAGAGGTTTTCCGTCCAAAATCCCATCAACAACGTGCGCAATCAGATTTTTCACACAATCACCGCCAAATCCTGGCCATTTTTTGGCTGCCAGAAGGTCTTTTTCAGTCTGGTCGCCAAAACGCCGCAGCTTTACCGAGCCGTCTCCGGTCAAAGTGAGTGTCCCTTCAGTTCCTTCGATCAGCGCTTCGCCCAAGGTTGTCCGGCAATTTTCAGCTGCGTGATCAAGCAAACGGTTGCCATCAAAGAGCGCACGGACTCCGTTGTCGTAGTCGAAGACAAAATAACCGGCGTCCTCTCCTTTGATGATCGGGTTCATCTTGCGCAAATCTGCATAGACGGCAGACGGCTCGCCAAGAAGGAATAGGAAAGTATCAATCCAGTGGACCCCGGTTTCGTGGATCAGAAGTTTTGGCATCTCCTGGAAGTAGGGTTGCCGGTCAAGATAGGCATGAGGTCCCTGCCCATCGCCAGTTCTCAAGCGGAACGTCAGTTGAAGCACATCACCGATCAAATTGGTGTCTAGCGCGTGTTTGATCGTCCGGTACCACGGCTGGAACCGGAAGTTCTCATGGACGACCAATGTAACGCCGGCATCTTCAGCGAGCCGGGTTGCCGCTTGTGCTTCATCCAAAGACAAGCAAAACGGCTTCTGACAGATGATCGTGTTCACGCCATGGTCGATGGCAAGCTTGATTGCTTCATAGTGAGTTTGCGGCGGTGTGATGATATCCAGGAGCTCTGGCCGCGCCATGGTCAGCATGGACGCCAAATCTGTAAACGCGGCCAGGCCCGTGGCCACTGCCTTATCCCGGTCCTGATCGCACGCGCCAACCAGGCGGGTACGGTCGATCTTGCGCCAGGCCTCATAGTGAAATCCGGCAAAATACCCCGCTCCCAAACAGGCGACCCTTAGCGGCTCGGCGCGATTCTTCATTTTTCCCTCCTGCGCCAATTGAGCGCCTGGTTCGCGGTTTTCGCTGCGAGGCAGCTGCATTCACCCCTTGCGGATTCTTGATAGTCGACCCAGTCGCCGTTGACAAGGGATTGAATTACGTATACGCAATGAAATGTGCAAATCAATACGGCTCGAGGGCCGTGGGAGGAGTTTGAAATGATTGACAAGAAATCCCTTGGCCGTTTGCTGGCTGGCGCAGCAATACTCGCCGTAGGCATGAGCAGTGCGATCGCGGCTGAAAAACTGCGGTTCAGCCACACCGACAACCCAGGTGGATCCCGTCAGGCAGCTGCTGAACTGTTTGCTGAGAAAGTCGCCGAATACACAGATGGCCGCTATGAAGTGCAGATCTTCCCGTCAGGTCAGCTCGCCAACGATCCTAAAGCCATCGAAATGCTGCAACTCGGCGGTATCGACTTCACCGTTTCAGCCACGGGCAGTTATGCAACCCACCTGCCATCACTCAACCTGACCGCAATGCCATTCCTCGTCGACACCTACGAGCAAGGCTGGGAGCTTTACGACAAGTCAGCCTGGCTACAGGGTGAGTTTGAAAAACTCCCAAGCAAAGGTTTCCGCGTATTATCCACTTGGGAAGCCGGATTCCGTAGCTTCACAACCAACGAACCGCTGACGTCTCCAAAAGACGCCGAATCCATGAAAATGCGCGTTTTCCCGAACGACATGATCCGCTGGTCCATGGAAGCCATCGGTTTCCAGACGGTCGTTATGCCGATCACGGATGTATATCTGTCGATCCAGCAAGGTATCGTGAACGGTCAAGAAAACCCGGTCGACACCATCAAGTCGCTGCGCTTTTACGAAGTCGCACCGAACATCACTCTGACCCGTCACGTTTACAGCCCGCTACCGCTAACCGTCGCAGAGAAAACCTGGCAGTCATTTTCGGCAGATGATCAGTTAGCTATCCGGAAAGCAGCGGCGGAATCGGCAGCCTTCAGCCGGAATCTCGTCAAGAGTTCGGTTGATAGCCAGCTGACCGAAATGCAGGAAGACGGTGCGTCGGTCAGCGTTCCGGAGATTGGGCCGTTCCGCGAAGCGGTTCAGCCGGTCTACGCGAAAGCAAAGGATGTTTACGGCGCCGAAGCCGTCGACAAGATCCTGGCCGACGCGGCGACGATCCGGGAAGCACTCCCAGCCCAGAACTGACCAATCCGTAGGGGCAAACTGAACCGGAACCTCAACGTAGAACCCGTGAGGTTCCGGTCCTTTTCCTAAAAGGGAAATTCCTTGGACTATCGAGATCACTATCCGGCTGCGCTTCGCTGGCTCAGCCATCTGGTCGACTTTTGCCTGGCGCTAGGCGGCATCGCGATCATCACCCTTGTTTTCTGCAACGCGTCCTTAAGGGGCTTTGCCGGTTTCGACCTTGCCTGGTCTCTTGAGGTCACCAGTTTCCTGCTGCTGTGGAGCACCTTTATCGGATGTTCGGCAGCTATTGCGCGCGGAGCGCACATGCGGGTCACAGAGATCGTTGAGAAACTGCTGCCGACATCCGTCCAGCGCAGCTTGTCGATCCTGATTGATGTGATCATTGCGGCCCTTTTGATCAGCCTGATCTACACCGGCTACCACATCTCCGTTCATACCTGGGCGCAGAAAACCACTGTGCTCTATTGGCCCGTTGGGTTGCTCTATGCCTCCATGCCAGCCGGTATGACCATCAGCCTGATTTTCCATCTGTTCAACATGACATACGACCTGCGCAATCCGGTTGTTCCCCATGCCGCCCACTCTGATGGCGGGGAGGCAGTCACATGATCCTTCTGTTTGTTGTCGCGGTTTTCCTGGCCACGGTTTTCCTGGGTATTCCGCTTGTCTGGGCCATCCTATTGACAGCCGTGCTGCCAATTTTTGTCTTTGATCTCGGCTATCCGCTTCAGGCCTTGTTCCTGAATTTCATTGGCGGTGTTGAACCAAACCACTTCCTGGCAATTCCGCTGTTTATCGTTGCCGGCGAGATGATGAGCCGCGGCGGTGTTGGCCTTCGCATCATTGGCTTTGCCCGAGCCGCCTTCGGCTTCATGGCTGGCGGCCTCGGTATGGTCGTGGTGGGCGCCTCGATGATTTTCGGCGGCATTTCCGGGTCGGCCATCGCCGATTCCGCCGCCATCGGCTCCGTTATGATCAAAAACATGTCCCGCGAGGGCTACAACACTGCCTTTGCCGCCGGTTTGGTGGCAGCGGCCGGCACCATCGGCATTATCATTCCGCCGTCCATTCCCATGCTGATCTACGGTTTTGTCGGCAGCGTTTCTGTCGCCGATCTCTTTCTGGCTGGCATGGTCCCCGGCATCCTGTTCGGCGCAATGTTCATGGGTGTCTGTTATTACGTTGGCAAGACATCCAAATGTGATCCTGGCGGACGCACAACAAGCTTGAATGAACTGGTGTCATCCTTCATCGGTACTGCCCCAGCGCTGTTCATGCCGGTGCTCATTCTCGGCGGTATCTTTACCGGCTGGGTCACGCCGACCGAAGCCGCAGCGCTTGCTGTGATCTACGGTCTGTTTGTCACCACGGTGGTCTACCGGGACTTTAAACTGCGTGATCTACCCCGACTGATGGTCGACTCTTTCGTGACCAGCGCCGTGGTTATGGTTGTGATTGGCGCGACAACTGTTCTTGGCTGGTTGATCACATTGGAACAAATGCCTCAGATCCTGGTCGGCTTTGTTCAGGACTTCTCGTCTAGCCCCTGGATGTTCCTGTTGTTGGTGAACATCGTGCTCTTGGTTCTCGGACTTGTCCTGGATCCGGTTCCTGCGATCTTGTTGACCGCACCGCTGTTCCTACCGACCGCCAAAGCCTTTGGTGTCGATCCGGTGCATCTCGGTGTCATCATGACTTGTAACGTGGCCGTCGGGCTGTTCACGCCTCCAGTTGGAGCAACGCTCTACGTCGCCTCACGGATCTCTGGCGTCGGTGTCTTATCGATTGCCCGCAATATGGCCTCGCTCTACATCGCGGCGATCGCGGCTCTCCTGGCAGTGACCTATCTGCCGTTCATCTCCATGTCTATGGTGTATTTGTTCCGATGAAAGGGGAGCAATCGATGTTCGCAGTTACGGTAATGTTTGAGATCAAGGCACAGCACGTCCAAGACTTCCTGCCTCTCATGACCGCCAACGCAAAAGCATCCTTGAAGGAAGAACCCGGCTGCCGGCAGTTTGATGTGTGTTGCAATCCGGCAAAACTCCACGAGGTTTTCCTCTATGAGCTCTATGACGATGAAGCGGCTTTCAGAGCACACCTTCTCACTCGGCACTTCAAGGTCTTTGATGCCAAGGTGGCTTCGATGGTTGCAAACAAGACAGTGCAGACCTTTACACAGGTGATCCAATGACGCCCTGGGAAGTCTATGCGGTCAAGTATGCGGACAGAAATGCCCGCATGCGCAAAGACAGCTTCATTTTTGAAGACAATCACGATGCTCCCCATCCAATGGACTATTTCATCTGGGTCCTACGGCGTGGGGACGAGGTTCTTCTTGTCGACACAGGTTACGACCATGAGGAAGGAAAGGACCGTGGCCGGCCCGTCCTCATGAATCCGGCCGAAGCGCTGGCGCCACTTGGCATTACGACTGAAAACATTTCGACCATCATCGTCACGCATCTTCACTATGACCATGCAGGTGGGCTCAAGCATTTCCCCAATGCCACCATTCATCTGCAAGAAGCCGAGATGACTTATGCGACTGGGCCTTGCATGTGTCACGACGCCCTGAAACACCCGTTCACGGCTGAGCATGTGTGCGAAGCGGTCAAACGGCTCTATTCCGGCCGCCTGGTGTTTCATAATGGCAGCTCGGAAGTGCGTGAAGGTATTCTGGTCCACCGG
Source organism: Roseibium sp. (assembly GCF_965216085.1). GTDB lineage: Bacteria > Pseudomonadota > Alphaproteobacteria > Rhizobiales > Stappiaceae > Roseibium. The sequence continues at coordinate 881,857 of NZ_OZ244138.1, read as the reverse complement.
ATTGGCGGGCACAGCAAAGGCCTGCAAGCCGTTCAGGTCATGACCGCATCCGGCTGGTTGTGTCTTGCTTCTGATGCCTCCCATTTTTACGAGAATTTCTTGGAAGAAAAACCGTTCCCAATCGTCGCTGACCTGAAAGAAATGCTAGACGGGTTCAGAACAATCCAAACGCTCGCCAGTTCCGTTGATCTTGTGGTTCCAGGCCATGATCCACTGGTACGGGAGTTGTTCCCGGTTCATGGGCCGGACCATATTGTCCGGCTGGACAATGGGCCATTGAAGGGGATCGGAGTATGAAACTGGGTGTCATTGCCGACGACTTTACCGGCGCCTCTGATATTGCCCTGATGATTTCGGAAGGCGGCATGCCAACCGTTCAATATGTTGGCATTCCGGACCGCCCTGCGGATCCTGGTTTCAGTGCCGGTGTCATCAGTTTGAAATCGCGAACTATTCCGGCGCGCGACGCTGTTCAACAATCCCTGGAAGCCTGTGACTGGTTAAGCGACCAAGGCTGCGAACAGATCATTTTCAAGTTCTGTTCCACCTTCGATTCCACGGATGACGGCAACATTGGTCCTGTCGCAGAGGCCTTGGCCGACCGGCTCGGCGAAACGTCGGTGCTTGTCTGCCCGGCATTTCCTGAAAATGGCCGGACCGTGTATCAGGGGCATCTCTTTGTCCACGACAAGCTTTTAAGCGAAAGCGGGATGCAGCATCACCCGCTCACGCCAATGACCGATCCTGACATCCGGCGCGTCCTTACCCGCCAAACCAGCTGGCAGATCGGTCATGTCCCCTTATCCGTAGTCGATAGCGGTGCGGCAGCAATCCTGACTGCGACCAGCAGCCAATCTAGAACCATGTTTATTGTCGATGCAGTCAGCGACGCCGATCTCATTACCATTGGACAGGCAGCCGCAAACCGAAAGCTTGTCGCGGGTGGCTCGGGTATTGCGCTTGGCCTTGCCGAGAACTTGGCCTCATCGCAAAACCGCAGTCGCTGGAACGGCTGCAGCGGCAAAGCGGCGGTGCTCTCCGGTTCGTGTTCGAATGCAACCCGACAACAAGTCTCGACGTACCAGACCAAGGCGCCATTCCGCGAACTGGCTGCTGGTGACATCATGAACGGTAAGGTCGAAATTGCCGAAATTGTCGATTGGACAATGCAACAAGACACACCGCCCCTGCTTTTTACATCAGCCGACCCAACGATCGTGAAGGAAGCCCAACGAATTCATGGGCGGGATGAAAGCGCGGCAGCGATTGAAACCTTGTTTCACAAGCTGGCAGCTGCCTTGTCAGAGGCCGGGGTCCATCGCATTGTGGTTGCCGGAGGAGAAACCTCCGGTGCTGTCGTCTCCGGACTAAAAGCAGATTCGTTAGAAATCGGCCCCAAAATTGCGGCTGGTGTTCCGGCACTGAAAGTCTCCGGCCAACCACTCGCGCTCGCGCTGAAATCCGGAAACTTTGGTGGTCCGGACTTCTTCTCAGAAGCTCTGGAAATTCTGGAGAAGACCGCATGAGTGAGACGACCCAGGCCCGCGAAAAAATCACACAGATGGCAAAATCAATGTTTGACCGCGGCCTAACCCATGGTTCAACAGGCAATGTTTCCATGCGCCTCAGCGATGGCAGTCTGCTGGTGACACCAACAGGTTCATCTATGGGTTTTCTCGATCCAGGACGGATCAGCCACCTCTCAGAAGACGGCACCCTTCTATCGGGCGACAAACCAACCAAAGAGATGCCGCTTCATTCGGCTTTTTATCAAACACGAGCCGCAACCGGAGCCGTGGTTCATCTTCATTCTTGTCATTCGGTTGCCCTCTCCCTCTTACCCGGCATTGATCCGGACAATGTGCTTCCACCATTGACGGCCTATGGGATCATGCAACTTGGCAAAGTCAAACTGTTGCCGTTTTTCGTGCCCGGCGATCCAGAAATGGGCAACGCTGTCCGGGGGTTGGCTGGAACACGCTCAGCAGTGCTGCTGGCTAATCACGGTCCTGTTGTTGCGGGTAAGGATTTGGAAGCTGCTGTTTTTGCGATGGAAGAACTGGAAGCCAACGCCCGTCTTGCCGTGCTCCTGCACCGATTGCCGGTGGCATCCCTAACCCCGGATCAGATTTCCCGGGTTATAGACCGTTTTGATGTAGATTGGACTTAAGGACCGGCCATGAGAATTGCCCTAATCAAAGGTGACGGGATCGGCGTTGATGTGGCCGAAGCTGCAATGGCTGTTGTTGAGGCTGCTCTTGCCAAGACGGGTCAGCTCCCCCCCCAGTACGACGAAATCCAAGCTGGTGCTGGCTATTACAAGGAAAACGAGCGCGATATAGAACCTGGTGGTGAAGAGCGGGCCGAAGTTGCCGATGCGATCTTTCTTGGAGCCATCGGACTGCCCTCAATCCGCCATGCCGATGGCACGGAAATATCACCACACTTGCGCCTCCGCGACAGGTTCGAGCTTTATGCCGGTGTCCGCCCGGTGAAAGCCTATCCGAATGCCCCGCAGCGCTTGGCCGATCCGCGCGCGGCCAACATCGACCTGATTATTTTGCGGGAGTCGACCGAAGGACTGTTTTACTCCGCGGCCACCCACAACCGCACTTTGCTCGCCAATGACGACGAAGTTCGAGACGTCCTGCGTATTACCCGCAAGACGACCACAAAGCTGCATGAATTTGCCTTCAACCTTGCCCGCAAACGCCGGGACAAGGGCAGTGCCGGCACACTGACTTGTGTCGACAAGGCCAATGTTTTCACCTCCCTCGCCTTCTTCCGTCAGATCTTCGATGAGGTTCGGCAAAACCATCCTGATGTTGCAGTGGGTTACAATTATGTCGACGCGCAAGCTTTGGATCTTGTCCGCAAGCCCTGGGACTTCGATGTGCTGGTGATGGAAAACATGTTCGGCGATATCTTGTCGGACCTCGCCGGAGGCCTCGTCGGGGGGATGGGCATGGCTGCCTGCGCAGAAATCGGCGACAAGAATGGATTATTTCAACCAGCGCACGGCAGCGCCCCGGATATCATGGGGCAGGATAAGGCCAATCCACTCGCAGCGATCTTAAGCGGTGCTTTGATGTTGGATTATCTGGCTGAAACTCAAGACCAACCAGCGCTATCGGACGCGGCCGACCTTATCAACGCGGCGGTCGAAACAGGCTTTCAGAACAACATGCTGCGGCCGATGGAATTTGGCGGTGACATGGGAACACGTGCAATCACGAAAACACTGATTTCCGTCATTTCCGAAACCGCACAAGTGGCCGCGCAGTAGTACAACGCGGCTCACTGTGAAGGATGATTGTCAGCTGCGCCCCTTCCAAGGAACAAGCCAGCTCTCGGCGCGGCGCATCAGAACATCAATGGCAAAACCGATCACACCGATGAGTACAATGCCCATGATCACAATGTCGGTCAGCTGAAACTTGCTGGCCGCCACAATCATCTTGCCGGCTCCCTTTTCTGCTGCCACCAGTTCGGCAGCAACAACCGTTCCCCAGCAAACACCCATGGCAACCCGCGCACCGGTAAAGATTTCGGGCAGCGAGTTCGGCACGATCACATGCATAAGGATCTGCAGTTTTGAGGCACCAAGCGAATAGGCTGCATGGACCTTGGATATGTTGACACCCGACACACCAGCGCGGGCGGCAATGGTCATGATCCAAAGAGCGGCGAGGAACAACAAGATGATCTTGCCAGACTCACCAATACCGAACCAGATGATGACCAATGGGATGAGAGCCAGCGGCGGAACGGGTCGCATGAATTCAACGATCGGATCGAACCAGCCACGGAACCAACCGGACAGCCCCATGGCATAGCCAAGCGGGATACCAATCAGACTGCCGAGCACAAAACCTGCAAAGACGCGGAGTAGCGACCATCCAAGATGTTCAACTAGGGTAATTCCCTGATATCCTTCGCCAAATATTTCGACATAACGGTTCCAGACAGCTTCAGGTGACGGCAGCCAGATCGGCTCCATCTGCATGCCTTTGTTCGGTGTGAAATTCAACGATCCCTTTGCTGTTAGAGCGACAGAGCCGTCGGTAACTTCTACCGGAGAACCGACAGAAATCGGCTGTCCGTCAATGGCGATAATCTTGAAGCCATCTTCTTTGTAACCGGTGTCATTGCGGTTCACCTTGATCAAACCGCTGCGCCAGGCAGCAACACTATCGACGTCGTTCTGGGCAAAACCGCCGCTTGGAGCTGGTTCAGGCAGCTCCACCTTCTCGTCCAACTTGTGAACGACAACTGTCACTGTTGCGCTGTCTGTCGCTCCAGATGCATTTTCAGCAGTGTACGTGAACTCCGTCGTACCGAGAAAAGGACCTGGAACATGGATCGGAGTTAACTTGGACCCTGTGAAGGCTGCCCAGATGAAGAACACCGCCAACACAGAAATGACTGAAGCAACGCGGTTCGCTTTGACGGCGCTTTCATCGCCGAAAGTCACTGTCTTCAGACTGGTGAAGTCGATCCGGTGCACGAGCCTGACCGTTATGAACCGGACAATGAGAAATGCGGCGATAAAGATCGCGATATAGGCGAGCAGAATGGTCATTCGGCAGCCTCCGCCCGGCCCATGATCTCTTCTTCCATTTCCCAGATCATATTAAGGATCTCATCTCGCGTTTCTGAAAAGCCTTTCTGCTTTTTCACAGCTCGCAGATCCGCGTTCACCGCACTATCGGCGAAAGGCAATTGATATTCCTTATGAATTCGCCCCGGGCGCGGTGCCATCACCAAAAGCCTTTCGCCAAGCAGCAAAGCTTCTTCAACCGAGTGAGTGATAAGAATGACGGTTTTGCCGGTTTCCTTCCAAAGTTTCAGAACCAGTCCTTGCATCTTTTCCCGGGTCAAAGCGTCGAGCGCTCCGAGAGGTTCGTCCATCAGGATCACATCGGGTTCATTGGCAAGACATCTGGCCAGCGCTACACGCTGCTGCATCCCTCCGGAGAGTTCATAAACTGCCTTTTCCTTAAAGTCCTGCAGCCCGACGATTTCCAACAAGTGGTCGGTGATTTCGTCCCGCCGCTTTTTAGGCATGCCTTTCATGCGCGGCCCAAAATCAACATTTGACCGGACATTCATCCATTCAAATAGAGCCCCTTTTTGGAACACCATGCCACGCTCAGGAGCCGGGCCGGTGACCACATCGCCATTCAGCACCACTTGGCCTTCTGTCGGCGCTAAAAACCCTGCTAGGATGTTCAGCAACGTCGTCTTGCCGCAGCCTGAAGGCCCTAGCACTGACAGCAGTTCACCATCTTTTAATGTCAGGGACACGTCTTTGAGCGCTTGAATGGAGCTGCCATTCGGCAGATCGAAGCGCATCGAAATATTCTCAAGTATCAGCGGCACGTTACACTCCCGGTAGCCCAACCCTGGAGATGCAGCGGACCAAGCCCGCTGCATCGTGTCAGCCAGATCGCAATTTACATTTTCGAAGCTGCGCCAAGCGGTGACGTGTCAACAGCGCCCTCATAAGAGTCGCGGGCAGAAGGAATGCTTCCAGCTTTCACGAAGACCTCAGCAACACCCTTCATGAAATTCTGGGACCCGCCACCCAGCCATTTACCGCTGAGCTGATCATCCACATTGGGGAACTCGAAAGTTGCCATTGTGCTTGCTGTGTCATCTTCCGACATACCAGCATCTTTTGCAATCACAGGCAGCATTTCCGCCGTGTTATCGCCCGAGTTCCACATAGCGTTGGCATCGGCGGTGACTTTAAGGAACTTCGCCAGAGTTTCGCTCTCTTCAGCAACGAATGAAGCCGGAGCCGATGTCACATCGAACACCAGGATACCAAGTTCTTCCTTTTCCTTACCGGTCAGGAGGACGTTGCCGTGCTCCTTCATTCGGCGCAGCGCGCCGCCCCAGCCACACACCAAATCAAGGCTGCCTTGGGCAAAAGCAGCAGCCCCATCCGGCGGAGCCATATCAACAATATCCATTGTGTTGATGTCGACGCCAAAATGCTCCATCTGCTTCAAGAAGCCGTAATGCGCAGCCGTTCCGATCGGAACACCCACCTTCTTACCGGCCAATTCACCTGCGCTGTCTTTGTCGATTTCCAGCTTTTCAGCAACGACACAATTGTCATTTTCTGCGTAACTGACAGCAACATCGACAATCTGTAGATCTTGGCCCGCGGATGTGGCGACAACGAATGGCGGCACGCCCTGGCTGACAGCAATCTGAACATCTCCAGAAGCCATGGCAGCGGACATAGCGGTCCCGGTATCGAAGGACACCCAATTGACCTTCATACCCAGAGCCTCATCATACTTGCCAGTCACCTTGGCATATTGAAATGGCATCGGCCATTCGAGGAAGTAAGCGACCGTCAGCTCTTCCGCTGATGCCGGTTGAAACATTCCCATCAAGGCCAAGAGCCCCACAGCACCACCAAGTTTCGATTTCAACGCCATTGTTCCACTCCATCTGTTAATTGCCCTGCCGGGAGATCCCAGAATTTCGAGATCGGATTCCCGGCAATTGCCACGGTCTTGTTCTGTTGAGCACGGCAATTCTTCCGCTGCCGTTTATCCGTGAAAAAGCGTATGAGCTGAGATTTCTGCTGGCAAGCAATGGAAACAGTCTGGACTTATACCTGGCAACACACTGGCCCTATTGCGTGGTTGGTGGCTATGCACAGTGACGCAAGATTGTGCATTGCGATGGTTTGTTTGCAAAGGAATTTGCGACCGGCCAGATACAAAGCTAAGGCCGAAGGCCAGATGGATTTCCACCAAAACCATGGAGGTGTTACCGTGGATGCTGTTCTCGCAAAAAACGACAATTCCGATGTCATTGCAGCCGATAAGGCACACGTTTGGCACCATTTAATTCAGCACAAAGCCTTTGAAACCGTTGATCCCCGGATCATAGTTGAGGGCAAGGGCCTTAAGGTCTGGGATGCGAACGGCAAAGAACACCTTGATGCCGTCTCCGGCGGTGTGTGGACCGTGAATGTCGGATATGGCCGGGAAAGCATCGCCGACGCTGTGCGTGACCAACTTGTGTCGATGAACTTCTTTGCAAATACGCTCGGCTCTGTTCCTGGCGCTCTGTTTGCCGAACGGTTGATCTCTAAAATGCCGGGCATGAGCCGCGTGTTTTATTCAAACTCCGGATCAGAGGCGAACGAAAAAGTCTTCAAGATGGTGCGGCAGATTTCTCAGCTGCATCACGGTGGGAAGAAATCGAAAATCCTTTATCGGGACCGGGACTATCACGGTACGACCATCACAGCTTTGTCTGCAGGTGGTCAAGACGAGCGCTCAGCGCATTATGGCCCATTCACGCCAGGATTTGTTCCTGTCCCGCATTGTTTGGAATACCGCAATCAATATGACAGTGCGGAAGCCTACGGCGAACGGGCAGCCGATGCGATTGAAGAAGTTATCCTGCGCGAAGGACCGGACACAATCGGTGCGATCTGTCTGGAAACTATGACAGCGGGTGGCGGTGTCATAGTTCCGCCGGAAGGTTATTGGGAGCGCGTCCAAGAGATCTGCAAACGGCACCAAATCCTGATCCATTTGGATGAAGTGGTTTGCGGTGTTGGCCGCCTAGGAACTTGGTTCGGTTATCAGCAATTTGGCATCAAGCCGGATTTCGTTACCATGGCAAAAGGGGTTGCGTCCGGGTATGCAGCAATCTCCTGCACAGTGACAACGGAAGAAGTCTTTGACATGTTCAAAGATGATTCAGGCGATCCCCTCAGCTACTTCCGGGACATTTCGACCTATGCCGGATGTGCAGCTGGACCTGCGGCGGCACTTGAAAACATGCGTATCATCGAAGACGAGGGTCTGCTCGACAACACCCTCGCCATGGGCGCACGGCTTATGGAAAATCTGGAAGGCCTGAAAGCCAAACATGCAGTGGTCGGCGATGTCCGTGGCCGCGGGTTGTTTGCCGGCGCAGAACTGGTCGCCGACCGGCAAAGCAAGGAACCGGCTGATGAAGCCAAAGTTCAAGCTGTCGTCGGGCATTGTATGGCACAAGGTGTGATCATCGGCATGACAAACCGGGCATTGCCAGGGTTAAACAACACTTTGTGCCTGGCGCCTGCCCTGATCGCGACAGCTGACGACATTGATCAGATCACAAATACGATCGATGAAGCTTTGACCGCGGTTTTCGGCTGAGGCAAGAGCGGAGCTAACTCCTCTCCGCCCCGACATTGTGTCGGAACCAAAAAAGTCCCCGGCTATTGGCCGGGGTAGTCGAGGGGAAGGATCGATGTTTCCAACGGCAGCCGAGTGATCAGGCTGCCGTTCTATTTATTAGTTGAAGTAAATGTTCAGACGGTCTCGGATTGCACGATCAAGATCTTCTGCAATTTGGCTCGGGGCCGTTGCTAGGATCTCGTTCTTGCGCGCGATTGCCTTTTCCAGAAGGATTGGCCGATCCGCTTCTACCCACTCTTTTGGGCTCATGCGGTTACCAAGAGCCGGGTAGACATATTCTGTCTGCATCAATGCCAGCGTCTGCTCGCTGCCGAGATAGTGGCCAGGCCCCTCCAGACAGACCGATTTCATGACCTCGATTGACGTGCTGTCCTCGGTGACATCAATGCCCCGCACAGTTCTTAAAGACTGGCCGAGCACATCGTCGCCGAGGATCAGCGATTCCAGACAAAAGCCTAGCAGAGACGCGTGCATGCCAACTGCCTCATAGACCATATTTAACCCGGAGAGCCCGGCCAGCGTATTGTTGTTGGCCTGTTCCCAGCCGGCTTGCATGTCCGGCAATTTGGAATCCGAAATACCACCCGCAGCACCACCAGGCAGGTCGTAGAAACGGTGCATTTGGGCACAGCCAGCAGTCAGAAGCGCTTGCTCAGCAGACCCGCCGGACATAGCACCCGTACGCAGATCGCTTACAAACGGCCAGGTACCAAAGATTGCCGGATGCCCCGGTTTGATGCTGTTGACATAGACGACGCCTGCCAAGCATTCAGCCACAGCCTGAACAATGGCAGACGCAATCGGGGCCGGCGCCGTGGCACCTGCCTGACCAGCGCTGAGCAGCAGAACCGGCATGCCACCGCGAATACAGTGCTCCATGGCAACACAGCTTTCCTCGGCAAACTTCATTGGCGGCACGACAAAACAGTTGGAATTGGAGATGAATGGCCGATTTCGCCAAACATCTTCCCCACCTGCGATTTCGTGGATCAACTCAAAGCATGGCGCCACATAAGAAGGGTCTGAAAAAGACGTGCCGATATGTTTTTGCGTACCGGAACAGCAGGCATAAAGCGTGTTCAGGTCCATTTCCAAATTGTCGGTCACATCCCGGCAGACCATAGCCCGCTGGAAGAAGTGGACATTGTCCAAATTCTGCACAATCCGGGCAGCGTCATAAAGATCTTGCGCGGTCGTTTCCCGGTAGGTGTTGGTTTCCAGGTCGACCAAATGCACGGCCGCGCCACCGGTGCCGTAATGCACGTTCGACCCGCTGAGGTGCAGATCATATTTCGGATCCCTGCCGTGCAGCGTTATGTTACGCGCCGCCTTTGCCAGCATGTCTTCGACCAGTGCCCGGGGAAACCGCAGACGGCCATCATCGCCAAGTTCCGCACCGGCTGCCGTCATCGCATCGATGCCGGATTGTGGGGCTTGCGACAGGCCGATCACTTCCAACGCTTCGAGTGCAGCCTGATGAATGCGTTCCACACCGGCATCGGTCATGGGCTTGTAGCGACCGCCACTCATTCCGGGACGGATTGGCCGGATGTTATCGGCAAGAGGCGCTGCCCGCAAAGCCTTGCGCGCAGCCCGTCCACCGGAACGTCCGGACCGGCGCGGGGCCGGTGTCATCTCTTCCTGAACCATCGACTCTCCTCCCTAAAGATCGACTTGCGCTTTATGCTTTCACCCGCTCTGACCGCGGGTCGTACATTGGTTTGAGGGACGTCTGAGCAGCAATCCGCTGCCCGGCCACTTCGATTTCGTATGTAGACGCCAAAACATCTGCCGCGCTCTCGCCTTCGCACGGCACGTAGCCGAGGCCAGCAGCAGCACCCAACGCATGTGCGAAAGCGCCAGAAGACAAGTAACCGCAGACTTTGCCGTCACGAAGGATCGGCTCTGCGTGGTAGAGCATGGGTTCCGGATCCTTCAGCAGGAACTGAACTAATCTGCTTGTGGGACCAGTTTCCTTGCGTTTCAGAACGGCATCGCGGCCAATGAAATCCGGTTTGGCAGTCTTGGCGGCAAAGCCAAGACCGGCGTCGATGACATGATCTTCGCAAGTGATGTCATGGCCGAAGTGCCGGAAGGCCTTTTCCATCCGGCAACTGTCCATGGCGTGCAGGCCACAGAGTTTGAGCCCGGCGTCCTGCCCTGCCTCCCAAAGAGTTTCGAACGCATGAGCAGCAAATTCGGTCGGCACATAGATTTCCCAGCCCAATTCCCCGACATAGCTGACCCGGTGTGCCCGGGCGAGCGCCATACCAATTTCGATGTCTTGAGCGGTGCCGAACGGATTGACCTCATTGGAAAAATCATTCGGCGAAACACGAGCAAGCAGATCCCGGGACTTTGGCCCCATAACCGCCAGAACGGCTTCACCGCTGGTCACATCGGTAAGGACAACCTGATGATCGCCTACATGCCGGCGCATCCAGGTCTGATCAGCCAAACGGGTCGCGGCGGGGGTGACCATCAGATAGGCGGTTTCGCTGATCCGTGTGACCGTCACATCCGCTTCGATGCCGCCTTTGCTGTTCAGCATTTGCGTATAAACGATCCGGCCAGCCGGCACACTCATGTCCGCGCCGCAAACATGGTTCAGAAACCGCTCTGCGTCCGGCCCTTCTACGCGGATCTTGCCGAACGAACTCATGTCGTAGAGGCCTACATTTTCGCGGATCGCCATGTGCTCGCGCGCACTGTTTTCAAACCAATTCTGACGTTTCCACGAATACTGATAGGCCGGGGCCTGGCTTTTATCGGCGTACCAGTTGGCGCGTTCCCATCCCGCGAGTTCCCCCATCACAGCACCTTGCTCCAAAAGATGCGCGTGAAGCGGGGAGCGGCGAATGCCACGTGCGGTCGCTTTTTGACGGTACGGAAAATGGTCTGCGTACAGAAGTCCCAAGGTTTCCTTGGACCGTTCGAACAAATAGGTCTTGTTCCCCTGGAACGGTTGCATGCGGGAAATGTCGACATCACCGAGATCAAACGGTTTTTCGCCGCTATCCATCCAGGCAGCCAGCGCCATTCCGGCCCCTCCAGCGGACTGAATGCCGATGGAATTGAACCCTGCCGCGACCCAGAAGTTTTCCAGTTCCGGTGCCAGACCCAGATGATAGGCGTCATCCGGCGTGAAGCTTTCCGGCCCATTGAAGAACGTGTGAATGCCCGCCTCTGCCAGCATCGGCATGCGCTCGACAGCAGCTGCCAGGATCGGTTCGAAATGATCAAAATCTTCCGGCAGCTGATCGAATTCAAACCGGTCGGGAATACCGTTCATACCCCATGGCTTGGCATTCGGTTCGAACGCCCCAAGCAGCATCTTGCCGGCATCTTCCTTGTAGTAGGCACACTCGTCGGGGACACGCAGGACCGGTAGTTGTCCCAACCCATCAATCTGTTCGGTGACGATGTAAAAATGTTCGCAGGCATGAAGCGGGACGTTGACCCCGGCCATGCGGCCTACCTCGTGGCCCCACATGCCGCCACAATTGACGACCATGTCGGCCTCAACAAACCCAATTTCACCCTCGTGTTCCCAGGCAACACCAGTGGCACGGCGGTCTTTGACTTCGATCCCTGTAACCTTGACCCGCTCAAGAACCTTTGCACCTTTTTGCCGGGCGCCTTTGGCAAGTGCCAGCGCGATGTTGGCTGGATCGCCCTGCCCATCGAGCGGGAGATAGACGGCCGCTGTGGCTCCATCGGTGCTGACATGCGGATAGCGCTGATTGACTTCTGAAAGCGAAATCTCCTCGACTTCAACGCCAAAAGCCCGCGCCATTGAGGCCTGACGGAGGATTTCCTCCCGGCGTTCATCCGTCAGAGCCATAGTGATCGACCCGCATCGCCGGAAGCCTGTCGACAGACCGGTTTCCTCTTCCAGAGAGCCGTAGAGCTCCTGGCTGTATTTGGCAAGGCGGGTCATGTTCTGGGTCGCCCGGAGCTGGGCTATCAGCCCAGCTGCATGCCATGTCGTGCCGCTGGTGAGCTGTTTACGCTCTAAAAGAAGGATGTCGCTCCAGCCCTTTTTTGCCAGATGGTAGGCAACGGAACACCCGATAACACCGCCACCGATAATGACAACACGGGCTTTTGAAGGAATGGCCATGGGACCTCGTTCAAATAGCAATTGATCAAAGTGTCTTGGTTAGACGGCGCGCATTTAGGCTCTGAGCCTTTGATTTTGAGGATCCCAGAGTGGGGCGTCCGGCTGGACCGTGGCCGAAACTCTTTCACCATACACCTCGATCTCAAGCGCGGTATCTGGATGGGCCAAATCTTCCCGAACCATGCCAAGCGCCACACAGGCATCAATCCGGAAACCATAGGCCGCGGACGTGGTCTCGCCCACAATGTTTCCATTCATCCAGATGTTCGACATATACGGCGGGTCGATCTCATCGCTGTCCACCTTGAGTGTTACGAAGCGCTGTTTCGAACCTTGCTGCTTTTCATTGAGAAGGGCAGTCTTTCCGGGGAAGTCTTCTTCTTTGTCCAGCTTGGTGAACCGATCCAGACCGGATTCCAGCAAGGTGTAGTCGGTGCTGAGATCGCCCTTCCATGCCCGGTATCCTTTTTCGATCCGAAGGCTGTTGAGAGCATACATTCCAAACGGCGCCGCCCCCGCCTTCGTCACTGCAGCATAAACCGCAGGAATATCGGCCAGCGGCGCATGGATTTCCCATCCAAGTTCGCCGGCAAAACTCACCCGGTAAAGCTCACAGGCGATCCCGGCAACGTCCGCTTTTTGAATGCTCAACCATGGCAGAGTGAGATCGGCGCTGGTTCCGATCGCTTCGAAAAGCTCCCGTGATTTCGGCCCAGTGACAATGAGAGTCGACAGCTCAGTGGTGATGTCTGTGAGGTTGAGATGATCCGGCATGTGCATCGCAAGGATTTCAAAATCATGCCATTGCGCCACAGCCGCGGTGATCAAGACGAAGTCATCCTCACCATAGCGAACGATCGACATTTCCGTATGAACCCGGCCCTTCGAGGTCGGAAAATAGGCAAGCGTCATGCGCCCGATCTTCGGCAAACCACCGGCGATGCGCCCGCGCAGCCAATCTGCAGCTCCCGAGCCTGACAATTTGAAACGTGAAAATCCGGGTAGGTCAAGAACGCCGACACCATCCCGAACAGCAAGCGCTTCTTCGCGCACCCGCTCGAACCAAGGCCCCTTCCGCATCCAGGTCTCGGCACCCTCCAATGAGGTATCGTCACCTTCTTTAGCGAACCAGTTAGCGCGCTCCCAACCGTTGTAAGCGCCGAATTGGGCGCCAGAAGCTTTCAGGGTCTCATGCACAGGCGAAAGCTTTTTGTCCCGCCCTTCAGGCCATTCGTAATGCGGATAATGCATTGCGTATTCATGGCCATAAATTTCCATTCCTTTGGCAACACAATAGTCGTGGTCGGTGTAATCGGTGTAACGCCGGGGATCGAGTCCCCAACAGTCCCACTCAGTTTCCCCTTCGGTGATCCACTCGGTGAGGATCTTGCCAGCACCACCCGCCTGGGCAATTCCGAAAGTGAAGACACAGGCTTCAAAGGCGTTCTTCACACCAGGCATTGGACCCAATAGAGGGATACCGTCTGGGGCATATGGGATGGGGCCATTAATAACCTTCGAAATACCAGACTGGCCAAGCAGCGGCACCCGCGCCATGGCATCTTCTATGTACCATTCCAGGCGGTCGAGATCGTCTGGGTAGAGCTGGAAGCTGAAATCATCCGGCATCGGATCATCGGGCGTGATCCAATGTGCTTTACAGTTGCGTTCGTAGGGACCGAGATTCAGGCCGGTGTTTTCCTGGCGCAGATAATAAGAAGAATCCACATCCCGAAGGAGCGGCAGTTTTTTGCCACTTTCCTTGGTCCAGGCGGCCAGCTCATCCATCTGTTCAGTCAGGAGGTACTGATGGCTCATCACCATCATTGGCACGGTGCGGCCACCATAGGGTTTGAACCATTCACCAACACGCTGCGCATAATATCCGGCGGCATTAACAACATACTCGCATCGGATATCGCCCTTTTCAGTCTCTACGATCCATTCATCGTTCTTCCGGCGGACACCAGTCGCGGGTGTAAAGCGCAGGATCTTCTGACCCATGGCGCGCGCACCTTTTGCCAGCGCCTGAGTAAGCTGGGCCGGATCCATATCGCCGTCAGTGGGATCCCAGAATGCACCCTCCAAGTCATGTGTCTCCAGGAACGGGTAAGCGTCCTTAAGGTCCGCGAGCGACATCATGGCTGAGTCAATGCCCTGCCGCCGGGCCATGCTGTTGGCCCGTTCAAATTCCATCATGCGGTTTTTCGAGTGCGCCAGCCGAACAGATCCCGTGACATGGTAGTTGATCGGATAATCCACCTCATCACCCAGCCGCCGGTAAAGCTCCGTGGAATACCGCTGCATATTCATGACCGCCCAACTGGACGAGAATGTCGGGATGTTTCCGGCCGCATGCCAGGTACTTCCAGCTGTCAGCTCGTTCTTCTCCAAAAGAACACAATTGTTCCATCCAGCCAGACCAAGATGATAGAGAACCGAGGCACCGACAGCCCCTCCCCCGATGATCACGACACGTGCTGTGCTAGGAAATTCCGACATGGCTGGCTCCGGTTGAGTCAGGGATTAATAAACAGGAGGTGAAATGATCCAGACTGCGACAGCTGGTTCATCAAAAGGATTTGCCCAGCGATACTTGTCTCCTCGGATCCGAAAGGAGTCGCCTTGGCGGATAAGAAATGGCTCATCTTCGAGCCAGATTTTCAGTTTTCCAGACACCAAAAAGGCCAGCTCCTGGGTCGGTCTGTTGATTGCATCTTCCCGTTCTGAACCTGGAAGAAATGTAGAGTGGATGACTTCAAAACTGTCTGTGAGATCGGGCGAAAGAAGTTCTTCGACCAGTCCCGGCACTCGCTCGCCAATCATGCGCCGATCGGAAGACCGGACGATTATTCCATTTTCACGAACGTCCGGACCTTCCCTGCCGTCCAGGAGCGATGGGGCAACGTCAAACACATCGGCTAGGCGATCGATATCCTCGCTCGACAGTTTTGAAATGCCGCGCTCGATCTGGCTGAGCCAACCGACCGATTTGCCGAGGCGCTCTGCAAGTTCGGTCAGGGTGATCCCTTTTGTTTTTCGAAGTGCGCGTAAATCTGCACCCAAATCAGCCATACCAATTCCGGCTCCGTGAAATTTCTTTAAAAAATTTCACACAAAAAATGAAAAAAGGAAAGAAATTTTCACGACATTCGTTGTCGAAAAACGACATTTCTAATGAGAGCAACCGGAATTCAACCTAGTGGAACTGCTTCAGCAGTCTTTGCGTTTCCGCCGCTATTGTTTTTTCTTCTTCGGCTTCAACGATCCAAATCGGGATTGAAGAACCGGCGGCATCGATCCGAAACGCATTGTTATCATTGGCCTCAGGATCGTAATCCGCATCGAGCCAAGTCAACCCTGAAAGAATTTTCTGCCGGACCAGCGCATCATTCTCACCGATCCCCCCGGTAAACGCGATCCCATCCAGACCACCCATCGCCGCAATCATCGATCCCGCATGACGGACCGCCCAATAACAAAAGTGATTGATGGCGAACTGGGCGGCATCAGTCCCGAATGCATGCAAGGCCCTCATATCCGAAATGCCGCCGAGCCCAAGCAGTCCGCTTTTCCGGTTCAAAATCTGAGATGTCTCGTCAACCCCGAATTGCTCGGCCAGACGCAAAACCAAATTGCCATCGATGCTGCCGCACCGCGTTCCCATTGTAAGGCCTTCTAGCGGCGAGTATCCCATGGTCGTTGCGACCGATTGGCCGGATTTGATGGCGCAAAGGCTGGCACCGTTGCCCAGGTGGAGCGCAAGCAGCCGATCCGGCACACCGTCTGGAGCGCGATCGGCCAATGTGTTCACTAGCCCTTGATAGGAAATGCCGTGAAACCCGTACCGCCGGAAGTTTTTCATCTCCGGACTGTCCGGTAGTGCGTAACGCTGGGCCACTTCCGGATTGGTGGCATGAAAAGCAGTATCGAAACACGCGACCTGCAACAAATCTGGCGCCAAGTCACCAAGCGCCTCAATCGCTGCCAGATTGTGAGGATTGTGCAAGGGAGCCAGATCACTGCAGCGCTGGATTTCCTTGATAACCGCCGCATCCACGCCGATGGAGGCTTGGAGGGACGCCCCCCCATGCACGACACGATGCCCTGCTCCCGCCAGATCCGTGACATCGATGCCCGCATTGTGAACCGCCTCCAGAATTGCGCTAAGCGCAGCAGAGTGGTTCGGTAAAGAAACCAACGTTTCCTTGCTGATCTTATCTTTGGAAGTAAACTTCAGAACCGAAGCGCCACCGATCTCGGTAGCACTGCCGGACAGAATTTGTTCGAGATGTCCGTCAAAAACAGCGAACTTGATGGACGACGATCCGGAATTGAGAACCAATATGCCGCCCATCAAGCAATCACCTTACATTTTTATTGCGGGCGCATATCAGCCGGGTCAATCCCGGCGACCACGACCGGTTTCTTCATGGCATCCCGGCGGAAGGGCTCGCCAAGCTCCTGGTTGATCAGAACTTCGACAAGGGTGGTTTTGCCGTTTTCCATCTGATCCTTGACCGCAGCATCAAGTTTTTCGGTCAACTCGTCCATGGTTCGGGCGACTTCGCCCTGGAGACCACACGCTTTTGCAATCGCCGCGTAGCTGACGTTGTCATCAAGTTCGGTCCCGACGAAATTGTCGTCGTACCAGAGCGTAGAGTTCCGCTTTTCAGCTCCCCATTGATAATTGCGGAAAACTACCATTGTGATCGCCGGCCATTCGCTACGGCCGATGGCGGTGAGCTCGGTAACCGCAATCCCAAATGCGCCATCCCCTGCAAACCCAACAACCGGGGTGTCCGGACACCCGATCTTGGCGCCTACAATCGCAGGAAGACCGTAACCGCACGGCCCAAAAAGACCGGGCGCCAGATATTTCCGCCCGGCTTCAAAGCTCGGATAGGCATTGCCGATCGCACAGTTGTTGCCAATGTCTGAACTGATGATCGCTTCGCGCGGAAGCGCTGCCTGGATCGCCCGCCAGGCTTTGCGCGGGCTGAGCCAGTCCGGCTTCGCAGCCCGTGCACGCTCGTTCCAAGAAGTCCCCGGATCATCGTCCTCATGATCCATGGACGACAATTGTTGGGCCCAACGGGACTTTGTCTGCGCAATCTCGTGTTTCCGCTCTTCGCGGCCACTGTCCCCGGCATCTGGAGAGAGCTTTGCAAGCAAGGACTGCGCAACTTTCTTGGCATCGCCGACAATACCGACGCTCACGGGTTTGGTCAGACCGATCCTGTCCGGATTGATGTCGATCTGGATGATCTTTGCGTCCTTCGGCCAGTAATCCATGCCGTATCCCGGCAATGTAGAGAATGGATTGAGCCGTGTCCCTAGCGCCAAAACCACATCTGCTTTGGCAATCAGCTCCATCCCCGCTTTGGATCCATTGTAACCGAGAGGCCCTGCAAACAACCGGTGCGACCCTGGAAACGCATCATTGTGCTGATAACCGCAGCACACCGGCGCATCGAGCCGTTCGGCAAGCGCAATGCTGTCTCCAATAGCATCCGCCAGAACCACACCGGCACCATTGAGGATCACCGGGTTCTTTGCACTGCTCAATAGATCTGCCGCTTCCTGGATAGCCGTGTCTCCTCCGGAAGGGCGTTCAAAATCAACGATAGCGGGCAGATCGATATCGATCACCTGCGTCCAGAAATCGCGCGGCATATTGATCTGTGCCGGTGCACTGGCACGTTTGGCTTGAAGGATCACCCGGTTCAAGACCTCAGCAACACGCGACGGATCCCGAACTTCTTCCTGATAGGCGACCATGTCTTTGAACAAGGCCATTTGCTCAACTTCCTGGAAGCCGCCCTGCCCCAAAGTTTTATTGGCAGCTTGCGGTGTGACCAGAAGCAATGGCGTATGATTCCAGTAAGCCGTCTTAACAGCGGTGACGAAGTTGGTAATGCCTGGGCCGTTTTGGGCAATCATCATGCTGAGTTTGCCGGTTGCACGGGTGTAACCGTCAGCCATCATTCCGCCCGAGCCTTCATGAGCACAATCCCAGAAGGTGATGCCCGCTTTCGGGAACAGGTCAGAAATTGGCATGAAGGCGGATCCAATGATCCCGAAGGCATGCTCAATCCCGTGTCTTTGCAGGACCTTTACGAAAGCTTCCTCTGTTGTCATTTTCATTTGAAACGCACTCCCTCGCCTTGACCTAACGGCTGGCTGATATGAACTTGAAGTGATTTCATGCCGCGCTTCGAGCGCCGGTCTTAGGGCCAGTTTCAGGGGCTTGGTATAGCCAGTTTAGGCGCCTGATACGAAGCTTACCTCATAGCCTCTGCAATCCGGCCAATTCCTTCGGGGATTCGTGCTGACGGAATCGAGGAGTATGCCAACCGATAATAACAATGATTGTCATCAGAGCGGTCAAAAAAGGCTCGGCCTTGATCGATCACGACGCCGCTTCGGCGAAGTGTTATGGCCAGTTCACTGGTGTTGACCCGCTCTGGCGCCCGCATCCAAAAACTCGATCCACCATGATTGCCGCCGCTGGCGATTTGAAGACCGTAATCCCGGATGGCTTTATCCATGACGGACCGTCTGCGGCGATAGGCCTGGCCCATCCTGTTGACCATGGCATCATGGTAGCCGAGCGATAGAAAATAGGCTGTCGTGCGCTGGATATGTCCAGGTGGATGCCGCAACACCAGCGCTCTAAGTGCGCGCGCTTCCCGGATCAGCGGTTTTGCGGCAACGATGTATCCCAACCGCAGTCCTGGAAAGAGGGATTTGGAAAACGAACCAACATAAATAACAGTGCCGGCACGATCGAGCGACTTCAGCGCCGGTGTCGGCGCTTTTTGAAAAGCCATTTCGAACTCGTAGTCGTCTTCCACGATTACGAATCCTTCGTCCACGGACCGGGATAATAGGGCGCGGCGGCGGTCCAAAGGCATCGTGGTGTTGGTCGGACACTGATGGCTGGCAGTGGTGAACACCACTTGCGTATCTTTCGGAATGTCATCAGGCGGCAAGCCATTCTCGTCAACATTCACCTGAGCGATTTGGCAGCTGGTTTGATCCAGAATATCGCGTAGTCCAGGATAACACGGGTTCTCGATCGCAGCGACGCGGCCATTGGTCAGCAACACCTGCGCGCACAGCCAAAGCGCGTTTTGAGCTCCCATCGTAATCAGGATTTCATCCTGCTGTGCGGAGATCCCCCGCCGTGGGAGAATGTTGCGGACGATATATTCGATGAGCTTGGGATCATCCTGCTCATATGGATCAGCCGTCATGCTTTCGAAATTTTTCCGGCCCAGCGCTTCCAGCGCACAGCGCCGCCAGTTGTCGTGATCAAACAGGCGCGCATCCGGCTGGCCGTAGATGAAGGGATAAGGATAGTCGCGCCAGTCTGATGGCCGCACCAAACTAGTGCGATAGGAATAGCGGGAGCTGATCATTCCTTGCCAACTGATGGCTTCTTGCTGCTCACGATCCGCAACATTAATCATAGGCGGCGGCGGGGCGCTATCAGAGACAAAATACCCAGATCGCCCCCGAGAGGTCAGGTAGTCATTTGCGACCAATTCCGCATAAGCCAGTGTTACTGTAATTCGGCTCACGCCCAGCCAACTGGCCAACTTCCGGCTAGACGGCATCCGTTCATTTGGCAAGAACCGGCCAGACAATACACCTTGACTGACAAGATGCTGGATTTGTTGCTGAAGGGTACCTTCGAATTTTGGATCTAAATGGAATTGCTCTGGTTTGATCGCCACTTCTGGACCTATCATAGACATCAACTGGTCTGATCAGTTGACACCAGGCGTCCCGAACGTTTCAAGCTTTTTTTGGTTCAACATCCTTCCAGGGCCGCTTCAACACTTATACAGCGCCGCGGTCTAGAACACTTGCTCGACGGTTTCAGTTCCCGAAAGACGGTTCAAAAGCCGGACATAAACGTGATCCGGTTTGGTATTTCCAATCGCGATAGAACCAGAATATTTGAGGGTTTTAACGGATTGAGAACACAGACCCGGTTGATGAAGAATTTCAACGTTGAAAATAATGCTTGAACCTCTTCCCGTGTCCGATTTCTTTTTAAAATGGCTCACCCGGCCATTTTTGTAACAATGGTTGGGCACCAATACCGAGAAACGATAATTTAGCTTCCCGCCTGAAAAACGAACAGAATACTTGTTGTTTTTCATGTTCACTTGCTGTGAAGCGATCACCTTTTCCGGAATCATTTTGTTAACTTGGCCTGCGATGTTAATGACCTCACCGCGGCTCAATCCCATTTTTGAGTAATCCAATCCAAACGCAGTCTCGGCGCTGCCAAAAGCCCAAAACAAACATCCAACGAAACACGTCATCCGGATCATAAAATCGGCCCTGCTTGTCGTGCTGAACAGCCTGCATGCCATCAAGAAACGCAAAGCTGCTGACGCAGATGGAAAAAGGGGCAAATATTTGCCCCTTCCGCCAACTTCAGCTCCGATCTGGAGCTCAGATGCGCTCTACATCCCCGCAAATGGATCTAGAACCTCGGTTGTGGCAAGAATTTGCACTCCGTCATCATCTGCGAGACGGGCCCCGGACAGAGCACTTGTACCGGTGACTGTCACCAGCAACTGGTAGTCGCCGGTATAGAAGCCGCCGTAGGAATCGGCTTCTATGTAAACCCGTCCTGAGCTTGTCGCAGTAACATTCAGCAGCGAGTCAAGGCCTGTGCCGCCGTCATCGTTTGACAACAGAACGCTTGTGCCGGTGGAATCATAGATCCGGAGAAGAGGATCCGACAGTTCATTGGGCCCAACACCAGCAAGCGAGACCTGATAGGATGTTCCGGCGACGATATCCCAGGCAAACCAGTCTTCATCTCCCACAAAACCCAAGTCGCTTTGCATAGCGGAGTTGAGTGTGACCGTTTGGGTCGTCGAGGTATCATCAGGGATATCTGCACCGCCAACGGACGTTTGCACCACGGTCAGCTGATAATCTCCACTGTAATAGTTTCCGTAGGCTTCAGCTGAGATATAGACCGTGCCGGTCGTGGTTGGCGAATAGATGAGTTGCGAGTTCAAGCCAGTCCCGCCGTCATCGTTCCGGGCCAGTTCTGTACCTGCGGCGGTCACAACTCGAACCAATGGATCCGACAACGCACTGGATCCAGTTCCTTCCAGATCAATCTGGTAAGAGCTACCGGCCGTTACATCAAGCCGGAACCAATCGGTGTCACCGGCAGATTCAAGCGTGCTGGTATTGACGCTTGTCGTCCCTGTGATGACCGAAGTCGTCGATGAATCTCCGGGAATGTCCTGCGTCGACTGCCCTGTTTGGCTGACACTCAGTGAATAGGTCCCGAGATCTTGGTTGCGGAAAGACCCTGCTGAAATGTAGTAAGTGCCAGTAGTGCTTGGCGTGTACTGCAACAAGGATTCCAGCCCAGTGCCACCGTCGTCATTGTAGTCAACAAGCTGACCGGAAGAGTTGTAGAGTCGGACATATGGGTCGGCAATCGTGCCCGCACCTGATGGCGCCCCTTTCAGATCAATCTGGTAGATGCCACCTGCGGTGAGCTGAATTTGGTACCAATCGCGATCCACCGCAAAGTCAAGCGTGCCAGTGACCGTGCTGCCGGCTGTTATCGTAGCAGTCGTTGATGTATCACCTGCGATGTCGGTGCTGCCGCCGGTGGACGATGTTCTGACGACATAAGTGCCTGTCGCGCTCCCGTATGCAGCCACATCCAGATAATATGTGCCTGAGCTTACGGGCGTATATTCCAGCCGTGACTCGTACCCGGTGCCACCATCGTCATTATAAGTAATGACATTCCCCAGACTATCACGAAGTGTCAACGTCGGGTCGGAGAGCGTTCCTGCAGAAGACGGAGATCCTAGCACATCTACTGTGTAGTTTTGACCGGAGGTTAGAGAAACCCGGATCCAATCGGAATCGCCGGAAAAATCGATACTAGAGGAAAAGTCCTGACCAACGGTCAGACCTGCGGTCGTTGATGTGTTATCTGCGATCGTATCAGTTGGCGTCGGTGTAGGGGTGGTGCCACCACTTAGAGCCAATATGGCTTCACCTAATGCCAGAACATCAACACGTTGATAGTTTGTGTTTGTCGCGGCCAAACTATTATCTTCGTCATCTCCGTCAAAGATGGTGACACCAGATTGGTGCAGCAGGGTTTCAAATTCTGCAGGTGTTAACGAACGCCCGATCGTTTGGTTTGCGAGTTGCTGAGCGAGCGCTGCAATGCCGGCAATGTGAGGGGCGGCCATACTCGTCCCTTGCAACTGAACCGTGCCACCGCCTGGTGCGGCTCCTGTAATGAGCGCCCCCGGCGCCATGACTGATGGAATGTCGTCGCTGCGCTGGGAGAAGTTCGTTATCCTGTCAGCCGCCGTTGTGTTGTCCAGGCCGACTTTGCCGAAATCCCCTGACCAAACTGCACCAACGGCAAGTGAATTCGGATCCGCCGATAGATTAGAAGTGCCCTCAACCTGGAACTGAGCATAGTCATTTCCGGCGGCCACAACGGTAATCACACCCAAGTTGTTTAATGCCACTAATTCGTCGGCTAGGCCATATGGATTAGCTTGTTCAACATTGACGTTCGTTGTCGCGCCCAGCGACATATTCACAGCAGTTATGTTGTAAGCAGAAGCGTTGCGGACAACCCATTGAAGGGCTTTCTCGACATCGCCAAAACTACCACCACCATTGTTACCAAGGCCTTGCAAAGCAATGATGTTGGCATTCGGAGCCATGCCTGTATAACCGCCCGCAGAACTGGCAACAATTGATGCCACATGCGAACCATGGCCATCGACATCATTGACTGTTCCATCGCCATCTTGAGAAAAGTCTTGATGATAGACAATTCTGTCTGAGACCCCGTCTCCATTCGTATCCGGACCGAATGCCGGATGGTTGAGGTCAATACCAGTGTCGATCACAACGACGGTCTGACCGGTTCCATCAATGCCAGAAAACCGGGAATCCGCTCTGAACGCTGTTAGATTTATTTGGTCTGAACTTTGGGCTGTCATCCCTTCAAATTCAGTAGAATCGATGGCCAGTTCGATCGTGGTGGTGCCGACCTTTTCGTCACTATCGCCATAGTTAATACCGGAATCAGGATCAGTTTTTATGCTGTCATTAACGCCAGTAGAGCTTATGAAATAAGCCGCACCTTCATTGACCCCGCCAAGGGTATTTATCAACGTATCAATTTCTTGCTGGTTCGAAGAATACACATGACTGTTTAGAGCAGGGACATAGATCCGAACCACAGCCGTACCATACCCTTCTGCACCGCCATCAGTTGCACTGACGTACCAAACCGCGGAATCTTGAATGGTAAATCCTTGAGTTTGAACGATGGCAATTTCTTCGGCATTTGAGGTGAACAAATACCTGCCCGTATCTGCATTGAAGAGACGAACTACCGGTATGGTTCCAGTGGCTTGAGTTGTGAGCGCTTGAAATGCTGCCCCTTCATTCAACCATGTTGGATTGGCAGCAGCGATTTGTGCCCTTTCAACATCACCAACTGCAAAATAGTGAGACCCTGTAGCGGGATTAAAAAACCTAAAAACATCAGCCATATTGCCCTCCCATAGACAATGTCCGGACACTTTTGGATTTACTTGACGCAGATGATTTCGCGGACTCCACGCAAATCAACACGCGACTAGATATGAAATTATGAATATATTAAAGTTTAACTGGCTTTGATCTACGTCAAATTATGATGCCAAGCGCTAAACTTAACATACATGACGTAGGGTAACCAAGATGCATCGACCGCCGCTACATACCCTTGGTTTAATTTGACCTAGAATGATCTTTCTACGCGCAACCAGCAATCATCCAGGTGAGCGCCATTAGTCCCGACAGATCAACATACCAATTGTTCATTATCTAAAAACAAAAGAGGGTCAGCCATGAGCCAACCCTCTCCAGAATTCAAGTCGCCATTGATTGAGCGAAAGATGTGTTATCCGCCGAAGTCGTCCAGCATGATGTCTTCGCGGTCTACCCCAAGTTCAAGCAACATATTGATGACGGACTGGTTCATGATGGGCGGTCCGCACATGTAGAATTCGCAGTCTTCTGGCGCTGGATGATCCCTCAGATACTCGTGATAGAGCACGTTGTGGATGAACCCTGTGTAACCTTCCCACTCGTCTTCCGGCAGCGCGTCGGACAGGGCCACATGCCACTCGAAGTTCTCGTTTTCGGCGGCGAGGCTGTCAAAGTCTTCAACGAAGAACATCTCGCGTTTGGAGCGGGCGCCATACCAGAAGCTGATCTTACGTTTGGAGTGAAGCCGCTTGAGCTGGTCAAAGATATGGCTGCGCATCGGCGCCATGCCGGCACCACCGCCAATGAAAACCATTTCCTTTTCGGTGTCGCGCGCAAAGAACTCGCCAAACGGACCGGAAATCGTAACTTTATCGCCCGGCTTCAGATTGAAGATGTAGCTGGACATCTTGCCCGGAGGAATGCCTGCCGATCCCGGTGGTGGCGAAGCCACACGGACATTAAGCATAATCATGCCTTTTTCTTCCGGATAGTTGGCCATGGAATAGGCCCGCTCAACCGGTTCATCGACATTGGATTCATATTGCCAGAGGTTGAAGCGGTCCCAGTCTTCCCGGTACTCGTCTTCAACATCAAATTCGGTGTATTTCAGATGGTGCGCTGGCGCTTCAATCTGAATGTATCCACCAGCGCGGAAATTGACGTCCTCGCCTTCCGGCAATTCAAGAACGAGCGCCTTAATGAAGGTCGCAACGTTCTCATTGGAACGAACCGTACATTCCCACTTCTTGACGCCGAAGACCTCTTCAGGAACCTCGATCTCCATGTCCTGTTTGACAGCGACCTGGCAGGACAAGCGGTCGCCGCAGGCCGCTTCGCGCTTGGTGATATGGCTTTCCTCGGTCGGCAGGATAGATCCGCCGCCGGAATGCACCTTCACCCGGCACTGGGCACAAGTGCCGCCACCGCCGCAAGCAGAGGGAACGAACAACTTTTGTTCGGCCAGAGTTTGCAACAGCTTGCCGCCGGCCGGGACAGAGATCGTCTTCTCACCGTTGATGGAGATGTTGACGTTGCCGGTCGACACGAGCTTTGAGCGCGCTGCAAGAATGATCGTGACAAGCGCCAGCACGATCAGGGTAAAGAGCAGTATGCCTAGTCCTAATGTGGCCACAGGGCTCTCCCGTTACAGTTTGACGCCGCTGAAGGACATGAAGGCCAACGCCATCAGACCTGCGGTGATAAAGGTGATGCCCAGACCCTGAAGGCCTTCCGGAATGTCGGAATACTTCAGCTTTTCGCGAACTCCGGCCATGGCTGTGATCGCCAACGCCCAACCAAAGCCAGAGGACACGCCATAGGTGACGGCTTCCGGAAAGTTGTAGTCCCGCTCCACCATGAAAAGTGAGCCACCAAGAATGGCGCAGTTCACGGTGATGAGTGGCAGGAACACGCCGAGCGCGTTGTAAAGCGGAGGGAAGTACTTATCGAGCACCATTTCCAGGATCTGAACCAGGGCTGCAATCACTCCGATATAGGAGATCAATCCCAAGAAGGTCAGATCAACATCGCTAAATCCAGCCCAAGCCAATGCGCCCGGGGCCAGGAGATAGGTCAGAATGAGGTTGTTGGCAGGAACGGTGATCGCCTGAACAACCATGACCGAAATACCAAGGCCAAGTGCCGTTGAGATTTTCTTCGACACGGCGATGAACGTACACATGCCGAGGAAAAACGACAGCGCCAGGTTCTCGACAAAGATGGCCTTAACGGCAAGGGAAATCAGCTGTTCCATCAGTGCGCATCCACCACTTGGATCTTGTACTCAGGTTCTTCGACCTGCTCCGGCTTCCAGGAGCGGAATGCCCAGATCAGCAAACCAATGATGAAGAATGCCGAAGGCGGCAGCAGCAGCATCCCGTTCGGCACATACCAGCCACCATTGTTCACGGTTTCCAGAATGGTCACACCGAAGAGGCTGCCGGAGCCGAACAATTCCCGGATGACGCCGACCAGCATCAGGATCAAGCCATAACCGAGCCCGTTGCCAATCCCATCGATAAAGGAGTCAAGCGGCGGGTTTTTCATCGCGAACGCTTCCGCGCGGCCCATCACGATGCAATTGGTGATGATCAGGCCAACAAAAACCGAAAGCGTTTTAGAGATTTCAAAGAGGTAAGCCTTGAGCACCTGGTCCACCAAGATCACCAGCGATGCGATGATTACCATCTGGACGATAATCCGGATCGCACCCGGAATATGGTTTCTCAGAATGGAGATGAACATTGACGAGAAAGCCGTCACGAATGTCACTGCGACGGTCATCACAAAGGCAACTTGCAAGGACGAAGTCACCGCAAGGGCAGAACAAATCCCAAGAACCTGAAGAGTGATCGGATTGTTGTCGACCAGCGGGTCGATCAACATGCTTCTTCTGGTCTGCGCCATCAGATCTCTCCTGCTTTAAGGTTTTCAAGGAACGGTGCAAACCCAGCTTCACCCATCCAGAAACGGACAAGGTTGTCGACACCGACTGTTGTCAGCGTAGCACCAGCCAGGGCATCGACATGAAAGTCCTCGCCTTGTGCAGGTGCGGTCTTTGCCACGGTGATGAGCAGTTCGCCGCTATCATCCGCCAGCTTCTTGCCCTTCCAAAGTGATTTCCAGCGCGGATTGTCCACTTCTGCGCCGAGACCGGGTGTTTCACCGTGGCTATAGAACTGCAGGCCATAGATGTCGTTGCCGTTGGCTTCAAGCGAGATAAAACCGTACAGCGTTGACCAAAGGCCATAGCCGTGGATCGGCAAAACCACTTTGTCGAGGCTGCCGTCGTCCTTGCGGAGCAGATAAACCGTCACATACTTGGACTTGCGCCCGATCGATGCGGGGTCATCCGTCAACGCCACTGACAAGGCAGGATCAGAAGCCGCTGCCCGGTCATCGAACGTTGCAGCATCAAACTGGTCCGTGAATTTGCCTGTTTCCAGTTCCAGCACCTGCGGCTCAAAAACCGAAAAAGCCTCAACAACATCGGCCTGCGGGTCGTAAAGACCAGCAACCTGCAGAATGTTGATCTGCTTGTCTTTCAGTTTGTTCACTTCTTGCAGCGGGCGCAGCGAAACCGCCGCGGCCGACACGATCATGGACGCGACCAGACAGACCGAAACGGCGACGAAAATCGTCTTCGGAATTGAATCCGTCGGTAGGTCTAGAAAACGCCGCAGGAAGCCTTTGTTTTTGTTGTGTCCGCTGTCTTCAGGCATTTCGTTTCGCCCTGCGTTTGATGTTTGCCTGCACCACGAAATAATCGATAAGTGGTGCGAAAACATTACCGAACAGAATTGCCAGCATCATTCCTTCCGGGAAAGCCGGATTGATGACCCTGATCATCACCACCATAACCCCGATCAAGGCACCGTAGATGTACCGTCCGAGATTGGTATGAGAGGCCGACACCGGTTCGGTGACCATAAAGACCAAGCCAAATGCAAAGCCACCGACCACGAGGTGCCAGTACCACGGCATAGCAAACATCGGATTGCTGTCTGAGCCAATGATGTTGAGCAAAGTGGAGAAGGCCATCATTCCGGCCATACAGCCAACAATCAGGCGCCAGTTTGCGATTTTTGTAATCAGCAGGAAGGCCAGGCCGATCAAACAGGCCAGGGTGGAGGTTTCACCGATACTGCCTTGAATCGTGCCAAGGAAAGACGTCGTCCAGCTCATGCCATTGGCTGCCAGCTGTTGATAGCCCTCGGAAGCGGAGACAGAAAGAGCCGTTGCCCCGGAAAAACCGTCAACCGGCGTCCAGATGGTATCGCCGGACATTTGCGCCGGATAGGCAAAATACAAGAACGCCCGCCCGACTAGCGCCGGATTGAGGAAGTTCTTGCCGGTTCCGCCGAACACTTCCTTGCCGATCACAACACCGAAGGAGATTCCCAAAGCCACCTGCCACAAAGGTGCGGAAGCTGG
The DNA here is from genome assembly GCF_965216085.1 of Roseibium sp. Classification (GTDB taxonomy): domain Bacteria; phylum Pseudomonadota; class Alphaproteobacteria; order Rhizobiales; family Stappiaceae; genus Roseibium. The sequence goes on along the minus strand of NZ_OZ244138.1, from coordinate 853,510 downwards.
AAGGATCAAGGAATACAGCATCGATGTGACGAGAAAGCCCTCGTTCACCTCGTGACCGCGCACGGTCGCAAACAGAACTTCCCAGATACCTCCGACGACCAGAGTTGTTAGATAGATCGGCAGGAAGTACATCAGGCCATGCATGAAGTTGGCGAACGGATTTGCCGGATTGAAACCGATGCCAAGCGCCTCGATTATCCAAGCCCGCCAGCCGGACGGCTCTGTGCCCGTCAGCGCCAAGTTGACTTGAAAGCCGACATTATACAGCCCGAACAAAATACATGGGAACGTTGCGATGACCACGTAGGTCATGATCCGTTTCATGTCGACGTAAGACCGCGCATGCGGCGCGGCTGTCGTCACTGTTTTCGGTGTGTAGACCAAGCTTTCCACCATCTCGTAGATGGGGAAAAACTTCTCGTATTTGCCGCCCTTGACGAAATAAGGCTCGATGCGGTCGAAGAAGTTGCGCAGACCCAAGGTCTAGCCCTCCTTTTCGATTTTGGTGAGGCAGTCGCGAAGCGCCATGCCATATTCATATTTGGCAGGGCAAGCAAAGCCCACCAGCCCCAGATCTTCTTCATCCAGTTCCAAAGCGCCAAGCGCTTGGGCCTGATCCGTATCCATTACCAGCAATGCACGCAACAGCTGAGTGGGCAGAAAATCCTGCGGCATAAGCTCTTCGAACGTACCCAGTGGCACCATTGCACGACGTCCGCCATTCAGGTTCGACGTCAGCGCATATAGTTTTTTGGAGAAGGCTGAGCCCAGAACTGGTTGAACAGCATACTTGGATGGCATTGGTAGGATCCATCCGAGCATATTCTGTTTCTGATCCTCTTCGATCAGGGTCATCTGCCGGGCATACCGTCCAAGATAAGCACTATGCCCTTCTCCCAGACGGCCACTCAGGATAGAGCCGGAAATGAGGCGAATAGGCGCATCACTAGAGATTTCACCGTCGGTCAGTTCGGCCATAGAAGCACCGGCAACCGTTCGGATGAGGCGCGGCTTGGAACACATTGGGCCGGACAGTGCGATGACTCTAGCCGGATCATACTGGCCGGTTTCCAGTAGGCGGCCAATCGCTATGACGTCCTGATAGCCAATTGCCCAAACGGTTTTTTCTGCGCTCGGCGCATCCAGGAAATGGATGTGGGTTCCAGCCAGACCTGCAGGATGCGGTCCGGAGAACCCAGCAACGTCAATCCCGTCCATTGAAAGGCCAGGGATGTTTGCCCCGGTCTCACAGCAAAGATATGTTTTTCCTGCACTCAGGGATTTGATTGCTTCGAGGCCTTTTTCGAAAGCAGCACTGCTGTCATTGATGATGACAGCTGCATCAGCCGATAACGGCTCCGTATCCATTGCAGTTACAAAAAGTGCGGCAGGCCGTGTCGCTGGATCCGGAACTTTCGAATACGGACGGGTCTGGAATGAGGTCCACAATCCGGATGCACAAAGACGTTCAACAAGCCCTTCTGGTGTCGACACATCGCCTACGCCTGAAAAATCGACCGGTTCGGCCGCAGATGTATCTACTTCGATCTCAACGCTGATCAGAACACGACGGGCACCGCGGTTAATCGCCTTCACGCGACCAGAGACCGGAGAGGTAACCATCACATCCGGTGTATCCTTGTGGAAAAACACCGGGGCGCCAACACCGACCGAATCACCTTCTTGAACAACCAGGCGGGGTTTCAAACCAATATAGTCCGCGGCAAGCACCGCAGCGGTTCGGATCTCCCCTTTAGCGTCAATCTCTTGGACTGGCGCTCCCTGTACAGGTAGATCCAGACCTTTTTTGAGTTTAAAACTTTGCACGCATCCGGCCTCCAGAATTCGATAAAGCGCCATATGCTACGTTTTCGCGCCCTTAAAAAGCACTATTTTGCCGCATGGGTACATTTTTTTGTTGAATCGGCTCTAAAAACCAATGAAAAGCGCCGCATGAAGTGCGACGCTTGTCGCTTCAGATCAATCGGAGAAGGTTACCGTGCCAACTAACATCAAATTCTCCCGGCGCAGCTTCATCCTGATGTCGCTGACCTTGGCTGCCTGCAAAGGTGGTGCGGATGTAATCGAGCTTTCTGGCTCTACCATGGGGACCAATTATTCGGTCACCGCTCTCGATCATGATCGAAACGTCGACAAGGCGGCTTTGAAGAGCGCTCTTGAAAAGAGCCTTTTGGCCGTCAACGCACAAATGTCGAACTGGGATGCTTCCTCGGAAGTGTCGCGCTTTAACGCGCATAATTCCACGGCACCAATGCACGTTTCCGAAGGCCTGGCCAAAGTTGTGCAGGCTTCCCGCGAGATTCATGAAGCCAGCAACGGTCAATTTGACATTACCCTTGGCCCAGTCATCGAAGCCTGGGGCTTCGGCGCACAAAATGCAGGTCAGCGTCCAAGTGCTGACTCCAGCGCATTGACTGCAGCTCTAGAAGTTGCCGGTCAGACTCAGGGTCTCAAAGTCAACGGCACGCAGCTGAGCAAGAGCCATCCGGATGCGCAAATCTATTTGCCGTCCATCGGCAAAGGTTATGGCGTTGATCAGATGGCAGAAGTTGCCAAGAACTTCGGCCTGACAGATTTCATGGTTGAAATCGGCGGCGACATTTTTGTTGCAGGCCGCAATGCCGACAGCATGGATTGGCAGATCGGTATTGAGACGCCAGATTCCATCAGCAAGAAGGTATTCCAAGTCGCCAGCGTCTCCAACATGGGCATGGCGACGTCCGGTGACTACCGCAACTATTTCGAACGCGATGGCGAGCGATTCTCTCACATTATTGATGCGCATACCGGCAAACCGATCACTCACAAAACAGCGTCTGTGACTGTTTTGGCTGAAAACACAATGCTGGCAGACGCGTGGTCAACTGCAATGCTGGTTCTTGGAACAGAGCGCGGCCTTGAGATCGCAAATAAACTCGACCTCGCGGTTTTGTTTATTGATCGCAAGGCAGAGGCCGGAAATAACGGGTTTGTTTCTGCAGCCAGCAAGCGCTTCACCCAACTGCAGGCCTAATACCCAACAAGAAGGCGTACACCGTGCTGACTTTTGTTCTGGCTTTTGGATTGCTTCTGACCGTCGTGCTCGGCATGGCGCTTGGGGTGATTTTTGCAGGCAAGACGATCAAGGGCAGCTGCGGCGGGCTAAATGCGATTTCCGGAGCCGACCATTGTGTGGTCTGCAACAAGGAAATCGACCCGAACAGCCCGCTGCGGGATCGGTTGACGTGCCCGAACGCCCGCAAAAAGCTGGCTGAAATGGAAGGCTGACCGGGTTTTACCGGAAGCTTTTATTACCGAACCGGGATAAATGCGACCAGCGCCAGGCAGCTGCCGGCGATGATGCCGAACAGCCAAAGCTGCCAGCGCGGCCCCTCTTTGACCCAGACCCGGCGATACTGGTACCCCGCAAAACAGGCCAAAACGAAGAGAATCGTTGCCGTGAGCGGCGTCAATACCAAATCGGTCAATTTGTAGAGTTCCTTAAGCCGCCAAGTTTCGGTTAAGCTGGTTCATCACTTCGAAAGTGGATAGACCAGCAGGGAGCCATATTTCATGCCAAGCTCTTATCAGGCCCCAAGCCGAAAAGACAAGATTCACGAGACGACCCACAGCCAGTCCCAACAATCTAACACTTCACATGAGGTTGTGACTGTTGGAAAGATCCTCGATTCGAAGGGCAAAGATATTTTTGCGCTGCGTCCGCAAAACACCCTTCACGAGGCGGTCGTGATGCTCAAAGAAAAAGGGATTGGTGCGCTTCTGGTGAAAGATGCAGACGGGAAGCTCCAAGGCATTTTGTCGGAGCGCGACATTGTCCGCCGGCTTGCAGAAACGCCCGGCCAGACCCTTCCCCAGAAGGTCGAAGACATTATGACCCGGAAAGTGGAAGTCTGCAGTCCAAACGATCCCTTGATTGCGGTTCTTCGTAAGATGAAAGAAGGCCGTTTCCGTCATATGCCGGTTCTCGACGACGACAACATCGTCGGGATCGTTACGATCGGCGATGTGGTGAACTACCGGCTAAATGAGCTGGAGTACGAATCTCTGCAGCTCAAACAGCTGATCGTCGGCTAGGCCTATTTCAGAAACCCAGAACGCAAACGGCACAGGGCCCTGCCCTGTGCCGCAATTTAATACAGTTTTGGATGAAACGGCTGATAGACCACCGCCTCCTAAACTTGATTAGGCTGGCATTTTCACTTTGCGCAAGTATGGCAGAACAGCATCGAAACTGCCGAATTTTGCCTTTGCGTCCTCATCGCTCACAGCCGGCGGCACAATTACGTCCTCACCAACCTGCCAGTTTGCAGGGGTAGCGACGCCTTTTGCGGATGTCTGCAGCCCATCAAGCGCCCGGACAACCTCAGCAAAATTCCGGCCAACGGTCATTGGGTAGGTCATCGACAGCTTCAGCTGCTTGTCTGGGCCGATGATGAAAACTGAACGGACTGTCGCACTGTCAGCCGGTGTACGGCCATCCGGCAGATAGGCTTCAGCCGGCAACATATCGAAGGCTTTGGAGACTTCCAGGCCTTCATCTGCGATGATCGGAAAACCCGCGGCCGCTCCGCCGACTTTTTCGATGTCAGTTTTCCATTTCTTGTGATCATCCGCGCTGTCGACCGATACTCCGATCACTTTGGTACCGCGCTTTTCCCACTCGTCAGCCAGCTGTGCAACAACACCAAACTCGGTGGTGCAGACCGGTGTAAAGTCCTTCGGATGGCTGAAAAGGATGGCCCAGCTATCTCCGATCCAATCATGAAATGTGATCTGGCCCTGATCGGTTTCGGCAGTAAAATTAGGAACAGTGTCATTGATGCGAAGTGACATGAGAAAGGTGTCCTTTTCCGGGGCGAATAACAAAAGACGTGGAGCGGACGATAGTTCAATCCGGCACGCCTTGTTTGTAAACCGTATTTAAGGTCAAAAACCAGCAGCACAACGAAGAGATTGTATAAAAACACGGAATGCAAACAACGGCGTGTTAACTCGCCAGCCTATCGCTCGATGGCCGTAAATCGATCACCTCAAATAATCGTGCAAATTGAGGCTGGTCAGGGTCTTGATCGCAGAAAAACTGGCTTGCAGCTGAACATTGTAACTTGCCGCCTGGACAGCAGCCGCAGCAACATCGACAGAAGCCAACTCGAGGGAAAGTTTCCCTGCTTCCGCTGCATATTGCGTTTCGTTATCGATAAACGTTTTCAATCGGCTTGCCGTTGCCCCGTTGATGCTCTGATCCGCAATTACATCGTCTTGAGCACTGACCAATAAGTCCGACACGTCTTTGAGTTTGTCCAGTGTTAACGGGGATGCCGATGCCACGTAAGACAGTGCCCGGAGTGTCTTCTCAAATCCCGGCCTATCCCCTGTCAGGCCATAATCAACGGAGTTACCCGGCCCCAAACGGACGGTTTGAACATAGCTATCGCCTTTATGATAACTTGTATCTGCGGTTGTGAGCGACGTTGCCTTATAGCCCATCAGATCGACAGGCGGTGCCTCGGTAAGGCTGCCAGCAAAAAGATATCTGCCCGAGAACTGAGAATTCACCAGTTGCGCGGCATCTTTCAGATGGGCCGCCGCCTCACTCTGCAATGCACTGATCTGGCTATCGGTCTTGGTGCCGTTCACTGTGGCGCGCATTTTGGTCAAGATATCGGAGAGTTTGCCCAGCGTGGCGTGCACCATATCTACACGGCTTTGCGTTTCTTTCGCCGCACCAATTACGGCTTCTGAACGGGAGACCGAAACTTCGAGATTGGCAAGGATAGCAGCATCCGTTCCGAGCCCCGCATAGTCCGCAGACTTGAGACCGCTTGCCTGCTGTGTTTGCACCGAAGCCAGACGCGCCTGAGTCTCCATCGCGTGCTGAAGTACCAGAGTGCTTTGATGAAAGGTTGCAACACGCATTCAACAATTCCTCAATTCACAGCAGCTCTTAGGTCTTGAAACATTTCCTGAATTATCTTCAGAATGGTCGAGGATACCGAATAAAGCTGCTTCAATTGCGCAAGATTGGCTGTTTCCTCATTCACGTTGACTCCATGCATGGAAGCAATCGTTCCCGACACAGTGTCGAGCTCAAGCCGCGCAGAGGCCAGGATCGCCTTTTCGGCGTTGGTTTCACTCACCGCCTTTGACAGTATTTCGTTGGCATAGCCGGAAAAGGTTCTGTTGCCCGCGGCGATACTACCAGCCGCGCCAAAGGACGTAGGTTTTTGCAATACATCAAGCAGTGCATTGGCAACCTTCGCCGGCTGAGTCGTTCCAAGCATAGATTTGGGGTTGTTCAACACGGTGGAATTGACCGCGATATCCCGTGCATTTGTGCCAACCAGCAAATTCGGGCGCACGGCATTCAATCCAGAAATTAGATTTCCAGCGAGCTCATGAAAGGTTTCCTGATAAGCTGGGAGCATCTTATCCCGCACTTCCACAAGACCTCCCAGTTTCCCGCCGTTGAGAGCACCCGTGATATCTGCCCCATTTACCGAAATCCGTGTGTGGCCCTTCGCATCCTTGGATGTTGCTAAGGGATGTGGTGAATTGTCGACCAAAACCTGCCCTGATAGGGAGTAGACCTTCACGGAACCATCATCTGCACGAAACGGCTTGATCCCAAGCTGCTCGGAGAGTTTTCCTAGTGCAGAGTTGAGTTTGTCCTCGTATTCCGCTGACGGCTGGCCACTCGCTCCAGCTTGCCTAATCTGTTGATTGATCTGGTGGATCTCCGCGATCGCCTGGTTTGCGGCTTTGACACCGGGATCCATCTGGCTGTCGGCCTGCTGGATTTGATCATCGACTTTGACCGAAAACCTCTGAAGCTGCCGGGTCACATCCTGCAAAGCTTGAACAGCGCTGTTTGCAAGACTGGCGCTTTCTGGTGTACCTGCAAGTTTCGTTAGTGCTTCCTCGAACTTGGCGATCGTGCTGGCAAGCGACGTGCTTTCACCATTTGATCCCGTTATCGCACCAAGTGTCTTTTGAAGACTATCCATGTAGCTGGCTTGAGTATCAGCGGCCACAGTCGCGGTGGTCGCCGAGAGTAAATCATCGAGTAGAAACTTGCTGACGTTCGACAGAACCCGCTCGACCGACACCCCCGACCCGAACCCGGAGGTGACAAGTGCGGACTGGCCGGTTTGTTTCGCCGTAAATCCCTGAGTGTCCGCATTTGCAATGTTGTTCGCCGCTACAGACAGCTTTATCTGAGTTGCACCAAGTGATCCGGAAGCAATCTGTAGCGCCGTACTCAGGGAGGTCATGGCTCACATCCTTTATCCCTATTGAGAATTACGCCTTGTGGCCCGTATGCATGGAAACTGGTGCCTGACCTTGATGACGCTGAAGCCCATTTGCGCCATACGGTGATACCGAAGTCTGCTGTTCCCGGATCGCCCGCATGATGGTTTCAATGCGGCGCTCATTTGCGGTCATCGCGCGTTTCAAATGATCCGTGTTCTCAATCAGGATTTTGGTCAGGTGATTGGTTTTGACCTGCAACGCCTCAAACCGTTCATCCGAAGCGAGCATGAACAGATTGCGCTCTGCCTTATACTTCTGGAGAAACTCTTCAAAATCCGAAGCCAGTTTTTGCTTGCGGGCAACAAGCTCCTCAATCGCTTCGGGCCGGCCGCTGGACAGGCGCCGCGTTTCCTCTTCCGTGACCGAGATCAGTTCTTCGGCAACAGCAATGGCGTTTGAGATGGCTGTTTCCACTTCCGCGATATATGTTTGCGGCAAGCGCACTCTGCTTGGTGTTTTCTGGGGCATCACTCACCTGCTTTTTTGCGGAACCTGAGCGTAGGCTCCTGCTGCTCTTTTGGCTTCCGTTGTCCGGGCCATTTTGTTTTTTAAGACCAACTGAGCGGCCGACATGCGGCCAATCAGGGCTTCCAGCTCTTGTTTCAAAACCAAAAGTTGAAGATGGCTTGCAGTTTGGTCGGGGCTGGACGAGAGACGGTTCATCTCAATCTTGAGCCGGTGGCGTTCTGCGCGGCAGGCGTCCAGGTCCTCTTCCATAACTGTTACCTCACAGCATTCAGCAGCGTGTCGAACATCTTGTTAGAAGTCGACATGATCTGAGATGCAGACGAATAGGCTTGTTGCGCGGCCAGCATGTCAGCGAATTCAGCACTGGTATCGACCGTGCTGCGCTCCAGGTGACCGCCCTTGATCGACCCGGCACCACCTTGACTTGGAACATGCAAAGTCGAATTGCCGCTTTCCGCTGAGCGCGCGTAAAGGCCATTACTCATTGCGGTGAGCCCGTTGATATTCCGGAAGTTGGCAATCGGGATCTGATAGATGGTCCGTTGCTCACCGTTGTCGAAGAACGCGACAACCTGACCATCCTTGGCAATCTGCACGTTTTTCAAGTTGCCGTATGCCAAGCCGTTTTGCTGAATATCCTGAACATCAATATCCGGTTTGTTCGGGTTTTTTGATGCATGCTGTGTCATGCCATCTTTTTTGCCCGGCGTTCCTAGACTGATATCGATGGTGCTGTTGGCTGCGCCGGTCGTCCAGCTGCCGATGGTCAGCTGCGGATTGGCTGGTGTGGTGCTGGCAAGCGTGCCATCCGTAGAATTAAACTTCAGCGTGATTGCGGCAGATGTCACCGTGCCAGTCTTCGCCTTGGTAGACGGCGACACCGGATCGGCATAGGTCAGCTTCCACTCGTTTGCGGCAGTTTTTTCATAGGTGGCGGTTATTGTGCTGGTCGTCCCCAGCGCATCATAAACCTCAAAGCTGGTTTGGTATTTTGTGCCAACAGCCGCTTCGGATGGCAAATTCGCCTGAGTGTGTACTTTATTGGTCGCCTCAACCGAACTGCGGATTGCGTTCAGATTGATCGGCTGCAAGTTCGTCTCGCTTGTTCCACCAGTCGGGTTCCCAGACGCATCTGTTGTCCAACCGAGAAGGTAGTGACCGCCGTTGACAAGATAACCGCCAGTGTCGACGTTGAATTCACCGTTCCGCGTGTAATAGCGCGAACGCGAGTCAGCGTTGTCGGAGACCACAAAAAAGCCGTTACCCTCAATACCCAAATGAGTTGTATGCGTGGATTGAGTGACCAAACCTTGCTGGCTGATGTTCGACCGTGTCGTTGCAGCGACCCCGCCGCTTGTGTTTGATCCGGTTCCCGCCACCAGGTTGTTGAAACTGGTTTTGGAAGATTTGTAGGCTGTCGTATCTGAATTGGCGAGATTGTTGGCGATCGTGGACAAAGCGTGGCTTTGAGCAGCCAGTGCTGAAATCGCTGAATTCATGGCACCCATTAAGCTCATGGCCGTCCCCTTACTTAGATTCGAGGACAGCCAGAACGCTCTGCATCAGAACGCTTATGCCGCCGATTTGAAGAACAGATTTGTCACCCGTGGCATCGATGCCAGTGACCTTGCCGAAAATCGTGGTGCCTGTCGGAACGGCCTTGTCATTGCCGTCTAGAGCTGTGACCTTGAGCGTGTATTTACCGCCATCAGGCAATTGCTTTCCGTCTTTGTCCTTGCCATCCCAGGAGAAACTTTGCTTGCCGGGATCTGTCTTCCCGGCCGTCTCAAAAACCACCGCGCCTTTTTCATCCAGCACCTGCAGTTTGACCGATTGCGCCTTACCATTTGTCGCGTAGGACCATTTGGCCTGTCCGCTTTGGAGAGCGGTCGTGTCACCAACTGCCTCAACCGTACGGCCAATGTACCCAAGACCATTGCCGGACAGCAGGGCACTAAGCGACGATGTAATCGCATCCAGTTTTTTGCCGGTGTCGACCTGCGCTTCATAGCCCGCTAGATCCATCATCTGTTTCATGACCTGGTTCGGGTCAGATGGAGATGTCGGGTTCTGATTTTTCAGCTGTAACACCATCAATTGAAGAAAATCAGATGTTGTCAGCTTCGAGCCTTTGATCGGCGTGGCACCAGCCTGCGCCTGAGCTTGCGGCGTTTGTGTTATGGAAGTAACCGACATTTTCGCCCCACCTTGAAGGATCTACGGAAGAGGACGAAGACACCGCCTTACGGCAAAACATCGCCCGTTATTTCTGAAACGGACACGAAGCCAAGTTCAGGCGAAGTTTTTTGGAATTTTTTACCTTGGAAATATTTTCCCATAAGAAGAATTTACCAAGGAATATATTGCCTACCAAAAATAATGAAGGCGCCTCCTATTGGCTTTCTGATGAAAATCATGAAAAAACAAGAGAAATTGGCCAAATATTCCGGCCTTCACATCAGGTGAAGCGGTCTGGCACAGCCTTCCCTTAACGAAGTCATTTAAAATCTGATGCACATCAAGGAAGTCGCCCAGGCCGGGCAAAGAAGAAATCTACACATTAAGAAGCTGCAATCGAACTTCCATGAAAACGATTATGCTAGCTTTTTTTCGCCTTATCCATGATTGAATCAATCAAAGACGCTGGCGCTTTGGGGGTATCTCCGGAACGAATCAGATCATCCATGCCCTGTTCAAATTGGAAGAGCGCTTTTGCCGCGGGAGAATGATCGAGAAGATACCTGGCGCTTTCTTGTTCCATTTCCGGCCATTTCCCGATGTCTGGTCCATGCCGCTTTAGCAGTTCATCGAACTGCTCTAACGACATTTCAGATTTTGATCCGGCCATGCGCCACCTGATAACTAATACTCAGGCGAACGCTACAGGCCTGACTAAGCCGTGTCTACCAAAGCCAGTCCGTCGACAACAGATCTTTCCGTCAAAATATCGTTTCTGAGTGTTTCCAGCCCCCGAGGCGCTAGAGTCGTCATCTCCGCCCAGGAGTTGCGGAACTCAAGCAGACCTTCGGCAAGATCGGCAAATTGCTCGATCGCATCCGCAGCCGGATAAGCCATGTTGATCGCAAAAATGTTGCGCGTGTACATGTCGACAAGCTGGTGTCCCATCTCCAGATCGTACTCCAGGTCCACATTCTGGCGCAGACCGCGCAGAATTCCGGACGCCCGGTTAACGCGGGTAAACGCCTCTTCGTGCTCGTTATTGCGCATGTGGCCTGCCGCAAGGACAAAGGCATTCAACACCTCATCCAGCAAAAGAGTGACAGCGGCAGGCGGCGCCACGGTGGTTGCAGCGGTTTGATAGGCCCCGATCGCGCGGTTCATTGCATAACTCACAACACTCAGTCCTTTATTCCCAAGATTGCTTTCAAATAGTTCAGGTCCGACTCAGCGCGCACAATCTCTTTTTGATATTCAGAAAACAGCTTGATCAGGCGCGTGCGGAATTGGTTCACATCGCTCATCATGCGATTGTATCTCTTTGTATGGCCTTCGTTTTCGGCCGTCATTTCGGTCACAACCTTTTGGATCAGGCCGTTTTGCGGATCCGAATACTGCGTAACACTTTGATAAAGCCGCTCTGCGATGCCGGACGAAAACGACAGGTTCGCCGTCGTGTCTGTCTTACCGGTAAAAACAAGCGTCATCCCTGCGTAGGCCGTGCCTTCCGCACCGACGATCCGCTGGCCGCTCACCACAAACTGATCTGCCTTGCCGTCTGCTAAAACTGAAGTAATTTTGCCATTGCCGTCGGTTTTGATATCCAGCGACAGGCTGGCTGGCATGTTCGCCCCCCGCGTCAGCAAACCAACATCGGCGGAACTGGACGAGGCCTGGAACCCCAGGATCTTTTCAACATCCGGCAGCCGGTTGATCAAGGCGTCGTTCAACTTGGTAGCGTCGATCTGCAGCATGTTGTTGGGGTCGTAGGACAAACCCAGGAGTGCCATGCTTTCGGTGTTGATCGTGGTCGATAAAGCACCGGCAATCCCTGCGTTAGCGTTGCGCAGGATGCTTTCACCAAACAAAGCTGCATCGGCCGACACCTGACCGCCTGTGGCGACTTGCTGCTGGCTAATCGCGAACGTGCGGTAGGCGTTGTAGCTGTCGACAAGTCCCTTGATCGCGGTGTTGATGTCGTTCAGCGACTGCGCGACTTCCACCGATACCGAATTGCCGGCCCCGGTTTCCTTGTAGAGCGAGAAAGTGACGCCCTTGACCAGATCGTCGATCACGTTTGAATCGCGGCTCGCCTGAACACCATCCAGTTCAATAAGCGCATCGGTGGCAGCTTGAAGCTGATTGGCAAACCCGCCGCCCGGCGCGACGAGGCCGAGAGACTGGCCGATGTTGGCGCCCGCAACCGGCGTCATGAGGATGTTCTTGCCGGTTTTGTCCGCATTCAATATCAACTTGGATTCGGTCTCGGACACCTTGACGACCGCCGCGGACACACCGGTTCCGGCCTTCTTGGCATTGATCGCCTCGGCGATTTCAGCCAGAGACATATCTTTTTTGATATCGATGGTGGTGGCGGCACCGGCCGCGCCGTCGAGCTTCAGCGAAAACGAACCTTCCAGATTGAGGTCCGTCTTGGAATCAGGAAAGGACTGGCTGGCCACCTTTTGCGCCGTCGCCACTTTCAGGATTTTCAGGTCATAGGTGCGCACATCCGCCCCATTGGTGGCTGTGACAACGACATTGGACTGCGGGTTTGTAACGCCGCGCCCTGTCAAATACGCTTGGCGCTTGGAAAAGATGTCGTCATTGCGGGTCAACGAACTGTCGGAGCCCCGGATAGACTTCAAGGAAGAGGCAAGGTTCTGCATCAGCCCTTGCATCTTTTGATAGGCTTTGATTTCTGTCGTGTTTTCCTTGATTTTCAAGTCCAGCCGGACCGCAGGGGCCTTCTTTTGCGCAACAGAGGCTTCGACCAGCGCATTCCAATCGACAGAATCGCTGCCGTTTGCAGATTTGCTGGAAGGTTGCGGTACGGATTGTGGGGTTGTTTTTGCCGGAGACTGGGTCGCCGTATTTGCCGTTGAAGCGGTTCCACCGACATTCATCAACTCACTCCCTAAACCCGAGATCTATTTGCCAAAAAGGAAAATGAAGAGCCGGACCGGCTGACGCAGCGCTAGGTGGGGGCAGTCACTACAGTCACCCGGTCCGGCCTATGCCGGTAAAAATTTACCGCATCAGCTGAAGCAGATTTTCCGGCATTTGGTTGGCCTGGCTGGCAGCTGCGACCGCCGCCTGAACCTTAACCTTGGACGCGGCGAGCTTGGCTTGCTCCTTGGCGATATCGACGTCAGAGATCGCGGATTTGGCAGCATCCAGGTTTTCAACACTGGTTGCGATCTGGGACGAGCGGAACTCGAAGCGGGACATGGTGGCACCCATGTCGGCCCGGGCGTTGGAGACTTTGTCGATCGCAGTATCCAAAGCCGAGATAGCCGCCTTAGCACCGGATTGACTCGACACATTCAACGATGACAATCCGAGAGTTGTTGTATCCAGTGTTGGCAGCACAAGATTAATCGTATCGGATGCGGATGAACCAACCACGATATCGGCCCCGGTGGTAGCAGCTACAGTGGTTGAGCCGTTTGTGGTGCCAGCGCTTAGACCCACAGTTCCTAAGCCGAGAGTGCCCGTTCCCGCAGCAATCGTAATGCTCGCATCAGCACCCTTGGCCGAAGACGTTAACGTAAGGGTACCGGAGTTGTTGGATGCAACAACACTGGTGTTACCAGCGGCAGTCAGCCCTGCGTTAATCTGCGTAACCATGTCAGCAACAGTCATAGACGTTGCCGTAGTGGAGAGTGTTATTGTCGCTCCATTTATCTGGATCGTCCCACTCGTGTTGGCTGTCAAACCAGTAGCTGTTGCAGTCGCACCGGTCACCGTAGCAGCTGTATAAGTGTTATCGTCCGAGAAGTCGCTCTTGCCGTCCAGGAGGCTGACACCATTGTACCGGGTGCTCTTGGAGATGCCGTCAATTTCCTGTTTCAACTGATCGAATTCCGCCTGCACATAGGCGCGCTCGGTGTCCGTCACGGTGCCTGATGCCGATTGGGAGGCCAGGGTCTTCATCCGCTCCAGAATGTCGGCAACGTTGGCCGCGCCGCCGTCTGCAGTTCGCAGCACGGAAATGCCGTGGGAGGAGTTGGTCGCTGCCTGGTCAAGCGCGGCAATATCCGAAGAGATCTTAGTGGCGATCGCAAGACCGGCCGCATCGTCGGAGGCCTTGTTGATCCGCGAACCGCTGGCGAGCTTGGCCAGGGAATCGGATTGATCCAGCGAATTCATGTTAAGGTAACGAACCGCAGTGTTTGCGGCAGTGTTCGTTGAAATAACGGGCATAGTCTAACTCCTGCAGTCAAGCGGGCCGCACAAAAGAAGCGGCGCGGGCGGCGCGGGTTTCCCGTGCCTTGTCCCTACAACGAAGCAACTGCATGAATTCAGGCGGAGTTTCTCCGCTTCACTTCAGGTTTATTGTTAACCAGAAGTAAACAACGCCAAGATTTCGACACTGTGTGATTTAAGCAAATCCCGGAGTTTCTGCCGCCCACGCTTTAAAAGCGACTCCACTGCGGAAACTGTTGTTTCCATGATCTCGGCAATTTCTGGATTGCTCAAGCTTTCATTATACGACAAGACGATGGCAATGCGTTGCTGATCCGGCAGCTTTCCCATTGCCCCCTCGAGAATTTCGGCTGCCTCCGTCCGCTCCAATTCTTCAGACTGGTCGCATGCATCGTCTTCCAGCTCCGGCAGCTCGTCCGTCACATCCACCTTGCTCTTGCGCAGGAGGTCGATGCAGCGGTTGGTGACGACCCGGAAGAGCCAGGTGGAGAACTTGGCCTTCCCCGCTTGCCAGGTTCCGCGTTGCGTCCAGACTTTCAAAAACGCATCCTGGACCGCATCTTCTGCATCCGGACCATTGTGCAAAATCCGGTAGGCAACCGCGTAGGCTCGATCAATATGCCGCTGGATTAAAAGCCGGAACGCATCTTCCCGATGCTGGCCTATCAACTCCAAAAGCGCATCGTCTCCCAAATCCGCAAGATTCACGCTTTGCGTCGGCTGTTTTGGCGCCCGTTCATTGCCGGGCAAGTCCATTTCCGGATGTGAACTTGTTGCCGCGATTGTCATATTTGCTCACCCGCCCACAGGTCCTTTGCCTGGCCCCAAACTTGGTTGTACAAGTCTATAACGTACCAATACTCCAGATCAGGCGGAGATTTATTAATTTTTTTAGATTTTTTACTAGGAATTTTTTGCTTTAATTTGGGAAAATTTTGCCTTTAAGTGGGAAAAATGTGCCTACTAGTAATATTTCTATGAATTATACTTAAAAGATGCGCTAATTTTATAGTTAATCAAGTGTTAACACCGCCAAAAAGTCCGGATAAAATGAGATTACTTAGAAAAATACTCGATCAGGCAGAATTTGCCGGAGAGCCTATTTTTGCCGGGAACTGTTGTGCATACATTATATCGGCCACAATTTCTCACCAGCACTCACCTAACCGATATATCACCCTTTGGAGCAAGCAAAACATGCTCCCTTCGAAACGTTTGCGCATTGGCAATTGAAGCCCGTTGCCGCATTCGGGCGGCGCCTTATGGTGACGTGAGCTTGCCGCAGCAAGCTACTTTTTTGGCAGAAACTGCAGCAGGGAGGATTTTGCCCCCATAATGTGTGCCCGGGTCAGGTCGGCGGCCTTTTCCGCTTCCCCCTTCTCACAAGCTTCAAGAATGCCAAAATGCTCGCGACCGGCCCGTTCCATACCATTGCTCATCACCAATTGAGCCCGGATTTGCCGCTCGACCCGGTCAATCGCATTGCCAGCAATTTCAAGAAAATACTTCAGGTCGCTCGCACTATAGAGCGTTTCGTGAAAATCCCGGTTGAGGTTGCCCCACTCCATCGGATCTTTTGAGGCCGAAAAATCAGAGCATTTCTCCCGGGCCTGGGAGAGCAGCTCCTTGGACATCCTCGGCACCGCATTCTTGATGATCTCCGGCTCCACGAGTGCCCTTAAGTTAAAAATCTCTTCGACTTCCTCAGGCGACAGACCAGCGACGACCGCTCCTTTGTAGCGCTGCGTTTTAACCAGACCCTGTTCTTCAAGTCGGGAAATAGCTTCCCGGACCGGAATCCGGCTCGTGTTGAAAAGGCGCGCGATTTCATCCTGGCGTAAGGGTTCCCCCTCCTCCAGCTGACCTTCGATAATGGCCGTTCGCAAGGCATCGAAGACAATCGATGACGCCGATGCCGTTGCAGAAATGTCCATTGATTTCAGTTTCATACCAACGCCTCTCCGTTCGGGATCTTTTTAGGCGAACGCCTTGTTTTGGTACAGCGAGAATTTTTTTGAATATTTTATATTGAATATTGGATCCGATTTGGATTATCAATTCCCCGCTGACCAAAAATCTTCGAAAAGAAGAGGGGAAAATCATGTTTAGGAAATTCGCAGCTGCAGCAGCGCTTTCGCTCGTTGCCACTTTTCCAGCCAAGGCTGACACTCTGGACGATGTCGTTGATCGCGGTGAACTTCGCTGTGGCGTAGTCCTCGACTTTCCGCCGATCGGTTACCGGGACGCCAACAATGAGCCCGCCGGTTTTGACGTCGAATACTGCAATGATCTCGCAGCCGCTCTGGAAGTTGAGCCGTCCATCTACCCTGTAACGTGGGCCGAGCGCCTCCCGGTCATCGTCACCGGCCGCGCAGATGTTGTCTTCGGCGCAACTTCAGACAGTCTGGCCCGCGCCCGGACTGTTGGGTTCACCATTCCATATGCGATCTACTACGCACAGGGCGTTGTTAACTCCGAAAGCGGCATTGAGTCGTTCGAGGACATCCGCGGCAAAACTGTTGCTGGCGCGATCGGCACCGTCCCGGAGCAGGAATGGCTCAAAATCGCCAAAGACTGGGGCGAGGAACACCTTTATCAGGGGTATCAGTCGGAAAACGAAGTGTTTCTGGCAGTGGCCCAGGGCAAAGCCGATATCGGCATCACAACCAACACAGCGGTCAAGCCCATCACGGAGCAGTATGACACTGTTCTGGCCGGCCCACGCATGCCCTGGACAACAGATTACACTTCAGTTGTCGGAAAACGTGAAGATGTGACCTGGCTGAACTTCCTCAACCTGTTTGTCACCCATCAGGTCCGCTCCGGCCGTTACGATGAGCTTTGGGGCAAGTACGTCGGTGGTGAAGCTCCGGAACTCCGCATCCCGGGCGTCATGTACTGACGATATGCAGGGCATGCCACCCCACCAAAGGCATGCCCTGCGTCCCTTTATTCAAGAGGTCTTTGAAAACGGCTCAATGCTGTTTTCCCAGGTCCTCTTTCCGCAGACACCCAGTTCGCAGACTGGTAGATCTGGTGGAGCATCCTGAGAATGTTTGACTACAATTTCCATTGGCGCCCGGTGATGAAAAGCTTGCCGAACCTTTTGGAAGCAGGTTTGCTGACCTTACAGGTCGCAACGCTTTCAATGGTCATCGGCATCATCATTGGCCTAGGGCTCGCCCTCATCCGCCTGAACTGGAGCGGACCTGCATATTGGTTCGCGACCGCTTGGGTCGAGTTGGCACGGAACACCCCGGCTCTGTTCCAGCTGTTCTTTTTCGGCTTTGGCCTTGGTGCCTTCGGCCTGCATTTAAGTCCCTTCACCATCGTGCTCGCCGGACTTAGCTTCAACTGCGCAGGATATCTGGCGGAAAACTTCCGCGGTGGTTTCCAATCAATTCCGAACACCCAATTGCGTGCCGCCCGCAGCCTTGGCATGTCGCCCTGGCAAGCCTACACACGGATCATCATTCCTCAGGTGTTTCGCGTGGTTTATCACCCGCTGACCAACCAGCTGGTCTGGGCTGTGCTCATGTCATCATTAGGCATGCTCGTAGGTTTCCGCGAACTCAGCGGTGAAACACAGTTTTTCGCCAGCCGGACCTTCCGCATCTTCGAATACTTCGCCGTGACCGCGATCATCTACTACGTGATCGTCAAGGTCATCCTTGCGGCCTCGCGCCTGCTTGCTCTGCGCCTGTTCCGCTACTGAGGAGATGACCGTGCAAGAGACGATAAGCTTCTTCAGTGGCTTTTCCATCAATGACCTGTGGTTTCTGGGCGAGGCAGCGCTCCGTACACTCTGGATCTCGGCCGTATCAATTTCCCTTGGAACGGTTCTCGGAATCTTCTTTGGCTGGCTGCTCTACGAAGGCAAACTTCTGGGAGCCATGACGCTGGCGCCGGTTCTGGATATCTTCCGGTCGATCCCACTGATCATCCAGCTGGTCCTTTTCTACAACTTCGCGCCCATTATCGGCCTGGATTTTGGTCCGTTTGGCTCCGGAGTGGTGGTTCTGACGATCTATACGGCGTCCCTGGTCGCCAATGTTGCCCGCGGCGGCATTGAGGCGGTCGGCAAACCGATGCGCCGCGCCGCCCGCTCGCTTGGCCTGAGTTATTGGCAGGACATGCGCCATGTTGTTCTGCCGATCGGTGGCCGTGCGGTCTTTCCATCCTGGGTCGGTGTTGCGCTCGGCGTCATGAAGGACAGCGCCTTGGTCTCTGTCCTTGGATATGTCGAACTTCTGAAAGCCAGCCAGATCCTGATTACCCGGACCCAGGAACCCTTCCTGATCCTAGCAATCGCCGGTGCGTTCTATTTCGCGCTGTCCTTTCCGATCTCGCGCTATGCCGCACAACTAGAAAAAAGGTGGGCCCAATGATCGAGATACGCGGTCTAGAAAAATACTTCGGTGCGCTTCAAGTCCTCAAAGGCATCGACTTGGATGTCGACAAGGGCGAAGTACTCTCCGTCATCGGCGCGTCCGGCTCCGGCAAATCAACTCTGCTCTATTGCATCAATGGACTGGAGCCGATCCAAAAAGGCTCGGTTCTCGTGGACGGCACTAACGTTCATGACAAGAGCACAGACATCAACAAACTGCGCCAGAAACTCGGCATGGTGTTCCAGCAGTGGAACAGCTTCCCGCATTTGACAGCCTTGGAAAATGTCGCCCTTGCACCGAAGATTGTGAAAGGCAAAACCCGTGCGGAAGCCAATGCGATGGCCGAACAACGACTCAAGCATGTCGGCTTGGAAGACAAGCTAAATGTCTATCCAAGTGCTCTGTCCGGCGGCCAACAGCAACGCCTCGCAATCGCAAGGGCGCTCGCCATGGAACCGGCCTATATGCTGTTTGACGAAGCGACATCAGCGCTCGATCCCGAACTGGTTGGCGAGGTGCTCGACACCATGCGGCTGCTTGCCGAAGAGGGCATGACGATGATCTGTGTCACCCATGAAATGGGGTTTGCGCGCGATGTCTCCGATCGCGTCGCCTACTTCCACCACGGCGTCATGGAAGAGATAGGCCCGCCCGAACAAGTGTTTGGGGATGCACAATCCGAACACACCCGAAAATTCCTGTCTAATGTGCGCTGAACAGCGCTGATTTAAATTTCGAAGCCAACGGTTTACGCTCGGATTTCCAGCGGCCGTTCGGCTCGACCCAAAAAGGAGAAGGCAATGTCCTCAAACATTTTTTCCGGCACCATTCCGGCCCTGATGACCCCGTGTAAAGCAGACCGGACACCGGACTTCGATGCGTTGGTAAAAAAGGGACAGGACCTGATTTCCAAAGGCATGTCAGCTGTTGTTTATTGCGGCTCCATGGGCGATTGGCCGCTCTTGACCGATGAAGAGCGCATGGAAGGCGTCGAGCGCCTCGTCAAAGCCGATGTTCCGACAATTGTCGGTACGGGCGCAGTTAACACCAGGTCGGCTGTCGCGCATGCCGCCCATGCCGCAAAGGTGGGTGCTCATGGTTTGATGGTGATCCCGAGAGTTTTATCCCGCGGTGTTTCAGCGATAGCCCAGCGCAATCACTTCAGTGCCATTCTGTCTGCAGCGCCGAACCTTCCGGCTGTCATCTACAACAGCCCCTATTATGGCTTTGCAACCCGAGCAGATCTTTTCTTCGATCTGCGAAAGCAGTTTCCAAACCTAATTGGTTTCAAGGAGTTCGGCGGCCACGATGACCTGCGCTATGCAGCCGAAAACATC
The DNA here is from genome assembly GCF_965216085.1 of Roseibium sp. GTDB lineage: Bacteria > Pseudomonadota > Alphaproteobacteria > Rhizobiales > Stappiaceae > Roseibium. The sequence continues at coordinate 833,595 of NZ_OZ244138.1, read as the reverse complement.
ACGTCTCAGGATGCTGATGTTACTTTGATGGTCGGGGTCGACACCGCAGTCTACCATGGCTTCGTCAATTGCGGAGCAACCGGCGCCATAACAGGCATCGGCAATGCCCTGCCGGACGCTGTGCTTCATCTGGTAGCTCTCTGCAAAAAGGCGGCCGAAGGAAACGCGGAAGCTCGGAACCGGGCAAAAGAACTTGAAGAAGCGCTTGGCGTCCTTTCCAGCTTCGATGAAGGGCCGGATCTTGTGCTCTACTACAAACACCTGATGGTTCTGAACGGTGAAGATGAATACCGCCTGCACTTCAATGAGACGGACGCCCTGACGGACGCCCAGCGCGGTTACATCGAAGCGCAATATGACCTCTTCAAAACCTGGTACGCCGACTGGTGCGGGCAGGGCGGAGTCCTGGCAGAATGCGCGTAATCGACAGCCATACAGCCGGAGAGCCAACCCGGCTGGTCGTTGATGGTGGACCGGATCTTGGACCCGGCTCGCTTGCCGAACGAGCGGCGCGCCTGGAAGCAGAGCATCTTGATTTCTGCTCATCCGTGGTTCTGGAACCACGGGGGCACGATGCGATTGTTGGTGCTTTGCTCTTACCGCCGTCCCAACCAGACTGCGCAGCAGCAGTGATCTACTTCAACAACCTACAAAACCTCGGCATGTGCGGCCACGCAACGATAGGTTTGGCTGTTACGCTCGCCCATCTTGGAAGAATGCCGCACGGACAACACCGCATAGAAACCCCGGTTGGCATCGTCGAGGTCGACCTGCTTGATGCCAACACTGTCGCTGTTGCGAATGTGGAAAGCTATCGCCTCCATAAAGACGTTTCTGTTGATGTTCCGGGGCACGGGAAAGTCACTGGAGATGTTGCTTACGGCGGCAATTGGTTTTTCCTGGTTAAAGAGAGCCCGATCGACCTGACTTTGGCGAATGTCCCGGATTTGACCGCCTATACAAAGGACATCCGCGCAGCGCTTGAAGACGCAGGTATCACCGGAGCGGATGGGGCCTGGATTGATCATATCGAACTCTTTGGGCCGCCTGTCGATCCATCTTCAAACAGCCGGAACTTCGTTCTTTGCCCTGGCGGCGCTTACGACCGGTCACCGTGCGGGACCGGGTGTTCAGCCAAACTCGCCTGTCTCGCTGAAGACGGCGTTCTAGCGCCGGGAGAAACCTGGATACAGGAAAGCGTCATCGGCAGTACTTACCGGGCCTCATACCAGCCCGGAACAGGCAAGGGGGTTCTCCCGACCATCACCGGACAAGCCTTTGTCACGTCTGACGCAAATCTGATTTTCAATCTGGCCGACCCCTATCGTCTGGGCATCCGGCCTTAAATCTGGACCACATCATGGACTATAAAAATTTCATCGGCGGAGCGTGGGCCGCAACCGCTGAAAGCATCCCGAACATCAATCCCTCCGACACAACAGATACAATCGGTTTTGCTGCCAAGGGTACCGTTTCCGATCTTGATAAGGCCATTGATGCAGCGCACGAAGCGGCTCCAGGCTGGGCAGCTTCGACACCACAACAACGATTTGATGTTCTGGATTTCATCGGCACAGAGATCCTTGCGCGCAAACAAGAACTGGGAAGATTGCTTTCCAGAGAAGAAGGCAAAACCCTGCCGGAGGGGATCGGAGAAGCTACTCGCGCAGGACAGATCTTCAAATTCTTTGCGGGTGAAGCTTTGCGCCAGTCGGGAGATCATCTTGCTTCTGTCCGCCCTGGAATTGAGGTGGATGTTACCCGGTCACCGGTCGGAGTTGTCGGTCTGATTACGCCGTGGAACTTCCCGATTGCCATTCCAGCTTGGAAACTGGCTCCGGCAATATGCTTCGGCAATGCAGTTGTCCTGAAGCCCGCCGAACTGGTTCCTGCCAGCGCTCATGCGCTTGTCGAAATTGTGTCCAGGTCAGGCCTTCCAGACGGTGTGGTCAATCTTGTGTTCGGACGTGGTTCCGAACTCGGTCCGCGCATGATCGACAATGAAAAGGTCAATGCCATCTCCTTCACAGGATCGGTTCCGACTGGCCGCGGTATTGCAGCAGCCTGTGGCGCAAAGCTGAAAAAAGTTCAGCTGGAGATGGGTGGTAAGAACCCGATGGTGGTCCTTGATGATGCTGACCTCGACATTGCCGTGGAGGCCTGTCTCAACGGCGCGTTCTTCTCAACGGGTCAACGCTGTACCGCCAGTTCCCGATTGATCTTGACGGAGGAAATCCATGATCAGTTCGTCGCGACACTCTACGACCGGATGGTCGCGCTGAAAGTCGGGCATGCGTTGGAAGCCGGCATCCAGATGGGCCCTGTCATCGATAATCGGCAGCTGGAACAAAATCTCTCCTATGTGGATATTGCCGGCAGTGAAGGTGGCAAGGTTCTGGGTGGACAGCGCCTTGATCTCCAAACCAAAGGCTTCTTCATGGCGCCTGCCCTCATCACCGAAACCAGCAACGATATGCGCATCAACCGGGAAGAAGTCTTCGGTCCGGTCGCCTCTGTGGTTCGCGTAAAGGATTACGATGAAGCGCTCGCCGTTGCCAATGACACGGAGTTTGGTCTGAGCGCTGGTATCTGCACGACATCGCTGAAACACGCCCATCATTTCAAGCGGAACTCTCAGGCTGGAATGGTGATGGTCAATCTGCCAACAGCTGGTGTCGACTATCACGTCCCCTTTGGCGGCACCAAAGGCTCCAGTTTCGGCTCGCGGGAACAAGGGCGCTACGCCGCGGAATTCTACACCACGGTAAAAACCGCCTACACCCTCCCCTAAAGTCTATTCGGTTCCCGCCAGACACTTTGCTCTGGCGGGAAATTGCGGCTGATTTTCCATGACGGATCCAAATATCAAAGACGTGATTGTGATCGGCGCAGGGATCGTTGGAACCTGCACTGCTCTTGCGCTCCAGGCAGAAGGGCGGAAGGTGACAATCCTCGACCGGCAAGACGGCAATCCCCGGGCTTCTGAAATGAACGCGGGCGCTTTTGCGTTTGCCGACATCATGCCGCTGGCTGCGCCCGGTATTATGCTTAAGGCACCGAAGTGGTTGCTTGATCCGCTCGGACCACTGTCGATCCCGCCGGCCTACGCGCTCCAGATCCTGCCGTGGCTGTTGCGGTTTTGGCGGGCAAGTCTTCCGGACCGTTACCATAATAGCCTCGGCGCTCAAGCAAGCCTGATGAAACTGTCACAAGAGGCACTTGAGCGGCAGATCAAGGATACGTCAGCCGAACATCTCATCCAGCGGGATGGGCAGCTACAGCTCTATGAAAGCGAACGGGAATTCCGTTCCAGCCTTCCAGGCTGGGATCTCCGCCGGGAGCATGGCGTGGATTTCAAGCTCCTGAAAAGTGCTGCGGAAATTGCAGAAATCCAGCCGGGTATCAATGACCGGTTCGTCTATGCGGGCTACACACCGGATTGGATCAATACGTGTGATCCCGCTGCTTGGCTTGCGCATCTGACGGACCTTTTCAAATCCCGAGGCGGGCTTGTCGAAACCGGAAATGTACTCACGCTTCAGGCGAAAGAGGCCGCGATCCAGATAATATCTTCGGCGGGAAATCATCTCGCCCAACAGGTGATCATCTGCACCGGAGCCTGGTCTCATCACCTTGCGCAGTCAGTTGGTGACAATTTCCCGCTGGAAACCGAGCGGGGCTACAACACGACGATTTCTGATGAGGCTTTCGGTCTTCGGACACATCTGACCTTTCCCGGTCATGGCTTTGTTGTGACCCGCATTAACAACGGCATCCGGGTGGGCGGCGCGGTTGAACTGGGCGGGCTCAAGCTGCCACCGAACTACAACCGATCACAAATCCTTTTTGACAAAGCCAAATCCTTCTTGCCCGGCATAGGAGCAAACACCGGCAGACAATGGATGGGCTTCCGTCCGTCTCTTCCGGACAGCCTGCCGGTCATCGGCCGCTCTTCCAAGGATCCTCGTATCATTTATGCGTTCGGCCATGGCCATCTGGGTCTCACACAGGCGGCAGGCACCGCTGAAATTGTGGCGACCATCGCCAAAAGCGCACCGCCGCCGATCGACCTTTCCGCTTATTCACCCAACCGCTTCTGAGCCTCAATAATTGGAGGGACACCATGAAAATCTCCGCCATCAATGTCTACCAGGTGGACCTTCCTTTGAAGGAGGGCCGCTACAGTTGGTCCAACAGCAATTTCGTCGAAGTATTTGACAGCACAGTGCTGGAAATCATCACCGATGAAGGGCTGAAAGGGTATGCAGAATGCTGCCCGCTCGGATCGGCCTATCTGCCGAGCTATGCGCTGGGTGTGCGAAGCGGGATACAGGAGCTTGCTCCGCACCTGATTGGCAAAGATCCGCTCAACATCGGCGAGATCAACCGGGTGATGGATGCAGCGCTAAGAGGTCATCCCTACGCCAAGGCCCCAGTCGACATCGCCTGCTGGGATCTTCTGGGCAAGGCAACCGGCCAGCCCGTCTATACGCTTCTTGGCGGCGCCGCGCAGGACGATGTTGTACTTTACCGCGCCATCAGCCAAGAAGCGCCTGAAACCATGGCGGCCAAGATCGAAGGCTATGCGGCGGAAGGGTACACCAAGTTCCAGTTGAAGGTGGGCGGCGATGCCAATGATGACATTGAGCGTATCAAGGCCACGCGGGCTGTTTTACGCCCCTCTGACATTCTGGTTGCCGACGCCAACACAGGCTGGACACGCCATGAGGCAGCCCGGGTTGTGGGCGCAGTGTCGGCGCTGGATGTCTATATCGAACAGCCTTGCCTGACCTACGAAGAAAGTATCTCCATCCGCCGTCGCACAGCGCTGCCGTTTGTCATGGATGAAGTGATCGACGGGCCGAACATGCTGGTCCGCGGCCTCGCCGATGACGCCATGGATTGTATCAATTTGAAGATTTCGAAGGTTGGCGGTTTGACCAAGGCCAAACTGATGCGCGATCTCTGCGTTGTTCATGGTATTCCGATGACTATTGAAGACACCTGGGGTGGCGACATCACGACAGCGACCATTGCGCATCTGGCCCGGTCAACACCGTCCGAATTCACCTTCTCCGCCACAGACTTCAACAGCTATGGCACAGTCGATATCGCTGAAGGCGCGCCAAAACGGGATAACGGCCGGATGACCGCGTCAGACCGGCCGGGCCTTGGCATCACACCGATCTTTGACGCCCTTGGCGATCCCGTCGCCAGCTATTCGTGAGGACAAGACAATGCGCAGCAGCAAAACCATCCATGTTGTCTCTTGTCATGCCGAAGGAGAAGTCGGTGATGTGATCGTAGGAGGTGTCACCCCGCCCCCAGGCAAGACTTTATGGGATCAACGCAGTTTTATCGCCGAGGACCAGACACTCCGGAACTTCGTTCTGAACGAACCGCGTGGCGGCGTCTTCCGGCATGTCAATTTTCTGGTGCCGCCAAAGAATCCAGCGGCAGATGCAGCTTTCATCATCATGGAGCCCGAGGACACACCTCCGATGTCAGGCTCCAATTCGATTTGTGTGTCGACGGTCTTGCTGGACAGCGGAATACTTCCGATGACCGAGCCGGTCACAGAGCTGACTTTGGAAGCGCCCGGCGGGCTTGTTCGGGTAAAGGCAGACTGCCGGAACGGCAAAGCTGAGCGCATTCATGTCCAGAACGTTGCCAGTTTCGCGGATCAATTGGATGCAAAGCTGGAAGTTGAAGGTATTGGAACGTTGACTGTCGACACTGCCTATGGCGGAGACAGCTTTGTTGTCGTCGATGCAAAAGCACTCGGACTAGAAATCGTCGAAAGCGAAGCCGCTGAAATCGCACATCTTGGTGTTCGTATCACCAATGCAGCAAACGAGCAGCTGGGTTTCTCCCATCCTGAGAACGCCGATTGGAACAGCATTTCGTTTTGTGCGTTTTGCGGTCCGGTTGAAAAGACCGAAAGAGGCTTTACCGGTAGATCGGCGATCGCCATCCAACCAGGAAAAGTAGACCGCTCTCCGTGCGGAACAGCGGTTTCAGCCCGAATGGCGCTTATGGCTGCGCGTGGCCAAATGTCTGTTGGTCAAGAGTTTGAAGCGATTTCAATCATCGGCTCCAGGTTCACCGGAAAAATCCTGGCTGAACAATCAGTCGGCGGGCGGCCAGGCATCGTCCCACAAATCAGCGGCCGGGGCTGGATCACCGGAACCCACCAGCACATGCTGGATCCCAGCGATCCTTGGCCAGCCGGTTACAAGCTGAGTGACACCTGGGGCGCTTAAGTCCCCACCCAACCTGCAACTTATCTCACCTGCTGCGGAAAGATGCGCACCTCTGCGGCAGGTGAGACGTTTTATGCACTTAGGTCAGTTTGACCCAAGCCGCATTCCTGGAAGACGAACGGACACACGCATCAACGAACCGGACACCGGCGACACCTTCGGCTATACCCGGAACCAGTGTCTGTACCGCCTTGCCGCTTTGATGTGCGCGGATGGCGTCCGCCGCTTCTTTGTAGATGTTCGCAAATCCTTCCAGATAGCCTTCCGGATGACCGGGCGGGATCCGTGTAGTCGGACCAACGCTCTCCAGCATACCTGCGCCTCCACGAGTGATCAGTTGCTGCGGCTGTCCGAACGGTGTGAAATGAAGATGGTTCGGATGTTCCTGATGCCACTCAAGCCCACCCTTATCTCCATAGATCCGGATTTTGAGATTGTTCTCATTGCCCGGCGCGACTTGCGAACACCAGAGCATTCCTCTAGCACCGCTGGCGAAGCGTAAGAGCACATGACCGTTGTCATCAACCTGACGGCCCGGAACAAAGGATTGAAGATCCGCAGCCAGACTTTCCGCTGTTTGACCGGTGATGAAACAGGCAAGATTATAGGCGTGCGTACCAATGTCGCCTGTTGATCCGCCCGCACCCGAACGGGTTGGATCCGTGCGCCAATCGGCCTGTTTGTTGTGTTGTTCGACTGTCAGCCAGTCCTGAGGATATTCGACCTGAACAACGCGGATCTCGCCGAGGTCTCCATTCGCGACCATTTCCCGCGCCTGCCGAACCATCGGATAGCCGGTGTAATTGTGGGTCAGGAAGAACAATCCACTCGACGCCTCAACAGCCTTCGCCAATTTATTGGCGTCCGCAAGCGTTGATGTCAGCGGCTTATCGCAGATCACATGAATGCCACGCTTCAAGAACTCGCGGGCAGCCGGATAATGCACATGGTTCGGCGTGACGATGGCCACTGCATCAATTCCATCCTTCAGCCGCGCTTCCCGCTTGGCCATATCAGAATAGGAATCATAGATTCGGTCATCGTTGAGGCCGAGCGCGCGGCCCGACTCCTGCGCCTTTTCCGGTGTTGATGATAATGCACCAGCCACAAGCTCAAAACTCGCATCCAGCCGCGCCGCAATCCGGTGAACAGCCCCGATAAAGGCATCCTTGCCGCCGCCAACCATGCCAAGGCGGAGCGGCCTGTTGGCTGTGTTTTCTTTTCCTTCAATAGCCATCAATCTCTCCTAGGAAATACCCAGCATCTTGCGGTTGGCAGCTTCATCCGTCCCGCCATCGGCGAAATCGTCAAAAGCCTTTTCCGTCACGCGGATAATGTGGTCGGCAACGAACTGGGCCCCTTCCCGCGCACCATCTTCGGGGTGTTTCAAGCAACATTCCCATTCAACCACAGCCCAACCGTCGAAATTATTGGCGGCCATTTTTGAAAAGATCGCACTGAAATCGACTTGGCCGTCACCGAGCGAGCGGAACCGTCCTGCCCGGTCTACCCACGGCTGATAGCCGCTGTAAACGCCTTGCCGGCCGGTTGGGTTGAACTCAGCGTCCTTGACGTGAAACATGCCGATCCGGTCTTTATAAATGTCGATGTTGTCCAGATAGTCGAGGCACTGGAGAACGTAGTGGGACGGGTCATAGAGCATCTTTGCCCGCGCGTGATTATTAACCCGCTCCAGGAACATCTCATACGTAATGCCGTCATGAAGATCTTCGCCGGGATGGATCTCGTAACAAACGTCGACGCCCATATCGTCGGCATAATCGAGGATCGGCCGCCAGCGTTTGGCGAGTTCATCAAAGGCGGTTTCAACAAGACCAGCCGGACGTTGCGGCCACGGATAAATGTAAGGCCAGGCAAGAGCACCGGAGAATGTCGCATGGGCGGAGATGCCAAGGTTCCGGCTGGCGGTCAGTGCCTGTTTCAGCTGCTCCACAGCCCAGGCTTGACGTGCAGCCGAATTGCCGCGGACTTCCGGCGCTGCAAAACCGTCAAAGGCTGAATCATACGCAGGATGAACCGCAACCAGCTGGCCTTGCAGATGTGTTGAAAGCTCAGTGACTTCGACACCATTTTCCTTGGCCGTTCCCGCAATTTCCTCGCAGTAACCGATCGAGCTTGCAGCCTTCTCCAGATCGATAAGGCGGCCATCCCAGCTTGGAACCTGGACACCTTTGTAGCCACAATCGGCTGCCCATTTGGTGATGGAATCCCAGGAATTGAACGGGGCTTCATCCCCTGCGAATTGAGCCAGAAACAACGCCGGCCCTTTAATTGTTTTCATGATGGCCTCCCAAAATCTAAAGACAAAGAGGGCCGGTGTTTTCGATCAAACTCCGGCCCTGGTTTTCGTGCCAGGTCTTAGAACGGTGACTCTGGGAAGTAGTAGCTTTCTGCGTTCTCACGAGTGATCAAGGTCGCACCGAGAATGTAGCGGCCGGCAACCGGACCATTGGACTTGAATGCAGCAACCGTTGCATCCATCGCAGTTGCGATCATTGCCGGCGGATACAGCACATCAACCGGGATCAGCTCATCGCCGTCCATGATGCCCTTGATGATTTCCTTCATGCCGGCACCGCCGACGACGAACATGCCATTGCCATCCCGGCCAGCCTGTTTCAGAGCAGCCACAACACCAATTGCGATGTCATCATCTTGAGCCCAGACCGCATCAATGTCCGGGAAGCGGGACAGGAAGTCCTGCATGACTTCAAAGCCGTCGTCGCGGTTCCAGTTGGCATGTTTGTGATCAAGAACATTGATGCCGGAGCCTTCGATCTCTGTCATGAAAGCATCAAAGCGCTCATTGTCGATCACCGTCGGAATGCCGCGCAGAACAACGATGTTGTCGCCATCCTTCAAACGGCCCTTCATGTATTGGGCAGACACCCGGCCGAGTTCCGGATTGTTACCAGCGACATAAAGATCCTCGATGCCCGGCTGGCTGAGACCACGGTCAACAACGGTGATCCAGGCACCAGATTTCTTGACGTTCAAAACTGGATCAGTGAGCGGCTCAGATTCAAACGGCAGCACTACCAAGGCGTCAATCTGATGAACAGACACCAGGTCCTCCAGAGCACTTGCCTGCGCGCCCGGATCCGGTGAGTTCACTAGGATCAGATCCACATCAGGATAGAGCTTTTCCAGCCGCTTTTCGGCCTGCTCCGCATGCCAGTTCATGCCGGCTGCCCAGGCATGGGTAGGCGTCGGATAGCTGACGCCAATCTTGATTTTATCTGCAGCTGTTGCAGCGCCTGCAAATGCAAGCAATCCGGTTACAGCCAATGCTCCCAATGTTTTTCTTACCAGCATTGTTTCCTCCTCCAATACCTTCGATTAGACGCACCTCTCCCGTCCGGTGCGAGCCGGTTCAAGTTGGGGACGGGTCCCGATTCCTTGGATTAACGAGCTACTCTTTGTTGCTCTTGCTCAGTTTCCAGTCGCTTCGTTGCAAAAGAACAGCCACGATGATGATCAAACCTTGCATGGTGCCGTTCAGATAGTTCGAGATCATATCGGTGAAGTTCAAAATGTTGCCGATGGTGGTCAGGATCAAAGCCCCCAGAATAGTCCCGCCGATCCGGCCATAACCGCCTTTCAGCACCGTTCCGCCAATGATCACCGCCGCAATTGCTTCCAATTCCCACAGCACGCCGGTCGACGCCGAGGCTGACCCGAGACGGGGCACATAGATTATCGTGGCAAAGGAAACACACAGGCCCTGAATGATGTAGGTGAGCGTTTTGACCCGGTCGACGTTGATCGCGGAATACTTGGCAACAGCCTCGTTCGATCCGATCGCCGTGCAGTAACGACCGAAAGCGGTCCGGTTCAGAAGTAGCCAGCCGCAGATGGCAACACCGATGAAGACCCAGACCGGAATCGGCAGTCCCAAGAAGCTGTCATAATAGACCGGCCGGTAGGTGCCGCGGATGTCAAAATTCAAGGACAACGTGCCGCCATCAGCGAAATAAGTCACGAGTGAGCGGTAAATCCCCATCGTACCGAGGGTTACGATAAAAGCTTCGATTTTGCCTTTGGTTGTCAGCGCGCCGTTGATCCAACCCGCGCCAATGCCGAGCAGGATTGCCAGCCCACAGCCGAGAAGAACGGTCGGAATTCCGGTTCCAAGAGTGTCGACTGCATTGTTCATGACAATGATCATCACACCGGAAATCGCTGCCGCCATGGATCCGACCGACAGATCGATGCCACCAGCAGTGATCACAAATGTTGCTCCGACCGCGATGATGCCAATAAAGGCAGATCGTGTGAGCAAATTGGCAAGATTGCCTTCGCTGACAAAGGCCGGGTTCAGCAGAAAACCGATAATACAAAGCAGCAGCAGCGCGAGTGCAGGTCCGAGAGTTTTAAGGTCTACGGACCACCGCTTGGCCGGTTTTACGCCGGCGTTTTCCGATGCGGTCATCATGGTCAATGGATTTCCTCCCGTTTCAGCCCGGCGGCATAGCGCATGATTTCGTTTTCGTTGATGTGATCGCCGGTCAAAACACCAGTGATCTGGCCTTCGCGCATCACCACGACACGATGGCAAATTCCTATGATTTCAGGCATTTCCGAGGAGATCACGACGACGGAAACCCCTTCTGCGGCGAGCGCCGCAATGAAATGGTAGATCTGCTGCTTGGTGCCGACATCGATGCCCCGCGTCGGTTCATCGATGATGACGATCCGCGGGTCGCACTCCATAATCTTGGCGAGGAGCAGCTTCTGCTGATTGCCCCCGGAAAGCTTACCAACGATGATGTCCTGATCGCGTGACCTGACATCAAAGCGCCGAATCGCCCGTTCCAGAGCAGCTCCCTCCGCTTTCCGGTCGAGCGCGAAATTTTTGACAAACTTAGGCAGCGCAAAAAGGGTCAAATTCGGCTGCATTTTCTTGTCCAGAAGCAGCCCCTTCTCTTTTCGGTCTTTTGTCAGGTATGCAAGTCCAGCGTCGCGGGCCGCCGCAACTGACAGTTGGCCAACATCCTTACCAAAAAGCCGGATCGTGCCGCTCTCAACTGGCGCCAAACCACAAACTGCTTCGAACACGGCTGTCCGGCCAGAACCAATCAGGCCGGAAAACCCGAGAATTTCGCCGCTGCGCAATTTGAAGCTAACATTGTCAATGCCCGGCGCGGTCAGGTTTTGCACCTCGAGCACCAAGTCAGCATCAACATCAGCTTCCTGCATCGGCGGATAAAGATCGGAAAGCTCACGTCCCACCATCATTTGGGCCATGGTGTCCGGCGTCAGTTCATTTGCCGGACGCGTGTCGATCCATTGGCCGTCTCTGAGAACTGTTACGCGATCCGCGATCGCTTTCACTTCGTTGAGCTTGTGCGAAACAAAAACAATGCCGACGCCGCTTTTTTTCAGTTTTTGAACCTGGCGGAAGAAAATTTCTGTTTCTTCTTCCGTCAAAACAGCAGTCGGTTCATCCATGATGAGAATGCGCGCGTTGCGGCTGACCGCTTTGACGATCTCAACCATCTGTTTCTGTGCAATCGTCAGATCTGAAATCCGGTCCGTTGGCGAGATGTCCAGTCCAACATCATCCAGATACTTTTGAACGACGGACCGCATTCCGGCCCGGTCAAGAAAACCCTTCGCCTTCATTTCCCGGCCGAGAAACACATTCTCCTCAACTGTCATTTGTTCAGCGAGATTGAGTTCCTGGTGGATGAGAACAATGCCTAGCTTTTCAGCTGCACCGTTGGGCGGAAGATCTGTCGTTGTTCCATCCAATTTGATGTGCCCGGATGTCGGATCATGAAACCCTGAGAGGATTTTCATCAAGGTCGACTTGCCCGCGCCATTCTCACCGATCAAGGCATGCACCTCGCCCGGACGGATATCCATGCTGACGCTGAATAGAACCGGCACAGGCCCAAAGGACTTGCTGATATTAACGGCTTCGATCACCGTCTCCGACTGAGACGCATGTTGCTGCATCTGTAACTCCTCCCAAACCCCGACATCCTCTACCACATCGGCGTCATAACGGATATGTAAACGTTTTCATCATCAATGTAAACCTTTACATTCTCGCTTGTAAACCTTTTCAATGGACCTTTAAGATCCTATACAGCGTAGAGAGGTGTGCAATTTCATGGGCTTAATGATAAGGCGCACCGCAGCATAACCGGGGATAAAAAATGGACGAACCGGGCAACCGGCCGGCGACAATCGAAGATGTTGCAAAACTCGCAGGCGTGTCGATTGCGACCGTAAGCCGGGCGTTGCGCTCCCCGGAGAAAGTTGCTGAGAGCACACGAAAAAAGGTCACTGCTGCGATTGCCCGCACCGGCTACACTGCCAATGCCATGGCGCAAAACCTGCGCATGCAACGTTCGCAGATGGTGCTTGTCCTCGCCTCCGCCATCGCAGATCCGAATTTCGCTGGATTGCTGACAGGCCTTGAAAAGGCGGCCAATGACCGCGGCTACGGCGTTCTGATCGGCAACACGGAAGGCACAACCGGCCTGGAACAGAATTACCTGAGATTTCTGTCAACCGGCATGGCGGACGGCTTGATCCTGCTCACCGGGCACATTCCGGTAGCTGGCGAACCTCAAACACCGCTCACCGCCCTTCCGCCAGTGGTCGCGATAGAACGGCCCATTGAGAGCCGCGACATCAGTTATGTTGGGGTCGACGATGTGGCCAGCGCAAAAATGGCGACGGAGTATCTGATTTCCCTTGGTCACCGCCGGATCGTGTTTATCTCCGGTGGACCAGCCGACATCCGTAGCGACTTGCGCCATACCGGTTATCAAAAGGGGCTTCAGGAATCTGCTGTCTCCTTGCGCGATTGGCGCATGGAAGGCGACGGTTCTGCCGAAAGCGGGCGCGCTGCGGCCGAACGGTTGTTTATCAAGGATGATCTGCCGACCGCATTTTTCTGCTTCAATGACAACACCGCAATTGGCGTAATTTCAGCTTTGCAACTGCGCGGCTACCGGGTTCCGGAAGATTTTTCGGTCTTGGGTTTTGACGACATACCCTTCGCAAACAATTTCACACCAGGCCTGACAACAATCCGTCAACCCCGGCATCATATCGGCGAACTCGCCATGAATATCTTGCTCGACAAGCTCGCCAATAAATCTCTGCCTGCACAAACGCACCTACTGCATGGCGACCTCGTCGTCCGCGAAAGCTGCTCCGGTCTTCACCGGAAATCGTGATTGGCCTCAGGCACTGAAGCGTGCTCGGTCGTTGATCAACCCCAATTGTGAGACCGGGATCAATGCGCCTTTGTGGCTAACAACATGGCGCGCCAAAACGCATCCAGCCCGCACAGCATCCCGCAATCGGCTGTGCTGCAGATAATCGGCAAGGAAGGCTGCGTTAAAAGCATCGCCAGCCGCTGTTGTATCGACAACCTTATCTAAAACAGCAGGCTGGTACTGAAACCGGTCACCATCCGATGCTTGCACCACCACTGGATCAGGACCGTTTTTAACAACAACAAGGGTCGCACCGTTTTCGATGTAGCGCTGTGCAGTTGCGTCGGAACTTACGTCTCCGAAATGGGTCGCCTCGTCTTCATGAGACGGTAAAACGATGTCGGCAATCGCCGCGGCCGTCATAGTCCAACGGGTCATGGTTTCGGCGTCCGGCCAAAGATGCGGCCTCAGATTAGGGTCAAAAACAACTTGAGCGCCGGCATTTGAAAGCTCCGCTAATCGCCCCAGCAGTTCGACCCGCCGCAGTTCCGGTAATATCGCCGCTGTGATACCGGAGAAATAGACGACATCCTCAGGCACGATTGCAGGGAACCGGTCGAGATCGGCCGCAAGGTGCCGCGCTGCGGATATCGACCGCCAGTACTGAAAACTCCGCTCTCCGTCTTTCAACTGGATCATGTAAAGGCCTGGCCCAGCGTCCTGCACCTTGGCAAGATGTGGCTCAATACCGGCCGCACACATGAAATCAGCCATCTGTCTGGAGAGGTCATCATCACCAACGGCGCTGAAGTACTCCACCTTTAGAGCTTCAAACTCCGTCAGCTGCCGAGCGTACCAGGCGGTGTTGAACGTGTCTCCAGCAAAGCCCAGCTTGTAGGAGGCTCCTTGTTCCGGGGACAGTTCAATCATGCACTCGCCAATTGCAAGAAAACGGAGGGTCATCGGGCTCTCCGAAAAGTTACGCGGTCCATCATTTGCAGTTACTCAAACAAGAACGGCAGGAACAAGGAGAACGCCGGCACATAGGTGATTAGCATCAGTGCAGCGAAAAGCGCGAGATAGAACGGCCAGATCGATTTCAGAGCCTCTTCGATTTTAATCTTGCCAACTGCGCAGCCGACAAACAGGCAGGTACCAACCGGCGGTGTACAGAGGCCCAGACCAAGGTTCACCAGCATCATGATACCAAATTGAACCGGGTCCATTCCAAGATCACGGGCGATTGGCAGGAAGATCGGTGTACAGATCAAGATCAGCGCTGCCATATCCATGATCATGCCAAGCACCAGCAACATGATGTTGATCATCAACAAGATAGCGATCTTGTTATCCGATATGCCGACCAGGAAATCACTCAGCTTTGACGGCACTTGATAGAGCGCGAGCAGATAGGCAAATGAGCTGGCAAAACCGATCAGGATCATCACCATCGCAGTTGTGCGCATGGCCGACGTGACCGAGATCTTGAATTCTTCCCAACCAAGGGTCCTATACACGATCGCTGTCAGGGCCAAAGCGTAGATCGCTCCAAAGGCGCCAGACTCAGTGACCGTGAAAATTCCGGACAGCACGCCTCCAACGATAATCACTGCGGTGATCAAGCCCGGGATAGCACTGATGGCTGTGTGGGCCACAACACGCCAGCCCGGAAAAGGTTCTGCTCCGTAATTGTGCTTCAGAGCAACAAAATAGGCAGCAATAGCGAGACACAAACACATCAAGATGCCCGGGATCACACCTGCCAGGAACAGCTTGGAAATCGAGATCCCTCCGCCAGCAGCCACAACAAAGATGATCATGTTGTGGCTCGGCGGAATGACGATCCCGGCAATCGACGATGTCACGGTCACATTGACCGCGTAGTCGGGCCGATACCCCTTTTCCTTCATGACAGGGATAAGCAGCGAGCCCAGTGCAGAAATATCAGCAATCGCAGATCCCGAAATGCCGCCAAAGAGCATGCTGGAAAAAATGTTCACAGACGCCAGGCCGCCACGGATGTGGCCAACCAGAGAGGATGCAAAGCGAACCAGGCGGACCGCGATACCGCCATGAAGCATCAACTCACCGGCAAAGACAAAGAACGGAATCGCCAGCAGTGAGAACGTTGAAATGCCTGAGATTGATCGTTGAAAGGTCATCAATAGGGGGAAGCCTTCATACCAGAAGGCAGCGGCAGCAGAGATGCCCATGGCAAAGGCGACCGGCACTCCGAGAATGACACTCACCCCGAAGACACCCAGCAAGATTGCGAGACCCATTATTTCACCTCTTCAAATTCGCGGATCTCGCCACGGAGGGCGCTATAGCCTCTCAAGAAGACGCGTGCTCCAGCAAAGATAACCATTAGCCCGCCGCAAATCACAGCCGCAGCGGTGCGAATGCTTTCCGGGATGTTCAACATCGGAAGAAGTGTGGACCAGCCAAACTCAAACAACTCGAGACTTGCGGTCAACATCACCGCTCCGAAGAGAGCGAGAACAAGATCCGTTAAGAGAAACAAGATCTGCCTCAGCTTAGGAGGAAGCGCGTCACGTAGCAGCGTCACGCCAAGATGGGATTGCTCATGAATGCCGACAGCGGCCCCAAGAAAAGTGATGTAGCAGATCAGCAGGAGTGCAAGCTGCTCCACCCATGTGGGTGTTGCATTAAGCACATATCGCCCGAAGACCAGCCAACCAAATGTTGCCACGAGAACAACCAAAGCCAAGGACCCAAAAAACACGCAGATTTGTTTTAGTTGGGTCAACCATTTTTCGATTTGGTCCGCGATACTTCCAGAGCGTTCCATTTATTCCCCCGAATAAAATACGGGCGGCACCCCGCAAAAAGAGTGCCGCCCGCCGGTGATGTTAGTTTGCGTTCCGGAACATATCGACCAGGTCGCGCAGATCCGGGCTTTGGGTCAGGAACTGCTCGTAAACCGGAGCCATAGCGGCCTGGAATGCAGCTTTGTCTTCGACAGAATTAACTGTGACACCGCCAGCTTCAACCTTTTTCATGGACGCAGCTTCGCGCTCCTGCCACAGTTTACGCTGCAGTTCAGTTGAATTGCGGCCAGCTTCCTTGACGATTTTCTGTTGCTCAGGCGTCAGCGCATCAAATGTGCGTTTGCTCATGCACAGGCACTCAGGAATGATCAAATGCTGCGTCAAAGAGTAGTACTGGGCCACTTCAAAGTGGTTCGTGGATTCGTAGGACGGCGGATTGTTTTCCGCACCATCAACAACGCCGGTTTTGATGGCCTGATAAACTTCAGCAAAAGCCATTGGCGTCGCGTTGCCACCCATGGAGTCAACCATGCCAACAAATAGGTCGTTGTTCATGACACGGATTTTCAGGCTCTCAACATCCGCCGGATCATTGATCGGCTTGACGGACGTATAAAAGGAGCGTGCACCGGCGTCATAGTACCCAAGCGCGATAATGCCTTTAGCTTCCAGCCCCTTGCTCAGGGCTTCACCTTGCTCGCCATCCATCAGTTCATACATCTGCGGGACGCTTTTGAAAATGAACGGCAATGAAACAACATTTGCTTCAGGCACAACCTGACCCATCGGCCCAAGGCTGAACACGCCAAAGTCAATCACACCAAGGCGTGTCTGTTCGATCGCGTCAGGCTGAGAGCCAAGCACGCCGCTGTGAAAGACTTTACCGGTGATCTCACCGCCGGTCTTTTCCGAGACTTCATTTATGAACGCTTCCATGCCGTGGGAAACAGGGTAGTCCTCAACGTGAATGTTCCACCCGCGAATTTCTTTTGCTTCGGCGGTGACTGCAGCGAAGGCCAAGGCTGCGGCAGCTACTGACCCAAGCAGCGCGCCTGACTTGATAGATTTAAACAAGGTCATTGGTTCCTCCCTTTTGACCAGCTTCACGATATGCAATTTACAAATTTTTACAAGTTAAAAAATTAATTGAACAAATAAATTTTGTTATCCGATATAAAGCATTGTTTTTATGATATTATTTTCGGCGACTAGGATTTCGACACTTGTAAAAACACCGAAACAAACCTTCTCCGTCGCCTTAAACAAGAAAGGCGGGGCTAGTTGGTGGCCCCGCCCTGTATTCACGAGAAGAAAAGACCGCCGTTGATGTCTACGCAGGCACCAGTGACGAATGCCGCTTTGTCTGACGCGAGATAAACTGCAAGGTTCGCCACATCTTCGGAAGTTCCTTCACGCTTGAGCGGGGTAATCCCAGCAACATGCTGCCGAACTTCAGGCTTGGTAAAAGTGTTGTGAAAGTCGGTATCGATCATACCCGGGCACAACGCATTGACACGAATATTGGGCGCAAGCTCTTTCGCCATACTGCGCGTCATTGTCAGAACAGCCCCCTTAGTGGCCGCGTATGCCATCGCGCCAGGCCCACCGCCATCGCGCGCAGCTTGCGATGCCATATTAACTATAGCCCCTCCCGTGTTCATGTGCGGCAGCGCGGCCTGAATGATGGAAAACGCAGTCATCACATTGAGATCAAAGACAGTCTTCCAATGCTCTGGAGTGATCTCTGAAATCGTTTTGCGTGCAACCAATCCGCCCGTGACTGGAATAACAACATCAATCGCCCCAAATTCGGCGACGGTTTTTTCAACCAAAGCCCGGACATCCGCCTCTTGGGTCATATCGCCTTGAAGTGCAAACGCCTTACCGCCTGCAGCAATTATTTCAGCGACTGCACTATCAGCCCCTGCTGAACTGCTGTGATAATTTACGGCAACATTCGCGCCGGCCTCTGCAAGCGCCAGAACACACGCCCGGCCAATATCGCGCCCGCCTCCAGTCACGATTGCTGTTTTTCCGTTGAGGTTCATACTCATTATCTCCTGAACACGTGAGAGTGACTATTTTTGGTTTCAAAGGCGCTCTAAAGGTCATGGATCCGCGGTTGAAAGTTTCTGATTTACAAATTCTCGTCAAAACCTCGTCCGAAACATTTCCGCTTGGTTGATGCCCCATGACCGGCTACGATGATCATGAAGCATTTCAAACACTCTATTTCATTGATATGTATAGATTTTGTTCGGATTTTTTGACTTCTTCGCAGCCTTCAGATCAGGAATCGTATGTCCATAGCAGTCAACACCTCGGACCAACTAACCAATTCGATACAGCACCTGACCGACACAAATCAATACAAATTATTACAAATAAGTTTTCCAAAGCTGAACACGACGTTCGAAAATCAGTAATTCGTTACTCTAACGAGACCGATCCGGCAGTCAAAAATGAGAATGAAAAACACTCTAAATTATTGTTTATATACAAAATTTCAGTAGATAAATTCTCCATCTCATAGCACCCTTTCACTCAACAAGGCGGGATTTACAAATATTTGACAAATTCACTCCGACTGACTAATCATTCCAATGAGAACAAAAATCAGAAGGCGCTCAATTTAAAAATGCGCATGGAGGAGCGTGCTTGATGTCCGGTCTAACCAAACAAACTCAGGAAACGCTCATGGGCGTCAGCACGGCAACGCTGACCACCGTCCTGTTCAAACGCGGCTTGCGGAACATTTTCCTGCAAGGCCTGCATCGGTTGCGTCCCGGCGCCAATATGGTCGGCATGGCTTATACTTTGAGATACATTCCGGCGCGCGAGGATCTGGATCATCTCGACTCGTTTGCCGATCGCACAAACGCACAAAGAAAGGGTGTTGAGGAGTGTCCGGCCGGCGCTGTTTTTGTGATTGATTCTAGGGGCGATGCGTCTGCAGCCTCGGCGGGTTGCATTTTAGCCGCTCGGCTGCAGGCCCGCGGCTGTAGTGGCATTGTCACTGACGGTGGTTTTCGTGATACGCCTGAAATTGCGGAACTCGACATGCCGAGTTTTCACGCCCGGCCCAGCGCACCGACAAATCTGACGAAGCACCATGCAGTTGCGGTCAATGACCCGATTGCCTGTGGTGGTGTTTCGATTTTTCCGGGCGACATTATCGTTGGAGACAACGAAGGAGTTGTTTGTATACCGCAACATATGGCAAATAAAGTTGCAAACGAAGCTGCAGAGATGACAGTCTTTGAAGACTTTGTGATGGAGATGGTGCAACAAGGCGCTTCGACATTCGGGCTCTATCCCCCGACCGATCCGTCGACTATGGACAGGTTTAAAGCGTGGCGGCAGGCAAACGGCAGGTAAAAAACTCCCAGGCATCCGAGCGGCAAGTGCGGGACCGGACGCTATCAGACAAAGCGTATGAAAACATCCTTGCCAAGATCATGGATGGCGACATCCCGGTTGGCGGTAAATTGCCCACTGAACAAGTTCTTTCTGAGGAACTCGGCGTTTCCCGTCCGGTTCTGCGTCAGGCCTTGAAGCAACTGCGCGAAGACGATGTTGTCGTTTCACGGCAGGGTTCCGGATCCTATGTCAAACGACGCCCAGAGGGAGCGGTGCGTGATTTTGCGCCGGTCGGCTCCATCGCGGACATTCAGCGGACATTTGAGTTCAGGGCTGCCATTGAGGGGGAAGCAGCTTATCTTGCCGCCGAACGGCGCACGGATGCCGACCTGAAAGACATGCAAGATGCGCTGAGCGAACTGGAACGCTGTATTGCGGAAGGCGAACTCGGCGTTGCGGCCGATGAAGTTTTCCACGCCGCGGTCTGCAACGCGGCTGACAACCAATATTTTGCTGCTGCCAGATCCTCCATGAAATCAAACATTCTGACTGGAATGAATTTGACCCGGAACCTGTCCCTGACAAAGCCGCAGGACCGCATGCGTCTGGTTCAAAGCGAGCATTACGACATTTTCGATGCAATTGAAGCCCGCGACAGCGACGCTGCCAGAACAGCCATGCGGGCGCATGTCGAAAATGCCCGCAAACGTATCTTCGAAGGCTAGCGAAGCCCTTTCCCAATAAAAGGCTGCAGGTTAGGGCTGCGCCGGTCCGGACAAGCCGGACGATAGGTATGGAAAACTCAGCTTACCGGCCAGCCATGTGCTGCAAGAAAGTCATCCCGGCGCGGTGAAAAGGCATCATAGAGATTGCCGGCTTCTTCACAGACACACGAATGCATCGCGTTGGATGGGATCACCATAGCATCTCCCGGACGAAGCACTTTTGTCTCACCATCGACAGTGAAACGAAACCGGCCGGATGCAACATAGGTTGTCTGTGTATGCGGGTGATTGTGCAATGCGCCCTCGCCGCCTTCTTCAAAACGAAATTCCACCATCATGATGTCCTTGCTTTCACAAAGGATTCTCCGCTTGGCACCCGGCCCGGAATCCATCCACTCAGACGGCTTGTCAGCATGAACAATCATCAATCGCCTCATTTGTTATATTTGATAATATATTTGTATAATTTGTAAATTACAAATGCAACAATCAAAGTGAATTTTAGCCGTGCACGGACTACAGGGATTGTCGGAATTTCCGACACTTTGAAACAGCATCCCCGGCTACGCTCTTAGCCGTTCCGCGATGTCCAAAACATGCGGCGCTAAAGAAGCCCAATAGATTTTTTCGCGAACGAAACCTGCTTAAGTCAGTGGGGGTAGCTGCTTTTCAATGTCTCAATAGGGGTCTCACCGAAGTGCCGCTTGTAGAGACCTGCCAATCGCCCAAGTTCGGTAAAACCACTGTCATTTGCGATTGCTGTGACCGTCGTTTCATCGGAACAAGCGGCCTTGAGTGTCGACCTTAGCTGATAAAGTCGGCGCAGTTCAAAATAGCGCCGCGGCCCAACGCCCAAAGTCTGCCGGAAAGCCCGGAACAAGGTCCGGCGAGAAACACCTAGCTCGCGGCACAATATCCCAATTTCCAACTGAGCCGGATCGGAAAGTTCGTGAAACAAATCTTCTGCCCGGGTTATTATCCGGTAATCTTTGGAGATGGAGCTGGTTTGAGAGGCAGCATCTGAACTGGTCCAAGGCACAAGGATCGGTTCAAGAAGATCCAACACCTGATCGCGCATCGCCGTCTTGAATGGCTTAGCTGGACTTGCTGTGTCTAGCCTTTCAAGGATTCGGCTGCATTCAGAGCAATAGTGAAGCAATTTCTCAAGAGATTCGGTTGTTGTTGCGGCGATAGGCAGCCTGTTGACTGACCACCCCAATTCTTCAACCAGCCAACTCTCAATGCCAATATCGAGCGAGATCAGTGGGCCTTGCATGACGAAATCCATCTCCACGCCAGGGTGCCAAACTGCGACCTCCGCTTTAGAGACATCTGATCCCCTGAACTGGATCGATCCATCACTTTCAACGGCGATCCCAAGGTGCAGGCCATCGCCGGCCATATGATCCTTCCAACGCTGCCGGCCTTTCGAGCGGGTCCAGATTAAAGTGACCCCACCAAGATCAACGGTTTCTAAACTGAGGTCGATAACTCCCGCGGACAATTGAAAGAAGCCAGGTTTCATCCCGGTCATTTCCAGAAAGAAAGCTTCGATCTCCTCGCTGTCCCTTAAGACACATGTCTCGATTGCCATACCGGGGTCCCTCCTTCCCAGCTGCAAATCCATCTGACTGCGGCGCATTGGCACCACGTTGCATCCTAAAAATATCGCAACGCCTTCAGAACCATACCGGGATTTCACCCAATTGGAACCACTGATCAATTTTAAAGCTTTGGCACTTTCTGCATAGCGCTACAGATCTGCCTTCGGCAACATCAAAAAGCTTAAGACAGATCTTGCGAGAATGGACGGAACACAGTGATGTTAAAGTTGCCTTGGATTAGGATTTGGCTCGTCACCTGCGCACTGTGCTCCGGCATCAGTTTTGTGGCACATGCTCAAGACAACCCTGCGCCAGATCTGTCAAATGACACCCTCATCGATGGTCTGCCAGAAACACTATTGCCCTGGCGCGACCCAAACAATCCAAACGTCCAATTGCTCGATAAGGGGTGGAACAAGTACTACCTGCGGAAGGACATGATGGGTGATAACCCGAAGCGCGAACCCGGCCCAATCGACTTGCAGCGCTATCATGTCCTGCCGACAAAACACGCCTTTCCTACTTATTTTGGCTTGCCCTATGCAATGACAACCGAAGACCTCATTGCAGGCGAAGTTGACGTTGCGCTTGTCGGCGCGCCTTCGTCTTTTAACCCCTCTGCAGGTACGGGTTGGGCAGCCAACTATATGCGCCTGATCCACAACTACGACTTTGCACAGACGGGTCACGACATGTGGTTCAACAATCAATACTTTGATCTGTTGAACATTGTCGATTACGGCAATGCCAACCAGCATCCTTCCCTAATGGTCCAGAATTTCGCTGATCAGGCACTCGTATTTAAAGAGATCCTTGAAGGCGGCGCCATGCCGATGGTCATTGGCGGGGAGCACGGCACTCAGGTCGCCTCGCTTCTGGCACTCTATAGTCATTTCGGACCTAAGAGCTTCACGGTGGTTCACTTCGATGCACACACCGATCTTGCTCCACCCGATGGACGATTGGGGATGTTTACACACGGCGGTGCTGCGCTGCGTTGGGCGCATGAACAAGGTCTGATTAACGGTGACCAAATTTTTCACGTTGGCTTGCGCGGTGCCTATGAAAGCGTCGAACGGATGAACTGGATGCAGGACACCAAGACAAATTATTACTTCATGCCGCGGTTCGAACGAAACGGTTTTGAAGAAACGGCACAAGAACTGTTTGAAGAGTTGAAGGGACGCCGGATCTACATTTCCATTGATGTCGATGTTATGGACCCATCAGTCGTACCTGGCACATCCAACCCCGAGACCGGCGGTTTCACCTCCTTGCAAATGATGAAACTGCTGCGCGGATTAATGCTGCAGAATGAAGTGATCATGGTGGATTGGACAGAATACTCACCACTTCTGGACGACCGCCGCCGCAATACAGCCAACACCATCAGCCGACTGCAACGTCACATGTTTGCAGCGTTGGCGGCCCGCAAACAGGGCATCACGGATCCGAACTATGTTCATCCTGCCATGCTGAAGGACAACAGTGCCGAGAATTAAGCGGCTTGTGAGTGGAGCCTAGCTTCACTCAACTCACTGGAACATCTCAGAAATTGGATTTCTGGATCTGACTCTAACGCCATCAGGAAGATTTGAAACTATCGGTTCATGAGGTTACATGATCACAAACGCGGTCTATGCAGCGACAGTCGTGTTGACGTTGATTGTTTTATCGACGAACCCGGCACAAGCTGAAGAGTGTGACGCGCAATGCCAGGCCGTGCGGAATGCCCAAGATCCGCTGGCTGATGTCAAAGCGGTCATGACGGACAACACGATCTCTTTCGGAACGGCGGACGAACAGACCGGGTATGGATTTCAAATTCAGCCAGTCTATTCCATCCCGACAGAGTACGGCTTCAACTTTATTGCGCGGGGGATAATTCCGATCGCCGGTGTCCACAATGGAGCCGCCGTCCCCCAGCTTGGTCCTAACCAGATTGGCGGAACCGGATACACCTGGGGACTGTCGGACGTCATCCTACAAGGATTTTTTGTCCCTCAAATCGAAGGATTGCCGATCAAGTTTGGCGTAGGTCCACAAGTCTCCCTACGATCCCGGACAGATAGTGTTGTGGGCGGCCCGGGTTGGGGCGCTGGATTAGCGGCTGTTGCTTTCGGATTCGCAGGAGATCTGTCTTATGGCGGGATTTTTGGCCACCACTGGGGGCAAAACAGCTTTAGCCTGTCGACCATCCAGCCAATCGTTTTTTACAACACACAATTTCTCGGCGGCTCATATTTTGGCTACAACAACTCAATCACCTACGACTGGAGTGCAAAAGCCGGAAACAGGTGGCAGGTGCCGGTTGGCTTAACAGTCGGCAAAACATTCGTGCTTGAGAGCGGAACCGCGATTGATGCAAATTTTGGTGGTTACGGTTTGGCAGCTCATCCAGAAGGCGGCGCCGATGCACAGTTCAAATTCGGTATTTCGGTGTTCTTCTGAGAACAGCTGGCGTAATAATTCTCCTATCCGACAGCAATTGGGAGTTTCATTAGCGATTGTCTCCGTGTAATGTCTAAAGGAATAAGCACTTGATCCAATTAGATAAAATGGAGACGCTTATGCGTTCTAAATCCCTTATTTGCATGACCCTTCTGGTTGTTTTTTCCTTCATCATTTCCGAACCCGCACTCGCCCATTCCGGCGGCGGATACGGCGGCGGCTTTGTCAGCGGATTTGTACATCCCATCCTCGGCTGGGATCATGTCGCTGCCATGATTGCCGTAGGCTTGTGGGGAGCCTTTTTGGGGGCGCCGTCAATCTGGATCCTTCCGGTCGTCTTTCCAATGGTTATGGCCTTCGGCGCCGTTCTTGGGATCCTGGGTGTGCCTGTCCCGGCCGTTGAAACCGGTATAGCGCTTTCCGCCGTGGTTCTCGGGCTCATGATCGCATTTGCGGTGAAAGCACCGATTTGGATGTCCGCAGTACTCGTTGGCCTTTTCGCGATCTTCCACGGCTATGCTCATGGCACTGAATTGCCAGCCACCGCGAATATCTTTGCCTATGCCGTCGGGTTTGTCATAGCAACAGGCATACTGCACATGATCGGGATTGCCTTTGGGCTTTTGGTCAAATGGCCAGCCGGGCGCGTTGCGGTGCGCGGCGCCGGCGGCGCGATTTCCCTCGCCGGTGTCGCGTTCCTAGTCGGCGCCGTTTGAAAATGAGAGCCGCCAGTCTTGGGATACTGGCCATATTGTGCCTCGCCACCCCAGCTGGTGCCCATAGCCCGGTGCCCGGGATTGAGGGCTTTTACCTCGGGCTTCTTCACCCAGTTTCGACCCCAGCTCAAGCACTGTTGATGCTTGGGCTCGGCCTTCTTACTGGTGGATTGGCAAAGAAGTCAGCGCGATGGCTGCTGATCGCCTTCTTTGTGGCAACCGGTGCTGGGCTGTTGTGGACAGGCGGCGTCCTGCCAGACATGGCGGCCTTTGCCGTCGCGACGCTGGCAAGCACATTGGCTGCTTTGGCCGCCGGCCGATTTTTTCCAGCTGTGGTAGCCTGTATTGTTCTCGGAGGATTGGTGGTTGGCGCGATGTCTGTCCCGGAAGACGGACTTTTCCGTGACCGGCTCATTACGATGGCCGGATCTTTCATAGGTGCAAACCTATTATTGCTCTACATTTCCGGATTGGTGATCATCGTGAAGGAGAGAGTATCACGACCCTGGACCCCAATTGCCTTGCGGGTTGCCGCAGCATGGGTCGCCGCTATTTCAGCGATGATGCTCGCCATCTATTTTGCGCCGACCCCATCTGTTGCAAGCCTTTGATCGAGATTGGACAGCTCTTATGCAAAACAACAAATTTGCGGATGCCCCAATGCCTCAGCAGGAACCTAGATGACCAGCTCCTCTCCTCCTGAAACGAGCTCTATGAACGAGCCTCCTCAACAATCCATTTTCCAGCGCATCATCCGCGAACCTCTTCTGCATTTTCTGCTTCTGGCGTCAGTCTTGTTTGCAGTTCAAGGATTTATCGGCAGTGATGAAAAAGAGCTGATCGTTGTTGATGCACAAGCTCAAAAATATCTCTTTAAACAGGAAGAGGATCTGCGCCTAAGGCCGCTCACTGAAGACGACCAACAACGGATAATCGAAACCTACATTGAGGAAGAAATCCTGGTTCGCGAGGCAAAAGCCCGCGGCTTTACCGACAGCTCCCGTATCCGCGCCCTACTTCTTCAAAACATGCGCTTTTTCATCGGCAGTGATGTGCCTGAACCGACGGAAGAGGATCTGCGCACGCACTTTGAAACCAACATTGCCGAATTCACCAGCCCGCCGAGCCTCGACCTGAACCATGTCATGTTCAATCATCCTGAAAGGGTTCCCGATGACATTCTTCAATCGCTCAACGAGGCGGAAGACGCATCTGAACTCGGTGATTTAGATACCCGTCTTGGCTATCACATGCGATACCTTGACCAACGGCGCCTCGTTGGTCTGTTTGGTGTTGAGACGGCCAAGGACCTTCTTTCTATACCGGTCGGAGACAACACATGGCGTGGGCCAATTGAGGCGCCCGATGGTACTTTGCATTTTTTGAGGGTCGCCAACCGAAATCTCCCACGTACGCCAGAGTTCGAAACAGCCAAGGATTGGATTTCAACCCATTGGTTATCGTCTAAAACACGTGAACTGCTAGACGCTTCGCTCGACAAAATGCGGCAGAACTATCGTATAGAAATCCAGCCGGCGGACATCAAAACCAATGGATAAATTCCGCTCTGGCTGCTTGATCCTAATTGTTGTTTTGGCTGGATTCTTGTGGCCTGCAGTTGCAGCCGCCCATACCCTTGGTGTCGACAAGGCAGAATTGATTGAAAGAGAGCCGGGCTCCTACGAACTGATTTCAAAGGTCCCGCCGCGCCTTGCCAGCTTGATCACGACACCAATTCTTCCGCAGCAATGTGCCTTTGACGGACCGCCACGCGGTGAAAGAGGTGCCTATCAAGTCCGGTTTAAGTTCACTTGCGCGACACCACTCACGGCCGACGATCAGCTCATCCTCCCCTGGAAACGCGAAGGGGCGCTCCTAACCGTCCAATGGCTTGACCAGACGCCGCTGACTAAATTGGTATCGCGGCAAGGCAATGCCATAATCATCGAACTGGAGGATTATCTTGCCGGATCCGGGTCTGTGCTGCGGGCGGCCAGCCGCTACACAAAGCTGGGCTTTGAACACATCCTGGAAGGGCTTGATCACCTACTGTTTGTCCTCGCGCTGATGATCGTTGTCAGGGATGGTTGGCGGCTGGTCAAAACCATCACCGCCTTCACTGTCGCACACAGTATCACGCTGGCTCTGGCCACATTTGGTTTCGTTAATCTGCCGAGCGCTCCTGTAGAAGCATCAATCGCCCTTTCTATCGTCTTCTTGTGTGTAGAGATCGTTCACGCTTCCAAGGGGCGAAAAAGCCTCACCTATGCGTATCCCTGGATTGTCGCCTTTGCCTTCGGCCTTTTGCACGGCCTTGGGTTTGCCGGTGCACTGTCCGAAATCGGTTTGCCACCGAATGAAATCCCGATTGCCTTGCTGTTTTTCAACGTTGGCGTCGAACTTGGCCAATTGGCCTTTGTCTTCGTGGTTCTTGTTGCGTTGAAACTGCTGGCAAATTTGCGGTTCGGGTTACCAAGTTGGGCCGAGCTCGTGCCGACCTATTTCATCGGAACCTTAGCGATGTATTGGACCATGGAACGCGCGGTAGCGATTGTTGGGCTCTAACTAATCGCCCCGAGCCGGAATTCATCCAGATGGTCTGTACAAGGATTTTGTTTAAGGTGCGACCAGATTTTCTGCACCAGCGGAGAGGTTGCATCCCGTTTGATATAGGCCCAGATCTCCAGTTTGGTGTCATAGCGGCCTTTTCCGGCCAGAACCAGCTCACCGGACTGTATCCGGTCATGCGCACTGCATCCTGGTAGCCAGGCCATCTTTTTTTCCAAGATCGCCAAGCGTTTCATGAACTCACATGTGTCGCTTTGAGACGTACAGACAAAGAGCGGTCCATGAGGTGAAATATTCGAAAAGAGGTAGTCTTCGATTTTGGCGAAATAACCGCCCTGACCGTAGCCGATGTATTCCAGACCACTGCGGGGTGGCCGGTCCGGGTCGAAAGCTGGTTCGCCATGCTCATTAACTGCAGTACAAAGATGCATAATGTCTTCCCCCAATTTGAGGAAGTCGAATTCATGGTGCTCAAAAAATACCGGTACCGATGGCTGAGAATAGAGCAGCACCATGTCCACCTTGCGATCCCGCAGCATCTCAATCATTTCATAGAAGTCATAGGTGTCGATCGACACCGAGAAATCTCCGCAAACCGCTTTGATCTGACGGAGCCATTCGGGGACAAAGCTGATGGCCAGAGTTGCCGCAGACGCCAGCCGGATATCTGGTGCCGTATTCAGGTTACGGCGCTGAAATTCAACACGGTTGAGCTCCAGCTCCTTCAACACGTTTTGCGCGGTATCTTGAAAGGTTTGACCCTCCGGTGTCAGCTTGACCGGGTAACTGCTGCGATCAAACAACTCGGCGCCCAGCCAGGTCTCCAGCGCCTTTATCCGCCGGCTGAAGGCCGACTGTGTGATATTGCGCTCAGCGGCGGCCTGGGAGAAATTTCCGCATTTGCTCAACACCAGAAAATCGGTCAGCCAGTTGGTATCCACGAAACGCGCTCCAGTCCCAAAATGCCAAAATTATAAGCACCGCAATAAACTATGCATTTTTTGCATAACAAGCCTGTTGGTTGAATTCAATCACTCGCGTTAAGCTTCCTCCGTGATCTCAATGCAGAACAACTGCTCACCTCATGAAGCAGAACTGCAATGACCATGCCGGTGTTTGCCGGCAATCCAAAATATTGTGTTGTTCCACAGGGGGAATGATCGTGAAAACATTTTCAACACTGAAGAGCATGTCTCTGGCAGCTCTTCTGGCAACATCTGTTGCGTTTCCGGTAATGGCGGCAACGCCGGCCGATACTTTCGTAATCGCCCGTAACACCGCGGATGCCATTACTCTCGATCCGGCAGAGTGCTTTGAATTTACCGGCAGCCGTATCGTTGCCAACCTCTACGAGCGCCTGTTCATGTTCGAGCCGGACAACCTGACCAAACTGGTCGGCGGCATTGCTGAATCCTATGAGTTCGCGGAAGACGGCAAGTCCATCACTGTCAAACTGCGTCCAGGTTTGACATTCCACTCAGGGAACCCGGTCACCGCGAACGATGTCGCCTATTCACTGTCACGCGCTGTGAAACTGGACAAGACCCCGGCGTTCATCATTAAGCAGATCGGCTGGACCGCAGACAACGTCGACAGCGCAGTGACTGCCGTTGACGATGGAACGGTCAAAATTGACATCCTGGCCGACCTATCTCCTGCGCTTGTTCTGAACCTTTTGTCGTCCAGCGTGGCGTCAATCGTGGACATGAAGGAAGTCCAGAAACACGAAGTCGATGGCGACATGGGATACGCTTGGCTGAAAGACCATTCAGCTGGCTCCGGCCCCTACAAGCTGAAAACCTGGAAAGCCAATGAACTGGTGATGCTGGACGCTTTCAGCGACTACCGTCATGGCGAACCGGCAATGAAGCGGGTTGTCATCCGCCACGTCGCCGAACCGTCTGCACAGCGCCTGCTCTTGGAAAAAGGCGATGTCGACGCAGCGATGGAGCTAACATCCGACCAACTTAAGGGCTTGGACGGCAATGCGGACGTTGCAGCACAGCAGTATCCAAAAGGGTACTTGATGTACCTGGCAACCAACATGGACCATCCGGTTCTGTCCAAACCGGAAGTCCGTGAAGCGCTGAACTACATCGTTGACTACAAAGGCATGACCGACACCATTTTGGACGGTCAGTACAAGATCCACCAGAGTTTCTGGCCATCCGGCATGTGGGCCGCCTCGCTCGAAACGCCGTACAGCTATAATCTCGACAAGGCCAAAGCTCTGATGGCTGATGCCGGTGTCGAGCCGGGCACAAAAATCACCATCGACACGCTCAACAAGTCACCGTTCAAGGAAGTGGCTCAGAACGTCCAGGCTGCCTTGAAAGAGGTCGGGATCGATTCTGAAATCATCCTGTCTGACGGCAAGACCTTGTGGCCGAAATACCGTGCCCGCAAGCATGAGTTGATCGTTGCCCGCTGGGGTCCGGACTATTCCGATCCGCACTCAAACGCTGACGCTTTTGCGCACAACCCGGACAACCGCTTTGAAGCCAAACTAACCGGCAAACTGACTTGGCGGAATGCTTGGGACGCGTCCGGTCTGACCGAGCTGACCAACCAAGCGGCTGCGGAATCCGATCCGGAAAAACGTGAGGCTATCTATGCGGAACTGCAACAGAAAGTGCGCGAAGACTCACCGTTCACTATCATGTTCCAGGCGATTGGCACCTTCGGCCAGCGCGCCAATGTTGATGGTTTCATCAACGGCGTGACATCCGATCAGGCCTACTACCGGACCGTGACGAAAAACTAAGACACATGTAACCGCCGGATGATCTTTGTTGATCGCCCGGCGGTTTGGTTATCACCTTGATGCCGCCCGCACTTTTGAACAGTGTGGGCGGTGTTTGGAGATGCAGTCGCGGTTTTCGTCCAGGCGCCTCTTTTAGGGGCAACTTTAAAAACCATGACTGTAATCAGGGCGGCGAACGACCGGCAGGACACCTGAATGACAGACAGTTCCACAGCGCAAAGTACAGCGGTGGATTTTAGCCCCTATCTGACAATTGCGAAGAAAGTCGGTGGGGGGCTTATGATGCTGGTCCTCACCTTCATCGGATTGACCGCGATCACATTTGTGATCGGACGGATTATGCCAAACGACCCCGTCGTCGCCATCGTAGGTGACCGGGCCTCCAAGGAAGTCTATGAGGCCATGTATCTCCAGCTGGGGCTCGATAAACCCATCTGGCAACAGTATCTCATCTTTCTGGGCAACATCCTACAGGGTGATTTCGGTAATTCGGTCATGACCACACGGCCAGTGATCGAAGACATCAAGCGCTTCTTCCCGGCAACATTGGAATTGGCCACGATTGCGACAATCGTCGGCATCATCATCGGCATTCCGGCGGGCGTTCTGGCGGCTGTTCGTCAAGGCAAACTGATCGATCATATCGTCCGCATTGTCGGTCTCTTGGGACACTCCATTCCGATTTTCTGGCTCGGCATGGTCGCCCTTCTGATTTTCTACGCCAAGCTGGATTGGGTTGCAGGTCCTGGCCGGATCGATTTCTTTTACGACGGCATCGTGGATCCGGTGACCGGAGTCATTCTGATTGACTCAGCCCTCGCAGGCGAATGGGACGTCTTTCACAACGCCGTTTCGCACATCATCCTGCCCGCCTCTATGCTGGCGATTTATTCACTTGCCTACATCTCCCGCATGACCCGATCTTTCATGCTCGACCAGCTCAATCAGGAATACGTTCTGACTGCGCGTGTCAAAGGCTTGAACGAGGGTGCCGTGATCTGGCACCACGCCTTCCGGAATGTTCTAGTGCAGCTGATCACCATTATCGGCCTCACCTATGCCAGTTTGCTAGAAGGATCTGTTCTAACCGAAACCGTCTTCGCCTGGCCCGGCATCGGACAGTACATCACCAATTCACTGTTTAATGCCGATATGAACGCCGTGATCGGCGGAACACTGGTTGTCGGAATTTCCTTCGTGTTCATCAACATGATGTCCGACATACTCTACCGAATTGTCGATCCGAGGGCGAAGTAATGTCAGATGTAACCCTCAAAACAAATACGGGACTGACCGCCTGGCTATTGGCGGATTTTCCCAAGAACGCGTTTCAGGCCAAGTGTCAGCGCGCCTATATCGGCTGGCTGTCATTTAAGACCAATCCGATTGCAATGCTCGGCCTCATCATCGTTTCCTTTCTGTGCCTGGTCGCCCTGTTCGCGCCCTGGATTGCCGGTGGCGATGGTGTTGCACAGGATCTGCCCAACCGCCTGCAGCCACCGAGTGCAGAGCACTGGTTCGGTACGGATGAACTTGGCCGTGATGTCTTTGCCCGAATTGTCTGGGGCTCCCGAGTGACGCTTTACATCATCTTCCTTGTGTCGATCATTGTCATGCCGATCGGCCTGATCGTTGGCACAGCGTCTGGCTTGCTCGGCGGTGTCGTGGACAAGGTCTTGATGCGGATCACTGACATATTCCTAGCCTTCCCACGCTTGATCCTAGCACTCGCTTTTGTCGCCGTCCTCGGACCGGGTCTTGAGAACGCTGTCCTGGCCATCGCGCTCACCACATGGTCACCTTATGCACGTCTGGCGCGCGCGGAAACCCTGACTTTGCGCAGCAGTGAATACATCATGGCCGCCGAGATCATGGGGGCTTCACGGATCCGCATCCTGTTCTCTCACATCATGCCCATGTGCCTGTCTTCGACAATTGTCCGCCTGACGCTCGATATGGCCGGGATCATTCTGACCGCTGCCGGCCTTGGCTTCCTCGGATTGGGTGCACAGCCACCACTTGCCGAATGGGGGGCGATGATCGCGACCGGCCGCGATTATCTCTTGGATCAATGGTGGGTGCCGACCATCCCCGGAATTGCTATCCTTGTGGTCTCTCTCGGGTTTAACCTGCTCGGTGATGGCCTCAGAGATGTGCTCGATCCGCGCAATTCGGGAGGGCATTGATCATGAACGAGATTGTCCATCCGATGCCGACGCCTGAAGCACAAAATACGTCACCGTTGATATCCGTCCGCGATCTTCACGTCCGTTTTTCAACGCCCAAAGGCCCGGTTCACGCGGTTCGGGGTGTTAGTTTCGATCTTGGCCGGGAGCGGCTCGGAATTGTCGGGGAATCCGGTTCCGGCAAATCCCAGACCGGCCGCGCGCTACTCAGGCTGACCGCTGGGAACGGCTCGATCGATGCCAGCCAGATGACCTTCGACGGTATGGATCTGATGAAGGCGAATGAAAAGACCATGCGGTCCATTCGCGGCTCGCGCATTTCTATGATCATGCAGGATCCGAAGTATTCGCTAAATCCTGTGATGACCGTTGGCGCCCAGATCGCAGAGAGCTGCCGCAAACACGAAAACGTTTCTAAGGCAGAAGCACGGCAACGTGCCTTGGCCATGCTTGAAACCGTGCGTATCCGAGAGCCGGATAAGGTTTACAATCTTTATCCGCACCAGGTTTCCGGCGGCATGGGCCAGCGCATCATGATCGCTATGATGCTGATCACCAACCCACAGGTGATGATTGCAGATGAACCTACATCTGCTCTCGACGTCACGGTTCAGATGCAGGTTCTAGCACTGCTGGATGACATGGTCCGCGAACGCGGTATGGGTCTAGTCCTGATCAGCCATGACCTGCATCTGGTCTCCAGCTTTTGCGACCGGGTTCTGGTGATGTATGGCGGCAGGATCATGGAAAGTCTGGATGCCAAACATCTCGAAAAGGCGCAACACCCCTATACAAAAGGGCTTCTCAATTGTCTGCCGCAACTGGATGGCAAACACGATGACCTACCCGTCCTGAAACGTGACCCGTCCTGGATGACCGGCGAAAACCAGGCCGATGGAGTATTGCGCTGATGATCGAGATCCAGAATTTGGACATCGTGTTCGGGCATAAAGGCGCCGAAATCCACGCTGTCAAAAACGCAGCTCTCAATGTGCCGGAAGGCGAGAGCTACGGCCTCGTCGGCGAATCCGGCTCCGGCAAATCAACGATCCTACGCGCCATGGTCGGCATCGTTCCGCACTGGAGCGGCACAATCAAGATTGACGGCACACAGCTGGAGCACAAACGCTCCATTGCCTCGCGCAAACACATGCAGATGGTATTTCAGGATCCCTATGGCTCTCTGCACCCGCGCAAAACTGTGAACGATACGCTCAGCGAACCGCTGGCCATTCATGGTTTGGACAATCGGGATGAGCGGATCATCCGCATCCTGAACGAGGTGGGCCTCGGGCCGGAATTCCGTTTCCGCTACCCACACCAACTTTCCGGAGGCCAGCGCCAGCGTGTCGCCATTGCCCGGGCGCTGATCCTGGAACCCAGGGTTCTGTTGTTGGATGAGCCGACCAGCGCGCTTGATGTGTCGGTCCAGGCGGAAATCCTGAACCTTCTATCAGATCTCCGCCGCAAACATGGATTGACCTATTTGATGGTCAGCCATGATCTTGCAGTGGTCGGGCACCTGTGCAGCAAAATTGCAGTGATGAACCGGGGGGAAATCATCGAGGAAATCACCGAAGACCAAATGCGCTCCGGTGATGTCACGCATGAGTACACCCGCCAACTCTGGACTGCCTCGCATGGCTACAGCCGCGAAGCCTTGCAGAATTTCAAGGAGTTCGCCTAGCTTTCAGGCGAACTCTTAATCTAAGCGAGTTCAAGCACCTTCTCCTGTTGCCGCGTATCAGCACAGCGGCGCCCGGATTTCTGCGCTTGTCCGGCGACATAAACCTCCTCAATTGAGCGGTCGTCGCCAAGCATTTGCAGGATAAAGAGCTCCTCGGACAATGTGGATGCCCGCTCCATCCTGAGCGCCATGGCATCGGTCGCTCTGGAATTCAGAACAACAATATCAGCCTCTGTTCCCACATCGAGCGAGCCGATCTTGTCTTCCAGACCAAGCGCCACCGCATTGCCGCGGGTCATCCAGTGGAAAGCACGCAGCGGATGAAGCTTCTGGTCCTGAAGCTGCAGGATCTTGTATCCCTCGTTCAGCGTTTGCAGCATGGAGTAGCTGGTCCCGGCACCAATATCAGTCGCAATGGCACTGACAATCCCATTCTCACGCATCTTCTCTTCGTTGAAGAGGCCGCTGCCCAGGAACAGGTTTGAGGTCGGACAGAACACAGGCCGGGAGCCGGTTTCAGCCATCACGGCAATTTCCCGAGGTTCCAGATGGATCGAGTGGCCGAGCAGCATCTTATCACTCAAAAGGCCATAGTTCTGGTAGACATCGAGATAATCGCGTGCCCAGGGATAAAGCTCCAGGGTGTAAGCAATCTCGTTCTTGTTTTCAGACAAATGCGTCTGCACGAAACAGTCCGAATGCTCAGCGGCCAAAGCCCCCGCCATTTCCATTTGCTCCGGCGTTGACGTGATTGCAAACCGCGGTGTGATTGCATAGCTCGCCCGGCCTTTACCGTGCCACTTGGCAATCAATTCCTTGGTGTCGTCATAGCCGCTTTTTGGGGTGTCTCGCAGGCCGTCCGGAGCGTTGCGGTCCATCAGAACCTTGCCGCCGATCACCCGCATATTGCGCTGTTCGGCCTCTTCAAAATAAGCATTTGCCGAGCCCTTATGGACCGAACAATAGGCAACCGAGGTGGTGGTGCCGTGATTGGTCAGAAGATCGAAGAACCGGCAGGCCATCGACGCGGCGTGACCTTCATCGGCAAAGCGGGTTTCCTCTGGAAACGTGTAGGTGTTCAGCCAATCAAGAAGCTGCGCGCCCCAAGACGCAATCACCTGCACTTGAGGAAAATGAATGTGCGTATCGATGAACCCGGCCATTATAAGATGCGGCCGGTGGTCGACAATTTCGACACCCGTGGCATCTGCGATCAGATCGCTGAATTCGCCGCGGGCAACGATATGCCCGTTTTCAACAAGGAGCGCCCCATCCTCGGTGTAATCATAGGAGGACGTGTCCTCCGCGCTTTGAGGCTCTGAATTAAAGGTCAGAAGGCGGCCACGGAGCATCAAACGGTCAGAGTGCATGGTCACAGCATCCTATTTTCGTTTTTGTCGGGGCGGCCAAGCCGCCCCGTCGGGTGTTTGGATTTAAGTTGTTATTCGCCCGGAGTGGCCTGCGGCTGCACAAGACCATCCGTTTCCGGAACAATCGCCTCTTCCTTGTGGAAGATCGGATAGATGACCAGGAACGCAGCCGCGATCAGGTATCCAAGGCTAACGGCACCGAATTCCGGCATATGCAGCGTCGCAGAATGAACCACGCCAACCGACGACATCACAAAGGCGGCGAATGCAAATCCTGCAGCGATCCGGAACTTGCCATCGATGACACTGGCGACAATCGCGCCCCAAATCAGGCCGGTAAGGATCGCGCCCTGGCTGAGCGCCAGATGACCGGCATAATGCGCGCCTTGCTGCAACAGCGCGGCGGTCAACTCTGGAGAGCCGAGCGGCAAAACCTCCTGCGCACCGGTTGCATTGAGCGCCCCCATCAAAGACCCCCACTTGATGACCAGGAACGCCGACACATGCGGCATCATTGCGATAGTGACAGCCGCCATGTGCTCAACCTTAACGGCGTGAGCCGTGTTGGTGATCAGGCTAAGCGCGACAAACACCAGAACCGGAGCAGCAGCGGCAACCGGGATTAGATTGCTCAAAAAGGCCAGGAAGCCGAACAGGGCTGCGAGCGGAATGACAATCCCGACACCGATGATGTAGCCGGAATGCGCACCCATGCGCTTGTAGGCGGGATGACCGATGTAAGCGGTGGTCGGGAACGGCGAGCCGAATAGAGCACCGATCATAGTACCGGCACCATCGGTGATCTGGCAGGCAGCAACCGGGTAGTGATCACCAGAAGCTTCCGCGCTTTCCACGTTGTTCATTGTTTCGATGAAGTTGTAGATCTGCACCGGAACCAGAACCAGGAACAGCTCCGGATGTGCAAAGAGGTGCTGGATACCGGCGATCAGGTCACCAAAGTATGGCAGCGGCGGATAAAAGCCCACGCCTTCGAAGCTGAACGACGACTGGCCAATCATCAGCGCGACAGCAGTACCAATGATGAGCGCGAGCAGGCCTGCCGGAATATTGAACGGCAAACGGAACCGGCCAACCAGACCCCATAGGATGATGATCATCGAGGCAAAACCGATGAATGGGTTTTCAAAGACCGTCGCCAGCGGAACCGTGCCGATGAAGACAAGCGCAATGCCGCACAAAGTGCCGAGCATCCCGGCACGTGGCGTGACCTTCTTCAGCCATGGCCCAATGATGGCACCAAGAGCTGCAACAATACCGCCAAGGAAACCGGCACCGATGCCCACCTGCCACGCAAGAACCGGATCGTTTGTCGACCAATAGATCGGCCCAATCACGCCGAAGAGATAGACGAACATCACCGGTGTGGAGATACCGTAAGGCAGCGCCGTAACGTCGCGGCCATGTTCGGCAGCAGCACGCCGAGCCAGCAGCACATAGACCGCGACACCGGCCAGGATAGCTACTGCTGCCCCCGGAACGATGCGTCCGTAGACGATCTCGGCAGGCATTTGGAAGACAAACTGACAGATGCCACCAAGCACCATCAGATTGACAAGGTTGTCGGTGAACAGGGCCCAAAAGGCGCTGAAATCGCCTCTTGAAAACAATTTATAGTCGAAGCTCCCAACCCGCATACCGGGTCTCCTTTCCGTCAAAAAGACACACTTCACCTCTCCTCAGGCGCAGTGAGCCTTGTGATTTACTGCGCGGCTTCCAGCAGCGCAGCTTCCTCCCTGCTGACTGAGACCTGCTGATCCGCGGTCAGAGCGGTCAACACCTCAGCAGCGACAAATGAAGCGATGATTTCCGGCCTTTTGTCCCGGCTGGCAGTTGCCCCGATGGGACAGGTCAGCAGGTCAATGGTCAGACCGTTACAATGGGTCCAGCACCAGGAACGCAACTTGGCGCGTTTGGTGTCGGATCCGATCATGCCGACATAAGCGGCAGTCCCGAGTTCAAGGGCAGCGGACGTCAGCAAAAAGTCGAGCCCATGGTCATGTGTCAGCACGATAAATGCGCTGTTCGGCGGTGCGTTGAACACATCCACTTCTGGAAGCGCCCGCAGCCGCTTCTCGACCACAGCTTCGCACTTCTGCAATTCTTCCTGGCGCATATCGACCAGAATGCACTTCACCGGCGCATGCTGCAGCACATTGGCAAGGGCACGCCCGACATGCCCGGCACCCATGATGTAAACATGCGGCTGATCGTTTTCTTCTGCCCGGATCCGCTGCAAAGCTTCCCGGCGGTCTTGAGTGTGCATGCGGGTCAAGCGCAGGCTGACATGCCCGCCGCAGCATTGGCCGATTTCCGGTCCCAAAGGAACATCAAGAGTTTCGGCAAGTTTGTTGCCATCAAGCATGGCACGGCCGCGTTCGATGGCAATCTGCTCGAGCCGCCCGCCACCGATTGTGCCCCAAAGCACGGTTGGCGCAACGAACATCTCGGTCCCTGCTTCGCGCGGCGAAGAACCACGAACAGCTGTCAGTTCGACGCGGATGATCGCGCTTTCTGCATCAAAAAACGCGGCCGCCTGGGCAGAAAGCGCAGTCATGATGCTATCCTTTCGACTTCAACCGCTCAACGGCGAGCAAGACACGTTCCGGGGTCGCCGGTGCGTCCAAGCGTGGGCATTCCCGGTAATCGGCAACACTGGCAACCGCCATCGACAGGGCTTCCAGAACGGACACGCCGAGCATAAACGGCGGCTCACCAACGGCTTTCGAACGTTTGATGGTCAGTTCACGGTTTTCCGACCAATCGGCCAGGTTGACGTTGAAAGTGCGCGGCCGGTCGGAAGCCAGCGGGATCTTGTAGGTTGACGGGGCATGGGTGCGCAGACGCCCTGCCTTGTCCCACCACAGTTCCTCAGTGGTCAGCCAACCCATGCCTTGAATGAACGCACCTTCAATCTGCCCCTTGTCGAGGATCGGGTTCAGCGACCGGCCGACATCATGCAAAATGTCCGTCTGCTCGACCCGGTATTCGCCTGTCAGCGTATCAATGGAAACTTCCGAGCAGGATGCGCCATAGGCGTAGTAATAGAACGGACGCCCTTTACCAGTTGCCCGGTCCCAGTGAATTTTCGGGGTCTTGTAGAAGCCGGCAGCAGACAGATGCACCCGCGCCATGTAGGCCTTGCGCACAAGATCATCGAAGGACACGATCTCTTGGCCGACTTGGACGGCATTGTTGCGGAAGGAAACCGTATCCGGCTCGACACCCCAATGTTCAGCCGCAAAGGCTACCAGACGGGCTTTCAGCTGTTCGGCAGCATCCAGAGCCGCCATACCGTTCAGGTCTGTCCCGGAAGACGCTGCTGTCGCAGATGTGTTCGGCACCTTCTCGGTCGTCGTTTTGGTGATCTTGATACGTTCAAAATCAACCTGAAGAGCATCGGCCACCACTTGGGTGATCTTGGTATTCAGCCCCTGGCCCATCTCCGTGCCACCATGGTTCAGGTGGATGGAGCCGTCGTTGTAGATATGGATCAGCGCACCGGCCTGATTGTACCAGGTCGCGGTAAAGGAGA
The DNA here is from genome assembly GCF_965216085.1 of Roseibium sp. GTDB lineage: Bacteria > Pseudomonadota > Alphaproteobacteria > Rhizobiales > Stappiaceae > Roseibium. The sequence continues at coordinate 794,357 of NZ_OZ244138.1, read as the reverse complement.
TGCCGAACTTCACCGGCGTCAGCGCAATGCCTTTTTTGATGATCGAAGACGTCTTGTTGAAGTCAATGATCGCGGCGCGCCTGGCTTGATATTCCGCATTCTCTTCAAGTTCGGCAATCAGCCGCGGCAGGATGTTGTCTTCGACCTCCTGATGATAGGGGGTCAGGTTGCGGCCGTCAGACGCATCACCATAGAAATTCGCCTTGCGGACTTCGAGAGGGTCCTTGCCAAGCGCATAGGCAATCTCTTCGATCATGCGTTCGGCGGCAACCACGCCCTGAGGACCTCCGAACCCGCGAAACGCCGTATTCGAAACCGTGTTGGTTTTCATCGGCCGGCTGCGCAGGCGGACATGCGGATAATAGTAGGCATTGTCGGCGTGAAACAGAGCCCGGTCGGTGACAGGACCTGACAGATCGGCAGAATACCCACAGCGCGCGGCAAAGACACCGTCGACAGCCTCGATGCGGCCGTCACCATCAAAGGCAACGTCATAATCAACGACGAAGTCGTGGCGTTTGCCGGTCGCGGTCATGTCCTGGTCGCGGTCAGGCCGGATTTTTACTGGGCAGTTCCACTTCTTGGCAGCCACCGCAGCCACAGCGGCAAAGAGGTTCATCTGGCTTTCTTTGCCGCCGAACCCGCCGCCCATGCGCCGGACATTGACCGTGACAGCATTCGACGGCACACCCAACACATGAGCCACCATATGCTGGGCCTCACTCGGATGCTGGGTCGAACAATGCACGATGACGTCGTCGTCCTCGCCGGGCAGAGCAAAGGCAATCTGCCCCTCCAGATACATGTGATCCTGACCACCGATCTGCATCTGCCCCGAGATCCGGTTTTCAGCCGCTTTAAATGCCGGATCGATCGCTCCGCGCTCCAGTTTCAACGGAGCGGTGACAAATGGATGACCGGCTTCTTGTGCTTCGACAGGATCCAGTGCGTGCGGAAGCACGTCGTATTCAATGGCGGCCAGTTCAGCAGCGCGGCGGGCCGCATTGCGGCTTTCGGCGACAACCGCAAACAGTGGCTGACCATGAAACTCCGTCTTTTCCGTCGGGAAAACCGGCTCATCTTTCAAGCCGGTTGGGCTGATGTCGTTGACGCCTGGAATATCTTCCGCGGTCAACACACCAACTACACCTGGCGCAGCCAGAACAGCTGCCAAATCCATCGACTTGATAAGACCATGGGCGACGGTCGAGACACCCAGGTAAGCATGTAGCGTGCCTTGTGGCTCACCAATGTCGTCGCAATATTCTGCCTGACCGGTGACATGTTTTTCCGCACTGTCGTGCCGGCGATTGGTATGCACGGCGCCGCTAACGGTCTGAGCTGCTTCTGTGATTTTATCGTGTTTCATGGATTTCTCGTCATCAGGCGGACAGCAGATCAACCGGCTCAGCGGTCTGGTCATCATGGGCAAGGAAGAAACGTTGCAGCAGGTTGCGCGCAACCGTGATCCGGTACTGAGCGGACGCCCGCCAATCCGAAAGCGGCTGGAAGTCGACCTCAAGCGCTTTGCCCGCGGCTGCAAAAGTCGCTGCATTCCAGGGTTGGCCGATCAAGACCGCTTCGGCAGCCGCCGCTCTCTTCGGTGTTCCGGCCATGCCGCCAAATGCCAATCGGGCTGCGGTGACTATCCCGTTTTCAACCGTTACATTGAAACCGGCGGCAACCGAAGAAATATCCTCGTCCCGGCGTTTTGAAATCTTGTAGGCGTCATGACGCTGATTGGCTTTCGGACGCGGAATTGTGATTGCTTCGACAAATTCCCCCGGCGCCCGATCTTGTTTGCCGTATTCAATGAAGAAATCTTCCAGTGGCAGCGTCCGCTGTGTCTTGCCTTTACGAAGTGTGATTTCTGCTTCAAGTGCAATCAACACTGGTGGCGTGTCGCCGATCGGCGAACCATTGGCGATATTGCCGCCGATCGTGCCCATATTGCGAACCTGTTGACCGGCGATCCGGTCCCAATACGCCTCCAGATGGGGGAATGCTGTGCGAATGTTGTCTTGGGCTTCGGTGTACGTGACCCCTGCCCCGATCTCGAGTGCAGTCTCAGTCAGGTTGATCGACTTCAGCTCTTCCAGATGCGCAATGAAAACCGCCGGGCTAATTGGGCGCATGAATTTGGTGACCCACAGGCCAACATCCGTCGAGCCAGCAACAATTGTCGCTTCCGGCCACTCAGCCAGTACGTCGGCAAGGTCCGCAACACTCGCCGGGACAATCGCTCGGTTATCTTCAGGGCCACAGACCACCCGCAGGCCGTCATTGAGATCGGCCAAACGCTGGGAAATTGTGTCTCGCTCGGCATTCAGAAAATCTTTGGCGGGCGTTCCGTATTGATTGGCTGCCATCGCCGCGGCAATGATTGGCTGGTAACCGGTGCAGCGGCAGAGATTTCCCTGGATCGCCGTTTCAACTTGAGTTTCCGTTGGCTCCGGATTTCCCATCCAGAGCGCATAGAGCGACATGATGAACCCTGGTGTACAGAACCCGCATTGGCTGCCGTGAAAATCGACCATTGCCTGCTGGATCGGATGAAGCTGACCTGCTTCCCCTTTCAGATGTTCGATCGTCACCACATGACAGCCGTCGAGCGAGGCCACAAACCGGATACAGGCATTGACGGTTTCATAGATCAGCTGGCCGTCAAGGAGCCGCCCAACAAGAACCGTACACGCCCCGCAATCGCCTTCCGCGCAGCCTTCCTTCGTTCCAGTCAGGCGGCGTTCCAATCTCAGAAAGTCGAGTAGTGTGGCATCAGCTTCAACATCGCGGACCGCCACATCACGGCCGTTCAATAGAAACCGAATTTCATTGCGCTGGTTCATCACGTCCTCAAGTGCTCTCATCTCACTAAGGACCGTACTTCTACGCAGTCTTGCGAAAAATCAGGCGAATCCGGAAATTCTTTCAACAGATCATTGAAAATACCCGTGCGATACTCTGCAAAAAAGCGGCTAGTCCCCAATTGGGAACAAATGCCAAACACGTGCAAAAACAATGAGAAACCGAGCAACGGAGACTGATCATGGCCTATCTGGAAAGCCTGCGTGTATTCACACGTGTGGTGGAACTTGGCAGCATCACTGCTGGTGGCCGTGACCTTAGAATGACACCTGCTGTCGCCAGCAAGCGCATCAAGGAGCTGGAAAAGCATCTTGGCGCACGGCTGTTCAACCGGACCACCCGGTCTTTGACTCCAACGGAAGTCGGCAAAGTTTTTTACGAACACGCGCTCAAAGCGCTGCAGTCCATCGACGATGCGGAGGCGGCAGTTGCGAGTTTCTCCGACATGCCGCGCGGGGTTCTGCGAGTCACCGCACCGCTGGGTGCCGGCCGGCGCATTATCTCGCCACTGGTGCCAAGGTTCGTCGAACAGTTCCCGGCAACGGAAGTCCACATGCGGCTCTCTGACCGCAAAGTCGACATTCTATCTGATGGCCTGGATGTCGCCTTTTTCATCGGCACACCGGAGGACTCCAATCTCAAGCTGAGAAAAATCGCTGACTGTCCGCGCGTGGTCTGTGCTGCGCCCGACTACCTCAAAAAACATGGCACACCGCAGACGCCCGACGATCTGTTGAGCGAGCAGCACAACTGTCTGCTCCTGCGTTATCCGCATTCGCCAGAATATTTTTGGGTTTTACAGACAGCGGACGGACCGAAGAAACTCCAGGTATCCGGAAAATACGATGCCGATCACAGCGATGTTCTGACCGATTGGGCGCTCAATGGTTACGGGATCGTCAACAAACCCCGGTTTGATGTTGCCGAACATCTGCGCAATGGCGACTTAGTCGAAATTCTGACCGAGACACCGCCGCCGCCTACCATTTTCGGATGTCTTTATCCGCACCGGCGGCTGCAGGATCCGAAGATCCGGCATTTTGTCGACTTCATCATCAAACATACCGACATCGGGCCCGGTGCTAGTTGACCCATGATGAAAAAACACGGCTCTGACCAATCAGTCGGTCAGAGCCCAAGTACCGCTTAGCTGCCGCGGTAGGTCGAGTAACTGAACGGCGAAACCAACAGCGGCACATGATAATGCGCCTCTTCCGACATGCCAAAACGCAGTGGCACTACGTCCAAAAACTTTGGCTCCGGCAGATCAATACCAGCAGCATCAAAATAGGCGCCGACATGGAATTCGAGTTCATAGGTACCGGTCTTGAACTCGTCTGCCGGAAGGATATGACTGTCCGTCCGCCCATCATCATTGGTCACCAGACTGCGGATAAAAACCCGTTCTGTTGCTGTGATCATATAAAGGTCGATTTTGATGCCCTTGCCCGGACAGCCCTGGGCGGTGTCGAGAACATGGGTCGTAAGGTATCCAGCCATCTGGCGCTCCTGAAAAATCCGTTTTGCAAATAATGCGGCCCGCGTGCTTTGAAAGACACCTGCGGTTATCCGAAAGCACTTTCAGAAATTACCGGAAAATACGTAGATTATTTTGCTTTATAAGAAAAGCTGACAGCAATTGTTAGACGGATCAATAAAATGCCTGAGATCCCGGAGACCAATTCCGGACTGAGACTTCAGGTCCCAGCTGCCTATTACAGAGCAACTGGCCACGTCAGCATGCCTGTCTTCAGTCTTCACGCTGACACAACAACATCCCCATCACCACGATCAAAAAAAACCGGACCAGCCATCGCAGAGAAACAGCCGTTTCTGTCAAGTTCCGGGGTTAAGGCACCAAGCCCAATAAATCCCGATTTCCGGCTCCGGGAGCGCCGGAATTCAATCATGTGGCAGCTCAACCAAACCAGGTAAGCCCGCCACATCAGGCCGATCATTGCCCATCAAACGAGGCAAGGACGGTCAATTGACCCTCAGAGGAGTGAATATGAGCAACGCATCTATTGGAACGCCAGAGCAGCTGCGCGATCCCAATTATACACCTCCATTAGCCAAGGCAATACCACTCGGAATTCAGCACGTCCTGGCCATGTTCGTATCTAACGTAACACCCGCAATTATTGTCGCGGGCGCAGCCGGTTTTGGTTTCGGATCGAATTCACCTGACTTTCCGGAACTTCTTTATCTGATTCAGATGTCGATGCTGTTTGCCGGTGTGGCAACACTGCTTCAAACCATCACGCTCGGCCCGGTCGGCGCGGGGCTGCCGATTGTTCAGGGCACGTCCTTTGCGTTCCTGCCAATCATGATTCCGCTTGTCGCCGGCAAAGGCGTTGACGGGCTCGCCGCAGTCTTTGGCGGGGTTATCATCGGCGGCATGTTCCATGCATTTTTGGGTCTTTTTATTGGCAAGATCCGCTTTGCCCTGCCGCCGCTTGTCACAGGATTGGTCGTTACTATGATCGGTCTGTCGCTGGTCAAAGTCGGGATTCAGTATTCCGCTGGCGGCGTTCCTGCGATTGGCACACCGGAATACGGCTCTTTGCTCAACTGGTCGGCGGCACTGGTCGTCATCTTCGTCACACTTGGGCTGAAGTTCTATGCCAGAGGCATGCTGTCAGTCTCTGCAGTCCTGCTGGGCCTGATTGCCGGTTACATCTATGCCCTGATGACCGGGATGCTGACCTTCGACACCATTGCCTCGTCCTGGTCCAACGCCAGCGCATTTGCCCTGCCGCAGCCGTTCAAGTACGGATTTGAAATCTCTGCAGCTGCGGTCATCGGCTTCTGTCTCATGGGCTTTGTCTCGGCGATCGAAACCGTGGGCGACGTAACCGGGATTACAAAAGGCGGCGCAGGCCGCGACGCAACGGATGAGGAGATTTCCGGTGCGACCTACGCTGACGGTCTGGGTAGTACGGTAGCAGGTCTGTTCGGCGCGTTTCCGAACACATCCTTCAGCCAGAACGTCGGCTTGATCGCCATGACCGGCGTCATGAGCCGGCATGTGGTGACTTGCGGGGCCATCTTCCTGATCATCTGCGGCCTTGTTCCCAAGGTCGGCGGCTTGATCCGCACTGTTCCGATTGAGGTTCTTGGCGGCGGTGTCATCGTCATGTTCGGAATGGTTGTCGCTGCGGGTGTCTCAATGCTCTCGGATGTCAACTGGAACCGCCGCAACATGGTGATCTTCGCGATTTCCCTGACAATCGGCCTCGGCCTGAAACTGGACCCAGGCGCGCTTCAGCATATGCCGGATACAGCCCGGATCCTGCTGACGACCGGACTTCTGCCGGCTGCAGCGATCGCCATCATACTCAACCTGATCCTTCCGGATGAACTGTCCGAAGAAGCAACGGAAGAAGTCTCCGGCGGTATGGCCGGCCATGGCAAAGGATCTCTGCCAGCGGAATAAGCAGCCATACATATAAATGAATTGGATTAGGGCCGCTATCGCGGCCCTTTTCTTTTGGGCACACGTTATGTCAGCAAATCCGGCCTGTCCCTGTGTAAGCCCCTATTCGTCTTGATCATTCACCTTGGTCCCGGATCAAAGCCGGGGCGGCATAACGCAAGCCTCAGACGCCTGCTCATCACAACAGCGCACGAACGAAAAAGACGCATGAAAGCGGCGGGCTGCGTTGTTTTTGTTGTGAGGAACTCTTTGGCGCCGTCCCGGCCCTGAGCCGGACCTGCGAACTGGCACAATACAATTCCGATCAATTGGCGCGGACCGGTGTCCTGGGCGGCAAGCACTTGATCCATCAGCTTCTGGGTCAGCAAGTGCAATGCTGCCAAAAGTACCTTCAAAAAACAAACAAGCAAAAAAAAGGGCCAGCGTTTCCGCCGGCCCCAGGCAAGGTTCTTGGGGTTTGCTTCGGCAGAATGCCGTTAGAAATCGACGTTGATCGCGACGCCTTTTTCGACCGCAAGGTCGACAACCGCAGAAGCAACAGCCAAGTCCTGAAGACCAACGCCGGTTCCATCGAACAGGGTGATTTCATCGTCCGAAGTCCGCCCGGCATGAGTGCCGTTAATGACCGCCCCGATTTCGTTGATATCGCTTTCGGATATCAGCCCGCTTGCAACAGCATGCTGGCATTCGCCGATTGTCGAGGACTGGGCAACCTCATCGGTAAAGACCGTGGCCTTGGCGACCAGCTCCGCTTCGACTTCCTGCTTGCCCTTGGTGTCGGTGCCCATGCAGGCAATATGCGTTCCCGGGGTCACTTGAGCGGCTTTGAGGATAGGGTCGAAACTGGACGTGATGGAAATGATCACATCTGCTTCCGCACCCAATTGATCCAGTTCCACAGCTTCGAACGGCAAACCAAGCTCAGATGCGGTCTCTTCAAGACGGGACAGCATTTCCGGGTGCAGGTTCCAGCCAATCACCTTTTCAAAGGAGCGCTGTTCAACAGCTGCCCGCATCTGAAACGCCGACTGATGGCCAGCACCGATCATACCAAGAACTTTGGCATCCTTGCGGGCCAGATGTTTGATGGAGACCGCAGAGGCGGCAGCCGTCCGCAGAGCCGTGAGCAGATTGCCGCCAACTACTGCTTTGGCCTTGCCGGTGTCCGCATCAAACAAAAACACTGTCGACTGGTGGTTGGTCAAACCCTTGTCCGCATTGCCCGGCCAATAGCCGCCGGATTTCAGGCCCAGCGCCAGGGACGAACGGTCAAAACCGGATTTAAAGCCATAAAGCGCATCGGCATGCCCGATGGCTTCGCGAATGACCTGGAAGTTATAGGCCGCCCCGCTGGACATGGCGGCAAAAACACTCTCAACCGCATCAAAGGCTTCTGCGCGGCCGAGCAGCCCAGCAATTTCCTTTTCAGGAACGATGATCATTTGGTTCTCCAGAAAAAGGCTAAGCCCTTCCGGGCCTAGCCTGAAAACGGTTTAGACAGTGGATCAGTAAGCCTTGCCGCGGGCAGACACCGGCCAGACGGTTTCAACTTTGCCGCCGCGCACACCGACATACCAATCGTGAACGTTGGCGGTCGGATCGCAGTGGCCTGGAACCAGTTTCAGCTTCTCACCGACTTTCAGAACGCCTTGAGGGTCGGCGATGACGCCATGTTCGTCAGAGCATTTGACGTATTCAACGTCGTCGCGGCCATAGATGAACGGCAGACCGCTATCGACGGACTGGGCTTTCAAGCCGGCATCACAGATCGCCTTGTCCGCTTTTGCGTGGCTCATCACTTGGGTCAGGATGAAAAACGCGTTTTCCCACTCACCCTGGTCGATACGGTTGCCGTCCTTATCGAGGATCCGACCATAGTCAGCATCCATGAACGCATAGGACCCGCACTGCAGCTCGTTGTAAACGCCAGAGTTGGATTCAAAATAGTAAGACCCCGTGCCGCCGCCTGATACCAGCTCAGGCTCCAGTCCTTCGGCCTTCAAGCCTTCAACCGCGTCCTTGACCATCGCGATCGCGATATCGAGTTTCTCTTTACGCGCTTCATATGTGTCGAGGTGCTGCATGGCACCCTGGTAAGCCTGAATGCCGGTGAATTTCAGGTTCGAGGCAGCGTCAACCGCCTTCGCGATCGCAACAACATCTGCTGTCTTGGTGACACCGCAGCGGCCTGCACCGCAGTCGATCTCGATGAAGACTTCCAGCGTTGTACCTGCTTCAGTTGCAGCAGCAGACAATTCGGCAACGTTATCGATGTCATCGACACAGACAATGGTACGTGCGCCGAGGTTCGGCAGCTGTGCAAGGCGTTTGATCTTGGCCGGGTCGCGTACCTGATTGGAAACGAGAACGTCCTTGATGCCACCGCGGGCAAAGACTTCGGCTTCACTGACTTTCTGGCAGCAAACGCCAACCGCACCGCCAAGACGTTCCTGCAGTTTGGCAACGTCGACAGACTTGTGCATCTTGCCGTGCACCCGGTGGCGCATGCCGTGTGCCTTGGCATAGTCGCCCATCTTCTTGATGTTGCGCTCCAGCGCGTCAAGATCGAGCACCAGGCACGGTGTTTGAATGTCAGCAGCATCCATGCCCGGGAGGGCCGGAACATCGTAACCGACTTCGAGTTTTTCAAATCCAGTGTGTGCGTTCATAAGAGTTATCTCCGAAAGGGACTTAAACGGTCCAGGGAAGTTTGTTCAAATCAACGTTGCCGCCGGTGATAATCACCCCAACGCGCTTACCTGCGAAAACGTCTTTGTTCTTTAAAATGGTGGCCAACGGGACTGCGGAAGACGGTTCCATGACGATCTTCATCCGCGCCCAGATCAGACGCATCGCATCAATGATTTCCTGTTCCGAAGCAGTCAGAATATCCGTGACGTGATTGGACACGAAGTGCCAGGTCAGATCCTTGAGCGGAACTTTCAAGCCATCCGCCACCGTATTTGGCGCATCATCGGCAATGATGTGGCCAGCGCAGAAACTGCGAGCTGCATCATCCGCCTGTTCCGGTTCCGCTGCGTAGATTTTCACTTCCGGCGCCAGGTTGGACAGGGTCAGGCAGGTGCCCGATACCATGCCGCCGCCGCCAATCGGCGCGATCACTGCATCCAGACCGTCAGTCTGTTCCATCAACTCCTTGGAACACGTACCCTGCCCAGCGATCACCCGGTGATCGTTGTAGGGGTGAACGAATTCTGCACCGGTTTTCTTTTCAACTTCGGCAAAGACCGCTTCGCGGCTGGAGGTCGACGGTTCGCATTCCGTGATGATGCCACCATATCCACGCACGGCGTCTTTCTTGGCCTGCGGCGCCGTCCGCGGCATGACCACATGGCACGGAATACCCCGCCGGCCAGCCGCATAGGACAAGCTCAGAGCATGATTGCCCGAACTGTGCGTAGCGACACCCGCTTTTGCAGTTTCCTCATCAAGGCCAAAGACGGCGTTGGACGCACCACGAACCTTGAAGGCACCGGCTTTTTGAAAATTCTCGCATTTGAAGAACAGTTCAGCGCCGGTCAGATCATTCAAGAAGGACGACGTCAGAACGGGGGAGCGGTGAACATGCGGTTTGATCCGCTCATGCGCGACCAACATGTCTTCCAGCGTTGGAATATAGGTGTTTAGGGCGTTGGTTTTCACGCGGCCTCCTTTGAGGAAACAACTTCCTCAGTCCGGTAGTAATCTTGTGCTGCGGCAACGCCGGAGCCCAGTTTGATGGAAAGTCCGAGGTCCGCCATGACCATCTCAGCTGTTGCAAGGCCGGACAGGGTCATAACGTCGGTCAGACTGCCAAGGTGGCCGACCCGAAACACTTTGCCCGCAACCTCCCCAAGGCCAACACCAAACGCGACACCATATTTCCCGGCTGCATGGGTAACAATATCGGTGGCGTTGAAACCTTCGGGAGTGCGGATGGCGCTGACAGTGTCGGAATAGACATCCCGCGAACCGGCGCAAAGCTGCAAGCCCCAAGCGCGGACAGCCGCGCGAACGCCTTCAGCAATCCGGTGGTGGCGGGCAAAAACGTTCTCCAAACCTTCGTCGAGCAGCATATCGCAACTCTGTTTCAGGCCATTCAAGAGACCAACTGCCGGGGTATACGGATACGCATTAACCGCATAGGATTTCCGCATATCGCGGATGTCGAAGAAGGTCCGGGGCAGCTTCGCCTTCTCAACAGCGGTCTGGGCTTTAGGCGAGAGGCCGACAATTGCGAGACCGGCGGGCAGCATGAAGCCTTTCTGCGAGCCAGTAACTGCCGCATCAACGCCCCACTCGTCCATCCGGAAATCCATAGAAGCGATCGAGCTGACACCATCAACATAGAGCAACGCAGGGTGTTTGGCATTGTTGAGCGCCCGGCGAACAGCAGCAATGTCGGATTTTACGCCGGTCGCCGTCTCGTTGTGCGTCGCCAGAACAGCCTTGATCTCGTGGTGTTTGTCGGCAGCCAGGATCTCTTCATATTTATCAGCCGGCAGGCCGGTGCCCCATGGCGCCTCGACAATTTCAACTTCCAGACCGTGACGCTGACACAGATCGATCCAACGGTGGGAGAACATGCCGTTGCGCGCTGCCAGGATCTTGTCGCCCGGGCTCAAGGTGTTGGTGATGACCGTTTCCCAGCCGCCGGTACCGGTCGACGGGAAGATGAAGACCTCGGCCAATTCCGTTTTCAGGATCTTCTTTACACCCGCCAGCGCTGGCTGAAGGATTTCTCCGAACAAGGGAGAGCGGTGGTCCAGGGTCGGCATATCGCAAGCTTTGCGAAGCGCCTCGGGCATATTGGTCGGACCTGGAATAAAAACAGGGTTTTGAAAGCTCATGGCCGTTTCCTCTCACGGTTTTGACCTGACGGTACCGGAGAGATGTAAGAGCCCGCAATTTTTTTAAAAAACTTTTTTAAAAAGATGAAAGTCGTAAAATATCAATCTTGTCAGATAGATAAGTTTTTCATATGATGAATTAATTTTTCACAAATTGAAGAGACTGTCTCATGACAGAGCGTGGCATTGAAAAGAAGTCTGATCGAAAGGCCCGCGGGCGCCCAAGAGCCTGGGATGATAAGACAAGCCAAAACACCATCAAATCGCTTGACCGGGCGATGGCGGTTTTTGAGCATTTAAGCACCCAGTCCGGTGTGTCCTTGTCTGCTCTCTCCGAACAGATGGGAGAATCGACGGCAACGCTTTACCGAATTCTATTCACTCTGGAGACCCGCGGGCTGGTGGAATTCGATCAGGCTCAGCAGCTGTGGCAAATCGGACCAGCCGCCTTCATTGTCGGCGCCCGTTTTTTGCGGCGAACCAGCTTGGTTGAACGTGCCCGCCCGGTTCTGCGAGCCTTGATGGAAGAAACAGGAGAAACAGCGAATCTCGGCATCCAAAAAGGTGATCAGGTCCTGTTTGTCAGCCAGGTGGAAACCCACGCGAATATTCGAGCCTTTTTCCCACCAGGCTCACTATCCCCGCTGCACGCATCCGGCATCGGCAAAGCTCTTCTTGCTTTTATGGATCAAGAGCAATGCGACCGTCTGATTGTCAGCGCAGACCGGCAGCGGTTTACAGAACATACCTTGTGCGATGCGGAGCAGTTGAAGGAAGATTTGGCCCAGGCAAGGGCAAGTGGTTATTCCATTGACGGCGAGGAAAAAAACCTCGGTATGCGCTGTATTGCAGCGCCAGTGTTCAATCACTACGGCGAAATCGTCGCCGGCATCTCTGTCTCGGGTCCAACAAGCCGGGTTTCCGTCGACAAGATCTCCAGCCTTGCCACGTCGGTCATGACAGCGGCCGGCAATTTGACATCAGCACTGGGAGGAGAACCGGCAGCGCACTGAGTGGCAAGGCGCCGCAGAAGTAGCGCCTCACTTAATCTCAATGCCGGGATCACTGAAAAATCGGATCCGTCAGTCCGATGGCCTCAGCCGAGGACCCACTCCCATATCCCTTGTGATAGGCGGTGAAGGGAACATCGAAATCGGTGACAGTGTAAAGGCCGATTTTGAAGTAATAGCCGTCCACTTCTTCATCGGAATACCCGGTCGAGCCTGAATAGCGAATGATCTCCTCCCAGACACCTTCGGTGCAAGCAACGTCCAACGGCCGGCATTGCCGTTTCCACCCGACCAATTCACCATCCGCTTCCGGCGACCAGACAATTTTGTAGGCATATTCGTGGAAGACTTCGCGCTCCAATTCAGGGAGTGAGTAGACGATCTCTCCGTCCCCCTTTTTGGTTCCCAGTTCCTTGATGCGGGCATCATTCCACAAGGTCACCACAAACCGGCCGTCCCACAACCGGTGTGACAACGGCGGCCGCAAGCTGTCATGCCCTTCTCTCATCCGCTCATGCCATTGAGCCGTCACCAGACGGTGCTTGGCCTCTACGGGAAAGTCACTTGGGAGAAGGGTTGAAAACCGGTACCAGGTCTCATCTCCGTTTTTGGCGACATGCATATCCCGCAACTCCGCCCGGACACCGGAAGAAATCTTCTTGTCGTCCGGTGAAATCGTAAATTTGATTGCACTGATGTTTTCATCCGGCAGATCAATTTCAACCACCTCGGCCGAGTTGCAATCGACAAGCCTTTTGGTGCTAATATCTTTGGGAATGTCAGCCGGGTCGATATCGCATTTGATCGACTGCTCGGTGATCGTAACCGGAACACCTTCGACAACGACCTCCTGCTGCGCAGCTGCAGCAGTGCCACCAATCAACGCATAGGCGACAATAAAACCGGCAATCCTTGTCAGGTTCGCCGGCAATAATTGATTACTTATCCGATACATGCTGACGCCCCCTGTTTATCGCCGCGACAACGGCCTCAACGACAAGATAGAGCAGCCAGCAGAAGACACAAGAAAATCAAACAGCGGCTGTTATAATGATTTCCACCTTAAGTTCCGGCCGGGCGAGTTTCGCCTCACCGCACGCACGTGCTGGTGCATGACCTTCCGGCACCCAGGCATCCCAAACCTCATTCATCTCAGCAAAGTCCGACATGTCGGCAAGCCAAACGATCGCCTGAAGAATTTGTGATTTCGACGATCCCGCTTCTTCTAAAAGTTTCTCGACCCGGGAGAGGCATTCACGGGTTTGATCCGCGACGCTGTCTCCTGCAATCCCAACCTGTCCGCACAGGTAGGCAACGCCGTTGTGTTTGACGATTTTGCTCATGCGGGCGGATGAATGTAGACGTTCAATCATTTTGATCCTTTGGAAATTCATTCAGCTTCATAAGCTGCCAGTTCGCCAAGGGTTACCGGCTTCAATGGTGTCCGAATTCGAAACGCGCCGGTTTCATCTTGGCTCTGGCCCGTTTCCTTGGCCAAGATTTCTGTGACCGTCAAGCCGCAAAACCGGCCCTGACACGGCCCCATGCCAGATCGGCCAAAGGCTTTCGCCTGGTTCGGGCCTCTGCAACCCAGCGCAGCAAACCTCCGGATATCTCCGGCGGTCACCTCCTCACACCGGCAAATGATCGTGCCATCAGCCGGACGCAGGATCTCTACCGGCGGCGCATAGGCCGTGTCCAAGAACGACCGGATGGCCAGCTCTTTTTCCCGCTTTAATAGAAGAGGCCTCGCCACTTCGTCGCGCGTGGACTGGCTGATCATTTCCAGCTTGTGCAGGGCTCCAAGCGCGGCGATCCGGCCGGACAACGCTGCGACATTTGCACCGCCGATACCAGCGCCATCACCAGCTATACTTATGGCATTGCAAGACGTGTGACCATAGGCATCGCTTATCGGCTTAAAGCAGCGTTGCGTATCATCGTACCGGTGTTCTAGGCGCAAAGAACGCGTGACTTGAGTGTTTGGAACGACACCGAGATGCACAAGAAACGTTTCGGCTTCTATGCGGTGGTGCTCGCCCTTTGCTTTGAAGGAAACAGCTTCGGCACGGTCACTTCCAGAAATCTCAATCTCCGTCGCAGCGGAATATCTTTGAACACCGGCCCGCTTCAATCGCGCGATCAGCCCAATGCCTTTCAACAGATAACGCCAACCTCGAAGTGCCCCGCCGAGATGCTCCAAAGCGGCCCGAAGGTCCTTTTGCGTCTGGGTTTCAATCAGCGCCTTTGGCGGACAGCCAGCTGCCGCCATTTGTGCCGCAACCAGATAAAGCAAGGGTCCTGCTCCGATCAGAACGGCAGAGGGAGCCGCAAAACCTCCCGATTTCAAAAGGATCTGGGCAGCACCCGCAGTCAACACACCTGGCAACGTCCAACCTGGTATCGGCACCGGTCGTTCCGTTGCACCAGTTGCAACAATTATATGCCGGGCCCTGATTTGATCTGCCTTGCCATCCTTGCTGAAGCCAATATGCCCGCCTTGTGTAACTTGCCAGACGGACACCCCGGCAAGATGCAGCACAGTAGATTCTGAAAACGGTTTAGCAAGCGCAGCGCCTTTGGCATAGTCAGAACCAAGGATCGTGAACTGGCGGCGGGTCGCGGTTAGAACATTGCGATAGACCTGACCGCCAGGCTGCAATTGCTCATCAAGCAGAACAACCGATGCGCCATGTTTTTCCGCTTCCAAAGCTGCGGACATGCCAGCAGGACCGGCACCTATGACAGCGATATCGAAGACCTTATTTGACATGTTCAACAAAGCCCCCATCCTCATTCATGTGATCAGATTGGGTCTCTGACATGGCCCGAGGCACTTGCTGAACAACGAGGCCGTCTGCGACCGATGTCATGCATGCCTGAACGGTGACACCGTCTATCTGAACAAGGCAATCAAAACAGGCGCCCATCATGCAAAATGGACCGCGCGGTGCCCCGGAAACCGGGGTTGCGCGTAGGCTCGACCTGCCTGATGCAAGCAGAGCTGCAGCAACGCTAATCCCGCGCGGTGCAGAAATTTTCTGACCATCGAATTCAAACACCACGGTCTCAGCCGCGTCAGGCTCAAGAGAAACGAACATCAAAACCGTGCCTCGCTGAAGTCTGAAAGATCTGGAGCCTGATTGGTGCCCATAACCCAGTCCGGCAACAGACTCGCGTGCGCTGCGGCCAGCGTGATGCCGCTGTGACAAGTCACGAACCGGGCACCCTCATATTTGGCCGACCGCTGATAGATCGGCAGTCCATCGGGCGACATGACCCGCAAAGCCGCCCAGCTGCGGACGAGCTTCGCTTTCGCAAGATGCGGAAAAACCTCGACAGCATGGCGGGCCAGCCCGGCGAGTGTCTCCAGATCTTCCCGGTCATCCGGGCCAATCTCTGCCTTCGAAGCACCAACCTGGACGCCACCTTCATTGACTTGGCGGAGGGTGCCGGACGGATACTCAAGAAAAAACGGCAGTTTTTCGGTGATTAAAACCTGGCCTTGTTGAGGCCGGACCGGAGCCTTGAAACCAAGGCTCTCACCGAGATCGGCCGCACCTAGGCCTGCGGACAAGACTATACTTCCGCCTTCGACATGGTCTCCGCTTGCTAAGATCGCAGTGAACGCATGATCGGCAGCTTTTATCTCAACCACCTGTGCCCCAGTGCGGATGTCACCGCCGAGACTCTTGACGCCGATTGTGAGGGCTTTGAGCAACTGAAGCGGATTGACGTGGCCATCCATCGGCGAATAGAGCCCGCCAACCACTTTTGGACCAATCTGCGGTACAAGCTTTTTCAATCCCGTATGGTCGAGAACTTCGAATGGATAATCGCCGCCAACCGCCGTTCGCAACCCTTCAAGTGCTGAGACTTTGTCTGCGAGTTCTTCTTCGTCGGTGAAATAGTCGACACCGCCCTTCTGGCTCAAGGACACATCAATCCCGGACGCAGCTTTCAAATCGTCCGCATATCCAGGCCAGAGACCGGCGGACCGCCGTGACCAAGTCGAATAGGACGGACAATCAACGCCTTTGCCTTGAACCCAGACCAGGCCGAAATTTCCGCGCGAAGCCCGGAAATCGCTGTCGCCGCCATCCAGAACCAGGACGGACTTCCCCTGTTGCAGCAGGCCGAAGGCTATGGAAAGCCCGACCACACCGCCTCCAATAATCAGCGTGGTCATGGGTTACCCCTTTCCGACGAAGATCTTGTCGAGACCATAGAGCCGGTCGAGCAGCAGCATAACGGCAAAAGTCAGAACAATCAGAACGGTAGAGACCGAAGCAATCAACGGATCAATGGTTTGCGCGATGTGGTGATACATCCGGACGGGTAACGTTTGGGTCGCTGGTGAGGCGACAAACACACTCATGGTGAGTTCATCGAAGCTGGTGATGAAGGACAGAAGCCAGCCACCTGCAACACCGGGCAATATGAGCGGCAAGGTCACACGCCGGAATACGGTGAATTTGGATGCGCCAAGTGTGAGCGCTGCATTTTCCGCATCCTGCGGAAGTCCAGTCGCCGATGCTAAGGCAAGGCGCAGGGCATAGGGCGTGATCAGGATAACGTGGGCCGCAGTCAGACCGGCAAACGTACCGCCCATTCCGATCTTGGAATAGAACTGCAGGAAAGCGACACCAAGCACCAGGTGGGGGATCATCAGAGGTGACAGCAAAAACGCTGCGATGACATCCCGCCCCCGGAAGCGGTGGCGGGCAATTGCAAGCGCAGCCGGAACAGCAATCGCAACGGCGATTGAGGCAGATAAAAGCGCCAGCCAGCAGGACATCCAGAAAGCGGTGATGAAATCCGGATTTTCCAGGATCGCATAGAACCACCGGAGAGACAGGCCATCGGTCGGCAGGGACAGGTATCCCTTGTCAGTGAAGGAGACGGCGATCACCATCAGCAATGGCGCGAGAATGAAGGCCACAAAGACGGCGTGAAAAATCAGAGCAACAGGTCCAAGACGCTGCATTGCAGGCTCCTATTCGAAGATTTTGGCAAAGCGACGCTCAATCAGCTTGTTGTAGCTGACGATGATCGCGATGTTGGCAAGAAGCAGCAGAACCGCGATTGTCGCACCGAGCGGCCAATTGAGGGTGCTGAGATATTCGTCGTAGGCGGCCGTTGCCACCACCTTCATCCGGCGCCCGCCGATAATCGCTGGCGTCGCAAAGGCACTCGCTGTCAGGGCAAAGACGATGATGCTGCCCGACAAGATTCCGGGCATCGCCTGAGGCAAGGTGATCCGCCAAAGAACCGTCAGTTTAGATGCGCCTAGTGTTAGAGCTGCGTCTTCACTCTGGGTATCGATCTTTTGCAACGCCGCCCAAATAGAAATCACCATAAACGGCACCAGAACATGAACCAGTGCGATGGTCATACCGGTAAAGGTGAACATCAGGCTGACGGGTTTGTCTGAAAACCCGAGGCCCTGTGCCACCATGGTCAGCACACCGCTGCCGCCGAAAAACAGCGCCCACCCGAGTGTCCGCACAACAACGGAAATCAGCAGAGGTCCGAGAACGACGAGCAAAAAGATAGACCGCCAAGGATTGCTCAACCGGGACAGAACGTAAGCTTCGGGAGCCCCGATCAGCACGCAAATGATCGTCACCAGGAGCGCAAGGCCGAAGGTTCGGGCGAAGATCTTGTGAAAATAGGGATCTCCCAAAACGTCTGCGTAATTGGCCAGCGTCCAACCCGGCAGAACGCCTGCGGTGAAATCGTAAGCGTGTAGACTGAGCAGGAATGTCAGCACCATCGGCACACCGAGCAGCGCCGCAAAAAAGACCACCCCAGGGCCGGTCATTAGATAAGAAGTCAAACGCGAGGTCGTCATCATGCAGCCTCGGCAAACAAGGTCATGGCGTCTGCAGGCCAGCTAAGACGTGCGGATTGACCACGGGTAAAGCCCGGTGCGCCAGTGTTGGTCTGCGCGACGAACAATTCGCCCATAGGACTGTCGACCCTATAGAGCCAGCTGGACCCCATGAAAATGGCCGCGCGGATGGTGGCCGCATGGCCGTCGCCATCGGCTGACAGCACGAATTTTTCCGGGCGGATCGACAAGGTGACGCCATCGCCTTTGGGATGCCCGTGACCAGGCGCAGACAGCACCTGACCATCAACCGTAATCGTATCCTCGCCGCACGCGATGCCGGTGATCAGATTGGTTTTGCCAACAAAGTCGGACACAAAGGTGTTGGTCGGCCGCTCATAAAGATCCAGCGGTGCTGCGATCTGCGCCATCTCCCCGTCTCGCATCACAACGATCCGGTCGGACATCGACAAGGCTTCTTCCTGGTCGTGCGTGACGAGAATGGTGGTGACACCGATGTCTTGCTGCAGAAGGCGCAGCTCGATCCGCATTTCTTCACGAAGCTTCGCATCAAGATTGGAAAGCGGCTCATCGAGAAGCAGAACTGGGGGTTCAATGACCAACGCCCGGGCCAAAGCAACCCGCTGCCGCTGCCCACCGGACATTTGTTTCGGATACCTTTGAATGAAATGAGACAGCTTGACCTGATCAAGTGCCTTTTCCGCCCGTTTCAAGCGTTCTGCCTTACCGACACCGCGCATTTCCAGGCCAAAGGCAACATTTTCCAAGGCGGTCATGTGAGGAAACAAGGCATAGCTTTGGAACACGATGCCCAATCCCCGCTTGTTCGGCGGTGTCTTGGTGATGTCCTTGCCATCCAGAAGAATAGTGCCAGATGTCGGTGGCAAAAGCCCTGCCACCATCTGAAGAGTTGTCGTCTTGCCGCAGCCGGACGGCCCGAGAAGGGATATGAACTCACCCCGCTCGATGGATAGAGTCATGTCGCGAACGGCACGAAAATCCCCGAAGGACTTTGTGAGATTTTGTAGGGTGAGGAAAGTCATAAGGCGTCTCAGGTAAAAGTGCGAAGACGCGCAAACGCGCGTCTCCAAAATGAAGGCCGATCAGTTTTCGATACGACGGGTCCACTGCTGGGTCCAGGCACCGCGCTCTTTGTTGACGACGGTGTAGTCGATTGTGACAAGCTTATCGACACGTCCAGGACCGACCGGCAATGCGCCAATTTCTTCGTCGGAAAGTTCAGTGTTCCGGTTGACCGGGCCCCAGCCTTTCTCGACAGCAAAATAGCGCTGCATTTCCGCTGAAACCATAAACTTCAAGAAGTCCTGCGCGAGTTCCGGCACATCGGAATCAACGACCGGGCACGCCCCGATCAGGAGATTGACAGCACCTTCATCCGGGTAGGCAAAAGCCCCCGGAAAACCCGTGTCGGCGAGTGACTTTAAGCGGCCACTGCCCCAAACGGACATCGCTATTTCTCCATTTTGGAAGAGCTCGGACATCTTGCCGGAAGACGGCTCATAAACCAGTACATTGTCACCGATCTTGTCTTCAAACATCTTGAAACCAGGCTCGATGTTCGTTTCACCACCACCGTTCAGCTTGGCAGCCATGATGAGGGCAAGCAGGCCATAACCGTTAGTGATCGGCGGAATAGCGATCATTCCTTTAAATTTTGGATCGGCAAGATCCGCCCAGGATGTCGGCGCATTCCAACCTTTTTCCGCAAACATCTCTTTGTTGTAGGCAAGGCCGGTTGCGACGATGCCGACACCTACAGCTTTGCCTTCCGGCATGCGCGCTGCGTCGTAAAGTTCACTAAAGGTCTCAGGATCGACTGTGTCGCAATAGCCGAAATTGATGGCTTGGGTCATCGGACCGTCATCGATGAAGGCGATGTCAATTTCCTGCGCACCTTCTTGCGCGCGGAGTTTTGCCAAAGTGTCAGTGGAGTTACCGGACACATAAACAACTTTCGCGCCAGTCTTCTCCTGCCAGCGCGGGATGATGACATCCTTGAACAGGGCTTCAGTGGATCCACCATAGGCGGCGAGATAAACGGTTTTTTCTTCTGCTTGAGCAAATGTGGCAGTTACGGCCAGCGCAGCAGCGGCAGTGGTCAGCAAGGCACGCATGCGGGTTCCCCTCTTCTTTATTGACGTGACCTGTGATGCCGAACGGCCTTCCATATATCAAGTTCCAATTTTTTAGAATATCATGCACAAATGTTATGATATAGAAATCTGGACGATCCTATGCGCTTGAATCACCGCCAACTCGAAGCCTTCCGGGCAATGATCGAAACCAGCAGCGTGACCGAGGCCGCCAAACGGATCCACATCACCCAACCCGCAGCCAGCCGGCTCCTATCCGACCTAGAACACCAAGTCGGTTACCCCTTGTTTTCACGCGTAAAAAACCGGCTCACGCCGACACCTGAAGCACAGGCGCTCTTCGAAGAAGTGGAACGTTCATTTATTGGTCTAGATACGATCGCAGAGGCTGCCCGGGAGATTGGAACCTACCGGCGCGGCACACTTCATATCGCAGGTATGCCGGCGATGGCTCTGGAGTTCTTGCCATCGATAATTGGAAGTTTTTGTAAGGAGCGGCCGGATATTTCTGTTGCCTTGCAGATCCGCAGCTCACAAAAGGTCGCGGACTGCATCGCAACCCAGCAATACGATCTGGGATTTGCGGAGATCAGTGTCAAACACCCTGGCGTCACATCTGAAGTTCTTTTGACCGCACCGCTGGTGGCGATTTTGCCGATCGGCCATTCCCTGGCTGGTAAAGACAGCCTCAAACCCTCTGACATGGAAAACGAGCCGTTCATTTCGCTCGGTGCCGGTTATCCGATCCGCCAGAAAATCGATGCGGTTTTTCATGCGGCCGATGTTGAACGCAAACTTCAAGTCGAAACCCAGCTTTCGGTCGCGGTGGGCCAGCTGGTGGCAAGTGGCGCCGGGGTCGGCCTGATAGATCCGATCACAGCAGCGCATCTCGAACAGCAGAACCGTGTTATTGTCCGGCCGTTTTCACCGAAGATCCAATACAGCTATCAGGCGCTTTACCCAAAACACAAACCGGTCTCACAAATCAGCCGCAGCTTTATGGATATTGTCGCCAAACACCTAGAAACTTATGACGATAAAAGCACACAGGAATGACAAAGTTTCCCAATATCGCGCCTACACCTATTCGTCAGTAAAACGCGCTTTCGGCATCGCGGGAAACGCGAGTACCGACCGTATCGCTGTTCACCGCCTCCAATACCGAAGTACCAGAATCCACCCCGATGACGTGGATTTGGACATCGTGCTGTTTGGCCAAAACAAGCGCAGACCGGTCCATGAAGCCAAGCGAATTGGTGATCGCTGTTTCAATTGAAAGTGTCTTGTACCTGCGAGCATCGGCGTTGAGTTTCGGATCGCTGTCGTAGACCCCGTCGATGCCGTTTTTCAGACACAGCACGCTGTTGCAATCAAGTTCGACCGCCCGCTGAACGGACGGGTAGTCGGTCGTCACATAGGGCTGACCAATACCGCCGCTCAAAAGCACAAGGCGACCGCGTTCCAGATGGCGCAGGGCGCGACGGCGGATGTACTTCTCACCAATTGCCGGAATGTCGACAGCCGACATCAGCCGGACTTCAACATCCGAAGTCGCCTCGATCTTAGCACGCAGCAATATGCCGTTGGCGATGGTGCCAAGCATGCCGACATTGTCGGCTTCTACCCGCTCGATGTTCCAATCGGAAGACGTGGTGCCACGAAAGATATTACCACCGCCAACAACGACCACCACTTCATGGCCATTGCGCGCCAGAGACACCAGATATTCAGTGACACGGGAAATCGCGTCGTCGGAAAACACACCACTGGAACCTTCGGCCAGTGCTTCACCACTCACCTTAACCAACAGTCTCATCGCGCCACCTCGGTTTTGGAATCAAACTGACCAATGGCATCGGATGTCCCCCCTGGAGTCAAGGCAGGTAAATTTGTCATCCCTATTTGGCGGTGGATCTAACCGGCAGGTCTTAGTTTTCCCTTGGAGCATAGTCTGCGGGGTCAACCACAGCGGGACGGCCTTCGATTGCCAGTTGCGTTTGCCGGGGCTCGGCCGTGGCAATCACCTTTCCGGATTTAACGACGGCAAGACGGGCCGCTTTCAGACGGATGGCTTCGATGGTGTCCCGGGCCTGCAGCAAAACGAAATCCGCCTTGCAGCCTACTTCAAGACCATAGCCCTCAAGACCCATGGCTTTTGCCGGGTGACGGGTAACGCATTCAAAACAGTAGCGAATCGCGTCCCGGCTGGTCATCTGGGCCACATGCAGCCCCATACTGGCGACCTCCAGCATGTCACCGGACCCCATGGAATACCAGGGATCCATCACACAGTCATGGCCGAAGGCGACATTGATACCGTAGGACCGCATTTCCGGAACGCGGGTTTGACCACGCCGTTTCGGATAGGTGTCATGGCGCCCTTGTAGTGTGATATTGATCAGGGGATTGGCGATTGCATGAACTTCCGCTTCTGCAATAAGCGGCAGAAGCTTGGACACATAATAATTGTCCATGGAATGCATGGACGTCAGATGGGATCCGGCTACCCGTCCCTGCAATCCCAAACGCTGTGTCTCGTAGGCAAGGGTCTCAATATGCCGCGACATCGGATCATCGGTCTCATCGCAGTGCATATCGACCAGGAGCCCGCGTTCAGCTGCGATCTCGCACAGACGGCGGACGGATTTGGCACCATCGTCCATGGTGCGCTCAAAATGCGGGATGCCGCCGACAATATCGACGCCCATGTCGAGCGCTTTTATAAGGTTCTTTTCCGCGTTCGGTGAGCGGAAAAGGCCATCTTGCGGAAAAGCCACAAGCTGCAGATCGATGTAATCCTTGACCTTCTCACGGACTTCCAAAAGGCCTTGAACGCCAGTCAGTTTATCGTCGCAAACATCGACGTGGGTACGGATGGCGAGTAGCCCTTGGGAGACAGCGAGGTCACAATACTTCAACGCCCGCTCAACCACAGCCTCAACAGTCAGGATTTCCTTCAGCTCCCCCCAAAGCTCAATGCCTTCCAACAGGGTGCCGCTCTGGTTCATGCGCGGCAAGCCAAGTGACAAGGTGGCATCCATATGAAAATGACTGTCGACAAACGGCGGTGAGACCAGTTTGCCGCCAGCATCAATCACCTTGCCGGCATCTGCCGTGATGCCCGCCTCAACAGCGGCGATCACACCGTCCTGACAAGCAATATTCACCCCGGTTCTGCCATCAGGCAGATTTGCGTTTTTGATGAGAAGGTCAAAGCTCATGAAGAAACACCTGTCAGCGTTGGCCGCGGAAATAGGGAACCAGAAGCGCGCGCGGATAGTCGGCTTTGCGAGCCACCACGATCAGCGCCAGAATGGAGAGTATGTACGGCATCATCAGGAACACTTGTCCTGGGATGAAGCTGCCGACTTCGGTTTGCAATCGCACCTGGAAAGCATCGAATGCACCGAATAGCAATGCTCCGAGCAAGGCCTTGCCCGGCCGCCAGGAAGCAAAGACCGTCAAGGCGATGCAGATCCAGCCCCGGCCGTTGACCATGCCGAAGAAGAAGGCGTCGAAAGCAGACATGGTCAGGAACGCTCCACCCAGCGCCATGATGGAGGATCCCACGACAACAGCCCCGATCCGCAGACCATAAACGGAAAGCCCCTGGGATTCGACCGCTGACGGATTATCGCCAACGGCCTGGATCGCAAGACCCAATGGTGTGCGATAGAGCACATAGGCTGTTGCCAGTACCAGGATCAGTGCCAGGAACGTCAGCGACGTCTGTTGGAACAAGGCCGGGCCAATGAACGGCAAATCGGACAAGACCGGAATATCGAGTGGTTTGAAAGCTTCGATCCGTGGCGGCGAGGACACGTCCGGTAAGGCCGTGCGGTAGATAAAATAGCTCAGAGACGTTGCAAACAACGTCACCCCGATCCCCGAAACGTGCTGCGACAAACCCAGCGGCACGGTCAAAATGGCGTGGATCAAGCCAAAAAAACCACCCGCGAGCGCCGCGACCAAAACACCGCCCCAGAGCCCAGCGCCAAGCCAGACGGCCATCCAGCCGGCCATGGCCCCGGCAGTGAAAATGCCTTCAATCCCGAGATTGAGAACACCGGCCCGTTCGCAGATCAGTGCCCCGATGACGCCGAAGATCAGCGGCGTCGCGATCCGGAGTGCTGCTGCCCAAAAGTTCGCAGAGAGGAGAATGTCGAGGATCTCGATCATTTCGCGGCCTCCTTGGCATGCGGCGCGCCGACAAAGCGTATCTTGAACCTCAAAAACAGACCTGAAACAAGCACACACAACAGCGCCATCGCAACAATCAGGTCAGCAAGATAGTTCGACACTCCGGTTGCCCGGGACATGGAGTCGGCGCCGACAAATATGCTGGCAATGAACAGCGCAGCAAAGACAACGCCGATGGGCGATAGGCCTGCCAGCATGGCAACGACAATCCCGGAATATCCAAAGCCGGGCGACAAGTCTGCGGTCAGATAGCCCTTGAGGCCTGCGACTTCACCGACACCGGCAAGACCGGCTAGTGCGCCGGAGAGCAGCCCTACACGAATGAAAGTCGCCGTCACCGGAATGCCTGCATGGCGGGCAGCCGCCGCGTTTTCGCCGACGGCCCGGATTTCAAAACCCCAGACCGTGCGTTTCAGCAGGAAATAGACGCCCAGCGACGCAACAAGTGCGATCACCAAACCCCAGTGAATGCGCATGCGGGCCATGAGCTTCGGCAAGGCCGCTTCATCCAGAATGGGTTCGGATTGCGGCCAGCCCATGCCCATCGGATCTTTCATAGGGCCTTCCAGCATCATCTGGACGAAGAGCAGTATGACGAAGTTCAACAAAAGCGTGGTGACAACCTCATCGACTCCGAGCCGCGTTTTCAGAAGCGTCGGGCCGAGCATAACCAGCCCGCCGGTCAATGCCCCGGCAAGGATGACCGTGGGAATGAGCACATAAGATGGTCCGGAGATCAGACCCGTCCCGACCGCAACGGCTGCCAATGCACCCGCATAAAGCTGGCCTTCTGCGCCGATGTTCCAGAGTTTTGCCCGGAATGCGACAGCGGCGGCCAATCCGGTGAGGATCAAGGGGGTTGCCCTTGTCAGCATTTCGGTAAAAGCAAAGGCGGATCCAAACGCGCCTTTGACCATCAATCCATAAGCTTCGAAGACGGACAGGCCGGCGAACAGCATAGGAATCGCTGCTAGAATGAGCGCAGCAACGGCAGCTGCAACCGTCACCCCAATGACTTTGGAGACGGCAACCGGACCTCTGGGTTCAAAACGGATCATGCAGCTTCTTCCCCATCATGTCCGGCCATACGCAGGCCCAGTTTCCCTCGGTCGAGTGTTTCGGTTGGTTCCGCTTCAGACAAATGTCCGCGGTGGATCACGGCAATCCGGTCTGACAGGCGCATGAGTTCATCCAGGTCTTCGGAAATGAGAATGACACCGGCCCCCCGCGCGCGCGCGGCCAGCAGCCTTTTATGGACATCAGAGGTCGCTCCGACATCCAGTCCGCGCGACGGCTGCGCCGCCAGAACGACCTTCGGCTGAGTTTCCAACGTTCGTGCCAGAACGATTTTCTGAATGTTGCCACCCGAGAGCAGCCGGGCAGGACTGGCCTCACTTTGACAACGGATGTCATAGGCCTTGATCAGATCCTTTGCCCGCTCCCGCATGGCAGCAAAGCGCAGCATCCCGAACCTCTGGTTTTCAGGTTTGCGGATTGCTTCAATGGCGAGGTTTTCAGAGACCGTCATCGCGCCCACGATACCATCGTGATGGCGATCTTCGGGGATACGCGCAAGGCCCGTGTCGATCACCGTGCGCGGACTGGCCTGAGCCAAGTCCTCACCATCGAGGACGACTGTACCCATCTCGACGGTTTCCAAACCGGAAATCACCCGCGCCAGTGTTGTTTGGCCATTGCCCGATACGCCGGCGATTCCAAGAATTTCGCCGGACAGAAGTTCCAGGGAAACATTCGAAATCACGTCCCGACCATGACCGGCTGAAACCTCTTTGAGGGCAAACAGTGGCGCGCCGGGCGTTCCGGGCTCGCGCACGGTTTCGGTAATCTCGTGGCCGACCATTAGTTCAGCGAGCTGGCGCTGGGAACATTCTGATGTCGGTAAATCTGCCACTTTCCGGCCGCCGCGCAGAACTGCGATCCGATGCGAAGACGCCATGACCTCCGCGAGCTTGTGCGAGATGAAGATGATTCCGAGACCATCCTTCGCCAGCTTGGTCAGTGTTGCAAATAAGGTGTCAGATTCTTGTGGCGTGAGCACCGCGGTCGGCTCATCCAAAACCAGAACCCTCGCATCACGGTAAAGGGCTTTCAGGATTTCAACCCGTTGCTTTTCACCGACAGAAAGTTGCGAAATACGGGTATCCAGATTGACCGTCAATCCGGATCGTTGCATCAGGTCTTCAAGTTTCTTTCGAGCAGGCGCTCGGGCGGATTTGATCGCCGCCAACGGTTCGGTGCCAAGCAGAATGTTATCGAAGGCGCTGAGGTTCTCCGCCAGCGTGAAATGCTGGTGAACCATGCCGATGCCGGCTTCCAACGCTGCGTGCGGAGATCCGGGCTCCAGCTCAACAAGATCAGCATCTTCAGACTTGACCAGAACGCCTCCCTCATCCGCCACATAGTGACCGAAGAGGATATTCATGAGAGTGGTTTTACCGGCTCCGTTTTCGCCAAGCAGGGCCAGAATTTCCCCTTGTCTCAAATCAAGCGAAACATCGCCGTTGGCGGTCAAAGCGCCAAAGCGTTTGGTGATGCCGTCAAGCCTTAAAAGGACGGGTGCATCTGCTGCGGGCGGCGCCATGCCAACCTCCGGAAAATCAGATGATCAAACTGCGCCAAAGGACCTGGCGTTTGCTAGGAAAACCGGCGGCTCGTAAGCCGCCAGCAAATTCGGAAATCGCCGATTACATGGTCGACTTCGGCTCGCTGTCGTTGACATTGACGCGGAAGAGCCCGTCAAGAATTTCCTGTTCCTTGGCTTTCGCCGCAGCAACAGCCTCTGCTGATGCTAGGCCTTCATCAACCAGGAAGCTGCCGCCGCCGTAGCCCATGAAGCTGTAAGGACCATAGTCTGCCGGTTCAAATTCATCTGCCACAACAGCGGCAATCGCCTTGTCGATTGTCGGCTCCATGTGCCACAGAGCGGACGACAGGATAGTACCCGGATAATCAGCAGCGGTGTCGATCACATTGCCAATGGCCAAAATGCCCTTTTCCTTAGCCGCATCAGATACACCAAACCTCTCGGCGTAGAGAATATCAGCACCCTTATCGATCATCGCAAAGGCAGATTCTTTCGCCTTAGGCGGATCGTACCAGGAGTTGATGAAGGTCACCAGGAACTTGACGTCCGGATTGACCGAAGTGGCACCATCCATGAAGGCATGCATCAGACGGTTCACTTCCGGGATCGCATAACCGCCGACCATGCCAATGACATTGGACTTCGTGGTGGCGCCAGCAATCATGCCGGAGAGATAGCTCGGTTCGTGGATCCAGTTGTCAAAAACGGAGAAATTCGGCTTGGCCGCACCAAAGGACGAGCCCATCAGGAAGGCTGTTTCCGGGTATTCAGCTGCCACCTTGCGGGCGGCACGCTCCACCGCAAAGGCTTCACCAACGACCAGGTCCATGCCCTGTTCGGCATATTCGCGCATGACGCGCTCATAGTCGGTGTTAGCGACATTTTCAGAGAAGGTGTAGGTGATGTCACCGCGCTCTGCGGCGGCTTTAAGCGCCTTGTCGATGCGGCTCACCCATTGCTGCTCGACCGGAACGGTGTAGATCGCAGCAACCTTGATCGGATCTGCGGCCTCAGCAAAAGAAAGCGGAAACGTGGCGGCGGCTGTAACAGCCATGGCAGCCGCCAACAGGCCCCTGCGGACCTTTGAGAACGGTTTAACAGTGAACATCTGGAACCCCTGTAAAGTAATTTTACGGATAAAGATGACCACAGATCCGGCGTGCTCACAAGTTATGCAAGACCAGATTCAGCAAAAATTTTGAACAAACGGGCAAATTTATAGCGTGTTTTATGAGCGTTCGCTGTGCATAGAAATGGAAAGCCGACAAAGCCGCCCGGAACTTTGTCGGCAAAAAACCTATGCGCGCAAAACAATAAGCTCTGAAAGCACATCAGCTTGCAGGGCTACTCACCGCACCAGCAAGGATGCCCTCAGCCTCTTTTGCTGTTCCTTCCGGAAGCTGATCGGGATGAAGGACCAGGATATAGAGCATGGTGAAATAGAAGCTCTTGGCGCAGATCACGGCCGCCTTGATGACGGCATCCAAGGTAAAGCTCAGCGACAAAAGCGCGAAGGATGGCAAGAGATTGACCGAAACGGCATCAAATTGCGCCTGGAACATCACAGGCAAGTTGTCGGCAAAAAAATATCCTGCGGCTCCGCCGCCGATAAGCGCGGTGAATATTCCACCTGCAAAAACGGCAGAGGTAACACCGCCCAGAAGATCGATCCCGAGCACGCCAACAAGTGTTTCGGGGACATGATCACGAAGCGATTTCAGACGGGCAACAAGTGTCTTGATGGATGCATTCTCAACAACGATCCCGGATATCCCGAAATTGGAAATCAGATCCCAAACCTCTGCAACCGCAAACAAAATGAGCGCCATTAAGAACCCAAACACTCCATCACTTTTGCTGTCCGACGCCTTCCTAACAAATGCTCCGACCGCGCCAATGAACAACAGCGAGAACATGTTGCGCACCATGGTGTAGGCCACTCCGGGCCAGCTAATCCGGCCAAGCATCAAGGTGTCCCGTGCCATCCGTGACATTACCGCCTGAAGGAAGGTTTGAATGATGATCTCGCAAGGAAGGTAGATCATGGCAATCAGCATGAGCGGAAACGCCTGATCCCAATCCTGCGTCACAAATCCGAGATATAGGAGATACAAAAGAAGGTAGGCCCGGACAGCCTTCAAAACGAACAGCAGCAGAAACGGGATTGTCGCCGCCCATCCGTTTTTAAGAACGGATAGAGACGCTGTTATCAGGCGACTGATACGCGCACCGCTTGGTCCGAACATTGAAATTAGAGAGGCAACAAAATCCAAGTGGAAACTCCGCTTGTCTATCGAAATGGAATGATTGAGATCGATTGTCGTTGATTGCTTAAGGCATGAGGGGTGACACCGCCGAAGCAGCCCTGCCCTCATACCTATCAAGAAGCAATCAGGACGTGATGCGGATCACCACTTGGACGGATCCCTATTCAACGGTGACCGTCAAAGTCTGTACGATCCTGTCATGCGCAGCAAAAAAGTAGCGCAGTTCATATTCACCCGGCTGGTCTGGCACAGGGATCGAGAGCGGATTACCCTCGCCGGTTTCTGCCATCGTCACAATATGCGGCAAAGGCTCTCCGGGGAGCGCAAAAGCAATGTAATCCTTGGGATTGCTGGTCCCGTTCCAAAGAACATTGATGGTGCTTCCCGCCGCTGCTGTTTTGGGCGCTTTCATCGACAAGGATACGTCCTCAACGGTCACCGGAGTTTTGGTCAGGATCTTCCGTGGATCGGTGTTGGCGATGTAGCGGAGCTCATAGTCACCAGGTTTGGACGGCATCCGTAGCGTGGCACTTGGACCTTCCGAAACGTCGAAATAATTGATGAAATGCGGAAGTACATCGTCTTTGACGGCAATGTCGACGTAATCGCCGTTGTTTGCAGGTCCGGTCCAGCTTACCTCAAGAGTATCACCGGCCGTCGCCACGTCCGCGGCTGACAGGCTAGCAGCAACCTCTGTGACCTCAAACGGAGCGCGGGCGATGATGGTTCTGGCATCGGCATCAACATAAACCAGTTCATGTTGACCGATTTCAGGCGTCACCTTTATCTCCAGCGGGTTCCCCACCTTGACGTCTTTTTGACTGGTAAAGACCTCACCGTCACCATTCAACAAGATAGCAATGTAATCACCCCTATCAGCAGGCCCTTCCCAAGCAACAGATATGGCGGATCCGGCGGCAGCTTGGCTCGGGCCGCTGATGCTTGCGGTCTGAGGTTCTGGTTCTGGAGTGGGCTCTG
The DNA here is from genome assembly GCF_965216085.1 of Roseibium sp. Lineage (GTDB taxonomy): Bacteria > Pseudomonadota > Alphaproteobacteria > Rhizobiales > Stappiaceae > Roseibium. The sequence goes on along the minus strand of NZ_OZ244138.1, from coordinate 764,178 downwards.
GTACAGGTTCTGCCGCAGTCACTTGCGTCAAGGCTTCAGTTAAGCCTGCCGCACTATCCGCATTCAGATATTTACCGCCGGTTTCCTTTGCCAAACATTGCAGTTGTTCGCGGGTTTTCGCCTCCACAATATCGAAACCGACCACGTGCACAGTAAAACCAATTCCGGTTTCTTCCAGTTCACGGCCGACCGCACATGGATCGAGATTGCAGGTCTCTTCCCCATCAGACACCAGAACGACCGTTGCTTTTTCTTCCGTATGGCGCAGTTCTTTGGCGGCCTGCAGCACGGCCGCTGAAAGTGGTGTTTTGCCCTTCGGCTTGATTTGGTTGACGCCTTTAATGATGGCCTCACGGCTATCTTTTGAGGGTTGGATCAGGCTTTCAATGTCGCCGCAATCGCCTTTCCGCCGGTGGCCATAGACGGTCAGGCCCAGTTCAATTTCACCCGGCAATTTCCGAACCAGGTCACTAATGACATTCTGCGCGATGGAGATCTTTGGCGTGCCGTCAATTTGCCCCCACATGGATCCTGAGGCATCCAGCACCAAGGTTGTCCGGGGCGCTTCGGCCGCGGCAACCGGAAAAGCAAAGCTCAGCGCCGTGAGCAGGCCGATCAACTGGCATCTTGTTAAAACATTCATTTGGTATCTCCTCCGCAATTTCCGCGGGTTCAAAAACTCGATATTGCCGTGCCCGGGAGCGTGCTATCGGGCGGTGGTGTGCTCCCGGGCACTTGATCCAGATCTTCAAGTCATCCTTGTTGAGGATGCGGCCTAGTTGCCGACCCGGACCCAACGGTTGACGGTTTTGACAGAACAGGTATCGCCGCCCAATGCCGCAGCCGCTTCTTGCGGAACAACCACCTTCATACGGACGGTGTGTTCGATTTCGCTGTCTCCCAACACTTTCAACAGCCAGACCAGTTTTGAGCCTTGCCCACCGTCAACCGGCAATTGGGAGAACACCTCCTTCATAGCTTCGGTCTGCCAGTTGCCTTCACCAATGGATTGCCAGGAGACATTCATGATTTCAGTCATCGGCAATTGATTTGGATGAAAAGGCGCGTTCAGTTTCAGATGCCTCGGCGCTTCAAATTGCGCCATGTTGTTTGCCATCGACTGCGTGAAGGCCGCTTGCATCATGGGCGGGCAGACTTCGACCTCTGGAGTTCCGGACTTGAGTTGCCAGAGTCCGCTACGCGGCTGCGGCCCGGAGGATACCTCTTCAAATACTTTGATCTCCTCGGCGGGCAAATCGCCGGTATCGATGGGAAGATCGTCTGGCGCGCAATGATCGGGACCAGAATACCGGTAGCCTTGTGTGTCTCCGCCAACCACAAAGACTGCTTCCCCAACCCGATCCCGGGTCATCCAGTAACCAGCGCCATCGCTCTCATCGATCACAAGCACATGGTCATTGCCGGACGACTTGCCATGCTTTTGCATCATGTCAGCCAGTTCTGTGTCACTTGGAACCTTGTAATCCGATGTCTGCCCCTCGCGCATGGTCACAATGGGCGTATTGCACTCCGCAAGGGCAAGCGTAGGAACGAACAGAAAAGTTGCTGAAAAAAGCAGTAAAAAACGCATCAAAAAGGTAGACCTTCTAAATTCAAAAAACTCCGGATTTTTGCGTATAGGCGGAATGGTCTGGATTGGCATGCCCAATATTGGTTATATGAGCCCTTCGCCCACATGACGTCGCGTTTTGGTTGTGAAAATCTCATATGAATCAGTATTCGGACTTAATTAGCTCCATTTATTCCACTGCCTTGAATGTCCAGAATTTCGATCGGCTGATCACCCTTTCAGAACAAACGTTGAGCGGCGGCACCGCTTATGATGCTGAGCTCCAGGCGTTGCGCCGTGAATGCGAAAAACACGTCATCGAAGCGGAAAAGCTTCTGGATCAGTTGCCAACTGCCCCGGATGAGGATCTGCAAAAACCGGTCTTTTTCGTCACGCCGAACGGCAAGTTCGAAGACCCAAATGAAATTGCCCAGAATTTGCTCGGAATTACGCATGGAGACGAGCTGGCCGCCCGGCTTGATCGCGATGCACTTGAGAATGGGCACAACAATATCCCATCTGATGCAGATCGCCATGTTGCCGCAATCCGGTTACGCCAGGACGATAGCGGCAAACCGGTGATCCTGATCCCGGATGCCCCAGCTCCAGATGGCCGTGTCCGGTATGTTGGACTGGATGCAATCTGGCACGGCACCGCCGAAAAAGCTGTACAGGCACTCTATGGTCTGACGCCTTCCGAAGCTGAAGTTCTCGGATTGCTGATGAGTGGATATGCCCCCACTGAAGTTGCCGATGCAAGAGACCGGTCGGTGGAAACCGTCCGCCAGCAAATCAAAGCCATCACACAAAAACTGCATGCCAAGGGCTTGCAGGAAGCGATCCACCTGGCCCGCGCTGTTGCAGTGTCTTGCCAGCCAGCTCAAACGGCTCCGGAATTGGACCGCCGGCGCAGCCTGATCCTTCAGGATGGCCGCACGCTTGATTTCCATGAACAGGGATCTCCCACCGGCCATCCCATCATCTTTCTTCATGGCTGTCTCGGAGGCAATCGTCTTCCGCAAGGAGCCGATCAGGCATTCAAGGCTGCAGGCATCCGGCTGATCGCACCAGCCCGTCCGTGGCATGGACAATCCAGTGGTCATCCTGCGCTTTTGAATGATCCGGGCCTTTATGCGAAGGATCTTCTGGCTTTGGCCGATCATCTTGGCGTCGGCCAGTTTTCACTCCTAACGTATGACACGGGGTCGATCTTTGCATTGACTGGCGCACCGGCTTTGTCAGACAGGCTGGTGTCCATTGTCTGTACCGCCGCTCAGCCGCCGATGCGCAGTTTTTCCGACTTTGCATCAGCGCCCCAGCAGCACCGGATCTTTGCCATCCTTGCCCGCACATCCGTGCCAGTGTTGCGGTATCTGTCGCTGCTCGGCGACCGAAAACTGAAAAAGGAGGGCCGGGACCGGTTTCCTAAAACGATCTTTACCGGTTCTGAGGCCGATCTTGCAGCCTGCCGAGATGACGAAGTTTTGGACCTGATGTGGACCGGTCATCATTTCCACGTTGAGAATGGGTCCGACAGCTTCATCAATGACTGCCGGTTTATCGCATCGAACTGGAGCGAGAATCTTGAGAGACCGGCGTGCCCGGTTCACTTCCTCCACGGCACAAAAGACGTATCCATCCATCCTGATCGGATAAGATCTCTGGCTGAAAAGCTGGGAGCCCAAACAACCTGGGTGGAAGGCGCTGGACACGCCCTCCCATTTAGTCATTGGAAGCCTGTTGTTGATGCGCTTACCGAAGATCTTTCATCGCGACAAAATCCATGTCGGTGAAGTCCTGATTATCGCCCGCCATCGACCAGATGAAGCTGTAACGGCCAGTGCCGGCACCTGAATGGATCGACCAGCCCGGCGACAACACAGCCTGTTTCTCCTTCATAACCAGATGCCGGGTTTCCGTTGGTTCTCCCATGAAATGGAAGACACGGGTTTCCTCGGTCATATCGAAATAGAGGTAGACTTCCGACCGGCGGTCGTGGGTGTGGCACGGCATGGTGTTCCAAACGCTGCCATCCAGGATCGTTGTGATGCCCATGACCAGTTGGCAGCTTTTGCAGACATCCGGATGAATATACTGGCGCAAGATCCGGACATTGGCATCAGAAGATGTGCCGAGCTCCAAACAGTTCGCATCGTCTTCGGTGATTTTCATCGCCGGATAGGCGTGGTGCGCCGGTGTGCTGATGAAATAAAACTCAGCCGGAGCACCAGCATTTGCGCTGGCGAAGGTGACAGAAACCGTGCCCATCGGCAGATAGAGGCACTCGCGCGGCGCCAACTCATAACTGGTGCCATCAGCTTCGATCGTGCCAGGGGCCCCAATGTTGATGATGCCGATTTCCCGGCGGTCCAGAAAATTCTCAGATCCAATTTGTTTATTGGATTCAAGCTGAAGAGCGCCTGCAAGCGGCACAACACCGCCAACAATAGTGCGGTCCAGATGGCTGTAGGCCATTGAGATCTTTCCGGGAGCAAACAGGTCCTCAACCAGAAAATTTGCGCGCAATTGTTTTGTGTCGAACCCTTTGGTTTCCAAAGGGCTGCAGACCTGACGAACGTCCATGTTTGAAGTCTCCAGCAGTGATCAAACCGCTTTGCAGCGGCGGTGAGTTATATTTTCAAAAGCTCTGAGGGGTCACAGTCGTAGATGAAGTAATCCGGATGCGCGGCAACCACCGTTTCGATGTGCAATTGCAAGCCGGACAAGTGGGTTTCGATTGCCTTCACAGCCAAGTCCGAGTCCCCCGCCTCAATCGCATCTACGACCGCGGTGTGCTCATCGATGATCAGCTTCAGGCGTCCTTCTTCGGGCAGAGTAAGACGGCGAAACCGGTCGAGCTGCAACTTGACTTGCTGCACAAGGCGCCACAGACCCGGCAGCTGACCAACACCGGCAAGCTGTTCGTGAAACCGCTCATCCGATTTATGAAAAAGTTCCCGGTCGCCCGTTGCCGCCAGCTCTTTGTGCTCTTCAAGAATGACGCGCAATGACAGAACCTGACTGCGGGTCGCAAGTTTGGCCGCCGCGCGGGCAGTCATTCCTTCAAGTGCCCGTCGAGCCAATACAGCTTCAGGAAGCGCTGAGACCGGAATTCTGGCAACGAATGTTCCTGATTTTGGAACAACCTCCACCAGGCCTTCCCGTGCTAGCCTTTGAATGGCCTCACGTACTGGGGTGCGGCTGACTCCTGCTTCAGCCGCCAATTCCGGTTCGGATATTGGTGCCCCCGGCAGCAGCTCCATCGTTGTAATCCGGTCCAGCATCCTTTGATATTGAACCTGCGCAAGGGTCTTGGCACCACCTGCCGGGTAGCGGATTTGCGATGTCGGCGGGGCATTGGGCGCCCTTTTTCGCCGCACTTCTCCTTTCGCTTCCAGGCCTTCGTCAGTCATGTCGCCTCGTGTACTTCGTTTCATGGACACGCCCAAACAGCAGATTCCTGCCGCAAATCATAGGGGCTTGCCAAATCTGATAACTTGTATATTAGATATTCTAGTTGAAATCAACGGCCGGAATTCTGTGAGATAGGTTTTGCAGCTTCCGGTGATTTGGGAGGATCTTGGAATGTCATTACGCAATTTTGCATCGGCGCTTGCCGTCAGCTTTTCAGCTCTGGCCGCGACCGGAACAGCACTCGCCGCCGAACTGAAGTGGGCGCATGTTTATGAAACCGGCTCGGCCTATCACGAGGTTGCCGAATGGGCAGCAGAGGAAGTGGCCAAGCGCACGGATGGCCGGGTGGAAATCAAAGTGTTTCCGGCCTCATCCCTTGGCAAGGAAGTCGAGATCAACGAGGGCCTTGGCATTGGCGCCGTAGACATTATCTACACAGGCCCAAGTTTCGTGGAACGGTATTACGGCCCGATCGCGATTTCAGATTATCCCTTCATCATGCGCGGCTGGGATCACTGGCTGAAGTACCGTGAGAGTGACCTCTTTTCAGAACTGTCAGCCGGTTACAACGAGGCGACCGGCAACCATGTATTGGGCCTAGTTTACTATGGACAGAGACACGTCACTTCGAACAAACCGATCCTTACACCAGCTGATATGAAGGGGTTGAAAATCCGCGTACCGAATTCCCCGCTAATGCTGATGTTCCCGAACGCGGTGGATGCCAACCCGACACCGATGGCGTTTTCCGAAGTTTATCTCGCGCTCCAGCAAGGCGTGGTCGATGCGCAGGAAAATCCGCTGCCAACGATCAAGTTCAAGAAGTTCTATGAGGTTCAGTCCAACATCAATTTGACAGGCCACATCCTGAACTCCCTCCTGGTGATTGCGTCCGACCACGCCCTATCCCAACTTGGCGATGATGAAGCTACGGTCCGCGAAATCCTGGACGATGCCGCAATGAAAGCCTCCCGGACGATTTACCAGTCAGAACAAGAGCTTGTCGCCTGGTTCACGGAACAAGGCATTACCGTCAACGAAGTGGATCAAAAACCGTTCCAGGATGCGGTCCGTCCGCTGCTGACCGGTGACGGTGTGCCCTATACGATGGAGCACTTCGAGCGTCTTGGCGCTCTCTAAGAGAACAGTGCAGGACACAAGCAGATGAGTATGACTCATGAACAGGATGGGGGCGCCGCCGAGGCGCTCCCTGACAGTGGTTCAAATGGGGCAGCGGCTTCACCCCCACCGAAAATCACGTTCGCCGATACCGGCACGGACATCTCGGATTTCGGCATTGCCGACTTACCCGGCCTAATCGCCATCTGGGCACTGGCGGCCATCGTGTTCCTGCAGTTTTTTACCAGATACGTTCTCAATGACAGCCTGGCCTGGACGGAGGAAATCGCCCGTTACATGCTGATCGTCGTTGGTTTCTTTGGCGGCATTTCCGTGACCCGCAAGGGGACGCATATCTTCCTGGAATTCTTTTACCGCTATTTGAGTCCAAAGGCTGGCAAGTGGCTCGCGGTTGCGATGGAACTGCTATCGACGCTGTTCTTCGGGTATCTCGCCTATCTCGCAGTTCTGCTCGCCCAAAAGACACGGACCAAAATGGCATCGGTCGAAATCCCGAAAAGCCTGCTTTATTGGTCCGTCTGTGCGGCTCTGGCCATTATGGCAGTGTATTCCGCGCTCTGGCTGATCCGTAAAATTCGGCAGCAGCCGGAAGAGGTGCTGCGCGAGTTAGAAGAACATTCCCTTCACGACGCGATAGATCGCTAAGAACAGGAGACTGAACATGGCTTTGGTGCTGCTGTTCGTAGTTTTATTTGCCCTTTTGATTGCCGGCGCGCCGGTTGCCGTAGCGCTCGGAGTTGCCTCCCTGGTGTTCATCATGATGTCTGGCCTGCCGGATGTCGTGGTGCTGCACAACATGGTCAACGGCATCAACTCTTTCCCGTTGATCGCCGTGCCCTTCTTCATCATGGCCGGGCACCTGATGAATTCCGCTGGGATCACCTCCCGCATCTTTGCTTTTGCCCGGGCAACGGTCGGCTGGATGTATGGCGGTCTCGGCCACGTGAATGTCGGCGCCAGTGTTGTCTTTGCTGGCATGTCCGGTGCGGCGGTGGCCGATGCCGGCGGGCTTGGAAATATCGAGATCAAAGCCATGCGCGAGGCTGGCTACGACACGGATTTTTCCGTTGGTGTCACAGCAGCCTCTTCGACCATCGGGCCGATCATTCCGCCTTCCCTGCCGCTTGTCGTTTACGGGGTGATCTCCGATACGTCGATCGGCCAGCTTTTTGCGGCAGGGCTCATTCCCGGCCTCATCATGGCAATGGCTCTGATGGTGATGGTCGCCTTCTATGCAAAAATCAGAAACTACCCGCGTGATGAGCGCTTCCAGGTCGCGCCTTTCCTGAAAGCACTCGGCAATGCCCTGTTGCCGCTGTTCACCCCGCTGATCATTGTCGGCGGCATACTGACCGGTATCTTTACCCCGACCGAAGCGGCAATCGCGGCTGTGGCTTATTCCGCCTTCCTGGGGTTGGTGGTCTACCGGACGCTCGATGCCAAGCGGCTGCTCCGGGTCTCAATGGACACAGTCGAAACCACCGCGTCGATCATGCTAATCGTGGCCGCCTCGGCGATCTTCGCCTGGATCCTGACGGCCAATCAGGTCGCCCAGATGTTTGCGCAAAACTTGCTGGCCTTTGTCGATGGCAAGATTGCCATTCTTTTGATCATCATGCTGATCGTGCTGATTGTCGGCTGTTTCATGGAAACTTTGGCAGCGATCACCATCTTGACGCCCGTGCTGCTGCCGGTCGCCATGCAGGTGGGGGTCGATCCGGTCCACTTCGGCATCATCCTGATCCTCAACCTGATGATCGGGCTTTTGACCCCCCCGGTCGGGCTGGTGCTCTATGTTCTTTCCAAAGTCTCCGATGTTCCGTTTGAGCGCTGCGTTACAGCAACAGCGCCCTTCCTCATCCCTTTGGTTCTGGTGCTGCTCACCCTGACCTTTGTTCCCGAACTCTCCATGTGGCTTCCGACGGCGGTTTACCGGTAACGGCCAAAACAGGTACTCTGAATGACTGATATGACATTTGATCTATCCGGAAAAATCGCCTTGGTTTCCGGATGCAAACGCGGTCTTGGCCGGGCGATGGCAAATGCCCTTGCCATGGCCGGAGCCGACATCATCGGCGTCAGCGCAACACTGGACCCGAAGGGCAGCGCTATTCAAAGTGACATTGAGGCCTTAGGGCGGAGCTTCACCGGCTACCAGTGCGACTTTTCCGAGAAAGATCAGGTCTTGGAGTTTGCCAATAAAATCCGTTCTGACTTTGATCGGGTGGACATTCTGGTCAACAACTCCGGCACCATCAAACGCGCTCCAGCAGCAGAACATTCGGACGACGATTGGGACGAGGTCATCGAAGTCAATCTGTCGTCCCAGTTCCGCCTGACCCGAGAAATTGGCCGCGGTATGGTTGGGCGCGGCAGCGGCAAGATCATTTTCACTGCCTCACTCCTGAGTTTTCAGGGTGGGATTACCGTTCCAGGATATTCGGCGTCCAAAGGCGGGATCGCACAGCTGACCAAAGCATTTGCAAACGAATGGGCCGGGCACGGTGTTAATGTGAATGCGATTGCCCCTGGGTATATCGCCACAGACAACACACAGGCTCTGCGCGATGATCCTGTCCGCTCCAAGTCCATTCTGGACCGCATTCCGGCCGGCCGCTGGGGCAATCCGGAGGACTTGGCTGGCCCCGTCGTCTTTCTCGCTTCCGAGGCCTCCAACTACGTCCATGGGACAATCCTGACCGTCGATGGCGGCTGGATGGGGCGCTAGATGTAATCCAGTCAAAAGAAGCGCCTGGTGATTTCGGTCGGCAAATCACCGTTGAATTCACCGGACGGGAGTTGAGGGAAGAAATCTGGAAGGTCTGCCTGAAATTGCTGGTAAAACGGATGTCAGTTCACTCAATAGATTCCAGTCCATGCCCCCGAGCCGGATTGGGCTGCAATCCAATCCGGCCACAAAAGGGATTTTCGAAAACCAATTGAATGAAGTGGGATCAACTGAACCCATTTTGCCAGCAAACCAAGGCAGACCTTCTCTTCTTAGTTTTTAGTCGATGAGACCTTGCTCGCGGTAAAACTTCTCGGCGCCGGGATGCAGCGGCGCAGACAAGCTGGCCTCGACCATGTCTTGTTTGCTCAGGTTGGCAAATGCTGGGTGGAATTTGCGGAACGCATCGAAGTTATTGAAGACTGCAGAGACCAGCGCGTAGACGGCTTCATCAGACACTTTGGCAGACGTCACCAAAGTCGCGCCGACCCCAAAAGTCTCCACAGCGCCATCCGTTCCGCGGTACATGCCACCAGGAATGGTAGCGGACCGGTAGTAGGAGTTATCGGACACCAGCTTGTCGACAGCCGCGCCCGTCACCGGAACCAGTTTGGCATCACACGTGGTGGCAGCCTCTGTGAGGTTGCCTGACGGGTGTCCAGCGGTGATAACAAAGGCATCAATCTGATTGTCGCACAGCGCGCTGGACTGTTCGGCGGACCGAAGCTCCGCTGCCATTGAAAACGTGTCCATTGTCCAGCCTTTGGCGTCCATCAGAACTTCCATGGTGCCGCGCTGGCCGGATCCTGGATTGCCGACATTGACCCGCTTGCCTGCCAAATCATCAAAACTATCGATGCCGGCGTCCTTGCGTACCATCACGTTGAACGGTTCTGCATGAACAGAAAACACTGACCGCAGGTCCTTGAACGGGCCCGCTTCTTTAAATTTTGACGTGCCGTTGAAGGCGTGGAATTGCCAATCAGACTGGGCAACACCAAACTCCAGCTCGCCGGCGCGGATCGTATTGATGTTGTAAACCGACCCACCAGTCGATTCCACGGTGCAGCGGACGCCCGTATCCTTACGGTTCTTGTTCACAAGCCGGCAGATTGAACCGCCGGTCGGATAATAGACGCCGGTCACACCACCGGTTCCAATGGTGACAAACTCTTCTGCGGCAACACCGGATGACAGCGTTAACGCGGCAACAAGGGCCGGGAGTAATCTCGTTCTCATCATCGTCTCCTTCTGGAAGGTTTTGAGTGTGTCCGGCCCGTTTTCTTGTTGTTCCGGCAGTCACCTGCCGGACTTGGGTCTCGGACGAAGGACCTTTCCTTTGTGCGGAAAGGTCTAAGACGTCATGCCACGTCCAGCTCCTCCTGGTACCCAAACAAAGCGGGCACACCGCCGGTGTGAACCATGACAACTTTCTGGCCAGGCTTTATTCGCCCCTCTTTGAGGAGACCGAGAAGTCCGGCAAAGGTTTTGGCGGTGTACACGGGGTCCAAAAACACCCCTTCGGTGCGCGCCATCATTGTCAGCGCATCTCGTGTGAAATCACCTATACGGCCATATCCTGGCGCAAGGGCTCCATCCCAAGTAATGATGTCCTCATCCGGCAGGCCTTGCTCCAAGCCTAAAAGCCCTGCCAATTTGTCAAGAACGACACGCATACGCTGGCTTTGCTGGTCCTGATCGCGCCGCACGCAAATGCCGAAAACATCTGCCGAAACGCCAGCCAATCGAAGACCGGTCAAAAACCCGCCGTGCGTAGATCCGCTACCGGACGGAACAACCGCAACATCAAAGTCATCCAGCTGGCCTGCCAGCTCACCGGCACCAGCCACATATCCGAGCGCCCCCAAAGGTGGGTGGCCCAGGCCGAGATGAATGATGTAGGGGCTGCGCCCTTCGGCCCTCAGCTGATCGGCTCTCTCATGCAACGCATTGTCCGCACCGGCTTCGTTTTCCCCTTCCGGAAAACTCATGTGTTCGGCGCCAAGCAATTTTGCGAGCAGGACATTTCCGGAGCGGTAATAAGCCTCGCCCATTCCGGAGACCCGCTCTTCAAGCTGCAGAACGGACTTCATTCCAAGCAGCGCGGCCGCAGCTGCGGCAGAGCGGACAAAATTCGACTGGACGGCCCCGGTTATCAAGACGGTGTCGGCATTCTGCTCGACCGCTTCGCCAAAATAGAATTCCAACTGCCGCGTTTTGTTGCCACCCATCCCAAGGCCGGTCAGATCATCCCGTTTGATCCAAAGATCAATATCCAGCAATTCAGACAAGCGGTTCAGCGGCTCTAAAGGTGTAGAGCCGGTCATCAGCTTTGCCCGGGAAAACTGGCCCAAATACTGATCAATTGTCTTTTTTGAAGTCACCGGTTTCACCCCAATAGATAGGCTTGGCGCACCAGGGCCACACAGGCAGCCACGGAAATCACACAGATTGCAGTTTTGATTAGTTTTTGCGGCAGATGTTTTCCAGCGACCCGGCCAGCCAGTGCCCCAACAATGGCCGCAACAACCAATGGCGCAATGCTGGAAGGGTTGGAAACCAAAGCACCGTTAAAGGCCCCGTGCAGAAGAAAAGCAGCGCCATAACCGGCAAAAGCCACCGGCTGCACTAGGACTCGCGCTTCTTGCGCACTGCGCCCGCTAGTCAATAGACCCAGAATGATCAAGGGGCCAGGTGTCGCCGTCCAAACCGTCGCCAATCCAGAGACACCGGAGAATGCGACGGCACCATGCCGCCCCAAGACTGGCGGCACCTGAACGAAATTCACAACAAGTCCAAAGAACAGAAACGCGGCTGTGGTAAGCAAAAGCGCACCTTCGGAAAACAAGGAATAGACAGTCAGGCCGGCGCAAATACCCACAAAGGCGCTCAGAATAGATCTTGTGATCGTGCCCGTTTCTTGCGGCCCGCTGCGCAGATCGATTGCTGCTGCCGACACCAATGTGTTCAGCAGAAGCAGAAGTGGCACAGCGGACGTCACGCCTAAGCTGATCATCATCACCGGCGCCACGACAATGCTGAAACCGATGCCGACACCCGCCTGAAGCACGGATCCGGCAAAGACCGCAATCAGCAATGTGGACACATCCAGCAGCATCACAATTTGTCCCTCTAACCTAGGTCAGAAGTACCGGACACATTGATTATTTAAAAATCATATTTCTGTATCTAATGATGCAATTTTGTTATCATTAGATATGCGCATTTCAGCCCGCCAAATCGAACTTTTCCAAATGGCCTACCGCCTGAAGTCAACAAGGCGTGCTGCCGAGGCTCTTAACATCACTCAACCGGCGATCAGCCGGGCGGTAGCCGACATCGAAACGGAGATGGGCCTCGCGTTGTTTGACCGAACAGGAAAGAAGTTTGAGCCAACGGCAGCGGCCCACAGCCTGCACAAAGCGGTGCAGCAGCATTACCAGGGTCTGCAACGTGTGTTGGATGCCGCGCAACAGATTTCATCTGGAATAGGGGGCCTGATCCGCGTCGTCTCGGTTCCCGCGATTGCCGATACCAGGGTTGCAGTAGCCACTGGTAAGTTGATGGCACGTTTCCCAGACTTGAGGTTCGATGTCGATGTCATGAGCGAACAAGCCGCCCTCACGGCTTTGCGTGAAGGCAAGGCTGATTGTGCGATCATTTCGTCCGATCCGGGGGAGCCGAGCATGAAAACAACTGTTTTGAACGACCTTAAACCGGTGGCAATCCTGCCAGTAAATGATCCGCTTTCAGATCTTAAGGAAATCACACCAGAGGTTCTTGCAAAGGCACCTTTGGTCATGCTCCCCGCCGACAGTCCCTTCCGACAGGCTGTGGAACGAATGCTCAGCGACGCTGGCGCATCCTTTGAGACTCGCGCAGCGGCACGCACGCAGTCTGCGCTTATCTGGATGGTCAGCCAAGGCGCCGGCCGCGCCATCGTGGATGAAGAAACCCTCAACGCAACTGCCGGCGTCGATGTTGTTCGCATTCCATTGCGCTCGACACTCCGCTGGCCAATCCGTGCTGTTACCGCCTCGGCCAACCAAAATGCCCCTGGACTGGCAAAACTGATCCAAGAATTGCAGTTAGCTGATTAGGCCAATGCATTTTCGCTCCGGAGAAATGCGCTTCACCAGCAATTTTCGCCAGCGCGGTAGCTCCACCTTAAATTATTTTCAGAAATATTTTTTGCCTTTTCGCTCAGCAACATAGAACACAGGCAACCGGCATAAAAGGTTGTTTTAACGCCGTATTTTACTCCCGAACCAACTTCGACTTCATCCAGTTTTAATAGAAATTTTTGGCTCAAATATGAATGCATTCAAAAAAATGAAACGTTTCATATTGACGCTCAAAAGGTGACGTGCTTTCAATATCGGGCCTGTTCATCTGCAAGTCCGGATCGAAGGGCGGCAGTCTTCTTTGGGAGGAAAACATGAAACTTTTTAAACTCGCTGCAGCCGCAGCGACCGGTCTCGCTTTGCTTGCTGGAACCGCCATGGCGGACGACAAACCAAAAGTCGGTCTGATCATGAAATCATTGGCCAATGAGTTCTTTCAGAACATGATGGCTGGCGCGCAAGCACACCAGGAAAAGCGCGGTGACTACGAACTGCTGGCCGTTGGCATGCAGAACGAAACCGACTTTGAATCGCAGATCAACGCGGTCGAAAACTTCATCACGCAAGGTGTCGACGCCATCGTCGTTGCACCCGCTGATTCCCGCGCCATGGTACGTCCGTTGAAAAAGGCGATGAAAGCCGGGATCGTTGTCGTGAACTTCGACGTGGCTCTCGACGAAGATGCTAAGAAACAACAAGGCGTAGAGCTGGCCTTCGTTGGCCCGGACAACCGCGGCGGCGCAAAATTGGCCGGCGATGCCCTTGGCAAGACCCTGGGTGAAGGCGGCAAAGTCGTCATCATTGAAGGTAACCCGGGCGCAGACAACGCCAACCAACGCCGTATGGGCTTTGAAGATTCAGTGGCTGAATACAAGCTGGACCTGCTCGACAGCCGGACAGCCCACTGGGAAACAGAAGAAGCCAACACAGTCTTTTCGAACATGCTAACCGCTCATCCGGATATCCAGGGTGTGATGGCTGCAAACGACTCCATGGCGATCGGCGTGGTCAAGGCGCTTGAAAGCGCAGGCCGCAAAGACATCCTGGTTGTCGGCTTCGACAACATTCCTGCTGTCGGCCCAATGATCGAAGACGGCCGCATGCTGGCAACCGTGGATCAGTTCGGCACCGATATGGCCGCGAACTCCATTGATCTGGCGCTGGAAGTTGTCGCTGGCGGCGATGAACTCAAAGGCTGGGTCAAGACCCCGATCGAATTGGTGGCCGCTCAATAACCGCCCCCATCTGCCCCCGCTTAGGTCAGCTTAGAAGCGGGGGCACCTCTAATGACATTCTTCATCAGCTAAACGACTGGACGCATCATGGTAGCAGCGACGCACTCCGCGGCGCCAAGCCCAGCACATTCCCAGCCCTTTTTGTCCGTTGAAGGACTGAAGAAATATTTTGGCGGCGTGAAAGCCCTTGATGGCGTGAGCTTCTTCCTGGAAGAAGGTGAAGTCCACGCACTGGTTGGCGAAAACGGCGCCGGCAAGTCTACGCTGATCAAAATACTGTCTGGCGTTTTTCCCTTTGACGAAGGGGATATCTCGCTCGCAGGCTCTGCCTACCGGCCGTCAACGCCGCATGAAGCCAAAGCCAATGGCGTCCAGGTTGTGCATCAGGAGTTCAATCTTCTGGAGCATCTCTCGATTGCGGAGAACATTTCAATTGAACATCTACCGCGCACTCGATTTGGCTTGCTAGATCGGCAGGAATTGAACCGCCGGGCGCGGGAAGCGCTGGATGCAATTGGCCTGACGGATATCGACGTTAAAGCTCCGGTCAGCTCTTTGGGGATCGCTCATCGGCAACTCGTCGAAATCGCCCGGGCGCTCCAGTCAAAGAGCCGCATTCTCATTCTCGATGAGCCGACGGCAACACTGACCGAACGGGAAACCAAACGCTTGTTTGATCTGGTTGCCAAGATCAAGGCGGATGGTGTGACGGTGGTCTTCGTTTCACATCACCTGGACGAGGTGTTTGAGATCTGTGACCGCGTTACTGTTTTCCGGAACGGCAAAACAATCGCGACAGATCTCATTTCAAACACCACTCCGGATGGCATCGTTCAACGAATGGTTGGGCGGCAGCTCGCCGGTGAAATGGCCCATGAAACCGAAGATCATGGTTTCGGCGGGATAGCTCTGAGCGTTCACAACATCTGCACACAGGCCAATCCGGCAGAAGACGGTGTTTCATTCGACCTGCGTTATGGCGAGATCGTAGGTATTGCAGGATTGGTAGGTGCCGGCCGGACGGAAATCTTGCGCGGGATATTTGGAATTGATCCGCTCCGTTCTGGGAACATCAAGAGGGACGGCAAAGACGTCCGCTATTCAGGTCCGCGCGATGCCATCGGGTCCGGGATTGGATTTGTCACCGAGGATCGCAAAGACGAAGGCCTTATCCTCGACATGCCGATTTCGGCCAATATCTCGCTCGCCAACATCAGATCAGTCTCCCAGGCCGGTTTGCTAAAGTTCGCGGCGGAAAAGCGCCAGGCGAAGGAATCCGCAGGAAAACTAAAACTGAAATACGGCAGAACCTCAGATCCGGCCTCCAGCCTGTCCGGCGGCAATCAGCAGAAGGTGGTTCTGGCCAAGTGGCTGGCGCGCGATCCGAAAGTCCTGCTGCTCGACGAACCGACCCGGGGTGTCGATGTCGGCGCCAAGGCCGAAATCTACGCCATTTTGAAAGATCTGGCCCGCAATGGCGTCGCCCTTTTGGTTGTGTCTTCCGAAATGCCGGAGTTGATGACACTGGCCGACCGCATCCTTGTGCTGGCCGAACATCAGATCCAGGGCTCACTCGAGCGGCCGGACTTTTCCGAAGAAAACATCCTGAAACTGGCCTACGGGCAAACCGATCCGGCCGGAGGAAACACACAATGACACTCCAGACAGCAAACGAAACCTTTGAAGCTCCTGCTAAATTCTCGGTACGGACCGTTTTGCAGAATGCCGGGATCGGCCTCGCATTGCTGGCGCTCATTGTGTTCTTTTCGCTTTTCACCGAGCACTTCCTGACGCCAAACAACATCACCAACATTCTGACCCAGATCACCATCAATCTGGTTCTGGCTGTCGGCATGACCTTTGTGATCCTGGTTGGCGGTATCGACCTCTCGGTTGGCTCGGTCATGGCCTTTGCCGCTGTTGTCGCCGGTAAGGCCATCACTTTGCCGGGATTTGGACCGGCTGAAGCCATCGCCCTAGCCATTGTTGCGGCCACTTTGACTGGCGTTTTGTGCGGCTTCATCAATGGCGCCATCAGTGCCTATTGGGCCCTGCCCTCCTTCATCATCACGCTTGGAATGCTCAACATTGCCCGGGGCGCTGCCCTTCAGGTGTCGGATGCGCAAACGATCTATTCCTTCCCATTCGCCTTCGAGGAATTTGGTTCGGCAATGATTTATGGCGTTCCCGTGGTGTTCTTGGTGGCATTGGTGCTGGTTCTTGTGGCCTGGTTTGTTTTGAACTTCACCGTCTTCGGCCGCCTGCTTTACGGCATCGGCAACAATGAAGAAGCCGTCCGTCTCGCAGGCCATTCGGTCCAGCGCTACAAGATCGCCGCCTTCACCATTTGTGGCTTCACTGCAGGTATCGCCGCGATCGTTTATATGGCGCGCCTCAATATCTCCAGCCCTATTGCCGGGATCGGTTTTGAGTTGAATGCTATTGCGGCTGTCATCATCGGCGGTACCAGCCTCAGCGGCGGACGCGGTTCTGTCATTGGCACACTTCTCGGCGCCTTTATCATCGGCGTATTGGCAAACGGCTTGATCTTGATCGGTCTCAGCGATTTCATGCGTCAGATGATCACGGGAGTGGTCATTATTTTTGCGGTGGTCCTCGATCATTACCGCGCTAAATACGCAGCGACATAAAAACGGCACCCAATCCCGGTTCCCGTAAAGACCAACTTCCGCATCAACAAGACCATGCGGTATATAAAAACTCTAACGATTTACGGAGCTCCATCTTGAAGCCGGTCACCGTTGTTGGAAGCATAAACATCGATTTGTTCAGCTATCTCGACCGCTGGCCAAAGGTCGGGGAAACCGTAAAGGTTCGGGAAACGGCTCACACACTTGGTGGCAAGGGGGCGAACCAAGCCGTCGCAGCAACAAAACTGGGCGCCAACGCAACGCTGATTGGCGCTGTTGGGCGCGACAGTTTTGGCCGGGAAGCGGCAGACCAGCTCGATGTATATCAAGTCAAATCTGATTTGATCGAAAAACCAGACTGCACAACTGGCATGGCCTTCATCGATGTCGGTCCGGGCGGCGATAACATGATCCGCCTGTCTGGCGGTGCCAATGATCAATTGGCACCGGCTGATTTGGACGCTTTTGCAAATCAGTTGAGTGATGGCGGCGTTGTACTACTGCAAAATGAAATCAACTTTGAAACGTCATTGAAGGCGGCCGAACTTGCCCGGAAAGCAGGAGCCTTGGTGATTATGGATCCGGCCCCGGCACCAACTCCGGCCTGGTCGAAATCCATACTGACTGCTTTCGACGTTCTCACGCCGAATGCCAGCGAAGCTGGTGCCTTTTTGGGTCACGTCCCCGTATCTTTGGAAGAAGCGCAGAACGGTGCACAGCGCCTTTGCAGCTACGGCCTGCGTGGTGTGATCATCACGATGGGTGAAAACGGTGTCGCGTGGTGTTTCGAGGGTGAGACCGGCCAGCTACCAGCACCAAAAGTCAATGCAATTGATACGGTTGCCGCTGGCGATTGCTTCAATGGCGCTCTGGCTACTGCTCTTGCCAAAGGAGACAAATTTCCGGACGCGATCCACTTTGCCATGCGGGCAGCCGCCTTGGCGACGACTCGCAAGGGTGCCTCCAGTTCCTTGCCGAATTTCGCTGAATTGGAACAATTGCCTATTTCTGAGTTTGCGTAGAATCTGGCAACTACTGTAGATGCTTGAGACTGGGCGCCGGGACCGGTTTAAACCGGTAGGATAGAAAGAGGATCTTCAATGCCGACCATCAAGGATGTCGCGCGCAAAGCCGATGTGTCGGTCGGTACGGTCTCCCGTGTCCTTGCAAAGAATGAAACCGTCAAACAGCCCCTGAAACTGCGTGTCCAAGCAGCAATGGAAGAGCTTGGCTACAAACCCAATCTGGCCGCCCGAGCCCTTCGGACAAACAGCATTGATGTCATTGGCGTAGTCGTTCCAGACATTACCAACCCCTTTTTTGCCCAGCTTGCAAAAGACATAGAAATGGAAGCGGCCAGCCGCAATCACTCGGTCATGCTGGCCAATTCCCATGATGATCCGGAGGCTGAGAAAACGCAGATCTCTGCGCTTCTTGACCGTTCTGTCTGCGGTATCATTGTGGTGGCAACATCAGACAGCAGTTTGCCTTACGAGGCAGAAGTTCCCATCGTTTCGCTTGACCGTCGAATGGGCGACCACCCGCTGGTGACGACCGATCATTATGACGGTTCGGTGCAGATTGCCGATCATCTCTACGAGCTCGGCCACCGGCGGATCGCCTATATCGCCGGGCCTAATTCGATGGAAGTTGCCCGGCGGCGGCGAGAAGGTTTCGTCTCCCGGATTGAAACCCTATCTACCGAGAAAGATCCAATTGATCTGACCATCTATGAAGGTCAATTTGATTATGACTCTGGTGAAGAAATTTGCCGGAAGGTCTGGGCAGAAGCTTGTGATCAGGGCCCGTGTCCAACAGCGATCGCAGCAGCAAGTGACCAGCAGGCCATTGGGGTCTTGCGGGCTGCACGGGACTTGAAGCTGGAGGTTCCCGGCGACCTGTCCGTTGCCGGTTTCGATGACATTTCGCTGGCCTCCCTGGTCGTCCCGCGTCTGACAACCATCCGCCAGCCGATCTCCGCACTCGCCCTATCTGCGGTCAATCGTATTTTCGATCGAGACAAAGCAGCCGGTGATGAAGAGATTTCCGGAAGTCTTGTTGTCCGGGAATCAACTGCCGGGCGCTGATCACCACTCAGAAGCCTCCTCTGGGAACGTTTTTTCTATGCTTCAATGTCCACCGATTGTTTTGCCAGCGGACATCAAACAAAAAATCAAATTCCGAGATAAGCTTCGCGGATACGCGGATCAGCGATCAGTTCTTCAGACGGGCCGGACAGCGTGACTTTTCCGGTCTCCATCACGTACCCCCGGTCGGCGATCTTTAGCGCGCCAAAGGCGTTTTGCTCAACCAAAAGCACCGTTACGTCCTTGTCTTTCAATGATTTCACCACGTCAAAAATCTGAGCGACAAGAAGCGGCGCGAGCCCCATCGACGGTTCGTCGAGCAACAGGCAATGTGGACGCCCCATCAATGCCCGGGCAATCGCCAGCATCTGCTGCTGACCACCGGACAGGCCACCCGCAGACAGGTTCCGCTTTTCTTTGAGGATCGGGAACATCTGGAAGGCATCTTCCATGTCCTGGTCAACCCGGCTGTCCGTGAAGAGAAACGCACCTAGCCGCAGGTTCTCTTCCACCGACAGGTTGGTGAAGATTTGCCTCCCCTCAGGAGACTGAGACAAGCCACGCTTCAAGCGCTTGTAAGCCGGCACCGCTGTCAGAGCATCTCCCCGGAATCGGATATCCCCGCCCGTCACAGGCTGTGTGCCCGACAAGCACTTGAGCAAGGTTGTTTTGCCCGCACCGTTGGCACCGACCACGGTGACGATTTCCTTGGAAGAGACTTCCAGATCAATGCCGTGCAGCACTTCGATGTGGCCATATGCCGAGCGCAGTCCATCAATCGACAGCATGAGCGGGCTCCTCTTCCGTACCGAGATACGCGGCGATCACATCCGGGTTCTTCGAGACCTCTTCTGGCGTGCCCTCGGCGATCTTTTCGCCGTGGTCGAGCACCACAATGTGGTTGGAAATTCGCATCACCATTTTCATGTCATGTTCAACCAGCAGGATTGCGATGCCGGTTTTGGCGAGTTCGGCGATAAGATCGTCGATCTCTTCCGTCTCAACCGCATTGCAGCCGGCAGCTGGTTCATCAAGCAGCAGGACCTGCGGCCCAACGGCAAGGGCCCGGGCAATTTCCAGACGCTTGAGCGCGCCGTAAGATAGGTTTCCAGCTTCTTCTTCAGCTGCTTTCGACAGACGGACTTTATCCAAAAGCGCCATCGCCTGTTCACGAACATCAGCAGAACGCCGCCGTGCAGCAGGCAAAGATAAAAGATCTGCCCAAATGGACGGACGCTCGGTCAGATGAAATCCGGCAACCACATTTTCAAGGACGGTCATGTCCTGGAAAATCTGCAGGTTCTGAAACGTGCGGGTGAGACCCTTTCGGGCCAGATGAAACGGCGCCTTGGCCGTCACATTCTCGCCGTTCAGTTTTACCTGGCCAGCATCTGGCAAGTAAACGCCAGAGATCATGTTGAAGAGCGTTGTCTTGCCAGCGCCGTTCGGGCCAATCACGGAGACGATCTCACCGGGCTTGACCGAAAAGCCCACATCATTGACCGCACGAAGCCCGCCGAAGCTGATGCCAAGACCGCTGATTTCGAGAATGCTCATCAGACACCCCTCCATCTGATACGGGCCGCAAGCGACGGCAGAAGACCAAGCGGCAGGAAGATCATGACAAGGATCATCACAAGTCCAAGCACCAGATGTTCATAGTCATGGAAAACCGTGAGCACTTGCGGCAGCAGCGTGAGGATGGCCGCGCCAAACGTTGCACCAAGGACGGAGCCGACGCCCCCAAGAACAGCCATGGTGACCATCTCGACGGAATGCATAAACCCGGCCACATCCGGCGTGATAAAGCCGTTTTGAAGTGCCAGAAGTGAGCCACCAACAGAGGCGTAGACGGCCGAGATTACAAAGGCCTGCAGCTTATAACGGGCGACATCAATACCGACAGTTTGGGCTGCGGTTTCAGAACCATGCAAGGCCCGCATCGCCCGGCCCGTCGCACTTTGATAGAGATTGAGCGCGATCCAGATGCCGATCAAAAGCACGATGGCGTTGAAGATGTACCAGAATTCACCGCCGGAGAGGCGCAGCCCCATCTCACGCAAGACCTTGCGCAAACCGAGGCCCTGCACCGACATGCCATCCGGACCTCCAGTCAGGCCGCGTTCATTGGCAAGCACCATCGACACCAAAATGCCGAAGCCGAGCGTAGCAACCCCGAGATAATAACCTTTCAGGCGCAAGATCGGCCGGCCAATCAAAATGGCGAGTCCAGCTGATATTCCTGCCCCCAGCAGAATAGACAGAGCGGGTGGCAGTCCAAGATGAACCGGCGCCAAGGCGCAGGAATAAGCGCCGATCCCGGCAAACCCCGCGTGACCAAGGCTTATCTGTCCGGCATAGCCGATCAGAATGACAAGGCCGACCACAGAGAGCGCATTGACAAAAACAAGCGCACCAACGCGGTAGTAATATCCGGACGGAAAAAAGATAGGCAGGATGAGGACAATTGCTGCCAGAACGGCAAGCTGAATCCATTTGTGCTTGGCTGTCATGGCTCAGACCCTCTCCGTCGTCTTCTGACCAAAGAGGCCTTGCGGCATGACAAACAGCACCGCCAGGATCACCACAAAGGCGACCGCTTCCTTGTACTGGGACGAGATGTATCCGGCCGTCAGCGCTTCAAACAAGCCAAGCAGCAAACCGCCAACCAGCGCGCCTTTTGGGTTGCCCATGCCGCCGAGCATGGCCGCGGCAAACCCTTTCAGAGCCAATCCGACCCCGACGTCGTAGCTGACCAAAGTGATTGGTGTGACCAGAACGCCGGCGAGCGCACCGATGGCCGCGGACAAGGCAAAGGACAGCGTCATGACAAACCCGGTGTTGATCCCGACCAGCTGCGCAGCCAGCCGGTTGTTAGCGGTCGCCAAAACGGCTTTGCCCAGAAGTGTCCGGGTAAAAAACAGCCAGAGCCCGATGAAGATGGCAAAGGCCCCGCCAATCACCCAAAGGCTTTGCGGCAGGATCGTCGCACCCAGCAGATGGATCGGGTCGTCGCCGGAAAAAGCTGGAAGTCTGTGCAGCTGCTTGTCAAAGATGACCTGTGCCGTTCCGCGGATCAGGATCGACGCCCCGATGGTGATGATGATCAGCGACACCACGGGTGCGCCGCGCGCCGGTTCAATGGAAAACTTGTTAAGCGCAACACCAATGGCCGCCGTCGCCACAATGGCCATCAGTGCAGCCAGCGGCAGCGGTAACCCTGCATCAAAGGCAAACACGGTGATCATACCGCCGAGCATGACAAACTCGCCCTGGGCAAAGTTCACCACATCCGACGCGTTGTAGATGATGGTGAAGCCCAGCGCGACCAGGGCGTAGACCGCACCGACGGTCAAGCCGGAATAGACGAACTGCATCAAAGCGTCCATCAGCGTCTCCTAAGGGGAATTTCTGAAGGTTGGCCGGGAACAAGTTCCCGGCCACTTTAGGGATCGTTAGTCGATCGAGGTCCACTTGCCGTCGCGGATTTCGAGCATCCGGAAAGCACTCAGATCGAGACCCAGATGGTCATCAGCACTGAATGTATAAGTGCCAGTTGTACCGACGAGGCCGCTGGTTGCTTCCAGCGCATCGCGGATTGCGCTGGAATCTGAACTGCCGGCGCGGGCCATAGCATCCGTCATCAAACGGAAAGCATCATGCGCATAACCGCCAAAGGTCGAAACGGCTTCGCCATATTCTTCCTCATATGCAGATTTATAGGCAACCACTGCTTCCTTCTGCGGATCATCTGCGTCGAGAATATCCGCGATTAACAGCGCGGTTCCCGGAAGGCGAACGCCTTCAGCCGCAGCTTTGCCAGCCAACTCGATGAAGCTGTCGGAGGCAACACCGTGGCTCTGGTACAGTGGCAGATCAATCCCGAGCTGCGCATAGTTCCGGGTGACAATCGCTGGGCCTTGGCCGAAACCTGGGTTCAGTACAGCCTGAACACCCTCGGTCGATTTAATTTTGGTGAGCTGCGGGGTCATGTCCGCATCCTGACGGGAGTAGGTTTCCTGAGCCAGGATCTCAACACCGTACTTGCCGGATACATCGACACATTGAGCTTCCATCGACGCACCAAAACCGCCGGTCCCGGAGATCATACCGATTTTGGTAATGCCGTTCTTCTGCATGTCGGTGAAGATTTTTTCGCAGGCCATGCGGTCTGTGTGCGGCGTCTTGAAGACATAGTCGCGAACCGGATCGATGATCTGAATTGCCCCGGCGAGCGAGATGAACGGAATGCCCTCATCTTCTGCGACAGAAAGAATGGACATGGTCGTGCCGGTGGTAGACCCGCCGATGATGGCGACAACTTCATCATCTTCAACAAGGCGGGTTGCAAACGTGCGGGCCTTGTTCGGATCGCCGCCGTCGTCGTAGAGCACCAGTTCAATCTTTTCGCCGTTGATGCCGCCGTTCGCGTTGAGATCCTCAATCAGCATGTAGAGCGTCTTGGCTTCCGGATCACCGAGGAACGCGGCCGGACCCGAGGCAGACAGGCTTGCGCCGAGTTTGATGTCAGCCTGAGCAGCGGTCACTGTTCCCAAGACCATCAATGTGGCCAAGGCTGTTTGTGCAAGTTTCATGGTTTCCTCCCAATGTTAATGACGAATGGCCGGCCGCCTGATCAGGCGGTTTTGGGCCAGCGGATCATCACGCGCCGGAAGCGCGGTGCGACGAATGCGGTATCGGTGAGACTTGCGTTTCCGGCCGGGTTTGCACCGGTCACATGGAAATCGGAGAACGCCGCCGATTGATTGACGAAGATGTTGCCGGTCAAGTTGACCGACAGATTGACACCGGCACGGGCAAATGCTTTCGACGCTTGGCCGATCAGCTCTTGATCCGTGGCATAAAGCGCTGCGGTGATCGCCCCCTTTTCCCGGGCAAGGCATGACGCCTGACGCACCGCCTCCTCAGCGGTCTCACTGGCGACAGCAAAAACGATCGGCCCAAAGCACTCCTGTTGGTGCATCTGGTCCGATGGGTCTACGGCAACAATCAAAGGCGTTGCTGATTGACCAATGCCAGTTTCACCACTTTCCCGTAGAACACGACCAGCGCCGCGGGCAGCCTGAATACGGTCCATCGTTGCTGGATTGACGATGGTTCCACAAACACCGGAGGCCTGTTTCAGATCGGCGAGCAAGCTGTCGATCTCGGCCGAGATGCCACCGATGACCTCATCAAAGGACTTGTGCCCCTGATCAGTCTCTATGCCGCCTTTCGGCACATAAATGTTCTGCGGAGAGGTGCACATTTGTCCGGAATAAAGCGACACCGAAAACGCCAGATTGGCGCACATGGCGTCAAACTCATCCGTGCCGGTGATCACTACAGAATTTACGCCGGTTTCTTCCGTGAACAATAAAGCATCGCCAGCGTTCTGACGGATCCAGCCACCGAATTCCGACGACCCGGTGTAATCGATCAATTGAACGTCCGGATGCTGCACCAGCTCTTTGGTGATCGGGGTTTCCAGTTCATCGGCCGCAAGGAGAACTGCATCGGCCGGCAGACCTTCTTCGGCAAGAATTTCGCGCAATAACTTGACCGTAATCGCGAGCGGCAGAATGGCTTTGGGATGCGGTTTAATGATCACCGTGTTGCCGGTTGCAAGGCTGGCGAACAGGCCGGGATATCCGTTCCAGGTTGGAAACGTGTTGCAGCCGATTGTCAACGCTATTCCACGCGGCACAATCTCCCAACGCTTTTCTATGATGATCGGAGCATGTTTGCCCTGCGGTTTTTCCCAAACAGCGCTTTGGGCAGTTGAGGTCAATTCGGCGTAGGCGGCTGCTACAGCTTCCAGACCTCGATCCTGAGCATGCGGGCCGCCCGCCTGGAAGGCCATCGCAAAAGCCTGTCCCGTCGTGTGAACAGTCGCATGGCCGAGCAAAAAACTGATCTTGTTCAGGCGCGATAGCGCCTCAAGCAGCACCCCAATGCGGGTCTCGACGGATGTTTCCGCCCATGCTTCGAATGCTGCCTTTGATGCTGCGGCAAGAGTATCAACTTCAGCTGCCGGATAAGACAGATCGAGGTTTTGACCCCAGGGAGAGGTCTCATTGCCGGCACGGCGATCTTCGGGGTGACCGGGAAGATCAAAGGGCTTGCCGAGCAGACCGGCAAACCCCGCTTCACCATCTGCGCGGGCCGTTTCGCCATAAAACTTGCCAGAAGGAATTTCCGGGAACGGCGTCCAGAATTCGCGCGTTTTGATCGCATGCAATGCGCGCTCGAGCAACGTGCGGTGCCGATCAAAAAGCTGCGTCATGTAGTCTCCTCCCAACTGCATCACGGGCGAGCCGTGCTGATCCTTATAATTGACCGACCGGACGGTTTATGCAACATTTTGTTTCATCGACACCGGAGGAAAATGGTGTCAGGGAGAGAAATATGTCAGAAAATCAAACTGTTATTTCGGATCTAACCAACGGCGTTTTGCAAATTACGCTCAATCGACCGGACAAACTCAACTCGTTTAACGAGGAAATGCACTTGGCATTTCGCGCAGAAATTGAGCGCGCACATTCCGAAAAAACGGTGAGAGCAATTCTTTTGACAGGCGCCGGAAGAGGCTTTTGTGCCGGCCAGGATCTCGGCGACCGAGACCCGCGCAATGGAGAAAGATCCGACCTCGGCCACACGATTGAAACGTTCTACAATCCGACATTGCGTCTTATCCGAAGCCTGGAAAAGCCCGTCATCTGCGCAGTCAATGGCGTAGCAGCCGGCGCCGGTGCAAACATCGCCTTTGCCTGCGATATTGTTCTGGCTGCCCGCTCGGCAAAATTCATCCAAGCTTTTTCCAAGATCGGCCTCATTCCGGACGCTGGCGGCAGCTGGTCTCTTACCCGCATCTTGGGTGAACCGCGCGCCAAGGCGCTCGCGCTTCTGGCTGAACCCTTGATGGCTGAGCAAGCTGCGGACTGGGGTCTCATCTGGAAAGCAATTGATGATGATGCTCTTCTCAGCGAAGCAAACGCAATTGCCGAGAAGCTCGCAGGCGGCCCTACCGTTGGCCTGGGACTGACCAAACGTCTCATTCAGGCTGCCGCCACTCAGGACCTCGACACCCATCTGGATATGGAACGGGATTGCCAGCGTACCGCCGGCTTCACAGACGATTACGCAGAAGGCGTCATTGCGTTTTTGGAAAAGCGCCCAGCCAATTTCCGCGGTGAATAACATGACCAATGCCAAAGACATGACACCACAAGAACTGGCCGAAGCCTGCGCCAAGCTGATGTGGGACGGCGACAACGCATCGCAAAAACTGGGCATGAAAATCCTGCATATCGCACCTGGCGAAGCCGATATCTCCATGACCATCACTGAAGATATGACCAACGGCCACGGCAACTGTCATGGCGGCTATATCTTTTCCCTGGCGGACAGTGCATTTGCCTTTGCTTGCAACACCTACAATCAGATGACCGTCGCCCAGCATTGTTCGGTCACCTACATTGCTCCGGGAACCTTGGGGGATTTTCTGACGGCCTCTGCCCGTGAGATTTCCCGGACCGGACGATCCGGCATTTACGACATTCGAGTGATCCGCGAAGACGGCACTGTTATCGCAGAGTTCCGCGGCCACTCCCGCACCATCAATCGCACTTTTCTGCCAACAGAAGAACAGCCGGCCTGAACCGCGCCTTTTATGAGGAAACACCATGATCGATCTTACTCCTGATCGCGCCACTCTGGATCCCATCGAAATCGCCAGCCGCGATGAAATCTCAGCGCTACAGCAAGAGCGCCTGACTTGGTCACTCACCCACGCCTATGAAAATTCTCCGTTTTTCAAAAAACGGTTTGATGAACACGGTGCGCACCCAGGCGATTTCAAGTCTCTGGCAGATATCGCAAAATTCCCTTTCACCATTAAGCAGGACCTGCGCGACTGCTATCCGTTCGGCATGTTTGCAACAGAACGGGAAAACCTGGTTCGCATCCATGGCTCATCCGGCACGACAGGCAAGCCGACTGTTGTGGGTTATACCGCCAATGATATTTCCCATTGGTCAGACTTGATTGCCCGCTCCATCCGGGCGGCCGGAGGGCGCAAGGGCAACATTCTGCACAATGCCTATGGATACGGCCTCTTCACCGGCGGCCTCGGCGCACACTATGGCGCAGAACGCCTTGGCTGCACCGTGGTGCCGATCTCCGGCGGCATGACTGAACGCCAGGTGACACTGATTGAAGACTTCAAGCCGGACGTCATCATGGTGACACCATCCTACATGCTGTCCATTCTCGACGAATACCGGCGCCGTGGTCTCGACGCCCGCCAAAGTTTCTTGAAAGTCGGCATTTTCGGCGCCGAACCCTGGACCAATGCGATGCGGCTCGAAATCGAACAGGCTTTCGACATGCATGCAGTCGACATCTATGGCCTTTCTGAAATCATGGGGCCGGGCGTTGCACAAGAGTGCGTTGAAACCAAAGACGGACTGCACATCTGGGAAGATCACTTCTATCCAGAGATCATTGATCCGGTGACGGAAGAAGTTCTGCCGGACGGTGAAATGGGTGAATTGGTTTTCACCACACTCACCAAAGAAGGCCTGCCGATGGTCCGCTACCGGACGCGTGATCTGACCCGGATCTTACCGGGAACCGCACGCTCTATGCGCCGGATCGAGAAAATCACCGGCCGCAGCGATGACATGATCATTCTTCGTGGTGTCAACGTCTTCCCGACACAGATCGAAGAGCAGATCCTCAAATGTGAAGGTCTTGCCGCTCATTTCCAGATCGAGCTTATCCGGGCAGGACGTATGGATGCGATGATTGTCCACGGCGAAGCCATGCCGAATGCCTCCAGCAGCGAAGCACGCGAGGCTTCCGCAAAGGAATTGGCGCACCACATCAAGTCGACGATCGGAATCTCAACAAAAATCGAAATCCATGACCCAGAAAAACTTCAGCGCTCGGAAGGTAAAGCCAAGCGGGTCGTAGACAATCGCCCGAAGGACTAACGAAACAGGCTCATATAAAAATCTGTGAAATTTCCGGTTGGCCATTCATTGGCCGACCGGTAAGTCGATTGACTTGGAAATGGCATTGGGTTGCTATGGCAGCAACTTGTCAAAATATGGAGTTCCGAACACATGGCGAGAACCCGCGCCAGTGATTTTGCGGAAAAACAGCACGTCCTTCTGCTCACCGCAGCAAATGTCTTTGCAACGCAGGGCATGGAAAAAGCTTCTATGGCACAAATTGCTCAGGAAGCCGGCGTTTCAAAATCCCTGCTTTATCACTACTACCCGTCGAAAGACGCCCTCATTTTCGAGATCATACAGTCCCACCTGGCTATCCTCGACAAGGCACTGGAAGAGGCCGATGATCCGACGCTGCCCCCAGAGGAGCGGCTGCAGACCTTGGTCATGACTGTGCTTGATTCCTATCGAGGCGCAGATGACCAGCACAAGGTTCAGCTAAATGCTGGTCCAGCGCTTTCGGACGAGCAAAAAAGCGAAATCGTTGCCATCGAACGGCGGATCGTTCGTCATTTTTCAAATGCCCTAAAGGACATTCATCCGCATTTGGACACCGCAGATCGGCCGCTTTTAATGCCGGTGACCATGTCGCTCTTCGGCATGATGAACTGGGTCTATATGTGGTTCAAGGAGGGCGGCCCGATCTCACGCGAAGACTACGCCAAGGTCGCCACCACCTTGATCCTGGAAGGCGTCAAGGCCGTCCGCTAATCAGTCTGCCGGTCAAGCTCCATTGTTGACCGGCAAGTCGTCCCCGGCCCTATGACGTCTCCGGCCAGGTCTTGGCAACCATGGTCAGAACATCATATTGCGCAACCACTTCATCCTTCTGGTTTGTGACCTGACAATCCCAGCGAACTTCGCCATGCCCAGCGTTTTCACGTGGATTGATTTCCTTACAGGTGAGCCGGACTTTCAGGCTGTCACTAAAATAGACGGGTGTCAGGAAGCGCAAGTTGTCGACACCGTAGTTGGCGAGCACCGGGCCCGGCTCCGGGTCTACGAAAAGCCCCGCCGCAAACGATGCGATCAGATAGCCATGCGCGACCCTGTCATCGAAGAACGGGTTCGCTTTGGCGGCTTCGCTGTCCATATGGGCGTAGAACGTGTCACCGGTAAATTCAGCGAAATGTTCGACGTCTTCCAGGGTAACTTCGCGTGCCTTGGTGACGATCTGATCGCCGATCTTTAGTTCGGCCAAAGACTTACTGAACGGGTGAACGTCCGCCCGCACCGGTGCGCCTTCAATCCACTGACCGGTCACAGCTGACAGCATTTCCGGCGTGCCCTGGATCGCAGAGCGCTGCATGAAATGTTTGACGCCGCGCATGCCGCCCATTTCTTCGCCGCCGCCCGCACGTCCTGGACCGCCGTGCACCAAAGGTGCGAGGGGCGAACCGTGACCAGTGGAAGATTTGGCTGATCCGCGGTTGCCCATCAGCACGCGGCCATGGAATGGCGCCAAACCTGTGACAACTTCATGCGCAAGCGCACCATCATTTGTGAAGAGTGAGGAGGCCAAAGAACCCCGACCCTTGCGCGCCAGTTCAACAGCTTCCTGATTGTCTTCATAGGCCATAACCGTGGCGACCGGGCCAAAGGCTTCAACGGAATGCACTATCTCAGCATCGAGCGGCTTAGCACAGCGCATTAACACTGGCGCCATAAAGGCACCCTGCTCTGCGTCACCAGACACCAAGTCAACACTGTCCATGGATCCGGCAACGATCTCGGCTTCTTTGGAAAGCTCGGCCACCTTCGCCTTGACGCCTTCGCGGTCCTTCAAGGAGACGATTGCGCCCATGCGCACCGCTTCATCGTCCGGCAACCCGATTTTGGTTTTCGATAGGCGCGCGGATACGGCCTCAACAACAGCCTGTTCATGGGCTTTGGGCACAATGATCCGGCGGATCGCGGTACACTTCTGTCCCGCTTTGACGGTCATCTCATTTGCAACTTCGCGGACAAAGAGATCAAATTCATCTGTGCCAGGGCCTGCGTCAGCGCCCAGGATCGTAGCATTGAGACTGTCGGCTTCCATGGTAAAGCGGACGGAGTGTTTCAGAACTGCCGGGCTGGATTTCAGTTTCTGGCCCGTGGAGGCGGAGCCGGTAAAGGTCACGACGTCCTGCTCATCCACATAATCCAGCAGATCACCCGCAGATCCGGTGACGATTTGCAAAGCGCCATTCGGCAGGAGCCCCGTTTCTAGGATCCGACGAACCACAAGCTCTGTCAGGTAAGCGGTCTGAGACGCCGGCTTAACGATACAAGGCATTCCGGCGATCAGCGACGGCGCGATCTTTTCCAGCATGCCCCAGACGGGGAAATTGTAGGCGTTGATGTGAACAGCAACACCGATAAACGGGCTCAAGATATGCTGGGCAACAAAGGAACCATCGCGCGCCAGAACTTCTACGGGACCTTCCGTTAGAACCTTGGTGTTCGGCAATTCCCGGCGCGCTTTTGAAGCGAAGGTCAGCATCGTGCCGATACCGCCTTCAATGTCGATCCAGCCATCGCGCCGGGTTGCACCGGTGGCAAAATTCTCCAGATAAAACTCTTCCTTGAGCTCCATCAGCTTCAGGCCAACGGCTTTCAACATCAAAGCCCGCTCGTGGATGGTCATGGCGCGCAGTGCTGGTCCACCTTTGGCGCGGCCCCACTGAAGAGCTGCTTTGAAATCGAGCCCCTCTGTCCCGATCAAAGCATGAATGCCGCCCGTGGCGGCATTCAAGACTGGTTGGCCTTCGCCATCTCCGCGGCGCCAGGCGCCCTCAACGTAACTTTCCAAACGGCGCGCCGTCGTCCCCATGGCCATTCTGGATGTCCTTTTTTGTCTTTTTTGCTTAGTTGAGCTTCAGCTCGGCAAGCCGCGCGTCTACGTCTGCTTTCCATGCTGCCCGCAAGGTTTCATTGTCAGTCTGGCGCAGGCCCATTTCCTTGAGGCGGTCAAACCGCTCGGATTGACCAGGACCAAACGTCTCAGCCACCCGCGGCATCCAATAACCGATGGAAACCGCCACCTCCGCACGATCTGTCTCGGTGCCTGCCAGAGCCTGCAGCCCCTCCAGGCCAAGCTCCATATGGCGCTGTTCGCGCGGTAGGATTTTGCGGAACACTTCTCCAAGCGGCTGATAAGAGGTTTGGCTGAGCTCCTTGAGCTGATGCACTGTCGCCAGGCCCATCAGGAAGTTCATGACAACCGCATCGGCCCAGCCTTGCATTGGGTAATGAAACACCGACAAGCGCATGTCTCCGCCCTGACGTTTCGGATCAACATGGGCATCCCTGGATTGACGGGCGGACCAGCTGTGCGCCTTGTTGTAAAGCGCCTTGTCGGTACCAAAGTCGGTCATCAGATCGAGCACCTGTTCGGCGTGATCGACCTTTTCCAAAGTGATCCGGCTCGCCGCAATGCGTTCTTTCAAACCGGGTGCCCAATTGATCGCATCGGCAAATCCAGCAGACCCGGCCAGCTCACTGTCAACAAAGGACGACATCAGGCGCAGGAGTTCGCCCCGGTAGCGCGGCGGCACATTGTTCGGAGAGGAGAGCTTGCCTCCTTTGGCCAAATAGTCGGTCAAGGACATGGTGGTGTTGTCTTCAAGAACGGCTTCATTCGTCATAGCTGATCACCACCTTGTCTGAGACCGGAATGCATTGGCAGGAAAGGACGTATCCAGCGCGGACTTCGTAGTCCTCCAGCGCATGGTTCACTTCCATTTCCACTTCACCTTCGACAACTTTTGCCCGGCAGGTGGAACAGACGCCTGCCTTACAGGAGAAGGGTGCATCCATGGAATTGGCGATGGCCGCCTCCAGAACGGACGTGCCGTTCTTTTCCATCTGGAAGTTCCGGGTGCTGCCGTCGAGCGTGACGGAAATATCGCACGTTCCAGCACCGGTGGCGGCAGACTGCGATGTTGCGCGAGCTTTCGCCCGTCCCGGCTGGGAAGAAGCAAAGAGCTCAAACCGGATCTGCTCATCGGTGAGACCGTGTTTGCGCAAACCATCCGCGATGGTCAGCATCATCGGTTCCGGACCGCAGATGAAGGCAGTGTCGACACCTTCGGCATCGACCCAAAGCTTGAACAGCAGATCCATTTTCTCAGCATCAATCTGACCGGTAAACAGGTCGATATCCTGGGACTCGGTTTCCAGAATATGGATCACTGAGAAGCGGCCGATGTGGCTGTTCTTGAGATCTTCCAGCTCCTCTCGGAACATGATCGAACTGGTCTGCCGGTTGGCATAGATCAGTGTGAAGGTGCTATTTGGCTCACGCGCCAGTACGGTCTTGATGATCGACAAAACCGGGGTAATTCCGGATCCACCGGCAAACCCGAGATAGTTTTTCGTCTTCTCCGGTTCCAGATCCGTAAAAAAACGGCCCATCGGCGGCATGACGTCCAGATGGTCGCCCACCTTCAAGTCTTCATTGGCCCAGGTTGAAAAGGCACCGCCTTCGACCCGCTTGATTCCGACCTTAAGGCAGCCTTCGTCTTTGCCTGTGCAGATCGAATAGGACCGGCGCAGTTCTTCACCGTCGAAGTCGCGGCGAAAGGTCAGGTATTGGCCTTGTGTAAACTCAAAAGCGTTTTGATCAGCCGCATCCGGCTGCAATGTAACCACAACGGCATCGCGCGTGTCGCGGCGGATGTCGGTAACTTCTAGCGAATGGAATCGTGCCATAGGCGAAACCCTCCTCCTGGGCGTCAAATGCACTTGAAATAGTCGAATGGTTCCAGGCAGTCCTTGCAGCGCCAGGCGGCTTTGCAAGGGGTTGACCCGAACTGGCTGACCCGCTCTGTGTGAGCGGACCCGCATCTTGGGCAGGGAACCACGAGATTGGTTTTGCCGGACAAGCGCGAAGCTTTTGCGCTCATGCCGTCAGCGGCCGTGCCGTCAATGGGCGGCGCAATGCCAAACTGCGTCAGCTTTTCGCGCGCTTCCGGTGTGACCCAGTCCGTAGTCCAGGGTGGCGACAATCGGCGCTCAAGACGAATGTCCTGCATGCCTTTTTCCCGCAGCTTGTCCTCGATCATCAAATCAATGACAGCCGTAGCAGGGCAGCCTGAGTAGGTCGGCGTGACGGCGACAACAAGGGTTTCGCCCTCATAGTGCACGTCGCGGATGATGCCGAGCTCGGTAACTGAGACAACCGGAATTTCCGGATCAGGAACTTCAGCAAGCCAGTCCCAGACCTGCTCAGTCGGCGTGGTTTGGGTGATGGACATGGCCTTGATCCCTTACCAAGTCGCGCCAGGATAGGCGCGTTGCAGAAATTGCATCTCCGCCAGAATGTACCCAAGATGCTCTGTATGCCGGCCTTGCTTGCCACCCTTGTGAACGAAGCCTGCGCCTTCCGGCAGAGCCAGAGTGGCCTCTTCCAGAACTTCGCGCACGCTGGTTTCCCAAGCAACCTTCAGGTCTTCAGGTTTAGGCGCAATCCCAGCCTCAGCGACCGCAGCATCCAGCTCATCTCCGATGAACATTTCGCCGGTGTAAGGCCACAGAAGATCCAGTGCATCCTGCATGCGCTGATGGCTTTCCGGTGTACCGTCCCCCAACCGGACAACCAGATCGGACGCCCGTTCCAGATGGTAGCTGACTTCCTTCAGGGCCTTGGCAGCAATCTCGGCAACACGCGGGCTCTTGGAGTTTTCTGAGAGCCATGAGAGCAGAATGTGATGATAAGCATCGAACAGGAATTCGCGCATCATTGTCACGCCCATGTCGCCCTTTGGCAGCTCGACAAGCAGGACATTGCGGAATTTGAAGGCATCGCGCAGATAGGCAAGCTGATCGGCATCCCGGCCTTCGCCTTCCACTTCTCCCGCAAGACCCAGCCACAGTTGGGTGTGGCCGATCAGATCGAGAGCCGTGTTGGCCAGCGCAATATCTTCTTCCAAAACCGGACCATGACCGCACCATTCTGAGGTGCGGTGGCCGAGGACCAGAGCATTGTCACCCAACCGGCAGAGCCATTCGAAAAAGGCCGGCTTTAGGGAAACATCCGAAATGAACGGATCCTGCACGGGTGTGGTGGTTGTGGTGTCTTCAGCCATCACATTTTCCCCACTTCTTCGGGAATATCGAAGAACGTCGGATGCCGGTAGGTCTTGCTTTCCGCCGGATCGAACAGCGGTCCTTTGTCAGACGGGCTTGAGGCCGTGATCTCCTTGGACGGCACCACCCAGATGGAAACACCTTCTTTGCGGCGGGTATAAACATCGCGCGCATGATTGATCGCCATTTCCGCATCCGATGCATGCAAGCTGCCGACGTGACGGTGGTTCAGGCCATGCTGGCCACGGATGAAAACTTCCCAGAGCGGCCATTCTTTTTTGCTCATGACTGTCTCTCCCTCAATCATCGTTGTTCGGTTATTCCGCAGCCACACCAGCGGCCTGACGGCGCGCGGCAGCTTTGTCGGCATACGCATTCAAACCATCGCGGAACCACTCGCCGTCATCCCAAGCCTTGACCCGGGCCTCCATGCGTTCGCGGTTGCACGGGCCGTTGCCTTTGATCACTTCAAAGAACTCGCTCCAATCCGGCTCGGCAAAGTCGTAACCTTGTTTTTCTTCGTTCCAGGTGAGCGTCTCGTCCGGAATGCTCAGACCGAGATATTCAGCCTGCGGCACGGTCTCATTGACGAATTTCTGGCGCAGTTCATCGTTGGTATTGATCTTAATTTTCCAGGCCATGGACTGCGCGGAATGAACAGAATCCTTGTCCGACGGGCCGAACATCATCAGCGCCGGATACCAGAAGCGGTTCATGGCATCCTGGGCCATTTCCTTTTGTTCTGGCGTGCCGAAGGCCATCTTCATCATGATGGAATAGCCCTGGCGCTGGTGGAAGCTTTCTTCCTTACAGATCCGGATCATCGCGCGGGAATAGGGACCATAAGACGTGCGCTGCAGCGGCACCTGGTTCATGATCGCCGCACCATCTACCAGCCAGCCGACCGCGCCCATGTCAGCCCAGTTCAGCGTCGGATAGTTGAAGATTGACGAGTATTTCATCTTGCCCGAATGCAGTGCTTCGAGAAGTTCATCCCGGCTCACGCCCAGCGTTTCGGCTGCTGAATAGAGATAGAGGCCATGACCGGCTTCATCCTGAACTTTGGCCAGAAGAATGGCTTTACGCTCCAACGTCGGCGCACGAGTGATCCAGTTTCCTTCCGGCAACTGGCCAACGATCTCGGAGTGCGCGTGCTGACCGATCTGACGGATGAGGGTCTTGCGATACCCTTCCGGCATCCAATCTTTCGGCTCGATCTTTTTGCCGTTGTCGACCCGATCCTGAAACGCCTGCTCTTCGGGCGACATCTCTTCGCGCGCTTTCAGAGCATCAGATTTCACCAGCTGTGCATACATGCCACTTCCTCCAAGTCCGCCAGACAGGTCTTAAAGTCCGGCGCGTTCCGTTCAGGCTTTGCTACATCCGCCTATCGGCAAAATCCGACGGTGAACGCCCTCCCAAGCCCTTCAAAGATAAATTACACCCGCTCCAGGATGAGGGCGATACCCTGCCCTACTCCGACACACATGGTGCAAAGGCCATATTGACCGCCCGTGCGCTGCAGTTGGTTGGCCGCATGCAACACCAAACGAGACCCGCTCATGCCAAGCGGATGTCCAATTGCGATTGCCCCGCCATTCGCATTTACATGCGCCGCATCGTCCGGAAGGCCAAATTCCCGCAGCACAGCCAGCGACTGGGATGCAAAAGCTTCATTGAGCTCAATCACATCCATCTGATCGATGGACAGACCGGCAAGTCCCAATGCTTTTTGTGTGGCCGGAACTGGTCCAATGCCCATGACGCGCGGCGGAACACCGGCTGCTGCCATGGCAACAATACGCGCCTTCGGCGTCAGGCCGTTCGCCTTAGCCGCGGCTTCTGAGGCGAGGATCGCGGCGGCCGAACCGTCGTTGACACCGGAGGCATTGCCGGCCGTGACAGTAAGCTCAGGTGCATTGACGCCGCGCAGCTTTGCCAGGGCTTCTACGCCAGTGCCCGGACGCGGATGCTCATCCGTATCGACAACGATCGGATCACCCTTGCGCTGCGGGATTGTGACCGGGACGATTTCTTCCTTGAAAACGCCGGCCTTGTGCGCGGCATCCCAGCGGCGCTGGCTCTCAGCAGCGAACTTATCCTGATCTTCGCGGGAGATGTTATAATCTTCGGCAACGTTATCTGCCGTCTCCGGCATTGAATGTGTACCGAATGCCTTGTCCAGTTTCTTGTTCTTGAAACGCCAGCCGATAGTGGTGTCGTACATTTCCGCATTGCGTGAAAAGGCGGTGGCTGCCTTGCCGACCACAAACGGAGCGCGGCTCATGCTTTCGACGCCGCCCGCAATCATCAGCTCCGCATCACCGGCCCGAATCGTGCGCGCGGCCAGGCCAATTGCATCCATCCCGGATCCACAAAGGCGGTTGACCGTTGTTCCGGGGACCGACACCGGCAATCCAGACAACAGCACCGCCATGCGGGCAACATTGCGGTTGTCCTCACCGGCCTGATTGGCACACCCGAGAATGACATCTGCCACCGCCTCCCAATCAACGGACGCGTTGCGGTCTTTCAAAGCTTGCAAAGGGATTGCAGCCAAATCATCTGTCCGCACTTGAGACAGGGCACCTCCGTATCGTCCGATAGGTGTGCGCACTGCGTCACAGATAAAGGCATTTGGCATATGTCTCTCCCATTTGACGACCGGCAATAAAATTCATCGACCGGTCGGTCAGTTTTATATAGCACCAAAACATCACACATAGAACAATTTTTTGGAAAAATTGTGATGTTTGCAAGAGTCACGAATTTTATCGCATATTTTTCAATAAATTAAGACCATACGCAATAAACCGGACCCACGGCAAAATCAGGCTTTTAGAGTCCTAGTTTAAGGAAATTGCGCCGATTTTCCCAGTCTGCTGACACCGATCTCAAAGCAAGCACCTGCCGCCTCCCTACCTGCGCGCACGCGGGTAAGGCGCAATTTCAAAACAAAAAGGCTTGAGAGGAAACCCCTCTCAAGCCTTTCCAAATAACTTTCAATCTGTCTTTACCAATCCACTCATGGAGTGACGTCAAAGAGGCTCAGGTTATTTGCAAGCGAAGTTCTCTTTTAAAGTCGCCAGAACGGCTTCATTGGCCGGCATCGCCTTGCGTTTGGAATAAGATGCGTGAACCCAGCGCATGAACGCCCAGCGGACTTCGTCGGCCGTATTCAGCTCAGGAGCACATATCCCCATGCTCTCTTTGGCGCCAGTTAACTTCAAGGCATCCACAAAACCGATCATGTATTGCTCACACTCGGTTTCGGCAGCCTCCCCCCAGCGGGCATCATTGTCGGCTTCCTGACACGGCGACAAGAGGTCTGCAGCCAGATAGACAGACGGTCCACCGTGGGAGTCGGCAAGCACAGGACTTGCCACAAGAGCACCGGCAAACACGGCAGGTGCTAAAATTCGAAAAGCGCGCATCGTGTCGGGCTCCTCAGTAAATAGGCGGGATCCGGGCCGCTGAAGGCGGCCCGGATATCGGTCTTACTTTTTGCTTTCAGACAGCGCATGGATCGCTTTGTCCATGACTTCCTGGTGCTCTTTGTTGTTGACGAATTTCTCGCTGTTGACTTTGTCCCAGAGATTTTCATCCGTCATGTTCTGGTGGCAGCCCATGCACAGACCTGTCCGTTCCATCTTCTCGCGCATCTCTTGTGGAAGCGGTCCGGTCAGATCCCAGTGGGAACCAACAGACACCAGCTGTTTGCCGTCTTCGGTCACGATCCTGGAAAGGTCATGATCAAGGCTTGGGATCGGCTGGCTCTGGACAGAGGTCTTGCCAGGGATCATTTCACCCTTTGCCGTCTCCAGATCCACTGTGAAGCCTTTGTCATAACCGTTCAGGAAGCGGCCACCGGAGATGCCATATCCGAGTGCTTTCGGATTGTTGTGGCAGCTCTCACAGGACCGGGCTTCCCGGCCGGCTGTGTGCGGCTGAACAGCGGCATGCTCGACACCCTTGGTCCCGCCGGCATCCGGGGTCATCCAGGTCTCATTGTGCGCAACCGTGTTGCCATCCTTGTCGATCACGGTCGTGATCACCTGACAGCCAGGCATCAGCGGGCTGACACGGCCTTCACCGTTGATGCCCAGGGTCGGCTCTTCCCACCGCAGGTAACTGCGGGTTTCAGAAACCTTGCCAGGACCGGTCATGCCGTTGGTACCCATGGCCGCGTCCGGAGTCAGACCATCTTCGCCGCGGTTGTTGGCGTTGGTGATCCAGTCGACGTCGGTCTTGCCCTCGGAATAGTCGACAGTCACATGACAGCCGTAGCACTGCGGTGCCCAGTCAGCATGACAGGCATAGCACTCCATGCTTTCCATGTGTTTGCCGACACTCATCATGGCGACTTCCGCATTCGGCGACTTCCAAGTGCCGTCCTTGGCAATCTGCTTCAGGACCGGAATTTCGAAGTCGAGACCAGAGGCGGAATGCATGATGACCTTGTCACCAGACTTCACGACGTTGCCGAACGGGTTGCCGCGCGCTGTCAGAAGGTAACCGTCCTGAGCTTCATACTCATAAGCCAGATACTGTTCTTCTGTCAGTTCATCGGTCAGACCGCGGGCGTCGCCTTCAGCCTTAACGCCGAACTCTTCACCATATCCGAGCGGCAGCTCCCACGGGAACTGGCTGACGGTGCCGTGACAGTCCTCACACTCAACTTCAACCTGTGCCAGCGTGGTTCCCGGCAGGTTGCCGTCGCCGTGCATGTCGATGGTTGTGTGGCAGTCCTGGCATAGCAGCCCGCCTTCCGGGTTGCCCGGACGCGACTCTTGCGCGTGGTGCAGGTCTTCCTTGATGTAAAGGTACTTCTTGGTGTGAAGCTTCGGCTGTTTGCCACCCTTTTCATCATATGGCGAGCCATAGGGAAATTCCATGATGCCTTGATAACTGACACC
Source organism: Roseibium sp. (assembly GCF_965216085.1). Classification (GTDB taxonomy): domain Bacteria; phylum Pseudomonadota; class Alphaproteobacteria; order Rhizobiales; family Stappiaceae; genus Roseibium. Next base: position 725,224 of record NZ_OZ244138.1, on the reverse strand, counting down.
GATCCGCTTGCCGCGGTTATGACAGCTCACACAGGATTCCGTCGGAATTCCGGAATACTCAAGACCGTTGTGATTGACCTTGGACTTCCGAGATCCCTGCATCTGGTGGGTCAGCAATTTGCCCGGCTGATCCTTCGCGATGGTTGGGTCGCTGCCTTCATAAAAGCCATCGTTCGAATAGGGAACGTGACAGGAAGAGCACCCGGCCCCGCGGAAGTCACCGCGTTTTTCGCGGCCCGTCACACCAACGTGACAGCGCTGACACTGCTGACGGGAATAGGTGATACCAGCCAGATTCGGGTGATCAGATACCGCCTCAACATCCACATCCGGCACCTGCTCCATGGAGTCCGGCAACTGATCGGGATGCGCTTCGGCATAAGCGGTCATGTACTCTTTATACTTGTCCGTCCCGACAGCCGGGGTTTTGCCGTCTTCATCAACCAGGGTGTAATTGCCGTAGACCGCACGGCGGCCGTCAATCACGCCCCAGGACCACAGGTTGCCCTGAAGCTTGCCGGCTTCGGTGTTCATCAGGGATTTGGTCAAGCGCTCGGTATAGCCTTCATGGCACTGGCCACAGGCTTTTTCCGCAATCGGCAAGGCGCCGGGGTCGGGATAGAAAGTATGCGGACCACCGGCATCAGCCAGATCTTGAACTGTGCCCTTGTGGGCATCTTCGGCGGTCAGCCCTTGCGGATTGCCGCCATGACAAACCACACAGCCAGCAGGATCGCCGAGATCCGGCCCCATGGCTTCAATGGTTTCCATCATCACGCCACCAGTGAATTTCTCAATTCCCTCGTGGCACGACAAACAGCCCTTTTCCTGGGCGACCGCAAGGTCGACCTTTTCGGGCACTTCTTGCGCAAAGGCAGAGCCACACAGCAGCACGCCAATCGCAATCAACAGGTTTCTCATAAGACCCGACTCCTCTCCGAGTTCAGTCTTCCTGAAGCTACGAAGGAGCAGAATCTCATTCCCTGATAATTGTCAGAGTTCTGCAATTAGCAGGTATCAAAGTTTACATATTTAGTTTCAAAGATTTGAAATGATTCAAATCATAGAGAGGAGTTCGAAGGCACTGTAGCGTTCTTTGCGTGAACCTTACTAACCAAAGTCAAGTAGGCAACAGGTTCGTGCGGGGCCGCATGTCGAGTTACAATGTTTCGATAAATGGCAATCTGGAATGCAGCGAGTCCATGTGTGCACACAGGCTTTGCCGGAGCGCGCAGTCCACTCACTCAAGCCGCCGGCACAAAATGCTGCGCCGTGGCGACAGACTGGATATTTCAGAAGGTTTTTGCCGGAAAATCTGGGTCATTCTCAGCGGCATGACCGCTATCTGCATTGGGCTGGCTGACGGCCGGCGCCAGATACTCGGCATAGAAACCGCCGGAAATGTCATTTGCGGTGTTGGGACCAGCGCGGGTCCCCGAACGGGTGAATGGATCGAGGCGCTCTGCGACACGATGTTATGCGAGCTCGACCTTCAAACAATGGTTCAAATGAGCGACGGATCGAGGCAAGGTTGCCCGCAAGCTCTGGTAAGCGAACTCTTCAATGTCATGCATCAACGGCTGGAAGAGTGTTCTGCGCATCTCGTTACCCTCGGCCGGCTCGACAGCACCGAACGGGTCACCCTGTTTCTTTTGGACATGGCTAACCGGATTGGCCGGCCTGTGAACCAGGGCATCTACGTCGAACTTCCGATGACCCGGGAGGACATTGCCGACTATTTGGGGCTGAATACCGAAACCATTAGCCGGATTTTCACCCGGCTGAAAAAAAGCAAACTGGTCCAGTTTCCGGCACGCAATGCCTATTCTCTGATTGATCCGGCAGCGCTTCAAAGACGGTTGCCGTTACCAGTGCCAGAGACCTCGACAAACTCTGTTGTCAGGGAGGTCCTGACTGGGTCCACCTCACCTCAATCTTTCCGGGACGGAGCCTGTTCATGATCATCGAGTTTGGTCATTTTTGTCTAGTCTTGGCGCTTGCAGTTGCCGTTCTCCAGGCCATCGTCCCGATTTGGGGTCTTCAAACCGACAACGCCTCCGCCATGCGCTTTGCGGATCACGCAGCGGAGATCCAGTTCCTTGCGATCGCGGCCGCCTTTGGAGCTCTCACCTACGCTTATGTGGTGTCCGACTTCTCGGTTCTGAACGTTGCGCTCAACAGCCATTCCAGCAAGCCGCTACTTTACAAAGTGACGGGTGTCTGGGCGAACCACGAAGGGTCGATGCTTCTCTGGGTGCTGATCCTGGCCTTGTTCAGTGTTCTAATCGCGTTCTTCGGCAAGACCATTCCGGTCAGCATGCGCTCCGTAGTGCTCGCCGTCCAGGCCATGATCGGCGTTGGTTTCATCGGATTTATCCTGCTCACATCGAACCCGTTTGAGCGCATTCCTCATCCTCCGCTCGATGGCCAGGGCATGAACCCGCTGCTTCAGGATCCGGGCGTCGCCTTCCATCCGCCGCTGCTTTATCTCGGTTATGTCGGATTTTCGACGGCGTTCTCCTTTGCCATTGCAGCTCTGGTTCGTGGCCAAGTTGATCCCAGCTGGGCTCGCTGGATGCGCCCCTGGGTATTGCTGGCCTGGTCCGGCTTGACCGCCGGTATCGCGCTTGGCAGCTGGTGGGCTTACTACGAACTCGGCTGGGGCGGTTTCTGGTTCTGGGATCCGGTTGAAAATGCGTCCTTCATGCCCTGGCTCCTGGGAACGGCACTGCTCCACTCGGCCATCGTCGTTGAAAAACGCGCAGCCCTCCTAACCTGGACAATCCTGCTGGCGATCCTGACCTTTGCGCTCAGTCTGGTGGGCACTTTCCTGGTGCGATCGGGCATTCTGTCGTCCGTTCACGCATTCGCTAACGATCCTGAACGCGGCGTCTTCATCCTTCTGCTGTTGGTCTTGGCGATTGGTGGAGCCTTGACCCTTTTTGCAGCGCGGGCGTCGCACATCCGGGAAGGCGGAACTTTTGGAACACTCTCCCGCGAGACGGGTTTGCTGATGAACAATGTGCTGTTGAGTGCCTGCACGGCGACCGTGTTTGTCGGCACACTGTTCCCGCTGTTCCTTGATATCGTGACAGGCGAAAAAATCACCGTCGGCGCGCCGTACTTCAACCGAACTTTCCTGCCGATCTTTGCTGGCGTTGTGCTGCTCGCTGGAATTGGGCCGTTCTTGTCCTGGAAACGGGCCAACATGCGCCGCGTTCGCAGGGATACGCTGATAACAGCATCGACAACTGCGGTGCTGGGAATCCTGCTGCTGGTCGTCTTCGGCACGCCCGATCCGGTCAGCATCTTCGGTATCGGCACCGCGCTTTTCTTAGGCGTTGCAACGCTCCTGGATCTCGCCCGCCGTGCCGGTGTCGGGTCGGCAAAATGGTCAGCTATTCCAAGACGATTGTTCGGCCTGCCGCTGTCGGCCTGGGGGCTTTATACCGGACATCTGGGGATCACAATCGCCTCGGCCGGTGTCGTCGCAGCATCCCTCTGGAGCATCGAAAAGATCCAGACCGTCACACCGGGCGTCCCGATTGAGGTCGGCCGTTATGAATATAACTTGGTTCAGGTCAAGGACGGCTTTGGGCCGAATTACAGGACATCTGTCGCCACTGTTAACGTCACCTTAGGCGGCGAACCGGTGACCACGCTCTATCCCGAGCGCCGCTGGTATCCGGTTGAGCAAAAACCCACGACAGAAGCCGGCATTGAAACCCGCTGGCACGGCGATTACTACGCAGTGCTGGGCGATCCAGCTGCCAATGGCCAGTTTGTGGTCCGCTTCTATTATAATCCTGGCGTTCCCTGGATGTGGCTTGGCGCCCTGCTTATTTCCTTGTCCGGACTGATTTCGCTCGGTGACCGCCGCCTCCGTGTCGGCGTTCCGGCCTCCCGTAAATCGGCTGGGGCAGTGCCCCAACCGGCCGAATAGGAGGCCGTCTGATGACCACAGTTCTCCGGCTATCACTAAGACCGCTTCTGGCAGCACTTATCGCCTTAACTCTTGCATCCAGCACAGCCCTTGCGGTTGACGGCAGCGAAATGTTTGCCGACCCGGCCAAAGAAGAACGCGCTCGGGAAATCGGCCGCCAGCTCCGATGCATGGTCTGCCAAAACCAGTCGATCTTTGATTCCAATTCCGGTTTGGCCAAAGACCTCAGAGTCCTGGTGCGCACCCGTATGGAAGAAGGCGAAACGGATAAGGAGATCCTCTCCTACATCGCGGACCGCTATGGCGATTATGTCCTGTTGAACCCGCGCTTGTCTCTCAAGAACGCTGTTCTCTGGTTGACGCCGGTCATGGCACTGCTGCTGAGCCTGGGGGCTGCCATCGGATATATGAGATCCCATAGGCACCCTGTTGAAGAGATTTCGCTGACCGAGGAAGAACGCTCTTCGGCGCAGAAAATACTGAAGGATGGCCGGTCATGACCTCTTTTTGGATACTGACAATTGCCGCTTTGGGTCTGTGCGCCCTTTGGCTGGTCTGGCCGTTTTTGCGCCGAACCGAAGTTGAACGGGATGAAACCGACGCAGCACTATCTATTTATCGGGATCAGGCAGATGAGGTCCATAGAGACCTGGACGCCGGGCTGATTTCACAGTCGGAGTTTGATGCCGCCCAAAGAGAAATCGAAGCGCGTGCTCTGCGCACAGCCCGTCATTCGGTCGGCGGCATGTCTGTGTCTCACCGCTCGCCGATCGTTGCAGTCATTGTCTTGATCGCAATTTGTGTCGGATCGATCGGTGGATATCTCTGGCTCGGCCATCCTGAACTGCAAGACCAGCCGCTGGCGGCTCGTAAAACGGAAACCCTGATCCGCAAGGCGGAGGCAGGCGACATCAACAGCCGCATCCAGCTTTTGGTTGAAGCAGTCAAGGAGAGCCCGGAATCTTTTGAAAACTGGTGGCTGCTCGCAAAAAGCTATGCGGCGACCGGTGACAATGCGTCTGCAGCCGATGCTTACAGACGCGCAGCGGAATTGTCCGGCAATGATCCGAGCGTTCTGTCCACTTATGCTGAATCCATGACCTTGGCCAATGGCAACAAGGTTCCCCAGGCAGCAAAGATTCTGTTCGAGCAAATCCGGGCAGAAAACAACGACCCGCGGGCACGCTATTACCTGGCTCTTGCAAAGGCCCAGGCACAAGATTTTGAGGGCGCATTGAACGACTGGGCCGCCCTTGCAGCAGATTCCGATCCGCGCGCACCATGGATGCAGCTCGTCCGGCGCGACATCGTCAATATGGCCCGCTTCACCAAACGGGATGTCAAAGACTATTTGCCGGAAGCAACCGACACCGAAGTCGCCAGAGCCGGCGGTGATGGCAACGGTAGGGATCCGGTTGCCCTCGCCGACCGGGCAGCAGATCTGGATCAATCCTTGGTGGGTGACCCGACCAACTACAAGGGCTGGCAGGAGCTGGCTCAAATCCGAGCTGCTCTCGGCGAAGACGATCTGGCACGTTTGGCCATCGAAGAAGCCCGTCAGCGGTTTGCCGCGGCCCCCTTCGTCCTTGCCAAGATCAATGAGACTGCGACTGATCTGGGTTTGGACCTCATTGAAAGCCAATCCGGCACCAAAAGAATAACCGACGAAGACGTAGCTGCTGTCCAAAGCCTGTCACAAGATGATCAAGCTGACCTCATTCAAGGGATGGTCGCAGGATTGGCCGCCAAGCTGGAAGAAAACCCCGACAACCCTGATGGATGGACAATGCTGGTGCGGTCTTACGCGACCCTGGGTGACACCGAAAAAGCAGAAGCAGCTTTTGCCAAGGCGGAGGATCACTATGCTTCCGACCCGATCATACTAGCACGGATCAAAAAGAGCGTTGGGAGCTTGATCGGCAAGTAATTTCGCTGCGACGGTGTGTCTGTCCTAACCGGAAAGCTGCAACACCTGAAGCCCTCAGGAACCCTGGCCAAGATCCTTGAGTTTCGCAACGCGCAAGCGCTGGACACTCTGCGCAGTAGGTAGTATCAACAGGCGACCTAAAATTTTCGTGATATCTGACAAACTTCGAAAAATATCGATATTATCAACCTCATGAGCATCCAGGCCCAATTAGATCCGGCGCAAGAGCCGTCCGCCACCCAGCGTGCTTATCTAGCGCTTCGGCACAAGATCCTGACTGGAGAAATACCGCCGGGTGAAAAGCTTAAAATAGAAAGTCTCCGCAAAATCCTGGACATGGGCGGCTCACCGATCCGCGAAGCCCTCACGTTGCTGGTGTCAGACCTTTTGGTGGAGCGGCTTGATCAACGCGGGTTCCGCAGCGCCGAGGTCGGTCCTGAGAATTTCGCAGAGATCTTGAAACTTCGCTGTCATCTTGAGGAGATGGCTCTGCGCGAGAGCATCGAGCATGCCAATCAGACTTGGGAAGATCAGCTGGTGATCAGCCATCACAGAATGATGCGCGAACCGCGCAGTAACGTTGAGCGGTTCGAAGACCTGCATAAGGCCTTTCACATGAGCCTGATCGGGGCCTGCACATCGAATGTCTTGCTGAAGTTCTGCAACCAGCTTTACGATCTCAATATCCGCTACCGTTATCTGGCTGGCAAAGCGCTGGATTATTCCACTCGCGACATCGGCAAAGAGCATACTGAGATCATGAATGCCGCGGTCGACCGCGACACTGAAAAAGCCTGTTACTTACTGCTAGATCACTATCAGCGGACCGGGGCTTTTCTGGAAAAGCACTTTTCTTCCGAAGCCGTCGCGTAACGCGAACGATTCATTTCAGAACGAGACACAGCAACAAAAAAGGCGGGCACATAACTCCCGCCTCTGTTTTTTAAGCGTTGCCGCCTACGCCTTGACCAGGATCAGATCGAAAGAAGCCTTCAAATAGGGCCCATCGACCTTGCCGGAGAGCTCGAACCCTTCTTCCGGGAAACTTCCGGCCGGCTGTTCGACATAGGTCATGATCAAATCTTCACGGACACCAAAGACCGTGTCTTCATCCAAATATGGATCATCATCCGGGAAAATCTCAGTCACCAGATCACGATACCCAGGCGCTTTTACAATGTAGTGGAGGTGTGACGGACGCCACGGGTGGCGGCCGCTGGCATTCAAGATATCGCCAACCGGCCCGTCACTTGGAACCGTGTAACTAATAGGTTTCACGGACGTAAAGGCATAACGCCCGTCTTTTCCGGTTGTTTGAATCCCATGGAAGGAATAGGTGTCCTGATCCGGATCCTGACTAGAGTACATCCCATTTGGCGCGGTCTGCCAGATATCAAGTTCCGCTCCCTCGATCGGGTTCCCCATGACATCACGGATCGTGCCCTCGGCCAAAAGGACTTGCTCTTTGAAGTCCTTTCTGAGGTCGCCGCCAATCGGCAAAGCTGGTGCTCCGGTAATATGGAACGGACCAAGCACGCTTGACGATGTTCCGTCCGGACTGGAATTCAACATGTCGACAAGGGACGACAACCCGAGCACATCGGAAAGCAGCACAAATTCATGCCGCTCTTCGTCAGAAATGTTTCCAGCCCACTCCAGAAACTCAATGCCCTTACGCCATTCGGCATGGGTCAAGTTCGTATCACGTGCAAAATCATGCAAATGAGTGACGAGGCTCTTCAGTATTTCCTTCAGCCGCGGGTCTGTATCCGGACCGAAATAGTTCATGAAAACGTCGGTTATGTTGTCTTTGGTGACGCGGCGCATGAAGTCCTCTTAGTTTAGGATGGCCAGGCTCAATGACGGCCAGCGGATCAAGGCAACCAGGACGATCAGCATGACCAGCGCGAACGGAAACGCGCCGACAAAAACGTCCTTGAGCGAAATCCTGGGGTCGTTCAACGTGGCTTTGATGACAAAACAGGAGATGCCGAGCGGCGGTGTCAGGAGCCCGATTTCTGCACCAACAACCGTCACAATTCCGAACCAGACCAGCGACAGGCCCATGGGCTCGACCAGCGGCAGGAATAACGGCACGACGATTAGGATGATCGACGCCGTATCGAGGATCGTGCCCAAAAAAATCATCATGAGTACATAAATGACCATGATCCAGAAGAAGGTCATCTGTGTGTCGTTGAGTAGATCGCCAAGCTCATTCGGCACACCAGCAAGCCCGAGCATCCGGCTGTAGATCGAAGCAGCCGTAATCAGGAAAAGAATGGACGCGGTGATATGACCGGTTTCTAAAAGTGCCTGCCAGAGCGATTGCAGGGACAATTTTTTGCGGAACGCTGCGATCAACAATCCCAGGAGCGATCCTGCAGCGCCCGCTTCCACAGGCGTCAACCAGCCAGTATAGATCCCACCAAGGACAGCAACGATCAGCACCAACGTTGGCACAGTCTTATCGGCGATTTCCAGCGGTGACATCCACTCTGTTTCTTCCACCGAGCGGCCACCAACATATTTGGGCGTCAGCCGGCCCATCAGGAAAATCGCGACAACATAAGCGGCGGCCAGCATCAGTCCCGGAACCACCCCGGCCAAAAACATATCGCCGACACTTTGCTCAGCCACAAAAGAGTAGATGATCAACATCGCTGATGGCGGAATGATCATTCCAAGCACCGACGATCCGGCGACCACCCCAACGGCAAAGCGTGGATTGTAGTCGAAAGCCAACATTTGCGGCACAGAGACCTTGGAAAACACCGAGGCAGACGCGATGGAGGATCCAGTCACGGCCGCAAAGACCGCATTGGCTCCGACCGTTGCCATTCCGATCCCGCCTTTGACCCTCCGGAAACCGGAATTCATCACCTGATATATATCAGCGCCCAGTCCCGCCTTTGAGACGATTAGCCCCATAAACGTAAATAAGGGGACCGTGGCGAAGGTGTATTCCATCACACTGTCGCCAATGGCGATTTTCAAAAGATTGATGGCGAGGTCAAAATTGTCCCGCATCAACAGGATGGAAACGAAAGACACGAGGCCAAGCGCAATCGGAATGTAAACGCCGATATAGACCAGGACTACGATCGCGATGACGGACAGAGTGCCAATTTCAAAAGGTGTCACGCCTGGTCCTCTTTGTTTACTTTCATACGCAACGGCGGAAGCTTGGTTTCTGGCCGATAGACCTTCAGCAGAAATATCACTGTGCACAGACCCGCACTGAGATAGATCGCGAGTTTTATGGGCCACCAAGGCGCGGTGAACACACCTGGCACGCCAAAGAAGTCTTTTGTTTCATACATTTCTAGGAATTCTGGCCAAATCGCATAGGCGACAAGCGCCATGAACACGGCAGATGCAAAATCGATCAGCCGGCGGAGCGACTTTACAAGACCAGGGCGTGTCACCCCCAAAACTGTCAGAAACCCATCTGAGCGGGTCAGACGGCCAACACGCACCACGTCCGGCAACTGTAGGAAGACTATGAGAACCATTGAGAACTGTACAACTTCGACAGCTCCCCTGAATGGCGCGTTGAAAAATCCACGCGCCACCACATCATAACTTACCACCAGAACGAGGGCGAGGACGATCAATGTGCCAACTGCGTTGGCGCCAATCGCCACCCAGTTGGCCACTGTTGAGATAGCCCGCAGGCCGATGTCCAAAAGACGCAGCATATGAGCTATCCTGTTTCTGATACGGCGCTTATTGCGTCAGTTCCGCGGACCAGTCCCGGACCGGCGTATAACCAGCGTCCTTGAGCTTAGCCGTATAAGCCTTGAGCATATCACTGCCCGGCTCGCCCTTGGTATCGAGACCAGCCGCCCATTCGACCGCAATATTCGGCATGTTTGCAGCCCATTGAGCCCGCTCGGCCGGATCCATTTCAACAACGGTTCCACCCGATTCCATGTAGGCAGTCCGGCTTGCATCCGCCCGGTCCATGGCGACACCGGCAACATGGTCACGATAAGCCACGGCGACCTCTTGAAGGACACCTTTGACCTCATCCGGCAACTTGTCCCAGTAGTCTTTGTTGACGGTGATCGTCTTGGAATTCACCGCACCAAGATCCGCTTTGAGCATATAAGGGGCGACTTCTGCGATCTTGAAAGTCTTGGCTGCTTCCGGCCACAACATGGCATTGTCGACAAGCCCGGTCTGCAGCATGTTATAGAAGTCAGTCAGACCACCACGAACACCAGCCGCATTATCCAGGCCTTCCAGGTACCGCAGGTTCATGCCGGCACCGGCCACTTTGGATCCGGCCAAATCGGAAATAGAATCAATCGGTTCCTTGGAGAACACCTGATAGGTATCGAGCACAACCCCCGTTGCCAGATAGACTTGATTCTGCGCCTCGAATTCCTTCTGCATTGTCGGGAATTCTTTGGCGATTTCATCGACCGCCTTCGCGACCGCTCTTGCATCCGGCGCGATAAACGGTGTCACAGCCGACAAAGCCTGGCTTGGCAGTTTCGATGAATGGAAAATCGTGGTGACGATACCGATGTCGCCGAGGCCAAGCTTAATCCCCTCAAGGACGCCCTTCGGCTTGACGATTGAGCCGCCGTAGCTTTCTTGCCATTCGATCTTGTAATTGCCGGTCTTGGCAAGGCGCTTATCGACTTCTGGGATGAAGAACTCTGAGAATTCTTTCACCCACATAGCTCTGGACGGATAGCCGTCGATCGCTACCGCTTTGATAACTTCGGTCGCGAAGGATGGCATTGCCGTTGCGCTCAACGCTGCAAGTGCAATCACGCTCCGTCTAGTCAGTTTTCCGATCATTGTATTTCCTCCCAAAAAACTTCCGAGGTTTCAGGCCTTCTTCCAACTGATCACGAGATTGGTTCCCGCTTGTTCGTAGAGCTTTGAAATCGGGCAATATTTGGCTGTTTCTTCCGCGACCTGCGCGAGTTCTTCGTCACTCGCCGGGCCGTCGGACGTGATGTCGAGCCGGATTTCCTTGAATGGAACATCCACTTCCTCCATCAAGAGGACGCCCCGCCGGTCGAAATCAATTTCCATTTGAAAGCTGAGGTGGCCGATATCGGCCCCAAGCTTGTCTGCACATTTGTTGCCGATGGTGTTCGTGCAACCGATCAACGCGGCATATGCGGTTTCGGTTGGAGAGAACCCGGTGTTGGTGCCGCCTCGTTCAACCGGCTCATCAATCTCTGACTTCAGATCGCGCACCAGAACCTCGCAGCGGGAATGGCTGCTGGCAGTGCCGGTCATACGAACCGTAATAACTGTTTTTTGCCGAATGGCCATCTGTGCCTCTCAGAGAAACTTACAGGCCGTCTCGAACGGCAACCGCGGTAATTTCTGGAACAATGCGCTTTCATCCGCATATCCCAGGTTACACAGGAAGTTGGACTTGAGAGTTGTTCCTGCAAAAAACTCTTCATCCACAATCTGGTTCGAAAACCCGGACATGGCCCCGACATCGAGCCCAAGTGCCCGCGCCGCTATCATGAAATAGGCGCCTTGCAATGTTCCATTGCGAAATGCGGTTACTTCCGAGTGCTCGGGTTTGCCGACAAAATGCGGCCTGCGGTCCTCATGCGGAAACAAGAACGGCAGTTCTTTCCAGAATTCGAGATCGTGGGCAATAATCACACTCACCGGAGCCGACATCATCTTGTCGATGTTCTTATCCTTGAGCGATTTTGCCAGCCGCTGCTTAGCCTCCATGCTTTCAACAAAGAAGAACCGTGCTGGGCAGGTATTCATGCTTGTCGGGCCGGAAGCGGTGATCTCGTAGAGCGTCTCCAACATCTCACGGGACACAGGCTTGTCTTGCCAGGCGTAATGCGAGCGCGCCCCCCGAAGAATGAGATCGATACTATCATCGTCAAGGTGCGGAAGCCGGCCCCGCAAGGATCGCACCACGTCTTGCGCCTCGGCCCGGAGTTTTTCCAAGGCTTCACCGACAGGCGCGACTGAGGCAGACATTGTCATTCAGCGGCCTCCGTCGCAGAAACATCTTCTTCAGCCACAATCGGATTGGCGCATATGCCGATGCCCTCAATCTCGACTTCAACAATCTCGCCCGGGCGCAACCAACGCTGCGGTTTTTTGGCATGGCCAACCCCTGGAGGGGTGCCCATCGCCAAGTAATCGCCGGGCTCGAGGGTCGTATATTCGGAGATGGTGGAAATGGTGCGCGCGACACTCCAAAGCATATCGGATGTGGTCGCGCTTTGAAGGATCTCGCTGCCGACGCGGCTTTCGATTTTCAGACCTTCCGCGCCATCCGGAAGCTCATCTGGCGTCACAACAACTGGTCCAATCGGGCCTGTGCCATCAAAATTTTTGCCCGGCGTCCACTGGTGCGTCTTGCGCTGGTATTCGCGCACGGACCCATCATTGAACAGCGTATAGCCAAAGACATGATCAAGGGCATCCGCTTCGCTGATATGCCGACCGCCTTTGCCGATAATCACCATCAACTCGGCTTCATAATCCAGCTGTTCAGAACAGGAAGGGCGGACCATTGGGGCGCCTGCAGGGATCATTGATGTGGTGGACCGCATAAATAGCGCAGGATAGGTGGGCACATCGTATCCACCCTCTTTGATGTGGTCGACGTAATTGAGGCCGAGACAGATAATCTTACCGGGCTTCGTTACCGGTAGCGCAGGTGTGATGGCTGCAGCGTCACACGCGGCCACACCGTCCTTGCGGGCCGCTAAAGCCGCAGCATCAGCTGCACCGGCAATTAGTCCCATCAGATCATGGCCAACGGCATTGTCGAGTGCCGTTAAATTCCACGCCTGTTCCCCCTCGATCAGGTAGACGCCTGGCCCTGCCGGCCCCGTTCCCACAATGATGCGCATAGTTTCCTCGGTGTTTCGAAATCAGCCTCCACTTTGACGACGTTTTTTTCATTTGTCAAATAATATCGATTTTTTTATACTCACCAAAAATCGGGAGAAACGGAATGCCCAAGTGGGAAGATTACAAACGCACAGCCAAAGAACGAGGCGCCCTGGCGCTTGAGCTTTATGTGGTGAATACCAAGCCAGTAGGACCCGACGCAGATATTCCAGGCACCCTGCCCGATCATCTTGCCTACCAAGCCAAAATGGAGGCCGCAGGCAGCCTCGCCTTCGCCGGTCCTGTCTCTGACGAAAGCGGTGAAGAGATGTTCGGAGAAGGCATGATTGTTTACAGAGCAGAATCGCTCGATGCCGCCCGGGAACTTGCAGATGGTGACCCCATGCATGCGCGCGGAGTACGCAGCTACACAATCCGCCGCTGGCTGATCAATGAAGGCAGCTTCACCCTATCGGTCGGCCTGTCTACTGCAAAAATCGACTTCAAATGACACCAAAAAGCTAACTGGCGACCGGCAGCCAATCCTGAGCTCCGGTGGCCCAACAAAAACACGCCGTTCAAAAGCGAAAACTGTTGGGAGGAGAGAATGTTGAGAACAGTAATCTCAGGAATGCTGATTGGTTTGGGTACCTTTGCCGCTCAAACCGCCATGGCGGAACCTTGCCTCAAAGTGACACTAACCGGCACCCAAGGCGGACCTCCTGTCTTTCAAGGACAGGCGGGTGCCGGTACTCTTGTTCAATACGGATCGCAGGAAAACAAATGCAATGACGTTCGTCTGCAGTTCGACACCGGCCGTGGAACGACACAGCGCTTGTCACAGGCCGGAGTTCCGGTCGGAAAACTAGATGCGGTTTTTCTAACCCATCTGCACTCCGACCACACGGAAGGCCTCGCCGACATGATGCAGTTGCGCTGGCACTTCAATTCAGGCGGTCCGAAGGTGGATCTGGTATGCAGCGAGGAAACCAAGTCTCCTCTTGGTTTTGCCCTGAGCTGCGAACGCTTTGCCAAACATATTGGGGATGCGCTCATCAATTCCGGTGAAATCGCCCAGCGTCTTGCCGAAAACAAAAAACGGCTCCCCGGAGGTCCTGCAGACCTGATCAACGTGAAAGACTTCAAGCCTGAAGAGGATGCAAAACAGGTTTGGGCCAAAGGTGATGTCACGGTCAGCGCTATCCGCTCAACTCATATTGCAGGTCATGCCTCCTACCGGGTTGATACGCCGGCCGGCAGCGTTGTAATCGGTGGAGATGCCGGAAACGACACCCGTAAGCCACCTCGGGAAACGTCTACATCAGCCCAGGTTGAAAAACTCGCTAATGGTGCTGACATCGTGGTTCATTCTACAATCCACCCGGTGATGGGACCGGATGGCGGGACCGGTTTCCCGCCGCCGATCTATTTCCGGCAAAGCAATGCCACCGATCTTGGCCATTTGGCCCGCCGTGCCGGTGTCAAACATCTCATGCTGACCCATTTGATCCCACCCGTTGGCGCACCGCGCCAAGGCCCTTACAAGTTGCCTGACGGCGCCTTGGCCAATGAAGATTATCTCGGCGCAGTTTCGGACAGCGGGTTTGAAGGAGACACGATTGTTGGGACTGACCTGGTTTCTCTAACTCTACCAGTGCAGAACTGATCGAAAGATCTTTGATCAAACAATTGAGCCGGCCCGCGAGTGCGTGAGCCGGCTTTTTTTATTCCGATGCAGTCGCTTCAGTCTGAGAAATCCGGCGCATCGACATTCGCCGGGTCACAATTTGGCGCCTGATAAACGCAATCATAAAGACAGCCGTCAGGATCAGCACGATCGTCGGCGCCGGGGCACTGTCCAAAAAGAAGCTCAGGTAAGTCCCGGCAAGCATAGACCCCATACAAACAATCACAGAGACCCAAAGCATCGTGCCGAACTTGCGCACCAGTAAAAAGGCAATCGCACCCGGAGCGATCAGCAAGCCGATCGCGAGGATCAATCCGGCCGCAGACAATGTGGCAACAATCGTTAAGGACAGGGCTGCCAGCAATCCGTAGTGCAGCACATTGACCGGAAGGCCGGAGGCTTGCGCCTGAGCGGCATCAAAACTGTGCAGCACAAGATCTTTCCATTTCAAGACAAGCGCACCGGCAACCAGCACCGAAATAATGCCCGCTGTCCAAAGGTCCTGACTGCCAACCCCCAGCATGTTGCCAAAAAGGATGTGATCTAGGTGCGCATTCGTTTCGATCGAAACATAAAGCACAATGCCAAGACCAAACATGCCGGAGAAGACGACCCCCATGACCGTGTCTTGCTTGACCCGGCTGTTGCCGGACAAATAGCCCGTCGCAACGGCGCAGATCATTCCTGCTCCAAACGCCCCCAGGATCAAAGGGATACCAAAGATGTAGGCAAGCACAATGCCGGGCAGCACAGCGTGGCTGACAGCATCCCCCATCAAGGCCCACCCCTTCATCACTAGAAAGCAGGACAAGAGCGCGGTTGGGACAGAAACAAGCACGCATATCAAAAACGCATTCTGCATGAACGCGAATTTGAAAGGCAGCATCAACATATCGAGGTCCATCACAGGTCCTCCCCGACAACGGCCTGGTGCATGTTTGTGTCAGCCGGCCCTTGGCGCAGAGCTTCAGCCGCCTTGTGGCGGGCAGCCAGAAGGCCGTGTTTGGGCGCAAACACAAAGGCCACGAGAAAGATTAGTGTTTGCAGGGTGACGATGATTCCGCCCGTTGCACCGTCCAGAAAATAGCTGATGTAGGCGCCAACAAAACTGGTGAGCGATCCGATCACGACCGACAGCATGATCAGCCGTGGAAAGCGGTCGCACAGCAGATAGGCCGTCGCGCCGGGCGTTACGACCATGGCAATAACAAGAAAAGCCCCAACTGTTTGCATCGCAGCCACGACAGAGGCCGACAGCAGAATAAAGAAGACGGCCTTTAAAAGGCCAGGCCGAAGCCCAATCGTCCGGGCATGGTTCTCGTCAAAGAAGGTCACCATCAGGTCCTTCCACTTAACGAGAAGGACAGCCAGCGAGACAAATCCAATGATCGCAAGCTGCAAGGTGTCTTCAGGTGTGATCGCCAGAATGTTGCCCATCGTGATGGTTTGGATCGACACCGACATTGGATTGACCGAAACGATGAAGAGGCCCAGTCCGAAAAAAGAAGTGAAGATCAAACCGATGATGACATCGACCTTCAAACCAGATCGCTCTGACAAGAACAGCATTGCCCCGGCTGCAAGCCCTCCGGCGATAAAGGCGCCCAGCGCGAACGGCAAGCCGAGGATATAGGCGCCGGCCACGCCCGGCACGACCGAGTGAGACAACGCATCACCGATCAGCGACCAGCCTTTGAGCATCAGGTAAGCAGACAAAAATGCGCAGACCCCGCCGACCAAGGCCGACACCCACATGGCATTGGTCATGTAACTGTAACTGAACGGCTCCAATAGAACGGATATCATTTCCGCCCCTCAGTGGTTTGCACTTCACCACCATACTGCACAAAGGGCCGCTCATCGTCGGTCAGGATGGTGACCGTGCGCTCATCCCCATCTGTGTGAAGCGTTTGATCACTGATGGTAAAGTGGCGCAGCACCCCGCCAAAGGCATGCTCCAGGTTCTCACGCGTGAACGTTGTCTCCGTTGGTCCATGCGCCAGCACAGTTCCTTTGACCAGCACCGTCCGGTCACAGAATTCCGGCACAGAACCGAGATTGTGTGTAGATACCAGCATGACCCGGCCTTCTGCTCGGAGCTCGCGCAGGAGCTCGACAATCTGCTCTTCGGTCTTCACATCGACGCCGGTAAAGGGTTCATCCAGCAAGATGACTTGACTGTCCTGCGCCAATGCTCTGGCTAGAAACACCCGTTTTCTTTGTCCGCCAGAAAGTTCCCCGATCTGACGGTGCCGGAAATTCTGCATATTGACCCTGGCAAGCGCTTCTGACACCGCCTCATGATCTGCCTTTTTCGGCCAGCGCAGAAAGCCCATGTGGCCATAACGGCCCATCATGACCACATCTTCAACCAGCACCGGAAACGACCAATCTACTTCTTCCGATTGAGGGACATAAGCGACCAGGTTTTTCCGTAAGGCCTCCCGGACGCTCATATCGAGAATTCGGATATCGCCCTTGGCCGCAGGCACAAACCCCATGATCGCCTTAAAGAGGGTCGATTTACCGGCACCGTTGACCCCGACCAAAGCTGTCACCGTGCCGCGCGGAATGTCAAAACTTGCATTCCAAAGAGCGGTATGGCCGTTTCGATAAGTGACCGTCACGTCTTCAGCCGAAATCCCATTGTCGGCTTGGTCTGGAGCCACCTCCATTCCCGCTTCCCTCAAAACATTCAACATGCAGCTTTTTCGCCCTTAGACGCTTTAGGTGATTGTGTGCTGCATTCATCTGCAAAACAACTGCAATAACAGGGCTCAGCAGACAAACGCACTCAGTTGGTTGCAGCTGCAAGGCCTTCAGCGACCGTGCTTGAGGTGACTTTCAAAAGATCGAGGTAAGTTGGAACGGCGCCATCGGCTTCGCTGAGGGAGTCGACGTAGAGGACGCCGCCATAAGACACGCCGGTTTCCCGGGCAACCTGTTCGGCTGGCGCCGTATTGACCGTGCTCTCACAAAAAACGACCGGAATGTTGTTTTCCCTGACACCATCAATCACAGACCGCACCTGTTTCGGTGTCCCGACCTGATCGGCGTTCATCGGCCACAGATATAGTTCCTTCATGCCGAAATCGCGGGCGAGATAACTAAAGGCGCCTTCGCAGGTGACCAGCCAGCGCTTGTCTTCTGGAACCTTGTTGATCGTCGCCTGCAGAGGTTCAATGACCGCGCGCAGTTCTTGTTTGTAGACCTCAGCGTTCTTTTCATACGTCACCGCGTTGTCCGGATCATGTTTTGAAAACGCTGCTGCAATGTTGTCGATATAGATCTGCGCATTGCCAAGACCCATCCAGGCGTGCGGATTGGGCTTGCCCTCATAAGATCCGCTTTTGATGGAAATCGGGTCGATACCGTCGGTCAAAGTGGCTGATGGAACTTCACCAACATTGGCAAGGAACTGTTCAAACCAGAGTTCGAGGTTCATACCGTTCCAAAGGATCAGATCGGCATCATGGGCCCGAACGATATCTTGAGGTGTCGGCTCATAACCATGGATTTCAGCCCCCGGCTTCGTGATAGAGACAACCTCTGCAGCATCGCCGGCAACATTTGCAGCCATATCAGCAATCACAGTGAAGGTTGTTACGACCTTCATCTTGTCCTTGGCCGAGGCCCCTGAAGCCGCTGCCATGGCGACCGCCGCAACTGCGGCGAAGAGAATTGTCTTTTTCACTTTGAAATGTCCCTTTGAATATTGCCCCTTCTCGCAATTGATATTGCAACTCATTCGCAACTGTCAACCCAGTTGCGAATGAGTTGCATTAAAAACTGAATTAATCTCCACCCCTCGGCGGCACTAATGATCCGCTTTCCCAAGATTGATTACAGCAGACTTCCCAAAACACGGCGATCTTTGAAAGCTGTCACCAGGTTCTGCAAACCCAATCGCGGTGTTTTTGCAGACACTTGGACAATTGACAGTCTTCGCCTATCATGAATTCCCGGAAAGCCGAGTCAGGCGCGAGAACGGCACTAGACGGGAGGGGCATCACGATGACAGTGACGCACGAGCCTTGGCTCGTGGCACTTTCCTTGGTTATGGCCTTCCAAGGGAGTTTTGTTGGATTAAGCTTGGCAGTCCAGGTCGGCAGCGCTCAAGATCCACGCCGCCGCCATTTATTGGCAGGCGCTGCGCTGACACTGGCCCTTGCCATCTGGTCCATGCATTTTGTCGGCATCCTGGCAGCAAAGTTTCAGGTCACCATAGACTATCTGGTTCTGCCGACATTGCTGTCGTTTCTCGTTTGTGTGCTGGTTGTCGGTATCGCGGTTTTTGCGGCCAGCAACAAACGCCTGACCCCACTCCGCCTCGGCCTGTCTGCCTTTGTGATGGGGGCCGGGATTTGCACCATGCACTACCTCGGCATGTATGCCTTGCACACGTCTTTGCATATGGCGCATGACCCCGCCTATGTCCTTGCCAGCTTTTTGATCGCGTTTAATGCTGCCGGTTTGGCGCTTTGGCTCTTGTTCAGCGCAGGTCGGCGACCGCCTATTGTCGTGTCGGCCGTTGTCATGGGCCTTGCGATTTCCGCCATGCATTACACCGCAATGACCGGATTGACCTTTGACCCGGCTCAAACAGCTGCCAGTTTGACTGCCCCCTCTCTGGGGCCGGGAGCATTGGCCATTCTGGTCTCCTGCGTCGCCTTTTTAGTATCGGCGCTATTTTTGTTGGCGCTGGTTCCAGCACAGTCCGGTGACAAATCAATCGAAGCAGAAGCAGGCACCGCAGTTTCCGCACCTACGGCCAACATTTCCGCTGATGTAGACCCAGATCAAGCAACCTCCCATCCAATTGAACAAAAGACAGGCCTGCAGCCGAAGCCAGCCTCTGGTCTGCAAGCTGCAGCAAAAGCCGTCCGCAAGTCGGCCAGCGCCATTCGCAAGCCGATACCGATTGAACTTGATGGCCGGAAAACGCAAATAGATCCCGCTGAGATCGTCGCCATCCATGCGGATGCGCACTACACCCGGCTCCACGACAGCAGCCGCGAGTATTTCTGCCCTCTGTCGATCAGTGAAGCAGAGCAGCAGCTTGATCCCAAAATTTTCAATCGGGTCCACCGCAGCCATATCGTCAATTTGACAAAAGTCATCAATTTCAAAAGGGCCGGCGATGGTGGCGTTCTGCACCTAGCGGGAGACGACAGTCAAACGGTTCCGGTAAGCCGGTCACGATGGGGCCACGTCAAATCCAAATTGACCTCCCTTGAGCAATCCAGCGGCGATCCGTCCACCGCTGCAGCGCAATAATTTCGGCAGTCCTGCCACAGCGCCGCCTAAAGCCGATCAAAAAGGGGTTTTGCACGAATGGCGGCACCTTTCGGCCGGAGTGTACTCCCTATTGTCTGCAGAGACGCCTAATACAGATAGCTCAGTCAGTTAGGCCCTTCTGCAAACCTACGTAGTTTCTCATAGACGCAAAATACGACAGCATTTCTGTCGTACTTCGTGCAATAGCCTCCGCAGTTTGTGCAATTTTCAGGCTTCCGGTGCACTCAGCCTTGAGGGTGCAACGCAACACCATCCACCCTTGGTAGCAGACTGAATGTCGAGACATCACCCGAATGAGAGGTTTGGGACGTCGATGTGGCTCACTTGCTGACGTAGGTGCAGACCGCAGCACAGAATGAGGGAGGAGACCAACGTGATCCCTGGTGAGTTTATCTACCACCGGCCATCAACCGTTGCCGAAGCGGTTTCTATTTTGGCCCAACATGGCGATGAAGCCCGGCCATTGTCTGGCGGACATAGCCTAATTCCCATGATGAAGCTGCGCATGGCAGCGCCAGAACACCTGGTTGATCTGGCAGGCGTTGAAGGCCTCAAGGGGATCAAGGAAGACGCCGGCACCATCGTCATTGGCGCGATGACCACACAGCACGAGATGATCCACTCGGACCTTCTGAGCGAAAAGCTGCCGATCATCCGCGAAACGTCGCTGCTGATTGCCGACCCGCAAATCCGCTATCTCGGCACGCTCGGCGGAAATGTTGCTAACGGCGATCCGGGCAATGACATGCCGGCGCTGATGCAATGCCTCAATGCGAGCTACGTTCTGACAGGTCCGGAAGGTAACCGTGAAGTGGCTGCGCGCGACTTTTATGAGGCAGCTTACTTCACCGCACTGGCACCGGAAGAAATCCTGACAGCGGTGCGCATCCCGACACCACCGTCTGGCCACGGTTTTGCATATGAAAAACTGAAGCGGAAGGTTGGCGATTACGCCACCGCGGCCGCCGCAGTCGTGCTGACAATGGATGGAAACACAGTTTCGTCCTGTTCCATCGCGCTGACGAATGTGGCGGACACACCGCTTCATGCCGCAGACGCTGAAGGCATTTTGACAGGATCCAGCCTGGACCCGGACACCGTGAAAAAAGCGATCGCCGCTGCCGAAGCGATCACGGAACCGGCATCTGACGGACGCGGTCCAGCAGAATACCGCACCAAGATGGCTGGCATCATGCTGGAACGGGCCCTTGCCCGCGCAGCGGAACGCGCAAGCTCATAAACGGTGACGAGGGAGAAATAGATGAGCGACATTGAACAAATCCCGGTCACAATGACGGTGAACGGCAAGAAGGTGCAGCGCTTTGTCGAACCGCGCACACTTTTGATCCATTTCCTGCGGGAAGATCTGAATATCACCGGCCCTCATATCGGCTGCGAGACCTCACATTGCGGTGCTTGCACGGTTGAGATGAACGGCATGTCGGTGAAAACCTGCACAATGTTTGCAGCTCAAGCGAACGGCGCGGAGCTAACGACTGTTGAAGGCATGGCCAATGCCGACGGCACACTGTCTGCCTTGCAGGAAGGGTTCCGCCAGATGCACGGCCTTCAGTGCGGCTTCTGCACCCCGGGCATGATCATGCGCGCGCATGTGCTCTTGAAAGAAAACCCAAACCCAACGGAAGAAGAAATCCGCATGGGCATTGCCGGCAACCTCTGCCGCTGCACCGGATACCAGAACATCGTCAAAGCCATCCAGTATGCCGCGGCCAAGCTCAACGGCACTGAATTCCAGGAGGCTGCAGAATGAATGACATGACCCCGACACGGGAACAGCGGGAAGCAGCCCTTGAAGGCATGGGCTGCAAACGCAAGCGCGTGGAAGATGTTCGTTTCACGCAAGGCCAGGGCCAGTATGTCGACGATCTGAAACTGCCGGGCATGGTCTTCGGTGACTTCGTCCGCTCGCCTTATGCACACGCGAAGATCACCAAGATCGACGCAACCGAAGCTCTCAAAATCCCAGGTGTGATTGCTGTCTTGACGGCCGAAGACCTGAAAGGCGTGAACCTTGCCTGGATGCCGACGCTAGCCGGTGATGTCCAGATGGTGCTGGCTGACGGCAAGGTGCTCTACCAGAACCAGGAAGTCGCTTTCGTTGTCGCGGAAAACCGCTACATCGCAGACGATGCCATCCAGCTTGTCGAAGTCGACTATGAGGAACTGCCGGTTCTGGTCGATCCGTTCAAATCGATGGATCCGGATGCCCCGGTTCTGCGCCCGGATTTAGAAGGTAAAACCGAAGGTGCGCATGGTCCGCGCGACCATCACAACCACATCTTCAAGTGGCAGGTGGGCGACAAGGACGAAACTGCAAAAGCCTTCGCCGAGGCAGACGTCGTTACCAAGGATATGATCTCCTATCACCGCACGCACCCGTCTCCGCTGGAGACCTGCCAGTGCGTGGCCTCCATGGACAAAGTGAAGGGTGAATTGACCGTTTGGGGAACGTTCCAGGCGCCACATGTCATCCGGACAGTCGCCTCCCTGCTCTCAACCATTCCAGAGCACAAGATCCATGTGATTGCACCGGATATTGGCGGCGGCTTCGGCAACAAGGTGGGCGCTTATCCGGGCTACATCTGCTCGATCGTGGCCTCCATCGTCACCGGTGTTCCGGTGAAATGGGTTGAAGACCGGATGGAGAACCTCTCCACCACATCCTTTGCCCGCGACTATCACATGACCACGGAAATCGCCGCAAAAAAAGACGGCACCGTGACCGGACTAAAAGTGCACGTCCTCGCCGACCACGGTGGTTTTGACGCCTGTGCCGATCCATCCAAATGGCCGGCTGGATTCATGAACATCGTCACCGGGTCTTATGACTTCCCGGCGGCGCATCTCGAAGTCGACGGTGTCTACACCAATAAGGCGCCAGGCGGCGTGGCCTACCGGTGTTCCTTCCGCGTGACGGAAGCCGCCTACTGTATCGAGCGGGCCATGGACATCCTGGCGCAAAAACTTGAGATGGATCCGGCCGATCTGCGCAT
Source organism: Roseibium sp. (assembly GCF_965216085.1). Classification (GTDB taxonomy): domain Bacteria; phylum Pseudomonadota; class Alphaproteobacteria; order Rhizobiales; family Stappiaceae; genus Roseibium. The sequence goes on along the minus strand of NZ_OZ244138.1, from coordinate 702,506 downwards.
GAAAAACTTCGTCAAGAAGGAACAATTCCCGTATCAGTCCGCTCTCGGCTGGGAGTATGACAGCGGCGACTATCATACCGCCATGCAGAAGGCGATGGACACCATCGGCTACCGTCAGCTGCGTGAAGAGCAAAAGGCAAAACAGGAAGCCTTCAAGCGCGGCGAAACCCGTGAGATCATGGGCATTGGCATCTCGTTTTTCACCGAGATCGTCGGCGCTGGACCTTCCAAGAACTGCGACATTCTCGGTGTTGCCATGTTCGACAGTGCCGAAATCCGGGTCCATCCGACAGGCTCCGTCATCTCGCGCATGGGCACCAAGTCTCAGGGCCAGGGCCATGAGACAACCTGGGCCCAGATCATTGCGACTGAAATCGGCATACCGGCCGATGACATCATGGTTGAGGAAGGTAATACCGATACGGCGCCTTACGGCCTTGGAACCTACGGCTCCCGCTCGACGCCGGTCGCCGGTGCTGCCATTGCCCTTGCCGCGCGCAAGATCCGCAACAAGGCTCAGATGATCGCAGCTCATATGCTGGAGGTCTCAGAATACGACCTTGAGTGGGACGTCGATGGTTTCCAGGTGAAAGGCAATCCGCAGGCACGCAAGTCCATGAAGGAAATCGCCTGGGCCGCCTACAACGCCCCGCCGCCCAACATGGAGCCGGGTCTCGAAGCGGTTAGCTACTACGATCCACCGAACATGACCTATCCATTTGGCGCCTACTTCTGCGTCATGGATATCGATGTGGATACCGGCGTTGCAAAAACCCGGCGCTTCTACGCACTGGATGATTGCGGCACGCGGATCAACCCGATGATCATTGAGGGCCAGGTGCATGGTGGTTTGACGGAAGCTTTCGCCATCGCGATGGGCCAGGAGATCCGCTACGACGAGATGGGCAACGTCATGGGCGCGTCTTTCATGGATTTCTTCATCCCAACTGCCGTGGAAACACCGCATTGGGAGACAGACCATACCGTGACCCCAAGCCCGCATCATCCCATCGGGGCAAAGGGCGTGGGTGAAAGCCCAAATGTCGGCGGTGTCCCGGCCTTCTCCAATGCCGTCAATGATGCGTTCCAGTTCCTGGGCTCAACGCACATTCAGATGCCGCATGATGCCTGGCGGATCTGGCAAGCGGCCAAGGACCTTGGTGCCCACGGATAAGGGCAGGTTTGCAAGCCACCTCTCTCCCGGATTTCCGGGAGAGAGGAAAGAATAGGGAACACCTTATGAGCAGCATAGTTCAGATTGATGAACTGATCCTGCAAGCCGGAACATCCTACCCGCGCATGTTCGAGATCGCCATCGCAAACGGGTTGGTTGTTTGGCCGAAACCCAACCAGAACAGACCGGAAAAGGCCGATGCATCCTAATGAGGGTGCCACTGAACGGACCAAGATGACCCAGACAAAAGAAACCCTTGCCGAAGCGCTGGCCGCCACGGGCTACGTCGCCGATAACGGACTGGCGATGGCTCTTCTTTTGACGGAGATGCTGAACCGTCCTCTGCTTCTTGAAGGCGAGGCCGGCGTTGGCAAGACCGAAGTTGCCAAAGCGCTGGCAAAGCTAGAAGACACGGATCTCATCCGGCTGCAGTGTTATGAGGGCCTTGACCGGTCCGATGCGATCTATGAGTGGAATTACCAGCGCCAGCTTCTTGCCATTAAGGCGCGCGAAGGCCGCGGCGCAGATGCCGAAACGGTCGAAGAAGCGGTTTTTTCCGAAAAGTACCTCCTGGAACGCCCCCTGCTAGCGGCCATCCGGCAGGACAAGGCTCCGGTTCTTCTGATCGACGAAGTCGACCGGGCCGACGAGGAATTCGAAGCCTTTCTTCTGGAACTTCTTTCGGACTTTCAGGTGTCTATTCCCGAGCTTGGCACGATTGAAGCCAAGAGCATTCCCCGGGTAATCCTCACTTCAAACGGAACTCGTGAACTCTCGGACGCGCTGCGCCGGCGATGCCTCTATCACTATGTCGATTACCCGGACACCGGCCGCGAGGCCCGTATTCTCTTGAGCCGCGTCGACGGGCTGGACACGGCCCTTGCCCTGCAAATCGCTGAATTGATGGGCAAATTGCGGAAAGAGGATCTGACGAAGGTTCCCGGTGTTGCCGAAACCATTGACTGGGCGGCAGCCCTTGTGGGTCTCGGAACGAAAAAACTCCATGAGCAACGTGAACTGGTTTTCGATACGCTCGTGTGTGTTCTGAAAACCCGCGAAGACCAGGCCCGGATCACGCCGGAAGTCACCGACCGCCTGCTTGGAAAGGTGGCTTAATCCGTGACCAGTCTTTCCCTTGAAACACGCAACGATCTTGGTGCCGCCCTCCGGGTCCGGCTCGCCGGATTTGTGCGCTCGCTGCGCGACAGCGGCTACAAGGTGGGATTGGGAGAAACGGAAGATGCTGTCAAACTGTTGCGGTCTGAGGCCCTCAAACGGCCGCAAAAACTGAAAGAAGCGTTCCGGGCGCTTTTCTGTGGGCGGCTTTCGGATTGGAAGAAATTCGACGAACTTTTCGATGCTTACTGGCTTGGGCGCGGCGTTAAATCCGGCATCAAGGTATCTGGCACCAGCTCAAAGAAGTCCATGAAGACCATCCGCGAACTGGTGGATGCACAAGGCGCTCGCCAGGACACCATCGCAGGCGATGTTGAGCGGATCCCGGGCGAAGAGGACGAAAGCAATGACGACACACCGTCCGGCCGCCGGGAAGGCGCTAGCATTGCGGAAAACCTCGGCAAAGTCGACTTCCGCAACATCCATGATCCGGATGAAATGGCCAAAGCTCATGAATTGGCAGAAAAGCTCGCAAGAGCCATGCGGATCCGCCTAACCCGGCGCGACAAGCAAAAACGCAAGGGTCCACGCCTGGATCTGCGCAAGACAATCCATCATTCCATCGCTCACGGCGGCACGCCAATTGAATTGATCCACAAGGGTCCGCGCGCGCGCCAGCTACGACTGGTGATCCTGCTCGATGCCTCCGGCTCCATGAGCAACTACACCGGCGTCTTCACCCGGTTTGTGCACGGTATGCTCGACAATTTCCGGGAAGCCGAAGCCTTTCTCTTTCACACCCGACTGGTGCATGTCTCATCCGCTCTTTCGGAACGCGACACAACACGCGCGCTCGACCGGATGGGCCTGATGGCGCAGGGCATCGGAGGCGGCACCAAAATCGGCGAGGCACTGGCCGACTTCAACCAAAACCATGCGGCCCGCGTCATTCATTCCCGTACCTGCGTGATGATCCTCTCGGACGGCTATGACACGGGCACTCCGGACCAGCTCGGCGAAGAAATGAACCGCCTGCGCAAACGCTGCAAGCGGATAGTCTGGCTCAATCCGATGATTGGTTGGGACGGATACGAACCGGTGACAAGCGGCATGCAGGCCGCCCTGCCCCATGTCGACCTGTTTGCACCGGCCCATAATCTAAACAGCCTCGCTGCCCTTGAACCCTATCTGGCGAGCCTCTGATGCGATGGGAGAAAAACCTATGAAACACTCCGATCCTGCCACCATCGGCACAGCCCACCCGACCTTGACGGATGATCTCGCCACCCTGACGGACCGCTTGCGCAATGAGGCTGAACCCTTTGCCGTGGCAACTGTTGTCCGTACGATTTCTGTCACAGCTGCCAAGGCTGGCGCAAAGGCGGTGATCGGTGCAGACGGTAGTATTTTTGGTGGATGGATTGGCGGCGGCTGTGCCCGCTCGGCGGTGGTGAAAGCGGCAAAAGCTGCGATTGAGGACGGTGAAACCAAGCTGATTTCCATCCAGCCGGAAGAACTCCTGGCTGAGCTTGGTGTCGAAGCTGGCGACAATCGCGAAGGCATTCAATTCGCCAAAAACATGTGCCCGAGCCAGGGAACAATGGATATTTTCGTTGAGCCCGTTCTGCCAAGGCCCAAACTTGTCATTCTGGGCTCCAGCCCGGTTGCGGTGGCGCTTGCGAAACAGGGGCCGTCAATTGGTTTTGACTGTGTCGCCTACGCACCGCTGGACGATCTGTCTGCGTTCCCCGAATACTGCGAGTGGATCGACGGCTTTGGTGTTCCAGAAAACAGCAATGCAGACCGATTTGTCGTGGTTTCCACACAAGGGCGCGGGGATGTTGCGGCCCTTGAGGCAGCCCTCGCAGCCCGGTCAAAACACATCGCCTTTGTCGGCAGCAATCGGAAGATCGCCGCACTTAAAAACAAGCTGCGCGAAAAGGACATTCAAGAAGCGGATTTGGACAGGATCAGTGGTCCTGCTGGTCTTGACCTCGGTGCGATCACACCAGAAGAGATCGCGCTCTCCATTCTTGCCGAACTTCTGATGGTCCGCAGAAAAGGCCAACGCGGCACGGACATTCATCTCATCTGAAACTGATTCACAGACACCACGGAGACACCCTTTATGCAAATGACCGACAGCCAAAGGATCGAAGCCCCGCGCGAAACCGTATGGGCCGCTCTGAATGATCCGGACATCCTGAAAGCTTCCATTCCCGGCTGCGAGGAGCTCACAAAAAACTCCGATACGGAACTGGAAGCCAAGGTGAAGCTGAAGGTCGGCCCCGTGAAGGCAACCTTCGGCGGCAAAGTGGAACTGCTCGATCTCGACCCGCCGAATGGTTACCGCATTGAGGGCGAAGGTGCAGGCGGCGTTGCCGGTTTCGCCCGTGGCGGCGCGGTTGTCCGTCTTGAAGAGGATGGCCCCAAGGCAACCATTCTGCACTATGACGTTGACGCCAAAGTCGGCGGCAAGTTGGCGCAACTTGGAGCACGGCTGATTGATTCAACGGCAAAGCGACTGGCAGGCGAGTTCTTTACCGCTTTTGCAGAACAAGTTGCTCCAAGTGCCTCAGCCGAAGAAGGCGATGCTGAAGCAGCGGAAGCTCCGAAAGAAAAGAAAGGCTGGCTGGGCGGCCTGTTCGGCGGCAAGAAAACAGACGACCAGCCACAAGAGGCTGCTGAGTAAGGTTACGGTCCAGCTGGGCTGGCATAGACTGATTTGGGAGGACACCACGAATGACAGCAACAATTTCCGTGAAAGATGCTTGGAATGAGATCCGGCAGGATATGTCTCTCCTGTTGGCTCTTGGTACCGGAAGCGTGCTGACTGTTTTCCTGGCAACAGTTCACGCCTGCTGCCTGGGTCTCGCGACACCCCAGATCGCAGCGCTTCTGCAGATCTGTTCTTCGGCTGGCTGACGTTTTCGGCTAAGCAAAGGCATCAGCAAGCGAACCAATGCTTGGCCGTCCCGGCCTTGAGCCGGGATCACCTTGCCAAACGTCAAGACCCCGGCTCAAGGCCGGGGCGGCGCAAGCGGGGCTGATAGGGCGAAACCGGCCTCAGGCCGTAATCGCCTTCAGTTCCAAAAAGTCCTCAAGACCGAACTGGCCAAACTCGCGGCCGTTGCCGGACTGTTTGTAACCGCCGAAGGGAACATCGTAATCAATGCCTGCGCCGTTGATATAGACGTTGCCTGCGCGCAATTTACGGGCGACCCGATTGGCCCGTTCCGGATCTCCAGTCTGAATATAGGCGGCCAACCCGTAAGGCGTATCGTTGGCGATCCGGATGGCCTCTTCTTCCGTTTCGAACGGTAAAATCGCCAGCACCGGTCCAAAGATCTCTTCCCGCGCGACATGCATGTCATTGCTCACATCGGCAAAGATCGTCGGGCGGACATAATACCCGGTTTCCAGACCTTCCGGTTTGCCCGGGCCGCCAGTGATCAGTTTATTGTCATCTTTCAAACCGGCTTCGATATGCCCTTGAATGCGGTCATACTGGAGTTGACTGACGACGGGTCCGATATGATCACCGTCTTTTTCCGGATTGCCGACTTCGGTTTCTTCCGCAAACCGTTTGGCTAACGTGACGGCCTCATCGTAGACAGAGCGCTCAACCAACAGCCGGGTTGGAGCGTCACACGACTGGCCGGAGTTGGAAAAACAGCCCTCAACCGATGTCCGGACCGCCGTTTCAAGATCGGCATCGGCGAACAGAAGATTGGCAGACTTACCGCCGAGCTCCAGTGCCACCCGTTTGACCGTCGGCGCGGCGTTTTGGGACACAGAGGTCCCTGCCCGCGTCGATCCGGTGAAAGACACCATGTCGATGTCCGGGTGGGATGACATCGGCGCGCCGACACCCAACCCGTCACCATTCACCAGATTGAAGACACCAGCCGGGCAGCCCGCCTCATGAAGAATTTCTGCGAACAGCATTGCCGAGAGCGGCGCGACTTCACTCGGTTTCAAGACCATGGTGCATCCAGCGGCCAGTGCTGGTGCAACCTTTGCCGCGATTTGGTTGATCGGCCAGTTCCACGGTGTGATCAGACCGCAGACGCCGATCGGCTCGTTCCGCAAGGTGCTGCCGCCGCGTGGGCTCGGCCGTTCCCATTCGTGGGCTTTCAGCGCCTCCAGGGTTGCCTGAAAATGACCTGATCCGGCGGGTGTCTGCTGTTCACGCGCGAACTTGGCCGGGGCCCCCATTTCCAGGCGGATTGCGTCATCCATTTCAGCTGAGCGGCGCTCATAAATTTCGATCACACGTTCGATTAAAGCCGCCCGGTCTTCAACGGACGTTTCTGACCAGGTTTCAAAGGCAACCTTGGCAGCCGCGACCGCCTTGTCGAGGTCCGAAGAAGACCCGAGAGAAATCACGGCAACCGGCTGTTCGGTTGCCGGATTGATCACCTCAAAATCCTTGCCTTCGACCGGATCAACCCACTGGCCATCAATATAGAATTGTCTTTTGTCCAACATGATTGTTTTCGCGCCTATCCCTATTCAGCCGCAACACTTTGAGCACGATTTGCAACAACTTCATAGCCCGGCTCTTCCGGTTCATCGTCTGCCATTTCGGCCGGAAACCCATCGCCTAAAATTGTTAGGCCAGTGTCCTCTTCCAAACGCTTGATGATATTGGGTGAAAGCTCCCGCGGACCGTAACGTTCGATGCCATCGGCAAAAATCTTGTTCAGGAGGGGCGACAACTCAAGCGGCACCTCATGCGTTTCGGCAATCGCCTGAAACAAGCCAATATCCTTGGCAACCAGATCCATGGTGAAAGAAATATCCCGCGACCCATTCAAGATAACCTGACCCTCCGTCTCGTGAACGAAGGACGTGCCAGACGAAATCTTGATCGCTTCATAGGCCGTGTTCAAATCCATACCAGCCGCCTTACACGTTGTCAGCGCCTCACACACTGAAACAAGATTGGCCGTCGCCAAATAATTGGTGACCACTTTCAGGACTGATGCTGAACCGATCTCACCGGTGTGCAACACCCTCCGCCCGAGGACGGTCAAGAATGGCAAGGCCTTTTCAAAGGTCTCACGGCTGCAGCCGGCGAAAATGGAAATGTTGCCCGTCGCCGCACGGTGGCAACCGCCGGAGACCGGACATTCGATTGCCTCGCCGCCCTTTGCGATTGCAAGACCTGCCAGTCGCTTCACTTCGCTTGCATCGGTGGTCGACATTTCCGCCCAAACCGTGCCTGGCCCGATCCCTTCCAAGATCCCGTCAGGCCCTTCAACCACGGCTGCACAGGCTGCCGGGCTTGGCAGACAGGTGATCACCACATCGCAAGTTTCAGCCAGTTGCCTCGGGCTTTCGCCCCGCTTGGCGCCGTTCGAGACAAATTTGGCCATCAAGTTTTCGTCGAGATCAAGAACCGTCAGCTCAAATCCGTTGCGCAAGATACTGCCCGCAAGCTTACCGCCAACATTCCCTAACCCGATAAATCCTACGTTCATGTCCGCCTCTGCGTGTCCGAGATACCAATTCAACTGAGCCAAGGATCAGCGACTTTTTTCAGAAAGAAAAACGAATAAATTGATGGACATTTAGCGATATTTTTTATCAATAAAGACATGTCTAACTTGCCCAATCTGTTGTGGCTTCGCAGCTTTGAATCTGCGGCCCGGCTCGGCAGCTTTACCGCGGCGGCCCAGGAACTTGGCCTCACCCAGGCGGCTGTCAGCACCCACATCCGCAATCTGGAAAGCCAGCTTGGCCATTCGCTCTTCCGGCGATCGACGCGGAAGTTGACGATGACCGAAATTGGCAAGGCCTATCTGCCGTCCGTCCGCAAAGCGATTGACGAGCTGGCTCTCTCGACCGCAGGCCTGTTTGGCGCGAAACACACTGGTACCATCACCTTGCGCGCCCCGATTTCAACAACGGTCCTCGTCATAGCCCCCCAGTTGCCGGAGTTTCTAAAGGCAAATCCGTTGATCAATGTTCGGCTTTTATCGGCAATTTGGGCGGAAACGGTTCTGGAAACCGAAGTCGACATCGATGTGCGTCTTGGAAATGGAAAGTGGCCGGACGGTCATGCAGAGCTCTTGGCAAAAGACACCATTGTTCCAGTGTGTACCCCTTCGCTTTCGCAAGAAATCAAGTCGCCGGATGCGCTGTGTTCCACACCACTCATTCACATTCTGGGATTTGAAGATCAATGGGGCCGGTATTTTGCCCACTACGGCCTGACACCGTCAGAAGACCACCCGCGTGTCATGGCGGACACCACTCTGGCTGCTGCCGAACTAGCGGCCTCCGGGGCTGGCGTTGCATTGATTCTGGAACGCGCGGCGATCCGGCAAAGAGACACAGGCAGACTGGCCATTCCTTTGGAGACCAGCATTCCGCTCGGCCAAGACCATTACCTGGTTGAACGGGACCATAAAACCCGCACCCGTCCGGAGGTCGAAACGGTCAAAGATTGGCTCAGACACATCCTCAATTGACCCTGTCTTAAGGTGTTTCGATGGCCGCCCCGGCCCGCCCATTGCGCACTGGACGGCCATTCAGGGCATAGTCGGTCAGCCCCGCTGACAACCAAATTGCAGAGAGCGTGATCCAGGCCGTCACAGCAAATACCGAGGCTCCTGTGATGCCTGCGCCAACAGCGCAACCACCCGCCAGCATGCCACCAAACCCCATCAGGCCCGCACCCGTTCCGTAGCGCGCCATAGACCGGCCACCTTCAAAACCTTGAAGCTCCAGTTCGCGGGTCAGCAATGCGGCAATAAAAGAACCGGCAAAAACACCGGGGACCAAACCTATTCCAAAATCGAGAGCCGAATGTGCCGGGGACAAAAACAGCATCAACGTATCAGCAGACGGACCGGTAAAGGTGATGCCTTCAATCTGCACCGGATCGAAGGCCTGACTTGCCACAGACGATGTGAACCACCAGGCCAACGGCACTGCGAGCCCCGCAACGCATGCAGAAAACGCCTGCCAGGGCTTAGTCCTTGCACGGATGGCAATCGCCAATCCGGCGGCGAACCACAAAAGCGCGAAAGCGATGACTGCAGTTTGAGAAAGACCCAAGTGGGCAATCAGATCATTGCCGCCGATATCGGCCGTCGTCCAAAGGCCTGCAAACCATTCACGCAAGGGCTTCAAGATCCCGCGCAGACTGGCTTGTGCGATTACAGCAAACACCAGCCCCGACAAAAGCGCTCGCAAGTTGCCCGTTGCCGAGAGCACCAATAGGCGGCTGGCGCAGCCACGCGCCAAAACCATGCCGACACCGAACATGATCCCGCCCAGCGCGGCCCCGGAGAGGCTCTGCGGAGATGCCAGCTGCCGCGCTTCCTGGGATTGAACTTCGCCTACTCCGACAAGGAGCTGGGTCCCTAAAAGCGCTGCTGAAAAGGCAAACAACCAGATCGACAAACGAACGCCAAATACGCCGTGGGCAAAGTCCAAGGCAGCAGCCCGAAGGCAAAACCGGCTTTGCTGCGCAAAGCCGCCAAACAAGGCGCCTGCCAAAAACCCCCCGATGGTCAAAACCCAGGGTTCAGAAAAACGGTCCAGGAAATAGGTCAGATCCATGGCAGTCCGCCGCCTTGACTAACGAGCACCCATTACGATTGCGCCGCCATTTGTTGATGTGCATTGACGTTTCTCAAGGAAACATAGATAAATTCATAAATTTGAATATGTGGAGGGAAATTCATGGCAATCACGTCGACGGATCAATTATCGCGCCGGACGCTGCTCAAAACCGGGTTAGGACTGGGTGCTACTGCCTTTGCCGGCATTCGACCATCGTTTGCCATGTCCGACGCTATAAAGCTCGGGGCAAATGAGGTGACAGTCATATCCGACGGCAACCTTAGCCTTCCGATGAATTTCCTGCTGCCGGACCGAAGTGCCGAAGAAATCGAAGCCTTGTTCAAACCGCATGGCCTGCCAACCGATGCAGCCACTCCGGACTGCAACATCACTGTTCTGCGCCAGGATGACCGGCTGGTTCTGTTTGATGCAGGCGCAGGAGCCAATTTCCAATCCTCTGCCGGAGAGCTTTTGTCCGGCCTGGAAGACGCGGGAATTGATCCGGCGGATGTCACAGATGTTATCTTCACACACGCTCATCCAGATCATCTATGGGGCATTCTCGACGATTTTGATGACGTCCTCTATTCAGAGGCAACTTTGTGGGTTCCGCAAGCTGAGTGGGATTATTGGCGTGCAGACGATACGCTTGCGAAAACACCTGAGGCCCGCAAGAGCTTCGTCGTCGGGGCACAATCACGTTTTGAAACCATGGAAGATCAGGTTCAAATGATCAAACCAGGCATGGAGGTGCTTCCTGGCGTCGAGGCTGTCGACACATCCGGACACACGCCCGGCCATATGTCTTTTATGATCCATGGCGGCGGCGAATCCCTACTCGTGGTCGGCGATGCAATCACCAATTCCGTGATCTCGTTTGAAAAGCCCGAATGGAATTCCGGATCGGATCAAGATCCGCAAAAGGGCATCGAAACCCGCAAAACACTCTTGGACCGGATGGCGACCGACCAGAGCCGCTTGATTGGGTTCCACTTGCCCAATATGGGAATCGGCCGTGTGGAGCGTTCAGGAGCTGCTTACCGTTTTGTCGCGGGCTAAAGCTGCGAAGCCACCCCGGCCTTGAACCGAGGCCTCAATAATGGTCCCGGCACAAGGCCGGGACAGCCTAGAAAACTATTGGAAGAACTGGCTATTCCGCTGGATGCTGATGGCCCGCATCGTGGTTGCGGCGGAAGGCGGCAAGTGCTGAACCTTCAACCAGCCAGGCAAGTCCGACGCGGGCGCCAAAGGCCATCGACAGCATGACGATTGGTGCCGAGATCGCCATCGTTGAGAACCCGGTGATGCCCTGCCCAACGGTACAGCCCATCGCAAATACACCGCCGATGCCCATCAGCGTGCCGCCCAAAATATGACGGCCAAGTTCGCGGGCATCGTCACACGCTTCCCAGCGGATGTCCCGTTTCCAGAGTGCCGCGATCACAGCACCGATTAGCGTGCCGGCTATCAGACCAACGCCATAATCCGGCCAAACGCCCGTATACGTGATTAGCTGCAAAATGCTGTCGCCAACCGGCACGACAAAGGAACCGGCTTCGATTTGTACCGGTTCGAACGATTGCGCGGCCACAAAGGTCGTCGCCCACCAGCCGAAAGGTATGACCAACCCGATGGCAACAGCCGATGCTATTTTGCCGAAAGCACCGCGATAAGACTTTGATCGGAAAACCCAGCCAAGGCCAAGGGCAATGATCAACAGCGCAACCAGCCAGCGCAGGTCCAATCCGGCCCAGCTGGACACAATGTCGCCCATGGATTGGCTGCCCGCACTTGCGAAAGTGATGATGTGGTCGTCGACGAGCGGCACTCGGATCAGACCGACGATCCCGCGTTGAGCGGCAAGCGCCGCCAGCCCAATCACGGTCAGCACCACCAAAGCCCTGAGACTGCCGCCGCCGAGACGCAGTACTGCACCAAAACCGCAGGTACCGACCAGGGCCATACCGAGCCCAAACATAGCGCCACCCAAAATGGCACCTGTCCAAGGGAACCCTGGCTCTAGGTAAAAGGAAGCGGCAGGGTTCGCGATACCGAGTGCGACCAGAACCTGTGTGCCAATCAAGGCAACCATGGCGGCCAAAACCCAAGTCCGGAGACCACTACTGTCGCCTGCATACCAATGCCGCTCAAGTGCTGACAAGGTGCAAAAGTGTGTCGCCCGCCCGACAAAACCCAAGGCACATCCGGCAAGAACACCGAACAGCGGCAACATAATCATCATGTCGAAATCAAGCATGTCAGCTGGCGGCCAGTTCCGGCCCCTTTCCGCGTCTCCTCCAACCGCACACCTGCGGATTGGTCAAAACCTAGCAAGGCAATATCACCACTTCAACGACCGATCATGCTGCAGCGCAATCCGAAAAGCGGTCTCAGCTCTGTAATCTCACCCCTGATCTGACCGCACGTCCCTGCAGAACAGATCATAGAGCGTAGAGATAATCGAGCTGACTTCGTCATCGACCAGACTGTAGAAGATCATCCGCCCTTCCCTGCGGGTTTGAACCAGGCCTTCCAGCCGGAGCCGCGCCAGTTGCTGAGAGACGGCCGCTTGCGGGACGGTGAGAATTTCTTCCAACTCGGACACCGATTTTTCGCCTTCGGACAACAGGCACAAGATCACCAACCGGACTTCGTGAGACAAAGCCTTCAAAAGGTCGCTTGCCTTGCGCGCTTGCCCCATCAACTGGTCAAAGTCTTCGGTGCTCATATCCTTATTGAAGACTGGCAAATTCATCGAACGGTTCCGGTCCAAACTTCATTAGACGCATATTGCATCGCAGCAGCAGTGATCATTCTGCTTACATGATGCAATAATCTATCTCAATCAACTGCCACTTTTTTCATGTTCCGGCAGTTTGTCGAGCATTTTGCTCAGCATCGGCCAAAAGAAATGCTCACCGGGATACCCACGCAGGCGGGCCACCTCCTCGCCATCTTCAACGAGAATAAACGTCGGGGTCAGCGGTTCCTTCTGGACCTTTGCCAAATCTTCCGGCCATGGGTCCGTAATATCAACGCGGCGCAAGGGCGCGGCCTTGCCTTCGTCGGTCTTGGGGTAGGCAATACCGATTTCCTCGTTCCAAACTTCACACCAGGCACACCCTTGCTGTTCCAGCATGACAAGTTCAGCAGCTTCTGACTTTTCCGAAGCGACTGAAATTCCTAGTACAATCGCAATGCAGACTACTATCCCGGGAATATTCAAAGCGCGCACTATCATTTCTCCGCGTTTTCTGTCATTGCAATATATATGAGAATTTGAATATTTTAAACCGGACACAAAGCATTTCTGGGAGGACATGTATGCTGGAAGTCTCATTAGGTGCAGCCTTTCTGGCTGGGCTTCTATCTTTTGTCTCCCCGTGCGTGTTGCCCATCGTACCACCATATCTGTGTTATCTCGCTGGCGTCAGTGTTGACGAGTTAAAAGGAGAGACCGCCACATCGGACACCGGACGGCGGATTATTCTGGCAGCCATCGCCTTTGTTCTTGGCTTTTCCGTTGTGTTTGTCGCCTTGGGGGCAACGGCCAGCGTCATTGGCCAGTCCATTGCCCGCTACTACGATGTTTTGTCCTATATCGCCGGAACCATCATCATTGTGATGGGCCTGCATTTCTTGGGCGTATTCCGGATTGGGCTGTTGTTCCGCGAGGCGCGTGTTCACGTAGAAAGCAAACCGGCTGGATTGATCGGCGCTTTCATTATGGGACTGGCGTTCGCCTTTGGCTGGACCCCCTGTGTCGGCCCCGTATTAGCCGCAATCCTGTTTGTTGCCGGGTCTTCAGACACGATTTGGAGCGGCGCCGGTCTGCTGGCCATATATGCGCTCGGGCTCGGTCTGCCATTTATCCTTGCAGCAGCCTTTGCCAGCCGCTTTCTCGACTGGGCCAGCCGGTTCCGCAAACACATGGGACTGATTGAAAAAATCATGGGCGGCTTGCTGGTTCTAACCGGCATCCTTTTCATCACCGGCCAAATGTCTGCCATCGCCTTCTGGCTTTTGGAGACATTTCCAGTTTTCTCGAAAATCGGTTGATCCTATCCGGGAGGGTTTTCTTTATGCGTGCAATCACAAAATCAGTCTTGGCAGCGGCCTTTGTGTTGGCTGGCATCTGTTCCAGCAGTGCCGCGACGGTTGGCGAAGACGGCTTGCACAAGCAGCCGTGGTTCACAGTTACCTTCAAAGACATGGCCGAAGACATCGAAACAGCTGCAGCAGAGGATAAACGCCTGGCTATCGTCTTTGAGCAGCGCGGTTGTATTTATTGCCGGAAAATGCATGAAACAATCCTGAGCGATCCGGAAGTGGCCGACTACATCAAGGCCAATTTCATGGTCGTCCAATACAATATGTTTGGCGACGAAGAGGTCATTGATCTGAACGGTGATGAACTCACCGAAAAGACTGCCGCCCGCAAATGGGGCTACGTTTTCACACCCACAATTGTCTTTTTGCCCGAGACTGCTCCGGAAGACGGAACAACAGCAGAATCGGCAGTCGCGACCATGCCAGGCTCCTTCGGCAAGTGGACTTTTTTGAATATGTTCCGCTGGGTGAAAGAAAAAGGCTATGAAAGCGACGAGCACTTTCAGAAGTATCATGCCCGTATTATCAATGAGTTACGGGAACAAGGCCGCCTTTCGGAAAACTGAGAACACAGAAAATCGGGTCTTCGCAAAAAGGCCTATTGCATAATATATGCAAAAAATCATATCTTTTAATGTGAGGAGGACAGGTGAACTGGAAACACTGGTTCACCACGGGTGCGGTGGAGCGCACCCACACTGAGGAGGAAAGCCAATAACATGACCCAGGGCGCAAGAATTAGGGGCGCTGCTTTTGCAATCTGCTTGGCCGGAACGATTTCCGCAAGCCCATTGCAAGCAGAAACAGTTGCCCCGACTGATGTCAACATTGTCGACATGGAAGCCAAAACATCGCTGACCGGAAAACCGGGTGATCCGGTTGCGGGACGCGAAACTTTCGCCAACCGGAAGAAAGGCAATTGCCTTGCCTGCCACGTGAATGCAGATCTTGGCGAGTTGCTGTTCCACGGCGAAGTCGGCCCAGAACTAAATGGCGTCGCCGACCGTTGGAGCACTGAAGAGCTGCGCGCGATCGTTGTCGACAGCAAACAGGTCTTTGGTGACCACACCATCATGCCAGGTTTTTACACCACATCCCTGGGCGACCGTATTGCGGAAAAATTTACCGGTAAGACGATCCTTTCGGCTCAGGAAGTCGAAGATGTGGTCGCCTACCTGCTGACCCTTAAAGAGAACTGATCTCCGGATTGAAGGAGCAAAAAATGACACTCACACGACGCCAGACCCTCGGCCTGACCGCAGGAACGGCGGCCTTTCTGGCACTAAGCCCGCGCCTCACCTTTGCGGCGACTTCTGACACGGAAGCTGCCATCAAGGCGTTCACCGGCGGAGCCACCCCGACTGCAGGAACAGTGTCCCTCGACACGCCTGAAATCGCAGAAAACGGCAACACCGTTCCGGTCGGCGTTTCTGTCGACAGCCCGATGACCTCGGACAACTATGTGGCTTCGGTTCTGATCCTGGCCGATGGCAATCCGAACCCGGCTGTTGCTACGTTCCACTTCTCTGCAATGAGCGGAGCTGCAGAAGCTAAAACCCGAATCCGGTTGGCCAAGACGCAAAATGTCATTGCAGTCGCAAAAATGAGCGACGGATCAACCTTCATGGACACCAAAGAAGTCAAGGTCACCATTGGCGGCTGCGGCGGCTAACTGACGAAGACCGGACAAGAGGAAACGCAACATGGCATCCCCAAAACCCCGTGTAAAAGTGCCCAAGAAGGCCGACAAGGGTGAAGTCATCACCATCAAGACGCTGATCAGCCACCCGATGGAATCGGGCCAGCGCAAGGATAAAAAAACCGGCGAGCTGATCCCGCGCAAAATCATCAACAAGTTCACCTGTGAGTTCGAAGGTCAGGTGGTCTTTTCTTGTGACCTCGACCCCGCAGTGTCGGCCAACCCGTATCTGCAGTTCAGCGCCAAAGTCGACAACAGCGGAACCTTTAAGTTCACCTGGGTCGATGACGACGGCAGCGTCTATGAGACCGAAAAGAAAATCAAGGTTGAGTAGAGCCTGCGGACTATCAGGTCGCACAAATCGGGAGGAGACGATTTGACCATGACGAATTACACCGGACGGACAACCGCAGTTGCCCTTGCAACAGGTTTGGTCCTGTCGTTTACAGCATTGCCATCAATCGCGGACGAGAACGCTGAACTGAGCATCGAAGGCGAGAAGATCGTAACCAAAGTTGCCGCGCCAGAGGGCCATCCGCTGGACGAAATTCTCTCGGGCTGGCGCTTTCGGTCAGACGAAACCCAGGCTTTGCAAACGGATGACTTCGACAATCCGGCATTTACGGCTGTCGACTATGGCGCCGAACTTTGGGAAGAAGCAGCAGGAACTTCCGGCAAGTCTTGCGCGTCTTGCCATGGCGATGCCTCGGAAAGCATGAAAGGCCTGCGGGCTTCATTGCCGAAATGGCATGAAGGTGAAGAAACTCTGATGACACTCGAAGACCACATCAACTGGTCCAGAAAAGAACATCAGGGCGCCGATCCCTGGAAATGGGAAAGCGCGGAAATGCTGGCGATGACGGCCTTTATCGGCCTGCAATCCCGCGGCATGCCGGTCAATGTTAAAGTCGATGGACCGGCCGAAGAGTGGTTCAACAAGGGCAAGGAGCTTTATTACACCCGCGTTGGACAGCTCGACATGTCCTGTTCGAATTGCCATGAAGACAACTACGGCAACATGATCCGGGCCGACCACTTGAGTCAGGGTCAGATCAATGGATTTCCGACATACCGTCTGAAGTGGCAGGGCCTCGGCTCGACCCACCGCCGGTTTAAGGGCTGCATGGATAACATCCGTGCCACTCCATTCAAACGCGGGTCTGACGAGTTTACCTCGCTTGAACTCTATCTGGCTTGGCGCGGCTCCGGCCTCTCGGTCGAAACACCGGCCGTCCGCCAGTAACCTTGGATTAAACAACGGGCGCGGCGGGTCACTGCCGCTCCCAACAAATCGCCGGTTTCCGGCAAACTGAACAAACCGACACCGATCTATAGAGTGATCCAGGTGCATGGGGTTTCATGCGCCAACAGATAAACTATGCCATTCGCCATTGGCTTTTTGGAGGCCCAAGCCTCCGCTGATTTTGGGAGTTAAGTGAATGTTTTCAAGACGCGAGTTCTTGATGGCGGCGACAGCCACCAGCGCCTTGATCGGCTCTGGCATGGCCGGGTCTTGGTCAAAGCTGATGGCACAACAGTCTTTGAGTGAAGACCAGCTGCTGGCGATGGAACCAACCGGGTCTCTGACCCTGATCCACATCACGGACATTCACGCCCAGCTGAAACCGATCTATTTCCGCGAACCCTCCATCAACCTCGGCATTGGCGACGTCACCGGCAAACCGCCGCATGTGACCGGCGCCGACTTTCTGAAGCTCTACAACATCGAAGCTGGATCTCCGGACGCCTATGCGCTGACCTCAGAAGACTTTACCGCCCTCGCCAAGTCCTATGGCAAGATGGGCGGCATGGACCGGGTCGCAACGGTTATCAAACGTATTCGGGCCGAACGCGGAGCAGACAATGTACTGCTGCTCGACGGCGGGGACACCTGGCAAGGCAGCTACACCTCCAACATGACCCTTGGCCAGGACATGATCACCGTCATGAATTCTCTCGAACCGGACGCGATGACCGGCCATTGGGAATTCACCTACGGCACCGATCGTGTCCAGGAAATCATTGACGAGCTCCCCTTCTCCTTCCTTGGATCCAACATCTACGACAATGAGTGGGATGAACCCGCTTTCGAAGCCTGGAAAATGTTTGAACGCGGCGGATCCAAGATCGCGGTCATAGGTCAGGCTTTCCCCTACACCCCCATCGCCAACCCACGCTGGATGATCCCGGGCTGGTCATTCGGCATCCGAGAAGACGACATTGCAAAACATGTCGAAGAAGCCCGCAGCGAAGGCGCTGAGGTCGTTGTCCTCCTCTCTCACAACGGCTTTGATGTCGATCGTAAACTGGCCTCCAGGGTTAGCGGCATTGACGTGATCCTGACGGGTCATACGCACGATGCCCTGCCAGAGCCGGTCATTGTTGACGGCACGCTGGTGATCGCCTCCGGCTCCAATGGCAAGTTCGTCTCCCGGGTCGACCTTGATGTGAAAGACGGCAAGGTGGCCGGATATGGCTACCGGTTGATCCCGATCTTCTCTGATGTAATCACCCCGGACGCCGATATGTCGGCCCTGATTGACGAAGTCCGCGCGCCCTATGAAGCCGATCTTTCCCGGGTTCTGGGCAAAACGGAAAGCCTCCTCTACCGGCGTGGCAACTTCAACGGCACCTTCGACGATCTGATCTGTCAGGCTCTTTTGGAAGAACGCGACGCCCAAATCGCTCTCTCACCCGGCTTCCGTTGGGGGACTAGCGTACTTCCTGGCCAGGACATCACACTGGAAGACCTCCACAACGCCTGCGCCATGACCTATCCGGCCGCTTATCGCTCCACCATGAGCGGCCAGATGGTGAAGGACATCCTAGAGGACGTCGGCGATAACCTCTTCAACAAAGACCCCTATTACCAGCAAGGTGGCGACATGGTTCGTGTCGGTGGCATGGGCTACACCATCGATCCCAATAAGGAGATCGGCGAGCGCATCTCCGATATGACATTGCTTGCCACTGGCGAGGCTATTGATCCGGCCAAGGATTACGTCGTTGCCGGATGGGCATCCGTGAACGAAGACACCGAAGGTCCCGCCATCTGGGACGTCGTTGAAACCCACATCTCCAAGAACCCAGTCGTCAAGTTGCCGGACAACCAGTCCGTCAAGCTTGCCGGCTGATCGTGACGAATACGCTTGAGGACACCCTTGAGGACAACATCATGAGTGATACCAAGGTTTCCAAAACACCCGATCTTTCCCGTCGGTCCCTACTCAAGGCAGGTCTTGCTGCCGGTGCTGTTGCCGGATCAGCAGGCGCCGCCCGCGCCGGCGGTGATCCGCTGATCACCGAAATTCAAGACTGGAACCGTTATCTGGGCGATGGCGTGGACGCTGCGCCTTATGGCCTGCCATCGGAATTCGAGGCCGACGTTGTCCGGCGCAACGTTCCATGGCTGACGGCCGATGCGGTTGCCTCGATCAACTTCACGCCTCTGCACGAGCTCGACGGCATCATCACGCCAAATGGTCTGTGTTTCGAGCGTCACCATGGCGGTGTGGCTCAAATCCGGCCTCAGGATCACCGGTTGATGATCAATGGCTTGGTCGACACGCCGCTCGTCTTCACCATGGAAGACCTGAAACGCTTCCCGCGCGAAAACCATGTCTATTTCCTCGAGTGCGCGGCCAACGGCGGCATGGAGTGGCGCGGAGCCCAGCTGAACGGCTGTCAATTCACCCACGGCATGGTGCACAACGTCATGTACACCGGTGTGAAACTCAAGACGCTTCTCGAAGAAGCCGGTGTCAAAACCAATGGCAAGTGGGTCTTGCCGGAAGGGGCTGACGCCTCCCATATGACCCGCTCCATTCCGATGGAAAAGGCGCTGGATGATTGTCTGGTCGCCTGGAAGATGAACGGGGAAGCCTTGCGCCCTGAGCAAGGGTATCCGCTGCGTCTTGTCGTTCCCGGCTGGGAAGGCAACATGTGGGTCAAATGGCTCCGCCGTCTCGAAGTCGGCGACCAGCCCTGGCACCATCGCGAAGAAACCTCCAAATACACCGACCTTCTGGAAACCGGCAAGGCCCGCCGCTTCACCTGGGTGATGGATCCGAAATCAGTCATCACCAGCCCGAGCCCGCAAATGCCGATCACACACGGCAAAGGCCCGATGGTGATCTCAGGTCTAGCCTGGTCCGGGAATGGGCGTATCACCCGCGTTGATGTTTCGCTGGACGGTGGCCGCAATTGGAAAACAGCGCGCATTGACGGGCCAAGCCTGTCGAAGTCGCTGCACCGCTTTTATCTCGACATTGAATGGGACGGCTCGGACATGTTGCTGCAATCGCGTGCCATGGACGAACACGGCTTTTACCAGCCCACTAAAAACGAACTGCGGATCTCCCGTGGTGAAAACTCAATCTACCACAACAACGGCATCCAGACCTGGCATGTCAAAGCAGACGGGAGCGTTGAAAATGTCGAAGTTGCTTAAAACGCTCGCACTCGGTTCTGCTCTGGTCGTTTATCCGGCCATGGTCTCAACAGCAATCGCCGGGGACGTTGCCAAGGGCGAAAAGGTCTTCAAAAAATGTAAGGCCTGTCACGCGGTTGGTGAGAAGGCAAAGAACAAGGTCGGGCCGCATCTGAACGATTTGTTTGGGCGGACGGCCGGCGGCATTGATGGCTACAAGTACTCAAAAGCCATGATCAAGGCAGGACAAGAGGGCCTTGTCTGGGATGCTGCAACAGTTGGCACCTACCTGGAAAAGCCAAAAGGAATGATCAAAGGCACCAAGATGGCCTTTGCAGGTCTGCGCAAGGAAGCCGATGTCGCAAACATTATTGCTTATCTGGAAACCTTTTCTACCGCAGCTCCAGCCGCCAGTGATGCAGCCGCAGCGCCCGAGGCGACAGAGACCTCCACAGAAACCAAAACCGCTAGCGCAGAGCCCGTTGCAACTCCAGTCTCCAACACGCGCGAAGGCGGTGTTTTCGGTCTTGGACGTGTGGCAACGGAAGCAGAGATTGCGGCCTGGGACATTGACGTCCGCCCAGATGGACAAGGTCTGCCGGTTGGCTCAGGAACAGTGGCAGATGGCGAGGTCTTGTTCACTGAAAAATGCGCCAGCTGTCATGGCGATTTCGGAGAAGGTGTGGACCGTTGGCCGGTTTTGGCCGGTGGCCATGACACCTTAACTGAGGAGCGCCCCGAAAAAACAATCGGCTCCTACTGGCCGTATTTGTCGACTGTTTATGACTATGTGCGCCGTGCCATGCCTTTTGGCGACGCCCGGTCGTTGTCGGATGATGATGTCTACGCCATCACCGCCTACCTCCTCTACCTGAACGATCAGGTTGACGATGAGGAATTCGAACTGTCAGATAAGAATTTCCTGGACATCCGTTTGCCAAATGAGGCGAACTTCATTGCAGATGACCGCTATGAGGAGCCACATTACACGGCTAAGGCAGAGCCATGCATGACGGATTGTGTGGCTAACGAAGTGAAGGTCACCATGCGCGCCCGGATATTGGACGTGACCCCAGATTCGGACGAAGGTGACAACGCCGGCGCTGGTGCCGTCGACTGACCCAACCGGATTGCGGGAGGAACCCGGTATGGACAGAGACTTAAAAAAGACCCCTGGGCGCAACGGCAGGTCCAATATAGTAAAACACCTGCCCTTGCCCGCGTGGCTGGCTTGTGTCGCCATTGTCTTCATACAGCAAAACCCCGTGGCCCTCGCTTCGGAGGGCGATCCAGACAAGGGCGAAAAACTTTTCAGGGCCTGTGTGTCCTGCCATGAAGTTGGCCCCAATGCACGTAACGGTGTGGGGCCTCATCTTGATGGATTGTTTGAACGGTCAGCCGGATCTTTGGAGGGGTTCAAGTACTCCAGCGCGATGAAGAAGCAAGGCCAAGAAGGTTTGGTCTGGAATGAGACAACATTAGATCTCTATTTGAAAAAGCCGCGCGACTATGTCCCTGGCACCCGAATGTCCTACCGCGGCATGAGAAAACCGGAAGACCGAACCCACATCATCGCTTACCTTCAGGAATTGTCGCAGGCTGAACCAGCGGCAAACGGTCAAGAACCAAAAAGCCGGGCGGAGATGGGGGCTGTTGCCATGCAGATCGAGGGCGACCCCGACTATGGCGAGTATTTATCAAGTGAATGTGTGACCTGCCATCAAGTCTCTGGGCGCGCCGACGGCATTCCGTCTATCATCGGCTGGCCGAAGAAACCTTTCATCCGGGCTTTGTTTGAATACAAGACAAACATCCGAAGTCACCAAGTCATGCAGAACATGACAGTTAATCTCGGCAACGAGGAAATCGCAGCTTTGGCCGCCTATTTCGGGACGATTGATCCGCAATAGGTCTCCGCCAGATTGCCTGGGCCAAGCTGCACATCTGGGAGGAAATGACATGCCAAATCTATCACGCCGCAGCTTTGGAGCTCTCGTGGGCGCCGGGGCGACGTCACTGGCCCTGCCCTACTACGCCCGTGCCCAAGGCAAACCCAAAGCCGTTGTGATCGGCGGCGGCGCAGGCGGTGCAACCGCCGCCCGGTATATGGCCAAGGATGCGGGTGAAGATCTCGATGTGACGCTGATTGAAGCCAATCCCACATATACGACCTGTTTTTTTTCCAATCTCTATCTCGGCGGTTTCCGCACCTTTGAATCGATCACCCACAGCTACGATACGCTGGCCTCAAACTACGGCATCACGGTCGTCAACGGCATGGCCGATGCGGTCGACCGGGACGCAAAAATGGTCGTGATGGCCGATGGTTCCAAGGTGCCTTATGACCGGCTGATCATCGCACCGGGAATTGATCTTATTTACGACAGTGTCCCAGGATATTCTAAAGAAGCGGCTGAAATCATGCCGCATTCCTGGAAGGCCGGACCGCAGACCCAACTCCTGAAAGCCAAACTCGACGCGATCGAAAACGGCCAGCAGATCGTCATGGTCACGCCGCCTAATCCCTACCGCTGTCCTCCTGGCCCCTATGAGCGGGTATCCATGATGGCCCATATCCTGAAAGAAAAAGGCTTTAACGACAGCAAGATCACGATCATCGATCCGAAACCAAAATTCTCCAAACAGGCGCTTTTCCAGGAAGGCTGGGAGAAGCATTATCCTGGCATGATCGAATGGTATGGCCCGGATGTACATGGCGGCATCGTCAAGGTTGACCCATCAACGGGAGAGGTCGAAACGGATTTCGACACGTTCAAAGGCGATCTGGTGAATGTCATCCCGGCCCAGAAAGCCGGCATGATCGCCGCCAAAACGGCCCTCACCAATGATAGTGGCTTCTGCCCAATCGATCCAAAATCGATGCGCTCGCAAGCGGATGCGAACATCTTCGTAATTGGTGACGCCTCGATTGCCGGCGACATGCCGAAGTCTGGTTTCTCGGCCAACAGTCAGGCCAAAGTGGCCGCTATGGCGATCCGGGGGGATCTCACCGGCTCGAAAGTCTTCCCTGCGAAATACTCCAACACTTGCTGGAGCCTCATTGAAACCAATGACGGTGTGAAAGTTGGCGCACAATATGCGCCTTCGCCTGAAAAAATCGCGTCGACATCAAAGTTCATCAGCCAGACCGGCGAAGATGCAGCGATGCGCCAAGCCACTTACGAAGAATCTGTTGGTTGGTACAAAGGCATCACCACCGATATTTTCGGCGCCTGATACACACCGTCAGCGGCTGCCGAGGCAGCCGCTGACGATTTCGTTTTATTTTCGTTTAATATACTTTTAACTTCACAATTCAGTCAGATAATGCGAAAAACTTGGTCCATCCTCCGGTGATACCGGCCTACAATCAGCATCGAAACATCTGCTTCTTGCCTTAAGCTGCATCCCTGCAGTTAGACCAGAAGTGCTGCCTCAAAGGGACACACCATGACTTGGACCGCATCACCTGACCGATACCACTCCATGGAATATCGCCGCTGCGGCAAATCTGGATTGAAACTGCCTGTGATCTCCCTCGGCCTATGGCACAATTTCGGCGATGACACACCACATCAGCGCAAGCAGGAAATTGCCCGAACAGCCTTTGACCTCGGCATCACCCACTTTGATCTTGCCAACAACTACGGACCGAAAAAAGGCGCTGCGGAAAGCGCCTTTGGCGAGCTGCTGAGAACAGATTTTGCGCCCTACCGGGATGAGATGATCATTTCGTCCAAAGCCGGTTATGACATGTGGCCAGGCCCCTATGGCGAGTGGGGCAGCCGGAAATACCTGATTGCCTCTTGCGATCAATCACTCAAACGCTTGGGCCTCGACTACGTCGATATCTTTTATTCCCACCGCTTCGATCCGGAAACGCCGCTGGAAGAAACCATGATGGCGCTCGATCACATCGTCCGCTCCGGTCGGGCACTTTATGTCGGCATATCCTCCTACAATGCAAAGCGCACGCGGGAGGCGGCCGCGATCCTGAAGGACCTCGGGACACCCTGCCTGATCCATCAGCCGAGTTATTCGATGATCAACCGCTGGGTGGAAGATGACGGCCTGCTTGATACGTTAGATGAACACGGGATCGGCTCCATTGCGTTCTCACCGCTGGCTCAAGGCATGCTGACCAACAAATACCTAAAAGACATTCCAGACGGCAGCCGCGCAACACAAGGCAAATCCTTGCAAGATCAATTCCTGAGTGAAGAGAACCTGAAAATGGTCCGGTCACTCAATGCGATCGCCGAACGGCGCGGGCAAACGTTGGCGCAGATGGCCCTTGCCTGGGTGCTGCGCCAAGGTCGGGTGACCACCGCTCTGATCGGTGCAAGCCGGGCGGCCCAAGTCATCGACTGCGTCGGAGCAATCAACAACCTCGATTTCACCGATGCCGAACTCCAGGAAATTGATGCAACAGCAAAAGACGCGAACATCAATTTGTGGGCTGCTTCTTCGGAGCGCGAAGGCCCTTCGCGAAAGAAATAAGGTAAAGCCGGGCACCAAAGCTGCCCGGCCTATTTCTAATACAGCCAGCGCGGCAGCCAGGTTGCGATGACCGGGAACATCCAGAGGATCGCAACGGCCGCAATCTGCAAACCAATAAACGGCACAACGCCCCGGTAAATCTGGCCCGTGGTGATCTCCTTGGGCGCGGCCCCGCGCAGATAAAACAGCGAGAAACCAAAAGGCGGCGTCAGGAACGAGGTCTGCAGGTTGATCGCGATCAGCACTGTCAGCCAAATCGGATCGATGCCCATCAGGATCAACGGCGGGATCAGAACGGGCAGCAGGATCACGGAAATCTCGACGAAGTCCAGGAAGAAGCCGAGCACAAAGACAAACAGCATTGCGAAAATCAGCGCACCAGTTGGTCCGCCAGGCATTTCCTTCAAGAGCTCATGGACCCGTTCTTCTCCCCCAAGACCGACAAACACCAAGCTGAAGAAACTTGCCATCAGGATTGTCGCAAAGATCATTGAGGTCACAGTTAGCGTCGATAACAGGGATGACTTCAACAGGCCGTCCGCAAAAGCCGCTTTCAGAATTTTCAGAACAACGCCAACGGAAAACAGCGCGAGACCGGCATAGATCGCAGCAAGAATATACCCGCCAAACGTCACATCGGATCTCTGCAAACGTACCGGAAAAACCGCCGCGGCGACGGCAAGGATCAACAAGGCAACCGTGGCCAGAATGATAAGCTTGGCAGGAACTCCAAGCCGCCGCCCCGCGAGCAGGATTGCTCCGATGGCGCCGACTGACGCAGCTTCATTCGGCGAGGCCACGCCGCCGAGAATCGAGCCCAGGACCGCGATGATCAAAAGAATTGGCGGAACGATGGCCGAGGTGATTTCCTTGAAATCCGGTTTCTCAACGCTCTCCGTCATCGCTGGGGCATCGGAGGGAAACAGTTTCGCCCGGGCGATGATATAGACGCAGTAGACAGCCACCAGCAACAGACCCGGCACCATCGCCGCAGCGAAGGTCTGGCCGACCGAGATGGTCTCGATCGTAAATTTGCCTTGAGCGTATTGCGCCTGCTGAAAGGCGTTCGACATCACGTCAGCCAGAATAATCAGCAGGGTCGATGGCGGAATGATCTGCCCCAAAGTTCCGGCCGTGCAAACCATGCCGGACGCCAGTTTTGGATCATAGCCGTTGCGCAGCATGGTCGGCAGGGCGATCAGCCCCATCGCAACAACAGTGGCTCCAACGATACCGGTGGAGGCAGCCAAAAGCGCACCGACCAACACCACGGAAACACCGAGGCCACCATTCATCTTGCCGAACAGCCGGCCCATGGTTTCGAGAAGCTCTTCAGCAATCCGGCTTTTTTCCAGGATCACGCCCATCAGCACAAACAGTGGAATGGCGGTCAGCACCGGATTGGTGAGAACACCAAAGAACCGTTGCCCCATGGCACCCATCAACTGAATGTTGAATTCGCCCAAGCCCCAGCCAAGCAGCGCAAATCCGGTTGCGACGCCTGCAATTGTGAAAGCAACGGGATAACCAAGCAGAATAAAGGCGATCAACGCGCCGAACATTATCAGGTCAAGCGGCAGGCTCATGCGGGCGTGTCTTTCAAGCGGGCGATATCACGGATCAAAGCAGCTGTTCCTTGCATCAGGAGAAGCACGCAATAGGCGGGAATGAGAGTTTTCAGAAGGAAAGACGCAGGGATCCCGCCAACCGAAATCGGTCCTTCCAAGATGGCCCAGCTGCCGCGGACAGTGGGCCAGGAGAACCACAAAAGGACCAACAGAGCCGGTGTCAGCAGGAACAGATGCCCAAAGACATCGATCCAGGCCTGAGCCCTCTCGCTTGCCTTTGCATAAAAGATATCGACCCGGACATGGGCGTTCACGAGAAACGTATACCCAGCTCCGATCATGAAAATCGCGGCATGAAAATAAAGCACACCTTCATCGAGGAAAATGAAGCTGTAGCCGAAGACATAACGCAGGAGAACGATCACGAATTGCAACAACAGCATGCCGAGCGCCGCCCAGCACAGCGTATTGCCTATTACCGAATTGACGCGCTCCAGCACGTCCGCAAGTCTTGCCATCGCGGTCTTCCTGTTCCCGGCGAATTCTCATTTGGTCATTGCCGGATTTGATCCGGCATTCCGCACCCCGGCATGACAGCGCATTCGCCCGTGGTAAGGAAAACGGAATGGCTCCCATGGTCAAGCCATGGGATGACGGTCTAAGTATTGACGTTCCATTCAGTATGACATCTTGGCCAAGTGGAACACGATCCGGAATCGGAAAACCCCAAGCACTTTGAAAATGCAGCAGCTCCCAGATCCCGGATCGCACCAAATTCGTCCGGGATGACTTCGTTGATGGGTCATCCCGGATTGAACTTAGTCGTATTTGTAGTCCAGAAGACGCGCGTTCATCTGGCCGTTGTCGGCGTAAGGCATGTACTCACGCATCAGCTTGCGGTAGCCGAGGAAGCTTTCGGTGATCTTCTTGACCAGATCATCGCTGTCGGCGCGCAGATCCGCAATCACCTCACCCGCGGCATTGCCCATGGCGACGATGACATCATCCGGAAGTTTGCGCACCATCACACCATGCTCATCGACCAGTTTGGTCAGGGCCTGAGCGTGCTTGGTGTTGTACTCGGTCAAGACATCGTTGTAGAGGCTGGCACAGGCCTGGGTGACAACGTCTTTCAGATCGTCCGGCAGCTTATTGAAGGCATCCAGATTGACCGCGCATTCTTCGGCAGAAGACGGTTCACCAACACCAGGCCAGTAGTAGTTTTTGGCGATCTGGTAATAGCCAAGCGCACTATCGGTCCATGGACCAATGAACTCACCCGCATCCAATGCGCCGGACTGCAACGCCTGGAACATCGCCGGACCGCTCATTGCCTGAACGGCCATACCGAGCTTGGTGCACATTTCAGAGGCAAGACCGGTGGAGCGGAATTTGAGACCTTTCAGGTCATCAACGCTGTTGATCTCGTTACGGAACCAGCCAGCCCATTGCGGACCGGAGTTGCCGCACAAAAATGGCTTCAGGTTGAAGCGGGCATACATCTCATCGTAAAGCGCCTGACCGCCTCCATGGATCAGCCAGCCTGCTTGTTCCGGAGCCGTCAGACCAAACGGCTGCGAACCGAACAGCAGAATGCCTTTGGACTTGGAGCCCCAATAAGCCGGAACAGCATGGTAAAGCTCGGCTGTGCCTTGGCCAACCGCGTCGAAAACGCCGTTGCCCGGAACGATCTCGCCAGCAGCAAAGAGTTTAACTTCGATGCGCCCACCGGAAAGCGTGGTGATGCGGTCTGCCAGCATTTGAGCGGCAACGCCCGGACCTGGCAGGTTCTTCGGCCACGCAGTGACCATCCGCCATTGATGAACATCCTGTGCAATCGCAGGGGCGGCCAAAGTGGTGGCTGCCGCACCTGTTGCTCCAATGGCACCGGCTTTTAGAAAATCACGTCTTTTCATGCTGTCCTCATTTTTTGAAAGGTTATTCGGGGTTGTCCGCCGTTGTTATTATCTCCCAAGGATACCCGGCAGGTTCAGCCCCTGTTCTTTTGCGCAATCCAGCGCAATCTCGTAGCCGGCATCTGCGTGACGCATTACGCCGGTGGCCGGATCGTTCCAAAGCACGCGTTCAACCCGGCGGGCCGCGTCGTCCGTACCATCGCAGCAAATGACCATGCCGGAGTGCTGGGAAAAGCCCATACCGACACCGCCACCATGGTGCAGCGACACCCAGGTCGCGCCGGAAGCTGTATTCAAGAGCGCGTTTAGAAGTGGCCAGTCGGACACCGCATCCGATCCGTCCTTCATGCTCTCCGTTTCGCGGTTTGGTGAAGCCACAGAACCGCTGTCCAGGTGATCGCGGCCAATGACGACCGGTGCTTTCAATTCGCCATTGCGAACCATTTCATTGAAGGCGAGGCCGAGACGGTGGCGCTGACCGAGACCAACCCAGCAAATGCGTGCTGGCAGCCCCTGGAAAGAAATCCTCTCACGCGCCATATCCAGCCAATTGTGCAAATGCGGATCATCCGGGATCAGCTCTTTCACCTTCGCATCCGTCTTGTAGATGTCTTCCGGATCACCGGAGAGCGCACACCAACGGAACGGGCCAACACCGCGGCAGAACAGCGGACGAATGTAAGCGGGAACAAATCCAGGGAAGGCAAAGGCATCTTGCAACCCTTCTTCCAACGCCATCTGGCGAATGTTGTTGCCATAATCGAGGGTCGGAACACCGGCATTCCAGAAGTCGACCATCGCCTGCACGTGGACCTTCATTGAAGCACGGGCGGCCTTCTCAACCGCTTTCGGATCGCTTTCCGCTTTTGAACGCCACTCGGCCACGGTCCAGCCCTGCGGCAGGTAACCGTTCACCGGGTCATGGGCGGACGTCTGGTCAGTAACAATGTCCGGTTTCACGCCGCGCTTGACCAGTTCCGGGAAAACGTCAGCGGCATTGCCGATCAGGGCGACCGACTTGGCTTCACCCGCTTTAGTCCAACGGTCAATCAACTCCAGCGCTTCGTCCAGAGAGTGCGTCTTTTCGTCGACATATCGTGTGCGCAACCGGAAGTCGGCGCTCTTTTCATCGCATTCAACGGCCAAGCAGCAGGCGCCGGCCATGACAGCAGCCAGCGGCTGAGCGCCGCCCATGCCGCCAAGTCCACCGGTCAGGATCCAGCGGCCTTTGAGATTGCCCTCATAATGCTGGCGGCCAGCTTCCATAAAGGTTTCATAGGTGCCTTGAACGATGCCTTGTGTGCCGATGTAGATCCATGAACCTGCTGTCATCTGGCCGTACATCGCCAGGCCCTTTTTATCGAGCTCGTGGAAGTGATCCCAGTTCGCCCAATTCGGCACCAGGTTGGAATTGGCGATCAAGACGCGCGGCGCATCTTTGTGTGTCTTGAAGATACCGACCGGCTTGCCGGACTGCACCATTAGTGTCTCGTCGTCTTCCAAGGATTTCAAACTGGAAACGATCCGGTCGAAGTCTTCCCAGGTGCGCGCGGCCCGGCCGATGCCGCCGTAAACCACCAGCTCATGCGGGTTTTCAGCAACGTCCGGATGGAGATTGTTCATCAGCATCCGCAAGGGCGCCTCAGTCAGCCAGGACTTGGTATTGAGATCTGTTCCGGTCGGCGGAAAAACATCTCGAGCGTTGTGGCGGCGGTCAGTCATGGGCTTCTCCCAGGATTTCTTGTCGTTTTGTCTTGAGTTCCGGCGCGAGATCCTCCAGCGCCGTCAGAATGTCTTTCAAATGAACGCGCAAGCGGTCTGCTTTGCTTTCGTCATAGGCAAAGGGCGTATCTTCAGTGGCCAGATGCGTTGATTGCGCCAACTCCATCTGAATGGCGTGAATGCCGGTCACCGGCTGACCGTAATGGCGCGTTGTCCATCCGCCTTTAAAGCGGCCATTCAAGACGGAGGTGTAGCCAACCGAATTCGTTGTCCCTGCAACGACGGCCTGTTCGATATCCGGTGCGCAGGTCGTTCCGCCATTGGTGCCGGTGTTGAAATCCGGCAGGGTTCCCTCAAACAGAAATGGCACCTGAGAGCGGATGGAATGGCAATCATAGAGAATTGCGATGCCATGCTTATGCCGGACACGCTCCAGCTCGGCAGTCAGCGCCTCATGATAGGGCGCATGCCAGTTAGCGCGACGTGCTTCGATCTCTTTTGCAGCCGGTTCTTCGCCATCGCGATAAATCGGGCGGCCGTCGAAGTCTGTTACCGGGCATAAGGTTGTCGTGTTTTGTCCCGGATAGAGGCTAACACCCTTTGGATCCCGGTTGGCATCAATGACATAACGATGAAAGTTCGCCTTCACCATCGTCGCGCCAGGCAGGAGGTCTGAATACAGCCGGTCGACATGCCAATCCGTATCGGCAAGTTTCTGGCCGGTCTCGTTCAGGCGCGACCAGATTTCCGGTGGCACATAGGTGCCCGCATGCGGCACCCCCAAAACAATCGGGCCATCTCCCGCAAAAACCTCAACCGGCTGCATGGTCACCTCCGAGCGTCAGGTTGCCCGCGCCGTCTAGAAGCTCGACCAGTTTCCGGGTGCGGACCAGCTCGGCAGCGGTTTCCAAATCCGGAGCCAGGAACCGATCATCTCCAAGTTTCGGCACCGATTGACGCAGCTTTTCAATCACACTGTGCAACAGCGGACTGGTTTTGAGCGGCGCCCGGAACTCAATTCCGGCCGCACCACACAAGAGCTCCACACCGAGGATTTGCGCCAGGTTCTTGTTCATACGCTCAAGACGTCGGGCGCCATGAGCAGCCATCGACACATGATCTTCCTGATTGGCACTGGTCGGCGTGCTGTCGGTCGAACAAGGATTGGCCAGATGTTTGTTTTCACTCATCAAAGCCGCAGTGGTGACTTCGGCAATCATCATCCCGGAATTCAAACCCGGTTCCGGCGTCAGGAACGGTGGTAGGTTGAACGAGAGCGCAGGGTCAACCATCAGGGCAATGCGCCGCTGAGCAATCGCGCCGAGTTCGGCAATTGCGAGCGCAATCTGATCTGCAGCAAATGCGACCGGTTCTGCGTGAAAATTGCCACCGGAAACAATCCGGTCCGCATCGATCAAAACCAGCGGATTGTCGGTCGCCGCATTGGCTTCTACTTCCAAAGTGGTGGCCACCATTCTGAGAAGATCGACACAGGCGCCGGTCACTTGCGGCTGACAGCGGATGCAGTACGGATCCTGCACCCTTGCATCATCTTCCCGGTGGCTTTCCCGGATCTCCGATCCCGCCATCACGGCGCGCATGCTTGCCGCAACTTCGATCTGGCCCCGATGGCCGCGCAGTTCATGGATTTCCGGCAACAGCGGCGCGGTCGATCCCATGATGGCATCGGTTGAGAGGCTCGCCGTCAAAATCGTGGCTTCCGCTAACCGCCAAGCCTCAAACAGCCCAACTAGCGCGCAGGCCGTTGAAAATTGTGTCCCGTTGATAAGCCCGAGACCCTCCTTCGGCCCCAGAACAACCGGAGTCAGACCGGCTTTTTTGAGCGCATCACCGCCCGGCATCCGCTCACCGGCAAACTCTGCCTCACCTTCGCCAATCAGGACCGCAGCCATATGCGCGAGCGGTGCGAGATCGCCCGAAGCGCCGACGGACCCCTGAGATGGAATGATCGGCGTGACGCCCTTTGCAAGGCAGCCCTCAATCAGTTCCAGAACCTCAAACCGCACACCTGAAGCACCCCGGCCCAAGGACAGGAGCTTCAAGACCATCATCAGGCGTGTGGTCGCTGTATCGAGCCGATCGCCGACCCCGCAGCAGTGGGACAAGATCAAGTTGCGCTGCAGGGTCTCTGTGTCTTCAGCCGCGATCTTGACGCTTGCCAATTTGCCGAAACCAGTGTTGACGCCATAAACGGCCGCATCGCCTTGCGCGGCTTTGGCAACCCGTTCAGCCGCCAGCTTGATCGCCGGTTCCGCACTGCGATCCACCTGCACAGCAAGACTGTCACGATAAATTCGTTCCAGCTCGGGAAGACGAACATCGCCCGGCTTAACAACAAGAGCGCTCATGCAGCTCCTCCAAAGATGCGTTTATCAAGAGCGTTGAAGCCGATCCGGTAAGATAGCTCTGCCGGATGATCGACATTCCAGACCGCTAGATCCGCGCGTTTCCCAGCTTCCAAAGTACCACGGTCGGCAAATCCAAGCGCCTGTGCTGCAATACGCGTCACACCGGCCAATGCCTCTTCCGGTGTCATGCGGAACAAGGTGCAGCCCATGTTCATGGTTAGAAGTAGAGACGCTAAGGGGGAAGAGCCGGGATTGCAGTCCGTCGCCAAAGCCACAGGCACCTTGTGCTGGCGTAAAAGATCGAGCGGCGGCAGCTGTTTTTCACGAAGTGTGTAGAAGGCGCCAGGTAGCAGCACTGCGACCGTCCCGTTTTCCGCCATTGCTTTGACGCCCGTTTCATCCAGATATTCCAGATGATCCGCGGACAGGGCCTGATAGGATGCGGCCAAAGCGGCACCGCCCAGATTGGACAGTTGCTCTGCATGGAGTTTGACCGGTAGACTAAGGGACTTCGCCTTGTCGAAGACCCGCTTCATCTGATCCGTCGAGAACGCGATGCCTTCACAAAACCCGTCGACAGCATCAACAAGGTCGTCGGCATGGGCTTGCTCCAATCCCGGAAGACAAACTTCGTCGAGATAAGCGTCGGCGCTGCCCTTGTATTCCGCCGGGATGGCGTGGGCAGCAAGATAACTGGTCCGCACTTCGACCGGGCGGACCTCGGATATCTTCCGGGCAACACGCAGCATGCTAAGTTCAGTGCCGATATTCAGTCCATAGCCGGATTTGATTTCCAGTGCGGTTACACCTTCAGCAATCAGGGCATCGACACGTCCTAGGGCGGAGACCAAAAGCTCATCTTCGCTGGCCTGGCGGGTTGCTGTTACGGTCGAAACAATGCCACCACCGGCCCGGGCAACTTCTTCATAAGAAGCCCCTTCCAGCCGCATTTCGAATTCCTTGGCCCGGTTGCCGCCAAAAACAATATGGGTGTGACAATCAATCAGGCCCGGCGTCACAAGGCGCCCGCCAAGGTCTTCCGCAGGCAAATCGCGATAGTCCGCCGGCAAATCTTTGCGCGCGCCGGCCCAGGTGATTTGGCCGCCGTTGAGCATAAGTGCTCCATCTTCGATCAGACCATATGGCGCGCTGTTGGCGGCCATCGTGGCAAGACGGGCATTTACTAGCAAACGCTCAGACACCCTTAAAACTCCGGCTTGATTAGATTGCGTTATAATATAATATGCATGCACATATTAAGGTGTCAACGAGGGAAAAGCCTGCATGACCAAAATCTCCACCCAAACGGTTTTTGCAAAAACGGCGCTGCTTCCGAACGGATGGGCAAGGGACGTTGCGGTTCATCTGGATCGCGAGGGAAAGATCACCTCTGTTGAAACCGGCGCCAAGCCAAGCGGCACGGCAACACAAATTCTGTTACCTGCCCCGGCAAACCTGCACAGCCATGCTTTTCAGCGGGCCATGGCCGGTATGAGCGAACGGCGCGGATCCGAACCGACCGACAGTTTCTGGACCTGGCGGCAGATCATGTTCCGTTTCCTTGATGCGCTGTCACCGGATGATGTCGAAGCCATTGCCGCTTTCGTACAAATGGAGATGCTGGAAGCCGGTTATGCGGCCGTTGGCGAGTTTCACTATTTGCACCATCAGCTAGGCGGAACCCCGTACGATAATCTTGCCGAAATGTCTGATCGGATCATGGCCGCGGCCACCGAAACCGGCATTGGCCTCACGCATCTGCCGGTACTTTACACCTATGGCGGTTGTGACAAGCGGGATTTGGCGCCGGGTCAGATCCGTTTCGGCAATGATTTTGAGCGCTTTCAGAAGCTCCATGAACTAGCCTTCGAACAGCTTAAAGAGCTTCCAGCTGATTCCGTAATTGGTGTCGCCCCCCATTCCCTGCGCGCAGTGGATGAGGCCGGCCTCTCCGCCGCCATCGCGCTCGCGGGCTCCGCTCCGCTGCACATGCATTTGGCCGAGCAAGTTGCTGAAGTTGAAGAAGTTTTTGAAGCCAGGGGCAAACGGCCCGTTGACTGGCTTTTGAACTCCCATGACGTGTCAAACAACTGGTGCCTGATCCACTGCACCCAAATGACACCGGAAGAAACGTTGGGATTGGCCAAGACTGGTGCTGTTGCTGGCCTTTGTCCGATCACAGAATCCAGCCTTGGCGACGGCATATTTGATGGTGTGCGTTATCTCGATGCGGGCGGACAGATCGGTGTTGGGTCAGATTCTAACATCCGGATTTCCTTGTCTGAAGAATTGCGCACGCTGGAATACTCTCAGCGCCTGCGCGACAAGTGCCGCGCATCTGTGGCTACAGAAGAGAAATCGACCGGCCGGGTTTTGTTTGACGGTGTGGTTGCCGGCGGCGCACAAGCCATCGGCCGGCAGTCAGGGGCAATTGCCGAAGGAGCCTATGCGGATCTGATAGCCCTTGATGGCACGCATATCGATCTGGACGGCCGCGAAGGCGACGAGATCCTCGATACCTACATCTTTGCTGGCGACGACCGCATGGTGACTGATGTCTGGTCTGCAGGCCGCCATGTTGTTCAAGGCGCAAAACATGTAAAAGGCGAGACGATCCGGGCGAAGTACCGCGCCACTATGGCGTCCCTACGCGACCGGTTATGAGGAGGTAATCCCACGTGGCTTCTGGCGAGTCCCATACCTGGACCGGCATCCGGGAAGAACTGTTGCAGCGGATCCATGACCGGATTTGGCAACCCGGTGAACTGATCCCGCATGAAGCGGATCTCGCCGAGGAATTCGGCTGTGCCAGAACCACTGTGAACCGTGCCCTCAGGGATCTTGCAGAAAGCGGCCTTGTCGTCCGTAAACGCCGGGCCGGTACGCGCGTCGTGCTTAATCCACCGCAGCGGGCAACTTTGACCATTCCCATCATCCGGGAAGAAGTCGAAGCCCTGGGCAAGGCCTACCGGCACAGCCTGCTGATCCACGATCAACGGCCACTGCCACCAATGCTACATGGCGCTTTTCAAGCCGCCCTTAGCGGCGATGTTCTTTATCTAAAAACACTGCATTTCGCCGACAAACGTCCCTATGCCTTCGAAGAACGGTACATCAACCTGCAAGCTGCGCCGGAGGCGACCAAGGCGGATTTCACCAAAATCAGTGCCAACGAATGGCTCGTTCAAAACGCGCCTTACAGCCACGGCGACCTCTCCCTTTTTGCAATGAGTGCAGATAAGGCGGCTGCCGAAAAACTGGATACGGCGCCGGGCAGTGCTCTGTTTGCAATGGAACGCATTACCTGGGCAGGCGAACAACCAATCACGCATGTGAAACTGGTGTATGCACCCGGTTATAGGATGCGCACGGCTCTTTAACAGTACATACCGGTTCGCCTTCCCAAAAAGATCCGAGACGGGTCCCCAAAACCCATCTATTCAAACTGGATAAAACCACTGCAGACTTCCGTAGATCGTTGAACGAACTGGGACAGACGACTTCGAAATGGTGACCTCATTTGATATTGGCGGCAGCTTCATCCGGTTTGCTTACCCAAAGCCGACCGGCTTAGCTATTGAGGCAGGGCGCGTTCCAACACCGCTCGATTCCTGGCCGGACTTTGTTGACGCTCTTCGAAGCTGTCTTCCTGACCCTGCCGGTCCTACGGTTATATCCCTAGCCGGTGCCTTTGATGCCGAAACCGGCCTGGCTGACGTCGCCAACATTCCATGCCTTCATGGCCGCCGCGTCGCTTCAGACTTGAACGAAGAATTGGGTGTCCCTGTTCAGATCATCAATGATGCCAATGCATTTGCACTAGCAGAGGCGGTGGACGGCGCCGGCGCCGGAAAGGACACCGTCTTTGCCATCATTCTCGGCTCCGGCGTTGGAGGCGGGTTGACCCATAAGGACGCCTTGGTAACCGGACATGGTGGCATCGCCGGGGAATGGGGACATGGCCCTGTTGTCGACCCAACGGCTGGCGGCACCCTGTCAGGTATTCCCCATTTTGAATGCGGCTGCGGACAAACCGGCTGCCTGGATGTCTACGGATCGGCCCGTGGCCTGGAGAAATTGCACCAAGCCCTTCACGGAACAGACCTTTCAAGCGTTCAAATCACCAGCGCTTGGCATGTTGGTGATCTTGACGCAACCAAGACAATTGAGGTCTATACGACGCTTCTATCCCGCGCCCTCAGTATGGTGGTCAATCTGCTTGGACCGGACGTCATACCGGTGAGCGGCGGGC
The DNA here is from genome assembly GCF_965216085.1 of Roseibium sp. Classification (GTDB taxonomy): domain Bacteria; phylum Pseudomonadota; class Alphaproteobacteria; order Rhizobiales; family Stappiaceae; genus Roseibium. Next base: position 666,073 of record NZ_OZ244138.1, on the reverse strand, counting down.
TCAGCGCGGATGAAGAATTGCTGGCAGAAATCGACCGTAAGACCCGCGCACTGACTTTGGCGACCTATGATACCCCGCTGGTCCTACGCGGAGCGTTTGCAGACAATGGTGGTTTGCAAGGCGCAAGCATCCAAGCGCGCAAGGCCTTCCCGCAAGAATTCGGCATGACGCCATAACCTCACGGCACCGGAAACGTCACCCGCCAGCGTTTTAAGAATGTCTCGCGGGTTAGCTGATCGCGCGCCACCATCAAAGAAGGTGACAGGCCGATTGGCCGGAGGGCTGTCGAACTGAGTGTTTCCCCCTCCGCTCCTTCCTCCGTTTCCAAAAGCGGACTGATCAACAAAGCTTCGCGGAGCGCGCGCTGCCCGACCCGTGACAGTTGAAAATCAAGAAACTCGGCAGCTGCCGCGGTATTATCTACGCCTTTGGGGATCATGAGTGCGCGCGACAAAACAAGTGTATAATCAGAGGGAAGAACAATCCCGATCCGGTCATCCGTTTGCTGATACCCTTGCGCATAGGATCCAAGCACATTGTAGGCGATGAGGTAACGCCCTTCTGCAACCCCTCGGATAATGTCCGAAGAACAGCAGGACAGAACGGCCTGAGTACGCACAAAAGCCTCTTGCAGCGCCCCAAAGGTTGAAGCTTCCTGAGCATCAATGAATGCAAAAAGATAGCCCAAGCCGGAGCGCTCTATATCGTAAGTGGCAATCCTACCCGCGTATCTTGTGTAAGTCGGCCGCAATAGATCCAAAAGGTCGAACCGGGATTTCGGCACTTCATCGGGCGGAACAAGTTCCTGATTGTAGACAACGACAGCCGGTTCCCGAGTGATGCCCCACAGTTCATCGCGCCAGCGAAGTGCGGGTGGCAACTGCTCAGTCTCCCTGGAAACATGGCTTTGCGCACACGCTTCATTGACCAGCTTAACCATCTGATGCACGCCGGAACTGATGACCACGTCTGCTGCAGGTGCATCTTCCCTGCATTCCTGCCGCGTCTGGCTGTAGAGATCGTTCGACCCCCATTGTTCATAAACAATGGCAAGATCTGACTGGGTTTCGAGAAACGCCTCGACAACTGGTGCATAGATCGAAATATCAGCGGTCGACCGGACAATCAGTGTCTGTGTCGCGGAGGGAGCTTCAAATCGTTCAATCAGTTCCGGCTCATTTGCAAATCCTTGTGTCACCTGAACCGCCAGGCCCAGGCTCAGCAAAGAAAACAAGGTCGCCCAACACGTGGATCGATGTCTCATGAGCTCTCCGCTTTGGTTGCCGGAAATATCAGCGCTGCACGGAACGTTTTCCCTTGCCGCTTTTCCAAAACGAGGCGCCCTTCAAAGGAGTTTGCGACTGCATGCGCAATTGCCAAGCCAAGGCCCGAACTGTTTTGCCGGATTGGTCCTGCCTGGTTGAATCGCGACCCAAGAGCAGAAAGAACATCAGGGTCGGGGCCACCACCGCTGTCTTCGACCCATATTGAAGCGGTATCACCTTCAAGCGTCGCCCCGATCCGCACCGGAGCCCGCCCGTATTTCAAAGCATTACTCAGTAGGTTCTTGACGGCCTCCTGAAGTGACGTTGCATCCGCCAGAACCAATATCGGATGGTCCGCCACTGTCGGAACAACTTCCATATGCGGCATTAACACCGTGTGGTCGCCATCCTCAAAAACATCCAGTACGACATCGCGCAAATCAACCCGTTCGCGTCGGACACTGTCACCGCGGTGAATGACAAGCGCCTGACTCAGCATTTGATCGAGCAAACGGCCGAGACTGGAAGATCGAGTTTGAATCCGTTCAACAACACGTTCTCTGCGCTCCGGATCCTTTTCGTCCGAAAAAAGATCCGCCTGTGCCCGGAGTGCTGCAACAGGCGTCCGCAGTTGATGAGCGGTGTCCGAAATCAGATGCCTCATCGAATTCATCTGCCTGTCGAGCCGTCCCATGAACCCGTTCAGTGCTTGGATCATAATCGCTGTTTCGCGCGGAACATCCGTATCCAAAGGCGTAAGATCATGTGGATCCCGGGCTGCCAAGCCACTTGCAATACGCTTCAAGGGATTGAAGACGGCCCGCACAACGAGCACCGCCAACAGCATCATTGCGAACCCGGACGCAGCCAGCACATAGAGCGCTTTCCGGGTAATATCGAAGGCCATGGCTTCCCGGGCAAGCAACGTCTGACCGACAACGATCCGGACGGTCCCACTCCAGGTACGTTCTGCAAATTGACGCGAAACGACAACATACCGGGCGTCTTCACCAAAAAACGGCGCATCAAAGAAAACATCCTGAAAACCCGTCAGCCCGTCAGGAAGTACGATTTCATCGTAACCTGTGAGCGTTTCTCCATCCGGTCCCAAGATCCGGTAACCGATGCGGTCATCTGGGGCGAGTGCGAGAAGTTCGAAAGCCGAATGAGGCAAAACCAGAACCGGACTGCCGTCCACTACGGCAATCGCGGAAGCAATATCATTCGCAGCTCCCACCAACAGCCGGTCGTAGGCGGACCGCGCGGCCTCCCGGCCGTATGCAAATGCGGCGACCGAGACGATCACACCGCCGAATGCCAACAGAAAGGTCACGCCCAGAGCAACACGGGCCGTGAGCGAAGTCGCCCCCAATCTGTTGAGAAGGCTAGCCATCTGTTTCCAGCTTGTAGCCAAGCCCTCTTTGGGTTTCGATGCGCACCGAACTGCCAGACAGTTTTTTACGCAAGCGCGCAATGTAAAGCTCCAAAGCGTTCATGCTGACGTCGGTATCTTGAAAACTGAAAACACCCTCAAAGAGCCGTTCCTTACTTAGGATTTTGCCCCGATTGCGGATGAGAAGTTCCAAAAGGGAAAATTCCCGCCGTGTCAGATTAACTGGCGTATCCTTGTGCCGAACGACGCGGGCAGTGGCATTAAAAGTTAGATCTCCGAGCAAAATCTCTTCGGCCTTGTCGCCTTTTTCGCGCCGGAAAAGGGCCTGGATACGGGCTTCCAATTCACGATGGTCAAACGGCTTCACCAAATAGTCATCCGCGCCGGAATTCAGCGTAGACACCCGGTCATCAACGGAAAATTCTGCCGTTAGTACCAGAACCGGTGTGCGGTCAGCTTTCGCGCGCATCTCTTTAAGAAGGTCTGTCCCAAGGCCATCCGGCAAATTCAAATCCAGAACGATCACATCGTAGCGCTGCACATCGAGCAGCGATCGGGCTTCGTCCAGCGTCTTTGCAAGATCACAGGCAATACCGCTCCGGTCCAGCCGGATCATAATCGCCTCGGCCATGTCAAATGTGTCTTCAACCAGCAGCAAACGCACTTTTTTCATCCTCCTTCTTTCACTCTTGCCCCGCTTGATCGGCACATGCAAGCGCGGCGGCATAGGGTGACAGGTTGATGACAGGGTTCGGCGTTAGGCTGAGAGCAAGCCCGCTGGGAGGGTCCGCACCTGCGGTCCAGCGGCTCTAATCGGCCCACCAAAGGGCCGGACCATGTGGAGGAAAACATGACACTTATGAAAATGACCCGCCGGGTCGTTCTGGCTGCGGCAGCAGCTTCCATGACATTTGCTATGCCTGCGATGGCAGACAACCACAAGATTGTCGATTCCATTCACTTCCTGATCCCTGGTGGTGCAGGTGGCGGTTGGGACGGCACTGCACGTGGCACTGGTGAAGCTCTTACGAAGTCTGGCCTCGTTGGCACAGCTTCCTACGAAAACATGTCTGGCGGCGGCGGCGGCAAGGCCATCGGCTACCTGATCGAAAATGCTGCCTCCAACCATGGCACGCTCATGGTCAACTCGACCCCGATCGTCATTCGGTCCCTGACAGGCGTTTTCCCGCAGAACTTCCGCGACCTGACACTCGTTGCAGGAACCATCGGTGATTACGCTGCGCTTGTTGTTGGCAAAGACAGCCCTATCAACTCCATGACAGACTTGATCGCAGCCTACAAAGCTGATCCGTCTGGTACAGCGATTGGCGGCGGTTCTGTGCCTGGCGGCATGGATCACTTGGTTGCGGCCATGGCGATGCAGGCAGCTGGTGAAGACCCGACAGCTTTCAAATACATCCCGTATGATGCTGGCGGAAAAGCTATGGCCGCTTTGCTTTCCGGTGAGATCGCTGCTCTGTCGACCGGTTTCTCGGAAGCAGTTGACCTTGCAAACGCGGGCGAAGTCAAAATCATCGGCGTAACGTCTAACGAACGCGTAGACACTTACAAAGATGCGCCGACAATGAAGGAGCAGGGCATCGACACGCACTTTGTCAACTGGCGTGGTTTCTTCGCAGCCCCCGGCCTGCCGGCAGACAAGCTTGAAGCCTACCAGTATGCAATCGCGAAGATGTACTCAACTGATGCCTGGGAAGAAGTCCGTGCCCGCAACGGCTGGGTGAACATCCACACGCCAGGTGATGACTTCCTCAAGTTTCTGGAGTTTCAGGAAAAGGAAATCGGCGATCTGATGAAGAAGCTCGGCTTCCTTTAATCAACCAGACTGACTGGCGGCGCGGCATAAGCTTGCGCCGCCTTGTTTATTATGTCGGGTTCCGTTTCCAATGGCTCCGACACGGTGCATACTCAAAAATCAAAACACTGGGGAGGACGCCATGGCGCTCGATCGATGGATCGCCATGATCATTTTGTTGATCTGTCTTGCTTATGGATACACGGCGTTTTTCACTATGGACGACGCTCTTGCGCCCTTCATGCGCAGGAACCCGATTTGGCCTTCGACATTCCCGAAAATACTGTCGGTTCTGGCGATCATATGTTCCTTGCTGATCTTGTTAGGCTTTGAAAAGAGCAGCGGCGAGCCCAAACCATCTGAAATCAACTACCGTCGATTGACCGACTACAAACTCGGCCAGGCAATCGCTTTGCTCGTCCTGATGGTGGCCTATGCTCTGCTTTTGCGTCCTGCCGGCTTCTTGCTGTCGACCGTCGGTTTCTTGTTCCTGGGCTCCTATATCCTCGGCGAACGGCGTTACGTGACGATGGCACTGGCTTCAGCCATCGCCGCAGGCGTTGTCTGGTACCTTGTTGACCAGGTTCTTGGGATTTTCCTGAGCCCCTTGCCATTCTTCTTTAGAAACGGAGGCTGACATGCTCGAAGGAATCTTTATCGGGCTGAGCACGGCCTTTTCCGTCACCAACTTGCTAATGGTTGTCGGCGGGTGTCTGATCGGCACCTTCATAGGAATGCTGCCTGGGCTTGGGCCGATGTCGATCATCGCGATCATGATCCCGGTCGCGATTTCCATCGGCGACCCATCTGCCGCCCTCATTCTGCTCGCCGGCGTTTATTACGGCGCGATCTTCGGCGGTTCAACGTCTTCAATTCTGATCAACGCACCAGGCGTTGCCTCAACCGTTGCAACCAGTTTTGACGGTTATCCGCTCGCGCGCCAAGGCAAAGCCGGTAAGGCTCTGACCGTAGCTGCAATTTCATCCTTCTCCGGTGGCACCATTGGCGCCATCCTCTTGATGATCTTTGCGCCTGCTCTGGCAACCGTCGCCCTGCTGTTTCATTCGGCTGAGTATTTCGCGCTGATGGTTGTTGGTCTTTCCGCCATTGCCGCTTTTGCTGGAACCGGCCAGGTGATTAAAGCTCTCTTGATGACCATTCTCGGCCTCATCATGGCAACCGTCGGTGAAGGCGCTTTGTTCAACATGCCTCGCTTCACCATGGGGATGATGGATCTGCAATCAGGTTTCGGTTTTATCACACTTGCAATGGCCATGTTTGCCTTGCCCGAAGCCCTCTACCTCGTTCTTGATCCGAGCCGGTCTAAGACAGATGGCGGCGATGGTGAGATTAAGGATTTGCGTATTACCAAAGAGGAAGCCAAGGCGATCACACCGGTCATTGGCCGCCAATCAATCCAAGGCTTCCTGATCGGGGTTTTGCCGGGCGCAGGGGCAACCATTGCATCCTTCCTCGGCTACGCCGTAGAGCGCAACATCGCCCCCAAGGAAGAACAGGATCAATTCGGCAAGGGCTCGGTTAAAGGTCTGGCAGCCCCGGAAAGCGCCAACAACGCCGCTTGCACAGGCTCCTTCGTGCCGCTGCTAACCCTTGGCATTCCCGGGTCCGGCACCACCGCAATCCTGCTCGGTGCACTGATTGCCCTGAACGTCTCTCCAGGTCCGCGCTTGATGGTCGATCAGCCGGAAATCTTTTGGGCAGTCATCATTTCCATGTATCTCGGCAATGTGATCCTCTTGATCCTCAATCTGCCGCTGATCCCTTACATCGCCAAGGTTCTGTCGGTTCCGAGAAACTTCCTGATCCCCTTCATTTTGTTCTTCACTTTGATGGGCGCCTACATCGGCCAGAACAACGCGACCGAACTCCTGATCCTGGTTGGCTTCGGCATTTGCGCGACAGTGCTGCGCTTTGCGGATTACCCACTGGCACCGCTTCTGATCGGCTTCATCCTCGGCTCCATGCTGGAAGACAATTTCTCCAGGTCCATGCAGCTCTATGATGGTATTGGATTCATTTTGGAACGGCCGATGACACTGGGTCTTCTGGTTCTGGCGGCAATCCTCGTGATCCTGCCGAGCTACCGCGCCCGCAGGGCCCGTGCCCGGGCGGAAGGCGTTGCTGACGGTGATTGAGATGAGCAGCGCAACGGAAAGTCGGAGATGACCAAACCGCTTGAAGGGATCCAGGTCCTCGACTTGACCAATGTCCTTGCTGGACCCTTTGCCTGCCACCAACTGGCACATCTGGGCGCGGAAGTGATCAAGATCGAGACAGTCGGGCGAGGAGATCTCGCCCGCAATCTCGGCGCGGATCCCGACCTCTCCGCCAAGGGTATGGGGATCAGTTTTCTTGCCCAGAACGCCGGCAAAAAATCGCTGACGCTGAACTTAAAAGATCCACGCGGCAAAGACTTGCTCAAACGGCTTGTGGCTCAAGCAGATGTCCTGGTCGAAAACTTCCGGCCAGGGGTTATGGACCGCTTGGGTGTTGGGTATGACGTGCTTCGCAAGGTAGCACCGCACCTCATCTATTGCGCGATTTCTGGCTTTGGGCAGGACGGTCCCTGGGCACACCGCCCGGCTTATGACCAGATCGTACAAGGCGCGTCTGGGGTCATGTCGATCACCGGTGATGCTGAGAATGCTCCGTTGCGGGTCGGCTACCCGCTGGCCGACACGGTGGGCGGACTGACCGCGGCCATGGCGATTGCGTCTGCCTTGACTGCGGAAAACCGCGGCACGTTCATTGATGTCTCCATGCTGGAATCAGTGCTTGCCACCATGGGCTGGGTGGTTTCCAACCATTTGATCGGTGGTGTCGCTCCGACACCCAACGGCAATGAAAATCCAACGTCTGCTCCATCCGGCGCGTTCCAGTGCGCAGACGGCCTGATCAACATTGCAGCGAACAAGGACGAGCAATGGGAAATCCTTGCCAAGCACCTCGAACGGGAAGATCTGATCGGCAGCCCGGAATTTGCCACACGCGAAGACCGCAAACGCAGCAGGCTGCGCCTGAAAGCAGAGCTTGAAACAGTGCTGACAACGCGCCCGGCCCGGACTTGGGCCAAAGAGCTCAACAGGTTGGGCGTGCCTGCAGGAGCCGTTCTGACCGTGCCTGAAGTCCTTGCCCACCCGCAAATCATTGACCGTGACTTTCTCGGGCACTTCGACGAAACACCTGGGGTCGGTCGGCCAATCGACCTGGTTCGTATTGGCGCCATGATGGATGGCAAACGCCCCTCCGTCCCGACCCCGCCGCCAGAGCTTGGTGCACATACTGAGGAAATCCTTGGCGAACTGGGTTTGCCGTCTGAAGAAATCAGGAAGTTGCGCAAGGAGGGTGTGGTGTGAGCGATCAAAATGACGTTTCAGATTGGTGGCGAACATCCATCATCGATATGGAGCCAGGCCGGATTGCCTTGCGCGGCCGTCCCGTCGAAGACCTGATCGGCAACACAGGCTTTGCCCAAATGATCTGGCTGATGGTCACAGGCAAAGAAATTTCCGGTCACCGGGCGCACATATTTGAAGCCGCCCTTGTTGCGGCCGTCGATCACGGACCGCAAGCGCCATCTATTGCGGCCGCGCGCATGGCAGCCACCTGCGGGATCGGACTGCAATCTGCCATGGCAACTGGGCTGAACATGCTGGGGAATGTCCATGGCGGCGCAGGTGAGCAGGCGGTCGAGCTCTACCGTAGAATTGAAGAAACCGGTCTGCAGTCACTAGAAGACACACTGAATATCTGGCGTGCGGAGCACGGGCGGTTCATTCCAGGTTTCGGCCACCGATTTCACAAACCCGTGGACCCGAGAGCGCCACGATTGCTGGCCCTTGTTGAGGAGGCAGCAGCTGCTGGCGAAGTTTCGGGGAACTACGCTGCAATCGGCCGAGCCATCGAAAACAAGCTCGCAGACGAGCGCAGCAAACCAGTTCCAATGAACATTGATGGCGCAACAGCCGTCATCTATGCCGAGCTGGGCTGCCCTGCTCCGCTGGCAAGGGGGTTCTTCGGCCTCTCCCGGTCTGTCGGCATTCTGGCACATGCCTGGGAACAGACCGAACAGGGCGGCCGAAACAAAGGACCCACACCACCAGCCTACCGCTGGACATACGACGAAGGCTCAACCTCCAAGGATTAAGCGCCCACCCACAAATTGCCTGAGTGCTCCATCCGGTGCCAGGCCGCCTCATGTTAGCCTTGCTCCGCCCGAAGCAAGGCTTTTTCTATTTCATGCCCAACAATCACAGTCCAGCGTCCTCGGCCATGTCGCAAATGACAAACATCTGGACGAAAGGACAATGTGCAATTTTATGCATTTTGTGTTATTTTCTCCGAAAGTCGGGAGGAAATAACGAGAATGGACAGCTTCTGGAGCGTGTTGACTGGAGCCTTTGGCTTGGTATTCGCGTTTAATCCGGACCTGATCGAAATCATTGGCCTGTCCATGCGGGTCACTCTGACGGCTGTCGTGATCTCCTGCCTGATTGGATTTCCTTTAGGGGCTTTGGCGGGCGCGTTCCGGTTTCCCGGCCGGACACTTTTAACCATTATTCTCAATGCCTTGATGGGATTGCCGCCTGTTGTTGTCGGCCTACTCGTCTATCTGATGCTCTCCGCATCCGGCCCGCTTGGCCCCTTACGTCTGCTCTACACACCGACCGCGATGATCATCGCTCAAACGGTTTTGGTGACACCGATTGTTGCGGCTTTGACCCGGCAAGTAATCGAAGATCTCAATCTGGAGTACTCGGAGCAGTTTGCATCGATGGGTGTTGGACCGTTCAACAGGGTGACAGCCCTTTTGTGGGACGCACGCTACAGCCTGTTGACCGTCGCGCTGGCAGGTTTTGGCCGGGCTGTTGCGGAAGTAGGGGCCGTCATCATCGTCGGAGGCAACATCAATCACGTCACCCGAGTGATGACCACGACCATTGCGCTTGAAACCTCTAAGGGCAATTTGGAGCTGGCCTTGGCACTTGGTGTGGTGCTTTTAACAATCGCGTTTACTGTCAATGCTCTGGTCATGACCCTGCGCGCCTCAGCTGTAAGGGCTGCTTATGCGTAACATGCCCCTCGACACACAATCGGCCCCGTCCGTAAATCCACTTCCAGACACTCGCGAAATCCTCCTGGAGACGCGTGGTCTTGGGTTTGAAACGTCCGGTCATCAGCTGCTTTCCAACATCGACCTTCAGATCCGGCGCGGATCTCGGACCGTCATCATGGGGCCGAACGGCGCCGGAAAAAGCCTGCTTCTGCGCTTGCTGCACGGTTTGATCACCCCGACTGATGGGCAAGTCCTATGGCAACACCGCCCGCTCGACAAAACGGCTCGGCAAGCTCAGGCGATGGTCTTTCAGCGGCCGGTTCTTTTACGCCGGTCGGCAGCAGCCAATCTGAAATTCGCTCTGCGGGTGCGGGGTCACAAAAGGCCTAAATGTGAAGGCCTGATCCATCAGGCGTTGAACGCGGCAGGGCTCGCGCATTTGGCACACCGCCCGGCACGAGTGCTGTCCGGAGGGGAACAGCAACGCCTTGCCACCGTCCGTGCCCTCGCCTGCGAGCCAGATTTGTTGTTTCTGGACGAACCCACCGCGAGCCTCGACCCAGCTTCGACTGCTGCCATCGAACAATTGATTCTCGACGCAAATGCCAAGGGTATCACCATCGTTCTTGTCACCCATGATGCTGGTCAGGCCAGCCGATTGGGGCAGGACGTTGTTTTTTTGCAAGATGGTCGGGTTGCAGAAACCGGAACTGCCGGCCGCGTGTTGACCATCCCCAAAAGTGAGCCCGCACGCGCATGGCGCGATGGGCGCCTCTACACCTCCCAATAAACACAGTTTCACTCTTTCTGATATTCAGGATCTACTTCATGTCCAAACGTTTGTTTTTTAGCCTTGTTTTCGCCGCAGCTGCCGCGATTGGTTTAGATCAATCAGCAAAGGCTGAAGACAAGTTCATTATTGTTCAGTCAACGACCTCCACACAGAACTCTGGCCTGTTTGACGACCTCTTGCCAAAGTTCACCGCAAAATCGGGGATCGAAGTGCGTGTGGTTGCGGTCGGCACCGGACAGGCGATCAAAAACGCCGCCAATGGGGACGGCGATGTCCTCTTTGTGCACTCTAAACCGTCTGAAGAGAAGTTTGTTACCGATGGTTTTGGTGTGTCCCGCGCCGATGTCATGTACAACGACTTCGTGATTGTCGGCCCTGCCAGCGACCCAGCCGGTGTCTACGGCTTAACCGATGTTTCTGCCGCCCTCACAAAAATTGCAGAAGGCAAAGCAACCTTCGCCTCGCGCGGCGATGACAGCGGCACGCACAAGGCAGAACTCCGGCTCTGGACGGCTGCTGGGATCGACCCCGCACAGGCATCGGGCAGCTGGTATCGGGAAACCGGGTCTGGAATGGGCGCAACGCTCAATACGGGCACCGGCATGGGCGCTTATGTTCTGACTGACCGGGCCACTTGGATCGCTTTCGGCAACAAAGGGACGCATGAAATTGCTGTTGAGGGGGATTCGAAGATGTTCAACCAGTATGGCGTAATCCTGGTGAATCCGGAAACCCATCCGCATGTCAAAGCCGCAATGGGACAACGGTTTATCGATTGGCTTTTGTCGAAAGAGGGTCAAACCGCCATCTCCGCGTATAAGATTGATGGCCAGCAGCTATTTTTTGCAAATGCGAACAAGGGATCCAGTTAACTCTTCAATACAAGCTGGCACACCACCAAACCAAAACTCTTGTTAGAACCTTAGAAGACGCCTAAACTCCCCGTGCGATGAATTGAACAGAAAAAGCGAGGTGCCAAGATGATAGACACCACCACGCAGGATGCCGGCTAGCACATACCGGACGTCATCGGAACATCTCTGACTTTGTTCCAGTTCTCTTTGCCTGTTGCGCAGCTCCACTGCGTAACAGCCATAGGATCGCATTCTCATGTTCAAACTCGAAAAACACGCCGTCTCGACGGCTCAATCCGCACTGGCTGAACTTGCCAGCACACACGTTGCTGTTCTTTCCGTTCTAAACGGAACCAGTCAGGGAGACATTTGGGTCGACCACCGCCCCAACCCTGAAGTGGCGATTGTTGTTATTGGGGACATGTATTTTCTTGCAGGTGAACTGAAGCCCGCCGAGCACAGTTTGGAAAGGATCTGGGCAATCATTCCAGACTGGGCCTACCTTTATTGTGAAGACCACTGGGGGCCGTTTCTTGATCAGGTTTGGAGCAACAAATACGCGTTGCCCCACCCACGGCTTCGTTTCGGTTTTGCATCTGGCAATCCGCTGCCTGAGCTTATCCAACCGCCTGCTGGATTTGAATTTGTACCGATAGATAGAAACTTGTTTAACCGGAATCCTGGCAACTTGGACCTATTCCGACGCGCGGTCGAGGAATGGCGTTCACCAGATGCGTTTTTTGAGAATGCGGTCGGCGTCTGCGCGCTCCACAACAAACAAATCGTCAGCCATTGCCTGACAGACAGCGTGTGTGGATCACGGTGCGAAATTGGCGTTCGAACATCCTCAAAATATAGGCGGCTAGGACTTGCCCAGGCTGCCGCATCCGCAACGATTCATGCCTGTCTTCAGCGTGGAATTGCCGATATTGAATGGCATACGCATGCGTCCAACAAAGGGTCGATTGCAACCGCCAAGTCAATCGGCCTTACCGAATTGGATCGCTACACCGCTTATAGCTGCAGGTTGCCCGCGGAAAACATCGGTGATCTGGGTTCTGCATACTGCGCAGAACTCGCCACTCACTTTGAACAAGCAAGCGCCGATATCAATTGGTGCCGTTTCCCCGCCGCGGGAGCAAGCGTCATGGCAGGTGACAACCAACGGGCACTCGACAACATCCGCCTTTTGCTTGAAAGCGATTGGCAGGGGCAAACGGCCTGGCTAGAGAATTTCTGGGCGCTTCAGCCCCTTCACAAGGACCCGGAATTCCAGGTCCTTATCTCAAGACGGCAAAAGTAAACACACTGGCACTGGTCAAACGTGCACTATTGTTTGTGATTTCAACAAGTAGCAGATCTAATTCCCGAGCCGGACAGCATTACCGGTTGTCTGGTCGGCACTGGAAAACCCGGCTCGGTCCAGAACTTGATTGGCGCCAATCGCAATCACAACGATGGCCGCAAAGGCGGTCAGCATGGCTTTCATTGGTGTCCTTCCCCGGCCTGGCCAGAAACCGTTGCCGTTTTTAAATACTCTACAAGGTCCTTGCGATCTTCCTGCAAGACAATCCGCTGCATCGGCATCTTGGAGCCCGGTATATAATGATCAGGTCCATCTAAGAACAATTGATCGATGGTTTCGCCCGACCAAATGATATCAGAGGTTAGAAGCGTTTCCGAATAACTGTATCCGGGCAATGTACCTGCCTTTCGGCCAAAGACCTTATGGAGCGTCGGACCGGCCTTACGAATGCCGTCTTCCGTGAGCGAGTGGCAAATCGAACATTTGCGGGCAAATTGCCGTTCGCCGTTGCTCATTTCGTCCGGCTTGCGGAGGAAAAGCGGTGTCTCAGTGGCCATTGGATCAAAACTGGCCAGGTCTGCGACAGGCCACGAATAGACGATGTTTTCGATACCACCAGCATGAAGCACGCTGCCGTCCTGGGAAAAGGCCAAGGCCCAGATCGGTCCTTTAAGAGCGGCCCGGAAGTCGGTTTCGATCCGCCAGGATTTTGTATCAAAAACGGTGATATACCCTTGCCCGTCCCCTGTCGCGAGCCGCCTACCATCCGGACTGACCGTCAGCCCGAGGATCGGCCGCCGGTCCAAGGAAAACTCGTTCAGGCGCTCGCCGGTGTTCAAGTCGATCATCCGGGTGACACCGTCTTGAGAGCCATAGGCAAGCCAGCTCGCGGGTCCTTCGTCCCCACCACCGAGGGCCAGCACATTGATGCCAAACCCATTGCGGTCGATTACGCGTTTTTCGGTTCTTTTGTCCAAGTCCCAAAGGATGACGGAGCCATCAACCGAGCCCGAATAAAGCGAGCGCCCATCTCGGGAAAATGCGACCGCATTCACGCCCGACGAATGGCCGCTGAGGAATTGTGGCTCACCGCCCGCAATCGCCCAAAGACCAATACGCGAATCCCAACTGGCACTGGCGATGAGCTTTTTATCCGGCGAAACCGCGATCCCAACGACTTTTGCGGTATGACCTTCGAGCTTGGTTTGCGATCCGGTTTTCAGATCCCAGAGGATCAGATCGTTGTCGTCGCCAGCCGAGACAAGGCGTTCCTTATCAACAAAGGTTACCGCCTTGACGGCCGCCTCATGGCCTTCCAGCCACTGAGGCATGCGGCCGGACCAAACACCGACAGAGTTATCGAAGCTTGCGGTCGCAACAAGTCCGTTTTCCTTAGCAACCGATATATCCATCACCGGCCCGCCATGGCCTTTCAGGGTTTGAAATTCGGCGGCTCCCGCAAGTTGGGGTTGGCCGCTGAAAACCACCGCCCCGGCAACCAGAAACCCATGCCACAACCGGCATTTATTTAGACAGCTAATCAACGGCGCTTCTAGCGTTGACAAAGCGTCAAAGGACGCACGGACAATACCCGGACGCATCTATTCAGCCGGAACCGCCCCGGCGGCGTCCCGTTCCTTTTCGTTTGCTTCAGCTGCTTCGACTTCCTTGACCCAGAGGCCGTGGTGTTCACGGGCCCACTGCAACTCCACGTCGCCCGTGCCCATGGCATCATAGGCGCCTTCCATACCGACCGAGCCGATGTAGATATGGGCTAGCACAATGGCCATCAGAATGAATGCCAGGATCGCGTGCCACAACTGCGCCAATTGCATGTCCTCATGCGGCGCAAGTTCGGTTGGCAGAGTTCCAAAACCAAGAAGCTGCGGCAGGCCAGTAGCGTTTAAAGCATCAGATACAGCAGCAAACATCGGCATCTGGAAGGGGAACAATAAAGACAGCCCGGTGATGGAGATCAGCGCGCCAAAAACAATCACGCTCCAAAAAATCATTTTCTGGCCGAAATTGAATTTCTTGGCTGGCGGGTGAACACCCTTTTTCAAAAGCCCACCGCCAACGGCAATCCATTTTAGATCTGTCTTGTTCGGGATGTTGTGCGCAACCCACATGACAAAGACCATCACCAGACCCAACATGAAGGCCCAGGAGACGTTGTTGTGCACCCACTTTGACATCGAAGCGAGCGGATGGAACGCATCATGGCCGATCAGTGGAATGATGAGCATCCGGCCGAACAAGGTGATAAGACCTGTCAGTCCAAGCAGAATGAAGGATCCACCGAGGAGCCAGTGCCCAAACCGTTCGATCGCCTTAAAACGGGTAATCGTTTGTCCGGTTTTTTCGCCGTCAATGCGGATTCTCCCGCGCAAGAGGTAGAATAACCCGAGAAATGCCAGCGTGGCCAGCAGTAGGATACCGCCATATGTCGCCAGCGGCCCTTTACGCCACTCCAGCCACCGCATGCCACCGTCTTGCATCAGCACGGTTGCCGGTGTCCCGCCAGAAGAAACAGTGATGTCCGCGGACCCGTAGCGCAGGGCTCGCCAGAGTTCAGGGTCGGACACACCGCCCAGCGTCCCCATTTGTGAGGATATACCTGCCGCAGAGTCAGGATCGCCGGTCGCATTTCTTTTGAAATCGTAGTCGACTTTTTCGCCGCGCTGGCGCTTCAAAATATCTTCGAGTGTCTGAGCCCCTCCTGTTGCCGAGCGATCCACGGCGCCCTCACTCGCGCCAGAATCCTGCGCAACGACTTGGGTCATGAATGCAAACAGGACAGCCATAATCAGAGCCAGGCGTTTCATGTCTGGAACCTCACACGAGTACATCAGTCGGAGACACGCAGGGCGGCTGCATGGCCGCCCCGCACATGTTTGAAATCTTCAGAAGGACGTGAGTCAGGTCCCCGCCTGGATACTTCATCCAGACGGGTTTTAGTAACCTGGCTTAACCGCCTCTTTGGCCGTATGCAGAGCCCCAGCCCCAGGCGCCGGAGCCGAAGCCACGGGCAACCACACGCTCACGGTAGATCGCCGACACAACGTCGCCGTCCCCTGCAAGCAAGGCTTTTGTGGAGCACATTTCTGCACACAGCGGCAGTTTGCCTTCCGCGATACGGTTGCGGCCGTATTTCGCGAATTCTGCAGTCGAATGGTTCTCTTCCGGACCACCTGCACAGAAGGTGCACTTGTCCATCTTACCACGTGAACCGAAGTTGCCCGCTTGCGGGAACTGCGGAGCACCGAAGGGGCAAGCATAGAAGCAGTAGCCGCAGCCTATGCACAGGTCCTTGGAGTGAAGGACCACACCTTCTTCGTTCTGGTAGAAACAATCGACCGGGCACACCGCCATACAGGGCGCGTCCGAACAGTGCATGCAGGCCACGGAGATCGACCGTTCGCCGGGTTTGCCGTCATTGATGGTGACGACACGGCGGCGGTTGATGCCCCAGGGCACTTCATGCTCGTTTTTACAGGCGGTCACGCAGGCGTTGCATTCGATACACCGCTCAGCGTCACAGAGGAACTTAGCCCTCGCTTGTCCACCAAGTGCCATTCGTTCTCTCCTCCCTTACGCGGCCCAGATTTTGCAGAGGGTCGCTTTGGTCTCCTGCATCTGTGTGACCGAGTCATAGCCATAGGTTTGAGCGGTGTTGGTGCTCTCACCAAGGACATACGGATCAGCGCCAGCCGGGTATTTGGATCTCAGATCTTCACCCTGGTAATGGCCGCCGAAGTGGAACGGCATGAAGGCAACGCCCTCACCGACCCGCTCGGTCACCATGGCCATCACTTTGACCTTGGCACCTTCTGCCCCTTCAACCCAGACCTGCGCGCCGTCACGAACCCCGAGATTGTTGGCATCTCTTGGGTTGATCTCGACGAACATGTCTTGCTGCAGCTCCGCGAGCCACGGATTGGACCGGGTTTCGTCGCCGCCGCCTTCATATTCCACCAGTCGGCCGGACGTCAGGATGATTGGATAATCCTTGGAGAAGTCCTGCTTCTGGATGGAAGCGTAAAGCGTCGGCAGGCGGTAGAATTTCCGGTCCTCATAGGTCGGATAATCGGCCACCAGATCCCGGCGCGGGGTATATAGCGGCTCACGGTGCAGTGGGATCGGATCCGGGAAGGTCCAGACCACAGCGCGTGCCTTGGCATTGCCGAACGGTGAACAGCCATGTTTGATGGCCACCCGCTGGATGCCGCCCGAAAGATCGGTCTTCCAGTTGGTCTTCGGACCGGCAACCGCCTCAATCGACGCCCGCTCTTCATCGGTCAGATCGCCATCCCACCCGAGATCCATCAGCATCTGCATGGTGAATTCCGGATAACCGTCCTGGATTTCCGCACCTGGGTTCGAAACGCCATCAGCCAGCAGGTTCTGGCCATCGCGTTCCACGCCAAACCTTGCCCGGAAGCTCAGGCCGCCTTCGGCAACCGGCTTGGACATGTCGTAAAGGTTCGGAGTGCCAGGGTGTTTCATTTCCGGAGTGCCCCAGCACGGCCACGGCATACCGTAGTATTCGCCGTCGTTCGGCCCACCGATCGCTTGTAGAGTCGTGCGATCGAAGGTGTGCTGGTTTTCCATATGCGACTTGATGCGTTCCGGAGACTGACCGGTGTAGCCGATCGTCCACAGACCCCGGTTCAATTCGCGGGTGATGTCCTCGACATTCGGTGTTTCGGCATCTTCCATTTCAATGTTGCGGAAGAGACGATCGCCCCAGCCGAACTTGTTCGCGAACTTCGCCATGATGACTTCATCTGGCAAGCTCTCGAACAGCGGGTCGACAATCTTGTCGCGCCACTGCAGCGAACGGTTCGACGCAGTCACAGACCCACGGGTTTCGAACTGGGTACAGGCCGGTAGCAGATAAACGCCATCGGTCCGGTCATGAAGCACGGCAGAAACGGTCGGATACGGGTCGATGACGACCAGCGTGTCCAGCATTTCCATGGCCTTCTTCATTTCCGACATACGGGTCTGGGAGTTCGGAGCATGACCCCAAAGCACCATGGCCCGAACCTTGTCCGGATTGTCCATATTCGCAGGATCTTCCAGAACACCGTCGATCCAGCGGCTCACCGGAATACCCGTCAGGTTCATCAGGTTCTTTTCTTTGCCGTCGGCGCCAGTCGTCTTAGCGAACTGACCTTTCAGCCAATCAAGATCCTCTTCCCAAACGCGGGACCAGTGCCCCCATGCGCCAGCACTCAGGCCGTAGTAACCCGGCAGCGTGTGCGACAGAACACCGAGATCCGTTGCGCCCTGAACGTTGTCGTGGCCACGGAAAATGTTGGTGCCGCCGCCGCTCGTACCCATGTTGCCAAGGGCGAGCTGCAGGATGCAGTAAGCGCGGGTGTTGTTGTTGCCGTTGGTGTGCTGGGTGCCGCCCATGCACCAGATCACGGTGCCCGGTCGGTTGTTGGCCATCGTCCGCGCAACACGCTTCAGCTGGCTGCCCGGCGTACCAGTCACCCGTTCAACTTCTTCCGGGTTCCACTTGGCAACTTCTTCACGGATCTGGTCCATACCCCAGACACGGGTGCGGATGAACTCTTTGTCCTCCCAGCCGTTGTCGAAGATGTGCCAGAGAATACCCCAGATCAGGGCAACGTCCGTACCCGGGCGGAAGCGGACATACTCGTTGGCATGTGCTGCGGTCCGGGTAAACCGTGGATCACAGACGATCAATGGCGCGTTGTTCTGTTCCTTGGCGCGCAGAACATGCAAGAGCGAAACCGGGTGTGCTTCAGCCGGGTTTCCGCCGATGATGAAAATCGCTTTGGAATTGTGGATGTCGTTGTAGCTGTTGGTCATGGCGCCGTAGCCCCATGTGTTGGCTACGCCGGCGACCGTTGTCGAGTGACAGATACGGGCCTGGTGATCCACGTTGTTGGTGCCCCAATAGGCAGCAAACTTACGGAACAAATAGGCTTGTTCGTTATTGTGTTTGGCCGAACCGAGCCAATACACACTGTCCGGACCGCTTTCTTCGCGGATCTTCATCATCTGGTCGCCGATCTCGTTGATCGCCTCGTCCCAGCTGATGCGCTTCCACTCGCCGCCTTCTTTTTTCATCGGATATTTCAGGCGGCGTTCGCCATGCGCATGCTCGCGCACCGACGCACCTTTTGCGCAATGCGCACCGAGGTTGAAGGGGCTGTCCCATCCGGGCTCCTGCCCGACCCATACGCCGTTGGACACTTCCGCGATGACCGTACAGCCAACGGAACAGTGTGTGCAGACAGATTTTACGTTTTGAACGGCACCAGAGCCGGCTTGTGCCTGGGCTTTGGTGACAGATCCGCCCATGGCGGTGATGGCGGCCAAACCGCCTGCGGCAACACCAGAACCTTTCAAGAAAGTCCTGCGGTCTACCGATTTATGTGCAGCGTCTCTAAGGATACTTGCACCCTGGGGGCGTCGCGCAACCCCATTGGTCTTTTTCCTAAGCATCTTGCCCTACCTTGCTAATATCGAAATCGATATGGCTGGGTTTATTCAGTGAACCGGCCATCGGGCGTCACGCAACCATCGGCCGGGGTGTCACAGGGTCCAGTTAGAACCGGGCGCTGTCGAGATATGCGCGGGTGTGCGCTGTATCTTGCATTTTGTCCGAAGACAGATCTGGCTCAGCTGCTTCCGCAGAAGCACCGCTGCTCGCCACAGCTGCCGCTGCAACGGGACCGGATATGGCCGCCAACTTCAAGAAATCCCGGCGCCCTGAACTTCGCTCAGGCGCCCCCTTATCGGGTCGTTTCATCGTCGCAATCCTCCTCTCCTAGCGGGCGGAAATGCCGCCCTAAATTGCCTACGTGAACTCAAATGCCACCAGCAGAAACCTGCTGACGACCTAATTGGGCAGCATCTCAAATGCCTGGTCTTCGATCTCCATGAACTGCCGCCCCAGCGAACCGACCGCCGAATAGAACACGGATGTTCCAGAAGCTTCCAGATCGCTGAAAAAGTGAATGGCCCAAGGGCCGACATGTGATTTGAAAAAGACTTTTTGTTCGGCAACGGACGTCACCGTGCCAAAACGACCCACGATCAATCCACCCATAATCTCCATGAGGGATGCGATATGGTCTTCTGGCTCTTTTTTGCCTTCGGCGCGTTCAATTCCACGCTCAGACATCGCTTGGCGCAGATTCGCCAAGGGTTTCTCATTTAAAAAACCGGTGAGATAATGGCTGGCATAGGGGAGCAATTCCCCGCGGCCAAGACCGATGAACAGCGCATTGAATTCACGTTCTGCGGTTTCCGGAGTTGTAACTGCCGAGACCTTTGCAAGAATACGAAGCGCAGATCCCAAGGGCGTATCATCACCTTGCAAACTGGCGATTTGGCGCAGCAACTCTTGATCCGCCGGAGAAACCAGCAAAACACCCAAAAAATTATATAAGTCTGCTCTCGCCTGGTCTTCCGGGTCGATTACATATTCCGTCACAACAGCGGCCATGCGCCGTTTCCTCCCTCATACGCGATAAGTTGGCCCTTACACCGCCGGTTAGATATTCACGAATAATCAAACCGCATTCGGCGGCGCCTGGGAGGTATTTCCTCCTCTTCCACCGCCAATGGCTCAACCGAAGACACGCACTCATCGCGCAAGTTGGCATCTTGCATCAAGGCATCTCCTTGCGTCAATTGCACAAATGCTGTTTCTTTTTCACCTGTACTTTGGTGCAATGCCATATTCTGGCCTTCCCGCACTGCATCATTATTTGCGTATTCTTCTGGCTCTTCTACTCCAGTTTCAGCATCCTTCTCGTCTTCCTCGGTCTCCAGATCTTGTGCAAACCGGTCGAACATGCCTTTGCCGACCTGATAAACGGTCTGCATGTTGGAGATCACCGTCGCGGCATCGGTGTAGTCCTCCGCATATTCGACGAGGCCATCCAGGTTTGCGAGGACCGGATTGAGACCCCACATCCGCCTGAGCGCCCGGCGTTTCAAACGCTCTGGGACAGCAGACGCCAAGAATGGTTTGAAATCATCTTTTTCACTCAAAGTCTCCGGATCGGGAAGTTCGAGCTCCGCCAGGATTTCCGCATCGCTCTTTTCCTCCAGCTCAGCCCGGCCTTTAGCGGCCTCAGCCGCCTCCAACTCTTGCCGCTCCAGTTCTTCCGACTGCCGCACCGCAGCCTTGCGGCGGGACCAAAAGTCTGTTGGATCGTTGGAACCGGATGTCATTGCAAGACATCTTTCGATTTGCCGCGAGGGGACCTGTAAACATCTGCGAGTTGGCGAATACGTGGATCGCCTATGCCTTCTTCTTCCAAGTCGATCCGTTTTTTGTCGCGCTTACGTTTGATAAAAATCTCTTCTTCGTGATGTGCTTCAGCAAAGTCCCGAACCCAGGCGACCAGCCCAGGCGGCATCGGCACCTTCTCAACCAGAACTTCGCTGGTATCCGCATAGTCTTGCCCTTCATAGGCCGACGCGGTGACAAGCACGACTTCCATCGGGACGTCATGGTCCAGCTGTTCAGCGGGTCGCATGACAACATAAAGGGAGGGGATCTTGTCAGAGAGAGCGGCCAAATAAGCTTCCGCATCCGCACGGTGAAGCTCCAGAGGAAGAGTGGCAGCGTGGTATTCGACGGCATCGCCTTCTTCACGCAGCACTTGCCAATCGGCGTTTCCAGCGCCTGGAAGAAGCGAGACCGCCCGCCAGGACCACTTCTGCCATTTGGTCACACCCGGCAATCGGCGCACGACCACGCCGACCGGCATCGACCGGGTCCTTTCTGTATTCACGGACACGCATCCTCCCTCGCACCGAACAAGCCGGCACTTTCTCTCCCCTCTTATGCTGACGCAGCGTCGGCAAAATTCAAGTCCTTCTAAAGGACACTTGACGTACGCCCCTCACCGCCCTTGTTTATGGAGTTGGTGTTTTGATTTCCGCTTGGGAGAGGCCGGAAACGAGATGCCGGGGGAGAGGACGCGCGCATAATGACGGACGCCAAACTTCTGCTGTGCGACTGCCTGAAAAGCCAGTCGATCAATGCAGAACAGATTGAAAAACTTACGGGTTTAACGTGTTCCAAAGTACATACGGCCTTGTGCCGGGCAGAGGCCGCCGACGCCGAATCAGCCCTGCAATCCGGAGATGTTCTGATTGCATGTCAGCAGGAGCGCACCACCTTCGAAGAATTGGCAGCAGACCTTGGTGTCAATGATCCTCTATTCGTTGATATACGCGACCGCGCTGGCTGGAGAGCTGATGAAGCCTCTCCGACACCGAAGATGGCAGCTCTGATTGCAGATGCTATCCTGCCTGCGCCTGCCGACAAGGTTGTCGACGTCACGTCTGAAGGCACATGCCTCGTTTTTGGTGAAGCAGAGATCGCCCTTTCGGCAGCCCGCAGCCTCTGTGGAACTCTGAGTGTTACAGTTCTCATCGACCCCGAAGACGAAATCCCGGTTGGGGATGATCGCCGCTTCGATGTCGTGCGCGGCCGGGTGAAATCGGCGACCGGAGCGTTGGGCGGTTTCAATGTATCCTTCGATGAATTGCAGGAACGGGTCCCCGGTGGACGCGGACCACTGAACTGGACCGATCCACGCAGCGGTGCCCGCAGCGCCTGCGATATCATCGTTGATCTGCGCAGGGAGCCACCTTTGTTCCCGGCGGCTGAAAAGCGTGAAGGCTATTTGCGCGCTGATCCGGGCAATAAAGAGGCCTATGCGAATGCACTTCTTGAAGCCTCTCAGCTCATTGGCACGTTCGAAAAACCGATTTACGTCAAACTGAATGAAGATCTCTGTGCGCATTCCCGGGCCCAAAAGCCGGGATGCAGCAGATGCCTGGACCTTTGCCCGACCGGCGCGATCAAACCTGCTGGGGATCATATAACGATTGATCCGATGGTGTGCGCCGGCTGTGGCACCTGCTCTGCAGTCTGCCCGTCCGGTGCCGTTTCTTACGATGCGCCCGCACCCCAGCACATTTTCAAGCGGATAGAAACGCTCGCCGCCACGTGGCGAAAGGCGGTCAACGAGCCGCCGCGCCTTTTGGTGCACGACGCAAACCATGGCGCAGAACTGATCCGGCTCTCGGCACGCTATGGCAAAGGTTTGCCGGCAGATGTCCTTCCAATGGAAGTCTCGGCCCTGGCCGCCTTTGGACACGCCGAGGCCCTGGCAGCTTTAGCCTGCGGCTTTTCCTCGGTGACTGTGCTCCTGTCACCGCAAACCGAAAAGGATGGCCTGCCCTTCCAGGCAGAGTTGGCGACCGCAATTTCAGGAAACCGGCAGATCAAACTCATCGAACCAGTCGATCCAGATCAACTGGAAGCCGAGTTGTATATTGAGCAAGTGGAAGCACCCGCCTTATCGCCGATCTTGCCGCTCGGGTCCCGCAGGCAAGTGACACGCCTTGCGGCAAAGGCCCTGAATGAAGCAGATGCTGTAATAGAGTTGCCGACAGGAGCACCTTATGGGGCGGTTTCGATGAACGCCGATGCCTGCACCTTGTGCCTGTCCTGTGTATCCTTGTGCCCGTCTGGTGCCCTTAAGGAAAACCCTGATCAGCCGCAACTCAAGTTCCAGGAAGATGCCTGCCTTCAATGCGGCATTTGCACAACGATCTGCCCGGAAAGTGCCTTATCTTTGGTGCCACAGCTCAACTTAAGCGACACAGCACTGAGGCCGATTGTCCTGAAGGAAGAACAACCGTTTGAGTGCATCGAATGCGGCAAGCCGTTTGGGGTGCGCTCGACAGTGGAACGGATGATCGAAAAGCTGGCTGGAAAACACTCCATGTTCAAGGAAGGTGGTGCGGCACGGCTCATTCAGATGTGCGACGACTGCCGGGTCAATGCGGCTTATCACAGCGAAAACAATCCGTTTGCCGCTGGTGAACACCCGCGCGTGCGCACAACCGACGACTATATCCGGCGTGACCATTGACCGTGAGCCTGAAGGATTATTGGACCTTGAGCGGTGCGCCAAGATCGGCCGGAGTAATACGCGATACAAAAGCCATGATCGCATCCAGTTCGCCCATGGTCATTTCCACCGGCACGATCGCAGGTGGCCGGGTTTCATCGAAGGGTTCGGTGACGTCTTTGATCACGGTAAAGGACGGATGGGGGTTGATCGCAAAGAAGCCCTCAAACCGTGCTTGCCAGTCAGCGAAACTGCGCATAATGGCAAACGACGGCGTCGACCCAATTCCTGAGATCCGCTTTGCTGCATTGACCCGATGGCAACGGCCGCAATGCAGGACCGCCAGTTTTTCACCGCGCCCGGCATCACCGGCAATCAGGCCCGGGTCCACTTCCACAGCACGGGCAGCGGCTGCGGCAAACGAAACACCATTCTTAGCTGGAAAACCATCTATCGTCCGCCGGCCGACATCCCCTGTGAGCCACTCTTCAAACCGCACAACACCTGGCGCGTCCACTTTTACAGCTAAGACCCAGACTTTGCCGAGACCTTCAAATACGGGCGTTCCATCCGCCCCATCGGAAAGGTCCGCATCGGCAGGTGTTCCGGCATCCACCAGTTCAATACGGGTGTTGGTTTTGAGTGAGAACCGCGGCAGAAGATATTTCAGAAAACCGCTATCGCGCAGATCCTGCGGCACGCTCAGCTGGAAAGATCCGGCCGCAAGTGCTCTGGCGGGAGATCCAACGATCAGACCCACTCCAATCAGAGCCAATAAAAATAAACGGCAGCACACGCGCTCCTCCCTCACGCAGCTGGTATTAATACGCCAGCCTAGGAGCGCAGGTGCCGACACGTCAATGCATGTTACAAATACCGGGAGAACCAAATGAACGATGATTTTAACATGTCGATGCGCAAGTTTCTAAAACAGGTTGGGGTCACCTCCCAGCAAGCTATTGAAAATGCGGTACGCGAAGCAGGTGGACCGGCGGGCAAGAACTTGAAAATCAAAGCCGTGCTGACGATCGAAGAGCTCGGGATGGAGCATGTCGTTGAAGGCGAAATAAAGGGGCAGAGCTAACGTGCCGTTATCGCGCGAAACTGTCATTGAGACCCTGAAAACTGTTTTTGACCCTTCAACGGGCGAAGACTTGCTGGCGACCGGTATGATGCGGGGGCTCTCTGTTAACGATGGTGTTGTCCGCTTTGTCCTGAACATAGACCCAAGCCGGGTTGATGAGATGGAGCGTCTCCGGGAAGAGGCGACCGCCAAACTGCAAAATCTCGCCGACTGTAAGTCGGCGCAGGTCATTCTCACGTCCCATTCTGATCAGCCCAGTGCCCAGGCCGCACCAGAGACCGCTCCGCAGCCCGGTGAACTCAAACCGATCAAGCCAATCCCAGCAGCGCCAGGAACCTCCGGTCCGCAGCGAGTTCCGGGGATCAAAAAGATTGTTGCGATCGCCTCCGGCAAGGGCGGTGTCGGCAAGTCGACGGTGGCGTCGAACCTTGCTTGTGCCCTCGCTGCACAAGGACTGAAAATAGGTCTGCTGGATGCCGACGTTTATGGACCGTCGCAGCCAGAAATGCTTGGAATCAAAGGCCGGCCGTCTTCGCCAGACGGGCAGACGATCCTGCCCTTGCGCAATCACGGCGTCACCTTGATGTCGATCGGTTTGATGATCCCGGCGGACAAGGCTGTCGTCTGGCGCGGGCCAATGCTCATGGGCGCACTTCAACAAATGATGACCCAGGTTCAGTGGGGAGCGCTCGACATCTTGATTGTCGATCTGCCGCCCGGCACCGGCGATGTGCAGATGACCTTGTCCCAGAAATTCGCCGTCGATGGTGCTGTGATCATCTCAACACCGCAGGACATTGCCCTGCTGGACGCGCGCAAGGGCATCAGCATGTTCCAGGAAATGAAGGTGCCCATCCTCGGCATGGTGGAAAACATGTCGACGCACATCTGCTCCAAATGCGGCAATGAAGAACATATCTTCGGTCATGGCGGCGTGGCGAAAGAAGCGGCTGAATTACGGGTTCCAGTTCTGGCAGAAATTCCGCTGCACCTGTCCATCCGCACTGCAGCTGACAGCGACACCCCGGCTGTGATCCAGTCGCCGGATGCGCCCGAGTCCGCCGCTTTCACCAAGCTGGCCAATGCGCTCAAAGCCCAATTAACAGCTGAGGAGGTACCTGCGTGAGCGAGCTGCAATTTCCTCCGCTTTTCCAAGGTGTACCGCTGGAGGGGCAAGCGGATCCCTTCGATAAGGCGATTGCCTTGGCAGTCATGGGCACGGATCCCGGAACGGTCGCCTACAATCTTGACGGCGGCATTTTGCGCGCAACCCTGATTTTCACGCCTGAAGTTCCTTTGGAACAGGCCATGACCATGCTTCCCGTCTGCGGCCTCGGTTTTCAGGCCGCTCTTGGCGCATTGGCGCCGCCTGAGGTTGCTGTCCATCTGGAGTGGGATGGCAACATCCGGGTGAATGGCGCGACCTGCGGACGCTTGCGGGTCCAGGCGTCTGGAACAGATCCGTCCGCTACCCCGGATTGGCTAGTTGTCGGATTGGAACTCGAATTCGAGAGCCAGGCGGGAAATCCCGGCGAGAACCCCGACCGCACCTATTTGATGGAAGAAGGCTGCAGCGAGATCACGCCCGATCAGCTGCTTGAAAGCTGGGTCCGGCACACGCTTTACTGGATCAACCGTTGGCAGGAGGACGGCCCGCGCCCGGTCCATTCCGACTGGCGCGGGTTGGCACAAAATCTTGGTGAAGAGATCGAAATTGGCGGAGAGGCCGGAACCTTTGTCGGTCTCGACGAAGACTTCGGCATGCTGCTTCGGACCGGCGACACCACCAAGCTCATCCCGCTCACCACTCTACTTGAGGGAACATCATGAAACTCGCTCGTGCGATCCACCTCGATGAGAGTGACCAGAATGTTTATTTCTCCCCGGCCCGCACGGGAGAATGGTGCCTCTCCGGCGGCTTTGAGTTTTCCGACTGGACCGAGGCCGAACTCACCGGCAAAGCCCGGCAAGCCTTCACCAACGGCTGGTTGGGACTTGAAACCTTTGGCCGGGTGACGTTTGTAGCCATCACGCCAATTGAGGAAAGTGAATTCGATACGCTGGTGACCCGGCTGGCCCAACATTTTGTCGACATCTACGGCGCGCCATCCGTTGACGCTGCCCGCGGTGTTGCATCTGAAGAACTCACCTACATGGCCGAAATGTGCGCCGAGCACGACGACAACACCCTTCTCGCCGTCCAGCGCGAATTGTCTGCCGAAGGAATCCGCGAAGGATTTTCAGCAATCAAACCCCAGGCCGCGGAGTTGGACATGGTCGCGGTACATGGGGACATGGGCGGGCATTGAAGCCGTTATCTGTTGTCGTCCCAGCGAAGACTGGGACCCAGCACTCCGTGTCGCGTATTGCCGCGAAAAAGCTATTTCATGAGGTTACTTGGCCCCAGCCTTCGCTAGGGCGACAAGAAGTGTGGCACCGTTGATATACAAAAAGGGCGCCGATTGGCGCCCAATTGTTTTTTATTGAAAACTTCCAAAGAAATCACATGATCTCTTCAAAAAGCGCCCGTGTATTCTCGGCGGTCATTTCGATTGGATTGCCGCCTGTGCTTGGGTCGCGAAGGGCGGCAGCCGTCAGCTCTTCGATGTTCGCATCCTTGACGCCGAGGTCGGTCAAGGTCTTCGGAATGTTCATCGATGCGTTGAACTCATCGACGAACGCGCAGAAGCCGTCAAAACCGCCTTCGATGCCAAGATAACCAGCGGCCTTGTCGAACCGTTCTGCGATGGCAGACTTGTTGAACTGCAGAACCGCCGGCATGCACACAGCGTTCGTTGTGCCGTGGTGGGTGTGGTGCACCGCGCCGATCGGATGGCTGAGCGCGTGAATGGCGCCGAGGCCCTTCTGGAACGCCGTTGCACCCATGGCAGCCGCCGACATCATATGGCCGCGTGCTTCCAGATCCGTGCCATCTGCATAGGCGCGCGGCAGGTAGTCAACGACCAGCCGCATGCCTTCCAGAGCGATGCCCTGGCTCATCGGATGGTAATGCGGGCTGGAGTAGGCTTCCACACAATGCGCGAAGGCATCGAGGCCGGTGCCAGCGGTCAGGAACTTCGGCATGCCGACCGTCAGTTCCGGATCGCAGATGACCACGGACGGCAGCATCTTCGGGTGGAAGATGATTTTCTTTTCAGCCGTATCGACCTTGGTAATGATGCTTGCGCGGCCAACTTCCGACCCAGTTCCGGCTGTGGTTGGAACGGCAACAATCGGCGCGATCGCGTCGGCATTTGCCCGTGTCCACCAATCACCAACATCTTCAAAGTCCCAAAGCGGACGGGTCTGCCCGGCCATGAAGGCAATGACCTTGGCAAGATCGAGACCGGAGCCGCCGCCAAAAGCAACAACGCCGTCATAACCGCCTTCCTGATAAACCTTGACACCTTCCGCCGCATTCAAGTCGGTCGGATTGGGATCAACGTCTGAAAACAAGCCTCGACCCAGACCGGCGGCATCCAGAAGATCCAGGGTCTTGGTGGTGATGTCCATGCTTGCCAGACCCTTGTCCGTAACAAGCAGCGGCTTGGAGATGCCGGAGGCCTTACAGGCATCGGCGATTTCCGAAATGCGACCTGCGCCGAAGCGCATGGCGGTTGGATATGACCAATTTGCAGTCAGCACCATCTTATTGAGCTTTCTTGAGGTGATAGGATTTCGGGCGGGTCAGATTGTGGAAGCCGATGATGGAAAGACCACCACCGCGGCCAGTGTCCTTACAACCCGTCCAGCACAGCGCCGGGTCCAAATAGTCCGCGCGGT
This sequence comes from Roseibium sp., assembly GCF_965216085.1. Taxonomy (GTDB): domain Bacteria; phylum Pseudomonadota; class Alphaproteobacteria; order Rhizobiales; family Stappiaceae; genus Roseibium. The sequence continues at coordinate 637,777 of NZ_OZ244138.1, read as the reverse complement.
TCAGGAATACAGTCCCCGTCTCGATCTGATCGCCAATCGCTTCCGCGCGTGCGGTATCCTTGGTCCAGAGCGAAGCCGTTAGACCGAAGTTGCTGTCGTTCATCAAACGAATAGCTTCCGCGTCGTCCTTAACCTTCATGATGCCAACGACCGGGCCGAAGCTCTCGTCGCGCATGACGCGCATGGAATGATCGACGTTGACCAGGATCTGCGGCATCAGATAGGCGCCGCCATCGTCTTCCGGAAACTTGGCCGGATCGATCAAGGCCTTGGCGCCATCCGCAAGCGCCTCTTCCGTCTGAGCACGGACTTCAGCCGCAAAGCGGGCATGGGCCATTGGGCCGATGGTTGTGTCTTCGTCCAGCGGATTGCCGAGTTTATAGCCATCAACGATCTTGACCGCCTTTTCGACAAAGGCGTCATAGAGGCTCTCGACCACATAGATGCGCTCAATACCGCAGCAGCACTGTCCAGCATTGAACATCGCGCCATCGATCAGCGTGTCGACGGCAGCATCCAGATCGGCGTCTTCCATGACATAACCCGGATCCTTGCCGCCGAGCTCCAGGCCAACGCCGGTGAAGGTACCGGCCGCTGCCTTTTCCATCGCCTGACCGCCACCGACGGAGCCGGTGAAGTTGACAAAGCCGAAGGATTTTTCAGCAATCAGTGCAGACGTTGTGCCATGATCGAGGAAGACATTCTGGAAAACATCAGCCGGAACACCAGCGTCGTGGAAAGCCTTGGCCATACGCTCACCGACGAGCAGCGTCTGGGAAGCATGTTTCAAGACAACGGAATTACCCGCGATCAGAGCCGGTGCAACCGTGTTGATCGCCGTCATATAAGGATAGTTCCAAGGCGCTACGACCAGAACCACACCATGTGGAACGCGCTTGATCAGGCGTTTGAAGGACGCATCGTCGGCCACTTCAATCGGCGCCAGAGCCTCTTCGGCAATCTCGGCCATATAGGTGGCGCGCTCATTGAATCCGCCAAATTCACCGCCATAGCGGACCGGGCGACCCATTTGATGAGCAAGTTCCGGAACGATCTCATCGTTCATCTCACCAACCTTGGCGACACCAGCCAAGACCAATGAAATCCGCTCGCTCAGCGGACGCTTCTGCCACTCAAGCTGGGCCGATTTGGCCCGGGCAACGGCTGCGCGTGCTTCGTCGGCAGACAACACCGGACGTTCCGCATAGACGGAACCGTCAATCGGAGAAACACAGGTTACTTTGTTTGTCATTGTTAGGCTCTTTCAAAACCCCGGGCGATTTCATAATCGGTCACGGCCCGGTCGAACTCTTCGATTTCCCATTCCGCCGCACGCGCATAGTGATCGATCACTGCGTCGGAGAAAGCTTCCCGCAGGAATTTCGACTTGCGCATGGTGTCGCGCGCATCGCGCAAGGTATGCGGAATTTCCTTGGCTTTTTTTGCTTCATAAACGTCGCCGGAAGTCGGCTTGTCGAGCGGCAGCTTTTCTTCAATACCTTTCAGGCCTGCAGCAATCTGAACCGCAAGCGCCAGATAAGGGTTCAGATCCGACCCGCCGATCCGGCATTCAATCCGCAGCGCCTTGGTGCCTTCACCGCACAGGCGGAAACCGGCGGTGCGGTTGTCGATCGACCAGACCGTTTTGGTCGGGGCGAAAGTGCCTTTTTGGAAGCGCTTGTAGCTGTTGATGTAAGGCGCCAGAAAATAAGTGTAGTCCGGTGCGTATTTGATGAGGCCGGCGAGATAGTGCCGCATCATTTCGGACATGCCGTGTTCGCCGTTGGCATCGCAGAAGACATTGTTGCCGTCTTTGTCGAACACCGACTGGTGCACGTGGGACGAAGACCCAACTTTATCGCTGCGCCATTTCGGCAAAAACGTCGCAGAGCGGCCCTTGGCCCAGGCGATTTCCTTCACCGCATGCTTGGAGATCGTGTGATATTCGGCCGTATCGAGTGCTGGCGCGTATTTTATGTTCAGCTCTTCCTGACCGGCTTCGGCTTCACCCTTGGTGTTTTCAACCGGAATGCCCGCCCCATAAAGGCCGTTGCGGATCGGCCGCATCACATCCTCTTCCTTTGTCGTTTGAAGGATGTGGTAATCTTCATTGTAGCCGGAGATTGGTTCCATATCCCGGTAACCGTTCTTACGCAGCTCATCAAAGCTCTTCTCGAACAAGAAGAACTCCAATTCGGTTGCCATAACAGGGGTCAGGCCGAGCTCGCTCATACGGGCAACCTGTGCCTTCAGCATGGCGCGCGGAGAATGTGGAACTTCTTTGTGTGTGTGATGATCCAGCACATCGCAGATCACCATCGCGGTGCCTTCCAGCCAAGGCATTAAGCGGATCGTCGACAGATCCGGCTTCATGACATAATCACCATAACCACCTGACCAGCTGGTCGAGGCATAACCTTCCACCGTATACATCTCCAGATCCGTTGCTAGCAGGTAGTTGCAGCAATGGGTTTCCTCATACGCACTGTCGACGAAGTGCTGGGCGTGGAAACGCTTGCCCATCAGCCGCCCTTGCATGTCGACGATACAGGTGAGCACCGTGTCGATCTCGCCGGTAGAAACGAGAGATTTCAGTGCATCAAAGGTCAAATTGCCAGGCATGTGTCGGATCCCTGTAGGGCGGTTTGGTGTTTTGTTTCAGTTTAGAAAGTCCCGGTCCGGACGGTTCTAAGATCCGGACCGGTAGTTGCATGGACGGACCGCATCAGCACAGCGACGCGGCCAGTCCCAGGCGTGCATTAGCCATAGCGGTAAGGCCGGCCGGCCTTCTGCATATCCGCGTTGTACTTCTTGAAGATCTCGACAACTTTCGCCTTGGTTTCAGACTCAGCTGCGATTTCATCCCAGAACTTCAATGCGGCTGTTTCAACAGTTGCCCACTCTTCGTCCGGAATGGAGGTCAGTTCCATCTTAGTGCCATTGACGCGCAGGTTGGCTTCGCCGCCCCAGTACCACCACTGGCGATAGTAGTGGGATGCGTCCATGGCCAGCTGAAGCATGGTTTTCAGATGATCCGGCAACTCATTCCAACGCTCTTGGTTGGCAAAGAACGAACCAGCCCAGGCACCGGAGATGTTGTTGGTCAGGAAGTAGTTGGTCACATCGGCCCAGCCAACGGTGTAGTCTTCGGTGATGCCCGACCAGGCGATACCATCGAGTTCGCCAGTCTGAACGGCAACTTCGATGTCTTCCCAAGGCAGGGTGACCGGAACAACGCCGAACTGAGCCATGAAGCGGCCTGCTGTCGGGAAGGTAAAAACGCGCTTGCCTTTAAGATCAGCCAGCGAGCGGATCGGGTCTTTGGTGGCGAAGTGGCACGGATCCCAGGAACCTGCAGAGATATGCTTGACGCCAACTTTAGCGTATTCAGCTTCCCAAATTTCCTTCAGGCCGTACTGGTTGAACAGAACCGGCACGTCGAGGGAATAGCGGGATGCAAACGGGAAGTAACCACCAAAGACGGTGACTTCGGTCGGCGACGCCATAGAGTCATCGTCAGACTGAACGGCATCGATGGTGCCCTGCTGCATGGCGCGGAACAATTCACCGGTCGGGACCAACTGGTCGGCGGTGTAGAGTTCAATTTCCATTTCGCCATTGGCAGCCTTATTGAAGGCATCAATGTGCGGCTTGATCACGTGCTCAGCCAGTGCCGGACCGGCATAGGTCTGAAGACGCCACTTGATCGGTGTCTGACCATGGACGGCCGGTGCGGCCAGAGTTACTGCGCCAGCGGCGGCAACGGTGCCGGTACCAGCTTTTTTAAGAAAATCACGTCTGTTCGTCATTTCTGTTCCCCTAGTTTCGGTTTCAAGTTCAAGCGGCCCGCCCGTTCACCGGGTCTCATTCAACCGCAAATGTAAAATCCGTTTCCTCCGGATATCTTGTTGTTGTCCCGCGCACCCCATCATCGGCTGTAAACCAGTTCCGGCAGCCAAAGAGCGATTTGCGGGAAAGCCATGACAAGAGCCAGCGCCAAGGCCATCACCAAGACAAACGGCGTAATCGATCCGTAAATGTCCCGCATGGTGATGTCCTTGGGCGCCATCGCCCGCATCAGGAAGAGATTGTAGCCAAACGGCGGCGTCATATAGGCGATCTGAGTGGTGATCGTATAAAGCACCCCGTACCAGATCAGCACCTGACCAACCGGCATACCGAGATCGAGTGTGGCAACCAACGGCACATAAAGTGGTGCAACAATTACCAGCATGGCTGTGTCGTCCAGGAAAGTTCCCATGACCAGGAACGACAGCTGCATCAGGATCAGGATCATCCAGGGTGACAGGCCAAGCTGTTCGGTGAAGAGGTTTTCGATTGCCTTGACCGCGCCAAGTCCGTCAAAAACTGCGCCGAAGCCGAGCGCTGCCAGAATGATCCACATGAACATGCACGAGATGCCCAGGGTGTTGCGCAGACATAGGACCAGAATGTCCTTGGTCATCCGGCGTTTCAGGATCGAAGCCAGCAGCGCTGCTAGCGCTCCAATCGCAGAGCTTTCGACCAAACTGGTCCAGCCATTGACGAAGGGCACCATCATCACAGCGAAAATAACGAGTGGCAGAAGACCGGCGAGCAAAAGACGATATTTGTCGTCCTTTGAGGCCTCGCGCTCATCCATGGTGAGGGCCGGTCCAAGGCTTGGCTGCAGCTTGCAGCGCACGGCAATGTAAATGATGAACATAGTCGCCATCATCAGACCCGGTACAATACCGGCAAGCCAAAGCTGTCCGACCGGCGCGCGTGCGATCATGGCATAAAGCACCAGAACAACAGACGGTGGCACCAGAATGCCGAGCGAAGATCCGGCCTGAATGACACCGGTGACCATTCGCTTGTCATAACCGCGCTTTAGGAGTTCCGGTAGCGCAATGGTCGCGCCAATGGCCATGCCCGCGACGGACAGGCCATTCATCGCCGAAATCAGGACCATCAAAAGAATCGTGCCGATGGCCAGCCCGCCATTGAGCGGCCCCATCCAGACGTGGAACATCTTGTAAAGGTCGTCGGCGATTTTGGTTTCCGACAGCACGTAGCCCATGAAGATAAACATCGGCAGGGTCAGAAGCGGATACCACTTCATCAGCTTCATCGCCGCGGAGAACGGAATATCCTGCCCGCCTACACCCCACAGGCTGATGGCCGCAATAGCTGCAATACCCCCGATCGCGCCGAACACCCGCTGCCCTGTGAGCAGCATCAGCATCATCGACGAGAACATCAAAAGAGCGATCATCTCGTAAGACATCAGATGGTCTCTCCCCGGATGGTCGCGATATCTTTGATGAGCTCAGAAATTGTCTGCAAAAGCATCAGGAAGAAGCCGATTATCATGGTCAATTTGATGGGCCAGAGCACCGGCCGCCACGCGGTTGGACTGCGTTCGATATAGCCCATCACCTCGCCGGCTGCGCTTGGGCCGCCCGTGAAAAAGGCCGTGATCAGCTTCCAATAGAACTCCGGGAATTCCTTGCCAAAATATCCAAGAGAATAAGCGGTCGATCCCAAAGCGCCGTAAAGAAGGACACAGAGATAAAAGACGAGAAGCAGGACCGTGAAAGCGTCGAACCAGGCCTTTTTCTTTATGCTCCACTCGGCATAGAACAGATCCATGCGCACATTGGAGCCCATCTGGATCGAGAAAGGACCGCCCAAAACGTAGTAGGCCACCATGGCGAACTGCGCGATTTCCAGGGTCCAAAGTGACGGATTAAAAAACGTCTTTGAGATGGAGGACCACAACAGGATCCCAGCCATGACAAATACGCCCCACATGATGATCTTGCCGAGACCGCGATTGAAACCATCAACCACATGGACATAACAGCGGGCAACCTTAAGCATGCTCTTCCCCGCTTGTTTGCAATGCGCTCTGCGCCGCGGATTTTAGCAGTGGACCGAGCAGATCTGCCCAGCGCTGTTCTTCGTCCGGTGTCGTCACTTCATCATTGCGGATTTCAATCATCAAGCAAGGCAAAGAGCGATCCTCACCATGGCGGCGAACGGTGTAATACACCCCATCTGACGGAGCGTATGGCTCGTTGTCTCCAACGGTCAGGTCACCGCGCGCATTAAGGCCAGCCAAAACGGGATTGGCCAGGCTGCGGTCACTTTCCGAGATCAAGCCAATTTCCCACGGCCGCTGCTTGCCTTTATAGACCGGCGTATAGGTGTGAACGGAAACAACAGCAGACGGCAAACCGCGTTCTTTGCGTAAAGACAAGAGTTTGTCGATCGCGTTGTGAAACGGCCGATGGACCAGATCCAAACGAAACGCACGTTCTTCTTCGCTGAGGTCCCGGTTCCCGGAAATCTCTGTGAGTTCGCTCAAGGACGGTGTCAGATCTTCCCGGTCCTCTTCGCGGTTACAGTCGATGACCAGACGCGACACCGTTGTGTAAACCAGCGGCGAATCGAGCGCCTCCGACAAAGCTTTTGCGACACCCAGCGCGCCCGGATCCCAGGAGATATGCGCGGATTTATCTTCTTCGGATACGCCAAGGCACTGATCATATGGGGGAGGAAAATGGTTTGACGCGTGGTCGCACAGAAGCACCAGCTCCCCTGCGCCCTCCGCATTTAAAACTTCTACAGCACGGGTCATTCCGCCGTTTTGGTGGCTTGATCCCATTCATCACCCCCGGGAAAGCGCCAGCATATTTTTGTAATGTTTGTTACAGGCTTGCCGGCTAATCCAATCTCTGTAATATCTGATACACAGAATAGGGTTCTGTCAAACAGTTTTGACCAACTCGCCAAAAATTAAGGCAACTGCCCATGGACCGACCGCTTCTGGAAGACATACGCGACCGGCTGGATGAATTCACAGCAATGGAAAAAAAGGCCGCACATGCCTTGATGGCCAATTATCCGGTTCAAGGTTTGGGAACCGTTGCAGAGTTCGCCAAAGCCGCCGGTGTCAGCTCGCCGACGATCCTGAGATTCGTCTCAAGGCTCGGCTTTCCAGGTTTTGCAGAATTCCAGAAAAAACTGCGCGGCGAGCTCGAAAGCCAACTGAATTCACCGCTCGCCCGGAGCACAAGTCTGGCGCAGGACACTGCCGGTGATCCGCATGTCGGCCAGCTCATCGACAACATCCGCGAGACATTTGATCATTTGCCGAAGGGAGAGTTGGACGGCCTAATCAAACTCTTGGCTGACGAACGCAAGACCATTCATATAATTGGTGGCCGGTTCACCGACAGCCTTGCCCGATACATCGCCGCACATCTGCGAATTGTCCGGCCAAACGTGCTGCACGTTGCTGGTCAGCATGGCAATTGGCTTGATCAGCTGATTGGTATTGGCCCCAAGGATGTGATCCTGGTCTTCGATATCCGGCGCTATCAGGCCGAAATAATCCAATTTGCCGAGGCGGCTGCGAAACAAGGGGCAACCGTCGCGCTGGTTACCGACAGCTGGATGTCGCCCATCGGCCGGATCGCAGCACATGTGCTGCCTGCCAGAGTGGCCGTGCCCTCACCTTGGGATTCGTCCCTAGCGTTGATGGCAATTGCGGAGGTATTGATCGCCGGAGTGACCCGGGAAAATCAGGACCGGGCCGAAGAACGCATGCGCACGCTGGAATCCTTGCGCAATTCTCACGATCCGACGACCGACAGCCGAACCGACACGCCCGACGTCTAACGGTCCGGATAACTAAGTCATACCTGCACTGAGTTTACCGGCCCAATCCAGGAAGAAGCCCTCGGCCTTGACCAAATTTGCCTGTGCCTCTGCCGACAAACCTTCTTTGATCTCACCAAAATCTTTCCCAGAAATGCCCAGCAGATAAGCCCGCGGCTCAGCGCCATAAAGCGTCTGGCACAGAGCGAGGACAGTTTCGGGCACCAGGCTATGGCTCCCGAGAACCTCTGGAGCGCCGGGCTTGATTTCGCGGAAGGAATAAGGAAAAGAGGCGCCGATTTCCGCATCCGCGAAAACCACAAGATCGTGCTGGGAAACATCGAACGCATGTTCGGCCACGAGCTGGTAGTCGGTATCGATCTCCCAAGACGGCAGGCCTTTTGCCGCCATCGTTTCGGAAAACGCTGGCCCCAGTCCATCGTCTCCGCGCCCAGGATTGCCATATCCAATTAGAAGCATTTTTTTACTATTCAAAGTGACTGCGCTTTGCTGTCGACCAGGGAACCATCGGCGTCAAACAGCTCAACCTGCAAAGGCATCTGGCCAAGAGCGTGTGTGGCGCATGACAGGCATGGATCATAGGCCCGGATTGCAACCTCGACATGGTTCAGCATGCCTTCGGTGATCTGGTCATGTCCGCTCAAGTGTTTCACCGCGACATCTTTCACCGCCCGGTTCATACCCTCGTTGTTGTGCGTCGTAGAAACAATCAGATTGCAGTAGGTCACCTGATCGTTTTCATCGACCTGGTAATGGTGGATGAGATTGCCGCGCGGGGCCTCAATGACACCGATCCCCTCACCGCGCCGCTCACCTTTGACAATCAGATCTTCACCTTGCAGATCCGGATCGTTCAGAAGCTCGCGGATCTTTTCAACACAATGCACGACCTCAATCATCCGCGCCCAGTGGTTGGCAAGTGTGGAATTGTTGGGGTGACCGCTAGTGACCGCTTTGAGTTCCTTATGCGCGGCATCGGCTAGCGGGGTATCGATGAAGCTCGCTGTGTTCATGCGTGCAAGCGGCCCGACCCGGTACCAGCCAGCTTCCGGTCCAAGCTCCTTGATGAACGGAAACTTCATGTAGGACCAGGAGCGCACATCCTCAATCAACCGCTCATGATACTGGCTGTAAGGCAACTGATCGAAGATCACATCGCCGCTCGAACTCAAAGCCCGCAGGTTGCCGTGATAAAGATCAAGCGCCCCGTCGTTTTCACGAACCAGCGACATGTAGTTCGATGGAAAAGACCCAAACTCAGCGACAAGGTCCTCGTGCTCCAGGGTGTAATTCTTGGCGAGTTTCACGGCATCGAGCGCCCACTCAAGCATGTCATCAATGCTGCTGAGGAAGTGATCCCGCTGAGTGATGGTCAGATTGCGGTTGATGCCGCCCGGGACGGCACCGGTGCCATGGATCTTCTTGCCTGCCGTTGCTTCAATGATCTCCTGACCGTATTTGCGCATAAGCACGGCACGTTTGCCCAATTCCGGCTGTTCTTTGATCACCTCAAAAATATTGCGTTTTTCGGCCGGTGCGCCAAAGCCGAACAAAAGGTCAGGCGCGGCCAGATGGAAGAAATGCAGCACATGGCTCTGCATCACCTGACCGTAGTGCATCAGTCGGCGCATTTTTTCGGCAGTTGGTGTCAGTTGATCGACCCCGGCAATCATGTCCATCGCCTTTGCCGCAGCCAGATGGTGGCTGACTGGACAGATACCGCAAAGCCGCTGTACGATCACTGGCACTTCCCACATCAACCGGCCGCGAATAAACCGTTCAAAACCCCTGAATTCAACGATATGCAGCCGGGCTTCATCGACCTCATTGTCCCCATTCAAGTGAATGGTGACCTTGCCGTGCCCCTCGACGCGGGTGACCGGCGAGATTTCAATCAATCTGGGTTCGCCCATATCTTCGCCTCTCGTCAGTCGAATTTAATCATGTCGCGTTCAAAGCCCCGGAATTTTCCGGTGAGCAGCTTTGCCAGCGTATCGAATATGATGTCTCCTCCCGGCGCGCAGCCCGGGATCTGATAGTCGATCTTCACCACTTGATTGCACGGATAGACCTCATCCAGCAGCAACGGCAAAGCCGGGTCATTCGGGACATTGTGGGTTTTGTTGCGGATGTACCGGCCGGTGATATAGGCCTCGTCCAGACATTCCAGCAAAGGCGCATCAGAATGCATGATGGCGTTGCGCATAGCTGGCAGCCCACCCATGATCGCACATTGCCCAAGCGCGATCAGCACATCGCAATTGCGCCGGAAATCCTGCAGCACATGCACGTTTTCTTCATTGCAACATCCACCTTCGATGATGCCGATGTCACAGCGCTGGGTGAACCGTTTTTTATCGGTCAACGGCGAGCGGTCAACGGCGACCAGTTTCATGAGTTCAATCAGCCGTTCATCGATGTCGAGGATCGCCATATGGCAGCCAAAACAACCGGCGAGAGAGGCCGTCGCAATCCGGGCCTTGGGAAGCTCTGTTTGAGGAGCAACACTCATTTGCGTTTCTCCTCAATGTCATGACCGATGAGCCCCTTATCGAATTCCCGTTCGCCGATCGGCGTTACGAAGCCGACCCGTTTGCGGATGATACAGCCGACCGGACAGACCTCCTTGGAAATTGCATGGTCTGTCACCTCCGCATCTGTGTCCGCCAGGTTCGCACCATTAACCGCGACGCGCCGGTGAATGCCACGGCCGACATAGCCAAAGATGCCCTTGCCATCGACATCCTGAGACGCCCGGATGCAGCGTCCGCAGCTGATGCAGCGGTTGGTATCCAGCGCGATATCCGGATGCGAAGCATCCAATGCCCGGCAGGGTTCCAGATAGGGGAACTTGGTCGCCTCTGTCATGTCGAGCCGGTAGGCCATCGCCTGCAGCTCACAGTTCCCGCTCGCTTCGCAGATCGGGCACAGATGATTGCCCTCGTGAAACAGCATCTCCACCAGATCCCGGCGCATTTTGTTGAGATGCGGCGTCTCGTTTTCAACCGCCTGTCCTGGGGCAGCAGGCTGGGTGCAAGCCGACACGCTGCGCCCCCCGGCCTTCACCGTGCACACCCGGCAACTGCCTTGGTGGCGAAGGCCCTCGTGATCGCACAGACGCGGGATATAAACGCCTGCTTCATCAGCGGCTTCCATGATGGTTTGACCGGCATAAGCGGTCACTTCGACCCCATCGATGGTAAAACTGAAGCCGGTTTCCTTCTTCGTGCCACTCATTGTGTGAAGTCCTTGTCGAAGATGTACGAGCGGCGTTTGGCGATTTTGCGCGCGCCATCAATGGCCGACTGAATGTCGAAGGTGTCCCGGATGCCATCCTTGCTGGGTTTGGTCATCGCCGAATAGACTAGCGGGAAGTTCTGCAAGGTCGACAGAACCGGGTTAGGCGACGTCATGCCGAGGCCGCAGCGGCTGGTTTCGATGATCGTGCCGGACAGATCCTTGAGGTAATCAATGTCCTCCGGATTGGCTTGCCCTTTTCGGAATTTCTGGATCGCCTTTTGCAGGAAGACATTTCCGACCCGGCAAGGTGTGCAATAGCCGCAGCTCTCATGCACAAAAAATGACATGTAGTAGTCGACAATCTCCAGGATATTGCGCTGGCCGTTGAAGACGATGATTGCACCGCCGGTTGCCAGATCATCGAAGGTAAGGTTGCGGTGAAAACTATCGCGGGCAATCATCGTACCGCTTGGACCGCCCACCTGAACCGCGGCAGCATCCTGACCGCCAACCATTTCCAGAAGCTCCCAGACCGAATGGCCATAGGGCAGTTCATAGATGCCGGGATTGAGGCAATCGCCGCACACCGAGAAAAGCTTGGTGCCATGGCTGCCTTCTGTCCCCATGTCGTGGAACCACTTGGCACCCTTGTCCAAAATGCGGGCCGCATGACAGAAGGTCTCAACATTGTTGACCACCGTCGGATAGCCGAGATAGCCCCTGTTGACGGGGAACGGCGGGCGGGTTTTCGGTTCGCCCGGCAGGCCTTCGCAAGAGCTGATCAACGCGCCTTCTTCACCGCAGATGTAGGCCCCTGCCCCCATCTGGATGCGGATATCAAAATCGAACCGCCTGGTTCCAAGGATTTCCCTGCCGAGCAGCCCGCGTCTTCGGCGCTCTTCCAGAACCTGTTCTAGGTGCTCGCGCAGGTAAACATATTCGCCGCGGAGATACAGGATCCCTTCACGTGCCCCGACCGCCCGTGCGGCAATGGTCATGCCTTCGAACAGAAGATGCGGCCGCTCAGTCAATAGAACCCGGTCTTTAAATGTCCCGGGTTCGCCTTCATCCGCATTGCAAATGACAAACGATTTCTCAGATCGTTCTGCCGCGGCGAAACGCCATTTCCTGCCTGTCGTAAATCCGGCTCCACCACAGCCGCGTAGGCCGCTCTCTTCCACCGCCGAGATGATTTGAGCGGCGGTGATGCTGGCCGCCTTGGAAAGCCCCGCCTCCTCCGGCACTGGGCCAAGCAGGACCTCACCAGCATGGCGAACGTTGTTGTCAACCATCCGCGTTGCCCGTTCATGATGAGAGAGGCTGGAAAACCGCTCGCTAATCAAGTGTTCGGGAATTTGCCCAGCTTTCAGTGCTTCGGCGGCGGATCGCGCGCTCTCCGGCGTCAGGCTGGTCAGGACAACATCGTTGATCATGGCAGCCGGCGCCTGATCACACATGCCGATGCAGGGCGTATGTTCGAGGGAAAAAGCGCCGTCGCCGGACGTCTGTCCAACTTGGATCCCGAGAACCTCCTCAAAGGCTTTGGTTACGTCCTCCAGCCCGCAATAGCGGTCGACAATGTCATCACAGAGCCGAATGGTAATCCGGCCTTTCGGAGCGAGGGACAAAAAGGAATAGAAACTCGCAACGCCCTCAACCTCGATCCTTGTCAGACCGGTGTGGGAAGCGATCCGGTCCATTGTTGTGGGCGCGATGCACCGGTAACGGTCTTGCACTTCGCGCAAGATATCCAGCATCCGATGTTTGTCACTGCCATATTTTTCGCAGATTTCTTGAATGGCACCTTCAGGAACCGGTGTAGTTCCGCAAGCTGGTGCAGCCACACCGTTGCCATTGTGCTCACCGTTATCCATGGCGGCCTCCTGGCATTTTACTAGCCGGCGAAACAAATTTATCTAAATCGATTAGACAGAAAGAGCTTCCAAGCATGAGAAACCGCCGCGTCACGTATCAATTTGCTGGTGGCTCTACGGTCCCAGAGTTCCGAGAAAACGTCTTTGAGCAAGATCAACCTTTCGAACTGAAGACCACTCAAACTTTCGAGGGCAGTCCTGATGCGTCGGACTGCAACGCATACGGAGAAACAAAAAACCCGGACATTGCTGCCCGGGTTTCATTGATCAACTTATGAGATGATCACATCTTGCAGTCAGCCGCATAAGCATCTGAGTGATCGCTCAAGCCAGTGGCGATGATCTTGTTGGTGAAGACATCGCCTTCCTTGATCACTTCGCGGACATAGATGTCCTGGATCGGATGATGATTATCACCAAACTTGAAATCGCCCCGCGTGGAGGCAAAATCGGCTTCTTTCAGCGCGGCGCGGAAGGCATCGGCATCTTTCACGTCAGCCTTTCCCATCGCAGACAACAGAAGATTGGCCGTATCAAATCCTTGGGACGCATAAAGCGACGGCAGGCGGCCGTACTCAGCCTGGAAGCTTTCGACAAAGGCCTTGTTGGCCGGGTTATCGATGTCTTTGGACCACTGACTGGTGTTCTTCACGCCCATTGCCGCATCACCAACAGCCTGCAAGATCCCCTGATCAAAGGAGAAGGCCGGGCCAACAACGGGAAGATCAATGCCGCTACCGGCAAGCTGCTTGAGAAACGAAATTCCCATACCGCCAGGCAGGAAGAAGAAGATGCTGTCAGCACCGGAAGACCGGATTTGCGCCAGCTCAGCTGCATAATCTGTCTGGCCGAGTTTGGTGTAGAGTTCACCCGCGAGATCGCCGCCGTAAAAGCGCTTATAGCCTGTCAGAGCGTCTTTGCCTGCCGGATAATTCGGCGCCAGGATGAAACTGTTTTTGTATCCCTGATCCTTGGCATAAGCCCCGGCAGCCTCATGAAGGTTGTCGTTCTGCCAAGCCACATTGAAGTAATTCGGATGGCACCCCTTGCCCGCAAGAGCCGACGGGCCTGCGTTCGGGGACAGATAGAATTTGCCCTGAGCTGTCACCGACGGCACCACTGCCATGGCAAGGTTGGACCAGATGATGCCGGTCAGGACGTCAACGTTTTCAGATTGAACCAGCTTGTCAGCCAACTGGACTGCGATGTCCGGCTTGCGCTGGTCATCTTCGATGATCACTTCGATGTTTTCATTGCCGGACTGTTTGACCGCCAGATTGAAGCCATCGCGCACATCAATACCGAGCCCGGCACCGCCGCCAGACAATGTCGTGATCATGCCGACCTTAACCGGGTCTGCCACGGCTGCTCCGGTCAGCATCGCCAAAACGCTTGCTGTTGCCGCAAGTCTCTTCAACATATGAAATTCCCCTCTTCAAGAACCAATACGGGCCTTTTTATGCTGGCCCTTGGACCGCAGCTTACCCAGAGGAGCAGAAGAGGGAAACTTGATTTTTGGTCCGGCTGGTCAGATTTCTTTCGACAGTCGAAGAATACGTTAGAGTTCCGTGCGCACGTGCCAGAGTTCGGGGAAGAGCTCCACTTCCAGCATCCGCTTCAGATAGGCCACCCCACCAGTTCCACCGGTCCCACGCTTGAAACCGATCACCCGTTCCACCGTGGTGACATGGTTGAACCGCCAGCGCCGGAAGTAATCCTCCAGATCGACCAGCTTCTCGCCAACTTCATAGAGCGCCCAGTGTTTGCCTGGATCTTGATAGACCTTCTGCCAAAGCGCCATGATTTCCGGCACTTCCGTGTGTGGGCGGTCCGCCGGTGTGGCAGTTACCGCTTCCGGCACATCCAATCCCTGCCTGCGGGCAAACTCCAATACCACCTGATAAATACTCGGTTTGGCCAGCTCTTCTTTCAACAAATCCAAGCTCTCCGGCACATGCTCATGCGGGCGGATCATCGCTGTGTTGCGGTTGCCCAGCGCATATTCGATCAAGCGGTATTGCAGGGATTGGAAACCGGACGACAGGCCTAAGGAATCGCGAAACTGGGTGTAATCGCTCGGCGTCATAGTTCGCAGAACATCCCAGGCCGAGTTCAGTTGCTCCATGATCCGGCTGACCCGCGCCAGCAATTTCATGGCTTCCGGCATATGGTCTTCGGAAATCGCGGTTCGCGCCCCTTCCAATTCATGCAGCATCAGCTTCATCCAGAGTTCGGATGTTTGGTGCTGGATGATAAACAGCAATTCATCTGGTGCGTCCGACAGCGGCGCTTGCGAACTCAAGATCCTTTCAAGACCCAGGTAGTCGCCGTAAGACATCTTGCCGGAAAACGCCATTTCCGCGCCTTCGGCTTCCGGATTGTAGGCTCCTGACTGGGTATCACTCTTTTTGCTCATGTTTTCTCCCGCCCAAATCTGCCTGAAACGTTTCAGCTCTGAAGGAGAGACGCAAGACCAATCGGCTCGGTCGGACGAAATTCCACCTAAAACCGTATTGAAGACGGTTCAAAACGGGACCTGTCATCCAGCATTGAAAGCCAGAGTGTCAGTTTCCTGCAGCATTCAGAATGGCTTGGGCTGAAAAATCATAACCGGTATGTCCTGTTATGACTTTGCTAAACTGGGTGAAGTCGATTTTCGACCAGTCGCCGTCGCCCAATTTTTCTAGGTATCTACCGACGTTTTCTTGAGTAATCGCAGACATCTTGAAATTGACCACAGCCGAGCCTGCTTTTCCTGGAGCGATGGCAGAGTTCTGTGAACTGCTGTGATGAAAGTCCTACAACATCACTGCAGCCCAAGCTCCAGCAAAAAAAAGTCCGCCATGAGACATCGCCAACGCGCCGGTGGATACAGCATCCATGCCGGGGCGGGACCAATTCAGTCCAACCAGAGCAATGTCTTTTCCTGGAACTAGTCCAAGTTCTGCCGCCGCTTTCCCAGCTGCTATAGCGATATCATCGTTGGCCGCCCATATGGCGTCCACTGTTGTCCGCGCCAAATAGCTTTTCGCCCTGGCGTACGCGAGTGCGCTATTCCATTCTACCGGGATCGCACTCAACAGTTTGAGATTGTCCTCCTCCGCCAAACTACGAAGCATGCCTTGCTCCCGATCCAAGGCAGCAGGTGTGCTTTCATCTCCTGTCAAAGCCAAAACACGCAGCACGGGCGACGCCGAATGTAACGATCTGGCTGTAGAGATGAGAGACTTGGCCATCTCATAGCCGGCAGTTTCATTGTCTGGAATTATCGATGCAACAAGCTGGTTCTCTATGCCAGGCTCCTGCAGGACAACCTGCATTTGATATGCTGACAACGTGTTGAGCAGGAACAATATTTTAACCGGCTTTTGGCGCAACATCTTCGCAAGGCGTGTGCCTTCTTGGAGTTCGTTCACAAGAACAAAATAGTCTGGCAAATCCCCTCTATCCAATCGCTCTTGTAGAAGTTTCTCCATCGCGTAAGGGCGCCGGTTTGCGTTGAGGATCTCCAGATCAATATCGAGATCCCCGGCTGCCGCTGCCATGGTTTTGGAGACTTCCCCCCAAAAGCTGCCGTCACCGCCTGGATTGATAAACGTAATTTTGAAACCGGACGAGAAAGCAGGCGAACCAAAACCCGCTATTGCGAGGACTAGTACAAATATAAAAAATCGACCTGCAGTCATAAAAGAAAGCGTCTCCTTTCCAGCAGCCACTCCATTTTATGAACACTGCAACCAAAGGAAAAGTAGGTACTTTTTTCAATATCCTTAGACGTGTGGACGAATTGGAGACGCATTTCGTGAGACAAAGGGCGAAAGATGGCGTGGAAAGTCCTGCAGAACGTATCGGTGATACGGTCAAAGGGCAGTCCGCGTCAGATTGCTGCCCTTTGCCTCACCCGAAGGGCCGGGCCTGCAGCGTTCAATCCTCTGCACAAATCCGCCTTGATGATGTACCAGCATCACCTGCGCCAGATCTGCGTGACCTTGAACGCTGCAAATCCCAGCGAAAGACATCTCCAATTCGTCCACACGGCCTAGGCTTCCCATTATGGATCAGCCCCTCCGGATGGGTCTTTTTCTTGAAATTTTCTCTTTGAATTTCGCACCTTGCGCTTATCTGAGTTGGATGTGTTATGTCCTGATCGCCCGGTCATCCTTATCAAAGAAATGCATTCGGCTTTCATCGAATTTCAGACCGATGCGCGCGCCTTCTTCAATGGTTTCGCTGCCGCTGATGCGCACCAAAATGGTGTCCAGACCGTCCAACGCCACATAAAGGAACGTATCCGCCCCAAGATACTCGGCCACTTCAACCGTACCCGTGCAATGCCCCTCTTCTGGTGCAACTACATGCATATGCTCCGGGCGGATTCCGAGCTTGACCGGGGATCGGGCTGCATTGGAATGCGGATAGTGGCCGCCGCCATGGCCATCCAGCGAAAATGCATCGCCTTCGACAGAACACGGTAGAACATTCATTTTCGGCGAACCGATGAACTGGGCGACAAACAGATTGTCCGGCCGTTCATAGAGCTCGCGTGGCGAACCGACCTGCTCGATCTCTCCGGATTGCAGCACAACGATCTTGTCGGCCAAAGTCATGGCTTCGACCTGATCGTGTGTCACATATATCATCGTCGTGCCGAGGCTCTTGTGCAGCCGGGCCACTTCAAAACGCATTTCTACCCGAAGAGCAGCATCAAGGTTCGACAAGGGTTCATCGAACAAAAACGCACTTGGTTCACGCACGATTGCCCGGCCGATGGCCACCCGCTGGCGCTGGCCGCCGGAGAGCGCCTTAGGGCGCCGATCGAGATAATCATTGAGCTTCAGGATCTCAGCCGCACCATTGACCTTTCGATCAATTTCCGCCTTTGGCACGCCGGCGGTCTTCAATCCAAATCCGACGTTTTCACGCACAGACATATGCGGGTACAGCGCATAGGACTGAAACACCATCGACAGGCCACGTCCGGACGGCGGCAAAGCGGTGACATCCTTGCCGTCAATCTCAATTTCGCCGCGGCTGGATTCTTCCAGACCGGAGATCAACCGCAATAAGGTCGATTTCCCGCAGCCGGACGGGCCTACAAAAATCACGAACTCGCCGTCTTGAATATCGAGATCGATCCCCTTGATGACCTGCAAGTCACCAAACCATTTTTCGACGCGTTTGAGCTGGATCGCTCCCATGTCTTTCTCCCCGCCCTCTTAAGCTGCCTGTTCTGCGTGCGATGGCGTTGCCCAAGCAAGCCAGATTGCTGCGGTCCAGGAAAAGGATCCGCCTCCCGCGGCGACTGCGGTTTCCGGACTGAAGTATTCGGCAAAACCGCCTGATTGAATGAGCGCTGCCGTATCGGCGCGCAAGCGCTCGGCGCGGGCGGCGTCCCCAGCTTCCGAAAGGCCTCTGGAAATCATGAAATTGACCATCGCCCAGACAGGCCCCCGCCAATACCGCAGATGCTCAAACTTCGGGTGATCCGGGTCATAGGACGGCATCAGATAGCGAACCTTGGAACCAATCCGGTCGAAGTGATCCTGCACCGCGGGAAGAACATCAGGACCGGCAAGGCCTGCGTAAGGCGCCAGGAAGGACGCGCTCGACACACCATCCGTCAGCTTGCCCGTCCGCAAATCGAGCGCAACATGGGCTTTCAGGTCCGGGTTCCAAAGCCGGGCCGCACCGCTTTCCAAACGGGAAACCCAACCTTCGATCTCTGCCATATGTTGTTTCAAACCCAGCTTACCGGCAAGCGCCAGAAGGTCCCGGCAGGCCCTTAAGAGGATAAAGGTGATGCCGGGATCGGCTACGAAGAACGGGCATGTCCGGGCGACCTTCTCCGGATCCCAGCCAACTTTCCGGCACGCGGCAACGATGGAGAGATACCGGTCATAGTCTTCTTTGTGCGGGCGCATTTCCGGGTCAACGTGCGACGTGTCCTTGCGCACATAAGGCTCAACATCCTTGACCTCGACAGCCCGCAAAGCGTCATCCCAATCCGGCAAGTTATCCCGGCCAGATTCCCAAGGATGAATGACAGCAACCACGCCCAGGCCGTCCGGATCCCGGTACTCCATGTACCAGCGATGCCAATGCAGGATCTTTGGAAAGAGCCCCTTTGCTCTACCTGTTGCGGCATCACTGCCGTCCAGCTCAAGCAGATCACGCACAATGGTCGCGGCCACCGGCGGCTGGGAGTGTCCAGAGCTTGGGATCGGTCCGCCATCGGTTCCCCAGACGGACGGTCCTGGGAAATAGCTTGGATCGTCTTTGCGGAACAGGATGTGCGGCACCATGCCGTCCCGCCATTGGCCTTCGAACAACAGTTCGATTTCCCGCCAGGCGCGATCCGGGTTGAAAGTCGCGAACCCGCGGGCGACAAAAACGGAATCCCAGTTCCACTGGTAAGGATAAAGCCCTTTTGTGGGAACCGTATAACCGCCTTGATCATTGCCGATCAGGATGTCGCGGGCGGTTTGGTCTAGATCGTTCTGTGACACACAAGTCTCCTTGAGCTTCTTGGGAGCTCTTTGATGAAGATGATCAGCCCTTCACGCTGCCGGCCGTTAGGCCCTGGACAAGGAAGCGTTCGAACCAAAGGAATATGAAAAGGACAGGAACCGTCGCGATCACCGCACCGGCCATCAAATGCTGGCGTGGCACCTCGGAGGAATTCAGCGAAACAACGCCGCGTGACAGCGTGAAGATGTCCGGATCGTCCAGGAACATGAAGGCAAACAGGAATTCGTTCCAGGCAATCATGAAGACATAAAGCGATACGGACGCTAACGCTGGAAGCGACAGCGGCAAGGTGATTTTCAAAATGACACCCAGCCGCGACAGGCCGTCCATCAGTCCCGCCTCTTCCAGTTCCGATGGCAGTCCGCGGAAATAGCCCTGTAACATGTAGAGCGCGACGGGAATGGTCGTTGCCGGATAAACGATCAGAAGACCGGTCAGCGTGTTACGCAATCCAAGCTGCGAGAACACTGCATAAAGCGGGATCACCAGAACGATCGCTGGAACCATGTAGATCAGGAGTACGGATCTAGACAGAAACGCTTGGCCCGGAAAACGTAGGCGGGACACCGCATAAGCCCCGGGGACAGAAAACAGCAGCGTCAGGATCACGGTCGCGACGGAGACAAAGGCCGACACCATCAGATAACGGCCAAAATTGAATTTCGTGAACAGCTCCACATAGGAGCGGAACAGACCGTCAAACCCTTGGGAAAGGTCGATGGAAAGGTCTAGCGGATTGGCGAGCAAGGTCTGCTGGCTTTTCAGGGACGTCATCACCATCACATAAAACGGCAGCGCCACGATGATGGTGAACACCACAAAGCCGATGCCCTTGAAGATCCGGATGTAAATGACTTCCCGGTGGTAACGCGACATGGCTCCTAGGCTTGCCCCGTCGAGGCTGACCCTGTTTGCAGCTGTTACACAGCCAACAAAGGCGATCAATCCCGCCATTTGCCAGAGCGGAACGCTTGAGAGCGGCAAGGTGAAGGGGGCTGCAAAGGTGCCCGCCAACAGGACCAGCGTTGTAACCAGCGCCGACAGCGCCCAGGCCGGAAGTCCTACAGCATCCGACCTCTGGCGCCAGACAAAAACCAACGCACCGAGCATCCCGGCCAGCCCAGCGGCAGTGGCTTGCGGGAGGGCAACCTCACCCGTGACCAGCGTTAGCGTCACACCGATGACCACCATGGCGGTCACCCCCCAAATCAGGCCAGTGATGGCCGTAAGAACAATGCTGCCGGGTCTCATAGGCCTTCCTCCTTGGGTGAGAAGTGCAGGAAGAGCGTTGCAAAGGTCACCAGAACCACAAAGACCACCACGGCAACGGCGGCACCCGCGCCTAGGTTGGAGAGTGCAAAACCTTGCTCATAAACATCGACGGTCAGTGTCCGCGTTCCAGCATTGCCGCCCGTCAGCAGGAAGATGTCGTCGAACTTGTTGAACGTCCAAATGAAACGCAGCAGGAACAGCACCGACAGGATGCCCATTAACTGCGGCAACGACAGATACCAGAACTGCTGCAACGGCGTGGCACCATCCATCTCGGCCGCCTCATAGATATCTGTGTTGAGAGACTGCATCCGCGCCAGAATGAACAGGAAAGACAGCGGAAAATACCGCCAAGCCTCAAAGGCAATCACGGTAGAGAGCGCCAACGGAAATTCCATCGGAATGCCAAAGAACGAGAACTCGACAGCGCGTTGGCCGAAGAAATTAACCGGATCTGCAACCACGCCCATCTTGGTCAAAAGCGCATTGAGTGTCCCGGAGAAGGGATCGAACAATACAACCCAGGTAAACGCGACCGCGATCACCGGCGATACATAGGGAAAGAGAAACAGCCCCCGCAGAAAACCCCGGCCTTTGAAAGACGTGTTCAAAAGCTGGGCTGCAAACAGACCGAGCACCAAAGCTCCGGCTGTGCCGAATATCGTATAGTAAAACGTCACCCGGAGAACCGACCAGAACTCGTGCGCATCAAAGATCCGGCTAAAGTTTTCAAAGGTGAATTCAAAGTTCGTCAGGACGTTATCGGCATCCCCTGACACCTCCGGAACACTTGCCCGTTCCGGCCGGTCGGCGGACAGATAGCTTTCTGACACCGTGCCTTCAAAGCGTAGACGTTCACGCCACTTCGGCGGCACAGTGCCAATATCACATGTGATGGCTAAGCCTTGCACCGTACATGTTTCTGGTACGGTGGTGACATCAAAGCCCACCGGAAGCACGTCACGTAAGACAACGTCGCGGATTTCCTTGTCCTGCGAAGAATTGCGCAGCCGGTATTCAAGAGTTGCCGCATCGCCCGGCGCTGCCGGTTTGCTGCGCATTCGCTCGTTCACAAGGACACTCGGCGGCCTAAGGTCGGCCAATTGCACCGGCTTGAAGCTGATCCAGAAATTGGCCAGTAACGGCCCGGCGACAATCGCCAAAATGATCAGGAAAGTCGGCGCCAGCATCAAATAGGCAAGCCGCATTTCCCGGCGTTGCATCGGCCCAATGCCTTTCGGCGGCCGTGGCTGTGCAATGGTCTGCTCTTGAGCGGTCATTTTTCTGCTTCAAGTTTCGATGCGGACAGGAAAATGGGTGTGTCGGTCACTAGGCTTCGCCGGACAATCCGCCGAACCAATTCGTTTCGCTTCATCCCCGTTTCATCCTGCGGACGCGGAAACGGGCGCCGACGGATAAAGCAAAGAAGTGATTGGCAGGCCCGCATTCTTATAAAACGCGGGCCACCGGAGAGGTTACTGGATCTTGGCCAGTTCTTCGTTCAGCTGAGCTACAGTCTGAGCCGCATCCCGTTCGCCGTCGATGTACTCGCGCACCAGACGGTTGATCACTTGGCTGTTGATGATCTTGGACGCCAATGACAGCTGGCCTTCCTTCACACCCCAACGTGCAGCGGTGTCGAGACCGGATACGATCGTGCTGATGGTTTCAGGATCATAAAGCTCTGTGAGCGGCGCCTTGCGGTCCACACCAACCGGCAACTTGGACCAGCCTTCAACAAAGGCGGTTGCATTGTCCTTGGTGCCGCGCCGGATCGGGAACTTGCCTTCCGGAGCAATTGACAAGGTCGACATGTAGCCATCGTCCATGGAGAACTCGACAAACTGCATGGCGGCATCCGTATCCGCATCGTTGGTGATGCCGAAGTAGCGGACGTCACCCCATGCTGCGCCAGCCGGGTTGGATGGACCTTTCAAAGTGGTCACGATCCCAGTTTTGGAAGCGAGCTCCTTGGAAGTCGGGTCATCCGTAATGGTTGGCGGTGCACTGTCACGCAGACCAGCCAGCTCATCAAGAATGAACGGAGACCAGATGATCATCGCGGCTTTGCCAGCAAAATACAGCTCACGAGACTGCTTCCAGAAAAGATCACCCGGAGGCGATGCTTTTGCGATGGCCTTGTAGAATTCGAGCGCCTCGACAGTCTTCTTCTCATCCAGAGCCTTGAAGCCCTTGCTGTCGACCGGGCTGACACCGTTTGCCAGAAGCACATGCTCCAGAACCTGGCTCATGAAGTTTTCGTCGACCTTGGTCGCGGCGACAAAAGCAAACATTTCCGGCGGATTGTGCAGTTTTTCAACGGCTGCCAAGACGCTTTCGTAGCTGTCCGGTGCAGCAAGACCGTTCGCTTCGAACAGGTCCTTGCGGTAGACGACCATTTGGGTCCAGCCATCGACCGGGACAGACGCAATGCCGCCTTCCACCGATGCCATGGCCACCGCGCCGGGTGCAAAGGTGCCGGTTCCCAGGTTTTCCAGAACCTCAGTTGCAGCATCTGTATCCAAGATACCCGCTTCTGCCCAAGGCAGCGCATATTGCAGCGGATGGTAAATCACATCCGGAAGATCACCGGCCGCAAAGGCTGCGGTCGCGCGGGTTCCAAGATCCGATTCAGTGACCGGAATAACATCAATCTCAATGCCGGTTTTTTCTTTGAACGCTGCCGCCATCTCTTCCTGTTTGGCCAAGCGCTCCGGCTGTTCTTCGGTTGTCCAGAAACGCAAGGTTTCTGCCTGAGCCGCGGTCAATCCCAGTGCGAGCACACCCGCAATGGTCGAGGTCAGGAAAGTACTCCTCCCAATCATATCAGTCTCCCTTACTGCCAAGTCATGGCTGTTGGTTCAGCCGGGGCCGGAGCACGTCAGCCAGTGCCTCCGGTGTTCTTTGCGGTGCGCCATCCGAGGCACGCCGGATCAAAGTTGCTTCGGCAAGCGCTTTCAGGCTTGTCGGGTCCTTGCCATCCAGAACGTCGACCAGCATGCGAGCAACACGGCTGCCCGCATCGAGCGCGCTCTGCGAAAAGGTGGTCAGCGGCGGATCGAGATATTCGCCAAAAGGCAACCCGTCATATCCAATGACGGTCACATCCTTGCCGACCTCAAGACCGTACTTGCGGCAAAACTGAATAGCGCCGATCGCCAGAGCGTCGGTGACGCAGAGTAGCGCGGTCGGCGGCGTCTCAAGCTTAGCTAAGAGCGCTTCAGCGCCGGCAAATCCGCCTTTTTCATCGAGATCTTGCAAGGTCTCCAACGCCGGATCATGCGGCACCCCAAGGGCCTCCAGGCCAGCGCGGTAGCCGTCGCGGCGCTGCCGGGCAAAATTCAGTTCCAAAGATCCGCCAAGAAACCCAATTCGGCTGTGGCCAAGGCTGTAGATATGGCGCACACCGTCAGCAAAGGCCTTCTCATTGTCGATATCGAACCAGGCATGGGAATCTGGAAAACTCGACCTGCCATGGGTGACAAAGGGAAACCCCTGCTCACTGAGGAAGGCAATGCGCGGATCTTCAACTTCGGTCCGGGTCAGGATAAATCCATCAACTTTCCGGCGGGCGATCAGCCGTTGAATAGTTTCGATCATGTGGTCCCGCGAGTGGGCTGTCGTGACCAGAAGATCCAAACCGAGTTCGTCGAGCGCGCGAGCGATCCCATCGATGAATTCTGCCAAAAACGGGTCCGCGCCACTGCCATGGCCGACCGGAATGACAATGCCGAGGGTGTCCTGCCGGCCGCGCTTCAGGTTCCGCGCCGTGGCAGACGGCTGATATCCAAGATCCTGAACAGCCTTCAAAATCCGTTTGCGGGTCGCCTCAGAAATGTCGGTGTAGTTGTTCAGGACGCGCGACACGGTTCCCTTTGCAACGCCGACATGGCGCGCAACATCATCGATTGTCACGGAACCGCGGTGACCCGGCATTTGTCCTCCCGTGGGCCAGTCCGGCCCTATCATTGTTCTTTGCCGCGCACCAATGAGGCGTGGCACTTGTTTCAACAATGCTTCCAAAACCGATTTCGGAAGTCAACAAAATCGGTTTTGTGAATTCACAAAACCGATTTTGCAAAGCGGGAAGATATTGACGCAACAGCAAAACTTATCTGGATTCTTGTTTCGGAAAATTGTTGTTCCGCGGCCTCGCCACGCCTGGGGATTGCATTTTCGTAAAACGCACCCCCAAACTCACTCCCGCAAAGACAGGGCCTTCACATTTAGAAGCAAACTCGGATGTTGAAAAATAGCTCCAAACTCACCCACGTCTGCCATCCTCGGTGCAGCGCAGCGGAGACCGGGGAACCACTCGCTTGCAGAGCTTCAACAAAATCACTCATGACCTGCGGCAAGTGGCATCGCGAGTAGATCCCCGATCAAGTCGGGGATGACCACACTGGACAAGCTCAGGCTGAAGATCTTCCTTTGAAACGTTCGGCTTCGCTGTCAATGGATTTTATAAGCGAATGCCATTCTCCAACGGCTTGAGCTCGAAACACCAGCTGATTTCGTCAGCTCTTGTATACGCCGCAAATATTAGCGTTTGGGCTACTTAATAGCTGCTCAAACCCAAACGGAAACCCCTAATAAAGACAAATCAAAACGGTACGCCCGATACAAGAATGACATTGGCGTAGGGCGTACATTCACCCGTACGGATAACCGCCCGCGCTTGTTTGGTGCGGGTTTTGAAATCGTCGTGAGAAACCCGGGAGTGCTCGATCGGCTTGCCGGTTTCCGCAGCCCAATGAGCCAAACGCACTTCAATCTCCGTTGCAAGTTCCGGACTGGCTTCTTCGGCGAATACCGCCTGCTCGACAATGAGTTCCTTTGTCAGAACATCCAAAACATCAAAAAAACTGGGAACACCTGGAGACACCGCAAGATCGAGCACAGCAACGTTCTGTGGAATCGGCAAACCGGCGTCAGCAACGACGATCTCGTCCATGTGCCCGAGAGAGGCAATCAGTTTGCTCATATGACGGTTCAACATTGGTGTCCGTTTCATATCCGTCTCCTCAGCTTATTGCTGCCAATCATGTCAGAGATACCAACGCCTCACACAAAGGCACCGGATCATAATAAGGGGCTGTTTTGCTGGATATCAGATCCAGCCTCAAAACGGTAATACCAAGTTTCTCGATAGCGGCAACATCACTGTCCGGCGTGCTTCGATCGGCGATGACGACATTCAGAAGCTGCTCAACTGGACAGTCGCTCCCGGCATCTTTGCGCAAATAAAACAGCAACCTGCCAACATTGTCCGCAATCGACATGCCATTGGTTTCTGGATCCTCTCCAAGGCTCGGCACATAGACCTTAGGTACGGTCCGGCTGGCGATCGCCCGGCCAACTCCGCGTGGAAGAAGGCTCGCGATAAGGCTCGTGTATAAGCTTCCTGGAGAATAACAGATCAAATCCGCTGACTGCACCAATGCACTGTTGCGGTCAGGAAAAACGGATATGGCCGGTTCCCGCGCAGCCAAGCTGTGATTGAGGAAGATGTCCCGGATTGGCGAAGCAAGCGGCGCATGTTCCTTGCCCGTAAGAAGGTGCTGGCCAATCACAACCTCGCCATCTTCCAGTTCTGCGGCCAAGTGCAGATTGTCATCAGACACGGCCTTTACGGTTCCAAGCACACCAACAAGCTTGGCGACAAGAAAGATGATCGGCTCGAGCTGCTGATTTTGATTGAGATAACCGCCAGCCAAAATGAGATTGCCGACACTTGCCCCGCGCAAATTAAAGTCAGCAGGACACGCATCTTGAAAGGTCCCGAGCTGATTTTGAATGAGTGTGCGCATCGGCTGCTCAATCACGCCGACCAGCGGATGAATTCCCGCGATCATCGCTTCAAGATCAGCATTCAAGCTTTCATACTCAGCAGCTTTAGAAAACCGGTGTGTAAACAGGCGAAAGACATCCGGCTGGCCAAGAACCGTCTCATCCGCCAAGGCCATCAACCGGCTGCGCAAATCGCCGATCGCCGGCATGTTGAACGCAAGCCGGAGCCCTTGGGAACTGCCGCCTGAATCGAACGGCGTCACCAAATGGATGGAGTTGTGCGTATATCGTTTTAAACAACGAGCAACGTCATTCAGCGCCGTTCCACCACTGAAGAACAACAGACGCGGACCAAGTTTTGGATTGGACAGAAACCGCTCTATGCGGAACTGATCCGGCATCCGCACCGCCCGGGTTATGGTGACTTCTGACACGTGGCTTCCTTCGGCCGAAACTCGCTAACCTGTCCTAGCACCCAAACCGGGTGATGGCAAAAAGCTGTGACGGGCCTTTAACTTAGACCGAACGCCGTATCGTCCTCTGTCTTTCGCGCAAGCAGAACACATGGCAACAGCATCGACCATGCGGGTTCAACCAGCGGCACATCAGCTCACACACTGGAGATATAAATCGCTCGGAAATCATTCACGTTTGTCAGCGTCGGGCCTGTGACAACCTGATCGCCGATCTTGTTAAAAAACGTATGGGCGTCATTGCGCTCCAGAGAGCCCGCCATTGTTTCGCCTAAACCTGCGATTTTCGCAGGTGTATCGGGCCCAATGACAGCCCCAGCCACCTCCGCGGCCCCATCGACGCCATCCGTATCACAAGCAATCGCATAGATCCCGGCAGCACCGTTCAACGCGTTCGCCAATGCAAGCGCATATTCCGCGTTGGGCCCTCCGATACCATCGCCGCGCCGCGTCACCGTGAGCTCGCCACCGGACAAGAGCACCAAAGGCCTTTCCATGTGCCCGCGTTCTTTTTGCCGCTGAAGTGCCAGCTGCGCATGTTCTACGGCAATGTCGCGCGCCTCACCTTCCAACGCATCCCCCAATAGCTCAACATCGCAGCCGAATTTCTCGGCAAGTGTTTTTGCTGCCTCTAATGACTGAGAGGGCGCTGCAAATATCGTGTTTGTGACTTCCGATAGTTTTGTGTCTTGCGCGGAAAGTACCCCGGTTGGTTCAGCCAAAACCGCTGACACGGAGGCAGGAACTTCGATTTTCCATTGATCCAGGATCGCTTTGACGTCAGCTGACGTGCTTTCATCACCCACCGTCGGACCGGACCCGATCTCCGCCGGATCATCTCCAGGCACATCAGACAAGAGCAGTGACAGCATCTTTGCCGGATAGGCTGCTGCTGCCAGTTGACCGCCCTTCACATTACTGAGGTGCTTGCGCACCACGTTCATTTGCCCGATCGGGGCGCCAGACGCGAGCAGTGCCTGATTGACCGCTTGCTTATCGCTCAGGTTGATATCTCCGGCCGGTGCCGTTAGAAGAGCCGATGCTCCGCCTGAGATCAACGCCAGGACAAACACATCGCCGCCAAGGCCTTTCAGCAGATCAAGCAAGCGCTCAGTCGCTGCTTGCCCGGCAGCATCCGGTACGGGATGCGCGGCCTCAACAATCTCGATCCCTTGTGTCGGCCGGCCATAGCCATAGCGAGTGATCACCAAACCTTCGCAAGGGCCCCATTCGGCTTCTACAGCTTCTGCCATTCTGGCAGACGCTTTACCGGCCCCAATGACAACAACCCGGCCCGCAGGCTTTTCCGGCAAAAACCGCGCGAGGCTTTTCATCGGATCGGCGACATCAACTGCCTTTTCAAAGAGGGATCGCAGCATGATATCGGGACGGTCGGCCATTGTGTTCTCCTAGCTAGGTCACTTCGCGCGTCACCTTGATCGGCAAATTTCGACATTTTGCAAGCCGACTCACCATTGCATCTGACCATTTCTTATCAAAACCATTCCAAACGAAGCATACCGCCCGTGCTCAAACTCGCATTGCAAATCGAAATCCCGGTGCCACGTATAGAGAAACTGCATGGGAGTAGATGATGACCATAGACAGCGTGTTTCAGTCCGCGGCATTCGAAGATGCAATCCGCAATCCGGCGAACCCAGCCCATCTTATGGTGATCAAACCAGTCACCCGCCGTATCCGGATATTCGCCGGAGATGTACTGCTCGCTGATACGAAAAATGCCCTGCGTGTCCTTGAAGTTGGCCGCAGCGTCTATGATCCAGTGATCTACGTGCCTGAGGCAGATCTCATGTGCGACTTCGACAGTTTGGAAAAGTCCACACATTGTCCAATCAAAGGCGATGCGACTTACATCACACTCGAAGGCGAGGAACTGGGCTGGGTTTACACATCCCCGATAGAGACAAGTCAAAAGTTAGCAAACCACTACGCCTTCTGGCCCAACAAAGTCAGACTTATCGAAGGAACGTAACTTTAGCCGGCTCTCAGGTGACAAAAATAAGCCCCGCAACCGACGATCAACGTCTGTTGCGGGCCAAGTGAACCCGCCCTTTCGGACAGGATCTTGAGGTTATGATGGGGCCACTGAAATTGAGTTTTCAGTTTTTTGGCCGTGCTTTTTTCTCTTTCGGCCATTTATTATTCTTCTAATTTTGTTGGCAAAATCTGTGTTTGCAACCCGCGCCGCATAGACCCACAATGCGACCTGGGCAATTTGCATCAATAAAAAGCGCTAGGACCCGGCCATGGAACCGCAATATGCCATTGCCAGCTCGCGTGAGTTACGCCAGCAGCGGAAAGCCGCAATGCTGTTGGAACTCCACGCAAAAATCACAGAAATGCTTGTAGACATCTCGCCAAAACTTACCTTGGACGAAGTCATGATCAGGCAAATCGTATACATTCATGACGCAAAGAATATCGAAACAGATACAAATAGTTTTCCGAGCTTCATAGATCTGAACAAAACCTCCATAAACAGAAAGCTGAACAAGCTTGTCGAATTGGATTACATAAAAAGAACGAAAAAAGGGCGGAAATACATCTACAATACCTCCGACAGCGTCCTACACACTGAACATAAAAATGAAGAGGGAACGGACATTGTTGATCCGATTTTTGATCAAATCGTTGATATGATAGATACACTCATCCGCGAATAAGCGTTGCAAATTAGTGCGGTAAAAGCTGCTCTTTTTTGAAATTTCGAAGCCTATCTCCTTCTATCTAAATCGATCTCAGAAGATTTGGCAGAACCGCCCGTCCATCAATTGGTTGGGCAAGTGCTGTTCTGACAGTTTCCGCTTTTTTGGCAATCCGTTGCGCATAATTCGAGCAACTTATTGAACTTCGCCATAAACGGCGCATAGGCTTGATGAACATAGTGATAAAGGGAAACGACTTTAGTCTTTAACGCCAGTTCAGGAAGCTCCGAGAGTTTATTGCTTTCCATGAGGGCTTCGATTGTTGGCGAAGATGACAAGAACCCATCGAGACGGCCAGCCCGGTAGTCTTTTCTCATTTCAGCTGTACCGGAGTACTTCACGAAACGGTATTTATCGTGATGATCTTCAGCAAATTCTTCCTGCCATCGTCGGCCAATTACATATCCGATCAACGAGCGATGCTTGAGTGTCCGCCCCGCCTTTATCCAAACACCTTGTTGCACTTCAAGGAGCGGAAACTGTGACCGGACAAATGGCACTTGGTAGAGTTTCTCAATGATCGGGATCCGGAACAGCTCTCCATCAACGCGTCCAGAATTGAATTCAACAATGCCCCGGCGCCCGGGCACCTTGGTTAGTTTGAGTTCACAACCGAGTTGCCTGTACAATGCTTCTGTTTTTGGAACAATGACAGCGTTCAGTTCTGCATCCGATATGGCGGCAATAATGGGCGGACAGTCGGCCGACATGGCAGAGTGTGCCCAAGAAAAACTCAAAACAATTATGGCCAGGCCACGGAGCATTTTCGAATACCCTTTCGCCCAAAGTTAAAGCGAACGCTATTGACGTAGCGTTAATTGAAAAAGCACTCAAGCAGGATCTTACCACAGTCAGGAACTGCTTAGAGAACTTCGACAAAGCTCTGTTTTGAGCTCTTCAAAAAAGGCACGAGTGACCGATCAAGGACCAGAGAATTGTCTTAAACAACGCAGTGTGGTACCGAAAACCCGCCTCGAGTTTCTGCAAATTTGCCTGCATTTCTCTGAAGTTTCCGAGTAGAAATGCGAGAACACAGACACGCAACAAAAGACCCTGGCAGAATGAACTATCCGTTACGTGACCAGTATCACCGCGTTAGAAAATCATTACTGCGCGCACGGGATTCCTTCATACCCACACATGCGCCTTCTGAAATCCTGACCCCCCTCATTGAACGCAAAAGTGCACCTTTTTGTTTTGAAATAGATGCACCTATGCCGGACCAAGCGCTGGAATGGGCTGCGGAACGCAAAGGGATTTGCGAAACCGAGGGCCTCTACCAAGCCCTTGCGCCCTGCACAGTCGACCCGCGAATTGGCGTTTTGTTTCACAATGGACGCGTACTCTGGGGCACGAGCGATCTCCCAGAACGCGAGCGCAGCCCCCTGTTTTTGCCGCATCGCAAACTACCGGAACGCAAGTTACCTAACGCGATTCTGCTGCATCATGTTTACGGCGATAACTACTTCCATTTCTTCATGTACATCATGAATAAGGTCTGGCTCGTGGAACAACACGGGTTGCCAAAATCGATCCCATTTCTCATCAACGAGATTTCAGCCAACAGACCGTTTTTCCAGCAAGCCCAGGAGATGGGCGCCTTTTTCGGCCGGGATATTCTGGTTCAAAAACGCAATGAAGTCGTTCAGGTCGAAGAAGCTTACTTGTCCCTGCCCTATTTCTGCCGCGGAAATACAATGACGTGGATTGCCGATGTCTTCCGGAAAAAAGCACCGCAAAACACAGGAAAACCAGTCTTTACATTGCGCGCAGGCAATGCTGCGAACGGCCGGATGTTCCGCAATCAAGACGATGTCAGCCGCCTCGCAGAAAACGCTGGCTTTGAACTGATTGATCCGGCAACTCTCACTGTCAGGGAACAGGCTGATAGGTTTTCTCAAGCCCCAATCATTGCGGGTGCTCATGGCGCAGCCTTGACCAATTTGATTTTCAGAGCCGGAGCCAAGACCGGTGTTCTGGAGCTCTTCAGTCCGGCCATGGGAACCCCGCATTACGCCATGATGGCCCAGCTGCTGGAGTTTGAGTATCACTCGGCAATCACTGAAAACCCGCGTGGCCGCGCATTTACGGCAAGCACCGAGGTGAACCTTGATCTTCTCGCCCGCCAATTTGATGAGCTGATCAGCTCAATGGGACTTTAAAAGATCGCTCCCCCCATCATTACGGGCACCTATCCGGCAGTCGATGTGCGCCGCCGCTTCCACACCAAGCTCAATAAAGAAAACCCCGCGCTTCAAAAGAAGCGCGGGGTTTCTTGTTAGAAAGCCGGTTTTCTGATCAGGCGACAGCTCGTGCCAGCGCACATTGAGACCACAGATCGCTGATCGCATTTGCCAAATGCTCGATATCGGCATCGCTGTGCAATGGTGTCGGTGTGAAGCGCAACCGCTCGGTTCCGACCGGAACAGTCGGATAGTTGATCGGCTGAACGTAGATCCCATAGGTATCCAGCAGGATGTCAGAGATCCACTTGCACTTCTTCGCATCTCCCACCATCACCGGAACAATGTGGCTTGGGTTTTCCATATGCGGGATACCGCGTTTGTCCAATGCCGCGCGCACCTGCGCCACCCGCTGTTTATGGGCTGCGCGCTCTTCCTGACTGTCCTTCAGATGACGGATGGACGCTGCAGCACCAGCTGCTAGTGCCGGCGGTAGAGCCGTTGTAAAGATAAAGCCAGATGCAAAGGAGCGGACAAAGTCGATTACAGTCTTGGAACCGGTGATGTAGCCGCCCATCACACCAAAGGCCTTGCCAAGAGTGCCCTCAATGATGGTCAGCCGGTCCATCAGTCCTTCGCGCTCAGCAACACCGCCGCCACGCGGGCCGTACATGCCAACCGCATGCACTTCATCGAGATAGGTGATCGCACCGAACTTGTCGGCGACATCACAGATTTCCTCGATCGGCGCGATATCGCCGTCCATGGAATAGACGCTCTCGAAAGCCACCATCTTCGGGGCATTGGGATCATCAGCAGCCATCAGGCGCTCGAGATCAGCAACATCGTTGTGTTTAAAAATCCGCTTTTCGCAACGCGCATGGCGGATACCTTCAATCATGGACGCGTGATTGAGGGAATCAGAATAAACGATCATGCCCGGCACTTGGGAAGCAAGTGTGCCCAGGGCCGCCCAGTTGGAAACATATCCAGATGTAAAGATCAGAGCAGCATCTTTGGCGTGGAGATCGGCCAATTCGCGCTCAAGTAGGACATGGTAGTGATTCGTGCCGGAAATGTTACGGGTTCCGCCAGCGCCGGCACCACATTTGGCCAGCACATCCTGCATCGCGCCGGTCACTTTTTCATGCTGCCCCATGCCCAAATAGTCATTGGAACACCAGACAGTCACATCCTGCGTAGAGCCATCTTCACGGTAGCGCGTCGCTTTCGGAAAATCGCCGGAATGCCGTTCCAAGTCGGCAAATACACGGTAGTTACCGTTGTCGTGCAGTTTACTTAAGCGCTCTTCCAGGTACGCAGTCACGTCCATGATGCGGCTCCCCTCAATCCGCCAGGCCAGCCCAGCTTTCCTTAAAACCCGCGCGCAGCACCGCGTCCGTGCTCCGCATATATCGATTCGCAAGCAATCAAACCATCACTGGCCTGCAGCTCACCTTATATTCATTCAAAACTGAATATCAAATGTACGGCCATGACAAAAATCAATTATGGCGCTGCGACGATACGACATAGGCCGTTTTCTGTTCCGTCTTCAAGCGATCGCCAAACCTTAAAAACAGAATACCGCTTGCGCGCGGCCGCAAAACATGAATACTGGTTCATGTTTCAGGAATTTGGAAGGATGCGATGGTGACCACCTCCGCGCCGAACTCGCAAAAACAAAACAAATCGACCGGAAAATCAGCGATTCCGCAGCCAAAAACGGCCCGCGGAGAGGCAACCCGGCGGGCAATTCTGGCGGCCGCCGAACGGGTCATTGGCGAAAAAGGTTATAACGACGCCTCCATTGGCCATATCACCAGCGAGGCCGGAGTCGCACAAGGCACTTTCTATATTTACTTCAAGACAAAAGAGCAGGTGTTTTCAGAGCTGGTTCTGGAAATGGGCCGCCTTGTCCGCCACACGATTTCCGAATCGTCCGTATCACTGACAGACCGGCTTGACGTCGAGAAGGCTGGCCTCACCGCCTTTTTGCGCTTTGTTAGAGCTCATCCCAATCTCTACAAAATTGTTCAAGAAGCCCTCTTTGTCGATCCAGCGGCATATCAGGAGTATTACTCCAAGTTTGTCACCGGATACCGGGTTGGTCTGCTTGCGGCCGTCAAGAAGGGTCAGATTTCGGAAGGCGATGCAGAAATTCGTGCTTGGGCTCTTATGGGGATCGGCCGCGCCCTCGGTGAGCAGCTTGTCGTTTTTCATACGAAAAAAACCATTCCCGAACTGGTCGACAGTGCTCACCATTTGATCGTCAATGGTTTGAAACCATGAACCTCATTGAAACGGAAGACAGAGATGGCGCCATTTGGCTCTATCTAAACAGACCGGCGCGCCACAACGCCCTTGTCCAACCGTTGCTCGACGAGATGCTGGCCGCAATCGAGAAAGCGGAAGCCCGCAAGCCCACTGCAATAGTGTTGTCCGCACGCGGACGCAGCTTTTCAACCGGGGGCGATGTCGGCGGTTTTCTAGAAAATGCCACGTCAGAAGACCAGCTATTGTCATACGCCGACAAGCTCGTTGGTTCGCTGCACGACGTCCTCATGGCGTTATTGACTTTCCCAGCGCCTGTTCTGGCCGCCGTCAATGGCCCAGTGACCGGCGGCTCGACAGGATTTCTTTTGGCCGCGGATATGGTTGCCATGGCCGACCACGCCTTCGTTCAGCCTTATTATTCAGAAGTTGGCTTTGGTCCTGACGGTGGCTGGACTGCCTTGCTCCCGGAAAAAATCGGAACATCCAAAACCCTGGAAGTGCAGTATCTGAACACCCGGATCAAGGCCGCTAACGCCAGAGACTTGGGGCTTGTGACCGAACTATGCCCAGCCTCTGAACTCGACATAATAATCGATAGTTGGGTTTCTGAAATTTCCAAACGGTTTTCACAAACTCATTCCGCGACCCGGCAAAACATTTGGGACGCAGCCCGGCGAAACCTAGTCCAGCAGCGCCTGGATCAGGAGAAATCCAAATTCCTGGAGCTGATCGCCAGACCTGAGACATTTGCGGGCATGACCACCTTTACAAAACAAAGCGCATAAACCTTCAGCGTGATAACTGACCTGGACCCCAGGTGTTGGGAGGACACATGGAGTTTTTAACCGATATGGCCGCCAAACGGGCGGAGCTGACACCCAATGCTGTGGCGTTCTCCGACCACGACACGGGCGTGAGCTATACTTTTAGTGACGTCAACGTCCGTGCAAACCGGCTTGCCAATCTGCTGCTGGACAAAGGGTTATCTCAGGGCGACCGGATGGCAGTCCTTTGCCACAATCACCCGGATTTTTTTGTGCTGCTGTTCGCAGCGCAGAAATCGGGTGTCCTATTAGTCCCTTTGAACTGGCGCCAGCCAGTTGCGGAACTCAAACCCATTCTTAAGGCTTCCGGAGCCAAGCTGCTGTTTCACGACGAGGCTTTTTCTGAGGCGGCAAATGAACTGGCGGCGGGTGATGTTTTGGACTTACTGCCACTTGGGCAGGCAGCAAATGGCACTAGCGCCCTTGATCCCCTGCTTGAAACGGTAACATCGGCATCTCCGGCCACCTCAGCCGTAAAAGCGAGCGCCCCCTGGTATCTGCTTTACACCTCCGGCACCACTGGTCTTCCAAAGGCCGTCATCCAGACCGCCGGAATGGCCTACGCCAACATGATCAACTACAGCCAGGCGACAGGCCTCAGCACGGGCGAACTGGGCATCAACTTCTTGCCGCTGTTTCATACGGCGGGCATCAACCTGCCGACCCTGCCGATCTTCCTGAATGGTGGTTCGTCGACTGTCCTGCGAAAGTTTGATCCGGAGGTCGCGCTGAGCCTGATCGATACCGGCAAAGTCACCTGCTTTTTCGGTGTTCCCGCAATCTATCAGGCGCTCGCCTTGTCAGACCGGATTGCGGAAACGGATTTTTCAAAAGTGCGCTCTCTCGGCTGCGGCGGCGCTCCGGTGCCCAAACATCTGCTTCTCGATTTCCAGAAGCGCGGCGTGACCATCTGCAATGGCATGGGCATGACCGAAACCGGCCCGACCGTGTTCCTGATGGACCCCGATCATGCTGCTGAAAAAATCGGCTCCGTGGGCAAGGCGCAGATCCTGACTGACGTTCGCCTTCAAGATGCGAATGGCGCGACCATCGAAGGTTCTGGAGAGGGCGAAGTCCAGTTTCGCGGCCCCAACATCACGCCCGGCTACATGGACAACAAAGAGGCCACTGTCGCCACATTCACCGTTGACGGCTGGTTGAAGTCCGGCGATGTCGCCCGGCGCGACGAAGACGGATATTTTTACATCGTCGACCGGATCAAGGACATGTACATCTCCGGCGGCGAAAATGTGTATCCGGCGGAAGTCGAAAAGGTCCTGGTCAGCCATCCGACTGTTCTAGAGGCTGTGGTGATTGGAGTTCCCGACGACAAATGGGGCGAGGTTGGCGCAGCCTTCCTGATCCCGCGTCCAGGAGAACAGATCGACACCTCAACACTGCCCGCTTGGTGCCGCGAACAGCTGGCACCTTACAAAATCCCAAAAACCTTCACCGTTTCAGATGATCTGCCGCGCACTGCCGCCGGCAAGGTCCGCAAGAACATTTTGAAAGACACCTTTTTAGAAAAACTCCCGGAGGAGGCCTGACCCATGAGCCTGACCGCAGACGCGCCAACGACACAAACATTCACCTGGACACCAACGCAGGCCGACTTCGATGCCTTTGCCAAATTGTCGGGTGACGACAATCCGATCCATGTCGATCCGGAATTTTCCGCGCGCACGCGCTTCGGCCGGACAGTCTCGCACGGCATGCTGCTCTACACCCGGGTGTTCGGCCACTTGCAGGAGCTTTATCCGGGTCAGGTCCACGCGATGCAAAACCTGATGTTTCCGAATCCGTCCTATGCCGATGAGGAACTGACCCTGACCTTCACTCAAAACGCCGATCAACCGGACCAGACCCTGATTGAAGTCGCCCGGGCAGAAGATGGCGCGGTCACTTTGTCTGGAAACTGCACACTCAAAGGAGCTGCCTGATGTTTGAAGTTGGACAACGCGACGAGATCAAACGCTCCTACACGCTGAGTGACATGCAGGGTTTCGCGGCACTTGCCGGTCCAAATGCCAGCACACCTGATGCCGTGCCCGGTCCGCTTATTGGCGGTCTGTTTTCTTATCTTCTGGGCGTAAAACTGCCGGGGCGCGGCACGAACTATCTGAAACAAAGCCTGGAGTTTTTGCAGCCAGCGCCCGTCGGCGAAGAACTGACCGCTTCCGTCACCATTACCCGCCTGCGCCCGGAAAAGCATCTGGTCGATCTGGAAACCATTTGCGAGACGTCAGACGGCACCCGCATCTGCCAGGGGCGTGCACTGGTCTATGTTGAGGATGTTGGGAAAGGTTGACCTTTTTTATGCTTGCTCTGACGCTGTCCCGGGCCTGATCCAGGACTAAAAAAGCACAGCATCGAGAACAGCAATCCTAGCACTGGGTCCCGGCTCGGGGGCCGGGACGGCAAAGAGTATACCCTCACAACGTCCTCAGACGTCATCCCGCACTTGATGCGGGATCCATTGCCGATTTCCGCACTACGGATAGACCTTGGACTTATGACTTCCCTCTCCCCTCCAAACTCACCAAGCTCTGGCTGTTGCACAAAAGTGAGCTGGATCCCCGATCGAGTCGGGGATGACCACTGTATTTGCTGTCAAGCTGTTGAAATAAAATTTGAAATCTAGAGTTTATGTAAACAGTTTACGCAACAGCTTCAGCGCCGATCAATTGCTGCAAAAGCCCATTGAACTTTTCCGGTTCTTCCAGATGCGGCGCATGTCCGGAGTTTTCAAATATCGTCAGGTGGAAATCCGGCACGTTCTCTTGATACCACGCATGCACACCGGGGCCATAAAGCTGGCTTTTGCCACCGGCCGCGAGGTGCAAGGGGACCGGAAATCTCTGGAGTAGCTTGCGAAAGTCGAGCGCAGTTAGCGACATCCACATATCGGTCAAAAGAACCGGATCAGCCAACGCGATTTCGCTTTTGGCCATCGCAAAACTTTTCGGCTCTGGCTCCTGCCCGCGAGCAAACAAGCGGCGGGCGATCCGGTCCGGCAGGCGGTGCCAGTCCTTTGCAATTGTTGTGATGAAATGATCGTTTTCGCCTACCGTCAAACCGCTCAAGGTGCCGTTTGACCAGCCTGGGTCGTTCAGGACCTTCGGTGACATATCAACGGCAATCACGGAGGAAATCCTGTCCGCACCGTGCCGTTCGATCACCGAATAAGCAACCAGCGCGCCCATGGACCAGCCACACAAAACGACGTCCGTCAGGTCCTTCTCTTCCAAATAGGCCTGGACCGCATCAGCCGTCGCCTCAATCGTGAGCGGCCGGCAATCCTCCGATCTGCCATGTCCCGGTAGATCTGGAACAATGCAGCGGGCGTGACCTTTCAAGGCCGACACTTGCGGATCAAAAAACACGCCGGGACACGTCCAGCCATGAAGGAAGACCAATGGGCGGCCGTCGCCTTCATCACGAATATGCAAGTGTTTGAGTGTCACGCGCGTCCTGCCCTCAAGCGCCCGACAATGCCGGTCGGGAAGAAATAGACGGACAGGATGAACAAGACGCCGAGCCACAGCAGCCAACGCTCCGGCGCGACCAGTGTCGACACCAGCGGCACCATACTTGTTGCTTCTTCTGCAACGCCCATCAGGTTTTGCAGATATGTCTGGGCAAGGATGAATAGCGTTGCTCCGAGGACAGCGCCATAGAGTGTTCCCATGCCGCCGATCACCACCATCAGCAGAATGTCGATCATGATCTCCATGGAGAGCGTTGTTGCCGGCCCCGTGTAGCGCAACCAGATAGCCAGAAGCGACCCGGCAAGTGCTGCCATGACCGCAGAAAGCACCGTTGCGGTCGTGCGGTACCAGACCACCCGGTAGCCGATGGCTTCCGCCCGAAAAGCATTATCCCGCACAGCTTTCAGGGTCCGTCCGAAGGGCGAGTTTACAACCCGCAGCATCACCAGGAACAGGATGAGGGACGCAAAGAAAATCAAATAATAGGCGAGCAGCTTGCCGTTGATCCGAACCCCAAACACCTTCTCCTTCACCAACTTGAACGCCGGTGTCAGATCGCGCGGGATCTTGTAGTTCAGCCCATCTTCGCCGCCGGTTAGCCAGGACATCTGGCTGACGAGAACGGCAAAGGCACTGGCGACCGCGAGCGTGACCATGGCAAAGAAAATGGCTTTCACGCGCAGCGAGAAGAGCCCGATGGCAAGTGCAAACAGCGCTGCGATACCCGCACCCGCAGACGTCCCCCAGATCATCGACCAATAACTCGGGCCGGTCGAAGACAACGCCAGTGCGGTTCCGTACGCCCCGATGCCGAAGAACATAGTGTGGGCAAAAGAGACGATCCCAGCATAGCCGAGCAGCAGATCATAGCTCGCAACCAGAACGATGAAGATGCAGATCTTGGCCGCTGTTTCCAAGGATTTGGTGCCCGGAAACAGGAACGGTGCAAAGGCGAGCGAGACCAGAACGATCAACAGGAGGACCGTGAGGAGACCGCTGCGCGGTGTGTCGCCAGAAAGAAGTTTGGTGAGCATGTTCTTGTCCCTACTTCGCCTTGACGACCGGATAGAGCCCTTGCGGACGCCACATCAGAACCACCACCATCAGCGCGATGGTGGAGACCAATGCGACTTTGGGCGCCAGGAAGGCGGTGTAATTGGCGAGCAGGCCGACCAGCAGCGCGCCGATAAAACAGCCCTCGACGGATCCGAGACCACCGATGATGACGACGATGAACACCAGCACCATGATTTCGGAGCCCATATGCGCGGTGATTGTCTCCTGATAAAGCCCCCACATCACTCCACCGAGACCCGCAAGCGCCGAGCCTGTCATGAAGACAATCAGAAACAGGCGGCGGATTTTGTAGCCAAGCGCTTCGACCATTTCACCGTTTTCAACACCGGCACGAACCAGAAGACCAATCTTGGTGTTCTTCAGGATGTGGCGCATGCCGACAAACAGCGCGAGGCCGATGCCGACGGCCACAAGCCGGTATTTCTCAATGGCCGCTTCGCCCAGAACAATCGCCCCTTGCAGCGCCTCAGGCCGGGAGATGTGAAGTTCATCCGGGCCCCAGACCACGTGGATCATCTGCTGGGCCACAATCAGGCCGCCCATGGTCACCAGGATCTGTTTCAGGTGCTCGCCATAAACCGGCATGACAATGACCCGTTCAAAGGCATAACCAAGAAGGCCCGTGACGAGCATCGCCGCCAGAATGGCAATCAAAACAGCGGTCAGGTTCAGCATCACGCTAGGCGATTCCGTCCAGCCGGCAAGCCATGCCAGAACTGAAAACCCAACAAAGGCTCCGACGGCCACAAACGCTCCGTGGCCGAAGTTGATGACATCCATCAACCCAAAGACGACAGTCAGACCAGAGGCCATGATGAAGATCATCATGCCCATGGCGAGACCAGCCACGGTCAATGTGAGCCATGAGGCTGGATTGCCAATCGCGATCAACCCGGCAAGTGCGAGAATTGGAACCAGGAAGACCGGAAGTTTTTGGGTGAGTTGTTCGCTGAGCGGCACCTTTTCGATGCGCGGTTTGATCGTTGTGTCACTCATTGATGCGCCTCCAGACTCAGTCCCATCAGCTTCTCCTGCAAGGCGGCATTGGCAGCCAGCTCCGCCATGTCGCCGGAATGGATGATCCGGCCGTCATCCATCACGGCGACCGTGTCGCCGATGCTGGAGGCCATGGAAAAATTCTGTTCCACCAGCAAGATCGTGGTGTCGGTTTCTTTCAACTCCCGGAGCGCATCGGTCATCGCGTTGATGATCGCCGGAGCGAGGCCCTTGGTCGGCTCATCGATCAGGATCAGGCGGCGCGGTTCGATGATGGCCCGGGCAACCGACAGCATCTGCTTCTGGCCGCCGGAGAGCGTTCCGGCCGACGAATTCCAGAAGCTGCCAATTGGTGGAAACAACTCTTTGATCCAGGAGAGGCGCTTTTCGTCCAGCGCACCGCTGGCGGCGGCCAGGATCATGTTTTCCTCCACCGTCAGATCGGTGAAGATCCCCATGTCTTCCGGCACGAAGGCAATGCCGCGCCTGGAAACGGAGGGGGTGTCGAGTTTGGTGATATCGTGGTCGGCGAAATGGATCTCGCCCTGGCTCGCGGTCCAAAGGCCCATGATGGTGCGCAAGGTCGTTGTTTTGCCCGCACCATTGCGGCCGAGTAGCACCGTGACACCGCCCTCCGGCACCTTCAAATCCACACCTTGAAGAATGTGGTAGGGGCCGATGTGGGTGTGAACACCAGCAAGAGACAAAAGCGTGTTGGTCATTACGCGGCCTCCGGTGTCTTGCCGAGATAAGCTTCCTGAACAACAGGCAACGCAATCACTTCAGCCGGATCGCCGTCGGCCACCAATGCTCCGTTGTGCAGAACAATGATCCGGTCGGCCAGCGAGCGGATGACATCCATCTTGTGCTCTACAAGCAGGATCGTGCGGTCCATGTCGGCTTTCAGCTTCTGGATCAGTTCCAGGATCACCGGCACTTCATCGACACTCATGCCGGCTGTGGGTTCGTCGAACATCAACACCTGCGGACCGAGTGCGATCAGCATGGCGACTTCCAGCTTGCGCTGATCCCCATGCGGTAATGCGGACACCACCTGATCGGCTTGATCGATCAAGCGAACTTCGTTCAAGACATGGTCAGCGCGCTCAAGCAGCTCAATATGGCTTTCCGCGATCGACAGCATGTCGAACCCCTTGCGGGCCTTGGCCTGCGCCACCAGGCGGACGTTTTCTCTGACCGTCAGAGTTGGGAACAGGTTTGTCAGCTGGAATGCGCGGCCAATGCCCTTGTCAGTCCGCTCCGGCACAGACATTCGGGTGATGTTTTCACCGTTTAAAAGCACCGTGCCGCTGGTTGCGGGCAACTGTCCGGACATCAAGTTAAAATAAGTGGTCTTGCCGGCACCATTTGGTCCGACAATGGCAGTCAACGTGCCGCGCTCAAAAGCACAGGACACATGATCCACCGCAACATGCCCGCCAAAACGGATGGTGAGCTCTTTCGTTTCCAGAATTGGATGTTCTTTGGTCACGGGAACTGGTCCGGAATTGTTAGAAAAACAAGTTTAGAAGGATTGTTCAGCAGCGTGGATGCTAACAAATGGCCCCGCGTTTTCGGCATCCCGGACGAAGCGGAAGCAAAGATCCGGGATCGGTGAGCCGCGCCTTTTGCAAGACAACATTCCTTGAAATGCTTTTTGGCTCCCCGATCCCGGCTCGCACTTCGTTTGGCCGGGATGACGCAGTGAGTTGTCGCCACCCCGAGTTTGTTCGCTGGCAGCTTACTTGTTGCGGACCGGGATGTTCATATCCTCGATCTTCAGCTCACGGACCAGCTCCGGAATGCCCCACTCAACATCCGGATCAACCTTGATCTTGAAGTGATACATGGACTGCAGAGCCTGATGGTCGTCGGCGCGGAACTTCATAGTGCCTTTCGGCGTTTCAAATTCCATGCCTTCCATGGTGGCAATCAGCTCTTCGGTGTCCGTTGAACCAGCCTTCTTGATGGCTTCCACCACGGCCAGGCCTGCTGTCATGCCACCGGCGGTGAAGAAGTCCGGCGGGGAGTTGAAGCGCTTCTGGTGTTCAGAAACAAGCCAGTCATTGACCGGGTTCTGCGGGATCTCATGGTAGTAGTAGGTGGCGCCTTCCATGCCCGGAAGTTCCTTGTAGGCCTTCATGGCTGCCAGGATGTTGCCGCCCGTGGCAATCTCAACACCGAACCGCTCCGGCTCCATGGCCTTGATTTTGGAGATCGGGTTGCCACCACCGGCCCAAATGACAAACAGGAATTTGCGGCCTGGTTCATCTTTCAGCGCGTCAAACACCCGCTGCGCATTCGCAGTGAAGTCTTTTGTGTCTGTCGGGGCATATTCTTCAAAGACCAGCTTGGCGCCGGTGCCGGCCAAAGCCTCTTTAAACGCCGCCACACCGTCGCGGCCAAAGGCATAGTCTTGGGCAAGCGTTGCGATAGATACACCTTCTTTGCCAAGCGCAACTGCGTTAGCGATCGCATCCTGCGAGGAGTTCCGGGATGTCCGGAACACATAGCGGTTCCAGT
The DNA here is from genome assembly GCF_965216085.1 of Roseibium sp. Classification (GTDB taxonomy): domain Bacteria; phylum Pseudomonadota; class Alphaproteobacteria; order Rhizobiales; family Stappiaceae; genus Roseibium. The sequence goes on along the minus strand of NZ_OZ244138.1, from coordinate 594,838 downwards.
TCTCACCGGTGATGCTGTCTGCCACCGCCGGCTCAACAATCAGCAGCTTTTCGTATTCTTCAGCGACCGGGAGCATCGCGAGCGCCACACCAGATGACACCGGCCCAACAGCGACATCAACCTCGTCATCACCATAAGCTTCAGCGAGAGCAGCCTTGCCGATGTCCGGCTTCAGCTGGGTATCTTTTTCGATGACGACGATTTTTCGGCCATCAATTTCCATAGTGCCGTCGGTGGCATATTCCAGGCCCATCATCAGGCCTGTGTGTGACTGCTTGGCATAGGCCTCAAACGGACCCGTCTTGCCATAGACATGGGCAATCTTGATGTCCTCGGCCATTGCAGCATAGGACGTTGCAGTCAGAAGTCCGAGCCCAGCCGCAAGCGGTACGGCCCAGCGTGAAACGCGGATCGTCATAAAAAGTTCCTCCCGTTGGTGCAGGGTCTCTCTTCCGATCGACGCATCCTCACGCAGCCGACATCCGCTGCCAGCGCCTCCCCGCAACTGCCATATATGAAACCTGAATCAGTATTCATGTCAAGGAACGTTCAATGGAAAATCTCGCGTCCTCGAAAAACCTCCATTGCCTCAGCTCAAAAGGCTCATTCGTAAATTTGCCCAAAAGCCCGATTGAACCGGTTTCATATCGACCCAAATTGAATGATAGTCGCGACATAGACCGCAGCGTCATGGATTGAGTATGCCAGCTCTCAAAAGACCTTCACCCTTTAGGTTTTTCGCCAAACTCCGTCGATTACGGGAAGAGGAAGACCAACAAGCAGAAGCAAACCAATTCCTGTCACAAGCTCTTGAGAAGGAAAAAATGGAAGGGCACCGGCTGGCGGTGATTGCCAGAACAATCGCGTTGGGGCTGGTTATCGTCTTGATTCCATTTCTAAACCCCACCTGGAGCGCCCTTTATTATCAAGCCTGGGTCCTGCTTTTCATTGCGCTTGGCTGGTTGCAGCTCCGCCTGGCAAGCGTCGGATACTCAAAGTCAGAACTCTTGCTGATATTTTTGGATCTCGTGCTTCTGACAGCGCTTTTCTCAACGACTAATCCGTTTGTTAGCGAAGACCTGCCAGGTGCCATTGTCTACCGGTTCGACAATTTCATTTATTTCTTCATCATCCTTGCTGTTGGAACGCTTGCCTATTCGTGGCGGACAGTTTGGGCAATTGGCGTCTGGGTGGCCGTGCTTTGGCTGATCGGAGTGCTCGGCGTTTCCTGGCTTGGCCACACGGTCCCGGAACTCAGCACCGCCGCCGCAACCGCACTCGAAGGCTACCCGATCGTTGCTGGAGAATTGGATCCCAACAGCGTCCAACCAGGTGTCCGGGCACAGGAAATCATCGTCTTTCTGATGGTCGCCGCCATTCTCGCGCTTAAAGGATGGAGGTCAAATCAGCTCCTGAGACGTCAGGCAGATATTGCTGCAGAGCGCGCAAATCTTTCGCGCTACTTCCCGTCCAGCCTGGTTGATGTTCTGGCATCCACTGAACGCGACATTGGCGCGGTGCGCACTCAAGATGTGGCCGTACTGTTTTCCGACATTGTTGGCTTCACAGAATTTGCCGAACAGCACTCTCCAAAACAGGTCATGGATTTGTTGCGCAACTATCACGCTTTGGTCGAGCGGGTCATTTTTCAAAACGGCGGCACGCTGGACAAATACCTCGGGGATGGCGTGATGGCGACCTTTGGCACACCGGAAACCCGACCGGGCGATGCCGCCAATGCATTAAAAGCTGCCAGGCAGCTATTGGAAGAAACAGAAGCTTTCAACATCGAACAAGCGGCAAAAGGGCTGGCCCCAGTTCAGATATCCATTGGTGTTCATTTCGGACCTGTCATCCTGGGCGATATAGGCCCTTCCAGGCGGCTGGAGTTTGCGGTGGTTGGCGACACGGTCAACGTCGCAAGCCGTTTGGAGGCGTCAACGCGCGAATTGGGATGTAAGTGTGTGGTCAGCGAAGAACTGATGAAACGCGCTGGGTATATGAATGACAATACAGAGGAACCCGCCGCGGAGTTTTCGGCCAAAGAAGCAATAAAACTGAGGGGCCGGAAAACGTCCATCGATGTTTGGACACTTTGATGGCTGTCTTGCAACTGAAGGGTATTCCCGGAATGGCCTAAAATGGTCGCAGAAGTCTTGACCGGCTAACCTGACAATCGCGATGTGACCGCCCTTTGGATTTCCCTGGCAAGGGCCCTTACCCGGCGTGGCTGCGCTCGCCCAGGCGGATACATGATCTGAAGCGGCGCGGGCGGAGGCCGGTACGCTTCCAAAATCTCGACCAGCTTCCCTGATTTGATGTCCGGACCGACATCAATTTCCGACTTCATCGCGATACCGTATCCCGATAACGCCCACTGACGCACCAAACCTCCATCATCGGAAACCCGGTCACCGCGAACTGTAATCACGTGCTCGTTGGTGCCGGATCCTAAATGCCAGATATTATCGACACCTGAGCCAAACCGCATCAAGACACAATTGTGGTCAAGAAGATCTTCTGGCTCCGCCGGCACACCGTTTCTTTCAAGATAAGCAGAAGATGCACAGACAATTCGGCGAACCGGTCCAAGCGGCCGGATCCGCAAAGTGCTGTCCGTAATGGTTCCATACCGGACCGCGATATCAAAACCACGGCCGACGATATCGACATACCCGTCCGACAAAGACAGATCGATCGTGATTGCCGGATGGCGAGCAAGAAATTCTGCAATGACATCAGAAATGACAACCCGTCCGGTGTCGAGCGGCGCACTGATCCGGATCGGGCCTGACAAGGTTTCCGCGCCGTGGCGAATGCGCGTATCCAGATCTTCGACCTCTGCCAAGACCGTTTTGGCCCCATCGAAAAGCACACGCCCTTCTTCAGTCAAGCTTATTGAGCGGGTCGTGCGGTTCAACAGACCAACACCGTAGTGCGCTTCAAGCGCGGCCAACCTTTCAGAAACGGTTGTCGGCGACAGGCCTTTTTCACGCCCTGCGGCTGCAAGACTGCCTTTTTCGACGATCAGCAAAAAGAGAGCAATGTTGTCCAACAGCATTATGCGGATATTCCGGATTAATAATCCGATACTCAGCCATTTATCCGGAAATAGCAATTTCCTATTTTCACAGCACGCACTTTGAACCGGAAAGACCGCCCAATGTCCAAACTGACCATCGTCGCCAACATCACGGCTCAACCAGACAAAATAGAGCTTGTGAAAACGGAGCTGCTCAAACTGATCGACATCACCCGCGAAGAAGCGGGCTGCATCAATTACGACCTTCATCAGGACAATGAAAATCCAGCTCATTTTCTGTTCTACGAAAACTGGGAAACCCGTGAGTTGTGGCAGGCCCATATGAAAGCCCCGCATCTGGCAGCCTATCTCGCGGCCACCGAAGGCGCCGTTGCCGAGTTCACCGTAAATGAAATGACGCACATCGGTTGAAGAGACCCGACGGATCTCTCCGCTGCATCGGCAGATACATTTTCTCTAAAGAGCCGGAACAAAACAGGCAAATTGCCATCTCCAAGATAAAAGGAACCACCCATGAAAGCTGTTGGGTATAGAACTGCCGGTCCAATCGACCGCGCAGACGCACTGATTGATTTTGAAGCTGAAAAACCTGTCCCAACCGGACACGACCTATTAGTGAAAATCGAAGCTGTTTCGGTTAACCCGGTAGACTATAAAATCCGGCAAAACCGGGCACCAGAGGGCAGCGCTCCGGCTGTTCTGGGCTGGGATGCCGTGGGGACAATCGTCGAATCTGGCGCCAATGCAACGCAGTTCAAAGCCGGTGACCGCGTCTGGTATGCAGGAGCCATAAACCGCCCGGGAACCAACTCCGAATATCACCTTGTTGATGAACGGATTGTTGGTCATTCGCCAGAAACGCTTTCAGCTTCCGAGGCAGCTGCCCTCCCGCTGACAACCCTGACCGCATACGAAATGCTGTTCGACCGTTTGCGCGTGGCCGATCCGGTTCCAGGCGCAGCGAACGCAATCGTGATTATTGGAGGCTCCGGCGGCGTTGGCTCCATCGCTATCCAATTGCTGAAGGCATTAACGGATATCACGATTATCGCAACGGCCTCTCGGACCGAGACCATGCAATGGGTCAAGGATCTTGGCGCCCACCATGTGGTGGATCATTCAAAAGATCTGACTGGGCAAATCACGGATCTTGGACTTGGATCTCCAGCGTTCGTTTTCGCAACCAACCATTCCGATGCTTACACGGCTCAAGCTGCCGAGTTCATGGCACCTCAGGGACGGTTCGGGCTGATAGACGATCCCCAAAGCTTTGACATCATGCCGTTCAAGCACAAGTCAATCTCGGTCCATTGGGAGTTCATGTATTCCAGATCGCTCTTTGCAACCGCAGACATAGACCGGCAAAGCGATATCCTAAACGAGGTGTCGAAGCTCGCGGATGCGGGTAAAATCAAAACCACGGCAACGAAGTCCCTCGGAAACATCTCTGCAGCAAATCTGAAAAGTGCGCATGAGTTTCTGGAGACCGGCAAGGCCAAAGGCAAACTCGTCCTTGAAGGTTTTTAAGAGTTCCGCCGGACCACAGTCAGACATGAACCTGCCCAGGCGTCATTCGTTTGGTCTGGGCAGGTCAAAATTTACAACCTGATCGCCCGCTGCCGCTGCGCCATTTTGCGCCTTGTTATCCGGCTCGGGAGTTTATAGTTTGCCCTTGCAACAGATTGGGCGCTGAGCGCGGTCCTCTAAAGGGCAACCGCGGCGCTTCGGCCCTCTCGTGTTACATGTTGCCGCGATTTCCAAAGGGTCGACATCAGGAGCCCTTTGATGAAGACCATCATCGAACCCTTCCGCATCAAATCCGTCGAACCCATTCGCATGACCACACGCGAGGAACGGCAGAGATTGCTCGAAGAGGCACATTTCAACCTGTTCGCCCTGCATTCCGACGATGTCCTGATCGACCTTCTAACCGACAGCGGCACCGGCGCCATGAGCTCGGCCCAATGGGCGGCCATGATGCGCGGCGATGAGAGTTATGCCGGGTCGCCCTCCTTCTACCGATTTGAGGCGGCGGTTAAAAATCTTGCCCCATTCAAACACGTGATCCCGACCCACCAAGGGCGCGCGGCCGAAGACATTCTGTTTTCGATCTTTGGCGGCCTGGGACGCAATATTCCAAGCAACACCCATTTCGACACCACCCGCGGGAACATTGAATCTTCCGGCGCGATGGGCCACGACCTTGTGATTGCAGATGGCAACGACCCGGCCTCTCTGCACCCCTTCAAGGGCAACATGGATCTGGCCCGATTGGAAGCCTACCTTGAGGAACACGGCGACAGCGTGCCTTGTGTGATGCTCACCATCACCAACAATGCCGGTGGTGGCCAGCCGGTCAGCCTTGAAAACATCCGCGAAGTGTCCGCGCTGGCAAAAGAGTACAACAAGCCATTTTTCATCGATGGCTGCCGCTTTGCCGAAAACGCCTGGTTCATCAAGCAGCGCGAACCTGGCCAGCAGGACCGCTCAATTCCGGAGATCGTTCGGGACTGTTTTTCTTGCGCCGACGGTATGACCATGAGTGCCAAAAAAGACGCCTTTGGCAACATTGGTGGCTGGCTGGCACTCAATGATGATGAGCTTGCCGAACAGGCCAGAACCCACTTGATCCGGACAGAAGGCTTTCCAACTTATGGTGGCCTTGCTGGCCGGGACCTTGATGCATTGGCGCAAGGCCTCAGCGAGATCGTCGACGAAAACTATCTGCACTACCGCATCCGCACCAACGAATACATTATCGAACGCCTGGATGCGCTTGGTGTGCCGGTCGTCAAACCTGCCGGCGGCCACGCAGTTTTTATTGATTCCCGTAAATGGCTGGAGCACATTCCGCCTCTGGAATATCCAGGGCAAGCGCTAGCGGTTGCGCTCTATGAGCTTGGCGGCATTCGCGGCTGTGAAATCGGAACCGTCATGTTCGGCGCTCACCCAGACGGAAGCGAGGCACCTGCAGCCATGGATTTGGTGCGCCTCGCCATTCCCCGGCGCACCTACACGCAAAGCCACGCAGATTACATCATTGAAGTGTTTGAGGAACTTGTCGATATCAAGGACAGTCTCAAGGGTTTCCGGATCTCCCGGCAACCTAAACTGATGCGACACTTCACCTGCAGCTTCGAACGTCTCTAATCAAAAACGAGAATATCCGCGCGATCAACCTGATCGCGCGGATAGCTTGCAAAATATTAGTCCTCTGAGCAGCGTGACAGAACCGACTACATATTGTCTTTCAGAAAATCCAAGGCGGCGACCTCCGCCTTTTGCCGGGACACTTCGTCAAACCCGAATGTCACACCGAAGGTTGGATTCTTCAGGGTGTTTTGATATCCAGGCATAACAGTTTCAGTTCCCCATTTCGGGTCATCGAACCCTTGGAGCGCATCCGGAAACTCGACAATCTCAACATTTTCATCCGAATTCGCCAAACTTGTACAAAGGCTGGGCTGGGTCCAATCGTTCTTGCCCGCGTTCAGGATCAGGATTGGGTCTGCGAACACCGCTGAAGCGACCGACTTACAGTTCGGATAAAATGATACGACCGCCTTGAAGCCATGATCAAAGAATTGGCGTGACCCATCCCTGAGTGCGCTTCCAGTGGTTGAACTGCGGGACCATCCCACTGCGCCAATCCGGTCTGGATCAATTTTCGGGTGTTGCTTGAGGTAGAACAACGCGCCAAACGCATCCATTATCCGTTCACCTCCCCGGCCGCTGACGCCTTCACCCAAGACATTTTCACACGTCTCCTGCACTTCCCGCGGGGAAAAACTGTCAACTTGAAGTGTCGCAAATCCTGCAAGGCGGAAGGTTTCGGCCCATGCGTCCTGATAGTCTTGAATACCTTGGCAGTCGTGCAGCAAGACCAATGCCGGAAAGCGGCCTTCGCCCTCTGGTAAGCGCAGTTTGCCGGAAACTGGAAAACCGGGTTTGGGCTTCAGATCGACACCCTTCGCCTTTGCCTTTTTGATTTTAAACTTGCTTAGTGGAGCAGATGCGCTCGGAAATTCGATAACAGTAACATCGGCTGCCAACACCGGCCCCGCCCCTCCGGGGAGCACACATACAAAAGCCATCAATGAGAGCACACGCCCCAAGCTCACCATTTTCACCATGCGGCTTATTCCTTCGATGTAAATAAAACTAACAATACAAAAGCACAAATCGCCTGCAATGTCGCATTATTAGGGACACGGTATTCAATGTAGCGTTGTCTAGGCGCCTATGGCGTACGTCCATGATTTACAAGGCCTCCGCCGCCAAACTACGCGGCCAGAATATTCTATCAATGTATGGATCGCCTGATACCCAAATTCTTTGTGTTGAGGCCTAACGTCATCGACAGGCTTTTTTAACGATCACATAATTCTATGTATCCTAACGGAAGACTGGAGAGAGTTACTGTGACCATTGCTGAGTGCCCCAAGGGGAGAGCAAATGCCTTTCTAAATCAGGCTGCTTCTGTGGTTGCAGTTTGGTGCGGCTTGGTTCTGGTGCAAATGCTCTTTACTCCAACCACTCAAGCCGAGGACCTTTTTCCAAACCTGAATATCGTGACAGAAGAATGGGCCCCCTACCAGTACACTGAAAACGGTCAACTCAAGGGGTCTACGGTCGACTTTCTGTTGGCGATCCTCAAGGCGGCAGGTTCCAGACAGGGCCGTGAAGATGTTCAAGTCCTTCCCTGGGCACGTGCATATTTAAGGGTGCAAAACGAACCAAACACGGTTCTGTTTTCAACCACGCGCACCCCAGAGCGGGAAAATCTCTTCAAGTGGGTCGGACCAATCTTGAAAAACAGCACCTACTTCATTGGTAAAAAGAGCCGGAACTATAAGATCCAAACGTCTGAAGACCTACATAAATACCAAATCGGCGTGATAATAGATGACGCCAGCGAGTTGTTCGCAAAACGCCATGCGGTTCCTCAGAAGCATTTGACCCGAAATAGTCGCGCTGACATCAACATAAAGATGTTGGAAGCAGGTCGAATTGATTTCGTCGTCACGGGGTGGACCGCTTTTGAACTCGAAGCCCGAACCATTGGAGCTGACCCGTCAAACTACGAGCGGGTCTTTCTTGCCGACAGTTCCCACGTGAGTTTTGCGTTTAATCGAAACACACCTGATTGGATCATCGACCGTTTCTTTGCGGCCTACCGAACGGTCAGAAAGACCGGTGAGTTTGACTACCTGACCGGTCCTATTGATAGCGGAACGAATTGATCTAAATCGCGTTTCAGATCATCTCAAACGCTGTTCCGTATTGGCATCAAAAAAGAACGCATTAGCGGGATCGAAGGTGACAGACACCGTTCCATCGGAAACGGGAACGTCTTCACCCTTGGTTTCGACAATTACACGTTCACCGGTCGGACAAACCAGGTAAGAATAAGCCACACCACCAAGCTGCTCAGACAGGTCCACTTTGGCACCTTCGGATGCGTGTTCGATCAAAAGATGTTGCGGACGCAGTCCAACCAAGACCTTCTGACCAGCCGCCGGCAAAGTAACAGACGTGGACACTTTCGTGCCGCCAAAAGCTGGAACGGATACTGCGCCCTCCTCCGCGATGCCTTCAACGAAATTCATCGACGGAGAGCCGATGAACCCGGCAACGAACTTGTTGTCCGGATCGGAATAAAGCTGCATCGGTGAGCCGACCTGCTCGATCTTGCCCGCGCGCAACACCACGATCTTGTCGGCCAAGGTCATGGCCTCGACCTGATCGTGGGTCACATAAATCATCGTCGCGCCGATGTCCTTATGCAGTCGGGCGATCTCGACCCGCATATCGACACGCAACTCCGCATCCAGATTGGACAGCGGCTCATCGAACAGGAAAACTTCCGGACCACGGACGATCGCCCGGCCAATAGCAACCCGCTGGCGCTGACCACCAGACAGCGCTTTCGGCTTGCGTTTCAGATAAGGATCAAGCTTCAGGATGCGTGCCGCTTCACCGACTTTTTCTGAAATCTCGGCTTTCGGGTGGCCGTTCATCTTCAGGCCAAAACCCATATTTTCTTCGACTGTCATATGCGGATAAAGCGCATAGGTCTGAAACACCATGGCAACACCGCGCTCGGCCGGGTCCACTTTGGTGACGTCCCGCTTGCCGATTTCGATGGTGCCGTCCGTGGTTTCTTCCAAACCGGCAATCATGCGCAACAACGTGGATTTGCCGCAGCCGGACGGTCCGACAAACACACAGAACTCACCGTGATCGATCTGAAGATCCACACCGTGAATAACCTGGACGTCGCCATACTGCTTCACGGCTTTGCTTAGGGTAACACCAGACATAAAACGCTTCTTCCTTACGAAAGGGGTTAAGCCGGGAACTGCCAGTCAGCGACAGCAGCAGCGATTTTTGAGGCAGCCTCCAGAAGCGCTGGCCGCGCTTCTTCCAGTTCTTCGAGGCTCTTTCTGCGGGTCGACGTGGTCACGGACAAGGCCCCGATCGGGCGCCCCTTTGGTGACAGAACGGGAGCGGCTATGCAGATGATTTCCGGTTCGTGCTCTTCCCGGTCATAGGCCACACCTTCTGCCCGGATTTTATCAAGGTCCGCCCGCAAGGACGTTTCGTCGGCCAATGTTGCAGGTGTGTATCTGTAGAAAGATTGTTTGGCGATCGCCCGGTCCAGCTCCGCAGGCTCCAGATACGCCATCAAGGCCTTGCCGACGCCTGTGCAGTATCCCGGCCCAACTTTGCCCGCTTGGGAAAACATATCGATCGGGTCTTTGGCATTGCGCTTGTCGACATAAAGCACTTGGCCATTGTCGAGCTGCGCCAGGTGCACCGTTTCGCCAACGGCCTCAGACAAATCGGAGACAAATGGCCGGGCAATCGGTGCAATAGAACTTTGCCGCCAAGCCTGATGAGCCAGCCGGACCAGACGAATGCCAAGAGAATAGGTTTGCTGCATGTCGTCGTAAGACAGCATGCCCTGATTCACCAGGGTCTGCAGCAGCCGGTAGAGTGTCGCCTTGGGATGGGAACTCTCGTTCAAAAGCTCGGAAAACCGGACAGGGCGGCCCTTGGCCGACACCATATCCAGCACATCAAGCGCCTTCCCAACCGTTCCATCTCCGGTGGCCTGTTTGTTCATTCTTCTCCTCCGCGAACCCGTTTCTTTGCGCCGGGCCTGTTGACAACTTAACCGCTTGACCTCAAGGTATCAATATACAAAACCAAGTTTCAAATAATGGAACCTTAAGGGAGGAAACCATGCGTTCCATGTTGAAGACGTCCGCGGCAGCCCTTGCCATTTTGGCAACGGCAACCAGCGGCGCATTTGCTGATGGCCTGACCGGCGATCTGAAAATATTCCTGGACACGTCCAATCCAGCTCCACGGGCAACCATGGAGAAGATGATTGCGGACTTTCAGGCTCAAAACCCTGATCTCAACATCGAAACCACGGTGATTGACCGAGAAGCCTACAAAACGCAGATCCGCAACTTCCTGACGGCGAATGCCCCGGATGTGAACACCTGGTACGCAGCCAACCGGATGCGGCCTTATGTGGCGGCAGGTCTGTTCGAAGACGTTTCTGATCTCTGGGAGGGAACAGAAATTGGCGAGAACCTTGCGTCCACCAAAGGCGCGATGACCATTGATGGCAAGCAGTGGGGCGTACCTTACACCTACTATCAGTGGGGCGTTTATTACCGCAAAGACATCTTTGACGAGCTGGGGCTTACGGAACCGGCAACATGGGCGGAAGAAAAAGCCAACTGCCAAAAAATCATTGATGCCGGGAAGAAGTGTTACACCATCGGCACCAAGTTCCTTTGGACTGCTGGCGGCTGGTTCGACTACCTGAACATGCGCACCAACGGCTTCGACTTCCACATGGACCTGCTGACTGGCAAGGAAAAGTGGGATTCTGAAAAAGTCCGCGCGACCTTTGCCAACTGGCGCGAGCTTATCGACATGGGCGCCTTCATCGACAACCACCAGACCTATTCCTGGCAGGAAGCTCTGCCGTTTATGGTCAAGGGCGATGCAGCCGCGTACTTGATGGGGAACTTTGCCGTCGCGCCGCTGCGCGATGCCGGTCTCACCGACGATCAGCTCGACTTTTATCAGTTCGTCGAAATCACCCCGGGAATTGAAAAGGCAGAAGACGCACCAACGGATACGTTCCACATTCCGGCAAACGCCACCAACAAGGAAAACGCCCGCGAATTCCTGAAGTACGTGGTATCGGCGGACGTTCAGACCTGGATCAACGACGGTAAAAATCTTGGCCAGCTGCCGGTCAATGCCAAGTCGTCAGTCGACAAAGACAAGTTCCTCGAGCAGGGCTTTGAAATGCTGTCGACCAATTCCCCGGGTGGTGTTGCCCAGTTCTTTGACCGCGACGCCCCGGCCGAAATGGCGAAAGTTGCTATGGAGGGCATGCAGGAATTCATGGTCAAGCCGGACAACCTGGACAAGATCCTGGCCCGTTTGGACCGCTCCGCAAAGCGTATCTACGACAACTGATCGCACTGATTTGAAAGTCCAGGCAGGGTGCCACGGCACCCTGTCTTTCCTGATCGGTTTGCCAGCCGGATTGCTGCAAGTGGCACATCCAAGTGAGTTTTCAAATGGCCTACACGATTGACGCCCAAACCCGCCGGAGTTCCTGGTGGCACAAAAACCAGCAGCAGCTGACACCATGGCTTTTCCTGGCGCCGGGCATCCTATTTTTCCTTTTTTATGTGATCTTTCCGATCTTCCAGTCGTTCAACCTGTCCCTGTATGAATGGGATGGGCTTGGACAGGCCGAATTTGTCGGCCTTTACAATTACGAAGAACTCTATTGGGACGACGCGTTTTACACATCGCTCAAAAACAACGTCATCTGGCTGCTTCTTTATCTTGCGGCCATTCCGGCCGGCCTCTTCATCGCGCTTTTCCTGAACCAGACTGTCACCGGTATCCGGCTCTATAAATCGCTGTTTTTCTTTCCGTTCGTGATTTCACAAGTGGTTGTCGGCCTGGTGTTCACTTGGTTTTATGATCCGACGTTTGGGATCCTGAACGTTCTTCTGGGATCTGTCGGGATCCCACCGATCAACGTGCTTGGTGATGAGGACTACGTTACGATCGGCATCATCGTGGCCGGTCTCTGGCCGCAAACAGCCTATTGCATGATTTTGTATCTCACCGGTCTCAATGCCGTCGACCCGGAGCAAATCGAAGCCGGCCGCCTGGATGGTGCCAAAGGCTGGCGTATGCTCTGGTACATCATCATTCCGCAACTGCGGCCCGCGACCTTCATCGCTTTCGTTGTCACCATCATCGGCGCATTGCGCTCTTTCGACCTCATCTCGATCATGACCAACGGCGGCCCGTTTGGCGCCAGCCGGGTGCTCAGCTTTTATATGTTCGAGGTTGCGCTCTCCGAATACGGTTTCCGCATGGGCTATGGCGCGGCCATTGCCGTTGTCCTGTTCCTGATCATGCTGGCCTTCATCGCCTACTTCCTCTGGTCCATGTACAAAGAGGAGAAGGCTCGATGACCGGCCGGACCCTCGTCAATGAAATCTGCGCAAAACTCCCTGGCGCTGAAAAATCAGACCCCTGGGGCGGCGGGCATGACGCCTGGAAAGTCCACGGCAAGATGTTCGCTTGTATCGGATCAAAAGGAGACGGTGTCTCGGTGAAGTGCCCGGATATCGAAACCGCCGATGTATTGATCGACGCCGGTGTCGCGGTTCGAGCGCCCTACTTCCACAAAAGCTGGGTCCGGCTAGAATGGGATGCGCCTGAAGATGAACTCCGACACAGAATAGCGGTGTCCTACGACATCATTCGCGCCAGCTTGACAAAAAAACTCCAGGCAAGCCTTCCGCAAAGGGAGGAGAGCTAACATGTTTCCAACACCAATCGAACGCACCTCCCGCTCCTGGCAAATCACCTATAAAACGCTGTTGCCGCTGGCACTGATCTTGTGGCTTTTGCCTCTGATCGCCGTCGCGATTTTCTCGGTGAAACCGGATTTGGATTTTGCTAACGCCAACTATTGGGGCTGGCCGTCGTCGTTTGAGGGGTTCACCAACTACGGGCTGGTCTTCACCGGCTCGGATATGCCGCAGTATCTCTTGAACTCGTTCAAGATCACCATCCCAACTGTCATCGGTGCTGTCGCTCTCTCCTGCATGACCGGTTTTGCCCTCGGCATTTATAAATTCAAGGCTAACATCTGGATCTTCTTCATGTTCGTGGCCGGTAACTTCGTGCCCTTCCAGATCCTAATGGTCCCGGTCCGCGATCTCACCTTGCAAATGGGGCTCTACAACACCATCACTGGCCTGGTGCTGTTTCACATCGCCTTTCAGACTGGTTTCTGCACACTCTTCATGCGCAATTTCATCCGCGCCCTGCCCTTTGAGCTGATCGAGGCTGCCCGCGTGGAAGGTGTCGCGGAATGGCGGATCTTCTGGTATATCGTGCTGCCCTTGATGAAACCGGCGATTGCGGCGCTGTCGGTCCTGATCTTCACCTTCATCTGGAACGACTATTTCTGGGCGATTGTCCTGACCCAAGGCGTCGAAAGCCAGCCAGTGACCGCTGGCATTACCTCTTTCAATGCGCAGTACCGCGCGGCTTATCACCTGATGAGCGCCGGTTCGATTGTTGCGGCACTCCCCCCGGTTGCCATGTTCTTCATGATGCAGCGGCACTTCATCGCCGGACTGACGCTCGGGGCCGTCAAATGATGAAAACCTGGCACCTTGGCGATGACCGTCAGAGCCTGGTCCTGGCAAGCCGAGAAAATAGACTGCCGGAAGTGATCTACTGGGGTCCTGCGCTGCCTGACGGCGAAGCACTGGAGCCCCTTGCCGCTGCCGCGATCATGGATGTCACCGGCGGTATGGTGGATGAAAACGCGCCTATCAGCTTAAGCCCGGAAGCTTCTTGGACCTTTCCAGGTCAAACAGGTTTGACAGTGCGGGACGCGGAGGGGGCGGTCCTTCGTCCAAACTTCGTTTTCCACTCAGAAGAACAGTCAGGCAACCAGATCACCCTGACCTATGCAGATGTTGAGTGCGGTCTAACAATCATCTTTGATCTGAGTTTCACAACAGAAACATCGCTCCTCAGACTCCAAACCCGGCTTCAAAGCAAAAACGACATCATCGTCGATTGGCTGGCAGCGCCGGTTCTGCCGGCTCCGGCGCACACCAATGAGATGATCGAATTCTCCGGCCGTTGGTGTTCGGAGTTTCAAACGCGCCGCCTGCCCTTCGCGCCTGGAGCAAGGGTCCGCGACAACCGGACCGGCCGCACCGACCATGCACATTTCCCGGGATTGATTGTTTGCAGCAAAGCAACCTCCAACACCGCCGGCGAAGCCTACGCCTTTCACTATGGCTGGTCTGGCGGTCACAAGATGGTTGCTGAGGAATTAGCTGATGGGCGCCGCCAGGTTCAATTTGGTCATGCCACCAGCAGCATGGCCAAAGGCAAGTCCTTTGAAACAGCCCCGCTTTACGCCACCTTTTCCGACAGTGGCTTCAATGGAACTGCAATCCGGTTTCAGCGTCATGTGCGCACGCAGATCGTTCGTGATGCCCGTATGCCCCGGCCGGTTCATTACAATTGCTGGGAAGCGATCTACTTCGATCACAAACTTGACGATCTAAAATCCATTGCAGATCGCGCTGCAGAGCTTGGCGCCGAACGCTTTGTTCTGGACGACGGCTGGTTCGGCAGACGCGACGACGACACGACCTCCCTTGGCGACTGGACAATAGACCCGCGCAAGTACCCCAACGGCCTCACGCCGCTCATCGATCATGTGTCATCTTTGGGGCTGGAGTTCGGCATCTGGTACGAGCCGGAAATGATCAATGAGGACAGCGACCTTTACCGGACGCATCCCGAATGGATTTTGGGATCAAAGGATCAGACACGCGGCCGCCAGCAGCTCGTACTCGACATGGCGCGCCAGGATGTTCGCGACTATTTGTTCGAACAAATGTCTGCGGTCCTCGGCGCTCACAAGATCGGATATGTGAAGTGGGATCATAACCGCGTCCTGCCGATCGTAGATGCTGCCCAAACGGACGGCGTTTATGAGCTGTTTGACCGGCTACGAGTGGCGTTTCCGCATATCGAATTTGAGAGCTGTTCTTCCGGTGGCGGGCGGATCGACTTCGGCATTCTGGAACGCACTCAACGCGTTTGGCTGTCGGACAGCAATGATGCCCTTGAGCGCCAACGCATCCAGCACGATGCAGCGCTCTTCCTGCCCGCATCTGTTACTGGCTCCCATGTCGGCCCGCGCCACTGCCACACCTCCGGCCGAGTGATTGGCATGTCCCTGCGCGCCTGGACCGCGGCCCAGCGCCACATGGGTTTTGAGATGGATCCGCGCGAACTGACGCCCCAGGAAGCTGAAACGTTGATGGCTGTCACCCAGTGGTGGAAAGCCAATCGGGACTGGCTGATGAGCGCAGACATCCTGCGCCTGGATGCCGTTGATCCAGCCGTCATTGCCGAAATTCAGGTCGCGGAGGACGGTCAAAAATTTGCTGCTTTCGCGGCCCTGACACGGCCGTCAGACCAGATCCTGCCCTACCCTGTGCGGCTGACAGGTCTTGACCCACAAGCGTTTTACAAAATCTCATTGGCAAACCGCGATGAAGCACACCACCTTTCGCGCGGCGCGCCTCTACTCAAAAGCCAGGATATTTCGGTCAGCGGCCAATATTTGATGTCGCATGGCCTGACGCTGCCTTGGCGGTTCCCGGAAACAATCTGGGTCATTGAAGGTCAAAAGGTGTCGTCCTGACACCCAATACAATTCCGGCTGTGATAGCCGCAAACTCGACAAGGGAGCGTCTTATGTACGCGAATTTTCCGGACCTCAAGGACAGGTCGGTCTTCATCACCGGCGGCGGTTCCGGCATTGGTGCGTCCTTAACGGATGGGTTCTTGGCACAAGGCGCGAAAGTTGCATTTGTCCAACGGTCCGACGCCTCTGCCTTTTGCAGCGAGATGGAGACAAAACACGGCAACCGGCCTTTGTTTCTGTCGTGTGACATCACCGATATGACGGCACTAAAAGCCACTATGGACGAAGCTGCAAATGCACACGGAGCAATCACTGTTCTGGTCAACAACGCGGCCAATGACAAACGGCATTCAACAGAAGAAGTCGATGAGGACTTCTGGGACTGGTCTCAAGCCATCAATCTGAAGGCCTATTTCTTTGCCTGCCAGCACGTTGTTGCCGGAATGCGCTCTGCCGGTGGCGGGTCGATCATCAACTTCACCTCGATCTCCTACATGATGGGCAATGCTGGCTACCCTGCCTACACGACGGCCAATTCCGGCATCAACGGCCTGACGCGCAGCCTTGCACGCGAGTTCGGACCAGATCGTATTCGCGTCAATGCTGTGGCCCCTGGCTGGGTTCTGACCCAAAAACAAAAGGATATGTGGGTGACACCAGAAGCCTTGAGCGCCCACATCGACCGGCAGTGCTTGAAGGACGAGTTGGCGCCGGAAGACATGATCGACCCGGTGTTGTTCCTTGCCTCCAAGGCTAGCAAGGCCATGACCGGCCAATCGCTCGTTGTTGACGGTGGAGTGGTGGTAACGGGATGACCTCCAACGCAGACATCGCCTGGATAGCCGCGGATTGGGGAACGACCAATCTCCGCATTTGGGCGCTCGACGCTGACGATTGCCCGATCGTGCACCGGTCGTCTGAAAAAGGAATGGGCGCACTTGCACCGGATCAGTTCGAAGCGGCATTGCTGGAGTTAGTCGAAGACTGCCTGACGGCTGGCCGAACAACACCGGTCATTGTCTGCGGCATGGCCGGATCCCGGCAAGGCTGGAGCGAAGCGCCTTATAAAACCGCGCCGTGCCCCCCTCCAGGCATCCACGATGCGACAGCGGTTGCAACCGATGATCCGCGCCTTGACGTCCGGATCCTCCCCGGCATCAAACAAATGTCTCCGGCCGATGTCATGCGAGGCGAAGAAACCCAAATTGCCGGTTTTTTAGCTAGCCGCCCGAACTTTGAGGGGCTTTTGTGCTTGCCGGGCACTCATACCAAATGGGCCGCTCTGGAAAGTGGTGTTATTACACGTTTCCGTACGTCGATGACCGGCGAGGTTTATGCTTTGCTGCGCAAGCAGTCGGTTCTGCAACATGGGCTTTCCGCCGAGGCTCTCGACGAAACCGCCTTTACCGAAGCTGTCCTTGAAATGGCGCAACATCCTGAGCGGCTGACCGGAGAACTGTTCGGAATTCGGGCGTCCGGCCTGGTAGATGATTTGTCGCCGCAAGCCGCAAGCGGTCGGTTGTCCGGCCTTCTGATCGGCGCGGAACTGGCAGCCATGGCTCCCATATTCGATCTCAAACAAACAGCAATTCTTGGCAGCGATACCATCGCCAAGGCCTATGCAACGGCGCTCAGAACCCTAGAACACAAGAGCGACCCGTTGGATGCGGACACACTCACGCTGACGGGACTAACCTTGGCCTATAAAACTCACCTGAAAGAACAACCATGAGCCGCAACATCATCGCGATCCTGCGCGGACTGACACCAGACGAAGCCCTGCCTATTACGGACGTTCTTGTGGATGCCGGGATCGACAAAATCGAAGTTCCGCTGAACTCTCCGGATCCGCTGACAAGCATTGCGGCAATGGCCAAGGCATATGAAGGCAAGGCGGAGATCGGTGCTGGAACGGTTCTTGAAACAGAACAGGTCCATCAGGTCAAAGCCGCGGGTGGTTCTCTGATCGTGTCTCCGGACTGCAATCCTGACGTAATCCGGATCACAAAAGCTGAAGGCATGTTGTCGTTTCCCGGTGTCATGACACCAACTGAGTGCTTCAGCGCTTTGCGCAGTGGAGCAGACGGCCTGAAGTTTTTCCCGGCGTCGCTCATCGGCCCGGATGGCCTAAAAGCTGTGCGCGCCGTCCTGCCCAAAGGAACAAAAACCTATGCTGTCGGTGGCGCGGGTCCAAATAACTTTGGCGATTGGCTGAGTGTCGGCGCGACCGGCTTTGGCATCGGAACGGCATTGTACCAACCCGGTTTCTCGGTCGAAGAGGTCAAAATACGGGCCGATACCATCGTCGCGGCCTATGATGCTGCTGTCGCAGCCAACGGATAATCGTATGACACGCACTTTCGACAACCGGCAGTGTCTCTTGGGTGAAGGCCCGCTGTGGCATCCTGAGCGCCAGCAACTTTTTTGGTTCGATATCCTCAACAAGAAATTACTTAGCCGGATAAATAATGACGAAAAAACGTGGCTGTTTGAAGAGCACGTGTCTGCTGCTGGCTGGATCAGCGCCCATGCTTTGCTGATTGCCAGCGAGAGCAAACTGTTTCTCTTTGATATCGAAACCGGCGCAGCCCAACTGCTTTGCCCGCTGGAAGCCGACAATCCGGTGACCCGCTCCAATGATGGGCGCGCTGACCCCTATGGCGGGTTCTGGATCGGGACGATGGGCAAAAACGCCGAAAAGGGCGCCGGTGCGATCTACCGGTATTACCAGGGAGAACTGCGCCAACTCTTCTCCCGTATCACCATTTCCAATGCGATTTGCTTCTCACCGGACGGAACGACCGCCTATTTCTCCGATACCGCGACCCAGAGCATCCGAAAGGTCGCGCTCGATGAGCATGGCTGGCCTGCAGCCTCCGATGAACTCCATATCGATCTTTCGCGCGACAACTTGAACCCGGACGGCGCCGTGGTTGATCGCGATGGATATCTTTGGAATGCGCAATGGGGCGCGTCCCGTCTCGCCCGCTATTCACCCGATGGATCCTTTGTTGATGAGATCACATATCCGGCAGCGCAGATGACCTGCCCGGCCTTTGGCGGCCCGGATATGAAAACACTCTTCGCCACATCTGCGACCGACGGATTAAACGGCAAGGATGACGGCAAGACTTTTACGGTCGAAACCGCTGTTCCCGGACAAGCCGAACACCGCGTTCTTCTATAGAGACTGACATGAAACGTACGCTTGGCACCTGCTACTATCCGGAACATTGGCCGGAAGAGATCTGGGAAGCAGACGCCCGCCGGATGAAGGACACCGGTTTGACCTGGGTCCGGATCGGAGAATTTGCCTGGTCACGGCTTGAGCCGGCCCAAGACGACCTGAAATTTGACTGGCTCGACCGGGCCATCGAAACACTCGGCCAGGCCGGGCTCAAAGTGGTTCTGGGCACACCAACGGCGACACCGCCCCGCTGGATGATCGACAAACATCCGGACATGCTGGCCGTTGATGCCAACGGCACCCCGCGCAAGTTCGGCTCCCGCCGCCACTATTGTTTTTCCCATGAAGGCTACAAGGCTGAGAGCGACCGGATCGTCAAACTGATCGCCGAGCGTTATGGCAAAAATCCTTATGTCGGCGCCTGGCAGACTGACAACGAATACGGTTGCCACGACACCACGATCTCCTATTCAGATGCCGCGCGCACGGCCTTCCGCCTGTGGCTCGAAAAACGCTACGCGACCATCGAAGCCCTCAACCGGTCCTGGGGCAATGTCTTCTGGTCGATGGATTACAACAGCTTCAATGAGATCGATCTGCCGAACCTCACGGTGACCGAACCAAACCCGTCCCATGCGCTGGCGTTCCGGCAGTTTTCTTCCGACCAGGTAGCCGCCTTCAACATACGTCAAGTGGACATCATTCGTGCGCATTCCGATGCACCGGTCAGCCACAATTATATGGGCCGGATCACAGATTTCGATCACTTCAATGTCGGAGACGATCTGGACATCGCAACATGGGACAGCTATCCGCTCGGCTTTTTGGAAGATCGTGTCGGGGCTTCGGCTGAGCATCAAAAAACTTATGCCCGCCAGGGAGACCCCGACTTTCAGGCGTTCCATCACGATTTATACCGATCGGTTGGAAAAGGTCGTTGGTGGGTGATGGAACAACAGCCGGGACCAGTTAATTGGGCGCCTTTCAATCCGGCGCCGCTTCCAGGTATGATGCGCCTTTGGGCCTGGGAGGCTTATGCCCATGGCGCCGAAGCCGTCTGTTATTTCCGGTGGCGGCAAGCGCCGTTTGCCCAGGAACAAATGCACGCCGGCATGCTCCGCCCGGACAATGCCGACGCACCGGCGTTGATCGAAGCCCGTCAAGTCGCAGATGAACTGCACGAAGCCCCGGAGGTTTCTGCTCCGCAAGCACCTGTTGCCCTGATCTTCGATTATGACGCCGACTTTGCCTGGGCGACCCAGCCGCATGGGGCAGGCCTCACCTATTTCCAGCTGGTGTTCGATGCTTATAAGGCCCTGCGCAAACTTGGCCTTTCCATAGACATTTTGCGGCCAGAGACACGCGATTTTTCAGGCTACAAGATCGTGGCCGCACCGGGCATGATCTATATGCCGAATGACTTGAAAAATGCACTCGCCGAGGCGGAGGCTGAAGTTGTTCTGGGACCGCGAACCGCCGCCCGCAATGCCGATATGGTCATTCCTGTCCCCCTGCCTCCGGATATGCCGGGGCTGGATGTCACGGTCTCACGCGTGGAAAGCCTCCGTCCGGACATGCCTCTGCCCCTCAAAGGCGGTGGCACTTTTTCCGGCTACCGGGAGGAACTTGCAGGATCCGCCGAAACGCTGCTTGAACTGGAGGGTGGGCAAGCGGCGGCTGTATCCACCGGTAATCTGACTTATGTAGGCGGCTGGTGTGATGAAATCGCTTGGATGAGATTATTTAGTCAGATAAATAACAAAGTTGGACTGTCCACTCTGGACCTTCAGGATGGGGTTCGCTGCCGGGATACCAACGGCCTCAGAATCTGGACCAACTACGGCGCTACCCCGGCCGAAACACCTGCAGGACGCATTGAGGCGGCCGGTGTGTTGTTTGAGAAAATCTAGTGAACGCAGACGGTGACGCGGCTCAGGCCGCTTCACCCTCAACCAGTTGCTTCAGGATTGAGGCGTAATTGTCGACACCTTGCGCACCGGTGATCAGATGGCGCCGGTCAAAAATCACGGCCGGTACGCCCTGAATTCCGTTCTGCCGCCAGAAGTCTTCTTCCTGGCGGATGTCCTCGGCAAACCGGTTTTCGTTCAGGACTTTGAGAGCTTCATCCCGGTCCAGGCCAATGCTGCCAGCAATATCGGCGAGAACCTCATTGTTGTTCAGATCCTTGCCATCACGGAAATAAGCTTCAAACAAAGCCATCTTGAGCGGATGTTCCTTGCCTTCCGGCCCGGCCCAGTGAATGAGTTGGTGTGCTTTAAAGGTATTGACCATCCGGCTGTCATCGGAAAACCGGAACTCAAATCCAAGCTCACTACCAAGCGCTGTCAAACGGTCCCGCGCCGATTGTGACTGCTCTGCGGTCGACCCGTATTTGCGCATGATATGTTCACGCAGGTTCTCGCCGTCCTCGGCCATATCCGGGTTGAGCTCAAACGGGTGCCATTTGATCGCCGCCGTCACGCCAACCTGCTGGATCGCCTGTTCCAGCTGCTTGAAACCAACGATGCACCAGGGACAGACCACATCGGACACGATGTCGATTTGGAGCACCTCTTCCATATCGAGGTCGGTCATGTCTGTCATTGTGATCTCCTAATGAATTTCACCACAATATGGTGGCTTATCCCGCTCCGGCAATCACCTTCGACCAGTTTACCCCAGCTGAACCCGAATGCCGGTTTCACCGGATTTCGCGATTGCGAGGTTTTCCGCTTCAAGATGGAGCCCGCATCAAAGCTTGGTACGGTCGCCTAATCTTTGGCAATTGCCCACTGGAATTCATGAACCTCGATCACCTAGAGATCGTTGAAGCCAAGATCAGCTATCACCCGGCCTCCCGCCAAGCACTATCGGACTTCGTCGATACCGACAGCCCGGCGTTCGGCGACGGATTTCAAGGCAGCCTCGGCCAGGGCCAGGGCCTTGAGGCCGTCTTCTCCGTTGGGAGACGGTGCTTGATTGGCGCCAATCGCTTTAACGAAGGCTGCGATCTCGGCAGCATAGGCCTCGGTGTATCTGGTCATGAAAAAATCATGCAATGGCGGGCGGGTATAACCATCGGCTGTGGCCACTTCAATGGAGACTGGACGCTGGTTCTCAGCGGCAACAGCCCCCTTGGAGCCATGGACCTCGATCCGCTGGTCATAACCATAGACGGCGCGGCGCGAGTTGGAGATCGAGCATTGTTTTCCCGATGCTGTCGTCAACACCACCATCGCGCTGTCATAGTCCCCGAGTTTCCCAATCTCCGGGTCCACCAAAACCGACGCAGTTGCATAGACCGTCGTGACTTCTTCGCCGAGAAGAAAGCGGGCCATATCAAAATCATGAATGGTCATGTCCCGGAAAATTCCGCCGGACGATTGAATATAGGCTGGCGGCGGTGCGCCCGGATCCCGGGACGTAATCTCGACCATTTCCACATCACCGATCTGACCGGCATCAATCGCCGCGCGAACCGCCTTGAAATGTGGGTCGAACCGGCGGTTAAACCCAAGCATCAATGTCCCGCCCTCATCCTCAACGGTTTTAAGACAGGACTTGACCCGCTCCAGCGAGAGATCGATCGGTTTTTCGCAAAAGATCGCCTTGCCGGCACGCGCAAACTGTTCGATCAGATCCGCATGCGTGTCCGTCGGTGTGCAAACAACAACCGCGTCAACATCATCAGTACCTGCAATCTCATCAATGCTGCTGACCCGGGCTCCAGAGGATTTGGCCAGCGCCTGGGCCGCATCCGGAAAAGCGTCAGCAACAGCAACCAGCTCTGCTCCCTCGGTCGCCGCCACCGCCTTTGCATGCACCTTACCAATTCGTCCCGCGCCCAACAGGGCAATGTTCACGGTCATGAGTAGTCCTCCAGGCAGCGGCAAATCGGCAGACGGTTGTCAGCGGGTTGCCAAATTAGAATAAAAATTCCAAAATCACTTTCAGTGGAATGTGTCAAGATGGAAAAGGCCAACATATGAGCGATAACTCTGCCGCCGCTTCCGGTGAGGCCGCCCCAGCCACCGTGGACGCCTTCTTAGACCGCTTGGGCGCGCGCGCAGACAGCTTACCAAAACGGCTGAAGCAATTTGCCGATTATATCGCTGCCAATCCGGATCGGGTAGCCGTTTCAACAGTCGCCGAACTCGCAGCTGCAGCTGAGGTCCAGCCGTCCGCCGCCATGCGCTTTTGCCAGGAAATGGGGTTCAGCGGTTTTTCTCAAATGCAGAAGCTCTTCCGCACCGATTATTCTCAGAAATGGCCGGATTATCCCACCCGGTTGGCGCGCATACGTGAACACGGCGCGGAATCGCCAGCGGCTTTGCTTGCCGAATTTGTTGAAGTGGGACGCGCTTCATTGGAAAGCCTGATGGCAACCGTGGATCCGGCGGCGATGCAGCAGGCCGTCGATGTTTTGACACGGGCAGAAACCATTCACATCGTAGGTTTCCGGCGCGCTTTTCCGGTCACGTCTTATCTTGCCTATGCCTTTGAAAAAATGGAAATTCCGGCAGTTCTCCACTCCGGTGTCGCCAATATCCAAATGGATCATTTGATCCGGCCGAATGATGCCGTCATTGCTGTGACTTTCTCACCGTATTCTCAACTCACCCTCGACCTTGTCTCCAAGGCCCGTGCCAATGGCGCTGATATTGTCGCGATTACCGATGTCGTCACCAGCCCGCTTGCCAAGCTGAAGGCCATACAGCTACTGGTATCCGAACTGGACGTTGGCGCGTTCCGGGCCCTCTCCGCGAGCCTGTCGCTGGCCATCGCTTTGGCCGTCTCCGTCGGCACTCGACGGAAGTCAGATTCCATTTTTTAGAAAATATCTATTGCACGTTACTCAGTATGGAATTTACATTCTATTTAGTCTCATATATTCGGTGGCGGTGACGGCAGGCGCTTCCCCAACACTAGACAATGGGCATGGACACATCATCCGGAGCCAGACTGATCTCTAATCCGCAAGACCAGGAAACTTCTTCATATCTTGGCAGGATTACAATGAAGAATTTTTTGAATGGCACATTGACAGCTGGGGCACAGGCAACAACCGCCTCACTTTTTGCTGTCGGCACCATTGTTGTCTTTGATGGCCACATGTTCAGGCCGTTGGACAAGAACTGGTCCGACTGGATGGATCGTCCGGCGGGACATACCGAGTGCTCTGAATGGTCAAAGTCCCCAAGAACGGAAAAGAAACGTGAAACAGCTTGATGTCATCACCATCGGCCGCTCGTCGGTCGACCTGTACGGGGCGCAGGTTGGCGGCCGTCTGGAGGACATGGCGTCCTTCAACAAGTATATTGGCGGCTCTCCAACCAATATGGCGACCGGCACAGCCCGTCTCGGCTTGAAATCCGGCCTGATTACCCGGGTCGGTGATGAACATATGGGCCGCTTCATCCGCGAAGAGCTGGCTCGTCACGGTGTCGACACATCCGGAGTAATCACCGACCCCGACCGGCTCACCGCGCTGGTTCTCTTAGGCATCCGGGACCACGAACATTTTCCGCTGATCTTCTACCGCGAGAACTGCGCCGATATGGCGCTTTGCGAAGATGACATAGACCCGGACTTCATCGCGTCCGCAAAAGCGGTCGTGGCGACCGGCACCCATCTCAGCCACCCGCACACGGAAGCCGCTGTTCTCAAGGCCTTGAGACTGGCAAAGGAAAGCGGTGGCCGCACGGCACTCGACATCGATTACCGCCCCAACCTTTGGGGTCTCTCCGGCCATGGCGACGGTGAAAACCGCTTTATTGCCTCCGCCAAGGTGACGGAAAAACTCCAGTCCACATTGCATCTGTTCGATCTGATCGTAGGAACGGAAGAAGAGTTTCACATAGCCGGTGGCTCGACAGACACGCTCGAAGCTCTGCGCAATGTGCGTAAGGTTTCCGGTGCCACTCTTGTCTGCAAACGCGGCCCAATGGGGGCTAACGCCTTTGAAGGTGCAATTCCAGACAGCCTGGATGATGGGATTTCTGGTCCGGGCTTCCCGATTGAGGTGTTTAATGTCCTGGGTGCAGGTGACGGTTTCATGTCCGGCTTGCTGCTCGGTTGGGTCACTGGTGAAGACTGGGTCACCAGCTTGACCTATGCCAATGCCTGCGGTGCGTTCGCCGTCTCGCGGCATGGCTGCACGCCAGCCTATCCGAGCTGGGAGGAACTGCAGTTTTTCTTAGGTCGCGGCGTCAAAGAAAAGGTACTGCGTAAAGATCTGAAACTTGAGCAAATCCACTGGTCGACCAACCGCTGCACATCTCACGGTGGCGACTGGTCAACCATGCGGGTGTTTGCGTTCGACCACCGCATCCAGATTGAACAAATGGCGGATGCGGCCGGGGTTATCCATGATCATATTGGCTTCTTTAAAAAGCTCTGTCTTGACGCTGCTGTGAAAGTTGCAAACGGAAAATCCGGGTATGGCATCTTATGCGATAGCCGCCTTGGCCGCGACGCCCTCTATCAGGCTGCCGGAACCGGATTATGGATCGGACACCCCGTGGAATGGCCTGCCTCCCGGCCATTGGCCCTGGAACCTGAAATCGGTCCGGATTTCGGCGGCCTGGTCGAGTGGCCTACCGAACATGTCGTCAAAGTCCTGTGTTTCTATCATCCAAACGACAGCCTGGAGATGAAGGCACAGCAGGAAGACGTTTTGACACGGCTCTTTGCTGCCTGCCGCCGCAACGGCCTTGAAATGCTGCTGGAGGTCATTCCGTCCAAAGTTGGCCCCGTTGATGATGAGACAACGTCCGAAATCATCCAGCGTGTCTACGATCTTGGCATCTATCCGGATTGGTGGAAGCTGGAACCGATGACGTCCCGCGCAGCCTGGTCAAACGTTTGTGACGCCATCACGCGCAACGATCCGAACACCCGCGGCATTGTCGTGCTCGGCCTGGATGCCCCGGAAGACCAGCTGGCCGAGAGTTTTGCAGAAGCTGCGCAATTTGATCTGGTCAAGGGATTTGCCGTGGGTCGGACAATCTTCGCCGACGCAGCACGGAAATGGCTCGCTGGCGAGATGACAA
Source organism: Roseibium sp. (assembly GCF_965216085.1). Lineage (GTDB taxonomy): Bacteria > Pseudomonadota > Alphaproteobacteria > Rhizobiales > Stappiaceae > Roseibium. Next base: position 568,742 of record NZ_OZ244138.1, on the reverse strand, counting down.
ACGACCAAGCCGTTGCGGACATGACTGCCCGGTTTGAACGCTTGTGCCAATTGTGGGACACAGCTCGGGTCAATGCCCAGACATCACACCATCAGGAACACTCCAAATGAGCTCCTCCCAGCAAAATACCGTGCGCCTGACTGCCGCCCAAGCGCTCGTGCGCTATCTGATTGCGCAAAAGAACGAAGATGGCGCCCCGGTCATTCCCGGCTGCTGGGCAATCTTCGGCCATGGCAATGTCGCCGGGCTTGGTGAAGCCCTGGAAGCGGCAGGCGACGCCTTCCCAACCTGGCGCGGCCACAACGAACAGAGCATGGCCCATGCAGCGATCGCCTTTGCCAAGGCCAAAAACCGCAAGCAGGCGATGGCGGTGACCACATCCATCGGCCCGGGCGCGACCAATCTTGTGACCGCCGCAGCCCTTGCGCATGTCAATCGGTTGCCGGTCCTGCTCATTCCCGGCGATGTTTTTGCCAACCGGGCACCGGACCCAGTTTTGCAACAGATCGAAGATTTCGATGACGGCACGGTCTCGGCGAATGACTGTTTCAAACCGGTCAGCCGCTATTTTGACCGCATCACCCGTCCCGAACAGCTACTGACCGCGCTACCGCGTGCCTTGCAGACGTTGACTGATCCGGAACGCTGCGGCCCGGTCACATTGGCCTTCTGCCAGGACGTTCAGGCCGAAGCCTTCGACTATCCGGAGAGTTTCTTTGTCGGGAAGGTTTGGCGCCGCCGCCGCCCGCAGCCAGACAGCATCCAATTGGCTGCGGCTATCGAGGCGATCAAAGCCGCGAAAAACCCACTGATCATCGCCGGAGGCGGTGTCCACTACGCAGAGGCTTGCGACACACTGAAGGCCTTTGCCGAAACACATCAGATCCCTGTTGCAGAAACACAGGCCGGAAAATCCACGCTCGCCTGGGATCATCCGCTCAACATGGGATCCATCGGCGTGACCGGGGCATCCAGCGCGAATGCTTTGGCGGAAGAGGCTGATCTGGTGATGGGGATCGGCACCCGTTTTCAAGATTTCACTACTGGATCCTGGGCGCTGTTCAAAAACCCAGAACGGCGGATTCTGGCCATCAACATAGCCTCTTACGACAGCGCAAAACAGAATGCATTGCCGCTTGTCGCTGATGCCAAAGTCGCTTTGGAAGCCGTCTCAGCCGGTCTCGGCGATCATACGTTCGCGATGCCGGATGCCGCACTCAAATCCAGCTGGTTGAAGGACATTGATGCGGTCACCGCAAAACCGGACGGCAATGCCCTGCCGACCGATGCCCAAGTCATTGGTGCTGTCCAGCGCTCAACAGACGAAAACACCGTGATGTTGTGCGCGGCCGGCGGTCTGCCGGGCGAATTGCACAAACTCTGGAAACCGGTGCTGCCGAACGGCTATCACATGGAATACGGCTTTTCTTGCATGGGGTACGAGGTTGCAGGCGGCCTTGGCGCCAAAATGGCCCTGCCGGACCGGGAAGTTGTCGTCATGGTCGGCGACGGCTCCTACATGATGATGAACTCCGAGCTCGCGACATCCGTCATGCTCGGCCACAAGATCATCGTTGTCCTGCTCGACAATCGTGGCTTCGGTTGCATCAACCGGCTGCAGATGGGAACCGGCGGCAAAAGCTTCAACAATCTCCTGGACACCGCCCGGCATGTAGTCCCGAGCAACATCGACTTCGCCGCACATGCCGGCTCCATGGGGGCAACGTCTGAGAAGGTTGGCAGCCTGGATGAACTGGAAGAAGCCATGGGCCGGGCGAGAGCTTCGGAAAAATCCTATGTGATTGTCATCGACACCGATCCGCTGCCGTCAACAGAGGTCGGCGGCCATTGGTGGGATGTCGCGGTTCCGGAAGTCTCTAACCGCACCGAAGTCAATCAGGCCCGCCAAAACTATCTGGCCGCGCTCCAGCACCAGCGCGCCGCCGACTAACATTTCTGGACACAAACCATGATCCTTTACGGAACCAACCCGATCGCATGGGCAAATGATGACGACCAGACGCTCGGCGCCCATATTCCAACAGACCAAATCCTGTCCGACGCCGCAAAAATCGGCTTTGACGGCATTGAAAACGGCCACCGCTGGCCGGACGACAAGGAAGAACTGAAGACACTTCTTGGCAGTCACGGGCTGAAATTCATCTCCGGCTGGTATTCGCTGAACCTGCTTACCCAAAGCGTAGAGGTGGAAAAGGAAGCCATCCAGCCGCACCTCGACAAGCTCAAGCACAACGGCTGTAGCGTCTGTATCGTCTGCGAGACGTCAAACTCGATCCAGGGCGACCAGAAGCCGCTGTCGGAAAAAGCGGTTTTGAGCGAAGACGAAATGACCGCTTTCTGCGCCAAGGTTGAAGAGCTCGCCGCCTTCTGCGCCGAGCAAGGCATAGATCTGGTCTACCATCATCACATGGGCACCGTGGTCGAAACGCCAGAAGAACTGAACGCCTTCATGGCCGCGACCGGCCCAGCAACAAAACTGCTGTTTGATGCCGGACATTACTACTTCGGCTCCCTCGGCGGCGATCCTCAGCCTGCGCTTGAAACATATGCCGATCGAATCCGGCATATGCACGCAAAGAACGTACGCCCTGCGGTTATGGCGGACGTCCGCGAAAAAGGCCTTTCGTTCATGGACGGCGTGCGGGCCGGTGTCTTCACCGTACCAGGCGACGACGAAGGCGGGATTGATTTCGCCCCACTTCTAAAAGTGCTAAAAGACAAGGACTACAGCGGCTGGGTCGTGATCGAAGCGGAACAGGATCCGGAAATCCGCGATCCCTTCACGTATCAGAGCCTCGGCCTGAAAACTTTGAAATCCATTGCACAGGACATTGACCTGACATGAGCGACCTTCTCGTCAAACCTTCAGGCACGACAGGCAAGGTGCATGATATTACCGCAGCCAATGCTAAGACGGCTAAGTCTCTAAATTGGAACTACGTCGGCTTTGCACTCCATCGCCTCAAGGCCGGGGACGCGATTTCGGAAGAAACCGGCGACCGTGAGATCATTCTGGTAATGGTCGAAGGCAAAGCCGAGATTTCAGCGGATGGCGAGAACTTAGGGGTCCAGGGCGAGCGCATGAACGTGTTCGAACAAACCGCCCCGCACAGTGTTTATGTTCCGAACGGCAGCACTTGGTCGGCGACCGCTGCGACCGATTGCACCATCGGCGTTTGTACAGCGCCCGGACATGGCGGACACAAAACTCGCGTATTGCCGAAGCCGGAAAAGGTCACCCGCGGCAAGGGCTCCAACACACGCTACATCTATCCAATTGCGATGGAAGAAAGCGACGTGGCTGACAGCCTTCTGGTTACAGAAGTTTTCACACCTGCGGGCAATTGGTCGTCCTATCCGCCGCACCGGCACGATGAAGACAACTATCCGGACATGACTTATCTGGAAGAGACTTATTATCACCGCCTCAATCCGGAGCAGGGATATGGCCATCAACGGGTGTTCACCGAAGACGGCACGCTTGACGAAACGATGTCGGTCGAAAGCCATGATGTTGTGCTGGTTCCAAAAGGCCACCACCCCTGCGGCGCCCCTTACGGCTACGAGATGTATTATCTGAACGTCATGGCCGGTCCGATGCGCAAATGGCGTTTCCAAAACCATCCGGACCACGACTGGATCGCCCAAAGGGACGCCGATTGATCGACAAAACACCTAAGACGTTACAAGAGCGCCACTGGCGCTCTTTTTTCCTTTCAGGAATTGTCCTTTAGAAAAAACTGGATTCAAGAAACCGCTCTCCAGCCCATTAATAAATCTAACAGGAACGTTCATTTTCAGTTCAGCGAAAATAGCGTAGCAATTTCTAAGACTACTTTTTCAAGGTGACGAACAGTTCGCCGGAAGCAGTATTTTTGAAAGGAGCCCTTATGTACCGCCTGTTCTTTATATTGTTGATGAGTGTGGTTCTTTATGGCCCAGTTGCGACCGCTTCGGCGCAAAATGCATTTCCCCAACAAGGTATTTCTTATGGCGGCAAGGTCCGCGCCGGCCCTGGACTGCAATACGGTCAGATTGGCAGCCTGCGGGATGGCGACAGAATTCGGATTGTTGGGGCCACGGGCGTGATGATGGACGGCTATGAGTGGTTTCAAATCCGCTACCGGAATGGCCGCACCGGCTTCCAGTGGGGCGGGCTGATGTGCTCACAGCGCCCTTATCCGACGATTTACAAAACCTGCCCTAATCTCGGTCAGGTCAATCCGGCCCCAGGTCCCGGCAATGGTTTAACAATTGTCGGAGATCCGAATGTGACGGGCAAAAATGTCGCCAGCGTGAGTTATCCGGGTGGTGTTTTCAAACAGGTCGGTTATCGCGAATGGCATGAAACCGGACCGCGCGGCCGGGTCCGCTATACCTTTATCGAAAAGTCGCGCGACCAGTGGTCCGTCTATCTTCATGATGCGTCCCGCAATGTGTCGATCCAGCTGGACCTACACCGCAGGAAAATCTTGATTGGTCTCGCCAGCGCCCCCAACACGCCAATCTACGACATCGTTAATATGGCGGCCAACCCGAACCTCATCAAAAATCCAGGGATCGGCGGCCCAACAACCGGAACGAACGGCTTCACACTGTCCCGTGCGGGTTATCCAGGCGGCAGGTTTATCATGAAGACCAATGGCCGCTGGCATCAAACCGGACCGAATGGGGCCGTTCAGTATGGATACCAGGAAACCAACCGCGACCAGCACTCTGTCTTTTTGCTCGACCGCAGCCGGAACGTTTCGGTCAAGCTGGATCTGAGAAACAATCGTATTCTATTCGGTATCGGCAATGGCCCGATGGCAGAAATGGCGAAAATCACGTCCAAACAGTAAGAACGGCGAAAGGGCACCAGCTGGTGCCCTTTTTGTTTCGAAAAACTCTCTTTTAGATCATGCCGGTTCTAGGCAGTCGACCAAAGCCCCGCGGTGCTGGATGACCATACCGGCCAAACGCGCACCGGCAGCGACACTGGCAGTCACACTCTTGGTCACCAGATATTCTGCGAGAAAACCTGCATTGAAACTATCGCCAGCGGCAGTCGTATCAACCACGTTGCTGACCGGGGCCGGGCTGAAGGCATTTCGATCTGAGGCGGTTGCAACGATCACCTCCTGCGGGCCGTTTTTCACAACAACCATTTCCGCGCCTGCGGCAAGATAACGGTCTGCACTGATCGACGGGGTCGCGTCGCCAAAATAGGCCTCTTCATCTTCAAAAGACGGCATGACGAAGTCACACAGGCCTGCTGCGTCCGTCACACAACTCCGCATCGTCTCAGCATCCTCCCACAACCGCGGCCGCAGGTTGGGATCGAAAGCCGCTTTGGCACCTTTTTGCCGCGCGGATTTCAGCGCCTGGAAGAATGCCCGCCGTCCTTCAGGAGACAGAATCGCGAGGGTGATGCCGCTGAAATAGATCAAACCGGCGTTGTCCATTGCTGCAGATAAAACCCCAGGATCATCCGCCAAACAGCGCGCGGCCGACTGAGAGCGCCAATAGGCAAAACTGCGTTCGCCGTCTTTCAGCTGGATCATGTAGAGACCAACGGTGCGGTCTTGAAGTTCGCGGATATAGCCCGTCTCGATTCCTGCTTCATTCAGGAAATCGGTCATCTGCCGGGACACCTGATCCTTGCCGACGCCAGTGTAATAGGCAACTTTCCAGTCCTGGCCTAAAGCCTTGCGCACATACCAGGCCGTATTCAGCGTATCGCCGGCAAAGCCCATCTTAAATGTGCCCTCGCCGGTCGGCGCCATTTCCACCATACACTCACCAATCGCCAGAAATGTTGACGGCACGAAACTCTCCTCAAGACGGTCTTACATATAAAAAAATCGCAGAAATCTGCGATTTAAATCCATTAGCATAAAACCCATATACTGGAAAGAGGGAGGATCTTTATGAGTTCTCCCAATTGGCTTGCAAAGGCTCAAACACCAATAGAAACCTTGGAATTCACTTGATTCCGGCGCGCATAAAACTTTGAACGAATTGGCGCTGGAACAACAAAAACGCAACCAACAATGGACCAGAGGTCATCAGCGTCGCCGCGTTGATCACCGACCATTCGATGCCGCTGTCGATCGCAGAAAAGATACTGAGACCCACAGTCACCGGCCGCGTGTCAACGGAATTGGTGACAATTAGTGGCCACAGGAAATTGTTCCAATGGTGGCTGACGGACACCAGGCCGTAGGCAAGGTAAGTCGGCTTCGCCAGAGGTATATAGACCTTCCAGAGAACTCCCAAGACGGACGCCCCTTCAACGCGGGCCGCCTCATCCAACTCCTTTGGGATCGTCATAAATGTCTGGCGCAACAAGAAAATGCCAAAGCCTGAGGCGATGTATGGCAGAGCAATTGCTGGAATGGTATCGACCAGATTGAGCAAACGCATGGTCTGGTAGTTCTCGACCATCAAAATGTCCGGCATCACCAAGAGCTGTAAGAGCACCAGGGTGAACAAGATGCTCCGGCCTGGGAATTCAAACCGGGCAAAGGCAAAGGCCGCAAGCGTGCAGAGGAAAAACTGCCCGGCCAAGATCATCGTCACCAAGATGAAGGTGTTCAGAAAATAGCGTGCAAAGGGCGCAGCTTCCCAAGCCTTGCCAAAGTTGTCGAGCGTCAACGGGGCAAATAGCTCAAACCGGGCTTCATAGGCTGCTGGATGAATTGCCGTCCAGACCGCATAAGCCAGCGGCAGAATCCAGAGCAAGGCCAGCGCCCAGGCCGCAAACGTGTTCAAGAAGCGGTCAAACATATCGGAGGCGCCGGTCATTTGTAGTGCACCTTACGGTCGAAAAAGAAGAACTGGCCTATGGCAAGCAGGGACAAGAGCACCAGCAGCGCGACTGTCAACGTTGCGCCATAGGCGGTTTCCCAAAAGCGGAAGGCGGCTTCGTAGATATAAAAGAGCAGCAGTGCAGACGCATTGTCCGGACCGCCATCCGTCAGGATGAAGATGTGATCAACCAGCCGGAAGGAGTTGATCACCGCGTTGACGCAGACAAACAGAGTGGTTGGCATGAGCAGAGGGAACGTGATCCGCCAGAAGACCGTCCAGCGCCCTGCTCCTTCGATCTGCGCTGCTTCCTTTAAGGAAATTGGAATGGCCTGCAGCGCCGCCAGATAGAAGATCATGAAGAACCCGGCCTCTTTCCAGACTGTCACGACAATGATCGCATTGAGGACGGTGTCCGGATTGCCAAGGTAATTGGATGCCGGCCAGCCGAACAAAAAACCTGTGATCTGATCAAACAGGCCAAAGCCGGGCGTGTAAAAAAACAGCCAGATGTTTGCAACAGCAATCAGGGGCAGGACGGTTGGTGTGAAATAGGCCATGCGAACAAAACTGCGGCCAGCCAATTTGTCATTCACCCAAAGCGCCATGATAATCGCCAGCGCGACGGACAGCGGAATGGTGCCGAGCGCAAACCACAGATTGTTCCACAAAACCTTCCAAAACACCGCGTCATTGAACATGCGCTCGTAATTGTCCAGGCCGATAAATTTGGCCGGACGGCGGCCGCGCGGCGTCGAGAACAAGCTGTTTAAAAGCGTTGTCACGGCCGGGATATGCGTAAAGGCGAATAGAAACACCATCGCTGGCAGCAACAACAGCAAGCCATAAATCCAATCGCGTTTCATTCGTAAGGTTTGCATGCGCGTCACAACCAAAGAGTTTTCGGGCTCAAACTGAAAAAGGGAGTAAAAAGAAATGAGAAGCAGCGCACCGGGCCGTGGTCCGGCGCGCTGCTTCCCGACCCTCCTTAGCGGTATTCCGCCAGGATCTCGTCAGCTTGTGCCTGAGCTTCTTTCAGAGCGGTCTCAGCGTCTTTTTTGCCAGTGATAACGGCCGCCAGTGCATCATTGAAGATGCCGGTGACACGCTGGTTCTGGTAGGTCGACAGCTCAGCCTTGGCGAACTCGAGCTGGTCACGGGCAACCAGGGCCGGAGCGAAGTCGGCGGTATAGGCCTTCATCGTTTCGGTGTCCCAAGTCTCAGCGCGTGGTGCGACGTAACCGGTGGCGATGGTCCACTTGGCGGACTGTTCTGGAGCGGTGATCCACTTCACGAATTCAACAGCAGCTTTGGTTTGCTCTTCAGACGCGCCTTTGAAGAGGTAGAAGTTGCCACCACCTGTTGGAGCACCACGGGAGGCTTTGGCTGGCAGCATGGCGACACCGAAGTCAAACGGCGCGTTGGTGCGCACGTTGGTGAGGTTGCCCGTAGAGGTCCACATCATGGCAGTCTGGCCTTCAAAGAAAGCCTTCGGCGTTGCGCCCCACTCGATGATGCCCGGTGCCATCACTTCGTGTTTGGTGCTCAGGTCAACCAAGTACTGGAGCGCTTCAACGACCTTCGGGTCATCGAAATTGGTTTTGTTGCCTTCCGCATTCACCAGCTCAGCGCCATTGGCGATCGCCAGACCCTGAAACAGCCAGTACGGGAAACCGGAAGACGGAATGCGAACGCCCCACTGGGTCGCATTTCCGGAAGCATCTTTTTTGGTCAGTTTCTTACCGAACTCGACCATCTCGTCCCAATTCGCCGGAGCGACTTCCGGGTCGAGACCAGCTTCCTTGAAGGCTTCCTTGTTCCAGTAGAGAACCGGAGTGGAGCGCTGGAACGGAATACCGTAGGTCTTGCCGCCGGTCTGGCTGTTTTCCATGAAAGCCGGGTAGAAGCCGTCGAGCCACGTCTTGTCTTCATCAGACGTCAGATAGTCGTCGAACGGGATTACCAGGTCTTCGTCGATCAGCGTGTACATGTCGACGGAAAGGATCACGGAAAGCTGCGGCGGGTTTCCGCCACGCGACGCAGTGATCGCCTTGGCAACGGTGTCCTGGTAGGACCCGGCATAAACCGCATCGATTTTTACATCCGGGTTCTGAGCGACATATTCGGCGGTCAGTTCCTGGATGGTGTCGGCAGCTTTACCGCCAACAGCAACCGGGAAATAGAATTGCAGATCAACAGCGTGAGCGGATGCCCAAGTGCTGACAGTCAGGGCCGTTGCAGCAACGGCCTTGAGGAAGGTGGACTTCAACATGAGATATCTTCCTAAGGCTATGACTTCCTAGGGTTCAAACATCCGCACAGGGCGGTTCATCCACGCGGGCCCACGTAGCTGGTCAGGAGTGCAGTTGCGCTCCAATTTCAAAAACAAGATCATCCCGGCGCTGTCCGGACTGTGCATCGAAGATATGCAACGCGTCCGGTTCAAATCCGAGTTCTATGGAGTGTCCGGGTTCGACCGGGTCTGCGGTCTTCAGACGAACCTGGAAAGATGTGTCAGCGACAATGCAATCGGCCAGAATATCGGCGCCTAGATACTCGACCGTGCGGATCGTCGCTTCCAGAGGGCCGCCGGATTGCCTGCGCATGGCTTCCGGACGGACACCGAGTTTGTGCTCTGGAGCATTTGTCAATTTGCGGAAGGCAGCTGCCGGGAACAGGTTCATTGGCGGGGTGCCGATAAACCGGGCGGCAAACGGCGTTGCCGGCTGATCGTAGAGCGTCCGCGGATCAGCCGCCTGAACCAGCTGCCCCTGGTTCAAAAGCACCACTTGATCGGCCATTGTGATCGCTTCAACCTGATCGTGGGTGACATAGACCATTGTAAAACCGAGCTGCTGCTGCAGCGCCCGGATTTCGACCCGCATTTCATGGCGCAGCTTGGCGTCCAGATTGGAGAGCGGCTCATCCATTAGGCAGATCGGCTTTTCCCCTATGATCGCCCGGCCCAGCGCAACCCGCTGCTGCTGGCCACCAGACAATTGCCCTGGCTTGCGCTCAAGAAGTTGAGACAGCCCTAAAAGATCCGCTACCTTGCGTAACCGGTCATCCCTTTCCGCCCGGGCAACCCGGCGCACCTTCAAACCGAAGATGATGTTTTCTGCAACCGACAAATGCGGAAACAAGGCGTAGGACTGAAATACCATCGACAAGTCGCGTTTGGACGATGGCATATTGGTAACGTCCTTGCCGCCGATCTGGATCCGGCCCGATGACACGGTTTCCAGTCCGGCAATCATGCGCAAGGTGGTGGACTTGCCGCAGCCAGACGGTCCAAGCAAAGCGGTAAACGAGCCCTCGGGCATGGTAATGCTCAGATCATCCACGGCAATCGTCTCGCCCCAAGAGCGGCTGACGTTCTCCAGGACGATCGGCTTCCCAGCATTGGAGAGCACGTTACCGGTCATTATTCGGCACTCCCGTCTTCCGGAACATGAACGATGGTCTGCGCGCCCTTCAGGCATTCCAGATAAGGTTCTGGAACCGGTTTATCGGTAAAAATTTCAGAGACATCGCTAAGATGTCCGCCGCGCACATGGGCGCTGCGCCCAAACTTGCTGTGATCAAGCACAAGGTAGGACGTCCGGCAATTGGCGAGAATTGCCTGGCGGGCCGCGACTTCATCTTCGTGGAAGTCGAGCAGAGTGCCGTCTTCATCAACACCGGCCACCCCAAAGATGCCGATATCGACCTTGTAGTTGGCAAAAAACGCCTGCGCCGCAGAGCCCAGCACATCTCGGTCGCCATACCGCAGGCGCCCGCCAGCGATGGTCACCTGGAACGACGCATTGCTGGACGCGCTGAAGGCGACATTGAGGTTGTTGGTGAAGACCGCCAGGTTTTCATGGGATGTCAGCGCCTGCATGACGATTTCGGGCGTAGTGCCGATTGAGAAGGCAAGCGACTGGTTGTTTTCGACTTGAGACGCCACCATCCTGGCGATTTCCTGTTTGCCGGGAAGGTTCAGGATCTGCCTGGTTGAATAGTGGATGTTGGCAGCACGTGCCGGAGGTTCAACGCCGCCATGGGTGCGCCGGAGGATGCCGAGCTCGCACAATCCATTCACATCGCGCCGGATTGTCTGCGTGGTGACATCGAACCGGTCTGCCAATTCTTCAACAGAAGCAAATCCGGCCTTTTGAACCAGATCGGCGATTTCCGCCTGCCGTTTTGTAATGTCAACTTGCCCAAGCATTTGATGCACCCGAAATTCCAGCGGCCGCCTTTACCAATTTGGCCGCATCAGGTTTTGTGAACCGCGGACACACCGGCGAGGTGGCTATGGAGCACAATCAACCATTTTCATATGAACCTTATTAGACGTTCATATGAAAATGATATGACAGTTTAGACAAGTTGTTTTTGAAGGTTTTGCGCCGGATGCGGCTTAAAAAAGGGCGAACCAAGCCATTTTCTAGGTCGGTTTAGGCTGGATGGGACGAGCTTGCAAGTTAGGTTTCAAGAAACGCGATCGCATTGCAGGCGCTTAATTATGTCTGCGAACTCAGCCCAACCGCTCTCATAAACGAGAGATTACCGATAAAGAAACGATCTGCCACCATTGTCAAACAAATGCAGTTTTTCCGGCGCTGCCGTCATTCGTAAGGTTGTACCCTTGGCAATGGTATGAATTCCCGGAAGTTTGGCGATAAAGGCGTCATGACCTTCGCGTGGCTTGAAATAGAGCACCGTCGATTCCCCGAGCGCTTCCACAATTTCGACTTCAGCCGAAACCAGGAAATCATCACCTTCGGTCAATGTCAGGTCCTCCGGTCGAACCCCGAGTTTGACCGCGGCGCCTTGGTCGGAGTTTACGGATGAAATCGGCACGTCTGCATGGCCATCATCCGAAGTGTGAACGGACGTGACCGGCCCTGTCGCCGTTACTTTCGCATCAACCATATTCATCGCCGGAGATCCGATGAACTGGGCGACAAAAGTGTTGGCCGGACGCTCATATAGGTCCAACGGCTTGCCGAATTGCTCAACAATGCCGCCATGCAGAACCACGATCCGGCTGGCCAGCGTCATCGCCTCGACCTGATCATGCGTGACATAGATCATCGTGCTGTCCGGCATGCTTTCCTTCAGCTGGGCAATCTCAATCCTGGTCGCGACGCGCAAGGCGGCATCAAGATTGGACAGCGGCTCATCGAACAGAAACACTTTCGGGTCGCGGACGATGGCCCGGCCGATGGCCACACGCTGGCGCTGCCCGCCGGAGAGCGCTTTAGGTAAGCGATCGAGATATTGAGTCAACTGCAATGTTTCGGCAGCAGAGCGCACAGCATCATCAATCTCCTGCCGCGAATGACCGGCCAATTTCAAAGCAAAGGCCATGTTGTCGTAGACGGTCATATGCGGATAAAGCGCATATGATTGAAACACCATGGCAATGCCGCGCTGTGCCGGTGGGATGTCGTTGACCACTGCCCCATCAATTTCCAGGGTGCCGCCGGTAATTTTTTCAAGGCCTGCGATCATACGCAACAAAGTGGATTTGCCACAGCCAGACGGGCCGACAAATACGATCAGCTCGCCCTTATCAATCTCCAGATTAATGTCCTTGAGAACTTCGACCGGGCCGTAGGACTTGCTGGCACCTTTTAGGGATAATGAGGTCATTCTAGCGGCTCCCCAACGTTGTTTTTATTCATATTATTTGACCGATCCAGCAAGAAGTCCGCGCACCAGATATCTTTGCATCGCGAAAAAAACAGCCAGCGGCACGGCGATGGAAACGAAGGCCGCAGTTGCCAGGATTTCCCAATTACCACCCCGGGTGCCCAACAGTTCGACGATCTGGTTGGTCATCACCGTCGTCGAGCCGGTGGCATCGATGAGAAACACTTTGGCCACCAGAAGATCGTTCCAGGTCCACAAGAATTGGAAGATGGCAAAGGAAGCGAGTGCCGGAAAACTTAACGGTAGAATGATCTTGGTGAAGATCTGAAAATCTGTCGCCCCGTCTACTTTGGCATTCTCGATAATATCTCGCGGCAGCCCGACCATGTAGTTGCGCAAAAGATAGACTGCGAGCGGCATGCCAAAGGCCGTATGGGCCAGCCATACGCCGAGATATCCCTTGCCTATTCCGATACCAAAGTGAAACCGCAGCAATGGGATCAACGCCAACTGCAGAGGCACAACCAGAAGCCCGACAATGGCCGCAATCAAAAGCGCCCGCCCGGGAAACTCCATCCAAGCCAGCGCGTAGGCAGCAAAGGCGGCGATCACGATTGGAATGATCGTCGCGGGGATGGTCACGGTCAGCGTGTTGAAGAAGGCCTTGGCCATATTGTCCTGGCCGCTGCCGGAAAACAGGATGGTCGTGTAGTTCTCAAGCGTGAATTCCGGCGGCACTTGCGCCGTTACAAAAATCCGCTGCCCGCGACCTGAGATCTGTTTGTCATTGCCACGCCAAACATAACTGCCGTCGGGCTGCAGAGTGAGCGTTTCGCCCCCCTTCATTTCAGCGGTTTCACCAGGCTGGTATGCAGAGATTTTCTTGGACGACACACCCCAGGCCCGGATATCACGCAGGCCATCTTCAAAAATGTTGCCTGTGACCACAAACAAATCGCCGTCTGCGACACGGTGATCGTCTGGGTCGAGAGCACGATAAACTTCGTTTTGTTCCGTTGGGAAAAGCGCGGCCCACCAGCCGGACAAAGAGATCTGATCCCCGGTCCGGAAAGACGATACAAACAAACCGATCGTTGGAAACAGCCACAACAGCACCAACAGAGTAACGGAGATGTGCACGGCCCAAGTCAGGCCCGATTTTTTGCCCGCTACATTGGCCATCAGCGCATCTCCTTGCGGGCGTTGTAGACATTCCAGACAAGGATTGGTGTCACCAGGAGCATGATGACGATCGCGCTTGCAGACCCCACACCCCAATCGTTGGCCCGAAACAGCTTGTCGTACATGTAGTTGGCCAGAACCTGCGTCTCCCATTGCCCGTTGGTCATGGCAAACACAATGTCGAAGACTTTCAGAACAGTGAGCGTGATGGTCGTCCAGACCACAACGATTGTGCCCATGATCTGCGGCACCTTGATCTTGAAAAAGATCTGAAACGGATTGGCCCCATCAACGATCGCCGCTTCCACCGTCTCTTCAGGAATGCCGCGCAAGGCGGCCGACAGGATCACCATGGCAAAGCCAGTCTGGATCCAGATGAGAACGGCCATCAGGAAAAAATTGTTCCAGAAGGGAACTGTCAGCCAGGTCTGCGGCGCCCCATAGGGCAACGCATCGATCCAGATACCGGTTATAAAATTCAGGCATGTCCAGACCAGCCACAGTCCACCAGCCGCTGCCAAAACGCGCAGCATCATTTGCAAGAGAGACCTTTGGCGGTTTGCTGCGACACCTTCGCGAACCAATGCCCAAGCGGAATAGATTGTCACGCCGGCTACACCCAAAAGCAGCACCGTTGGCAGGACTTGAAGCAACAAGATTGACCCAATGCCACCGTCAAACTTCAACCAGATCGCGTTCAACACTCCGATCTGGTTCTGATCGGCCGGCCGCGTGTCATAGATCAGTTTGAAGATTACGGACGCGCCGACGAAGGAAATCGCCATTGGCATGAAGATCAGGGATTTTGCCAGATTGCCCCAGCGGATCCGATCGGTCAGCTGCGCCACCAGAAGCCCAAAGGCGGTCGACAAAGCTGGCACCACCATCAGCCACAGCATGTTGTTGCGAACCGCTTCCCAGAACTTCGCTTCATTCATCATTTGCCGGTAATTGTCGAAGCCGACAAATGCTCCTCCCTGCGCCCTGTCGGTCAGCGAAAGCCGCAATGTCTCAAAAACCGGATAGGCGAGGTATAGTGTCAGCGCGAATAAAGCAGGGAACAAGAACAACCAGGGCCTGACCAGATTGGCCCGGTTGATGTTCCGGCCTGCATGTTCCCCTTTGGCCGGGAAGATCACCTTGTCGAGAACCAGATTTGACAGAAAAAAATATCCAAGACAGGCACCAACACCAAGGATGATGGTCACCAGGCCCAGTAGCGCTGGATTATCTGCAAACACTGCCGCCCCCATGGTTCATCTGATGTGCCTGCTGAGACCAGAAGGCAGTTTTTTAGGACCAGTGATCTTTGAGAAACGGCGGCCTCTTGTTAGACGCCGCCTGTTATTGATTATTTGAGGGTATCCCAGCTCTTTTGGATTTCACCTGCCACAGCTGCAGCATCCTTGCCGCCAGTGTAATCGACCATGCCCGTCCAGAAAGTCCCGGCGCCAACGCCGCCCGGCATCAGGTCTGACCCATCAAAGCGGAAGGTCGTGGCGTTGACCAGAATCTCGCCCTGACCGCGCAGCGTGTCGTTCATGTAGGCCTGCGGATTGACACCCTTGTGCGGGGTCAAAAAGCCGGACTGCGCCATCATCACTTCATGGGCGATTGGAAGTTGGAAAAATTCCATCAAAGCAGCCGTCGCTTCTGACGGATTGGTAATCGCCATCAAGGTACCACCACCCAGAACAGGATTGCCGAGATCCTTCGCCGCATAGGCAGGCAGATAGAAGAAGTCGACATCGGCGCCAAATTCGACACCTTCGGGAAAGAAGGCCGGTACAAAGGAGGCTTGGCGGTGCAGATAACATTGCGGCGGTGATGAAAACAGGCCCTTCGGGCTGTCGCGGAAGTCGGTCGACGCGACGGTGCCGGCCCCACCTGCCACTTTTGCATCGTCACGCGCAAACCAGCCGAATTCCTCAATCGCGGCCACAACCCGCGGATCATCAAAAGCGATTTCGTTGGCAACCCATTGATCGTAGACTTCCGGCGGCTGTGTCCGCAGCAACATATCTTCAACCCAGTCAGTCGCCGGCCAGCCAGTGGCCGCCCCCGATCCAAGTCCGATGCACCAGGGTGTTTCGCCATCGGCTACAATTTGCTCAGTGAGCTCTTTCAGCTCTTCCATCGTCGTTGGAACTTCGTATTCAGCATCTTCGAAGTTCTCTGGGACATACCAGACGAGGCTTTTCAGATTTACATTGTAGAAATAGCCGTAAAGCTGATCCTTGCCGTCCGGATCAGCATAGGTGCCCAAATCAACCCAGCTGTCGCCTGCGCCATAATTCTCCGCAACCCACGACTTCATAGACGCTGGCAAAGGCGTCAGAAGGCCGCGCGCAGCCATTTCGGCGGCCAATCCCGGTTGCGGAAACACCGCGACATTCGGCGCCGCTCCAGCTTCGGCATCAATCACGATCTGCTGTTCAAAGGAATCCGAACCGGTGTAAATCGCCTCGGCGCCGGTCGCTTTTGAGAAGTAGGCCAATACGTTACGGAAGAAGCCATCCTCCGGCTGCAACCAGGGACCAGCGACGGTCACGGTTTGCCCGCTTAAGTCCGGTGCGTTTTCAGCCCAGTTTGAGTAACTGTCCCAATTAAACGGACCTTCGCCCGGAGGGAACGTCAGATCATCGCTTGCAAGCGCAACACCTGCACATAGAGACAACGCAAGGACCGACCCGGACGAACGGATCAACAACCGTGAAATCATGTCTTTCCTCCCAGACGACTCACCACTTCAAGCCATTCAACCTGAAGTCGCAAAGCTGATCAATCAACAGCACAGCCCTTACCTTGAACGCCATCCAATGGATCCCCAAATCTGGCCACTCAAAGCGCTTTGAATTTTTGACAACCATGACTTTCTCAACAAGCCTTGTCAAGAAAACAGCTGACGAATTATTGTGACGGATCAGGTTTCACCGGTTGAATGTATTGCTAGACAAGTGTTTGGGATAGGAATGAGCAAAGGTATCAATCTCAAGGAACTGTCCGAGAAATTAAATCTGTCCCAGACCACGGTCAGTAGAGCACTGAACGGATATCCGGAAGTCAATGCGGACACCCGCAAACGTGTGTCGGAAATGGCGGCAAAACTTGGTTATGCGCCCAACAGCCAAGCAAGACGCCTAGCGACCGGCCAAGCCATGGCAATTAGCCATGTCATCCCCAAATCGGTTCATGAAATGATGAACCCCATCTTCCTGGAATTCATTGCCGGGGCTGGCGAAACCTATTCCGAACATGGTTATGACATGATCTTGTCCGTCGTGGACGATCACCGGGAGGACGACGCCTACCGGCATATTGCCTCGCGTAAGAAAGCGGACGGCGTCATCGTGCACGGTCCGTCTACGAACGAATACCGGCACAAATTACTTCAGGAATTGGGTTTGCCATTTGTCATCCATGGCCGTGTTCCCGGCGCCGAGAGCGAGACGTCTTGGATCGACATGAACAACAAACAAGCCTTTGAACGCGCCACATCGCTCCTTCTGGATCTTGGGCACACCCGAATAGCGCTGCTAAACGGGCTAGAACATATGGACTTTGCCCACCGCCGGCGCCAAGGCTTTCAAGATGCGTTGGAAGTCCGCGGCGTTTCGCCGGATCCGGACCTAATGCGCAGCGCTGACATGACCGAGCCCTATGGCTGTAACAGCGCGATGGAAATGCTGAATTCAAACAATCCGCCGACAGCTTTTTTGGTGTCCTCAATGATCTCGGCAATCGGCGTCGCAAGGGCGGTCAGTCAATGCGGCTTGAAGGTGGGCACCGATGTCTCCATCGTCACACATGATGACGCGCTGTCATTTCTGCCAAACAGCGGAGAGGTGCCCATTTTCACCTGCACCAGATCCTCTGTCCGGTATGCAGGTCAAAAGGCTGCTGAAATGCTCTTGGACCTGATTTCCAATCCCGCCAGCGGCCCAACGTCACTGCATTTGGAAGCTGAGCTGATCACCGGGCAATCAACCGGCTCACTTCAACGCTAACCCAACACCCAAGAGGTCACAGATGGGTGACACCGCTGCTTTCAAACAGCGTCTTCATGTTAGAAAGAGCTGTTTCCCGGTGACTCTGGGCAACAGTCGCGGCCTCAGCTGCATTTCCGGACTTCATGGCGCGGATTAGAGAAACATGATCCTCTGGCTGCTCAACCGGCGCCCCGTTCATACGGACAAGCACACGGGCGACCCGGTGAAGCTGATCCAGGTGCAATCCGATTTCCCGCTCCAGACGCCAATTGCTCCACTTCCCCAGGAGCCGATGAAACCGGGCATCGTATTCGGCCCACGCCAGAAGGTCGCCATCAGCCAAAGCCGCAGACCCCGCGTCAAGCACGCTCTCCATCTCTGCATAGGCATCCGCTGATAGTCCCTGACGGGCAATCGTCGCGGCAGCGAGCCCTTCCAAAGCTCCCAGAATTTCCATGACCTCAACGAGATCCTGAACATTCATGGAAAGCACCCGAGCACCGCGCCTTGGTATCAACACGACCAGACCTTCGGTTTCCAGGCGGATCAGCGCTTCACGAACCGGTGTCCTGCTCATTTGCAAACGCGCAGCAATTTCAGGCTCAGGCGCCTGAAAGCCAGGAGGTAACTCTCCGAGCAAAATATCAGCTTTGAGTTTTTCGTAAGCGTTGTCGACGCGGGTCTCTTTGACTCGGGCAAGCATTTGGGGCGTACCTAAACAAATGGAAACGGCACAAACAACCGTTTGAAACAGACACAAGCGAAACCGGCCCACACACGTTGCGGCAAGTGCGAGAGCCAGTGGCAGTTAGTTTGCTGAGACACGTTTCTGGCGCCAAATTCATTCCGTATCGCAAATTATACTATTAAGATTTTATTGATCAGCATTCCCTGAGGGAATGCGCCTTGTAAGAAACATCATAAACTATTGATATATATCATATTTACCAAGTATTCTCAGGCCAAAAAATAAACCAACAAATCGTGCTTTTTCCCTAGAGATCCGATCCGGAAAAGCCATATTTTCTCAGTAATTACCAAGAAACGTCAGCAGCACAGCGTAAGCTTTTGGCGTGGCACCCGGTTAGCGCTGTGGTTGACCACTTGTAGTCTGGCCGAAATGCGCCCAGCGATATCAAACATTTCAAACCTAAATCCGGCTCCCGTAACGACATTAGAACTTTCAACAATGCTAACGACCTTCCCAGGCAGCAAATATTCGAAAAAATAACAATAAGTATAAATGCTAAACCTTCTTAGAAAGAATAGATCAACACTGTTTGTTATTACTTTTCATCTAAAACAAAGACAAATACCTGGGGGCGTTTATGAATTTGGCGATAGCGATATTCTCGTCAAAATACGACTTTATACTTCTGCTACTTTCGCTTGCAATTTGCTTGGCGGGTATCGTTCTTGCACTGCAGACCTCCGGAAAATTCCGCAAGGATAGTAGCGGAGCGCGGACTATTTGGCTGCTCTGGACGGCCCTTGTGATGGGGACATCGCTTTGGGCTGCTGCGGTGTTTGCCGTCTCGGCACAGATCACAACTGCCCAGTCGGGCTTTGAGATGACGAGCATCGTCGCCATACTTCTCCTGGCTGTTGCCGGCACATTTGCCAGTTTTGCTCTGTCAGTGAAAAAACACCTCAAGCTGTTTTTGACCTTGAGCGGTGTAATTTTCGGATCGACAGCTGCAGCCACATTTATTCTGGTCGAGCGGTCATTTAAGGTCGCCGGCGCAACCCCTGCCGACCTTCCATCCTATTTTTGGCCGTTCGTCGCAGGCGCGGGTTTAGGTTCAGTATTGTTCGGATTAGCTCTTCACAACACCGCCAGAGGCCAATTCAAATTTTCCGTTGCACTGCTGGCGGCACCGGTTGTTGCGGCGTTCCTGGCAGCGCCGATCTCCAATCCGCCCATTGTTCCGCATTGGTTTCCAGCTGGCATGGAATTGCTGACAACGTCCCAAGCATTGATAACGGCCGTTCTGGTATCCGTACTTTGCGCGGCTTTCACATGCTCTGGAGATTTTCTGGAAAACTTCCGCAAACAGGCTGCCCGCCGCGCTTACCATCATCTGGCGCTACAGGATAATCTAACGCACCTTCCGAACCGCCATTATGTCGAAAATGTTGCCAAGCAACTGCTTAAAGAAGCGCGAGACAACGAGACGATCTGCGCGGTTGTTCTGGTAAGCCTGGATGAATTTAAGGCAATCAATGACCTGCACGGCTATTCCACGGGTGACGCCGTTCTGCGGCGCATGGCCAGCCTCTTTAGAGCTCAGTTCGGCGATCCTGTTGTGATCGCAAGATTTTATGGTGACGAGTTCTTGATCATCGACCCATCGGTCGAGACACCGGATGATGCCACAGCCCTCGCCCGCAAGGTTCGCGAATTGGCGCGGCGTCCGATCCAGACGGAGAATTATCGCCTGTCCGTACAATGCAGCATTGGCCTGGCCATCTATCCGCGTGACGGCCAGAATTTGAATCACCTGGTTCAACGTGCAAACCTTGCTGCAAAACAGGCCAAATCCGTCGGCGGAAATGCCATCCAGCCGTATGTAACCGGCATGGAAGAAAACAATCTCTGGGAAGCCGCCCTGGCTTCCGATTTACGCAATGCCACCTTCGAAAATCAGCTGAGTTTGCTGTTCCAAAAACAAAACCAGACCAAAAATGGTCGCCTTATCGGCTATGAAGCGCTGGTACGGTGGCGTCATGCGGAAAAAGGCTACATTCCACCCGAAGATTTCATTCCGATCGCTGAACGCTCGGGTATCATCCTCGATATCGGCGCTTGGGTTCTGCGAGAAGCATGCCGGGAAGCGGCCAGTTGGGACGATCCAGTAACCGTTTCGGTCAATGTATCGCCGTACCAGTTCTCAAGAAGCGATTTTTCCGGCCTGGTTTCGACTGTTTTGATGGAAACTGGCTTAAGCCCGCATCGACTCGAAATTGAATTAACAGAAAGCACCCCGATCGAAGATCACGAACGGGTTTCGCAAACAATTGAAGCCTTGCAAAAAATGGGAATTCGGGTGGCAATGGATGATTTTGGAACTGGCTATTCATCTCTGAACACGTTGCAGGCGTTCCCCTTTGACAAATTGAAGGTCGACCGAGTGTTCACCCAATCTTTGGAAACCAGTTCACAAGCCCGGGCAATCCTCCGGTCCGCAGTTCTTTTGGGTCACAGTTTCGGCATTCCCGTAATTGCTGAAGGTGTTGAAACAGAGGAACAACTCGAATTTTTAAAAGAAGTCGGTTGCCAGGAAGTACAAGGATTTCTGTTCGGCAAACATCTATTGCCTTCACAAATCAAATCTACTGAAAAAGACAAACATAGGCGCGCCGGCTAAATACGATAAACTTAAAAAATCGACGAAAATATACGGAGCAATAAACAAAAATAAAAAATTCACTATATAGTCAATTGTGACATTATCATTTTTGCAATATAGTTTACAAAAATTAACTATAAATATTTGATTACAATTACTTTTGATTAACTATAAAACTTTACCTTAATAGCAGATAACGAAATTGGTGCTGCTATGACAATTCCACATGCATCTTCGAAACCTGACAAACACCCCACCGCATCTTTGCGGAGATTGTCCGGCATACTCATGGCCAGCGCTGCGTTGGTCAGCATGCTGGTATCTGGAGTTCCCGCCGCAGCCCAATCTCTGGAAGAAGCAATGGGCGCAGCTTATGCAGTCAATCCGGGTTTGAAGGCTGAGCGATCACGATATCAAGCCACCAATCAAGGTGTCTGGACCGCCCGCTCAGAGTTCCTGCCAACGGTAACGGGAACCTATGTCGGAGAGCACAACTCATTCCGCAACGAGCGAAACACGCTGTCGAGCGACCGGTCCGTTTTTCACGAGCTCGGCATCTCTATGTCTCAGACCCTATTTCAAGGCTTTGCCGGTGTGAACCGCCTCAATCAGGCGCACGAGGAAGCCCAGTCAGGCCGCAATCAGTTGATTGGTGCCGAACAGACATTGCTGTTCGACACGGCAGATGCCTATCTCAGGGTCGTCCGTGACCGGGGTGTCTTGGCCTATCTGCGCGCCTATACCAGGATTGTGAAGCGGGAGGTGAACGCTGCACGTGCACGCTACAAATCCGGTGACGCCACCCGTACCGATATCGAACAAGCTTTGGCCCGCTATGCTGAAGCTCAGGGCAACAGCGATCAGGCCGTTGGTGATCTGGAAGCGTCCGAAGCCCTTTACGAACGGCTGACGGGACAAAAGCCTGGCAAAATTGGCTGGCCGGGAATTCCCAAGGCGATCGAACCCGCCGGGCTTGACGATGCAGTCACGATTGCTTTCCAGAACAACCCATCCATTCGCGCCGCCACAAACGATGCCCGCGCGGCCCGCTATGCGGCACGAGCGTCCATTGGCGACATGCTGCCGCGTGTCACCTTGGAGGGATCCTGGGAAAATGGCTATCGCGGCAATTTGAGCAATACGGACAAGGAAGACTACCGGCTCGGTGTCAGGGTCACGGCACCATTCTTTACCGGCGGACGGAACGTTGCTGCGGTAAAACGGGCGAAATACACAGCTTCGCAAGAAGAATATGAGCTGGACGACACACAGCAAATCATCCGAGAGAATGTCACCCGGGCGGTGAAGCAGAGGGCGGCAGCACGCTTAAGGGCCAAAGCCGGCGTGCGGGCGATTGAAGCCAACAAACGCGCTGTTAAAGGACTGCAGGTCGAATTTGAAAGTGGCCAGCGGACCCTATTGAATGTTCTTGATGGTGAGCGGGAACTCTTGCTCAGCCAAGTCGACTATGTCCGGGCACAATACGACGCGAAGATTGCGGATTTCTTCCTGCTTGCCAATATCGGCAGGCTGGCACCACAACACTTTGCCATTATCGAGGAACGCCCGGGTCCTGTGGCTCGAATTGTTCCGGAATTCAACACCTGGGATCTCCGCCTCGGCGCGACAGAAAACGACATCTATCAATCTGATGTTATCGAGATCGCCACGACAGAACCTGTGATTATAGAGACAGAGCTTCCTGCCCCGATCCAATAGGTTGCAAACAAAAAAGCGGGCCCTTGCAGGTCCGCTTTTTTTATTCCAGGCTTCAGATTGAACGCTGGCTTAGTACTGAATGCCCTCAATCTCTGAGAAATCGACCTGGGCGCCATCAGCCAAGTCAATATGGCCTCCGGCATCCTGAGACAGGGTGATCTCATTGTTGAGAGCATCAACGTTCTCAATCGAGCCTTCGGTCGTCGTCACGGACCAATCCGCCCCATAGGAACCAAGCGGTGTTCCGTCAGCGGCATCGCCCAGGTCGACGATGTCAATCCAGTTTTCACCGGCACCGCCATAGATGGTGTCATTGCCATCACCGAGCATATAGGCAAACACATCGGATCCGTCATCGCCGAGTGTCGTGTCATCGCCTTCGCCGCCGCGAATGACATCATCGCCCGATCCACCGGATAGGAAGTCGTCGCCATCCTGGCCAATCACAGTGTCATCGCCGCCGCGGGCGTAGAGGGCGTCATCCGCATCGCCGCCAACCATGATATCGTCCTGATTGGTACCATACTCGCGGACTGAACTGTCGTCATCGGCATCAACAACATCCAGCGTGATGCTTTCAGTGTCCGACAGGCCACCGCTGTCCGTTGCTGTGACGTTCACCGTGATGCTTTGCTCGTTCTCATAGTCGAGCGCAACGCCGTCCTTGAGTTTCAAGAGATACGCGTCCCCATCGGACACCACTTCAAAGCGATCATCCGAAACCGCAAACGTGTGCGTGTCGCCCACATCCGGATCTACGACGGTGAGTTCGACAACGCCTGCACCTGCTTCGTTTTCAAGCACGTAAACTCCGGCATCATGGGTATGCCCATGCGGTCTGCCATCATCGCCATCGTCGTCGTCATCGTCATCATCATCGTCATCATGATCATGTTGCCCCTTCGGCCCATCGTGATGGTGACCCCAATGGTCATCATGATGGTCATCGGTATGGCCACCTTTGTTGTCCGGTGTGTAGATTGCATCACCTTCGATCAGGTCCGGAGCCGTGTTGTCGCCACCTTCCGTCACTTCGATCGGGAACTCTGCACTCGACTGAGTGCCATCGCTCGAGATCGCTGTTACGGTAACATTGATGGTTTCTCCTGCGGTCAGCGTCACACCGTCCGCAACCGTGACAACGCCGGTGTTCTCATCGATGTCAAAACGGTCGTCATCAATCGAATAAGTCACCGTGTCGCCCGCATCAGCATCCTGAGCGAAGGCAGTCAGACCGACAACTGCACCAGCTGCGGCAGTCGCAGCAACCAGATTCTGCGCCGTGTTGGTATCACGCACCGGACCGACAGGCACGTTGCCATCTTCCGGCTCGACGTCAATCACGTCGATCACGATGGTTTCGGTATCCGACAAGCCGCCACTATCGGTCACTGTCACGGTGACGGTCACCTGTGTTTCGGTTTCGTAATCCAGCGCTTCGCTATCTTTAAGTTTCAGCACATACGAACTGCCGTTGGACACCACTTCAAAGCGGTCATCGGAAACGGAGAATGTATGACTGTCGCCAACATCAGGATCAACGACGGTCAAGTCGCCCACGACAGCGCCAGCCTGCTCTTCATAGACGGCCGCAGTCGCATCGGTTTCAAAAACGGTCTGATCAAAGACCAGATCATCATGATCCATGTCACCGCCATCGACCTGATCCTCGAAACTGACGGTCACACCCATTTCTGTGGTGTGGTCATACCCGTCCGGATTCAGGGATGCGTCGCCAGAGAAGTAGACATTGGCGTCTTTGCCGTCGAGCGGCACACCGTTCGCAGTAAACGCCTGCCAATTCCCGCTGCCGTCTTGTGCGAAGGTAACCTGATCGCCGCTCGCCAGCCCGGAATTGGTGTCGGCACCGTCCGGAATGAGGAAATAACCAACATCACCAGCATCTACACCTTCAAGATAGACAGTTGCGCTTTCTCCTGGTGTCAGCAAATTCTGGTCAACCCAGACGATTTCACCGGCAACCGGATTGCCACTGCCGTCCATAGTGAAGACACCCAGCACATTGCTGTAGCCCGCAACTTCAGAAACAAATGTCATGGTGACCGAGACGCCTGCGCCAAGTTCCGGATCAAAGTCGAGATCCGGTGCAGTGTTCATTTCGGTAACATCAATGCGGAAGGTTTCTGTAACGCTTGATCCATCGGTCGAAGTCGCCGTTACCTCCAAATCAATGAACGGTGTCTGATTTGGATCGAAATCAACATTGTCAGCAACAGTGACAACACCGGTATCCGGATCGATCTCAAACCTTGGGTCTGTGATCGAATAGGTGACCGAATCCCCGGCATCCGGATCGTTCGCAAACGCCGTTAGACCGATCTCCGTTCCGCCTGTCGTATTGACTGCAACGGTGTTGTCCGCTGTGTCCGTGTCGACGAGATCGCCAATCGGAGCATTGGCTTCATCAATGTCGATCACATCAATGACCACAATTTCAGTGTCGGACAGGCCTCCCTGGTCGGTCGCGGTGATCTCAAGCGTTACTTGAGTTTCCGTCTCATAGTCGAGTGCCTGGTCGTCCTTCAGCTTGAGCATATATTTGTCGCCGGAAACAACCACTTCGAACCGGTCATCGGACACGGTGAAGGTGTGTGTATCGCCCACATCCGGATCGATCACTGACAAAGGTGCAATCTCGGCGCCCGCGAACTCTTCAACCACAGCCGTGCGGTTGTCAGAGACGATGGAAACACTGTCGATCAGCGCACCGCCGTTATTATCGGATCCAATCTCGACAAAGGTCAATGTGTTAGACCCGTCGCCAGAACCGCCCACAATGTTGAAATTGTAGCTCTGCCAACCACTGCCTGTTGTGGCAGGATCAATTGTGTCGATGAGTTCACCATTCCAGTAAACCTCGGCAACACTCTGACCGACCCCACCACGGGATTTCATGTCAAAACTCAGCTCGTAGACCTGACCTTCGAGCTGGCCTTCAATCTCTTGCGAGGCCCAACCATTGCTCAAAGCCGCAAGATCAAGATGGTGGCCACCATCGGTCGCACCGAAGTTGCCGTGACCTGCCTGGTGGACATCAACATCGTTGTAGGTCCAACCCTCGATGGAGTCCGGGTTCTGATACCAGCCAGAGCCGTCGCGCCCGCCCAATGTTCCGTCGAACACTTCGAAGCTGCCGTTGACGACAAACTGCTGCGAACCATTCTCAAGATGGACAATGAGGTCTGGTGCCTGGTTACCATCGGTGACTTCGACGGTAAACGTCTTGCTGGATGTCGACCCATCCGTTGATGTGGCCTGAACCGTCAGATCGATCGTCGGCTCACCACTGGCGTCAAACTGCGCGCCGTCCGCCACAGTAATGACACCGGTGTTTTCATCGATGTCAAACCGGTCATCACCACTGGTCAGCTCATAGGTGACAGTATCGGTGGCGTCTTCATCTTCGGCAAAAGCCGTGATGCCGGTGTTTTCACCACCATCTGCGGTTTCGGAAATGGTGTTGTCATTGGCATCAACGTCAGACACCGGACCGATGGCAAATTCGTTCTCGTCCCCAACCTCAACCGTGAAGGTTTTGGTCGTTGACGAACCATCGGTCGAAGTCGCTTTGACTGTCACATCAATGGACGGAGTTGCTTCCCGGTCGATATCGGCACCTGGCGCAACAGTAATCACACCGGAAGTCGGATCGATCACAAACGGAGAATTCTGATCAATGATCTCGTAAGTGACCGTATCGGAAGTGTCCGGATCCGTTGCAAAGGCTGTGACGCCTACGACGGTGCCGCTATCGGAATTCTCTGCCACCAGATTGCTGCTGGCATCTGCATCGGACAGAGGACCAATTGGCTCAGAATCCTCATCAACATCAATGACATCTATGACAACAGTTTCCGTATCGGACAAGCCACCGCTGTCTGTCGCAGTGATCTGGACGGTCACCTGTTGCTCGGTTTCGTAATCGAGCGCCTGATCGTCCTTCAATTTCAGCAAATACTTGCCATTTGACACAACCACTTCAAACCGGTCATCGGACAAAGTAAAGGTGTGCGTATCGCCAACATCCGGGTCGATCACCGAAAGTGGAACAACTTCGGCGCCTTCCAACTCTTCAAGAACTGCAATCCGGTCCGTTCCGGTGAGTTGAATGTTGTCGAGGAACGCTCCGTAAGTGTTGTTGTCTTCGCTGGTTTCGCGGAATTCAAGGACGTCATTGCCGCCCGTTCCGACAACCTGGATCTCAACCGTTTGCCAGCTACCAGCATCCGGATCGACACTGGAGAGCAGCTCGCCATTCCAGTAGATTTCTACCGTGTTGGATGCGTCGTTGGTCCGCGCCTGAATGTCGAAGGAAAGATCATAGACCTGTCCCAAAGATGTCTCGACCGTCTGGGAGATCGAATTGACATTGGTTTCAGAGTCCAGCTCGAGATGCTGATCGCCTTCCGTAGCAGAGACACCTCCGAAGCCATCCCAGACTTCCATTTTGCCGTTGCTCGTCCAGGCACCGGAGCTGTCTTGCGAAAACTGCTTCCAAGTTCCACTAGCAACGTCAAAGGATTCGAACGATCCGTTCATGATGAGATTGGTGCCGAGACCTCCATACTCAACAATCAGATCCGGCGGTTCATTGCCATCGCTGACATCAACGGTGAAAGTGTTGCTGGACGAAGACCCGTCGGTGGACGTCGCCTTGACCGTCACATCAACAGTGGGTTCAGTTTCCGCATCGAACTGCGCACCGTCCTTGACCGTGATGACACCGCTGTTCTCATCAATCTCGAACCGGTCATTCCCGCTGGTGAGCTCATAGGTGACCGTGTCGGTGGCGTCTTCATCCTCGGCAAAAGCCGTGATGCCAGTATCTTCACCGCCATCTGCGGTTTCAGAAATGATGTTATCGCTGACATCAACGTCCGTCACTGGTCCGATCGCGAACTCATTCTCATCGCCAACCTCGACTGTGAAGGTTTTGGTTGTCGAGGAGCCATCCGTCGAGGTCGCCTTGACGGTGACATCAATCGAGGGTGTTGCTTCCCGGTCGATATCGGCACCCGGCGCAACAGTAATCACCCCTGAATCCGGATCAATCACAAACGGAGAATTCTGATCAATGATCTCGTAAGTGACCGTATCGGAAGTGTCCGGATCGGTCGCAAAGGCTATGACACCGACAAACGTGCCGCCATCCGCGTTTTCGGCAACCATGTTGCTGCTCGGATCCGCATCAGACAGAGGACCAATCGGCGCCGAGTTTTCGTCAATATCAATGACATCGACGATGACGGTTTCCGTGTCAGACAAGCCGCCACTGTCGGTGACTGTTACCTGAACAGTGACCTGTGTTTCGGTCTCATAGTCGAGCGCCTGATCGTCTTTAAGCTTCAGCAGATATTTGCCATCGGATGCAACAACTTCAAACCGGTCATCCGACACTGTGAAGGTGTGTGTGTCGCCGACATCCGGATCGATTACGGAGAGCGGCGCAATTTCCGCGCCCATGTACTCTTCCAGAACAGCGATCCGACCATCGGAGCGGATCGACACGCTGTCGATATAAGTGCCGTGACTGTTGTCTGAGCCGATTTCTACAAATCTCAGTGTATTGGATCCATCGCCCGATCCACCAACGATGTCATAGCTGTAGCTCTGCCAGCCGCCGCCGCCATCTGTCGGATCGATCGTGTCGATCAGCTCGCCATTCCAATAGACTTCCGCAACACCTTCACCCGGTGTGTTGCCGCGTGAATTCATATTGAAGGAGAGCGTGTAAACTTGGCCATCCAGCTGACCTTCGATGACCTGAGAAATAACTCCGTTGTCATCGGCGGTCAGATCAAGCCTGTGGTCGCCATCGGTCGTACCTTCGCCATGGCGGGCAGATTGATGGATATCCACATCGGCATAGTTCCACCCCTCCAGGGTATCCGGAATATCGTACCATCCGGTTCCGTCCGTCCCCTTCAAAGTGCCCGTGAAGTTTTCAAATCCGCCGTTGATAACCAGTTCATTGGCAGCGTTATCAAGATGGACAATCAGATCCGGCGGCTCGTTGCCGTCCGTGACATCAATGGTGAAGGTGTTGCTGGACGAGGAGCCATCGGTCGATGTTGCCGTAACCGTTACATCGACAGTCGGCTCGGTTTCAGCGTCAAACTGGGCACCGTCCTTGACCGTGATAACACCTGTATTTTCGTCAATCTCGAAGCGGTCAACACCACCGGTCAGCTCATAGGTGACCGTGTCTGTGGCATCTTCATCCTCGGCGAACGCCGTGATGCCAGTATCTTCGCCGCCATCTGCGGTTTCGGAAATGGTGTTGTCGCTGACATCAACGTCCGTCACCGGTCCGATTTCAAATTCGTTCTCATCACCAACCTCGACCCTGAAAGTCTTGGTTGTTGTCGAACCGTCCGTCGAGGTCGCCTTGACGGTGACATCAATCGAGGGTGTTGCTTCCCGGTCGATGTCGGCACCCGGTGCAACAGAAATAACGCCAGTGTTCGGATCAATGACAAACGGGCTATCCTGATCGACGATCTCATAGGTGACCGTATCGATAACATCCGGGTCTTCAGCAAAAGCGGTCACACCGACGACAGTGCCGCTATCGGAATTCTCGGCAACCAAATTATTGCTGGCATCCGCGTCAGATAATGGCCCAATAGGCGCTGTGTTTTCATCAACATCGATGACATCGATGATGATGGTTTCTGTGTCAGACAATCCACCGCTGTCCGTCGCGGTCACAGTGACAGAAACCTGCGTTTCGGTTTCATAATCCAGTGCCTGATCGTCTTTCAGTTTAAGAACATATTTGTTTCCAGAAACAACCACTTCGAAGCGGTCATCAGAAACGGTAAAGGTGTGCGTGTCGCCGAAATCAGGATCCGTAACCGTTAACGGCGCAGCTTCGGCTCCCTCAACTTCCTCAACGATAGTGGTGCGGTATTCAAAATCAGTCGTTTGCGCCTGGAAAATGAAATCATCGAAGTCTTCATCACCGCCATTGAACTGATCTTCAAACGCGATTGAGAGGCCGCTTTCAACAGTATGATCCAGCCCATCTGGATTCAGGGAACCATCGCCTGAGAAGTAAACATTAGCGTCCTCGCCGACCAGCGGCGTTCCGTTTTGGCCAATTGCCTGCCAATTGCCACTGCCATCCATTTGGAAGGTAACCATGTCGCCGGCAGCAATGCCCGGATTGAGATCCGCGCCATCCGGGATCAGGAAATAGCCGATATCAGCAGCATCTACACCCGGGAACGCCACATTTGCCGTTTCACCCGGGGTCAGTTCGTTGCCGTTGGTCCAGATAATCTGACCGGCAACCGGATTGCCGCTCCCATCCATGACAAACACACCGAATGTGTTGCTGTACCCGGCCCCCTCTGAAGTGAAGGTGATGGTGGCGCTTACACCGTCGACATCACCGGTTTCAAACACCAGATCCGGCGCTTCATTTACGTCCAGAATGTTGACTGTGAATGTGCCTGTCGATGACGAGCCATCGGAGGACGTCGCAGTGATATCCACATCGACCGTCTGTGTCTGCTCATAGTCGAAGCTGACACCCGGTTTAACCGTCAGAACGCCTGTGTCCGGATCAATGTCGAACCGCGGATCGTCGGTGGAGTACGTTACGGTGTCGGTGTCGTCCGGATCCTCGGCAAAAGCCGTGATTCCAACTTCTTCGCCGCCGGTTCCATTTTCGGCAACGGCATTGAGATCATTGTTCGACTTGTCGATATCAATCACCGGACCGATATCAGACTCATTGTCATCGCCAACGTTGACCCGGAATGTTTCCTGGGACGTTGAGCCGTCAGTTGAAGTGGCCTTGACCGTCACATCAATAAACGGCGTTGTTTCGCGGTCGATATCTGCGCCAGGACCAACAGTAATCACACCAGTCACAGGATCAATCACAAACGGAGAATCCCCGACGATTTCATAGGTGACGGTATCTGTTGCATCGGGATCTTCAGCAAAGGCTGTAACGCCAACAACCGTGCCTTCGTCCGAGTTTTCCAAGACGAAATTGCGATCCGCATCGGTATCAGTCACAGGTCCGATTTCGAACTCATTTTCGTCGCCAACAGTAACGCGGAATGTTTCCTGCGATGTCGAGCCATCTGTAGACGTCGCACGGACCGTCACATCGATAAACGGTGTTGTTTCACGGTCGATATCCGCGCCCGGGGCGACTGTGATTACCCCCGTCGCCGGGTCGATGACGAACGGAGAATCCCCAACGATTTCATAGGTAACGGTATCGCTTGAGTCCGGATCCTCGGCAAAGGCCGTGATCCCCACGACTGTGCCGCCATCGGAATTTTCCTGAACGAAATTATTGGCATCATCGGTATCGATAACCGGTCCAATTTCGAACTCGTTGTCATCCCCGACAGTGACGCGGAACGTCTCTTGCGATGTCGATCCGTCTGTGGAAGTTGCCCTAACCGTTACGTCGATGAAAGGCGTTGCCTCAAAGTCTATATCAGCGCCCGGCGCAACAGTAATCACGCCGGTTACCGGATCAATGACAAATGGAGAATCCCCAACGATTTCGTAGGTAACAGTATCCGTCGCATCCGGATCTTCAGCAAAAGCTGTGATACCAACGACAGTGCCGCCGTCGGAGTTTTCCTCAACGAAGTTGTCGGTCGTATCGGTATCGATAACCGGACCGATCTCGAACTCGTTTTCATCACCGACTTCAACCCTGAAGGTCGCTTGAGAGGTCGAGCCATCGGTGGATGTCGCACGGACCGTTACATCAATGAATGGTGTTTCTTCCCGGTCGATTTCTGCACCGTTGGCCACCGTAAGAATTCCGGTTACCGGATCGATCACGAATGGCGAGTCGCCGATAATTTCATAGGTGACAGTGTCGGTGGCATCCAAATCTTCAGCAAACGCTGTGACATCAATGCCGGTCCCGCCGGTGGCATTTTCCATCACAAAGTTTGCGTCTGCATCCACATCGGTCACGGGACCGATTTCGAATTCAGTGTTGTCATCGCCGATCTGGATCGTGAATGTTTCTTCTACTGAAGAGCCGTCGCTCGAGGTTGCACGGACTGTGACATCGATCGAAGAAAACTCTTCGCGGTCGATAACCGCACCCGGACCGACGGATATCACACCGGTAACCGGGTCGATCACAAACGGCGAATTGCCAATGATTTCATAAGTAACGTCATCACCCAAATCCGGATCGTCTGCAAAAGCAACCACACCAACCGGGGTGCCCTCGACAGCGTTTTCCTCAACGATGTTGTCACTGGGATTAACGTCGCTCAACGGGCCGATTGGGCTGCCGTCGTCACCATCGTCACCGCCGTCGTCATCACCATCACCGCCGGGACCGCCATCGTCGCCATCATCATCGTCGCCAAGTGCTTCCAGGCCATCGGTCGGGCCCGCGCCGCCGCCACCGCCGCCAATGCCGTCACCGACTGTCGGATTTCCTGAAGGGATGCCATTCCCGCCAAGGTCAAATTGAGAAAGGCCCGCATCCAAGCCCCGGGCTTCCGGTGCATCCCCGTCACCGATACCGCCAGC
Organism: Roseibium sp.; assembly: GCF_965216085.1. GTDB lineage: Bacteria > Pseudomonadota > Alphaproteobacteria > Rhizobiales > Stappiaceae > Roseibium. Next base: position 536,497 of record NZ_OZ244138.1, on the reverse strand, counting down.
ATCACCGATGCCACCATCAAATGTTTCTACAACGTCAAGCTCACCGTCTGGCAGTGGAACATTGTCGATTTGATCAAGGCCCAAACCGTTACGCTGAGCGCCCCCTCTACCATCACCATCTAGGCCGCCGTCCCCAGCAAGACCTTCGCCATCGTGCAATGCCCCACCGGTTCCCTCATATTCCAACGGCACCGCTTGAAAGAGGTTTGCAACCGTTGCTTCACCCGTATCATCCGGATTAATCGACAACGTGTAATCATTGCTGTCTTTCGGCCGATATGGATCTCCGGTTTGAGCATCAACCCGCGCCACGTTTGACGGAGTCGCTTCCGCGGATGTCCGGGTCGCAGACTCTGCGCTCGAGCCGTCGATCGGTTTGCCAGATGTTTTCGGGGTGTCAGTATTAGCCATGGCTCGCACGTGCTCCATTAAATCATGGAACCAATTCGCGCAGGCTTGTCTTAACAAAAACCAACCCAGCTCTGCGAAAAACCGCTACATCTTGATGTAAATTAGCGACTTCCAAAGTTCTTGGTAAACGGTTTTGAAACACTTGCGCGTCTTAATAGAGGTAGGAGGCGCCTGGTATGGTCAATTTTATCAGTAATGCATTGGCAAATACTGCATTACCTCAACTAAAGTTCCAATCTTCAGAGAATGGAAGCACGGTTAAAACCCCGAAACTACCACGTCCGGTAGTGTTTGCATCCATACTTGTGAATGTATTAGGGCTGGCAATGCCGCTCACAATTCTACAAGTATATGACCGAATTCTTCCCAATCAGGCGACCGACACTCTTATAGTTCTTATCGTCGGCCTCGGTGTCGTTCTGGCCATTGATGCCGTCCTCAAAATCGTTCGCTCATATGTGGTTGGCTGGTCGGCAGCCTCTTTTGCGCACAAGGCCAATATGGAAGCTGCGCATCGTCTGCTTGGACCCAAATCCGATGCAATGACTGATGCCAGTGTTTCCAAACACCTGGATTCTCTAAAATCTCTGCAATCACTTTGCGACCAATACGGCGGACCAGCACGCCTGCTCGCAATCGACCTGCCGGCGAGCCTAATCTTTATTGTTGTTTTGTTCCTGATCGGTGGCCCAATCGGGTTTGTGCCTCTGGCGCTTCTAGCGATTTTCATGCTCCGCACAGCAAACCTCAACTCAAAGCTCAATGCGTTGGTCGAAAAACGCGCAGAGCATGATCAGCGCAAATATGACTTTGTTTTTGAAGTTCTTTCGGGTTTGAATACGATCAAGGCGATGGCGCTGGAGCCGGTCATCTTGCGACGTTTCGAACGCTTGCAGACACAGATTTCCCGCCTTGGCTACGACCAGATCGACCTGAACAACCGCGCTCGTAACACCAGCAGTTTCTTCACAGTGCTCACCACCGTTTGTGTTGTCTCCTCTGGAGCCCTCATGGTGATGGGCGGATTTATCAGCATTGGTGCCGTGGCCGCTTGTACATTGCTCGCCGGCCAGGTCGTGCAGCCGCTGCTGCGCGGCATCAATCACTGGACGGAAATGCAGCGGGTCAAACACGATTACCGTGAAGCCAAGGCCCTTTTTGATCTTCCCATTGAAATCAAACAGACAGCCCGGGATGCCCCTGTTATCGGCAACCTTAGTCTGCAAAATGCCGGCTACAGTGCCCGTAGCGATGTTGTCGTTCCAATCCGCGGCGTAAACCTGTCAATCAATGCAGGTGAAACGCTCGCATTTGAAGGCAGCGATGGCAGCGGCCGGTCGACCTTATCGCGTTTGATGTCTGGCGGGCTTGAGCCAACATCGGGTTCGATATTGATCGATGGCCACGACCTTTACGGCGAAGATCACCGCAGTCTGCGCCGGCAAATCGCCTATGTCGGCAATGACGCGGAAATGTTCTCCGGAACCATCCTGCAAAACCTCACTCTATTCGGATCGCAGTCGACACCGCAAACGGCGCGCATGGCCGCCGATCTCATTGGCTTGGAAAAGGATATCCATCTGCTTCCGCTCGGCTATGACACGCAGTTGGGCAACGCCATTGAGGAAAACTTGACGGATTCCATGATCCAGCGGATCGCGATTGCCCGCGCTTTGGCACGGGAACCAAAGATCCTGATCCTCAACGACGCCAATGGCGCACTTGATCATCGCGGCGAAGCGGAACTTGTTGAAGGTCTGAAGCGACTCAAGGGGCAATTGACCATGATTATCGTCAGCCACCGCCCATCTTTCAGAGCCGTTGCCGACAAACAATATCTGCTTGAAGGCGGACAGCTCAAACCGATGCCGGCGGCCCCAACTCCCAAGAAATATAAACTGCATGCCCGCAAACCTGCTGGCATTCTGAAAACCAGCCAAGGAGCCTGAAATGTCCCTGGCCGCATTTGAAAACTCGTCCGGTTATATTCACGGAGCAAATCCCTCCGACAGGCAAATCAGCCTGGCAAGCCGGGTTCGTCAGCATTCCAGCGTGGCAATTGAGCGCAATTCGGCTGCCGAAGCCTGCCTTCTTCCAGTTCTGGAAGCCCTCGGATGGGATGGCATGGAACGCCACCTATTTGAAGCTTTGCCCCACCTGGAAGGGGTGGCCAGTATATTTGAACTCCGTGCGGTGCTCACCCGGCTGAACTATCGGGTAACAGCCTCCACGAGAGGTTTAAAGCAACTGACGCCTGAACAGTTTCCATGTCTCTTGAAGGTCGGCAACAATGTTTGTGTTGGTCTAGGGCCATCGAACGACGGCCGGTTGCGCGTCTTTAGCGGTGAAGCTCAACAAAACATCAATTTGAGTTATGCCGACCTCAAAGACGCAGAGCTTTATCTGATCGAAGAAGAAGACGCGAGCGTAAGCGCCGGTTTCAAACACTGGTCTTCCCGGCTGTTTCACCGGTTCCGCGGCACGTTAGCCTCCATTATGGCGATCGGATTCCTGGCCAATATCCTTGCCCTCGGACTGCCGCTGTTTGTGATGAACGTCTATGACAAGGCGATTGGCGCAAAATCCGTAACGGTTCTGCTCACCCTGATGGTCGGGATCGCGGTGATCCTGTGTACGGATTGGCTTGTGAAAGGGACCAAGTCACACCTACAGGCCTATTTGGGCGCGCGTCTCGATGCCGTTGTGGCCAACTCCACATTCCGGCATTTCCTCCACTTGCCGCTGCCGCTCACAGCTTCGGCGCCAATCGGTGCGCAAATCACCCGGTTGAAGCAGTTCGACGGCGTTCGTGAAATTTTCCACGGCAACCTTGCCAACGCACTCATTGATCTACCGTTTTCTGCATTATTTGTGGTGGTTCTTGCGCTGATTGGCGGACCACTTGCGCTGCTGCCGGCAGGCTTGCTGGCGCTTTACATCGTCGCGGCGCTTTTAATCGTTCCGCGCATGAAAACGGCAATCAACCGGGCGGGTGAAGCCAAATCGCGCCTTCAAAACATCACGGTTGAAATTCTGTCGAAACGGAATGCCATCCGGGATCTGTCGGCCGATGACATCTGGATCGAAAAGTACCGGACCTTGTCCGCCGATTTTGCGCAGAAAAACCTGATCACAAAGCACCTTTCGCAAATCATGCAGGTCATCTCCCAGATGATGATGACCCTTTGCGGCATCGGCGTTCTTGGCTTCGGCGCAATTTTGGTCATGTCTCAAAGCCTGACCCAGGGCGCGCTCATCGCGGTCATGGCCCTTTCCTGGCGTGCGCTCAATCCAATGCACCAAGCATTCTTGAGTTTTTCCCAGCTCGGTCAGGCCCAGCAAACCATTGAGCGGATCAACGGCCTGCTGAAAATCGATATGGAGCGTCAGCCTGGCAAACTGCCGAGCCTGCACCGCCAGTTCCAAGGGACAGTCCGTTTCTCCAATGTGGTGCTCCGCTATCCGGCGCGACAGGAACCAGCCTTGCGGAACTTTTCTTTGCAGGTTGAACAGGGATCAGTCAGCGCAATCACCGGCCCCAGCGGCTGCGGCAAGACCTCGCTGGTTCGGGCAGTTCTCGGCCTCTACAAACCGCAAATGGGCGCGGTTTTGGTTGATGACTTGGATATCCGCCAGCTCGATCCGGGCGAATGGCGCCATGCGATCGGCTACGCGCCCGAGCATTATGACTTCTTCTACGGCACCATCGCCCAGAATTTCCGCATGGCAAACCCGCAGGCGGACAACGACCAGGTGCGGACAGCCTTTGAGGATTTCGGCCTTCACAACTACGCCGACTTGCTGCCGCAGGGGGTTGAGACCCGCCTGACTGGACAGCTGCTGCAAGTTCTGCCCGACAACGTCAAACAACGCATACTCCTTGCGCGCGCCTTCATCCGCCCCGCATCGATCTATGTGCTCGATGATCCGGCCGGAAACCTGGATTTCGAAGGCGACAAACTTCTGATGAAAAAGATCGAGCAGGTCCGCGGCAAGTCGACCGTGATCCTGACGACCTACCGGCCCAGCCACATGCGTATGGCTGACCAGCTCATCTACATGCAAAACGGTATGGTCGCTATGGCTGGCGCACCGAGTGAAATTTTGGACGACGTGCTCAAGCAGCAAACGAAATAACAGCAGCGTGCGCTTTTAAGAGCCGCACCTTCTGACAACCGCCGAGGAAGAACCAATGGCAACGAAAGACAGTTCAGATCCGCTTCGCAAAGCTGTTTATGGCCGCGTGGGCTTGCCGCTTGAATTGGAAGACGGCGTTCCGCCCGCCTTCTATTCCCGGCTCTTGACCGGTCTCACGGTCGCGACAGTGGTTCTTCTTGTTTGGGCAGCCATCGGTCAAATCCGCGAGGTAGCCAACACCATCGGCGAGATCACCCCCGCTGGTCAGATCCTGGCGGTAGAACATCTTGAAGGCGGCATCGTCAACGAAATCCTCGTCAAGGAAGGCCAGCTTGTCAAAGCCGGTGATCCGCTGGCGCGCCTGGAAAAAGAAGATACGACCGCGGAGCTTGCCAGGATCCAGAGCCGATTGAGCTATTTGGAGCTTGAAGAAGAACGCCTGAGAGCCCAGGAGTACAGCGATCCGAACACGATCGGCCTGCGCCTCGACCCAACGGTCAACGGCCTGAGCACACAGCAGCGCGCCGCGCTGACAGCCAACCGGAAGGCAGTTGCCGACGAGCAGGAAGCCTTCACCGCCCGTGTTGGCCAGAAGCGGGCTGAAGTTGTCAGCCTCGAAGCTCAAATTGAGCTGCAGAAGTCTCAAGTTGCATTGGAAAAGGAAAAGTTCGAAATCCAGGAAGGCCTGTTGAAGGACGGCTACACCTCCCGGCGGCGTTACCTGGAAGCCAAGGGCGAGTATCAGCGCTCCCAAGTCACCCTGGAGCAATTGTTCGGCAACCTGGCGCAAGCCCGCGAAATGCTGACCGAAGCTCAGGCCAGCTTGAGCCAGGCGGGTGCGGAAGTGAACCGGGATGTGGCTGATGAACGGGCCCGGATCGCACAGGAACGCGCGGAACTGAAGCAGGAAATCGCCAAACTGGAAGACCGCCAGAAGCGCCTCTTCGTCAAAGCCCCGGTTGATGGCTTCATCAAGTCCCTCGGCCAGACGGGCCGGGGCGCTGTGGTAAATCCAGGCGACATGATCGCTGAAATTGTGCCGCAGTCGGAAAGCATGGTCGCGGAAGTTAAGGTCAATCCGAAAGACATCGGCCACATCAACGTGGGCGACAAGGCCGAGATCACCATCACCAGCTATGATCCGAACATTTATGGCACGATCATCGCCGAGGTGGGAACGATCTCCGCATCCAGCTTCCAGGACGAATATGGCGAATACTATTTCAAAGCTGATCTGGCTTTTCCTGGGAACACCATCGGCGAGGGCAATGTAACCAGCCCCGTCCGTCCGGGCATGCAGGTCAACGCTCAGATCGTCACCGGATCCAAATCGATCCTCAACTATCTGCTGAACCCGGTTACACGGGCGATGCGGACCGTGTTCTCCGAGCGGTGATCTGACGCTTCTAAGCAACAACAAAGCCCCGGCCAAAAAATGGCCGGGGCTTTTTGGTTTCTATCCGCAATAATTGCCTGGTTCGAGACCGCCCCGTTCCCACCGCTAAAAGTACTTATGCGAAAATGGAAACGGTCATCAGATGAGAATTCGTTGCCCCCAAGCTAAAGTTCCCATCAATAAAGTAACACGAAAATAACTGTTTTTACGCACACTACCCGTCGCATACATCTCCTAGGAGGTCAGGGTGAACGCGCAAGAAGCACAAAAGACAGACGGCTCACACGATGCCAGTGCGGCAATCGGACAGGTTTTGTCCGTGCGCGGATCTGAAGCTCTCATTGGATTGCCAGCCCCTTGGCCCAATGATGGAGCAAGGGCAACTGTCGGTAAATTCATGGCGATCAAGGCCGGTAAGCGCGAATTGATCGGGATGATCAAGGAGGTGTCGGCCAGGAATTCCGGCGGGGGGCAAAACCCAAACCTGAAGGCGGTCGCGAAAATCGCACTGATGGGGGAGATCGCTACCGACGCAGCGGGGACCCAACGCTATAAGCGCGGCGTATCAGGTTATCCTTCGATCGGAGACCCTTGCCACTTGATCACAAGCAAACAGTTACGGCTGATTTACAGCCCGGCCGATGCTCGCACGATCAAGATTGGGCAAATGAACCATGACAGCCGGATTGACGCACATGTCGATGTTGACAATCTGATCTCGAAGCACTTCGCCATCTTGGGGTCAACAGGTGTCGGAAAATCCAGCGGTGTTGCTGTAATCCTCTCTGAGATTTTGAGGGTCCGTCCCGATGTACGGCTGTTTTTGCTGGACGGGCACAATGAGTATGGAAGCTGCTTTGGCGAAAAAGCCAATGTGATCGATCCACAAAGTTTCAAGCTTCCCTTCTGGATCTTTAACTTTGAAGAATTAACCGACGTGATCTACGGCGGCCGGCCTGCAGTGGCTGAAGAAGTCGAAATCCTGTCGGAGCTCATCCCGATCGCTAAAGCGACCTATCGCGGATATAAATCGGCCTCTACTGGCGTTTCCATTAAAAAAGTTGACCCTAAACAATCAGGATTTACGGTCGATACACCTGTTCCCTACCTGCTGCAGGATTTGATTTCTCTCATCGATAACCGGATGGGCAAACTTGAGAACCGGTCCTCAAGGATGAGCTACCATCGGCTGTTGATGCGCCTGGAGACGATTACCAACGACCCCCGCTACGCGTTCATGTTCGAGAACGCCAGTGTTGGCGGCGACACCATGGTTGACCTTCTCAGCCACCTGTTCCGGCTTGAGCCGGATGGGCGGCCGATCTCGATCATGCAATTGGCCGGGCTTCCGGTGGAAGTTGTGGATGCGGTCGTATGCGTCCTGTGCCGCCTTGCCTTTGATTTCGGGCTTTGGAGTGATGGCGCGATGCCGTTGCTATTTGTCTGTGAAGAGGCCCACCGCTATGCTTCGGCCAATCCAGCGGTCGGATTTGGTCCAACACGGCGCGCGCTCGCCCGAATTGCCAAGGAAGGGCGCAAACACGGTGTTTTCCTGGGGCTCGTAACACAGCGGCCAGCGGAACTCGATCCCACGATTATTTCTCAATGCAGCACCATGTTCGCGATGCGCATGGCCAACGAACACGATCAGGAGCTGCTTCGCTCTGCGGTCGCGGATGCTGCAGTAAACCTCCTTGATTTCATCCCGTCGCTTGGCACGGGTGAAGTCGTCGGATTTGGTGAAGGCATGCCGATCCCCGCCCGGCTAACCTTTTCCCGGCTTGATCAAAAACTGTTGCCACGGAGCGTTTCCGCTTCGTCCTCGCTTGCAGGTGAAGCCGGCGCACTGCTGGATCGTAACTTTATCAAGTCTGTTGTTGATCGCTGGCGCGGTGCGACAAAAGCGGGCAAAGGTCCAGCCGAGGGAGCACCGAGTGCGCGGACCTCAACACCCGAGCGCGCACCAGCCGGAAAAGACATTTCAGCCATGCTGAGTGATGCTCGGCGCCAGGTCCTCAAGCGTTAGCAGCAATCAAATGACCGACCAAAAACGGGAGAACAAAGGGTCCGCCTGGGACCCACTCGTTAGGGTGATCGATGAGCTGCCGGTCGGTATTGCCGCAGTCTCCAAGTCTGGCCTTGTGGATTATGCCAATCCGATCGGAGCAGCCCACGCTGGGTTTCCAGCCGATCAGGACATCATCGAAACCGATGGCCGCGTGTTTCAAGTTGCGCAGATCAATGTCCCTATGGGGCCGGAAGTCTGCCATGTCCGCCTATCAACTGACATCACGGAACAGCGTCAGTTGGAAGACGACCTCTTCCAGCGGGCTTTTTACGACGACCTGACCGGGCTGCCAAACCGCAACATGGTTGAGAGAACCGTGATGTCGCTGGCGGAAATGGACGATGCGGCCTTCGAGCTTGCCATCATCGATCTGGATGGTTTCAAACAAATCAATGACCACTATGGCCTGTCAGCAGCCGACGCACTCTTGGTGAAGATCGTTGACCGGTTATCCGCCGAGCTTGGGTCTTCCGACATGCTTGCGCGCGTGGCCCGGGACGAGTTTGTGCTGTTGCGCTCTCCGGCGACAAAAGCTGGCGACGTTGATTCAGATTATCAGAAGTATTTGTCACTGCTCAAAAAGCCGTTCTTTATTGACGGGCTTGAGGTCCTAACTTCGGCTTCGATTGGCGTGAGTGTCTACCCCGATCATGGCGAGACATTCGAACAGCTTTATTCCAATGCGGACCGGGCCATTTACCGGATCAAAGACGAAACAAAAGGCAGTGTCCGGTTTTTCGACCCGGCCTTTGATGACGCCTCCAACGAGCGCATGAAACTGGAGCAAAGGCTGCGGCTCGCTGTGCACGATCAGCGCCTGTGCTGTGCATACCAGCCGAAAGTCGATTTCGGTTCCGGCGAAGTGGTTGGCGTCGAGGCTTTGCTTCGCTGGCGCGACGAAAATGGCGATATTCGCCCGCCCGGGAATTTCATTAATATGGCCATTGAACTAGGGCTCATGGACGAGATTACACATCTCGTTTTGGCTGAGATTGTGGCCTCAAGAGGTACAATCGAGGCAGCTTTTGGCGCCAACACAAGCATTTCGATCAATGTCGCGGCCAGCCAGGTGGAAGATCCCCGGTTCATGGCGTCATTTCTTGAGAATATTTCTGAAACGGGGATTGCGGACCGCTTTATGGTCGAAGTGACCGAGGAGGCGTTTTTGCTCAAAAGCCGCTTCCAGACCGAAGTGCTGCCAATGATCCGGGAGACCGGAGCGCGCGTTTCGATCGATGACTTCGGAACAGGATATTCTTCGCTCTCTGCGCTTTCCGAGATTACGGCAGATGAAATTAAGGTCGACCGCTCGTTCATCACAGACATTCATAAAAAACCGCGCAGCCAGAGCGTTTTGAAAGCCATTGAATCGATGGCCCACGCCCTGGACATGTCGATCATCGTAGAGGGCGTCGAGACAAAGGAAGAACTTGACTACTTGCAAGATACAACCCAGATCCGGCTGGCTCAGGGGTACTATTTTGCCAAGCCAATGCTTCTGGGTCAGTTCTCGAAACAGACGCTTCTTTCCGGCGACCTGCGCGCTCCCCCGACGCCTGCACGCGTAATCCCGACGCGGGTGTCCGGGACTCGGTCACAGTAACAAAGGTGAACCGATATCAACCGGCACGCCCGGATATGCGGACGGCATTCTCCGAATGGTGATCTGAGATCAGTGTAAAACCTAGAAAGCCCTGGCCGGTTGGCCAGGGCTTTTTATTCTGAAACTTATTATTTGTATTGTCTTTTACCGGCCCATAGCTGCAGTTCGTATTACAAGGTATCAAGCTCATCCTTGAGGATCCTATGAATCAACCGTCAGTGACCCTGAGAGCTGCAAATCCGACTTTTGATGACGGCCTTGCCTGTGCGCATTATGCAAACGAAGCGTCGGAGGGCTTCATGCAGGTGATGTTCGGACGCCGCTATGAAGAAATTATTGCCAACGCATTCCTGCAACCCGATCACGATAGCTCCTACCAAAACGTAACTTTTGCAGAGTGCGACAACATCATCGTGGGAATGATTTTGGCCTACACCGAAGCGCAGCATCGTCGTTCTTCCCGCGAACCTCAGAGGAAGGCTGCCGGTAGGCTGAGGCTACGAATGAGGATCGTGGAAGTGTTGTTGGCACCACTCATGCGGCTAAACGATTCCATCGAGGAAGGCGATTTCTATCTCCATTTCGTGGCCGTTGACAGGGAAAGACGTGCAACAGGAGTCGGGTCCGTATTGCTGGATGCCTTCGAAGATCAGGCTCGCGCCAGTGGGTCGACCCGACTATCGCTCGATGTGTCCGTTAGGAATGAGGTGGCGCGCCGGTTCTACGAGCATCGCGGATGGAACGTCGAGTCTGAGTGGCCGAACTCCCCGTTCATGCCATCACTGTCCGTTCGGATGACGAGACCGTTGTGAGGCTTCGAAATCGGTCTGGACGCGCATGGGGGACCTTGGTTTACGAAACGGCGAACGTCCGGTTATCGCCCGAAAATTGCTCCCTAATAACGACTTCCAGCTCTCAGCAAGCACCTTCCAAACAAAAGCCTCCGAAAGCATCCCGCTTCCGGAGGTTTTTATTGGCTCTATGCCCAGTCTTAGTGCGTGGCTGGAGTCACCATGGCGCTAATGGTGTCCTGGACATTCAAGACACCGATCGGCTTGCCGTCGCCATTGATCACGCAGCATTCGCCCTGGCCGGTTTCGGCGAATTTTTTGGCCGCCTCTTCCAGCATGATGCCGCTCTCCACGGTGAGACCGCCTTCGAGCGTTTTGCTCTTGTCCATCACAGTATCGACCAGGATCACCCGGCCGCGGTTCACTTCCTTGACGAAGTCTGCGATGTAGGCGTCCGCCGGGTTCAAGACGATGTCCTGACCAGACCCCTGCTGAATGACAGCGCCATCGCGCAGGATGGCGATCTTGTCGCCAAGGCGTAGTGCTTCATCCAGATCGTGCGTGATGAAGACGATGGTCTTGTGCAGCTCTTCCTGCAGGTCGAGCAGAACGGTCTGCATGTCCATACGGATCAGCGGATCAAGCGCCGAGAACGCTTCGTCCATCAGAAGTATGTCGGCGTCATTGGTCAATGCCCGCGCAAGACCAACGCGTTGCTGCATACCGCCGGAGAGCTGGTTCGGATAGTGATCCTCAAAGCCCTCAAGGCCCACCCGTGCAATCCAGCGGGACGCCCGCTCTTCGGCTTCCTTCATCGGAACGCCCTGGATCTCCAGGCCGTAGACGGTGTTTTTCATCACTGTCCGGTGCGGCAAAAGCGCAAACTTCTGGAACACCATCGCCGTTTTGTGGCGGCGGAATTCCCTCAGTTCGCCCTGAGACATCTTGCAGACGTCTTCATTGCCGTAGAGCACTTCGCCGTCTGTCGGGTCAATCAGCCGGTTGATGTGCCGGATCAAGGTGGATTTCCCAGATCCGGATAGGCCCATCACCACCTCGATTTTGCCACCCGGCATGGAGATGTTGATGTTGTTGAGCCCCAGAACATGATTGTGCTTTTCATTCAGCTCGGTCTTGGACATGCCGTCCTTGACGAGCTGCACCATGTCTTTGCCGTTCGGGCCGAAGATCTTGTAAAGATTCTTGATTTCAATGCCGGTTGCCTCAGCCATGGATCACCTCCGAATGTTTCTGAAGGCGTTTGCCATAGGCTTGCGTCGCCCGGTCAAAGATGATGGCGATGGCAACAATAGCCAGGCCGTTCATGACACCCATTGTCAGATACTGGTTTGCAATGGCATTCAGCACGGGCTGGCCCAGACCTTTCACACCGATCAGCGCGGCGACAACGACCATCGCAAGGGACATCATGATGCACTGGTTGACGCCGGCCATTATCGTCGGCAGAGCCAAAGGCAACTGAACATTGCTCAGTTTCTGCCAGGAGCTTGAGCCGAATGCATCGGCGGCTTCCAGAACATCCTGATCAACAAGACGGATGCCAAGGTTGGTCAGACGGATCATCGGCGGAATGGCGTAGATCACCACAGCGATCATACCCGGGACTTTTCCGAGGCCGAAGATCATCACGACCGGAATGAGGTAAACGAAGCTTGGCATCGTTTGCATCAGGTCGAGAACCGGGTTGATCATGCTCTGCACACGATCCGACCGGGCCATCAAGATTCCAAGAGGAATCCCGAGCACAATTGCCATCAAGGTACAGACCGTGACCATGGCAATGGTGCGCATGGTATCTTCCCACATTCCGAGGAAGCCGATCAGGCACAAGGCAGCGAGAGAACCGAGAGTGATCTTAACGTTGCGGCTCATTAGGTAAACGATACCAACGAGTACAGCTAAGATGATTGGCCAGGGTGAATTGATCAGCAAATGTTCCAGAAAGATCAGGAAATCTTTGATCGGATCGAAAGCACTTTCAATTGCATCGCCGTATGCGCGCGTAAAATCTTTAAAGGACCCATCAACCGATTGGCGCAATGCGCGTAAACTGCCCCTGCTTAGCGAGGGAAATTCTTGTAGCCACTCCATCATTCTCGTCCCGTTATTATGCCCCTCATTGAAGAGCCCGCACATTTGCGCGGGCTCTTTTTTGCTTCAACGGATTACAGAGAAGCTTTTACCTTTTCTGCGACTTCCGGGCTCACCCACTTGGTCCAAACGTCTTCAAAGTTTTCCAGGAAGTAGTACGCACCGTCTTCGTTGGTTGCCTGGTTGTCTGTCATCCAGGCCAACACTTTACCGGCTGTCCGGTTGTCCCAAGTCCGACCCTTGACATAATCCATCGTCGGGCCTGCTTTTTTGGCAAAGTCGTCCGTGACAACCGTGAACACCTCAGACGCAACCCAAGAGTTCTTCTTCGGGTCCGGGCAGTCTTCGACCACAGTGCATTTGTCCCACTCTGCTTTGTCGTGCGGAACTTCAAAATCCAGCAGCGTCATGTCGTACTTTCCAAGCATCGCAGTCGGGGCCCAATAATAGCCGAGCCAACCTTCGCCACGTTCGTTTGCACGCGCCATGGAGCCGTCGAGACCGGCAGCAGAGCCCGGATCGACCAATTCAAAGCCAGCTTCTTCACCGCCATAAGCGCGGAACAGGTTGCCGGTCGTGATGCGGCAATTCCAGCCAGTCGGGCAGGTGAAGAAGCCGCCTTTGCTGTCATCTTCAGCACCTGGGAACAGGTCTGGCCGCGCGAGAGCAGCTTCAACTGTATAAATGTCATGTTCTTCAGCGATAGCGGTCGGGACCCACCAACCTTCTACACCGCCTTCGTTGAGGATTTCACCGCCAATGATCAGAGACCCTGCAGCAACAGCTTTGTCGAGCGGCTCACGAACAGCATTAATCCAGAGCTCGGGCGCCATGTCCGGCTCACCCTTTTCGTTCATCGACGTAAAGGTTGGCATGGTGTCACCGGTCACCAGCTCTACGTTACAGCCATAGCCATTTTCAAGAATGATCTTATCTATCTGCGCGATCGCGCCAGCGGACGCCCAGTTCATTTCCGCGACGGTCACCGTACCGCAGTCTTCCGCCATGGCGGACGATGCCATACCGATTAACGCGGTCGCAGCGACCGAGACAAACAACTTTTTCATGAGGGTACTCCTATGCAGTCTGTTTGTTGAACTCTTCATTGGCGCAGCGCATGAATACTAAATAATAAGTATTCACCTCCCGGCGCATCAATTGAACATGTAAAATAGCGCTGTGGATCAAATCACACAGAAAGGCGTGAAGATCTTTGATCTTTTCTACTGCCTTTTCCAGCATCATAAACTTCGACCCAGCTCCCTAATCTTCACCGCAAAACCCGACGGGCCGCACAAGGTCGAAATAGCTATTTCAACCAAGCTCTTGGGCATGCGATCAATACAATTGCATTATGCGCCCTTCAGTACAACAGTCGACCTGCACTTCTTTTGGCCATCATGCGTGTTATTTCGTGAACTTGCCATCCAGCGACATTTTCCTGCCAAGAAACGCCATTTTTACTAAGAATGTAACTTTAAACAGGCGTCGCAACCACACTCAAAAGGTTAATTTTTCTTAAAAATACAACCAAAAGGAGAATAATGATAACGATCATTCTCCTAAAACGTCACCGCAAAAGTGTCTTCTGCAACAGGCCATCGATTGAGGGGACACCCGACGAGGATTTTTGCAGCAAGACGATAGGCCGTTGGAACCATTGATCAGTTTGCAGGCCATCGATGGTCAAGCCGGAATACTGAGTCATCATACCAGCCCATTTTGGAACCACGGCTTGTCCCAATCCGGCCTCAACCATGGCCGCAATCGTCTCCAGAGAATCCAGTTCGCACAAGACCGGTGTCTCACCAATTTGTGTTTCGAGATAGCTTGCGATCAACCGCCCGCCCCAGGTTGACCGGTCATAAAGTATCCAAGGCAGTTCTTCTTGCTGCGGCTCTATCGGCGTTTCACGCGGCGTAATATGCATGAAGGGTTCTTCAGCCATAGCCCTCTTGCGGATTTCTTTGGGCACAGAAAAGGGCGGCTCAACACCGATCACAGCATCGATCTCATCTGCGGCCAGGCTCTCATAAAGCGCCTGCGAACTTCCCGGGCGAACGGTTAGCCTGACCTCCGGCGCCATTTCACGAAAGTGCAGAACCACCTTGGGCACAAAATCGAGCATCGCCGTTGAAATTGCCCCAAGCCGGTACGGCCCTCTCAGACCGTCCGAAGTGACGTGGCCAGACAGCCGCTGTGCGTCGCGAACTAGAGCGTGCGCTGCTGGCAGCATGTTCCGGCATTCCTGCGTCGGCTTGGCCGACTGGGCAGAGCGGGTTAAAAGCCGGCATCCCAAATCCGTTTCCAATACACGTATCCGCTGGCTGACGGCGGCTGCAGTTAATCCCTGCTGGCGGGCAGCCGCAGCAATCGATCCGGTCGTGACGACAGCAAGCAGGCTTTCGAGAAACCGTGTATCCAAAACTTTTTCCTATCCTAAGAAGAACAAAAAGATAGTAATTGTTTTGCAAGATCTCTGCTATGAAAATCCGGACAAATTCGGAGATAGCTTATGCAACCTTGTTTTCATCTCGCCTTTCATGTGACCGATCTGGACAACGCACGTGCGTTTTACGGCGGCATCCTGGGATGCCAGGAAGGCCGCAGCACGGAGACTTGGGTCGACTTCAATTTCTTCGGCCACCAGCTATCTCTGCATCTTGGCAAACCCTTTGAAACAACAACCACCGGCAAAGTTGGCGCTCATATGGTTCCCATGCCGCATTTGGGCGCAGTCCTCGACATGACCGCTTGGAAAGCCCTTGCCGGTAAACTCACCGAAGCGGGATTGGAATTCGTCATTCCGCCCACCATCCGTTTTGAGGGCGAACCTGGGGAACAAAGCACCATGTTTTTTCTGGACCCGTCAGGAAACCCGATCGAAATCAAGGGATTTGCAAGCCAAGCTGGAGTGTTTGCGGCATGAAGACGGTTATCCCCTTCGTTTCCGAAGTCAGCGGTATGGAGCGCCAAGTCTGGCGGGATGCCCTTCCTGAAGCGCTGGACGGGATTGCCGAGGTCAAGGCCTTCGATGACCTTTCAGACGCGGAGCGAAATGCCGCCAAAATCGCAATCGTCGCCAATCCCGATCCCGAGAAGGTCGCGGCCTTAAAAAATCTCGTTTGGGTGCAGAGTCTCTGGGCCGGGGTTGAACGACTTGTAAAAGAACTGCCAGAAGATGGCCCGCTGATAGTCAGGCTGACCGATCCGCAAATGGCAGAAACCATGTCGGAAGCGGTCCTGGCCTGGACGCTGTATCTTCACCGCAGCATGCCGACCTATATGGCCCAACAGCACGCCAAACTCTGGCTCGATCACCCTTTGAAAACACCGCAAGAGGTTACGGTAAGCGTCCTTGGCATCGGGAAACTTGGCCAAGCATCGGCTCTGCGGCTGAAGGCCAACGGGTTTAACGTCATCGGCTGGAGCCGCACCCCCAAAGGGATTGACGGGCTTAAGACATACTCCGGCAACGATGGCCTCCAGGACGTGCTCTCGCAATCTGATATTGCCGTGCTTTTGATGCCCCTGACGGATGACACGCGCGGGTTGTTCAATGAAACTGCGTTTACAAACTTCAAATCCGGCGCCAGCTTGATCAATTTTGCCCGCGGTCCAATCATCAACTCAGATGCGCTTTTGCAGGCGCTCAATAGCGGACGTCTCAACCATGCGGTCCTGGATGTCTTTGACGAAGAACCGTTGCCTGAAGGCCATCCCTTCTGGGATCATCCGCAGGTGACCGTGCTGCCCCATATCTCAGCCCCAACGATTACCAGCACGGCATCGAAGATCGTCGCTGAGAACATCGGCCGATATTTGGAAACCGGCGAGATTCCAGACGCTGTCGACCGCAAACAAGGGTATTGAAGCTGGTGCCGTCGTAATAGTGTCACCGAAGACGGCCTAAGAGGCTGCTTGATCTTATCAAGCTGCAAGGGTTTCCATGTCCAGCCTTCCTATTCTCGGTGCCGCCATGCCGCTTTCATCCTATGAGGTTTACAAAGACCTCATGCTGGAAAAGCAAAGGGACCTGGAACTGCAGGATTTCGTGAAAGGCGAAGTCCTCAACGGCGATTGGCAGCCGATCGCCGAACACGCAAAAAAGCTTCTGGCCGGCCACAAAGGCCGGCTTGGGATACATGGGCCCTTTTGGGGCTTCACCATTGACGCCCTGGACCCAGAGATCCGTGAAATCGTCAAAAAGCGCTTGTTGCAAGGCCTTTCCGTGTGTGAGGCGATTGGCGGAACGCATATGGTGGTTCACAGCCCCTACAGCACCTGGGATTTCAACAATCTCGACAACAACGACAAGGGCCGGGAACGCAAGATCGAGGCCTGCCATTTGACCCTGCACGAGGCTGTCAAACGGGCCGAAGACATCGGTTGTGAACTGGTCTTGGAGAACATTGAGGACAAGGATCCCTATGCGCGGGTCGAACTTGCCGAGAGTTTTGGCTCGGATGCGGTGAAAATTTCCATCGACACCGGGCACGCGCATTACGCTCATGGATCAACCGGAGCTCCGCCGGTTGATTATTTCATCAAAGCTGCCGGCAACCGCCTGCGCCACATTCATTTGCAGGACGCAGACGGTTACGCAGACCGTCACTGGACCTTGGGCGAAGGCACAATCAACTGGCATTCGGTCTTTAAGGAGCTGGGCAGATTGAACAGTGACCCGCGACTGATCGTCGAGTTGCGCGATGTGTCCGGCTTGCCTGCATCCATCGCCAACCTGGAAGCCATGGGCCTGGCACAGTAAACGCTCGGATCCGCCTATTTCGGCTTGGTATTTTTCGGAATGACACAGGGACGGGCCTTTTCGTCGATGGCGCCCGATCCCCGGAACATATGACCCAGAAGGTTCAGCGGCAACGACAACACTTCCCCAACAGCCCGGCCGGCACCTGCCTCTTTAACGATCAACTCGGGGGATTTGAGTGTTCCCTTGATTTCAAAGGGTGACACGATCTGGACCAGCTGCTTCTTCTTTGCCCGCGGCAGAAAGGCGAGGTTCAGTGCGCCATTGCGGAAGTCAATCGACCCTCCACCGACGATCTGGACATTTGCGGTCTCTACCACCAGCGCATTTCCTGACGCTCTGCCAGACTTAAACCTCAAAGGCAACACCGCGCACACCAGCTTGGCGCGCTTGTCGCCCGATCCAGACACCAGCCAGGTGAAAGCACTCAATCCGCTCAACTCCACGATCCGGTCGGGAAAGTGTCCGCCCCAGAGCGACGTTGTCAGTTTTCCAGTCAGCGTGCGCAAGAGATCTCGTTCAGACCCCATCGCGCCAGACAAATCAAAACTGGCGTAGACCGTGCTGGTAATCGGCGCGGCCAGACCGAGCTCTGTCATCAAGCTGCGCAGCGGAAATTTTTCCATCCGGCCTTTGGCAAAACCGCGTGCAGCGTCTTGGGTAAAGTCAACGCCAAAATCGCCTTTCACCAAGCCGCCAATATACGCCATAGAGAGATTGGCAACTTTCAGGATGTCATTTTCAAAATGAACATTTGCCGAAATGTTGCCCGCTTCTTTTTTGCCGGACACAAGGCTTTTGGCCGCAACACCGACATCAACCTTGACGTTGGATGCAATCCCATCTGTCAGCGAAACCGCATCCTTTGGCCCCGCCAGCCCGAGTTCAACGAAATCAGCCAATCCGGAAATCTCGGAGAGATCTATGGCATCTGAGGAAATGTCGCCCTGCAAAAGCCAGACGTTTTCTTGTGATTGAAAACCCATGGACAAGTCCGCTTCAATCTGGCTGGACCCGGATGCAAGAGCGCCAACCAAACCCAACTGTCCGGCATCCAATGAACTTTCCCCTGTGAACAATATGGCCGGTAACTCCCGATCGGGCTCAATCAATCCTGATCTCAGCAATTCTGCAGGGTCGGGAATTTTGAGCTCAGTTGAAAACGCCAACTTATCGACATGACGAAGTTCAGGAACGGTCAGTGCAAAGCTGAGATCGAGCAGATCTGTCCCCACCACAGAACCCTGGAGCGTTTCAAGCCCAAGCCAGCTCGCCGCATCGCTGATCTCGATGACCCCTTCAAGGGTGCCAAGATCCGGCTTGGGCGACACGTTGGGTTCCAACAGCAGCGCCACAGGAAACTGGAAGTTGCCAGTAAGGGTAATACCGGTGAGCCCAATGACGTCGGCAACTTGCCCGGAAAGGACAAGATGGGGTTTATCCGGTGGGCCATCTTTGATGACCAGCTCTTCCAAGCTAATACGGCCATCGTCCTGTTTTGCAACCCGGCCCACTGTGATTGGGCCAATCGTTTCGATGTCCAAAATAGCCGCGCTGGTTTTCAGCTGAGCATTATCAACTGCCAGGCCGTTGAGCGGACCGCGGACCTCACCAGAAAGACCCAAGACATCAATTGCCAATTCATTGTCAGGATGCGCCAGGGGAACAAGCGATGCATCAAACGCCAGATCAAGCACTGGATCGATGCTCGCATTTTCAATCGCACCGGACACCCGGACACGATCTTCATGCTGACCGACAAAAGCAATATCGATGTGCGAGATCGTTAGCGCATCGAGCGTTCCCGAAAATTGCCAGGATGCATTGATGGTGCCGTCAAGCTCACTGGTAATCCCTGCTGAGGCCAATGCTTCGGACAAAGACGGTGAGACCCATTCGACACGCCCCTCAACACCGGCAACCTCTGTTGACGTATCGATTGTCCCGGACACTTTGGTACTCAGCCCAGGAAACTGAAGATTGAGGTCAAAGCGCCCCGCCTTTAAAGGTCCACCATCCGGCGGCCGGGCGATCTCTCCGGAGATTTTCAGTGGAGTTCCATTGAGCACAGCCTCAAAGACGATCGCGAGCTCTCCGGCAGTGGCCGCAGGTGCGATCTGCAGAGTTTGAATTTGAAGGGTTTCATCCCAGCCAACGGCCTCTCCGATATAATGAAAGGTAACATCGGACAATTTCAGCGTATCGAACACCGGCATGTTGATGATATCGGAGGGAAGCTGGAAATACTCTGATCCCCTTCCAGCCGATCTGCCGGCGGTCTCAGCAATCTCGATATCTGCACCGGCCATCTTGAAATTGAAGATCTGAGACACATCCCCCAGAAAGAGCTGGTAAGGGGAATCGAAGCGCACAAACTCAAAAAACCGGCCTGGCGATCCGTCGTTTGTGCTGAGCCGTTCAACAACGGCATCTTCGATGCGCACGGTCACAACCCGTCCGAGATCGAAGGCAACAGCGCCTTTCACTTGGGTATTGCGATCAAGCTGCGAGGTCAGGATTTGTCCGGCAACCGCCTGGCGTAGCGGCAAAAACATGTCCAGCGTCAAAACCGCAGTGAACACAGCGCCCGCAATCACGATCAATGCGCCCAGACCAATCAGGACCCGGCGGACGACTTTCAGAAAGGTTCTGCGTTTTGCGCGATGTTCCGCTGCCATCATTAGCCCTGTCGAATTGCCAGAGCCGTTTTGGCTCTACCGGATTCTTGGCCAATTACAGATCATCTGAAGTCTGCTTTCAATAAGCAGATTTCAGCAGTGGCGTGTCGGATCTGCTGTTTTTGTCAATCGCTGGCGTCCGGCAGAACCGACAGGCTGACCTCAATCATCGCTTCAAGGTCTTCAAGCGGCAGGCCGGCCTGGGACATGGTGAAGATTGACGCGGATTGTCCTGCGAAGAAATTGGCAAGCGCGACAATATCTGTGCCTTCCGGCAGTTCTTGATCCGTCTGAGCCCGCTCCAGACGCCGAAGAAAGGCATCGCGCCGTGCCATGTTCATGGCGCGCATCTTGTCTTGAATATGATCTGGCTGGGCCGAGCAATTGATCGTGCTGTTGATGATGAAACAGCCCTCCGGCAATCCGCTGCCCTCTTTTGCATGGACAACACCGCGCAGGGCTGCCCGGAGACTGTCTTTAAGCGGCTCGTCAGATTGAACCAGCGCCTCAATCATCGGAGTGCCCATTTCGTCCTGATACAGCTCCAGGGCTTTTTGGAAGATTTCGTCCTTATCGCCGAGGTTTGCATAAAGACCCGGTTTTGCCATACCGGTGGCTTTAACAAGATCGGCCATAGACGTGCGGTCATAGCCCTGTTCCCACAACGTGTGCAGGGCAGATTTCAGCGCATCTTGCGGGTCGATTTTTCGCGGCCGGCCTCTGGGCATCGGATCAAGCTTCCATCATCGGGGCAAATTAAAGTACCAATCCGTATTTTATTCTCTTGAATTCCGGATTCAAGACCTTATTAAAATACCGAAGCGTACTTTATTCCACATCCGACCCCAAAAGGAACTCAGATTGATGTCTAAAATCCAAGGAAAAGCAGCATTGGTGACTGGCGCAAACCGCGGAATTGGCCGGGCCTTTGTTGAAGAACTCCTGTCCCGTGGCGTGGCAAAGGTTTACGCCGGTGCCCGCAACACCGACAATTTGAAGCAACTGGTCGCCGAGAACGGCGGCAAGGTGGTGGCCCTCAAACTTGATGTCACCAACGCCGAAGATATTTCTGCGGCCGCTGCCAACAAGGACGTCGCGCTTGTCGTCAACAATGCAGGAACCGCAGGTTTTTCCAGTTTCACAACGCCGGGCGCTGATCAGCGCGGCCGCCTCGAAATGGAAACCAATTTCTTCGGCACTTTGAATGTGTCCCAGGCCTTTGCTCCGGTTCTGAAGGAAAACGGCGGCGGCGCGATCATCAACATTGGCTCCATCGCCTCGCACATCAATTTCCCGGTTCTGGGCACCTATAGCGCCTCCAAAGCTGCCGTTCATTCACTTACCCAGGGCCTGCGCGCTGAACTCGCTGGTCAGGGAACACAGGTTGTCGGCGTCTATCCAGGGCCGGTGGACACCGATATGGCCGAGCAATTCGATGCCGACAAAACCGCACCACAAGAGGTTGTTCGTCAGATCCTCGACGCCTTGGAAAACGGAGAAGAAAACGTCTTCCCGGATCCGACTTCAACGCAGCTCTATGAGCAGTTCCTTGCAGCTCCGGACGCGACTGCGAAGTTTGTCGGCCAGACCTATCTCCCGGGCTAACGTTTCCTGATAAGATAGCCACAAAACCGCGCAGCTGGAGCACACTCTGGCTGCGCGGTTTGCTTTTGCCTGCTATCCGAAACTCTCGGAATGAATCCGGGTTTCCGGTATCCCATGAGCTTCAAGACCGGATTTGATATCGGCTGTAAAACCAGCCGGACCACACAGAAGGAACTCTGTTCCTGGCCCGGGAAGGAGATCGATCAGGCTGGCTGCCGTGATCCGGCCACTCCGGTGATAGTCCTGGCCTAACCGATCAGCCGATTGCGGCTGACTGTAGTGGGTCAAGACATTGATCCAGTCGCGTCCTTCCGCCAGTTTTCTAACCTCATCGCTAAATGGATGATGCGCGCCATCGCGTGCGCTGTGCACAAACCACACCGGCCGGGAACCAGCCTCAGCGGCCACCTCATGCAAGATGCTCAGCATGGGTGTGACGCCGATCCCCGCGCTCACCAGAACCAGAGGCGCATCCCCATCCAAAACCTCAAAACCACCGGCAGGTTTGCGGGATTGCACCAGACTGCCGACGTCTAGACCGTCGTGCAAATATCGTGAGCCCAGGCCTTGCGGGTCGCGTTTTACAGAGATGCGGTAGCCTCTATCTTTTGGCGAGCCAGACAAGGAGTAGGAGCGGCTGATCTTCCCACCGGCTCCTGGGATTTGAAGTTCGATTGGCAAATGCTGCCCGGCCTTGAAAGGCGCAAGCGGGCCGCCGTCCCGGGCCTCAAAAACAAATGACATGACATCGGCGCTCTCCCGTGTCTTCTCAACGAGCCGTAGCGAACGTGCCGAGTCCGCGTCTTCCTGCCAGCGCAGGCGCAAGGCGGAAGGGAGTTCGACACTCTCCTCGATCGTCAAAGTTATAAGGCGGCGGGCACCTGGAACGGCATCAACATCCTCGGTGTCCCAGTCGATACTGGCCGTACCGGTCAGTTGCAGCAGACTGCCACTGGAAAAGTCCAGGAACAGGAACCCTGCCCTGGGATCAACGAGCAGATTGCCGATCGTGTTGTAATGATTGTTCCCGGCATAGTCCGGAAACCGGATGGTGCGGTCATCGATCACCTCAACAAAACCACGCTCCCCGCCGCGGTGGGAGACATCCATTCCAAAGGATCTGTCTTCGCCCTCACCGCGATAGCCGCTGGCAATGAAGAAGGTATCCGCTGCCCGGATCCAGTCCTGCTGGGTCTCCGATAATCCGCCCCCGCGTTGTACCGGCCCAGGTGTTCGCTCGGAAACACGCCAATAGGGACGTTCGCGAATGTATTGCGGGCAATTGCCAAAGGATTGGCCGACCGCAAACGAAATCTGCCCGTCGCGATTCTCCGCGACATGCCCGTTGACACGATTGCGGCGGCGGGTCTCCAGTTCGATCCCAAGAATGCCGATATCGGTCCCAGCCGAAAATGACTGCTCCAACGCATCACCGGAGACTGGCCTAGACCTAATCGTCAGGGTTTCCGGATCCGGAGACGCCACAAAACCATCCTCCCCTTCCAGGATCGTCGCCCAGGGTCGTCCGTCGTTGTCCCGTGCAGACACGATCAGAAACGGCTGCGCTTCAAAAAAGTTGCGGTGCTGATCGGGCATATACGGCCGGATCACCTTGCGAGCAAAATCTTCGATTTGGCGCACGCCCAGCCGCTCCTGCACCTGTTGTTCTCCGTAATGAAACGGGGACGGCGTACCGGCAGTGTCTTCCGGTGAATGAAACACAGTCATCAAACTCATCCTGACTACAATTTCTTAGGAAACTGCGGCGGAAAGAGGGGCAAATGCCCCTCCTCCAAGCAAAGTTTATGCGGCCAAGCCAACCGGTGTTTTCGGCATCGGCACAAACCCTGGCAACGCTTCGATGCGGGCCAGCAGAGCCTGGATTTTCGGATAATCCTTGAGAGAAATATCTCCCTCCGGTGCATGCGCTGTGTAGGTATAGACCGCGATATCTGCGATCGTCGGCTTGGAGCCAACAAGCCACTCCCGGTCATTCAGGTGGGTTTCGAAATACTCAAAAACGACCGCTGCAATACCCTTCGCCCGGTCGGTGTCAACGTCCGCACCAAAGACATTTGCCAACCGCGCTGCTGCCGGTCCATTGGCGATTTCATTGGCCGCAAGCGACAGAATTCTTTGGACTTCAGCTTCTTCAACAGGATCCGTTGGCAACCAGTTGGATGCATATTTCCGGGCCAGATAGACCAGAATTGCATTCGAATCCGAGACGACAACACCACCGTCTTCGATCACCGGCACCTTGCCAAGCGGATTGAGTTTGAGGAACGGCTGCTGCTTGTGTTCACCTGCGGCCAGATCAACCTTGACGATCTCATGATTGATTCCGGCAAGGCTGGCAAAAAGCTCGATCCGATGTGAGTGACCAGACAGCGGGAAGCTGTAAACTTTGACGGCATTGGACATTTCGTTCTCCTGAGATTTTATGATCGCGAAACACGTGAACTGTCTTTGGTGTCGCGCTGAACGAAATATGCAGATCCACAAAAAAGATATAATACTCCAATCTATTCAATGATTATGTATATTACGGAGACAATATAGCCAAAGAGAGCCCCCACGTGGACAAGATTGAAACCATCAGAGCGTTCGTTGCTGTGGCTCAAGAAGGGTCCTTTACCGGAGCCGGCCGCCGTCTCGGTTTGTCAACCAAGCTGGTTAGCAAATACGTCCAACAGCTCGAAAGCCAGTTGCAGACCCAGCTGTTCAACCGGACCACCCGCAGTGTTTCGCTGACCGATGTTGGCGCTGCTTATCTGGAACGCTCCCGCCCACTTCTGGAGCAGATGGATGAGTTGGATTCTTTGGTGCGCGAACGTCAGACCGCCCTCTCCGGTCCCATCCGCCTAACCGCACCAACAGGATTTGGCAGCACAAAACTCGTACAGGCATTGATCCCGTTTTTGAAAGAAAATCCGGATGTCGAACTCGACATGAAGTTGACGGACAACCGGGTCGCTCTGGTTGAAGAAGGGTTTGACTTGGCTGTCCGAATTGGCGCCTTGCGGGATTCAACGCTGATAGCGAAAAAGCTCTCCGACATGGAGCTGGTCCTATGTGCCGCACCGGATTATCTCGACCGGCATGGCCGGCCGTCCGCGCCGGAAGCCCTCAGCACCCATGTCTGCCTCGTCGACAACAATCAGGTTGAGCTGAATGTCTGGCGGTTCTTTTCCAGGGATCAGGAACATGTCGTGCGGCTGCACGGCGCCGTTCAGACCAACTCCCCCGGAGCGCTGGCCCGCATGGCCATTGGCGGTCTCGGCATCACGCTGGCGCCCTATTACGCGATTGAAGACGAGCTGGAAAATGGCCGCTTGGAGAGAGTATTGCCGGACTATCGAACCAGTGTTTTTGGTCTTTATGCGCTCTACCCGCCCAACCGCCATCTGACCCGGCGGGTCCGTGCGCTTATTGATCATCTGAGTTCGAGTTTTTGAGATCTTGGTCCGGGCATCGGTTATAGAACTTTCCAGCCCGAACCTATTCTCAGATAAGCCGGGAAGTTAGAGCCTGTCGCATCTAATTGGATCCATTTGATGCTGAAAAACGGCTCCTTCGGCTAGGCGCGTTCGTGAAACGCGATCTGGTTGATCGTGTGAGCGGCGCAACGCTGCCGATGGGCCGATTTTCTGCACCCTTCAATATCAAAAAGCGAAAGAAAAAGGGCCGGACACATTTGCTCACTCGCGTCGTTGTTTTGCGCTTATGGTGATCACACCATCGCACGCAAACCGCCTAGCCAGAGATCAAATGTGTCGCGGTCAAATGAAACCAATTAGATGCGACAGGCTCTAAGCTCTCCCTCCAAGCATTTCTGGCGCAACGATTTCGCGTGCAGCGCCCGTTTTCACATCATAGAGCAGCGCAGACACAACGATATTGTCCGGGATTTCCGGGGCGCTGCGCAGACGCTTGATATCGTCTTTCATCGTCTCCTCATGATCATGGATTGCTGACTGCGATACGTCGATGCCGAGGTTTTTCTTCAGCGCCTGCTGCATGTCAGGATCAGCCAAACGCTGCGCACCACACTGAGTATGCTGCAGGATCACCAGCTCGAACCCGCCCCCTTGTCCACCGCTCATCTGCTTGACCATGAAGGCAATTGCACCGATTTCCTGGATCGTGGCATCGGTTACCCGTCCGCCGTTGTTGCGGATCACAACGGCCTCCCCAAGCTCCAGGCCAAGGATATGGGCTGGGTCGACCCGGGCATCGATGCAAGTCAGGATCATGGTACCGAGTTTCGGCAGGATCGGCAGATCTGCAGCATCAAAACCTTCGGCAAGAGCCTGGTTACGTTCCAACAAGATTGAGGTGGCAGTCATGTGATGGTTCTCCTGGAAGTTTGGGATCAAGTCGTCTGAAGTGTTATGAAAAATCAGGATGCCTGCCGAAGCGGTGTCCGCAGCGCGGCAGAAGAATGGGTCTCCAGCCACTCCGATGTGTCCTGACAGAACTGTGGTTGGGCAATCCGGACGTAATCCCGCTCTCTTTGGATCTCCTCAAGGTCCAAGGCAGGCGTCAGCAGCATCTTTGCAAAACCGGCCAAAGCTCCAATCCGCCTGGACAAACGTGGCTTGAGATCAGGCCGTTCCGCGATCGTCCGGCGGACAATGCTCTCAAAGGTCTCAGGAAGGCGGCCACCGACCTTAGCAACATGATCGGTTGGCGCGGTCACGGCAAAGGCGCCCCGCCGGTATTCTTCTGCATAAATGGCAAGCTGTGAGACCGCAGCTTCTGAGTAGTTGGACGGCGGAAGGGCCCGAAGTGCCTTGGTCATCATCTTTTCGGAAATGTCCATATAGGAGACTTTCCGGCCCAGCGCCCGGCCCATGGCCGCAGCGATGTCGTTGGGCGACAGCAACTCAGGTCCGGTCGGCCGATAGGTTTTTCCCGCATGAGATACTGGGTCAATCAAGGCTGCTGCTGCGACGCTAGCAATATCCTCGTTGGACGGCGGCGCGTTCTTTTTGACACGGCCATCACCGAGCGGCATGGCGAACAGGCCGAGATGTGCCGCCATATCCAGTACCATTAGATAATTGTCGGCGAACCAGCCGGGATTGACCGAGGTCACGGTCAAGCCGGATTGCATTCGAATGAGTGTGTCGGACAAATAGATTTCGCGGGTGAACAAGGATGGATGATCGGCTGCCGCCAGCCACTGGCCCAAAGTCACAACATGCTCAAGCTGTGCCTCGAACGCAGCAACAGTAAACACCGCATTGTAGTGCAATCCATTCGGCGCGGTCGGCGCACATTGGTAAGCCCGTTGCATCCCGGCCATCGCCTTGCGCATGTCGCCAAGGGCATATTGATCGCCGACAAAGATTTCAGCGCCTGCCTTGGCCAGCAGGTCGGACCGGTTATCGCGTTTGCGGACGAACGCCCGAACAGGAAAGGCCTTTTCGAGCAGTTGAAGGGTAAGCGGCAAACCGGTTTTTCCGGCAGCGCTGGTAACCAGAATGTTCGGCAGTGTTGACACGGCAGGTCTCCTGTCTAGTTTCTGGTTAGATAAATAAAGTGTTCACTTTATTTTTTAAAGTAACAAAACCGTGAGGACAGAATGGCCAAAGCCCGGTCTTACAAATTGCTGTGCCCGATTGCCCGCGCGCTCGACCGGATCGGAGACCGCTGGACCTTGTTGATCCTGCGGGATCTGCATGCAGGCCCAGCCCGGTTTTCAGACCTTCAAAGGGGATTGACCGGTATCGCAGCAAATCTTTTGACCGAACGGCTAGCCAAGCTTGCCGACGACGGCTTGATCGAAAAACAGGACGCTGGCCATGGCACCACTGTTTATGAACTGACTGATCTTGGCCGGCAGACCGGCAATGTCATTTTTGAGCTGGCTATGTTTGGCGGGCAGTTCAAACCGGAGGTTCCAACGGTCAAACCCGGAAATCTCAGGACCGTTGCCACCACCTTGGGCGCGGCAGCCAGGCGGATTCCAACGGACGACCTATCTTTCCGCGCAGAACTGCGCGTCGATGGCGAGGCAATCGATCTTCAGGTTGAAAATGGCACCATCAACGCACGGTACTCCGCTTCGGCAAACCCAGATCTCATTTTCACGACCGGATATGAAGCGCTGCTGGCCATGTCCGAAGGCGAAATGGAGCCAAACGTTTTCCTGCGCGATCACGCGGATCTCGATGTCAAAACACCGGGCAAGGACGCCGAGTTTTTGATGCTGATGACACGTGTGACGGATCTGTTGACGGGCTGAATTTCACCAAGCGGAACATCGTTTCCACTTCGATCCACGCAATTTGTATAATCTGCGTCGACCGTGAGGTCCTTCTGAAAGCAGTTTTCGCGTGAAAAAAGTACCATCAAACCAGACCCAACTTAGTAGCGGATTTTGGAACAATTGAGAGGTCTGCGAAGGTCTTGGCCGAAGTGGCAACGATGTTATCCCGTTGCATCAGGTCCACCTGCCCAAGGGTGACGGGCGGTCGCGGTAAGTGGCTTGCCAGGGAAGCAAGCAGCCACCAGATTTGAAATGGCACCGGCAGCAGCAACCGGCGCCGGCCCGAGCGGGCAGCGAGCCGGGTCACGATCTCACGGTAGCTGAACACCTCAGGCCCGCCGAGCTCATATATTGCGCCCAACTCTCTTTTTTGATCGACGGCCTGACAAACAGCTTCGGCCACATCCCCAACATAGACGGGTTGAAGCCGTGTCCCGCCTGTGCCGAAAAGCGGCACAATTGGAAGCATCCGTATGATTGCATCTAGGTCGCCGAAAAAGGCGCCGCTGCGGCTGAACAAAACGCTTGGCCGTAAGATGATGGTATTGGCACAGGCACTGCGGACCGCCTCATCGCCCTCACCCCGCGCGCGGACATAGGCTGAGCGAAACGTCGAAGACGCCCTGATCCCGGAAATATGGATCAGCTTGCAAGTCTCGGAAGCCTCGACGGCGTCTGCTATCTTGCGCGCCGCATCAACATGAACGTCCCAGAAGGTTTGATCGCGCGTTTCGACATAAAACCCGATGCAGTTGATCACCGTCCCCGCTCCTTGAAGGGCGCGGCTCATAACCTCATCTTTCAGAAGGTCGACCTTGACCGGGCGAACCTCACGACCCCAGATATTGGGGAGGCGAGCAATCTTATCAGGAAACCGCGTCCCGACAGCAACTGAGTGTCCGCGCTCCAGCAGCTTCCGGACGACCCGTTGTCCAAGGAACCCAGTTCCACCCAGTACGATCACGTCCCCTTCAGCCATAAAGTGATCACACCTCCTCAGGCTTCGCTTTTAGCATCAACATGCGGCAGAAATCTGAGGACAGCGACAACCCATCACTTGGCGGTGGAGAAACGTGCCACCTAAAGCGACCAGTTTAATCCCGTTTTCTCCTCGGAGAGTGCCCAAAGCTTGGCAGCCTGTTCTCGGTCCAGAGCGAATGCTTCCAGCGCACACTCGCCAACTGGGCCGACCATTTCGAACTTCGTTGGTCCGTAATATTTTGCTGGTTCCAGCCCCTCTTCCGTGGCGCACATGACCTCTGGCCAGGAGCCTCGCTCTCCGGATTGTGCCAGCGGCGAAAGTAAAGTGGCCAGCACCCTTGTGGTGAGACTTGCCGTGTCGCGGATCAATCCGGTTCGCGACGCGCCGGGGTGACAAACGTGGACCTGTACGGCCTTGCCAGCTGCCTGCCCCCGGCGCTGAAGCTCATAACCAAATATCATCTGAGCCAGTTTGCTCTGGGCGTAGGCGTTCCATGCGGAGTAGTCCTTGCCATAGTTCAGGTCTTCGAACCGGATCCGTTTGTCGCCCATCTTATAGCCATTGCTGCCAACCACCACGATCCTGCCCTTGGATTGTTCAACACGCTCGTACAACAACCCACACAGCAGAAAATGACCGAAGTAATTCACGCCAAGCTGGCTTTCAAAGCCGTCCACAGTAAGCTGTTGTGTGGCCACCTGCGCTATGGCCGCGTTGCAAATGAGGGCATCTATTTGGGGAACCGTTGACCGGATTTCCGCTGCCGCCTCCCGCACGCTTTCCAATACGGCAAGGTCCATGCGGATGAAACTGACCTCAGCGTCCGGCCCGAACTCCTGCTTTAAAGCATCAATGGCCGCAACTGACTTCTCCGCACTGCGGTTCATCATCACCACGCGAGCACCCTTTGACAGGAATACCCGCGAAGCCTCAAAACCAGCGCCCCCGTTTGCACCGGTGATCACATAGGTTTTGCCCGCAAGAGACCCAAGGCGCTCCGGTGTCCAGCCTTTTGGCCCAAATCTATTTTCCACGTCATGCTCCTTCCAGCAAAGGCTGGCTACTTGTTTCCGGCGGGACATTCCCGCCGACATGAAATGAAACATAAATATCGAAGTAGAGAAAAAGCAGGCGAATTAATCTTGAAAACATGCCCAATTGTCTCAAAGGAGTTGTATTAGGCACTTCCCCATGGCAAGTGCACGATATGAGCAGACAACAGATCAGGCAGATCATCGACGCCTGCCTCCCAGATGCCGGATTGGTCGAAACCGGGGTAAAGGGCGTGCAGCTCTTCCGCGTTACAGAACCGATAGCCTGCACACCCGCGGTTTACGAGCCTACAGTCGTTGCCATTGTTAACGGTGCCAAAGAAGCCATTCTGGACGGCAAACGGCATGTTTATGACAGCCGACGGTATCTTTGTTGCCCGATGTCGATGCCGGTGGAGGCAGGCACGCCAACTGCCTCACTGGAAAAACCGCTCCTCGGCGTCATAATCTCCCTTGATACGCGGGTGATGACCGAACTGACCATTGAGATTGAGAGCGCCACTGGCTCTATCCAGAGAACTGGCGGCGGCGCGCTGCCACCGGGGCTGGCGCTTGCCGAGTGGGATGCTGCCTTCACCGATGCCCTGCACAGGCTTGTCCAACTAGCCTCTAACCCGTTGGATGCAGCGGTTCTCGGAGAGGACAGGCTACGCGAGCTCTTTTATGCCGTTTTGAAGGGTGACGCGGGTATCGCCGCGCACCGAGC
Source organism: Roseibium sp. (assembly GCF_965216085.1). Taxonomy (GTDB): domain Bacteria; phylum Pseudomonadota; class Alphaproteobacteria; order Rhizobiales; family Stappiaceae; genus Roseibium. The sequence continues at coordinate 505,911 of NZ_OZ244138.1, read as the reverse complement.
TTTCGGGGTTGGCAACGAAATCGCCCGAACCATTCAATTCCTGTCAGCACGCCTGAATGAACCGGTCACCATTGATGACATGGCCGCTCACGCCGGTATGAGCCGGGCCGTGTTTCACCGCAAGTTCAAACAGGCAACTTCGATGTCACCGATCCAGTTCGCGAAATCCATGCGCTTGAATCACGCCGCCATGAAGATTGCCGGCGGGATGAACGTGAGCGAAGCGGCCTGGGACGTGGGCTATGCGAGTTCCTCACAGTTCAGCCGCGAATTCAAACGCCTGTATGGACAATCGCCCAAACAATGGGGGCAGGCGACACAGCTCCCCGCGGGCCTGATATAAGGGCAACGTGGTTTTTCCAGCCGCGACAGCCCTGACAATAGGGTCTGCTTCCGGTCTTCCTGGCACAGCCGTCGTTTGCGTTCTGGGCAACAAACGGACGCCTCTCCTGACACAAAGAATTCTTATCCACGCCCCCATGCCTCTGTCGTATGATGATCAGTGTATCCGCTTACACGGGCTTTTTGGGGGACCGTCCTCCAAAAGGGAGCGGATCGGGCGGGGCTGACGGGCCGGTGTAACGAACCGTACCGGGGTCCGGCGCGATAATGGACGGCGGTGACCCTGCAGCGGCAACACCGAGTAGCGGCCGGCTGGGCGTGCTGCGGAGCGCGGATTGACACCCTGCACTTCGAGTCTGGCCGGTGCTGTGCCACGGCGCGCACCAAACAGCCCGGGCGGGGCAGTCAAGCTTTGCCGAAGACTCTTGTTTTTTATGTTGCGCAGGCAAGGCCCGGCGCGCCCCGCCACTCCTGTGGCTTAGGGAAGAACGTTTAGCCAAAACGCCGGAGGGCCTCCTCGCGGCGGATTTGGTGCTGGTGCTTTCCAGCTTTGCCGTCCCGACTTCTGAGCCGGGACCATTACAAGCAAGACTTGGCCCCGGATCAAGTCCGGGGCGTCGACTATTCGTTTTCATACCGCTGAAAAGGCGGTAACCGCTCCAGATATTTACCCGGCTAATAATCTTGAAAACTCGGCCCTCAACTGATGCGATCCACGTTGACCTTGCAAGATGTTCTTGAGCTCGCCGTCCGCGTCAAACAGCAAGAGAGTGACATGCTGAACACCATATCGGTTGGCAAAGGCCCGGCCGCTCGCGGACTTGATATTAGCAATCACATAGTCCAGCCGGCCGTCTTGAAACTGCTTCAAGGCGGATCGGGTTTCCTTCTGCAAGGCCAGACACAAGGAGCAATTCGGATCATGGACCTGCACGATGGTCGGCGTCCCATTGCCAACCCGCGTCAGATCGTGTTCGTTCAGGGTGTTGATGACATTGCTGGCAAGCGCATAGCCAACTCCGCCGACGACACCTGCGCCGATGACAATATTGCGGGTGAGCCGCAGGAAATTGCGGCGCCCGGCAGAGACATCATCATGCCTGGTCTTTGCATTCTGTATCTGAGGTTTATTAGATGTTTGTTTCTTCGGTTTCCTGTGCTTTTTCATAAGGTCACCTATTCAAATTTTGAGATCCACTGCGGCCCGGATCACGTCACCACGATCTTGGCTCCGGGCCGGACACGGTCGTAAAGATCGATCACATCCTGATTGATGAGGCGGACACATCCGGAGGACACAGCCTTGCCAATGGAGGCCGGTTCGTTGGTGCCGTGCAGACGGTAGAGCGTGTCGACATTGCCCTGGAAGATGTACAGCGCACGGGCTCCGAGCGGATTACCCAAACCCGGCTCCATACCGCCGTTCTCGGCACTGTATTTCTCCAGATGTGGTTCGCGGGCAATCATTTCAGCTGGCGGCGTCCAGGTCGGCCAGGGCCGTTTCCAGGCAACCCGCGCCCGACCGGACCACTCAAACCCTTGCCGTCCGAGACCAACGCCATACCGCATGGCCGTCCCGCTCGGTTCAACCAGATAGAGATAGAAACTGGACGTATCGACGATGATCGTCCCGTCGTCCTCATTGCTCTGATACGCAACCCGCATTCGGCGGAATTTCGGTTCCAAGACCTTTGGATCAATCGCCGGCAGAGGAAATTCTTCGTTCGGCCGCGAGCCATAATTTAAGATGAAGTCACGATCGACCGGCGGCCTAACCGGTTGCGGTGCGGGCGCTGTGCGTGTTGGCGAACAGCCAGCCAGCGCAAGGCCAACCATGGCCAAACCGCCGGACAAGGCCTGACGCCGTGTCACGTTTCTTGTCATTTCAGATGTATCCGGATCGATAGGGTTTAAAGCACCACAACCTTGGTTCCCAGCGGAACGCGGTTATAGAGATCGATAACATGATCGTTGATCATACGGATACATCCGTTGGAGACCGACCGGCCGATGGACTTCGGCTGTGTGGTTCCATGAATGCGGTACATGGTGTCCCGGCCGTTCTTATAAAGATACAGCGCACGGGCCCCGAGGGGATTGTTCAAACCGCCTGGCACACCCTTGGCGTATTTGGCGTATTTTCCCGGCTCCCGGCGGATCATATTCTTGGTCGGCCGCCAGCTTGGCCATTCGGCTTTGCGCTCCACGCTCGCAATGCCCTTGAAGGCAAGTCCGGCCTTGCCGACACCAACGCCATAGCGGCGCGCCTTGCCAAACCCTTCGATCAGGTAGAGGAAATGGTTCTTCGGATCGACCACGATAGTTCCGCGTTCATAGCGAAAACCATAACGCACGGACTGCGGTTCATATTGCGGATCGACTTTAAAATTCTTGTATTTCGCGGTGTGGTGCGCCTCGGCCACAAGCGGCTGTGAGGCAGCAAGCACGGCTGCACTTCCAAGCAGCAAGTCTCGTCTGGTAATCACGGGATGTCTCCTGAATTTCATTGATCTTGAGGCGGATTCTTTGATCCGTCAAAACTGTGAAATTTCAGGACTTGGGAGGGCCTGGCTCCAGGTAATCGGACACAGAACTCTGACGCGTAGACACCAGACCATCCGGCACTTGCGCGGATTTATGAGGCACAGCCAAAAGACTGGCAATCACGCCCTTGCAGTCGGATTTGCAATAGGTCGACTTCGCCTGAATCACCACGGTTTCGTCACAACAATCGGCAGCTCGAAGCTCAGCAACAACCTGGTCCAGACTGAGGTAAGACGGCACATCGTCAACGGCAACATCCACCTTGCGCGCGAACCCTTGGGTTGCGCCGGCGAATAGAAGGCCAATGATGAGCAGTATGCGAAACATGAGCTGATTTTATCGAAGAGAGTTAAGAGAACCTATGCACGCCAAATCACACTCGCGTGAGGACATGATTTCCCATTAGCATTCTTGAGTTCGTATAGGAGTTTTGATGTCTGACCTAGAAGATATGGATGTGTCCGCGGCCATACCGCCGCAGAACTATTCAGCCCCCCTTAAAACGCTCTGGTGGCTGAAAAAAGGCAACCTTCAACTGGGACCGGAGTGGGATCTAGCCCATGAAATCTGCCAAAGCGCAGAGGGCGAGGCAGATCACGACTGGATCCATGCTCTTTGCCACCTCATTGAAGGCGATCATGGCAACGCCGCTTATTGGTTCGGCAGGGCCGGAAAACCCTCGAGAAATGGTGATCCAGCTGCGGTCTGGAAAGAAATTGCAGACGCACTTACGTGACAGATCAGAGGCGCCAAAATAACAAAAGGCCGCGCGCCCCCGGCCTTTCCAACAACGATCTCTCTGGTGGTGTCCCGGATCAACCCATTGCCCAAGGACCGTGGTAGCTGGAGCCATCCTTGTCGGTCCACTCAAATCCATGCGCACCGAAGAAATCACGCTGGCCTTGCAGCATGTTGGCCGTTGAGCGGCTGGTGCGAATGATGTCGAAATAGGACAACGCCGGTACCGGTAGACCGTGAAGCGCGGCTTGTGCCACCACCTGGCGCAAGACAATCATAACGAGGCGAGGAAAGCTTTCGCGCTTACTTGAGCAGCAACTTTCTTATCCTCATCCATGCGGTCCAATGTCCTGTAAACCTGCGCAAGGCGCGGATTACTGCGAAGTCTATCTTCGTTTCGCATCATGAAATCCCAATAAAGCGGATTGAATGGACATGCGTCCGGACCGGACTTTTGACGAACATCGTACCGGCAATTGCCACAGTAATCCGACATTTTATTGATGTAATTGCCACTGGCCGCATAGGGTTTTGATCCCAGAAGGCCACCATCTGCGAATTGGCTCATCCCAATCACATTCGGCGCTTCAACCCATTCATATGCATCTGTATAGACTGCCAGATACCACTCATGCACCGCATGCGGGTCAACGCCTGCGAGAAGAGCAAAGTTGCCAGTAATCATCAATCTTTGAATATGGTGCGCATAAGCCTCATCGCGCGTCTGGCCAATAGCGCTGTGTAGACAGGCCATTTCGGTGTCGCCGTTCCAATAGAAGTTCGGCAATGGCCGGTGATTTCCGAAAAAGTTCTCGTCCGTATATCCCGGCATTTTCAGCCAGTAGATGCCCCGGACATATTCGCGCCAGCCGATGATCTGGCGGATAAAACCTTCTACAGCATTTAGCGGAGCATTTCCCTCATAATAGGCACGTTCCACTTCCCTGCAAACCATCAAAGGATCAAGCAAACCTACATTGATGTACTGCGCTAAAACCGAGTGATACAAAAACGGTTCGCCCGTCACCATCGCATCCTGGTAATCGCCGAAACAAGGTAACGCCTGCTCAACAAACACTTTGAGCGCGCGCTCTGCATCCGATCTTGTGACACCAAATCGGAAGGGACGCAAAGTCCCAAAATTTGTTGCAAATCTCTGATCGACCAGATCGAGAACATCTGCCGTGATTGCATCTGATTCTACGGCCAAAGGACGTGGAAAAAGCAAATCATGTTTGGCAGGCTTGCGGTTCTCCGTATCAAAGTTCCAACGTCCACCCTCCGGTTCGCCTGCATTCATCAGCAAACCGGTTTTACGGCGCATGTCCCGGTAGAAGTATTCCATCCGCAGTTGTTTCCGGCCGCTTGACCATTTGCGAAACTCATCATGACTGCAAATGAACCGTGTATCCTCATGCATTCGAAAATCAATACCGGACTCTCCGACCCAGGATTTAAAATCAGCCTTTAAACGGTACTCCCCAGGCTCCGTCATCACGACGGTCTTGATCGTGGTTTCCTTAAGCGCCCGTTTCACCTCTGCCAGCAAGCTTCCAGCGTTATCCGGGTCATCGATTCGAGTGTAACGAACAGTCCAGCCCGCGGCTTCGAGCTCCAAAGCAAAATGCCGCATCGATGAAAATACAAAAGCGATTTTCTTCTTGTGATGCGGAACGTAGCTCGCCTCTTCGGCCACTTCCGCCATCAAAATGACGTCCGTTTCTGGGTTACCCGCTTTCAGAGACGTCATATTCAACGACAACTGATCTCCAAGAAGGAGGATTAGCTGTTTCGAGGTTTCCTGCCGGTTTGCTTGAGTCATGACATCGGAAGTTAGGCCGCCAAACCGGCCAGGCAATGGCCGCCTTCAACGGACAAACCCCAGTTCGTTGACAGGATCCCGTCATCACAGTGTCAAAAAGAAAAGGCCGGTAATGGAAACCAGCCTTTTTGAAATCTATTCGACAATTACGTCCCGGATCACCCCATTGCCCAGGGGCCGTGGTAACCGGTGCCGTCTTTATCTGTCCGTTCAAAGCCGTGGGCGCCAAAAAAATCGCGCTGGCCTTGCAGCATGTTGGCCGTTGAGCAGCTCGTACGCATGATGTCGAAATAGGACAGCGCTGCGGACAGCGCCGGTACCGGCAGGCCGTGAAGCGCAGCTTGGGCCACCACCTGGCGCAGCATGGCTTCGGTTTCCTTGAGCTTGTCAGAGAAGAACGGCGCTAGCATCAGGTTCCGTTCATCGTCATCGGCCAAGGCTGCGGACATATCGTTCAGCATCGCCGAGCGGATGATGCAGCCGTTGCGCCAGATCTTTGCAATCTCCGGCAGAGGCATCGCCCAGCCGTATTGTTTGGCCGCTTCCAGGATCAAGCCAAAGCCTTGCGCATAACAGATAATCTTGCCGGCAATGAGCGCCGCTTCCAGTGCATCGATAGATACCGCTTCACGGTCCAACTCATTCGGTGCGGCACCGAATTCAGCTTCGCCCTTCTTGCGCTCATCCAGGCGCGCGGACATGTTGCGGGTTGCAACGGCCGCTTCGATGGCGCTGGCGGGCGTGCCGAGCATCAACGCTTCGATCGCAGTCCAGCGGCCAGTACCCTTCTGACCGGCCTTATCCAGAATGATGTCCAGCATCGGTTTGCCGGTTTCCGGATCCGCGGTCTTAGCAACCTTGTAGGAAATCTCGATCAGATAGGACTGCAGAATGCCGCCGTTCCACTTTTCAAAAACATCGCCGATTTCATTGGATGACATACCGAAGCCGTCGCGCATCACGCCATAAACTTCAGCAATCATCTGCATATCGGCATATTCGATACCGTTGTGCACGGTCTTGACCAGATGACCGGCTCCCGCCGCGCCAAGGAACGCTGCGCAAGGCTCGTTGTCATGCTTGGCGGAAATCGCTTCCAGAATATGGCCAACCTGATCCCAGGCATCCTTGGCACCGCCGCCCATGATCGAGGGCCCGAACCGGGCCCCCTCTTCACCGCCTGAGACGCCAATTCCCATGAAACGCGGGCCTTGAGCCTCAGCGTCGGCTGCCCGGCGGTTGGTGTCGTGATAATTAGCATTGCCCGCATCGATGATCAGATCTTCTGCATCCAAAAGAGGCCGCAAAGCTGCAATTTGAGCATCAACGGCGTCTCCTGCGGGCACCATCAAAATGATGGCACGCGGAGAGGCGATGGACGCAACAAAGTCTTCCAGCGTTTTGCTTGGCACCAGTTTTTCCGCCAGCGCTCCGGCCTTGGCTATGAATTGATCGGTTTTCTCAAGCGTCCGGTTGAAAACCGAAATCCGGAAGCCGTTCTCCGCAATGTTGAGCGCGAGATTTCCGCCCATTGTGCCAAGGCCGATCAGGCCGATGTCCGCTTGTGCGCCTTGAGAGGTCATGCTCAGTGCCCATTATTATTTGAAAGATTTAATCGATTAAGGCCGGTGATACCCGACCTTCAGTCCAACAGCAACGACAGGATTTCATTTGAAACGCGTTCACAGAGGCTAGCGGAACGCGGAAATAAGATGATCAACAAACAAACGAACGCGTTTTGGAACATGACGCCCGGTGGGCAGAACCACAAAAAGCGGGATTTCGGGAAGCTTTATATCCACTGGCAGTTCAACCAGATCACCACTGGCCAGTTCATCTGCGCAAATCGCGCGGGGCAACAGCCCGGCAATGTCCGTAGTCAGGAGCATTTCCTTGGCCAGCTGAAAATTGCGCGTCTTGAACCCGAAAGGCTTTGCACTTGTTTCCTCGAATGCACCGATTGGATCCATAACTGATCCGGCCTTCATGAGGTCTTCAAACCCGGACCGGGCCGCAACATCCGGACGGGCAACGGCAACCATCCGATTGGACGCGATCTTGCGCATGACAGCATTGTCCGTGGTCACTCGCAGACCACGCAGGGCCAGATCAAATCCGTCCCGGACAAGGTCAACCGTTTGGTCACTGACATGCACGTCCAGCACGACCTCCGGATATTGTTCCTGGAAGCTGCTGAGCGCACGGGCGAAGGACGGCTGAACGAGGTCGACCGGCACGGACATCCGGACAAGACCTTTTGGCACCTGACTTGATTTCAGGTTCTCTCCGGCCGCCGCAAGTGCCGCCAGTGCCGGCTGCACTTGCGCCAGATAAGTTTGGCCGTCTGCCGTCAACCGCACCTGACGGGTCGTCCGATGAAAGAGCGCTGTTCCAAGCGCGCTTTCCAGCGCCTTGATCCTGGCGGTGATGGTCGAGCGGGGAAGCGCCAATGTGCGGGCAGCCGCTGCGAAACTACCGCTTTGAGCCACTTCCACAAATGTTTCAAAATGCGAGAGCGTTGTCATTGCCTGAAATTCTTGAATAGATAAACCACTTTTAACTGACTACATCAGACAAAGTTTCAGATCTACCTCTCTGTCATGGTTCAAACGAGAGGACTATTGTCATGAAAAGAAGAGATTTCCTGAAAACCGCCGGCACAACCAGCCTTGCCGCGCCTTTGGCCCTTGCCAGCACCACGTCCACCAGCACGGCCGGAAGCATATCCCAAGATGGACTCACCATCACATGGCTCGGCAGTGCCACCATGTTGTTGACCTGCGGGGATCTTACGCTGTTGACCGACCCGTGTTTTGGTGAGGGCGACAAGGCGTTCAAGATGGGCGATCCGAATGAAATGTTTGATCTCGTAAAAGGACCCAACATAAAGTTTCACCGCCGACTGACACCCTTCCAGGGGATAGATCTGGATTCGGTGGATCATGTCCTGGTGAGCCATATGCACGAAGATCATTTTGATCAGGAGGCCGAAGCAAGACTTGCCAAGAACATCCCCATGATAGCCCCCACACACGACTTGGATACGTTGACCCAAAAAGGGTTTTCCAACCTCTCCTCCCTGGCCTGGGGCGAGAAAAAAACCATCACGAAAGGCGATGTCACCGTTGAGATTACGGCGATCCGGGCCGATCACTCTGAAAATCCGGAAATTGCAGCTATTTTGGGCGAAGGCAATGGGTATTGGCTCACATTCAACCGTGGTGACTGGTCGTACTCCGTCTATTGGGGCGGCGATACATTTGGAACCAAACCGGTCGTCGCAGCTTTGGAACCATTGGGATCTCCAGACCTTTTCATCCCGCACCTTGGCAGCGTCGGCACCACCGGGCCGCTTGGCCAAATCAGCATGAACGCCGGCGATGTCGCCGTTTTTGCTGCCCTCTTGAAACCCAAGAAGATCCTGCCACTGCACCACTCAACTTATGAGCTCTATCTGGAACCGATCCATCATCTTGCTGAAGCGCTCGATGGTGCACCTTATGGGTTGGACTTGGTTTCTGAAGGAACACCAGTAACCTATACCTGACAACAGAAATGCACCTGGTTTCAGACACCTGTGGCCGCCAATGTCGGCGGTCACGCAGTTTTACCTAGCAGTCAAAAAAAATCTGTCACACAAGCCTGCTAGCGATGGCCATCCGCAATTGCTTCTGCGGCCCTTCGCACAAGGATCCGTGACATGAAAAAGTTTCTGATGGCAGCCGGCCTTCTCGCTGGCGCAACTGTTTCCGCCTTTGCTGGCGATGTTTCTGGCAAACTGGTTCTCTACACCTCACAGCCGAACAAGGACGCGCAGGCAACGGTCGACGCGTTCACTGCCAAGCACCCGGGTGTTGAAGTGGAGTGGGTCCGCGACGGCACCACCAAAATGATGGCCAAGCTCCGTGCCGAATTCGAGGCCGGCAGCCCCAAGCCGGACGTTCTTCTGATCGCTGACATGGTCACCATGGAAGGTCTGAAGAAGGAAGGCCGTTTGATGGCGCATGAGGGCGCTGACGTCTCTGCCTATGACCCGGCACTGATGGATGCAGAGAAAACTTATTTCTCCACCAAGTTGATCACCTCCGGCATCGTCTACAACACAAATGCGCCGATGAAGCCGTCTTCCTACAAAGACCTTTTGAAAGCCGAGGCCAAGGACAAATTGGCCATGCCGTCTCCGCTGACCTCTGGCGCTGCAACCATACACATGGCCGCTTTAACTTCCAATCCGGATCTCGGCTGGGCCTATTATGAGGGCTTGGCGGATCAGGGCGCCAATCCAAAAGGCGGCAACGGCGGCACTTACAAGGCGATTGCTGGTGGTGAAAAACTCTATGGTTTTGTGGTCGACTTCCTGCCGATCCGTGAAAAACTGAAAGGTGCTCCAGTGGAATTCGTCTTCCCGGAAGAAGGAGTTTCCGCAGTCACCGAGCCGGTTGCCATCCTCTCGACCGCTCAAAATCCGGATGCGGCCAAAGCCTTTGTCGACTTCCTCTTGTCTGAAGACGGCCAGAAGCTGGCATCTTCCCAAGGCTACCTGCCGGCCCATCCGGCTGTTGCAGCTCCGGAGGGGTTCCCGGCCCGCGACCAGATCAAGCTGATGGATTTTGATCCGGCCAAGGCCCTGGAACAGGACACAGCCAACAAGATGAAGTTCTCCGAAATCTTCGGCGGTTAAATCCGAATGGCGCAAGCCTTTCATCATAAGGTCTGGAATGGCGAGAGACTGTCTCTCGCCATTTTGGTTGTCTGCGCGACGCTGCTGTGCGGCCTGCCGCTCTTGTTGCTGTTCAAGATAGGACTGACCCACGAGGGGGCGTTTGCTCTTGGGCCTTTGACCGACGCGCTGACAAGCCGGTCGGTTCTACGCGCGCTCTGGCAATCCATGGAAAGCAGCTTTTTGTCTGCTTTGGCAGCGACCGTTCTCGGCACGGTGCTCGCTCTGATCATTGGACTGACCGATGTGCGCACCAAGGGCCTGCTGGTGTTCCTGATCCTTCTGCCAATGATGATCCCGCCGCATGTGACCGCCATCGCCTGGATACAAGCGCTCGGACCGGCAAGCCCGTTGCTTGCCTGGATAGGACTTGCGCCGGAACTCGGATCCACTCATCCGCTCTACTCCCGTGAAGGCCTGGTGCTTCTGTTGACCCTGCAACACAGCCCACTGGTGTTCTTGTTGGTCCGGGCAGCACTCAGATCCTTTCCGCGTGAATTCTCCGACGCGGCCCGTATCTCAGGCGCGGGCACTTTCCGGCTGCTCACAAGGATTACCCTGCCCCTGCTCGGTCCGGTCTTGCTGGCAAGCTTCGCGCTCGCATTTGTCGCCGCGCTCGGCAATTTCGGCATCAACGCTCTGATCGGCATTCCGGCGCGTTACACCACCTTGCCGGTATTGATCTGGCGGCGGCTTGCCAGCTTCGGCCCGGATGTCCTGCCAAACGTTGCCGTGATCTCGGTCATTCTGGCGGCTGTCGCACTTGTTGCACTGCTCATCCAAAGCTTTTTGCAACGGCGCATGCGGTCCAGCCTGATCGGCCTGCCGCAGGATCCGCTCGCCATTTCTCTTAAGCGCAAACGGATCTGGGTCGAACTGACACTCTGGACCTTTGTTGCGCTGGTGCTCCTACTACCGGCAGTCTCGCTGCTGGCGACCTCCTTGGTGACGACCTATGGCCTGCCCCTGTCGGCCGGAACCTTGACGCTGGAAAACTTTTTCGAAGTCCTGTGGCGGCAATCCGTGACCCTGCGCGCTTTTGCCAATTCAACACTTGTTGCCGCTGTCGCCGCCACCCTTATTGCGGCAATGAGTATTCTACTCGGATACTTCCTTAGCCATCGGCATAAGCGGGCCCGGGGAGTAAGCATCTTTGCCGCGTCTCAAGCCGAGATTGCCTTTGCGGTTCCCGGGCTGGTCATGTCGATCGCCTTTATTCTGGCGCTCATCCGGCCCCTGCCAGTCTTGAACGTCTCCCTTTACGGGACGCTCTGGATTATCCTGATTGCCTATATCTCAGTGTTTCTGGCCGTCGGCTTGAAACCGGTGGCCGCTGCCTTTCTGCAATTGGATCGATCCTTGGAAGATGCCGCAAAGGTCTCCGGAGCTGGCTTTGCCCGGCGGGTGCTCAAGGTTTTTGCTCCGCTCACAGCACCCTCTGCTGCTTCCGGCGCAATCCTCGTTTTCCTGACCGCCTATAACGAGGTGACGGTCTCTGCACTCCTATGGTCCACGGGCAATGAAACCATCGGCACCACCATTTTCAACTATGAAGATGGCGGATATACAACCCTTGCGGCGGCTATGTCTGTTGTGGTTGTTCTTGCGACGATCTTCGTCATGCTGGCGATGAACAGCCTGGCCAACCGTGTACCGGCTGGAACCATTCCCTGGAAAGATTGATCACACGCTGATGGCTTCAACATTCAAAATCCGCAAAACTGTTGAAAGCGACGTTGCAGATCTTCAGGCGGTGGAGATCTCAGCCAGCCAGGCCTTTAGAGCGATTGATGGCCTGGCTTCTTTTGCCGACGGCAGCTGTGCAACAAAAGATCAGCACTGTCGAACTATCGCAGCGCAAACCAGTTGGCTGGCCGAAACAAAGGATGGCAAACCGGTCGGGTTTCTCGCCGCGCTCCCGGAAGATGGCGCCCTGCATATTTATGAGATTTCTGTCCATTTCGATCATCAAAAACAGGGCATCGGCCAGGCGCTCTTGGCACATGCGGAAGAGCAAGCCAGATCTCGAGGACTGTCAGAACTAACACTGACGACCTTCAGCCATGTGCCCTGGAATGCGCCGTTCTATGAGAAACTGGGTTTTGACATCCTCGCCGACAAGGACTGTGAACCAAGACTGCTCAAACTGGTTCAGGACGAACTCTCCGCAGGTCTTCCTTTCCCGAAAAAACGCTGCGCCATGCGGAAAAAATTGAGGTAATCGGCTCAACTCGGCAGCACCCACCCCCGCAAGTTCTCTAAGAACAAGCTCTCACCAATCTTGGCCGCTCGGTTTAGGTTCATCATCAAAGGTTTTGAAAGGCCGTCGATCGCAACAAAGGCTTCCCAGAAGCCGCCGCGGTAAATCGTCCGCTCGACCGTTGCCTTGAGGCCATGACCGCCGGATGCAAGCACCAGATGCTCAGGACGAAGCAACAAAGTTGCGGTCCCCGTTGTTGTGCCAAGTGCGCACTCAGCCTCAAACCCGTGCTCCCCGACGAGCACCCAGGCTCGAGTCCCATCCACTTGTTCGATCCGTGCCGGCACAAGACTGCTGCGGCCGATAAATCCCGCGACCTTCTCGGAGTGCGGCCGCCGGTAAAGTGTATCGGGTTCATCCACCTGCAGGATCTCACCGTCCCACATCACCGCCACCTTGTCGGCCAGCGCCATTGCTTCACGTTGATCGTGGGTGATGAACAGTGTGGTTGCACCACTCATCTTGTGGAAGGCTGCCAGTTCCTCTTCCATGGCGCCCCGCAGATGCGGATCGAGATTGGCCAGCGGTTCATCCATCAGAACCGTCTTTGCGCCTTGCGCCAGGCAGCGCGCCAACGCCACCCGCTGGCGCTGCCCGCCGGACAGATCCGCCGGTTTGCGGTCGCGAAACGGCGTCAGTTCAACGGTCTTCAAATGATCCGCGGTCCGGGCTTTTATCTCCGCCTTTTTCAATCCAGCCGTTTCCATCGGAAAGGCCACGTTAGCGGCCACACTCATGTGCGGCCACAACGCATAGGACTGGAACACCATACCTGTCTGTCGGCGTTCGGGCTCCAGATGAAAGCCGTCCCGCGCGACAATCTCCCCGCCCAGCGCAATCTCGCCGCTGTCGATCGGCTCAAGCCCGGCGATTGCCCTCAACAGAGTCGACTTGCCGCAGCCGGACGGACCCAAAACAACAAAAAACACCCCGTCTTCGATTTCCAGATCGACGTGATTTAGGGCTTTGTGAGAGCCGAAAGATTTTGTGACGAAAGAAAGCAGGATGGTCATGCCGACCATCTATTAGAGGCCGATGACAGGCTGATAACACTCCTAAGGCCGATGACAGAAGGTCACGATCGGGCGAGTTAGCCGCGAGGTCTCTTGTTGTTGGCAAAGGCACTGCCTTTATGGAAGGGGTCTTCCAATAGCCCAAGAACTCCCCAAAATGCTTGATCCAATTGCCCGCCAAACAGCCCTCGGCAAACCGGCCCTGAAGCGCGCGGCGGTCATCGCAGCCATTGTCGGCACCCTGCTGGCCTGCATCAATCACGGCGACCGGATGCTGCTCGGCACCCTCGACACAGCAGGTGTCTTAAAGATCGTTTTGACTTATTTCGTGCCGTTCTCAGTATCGCTGGTGTCCTCCGTGCTGGCGGTCAAAGACCAGCAGACTATCGCCCACAGATAGGACATTTGTTACCGGCTGCGCAGCCTTAAGAGCAAATCCACTTCCTCCTCCAAGGCACGGGCATATGCCCGTGACGCCGGGGCATTCACATGGGTGAGCGTTTCCTGGCGGAACAGACAATAGGCGGCCAAACGCCAATGATAGGCAGGCCGTTCCTCAAAAAAACGCGCCACAATATTGCGGTCGGGATAGCTTTCGAGGAACAGGTCTTCGGCATAAAGAACCAGCGGTTTCAGGCCATAGAGGGTCAAGAGGCCGGGAGACAGAAAACAGGCAATATCTTCAACCGGATCGCCCAAACCGGCATATTGCCAATCGATCAACGTTGGACCAGCTGCCGTCATTTGAACGGTGCCCAGACACAGCGAACGGTGAATGAGACGCCGTTCAACAGATGCGGTGTTTTCAACTGCACTTTCCTGGGGCCGCAGCCGTTTCAGGTTGGCCGCCCGGCGGCAGTTCGGAATTTCGTTCAGAATAGCGTCACCATGGGCCAGCACCTGATGATATCCGGCGGGCACCTCCATCAAGCCTTCTGGCTTCAGGTTCAGCGCCGCGAACTGGCCGATAAGCTTTGCTGCATCGCGCACATCGATTTCTGCCTCGTCCCCGCGTTCATAACCATAGACCACAAGGGGCGTTCCAGCAGGACTCGTCAAAAAGCTTTCAAGGCGCGGAGCCAGCTGATGACGCTCCAAAAGCATCAACGCGGTGGCTTCTTCTTCCGGGAGTGTCGGATAGAGCGGGTTGCTTTCCAGCCCCGGAAAATACTCCTTGATGACGAAATCCCGGTCCGGTGTCTGCAGGCGCCAAAACCGGTGGGTGTAGGAACTCGGCAGAGGTCTTAGCCAGGTTCCGCTGAGATCGCCGAACGGATAGCGTCCTTGCAAAAAATCCAGCAGTTCGGCGTCTGTCATCCGGTCGTTCACGTAACACCTTACAATTGTTGCTCCATTTTCTGGTCTGTTTAGAGACCAGCCGTCAAGCCTTAAGCAAGCGCCGTTTCCGGCTTTCATGGCCGATTTTGTCAAATGTCGCGATAGTGGCAACCGCCGTCGGTCTCAGACGCCCTAAAAAAAATACACCTTCCGCTAAGGTTGAGAACTGGGAGCAGCCGATGAATTTCCCAGGCCTGAAAATTGTTCAGCTCCGCTCATCCGGCCAGCAGAAGGTACCTTGTTATGACCAGTCAACTCGATCCTGCAGAGACCGGCGACACTGCTAGAGGCCGGCGCGGGCGGCGCAGGCGGGGTGGTGGAGACAAGGCAGGCCCAGACCTCTTTCCGCAAAAGCCGTTCAAACAGCCGCGCCATATCTACAAACCGGTAGAGGCGGTGTCGGCCGATGAGCTGGAGAGCATCCATGATGCATCCATGCGGGTTCTGGAAGAGATCGGTATCGATTTCCTGCATGACGAAGCAAAAGAAATCCTAAAGGCAGCTGGGGCAGATGTGACGCCTGGAAACGACCGGGTCCGCCTAGATAGGGCAATGGTCGACGAGCTGGTTGCCAAAGCTCCGGCTGAGTTCACCGTTCATGCCCGAAACCCGAACCACAATCTGATCATGGGCGGGGATCACATTTCTTTCTCTAGTGTTGCCAGCGCACCGAACGCAGTGGACCGGGACGGCGGAAGACGGCCCGGCAATCAGGAAGACTACCGCAACTTTCTAAAACTGGCTCAGTTCTTCAACATCATCCACTGCGTCATGGGCTATCCGGTCGAACCGGTCGATCTACATGCCTCCGTTAGGCACCTTGATTGTGTCACCGACATGATCCGCCTGACGGACAAGGTGTTTCACATCTATTCGCTCGGAAAGGAACGGAACCAAGACGGACTGGAAATGACCCGTATTGCCATGGGGCTGTCCGAAGCGGAGTTCCGCAGAACGCCGAGCGTCATCACCGTCATCAATTCCTCATCACCGCTCCGGCTGGATACGCCGATGTTGCAAGGCCTGATCGAAATGGCCCGGGCGGGACAGGTGAGCGTGCTTACGCCTTTCACTCTGGCCGGTGCCATGGCACCGGTCACCGTTGCCGGCGCTCTGGCCTTGCAGAACGCCGAGGCGCTCGCTGGGATTGCCTTCACCCAGATGATCCAGCCCGGTGCCCCGATGGTCTATGGCGGCTTCACCTCAAATGTCGATATGAAGTCCGGCTCCCCGGCCTTCGGCACTCCGGAATATGTCAAGGCAGCCTTGGTCAGCGGTCAGTTGGCCCGGCGCTACAACCTGCCCTTCCGGACCTCCGGCGTTTGCGCGGCCAACACTGTCGATTACCAGGCCGCGCTTGAAACCACGTTGTCGGAGTGGGGAGCGATCAACGGCGGCGGCAATCTGGTCAAACACGCTGCCGGATGGCTCGAAGGTGGCCTCTCAGCGGGGTTCGAAAAATTCATCACCGACGTCGATCTTTTACAAATGCTGGCCGAATATCTGACACCCTTGGATGTGTCTGATGAAGCGCTGGCTCTTGATGCAATCAAGGATGTCGGCCCCGCAGGACATTTCTTTGGAACCGAGCATACCCAAGCCCGCTACAAGGATGCGTTCTACGCCCCGATCGTCTCGGACTGGCGCAATTATGAAACCTGGGCAGAAGCGGGCAGCCCGGTCGCTTATGACAAGGCAAACACACTCTACAAAAAAGCCCTGGAAGCCTATGAGGCGCCAGCGCTCGATCCGGCCATTGACGAAGAACTCACCGCCTTTGTTGCCAAGCGCAAGGAAGAAGGCGGAGCACCAACCGACTTCTAGATGGCCGACTTCTAACTCCCGGCATTTCCAGCCCAACACGAAAATATCCTTTGGAGCAAAGACACATGAAATCCCATACCCAGGTCGTCGTGATTGGTGGCGGTGTTGTTGGCTGCAGCGTGCTTTATCACCTCACCAAACTTGGCTGGAAAGACGTGGTTCTGGTCGAGCGCAGCGAACTGACCTCCGGCTCCTCCTGGCATGCGGCCGGCGGGTTTCACACCCTCAATGGCGATCCGAACGTCTCGCAGCTCCAGAGCTACACGGTCGATCTCTACAAGGAACTGGAGGAAATCTCCGGTCAATCTTGCAGCTTGCATCTGACCGGCGGCGTCATGCTGGCGGACACGCCCGAACGGATGGATTTTCTGCGCCTTGCCCAAGCCAAGGGCCGCTATCTCGGCATGGATCTGGAACTGATTTCCGTGGCAGAAGCCAAGAAAATGTTCCCGATCCTGGATGAAAAATACTTCATCGGTGCGCTCTGGGATCCGATCGAAGGTCATCTCGACCCCTCAGGCACGACGCATGCCTATGCTAAGGCCGCACGGATCAACGGCGCGGAAATCTATCGGCACACCAAGGTCGAGGAGCTTGTCCAAACCCCGGATGGCACCTGGGATGTGATCACCAATAAGGGCACCATCCACGCAGAACATGTCGTCAACGCAGGTGGGCTCTGGGCCCGCGAATGCGGCCGTATGGCGGGGTTGGAACTTCCCGTTCTGGCCATGGAGCACATGTATCTCTTAACCGACGAAATGCCGGAAGTGGTCGCCCACAATGAGGCAACAGGCAAGGAACTGATCGGCATTCTCGATTTTGGCGGTGAAATCTATACCCGCCAGGAAGGCAAGGGCATGCTGCTCGGCACATACGAGCAGAACTGCCGCCCTTGGAGCCCGAGAGAAACGCCCTGGGATTTCGGCCACGAACTTCTGGCACCCGATCTTGACCGGATATCCCCGGAGCTGGAAGTTGGTTTTGAGCATTTCCCGGCCCTGCAAAACGCCGGCATCAAGCAGATCATCAACGGCCCGTTCACCTTTGCCCCGGACGGCAATCCGCTGGTTGGCCCGGTCAAGGGGCTCAAAAATTACTGGGTGGCCTGCGGGGTCATGGCCGGTTTCAGCCAGGGCGGCGGTGTCGGCCTGACGCTTGCCAACTGGATGATCGACGGCGACCCGGGCTACGATATTTGGGGCATGGATGTCGCCCGGTATGGGGATTGGGCTACCCTCGCCTACACCAACAAGAAGGTTCAGGAGAACTACAGCCGCCGGTTCCGCATCCGTTTCCCCAACGAAGAACTGCCCGCCGGGCGCCCGCATCAGACAACGCCGCTCTATGACAAGATGCTCGGTCAGGGCGCGGTCATGGGCGACAGCTGGGGTCTTGAAACACCGCTCTGGTTTGCCCCGGAAGGCGAAAAGGCTGAAGACATTGTCTCCTTCCGCCGGTCAAACGACTTTGACGCCATTGGCGCGGAATGCCGGGCGGTGCGGGAACGTGTTGGGATCACCGAGATCGCCAATTTCGCGAAATACGAGATCACCGGCTCTGGGGCGGATAACTTTCTGTCAAAGCTGATGACCAACACCATGCCCAAGATCGGACGTCTGATCCTGACCCCGATGTTGAATGAAAACGGCAAACTGATCGGCGACTTCACCATCGCTCGGGTGAGCAAAGACCATTTTTACATGTTCGGTTCGTCCCAAGCCGAGGTCTATCACATGCGCTGGTTCGAACAGCATCTGCCGGATGACGGCAGCGTGGCGATCCGGGCGATCAACTTGGGCTGGGTCGGTCTGTCGATCGCCGGTCCCAAATCCCGGGATGTCCTGGCCAAGGTTGTTGGCGAGGATGTCTCCAATGCTGCCTTCCGCTTCATGGATTTCCGGGAAATGGATGTTGCCAATGCCCCCTGCAAGGTCAACCGGATCAGCTACACCGGAGATCTCGGATATGAAATCTGGATGGCACCGGAATACGAACGCCAAGTCTATATGGCTTTAAAGGACGTCGGTGCCGAATTCGGCATCAAAGATTTTGGTATGCGAGCTCTTCTTTGCCTGCGGCTGGAGAAAAACTTTGGCACCTGGTTCCGAGAGTTCCGTCCGGTCTATGGCGCCTTTGAAGCAGACCTCGGCCGGTTTGTGAAACTCGACAAGCCCGAGTTTATCGGCAAGGCCGCCGCTCAGAAGGAATTTGAGGAAGGGCCAAAACGCAAACGCGTCGCCTTTGACGTGGACGCTGGTGATGCGGATGTCATGGGCGATGAACCGATCTGGCACCAGGACAAGGTGATCGGCTGGATCACATCTGGCGGGTATGCCCATCACGTCCAGAAATCATTGGCGCAAGGTTATGTGCCTGCCGAGCTGGCCGAGAACACCGATGGCGGTGCATTCGAAATTGAAATCCTCGGCGAACGCCGCAAAGC
The DNA here is from genome assembly GCF_965216085.1 of Roseibium sp. GTDB lineage: Bacteria > Pseudomonadota > Alphaproteobacteria > Rhizobiales > Stappiaceae > Roseibium. The sequence continues at coordinate 486,864 of NZ_OZ244138.1, read as the reverse complement.
AACGATCCTCCTGGACCCGCCGTTCGACCCAAAAGCGGAACGCATGCGGATGTAGGCATGAAAACGGGCGCCTTACGGCGCCCGGTTAGATCTGGAGATCGTTACTTCAGGCGAACAATCTTGGCGCCCAGACCACGCACATAGTCGTCCTGGGACATGACCACAACATTCGTTTCGTTCACTTCAGTGTGGCGCAATTGGACCGGGGTTTTGCCGCCCGGATTGACCACCACTTTGCGGGTCGGCGGCAGGCCGCGGAAAACAAGTACACCAGCTTCCTTGGTCACAATGGCCCCATAAGGCTCATCATGGAGGATACGTGTGGTGTCGCCTGCCAGCGCAGTGCCGGAGGCCGTGATTAATACAGACGCAATCAAAGCCTTCGCTGTGGTTTTCATAGGTCGCCTCGTCGCTTCGCGGAATTTTGCATTCCGCAAGAGAGTAACCCTTTGTTAACTATGAAGCGACGGATATTTACGATCTGTTAACTTTATGGTTAATGCCCTAAATCAAAGCCTCATGCGGTCCCGAGCGCGATCTCTTTGAAACACTCCTCGACATGCTGGGCAAACGCATGTGTCGCCTGCCCGGCCCGGGACCGTTCCTTCATGACGATGTGATAGTCGCCGATCGTCGGCAGGCCATGCCGGTCATCCAGGATCTGCAGTGGCGGCTCGACGACGCTCGCCGGAAATGGAGCAACGGCAAGATCGGCCAGAAGTGCTGCTTCCTGACCAGCACTGTGAAAACTGGTATAGGAAATCCGGTAAGGTTTTTGGGCCGCATCAAGAGCGTTGCGCGCTGCGCGCCGCCAGGGACAGCCGGGCGTAGAGACAGCCAGCGGCAGCGGATCGCGCTCATAGGCGATGCCACCTTCAATCCCAACCCAGGCCAATGGTTCAGAAAAAACGATATCTGTCGCTGACGGTAAAGGCGCTCCAGGTCTCACCGTGGATAATACGAGGTCGAGTTCGCCCTTGCGGACTTTCTCGTCCAGCGTCGAACTACCATCCAAGTGCACATCGACGTTGACGCCTGGATGGGAGCGGGCAAACCTGGACAGGATGTTGGGCAGAAATCGCGTACCAAAATCGGCGGGCGCACCGAACCGGACTTCCCCCTCAACAGAGGGAGCAACAAACAGACTCACGGCCTCTTCATTCAACATCAAGATACGCCGCGCATATCCAAGGAGAGCTTCGCCTTCAGGAGTTATGCGCACTGTGCGACCCTCCCTTGCAAATACCGCAACCCCCAACAAAGTTTCCAGTTTCTTGATCTGCATGGAAACCGCTGAAGGTGTTCGCCCAATGAGATCTGAAGCTTTTGAAAAACTTGACGTTTCGGCGATCACAAGGAACGTGCGGTAAAGTTCCATATCGATCAGCTCGGTACCCGTACCCGGCAGTTTTTCCATGGATAGATCCTGACGTTTTGTCAGTTCAATTTTTTTGAACGATACGATGAATACTATTCGATTGATTGAATCGCAAGATGTGCCCATATAGCAGTCAAGCGGCCCGTCAATTAGGCAGCGGACCGCCCTTTCAACTTTAACACTGCGAACCTATTCAGGATTGGGATTACCATGACCTATCTTGCACAAGCACTCGGCACCAACCTCATGGGTGTTGTCTCCGTACGCTCCGCTGCTGAACTCGCCCGCATGAATCATAATCTGCGTTTGAGCGAAGCTGAAAAAGCACGCAAAACCGGCCGTTAATCGGCGAAAAGGACGGCGTTAAGCGAGCACCGGATATCCGGCAGCTGCCGCTTGCGTCTCCATCTCCAGAATGACCGTATAGTCTTCTGGAACCAGTTTCGAAAAGCCGCGAATGCACAGCCGTTCGCGGCTTTTTGCTGTCTCAGCTTTGGCAAAGACGCTGCTTATAGCTTCGGCTATTTTTTGCCTCTCCACCGGGCTGAATTGGACTGACGTAATGTACGGCAATCCCGGGGCTTGAGCGGTTTGTGTGAGCGCCCGCAGACCGCTGACCAGTTGAGGTTTTTCGCGCCCTGCAAGCGCCCAGCAAACAGCGTCGATGGCGGCAACATCTGCCCGCCCTTCAGCGACTGCTGCCATGGAGGCCAAGTGACCGCCGCTTTCCGCCACGGACTTAAAAAAGGGCCTTCCGTTAGCCAGCAGAGCCAGAGCATGACGCAAAGCATTCATGCCGGATTGGCTGTCAGGTCCGTTAAAGGCAGCCCGGCTCCCCTTTAGATCCGCCAAGGTCCGAAACGGACTGCTCGCAGCGACAATGATCTGGCTGCAATAAGCGGGGCCAGAACAGCCAACCGCCTCATGTTCCGGCGCGCCAATGAGGGACACCTTCCCCTTCAGATCATGGGTGAAGGGATAGCCGCAGGTCTGTGCAAGCAAAAGACCCGGGTCTTTCCAAAGATCGTAAAGATCAATGTCCGGCTCCCACGGCTGCAGCGTAGAAGGAGCAATAGCAAGTGCGTGGCAAATCTCATCTGTCAGTGCTGCTTCCAAAACACGCGTTTCATCTGCCACCTCTGGCCAGTCATACATGGGCAGACGAACAGGGCGGAACTCCGCAACCGTCATGAAGCCGACCGCGCGGCGTCTGTGACTTCGCGTCTTACCAGCGGATGCGGCACCGGTTCTTTGGACTTAAACAGATAAATCTTTGCCATCTCCAAATAGCTCTTGAACACATAACCCTGATTGCGCGCCTGCCATTCCTCCCGTGCGGACCTGTAAAGGCCCGGGAGAGCATACCACGGCGCGCGCGGGAACGAATGATGTACGATGTGGAGATTGTTGTTCAAAAACAGCAAGGAAAAGATCGGGCAGAACTCGACGATGACAGACCGCGCTTCGGTGTCTTCGTGGGCCCGGTGTTCGGCGTAGGTGCGCAGCATCAACAGGCTCATGCCTGGGTAAGCTACTCCAAGACCATAAAGCCAAAGCGGCATTCCACCCACAAGCGTCACGAACAGAACAACCGGCACCAGCCCCAAGATATGATGGCCCCACGCCCGGCGCACCGATTTATCGCCAGATTTCAGCAGCCGGAGTTCGGAGCCATAAAACCCGATCAGCGAGACCGCCGGGCCGATCAGCAATCTTCCAGCAAGGGTGTTGTTGAGAGTTAGAACCGCCTGAATTGCCTTTGGCAGCTTCTGCCAGTCCCCCCACGCGAGATAGAAGGCCTCTGGATCATCATAAGGGTCCGTCAGGCGGTCATCATTGTGGTGGCGCAGATGCAGTGCTTTGAAGCGCTGGTAGGGAATAAACAAACCGAAGCTGCAGTACACCAGCGCCTCGTTCAATTTGGCGCTTTTGGTTGGGTGACCATGCAAAACTTCATGCTGCAAGGAAGACTGAAGTGTGACCAAAACCGCTGCCAGCGGGCAGACAATCCATCCACCCCAATCAGAATAAAACCAAATCACTCCAGCCCAAGCCATCGCAGAAGCCAACAATAGGCCCAGCGTTGGCCACTCGTACGATTTCCCAAGCGGCACACCAATCTCCAAGTTATTGAAAAGTCGGCAAAACCGACAACACTTGAAAAATCATGCAAATACCGCGTGGAACGTTCAACGGGAGACTTGGGAACAGATTCTACAAACCTTGAGAATTCCCATAGTTCGGTGATTTTTTTAAACAATGCAGGAAAAATTTATCAATTTGACGAATTGAACAACGATCCTGTGACCAATTCTGAACATAGTCCGGCGGATTTTCCACTGGACAAACCTGCGGGTTGCTCGTGATCTTGTCGGACCCTTTTCTGGAGACTCATATGATCGCGCCAACCAACCCGTCTGGTCCCACTGACCTGCACTTCGACGCCGTAATCATCGGAGCTGGCGTAATTGGCTGCGCGATCGCGTTTAATCTCGCCAGAAAGGGATACCGGACCCTGAATATCGATATGCTGCCCGCAGCTGGGTATGGCTCGACGTCGAGTTCGGCCGCCGTCGTCCGCACTTATTATTCAACCCTCGACGGCTCTGCCATGGCCTTTGAGGGCTACCATGAATGGAGAAACTGGTCCGAATACCTCGGCTGCGAAGACAACCCAGACCTCGCCCGCTTTATCGAAACCGGCACGCTGGTGATGAAGACCGCGGCCAATGGATATTTGGAGAAAGTTCTGAAAAGTGCTGAGCGGCTCGGCATCAGCCATGAACATTGGTCTGCAGATCAAATCCGGCAGGCCATGCCCGGCTACAATCTGAACTGTTATGCGCCAGCGAAAAAGATGGACGATGAAGCCTTTGGTGAAACTTCTGGCGGCGAAATCTCCGGCGGGGTCTACTTTCCCCAAGGCGGTTATGTCGATGATCCACAGCTGGCGGCCCGCAACCTCAAAACCGCAACCGAAGCCCGTGGCGGCACGTTCTTGTTCAAGAGAAAAGTGACCAGCATCTCCGTGGCGGAAAACCGGATCACCGGCGTTGATCTGGACGACGGGCGGACCATTGCCGCCCCAATTGTCATAAATGCTGCCGGCCCGCATTCCGGCAAGGTCAATGCCTTATTGCAGGGCGACCCGGGCATGAACATCCGGACACGCCCGCTGCGCCAGGAAGTTGTTCAAATCACGCCGCCTGACACCCTCGGATACTCAAGAGAAGGCTTGATCGTATCGGACAACGACATCGCTTGTTACATCAAACCTGGCAGTGGCGGCCAATTGATGATCGGCAGCGAAAACCCTCCTTGCGACCCTCCGCAGGACGTTGATCCAGATGACTTTTCGCGCGATTTGAGCGACCGGGCCCTCACCTATGCCTATCGGTATTCCCAGCGTTTGCCTGAACTGGGTGTGTCCCAGCATCCCGTCGGCGTCGCGGATCTTTATGATGCCACCGACGATTGGTTGCCGATTTACGACTGCAGCGATGTGTCTGGTTATTATCTGGCAATCGGAACCAGCGGCAATCAGTTCAAAAACGCACCCGTCGCCGGCCGGTTGATGGCCGAGCTAATCGCCTATTGCGAGGAGGGCGGCGCGCAGGACAAGGAGCCGCTGCAATTCAGGCTGGCGCACGTCGATCATACGATCAACACAGCGACCTTCTCCAGAAAGCGTAGCATCAATCAGGACAGTTCGTTTTCGGTTCTTGGGTAGCAGAATAAGGTCTGTCTTCCCCTTGGCGCTTGGTGGCAAATCAGGTTAAGGAGGCAACTCCCTTTGAAAACCTCGGAGCACCCACTTGGCCTGGTCGCCGCAACAAGACACTGCTCTTCAGGAAACTGCTGCCTGGCTGAAACGCGGAGACCGCCAGGTGTTCCGTTTGTTTGGCTATGCCGGCACCGGTAAGACCACGCTCGCCCGGCACCTGGCTGCGGACATTGACGGCGATGTCTGTTTTGGCGCCTTTACCGGCAAGGCCGCGCATGTGTTGCGCCAAAAAGGGTGTGAAGATGCCGGCACCATTCACTCACTTATTTACCGTCCACGCTCGGCCAAAGAAGAAGACCTAACTGACGATGATGAGGAGGACGCTGGTCCGCAGTTCGCCATCAAACGGGACAGTGCGGCAGCAACAGCCCGGCTGATTGTCATCGACGAGTGTTCCATGGTGGATGAGGAACTTGGCCGGGACCTTCTGTCCTTCGGCACTCCGGTACTGGTGCTGGGGGATCCGGCACAGCTGCCACCGGTCAAAGGCGGAGGTTTTTTCACCGAAGCCGAACCCGACATCATGCTGACCGAGGTCCACCGCCAAGCCCAGGACAATCCGATTGTACGCATGTCCATGACCATCCGCGAAGGCGGTTCCCTGGACTATGGGGAGTTTGGCGAGAGCAAAGTGATCAACCGGCGTCAGATCGACAAGGATCAAATCCTAGCGGCAGACCAAGTTTTGGTTGGCACCAACAAGACGCGCCGGCTTTACAACAGCCGGATCCGGGAACTGAAAGACTTCACTACCCCCATGCCGGCGGTTGGCGACAAGCTGGTTTGCCTGCGCAATGACAAGAGCAAAGCCTTGTTGAACGGCGGTTTGTGGACAGTGAAACGCCTGCGCCAGCCGCGCGGCAACACATTGCGTTTTGATGTTGTTTCAGAGGACGAACTGATCAAGACCGCGGTCAAGGTCAAAGTGCTTCCGGCAATGTTTGAAGACGGTGCAGAGAGCATTCCCTATGCCATCAGGCGCAAGGCCGACGAATTCGACTACGGCTACGCTCTGACGGTCCACAAAGCCCAGGGGTCTCAGTGGGACGATGTTGTTCTGTTCGATGAAAGTTGGGCATTCCGCGAACATCGGGACCGCTGGCTTTATACAGCAGTGACCCGTGCCGCAGAAAAGATCACTGTCGTAAGGTGAACTCGGGAAGGTCGTCGAAATCGAAAGGCGTTTCGCTCGGCAGCGCCTTCAAAGCTGTTTCGACAAATTGATCGATCTGCCCTTTGCCGCCCCCCGTGCGGGCTAGAATGGACACTGCCCCGAGCTGGCCGTCGACATAAGTTGCAAGAGCATCGATATCCACATCGTCCGAAAGCTCACCGGCATCAACCGCTTTAAGGAGCCGCGTTCTGATGCCGCCATACCGTGTCTGCGCCAGATCGGACAAAAGGACCTTATGCTTTTCGGTACCGTATGCGTTCTCAACCTGGGCATTGAACAGGAAACAGCCCAATGGTGTGGATTTGTCTGCGGCCAGATAGCCAACAGTCTGTATCAGATTGCGGACATCCACGAGATAGTGTTTTTCAGCACGCATTAGTGGACCGAAAACAAGATCCCCGTAACAATCGAAATAATGCAGGAGCGATTTCTCAAACATCGCCTCTTTGTCGCCGAAGGCGGCATATAAGCTAGGTTTGGCCATTCCAGAGGCTTCGACCAGATCATTCATGGATGTGGCTTTAAATCCATTCTGCCAGAAGGCGCACATAATGCCGTGAAGGGCGTCTTCTTTTTCCGTCTTACGGGGCCGGCCTCGTGTCACGATCCAGTCTCCTCTGTTTTTGGTACCGCGCAAACCGGTATTAAACCATCAGCAACCGAATGCCCATGCCGCTTACTTAAAAAGCGAATTGTCTCATCGGCACGCTTTAGTAGGATGCGATTCCAGAACTAACCCAGTGAATGTTACCAATCGAACGGATTTCCAGAATACGTATAAATGTGCAATTCGTTCGAATTAGGACCGCCATCAGACCTGATCGGAAGTATTTTCCACTGAATGGACTACGCTTCGGTTAAGAGCGGTCGCTAATTCGGCTTGAATTTGCTGGTGGATGAGGCTCCGAGATGGCTTTAACGCCAAGCCCGTCCGAATTATCGTCCCGGTTTGTTTTTCTGCCGTGAAAGTGAAAATCCCAAATGGCAACAGTCACACCTTCGGATTCAGGCTCCACAAAATCAGCGCAGTCCCTTTCTGCTGAAACCGCTCTGCGCATTGCGCACCGGATCGCAAATGAAATCGGCTGTAAGGCCGGCCAGGTGAACACCACCGTTCAACTGCTCGACGAAGGTTCGACTGTTCCTTTTATCGCCCGCTACCGAAAGGAAGCCACAGGCGGCCTGGACGATAGCCAGCTACGCAAATTGGAAGAGCGACTCATCTACCTGCGAGAGCTGGAGGACCGCCGAGCCGCCATCACAAAATCAATCGACGAGCAGGGCAAACTGACCGATGCCTTGACTGCGAGCATTCAAACCGCCGAAACCAAATCGCAACTCGAAGACATCTATCTGCCGTTCAAGAAGAAACGGCGCACTAAAGCCCAGATTGCTCGGGAAGCCGGCCTGGAACCACTCGCCGATATGCTGCTTGACGATGCCACCAAGGCTCCGGAAACCGAAGCGGCGGCGTTTATCGACGAAGGCAAGGGCGTGGCCGACACCAAAGCGGCTCTTGATGGCGCCCGCCAAATTCTGATGGAGCGTTTCGCGGAGAACGCTGAACTCGTCGGCCGTCTGCGCCGCTATGTTGAAGAACGCGGCGTTGTGCAATCCAAATTGATCGACGGCATGGCGGACAAAGGCGCCAAGTTTGCCGATTATTTCGAATATTCGGAAAGCTGGGCAAAAATCCCGAGCCACCGGGCACTTGCGCTTTTCCGCGGCCGCAACGAAGGTATCCTGTCTGTCGATCTTACGGTCGACGCCGACGATCCGGCACCAGTTCTCCCAGCTGTTAAAATGGTCGCTGACACCTACGGCATCGCCGATCGTGGCCGCCCGGCAGACAAGTGGCTAATGGATGTGGCCCGCTTTGCCTGGAAAGTGAAGCTCGCACTGCATCTGGAACTCGATCTGATGGGTGTCCTGCGCGACAAGGCGGAAGAAGAAGCGATCCAGGTCTTTGCCAGGAACCTCAAAGACTTGTTGCTTGCAGCGCCCGCCGGGTCCAAAGCAACGCTCGGTCTCGATCCAGGTATCAGGACCGGCGTCAAAGTCGCTGTTGTCGACAACACCGGCAAATTGATCGACACCGCAACGATCTATCCGTTCCAGCCGCGCAATGATGTTACGGGTTCCCGGGCAACCTTGCTGGCGCTGATTGCCAAACACAAAGTTGGCCTGATCGCGATCGGCAACGGCACCGCTAGCCGCGAAACCGACAAGCTGACCGGCGATGTTCTGACCGACATTCCGAGCGCCCAGCGGCCGGTCAAAGTGATCGTCAACGAGGCCGGCGCCTCTGTTTATTCCGCGTCTGAACTGGCTGCCAAGGAAATGCCGGATGTCGATGTGTCCTTGCGCGGCGCTGCGTCCATCGCCCGCCGCCTGCAGGACCCGCTTGCCGAGCTGGTCAAGATCGAACCGAAGTCCATCGGCGTTGGCCAATATCAGCACGACGTCAATCAGACCAAGCTCGCACGGGCATTGGATGCTGTTGTCGAAGACGCAGTGAATGCTGTTGGCGTTGATCTCAACACCGCCTCTCCGGCCCTCTTGTCACGTATTTCTGGTCTGTCCGGCAGCCTTGCGAAAGCCGTGGTCGAACACCGGGATGCGATTGGCCGGTTCGACAAACGCTCTCAGCTGAAAGACGTGCCGCGCCTCGGAGCAAAAGCGTTTGAACTCTGCGCTGGTTTCTTGCGCATCACCGAGGGAGCGGAACCACTGGACGCCTCTTCCGTGCACCCGGAGGCCTATCCTCTGGCCAAACGCATCGTCAAAGCTTGCGGCCGGGATGTGCGCCAGCTGATGGGCGACAACAGTGTCTTAAAAAACTTAGAACCGTCCGACTTCACCGATGAGAAATTCGGCCTGCCGACGGTGAAGGACATCTTGTCGGAACTGGAAAAACCGGGCCGGGATCCACGCCCGGAATTCAAGACAGCTGCCCTGCAAGACGGCGTTGAGGAGATCTCCGACTTGAAGCCGGGCATGAAGCTGGAAGGCACGGTCACCAACGTCACCAACTTCGGCGCCTTCGTTGATGTCGGCGTTCACCAGGACGGGCTTGTCCATGTCTCGCAGCTGGCCGACCGGTTCGTCGACGATCCGCACAAGGTCGTTAAAGCCGGAGACATCGTCAAAGTCACCATTTTGGAGGTCGATATTCCGCGCAAGCGCATCTCCATGACCATGAAATCCCAGGCCGATTATCAGGGTCAGCGCGAACGCAGCGGACAAAACCGTTCAGGAGCCGGCGGACGGGGCCCCTCAAGTCCCGGCGGCAACCGCGGCCCGGGCGGAGCCCCGCGCGGCACCAAGGGCAGTGCGCCAAAACAGTCAGGCAATGACAGCGGCAACAACGCTATGGCCGCAGCCCTAGCAGCCGCCATGAACAAGAAAAAGAGATAGGCCTAGGGTCAGGACCTATTAATTTGGTTGAAATGGTAGGAAGGAATTTGTTCGGATACGAGACGCAAATCTGCAGGAAACCGTCCGGTTTCCAAAGGGTTGCAACGACGTTGCCGGGCAAATTCATCCTATCTTGAAAAGACGCGAAAACGGCTTCGATCTGCGGCGTCAAACCGTTCAACCGGGCAGAAGCCCGCTTTTCACGTTTTTCCTTGCAGCTCATCGCCGTTTGCCGTGCCATTCCAAACAAATTAATGGGTCCTAACCCTAGATCGCCGGACACGATGTCCGGCGATTTTCTTCGCTTGGTAAGGGCCTGAAAACTGGCCAACCCTTCGAAATCGCAGTAGCATTTTGGCAGTCCCAAGCTCAAGACTGTCCAAATGCCTGACACAGAGACATCGCAACCCGCAAAGCAGCAGGAAATAGACCCGGCCGCCTTCGGTGCGTTGGCGCATCTCTATCGCGCCGAAGTCTTCCGCAGTACTCATTGGCGCACTCGGCTCGACAACACCACCAATTGGGCGGTGGTGACCACTGGCATTGCGTTGTCTGCCACATTTTCCAACATTGCGGCGTCTCCATTGCCAATGGTCCTGGTGGGTCTTTTGGTGACGGTGTTTTTGATCTTTGAGGCGCGCCGGTACCGGTACTACAATCTATTTCGCGCGCGGGCCCGTTTGCTGGAAATCGATCTTTATGCACCTTTGCTGCGCGGCGAGGGTGTCAAATGGAACGGTGCTTGGGGCGAGATGCTCGGCGAGGATTATGAAACGCCGCATTACCACATCAGCTTCATACGCGCGGCCGGCCGCCGGCTGCGCAGCAACTATTCCTGGATCTTGGCCATTCAAGCCGTTGCCTACTATGGCAAGGTTGCCATTCATCCAGTCCCGCTGACCGATTTGACCGAAGCCTTTGCCCGCGCAGCAATTGGTCCAATACCGGGCTGGATCGTGATGTTGGCAGGGGTGATTTTCCATACAGGATGGATTGTTTTTGCAATCGTCACCTGGCGGCTTGATCAGCTCTACCGCGAACGCCGGAAATCTCCGATGGAACATATGTAACAGTTTTCGAACAGACGCTTATGTGATATCCGTCTTCGCCTGACTTGGAGATTTTATGTCCTGATTGAACGGGTGCCAAAGGGACCCGCTGCACGGCGCCGCTCGAGTTCTCAAGCCGCGTTTGCCAACCAAATCAAAACTTTTGGCCTGGCTGATTTCAGCCGGAACAGGACAACTTTATCCAAATGATCCGAACTTGTGAAACAGCGGATACGGACCGTATCCTTGAGATCTGGCGCAAAGCCAGTGACCTTGCCCACCCGTTCTTGAGCCCGTCATTTCTTGCTGAGGCGGAAGAAAAAATCCGTTCTCTCTATCTGCCAATATCGGAAACACACGTCTTTGCCCAAGACCAAAAACTGCTCGGTTTTATCGGCCTACTGGACGGTCACATCGGAGGTCTGTTCGTCGATCCCGATTATCATGGCCACGGCATCGGACGTGCCTTGGTCGATTACGCGAAGTCCCAAAAAGGCAGCTTGACCGTCGAGGTCTTCAAGGAGAATTCGATTGGACGCAGGTTCTACAAAGCCTATGGGTTTCAAGAGACCGACGAATACATCGACGAAGACACTCAGCAGCCGCTGATAAAAATGACGCTGTAGCAAAGTGAAGCGGTGGTCAAACAAAGACCACCGCTTTCTCGCCTAAAACCGGTCGGCGCGGAACGGTTCCGGGTCAACCGTTGGGGCTTTGCCATCAATCATATCGGTGATCATTTCTCCGGTCACCGCCGCTTCCGTCAGCCCGTGGTGCGCATGGCCAAAGGCATAATAAATCCCGTAGCCGCTAGAGGCTGGACCAATCACCGGCAAGCTGTCCGGGATGGAGGGCCTGTACCCCATCCAGCGTTTGCCACCGTCTGTTTGCAGATCCGGGAAAAACCGCCGGGCCTTGGTCACCATGGCATCCACCCGCTTCCAGTTTTCCGGCAGATCCAGACCACCAAATTCAACAGCCCCGCCAACGCGCAAGCCAATGGAAAGCGGAGATACAACAAATCCGTGACCGGGTAGGAGGATAAAGCGGTTCACTGTCACGCCCGGCTCTGGAATGGTGATGTTGTAGCCGCGTTCCGTATCCAAAGGGATTTTGTCGCCCAACTGCGCTGCAAGTTTCTTCGACCAAGCCCCGCAGGCGATCACAAGTTTACCGGCAACTATGGTCCGCCCGTCTTTGAGTGTGAGTGCGGCCCCATCGTCTTGACGTTCAGCTTTGCTCACCTCGCCTATGTCGAATGTCACACCCTGGCCTTTGAGCCAATCAGCCAAGGAAAGACACAAGGCCTTCGGATCATCAACTTGTGCCCACTCAGGTGACAAAGCACCGCCGACGACTTTGTCAGATATCGACGGTTCCAGTTCCCGGATCGCCCGGACATCTAGCTCATCAATCTGAATGCCAAACCGGCGTTGTTCTTCCCAGCCTGGCCGGGCACCATCCAGAGAGGCCTGTGTATCAAAGAGTTCCAGACAGCCGTCCTTGCGCACCTGGTTGTGCGTGCCGGACACCCGCCACAGCCGCTCCCAGGACGGCCAGGCTTCGGCATTGAGCGCTGCCAGCGCTTTGGTGCTGCGTTCCATCTGCTTCGGGTTGGACGCCGCCAGGAACCGAAGCATCCAGGGCAGGATTTTGTGGGCATAGGCAGGCCGGACGGTGAGTGGCCCAAGCGGGTCCATCAGCCACTTGAAGGCCTGCTTCCACATTCCAGGAGCGGCCATTGGAGCAACATCGGTCCAGGCGATACCACCTGCGTTGCCCTGGCTAGCGCCCGCCGCCGGACCTTCCCTGTCCAGAATGGTCACCCGGTATCCGCGTTGCAGGAGATTCGCGGCGGTAGCCAGCCCGATAATGCCGGCTCCGACAACATAAACGTCAGGTTTGCTCATCCATCCCTTCAAGCAATCCTTGCCGTGTTTTGCAAGCGCAGAAGAGGATAACGAAAGCTGGTTTAGCCAGTTTTCTGAGTGTGGACCTTTTCGCCCTCGGGCACGGATTTTTCCGCCTGCAGCAACCAGGAAAACAGAGCCAGCGCCAAAGCCGCACCAATCAGCTGAGCGACGATGAACCCAGGCACATCGACCGGACGGATCCCGGCGAACGTATCCGTGAAGGCTCGAGAAATCGCCACAGCAGGATTGGCAAAAGAAGTCGAGGCGGTAAACCAATAGGCAGCAGTGATATAAAGACCGACCAGCCACGGCACAGCCTCGGCGCGGAACCTAATCCCGGCCAGAATACTGGCCAGAAGCCCGAAGGTCGCCACCACTTCCGCAACCCATTGGGAACTTCCTGTGCGCACCGTGGTGGAGGCCTGCCAGACAGGCAGCTCAAACATCACATGGGCAATCAGCGATCCACAGATCCCGCCGAGGATCTGAACTGCGATATAGGCAAGTGCGATGGGAACTGTCAGCTCCCGCTTCAGCCAGAAGACAAATGTCACGGCCGGATTGAAGTGGGCACCTGAGATCGGCCCCAGTAAGGTGATCAGAACCACCAGGATTGCGCCGGTCGGAATGGTATTTCCCAAAAGCGACACAGCAACATCGTCCGACAATTTGTCCGCCATGATCCCGGATCCAACTACGGTTCCAACGAGCATCGCAGTACCAAGCGCTTCAGCAACCAGGCGCCGGGAGAGAGTGAATTCAGACATTTTTTGAAGATCCTAGTCGTCGGCAGATGTGCCGATGGCTGACAGTTGAGCCTTGCCGTCAGCTGAAGAAAACACCGCATCGCCAAGTGCCAACATGGCACTGACACGGCGTTCCAGGCGTTCAAAAGCGAGATCAAAGGCGGCGCCACGTGTGGCATCATCGCCCTCAACGCCCGCCGGATCCGGGATACCCCAATGGACCACAAATGGATGACCCGGCCAGACTGGGCAGGCTTCGCCTGCCGCGCTGTCGCAAACCGTGATGATCAAATCCATCTTGGGTGCGTCTGGCCCTGCGAACTCTTCCCAGCTCTTGGACCGGAAACCATCCGTCGGCAGACCGCGCCCCTGAAGACAAGTAATTGCATCCGGATTGACCATGCCGCGCGGTGTCGACCCGGCTGAGAAGGTTTGAAATTTCCCCTCACCCAAATGGCGCAGGATCGCTTCGCCTAAAACCGAGCGTGCGGAGTTGGCCGTGCAGACAAACAAGGCATTACGCATGTTATTGAAGCCCCACCTCTTGCCGGATTCAGCACCGGCCTTTGTTGCGACAATCGCTGTCATCCAGAAAACTTATGATCGGAGCGCAGAGTTCCGGGTTTCCGCCGCAGCAATCCTGCAGCAGATAGGTCGTCAAGGCGCCCATGATGGAAAGATCGGCCCGGTAATGAATTGAGCGCCCATCCCGTTCAGCTCGCACGAGACCGGACCGGGAGAGGGCGCTCAAGTGGGTCGACAGGGTGTTTGGACGCACTTCTAGAGCATCTGATATGGCGCCAGCTGCCATGCCGTCTTTTCCCGCCTTCACCAGCAGGCGAAAGACGTCGAGGCGGGTTTCCTGGCCAAGTGCTGCCAGAGCTCTCAAGGCATCTTCTTTTTCCATATTTCGAGAATACCCGAAATAACGAATAAAGCAACAGCTATCTGACTGACCGCAAACTGAGTGCGAGAAATGAAACAAAGCCCCGGCTGGTCCTCCCCGAGGCAGTAAAGCGGAGAGCAGAGATCGGAGAATCCAGGCTTATCAGCCTTTATCTAATTGAAGTTGAAAGTCTTTTGGCCCCACGCCCCGACTCGCGCTACACCTGGCCGGGAGAACGATGAAAAGGCTAAAGTAATGTCATTAATCAAAAAGCTCCGGCGATTGCCGGAGCTTGATGGATCATATTATGTCAGGTTGGAACGTGTTCGTCGTACAGCGTCTTTCCAGCCAGCGAGAAGTTGTTCCCGCCGTTCCGGCTCCAAATGGGGCTCAAATCTTTTTTCAAGCTTCCATTTGGCGGAAAATTCTTTCTGCCCCGGCCAGACACCGGCCCTGCTCCCGGCGAGCCAAGCGGCACCCAGTGCCGTTGTTTCGGCAACGGTCGGTCGGTCGACAGGCGCACCTAGAATGTCCGACAAGAATTGCATAGTCCAATCGGACGCTGTCATGCCGCCGTCGACCCGCAAGACCGGAGATTTGGCATCCGGCCAATCCGATTGCATGGCGGACACAAGGTCGCAAGTCTGGTAGCCGACACTCTGCAGAACAGACCGGGCGATTTCCTTAGGGCCTGTATTCCGGGTCAAGCCGAACATGGCCCCGCGGGCATCCGCGTCCCAATAAGGCGCACCAAGCCCGACAAATGCCGGAACCAAATACACATCCTGATTGGGATCAGCCTGTTCCGCCAAGCCTTGCGTATCACCGGCGCTCTCAATGAGACCGAGGCCATCGCGCAACCATTGCACGGCAGCGCCAGCAATAAAGATCGAGCCTTCCAAGGCGTAAGTCGTCTCGCCATTCAGCCGGTAAGCAATAGTTGTCAGCATGCGGTTGCCTGACAGAACCGGGGTCGTGCCAGTGTTCATGATGGCAAAACATCCGGTGCCGTAGGTCGACTTGACCATACCTGGTTCAAAACACGCTTGACCCACGGTCGCCGCCTGCTGATCTCCAGCCACACCCAGAATCGGGAGCTCCCTGCCGAACAAATCTGCCTTGGCAACACCGAAGTCATCGGCGCTGTCTTTGACTTCCGGAAGCATACTGAGCGGGATATTCAGAACCTCACACAGCTCCGTGTCCCAGACGTTGTCATGGATGTTGTAGATCAGAGTGCGCGAGGCGTTGGTTGCATCGGTTGCATGAACTTCGCCTTCGGTCAAATGCCAGATCAGCCAGCTGTCTACGGTCCCAAACGCTAGCTCGCCGCGCTCTGCGCGCTCGCGCACACCGTCGACGTTGTCGAGGATCCAGGCGATCTTGGTGCCCGAAAAATAGGGATCTAGCAGTAGGCCCGTTTTGGCTGTGAACTTGGATTCCAGACCCTCGTTCCGCAACTTCGCACAGAAATCGGCTGTGCGGCGATCTTGCCAAACGATAGCGTTATAGACCGGCTCGCCTGTCTTGCGGTCCCAAACCAGCGTTGTTTCACGCTGGTTGGTAATTCCGATAGCCGCAACGTTCGCGCCCTTGTCCGGCGCCTTTTCCATCGCTTCGCGGCAGACGCGCAGGGTGCTGGTCCAGATATCAGATGGCGAATGCTCCACCCAACCCGATTTCGGGAAATGTTGCGGAAACTCCTGCTGGCCGACACTGACCGGCTGAAAATCCTCGCCAAAGACAATGGCACGGCTTGACGTAGTGCCTTGGTCAATCGCCAATACCGATCCGGCCATGGCGCTCCTCCCACATCATTTTTGTTTATTGTTCAAAAGAACCGCCGGCGGTTGCCGGCGGCTTAGATTTCTAGCCCAGCACTATGCAGCAGTGCCGACCAATTCTGCAAGATGAGCGTCCAGATAGCTGTCCAGCGCCGCAATTTCATCGGAATTCAACCGCAAACCCAGTTTGGTCCGCCGCCAAAGAATGTCCTCCGACGTGCGCGCCCACTCCTGGCTTACCAACCATTTCACTTCGGCCTCATAGAGGTTGTAGCCAAAAAATTGTCCCAGATCGGCAGCCTTCTTCGCACTGCCCAGAATTTTTCGGGCATCCGTCCCATATTGACGGATCAGCCGCGCCGCAAAAATTTTGCCGAGGAACGGATAATCGGAAGACAAACGCTCCACTTCGTCATCAAAGGATGTCACCGCAAAATCGCCGCCTGGAAGCGCGTCCTCATCCGTCCACGTTCCGCGCTTGAACGGCAGGAATGGCGTCAGCTTTTCCAACACCTGTTCGGAAAGTTTCCGATAGGTGGTGATTTTGCCACCAAATACGGACAGAACAGCCGGTTTGTTGTCGCCAGCATCCAACTCCAGCACATAATCCCGGGTCGCCGCTTTTGCCTCGCTCGCACCATCGTCATAGAGCGGGCGGACACCAGAATACGTGTGCACGACATCGTCAGGGGTAATGGGTTTTTCCAGATACTCGCTGACAGCTTTGCAAAGATACTCAACTTCATCTTCTGCAATTGAAACCTTGCCGAGATCACCTTCGAAATCGACGTCGGTTGTCCCTATCAAGGTGAAGTCGTTTTCATAAGGAATGGCGAAAACGATCCGTCCATCCCCATTTTGGAAAATGAAACAGCGGTCATGGTCAAACTGGCGCGGCACAATGATGTGGCTGCCCTTGACCAGACGGACAGCTGAAGAATTGTTGGCCCCGACAACACCACGCAGCATTTCGGCAACCCAGGGACCAGCCGCATTTACCAGAACAGATGCGGTGACAGTGCGTTCGATACCGGTTGTCAGATCCTTCAAGACCACTTGCCAATGGTCTCCGTCACGCCGTGCGCTGACGCATTTTGTGCGGGTTTGTACATTCGCGCCGCGATCCGCAGCATCCCGCGCATTCAACACGACAAGGCGCGCATCATCGACCCAGCAATCCGAGTATTCGAAGCCCTTATGAAAGAGTTTCTTTAACCCCTTGCTGAAGATGCCCTGGTCGAGCGGAACTGTTTTGGTCGCCGGCAGCAGCTTACGGCCACCAAGGTGGTCATACATGAACAGACCAAGGCGTAGAAACCATGCTGGGCGCAGCTCTTTGTGGTGCGGAAGAATAAAACGCAGCGGCCAGGCAATATGCGGCGCCAACCTCCAAAGGACTTCCCGCTCTTTCAAGGCCTTACGCACCAAATTGAACTCATAGTATTCTAAGTAGCGCAGGCCGCCATGGATGAGTTTGGTCGAGGCCGATGATGTGGCTCCGGCAAGATCCCCCATTTCAACGAGCATCACCGATGCTCCACGGCCGACAGCATCACGGGCAATCCCTGCTCCGTTAATTCCGCCACCGATTATTAAAAGATCATAGTCCGCCGCCATGGTCCGTCTAAGGCTCCGTTCTTTTCGCGCGATTATTCTAAAAGCGAAAATAATTCGAAACCAGTCGAAAATCAATCACAATAAATGCGCGCACAAGCGCACATCCGACTTTCATCAAAAGCCAGTTAGCAGTTGAACCAGATTTTTTGGCTAAGAATTGGGAGATTTAAGCCTATTCGACACCTTCGCTGGGAGGCGCGTCACCCGAAATGGCTTTCGGTTTTTTCGGCAGTTTCGATTTCGCGGTCTTCTCTCCCTCGTTCCCAACAAATGGCGGAGTTCCCGCATGATAGGTGACCTGCGGGAATGGGATTTCGATGTTCCGCTCATCAAACACTTGTTTCACGTACTCATTGTAAGCGCGCCCGACAGACCATTGATCACCCGGCAGAGTTTTGATCCGTGCTCGAATATCGATCGAGCTTGGACCAAAATTAATCACCCCGTTCATCTCCATATCGGAAAGAATTTTCGCCCCATAGTCTGTTTCCCGCAGCCTGCGGAACGCCTCGAGCATCGCGTCTTTCGCAACAGCAACATCGGTATCGTAAGCCACGCCAATGATCGCGACATGATAGGAAAATCCGCGCATGAAGTTCGACACCATGTCGACAGACGAAAATGGGATAATGTGAGAGGTTCCATTGAGATCCCGGATCCGCACCGACCGGACCGTTATTCCTTCAACCGTTCCAGTAATGCCGGCAACGGTCACGACATCCCCTTCATTGAACGCGTTTTCAATCTGAATAAAGGCGCCTGTAATGATGTCCTTTACCAGCGTCTGGGCACCGAAAGAAATTGCCAGACCGACGACACCGGCACCGGCAATGAGCGGGCCGATATCAATGCCCAGCTCAGACAAAGCCAGAAGCGACGACATCACCAGGATGACAACAGTTGCGGCATTGCGGAAGAGCTGGAACAGCGTGCGCTCCCGGGCAGTGACGATCCGGCCGCTGCGAGACTGCAGCCGCAAATCCACCCATGACATCAAAGCAAGCCAAACCGCAAAGCCGACCAAAAGCACCAAAAGCGCTGACCCTGTGCTGCTGAGCAATCGGGCACCGGTCTCACTCTCAAACCAGGCGCGAACACGGAACACGCCCCAAATGTCGAGCAGCATCAGCACGGTTCCCAGGAACACGGCCGACCGGACAAGTTTTAAAATCCGCGGCACAAACGCATTCAAACGGTATTGAAGAGCTGGAAGCGCCTGGTTCCAGTTGTCGGGCAACCGAATACCGCCGCGGATCGCCCGTGTCATGATCAACGACAACGCCATGCCGGCCATCACCGTGACGACAGACAGACCGGTCGCGCGTAAAATGATTGTCGTGGCATCAAAGGGACGGGAAACCCAAATAATGAAAATCGCGATGATGTAGCCTAAGGCTGCCATATGCCAAACTTTGCCAAGATTGGCGATCGCCCGTTGAGCCAATACGCTATGAAGCGTTTCTGAGTAACGGTAGGCGCCCTGCCGGACCGTCGTGCGGTTTCGAATTACCAGCGCCATCAGGTAGAGCATCCCACTTAACACCACGAGGAAGCGCAGCGCATTTCCTAAGACAAAGGAAACTGCAATGTTGGCAACCGGAACTGCCAGGAAGATGCCGTAATTGGTCCAGTACATATAAAGCCGCAAGCGGCCATACCAGTAGTTTGAACTGGTATCATCAAAGGGCAACAGACGCAGTTCTGGGCGGTTTGGAGCAAAAACAAACCGCAGTGCTACGTTTGCCATTCCAGTGACGAAGAACGCATTGAGTGCCAGGCTTTCCTGGATTGTGACGCCTGCTTCCAGCCCGCCATAGGCAACCAGTGCGCATAAGTATCCTCCGCCCAACCCCAGCGCGACCGTTGTTGTGTCTATGAGGGTTGTAAAAAGTAGAATACTGGTCCGTGCGATGCCGCCGCCATAACGGGCTTTCACCGCCAATCGCCGGTAGGATTTTCGGGCAAGCACTTGAGCAGCCGCATAGACCACATAAGCAGCAAACAAGACGAAAATGACTTGTGTAAGGACTGTCTGAACCCGGTCCCATTTGACCGGAATTTGGCCTGTCGCAATCAGCCCTAAACCATTTATGGAGCGCCCCGCTTGATTGAGTAGGACACCGGCCTGATCGGCGATTGCTCGCGTGTATTCGCCAATGGTGAGAACAATTCCGTCCTTGGCAGACCGAGAAACATTAACTTCCGTTTCAGTTTCTGGCGGGGAGCTCTGCTCATTGCCTCCGGCGTCTTTCTCAGCTGTCAGCTGCTTGATCAGAGCGGCCCGACTATCTGGGTCTTCCAATATCTGGATCAAAGCTTCCCTGGCTTGGCCAATCTCGGTTGCTTGTTTCGTCCCATCAGGCGTTGTTTGGGAGACTGCCGATGTGGCCCAAACACAAAACATCAAAATGAACGGAAAAAGACGGCTGAGAAGAAGTGTCATGAAGGGTCCATCAGAACGGTCAGGCATGCGAAAAACGGTTCTCGCTAAAAGTGAAGTACTCCGGCGGCACCTGAGTCTCAAGGAGGCTCGTACCGGCTACGCATACAAGCCACGATCTTCCAATAGATTGGAATATTGTCAATTTTAACTATTTACGTCGCTAAATATCAATAAAAACATCAAATTGCCGCTAGGTCATATTTCACCAATCGAAGATTCGGTAACGTATTAATAACAATATACCGTTCTTCTTCTCATACATGGGAGGAAGAATGTCACTGTCACTAGTCAAACTTGCCGAGAAAGGGACCGACGCCGCACGTACGACGTTGTTCGGTGAGCTTTGCAAGCTGGTGACCGAAGACCTCGACCAGCGCACCACACAAGAACTCACGATATTCGCCGAAGTCACTTTGAAACTTTATGGCGATGCCACCGCGAATGACCGAGTCCGGTTGGCAAAAAAAATGTCGGCATGCCCCAATACACCGGTTTCTCTTGCCCGGAAAATCGCGACAGACGACGTCTCAGTTGCCTCGCCAGTCCTAACGTCCTCGCCAGTGTTTTCACAAGAAGATTTGCTGGATTTGATGGAGGCCCTCAGCAATCGCCATCTACAGGCAATCGCTCAGCGAAGCGATTTGACCGCGCAGGTTTCGGATGTTTTGGCACAAAAAGGCGACAAGCCAATACACCGGATCCTGGCCGGCAATCGGGAAATCCGTTTGTCCCGTGAGGCTATGCTCTGCTTGGTCCGGATGGCAGCCGAAGACGTTTCAGTCAGGGAGAACCTCTCTCTAAGATCTGATTTGACGCCAGCGGTCTGCCAAAAACTGCTTCCACTTGTAGATGATGAGGCCAAAAAACGCCTGAATGCCATCATTCAGGGCGCGCTCTCGCAGGATCAACTGGACCAAATTGCACGGCTCAAAACTTTGCGCCGCGAACTTGGCCATGCGCTCGACAATCAAGATATGAGTCTGTTGTGGGCGGAAGCACAGCGCGCCGGAGCAACGGCAGACGCGTTGATTACTCTCTTGCTTCAAGATCAGCGGTTCAATCATGTCATCGAGTTGATGGGCATCCGGGGCCGCATCGCATTAAAGTCGCTGAAAGATGCGATTTTCAATGGCAAGCTTGAGACCGTCATGCGCACTGCAGCCCGATGTGGTCTTCAACCGCAAACCTTCGCACTCTTTGTCAAGGCGCGTTGCGATCACTTGAGAATCCCCCCAGCAAAAGGCTCCAGTTGGATTGGCGCCTATACAGCCTATTTGAAAGAACTTGAGGCAAGTAAGGGTGCGCGTTGCACAGACTTTCAGGCCAAGCGGAAGACCCGCGATTCGGAAAAAGAGCCCCGCGACTCAGGAAAGCTCGCGATCGCTTGACCGATCTTGTTAGAGCGCAAAACGCTCTAAGCTCTTTGGCAAAGCATCGCGGCCAGCGCCGTAGCGAGCGTTGCGCCGGCGTAGAACCACAGTCCCGGCAAGAGTGACGCCGCCGCCAGCCCGCTGGTCTTGGCCGCGAACAAAACAAGCGCAACAAGCATAACGTCCAGCATTGACCATTTACTGACCGCGGACAAAAGCGACAGCGATCGGGACCGACCACCAGTAACAGCGGCCACATGGGTCAATGCGATTTTCGCCGCCGGAAAAATGACTGAAAAGAGGGCGATGACTACAGCCAATGCCGCATCCCCTTCAACCCAAAGTCCTTGAATAACGTCGATGAGAGACGGCCGCTCTTCTAGAAAATACAGCTTCTCCAGCCGCATCATTGGCAGCGTGATACCAAGAGCAAAGGAAAAGGTCGCGATCGGCAGAAGAAAAGCGATAACGAGGCGCATACAGTCAGCTTTTTATGCTTATTGACCCAAGAGACGACAGTTCACATAGGAACAGATCCCGCGACAAACAACAATCGCAGGACGATAATCTACTGTCTTAAAGGTAACACGCCGCACAAACACGGCTTACCGCCAAAAAGAGGCGGCTAGCAGTATCTAATATTGAAATGTCTCGGCTTGGCCCGAAAACTAGAACCTGGACCGCCCGCGCGCAGCGACTTCATCAAGAAGGTCTTGTTCGGCCATCTCCTGTGCCGTCCGTTCACGCTGCTGATCCCGTTCTTCCAGCTGCTCAAACTTCTTCAGATCTTCGATCGCTTCACTGAGTTCGTCCTGAGCTCGTTGCAACTGATCATCCAGCTCATGTGCTGAATTACGCAGATTGTCTCTCCGGTCCGCCGCAGCCTTTGCAAATGTGGGATAGGCGAAATGCGTCACATCAGTGATCCCGGTCCGCTCCTGTTCGGTGCGAATCTGATCATCGAGCTCGTCTGCCATCCGATGAAACTCGGATATCATACTCTCGATCTGGGCGAGCTGCCGCCGTTTTTCGTCAACTTGAAACCGCTTCAAACGGATCAAACTGTCTCGGGTTTTCATTACTCAATACTCCCCTTACACGGGCAGTCTATCCCGGAGTCATTTCCAAAAGGTTGGCAAGTTGCACATAACCGTCAGAAATTGACGTCGCATCATCCTTACCTTGATTAAGAAAGTCGTCAATCGGTCCGAATCTGTGGATCGCTTCATCCACGGTTGGGTCAGACCCTCTTCGATAAGCCCCAAGACGGATCAGTTCTTCCATGTCCGTATAAGTGGACAGAAGCTGCTTGGCTTTTCTTAAGACCGGCTGCTGATCTGATGGCACGCAGCGCGGCATGGTCCGGGACACAGATTTCAACACATTAATAGCCGGGTACCGCCCGCGTTCCGCGATTCCCCGCTCCATGACAACGTGCCCATCCAAAATGCCGCGCACGGCATCGGCAACCGGTTCATTGTGATTGTCGCCTTCGACAAGAACCGTAAATAAGCCCGTGATCGATCCAGACCCCACCTTCCCAGGTCCCGCCCGCTCCAAAAGACGCGGCAATTCGGTGAAGACCGTTGGGGTATACCCTTTGGATGTAGGCGGTTCTCCGATCGACAGGCCTATTTCCCGCTGCGCCATGGCGAATCGGGTCACCGAATCCATCATGCACAGAACCTTGTCGCCCTCATCGCGAAAGTGTTCGGCAATCGTCATCGCAAGATAGGCGGCCTGCCGGCGCATCAAGACGCTTTCGTCAGAGGTCGCAACAACGACGACCGACCGCGCCAATCCCTCTTCGCCAAGGTCGTCTTCAATAAACTCTTGCACTTCGCGGCCACGTTCGCCGATCAGGCCAATGACCGCCGTGTCACATTTGGTGTTGCGAGCAAGCATCGACATGAGAACCGATTTACCGACACCGGAGCCGGCGAAAATGCCCATCCGCTGCCCTTCGCAACAAGTCACAAAGGTATTCAGAGCCCGGACCCCGAGATCAAGAGGAGGCCCTACACGGGATCTTTCGTTAGCGGGCGGTGGTGCGCTTCGCAATTTGCGAGGCAGACCGCCATTTGGAAGAGGTCCTTTACCATCAATTGGTTCACCAAGTGCATTAACCACCCGCCCGAGCCATTCATTGCTGGGGTGTACGACACTCTCGCGGGAACTGATCACCGCCTTGCAGCCCATGCGGACACCTTCTAGGCCTGAAAACGGCATACACAAGGCGTGGCCATCGCGAAAACCAACGACTTCTGCGGGAACTTTGGGGTTATCCTCACCACTGTCGATCATCAAACGGGACCCGACACTCATCTCGTGAATCGGTCCGGCGATCTCGACAAGAAGGCCCTGAACCGCGGTTACACGGCCATAAATTTCCGTCGACATGAGCGAATCAATCTCGGCAAAAAGCGCCTTCACGTTAATTTCTTTCCCCTGTTAACGGTTTTGGTAACCGATCGTTTACGACTCTGGTTAATCTTAACCTTTGAAAGACGCACGAGCGAGGGTCATATCGAAGTTATTCTGGCTTTGTTGAAAGGAATCTGAACGGAGTCGGTTACGCCGATTTCTTAAAGTTCAACATTAAGAAAGATGAATCTGGATTCTTTCCAGTGATTCAATTAGTTGGGCTTTGTTCACAGAAACGTTTCCGCGAGCCTTGCCGCTATGAAATAGAATTTGTTAACCATTAATCGATAGATTGAGTCGGGGTTAACAGCAGTCCTACGTAGCAGGCGCCGACACAGCCGTTGCGACTTGCCCAGGAAAGGCAGAACAAGGGGATTGGCATGCGTGTATTGTTGATTGAGGATGATAACGCGACAGCGCAAAGCATCGAGTTGATGCTGAAGTCCGAGAACTTCAACGTCTACACGACAGACCTTGGCGAGGAAGGAATCGACCTCGGCAAACTGTACGATTATGACATTATTATGCTGGATCTGAACCTGCCGGATATGTCCGGTTATGAGGTTCTCCGCACACTTCGGGTCTCGAAAGTTAAGACACCGATCCTAATTCTTTCCGGTAATGCCGGTATTGAAGACAAGGTTCGCGGTCTCGGCTTTGGCGCCGATGACTATATGACCAAGCCGTTCCACAAGGACGAGCTGGTGGCACGTATTCATGCGATTGTCCGCCGCTCGAAAGGCCATGCTCAGTCCGTCATCGTAACCGGCGACCTGAAGGTCAACCTGGACACCAAAACGGTGGAAGTTGGCGGCCAGCGTGTGCATCTGACCGGCAAGGAATATCAGATGCTGGAACTTCTCTCCTTGCGCAAGGGCACGACCCTGACCAAGGAAATGTTCCTGAACCATCTTTATGGTGGCATGGACGAGCCGGAATTGAAGATCATCGACGTCTTCATCTGTAAACTTCGCAAGAAGCTTGCAGCGGCAACATCTGGCAAGAATTACATCGAAACGGTTTGGGGACGTGGCTACGTTCTGCGCGAACCGGATGTTGAGGTCGCTGCATAACGCAGTTCCTCAAATATGAGATGACGAAACCCCGCCTCCGGCGGGGTTTTTTGTTGGCCCAACGTATCCGGTAAAGCACTGAGTTTCTGCTTTCTTCTTGTTCTTTCAATAAAGTATCGGCAGGCTGCTTGCATCAGGCCTGATCACTGATTTTCGATACAAGGACGAGAAGAATGACACACGTTTTGACGGTGATTGGGAAGGTATGCCGGGCGGAAAGCGGCTTTGAGGTTCGAATCGACGAAGCCTTCCGGCAGGGACTTACCGGACTAGACCAATTCAGCCATGCTTTTGTTTTCTGGCTTGCAGACAGAGCCGATGCTCCGGGGAATGCCCCGCTCATCTGCCCTGCCCCCTATACCGCTTGCGACCAGGATGTTGGCGTTTTTGCATCCCGATCACCGGACCGGCCAAATCCAGTTTGTTTGTCCGCAATTGCGGTCACTGGCGTGGATATTAAGACCGGAAGCGTTACCACACCGTACATAGACACGCTCCCAGAGACGCCGATCATCGATATCAAACCGTATTTTCCGGCCAGCGACCTGGTATCTTCAGCGCATACTCCGGCCCATTTCTCACACTGGCCAATGTCTTATGAAGAATCCGCCCTTTTCGATTGGAGCGCAGAATTCAGATAGATCATATGCCGTATAAGCGGGCTCGCTGTTCTCTCTCTGAAATCACAGACATCAACGGCAAAAAAGCGATGCGTTCTGTTTTCAGGTCAACATGGCCCGCTCAAAACAAAGAAACGGCCGGGGTGGGCTCCCGGCCGTTTCCTCCTCTATGTTTCAGGATGATGGGGCCTGTGCACTAGAGATTGAGCTGATAAGACGCTGGAACGTAGCGGAACCCGCTTCCCTCAGTGGAAACATATCCGACGGACGGGAACGGCATATGGTAGCCGACAAAAGGAACCTTATCGCTGGCCAGCATGCTCAAGACAGACTGCCTCGTCGCAGCCGCCGCTTCTTTGTCCATATCAAACCGAACTTCCCACGTTGGGTGAGCCAATGACCAGACATAGTGGTTGGCAAGGTCAGCCGCGAGAAGGAGCTGCTGTCCCCCATCTTCCAGCATATAAAGGGTGTGACCCGGTGTGTGCCCGTGTGCAGCCACTGCTGTAATCCCAGACGCAACTGACCCGCCATCTCCCAGGAATGTCATTTTCTCGGCAAGCGGTTTGACATTCTTTGCCATAAGCTTGGTAACGCCATTGGCTTCCGGGTCCATAGCAGACCAGAAGTCAAACTCCTTCTGGCCGGTCACATAGCGGGCATTTGGGAATGCAGGCGCGCCCGCCTCCATCAAGCCGCCGATATGATCTGGGTGCATATGGGTGATGACGACTACATCGACTTGCTCCGGCGTATAGCCTGCGCTCATCAGCGCGGCGCGCATGTTGCCACGTGCCGGACGCCCCCCTTCTCCGACACCGGTGTCAAACAGAATTAGCTCTTGACCTGTGTTGACCAGCGTCGGTGTAAAAAACGCCTTGAAACTGTCATCGGGAATAAAGTTATCCGAAGACGCTTGTGAGAACGTGCTAGCATCAACGTTCATGCCGAACGTCTTCTGGGGTTCCCCAACAGTGACCGCGCCATCAAGCAAAGTGTTCACTTCAAAGGAACCAATATGGTAACGTGCAACCGGCGCTGCCATGGCGCCTTGCTTTTCGGCAGCAGCATGAACCGTTCCGGACGACGCGACGCCAGCCCCTAATGCCGTCGCCCCTGCTCCCAACAAGGCAGCACGCCGTGTCAGTCGAACCTGAATTTCACTCATTGGTTATTCCTTTGGTTGCCAAAACTCGAAGGAAGCCAAAATCCCAGAACAAATGGCAGTGGCTCCAATCGCTCTTGGGGTATCTGGGATAAAATAGCAGTGTTGAAACCTCCCATGCGGGGTTTAAATGAGATAATTCGCGAGTTCTTGAACGGAAATGAATTTCACATTATTTCAATGCCTTAACGGGGAATGTCATTCATGCATCATCAATGGTATAGTGCATTGAGCCATTTCTAGAGGAAAAGTCGATGTCCCGGCAGAACCTGCTGTTGCTGATTGCCATGACAATTTGTGCCGCTTTTCTGCTTGCCGCGAACCAGCAAACACGGCCGGATGGCTGGAATGTCTTGAGTGTATACGGGTATTGGTTTGTCCGGATATCGATTGAAGCCACGCTGTTTTTTGCGTTCTTTCTTCTTGTTGGACTGATACCAGCGTTGAATA
This sequence comes from Roseibium sp., assembly GCF_965216085.1. Taxonomy (GTDB): domain Bacteria; phylum Pseudomonadota; class Alphaproteobacteria; order Rhizobiales; family Stappiaceae; genus Roseibium. The sequence continues at coordinate 459,571 of NZ_OZ244138.1, read as the reverse complement.
GGCGGAAGGTCGCCGCGCTTTGTCTGGCGGGACTTGCCAGTTATTTGCCTTTTGTTCTTTCGGTCACGGCGATGGATATCGTGCTCGGACTTCCTGAGCTTGGGTCCACAGTAGGAACAGCTCGAGGACCGGATCCGCAAGTTGGTGCCTTTCTCCTGGAACTTGGCTACCTCTTGGACAACCACGCGTTCTTGTGCGGGCTGCTCTCCCTTCCGCTTTTAGCGGAAACAAGAATGATCGTAAGCATTGGCAAGCATACGAACGTTGCACAAGAGGCGCTTGAAACCACATCGGATGAACTAGCAGATGGCAGTGTGCTTCCAGAAAACGTCGCAGGTCAGACCTCATTTTTTGAAAGCTTGTCACCGCCGTTCACTGGCACATTGCTCCGCGCAGAAGCACAAGAGCACTATGTCAAACTTGTTGGAACTTCCGAAACCCGGATGATCCTCTATAGGTTCAGCGACATTCTGCGGGAATTGCCGCAATCGCTTGGCATGCAGGTTCACCGTAGCCATTGGATCGCCAACGAAGCGATCCGAAAGGTTGTTCGAAAAGGCAACAACACGCGGATTGAGACACAAGATGGCATGCAGATTCCGGTGAGCCGGCGTTATGTCAGCCGAGTCACTGGTTGGGCAGAGCAGAATTCAGCAAAAACTGAATCAAATGACCGCGCGTCCACGGCCTAGAACGTTACCGGCCAAACTCGGATCACCGAACCCTGCCTGGAATACTAATTGTTTCAGCGACTTCCCGAAACACTCAAAGGCACTAAAGAGCTTTCACCAGCTCACAAGCACCCGGCAACGAAAAGGCCCAGCTGATCTTTCTCGATCGACCGGGCCTCATAATTCAAAGTCTTTGCGGTGTTTAGCGGAAGGTTGTTCCGCCGGCAGCCAACCTGGACGTACCAGTGGCAAGCGCTGGCCTGGTTCCGGTTTGTGCCGCCTGTTTCTTTTGGAACAAACCACGTTTTCCGGCGACCGGCTTAAACGCATCCGTCAAACCGACAACAGTTTCCGCCGCCCCTAACACAAGAAACCCATCATCCGGCAAGGATTTCGCAATCCGGTTAAGAATTTCGGTTTTGGTTTCCTGATCAAAGTAGATCAGAACGTTCCGGCAAAAGACAATGTCGAACTCGCCGATATGAGAAAACTGCTCCAGAAGATTGAGTTTTTTCCATTCGATCATGGCACGCATACCGGCATTGATTTGCCACATATCGCCTTTCTGATCGAAGTATTTCAAAAGCAGCTGGATCGGCAGACCCCGCTGAACCTCAAACTGGCTGTAGAGACCGGTCTTCGCTTTCTCCAGAACCTCCTGGGACAGGTCCGTCCCCAAGATCCGGACACGCCATCCGCCAACCTTGGCGGCTGCTTCTTTCAGGCAGATCGCAAGCGAATAAGGTTCCTGCCCTGTGGACGCAGCGGCACACCAGATCTTGATCTGTTTGCGCGCAGCACGGTTCTGCAGCATCGCCGGCAGCATCGTTTCCTTGAAATGCTCAAACGGCGTCTTGTCGCGGAAGAAGAACGACTCATTGGTCGTCATTGCCTCAACAACGTCGGTTTCCAGGGTCCGGTTGCCACCTTTTTGCAAAGCCTGAATCAGGTTGCTCAAGGTTTCCAGTTTGGAATTGCGGGCAATCGGCAACAAACGGCTTTCGACCAGATATTGCTTGTCATTCGACAACACGAGACCGGACCGCGTTTTCAGGAAGTTTTTCAGAAAATCAAACTCACTCGGGGTCATCGTGTGTTCCCCTTCAATACGCGAGAGATTTTCGGTCCAATATCCTTCAACGGAAGAACATCCGAACACATTCCGGTTTGCGCGGCTGCTCCGGGCATCCCCCAGACAACGCTGGTTTCTTCATCCTGGGTAATGACGCTACCGCCCCCTGCGGCAATTGTGCGAACACCGCCCGCACCATCGGACCCCATACCCGTCAAGATGATTCCGAGACACGCAGATCCGTAGACTTTCGAAACACTATCGAAGAGCGGATCAACGGCCGGCTTACAAAAGTTGACTGGAGGCCCATCATTGAGGCAGATTTTTACTGAACCGCCTTCCTTTTCCAAGGTCATATGTTTGCCGCCGGGCGCTACATAAATGTTCCCGGCTTTGAGTTCTTCGCCGTCTTCGCCTTCCTTGGAGGGACGCAAAGCGGCCTTACCCATATGTTCGGCAAGGATTGCGGTAAAGGTCGGCGGCATGTGCTGCGTGATGACCACCGGCACATCATTCATCGCCGTGCCGACTTCTTTCATCACTTCCTGAAGGGCCTGAGGGCCACCGGTCGACGATCCGATCGCCAGAATGCGAGGCCGTACCGAAGCATAGGGGCGCAGCTGGAATTTGCCGCCCGCACCTGCTTGCTGTCCAGCTCCACGAAAGCTTGCCCGTGTATCCACTGCAGGACGGGCAGCGGCTGATGCGGGGCGAGTAGTTGGCTGCGCTGTGCGGCCCGCACGGGTTTCAGCCCGCATCGTCCGCACAGGAGTACGCATACGTACGGCCCGGGCGCCCAGCGCCTTGACCTTGTCAACCAGCTCGCGACGAAAATCGATCGATGTGGTGACTTCGGACGTAGATTCAGGCTTCGGGACATAATCCGAAGCGCCAAGAGACAACGCCTTCAGGCTGATTTCCGCATTCCGGCGGGTCAACGTAGATGCCATAATCACGACGAGATCGCGTTTCTTGGCCAGCATCAGCGGCAGAGCCGTCAAGCCATCCATTTCCGGCATCTCGATGTCGAGAACAACGACATCTGGATTGCTTTTTTCGATGTCTTCGACTGCCAGTTTTCCGTTCCGTTGCGAACTGACAACCTTAAGGTCTTTGTCTTCCCCGAGCCAACGGGTCAAAAGTCCGCGGATCACGACCGCGTCATCGACCACCATAACTTTAATCGGGTCAGCCCCCGTATTAACCCCAGCGGACACATTTCGTTGTGCAAATGCCATTGAGAACGACCAACTCTGTACTAAATAAGTCCGACTTCCTGAAACTTGGCTTCGACGATTTCCCGATCGAAAGGTTTCATGATGTATTCATTCGCACCGGCGCGGATTGCGCGCGCAATGTGAGCAACGTCATTCTCCGTTGTACAGAAAACAACTACCGGACCTTCACCACCTTCTTCGGCTCGCAAACTGGTCAGGAACTCAAGTCCATCCATAACCGGCATGTTCCAATCCAAAAGGATGGCGTCCGGCATTGTCTTCCGGCATTCATCTAGCGCCTGCTGACCGTCCTCAGCCTCTGTGATCTCAAAGTTCATATCCTCCAAGATCCGACGGGCGACCTTCCGAATGACGCTAGAGTCATCTACAACAAGGCACTGTTTCATCAGGCGTAACTCCATTATCGGCCATCTTTGGGCCTGTTATTATGCTGCTGCCATAGGTTCGGTGAACATCGCTCCGAGCAAGCGGTCCACATCCAAGATCACCATCAACTGTCCATCGAGACGGTGAACACCGCCGGCGATTTCTGCCCAACGCCGGTCGAGGTTTGATGGGTTTGGTTCAGCTGAACTGGACGGCAAGGTCAGAACCTCACCAACCGTGTCGATCACCAGCCCATAACTTTCCTGTTTGTACTCGATACCTACGGCCATCATCTGCTCGTCTTCCAACGGCGGCAAGTGCAGCCGCCGGCGCATGTTGATGGCTGTAACAATGCGCCCGCGCAGATTGAGAACACCCTGAACTTCCGGCGCCGACATCGGCACTCGGGTCACGCTCTCAGGTACAAATACATCATGAACCTGCGAGATAGGCAATCCAAATAACTGGCCACCGATCACAACGGTGACATATTGGATCATGTCGTTTCCGGCACTGTTGTCACCGGCTACTTTGTTCTCCAACACACTCATGCTGCAGCTCCCAACTCACCGGCAAAGATATCTTTCAAGGCCGCAATCAAACCAGGGCGGTCGAACTTGGCGACATAGTCATCAAACCCGGCCTGGCGGCCTCGCTCGATAGACGCCGGCGTGACCAGCGATGACAACGCCAGAATTGGCATCTGCCGGAAGCGCGGATCGCGTCGGATCGCTTCACAGAACTCAAATCCATTGATTTCCGGCATTTCAATGTCGCTGACGATCGCATGGAACTTGTCACCGTTCTCAAGCAATTCGAAGGCTTGCCCCGCACCGACACAGGTCGTGACATCATAACCTGCCGCTTTGAGAACCGGTGTCAGCATGTTGCGGAAGAAGGAGGAGTCATCAACGAAGAGGACTTTCTTCGTCAGTGCCTCAATATCCATCTCCTTGCGCATGAACCAGTCTTCGAATGCCTGCGGCAAGTAGAAGCCAAGGTCGATGATCTCGGTTGCGCGTTCTTTGACGATGGCAGAGCCAAGTACACCTGGCCGCTCGGACCCCACTTCGATGTTCATGCGGTCTTCAACAATGTCGACGATTTCATCAACAACAAGACCCATAGACCGGCCCGCATCGGAGAACACCAGCATTGGCTGTGTGCCTTCCGTCTTCAGGCTGTCGCCCTCGTTGACGTAAACCAGCGGCATGAGCGCACCGCGATATTGAACGAGGTCCCGGCCGTTGGACCGCTCGATCTTGGAAACATCGAACTCTTCGAGACGTGTAACCAAGGAGAGCGGTACCGCTTTCGGTTCCGGCGCTCCTGCACGGAACAGAAGCAGCGAGATTGCATTCTGGCCAGTCATCGCTTTTTGCTGCAGTTCTTCCTGTTCATCTTCACCGTGCTCGGCAACCGCGCTGGAAGCATGGCTAGCCATGGCACCGGCGATCCCGTTCGGATCGATGATCATGATCACGGAACCATCTCCGAGGATGGTGTTTCCGGAGAACATGTCCAGGTTTCGCAGCATCGTGGACATCGGTTTGACCACGATCTCCTCCGTATGGAAGACACCGTCGACAACAACACCGAAGGTCTGGCTGCCAACCTGCATCACCACGATAAAGCCGTTGTCGGCATCGATCGCCTGTTCAACGTTCTCACCTTCATAGATACCGAGAAGTTGAGATAGGTGAACCAGTGGCAGAAGTTTATTGCGCAAACGCAGAACCGGCGTGTCCTTGATCCGTTCGATCCGATGCTCAGAATTTGTCTGAACACGAACCAGCTCGACAACGGACAGCTGCGGGATTGCGAAACGGTCACCACTGGCTTCGACGATCAGCGTGGATACGATCGCCAACGTCAGCGGGATCTTGATGATGAAGCTTGAACCTTTGCCCGAGACCGAACGCAGATCAACCGTACCGCCGATCAATTCGATGTTGTTGCGGACAACATCCATGCCGACGCCGCGTCCGGAGACACTGGTCACTTCAGCAGCGGTGGAGAAGCCTGCTGCAAAGATGAACTTCTGGACTTGAGCGTCCGTCATCTTTTCGATTTCAGCTTCTGTCGCAAGCCCCCGCTCGAGGATCTTGGCCTTCACCTTGTCGACATCGATGCCCTTACCATCATCGCGCACTTCGATGATGATGTGGCCACCTTCATGATACGCCGCCAGGGTAATAATACCCTTTTCCGGCTTACCGGCGGCACGCCGGTCTTCCGGCAGTTCCAAACCGTGGTCGGCAGAGTTCCGGACCATATGGGTCAGCGGATCCTTGATCATCTCAAGGACTTGGCGATCCAGTTCTGTGTCTGCACCGATCATTTCCAAATCGATCGGTTTTTCCAGTTCTTGACTGAGGTCACGAACGATCCGCGGCAGTTTCTGCCAGGCATTGCCGATCGGCTGCATCCGGGTCGCCATGACACCTTCTTGCAGTTCGGCAGTGACGTTCGACAACCTCTGCAGAGGTACCTTAAATTCACTGTCTTCGTGCCGGCGGACGATCTCAAGAAGCTGGTTCCGTGTCAGCACCAACTCGGACACCATGGTCATCAGGTGTTCAAGCGTATCAACTGCAACACGAATGCTCTGGTTCGAAACACCGCCACCGGCAGCTTTTTTCTCAGCCCCATCTCCGGCAGGTTTTGCCTTAGCTGCAGGCTTCTTATCAGCCGGCTTCTCTGCCGCTTTCGCCACAGCAGGTTCAGCTTTGACCTCGGGTTCGGGCGCCGGTACAGGAGCTGCTTCCAGCTCTTCCTCAAGCACCTCTTCTTCGATGCTCTCGGCAACCTCGACTTCGATCTCAGTTTCCTGGAACGCGCGCTCCAGTTCATCCAGAGAAACTTCACCGGGGCGTAGCGGCCGCTCCAGGCTCTGGTCTGGCACATCGATGGCAGGCTCTTCTTCCTCGGCCACGGCTTCGGCTTCTTCGCCGCCAGCCGGCTCTTCAGCCGCGGCGCCGCCGGCCATTGCCGCATCAGCCGCGGCTGACATCTCTTCCAGCTTGCCGATCAGCTCACTGTCGTCGCCTTGAGGTTCTTCACCCTCGGCAGCTTCCAGCTCACCAAGAATATCCTTGATCTGGTCAATAGATATCAAAATGAGTGATACCGCGTCCTGCGTCACCGGCGCACCGTCACGGAACTTGCCCATGAGGGTTTCAGCGGCGTGTGCAATTCCTTCAAGCCGGGGAAGGCCCAAGAACCCACAGGTACCTTTGATCGTGTGTACCAGACGGAATATGTTGTCTAGAATCGTAGCGTTGTTTGGTTCTTGCTCGAATTTCACGAGCTCCACATCAACAACGTCGAGACTCTCATTGGTCTCGGTAATAAATTCCCTGAGGAGGTCGTCCATGGCCTGCTCTCACCCGACTTGTTACTGGTTCCGCACCCTGAAAAGGATGTCTGGACCGGGAAGTCCATGAGAGTAGGTTGGCCTCAAACCGTTAAGATACGCTGAAACAAACAGATTCTTTTCAGACCTAAGTTATTCAACCGGAAGAGCTGTAATTTTTACGAATTCTTCTTCTTTATCTATTGTTAACCCCATGCCGCATTCACGAGCCAAAAGAAGACTATAAATCGGCTGTACAGAATGTGCATCAACCCGCTCAGGCTCTTCTCCGCCTAGGGTTTCCTTCATTCCGAGAGGAATTCGCGGATTGAGACCGGCTGCGATCAATTCGAAAGATGGCGATTGTGGTGTGCCAGACATTTCAACCTTGATATCACCGCCCCGCGGTACACACTGGTTGGCGATTAAGATAAGATTGAGCAGCAGCTTCACATAATTTTTCGGCATCAGATGCCGATCGAGTTGCCAATTTAGATTCGATTTTTCGTTTTCCATAAACCCTGTGGCAACCACTTGGGCATCGCCAAGATCAATTTCCGCACCGGCAGAACCGGCAGCGCCAAATGCAAGCCGGGCAAACTGAAGTTTAGCCGATGCTTGGCGGGCGCTCTTTCGGATGAGGTCCATGGCGAATTCGCGCATGTCCTCTGATCCTTCCTCATCCAGCACCTCCAAGCCATTGGTAATGGCACCCACTGGAGAAATAATATCGTGACACACCCGGCTGGCGACCAGGGCTGCTAGATCCAGAGAGGAAAGCTCTTTAAGTGCGGACATGGCTCTGCGTTGCTCATTATGGATTTATGGAAAGCGATCTGATTCGCAGATCACACGGTCAGAGTTACACATCCTAAAAGCCGCTGCCAAGGCGCGAGAACGCCACAATTCCGGCTCATCCAAGTTAATTTGCCGCGTTTTGTGACAGAAATACCTATTGAGACGGCTTATTCGCGAACTTCGAGGGTCGATGAGAAGTGAATCACCCAGGCGTGCAGCCGACCTTGGCTGCATTCTCGCGCGCTTCATTCAAGCGCTGGGTTGAACTGACAATAAAGAGGAACCGGTTGACCACCGAATAAAAAAACATCAAGCGGCCTTCGATGACGGCATAGATGAACGGATTGCCTGCCGTTGCAAACCCCTCCGACAAACCATAGCCGCCACAAGCTGCAAACATGGGCGCGTAGGCGTTCGGGTGAAGTTTAAAGGCTTCAAGATTGCCCTTGTTTACAAAGACCCACTCGGTGCCGCCCCAAGCATAAGTATGCTCCCGGCTCCCCTTACGCGGATAACCATCAACGAAATAGCTCACCGGATCATGTCCGCCAATCGCGTAACCGGTGATTGGATCAGGCACAAATCTCTGTGGACGGGCCATGCCTTCCACATTCCAAAGGCAAACAACCATCAACAGGATTGCAGAAAGACACATCCAGGTCTTTTTTTGGGACCAACGTTTCATTGATTCGGCGTAAGCGGTTCTCTTCAATTCAACTGCGAATCAGCACTGTATTCGTTAAGTCTAACACTGAGGACCCGCAGCGCGGCGAGAAAGACACCGCCATTCGGCGGCAAGGAGTTCACTGGATGACATATCTGTCCCGGCATTTTTTCACCCTCTTGTCTATGGCTGCAGTGATTTTCATGATTGCACCGGCTCCCAATTCTGCTTGGGCTCAGGACAGCACGCCCAGCCAAGCGCAACCGGTCAATACCTATGAACAAGACCAAATCCTGCAGACCGGTCACCAGTTTTTTGGCTCCCTATCCGGAGGACTGGCTTCGGTCGTTGAGAAGGCCTTTGCCAGTTATGGCGAACCGAACGGCTATATCCTAGGAGAAGAAGGGTCTGGCGCATTTGTCGCTGGCGCACGGTATGGCGAGGGTCAGCTCTATACGCGCAATGCCGGCAATCACAAGATTTTCTGGCAAGGACCGTCACTCGGTTTCGATTTTGGTGCCGACGGAGCCCGTGTCATGATGCTCATCTACAATCTGCCCAGCGTCGACCGGGTCTATGATCGGTTTTCCGGTGTCAACGGGTCAGCTTATTTGGTCGGGGGCGTTGGAATGACGGTTTTGTCAAAAAATTCGGTTTTTGTTGTTCCAATTAAAGCTGGGGTGGGCGCCCGTCTCGGCCTCAACATAGGTTATCTCAAGTTTACAAAGAAACCGACTTGGAACCCCTTTTAGGGCCATGACCCACATATAATATTGCAAGACACCTCCCTTAGAGGAGACTTGGCTATTATTTATAGGTCATCTAATGATGGTGGAACGTATTGAGCGTTAGAAGGCGATCTGGGAGCCTGATGTGATAGAAGCGGCGATGTATGTGGCACTCGGATTTTGCACTGCTGGGCTGCTTTGCCTTGCAATTCTGCCAGCCTTTTATCGCCGCGCCGCCCGGCTGACCGAAGAAGCATTGCGCGCCGTCAATCCATCAAGTTACGCTGAAGTCAGGGCCGCGCAAGATCAAGTCCGTGCGCAACATGCTGTCGATTTGCGGCGCGTTGAACGCCAGTTGGAAGTTGAGCGGGAAAAGGCAGCAAAACGTCACATCGAGGTTTCGCGCTTAAAAACTGAGATCGATGCATTGGGGCAAGCTCATCAATCGGAGCTGGCCGGCCTCAAGTCTGAAGTTGAGGCAAAAACAAGTGACGAAAACGCTATCGACCTTCTGTCCGCAGAGATAACCACACTTAAAAAGAAACTCGCCGACGCCGAGCAGGCTTTGGCTGAAAGCTGGTCTGAAAACCGGTCCAAAGAGGACGCGAGCGCAGCTGACAAGAAAGATGACGATTGGCTACCGGCAGCAGATACGATGTCGCTCGCAACAATTACAGGCTTGGAAGCGGAGGTCGCCACCCTAAAGGCCAAACTCGCGAAATATGAACCTTCCGTCGCCGGAGAACTGGACAACGAGCGTGCAGAAACGGCAAGAACAAAACTTGCAGAACTGGAAGCGCAACTGGTCGATACAGAATCGAAGTTTATTACGGCACAGGCGGAAGTCACACGCCTGTCACTGCAGCTGGAAGCAAGCGACATAAAAGAAAGTGATCTGCAGAAACATCTGACAAGCCAGCTGGAGTCCTTGGCAACAGAAAACGCCAAGCAACTGACCCAACTCAAGGCGAAGGAACACACTGTCCAGCGCCTGACTGGTCAAATCGCGAAATTGCAACAAGATCTGGCCGCCACCCCGGGCCTGACTCAGATCCGCCAGGATTTCCGTCATCTGGTGACGCAACTATCGGGCAGCGCCAAAAAGAAAGCACCCGCGCCCGCGAAGCCTGCCCCAAAAGCAGCAGCCTCCGCCGCACGCTCCGATACTCCGGCCGACATGAAACCGAAAAAGCGCGTGCGCCGGTCGTCATCCCGCACACAGCCTCCTCAGGCAGAAACCGCCCCCCCGGCGAAACCAGCAGACCCATCCTCGACCGCAGATATCGCGTCTGCTGCAGAAGCCCTCGTCAGCCGGATCGTTGCCTCAAATCGCAAGTCAGACGGAAAAACGGCTAAGCCAGAAGAGCAGGTCGAAAATAAGACAGAAGTGGCGTCTGCCGATACTCCGGCGGTGAAGGAAGTAAAGACGCGCCGGAAACCTCGGGTTACAAAACAAAAAAACAAAGATGTCGCCTAAGACTCGCCCCCTGTGCCGCAGCTTGACACAGGCCATTGCATCTTTGATTGAAACAACAGACTTTCCTGCCGACTGGACACTTTCCTCATGTTGATTGAACGCCACAATGCGATTTTGGAACTGGCCCGCCAAATGGGCCGTGTCAGCGTTGAGGACCTCGCAAAGCGATTTGAAGTCAGCCCTCAAACGATCCGGAAGGATTTGAACGAATTATGCGAACGCCGCCTGCTCGCACGAACACATGGCGGTGCACTTCTATCGTCTGGCATTGAAAATGTGGGATATGAAGCCCGCCGGATCATCTCCAGCAAAGAGAAAGCTGATATCGGCTCCAGCGTTGCCGCCCTCATCCCGGACAATGCATCCATCTTCATCAACATCGGCACGACGACTGAGGCAGTCGCACAGGCGTTATTGCAGCATCACGGATTGATGGTGATCACAAACAACATCAATGTAGCCAGCCTCATGCGCGGCTATTCCCAGATCGAAGTTGTTGTGGCCGGCGGTGTCCTGCGCCATGCCGACGGCGGTATTGTTGGGGAGGCTGCCGTGGATTTTATGCGCCAATTCAAGGTGGATTTTGCTGTCATCGGCGCATCAGCGATCGATCCAGATGGCTCACTCCTCGACTACGACTACAGGGAAGTCAAAGTCACCAAGACGATCATGGAAAACGCGCGGCATGTGATCCTGGCTGCCGACAGCACCAAGTTCGAACGGACCGCGCCTGTCCGCGTCGGACATCTCTCTCAGGTAACAACTCTGGTTACCGACCGCTGCCCCAGTCCGGAATTTGCAGAGATCGCCGCTGAGTCTGACACGAAACTGATCGAAACGGAAAACCCAGAGACCAGCTGATCGGGTGGAAAGTCTCGCCACACGGCATAGCCGCCCACCGAAAGGCACGGACTGTTTTTATTCTGCTTTTGGAAAAAGAATGGCACGCCCAAGGGGAATCGAACCCCTGTTTCCGCCGTGAAAGGGCGGCGTCCTAACCGCTAGACGATGGGCGCGCAAGCTCGAGAGACGTTGTTCCTCAAGCCGAGGACCGTGCGTATAAATGGGCTCAGCGCCGGACGCAAGCCCCTTGCGTCATTTTTTTAGCAACAAGCTGTTCATAACCACTATCTGCCAATAAAGGCGGTCCGGCCCAACAGTTTTCCGTTGGCCGGGTCAAAGCGAAGCAAGGCTGTTGTGGTGCCTTCACGGATAAGAACCAGCATCATTCCATCGGCAAGTGTGGCCTGAAGAACCTCTGCATCTGGCCCAACATTCACGCTTTCTGTGAACGCAATGCCGGAAGGATCTGCTTCATAGGAGTTGATCTTATAAAGGATTGCTGCAAAGACAGCGATGAACCCAGCAAACATGATCAGGGATGAGCCAAGCAGCAATCGCTTCAGCTTTGCTTGTACCCGCTGGGCAGCAGGATCCAGAGGCGCTTCTTCCGGACCTTCATCCCGGTAATCAGGTTGAGACATGACAGAATTTTCCCAAGACGATCCGGCCGGCGATGACGCGGATTTCACTATGACGGTTGAGCCTGACGACGCTGGCAAACGAATTGATGCCGTACTTGCAGCGCATCTGGAAACGTTGAGCCGGAACAGAATTCAAACTCTGATCAAGGCTGGTAGCGTTTCCATCGGAGGCGCGAAAATAGTTGAGCCGAAATTCCGGGTCAATGAAGGTAATGAGATTACTTTGGTCCTACCGGAACTGGAAGACCCGGAGCCCAAGGGCGAAGACATCCCGTTGTCAGTCATTTTTGAAGACGAGCACCTAATCGTGATCGACAAACCGGCCGGACTGGTGGTTCATCCGGGCGCCGGCAATTGGACCGGCACTCTTGTCAACGCCCTCATCCATCATTGCGGCGAGAGCCTATCTGGCATTGGTGGTGTGAAACGGCCCGGGATCGTGCACCGGATCGACAAGGACACTTCCGGTCTTTTGGTCGTTGCCAAAACGGATCAAGCTCACCAAGGGCTTGCAGCACAATTCGCCGACCATGGCCGGACGGGTCCGCTTGAACGGGCCTATTCGGCGCTCGTTTGGGGCGCGCCATCCAGCCTCAAAGGCACCATTGATGCCAATCTGGCACGCTCCCAAGCGAACCGCCAGAAGATCGCCGTTGTAAAAACAAGCGGACGCCAGGCCATTACCCATTGGCAAGTTAAAGAACGATTTGGTCCCTCTGATCAAGCGGCTCTGGCCTCCCTTATGGAGTGCCGCCTGGAGACTGGCCGCACCCACCAAATCCGCGTTCATATGGCTCATATCGGCCACCCGCTCTTGGGAGATGACGACTACGGATCCGGCTTCAAAACGAAAATCAACCGGTTGGAAGAACCTTTGAAAAGCCTGGTCGGCGGTTTTCAAAGGCAGGCACTGCATGCCGGATTGCTCGCTTTCGAACATCCGACAACAGGAAAAACTTTGCGTTTTGAGAGCCCATATCCAGAGGATTTTGCAAAGCTTTTATCTGCATTACAAAAATTTTAGGAAGCCATTCCGCTTTCCGGCCATGTAATCGGCAAATTCCAACCTATATTATGAGTTCCCGTGTGCCGGAATGGACATGGGATGTGCATTTGGTGTGCCCGTTTTCTTTGTCTGCGCTTAGCGGGACAAACAGGGTGACCGAGCGAATTTGACGAAGGGGGGTGCATTCAATGGCCCAAAATTTACCGACGCTCACCGCAGGTGAAGGTGGTCTCAGCCGATATCTGGATGAGATTCGCAAGTTTCCGATGCTCCAGCCGCAGGAAGAGTACATGCTCGCCAAGCGCTACAAAGAGCATGAGGATCCGCAGGCTGCCGAACGTCTGGTCAATTCACACCTGCGCCTCGTCGCCAAAATCGCTATGGGTTACCGTGGCTACGGCCTGCCGATCGGCGAAGTCGTGTCAGAGGGCAATGTCGGCCTGATGCAGGCGGTCAAACGTTTTGAGCCGGACAAAGGATTCCGTTTGGCGACATACGCCATGTGGTGGATCAAGGCAGCGATCCAAGAGTACATCCTGCGGTCCTGGTCCCTGGTCAAAATGGGCACGACCGCCAACCAGAAACGGCTGTTCTTCAATCTCCGCCGCCTGAAAGGCAAAATCCAGGCCCTGGATGAAGGCGATCTGAAACCGCATCAGGTCAAAGAGATCGCCACCCGCCTCGGCGTGTCTGAGGACGAAGTGGTGTCGATGAACCGGCGCCTCGGCGGTGATGCCAGCCTCAACGCACCGATCCGGGCCGAAGCCGATGCCGGCGAATGGCAGGATTGGCTGGTGGATGAAAGCGACAGCCAGGAAACCCTGCTCGCCAACCAGGAAGAGCTGGACATGCGCCGGAAGATGCTCAGCGATGCCATGAGTGTCTTGAACGAGCGCGAGCGCCGCATCTTCGAAGCCCGCCGTCTTTCTGAAGACCCGATGACGCTGGAAGACCTTTCCGGTGAATTCGGTGTCAGCCGGGAGCGTGTACGTCAGATCGAGGTCCGGGCCTTCGAAAAGGTTCAAAAGGCTGTCCGCAGCAGCGCGCGCACCATGGAGCCACAGCCGGTCGCATAACCGATGGCAACAATAAGCATCACAACGCCGGGCCCACAGCCCGGCGTTTTTTGTTCGGAGAACGGCCGTCCACTTGCTCCCTCTCCACCCACGTCCTAGGTTTGCTTGATTTTCAAAAAGTCAGGCCCGAATGACCTTTCAGATCAAAGCCATTTTCTCCCGCCGAGGGTTTGTCGCGTTGACTGCGACGCTCGTCCTCATTCTCATGACCGGTCTGAGGATTGCCAATCCGGATTTTCTTGTCGCCGTCCGCGAATTGACCTTCGACTATTATCAGCGGTTCCAGCCCCGCGATTATCAACCAGCACCCGTACGTATCGTCGATATTGATGAAGCGTCCATCTCGGATATCGGGCAATGGCCGTGGCCGAGAACTAAGATCGCCGAACTGGTCGATGTTTTGATGGAGCTTGGTGCTGCGACCGTTGTTTTCGACGTAATCTTTCCTGAGCCAGACCGGACATCTCCGGCACAAATACAAGCATTCTTGCCGGCCGGAACACCGGATCATGTCATAAAATCACTGCAAGATTTGCCCGACAATGACGAGTCTTTGGCCGAGACAATTGCCTCATATCCGGTCGTTCTTGGCTTTGCGATTACAGACAAATCGACAGGACGTGTTCCGATAAAAAAAACTGGAATGGCCTACGGCGGCGCTGATCCTGTAAGCATCCTCCCTCCGTTTCCCGCTGCAGTGCCCAGCCTCGATATTCTTCAGGAAAGCGCCAGCGGCGTTGGCTCAATTTCTGTGTCTCAAGATGACCGCGACGGTGTCATCCGCCGGGTACCCCTCATCATGAGCGATGGGACAAGTGTGTATCCAGGATTGGCCTCCGAAGCCTTACGGGTTGCGCAAGGCGCCAGTGGACTGATCGTGCGCACAACGAGTGCCAGCGGAGAGATCGACAGTGGCACACCGGCCATAACCGATTTAAAAATCGGCGCTTTCACAGTCCCAACCACCGCCACTGGTGAAATTTGGGTCTATTACACCCCCGATCGGCCTGACCGGTACATCCAGTCAAAAGAACTGTTTGCTCGGGACAAACACGCAGACCTCGCACCACTGATTGAAGGCCATATCGTGTTGGTGGGCACATCGGCCGCCGGCCTTCGCGACATCCGTGCAACGGCTCTTGGGGATTTGGTGCCCGGGGTTTCTGTCCATGCCCAGGCGCTGGAACAAATGATTAATGGTCAGTTTTTGAACCGGCCGGATTGGGCCGAGGGCCTGGAGACCCTGACAACGATCCTGACCGGTTCGCTCTTCATTCTGATTTTGCCGGTAGTTGGCAGTCTTGGCACCGCGTTGATCGGTGTGGCAGTGACAACCGTTCTGATTGGCGGCTCGTTCTATTTGTTTCTGGAACAAGGCCTGCTGATTGATCCAATTTATCCGAGCCTTGCCGCCTTCATGGTTTTTGCGGCCGCCACTGCGATGCTCTATTTCCTCACCGAGCGGGAAAAACGCTTTGTGCGCCAGGCCTTCAGCCAATACCTTTCACCTGACCTTGTGACTCAGCTTGAAAAGACCCCGGATCAATTGACACTCGGCGGAGAAATCCGGCCGATGACTATTCTGTTCATGGACATCCGTGGCTTTACCCCAATCTCAGAGCAACTTACACCGACAGAGCTGGTCGCATTCTTGAACACTCTCCTGTCGCCTTTGTCCGATGCCATCCAGGCTGAAGGCGGCACGATCGACAAATACATCGGCGACAGCATTATGGCTTTCTGGAATGCGCCATTGGCAGTCCCAGATCATGCGGGAAAAGCCTGCCGCGCCAGCCTGGCCATGTTCAAGATTGTCGAGGATCTCAACGCTCGGGACGCGTTCGGGTTCAAAGCCCGCGATCTCAAGGCTCAGACGGTTAAGATCGGCATCGGCCTGAACAGCGGCGATGCCTGTGTCGGCAATATGGGTTCAGAACGGCGCTTCAATTACTCAGTAATCGGGGATGCGGTGAACGTCGCCTCACGAATTGAATCGAGCTGCAAGGCGGTGGGAGCTGAACTGCTGGTTTCTGAAGAGACGAGAGCACAGGCGCCCGAACTTGCCTATTTGGAAGCCGGCGAAATTCCACTCAAAGGCAAAAGCGAACCGGTCCGCCTTTATGCACTGATCGGCGATGAAACTTACGCTGCATCTGAAGACTACCGGAAACTTGCCCGTATCCATGACAGTCTGACGTCTGCGGTCAAATCCGGCGAGACAGGATCTTCGGCAACAGAACTCGCAGCTGCTCGCAAACTTGCACCGGCTCTGAGCACCTTTTTCGACCGGTTTGAAGACCAGATAATCAATACGAACGCCCCTCAAACGGAAAACAGCGCCACGTCCTAAGAAGTGGCGCTGCCTGACAACGTGGGCTTTAGAAGCTGTATTCGACAAAGTCCGTGTTGCTAAAGGCCTGGACTCCGGTCAACGACGTCACATTGTCGAATGTCGTGATTTGAGACCGGTTTGCTGTCGTGCTCCAGTCCGCATCATACCAAAGCTCGCCTCTACCGGTCGTAGAGTTGTGCACCAGCACATAAGCAGCAACGGCAGAACCGGTATTGTTGGTCATATCCGTCGTGGACTGCGATGTTTGCAATTCAATCACGGTGTTTGCTGCACCGCCGCCGATGGTCGTGACCGTCGAGACGTTGGTAACATAGTCGGCTGTGCTCAGCGTTGCTCCAGCCTGGGTGGCTGTCGTGTTGCCAAAGTTGATCTGGTTCAGTCCAATCTTGTCGGTCCCAACGGTAAAGTCAGTGATCCGGTCAACGGAATTGTTGTAATGCGCATGACGGAATTGATCCGCCCCGCCATTGCCGGTCATGACATCGGCACCGCCCAGACCATAAATGATGTCAGCAGCTGAGCCCCCCTGGATCGTATCAGCAGCGGACGATCCGGCGATCCGCAAGACACCAGTGAAGCTGCTGGCATCCGCATTGACACCCGACGAGAAGCCGTAGACCTGCTGCCCGTTTGCAAGGGACGTTCCCGCGTCCGCATTGATGGTCAAAGCGTGAGACCCGGAAATGTTGACGTTGGCGACATTGCTGTTTTCGATGCCGTAAGAATCGTTATTAGTCGACGTCCCTTTGATCAAGTTGGCATTGGTTTGCGTCCCCGACGACAGTGTGCTGCTGAGATTGAGGGTAGAAACATTTGTTTCCAAACCGATGCCAGAGACGTTGTTATTGTTGTTGCTGGACGTGATTGCCACTTCACCGTTGGTTGCGCTCGTCGCCCTCAGTTCCAGATTGGCCGTCGTACCGGCCGAATTCCCCGACAATCGCAAGCCTTCATCACCGCCGTAGGTGATATCAGAAGAAATCGCGATTGAATCGGTATTTTCGATCCCAGACATTGTCGCCCGGTTATTGGTGGTAGCAGTGCTGAAAAGGAACGAGTTGATACTTGTGAAGTTCGATGCCGTGAAGCTCCGAGCCCCGGTGATATCTTCCAGAACCTCAAAGTTCGTCGCTGCATTCACAGTCGATGTTGTGAGGGTGTTGATATTCGACGTCGCAAGAGTATCAGTGCCACCGTTGCCATTCAGCGTCGTTGCAGAGTTCACAGTGTTGTTGGCCAGCAAAATCCGGTCATTTCCGCTGCCGCCCGTGAAGGAAAAGCCGGACGACGTCGACCCACTAGCGTTGATGTTCAAAGCGCCGGTAAAGGTGCTGGCGTTTACGGTTGTCAGTCCGGCGAAATTCTGTTGTTCAGTGAGAGTTAGATCGGCATCGCCGGACACATTGACGGTTGTCAGCGTCATTCCACCGCCATTCCCAGCCGTGCCAAGCGACACCGTTGATGCAGCAGTCGAGCTGGTTATGTTGGCGACTTCAAAACTGGTATCAATGTTGCCGCTGGTGTCTACCGTGCTGAAATGCGCAGAACTTGTGGAATCACCGGATCCATTCAGCTGAAGGGAAAATGAATCCGAAGTCCCTGTACGGGATGTTGCACCGGAGTAATTGACCGCAAACAAACCCTTTGAGGTTGTCATCGCTGCGGTTGCGCTCGAATCGACGTTGATCAGCATGCTGTTGCTGCCCCCCGTCCCTGTTGAGCTCAAATCCGTAACAGTCGTTTCACCCTGGATGTTCTGGAAATTCCAGATGAAGCTATTGGCGGACGTAGACTGATTGGTAACGTTGAAGTTTTCTACGCCTGTAGAAACGGAATCGACGGTATTACCGTCAGTGCTAGTGACCAGCACGGTCATGGTGTCTGTGCCAGTGCTGCCAGACAAAACATCCGCATTGGAATAGGTAGTCGCATTGCCCGTCGGATCGTAGCGCCCAGAATAGTTATCATCTCCAGTTGTGCCGGTTGTGTCCTGCGAAGGTGAAGTCGCACCTGGGATGTCCGTATTCGTAGTGAGTACGATCGCGTTTGTAATCACCTCGCCACCGGTTGGACTGATGAAATAAGCTTGGCCTTCGTTTGTCGCGTTCAAAGTGGACTCAAGAATACCAATTTCAACCGAATTCGATGAATACACGTGACCGTTCAAAGCTGGAACAAACAACCGGAAAACACCGGATGTGTAGCCAAGTTCGGCACTTTCTCCCCGGCTGACATACCAAGTGGCATCCAATTGCTTCACCCAGCCTGTGGCTGGCAAAACAGATTGTTCGAACTCATCAGCGGTAAACAGATATCGACCAGATGACGGGTTGAACCAGCGCTCAACACCGACCAAACCGGTCGCGGCAGTTGTAATTGCATCGAAGGCCTTGCCTTCGTTGAGCCATGTTGGATTTTGCGCAGCAATTACAGCACGTTCAGTATCACCAACTGCAAAGTAATGTGACCCAGTTGCCGGATTAAAAAAGCGATAAATAGCAGCCATAATATCCCCCACTAAAACTTCGGCGATAAGACTGATCTTAGGCTTCACCTCCAAAATTGACAGAAGGAAATTCCACCATCACGAAAATGACGAAAAGACATTCGCGGGTCGGCACTTTTTCTACCAAAATTTTTCAATTTCTAAGATTATTAAAAACCGTTTTCCATTATCAATTTTTAAATCAGACTTCAAAAATAGATTAATCTATTCAAATAAATAGACCAAAATCACCCAACGTAGGAAAATTATTTTACTAACTCTAAAAAATGAAATTCTTCGAAATACATTCAAGAAACGAATAAATACAAACATCCGCTCTTCTGACAATAGTTACAAAATCATCACTTTTACGTGACGAGTAAAAGAAGACAATAAAACCTTAAGTCGACATGAATTCTCCTACAAAAACCGGATAAACAATATAAAACAAAAAATACATTTTCGAGTTAGATGAAAGAAAATAAAAATAAAGCAACAACACAAAAATTATTCTATAAGAACAAAATATATGGCGCCGCAGCACAGTATTCATATCCGATAATTCTAAACTACAAAACTCTCGGATCCGTAAAAATACCTAATTTCGACGGGCCCATGATTGGAAATCCCGCGTGATAGACCGTTTTGACGTCATAAATGTAGTCATTCAGCAGCCATATGCGAGACTTGAAAACATCAAATAAATCAATCATCAGCCAATGCTGGGCTTGTGGCAGCGCTTAAAGTGACCGGCGCTGCCACAATATTACTCAGCCTTAGCGGATTTCGACCGCGTAGCTTCCGACTGGAACCACCTTGGAAATCAGATTGTTTTCCGCCATGAACTCGGCAAACCGCTGATACCGGCCGGCATCCAGAGCAGACGGGCGTTTTGCAAAGCGCGGAAGGGTATCGGCCCAGGCCCGCTTGTTCAGTTCATCGTTGAGGTTCGGATAAGCCTCAATGAACGCATTCCAGGCTTCGTCCGGATGGTTTGTCAGATAGATGGTCGCAGCTTCGACGGCAGCCATGAATTTTTCATAACGCGGATCGTTCGTCTTGTCCTTATGAACCACATAGATCAGCTCATCAAAGATCGGCACACCGTTTTCTTCCGGATAGAATGCCTTGCCTTCCTTGCCTTCGATCTCAATCTGAGTGAGCTCAAAGTTCCTGTATGCGCCGATAACTGCATCGACCTGGCCGGACATCAGAGACGGTGACAGTGCGAAGTTGACGTTAATTAGCTCTACGTCTTCGACTGTCAGATCGACAGACCGCAGCATCTGGCCGAGCATAGCGTCTTCAAAGCCGGACACAGAGAAGCCGATTTTTTTGCCCTTGAGATCCTTCAATTCCTTGATCGGACCATCTTTCAGAACAATCAAGGAGTTCAGCGGGGTTTCAACCAGTGTCCCGATCCGCTTCAACGGCAGGCCTTCCTCGATCTGCGCATGCAAGGTCGGCTGATAGGAAATCGCGATGTCTCCCTGCCCGGCGGCAACCAACTTCGGAGGCATAGCAGGATCTGCTGGCTCAATCAGTTCAACTTCCAGACCTTCAGCTTCAAAGAAACCTTTTGTCTGCGCTGTGATGACCGGCGCGTGATCCGGGTTGGTGAACCAATCCATCAATACCACCAATTTATCAGCGGCTTGGGCTTGTGCCGACGCCAGAAGCCCAGCGGCGAAAACGGCGGAGAGCAGTGTTTTTTTCATTCAATCCTCCAAGGAACAGCAGATCAGTCTTCGACCTGCCAGGGAACAAGAAAACGTGTGAAGTGGTCGACGGCGAACCTTAAGGTCAGCACCATCAAAGCGAGCAGGATCAGGGCCGCAAACATGACATCAGTCTGCATGCGCGCGTTGCTCTGAAGCATGATGAAAGCAAGGCCGCCTTTGGCGCCGACCCACTCGCCGACAATTGCGCCTATCGGGGCAAATACGGCAGCAATCCGCAGTCCAGATGCGAGCGATGGCAAGGCCGAGGGCAACCGGAAGACCCAGAGTTCGCGGAGCCTGGATACGCGATAAAGCCGGCTGAGGTCGGCCAAGCCAGGGTCCAGGCGCCGCAATCCATCATAGAAGGTTGACGTCACAGCGAAGAAGATGACGAGCACGGCCATCACAATCTTGGAAGCAAGGCCAAATCCCAACCAAAGCACCAAGATCGGCGCAATCGCAAAAACGGGAAGCGCTTGGGTGACCAGGATGGTTGGCATAACTGCGCGTTTTGCCAAGGGAAACAGCCAGATCGTGACTGCCAGCAGGCAACCGGCACAAACGCCAAACACAAAGCCAAGCAGAGTTTCAGAAAAGGTGATGGCTGCATGATGCAGCAGAAATGCACCTTGGTCCTGAAACACAAAGAAAACCCGTTCCGGGCTCGGCAGCATGAAGGGTGGAATTTCAAACAGTTGAACAAGTCCAGCCCAAATAAGAACTGCGACAGCCAGCCCGGCACACCGTTTCAAGAGAAAATACACGACTGTCACAATGCTTCTCCGCAACGAAGGAGGCATTGATGGCATCGGTCGTAATCGCGTTCATAGGCCATATTCATGGCCCACGACTTGCGCTTAAGAGCACAAGCAAACATAAGGATCTCCCGTCTTCGGCGCAGACCGAAAATGACATTGGAGATCCGGGAAGAGGCTAAGGTTTCCGTCCCTTCGCCGGCATGACCCGGATCAGGTTCTAAGGGTTCGGCTAAGTGCCATCTCAGTTCCGGTTTCCGGAACACCCCTCGGACCAAGCAGGACAATGCCCCGCTCTTCATCAAAATGCAAGCCCATCTCTTCGCGCTCGCATCACAGACACACGTCTGGCTTATTAGCCAGCTTGCCAGGCAGCGACGGCTTTTTCTACGGCGTCCGCACCAGCGGTTCCTTTTTCGAGGGTCAAGATACCCCTCTTGCCGTTCTCATAAAGCATCGGGATATCGATCCAGCCGCGTTCCCGCAGGAGCGCCAAATTTCGCTGCTGCTCATTCGGCAGACTCGACAAGGCGATCCAGAAGAAACCCGGAGACACCTTCACAGAGGCGCCGATCAGTGCATCACCGCGCGCTTCTTCGGTCGGCTTCATGACAAGGCCCGGCACATTTACGATATCGCCGGCGGAAAAGTTCTCCGGGAACTCATATTTGATCTCGACCAAGTGGCTCGCTGGCAACGACGTATCATCGTTCGGCTTGATCCGGATATCGACTTTCACGTCCCGTTCCGGAATTTCAACAGAGGCGCTCAGAACCGACTGTGCTTGGCCACCCAGACCTGTTTCCTCGCCCAGTGTCCAAATGACGGCGCCTTGTGCCGCTGTGCCAGCTGCGCTGGCGTCCGCACCTTCTTCATAGAGAATTGACCGCTGCGCGCCCGTGTCGGCAGCCTCAGCGGATGGTTGCTGCTCAACTTGCGGCGGCGTGACTGCCGCCAGGCTGTCCTGCGGCACTGGATCGCCAACGACAGCGACGGGCCCGCCTTCAGATGCTGGCTGCTCTGCAGAAGGTGAGCTCTCAACATTTGTAACGATTGACGGCTGGCTCGGCGTTACTGGAGCAGCCGGTTGCGGGTTGATCGTCGTTGTGGTTACGCTGCGCGCGTCCGAAGCAACAAAATCATCTTCGTTTTCATTCAGCAAACGGTCGGTGTTTTTACCGGCATCAGCATCGTCTTGCGGAGCAGGTGTCTCGCCGACCGGTTGAACCGCCGGCACTTCAGGTTTTTCCGGCTCAGGAGTCGTTTCGGTGACAACAGCAGTTTGCTGCTCTTTCGGCTCAGAAACCGATGTTTCAGTCGAAGTATCGCCTGAAGGGCCTGGCAGCAGAAAATAGGCTGCACCGCCAAGAATGAGGATTACGGCAGCCGCAGCTGCGGCAATTGGAACGAGCCGGCTTTTGCCTTCACCGCCCTGCAGTGCCTCAGATGCCGACAGTTTTACGCGGCTTTTCCGAGCATCCATGCCCGGCTCTGTAAGACCGGCGGTTGCGGTTTCCAGAGCAGCATCTTCATCTTCAAACAGCGCAGTGCTCTCAGGCTCCGGCGCAACTTCCTCAAATGCGGACTGATGCTGTGGCGGCTCTAAATCTTCAGGTGCAGCATAGGCAGATGAAACCGGAGCTGCTTCAGCAACACTGGCGTCTGCAGCTGTCGCGGCGGGCACTTCGTCTGAAGGCGCAGGCACGTCGGCCACCTGCGACTGAACCGGAGGACTGGCCGGTGCCTCAGCCTGAATGCCTGCAGGCTCATGTGCAACAACAGCCGGTTCTGTTGGCGCGGACACAGGAACCGATGGCTCCGATACCGATGCAGATGCACTTACAGCCAGTGGTTCAGAAGGCGGCGTAGCAGGCGCAGCTGGAGTTGCAGGAGCCGTTGATGGAGGTGGTTCCAGTCCTAAGCTCGCCCGGGCAGCTTCTGCTTCCACCTTACGGATCGCTTCTTCCAGGCGGAGCTGTTCGGCTGTGATTTCCGAAGGCGACAGGGGCGGTTCATAGGCTTTTAGCTGATTGACGATGGCATTGCGCGCGCGGCTATAAACACTCCGGCGGGCGGCCCCGTTGCTTTCGGGCAAGGACGCGATCGTTTTCTTTAATATCGAATAATAATCAGCCATCTTCCTGCCTACTGGCCAACTGCGCTTTTGCGTCTCTTGGCTCAGGTTTGCGATCACTCTGTGACTTATAGCAAGTTCTAGAAGAGTTATCCGCCTTCTTTACACCCTGCCCGGCGGCACGCGCAATCGATACTCCACCACGACTTTCGTTCCAGAACACTGGAACTCAAAACTCCGTTTGGCGCGCCACGAATCGCGGCGCCCCATTTCTACTTCCCAGTATTGTTCTGTTTACGGCAAATATCTCAATCCTGGAAAGGATTCTGCACAAGAATTGTATCATCCCGCTCCGGGCTGGTGGACAGGATCGCGACCGGTGCACCAATCAATTCTTCAACGTGGCGGACATATTTGATCGCCTGCGCCGGCAATTCGCCCCAGGTTCGAGCACCTTCAGTCGATTCTTTCCAACCCGGCATTGTTTCGTAAATCGGCTTAACCCGTTCCTGCGCACCTTGAGAAGCAGGCAGGTAGTCGATCCGCTCGCCATCCAGTTCATAACCAACGCAGATCTTGATTTCTTCAAGACCATCCAGAACGTCGAGTTTGGTCAAGGCAATGCCATTGATGCCGGAGGTGCAGACGGTCTGACGCACGAGAACAGCGTCGAACCAGCCACAGCGGCGGCGGCGGCCGGTAACCGTACCGAATTCATGACCACGCGTTCCGAGGAACTCTCCGACTTCGTTTTCCTGCTCAGTCGGGAAAGGACCTTCGCCAACGCGTGTGGTGTAAGCCTTGGTAATTCCAAGAACATAATCGACTGAACCCGGGCCAAGGCCACAACCTGTCGCGGCTTGTCCGGCGACTGTGTTGGAGGAGGTTACAAACGGATAGGTGCCGTGGTCGATATCAAGAAGTGCGCCTTGCGCTCCTTCAAACAGGATCCGCTTACCCTGGCGGCGCTGTTCGTCCAGCAGGTACCAGACTTTGTCCATATACGGCAGGACCTTATCGGCGACACTCGTCAGCTCTTCGAAGATAACGTCGGCAGCGACTTCATTCTGTCCAAGACCGCGTCGGAGCGCATTGTGGTGCGACAGCAGGCGGTCAATTTTTGCCGGAAGCGTGGTCAGATTTTTCAGGTCCATCAGACGGATCGCCCGGCGGCCAACCTTGTCTTCATACGCCGGGCCGATGCCCCGTTTGGTCGTACCGATTTTTGTACCGGTGTTAGAGTTTTCGCGCAGCGCGTCCAACTCACGGTGCAGAGATAGGATCAATGTCGCGTTTTCAGCGACCCGGAGGCTCTCCGGAGTTACAACAACTCCTTGTTCTCCAAGCCGTTCAACTTCTTCTGCCAGTGCATGCGGGTCCAGAACCACACCATTGCCGATCACCGACAACTTGCCCTGGCGCGCAACACCGGAGGGAAGCAGGGAGAGCTTGTAGCTGACGCCATCGATGACGAGTGTATGCCCGGCATTGTGTCCGCCCTGGAACCTTACAATGACATCGGCTTGTTCCGACAACCAGTCGACAATCTTGCCTTTGCCTTCGTCACCCCATTGCGAACCGACAACAACCACATTCGCCATCTAGCTTTTGCTCTCCTAAAGCAGGTTCGTGATGCTCAACCGCACCAACACAACAAGCCCCGGACATGGTTCCGGGGCAAACGGCGCGGACTATAGCCATGAATGCCGGGCTGCGCGAGTCTTCAACAGCAATTTAATTCCCAGCTTCAGCCTCTTTTTTCATCTGCTGCTTCTTCTTCAGAAACGCGCCCGCTTGCAAGCCCTGTTGGGTCCGTATTTTTAGCACCGCCAGCCAAGCGGAAGATCACTGGCGAATTGCGCAGGAGCCAGACAAACCGTCTGCGCTGATCGACCGGAACAGCCGACCGGCTCGACATACGGAAGATAATGAAAACCACCAGCGCCAAATGCAATGTCGCGGTGTAGACGAAAAAGGCACCAGGCCCAAAAACTTCCATAAGCATCGATGCGATGACAGGGCCGAATACGGCCCCAATTCCATAAGCCAGGGTCAATCCGGCCGCGACATCAATAAACTGGCCAGGTTCTGCATGGTCGTTCGCATGGGCTGCAAGCAAGGAGTAGAGCGGCAAAGCAAACCCGCCGAACAGAAAGACACCGATAAAAAGTTCAGTATCCGTCATCGATCTGGAGATGAACAGACATGCCAAGCCGGCTGCCGCAGTGAAAATTGTCAGAATGATCCGGCGGTCGATCCGGTCCGAGATCCATCCGGCAGGATATTGAAACACGGCCCCGGCGAACACCCAGATTGCGATAAAAGCCGCAACCAGCTCGAGCCCAAGCCCAATCGTCTCCGCGTAAATCGGCCCGACCATACGGAATGCGCCATTGGTAAGCCCGATTGTCAGAACCCCCACCATCACGACAGGCGACACCCGCCACAAGAGCAAAGGATTCACGATTTTGCCACTCGGTGCCTGCGGATTGTCACTGCGCGATAGCGAAATTGGAACAAGCGCAAAGCAGAACAAGACCGCCAGAACCATCAAAATATCTGAACCTGAGGCACCGAATACCGGCAGGATAAACTGCCCGCCCATAGCGGCGCCCAAGTCTACAATTCTGTAGACTGACAATATCCGCCCTCTGGTGTTGTTGGACGCAATCGAATTGAGCCAGCTTTCCAAAACCATCGCCGTACCGCAGAAGGCAGCTCCACTGACAAGCCGCGTAACCATCCAGCTCCAGCCTGGCGGCAAGAACGCGATCGCGAGAACGGAAATTGCACTTATTGACGCAAAGGCTGCAAAAACCCGGATATGACCAGCGCGCGCCACCAGCCATGGCGTCAAGAGAACACCAACGACCATCCCCGCATAATAGGCCGACCCGAGCAGACCAATGCTGCCATCTGACAGCCCTTCAGCCCGGCCGCGAACCGCGATCATGGTCATGGATAGACCATTGGCGCCCAGCAAACACGCCGCTGCCACCAGAAGCGGAGAAATGCGGTTGGCAATTGAGCCGCCGCTTGGTTCAGTCTTCATTGTTGTTTATCGATCCTTGCGTCCGTCTTAGACAAACCGGCTCGCATTTCGGGTGTCTGACAAGTTGAGGCCATGTTAGGCAGAGATTCGCGCAGACTGACAATGGAATTCTGAAAATGTCTCTTCGTCACTGGATACTTTTGATCGTCCTCGGTGCGGTCTGGGGTGGGTCCTTTATCTTCGCCAAAGTTGCGGTCGCGGAAATTCCGCCGCTCACACTGGTGTTTTTCAGAGTGGCTTCTGCATGCGCGGTGCTGTGGGCTGTGTTGTGGGCTCAAGGCGCACTGAAACAGTTTCCAATCAAGATGGCGCTTTCGTTTTTGATGATGGGTCTCTTGAACAACGTGATTCCATTCTCGTTGTTGTTTGCCGGACAAACTGCAATCGGCGCGGGTCTTGCGTCCATTTTAAACGCAACAACACCGGTGTTCACCGTTTTGGTTGCCGGTGTCCTGTTCCGCCAGGAAACACTCAGCGTCAATAAAATTGCAGGAATTCTGCTTGGTGTAGCAGGTGTGGCGACAATGCTGTCCGGCTCACTCTCCGGCATAGTGTCTGACCCGCTTTGGGCACAGATGGCCTGCCTTGGGGCTGCGGTTTCCTATGCCTTTGCCGCAACCTTTGCCAAACGCTTCAAGTCGCTACCGCCACTTGTTTCAGCAACCGGTCAGCTGTCAGGATCGACCGTAATCATGCTGCCTGTTGCTGTTTTTGCATCTGGCGGATGGTCGTTTTCTGATCCCAGTTTGACAGCCTGGCTGAACGTTCTGGCGCTTGGTGTCTTTGCAACCGCTATGGCCTACCTGATTTACTTCCGCCTGCTTGCAGAAGCTGGCGCGACCAATGCGTCACTGGTCACGTTGCTGGTGCCGGCGAGCGCGTTGTTTTTTGGCTGGCTATTGTTGGGCGAAAATCTCTCACCCATTCAGCTGACCGGCTTTGCAATTCTGCTCTTAGGCCTGATCGTGCTTGATGGCCGTCTGTTTACCCGTCAGGAAAGAACAGCAAAGCCGTGATAGAAAAACGCCCGGGCAATCGACCGGGCGTTTTCGGTGCTTAAAACTTCAGTGCTTTGACCTGTTTAACGTGAGACACCGATTCCAAACGGGCCATCACCGCTTCTGAAACCTCACCATCAACTTCGACCAAACAAATCGCGCCCTCGCCAGGGCCGATCCGACCAAGATTGAAGGTCGCGATGTTGACATCGCTGTTGCCCAGCTCCATGCCCAACTGACCGATGAATCCAGGCTTATCTTCGTTGGTGATGTACAGCATATGTTCGCCAAGCTCGGCTTCCATATTAATGCCCTTCACCTGGATGATCCGGGGCTTGCCATCAGCAAACACAGTGCCGGCAACAGAGCGGCTTTGGCGCTCAGTCTCAACAGTCAAACGGATATAAGTCTCATAAGCACCTTGCTTGTCGCGCCGGACCTCTTCGATCTTGATCCCGCGTTCCTTAGCCAAAGTCGGTGCTGACACCATATTGACGGTTTGCAGCAAAGGGGTCAGCAGACCTGTCAGGGCCGCAGACGTCAGCGCTTTGACGTTCATATCCGCAACGGCGCCAGCATATTCCAACCGAATTCCTTCAATTGCCGTTTCGGTCAATTGTCCGGCAAAAGACCCCAACTGCTCAGCCAGGCGGACAAAAGGCGCTAGCTTCGGCGCTTCTTCGGCGCTGATCGACGGCATGTTCAATGCATTGCGGACGGCCCCATCAACCAGATAATCGCACATTTGTTCTGCCACCTGCAGCGCGACATTTTCCTGAGCTTCCTCAGTCGACGCTCCAAGGTGAGGCGTTGAGACAAAGTTAGGTGCACCGAAGAGGACGTTTTCCTTGGCAGGTTCATCAACAAAAACATCAAACGCCGCACCCGCCAGCTTGCCGCTGTCCAGAGCATCCCGAACGGCGTGTTCATCCGCCAGGCCACCACGGGCGCAGTTAATGAGGTAAGCCCCATTCCGCATTTTTTCGATCGCGGCTGCATCAATGATGTGCCGGGTTTTATCCGTCAGCGGAGTGTGCAGCGTGATGACATCGGCCCGGGAAAGAAGGCTGTCGAGCTCGACCTTTTCAACACCTAGCCCAACGGCGCGTTCCGGCGTCAGGAACGGATCGAAGGCAACAACCTTCATCTTGAGACCAATCGCACGCTCAGCAACGATGGAGCCGATGTTGCCGCAACCAATCAGGCCGAGGGTTTTGCCGGTGATTTCCCGGCCCATGAAACGGGACTTTTCCCACTTTCCAGCCTGGGTCGAGGCATCTGCTGCCGGGATTTGGCGGGCAACCGCCATCATCATGGAGATGGCGTGTTCAGCCGTCGTGATGGCATTGCCGAAAGGCGTGTTCATCACAATGATGCCGCGCGCCGTGGCTTTCTGGATATCGACGTTGTCGACACCGATGCCTGCCCGGCCGACAACTTTCAGGTTATCGGCAGCCGCAATAATCTTTTCAGTCACTTTGGTCGCTGAGCGGATTGCCAAACCATCGTACTGGCCGATGATCTCGCGCAGCTTTTCCTTGTCCTTGCCAACATCAGGCAGGAAATCCACCTCCACACCGCGATCCTTGAAGATCTGCACGGCGGCAGGAGACAACTTATCAGAAATCAATACTTTCGGGGCCATATGAGCCTCTCCTTAGAAAGAGAGAGTTCGATCCACCGCAAACCAAGGGGAAAGAGCCTCTTGTTCGTTAGAGGCATTGATCGTCCAGGCAGTGGCAAACTCAACCGTTACTTTCGTAGATGCAAAAACTTCATAGAAAGCAGCTAGATGCAAAGCGTCC
The DNA here is from genome assembly GCF_965216085.1 of Roseibium sp. GTDB lineage: Bacteria > Pseudomonadota > Alphaproteobacteria > Rhizobiales > Stappiaceae > Roseibium. The sequence goes on along the minus strand of NZ_OZ244138.1, from coordinate 430,393 downwards.
CTTGTCGACGCACGCAGGACCCGGATAGGGAATTCCGTCTCCATCCAGTCAGGATCACGCATACCAATGCATGCGGTGTTCCCAGCAGCGTCATCAAAGACCATTGCATCAAGCGCTTGACCGGCTTCCCAATTAGAATTGAGATTGGGCTTAGGCTCAATTTTCATCGAAATTTTGAAGCATGCTCCCTCATCAGCCGTGAAAGTGAGTGCATCCAAAACACAATGATCTATTCGCATACCATCAGGTAGTTCGGGAAAGCAGCTCTCCGAGTCCCGAACCCCCGAAACTGGTTTCTTGATATCGACTAACAATCGAATGTCAGCGAACCAATTGCTCCTATGAAGCTCAAACATTTCACTCAGGCGGCCTGAGCGAGTTTTGCTTTCTCAGTTTGGAAGGCCCAATCGAGCCAGACCGTCAGCGCCTTAAGATCGCTGGTCTCGATCGTGGCACCAGCCCAAATCCGGAGACCGGACGGGGCATCCCGATAAGCACCGATGTCATAGGCAATGCCTTCGCCATCAAGCAGTGCAACCATCCCTTTGGCAAAGGCGGCTTGCTGATCAGAGCCAAGTGCCAAAACGTCCGGATCGACGACGGTCAGGCAAACCGAAGTGTTCGACCGGGTTGCCGGGTCTTTTGCCAGGAATTCCGCCCAAGGCGTTTCCGCCACCCAGTCCGCCAGAACTTTCAGATTGCTGTCGGCGCGGTTGATAAGACCGGACAGGCCGCCAAGGCTATCTGCCCATTTCAGAGCATCCAGATAATCTTCCACGCAAAGCATCGACGGGGTGTTGATTGTTTCGCCGCGGAAAATGCCCTCGATCAGCTTGCCGCCTTTGGTCAGGCGGAAGATTTTTGGCAAAGGCCAGGCTGGCGTATAGGATTCGAGACGCTCCACGGCACGCGGGCTCAGGATCAGAACACCATGTGCGGCTTCACCACCGAGAACCTTTTGCCAGGAGAAGGTCACAACATCGAGCTTTGCAAAGTCGAGATCCTGCGCGAAGGCAGCCGATGTCGCATCACAAATGGTCAGGCCTTCGCGGTCTGCCGGGATCCAGTCGCCATCCGGCACCCGGACACCGGAGGTGGTGCCGTTCCAGGTGAAGACAACATCATTCGCAAAATCGACTGTGCCGAGATCCGGCAACTCGCCGTAAGGCGCTTCCAGCTTGCGGACGTTCTCTAGTTTCAGCTGCTTGACCACATCGGTCACCCAGCCCGAACCAAAACTTTCCCAGGCGAGCATTTCGACACCGCGTGCGCCGAGCAGCGACCACAAAGCCATTTCGACAGCGCCGGTATCGGATGCCGGAACAATACCGATCCGGTAGTCATCCGGAACGCCCAGAACCTTGCGGGTGAGATCGATGGCTTCGGCCAATTTGGCCTTGCCGGGTTTGGCCCTGTGCGACCGGCCAAGCGGCGCATCTGACAAACCGTCCAGCGACCAGCCCGGACGTTTGGAACAGGGACCAGAAGAAAAATTGGGATTGGCCGGACGGTCGTCCGGCTTGGCGATAAGTGTGCTCATTTCAAGTCTACCCTCACAGATAGGAGCCCCTCGTTGGGGAGGGGTGGCCCACCTATTGGGATAAGACCTGATCGCTCGAAGGTCAAATCAATTGCCGCATTTTAATACGAAAGGGCCAGTCGATGACCGGCCCTTTCAAAGCGTTTTGTCTGATATTATCAGAAGTTGCTCGAGATCGGCCCTTGCGGAGCGTAGTAGGTCGGAGCCGCCGCTGTGTTGAACGTATAGCGGGCACCAAGCCGGAACTCATGCGCCGTCAGGTCTTCCCAGACTTCGCGGGATGTACCGGTTCCAACATTATGGAGCTGGACGGTTTTTGCTTCGCCGAGGTTCTTGTACCGGTAACCGGCATCAACACTCCAATTGGGCGTAATGGCGTATTCTGCACCCGCCATCAAAGCCCAAGCAAAGTTCCACTGGCCGTTGCTGCCGTCGTAGCTTGAGGACGTGCCATCCGGGTTGTACGAAGTCTTGTTGCTGGCATTGACATAAGCCGCACCAATACCGGCACCAACATATGGTGTGATGTTGTTCCAGGTTGCCAGATCAACATAACCGTTCAGCATGACTGTCCAGACGTCGATGTCCGCCTTTTCAGTCGAGAAGGATCCGGCCGGTACACAGCCGCCACACGGTGCATAACCCGTAGCGCCAGCCTTGGTCTCATAATCGATCGTCAGATCACTTCTGAAGTAGTTGTTGAACTGATAACCGACACCAACGCCAATCATCCAGGCATTGTCGAGGCTTTCGCGCTCATAGCGCAGATCGCCAATCGCAGGGTTGCTGAAGCTACCGCTTGGATCGCTGTAAATCTTATACCCGATATCACCGCGCAGGTAGATGCCACCAGTGGCTGCCGGAGCAACCGGAACGTGTTCAATGACCGGTGTCGGCAAATCAGCTGCATAGCCCGCAGTAGAAAGCACAACAGCAAAGCCGGTCAAAGACAAACGCTTAAATATATTGTCCATGTCCTCGTCCTCTTCCGATATAGCGTCTGCATGTTCATAGCGGACACACCAATCTCACGACGAAGATGACCCGTATTCATTAAGGTTGACTTAACCGTGTTCTTTAACCGTGTTTTTTTACGTTAAGAGATGGTAAACAACTCAAAGTGAACTTTACCTATTATTAAAAAAGCCAGCAAAAACTGCTGGCTTTTTCGCAAAATCAATTCTGATTTATGACCTATGCCGCACTTACGCTGCGGAGGATGCAACAACACCTGCGATATCATTAACCACTTGCTTGACCAACTCGGCATCGTCGCCTTCTGCCATCACGCGAATCAACGGTTCCGTTCCAGATGCCCGGATCACCAGCCGGCCGGATGTGCCGAGCCGGGCTTCACCATCTTCGATCGCCGATTTGACTTGATCCTTTTCCAGCGGAGTTCCACCAGCATACCGGACGTTCTTCAGGATCTGTGGCACGGGTTCGAAACGGCGGCAGACTTCCGATACCGGTCTGTCCTGCTCCTTGATGCAAGCCATGACCTGAAGTGCAGCAATCAAACCATCACCGGTGGTCGCAAAGTCTGACAAGACAATATGACCAGACTGTTCCCCGCCAACATTGAAACCGTTTGCCCGCATGTGTTCGACCACATACCGGTCACCAACCTTTGTCCGTGCGAGGCTGAGCCCTAGGCCCTGCAGGTAACGTTCCAGGCCAAGATTTGACATGACCGTTGCCACAATTCCATCACCAGCCAAGCGGTCACCTGCTTGCCAGGATTGGGCGACAACAGCCATCAACTGATCACCATCTACGACCGTGCCATGCTCATCGACAATGATAACCCGATCGGCATCACCATCGAGCGCAATCCCGATATCCGCACGGACCTCATGGACTTTCTTCGACAAAGCATCCGTCGATGTCGAACCACAATCTTTGTTGATGTTGAACCCATCCGGGGAGACACCCATCGGAATGACATCGGCACCAAGCTCAAACAGCGCTTCCGGCGCAACCTTATAGGCCGCACCATTGGCACAATCTATGACCACACGAAGCCCTTCCAGGCTCATTTTCCGCGGTAAGGTGCGTTTTGCCGACTCGATATAGCGCTCCTGTGCACCATCGATACGCTTGGCCCGCCCCAAATCATGGGCACTGGAAAGCTGTGCGCTTACATCAATTTCGATGAGGCTCTCGATCTCTTTTTCAATCTCATCGCTGAGCTTGAACCCATCCGGCCCAAAGAATTTTATTCCATTGTCTTGGTAAGGATTGTGAGAGGCGGAGATCATCACGCCCAGATCGGTTCGCAGGGACCGTGTCAGCATTGCAACGGCTGGAGTCGGCAACGGACCCAGTAAAAACACATCCATGCCAACGGAGGTGAAGCCCGCGACAAGTGCGTTCTCCAACATATAACCGGACAAGCGAGTATCTTTGCCGATCACAACACGGTGGCGATGACCGCCGTTCTTGAACACCAGACCTGCGGCCATGCCCACCTTAAGCGCCATCTCGGCGGTCATAGGATAGGCATTAGCCTCTCCGCGGATCCCATCGGTGCCGAAGAACTTACGCATAAACCAACCCTTTTGAGTTCTGAAACATCGCTGTTGTAACCGAGTTTAATGGCGCTCGGAGTCAATTCGTGTGAGCAAATGTTACCATCCACTGACACTCCTAAAACAAGCCGCCACATGAAAAATGCCCGGTGAGTTACCGGGCACTTTAAAATCAACCATTTAGGGAATGATTAAGCCTGCGGCTGTGGCTCCATACCACCACTTGGCTCGTCGCCACCGCGTTTGGCGCCGGCAGACGGAACCGCGGACGAGCGGCCAATCGGCTGATCGTCATCGGTGTCGCGAACCGGAGGCTTGCCATCCAGAAGGCCTTTTATCTCATCACCGGACAGGGTCTCATACTCCAGAAGACCTTTGGCGATGGTATGCAGCTGATCTTCATGATCGCCGAGGATCTTCTTCGCAGTTTCATATCCTTGATTGACGAAGGATTTGATTTCCGCATCAACGATTTTCTGGGTTTCATCGGAAACCGTCTGGTTTTTCGCCACCGAATGACCAAGGAAGACTTCTTCTTGGTTTTCACCGTAGAGAAGCGGACCAAGCTTGTCGGACATGCCGAACTGCGTTGCCATTGCACGGGCAAGCTTGGTGGCCATTTGGATATCGCCGGACGCCCCGGACGTGACTTTTTCGTAGCCGAAGATCATTTCCTCTGCCACACGTCCGCCCATGGCCACAGCCAGATCGGCCTTACACTTGGCCCGGGTCAGCGACACCTGATCTTTTTCCGGCAAGCGCATCACCATACCGAGCGCACGTCCGCGCGGAATGATGGTGGCCTTGTGGATCGGATCAGAAGCATCCTGATGAAGCGCAACCAAAGCGTGGCCGGCCTCGTGGTAGGCGGTCAGTTTCTTTTCTTCCTCAGTCATGACCAGTGTGCGGCGTTCCGCACCCATCATGACTTTGTCCTTGGCATCCTCGAACTCAGCCATGGTCACAAGGCGCTTGGACCGGCGCGCAGCCAAAAGAGCGGCTTCGTTGACGAGGTTCATCAAGTCAGCGCCGGAGAAGCCTGGTGTGCCTCGAGCAAGCGTGCGGACATCAACATCCGGTGCCAGCGGCACTTTGCGCATGTGCACCTTGAGGATTTTTTCACGGCCTGTGACATCCGGGTTAGGCACAACGATCTGACGGTCGAACCGACCCGGGCGCAACAAAGCCGGATCCAGAACGTCCGGACGGTTGGTCGCCGCGATGATGATAATGCCTTCGTTCGGCTCAAAGCCGTCCATCTCGACCAGCAACTGGTTGAGAGTCTGCTCGCGTTCGTCGTTGCCGCCGCCCAGACCGGCACCACGGTGACGGCCAACCGCATCGATCTCGTCGATGAAGATGATGCAAGGCGCGTTTTTCTTGGCTTGCTCGAACATGTCACGGACACGGCTTGCGCCGACACCCACAAACATTTCGACAAAGTCAGAACCCGAAATCGTGAAGAACGGAACATTGGCTTCACCGGCAACAGCACGGGCTGTCAGCGTTTTACCGGTACCCGGAGGGCCGACCAATAGAACACCGCGCGGGATACGGCCACCAAGACGCTGAAACTTCTGCGGATCACGCAGGAACTCAACGATTTCTTGCAGGTCTTCCTTCGCCTCGTCGATCCCGGCCACATCTTCAAAGGTGACCCGGCCGTGGGCCTCTGTCAGCAATTTGGCTTTGGACTTGCCAAAACCCATCGCTTTACCGCCAGATCCTTGCATCTGGCGCATGACGAAGATCCAGATCCCGAGGATGATCAGCATCGGCAACCAAGAGAACAGAGCGCCAAGAAGCGGCGAGCTTTCTGCCGGTGGACGGGCGTTGATTAGAACGCCTTTGGAGCGAAGTTCGTCAACATATTGAGCCCCTTCAGGCGCATAAGTTTGGAACGGCCCGCTTGTCGAACTGCCTGAGATCTTCTGTTCTTGAATTGTGACCGATCGGACATCGCCGCGGTCGACCTTGTTCATGAATTCCGAAAAGGCAATCTCATCCGTCGCACTGTTCTGTGTTGGGCTTTGAAAAAGCTGGAACAATGCGATCAGCAAGAGGGCGATAATCACCCAAAGCGCGAAGTTGCGAAAATGTGCGTTCATTTCTATCCCTAAACCGCCCGACGCGACTGACTGCGCACGGTTACATTTCTTTCAGCGAAGATAGGTCGCCTATAGCCCGCTGCCAAGATGGTGCGCCATATTGCACAGGCACGCTGACTATTTTCTTAAGGAAACCCCTAGCAGATGTTCGCGCCTGCGAAAACTGCAGAATTACTACGATCCCTCAAGATCGGTTCTATAGTTACCGGCCAATTTTGGCGGAAACGGGATGCGCTGCAGCGTAATATCGCATTGGCCGCCATATGTGTCCTGCCAGAAGAGGGAAGCTGCCGACCGCACACATACGGCCCCATTCCCTGTCCAGAAGACCGGAGAACACTCAAATGCCTCCTTTGGCCAGCCCTTTGGCCAGGGGAGCGACTGCCGGTCAACGGGAGCATTGTAAAGCGGACCAAGACAGAGCTCCGTCTCGTTCAAATAGTTCGCATCCAGAGCGCCTATTCGATAAAGAAACCTGTTGTCCCAACAACCACTTCCGGAAATCGCTTCCAATGTGGCCGGGCGCGCACGGCCAACTTCTTTCCAAACCAAAATCGCGTCCCGTTTGATTTCCAGCATAGCCCCGCCAAGCGTCTGACGCCCGTTTTTTTGCGCTAAGATCCATTGATCCAAGGCTTCTATTTTCCGCAGCTTCGGCAGATGTGACCGGCCCGTTACCCGCTCGATCATCAAGATCAACAGACGTAGCCGGAACTCCTCAGCTTGCGCCGTAAATACATGTTTTTGAATGCGCAGCGGGCCAGCAGGATGTTCTTCAACATGATCAAAAAAAATGTGGGCAAGGACACTTTCAATGGCTGCACGGGTTCGCCTCAACTGCCGTGCGGTTGTCGCAATCCGTTTCGTAGAAAGCCCTTCCTCGGCAAGAAGGCCAGAAATCTTCCGGAGGCGGCTTCGCTTATATTTATGGTCCTGATTAGACGGATCCTCACACCAGGATTGGTTCCGGGCTTCAAGGGTCGCGATTAGACTTTCTTTTGGCACGTCAAGGAAGGGCCGGATCAGTCGCAGCCCGGCGGGTCCGTTTGGTTCATCCGGTGCCATCGCTCCCAGGCCGTAAATCCCGCTTCCCCGTGTCAGACGGTCAAGAAATGTTTCGGCCTGATCATCAAGATGATGCGCAAGAACAACGGCTTCCGATCCAGATTGAGAGAGGTGGTCCGCAATCAATTGGTATCGGGCGTCCCTTGCTGCCTCCTGCAATCCCGAAGCCGGCTTTTCACTCTTCCATTTGAGGACAAAACAAGGAATGCCGAGAGAATTGCATAAGTCTTGGACAAAGCCGGTTTCCTGACTGCTTTCCGGCCGCAATTGATGATCCACGGTCAAAACTTCACACGTGCCGTCCCAGTTGTTCCGGGACACCCAATCATGAAAAGCAATCAACAGGCAGGTTGAATCCGCGCCACCGGAGACCGCTAGAGCAATTTCTGAAAAATCTTTGAAAGAAGCAAAAAGCTGGTCAATGTCGCCATCGCGAAGTTCAGAATATTGAACTGGCTTCTCAGGAGCATTGGGCACGTTGGCGCTCATCCCGGGCTTGCGATAGAACCGCAGGCGCGGCGTTCGGGAATTTGTTTAGAAGTTCAGAAAATGTTGCACAGGCAACGTCCGTTTCACCCAGGCCCCGCAGAGAGACACCGAGCTTCAACAGACTGTCCGGACTTTTTGAATTGCCGGGATGATCCCGATACGTCTTCAGGAACGCATCAGCCGCTTCGCGGTAATTTTGTTGCGCCAACAGGCTTTCGCCGAGCCAATACTGCGCATTGGCTGTCAGCTCATGGTCCGGATAACTTTCCAGGAACGTCCGGAACCCTGTTTCCGCTGCAGAATAATCCCCGTTCACAGCCATAGAATAGGCTTGGTCGTAGTCGGTCCGCGGATCGCCGCTGCCGATAATCCCGGCAATGGCATCGTCATCCGTCGAAAACTCCGGCCCTGGTGTCACAGCAGGAGCGGTCCCGGGCACCGTTTCCAGCCCCTTGGCGAGCGAAGACAGGTCAATCGGACCGTCTGTTGGCAAGCCGCTGCCTGCTTCATACCCTCCGGATTGCGCCCAATCCCCATCGCCAGAACCATTTCCAGGAACAGTCGCAAAACCGCCGCCCGGTGCAATCAAGTTGCCGGTTTGTGGCGTTCCGTCCTGACCGAGACCAGGTGCAGCATCAGACCGCTTTCCAGGAGTTCCGCCTTCAAGCTGCTGAAACCGATATTCATTGTCTTCCTGCATCCGGCGCAACTGGTCCTGAAGTTCACGCATCTGAAAGGCCATTTGTTCGATTTGACCTGTTAGCGTGCGGATCCGTTCTTCCAATTGGCCAATACGGACGGACGAGTCGTCCTTCCGTTTCCCAAAGAGCTGGGCATGAGACGGTGTTGCCACGGCGAAAAACATCACCGCTAAAACCGGACATGCCAGCCGATAAAAAGTGTTCATTCATCCCTCCGCTGTGCAGCCAATGTCTTAACATGCCGACGCGTTCACTCAAGAGCACAAAGCGCTTCGAGTTCGGCTAAAGTTTGACCGTCGTTCGTTCGATTGGTTCGACGTCAACTGCACTCCAGAACGCAAAAGCCGGGCCAAGGCCCGGCGTTCCTGCGGCTTTTACGCTGAGATCAGTTGGTGGCGTTGTTCAACACCGTGACAGCCCGCCGGTTTTGCGACCAGCAGCTGTTGTCATTACAAACGGCGACCGGACGTTCCTTGCCGTAGGAAATCGTCTTGATGCGCGATGCAGACACGCCTTGAGAAACCAGATAGTCGCGTGCAGCCTGAGCCCGGCGGGCCCCCAGCGCGATGTTGTATTGGCGGGTTCCACGCTCGTCAGCATGACCTTCCAAAGTGATTGTATAATTGGAATAGCGGTTCAGCCACTTCGCCTGATTGGCCAGCGTCGCCTGTCCTTGTGAATTCAGTGTCGACTGATCTTCTTCAAAAAAGACCCGGTCACCGACATTCACGACAAAATCCTGCCCGGTTCCCGGCTTGACATTGGTTGCCAGTCCATCCGGCTTTGTTTGCGCACAGGCTGCAACAAACAAAACGGTGAAGCAGACCGCAATCCAACGCGCGCCCTTGGACGCACTCACCAAATTGAACATTCTCGTCTCCTTACCCCAGCCCGTCAGCCTGAAACCAAAATGCGCCCCGCATTTAAGTAAACGCTTTCTAGTCAAAGTCGGTTAATGCGCTCTGTACAAGACTGGTTAATACTCGTTTACTGATTTTCTTAGTCGATCAACGGTGACCAAGACGGGTCCGACGCAAAGGCAGGTGTTTCCAGCCTTTGTTCGTTGTACCCGGTCAGATCAACCGTCCAAACTTGCGGGCCGCCGTTGGCCCCTGGCGTGTCCCGGAAGAACACCAAAACACGGCCATTTGGTGCCCAAGCTGGCCCTTCGTTGTGATAACCCTCTGTCAGGATCCGTTCGCCTTTGCCATCTGGGCGCATGACGCCAATCATGAAGCGCCCCTGGTGCTGTTTGGTAAAGGCAATCAGGTCACCACGCGGCGACCAGACCGGTGTCGAATACCGCCCTGGCCCAAAGGAAATACGCTGCGCCTGCCCGCCAGCGGCACTCATCACATAGAGTTGTTGTGAGCCACCCCGATCCGATTCAAAAACGATGCGTTTGCTGTCCGGCGAATAAGACGGGCTGGTATCAATCGCAGCCGTGTTGGTCAATCGTGTCGTACGGCGGGACCGCAAATCCATCTTGAAGATGTTGGCATTGCCGCCCTGCTGCAGGCTCATAACAACACTCTGCCCATCCGGCGAGAACCGCGGTGCAAACGTCATTCCAGGGAAGTTGCCGACAATCTCCCGTTGTCCAGTCTCGATATTGAGCAGATAGACACTCGGGTCGTTGCCGCCATAGGACATGTAGGTGATTTCCTGGCTGGTCGGCGAAAACCGCGGTGTCAGCACAAGATCATCACCGCGGGTCAGATACCTGACATTGGCCCCATCCTGATCCATCAGAGCTAGTTTTTTAACTCGCTTGTTCTTCGGACCAGTCTCGTCGACAAACACAATGCGCGTATCGAAATAGCCCTTTTCACCGGTGAGACGCTCATAAACCGCATCGGCAATGATGTGGGCCAGACGCCGCCAGTTTTCCGGTGTCGTATAGAACTGTTGGCCAAGCATCTGTTCTGCTGCGAAAACATCCCACAAACGGAATTCGGCGCGCAGCCTACCGTCCGCCTGTTTGCTCACGGTGCCGGTCACCAGGGCCTGGGCGCTGATCGTGCGCCAATCGCCAAAGCGTGGTGTGGAATTCACGCTCATGTTCTTTTGAATGAAGCTTGCCGGATCCAGGGGGTTAAAAAGGCCGGAGCGTTTCAGGTCCGCGGCAATTACCGACGTCATGTCGGCTGCCAATTTGGTGTCCCCGCCTTCGGAAGAAAACTGCGGCAGCGCGATTGGAAGCGGCTCGACATTGCCTTGTGTGATGTCGATTTCCACCAAAGCAGCGGCAGGTTTAGGAAGTAGCGCAGCAAACAACACAAGAATGACTGGCAGCGCAGCGGCTTTCGAGCCACCGAAACAAAAACACCGCTTCAACATCTCACGCATGAGCACAATAGCTCCCTTACCTTTTATTGCCGGATCTTTGACCGGACTAACCACCGAGCATTTCCCTCGGGTCAAAATTAATGATCACTTCCTGCCAGGCTTCGTATTTGGCGACAGGAAGAGAGTACGGCTGGCATCGCATCACAGCCCGGACAGCACTGCTGGCGGCTGCCCGGAACGCTGGATTGCCATTTGAATTTACAACTTCCGGCCCGCCAGACACTTCGCCGCTTTGCGATAGGTTGAACCGGACCCGGACCTTTAGATCCTCAGCTCCAACTGCACCAACCGGAGGATTCCAGCACATGGCCACCTGGGAGCGTAATGCATCGAGTTCGGATTGGCTCATCCTGATATTCGGTGCGCCCTGGCGCGATCCGAGCGATGCAGGTTGCTCCGAGATACTGCCGGTATGCCCGGCCGGTTCAACCTTGTTCAGCAAGGCTGCGACTTCACTCACGACCGATTCATCGCGGTTGTTTTCAGGTTGCCGGCGCGGCGGTTTTGGCTTGGTCCGGGGCGCAACACTGGTCAAGATTGGTTGAACGGCAGGCGCAGCCTCCTGCTGAGGTTCAGGCTCAGGAGCTGGTTCTGGTTCCGTTGCTGGAGTCGGTTCTGGCACAGGTTCCGGAGATGGTGCTGGTTCTGCTGCAGGCTCAGGCTCGGCAACTTGTTGCGGCTCAGGAGGCGTTGGCTCGGGTGCAGGCGCCGGAGATGGCGTTGGCGGTGTCGGCTGCTGCACCTGGCTCTCGCCAGGTTTGTCGGCCGGCTGCGGCGTCTCTTCGGTCGGAGTTTCGCTGGGCTGCAGAGCAGCAACTTCCCGAACCTCGGCAGTTTTTTCGCCGATGCGCAGCTGAGTGAATTCTTCGATAGGCACCAGGTCTACCGGCAGAGATTCGACCTGCGGGACAGTAAAGCTCTCCGCGTCCGGAAAGGCGACAACGCCCCAGAGCATAAGGGCCGTATGACCGGCCAAAGACGCGATGAGACCTGCGCGCATGACGCGTTACGAGTCCCGTTCTTCCAGAGTAACCAAGCCGAGCCGTTTAAAGCCGGCCGCGTTGATCCGGCCCATGAGTTTCATCATGGTGCCGTAGTCGGCATCCTGATCACCGCGCACATAAATGCGCTCTTCATAGCCATTGGCAGCAATCGCCTCGAGTTTCGGGACGACTTCGTCAATCGCAATTGGCGTATCTTGGATGTAAATCTCGCCAAGCGAGTTGATGGAGATGGTGATCGGCTCCGTGTCTCCCTCCAAGGCTTTCGCTCTTGTTTCGGGCAAGTCGATGGGCACACCCACAGTGAGTAGCGGTGCGGCGACCATAAAAATGATCAGGAGCACCAGCATCACATCGACAAACGGGGTGACGTTGATTTCACTCATCGGCAGGCTGCGCTGCCGGCGCCGTCCGCGGCGTCCGCTTCCAGCCTGTCCAGACCCGACATGCATCGCCATGGATCAGCCCCTCTCGTCGATCTGCCGCGATAAGATCGCGGAGAATTCGTCGGCGAAGCCTTCCATCCGTGCGACCGTCCGACCGACATCGGAGGAGAATTTATTATAGGCAATAACCGCTGGAATCGCAGCCAAAAGACCAAGCGCCGTCGCAAACAGAGCTTCCGCAATCCCCGGCGCAACAACAGCTAAGTTTGTGCTTTCTGAAGCGGCGATCGCCTGGAAGGCTGTCATGATGCCCCAGACCGTGCCGAAGAGACCAATAAACGGGGCTGAAGACCCGACAGTGGCAAGGATCAGCAAACGATTTTCCAGACGCTCCTGTTCCCGCTGAATGGTGACGTCCATCACCCGGTCGATGCGTTGCTGCAAACTTCCTATGGCAGGCCGGGCGCCTTCGTGGCTGCGTTTCCATTCGCGCATGGCGGCGACAAAAAGCGCTGCCATCGAATGGTTCACCCGGTTGTGCAAAGTGCCGTAAAGCTCTTCTAAGGATTGCCCGGACCAGAACACGGTTTCAAACCGGTTCATTTGGCGCCGTGTCTTGCCGAACAGCATGATTTTGTCGACGATGATTGCCCAGCACCATACCGATGCGGCCAATAGCCCCAACATGACAATCTGCACCACGATGTGCGCCTGCCAGAACAAGGCATAAAAAGAAAGCTCGCCCTCAGGCGCCGCCAATGTCGTTTCGACTAGTGTTTCCATTAACTCGATGACCTCTCGGCCGCATGATGCATGTTGCATTCAGAGAACCGGTGCCCCGATTGCACCGGTCACGGGAGCGATTGCTCCTCGGGCCTACGCCTCTCTGACGTTTGATTTTGTCAAAACTGGGACTAACGGGGCGCAAATGCCCCCTTTTCTAAAGGAATCAATTAAGGTTACTGCAAGCTTAACAAGACGGCCCGGATCGTAATATTTTACCTGAACCGGTCAGAATTCGCTCTTGGTCCAACAATTACAGTGTATTGAAGGTCAATTCTGCTCTGAGGGTCGGTGGCGGCCGAGTTTATCCGCAAGCGGGGTCGGAAGGCGTGTTGGTTTACCTTCAGAAGAAATTACGGCAACTGTAACAGCCGCAGACACCAAAAGGTCCTCTCCGCGATAAATTAGCTGATCCAGCTTGATCCGGGCTCCTTTGTAGTCGGCAAGACTGGTTCGGACCTCCAGAACATCATCGATTTTCGCAGGCTTTTGGAAATCGAGCGTCATTGTGCGGACGGCAAATGCCAGCGAAAGGCCATCGCCCCCCTCTGCCAATTCGCTATGATGAATGCCGATCAAGCGGAGAAAATCGGACCTTGCCCGCTCAAAGAACCGGACATAAGCACCATGATAGACGATCCCGGTAAAATCGGTGTCTTCATAATAGACCCGCACCGGCAGAACATGACCACTGTCATCCAAGCGCCCTGCAAGATCCGGCCAATCGCTCACTTTGCATACTCCTAAAATCGAAAAGGGCTTCCCGGTCAGAAAACCGGAAAGCCCAGCAGGTCTTACCTAGGTGCGGCGTTATGCAGCCGCAACCTCGCTCAGGAATTTTTCGACTGAGCCCCGCAGGCGATCGGCCTGCTGCTTCATTTCGATGGTCGCATTCAACATGTCGCCAACCGCCTCTGAGTTTTCTGCAACACCCTGGTTGAGGGACACAACGGTGGATGCAACACTTCGGGTTCCATCGGCAGCCTCAGCCACGTTCCGGGAAATCTCATTTGTAGCAGCACCTTGCTGTTGAACCGCATCTGAGATCGTTCCGGTATAAGAATTGACCTCTTCAACAGATTCAGACACGCGAGCAATCTCTTCAACCGCGTCTGTTGTGGACGCCTGGATTGCAGCGATCTGAGCGGAGATTTCCTCCGTTGCCTTGGCGGTCTGACCAGCCAAAGATTTCACCTCAGAGGCAACAACCGCAAATCCTTTGCCAGCATCCCCTGCCCGCGCCGCTTCGATCGTAGCGTTAAGCGCAAGCAGATTGGTCTGTTCTGCAATTTCGGAAATCAACGAGACAACATCGCCGATCTTGTTGGCCGCTTCCGCAAGACCAGAAATCTTGGAGTTTGAGCTCTGAGCTGCAACGGTCGTCTGCTCAACGATCGTCGCGGTCGTTTCGACCTGACGTGAAATCTCCGAAATTGATGCATTCAGTTCTTCAGTCGCAGACGCCACCGCCTGAACATTTGAAGACGCATTTTCAGAAGACGTGACCGCGGTCTGCCCTTGATCAGCAGCCGATGAAGACCGGGTGCTCAAAGCGGCGGACAATTCTTCCACTCGGATGATGTTGGTTTCCACGAGCTCCAGAACCGATTGGGATTCGGTCCGGAAGTCGTTGATTAGATCATCAATCTTTTGCTCGCGTTCAGCGCGGGCGATATGACCAACTTTCCGCTCTTCAGAAAGGCGTTCGCGTTCGATCGAGTTTTCTTTGAAAATCTCAATGCATCGCGCCATGCGGCCAATTTCGTCCTGGCGTTCGGTCGCTTCAACACCAACTTCAAGATCGCCGTCTGCAATCTTGCGGGCTGTTCCTGACAAACGCTCCAGCGGTGCAAACATCCGACCGGTGATCCACCAAATCAAACCGACAACCGGCAGCAGGCACAAAATACCGGAGATAACAGCACCGTAGGTGATTCGATCTGCAGCGGCCGAAAGCTCGGTTTGGCGCACAGCATCGACCACCCCATAAGAGGTGTTGCCGTATGCGCTTTTGGCTTCGGCATAACGGTAACCTTCGCCGTGGAATTCCATGGTGAGGCCGTCTTGAGCGGCACTTTCGGCCGTATGAACCTCATTTACCTTACCCATCTCATCAAAGCTGACGAGTTGATTCACGGCATCAATGAGGAAGATTTGTTCGCTCTCAGCCAGGCCTGTTGGTTCGTTCAAGAGACCGGCAAGGTTTTCCATATTCGCAGAGAATGCAATCGCACCAAAGAACCGGTCGAGATAGAAAACCGGCGCTGCAAGCACGAGAGAAACCTGACCATTATCCATAGTCACAAAACCAGAAGTGAAGATCTGGCCAGACTCCAAAGATTCATCCGGTAACTTTGCGAACAAGGGCTTTAAAGCCGTTTGAACCGGATGCCCACTAATTTCAGCAGCATCATAGTGATACGCGAATTCCGGACCCTTGTTATAGGAGTAGGTGATGAAGCCGTCTGGATTTGCGAGCGCGACATCGGAGAACAATCCTTGAGCGATAAGCTCCTGAAAGGCCGGATGAATCACTTTGTGATTGTTTACGTAGTAATTCGACTCTGATGGTTCATGCAGCAGATGGCGCTCGTGTTCTGGGTGCGGATTGTCCTCAACGAACATTTTCCGAAGGATCGCAGTCTGGTTTTCCTTCAGGTTTTTCCAGCCGACCAGCGTCTTCATCAGGCCGTCTTTTGCTTCTTCAAGAGTAGAGAAGAATTTGGCGCTGTCAGTAACCTGACCCAGTGCTAGGTCCAAGACTTTCAGCTTCGCATTGGTCGCACTTTTAAGAGCACTGTCGGCCTGACCATTAGCGACATCACGGGAAATCGTGGATGTGACAACAACAATAGCGACACACATCACCATTGCGCCGGCCAAAAACATCAGTGCAAGTTTTGAAGATAAACGCTTACGCATAGTTCCCCCCAGGAGTTCCGAGCAAACTAGGGGCAAAACGCCAACTAAAGGTTAACTAGTTATAATTGAGATCAGTAAAATTGCTAAAGCCCTGTAAGGTTTCATTAGGATTCACTTAATCCGAATCCATGAAAAGTCCCATTTGCGGTCCATCCGTACGTGGCGGGGCAGCAAGCCCGAGATGCTCAAATGCAGTTGGTGTGAGGATTCGCCCCCGCGGTGTCCGCTGTAAGAATCCGTTTTGAATGAGATAAGGTTCCACAATTTCTTCAATCGCATCGCGCGGCTCCGAAAGCGCAGCGGCAATGGTCTCGATCCCTACCGGTCCACCACCAAAATTGACGGCGATCTGATTGAGATAGCGGCGGTCTAGGCTGTCGAGCCCCGCACCATCAACTTCCAGCTGGCGGAGCGCTTTATCAGCAAGGGTCCGGTCAACTTTTTCGACGCCTTCGAACACGGCAAAATCCCGGACACGGCGCAACAAACGTCCGGCGATCCGGGGCGTTCCACGGGAACGTTTTGCAATCTCATGCGCGCCGTCTTCGGCTATTCCAATGCCAAGGATCGATGCGCCGCGTTTGACGATATGTTCCAGTTCCGGGACCGTATAAAACTCCAAGCGGACGGGAATGCCAAAGCGGTCGCGTAGCGGCGTCGTCAAAAGCCCAAGCCGGGTGGTTGCCGCGACAAGCGTGAATTTCGCCAGATCGATCTTTACGGAACGCGCCGCCGGCCCTTCACCAATGATCAGATCAAGCTGATAGTCCTCCATCGCCGGGTAGAGCACTTCTTCAACGGCGGGGTTTAACCGGTGGATTTCATCAATGAAAAGAACGTCGCGCTCTTCCAGATTTGTCAAAAGCGCGGCCAGATCGCCGGCTTTTGCAATCACAGGACCGGACGTTGCCCGAAAATTCACCCCAAGCTCACGCGCCATGATCTGAGCGAGCGTGGTTTTGCCAAGTCCGGGAGGCCCGACAAAAAGAACGTGGTCGAGAGCTTCACCGCGCGCTTTGGCTGCGCCGATGAAGACTTTCAGATTGGCGCGGGCCTGTGCCTGTCCAACAAAATCATCCAGCGCCTGCGGGCGCATGGTGCTGTCGATTTCGTCTCCCCGGATTTCCGGAGTAACGATCCGCGATTCATCCGACATGGGAGACCACCACAAACAGCATCACAAGCAAGAACAACGAATAGGCCACGCGAAGCGCATAGAACTTCTTGAACTGGCGAACGACGAATGGATCGTCAGATTCAATCCGGCGCCCTTTGATCGCAAACGGCCGGTCGCCGACAGTCAGGGAAAACCGGTGATCCAGATACATGATTCCGCCGATTCCAAGCACGACAAAGACAACCGCAATCACGGCGTAGGTAAAGGCTATCATCCTGCCAGCTCCTTCAGACCCAAGCGGATCAAGGTTTCGGTCGTTGCATCTTCGCCGGCAGATTGCATGGCTTTGGCAACAGCCGCGCTTGCTTGCGGCTGGCCATAACCGAGATTGGTCAGAGCCGACACTGCTTCGGCAACGGGACGCGAGGCAACATTGTCCGCCACGTTTTGCGAGACGGCAATGGTGTCCTGATCAACGCTGGCAAGGCTGGGTGCCTTGTCTTTCAACTCCGTCATTATCCGTTCTGCAACACGTTTTCCAACGCCCGGCGCGCGCGAAATCGTCGCCTTGTCGTTCAACGCAATTGCATTGGCAACTTCACTGGCTTTCAAAATGCCAAGGATCGCCAACGCCACCTTGGCTCCCACACCCTGAACGGTCATCAAGATCCGGAACCATTCGCGTTCAGATTCATGGCCAAATCCATAAAGGCGGATCATGTCTTCGCGAACGATGGTTTCGATGAAAAGAACGGCGGCTTCACCAGCCCGCGGCAGACCTTGCAAAATACGCGAGGGGCAATGAACCTGATATCCAACCCCATGAACATCCAGGATCACATGATCCTCGCCATAGCTGTCGACGGTCCCTTTGAGTTTCCCGATCATGCCGCCCCCAAAGCTGCAAGTTTGGCGGCGCTGCTCGCCCGGTGCTGCGCATGACAGATCGCAATCGCCAAGGCGTCAGCCGCATCGTCAGAATTAAAGGTCGCACGCGGCATCAAAACCTTGACCATGGCCCGGATCTGTTCCTTTTCCGCGTGCCCCGTCCCGACCACCGTTTTCTTGACCAGGTTCGGTGCGTATTCAGCAACCGACAATCCAGCGAGCGACGGCACCAGAAGCGCAATACCACGCGCCTGTCCCAACTTAAGAGTCGCGCCGGCATCCTTGTTGACGAAGGTGTGCTCGACTGCCGCTTCCGCTGGATCATGCTGGCGCACCACCTCGCTTAACCCGTCGTGCAACTGAACGAGCCGTTCTGCGAGGCTCTTTTTATTGTCCGACGTCACAGTCCCGGAAGCGATGAAAGACAGCCGGTTTCCCGAAGCCTCAATCATGCCCCATCCGGTCCGTCGCAGGCCGGGATCAATCCCCAGCAATCGAATCGCATGTGTCATGGAACAAATCGGTAACAAAACTTGCCCATTGACGCCAGTGAAAGCGCTGCTTACCAACAAACTCCTGCAATTTGCGAGCCCGTATGTTCGATATCTTTGCGTCCTACTCTCCAGACTTGCTGCTTTTTTTGGCGGGCATTTTGTTCATCGCCGGTTATATCCGCGGGTTCGCCGGATTTGGCGCCGGCATGATTTTCATGCCTGTCGCTGCCAGCGTCATGCTGCCATCTACTGCGGCAGCAACCTTCCTGTTCATTGACAGCATCGTTTCTCTGCCTCTGGTGAGACGCGCCATCCGCCTGTGTGACTGGTCAACGGTTCTACCGGCCGTCTTTGGGTCGGTGATCTTTGTGCATGCAGGTGCCTGGATGCTCGCCAACATGGATGTACTCGCGTTGCGCTGGATCATCAGCTTTGTCGTCATCGCGATGCTGGCGCTTGTTGTTTCCGGCTGGCGGTATCAGCGACAACCGACAAGACCCGTCTCCTTTGGTGTCGGAGCGGTCTCCGGTGTTCTTGGCGGTGTTTCTCAAGTTTCAGCGCCGCCAGTCGCAGCCTTCTGGCTGTCCAGCAATCATAGTGCTGAGGTTATCCGGGCAAACCTTATCTTGTTTTTTCCGCTGGCAAGCATCGGCACCTTCATCGCTTACATCCTGAACGGGTTTTTCACGCTCGAAGTCGGCCGCCTGCTTGTTATCGCGGTTCCGGCCTATGGGATTTCGCTGTTTCTAGGCTCCAAAGCATTCAAAAACGCTGATCAGCGCCTCTACCGCTGGATCGCAAATTTGTTGATTGCTCTCGCAGCTCTCACAAGCCTTCCTGCGCTTGATCCGGTCTTCCGGCCGTAAAAGCATACAGCTCAATCGCGCCAATAATTGTTGGCTTGGGCAATGGTTTGAAAATTGGTCGCAACGACTTGAGAGACACTCGTCAGGCTGTCGGCGTTAAACGCATAGTCGCTGCGCATTTTTTCTCGCGCCGCGTCATCAGGCTGAGTTTTTTTGACCGCCATGCGCGAGAGCTTGATGGCAAGCTCATAACCATCTTCTGGTGTATCTGTCAGCAATGTCGGCAACCAAGACATCTGTTTTCTCCCCATTCGTGTCCAGTTGATAGTTCACACTCGGGAAGCAGATGACAATCGATTTTGGTACAGAGCATCGCCGGACGAATGGAATTTCAATCAATCCTGCGAGAGCACAGATTTCCATTTGGCGCACTTAGCGCCTATCAACCGGTCCAATTCCGCTGAAAACTCAGCTTCAGACGAACAGGTTTGTGCCAGAATACTAAGCGCGACAATTGCAGCATCTGCGGCTTCCTCGCGAACATCTGCCAAGGAATGGTTTTTGTAGGTGCTGCCGGGCGCTTTGGTAACTGTCAAAACAGCTTGGGCCAGTTCGCCGGCCTCTTCGGACAGTTTCAACGTCCGTTCTTGAAGAGACTTGCCGTCAAGTTGGGTGAGTTCGTAGATTTCGCGCATTGCGTTTCCCAAAAGAAAAACCCCGGCCGGGCCGGGGTTGATCAACAAACGTTTTGTCAGCTTAAGACGCCAGCTGCGCCATCGTCTCGTCATCAACATCGAAGTTGGTGTAGACGTTTTGAACGTCATCATCATCTTCCAGCATGTCGATCAGTTTCATCAGCGTCTGGGCCTTGTCCGCATCAACCGGTGTCAGGTTCTGCGGCTTCCAGATGATCTTGGTGGAGTCGGCTTCACCGAGCGCGTCTTCAAGCGCCTTGCCGACATCGTTCAGATCTTCAAAGGCTGTGTAGATCGTGTGACCGTTTTCATCGGACTGCACGTCTTCAGCACCCGCTTCAATGGCCGCTTCCAAAACGGCATCGGCTTCGCCAGCTTCCGGCTTGTAGATGATCTCGCCAACCCGGTCGAACATAAATGACACCGAGCCGGTTTCGCCCAGAGATCCGCCACATTTTGTGAAATAGGACCGGATGTTGGATGCGGACCGGTTACGGTTGTCGGTCAAGGCTTCAACAACAACAGCGACACCTGCCGGACCATAACCCTCGTAACGGATCTCGTCATAGGTTTCCGCATCACCGGCCTGGGATTTGTTGATCGCCCGCTGGATGTTGTCCTTCGGCATGGACTGGGCTTTGGCGTTATTGACCGCCAAACGCAGACGCGGATTGGAATCTGGATCCGGGTCGCCCATCTTTGCGGCGACGGTGATTTCCTTGGACAGTTTGGAGAACATCTTGGAGCGGACGGCATCCTGACGTCCCTTGCGGTGCATGATGTTCTTGAATTTTGAATGGCCTGCCATGGCTCTTCTCGGCTCTCAGTCGGATTGCTTTTTAGAAAACTCGCCCGCTTATAGGCAAGTTGACGCTGAAAATCCAGTTCCGGAAATTGCGGAGATTGATACCTCTCAATCAGCTGTCCAAAAGGACGGCAGCACTGGCTCCAGACGCCCGCCAATTCTGAGCGGGCCAACTTTTTCCGCCAGTCCGGTGCGGTCATCGGTCTCAATCGCAACGCCGCATATGGTGGCTGGGCCCGTTGCTGGCGTAAACCTTGAGCCAGGGATCTTACGCTGGAAGCGATTGACCGGCTCTTCCTTGTCCATGCCCAGCACACTGTCATAGGCGCCGCACATACCAGCATCTGACAGGTATGCCGTACCATTTTCCAGGATCTGATGATCGGCCGTCGGCACATGCGTGTGCGTGCCAACCACAAGGCTCACCCGGCCATCAAGAAAATGGCCCATGGCCTGTTTTTCGCTGGTCGCTTCTGCATGAACATCCACGATGATGGCGTCCGCCACCTGACCAAGCGGACAGTCATTGACCACCTTGTCCATCGCCGCAAACGGGTCGTCGAGCGCGTCCATATAGACCCGGCCCATGACGTTGGCGACCATCACCTGGGCACCATTTCGGGCGGTATAAAGATGCGCGCCACGCCCCGGAGTACCTTTCGGATAGTTCACCGGGCGCAGCAACCGGTCCTGCCGTTCGATGTAAACCAGCGTGTCGCGCTGGTCCCAGACATGATTGCCCGTGGTGACGACATCTGCACCTGCATCCAGAACGTCCTGCAAGATCGCTTCGGTAATCCCGAACCCGGAGGCGGAATTCTCGCCATTCACAATCACGAAATCCAGCTGCTGTTCTTCGACCAGGCCCGGCAGCTGTTCAATGACCGCCGTGCGGCCGACCCGGCCGACCAAATCCCCCAGAAAAAGAATACGCATAAAACCTCGCAGAACGCCTACTTCAAATCTGGCCCCGGTTTACCGGAAGGATCTGTATCCGTCTTCCGTTAAAATGCCTGCCAAGGGCTTGTCATGTCCTTCGGCCGGGACAAGGTCAACTTCTTGAACGCCAAAAGCAAGGCCAATGCACACCACCGGCCCGGCCTTCTCCAACGCAGCAATCGCAGTATCGTAATGGCCTTTTCCATATCCGATGCGGTTGCCGTGTTTGTCAAAACCCGCCAGCGGCATCAGCAAAACGTCAGGCCGCAGCTCTTCAGCTTCAGGACCTGGCGCCATGGTGCCGAACCCAGCCGGCTCCATTTCAGCGCCACGTTCAAGCCTCCGGAACTTCAGGTGCGGCTCGGCGACTACGGGCAGGCACAAGGGATGGCCCGCCTGACGTAATTGATCCATCAGCGGGCGTGGGTCAATTTCATCCCGGATTGGCCAAAATCCTGCAACCACAGTTCCAGGAGATATCGGCAGGCCGGAAACATGCTCGGCAAGCGCCAGGCTTTTTTCGATCCGATCAACTTCCGGCATGGCCTTGCGGCGTGCAAGAGCCTCTTTTCGGAGCTGATTTTTTTCGTGAGCGAGGGAAGTCTGGGTCGTCATCGGTGTCTTATGTCATGTGTTTTTGCGTGACCCGGCTTGAGGCAGCGTCCTCAAGCAGCGTAGCCGCCCGACCGTTGGATCTGCAATCCCGGAGAACCTACAAAGTAGGTGGGCGCCGTATGCAACGGACCACGGCCCAGCGCAGGGACAGCTCCCTAAGGAATGCGTAAGGCCCCGGGGATAAATATCCTGACAAATCGGGCAGCCACGATTACCGCATATAGAGACAACGCCGCGCAATTACCAGAGCGGCATATTCTTGTTCCCAAACGAAACGGGGACATGTTTAAAAGCCGCCGTCAATCAGAATTGCTGCGCAGGCTTTTGTTCAGGCCCTCAGCAAGGCTTTCAATCCGTGCCGCGGCTGTATTCACCGCCCTGGAAAGATCTTCCTCGTGCTGGCTCATGTTGTTCACGGCCGCCGCCTCTTGGTCTTTGGCGGCTGCCAGTTCCTGCTCCAGGCGCGCAACCTTCCGCTCCAGCTCGGAAAGCTGATCGGTTGCCATGATCCCGGCCATCACGGTGAGGCGTTGATCGCCGATTTCACCAAATGCCGATTTCAGCTCACCGATCCAGCCATCGAAACGGGCCGCAAGGCCTTCCAGGCGCTGCTCTTCACCATCGTCGCAAGCCATCCGGAACGACTTGCCATTTATGGTCACGCTAATCTGGGCCAAGTGCCATCAGCCTCCGTGTGCATCCAAAACGCTGCGGATCGTTTCCATCGCCGTAACCAGACGGCGGGATACATCCTTGTTTGCCTCTTCCAGACGTGAGGCTTTCGCCTCGCTCTCATCCAAAGTGGCAGCCAGTTGGGAGCGATCCTCACCCATCCGTTGCAAATCATCTTGCAAAGAATTGAGAGAGCGATCCGAATCCAAACGGCGTTGAACCGCAGTTTCCAGTTGACCTAAGGCATTTTCAAGGCGCTTTACGGCATCGGCCAGGCTGGTCTTTTCCATGCAATCGACATCCGCCATATAAAGCGTTACCCCAATTCCCCGTCGTGGCGGCTGAACCCAGCCCCTTGAAGAGAGCAACATTCAGCATAGCTATTTCGCACAAAAAATGATGCGCC
Source organism: Roseibium sp. (assembly GCF_965216085.1). GTDB lineage: Bacteria > Pseudomonadota > Alphaproteobacteria > Rhizobiales > Stappiaceae > Roseibium. The sequence goes on along the minus strand of NZ_OZ244138.1, from coordinate 407,081 downwards.
CGCAAACAACTTGCGGGTTTCTCGCTTTCCTTGGCAACCTGACAAATCAAAAAAGGTAAATCTGTTACCGGATGTCGAGATTAGGTGCAGCATATTCTTTCCGTCAATGGGACCATTGTTAATTTCCTCAATTCAATAACCCCTGAATGCGGAATTTATTCCCTCACAACCCTGTCAGCGCTTTATTGACTCGCTGCCGGTTCCTGATATTTGTCTGGCGCCTGATCGAAACTGACGACAGTTATCTTTTTAAAGCAACGCACCACACCATTCTCCGCGCCGGACGGTCCACGCTGGCGCCAGGAGCACTAACGCAAGCGACGGGACAAAGATGAGCGATCTTGAAAAACACCAGCGCATGGCAAATGCAATCCGCTTCCTTGCCATTGATGCCGTGGAAAAGGCCAAATCCGGACACCCGGGACTGCCAATGGGCGCGGCCGATATCGCCACAGTCCTGTTCACTGAATTTCTGAAATTCGATCCGACCGCCCCGAACTGGGCCGACCGCGACCGTTTTGTCCTGTCCGCCGGTCACGGATCCATGCTGCTTTATAGCCTGCTTTATTTGCTCGGCTATGAAGACTTCCCAATTGAAGAGTTGCAGAACTTCCGCCAGCTGGACGCAAAAACTGCCGGCCACCCGGAATACGGTCATGGCGCCGGCATCGAAACAACCACCGGCCCGCTGGGTCAGGGCCTCGGCAACGCAGTCGGCATGGCAATCGCAGAGCGCCTCCAAGAGGAGCGTTTCGGCAAAGACCTCGTCAATCACTTCACCTATGTCCTTGCGGGCGACGGCTGCCTGATGGAAGGCATCAGCCAGGAAGCCTTGTCGATGGCAGGTCATCTGAAGCTGAACAAGCTGATCGTGATCTGGGACGACAACGGCATCTCCATCGATGGCGCTGTCAGCATCACCGACTCGACCAATCAGATTGCCCGTTTCGAAGCTTCCGGCTGGAACACCATCAGCATTGATGGTCACGACCCCGATGCCATTGCCTCCGCAATCCGCCAGGCGCAGGAAAGCGACAAGCCGACCATGATCGCGGCCAAAACCACCATCGGTTTTGGCGCTCCGACAAAGGCTGGCACAGCAAAGGTTCACGGCGCACCGCTTGGCGCTGAAGAAATCACCGGTACCCGCGATTCGCTGAACTGGCCGCATGAGCCGTTCGAAGTTCCGAGCGACATTCTCGATGCCTGGCGCATCGCCGGCCTGCGCTCCGCGCAGGCTCATAAAGACTGGCAGAAGCGCTTCAATGATGCAGACGCAGAACAGCGTGCCGAATTTGACCGCCGGAACCGAGGCGATCTGCCGTCAGGCCTGAAACAGGCTGTTCTGGATTACAAAAAACAACTTTCCGAAGACCTGCCGACGATGGCAACCCGTAAGGCTTCGGAAGCGGTTCTGGGTGTCTTGAACGAAGTCATCCCGGAAACCATCGGCGGCTCCGCCGACTTGACCGGTTCCAACAACACCAAGACGGCGCAGACTTTGCCGGTGACCCCGGACGATTTCTCTGGCCGCTACATTCACTACGGCATTCGCGAACACGGCATGGCAGCTGCCATGAACGGCATGGCGCTGCACGGCGGGCTCATCCCTTATTCCGGCGGCTTCCTGATCTTCTCTGATTACTGCCGTCCGTCTATCCGCCTTGCCGCCCTGATGAACCAGCGTGTCATTCATGTGATGACCCACGATTCCATCGGTCTTGGCGAAGATGGCCCGACCCACCAGCCGGTCGAACATTTTGCAGCGCTGCGTGCGATTCCGAACCTGACCTTCTTCCGCCCGGCCGATGTCACCGAGACACTCGAGTGCTGGCAGCTGTCGCTGGAAAGCAAGGATGCCCCGTCTGTTCTGGCTCTCACCCGCCAGAACCTTCCGGCCCAGCGCAAATCCTACGAAGAGAAGAACCTATGTGCCAATGGCGCCTATGTTCTGATCGAAAGTGAAGACGATGCCGCGGTCACAATCTTTGCGTCTGGGTCTGAAGTTGAAATCGCAGTTGAGGCCCATAAAGAACTGACTGAAGTAGGTATTGCGGCACGTGTCGTCTCTGTACCGAGCTTTGAACTGTTCGAGGCCCAGTCCGCTGACTATCAGGATGCTGTCATCGGCTCCAGCCCGGTAAAGATCGCGGTAGAGGCGGGTATCCGTATGGGATGGGACCGCTTCATTGGCAATGATGGCCATTTTGTCGGCATGACCGGGTTTGGCGCCAGCGCGCCATATAAAGAACTCTACGAGCACTTCGGCATCACCAAGGATGTTGTTGTTGCCGCAGCGAAAGAAAAACTCGGCGCTTAATTCATCGAATTTCCCGGCGGCATCGTTTCCTACGATTTCCGCCGGGTTTTGGACTATTATTTTTTAACTAAATCGATTAAATGCAGTAGCCTTTTTATCGCGCCAGGCCTCCCCTGGCGCCACAATGCGGGAGAAAAGTATGGTAACGAAGGTAGCAATCAACGGTTTCGGCCGCATCGGCCGCAATGTCCTGCGTGCCATCGTCGAATCCGGACGCACCGACATTGAAGTTGTCGGCATCAACGACCTCGGCCCGGTTGAAACCAATGCACACCTGCTGCGTTACGATTCGGTACACGGCAAGTTTCCGGCAACCGTTTCCGTCGACGGAGAAACAATTTCCATCGATGGTGGCACGCCGATCAAAGTAACCGCGATCCGCGACCCGAAAGAACTGCCGTGGGGCGAACTCGGTGTTGACGTTGCCATGGAGTGCACCGGCATCTTCAACAGCAAAGAAAAAGCTTCTGCGCATCTGGATGCAGGCGCCAAGCGGGTTCTGGTTTCCGCACCGGCGGCCGGCGCTGACAAAACTATCGTTTACGGCGTCAACCACGACACGCTGACTGCAGAAGACTTTGTTGTTTCCAACGCGTCCTGCACCACCAACTGCCTGTCCCCGGTCGCCAAGGTCCTTAATGATGCAGTTGGCATCGACAAGGGCATGATGACCACGATCCACTCCTACACGGGCGATCAGCCGACACTGGACACCATGCACAAGGATCTGTACCGCGGCCGTGCGGCAGCCATGTCCATGATCCCGACGTCAACTGGCGCCGCGAAAGCTGTTGGCCTGGTGCTGCCGGACCTGAACGGCAAACTGGACGGGTTCGCGATGCGCGTGCCAACCCCGAACGTGTCCGTCGTTGATTTGAAGTTTATCGCCAAGCGCGAAACCACCGTTGAGGAAATCAACGCTGCGATCAAGGCAGCTGCGGACGGAGCTCTCAAAGGTGTTCTCGGCTACACCGAAGCCAAGAACGTTTCGATCGACTTCAACCACGATCCGCATTCTTCCATCTTCCACATGGATCAGACCAAGGTCATGGAAGGCACGATGGTTTCCGTCCTGTCCTGGTATGACAACGAGTGGGGCTTCTCCAACCGCATGGCCGACACCGCCATTGCTATGGCAAAGCTGATCTAAATGATGATAGGGATGGACACCCATCCTTCATGAACGACAGGCGGATGCGGCACACCTGCATCCGCCTTTCATTTGTCTGCAACAGCTTTAGGGGGCACGTTTGCTCGAGCTTTTTACCGTCATTTCCCTGACCATCGTGGTCGCCATTGTTCCAGGCCCGGATTTCGCCGTGGTTCTCCGCAACGCCCTGATCGGCGGCCGGCTTGCCGGCATCATGACCGCACTTGGGATTGGCCTAGCCCTTGGGGTCCATGTCACCTACGCGCTTGCCGGCATCGGTTTGATCGTGTCGCAGTCGATTTTCCTATTTAATGCGCTGAAGCTGATTGGCGCCGCCTATCTGATCTTCCTTGGCGTGACCATGTACCGGACGGCGTCCCGGGAAATGCCGGCTGACAGCAATCTTGCAGGCATGCCGCCGCTTAAGGCGCTGCGCTGGGGCTTCTTCACCAATGTGACCAATCCTAAGGCCACAATGTTCGCGCTCAGTGTCTTCCTGCAGGTGACCTCCCCTGAGACCCCACTTTGGACCCAGATCGGCTATGGCGTGATCATGGCGAGCGGCGTGTTCCTTTGGTTTGTGCTCGTCACCTTCTTTTTCACGCTTCCACCGGTACGCCAGCAGTTCACCCGCGCGAAACTTTGGATGGAACGCTCTTTCGGCATCCTTTTGACCCTGTTCGGGATCGGTATTGCTGTCACCACCAATACGTCTCGCCCCTAACCAATTAGGTGGAAATCATGGCTTTCAAAACACTCGACGACATCTCTGATCTGACTGGAAAACGCGCGCTTGTCCGCGTTGATCTGAACGTTCCTATGGACGGCGGCAAGGTCACCGACACCACTCGTATTGAACGGGTTCTTCCAACGATCAAAGAGCTCTCCGACAAGGGGGCCAAGGTCATTCTACTAGCGCATTTCGGCCGCCCAAAAGGCGAAAAAGTCGACAGCATGTCCCTGGCACCCGTAAGCCAAGCGGTATCCAATCTGCTTGGAAAAACAGTCGGATTTGCCAACGACTGTATTGGCACAGCTGCTGCTGGAGCCGTGGCTGTCATGCAGAACGGCCAAGTCCTCTTGATGGAAAACACCCGCTTCCACAAAGGCGAAGAGAAGAACGATCCGGAGTTTGCAAAAGCGCTTGCTGCCAATGGCGACATCTTTGTCAATGATGCGTTTTCTGCAGCCCACCGCGCCCATGGCTCCACCGAAGGCATTGCCCGCTTGCTGCCCGCCTATGCTGGCCGGACCATGCAAGCAGAGTTGGAAGCCCTTGGCTCAGCGCTTGGCGAACCGGAGCGTCCCGTGCTAGCCGTTGTCGGCGGCGCTAAAGTGTCTTCCAAGATCGATCTTCTGGAAAACCTTGTCTCCAAGGTCGACATGCTGGTGATCGGCGGCGGCATGGCCAACACATTCCTGGCAGCCAAAGGAACTGATGTTGGCAAATCTTTGTGTGAGCGTGATCTGGCGGATACGGCCAAGAAAATTATGGCTGCTGCAGACACCGCAAATTGCGAGATCGTCCTGCCGGCTGATGCGGTGGTTGCGAAAGAATTCAAGGCTGGCGCTGACAACGACACCGTTGGTCTGGACGCAATCCCGTCCGATGGCATGATCCTGGACGTTGGCGCAGCTTCCATTGACGTCGTAAAAGCCAAAATCGATGCTGCCAAGACCCTGGTCTGGAACGGCCCGCTCGGTGCCTTTGAAATCGCACCATTCGACATTGCCACTGTGGCCGCAGCCAAACATGCAGCTAGCAACACCAAAGCTGGCAAGCTCAACTCCGTTGCCGGCGGCGGAGACACGGTGGCCGCCCTGAACCATGCAGGCGCAGCGGGAGACTTCTCTTATGTCTCCACCGCAGGCGGTGCGTTCCTGGAGTGGCTGGAAGGCAAGGAGTTGCCGGGGGTCAAGGCGCTGGAGAGCTGATTTTCAGCGCCGCGGGAGGTGAAAATGCAACGTGCTTTCACAAACATCCTGACAGAGGAGGTCGCGGTTACCGCGGCCTTTTATCAAGAGCTCTTGGGTTTGACGGCCAAGTTTTCATCTGACTGGTTTGCAAACCTCGAAGACCCAGACCAATCCGGGTTTGAACTCGGAATTCTCCTGAAAGACCATGAGATCGTGCCGGAGACAGTTCGGCACCGCCCTTCAGGCATCATCCTTACGTTTGTCGTTGACGATTGCGACGCGGTCTACAACAGAGCGCGCAGGCTGGGTGCCGACATCATCGAAGCGCCGCGTGATATGCCGTATGGACAGCGCCGGATGCTTTTGAGCGATCCTGCAGGCACCACAGTTGATGTGAGTTCGCTCATCCGGACAGACAACTGATTGAACGGCGGACACCCAAATTAATTCGCCCAGCAAATTAATTACAACTTAGAAGAAAACCGCTGACGCCTTGAATTTAAATTGATTTAAGGATGCTCTGCCCTCTTTCCCTCTGCGGGAAACTTGGTAGAACCACCAGAGATTGACGCACCGCAACACCCGGAGCGTGAAACAGCTGTTTAATCGGCGCCATCACGATACCGGATCTTGGGAGATATAAATGGCTCGCATTACCCTCCGCCAGCTGCTTGATCACGCTGCCGAACACGATTACGGCGTACCGGCTTTCAACATCAACAACATGGAACAGGCGCTGGCCATCATGGCTGCAGCCGACCAGACTGATTCGCCGGTGATCATTCAAGCTTCCCGCGGAGCCCGTGCCTACGCCCATGACGTCATGCTCAAGCACATGATGGATGCGGTGATCGAGATTTATCCGCACATTCCGGTTTGCGTTCACCTGGACCACGGCAACGCGGCCCAGACCTGCATGACCGCGATCCAGGCCGGTTTCACTTCTGTGATGATGGACGGCTCCCTGGAAGCAGATGGCAAAACTCCGGCGTCCTGGGACTATAATGTTGGCATCACGAAAACCGTGACCGACATGGCCCACCTTGGTGGCATCTCCGTTGAAGGCGAACTTGGTGTTCTTGGTTCTCTGGAAACCGGCATGGGCGACAAGGAAGACGGCCACGGCGCGGAAGGCAAACTGACCGAAGAGCAGCTTCTGACCGACCCAGCAGAAGCGGTGAAATTCGTCAAGGAAACCAAGGTTGATGCGTTGGCCATCGCCATGGGCACCTCTCACGGCGCTTACAAGTTCACCCGCAAACCGGACGGCGACATTCTGGCCATGCACGTGATCGAAGAGATCCACCGCCGCCTGCCGGAAACCCACCTGGTCATGCACGGCTCCTCGTCAGTGCCGCAGGATCTTCAGGACATCATCAACCAGTACGGCGGGGAAATGCCGCAGACTTGGGGTGTTCCGGTGGAAGAAATCCAGCGCGGCATCAAGAACGGTGTGCGCAAGGTCAACATCGACACCGACAACCGGATGGCCATGACCGGTCAGATCCGCAAGATCCTTCAGGAAAACCCGGGTGAATTCGATCCGCGCAAGTACCTGAAGCCGGCCCGCGAAGCTATGCAGAAGCTGTGTGTGGCACGCTTGGAAGCCTTCAACACGGCTGGACAGGCGTCAAAAATCAAAAAAATCACCACGCTATCGGATATGGCCGCCCGCTATCAGGATGGCAGCCTGGATCCGAAAATCGCCTAAATTAGATCTCAGCCTGCTTGCAGTTCAGATCAATTTCTTGAAAGAGGGGCCTTGCGTCCCTCTTTCGCCGTCTTTAGGGACAACAAACGGCATCCGGACGCCGCCCTGACTGCACTTCAACAGGATTCGTATTCGTGAACCGACCCCGCCTTTTTCTTGTGACGCCCCCAGTGTTTGATCCAGCCACATTGGCCGATCAGCTCAAACAGGCATTTTCCGGCGGTGATATCGCGTGTGTCCTGATCTATATGCCGGACGCTTCCACCAAGGATATCCAGGCGGCTGCCGAAGCCCTGGTACCAGTTATCCAGGGCGGCGGCGCTGCTGCGCTTGTTTATGGTGATACGCAAGCCGCCGGCCGCAGCGGCGCTGATGGGGTGCACATCGATACGTCTCTTGAAGACGTCAAACTCGCGGTCGAGAGTTTTCAGCCAGATCGGGTCGTTGGCACCGGCGGCACCAAGACCAAACACGATGCAATGGAATGGGCCGAATCCGGTGTTGATTACCTGTTCTTTGGCAAGTTGGACTTGGAAGAAAAAAACACCGCCCATGCCAAAACCATGACCGGTGCAAGCTGGTGGGCGGAATTGTTTGAAACGCCCTGCGTGGCATTGGCCGGCAATACAATCGAAACCCTGGAAGAGGTCGCAGCAACCGGGGCGGACTTCGTCGCACTCAAAGATGCAATCTGGACGTCTGCAGACATCACCAAGACAGTCACCGATGCCAACCAGGTATTGGAAGCTCATCCTTTCCCGGAGGTTGAGTGACAGCCAGATGACCGGCCGCACACCAATACCGCTTGCAAATCTGAGGAACCGGCTCGTTCTCCGGCGTGCGGCCTTTCTCGGGGTAACTGCAGTGCTGACAGCAATGCCGCTCGCCCCTTTGGCCTTGGCGCAAGAAAAGACTGAGGCTGCAACACCTCGAGACGAATCCGTTGGTTCCTCGAAGCTTCCGGTCTCCATTGACGTCACGACACAAAACAAATCTGTCGAGAGTTTGCTGGATGCGGGGCCACCGCAACTTGCAGACGGTGAGAGTGCATCGGCCAAAACGGCATATAGCGCCTTCCAGCGCGGCTGGTACTTAACCGCGCTTGGTATTGCGACACCGCTAGCAGAAAATGGCGACAAAGCCGCCCAAGCACTGCTGGGCGTTCTGCATGAAGCCGGGCTTGGCATCCATCAAGACAAGGTCAAAGCGGCAGACTGGTATGGCCTGGCCGCTGCTCAAGGGGACAATGGCGCCGCGCTGCAATTGGCTCAACTCTATTTGCTCGGAGATAAGGTTAAGCAAGACAAGGCCAAAGCGGCGGACCTCTTTGAACAAGCCGCGGACGCAGGCAACGCTTCAGCACTGTATAATCTTGCGATCCTCTACCAAGAGGGTGAAGGCCGGCCCTACGATGAAAACAAGGCGCGGTCTCTTTTGGAGGAAGCCGCCAAGCTGAACGATCCGGAAGCGCAATACACTCTCGCCCTTTCTTACCTGGAAGCCGGAAGCGGTTTAAACGAACCTGGGAAAGGCGCCTTCTGGATGGGGCGCGCGGCCCGGCGGGGTCACACGTTCGCGCAAGTTTATTATGGCATTCTGCGGTTCCAAGGCCGCGGAGTTGACCCGGATGAAAGCGAAGCCGCGGACTGGTTCGAACGGGCCGCAACGGCCGGAAATCCTGTGGCAATGAACCGGCTCGCCCGCATCTATGCCTATGGCCGTGGACGAGACCACGACAACGCTGCGGCAGCCGGCTGGCACCTCATCGCCCGAACATTGGGGGTCTCCGATCCGACGCTCGACGGTATTTTCGGAACACTTGATGACGAGACGTTAGCGGAAGCCCGCAAGCTGGCCGAGCGATACTCGGCAACCTTGATGGCACCTTCGGACGATTCGATCCTCAGCTCTCCGTAATCCTTGCAATTGGAGCAAGGATTGTACCGGTGAAGCGCTTTTTTCCTTGAATCCCTCGAGTATTTATGGTGGACAGGCGCAAACCATTATTGGCGCGGCCGCTTGAGCCGGTCCCTGCGCTGTTTCAGATCCAAACAAGTCAAATATCGGTCGTTCCATGAAAATCAACGGTAACGAAATCAAGCCGGGCAACGTGCTTCAGCATCAGGACACTCTGTGGGCAGTAGTCAAGGTCCAGCACGTCAAGCCAGGCAAGGGCGGTGCTTTCGCCCAGGTCGAAATGAAGAACCTTATCGACGGGCGCAAGCTGAATGAACGCTTCCGTTCTGAAGACAAGGTCGAGCGGGTCCGCTTGGAACAAAAGGATTTTCAATACCTTTATACCCAGGACGACATGCTGATCTTCATGGATACCGAAACCTATGAGCAGCTGGAACTGCAGGCTGAATTCGTCGGCGACCGTGCAGCCTTCCTGCAAGACGGCATGATGGTGACAGTAGAACTGCATGAAGAACGCCCGATTGGCATCACATTGCCACAGCACGTCACTTTGGAAATCTCCGAAGCTGATGCCGTTGTCAAAGGTCAGACGCAGTCTTCATCCTACAAGCCTGCGCTGATGGAAAACGGTGTCCGTGTCATGGTACCGCCGTTCATCACGGCAGGTGAAAAGATCATTGTCGACACCGGCACGCTTGAATACGTCAAGCGCGCAGACTGATTTCTGACCTGTCAGAACATTTGGCGCAGTCATGTTCGGCTGCGCCCAACAACAAGTGAAACAACATGGCCCGCACAGCACTCCTCAACGTGATGGTTCAAGCCGCGACTAAGGCTGGCCGCAGCCTGGTCCGCGATTTTGGTGAAGTTGAAAATCTTCAGGTTTCCCGAAAAGGGCCTGGTGACTTTGTGTCCGCAGCAGATCGCAAGGCTGAGGAAATTGTGCGCGCAGAACTGACCAAAGCCCGGCCGACCTTCGGCTTGGTGATGGAAGAAAGCGGTGTTGTTGAAGGAACCGACGGCCAACACCGCTGGCACATTGATCCGCTCGACGGTACAACCAATTTCCTGCATGGCATTCCGATCTTTGCAACATCGATTGCGCTTGAGCGGAACGGCGAAATCGTTGCTGGTGTCATTTACAATCCGGTGATGGATGAGCTCTACACAGCTGAGCGCGGCCGTGGTGCCTTTCTGAATGACCGCCGCCTGCGTGTTGCAGGCCGGAGGGAGCTGCCGGAAATGGTGTTTGGCACCGGGTTGCCATTTATTGGCCACGGTGACCACGGTCGGACTTTGCGTGAACTGCGCCACATCATGCCGGAAGTTGCCGGCATCCGCCGCGCCGGTGCTGCTGCGCTGGATCTTGCTTGGACCGCTTCTGGCCGCCTCGATGGCTACTGGGAACGCAATCTGAACTCCTGGGATATTGCAGCCGGCCTCCTGATGGTCCGCGAAGCAGGTGGGTTTGCCAGCGATCTGAACGGCAAGAACAAAATGCTCGAGAGCGGTGATGTGGTTGTTGGCAATGAAGATGCCCACAAGCATTTGCTGCGTCTGCTGAAAAAAGCAGAAGCCCCACAACAGGGCTGATCTTCTCCATTTTTGGGTGAAAAGCTTCAACCGGCAGCTTTTGAGAACCTGCCGGTTTTTCCGCTATCCAAATTTAATTGGGGCTGCGGCGCCGATTCAAGGTTTCCAACCAGTTAAAAATCACGCTATCAATCAATGACCTCTGCAAACAGGTGATTGACAGCAAACATGGCACGTGAATTTGATCCTTATAGCCTGTCCAGTCCGAGGGCCTATCTGACCTTCATGATCATCTTCCTGGTGATCGTCGCGTTCATAGCCTTCATCCTGTTTCCACAGATATCAGTCGCCTTCATGAGCAACCCGGGTCTGAATGGCCTGATCGTCTTTGTCGGCGGCTTTGGCATCCTTCTTCTATTTGGCCGGGTCATCCGGCTGTTTCCGGAAATCTCCTGGGTCAACAGCTTCCGCATCGGCGACCCCGCACTGGATACACGCTCACCGGTCTTGCTAGCACCTATGGCCGCGCTCTTGGGCAATAAGGCTGGTGACATGGCGCTAACGCCAACCACAGCCCGGTCCATTCTCGATTCCATCGGCATGCGCCTGGAGGAATCCCGGGAGATATCCCGTTATCTCACCGGACTACTGGTGTTTCTCGGACTGCTCGGAACGTTCTGGGGTCTTTTGCAGACCGTCAGCTCCGTCGGCGCGACCATTCAGTCATTGGATGTCGGTTCAGGTGATGCCAACGTTATCTTTGAAGACCTGAAAGCCGGGCTCGAGGCACCGCTCTCCGGCATGGGCACAGCTTTCTCATCCTCCCTTTTCGGTCTCACCGGCTCCCTGGTTTTAGGCTTCCTGGACCTGCAAGCCGGACAGGCTCAGAATCGCTTCTACACTGAACTGGAAGACTGGCTGTCGACGGTCACCGATATCGATCCGGAGGACGGCGGTTTTGCTTCGAGCGATTCCCCTGGCGTGGAACACATCCAGGCATCAATATCAGCCTTGCAAAAAAGTGTTGAGGAAGGCGGCAGCAAAAACGCAGCCCAAGCCATGGCGAACCTTGCAGAAGGCATTCAGGGCCTCGTCAAACATGTGCGCTCCGAACAGCAGATGATGCGGGACTGGGCTGAATCCCAAGGTGAACAGCAAAAGCGGATCGAAGGCCTTCTGTCCTCCATTTCCGCTGCCTTTGACCGGGCCAAGGAGTAACCGGCATGGCTGGCAGCCTCAGATCGCGCCGCCGCGCCCAAACAACGGATTATTGGCCCGGCTTCGTTGATGCCATGGCCACGTTGCTGTTGGTCATTATCTTTCTGCTCTCGATCTTTATGATCGCGCAATTCTTCTTATCGCAGCAGCTTTCCGGCAGGGACACAGTCCTCAACCGGCTCAATGCTCAAATCAGCGAACTCACCGAGTTGCTGGCACTCGAGCGGGCGTCATCCGGCGAACTGGAAGACACAATTCTTGGACTTCAGGCCAGCCTAAGCAGTGCTGAAGCTGAACAGAGCCGCTTGTTGGGTCTTCTGGAAAGCAGCTCAGGCGATGCAGAGGCCGCAGGTGGCCGAGCCGCTCGGCTGGAAACCCTTCTTGATGACGAACGGCAAGTCAGCCAAGAAGCCTTGGCTCAAGTCGAGCTGCTCAACCAGCAGATAGCAGCCCTGCGCCGCCAGATCGCTGCGGCAAACGCAGCGCTGGAAGCCTCGGAGGCGAAAGAAGCGCAAAGCCAGGCCAAGATCGCCAGCCTCGGCAAGCGACTGAACGCTGCCTTGGTCCAGCGGGTACAGGAACTCTCCCGCTATCGCTCGGACTTCTTCGGCCGCTTGCGGGAAATCCTTTCTCAGCGCTCCGACATCTCCGTAGTCGGCGACCGCTTTGTCTTTCAATCGGAAGTTCTGTTTGATTCAGGTTCTGAAGACATCAATCCGGAAGGCCGGACCGAACTCGACAAATTGGCAGAAGCCATCATCGAATTGAGCGGGCAAATCCCGGACGAGATCAACTGGGTCCTACGTGTCGACGGTCACACCGATGCCCGTCCGCTGTCAGGCACCGGCCGGCTGCGCAACAACTGGGAACTCTCCGCTGCCCGTGCGATTTCGGTTGTCCGGTATCTGATTGAGAAGGGCGTCGATCCCAAACGCCTTGTTGCAGCCGGCTTTGGTGAATTCCAGCCTTTGGAAGAGGGCGAAACCCCGGAAGCGCTTGCCAAGAACCGGCGCATCGAATTGAAACTGACCGAACGCTAGCCCATTTGAAACGCTGAGGTACAGGTGATGCTGGAGCTTCGCCCGAATTGTGAATGCTGCAACAAGGATCTGCCGCCAGATTCTGCGGAAGCTATGATCTGCACGTTTGAATGTACGTATTGCTGTGATTGCGTAGAAAACACCCTGAAAGGGGTATGCCCAAACTGCGGCGGCAATCTTCAACCCAGGCCGATTCGTCCGGCAGCTGCACTGGCCAGATTTCCAGCCTCCTCAAAACGCATCTTCAAACCAGAAGGCTGCCAGCAAAAAGCCGCCGGCTGAAACAACCGGCGGCTTTTTGGAGTATTTTCATTTCTGAGGGCTTAGAGCTTTATGTCGCTCTCGCCGTCCTCATCCGTGTCATCATCTTCACTCTTTGGTGAAGACAGGTTCGCAAAGACCGCGTCGACATCGATCTCTTCTTCTTCCTCACGCTTCGGAGCCGTATTCGGATCCAGCGAGAAGGCCGCTGCGATGGCGTCTTCACTGGTGGTGTCTTCGACCGGCATCAACGTTTCAACCGGCTCACCGACCATTGGCTGCGGTGCGTTCTTGGCTGCCTTTTCAACTTCGATGTCGAGTTCCAGCTGGCTGCAAAGGCCGAGCGTCACCGGGTCGGACGGTGTCAGGTTGGCGGAGTTCCAGTGCGTGCGTTCACGGATGGCGGCAATGGTCGGCTTGGTCGTGCCAACAAGGCGCATGATCTGCGCGTCTTTGAGTTCCGGGTGGTTACGCACCAGCCAGAGGATTGCATTCGGACGGTCCTGGCGGCGGGACACCGGAGTGTAACGCGGGCCCTTACGTTTGGTTTCTGGCACAACAACTTTGGAACCCTGCAGCTTCAGCTGGTAGTTTGGATCGTTCTGCGCCTTCTCCACTTCCTCACGGGTCAGCTGACCGGTCAGGATTGGGTCGAGACCCTTGATGCCCTGCGCGGCTTCACCATCTGCAATGGCCTTCACTTCAAGCGGATGCAGCTTGCAGAACGTCGCGATCTGCGTGAAGCTCAACGCAGTGTTGTCCACGAGCCAGACGGCGGTTGCCTTCGGCATAAGCGGCGTATTCGCCATCGGTCAAATTCCTCTTGTCTGCTCCCCCGGCCGGCAGGTCGGAAAAGCGGTGTTCCATTACAAAATCATGGGAGTTGCCGGGAATATATGCCGAACGCGGCGGAAACGCAAATCATGTCCGCAAAGACCGCACACAGCCAGCCGGCAAACCACCTTAACTCCCGAATGTCAGAACAATTTTTCCGATATGGCCAGAGCTTTCCATGCGTTTATGCGCTTCGGCGGCCTCGGCCAGCGGATAAGTGGAATCGACCACAGGTTTGATCTTTCCCGATTCGATCAACGGCCAGACTTTGGATTTCAAGTTATCTGCGATCGCAGTCTTGAAAGCATTGTCACGCGGCCGCAGCGTCGTGCCCGTATGGGTGAGACGTTTCACCATGAGACGGGAGAAATTCACATCGTGGGAGACACCGTTCAGCGTGGCGATTTGGCATATCCGGCCTTCAACGGCAGCCGCTTTCCAATTGCGCTCCACATAGTCGCCGCCCACCATATCAAGAATGACATCGGCCCCTTTGCCGCCGGACAGCTCCAGTACAACTTTCTCGAACGCCACATCCCGGTAATTGATCGCATGGTCCGCCCCGAGCGCTTTGACAGCTTCCGCTTTTTCATCGGAGCCGACAGTCGTGAACACCTCCGCACCAAATGCCTTGGCCAACTGGATTGCACATGTGCCGATCCCAGACGTGCCACCATGCACCAAAAACCGCTCTCCCTCTTTGAGCCCGCAGCGGTCAAAGACATTCGTCCAAACCGTAAAGAACGTCTCTGGTAACGAAGCAGCTTCAATCGCTGAAAGGCCGGAAGGCACAGGCAGAGCGTGCCCGGCAGGCACCTTGCAATATTCGGCATACCCGCCGCCGGGGCAAAGTGCGGTCACCTTATCGCCAATCGCATGGCCACCCGCACCATCCGCCAGGGCCACCACTTCACCGGCAACTTCCAGTCCAGGTAAATCAGACGCACCCTTTGGCGGCGGATAGGCCCCCATACGCTGAAGTACATCAGGGCGGTTTACACCCGCTGCCTCGACACGAATCAGAATTTCTCCGTCGTTGAGATCCGGAAGCGGCCGCTGTTCCACAACGAGAACCTCCGGGCCGCCTGGTTGGGAAATCGCAACGACTGACATTGTGCCCGGCAGATTTTGCATTGTAGGCCATCCTTGTGGTTCATATTGGGACGATTCACAGCGCCTGTCCCATTTCTATGGTAAATGGTGATTGAGACTATTAGCATCAATTCCCAATCGGCAAGGCAGCCAAATGTCTGATGGTAGTGGAGATCTGAGATGAGCCTCTTTGATGATGATATCCCCAAAAAACCTGAAAGCGCTCCGATCACGGTTGGAGAGGATCTCACCAGACTGTCAGAGGATGAACTTCGGGATCGGATCGAAGCACTGAGCGAAGAGATTAACCGTACCAAAAACACTCTTGAACAACGCAGCAATATTCGCAATGCCGCGGATGCATTCTTCCAGAAATAGCCTTGTAATATCTTACATTTTTCGTTTGTTTATTAAAAAACAAAGAGTTTTATCCTTAACGCATTCGCTATAATTTTGTTTATTTACCACTCATTAATCTTTCCAAATTATAAATATAGGCATCCAGTCATCTGGATAGGAGTGGCCACTGTCCACTCTGTTTGACGCCTCCCTGTTAAAGACTTAGAGCCGCACCAGCGGCTCTTTTTTTTGCCGACCGGCCATAGTAGGCTGTCTTTGTTCTGGTTAACGCCCCTTGGGCAGCTGCGGCTGGCACGCAGATTGCTCAGTAAAGGGGACAAGGGCACGCATCGTTCCAAAACGGAACACCTGACCTGGGATGACACATCCGGCGATGGGACAAGGTGCGGCACAGACGGAACATGTAACTGAGGCGTAGTAATCTCATGACTGAAGATTTCAAAAAAGCGGACCTTTCTTCAAGCGCAGTGCATATCGCACACCACTTGGCGAATTCGGATAGCTTCCAGACCCTGTTTCAGGAAGGTATGTCGCTGGTCGAAGAAACCGCTCTTTATCTGGACGGCGATGGCCGTGAGGAAGCCAAACAATTGGCACGCCCGGCATCTCTCGCCTACGCAACCGAATCCATGCGCCTGACCACACGGTTGATGCAGCTGGCCTCTTGGCTACTGCTGCAGCGTGCGGTTAACGAAGGCGAAATGTCCCGCGAGCAGGCAGGCAGCGACAAAAACAAGGTCCGTTTGGACAAGTTGAGCAGCGCTATGGGCGGCCCGGCCTGGGATGATTTGCCGGAAACCTTGCGCGCTCTTGTTGAGCGCTCCACCCGCTTGCAAGAGCGCGTCGTACATCTCGATAAGATGCTGTACCGTGTGGAAGACAACGCCCCGCAAGAAGAAGCCAACAACGACAACCCGGTGGCCTCGCAGATCAGTCAGCTGCACGCCGCTTTCGGTAAGATCGGCTAAGCCTCACCTCATTTACAAAAACTGCCCTTGTAAGCCGTCCTTCGGGGCGGCTTTTTTCGTGTCCGCATTCAGTGAGGTACAAAAAAACCCGGCCTTGAGGCCGGGTTTTAAACAGTCGTCTAGAAAGCTGGGACTTATGAACCCAGGAAACCAGCAAACTTGTTCTTGAAACGGGACACGCGGCCGCCGCGGTCCATCAACTGTGCGTTTCCGCCGGTCCAAGCCGGGTGAGACGTCGGGTCGATGTCGAGCTGTAGGGTGTCGCCTTCCGCGCCATAGGTGGAGCGGGTGGTGAATTCGGTGCCATCGGTCATTACGACCTTGATGGTGTGGTAGTCGGGATGGATATCCGCTTTCATGACCGGTCCTTTCCAGCGTCCTTTCACGATCTTAAAGAACGCCATGGAACGCAAACGAGATAAAGGGCCGCCGATCCAGTTGCGGACGCCGCCCTTAGAAACATGAGGCGGGGATATACCCTAAGCCGCAAGACAAGACAAGACCGAAGTTCCCGCAATTTCCAAGCAATTTCCTAAATCCAGCGAACAAACTGAGATGTGTCAAAATTGCACTGCTCCAAACCGGCTAGAGTCTTTATCTGGGATTGGCACAAGCCCCGCGGCCAATTAAGTAAGCGATAGACAAAGCTTGGTCTTCTGAACGAACAAGGGTGTACATGTCCAACGAAGCCACCTCCGACCGCCGGCGGTCTTTGCGCCCCTTAGCACGGCTGTTTCCTTATCTTCTTAAACACAAGGGAATGGTCCTGGCCGCATTGGGGGCGTTGTTCTCGGCCGCCGTCATCACGCTTGTTCTTCCCGCTGCCGTGCGCCGCATGATCGATTACGGTTTTGGCGCGGGAGATCCGGCGCTGGTTAATTCCTACTTTGCTGTTCTGATCGGAGTAGTCTGCGCGCTCGCCTGTGCAAGTTCAGTCCGGTATTTCCTGGTCATGTGGCTTGGCGAACGGGTTGTCGCGGAATTGCGGTCTGATGTGTTTGCCCACCTGACCCGGCTCAGTCCCTCTTTTTATGATAGTGCCAAATCCGGTGAAATTCTTTCGCGGCTAACGGCCGACACCACCCAAATCAAATCCGCCTTTGGCGCCAGCGCTTCCCTTGCCATGCGCAACACCATCATGTTCACCGGCGCTGCAGTCATGATGGTGGTAACCAGCCCGCGCCTGTCGGTTATCGTTCTGGCGGCTATCCCGGTGATCCTCATTCCAATCCTCGGATTTGGGCGGAAGGTGCGCAAGCGCTCCCGCTACGCTCAGGACATGCTGGCCGACGCCTCTGCCTATGCCGGCGAGATGCTTGGATCGGTCCGAACCTTGCAGGCTTTTACCCACGAACGCCGCAGCTCAGACAAATACAGCTCGGCAGTCGAAACCGCCTTTTCCGCTGCCCGCCAAGCATTTGTCGCAAGAGCGGCCCTGACGGGATTTGCGATCCTTGTGATCGGTTCTTCGATCGTGGCCGTCTTATGGATTGGAGCCAGCGACGTTTTTTCTGGACGGATCACCGGCGGTGAACTCAGCCAATTCCTGCTTTATTCGATCTTGGCTGCTGGATCGCTCGCCGCTCTTTCGGAAGTCTGGGGAGAACTCTCGCAGGCGGCTGGCGCCGCCGAGCGCTTGTCCGAATTGCTTGAAATCGAACCGGCAATCCGTGCTCCTGCCAATCCTCTCCCGCTTCCCGAAAAGCCGCGGGGCGAGATCGTCTTCGACAACGTGTCGTTTGCCTACGAGAACGCAGAAAAGATGCCGGTTGTCCGGGATCTGAGCCTGACAATCGCGCCAGGGGAAAAAGTGGCTGTGGTCGGTCCGTCGGGCGCGGGCAAATCAACGCTCTTCAGCCTGCTGATGCGCTTCTACGACCCCACAAGCGGCAACATCCAAATGAACGGCGCGGAGCTTACCAGGCTCGATCCTGAAGATCTTCGGCGCCATATCGCCATGGTGCCACAGGACACGGCCGTTTTTGGTGCCAGCGTTGCGGACAACATTGCCTACGGCCGGCCGGAGGCGAGCAGAGACGAGATTGTCGCGGCGGCCACGGCTGCCCTCGCCGCTCCGTTTATTGAGAAGATGACAGACGGCTACGATACGATGGTCGGTGAACGCGGAGTTACTCTGTCCGGCGGCCAACGCCAGCGTATTGCGATCGCCCGCGCGGTCCTCAAACATGCGCCGGTCCTGTTGTTGGACGAGGCCACCAGCGCGCTGGATGCCGAAAGTGAACAGCTGGTTCAAACCGCTCTTGATCAGCTAATGGAAGGCAGGACGACCCTGATCATCGCCCACCGGCTGGCAACAGTCTTGAAAGCGGACCGGATTGTCGTGATGGATCAAGGCCGGATCGTGGAAACCGGCACCCACCAGGATCTGAGTGCTGCAGGCGGCCTTTATGCAAAGCTCGCAGAGCTGCAATTCGGAAACGGAAAAGAGGCGGAACCCGTTTAGCGTCCGCCTCTCCTACTCAATTCAAGTTTATCGATTGGATCAATCGTCTTCAGGCACCGCAACCGTGTAGTTCAGCGGCATGCGGCCGCCGTCGGCGAAAATTGTCTGACCCGTCACATACCCGGCATCTTCAGAGGCCAGGAATGCTGCAACGCCAGCGATCTCAGACGGCTCGCCAACTCGCAGCATCGGCGTGCGGGATAGGATCCGGTTTTTCGCTGCCGGGTCGCTGTTCACAGTTGCCAGCATTTCCGTCATAATCGAGCCTGGACCGATCGCATTGACGCGAATTCCATATTGCGCCAGCGACAAAGCCGTAGTTTTGGTCAGCTGGCTCATGCCCCCTTTGGACACGCAGTAAGGGATCTGATTGGGAATCGCGAGCACGGAATTGACCGACGACATATTGATGATGCAGCCTGGATCGCCGCCATTGTCGACTTTCTCGACCATATGCCGGGCAACTGCCTGAGAACACAAAAACGCGCCCTTGAGGTTGATCGACAAGACCTTGTCAAAATCATCTTCTTCCAGATCCAGGAAATCGGCACCGACAACAATGCCCGCATTGTTCACCAGGACATCGATATCGCCATAGGCATTCAACGTTTCGGCGACCAGATTGCGAACGTCCAGCCGCTCGGCGACGTTACAATGGATATACATCGCCGTGCCGAGGCTGCTCAGATCCTCAACAGCTGCCTCGCCGGCCTCATCATCAACATCGGCGATCACGACCTTTGCGCCGTCCATGACAAAACGCTTAGCGACAGCAAAACCGATTCCACGGGCTGCCCCAGTAACGATGGCGACCTTATTTTCTAAAGACACGGAAAACCTCACGGCTACACAAATTAGAACCGCCGCAGAGATGCGACGGGCCGCTCCGCGGCGGCCCGACCATAAGTCCCAAAGTCACATCTGTCGATGCCTGTTACGCACCTCCAGTTGCGTCACCTCACCTGCCTAAGCTGAAATCCCGTGAGATTTCAAAGCATCGGTGATCTCATCGAGAATTGCCGGATCATCGATTGTGGCGGGCATTTTATACTCTTCACCGTCCGCAATCTGACGCATTGTGCCCCGCAGGATCTTACCAGACCGGGTTTTCGGCAATCGGTCGACCGTGATCGCAATCTTGAAAGCAGCAACCGGTCCGATCTTTTCACGAACGAGTTTGATCAGCTCTTTTTCAATGTCGTCATGCGACCGATCCACACCGGCCTTCAGAACAACAAATCCGCAAGGCAACTGTCCCTTGAGCTTGTCAGCGATCCCGATAACCGCACATTCGGCAACATCTGGGTGGGTTGCCAACACCTCTTCCATGCCGCCGGTCGACAGACGGTGGCCAGCGACATTGATGATGTCGTCGGTGCGCGCCATGATCGACAGGTACCCATCATCATCGATGATGCCGGCGTCCGCTGTTTTGTAGTACCCTGGAAATTCTGCGAGATAGGCATCAAAGAAGCGCTTGTCCGCATTCCACAATGTCGGCAGAGCTCCCGGCGGCAACGGCAGTTTCACGACGATATTGCCGAGCGTGTTCGCTTCGAGTGGATGTCCTGCGTCATCGACGATCTGGACATCATATCCGGGCATTGGAACCGTCGGAGAACCCGGTTTGACCGGCAATGCGCCAAGGCCAAGCGGGTTGCCGACAATGCACCAACCGGTCTCCGTCTGCCACCAGTGGTCAATCACCGGCACCTGCAACTGGTCGATCGCCCAATTGACAGTTTCCGGATCGGCACGCTCACCAGCAAGGAACAGCGACCGATAAGACGACAGATCGTATTTCTTGATCAGCTCCCCGTTGGGGTCTTCCTTGCGGATCGCCCGGAACGCGGTCGGCGCGGTGAATAGGGACACCACGTTGTGCTCGGAAATCACCCTCCAGAAGGTCCCGGCATCCGGTGTTCCAACCGGCTTTCCTTCAAAGACGATTGTCGTACAGCCATGGAGCAGCGGCGCATAGGCGATGTAACTGTGGCCAACCACCCAGCCCACATCAGACGCGGCCCAGAACACCTCGCCCGGCTGGATGTCGTAAAGGTTCGACATGGACCATTTTAGTGCAACCATGTGGCCGCCGTTGTCCCGGACAACACCTTTCGGCTGGCCCGTGGTACCGGATGTATAAAGGACATACAGAGGATCACTTGCCTTGACCGGAACCGGTGCGACTTTACGGCCGGCAGTTTTAGCAGCCTCCATTAGAACCCCGAGATCATGGTCCCGGCCGTCCACTATCGTCGCAGTCTCAGCTTCACGCTGGAACACGAAAACACTGTCCGGCTTGTGCGTTGAGAGCTCGATGGCCTCATCAATGAGCGGCTTATAGGCAATCACCCGGCCCGGCTCGATGCCACAGGAGGCTGCGATGATCGTTTTCGGCGTGGCATCAACAATCCGGGTGGCGAGTTCGTTGGCGGCAAATCCGCCAAAAACGACAGAGTGGATCACGCCAAGGCGGGCGCAGGCCAACATGGCCATAACCGCTTGCGGGATCATCGGCATGTAGATGATCGCGCGATCGCCCTTCTGAAGCCCTTGATCTTGAAGCACGGCAGAGAGCGCTTCTACTTCCTCGAGAAGTTCCGCGTAGGTGTAAGTTGCTTTGGCGCCAGTGATCGGGCTGTCATAGATCAGGGCCGGCTGCCCTGGGCGGCCGCGCTCAACATGACGATCAAGGCAATTGTAGCAGGTGTTGCACTCCCAATCGGGGAACCAACGACCATACTGTCCCTGATCCGGATCAAAGACCTTATCAGTCGTGCTGACCCAATCGATTTCAGAGGCGGCATTTTTCCAAAATCCCATCGGATCATTGTGCCAGCCCTGATAGACGTCGTGATACCGGCTTGCCATTATCATCCTCCCAAACAGCAGCTCTCAAGCATTTGGCCTAGAGTGTTGCAGGAGACATTGGAATTGCAAGCCTTCCAGACTTAGCAATTCGATGAGCGGACCTTTACGTAATCCTTCTGGCGTGCTTGTTTGCGCGCTCATTTGACCTCACCCATCCGTAGTGCCGTTCATGCTTCCCATCACCGATCCCTGGTTTTATGCAGCTGCAGTCCCGGCCGTCATTTGTGTCGGCTTGTCCAAAGGGGGGTTTGGCGGAACCTTCGCCATGCTCGGCGTTCCGATCATGTCTCTGGTAATTTCACCACTGCAAGCGGCCGGGATCATGTTGCCGATCTTGCTGGTGATGGATGCCATTGCGCTGATGGCCTACAAGGGCAAAGCGGATTGGAAAAGCCTGGCTATCCTGCTGCCCGCTGCCGTTGTCGGCATCTGCATCGGCTGGGGAGCGGCCTCCTACGTTAATGACACATTTGTCACCTTGATGATCGGTCTTATTTCAATTGCGTTCGTGGCCGATTACCTGTTCAAGCGCCGCAAAGAAGACCGGGCATTGGAGCACGATATTCCCAAGGGGGCATTTTGGGGCACTGTTGCCGGTTTCACCAGTTTCATCAGCCACACCGGTGGGCCGCCCTTCCAGCTTTATATGCTGCCGCTCAGGTTTCCACCGATGCTGTTTGCCGGAACCGCGGTTATTTTCTTTGCGACAGTCAATGCCTTAAAAGTCATCCCGTATTTCTTTCTAGGCCAATTCGACACCGCCAATATGACAACTTCGGCAGCCCTGTTCCCTGTAGCACTCGTTGCAACTCTTGCCGGTGTCCGCCTGGTCAAGATTATTAAGGCAGACACCTTCTACAACATCATCTATGTCGTTATGGGTCTGATTGGCCTAAAGCTGGTCTATGACGGCATCGCGGGTTTTCTGATCTGAACGGACTGCGTCAAAAGCGCCCATTGTTGCATTGCACCTTTGTGAAATTCCGGGTTTGATACCCGGCAATTATTTAGGAGGATCACAATGGACGCCACTGTTAGCCCGTTTTCGAGCGGGCTTGAAAAAAACGACGCCAATTACGCGCCCCTTAGTCCCTTAAGCTTTTTGGCAAGAGCAGCGGATGTGTTTCCAGAGCGCATTGCGATCATCCATGGCAAACAGCGCACCGACTACCAAACCTTCTACAAACGGTCGAAGCAACTGGCATCCGCGCTCAGCAAACACGGTATTGGCAAAGACGATACGGTGAGTGTCATGCTCTCCAATGTTCCGCCCATGCTGGAAGCCCACTACGGCGTCCCGATGACAAAGGCTGTTTTGCATTCGTTGAACACACGCCTGGATGCCGCGATCATTGCGTTTCAGCTCGACCATGCCAACTGCAAAGTCCTGATCACGGACCGGGAATATGCCGCTGTCATCAAGGAAGCGCTGGCTCTGGCCAAAGTCAAACCGACGGTCATTGATTATTCAGACCCGGAATTCCCGCAAGACGGTGAGCTGCTTGGCAAACTCGATTATGAAGAATTCTTGCAATCTGGCGATCCGGATTTTGCATGGTCGCTGCCGGATGATGAGTGGGATGCCATCTCACTGAATTACACCTCCGGAACAACGGGCAATCCTAAGGGTGTGGTCTACCACCATCGCGGCGCCTATCTGCTTGCCCAGGCCAATGTGATCACCGCGTCCATGGCCAAACACCCGGTCTACCTTTGGACCTTGCCGATGTTCCACTGCAATGGCTGGTGTTTTCCATGGTCGCTGTCCGTTGTGGCCGGCACCCACGTTTGTCTGCGCTGGGTCCGGCCCAAGGCAATGTGGGATTTGATCGCCGATGAAAATGTTACCCATCTGTGCGGCGCACCGATCATCATGTCGACGCTGCTCAATGCTGGGGACGACAAACGAGATGTCGACCGGGAGATTGAGTTCTTCACCGCGGCCGCTCCCCCGCCAGAAAGTGTTCTGGCAGCGATGAAAACAGCCGGGTTCAATGTCACACACCTTTATGGACTGACCGAAGTTTATGGCCCGGCAGTGGTCAATGACTGGAAGGGCGAGTGGGATGCTTTGCCGCTTGATCAGCAGGCGCAAAAGAAAGCCCGCCAGGGTGTCCGCTATGTCGCCCTAGAAAACCTGACAGTTCTCAATTCGGAAACCATGGAACCGGTCCCGGCCGATGGCGAAACCATTGGCGAAGTCATGTTCCGCGGCAACGTCGTCATGAAGGGCTACTTGAAGAACCCGGAAGCTACGCAAGACGCTTTCAAGGGGGGCTGGTTCCACTCTGGCGACCTCGGAGTGCTGCATCCAGACGGCTACATCCAATTAAAGGACCGCTCGAAGGACATCATCATCTCCGGCGGCGAAAACATCTCCTCAATTGAGGTGGAAGATGTTCTCTACAAACATCCAGATGTGCAGGCTGCTGCTGTGGTGGCCCGGCCGGATGAGAAATGGGGTGAAACGCCTTGCGCCTTCGTAGAACTGAAAGTCGGGTCAGAGGTGAGCGACAAAGAACTCATGGCATTTTGTAAAGAGCATCTCGCAAGCTTCAAATCACCTAAAACGGTAATCTTCTGCGACCTACCCAAAACCTCTACCGGAAAGATCCAGAAATTCGCCCTTCGGGAACAGGCAAAAACACTTTAATGGAAATTCATCCGATCAAATAAAAAGCGCCGCGCGATCCGCGCGGCGCCAAATTCCACAGAGTATGACAATCAGTGGATCGTCACATCCTTGCGTATTCGCTCAATCTCGTCCTTGATCTTGAGTTTTTGCCGTTTCATGTCAGCCAATTTCAGGGAGTCCGTACTCGGATGTAACAGAGCGTCTTCGATTTTGCGTTCCATTTCCGCGTGGCGGCGCTCTAATTCTTCGAGATGCGACTGCATTGACATGGATAAACCTCCTGTCTGTTGGCTCAACGGCAGCATGTTGCCATATAAAATCCGGCCTTGTCGATTGCCGATTTTGCATATCAGAGACGTTTTGCCGTCGTAGCAGCCTTTCCGGCTGCTATCCTTAGGATTCCCTAAATTTGATCGCACACTTAAGCTCTGGAAAACTCATATAAATTGCCCCTGACAAATTTGCCGCCTCAGAAACTGCCGAGGACCGAGAAAGGCGCAGCCACTTTTCAGTGACCATTTGCCGCTGGATGAGACCGAAAAGCCGATGTTGTCTTGCCCGCAAGTATAAAAATAGACTAGGACTAAGGTCCAGTTTTGGGGGAATGAATGGCACGTATGGACACCGATGCTCTGCGGATGGAACTTGCTCAACTTCGTCAGGAACACAGAGATCTTGACGTCGCCGTGGAAGCTCTGGCGTCAACTTCAAATCATGATGTCCTTCAGCTTCAGCGATTGAAGAAAAAGAAGCTTATGATCAAGGATCGCATCATGGTCCTGGAAGACCAGTTGCACCCTGACATTATTGCCTAAACTCACCGGACTTGCAGTGAATTGCCAGACTGATATTCAGGCATCTCGGCTTTAAACCTATTGATGCTTGCGAAGTGCTGCGCGCTGCCTATACTCCGCGGCTCTTCCGGCCTCAGTGAAACTCTGGAGTGAAATATGGCACAGGCAGACGTCGCAATTATCATGGGCAGTCAATCCGATTGGCCGACGATGAAACACGCTGCCGATACACTTGCCGAGCTGGGCGTATCTTTCGAAGCGCGCATTGTTTCCGCCCACCGGACCCCAGAGCGCATGTATGACTTTGCCAAGAACGCCAAGGCAGAGGGTTTTAAAGTTATTATCGCCGGGGCCGGCGGTGCCGCGCATTTGCCCGGCATGACCGCAGCTTTGACGCCTCTCCCGGTTTTCGGTGTTCCGGTCGAAAGCCGCGCGCTTTCAGGCGAAGACAGTCTTTTGTCCATTGTTCAAATGCCAGGTGGCATTCCAGTTGGCACCTTGGCCATCGGCAAGGCCGGCGCGACAAATGCCGCTCTGCTGGCAGCTGCTGTTTTGGCTCTTACAAACACGGACATTGAAGCGGCGCTGGATACATACCGCGCGAACCGCACCGCAGCGGTTTCAGAATTTCCGGTCAACGAAACGAACTGACACATCAAACTCAGGAACTGCTGCCATGAGCGCACAAAATCGCCTTCAGCCCGGTGATACGATCGGCATTCTTGGCGGCGGCCAACTGGGACGTATGCTCGCACAATCGGCGGCAAGTATGGGGCTCAAAACCCATATCTTCTGCCCAGACGCGAACAGCCCGGCATTTGATGTCAGCGCAGATCAAACCATCGCAGCTTATGAGGACATTGCCGCGCTTGACCGGTTTGCAAGCGCCGTGTCGGTGGTGACTTACGAGTTTGAAAATGTTCCCGGCAAGACCGCAGAGCACTTGGCCTCCCGATGCCCGGTACGGCCCGGTGTCCGTGCCTTGGAAGTTTCGCAGGACCGGCTCTTTGAAAAAGAGTTCTTGTCCAGCTCCGGCGTGGCCATCGCCGGTTATGCCGAAATCAATGGCCAAGCTGATTTGCAATCAGCTCTAGCCCAATTCGGCGGACAAGGTGTCCTGAAAACACGCCGGTTCGGATATGACGGCAAGGGTCAAAAGATGATCCGGACCGCTGCCGATGCCGGCGGAGCTTTTGAAGAGATCGGTGGTGTCCCGGCTGTTCTAGAAGCCTTGATCGGCTTTGACTGCGAAGTCTCGGTGATTGTCGCAAGAGACCTGGATGGCGCTTGTGCCTGTTATGACATCGCCCGCAACCACCACGAAAATCATATTCTAAAGACCTCGACAGTTCCCGCTGGCGTATCTGAACAAACGTTAAGCGCTGCCCGGAAGATGGCAGAGCAAATCGTCTCCGGCCTCGACTATGTCGGCGTCATGGGCGTCGAGATGTTCCTCGTCAAAGACGGGGATACCGAAAAGCTTCTGGTGAACGAAATCGCGCCACGCGTTCACAATTCCGGCCATTGGACCCAGGACGCCTGCCTGACCTCCCAGTTCGATCAGCACATCCGCGCCGTGGCCGGCTGGCCACTCGGACCGTCGGATAGGCATTCCGATGCAGTGATGGAAAATTTGATTGGGCGGGATGCAGAAAGCTGGCATGAGATCCTGAAGGATCCGACCGCGCAACTGCACCTTTATGGCAAATCTGAAATCCGGGATGGCCGGAAGATGGGCCATGTGAACCGGATTTCAGCCAAGACCAGCTGACCGGAATCATCAGCTTTGATGAAGCAAACCCAGCTTTTCCCGCCGGGCGAAGCGCATATTGGATAATAGTGCAACAGACGCCAAACCACCGGCCAGGCCGCACCAGACACCAACCCCGCCCCAACCGGCCAGGAACCCCAGGCCGAGGGACAAGCTGATGCCGACCACCCAATAGCCGAACAGCGCATAGAACAGCGGGATGGTCGTATCGCCCAATCCCCGAAGATTGTTGACGCCAATTATCTGCCCGCCATCGGCCAACTGGAAGAGGGCTGCAACAAGCAGGAAGGACACGCCATAGGCCAACACGTCCTGCGATTGGGGATCGTCCAAATCCAGATAAAGACTGACCAGGGTTTCAGGAACCGTCCAAAACAGGATGGCAAATGCCCCCATGAAAGCCATCGTCACAGCAAGCGCTGTCCAGCCAGCCCGGCCAACACCGGCCCTATCGCCCCGGCCGTCTGCAAGGCTGACACGTGTCATGGCGGCAACGGAAAGGCCAACAGGCACCATGAAGGTCAAGGAGGCAATCTGTAGCGCGATCCCGTGGCCTGCCAGCGGTATTGTTCCAAGCCAACCGATCATGATTGCAGAAGCAGCAAACAACGACCCCTCTGCGACGATTGTAATCGCAATTGGGGTGCCCAACCGCACGATCTGCCAAAACACCGGCCAATCCGACCGCCATATTCGTCCAAGAATGTTATAGCGGCGCAGTTTGCGATGGTACAAAGCATAACAAAGCAGAAACAAGAACGTCGTGGTCGCGCTGAAGACAGACGCAATGCCAGCGCCAACCAGTTCAAGGCGCGGAAAACCGAACTCACCAAAAATCAGGACATAGTCCAGAATCGCATTGACCACGGCACCGCAAATTGTCGCCCACAATACGATTTGCGTGCGCTCCATGACGGTCAAAAACCCACGAACAGCCATGATCAAAAGTGCCGGGAGCATGGTCCATTGCAAAACGCCCATGTAAAGACCGGCCAACCTCGCCAGCTCCGGTTCCTGACCAAACAGCAGCAGCAGCTCTTCGGTGAAGAGAAGCACCACCCAGATCGGCAAGCAGTAAAGCACCGACACCCAGAACCCCATACGCACAGCGCGGCGCAAATCCCGAGGTTTGCGCTGTCCACGGGCGCGCGCAGCGAGCGGGATGACGGCCTGCAGCAAACCCATCCCGAAAAACCACAGGAGCATGTAAAAATTGAACGCCAGCACGGAGGCTGCCAGTTCCTCAGCTCCCAGGCGGCCGATCATTAGGACATCGGTCGTATTGATCGCCATCTGCGCCAGCTGTGCGCCGGCCAATGGAAGTCCAAGCGAAAGGGTTGGCAGAATATCGCTGTGCCAAAGAGAATCTTTTTTAATCGAATCAGGAGCCCCTGAAGCGTGCTGCTCCATTCGTCACTCCAAAAACCAGGCGGGAGAACAGAATCCACCTCTACTCGTCAATTTCATTGGTGTCCACCATGTTTGCCAGTGCCCAGCGAACTGCTATAAGTGCGAAAAGCGGGTTTTGGGCCATTTCTTTTGCAAATGAGTGTGGACTCAAACCACGGCCTCTGATAATAACCCGGCTCAAAGTGAGCGACGCGTCAGCGGCGATCCGGTTTCTGTACACAAGTGGATGCACTCTTGCGTTGACTGCATGTTGTTCAGAGCAGTCACAAGGGTTGTTGACGAAGTCTCGCTTCCATCATGGTTTTAATTAGCTGCGGAATTGACCGCAGCGCATGAAAAACGGGAAAAAACGCGTGCAGGTTCTGGTTCGCGACAACAATGTCGATCAAGCGCTGAAGGCGCTCAAGAAAAAGATGCAGCGCGAAGGCATCTTCCGTGAAATGAAACTTCGCGGTCACTTTGAAAAGCCGTCTGAAAAGAAAGCGCGCGAAAAAGCTGAAGCTATCCGCCGCGCACGCAAGCTGGCTCGCAAGCGGGCTCAGCGCGAAGGTCTTCTGCCGGGCAAATCCGCTCGCCGCTAAGTGCGGCTTGAGCGTGCTTTTGGCAGCATGCTTTTTGCACATTGCTTGATATGCCGAGAGGCCGGCCGTCAGTTCGGTCGGCTTTTTGGCGTTTGCCGGGGAAATCTGCTCCACCGCATTTGAAGCGGAAAGCGCAGCCACATTACCGCCCAATTGGAGGCAGATGAACGGCATGTTTCTTCGTTTTGCTGAAAAGAGTCCGATGAGCCGGATAAACAAACTCCTGCCGCAAGCCGCCCTTCTCGCAATGGCGACGCTTTTAAGCGCCTGTCAGGGTGGTGGTGTCTATCAGGGTGTCCCGGTCAATTCTTCTGTCGGCTCTTCCACGAACATCGCCTCCCTGACCTCTGTCATTGAATCCAATCCGTCAGACGCCAATGCCTACAGCACACGTGGCATCGCCTATGGCCAGGCTGGCAAACTGGATTTGGCGATTGAAGATTTCAATCAGGCGCTGCAGTTGAACCCGCGCTCTTATCAGACATACGCGAACCGGGCATTGGTCTACCGGCGTCTCGGGCAGAACGATCTCGCCGTCTCCGACTACACCCGCGCCATCAATATCAAGCCTGATTATGATGTCGCCTATATCGGCCGCGGCAATATCTACCGCCAGCAAGGCAACCTCAACGCGGCCCTGACCGATTTCAATTCCGTCATTGCCCGCGACAGCAGTGATGCAAAGGCATTTTATAATCGCGGCTTGATCTACCAAGGCCAGAACCAACACGCGCAAGCGATCGAAGATTTTGCGACCGCGATTGGCCTGAATCCGAAAGCCAGCGCACCCTATATCGCTCGCGGCATTTCCTATTTGGCTGTGAATGATCCCAGCGCGGCATTTTCCGATCTTTCCATGGCCGTCAATCTGGATCGTGATTCGTCTGTCGCCTGGGCCAATAGAGGCCTCGCTCTGGAGATGCAGGGCAACGCAAAAGATGCTCGCCGCAACTTTACCCGCGCTTTGACCCTGGACAATTCCAATCAGATTGCCCGGGAAGGCCTGAGACGCGTCGGCGGCTGAGCTAGGCCGCTGTACAAGATAGGATTCCCGTTGACGGTTTGACAATTCAGGCTGTGACGATCGCGGGTTTTGGACAACACTGCTCTGTCATTGTTTGGGAATCACATCATGCCGGCTGCTCCAATCATCGTATCTTCTCCAGTGGAGCGTTCAGGTACAACGTTTCTTCAACGGCTAGTCTCGAGTTCGGACAATGGCATCTGTTATGGAGCAGATGCGGCACGCCGGCTGTTAATGCTCAGCGAGTTCACACATTCCGAATGTTTAGCACTCCAGGAGCGCAGAGATCTGCAATCCTTCTATTTGCAGAATCTACTGACAGGAAATCAGGATTTCGGCGCCGTCGACTTGGAAATTCCCGGCGAATTGCCGAAACATGCATTGGTAGGCGCTCTAACGTTTTTCAAGCAGCATTACGACGAAGCTACAAAAGCCATAGAAAAAGAAATCTGGGCCTGCAAGTCGCCGAAGAGCTCCTTCTTAAGCATCGTCAAAGCCGCGGATTTCATACCGGACCTCAAGTGCATTTACATTTATCGCAACATTGTTGATGTCGTCCGTTCCCAGAAAAGCCTCGGGCTGATCAGCACTGAGGATCAATTGATCGCGACTTGTACAGAATGGATCAACAACACCGACGTCATAGCCGCGCTCAGCCGGAAAAACTTCGAGAGTGTTCCAGCAATGCTGCATCCGATCAAATTCGAAGAGTTTCTGGCAGATAAAGACGCTGCGATCAGCCAACTGGAGGCCTTTTCGGGTCTCAAGGACATTCAGCGCGAGATAGCGGATTTGAAAATCAATCGGTACACACCGGCCTCAGATACGGACCCAACTCCAGTGCTCACTTATGAAGACCCGGCCCCCCTGACAGATGTTGAGCTGCATATTATTGCGCATTTGTGCCAGGATCGGTTGATCGAAATCTATCCGGAAAGCCCTGACCTGTTGCAGTCAAGCAAGATGACAGTCCAATAGACTTTTCCGCGAATTTCGATTGACGCAATCTACTTAGGACTGCCAGAGGAATAAAAACGCTCCCCCTTGTTGATCCGCCTCAAGGACTGCCTTTTTGACGCAGGCTAGGCTTCACAAGCCGACAGCAACACTTGAGCGTTGTCATGACCGCACCCAAACAAATTGTCGTTTTGGATGGCCACCCGGATCCAGACACTCATCATCTGTGCCATGCATTGGCTGCCCGCTATGCAGAAGGCGCATCGGGGGCCGGGCATAAAGCTAATCTGCTCCGGATCGCGGATTTAGATTTCCCCGTTCTACAGAAACCATCCGATTTCCAAGACCAGCCGACGCCAACTGCTTTGGAACCGGCCAGGGATCTGATTTTGGCCGCCGATCATGTTGTGCTGGTTTACCCGCTTTGGCTCGGCACTTTGCCCGCCTACACAAAGGCCTTTCTCGAACAGATTTTTCACTACGACACAGCGTTTGAAAAAGGCCCCGACAACGCTTGGCCCAAAGGCAAGATGAATGGCAAATCGGCCCGTATCATTGTCACCATGGGCATGCCTGCCCTCGTCTATAGGTTCTGGTATGGCGCTCACAGCCTCAAAAGCCTGGAGCGAAACATATTCCGCTTCATTGGATTTGCGCCAGTTCGCTCCACGCTTTTCGGAATGGTTGAGCAGGCAAATGAGAAGACGGTTTCCGGGTGGCTGAAGAAGATGGAAGACCTCGGCCGAAAATCTGCTTAGCGTAGGTGAACCTGTTTTAAAACGGACATGCGGTCTCAAATCGAACCCGCTCCCCACCCTCCGGATGATGCAGTGTCAGGCTTTCAGCATGCAGCGCTAGACGGGATGAAGCTGCCAGCGCCTCACCATCCGTGTAGAATCGGTCGCCAATGATTGGATGCCCTAGAGCCAGCATATGCACTCGAAGTTGGTGTGAACGACCGGTATGCGGAAACAAGCGGAGCCGGCTTGTCTGGTCTCCCCGGGCCAGCACTTGCCATTTCGTCAGGGCCGGCTTGCCATTTTCAAAACACACCATCTGTTTCGGCCGGTTCGGCCAGTCACAGATGAGCGGCAGGTTTACTTCGCCTTCGTCACCTGAAACTTGCCCCCAAACTTCCGCAAGATAGGTCTTTTCCGTTTTTCGCCGCTCGAATTGCAGCCCCAAGTGGCGATGAGCTACAGCATTCATGGCAAGGACCATGACCCCGGATGTATCCATATCCAGCCGGTGCACAATTCGCGCGTCTGGGTAGGTCTTTTGAGCTCGCACTTCGATGCAATCGCTGTGCTCTTGAGCTTTGCCCGGAACACTCAGCAATCCGCTGGGTTTATCGACGATCAAGAGATCCTCATCCACGTGGAGCACGGACAAATACGGCTCTAGGGGCGGATTGTAGACAAAGGGGGCCGGGGCACTCTGGTTCATGGCCTGGCTTATACAATGTAATTGAAAAAAAAAAACAAAAGGCGCTGCCAAAGCCGCGCCTTTGCAAGAACCTCTTACCTATTTTGAAGTCCCGAAGACCCAAAGGCTGAGGAGACAAGTCAGCAAACGTTTAGACCAGCAAAATGCACAGGACACCGGTCAGCCCAAAAACAACAGCGGGCGGTACCCAGCCGTTGGCGCCCAGCGCAACGCCAATGCCAGACGCAACTATCGTTGCCAGCACCATCAGCGCACCAAAGACAACAGCCGTTGTGCCACCGAAGCTGAACAGAATCAGACAGAGCACGATGTTCAATACGGCGATGGTTCCAACTTTGGAGAAGTTGATGAACCCTTCGTAGGTCCGCTCGTGCGAATCGTAATCCATTGCCGGCGCAGTTTCGTTAGACATTAAGTCCCCCAAGAAAATCGAAATTCGATGTCATCCATACAGAAAGCCTTGCCATTGAGCAATGTTTTCCGGCGGAGTTTTGCCGATTTCTTATGCTCCAACAGGATAGTTTTTTGGCAGGGTTCTTTTCTGTTCTGTCATGCCGCTTTGCCGCAGAATAGCCACTGCGCTTATTATGCGGCTTCCCAAACGCCTAGCAGGCCAGCAGACTTAAGCGCAGCACTTTGGCGGTCGCGGACCTTTGCCGCTTCAAATCCTTCGATCTGCTCATTAAAGAGCTGGAAGAAATTCAACTGAGCCCGCAGATGCAAGAAAACACCGCCGAGACCGATCGCTGCACGGTCCATAAAGACAAACTCCTGCGGCACGGTCACGGGCCCCAGTTCCTTCAAGGCCGAATGCACCCGGAACGCCTCTTTGCGCCCATACTCGGCCGCTGAAACACCATCGGCAATGGATCGCACTCGGTCTGTCAGCAGCGGTCCGTAGATAAAGCGCGCCCAAATATTGAGGACCTCAATGATTTCTTTTTTGAGATTTTGGAAGCCCCAGCGCTCATAGGCCGAGACGACCCGCTCCTGATCTTCTTCGAGAAGCCCTTTGTAAAGATCCACCACACCCTCGACAAAAGCGTCCGGGAAGATCCGGATACAGCCATAGTCGAGCAAGTTGATGCCCGATGGGACACCATCTTCTTCAAACACGGTGTAGTTCCCAAGATGCGGATCCCCGTGGATGACCCCATAGTGGCTAAACGGATGCCACCAGGCATGAAACATCGTCTGAGCCAAACGGTTGCGGTCTTCTTGGGAATGTTCCTTGTAGTCTAAAAGCGGACGTCCATGCAGCCAGTTCATGGTCAAAAGACGTTTGGTCGACAGATCCTCCACGACACCCGGAACACGGATATGCGGAGCATCTTCAAGGATATTGCGGTAAAGATCGATGTGAGCAGCTTCGCGGTAGTAATCGAGTTCTTCCCGCACCCGGGCACTGATCTCCTTTGCGATTTCACTTGTATCGATCGCAGGTTTCATCCGCCGGTGCAGTGAAAACAGCATCTGCAATTGTTTAAGATCTGCCTCTACCGCCGAGGCCATATCCGGATATTGCAGTTTACACGCCAGCACCCGGCCGTCATGTCCGGCCGCCCGGTGCACTTGCCCCAAAGAGGCCGCCGCCGCCGGCTCCCGGTCAAAACTGTCAAATTTCTTTTGCCAATCTGCCCCAAGTTCAGCCCGCATGCGGCGTTTGACGAAAGCCCAGCCCATCGGCGGCGCACTGGCCTGCAGTTTGGCGAGTTCGGTGGTATATTCCGGTGGCAGAGCATCCGGAATGGTCGACAAGAGCTGGGCGACCTTCATCAACGGCCCCTTCAGGCCACCAAGTGCCGCAGCGAGATCCGATGCATTTTTGCCGTTGTCGAGTTCCATGCCCAAAAGCTTGGCGCCGGCAACCTTGGCAGCGATCCCGCCCATATTGGTTCCGACCTTGGCGTAGCGGCCCATACGGGCACTGAAACGGTTGCTTTCGCGGTCCTTGTCCTGCGGCATAAACTCTGAGGCTCCTCGACGATACAGTCACGCGTTTGATCGATAGATATAGATCGGCCAGCCAAAATCCAGTCTGCGGCCAGAGGAAGCAGCGATTCTATAAGGCGCCTTCGACTTCGGCTGCAATTTCAGCTAGCGCCTCAACCAGGGCTTCCCGGCCGCGTGTCAGCCCTTTATAGGCCAACTGATCCGCGTCTAATCCCATCAATTGATCTTTGAGTTGAACTGCAAGCGCGGCACGATTTGGCTCGCTTTGCAAAGCGGTGAGCGGGTCGTGATGGATCTTGATTGTGAACAGAACATCTCCGCTTTCCGGCAATCGCCGCAGGGTTTGCCGTTCGACCCGTAAGAACAACCGCGGCAGCGCCGCCTCGTGATCGTCGAGATCAATTTGTTTTGCCTCCGGATGATGCAATTCACTGTCCGGATAGATCGACCAATTAAAACGGCAGACGTACTGGCCGGCCTTCAGATTGTCGAACAGCCGCGCCACCATCATGCCCATACGGTGTCCGTTGAAACCCGGTACAGGTTTGTGGATCCCGCTCATCGATTGACCAAACTTTTCTGCCAGCGACCACGATGATGGAAAACACAGACAGGCTGCGGCAAGCCGATAACCATTGGGTCCGGGGCGCATCAGTACAAGGTCTTCCTGCACCAGCCGCGCTGCCGTCAGAAGAGCCGGCTCGTCGTCAAGATTGACGGTACGGCCGGTACTTTTGATGATGCCTTGGTTCTTACGAATCGAATGCGTTGCACCGTGATGGCGCTGCAGGTTTTCAACGATCAGCGTAAGGATTTCGTGTTGCGCGTCTGCAGTGCCATCTTCAGCCCGAAACACAGCATCACGGTCAACCTCAAGCAGCCGGTCCTTCTCTGCCAGATGTGTCTCCAGAAACGGGTCCGGCTCCAGCCAGGTTTCTTCCGTAATCGGTTTCAAACCCACGGTGAACGGTTGGCTGGTGCCATCATAGGGCGTGTGCTGAAACGGAGGCGCTGGCTTGTGCATCAAAAAGCGCTCACACCTCAGGCCTGGTCCAGCGCTTCCAGCTCATCAATCAGCCGCTCAATGACCGAAAGTCCCTTCTTCCAGAAGTCAGGATCGGCAGCATCCAACCCAAACGGTTGCAGCAGCTCGGAATGATGCTTGGTGCCGCCGGCTTTCAGGAGGTTGAAGTATTTCTCCTGGAACCCGGTTTCAGCTTCTTCATAGACCGCATAAAGCGAGTTCACCAGGCAGTCGCCGAATGCGTAGGCATAGACGTAAAACGGCGAATGAATGAAATGCGGAATATAGGTCCAGAAGGTCTCATAACCTTCGTTCAGCTTGATCGCAGGCCCTAGGCTCTCGCCCTGGACAGACAGCCAGAGTTCTCCGATCTTGTCGGCGGTCAATTCACCGTTGCGCCGCTCAGTGTGAAGTTTGCGCTCAAAGGTATAAAAGGCGATCTGGCGGACCACCGTGTTGATCATGTCTTCGGCTTTTGAGGCCAGCATGACTTTTTTGGTTTTCGGATTGTCCGCTTTGGCCAGCATCGACTTGAATGTCAGCATCTCGCCAAAAACGCTTGCGGTTTCGGCCAGTGTCAGCGGTGTTGGTGCCATTAACGGACCGTTTGGCCCTGCCAGCACCTGGTGTACGCCGTGCCCCAGCTCATGCGCCAAGGTCATAACATCGCGGACTTTGCCTTGATAGTTCAGAAGAACATAAGGGTGTGCACTTGGAACGGTTGGATGAGCAAAGGCGCCGGGCGCCTTCCCGGAGCGCGCCGGTGCATCAATCCAGCCTTTGTCAAAGAAACGTCCTGCAATTTCGGCCATCTGCGGCGAGAAGGTTTCATAGGCGGAAAGCACTGTGCCCTTGGCTTCCGCCCAAGGAATAACGCGCGTATCGGCATCCGGAAGCGGCGCATTTCTATCCCAGGTATTGAGCTGGTCCATGCCGAGCCACTTGGCTTTCAGCTTGTAATAACGGTGAGACAGACGCGGATAGGCTTCCCGGACAGCCGAGACCATTGCGTCAACCACCTCACGTTCCACCCGGTTGGCCAGGTGACGGCTGTCGGCAATGTCGGAAAAATTCCGCCAGCGATCGGAAATCTCCTTGTCCTTCGCCAGGGTGTTGGTGATCAAGGTGAAGGTGCTGAGGTTCTCAGAAAACGTCTTGATCAGAGCCTTAGACGCTTCGGCACGTTTGTCTGGAGAGGCATCCGTCAGAAGATTGAGGGTCTGCTCAACCGGCAACTCCTCACCCGAAACTTCGAACGTGAGCGATGCCATGGTTTCATCGAAGAGCCGGTTCCAGGCGCTGCTGCCCGTAACCGATTTTTCGTGAAACAGTTGCTCCACCCGGTCTTCCAGTTGGTAGGGCTTGTCCTTGCGCAGGTCCTCGATCCATGGCCGGTAGTGGGCGAGATGTGTGTCTTCTAGAGCGGCATCGACGATGCCGTCATCAATCCGGTTCATTTCCAGGGAAAAGAATAGGAGATGTGAGCTGGCGGTGGTGATCTGCTCCTGCACATCGCCATAAAATTTCTGGGAGGCCGGGTTTGTGGTGTTACCCGCGTAAACAAGCCCGGCAAAAGAAATCAGCCGGCCCATCAGATCTTCCAGGTCTTCATAGGCCCGGATTGCTGTCACGAGGGCGGCAACATTGTTTTCTGCCAAATCTGCCAGCCGTCCCTTATAGGAGACTTCGAAGGTCTTGGCCCGGTCGAGCGCTTCCTTCAGGTCTGCAGCGACTTCAGGCGCGTCGACGGACGGATAAAGATCCGTCAAATTCCATTCCGGCAAATCACCGAGATCCACCGATCCAGTGGTTTGAGGCGCAAGGACTGGGTGCGGCAACGGCATGGTTCACTCCGGAAATCGGTAAAAACGTCAAGGCGTTTCAATTGTACTAGAGAGCAATTTGTAGGCTGTTCGTACAAGGTGCCGCAATCGAAAAACTGAAACTTTTTTCGCTTCCCTTGGAGGATTTGTTTACCGCTTTGCCACCAGAATGGCCCGAAACGAAACACATTGGCATGATCGAAGGCATCTGATGCAAGCACTCAGTGGCAAAATTCTCATTGTCGACGACGACCCGATTCAGCGCCGTCTGCTGCAGGAGGCCGTGACCAAATTCGGCTATCGTTCCAAGACAGCCGAAAACGGCGCCGAAGCGGTGCGGATCATGACTGGGCCAGAAGCCAGCGAGATTGATCTGATCATTCTCGACATGGTGATGCCGGAACTGGATGGCCTCGGCGTGCTGGAGCGCCTGCGCTCAGACAAGATCTCCACACCTGTGATCGTTCAAACGGCCCATGGCGGCATCGATACCGTGGTCTCTGTGATGAACGCGGGCGCCCAAGATTTCGCGGTCAAACCTGTGGCTCCGGAACGGCTGAATGTCTCGATCCGCAATCTTCTGAAAACCTCCGCACTTGAAGGCGAAATCACTCGGATCCAGAAAAAGGCCTCCGGCACACTCACCTTCAAGGACATGATCACCCATTCCCCGGCTATGGAACGGGTGATCAATCTTGGCAAACGCGCTGCCGCCTCCAACATACCGATCCTGATTGAAGGGGAGAGCGGCGTTGGCAAGGAAATGATTGCCAGCGCAATCCAAGGCTCCAGCGACCGCAAGTCCAAACCGCTGATCACGGTCAACTGTGGTGCCATCCCGGACAATCTCGTTGAATCGATCCTGTTCGGGCACGAAAAGGGTGCCTTTACCGGTGCTGTCGACAAACATGTCGGCAAATTCCAGGAAGCCCACGGCGGAACTCTGTTTCTCGACGAGGTTGGCGAACTGCCACAGGACGTTCAAGTCAAACTGCTTCGCGCGATCCAGGAAAACGAAATCGATCCGATCGGCTCCCGCCGTCCGGTGAAGGTCGATTTCCGATTGATCTCGGCCACCAACCGGCGCCTGATCGATCAGGTTAAGGAAGGGGTTTTCCGGGAAGACCTTTATTACCGGCTGAATGTCTTTCCGATCTGGATCCCGCCGTTGCGCGACCGGCGCGAAGATATTCCCGCACTAGCCCGCCATTTCCTTGCAAGATTTGCAGCCGAAGAAGGCAAACCGCAGGTTTCCGGCATCATGCCCGATGCTCTTGCCATGCTGCAGGAGTACACTTGGCCAGGCAACATCCGCCAGCTGCAAAACACCATGTTCAGAGCAGTTGTCCTTTGCGACGGCCCCCAACTGACCTTCGATGACTTTCCTCAAGTCGCAGCAGCAATTGAACGACCAGTTGGCCATGGTGTCGCTGCTCCAAACCCAGCCGCTTTGCCGCCAGTGGCGCCTGCGCCTGCGCCTGCGCCTGCGCCTGCGCCTGCGCCTGCGGACATTCCACCATTGGCACACACGCCGCAATACGCCGCGCAAAGTCCCGGTGCAATTGCGCAGGCCCAACCACCGGCCGGCTTTGAAAGCTCCGCGCCGTTCGGTTTCATGCGCAACCTCGACCCAGAAGGCCATATCCGCAAGCTGACAGATGTTGAAGAAGAGCTCATCAGAGCCGCGATCAAGCATTATTCCGGCCGGATGACCGAAGTCGCCAAACGGCTCGGGATTGGCCGTTCGACCCTTTACCGCAAACTCAAGGAATACGGGCTTGATGATGGCGGTACTGACGCTGCCGCTTAATCTGTTTCATATCAAAGCTTAAGTTCAAGAACCGACGATTTTTGAACACATTCCCGCGCTAGGGCACTGTCGGCAGGAATTTTTGCAGATGTCTGCGGATAACCAGCCGCAGAGTTGCAATTTTGCCACGTTTTCCACACAACTGGAATTAGGGTAAAAACTTCTTAACCTGCGGCAGATAAACTTTCGGTCTGCTGGGGAGCACGGGATGGGTGTAAGCCACCACAAAACGGCGGGATAGAGATTGCGTAAACGGTCAGTTGGTTTCGACGCCGTCGCCTGGTTGAGGCGCGCCGCAGTTTCAGCGGCCGCGGTCATGGCATTTGCTTTGACGCTCGCAGGCTCGGCTGAAGCAGAAACCAGAACCTTAAAGCTTTACAACACGCACACCAAAGAGCGTGTATCGATCACCTTCAAAAAGAACGGCCGGTATCTTCCGGGCGGTCTTCGGGAGGCCAATCGCTTTTTGCGTGACTGGCGCCGTAACGAAATCACCAAAATCGATCCCGAATTGCTCGACCTTGTCTGGGAAGTCTACCAGAAAGTTCGCGCCAGAGATCATATCTACGTCGTTTCCAGCTATCGCTCACCAGCGACCAACAACATGTTGCGCAAGCGGTCCAAGGGTGTTGCCCGAAACAGCCAGCATACGCTCGGCAAGGCTATGGATTTCTATATTCCCGGCGTCAATCTTGCAAAACTGCGCGCAGCGGGTTTGCGCAAGCACGTCGGCGGTGTCGGCTACTATCCGCGTTCGGGCTCGCCATTTGTTCATATGGATACCGGCCGGGTCCGCCACTGGCCACGCATGAACAGATCTCAGTTGGTAAAAGTTTTCCCGAACGGAAAAACCTTGCATGTGCCGTCTGACGGCAAACCGCTCAAAGGCTACAAGCTAGCCTTGGCAGAAGCCAAGTCCGGCAAGAGCAAACGCTCAAGGCCGACGCTCGTGGCATCAAACGACCGGACTTCCGCACGAACACTCAACACCCGCAATCAAAGCGTAAGAACCGCACCAAAGCCGACACCACCTGCGAATGTCGAACGGGAAAACACGGGTGGCGGCAATCTGTTTGCTAGTCTCTTTGGTGGTGGCAACCGGGCGGGCTCAAAAGATGCCACCCGTCCAGGCGCCGTCGGCGGACGCCAATCGGCAACGCAAACCGCCGCGGTCTCTCCGGTTCTTAAAAATCCACCTGTACCCGGACGGAAACTTCTTGAGACGCCAGAAGCCACTCCAGCTGTTGTGCTTGCAAGCTCCGCGCCGGAGTTGAAACCTGACATAGATGCGCCGGTACAATTGGCAGCTGCCATACCTACGCCTGCGCCCAATACTCTGGACAGTCAGCGGGCCGCACTGGCCGCCGGCCAGCCACCAGCTGCCAGCAAGCCTCTGAACGATCGTTTTCTTGTCGCCGGCGCGCCGGGACAAAAACCCGCTGCCGGCTTACAGGCAGCGGCCCAAGCGGCAGCAGCAAAACTCGGTGGCACCGCATCAAACACCTCAGTTAACGATCCTGTAGCCGCCATTGCGGCCGCGACAGGCACCGCTGTCCCCTCACCGGAACCATCTCCTCGGCCTGGATCGACCTTGGCTTATGCTTCTGCTGCGCCGACACCGCCTGAGTTAAGCCGGTCCCTACGCGGTACGGCAGTTGCAGCTCCAGAGAAAGCTTCCGATAACAGCCCGGTTGCGGCGCCCAAGGCAGCCACTGCCCGTCCATCAGTCTCTGGCCGGATACCGCGCAATCAAATTGTAGACCCGCTGGCTGGCTTTGCGAGCCTCCCCGATAGGTCAGAATCGCTTGTGCTGACTGGCGCCAACACGACACGCCACCGGACATTTGCTTGGCTCAGCCACCCGAACCAGCGCCAGCTGACCAATGTCATCAAACCTGGCAACCGTTTTGTCGCTGCACGCTTCGAACAGACCCCCTATGGCGATCTTAGAACCGA
Source organism: Roseibium sp. (assembly GCF_965216085.1). Taxonomy (GTDB): domain Bacteria; phylum Pseudomonadota; class Alphaproteobacteria; order Rhizobiales; family Stappiaceae; genus Roseibium. The sequence continues at coordinate 366,238 of NZ_OZ244138.1, read as the reverse complement.
CCGATTTATAGGCCCGGCCATTGTGGTGCTGCCCGTTCATTTCGCTCGATAATCCGGTCCGTCGTCGGACCTGAGAAAACAAAAAGGCTGGTTCCAAGAACCAGCCTTTTTTCATTCTGTAGCAAGAAAACCTTAGCCTTCAGACGGGCCTGGACCAGCCATCCCGAGGGCATGAAGGTAAAGGTCGAGCACCGCCTCTTCCTCTTCCCGCTCATGTGGCTGTTTCTTGCGAAGTGAAACAACTTTCCGCAGGATTTTAACGTCATAGCCATTGCCTTTGGCTTCTGCGTAAACATCCTTGATGTCATCCGAGATGACTTTCTTTTCTTCTTCCAGTCGCTCAATGCGCTCAATAAATGCGCGCAGCTGATCTGCGGCGACTCCACCCGGATCGGACATTCGAGTGTTACTCCTTAGTTAGTTTTTATCTCTTCAGCAAACATCTGCAGCGGCAACATATGAATTCCGCTGCAAGGAAACCGGCCCGTGCCGTGCCAGACTTCGCCAGCGACGTCAAGCGAACCGGAACAAACCTTACATCTCAGTGGTGGTGAGGATGGCTCTTTTTGAAAGCCGCTTTTTGCTCCTCGGTCGCTTCGGTCTGGTGTTTGGCCTTCCAATCAGCATAAGGCATGCCATAGACCAGCTCACGCGCTGCTTCTTTTTCCACATCCAGCCCTTTTTCATTGGCAGCTTCCGCATACCAGTTGGACAGGCAATTGCGGCAAAAACCAGCAAGGTTCATCATGTCGATGTTTTGGACATCCGTGCGTCCGCGAAGATGTTCCACAAGCCTGCGAAAGACGGCGGCTTCCAGTTCGGTTTTGGTTTGATCGTCCATCAATTCATCTCCCTCAGCTCTTATCCGGCATACACCCTGTCACTTGTTATCGCATCGGGATACATAGTGCCGGACTTGCCGGCATTCTTGCGCCTGCGACAAATTCCTTAAGATAGGCTCGAGCCGATCGGCCCATTCCAATGCCCCCGCCTCATCGGCGATCAGGTCCTGGCGCACTTCCAGAAGGGCTTGCGACAGCCCCCGTTTGGTTGCGTGCCGGTACATCGTGTCATTTTCAAGGGCGCCGTCGTAAGGTTCGTTGTCCCCCACGATCAAATCACTTTGCGCCCGCAAACCGTCCAGCATGGGCGTTACAGCGCGTGGATCGCTGTCCCACAGCACCGTCACGTGCCAGGGACGGGGCACACCCCGCCAGACCGGTGTGAAGCTATGGATCGAAATAATAACCGGCGCCGGTGCGGCTGCCATCATTCGGTCCAAGGTCCCGGAGATCAGTCCATGATAAGGTTTATGGAATCGGTCGATCCGGCGCTGGCGTTCAGCTTGGTCGACTTTCGCATTGCCGGGCACCACGGCGCCATCCGACAGACGCATGATCAGCGTTGGATCATCTTCGCCCCGATTGGGGTCGATCAGCAATCTTGAAAACGTCGACAGGCAGGCCGGGGCGTTGAGCCTTCGGGCCAGCTCGAGTGTTACAGCACGCGCACCAATGTCATATCCAATGTGCCGCTCGAACTGGGCGGCCGGAACACCCAGGTCGCCATATTCTTGCGGCACTGTATTGCGGGCGTGGTCGCACAGCAGCAAAACCCCGGCGCTCTCATCACCATGAACATATTCATACGGCTGAAAGGAAGTGTCCGGCATCAGCGCAGGATCAGTCATCTAGATCTTCTTGATTACGAAAAACAGCATTATTGGCAGGCGGACAGGTGTACGCCAAAGCTGGCGGGGAACCAAGTCCGAATAATCCGCAATGTCCGCAAAACAGGCACTCGAATCGCTGTTTTTGAACAGCAGACAATTTCGGCGCCAATCATTACCCCGATGTTTTTGATGTGGATGAAAGTGTTTGTATACCGTTTTTTGACAGCTGGGCTGTACCCACAAGGTTACTGTCATGTTCCCGCCCCAATTATCACCACATACGATAGTTTGGTTTTATCCGGGTGGGCCAAAAGGGTATCAGTGCGGCAATAATAGGGTTTTACTCTTGCACATATATTGTTAACGACGTTGACAAGACACTGTTGTCCACGCAAAAAGCCAATGTCTGTAAAGCAGCAAAGTGAACGACTGCGTATGTTTGAGGTAGGGGAACGGCACCAGGGCAGGTCTCGGACGTGGATCAACACGTCTATTAAGACCTTATGCGCCTTTGGTATTGCCCTCTTCATAAGTGCTGTAAGCAGCGGAAGCGCCAAGGCTGACCTTCGTCTTTGTAACAAGACGGACAGCCAGGTCGGAGTGGCTATCGGCTACAAAGATAAATCCGATTGGATCACAGAAGGCTGGTGGAATCTTGAATCCAACAGCTGTGAAACTCTCGTACCCGGCTCTCTGGTGTCACGTTACTATTACATCTATGCGGTCGATTACGATCAATTCGGCGAATGGGGCGGCCGGGCGTTCATGTGCACCCGGGAAAAAGAGTTCACCATCCGCGGAATTGAAGACTGCGTTGCTCGAGGTTTCGAGCGGACAGGCTTTTTCGAAATCGACACGGGCGAACAGAGCAGCTGGACGGTCCAGTTGACCGAGCCCGTGCAACAAGGGACAGGTGGGCGATGAGGCGAAACCGACGAGTTAAAATTCTAGCTACTCTCGGACCCTCCTCCTCAGAACAAGACATCATCGAAAAGTTGTATCGTGCTGGCGCGGACGTGTTCCGCATCAACATGAGCCACACTGACCATGACCGTCTCAAGATGCTGGTATCCCGCATCCGTGCTGTAGAGGAAAATGTAGGACGACCGATCGGCATTTTGGCCGATCTTCAAGGACCCAAACTACGTGTCGGCACATTTGGCGATGGCCCGGTGATGCTGGAAAACGGAGCGGTCTTTACTTTGGACGCAGATACTTCTGCGGGCGATATCAACCGGGTCCACCTACCGCACCCGGAAATCTTGAAAGCCCTGGAACCCGGGCACCGGCTGCTGTTGGATGACGGCAAGATCCAACTGCGTGTGACTGAAGCTTCTGCGGCTAAGGCCGTAACCGAGGTCATTGTGGGCGGCAAGCTGTCCGATCGCAAAGGCGTCAGCGTTCCAGATTCTGAAATCGCCACAAGTGCGATGACGGAAAAGGATCACAAGGATCTGATTGCGGCACTAGACCAGAACGTTGACTGGATTGCTCTGTCCTTCGTGCAACGTCCTGAGGATCTTGCAGAAGTCCGCAAGATCACGCGCGGCCGCACCGGCGTATTGGCGAAGATCGAAAAACCGCAGGCCATTGGCCGGCTGGACGAGATCATTGAGCTGTCTGACGCAATCATGGTTGCCCGTGGCGACTTGGGCGTGGAAATGCCTCTGGAACAGGTTCCTGGCTTGCAAAAGCGGATCACGCGTGCCTGCCGCCGGGCCGGCAAACCAGTTGTCATCGCGACACAGATGCTGGAGTCGATGATTACATCTCCGGTTCCAACCCGCGCAGAAGTTTCGGATGTTGCAACAGCAGTTTACGAAGGCGCTGACGCGGTCATGCTGTCCGCCGAGTCCGCTGCCGGTGATTTTCCGGAAGAAGCTGTCTCGACCATGGACAAGATCGCTCAAGAAGTTGAGCAGGATCCAAACTACCGGACCATCATCTACGCTCAGCGCACCGAACCGGAAGCAACAGGGTCCGATGCGATTTCAGCTGCGGCACGCCAAATCGCTGAGACGCTTAATCTAGCCGCGGTCGTCTGTTACACCACGTCGGGGGCAACCGGCCTTCGTGCATCGCGGGAACGCCCGTCTTGCCCGATCATCGTTCTGTCTCCGGTCATGGCAACCGCCCGCCGGCTATCGCTCGGCTGGGGCCTGCACTGCGTTGTCAGTGAAGACGCCGCCAACGAAGAAGACATGATCGACCGCGCCTGCCGGATTTCTCATTCCGAAGGATGGGCAAAACCAGGTCAACGGATCATCATCACCGCTGGCGTCCCGTTTGGAACACCTGGCTCTACCAACATGTTGCGGATTGCATTTGTTGGCAATGACGGACAGGGCGGCATTTGACGGTTCGTTAAGCAAAACAAAAGGCGGCCTTTTTTTTGGCCGCCTTTTTAAATCGATTAGCCTTTTACCGCCGCCCTAATTCGTCACCCGAAACTGGCCTGCGCCTTAAAGACGGACAAACTTCTCCCGATCAATTGTTTTAAACGGGCTCGCCTTCAGCAGCCTTTTCAAGTGCCTCTATTGCATTCTCGGCATTTTCCAGGCCTGGGTGGATCTGAAGCGCCCGGCGGAATGTTTCTAGCGACTCGTTTTCAAAACCCAAGCGCCGCTGAATGATCGCAAGGCCCGAGAGGGCGCCCCAATGCCGGGGCTCCAGCGCCAGCGTGCGCTCTATGTCGACCAGCGATTTTCCAAAGTCTTCTTTCATATAATGAACCGTCGCGCGCCGGTTCCAGCCTTCGGCAAAAGAGGGGCGCAGCACAACAACCACATCAAGCAGATCGAGCGCCAATCCATGGTCTTTGGCTTGTATCGCATGTCCGGCCCGCACCATAAGCAAGTTTACGGTATCGGAGCCTGAGTCCATCCAGATCCGCCGGATATCGCGCGACACACGCTCCCGCACAGCGGGATCGTCTGCTCCCGAAAGATCCGCGTACAGACTGTCGAGTTTAGAAAGAGTTTCAGTGGGGTCTTCGTCTTCAACCACCACTTGGCCGCCAGTCTCCGGCTCGGGATCAGGCAGCGCATCAAAATCCTCGACGGACGGCGTGTCAGCCTCCGGACCGAGATCAGGCACCGTTTGCGCTGTCGCGGCAACCGGAGCGAATAGGATAAGAATGGCAAACACAAAAATCCGCATCCAACGATTATGGATCGTTGAATGCGGCGGTCAATCCCGGATATTGACACTATCGCGTGTTTCTGCGGTTTACGAACAATTTGTCAATCTCAACGCCGATAGAGCGCATGCCATTGACGTTACTATTCGTTCCCAGCTGAAACGCGCGAAGCAGGATTAGCCCTGACGTGCCTTAAAACGCGGGTTTTTCTTGTTGATGATGTAAACGCGGCCCTTACGGCGGACCATGCGGTTGTCCCGGTGACGGGTCATCAACGCTTTGAGCGAGTTCTTGATCTTCATGTCACTGTCCCCGTGGGGTCGTTTTCTACTTCAAACTAAATGAGCGCCCAAGGCGCTCATATCCTCATTCAGTTTCCGGAAAGTTGCTGCAGCCTTCTGCGCTAGTCTTCCAGTCACCTACGCATCTTGATCAGATCAATCAGCGTAATAATGGTGGGCGTGACAGGGATTGAACCTGTGACCCCTTCGATGTCAACGAAGTGCTCTCCCGCTGAGCTACACGCCCGAATTTCTTCGGCCATCGGCGCCCCAACGCCGTGGTGGGGTGCGATATAGCGGGGATCGAAAACCAGTGCAACCCCCTTTTCACTGAACTGTCAAAAAATCCTGTGCACCGGATAACCCTGCTGATTGATGCTCTCAAGCAGCCAGCATCCGCTCCACTTCCTGGACCAAATCTTTGAGATGGAACGGTTTTGACAGGACCTTGGCATCCTTCGGCGCATCCGATTCCGGATTAAGCGCAACCGCTGCAAAACCGGTGATGAACATCACTTTCAGATCCGGGTCCAGCTGCGTCGCGCGGCGCGCCAGCTCGATGCCATCCATTTCTGGCATGACGATGTCCGTCAAAAGAAGTGAAAACGGCTCTTCACGCAATCTTTCATATGCGCTTTTGCCGTTGTCGAAGGACACGACATCATGCCCGGCATTTTCCAAAGCCTTCGCCAGGAAGCGGCGCATGTCATTATCATCTTCGGCAAGCAGGATTCGCGACATAGTGGGCAACCAATTTCCTTTGAATTCGCGGAGCGATTAAACCTTTTGCCGGTTATAGCCCGAAATCAAAAGAAAGATAGGAAGAATTGGTTGTCCTAAGCTTTTGACCGAACCACTGTGGACTGTGTGTTGATTCCTTGGCACCATAGGATATCGCCTTAGCCGGGACATTGAATTTGACAAGCTTACCACCAAGCACCTCGAATGCCCTGTTTGATACCGACTTCAACGGCCTGCCCGCATTCGAAGTTTTATGCCCCGCAGATCAACGGCTTCCCTTCGTTTTCAATTCGCCACATTCTGGACGGCAATACCCGGAAAGTTTTCTAGCCGCCTCCCGTTTGGACGAACAGTCGATCCGGCGCTCTGAAGATGCCTATGTGGATGACCTGTTTGCACATGTGGTGCCGCTTGGCGCTCCCATGCTTAGAGCACATTTCCCGCGGGCCTATCTGGATGTCAATCGGGAGCCCTATGAGCTCGATCCAAAAATGTTCGATGGCCGTTTGCCGTCCTATGCCAATATCCGTTCAATACGGGTCGCAGGCGGTTTGGGAACGATTGCCAGGATCGTCAGCGAAAACTACGAGATTTACAAACACAAGCTTCCGGTGGAAGAGGCTCTTGGCCGCGTTGAAGCGATTTACAAGCCATATCATTCCACTCTTCGGCGGCTTTTGGCGCAAACACATGTGACCTTTGGCCATGCCGTCCTGATCGACTGCCACTCCATGCCGTCCAGCGTGAAATGCCAGTCCACGGACAGCCGGCCGGATTTCATCCTTGGTGACCGCTATGGCACCAGCTGCAACAGCGACTTAACCGACTTTGCTTTTGAAGCCTTGCGGAACAAAGGCTACAGCGTTAGCCGGAACAAACCCTATGCTGGCGGCTTTATTACAGAACACTATGGCCGGCCCTCGAGCGGCCTGCATGCCCTGCAGATTGAAATCAATCGCGGCCTCTATATGGATGAAACGACCCAGAAGCCAACAGACGGCTTCGGTCAGCTGTTCCACGATCTCAAGGATTTCGTCCGCGAACTCACCGCAATGCCAGATGCTGGCCTGATCGCGGATCCGATCGCGGCCGAATAGCTCCTTCGTTAAATCGAATAAAAAAAAGGCCGCACTCAAAAGAGGCGGCCGAAGTCTAGGGAGGAAACGCCCAAGGAGGGCGATGCGACAGAAAACTCTATCGCACCGCAATAAGATCGCATTGCATCGCACAAATTACAAGCCTATAAGCGATTACTTCATGCTCAAAATATGAGCATTGGTTCAGGTATTTCGATATCTTTTTTTGCAATTCAGGTTATAAAACAGTCACCTGGCGCCACTATCAACCATAAACCCACTTTATTGGCCGGAGGAATCATGTCCATGCCGCTTGCTGCCAGCATCAACCCGCTGGCTCCGTTTCTTGATCAGCTCGCCGATGCCGCCAGCTCTGCGATCATGCCGCATTTCCGGCAGGGATTTTCGGTCGTTAACAAGCTGGAGAGCGGCTTTGACCCCGTGACCATTGCCGATAAGAACGGCGAAACGGCCATGCGTGCCCTGATCAATCAGCATCACCCGGATCACGGCATTCTGGGCGAAGAGCATGGTCCGGAAAACCTAGAGGCCGATCACGTTTGGGTTCTCGATCCGATTGACGGCACACGCGCCTTTATCACCGGGCTTCCGACATGGGGCTGCCTGATCGGGTTGCGCTCTGAGGGCAAACCCAGCCTCGGGATGATGGCTCAGCCTTATATTGGCGAACGCTTCAGCGGCGATGGCCAGCGCGCCTGGTATCAGGGACCATTGGGATCGAAAGATCTCAAGACACGGCCCTGCGCTTCCTTGAAAGATGCAGCGCTGTTCACAACCACGCCCGCGCTGTTTTCAGAAACCGAACGCCCCGCCTTTGACCGCCTTGAAGCTGAAGCGCAACTTACCCGCTACGGCACCGACTGTTATGCTTATTGCATGGTGGCCGCCGGGCATGGAGATGCGGTGATTGAATCCGGACTGCAAGCCTACGACATCGTGGCCCTGGTGCCGATCATCGAAGGCGCCGGCGGCGTTGTCACCACTTGGACAGGTGGTTCACCGGCTGAAGGCGGACAGATTGTCGCTTCCGGAGACCCGCGGCTGCACGACATTCTTCTGACGGAACTCTCTAAAGCAGCTGACTAGGGTCCTGACCCTAACACTCAAAGAAGACCGGCATAAGGACGAAAACCTTCAGTTCGCGCCGGTTTTCTTCAGTTCCAGATCTGCTTCGTATCCTGGAATAAACGCATCAAATGCCGCCCAGACTTGGTCGCGGTAGGCGTCAGCCTCCATGAGCAGCTCGTGCTCAGCTCCCGGGATTTCAATATAGGCAGCCGTTTTCGTCCGCGAGACGAACTCCTCAATGGCGGGCGTGGACACGATCCGGTCCCGGCCGGCGGCCAGGATGACACACGGCAGTTTGATTTCCGGTCCAGCGCGGCGCTTGCGCAACGACATCATCGCCGCCCTGGCCGCATTCAGCCAGCCCATCGTCGCAGACCCAATACCGAGTTCTGGATGGTCCTCCAGAACTTTTGAAAACCGCCGAAAGCGCTGCCGGTCGGAGGTTTGCCGGTTGGTGTCGAACGGCACCGTAATCTTGTCGTTTCCACCTGGAACATAAAGCCGGCCAAGCAACAGCCAGGAACAAATCCGAGCAATAGGAAACCCGATTGTCTCTGTGATGCTTGATGTTGCAGGCTGAGCAGCTTTCAATGGGTGCTTTCCCAGAAAACCGAGGGTTAGGATCCGCAAGGCTTTCCGCCCCAGCGGCAGAAGGTCTCCGCCCCAGTCTTCCGCGGCAAGGCCCAGCAGCGGCGCTGTAATCACCGCACGGTCGAGCATTGTCCGGAGGCGGTGCGAACCGGTGAGCAAAATCAAGCCGCCGGTTGAATGGGCAAGCGCAAAATGAGGTCCGGGATATGTTGCGAGTGAAATTTCTTTCAAGATTGTCAGAAGATCGATCTGATACTTTTTGAAGCTGGACACATGTCCCCTGAACGGGCTGCGGGTCAGCCGGTCTGATCCTCCCTGCCCCCGCCAATCGAACGCTACAACGGCAAACCCACGCGCTCGGAGATCAGAGACAACTTCGAAGTATTTCTCGATAAACTCCGCACGCCCCTGAAGCAGGGTGACCGTGCCGCGATGCGGTGCTCCCAAGGCAGGCCAATGCGCATAGCGCAGCTTGATCCGGTCTTTCGTTTCAAGAAATCCGGATACGCCTCCCTCCGGGACTTGATTGTCCTTGGTATCAATCAGGCTCATGGTGGTCCGATTCGCGCTTGGTTTTATTAAGTGATAATCGCCCACCTTGCACGTCACAACAGACTTCAGGCCGGCTTTTGCAAAAGCCGGCCTCTGAGAAGTGTTATTCGGTCTTACCAGCTGTAATTCCAATCAAAGCGGGGACCGAGCGGACGGCTTCGAACGATATGCGCATTGCGCGAATCAACCACCAACCGCATCGGAAATCCGCGCCAGCCATGTGCTTTGACAATGTACATCGGTCCGCGGCGGTCAATGATCTTGATCCGGTAGAATCCGCGATGGCGCAGGCTCCGCCGTATCTGGCGCGGCCCCATTGCATGATGATGACGGCCATGACCGCCGCGCCATCCTTTGCCCGGACCACGGCGGTGATCGACGTTGACAATATGTTCGGCTTGATATGCTGGAATTGCGCCCTTGCCGGAAAGTGGCATTGCCTGCACTCCCGAAACCGCGCCAGCCGCCATAACAAAAACGGCAGCTACAACTGGGGCAGTAAATTTCCTGGAAATCTCTTTGCTGAAGGAATTGATCATCTTGCATCTCCTCACGCCGTCAGCCCCGCGCTGACGTTGTCTGAAAAATGGCTGAGACCGATTGAACCGAAGCGGAAGACCTTGTTCATCTCCGGTTCATCCAGGCAAAAATGAACGCAAAAGAACCCCCTTGAATTCAAAAACAGGAATGCCCACCTGATGAATTGCAGGCGCCAAATTGGGTCTGCACCGCGAGCCGGTCCTGCCAATGATGGGGGACAGAGGTCCGCAAAAACACATGAAGTATAAGTTGCTCAAAGAGAGGACAGACCATGCGTCACTTCGACTTTTCTCCGCTCCACAGGTCAACCATCGGCTTTGACCGCCTGTTTTCAATGCTGGATGCAGCTGGCAGCGAAACACCAAGTTATCCGCCCTATAACATCGAACGCACTGGCGAGAACTCCTACCGCATTACCATGGCGGTTGCCGGGTTCGCTGAAGACGAACTTTCTGTAGAAGCCAAAGAACACGTTCTAACAATCAAGGGCGAAAAGGGCGAAGAGCCCGCTGATCGCGAAATTCTTTACCGCGGCATTGCTTCGCGGACCTTTGAACGCCGTTTCCAGATCGCAGAACATGTCCGCGTGAACGGCGCCAGCCTCGAAAATGGCCTTCTGCACGTGGACCTTGTCCGCGAACTGCCGGAAGCCATGAAACCGCGCAAGATCGAGATCACATCTGGCGCAGCAAAACAGCTTGAAACCACCGCACACTGACCCCGCAGCTTTCCCCTCAAGCTGATAGCGGTGGCGAGGCGCCTGACTTTCAGGCGCCTCTTTTTGATGTCTGAAGTCTTATGTCACTGAATTTCGGACAAGACCGTCAAAAACGCTTCAACCTCCGCCTCGTCCGTCGCAAAACTGCACACAAGCCGCAAGCAGACTTCATCGTCCTTCGGAGAAAGATTATCGCCCAGGTCCTTTGCAGGCCATTCGTAGAGCTTTGCCCCAGCTCGTTCCAAGGCTTCGAACTGCGATCTCTTTAGTATCGGAAACAGCTCATTGGCTTCCACCGGCCATGCGGTCCGCCCACCGGCTGCCCGGATGCCTTCCGCGAGCTTCAAGGCCATGTCGTTGGCGTGATTTGCCGTTTCCAGCCAGCTGTCGCTTTCAAAGTAACCGTCGAATTGCGCGGCAACAAAACGGCTCTTGGAAAACAGGTGCCCCCCGCGTTTGCGGAAGTACTCAAAACCTTTGGCTGCTTCCAAATCAAAGAAGACGACCGCCTCTGCGCACCAACAACCGTTCTTTGTTGCGCCAAATGAGAGCACATCGACGCCAGACTTCCAGGTCATATCTGCCGGCGAACATCCAAGTGTCGCCAGCGCATTGGCAAACCGTGCGCCGTCCATATGCAAGGGAACGTTCCGCGAACGGGCGACGTCTTTCAGCGCAGCGATTTCATCCAGAGTGTAGACAGTTCCGCTTTCCGTGGCCTGGCTGATCGATACGCTGGCAACTTGTCCGTGATGCACAACACCGTCCGGAAAAGCTTCCATGGCGTCCCGCAGGGCGTCCGGAGTGAATTTGCCGTTCGCCCCCGAAACGGAAACAAGCTTACCGCCGCTGGTCATAAATTCGGGGCAATTGCATTCATCGACCTGAATATGCGAATCGCGATGGCAGAAGATGGCTCCCCCAGGCTTTGCGTAAGCCGCCAGCGCAAGGGAGTTGGCAGCTGTCCCGGTCGCGACGAAATAGACAGCCACCTCCCGCTCAAAAATCTCATTGAATTTCTGAGAAATGCTCTCGGTCAACGGATCCGTCCCATAAGCCGGAGCGAACCCACTGTTGTGGCGGGAGAGCGCCGACATCACCGCCGGAGCCGCACCCGCCCAATTGTCACTAGCAAAATTCATCAGGCCGTTAAATCACCACGAACAATGGCCGGCAACTGAAATCCTAGTAGTACATTTCCCGTTTTCGGTATTGTGCGCCAAGAAGGGTATCTAGGGAGAAAAGTCCCCCACCTTTGAGAGTCGGCACGAGCAACAGGAAGATCCAGAGCAAACGATCATCCAAGATTTTCGCATAAGGGTCGCCATCAAAGAATGCACCGATTGTCTTGGCATCCGCGCCATGGCCGGTGATGTCGACATAGCTCATCACTAGAATGAATACGATCATACCGAGGCTTGCAGCTCGCGTGAACAGGCCGACTATGACAAGAATTGGCAGAATGAACTCGCCCCAAGTTCCAAGAAGCACAATCAAGCCATAAGGGAAAAAGGCGATTTGACTGGTGTCGTAACTTACTTGCTCCATCAGAGCGGGCAACATTTGCGCATAAGCGCCTGCAGTGGGCGTGAAGATATTCATGATGCTTCCGCCGATTTTCGTCAGCGCGGAATTCCAAAAGAATTGGAACAAAACGGCTGCGAAAATCACCCTGGACGCCAGACTAAGGAACCACCCTTCGGTAACGCGCTCCAACGTATTAAAAACAATCGCATAGAGCCGTACACACAAACCAATAATCATACCCATCTTCGTCTCTTTTCTTGTTTCTCACCGGACCGGGTATCAGGTTGCCTCGAGCCGGTACAAATCAGCAAACGCCCCATTTGTAAGTAAGTCCGACAAACAGTCGGAAAGGGAAAAATCAGCATTGTTGGACAGTGCTGTGTCCGCTGCCTCTCCAAGGGTCTTCCCAGAAAGTAAGCAGCTTGAAAACTCATCGGCGCCGGCCAGCAACAGGTGCACGTCCACATCAAATTCCGGCCGTGTTACCAAGACAGTCTGACCGGCCGCCAAGTCAATTTCGACCTGCGCTTCCTTTTCAAATCGGTTGATCCGCACCAGATCCCAAACCGGCCACTCCGACGCCAACAGCGTCGCTGCGGGATGTTTGACAAACATGATGGTTCCAAGACCTTCCGGCGGGACAGCCCCCAGAGCAGCGGGATCCAGAACCGGAATATCGGCCGCGTGATAGGCCTGCACCCATGCCCACTCCAGACGTGCAACGTCACCGAGGTAGGGGTAGGACGCCAAAGGTGGAAAGGCCACGATAAAATCCGGGAACTCAGCCCCGTACCACATCAGGACCGGGGACTGCGGCGGATGATCCATGACGAATGCACGGGCCAGCGCAGAAAAATATTCATCGCCCAGCAGATTCTTGATGGCCGGAAAAGTCTCGCCCAGCGCTTCACAAAGGCTGACCACAACATTGTTCCGGTAAACATTGAACCGCTTGGCATCCGGTTGCCCGTCCGGACCGATTACCCCCTCGGGTGTTCCAACGGATGGATCAAACAGGGCATCGCCAAAACCACCGGTGGATACCATCGGCACTGTAGACTGAACGCTCATCTTACCCGGCGGCCCTATATTCGGCTTCGGCAGCCCGGGACAGGATCTCACCGGCTGCCTGAGCCTCTTTGAGAAGAACGGGCCAGGCTGGCACATCGTTGTCCCACTCTATGAGGGTTGGCAGAGCGCCATTTTGTTGAATGACCGTTTCATAAAGTGCCCAGACCTCATCATCGACAGCCCTGTCATGGGCATCAATCAGAAGCGGCCGGCCAACCTCATCGACATCCGGTGCATGCCCGCCAAGATGAATTTCACCGACAAGGTGAACCGGAAAGTCGGCGAGATAACTTTCCGCGGACCGCGCGTGATTGGTGCAGGACACATAGACATTGTTGACGTCGAGCAGGAGCCCACATCCGGTTCTTCGAGTGACTTCCTTCAGAAAGTCCAGCTCACTCATGGTGCTTTGAGCAAAAGCGACATAGGTCGACGGATTTTCCAGGAGCATCTGACGACCGACAAAATCCTGCACTTCGTCAATATGATCACACACGCGATTGAGTGTTGCCTCGTCATAGGGAACCGGCAACAGGTCATTGTAGTAGGTCGTGTCATGGGTCGACCAGGCAAGATGCTCTGAAAACAGGCCCGGCTCATACCGCCGGTTCAAATCAGCAAGGCGTTGAAGATGCTTCTTGTCCAGGGGCTGTTCGCCGCCAATCGACAATCCGACTCCATGAAGAGACAACGGATAAGCGTCGCGGATCGCAGTCAGTTGCTGGTGCGGACGGCCACCGGCTCCCATATAGTTTTCCGCATGAACTTCGAAAAAACCAATCTGAGGACGGTATTCCAGAATCTCAGCGACATGCTCTGCCTTCAGACCCGCCCCGGGCAATTTTGGAACCGCAGAAGCAGCGCCGAATTTCGGATTGCTCAGAGTATCGGACTGCATGGTAATCTCCTGCACCCATATGAATGTGTCAGGCGGGCGGTACAAACCGCCAGCCTGAATTGGATCAACCAGCTCGCTGCCCTGGCTGACGAATGGGTCAGGCTTCCGGCAGATCCCGGTCTAGTTCGGTCAAAGAACCTTTGCGGCCATCCGGCAGTTCCATAGACACACAGGTTCCCTTTGGAACAAGCGTCCACGCATTACCCTGATAATCCACTGTGGACGTGCCTGCACATGTGGTGCCTGCACCAGCTTTACAGTCATTTTGACCTTTCAAGGACACCCCATAGCATTTTTCTTTAGCCTGGGCATGGGCCGGCGTCGTGGACGTTGCGGTCAAACCGGCAACTGCGGTCGCCACGGCTCCTGCAACGATGGCTGCAGACATAGCCTTGTGCTTCATTTCAAACTCCTCTGGTCAAATACAATTCACTGCAACAAACGCCAATCCTAGGCGAAAGCCGCTACGGAAATTACATGGCCGTTATATTGATCAATGGGAAATCAAACGCCTGTGACTCGCTTGCGAGCAAGCCAATAAAACCCAGCAAACGAAAGATTCTTACTCAAACACCTCCAAAATTGACCATTACGGACGAATGGCACTTTGCGCGCGAAACAATTATAATAGCGACAAAGAAACACACTTGCCCCTTGCTGCGAAATCTGTCATGTTCGCGCCGCCTGGAATAGGACAGGGATACTGTCCCATTTGAATTGAGGGAATTTCTGCCAGTTCTCTGGCAACCAAGGAACAAAATCAGGCGGCCACTTGCATGGTCCTAATTGGACCAAAAGCAAGGTGAAACAAATGTGTTTCAGCAGCAAGTTTGAAGGTGCTGCGGCAATGCGGCGGTTTGCGAGAAGCGATCGTCGCGGTTAATACATCGACAGAGCCGGGGCTGGAGCCAGGGTTCACCGAGCCGCATTCTTGATGGAGTGCGACCCGAACGGAACCGGACGCTCCAAACGACGGCAGACACTGGGGTAACAGTGAGGGCGCACATGACGAATAAAGAGCTGACGACCAGCACAGCCATGCAAGACGGTAGCGCGGAGACAAAAACCGCCGCAACCGCGACACTTGCCGATCGACTGGGCACGGCCGCCGACAAAGGGCTCTACAATCCGTCGCGCGAACACGATGCCTGTGGTGTCGGCTTTGTCGCCCATATGAAAGGCGAAAAGTCTCATAAGATTGTTGCCGATGGCCTGCAGGTTCTGGAGAACCTGACCCACCGTGGTGCCGTTGGTGCCGACCCATTGATGGGCGACGGTGCCGGAATGCTGGTTCAGATCCCGCACAGCTTCTATTCAGAAGAAATGGAAGCCGCCGGCACACCAATTCCGGATTTTGGCGGCTACGGCGTTGCCTTCATTTTCATGCCTCAGGATGATGCCCTTCGCGCCAAATGCGAAGAAATCGTCGAACGTGTTATCAAGAACGAAGGTCAGGAGCTGATTGGCTGGCGGGACGTGCCGGTCGACAACTCTTCTCTTTCCAAAGCACCAGACATTGCCGCGACTGAGCCGGTCTCCCGTCAGATCTTTATCAAACGCAGTGAAAGCGAAGACCAGGACGCGTTCGAGCGGAAACTGTTTGTCCTGCGTAAGGTCATTTCTAATACGGTCCGTGCCGAAACAGATGCGGTCACCAAGGGCTTCTACATTGTTTCCCTGTCGAGCCAGACCGTCGTTTATAAGGGCATGTTCCTCGCCTACCAGCTTGGCGCTTATTACGCCGACCTGAAGGACGAGCGCTTCACCTCTGCTCTTGCCCTGGTCCACCAGCGCTTTTCGACGAACACTTTCCCGTCCTGGGATCTGTCGCACCCCTACCGGATGGTGGCGCACAACGGTGAGATCAATACCCTGCGTGGCAACGTCAACTGGATGGCGGCACGCCAAGCATCCGTGTCTTCCGCGCTGATCGGCGACGACATTTCCAAGCTTTGGCCAATTTCCTATGAAGGCCAGTCGGATACAGCGTGTTTCGACAACGCGCTCGAATTCTTGGTGATGGGCGGTTATTCGCTGGCGCACGCCGCGATGATGCTGATCCCGGAAGCCTGGGCCGGCAATCCTCTGATGGATGACAACCGCCGCGCTTTCTACGAATACCACGCGGCCCTGATGGAACCGTGGGACGGACCGGCTGCTGTTGCCTTTACCGATGGCCGTCAGATTGGCGCGACGCTGGACCGGAATGGCCTGCGTCCGGCCCGTTACATCGTCACCGAAGACGATTTCGTCATCATGTCGTCCGAAGTCGGCGTTCTGCCGGTCGAAGAAGAAAAAATCGTTCAGAAATGGCGCCTGCAGCCGGGCAAGATGCTGCTGATCGACCTGGAAGAAGGCCGCATTGTCTCTGACGACGAAATCAAGCGGCAGCTGTCGACAGCCAATCCTTATAAGGACTGGCTGCACAAGACACAGATCGTTCTGGAAGACCTGCCAGGCGTCCGTCAGCTGGCACCGGTCGCCGGTGAAAGCCTGCTCGACCGCCAGCAGGCCTTTGGCTACACCCAGGAAGACATCAAACTTCTGATGACGCCGATGGCAACCGTCGGTCAGGAAGCTATTGGCTCCATGGGGACGGACACGCCAATCTCAGCGCTCTCTGACAAGTCGAAGCTGCTTTACACATACTTCAAGCAGAACTTCGCACAGGTCACCAATCCGCCGATCGATCCGATCCGCGAAGAACTGGTAATGAGCCTGGTGTCCTTTATTGGCCCACGCCCGAATATCTTCGATCTCAAGGGCCTGTCGACTTCCAAACGCCTGGAAGTCCGCCAGCCGATCCTGACCAACGAAGATCTGGAAAAGATCCGCGCCATCGGCGACATCGCCGACAACCAGTTCTCCGCCAAGACCTTGGACATCACCTACAACGCCGAAAAAGGCGCCGAGGGGATGGACAAAGCTCTTGCAGCCCTGTGCGAACGCGCCGAAAAAGCGGTTCTGGACGGGGACAACATCATCATCTTGTCCGATCGCATGATCAGCCGGTCCCGGATTGCGATCCCGGCCTTGTTGGCAACCGCGGCCGTGCACCATCATCTGATCCGCAAGGGTCTGCGCACCTCTGTTGGCCTGGTTGTTGAAACCGGTGAAGCCCGCGAAGTCCATCACTTCTGTGTTCTGGCCGGCTTCGGTGCGGAAGCGATCAATCCGTACCTCGCCTTTGAAACCCTTCTGTCCATGCACATGGAGATGGATTTCCCTGAGGAAGTCGATCAGTACGAAGTGGTCGAGCGTTACATCAAGTCTATCGACAAGGGCATTTTGAAGGTCATGTCCAAGATGGGCATTTCGACCTACCAGTCCTACTGCGGTGCGCAAATCTTCGATGCCGTTGGTCTGTCGTCCGAATTCGTCGAGAAATATTTCTTCGGCACCGCGACCATGATCGAAGGCATTGGCCTTGGCGAAGTGGCGGCAGAAACCGTCCTGCGTCATGCAGAAGCCTTTGGCGACGTCGCTATCCTCCGCCGATCGCTGGATGTTGGCGGTGAATATGCGTACCGGACCCGCGGCGAAAGCCATATGTGGACGCCGGACTCTATCGCCAATCTTCAGCATGCGGTTCGTGCCAACTTGCCGGAAATGTACCGCGCGTTCGCCAAGGAAGTGAACGAAGAAAGCGGACGTTTCGCAATCCGTGGTCATTTCCGTATCAAGAGTGCCGAAGAGATTGGCCGCAAGGAAATCGACATCACTGAAGTCGAATCCGCGGACAACATCGTCAAGCGGTTCGTCACCGGCGCCATGTCCTTCGGATCGATCTCCAAGGAAGCACACTCCAGTCTTGCGATTGCCATGAATAAGATTGGTGGCAAGTCGAACACCGGTGAAGGTGGTGAGGAGCCGGAGCGCTTCAACCCGCTGCCCGATGGCTCGATGAACCCGCAGCGCTCGGCAATCAAGCAAGTGGCGTCTGGGCGTTTCGGTGTGACCACGGAATATCTGGTCAACTCCGACATGATCCAGATTAAGGTTGCCCAGGGTGCTAAGCCAGGTGAAGGCGGTCAGCTGCCGGGTCACAAGGTTGATGCGGTAATCGCAAAAGTCCGCCACTCGACTCCGGGTGTTGGCCTGATTTCACCACCGCCGCACCACGACATTTATTCGATCGAAGATCTGGCGCAGCTGATCTACGACCTGAAGAACGTCAATCCGGTGTCCGACATTTCCGTCAAACTCGTATCGGAAGTTGGTGTTGGGACGGTTGCTGCCGGTGTCGCCAAGGCCCGTGCGGACCACATCACCATTTCCGGCTTTGACGGTGGCACTGGTGCTTCACCGCTGACATCGCTGAAGCATGCTGGCTCCCCGTGGGAGATCGGCCTCGCCGAAACCCAGCAAACCCTGGTTCTGAATGGACTTCGGTCCCGTGTTGCCTTGCAGGTCGACGGCGGCTTGCGAACTGGCCGCGACGTTATCGTCGGCGCTCTGCTCGGTGCGGATGAATTCGGCTTCTCCACAGCGCCTCTGATTGCAGCTGGCTGTCTGATGATGCGCAAGTGTCACCTGAACACCTGCCCGGTCGGCATCGCCACGCAGGATCCGGTTCTGCGTAAGCGCTTCAAAGGCACACCAGAGCACGTTATCAACTACTTCTTCTATGTTGCTGAAGAAGTTCGCGAGATCATGGCCGCTCTTGGTATTGCCAAATTGGACGACCTCATTGGCCGTTCCGACTTCCTCGACAAGGAAGCCGCGCTTGATCACTGGAAAGCCAATGGCCTGGACTTCTCCCGGATCTTCTTCCAGCCGGAAGCAAAACCGGAAGAAACCCGCTGGACCGAACGGCAGGATCACCCGATTGTCGACATTCTCGACCGCCGCTTGATCGCAGCAGCCCAGCATACGCTCGACACCAAGGAACCGTCGGTCATTGAAGAGACCATCTGTTCTGTTGACCGCTCGGCCGGTGCAATGCTGTCCGGCGAAATCGCCAAACGCTATGGCAACAAGGGTCTGAAGAAACCAGATACCCTGACGGTCAAGCTGAAGGGAACAGCAGGTCAGGCATTTGGCGCATTTATCGCCAAGGGCGTCACGATGGATTTGGAAGGCGATGCCAACGACTATGTCGGCAAGGGCCTTTCCGGCGGCAAGATCATTGTCCGCCCACCGGAAAACACTCGCATCGTTGCTGAAAACTCCATCATTGTCGGCAACACAGTGCTCTATGGCGCGACCGAAGGTGAGTGTTATTTCCGCGGTGTCGCGGGCGAGCGCTTTGCAGTGCGTAACTCCGGCGCGGTCGCGGTTGTTGAAGGCGTTGGCGACCATGGCTGTGAATATATGACCGGCGGTGTTGTCGTGGTTATCGGCCAAACCGGCAGGAACTTCGCAGCTGGCATGTCCGGCGGCATCGCTTACGTTCTCGATGAAGACGGCACCTTCGGCTCCCGCTGCAACCTTGCGATGGTCGAACTGGAGCCGGTCACCGAAGAAGACGACCTGCTAGAAAAGCTCCATCACCATGGCGGCGATATCGAACACAAAGGCCGGGTTGACCTTTCCTGTGACATGACCCGTCACGACGATGAGCGCCTGCGCCAAATGCTGGCCAAGCACATCGAATTGACGGGCTCGGCCAAGGCCAAAGCCATCATCGATGATTGGGCGACCTACCGTCCGAAGTTCGTGAAGGTCATGCCGGTCGAATACCGCCGTGCGCTGAGGGAAATGGAAGAACAGCGCCTCGGAATGGCTGCCGCTGAATAACCGGCACATTGAACAAATGGCTCTCGGCCGCTAACGCGGCCGATTGCAGCCACCTTGAGGACGCTAAAATTGAGGAGGTCACCTTGGGCAAGGTAACCGGTTTTTTGGAAATCGATCGGCAGGAACAGAAGTATCAGCCTGCCTCTGACCGCATCCGTCATTTCCGCGAGTTCACGATCCCGCTCAACGATCAGGAAGTTGCCAACCAGGCGGCCCGCTGCATGGATTGCGGCATTCCGTTCTGTCACGGCCCGACCGGATGCCCGGTCAACAACCAGATTCCGGACTGGAACGATTTGGTGTTTCAAGGCGACTGGGACATCGCTCTCAGAAACCTGCACTCGACCAACAATTTCCCAGAGTTCACCGGCCGCATCTGCCCAGCACCCTGTGAAGAGGCCTGCACGCTGAACCTGGAAGACATTCCGGTCAACATCAAAAGCGTGGAACAGGCGCTTGCCGACAAGGGTTGGGAAGAAGGCTGGATCGTGCCAGAACCGTCTGCCACCAAAACCGGCAAGGCCGTCGCCATCATCGGTTCGGGGCCCGCTGGCATGGCGGCCGCCCAGCAGCTGGCCCGCGCCGGCCACACGGTGCATGTCTATGAGCGTGAACCGAAAGCCGGCGGTCTGCTGCGCTACGGCATTCCCGATTTCAAGATGGAAAAGCACTACATTGACCGGCGTGTCCAACAGATGGAAGCTGAGGGTGTCACCTTCCATTACAACGTTAATGTTGGTGTGACGGTCAGTATGGACGAGCTCACCGAGCGTCACGATGCTGTAATTCTGTGCGCTGGCGCCGAGCGCCCGCGCGATCCGGGCGTTGAAGGCATGGATCTTCATGGCTGCCATTGGGCCATGGATTACCTTGTTCAGCAAAACCGCCGGGTTGGCAATGAACCGGGTGGCGACGAACCGCCGATCTGGGCTGGCGGCAAACATGTCGTTGTGATTGGCGGCGGCGACACCGCATCCGACTGTGTCGGCACAGCGTTCCGTCAGGGCGCTCTGTCTGTTACACAGCTCGATATCCGCCCGATCCCGCCACTGAAAGAAGACAAGCTAACCATCTGGCCTTACTGGCCAACCAAGTTCCGCACGTCTTCGTCGCAGGCTGAAGGCGCCGAGCGCGAATTCTCTGCTGCAACCCTCGGCCTCGTGGCCGATGAAGATGGTGTTGTCACTGGAGTGAAATGCGCAAGGGTCGATGAAAAGCGCGTCCCGATCGAAGGCACGGAATTCATCCTGCGTGCAGATCTGGTGTTCGCAGCGATTGGCTTTTCCGGCCCCCGTCTCGACACCTACATTGCTCAAGCTGGCGACAAGTTGGAGCTGGATGGCCGCACCAACGTGAAGGCCAACACGGACGACTACAAAACGTCGATCGACAAAGTCTTTGCCGCCGGTGATGTCCGCAAAGGTCAGTCGCTGGTGGTCTGGGCAATTCGCGAAGGCCGCCAAGCTGCCCGTTCAGTGGATGAATTCCTGACCGGGACAACAGACTTGCCGCGCTAAGCGACTACAGAAAAACAAAAAAGCCCGCCAGTATTCTGGTGGGCTTTTCTTTTGCCTAGAACCTGCCGCACCTAATTGGGTCCATTTGATGCTGAAAAACGGCTTCTTCGGCTAGGCGCGTTCGCGATACGCGATCTGGCTGATCGTGTGAGCGGCGCAACGCTGCCGATGGACCGTTTTTGTGCACCCTTCTATATGAAAAGACATAAGAAAAAGGGCCGGGCACATTTGCTCACTCGCGTCGTTGTTTTGCGCTTATGGTGATCACACCATTGCACGCAAAACGCCTAGCCAGAGATCAAAGTGTCACGGTCAAATGAAACCAATGAGATGCGACAGGCTCTAGATCGTCATCAGGAATCGTTCGCACTGGATATTCCCAGCCTGGATAAATCTTCTTCTTTGGTGCGCGGATCATCGACACGCCCACGGACAGGTGGCAATTGCTCACCTTCGACAAAGAAGCGGTAGGCCATACTGCCGGGGTCAATTTCCGCGTCATCTTCCCCGCCAAGAAGGAAGGCTTCCGGAGACGTGGTTCGTCCGGTCAAAACGATGAAGTTCGGGTCGTCTTCAACGCCTTCAAATGCAAGCCCGCCATACCCGCCAAGAAGCCGGGACAATTCCCGCTCTACGAAAAACGCCACTTTGCGGTAACCCGGCCAAGTGAAGCCAATCCTGTTTTTGGTGCGCAGACGTGTGTTTTTGCCGTCTACATCGGGTCCGTAGGATGTATAGGACCCGTCTTCAGCCAAGAAGATGTCCCATAGATCGACATACCGAACTCGCCGCTCCGCCGCTGCAGCTGAATAAATCGAATTCAGCTGGGTAAAGTCTCCATTGAGAAGTTCATCATTCGTTGGCGGCAAACCAACCCAGACAAGCGGGATCTTTTCCTGACGCACGGTCCGTACCAAGGCGGAGACCTTATTCCGATAGGCGTCCAGCCACTCCCCGGTCATATACTCAATCGGTTCTTCGCCCGGGAAACTCTTATCCCGATCCCGCCAGCCAAGCATGACAACAACGGCTTTGACTTCGGCGCCGCGGATTCTGGACAGCACTTTCGTCGCCCAGGCCGGCGGTGTTTCGCCAGCAAACCCCTGTTTGTCTTCGGTGATTTTCTCAATTTTGATCTTGGGCTGTTGGGCAAGTGTGAACCGAAGTCCGTCCGCTACGCCGCGGGCCATACGATCGCCCACCACCAGAATCAGCCCAGCATCCGGGTCCTTTTCTGTTTCCTCAAATTTTGGTGGTGTTCCCGCTGGCCTGCTGGGCGTCTTACGTTTTGTAGGTGCCTTTGTCTTTTTCCGGCGATCACCACCGCCAAAAATACGGCCCAAAGCCCGAAACGGATTGAAGCCGCCGCCGCTATTTTGGGCGACGACGATTTCTTGCTGGTTATTTGGAACAGAAGATTGAGCAATCGCCTTAGATAATTCCGGATGGCCGAAAAGCAACGCGACAACAGCAACGGCAGCCGTAAACCGGGCTCGTCTCCGCCCTGCACAAAATCTGATTGATCTGAAGATCACCAGTTGCTTCCCGATACCGTTTGTGTTCGGCCCAGTTTACCCGCCCATTTTAAGGTGCGCCAGCAAAACAACGGATGCATAGCCATCTGGAACCAGCCCCCGCGACTGCTGATAAGCGCGAATTCCGCGGCGGGTCGCCGGACCGATTTTTCCATCAGCCTTGCCGACAGAAAATCCACGCCTGTTCAAAAGAGCCTGCAACTCACTGGTCTCAGTCCGAGTCAGCGGAAGATGTTCGCGGGACCAGTCTCCAGCGAGCGGTCCACCACCAATGATGCGGTCCGCCAGATGCCCAACAGCCAACGCATACGCGGTGGCATTGTTATAACGCTTGATCACATAGAAATTACGCAACATGAGGAAGGCAGGACCTGCGGCACCTGCCGGCAACACCAAGATGCCCTTGTCAGAGGGGCGGGGAAAAGATTTGCCATTGGAGCGCCGGATGCCATAACGCTGCCACTCACCAAGTGTCAGTGTCTTGTCGCCATCGGCCAGATGGTAATTGAAGCCGCTCGGCAATTTGACTTCGTAGCCCCAAGTCTTACCGGTCTGCCAGCCGTGTTTTTTGAGATAGGATGCCGTGGATGCTAGCGCATCTGGAACAGACGTCCAGATGTCCCGCCGTCCGTCACCATCATAATCTGCAGCATAAGCCTTCCAGCTGGATGGCATGAATTGGGTGTGGCCCATGGCTCCCGCCCAGGACCCTTCCATATCTTCAAATCGGACATGGCCTGCCTGAACGACGCCAAGTGCAGTCACAAGTTCTTTGCGCCAGAACTTTTTCCGTCTCGGCGCGGCGTAAGCGAGCGTTGCGAGGGCCTGAATGACGTTGTGGCGCCCCATGTAGCCGCCGTAATTAGTCTCCATCCCCCAAATGGCCAGAACGGCTTCCCGGTCGACACCATAGCGGGCTTCGATTTGGCGGAGAACCGGCTCATACTGGATGAGCATCTCCCGGCCCTTCTCAACCCGGGTATCGGATACCGCACTATCAAGGTATTCCCAGATCGGTTTGACAAACTCCGACTGCTTGTTCATGAGCCGCAGCGTGTCGTCATCCGGCTTCATTTCAGTGAAAACGGCATTGTAAGTCTGCGCAGAAATGCCGGCGGACTGAGCAGTTGGCCAAAAATCTCTGATGAACCGGCTGAAACCCTGATCGGCCTGCGCTGGTCCTGCAAACAGTCCCAAACCAACGGACAGGCCGACTGCGATGGCAGCGGCAGACCGGCGTTGGAATTGGCCGAATGGTTTCATCGAAAATAGCAAAGACATGTCATCGATCACGCGTGTGGTTTGCCGAAAAAGACGCCGCATCCGGACCTCCTATCGCCCTTAATCCTGAGTTGACTGCCCCGCCCGTCCAAATGATCTAGCTTTGGTTACCGTATCGTTAATGCCGGAACCGCAGACCGGCTTCAATTGCGTTTTCATTGTAATCCCGGCCTTCTTGCGAGCTCTGGAACCGGCGGTGCAGATAGTTCGCGGTAAGCGCAACGTTCTGCGTTACGGCAAACGTCATTCCGCCAAAGCCAGTCAATGTGCTCTCGTCGATGTCAACGCCCTCATAGGTCCGGTAGCTGTATCCTAGTCCAGCTTCACCGACCCAGCGGTCTGAGAACGCATGGGCCAAACGCAGATCTGCAGAATAGATAATGGAGCCGCTGGCATTGTCGATATCTGTTGCTGAAAAATCGGTGCCAATACCCGCGGTGACTGTCGTCAAACGGCTTGGCGACCAAACCAAAGACCCATTCACGATCAATCCGGAAAGATCCTTCAAGCGGCTGTCTTCAAGTTTTTCCAGACGCCAGCCCGCACTGACTTCGCCAACCAATTTAGGGCCAGCTGCAATGGAAAGCCCGCCGCGCAGCTCGTAACCATTTGCATCCCGTTTCTCACAAATGCTGTCGCTGCAGGTCTGATCAAACCGGCGGAACAGAAGCGAGCCTTGTGTAAACGGCGAAAAGGTTCCACCCGAATTGCCGCCCAATCTCAAGCTCGCGGAATAGACCGTGTTGTCCCGGGCACTTTCACTCGTATTGTCAGTATCATAAAGCGTCCGAGCCGCGCCCACAGCCGCCGTTGCAGCGATCAAACCAACACTGCGCGTCACCCCAAGATCGATATTGCCTGAGTGTATGAGCGTTGCATCACCGGACGATTCTGCGCTGCCGGTCTCCTCGCGGCTGATATTATAACTGATGTCACCATCCACCTGTGTCGCTTCACTGATATCAAGCCTCAGGCTCGCAGCAGCCGTGCCAAAGATATCATCGTCATCACTGTTGTTAGGATATCCGATGAAGCTGCCGCGCAAGGATGCGTCAAACTGGTGCCGGATCCAATCCGATGACAAAGCAATATCTGGCGCAATCCGGTAGAGCGGCCCCGCCTCTCCTGTTGCCGAGCGTGACGTATTGTCGGAATACCCGGCCGTCAGGGTCAGCTGCGGTGTAAGGACAAACGATCCAAGACGAATGCCTTCTGGTTCATCAAAGCTGGTATCGCCGTCAAACACGGTATCATCGATTCCGCCCTCGCTGGTTGGCACAGCTCTTTCAACGGCCCTGATCCGGTCAGAAAAAGGTCTGACGGGATCGACACGGCCGGCAGCTCCAAGACCCGTTGACCCGTCCTCTTCCTCGGCCATATTCGAATTCCGGCGGAGCGAAAACACATTCGACTGGGTCGGGTTGGTGCCGGCCGGATCTTCAGCTTCTTCGCGGCCTGCTTCATCAGAACCGGCGCTGTCTGGATCGTCTGTTCCGCGCAAATCGGACGTGAACGTCTGAGCAAAAAGCGGCTCAGCCTGCGCTGTAGCAAGCGCAACACAGCAGATTATTGTCAGAAAACGAGTCATTCACAGCCAAAAGACGATTGGTTTAGTCTGCCCCAACCTGACGAAGGATGGTTAATGCTTCGTTTCCGTCTTGCAATTTGCCAAGTGCAATTAACTGTTTCCGCAATGATTAGACATAAAAAAAACAGGTTCTTGAACGATAGCCTGCTCTGGCCTAATGCTAGCGCCAAAGAATAAGGACGGCTGCACTCTATGACCAATCCGGTTCAAAATCCCGATCTGCAAGAAGATACTGATCTGCCAATGGACTACCTCGTATCCGCAGAACGGGCCCTTGAAACCGAAATGGCCGGGCTCAGCGCCCTCAGGGTAGCTCTGAAAGATGGGTTGGCAGTTCCTTTTCAAAAAACCTGCGATCTGATCCAGAACATTGCCGGCCGTGTCATCGTCTCCGGGATCGGAAAAAGCGGGCACATTGGCACAAAAATCGCGGCCAGCCTCGCATCGACCGGAACGCCTGCATTTTTTGTACACGCAACAGAAGCAAGCCATGGCGATCTCGGCATGATCACAAAGGACGATGTTGTCCTGGCTTTGTCCTGGTCCGGTGAAACCCAGGAACTGGCGAGCCTCGTAGCCTACACACGGCGTTTCAAAGTGCCGCTTATTGCTCTGACATCGCGGGCCGACAGCACGCTGGCCAAGGCGTCCGATATTGTCTTGAAATTGCCAAGTGTTGCCGAGGCCTGTCCACATGGTCTTGCACCGACAACATCAGCACTTGTTCAACTGGCGATCGGCGACGCACTGACTGTCGCGATCCTGGAAGGCCGTGGCTTCACCGTTCAAGACTATAAGGTATTCCATCCAGGTGGACGCCTAGGTGCAAGCCTGAAGTCCGCCAAGGACATCATGCATGGAGGCGAGGCCATGCCTCTTGTTCCAGCGTCAACGCTGATGAGCGAAGGCATTCTTGTTATGTCGCAAAAAAGCTTCGGCGTTTTAGGGGTTGTCGACGAGTTGAACCAGTTGGTTGGCGTTATCACGGATGGCGATTTGCGCCGCCACGTCACAACCAATCTTCTAGAAAAGACGGCTGGTGAAATCATGACGAAGTCGCCAAAGACCGTTGCCCCGTCGGCATTGTCTGCCTCAGTTCTGGAATTGCTGAACAGCCTCAAGATCACGACCGTCTTTGTTGTCGAGGACGGGCGCCCGCAAGGCATCATCCATATGCACGATCTGCTGCGGGCTGGAGCGGCCTAATCAGCTCGCTCCGCCTCCTCTTGCAAATGCCGGGTTGTAGGATTTACGGCCAAGCGAGAATTAAAACGACCGCATTAGCAATTGATTAGCCATACAGAGCCTAAACTGCCAACGAGTTTGAATGGGCTTACCGCCCAAGACCTTGGTGTGTGTGCAGTATGGATCTCGCGACCCTTCTGGGAATTCTGGGTGCTTTTGGCATCGTTACCACCGCTATTTTTCTAGGCGGCAGTTTCGGCCAATTCATTGATGTACCGTCGATGCTGATCGTGATCGGTGGTGGCTTGGCCGCCACGTTAATCCGTTTCCAAGTATCTGACATCGCTGCAGCTTTCGTGACCGCCTTTAAAGTCGCCCTGTCCGGTAAAGGCGCCAGTCCGCGCGACCTGATTTCCGAAATCACAAACCTAGGTGAAATCGTCCGCAAATCCGGTCCGCTCGGGCTGGAGAATGTCGATGTTTCTGACCCGGTTCTGGCCAAAGGCGTTCAGTACATTGCAGACGGATACGAGCTGGAATTCATTAAAGAAGCAATGGAACGCGAGCGCGATCTTCAGCTGACCCGCCTCTCGGAAGGCAAGCGCGTCATGAAAGCGCTTGGCGATTCGGCTCCAGCCTTCGGCATGATCGGGACGCTTGTTGGTCTGGTGCAGATGCTTGCCAACATGGACGACCCGGCCGCAATTGGCCCATCCATGGCTGTCGCTCTTTTGACCACCCTTTACGGTGCCTTGATCTCGAACATTATCTGCCTTCCGATGGTTGATAAACTCGATGCCAAATTCGATGTCGATGAGTTGAATCAGACGCTGATCATCGACGGCGTTTGCCAAATTCGCGAATCCAAGAGCCCAGCCTTGATCAAGGAAATGCTGGTCGCCTATCTGCCGGAAAAAGCACGTGAGGAACTGGCGGAAGCCGCGTAACAGGATCTAGGGTCGGGTAGCGAAACATGGCAAAGAAGAAACAACAAGGCGGAGGCGGCGCACCAGACTGGCTGGTGACCTTTGCCGACCTTATGTCTCTGCTTGTGTGTTTCTTCGTTCTGATCATCTCCTTTTCTATTCAGGACAAAGAGAAGCTTCAGGTTGTTGCCGGCTCTATGCGCGAAGCCTTCGGCGTGAAGGACAGCTCACGCAAAACCGGGATCATCGAAGTCGAAGGCATCCCGATCAGGGATTACATGAAGGATATCAGCCAGGTCGAACAGGAAATGGATTCCGACTTTGCGCAAGAACGGCACGAAAAGCGCCGGAAACAGGGTCCGGAAGCCAATACCCATGACACCATGGAAGCCGATATCGAAAAGCCGCGCCAATTTGCAACAGCGGCCGCGTCCCTCCGTCAGGCCTGGCAGGAAATGCCGGAAATCACCGAAGTCTCCAGCAACATTATTCTGGAAGAGACCGAAGAAGGTCTCAACATCATGCTGGTCGACCAGGATGGCCGCTCAATGTTCCGCGAGGGGTCAAAATATCCCTATGAGACCACACGGAGATTGATTTCAAAGATGGCCCCGGTGCTGGCGCGCATGCCGAACCGGATCGAGATTACCGGACACACCACCGCTGGGCGGTCTACAACAGACCCGAGCTATACAGGTTGGGACCTGTCCACTGAACGGGCCAACGTCGCTCGCCAGATCCTGTCGGAATATGGCGTTCCGGACGGCCAGTTCCATTCCGTTGTTGGCAAGTCAGACACCGAACCGTTGTTCCCCAACGATCCTTATCTGGCTGCAAACCGGCGGGTGGGAATCTTGCTCATGGCAGAAGAGCCACCGATCCCGCCGGGCCATAAACTATAAGGTTTGCCTGAGCTTAGGCTTGTTACGCCCTATGCCTCAGCGGCTGGATTTGCATCTGAAACAACCAATCGAGCACCATCGACCGCGTCGACACGCACCTTGGTTCCTGCGGGCAAGTCAGGGCCAGAAATCCGCCAAATCGTATCGTCTATCGACAATTTCCCGGCCCCTTCGCTGAGCGGCGCGGTCAGGGTAAATTCGCGCCCAATGTATCGGCTGCCCCGCTTATTAAGTCCCGGATCTCCCGTTTCTCCCGCTGAACGCACCATCACCTTCCGGCAAACAAACAGGCTGACCAGGGAGAGCACAACAAAGAGCGCAACGTGAACCTGCCAGCTGAAGCCGAAGGCAAGCGCGAATACACCGACAACGATGGCCGACAGTCCAAACCACAAAAAAATCGTCCCGGGCGCCAGGATTTCCAGCCCCAAAAGGATCAGCCCCAAGACAATCCAACTCCAATACCCAAGCGTGCCAAGGATCGTTTCAGTCAGACTCATCGCTCGTCTCCGTCAGGAGAACCTGTCACGGGAACACCGGACGACGATCTGGCAGGCCGGTCGTCCTTGCTAAAGGCTTCCTTGGCGATTTCACCGATGCCGCTCAGCGAGCCTAGCAAGGACGATGCTTCCATTGGCAGGATCAGGGTTTTCTGGTTGCGCGATGTTGCCAAGTCGCGGAAAGCCTCGACATATTTGTTGGCGACGAAATAGTTGATCGCCTGAACATCCCCGCTGGCAATCGCCTCACTGACCATGCGTGTCGCTTTGGCTTCAGCTTCGGCTTCACGTTCCCGAGCTTCCGCATCGCGGAACGCAGATTCCCGCCGGCCTTCGGCTTCCAGGATGAGCGACTGTTTTTCGCCCTCGGCCTTTAAGATTTCCGATTGGCGTTTGCCTTCTGCTTCCAGGATCGAAGCACGTTTGTCGCGCTCGGCTTTCATTTGGCGCGCCATGGCATCGACCAGATCGCGCGGCGGATTGATATCCTTGATCTCAATGCGGGTGATTTTCACACCCCATGGCTCGGCTGCCGCATCAACAACATTGAGGATTTTGGCATTGATCTCGTCACGATTGGAAAGAAGACTATCCAGATCCATAGATCCCATAACCGAACGAATGTTGGTCATCGTAAGATTAAGGATAGCGTTCTGTAGCCCAAGAACTTCATAGGCCGCCCGGGCCGCATCAAGGACCTGGTAAAATGTAACGCCATCGGCCGTTACAGTCGCATTATCCCGGGTGATCACCTCTTGAGAGGGAACATCCAGCACCTGCTCCATCATATTCAGCTTGTGGCCTATCCGGTCAATGAACGGGATAATAAAATTCAACCCAGGTGTCAGGGTTTTCCGGAACCGGCCAAACCGTTCAATTGTGTAGTTGTATCCTTGGGGGACTGTTTTGACCCCAGCAAAAAATACGAGAATGACCAACACAAGAAGGCCAATCAGGACAATATCAAATCCTGCAATAGGCATCACGAACTCCTAAAAACAATGACCATAGCTACACACTACGCGCAGGAACGGCGTAGTTCCAGATGGAACCACCGCACGTCACCACGCACTGTAATTTTTCAGGATGATCTTTCGCACTTGAGCCTGGCTGGATTATGACAACTTAGTCAGATCCAGCCGCCGAGCTCCCGACGGACAATCGTTTCCAAAACGTCCATCCCCAGGTCGCTGTCATTGAGACACGGAATATGGGTAAAATTCTCGCCGCCGGCTTCTTCAAAAATTTCGCCAGCTTCACCGGCAATTTCTTCAAGCGTTTCTAGGCAATCGGCAACAAACCCCGGGTTCATAACCGCAATGTTTTTCGTGCCGTCCTTGGCAAGCTGCTCAACGGTCTTGTCGGTATAGGGCTGCAGCCATTCTTCAGGCCCGAATCGGGACTGGAATGTCACCCGGAGCTTTTGCTCATCCATGCCCAGCACCTCACGCATCAACCTTGTGGTTTTCATGCAGTGGCAGTGATAGGGATCGCCGCGTTTGAAATAGGACTGCGGAATGCCGTGATAGGACGTCAGGATCGTTTCCGGCTCAAAGTCCAAGCTTTCCAGATGTCGCTCAACGGATTTCGCCAAGGCATTCACATAAGCCGGATCGTCATGATAGGGCGGCACCGTCCGGATCGCCGGCTGCCAGCGCATCTCCAGCAAAGTCTTGCAAACGACATCGTTCACTGTTGCCGTGGTCGTCGCCGAATACTGCGGATAAAGCGGAAAAACCAGGATCCGGTCGCAGCCGTCTTCTTTCAATGCCTTCAGCTTGTCCGGAATGGACGGCTGGCCATAGCGCATCGCCCAATCGACTTTGAGACGGCCGCCTTCACCCCCGAGCATTTCGGTCAATTTGTCAGACTGGCTGCGCGTTATCGTCCGCAGAGGAGATTCGTTTTTCTCGTGGTTCCAAATCTCATCATACGCCTTGCCGGACTTCCCCGGCCGGGTCATCAGGACAATACCGTAGAGGATTGGATACCAGATTGCCTTTGGCCATTCGATGACCCGCTTGTCGGACAAGAATTCCCGCAGATACCGGCGCATGGGCCAATAATCTGTTGCGTCAGGCGTTCCCAAATTGACCAGTAGCACACCGACCTTTCCGGATTTTGTATCCGGGTGCCCATCAGGAAGCCGAACTTTCTGAAATTCGGAGGCCTGATCCATCATTGGAGCGGTCGGTTGAACGGTCATCTGCTTGCACTACCCTCAGCTGGCGTCTTTCTGGCCCCTTACATAGGACAACACCAGCAGAAGGCCAATGCGGCATCTCAAGTGCACTGAATCTTTTCTTCACTGTACCAAGAAACAGGTTTTAGCCGTAGTCACGCTCGTCGGATATGACTTTGCCATCATTGGGCAATGTGCCGGGCGCGACCAACTCAACATCCCCTTTCAGGCGAGTCACATCACGCAAAGATTCGGCCACTCGATCAGCAAGACCATTGCCTGTTACGTCAGTTTCAACAGCCAACTTCATTGCGTCACCCGCCCCCACACGACTCACCGAAAGCCGCGCTTTTTTAACCTCTGGATGATCAGAAATTATTTGGGCGATCTGGGACGGGTCGACAAACATACCTTTGATTTTGGTCCGTTGATCGGCCCGCCCCATCCAGCCAGCCAACCGCATATTGGTCCGCCCGCACGGCGACTGGCCTGGCAAGACCATGGAGAGATCCCCTGTTCCGAAACGAATCAACGGGTACAGTGGATTGAAATTGGTAACGACAAGCTCGCCCACTTCGCCATCTGAAACGGGTTCGCCAGTGCCCGGACGCACGATTTCAACGATATAGTCTTCGTTGACCACCATGCCTTCTCGTGCAGGTGTCTCGTAGGCGATCACACCCAGATCGGCGGTAGCATAGCACTGCGCAACCTGAATGCCGCGGTCGGCATATTCCTGACGCAAAGCCGGGAACAAGGCGCCGCCGGAGACCAGGGCAACCTTGAGGGAGGACATGTCCCGGCCTTGCTCAGCCCCACGGTCGAGGAGGACCTTGAGGTAATCGGGCGTTCCGGTAAACCCGGACGGTTTTAGGATTTCAACAGCTTCAGCCTGCATATCGGTGTTTCCAACCCCAGCCGGGAAAACCGAACACCCCATCGCAATTGCAGCCTGGTCTAGAATGAAGCCACCAGGGGTCAGGTGATAGGAAAACGCATTGAGGACCGTATCACCTTTTTTGAAGCCCGCCGCATGAAGCGCTCTCGCCCCGTTCCAAGGATCAAGGCCCGGCGCTTGCGGCTCCCATATAGGTCCCGGAGACATGAAGACACGAGCGGCTGTTTCGCCATTTTGGGCAAGAAACCCACCGAAAGGCGGTTTTTGCTTTTGCTTTTCCAGCATCTCCGACTTCCGCAGCACGGGCAATTTAGCCAGTGCCGACCGGTCGGTTACAGCAGCCGGATCAACCCCATCCAGCTGCGCAGCCCAGCCTGGAGCGGTTTGTTTTGCGCCGCTAAGTTGCTCCGGAAGCCGGGCAAAGAGATCCTGTTCACGCAGAGCAGCTTCTTGCTGCTCGCGCGCCTCAAATGGTTGATTGCTCATGGTCGTCTCCGACTGTTCAGCCCTAATTAGGCCAGCCAGCGCTTCCTTCGTTTGTAGTGTTTGACGTCCTTGAACGACCTTCGTCCTTCTCCGCCCACACCCAGGTAAAATTCCTTGACGTCCTCGTTCTCAAGGAGAGATTTCCCATCCCCGTCGAGAACGATCCGGCCGGATTCCATAATGTATCCGTAGGTCGCGTATTTAAGCGCAACGTTGGTGTTCTGTTCGGCCAGAAGGAACGAAACGCCTTCGTTTTGATTGAGCTTGCGTACGATTTCGAAAATCTCTTCAACGAGCTGTGGAGCAAGACCCATGCTCGGCTCATCCAGAAGGATCATCTTCGGCCGGCTCATCAGCGCCCGGCCGATTGCGCACATCTGCTGCTCGCCGCCTGAGGTGTAACCCGCCTGACTTTGGCGGCGCTCACGCAGACGAGGGAAATAATCATAGACCATCTCAAGGTCAGCTTTAACCGCAGCATGGCCATCTTTACGGGTATAGGCCCCGGTCAAAAGGTTTTCTTCGATCGACAAGTGACCGAAACAGTGCCGGCCTTCCATGACCTGAATACATCCGCGACGGACGAGATCGTTGGGAGAGAGGGCCTGAACTTCTTCACCTTCAAAGAGAATCTTGCCCTTCGTCACATCTCCGCGCTCAGCACCCAGCAAATTGGATATGGCCTTCAAGGTGGTGGACTTGCCAGCGCCATTAGCGCCGAGAAGAGCGACAATTCCGCCTTTGGGCACAGTCAGAGACACACCCTTTAGCACCAGGATCACGTGATCATAGATCACTTCAATATTGTTGACCGACAGGATCGTTTCCGCCGCCTCAGCAGCTGGTTCCGAATTCGGTGTGTCTACATCCAATAACGCCATTCCATCCTCTCCTGAGAAGCTCCGCCGCTAAAAGCGCGGCGGAGCAAGCTGCCGATTAGTTCGGGCAGGCTTCAGTCCGTGCAGGCCACGGAGCGTTTTTCTCGGCATATTCTTTTGCCGCAGCTTCGATCAGCGGACGAACGACGTCAGTCATCGGCTCAATCCAGCCAGAGGCCTGTTGCCACTTGGAACCGGTCCATTCCTGAACGAACACAGGGTGGCTACCGGAGTGGTCGTCACAGGTGACTTTCATCGGATGAGCAAAACCGGTGAGGCCCAATTCGGCCAAACGGGCTTCATCAAGGTTCAGAGCTTCCAGACCCATGCGCATATCTTCACCGGTGATCACTTTCTTACCGGTCAGTTCCTGGGCTGTACGGATACCCTCAGCAACGATGACAGAGTTCAGAACACCGCGGTTGTAGAGTGTTTGACCCACGGTTTCTGCATCGGTGGAGGACAAGCCGGCATCGATAACATGCTTCTGGATGTCATCAAGTGCCTTATAGTCACGGCCAACGCCAGAGAAGTTCAGAGCCTTGTAGCCTTTAGCACCTTCACCGCCAGCACCGGCATCATCATCACCGGCAGACCACCACACGCCGATGAATTTCTCCATCGGATAGCGAATTTTCACGGCTTCCTTGATCGCGGTCGGGTTCATAGCACCCCAACCCCACATGACCATGTAGTCCGGGCGGTCACGGCGCACGTTCAGCCACTGCGAAGACTGGTTCTGCATTTCCTTGATGCCAACCGGGTACTTCGCCAGTTCAAAGCCGTGTTTTTCGGCAAGCTGTTCCAGAAGCGGGATCGGCTCACGGCCATAACCAGCATCCAGGAAGATGTAGCCGATTTTTTTGCCCTTCAGATTGTCCAGGCCGCCTTCTTGTTCACCAATGTATTTGATGACCACCGAAGCGCCGTCCCAATATGTGTCCGGCACGTTGAAGACCCACGGGAAGGTGTTGCCGTCAGCCGCAGCAGACAGGCCATAGCCCATGGACAGAACAGGGATCTTGTCGACACTGGCTTTCGGGATCAGCTGAAGTGTAATCCCCGTTGAATACGGATTGTACACCAGCGCGCCTTTGCCTTTTGTGGCTTCGTAGCACTCAACGCCCTTTTGCGCGTTGTAGCCGGTTTCACATTCTTCAACGGCGATTTTAACACCACCGATACCACCATCACGCTCGTTGAGCATTTTGAGGTAGTCACTCATACCATTGGCGATATGGATGCCAGAAGCAGCAAACGGGCCGGTCCGGTAAGTCAGCAGCGGGACATAGTTGCTGTCTTCAGCCTGGGCAACAGACGTCATAGCGCCCGACAGTCCCACACCGAATGCAACAGCTGTTCCCAGAGCAAGTTGCTTGAAGTTCATTTTGTACTCCTCCCATGCGGTTCGGATTTTCCAATACCGCCAGACCAGTGACGCCATTCCTCCCCGGACCGGTCCAAGTCCGGATGGCGGGCGAAAAGGCTGGCCGCCTTAATACGGGAACGGCCAGACCCTAAGTTTTTGTTTCCCGATCTGCCACAGCCGGGCAAACCCGTGTGGTTCAACAATCAGGAAGAAGATGATCAATGCACCCACGATCATGAAAGTGACGTGCTCGACTGTCTCAGCGGCAATATCCATGCCCATGACACCGGGAATGAATTTCAAGAACACCGGCAGGATCCAGATAAAAGCAGCGCCCATAAAGGATCCGCTCAAGCTGCCCAGACCGCCCAGGATCACCATGAACAAGATCTGGAACGACAGGCTGATGGAATAAGACGACGGTTCAGCAGCGTTCAGCCAGAAGAATACCATCATCGCACCGGCAACACCGCAGATGTAGGATGACACAGCAAAGGCCATCAGTTTGGTCTGAAGTGGGCGGATCCCCATCAGCTCCGCAGCAATATCCATGTCACGGATCATCATCCAGGAGCGCCCGATCCGGCCGCGCAGAACGTTTGCCATCAGGACCGCAATGCCAACTGTGATTGACAGCACGATGAAATAACGCACCAGCGGTGAGGCTTCCGCACCCGAGACGACAATCCCAAACATCTCACGATGCGGCACTTCGATCGCACCCGAGGCGTTGTTGTTATAGAGCCACGGAATACGGATGAAACACCATTCCAGGAAGAACTGGGCCGCCAGCGTGGTCACGGCCAGGTAGAGGCCTTTGATCCGCAAGCTTGGAAGACCGAAGATCGCTCCAATGCCGGCTGAGAACACACCTGACAGAAGAACCATCAAGATGACATTCGCATCCGGGAAGATGGTGGTCAGCTTGTAGGCTGCATAGGCGCCAACGCCCATGAACGCGCCTGTCCCGAGGGACAACTGTCCACAGAATCCGGTCAAGACGTTCAGACCGATCGCTGCCAGTGCAAACACCAGGAACGGGATCATGATGGACGTTAAGAAGAAGTCGTTGGCAAAGGCCGGGATGGCGACAAAAGCGATCAGGATGATTGCCGCCAGACCGATCCGGTCCTGACGGATCGGCATGAGCGCCTGGTCCGCCTGGTAGCTCGTTTTGAATTGGCCAGCTTCGCGATAAAACATGTAATCAAACCCGCTCGATGATCTTTTCGCCGAACAGCCCTTGCGGCCGGAACAGCAGGAAAATGAGTGCGATGATGTAGGCAAGCCAGGATTCAATCCCGCCACCAACAAGGCCGCCCCAGTAGAGTTCGCCAATCTTCTCGCCAAAGCCGATGATCAAGCCGCCGACAATCGCTCCAGGGATCGAGGTAAACCCGCCGAGAATTAGAACCGGCAGTGCCTTGAAGGCCACGATTTCCAGCGCGAAGGACACGTCAGAGCGCGCGCCCCACATGATACCGGTTGCCAGAGCAACCAGACCGGCTGCGAACCAGACGATGGCCCAAATCTGATTGAGCGAGATACCGACAGACAGAGCGGCCTGGTGATCATCAGCCACCGCACGCAAGGCGCGGCCGATGCGGGTCTTGTTGAAGAAGATACCCAGTGCCGCCACCATGATCACGGCGATGACCGCCGCGGCGATATCGATGTGCTGCAAGATAACCAGGCCGCGCTCGCCGAATTCAATGGCGGTGGAACCGGTTGGCAGTCCGAGTTCTTCGGTGATCATCTGTTTCGGTTCACCGCCGAAGACAAATTCACCAAAGCCGATCAGGAAGTAGGTCAGACCGATGGTCGCCATCAGCAAGATGATATCCGGCTGGTTGACCAGCGGCCGCATAACGACCCGCTCAACCCCATAGGCCAAGATTCCCATAGCGGCAATTGTCAACGCTAAAGCGAGATAGGCTGGCACACCGTTTTCGTGCAGACCGACGAGTGTCAGGCCGGCGAAAACTACCATAATGCCTTGGGCGAAGTTGAAGACTCCAGAAGCCTTGAAGATCAGAACGAATCCAAGCGCGATCAGCGCATAAAGGATCCCGGCGACAAACCCTTCCCAGAGGACCTGCAGGAAAAAATCCGGCATGTCATACATCTGGACGAAGGGATCAATGAAAATATCGTAGAGCATTTGGTTCCCCCCGTTAGTGGCTCACGCCCAGATACGCATCAATGACGGCCTGGCTGGCCTGGACTTCCTCGGGAGGACCGTCCGCAATCTTTTTACCGTAATCGAGCACGACCACGCGGTCGGAAAGATCCATGACAACGCCCATGTCGTGTTCAATCAGTGCGATGGTCGTGCCAAACTCCTGATTTACGTCGAGAATGAAGCGGCTCATGTCTTCCTTTTCTTCCAGGTTCATGCCCGCCATGGGCTCATCTAGAAGAAGAAGATCCGGCTCCATGGCCAATGCCCGACCCAACTCGACCCGCTTTTGCAAACCATAAGGCAGCCGACCGACCGGCGTTTTCCGGATTGCCTGAATTTCGAGGAAATCGATGATGTCCTCGACTTTGCGGCGATGCTCGATTTCTTCGGCTTCTGCCGGGCCGCGCCACAGCAATTGCCAAAAGAAATTCTTGTTCATTTTCAAAGACCGACCGGACATGATGTTGTCGAGCGTGGTCATGCCTTTGAAGAGCGCCACGTTCTGGAACGTCCGGGCGATGCCGTTGCTGGCCGCCTCATACGGCTTCATTTTCCGTCGCACTTTGCCTTGCCAGGTGATCGTGCCTTCTTGCGGATGATAGAAGCCGTTGATGACGTTCAGCATCGAAGTCTTGCCGGCACCGTTTGGGCCGATGATCGCGCGGATCTCGCCTTTCTGGATGTCGAACGAGATGTTGGTGATCGCCTTCACACCGCCAAAGGACAATGAAACATTGTCCACACGGAGCAGCTCTTCCCGCTGAGGCGCGGTTTCTGTCGCAGCCGGCGAGATATTTTTTTCACTTACAAGGGCATTCATTCGGCTGCCTCCTGGAACACTTTGCCAGGCTCATAGATCCTCATGTCGCGGATTTCGACAGTCGCCTCAATGGCGCCCTTGCGCCCATCTTCAAAGGTGACCTCGGTGCGGACATGTTTGCTGGTAGACCCATCGTAAAGAGCTTCGATCAATGGGGCATAACGGTCGGCAATGAATGACCGGCGGACTTTTTGGGTCCGTGTCAGCTCGCCGTCATCGGCATCCAGCTCTTTGTGCAGAACCAGGAAGCGTTTGATCTGGGCACCGGCCATCATCGGCTCAGCGGAGAGATCGCGATTGACCTGATCTACATGACTTTCAATCATCGCGTAGACTTCGGGATTTGCCGCCAGCTCTTGGTAGGACGCGTAGTTGACGTTGTTCCGCTCGGCCCACGATCCAACCGCGGTCAGATCGATGTTGATGAAGACGGTTGCAACATCACGTTCGTGTCCGAAGGCAACTGCCTCCTTGATGTTCGGGAAGAACTTCAGCTTGTTCTCAATGTATTTCGGCGCGAACAAAGCCCCGTCATTGAGTTTGCCGACGTCCTTCGCCCGGTCGATAATTTTCAGGTGGCCGTTGTCGGCAATGATGCCGGCATCACCTGTATGCACCCAGCCATCTGGCGTCTT
The DNA here is from genome assembly GCF_965216085.1 of Roseibium sp. GTDB lineage: Bacteria > Pseudomonadota > Alphaproteobacteria > Rhizobiales > Stappiaceae > Roseibium. Next base: position 327,720 of record NZ_OZ244138.1, on the reverse strand, counting down.
AGTGCTGGCGGTGGCCTCATCGTTCTTGAAGTATCCGACAAAAACGCCCGGTGAGCGGTACATCACTTCGCCATTGTCAGCGATCTTGATTTCCACATCCGGTGCAGGCTTGCCGACGGTGTCACCTAAGATTTCGCCATCCGGCTGAAGGGTGATGTATACGCTGGCTTCGGTCTGACCGTAGAGTTGCTTGAGGTTCAGGCCTAGCGAACGGAAGAATTGGAAGATTTCCGGACCGATCGCTTCACCTGCGGTGTAACCCACTTTCAAGCGGGTCAGGCCCATCCGGTTTTTCAAGGGGCCGTATACACAGAACTCGCCGATGCTGTAGAGGATCCGGTCACCGAAGGCGACTTGCTCACCGTTCAAGATTTTCTCGCCGACTTTCCGGGCAACACCCATGAAATAGTCGAACATCTTCTTCTTGAATTTCCCGGCATCCTCCATCTGCACCATGATGCGGGTCAGCATGTTTTCATAAACACGCGGCGGTGCGAAGAAGTAGGTCGGCGCGATTTCAAGGCGGTCCGTGTCGACCGTTTCCATGTTCTCCGGGCAGTTTACACAGTACCCAGCGGTAAAGGCCTGGGCCAGCGAGAACACATGGTCCCCGATCCAAGCCATCGGCAGATAGGCAAGAACTTCTTCAGTCTCATCAAGACTGTCGAAGGCGTTGCCGTTGCGCGCCGATATTACCAAGTTGTCAAACGAAAGCATGACCCCTTTTGGACGGCCCGTTGTTCCGGAAGTGTATAGCATGACCGCGATGTCATCGCCTTTGTATCCCGAAAACCCGTCGACCCATTCCGCTTCCAAACCCGGCTTTTGTGCCAAGAGTTCGCGGCCCTTGTCCTGAACGGTATTGAAATAACTCAGACGGCTATGTTCGTAGTCCCGCAAGCCGCGCGGATCGTCGTAGATCACATGCTCAAGAGACGGAACTTCTTCGGACATGCTGAGCAGCTTGTCGACTTGCTCTTGATCTTCCACCGCAGCAAACCGGACTTCTGCATGGCCCAGGACATAGGCCATCTCTTCTGCGACAGAGTCGGAATAGACCGGTACCGGCACTGCACCCAGCGCTTGAGCTGCCACCATGGACCAATAGAGCCGCGGCCTGTTTGCCCCGACAATTGCGATCTTGTCTCCAGGCTTCAGCCCCAAAGATTGCAGTCCGATTGAAAAAGCACGGATTTCATCGAGCACCTCGGACCAGGTCCAGCTTTGCCAGATTCCTAGATCCTTTTCCCGGAACGCCGTCCGGTTCCCGAATACCTTCCCGTTTTGAAGAAGGATTTTCGGAAAGGTGTCCTCCGCGCGCTGTCCAGCGCTGGCCGACCCTACCATAGATGTTTCTTCCCTTAGAAGCCGCCCCGGTTATCCGGGATCGTTCTCGTCAGGTATGAAACAGCCTGAGGCCATCCCATTCAACCAGAATTTGGTTTTGGGGTTACCCAGGGCCCAGCCCATAACTGACAATCTCACGCTAAAAGGGGCGCTTTGCAGCAGTATGTTTAAATCTTATCGAATTGTTGCAAGTACGCTGCAACTGCGAAACAAGCCGGTAGCCAAACAGTGATTCCCGCCTTAGTCTTCACCCCATGGAGGAGACCAAACACCTAAAGACTCAGCTTGACCTGCTGCAGGCGGCCCTTGATCATATTAATCAAGGATTTACCGTCTTTGACAGCGACCTCAGGCTGGTCGCTTGGAACCGTGGTTTGTACGACATGCTCGACATGCCATCGAGTATTGTGCGCCGCGGTTCTCACCTGGAAGAATTTATTCGCGTTAATGCAGAACGCGGTGAATATGGCCCCGGAGACATCGAAGCCAAGATCGAACGGCGGATCCAACGCGCCAGATTATTCGAACCGCATTATTTCGAACGGATCCGGCCGAATGGGCAAATCATAGCCGTCTCCGGCACCCCATTACCCAATGGCGGCTTTGTTACGATCTACTCTGATGTCACCGAGGAGCGCAAGCGCCAGGAAAAACTTGAACGCACTGTCGAGGAACGCACTCACGCCCTTCAGCAAAGTGAAGACTGGCTGCGTCTTGTGACAGACAATATACCAGCGCTCATTGCCTATCTCGCACCGGGACCTGTGTTCCGCTTCGCCAACCGGCGCTATGCGGAATGGTTCGGCCATTCGATTGCATCCATCGCCGGACGCTCTGCCCATGACGTAGTCGGGGAAGAATTGTTCGCCGAACTTCTACCGCATATTAACCGCGCCTTTGAAGGGAATGCGGTCAGCTACGAATATCAGCGCCAGCGCTTGGACGGAACGACAGCCTATATGCGGTCTACCCTCATCCCGGATATGACAGTAGACGGCCGCACGCTTGGGATCTTCGTTCTTTCTCTCGATGCAACGGACCAGAAGGCGGCCGAAGCTGCTCTTGTCCAATCTCAGCGCATGGACGCTGTCGGCAAGCTCACCGGCGGTTTAGCTCATGACTTCAATAACTTATTGGCTATTTTGATGGGCAACTTGCTGGCACTTGGCCGGTTGGAGACGCCTATTGAGAAGGACACACTCGACGGCAAAATTGCGCCAATGCTGGAAGCCGCCAAACGGGGCTCTGACCTGATTCAGCGTCTCTTAGCCTTCAGCCGGGGCAAAGCTATTGACCCGCAGACCGTATCGATTTCGGATGTGATTGCGACTGCCGCTAAACTGCTGGAAGGGTCTCTTCCCTCGTCGATTGACTTCACCATCGACTCGGACGATCGCAGCATCGGTGCCCGGATCGATCCGACACAGATGGAAACGACCTTCATCAATCTGGCTTTTAATGCCCGTGATGCCATGCCGGACGGCGGGTCCCTTTCCATTGCCCTTTCGTCCATCACACTTGATACCTACGAAGCTCAAGATCTTTCGGTATCAGCTGGTGACTACGCAATGATCTCAGTTGCGGACACCGGCAGCGGCATGGACAACGAAAGCCAACTGAGGATTTTCGAACCGTTTTACACGACCAAGACTTTCGGTACCGGCAGCGGTCTCGGATTATCAATGGTCTATGGCTTCATCCGCCAATCAGGCGGCGCGATCCATGTCCGCAGCAAGGTTGGGGAAGGCACTACATTTACGATTTATCTGCCACTCAAGAATCTTACCGGGCCAGATGCAAACGGTGCAACCGCATCGGAGCTCCCGGCATTGAAGCGCGGCCAAGGTGAACTGTTGTTGCTGGTTGAAGATGACCCATATGTCAGCGCTACAATTTCTGACCAATTGCAGAGCCTCGGCTATGCAGTCCTCAAGGCAGAGAACGCCGAAGATGCCTGTAAACTTGCCCTAGACCTGCCTGAGCTGAAAGGCGTCTTAAGTGACATTATCATGCCCGGCCAGATGAATGGACTGATGCTTGCCCGGGAGATCCGGCAGAACCGGGCAGAACTCGGCATCGCTTTGATGACCGGATACGCCGATTGGTCGGCCTTGGCCGACAATAGCAGCAGTTGTGAATTTCCGGTGTTGGCTAAGCCATTTGGGGACTATCAACTCGCTGAAACACTTCGGAAAATACTTTAATTCGAAAAACCAGGGTTCCATTGCAAAACATGTCTATGACAGCGGCAAAAACCACCGCATTCATCGTTGATGATGAGCCGGAAATTGGGCGGCTTCTCTTAGAAGCAATGCAACCTTTCGACATGGAGGGCCGTGTTTTTTCGACGGCAACGGATATGCTTGCAGCCCTCCAGGAAACAACGCCAGACGCTTGTATCGTCGACCTCGGCCTGCCGGATATGGAAGGTATGGCATTGATCAACGAAATCCGCCGCCAGTCGTCCGTTCCGATTATCGTCTTATCCGCCCGTTCACATTCTTCCGACCGCGTGCTCGGCCTGGAGTTAGGCGCAGACGATTATGTGGTGAAGCCCTTTGACCCGCGCGAAGTTGTCGCCCGTATCCGCTCCATTCTTAGGCGTTCCGGCGGTGAAACAAGCCGGCCAACCGCCAAGGATGAACAGGCAAGTTTCGAGGGTTGGCTCTATAAACCCTCGTCCCATTGTTTAACCTCGCCGGAAGGCGAAGAAACGTTTCTATCTACCGGAGAGGCAACTCTTTTGGAAGCCCTGCTGCGCGCACCCAAACGGGTGCTGACACGGGATTACCTTTTAGAACACGGCGGCCGGGACGAGAGCCTTGACCGTTCTATTGACGTACGAATCTCGCGCATCCGCAAGAAATTGAACAGAAAAGACGGCCCCGCACATATCCGAACCATTTATGGGTCTGGGTATATGCTCGCCTGCGATGTAAAATGGGGATGATCGCCGAGTTAAATCGGCAAAGAAGCTTATTATCAAAAGCAGATATTAAAAAAAGGGCGGGAAATTTGTTTCCCGCCCTTTTGTGTTTAGAAGCTTAGAGAGATGTCCCTGTGTCCAGAGAGACAGCTGGCGACATCAAGCGCCATATCGTTTGGTAAGCGCCTTTGCTGACGGAGGCCAATGTTGTCGATGATGGCTCCATCATAGCTTTCCAAAGCCGGCAGAATTTCCGCTGCCGCCTTCCTGCGCCATTCTAGATCTTCCTTCAGCGCTGCAATCGAAACATCCACCTTGGCAATGGCTTCCTCGGCATTCGGAGTTTTGCTGCGCATGATTTTGCGGGCGTCCGACAGGCCTTTGCGGATATCACTTGTGCCTTCGGCTTCACCGACTTTGGAGCGCAGTGCTGCGATCGCATCGACGGCCGCTTTTGGTTCAAGCTGCGGGATCTCAGCCTTCAAAGCTTCCATGTCGGCTTCGAAAGAGGCGACCTTGTCCGCATCCAGAAGAATTGCCTTCAACTCCAGGATTGGCTCATAAGCCTGATCCACGGTTCGGCGATAAGTCTGCCTTGCCTTTGTTTCAGCCTTTTGGATCGTAGAGAACTTTCCGTAAATATCCTCCCATTCGGCAGGAATTTGGGCAAGCAAAGCATCCCGTTCCGCAGTCAACCCGTCGATTTTTGCTTGAGCACGGTCGCCTTGAGCTTGGGTATAGATACCGTTGTCACCTGACCGACGAACCACAACTTCAAGCTCAACGATATGCTCATCTACCCGCCGGGCGTCACGCTCCAGCGCACGCACTTCTATATGAACCGGGCGATAGTCGCCGGCAGCAGCGTTCACAGCTTCTTCCGCACTGCGGATTTCTTTCATCAAAGGCAGAGCCTCACGAGCTTTTTCAAAGCCCTTGGCCATATCCTTTTGAATATCCTTCGGCAGATAACTCATATCGACACTTTCTGCCTTGTCGATCGCCGCAAGAATGCTGCTGCCATTTTGCTGGAAATCCTCATAGACAAGGGTTTCCATGCAGTATTGCAGACGCGGGTTTTTCGGCGGCGGTGCCGTCTCAGACAGAAGCGTTGAGCGGTTCGGCAGATAGTTCACCAGCTGCGGATAAAGACCGACAATGGCCAGCGCGATCAGCTGCAGTCCAATAAAGGCAATCACGCCCTTATACATATCGATTGTTTTCACCACGGCAGGCGCGACACCACGCAGATAGAACAACGCAAAGCCGAAAGGTGGCGTCAGGAAGGAGGTCTGAATGTTCAGACCGATCATGACACCGAGCCACACAGCGGTCACGTTTGCCGACGGATCCGCCAGAAGAATCGGCGCGACAATCGGCACAACAACCACGGCAATCTCGATGAAATCGAGGAAGAAGCCGAGGATGAAGATCACCAGCATGACGATCAGGAACTGGGCCCAGAACCCGCCAGGCAGCCCTTGCAAAAACTCCTTGACCAGCTCTTCACCGCCAAAGGCGCGGAAGGCCGAGGTCAGCATGGCAGCGCCAAGCAGAATGATGAAGACCAACGACGTTGTCTTGGCCGTCTCAACCATGACACCGCGCAGCGTGTCTTCCAGCTTCAACGTCCGCCAACCCGACCAGAAGATGGCGATCATCAGCAGCGATACTGCAATGACCGCAAGCACAAGTCCGAGCAAGTCCTGGCTGGTTTGGATCAGTTTGATGTTTACTGCACCGATGAAGCTGATCACCACGGCAAGGCCCAGCAGGGCGATAATCCCGATGATCGCAGGTGTGTAGGCGCCTTTTTCACCGTCCCGCAGGCGATAACCTGCCATGATCATGGCACCAACCGCGCCGATCGCACCAGCCTGGTTCACGGTAGCGATACCGGCAATGATCGACCCCAGAACCAGGAAGATCAGTGACAACGGCGGCACCAGCGTGATGACGACTTTAACGGCGAATTTGCGAGTGAACGTTCCCTCTTCATGAACAGCCGGCGCTGCTTTCGGGTTCATCAAAGCAAAGCCCAGGATGAACAACATGTAGAGACCGACAAGCACCAAGCCTGGCAGGAATGCACCAAGGAACATCTCGCCGGCACTTGTGGAGACCACAGAGAAATCGGACGGCATGGAAAGCTCACCCGTATTCGCTTTATAGAGTGTCTGGCGTAAAGACCCGGCCTGGTCCACCGCGCTTGCCAACTGGTCGGCAAGAATGATGAGCACGATAGAAGGCGGGATGATCTGGCCGAGCGTGCCGGACGCTGCGATTGTGCCTGTTGCCAGCGGCACAGAATAGTTGTTACGCAACATGGCCGGCAGGGAGATGAGGCCCATAGCCACCACAGTCGCACCAACAATACCTGTGGTCGCTGCAAGAAGCGCTCCCACGAAGACAACCGAAATCCCAAGGCCGCCGGGCACTGGACCAAACAGCCGCGCCATGGTCACCAGTAGATCTTCAGCGATTTTCGAGCGCTGAAGCATAATGCCCATGAACACGAATAGTGGAATGGCTATCAGCGTGTCACGTTCAGCTTCCCAGTAAATGCCGCGGAAGTTGGTGACCCCGGCACTCAACCACTGGCCAGCGCTGCCGTGGGAGAAGTAAGCATCTGCTCCGGTGCCAAACAAGGCGCCAGCACCGGCGGCAATACCGATTGTGAGGATTGCAGACCCTGGCAAAGCGAAGGCCACCGGAAAACCGGACCCGAGCGCAAACGCCATTAGGACGACAAGAAGAAGAAGGAAAAAGAGTTCCATATCGAGCGGTCTCGTCAGGCGTTATTGAATTGTATGGCTGTCATGGTCCCGTCCTCCAGGCTCGCCACGGATGTCCGCGATCGCATCGAGAAAATAGGACACAAACTGAACCATCATTGTTACGGCGAAGACCCCAAGAAAGCCTGCCATGAGATATTTCACATAGAGGCCAAACCCTGCCTGGGTCACTTCGTAACTGATGATCGGGCTGTTGATGATGTTTTGCTTGCCGCCCATTCCGATGATCAAAATGGTGGCGCAAAGCCCCATGCCAAGAACAACAGAGCCAATGGCATTCACATAGCCTTTGGTCTTAGCTGCCATGCCCGCATAGAATACATCAACGCGTACATGTCCTTCTTCGAGCAGTGTGTAGGCACTGGCAAACAGGAACAGAGCGGCATACCAAAAGCGGACAAGGTCAGCCAGGAACGCTTGTTCGTAAGAAAACACGAACCGGCCGATCACGATAAGAAGCTCAGCCACAACCACCAGCAGGGCAAGCCAGGTAAAGCCGAGAGTTCGGGTAAAGGCGGCAATGACTACCGACAATCCGATCAACGGCATATGCACATAGGCGCCACGGAACCTGGATTTCCCAAGATCTTCCGCCAGGGTGTCGCCGACAACACTCGCCAGCCAGCCTTCCACACGAAGAAAAGAAATCGCAGCATCGACCAATCCGACAATCAGGACTGCGAAGAAGGCAGCCCGGATTAGATAGGTATTGATATTGCTGATGCGGATGCTGTCTTCACGCAGTGTCTTGCCGGTTCGGAACACATAGGACGCGGCATAAGCCACTAAGGCAACATACAGTGCCAGCTGCAACCAGGACCAGAACATGGGAGCCGAGCCGTTGGCCACCCCGCCAAAAATCGGAGCGACACCCGGAAGGTCTTGCCAGTAGGTCAGATAGTTGTTGAGCAGAAACGCAGCCATCAGAGCTAAAACTGTCCAAGCGAACAGCCGGAATATCCGCCCGCTTTCCGCAGATGATGCGTAAGCGGAATCAGTGGCGTGCGACCCGTCTTGAACGTTGTCCAAGGCCGTCATCGTAGCGCTGCCTTTATGTTTTATTCGTCAGATACAAAAAGAGGGACGGAATTGCTTCCGTCCCTCTGTGAAGTCCGCAGACTTACGAGCCGATCCCAAGCACGCGGTTACGCTTGTTGCTGTAAGCGATATCTGAGATCGACATCCAGCTGCCGATTTCCTGACGTGCGTTGATGTTAGCTTCGAAGATCTTCTTAGCAAGCGGGGAATGATCCATCGCTTCTTCAAGAACTTCCTGAGCAGCTTCACCGAAGGCGTCATAGATTTCGTCGTTGAATTCACGCAGCTCTACACCGTGCTCATCAACAAGACGCTTCAGGTACTGACCGTTGTTGGCGTTGGTTTCAGCCATGGTGCGTGCGTTTTCTTCGTTACACGCAGCCTGGATGATTGCCTGATCTGTCTTGGACAGACCATCCCACCATGCTTTGTTCATGCCCATTGCGAGCTGTGCGCCCGGCTCGTGCATGCCCGGCCAGTAGTAGTACTTGGCCGCTTCATAGAACTTCATGAAGTAGTCGTTGAACGGACCAACCCACTCAGTAGCATCGATTGCGCCGGAGACGAGGTTTTCGTAGATCTGGCCGCCTGGCAAGGATACCGGAGATGCGCCGAGTTTCGCCAGAACGTCACCGCCCTGACCCGGGATACGCATCTTCAGACCTTTCAGGTCGTCAGCAGATTCGATTTCCTTGTTGAACCAGCCACCCATCTGAACGCCGGTGTTACCACAAGCAAAGTTCTTCAGGCCAAATTCACCAGCGATTTCATCCCACAGTTCCTGGCCGCCGCCATACTTAATCCAGGCGTCCATTTCAGTGTAGGTCAAGCCGAACGGAATAGCGGTGAACGCAGCCCAACCCGGGTGCTTACCTTTCCAGTAGTAGTCGGCAGCGATGTAAGCTTGAGCATTGCCGGATGCGACTTCGTCAAACGAGTCAAAGGCACCAACGCGCTCACCAGCAGCAAAATACTGAACATTGATGCGGCCATCTGTGAGCTCACCAATACGAGCCGCCAGACGCTGTGCCGGAATACCCAGACCCGGGAAATCGCGCGGCCAGGTGGACACAATCACCATATCTTGTGTGCCCTGCGCGATCGCCGGTGCAGCAAGAGCCGAGCCAGCAGCAATACCACCGGCGCCAAGACCAGCTTTTTTGATAAACGAACGACGATCCATTAGTTTCCTCCCTAAACGGACCTGATATCGGACCGGAATACACCCTTGCACCGATCTCGCCGTATGTCTAGTTGACCTGACGGCACCGGCGCTATTCGTGGTTCTGCGCAACTTCTCGGTAGTATTACTGAGACTCGCGCAAGAGATTCGAAATCTGCTGGATATTTGAGCAACTTAAGGACGAAACTTTGACTTTTAAAACAAAATTGCTGCTCATCACTATCCTGCCCCTGATCGCCGTTTCCATCCTGATCGGCAGCGTGACTTACTACCATTCAAGGACGCTGATCGATGCGCAAACCGAAGCCGTCGAAAAACGAATTCTCGCCTCGAAAAGGCAAGAAATTCGCAACTATGTCAGCTTGGCGCTGACGTCCATCGAAGAGATTTATGAAAACCAGCCTGGTGGGCGCATGGTCGCTCAAGATGAGGTCATGCGGATCTTAAGAAACCTGACTTTCGATTACGATGGCTATTTCTTTGCTTATACGCTCGACGGCACCAGCATTGTTCATCCGAAGCTGCCCCATCTCGTCGGCGGCAACTGGTGGGATCTTCAGGACGATAACGGCGACTATGTCATCCGCAACCTCATCAATGCAGCAAAGAATGGCGGCGGCTTTCACCGCTATGTCTGGCATAAGCCGTCAACCGGGACGGTGGAAGAAAAACTCGGCTACGCCATTCTGCTCGACAAGTGGAACTGGGTTCTGGGCACCGGCCTTTATACTGATGACATTGCCAAGGAAGTTGCCGCCATCCGGGCCGATTTTGCCCGAAGCATCCGGCAAACTCTGTTTGTCATTTTCCTAATCACCCTTGCCGCAATCATCATTGCCGGCACGCTGATTGCGGGCGTGCGCTTTTCAGAACAGCGTTTTGCCGATACCCGATTGAAGGCCCTGACGAACCGGATCTTGCAGGTTCAGGAACAGGAACGAAAACGCGTTTCGACCGAGCTTCACGACAGTATTTCCCAGCTACTCGTGTCTGTTCGTTATGGCGTTGAGATGATCCACAGCGAAGCCAATCAGAATGCGGAACTGCAAGCTCAAGCAGCTAAATGCCTCACAATTTTGGACGGCACCATCACTGAGGTCAGGCGTATCTCCAGAGACCTCAGGCCAAGCGTTCTGGATGATATGGGGTTGGCTGCAGCCCTTGGCAGCCTTGGCAAGGAGTTCCAGATGCAATCGGGCATTACCGTAAATGTGGAAGCCGAACGCTGTCACACCCGGTTGTCGGAAGGAGCCAAAACCGCGCTTTATCGGGTCGTCCAAGAATGTATGACCAATGTGGCACGTCATGCTGAGGCTGAAGAAGTCAGTATTTCTCTGTCAGTCGGCCCAAATACGCTTGATCTTTGCGTCGAAGACGACGGCATCGGCCTGCCCCAACCCTTGCCACGCGGCGGCGGCCTCGGATTTCGAAACATGCGGGAACGCATAGAAACTTATGGCGGTCAGCTTTCCTTGGGCCGGGGCAAAATCGGTGGGACCCGTATAGAAGTGGAGATGCCTCTCGACAACGCCACAGCAAAAGCGGCATGATACCAATATGACCGCTCATTCACGTCAAATCGAACCAGCCGTAAAACCAATCAAAGTGTTGCTGGCCGATGATCATGAACTTGTCCGTGACGGCATTCGGGCACGGCTGCTCAAGGTGCCTGAAATTGAGATCGTTGGCGAAGCGACGAATGGCAAAGAAGCTTTGGACCTATCACTGGAGCTCCAGCCAGACGTCCTTTTAATGGATATCTCCATGCCAGTGATGAATGGATTGGAGGCTGCATCCGAAATCCGCAGGTCCGCGCCACAAATCGCTGTTTTGATCCTGTCGGTCTACGACAACTCAGAATATGTGCGTGGCGTGGTTCAAGCTGGAGCCCGCGGTTACATCTTAAAGGACATCTCAGCGACCGAGATGATAACGGCGATTTCGAGTGTTGCCTCCGGGGGGTATTATTTCTCCTCGGCCGTCGGTCCGACCCTCGTCGGCACACCAAGCTCAACTCCCATTGAAGATCCATATGGTCTCACGGACCGGGAACGGCAGGTACTCACCGCCATTGCAAAGGGGCAACCAAACAAAGAGGTCGCCAGGGAATTGGGCATCAGTGTCCGGACGGTGGAGTCCCACCGGCTGAACCTCCGGGAGAAAGTTGGCAACAAAAATGCCGCTCAGCTTTATAAAGTAGCGCAAGATCTTGGATTGCTTGATTGACCGGCTACCGGTAATTATTTGTCCGAACAACCGGGTAAATCTTTCTATTCAACCGCTTAGGGTCGTCACATGTCCAAACCGCTGGTTCTTGTCACCTCCGATGTCAAATCCATCGATGGCTTTAACTGGCATGCCGTGATCTCAACCTACCTTCAAGCTGTATTGAAAGGTGCCGATGCCATACCGATGATCCTACCGGCGCTTGGAGCGGATCTGGATCTGGATGCAGCGCTCGACAATGTGGATGGTGTCTTGGTCACCGGGTCCCGCTCCAACGTCAATCCGCAGCTTTATGGCCAGGAACCGACCGAAGCGAATGGCCCGTATGATCCGGATAGGGATGCAACAACGCTCCCGCTGATAAAACGTGCGGTCGAGCGAGGTGTCCCGGTCTTCGCGATTTGCCGGGGCATGCAGGAACTTAATGTTGCCTGTGGCGGTACGCTCCTGACAGAGGTCCAAGACATTGAAGGCCGCCAGGATCATCGCCCGCCGACGTCAGACAGTCAGGACGAACGGTTCCAGATCGCGCACACTGTCGAAATCAATCCGGGCGGCCGGTTGGAAACTGTTCTTGGGACCGAGCCATTTGAGGTGAATTCGCTGCACCGGCAGGCGGTCGGAGACCTTGGCAAGGGATTGGCCATCGAAGCCAAGGCCGAAGACGGTACGATAGAAGCGATGACTGTGAAAGATGCTCCAGGTTATGTGCTGGCAACCCAATGGCATCCGGAATACTGGGTGATGACTGACGGTCCGTCGAAGAAGCTGTTTGAGGCCTTTGGCGATGCGGTGAGAACCTACAGGACAAAAAGACTGGCTCTGTAGCCGCCAGTCTTTCTGTATGTTTCTTGATTAGCCCCAGCCGACCGCAGCAATCAATAGGGTTGCGCCGAGCAGAAAGACGACCGCTGCTCCGGTAATCTCGATTGTGCGGTGTATTTTGACTGCTGTCGGGCTGCCCTCCCCAAACAGGCGGATTGCCAATTCCTTGGCAGAGACAGCAAGGCCAGCCAGCAAGGACACCGTGATCCCGGTCCCAACGGCCATGGCCAAAGTCGATGCAACTCCGGCAGCAATCATGCCTTGAGACAAGGCAAAGACCAGAACAACCAAGGCGCCTGTACATGGCCGCAATCCAACCGCCAGGATAATCGAAGCCGCCTTGGCGGCTGTTATTTCCCCTTGAAGCATATCCGGGGTTGGCGCATGCGCGTGACCGCATGTTGAGCAAACGCCGTCCGGCCCGATGGTATGATCGTGATCATGATGATGGTGATGACCGTGGTCATGGTCATGCGCGTGTCCATGATGATGGTGACCGGCTCCATGAGCGCCTGCGAACGCCAATGCGCCATTACCACTGCGACTGGCAATGGTGGCAAGAAGCGGCTTTGCGGCCTTCTGCCACAAAAGCCAAGCGCCCAGCGCGGTAATCAAGATGTAAGAGCCGATTTCAAACCAGCGCGCTGTGTCTTGAATGGCAATGCTGGTGAGATTGAACACAACAGCAAGACCGCCAACCAGCACAATCGCGGTCACCGCCTGCGCAAACGCTGAGGCAAATGAAAGGACGATACCTTTTTTCAAGGTCTCGTTGTTGGCAACCACATAAGACGTGATGATGGCCTTGCCATGCCCAGGACCGGCCGCATGGAACACGCCATAAGCAAAGGACAGTCCGACCAGAAGCCAGAACGCATTCGGATTGTTGCGGAACGACCGCAAGCTGGCGACAAGTTTTTGATAAAAATCCTTCTGCGTCTGGGCAATTGACCCGAAGACACGATCCATAAGGCTCGGCTCAATAACGATCGTTTGCTGCGTGTTCTGGAGGACTTCCTCGCTTCGTGAGGTCGCAGCGCTGCCAACACCTTGGGAAACGAGCGACTCTACGGCGGCAACAGAGGTCTCTGGGACTGTTTCCGTTGACGTGCTCTGCGTGCCAGTTGAGGTATCAGCTGCTGAAAGCACACCGTCTTCTGCAGAAGCTGCAGCAGCAGATGCGCAAGTGACGATCATCTGATTGATCTGGGATGCGGCAGCTGACTGCAGCTCCGGCGGTAAATCACGCTGATCTGGGCCAATTTGAGCGAGTGCATAAGCGGTTGCGTCGTCCAGCGGCGGCGGCTCCTTGCGGGTGATCTGACAGGCCGCTGGGGCGTTTACTGTTGCCAGCGCGCTGTCTTCACGGCCAAAGCGGAAGTCGACATAATAGGTCGGATCATAGACATCGAGGGTAATCGGTGCCGTCGCATCACTTGGGTCTTTGAGTGGCAGCACGAAATGCAATTCCAGGAGATCAACATCCTGTGGCGCTGTGCCGCCATTCATCTCAATGTCTTCTTGGATTGCCTCAAAGTCCTGCGGTTTCATCACCCAATAGTCTTTTAAGGCAACTGTTGCGACCTCAAGCCAGTATTCCGTCGGCGTTCCAAAATCGAGTTCGACACGCGTGTTGTCCCCGAAAGTGAAATAGCCGAAGTCAGCCATACTCTCGATATTGACGTCGGCCAGTTCCGCAAGCTCCTCACGCGAATAGACCCCGTCCTGATTCTTGTCGAACCCCTGGATGGCAAAGGCTGAAAAAGCATCATCAAATCTGAAGATATGCCGGACGGCGACGGCCTCGCCCTGATCATTGAAGACCAACGACGACCGCGCCTCAACAAAGACATGCGGGTGCGCCTGTACGGCTACGACGCCCAGGGCGGCAAACCAGAACACCGCGCACAAAACTCTAAAAAAGGTCATCCAATCCCCATTTGCGCTACCGCTTTGCTGGCGCACATCATACTGCCATTCGTCCGATTTCCATCTAATCCGGCAATTATTTTTGTCACCGGAGAAGGCGGCGATAAAATGGCCCGAGACGTTCGCAGACGCAAAACTTCTGAAAAATTATTTTCACGCACAAACGTGTTTTTTGAGAATATTCCAACCTGCTTTTATCGTCATTTGAGTAAGATAGACATCACATTCCGGCTTTTCTGTCTAAAATATATCCAACAACAACTGTTATAGAGTTGAGCCGATCATGAACGCTATGCACACCTCAATCCATCATTCCGCGGTCTTTGACCATCCGGAGATGGACGGCCATGAAAATATCGTTTTCGCTCAAGACCATCAGACGGGCCTGAAAGCCATCATCGCAGTCCACGATACGACACTTGGACCCGCATTGGGTGGATGCCGGGTATGGCCGTATGATTCGCCCTATGATGCACTGAATGACGCGCTCCGGCTGTCCCGCGGAATGACCTACAAGAACTCTCTTGCCGGTCTGCCGCTTGGCGGCGGCAAAGCGGTTATCATTGCAGATCCACGCAAGGACAAATCGGTAGACCTGATGGAGGCTTTCGGTCGCCATGTCGACCGCCTTTCCGGTACTTACATCACCGCCGAAGATGTTGGTGTTTCGCCCGATGATATGGAGGCTGTGGCCCGTTTCACTGATCATGTTCGCGGAACCAAAGCGACCGGTCTGGGCGATCCCTCCCCGTATACAGCGCTCGGCGTCTTTGAGGGCATCAAGGCATCTGTCGCGCATGTATTCGGCAGTGCTGATCTGACGGGTCGGACCATTTCGGTTCAAGGGCTTGGTCATGTCGGATATGATGTTGCCCGCCAGCTGCATGAAGCAGGCGCGAAGCTGATTGTGTCCGACATTCACGCACCTGCCGTGCTCAAAGCTATAGAAGCGTTTGGCGCGACAGCAGTGGACCCAGCGGAAGCGCATATGATTGAAGCGGATGTCTTTACGCCTTGCGCCTTGGGTGCCGGCCTCAATTCGCGCACCATTCCGCACATCCAAGCGAAAATTGTTGCGGGCGCGGCAAACAATCAGTTGCAAACCCCGGCAGATGGCATTGCCCTCAAGAAGCGAGGCATCCTTTATGCGCCGGACTACGCCATCAACGCAGGCGGCGTCATTTCCATCACACAGGTTGAACCAGGCGGCAAGGATACCGTGGTCCGAGAAAAGACCATTGCGATTGGCAAAACCTTGTCTCAGATTTTTGTCCGGGCAGAGCGCGAAAATGCCACGCCAGAGCAAATCGCAGATAAAATGGCAGAAGAACGTTTGGCAGCCGCCAGAAAAGCGTGATCAGATAGCCGGTTTATAAAATCTCAAAAGGCGGGAAACTCCCGCCTTTTTCTTTACAAGATTTCCTTAAGAAAGCCGGCTCTCATTGGCACGCCTAAACATTTCGCGCACCAAGGTTTTCGCGTCTTCAACAGCAGTCTCACCCAATTCTGCATAAGACGCAGTCACACCCTCGTGGAGCAGGTAGAGAGTGGACGCAAACTCCATCTTACCGCTGAGTTCACCAAAAAACGTGAGAAGTTCCGATTTGTGCCGTTTCACAGTCTCAGCGATCTCACCGCTGTCTGGATTGGCCGCAAGTGCTTGCCGGAAGAAACATTCCTTTCCTTCCGTCATCCGCATCCAACCGCCCAATTTGTCAAACAGCTGCTCAGCCGCTCTGACGCCAGGCTCATCAACGCCCTCATGGACATAGCGCATGTAGCGCTGGTGCCGGAATTCCAGCGCCCCCAAAATCATCGCCTCACGCGATGGAAAATACCGGTAGAGGGTGCGCATGCTGACACCGACGCCGGCACGCAAATCGGGAACACTAGGTTCCGCAAAACCCCGGCTCCAGAAGACCTGCTCTAATCCGGCAGCGATGTTTTCCTTGGCGTCACTCATAATTCGAATGTGAGCGTGAACTCTTCTGCAATCAAGAAAAACTTGCAGAGATAACTGATACTTTTCACAGGGTTCAACATGAATTTTTTGTTATTGCTCATCAAACCCTTAAAAAGACTACGCTTCAACTTGCAGCTTTCTTCTTGCGGCATACCAGCCGACCAGAAAATCCACGAAGGCGCGGACCTTCACAGTCAAATGGCGCCGGTGCGGGTACACCGCATAAATACCTTTCAACGGTTCTTCGTAATCCTGAAGAACGACCTGTAAGCGGCCATCCTCAATATAGTCCGAAACAAAAAACAGCGGTGTTCGGATGAACCCGAGCCCCAAAACGGCCGCCTCGCAGACGGCTGCCGCACTATTGACCTCCAAAGGGCCGTTCACCGTAACAACTTGCCTTTCGCCATGAACATCGAACACCCAGTTTTGTTTGTACCGGTAATTGGTATCGATGATGCACGGACGATTTGCCAGATCTGCGGGCGTGTTCGGCACCCCAAATTTCTCCAGAGCTTCAGGACTGGCACAAACCACGGTCTGGAACGGGGCTATTTTGCGGGCAATAAGACTGGAATCTTCCAATTGCGTCACCCGGACTGCAACATCAAACCCTTCTTCGACCAGATCGACGAACCGGTCTTCAAGGCGCAAGTCCAGAACCACATCCGGATGTTTGGCCAGAAACTCCATCATGGCCGAATTTAACAACTTGTCGCCCATAGATCTGGGTGCCGACACGCGCAACCGGCCGCGAATTTCGTGATGAGATGATTGCACCGATGCCTGCAGGTCATCGATCCGCAGCAAGATCTCCGAAGCTTCCTTGTAATAGGATTCACCGACCTCGGTTAGCGACACTTGGCGCGTGGTGCGGTTCAATAGGCGGACGCCGAGTTCATCCTCAAGCTCGCTGACATACTTGGATACCAACGCCTTTGAGCGCCCCATGTCCCGGGCCGCAGCTGAAAATCCCTTTGAATCAACCACCTGAATAAAACAACGCATCCGCGTTAAGGCATCCATCCAACAAAGTCTCCAACTTATTTAAGGTGCCACCAACACCTGCCTTTTAATAATCAACCAGTACTCAGCTCACCGCCCTACGGCGCGTCATACGAAAAATACTCGACAAAAACCATACGATTAGAAATCCGCCGGCAGCGCCAATGCCTGCGCTGACCAATCCAGCGGGAGTGACCGGAATTGCCGGCACATAGTCTTCAGCAGTTGCTTGCATCAGATCACGGTCTGGGCTTTTAAGCAGGATCAGTATCCGATCAAAAGACCCTGCTGCTTCAAAGTCAGACTTTTGAGATTTTAGATTGATCAGGCGTAGACCAGCTGTCTCCATACTGACACCTCTTGCCTGAACGAAGGGGTCGCTAGACGTTTTCTGGCGGGCAATCGCTTCTGACACTGTCAGACCAAACGTCTCAGCGTCGTCCTTAAAATCGGCAAGCACCTGCTCGAGTGCATCAATGGCGCCACCAAGGCGCTGCCGGTACTGCTGCGCGAATTCAGGCAATTGGGACGTAAGCGTCCCGCTGGTCAGCATCGTCACCACCATGAAGATCCGCAGCATCGCTATCACTCCCCATTATGGCGCGACCGTCCGCCAGTCCTTATCTTTCTTACCTCAACGAAGCGAACTTAGTCCTGCAAAGAAATCAGGCCGGCTTCGCTCATTTCCGTCCCGAAAGCCAAGCGCAAGCCCGCAGCATCCCAGCCCAAACTTGACACCGGATGCCCACCAGGCCGGCGCAATAAAACTTCGGCATTGTCTTCAAAACGGCTCATCATGATCATGCCGTCCTGATACCCGAGCGCAACGACGTCTTCTTTCGGATGACAGGCAACTGCAGTCACCATGGCATCCCCTCTGGCGCCCAACTGCAACGGCGCTTGACCCATAGGCCCGGATTTTCCAAAGAATGGCCAAAGAATCGCAGCATTGGCACCGGATGTTGCAAGATACCGGCCTTTGACTGACCAGCTGAAGGATTTCACTTTCGCCGGATATCCAGTCATGCGCATGTCCTGCGTGTCGGACAAGCGCCAGCCGTGAAGGGCATTTTCCTGCATCGCCGTGACCAGGTATTTGCCGTCCGGAGAAAAACTGATGCCGAGATGTGCGCCTTTCCAGGTCAAGTCGACCGGATCGCCATCGGTTCCGGCCCACCAGAGGGTCGCACCATCATAACGGGAGACAGCAAGGCGCAAGCCCTTGGGGGCAAACGCAAGCCCGCCAACGGCCCGATCATGAGCGAATTCCTTTTCCCGCCCGTCTGCAAGACGCATCCAGGCTGTCCGCCCACTTGCAAAGGCAACCGCACCATTCGGTCCGCAGGCGATGAGGTCAATCCATTTGCGCGGGCGCTCCGCAGCAAGGTCTGACGACCCATCCGGCGACGACATATATATCGCGCCATCATCTCCCGAGGTCACCAAAACCTTGCCATCAAGGGACTGCTCAACTGCAAGCACCCCACTTTTATGAGGGCTTAGCCGTTGCCCGCCGTTCTCAAGGAAGAGAACTTCGCCCTCTCCACTTACAAAATATGGTGTTTCACCCAAGAAGCCGGCGCGGACGACAAAGCCGTCCACGTCTATCGGAGCAACGGTTGGCAAAGTCAGCTCCTATTCAGCGGCACAGGATTGGAAGTTGGCTTTCAGGACGTCCCAATTGAGGTCGCGTCCGATAAAGACAAGCCGGCTCTCCCTGGGCTCGTCATCTTTCCAATCACGCTGATGATCACCTTCGACAATCATGTGCACGCCCTGGATGACATAGCGCTGCGGGTCTCCTTTGAACGCAAGAATTCCCTTCATACGCAAAATGTTCGGGCCCTGAACCTGTGTCACCTGGTTGATCCAGGGAAAGAACATTTCCGGATCCAGGTCTCCAGCAGTCAACGAGATGCTTTTGACAGAGTGTTTGTCCTCATGGTCGTGATGGTGATGATCATGTCCATGGCCGTCTCCATGATGATGGTGATCATGATCGCAATCATCGCTGCATTCATGAGCGTGGTGCCCATGTTCCAGAAAATGCGGATCAAGCGACAAGATCCGATCCAGATCGAAAGCACCCCGATCGAGCACCTTGGCAATCTCAATGCCGCAGCGCTCGCTGTGATGAAGGATCGCATAAGGATTGATCGAGCGGATACGCGTTTCGACCGCCGTTAATTCTTCAGCTGAAACAAGGTCGGTTTTGTTGATCAGGATGACGTCGGCGAAAGCGACCTGATCTTCGGCTTCCTGTGTGTCTTCCAGACGCTGCAAAACGTGGCGGGCATCCACCACCGCAACCACAGCATCCAGCTTGGCGGCGGCGCGAACGTCATCATCCATGAAAAACGTTTGAGCGACCGGCGCCGGATCGGCAACACCCGTAGTCTCCACGATGATCGCGTCAAAGGCGCCCTTACGTTTCATCAAGTTTTGAACAGTGCGGATCAGATCACCACGCACGGTGCAGCAGATGCACCCGTTGTTCATCTCGAATATTTCTTCATCCGACTCGACCAATAGGTCGTTGTCGATGCCGACTTCGCCGAATTCATTGACGATCACTGCATAGCGCTGGCCATGATTTTCGGTCAGGATCCGGTTGAGCAAAGTCGTTTTGCCGGCTCCCAAATATCCTGTCAAAACGGTCACCGGGATCTGAGCCGGCGTCTCCTGGGTCGCAGACATTGCGTATCTTCCTGGAAATCTTGAAATTGAGCGGGCTCCAAAGAACCACGGGCGTTACGCTCATATAATCACATCCCGTCCGAAATGGGAGAGCGGAGAACGGTTTTTCCTTCGTCAGCCCACACCGCATTGTGAAACGAATGAAGCGAACCGCATTCGCTTCCTCCGGCCTGTTCCAACCCGATAGACGTGGTATCACTCCGATAGGCTTGGGCACCGAATAGCGGAAGGGCACGTCATGAAAACAATTTCAGGCTTTGACCGGATTGGCGAAGAAAATGCTTTTGCGGTTCTTGCCCGTGCGACTCAATTGGCGTCTCAAGGCCGCGACATCATCAATCTTGGCATTGGCCAACCGGATTTTAAAACACCGGATCACATAGTCGAAGCTGCGGTAAAAGCGCTCCGCGATGGTCATCACGGCTACACGCCAGCAACCGGCATTGCCCCTTTGCGCGAAGCGGTTTCGGCTGATCTCCTGAAACGCCATGGCGTTGAAACCAACCCAGATGAGGTGGTGATCGTGCCTGGCGGCAAGGTCACAATGTTCATGGCGATTTTGATGTTTGGAGAACCGGGCGTTGATATCCTGTATCCGGATCCTGGCTTCCCAATTTATCGCTCCATGATCGAGTTTACAGGCGCCCGGCCGGTCCCAGTTCCAATCCGAGAGGAGAACAACTTCGCTTTTTCAGCCGAAGAAACCTTGTCGCTGATGACGGACAAAACCCGCCTTTTGATCCTCAATTCACCAGCAAATCCGACCGGGGGAGTTACACCGCGCTCCGAGATCGAAAAACTGGTCAACGGCCTGGAAGCCTATCCGGAAGCAGCAATCCTGTCGGACGAAATCTATTCCCAAATGACTTATGACGGGATGGAACATGTATCCCTGCTAACTTTCCCATCAATCCGTGACCGGCTGATCTTGCTGGATGGCTGGTCCAAGACCTATGCCATGACCGGTTGGCGCCTTGGTTTTTCACTTTGGCCGGACCAACTGATCGACAAAGCGCGAAAACTGGCGGTGAATGCCTGGTCCTGTGTCAACGCACCAGCACAATACGCCGCTCTTGCCGCCCTGACCGGCCCACAAGATGCTGTTTTTGAGATGGTTGAGGAATTTGACCGACGCAGAAAAGTGGTCGTCGATGGATTGAACGCAATCGACGGTATCTCCTGCAAAACACCGCTTGGTGCCTTTTATGCCTACCCAAACATCAAAAACACTGGATGGAAAGCCAAGAAACTTGCCTCTGCACTGCTTGAAGACGCTGGAGTTGCTGTCATTGGCGGGCCGGACTTTGGCGTCCTTGGAGAAGGATACATCCGGCTAAGCTACGCGAATTCAACGGCAAACATAAACTCCGCACTAGACAGAGTAAGGACATTTCTTGGAACCAACACAGGAAAATAAACATCCATATAATTACTTATGTCATCTAAATGATTAGGATTACATTTACCTTAGAATATCCAAAATTACCCTGCGTACCCTTTTATTAAACCTTTAGATCTTTCAATGTCCCACATGCTCTATGCGAAGCACGATGGTGGGATTTGAAATGGCA
Source organism: Roseibium sp. (assembly GCF_965216085.1). Classification (GTDB taxonomy): domain Bacteria; phylum Pseudomonadota; class Alphaproteobacteria; order Rhizobiales; family Stappiaceae; genus Roseibium. The sequence goes on along the minus strand of NZ_OZ244138.1, from coordinate 306,215 downwards.
GAGAATATCGCCCTGAATCTTGAACAATCCTTTGGCGAGCTCAACGAGTGCGTTGTGGTTACGGACCGGAATCGTAAGATCCTCTTTGTCAACAAGGCACTAGCGGATTTGTTAAAAGTCAGCCGGGATGATCTTATCGGTACAACGACTGAAAACTTTTTTGCCGATAAGACAAAATTTGAAGAGCTAGGAGAACTCTACAATTCTCCCAACGATCAACGGCATCGCAAGGCATATTCTTTCGATATAAGAACTGGAGAGGGTGATTTGATCCCCGTCGAAGTGGTCAGCGCACCGCTGTTTGATGCGGACCACCAGTTGACCGGGATTTTGTTCTTTGCCCGAGACCAATCCGAACGCATTGCGCTGGAAACCAGGGCAAAAAACATTGCGGAAACCCTGGAAGATGCATTGGAAGCGATCTCAGAAGGCTTTGCCATCTATGACGCTGATGACAATCTCATTATCTGCAATGAGAATTATAAGGAAATATATGCACCTTCGGCCCCCGCAATGTATCCGGGCAACGATTTTGAAGCGATCTTGCGTTATGGTTTGGAGCGAGACCAATATGATACAGGTTCTCTCAGCAATGAAGAATGGTTGGCCGACCGTCTGGATCACCACAAATCGGCAGACGGAAGCGTAATAGAGCAATCCCTGAGCGACGGACGCTGGCTACGAATTTCAGAAACCAAAACACGCAATGGTGGCACTGCGGGCATACGCGCAGATATCACTGAATTGAAGACGGCCAAAGCGCAGGCGGAATCGGCGTACCGGGATCTTTCACTCATTGCCGACATCATCTCTTGCTCAATCACCGAAGTTGACCTCGATGGCAGATGTGTCTTCATAAACAAAAAAGGCTGTGAATGGTTTGATGGTACTCTGGAGGAGTTGGTCGGGACACGGCTGCGTGACCGCCTTCCTTGGAAAGAACGCGAACAGGTCCGGTCTTGTTTCCAGAAATCCTATTCAGGTCAGAGAGCCTCAGAAGAAATCTGTTTCCATTTCCCCGATGGTATAACCCGCGAATGCCAATTCGAATCCAATCCGCGTTTTGATGAAGCCGGAAACGTTTGTGGCCTCGTTGTCATGATTGTCGACAATACCGACAAGAAAAAGACAGAACGCACCCTTGCCGAACTCTATGCCATCACTTCAACCAATGAGCTCTGCTATGAAGACAAAATTGCCGAGATTCTCAGACTTGGTTGCGAGCATATGGACTTGCCATTCGGCATCATCAGCCATGTAATTGATGATCATTACTCCGTTACCCATGCTCATTGTCCGGAGAGTGAACTGGAACCGGGCATGACCTTTCCGCTTGAAGACACCTATTGTACCTTGACGCTGCAGGCTGATCGCCCCTTGGCCACAGCACAGGCATCACGGTCAGAATTCGCAAAACACCCGTGCTTCAAAGTCTTTGGGTTAGAAACCTATATCGGCGCACCGCTGCTGGTGGACGGTGAAGTTTACGGCACGATCAACTTCACAGCCCCAGACACAAGGAAAAGGCCTTTTTCCTCGGCTGACATCCAAATTATCCGGCAATTCGCTGACTGGGTTGGTCATGAAATTGCCCGTGACCGTGCGCACAATGCCCTGATGCAGGCCAAGGTCAATCTGGAGCGTATCGCCAGTGTTGACGATCTTACCGCCATCTTGAACCGCAGAGCGTTCCTGGAAGCAGCCAACACGGAAGTGCAGCGATTCCGCCGGTCTAAACGGCCATTCACCGCGGTCATGATAGATATTGACAATTTCAAACTGATCAACGACCGCAATGGTCACGCCGTTGGTGATGACGTGTTGAAAAAGTTCACCGAAATTATTGGCGGCGCGCTTCGTGCTGTCGATGTGTTCGGCCGGGTCGGCGGCGAAGAATTCTGCATGATTTTGCACAACACATCGATGGAAGATGCGATGCTGGTGTCGGAACGCTTACGCCAAAAAATCGTTGATGAATGCCAGTTCGACGACATCGAACAAACCATCACCTGCAGCATGGGACTGGCTGTGGTGGTCCGCGAGGACGTTGAGTTTTCAACCCTGATGCAAAGGGCCGACATGGCGCTCTATAACGCCAAATCAACCGGCCGGAACAAGTGCGTCGAATACAGTTCAGGTCTAGACGTTATCTTCGCCGACTGATCCTATCGAGTTGATCCAAACAAACCAAAAGCGGCTGCCAGGTTTGGCAGCCGCTTTTAGTTTCAGTCTTCTCAATCGGCAAGTCGAGGTGCAAACCGGACACCCGGCGGGGGGGAGCTTTCGCGCACTCGCAGCTCCGGTTCGATGACAATGGGTGTATTCGGAACCCGGTCGCCGGCGATCTGGCGCAACAGAGTCAGCGCGGCCAACCGCCCGATCTTGTCAGGATGTGCATGTACGGTTGTCAACGCCGGCGTGCGCGCATCTGCACCATCTATGTCATCATAGCCGGTGATGGCGATATCCGGTCCCGGCTCTACGCCGGCCCGGCGCATGGTGGTCATCATCCCGAAAGCGACCAGGTCATTAAAACATACAACAGCAGAGGGCCGTTCTTCCGCCTCAAGCATCGCCGGAACTGCCGCGCGCCCATCTGCCTGGGTCATCAGCTCTGGCATGTCGACTTGCTTGTCCGGATCCAGACCTGCATCAACCAACGCCTGACGCCAGCCCAAGTGGCGGTAGCGGCCGGTCGAGCTTTCGCGGCGTCCGCCCACCATGGCTATTTTGCGGTGCCCTTGTTCAATCAAATGTTTTGTAATTCTGTTGGTTCCGGCCTGATCATCCCCACGCACACATGGCGCCCAGACGCCCGGCAGTTCGCGGGCAACCAGCGTGACCGGTATTCCCTGGTCAATCAACCGGTTGATATCTTCTGCCGATGTTCCGACCGACGGACATAAGATCAGCCCATCAGCCCGATGCTGGAGCAACGTGTTCACAAATGCTTTTTGCCGTTTTACATCATCGCGGTGGTTACAGATAAAAATCATCTGCCCCTGCTCCTCGAGAACGTCTTCAAGAGCAGAAAACACCTCCGCAAAAAAGGGATTTAGAATGTCGTGAACCGCAACACCGACAATCTGACTGCGCGACGTGCGGAGCGATGCAGCCGACCGGTTGTAGATGTAGCCAATTTCTTCAGCCGTCCGTTTAACCTTTGCCCGCGTTTCCTCCGCGACAAGAGGACTGTCCCGCAGCGCCAATGAGACGGTCGCGGTGGATATTCCCAGCTGATCGGCAATATGCCCCAATGTGAGGCGTTTTCCGGGCTTTTGCATTCCTGCAACGGGAGAGGACTTGTTATCTGTGCCGTCAGACATTCCGTATACTCAAACGCCAAATTATCAGGCAGCCTTATCTGAAGCAGCCTGCAACGTGGACTATAATTGACGATTTTTGTTTATCAGTTTCTTTGCGGTGCTGAAGCGTCGAATTCTTCCCTCAGATTTACCACTACTCTGCGATTCTGGGACTGACAGGTCACTTCGTCACAATCGGTGACAGGGCGCTCTACACCGTATCCCTTCGTCCACATGCGTTTTGGATCAACGCCGCGTTGAACCAGAGCGGACTGAACCGCAGCTGCCCGTTTTGCAGACAGGGTTTTCTGTGCCGCTTCACTGCCGGGGTCATCCGCATGCCCCTGAACCTTTACCAGCCACTTCTTGTTCTGCTTCAGCCAGACCGCTTGATTGTCAATCGTCATCTTGGCTTCACTGGAGATGGTCGCTGATCCTTTGTCGAAATAGATCCGGCGGCCTATATTGATGATAAATTCTTCTTCGGACCCTGGTTCAATAGACGCAAACCCGGCAGCCGGTGCATTGGTCACATTCGGTGTTGCCAGGTTAGACGCGGTGTTGCAGCCCGCAAGGCCGAAACTGCAAACGGCAGCCAGCAGTATGCCGCTGTTCACGCGGCGAAATCTTGTAGTCAAAAAAGCCCCCAATTCCTAAGTATCCTGCTTCCGGCCTCAACCGGCATTTGCTCCGAGGTGCTCCAGGACAAGTACACCAGTTCCCTTTGGACAGCGCTGATACAGGTCGATCACATCCTCAGGAAACATCCGGATGCATCCGCTTGAAACATCATGACCTATGCTCCAGGGCTCCAGCGTGCTGTGCAGCCTATACCCAAGATCAACTCCATCACGATAAAGATACAGAGCACGCGGTCCGAGGGGATTGTTTGCCGCCCCACCTTCCACGCGGCGTGGCAGATCCGGCTGGCGTTTCAGCATTTCAGGTGGCGGCACCCAGCGCGGCCACAAGGCTTTACGGTCGATCCGGGCCCGCCCGTACCACTTGAACCCTTCTTTGCCGACGCCGACGCCGTATCGGAGCGCCGTATTGTTTTCCCAAACCCAGTATAAGAAGTGATTGGTGGTATCGACCACAACTGTACCCGGAGGTTCGGGGCTATAGTACTGGACCATCTGCCGGTGCCAGACCTTATCAATCTTTTTATAGTTAGTTCGGCGATACCGGAAACCGTTGTCATCCTGGTATCCAGTAAAATAGGCGTTCGCAGCTGCATTGGCGCGTGCAATGGCTGGCATCGCCAGTGTTCCCGTTACAGCAACTGCACCTTTCAACAGCGTTCGGCGGTTCATTTCCATCCCAACCCTCCAAGGCAATCCGGCCCTCGAAGTGACCAGCATTCCAAACTGGAGGGTATTAAGCCGTCAAGATCCTTGCATGGTCAACCGGTCAACCGTTAGGAAATTCTGCTAACCAGCTTTCACCTGCTCCCGGTAGAGAATGTAGAGGCCTGAACCGACAACAATCGAAGCCCCCAAGATTGTTGTTAGCGTCGGAACATCGCCGAATATAAGATAGCCAAGCGCCACCATCCAGACGATCTGGACATAGGTCATCGGCGCAAGAACTGGTGCCGGGGCAAGACGGTGCGCGAGGATAAACAGAAAATGCCCGCCTCCGCCGAATGCGCCTGTGGCAATCAGCAGTCCCCATTCCCAGACCCCGTCAGGTGCCTGCCAAACAGACAGACCGACCGGAGCCATGGCGACCGAGGCCACAAGCCCTGAAATAATCAGCATTCCAGCAGAACTATCTGTTGCCGCAAGCTTTCGAGTTAACAGGGCGTAGGTGGCAAAAAACGACATAGCGGCCAGCGAATAGATTACGGCCCAATGCAATCCGCCAAGACCGGGCCGCGTCACCACCAGAACACCCAGAAAGCCAACAATGATCGCTACCCAGCGCCGAATACCGGCCCACTCTCCAAGTACAGGCCCAGCAAGAGCTGTAATGACAAATGGCGCGGCAAACATGATCGACATGGTTTCCGCCAATTGCAGATAGCGGACAGCGAGGAAATTGAAAATTGTCGTGCCCAGCAGACAGAAAGCCCGAATGATTTGCAGACCCCACCGGTCCGTTTTCAGCAATTGAGGAGATTTCCAGACCTGGAAAAGAACCAGCGACAACACGACATGGCTGACAAAACGCACCCAGACGATCTGCAATGTAGGCAGGCTGGTGGAGAGGTATTTGGCTGTGGCATCCAGCACAGAAAAACAAAGGCAGGCCAGAATAATCAATCCAATCCCGGCAATGGGCGCGGCAGACGCAGGCCCGTCTTTCCCATTTGCTTGCTGACCACCTGTTTCAGCCGACATTGATGGTTGACCTTTCAAGAAAGCTGCGGATGGTGTTTGGCTTGACCAATGACGCAGAATTAGCTGCTAACCTTTGGACACATCCATCTGGCAGAGCCGGAATCACAAGGAGTTTTGATGCCAGTTGCTGGACTTGAAACATGGCTGGGGTGCCTCACTATCACGGAAGAAAATGAGGCCATTACCGACCTACACTGGAATGGTACACCAAGCCAAGGAGAAACACCTTTGCTGCGCGAAGCTTGTTCGCAACTGGCCGCTTATATGGATGGAAACTTGAAAGAATTTGACTTGCCGTTGAAACCGAAAGGCGGTGAGCTTCATCAGGCTGTTTTCAAGGCTATGCTGGCAATTCCCTACGGCGAGACCCGGACGTATGGTGATCTCGCCAAGGAGCTTGACACTTATGGACAGCCTATCGGCCAGGCGTGTGGTGCAAATCCAATTCCGGTCATAATCCCATGTCACCGCATATTGTCTGCAAATGGGCTTGGCGGTTACTCCGGAGCCGGCGGCACCGATATAAAAATAGCTTTATTGAAACTCGAAGGCGGCTATCCGTTCCTGATTTAAAGAAACAAGGCTGCCGCCATTATCAAGAGGGCACAGGCGAGCCAGAATTTGTAAACACTGCCCGAGCCTTGGCCACCTGCAGTGTTCCAACGTCCCTTCATTCCGCGACCAGAAGGAGAAGAAAATCCGCGCCGGCCAAATGAAGCATCCGACACGTTTTGAAAACGCCGCCGCAGTTCCTCAGCACGCTTGGCACCACGATCATTATCGAGTGTTCGATCAGACATTCAGGACGCTCCTCTCAAGTGGTGCAGACCGCTTTATTACGAGGTGGGTGCGCGAAGTGTGATTGCAAATGAGCTTTTTGTAATGTTTTGAGAAAGAAATCCTGTCTTGCAGTGGTCACATAGCCGATTTAGGAGAGCACCACAGGACAAAACAAGCAGGCCCAGAATGTCAGCCAGCCAAGAAAGTACTGAACTCAAGAGCACTTCCGGCCAACCTGCGCCATCGCTGACGGACTTGACCCGGATCGCAACAAAAGTCGGCCTGCTGTCTTTCGGCGGCCCGGCTGCGCAAATATCGGTGATGCACCACGAGTTCGTCGAAAACAAAAAGTGGCTCTCAGAAGACCGGTTCCTACATGCGCTCAATTACTGCATGCTTCTGCCAGGCCCTGAAGCACAGCAATTGGCGACCTACTGCGGCTGGTTGACCGGCCGCACTTTAGGCGGATTGATTGCCGGCCTCTTGTTCATTCTGCCGGGCGCTTTCGCCATGGCACTTGTGAGCTACATCTATGCGGCTTACGGGGAAACTTCTGTCATTTCAGCTGTGTTTTACGGGATTAAAGCCGGTGTTCTTGCCATCGTTGTTCAAGCCCTCCTCCGCATTGGCGCCAAAGCACTCAAAACCCGACTTGGCCGGATCCTATGTGCCCTCTCCTTTTGTGCCTTGTTCTTCTTTGCCATTCCGTTTCCCGTGGTGATCATCGGCGCAGCTGCGGTAGGCCTTCTTTTCGGCAGGGGAGCGAGCTCTGCCCCTTCCCCAATCGCCGGAGACCATACAAAAGCATCGCTCAAAAAAACGGCAAAAACACTTGCTATAGGCGGGCTGGTCTGGGCCGCTCCGCCGCTGTTCGCTGCATCGGTTTTGACACCACACTCTGTGCTTGTTGATATTGCCGGATTTTTCTCAACACTCGCCGTTGTGAGTTTCGGCGGCGCCTACGCCCTATTAAGTTATATGGCTCAGGTCGCTGTCGAGACAAAAGGTTGGCTGACAGCCGGACAAATGCTTGATGGATTGGGGTTGGCGGAAACGACGCCCGGACCACTCATCCTTGTCACACAATTTGTCGGATTTCTAGGCGGGTGGCAGAACCCTGAGCCGTTTACTCCTGCCGCGATGGCTTTTCTGGCAGCCGCCATGACCACTTGGGTGACCTTCGCGCCCAGTTTTTTGTTTGTGCTTGCCGGCGCTCCTTGGATGGAACGGCTCTATGGCAATCAAAGGCTCAGCAACGCCTTGTCGGCGATCACCGCCGCGGTCGCCGGCACCATCCTCAATCTGGCGGTCTGGTTTGCACTAAATGTACTTTTTGCAAAAACTGAGACCATAACGGCCGGTCCGATCACTGTGCTCTGGCCCGTCTTTAAAAGCCTCGATGGCGTCTTACTGACCATTGCAGTTGCCGCCGCGATTTTGGTATTTTGGGCGAAACAGAGCATGTTTGCGGTGCTGGGAGCAACCGCTGTGCTCGGTTTCCTAGCGAAAACAGTATTCGGATAGGTTGGGTAACATCCGGCTGTCCAACGGACAGTCCTCAATCAAACTGTCGACAATTCCTTGTCTGTACCTGATTTGCTTGAAACCTCGTCTCCTTCAGGCTCGAGGTCTGCGTCATGTTCCGGATCATCATCAACGGAAATCGAAAGATTTTTTTCCACTTGCCGCAGCAGCTTGCGCAGTTTTTTCCGGTCCTTGTCTTCAATACCGGCCATGGCTTCCCGCTCCAGCCGTTTCCAAGCCTTGTCTACCGACGCCACCAATTCCCTGCCGGTCTCGGTGAGATAGACTCGAGCGAGCCGTCCATCCGTATCAGATACCTGGCGGCGCAAATATCCCTGACTAGACAACCGTGTGACCATTTTTGTAACGGTCGGCGGCTGAACCCCCAGGGCCAAAGCCAACTGGCTCATCGTTCGACCATCTGCATCGGCCAGAACTTTCAAGACCAGCTCCTGCCCCGGATGCAGCCCGATGCGCATCAAATGAGCACCCGAACGGGCGCGTTGCGCTTTAGCTGCCTGAAGCAAGCGAAACGTAATACTCTTTTTGTAATTGAAAGGCATCCAACGGTCCCCAAAACGCACGATGGTCCGATTCGTCCATCTTTTTCAGGGGCACCCTAGCCAAGTTATTTAACCGTCAAATGACAGTCCGGACTTAACTTTTATTTCGGCTATGTAGCTTTGAAAAACATGAAAAAAGCAAAAGACGGCTAAAGATATTTCAGCCGATTACCTGTCACATAAACATCTGGCTAACGTCTTCCAGGAACATAAATGACCAGCCCATTGGGCTATTTCGCGGACTGGCCCAGTACGTAATGACTGAAATTCTGGAGTTTTTAAAAGCCATTCTTCCTTTAAGCCTGACGATGATCATCGCCGGCGGGTTTGGCGGGTTTGCTGCTTTCCTCACCACCGCTCAGCCGGCCGCGTCCCAAGTTCGCCTTGGGGCCTTTGGGTTTTGTTTGGTGGGCATGATCGCGGCGCTAACGGTTCCGCTGTTTTTGTCGCTGCTGCAATCCAAACTTCTGGATGATGTCAAAAATAGCCAGGACAGCGAAGCGTATTTGATCTTCGCCGGTTTCTGCATCTTGGCCGGATTTACCGCCAAGGCCTTTCTCTCAACTCTGTCTGACAAAGTGATCCATGAACTGACAAACAAAATGACCGACGGAGAAGAGCGCGCCCAGATCCAAATCCAGGAACTCAAAGATAATCTCGCCTATTCCCGGCATTTGAAAGGTCACGTTGAAACGGCGGCTGAACATCCGCTCCCGCCGAAACTGGGGCAAATCGGGCGGTCTCTGACCGATCTCGAAAAATCTGTGCTGCAAGCAGCGGCCAATTTCACGGTCCGCACGATCGATGGCATCGCGCAGGACTGCGGCCTTCAAGGCAACCAGGTGGCAGCAGCGGTTGCAAAACTGGTCGAAAGGGGCCTTGCATCCCACGTTAAACCGCCGGGGTTCGGCCGGCGGCTGGTGTCTCTGACGGAAGATGGATTGGAACTGGCCGCAAGATTGGCAATTGGCGCAGCCCTTTGATGTTTGTTTTTGGTATGTCAGTTTTATCAGGCAAACAATGAATTGATAGATGACTGTTGGGCCGTTGCCCGTTCGATTGCGGATTTATAAGCGTCAAGCTCTGCATTATCCGCGCGTTGACGTCTCGAATTGCTGGCGGCACCTTCTTCGCTCTGTGCTGTTCGGTCTAAGGTCCCATTCGGTTTGTCATCTTCCGGCGCGGTTGAGGAGGTTGCCGAAGCGATTGGGTTTTCTTTCGTACTATCTACATTTTCAGCGGCGTCTGCTTCCCCCTCATCACCTTTCAGCTCTTCCAGCTTCTGCTGACGCAGTTCCGCCTGCGCTTCAGAAAGTTGGGAGCGGGCTTGCTGAGCAACGCTCAAATCCTGACCGGACGGTTCGGCCGGAGCAAGAGCCGCACTGATGACCACCCGCATTTTCCGGATGGTCGCCTCTGGCGTGCGTTCTTTAGCTGTATCAATCTGAACTTCGCCGCCCACGGCATAACGCTTGCCATCTGGTCCTTGCTGGAAGGTGTAACTAGGTGCACTTGCATACGCTCCGCCCACACGGGCATGAGCCTGCTCATGGGCGCGGACTTCCCGGTCGCGCTGCTTCAGCTCCTGGACTTGTTTTTCTTCCGCTTCATTCAGGCCGTCACCATCCGGGTCTTCTTTTTCATCAGAATTCTCAGCATTTGCTGAGTTGGCCGGTGCTTGACCACGATCTGCCTCAGCAATTGGTTTTGAGGTTGGATGATCACCGTCTTGAGCCCGATCTGCGCTCGAGATCTCTGCATCGTCCGGCTCCGCTTGCAACGGGCCGGACTGAGATGGCCGCTTTGCAGAAACGTCTGCGGACTCGACATCTTGAAGAGCAAGGATTGCCTGAGAGGTCAGGGTCGGAGCGTTCTGAACGCTTATAGCAGCAGCACGCGGGCTAGCCTGGCTGTCGCGCGCAGCCGAAGGATCCCGGCCTGGGTCAACTTCCCCGGACCTGGGTGCAACCTCACCGGCTACCCCGCTGCTTCTCAAAAGGTTCGCCGGCGTATTGGACAACAACGCGCCGATCATACCTTTTGTTTTCCCCGAAAATCCTCGCCAGATTGTTAATTCCCATTAAGAAACGGGATCATAAATGCGTGAAAAGCTGGCTTGACTGGACTTATCTGTCTGTAGATGGCACGGCTATCAGCAGGCTGGTAAAGACGATCAGGAATTTCAAGATGTTGCCCAAGCGGTACTGGCAGGACATGACCACGACGGATTTTGAGTGTCCGGATAAGGAAAACTGGATTGCTGTCTTACCCGTTGCCGCGATCGAGCAGCATGGCCCACACCTGCCGCTCTCGACCGACACAACCCTCGCCGAAGGACAAATCCAAAAGGTTTTGGAACTGCTCCCAGACGATCTACCGGTGACTTTTTTACCCATTCAGCAAATCGGAAAGTCCGATGAACATATCTCATCGCCGGGAACACTCACGCTCTCCTGGGAAACGGTCACCCGTTGCTGGATTGAAATTGGCGAGTGTGTCGCGCGAGCGGGTCTCCGGAAAATGGTGCTGATCAACTCCCATGGTGGCAATGTCCCTGTTCTTGACATCGTGGCCAGGGAACTGCGCATCAAACACGAGATGTTTGTTGTCGCCACAAACTGGTTGCGCTTTGGCCAGCCAGATGACCTGTTCCCAGCCGAGGAATTTATTTATGGAATTCATGGCGGCGATATAGAAACATCGCTCATGCTGGCGCTCCGTCCTGACCTTGTCCGCATGGATGAGGCGAAAGACTTTTCTTCAGAACAACAAACATTTCTAGCCGAGTTCAAACATCTAAGAGGGCATGGAAAAGCGCAGTTCGGTTGGAAGGCCCAAGATCTTAACCCAGAAGGCGCGCTTGGAAACGCCGCTGCTGCGACTGCGGAGAAGGGCCAAGAATCGCTCCACCATGCGGCCAAGAGTTTTATTGAGTTGCTGCAGGACGTGAATGCCTACCAAATCAACAGACTTTGGCGGCCAGAGGCGCGCGATTAACCCAAATCTAGAAAACCTATCTATCTCCCAAAGCACATGCCTGAAAGCCCCACAAGTCTTACGTTAAGGTAATTGTTGGGAAATATCTCAATACACGCAAATAGTTGACGATAGCGCTTTTCAGGATCACAGTACTGACGAATTTCCGGATTGTTCAATAGAGTTCTCATGAATCTCTCAATCAGGCAGTTGGCGACCTTTCGCGAAGTCATGCGCTGCGGCTCGATTTCAGAGGCGGCCCGTACACTTGGGCGAACGCAACCCGCGATCAGTTCCACAATTTCCGGATTGGAAACCGAATTGGAACTCAAGCTCTTTGTCCGGGAACAAGGGCGCCTTGTACCAACACCCGAAGCTGAGTTTTTTCTCGAAGAAGCTGATGCAATCCTAAAACGCTTGGAAATCTCCAAACGCACGTTGAGGGGCCTTGCAAACCGTGAACACGGTCAACTGCGTATTGCCGGGATTCCGGAAATTGCGGATGACTTTCTTCCTGCAGTTCTATCTTCGTTTATTAAAGACAAGGCGAGTGTCAAAATATCTTTGGCGAGCCGAACGTCTTCTGAAATTGAAGAACTCATCGCGGCCCAACATTTTGACATCGGCATTGCGGAAACACCCCGGTCCCGGAACTCCTACGATCAGACAGATTTCGATCTGGAATGCATGTGCGCCCTGTCTGCGACCGATCCACTAGCATCCAAGGAGGTCATTACACCTACCGACCTTGACGGCTATCCTCTGGCTCTATTGCATGCAGAGCATAGAAGCCACCGCCAAACCATTGCCCGTTTTCGCGAAGCCGGTGTTGAGTTCAATCAAAGATTTGAGATTCAGACGGCGCTACCGGGGCTGAAATTTGTCGAAGCTGGATTGTGCGCGCTCATATGTGACATGATCACTGCCTATGAGACCCAAGAAAAAAGCCGGCTGGGATTTGGGCCGCCAATGATTGTGTTCCGTCCTTTCCGCCCACGCATCCAAAATGGTTTGTCAATTTTGACTCCAACCCACAGACCTATTTCGATCGTCGCGAAGGATTTTTGCGCACAACTAGGAAACGCTATTTCCAACGTTCGTTCGGCAATGATCAAATCTGAACCCTGATGCGACCTAATTTCATTTGGTGTTTGGCAACTGATTTTTGCCTTTGCTCAGCGCTAGTTCGCTGCTTCAACGCGGCTTTTTTACGTTTGCGGAATCCGTTCTCTGATTTATTGACGCTGCGGACGCTGCGGGGGGCGGGAATATACATGCGCTTGGTTTTGAGTTGTGCTTATGAGGGCGCTGGTGCGGCACGAGAGTTCCTGATCTGGGCTGTTTCAAGCGGCAAATAGCCCCGCTTTTATGCGCGGTTTTGTTTATTTTGGGGGATTTGGTTGCGGGAGTAGGATTTGAACCTACGACCTTCAGGTTATGAGCCTGACGAGCTACCGGACTGCTCCATCCCGCGTCATAGGTATTTTGTCTTGTTTCAATTGAAGAGGTATTTATCTGCGCTTTGCAGGCCTGGCAGCGACCTACTCTCCCACACCTTAAGATGCAGTACCATTAGCGCTGGGGAGTTTCACGGCCGAGTTCGGGATGGGATCGGGTGGGGGCTCCCCGCTAGAGCCACCAGGCCGGCGAAGGGCAGATAAATTGTAAAACTGGTCTTTTTTGTTTTTTTAGATGATTTCAAACGCACTCAAGTAGGCCGAAGGCCGGTAGTGCACTTAAAATGATCTGGAATAGTCCGGATAGGTCGAACCGAAGGTTCGACATTATGCGGACCAATTCAAGATGAACATTGACTAATGAGAGGATCAAGCCGAACGAGCTATTAGTAAAGCTAAGCTTCATGCATTGCTGCACTTCCACACGCTTCCTATCGACGTGGTGGTCTTCCACGGCTCTTCAGGGAGAACTGGTTTTGAGGTGGGTTTCCCGCTTAGATGCTTTCAGCGGTTATCCCTTCCGTACATAGCTACCCTGCAATGCGGCTGGCGCCACAACAGGTCCACCAGAGGTACGTCCATCCCGGTCCTCTCGTACTAGGGACAGATCCTCTCAATTCTCCTACACCCACGGCAGATAGGGACCGAACTGTCTCGCGACGTTCTGAACCCAACTCACGTACCACTTTAATTGGCGAACAGCCAAACCCTTGGGACCTGCTCCAGCCCCAGGATGTGATGAGTCGACATCGAGGTGCCAAACAATGCCGTCGATATGGACTCTTGGGCATCATCAGCCTGTTATCCCCGGCGTACCTTTTATCCGTTGAGCGATGGCCCTTCCACGAGGGACCACCGGATCACTATGGCCGACTTTCGTCTCTGCTCGACTTGTCAGTCTCGCAGTCAGGCAGGCTTATGCCATTGCACTCAACGAGCGATTTCCGACCGCTCTGAGCCCACCTTCGCGCGCCTCCGTTACCATTTGGGAGGCGACCGCCCCAGTCAAACTACCCGCCACACACGGTCCCGGACGTTGTTGCGCCGCGGTTAGATATCCATAAGGACAAGGGTGGTATTTCAAGGGTGACTCCACATCTGCTGGCGCAAATGCTTCAACGTCTACCACCTATCCTACACATGTCATTACGAATACCAGTGTGAAGCTGTAGTAAAGGTGCACGGGGTCTTTCCGTCTGACCGCAGGAACCCCGCATCTTCACGGGGAATTCAATTTCACTGAGTCTATGCTGGAGACAGCGGGGAAGTCGTTACGCCATTCGTGCAGGTCGGAACTTACCCGACAAGGAATTTCGCTACCTTAGGACCGTTATAGTTACGGCCGCCGTTTACTGGGGCTTCAATTCGGTGCTTGCACACCTCCTCTTAACCTTCCAGCACCGGGCAGGCGTCAGACCCTATACGTCGTCTTGCGACTTCGCAGAGCCCTGTGTTTTTGATAAACAGTCGCCACCCCCTGGTCTGTGCCACCCCTAACCGGTTGCCCGATCAGAGGTCTCCCTTCTCGCGAACTTACGGGAGCATTTTGCCGAGTTCCTTCAGCATAGTTCTCTCAAGCGCCTTGGTATTCTCTACCAGTCCACCTGTGTCGGTTTCGGGTACGGTTTATACGGTGGAGCTATTTCCTGGAACACCTTCGCTGCACCCCCAATCCAATAAGGAGATACAACACACGGCATCCGTCACTACCACCAAGTTGAGGAATATTAACCTCATTCCCATCGACTACGCCTTTCGGCCTCGCCTTAGGGGCCGACTAACCCTGCTCCGATTAGCGTTGAGCAGGAACCCTTGGACTTTCGGCGAGGGAGTCTCTCACTCCCTTTATCGTTACTCATGTCAGCATTCGCACTTCTGATATCTCCAAGAGCCCTCACGGGTCTCCCTTCGCAGACTTACAGAACGCTCCGCTACCGCGCACACAAAGTGTGCACCCGCAGTTTCGGTGTATGGCTTGAGCCCCGGTACATTTTCGGCGCGGGACCCCTTATTTAGACCAGTGAGCTGTTACGCTTTCTTTAAATGATGGCTGCTTCTAAGCCAACATCCTGGTTGTTTTGGGAGTCCTACATCCTTTCCCACTTAGCCATAACTTAGGGACCTTAACTGGCGGTCAGGGTTGTTTCCCTCTCCACAATGGACGTTAGCACCCACTGTGTGTCTGCCGGATAGTACTTCTCGGTATTCGGAGTTTGGTTAGGATCAGTAAGGCGGTAAGCCCCCATAGCCCATCCAGTGCTCTACCCCCGAGAGTATTCATCCGACGCTCTACCTAAATAGATTTCGCGGAGAACCAGCTATTTCCGAGTTTGATTGGCCTTTCACCCCTAGCCACAGCTCATCCCCGACTTTTTCAACAGGCGTGGGTTCGGTCCTCCAGTGCGTGTTACCGCACCTTCAACCTGGCCATGGCTAGATCACTCGGTTTCGGGTCTAATCCAACGAACTAAAACGCCCTATTCAGACTCGCTTTCGCTACGCCTACACCTACCGGCTTAAGCTTGCTCGTTAAATTAAGTCGCTGACCCATTATACAAAAGGTACGCTGTCAGGCTTGCGCCCTCCAACTGTTTGTAGGCATCCGGTTTCAGGAACTGTTTCACTCCCCTCGTCGGGGTACTTTTCACCTTTCCCTCACGGTACTTGTTCGCTATCGGTCGACAAGGAGTACTTAGGCTTGGAGGGTGGTCCCCCCACGTTCAGACAGGATTTCACGTGTCCCGCCCTACTCGAGGATCATATCCATTTCTACCTGTACGGGGCTATCACCCACTAAGGCCCGACTTTCCAGACGGTTCCAGTTCTTAGGATATGACCACTGGCCTGGTCCGCGTTCGCTCGCCACTACTAGCGGAGTCTCGGTTGATGTCCTTTCCTCCGGGTACTTAGATGTTTCAGTTCCCCGGGTTTGCTTCCCTTGCGGGATACTCCATACGGAGTGGGTTGCCCCATTCAGAAATCCATGGATCAAAGCTTATTCGCAGCTCCCCATAGCTTATCGCAGCGTATCACGTCTTTCATCGCCTCTTGTCGCCAAGGCATCCACCGAATGCCCTTAAGACACTTGATCACTCTCATTATCAATGTTCATCTTTTTCGCGCCAAAGGCGCAAAAAGATCATCTTTGTTTGCGCTACCGTGCTCCGCACTACTTGAGCGCGTTAAACGCCCAACCAATGCCAAAACATGCGGCACAAACAACGTTTGCTCCAAACCAGATCAAGCATGGGCCCCTTTGTAAAAACCC